>NZ_CP027707.1:0-4800000 GCF_003850345.1 Pseudomonas chlororaphis subsp. piscium
GTGGAACTTTGGCAGCAGTGCGTGGAGCTTCTGCGTGATGAGCTGCCTGCCCAGCAATTCAACACTTGGATCCGTCCGCTACAGGTCGAAGCCGAAGGCGACGAGTTGCGTGTATACGCACCGAATCGTTTTGTTCTCGATTGGGTTAACGAAAAGTACCTGGGCCGCGTGCTCGAGCTGCTGGATGAGCATGGCAATGGCATGGCGCCGGCGCTTTCCTTATTAATAGGCAGCAAACGCAGTTCCGCTCCTCGTGCCGCACCTAATGCTCCGCTGGCCGCCGCGGTTGCCTCTCAGGTTCAGCAGGCAGCTGCAGCCGCCCCGGTCGCTGCGCCGGCTCCGGCCGCCCCGAGCAAACCGGCGACCCAGAAAGTCGCCGAAGTCAGCGAAGAACCCTCTCGTGACAGCTTCGACCCGATGGCGGGGGCCAGCTCGCAGCAAGCTCCAGTGCGCGCCGAACAGCGCACCGTTCAGGTGGAAGGTGCGCTTAAGCACACCAGTTACCTGAACCGCACCTTCACCTTCGAAAACTTTGTGGAAGGCAAGTCGAACCAGCTGGCCCGCGCCGCGGCCTGGCAGGTAGCCGACAATCCCAAGCATGGTTACAACCCGCTCTTCCTTTATGGGGGCGTAGGTTTGGGTAAGACCCACTTGATGCATGCTGTGGGTAACCATCTATTAAAGAAGAACCCGAATGCCAAGGTCGTGTACCTGCATTCCGAGCGCTTCGTCGCGGACATGGTCAAGGCGCTGCAGCTCAACGCGATCAACGAATTCAAGCGTTTCTACCGTTCGGTGGATGCGTTGCTGATCGACGATATCCAGTTCTTCGCCCGCAAGGAGCGTTCCCAGGAAGAGTTTTTCCACACCTTCAACGCCCTGCTCGAAGGCGGCCAACAGGTGATTCTCACCAGTGACCGCTATCCGAAGGAAATCGAAGGCCTGGAAGAACGCCTGAAATCGCGCTTTGGCTGGGGCCTGACCGTGGCGGTAGAGCCACCGGAACTGGAAACCCGCGTCGCGATCCTGATGAAAAAAGCCGACCAAGCCAAAGTCGAACTGCCCCACGATGCGGCGTTCTTCATTGCCCAGCGGATTCGCTCCAACGTGCGTGAGCTGGAGGGTGCGCTCAAGCGTGTCATCGCTCACTCGCACTTCATGGGGCGCGACATCACCATCGAGCTGATTCGCGAATCGCTGAAAGACCTGCTGGCCCTGCAGGACAAGCTGGTCTCTGTGGATAACATTCAGCGCACTGTCGCCGAGTACTACAAGATCAAGATCTCCGATCTGCTGTCCAAGCGTCGCTCGCGTTCTGTCGCACGCCCACGCCAGGTGGCCATGGCCTTGTCCAAGGAACTGACCAACCACAGCCTGCCGGAAATCGGCGATGTGTTCGGCGGCCGCGACCACACCACGGTCTTGCACGCATGCCGCAAGATCAATGAACTTAAGGAATCCGACGCGGACATCCGCGAGGACTACAAGAACCTGCTGCGTACTCTGACCACTTGATGACTCCAGCGCAGCTTATTAAGGCAAGGGACTAGACCATGCATTTCACCATTCAACGCGAAGCCCTGTTGAAACCCCTGCAACTGGTCGCCGGCGTCGTCGAACGTCGTCAGACCTTGCCGGTACTTTCCAACGTGCTGTTGGTTGTCGAAGGCCAGCAACTGTCGCTGACCGGTACCGACCTGGAAGTCGAGCTGGTCGGTCGCGTGCAGCTGGAAGAGCCGGCGGAGCCAGGCGAAATCACTGTCCCGGCGCGTAAGCTGATGGACATCTGCAAGAGCCTGCCGAACGATGCCCTGATCGACATCAAGGTCGACGAGCAGAAGCTGGTGGTCAAGGCTGGCCGTAGCCGCTTTACCCTGTCCACCCTGCCGGCCAACGACTTCCCGACTGTGGAAGAAGGTCCGGGCTCGCTGACCTGCCAGCTGGAGCAGAGCAAGCTGCGTCGCCTGATCGAACGCACCAGCTTCGCCATGGCCCAGCAGGACGTGCGTTACTACCTCAACGGTATGCTGCTGGAGGTCTCCGCCGGCATCATCCGTGCCGTGGCCACCGATGGTCACCGCCTGGCCATGTGCTCGATGCAGGCCGATATCGGTCAGCCGGATCGCCACCAGGTGATTGTGCCGCGCAAGGGCATCCTGGAACTGGCCCGTCTGCTCACCGAGCCGGATGGCAATGTCAGCATCGTGCTGGGTCAGCACCATATCCGTGCGACCACCGGCGAGTTCACCTTCACCTCCAAGCTGGTCGACGGCAAGTTCCCGGACTACGAGCGCGTGCTGCCGAAGGGCGGTGACAAGCTGGTACTGGGCGACCGTCAGGCGCTGCGCGAAGCCTTCAGCCGTACCGCGATCCTGTCCAACGAGAAGTACCGCGGTATCCGTCTGCAACTGGCCAACGGTCAGCTGAAAATCCAGGCGAACAACCCGGAGCAGGAAGAGGCGGAAGAAGAAGTAGGCGTGGAATACAACGGCGGTTCGCTGGAGATCGGCTTCAACGTGAGCTACCTGCTCGACGTGCTGGGCGTGATGACCACCGAACAGGTACGCCTGATCCTGTCCGATTCCAACAGCAGTGCGCTGGTGCAGGAATCCGACAACGACGACTCGGCCTACGTTGTCATGCCGATGCGCCTGTAATCATGCTCAGCAGAAGCTAGATGTCCCTCAGTCGCGTCTCGGTCACCGCGGTGCGCAATCTGCACCCGGTGACCTTCTCCCCCTCCCCCCGCATCAACCTCCTCTACGGCGCCAACGGCAGTGGCAAAACCAGCGTGCTGGAAGCCATCCACTTGCTGGGGCTTGCTCGCTCGTTTCGCAGTGCCCGTTTATTGCCGGTGATCCAGTACGAGCAACTCGCCTGTACTGTGTTCGGCCAGGTCGAGCTGGCGGAAGGCGGACATAGCAGCCTGGGGATATCTCGCGACCGTCAGGGTGAGTTCCAGATCCGCATCGACGGGCAGAACGCCCGCAGTGCCGCGCAGCTGGCGGAGATCTTGCCCCTGCAGTTGATCAACCCGGACAGTTTCCGCTTGCTGGAAGGGGCTCCGAAAATCAGGCGCCAGTTCCTTGATTGGGGCGTGTTCCACGTGGAACCGCGCTTCATGTCAACCTGGCAGCGCTTGCAGAAGGCCCTGCGGCAGCGGAACTCATGGCTGCGGCATGGTACACTTGACGCCGCTTCGCAAGCAGCCTGGGACAGGGAACTGTGTCAGGCCAGCGCTGAAATTGATGAATACCGCCGCGCTTATATCAAAGCCTTGAAACCAGTCTTTGAGCGGACCTTGAGCGAGCTGGTAGAGCTCGAGGGCTTAACGCTTAGCTATTACCGTGGTTGGGATAAAGATCGAGAGCTCAGTGCAGTGCTCGCGACATCCCTCCATCGTGATCAGCAAATGGGTCATACCCAGGCCGGCCCCCAACGTGCTGATTTGCGTCTCAGATTGGGCGCACACAACGCTGCGGACATCTTGTCCCGCGGTCAGCAGAAGTTGGTGGTCTGTGCCTTGCGGATCGCCCAGGGGCACCTGGTCAGCCAGGCCCGGCGCGGTCAGTGTATTTATCTGGTGGATGACTTGCCGTCTGAACTGGATGAGCAGCATCGCCGCGCACTTTGTCGCTTGTTGGAAGACTTACGCTGCCAGGTGTTCATCACCTGTGTAGACCACGAATTATTGAGGGAAGGCTGGCAGACGGAAACGCCAGTTGCCCTGTTCCACGTGGAACAGGGCCGTATCACCCAGACCCACGACCATCGGGAGTGAAGGCATGAGCGAAGAAAACACGTACGACTCGAGCAGCATTAAAGTGCTGAAAGGTTTGGATGCCGTACGCAAACGTCCCGGTATGTACATTGGTGACACCGACGATGGCAGCGGTCTACACCATATGGTGTTCGAGGTGGTCGATAACTCGATCGACGAAGCTCTGGCTGGCCACTGCGACGACATCAGCATCATCATCCACCCGGACGAATCCATTACCGTGCGCGACAACGGTCGCGGCATCCCGGTAGACGTGCATAAAGAAGAAGGCGTTTCCGCAGCGGAGGTCATCATGACCGTGCTGCACGCCGGCGGTAAGTTCGACGACAACTCCTACAAAGTATCCGGCGGTCTGCACGGTGTGGGTGTGTCGGTAGTGAACGCCCTGTCCGAAGAACTGGTGCTGACCGTTCGCCGCAGTGGCAAGATCTGGGAACAGACCTACGTTCACGGTGTGCCTCAGGCGCCTATGGCGATCGTCGGTGACAGCGAAACCACCGGTACCCAGATTCACTTCAAGGCTTCCAGCGAGACCTTCAAGAACATCCATTTCAGCTGGGACATCCTGGCCAAGCGGATTCGTGAACTGTCCTTCCTCAACTCCGGTGTCGGTATCGTTCTGAAGGACGAGCGCAGTGGCAAGGAAGAGCTGTTCAAGTACGAAGGCGGCCTGCGTGCGTTCGTTGAATACCTGAACACCAACAAGACCGCGGTCAACCAGGTGTTCCACTTCAACGTCCAGCGTGAAGACGGCATCGGCGTGGAAATCGCCCTGCAGTGGAATGACAGCTTCAACGAAAACCTGCAGTGCTTCACCAACAACATTCCGCAGCGCGACGGCGGCACCCACCTGGTGGGCTTCCGTTCGGCACTGACGCGTAACCTGAACAACTACATCGAGCAGGAAGGTCTGGCGAAGAAGCACAAGGTCGCCACCACCGGTGACGATGCCCGCGAAGGCCTGACCGCGATCATTTCGGTCAAGGTGCCGGATCCGAAGTTCAGCTCCCAGACCAAAGACAAGCTGGTGTCTTCCGAAGTGAAGACCGCGGTCGAACAGGAAATGGGCAAGTACTTCTCCGACTTCCTGCTGGAAAACCCGAACGAAGCCAAGCTGGTGGTCGGCAAGATGCTCGACGCCGCCCGTGCCCGTGAAGCGGCGCGTAAGGCCCGTGAGATGACCCGCCGTAAAGGTGCGCTGGATATCGCCGGCCTGCCGGGCAAACTGGCGGACTGCCAGGAAAAAGACCCTGCCCTTTCCGAACTCTACCTGGTGGAAGGTGACTCTGCTGGCGGCTCCGCCAAGCAGGGACGTAACCGTAAGACCCAGGCGATTCTGCCGCTCAAGGGCAAGATCCTTAACGTCGAGAAAGCGCGCTTCGACAAGATGATTTCCTCGCAAGAGGTCGGCACCTTGATCACTGCACTCGGTTGCGGCATCGGCCGCGAAGAGTACAACATCGACAAGCTGCGTTATCACAACATCATCATCATGACCGACGCCGACGTCGACGGTTCGCACATCCGTACCCTGCTGCTGACCTTCTTCTTCCGTCAGTTGCCGGAGTTGATCGAGCGTGGCTACATCTACATCGCTCAACCGCCGCTGTACAAGGTCAAGAAAGGCAAGCAAGAGCAATACATCAAAGACGACGACGCCATGGAAGAGTACATGACGCAGTCGGCCCTGGAAGATGCGAGCCTGCACCTGAACGAAGAAGCACCGGGCATTTCCGGCGAGGCGCTGGAGCGCCTGGTGAACGACTTCCGCATGGTCATGAAAACCCTCAAGCGTCTGTCGCGCCTGTACCCTCAGGAGCTGACCGAGCACTTCATCTACCTGCCGGCCGTGAGCCTGGAGCAACTCTCCGATCACGCGGCCATGCAGGATTGGCTGGCCCAATATGAAGTCCGCCTGCGCACCGTCGAGAAGTCCGGCCTGGTCTACAAGGCCAGCCTGCGTGAAGACCGTGAACGTAATGTCTGGCTGCCAGAGGTCGAACTGATCTCCCACGGCCTGTCGAACTACGTCACCTTCAACCGCGACTTCTTCGGCAGCAATGACTACAAGACCGTCGTCACCCTCGGCGCTCAACTGAGCTCCCTGCTGGACGAAGGCGCTTATATTCAGCGCGGCGAACGCAAGAAGGCGGTGACTGAGTTCAAGGAAGCCCTGGACTGGCTGATGACCGAAAGCACCAAGCGCCACACCATCCAGCGATACAAAGGTCTGGGCGAGATGAACCCGGATCAGTTGTGGGAAACCACCATGGACCCAAGCGTGCGCCGCATGCTCAAGGTCACCATCGAAGACGCCATCGGCGCCGACCAGATCTTCAACACCCTGATGGGTGATGCGGTCGAGCCTCGTCGCGACTTCATCGAAAGCAACGCCCTGGCGGTATCCAACCTGGACTTCTGATCGGGGTTGCATCGCCGAAATGAAAAAGGCCAACGCTCAGCGTTGGCCTTTTTTATTGCCCGGTTAAAAGGGCCGCCCTACTCCGCCGCCGAGACACTTTCCAGGCGATAGCCATAGCCATAGATAGTCAGCAGCTGCCAGCCACGATCCGCGGTCAGCCCCAGCTTGTTGCGCAAGCGGTAGATGTGAGTGTCCAGGGGACGGGAAGAGACGATTTCCTCATGGGTCCAGAAACGTTCGTAAAGATATTCCCGGGATAACGGCCGACCCAGGTTGGCGAACAGGCAGCGGGCCAGGCGGTACTCGCGTTCGGTGAGGCTGATCGGGCTGCCGGCACGGGTCACCGTCAGCTCGGCGTCGTCGAAGGCCAGGTCGTTGAAGGTCTGCACCTCGACGGCCGCCGAACGCTGCAAGCCGTGGCGGCGCAGGACGGCGGTCACCCGTGCCTTGAGTTCGTTGGGGCGGAAAGGTTTGCTCACATAGTCGTCGGCACCGGTGTTCAGGGCCTGGACGATATCGCTCTCGGCATCGCGGCTGGTGAGCATGATGGCGGCCGGTGGCGCCTCCATGTGTTCGCGGGTCCAGCGCAGCAATGAGAGTCCGCTAAGGTCTGGCAGTTGCCAGTCGAGAATCAGCAGGTCGAAGGTTTCACGCCGCAGCTGCCGTAGCAGGTCCTCGCCACGCTCGAAGCTGTGCAGCGTCCATGGCTGTTCCCCGGGGCCGGGGATCTGTCGCAGTGTCTGTTCCACCCGCGCCAGTTCGGCGGGCTCGTCATCCAGTATTGCGACACGCATGCGGGGCAGTTCCTTTTATCGCGAGAGAGTGCTGATGGCTTTATTTGAGGCCTTTCCTGGCGCTGAGTTTAGGCTGATCAGACGAATCTGAACAATTGTGGCGAATTGCTCTGGTTCATACCTTTGCTCGGTACGCTGATGTCATATAGCCGGTAGCCGACAGGAGCACTGTCCATCCGGCCTGCATTCATTGCAGAACGATACCGGCTCGAACGTGCAAGGAAAAGGACTATGGGGAACATCCTGGGGAAGGGGCGGTTGCTCTACGCGCGCATTGCGCAGGCAGCGGACCTGGCTCGATTTACCACACTGATGCTCGCGGCTTGCCTGAGCCTGGGGTCGACCGCGGAGCAGCCTGCGCTGCCGTCTTCGGATTACGCCTTGCCGGTGCAGCGTTATTTCAGCCCGTCTGTAACCACTATCGGGTTCAGCGACTCCCAGGGGTTCGCCCCGATCAGCGCGCCACAGACACAGATGGCGCAGCCCATGGTCTATCAGGAGCAGCAGCGTTGGGTGTTCTAGATCAGACAATTCTGAACAAATATTGCAAACCGGCCCGGCCTCCACGCCATGTCGGTAAATTCGTAGTCGCTGAGTGGCACACAGGGGCAATCGGAAGTGCTCCGACACAGGGAGTGTCAACCGCCGGATTGGCGGATGTCAGGCCGGGGCTCGTCTTCGGTTTGCAGTACAGGGGAATACAAGGAGTGCCTCCTCAGGACGTAATGCTCCGACACAGGGATGTGTCATCCCTCCTCTCCCGCGCGGCCCCACGGCGCCGCCAGCCAACAAACAACTCCTCATTTTTTATCTGTGAAGGCCTCTGATGAAGACATTCGGCGCTGAGTTTTTCGGTACGTTCTGGTTGGTCCTGGGCGGGTGCGGGAGCGCCGTGCTGGCGGCCGGCGTTCCGCAGTTCGGGATCGGTTATCTGGGGGTAGCCCTGGCCTTTGGCCTGAGCGTCCTGACCATGGCTTACGCATTGGGTCCGATTTCCGGGGCTCACCTCAACCCCGCGGTCTCGGTTGGCCTGTGGTTGAGCGGGCGTTTCCCGGGTAGCCGACTGCTGCCATATATCGTCGCTCAGGTTCTCGGTGGACTCGCCGCGGGTGGCGTACTGTTCCTGATCGCCTCCGGCAAGGTCGGATTCGACGCTTCGGCGGGCTTCGCGGCCAACGGTTACGGCGAACATTCGCCTGGCGGCTACTCGATGTTCGCCGCGCTGTTGACCGAAGTCGTGCTCACGGCGATGTTCCTCCTGATCATCCTGGGCGCCACCGCCAAGCGCGCGCCTGCCGGTTTTGCCCCGATTGCCATTGGCCTGACGCTGACCCTGATCCACCTGATCAGCATTCCGGTCACCAATACCTCGGTCAACCCGGCCCGCAGCACCGCGGTCGCCTTCTTCGCCGGCGAGTGGGCAGTGTCCCAGCTGTGGCTGTTCTGGGTAGCACCTCTGTTGGGCGCAGGGCTGGGAGCTCTGGCCTATCGGTTGATCTCCATCGAGCGAGACTGACCCGAGCGGCTGGATGCGCTGGTTCGCATCCAGCCGGCATGGAGCAAAACAGCACAGCCGCTCTTTAGCGGTTGTGCTGTTTGTTCCGTAAAGGAATGACCCTGGCCAGCCTTGGTTCAAGAGGTATGGTCAGAACGCTAACAATGCAGTTCTAATGGCACGGACTTCAGAAGAGCGCGACTACGGACCCATGAACCCATGACCTCCTTGCACATCCGCCACCGGGCCATGCTCGTTTCATTTCTGCTCGGCAGCACACTGGCCTTTTCCACGGCGCAGGCTGCCATTGCAGCACCCAAACGCCCTCCCTATATCGATGACAACCAGCAATGCCGTGGCCAACCGCTGCCGGCGACGGTCGAGCACCTCACGGGCGAAGCCTGGAAGCTGGATGCCAAGGGCAACCAGGTGCCCCTGGAAGAAGGCATGAGCGTCGATGAACTCGAAGGGGTGAAGACCTCGCCGTCGGCATTCGTCAGCCTGTCCCTGGGCGATGGCTCGCTGGTGGTGTTGCCCTCCAGTTCCCAGATCACCCTGCACCTGAACGAAGAACATGCGATCCCCCAGGTCGCGCTCGAGCAGGGGCAGATCGAATCCTATGTCATCAAGCGCCCGAGCGATTACGACCGCTTCCAGATCGTCACCCCGATCGGCGTGCTGGGTGTACGCGGCACGCACTTCCGGGTGCGTAATGACGATCAGCAGTCGCTGGTGGAAGTGCTTAATGGCCAGGTAGCGGTCAATCGCGAAGACGGCGAAGCGCCGAAAAAGACCAAGGGCAAGAAACGCCCTGTGGATAAACCGGTCGGACCTGTGGCTGGTGAAGTCCAGGTCATGGGGCGACAAGGTTTGCGCATCCAGAAAGAAGGCCCGCTGAAACCGGTCGATCTGTTGCCCGCGCCGCAGCTGATGGGCCAGGCGGGCCAGACGGGCAATCTGCCGGTCTGGCAGCTGATCATGAAGCCCTTGCCGGGCGCCAAGCGTTATCGGGCCCAGGTGGCGACCGACAAGACCTTCCTCAATATCAAGCAGGAACAGTTCTCCAGCACGCCGGAAGTCAACTTCAGCGGCCTGGAAGCCTTTTTTTATCATGTCCGCCTTTCTGCTTTCGATGAGCACGGACTCGAAGGAGAGACGGGGGTCTATGACATCTTCTATTACCCCAGGACCACGCGTGTTCAATAAGTGCGCGGCGGTTTGTCGGTGAGGCGCTGGCGCCGACCCGAGGGCCGGGAGCCGACGCAAGCCCAGCGACTGTTTGGCGGTCTGGTGCGGGAATGGGCATGGGTCAGCCTGATCCTGCTGCCCTTGACCGCCCTGTTGTCACTGAGCCACGGACTGGCGCTGAATAACCTGCTGTATGACAACCTGCGGCGGCTCAGCCCGCTGCCGGTCGATTCGCGCCTGCTGCTGATCACCATCGACGATTACAGCCTGCAGCAGTTGGGCCAGTGGCCCTGGCCGCGTACCCTGCACGCCGACCTGCTGGATCGGCTGACGGCGGCCAAGGTCCAGGGCGTGCTGTTCGACGTGATCTTCAGCGAACCCGACAGCGTCCCCGAGAACGATCAGCGCCTGGCCCAGGCGATCTGCCGCGAGGGCCAGGTATTCCTGCCCCTGCTGCGCGAGAGCGTGGCCCGCTACGGTCAGCCGCTGGGCGAGATCGAGCCGGTGCAGCCTTTGAATCAGTGCGCCAAGGCGGTCGGCCATATCAATGCCGAAGCCGACGCCGATGGCACGGTTCGCAGTGTCTATCTGCGCGAAGGCCCACCGCAGGCGCCGAAGGCACAATTGGCCTGGCTGCTTTATCAACAGGCGCACCCGGCGGGCACTGCCCTGTCGATGCCTGGCTCGGACACCGCGCAGATCACCCAGGGCTGGCTGCGCAGCAACGAAATACGCATCCCCTTCATCAGCGCCCAGGCCGGGTTCCCCAGCGTTCCCTATGTCAGCGTATTGCGTGGCGAAGTCCCGCCGGAGTTGTTGCGCGACAAGCTGATCCTGATCGGCACCACCGCTCCCGGCCTGGGCGACCGTTATGTCACCCCGCAGTCGGCCAGCGTCGGCACCACCCCTGGCATCGAGATCCAGGCCAACTTGCTCAATGGCTTGTTGCAGCAGCGCACCATCGTCGCTCTGGGGCAATGGCCGGCAGCGGCGCTGTCGGTGCTGCTGGTGGCGGCCCTGCTGGGATTGCTGCTGGTACGGCCGCGGCATGCGTTGTGGCTGACCCTGGCCTGCATGGCGGCGGCCCTGCTCGGTTCGGCCGGGCTGCTGCGCCTGGGGCTGTGGTGGCCACCAGTGGCCAGCCTGTTGGGGATGCTGCTGGCCTACCTGATCTGGAACTGGCGCCGCCTGAGCGTGATCCTGGCCTACTTCGGCTGGGAACTGGCGCGCCTGGACAGTGAACCCAAGGTATTGCCCGAACGCCGACGCACCCAGACCCCCGCCGGGGATGTGCTGCAGGGGCAGATCGTGGCTCTGGAGCAGGCCTTGAGCCGCACCCGCGACACCCGCCGGTTCATTGCCGATGGCCTGGAATATCTGCCGGTGGCCACCCTGATCAGCGATCCGGACGGCCGCGTGCTGCTGGCCAACCGCAACGCCCGCGAAGTGTTCGGCAATGCCCTGATCGGCGAGGATCTGGTCCACCAGTTGGCGGGCCTGGGTTATCCCGGCTTGCAGGACGGGCAACGCCCTGCCCTGTCGCAACTGCAGCCTTTGGAGTTTAGGGATATCGAGCAGCGCAGCCTGCGCGTGGACCTGGCGCCCTTGCTGCCGATCGACAGCGATACGCCGATCGGCTGGCTGCTGAGCCTCACCGACCTGAGCCTCGAACGGGATGCCGAACAGCAGCGGGCAACCCTGCTGCGTTTCCTGTCCCATGACCTGCGCGCACCCCATTCGGCGATCCTGGCCTTGCTTGATGTACAGCGGCACCAAGGCTCGGGCGATACGCTGATCTACAGCCAGATCGAACTGCAGGTGCGTCGCGCCCTGGGGCTCACCGAAGCCTTCGTGCAACTGGCGAAGGCCGAGTCCGAGGCCTATCAGTTCCAGCCGAGCATGTTCGCCATGCTGGTGCTGGATGCGTTCGACCAGGCCATGACCATCGCCCAGCTGAAAAACATCCAGCTGGTGCATGACCTCGACGACGATGCCGAGGGCATGGTGCTGGCCGATCAGTCCCTGCTGACCCGGGCTTTGTTCAATCTGCTGGAAAACGCCATCAAGTACAGCCCGTCGGGCTCGACCGTCCGCGTGCAAGTCGCTTGCACGGAAGGCTGGCTGATCTGCGATATCACCGACCAGGGCAAAGGTATTGCGGCCGAGGATCTGCCGCAGTTGTTCGTGCAGTACCAGCGCTTCGCCTCGGCCCAGGGCAGCGAAGGCCTGGGGCTTGGGTTGTCGATGGTCAAGGCGGTGGTCGACCGGCATGAAGGGCGGATTGTCTGCCGTAGCGTGGTCGGCGAGGGGACAACCTTCAGCCTGCAATTACCCTTGCTCACGGACTGAATATCGACAGGCGAAAAAAAAACCGGCTCCAGGCCGGTTTTTTCGCATCCAAAAAACTTATGCACGTTTTTCGGGATTTTAACGGTTTATAAAATATGTATATAAATCATCGATTTATGAATTTTATATAGCGATTTCCGCTAAAACGGTACACAGGTTATCCACAGAAAATCAGATGGCCATTTTGTCCGGTGCCGCGGCTACCGGCGGCAGCGAACCCATGTCCCGCTGTGCCTGCTCATTCCAGGCCGCGACCCGGTCGTTGAGCTCGGCGATGGCCCGTGGTCCGGAGCCTTCGGCGTACATCGGCGCACCGATCACCACGGTGATGGTGCCGGGGTGCCTGACCCAGCCGGTCTTCGGCCAGTATTTGCCGGCGTTGTGCGCTATCGGCAGCACCGGCAAGTCGGCATTGACCGCCAGGGCGCTGCCGCTGCGGGAGAACTTGCCCATCTGGCCGTAAGGCACCCGGGTGCCTTCCGGGAAGATCAGTACCCAGACATTGTCCTTGAGCAGCTCGTCGCCTTTGCTGGCGACCTGCTTGAGCGCGGCCTTGGGGTTGTCGCGGTCGATGGCGATCGGACGCAGCATGGCCATGGCCCAGCCGAAGAACGGCACATACAGCAGCTCACGCTTGAGCACCTGGCTCAGCGGTTCGAAGTAGGCCGAGAGAAAGAACGTCTCCCAGGTGCTCTGGTGGTTCGAGACAATCACGCATGGACGCTCGGGGACGTTTTCCGCGCCCTTCACTTCCACGTGGATCTTGAGAAACACCTTGGTCAGCCACAACGCGCAGCGGCACCAATAGACGTTGATAAAGCGATAGCGCGCCTTGAACGGCAGGAAGGGCGCGATAAAAAAGCTCAGGGAGCACCACAGCAACGAACTGGTGCCCAGCAGCAGGTAAAAGAAGAAGGTTCTGATTGCCTGCAGGATCGACATAGCGGCGTTTACCGTTGCGGGCATTGCCCGCCTCTAAAAAAGCGCACTCCCGAACAGTCCTTGGCCAGGATGTCAGAAGAACTCTCTAATTGTGGATAAGTTCAGCGGCAACTGCCGCCAGGTCGTCAAAAATCAAGGTGCCTACCGGTAGGGTTTTCCCCAGGGTCTTTTCGCCTTTCCCGGTCTTTACCAAAACTGGCTGAGAGTCGACGGCTTTTGCGGCTTCCAGGTCACCGAGACTGTCGCCCACAAACCATAGACCAGCCAGATCCACTTCGTAGTGCCGGGCAATGGTCTGCAACATGCCGGGCTTGGGTTTGCGGCAGGCGCAGCCTTCGTCCGGGCCATGGGGGCAGTACACGATGAGGCCGAGTTCGCCGCCCTGCTCGGCCACCAGAGCGCGCAGGCGCTCATGCATGGCGTCGAGGGTGGCGACATCGTAGTAACCGCGAGCGATGCCCGACTGGTTGGTAGCGACCGCTACCGTCCAGCCGGCCTTGCTCAACTGCGCGATGGCCTCGACCGAGCCGGGGAGCGGAATCCACTCCTCCACCGATTTGATGTAAGCGTCGGAGTCGTGATTGATCACTCCGTCCCGATCGAGAATCAGCAGTTTCACGTACGCCTTACCCCAGCAACGAGATGTCGGCGACACCGAGGAACAGACCCCGCAGACGTGCCAGCAGCGCGTAGCGGTTGGCCCGCACATTGGCGTCTTCGGCGTTGACCATCACCTTCTCGAAGAAGGCGTCGACCGGCTCGCGCAGGGCGGCCAGGCGGGCCAGGGTCTCGCTGTACTGACGTGCCGCGGCCATTGGCTGCACGGCCTGGTCCGCTTGCTGGATCGCCGAGTACAGGGAGAACTCGTTGGCGTTGTCGAAGTACTTGGCTTCCACGGTGGTCGGCACGTTGCCTTCGACCTTGCTCAGCAGGTTCGAGACGCGCTTGTTCACCGCGGCCAGCGCGGCGGCTTCCGGCAGCTTGCGGAAGGCCTGCACGGCCTGAACGCGCTGGTCGAAGTCCAGGGCCGAACCCGGCTTCAGGGCACGGACCGACAGGTAGGTGGCGACATCCACGCCTTCGTCTTCGTAACGGGCACGCAGACGGTCGAAGATGAACTCCAGGACCTGATCGGCCAGGCCGGCGCTCTTGACCTTGCCGCCGAACGCGCTGACGGCGAACGCCACGGCTTCGGTCAGGTCCAGGTCGAGCTTCTTGTCGATCAGGATGCGCAGCACGCCCAGCGCGGCACGACGCAGCGCGTACGGGTCCTTGCTGCCGGTTGGCAGCATGCCGATGCCGAAGATGCCGACCAGGGTGTCGAGCTTGTCGGCGATGGCCACGGCGGCACCGGTGACGGTGCTTGGCAGCTCGGCGCCGGCGCCGCGCGGCATGTACTGCTCGTTCAGCGCCAGGGCGACGTCTTCCGGCTCGCCGTCATTGAGGGCGTAGTAGTAACCGGCGATACCTTGCATTTCCGGGAACTCGCCGACCATTTCGGTGGCCAGGTCGCACTTCGACAGCAAGCCCGCGCGCGCGGCACGCTGGGCGTCGCCGCCGATGCGCGGGGCGATGAACGCGGCCAGTTTCGAGACGCGCTCGGCCTTGTCGTAGACGCTGCCCAGCTTCTCCTGGAACACCACGTTCTGCAGGCGCAGGTTGAAGTCTTCGAGCTTCTGTTTCTTGTCCTGCTTGAAGAAGAACTCGGCGTCGGTCAGGCGTGGGCGAACGACTTTCTCGTTGCCCTCGATGATCTGGCGCGGGTCCTTGCTTTCGATGTTGGCCACGGTGATGAAACGCGGCAGCAGCTTGCCGTCGACGTCCAGCAGGCAGAAGTATTTCTGGTTGTCCTGCATGGTGGTGATCAGGGCTTCCTGCGGTACTTCGAGGAAACGCTCCTCGAACGAGCACACCAGCGGCACTGGCCATTCCACCAGGGCGGTCACTTCGTCCAGCAAATCGGCTGGAACGATGGCAGTACCTTCCTGCAGGCGCGCCAGTTCTTCGGTGCGCTTGCTGATCAGTTCGCGACGCTCGTTGGCGTCGGCCAGCACGTAGGCGGCACGCAGGTCGTCCAGGTAGTTGGCCGGCGAGGTGATGCGCACGCTTTCCGGGTGATGGAAGCGGTGACCACGGGAGTCGCGACCGGCTTTTTGGGCGAGGATGGTGCAGTCGATGACCTGGTCACCGAGCAGCATCACCAGCCATTGGGTCGGACGCACGAACTCTTCCTTGCGCGCGGCCCAACGCATGCGTTTCGGAATTGGCAGGTCGTTCAGCGAGTCTTCGACGATGGTCGGCAGCAGGCTGGTGGTCGGCTTGCCCTTGATGCTCTGGCTGTAGCGCAGCTTCGGCCCGCTCTGGTCGATTTCGCTCAGGTCCACGCCACATTTCTTGGCGAAGCCCAGGGCGGCCTGGGTCGGGTTGCCTTCGGCGTCGAAGGCGGCCTGGCGCGGCGGGCCGTCGAGGTTGATGCTGCGATCCGGCTGCTGGGTGGCCAGGCCACTGATCAGCACTGCCAGGCGGCGTGGCGCGGCGTAGACATGCTTGGCCTCGAAGTTCAGGCCGGCGGCCTGCAGGCCTTTTTCGATACCGCCCAGGAAGGCTTCGGCCAGGGTGTTCAGGGCTTTGGGTGGCAGTTCTTCAGTGCCCAGTTCAACCAGAAAATCTTGCGCACTCATTGTGCCGCCTCCAACTTAGCCAACACTTCATCACGCAGGTCCGGGGTTGCCATCGGGAAGCCCAGCTTGGCGCGGGCCAGCAGGTAGGCTTGCGCAACGGAACGCGCCAGGGTGCGCACACGCAGGATGTACTGCTGACGCGCGGTCACGGAGATCGCGCGACGGGCATCCAGCAGGTTGAAGGTGTGCGAGGCCTTGAGGACCATTTCATAGCTCGGCAGCGGCAGCGGCTGGTCCAGCTCGATCAGGCGCTTGGCTTCGCTTTCGTAGAAATCGAACAGTTCGAACAGCTTCTCGACGTTGGCGTGTTCGAAGTTGTAGGTCGACTGCTCCACTTCGTTCTGGTGGAACACGTCGCCGTAGGTCACCTTGCCGAACGGACCGTCGGCCCAGACCAGGTCGTAGACCGAATCCACACCCTGCAGGTACATGGCCAGGCGTTCCAGGCCGTAGGTGATCTCGCCGGTCACCGGGTAGCACTCGATGCCACCGGCTTGCTGGAAGTAGGTGAACTGAGTCACTTCCATGCCGTTGAGCCAGACTTCCCAGCCCAGGCCCCAGGCGCCGAGGGTCGGCGATTCCCAGTTGTCTTCGACGAAACGGATGTCGTGTACCAGAGGGTCGAGGCCGACGTGCTTGAGCGAGCCCAGGTACAGCTCCTGGAAGTTTTCCGGGTTCGGCTTCAAGACCACCTGGAACTGGTAGTAGTGCTGCAGACGGTTCGGGTTTTCGCCGTAGCGGCCGTCAGTCGGGCGACGACTGGGCTGCACATAAGCGGCGTTCCAGGTTTCCGGGCCGATGGCGCGCAGGAACGTGGCGGTATGGAAAGTGCCGGCGCCTACTTCCATATCGTAGGGCTGAAGTACCACACAACCTTGCTCGGCCCAGTATTGCTGGAGGGCGAGGATCAAGTCTTGGAAGGTACGCACGGCTGGCGTAGGCTGGCTCACGAAATTCACCTGTTACTTGGGCTGCGATTTAAAGAGCGGGAGTATACCCGATTCAGTTGTGCGCACGCCCACTGGAGCCTTATGCCACGCTGCTTTTGGTGCAACGAAGATCCCCTGTACATGGCGTACCACGATCAGGAGTGGGGCGTGCCGCTACGCGATGCGCAGCGTTTGTTCGAGTTGTTATTGCTCGAAGGGTTCCAGGCCGGCCTGTCCTGGATCACCGTCCTGAAGAAGCGCGAGCGTTATCGCCAGGTGCTGTTCGGCTTCGATGTGCAGCGCGTGGCGCAGATGAGCGATGCACAAATCGACGAGTTGATGCTCGATCCCGGGATCATCCGCAACCGCCTGAAACTCGCTGCCGCCCGGCGTAACGCCCAGGCCTGGATGGCGCTGGAGGACCCGGTGGAATTCCTCTGGTCGTTCGTCGGCGGGGTGCCCAGGGTCAATCATTTCAAGGACCGCAGCGAGGTCCCGGCGGTGACTCCAGAGGCCGAGGCGATGAGCAAGGGCCTGAAAAAGGCCGGCTTCACCTTTGTCGGCCCGACCATCTGTTATGCGCTGATGCAGGCTTCGGGCATGGTGATGGATCACACTCAGGACTGCGATCGCTACGCCATCCTGGCAAACGGGCGGTTAGAATAACCGGCTTGCGACAAGGTTCATGACCCGGATATCAGGAGTCACCTGTGGATAAGTTTAAAGGCGCCCTGCTGGTAGGCGCTCTGCGATTGTTTGCCCTGCTGCCCTGGCGCGCGGTGCAGGCGGTCGGTTCGGCCATCGGCTGGATCATGTGGAAGACCCCCAACCGTTCCCGCGATGTGGTGCGGATCAACCTGGCCAAGTGCTTTCCGCAGATGGACGCCGCCGAACGCGAGCGTTTAGTGGGACAGAGCCTGAAAGACATCGGCAAGTCCCTGACCGAAAGCGCCTGCGCCTGGATCTGGCCGGCCGAGCGCTCGATCGCCCTGGTGCATGAAGTCGAGGGCCTCGAGGTGCTGCAAGAGGCACTGGCGTCGGGCAAGGGCGTGGTCGGCATCACCAGCCACCTGGGCAACTGGGAAGTGCTCAACCATTTCTATTGCAGCCAGTGCAAACCGATCATTTTCTACCGCCCTCCGAAGCTCAAGGCGGTGGACGAACTGCTGCGCAAGCAGCGGGTCCAGCTGGGCAACCGCGTGGCGGCCTCGACCAAGGAAGGCATCCTCAGCGTCATCAAGGAAGTGCGCAAAGGTGGTGCGGTGGGCATTCCCGCCGACCCGGAACCGGCCGAATCCGCCGGGATCTTCGTGCCCTTCTTCGCCACCAAGGCGCTGACCAGCAAGTTCGTGCCGAACATGCTCGCCGGCGGCAAAGCGGTCGGGGTGTTCCTGCATGCGCTGCGCCTGCCCGACGGTTCGGGCTACAAGGTAATCCTCGAAGCCGCGCCGGATGCGATGTACAGCACCGATACCGAGACCTCCTGCGCGGCGATGAGCCAGGTGGTCGAGCGCTATGTACGGGCTTATCCGAGCCAGTACATGTGGAGCATGAAGCGTTTCAAGAAACGTCCGGCCGGCGAAGAACGCTGGTACTGACCGCCTGGCACGATCTGTGGATAACCTTTGGCCCAAGGTTATCCACAAAGGCTGAAGCAGAGCACAGCATATGCCCGATTCGCGCAAATCCCTGAGGATCAAGATCCAGCACGAAAGCTTCGGCGAATGCCTGGGCCAGACGCGCAACCTGTCTGCCAGTGGGGTGTACGTCCAGCACCCTGCATTGGCGGCGCTGCCCAAGGGCGCGGTGGTTTACGGCCAGGTGCAAGGCCTGCCGATGAGCGCCCCGCGAGTGAAGATGGAGGTGGTGCTGGTGGACGCCGAGGGGATCGGCCTGCGTTATCTCTGACCCTGTCTCTGTAGCCGCTGCCGAGCTTGCGAGGTTGCGTACGAGGACGCAGTCCTCGCTAAACCTGCGCACCAGGATTGTCTGGCGGATTGCGGCGCCTGGTTTTACGACCGCTTCGCGGTCGATCGCAGCCTCGCTCACTCGGCAGCGGCTACGGTCAGCCTTTGGTCTGGCGCTCGAGCTTCTTGAGAAACACCGTCATTTCCTTTTCCGCCTGCTTGTCGCCATGCCCGCGGGCTGCTTCCAGGCCCTGTTCCCAGGCCTGGCGCGCCGCCGGATAGTCCTCCAGCCCCTGGTAAGCCTTGCCCAGCAGCTTCCACGCCGCCGAATACTTGGGGTCGAAACCGACGCAGCGTTGCAGGTGCTCGGCGGCTTTGGCGTATTCGTGCAGATCCAGATACCCCTTGCCCAGGCCGAAGCGCAGCAGCGAGTTATCCATGCCCTTGGCGAGCATTTTTTCCAGGGATTCGAGCATGGGACACCTCGAGATAAGGGGAATCAGTGGGATCGCTATCGCGGGCAAGCCGGATCGCCGCCCGCTCGCTCCTACAAGATTACGCGGACCGTAGGAGCGAGGCTTGCCCGCGATGACGCCAGGACCAACGACGCAGATTGCGGGTCAGAAGAAGCTCAACCCCACGTGGAACAGCTTCTCCACATCGCGGATATGTTTTTTATCCACAAGGAACAGAATCACGTGGTCGCCGGCCTCTATCACCGTGTCGTCGTGGGCGATCAGCACTTCCTCGTCTCGGATGATCGCACCGATGGTGGTGCCTGGCGGCAGCGTGATGTCCTCGATGGCGCGGCCGATCACCTTGCTCGATTTGGCGTCGCCATGGGCAATCGCCTCGATGGCTTCCGCCGCGCCACGGCGCAGCGAGTGCACGCTGACGATATCGCCACGGCGCACGTGGGCCAGTAGGGTGCCGATGGTGGCCAGCTGCGGGCTGATGGCGATGTCGATATCGCCGCCCTGGATCAGGTCGACATAGGCCGGGTTGTTGATGATGGTCATCACCTTCTTGGCCCCCAGGCGCTTGGCCAGGAGCGAGGACATGATGTTGGCCTCGTCGTCGTTGGTCAGGGCCAGGAAGATATCGGCGTCGGCGATATTCTCTTCCATCAGCAGGTCGCGGTCCGAGGCGCTGCCTTGCAGGACCACGGTGCTGTCGAGGTTGTCCGAGAGGTAGCGGCAACGCGCCGGGTTCATCTCGATGATCTTCACTTGGTAACGGCTCTCGATGGCTTCGGCCAGGCGTTCGCCGATCTGCCCGCCACCAGCGATGACGATGCGCTTGTAGGACTCGTCGAGGCGGCGCATCTCGCTCATCACCGCGCGGATGTTGGCCTTGGCGGCGATGAAGAACACTTCGTCGTCGGCCTCGATCACCGTATCGCCCTGGGGCAGGATCGGCCGGTCACGGCGGAAGATCGCCGCGACGCGGGTGTCGACGTTGGGCATGTGCTCGCGCAGTTGGCGCAGTTGCTGGCCCACCAGCGGCCCGCCGTAATAGGCCCTGACCGCCACCAACTGGGCCTTGCCTTCGGCGAAGTCGATCACCTGCAGGGCGCCGGGGTGTTCGATCAGGCGCTTGATGTAGTTGGTCACCACCTGTTCCGGGCTGATCAGCACGTCGACCGGAATTGCCTCGTTGTCGAACAGGCCGGCACGGGTCAGGTAGGCCGCTTCGCGGACTCGGGCGATCTTGGTCGGGGTGTGGAACAGGGTGTGGGCGACCTGGCAGGCGACCATGTTGGTTTCGTCGCTGTTGGTCACCGCGACCAGCATGTCGGCATCGTCGGCGCCGGCCTGGCGCAGCACCGTCGGGAACGAACCGCGGCCCTGTACGGTGCGGATGTCCAGACGGTCGCCGAGATCGCGCAGGCGTTCGCCATCGGTGTCGACTACGGTGATGTCGTTGGCTTCGCTGGCCAGATGCTCCGCCAGCGTGCCACCCACCTGCCCTGCTCCGAGGATGATGATCTTCATCCAGTCACTCCCTTCGAACCTTTCTTAACCGCGCGCGGCGGCAATCTTGATCAGCTTGGCGTAGTAGAACCCGTCGTGGCCGCCCTCTTGCGCCAGCAGCTGGCGACCGTGGGGCTGCTTCAGGCCGGCCGGAGGCTGGCCCAGTTGCCCGGCGATGTCCAGTTCGCGAGCGCCTGGGGTCCGGGCCAGGAAAGCCTCGATCACCTCGGTGTTTTCGGTCGGCAAGGTCGAGCAGGTGGCGTACAGCAGGATGCCGCCGACTTCCAGGGTCGACCACATGGCGTCCAGCAGTTCGCCTTGCAGGGTGGCCAAGGCGGCGATGTCATCGGCCTGACGGGTGAGCTTGATATCCGGATGGCGACGGATCACCCCGGTGGCCGAACACGGCGCGTCCAGCAGGATGCGCTGGAACGGTTTGCCGTCCCACCAGGCGGCAGTGTCGCGGCCGTCGGCGGCGATCAGCTCGGCGCTCAGGCCCAAGCGGTCGAGGTTCTCCTGGACAC
Organism: Pseudomonas chlororaphis subsp. piscium; assembly: GCF_003850345.1. Taxonomy (NCBI): domain Bacteria; kingdom Pseudomonadati; phylum Pseudomonadota; class Gammaproteobacteria; order Pseudomonadales; family Pseudomonadaceae; genus Pseudomonas; species Pseudomonas chlororaphis. The sequence continues at coordinate 20,986 of NZ_CP027707.1, forward strand.
GTACCAGGCGCTTGGCTTCCAGGTCCACCGCGACCACGCCGGCCAGCGCGGGCTCGACTTCGAGGATGTGGCAGGTCTTGCCGCCAGGCGCGCAGCAGGCGTCCAGCACCCGTTGTCCCGGCGCCAGCTCCAGCAGCTCGGCGGCCAGTTGCGCCGCCTCGTCCTGCACGCTGATCCAGCCTTCGGCGAAGCCCGGCAGGCTGCGCACGTCGGCGGCTTCATCGAGGACGATGCCGTCCTGGCTGTAGACGCAAGGCTTGGCGGCGACGCCGGCCTCGCTCAGCAGTTGGAGGTAGGCGGCGCGGGAATGATGGCGGCGGTTGACCCGCAGGATCATCGGCGGGTGGGCGTTGTTGGCGGCGCAGATGGCTTCCCATTGCTCGGGCCAGAACGCCTTGAGGGACTTTTGCAGCCAGCGCGGATGGGCGGTACGCACCACCGGGTCGCGCTCCAGCTCGGCGAACAGCGCTTCGCTCTCGCGTTGGGCGCGGCGCAGCACAGCATTGATCAGCGCCTTGGCCCAGGGCTTTTTCAGCTTGTCGGCGCAGCCCACGGTTTCGCCGATGGCGGCGTGCGCCGGGACGCGGGTGTAGAGCAATTGATAGAGGCCCACCAGCAGCAGCGCCTCGACATCGGCATCGGCCGTCTTGAACGGCTTCTGCAACAGCTTGGCCGCCAGCGCCGTCAGCCGGGGCTGCCAGCGCGCGGTGCCGAAAGCCAGGTCCTGGGTGAAGCCGCGATCGCGTACTTCGACCTTGTCCAGCAGGGTCGGCAGCGAGCTGTTGAGCGAGGCCTTGCCATTGAGGACCGAGGTCAGGGCCTTGGCGGCGGCCAGACGCGGGTTCATTGGGCGTCCGCCGCTTGTCCGAGCACGGTGCCGGTGGCGAATTTCTCGCGACGGCTGTTGAACAGGTCGCTGAAGTTCAGCGCCTTGCCGCCGGGCAATTGCAGGCGGGTCAGGCACAGCGCCTGCTCACCGCAGGCGACGAGCAGGCCGTCCTTGCTGGCGCCGAGTATGGTTCCCGGTGCGCCCTTGCCTTCGGCGAGGCTGACGGCCAGCACCTTCAGGGCTTCGCCGTTCAGCGTGCTGTGGCAGATCGGCCAGGGGTTGAAGGCGCGTACCAGGCGCTCCAGCTCCACCGCCGGGCGGCTCCAGTCGATCCGCGCTTCGTCCTTGTTCAGCTTGTGGGCGTAGGTGGCCAGGCTGTCGTCCTGGACCTCGCCTTGCAAGGTTCCAGCGGCGAGACCGGCGATAGCCTGGACCACGGCTGGCGGGCCCATTTCGGCGAGCCGGTCATGCAGGCTGCCGCCGGTGTCTTCGGCGCTGATCGGGGTGCTGACCTTGAGCAGCATCGGCCCGGTGTCCAGGCCGGCTTCCATGCGCATCACGGTCACGCCGCTCTCGGCGTCACCGGCTTCCACGGAGCGCTGGATCGGCGCTGCCCCGCGCCAGCGTGGCAGCAGCGAAGCGTGGCTGTTGATGCAACCCAGGCGCGGAATATCCAGCACCACCTGCGGCAGGATCAGGCCGTAGGCGACCACCACCATCAGGTCCGGCGCGAGGGCCGCCAGTTCGGCCTGGGCCTCCGGGTTGCGCAGGGTCGGCGGCTGCAACACGGGGATGTCGTGCTCCAGCGCCAGCTCCTTGACTGGGCTCGGCATCAGCTTTTGCCCGCGCCCGGCCGGACGGTCCGGCTGGGTGTAGACCGCGACGATCTCGTAGGGGCTGTCGAGCAGGGCCTTGAGGTGTTCGGCGGCAAATTCCGGGGTGCCGGCAAAGACGATGCGCAGAGGCTCAGTCATGGGAATTCTCGCTAATAAATACGCAGAAAAGAAAAAGGCTTGCCGCTGCAAGCCTTTGGAAGAAGGGGATCAAGCCTGCTGACGATGCTGCTTTTCCAGCTTCTTCTTGATCCGGTCGCGTTTGAGCGTGGACAGGTAATCGACGAACAATTTGCCGTTGAGGTGGTCGCATTCGTGCTGGATGCACACCGCGAGCAGGCCTTCGGCGATCAGTTCGTAAGGTTGGCCGTCACGGTCCAGGGCCTTGATTTTCACGCGTTGCGGACGATCGACGTTCTCGTAGAAGCCCGGTACCGACAGGCAGCCTTCCTGATACTGGCCCATCTCGTCGGTGAGCGCTTCGAACTCGGGGTTGATGAACACCCGTGGCTCGCTGCGGTCTTCGGACAGGTCCATGACCACGATGCGCTTGTGCACGTTGACCTGGGTAGCGGCCAGGCCGATGCCGGGCGCCTCATACATTGTTTCAAACATGTCGTCGACCAACTGACGCACTTCGTCGTCCACTACGGCCACTGGTTTGGCGATAGTGCGCAGGCGCGAGTCGGGGAATTCGAGGATGTTTAAAATGGCCATAAGCGTAGTTGCTACACGTGTGAAGTAAGTTCGGAGTCGGAGGCCTTGCGGGTTCTGGAAGGGCAACCGTTGTAAAACGTGCTCGGTCAGGAGCAGGGAGCGCACAGGCGCCGGCGTTTCACGCGAGTACACATAATAAAGGGATTCACCGCATGAGGAAATCACTACTCGCCTTGCTGCTCGTGGGCTGGGCCGGTTTCGGCCAGGCGCAGGTGCCGCTCCGGGAGGGTTATCCACAGCGCTACACCGTGGTGGCGGGCGATACCTTGTGGAGCATCGCCAACCGCTTTCTGCGCGATCCCTGGCAATGGCCGGCGCTCTGGCAGGCCAATTCCAGCCTTGCCGACCCCGATTTGATCTACCCCGGCGACTCCCTGGCGCTGGTACGAGTCGACGGCGAACCACGCCTGACCCTGGAACGCGGCGCCTTCCGGGGCACCCTCAAGCTGTCGCCCCAGGTGCGCCGCACGCCGCTGGTCGAGGCGATCCCGACCATTCCGCTGCAGGCCATCGACAGTTTTCTGCTGAGCAACCGCATCCTCGACCGGGCCGACGCCTTCAACAGCGCGCCCTACATAGTCGCCGGCGATGCCGAACGGGTGCTCAGCGGCACCGGCGACCGGATCTTCGCGCGCGGCCGTTTCGACCCGGAACAGTCGGCCTACGGCATCTTTCGCCAGGGCAAGACCTACACCGACCCGCAGAGCGGCGAACTGCTGGGAATCAATGCCGACGAGATCGGCGGCGGCGAGGTGGTCGCGGTCGAGGGCGATATCGCCACCCTGCAACTGCAGCGCACCACCCAGGAAGTGCGCCTGGGCGACCGCTTGTTCAGCGGCGAGCCGCGGACCATCAACTCGACCTTTGCCCCCAGTCCGCCGAGCCGGGCGGTTGAGGGCCTGATCATCGACGTGCCACGGGGCGTCACCCAGATCGGCGCGCTGGACGTGGTGACGCTGAACAAGGGGCGGCGCGATGGCCTGGCTGAAGGCAATGTGCTGGCGGTGCTGAAAACCGGTGAAACCGTGCGCGATCGGGTGGCCGGCGGCCAGGTGAAGATGCCGGATGAGCGGGCCGGCCTGCTGATGGTTTTCCGCACCTACGACAAGCTCAGCTACGGCCTGGTGCTCAACGCTTCCCGCTCCCTGGCGATCATGGACAAGGTGCGTAACCCGTAAACCCGTCAACAAGTTACCAACAGAGTTATCCACAGCTTATTCCTGCTTCAGCTGGGCTTATAACGATCAAGGATGATCCCATGTCACTGCCTGTCCAGGCTCCGGTTTCCCCCGCGGAACTGGAAGCCCGTCTACGTTTGCACCGTTTGCCGGACTTCGGCCCGAAGCGTTTTCAGCTGCTGCTCGAAGCCTTCGGTTCGGCCGCCAAGGCCATCAGTGCGCCGGCCAGTGCCTGGCATGCGCTGGGCCTGCCGGCGGGCGCGGCCGAGGCCCGGCGCAACGCCGAGGTGCGCGATGGCGCCAGCCGTGCATTGGCTTGGCTGGAGCGTCCGGGCCAGCATTTACTGATGTGGGACCAGCCTGACTACCCGCCACTGCTGAATGAAATTGCCGATGCGCCGCCGCTGCTGTTTGTCGCCGGCGATCCGCGGATCCTGGAAAAACCGCAGTTGGCGGTGGTCGGCAGCCGTCGCGCTTCGAGGCCCGGCATGGACACCGCCGCGGCCTTTTCCCGCAGCCTGGCCGCCGCCGGTTTTGTCATCACCAGCGGCCTGGCGCTGGGGATCGATGGTGCGGCGCACCAGGCCGCCCTGGAGGTCGGTGGGCAGACCGTCGGCGTACTGGGCACCGGCCTGGAAAAATTTTATCCACAGCGCAATCGGCGCCTGGCCGACGCCATGATCGCCCAGGGCAGCGCGGTGGTTTCCGAGTTCCCGCTGGAGACCGGGCCCCACGCCAGCCACTTTCCCCGGCGCAACCGGATCATCAGCGGCCTGTCCCTTGGCGTGTTGGTGGTGGAGGCCAGCGTCGCCAGCGGTTCGTTGATCACCGCCCGGCTCGCCGCCGAGCAAGGCCGCGAGGTGTATGCGATACCGGGGTCGATCCATCACCCCGGGGCCAGGGGCTGTCATCAACTGATTCGCGATGGCGCGGTGCTGGTGGAGACCATCGAACATATCCTCGAAGCCTTGCGTGGCTGGCAACGGCTGCCGTTATCCACAGCCCCGCCAACGGCCGCGCCCGCTCACCCGTTGCTGGCGCTGTTGCACGCCGCGCCGCAGACCAGCGAGGGCCTGGTGGAGGCCAGTGGCTGGAGCCTGCCCAAGGTGCTGGCGGCGCTCACCGAACTGGAGCTGGAGGGCCATGCGGTATGCGAAGGAGGCTGTTGGTATGCCCGGGCAAAAGGCTAGGCTCTGTACGAAAAGTGGCTGCACGCTGGGCGCCTTCGGCGCTACGCAGGCCATGCTGCGTTAAAAACAGGCTCGGAATGCTCATTTAGGCCCCTAAAGTCGAACGCGACCCCGGCCGTTCCTCGCCTGTTTTTGCCTTGCCTGACCTTCGCTCGCCGACTTTTCGTACAGACCCTAGGCTTTATAGGCAGGATCGGTAAACTGCGCACAGCCTTAATCCGGAGAGTCAGCAATGGTCAGCAGTTGGCGTGTGCAACAAGCCGCACGAGAAATTCGCGCAGGGGCGGTGATTGCCTATCCAACCGAAGCAGTCTGGGGGTTGGGGTGCGACCCGTGGAACGAAGAGGCGGTGGACCGGTTGCTGGCCATCAAGTCGCGCTCCGTGGACAAGGGCCTGATCCTTATCGCCGACAACATCCGCCAGTTCGATTTTCTCTTCGAGGACTTCCCCCAGGAATGGCTCGATCGCATGGCCAGCACCTGGCCGGGCCCGAACACCTGGCTGGTGCCCCATCAGAATCTGTTGCCGGAATGGGTCACCGGGGTCCATGACACCGTAGCCTTGCGGGTCAGCGATCATCCAGTGGTGCGTGAGTTGTGCGCGTTGGTGGGGCCGCTGATTTCCACTTCGGCCAACCCCCAGGGGCGCCCGGCCGCGCGCACGCGGATTCGCGTCGAGCAGTATTTCCGCGGGCAACTGGACATGGTCCTGGGCGGCAACCTGGGCGGGCGCAAGAACCCGAGCCTGATCCGCGACCTGGTGAGCGGCAGGATCGTTCGCCCGGCCTGACACCGCGTTATCGTTTATCGCGGGCAAGTCGGATCGCCGCCCGCTCGCTCCTACGGGTTCGTGTCGAACCCAATGCTGTGTACCACACGGTTGCGTAGGAGCGAGGCTGCCCGCGATGCATTTCAAGGCAGCAGAATGGTCGACCCCGTGGTGCGTCGCGCCGACAGTTCGGTCTGCGCCTTCGCCGCGTCCGCCAGTGGATAACGCTGGCCGATCTCGATCTTCAACTTGCCGCTGGCGATCATGCCGAACAGATCGTCGGCCATGGCCTGCAGGCTCTCGGCGTTGCTGGCGTAGGTGCCCAGGGTCGGACGGGTGACGTACAGCGAGCCCTTGGCTGCCAGGATGCCCAGGTTGACCCCCTCCACCGCGCCCGAGGTGTTGCCGAAGCTGACCATCAGGCCTCGTGGTTGCAGGCAGTCCAGCGAGGTCAGCCAGGTGTCTTTGCCCACACCGTCGTAGACCACCGGACATTTCTTGCCGTCGGTCAGCTCCAGTACGCGCTTGGCCACGTCTTCATGGCTGTAGTCGATGGTTTCCCAGGCGCCGAGGGATTTTGCCAGCGCGGCTTTTTCCGGCGAGCTGACGGTGCCGATCAGCTTCACCCCCAGGGCCTTGGCCCACTGGCAGGCGAGCAGCCCGACCCCGCCGGCGGCCGCGTGGAACAACACGGTTTCGCCACCCTTGAGCTCGTAGGTCTGGCGCAGCAGGTATTGCACGGTCAGGCCCTTGAGCATCACCCCGGCGGCCTGTTCGAAGCTGATGCTGTCCGGCAGGTGCACCAGATTGTCCGCGGGCAGCACATGCACCTCGCTGTAGGCGCCCAGCGGACCGCTGCCATAAGCCACGCGATCGCCGACCTTGAAGCGGGTCACGGCGCTGCCCACCGCCTCGACCACCCCGGCCCCTTCGGCGCCCAGGCCCGATGGCAAGGCCGGCGGCGCGTAGAGACCGCTGCGGTAGTAGGTGTCGATGAAGTTCAGGCCGATGGCCTTGTTGCTCACGCGGACCTGTTGCGGGCCCGGTTCGGCGGGTTGGTAATCCACATACTCGAGTACTTCCGGGCCGCCATGGGCCCGGAACTGGATACGTTTGGCCATCTGCAATCTCTCCTCGGTCGTGTCGCGAAAGTGCCTTATCGGACTCCTATGCTTGACCGCCGTCAACTGCGACCGGCCCCCGCGCAGTGTTATGCTACGCGCCCATTTGCGCAGGCCCCCTGCTATATCCCTGGCGCCGCGTAGCTTTGCCCGATTCAAGGTGATGCCATGACTACCCGCACCGAGGCCGTAAAAGCCTACCTGCTCGACCTGCAAGACCGCATTTGCGCTGCCCTGGAAGCCGAAGACGGCGGTACGCGCTTCGTCGAAGACGCCTGGACCCGACCGGCCGGCGGTGGCGGGCGTACCCGGGTGATTGCCGACGGTACGGTGATCGAGAAAGGCGGCGTCAACTTTTCCCACGTGTTCGGCAGCGGTTTGCCGCCGTCCGCCAGCGCCCACCGGCCCGAACTGGCCGGCCGTGGCTTCGAGGCGCTGGGCGTGTCGCTGGTGATCCACCCGCACAACCCCCATGTGCCGACTTCCCATGCCAACGTAAGGTTCTTCATCGCTGAAAAAGAAGGCGAAGAGCCGGTCTGGTGGTTCGGCGGCGGTTTCGACCTGACCCCCTACTACGCCAACATCGATGACTGTGTGCACTGGCACCGCGTCGCGGAAAAGGCCTGTGCGCCGTTCGGCCCGGACGTCTACCCGCGCTACAAGGCCTGGTGCGACAGCTACTTCCACATCAAGCATCGCAATGAACCACGCGGCATCGGCGGCCTGTTCTTCGACGACCTCAACGAGTGGGACTTCGACACCAGCTTCGCCTTCATGCGCGCCATCGGCGACGCCTACCTCGAGGCCTACCTGCCGATCGTCCAGCGCCGCAAGGCCCTGGCTTATACCGAGAAGCAGCGCGAGTTCCAGGAATACCGTCGCGGCCGTTATGTCGAATTCAACCTGGTCTACGACCGCGGCACCCTGTTCGGCCTGCAATCGGGCGGGCGTACCGAGTCGATTCTCATGTCCCTGCCGCCGCAGGTCCGTTGGGGCTACGACTGGAAAGCCGAGCCGGGCAGCGAAGAAGCGCGCCTGACCGAATATTTCCTGCAGGACCGCGACTGGCTGGCGGGCTCCGCGTAAAGCGTTGCAGCCGGCTGGCCGGCGCTGGACGATAATGCGATTGAACAGAACAGCGTAGCGCCCCTGTCGGCCAGCAAGCTGGCTCCTTCAGGGGCGTGCATGAGGGTTTTATTGGATGGATCAGTACGTCGTTTTTGGTAACCCGATCGGCCACAGCAAGTCGCCGCTGATTCATCGGCTGTTCGCCGAGCAGACGGCGCAGCGGCTGGTCTACACCACCCTGCTGGCGCCCCTCGACGATTTCGCCGGCTGTGCCCGCGGGTTCTTCGTCGACGGGCGTGGCGCCAACGTCACGGTGCCGTTCAAGGAAGACGCCTACCGCCTGGCCGACAGCCTGACCGCCCGCGCCCAGCGCGCCGGCGCGGTGAACACCTTGAGCAAGCTCGCCGATGGCAGCCTGTTGGGCGACAACACCGACGGCGCCGGCCTGGTGCGCGACCTTACGGTCAACGCCGGCTTCAGCCTCAAGGGCAAACGCATTCTGCTGCTGGGTGCCGGTGGTGCGGTGCGTGGCGCGCTGGAGCCGCTGCTGGCGGAACAGCCGGCGTCGGTGATCATCGCCAACCGCACGGTGGAAAAGGCTGAGCTGCTGGCCGAGCTGTTCGGCGACCTGGGGCCGGTGTCCGCTAGTGGTTTCGACTGGCTGCGCGAGCCGGTGGACCTGATCATCAATGCCACCTCGGCCAGCCTCACCGGCGACGTGCCGCCGATCGCCGCCAGCCTGATCGAGCCGGGCAAGACGGTTTGCTACGACATGATGTATGGCAAGGAGCCGACCGCCTTCTGTCGTTGGGCCAGCCAATACGGCGCGGCGATTTCCATGGACGGCCTGGGCATGCTCGCCGAACAGGCGGCGGAAGCCTTCTTCCTGTGGCGCGGCGTGCGCCCGGACACCGCGCCGGTGCTGGCGGAGCTGCGGCGCCAGCTGGCGCTCTGAGGCACCGCGTCATCGTTCATCGCGGGCAAGCCTCGCTCCTACGGAATTGTGTCGTACACAACATTGAGGTTCGACACGAACCTGTAGGAGCGAGCGGGCGGCGATCCGACTTGCCCGCGATGGGTTCGCCGCTATAACTGCGCTGCAACCCGCGATCAATCCTCAAACCGGATTGGGCATTTCTCCGCGCCCTCGAGCTTTCTCAACTCTTCGATCACCGAGGCCCGCGCCCGGCGCAGGGTCAGGCTGCGGTTTTGCCGCAGCAGGCGGCGGGCTTCCTGGTGCAGCATCGCCACCCCGGAATAGTCGATGAAGTTGATCTGCCGGGCGTCGATCACCAGGCGTGGCGCATGGCAGCGCTGCATGCGCACTTGCAGGTAATGGCTGGCGCCGAAAAAGATCGAGCCGCCGACCCGCAGGATGTCCTCGTCGCCTTCGCGCCCATGCTGCACGCGCGGTTGCGAGGTGCGCTTGAGGTAGAAGAACAGCGACGCCAGGACCCCGGCATAGATCGCTGTCTGCAACTCCAACAGCAAGGTGGCGACACAGGTCAGGCTCATTACCACGAATTCGGCGCGGCTGACCCGGAACAGCGCGCGAATGCCGTGATGGTCCACCAACCCCCAGCAGATCAGCAGGATGCTCCCGGCCATGGCCGGGATCGGGATATGGGCGATCAGCGCCGCGCCGGCCACGGCGAACAGCGCCACCCACAGCGCCGAAAACACCCCCGCCAGGGGCGAACAGGCGCCGGCTTCGTAGCTCAGGCCGGAACGGGTAAAGGAGCCGGACGACAGGTAGCCGGAGAAGAACGCGCCGACGATATTCGACAAGCCTTGGGCGCGGACTTCCTGGTTGGCATCGAGCAACTGCTCGGAGCGCGCCGACAGCGAGCGGGCGATCGACAGGCTGGTCACCAGCCCGAGCATGCCCACCGCCACGGCGCTGGGCAGCAGGCGCAGGATCATGTCCAGGTCCAGCGGCAGCGGGCTGAACGGCGGCAGCCGCCCGGTAAAGGCGCTGACCAGCTTCACCTGGCCGAACAGCGCCGGCCACAGCCATACCACCAGAGCGCTGAGGATCAGGCTGATCAGCAGCGACGGCCAGCGCGGCACCAGCAGTTTCAGGGCCAGGCCGACGACCAGCGTGCCCAGGCCGAGGATCAGCGAGGGTTTATCCACGGCATCGAGATGGGCGAACAGCGAGGTCAGGCTGTTCAGCGCGGTGGCCTCGCTCGGCAAGTCCAGGCCCAGCAGGTTGGGCAACTGCCCCAAGGCGATCACCACCGCGGCGCCGAGGGTGAAGCCGAGCACCACTGAATGGGACACGAAGTTCACCAGCGCGCCGAAGCGCAACAGCCCCAGCAGCCACTGGAACAGGCCGGCGAGCAGGGTCAGCAGCAGGATCAGGGTGATGTAGTCCTGGGACGCCGGCACCGCCAGGGGGCTGACGCTGGCGTAGAGGACGATGGAAATCGCCGCGGTCGGACCGCAGATCAGGTGCCAGGAAGAACCCCAGAGGCAGGCGATCAGCACCGGGACGATGGCGGCATACAGGCCGTATTCCGGCGGCAGGCCGGCGATCAGGGCATAGGCGATGGATTGCGGCAGGGCGAGGATGGCGCCGCTCAGGCCCACCAGCAGGTCGCGCCCGACGCTGGCGCGGGTCTGCCGGGGCAGCCAGCTCAGGAAGGGCAAGAGTGAATGGCGATTGGGCCAGGCCATGGGTCCTCGCGGGTGAAGGTGTTCAGGGGCGTCAGGGTAAAGCATTGCCGGAAGGCTTGCCCCATTCCGCCAGGGTTTCCTGTAGGAGCGAGGCTTGCCCGCGATGGGCTACGCAGTAGCCCCAAAAACTGCGCACAGGGTCCATCTGGAGGACCGTGTCGCCCGCATCGCGGGCAAGCCTCGCTCCTACGACGGGCGTTAGAGTTTGGCCTGCACCGCCGGCAGCGCATCCTTGCCGTCGAGGGTCTTCACCCCGTCCAGCCACTTGTCCAGCACCGCCGGGTTGGCCTTGATCCAGGCCTTGGCTGCGTCAAAGTTGCTGACCTTCTTGTTGGCCACCTCAGCCATGATGCTGTTCTCCATTTCCTGGGTGAAGCTCAGGTTGCTCAGCAGTTTGCCGACGTTCGGGCAGGCCTGTGCATAACCCTTGCGGGTCAGGGTGTAGACGCTGCCGGTGTCGCCGAAGTACTTCTCGCCTCCCTTGAGGTAATGCATTTTCAGTTGCACGTTCATCGGGTGCGGGGTCCAGCCGAGGAAGGTGACGAACTTCTGCCTTTTCACCGCCCGCGAGACTTCGGCGAGCATCGCCTGTTCGCTGGACTCGATCAGTTTCCACTGGCCAAGGTCGAAGTCGTTCTTCTTGATGATCTCCTGCAACGACAGGTTGGCCGGGGCCCCGGAGCCGATGCCGTAGAGCTTTTTGTCGACTTCTTTTGGGTGTAGCTCGGCGTATTTGTTCAGGTCGTTGAAGTCATGCACGCCGGCGTCCCAGACGTAATCCGGCACCGCCAGGGTGAACTCGGTGCCGTCCAGGTTCTTCGCCAACTGGGTGACATCGCCATTGGCCACGAACTTGTCGTAGAAGCCCTGCTGCGCCGGCATCCAGTTGCCCAGGAACACATCCACCTGGCCGTCCTTGAGCCCGCCGAAGGTGATCGGCACCGCCAGGGTATCGACCTTGGCCTTGTAGCCCATGCCGTCCAACAGGAAACCGGCGATGGCGTTGGTGGCGGCGATGTCGCTCCAGCCCGGGTCGGCCATCTTCACGGTCTCGCACCCCTGTTCGGCCCAGGCCAGGGCCGGGATCGAAGCACTGCCCAGCGCCAGAAGCGCGGCCGTCACTGCTGTGGATAACCTTTGCATGCTCTTCCCCTTACGTTATTGGTTTTGGCAGGGTTGTGGATAACGAGCCTTGCGCTCCAGATCGTCGAGGTCGATGTGGTTGCGCATGTATTGCTGGCTGGCGTCGACCAGTGGCTGGTGGTCCCAGCTCTTCAGCTTGCCGAGGCTCAAGGCGCCTGCGACGAAGCGACGGCGGCGCTGGCTGGCGAGTACCTGTCGGTGAATGTGCGGGATATCCCATTTGGCCCGTGCTTCGCGGAGAAAATCCTCGAATAGCTGGCGATGTTGCGGCGATTGGCTGAGTTCTTCCTGCTCGCGCGGATCGTTGGCCACATCGAACAGCAGGCAGGGGTCGTCTTCGCTGTAGATGAACTTGTAGCGGCCGCGACGAATCATCATCAGCGGGCTGATGGTGCCTTCGGCCATGTATTCGCCAAAGACTTCGTCATGTCCGCCCTGCCCTTGCAGGTGCGGCACCAGGGAGTGGCCATCCAGCGGCAGATCCGCTTGCAGTTGGCCACCGGCCAGTTCCACCAGGGTCGGCAGCAGGTCGGCGGTCGAGACCGCCTGGCCCACCCGGCCAGCGGCGAACTGCCCCGGCGCGCTGACCAGCAGCGGCACCCGCGCGGCCATTTCGAACCAGTGCATTTTGTACCAGAGGCCGCGCTCGCCGAGCATGTCGCCGTGGTCGCCGGAGAAGACAATGATGGTGTCGTCGGTCAGCCCGGTTTCCTCCAGGGTTTCCAGGAGTTTGCCGACGTTGCTGTCGATATAGCTGCATGCGCCGAAATAGGCGCGACGCGCGTCGCGAATCTTATCCACAGGCAGCGGCTTGTCCCACAGGTCGTAGACCTTGAGCAGGCGCTGGGAATGCGGGTCGAGCTCGGCCTGGGCTGGGGTCTGCGGCAGCGGAATATCCTCGTCGCGGTACAGGTCCCAGAAGGCTTTGGGAATGGTGTAGGGGTCGTGCGGGTGGGTCATCGACACAGTCAGGCAGAACGGCTGGTCGCCGTCTTCGCGAACGTGATCGAACAGGTACTGGCGGGCCTTGAACACCACCTCTTCGTCGAAATCCAACTGATTGGTGCGCACGCATGGCCCGGCCTGCAGCACCGAGGACATGTTGTGGTACCAGCTCGGGCGCACGTCCGGCTCGTCCCAGTTCACCGCCCAGCCATAGTCGGCCGGGTAGATATCGCTGGTCAGGCGTTCTTCGTAACCGTGCAGCTGGTCCGGGCCGCAGAAATGCATCTTGCCCGACAGCGCGGTGCGGTAGCCCAGGCGGCGCAGGTAATGGGCGTAGGTCGGAACGTCAGCGGGGAAGTCGGCGGCGTTGTCATAGGCGCCGATCTTGCTCGGCAACTGGCCGCTGACCAGGGTGAAGCGCGAGGGCGCGCACAGCGGGCTGTTGCAGTAGGCGGCGTCGAACACCACGCCTTGGGCGGCGAGACGGCTCAGGTGCGGCAGCTTGATGGGCGATGGACCGTAGAACGGCAACATTGGCGCGGCCATCTGATCGGCCATGATGAAAAGAATGTTCTTGCGCTTCATGTATTCGCGGCATTCCATAGTGGGCAGTTATGCGAAAGTGCTGAGATCGAGCATGTAACCCGTGGCTTTCGCGGTAAAGCCCATGTACGGCAATGACTAGGATAAGCACAGCTTATGTATGAAGCGCTTGGCGACCTGTCCCTGGACCTGTTCCGCGTATTCGAGGCGGCGGCGCGCCAGCGCAGCTTTACCGCCGCGGCGGTGGAGCTGGGCACCACCCAACCGGCCATCAGCCAGCAGATCAAGCGGCTGGAGGAACAGCTCGGCACCCGGCTGTTCGACCGCATCTACCGTGGCATCGAACTGACCGAGGCCGGCAGCCAGTTGTTCGAACAGGTGCAGGCCGGCTTGCAGAGCATCGACAGCGGCCTGAGCGCCATCACCGCCCAGCATCAGCATGAGGTGCTGCAGGTGGCCACCGACTTCGCCTTTGCCGCCTACTGGCTGATGCCGCGCCTGCACCGCTTCCATGCCGCCAATCCACAGGTGGACGTGAGCCTGGTCACCAGCGAGCGCAGCCACAACATGCTGCGCAGCGATATCGACGTGGCGGTGCTGTTTGGCGATGGCCGTTTCAAGCAGGGTGAAAGCCATTGGCTGTTCAACGAGGAAGTGTTTCCGGTGTGCAGCCCGCTCTTGCTCAAGGAGCGATCGCTGCCCCTCGGCGCCCATTCGCTGCTGGAGTTTCCGCTGCTGCACCTGAAGGGGGAAAACAGCAGCCACTGGTTCGACTGGAGCGGCGTGTTTCGCGAGTTGGGGATCGCCACCCCGCCGGCGCCGGGGCAGCTGCGTTTCGACAACTACACCCTGCTGATCCAGGCGGCGATCGGCGGACAGGGCGTGGCCATTGGCTGGCGCCACCTTGTGGATAACTTGCTGGCGCAAGGTCTGTTGTACCGGCCGATTAGCGAAACGCTGATTTCCCGCTACGGCTATTACGTGGTCCTGCCCCAGCGCAAACGTCGCGGGGCGCTGATCCAGCGGTTCTTTGACTGGTTGATGGCCGAGCAGGCCAACAGTGCGCAATCCTTGACCGGGTTGGGCCTGCCTTCGATTGCCATCTGAGATCAAGGCTCAGCACACGAAGTTCACGTGTTCGCCCACATGCAGGTTCAGTTGCTGTTCATCGGCGATGCCGGCGGCCACCCGCGCCAGTCGCTGAACTGGCTTGTCCAGCTTCGGCGGGAGGCTGCCGACGGGCTGGCTGAAATGTTCCAGGGTCAGCCCGGGGACGCTCTGCGGCGCATTCACCAGGGTCCAGCGCAAGGTGCTGCCTTGCAGCGCATCGAGGATGGCTTCGGCCGCCTGGCGGTCTGGGTAACCTTCCATCTCCGGCTGGTCCAGCACCTCGAAATTCCCCACCAGAAACAGACGCCGGACGCCCGCGATCTGCATGCCGGCGATCAGCGCTTCGACCGCGCGCACTTGCTCCCGGGGTTCGAGCTGCAGGTTTTCCTGCTGTTCGAGGCCCATGGGCAGCCCCGGGGCATCCAGCAGGCAGGCCACCACATCGCCCCCGGCCACGCTTTGCCTGACCCGTGCAGTGTCGAACAGGTCACCGCACTTGGTACGCAAACCGGGAAGGGGCTCGAGGGCCGTCAGGTCGTCGAGGATGACGATGACTTCATGCTGGCGCCGCATGAATTCCGCCATCAGCGCGCTGCCCAGGCCGCTCATGGCACCATAGAGCACCAGCTTGACCACCGGGGTTTCGGCATTTTTCATGGCGCGGCTCGTTTCTTTACACTGGTGATATTTTGACCTGTGGGCAGGCATCAGGTTTCGACTTCAGTCACGAGGTTTCCATGCAACGCATCAAGGGCTATCACGCCCACGTGTATTTCGACGCCAGCACCATCGACCAGGCGCGGGCCCTGTGTGAACAGGCGGCGCAATTGTTTCCGTTGAAGATGGGGCGGGTGCATGAACGGCCGGTCGGCCCGCATCCGGACTGGAGCTGCCAGCTGGCCTTCGAGCCGCAGTACCTGGGGGTGGTGCTGCCGTGGCTGGCGCTCAATCGCAACGGGCTGGTGGTGTTTCTGCACCCGGATACCGGGGACGACCTGAAGGATCACACGGAGCATGCGGTCTGGATGGGAGCGATCAGGCCGCTGGATCTGTCGATTTTTTGAGCTGTTCGCGAGCACGCTCGTTTTCCGTAGGAGCGAGCGGGCGGCGATCCGACTTGCCCGCGATGAACGATGGCGCGTTGTGACAGACGCACCGCATCGCCTTCATCGCACGCAAGCTGTGCTCCTACAGGAGCGGGCGGTCAATACAGCACGCCGTCGAGGATCTCGTAGACGATCCCGCTGCCCACCGCGATCAGCACGATATCGGCGCCCATGCGCCGCCATTCATAACCCTGGTAGTACGGCAGGTGCGCCAGGGCGCGGTTGTCCAGGCGTTCGCCGTAGTAGCCGCGAGGCAGCGGCTGGCCGCGCACCAGATGGATGCCGTGGGGCGGTGGCGCGCCACGTACGAAGTA
The DNA here is from genome assembly GCF_003850345.1 of Pseudomonas chlororaphis subsp. piscium. Lineage (NCBI taxonomy): Bacteria > Pseudomonadati > Pseudomonadota > Gammaproteobacteria > Pseudomonadales > Pseudomonadaceae > Pseudomonas > Pseudomonas chlororaphis. Next base: position 36,531 of record NZ_CP027707.1, read on the forward strand.
GGCGTGATTGTCGCGAATGGTCTCGCGCACTGGGCCGAAATCCCGGGGCGGGCCGCCACGCCGATCGGCCTGCGGGCCGCGATGTTCATCGCCACGATTGTCCGCGCGATTGTCCCCTCGATTGTCGTAGCGACCCTGTTGCGGGCCTCCGCGATCGTGGTCGTCACGTGGGTCGGCGACCGCGTGCAGCAGCGGGCTGGCGCTGAGCATCAGCACACCGAGACCGGCAATCAGGCGTTTGGGCATTTTCATCGGGTCTTCCTCAGAACACGAACAACAAAAAGGGGTTCAGAACCTGGTCCTGAACCCCTTGGTCTTGCCGGTTTAGTCTGTGGATCCCGAGGCTAATTCCTCTGTATCAGGAACTTTACCCTCAGCTGACACGGGCTTGACGCACCCCTTCGGCGAGGGAGGCGCACAGGCTCAGCACGCCGTCCACGGCCTGCTCGGAGCTGGTGGCATTGGCGATCTGGTCGATCAGCGCCGAACCCACCACCACGCCGTCGGCCAGGCGGGCAATGGCCGCGGCCTGCTCCGGGGTGCGGATGCCGAAACCGATGCTGATCGGCAGGTCGGTGTGGCGACGCAGGCGGGTCACCGCCTCTTCCACGTGCTCCAGGGTGGCGGAGCCGGCACCGGTCACACCGGCCACGGAGACGTAGTAGACAAAGCCCGAGCTGCCGTTCAGTACCTTCGGCAGGCGCGCGTCGTCGGTGGTCGGCGTGGTCAGGCGGATGAAGTCGATGCCGGCGGCCTGGGACGGGTCGCACAGCTCGGCGTTGTGCTCGGGCGGCATGTCGACCACGATCAGGCCATCGACGCCGGCCTCCTTGGCTTCGGCGATAAAGCGCGGCACGCCATAGTGGTGGATCGGGTTGAAGTAACCCATCAGCACCAGCGGCGTGTCGTTGTTGCCGGCGCGGAACTCGCGAACCATTTTCAGGGTTTTCGCCAGGTTCTGCTTGGCCTCCAGGGCGCGGATGTTGGCCAGCTGGATCGCCGGGCCGTCGGCCATCGGGTCGGTGAAGGGCATGCCCAGCTCGATCACGTCGGCGCCGGCTGCCGGCAAGCCCTTGAGGATCGCCAGGGAAGCGTCGTAGCCCGGGTCGCCGGCGGTGACGAAGGTCACCAGGGCGGCGCGGTTCTGTTGCTTAAGCTCGGCAAAGCGCGTTTGCAGGCGGCTCATCAGTGTTTCTCCTGCTGGGAGTGCTTTTGTTGAGAGTGTTCCATGTGGTGCATCACGGTTTGCATGTCTTTGTCGCCACGGCCCGAGAGGTTGACCACCATCAGGTGATCCTTGGGCAGGTTCGGCGCGCGCTTGAACACTTCGGCCAGGGCGTGGGCGCTTTCCAGGGCCGGGATGATGCCTTCCAGGCGGCAGCACTGGTGGAACGCGGCCAGGGCTTCGTCGTCGGTCACCGAGGTGTATTCGACGCGGCCGATATCGTGCAACCAGGCGTGTTCAGGGCCGATGCCCGGGTAGTCGAGGCCGGCGGAAATCGAGTGGGCGTCGATGATCTGGCCATCCTCGTCCTGCAGCAGGAAGGTGCGGTTGCCGTGCAGCACGCCAGGCAGGCCGCCGTTCAGGCTGGCCGCGTGCTTGCCGGTCTCGATGCCGTAGCCGGCGGCTTCGACGCCGATGATCTGCACGCTCTTGTCGTCGAGGAACGGATGGAACAGGCCCATGGCGTTGGAACCGCCGCCGATGCACGCCACCAGGCTGTCCGGCAGGCGGCCTTCCTGGGCTTGCAGCTGTTCGCGGGTTTCCTTGCCGATCACCGCCTGGAAGTCGCGGACCATAGCGGGATAAGGGTGTGGACCGGCCACGGTGCCGATCAGGTAGAAGGTACTGTCGACGTTGGTCACCCAGTCACGCAGGGCTTCGTTCATCGCGTCCTTCAGGGTGCCGGTGCCAGCGACCACCGGAATTACTTCGGCGCCCAGCAGCTTCATGCGGAACACGTTGGCCTGCTGGCGCTCGATGTCGGTGGTGCCCATGTAGATCACGCAGTCCAGGCCGAAACGGGCCGCCACGGTAGCGGTGGCCACGCCGTGCATGCCGGCGCCGGTCTCGGCGATGATGCGTTTCTTGCCCATGCGCCGCGCCAGGAGGATCTGGCCGATGCAGTTGTTGATCTTGTGCGCGCCGGTGTGGTTCAACTCTTCGCGCTTGAGGTAGATCTTGGCGCCGCCGCAGTGCTCGGTCAGGCGCTCGGCGAAATACAGCGGGCTCGGACGGCCGACGTAGTCGCGCTGGAAGTAGGCCAGTTCCTTGAGGAACTCCGGATCTTCCTTGGCTGCTTCGTATTCGCGGGCCAGGTCGAGGATCAGCGGCATCAGGGTTTCGGCGACGTAACGGCCGCCGAACGCGCCGAACAGGCCGTTGGCATCAGGACCGTTGCGCAGGTTGGTCTGGGTCATTGGGGCGCTCCCGGTGATTCGTCAAAAGGGTGAATGCGTGGACAGGCAATGGCGTTCACTCTACCCCTGACGCCCCAGGCTGAAAACCGATAAGATCGCTACAACCTGTCAGGAAAACTCACATATCCCATGAGCCATGACCTGCCCCCGCTGAACGCCCTCCGGGCCTTCGAAGCCACCGCCCGCCTGAACAGTGTCAGTCAGGCGGCTGAACAGCTGCACGTCACCCATGGCGCGGTCAGTCGCCAGTTGAAGGTGCTTGAAGAGCATCTTGGGGTGAGCCTGTTCGTCAAGGAAGGGCGCGGCCTGAAACTCACAGATGCCGGGGTGCGCCTGCGCGATGCCAGCAGCGATGCCTTCGAGCGCCTGCGCACGGTCTGCGCCGAGCTGAGCCAGAGCACCGCCGATGCGCCCTTCGTGCTCGGTTGTTCCGGCAGCCTGTTGGCGCGCTGGTTCATTCCGCGCCTGGGGCGGCTGAATGCCGACCTGCCGGACCTGCGCCTGCACCTGTCGGCTGGCGAAGGCGATCTCGACCCGCGCCGGCCGGGGCTGGATGCCTTGCTGGTATTCGCCGAGCCACCGTGGCCGGCGGACATGCAGGTCTATGAACTGGCCAGCGAACGCATCGGCCCGGTGCTCAGCCCGCGCTACAGCCGCTACGAGCAACTGCGCGAGGCGCCGGCCAGTGCGCTGCTCGGCGAGGCATTGCTACAGACCACCTCGCGCCCGCAGGCCTGGCCCAGCTGGGCGCGGCAGAACGGCATTGACGCCGGGGCGCTGAAGTTCGGCCAGGGTTTCGAGCATTTGTATTATTTGCTGGAGGCGGCGGTGGCCGGGCTGGGCGTGGCGATCGCGCCGCAGCCGCTGGTGGCCGAGGACCTGCGTGCCGGGCGCCTGGTTGCCCCCTGGGGTTTCTGTGAAACCCCGGGGCAACTGGCGTTGTGGCTACCCAAGCGCGCCGCGGACGGGCGCGCCCGACAACTGGCGCAGTGGCTCAGCAACGAGCTGCGCCAGACGCCTTAATTGCCGCGCTTGCACAGCAGGTAAGCGGCCAGCAGGCCCAGCGCGCCCACGGCGACGCCGGCGGTGGTCCAGGGGTGTTGCTGGGCGTAGTCGCGGGTGGCGATCCCGGTTTCACGGGTTTTCACTTTGACGTCTTCATAGGCATCGCTGAGCAGGCTGCGCGAATGTCTCAGCGCATTCTCGGCGTTGCTTTTCAGCGTCTTGAGGGTTTTGCGCGACTCGTCCGAAGCATCGTCCTTTAGGCTTTCCAGTGACTTGAGCAGACTTTCGATCTCGGCTTCCATGCTTTCCAATGAGGCTTTGCGTAACGAAGTGTTGGCCATGGTGGCTCTCCTGCATTGTTGATTGAGGGGTCTGTAAGGGTCCGACTGCGCGGCCTGGCGAAAGTGCATTAAATCTGAGCACCGATCGGCCGGGGCTTGCCCAAGTGTCGCCGGTAATCGCTGCTAGGCTTTGATCTACCTCATCAAGGAGAGAACGCCATGTCTGATCATCACACCTACAAGAAAGTCGAGCTGGTTGGTTCGTCCCCTACCAGCATCGAAGACGCCATCAACAATGCGCTGGCCGAAGCCAACAAAAGCATCAAGCACCTGGAATGGTTCGAGGTCACGGAAACCCGCGGGCACATCCGCGATGGCAAGGCTGCGCATTTCCAGGTCACGCTCAAGGTCGGCTTCCGCATTGCCAACAGCTGAACCTGGGCTAGGCTGTTGAACTTGGGCGCTGGCCGATTGCCATAGGGAATGGCGAAGCGCTATATCTGCCTCGCAGCCGAGCAGGCCGGGGCTTGACGCTTATTTTTGACTCGACCAGGGAATGTGACCGATGAAAAAACTGGTAATGGCTTTAGCGTTGTTGAGTGTCGCGGGAACAGCCCTTGCTGCCGGCAAGCCATGCGAAGAGCTGAAAGGCGAAATCGCCGCGAAGCTCGATGCCAAAGGCGTGTCGGGCTATTCGCTGGAAATTGTCGACAAAGGCAGCGCGGCTGGCGGCAAAGTGGTCGGTACCTGCGAAGGCGGTACCAAGGAAATCGTCTACAAGCGCGGCTGAGCCCTTGTAGAAATGAACAAGCCGACGCGATGCGTCGGCTTTTTTGTGCCTGGCTATTCCAGCCAGGCGCCCCCTTATAGCCGCTGCCGCAGGCTGCGATCGCGACCGAAGGGCGCGCAAGGCCTCTGGATCACTGAGTCCTTCGGCCCGATTGCAGATTCAACCCTTCATCACCTGCGACAGCAACTCGTAGGAATGCAGGCGGTCGGCGTGTTCGTACAGGTCGCAGGTGAAGATCAGCTCGTCGGCGCCGGTCTGTTCGATCAGCACTTCGAGCTTGGCGCGGATCTTCGCCGGGCTGCCGATCATCGCCAGGCCGAGGAAGCTGCCCACGGCGTCTTTTTCATGGGGCAGCCACAGGCCGTCCATGCTCTTCACTGGTTTGCGCTGCACCAGGCTCTGGCCGCGCATCAGCGCGAGGATCCGCTGGTACACCGAGGTCGCCAGGTAATCGGCCTGTTCGTCGGTATCGGCCGCCACCAGCGGCACGCCGAGCATCACATAAGGCTTGTCGAGCACGGCCGAGGGCTTGAAGTGATTGCGGTACACGCGAATCGCCTCGTGCATGTAGCGCGGTGCGAAATGCGAAGCGAAGGCGTAAGGCAAGCCGCGCTCACCGGCCAGTTGCGCACTGAACAGGCTGGAACCCAGCAGCCACACCGGCACCTGGGTACCGGTTCCCGGCACCGCGATCACCCGTTGTTCCGGGGTGCGTGGACCGAGGTAGGCCATCAGTTCGGCCACGTCTTCAGGGAAGTCGTCGGCGCTGCCGGAACGTTCGCGGCGCAGGGCGCGGGCGGTCATCTGGTCCGAACCCGGCGCGCGGCCCAGGCCCAGGTCGATGCGCCCCGGATACAGGCTTTCCAGGGTGCCGAACTGCTCGGCGATCACCAGCGGCGCATGGTTGGGCAGCATCACGCCACCGGAGCCGACGCGAATGCTCGAGGTGCCGCCGGCCAGATAGCCCAGCAGCACCGAGGTCGCGGAGCTGGCGATACCGTCCATGTTGTGGTGCTCGGCGACCCAGAAGCGGGTGTAGCCGAACTTCTCTACATGGCGGGCCAGGTCCAGGGAATTGCGCAGCGATTGCGCCGGGCTGCCGTCCTCGCGCACGGGGACCAGGTCGAGGGTGGAAAACTTAACGTCGGACAGTGGTTTCATAAGCCTGCTTCTCCAGTGGTGTGCAGGCCTTTGCCATGAGCCAAAACCTGCCGAATGCTGTAAGCCTGTTTCATGCAATGTGGGCATATACCCGAGTTTCAATAGCCAAGCTGAATTTGCTGTCCGGATAAACGGTGGATTCAGGCAGGATGAACTTCGCCGAGCCTTCTATCCTCTAGAACCCTGAGTAGCAGAAAACCACAAGGGCGCGGCCTTTCGCGCCCGTTCTCGAGGAGACAGGCATGAGCATCATCAAGAAAGCATCGGCTCACTGGGAAGGGGACCTGAAAACCGGCATCGGCTCGATTTCCACTGAAACCGGGGTACTGCGCGAAGCGCCCTACGGCTTCAAGGCACGTTTCGAAGGCGGCAAGGGCACCAACCCGGAAGAACTGATCGGCGCCGCGCACGCGGGGTGTTTTTCCATGGCCTTCTCGATGATTCTCGGCGAGGCCGGGCTCAAGGCCGACAGCATCGACACCCATGCCGAAGTGACGCTGGACCAGGTCGATGGCGGTTTTGCGATCACCGCGGTGCACCTGATCCTCAAGGCGAAGATTCCCGGCGCCAGCCAGCAGCAGTTCGATGAACTGAGCAAGAAGGCCAAGGAAGGTTGCCCAGTGTCCAAGGTGCTGAACGCCAAGATCAGCCTGGATGCGACGCTGGTCAACTGAGCCATTGTCGAACTGCTACATCCCATCGTGAGCTCACGAACGCGGCCTTTTGCAGGAGCAACCGGCCGCCGTTCGATGGCTCGCGATGGCGTTCACTTCGCAAGACCCGCGCGCCAGATATGCGCGGCGTCAGAACTCGTTTCATGAAAATGTGGTCGAATGCATGACTGCAGGCTCAGCCCATGACCATGGGCGCTGCATAAAAGGGAGCTCCACACATGAAACGTTTTGCCCTGGCAGTTGTTTGTTGCGCGCTGGCCACCTCGGCCCTGGCGGACCCGAAGGACTGCGAAGAACTCAAGAAAGAGATTGAAATCAAGATCCAGGCCAACGCCGTGCCCTCCTACACCCTGGAGATTGTCAGCAAGGAGGAAGCCGAAAAGCATGACGTGGCCATGGTGGTCGGTACCTGCGAAAACGGCACCAAGGCGATCATCTATCAGCGAAACGACAGCTGATCGTTCAGATCACGCAGTTGACCATATGGTCTTCGGCCAGCAGCTCACGCTTGGCGTTGTACAGCCGGGCACTGGGGGTGAAACCCAGCGAGCGGGCTTCCAGCAGATAACGCTGGCCGGATTCGAAATGGTCGTAGCGCAGGCTCAGATAGCACAGGCGTTCCGCCGGATCGTTCATCATGCCGAGGCGCCCGCTGAACACCTCGAAATCGAAACGCACCATCAACTCATGACTGCCCGGGGTGACCTGGAAGTAGCGGCCATCGTTCAGGCGCTGGTTGTCCAGGCGCTCGGCCATCAACAGCTTGCCGCCCGGCGTCGGGGTGGAGAAATCGACCCAGGCCTGTTGCGGGTCCACCGCCGGCAGAGGGCTGGAGCAGGCAACGAGGCCGGTCAGGGCAAGCAGCAGCAAGGGTTGGCGCATGAGGTCGGGCCGTCCGGGGAAAGGCCTCAAGCATAGCGCCGATCAGGTGCGCTGGCAGCCCGCCGGTTGGCCGGTACCCACCAGATTGCGCTGCTGGTCATAGAGCTTGGCCCAGGGCCGGAAGCCGATATTGCCGGTCTGCAACTGATAACGCTGGCCGGCGTTGAAGTCCTTGTATTTCACATTCAGCTGGCAGTCGCGCCACAGGGGTTCGCTGTCCGGGCCGATATTGCTGGGCTCCACGGCGAACTGGTAGCGCACCTTCAGCTCATGGTTGCCGGGCTGGACCTCGAAATATCGGCGGTCCGCCCAGGCCTTTTCGTCGACCTCCAGCGCCTGCAGCGCGGTGTCCTGGTGGCTGTCGAGGTCGATCCAGGCTTGCGTCGGATCGGGGGCGGGCAATCCGGCACAGCCGCTCAGGGTCAACAGTCCGGTGGTCAGCAGCAACACGCGCATAGCGAAACTCCAGGCAGGCGAGATAGTCTTGGGGGCAGACTCTCGAAGGATGATTCGATTTGATTAGGCCGCGTTCAAGCCATGGGTTACTTGATCATCTTTTACGCTTTTTGTTTCCGGGCCTGGCGCTCTTGCTGCTCAACGGTTGTTCCAGCGTGGGTTACTACGGCCAGCTGGCCAGTGGCCAATGGCAGCTGTTGCGGGCCCGCACGCCGGTCGAACAGGTCATCGCCGACCCGGCTCGCGACCCGTTATTACGTGCTCATCTGACCCAGTCGCAGAAGGCCCGGCGCTTCGCCAGCCAGCACCTGCACCTGCCGGATAACCAGAGCTACCGCCTCTACGCCGACATTGGCCGGCCCTACGTGGTGTGGAATGTATTCAGCACCCCCGAGTTTTCCCTGAGCCCCAAGACCCACTGCTTTCCGATTGCCGGCTGCGTGGCCTATCGCGGCTACTACAGCCAGGGCGCGGCCCGCGGCGAGGCGGCCTTGCAGAAACAGCAGGGCATGGATGTGGCCATCGGCGGGGTGGAGGCCTACTCGACCCTGGGCTGGTTCAACGACCCGATCCTCAGCTCGATGCTGCATTGGGGCGACGAGCGCCTGGCGACCCTGATCTTCCACGAGCTGGCCCATCAGCGCTTTTATGTGAAGGACGACACCGAGTTCAACGAGTCCTTCGCCACCTTCGTCGAGCAGGAAGGCACCCGGCAATGGCGCGCGGCACGCAACCTGCCGCCGGCCAGCGATGCCCTGGTCAAGCAGAAGGACCAGTTCATCCAACTGATCCTCGATACCCGCCAGCGCCTGGAACGCCTGTATGCCCTGCCGCTGTCCGCCGAGCAGATGCGCCAGCGCAAGGCCGCCGAGTTCGAACAGCTGCGCCGGGATTACCGACAGCTGAAGGACAGCCAATGGCACGGTGACTCGCGCTACGACTTCTGGATCAATACCCCGCTGAACAACGCCAGGCTGTTGCCTTTCGGCCTGTACGACCAGTGGGTGCCGGCATTTGCCGCCTTGTTCCAGCAGGTGAACGGCGATTGGCCGGCGTTTTACCAGGCCGTGGAGAAACTCGGCGCGCTGCCGGCTGAAAAGCGCAAGGCGGCGTTGCAAGCCTTGATGGGTGGTGTCTGAAAGGACGCCATCGCGGGCAAGCCTCGCTCCTACAAGGGGCCTGCGTGCTTCTGTAGGAGCGAGGCTTGCCCGCGATGAGGTCGGATCGTCAAACCCATATCGCATCCCAAAGCGAATAATCCCCCACCCGCCTCACCAACCCCGCGCGTAACGGGTTGGCCACGATATACCTTGCGACAGCCTGTAAATCCTCTTCCTTGCGAATGCCCCGATCATGGTAACCACGTTGCCAGACTGCCCCTTTGCGCCCCCGCTGGCGATTCAACGATACGCAAATGCGCGAGCGAGTCCTGCCCATCAGCACTGGCAAGGTGGCGCCATGCAGTTCGACCAACCAGTGAAAATGATCGGGCATGACGACAAAGGCCAGTGAGTGGGCGAGTTGTTCCTGTTCGGCCTGTTTGAACGCCGCCACTGCCAGGCGGCCCAAGTGGAAGTCGTTGAATAGCGGTTCCCGGTTCTGGGTGACGGAGGTGAGGACGTAGATTTGGCCGGGGTGCGAGTAGCGCCCGGTACGCAGGCGATGGGCGTGGGGTTTGCTGGGCATGGGAGATCCTCCTTGATCGTGTTTTTCAGGCTAGATCGAAGAAGGGCGGGACGGGGTTTGTCTGTTGTGCGGGATGTGTCTGGGGGGACGCTATCGCGGGCAAGCCTCGCTCCTACAGAAGTACGCAAGCCCTGCGATAGCTATCGGCTCAGCGTTGCAGGAACGCCTGATGCAGCTCATCCAGGGTCTGGAAGTGATAGGCCGGCGCCTCGGCGCTCAACTCTTCGTGGCTGCCGAAGCCATACCCCACCGCCGCCGCATCCAGCCCGTTGTTTCGGGCGCCGATCAGGTCGTGTTTGCGGTCGCCGATCATCAGGGTATCGCTTGGGTCCAGGCCTTCCTCGCTGATCAGGTGGCGGATCAGCTCGACCTTGTCGGTGCGGGTGCCGTCCAGTTCGCTGCCGTAGATCACCTTGAAGTGCCGGGCAAAATCGAAATGCCGGGCGATCTCGCGGGCGAACACCCACGGCTTGGAAGTCGCGATGTATAGCTGGCGGCCCTGCCCGCCGAGGGTTTCCAGCAGCGGCGTGACACCGTCGAACACGCGGTTCTCATACAGGCCGGTGACCTTGAAACGCTCGCGGTAGAAATTCACCGCCTCCCAGGCCCTGGCTTCGTCGAACCCATAGAACTGCATGAACGCCTGCAGCAGCGGTGGGCCGATGAAGTGTTCCAGCTTGCTCAGGTCGGGTTCGTCGATGCCCAGCTTGCCGAGGGCGAACTGGATCGAGCGGGTAATGCCTTCGCGCGGGTCGGTCAGGGTGCCATCGAGGTCGAACAGAACGGTTTGGTAATGCATGGGGATTCCTGGGGCAGTGGGTCGGGGGCTCAAGCCTGGTCGTAGCCTTCGGCCAGGTGCAGGTCCTTGAGCTTCACGTAGTTGGCGGCGCTGTAGGTGAAGAAGGCACGCTCCTTGTCGGTCAGCGGGCGGGCCTGTTTCACCGGGCTACCCACGTAGAGGAAGCCGCTTTCCAGGCGTTTGCCCGGCGGCACCAGGCTGCCGGCGCCGACGATCACGTCGTCTTCCACCACCGCGCCGTCCATGACGATGCTGCCCATGCCGATCAGCACCCGGCTGCCGACGCTGCAACCGTGCAGCATCACTTTGTGGGCGATGGTCACGTCGTCGCCGATCAGCAGCGGGAAGCCGTCCGGGTTGAAGGGGCCGGCGTGGGTGATGTGCAGCACGCTGCCGTCCTGCACGCTGGTGCGGGCGCCGATGCGGATGCGGTGCATGTCGCCGCGGATCACCGTCAGTGGCCAGACCGAGCTGTCGGCGCCGATTTCGACGTCGCCGATCACCACCGCCGAACTATCGACGAAGGCCCGCGGGCCAAGGATGGGCGTGTGGTTCTGATAGCTGCGAATGGCCAAGTTGGATACCTGTTCTGACATTTATTAATGGGGGCGATAGCTGCGGTCGGTGTCGATTGTAATTAAGATGGCGCTACGTTTCTTCCAGCCAAGGTGCCAACCGTGAGTGTGAACAACCCTCTTCTGCAGCCCTACGACCTGCCGCCGTTTTCGGCGATCCGCGCCGAGCACGTACAGCCGGCCATCGAACAGATCCTGGCTGACAACCGCGCCGCCATTGCTGAAATCCTCAAGAACCAGGGCACGCAACCGACCTGGGCCGGCCTGGTATTGGCCATGGACGAACTCAACGACCGCCTGGGCGCGGCCTGGAGCCCGGTCAGCCACCTCAATGCCGTGTGCAACAGCGCCGAACTGCGCGAGGCCTACGAGTCCTGCCTACCTGCCCTGAGCGCCTACGCCACTGAGCTGGGGCAGAACCCTGAGCTGTTCCAGGCCTTCGAAGCCCTGGCGGGCAGCCCGGAAGCCGCCGGTTTCGACGTGGCGCAGAAAACTATCCTGGAACACTCCCTGCGTGACTTCCGCCTGTCGGGTATCGACCTGCCGCCCGAGCAGCAGAAGCGTTACGCCGAAGTGCAGAGCAAGCTCTCCGAACTGGGCAGCCGCTTCTCCAACCAGCTGCTCGACGCCACCCAGGCCTGGACCAAGCACGTCACCGACGAAGCAGCCCTGGCCGGCCTGACCGCTTCGGCCAAGGCGCAGATGGCTGCCGCGGCCCAGGCCAAGGATCTGCAAGGCTGGCTGATCACCCTGGAATTCCCCAGCTACTACGCGGTGATGACCTACGCCCAAGACCGCGCGCTGCGCGAAGAAGTCTACGCCGCCTACTGCACCCGCGCCTCGGACCAGGGGCCGAACGCCGGCCAGAACGACAACGGCCCGGTCATGGAAGAAATCCTCGACCTGCGCCAGGAACTGGCCCAGCTGCTGGGCTACGCCAACTTCGCCGAGCTGAGCCTGGCCACCAAGATGGCCGAGTCCGGCGACCAGGTGCTGAGTTTCCTGCGTGACCTGGCCAAGCGCAGCAAGCCGTTCGCCGCCCAGGACCTGCAACAGCTCAAGGCCTACGCCGCCGAGCAAGGCTGCCCGGACCTGCAAAGCTGGGACAGTGGTTTCTACGGCGAGAAGCTGCGCGAGCAGCGCTACAGCGTGGCCCAGGAAACCCTGCGCGCCTACTTCCCGATCGACAAGGTGCTCGGCGGCCTGTTCGCCATCGTCCAGCGCCTGTACGGCATCGAGATCGCCGAACTGAAAGGCTTCGACACCTGGCACCCGGACGTACGCCTGTTCGAGATCAAGGAAAACGGCCAGCACGTGGGCCGCTTCTTCTTCGATCTGTATGCCCGCGCCAACAAGCGTGGCGGTGCCTGGATGGACGGCGCCCGCGACCGTCGCCGCACTTTCGAAGGCGTGCTGCAGAGCCCGGTGGCCAACCTGGTGTGCAACTTCACCCCGGCCGACAGCGGCAAGCCTGCCCTGCTGACCCACGATGAAGTCACCACCCTGTTCCACGAATTCGGCCATGGCCTGCACCACCTGCTGACCCGCGTCGAGTATTCCGGCGTATCCGGCATCAATGGCGTGGCCTGGGACGCGGTGGAGCTGCCGAGCCAATTCATGGAGAACTGGTGCTGGGAGCCGGAAGGCCTGGCGCTGATCTCCGGTCACTATGAAACCGGTGAGCCGCTGCCCCAGGACCTGCTGGAAAAAATGCTCGCGGCGAAGAACTTCCAGTCCGGCCTGATGATGGTGCGCCAGCTGGAGTTCTCGCTGTTCGACTTCGAACTGCATGCCACCCACGGCGACGGCCGTGCCGTGCTGCAAGTGCTCGAAGGCGTGCGCGACGAGGTCTCGGTGATGCGTCCGCCGGCCTACAACCGCTTCCCTAACAGCTTCGCCCACATCTTCGCCGGCGGTTACGCGGCGGGTTACTACAGCTACAAGTGGGCCGAAGTGCTGTCGGCCGATGCCTTCTCGAAGTTCGAGGAAGAAGGCGTGCTGAATGCCGAGACCGGTCGCGCGTTCCGCGAAGCGATCCTGGCCCGCGGCGGCTCCCAGGAGCCAATGGTGCTGTTCGTCGACTTCCGCGGACGCGCGCCGTCGATTGACGCACTCTTGCGTCACAGCGGCCTGAGCGAGGACGCAGCGGCATGAGCGAGGGGCCAGTGAAGACGAAAAAACGCTTTATCGCCGGGGCGGTCTGCCCGGCGTGCAGCGAGCAGGACAAGTTGATGATGTGGAGCGAAGACGAGGTTCCCCATCGCGAGTGCGTGGCCTGCGGCTATTCCGACACCCTGAATGAACAGGGCCTGTCGGTGCCCAAGGAGCTAGGCACGCGGGTCAACACCACGGCCCTGAAGGTGCCGGATGCCAAGGTCCAGTCGGTGCAGTTTTTCCCCAACCCCAAGTTGAAGAAAAAGACCGACGAGCCCAAGTAACTGCAAATCCCCTGTAGGAGCGCAGCTTGCGCGCGATAGCGGTGTATCAGATACACCGCGGTGCTTTGATCGCCAGCAAGCTTGGCTCCTACCGGGATGCGGTCGAAGCTCAATTCTGCAGCCCCACGTAGCCGGTTAATTCGCCGGCTTGCTGGCGCTCACCGTCTCGAACCAGCTCTTCACCGAACAGGTGGCGAACACGCTGGTGCTGCAATCGCCATTGGCCAGGGCGGTGCGCAACTTGTCGATATCGGCCTGCATCATGTAGCGAATACCGTCCTTGAAGTGGGAACTGTCGCCAAATCCGCCTCCGGTCATTTCATTCAGCGCCTCCTCCTTGCTCCAGCCTTGAACCACCACCCGGTACATCGCCGACATCAGGCCGGTGCGGTCCGAGCCGTGCTTGCAGTGCATCAGCACCGGGCCGTCGCTTTCGGCGTTCTGGATCGCGCGCAAGGCCGCCAGCACGTCGGCGTCGTCCACGTGATTGGTCCGGTAAGGCAGTTGCACCTGCTTGATTCCCGGGGCCTGCAGCCAACTGGCATCGGACTCCGGCAGGAAGTTGATCACCGTGCCCACCTTGAGCTTTTCCAGCAAAGGCACGGCGCCGCTGTCCGGCAAGGCGCTGCGGTACAGCGTTGGCGACATCTGGTACAGGTTGTAGTGGGTTTCCACGGGCTGGGCCCATTGGGCCGGGCGGGTCGCGCCGGTTTCGGCGGCCTGCGCCTGGGGCCAAGCGATCAGCGTCAGCAGGGACAGGCAGAGAGCGGGAAGGATACGAAAGTTGTGCATGCAGAAGGCCGTGACCGGAAATGGGGGTAGATGGAGCCTAGCTTCTATCCGGGCCGGTCAACGCCCTGTGAGACGCTTGTCAAAGAAACGTGAAGCCGGGGCGATAGAGGTTTTTTCTCGGCAATCGCGACTTTTTTCCAGCGCAAACGATTTATTCGAATGCTTAGCCTGCTACCATTTGTAACCAAAGTTTGCTGAACTGTGTTTCCCCGGCGTCGGGGTCGACCCGCTGCGCCGTCAGAACGACAAGCCACGCCATGACGCGGCTGCCCAACCCGTGAATGCCTAGTGTGAGGTGCACCCCCATGTCTGATCACGATCAAGACAACCCGCGGCGTGAGTTTCTGCGCAAATCCCTGACCTTGATCCCAGTGGTCACGGTCGCCAGTACTGGCCTCGGCAGCTCGATGCTGATGGCCGCCCCCGAAGCGCCCAAGTCGGTGGAACCGGCCCGAACCCCGGTCAGTACCGAGGCTTACCAGCCGGCCTACTTCACCGCCGAAGAATGGGCCTTTGTCCAGGCCGCGGTAGAGCGCCTGATCCCGGCCGACGAACAAGGCCCGGGCGCCCTGGAAGCCGGCGTGCCGGAATACATCGACCGGCAGATGAACACCCCCTACGCCGCGGGCGCCCTGTGGTACATGCAAGGTCCGTTCAACGCCGACGCCGCGCCGGAGATGGGCTGGCAGAGCAAGCTGGTACCCAAGGAGATCTATCGCCTGGGCATTGCCGCGACGGATGCTTGGTCGAAAGCCTTCAACGGTAAAACATTTGCCGCGCAAGACAGCGCTACCCGGGACGATTTGCTCAAGCAGCTCGAAGCGGGAAAACCTCAATTCGATAGCGTTCCGCCGAAGATTTTCTTCAACCTTTTGCTGCAAAACACCAAGGAAGGGTTCTTCTGCGACCCGATCCACGGCGGCAATAAAGGCATGGTCGGCTGGACGTTGATCGGCTTCCCCGGCGCGCGCGCCGATTTCATGGACTGGGTGGAACGTAACGAGCAATACCCTTTCCCGGCAGTGTCGATTCGCGGCGAGAGGGCTTGAGCATGGCAACGGTAATGAAGAAGGTCGACGCAGTGATCGTCGGGTTTGGCTGGACCGGCGCGATCATGGCCAAGGAACTGACCGAGGCCGGGCTCAACGTGCTGGCGCTGGAGCGCGGGCCGATGCAGGACACCTACCCGGACGGCAACTACCCGCAGGTGATCGACGAGCTCACCTACAGCGTGCGCAAGAAACTCTTCCAGGACATCTCCCGGGAGACGGTGACCATTCGCCATAGCGTCAACGACGTGGCCCTGCCGAACCGCCAACTCGGCGCGTTCCTGCCGGGCAACGGCGTCGGCGGCGCCGGCCTGCACTGGTCCGGCGTGCATTTTCGTGCCGACCCGATCGAGCTGCGCATGCGCAGCCACTATGAAGAGCGCTACGGCAAGAATTTCATCCCCAAGGACATGACCATCCAGGACTTCGGCGTCACCTACGAAGAGCTGGAGCCGTTCTTCGACTACGCGGAAAAAGTCTTCGGTACCTCGGGCCAGGCCTGGACCGTGAAAGGCCAACTGGTCGGCGAAGGCAAGGGCGGCAACCCTTACGCACCGGATCGCTCGGAGCATTTCCCGCTGGAGTCGCAGAAGAACACCTACTCCGCCCAGCTGTTCCAGAAAGCCGCCGGTGAAGTTGGCTACAAACCGTACAACCTGCCGTCGGCCAATACCTCGGGGCCCTACACCAACCCCTATGGCGCGCAAATGGGGCCGTGCAACTTCTGCGGGTTCTGCAGCGGCTACGTCTGCTACATGTACTCCAAGGCTTCGCCGAACGTGAACATTCTGCCGGCCCTCAAGCCGCTGCCGAATTTCGAGCTGCGCCCCAACTCCCACGTGCTCAAGGTCAACCTCGACAGCACCAAGACCCGCGCTACCGGCGTCACTTATGTCGACGGCCAGGGCCGCGAGATCGAGCAGCCGGCGGACCTGGTGATCCTCGGCGCCTTCCAGTTCCATAACGTGCGCCTGATGTTGCTGTCCGGCATCGGCAAGCCGTACGACCCGATCACTGGCGAAGGCGTGGTGGGCAAGAACTTCGCCTACCAGAACATGGCCACCATCAAGGCCTACTTCGACAAGGACGTGCACACCAACAACTTCATCGGCGCCGGCGGCAATGGCGTGGCGGTGGACGACTTCAACGCCGACAACTTCGACCACGGCCCCCACGGCTTCGTCGGTGGTTCGCCGTTCTGGGTCAACCAGGCCGGCAGCCGGCCGATCGCCGGGACCTCCAACCCACCGGGCACCCCGGCCTGGGGCAGCGCCTGGAAGAAGGCCACCGCCGACTACTACACCCACCAGGTGTCGATGGACGCCCACGGTGCCCACCAGTCCTACCGCGGCAACTACCTCGACCTCGATCCGGTGTACCGCGACGCTTATGGCCTGCCGCTGTTGCGCATGACCTTCGACTGGCAGGAAAACGACATCAAGATGAACCGCTTCATGGTCGAGAAGATGGGCAAGATCGCCGAGGCGATGAACCCCAAGGCCATCGCGGTGCTGGGCAAGAAGGTCGGTGAGCACTTCAACACCGCGTCCTACCAGACCACCCACCTCAACGGTGGCGCGATCATGGGCACTGACCCGAAAACCAGTGCCTTGAACCGTTACCTGCAGAGCTGGGACGTGCACAACGTATTCGTCCCGGGCGCTTCGGCCTTCCCCCAGGGCCTGGGCTACAACCCGACCGGCCTGGTGGCCGCGTTGACCTACTGGTCGGCCCGCGCGATCCGCGAGCAGTACCTGAAGAACCCCGGCCCGCTGGTCCAGGCATAAGGAGCGATGACCATGAAAACCCTCGTTATCGCGACCCTGGCCCTGCTCGGCAGCGCTTCCTTCTGCGCCGCCGAAACCGATCGGCAAGCCTTGATCAAACAGGGCGAATACCTGGCCCGCGCCGGTGACTGCGTGGCCTGCCACACCGCCAAGGACGGCAAGCCGTTCGCCGGCGGCCTGCCGATGGAAACCCCGATCGGCACGATCTACTCCACCAACATCACCCCGGACAAGACCGGCATCGGCGAGTATAGCTTCGACGACTTCGACAAGGCCGTGCGCCATGGCGTGGCCAAGAGCGGTAGCAGCCTGTACCCGGCCATGCCCTACCCGTCCTATGCGCGGGTCAGCGATGCCGATATGCAGGCGCTGTATGCCTACTTCATGCAAGGCGTGGCGCCTGTGGTCCAGGAGAACCGCGACAGCGATATCCCCTGGCCGCTGAGCATGCGCTGGCCGCTGGCGGGCTGGCGCTGGATGTTCGCGCCGAGCGTGGCGGGTCAGCAAGGCAGCGGCCAGGCGCATGCTGCGGAAGACCCAATGGTCAGCCGCGGAGCCTATCTGGTGGAAGGCCTCGGCCACTGTGGCGCCTGCCACACGCCGCGTGCCCTGACCATGCAGGAGAAGGCCCTGAGCGCTAGCGAAGGCAGCCATTTCCTGGCTGGCAGCGCGCCGCTGGAAGGCTGGATCGCCAAGAACCTGCGCGGCGACCACAAGGATGGCCTCGGCAGCTGGAGCGAAGAGCAACTGGTGCAGTTCCTCAAGACCGGTCGCAGCGACCGTAGCGCGGTGTTCGGCGGCATGAGCGACGTGGTGGTGCACAGCATGCAGTACATGTCCGAAGAGGACCTGACAGCCATTGCCCGTTACCTCAAGTCGCTGCCGGCGGTGGATGCCAACGACCAGCCGCACCAGTACGACAAGGCGGTGGCCGAGGCGTTGTGGAAAGGTGACGACAGCAAGCCGGGGGCGTCGGTGTACATCGACAACTGCGCGGCGTGCCACCGTACCGACGGCCATGGTTATACCCGGGTGTTCCCGGCGCTGGCGGGCAACCCGGTGCTGCAAAGCGCCGATGCCACGTCGCTGATCCATATCGTGCTCAAGGGTGGCACCTTGCCGGCGACCCACACCGCGCCATCGACCTTCACCATGCCGGCCTTCGCCTGGCGCCTGTCGGACCAGGAGGTGGCCGATGTGGTCAACTTCATCCGCACCAGCTGGGGCAACCAGGGTTCCGAGGTGAAAGCCGCGGATGTGGCGGGACTGCGCAAGGGCGACCTGCAAAGCACCTCGAATGACGATCTGGGGCAAGTGAAGACCCACAGCGGCGGTTGATCGATAGTTATCGCGAGCAAGCTCGCTCCTACAAGGGCTATGCGGAACCCTGTAGGAGCGAGCTTGCTCGCGATGCGCGCCGCCAGGCGCGTTTTCAGCCCGGCGGCGCTAGGCAGATGCTTCAGGCTCCATTACTGTATATAAATACAGTGATGGAGTGCCTCCCATGTTCAGTCCCCTGCCCCCGCGCGGCCGTGGCACCGCGACCAACCCGCACAACCGTTTTGCGCCCCAGCGCTCGGTGGCCTTCGACGACGGCTGGTATCAGGAAGCCCCGCTGACCCAGGGCACCGAGGTGCGCCTTGAGACGGCGAAATCCATCATCACCCGCAACAGCTCGCCGGACCTGCCCTTCGACCGCTCCATCAATCCCTATCGCGGCTGCGAGCATGGCTGCATCTACTGTTATGCGCGGCCCAGTCACGCCTACTGGGACCTGTCGCCGGGGCTGGATTTCGAGACCAAGCTGATCGCCAAGACCAATGCTGCGGCGATGCTGGAACAGCAGTTGTCCAAGCCCGGCTACAAGTGCGCGCCGATCAACCTGGGTTCCAACACCGACCCCTACCAGCCCATCGAGCGCGAACACCAGCTGACCCGCCGGACCCTGGAGGTGCTGCTGCGCTACCGGCACCCGGTGACCATCGTCACCAAGGGCTCGTTGATCCTGCGCGATCTCGACCTGTTGGTCGAACTGGCCGAGCAGCGGCTGGTGGCGGTGATGATCAGCCTGACCACCCTGGACGACGAGCTCAAGCGCATCCTCGAACCCCGGGCGGCGGCGCCCAAGGCGCGATTGCGGGCGATCCGGGTGATGCGCGAGGCGGGGATTCCCGTGGGGGTGCTGTGTTCGCCGATGATTCCGATGATCAACGACAGCGAGCTGGAAAGCCTGCTCGCCGAGGCCCATGCCGCGGGCGCGCAAAGCGCCGCCTACATGATGCTGCGCCTGCCCCTGGAAGTGGCGCCGCTGTTCGAGGAATGGCTCAACGCCCACTACCCGCAGCGGGCGGCCCATGTCCTGAGCCTGATCCGCCAGTGTCGCGGCGGTGAGCTGTATGACAGCCGTTTTGGTGCACGGATGCGCGGCGAAGGCCCCTTCGCGGCCCTGTTGGCGCAGCGTTTCGCCAAGGCCAGCAAACGCCTGGGGCTCGATCGGCGCGAAGGCTACAACCTCGACTGCACGGCCTTCTGTCCGCCGGGTGGGCAGATGTCGTTGCTGTAGGGGTTATTGGCCTATGGTGGAGTAGTGTCGGTGCACCTGGCTCTATAGGCTGGTCACCCTTTTGCATGGCCAATAGTGGCGTTTTAGAGCGCTCCGTTCAGTTTGAGTTAAGTTTGGAAGGCTACTTTGTTCATCGAGTGACCTTTGGGTCGCTGTCAGCGGGCTGGTTGTTTTTTAATCAATCGCTGGCGTCGTGCCGGATAAAACTGGAAAATTCACCTAAGGGTCTGAGCGAAAAGTCGGCGAGCGAAGGTCAGGCAAGGCAAAAACAGGCGAGGAAGCGGAGTTTAGGGGCCTAAATGAGCATTCCGAGCCTGTTTTTAACGCAGCATGACCGAGCGCAGCCACTTTTCGACAGAGCCTAATCCGTCGAAGAGGATGAATCATGAGTGACAAGGATAAACAGCCGTTGGCTGCGTCGGCTTCAGCGTCCACAGAGGTCGCCGAAAGCGCCGACGCAGCGCTGCAGATAATAGTTGACGGCTTTTTGCATTTTCATCACGAGGTCTTCCCGCAGCAGGAAGAACTGTTCAAGAAACTCGCCACGGCCCAGCGGCCGCGGGCGATGTTCATTGCCTGCGCGGATTCGCGCATCGTCCCCGAACTGATTACCCAGAGTGCCCCGGGCGACCTGTTCGTGACCCGCAACGTCGGTAACGTGGTACCGCCTTACGGGCAGATGAACGGCGGCGTGTCCACGGCCATCGAATACGCGGTCATGGCGCTGGGCGTGCACCACATCATCGTTTGCGGCCATTCCGACTGCGGCGCCATGCGCGCGGTGCTCAACCCGCAGAGCCTGGAAAAGATGCCGACGGTCAAAGCCTGGCTGCGCCACGCCGAAGTGGCCAAGACCATGGTTCAGGAGAACTGCGACTGCGCCGACGAGAACGCCAGCATGCATGTGCTGACCGAAGAGAACGTCATCGCCCAGTTGCAGCATTTGCGCACCCACCCTTCGGTGGCTTCGCGCATGGCCAACGGCCAGTTGTTCATCCATGGCTGGGTGTACAACATCGAAACCAGCGAAATCAAAGCCTACGACGCGGATCAAGGGTGTTTCCTGCCGTTGGACGGACGCCACCCGATCCCGGTTGCGACGCCTAAAGCGCGCTTCTAAATCCTCCTAAATCCCAGTGGGGTTCAGCCATGACTGCCGTCAGCGCGGTCAGGCTTTGCCACGCCTGAAGAAAGCTTCGGGAGAATCATCATGCGTGCAGCACAACTGAAAGCTGTTTTGCCACGGGAGCTGCTCGCTTCCGTGGTGGTGTTTCTGGTGGCCCTGCCCTTGTGCATGGGTATCGCCATCGCTTCCGGCATGCCGCCGGCCAAGGGTTTGATCACCGGGATCATCGGTGGCCTGGTGGTGGGCTGGCTGGCCGGCTCGCCCTTGCAGGTCAGCGGTCCGGCCGCGGGGCTGGCGGTCCTGGTGTTCGAACTGGTGCGCCAGCACGGTATCGCCATGCTCGGGCCGATCCTGTTGCTGGCGGGTTTCCTGCAACTGGTGGCTGGGCGCCTGCGCCTGGGCTGCTGGTTTCGGGTCACGGCGCCGGCGGTGGTCTACGGCATGCTCGCCGGGATCGGGGTGTTGATCGTGCTCTCCCAAGTGCACGTGATGCTCGACGCCCAGCCCCAGGCGTCCGGCCTGGATAACCTCGCGGGCTTCCCCGAGGCGGTGGCCCAGGCCCTGCCGAGCCTGGGCGGCGGTTTTGGCTGGCAGGCCGGGTTGCTTGGCCTGTCGACCATGGCGGTGATGTTCCTGTGGGAAAAACTGCGCCCGCATTCGCTGCGCTTCATCCCCGGCGCCCTGCTGGGTGTCGGCCTGGCGACCTTTGCCAGCCTGGCCCTGGCGTTGCAGGTCAAGCGGGTCGAGGTACCGGAGAACCTCGCCGAGGCGATCGACTGGCTGCGTCCGGCCGACCTGCTCAACCTGGCGGATCCGGCACTGCTGGTCGCGGCCTTTGCCGTGGCCTTTATCGCCAGTGCCGAAACCCTGCTGTCCGCCGCCGCGGTGGATCGCATGCACAACGGCACACGTTCGGATTTCGACCGTGAGCTGTCGGCGCAAGGGATCGGCAACATGCTCTGCGGGCTGCTCGGCGCCCTGCCGATGACCGGGGTGATAGTGCGCAGTTCGGCCAACGTCCAGGCGGGCGCGACCACGCGGCTGTCGGCGATCTTTCACGGCCTGTGGCTGCTGGCGTTCGTGCTGTTGCTGTCCAGCGTGCTGCAAAGCATTCCGGTGGCCAGCTTGGCGGGCGTGCTGGTGTACACCGGGTTCAAGCTGGTGGACCTCAAGTCGTTCCGCAAGCTGGGCCGTTATGGGCCGATGCCGATGCTGACCTACGGCGTGACCGCGCTGGCGATTGTCTTCACCGACCTGCTGACCGGTGTGCTGATCGGCTTTGGCCTGACCCTGGTGAAGCTGGCCTGGGGCGCTTCGCGGCTGAAGATCAGCCTGGTGGACCTACCGGCCGCAGGCGAAATGGAGCTGCGCCTGGTGGGCGCCGCGACCTTCCTCAAGGTGCCGGCCCTGACCCAGGCGCTGGGCAGCATCCCACCGGGCACCAGGGTGCATGTGCCGCTCAATAACCTGGGCTACATCGACCATGCCTGCCTGGAGCTGCTCGAGGAGTGGGGACGGGCCAATGCGGCCAAGGGCTCGAAGCTGGTGATCGAGTCGCGCGGGTTGAAGCGCCGGCTGGAGGGCCGCTTGCACACCAACGTGGGCGTGAGTCCGGCCTCGAAGCTGGAAGCCCGGGCGTAAGCCAGAAGGAGCTTCTGTAGGAGCACAGCTTGCGTGCGATGGCCGCGCTGCGGTCTGTCTTCTGGACCGCATCAGCGTTCATCGCGGGCAAGTCGGATCGCCGCCTGCTCGCTCCTACAGATCCCTCAGGAGCACGGCTGGCGGGCGATGAATAGACTCAAGCAGCCGGCTGGTCGAGTTCCAGCTCCACGCCCAACTGACGCGACAGGCACGGCCAGCGTTTCCAGGCGGCGTCGGTGTCGGGGCTGTTGAGCTTCTCACGATAGGCCTCGACCGACTCCAGGGCGAAGCTCTCTTCATTGAGCATCGCGTCGACCGCATGGTGCACTGCTTCGTCCAGTTGGTTGGCGAAGGTTTCGCCGATCAACTGGTGGGCGATCAGGTTGGCCACCGTGGTGTCCAGCGGGATCAGCGGCTGGCCGAAATGGGTGATGTACAGGTCGTTGACCTCTTCCACCAGGCGATGGGCCAGATAGGCTTCGTCCAGCAGGCCGTCCAGGCCTTCGTGGCCGGCCATGATGGCGGGCGGCTGGAGGAAGAACTGCTCGGCGATCTTCAGCACCGGCTTGATCTGTGACTCGATGCCGGCTTCGCGCGCGACTTCGTTGGCGGCGTCCAGCAGGTCGGGAACCTGGTCGATATAAGCGGCGACAAAACGGGTCATCACCCCCTGGGCGTCCACTTCGGGGAGCAGGATGGCGGGGTGCAGGTGTGGCAATTGGGTTTCCAGCTGGCGGCGCAAATGCCCGGTGCTGGATTCATGTTGATGGGCTCGTTGGATCTGCTCGCGCAATGCGGCGGTGTTCATGAATACTCCAGGAAACAAGGGCAATTAATTAGGGAAGACATAAGTTAGCCTGCTCACGAAATCGCTTAAGACGTATTTCTCATAATTATTTCATGGTTAGTCGTCTGAGTTATATCGCCTTGCCATCATTCATCCCCTATCCCTTTCCAACCGTGGCCTATAAGGCCGCGGCAAACTGTTTCAGTGGATTTACGGCACCGCGTTGCGAGGTCGAAGTCGCTGTCTATACTCGGGTCTGTATGAAGTTAGCTGATGACGCCCGACTGCATGTGCAGCGAAGGCTCGGCGGTATAAGTTCGTAGTCTGGGCAGCCGATCCCTTGGCCGCAGGTGAAAGCCGGCGGGATAACAAGAACGATAAGGGGAACCCGCAATGATGCGACATCCACAAGTCTGGATGGGCCTCCTGTTGTGGTCGGTATTCAGCCAGGCGCATGGCGCCTGGACCGTGAATATGGCGCCTGGAGCGACTGATATAAGTCACGCGGTATTCGACCTGCACATGACCATCTTCTGGATCTGTGTGGTGATCGGCGTCATTGTCTTCGGCGCCATGTTCTGGTCGATGATCGTGCACCGCCGCTCCACCGGCCAGGTAGCCGCCAAGTTCCACGAAAGCACGACGGTGGAAATCCTCTGGACGGTGGTGCCGCTGCTGATCCTGGTGGCCATGGCCGTTCCCGCTACCGCGACCCTGATCAAGATGTATGACGCCAGTGAGCCGGATGTGGACATCCAGATCACCGGCTATCAGTGGAAGTGGCACTACAAATACCTGGGCCAGGACGTCGAGTTCTTCAGCAACCTGACCACTCCCGCCGAGCAGATTCATAACCAGAGCGCCAAGGGCGAACATTACCTGCTGGAAGTCGACCAGCCGCTGGTGCTGCCGATCGGCGCCAAGGTGCGCTTTCTGGTGACCTCCGCCGACGTCATCCATTCCTGGTGGGTACCGGCCTTCGCGGTCAAGCGCGATGCGATCCCCGGTTTCGTCAACGAAGCCTGGACCCGGGTCGACAAGCCCGGCCTGTATCGCGGCCAGTGCGCCGAGCTGTGCGGCAAGGACCACGGCTTCATGCCGATCGTGGTCGACGTGAAGACCCAGGCCGACTACGACACCTGGCTGGGCGAACGCAAGGCCGAGGCCCTCAAGCTCAAGGAACTGACCAGCAAGGAATGGACCCTCGAAGAGCTGGTGGCCCGTGGCGACAAGGTCTACCACACCACCTGCGTGGCCTGTCACCAGGCCGAGGGCCAGGGCCTGCCGCCGATGTTCCCGGCGCTCAAGGGCTCGAAGATCGCCACCGGGCCGGTGGCGGATCATCTGAACATCGTCTTCCACGGCAAGCCCGGCACCGCCATGGCGGCCTTCGGCAAGCAGCTGTCGGAAGTCGACCTGGCAGCGGTAATCACCTACGAACGTAACGCCTGGGGCAACAACAAGGGCGACATGGTGACGCCCAAGGATGTCCTGGCTCTGAAACAGGCGGAAAGCAAATGACCCGGTCTATTGCGTGTTCCCGCAGCCGCTCGGGGCGTGCCGCCCTCGATCGTCCAGCCCAACCGTTTACAGGAGACAGGCCATGAACGCTGTGAGCGATGAGCACGGTCATGCAATCGTTGGCGATCATGACCACACCCACGGTCCCGCCAAGGGCCTGATGCGCTGGGTGCTGACCACCAACCACAAGGACATTGGCACCCTGTACCTGTGGTTCGCCTTCTCCATGTTCCTGCTCGGCGGCTCGTTCGCCATGGTGATCCGCGCCGAGCTGTTCCAGCCCGGCCTGCAGATCGTGCAGCCGGAATTCTTCAACCAGATGACCACCATGCACGGCCTGGTGATGGTCTTCGGCGCGGTGATGCCGGCCTTCGTCGGCCTGGCCAACTGGATGATCCCGCTGATGGTCGGCGCGCCGGACATGGCCCTGCCACGGATGAACAACTTCAGTTTCTGGTTGCTGCCGGCGGCGTTCCTGCTGCTGGTCTCGACCCTGTTCATGCCCGGTGGCGGACCCAACTTCGGCTGGACTTTCTACGCCCCGCTGTCCACCACCTACGCGCCGGAAAGCGTGACCTTCTTCATCTTCGCCATTCACCTGATGGGTATCAGCTCGATCATGGGCGCGATCAATGTGATCGCCACCATCCTCAACCTGCGCGCCCCCGGCATGACCCTGATGAAGATGCCGCTGTTCGTCTGGACCTGGCTGATCACCGCCTTCCTGCTGATCGCGGTGATGCCGGTGCTGGCCGGCTGCGTGACCATGATGCTGATGGACATCCACTTCGGCACCAGCTTCTTCAGTGCCGCCGGCGGCGGTGACCCGGTTCTGTTCCAGCATGTGTTCTGGTTCTTCGGTCACCCCGAGGTGTACATCATGATCCTGCCGGCCTTCGGCGCCGTCAGCGCGATCATCCCGGCCTTCTCGCGCAAGCCGTTGTTCGGCTACACCTCGATGGTCTATGCCACGGCGAGTATCGCCTTCCTGTCGTTCATCGTCTGGGCGCACCACATGTTCGTGGTCGGCATCCCGCTGGTGGGCGAGCTGTTCTTCATGTACGCCACGATGCTTATCGCGGTGCCGACCGGGGTCAAGGTCTTCAACTGGGTCAGCACCATGTGGCAGGGCTCGCTGACCTTCGAAACGCCAATGCTGTTCGCCGTGGCCTTCGTGATCCTGTTCACCATCGGCGGCTTCTCCGGGCTGATGCTGGCCATCGCCCCGGCGGACTTCCAGTACCAGGACACCTATTTCGTGGTCGCGCACTTCCACTATGTGCTGGTGCCGGGCGCGATCTTCGGCATCTTCGCCTCGGCCTACTACTGGCTGCCGAAGTGGACCGGGCACATGTACGACGAAACCCTGGGCAAGCTGCACTTCTGGCTGTCCTTCATCGGCATGAACATGGCGTTCTTCCCGATGCACTTCGTTGGCCTGGCGGGGATGCCACGGCGGATCCCGGACTACAACCTGCAGTTCGCCGATTTCAACATGGTGTCGTCCATCGGCGCGTTCACCTTCGGCGCGACGCAGATCTTCTTCCTGTTCATCGTCATCAAGTGCATCCGTGGTGGCCAACCCGCGCCGGCCAAGCCTTGGGACGGTGCCGAAGGGCTGGAGTGGAGCGTGCCGTCGCCGGCGCCGTACCACACCTTCACCACGCCACCGGAAGTGAAATGAACAGCCTGCCGCGATGCCCGCTCGCTGCTGAAACAGCTGGAGGTAGCTGATGGCCGAGGTTTCGATGAAGAAGCTGGTCACCCGCCTGTTGCTGGTGGTGGCGGCGATGTTCGTCTTCGGTTTTGCCCTGGTGCCGATCTACGACGTGATGTGCAAGGCGCTGGGCATCAACGGCAAGACCGGCGGGCAGTATTCCGGCGAGCAGCAGGTGGATGTCTCGCGCCAGGTGCGGGTGCAGTTCCTGTCGACCAACGCGATCGACATGGTCTGGGATTTTTATCCCAAGGCCGACGACATCGTGGTTCATCCAGGCGCTGTGAACGAGATGATCTTCATCGCCCGCAATCCCAGCGACCGCCCGATGAGCGCCCAGGCGATCCCGAGCATTTCGCCGAGCAGCGCCGCGATGTATTTCCACAAGACCGAATGCTTCTGTTTCACCCAGCAAATGCTGCAGCCCGGTCAGCAGATCGAGATGCCGGTACGTTTCATCGTTGACCGCGACATGCCCAAGGATGTGAAGCACCTGACGCTGGCTTACACGCTGTTCGATATCACCGCGCGTCATCCACCGGTGGCCGTGAGCACCAACACCGGCGGTTAAGACGTTTAAGCGTGCCCGATAAGGAGAACAATAAATGGCAATTCATGAGCATTATTACGTTCCCGCCCAGAGCAAGTGGCCGATCATCGCCACGGTGGGCATGTTCGTTACTGTGTTCGGCCTGGCCACCTGGTTCAACGACCTCAAGGCCGCACGCCCGGAATCCCACGGCCCGCTGATTTTCTTCGTCGGTGGCCTGCTGCTGGCCTACATGCTGTTCGGCTGGTTCGGCGCGGTGATCAAGGAAAGTCGCGCCGGCCTGTACAGCGCCCAGCTGGATCGCTCGTTCCGCTGGGGCATGAGCTGGTTCATCTTTTCCGAAGTGATGTTCTTCATCGCCTTCTTCGGCGCGCTGTTCTACGTGCGCCATATCGCCGGCCCGGCCCTGGGCGGCGAAGGCAGCAAGGGCATCGCGCACATGCTGTGGCCGAACTTCGAGTTCGTCTGGCCATTGCTCGAAAACCCCGACTCGAAGCTGTTCCCACCGCCTAAGGAAGTCATCAGCCCCTGGGGCCTGCCGTTGCTCAACACCGTGCTGCTGGTGAGTTCCAGCGTCACCGTGACCATTGCCCACCACGCCCTGAAGAACGGCCATCGCGGCGCGCTGAAAATCTGGCTGGTGATTACCGTGTTGCTGGGCTGTGCCTTTCTCGGCTTCCAGGCCGAGGAGTACCTGCACGCCTACCACGAGCTGGGGCTGACCCTGGGCTCGGGCATCTACGGCGCCACTTTCTTCATGCTCACCGGCTTCCACGGCGCCCACGTGACCATCGGCACGCTGATCCTGTTCGTGATGCTGATGCGCATCATGAGGGGGCACTTCGACGCCGAGCATCAGTTCGGTTTCGAGGCGGCCAGTTGGTATTGGCACTTCGTCGATGTGGTGTGGATCGGCTTGTTTGTCTTCGTCTACGTGCTCTGAGCGCCGCGTTACCAGGGCGCGTGCGACACCAGCTGGCCGCTGAAGAAGCCCCAGGCGATCAAGCCGACGGTGAGCGCGGCCAGGCACACACGAATGGTCAGCGACCTGAGCAGGCGATGGGAGCTGCTGTCGTCCTTGACCAGAAAGAACAGGCCGCTGAACAGGCTGATGAGCGTGGCTATCAGCAACAGGACGATTGCCGCTTTAAGCATGGTGGGCTCCAGGGGAAACGCGATGCGCTTGAGTATAGCCAGTCGATCTCGCCACTTTCGGGCGCTGCCATGAACGGCTTTCGCCCGGGCGTGCTGCCGACCCTGGTGGTGCTGGCGTTGCTGCCGGTGCTGGTGACGCTCGGGTTCTGGCAACTGGGCCGGGGCGAACAGAAGCGCGAGCTGCTGGCCAGCTACGCCGAACGGCGAGTGGCCGAGCCACTGACCCTGGATGAGCTGCAGGCTGCCAACGATCCGGCGTTCCGCCGGGTGCAAGTGCATGGCCGCTTCGATGCGGCCCACAGCCTGCTGCTGGATAACCGCATGCATGAGGGCAAGGTCGGGGTCGAGCTGCTGCAACCCTTTCTCGACCAGGCCAGCGGCCAATGGCTGTTGCTCAACCGTGGCTGGCTGCCCTGGCCGGACCGGCGCACGCCACCCGCATTCAACACCCCAGAACAGCCCCTGAGCCTCGACGCCTGGGTCTATGTCGCCCCCGGCGCGACCTTTCAACTGCATGCCGATCCGCTGAATGCCCAGTGGCCGCGGCTGGTGACGAGGGTCGAGCCGGCCAGGCTCTGGAGCGAGCTGGGACGTAGCGGTTTTGCCTATGAGCTGCGCCAGGAGGCTGGTCCGGGCGCCTACATGACCGAATGGCCGGTGGTGGCCATGGGGCCGGAAAAACATCTGGGCTACGCCGTGCAGTGGTTCGCCATGGCGCTGGCCCTGTGCGCTTTGTACCTCTATCTCGGATGGCATAACGCAAGGGAGAAACACCATGGGAGCGGCCATGAATCCACCCAACATTACTGAGGTCCAGGCGCCGCACAACCGGCGCCGCGGACGCTGGCAGCTGCTGCTGATCGTGGCCATGGTGATCGGCCCGATGATCCTCGCCACCGGCATGTACAAGTTGCAGTTCTGGGTACCGGAAAGCCGCAGCTACCACGGCGAGCTGATCGGCAACGGCCAGAGCCGCGCCGACATCGGGGTCCAGGCCGACGAGACGCGCTGGCAGATCCTGGTCACGGCGCCCAAGGACTGCTCCGAGGATTGCCAGCAACTGGTGTACCTGGCGCGGCAGATCCAGATCTCCCTGGGCCGCGACGCCTCCCGGGCCAGCCACGCCCTGGCCGCCGCCCAGCCGCTGGATGCCGACTACCAGGCCAAGCTGCAGCGTGAATACCCGCAACTGCAGCGTTACCCACTGGACTTGTCGACCTTCACCAAGGGCACCAGCGACCAGGGCGCGCCGCTGCTGTGGATAGTCGACCCGCACGGCAACCTGGTCCTGCGCTACGACGCCCGGGTCAATGGCAAGGACCTGCTCAACGACCTGCGCCATCTGCTGAAACTGTCGAACATCGGATAAGGGCATCGTCATGGCCAAACCTGGATTTCGCCTCGCCTTGTTTGCCACCTTGCTGGCGCTGATCGTGGTGCTGCTCGGCGCCTACACCCGGCTGACCCACGCCGGCCTCGGCTGCCCGGACTGGCCGGGTTGCTACGGCTTCATCAGCGTGCCGAAAAGCGAAGCCCAGCTGGCCCATGCCGAGCTGCATTTTCCCGATACCCCGGTGGAAGCCCACAAGGGCTGGAACGAGATGATCCACCGCTATTTCGCCGGCACCCTGGGCCTGCTGATCGTGCTGTTGGCGGCGCGGTCCTGGACCCATCGGCATCATCCCGGGCAACCGCTGAAGTTGCCGCTGTTCCTGCTGTCGGTAGTGTTCGCCCAGGCCTTGTTCGGCATGTGGACGGTGACCCTCAAGCTGTGGCCGCAGGTGGTCACCGCACACCTGCTGGGAGGCTTCGCCACCCTGAGCCTGCTGTTCTTGCTGACGCTGCGCCTGTCCGGGGTGCTGCCGGCGCTGATCGTGCCGCGCCGCCTGCAGTACTGGGCCACGGCCGGGCTGGTGCTGGTGATCGGGCAGATCGCCCTCGGCGGCTGGGTCAGCTCCAACTACGCGGCGGTGGCCTGCATCGACCTGCCGACCTGCCACGGCCAGTGGTGGCCGGCGGCGGATTTCGCCAACGGCTTTCACCTGACCCAGCACATCGGCCCCAACTACCTGGGCGGGCAGCTCGACAGCGATGCCCGCACCGCCATCCACCTGACCCATCGCATCGGCGCGTTGCTGGTGACCCTGGTGTTGCTCGGCCTGGCCTGGCAACTCAAGCACGTGGGCATGACCCGCCTCGCCGGGCTGGTGCTGGTGGCGCTGGCGGCGCAGATCGGCCTCGGCATCAGCAATGTGCTGTTCCACCTGCCGCTGCCGGTGGCCGTGGCGCACAACGCGGGCGGCGCTGCGCTGCTGCTGACCCTGGTGCTGGTCAACTATCACGCCCGCACCAGCCTGGTCCGCTCCCGCTCGCACCTGCCGCTGGGCTGGCGCCTGAGCCCGCGTAAACACGCCGCCGGGCCCATAACCATAAAAGGAGAGATGCCATGGCGACTCTGATCGGCGAGCGTCACAACCAGGCGATCTGGCGTGACTATCTGGAGCTGACCAAGCCCAAGGTGGTGGTGCTGATGCTCATTACCTCGCTGGTGGGCATGTTCCTCGCCACCCGCGCCGGGGTGCCGTGGACGGTGCTGGTGTTCGGCAACCTGGGCATCGCCCTGTGCGCCGGCGCGGCGGCGGCGGTGAACCATGTGGTGGACCGGCGGATCGATGCAGTCATGGCGCGCACCCATAAACGGCCGCTGGCCGAAGGCCGGGTATCGCCGCTGGCGGCGCTGGGTTTCGCCCTGCTGCTGGCCATCGCCGGGCAAGCCTTGCTGCTGGCGTTCACCAACCCGCTGACCGCCTGGCTGACCCTGGCGTCGCTGCTCGGTTATGCGGTGATCTACACCGGCTTCCTCAAGCGAGCGACCCCGCAGAACATTGTGATCGGCGGTTTGGCCGGGGCCGCGCCACCGCTGTTGGGCTGGGTCGCGGCCACCGGCCATGTGACGGCCGAACCGCTGTTGCTGGTGCTGATCATCTTCGCCTGGACCCCGCCGCACTTCTGGGCCCTGGCCATTCACCGCAAGGAGGAGTACGCCAAGGCCGACATCCCGATGCTGCCGGTGACCCACGGCGAGCACTACACCAAGGTGCATATCCTGCTCTACACCTTCGCCCTGCTGGCGGTCAGCCTGCTGCCCTATGCGATCCACATGAGCGGCATGCTCTACCTGGTTTGTGCCCTGGGCCTGGGTGCGCGCTTTCTGCAATGGGCCTGGGTGCTGTACCGTGGCAGTCGGCCGCACGCGGCGATCAACACCTTCAAGTACTCTATTTACTACTTGTTCCTGCTGTTTATCGCGCTGCTCGTAGACCACTACCTATTGTTGAACCTATGACTCGAACTCAGAAAACCGTCTTTATTCTCGTGGCGCTGGTGGCCCTGGTGCTGGGGCTCACCGTCAACAAAGTGCTGACCGGCAAGAACCAGGGGGACCCGACCGCGTTGATCGACGCCGGGATCATCCTGCTGCCCCAGAGCCGCAACCTGCCGGATGTGAAGATGACCGACCAGGAAGGCCAGCCGGTGGTGCTCAATGAGCTCAAGGGCAAGTGGAGCCTGCTGTTCTTCGGCTACACCTTCTGCCCGGACATCTGCCCGACCACCCTCGCCCAGCTGCGCCAGATCAAGAGCGAGCTGCCCAAGGAGGCGCTGGACAACCTGCAGGTGGTGCTGGTCAGCGTCGACCCGAACCGCGACACGCCGCAGCAGCTGAAACAGTACCTGGGCTACTTCGACAAAGACTTCAAGGGCCTGACCGCGACCTCGGTGGCGGACGTGCAGAAACTCGCCAATGCGGTGAGCATCCCGTTCATTCCGGCGGACACCAGCAAGCCCAATTACACCGTCGACCACAGCGGTAACCTGGCGGTGATCGGCCCGGACGGCACCCAGCGCGGCTTCATCCGCGCGCCGCTGAACAACCAGAAACTGGTGGCCCAGCTGCCGGTGATGTTGCAGCGCAAGTAATTCAAGGGGACCGCGTCATCGTTCATCGCGGGCAAGTCGGATCGCCGCCCGCTCGCTCCTACCAGGCTTCTGTAGGAGCACAGCTTGCGTGCGATGGAAGCACCGCGGTATCTCGTAAAACGAACAAGGGCGCCAATAGGCGCCCTTGTTGTGTCTCGGACCGGTATCAGAACGCCGGCAGCACGGCGCCTTTGTACTTCTCGAGGATGAATTGCTTCACCTCCGGGCCGTGCAGGGCGGCAACCAGCTTCTTCATGGCGTCCGAATCCTTGTCGTCAGGGCGGACCACCAGGATGTTCACGTAAGGCGAGTCCTTGCCTTCGATCACCAGGGCGTCCTTGGACGGGTCCAGCTTGGCTTCCAGGGCGTAGTTGGTGTTGATCAGCGCCAGGTCGACCTGGGTCAGCACGCGCGGGATGGTCGCGGCCTCCAGCTCACGGAATTTCAGGTCCTTGCTGTTCTCGGTGATGTCTTTGACCGTGGACAGGATGTTGTTGGAGTCCTTGAGCTTGATCAGGCCGGCCTTGGCCAGCAGCAGCAAGGCACGGCCGCCGTTGGTGGCGTCGTTGGGGATCACCACGTTGGCGCCGCCTGGCAGTTCTTCGAGCTTCTTGAACTTGTTGGAGTAGGCGCCCAGCGGCTCCAGGTGCACGCCGGCGACGCTCACCAGGTGGGTGCCCTTGGCCTTGTTGAACTCATCCAGGTACGGCTGGTGCTGGAAGAAGTTGGCGTCCAGGCGCTTTTCGGCGACCTGCACGTTCGGCTGGATGTAGTCGGTGAAGACCTTGATCTTCAGGTCCACGCCTTCCTTGGCCAGCGCCGGCTTCACGAATTCGAGGATCTCGGCGTGAGGCACCGGAGTGGCGGCCACGGTCAGGGTGTCAGCGGCGTGCGCGGAGAACGCGGCAACGGCGGCGAAAGCGACGAGTAGTTTTTTCATCCAGCTAGCTCCTTGTGAGGCGCCCGGTGCCGGACGCCTGCCGGCCAGGGCCGACTTATTTTCGGGAAAAGTGCACCACCAGCTTGTCGCCGACGGTTTGCAGAACTTGAACCAGCACCAGCAACAGCACCACGGTGACCACCATCACATCGGTCTGGAAGCGCTGGTAACCGAAGCGGATCGCCAAGTCGCCGAGGCCGCCCGCGCCTACCACGCCCGCCATGGCGGTGTAGGAAACAAGGGTAATCGCTGTCACGGTAATTGCCGCGAAAATACCCGGACGGGCTTCCGGCAGCAAAGCGTTGGTGATGATCTGCCGGGTGGTCGCGCCCATCGATTGGGTGGCTTCGATGATGCCGCGGTCCACTTCGCGCAGGGCGGTTTCCACCAAACGGGCGAAGAACGGCGTGGCGCCGACCACCAGGGGCGGAATCGCGCCGGCGACACCCAGCGAGGTGCCGGTGATCAGCACAGTGAACGGGATCATCACGATCAGCAGGATGATGAACGGCAGCGAGCGCAGGATGTTCACCAGCAGCGACAGCAGGGCGTAGAGGCTCTTCTGCTCCAGCAGCTGGCGTGGGCTGCAGAGGAACAGCAGCACGCCCAGGGGCAGGCCCAGCAGCACGGTGAACAGCAGCGAGCCACCGAGCATCAGCAGGGTGTCGCCGGTGGCCAGCCAGATTTCGTACCAGTCGATATTGGCGAAGAAACTTGTCAGCAGTTCCATTAGCGCAGCACCTCCATGTGGACATCTGCTGCGGTGAAGTGGGCGAAGGCCGCCTCCATGTCACCGCCGGTGATGGCCAGGGTCAGTTGCCCGTAAGGGACGTCTTTGATGCGGTCGATGCGGCCGGCGAGGATGCTGTAGTCCACCCCGGTTTCGCGGGCCACGGTGCCCAGCAGCGGCGCGTAGGTGGCATCGCCCTGGAAGGTCAGGCGTACGATGCGGCCCGGTACGTGGGCGAAGTCGTCGCGCTGTTCGCTTTCGTCGATCTGTTCGTCTTCCTGGACGAAACGCTTGGTGGTCGGGTGCTTGGGATGCAGGAACACCTCGGCCACCGAACCTTGCTCGACAATCACCCCGGCATCCATCACCGCCACTTGGTCGCAGACGCGACGGATCACGTCCATCTCATGGGTGATCAGCACGATGGTCAGCTTCAGTTCGCGGTTGATCTCGGCCAGCAGTTGCAGGACTGACGCGGTGGTCTGCGGGTCCAGGGCGCTGGTGGCTTCGTCGCACAGCAGGATCTTTGGCTTGGTCGCCAGGGCGCGGGCGATGCCGACGCGCTGCTTCTGCCCGCCGGACAGCTGGGCCGGGTACTTCTTGGCGTGATCGGACAGCCCGACGCGGGCCAGCAACTCGGCGACGCGCTGGTCGATCGCGCTGCGCGACAGCTCGCCGGCCAGGGTCAGCGGCAGCGCGACGTTGTCGGCCACGGTCTTGGAAGCCAGCAGGTTGAAGTGCTGGAAGATCATCCCGACCTGCTGGCGGAAGCGGCGCAGGCCGTTGGCGTCCAGGGCGGTGACTTCTTCGTCGTCGACGACGATCTTGCCGCCGCTGGGATTTTCCAGGCGGTTGATCAGGCGCAACAGGGTACTTTTGCCCGCGCCGGAATGGCCGATCAGGCCAAATACCTGGCCATTCTCGACCTTCAGGCTGGTCGGATGCAGGGCGGGAATATCCTTACCGGCGACCCGGTAGGTTTTATGGACGTTTTGAAACTCGATCACGTAGCGAACCTTGTGGGGCGCGTTAGAAAAGGATCAGCGGTTAGCCGGGCGCGCATTTTAGCCTGTCCGTATAGAGGTTCTTAGCATTTATTTTGTATTCATCCTTCGATTTGGCAATAACGCGATCAAAGGTCATGGCACCGGCTCTGGGAGCGGGAGCCCAAGGCGATTGCGGCGAGATGTTTGTGTAGGAGCACAGCTTGCGTGCGATGGAGGCGCCACGGTCATCTGTAGTACCGCGTTATCCTTCATCGCAGGCAAGTCGGATCGCCGCCCGCTCGCTCCTACAGAAGCGGGCTTGCGGGCGATGGGCTTTATTGGGGTTTGCGCGGGCTCAACACCATCTGTGCCGGGACGTGGCGCAGGATCTGCCGTTCGATTGTCAGGTCGTAGTCGGCATCGAGCTTCTTCACCCGCTTGCTCAGCAGGGTCTTCAGCCAGGGGTAATCCTCGGTGCGTGGCGCCTGGATGCTCACGTCGCACTGGTAATTCACCACATCGGCGGCGATCCCATCGAGTTGCCGACGCAGTTGCTTGATATCGCTGAGGTTCAGCGCAATGGTGGTGCTCTCGGCGGCCGGGTCGATCAACTTGGCTGGCGGCCTGGCTTCAGCGGCCTTGAGCGCGGCTTCGGCTTTTTCCAGCTCGGCTTTACGGGCCTGGGTGATGGCGCCATCGACGCCACCGGTCAGGGCCGGTGCCTTGGGCATCAGCGCGCGGGCGCGGCTCAGGGCCGTGGCGGCGGCGTTGACATCACCCTTTTGCAGCACGATCTGGCTGCGCTGCAGGTAGGCTTCGGCCAGCTGGCGCTGGTATTGCTCGAGCTGCGGGTCGTTGGGCGACTGGGCCTGCAAGGCGCTCAGCTGGTCTTCGGCGGTGGCCAGCTCGCTGCTGGCGATATTTTGTTGCAGCTGTGCGATGGCCGTGGCGCGGGCGTCGGGCACTTCAGCCGGCGGCGTGCTCTGGCAGGCGCCCAGCAGCAGGGAAAATGCGACAAGGAGCAGATAACGGGAGGCGAACGGCTTCATTCCTGCGACTCTCTAATTGCGCAAAAAGCGAGCAAGTCTACACCCCTCGACGGGGCAGGACAAAACTCAGCAGAAACAGTGCAGCCGCCGTGACCACAATCGACGGCCCCGCGGGGGTGTCCTTGAACCAGGACAGCGCCAGCCCGCCACAGACCGCAAGTATGCCCAGCAGGCTTGCGCCCAGTGCCATCTGTTCCGGGGAGCGGGCGTGACGTTGAGCCGCAGCCGCCGGGATGATCAGCAGCGAAGTGATCAGCAACACCCCGACGATTTTCATCGCCACCGCGATCACCACCGCGATCAACAGCATCAGCGCCAGGCGCAACGACGCCACCGGCAAGCCTTCGACCCTGGCCAGCTCCTCGTGCACGGTGATCGCCAGTAAGGGGCGCCACAGGGCCACCAACAGCAGCAGGACCGCGGCGCTGCCGCCGAGAATCCACGCCAGGTCGCCGGGGCTGATCGCCAGCAGGTCACCGAACAGATAGGCCATCAGGTCGATCCGCACGTCATGCATGAAGCTTAGTACCACCAGCCCGAGGGAGAGCGTACTGGGGGCGAGAATCCCCAGCAGGGTGTCGGAAGCCAGCGGCTGGCGCTGTTGCAGGGTGACCAGCAGCACCGCCAGCAGCAGGCAGCCGACGGTCACCGCCACCGCTGGGCTGACATCCAGCAGAAAGCCCAGGGCCACGCCGAGCAAGGCGGCATGGGACAGGGTGTCGCCGAAATAGGCCATGCGCCGCCAGACCACGAACGATCCCAAGGGGCCTGCCACCAGCGCCAGCGCCAGACCTGCGAGCAGGGCGTAGAACAGAAAATCAGCCATGCTTGCAGCTATCTCCGTGAACATGAACGTGGCCGGCCGCGGCCCCGGTGACTACCGAGCCGTGCAGATCGTGGGCGTGGTCGTGATGGTGGTGGTAGATCGCCAGGCTCGGCGCGTTCTGGCCGAACAGCTCGACGAAGGCTGGGTCGCCGCTGACCTGTTCCGGGTGGCCGGAGCAGCACACGTGGCGATTGAGGCAGACCACCTGGTCGGTGGTGCTCATCACCAGGTGCAGGTCGTGGGAAACCATTAGCACGCCGCAGCCGTGGCGGTCGCGCAAACGGGTGATCAGGCTGTACAGCTCGGCCTGGCCGGCGACGTCCACGCCTTGTACCGGTTCGTCGAGTACCAGCAGTTCC
Source organism: Pseudomonas chlororaphis subsp. piscium (assembly GCF_003850345.1). Lineage (NCBI taxonomy): Bacteria > Pseudomonadati > Pseudomonadota > Gammaproteobacteria > Pseudomonadales > Pseudomonadaceae > Pseudomonas > Pseudomonas chlororaphis. The sequence goes on from NZ_CP027707.1 coordinate 73,255, forward strand.
GGCTCGCGCAGCAGGGCGCGGGCCAGCAGTACACGCTGCATTTCGCCACCGGAAATGCTCTGCACCGGGCTGTCGATCACCTGTTCGGCGCCGACTTCGTTCAGCGCGGCCAGGGCTGTCGCGCGGTCCACGCCGGGCACCAGGCGCAGGAAGCGCAGCACCGACAGCGGCAAGGTCGGATCGACGTGCAGCTTCTGCGGCATATAGCCGACCCGCAACTTCGGCTTGCGCCAGACGCTGCCGCTGTCGGGCTTGAGCAGGCCGAGCACGGCGCGCACCAGGGTGGTCTTGCCGGCGCCGTTGGGGCCGATCAGGGTGACGATCTGTCCTGGCTCGACACTGAGCTGGATGTTGTCCAGCACGGTTTGCCCGGCAAAGGTCACCGCGACCTGATCGAGGCGGATCAAGGCATTGCTCATCAAGCCCCCTGGCAACCCGAGCAGAGGCCGACCACTTCGACGGTCTGGCCTTCGACGACGAAACCGACATCACGGGCGCTGCTGATGATCGCGTCGCTGATGGATTTCTGTTCAAGCTCGATGGCGGCGTGGCACACGCGGCAGATCAGGAACTGGCCCTGGTGTGCGTGTTCCGGGTGGTTGCAGCCGACGAAGGCGTTGAGTGAGGCGATGCGGTGCACCAGGCCGTTTTCCAGGAGGAAATCCAGGGCGCGGTACACGGTCGGCGGCGCGGCGCGGCGACCGTCCTGTTCGCTGAGCACGGCGAGGATGTCGTAGGCACCCAGCGGCTTGTGGCTTTGCCAGACCAGCTCCAGCACCCGCCGACGCAGGGCGGTCAGGCGCAGGCCTTGGCGCGCGCACAGGGCATCGGCCTCGGACAATGCGCTGTGCACGCAGTGAGAGTGGTCGTGGGGGCGACTGGCGAGAGGGGTTTTAGGCATGAGCGGCGACGATAATTGTGAGAGACGTTATTATGTTACCCGTTCTCGCCTCTTCGAGTGGTCATCGTGTCCCGACTTTTTGCCCTTTTTGTCGCTTTTACCGCCAGTTTGTTCGTGATCAGCTCGGCCCAGGCCGAAGTCCGGGTCCTGACCAGCATCAAACCCCTGCAATTGATCGCCGCCGCCGTCCAGGATGGCATCGCCGTGCCTGAGGTTCTGCTGCCGCCGGGCGCCTCGCCGCACAACTATGCGCTGCGTCCTTCCGACGTGCGCAAGGTGCAGTCGGTGGAGTTGCTGTACTGGATCGGCCCGGACATGGAGAGCTTCCTGCCGCGGGTGCTCAAGGGCCGCACGCAGCCATCGCTGGCGGTGCAGGACTTGCCAGGCCTGAAACTCCGTCATTTCGCCGAAGATAACCACTCGCACGCCGAAGAAGCCGACGAGCATGACCACGATCACCGTCCGGGCAGCCTCGATGCGCACTTGTGGCTGTCGCCGGTCAACGCGCGGGTTATCGCTGACCGCATGGCGGCCGACCTGAGTGCCGCGGACCCGGCCAACGCCGCGCGTTACCAGAGCAACGCCAAGGCTTTCGACGCACGCCTGGATGCCCTGGATGCCCGTTTGAAAGCCCGCCTGGCGCCAATCGCCGGCAAGCCTTATTTCGTCTTCCACGAAGCCTTCGATTACTTCGAAGACGCCTATGGCCTCAAGCACGCAGGCGTGTTCAGCGTCGCGGCCGAAGTGCAGCCGGGCGCGCAGCACGTAGCGGCGATGCGCACGCGCTTGCAGGAAGTCGGCAAGACCTGTGTGTTCAGCGAGCCGCCATTGCGCCCGCGCCTGGCCGAAACCCTGGTGGCGGGCTTGCCGGTGAAGCTGGCGGAACTCGATGCATTGGGCGGTTACACCCCGGCTACCGCGCAGGGTTATGAACAGGTGCTGGAGAAACTGGGCAACGATCTGGCGGGCTGCCTGGAGTCGCTGTAAAGGCGGCTGGCGCTATCGCGGGCAAGCCTCGCTCCTACAGGAGATCGTAGGGGCGGGCTTGCCCGCGATGCGTTCAGATGGCGAACGGCAATGGTGCGCTGACCTGCTGGCGCTGGGCCAGGCGCAGCTGGAACTCCATCGGGTCGTGAATGAGCACGTCTTGCCCGGCGAAGGACTCGGCGGCGATCAGGCGTGACAGCCAGAAGCGTACGCAGGCTACCCGCAGCATGGTTGGCCACAGCTCGGCTTCGGTGGCGGTGAACGGGCGCAGGGTCGCGTAGGCGCCCAGCAGGGCCCGGGCCCGCGGACCGTCGAGCAGGCCGTCGGCGTCGGAACACCAGTCGTTCAGGGCAATCGCCACGTCATACAGCATCGGCCCGGAGCAGGCGTTGTAGAAGTCGATCAGCCCGGTCAGGTGCGTGCCTTCGAACATCGCGTTGTCGCGGAACAGGTCGGCGTGGATATTGGCCCGCGGCAGCGCGAGGATTCTGGTCTTCTGCTCGGCGATTTCATCCAGCGCCCGTTGCAGCAGGTCCCGCGCCTGCGGGTCGAGATGGGACAGCATCTGCGAGCCTTCTTCCTGCATCCAGTCCAGGCCACGATCGGTCTTGCGCTTGATCATGTTGTCCCTGGTGGCCAGGTGCAGATGGCCGAGCAGCTCGCCAACCTGTGCGCAATGCTGGGCATTGGCGTCCTTGATGTGCTTGCCGGCCAGGCGCGGCTGCAGCAGCGCCGGCTTGCCGGCCAGCTCGCGCAGGGCCACGCCGTCGGTGGTGCGCAGGGCGTAAGGCACCGGCAGGTTGGCGTCGTGCAGCACGTCCAGCAGTTCGATGAAGAACGGCATTTCCTGGACCGGGCCACGCTCGACCAGGGTCAGGACGAACTCGCCCTGTTCCAGGCTGATGAAGAAGTTGGTGTTTTCGCTACCAGCGGCAATCCCCTGGAAGTCAAGCAGGCGGCCGAGCCCGTAAGGGGCGAGAAAGGTTTCCAGCTCGGGCCGAGCCAGGGGAGTAAACACAGACATGGTTAAAAACTGCCAGTACGGGCGCCGCTGTGGAGGCGGCGCCGGTTGAAGTTAGGAGCGGTTTACCACTCGAAAATTTTCCACGCCGGAATCAGCATATCCGGCTGGTCCGAACGAATGAAGTTGCCATCGGAACCGTCGGCGCGCACCAGGAAGTAGGGTTTACCGACCTTCGGTGTGACCTTGATGGCGTACAGGAAACCGTTCTGGCGGTATTCCTGGATGGTCTTGTCGCCTTCCGTGCGAATGGTTACTTCCGGATCCGCCGATGGCGCATCCTCCGCGGCAATCACTGCCATCGGCGCGATTGCAATCAGGCTGGCCAGCAGCAAGCGATTTAGTGTGCGCATGATAACCTTGTCCCTTTGTCGTCAACGGTCCCGCTATTCTAGCGCCGGACCCGCCGAAAAGGTTGATCCTGCTCATGAGCCAAGCCCCCCTCGTCCTGGTGGACGGTTCGTCCTACCTGTACCGCGCCTTCCACGCGCTACCACCTTTGACCACTTCCAAAGGCATGCCGACCGGTGCGGTCAAGGGCGTGCTGAACATGCTCAAGAGTCTGCGCAAGCAGTACCCGGACAGCCCGTTCGCCGTGGTGTTCGACGCCAAGGGCGGGACTTTCCGCGATGACATGTACGCCGAGTACAAGGCCAATCGGCCGAGCATGCCCGACGACATGCGGGTGCAGATCGAGCCGCTGCACGCCAGCGTGATCGCCCTGGGCTTTCCGCTGCTGTGCGTCGAGGGCGTCGAGGCGGACGACGTGATCGGCACCCTGGCCCGCAGCAGCGCGGCGGCCGACCGGCCGGTGGTGATCTCCACCGGCGACAAGGACATGGCGCAGCTGGTGGACGGGCACATTACTCTGGTCAACACCATGTCCGGTAGCAGCATGGACGTGGAGGGCGTTAAGGAGAAATTTGGCGTCGCTCCCGAGCAGATCATCGATTACCTGGCGCTGATGGGCGACTCCTCCGACAACATCCCGGGTGTGCCGGGCATTGGCCCGAAGACCGCTTCCGGCCTGCTGGTGGGGGTCAACGGTGGCCTGAACGAGCTGTATGCACAGCTCGATATCGTCCCGAGCCTGCCGATTCGCGGGGCCAAGACCCTGCCGGCCAAGCTCGAAGAGCACAAGGAGATGGCTTTCCTCTCCTATCAGCTGGCGACCATCAAGGTCGATGTGCCGCTGGATGTTGGCCTGGACGACCTGCACCTGGGCGAGCCGGATCGCGACAAGCTGGTGGAGCTGTACAGCCTGCTGGAGTTCAAGAGCTGGCTCGACGAGCTGCAGCGCGATGCCAAGCGTCTCGAGCTGAGTGCCGCTGCGGCACCCGAGCCGGTGGCTGACCTGTTGACCCAGGCTGAGGCTGAGGTCGAAGCGCCGGTGGCGGTTGAAGCGCAGTACGAAACCATCCTCGATCAGGCGCGTTTCGATGTCTGGCTGGAGAAACTGAAGAACGCCAAGCTGTTCGCCTTCGATACGGAAACCACCGGTATCGACGCCCAGCAGGCGCAGCTCGTGGGGCTGTCCTTCGCTGTGCAGGCCAACGAAGCGGCTTATATTCCTCTGACCCACTCTTACATCGGCGCGCCGGAGCAGCTGGACCGTGACGCTGTCCTGCGGGCCTTGAAGCCGATTCTCGAAGACCCGAACAAACTCAAAGTCGGCCAGCACGCCAAGTTCGACATGAACATCCTGGCCAACTGCGCCATCGGTGGCGATCAAGCCAATGGCATCACGGTGCGCGGGGTCGCCTTCGACACCATGCTCGAATCCTACGTGCTCAACTCCACGGCTACCCGGCATGACATGGACAGCCTGGCGGAGAAATACCTGGGCTACACCACCGTGAGCTTCCAGGACATCGCCGGCAAGGGCGCCAAGCAGCTGACGTTCGACCAGATCGCCCTCGAGCAGGCCGGGCCTTATGCCGCCGAGGACGCCGATGTGACCCTGCGTCTGCATCAGGCCCTGCATGAAAAGCTGGCCGCGATCCCGAGCCTGGCCAGCGTGCTCAGCGATATCGAAATGCCCGTGGTGCCGGTACTGGCGCGCATCGAGCGCCAAGGGGCGCTGGTGGACGCCGAGCTGCTGGGTGTGCAGAGCATCGAACTGGGCGACAAGATGGTGGCGCTGGAGCGGGAAGCCTTCGAGATTGCCGGTGAAGAATTCAACCTCGGCTCGCCCAAGCAACTGGGGGTGATCCTCTACGACAAGCTCGGCCTGCCGGTGCTGAAGAAGACCGCCAAAGGTCAGCCGTCCACCGCTGAAGAGGTGTTGGCCAAGCTGGCCGAGGACGACTACCCGCTGCCCAAGGTGCTGATGCAGTACCGCTCCATGAGCAAGCTCAAGAGTACCTACACCGACCGCCTGCCGGAGCAGATCAACCCGCGGACCGGGCGGATCCACACCTCCTACCATCAGGCGGTGGCATCCACCGGGCGCTTGTCTTCCAGCGATCCGAACCTGCAGAACATCCCGGTGCGTACCGCCGAAGGCCGGCGCATCCGCCAGGCCTTCATCGCTCCGCCTGGCTACAAGCTGCTGGCGGCTGACTACTCGCAGATCGAGCTGCGGATCATGGCGCACCTGTCCCGCGACGAAGGCTTGATGAATGCCTTCCGCAATAACCTCGACGTGCACACGGCCACCGCGGCCGAAGTGTTCAAGGTCGAGCTCAAGGACGTCAGTTCTGACCAGCGTCGCAGCGCCAAGGCGATCAACTTCGGCCTGATCTACGGCATGGGCGCGCAAAAGCTCGGCAAGGATATCGGCGTCGATACCAAGACCGCCAAGGCTTATATCGACACCTACTTCGCCCGTTACCCTGGGGTGCGTGAATACATGGACCGCACCCGTGCCCAGGCCGCGGACCAGGGTTATGTGGAAACCCTGTTCGGGCGTCGCCTGTACCTGCCGGAGATCAACTCCAACAAGCCGCAGGAACGCGCCGGCGCCGAACGTACGGCGATCAACGCGCCGATGCAGGGCACGGCGGCCGACATCATCAAGAAAGCCATGGTGGCGGTGGACAACTGGCTGACGGCCTCAGGCCTGGATGCCAAGGTCATCCTGCAGGTGCACGACGAACTGGTGCTGGAGGTGCGCGAAGACCTGGTGGACCAGGTGAGCGAGGAGATTCGCGGCTATATGAGCAAGGCCGCAACCCTGGATGTTCCGCTGCTGGTCGAAGTCGGTGTGGGCAGCAACTGGGACGAGGCTCACTGAGGCGAGATGACCGTCACTTTCGCCGCGGCATAGTGCCGCGGCAAAAGCTGGCGAAGAGCTATTAGTGCGGAAAATTTCATCCACTATTACCAATAGTTTTTGAAAGCTCCCGGAACTTAATTGGCGAAAGCCCACTCAGAGTATCTGAATGGCTGGTGAAGCCCTTCGATGCTCCTATGTTGTGTTAAGTGTTGGCAGATATCTGGACCCCGCCCTAGCGGTCCGGAACTTGGACCCCGAACTTCCCCTCCCCATACGAAGTCCGGGGTTTTTTTTGCCCCAAAACTGCCTGTGGAATGATCATGCTGCGTTAAAAGCGCGGCTCGAAATGCTCATTTACAGCCAGTAAACTCCGCTTTCGAGCCGCGCTTTTGCCTTGCCTGATCATCCCACAGACAGTTTTGCCTATGTCTTTCAGGCTTCGATTTCGGCGCCTTTGTCCGCCAGTTCCATCCAGCCCGCCAGTACAGTGTAGGCCTCTTCCAGGCCCATGCGTTTTGGCGCCGAGAACAGTTGGATGGTGACGTTGTCGCCCCAGCCTTTACGGATTTGCGACTGCACCTTGAGCAGGGTGTTCTTGGCCGCGCCGTAGGTCAGTTTGTCGGCCTTGGTCAGCAGGATGTGCATCGGCATGCCGCTGGCGACGGCCCAGTCGAGCATCAGCAGGTCGAAGTCGGTCATCGGATGGCGGATGTCCATCATCAGAATCAACCCTTTCAGACTCTCGCGGCTGCCCAGGTAGGCTTCCAGGTGACGCTGCCAGTGCTGCTTGAGCGGGATCGGTACTTTCGCATAACCGTACCCCGGCAGGTCGACCAGACGGCGATCGTCGTCTAGCTTGAAGAAGTTCAACAGCTGCGTGCGGCCCGGAGTTTTCGAGGTGCGTGCCAGGCTGGCATGGGTCAGGGTATTCAGGGCGCTGGATTTGCCGGCGTTGGAACGCCCGGCGAAGGCCACTTCGAAGCCTTCGTCGTCGGGGCATTGATCGACTTTGGCGGCGCTGAGCATGAAAGTGGACTGTTGGCACAGACCAAGAATGGGATTTTTGAGTTGCATGGGATTTCCGATAGGGGCGGTGCCGAGAATGGACGCGGCGAGCGGTGTCGTTTCCGTTTCAGTAGCGCCAGTATATAATGCCGCAGATTTTGTGTGCGCTTTGTCCCAGCGTAGGATGAAGTTCACGAGAGCGATAGACCTTGATTGCGCATTAGAACGCAGCACGCTCTCAACCCTGAAAAGGTCGTTTTATGACGAAATGGCTGCTGGCTGCCGGCGTCCTGATACCGCTTTACAGCGCTCAGGCTACACAGGATCCGGAAGCTGTGTACAACCGTGTTTGTGGGGCTTGTCATTCCGGCCAACTACCAACGGCTCCCCGCAAGGGGGACCAGGGAGCTTGGGCGCCGAGGCTGGCGCAAGGTATGGAGACGCTGGTGCAACACGTGACCCAGGGTTTCAAGGCGATGCCGCCGCGTGGTTTGTGCATGGACTGCAGTGCCGAGGATTACCGAGCCATCATCCTTTGGATGAGCGAGTGATCCCGGTCCATAACTCTTAACCCTTAGCCGTAGTTGGATTAGCTGATGAACAAATTACTCGTGAGTCTGCTGTTGACCTTGGGCATCACAGGTGTCGCCCATGCTGCAGGCGACGCTGCTGCCGGTCAGGCGAAAGCCGCCGTATGTGGTGCTTGCCATGGTCCGGATGGGAACAGCATGGCGCCTAACTTTCCAAAGCTGGCGGGTCAGGGTGAGCGTTACCTGAACAAGCAGTTGCACGACATCAAGTCCGGCAAGCGCCAGGTGTTGGAAATGACCGGCCTACTGACCAACCTGAGCGATCAGGACCTGGCCGACCTCTCCGCCTACTTCGCCAGCCAGAAAGGCAGCGTCGGCGCGGCAGACCCGAAAGTCGTGGCTCGCGGTGAAGAGTTGTTCCGTGGCGGCAAGCTGGATCAAGGCATGCCTTCCTGCACCGGTTGCCACTCGCCAAATGGCACGGGTAACGCCGCTGCCGGCTTCCCGCACCTGGGTGGCCAGCACGCTCAGTACGTAGCCAAGCAGTTGACCGACTTCCGCGAAGGCAACCGCACCAACGACGGCGACACCATGATCATGCGCAGCATCGCCGCCAAGCTGAGCAACAAGGACATCGAAGCAGTATCCAGCTACATCCAGGGCCTGCACTGAGGCCGGCGATCATGTTGCAAAAGGGTCTATCTTGCGCAACGTTAATGATCGATTAATCTGTCGATGAAAGCATAAAGGGTGGCTCAGGCCGCCCTTTTTTATGGCGTCTGCCGCTACACTAGCGAACTCAAGCCCCGCCATGACCTGTCTGCGACAGGCCGCGCGAGGCGACCTTACTTGTTCAGGAGTAAAGCATGCGTAATCTGATTCTCAGCGCCGCTCTCGTCACCGCCAGCCTGTTTGGCATGACTGCTCAAGCCGCCGAGCCCCTTGAAGCCGGTAAACAATACGTAGAGCTGAGCAGCGCCGTTCCGGTTGCGGTGCCTGGCAAGATCGAAGTGGTCGAGCTGTTCTGGTACGGCTGCCCACACTGCTACGCCTTCGAGCCGACCATCAACCCATGGGCTGAAAAACTGCCGGCCGACGTCAACTTCGTGCGTATCCCGGCGATGTTCGGCGGTATCTGGAACGTTCATGGCCAGCTGTTCATCACCCTGGAAGCCATGGGCGTCGAGCACAAGGTCCACAAAGCCGTATTCGAAGCCATCCATGGCGGCAAGAAACTCGCTTCCCCAGAGGAAATGGCCGAGTTCCTGGCCGGCGAAGGCGTCGACAAGGATAAATTCCTGAGCACCTACAACTCGTTCGCCGTCAAAGGCAAGGTCGAGGACGCGAAGAAGAAGGCCCAGGCCTATCAGATCTCTGGCGTACCGACCATGGTCGTCAACGGCAAGTACCGTTTCGACCTGGGCACCGCCGGTGGTCCTGAAGGTGCCCTGAGCGTCGCCGACCAGCTGATCGCCAAAGAGCGGGCGGCCAAGTAAGCGAGTCCCTGCCATGCGACGTTGGGGTACGGAACGCATCGTTGGCCTGCATGATCCGCGGGTCAACGAGCACCATGTGGCGTCCTCCGGCCTGCCGGCAGACAGCCGTCTGCGGCTGCTCAGTTTCAATATCCAGGTCGGTATCAGTACCGAACGTTATCGGCATTACCTGACCCGTGGCTGGCAGCACCTGCTGCCGCACAACGGGCGCGCCGACAACCTGCAGAAGATCGGCGATCTGCTGGGCGACTTCGATCTGGTCGCCCTGCAGGAAGCCGATGGCGGTAGCCTGCGCTCGGGCTACGTCAATCAGGTCGAACACCTGGCCCATCTCGGCGCCTTCCCCTACTGGTATCAGCAGCTCAATCGCAACCTTGGTCGTCTGGCCCAACACAGTAATGGCGTGCTCAGCCGCCTGCGCCCCTGGGCGATCGAAGATCATCCGCTGCCCGGCCCCAAGGGCCGCGGTGCGATCCTCGTGCGCTTCGGCGATGGGCCCGAAGCCTTGGTGGTGGTGATGATGCACCTGGCCCTCGGTGCCCGTACGCGCACCCGGCAGCTGGCTTATATCCGCGAGATGATCGGCGGCTACAAGCATCAGGTGCTGATGGGCGACATGAATACCCATGCCAGCGATCTGCTGGAGCATTCGCCCTTGCGTGACCTCAGTTTGCTGGCGCCGCAATTGGAAGCGACTTTCCCCAGCTGGCGCCCACAACGCTGTCTTGATCATATTTTGCTCAGCCCCAGCCTGACGCTGGAGCGGGTCGAGGTTCTGGCCCAACCGATTTCCGATCACCTGCCGGTCGCGGTAGAGATTCGTCTGCCGGGTTCGCTCACGGCCGATGCATTGCCCGCGCTGAGTCCTGCCCCTCGCGGAACCCCTGAATGAGCGACGACGCCCAGCGCTGGAAAGAGAAATACCTCAAAAGCATCGAACAACAGGAAAAACTCGAACGGCGCTGGAATGCCCGTCTCGACCTGCTTCGTCGTGGCCTGGTGCGCAGCACGCTGGCGGCCGAGGGCACTGACCGCGCTGTCGATCAGTGCATGAAGGAAATGCGCGAAGTAGTGCGCACCGACGACATGGACGCGGCCTTGGCGGCCCTGTTGCCGCGCCTGGAAAAAGCCGTGCTGGACTCCGAACAGCGCCGCGAGACCCGCATCGAGCAAATGAGCACGGCCCTGACCTCGCTGGTCAGCCAGTTGCAGAAGTTGCCGCTGCCCCGCGAGGTGAGCCGGCCGCTGAAAAGCTTCGCCAAGCAACTGGATGGCCGTGTCGGCCAGGCCCGGGAAATTCCGCTGCTGCTGGGCGAACTGAGCGGCCTGCAAAGCAAGGCGCTGAGCCTGTTGGAGAGCCCCGCGGAGCCGATCCGCCCAGGCTTGTTGCAGCGCCTGTTTGGTGGTCGCGACGCTGACGAAGCGGCGGTACCGTCCGAAGCTGCGCCGCTTGCGGTGGTGGCGAGCCCGGCCCCAGCCTCAGTTCCGGCACCGTCTCCGGCAACGGCTGAAACAGTCACGGCTGACATGCTCTCGCCTCAGGCCGAGGCTGAGCTTGCGCGGTGGTCCGAAACGTTGGAGCCGGTGTCCCCACCCTCGGTGGAAAAGGTTGTTGCCGCTGCCAGCCAGGCGCTCGAAGCGCAGCCGGAATCGCCGCCCGAGGCCGCTGCTGCCCAGGTCACGGCCTTTGTGCCGCCGGTGCTCGAGCCGGAGAAACCCGTCGCCGCGGAGCCGGCGCCACAGGTGCCAGACTTGTCCGCACCAGCACCAGCACCAGCACCAGCACCAGCACCAGCATCGCAGCCGTCAGCCGAGCCTGTCCCCGCCGATTCGCCGGTGCCCGTACAGTCCCCGGTTATCGAAGCCCAGGTCAGCAGCCCGGACGAATTGATCGTTGCCGCACCCACCGAGGCGGCTCCGGCGCCCCTGTTGCTCGACCGCTTGCCGTTGCCGGCGGCCATGGCCGAGGCGCTGGCGGCGATCGACCCGCTGCAGGCCGAGCAGGATGTGCTGTATGCCCTGCCCGACTCGCCGGAGCCGTCTTACAGTTCGGTGGCCAAGCATATCGAACATACCCTGCTTGGCCTTCTGGATGACCTGAGCCTGCCAGAGCGTCATCGGCCGCAAGCCGAGTCCATGCGCGACCGCTTGCAACATGGGCTGAACTGGTACGAATTGCTGCCGATCCTCGACGATCTGGCGGTCTTGATGCTGGCGATCACCGACAGCGGCCAGCATGAGTTCGAGGCGTATCTCAAGCGGCTCAACGAGCGCCTGGAATCCTTCCAGAGCAACCTGCAGGCCGCCAGCGAGGGCCACGCCGACAGCAGCTCGGCGGCGCGGGAGATGGACTCGCAGATCCGCGAACAGGTCGATGGCCTGCAAAACAGCGTGCAGGAAGCGGCCGATCTGGACGACCTCAAGCAGGTGCTGGAAAGTCACCTGGAAGGCCTGCTCGGCACCATGGACCATCACCAGAAGCAGCGTGACGAACGCGAGAAGGAAGTGGCCGCACGCCTGCAGAGCCTGGCCGAGCGGGTGTCGAGCATGGAGCAGGAGGCCCAGGGCTACCGCGAGCACCTGGAAGAGCAGCGGCAGAAAGCGCTGATCGACCCTCTTACCGGCTTGCCCAATCGCGCGGCCTGGAGCGAGCGCCTGGAGCATGAAGTGGCGCAGTGGCAGCAGCACGGCAACACCTTGCTGCTGGCGATGCTCGATCTCGATCATTTCAAGAGCATCAACGACAACTACGGTCACCTGGCCGGCGACAAGGTGCTGAAGATCATCGCCGGCGTGCTGCGCAAGCGCCTGCGTGGCAACGATTTCATCGCCCGTTTTGGTGGTGAGGAGTTCGTCCTGCTGATGCCCGATACCACATTGACGATCGGGGCGCGCCTGGCGGAAACCTTGCGGGCGGCCATCGAAGCCTGTCCGTTCCACTTCAAGGGCGAGCGCGTGACCATCACCATGTCCATCGGCATGAGTGCCTTCAAACCGGGAGAACGCAGCGATCTGGTGCTCAAAAGAGCCGATCAGGCGCTTTATCGGGCCAAGGAGGCGGGGCGCAACCGGGTGGAACTGGGCTGACGCGTAATTTGTTCCATTTTGTATAAACCGGTGCTTTTGCCGGTTTTCCGCGAAGGCAGTACGTTACACTGTTGCATTATTTTCCCCAGCGTACTGCCTTTTGCCATGAAAGTTCTTGTCCTCGCCTTGTCCCTTCTGTTGCTGGCCGGTTGCGCCAGCGGTCCGCGTTTCGATACCAGCCACCCTTCGGTCAACTTCGATGAGCGGGTGCAATTCGTGGTGGTGCATTACACCTCGGCCTCGATGGAGCGCTCCCTGCAACTGCTGACCCACGGCCAGGTCAGCAGCCACTACCTGATCGGCGACGACAAGGCGGCGACCATCTACAAGCTGGTGGACGAGCAATACCGCGCCTGGCACGCCGGCGAGAGCCAGTGGCAAGGCCGTACCTGGCTGAACTCCAGCTCCATCGGGATCGAGATCGTCAACCCGGGCTTTCGTGACCTGCCCACCGGGCGTGTCTGGTACCCCTACAGCGAAGCGCAGGTCCAGAGCCTGATCGTGCTGCTCAAGGACATCAGCAAGCGCAACAACATCGCACCACAGCACATCATCGGCCACAGCGATATCGCCCCTTTGCGCAAGCTCGATCCGGGCCCGCTGTTCCCCTGGAAGCGTCTGGCCGAAGCCGGGTTGGGCCGGTGGCCGAACGCCCAGGCGGTGGCGCGCCAGCAGGCATTCTTTGCCGCGCAGTTGCCGAGCGTCGCCTGGTTCCAGCAAGGCCTGGCGCGTCTTGGTTATGAGACGCCGCAGACCGGCGAACTGGATGTGGCGACCCGTCACGTATTGGCTGCGTTCCAGATGCATTACCGGCCGTCGCGTTTCGACGGTCAGCCGGATGCGGAAAGCGCTGCGATCCTGCAGGTTCTCAACCAGACAAAATAATGACGCCCGCCCGACGGTCAGGGTTTTTTCTCAATCAGTAGCTATAACTCATTGGTAACCCTCGGATATCCAATGATGCCGGCCGCTCGCGAACCCCTACGCAGTTGGTTCTATCGCCCCTGGCTGTTGGCGATGTGCGCGGCTGTGTTGAGTGCGGTCCTACTGCTGGCGGCAAGCCTGGGCATCGTGATGCACGAGGTGCAACTGCGCGAAAGCGAGCAGATGAACGCCCAGGGCCAGCGTTTTCTCGAACGCCTGGAGCAACTGTTCGGTCAGTTGCGTGAAGGCCTGGACGTACTCGAGGCGCAGCCCCTGCGCGAATGCAGCCCCGAGATGGTCGTGACCCTGCAGCAGATCAGCTTCAGTTATCGCTTCATTTATGAAGCGGCTTATATCGATGCTGCCCAGGCCTGCACCAACTGGCCCCGCCAGGACAACCTGGCGGTGGTGCGACCGCCGGATATCCGCGGCCCGACTTACAGCTACTGGCTGAACACTTCCACCGAACCCAATGAAAACCGCGCGGCGCTGATGCTCGGGCGCGGCAACTTTCGCGTGGCGACGTCTCGCGGGCATCTGACCGACATGGTCGATCTGCCCGCCAACAGCAGCCTGATGGTGGTTCTCGACCATGGCTCGCGGGCCATCCCGGTGCTGGGGCCGGCGCTGGACTGGCCGCCGATGGAGCCTTGGCCTCCGACCAATCGCAGCCCGCTGCAGGTGACCCAGGACCAGCTGATCTATCGGATGCCCACCATCAACCCGGAGTATCAACTGGTACTTGTAACTCCCCGCACCAACATGCAGCGAGAAATGTTCGAGGGGTGGTGGTGGCTGTTGCCCAGCAGCCTAGTACTGGCGACCTTCATCGGTGGCCTGGTCTTTCAGTTGTCCCGGCAGCGCCAAACCCTGGGCGCGGAGTTACAAGGTGCGCTGCGTCGTGGCGAGCTGCAGGTGCTGTATCAACCCATCTTCGATCTGCAAACGCGCCAGTGTGTCGGCGCCGAGGCCCTGCTGCGCTGGCGCCGTCCGGATGGCACCCTGACCAGTCCGGAGCTGTTCATTCCCATGGCGGAGAACACCGGGCAGATCCGCCCCATCACCGATTTTGTCCTGCAACGCCTGCTCGAACAGTTGGGGCACCTGTTGCGGGCCAACCCGAACCTGTACATCTCGGTCAACCTTGCGGCCTGCGATGTCATGGTGCCGCGGATCGGCAAGGTGATGGCGCGCCTGTTGGCGCTGCATAGGGTGGCGGCGCGGCAGATCGCCTTCGAAGTCACCGAGCGTGGGCTGATCGATGTGGTGGTCGCCCGGCATAACCTGCAAGCCTTGCGGGACGTCGGCCATCAGGTGCTGATCGACGACTTCGGCACGGGTTATTGCAGCCTGGCCTACTTGCAGACCCTGCCGGTGGACTACCTGAAGATCGACAAGGCATTCATCGATGCCCTGGGGCACGACGCCGCCAGCAGCGGCGTCGCCCCGCACATCATTCGCATGGCCCATGCCCTGCAGCTCAAGGTGATTGCCGAGGGCATCGAATTCGAGGATCAGGCGCTGCTGCTGAGCAGCGAGGGCGTGCGTTATGGCCAGGGCTGGCTGTTCGCCCATGCGTTGAGCGCGGTGCAGTTCATCGACCTGATCACCCGCGGGCGCCGCCTGGGCCCGCGGCGCCTGGATGACGAGGCCTAGAGCGGCAGGGCCAGGTAAAACTGGGTTCCCTGCCCAGGCCGCGAATAGACGCCCATGCGCCCGCCGTGCAGTTGCACGATTTCCTTGCACAGCGCCAGGCCCAGGCCGGCGCCGCCTTTCTTGCGTCCGACCTGGACGAAGGGTTCGAAAATCCGCCCCTGTTGTCCGTAGGCGATGCCTTCGCCGTTGTCTTCGACGCTGATGATCACCCGCTCGCCATGTCGGCGCGCCTGCAAGCGGATCAAGCCACCCTCGGCGGTATGCCGCAGGGCATTGTCGATCAGGTTGTCCAGTACCCGCTCCAGTTGCACGCGGTCGGCATGCAGCCGTGGCAGCGGCGCCTGGATCTCCACCCGCAGCTCGATGCCCTGCGCCGTGGCAGCGCCGATGAAGCGGTTGCGCGCCTGCTCCAGCAGCTCTTCCAGGGTGCAAGGCGCCAGGGTGAGTTTCTGCAGGCCGTTCTGATAACGCGAGAAGTTCAGCAGGTCGTTGATCAGCTGCATCAGGCGCTGCATTTCTTCGTTGACGGTGTTCAGCAGGTCGGCTTCGCGAGATTCCTCAGGGAAGCGCAGGCGTTCCTGCAACAGGCCGAACGCCATGTGCATGCCGGTAACCGGGGTGCGCAACTCATGGGAGGCACGCAATACGAACTCGCTGCGCACGCGCTCGAAGGCCCGCTGCTCGGTGACATCGTGCAGCACCATCACCGCGCCGAGGATATGCCCCTGGGGATGGCTGACCGGGGTCAGGCTGTACGTCAGCAGGCGCGATTCGCCATCGACCTCGATGCTGAGGTCCTCCGGCGCCCGTTCCAGGTTGCCGCCGCGCAGCACCAGCTGCAGCTGTTCGTCCAGCTCCGGACGTTCCAGGGCGCTGCCCAGTCCTTGCCCGAGGCGCTCCTCGTCCCAGCCCAGCTGACGCTGCGCCACCGGGTTGAGGTGTTCCAGATGACCCTGGCGGTCGATCATCAGCAAGCCGTCGTCGATGCTGTCGAGCACCGATTGCAGGCGCTGCTGGCCGGCGAGCAGTTCGTCGACGTTGGTGGCCTGATGCTCGCGCAGGGCTTCGGCCATGATCCCGAAGCGCCGGGTCAGCAGGTTCATCTCGGCCGCCGAAGACAGGGGCAGGGTCACGTCGAAATTGCCCTGGCCGATGTTGTCGGCGGCCTTGGCCAGGGCTTCGATGGGGCCACCAAAGCGCTGGGCGATGCCGTGGGCGGTGATGAAGCCGATGACCAAGACGGCCAGTCCGACCAGACCGAGCAGGCCGGCAATCATCAAGGCGCGATTGCGGGCCTGGTGTTCGATGTCATTGATGTTGTCCAGGGCCTGCTGGTGCTCGCCGATCAAGCCATTGCGCAGGGTATTGAAGCGTTGGGTCAGTTCCGTATTGCCATTGGCCCCTGCCGAGGTCCCGTCGGCGCGCTCGAAGGCTTCGAAGAAACGCTGGTAGTCGTCGCGTGCCTGGCTGAAGCCGTTGCGTATAGGGTTTTGCCGTTCATGCTCGATGCCCTGGTCGAGCAGGGCCAGGTATTCCTGCCTGGAGTTGTTCAGCGCTGCTCGGTCGGGATTGTGATTGAGCATGATGATCAGTTGGTCGCCCAGGGTCTGGCGCAGCTTGAGCCCCAGGTCCAGGGTGATGAAGTTGTCGCGGATCAGCGCTTCCTGGGTCTTGGCCATCTGCATCACGCTGACCAGCCCGAGCAGCAGGCCGAGCAGCGCCACGGTGATCAGCGCCGAGATGCTCAGAAACAGTCTCGTGCGCAGTTTCATCGCTAACTTCATGAGGTGCGGCTCACAGGTTGTACTGTTTGCGTTTGCGGTACAGCGTCGAGGCGTCGATGCCGAGCGTCTTGGCCGCCTGGTCGAGGGTATCGCTGGTGGCCAGCACGGCGCCGATATGGGCTTTCTCCAGCTCGTCCAGGCTCAAGGCGGCGCCGATGCGCGGAGTGTTGTTGGTGGGTTGCTCGGCCATTCCCAGGTGGCTGATCTCCACCTTCTCCTGGGGACAGATGATGCTGGCGCGTTCCACCACGTTGCGCAGCTCGCGGATATTGCCCGGCCAGCGATAGTTGAGCAGCGCTTCGCGGGCCTCGTCGCTGAAGCAGCGGGCGGGACGGGCATACTCCTTGACGAAGCGCGCGAGGAAACGGTCGGCCAGGGTCAGGATGTCTTCGCTGCGTTCGCGCAGCGGTGGCAGGTGCAGGGTGATCACGTTCAGGCGGTACAGCAGGTCTTCACGGAAGCGTCCGTCGCGCACCATGTCCTCGAGGTTGAGGTTGGTCGCGGCGAGGATGCGCACGTCGGCGCGGCGGGTCACCGGGTCGCCGATCCGCTCGTATTCCTTGTCCTGGATGAACCGCAGCAACTTGGGTTGCAGGGTCAGAGGGAAGTCGCCGATCTCGTCAAGGAACAGCGTGCCGCCGTCGGCCTGGTTGACTCGACCGAGGGTGCTTTCGCTGGCGCCGGTGAAGGCTCCACGGCTGTGACCGAACAGCTCGCTCTCCATCAGCTCGGCATTCAGCGACGGGCAGTTGATGGTGACGCAGGATTTCCTGGCGCGCTTGCTCCAGCCGTGAATGGCCTGGGCCAGCTCGCCCTTGCCAGTACCGGACTCGCCGAGGATCAGGATGTTGGCGTCGGTGCCGGCGACCTGGCGGGCGGTTTCCAGCACCACTTTCATTGCCGGGCTGTGGGAGTCCAGGCCGTCCTTGGGTTTGCGCACTTCGCCTTCGAGGGCCTCCAGGCGCGCCGAGAGCTGGCGGACTTCCAGTTGCTTGGCGGTCGCCAGGCGCAGCTGATCGGGGCTGCAGGGCTTGACCAGATAGTCGGCGGCGCCAGCCTGGATCGCATCCACCGCGGTGTCGACGGCCGAATGGGCGGTGACTATGACCACCCGCATCCAGGGGGCCTGGATGCGCATCTGGGCCAGTACGTCCAGGCCGTTGTCCTCGCCCAGGCGCAAGTCGAGGAAACACAGGTCGAACACCTGGCGTTGCAGCAAGGCATCGGCCTGGGCGGCGCTATTGGCCGTGGCGACGGTGTAGCCCTCGTCTTCCAGGCAGTAACGGAAGGTACGAAGGATCGCGGACTCATCATCTACCAGAAGAATGCGACCTTGATTTTCCGGTGCTGATTCCATGTCCGAGGCTCCTGAAGTGAGTGATCTTATTTAGTCCCGGAAAAATCGGGCAAGTTGCATGGTTAATTCTGGTCGATTCCCAGGCATGCCGGTTAGTCATCTCCGGGGTTCTTTACTAATCGATTGAAAATATTAGGTTTTCTATCGTTTTTCAGGTCTTGCCCACAGTCCTTTCCCGATTTTTCCACTGTACGCCCTGCATTTTCAGCCGCGTTTTTGTCCTCAAGTACCAGGCCAATCGTGCAATTCGCACGGTATCCAGGGCGGCATCGTGCAGGATGGCGTATGGAGAGCCTCCCTGATTGATATCAACTCATTGTTTTTATTGAGTTTATTTTAATGGTGAAAGCTGGCATGCAGGCTGCAACGGTCTGATCAGGCTCGGCTGAATAAGCCGCAGGCGCAGCGACAAGCGCTTGAGAACAATGACCCGCGTGGGAGGAGCTTCCGGATGAAACGCCAACGTCTCGCCCCATTGTCTGTTTCGCCCCTGCACCTGCAGCAGGGGTTGGTCGCCAGCCTGGCATTGCTGGTGACCTTGATTGGCGGTCAGCAGTTTTCACGCTGGGAGCAGAGCCAGCAGCAAGAGGCTGTGAGGTTGCCGGCTTATCACACCACTCAAACCCACTTCAGTGCAGTCAGCACTCGGTTTGCGGATTCCGCCCCGATGTTTCTGATGGACGTCGACCAGGCCCAGCCTGTCGCCGACACGGCTTATCAGGAACGCTGGGTGTTCTAGGCAGGACAGCCGGCGCGCAACTGGGCGGGCCGGCCAGGCAGTACCTCTAAATAGAAGCGTAAGGAGAATGACCATGTTGAGCTGGGCAATCACATTCCTGATCATTGCCATCATCGCCGCGGTACTGGGCTTCGGTGGTATCGCGGGCACCGCCACGGGTATCGCCAAGATTCTCTTTGTCGTTTTCCTGGTGATGTTCATTGCTTCCTTCTTCTTTGGCCGTCGTGGTCGAGGTTGAACATGAGCCTTTCTTTAAAAGCATTGGCCACCGCCCTGCTGCTGGGCGGCACGGCCACGGCGATGGCGGCCAACGACGGTCAGGCCCGGGTCAACGAGTTGTTGAACAGTGACCCGCAATACCGCGATACCTGGCAGGAAGTCGTCGAAAAGGAAGAGCGCCTGCCGGAATGGGTGATGAACCTGTCCGGTGATGCGCAGCAGATGAATGCGCTGGAAGAAGACGGCGACAAGTACCTGGTCGGTCCGCTTTGCGAAACCCGCGATACCTGCCGCAACCAGCGCCTGATCGTGGCGTTCAGTTTCGACAAGAAAAACGCCTACGCCATGCTGGTCGAAGTGCCGGCGGGCCTGCCCGCGGACAAGTCGCCGACCCGCCATGCCGAATACCGCTTTCTCGGCAAGCCGGACGCTGGCATGCAGGGCTTGCTCAAGGAACAGCTGAAAAAGGATCCGAACTGGTACTGAGTACGCGGTTCGAAGGTCCGATCATAGGAAGGAAGCGCCCACCGGGCCTTGCTTTCTGTTGCACCGCCCCGAGGAGGGGCAGCGCATGACCAGGGGGCCGGGACGTTCTGATCGAAACCGGATCGGCGTGACCCAGGGGTACAGGGAGTGCCTCCGCGAGGGCCGGGTCAGGAAAAACTGCGGTGCAAGCTCGCAAGCCGCCGAGGCTTGACGACTTGCGCCGTGTTTGAATGCCACAAACCTTTGTGGCAGAGCGCTGGCCTGCTTTTTCCGGTGGGGATTCGCGGCAAACATTCCCAGATGTGCGGCCTAACCGTTTCACGGTGTTTCTTTGCGACCGTACATCGAGAAACTTTTGGTTTTTTCCAGATGATATTTCTGGTTCTAACGTAAGAACTTTCCCTTCTTTCAAAGGTCATTCCCAACCCACCCAAAAGCGCTGAATGCCGCCTGAAATGGCCGTTTCACGGTAGGTGGCCAGGCCGAAATGTCGCATTCGAACCGGTTGGGACGCCCGTTTCGTTTAGAAAAACTCATGCCGATTCGGCATAGGGTAGGCGTTTACGGCATTAGACGTGCTCCCCTTGCGTCGGAATAGTTGCGCCTTTTTTCGCCTGCAGAGAGCCGTAAATGCTCGCTCGGGGTGACCTTATACGGGGGCCGATGCACAGACTTTTCCGCCATTGAGCGTTCCAGTTCGCGCATCAGCCCGAGTCCAACTGAAGTAAGGGTAATGATATGAAGAAGGCAAAACTAAGCCTCGCCTGGCAGATCCTCATCGGTCTGGTGCTGGGGATTGCAATTGGTGCGCTGCTCAACCATTTCAGTGCCGAAAAAGCCTGGTGGATCAGCAACGTCCTGCAACCTGCGGGCGATATCTTTATCCGCTTGATCAAGATGATCGTGATCCCGATCGTGATCTCCTCGCTGATCGTCGGTATCGCCGGCGTGGGCGACGCGAAGAAACTCGGGCGTATCGGCCTGAAGACCATCATCTACTTCGAAATCGTCACCACCATCGCCATCCTGGTCGGTCTGGTGCTGGCCAACGTGTTCCACCCGGGCGCCGGCATCGACATGAGCACCCTGGGTACCGTGGATATTTCCAAGTACCAGGCGACCGCCGCCGAGGTACAGCATGAACACGCGTTCATCGAAACCATCCTCAACCTGATCCCATCGAACATCTTCGCGGCCATGGCCCGCGGCGAGATGCTGCCGATCATCTTCTTCTCGGTGCTGTTCGGCCTCGGTCTGTCGAGCCTGCAGGCCGACCTGCGCGAGCCGCTGGTGAAGATGTTCCAGGGCGTCTCGGAAAGCATGTTCAAAGTCACCCACATGATCATGAACTACGCCCCGATCGGCGTATTCGCCCTGATCGCGGTGACCGTGGCCAACTTCGGTTTCGCCTCCCTGCTGCCGCTGGCCAAGCTGGTGATCCTGGTTTACGTGGCGATCGCCTTCTTCGCCTTCGTGGTCCTGGGCCTGATCGCTCGCCTGTTCGGCTTCTCGGTGATCAAGCTGATGCGCATCTTCAAGGATGAGCTGGTGCTGGCCTACTCCACCGCCAGTTCGGAAACCGTGCTGCCGCGCGTGATCGAGAAGATGGAAGCCTACGGCGCGCCGAAAGCCATCTGCAGTTTCGTGGTGCCAACCGGTTACTCGTTCAACCTCGACGGCTCGACCCTGTACCAGAGCATCGCGGCGATCTTCATCGCCCAGCTGTACGGCATCGACCTGTCGATCAGCCAGCAACTGCTGCTGGTCCTGACCCTGATGGTCACCTCCAAAGGCATCGCCGGCGTTCCGGGCGTGTCCTTCGTGGTCCTGCTGGCGACCCTGGGCAGCGTGGGCATTCCGCTGGAAGGCCTGGCCTTCATCGCCGGTGTCGACCGCATCATGGACATGGCCCGTACCGCCCTGAACGTGATCGGCAACGCCCTGGCGGTACTGGTCATCGCTCGTTGGGAAGGCATGTACGACGACGCCAAGGGCCAGCGCTACTGGAACTCCCTGCCGCACTGGCGCAGCAAGGAGCCGCTGCCGGCCGGTGAAGTCACCAAGGGCTGACAGCTGTAGCCGTCATCATCGACAAACCCCGGTCAATCCGGGGTTTGTCGTTTCTGTCCGCCCCGCTATCATTCGCCGCATCTTCTGGGGGAATAACTGATGCTCAATGGCCTGTGGCTTGGCTTCTTCATCGTGGCGGCCGTTTCAGCGCTGACGCAGTGGCTGGTCGGCGGTAACGCCGGGATCTTCTCGGCGATGGTGGAAAGCATCTTCGCCATGGCCAAGCTGTCGGTGGAAGTGATGGTGCTGCTGTTCGGCACCCTGACCCTGTGGCTGGGCTTTTTGCGGATCGCCGAAAAGGCCGGGATCGTCGACTGGCTGGCCAAGGCCCTGGGCCCGCTGTTCAGCCGCCTGATGCCGGAAGTGCCGCCGGGACACCCAGCCATCGGCCTGATCACCCTGAACTTCGCGGCCAATGGCCTGGGGCTGGACAACGCCGCCACGCCGATCGGCCTCAAGGCCATGCGCGCCCTGCAGGATCTCAACCCAAGCGCGACCACGGCGAGCAACGCGCAGATCCTGTTCCTGGTGCTGAACGCCTCGTCCCTGACCCTGCTGCCGGTGACCATCTTCATGTATCGCGCCCAGCAAGGCGCCCCCGATCCGACCCTGGTGTTCCTGCCGATCCTGCTGGCCACCAGCGCCTCGACCCTGGTCGGCCTGCTGTCGGTCGCGGTGGTGCAGCGTCTGCGCCTGTGGGACCCGGTGGTGCTGGCCTATCTGGTCCCCGGTGCCCTGGTCCTGGGCGGCTTCATGGCCTTGCTGGCCACGCTGTCGGCCACCGCGCTGGCGTCGCTGTCGTCGATCCTGGGCAACCTGACCCTGTTTGGCCTGATCATGCTGTTCCTGGTGATTGGCGCGTTACGCAAGGTCAAGGTCTACGAGGCCTTCGTCGAGGGCGCCAAGGAAGGTTTCGACGTCGCCAAGAACCTGCTGCCGTATCTGGTGGCCATGCTCTGCGCGGTGGGTGTGTTGCGCGCCTCCGGGGCCCTGGACTTCGGCCTGGATGGCATCCGGCATCTGGTGGAATGGGCCGGCTGGGACACGCGCTTCGTCGATGCCCTGCCGACGGCCCTGGTCAAACCCTTCTCCGGCAGCGCCGCGCGGGCCATGCTGATCGAAACCATGCAGACCCAAGGCGTGGACAGTTTCCCGGCGTTGGCCGCGGCGACGATCCAGGGCAGTACCGAAACCACCTTCTACGTGCTGGCGGTGTACTTCGGTTCGGTCGGCATCCAGCGCGCGCGCCATGCCGTCGGTTGCGCCTTGCTGGCCGAGCTGGCCGGCGTGGTGGCGGCGATTGCGGTGTGCTACTGGTTCTTCGGTTAAGGCGCGGATCGATTCGCGGCCAGGCTCTGCTCCTGCGAGGACGATAAACATCCCGCAGGAGCGAGGCTGACCCGCGATGAGGCCGTCAGCGTCTGACCAGCTGACTGCCCTGCTTCACCGTCCACTCCACCACCTGCCGGTTCAAGGCATCCCCCGCCTGGCCAAATCCGGCGACCACCGCCGGCACCTTGGTATCGTTCAGCGGCTGGCGCACTTCGAAGCGCTGGCTGGCCAGGATCTTCTGGTCGTAGCCCCGCACCAGGCGCGCATCCAGGCGGATCACCACCGCCACAGCCTTGCCCTGGTATTCGCTCTGGAATGCCTGCAGGTTGCCGCCCAGTTCAAGATCGGTCTGTACATCGCTGTCATCGGTGCCCAGCAGCTGCACCCGACCGTCGGCGAGGAATCCGTCCAGCAGCCGATTGCGCAGCAGCACCGGCGCCGGATCGCTCCAGCGCGCGTCCTTGTAGCTGCTGATCACATCGCCCTGGGGGATCACAGCGATTCTCGCGCTGTTCAAGGCGTCGCTCGCCAGGGGTTTGGTCAGGCGCAGGGACCAGGGCTGTGCGTGGCCCTGAGGCTGGGCTGTGGCGCTCTGGGCCGTGGGCAGGCGATAGATATCCACCGGATCGGCCTGGGGCAGAATCGAGCAGGCGCCACTCAAGGCGAAGCCGGCGGCCAGGGCCAGCCGGCCGAATGGGCGATAGGCACGCTTCATGGCGTGAACTCCTTGTTCTTGTCACTGCCCAGCAGGTAGCCGCTGGGGTTGGCTTCCAGGCGACGCGAAATGGCCCGCAGCGAGCTCAGGGTGTCGCGCAGCTCGCGCACCGCCGGTGCCAGACCGTTGAGGCCCTGGATACCGTTGTTCAGCGAGTCCTGGTTGTCGGTCAGCAGTTTGTTGATGGTGGCGCTGCTCTGTTCCAGCGATTGCATGGCTTGTTCGGCGCTGCCGAACATCTGCTTGCCCTGCTCGTTGAGCAGGCCGTTGGCGTTGCGCATCAGCGCGGTGGTCTGCTCCAGGGTGGCGCTGGCCTGCTTGCCGATGGAGGCCAGCTGCTGCATGGCCTGACGCACGTCGCCGCGCTGTTCGGCGATGGCCCCAGTGGTCTGCTCCAGGTGTTCGAGGGTGTTGCTGATGCGCTCGACGTTGTCTGGCGAGAACATGCCGTTGGCGTTGTGCAGCAGCAGGTTGACGCTGGTCATCAGGTCATCGCTGTTGTTCAGCAGGCGGGCGATCGGCGAAGGCGAAGCGACGATCAGCGGCAGCTTGCCGTCCTTGCCCTGGAGCGGCTGGCTTTGCGGGGTGCCGCCGCTGAGCTGGATGATCGAGGTCCCGGTGATACCGGTCAGGGCCAGCTTGGCCTGGGTGTCTTCCTTGATCGGGGTTTCGCCGCTCAGGCGGACCCGCGCCAGGACCCGGCGCGGGTCCTTCGGGTCGAGGCGCAGGCTGACCACATCGCCGACCTTGATCCCGCTGTACTGCACGGAGCTGCCTTTGGACAGGCCGCTGACGGCCTCGTTGAACACGACCTCGTAGTCCTTGAACTCCGTGTCGACGCTGGACTTGGCCAGCCACAGGCCGAACAGCAAGGCGCCGACCACCACAATCACGGTGAACAGGCCGATCAGTACATGATGGGCTCGGGTTTCCATGTCATACCTCGTTGAGCTGTGTAGCGGCCTGATACGCCGCGCGGCCGCGAGGGCCATGGAAGTACTCGTGAATCCAGGCGTCGTCGGTCTCGGCGACCTGGTCGATGGCATCCGCCACCAGCACCTTTTTCTGCGCCAGCACCGCCACCCGGTCGGTGATGGTGTACAGCGTATCCAGGTCGTGGGTGACCAGGAACACGCTCAGGCCCAGGGCGTCACGCAGGGTCAGGATCAATTGGTCGAAAGCCGCGGCGCCGATCGGGTCGAGGCCGGCGGTGGGTTCGTCGAGAAACAGGATGTCCGGGTCCAGGGCCAGTGCCCGGGCCAGGGCGGCGCGCTTGATCATGCCGCCGGACAACGAGGCCGGGTACTTGTCGGCCGCCGACAGCGGCAACCCGGCCAGCGCCAGCTTCACCGCCGCCAGGTGCTCGGCGTCGGCGCGGCTCAGGCCGGCATGCTCGATCAGCGGCAGGGCGACGTTTTCGGTCACGGTCAGCGACGAGAACAGCGCGCCCTTCTGGAACAGCACACCGAAGTGCCGTTCGATCAGCGAGCGCTCATGTTCCGCCAGGCTCGGCAGGTTCTGGCCAAACACCCGCACCGAACCTTCGCTGGGCTGGCGCAGGCCGATGATGCTGCGCAGCAGCACCGACTTGCCGCTGCCCGAACCGCCGACCACGGCGAGGATCTCGCCTTTGTACAGGTCCAGGTCGAGGTTTTCGTGCACGCTCTGCGGGCCGAAGCGATTGCACAGGCCGCGGACTTCGATCACCGCCTCGGAGGGCGGACGCATTGAACGGTTCACCAGCCCATCTCCATGAAGAACAGCGCGGCGACGGCATCGAGGACGATCACCACGAAGATCGATTGCACCACGCTGGACGTGGTGTGGGCGCCCACGGACTCGGCGCTGCCGCTGACCTTGAAGCCTTCCAGGCAGCCGATGGCGGCGATCAGGAAGGCGAAGATCGGCGCCTTGACCATGCCCACCAGGAAGTGCTGCACGCCAATGTCCGATTGCAGCAAGGCGAGGAACATCGCCGGCGAGATATCCAGCGACAGCGCACAGACCACCCCGCCACCGACTATCCCCGAGAGCATCGCCAGGAAGGTCAGCATGGGCAGAGCCACCAGCAGCGCCAGGACCCGGGGCAGCACCAGCAGCTCCATCGGGTCCAGGCCCAGGGTGCGGATGGCGTCGATTTCCTCGTTGGCCTTCATCGAGCCGATCTGCGCGGTGAAGGCGCTCGCGGTCCGCCCGGCCATGAGGATCGCCGTGAGCAGTACACCGAACTCACGCAGGAAGGAGAACGCCACCAGGTCCACGGTAAAGATGCTGGCGCCGAAACTCTGCAGTACCGTGGCGCCGAGGAAAGCCACCACGGCGCCCACCAGGAAGGTCAGCAAGGCGACGATGGGCGCGGCGTCGAGACCGGTCTGCTCGATATGCGCGACCATCGGCGTGATGCGCCAGCGCTTGGGACGCAGCAGGCCGCGGGCCAGGGTTTCCAGGATCAGGCCGACGAAACCCAGCAGCTTCAGGGTGTCCTGCCAGATGGCGTCGACCGCCTTGCCGATCCGTGTCAGCAACAGGATGCCGACCGATACTTCCGGTTCCTTGAGCGGCACGCAGAAGTCGGTCAGCGAGCAGTAGACGGTCTGCAGCAGCGCGCGGTCGGCCGAAGACAGGGTGCAGTCGGGGTGTTCGGTGGACTTGCCGAGACGCTCGGAGCCCAGCAGCTCGACCAACAGCGAGGCGCCCGCGGTATCCAGGGCGCCGAGACCGTTGAGGTCGATGTGGGTGCTGCTGTCGTACTGTCCGGTGAGCTTTTCGCAGAGGTGCTTGAGCTCGGTGTAATGGACGAGCGTCCAGTCCCCCGTGACTCGCAACCGCGAGGGGGAACTCGACGTATCCAGTTGGGCACTGCCGGCCGTCGTGCTCTGGGTCATAAGCTCCGTGCTTGTATGGTTTTTACGCAGTGCTACGTAATACCACGATCGAGACGACTTTGCCTTGTACTAAGGTGCTGAGTTTTGTCCGTTGGTGCCGGTGATCTTGAAGCGCAGCACGCCGATCACCTGCCCGTCTTCGGTCAGCACCCGGACCTGCCAGCTGCCGGTCGGATCGCCGGGGAAGTTCTGCTTGTGCGACCAGGCGCGGTAGCCCTCCTTGCGCCCGCCATGGATGTCCAGGGCCACCCGGTCGACCTCTTTACCGTTGAATTGCCAGACGTGATAAATGCGCTCGTCCAGCCCGCGCGGCGCATTGATCGCGGTATAGGCGTACAGCCCGGTGCTGCTCACCTCGTTGGCGCTGACTTCCTTGAGGCTGGCGCCGGGGGTGCGGTCCTGCAACTGGGTACTGATGGCTTCCTCGGCGATCCACAAGGTCGCTGGCGGAACCCAGGAGCGCAGCAACCAGCCAGTGCCGCCGATGGCCAGGGTCATGCCCAGCAGCATCAATGCGCCGCGCAGGTTGCGGATCGGGAAGATCGACGCGAGGCTGGGGAACGACAGCAGCATGGCAATGCCCAGGGCCAGCTTGAAGCTCTGCGCGGTGGTCAGGTGCAGGATGATCGGCAGCGCGGTCAGCAAGGCGGCGAACAGTGTCAGGGTGTGCAGGGCGAGGAACAGCCAGCGCCGTGGGGCCAGCCATTTGTAGTACAGCGGGTCGATGATCGAGACCAGCGCCGAGGCGCCCAGCAGGCCGGTGAATACCAGCTGCCCGCTGTTCCAGGCGGTGGTGATGAAGAAGAACGGCAGGACGAAAAACAGGCTTTCCTGGTGAATCATCTGCGTTGCGTAACGCAGCAGCGGCTGGGGGATTTCCCGCTTGAAGATCTTGGTGAACAGCTGGGTCAGGCTGTTTTCCAGCATCAGCCAGATCCAGCTCACCAGCATGATCACGGCGATCCAGGTGGCCAGGCCCTGTTGGCGGTCCACCAGGATGAAACTGCCGACACCGGAAATGAAACCGCCGAGCGCAATGACCCCTGGGTAGCGCTTCATCAGTTCCAGGATGCGCTGCATGTAATGAGTCAGGTTTGGCATTCGGCGATCACACTAGAAAAAAATCCCCGACAGAATAACGGTTTAGCGTGACAAAAGACGCATCAGCCACGGATTCGTTGGCGATAAGCGCGCCAGCCGAACAGCGCCAAAACAATCAATAGCAGGGCGCCGAGGATCAGCCCGCTCAAGGCCGCGTAGCTCAGCAGCGGTTTTTCGATCCGCAGGTAACCGGGCTGCTCCAGCAGCTTGCGCATGGCCAGGTTGGCCTGCTTCAGGCTGACGGCTTTCAGGCGCTTGGCCGGATCGCTGAAACGCCCGTCCGCGTAGTCGCTCAAGGCGCCCCAGTAATAATCCGCCAGCGCGCTGTTGCCCTGTACCGCCCAGGCCTGGCGGGCAATCGCGGCCTGTTGCAGGCGGGCGAAGGTGGCCGGCTCCAGGCCGTTCTTGAGCAGTTGCGCCTTGAGCTCATCGATCACCTGTCGGGCCTGGGGCAGGTCCGCGCGTTCCAGGTCGGCATTCAGGCTGAGAAAGCCGACACCGCCGAACACCTCGCGTTGGCTATTCGGTCCGTAGGACAGCTCATGCTGCAGGCGCAGTTTCTGGTACAGCGCCCAGTCCAGGTAATCCTTGAGCAGATCGAAGGTTTCATCGTGCTGCTGGTCGAGGGTCGGTTCGGGGAACAGCCAGTGCAGTTTGGCGCTGTCGCCGACCCAGCCATGGATCAGGCTGCGCTCGGCGGCGGCCGTTTTTTGAATGTTCGGCAGGCCCTGGTGCTCGCTGGGCTCCACCGGTTCCAGCGCGCCGTAGCGGCGTTCCAGGTAGGCCGGCAACAGGCGGTCAAGGTCGCCGACGACAATCAGGGTCATGTTGTTCGGCGCGTACCAATTCTTGCGCAGCTGCTCCAGCTGTTGCAGGGTCAGTTGATCGACCTCGGCCCGTTCGGCGCACTTCAGGCCCAGCTCCACCGCCAGCTGGTTGCTGGCGGTGTGGCCCAGGTCCTGGCGATCCAGCCAGCGTTGCAGGTGCGAGTAGTGCCCGCCGTCCTCGCGCTCGACCACCCGTTTCGCCGTTTGCAGTGCGTTGTCGTCGAGTTCGGTGCGGGTCAGCAGGGCCAGCAGCAGATCCAGTACCTTGCGCTGGTTTTTCGCCGGGGCCTCGATGACGAAGGTGGTGTCGGCATTGCCGGTATAGGCGTTCCACTCACCGCCCAGGGCTTGCATGCGTTCTTCCAGGCCGCCCTCGCCGCTGGCGTCGATACCGCTGAACAGCAGGTGTTCGAGCAGGTGCGGCAGCTCCTTGTCGGCGCAGCCGAAGTCGTCCAGCCCTACCCCGACCACCAGGCGAATCGCTACGTGGCCGCGCTCGCTGCCCGGCTTGAGCAGCAGTTGCAGGCCGTTGGGCAGCATGTAGCCCTCGACCTGGAAGCGATCCAGGGCAAACGAATGGGCTGATCCGAGCAGCAGACAGGCGAGTAACAGGCAACGCATAACAGGCTTCCTTACGACGGGCGTAAGTTCTACAGACTTCGGGTAACTGTGGATGTTCAGGGTGAATGGGTGATGTCAGCCATATCGTCCACGGCGAGCGCGCCGGTTTCGGATGTCCCCAGCACCACGTAGGCGCTGCCGCAGAACAGCGAATTCAAGCGTTTCATATCGGCGATCAGCTCCAGGTGCAGCGAACTGGTCTCGATGCTCTGGACGATTTTACGTTGCAGGCGGCTGACATGGGCATGGGCCAGGCGACGTTCTTGAGCGCGAAAGCGGCGTTTTTCCCGCAGCAGCTGCCGGGCGCTTTCCGGATCGGCGCTGAGAAACACCGAAAGCCCGAGGCGCAGGTTGGCGATCAGCTGTTCATGCAGACCGGCCAGTTCTTCCAGGCCGACTTCGGAAAAGGAGCGGCGTTGCGCGGTCTTCTGCTGCTGGACCTTGCGCAGCATGCGTTCGATCAGGTCGCTGGCCAGCTTCAGATTGATCGCCAGTTCGATGATCTCGGCCCAGCGCCGGCTGTCCTGTTCACCGAGGTCTTCCCTGGGCATCTGCGCCAGGTAGAGCTTGATGGCGTTGTAGAGCACTTCGACATCGTCGTTGAGGTTGCGCATTTCCTGGGTGATCGCGGTCTGCTTGCCGTGCAACACATCGCGCACGGCTTCGAGCATGGTTTCGATCAGGTCGCCGATACGCAGGGTTTCCCGCGCCGCGTTGGCCAGGGCCAGGCTGGGGGTGGTCAGGGCGGTCGGATCAAGGTGGCGAGGCTTGGCCCGGCCATTGGTTTCCGGGCGCTCCGGCAGCAGCCAGGCACAGACCTTGGCCATCGGCTCGACCGTTGGCAGCAGCACCAGGCAACGCAGGGTGTTGTAGAGCAGGTGGAAACCGATCACCACCTCTTGCGGGCTGAAGTCCAGGCTGTCCATCCAGTGAGCGAGCGGGTCGAGCACCGGAATGATCAGCAGCAGGCCGATCAGCTTGTACAGCAGGCTGCCCAGCGCCACCTGGCGGCCGGCGGCGTTCTGCATGTTGGTGCTGAGAAAGGCCAGCACCCCGCTGCCGATGTTGGCGCCGATCACCAGGCCGATGGCCACCGGCAGGCTGATCACGCCGGCCCCGGCCAGGGTCGCGGTGAGCAGCACGGCCGCCAGGCTGGAGTAGGAAATCATGGCGAACAGCGCGCCCATCAGGGCGTCGAGCAGGATGTCGCCGGTCAGCGAGGCGAACAGGACTTTCACGCCCTGGGCATGGGTGATGGGCGCGGCGGCTTCGACGATCAGTTGCAGCGCCAGGATGATCAGCCCCAGGCCGATCCCTACCCGCCCGAGCTGGCCGGCGCGGGTCTGTTTGCGCGACAGGAAGAAGATCACCCCGAGAAAGATCAGCAACGGCGACAGCCAGGACAGGTCGAAGGTCAGCACCCGAGCCATCAGCGCGGTGCCGACGTCGGCGCCGAGCATGGTCGCCAGGGCGGGTGTCAGCGCCATCAGCCCCTGGCCGACGAACGAGGTGACCAGCATCGCCGTGGCGTTGCTGCTCTGGACCATGGCGGTGACCAGGATCCCGGCGACGAAGGCCAGCGGACGCTTGGCCATGTTCTGGCCGATCAGGTGACGCAGGTTCGAGCCATAGACCCGCAGGATACCGGTGCGGACGATATGCGTGCCCCAGATCAGCAAGGCCACGGCGGACAGCAAATTGAGCAGGGTGAGCATGACGGCCCCCTGTGGTGAATAGCGCCCCAGAGGGGCAAGTTAACGGTGCCGCGCGTCTTTCTACGTTCTGTACTTAAGCTGTAGTTGGCTAACGGTCTGTGCGCCAGCATCGCATAGCTGATGCGGCGATTGAAACAAAACCGTCATAAAGAAAGCGGCTTTTCGCGGGCGTGAAAAAGGGGCTCGAAAGCCCCTTTTTCTGCTGCGCTCTCGGGTTATTGACCCGGGATGTCCTTGCGCAGTTTCACCGGGTCCTGCTGCTTTTTCTTTTTCGCGATGGCGGTGCGCATCTTGATGTTGATCGCCTCCACCGCCAGCGAGAAGGCCATGGCGAAGTAGACGTAGCCTTTTGGCACATGCACTTCGAACGCCTCGGCGATCAGTACGGTACCGACCACCAGCAGGAACGACAGCGCCAGCATCTTCAGCGACGGGTGCTTGTCGATGAACTCGCTGATGGTGCCCGAGGCCAGCATCATCACCAGTACCGCGACGATGATCGCAGCGACCATGACCGGCACATGGGAGACCATGCCGACGGCGGTGATCACCGAGTCCAGGGAGAACACAATGTCGATGATCGCGATCTGGATGATGGTGTAGAGGAAGTTGCCGCCCTTGCCGCTTGGCTCATCGGCGGTTTCGTCCTCGCCTTCCAGGGCGTGGTACATCTCCTGGGAGCTTTTCCAGAGCAGGAACAGGCCACCGAAGAACAGGATCAGGTCACGTCCGGAAATACCCTGGTCGAAGACCACGAACAGGTCGGCGGTCAGGCGCATGACCCAGGTGATCGACAGCAGCAGGAGGATCCGCGTGATCATGGCCAGCGCCAGACCGAAAATCCGGGTCCGTGCCTGCATGTGTTTGGGCATGCGGCTGACCAGGATCGAGATCATGATGATGTTGTCGATACCCAGGACGATTTCCAGGGCGGTCAGGGTAAAGAAGGCAACCCAGATTTCCGGGTTGGTCAGCCATTCCATGTGTATTCCTTTGAGCGAGTGTTGTACCGCGCCAGCCGAGATTTCCGAGAGCGAAGTCTAGCGGCCGACGCGGTGAGTCATTGCTTTTTTATAGAGTGCTGAACAGCGGAAAGATCCCCATCAGCAAGGCGGCGAACATTATGCACAGGCAAACCAGGACTGCCCACTTGAGGGTGAAGCGCTGGTGATCGCCGAACTCGATACCGGCCAGGGCCACCAGCAGGTAGGTGGATGGTACCAGCGGGCTCAGCAGGTGGACGGGTTGGCCGACGATCGAGGCACGTGCCATTTCCACCGCGGTGATGCCATAGTGACTGGCGGCCTCGGCGAGAACGGGCAGCACGCCGTAATAGAAGGCATCGTTGGACATGAAGAAGGTGAACGGCATGCTCACCAGCGCGGTGATCACCGCCAGGTACGGGCCCAGCGCGTCCGGAATCACTGCCAGCAGGCTCTTCGACATGGCGTCGACCATGCCGGTACCGGACAGGATGCCGGTGAAGATACCGGCGGCGAAGATCAACCCGACCACCGCCAGCACGCTGCCGGCGTGGGCCGCGACGCGGTCTTTCTGCTGTTGCAGGCATGGGTAGTTGACGATCATCGCGATACTGAAGGCCACCATGAACAGCACCGGCAGCGGCAACAGGCCGGCGATCAGTGCGCACATCAGGGCGAAGGTCAGGGCGCCGTTGAACCAGATCAGCTTCGGACGGCGGGCGTCCGGGAATTGCGAAACGCTGATTTCGCTGTGGTCGATCTCGTCGCCCTGCAGGTGCAGTTCACCCAGGCGCGCACGTTCGCGCTTGCCGTACATATAGGCGATCGCCAGGATCGCCACCACGCCGGCCAGCATCGCCGGGATCATGGGCACGAAGATGTCCGACGGGTCGACATGCAGCGCACTGGCGGCACGGGCGGTCGGGCCACCCCAGGGGGTCATGTTCATCACGCCGCCGGCCAGGATGATCAGGCCGGCCATGATCCGCGGGCTCATGCCGATGCGGCTGTACAGCGGCAGCATGGCCGCCACGCAGATCATGTAGGTGGTGGCGCCGTCACCGTCCAGGGACACCACCAGCGCGAGCACGGCGGTACCGACCGAGACCTTGAGCGGGTCACCCTTGACCAGCTTGAGGATCTTGCGCACGGCCGGGTCGAACAGGCCGGAGTCGATCATCAGGGCGAAATACAGGATGGCGAACATCAGCATCACGCCGGTTGGCGCCAGCTTGGTGATGCCTTCGAGCATCATTGGGCCGATCTTCGGTGCGAAGCCGCCGAACAGCGCGAACAGGATAGGAACGATGATCAGAGCGATCAGCGCGGACAGGCGCTTGGTCATGATCAGGAACATGAAGGTGATGACCATGGCGAAGCCAAGGAAAGTCAGCATGGGAATACTCCAGGCGTAGCGCGGCTAGGGAATGGCGAACCGGATGGGGTCAGCGCAGAACGGGAAGCGCGGGACGGGCTGGAGGAAGCGGGGCGAAAAGGCGGGTACGAACGGACATCAGAATCACCATTGTTGTTGTTAATTGGGCCAGGAGGCGCGAAAACGCTTATTGGCCAACCGGTCTGTTGCCGGCAGTGGAGGCGATCCTAATCGCGGAAGCTTTCAGCTACCTTTCGTTGTAGAAAGCAATGATCGGATGCGCCGCGAGCCGACGTGCGGTTAAAAAACAACCAGTTCGGCCAGCCGGCGGAGTTTGCCGCTGGCCCGGTCATTCGATGGGAGGTCCTTGTATGAGCCTGTTGCACACCGGCGGTTGCCACTGCGGCCAGCTGCGTTATCAGTTCAGTGGGCCGCTGCGCGATATCGCCCATTGCCATTGTTCGATCTGCCGACGAGTCAGCGGCGGCCTGGTGACCACCTGGATCACCCTGCCCCGCCCGGCTTTCCAGTGGCTGGCTGGGACGCCGACGTGTTACCACTCCTCGCCGGGCTGCGCGCGGTATTTCTGCCCGAACTGCGGTGCCCATGTGGCGTTGATCACTCAACTGAGCCCGGACAGCATCGATGTGACCATCGCCACCCTGGATCATCCGGAGCTGGCGCCTGCCGAGCGGCATATCTGGACCGACAGCCGTTTGCCCTGGCTGCACCTGGATGAGCAGTTGCCGGGAGAGGCCGAGGAGACGTTGTAAGGTTGCGGGATCGCTTCGCGGGCAATGCGTCCTTGTAGGAGCGAGGCTTGCCCGCGAAGCTGTTGGCGTCAGGGCAGCTCGAGTCCGCCCGCGGCCTTGTGCAAGGCCCGCAGATGTTCGCCGACCTGTTTCAGGTTGGCTTCGTTGGCGGCGATTTCGGCGGCGCGTTTCGGCTCCAGCAGGGCCCGTACTTCCTTGTCCAGATCACCGGTCAGCACCTGTAGCTGCTTCTGGCGCAGGCTGCTTTCCGACTCCAGGCGTTGCCACTCGCTCGGCTGTGGCAAGCCGTAGCCGCTGCTGCCCAGCAACTCGGCCGGGCGACTGAGGAAGCCACTGTTGGCGAGGATTTCCTGCAGGGTCTTGTTGGCCTTGTCCATGCCACCGTTCTGCAGGTCGCGGGCCCCCAGATAACGTTGCTTGACCTCGTCCTGGGCCAGCAACAGCTGGCGCCGGAAGCTCGCCTGTTCGAGCAGCAGCAAGGCAGCGCTGGTACGCAGGTCCGCCTGGTCGAACCATTGGCGACGCTCCGCGGCACTCAGGGACAGCCAGTCTTCGACGCTGTTCTGTTTGATCGGCAGGTGTTTTTTCAGCACCTCGAACATCGCCTGGTAACGGTCGCGGAAGGAGTCGAAGCGATACCCCAGGCGCAAGGCTTCGCGAGGATCGTCCAGTACGCTGGTGTCGGCCAGGCCGCGGCCCTTGAGCACTTCCAGCAGGCCGTTGGGCATGATGCTGTCGAGCCCGGTCAGCTGGGCATTGTTGCTGCCGCTGCGCAGCAGCTTCAGGCTTTCCACGGCGCAGTTATTGGACAGGAAGTAATAGTTGCCGTCGTAGCTCCAGTGCATCTCGGCCGCACGCTCGACCACCTCTTCGATCTCGTTGCGCGACAGGTTCAGTGGCACCGAGGCCAGGCTGCGCAGCTCGGTCTTGGTGTATTCATCGATGACCTGGGCCAGCGGCAGGATAAACAGGCGGGATGGGTATTTGCCGACCAGGCCGTCCCAGCTCGATAGCTGTACGTCACCGACAAAGGCACGGTAGGACAGCACCAGGTGCTGCTCGAGGTCCAGCCGGCAATCCGGTCCGCGCGGCCGGCCGGGTGCACAGATCACCAGGCGCAACATGCTATGCCCCCAGCGGCTGACCCAGTTCTGGTTGGCCTCGGCCAGCAGGTAATCCACGGCATAGACCCGCTCCGGGTCGACCTTGCCCAGCGGCTGCTTGGCGAAATCGTTGCCGGCGTTGAGGAAGGCGAAGGACCGGGTGCAAGTGTCCTTGGCCTTCGGCGCCCAGCCGAAGTGTTCCTGGTAATAACGGTACAGCGCCGGCCGGCGGCAGGCGTAGCTCGGGTCCAGGAGGAAGTACTCCATGTTCACCGCGACGAACTCTTTCGGGTTGGTCGTTTCGTAGATATCCGGGCTGCGGGCGATCTGGCGGTTGTATTGCTCGCGCTCGCCCCGGCGGCCAACGTATTGCGGCCAGCCGGCGAGGTCGAGCAGGCGCGGGTCGTCGCTGAGGGTGAAGCGGCGCGAGGTCTGACCGCGGCACTGATCCGGCAGCCCGATCAGGCCGGAGGCGCTGTTCTGGCGGCTGCAACGCTGGATCAGCGTGCGCTCGGCACCTGACCACAGGCGCGAACGGTCATAAATATGGGTGAGTTCGTGCAGCACGGTGGCGAGCATTTCCCGGCGCACGGTGCCATGGGGGCGATGGGTTTTCTGGGTGGCCGCGCTGCCGTCGGTGAGGCTGGCCAGCAGTTTGCGATTCAGGTCGAGTTCGTCGACCAGTGATGCCTGGCCGTAAGCGTTGTGAGGCATGTCGTCGGTCCAGCCGACATCGATGCGACGGTCCAGTTGTTCGATGAAGCGCGGCGGCAGCGCTTGCAGCGCTTCATCCAGCAGCGCCTGGCTGGCGTGCTGCTGCTCCGGGCTCAAGCCTTCGGTCTTGAGCCGCAGTTGCAGGCCGGCCTGAGCACCGTTGCCCAAGAGTAACAGCGCTGCGCCCAGCAGCCAGGCAGCGAGCGGCCTCACAGTGCGAGGATGGCTTCGGCGAGAACCTGATCACTGGCGTCGCGGGCTTGCGGCACGCGGTTACGCAAGGTATCGAAGGCAGCTTCCAGCTGAGCGCCACGAATATCGCCGTCGCTGGCGACGAAGCTGGCGGCGTCGTCATGAGCGGCACGCACGATTTTCGAGTCGCGGATGGAGGTGGTGGTGTCCGAGGTGAAATCGATGGTACGACCAAAGGCTCGAACGATGATGTTACTGGTGGCTACCAGGGTTTGCGCCTGGGCTACATCAGCCAACAGCAACAGGCCAAGGGTGGCAGCAATCAGCGGGCTACGCATGGAACGACTCCGGGATGACAGGGATAGTTATTGGACGAGAATTGCCTGCGCCAGTTCAAGGTCGCCGGCATGAAGTTGTGGCTGGGTTTTACGCAGGTAGTTCAGGGCTGATTCCAGCCGGGCTCCGCGCAGGTGGCCGTCAGTGGCAATGAACGCCGCGGCGTCATCCTGGGCAGCCAGTAGGCGTTTGTTATCGAAAGGTGCAGAGGTCACCTTGCTGGTGGCGTAGCCAGTGATGACCAGGCCTTGTGTGCTCAGGTCGAAAGCAGCGGCCGAGCCACTCCAGCACAGGGCAATCAACGAAGGGACGGTAAGCAAGGTGGAAAAACGCATGAGTCTCGACAGCTGAAAAACCAGCGGCAAGGCTAGCGCAATGCCCGGGCGAGAGCCAGCGCCCAGGGTTTCGGGTGCGTTGGGCGCACCCGTCACCGGACCGGCGGTCAGATCGTCAGGATGGCCTGAGCGAGCTGGGCGTCGGTAGCGCTCAGTTGTGGCAACTGTTGGCGGATGTGGTCAAACGCGCTTTCCAGCTTCACGCCGCGAATGGCGCCTTCGGTGGCGACAAAACTGGCGGCGTCGTCACGAGCGGCGCGCACGATTTTGTTGTCACGGAATGAGGAGGTGACGTCGGATGTCGCATCGGAAGTGGCCTTGAGTGCGCCGACTACCGCATCGGTGGTGACGATAAAGCTGGAGGCGTGGGCGTTGGAGGCCAAGGCCAGCAAGGCAGCAGCGCTGAGCAGGCGAAGACGGGACATAGGTAAAACTCCTTGATAACAGATAGGGTGGTGCTGAGTGGGCACCGGGTAGCCACTGAGGGGCAGATGAATCAGTCGCCCCTTCAGAAAGATCGCTACACACTGCCGGATATTAGGCCCACCCCATCTGTTCGAATAGCCCTCTTCTGCTGTCTTGGTACGAACTAGCGCCAGAAGGGTTTGTCCAGCTCGGCCATGCGGTCGCTGTGGCTGATGCCTACATCGGACAATTGCTGATCGTTGAGCCCTGCCAGCACACGACGTGTTCGGGCGTTCTGCTGCATCTGGCACAAGGCGCGGAACAAGCGTTTCCACACGCTTATCTGAGGATGGGAAAAGCTGAGAGGTGCGATACGTCCTGGTATGTGGTTCATGGTGCGGTCCTTTCGGCAGGCCGAAGTCAGGGACTTGGGACACCATGTTGCTATTCACGCAGGCGCGTATACAGATACACCAGTGTGAAATTGTACTGGTTCAGATGTATTTATTTTAAAACTGTACCTGTCTGGCCTTACCCCTTCTGTACCGGCTGTTTCCAACATTGCCAGGCCTTAAACGACAAAACCCGTCGCGGTTGCCCGCGACGGGTTTTGTTTTTTCAATTCTAGGTGCTGGCAGTGGACCCGGTGGGTCAGGGCCAGCGACGCTAACTTAGCGCCAGAACGGCTTGCTCAGCTCTTCGTAGCGTTGAGCTTCGCTGATACCAGCGTCAGCCAGCAGACGCGAATCCAGGCGAGCCAGTTGGTGGCGGCTGGAGATGCGGCGCTGCCACAGCATCAGGTTGGCGAGAACGCGCAGAGGCATGGAAGCCTGGGTTTTTGCAGCTTTGTCTTCGAAGAACAGTTCGGAACTGAGTGTACGTTCCATGGTGTGCATCCTTCCGCTTGTGGCGGGATTAGGTAGTGGTTTAACTGGTGCCCATGATCCTCCTCTCGCGCCAGTCTCTCTAGATACAGTTCATCTGTATTGTGAGGGACCAGTTAACTGTTTATAGGTGCTGTACTGTTCGGAAATGATGCAACTGTACCTGTCGGCACCATTTTGGTGCGTTTCAAGGTGTTTTCTCGAAAAAGGCAGGGGCTGAAGGCGATAAAAGACCGGTACAGTAGTACAGTTTTTGAAGGCCGTTTGAAGGATGTCGATGGGCTGACGCAACTGTGCTTGCGTCAGCCCTCGACTGTACCCATCACACAGCGAGCATGCGCCCGGTTTCTTCCAGGTTCATGTGCCAGCGCAGGGCATCGCGCAGGATGTGCGGCGTGTGGCCGCCCAGGGCGCAGGCTGCGCTGAAGTAGTCATTCAGGGGTTGGCGATAGTCCGGGTGTACACAGTTGTCGATGATCACCCGTGCCCGCTCCCGTGGCGCCAGGCCACGCAGGTCGGCCAGGCCGACTTCGGTCACCAGGATGTCGACGTCGTGTTCGGTGTGGTCGACGTGGCTGACCATCGGCACCACGCTGGAAATCGCCCCGCCCTTGGCGATGGACTTGGTGACGAAGATCGCCAGGTGCGCGTTGCGAGCGAAGTCACCCGAACCGCCGATGCCGTTCATCATCCGAGTGCCGCAGACGTGGGTGGAGTTGACGTTGCCGTAGATGTCGAACTCCAGGGCGGTGTTGATGCCGATGATGCCCAGGCGACGCACCACTTCCGGATGGTTGGAGATCTCCTGCGGGCGCAGCACCAGCTTGTCCTTGTAACGCTCCAGGTTGCCGAACACATCGGCGTTGCGACGGCTCGACAGGGTGATTGAGCTGCCCGAGGCGAAGCTCAGCTTGCCGGCGTCGATCAGGTCGAAAGTCGAATCCTGCAGCACTTCGGAGTACATGGTCAGGTCTTCGAACGGCGACTCGATCAGGCCGCACATCACTGCGTTGGCGATATTGCCGATGCCTGCCTGCAGCGGGCCGAGCTTGTTGCTCATGCGCCCAGCGTCCACTTCCTGCTTGAAGAAGTTGATCAGGTGATTGGCGATCCCCTGGGTTTCGCTGTCTGGCGTCGAAACGGTGGATGGCGAGTCCGCCTGGTTGGTGATGACGATGGCGACGATCTTCTCCGCCGGGATCGGGATGGCGGTGCTGCCGATACGGTCGTCGACCTTCACCAGCGGGATAGGCGTGCGGGTCGGCCGGTAGGTCGGGATATAGATGTCGTGCAGGCCTTCCAGGTTCGGGTTGTGCGCCAGGTTGATCTCGACGATCACGTGCTTGGCGAAGATCGCGAAACTGGCGGAGTTGCCCACCGAGGTGGTCGGCACGATATGGCCTTGCTCGGTGATCGCCACGGCTTCGATGACGGCGATGTCCGGCAGCTTGAGCTGCTGGTTGCGCAGCTGCTCCACGGTTTCCGACAGGTGCTGGTCGATGAACATCACCTCGCCGGCATTGATTGCCTTGCGCAGGGTGCTGTCGACCTGGAACGGCATGCGTCGGGCCAGGACACCGGCCTCGGTCAGTTGCTTGTCGAGGTCATTGCCCAGGCTGGCGCCGGTCATCAGGCTGATTTTCAGTGGGGTTACCTTGGCGCGCTCGGCCAACGCATGGGGCACGGCCTTGGCTTCGCCGGCGCGGGTGAAACCGCTCATGCCGACGGTCATGCCGTCCTGAATCAGAGCGGCAGCGTCAGCGGCGCTCATCACCTTATCCAACAACGAAGGCAAGCGGATACGATCACGGTACATGGATTGTTATCTCGGGCAGCGGAAGCAAGATGCGCAGTCTAGTGATTTCAAAAAAATTCGTCCCGCTACCAAGGTCGAATGAAAGGCCGCGATTTAGAGCCTTTTGTCGGGTTTGTGCGGGAAATAAAAAACCCCAGCCTACTAAAGGCTGAGGTCTTGGGTGTTGCGCTGGAGCAGGTTTTACTCGACGGCTTTGACCATGTCTTCGATGACTTTCTTGGCGTCGCCGAACACCATCATGGTCTTGTCCAGGTAGAACAGTTCGTTGTCCAGGCCGGCATAACCGCTGGCCATCGAACGCTTGTTGACGATGACGGTCTTGGCCTTGAACGCTTCGAGAATCGGCATGCCGGCGATCGGCGATTTCGGATCGTTCTTCGCCGCCGGGTTGACCACGTCGTTGGCGCCGAGCACCAGCACC
The DNA here is from genome assembly GCF_003850345.1 of Pseudomonas chlororaphis subsp. piscium. Classification (NCBI taxonomy): domain Bacteria; kingdom Pseudomonadati; phylum Pseudomonadota; class Gammaproteobacteria; order Pseudomonadales; family Pseudomonadaceae; genus Pseudomonas; species Pseudomonas chlororaphis. The sequence continues at coordinate 113,267 of NZ_CP027707.1, forward strand.
ACGTCGGCCTGGCCGAACTCGGAGTTGATGTCTTCCATCTCGAACACCTGGTCGTACGGCACTTCAGCTTCGGCCAGCAGTACGTTCATGTGGCCGGGCATGCGCCCCGCTACCGGGTGGATCGCGTACTTCACGGTCACGCCACGGTGTACCAGTTTCTCGGTCAGCTCCTTCAGTGCGTGCTGTGCCCGCGCGACCGCCAGGCCGTAACCCGGAACGATGATCACGGTGTCGGCGTTGGTCAGCAGGAAGGTGGCGTCGTCGGCCGAGCCGGACTTCACCGGACGGGCCTCTTGTGTGCCCGCCGGGCCGCCAGCGTCGGCGGTGTTACCGAAACCGCCAAGCAGTACGTTGAAGAACGAACGGTTCATCGCCTTGCACATGATGTACGACAGGATCGCACCGGACGAACCCACCAGGGAGCCGGCGATGATCAGCATCGAGTTGTTCAGCGAGAAGCCGATCCCCGCCGCCGCCCAGCCCGAGTAGCTGTTGAGCATCGACACCACCACCGGCATGTCGGCACCGCCGATCGGGATGATGATCAGCACGCCCAGCACGAAGGCCAGGACCAGCATCAGGGCGAAGGCGCCGAGGTTGCCGGTGAGCATGAAGGTCACGCCCAGGCCCAGGGTCGCCAGGCCGAGAATCAGGTTCAGCTTGTGTTGGCCGCCGAACTGTACCGGTGCGCCCTGGAACAGGCGGAACTTGTACTTGCCCGAAAGCTTGCCGAAGGCGATCACCGAACCGGAGAAGGTGATGGCACCGATGGCCGCGCCGAGGAACAGCTCCAGGCGGTTACCGGCCGGAATCGAATCGCCCAGCTGCTTGACGATGCCCAGGGACTGCGGCTCGACCACGGCGGCGATGGCGATGAACACCGCTGCCAGACCGATCATGCTGTGCATGAAGGCCACCAACTCCGGCATCTTGGTCATTTCCACGCGCTTGGCCATGATCGAGCCGGCGGTACCGCCGATCAGCAGGCCGACGATCACGTAGCCGATGCCAACGGTCGCCAGTTCCGCGCCCAGCTTGAATACCAGGCCGACGGTGGTGACGATCGCCAGGGCCATGCCGAGCATGCCGAACAGGTTGCCGCGACGCGAGGAAGTCGGGTGCGACAGGCCTTTGAGGGCCTGGATAAAGCAGATCGACGCGATCAGGTAGAGCGTCGTTACCAGATTCATGCTCATTACTTGGGCGCCTCTTCTTTTACGGCTTTCGGGGCTTTTTTCTTGAACATCTCAAGCATGCGGCGGGTTACCAGGAAGCCGCCGAACACGTTGACCGCGGCCAGGGCCACGGCCAGCGTGCCCATGGTCTTGCCCAGCGGCGTCACGGTCAGGGCGGCGGCCAGCATGGCGCCGACGATCACGATCGCCGAAATGGCGTTGGTTACCGCCATCAGCGGGGTGTGCAGTGCGGGTGTAACGTTCCAGACCACGTGATAACCGACATAAATCGCCAGCACGAAGATGATCAGGTTGTAGATACCGGGGGAGATAAGCTCTTCCATCGTCTGAATCCCTGCTTAGGCGTTTTTACGGATGACTTGGCCGTCGCGGCACATCAGGCACGCGGCGACGATGTCGTCTTCTAGGTTGACCTCGAACTGACCTTCTTTGGTGAAGACGAGCTTCAGGAAGTCCAGCAGGTTGCGGGCGTACAGCGCCGAGGCATCGGCAGCGACAGCGCCGGCCAGGTTGGTCGGGCCGACAATGGTCACGCCATTTTCGACGACCACCTGATCCGCCACGGTCAGCGGGCAGTTGCCGCCCTGGGCCGCGGCGAGGTCGACGACCACTGAGCCTGGCTTCATCTGGGCCACGGTTTCGGCGCTCAGCAGTACTGGCGCCTTGCGGCCTGGAATCAGGGCGGTGGTGATCACGATGTCCGCCTGTTTGGCGCGTTCGTGCACGGCCTGGGCCTGGCGCTGCATCCAGCTGGCAGGCATCGGGCGCGCGTAACCACCGACACCGACGGCGCATTCGCGCTCTTCATCGGTCTCGTAAGGCACGTCGACGAACTTGGCCCCCAGGGATTCGATCTGTTCCTTGACCGCCGGACGCACGTCCGAGGCCTCGATCACGGCGCCCAGGCGCTTGGCGGTAGCGATGGCCTGCAGACCGGCAACCCCGGCACCGAGAATCAGCACGCGAGCGGCTTTCACGGTGCCCGCGGCAGTCATCAGCATCGGCATGAAGCGCGGGTAATAGTGGGCAGCCAGCAGCACCGCCTTGTAACCGGCGATGTTGGCTTGCGAGGACAGCACATCCAGGCTCTGGGCCCGCGAGGTACGTGGCGCTGCTTCCAGGGCAAAGGCGGTGATGCCGCATTCGGCCATCTTGGCAATGGTTTCATTGCTGAACGGATTGAGCATGCCCACCAGGACGGTGCCGCTTTTGATCAGGGCCAGCTCACTGTCGCTGGGAGCCACGACCTTGAGAATCAGCTCCGCGCCGAATGCATCGTTGGCGCTGCCAATGGTTGCACCTGCCGCTTCATAGGCACTGTCGACAACACTGGCGTTGATGCCGGCGCCGCTCTGCACAGTGACTTTATGACCCTGGCCGATCAGTTTCTTGATGGTTTCCGGGGTTGCAGCAACCCGTGTTTCACCCGTTTGGGTCTCGAGAGGAACACCAATGTGCACGTCAAATCTCCTGCGTGATCTTATTGCTTTCGATCTTTTTTAGAAGGCCAGCGCACTACGGATGGTGCAGCTGGGGCGGCCGATCAGCACGATCCCGCCAGAATCAAGGCGGGGCGCGGCATTTTGCAGGCGAACATTACGCCCTTCAAGGGATTATGAGGGGTGACGGAAAATTAACTACAAGTCACCCCGTGACCGAATGTCGCAAGGGTAGGGCTCAATTCCTTGTAAGCCGTGCCTTGTAAGGATTTAGACGGAAAATAAAACATTTTTCACATTGCTCATGTGAATGAGCGTTTATGGCCCTCAAAAAGCCCTACAAGCCGCGTGGTTAGGCGCTTATAGGACGGTTTTTCCGCTTATCGATACAGTCTGTCTGAATGCGACATTTAGTTATATCTGTAGTGTTTTGTTTTTTCTGACTACTAAGTCAACTTGTCGCCCTGCCCTGCTATTTCTCAAGGCTGTAGCTTTGTGCCTGCTCCACCAGCCAATCGCGAAAAGCCCGTAAAGACGCTGATTCCACCTTGCGCTCGGGAATCATCAGGTAATACGCCTTGATGCTCGCCAGGGCTTCGGGGTTGGCGATCACCAGGCGCTTTTCCCTCAGCTCCCGTTGAATAAGGAATGGCGGGATCAGAGCGATGCCCATGTCGTGCATGGCGGCCTGCGCCAGCATGGAGAATAGTTCGTAACGCGGGCCTGTCATGTCTCGCGGGATATTCAGGTGCTGTGAGTTGAACCATTGCCGCCAGGCATAGGGGCGCGTGGTCTGCTGCAGCAGCGGCAGCTCGGCGATTTCTTCGGCGCTTAGCCGGGTGCGGTTGCCCAGGGTTGCGGGGCTGCACACCGGCATCGGGTTTTCTCCCATCAGGCGATGGGATTGGGTACCCGACCAGTCGGCGTCACCAAAGTAAATCGCGGCGTCGAAGTCGGTATCGGCGAACAGGAAAGGCCGCGTGCGGTTGGTCAGGTTGACCGTGACTTCCGGGTGTCGCTGCTGAAAATCCTTGAGCCGGGGCAACAGCCATTGGGTGCCAAAGGTCGGGACCACCGCCAGCTCGATGACGTTGGCGCCCTGCTGGCCCATGACAGAAAGCGTGTCGCGTTCCACCGCGTCCAGTTGGGTGGCCACGCGGCGGCTGTAGGAGAGCCCGGCTTCGGTCAGCTTGACGCCGCGTCGGGAGCGGCGGAACAGTTCGACCCCGAGAAACTCTTCCAGGCTGGCGATTTGTCGGCAAATAGCACCTTGCGTCAGCGAAAGCTCCTGCGCCGCCTTGGTAAAGCTCTCGTGACGTGCGGCGGCTTCGAAGCTGATGAGGGCGGCAGTGCTGGGGATCTTTCTGCGCATGTACGGCAATCTCACTAATGGAATCGCTAAAAGCCGATTTCGGCTGTTACGGAGTGAGAAATTAGCACAACAGTATGCGAAATCCTCGTTTGCCGCGCCCGCAAAGCCGGCCTAGGATCAACCCACGAACGTTGACCTACTTCACGAGGACTCACTCATGGGCGGTAAAGCAAGCTTCAACTGGATCGATCCCCTTCTGCTGGATCAACAGCTCACTGAAGAAGAGCGCATGGTGCGCGACAGTGCCGAGCAATTCGCTCAAGGCAAGCTGGCGCCACGTGTGCTCGAAGCTTTCCGTCATGAAAAGACCGACCCGGCGATCTTCCGTGAAATGGGCGAAGTTGGCCTGCTGGGTGCCACCATCCCCGAGCAGTATGGCGGCAGCGGTCTGAACTATGTCTGCTACGGCCTGATTGCCCGTGAAGTGGAGCGTGTGGACTCCGGCTACCGCTCGATGATGAGCGTGCAGTCCTCCCTGGTGATGGTGCCAATCAACGAATTTGGTACCGAAGCCCAGAAGCAGAAGTATCTGCCGAAGCTGGCCTCTGGCGAGTGGATCGGCTGCTTCGGTCTGACCGAGCCTAACCATGGCTCCGATCCGGGCGCGATGATTACCCGTGCCCGTAAGGTCGACGGCGGTTACAGCCTGACTGGCAGCAAGATGTGGATTACCAACAGTCCGATCGCTGACGTATTCGTGGTGTGGGCCAAGGACGATGCCGGCGATATCCGTGGCTTCGTGCTGGAGAAAGGCTGGAAAGGTCTGAGTGCTCCGGCGATTCACGGCAAGGTCGGCCTGCGCGCCTCCATCACCGGCGAAATCGTCATGGACAACGTTTTTGTGCCGGAAGAGAACATCTTCCCGGACGTGCGTGGCCTGAAAGGTCCATTCACCTGCCTGAACTCTGCCCGCTACGGCATTTCCTGGGGCGCTCTGGGTGCGGCCGAATTCTGCTGGCACACAGCTCGCCAATACACCCTGGACCGTCAGCAATTCGGTCGCCCGCTGGCGGCCACCCAGCTGATCCAGAAAAAACTGGCAGACATGCAGACCGAGATCACCCTCGCTCTCCAAGGCTGTCTGCGTCTGGGCCGGATGAAGGATGAAGGCACGGCGGCGGTTGAAATCACTTCGATCATGAAGCGCAACTCCTGCGGCAAGTCGCTGGACATCGCTCGCATGGCCCGCGACATGCTGGGTGGTAACGGCATCTCCGACGAGTTCGGTATCGCCCGCCACCTGGTCAACCTGGAAGTGGTGAACACCTACGAAGGGACCCATGACGTCCATGCGCTGATCCTGGGGCGCGCGCAGACCGGCATCCAGGCGTTCTACTGATAGGAGAACGACCATGGGCGCGTTATCTCATTTGCGGGTGCTGGACTTGTCGCGAGTGCTGGCCGGGCCTTGGGCCGGTCAGATCCTGGCGGACCTGGGGGCCGAGGTGATCAAGGTCGAGCGTCCGGGCAATGGTGACGATACACGCGCCTGGGGGCCGCCTTTCCTCAAGGACGCTTATGGCGAGAACACCACGGAGGCTGCCTATTACCTGTCGGCCAACCGTAACAAGCAATCGGTGACCATCGACTTCACTCGGCCGGAAGGTCAGCGCCTGGTGCGCGAGCTGGCGGCCAAGTCCGACATTCTGATCGAGAACTTCAAGGTCGGCGGATTGGCGGCCTATGGGTTGGATTACCAGTCACTGAAGGCGCTCAACCCTGACCTGATCTATTGCTCCATTACCGGCTTTGGCCAGACGGGGCCTTATGCCAAGCGTGCCGGCTACGATTTCATGATCCAGGGGCTGGGCGGGCTGATGAGCCTGACCGGGCGTCCCGAGGGTGAAGAAGGCGCTGGGCCGGTGAAGGTCGGCGTAGCGTTGACGGACATCCTGACGGGGCTGTACTCGACTGTCGCGATTCTTGCCGCGCTGGCGCATCGGCAGCACAACGGTGGCGGGCAGCGCATCGATATGGCGCTGCTGGATGTGCAGGTTGCGTGTCTGGCCAACCAGGCGATGAACTACCTGACCACCGGAGTCGCTCCCAAGCGCCTGGGTAATGCTCATCCGAATATCGTGCCTTATCAGGACTTTCCTACGGCGGATGGCGATTTCATCCTTACCGTGGGGAATGACGGGCAGTTCCGCAAGTTTGCCGAGGTGGCGGGCCAGCCGCAGTGGGCGGACGATCCGCGCTTTGCGACTAATAAGCTGCGGGTTGCCAATCGGGCGGTGCTGATCCCATTGATTCGTCAGGCCACTGTGTTCAAGACCACTGCTGAGTGGGTCGCCCAGTTGGAGCAGGCGGGAGTGCCTTGCGGCCCTATCAACGACCTGGCGCAGATGTTCGAGGATCCGCAGGTCAAGGCGCGCGGGCTGGCGATCGAGCTGCCTCATGCGTTGGCCGGGCTGGTGCCTCAGGTGGCGAGTCCGATCCGTCTCTCCGAAACGCCGGTCGAGTACCGTCATGCTCCTCCTCTATTAGGAGAGCATACAGCCCAGGTTCTGCAGCGGGTGCTGGGGCTTGAGCTTGAGTCCGTGGATGCGTTGCGAGCCTCGGGCGTGCTGTGAATGCGCTCTTCTATATAGAGAGCAACCGACCCCTTCTATATACGGGGGCTGAAAACACCCCTTTTGGGGTGTTTTCAGGTTTATTCATAGTAAAAGCAAATTAGGGGTTGACGGCAGATTCTACAGGTCTATAATTCGCCCCACTTCCGGCGCAGTCGAAACGGAAAACTCCTTGAGATTCAATGAGTTACGCAGTTTTCGACAGCGGTTACGCTTCAGTTCATCGAAGCCCGAAGGAGTTGGTAAGGTGTCTTGTTTTCGCCTTATTAACGATTCGATCTTCTCGGTCGAAAGCGGAGAAAAAGAGGTGTTGACAGCAGCGTGTAACGCTGTAGAATTCGCCTCCCGCTGACGAGAGATCGGAAGCGCAAGTGGTTGAAGTTGCAAAGGAAACTTTGAAAACTTCTTAAAATAACCGCTTGACAGATGCAGAGGCTGCTGTAGAATGCGCGCCTCGGTTGAGACGAAAGACTTAACCAACCGCTCTTTAACAACTGAATCAAGCAATTCGTGTGGGTGCTTGTGGAGTCAGACTGATAGTCAGAAAGATTATCAGCATCACAAGTTACTCCGCGAGAAATCAAAGATGTAACCAACGATTGCTGAGCCAAGTTTAGGGTTTTCTCAAAACCCAAAGATGTTTGAACTGAAGAGTTTGATCATGGCTCAGATTGAACGCTGGCGGCAGGCCTAACACATGCAAGTCGAGCGGTAGAGAGGAGCTTGCTTCTCTTGAGAGCGGCGGACGGGTGAGTAATGCCTAGGAATCTGCCTGGTAGTGGGGGATAACGTTCGGAAACGGACGCTAATACCGCATACGTCCTACGGGAGAAAGCAGGGGACCTTCGGGCCTTGCGCTATCAGATGAGCCTAGGTCGGATTAGCTAGTTGGTGAGGTAATGGCTCACCAAGGCGACGATCCGTAACTGGTCTGAGAGGATGATCAGTCACACTGGAACTGAGACACGGTCCAGACTCCTACGGGAGGCAGCAGTGGGGAATATTGGACAATGGGCGAAAGCCTGATCCAGCCATGCCGCGTGTGTGAAGAAGGTCTTCGGATTGTAAAGCACTTTAAGTTGGGAGGAAGGGTACTTACCTAATACGTGAGTATTTTGACGTTACCGACAGAATAAGCACCGGCTAACTCTGTGCCAGCAGCCGCGGTAATACAGAGGGTGCAAGCGTTAATCGGAATTACTGGGCGTAAAGCGCGCGTAGGTGGTTCGTTAAGTTGAATGTGAAATCCCCGGGCTCAACCTGGGAACTGCATCCAAAACTGGCGAGCTAGAGTATGGTAGAGGGTGGTGGAATTTCCTGTGTAGCGGTGAAATGCGTAGATATAGGAAGGAACACCAGTGGCGAAGGCGACCACCTGGACTGATACTGACACTGAGGTGCGAAAGCGTGGGGAGCAAACAGGATTAGATACCCTGGTAGTCCACGCCGTAAACGATGTCAACTAGCCGTTGGGAGCCTTGAGCTCTTAGTGGCGCAGCTAACGCATTAAGTTGACCGCCTGGGGAGTACGGCCGCAAGGTTAAAACTCAAATGAATTGACGGGGGCCCGCACAAGCGGTGGAGCATGTGGTTTAATTCGAAGCAACGCGAAGAACCTTACCAGGCCTTGACATCCAATGAACTTTCCAGAGATGGATTGGTGCCTTCGGGAACATTGAGACAGGTGCTGCATGGCTGTCGTCAGCTCGTGTCGTGAGATGTTGGGTTAAGTCCCGTAACGAGCGCAACCCTTGTCCTTAGTTACCAGCACGTAATGGTGGGCACTCTAAGGAGACTGCCGGTGACAAACCGGAGGAAGGTGGGGATGACGTCAAGTCATCATGGCCCTTACGGCCTGGGCTACACACGTGCTACAATGGTCGGTACAGAGGGTTGCCAAGCCGCGAGGTGGAGCTAATCCCATAAAACCGATCGTAGTCCGGATCGCAGTCTGCAACTCGACTGCGTGAAGTCGGAATCGCTAGTAATCGCGAATCAGAATGTCGCGGTGAATACGTTCCCGGGCCTTGTACACACCGCCCGTCACACCATGGGAGTGGGTTGCACCAGAAGTAGCTAGTCTAACCTTCGGGAGGACGGTTACCACGGTGTGATTCATGACTGGGGTGAAGTCGTAACAAGGTAGCCGTAGGGGAACCTGCGGCTGGATCACCTCCTTAATCGACGACATCAGCTGCTTCATAAGCTCCCACACGAATTGCTTGATTCATTGAAGAAGACGATTGGGTCTGTAGCTCAGTTGGTTAGAGCGCACCCCTGATAAGGGTGAGGTCGGCAGTTCGAATCTGCCCAGACCCACCAATTACTGGTGCACCCTGTAGCGATACGGGGCCATAGCTCAGCTGGGAGAGCGCCTGCCTTGCACGCAGGAGGTCAGCGGTTCGATCCCGCTTGGCTCCACCATTACAGATTGGTCTCCATCGTTTAAAGCTTAGAAATGAGCATTCCGCCAAAACGGCGATGAATGTTGATTTCTGATCTTTATCAGAATCGTTCTTTAAAAATTTGGGTATGTGATAGAAAGATAGACTGGATAGCACTTTCACTGGTGTTTATTCAGGCTAAGGTAAAATTTGTGAGTTTAATCGCGAATTTTCGGCGAATGTCGTCTTCATAGTATAACCAGATTGCTTGGGGTTATATGGTCAAGTGAAGAAGCGCATACGGTGGATGCCTTGGCAGTCAGAGGCGATGAAAGACGTGGTAGCCTGCGAAAAGCTTCGGGGAGTCGGCAAACAGACTTTGATCCGGAGATGTCTGAATGGGGGAACCCAGCCATCATAAGATGGTTATCTTGTACTGAATACATAGGTGCAAGAGGCGAACCAGGGGAACTGAAACATCTAAGTACCCTGAGGAAAAGAAATCAACCGAGATTCCCTTAGTAGTGGCGAGCGAACGGGGACTAGCCCTTAAGTGGCTTTGAGATTAGCGGAACGCTCTGGAAAGTGCGGCCATAGTGGGTGATAGCCCTGTACGCGAAAATCTCTTAGTCATGAAATCGAGTAGGACGGAGCACGAGAAACTTTGTCTGAATATGGGGGGACCATCCTCCAAGGCTAAATACTACTGACTGACCGATAGTGAACTAGTACCGTGAGGGAAAGGCGAAAAGAACCCCGGAGAGGGGAGTGAAATAGATCCTGAAACCGTATGCGTACAAGCAGTGGGAGCAGACTTTGTTCTGTGACTGCGTACCTTTTGTATAATGGGTCAGCGACTTATATTCAGTGGCGAGCTTAACCGAATAGGGGAGGCGTAGCGAAAGCGAGTCTTAATAGGGCGTTTAGTCGCTGGGTATAGACCCGAAACCGGGCGATCTATCCATGGGCAGGTTGAAGGTTAGGTAACACTGACTGGAGGACCGAACCGACTACCGTTGAAAAGTTAGCGGATGACCTGTGGATCGGAGTGAAAGGCTAATCAAGCTCGGAGATAGCTGGTTCTCCTCGAAAGCTATTTAGGTAGCGCCTCATGTATCACTGTAGGGGGTAGAGCACTGTTTCGGCTAGGGGGTCATCCCGACTTACCAAACCGATGCAAACTCCGAATACCTACAAGTGCCGAGCATGGGAGACACACGGCGGGTGCTAACGTCCGTCGTGAAAAGGGAAACAACCCAGACCGTCAGCTAAGGTCCCAAAGTTATGGTTAAGTGGGAAACGATGTGGGAAGGCTTAGACAGCTAGGAGGTTGGCTTAGAAGCAGCCACCCTTTAAAGAAAGCGTAATAGCTCACTAGTCGAGTCGGCCTGCGCGGAAGATGTAACGGGGCTCAAACCATACACCGAAGCTACGGGTATCACGTAAGTGATGCGGTAGAGGAGCGTTCTGTAAGCCTGTGAAGGTGAGTTGAGAAGCTTGCTGGAGGTATCAGAAGTGCGAATGCTGACATGAGTAACGACAATGGGTGTGAAAAACACCCACGCCGAAAGACCAAGGTTTCCTGCGCAACGTTAATCGACGCAGGGTTAGTCGGTCCCTAAGGCGAGGCTGAAAAGCGTAGTCGATGGAAAACAGGTTAATATTCCTGTACTTCTAGTTATTGCGATGGAGGGACGGAGAAGGCTAGGCCAGCTTGGCGTTGGTTGTCCAAGTTTAAGGTGGTAGGCTGGAATCTTAGGTAAATCCGGGATTCTAAGGCCGAGAGCTGATGACGAGTTACCTTTTAGGTGACGAAGTGGTTGATGCCATGCTTCCAAGAAAAGCTTCTAAGCTTCAGATAACTAGGAACCGTACCCCAAACCGACACAGGTGGTTGGGTAGAGAATACCAAGGCGCTTGAGAGAACTCGGGTGAAGGAACTAGGCAAAATGGCACCGTAACTTCGGGAGAAGGTGCGCCGGTGAGGGTGAAGGACTTGCTCCGTAAGCCCATGCCGGTCGAAGATACCAGGCCGCTGCGACTGTTTATTAAAAACACAGCACTCTGCAAACACGAAAGTGGACGTATAGGGTGTGACGCCTGCCCGGTGCCGGAAGGTTAATTGATGGGGTTAGCTAACGCGAAGCTCTTGATCGAAGCCCCGGTAAACGGCGGCCGTAACTATAACGGTCCTAAGGTAGCGAAATTCCTTGTCGGGTAAGTTCCGACCTGCACGAATGGCGTAACGATGGCGGCGCTGTCTCCACCCGAGACTCAGTGAAATTGAAATCGCTGTGAAGATGCAGTGTATCCGCGGCTAGACGGAAAGACCCCGTGAACCTTTACTATAGCTTTGCACTGGACTTTGAATTTGCTTGTGTAGGATAGGTGGGAGGCTTTGAAGCGTGGACGCCAGTTCGCGTGGAGCCATCCTTGAAATACCACCCTGGCAACTTTGAGGTTCTAACTCAGGTCCGTTATCCGGATCGAGGACAGTGTATGGTGGGTAGTTTGACTGGGGCGGTCTCCTCCTAAAGAGTAACGGAGGAGTACGAAGGTGCGCTCAGACCGGTCGGAAATCGGTCGTAGAGTATAAAGGCAAAAGCGCGCTTGACTGCGAGACAGACACGTCGAGCAGGTACGAAAGTAGGTCTTAGTGATCCGGTGGTTCTGTATGGAAGGGCCATCGCTCAACGGATAAAAGGTACTCCGGGGATAACAGGCTGATACCGCCCAAGAGTTCATATCGACGGCGGTGTTTGGCACCTCGATGTCGGCTCATCACATCCTGGGGCTGAAGCCGGTCCCAAGGGTATGGCTGTTCGCCATTTAAAGTGGTACGCGAGCTGGGTTTAGAACGTCGTGAGACAGTTCGGTCCCTATCTGCCGTGGACGTTTGAGATTTGAGAGGGGCTGCTCCTAGTACGAGAGGACCGGAGTGGACGAACCTCTGGTGTTCCGGTTGTCACGCCAGTGGCATTGCCGGGTAGCTATGTTCGGAAAAGATAACCGCTGAAAGCATCTAAGCGGGAAACTTGCCTCAAGATGAGATCTCACTGGAACCTTGAGTTCCCTGAAGGGCCGTCGAAGACTACGACGTTGATAGGTTGGGTGTGTAAGCGCTGTGAGGCGTTGAGCTAACCAATACTAATTGCCCGTGAGGCTTGATCATATAACACCCAAGCAATTTGCTTAGAAGCAAGTTGCGGTGTGTGAAGACGAAACGAACCGAAAGTTCGAGAAAACACACAAACTATCGCATACCCAATTTGCTGAAGCGTCGAAAGACGAATCGGCACACCGAATTTCTTGACGACCATAGAGCATTGGAACCACCTGATCCCATCCCGAACTCAGCAGTGAAACGATGCATCGCCGATGGTAGTGTGGGGTTTCCCCATGTGAGAGTAGGTCATCGTCAAGATTAAATTCCGAAACCCCAATTGCGAAGGCAGTTGGGGTTTTGTTTTTGTAGAAGTTCCCGATTTTGCTGGCACGTTCGGCCCTTGAGCCAACGGTCCGGCCACAGAATTTCTTGACGACCATAGAGCATTGGAACCACCTGATCCCATCCCGAACTCAGCAGTGAAACGATGCATCGCCGATGGTAGTGTGGGGTTTCCCCATGTGAGAGTAGGTCATCGTCAAGATTGAATTCCGAAACCCCTGTCTGCTGACGCAGACAGGGGTTTTGTTTTTGTACGCCTGAAAGCCTCTGGGCTTACACCTGAACCAGGCCTCCAGGTCACCCAGCGGGAGACCTGAATCCCAACCGCCACTCCAGAACATCAGAACAGAGTGAAGCACCTCTCACCTCACCGCTGACGCATCTTGCTGCTTCTGCGGGCCAGCCATTTACGCCACCAGATATAGATCCCGGTGACGGACAGCATCGCAATCACCACCCCCAATACCGCAATAAGCACCTGCCCGGTAAAGCCAATGATCCGACCGCCATGGATCGGCAGTTGCAGCCGATAAAACCGCTCGCCCAAGGTGCCTTGCCCGGCAATCTCCTGCCCCAGCAGACGCCCATCCGTGCCATGAAAGAACAGCCACGACTTACCATGGGCCTCGGTATCGTGCTGACCGAAACCGGCACCATAGAAGTTGTATTCGAAGCTGTAATACAGCTCACCGATCGCCGCTGTCAGGCCCAGCCGTTTGCCTTCTTCCTGGGCCCGTTCATAAGCCTGTTGATAGGTGAGTCGGGTAACCCCCAACTGATCGCTGGGCATGCGCCCACGGGCCTCATAGACGCTCGGTTCGATCGGCGAGAGCAGGGACACCACCGGCTTGAACACCTGGCTCGGCAGGTTCATCGCCACGCTGCTGATGGCAATCGGCAGCAGCAGTAACCACAGCCATAACCCACCGGCCCGATGCAGATCCATATTGAGACGATAGGCGTGCCCGCCCTTGATCTTCCAGGCAGTCGACCACTTCTTCCAGAACGGCCGGCCACGGGGCAGGGTGAGGAACAAGGCAATGAAGCAATCGACGACCCAGAAGATCGCCACCAGCCCCATCAATACCAGCCCCCAGTTACCCGGCAGCGTCAGGTTGTAGTGGAATTCGAGAATGAAGGGGATGAGATTCTCCCGCTGAAAACAGCAGGCACCCCAGAACCGCTTGCCGATCTGCTCGCCACTGACCGGGTCCAGGTAAAACACCTGGTTGGGATCGTCGAACGGCTTGCCCGTGGCCGGGTCGTTACGCGGCACCGCGGCGAGCAGCGCAGTATGTCCGGGCTCGTTGGGGTACTCCATGTACCAGACCTGCAGGCGCGGATGCTGCGCCTGCACCTGGTCGACCAGGGTTCCAGGCGGCAGTGCCTGACCCTCGGCAGGGGCCTCGTAGAACCCCGGGTTGAGCCACTCGTCCAGCTCGTGATTGAAGGCCAGCAGGCTGCCGGTCAGCCCCGCCAGCAGCAGAAACACCGCGGTGGCCAGGCCGATATAACGATGCAGTAGAACCAGAATTGCGCGCATGGAATTTTCCCGTAGAGACGACAAAGCCAGCGCGTGCGCTGGCTTCGGGGGAACGACAAATGATTAGAACTGGTAGCTGACCGTGGCCGCGACGTTCCGCTCCTCGCCCATGTAGCAGAAGCTCAGGCTGGCACAGGAGGCGATGTAGGATTCGTTGGTCAGGTTGTTGGCATTGAGCCGGACATCCACACCCTTCAGGCCGACCTTGCCCAGGTCATAGCCGATGGAGGCATCGAACAGGGTGTAGGACGGCACCTTCATGGTGTTCTCCGCATCCGCCCAGCTGTAGCCCACGTACCGCACACCGCCACCCAGGCGCAGGCCGTCGAGCGAACCGCTGTCGAACCTGTAGTCGGCCCAGAGCGAAGCCATGTGCCGCGGCGCCTGGGTTGGCGAGTTGCCCTTGTTCTCGATGATGTCGGTGGCGGTGCTCAAGGTACTGATCATCGACTTCGAGTACTCGATATCGGTGAAGGTGTAGCTGCCGAGTACCTTGAGGTTGTTATTCAGCTGCAGGTGCGCTTCCAGTTCCAGGCCCTGGGAACGTACGGCGCCGACCGCGCGATAGAAGTTTTCCTGGGGCAGCTTGGTGGCCAGGTTCTCCTGGTCGATGCGGAACAGGGAGGCGGTGTACAGGTCATCCGTGCCCGGTGGCTGGTACTTCAGGCCCAGTTCCCACTGAGTGCCATCGGTAGGCGCCAACGGGTTGCCGGCGCTGTCCGCGTAGGAGTTGGGGTTGAAGGACTCGGAGTAGCTGATGTAAGGCGCCAGCCCGTTATCGAACAGGTACAGCGCCCCGGCGCGGCCCGTCAGCGTGGTGCGCTTGTCGTTGATCTCGGTGCCCACCGGGCGCGAGGCTTCGGCCAGGCGGTTCTCGTCCGAAGTCTCCACCCAGTCCTGGCGCAGGCCCAGGGAGAAGCGCCACTGGTCCATCTCGATCAGGTCTTGCAGGTAAACGCCGGTCTGCTCAAGGCGACGCAGATAGCTGACCGGGTCGTAGTAAGTGATGGCCGAGTTGCCATAGACCGGATCGAACGCGTTGATCGGCGCCACCGAGCCGCTGGTCCAGTCCACCACCGTCTTGCGCCGTTGGTAATCGGCACCCATCAGCACCGTGTGCTTGGTCGCGCCGGTGAGAAATTCGGCCTGCAGCATGTTGTCGACGATGAACGCATGCAGCTTCTCGTCGCCGCCGGTGTAGTAGCGGTTCAGCTCGTTGCTGGTCGGCGTGGTCCAGCCGTAGCCGTAGACCTGGTCCAGCTTCACCTTGGAGTCGAGGTAGCGGAAGTTCTGCCGCGCGGTGAAGACATCGTTGAAGCGATGTTCGAACTGATAGCCGAACGACTGCTGATCGCGCTTGTAGCGATCGATGCCCGGTTCGCCTTCGAAAAAGTTCTCGGAGATCCGCTGGCCGTTGCGCTGGTGCAGCGCGCCGTCGGCCGGCATGCCGCTGTGGTAGCCGCCATCCGGATCGTGTTGCAAGTACGCCTGCAGGGTCAGCGAGGTGTCATCGGTGAAGTCGATGCTCAGGGTCGGTGCCAGGGCGTAGCGTTTTTCCTTGTTGTGGTCGAACTGGGTGTCGGAGCGGTCCGCCAGCCCGGTTAGGCGATAGGCGATGCGCTTGTCGTCATCCACCGGGCCGCTGAAGTCGAAGCCCATGCCGCGCTGGCCCTGGGTGCCGACCGTGGCCTGGATCTGGTGGTAGGGCTCGAACAGCGGCTTCTTGCTGGTCAGCGCCACCAGGCCGCCCGGGGAGCTGCGGCCATAAAGCACCGACGAAGGGCCCTTGAGGATGTCCACCCGCTCCAGGAAGTACGGATCGATCTGCATGGTGCTGTAGGTGCCGCTGTCGCCCATGGACTTGAGGCCGTCGAGGTAGATGTTATCCACCGAGCCATCGTTGAAGCCGCGCATGGCCACGTAGTCGTACCTGTGGGTCGCGCCGTAGGGGTTGGTCAGCACGCCGGGGGTGTAGCGCATGGTCTGGGAGACGGTTTGCGAACCCTGGTCGTCCATCTGTTCGCGGGTTACCACCGACACGCTTTGCGAGGTTTCCAGCAGCGCGGTGCTGGTCTTGGTGGCGATCTGGCTGTGGGTGGCGTTGTAGCCTTCCATGCTGCCCAAGGCATTGCCCAGGGCGAAACCCTTGATATCGGTGGTTGGCAACGACAGGGCGCCGGTCTCGGGCAATGCCCGCAGTACATAGCTGCTGCCGTCCTGGCTCAGCGCTTCCAGGCCGGAGCCGTTGAGCAACTGGCCCAGGGCCTGGTCGGTGGAGTACTCGCCCTTCAGGCCGGCGGACTGGCGCCCCTGGAGCTGCGCTGGGGTCATCGACAAGGTGATGCCGGCCTCGCGGGCGAAGCGGTTGAGTACGTCGCTCAGGGCGCCGCCGGGGATGTTGTAGCTGTGGCTGAGGCTGGCCGCGCCCGTCTCGGCCGCCTGTGCCAGGCAAGGCAAGGCGACGACGCCCAGCGCCGAGGAGAGCAGGGCCACGCGCACGGCATGGCGCAGGCCGGGGGCGGGCCGTGCAGAAGAGAAGTGGTGGAAGTGCACAATCATGGAAGGGTTCCGTTGAGTCACTGAAGGCAGATGGAAGTGCTTACTGTCTAAGCCGGACTCACGGGAAAAAGCCGCCAAAAAAATTCCAACGAATTGCAGCGCCTCAGGCCAGGCGCTCCAGGGTGACCCACCAGCGGGTGCGATAACGCAGGCGCACGGGCAGGGTTTGCGGGAGGATCGCCAGCAGTTTGTCGGTGTCCTCCAGGCGGAACACGCCGGACAGGCGCAGATCGCCGATCTCGTCGGCACAGCCCAGGTAACCGTGGCGATAACGCCCAACCTCGTGGATGAAATCCGCCAGCCGCATATTGCGGGTGACGATCAGGCCATCGGCCCAGGCGCCCACGTCCATGTCCAGCGGCGGCACCGGCAGCGCCTGGGATGCACTGACCAGATAGCTTTGCCCGGCCTGTACCCGGGCCGAGGCGCCATCGGCGGTATGTGGCGAGTGGATGGCGACGCTGCCGGTGGTGACGCTCAGGCGCGTGCAGCCGCCTTCCATGCGCACCACGAAACTGGCGTCGAACCCTTCGAACAGGCCATGGCGGGTCCGTACCAGTAGCGGCCTGAAGGGGCTCGCCTGCTGATCCGGCCCGCAGGTCAGCATGATTTCCCCACGGCTGAGCCGGATCAGCCGCTGCTGGGCATTGAAGTCCATGTCGGCGGCGCTGTCGGTGTTGAGTTCCAGGCGCGAGCCGTCCGGCAACTGGAAGCCGCGGCGTTCGCCGGTGGCGGTGGCGAAGTCGGCGTTCCATTGCTGCCAGGCCAGTTGCTCCTTGCCCAGCCACGCGGCGGAGCCCACCAGAACGACGCCGCCAAGCAGCTTCAGGGCCTGGCGGCGGCCGAGGCGCTGGGCGCTGTTTTCCAGGGTATCGAAGGCCACCTGGGCACTGGGCACCGCCCGCAGATTGCTGTGCAGTTCCTGCTGCAGCGATTGCACCCGTTGCCAGGCCAGTTCGTGCTCGTGATGGGCCGCGCGCCAGGTATCGCATTGCTGCAACAGCCGGGGATTACCGGCGTTGTTGCGCAGGCGCA
Organism: Pseudomonas chlororaphis subsp. piscium; assembly: GCF_003850345.1. Taxonomy (NCBI): domain Bacteria; kingdom Pseudomonadati; phylum Pseudomonadota; class Gammaproteobacteria; order Pseudomonadales; family Pseudomonadaceae; genus Pseudomonas; species Pseudomonas chlororaphis. The sequence goes on from NZ_CP027707.1 coordinate 130,816, forward strand.
GCATCCAGTTGATGGCCTGCTTGACCACCAGGTGCCTGGGGTCCGCAGGACGGCGCAGGTTGGTCGAGGGGTTATCCACAGCGCTCACGCCTCGTAGCGCAGCAGGTAGCAGTGGAACAGCGCATCGGCCACGTAACGCTCCACCGAACGCAGGGATAGCCCCATCTGTTCGGCGATCTGCTTGTGGGTCAGGCCTTCGCACTGGGCCAGCAGGAACGCCTTGCGCACTTTCGGCTTCAGGCCTTCAAGCATGCGCGCGATGCTTTCCAGCAGTTCCAGCACCAGGGCGCGGGCTTCCTCGCTGGGGGCTTCGGCTTCTGGCAGATGGGCGATGGTTTCCAGGTAGGCGCGTTCGATTTCCTCGCGGCGCCAGTGGTCGATCACCAGACCGCGGGCGATGGTCCGCAGGAAAGCGCGTGGGGCCTTGAGTTCGAGGCGTTCGGTGCGCTGCAACAGGCGCACGAAGGTGTCTTGCGCCAGGTCGGCCGCATCGGCGGCGTTGCCCAGCCGGCTGCGCAACCATGTGTTGAGCCAGCCATGGTGATGGCTGTAAAGCGCCTGTACCGCGAACTCAGGTGATGACATGGATGCGACTGCCCGGGTGTCACAAATGATAATTAGTCGCATTGTCATCAAGGGTTTGGGATTTTGCAACAACCGCAGGGCGACCGGCTACGGAAAAGTCCGACGCGACCGCTCTAGCCTGCCGTTCAGCGGGTTTTTTGCAGATAACAGGTACATTTCTGACAAATCGCTAAGATTTATCCGCCTCGTGCCGACAGACAGTGAGACCCATGCGTGCACCAAAGTAGAGCGGTCGTAGAACGCCGCCTGCGCTGTTACATGGAAAGTTGCATCCCGTACGCATCCCCACTTTCGGCATAAGAAGTCCCATGACATGAATCTCAAGTTCAGCCATAAAATCCTTTTGGCCGCCTCCGGTGTAGTGGTTCTGGCATTCGCGTTGTTCACTTTGTACAACGACTATCTGCAGCGAAACACCATTCGCCAGAACCTCGAATCGTCGATCCAGCAGGCGGGTGACCTCACTTCCAGCAGCGTCCAGAACTGGATGAGCGGACGCATCCTGGTGCTCGAGAACCTCTCGCAGAACGTTGCCCACCAGGGCGCCAACGCCGACTTCCCGGGGCTGGTGGACCAGCCGGCGTTCACCACGAACTTCCAGTTCACCTACGTGGGCCAAGCCAACGGTGTGTTCACCCAGCGGCCTGACGCGAAGATGCCCGACGGCTACGACCCGCGTCAGCGTCCCTGGTACAAGCAGGCCGTGGCGGCCGACAAGACCATGCTGACCCCGCCCTACATGGCGGCCGTTGGCGGTCTGGTGGTGACCATCGCCATGCCGGTGAAAAAGAACGGCCAGCTGCTGGGCGTGGTGGGGGGCGACCTGAGCCTGGAAACCCTGGTGAAGATCATCAACTCGGTGGACTTCGGTGGCCTGGGCCATGCCTTCCTGGTCAGCGCGGACGGGCAGGTGATCGTCAGCCCGGACAAGGACCAGGTGATGAAGAACCTCAAGGACATCTACCCGGGCGACAACGTACACATCCAGAAGGGCACCCAGGAGGTGCTGCTCAAAGGCCAGGAGCGCATCCTGTCGTTCACCCCGGTGACCGGCCTGCCGAATGCCGAGTGGTACATCGGCCTGTCCATCGACCGTGACAAGGCTTTCGCCCCGCTGAGCAAGTTCCGCACCTCGGCGCTGCTGGCGATGTTCATTGCCGTGGCGGCGATTGCCGTGCTGCTGAGCCTGCTGATCCAGGTGCTGATGCGTCCGCTGACCACCATGGGCCGTGCGATGCAGGACATCGCCCAGGGCGAGGGCGACCTGACCCGTCGCCTGGTGGTGGAGAGCAAGGACGAATTCGGCGTACTGGGCGGTTCGTTCAACCAGTTCGTGGAACGTATTCACGCGTCGATTTCCGAAGTGTCCTCGGCCACCCGCCAGGTGCACGACCTGTCCCAGCGCGTGATGGCATCGTCCAACGCGTCGATCATCGGTTCCGACGAACAAAGCGCGCGCACCAACAGCGTGGCCGCGGCGATCAACCAGCTGGGCGCCGCCACCCAGGAAATCGCCCGTAACGCCGCTGATGCGTCGCAGCACGCCAGCGGCGCCAGCGAGCAGGCCGACGATGGCCGCCAGGTGGTGGAGCAAACCATCCTGGCCATGACCGAGCTGTCGCAGAAGATCAGCCTGTCCTGCACCCAGATCGAAACCCTGAACGCCAGCACCGACAACATCGGCCACATCCTCGATGTGATCAAAGGCATCTCCCAGCAGACCAACCTGCTGGCGCTCAACGCGGCCATCGAAGCGGCGCGCGCCGGTGAAGCCGGTCGCGGTTTCGCGGTGGTGGCCGACGAGGTCCGCAACCTGGCCCATCGCACTCAGGAATCGGCCGAGGAGATCCACAAGATGATCACCTCGCTGCAGATCGGTTCCCGCGAAGCGGTATCGACCATGAACGCCAGCCAGGCGTCCAGCGAAGAGAGCGTCGAAGTGGCCAACCAGGCCGGTGCGCGGCTGGTCAGCGTGACCCAGCGCATCACCGAGATCGACGGCATGAACCAGTCGGTGGCCGCCGCCACCGAAGAGCAGACCGCCGTGGTGGAAACCCTCAACGTCGACATCAGCCAGATCAACCTGCTGAACCAGCAGGGCGTGGCCAACCTCAACGAAACCCTGAAGGATTGCGACGCCCTGTCGCTGCAGGCCAACCGCCTGAAGCAACTGGTGGACAGCTTCAAGATCTGACCCGCTGCAAAACGCTGGGGCCGCAACGGCCCCAGTGTGTTTCACCGCAGGCCTTCTACGGCCTACTCGAACATCCTCCGCACATTGCCCATCGCCTCATCGGCAAACCCCTGCAGGAACCCCTGGAAGGCCGCCACCTCGGCACCGCCTTCGGCCGGGTCGGCGACGATGCGCCAGGTGGCGCGTGCCCGTTCGCCGGGCAAGGCCTCGACGCTCATGGCCGCCCACAGGTTGTCGATGCCCAGGGTGTCGTAGATCAGGCTCCAGGTCATGTACAGGGCCTGGTCGTCCCGTGAGTTGAGTTGTTCGATGACGATATTGCCGTCGTGGAAGAACTTCTTGCGCACCGAGCGCACGCCCTCGCCCGTCATCTCGATGTGCGACAGCGCGGGAATGAAGGCCGGGAAACCGGCGAAGTTGCCGACGATGGCCCAGACGCTTTGGGCATCGGCGCCGATGTCCACCGTGGACAGGACCTCGCAGGCGTTCGGGTTGTTGATCAGGGTGTCGGGTTGCAGGTTTTTCATGGTGTTCTCCAGCGTGGGTGGGTTCAGATAAAGCGGATGTCTTTCAGGTACTGGCAGCCCTTGCGCAGCAGCGCCGGGTCCTTGGCCGGGTAGTCGGCGCCCATGCGCCGCACCCCGGCCTCGGCGTTGGCGTGGCCGATCAGCGAGATGTCGCCGATGTCTTCCTCGAAGCCGTTGAGGTAGAAGCCGAGGACGCCGAACAGCGCATTGTCGCGGTCGACCCGGCCCAGCTGGCGCTGCCAGTCGGCGACGCTGACCATGCGGAACTCGCGCCCGGCCTCGCGGAACGAGGCGACATAGGCCTCCCAGCTCAAAGGCTGCGGGTTGTGCAGGTTGAACACCGCGTGGGCCGGCTGATAACGGCTGGCGTGGAAGGCGATGAAGCGGGCAAGGAAGTCCACCGGCATCAGGTCGAAGTTCATCGCCAACTGCGGCACCTGGCCCAGTTGCAGCGAGCCCTTGAGCATCAGCATCAGGCGGTTCCGGTGGGGCTGGCAGACCCCGCTCTGGCTGTTGAAGCTGATGTTGCCCGGGCGATAGAGATTGACCCACACCCCCTGTTCGCGAGCCCGTTGCAGGATCCGTTCGCCGACCCACTTGGACAGGTTGTAGCCGTTGCGGATGTAGATCGGCGGGGTGGCCGCGGGCGGTTGTTCCAGCACCCGGCCCTGGGCGTCGACGCTGCTGGAGGCGGACAGGGTCGAGACGAAGTTGAAGACCTTCTTGCTGCGCCCTTCGCACAAGCGCAGGCACTCGAACAGCGGCTCGACGTTGTCGCGTGCCAGGGCCGGGTAATCGAGCACGTGATTGACGTTGGCGGCGTTGTGCACCAGCGCGCCGTATTCGCGGTCGATGCGTTCGTATACCTGCGCCGCCAATCCAAGTTGTGGCTGGCTGATATCGGCGGCATGCACCCGCACCCGGCTCAGGTCCAGATGCTCCAGGCGGTTGTCGCGCAAGGCCTGGGCGAAACGTTCGGCAGCCGATTGCGTGGGCGTTTCCCGCACCAGGCACGCCACCTCGCTGGCGCCCCATTCCAGCAGCGCCTCGACTATGTGCACGCCGAGAAAACTGTTAGCGCCGGTGACCAGCACCTTGTGCACGTCGCCCAGTTGGCTGATGGGCAGCACTGGCAGGTCGAGTTCGGCGTTGGCATCGGCGAACACCTGCTCGAGGGAGGCGTCCGGGCCATCGTGGGCGACGCCGTCGATCAGGGTCGCCAGGTTGCTCAGGGTCGGCGCCTCGATAAAGCGGTTGATCGACAGGCCGCGGCCGAACTGTTCGCGAATCGCCAGCAGCAGGCGCGACAGCAGGATCGAGTGGCCGCCGAGGTTGAAGAAGCTGTCGTCGGTGCCGATGTCCTCGGCCGGCAACTCCAGCAGCTCGGCCCACAGCTGCAGCAGGCGCTGTTCGTTGGCGTTCTGCGGCAGGCGTCGCTGACGGTTGCTGCCTGGGGTACGCGGCAGGGCCAGCAGGGCGCGGCGGTCGACCTTGCCGTTGGCGGTGTAGGGCATGCTCGGCAGCTCGATGTAGGCGCTGGGCCGCATGTAGTCCGGCAAGCGCTGGCGCACTTGTTCGCGCAGGGCTTGTAGCGCATCGCCGGCAGCGCTCGGCTGGGCCAGGTAGGCGAGGACCCGCCGTTGATCGTCGATCACCACCGCCACCTGACGGAACAGCTGGCCGTCGCGCAGGCAGTGTTCGATCTCTTCCGGCTCGACCCGGAACCCGCGGATCTTCACCTGGTTGTCCCGCCGCCCGCAGATCTCGATGCCGCTGTCGGTCCACTGGCCGATGTCCCCGGTGCGATAGACCCGCAGTCGGCGCCCGTCCGACAGGTCCAGGGTCAGGTAGCGTTCGGCGCTCAGCGCCGGGTTGTTCAGGTAGCCAAGGCCGACCCCTGGCCCGGCCAGGTACAGCTCGCCGGGGGTGCGCTCGGGCACTGGTTGCAACTGTTCGTCGAGGATCAGCACCTGACTGTTGGCGATGGGCAGGCCGAGGTTGCGCGGGTTGTCGTCGACCCGCAGGCGGCGGGTGGTGGCCAGCACCGTGGTTTCCGTCGGGCCGTAGATGTTGTGCAGCGCGCACTGGCCGGCCAGGCGCTGGATGACGAAGGGTTCGCAGACGTCGCCGCCGGTCACCAGATGCCGCAGGCCCAGCGGCTGTTCCAGGGGCAGGATGCTCAGCAGCGCCGGCGGCAGGAAGGCATGGCTGACCCGCTGGTGCTGGAGCAGGGCCCGCAGTTGCTGCGGGTCGCGTCGCTGGTCCTGGTCGGGGACCACCAGCAGCGCGCCACTCAGGAAGGTGGGCAGGATATCCAGCAGCGAGGCGTCGAAGTTGATGGTGGAGAACTGCAGCACCCGGCTGTTTGGGTCCAGCTCGACATGGTCGATGTACCAGGTGCAGAAGTGGCTGAGATTGCCCTGGCTGAGCAATACGCCCTTGGGTTGGCCGGTGGTGCCCGAGGTGTAGATCGCCACGCAGGGCGCCTCTGGCGGCGGTGCCTGGTGCAGCAGAGGGAGGGCGTCCTCGGCGTCGTCAGGCAGCAGGGTGCGTACATCGAGTTGCGCCAGGTCGAGGTCGCCCAGGTCTTCGCGGCCGTCGTGCAGCAGCAAGGCGGCGCCGGCGTTGTCGAGAATGTAGCGCCGCCGTTGTGGCGGATGTTCCGGGTCCAGCGGCAGGTACACCGCGCCACAGCCGAGGGTGGCGAGAATCGCGGCATAGAGCACTGCCGATTTGGGCAGGCAAAGGCCGATCACCGGCGGTTGGCCAGGGCTGGCGGGCAGGTGTCGCAGCATCTGCCGCTGCAGGTTGCGGCTCAGGCGGTGCAGGGTCTGGTAGCTGTAGTCGATGCCCTGGATATTCAAGGCAGGACGCTGGGCGAAGGCCAGCAGGCTCTGGTCGATGCGCTGGGCGATCGGCACCTGCATCTCCCGCAGCAATGCCGGTGCCAGCTGTTGGTTGTGCCGGTGCTCGAAGGCCAGCGAGTCCAGGCGCTCCAGGCCCAGCAGCGGTTCGCTTGGCTCATCCAGGGCCGCGAGCTGGTGGAAAAACGCCGCGCCGCGAGAAAAGCCGCTGACCAGCCGTGCGGTGCTGGCCACCAACCTGGCGATGGCGCTGCCGCGCACGGCCTGGCCATTGCCGCTGGCTTCCGGCGGCAGGGTCGCCTGCTCGATCAGCCGGGCGCCGTGGCGGTGGAACAGGCGCACCTGTGGCAGCCCGGAAGCCGCTTGGGCGATCAGGGCGATGCGCAATTCCAGGCGCTCGGTGTCCGCCGCGAGGCGCGGTGAATCACTCAGGCTGCCGTCGTCGATCAACAGATGGGGCCGCAGCCCCTCGGCGTCGGCGATCGCCTGCGGCGAATCTAGCCGCCGCAGCAGATGGCCGTGGCGCTCCAGCTCCATGGCCAGTTCGTTCAGGGCCTGACTGCGGCCCGTCAACACAATGTCGAGGCGTCTCATGCTCGGGTCCCTCCGTTAGGGCAGGTAGTTGGCCAGGGCGTCCTGGACGCAGGCCGAATCCAGCATCGAACTGCTGCGGAAGAAGCGCAGGATGTTGGCGATCAGGGGGTGATGGCGGTTGATCGGGTAGGCCAGGGCGGCTGCCTCCTCGCGCAGCGCCTGCTTGATCGGGGCGGCGACGGGCAGTTGCTCGATCAGCCGCAAGTCGAAGCCCTTCTGGATGTCGTTGGTCAGGTACTGGGCGATGAACACCGGCAGCACCCGGGCGATCTCCGCGCGGTCGGCGTCGCTGGCGCCGTGCCAATAGATGCGCACCAGCCGCGACCAGAAACCCGAATGCCGGCCTTCGTCCTGCAGGTGGTCGGCCATCAGGCCCTTGATCGACGGCTTGACCGTGTCGTCCTTGGCGAAGGCGGCGACATCGTTGGTCACGGTGTTCTCGGCGATGGCCACGCAGATCAGTTCCACCGCGTCGCGCAGGTGCTCGGGCGCCCGCTGCAGGGCGGCGGGGATGGCCCGGCTGAGTTCGATTTCCCGGGGCAGCTCGATGGGTTCGATGCCGCTCATGGCGATGGTCTGCTGCATGAAGTCCATCGCCACCAGCGCGTGGTAGTCCTCGTCCACCACCACGGTCATGGCGTCGTAGCGGCAGGCGAAGGGGAAGGCGATGGCGAAGCGGTTCTTGGCGATGTTGCGGGCGGTCTTGTCCACCAGCTCGGTCTCGAAGATCACCACGTCGTTGATGAACTTGTAGAGGCTTTGCACCAGCACGAAATCCCGCAGGTGGGCGCAGTGGTCGAGGAAGCTCTGGCTGTGCACCAGCGGCTGGCGGCTCAGGGGATAGATCAGCTTGTCGTCGTCCTCGAGCATGCGGCGCGGGCGGGTGCGGATGGTCGCGCGCTCTTCCCAGGTGTCGGCGAAGGATTGGTAGTCGAGGGCGTTCATGCGCTCACCCCGATTGGCGATTCGGCCATGCTCAGGCGCAGCCCGTCCCACAGGGCGATGCGGCTGTCCACCGCGGCGATGGCCGCGGCGTACACCTCCTGCTGGCGTTGCGGGTCGCCAGCCACCAGCCGCTCCAGCAGCTGTTCCGCGGCGGGGCCGTGGTCGTCGGAATCGACCTCGATATGGCGTTGCAGGTAGTAGCGAAAGGTCGGCGCCTGCTCGATACCTATGCCCCAGTCGTCGAGGATGCGCTGGAACATCTGCGGGATGACGCTTTCCCGGCCGTGGAGAAAGGCCGCCGCCACGCAATGGGCCGGCGCCTGCACGGCGGTGTGCAGGGTCTGGCGGACAAAGGCGCTGGCGGCCGGGTCGGCGTCGACGCTTTGCAGGGCGGTGTCGAAACTCACGCCTTCCTGCTGCAGCGCGACGAAGCGTTCCACCACCCGGGTGGCGGCGCCGACCTCGCGCATGGCGTCCAGGTACAGCTCGAAATGGCTGTAATGACCTTGCCCGGGGCGATCGTCGGACTCTTCGCCGAGCACGATCTCGTTGATCAGTCGCGCGGCGTGAGGGTCTTGCGGTGGTAGCCAGGGCAGGCGCATGCAGGTCAGTTCCTGTTGCAGGCGCTTGGTCAGCGACATGAAGTCCCACACGGCAAAAACATGGGTCTGCATAAAGCGTTGCAGAACGGCAAGTGTGTTGATTTCGGCAAAAATGGGATGGGTGCTGAGTGTGGCTTTCTTGGCGTTTAGAAGTTCTTTGCTGGCGTTCATTTAGGCTGCCCTTCGGAGATGTTCAAGTGTGTTTGATTGGCCGATTAGTTGCGGCTCGTATAGGTGTTTTAATCAGTGATTATTTGTTGCAGGCGAGCAGGGGCCTCAAACCTGAGTTGATAAATTGGAAAGTTCTATAGTGCTGGCCGGTCTATCCGTTAAAGAGCCGTTGCCTTGGCTTTAATGGGTTTTGAGGGCCAATAAAGCCAAGGTTTGCCAGGTGTTCGTGAATGGCTGGCCGACGTTGTTTAACGTCGACGGAGAAAAAACTAATACAGGGGGAAGTGTCGATCAAGTTGTTTTTATAATACTTTTCGAACTTGTATTTTTGTCGCGCGACAAGTTGCTGCAAAACTTCTTGTTCAAGTTTTGTTGGGATGAAGTTGCCCCTTCCGACTTATATAAGTCAGAATTTTTAACGCTGAGTGAATGCCTCACTCGAAGCAAACTTCGAAACGCTGAGTTGAAGTCGTTGAATATCTGGGAGAAGGCATGCGGGAGCCGATCCCGGTCATGTCCTCCAGTCGCTGGGCTCCTTGCGTGGGTCTGCAGATCGACGTGTGCGGGCAAGTCTGCGTGCCGCTCACGTCCCTTTTTCAGTCGGCGACAGCAAGAGTGAGCCCAAATCGGCGACTGAGCCATCGCCGGCAGGCCTGTGAGGGCAGGAGCTGAGAAGGAAGACGGCGGATTATTCGCCGAGCAGGCCCAGGTGGGTATTGATGATCTGCAGCAGGCGCTGGCGCTGGGACTTGATGAAGAAGTGATTGCCGGCCACCTCGATCAGCTCGAACTCACGACGGGTGAACTCTCGCCAGTTGGCCATGTTGCTGGCGGGGGCCAGCGGGTCCTCACTGCCATAGAGGGCGGTGAGGGGAATGTCGAGGTTGCCGCTCGACAGATCGCGCCAGGATTCGAACAGCTTCAGGTCGGCGCGCAGCAACGTCTCGTACTGGTCCCGGCTGGCCTGGTCGCGGGGGATTTCGATCGGCGTGGCGCCCAGCGACAGCATGGCTTCCTGGAAGGGTGCCGTGGGCAGCACGTGCAGCATTGGCCGGGGCGATGGGTAGTCGGGGCTGCGGCAGGCGGAAATGAACAGGTGGCGGGTCTGGCCGGGGTAGTGCGCCTGGGCGTGCTTGGCGGTTTCGTAGGCCAGCATCCCGCCCAGGCCGTGGCCGAACAGGGCGTGGGGCTTGGCCAACAGTGGGCGTAGCGCGGAGAAGGTATCGGCCAGCAGCCGCGGCCAGTCGTCGAGCGGGGTTTCGGCCTGGCGGCTGCCGTGCCCGGGTAGCCGCACCAGCACCAGCTCGATGTGCCCGGCCAGCCCCGTGGACCAGTTGCGCAGCTGTTCCGGATCCGCGCCGGTCTGCGGAAAGCAGATGAGTCGGGTTTTCGCCGGCTCGCCGGAGTTGAGCACCATCAGCCATTTGTCATTGCGCGCGTGCACTGCTTTTCCTTAAGCCGGTGTGCCGGTCATTGAGTGTTGCATCGTGGCCGCTTTATGCCGCCGTTACCGCTGTCAGCCCTCTGCGGTCCGTTCGAGGTAGTTGCGAATGGTCTGCGCGGCCTTTTCCAGATGGCCCCGCAGCACCTCCACCGCCCGCTCGACGTCCTTGGCCTCGGCGGCGTCGGTCATGGCGTTGTGATCGTCCTGGGTCAGCTTGCCCAGGCCCATGGAGGATAGATGGAACCGCAAGAAGCGTTCTTCCTCGTTCAACTCGAGCTCGATCAGACGCAGCAGCTTCTGGTTCGGCGCCCGGTGGTACAGCGACATGTGGAACAGGCGATTGAGACGGCCGATTTCGGCGTGGTCGGTTTCGTTTTCCAGCTGCGCGATATAGCCGCGGGCCTGGGCGATGTCCTCGGCGTCGAGCAGCGGGATCGACAGGCGCAGCGCCTCCAGTTCCAGCAGCAGGCGCAGGCCGTAGGTTTCCACCGCGTCATAGCCGATCAGCTCGGCGACCACCGCGCCTTTGTGCGGCACCACGTGCAACAGCGATTGCGCTTCGAGCTGGCGCAAGGCTTCGCGCACCGGCATGCGGCTGACGCCGAAGAGGTCGGCCAGATCCTGCTGGCGCAATGCCGCGCCGCTGGGCAGGCGGCCGTCGAGAATCGCCGCGCGCAGGGTTTCCTCGATCACCGAGCGCGCGAGGTGGGCGGGGATTGGCCCGCTGACTGCGATCTTGCTCAAGGGCCTCGGTTTTTCTGTCACGTTAACGCTATCCTGTTTTCTATGAGATCTGGATCCAATGGACGCTAGATAGCGCCCTGCAGCTTGTCAAACCAGCCGCCTGAGCCCTGTCATGGCTTTGCCGGCGCTGATTCTCGGGGCAGCCCTCCTGCCGCTCAAGCACTGGCCGATAAACGAACAGGTCCCTGCTTTCAGCTTAGCGCCTCCAGAGGGGCTGTGATTGTAAGGTGCCATTGTCTTTTGGCGGACCAACCTGCACCATCCTTCGACCCACGACAGCTCCCATGGACTCTTCGCATTGGCGGCACGTTTAGCTCTTTCTCGGACCCTGCGCTGGCTGTTTTCGGCGCTGCTGCTGGCCGGCCTGCTGCTGGGCGGTCTGCAGGCCGATTGGGACTTTTCGCAGATCAGCCGCCGCGCCACCGCACTGTACGGGCCGCTGGGCGAAGGACAGAAGCGCATCGACGCCTGGCAGCAGTTGCTGGCGACCCAGAACCAGGCCAGTGAGATGGAACAGCTCAAGGTGGTCAACCTGTTCTTCAACAAGAACATGCGCTACGTGGAAGACATCGACCTGTGGCATCAGGTGGATTACTGGGAAACCCCGGTCGAGGCCCTGTGGAAGGGCGCCGGCGATTGCGAGGACTATGCGATCGCCAAGTATTTCAGCCTGCGTCACCTCGGTGTTTCCAGTGACAAGCTGCGCATCACCTACGTCAAGGCCTTGCGCCAGAACCGCGCGCACATGGTGTTGACCTACTATTCAAGCCCGGAGGCCATGCCGTTGGTCCTCGACAGCCTGATCGACGCCATCCAGCCGGCCAGCCAGCGTACCGACCTGCTGCCGGTGTACTCCTTCAATGCCGAGGGCCTGTGGCTGCCCGGCAAGGGCAACAAGAAAGTCGGTGACACCAAGCGCCTGTCCCGGTGGCAGGACGTGTTGAAGAAAATGCAGGCCGAAGGTTTTCCGGTCGAGACGACTCACTAGGAGCACGAGCTCAGATGTCTTTGTTCAAACAACTGTTGATCGCAATCTGTCTGTTCCTGGTGGTCGCCTTCAGCGGCAGCTTCATGGTCAGCCTGGAAAGTTCGCGGACCCAGTACGTCAACCAGCTGCGTTCCCATGCACAGGACGCAGCCACGGCGCTGGCCTTGTCCCTGACCCCGAATATCGACGACCCGGCGATGGTCGAGCTGATGGTCAGCTCGATTTTCGACAGCGGCTACTACTCGAGCATCCGCGTGATCAACCAGGTCACCGAAGAGGTCATGGTCGAGCGCAGCGGCACGCCCGAGGTCAGCGACGTGCCGGACTGGTTCGTCAAGCTGATCGGCCTGGAGCCGGCCGGCGGCGACGCCCTGGTCAGCCGCGGCTGGCAACAGGCGGCGCGGGTCGAGGTGGTCAGCCACCCGATGTTCGCCGTCGCCAAGCTCTGGCAAAGCGCCCTGGGCAGCCTTAGCTGGCTGCTGCTGTGCGGTGCCGTGAGCGCGGTGCTGGGGGCCTTGCTGCTGCGGCGCCAGCTCAAGCCGCTGGACTACATGGTGCAGCAATCCCACGCCATTGCCCGCCGCGAATTCCTCAGCCTGCCCGAGCTGCCGCGTACCCCGGAACTGCGCCGCGTGGTGCAGGCGATGAACCAGATGGTCGAGAAGCTCAAGGCGCTGTTCCAGGAACAGGCCGAGCGCAGCGAAAAGCTGCGGGTCGAGTCCTATCAGGACAACCTGACCGGCCTGGCCAACCGTCGTTACTTCGAGATGCAGCTCAATGCCCGGGTGAGCAACCCGGAGCAAGCCAGCTCCGGCTACCTGCTGTTGCTGCGGGTCAAGGACCTGGCCGGCCTGAACCAGCGCCTGGGCGGGCAGCGTACCGACCAGCTGTTGCAGGCGGTGGGCGAACAATTGCAGCGTGAGTGCGCGCGCTACCCGGAAACCCACAACCTGGTGACCCGCATCCGCGGTGGCGAATTTGCCGTGCTGGCGCCGGGGCTGGTGCGCGGAGAGGCCCTGCAGCTGGCGCAGAACCTGGAGAATGCCTTGGCCAGCCTGCACGCCACTGGCGCCACCGACGTGGCGTCCGTGGCCTCCATCGGCCTGGCGCCCTTCGTTCATGGCGACTCGCCACAGGCCGTGCTGAGCCTGGGCGACCAGGCCCTGGCCCAGGCCGAAGCCCAGGGCGATACGAGCTGGGCCTGCCTGGAACACGGTGCGGCGGCCAGCATCGGCGACGACCATCACGCCTGGCACACCCTGTTGGACGGGGCTTTGAGCCAGCAGCGCTTCGAGCTGTACTTCCAGCCGGTGGTCGCGACCCGGGATACCAAGCTGGTGCTGCACTACAAGGTGCTGTCGCGCTTGCTCGACGAGCAGGGCCAGACCATCGCCGCCGGGCGCTTCCTGCCGTGGCTGGAGCGCTTTGGCTGGACCTCGCGCCTGGACCTGCTGATGCTCGAACAGGTGCTCAAGCAAATGACCGAGCATCAGGACTCGTTGGCGTTGAACCTGTCGGCCGCGACCCTGGCCGATCCGCAGGCCTTGAACAAGGTGTTCGAGATCCTGCGCCAGCACGCAAGTCTGGGGCCGCGCCTGACCCTGGAGATCGGCGAAGAGCAGTTGCCTGAACAGGCGCTGCTGGAACAACTGACCCGACGCCTGCGCGAGCTGGGCTTCTCCCTGAGCCTGCAGCGCTTCGGCGGGCGCTTCAGCATGATCGGCAACCTGGCGCGCCTGGGCCTGGCCTACCTGAAGATCGACGGCAGCTACATCCGCGACATCGACCAGGAAAGCGACAAGCGCCTGTTTATCGAAGCCATCCAGCGCGCTGCCCACAGCATCGACCTGCCGTTGATTGCCGAGCGCGTGGAAACCGAAGGGGAGTTGCAGGTGATTCGCGAGATGGGCCTGTACGGCGTCCAGGGCCGCCTGTTCGGCGAGCCTGCACCCTGGCGCTGAGGCGCTGCACGAAGATCGCCGGCCAGCGGCTCCCGCGGTAGAAGCGGGAGCCGCTGGCCAGCGACGGATCAGATCAGGCCGGTTTCGTCGTCGTTGATCAGGTGGCTCAGGCCGCCCAGCGCTTCACGCGCCTGGGTCCGGTCCATCAGCTTGGCCTGGGCCGCCGGTGGCAGGTCGGTGACGCGGATCACGCCCTTGCTGGTCAGCACCTGAATCAAGTCGTCGAGTACCCGGATCATTTCCAGGTCGCTCTGCTTGAGTTGTTTCAGGCTGACTTCCACCACCTCGTTGGCGAACCACTGCTGGATCTCGCTGTGGTCGGCCTGCAGTGTTTCCGTGGCCTCGGCGTAAGGCGCGGGCTCCACGCGAACCAGCTGGCCCTGTGCATCGCGTTGCACGTAGAACATGGGGAATCCCTCGAAATATGGTCCGGCATCATGCTGTCAGCAGCATAGGCCAACGGCGCGCTTTGGTCGCGAGTATGCGACGTGGCGGCAAAATCGTCACGGCGGGAAGAGCCGGCCACCCGGGATGGGTGGCCGGTCGACCCTGGATCAGCTGTTGTTGTGATCGATCTTGATGGTCGGGTCGCTACCGGCGATCAGCGAGTTGATGTTGGTGTTGGACCAGTTGTTGCCTTCCAGCTTGATCGTCACGTCCGCGTTGGCGATACCGCCCGCTGCGTTGAGCTTGCCTTCGGAACTGACCTGCAGGGTCGAGGTACCGTCCACCGTGGTGATCTTCAGGAAGTTGTCGATGGTGCTGGCGCTCTCGCCCTGCAACAGGTCCCGCAGGTCGATACGGTCGCCTTCGCTGGCCTTGAAGTCCTTGATCACATCGTTACCGGTATCGCCAGCCTTCCAGACGAAGGTGTCGGCACCCGAGCCGCCGATCAAGATGTCATTGCCCGCGCCACCGATCAGCGTGTCGTTGCCGGTACCGCCCAGCAGGATGTCGTTGCCCTTGCCACCGTCGAGCAGGTCGTTGCCGCCCTGGCCGAAGATGATGTCGTTACCGGCGCCGCCCAGCAGCGTGTCATTGCCGTCATGGGCACCGGACACATCGAAGTCGGTGTAGTGCTCGGTGATGTACTGGTGCACGTTGCTGGTGGTGACGCTGCTCGCGGCCACGCCGGTCTTCTGCGCCACGAAGGCCTGCATGGCCTGGTAGCCCTCGCCGGCGATGCCGTTGAAGCTCACCAGGTCGCCGAACAGGATGTCGTTGCCGTTGCCGCCGTTGACCGTGTCGGCGCCCGGCATGGTCGCTTCGGTATGGCCAAGGATGGCATCGGCCAGGTTCGACGGGTCGATGTTGGTCTGTGGGGTGTTGTCGGTGTCGTACGGCTTCAGGTCATTGAGGCTGACGTCGTTGTTCAGACCGATCGCTTCCACCTGCGACAGATTGCTCAGCAGGGCGAAGCCGCTGCCGGAGTTGGTGGTGGTGGCGTTGTTGGTGTAGCTGCCCGCGCCGGCCAGGCTGGACAGCTCATAGGTGCCATCGCCCTGGGCGTGCAGGGTGCCGGCGTTGTAACTGGACCAGCTACCCCAGGCCTGCGTCCAGACAGTGACGCTGCCGCTGCTGTTGATATCGATCAGGTGAGTACTGTCCGGTTGTAGTCGAACGGTATCGCCCAGCTGATAGTTGCTGGTCGTGATCACACTGTCGAGCCTGACGCTGCCGTACAGTATCGGGTTGGTCTGCTCGCCGGTCTGGTAGTACGTCGGTTTGCCGTCGGTAATGAAGTACGTCAGGTTGGTGGCGTTGGTATTGCTGGTGGCCGCGCTGCTCTGGAAGAAGTTGGCCGTGGTCTTGAACACGTCTTCGTAGTTGGTGCCGCCGCCGGACGCCATGGAGTCCAGGACCGACTTGAGCAGGGTCAGGGCGTTCGGGTCGTTGAGGTTCACCGATATCTGCTTGTTGACCTGGGTATCGAAGTCCGCCAGGAAGATGTTCACGGTGCCCGAGGTGCTGCTGCCCAGGCTGTTCTTCAGGGTGTTGAACACCGTGGTCAGCGAGTTCTTGGCGGCGCTGAGCGAGGCATCGCTCATGCTGCCGGAGCTGTCGACCATGAACGCGATGTTGTAGTTCTTGCCCTGCACCACGTTCAGGCCGGCGACGTCGGCGACCATGATGTCGTTGCCCTCGGTGCCGACGAAGTTGTCGTCGCCCGCCGTGGCGACGCTGGCGCTGTAGGTCGCCGGGTACACAGTGACCGGGATCTGCGCGGTGCTGATGGCCGAACCGCCCAGGGACTCGGTGGAGGTCGAGGTCACGGTCAGGTTGAACGAGCCGTTGTAGTGCGACGGCGGGGTGATCGTCAGCGTACCCAGGTTCCAACCGGTGACATTGACTTCACTGACGCTGCTGCCCGCGGTGAAGGTATGGCCGGCGCCATCGCTGAGCACCGAACCGGCCGGAATGCCGCCGATCTTCACGCTCAGGCTTTCCGAGCCGTCGGTATCGGTCAGGGCGGTGGTGATCTTCGACAGCTTGACGCTGCCACCCTCGGCACCTTCGTTGAGTTTGTAGCCGTCGTAGTAGCCCTCGCCGTTGCTGCCGTGCAGCTCGGAAAGGGTGACGCCGGCATTGGTCAGCGCGGTTTCGCTCGGGTACATCGGGATGTTGGCGCTGCTCAGGTCGACCGGCGTGCTGCCATTGACCGACAGGTTGACGTCATAGCTGCCCGGACCGCTCTGGTTGGCGTGGTAGATGTCCAGGGTGTAGTAGCCGCTGGTGGTCGGGGTGAACGAACCGCTGATGCTGCCGCCGGCCCCCCAGGTCGCGGTGGCCACGTTCTTGCCGCCGATGGTGATCAGCAGGCTGTCGTCGCCGACACCGCTGAAGCTGTAGGTCTTGCCGGCTTCCAGGTAGATCAGGCCGGAGGTTTTCGAGCCGCTGCCGCCGGCCACGCTGGCGTCGGACTGGGCATTGGTCACCGTCGAGCTGCTGGTCGGGTTGCCGGAGTTGTTGAAGACGGTTTTCAGCGCATCGCCGGTGATGCCGTTGCCGTTGGTGCCCAGGCCGCTGAGGCTGCTCCAGGACTCCTTGAGCAGGCCGATGGAGTTCACGCTGTTGCTCGCCACGCCCAGGGTCGGCGCATCGGCCACCGGGGTGATGTCGATCTTCACGGTACCGGTGTTGCCCAGGGCCTGGCCGTCGGTTGGCTGGAACTTGATCTGCGCGTAGTCGGCCTGCTGGTTGCCCACGCCGCTGCCGTTGTAGCCGTCGACACCCGACTCGTTGGCATCCGGGGTGAAGCGCAACTTGCCGGCGTCGATATCGGCCTTGCTGAAGGTCTGGTTGGTGGCCACGTCCTTCCAGGTCGAACCGTCGAGGTATTGCAGCTTGCCGTCGCCCGGCAGCTGGGTGATTTTCACCCCGAGGCTGGCCGCGGGGCTGTCGACGTCGCTGACGCCGAAGGTGGCCCAGGTCAGGGTCAGGGCGGTGTCTTCGGTGCCGGTCACGGCGCCGCCGGTGGCCACTGGCGCGTCGTTCACCGCCACCACGTTGACCGTGGTGGTGGCGACGTTGGAGTAGTTGCTGCCATCGGTCACGGTCACGGTGATGGTCCGCGGCGTGGTGCTCGGGTCCTCACTGCTGTTGGTGAAGGTGATGTTCTTGATCTGCTGCATGTAGTCGGCCAGCGTCGCATTGCCGGACAGGGTCAGGGTGATGGTGCCCGCCTGGCTGTTGGCATTGATGGTGATGCCGTTGACGCTGTTGCCCAGGTTCAGCTCATCGCCCGGCTGACGGTTGGTCAGCACGATGGTGGCGCCGGTCAGCATAGTGCTGTCCGGGTCGGTAATGCTCAGGTCGGTGTCGGCGATCGACACGCCCGCGCCCGGGGTGTTTTCGGTGAAGGTCACCTTGTAGTCGGCCCCGGTGGCGCCGCTGGAGTTGTTGGCATCCAGGTCGAGGACCGGTGGCGCATCGTTGTCGATGATCGAGGTGGTGACGCTGCCGTTGGTGCCGCTGACCACCAGGTTCTCGAAGTTGCCGCCGGTGGCCGAGTCGATCTTGACCACGAAGTTTTCCGTGCTCTCGGTGATCTTGTCGTCGATGGTAGCGACGTTGAAGCTGGCGCTGCTGGCGCCGGCCGGGATCTTCACGGTGTACACGCCGGTGAAGTCCGAGCCGTCGGCGGCGGTGCCGCTGTAGCTGATCTTCAGGGTGACCTCGGTTTGCGCCGGGCTGGTCAGGCTGACGGTGTAGGTCGCGGTCTGGCCTTCGGTGACCGAGGTGCTGCCGTTGATGCTCACAGTGGTGGTGTTGATGGTGTCGGTAACGCTGGTCACGGCCGGCGTGGTGCTTGGCACCAGGTGCTCGAAGTTGCCGCCGGTGGTGCTGGCGATACTGGCGCTGACGTTGCCGGCGTCGATGTACACATCGTCGGTCGGCGCGGCCACGGTCACGGTGCCGGTGGTGGCGCCGGCTGCGATGTTGATCACCGCGCCGTTGCTCAGGGTCACGGTCATGGCCGTGCCGGCGGCGTTGGTCAGGGTCGCGGTGTAGACGATCGAACCGCCTTCGGCCACGGAGCTGGTGGCGCTGAGCGACAGGTTGGTGGTGTCCGGGGTGTCGGTCACGGTGGTGTCGGCAGGCTTGCTGTCGACCGCCAGTTTTTCGTAGTTGCCACCGGTGGCGTTGGTGATGGTGGTGCTCAGGGAGCTGCCGCCAGCCAAGGCGTCGTTAGGCGCGACGAAATTCACGGTACCGCTGCTGGCGCCGACCGGGATGGTGATGGTCTGGCCGTTGGACAGGGTGACCACGACTGGCGAGCCAGTGACCGGAGCGGTGACGGAGGCGGTGTAAACCACGGTGCCGCCTTCGGCCACATTCGAGGTCGCGGTGAGGCTGACGGTCGAAGTGTCGATGGTATCGGTAACGTTGGTCACAGCCGGCGCAGTGCTTGGTACCAGGTTCTCGAAATTGCCGCCGGTGGCGGTCTGGATCGTGGCTTGCACGGTGCCGGCGTCTTTGTAGACGTCGTCCGCAGGAGCGGCCACGGTCACGGTACCCGTGGTGGCGCCAGCGGCGATGGTGATCACCGCACCGTTGCTCAAGGTCACGGTCACCGGAGTGCCCGCGGCGTTGGTCAGGGTCGCGGTGTAAACGATCGAACCGCCTTCGGCCACGGTGTTGGTGGCACTGAGGGTCAGGGACGTGGTGTCCGGGGTATCGGTAACCGTGGTGTTGGCCGGGTTGCTGTCGACCGCCAGTTTTTCGTAGTTGCCGCCGGTGGCGTTGGTGATGGTGGTGCTCAGGGAGCTGCCGCCCGCCAAGGCATCGTTAGGCGCAACGAAGTTCACGGTACCGCTGCTGGCGCCGACCGGGATGGTGATGGTCTGGCCATTGGACAGGGTGACCACGACTGGCGAACCAGTAACCGGAGCGGTGACCGACGCGGTGTAAACCACAGTGCCGCCTTCGGCCACATTCGAGGTCGCGGTGAGGCTGACGGTCGAAGTGTCGATGGTGTCGGTGACGTTGGTGACCGCAGGCGTGGTGCTTGGCACCAGGTTCTCGAAATTGCCGCCGGTGGCGGTCTGGATTGTGGCTTGCACGGTGCCGGCGTCTTTGTAGACGTCGTCCGCAGGAGCGGCCACGGTTACGGTACCAGTGGTGGCGCCGGCTGCGATGGTAATCACCGCACCGTTGGAGAGCGTTACGGTGACTGGAGTACCGGCAGCATTGGTCAGGGTCGCGGTGTAGACGATCGAGCCACCCTCGGCCACGGTGTTGGTGGCGCTGAGGGTCAGGGACGTGGTGTCCGGCGTATCGGTGACCGTGGTGTTGGCCGGCTTGCTGTCGACCGCCAGTTTTTCGTAGTTGCCGCCGGTGGCGTTGGTGATGGTGGTACTCAGGGAGCTGCCGCCCGCCAAGGCATCGTTAGGCGCTACGAAGTTCACGGTACCGCTGCTGGCGCCGACCGGGATGGTGATGGTCTGGCCGTTGGACAGGGTGACCACGACTGGCGAGCCAGTGACCGGAGCGGTGACGGAGGCGGTGTAAACCACGGTGCCGCCTTCGGCCACATTCGAGGTCGCGGTGAGGCTGACGGTCGAAGTGTCGATGGTATCGGTGACGTTGGTGACCGCAGGCGTGGTGCTTGGCACCAGGCTCTCGAAGTTGCCACCGGTGGCAGTCTGGATCGTGGCTTGCACGGTGCCGGCGTCTTTGTAGACGTCGTCGGCAGGAGCGGCCACGGTCACCGTACCGGTGGTGGCGCCGGCCGCGATGGTGATTACCGCGCCATTGCTCAAGGTCACGGTCACCGGAGTGCCGGCGGCGTTGGTCAGGGTGGCGGTATAAACGATCGATCCGCCTTCTGCCACGGTATCGGTCGCAGTCAGGCTGAGGGTGGTGGTATCCGGAGTATCGGTAACCGAGGTGTCGGCCGGTTTACTGTCGATAGCCAGCTTCTCGTAGTTGCCGCCGGTAGCGTCCTTGATGGTGGCGCTCAGAGAGCTGCCACCCGCCAAGGCATCGTTAGGGGCTACGAAGTTCACAGTGCCACTGCTGGCGCCGACCGGGATGGTGATGGTCTGGCCATTGGACAGGGTCACCATGACCGGCGAACCGGTCACTGGAGCAGTGACCGACGCGGTGTAAACCACGGTACCGCCTTCTGCTACGGACGGAGTAGCGGTCAGCGAAACGGTACTGGTGTCGATGGTATCAGTCACGTTGGTGACCGCCGGCGTAGTGCTCGGCACCAGACTCTCGAAGTTACCGCCGGTGGCGGTTTGGATCGTGGCTTGCACGGTGCCGGCGTCTTTGTAGACGTCGTCGGCAGGAGCGGCCACGGTCACCGTACCGGTGGTGGCGCCGGCCGCGATGGTGATTACCGCGCCATTGCTCAAGGTCACGGTTACCGGAGTGCCAGCAGCGTTGGTCAGGGTGGCGGTGTAAACGATCGAGCCGCCTTCAGCGACAGTGTCAGTCGCTGTCAGGCTGAGGGTGGTGGTATCTGGCGTATCGGTTACCGACGTATCAGCCGGTTTACTGTCGATAGCCAGCTTCTCGTAGTTGCCACCCGTAGCGTCCTTGATGGTGGTGCTCAGAGAGCTGCCGCCCGCCAAGGCATCGTTAGGGGCCACGAAGTTCACGGTGCCACTGCTGGCGCCGACCGGGATGGTGATGGTCTGGCCATTGGACAGAGTGACGACGACCGGCGAGCCAGTGACCGGAGCAGTCACGGAGGCGGTGTAAACCACGGTACCGCCTTCAGCCACGGACGGCGTCGCGGTCAGGCTGACCGTCGAGGTGTCGATAGTGTCGGTGACATCAGTCACGGCTGGGGTGGTGCTCGGCACCAGGTTCTCGAAGTTGCCGCCGGAAGCGTCCTTGATGGTCGCCTCGACCTTGCCGGCATCCTTGTATACATCGTCAGCAGGCGCTGCGACGGTGACGGAACCGGTAGTGGCACCGGCTGCGATAGTGATCACCGCGCCGTTGCTCAGGGTTACGGTCACCGGAGTGCCCGCGGCGTTGGTCAGGGTCGCGGTGTAAACAATCGAACCGCCTTCAGCCACAGTGTCTGTCGCGCTGAGGGTCAGGTTGGTGGTATCCGGGGTATCAGTAACCGATGTGTCGGCAGGCTTGCTGTCGACATCGAGTTTTTCGTAGTTACCGCCAGTCGCACCAGTGATGGTAGTGCTCAAGGAGCTACCGCCGGCCAGGGCGTCGTTTGGCGCAGTGAAGTTCACGGTGCCGGAAGACTCACCGACCGGGATGGTGATGGTCTGGCCGTTGGACAGGGTTACCACGACCGGAGAACCGGTCACTGGAGCGGTCACGGACGCGGTGTAAACCACGGTGCCGCCTTCGGCCACAGATGGAGTGGCGGTCAGCGAAACAGTCGAGGTATCGATGGTATCGGTGACGTCAGTCACAGCCGGAGTAGTGCTTGGCACCAGGTTTTCAAAGTTACCGCCAGCGGCATCCTTGATGGTGACTTCAACCTTGCCGGCGTCTTTGTAGACGTCATCGGCTGGGGCGGCCACGGTCACGGAGCCCGTGGTTGCACCCGCGGCAATGGTAATCACCGCGCCGTTCGACAAGGTCACGGTGACTGGTGTGCCCGCGGCGTTAGTCAGGGTTGCGGTGTAAACAATCGAACCACCTTCAGCGACAGTATCGGTCGCGCTGAGGGTCAGGTTGGTGGTGTCCGGGGTATCAGTAACCGATGTCTCGGCAGGCTTACCGTCGACGTCCAGCTTCTCATAATTGCCGCCGGTGGCACCGGTAATAGTGGTGCTCAAGGAGCTACCGCCGGCCAGCGCATCGTTTGGCGCGGTGAAGTTTACGGTGCCGGAAGACTCGTCCACCGGGATGGTGATGGTCTGGCCGTTGGACAGGGTGACCACAACTGGCGAGCCAGTCACTGGCGCAGTCACGGACGCGGTGTAAACGACAACACCACCTTCAGCAACACTAGGCGTCGCGGTTAGGCTGACAGTCGATGTATCGATTGTGTCAGTGACGTCAGTAACGGCTGGAGTAGTGCTCGGAACGAGATTCTCGAAGTTGCCACCGGTGGCGTCCTTGATGGTTGCTTCGACCTTGCCAGCGTCCTTGTACACATCGTCAGCTGGCGCCGCGACAGTGACGGAGCCAGTGGTGGCGCCGGCAGCGATGGTGATCACGGCACCGTTCGACAGAGTCACGGTAACCGGAGTGCCCGCGGCGTTAGTCAGGGTCGCGGTGTAAACAATCGAGCCACCTTCAGCAACAGTATCGGTCGCGCTGAGGGTCAGGTTGGTGGTGTCCGGGGTATCAGTAACTGATGTCTCGGCAGGCTTGCTGTCGACATCCAGCTTCTCGTAGTTGCCGCCCGTTGCACCGGTAATGGTGGTGCTCAAGGAGCTACCGCCTGCCAGGGCATCGTTCGGAGCCGTGAAATTCACAGTACCGGAAGACTCACCCACCGGAATGGTGATGGTCTGCCCATTCGACAGGGTGACCACGACCGGCGAGCCGGTTACTGGAGCGGTGACCGATGCGGTGTAAACCACAACGCCACCTTCAGCGACGCTAGGCGTAGCGGTCAGGGAAACGGTCGAGGTGTCGATGGTATCGGTCACGTCGGTGACAGCCGGCGTGGTGTTCGGCACCAGGTTCTCGAAGTTACCGCCTACGGCGTCTTTGATGCTGACTTCAACTTTGCCAGCGTCCTTGTACACATCGTCAGCTGGCGCCGCGACGGTGACGGAGCCAGTAGTAGCGCCGGCAGCAATGGTGATCACTGCGCCGTTCGACAAGGTCACGGTCACTGGCGTACCCGCGGCGTTGGTCAGTGTCGCGGTGTAAACGATCGATCCGCCTTCGGCTACGGTTTCAGTCGCCGCCAGGCTCAGAGTGGTGGTGTCCGGGGTATCGGTAACCGAGGTGTCAGCAGGTTTGCTGTCGACATCGAGTTTTTCGTAGTTGCCGCCGGTCGCACCAGTGATGGTGGTGCTCAAGGAGCTACCACCAGCCAGGGCATCGTTTGGCGCCGTGAAATTCACAGTACCGGAAGACTCGCCCACCGGGATGGTGATGGTCTGACCGTTGGACAGGGTCACCACGACCGGCGAACCAGTCACTGGAGCGGTCACCGACGCGGTGTAAACCACGGTGCCGCCTTCGGCGACGCTAGGTGTAGCGGTCAGGCTGACGGTCGAGGTGTCGATAGTGTCGGTGACATCAGTCACAGCCGGAGTAGTGCTTGGCACCAGGTTTTCAAAGTTACCGCCAGCGGCATCCTTGATGGTGACTTCAACCTTGCCGGCGTCTTTGTAGACGTCATCGGCTGGGGCGGCCACGGTCACGGAGCCTGTGGTTGCACCCGCGGCAATGGTAATCACCGCGCCGTTCGACAAGGTCACGGTGACTGGTGTGCCCGCGGCGTTGGTCAGAGTCGCGGTGTAAACGATCGAGCCGCCTTCTGCCACGGTGTCTGTCGCACTGAGGCTCAGAGTGGTGGTGTCCGGAGTATCAGTAACCGATGTCTCGGCAGGCTTGCTGTCGACGTCCAGCTTCTCGTAGTTACCGCCAGTCGCACCGGTAATGGTCGTGCTCAGGGAGCTACCGCCAGCCAGTGCGTCGTTTGGAGCGGTGAAGTTCACAGTGCCAGAAGACTCGCCCACTGGAATAGTGATGGTCTGGCCGTTGGACAGGGTGACCACGACTGGCGAGCCGGTCACTGGAGCGGTGACCGACGCGGTGTAAACCACGGTGCCACCCTCAGCCACGGACGGCGTGGCCGTCAGCGAAACGGTGCTGGTGTCGATGGTGTCGGTGACATCGGTGACCGCTGGGGTGGTGCTCGGCACCAGGTTTTCGAAGTTGCCGCCGGTGGCGTCCTTGATGCTCACCTCAACCTTGCCGGCATCTTTGTACACATCGTCAGCTGGCGCCGCGACGGTGATGGAGCCAGTGGTAGCACCTGCAGCGATAGTAATCACGGCGCCGTTGCTCAGGGTCACGGTCACTGGAGTGCCCGCGGCATTGGTCAGAGTCGCGGTGTAAACGATCGAACCGCCCTCGGCGACAGTTTCAGTCGCTGCCAGGCTGAGTGTGGTGGTGTCTGGCGTATCGGTGACCGATGTCTCGGCAGGCTTGCTGTCGACGTCCAGCTTCTCGTAATTGCCGCCGGTGGCACCGGTAATGGTGGTGCTCAAGGAGCTGCCGCCAGCCAGTGCATCGTTTGGCGCGGTGAAGTTCACGGTGCCGGACGATTCACCTACAGGAATGGTGATGGTCTGGCCATTCGACAGGGTGACGACCACGGGCGAGCCGGTGACTGGAGCCGTCACGGACGCGGTGTAAACAACAACACCGCCTTCGGCCACGGATGGAGTCGCAGTCAGCGAAACAGTCGAAGTGTCGATGGTGTCGGTGACATCGGTGACCGCCGGAGTGGTGCTCGGTACCAGATTTTCAAAGTTGCCACCGGTGGCGTCCTTGATGGTGACTTCAACCTTGCCAGCGTCCTTGTACACATCGTCAGCTGGCGCCGCGACAGTCACGGAACCGGTGGTAGCACCTGCAGCGATAGTGATCACCGCGCCGTTGCTCAGAGTTACGGTTACCGGAGTCCCGGCTGCGTTGGTCAGGGTTGCGGTGTAAACAATCGAGCCACCCTCAGCGACAGTATCAGTCGCAGTCAGGCTGAGGGTAGTGGTATCCGGAGTATCGGTGACCGAGGTATCAGCCGGCTTGCTATCAACATCCAGTTTTTCGTAGTTGCCACCCGTTGCACCGGTGATGGTGGTGCTCAGGGAGCTGCCGCCCGCCAGCGGGCTGTTCGGGGCAACGAAGTTCACCGACCCGCTGCTTTCGCCTACCGGGATGGTAATGGTCTGGCCGTTCGACAGCGTTACGACCACTGGCGAGCCGGTCACTGGAGCAGTGACCGATGCGGTGTAGACCACGGTTTCGCCTTCGGCGACGGTCGCGGTTGCGGTCAGGCTGACGGTCGAGGTGTCGATGGTATCGGTCACATCGGTGACGGCAGGCGTGGTGCTTGGCACCAGGTTTTCAAAGTTGCCGCCGGTAGCGTCCTTGATGGTCGCTTCGATCTTGCCGGCGTCCTTGTACACATCGTCCGCCGGGGCGGCGATAGTGACGGAGCCCGTGGTGGCACCGGCGGCAATGTTGATTACGGCACCGTTCGACAGGGTCACGGTTACCGGCGTGCCGGCCGCATTGGTCAGGGTTGCGGTGTAAACAATCGAGCCACCCTCAGCGACAGTATCAGTCGCCGTCAGGCTCAGAGTAGTAGTGTCCGGGGTATCGGTAACCGAGGTGTCAGCAGGCTTGCTGTCGACATCGAGTTTTTCGTAGTTACCGCCCGTTGCACCGGTGATGGTGGTGCTCAGCGAACTGCCGCCTGCCAGGGCATCGTTTGGCGCCGTGAAGTTCACGGTACCGGAAGACTCGCCCACCGGGATGGTGATGGTCTGTCCGTTGGACAGGGTCACTACAACCGGCGAACCGGTCACTGGAGCGGTCACGGATGCGGTGTAAACCACGGTGCCGCCTTCGGCCACAGATGGAGTGGCGGTCAGGCTGACGGTCGATGTATCAATGGTGTCAGTCACGTCGGTAACGGCTGGCGTGGTACTTGGCACCAGGTTCTCGAAGTTGCCGCCAGCGGCATCCTTGATGGTGACTTCGACTTTACCCGCATCCTTGTATACATCGTCAGCAGGCGCTGCGACGGTGACAGAACCGGTAGTGGCGCCAGCGGCGATGGTGATCACCGCGCCATTGCTCAGGGTTACGGTCACCGGAGTGCCCGCTGCGTTGGTCAGGGTCGCGGTGTAAACAATGGACCCACCCTCAGCGACGGTATCGGTCGCAGTTAGGCTGAGGGTAGTGGTATCCGGAGTATCGGTGACCGAGGTGTCGGCAGGTTTGCTGTCGACATCGAGCTTCTCGTAGTTGCCGCCAGTCGCGCCGGTGATGGTGGTGCTCAGGGAGCTGCCGCCCGCCAGGGCATCGTTTGGCGCCGTGAAATTCACAGTGCCGGAAGACTCACCCACTGGGATGGTGATGGTCTGGCCATTCGACAGGGTGACGACCACAGGCGAGCCAGTCACTGGCGCGGTCACGGAGGCGGTGTAAACGACTACTCCACCCTCTGCCACGCTAGGTGTAGCGGTCAGGCTGACGGTCGAAGTATCGATGGTGTCAGTCACGTCGGTAACGGCTGGCGTGGTGCTTGGCACCAGGTTCTCGAAGTTGCCGCCAGCGGCATCCTTGATGGTGACTTCGACTTTACCCGCATCCTTGTACACATCGTCAGCAGGCGCTGCGACGGTGACGGAGCCCGTGGTAGCACCGGCAGCGATAGTAATCACGGCGCCGTTGCTCAGGGTCACGGTGACAGGCGTGCCCGCGGCATTGGTCAGTGTCGCGGTGTAAACGATCGAACCACCTTCAGCGACGGTGTCGGTCGCGCTGAGGGTCAGGTTGGTGGTGTCTGGCGTATCGGTAACCGAGGTGTCAGCTGGTTTGCTATCAACATCGAGTTTTTCATAGTTACCGCCGGTTGCGCCGGTGATGGTGGTGCTCAAAGAGCTGCCGCCTGCCAGAGCGTCATTCGGCGCAGTGAAGTTCACTGTGCCAGAGGACTCGCCCACTGGAATAGTGATGGTCTGGCCATTCGACAGGGTGACGACCACAGGCGAGCCAGTCACTGGCGCGGTCACGGAGGCGGTGTAAACGACCACTCCACCCTCTGCCACGCTAGGTGTAGCGGTCAGGCTGACGGTCGAGGTGTCGATGGTGTCAGTCACGTCGGTAACGGCTGGCGTGGTGCTTGGCACCAGGTTCTCGAAGTTGCCGCCAGCGGCATCCTTGATGGTGACTTCGACTTTACCCGCATCCTTGTATACATCGTCAGCAGGCGCCGCGACAGTCACGGAACCGGTGGTAGTACCTGCAGCGATGGTGATCACCGCGCCATTGCTCAGGGTTACGGTCACCGGAGTGCCCGCAGCGTTGGTCAAGGTGGCCGTATAAACGATCGAACCGCCTTCAGCGACAGTGTCGGTCGCGCTGAGCGTCAGATTGGTGGTGTCTGGCGTATCGGTAACCGAGGTGTCAGCTGGTTTGCTATCAACATCCAGCTTCTCGTAGTTGCCACCGGTAGCACCGGTAATGGTCGCGCTCAGGGAGCTACCGCCTGCCAGGGCGTCGTTCGGCGCAGTGAAGTTCACGGTGCCGGAGGACTCGCCCACAGGAATAGTGATGGTCTGGCCATTCGACAGAGTGACCACGACAGGCGAACCAGTGACCGGAGCCGTTACGGAGGCGGTGTAAACGACAACGCCACCTTCAGCCACAGACGGAGTGGCCGTCAGCGAAACAGTGCTGGTATCGATGGTGTCGGTCACGTCAGTGACGGCTGGTGTGGTGCTTGGCACCAGGTTCTCGAAATTACCGCCAGCGGTCTCTTTGATGCTGACTTCGACTTTGCCTGCGTCCTTGTACACATCATCAGCCGGGGCGGCGACAGTCACGGAGCCCGTGGTGGCGCCCGCAGCAATAGTGATCACTGCACCGTTCGACAGAGTCACGGTCACTGGCGTACCAGCGGCATTGGTCAAGGTCGCGGTGTAAACGATCGAGCCACCCTCAGCGACAGTATCGGTCGCTGTCAGGCTCAGATTGGTGGTGTCCGGGGTGTCGGTAACCGAGGTTTCGGCAGGCTTGCCGTCGACGTCCAGTTTCTCGTAGTTGCCTCCAGTCGCACCGGTAATGGTCGCGCTCAGGGAGCTACCGCCAGCGAGGGCATCGTTAGGTGCCGTGATATTGACGGTGCTGGAAGACTCGCCCACCGGAATCGTGATGGTTTGGCCATTCGACAGGGTTACCACTACCGGCGAACCGGTCACTGGAGCGGTCACGGACGCGGTGTAAACCACGGTGCCGCCTTCAGCCACAGACGGAGTGGCGGTCAGCGAAACAGTCGACGTATCGATGGTGTCGGTGATGTCCGTCACCGCTGGCGTGGTGCTTGGCACCAGGTTCTCGAAGTTGCCGCCAGTGGCGTCCTGGATGGTCGCTTCGACCTTGCCGGCGTCCTTGTAGACGTCGTCGGCAGGCGCGGCAACGCTCACCGAACCTGTGGTCGCGCCAGCGGCGATGGTAATCACCGCGCCGTTGCTCAGGGTCACGGTGACTGGCGTGCCGGCCGGGTTGGTCAGGGTGGCGGTGTAGACGATCGAGCCGCCTTCGGCGACCGAGCCGCTGGCCGACAGGCTCAGACCGGTGTCGTCCACCGAGTCGGTGATGACGGTTTGCGCCGGGGTGGTGTCGGGCGTCAGTTGTTCGAAGTTGCCGCCAGTGGTGCCGGTAATGCTGGTGCTGACCGTGCTGCCATTGTTGTAGACGTCATTGGCCGGGGTATCGACCACCACAGTGCCAACGGTTTTACCGGCCTCGATAACGATGGTCGAGCCGTTGGACAGGGTCACGGTAACCGGAGTCTGCGCCGGGTTGGTCAGGGTCGCGGTGTAGGTGATCTGGCCGCCTTCCACAACGGTGCCGGTAGCGGTCAGGCTCAGGCCGGTATTGTCCACCGAATCGGTCACGGTGGTCTGTGCCGGCGTGGTGCTTGGCACCAGGTTTTCGAAGTTGCCGCCGGTAGCCCCGGTAATGCTGGTGCTGACCGTGCTGCCGTTGTTGTAGACGTCATTGGCCGGGGTATCGACCACCACGGTGCCAGTGGTTTTACCGGCGTCGATGGTGATGGTCGAACCGTTGGACAGGGTCACGGTGACCGGGGTCTGCGCCGGGTTGGTCAGGGTCGCGGTGTAGGTGATCTGGCCGCCTTCGACGATTGTGCCGTTGGCGGTCAGGGTCAGGCCGGTGGTGTCCGGCGAGTCGGTGATGGTGGTCACCGCCGGCGTCGGGTTCGGTACCAGGTTCTCGAAGTTGCCGCCGGTAGCGCCGGTAATGCTGGTGCTGACGGTGCTGCCGTTGTTGTAGACATCGTTCGGCGGGGTGTCGACCACCACGGTGCCGACGGTCTGGCCGGCGTCGATGGTGATGGTCGAGCCATTGGACAGGGTCACGGTGACCGGGGTCTGCGCCGGGTTGGTCAGGGTCGCGGTATAGGTGATCTGGCCACCCTCGGTCACGCTGGAGCCCGCGGTCAGGGTCACGGTGGTGGTGTCCACGGTGTCCGTGACCTGGGTGACGGCTGGCGTCGGGTCGACGGTCACCACCAGGCCACCGCCGCCGGTGGTGCCGGTGACGCCCACGCTGATCTGTTTCGGGTCGTTGTAGACGGTGTCGTTCGGTGCCATCGGGACGTTGATGGTGCCGGTCAGCTGCCCGGCCGGAATCACGATCACCGAGCCGTTGGACAGGGTGATGGTCAGGCCGGTCAGCGGCGCCTGGGTCAGCGTGGCGGTGTACACCAGCACGCCGCCAGCTTCGGTAATGGTCGGGGTTGCACTCAGGGTCAGGGTCGAGTCGCGCAGGATCTCGGCGGTAGCGCTGTTGTCATTGGTGGTCAGCGCCCCGGTGGTGTCTTGCGCTGCGGTGCCCGCTGCACCGAGGCCCGCGGTCGGGAAGCCGATGGTCGGGGCAACCTGGCCCGCCGTGGCGTCGAGCATCACGAAGCTGTGGCCGCCGCCGGCAGCGCCGCCGGTACCCGCGGCGGTCGGGCCGGCTGCGGTGGCTTCCAGGTCGGTGGTCGGGTCCGCGCCGGCGACGATCGCCTGCTGCAGTTCAGCGACTGACGGTGCGGCCTGCTCGGCGGCCTCGGCCAGGTCGGTGCTGGAGTCCGGAGCGCTGCCGCTCCATTGGGTCTCACGGCCCAGGTCCAGGGTCCGGCCATCGGCCAGTTCCAGGCTGACGGCGCCCGCCAGGCCGGTATCGACCTGGTCGCCTACGTACAGGCGATCACCCTCAACGAGTACGCGGCGAACCCCTTCAGGGGATACGACGAAAACTTGGCCAACAATGCTTTTGACGGTAGCAACAACACTGCTCATTGAGGATTCTCCGGGGGGTACCGTTCAGTAGACTTCCATGTTCCTGACGGGCATACGCCGACGCAGTCTGGACGTTCTTCAGAGTGTAGAAACACGTGATTTTGACGCGAATAATTGTCAATAAATTGGCTATATTTTTTTGCTATTAACCATATGCCAAACTATTGACCTTCTGAGTGTCATCCTAAACAATCGTCAAGGTAATGTCACATTGATATTCATGCGGCGACCTGTCTAAAAGTGTGTGACCCAGTTCATGGTTTGAACTTTCCGATATACGGTCATTCCGGTTGCCATCATCCGATGCAGCACCTCGTTTTGCTGTGATTTGGGACAAGAAGTCCTGGGAACCCCTCTATGCGTCCGCAGTTGTTCAAAGCCTTACCCTTCGTACTCGCCGCCAGTTTTGCCCAAGCACAAACCCTGCCTGAAGCCATGCAGAAAGCCCTGGATGTCCATCCGGAAATCCAGGCCGCGGTGAACAGCCGTCTGGCGGCCGATTACCAGCTCAAAGCGGCCAAGGGCGGCTATTTGCCGCGGGTCGATTTGCTGGGCGGCTACGGCCGTGAGGGCACCGACAGCCCGACCACCCGTGCAGGATCGAGCAATCACTGGGAGACGCTGAACCGCAGCGAGTCAAGTTTGCGTCTCCAACAAATGGTTTTTGACGGTTTTGCCACCTCCAGTGAGGTAGGGCGTCAACAAGCCACCGTCAATTCCCGGGCGTACTCGTTGCTGGGCACTTCCGAGCGCACCGCGCTGACCGTGGCCCAGGTGTACCTGGATGTGCTGACCCGTCGCGAGTTCGTGCGCCTGGCCGAAGACAACATGCGCAATCACGAGCGCATCTACGATCAGATCCAGCTGCGCACCCAGCGCGGCGTCGGCAGTCGCGCCGACCTCGACCAGGCGGAAGCGCGCATGGCCCAGGCGCGCAACAACCTGATCACCGAACAGACCAACCTGGCCGATGCCCAGACCAACTACCTCAGCGCCGTCGGCCAGATGCCGGATCAGCTGGAGCGCCCGGTCGGTTTCATGGCCCTGCTGCCGGCCACCCTCGACGAAGCCCAGCGCCAGATGCTGGAAAACAGCCCGATCCTGCGTTCGGCCGAGTCCGACATCGTCGCCGCCGAGAAGCAGTACGAAGCCGCCAAGTCGACCTTCTACCCGCGCTTCGATGCCGAGCTTGGGCGTACCGCCGACAACAACCTGGACGGGATCGACGGCCACAACAACGAATGGCAGGCCATGCTGCGCATGCGCTTCAACCTGTTTGCCGGCGGCAGCAACAAGGCCGACCTGGAATCCAAGGCCTATCAGTCCAACCAGGCGCTGGATATTCGTAACAACGCCCTGCGAGTTTTGAATGAGGAGCTAGGCTTGGCGTGGAACGCCTTGAACAACGCCAATGCGCAAGTGCCGATCGCCCAGCAATATGTCGATCGCAGCGCCAGCGTGCGTGAGGCGTACCAGAAGCAATTCAGTCTGGGCGAGCGCACCTTGCTCGACTTGCTCGATAGCGAGAATGAACTGTTCACCGCCTCGCGTCGTTTGGCGGAAATCAAGAACATTCAGTTATTTACTCAATATCGAATCAAGGCGACCATGGGCGAATTGCTCAAGAGCCAGGGAGTGGTCGCCCCCATGGCTTCCGTCGTGCAGAACGATGTGAAGCCCAAGGTCCAACTGCCTGGGATGAATTGAGTACATTTCATCCAATAGACAGTTAAAGAGTGCCGAGCGTGGAATCAGAAGTCAGTCGAGTGCAACTTAGCCATGATCCACGCGGCATGCATGACGACCCGCTGCTGGATGCCCTGCTAACCCTGTGCTCCTTGCACCAGAAGCCGGCCAGCGCGGCGATGTTGACCACTGGCCTGCCGTTGCCGTCCCAGCGCCTGAGCGCCGAGCTGCTGCCGCGCGCCGCGGCTCGCGCCGGCCTGCAGGGGCGTTTGCTGCGGCGCAAGCTGGAGCAGATTCCTGCCATCGCCATGCCGGCCATGCTGTTGCTCAAGGACGGCCGCAGCGCCGTCCTGCTCGGCTGGCAGGGCGAAGACCGGGCCCGCCTGCTGCTCAGTGAGAGCGACGGCGGCGAGGTCAGCGTCAGTCGCCAGATGCTGGCCGACGACTACAGCGGGCAAGTGTTCTTCGCCCAGCCGCAACACAAATTCGACGTGAACCATGGCTCGCTGATTCCCCGCGCCCGCTCCTGGTTCCGCGACACCTTGAAGCGTTCGCGCTGGCTGTACGCCGACGCCATCGCCGCCAGTCTGCTGATCAACGTCATCGCCATGGCCGCGCCGCTGTTCGTGATGAACGTCTACGACCGCGTGGTCCCCAACCAGGCCGCCGCCACCCTGTGGGTGCTGGCCATCGGCATCACCGGCGCCTACCTGTTCGACCTGATCCTCAAGAGCCTGCGCAGCCTGTGCCTGGACCTGGCCGGCAAGAAAACCGACCTGATCATCTCGGCCACGCTGTTCGAGCGCATCGTCGGCATGGCCATGAAGTACCGACCGGCGCGGGTCGGCAGCTTTGCCCAGAACATCCATGAGTTCCAGAGCCTGCGCGACTTCCTCGCCTCGCTGACCCTCACCAGCCTGATCGACCTGCCGTTCACCCTGCTGATCTTCCTGGTGATCGCCATCCTCGGTGGGCACCTGGTGTGGATTCCGGTGCTGGCCTTCCCGATTGCCCTGGGCATCGGCTACGCCCTGCAGAAGCCGCTGATCGCCACCATGGAAAAAACCATGGCCCTGGGCGCCGAGCGCCAGTCGAGCCTGATCGAGACCCTGGCTGGGCTGGATGCGGTGAAGGTCAACAACGCCGAAAGCGAACGCCAGTACCAGTGGGAGCAGACCATCGGCACCCTGGGTCGTCTCGAGCTGCGGGTGAAGATGCTCTCCAGCCTGGCGATGAACATCACCCTGCTGATCCAGCAGTTGGCCGGGGTGATCATGATCGTCTTCGGCGTGTACCAGATCATCGACGGCAACCTCAGCATGGGCGGGCTGATCGCCTGCTACATGCTCAGCGGCCGCGCCCTCAGCCCGCTGGCTTCGTTGTCCGGCCTGCTGACCCGCTACCAGCAGGCGCGGGTGACCATGACCTCGGTCGACCAGATGATGGAGCTGCCCCAGGAGCGCAACTTCGACGAGCGCCCCCTGAGCCGCAACGTGCTGCAGGGCGCCATCGAATGCCGGCAACTGAATTTCACCTACCCGGGGCAGCAGAACCCGGCGCTGAAGAACATCAACCTGGTGGTCAAGCCGGGCGAGAAGATCGGCATCATCGGCCGCAGCGGCTCGGGCAAGAGCTCCCTGGCCAAGCTGCTGGTGGGCCTGTATACCCCGGACTCCGGCGCCTTGCTGGTGGACGGCGTGGACATCCGGCAGATCGACGTCAGCGAATTGCGCCACAACATCGGTTATGTGGCCCAGGACATCCAGCTGCTGGCCGGCACCCTGCGTGACAACCTGACTTCCGGCGCCCGTTATGTCGAAGACGAACTGGTGCTGCAGGCCGCCGAACTGGCTGGCGTTCACGAATTCGCCCGGCTGCACCCGCAGGGCTACGAACTGCAGGTCGGCGAGCGCGGACAGAACCTCTCCGGCGGCCAGCGGCAGAACGTCGCCCTGGCCCGGGCCCTGCTGCTCAACCCACCCATTCTGCTGCTCGACGAACCGACCAGCGCCATGGACAACACCGGTGAAGAACGCTTGAAACAACGCCTGCAAGCCGTGGTGGAAGCCAAGACCGTGGTGCTGGTCACCCACCGTGCCTCGCTGCTGTCGCTGGTGGATCGCCTGCTGGTGATCGACCGCGGGCAGATCCTCGCCGATGGACCGAAAGCGGTCGTGATGGAAGCGTTGAAGAAGGGGCAGATCAGTGTTGCTTAAGTCCGGTTTCAAAGACTCGATCCTGCGCTACTTCAAAGGCACCGAATCGCTGCACGACCAACCCCTGCCCGAGGTCAACAAGGCGCTGATCGAGGATGCGCCGCGGGTTATCCGCCTGACCATCTGGGGCATCATCGGTTTCTTCCTGTTCCTGCTGCTGTGGGCCAACTTCGCGGTGATCGACGAAGTGACCAAGGGCGAGGGCAAGGCGATTCCGTCGTCCAAGGTGCAGAAAATCCAGAACCTGGAAGGTGGCATCGTTGCCGAACTGTTCGTCAAGGAAGGGCAGATAGTCGAGGCCGGCGCGCCGTTGATCCGCCTGGACGACACGCGCTTCAAGTCTAACGTCGGCGAGACCGAGGCCGACCGCCTTTCGATGCTGCTGCGGGTCGAGCGCCTGAGCGCGGAGATCGACGACCGCGAACTGAACTTCCCGGCCGATGCCATGGCCGCCGTGCCTGGCCAGGCCGCCAGCGAAAAATCCCTGTATGAAAGCCGTCGCCAGCAGTTGCACGACGAAGTCGGCGGCCTGCAGGAGCAGCTGATCCAGAAGCAGCAGGAGCTGCGCGAGTTCACCTCCAAGCAGGCGCAGTACCGTCAGCAACTGGGCCTGCAACGCCAGGAAATCGCCATGTCCGAGCCATTGGTGGCCCAGGGCGCGGTGTCGCCGGTGGAAGTGCTGCGGCTCAAGCGCGCCGAAGTCGAGACCCGCGGGCAACTGGACGCCACCACCCTGGCGATCCCCCGTGCCGAATCGGCGATCAAGGAAGTCCAGCGCAAGATCGACGAAACTCGCGGCAAATTCCGCAGCGAAGCCCTGACCCAACTCAACGAGGCCCGCACCGAACTGAACAAGGCCAGCGCCACCGGCAAGGCCCTGGAAGACCGGGTCAGCCGGACCCTGGTCACCTCGCCAGTGCGCGGTATCGTCAAGCAGCTGATGGTCAACACCATCGGCGGCGTGATTCAGCCGGGCAGCGACATGGTGGAGATCGTGCCGCTGGACGACACTCTGCTGGTGGAAGCGAAGATTCGTCCGCAGGACATCGCCTTCCTGCACCCGGGGCAGGAAGCCGTGGTCAAGTTCACCGCCTATGACTACACCATCTACGGCGGCCTGAAGGCCAAGCTGGAACAGATCGGCGCCGACACCATCACCGACGAAGACAAGAAGACCACCTACTACGTGATCAAGCTGCGCACCGACCGCAGCCACCTGGGCACCGATGAGAAGCCGTTGCTGATCATCCCCGGCATGGTCGCCTCGGTGGACATCATCACCGGCAAGAAAAGCATACTCAGCTACCTGCTCAAGCCGATCATCCGCGCCCGCGCCGAGGCGCTGCACGAGCGTTGAGGCTGTAGCTGCTGCCGCCCATGCCGCGGATGGGCAGGATATGAGCGGCGGCGATCTTCGAATCCATTCGCGAGCAAGCTTCGCTCCTACAGAAGCCACCGCGCAGCTTCTGTAGGAGCGAAGCTTGCTCGCGATAGCGTCTCTGGATTCACCATTGAATTTCCTGCCCGAATCGCCATATCGTTATTCATTAACGGTATTTAAAGTTCAGTTCTTATATCTATAAAGTCGACTCCCTGCGTACCTGCCGACCAATCGGCGCGCCGCACGAAATGAACCAACACGGGACCTCCGTGAGTTTCTGATCGACGCGCGCGCCACCGGGCGTGCTCTGCGTGGGAGTGATTTATGTCCGTACTGTCTCCAAGTGCCGCGCCCATCGCCGCACAAGCTTTTGCTATCCGCCCCTTCAGCGGCGCCGTCGGTGCCGAGATCGTCGGCCTGGACCTGGCCAAGCCGGTCAACGACCAGGATTTCGCCCGTATTCACCGCGCGCACTTGGATCATCACGTCGTGGTGTTCCGCGACCAGCGCATCAGCCCCGAACAACAGATCGCCTTCAGCCGCCGTTTCGGCGTGCTGCAGATCCACGTGCTCAAGCAGTTCCTGCTGGCCGGGCACCCGGAAATCCTCATCGTTTCCAATATCATCGAGAACGGCCAGTCCATCGGCCTGGGGGACGCCGGCAAGTTCTGGCACTCCGATCTCTCCTACAAGGAACTGCCGAGCCTGGGCTCGATGCTGCACGCCCAGGAGCTGCCGTCCGAGGGTGGCGACACGCTGTTCGCCGACATGCACAAAGCCTGGGACAGCCTGCCCGCAGCGCTACGCAAGGCGGTCGAGGGCCGCTGCGCCGCGCACTCCTACACCGCGCGCTACAGCGAGACCAAGTTCGAGGGCAACTGGCGCCCGACCCTGACCCCGGAGCAACTGGCCCAGGTCCAGGAAGTGGTGCACCCGGTCGTGCGCACCCACCCGGAAAACGGTCGCAAGGCGCTGTTCGTCAGCGAAGGCTTCACCACCCGCATCGTCGGCCTGCCGGAAGACGAGAGCCGCCAGCTGTTGGCCGAGCTGTACGCCCACAGCGTGCTACCGGAAAACATCTACCGCCACCAATGGCAGCCCCATGACCTGGTGTTCTGGGACAACCGCTCGCTGATCCATCTGGCCGCCGGCTGCCCCAGCCACCTGCGCCGCAAGCTGTACCGCACCACCATCCAGGGCGATGCCCCTTACTGATCGGCCACCCACGGCAGGAGAAACACCATGTCCCAACCTACTCAACGCCTCCCGCGCCTGGGCAAACTGGCGGCCGCCATCGGCCTGGGCTTCAGCCTGCTGGCCGCTAACCTGGTCGCGCCGACGGCGGCCCATGCCGAAGGCGAGATCCGCATCGCCGAACAGTTCGGCATCGTCTATCTGCTGCTCAACGTGGTGCGCGACCAGAACCTGATCGAGAAGCACGGCAAGGAAGAAGGCATCGACATCAAGGTTGACTGGACCCAGCTGTCCGGCGGCGCGGCGGTCAACGACGCCTTGCTCTCCGGCTCCATCGACATCGCCGGGGCCGGCGTCGGTCCGCTGCTGACCATCTGGGACCGCACCCACGGCAAGCAGAACGTCAAGGCCGTGGCGTCGCTGGGTAACTTCCCTTACTACCTGGTGAGCAACAATCCCAAGGTCAAGACCATCGCCGACTTCACCGAGAAGGACCGCATCGCGGTGCCGGCGGTGGGGGTTTCCGTGCAGTCGCGGTTCCTGCAGTACGCCGCGGCCAAGCAGTGGGGCGACAAGGAATTCAATCGTCTGGACAAGTACACCATCGCCGTTCCGCACCCGGATGCCACGGCGGCGCTGATCGCCGGCGGCACCGAGCTGACCGGGCACTTCTCCAACCCGCCGTTCCAGGACCAGGCGCTGACCAACCCGAATGTGCACGTGGTGCTCAACACCTACGACCTGCTGGGCCCGAACTCGCCGACCGTGCTGTTCGCCACCGAGAAATTCCGTACCGAGAACCCGAAAACCTACAAGGCTTTCGTCGAGGCGCTGGCCGAGGCCGCCGACTTCGCCCAGAAGGACAAGGGCGCGGCGGCGGATACCTACATCCGCGTGACCAAGGCCAAGATCGACCGCGAGGCCTTGCTGAAAATCATCGACAACCCGCAGTTCGAATTCACCGTCACCCCGAAAAACACCTACCCGCTGGCCGAATTCCTCTACCGCGTGGGCGCGATCAAGAACAAGCCGCAATCGTGGAAGGACTACTTCTTCCAGGACACCACCCCGCTGCAAGGGAGCTGATCGCCATGAACGCCCCCTTGCAAGGCCACACGGCCAGCAACCCGACCGCGGCGGCGCAGGCGCTGCTGGCGGTCGACCAGGTCAGCCTGGAATACCGCACCCCGCAGCGCGTGGTGCGGGCCACCCACCAGGTCAGTTTCGAAATCGATCCAGCCGACCGCTTCGTCCTGCTCGGGCCCTCGGGCTGCGGCAAGTCGACCCTGCTCAAGGCGGTCGCCGGCTTCATCCAGCCCTGCGAGGGTGAGATTTGCCTGCAAGGACAGCGGGTCAGCCAGCCGGGGCCGGACCGGATCGTGGTGTTCCAGGAGTTCGACCAGCTACCGCCGTGGAAAACCGTCAAGCAGAACGTGATGTTCCCGCTGCTGGCGTCGAAAACCCTCAACCGCCGCGAGGCCGAGGAGCGCGCGCTGCATTACCTGGACAAGGTCGGCCTGGCGGCGTTTGCCGATGCCTACCCGCACACCCTGTCCGGTGGCATGAAGGCCCGGGTGGCCATCGCCCGGGCGCTGGCGATGCAGCCGAAGATCCTGCTGATGGATGAACCCTTCGCCGCCCTCGACGCCCTGACCCGACGCAAGATGCAGGAAGAGTTGCTGCTGCTCTGGGAAGAGGTGCGCTTCACCTTGCTGTTCGTCACCCACTCCATCGAGGAAGCGCTGGTGGTGGGCAACCGCATCCTGCTGCTGTCGCCCCATCCGGGGCGGGTGCGGGCGGAAATCCACAGCCATCAGTACGACCTGCAAAGCCTCGGCGGCGTGGCGTTCCAGCAGACGGCGCGGCGCATCCACCGGCTGCTGTTCGACGAAGGCCAGTCGCCGGAAACCGAGCGCGAGCTGGATTTCACCGATATCCGTATCGCTTATTGAGCTTTTAGGAGGAACGCCCGATGAGCCATTCATCACCTGTTCGCCAGGAATACGAAGTTGCCCTCGAACCCTTGCTGGCGGTGCCGCTGGAGCGTGAATTGCCGCTGGGCCAGCGCCTGTGGCAGCAAGGCTGGCTGCGCAAGAGCCTGATCCTGATCCTGCTGGCGCTGCTCTGGGAGGCCGTGGCCCGCTACCAGAACAACGACCTGCTGCTGCCCAGCTTCCTGCAGACCGCCAGCGCGCTGTACCACGGCCTGCTCAGCGGCGAGCTGCTGGGCAAGGTCGGCATCTCCCTGGTCGTGCTGCTCAAGGGCTACCTGATCGGCATCGTCCTGGCCTTTGCCCTGACCACCCTGGCGGTGTCGACCCAGGTGGGCCGCGACCTATTGAGCACCCTGACCTCGATGTTCAACCCGTTGCCGGCCATCGCCCTGTTGCCGCTGGCCCTGCTGTGGTTCGGCCTGGGGGAGAACAGCCTGATTTTCGTGCTGGTGCATTCGGTGCTCTGGGCCCTGGCCCTGAACACCTACGCCGGGTTCCTCGGGGTTTCCGAAACCCTGCGCATGGCCGGGCGCAACTACGGGCTCAAGGGCATGCGCTTCGTGCTGTTCATCCTGATCCCGGCGGCGCTGCCGTCGATCCTCGCCGGCCTGAAAATCGGCTGGGCCTTCGCCTGGCGCACCCTGATCGCCGCCGAACTGGTGTTCGGCGCCACCAGCGGCAAGGGCGGCCTGGGCTGGTACATCTTCCAGAACCGCAACGAGCTGTACACCGACAAGGTCTTCGCCGGCCTGGCGGTGGTGATCCTGATCGGCCTGCTGGTGGAGAACCTGGTGTTCGACACCCTGGAGCGGGTCACCGTGAAACGCTGGGGCATGCAGCGCTGAGCCTGCTACCGATCAACCTGTAGCCGCTGCCGAGCCCGCGAGGCTGCGATCGGCATCGCAGGGGCCGCAAAACCTGACAGCACATTTTGTCTGGCACACCGCATGCGCAGGTCTGGCGAGGACTTCGTCCTCGATCGCAGCCTGCGGCAGCGGCTACAGAGAGTGGTGTCCCTGACTGAAATGACCCTGCTAGCATTGCGCCTGACTCATTCCCGATCAGCCACGAGTGCTCAGCATGCAACTCCCGGACATGAACCTTCTGGTCGCCCTCGACGCCCTGCTCGACGAGGGCAGCGTGGTCGGCGCGGCGCGGCGCATGAACCTCAGCCCGGCGGCCATGAGCCGGACCCTCACGCGGATCCGCGAGGCGCTGGGCGACCCGATCCTGGTACGCGCCGGCCGTGGCTTGGTGCCCACGCCCAAGGCCCTGGAACTGCGCGGCCAGGTACGCGACCTGGTGGAGCAGGCGGCGCTGGTGTTCCGCTCTGGCGATCAGGTTGACCTCAGCACCCTGCGTCGGCGCTTCAATGTGCGCGCCAACGACTTCTTCGTCGGCGTCTATGGCGGCCGCCTGATCGACACCCTGGAGCGCCAGGCGCCCCATTGCGAACTGCGTTTCGTCCCCGAAGGCGATGGCGACGACGAGGCCCTGCGCGAAGGGCGGATCGACCTGCGCATCAGCAACACCCGGCCGCTGACCCCGGAAGTGAAGGTGCAGAACCTGTTTTCCACCACCTTCGTCGGTCTGGTGCGCGAGCATCATCCGTTGCTCGACGAGGAGATCACCGCCGAGCGTTTTGCCGCCTTTCCGCACATCAGCATGTCCCGGCGCGGCATTGCCCGCGGGCCGATCGACGTGGCGCTTGGCGACCTGGGCCTGGAACGCCGGGTGCCGCTGATCGCGCCGAGCTTCCATGCCGCGATGTTCATGCTGCCGGATTCGGACCTGATCCTGCCGGTGCCCAAGGAAACCCTGCTCAGCGTGTCGCGCCTGGGGCTGCACCTGCGCTCCTTCGTCTTGCCGATTCCCTTGCCGACCCTGGTACTGACCCAGGCCTGGCACCCGCGCTACGACAAGGACCCGGCGCACAAATGGTTCCGCGAGACCCTGCGCGCCTCCTGCAACGAAACCTGGCGCGCCGCCCAGCCCTGAAAACACCCAATATCCCGTAGGAGCGAGGCTTGCCCGCGATAGGCACGCCACGGTTAACCTGCTGCACCGCGTTATCGTTCATCGCGGGCAAGTCGGATCGCCGCCCGCTCGCTCCTACAGGGTTACAGAGCACCACAACCCCTGTAGCCGCTGCCGAGCAACGCGAGGCTGTGAACGAGGTGGGTGGCATTCCGACTTAGCCCTCGCCTGGCAGCGACCGCGATTGGCCTGTTGGATCAGGTCGCCTGGTTTTGCGACGGCTGCGCCGCCGATCGCAGCCTCGCGTTGCTCGGCAGCGGCTACAAGCCATCCAATCGTTGTGTCTGATGCACTTATAAGCTGTCGATAAGTCAGTTTTCGTCAGCTGTCGGGCTTTTTAAACTGCTTCGGTATTTCTATCGGAGTCCTTCCCTTCATGAGTTCCCTCGCCGTGGCTGTGCCGGCACCCGTTGAAGTGGCCAGCAAACCGGCAGCTGTCAGCCCCGCGGTCTTCGGCCCGCGAATCATCATCGGCCTGCTCGGCGTATTGCTGGCTGTGCTGGTGTCGGGCCTCAACGAGATGGTGACCAAGATCGCCCTGGCCGATATCCGTGGCGCCCTGGCCATCGGCTACGACGAAGGCACCTGGCTGGTGGCCAGCTACACCGCCACGTCGGTGGCAGCCATGGCCTTCGCGCCCTGGTGTTCGGTGACCTTCTCGCTGCGCCGTTTCACCCTCTGCGCCATCGCCCTGTTCACCTTGCTGGGCGTGCTCTGTCCGTTCGCCCCGAATTACCAAAGCCTGTTGCTGCTGCGCACCGTGCAAGGCCTGGCCGGCGGCGCGTTGCCGCCGATGCTGATGACCGTGGCCCTGCGGTTCCTGCCGGCCAACGTCAAGCTCTACGGCCTGGCCGGCTATGCCCTGACCGCCACCTTCGGCCCGAGCCTGGGCACGCCGCTGGCCGCCCTGTGGACCGAATACGTCGGCTGGCAGTGGGCGTTCTGGCAGGTGGTGGCGCCCTGCTTGCTGGCGATGCTCGCGGTGGCCTACGGCCTGCCCCAGGACCCGCTGCGCCTGGAGCGTCTCAAGGCCTTCAACTGGCGTGGCCTGCTGCTGGGGTTTCCGGCGATCTGCATGCTGGTGATCGGCATCCTGCAGGGCAACCGCCTGGACTGGTTCGGCTCGCCGCTGATCTGCCTGCTGCTGGGGGGCGGCGCGTTGTTGCTGGTGCTGTTCCTGATCAACGAATGGTCGCAGCCGATCCCGTTCTTCAAGTTGCAGATGCTTGGCATCCGCAACCTGTCGTTCGCCCTGCTGACCCTGGCCGGGGTGCTGGTGGTACTGACCGCGGTGATCATCATTCCGTCCAGCTTCCTGGCCCAGGTCCAGGGCTACCGGCCGTTGCAGACCGCCCCGGTGATGCTGGTGATGGCCCTGCCGCAACTGATCGCGCTGCCGCTGGTGGCGGCCCTGTGCAACCTGCGCTGGGTCGATTGCCGCTGGGTGCTGGGCATCGGCCTGACGATGCTGGTGCTGTCGTGCCTGGGCGGCACGCAACTGACCTCGGCGTGGATCCGCGACGATTTCTACGTGCTGCAACTGCTGCAGATCTTCGGCCAGCCGATGGCGGTGCTGCCGCTGCTGATGCTCTCCACCGGCAGTATCCAGCCGATCGAGGGGCCGTTCGCTTCCGCCTGGTTCAACACCGTGAAAGGCCTGGCGGCGGTGATCGCCACCGGCGTGCTGGATGCCCTGACCACCCACCGCCTGCACTTTCACTCGACCATGCTGGTGGACAGCCTCGGCAACTCGCCGCTGAGCGCCATCGACGCCAGCAACCTCGCCCAGCGCTTGCACCGCCAGGCCGTGGTGCTGACCTCCGCCGACCTCTACTACGTCATGGCTGGCGTGGCGGCGGCCCTGATCCTGCTGATTTTCTGGCTGCCGACGCGGATCTATCCGCCACGCGCGCCGACTTGAACGTTCACTGAGACAGAAGGTTTTTATGACGATCCCTATCAAACACAAAATCGCCGTCAGCGTGGCGGCGGTCGCGGTCCTTGGCGTGCTGGTGTACCTGGTCACCGGCAAGGCCACCGAGCAGACCACCAACGACGCCTTCGTGAGCGCCGACTACACCCTGGTGGCCCCGCGCGTGGCGGGTTTCATCAAGGAAGTGCTGGTG
This sequence comes from Pseudomonas chlororaphis subsp. piscium, assembly GCF_003850345.1. Taxonomy (NCBI): domain Bacteria; kingdom Pseudomonadati; phylum Pseudomonadota; class Gammaproteobacteria; order Pseudomonadales; family Pseudomonadaceae; genus Pseudomonas; species Pseudomonas chlororaphis. The sequence goes on from NZ_CP027707.1 coordinate 173,565, forward strand.
GAAGACAACCAGCGGGTCAAGGCCGGCCAGCTGTTGGCGTTGATCGACGATCGCGACCTGCGCGCCGCGGCCCAGGCGGCGGACGCCGAAACCCTGGTGGCCAAGGCGCAGCTGCAGAACGCCCGCGCCACCCTCGACCGGCAAAGCTCGGTGATCGCCCAGGCCCAGGCCTCGGTGGTGGCTGCGCGGGCGGAAATGGCCTTCGCCGAACATGAACTGAACCGCTACAACCACCTGGCCGGGGTCGGCGCCGGCACCGTGCAGAATGCCCAGCAGGCCAAGACCCGCATCGACCAGGCCAGCGCGCGGCTGGCCACGGCCACCGCGGCGCTGGCGGCGGAACGCAAGCAGGTGGAGATTCTCACCGCCCAGCGCGACGCCGCCGAGGGTGGGCTGAAGCGCGCCCAGGCTGCCCTGGAAATGGCCAGCTACGAGCTGTCCTACACGCGCATCGTCGCGCCGGTGGACGGCATGGTCGGCGAGCGCGCGGTGCGGGTCGGCGCCTACGTCACGCCGGGCAGCAAGATCCTCGCCGTGGTGCCGCTGGAGCAGGCCTATGTGGTGGCCAACTTCCAGGAAACCCAGCTGGCCCGCATGCACCCCGGGCAGCCGGTCGCGGTGCGGGTCGACAGCCTGGACGGCGAAACCCTGCGCGGCCGGGTCGAGAGCCTGGCGCCGGCCACCGGGGTGACCTTCGCCGCGGTCAAGCCGGACAACGCCACCGGCAACTTCACCAAGGTGGTGCAGCGCATTCCGGTGAAGATCCTGCTGGAGCCCGGCCAGCCCATGGCCGAGCGCCTGCGGGTCGGGATGTCGGTGGAAGCGAGCGTCGATACCCTGGGCAAGGCCAGCTCCGTGCGTGAGGTGGCGAAGCGATGAGTCGTCTGCTCCAGCCGGTATTTGTCTTGAGCCTGTTGTCCCTGGCCGCCTGTACTGTCGGCCCGGATTTCCAGCGCCCCGAAGGGCCGCGGGTCGAGGCCTGGGCCACTGCGCAAAAGGCCGCGCCGAGCCAGGTAGTGACCAGCCCCCTGGACGAGCGCTGGTGGGATGTATTCAAGGATCCGCAGCTGTCGGCCCTGAGCCGGCGCGTGCTGACCGACAACCTCGATCTGCAACTGGCCACCAGCCGCCTGCAACAGAGCCGCGCGGCGCGCCAGGTGATCACCGCCGAGCGTTATCCGAGCAGCAGCGCCAGCGGCGGCTATGCGCGTAAACGCAACAGCGGCGAAGGCTTGAACGATCCTTCGGGTCACGAGGGCAAGTCTGCCTTCAACCTGTGGGACGCCGGCTTCTCGGCTTCCTGGGAGCTGGATTTCTGGGGTCGCGTGCGGCGTGAAACCGAGGCCGCTGACGCGACCCTGGAAGTCGCGGAAAACGACCGGCGCGGGGTGTTGTTGTCGGTGCTGGCCGAGACCGCCCAGGACTACATCCAGCTGCGCGGCGTGCAGAGCACCCGGGCGGTGACCGAGCAGAACCTCGACGTCGCCCGCCACAGCCTCAAGCTCTCGCAGCTGCGCCTGGCCGACGGTGTGGCCACCGACCTGGACGTCGCCGAAGCCGCTGCGCAGGTGGCGACCATCGAGTCGCAACTGCCGGCCTTGCAGCAGCGCCAGGCGCAACTGATCAACGCTTTGAGCCTGCTGATGGGCGAGCCGCCCCAGGCCCTGCACGCCGAACTCGCGGCGGACGGGCCGGTGCCGCAAACCCCGAGCCAGGTCGCCATCGGCCTGCCGTCGCAACTGGCCGAACGCCGCCCGGACATCCGCCAGGCCGAAGCCCGCCTGCATGCCGCCACCGCCAGCATCGGCGTGGCCAAGGGCGACTTTTATCCGCGCATCACCCTGTCGGGCAACTTCGGCTCCCAGGCCATGCAGCTGTCGGACTTCGGCTCCTGGGGCTCGCGCCAGTTCGGCATCGGCCCGCAGTTCAGCCTGCCGCTGTTCGACGGCGGCCGCCTGCGCGGCATGCTGCATCTGCGCGAAGCCCAGCAGCAGGAAGCGGCCGTTGCCTACCAGCAGACCGTGCTGCGCGCCTGGCATGAAATCGACGACCAGCTGACCCGCTACAACAGCAGCCAGCTGCGCCGCGACAGCCTCGCCGAGGCCGTGCGGCAAAACCAGATCGCCCTGCGCACCGCGCAACAGCAGTACGTCGAAGGCGTGGTGGACTTCGTCAACGTCCTCACCGTCCAGGGCGCCCTGCTCGCCACCCAGGAACAACTGGTGGAAAGCTCGACCGGCGTTTCCCTGGCCATGGTCGGCCTGTACAAGGCGCTGGGTGGCGGCTGGGAGTCGGTGTATCCGTTGGCTAGCGCGGATTCTGCAAAAACACCACATACCCCCTGAACCACGGGCTGTCTTTCAGATAGTCCGGTTCCTGCCATTCGCCGCCCTGGATCAAGCCCACCTTGAACGGCAGGCCCATGCGGTCGAGGCGGGGCAGGTAGGCGGCGTAGTTGGGAATGCTGTGGCGGCCCTGGTAGGTCTGCACCACCACTTCGTCGACGATGCCCTTGAGGCCGGCGATGGCCTCGGGGTTGGCGTTGCTGCTCCAGTCCATCAGGCCGGTGATGCTCAGGCGGTATTGCGCGGGCAGGCGCTGGCGCAGGTCGCGCAGGAAACTGCTGTATTCGTCGAGGTAGCGGGTGCGGGCGTCGAAATCGATCTGGATGCCGACCACCGGGTTGCCCGCCTGCTGCCAGCGCTGCACCTGGCCCAGCAGTTGGCTGTAGACCGGCTCCGGCCAGTGCAGGGTGTGGGCGCGGTAGACCACCCAGACCTCGCCCTGGCGCAGGCGCGGAATGGCCATGCCCTGGGCGATGAAGTGCACGTTGCCGCTCGGGTCGCGACGCGAGCGGCTGATCTGCCCTTGCAGGATGTACAGGGTCTTGGCCTGGTTCAGCACCGGCTGTGGAGCGACGCCGCTCCACAGCCAGAAGGCCTGGTGGTCGCGGGCGTCGACCGCCGCCTGGGCACTGCCGGTCAGCAACAGCCAGACCGGCAGCAGGCATCGCCAGAAGCTGGCCATGCTTACCAGTAGTACTGCAGCGACTTGCTCCACTGGGTGTCGGCGAAGGTGCCTTTGAGCTGGCGGAACCAGGCTTTGCGCACCGCCGGTTCGACGTCCTTGCCACCACAACGGTTGTTGCCCGACGACGCATAGCAATTGATCGCGCGGTACAGGGCGTAGGCGCGGTCGTTGCGTGGTGCCTTGGTGTTGGCGATCACCTGCTTGTAGCCCTCGAGGCGGGAGAACAGTTCACCCTTGAAGGCCGTTGGCGTGCCGCCCAGGGACGGGCTGTCGGGCTGGCGATCCAGGGGCATGCCGTCCAGGCCGTTGCGCAGGATGAACTCACCGAGGCAGTTCAGGCCTTGCGGGTTTTTTCCATCCTTCTCCAGGGCCGCCGCGGTTTGCGTGATGCTCGGGCAGGCGTAGCCGGACTCGGCCGCATCACCGCTCCACTGGAACAGGGTGAGCGACGGGCCATCGCTGTAGACGGCACCCAGGCTGTAGCCGAGTTTGTCCTCGGATACGCTAGCGGGAAGCTGCTTGAGGTCGCTGGCGAAGGCCGCGTACTGGCTGCGCATCAGGTCCTTGTAGAGCAGCACGAATTGCGCGGTGTTGCGCTCGACCGGGTCGGTGGCCTGGCCGATCTGCTGGCGTAGCAGATCGGCGCCAGCCACATGGCGCAGCAGGATAAAGCGCACCTGTGGACTTTTGATCGGCGAGTCGGCGGCGAATACCTTGGCCAGTTGCTGGTTGCGTTCGTAGTTCATCGCCAGGGCCAGCTCCAGCTGTTCCCGTTGCAAGGGTTGCTTGGCCAGGGGCAGCAGTTGCAGCCACAGGGCCTGGGCGCCAGCCCTGTCGTTCTTCGCTTCCAGGGCCAGGCCGCGCAGGGTCTGCTGGCTGAAGGCGAGGTAGTCGAGGTGGGCGGGCAGCTCGCTGGGCAGCAGTTTCAGCGCGGCGTCCGGGTTGTTGTCCACATACAGGGCAAAGGCCGCCAGCAGGTAGTCGTGCAGCGCCGGTTGCCCGGCGAATGCCGCCTTCTGTTGCTGCAAGGCCTCGCGGGTCAGCCGAGGCTCGGGCTGCTCGCGCATCCACATCAGGTCGTTGACCGCCAGCAACAGCGGGGTGCCGACCGGGTTGTGGTTGACCATCAGCAGCTTGGTGTCGACTTCTTCCACCAGATCGTTCAGCGACAGGTTGCGCTGCTCGTCCTTGGCCTGGGTCATCTGCCAGGCGTAGTCGGCGGCCAGCTTGTCCGGATTGCCGTCCAGCCAGTGCACCCGGCGCAGCAGGCCCTTGGCCGAAGCGGCGTAGGCGCCCTGTGGATAAGTTTGCAGGTAGGCGTCGAAGCCGTTTTCGGCCTGTTGCAGCAGCGACTTATCCACATGCTCGAGCGCGGGCATGCCGTATTCGTCGAAGGCGTTCTGCTGCGCATTGTTGAGGGTGCTGCGGGCGTTCATGTACAGCGCGGTTTCTTTCAGCCAGGCATTCGGGCTGTCCTTGAGGCTGGCGAACGCTGCGTCGGCCTCGCTGAAGCGCCCGCTGTAGAAGTCGCCGGCGGCTTGCAGATAAGTGGCGAAGCCTTTGCTCAGGGGTGTTTGCAGATTGGCCGGCACCAGGCTGGCCAGTTGTGGGCTTTCCCAGCTGCAGGCGGCGAGCAGCTTGACCCGGCTTTGCGCCAGCGCCTGGCGTTCGCTGGCCGGCAGGTCGGCGGCGATCAACTGGTCGATGAAGGCCTGGGCGCTGGCGTCCGAGTTGCTGCGGCAGCGGCTGCCTTCGCCGGACAGGAATGCATCGCCGGCCGCTTGCGGGGTTTCGCGCACCACCTGCAAGGCTTCCAGGCGGCCGTTGAGGTCAGTGTCGTCCGTGGCAACTATGGGCTCGGAGCTGGACGGGGGGGACAGGTGCCACACGGGAAACGGCACCGGCCCATAACCTTCGGCCAGGTCGTCGGCGCCCAGCGCTTTCGGGGTCAGGGGCAAGGCACCGCTGTCGGCCAGCAACAGGCGCAGGTTCACCCGGCTGTCGTTGCCCGGGTTGAGAAACGGCAGGCTGCTGCAGCTATCGAGGTTGTTTTTGAGCAGGGTCCAGCGCGGATAACAGGAGTCGTCGGAGCTGGCCTGGGCCTGATTGCAGAGGAGGGCGCCGAGCGCCAGCGTCAAAGACGACAAAAGACCGATACGCATGAATTGTCCTTAATCCGAAACCATGGGAGCCGAAGGCCCAAGTGTGGCGCAAATCATACAGAAGGCGCTCGCGGGCATCTAAAATACCCACGCGACCCGATACAAGCCGCGCCGGGCAAGGGATCTATGCTGTCAGGCGGGCGCTCGATGCCTTTGTCGGGATTGATAAAGATGGTGGCCATTTGCTTGACGCTTGCGCTTGCTGTCTTAGACTCCGCCCATCCGTCAGGGAGTTACGGTTATGCGGCGATTTCATGGATTGGGATTCGGATTGACCTGCCTGGTGTGCGTGGCCCAGGCGCAAACACCTGCACCAGACGATCCGCTACTGAATGACAATGCTGCCAGCGCCGCTGTAGCGAGCGGCAGCGAAGCGCGAGGGGTGCTGCGGGCCAAGGATCAGGCGGTATTGGCCGGCGAGCTGTCCGGGCGCATCGTCGAGTTGCCCTACAGCGAAGGCGAGTCCTTCAAGAAGGGCGACGTGCTGGCCCGCTTCGATTGCTCGGCCTACCAGGCCCAGCTCAATGCCGCTCAGGCCGCCAGCCGCGGCGCCAACGAAGAGCTGGCGCACAACCGCCAACTGGCCTCGCTCAACTCGGTCGGCCGCTTCGAAGTGGCGCGGGCCGCGGCCAAGGTCTCCGAGACCCAGGCGCAATCCCAGGTCTATCAGGTGCAGGTCAAGCGTTGTAGCGTGGTCGCGCCGTTCGACGGGCAGGTGGTGGAGCGCAAGGTGCAACGCTACGAAAGCGTGACGGCCGGCTCGCCCTTGCTGGAAATCGTCGACAACCGTTCCCTGGAAATCCACCTGCTGGTGCCGTCGAGCTGGATGGGCAAGCTCAAGGCCGGGCAGACCTTCAGCTTCGTCCCCGATGAAACCGGCAAGCCGCTGGCCGCCACGGTCAAGCGCCTCGGCGCGCGGATCGACGAGGGCAGCCAGACGCTGTTGCTGGTGGCGGCCGTGCCCAATGCCGAGGGCCTGTTGGCAGGCATGAGCGGCACCGCGCGGTTCGCGGAGCTCAAGTGAACGCCCCGGTAGCGGGCGCCGCCGAACAGGTCTTCGCCCGGTTCCTCGACCTGGAGCGCCAGACCCGCGCCGCGCGCACTGTCGAACAACTGGCCTACAGCCTGGTCAACGACAGCCAGGCGCTGTTCGGCTTTCGCCACGCGGCCCTGGTGATCGCCGGCAAGGTCCGCGCGGTGACCGGCGTCAGCGCGCTCGATCCGAATGCGCCCTTCGTGGCCTTCGTCGAACAGGCGGTGGCCCAGCTGTTCAAGCTCGAACTCGTGCAACAGGCACGGGTGGTCGCGGCCGAGCAACTGAGCGCCCCGGTGTGGGCCGACTGGCAGAGCCTGTCGGCGGCGCAGGTGTTCTGGTTGCCGCTGATCGATCGTCAGGGCGCGGTCTTTGGTGGCCTGTGGCTGGCCCGCGACACGCCGTGGAACCCTTCCGAACAGGTGCTGCTGGCGCAGCTGGGCGACACCTACAGCCATGCCTGGCTGGCGCTGCAACCGCGCAAGCCGTGGCGCCTGCGCTGGAATCGCCAACGCCGCCTGGCGCTGCTGGCGGTGGTGTTGCTGGGCTTGCTGATTCCGGTGCGGCAGTCGGTGCTGGCGCCGGCCGAGGTGGTGCCGTTGGGCGGGCGCGTGGTGGCGGCGCCGCTGGACGGGGTGATCGCCGAATTCCTGGTCAAGCCCAACCAGACGGTGAAAACCGGCGACCTGCTGCTGCGTTTCGAAAACACCACCCTCAACGCCCAGGCCGATGTTGCTGCCCGCGCCTTGGGCGTGGCCGAGGCGGAATTGAAGGCCAACTCCCAGCGGGCCTTTGCCGATGCCGAATCCAGTTCGAAAATCGACCTGCTGGCGGCCCGGGTCGAGCAGAAACGCGCTGAACGCGATTACGCCCGCGAATTGCTCAAGCGCAGCGAAGTACGGGCTGAACGGGATGGCATCGCCGTGTTCGCCGACGCCGAGCGCTGGACCGGAAAACCGGTGCAGACCGGCGAGCGGCTGATGGAAATCGCCGACCCGAGCCAGGCCGAGTTGCGCATCGAACTGGCGGTGGGCGACGCCATTGCCCTGGAGCCTGGCGCGCAGGTGGCGCTGTTTCTCGACAGCGACCCGTTGCAGCGCCACCTGGCCAGCCTCGAACGGGCGGCCTACGAAGCGCAGCCGACGCCGGGCGGGCAGCTGGCCTACCGCCTCGATGCGCGTTTTCGCGAGGCGCCGCCGCGGATTGGCCTGCGCGGCACGGCCAAGCTCTTTGGTGAGCGCGCGCCACTGGCGCTGTACCTGCTGCGCCGGCCCCTGGCCGGTCTGCGGCAGAGCGTGGGTCTGTAATGGACCTGCCGAGCCTGCGCGCGGACTTGCAGCTGTCGGCAGCGGCGCCGGCGCTGGACGGCTCGCCGCGCTGGACCCTGGCCGACCCGGTGCGCGGCCGTTATTTCAAGCTCGGCGCGGTGGCGATGCGTTTGCTCAGGCACTGGTCCCTGGGGGACGCCGGGCAGGTGCTGCGCGCCGCCAATCGTGAGCCGGGGCTGCCCCTGGGCGGCGCGGAACTGGATGAATTGCTGGGCTTTCTGCGCAGTCACGACCTGATCACCGCCCTCGATCCGCAACAGCGCGCCAGCTATGAGCTCAAGGCCGCCGCGCAGCACCAGAGCCTCTGGCAGGTGCTGCTGCACCAATACCTGTTCTTTCGTATCCCGCTGTGGCGCCCGGACACCTTTCTCAATCGTGCCTGGCCGTGGCTGGCGCGGTTCGGACCGGGTCTGCTGCGCTACGGCTTGCCCCTGACCCTGGGGCTGGGAGTGTTCCTGGTGTCGCGGGACTGGCAGCGCTTCCTGGCGACCTTCCCCCACCTGTTCAGCCTCGGCGGTGCCTTGGCGTTCGGCGTGGCGCTGTTTTTCGCCAAGCTGTGCCATGAATTCGGCCACGCCTTCATGGCCAAGCGCGCCGGCTGCCGGGTGCAGAGCATGGGGGTGGCGTTCATGGTGCTGTTGCCGATGTTCTACACCGACGTCAGCGATGCCTGGCGGGTCAATGACCGTCGCGCACGCTTGCTGATCGGCGCCGGCGGCGTACTGGCCGAGTTGCTGCTGGCCAGCATTGCCCTGCTGGCCTGGTCGCTGCTGCCGGACGGGCCGGCGCGCACCGCGGCCTTCATGCTGGCCAGCGCCACTTGGATCACCACCCTGGTGATCAACCTGAACCCCTTCATGCGCTTCGATGGCTATTTTCTGCTCAGCGATTTCTGGGAAGTGGATAACCTCCAGGGGCGGGCCTTTGCCTTCTGTCGCTGGCGCTTGCGCGAGGCTTTGTTCGGCTATCGGCAGCCCGCGCCGGAGCCCTGGTCGCCGGCCATGCAGCGGCGTCTGCTGTGGTGGGGTTATGGCTCGTGGTTGTGGCGCGCGGTGCTGTTTTTCGGGATTGCGCTGGCGGTGTACCACCTGTTTTTCAAGCTGCTGGGCATCTTCCTGATGCTGGTGGAGCTGGTGTGGTTCATCTTCCTGCCCATCGTGCGCGAGTGGCGCGAATGGTGGACGCGCCGCGAACAGGCCGATGCGCCGCGAGTGTTGCTCAGCAGCCTGGGGCTGGTGGCGGTGTTGCTGCTGGTGGCGGTGCCCTGGCGCAGCTCGGTGGAGGTGCCGGCGATGCTCGAAGCTGGACGCGCCAGTGCCTTGCATGCGCCGGTGGCGGCGCGGGTTCAGCAGGTCAAGGTCAGCGACGGCCAGGCAGTGAGCAAGGGCCAGGTGCTGGTGGAACTTGAGTCCCCGGACCTGGCCTCACGCCAAGCCATCGCGCGCCGGGAAATCGAGATCCAGCAATTGCAGATGCGCCGCCGCGCCGGGCGCAGCGAGACCGCGGCCGACGCCGGGATTGTCGAGCAGCAACTGGCCGAGGCCGTGGCCGAATACCGTGGCCTGTCGGCGCAACGCGAGCGCCTGTCGCTGCGGGCGCCCGAGGCCGGCCAGTTGCGCGACCTGCTGCCACAACTGCAGGTGGGCCGCTGGGTATCGCCCAAGGATCCGCTGGCCCGGGTGGTCGAACCGGGGGCGCGCTTGCGTGGTTTTCTCGCCGAGGCCGACCTGTGGCGGGTCGCGCCGGGGGCCACGGGGCGCTTTATCGCCGACGACCCGATGCACCCGGCGCTCGAGGTACAACTGACCGAAGTCGACACCAACGGCGTGGCTTATATCGACCAGGAGGCACTGACCTCCGATCACCATGGGCCGATTGCCGTGCGCCGCGATGAAAACCACCGCGCCGAACCGGTCCAGGCGCAGTACGGCGCTAGGCTCAAGGTGCTCGATGCCAGCGTCACCCCGAGCCAGCCGCTGCGCGGCGTGGTGGTGTTGCAGGGGCGTGGCGAGTCGCTGCTGGGTACGGCCTGGCGGCGCCTGGCGGCGCTGGGCGTGAGGGAAAGCGGGTTCTGAAACAAGGAATGTTCAGGGAGAACGCATATGTTGCATAAGGATTCAGCCATGTCCGATGGCTTGGTGGTACGTCCGTCGCGGCCCACCGACGGACCGTTCCTGCAAAGCCTTTACCGCTCGGCGCGCAGCGATCTGCAATGGATCGATGGCGAGCAGGAGCAGATCGAGCAGGTGATCGCCCAGCAGTTCCAGATCCAGGAGCAGGGCGCGGGGGAGAACTTCCCCGGCGCCATGCACTACGTGATCGAAAAGCTCGGCAGCGCCATCGGCGCCTTGACCACCGATTTCGGCCCCAATGAAATCCGCGTGCTGTACCTGGCGTTCATTCCGGCCGCCCGCGGTCGCGGTTACGGACGCACGGTGCTGCAGGGCGTGCAGAAAGCCGCCGAGCAGGTGCGCTGCCCGGTGGCTACTGTGGTCTGGGCCAGCAACCCCCATGCGCGCCGGCATTACCTGGCGCTGGGGTTTCAGGTCGAGGAAGCCAACCCGGCGGCCGAGCGGCTGGTGTGGTACCCCGGCCCGCGCGGATAGGCGGCGCAACCCCGCGGATTCGAGCCAGTGCCTGGGGCGATGCCGCCAGGCACGCCCGGTTCAGTTGAAGGCGATATAGAAATAACCCAGCGTCGGATCGCGGCCCAGGGCCGGCACCCGCGACACGAACATGCCTTGCAGATGACCGACGCCGGGCAGCTCCAGGTCGCACAGACCGTCGACGAACGCTGTCGGCTCCAGGCTGTTGAGCTCGACGCAGAAGGGCATGCGCGCGCTGTTCGGCATGCGGGCCTGGGGGGTGTCCTTGATGGACTCGATATGGACCGGCAAGACGCTGCCGTCCGGTAGCAACAGGTTGCAGGTTTGCCCCAGCAAAGGCTGGAAATGCTCACTTTGCAGCAGATGCAGCATGGCGCCACTCCTGGCCGGAAAAAGGGCCGGGGGAATATCCCCCGGCGCGAACTTCAATTGCGCGATGGGAACAGGCCGTTCAGGGCCACGCTGAAGTTGATCACCAGGAACGGGTTCATCACCTGCAGCGGCAGGCCGTTGCCGGCGGGCGAGATGGTGCCGGTGATCGTGGTGTTGACCCCCTGGAGCGGCACTGGCGTGGTGCCTTGCTTGTCGGAGTAGATGGTGGCGGTGCCCGGCCCGCCGCCGGAGGTGCCGATGAACGAGTTGGTGGCCGTCGGGGTACTGGCCGGATTGCTGGCGGGGTTGGCCAGCTGCAGTGTGGTGGCCGCGTTCAGGCCGGCGAGGGTATGGGTGTGGGCAGGCAGGTTGTTGAGGGTGGGGGTGACGTTTTCGGTGCCGGAAACCTCGCCGATCACCCGGGGCGTCAGGCCCAGCCCGTTGCCCTGGCCGATGGGCAGGCGCCCTTGCAGGTTCGGCAGTTGGAAGTTGGTGGTGCCATTGCCGCCGTAGTAGGTGCCCAACAGCGAAAACAGCGCCTGGTACTGTGAGATTCCCAGGGTCTGGCCGTAACACGAGGCCCAGCCGTTTGGAGGGAAGTTAAAGGAAAAAGCTTGAATGGTGCCCATGAACACTTCCATAGTTTTTTATCCTTCAGGTTAATCAGTGGAACTCCCTGAGCCGATCCCTGGTGTCTGGCCTGACAGCTTGACCGATAGGGTCAGAACGCCAAGCGGGCTCGTTGACAGCAATGGTTAGCGTAGACGCTGTTCCGCCAGTCGCCTGGGGTGATGGGGTGCCTTATGTCCGGTCGGATAAACAGCGATGCTGTGGTGGTAAAACGTGGGTGCGGGGGAAATTCATGCCGTTTCGCAGAGAGTCGCAATTGCTGGATACGGCCGAGCCGGGCATCGCCAATCGGCTAACGAGCGACGCCCAGCGCCTGATCGCGGTGCTGCGGGCGTATTGGCTGCTGCCGATCTTGCTGTTGGCGGCGGCCACCCGCTTCTACGACCTGACCGCCGCCGCCATCTGGGGCGATGAAGGCTCCAGCCTGTTGCTCAGCCGCTATGGCTTGAGCGAACTCTGGGTGCATGCCGCCCATGACGTGCATCCTCCGCTGTATTTCATGCTGCTGCGCGGCTGGATCGCGCTGTTTGGCGACGGCATCTTTGCCATTCGCAGTTTCAGCGCCTGGCCGGGGATCGTCTGTGTCGGCCTGGGGGTGTGGCTGGTGGCGCAGATCGCCAGCCGTCGCGCGGCGATCCTCGCCGGGTTCCTGCTGGCCCTGCTGCCCACCGCCGTGCGCTACAGCCAGGAAGTGCGCATGTATGCGTTGTTGGGGGTATGGCTGCTCGGCGCCACTATCGCCCTGGTGTACTGGGTCAGGCAGCCACGGCGTCAGCGCTACCTGGTGTATTACACGCTGCTGATGAGTGCGGCGTTCTACACCCACTATTTCACCGCGCTCTGCGTGCTGGTCCACTGGTCGTACCTGTTGTTGCTGCGCCTGCAAGCGACGCCCCCGAGCCGGGCGATCAACCAGTCCGGCTGGTGGCTGGCCAACCTTGCCATCGTCATGCTGTTCGCCCCCTGGCTGCCGGGGCTGGTGGACCTGCTGCAGCATATCGACCAACTGAAAGCCAGCGGCGACGTGGGCTGGGAGCCGTCGGTGGATTTTTCTTCGTTGCCCTCGATGGTCTGGCAACTGCTGACCCAGGACGATGGCGAAACCCGCTCCCCGCTGCTGTTCGCGGGCCTGCCGCTGCTGGTGCTGAGCGTTGTTGCCGTGCTCGCCTGGCGCGACCGCTCGCCCTGGCGCTGGCACTGGTTGCTGGTGATCTACACCCTGCTGCCGCTGTTGCTGGTGTTTGCGGTGTCCTTCGTTTCGCCGGTGTTCATCGAGCGCTACCTGACGGCCTATGCCCTGGGCCTGCCGCTGATTTTCGCGATTGCCATCGACCGGCTGCTGGCGCAGACCCGTGTGCTGGCGCTGGCGATCCTGTTGTTGTTCGGCGGGGCGGAGGTGGTCGGCCTGAACAACAACGCCACGGTGGACGTGAACGATCAGATCAGCGTGCTGGTGGACTACGTGAACCAGCGCTACCTGGCCGGCGACCGGATCGTCACCAGCGATCTGCTGTGGTACCTGAGTTACGTCTACTACAACCGCACCGATGCCCAGCCGCTGCTCTACACCCCGCCTACACCCGCCGGGGTCTCGACCCGACCCAATGCCTATGGCTTCGGCACCCTGATCGATCAGCAGGCCGACAGGATTTACCTCGACCGGCTGTCGGCGTTGCCGATGGGCAGTGGCCGTGTCTGGCTGATCGGCACGGCCGACCAACCCGATGAATTCGCCCCGCTGCCGGCGCACTGGCGAAAAACCGGCGAATTCACTGCCGGCGGGGTCACGGCCCGGTTGCTGCTGATGTGCGGTATGGCGCAGGGCCAGGCGTCGGTGAAAGCGCTGTGTAGCCAGCCAGGGAAACCTGCTGGATAGACGCCTTGGGCGGGTTTTCGCAAAAAAATCGGTTTGTGAACAGGCCGGTGACGAAAGGCAGAATTCAGGGTGATCAGAGGCTTAATCGATTCACTTTCAGTCCCAGAGCGGTTGCTGTTTTTTTGAGCACATATTTTTTGTGGTTTTGCTCCGAATTGATATCAAAACACCACTGTTGGTTTTCTGACCTTGCACTACGCTTTGTTCCATAAATGGACTTATAGCTAGGGTGAAGGGATTGCCGCAGTTCCACTTTATCTCCGGTTTACCGCGCTCAGGGTCGACCCTGCTGTCTGCCATTCTGCTGCAGAACCCGCGCTTCCATGCCGGCATGACCAGCCCGGTGGGTGCGCTGTTCAGCGGCATCCTCGAGCAATGCAGCGCCGGCAGCGAATTCGGCGCGGTCATCGACCTCGACATGCGCCGTCGCTTGCTGCGCGGGCTGTTCGACTCCTACTACGCCGACAAGGCCGACAAACCGGTGATCTTCGACACCAACCGCCAGTGGTGCGCGCGCCTGCCGGCCTTGAAGGACCTGTTTCCCAAGGCCAAGACCATCGCCTGCGTGCGCAATGTCGCCTGGGTCATGGACAGCCTGGAACGGCTGTACCGGGCCAACCCCTTCGAAAACACCAAGCTGTTCGGCGATGCGGTCGAGCGCAATTCGGTCTACAGCCGCTGCGAAACCCTGGCCCAGCACAACCGCCTGGTGGGGTATGCCTGGACGGCCTTGAAAGAGGCCTACTACGGCGAAAACGCCGATTCGATGCTGATCGTCGACTACGACCTGCTGAGCCAGGCGCCGGATCGGGTGATGCGGCTGATCTATGACTTTATCGGCGAACCCTGGTTCGAACACGATTTCAACAGCCTGGCCTATGACGCGCCCGAGTTCGACCAGGCGCTGGGGGTCGCGGGCCTGCACAAGGTCAAGGCGCGGGTGGCGCTGCAGTCGCGGCGCACCATCCTGCCGCCGGACCTGTTCGAGAAGTATGCGGAGCTGTCCTTCTGGAAAGACGGGGCATCCAGCGCCGCCAATGTCATTCGTATGAAATCCGACGCCGCGGTCCGTTGACCGCGGTTTTCATTTGCACCTTTCAGTACGTTCGAGTCCGGGTGAGCATCATGTGGTGGAGCAAAGGCAAGTCGCGGGTCAATCAGCGGGCCACCGGGCGGGCGAATGCCCTGGCCTCTCCGATGATCATGCCTCTGGAACCGCGCATGCTGTTCGACGGCGCGGTGGCGGCGACGGTGGCCGATACCGTCCAGCCGGACAGCCACACCACCACGGACGTGGCCAAGACGCCGACCGCCGCCGATCAGCCGAGCGTCAGCAAGGACACCCACGGCCAGGCCGATGCAGCGCCTGCAGCGACCCCGACCCCGACCGCGGTGCCGGGGCTGACGGTGGTGTTCGTCGATTCGCGGGTCAAGGACGCCGACAGCCTGCTCCAGGGCATGGCGCCCGGCACCCAGGTGGTGCAACTGGGGGCGAACCGGGATGGCCTGCAGCAGATCGCCGATTACCTGGACCAGCATCAGGGCGTCAGTTCGGTCCAGATCATCGCCCACGGCAATGCCGGGGACCTGTGGCTGGGCAACAGCTACCTCTCGGCTGACAACGTCCAGACCCGCAGCGCGGTGCTGGCGGACATCGGCCAGGACATGAACGCCGGCGGCGATATCCTGATCTACGGCTGCTACACCGCCGAGGGCGAACGCGGCCTGAGTTTCGTCGACTCGCTGGCGCAACTGACCGGTCGCGACGTGGCCGCTTCCAACGATCGCACCGGCGTGGGCGGCGACTGGGAGCTGGAGATCGCCACCGGCACCATCGAAAGCGCCAACGTGCTGTCCACCCAGGCCATGCAGGATTATCAATGGGGGCTGGCGACCTGGACCGCCACCAACAACGCCAACACCGGCGTGGGTTCGCTGCGGGCGGCGCTGGCGTCGGCGCAGAACGGCGACATCGTCACCTTCAGCAGCGGCATGACGGTGCAACTGACCTCCGAACTGCTGATCAACAAGAGCGTGACCGTCGATGGTGACCTGAATAACGACGGGGTGGCGGATGTGACCCTCGACGGCCAATACAAGACCCGGGTCATCGAAGTGGCCTCGGGCAGTACCGTGACCCTGGATGGCCTGGTGATCACCCGGGGCCTGGTCTCGGGCAACGGCGGCAATGGCGGGTATGGCGCGACCGGCGCCATGGCCGGGGGGATTTTCAACGCCGGGAACCTCACCCTCAACAACGTCACCGTGACCTCCAACGCGGCCTCGGGCGGCGGTGGCGGCGGCGGTGTCACTGGTGCGTTCTACGGCGGTGGCGGTGGTGGCGGCGGCGGGCTGGGTGGCCAGGGTGGCGGCCACGGCGGTTCCGCCGGCCCTGGCACCGGCACGCTGGGCGGCCAGGCTGGCAGTGCTGGCGTGGGCGGTTATGGCGGTGGCTACGACGCCACCCACATGGGCGGTCGCGGTGGTACCAGCACCGGCGGCGCAGGCGGCGTGGGGGTGTCCTACTACAGCAACGGCGGTAACGGTGCCACGGCCACCAACGGCACGATTTCCATCGGTGGCGGCGGTGGCGGCGCGGGTTGGGACAAGGTCGGCGGCGCGGGCGGCAACGCCGCCGGCGGTATCTACAACGCCTCCAGCGGCACCATCACCGTGATCGGTACCTCGACCATCAGCAACAACATCGGCGCGGGCGGCGGCGGTGGCGGTGGTGGTGGCCAAGGCAGCAACGCCAGCAACGGCGGGATCGGCGGCCGGGGTGTCGGCGCGATCTGGAATAAAGGCACGCTGCTGATGACCGCGGCCAACTTCGCTGCCCTGAGCGGTAATGCGGCCGCCAGTGGCGCCGGCGGTACAGCGCTAGGCGGTGGTACCACCGGCACTTCGCCGACGTCGTCGGCGAACATCTACAACGACGGCGGCGTCCTCAACACCGCCTATGCGCCACCACCCACCGCGACCATAGTGGTGGCGGATACCGCGCTGAAAATTGGCGAGACCTCGCTGGTGACCATCACCTTCTCCGAGGCGGTGACCGGTTTCACCAATGCCGACCTGACCATCGCCAACGGCACCTTGACCGCGGTGAGCAGCAGCGACGGCGGCATCACCTGGACCGCCACCTTCACCCCGACTTCGAGCATCACCGATACCACCAACGTGATCACCCTGGATAACACCGGGGTGATCAATGGCCTTGGCACCGCCGGGGTCGGCACCACCACCTCCAACAACTATGCGATCGATACTGTACGGCCGACCGCGACCATAGTGGTCGCGGACAACGCCTTGCGAGTCGGTGAAACCTCGCTGGTGACCATCACCTTCTCCGAGGCGGTAACCGGCTTCACCAACGCCGACCTGACCATTGCCAACGGCACCCTGACCGCAGTGAGCAGCAGCGATGGCGGCATTACCTGGACCGGCACCTTTACCCCGAGCGCCAGCATCACCGATACGACCAACCTGATCACCCTGGACAATACCGGCATCGCCGACCTGGCCGGCAACGCCGGCAGCGGTACCACCGATTCCAACAACTACGCCATCGATACCGTCCGCCCGACCGCAACCATAGTGGTCGCCGACAGCACCCTTACGGCGGGCGAGACGTCCCTGGTGACCATCACCTTCAGCGAGGCAGTCAGTGGTTTCACCAACGCCGACCTGACCATCGCCAACGGCACCCTGACTGCGGTCAGCAGCAGCGATGGCGGCATCACCTGGACCGCCACCTTCACCCCGACCGATGGCATCAGCGACGCCAGCAACCTGATCACCCTGAACAACACCGGGATCAGCGACCTGGCCGGCAATAGTGGTAGCGGCACCACGGATTCGGGCAACTACGTAATCAATACCGCGCACCCGACGGCCACCATAGTGGTCGCCGACAATGCTTTGAGGATCGGTGAAACCTCGCTGGTGACCATCACCTTCTCCGAGGCGGTGACCGGTTTCACCAATGCCGACCTGACCATCGCCAACGGCACCTTGACCGCGGTGAGCAGCAGCGACGGTGGCATCACCTGGACCGCGACTTTCACCCCGACTTCGAGCATTACCGATGCCACCAACCTGATCACCCTGGACAACACCGGTGTACAGAACGCCGTGGGCAACCTGGGCGTGGGCACCACCAACTCCAACAACTACGCCATCGACACGGTGCGGCCGACCGCGACCATAGTGGTCGCCGACAGCGCGCTGAGAATCGGCGAAACCTCGCTGGTGACCATTACCTTCAGCGAGGCGGTCAGCGGCTTCACCAATACCGATCTGACCATTGCCAACGGCACCGTGACCGCGGTGAGCAGCAGCGACGGCGGCATCACCTGGACCGCGACCTTTACCCCGAGCGCCAGCATCAGCGATACGACCAACCTGATCACCCTGGACAACACCGGCATCACGGATACAGCTGGCAACGCCGGCAGCGGCACCACCGATTCCAATAACTACGCCATCGACACGGTGCGGCCGACCGCGACCATAGTGGTCGCCGACAGCACCCTTACGGCGGGCGAGACGTCCCTGGTGACCATCACCTTCAGCGAGGCAGTCAGCGGCTTCACCAACGCCGACCTGAGCATCGCCAACGGCACCCTGACCGCGGTCAGCAGCAGCGATGGCGGTATCACCTGGACCGCCACCCTCACCCCGACCGTCGGTATCAACGACGCCAGCAACCTGATCACCCTGAACAACACCGGCATCGCCGACCTGGCCGGCAACACCGGCAGCGGCACCACCAACTCCAACAACTACAGCATCGACACTGTCCTGCCGACCGCAACCATAGTGATCGCCGACAACGCCTTGAAGATCGGTGAAACCTCGTTGGTGACCATCACTTTCAGCGAAGCGGTGACGGGGTTCACCAATGCCGACCTGACTATCGCCAACGGTACTCTGAGCGCGGTGAGCAGCAGCGACGGCGGCATTACCTGGATCGCTACTTTCACCCCGACGACGGGCATTACCGACACCACCAACCTGATCACCCTGGATAACAGCGGTGTGACCAACGCTTCCGGCAACGCGGGCAGCGGCACCACTGATTCCAACAACTACGCCATCGATACGGTGCGGCCGACCGCGACCATAGTGGTCGCCGATACCGCGCTGAGAATCGGCGAAACCTCGCTGGTGACCATTACCTTCAGCGAGGCGGTGAGCGGTTTCACCAACGCTGACCTGACCATCGCCAACGGCACCTTGAGCGCGGTGAGCAGCAGCGACGGTGGCATCACCTGGACCGCGACTTTCACCCCGAGCGCCAGCATCAGCGATACGACCAACCTGATCACCCTGAACAACACCGGCATCGCCGACCTGTCCGGCAACGCCGGCACTGGCACCACCGATTCCAACAATTACGCCATCGACACGGTTCGGCCGACCGCGACTATCGTGGTCGCCGACAGCGCCCTCAGCGCCGGTGAAACTTCGCTGGTGACCATTACCTTCAGCGAAGCGGTCAGCGGTTTCACCAACGCCGACCTGAGCATCGCCAACGGCACCCTGACCGCGGTCAGCAGCAGCGATGGCGGCATTACCTGGACCGCGACCTTTACCCCGACCGTCGGTATCAACGACGCCAGCAACTTGATCACTCTGAACAACACCGGCATCGCCGACCTGGCCGGCAACACCGGCAGCGGCACCACCAACTCCAACAACTACAGCATCGACACTGTCCTGCCGACCGCGACCATAGTGATCGCCGACAACGCCTTGAAGATCGGTGAAACCTCGTTGGTGACCATCACTTTCAGCGAAGCGGTGACGGGTTTCACCAATGCCGACCTGACGATTGCCAACGGCACCCTGAGCGCGGTGAGCAGCAGCGACGGCGGCATTACCTGGATCGCTACTTTCACCCCGACGACGGGCATTACCGACACCACCAACCTGATCACCCTGGATAACAGCGGCGTGACCAACGCTTCCGGCAACGCCGGCAGCGGCACCACCGATTCCAACAACTACGCCATCGATACGGTGCGGCCGACCGCGACCATAGTGGTCGCCGACAGCGCCCTGGGCGTGGGCCAGACCTCGCTGGTGACCATCACCTTCAGTGAGGCGGTGAGCGGCTTCACCAATGCCGACCTGACCATCGCCAATGGCACCTTGAGCGCGGTCAGCAGCAGCGATGGCGGCATCACCTGGACCGCGACTTTTACCCCGGCCGTCGGCATCACCGACACTAGCAACGTCATCACCCTGGATAACACCGGCATCGCCGACCTGGCTGGCAACACCGGCAGCGGCACCACCGACTCCAACAACTACGCGGTCGACAGCCAGCGTCCGACCGCCACCATCGTGCTCTCCGACTCGAGCCTCAAGGCCGGCGAAACCTCGGTGGTGACCATCACGTTCAGCGAAGCCGTGACCGGTTTCGACAACAGCGACCTGACAGTGGCCAACGGCACCCTGAGCGCGATGAGCAGCAGCGACGGCGGTATCACCTGGACTGCCACCTTCACCCCGACGGCGGGCATCACCGACCTGAGCAACCTGATCACCCTGAACAACACCGGGGTCAGCGACCTGGCGGGCAACGCCGGGATGGGCACCACCGGCTCCGCCAACTACACCGTCGAAACCGTGCGGCCGACGGCCACCGTGGTGATCGCCGACACGGCCTTGAAGGCCGGTGAAACCAGCCTCGTGACCATCACCTTCAGCGAGGCGGTGAGCGGCTTCACCAACGCCGACCTGACGGTGGCCAACGGCACCCTGAGCGCGCTGAGCAGCAGTGACGGTGGCGTCACCTGGACCGCCACCTTCACCCCGACCACGGGCATCACCGACACCAGCAACCTGATCACCCTGGACAACAGCGGCGTGACCAACGCCTCCGGCAACACTGGCACTGGCAGCACCGATTCCAACAACTACAGCATCGACACGGCCCGCCCGACGGCGACCATAGTGGTGGTCAACCCGATCCTGCCGATCGGCGAAACCAGCCTGGTGACCATCACCTTCAGCGAGGCGGTCAGTGGTTTCGATAACAGCGACCTGACGGTGAGCAACGGCACCCTGAGCGCGGTCAGCAGCAGTGACGGCGGCATCACCTGGACCGCGACCTTCACCCCGAACGTCAACGTCAGCGATGCCACCAACCTGATCACCCTCAACAACAGCGGGGTCAGTGACGCGGCGGGCAACGCCGGCAGCGGCAGCACCGACTCGAACAATTTCATCATCGACACCGGGCGGCCGACCGCCACCATCGTGCTGGCCGACACTGCCCTGAAGGCGGGCGAAACCACCACTGTGACCATCACCTTCAGCGAGGCGATCAGCGGCTTCACTAACTCGGATCTGACAGTGGCCAACGGTACCCTGGGGGCCTTGAGCAGCAGCGATGGCGGGGTTACCTGGACCGCCACCTTTACCCCGGCCATCAACATCAGCGACAGCAGCAATCAGATCACGCTGAACAATGCCGGAGTGATAGACGCCGTCGGCAACACCGGCAGTGGCACTACCGACTCGGCCAACTACGTCATCGACACCGTGCGCCCCACCGCAACCATAGTGGTCGCCAACCCGATGCTGGCGGTGGGCGACACGTCCCTGGTGACCATCACCTTCAGCAAGGCGGTCAGTGGCTTCGATAACAGCGACCTGACGGTGGCCAATGGCACCTTGAGCGCGGTCAGCAGCAGCGATGGCGGCATCACCTGGACCGCGATTTTCACGCCGAATACCAACGTCAGCGATACGACCAACCTGATCACGCTCAACGGCAGTGGCGTGACGGACGGCTCGGGCAATACCGGGCTGGGCAGCACGGATTCGAACAATTACCTGATCGATACCCAGCGGCCGACCGCGACCATCGTAGTCGCCAACAGCAGCCTCGGCGTGGGCCAGACCAGCAGCGTGACCATCACCTTCAGCGAGGCGATCAGCGGCTTCACCAACTCGGACCTGACGGTGGCCAACGGCACCCTGAGCGCCCTGGGCAGCAGCGACGGCGGCCGGACCTGGACCGCGACCCTGACGCCAACGGCGAATATCAGCGATACCAGCAACCTGATCAGCCTGAACAACAGCGGGGTGAGCGACTCATTCGGCAATACCGGCAGTGGCAGCACCGACTCCAACAACTACGCGATCAACACCATGCCGTTGGCCAACCCACCCACGCAGCAGCCGGTGGGCGATCCGGAGTTCCGTTCGAGCGACCCGGTGGTTCCGTCGCTGCCGCCTTATGTGCCGCTGCAACCCACCCTCACCACGCCACCCGTTGGCGACTTGGGGTCGCCACTGGCCTTCACGCCACTGTTCGAGCAGCGGGTGCTGGGCAATGGCATCCGGCCGTTGGGGGATATTTTCATCAATCACGGGGCCCTGGCGCCGAGCTTCATTGCCCAGGTATTCGGCAGCAGCGATCCCGGCGGCGATGGCAATGGCCATGGCTTCCTGGGCTTCGGTGGCGGCGACGGCGGGGTGTTCAGCCAAAGCACGCTGTCGCTGCTGTTCGGCCAGGACTCCACCGAGGATGGCGGCTCGCTGAAGTCTTTTGGCGACAAGCCCAAGGTCGGCGATCTTTCCCAGGGCGGGCGCGGGGTGTTTGGGGCACCGTCGCTGACCCAGCAATTGCAAGTGATGCAAGACACAGAGCAACGGCCGATCCGCGATCTGGCCAAGGCGTTCGAACAGGCCGGCATCAGCGCAATGCAGGCCTGAAACAATACATAAATACGATGCGGCACCCAGGGGCGAGACAAGGATGAATAAAAGTCAGAAGTTGTTCGGGGTCAGCTTGTTGGCGCTGATGGTCAGCGGTTGTGCCGTCAGCAGTAAACCGATTGAACGCAGTACCAGTGAGCAGCGCGCCAGGAGCGACCTGCAGAGCATGTACAAGGACCAGGAACCGCTGAGTGGCCCGCTGACGCTGCACCAGGCCATGGCCCGGGCGGTGAAGTACAACCTCGAGGGCCGGCTGAAAATCATGGAGGAGGCCCTGGCCAAGCGTCAGCTGGACCTCGCCAGTTTCGACATGCTGCCGCGCATGGCCCTCTCCGCAGGCTATGTGGGGCGTAACAATGTCAGCGCCTCCAGCAGCCAGAGCGTGGAGACCGGTAGCCAGTCCCTGGAACCCTCGACCTCCCAGGACCGGGACCGCAGAGTGGCCGACCTGACCATGGTCTGGAACGTGCTGGACTTCGGCGTCAGCTACATCAATGCCAAGCAGCAGGGCGACCAGCGGCTGATCGTCCAGGAGCGTCGGCGCAAGGTGATCAACACCATCGTCCAGGACGTGCGCTCGGCCTATTGGCGGGCGGTGGCGGCCGAACGCCTGCTCAAACAGATCGACAGCCTCATGGGCCGGGTCGACCAGGCCCGCAGCAACAGCCAGAGCATGAGCGAGCAACGCATCGGCGACCCGGTGCAGGCCCTGGCCTACCAGCGCTCGCTGATCGAGGCCACACGCCAGCTGGAGGAGCAGCGCCGGGCGTTGTCCCTGGCCAAGACCGAGCTGTCGACCCTGATCAACCTGCCCATGGGTACCGATCTGACCCTGGCGACCACCGACGACTATCCGGTGCCGGAACTCAAGGTCGATATGGCCCGCCTCGAACACGAGGCGCTGACCAGCCGCCCGGAACTGCGCGAGCAGGATTACCAGAGCCGCATCAGCGCCGCGGAAACCCGCAAGGCCATGCTGCGCCTGCTGCCGGGCCTGGAGTTCTCCGCCGGCGGGCATTACGACAGCAACTCGTTTCTGGTCAACGACAAGTGGGCTGACTACGGGGTGAAGGTCACCTGGAACCTGTTCAACGTGCTATCCGCGCCGGCGGCTATCGACACTGCCAAGGCCGGTGAAGACGTCGCCGCGGCGCGCCGGCAGGCCATGTCCATCGCCGTGCTGGCCCAGGTCTATGTGGCCAACGCCAACTACCGCGACGCGTTGCGCCAGTTCAAGACCAGCCAGGAACTGGCGGATATCGATGGGCAGATCATCGGCCAGTTGCGCAACCGCTACCAGGCCAACGGCATCGGCGAACTGGACCTGATCCAGGGCGAGCTGAACACCTTGCAGGCAGACCTGCGACGCGACCTGGCCTATGCCGACCTGCGCAACGCCTACGGGCAGATCTTCGCCAGCGCCGGGCTCGACCCGCTGCCCAACGAGGTGCAATCGACCCAGGTGCAGTCCATCGCCACGGCGCTGGCCAGCCGCGAGGCCGACTGGGCGGCGGGCAACATCAGCACACCGGTGGCCCATGCCCAAAGACAATAACCTGCAGGCGCCCCAGGCCAGCGTCAGCCGGACCCAGCGCGAGGCGCGCAACGGCCATCGCGGGGTGGCGATCCTGCTGACCGGCCTGCCGGCGGCGGGCAAGTCGACCCTGGCCCAGGCGCTGCAGGCCGGGCTGTTCCAGCACGGTCGGCAGAGCATGGTGCTGGACGGCGACGCCTTGCGCGGCGGCCTGAACCGCGACCTGGGGTTCGCCGAAGCCGACCGTCGGGAAAACATCCGCCGCGCCAGCGAGTTGGCGGCTTTGCTGGTGGACAACGGGCAGATCGTGATCCTGGCGATGATCGCCCCGCTGATCGAGCAGCGCGAGCTGTTCGCCCGGCGCCTGGGCGAGGACTACCTGGAAGTCTGGTGCAGCGCCTCGCTGGCGGTCTGTGAACAGCGCGACCCCAAGGGGCATTACGCCCGTGCCCGCAGCGGCGAGTTGCCCGGTTTCACCGGTATCTCGGCGCCCTACGAGCCGCCACGGGCTGCGTTGGAACTGGATACCGGCGTTCAGTCGATCGAAGACTGCCAGCGGCAATTGCTCGGCTGGTTGGTCGAGCGCAAGGTGCTGCCTGCTTCATGAGTCGTCCGGCGTTCGCTCGGCTGCCGGTCAGCGTGGATCTGCCGCGGCTGTTGCGCGCCCTGGCGCGAATCGACCCGAGCGCCTGGCAGGGCCATTTCAACGGCGGCTATTACGAAGGCGACTGGAGCGGCGTGGCCTTGATCTCGGCTGTGGACGCGCCCTCCGAGCTGGCGCCGGGCAAGGGCCTGCCGGTACAGCGCGAGCCCTGGCGGCAGGACCCGGACTGGCAACAGGCATTGCGCCATCTGCCCTTGCAGATTGTCTCGGCGCGCCTGCTGCGACTGGGCCCGGGGGCACGCATTCATGAACACCGCGACTACGACCTGGGCGGCCCGGACGCCGACCTGCGCCTGCATATCCCCCTGCTCAGCCCGCCACGGGTGGATTTCCTGCTCGACGGGCAGCGCATGCCGATGCTGGCGGGGGAGTGCTGGTTTCTCGACCTGTCGCGCCCGCACCGAGTGGACAACCACGACAGCCAGGAACGTATTCACCTGGTGATCGATTGCCGCCCCGATTCCTGGCTGGAACAGGCGATTGCCGACGGCGTGCCGACCACTCCGGCGCCTGGCCTGGGCCGCGCTGCCGTGGACTTCGCCCAGTTTTGCCGGTTGCTCGAAGAGGACCTCGAGTTGTGCCAGGCCTTGCAGAAGCTGACCGACAGCGAAGCCTTCATCGAGCGCACCCTGGCCCTGGCGACCGAGCGTGGCCTGGCGTTCACCCGCGAAGACCTGCGTTCGGCCATGCGCCAGGGGCGGCGCCTGTGGAATGAACAATGGACGGCCTGAACCTGCACGGCTGGTTGCCGATCCGCATCTGGCAGCCGCGTGACGAGTGGCGGGTCGACTGGTGCTGGTTCGGCGACAGGCCGCTGTCGCAGCCGTTTTTCCGCGAGGCGGTCGAAGAGGCCCTGCGCCTGCCGTTCAATCAGGCGTTCCGGCGCCAGACGCCTTTGTCTGCCCTGACCGAATGGCGCCAACCTAGCCCGGGCCTGGCTCCCAGCGCCTTTATCTTTCACGCCTCGCGCTGCGGCTCGACCCTGGTCAGCCAGATGCTGGCTCATCTGGACGATCATATCCTGGTGTCCGAACCGCCGCCGTTGGATGCATTGCTACGCAGTTCGCTGGCGCCGCAGGAGCGGGCTGCCGCGCTGATGGGCTTGCTGTCGGCCTATGGGCAGGTGCGTCGTGGCAGTGAGCAGCGGCTGGTGATCAAGCTCGATGCCTGGAACATTGGCGAACTGCCGTTGCTGCGCCAGTGCTTCGCCGATACCCCGTGGCTGTTCTTGTATCGCGAACCGCTGGAAATTGCCGTGTCGCATCTGCGCCGTGCCGGCATGCATATGACGCCGGGCCTGATCGGGCCTAGCGCGCTGGACGATGGCGAGCCCTTCCTGGACCGGGAAAGCTGGATCGCCCGGCGCCTGGGGCGCTTGTTGCAACTAGGGCTGGAGCACTGTCGCGAACACCATGGCCTGGCGCTGAACTACAGCGAACTGCCCGCCGCGATGGAGGGGTATTTGGGGGATTTTTTCGGCCTGAGCGCCGAGCAACGCAGGGCGGCATTCGCCCGGGTCGGCCAGCATGCCAAGCAGCCGGCCCAGGCCTTTGTCGATGATCGCCAGGGCAAGCAGCAACAGGCTTCAGCGCGGCTGCGGGAGCAACTGGAGCAATGGGCGCAGGCGCCTTACGCGGCGCTGGAACAGTGGCGCAGCTGTGCGGTCCCGCAGCCCCGTCTCAGCTCTTCGGCGACAAGTCCGCCATGCCCTTGAGGAATTCGATGGGCAGCGGGAAAACAATGGTCGAGCTTTTATCGCCGGCAATCGCGCCCAGGGTCTGCATGTAACGCAGCTGCATGGCGCCGGGCTGGCGGCCGAGCATTTCGGCGGCCTGCATAAGCTTTTCCGAGGCCTGCAATTCGCCTTCGGCGTGGATCACCTTGGCCCGGCGTTCCCGTTCGGCTTCGGCCTGTTTGGCGATGGCGCGGATCATCGATTCGTTGAGGTCGACGTGCTTGATCTCGACGTTCGCCACCTTGATGCCCCAGGCGTCGGTCTGGGCGTCCAGCACCTGCTGGATATCGGCGTTCAGGCGCTCGCGCTCGGCCAGCAGCTCGTCCAGCTCATGCTTGCCCAGCACCGCGCGCAGGGTGGTCTGGGCCAGTTGGCTGGTAGCCATGAGAAAGTCCTCGACCTGGATGATCGCTTTCTGCGAGTCCAGCACGCGGAAGTACAGCACGGCGTTGACCTTGACCGAGACGTTGTCGCGGGTGATCACGTCCTGGGGTGGCACATCGAGCACCACGGTACGCAGATCGACACGAACCATCTGCTGGACGATGGGTATCAGCAGGACCAGCCCCGGCCCCTTGACCCGCCAGAAGCGTCCGAGCTGGAACACCACCGCGCGTTCGTATTCGCGCAGAATGCGAAACGTCGAAACCGCCAACGCCAACAGCAGCGCCAGCAGCGCGCCAAAACCCAATTCCAGACCCATTTCATCCTCCTCGCGACGTGGCCTCGGCCGTCGTCACTTCCAGAAGCAGCCCCTTGCGCGCCACCACCCGTACCCATTGCCCGGTTTGCAGCGGCGTTGCGCTCAGGACCTGCCAGTGTTCGCCCTGCAACAGCACCCAGCCGTTGTAAGGGTTGCCCGCTTGTACCGCGGTGATCGCCGTGACACTGCCCACCAGCCCCGCGTCGCCCGCCACCTGCTGGCGCTGTCGCGCGCGCACCGCCATGCTCGCCAGTGTCGCCAGGAGCAGCGCACTGATCACCGCCAGGCCGACGATGAGCGGCAGGGGAATGCCATAGCCCGGGACATCGGTGTCCATCAGGATCACCGCGCCGACCACAAAGGAGACGATGCCGCCGAAGCCGATGACGCCGAAGGTCGGTAGAAAGGCTTCGGCGACCATGAAGGCGATGCCTAGCAGGATCAGGGCCACGCCGGCGTAGTTCACCGGCAGCAGCTGCAAGGCATACAACCCGAGCAGCAGGCAGATGCCGCCGAGCACGCCGGGCACCGCGGTGCCCGGGTTGACGAACTCGAAGAACAGCCCATAGATGCCGATCATCATCAGGATCAGCGCGACGCTGGGGTGGGTGATGACCGACAGCAGCTGCGTGCGCCAGTCCGGGTCGTGATGGATCACCGCCGCCCCCAGGGTATGCAGCTGCACCGCCTGGCCGGCGGCGATGAGGAACCTGCCGTCGAGTTGCCTGAGCAGGCCGCTCAGGTCATCGGCGACATAGTCGACCACCTTCAGCTTCAAGGCTTCCTGGGCCGGCAGGCTGACGGCCTCGCGCACAGCCTGTTCCGCCCATTCGGCGTTGCGTCCGCGCAATTGCGCCAAGCCACGGATGTAGGCCGCGGCGTCGTTGATCTGTTTGTGGGTGAGGGTGTCGGTTTCCGGTTCCGGGTTCTTGTCCGAGCGTGGCGCGGCGGGCGGGTTGGCGCCCGGGTCGGGCTGCCCCGGCATGCCGACCCGCACCGGGGTGGCGGCCCCGAGGTTGGTGCCCGGGGCCATGGCGGCGATATGGCTGGCGTACAGGATGTAGGTGCCGGCGCTGGCGGCGCGGGCACCGCCGGGGGCGACGTAACTGGCCACCGGCACCGGGCTGGCGAGGATCGCCTTGATGATCGAGCGCATCGAGGTGTCGAGGCCGCCCGGGGTATCGATGCCCAGCACCACCAGTTGGGCCTGTTCGTCGGCGGCCTTGTCCAGGCCGCGCACCACGTAGTCGGCGCTGGCGGGGCTGATCACATCGTTGACGGTGAGCACTACCACCGGCTTCACGGCCTGGGCATGCCCGGTCGGCACGCCGATCAGCACACCCAGCAGCAGCCCTTTCAATGTTGCCCGCCACCCACGCCCGTTCATCCGACCCTCCTGGAGAGTCATGTGCCTCGGTTGCCAGCCGTTCGCTGGCTTTGTCCTTGAGTCTAGTAGAGCGTGGGATTGAGCGAATTCTGAGCCGTTTCACGTTTGCGTGCCGTTCGGAAGTTCGTCAGTGGGCGAGGGCGGCGCGGCCTAGACTTTGAGGAGGGAGTGACAGTCGTTAACCCATAGTCCTGCAAAGCCGTTCAGGACACCGAGGTGCATCATGCGTATGGCAAGAACCGTGCAACGCAGCCTGGAACAGGCGCATTGCGATTTTGACGTGGTGGCTCATCCACATTCGTCGAGCAGCCTGGAGACCGCCCGGGTAGCGGGAGTTCCCGCCGAACGCGTGGCCAAGTCGGTGATCCTCGACGACAGTCACGGCCACTACCTGATGGCTGTGCTACCGGCCACCCGCCACCTGGACCTGAGCAAGGTACGCGGCAGCAACGAATGGCAGATCACCCGGGAAAGCACCCTGGCGCATCTGTTCAACGATTGCGAACGCGGCGCGGTACCGGCCCTGGGCGAATCCTATGGGATGGACGTGGTGATCGATCCGCTGCTGACCCGGCAGAAAGACATCTACCTGGAAGCCGGCAACCACAACAACCTGGTGCATCTGAGCATGGACGAGTACCTGAAAATGGTGCCTCATGCCGAGGTGTGCGAGGTCAGCTACTAGCGCCGTCGGTGCCTGTAGCACCCTTTGCTCGTTGGTGCGCTCCTGCAGACTGTTTCTGCAGGAGCGCGGCTGCACGCGATCGACTGCGCGGCGGTCGTCAGGTATTCCCAACCCACTCAGGAGCCCCCCATGGAATCCCCATCCCACAGCCTGCCCGCCCTGTTCAAACAACTCGGCCTGTCCGATGACCCCGTGGACATCGACCGTTTCATCGCCACCCATTCGCCGCTCAAGCCGGAACTGCACCTGGCGGATGCCTTCTTCTGGACCCCCAGCCAGGCGGATTTCCTGCGCAACGAGATTCTCGACGACGCCGACTGGGCGGAAGTGGTGGATCAGCTGGATGTGCTGTTGAGGAAGGGGCGGGGTGTTTGAGGCATCAGGCTTCGGTTGGAGGCCACTGGCGTGCGGTGTGCACCAGCGCCAGGATCCACACCGCGTCCTGATGGAGTTGGTAAACCAAGCGGTAGCTTTGATGAGGGATCAGTTCGCGGGTGCCGGCGATCAATCCGGGGCGCCCGGCTTGAGGATGTTGCGCCAGCTGCGTAGCCGATTGGCTGAAGCGTATGTCCATGTCCAGCGCCGCCTGCGGATTCAGGTCATGCAGGTAGTCCCATATGTCTGCACGGTCCTGTGCGGCTTGCGGCGTCCAGATCACATTCATTGCCGGGGCGCTACCTGTGCCCTGCGAGCCGCGAAGATGGCTTCCAGGTCATCGTTGGCGATGCCTTTCCCAGCTGTCATGGAGGTGCGTGCGGTGTCGACCTTCTGTTGCAGAAAGGCCTCGTACTCCCGGGCTTCCCGTTGTTCCTGCACGAATTGACGCATCATTTCCCGGACGATCTGCGATGCGGGTCGATGGCTGGCCTCGGCCTCGGCCATAAACTGATCGCGCAAGTCGGCTTCGAGTTTCATCGTGAAAACGGCGTGTTTGGGCATGGGGCAGTTCCTGCAAAACATATATACCAAGTATATACATCTTCAGTACCTTAGCCTGTCCAGGTTATCCCGCGACGACGATCGGTCGCTCAATTGTTTCAAAACTTGACTGAAATTCGTGCAGCATTAATAGTTAGCCAACTAACTGTGTGCGAACTTTCCTTTGCCCGACTCTCTCGAATCACTCCAGATGAATATCAGCAGTGGCATGGTGGTCGCCGCCCGGCATTGGCGGCGGATCTGCCAGAGCACGCTGGTCAACTATGGAATCTCCGAAGCCTGCGCCGTGCCCCTGCTGATGATCGGGCGCCTGGGCGAGGGCGTGCGCCAGGTGACGGTGGCGCAGGCGGCGGGGATGGAAAGCCCGTCCCTGGTGCGTCTGCTGGATCAGCTGTGCAGCGCCGGTTACGCCATACGCGCTGAAGATCCCCACGATCGCCGGGCCAAATGCCTGAGCCTGACCGACACCGGCCGCGAATTGGTGCAGTCGGTGGAAGCCGAGCTGGTGCGTCTGCGCCGCGAGGTGCTGGAAGGCATCACACCGGCGGACCTTGAGGCCGCGCTGAAGGTGATCCGCGCTTTCGAGTCGGCTGCCCAGCCACCGGCGGTGCTTTCTTGAGCGGATTCTTTACCGGCGTACCCCCCGCGCGCGACTGGTTCTACGGCGTGCGCACCTTTGCCGCGTCGATGATCGCGCTGTACATCGCCATGCTTATGCAGATGCCGCGTCCGTACTGGGCGATGGCCACGGTGTACATCGTCTCCAGCCCGTTCGTCGGGCCCACCAGCTCCAAGGCGCTGTACCGCGCCATCGGCACTTTGCTCGGCGCCTCGGCGGCGGTGCTGTTCGTGCCGATGTTCGTGCAGAGTCCTTATCTGCTGGTGGTGATCATCGCCCTGTGGACCGGGATCCTGCTGTTCCTCTCCCTGCACCTGCGCACCGCCAACAGCTATGCGCTGATGCTGGCCGGCTACAGCCTGCCGCTGATCGCCCTGCCGGTGGTGGATAACCCGCTGGGGGTGTGGGACGTGGCGGAGGCCCGTACCGAGGAGATCTTCCTCGGCATCGTCTGTGCGGCCGTGATCGGCAGCATGTTCTGGCCACGGCGGCTGGCGCCGGTGTTCGTCGATTCGGCGGGCAAATGGTTCGCCGATGCGTCCACCTACAGCCAGCGGTTTCTCAGCCGCGACGTGCGGCCCGAAGAAGTCAGCGCCTTGCGTGCGTCCATGGTCGCCACCTTCAACAGCCTGGAGCTGATGATCGGCCAGTTGCCCCACGAAGGTGCGCGCCCGCAGACCGTGCGCAATACCAAGGAACTGCGCGGGCGCATGATCCACCTGCTGCCCGTGGTGGACGCCCTGGACGATGCGCTGTACGCCCTGGAGCGGCGCACCCCAGAGCTGGTGGATAGGTTCGCGCCGCTGCTGGCCCAGGCGGGCGAATGGCTGGAAAGCACCGCCCAGGGCGCGTCGGTCGAGCGCTGGCAGGCCCTGCGTGGCCAGCTTGAAGCGCTGCAACCCGATGCCGAAGCCCTCGACGACCGGCGCCAGTTGCTGTTTTCCAACGCCCTGTACCGCCTCGGCGAATGGATCGACTTGTGGCAGGACTGCCGCAGCCTGCAACACGCCATCCAGTGCGAAAGCCAGGACATCTGGCGCGCGGTCTATCGCCACTGGCGCTTGGGCCGCCTGACGCCCTTCCTCGACCGCGGGTTGATGCTGTATTCGGTGGCTTCCACTGTCCTGGCGATCATCGTCGCCTCGGTGCTGTGGATCCTCCTGGGCTGGACCGACGGCGGCAGCGCGGTGATCCTCGCAGCGGTGGCCTGCAGCTTCTTCGCCTCGATGGACGACCCGGCGCCGCAGATCTACCGGTTCTTCTTCTGGACCGCGATGTCGGTGCTGTTCGCCAGCCTCTACCTGTTCCTGATCCTGCCCAACCTGCACGATTTCCCGATGCTGGTGCTGGCCTTCGCCGTGCCCTTCATCTGCGTCGGCACCCTGACGGTGCAACCGCGCTTTTACCTGGGCATGCTGCTGACCATCGTCAACACCTCGTCCTTCATCAGCATCCAGGGTGCCTACGACGCCGATTTCATGAGCTTCGCCAACTCCAACCTGGCCGGGCCCATGGGCTTGCTGTTCGCCTTTGTCTGGACCCTGGTCGCGCGGCCGTTCGGCTCGGAACTGGCGGCCAAGCGCCTGACCCGTTTCAGCTGGCAGGACATCGTCGGCATGACCGAACCCGCCAACCTGGCCGAACACCGTCATCTGGGCGTGCAGATGCTCGACCGCCTGATGCAGCACCTGCCGCGGCTGGCCATGACCGGCCAGGACACCGGCGCGGCCCTGCGCGAAGTGCGGGTCGGCCTGAACCTGCTGGACCTGCTGGCCTATGCCCCGCGGGCACAGGGTAACGCGCAGGCACTGTTGCGCCAGGTGGTGGCCGAGGTCGGCGCCTACTTCAAGGCCTGCCTCAAGGCCGGCGAACGCCTGCCGGCGCCGAGCGGCCTGTTGATGACCCTGGACCGCACCCGCCGCACCCTGGATGCCCACAGCCAGGACGACCGCGAAACCCGTTTGCACCTGCTGCATGCCCTCAGCGGCCTGCGCCTGGCCCTGCTGCCTGGCGTGGAGTTCGTCGGCGGCGGCGAACTTGAGGAACCGCTGCCCCATGGCATCGATGGAGCGCCTTTATGATCGGTGACCTGGATATCAGCGGGGTGTTCCTGCCCACGCTGCTGGTGCTGATGGGCATTACCTATGGCTTGTACCTGGTGGTCCACGGGCTGCTGACGCGCCTGCATTTTTATCGTCTGGTCTGGCACCGGGCTTTGTTCAACGTTGGTCTGTACGCTTTGCTGCTCGGCGCCGTGGACTCACTCAGTCGATACCTGATGACATGAAAAAACCTTTATTGACCATTGGCCGTGTGGTCCTGACGTTGCTGGTGGTGAGCTTCGCGGTCGTGGTGGTCTGGCGCATGGTGATGTACTACATGTTCGCGCCCTGGACCCGGGACGGGCATATCCGTGCCGACATCGTGCAGATCGCCCCGGACGTTTCCGGGCTGATCCAGCAGGTGCAGGTGCGTGACAACCAGCTGGTCAAGCGCGGCCAGGTGCTGTTCAGCATCGACCAGGACCGTTTCAGCCTGGCCCTGCGCCAGGCCAGGGCGTCCCTGGCCGACCGCCAGGAAACCCTGGCCCAGGCCCAACGAGAGGCCAAGCGCAACCTCGGCCTGGGCAACCTGGTGCCGCGCGAGCAGCTGGAAGAAAGCCAGTCCCGCGTGGCCCGTGCCCAGTCGGCCCTGGCCGAAGCCCAGGTGGCGGTGGACAGCGCCCAGCTGAACCTCGACCGTTCGGTGATCCGCAGCCCGGTGGATGGCTACGTCAACGACCGCGCGCCGCGCACCCAGGAGTTCGTCACCGCCGGGCGCCCGGTGTTGTCGGTGGTGGACAGCAATTCCTTCCACATCGACGGTTATTTCGAAGAAACCAAGCTCGACGGCATTCATATCGGCCAGAGCGTCGATATCCGGGTGATCGGCGATCGCGCGCGGCTGCGCGGGCATGTCGAAAGCATCGTCGCCGGCATCGAGGATCGCGACCGCAGCAGCGGCTCCAACCTGCTGCCCAACGTCAACCCGGCCTTCAGCTGGGTGCGCCTGGCCCAGCGGATTCCGGTGCGCATTGCCTTCGACGAGGTGCCGGAAGACTTCCGCATGATCGCCGGGCGTACCGCCACTGTGTCGATCATCGACGATCAGGCGCCAACCCGGTCGGAGCCGGCGCAATGAACAACGCCCTGCGTGTGGTCGCGGCCGGGCTTGGTTTGTTGCTGTCGGCCTGTCAGATGGTCGGCCCGGACTACCAACTGCCGGAAGACGCGGCGCTGCATCGCAGCGATTTGCAGGGCGACCTGGCCGGTTCGAGCGACAGCGTGGTCTCGGCGCCGGTCCCGGCGGATTGGTGGCGCTTGTACCAGGACCCGCGGCTGGACCAGCTGGTGCAGCAGGCCATGGCCTCCAACACCGACCTGCGGGTCGCGGCGGCCAACCTGGCGCGGGCCCGCGCCCAGGTCGACGAGGCCCAGGCGGCCGGCGGCTGGAGCGGTGGGGCCAAGGCCGGGGTCGAGCGTTTGCAGGAATCCGGCGAAGCCTTCCTGCTGCCGGAGAAAGTGCCGGTGGCCAACGTCGGTAACCTGTCCGTCAGCACCTCTTATCAGTTCGACCTGTTCGGCACCCTGCAACGCGGCATCGAGGCGGCCAAGGCCAATGCCGACGCGACCCAGGCCGCGGCAGACACCGCGCGCATCACCTTGGTGGCGGATGTGGTGCGGGCCTACACGCAGATCTGCGCGGCCAACGAAGAGCGCGAGATCGCCGAGCACTCCCTGAGCCTGCAAGCCCAGAGCACCGCGCTGATCCAGCGCCTGCGCGACGCCGGGCGTGGCGACGAAACCCAGGTCACCCGCTCCCAGACCCAGTTCAAGTCCCTGCGCGCCGAACTGCCGCGCTACGAGGCGGCGCGCCAGTCGGCGCTGTTCCGCCTGTCGATGCTGCTGGCCAAACCGGTGGAGCAACTGCCCGCTGGCACCGGCAGTTGCGCCGAGTTGCCCCACATTGCGCAATTGTTGCCGGTGGGTGACGGTGCGACCCTGCTCAAGCGCCGTCCGGATGTGCGCCAGGCCGAGCGCCGGCTGGCCGCCGCCACCGCGGAAATCGGCGTGGCCACCGGCGCCCTGTACCCCGACATCAGCATCGGTGCCACCGTCGGCACCGTGGGCATCGTCGACAACCTCGGCAAACCCTCCACCAACCGCTGGGGCTTTGGCCCGTTGATCAGCTGGACGGTACCGGCCAACGGCGCCCGCGAACGCATTCATGAGGCCGAAGCCGCCAGCCAGGGCGCCTTGGCGCATTTCGACGGAGTGGTGCTCAACGCCATCCGCGAAACCCAGACCGGCCTGGCCCAATACAGCGCCCAACTGCAACGCCGCGACGCCCTGGCCGATGCCGAGCAGTCGGCGCGGCAGGCCGCCGACCAGACCCACCGCTTCTTCCAGGCTGGCCGCGAGTCGTTCCTCGCCGACCTGCAGGCGACCCGCACTTACACCGACGTACGGGCCCAACTGGCGGCGGCCAACACCCAGGTGGCGATGAGTCAGATCGACCTGTTCCTGGCCCTGGGCGGTGGCTGGGAAAGCGGACGAACGCAAGCCTCGAACCCCGGCAAACCCTGAGGCCGTTGCTATGCTTTGATCAGTTGGGTGAGCACCTTGCGTCCAGTGCTCGGCCAGCGGTCAGGCACGTGATGGTCATGGGGATTCGAATAATGAAAAACCCTTATGCTCTCGGCTTCTGGTGCGCCATCGTTGCACTGGTGCTGCTTTCTGCGACTTATTTCTACGGTGTCATGCTGGCGCACCAGATCGACAAGGCAATGATCTTTCTCGACAGCGCCAGCGCGCTGATTGCGGTGAGCGCCATCGTCTTCGTGGCCTGGACGTCGTTCCAGACCCAGAAAATCAAGAAAAAACAGCTGGAGCAGGGCAAGACCCTGGTGGCGATCTGGGACACCAAAGTCGCCCTGCGCCGGGTCGAAACGGTGTTCGACCGTTACTTCTGGGGCAGTTACTGGCAGCCGGGGCGGACCTTCCAGGAAGTCATGGGCGAGTTGACCGGCACCCCCCTGGAAAAAAGCCTCGAAGCCCTGAAAAAACAGTGTGTACTGCTGGATAAACAGGCCGCGGACGGTCGCCACTGGCTGAACAACGCCCGCGAACTGTCTGACGTCGCCGCCGCCATGGCCCGCGAGCGCTATCAACTGGACTTCTGCGACCCGCGTTCGGAAACGCCGGGTGGCGCGGTGATCAACCGGGATTTCGAAGTGCTGGTCTACACCTGGACCGCCCGCCTGAAAAGCTTCGATCACCAGCTCGACGCGTTGGAAGTCGAATACTCCGAGCACGCCTAGCTGCCGAAGGTAGGCCCGGAAACCCTGTAGCCGCTGCCGAGCGTGCGAGGCTGCGACCGGTTTGGGCGGCATTCCGACGGAGCAATCGCAAAACCTGAATCCGCTATCTACCTGGAAAAACGCGTCGTCTGGCCTACGACTGCTGCGCAATCGATCGCAGGCTGCGCCAGCGGCTACAGGGTGTGTTTTGCCTTCGCCTGTTCACGACTTTTCACATGGAAAGGTTGGGCCGCCCGGCCTGGCCGGTGCTAATCTTCGGCAGTTTTACGCACAGTCGAGCCACAACCCGTGCCGGGTTCAGGGAAGACGACCACACATTCAACAACGGATCGATCGGGTCAAATAATGAATAAATCAGCAGGCGTACTGTTAGGAATCGTCGTCGCAGTGGGCGCTATCAGCGCCGGCGGCGCCTGGTATACCGGGACCAAGCTGGAAGGGGTGCTGCAAACCTCTATTGCCGACGCCAACAAGGAACTCCAGGCGGCCATGGTCGGTTCCAACGGTACCGCCAGCCTGGAGCTGGTCTCGCTGGAGCGCAATCTGTTCAGCAGCACCGCGCGCTACCGCCTCAAGGGCCAGGGCGAGATGTTCGGCGACAGCGCCGAGGGCGTCGAACTGGTGTTCGTCGATCGCATCGAACACGGCCCGCTGCCGTTCTCGCGCCTGATGACCCTGAAATGGCTGCCGGTCATGGCCACCAGTCACTACGAGCTGGAAAAGAACGCCCTGACCGAGAAATGGTTCGCCGCCACCAAGGATGTTTCCCCGCTCAAGGGCGTGGTCAACCTGGGTTACGACCGTTCCGCCACCGGCAACCTGGAGTTGCTGCCGCTGGAGACGGCCCTGGATGACAAATCGACCCTCAAGTTCTCCGGCCTGAAGCTGGACCTCTCGACCAGCACCGAAGCGCAGAAGGTCAAGGCCGAAGGCTACATGGACAGCCTCAAGCTCAACAGCGTCGCCGAAGACCAGACCCCGGTGCAGGTCGAGCTCAACGGCCTGACCCTGGCCAGTAACCTGACCAAGAGCAACTATGGCTTCTACGTCGGCGACAACACCCTGGAGCTGACCAGCACCAAGGCCACGTTCGGCGAGAAACAGTCGGTGCTCAGCTTCAAGAATTCGCAGATCAAGAGCGCCACCGACGAGAAGGGCGCCCACCTGGCCGGCCGTGCCGACTACAAGATCGGCGAAGTCGCCCTCAACGGCAAAGCCGTCGGTTCGGCGCAAATGACCTGGAGCATGAAGAACCTCGACATCGCCTCCGGCATGTCGCTGATGCAGGTCTACCAGAACAAGCTGCAACCTTACGAAGACGCCGTCGCCGCGGCCGAAGCCGCCGGGGAGCCAGCGCCCGAGCTGAACCTGAGCGAGGCCGAGCAGGCCCAGGTCAAGGCTGACCTGGACAAGCTGCTGGCTGCCCAGCCGCACATCGCCCTGGAAAACCTCTCGTTCAAGACCGCCAACGGCGAAAGCCGCCTGAGCCTGGTGGTGGACCTGAACAAGCCGCAATCCATGGATCTGCCGCCGGCCGAACTGAGCAAGCAACTGCTCACCCAGCTGGACCTGAACCTGCTGCTGTCCAAGCCGATGATCGCCGACGTGGCGGCGTTGCAGGCGCAACTGGATGGTGTGATCGACGCCAAGGCGATCGCCGACCAGGGCAGCATGGCCGCCGACATGGTCAGCGGCATGGCGCTGGGTACCCAGTTGGCCAAGCTGGAAGGCAACGACATCGTTTCCAAGGTGCGCTATGCCAACAACGAAGTGGACTTCAACGGCCAGAAAATGACGCCTGAGCAGTTCGTCGGTTTTGTCATGAGCAAACTGGGGCCAGTCACCATCCAGTAAGCCTAGAAAACCCCTTCGCGGGGTTTTCAGCCAGAAACGCCCGGCCTCCGTAGCACGGATCTGCCGGGCGTTTTTTTGCCTGCATCCGACGGCAGAATCCCCACCCAGAGCCTCCTTGAACATGGCTACAGGCCACGTCGTTCGCGGATTCTGGCAAAAACGAATCTGAAGAAATATTGCATTTGCGCATCTGCATCAGCCTTGCGTGGAAGACTCCGCCCCAATCTGGCCGAGTCATCTGATTCGGCTTCCTGGCACGTATCAGGCGGGGGGACACAAGACCCCGGCTAGCCATGTAAGGACGCTGAAGAAATGCCGCCCATTGTTCACCCCGTTCGCCTTTATGGTTTGCGACCGCTGTTTCGCCTGGCGTTATGCAGCCAATTGCTGTGGCCGACCCTGGCCCTCGCCGACCCGGCGTACGACCGCCTGATTCTCGACGCCCGCGCCGGCAGCTATGCGCCAGCCCTGACCCATTTGCGCCAGGTGCCGGCCGACCGCCTGAGCACCGGGCTGGTCAGCGACCACCTGCAGATCGCCAGCTGGGCCGGCCTCGACACCGAAGTAGTGAATGTCTATGAAACCCAGGCCCGTGGCCGGGTGCTGCCGATCCAGGCGCTGACCGCCACCGCCCGTGCCTACCGCAATCTGCAGCGCTGGGACTCGGCGATCCAGGTGTACCGCCTGGCCCTCGAACGCGACCCACAGAGCCCCGACCTGCAACTGGGCCTGGCCCTGACCCAGGCTGATGCCGGCAAGCCTGAGGAGGCCGTGCGCCGTGCCCGCGAACTGGTGGCGGCCAAGCCTGACGATGCCACCCGCCGCCTGGCCTTGGGCTATGCCTTGACCCGCGCCGGTTCGCCGTATGACGCGTTGTTCGAGTTCGACCAGGCGTTCATCCGCGCCGGCACCCGACCGGAAGTCGCCCGCGAATACGTATTCGCCCTGCAACGGGCACGCCTGCCGGAACCGGCCTTGCGCCTGGCGCGCCAGCGTCCGGGGCTGATCGATCCGGTGATTGAGCGTCGTCTGCAAGGCGACCTGGCCGCCGAGCGCGTGCGCCTGGCCGAGCTGGCCAGCCGCAGCGAGAAAGAGCGTTATGTCATCGCCGACCGCGCCCTGGCCGATTACGACCAGTTGCTCGCCACCTGGACCCCGGACCCGGCGGCCAAGGACGACGTGACCCGCTGGCGCATCGACCGCATGGGCGCGCTCAAGGCCCGGGCGCGCACCGCCCAAGTGATTGACCAATACCACAAGCTGACCGCCGAAGACGTGGCCATCCCCACCTACGCCCGGCGTTGGGTGGCGGCTTCCTACCTGGACCAGCGCCAGCCGGAGATCGCCAGCGACCTCTATCGCCAGGTGCTGGCGGCGCCGGATGCCGATGTCAGCGACCGCGTCGAAGACAGCACCGCGCTGTATTACGCGCTGCTGGAAAGCGATCGCCCGCAGGAAGCGCAACAGGTCGCCGACGACCTGGCCAAGAATCAGAAACCGCGGGTCGAGCTCAAGGGCCTGCCGGTGGGCAACCCCAACGATGAATGGATGGACGCCCAGCAGCTCGCCGCGCAGTCCGGCACCTACAGCGCCGACCTGCCGGGCAGCGAGCAGCGCCTGGCCAGCCTGGTGGACCAGGCGCCGGGCAATATCGGCCTGCGCGTGGCCCAGGCCAACCTGTACCAGGCCCGGGACTGGCCGCGTCGCGCCGAGGGCCTGCTCAAGGAAACCGAGAGCATGGCGCCGCGCGATGTCGGCCTCGAAGTTGCCCAGGGCCACACCGCCCAGGACCTGCAGGAATGGCGTCAGCTCGATGCCCTGACCGACGACGTGGTGCAGCGTTATCCCGACAACCGCCAAGTGCAGCGCCTGGCCCGCCAGCGCCAAGTGCACGACATGGCCGAGCTGCGGGTCGAGACCTATGGCGGCAAGAGCTACGGCGGCGGCAACAACGGTGCCGGCGCGGTCTCCGGCAGCAAGGATTTCGGCATCGAGACGGTGCTCTACAGCCCGCCGATCGATGAAGACTGGCGGCTGTTCGGCGGCCTCGGCTATGCCACCGGCGACTTCCAGGAAGGCACCGGGCACCACCG
Organism: Pseudomonas chlororaphis subsp. piscium; assembly: GCF_003850345.1. Lineage (NCBI taxonomy): Bacteria > Pseudomonadati > Pseudomonadota > Gammaproteobacteria > Pseudomonadales > Pseudomonadaceae > Pseudomonas > Pseudomonas chlororaphis. Next base: position 212,910 of record NZ_CP027707.1, read on the forward strand.
CTGGCAGCGTATCGGCGTGGAACGCCGGACCCGCGACATGACCCTGGAAGCGGAAGTCTCCAACCACTCCTACGGCTTCGACGACAAGCAGGGCGCGCGGCTGTCCCTGGCCCGCGACATCGACGATCACTGGCAGTACGGCGGCAGCCTGGAATACCTCTCGGCCAATACCCCGCTGCGGGCGCTCAACAGCAACATCTACGCCAATGGCGGCAGTGCGTTCCTGCGCTGGCGGGCCAACGAGAGCCGTGAATGGCGGCTGGCCCTGAGCCCCTCGCACTTCAGCGATGGCAACAACCGTCTCGAGGCCCTGCTCACCGGTCGCGAGGGCGTCTACGCCACGCCGCACGTGCAGGTCGACCTGGGCCTGGAACTCGGCGCCAGCCGCAACAGCAAGGAAGACACGCCCTACTTCAACCCCAAGTCGGACTTCACGGTCCTGCCCACGGTGAACGTCAACCACGTGCTCTATCACCGCTACGAAACCTCCTGGAGCCAGCAGTTCCAGGTGGGCGCCGGTACCTACAGCCAGCGCGATTACTCCACCGGGGCGATCGGCCTGCTCAGTTATGGCCAGCGCGTGACCTGGAACGACGTGTTCGAAGCCGGCGCCGCCCTGAGCGTGCTCAACCGGCCTTACGACGGCGACCGGGAAACCGACCTGCGCCTGCTCCTCGACCTTACCTATCGCTTCTAGAAGAGTCCGAAGATGCCTCCGATGACCCGTTGCATCCTCCTGCTGGGAGCCCTGATTCTCAGCGCCTGCGCCCAGCCCGCCGCGGACTTCCTGCCGCCGGCGCAGCGCCCCGTGCCCGCCAACGAAACCCCGTGGCCGAAAAACCACGTGCTGGGCATTGCCTACCACGACGTCGAAGACCGCGACCCCGACCAGGCGGTGGTGGCCGTGCGCACCGAACGCTTGATCGAGCAATTGGCCTGGCTGCGCGAGAACGGCTACCAGCCGGTCACCGTGGACCAGATCATGGCGGCGCGCAAAGGCGGCCCCGAGCTGCCGGCCAAGGCCGTGCTGCTGAGCTTCGACGACGGTTATGCGAGCTTCTATACCCGCGTGCTGCCGGTGCTGCGCAGCTACAACTGGCATGCCCTGCTGGCGCCGGTGGGGGCGTGGGTCGACACCCCGCTGAACCAGCCGGTGGATTTTGCCGGCACCCCGCGCCAGCGCTCGGACTTCCTGACCTGGCAGCAGGTCCGCGAGATCTCCCGTTCCGGCCTGGTGGAAATCGCCGCCCACACCGACGCCAACCACAAAGGCGTGCTGGCCAACCCCCAGGGCAACCTGCAACCGGCCGCCGCCACCCGGCGTTATGACGCCAGCAGCGGGCGCTATGAAAGCGAGGCCGAGTTCGAGGCGCGCCTGCGCAGCGACGTGGCGGGGATCTCGAAAAAAATCCGCGCCGCCACCGGCTACAGCCCGCGTGTCTGGGTCTGGCCATACGGCGCCGCCGACGGCACCGCGCTGCGGGTGGTGGGCGAGCAGGGCTACGACATGGCCCTGACCCTCGACGACGGCCTCGATACCCTCGACAACCTGATGAGCAGCCCGCGGTTCCTGGTGTCGTCGGACCCGGACGGCATCCACTTCTCCAACAGCATCGTCGGCGTCGAAGCCAACAACGCCATGCGCGTGGCCCATGTCGACCTGGATAACGTCTACGACCCGGACCCGCAGCAGCAGGAAATCAACCTCGGCAAGCTGGTCCAGCGCATGGCCGACCTGGGCGTGAATACCGTGTTCCTGCAAGCCTTCGCCGACCCCAAGGGCGATGGCCTGGTGCACTCGCTGTATTTCGCCAACCGCCACCTGCCGGTGCGCGCCGACATCTTCGACCGGGTCGCCTGGCAACTGCGCACCCGGGCCAACGTCAAGGTGTTCGCCTGGATGCCGGTGCTGAGTTTCGCCCTCGACCCGAGCCTGCCCCGCGTGACCCGCTGGGACCCGGAAACCGGCCAGGTCGCGGCCGACCCTGACCAGTACCGGCGCCTGTCGCCGTTCGACCCGAAGGTGCGGCGCATCATCGGTGAGATCTACGAAGACGTGGCGCGCCTGACCTCGGTGGACGGCATCCTCTACCACGACGACGCGGTGCTCTCCGATTTTGAAGACGCCAGCCCCGCAGCGCTGCGCACCTACGCCGCCAACGGCCTGCCCGGTTCGATCGCCGCCTTGCGCGCCGATCCGGCGACCCTGCAGCGCTGGAGCCGCTTCAAGAGCCGCTACCTGATCGACTTCACCCATGAGCTGACTGCCAAGGTCAAGGCGATCCGCGGGCCGCAGGTGCTGACCGCGCGCAACCTGTTCGCCGAGCCGATGCTCAACCCGCAGAGCGAAGCCTGGTTCGCCCAGAACCTCGACGACTTCCTCGCCAACTACGACTGGACCGCGCCGATGGCCATGCCGTTGATGGAGGGCCAGCAGCGCAAGGCTTCCGGCGCCTGGCTGGAGCAATTGGTGGCCACGGTCAAGGCACGCCCCGGCGCGCTCAACCGTACTGTCTTCGAACTGCAGGCCCGGGACTGGGCGCAAAAACCGGCGAGCGATATCGACGCCGTGCAGATGGCCGACTGGATGGGCCGACTCAAGCGCCAGGGCGCAACCAGTTTCGGCTACTACCCGGATAACTTTCTCGAGAACTCGCCGGACCTGAAGACCATCCGTCCCGCGCTCTCCACCAAGTGGAATCCTTAAATCATGTTGGATCGACTGCTAGCCCTGCTCGTTCTGGCGATTGTCCTCGGTGTGCCGCTGGGCCTGATCTTCCTGGTGACCGGCCAGTTCCTGATGGACTTCGTGTTCTTCTATCCGCTGTTCATGTCCGGCCTGTGGATCGCCGGCGGCCTGTACTTCTGGCTGCACTGGGAACGCCACTGGCCCTGGAAGGACGACACCTTGCCGCCGGCGCTTGCAGGCGAGCCGCTGATCAGCATCCTGATCCCTTGCTACAACGAGGGCGACAACGCCGCGGACACCATCCACGCGGCGCTGGCCCAGCACTACCCGAACATCGAAGTCATCGCGATCAACGACGGCTCCAAGGACAACACCGCGCAAGTGCTGGACGCCCTGGCGCTGGAAGATCCGCGGCTGCGGGTGGTGCACCTGGCCCAAAACCAGGGCAAGGCCGTGGCCCTGCGCATGGGCGCCGTGGCAGCGCGCAGCGAATACCTGGTGTGCATCGACGGTGACGCGCTGCTGGCGCCGAACACCGCGGCCTATCTGGTGGCGCCGCTGCTGGAGAATTCGCGCCTGGGCGCGGTGACCGGCAACCCGCGGATCCGCACCCGCTCGACCCTGGTGGGCCGGGTCCAGGTGGGCGAGTTCTCTTCGATCATCGGCCTGATCAAGCGCACCCAGCGCGTGTTCGGGCGGATCTTCACGGTCTCCGGGGTGATTGTCGCCTTCCGCCGCTCGGCCCTGCACCGGGTCGGCTACTGGAGCCCGGACATGATCACCGAAGACATCGACATCAGCTGGAAGCTGCAGCTCGATCACTGGAGCATCTTCTACGAGCCACGGGCGCTGTGCTGGATCCTCATGCCGGAAACCCTGCACGGCCTGTGGAAGCAGCGCCTGCGCTGGGCCCAGGGCGGCGCCGAGGTGCTGTTCAAGAACATCCGCGGGATCTGGCAATGGCGCCACCGCTACCTGTGGCCGCTGCTGTTCGAATACTGCCTGTCCACCGGCTGGGCGTTCACCTTCCTGCTGTCGGTGATCTTCTGGGGCGTCGGCAAGTTCATCGTCATGCCCGAAGCCATCGCCGTCGACCGCCTGATGCCGCCGGCCTTTACCGGGCTGGTGCTGGCGATGGTCTGCCTGCTGCAGTTCGCGGTCAGCATCCTGATCGATCGCCGGTACGAAAAGGGTTTGGGCAAGACCATGTTCTGGGTGGTCTGGTACCCCCTGGTGTTCTGGCTCGTCAGCCTGTTCACCACGCTTGTCAGTTTCCCCAAGGTGCTGTTCAGCCAACACCAGAAGCGTGCGCGCTGGGTCAGCCCCGACCGTGGCATCAAGCCTATAGATGATGAAGAGGAGGCTCGCTGATGAAAATCATCAGAACCCGTCAACGCCCAGTGCTGGTGCTCGTCGATGCGGCGTTCACCGTGCTGGCCTGGATTGGCCTGCTGTACCTGCTGGCGCGTGGCCTGTGGCCGTTGATCGACACCCACGACGGCCCGCGTATCGAAGTCGGCGTGCTCGAGGCGCTGGGCACCTTGCAGATCTACCTGTGGGTGGCCCTGCTCAACGCCGCCGTGCTGATCCTCTGGGCGCGTTACCAGCAGCGCAAGAGCAAGGGTTTTGCCCGGCGCCGCCTGCCGTCGCCGGCGGTGGACGACCGGCGCCTGAGCGAAAGCTTCAAGCTCAGCGCCGCCAACTTTGCGCGCATGCGCCAGCCCGGAACCATGACGGTGCACAACGACGAGGAGGGCGGCATCAGCCTTGTCACTACCGGCTTCTTCCGTCTCAACGCCGAACGCCCGCCGCATGCGCAGTTGCTGGCGGATTCCGTGGAGCGGTGATTCAGTTGCCGATTGAAGGTGGCGGGTCAGGGCGGCCGGGTAAAAATCCCGGCGGTCGTCGAAAAAAGCCCCGGAGCTGAAAAAATCCGGGGTTTTTTCGTTTACAAGCGGCTGCGGCTCAAGCTCAATCAACGGCAATATCGCTCAAGCGCGACGCTTCGCCGCGCAGCTATAGTCTCCAGGCTCCTGTTTCCAAGCTCCGATGAACCCATTCGCAGAAGGTGCTCGCGTATGTCCCGTTTTGCCTCTCTCAATACCTGGCTGGCCGCCAGCGCCGTCCTGCTGTGCCTGCAGTTGCCGGCCCAGGCCCAGGAGCGTTTCACCCTGAACGTGCCGGGTGTCTCGGACAACCGCCTGTTCACCCCGGCCAGCGCCAGCGATGCCAAGGGCTGCGGCGGGCATAACCAGTCGCCGGCCCTGGCCTGGACCGCCGGCCCCGAAGGCACCCGCAGCTACGCCATCGTGATGCACGACCCGGACGGCGCCAAAGGCCAGGGCGTGGATCACTGGGTGCATTACGGGATCAAGGCCACGACCCGGCAGATCGCCGCCGGCGTGGGGGCCAAGGGCACCCTGGACGGGCTGGGCGGCACCAACAGCAAAGGCACCACCACCTACGTCGGGCCCTGCCCGCCGGTGGGCGACAGCGCGCACCACTACATCATCCAGATCTATGCCCTGGAGCTGGCGCCCGACGCCTTGCCGGCCGGCCTGACCCGCGCCCAACTGCTGGAAAAGATCAACGGCCACGTGCTGCGTAACAGCAGCGTGGTGCGGCGCTACCTGCGCTAAGGGAAAAATTTTTTCCGGGGCTTAACCCGAATCGCCCAGGGGCTTCGTCTGAAGGGGGGAATGGATCAATTTCTCCCGAGGTCAGCCCCCATGTTCCTTCCTCCGTACTACCTTCGCCCTGTCGTTCAAGGTTGCGCCGCCGGGTTGCTGTTGGCCATGGCCGGTTGCGGCCCGTCCGCGCCGGATACCCGGGGCGGTGCCTTGCCCGTCCAGGAAACGGTAGCACCGCAGGCCGCCGTGCCCTCGCCGAGCGAGGCCCAGCGCGCCGATGTGATCCTGGCCGGATACAACAACGCCAAGACGCTCGCCCCGGCGTCCATGCCCACTTCGATGATGACGCGCGAATCGCTGCCCGCCGGCTATCGCGCCGAGCCACGGGAGCAATACCAGAACCTGCCGGACAACCCGATCCAGAGCGTGGCGCAGGCCCCGGTCTCGACCTTCAGCGTCGACGTCGATACCGGTGCCTACGCCAACGTTCGGCGCCTGCTCAACCAGGGCAGCCTGCCGCCGCAAGGCGCGGTGCGCCTGGAAGAACTGGTCAACTACTTCCCCTACGATTACGCCCTGCCCGGCGATGGTTCGCCGTTTGGCGTGACCACCGAGATCGCGCCGTCGCCCTGGAACCCCCACACTCGCCTGCTGCGCATCGGCATCAAGGCTTCGGATCGCGCGGTGGCCGAGCTGGCGCCGGCCAACCTGGTGTTCCTGGTGGACGTGTCCGGCTCCATGGATCGCCGCGAGGGCCTGCCACTGGTGCAAAGCACCCTCAAGCTGCTGGTGGATCAACTGCGCGAGCAGGACCGGGTGTCGCTGGTGGTCTATGCCGGTGAATCGCGGGTGGTGCTGGAGCCCACTTCCGGGCGGGACAAGGCGAAGATCCGCAACGCCATCGAGCAACTGACGGCGGGCGGTTCCACCGCCGGCGCCTCGGGCATCCAACTGGCGTATCAGATGGCCCGCCAGGGCTTCATCAAGAACGGCATCAACCGCATCCTGCTGGCCACCGACGGTGACTTCAACGTCGGCATCAGCGACTTCGACCGCCTCAAGCAGATGGCCGTCGAGCAGCGTAAAAGCGGGGTGTCCCTGACCACCCTCGGCTTTGGCGTGGACAACTACAACGAACACCTGATGGAGCAACTGGCCGACGCCGGCGATGGCAACTATGCCTACATCGACAACCTGCGCGAGGCGCGCAAGGTCCTGGTGGACCAGCTCGGCTCGACCCTGGCGGTGGTGGCCAAGGACGTGAAGCTGCAGGTGGAATTCAACCCGGCCCAGGTCAGCGAATACCGCCTGCTGGGCTATGAGAACCGCGCGCTGAAACGCGAGGACTTCAACAACGACAAGGTCGATGCCGGCGAGATCGGGGCCGGGCATACGGTCACCGCGCTGTATGAAATCGTGCCCAAGGGTGAGCAGGGCTGGCTGGAGCCGCTGCGTTATGGCCAGGCCCAGGCGTCGTCGGAATCGAACATCAAGGACGACGAGCTGGCCATGCTGCGGGTACGCTACCAGGCACCGCAGGGCGGCAATAGCCGGCTGATCGAGCGGCCGATCCTGGCTTCGCGGCAGCACGGCAAACTCATTCAGGCCAGCGATGATCTAAGATTTGCCGCAGCCGTGGCGGCGTTCGCCCAGCAGCTCAAGGACGGTCGTTACACCGGCGACTTCGGCCTCAAGGACACCGTCGCCCTGGCCCGCGGCGCCAAGGGCGAAGACCGTTTCGGCCTGCGCGGCGAGTTCGTGCAACTGGTGGAACTGGCGCAGAGCCTGCAAACTGCCGCTCCGGCGGATCAACCGGGACGTTCCGGGGAGGCCTTGAGCCGCCGTGAATAACGTCATGACCCACCACCAGAAGGAGTTCAGCACGACCATGCCCGCGGTGAACCGGTCAGGACCCGCCAGCAGCGACGAAACGCTGCTGGCGCGTTATCGCGCGGGTGACAGTGCGGCCTTCGAGGTCCTCTACCAGCGGCATCGCCAGGGGTTGTACCGGTTTCTACTGAGCCTGTGCGACAAGGCCGAGCTGGCCGACGAGGTCTATCAGGACACCTGGCTCAGCCTGATCCGCACCACCAGCGCGCCACAGGGCTGGGCCAGCTTTCGCACCTGGCTGTACCAGATCGCCCGCAACCGCCTGATCGACCACTGGCGCAAGCACGGCCTGCGCAACCCGCTGCACGACAGCTACGACGAGCAGTTGCACGACCTGGCCGATGACGCCAGCGGCCCGGAACAACACCTGAGCCTGAGCCGTGAACGGCAACGCATCGACGCCGCCTTGCAGGATCTGCCCGCCGACCAGCGCGAGGTGTTCCTGCTGCGCGCCCACGGCGAACTGGAGTTGCCGCAGATCGCCAGCCTTACCGATACGCCGCTGGAAACGGTGAAAAGCCGCTTCCGTTATGCGCTGAAAAAACTGCGTCGGCTCCTGGCCGAGGAGGTACTGACATGACTGACGCCCGACAGCTTCCCCCTACCGAAGAAGAGCGCATGCTCGAGCACATTCGCCAGCACAGCCACGGCGAACCGCCGGCCAGCCTCGACGCCCTGATCATGGCCACGGCCCGCCGCGAAGCCCCGACCCCCAAGCCTTCCCTGTGGCAACGCTGGTTCGATCTGTGCCGTCAGCCGCGCTGGCAAGTGGCGTTCGCCGGCCTGTTCGGCGTGACCCTGCTGCTGGGCGTGTTGCAGCGCACTCCAGAGCCTGCGCCCCGCCAGGTGCTGGCCCCGGCGCCCATGGCCAAGGCCGCTGCTCCCCAGCTGGCGCGTCGCCAGGCCGAATCCGCTCCAGCCTCCGCAGAGTCGGCCCGCGCCGAATCAAGCCTGGAAGAATCGAACCGCTTCGAACTGGCCGCCACGCCACATGCCACAGGTGCCTTGTCGGCGCCCGCTCCCGCTGCACCCGTGGCGGGCCTGCCGCTGACACGGGATACCGAAGCCTTCGCCGCCGGGCCTTATGAGTCCCTGGGGCACCTGGCGTCGTTTCCGGGCAAGGAGCAGGTCGAGCGCGACACGCCGGAGTCGATCCTCGACGACGCCCTGCGCGATGTGCTGCACCTGCGCCAGACCGGCCAGGACAAGGTCGCCGACCAGTACATCAGCGCCCTGAAACAGCGTTTCCCCCATGAGGACATCGACGCCCGGCTGCGGGCTTTGCAGCAACCCTGAGGGTAAAACGCGCGCAAGTAATGGCCTGGCACCCGGAAAACGCGCACTATCGAGCCAGTTTCCTGAAAGTGAGAGGCTGGCCATGGCGCCACGCATCGACCGTATCGCTGCACTGCTGAATTGCCCGACCAAGGGCGCGGATATCCGCCAGGCCATCAAGGAGAGTCGCAAGGACTTTCTGCTCGAGGCCGACGAAGAAGATGAAGACCTGCAGCAGGCCCAGCCTGCCGCGGATCAGGATGAATCGACGCAGCAGCGGCAGACGCCAGACTGACGCCCGGCGCCTTTACTTGCGGGCGGGCGCGCGTTTCACGTTCTGGCCCTTGGCCTCGATGGCCAGGGCGATCGCCTTGTAGCAGTCGTAGAACAGCTCCTGGTTCTTGAACATGTTCTCCACCAGTTCCATCTTGCCGTCGCTGTGCCGGACGCGGATGAAACGCTGGTTGAAGACTTCCACCAACTCGACGTCCGAAATATTGATCAGGCGAATTTCGCGGATCTTCGAACTGAAGTTGCTGACCGGGGCGACCAGCTTCTTGTCCGTCAGCACCACATAACGATTGCCGGCACCGCGCAGGAAGATCAGCGCACCCGCGACTGCGATGGTCATGGCCACGCCCACGACGCCAAGCAGTTGCATGACCAGATGCCCATTGAGCCCCAGGGCTTCTATCAGCCGGATCACGCTGTTGTTCTCGCTGGGTGTACCGAACACCGCGAACAACGAAAGTCCGCCGAAGACCAGGCCCGCCAGGGTCATTTTCTTGTAGTTGGGCCCGTAGTAATAACGCGCCTGGTGAGATGGCGCGGTATTGCCGGAAAGGTTCGAGATATTCATCGTGTGGGGTCTTCCATGAGTCTGGCGAGAAAAGGCGGGTATCCGCTCGGTAGCGGGCAGCGCGCAGGCATCATCGCAAAAAAGATTGGAGACACCTAAAGGGTTTTCGGAGAGAAAAGGCTTCAGCAAGAAGCGAAATGCCTCACAGCGAATGCAGCCAATCCGCTTTGCTCCTCCCAAGCCTCAATCCCTATAGTTTCCCTGTTGCTGAAAAATCAGCGACCGGATTTGGCGATCCGGCTTTTAAGTTAGGTGTTTGTTCGTGACCCGTTGTAGCTGAATCAGCTAGCGGATTTTTGGACTTGATCGCGCTGTTCGCCAAACAGGAATGACTTATGAGCCAGTACCTCCCCTTCAATACCAATCACCCCGATTGCCAGGTAACGCTGATTGATAGCCACGCCCCTGTAGCCTCCGTGCTTGATTGCGCCCATGCCCGTATCAAGGCAGGGACGGACCTTTTGGAAAGCCTCACCTCGGTGACGATCAAGGGCATCGAGGATGGTGATCTTTATCGGCTGACCCACGCGGCATACTTGCTGCTCAGGGAAGGGGTGGATTTATTGGAGGTGGCGCGACGAGGTGTTAATTGAACTTGAGTTTCACGAAGGGCTTCTTGCACAGCCCTTCGATCAATTTCAGCTGACGGGAGCAAAAATATCTTTGAATGATCGACAACCGGCGGCAGGCGCGTTCAAGCATAGGGCGAAGCGGGCAGGTTGATGAGTTCGGCGGCAGCACCGTCTTCGGCCATGCGCCGGGCCCGTTCCGGCAGCAGCCGGGCGTGGTTCTCCAGCTGCCAGCGATACCAGCTCAGGCGCTGGACTATCCGTCGTCGGCAAGGGGCTGGCAGCTGCGCCAGCAGGTCGGCGCTGGCGGGCGCCCAGCGGGTCCGGGTCGAGTAGTAGCCGAACAGGTTTTCCCGCAGGCCGAAGCAGTCCTCGAAGCTTTCCTCGATGCTGTACACATACAGCTCGAAGCTGGCGCTCAACTGTTGCTCGCCGTCGGCGTTATCGCGCAGGTAGGCGAATATCCCGGGCCAGTTGATGCAGAACAGGTGCTCGTCCCAATCGCCGTCCCGGGTCAGGTACTCGCCCTGGCCACGAAAGAACTGCGGTATTTCCTGGCGCGCCAGGGCCCGTTCAAAGTTGCTGATCATGCCGCTCTTCCTCTCGTGAGCCTTGGACATTGGCGATGCCGACGGACTGCGCCACGCATTCGATGACGCAGTCGAAGCCGATGTCCAGGCGCAGGTAATAACCAGGCTGCAAGCGTGTGAGCTGGGTGTGCATACGCCCATCGAAACGGGTGCCGCTGACGTGCAGTTCGCTGATGCCCTGGATCTTCAGGTCCAGGCGGCAGTGGGTCAGTGCCTGGCTGGCCGGCCAGGTGGATGGCAGGGACTGGCGCGGCAATGAGCCCGCCAACTGCAAACTCAGTTGCTCGCCCTGGAACTGTGGGCCAGGGGTGTACAGGTCGTAGGGCGTGGCCGCTACATCGAATACGGCTTTCCAGGCTTGGGGATTATCGACGCTGAACAGCCAGTCGCGGGAGCCGCGATCCCGCGCCGGGATCGCCCGGCATTCGGCCAGGGACGGCAACCGGGCGCGGACCAGGTCGTCGTGCCACAGCTGCCGGGCCGCCAGGAGCAGGCGTTGAAAGAAGTCCCGGCTGTCGTCGATCTGCGCCGGCCAGCCGGCGGGCCATTGATCGTATTCGTAGTCGTCCTCAATGGGCTCCCAAACCTCCTCGAAGTCGAAGCCAGGGTCGTCCAGGGCCGCTTGCAGGACCTCCACCAACCGCTGTCGGTGACGGAAGTTCTCCCTGGCGTTGAAGCGCGCCAGGCAGTAATGGCGGATCAGGTGTTCGCGATCATTGGGGTCGTTGGGGTCGTAGCGGCTCAGCTCGGCATCCAGGGCCGGGGGCATGTCATAGCCGATGAAACAACCGATCCAGGCGCGCAGGTCCGGCTGGTAGGGCTGGTTGAGCAAAGGATGGCGCAGCATCGGGACCTCCTGTCCGCAAGGCGTGGGTCGGCACACGCCTCGGTGATTCTTCGATCGACTCAACGGATGGAAACGAAAAAGCCCCAGGCCATGCGACCTGGGGCTTTTGCGTTTCTAGCTGGCGCACTCGGCGGGATTCGAACCCACGACCCCTGCCTTCGGAGGGCAGTACTCTATCCAGCTGAGCTACGAGTGCAGTGCGGGCGACATCATACCCATGTCGGCTTGGGGCGTCCATGCGGTTTTTTTTCGCGTGATGATTGGTCGTCGCCTCGTTGTTTATCTTGTCCTTTTCGATACCCGAAAGCCCCTTCGCCCTATTCACAAGTCCCCCTACCAGACGTCCCTTTGTTTGCTTTGCTCTATGGCTTCACGCGCTCTAACCCGCTGCGCGCCCGCGCAGCGATTTCCTGCCAGTCAAGGCGACCGCATGCATTCAAAAGGCGTGGTAATGCTCGATCTCTCGTTGCGTCAAACCCTGCTGGCACGCTCCGATCTGTTCAGGGGGTTGCCGGATAATCTGATTCGTTATGTCGCCACCCATGCGGTGGAGCGCACCTTGAGTGACCGGGAGGTGCTCTACCTCAAGAGCGAGGCGCTGGACTTCATCGCGCTGGTGGTCGAGGGCCAAGTGTATTCGGTGATTCATGGCCCCGACGGGCGCGAGCAGATTGTCGGCAGCGCCGGTGTCGGCCAGGTGGTGGGCGAGTCGGCGCTGATCGAGGGGCACGCCCGGGAAAACTCGGCCTTCGCCTGTGGACCGACCCGGGTGCTGCTGTTGGGGCAGCGGCATTTCAGGGCGTTGTACGAGGAACCGCTGTTCTGGCAGCGGGTCGTGATGCTGCTGATGACGCGCCTGATGAAGATTCTGGAGTTGCTTGAACTGGTTTGCCTGCACCGCCTGGAATCGCGGTTGGCGCGGTTTCTGCTGGCCAATATCGATGACTTCGAGCTGGTCCCGGTGACCTGTGCGTCGGTTCCGCGCAACCAGGGCATCCTCGCCTCGATGCTCAACACCAGCCGGCCGAAGCTGAATGTCCAGTTGCAGCTGTGGCGGCGTTCGGGGGTGATCAGCTGCCAGAGCGGTCGGCTGGTGATCAACGATGTCGAGCATCTGCGGCGCAAGGCCTACTCGCTGAATTAATTTTCCAACTGTTCCCCAGGTAACAGCGAACGCCTGGTGCGCGATCAGAGACTGTCGGCTCATCAAGGAATGCACAGGGAGTGCTGGCGATGGGATCTTTTCGTGAAGTGGCGGCGGTCGACCAGTTGTTCGAGGCAAGCTGGCGAGCGGTGTACCCCGAGCTGATGCGCCAGGCCAACCGGCGAGCCAGGGGCAACCTGGCCCTGGCCCAGGAGTGGCTGTCCAACACGGCCGTCAAAGCCCTGCTGTTCTTCAGGCGTTCCCCGGAACGCATCCGAGAGCCGCAGGGCTTTCTGTTTCTGGTGCTGGACCACGTCTTTCTCGACAGCCTGCGCCGCAGCAAGCGTGAAGGGCAGCTGTTCGATCATTCGATCGACCTTGAGCACGATCACCAGGCCTTGCTTGCCGCGCCTTGCCGATCGGTGTTCGAGTGCACCGAGCAGCTCGAACGACTGCTGCAGTTGGGCAATCGCGTGGAGCAGTTGCCGTTGCTCCAGCGGCGGTTGTTTGAAATGCGTTTTGTCGAGGAGTTGCCATACCCGCAGATCGCCGCCGAGCTGGGCATTACCCAGCCCCTGGTGCGCAAGCGCGTGCAGTTGCTGCGGGCGGCGCTGCGCTGAAAGCGCTTTTGCATTCACAGCGACGGGTGTCAGGCGTTCTTGTTTCATGAGCACCTGAAACCGTCGACGAGTTCACCGCCAGCGCGCCTGCGCTGGCGTCTTCCATCAAGGAGAGATGTATGCCAGAGGTCAACAGCCAGATTACCGACGCTGTAACGCAAACCAACGTCAAGGTGGTGGCCGAGGCGCCGGCCCAGGCCATTGCCTCGCTGTACCAGGTGGCCAGTCATTCGGCGGGGCTGTCCCTGCAGAATGCGGTCAACAGCCAGCAGGCGTTGAATCAGATCTCCAATGCGGTGATCTCCAAGGCGGTGTCGCTGATCATGCAGATCGGCGAGAAGGCCTGACGCCTGGGGAGATACCTCATGTTCTGGTTCAAGAAAAAACCTGCTGTCGCCGCCGAGCCGGAGACTGACGCCACGCCGGCGACCGACCCCGAGGCGACCGATCCCAAGCCAAGCGATACCGAGCCAAACAATCCCAAGCCGAGCACTCCCGAAACCGCCGAGCCTACGGCTGCGGGGCCCCAGGTTGCTGATCCCACTACAAGGGGCACCTCCCCGCCACCCAGCACTCCCGCCAAGTCGCCGCGCACGGTGATGGACCGCATGAACGACCACATGATGGTCCAGGTCGCGGCGCCGCCGACCGGCAGCACCGATGCGCTGAACAGCCAGATCGTCGAGGCGGTGGAGTTCACCAACGCGCAGACCTTCAGCTATGCCCCGGCACAGATCGCCATCGCCCCGGACATGATGATCAGCCAGGCCGCCGGCCTGGTCGCGCAATCGGCGGCGGGCTATTTCGACGGGGTCAGCAAGCTGGCGCTGGCGGCCCAGGCGGTATTGCTCGAGCAGATGACGAAAAACATCGTCGAAAACCATCCCGAAAAAGCCGCCGAGGACGCCTTGGGCGCCCTGGCCACTGACCTGCTGGTGGGGGCGGCCGCCGCTGTTGCCGCCGCGGCCGGCGCCCTGGAGGCGACAGCGGCGGGCATAGCCATCGACAAGATTGACGAGAGCATCGCCAAGTACAGCAACACCCTGGCCAATCGCGGCGCGCCGCCGTCCTGATTCACGCCGTCCTGGCGTCATGAGCGCCCAGTCCCGGAACCCCTCCGGGACTGGGCAGCAGCACGTTCTTTAATGAGCAAGGAGGAGGCCGAGATGCCCCAGGAAAATTCCGACTCGCTAGCGAGTCTTTATCAATTGGCCGATGCGCTCAACCTGAGCCTGTCCGCGGGTGAAAAGCAGATTCTCGAGGCCTGGATGCGCAGCGAGCCGCGCACGGGTGTCATGGAGCGGGTGCTCAACCAGACCCAGCACCTGATCGAGAACGAGAGACAACGCACCCGCGAGTTGATGGAGCAGGCCAGGGTCAGCGAAAGCAGCCTGCTGGGCAGTCCCCAGCAGCGCGAAGCGGTGATCCGCCAGTGGCTGGCGGCCAAGCAACAGGCAACGGTTATCGATGCGCAGGAGGAGCCTGTGCGGATGCTCAGCAGCGCGCAGAACCAGCTGATCCGCCAGACCGTCGAGGAAGCCGTGCAAGCACGGATGCTGGGGCTGGTGCAGCAGGTCGAGGCAGTGCTTTCCCGTATCGACCAGGCAGGCGACGCGCCGGAGGACCATTGAGCATTTGCTCGTTCACAGCCTGGGTTTTGCCACGTTCATTGGTTAACACGGAACCCGCCGTGTACTAAACAAAGGAAGTTGAACCATGCCATTAGTCAACGAGCAAATTACCGACGCGGTCACCCAGACCAACGTCAAAGTGGTGGCCGAATCTCCAGCGATGGCGATGAGCACCATCTACCAGTCCATGGGCCAGGCGACGGCGATTCTGTTCCAGAACGCTGTGTCCGCCCAGCAGCAGCAAAATACCCTGGCCCAGGCCGCCACCAACCAGGGCGTGATGCAGATCTACAGCGTCGATACCACCGCAGGCGCGGCGGCTACCGAAAAAGTTGCTCAGGGCGGCGTGGCCGACAACCTGACCAGCCTGCTGACGGTCCTCAAATCGTTCAACCCTTGATCGGGCGAGCGCTAACGGAAGTTGTTCTTTCTTAATAAGGAGTTTCATCTATGAGTACAGTCAGTCCGCAAATCACCGACGCCGTTACCCAAACCAACGTCAAGGTGGTGGCCGAAGCGCCGGCCATGTCGATGGGCACCATCTACCAGTCCCTGGGGCAATCCGTAGCGATCCTGTTCCAGAACTCGGTCTCGGCCCAGCAACAGCAAAACACCCTGGCCCAGGCGGCGACCAACCAGGGCGTGATGCAGATCTACAGCGTCAACACCACCGCGGGCGCGGCGGCCACCGAGAAAATGGCCCAGGGCGGTGTCGGCGACAACCTCGCCAGCCTGCTGACGATCCTCAAGTCGTTCACTTAAGGCCTGGCCCCGAGAAAACCCCGCAGCCTTCCGGCTGCGGGGTTTTTTGCGTTTGGGCAACACAAGCCCAACCCCTTTGTAGGAGCGCGCTTACTCGCGATGGTGGCCTGACGGTCAACATCGGTATTGGAGGGTGTTCTTTATCGCGAGCAAGCTAAGCTCGCTCCTGCAGGGGGCGTCTGCCCCCATCCGCCGGGGCGGTGTCGTTGATCCGAAAGACTCTGCCAAAGCGGCGTTTTCGTTCTTTTTTTCGAACAGCCTATTGCCCTGTCCCCCGGTTGACCCTAGGATTCGTTTGAGATTTCAAACGCTCTTGTCTGAGAGCCGACCCGCCCGTCTATTCTGATAGGCGCTATTTCTGTGCTTGAGCCCGGTAACAGTTTTTCCTGACGGCAGCCTGTCAAGGCGCCTTTCAACAATCACAATTCGCTCCGCCCCGCGCGGTGCTGTTAAGGAAACCGACATGCAGCTTAAAGACGCCCAGTTGTTCCGCCAGCAAGCCTTCATCGATGGGGCTTGGGTCGACGCGGATAACGGCCAGACCATCAAAGTGAACAACCCGGCAACGGGCGAAATCCTCGGCACCGTGCCGAAGATGGGCGCGGCTGAAACTCGCCGCGCCATCGAAGCCGCCGACAAGGCCCTGCCGGCCTGGCGCGCGCTGACCGCCAAGGAGCGGGCGACCAAGCTGCGTCGCTGGTATGAGCTGCTGATCGAAAACCAGGACGACCTCGGTCGCCTGATGACCCTGGAGCAGGGCAAGCCACTGGCCGAAGCCAAGGGCGAAATCGCCTACGCCGCCTCCTTCATCGAATGGTTCGCCGAAGAAGCCAAGCGCATCTACGGCGACGTGATTCCCGGCCACCAGCCGGACAAGCGCCTGATCGTGATCAAGCAGCCGATCGGCGTGACCGCGGCCATCACCCCGTGGAACTTCCCGGCGGCGATGATCACCCGTAAAGCCGGCCCGGCCCTGGCCGCTGGCTGCACCATGGTGATCAAGCCAGCTTCGCAGACCCCGTTCTCGGCCCTGGCCCTGGTCGAGCTGGCACACCGTGCCGGCATCCCGAAAGGCGTGCTGAGCGTGGTGACCGGCAGCGCTGGCGACATCGGTGGCGAGCTGACCAGCAACCCGATCGTGCGCAAGCTGTCCTTCACCGGCTCGACCGAAATCGGTCGCCAGCTGATGGCCGAATGCGCCAAGGACATCAAGAAGGTTTCCCTGGAGCTGGGCGGTAACGCTCCGTTTATCGTGTTCGACGACGCGGACCTGGATAAGGCCGTCGAAGGCGCGATCATCTCCAAGTACCGCAACAACGGTCAGACCTGCGTCTGCGCCAACCGCCTGTACATCCAGGATTCGGTCTACGACGCCTTCGCCGAGAAGCTCAAGGCCGCGGTGGCCAAGCTGAAGATCGGCAACGGTCTGGACGAAGGCACCACCACCGGCCCGCTGATCGACGAAAAAGCCGTGGCCAAGGTCCAGGAACACATCGCCGACGCCCTGGGCAAAGGCGCGACCCTGCTGGCCGGCGGCAAGCCGATGGAAGGCAACTTCTTCGAGCCGACCATCCTGGTCAACGTGTCGAAAGACGCGGCCGTGGCCAAGGAAGAAACCTTCGGTCCGCTGGCGCCGCTGTTCCGTTTCAAGGACGAAGCCGAAGTGATCGCCATGTCCAACGACACCGAGTTCGGCCTGGCCTCGTACTTCTACGCTCGCGACCTGGGTCGTGTGTTCCGTGTGGCCGAAGCCCTGGAATACGGCATGGTCGGCGTCAACACCGGGTTGATCTCCAACGAGGTCGCGCCGTTCGGCGGCATCAAGGCTTCGGGCCTGGGCCGTGAAGGCTCCAAGTACGGCATCGAGGATTACCTGGAAATCAAATACCTCTGCCTGGGCATCTGATACCCGCGCCAAGGCATGGTTTTAAACGCCAGGGGCACGAGAGCGCTGTCCCCTGGCGTGTTGTAAACGATATTTCAGTAGTGGCCGGGATAGCCGGGGCAGTCGATCATCGCATGCTGCCGCGGTTGCCTCCCCGCCACGTCATCCTTGAACCACGCCGACCGATGAGCGGCGAATGAGGACACTATGAGCAAGACCAACGCATCCCTGATGAAACGCCGTGAAGCCGCCGTACCGCGCGGTGTTGGCCAGATTCACCCGATCTTCGCCGATTCCGCGAAGAACGCCACGGTAACCGACGTTGAAGGTCGCGAGTTCATCGACTTCGCCGGCGGTATCGCCGTGCTCAACACCGGCCACCTGCACCCGAAAGTCGTCGCTGCGGTGACCGAGCAGCTGAACAAGCTGACCCACACTTGCTTCCAGGTCCTGGCCTACGAGCCTTACGTGGAACTGTGCGAAAAAGTGAACGCCAAGGTGCCTGGCGATTTCGCCAAGAAAACCCTGCTGGTGACCACCGGTTCCGAAGCCGTGGAAAACTCGGTGAAGATCGCCCGTGCCGCCACTGGCCGCGCCGGCGTGATCGCCTTCACCGGCGCCTACCACGGCCGCACCATGATGACCCTGGGCCTGACCGGCAAGGTCGTGCCTTACTCGGCCGGCATGGGCCTGATGCCAGGCGGCATCTTCCGCGCGCTGTACCCGAACGAGCTGCACGGTGTGAGCATCGACGATTCGATCGCCAGCATCGAGCGCATCTTCAAGAACGATGCCGAGCCACGTGACATCGCCGCGATCATCATCGAGCCGGTACAGGGTGAAGGCGGTTTCTACGTCGCGCCTAAAGAGTTCATGAAGCGTCTGCGTGCCCTGTGCGACCAGCACGGCATCCTGCTGATCGCCGACGAAGTGCAGACTGGCGCTGGCCGTACCGGCACCTTCTTCGCCATGGAGCAGATGGGCGTTGCCGCCGACCTGACCACCTTCGCCAAGTCCATCGCTGGCGGCTTCCCGCTGGCCGGTGTCTGCGGCAAGGCCGAATACATGGACGCCATCGCGCCAGGCGGCCTGGGCGGCACCTACGCCGGTAGCCCGATCGCTTGCGCCGCGGCCCTGGCCGTGATGGAAGTGTTCGAGGAAGAGCACCTGCTGGACCGTTGCAAGGCGGTCGGCGAGCGTCTGGTGACCGGCCTCAAGGCCATCCAGGCCAAGTATCCGGTGATCGGCGACGTGCGTGCCCTGGGCGCGATGATCGCGGTCGAGCTGTTCGAGAACGGCGACAGCCACAAGCCGAACGCCGCTGCCGTGGCACAGGTTGTTGCCAAGGCGCGCGACAAGGGCCTGATCCTGCTGTCCTGCGGCACCTACGGCAACGTCCTGCGCGTGCTGGTTCCGCTGACCTCGCCGGACGAGCAGCTGGACAAGGGCCTGGCGATCATCGAAGAGTGCTTCTCCGAACTCTGATCCCGCCTGTGACCTGATTGACAAAAAGACCCGCCTCGGCGGGTTTTTTTGTGCCGATCGAGGATGCGCAGTGCATTTGCGCTGTATGGAAGCCTCGGCATTGACTAAGGTGCAAAGGATTGCCCAGGGAGCGTGCTGCATGACTGCTGTGGATTTACCCGCTGTACCGCGAGTGTTGATTGCCGAGGCGGACCCTTGGTCGCGCGATTTGCTCAAGCAGGTGTTGCTGAATGTACGTTGCGACGCGCGGCTGGATGTGTGCGCCGACGGTCAGGAAGCCCTGCAACTGCTGGCCGAAAAACCCTATGACCTGGTGATCGCCGACTGGGAGTTGCCCGGCGTCGACGGCCTGGGCCTGCTGCGCAGCGTGCGCCAGCGCAAGCGCAACCCGGTGCTGCCTTTCATCCTCATCAGCAATCGCAGCGACAGCGCCAGCGTGCGCGAAGCCCTGCCGCTGGCGCCGACGGCCTACCTGACCAAGCCGCTCAACATGGAAGGCCTGACCCAGCGCCTGCAGGACCTGCTGCTGGATGCCGGCCAGGAAGTGTCGTGCGAGATCCCGGCCCTGGCGCCGGGAATGACCCTGTGGACCTTTCTCGAGCGCCGTCGCGAGCTGGCCGAGGGGGCGCCGTTGCTCGCTGATGTGCAGCTGGCGGTGAAGCGCAGCCTCAACCCCAACGGTCTCGATCTCAAGCTGCTGGAAGACGAGGTGCGTACCGACCCGCAGATCACCGCGGTGTTGATCGCCGCGGCCAACAGCGCCGCCCAGCACCATGGCAGCGCTGTGCAGACTCTGGCCCAGGCCCTGCAGCGGCTGGGCTCCGGGCAGAGTATGAACCTGATTCTCGGCCTGGCGCTCAAGCGCAGCGCGCGCCTGAGCGACCCGACCCTGGGCGATTACGCCGAGCGTTACTGGGAGCTGTCGCTGCACACCGCGGAATACGGCCGGACCCTGGCCCGCTTGCTGGACCTGGACCAGGAGCGTTGCTACTGCGCCGGCCTGCTGCATCGCCTGGGGGATCTGGCGTTGCTGAGCTGCCTGCAAGAGTGGAAACAGGCCGGTGGCGCGCTGGACGACATGGAAGAGGTCGGCGATGCCCTGGCCCAGTTCGGCGCGGCCTACGGTTCGGCCCTGCGCACCCGCTGGCGCCTGCCGCTGGAACTGCGCGAGCTGATTGCCTCGGTCTACCAGCTCGGTGGCGGGGTTTACTCCCGTGAGGCGCTGGTGATGAACCTTTCCGCCCAGCTCGCCCGCCTGCAACCGTCCGAGGGCCTCGAAGAGCTGGCCAGCAGCAAGACCGCGCGCCTGCTCAAGATCGGCCTGCCGGAGCTGAGCCGCCTGCGCAAAGGCTGATACCTCGACCGGGTGGCGCGCTGCGTCTGTAGCCGCTGCCGAGCCCGCGAGGCTGCGATCGGCTGCGAAGCAGCCGTAAAGTTCTTCCTGACAAAACGCGTACTCAGGTTTTGCGAGGACTTCGTCCTCGAGCGCAGCCTCGCAGGGCTCGGCAGCGGCTACAGAGGCCTTCTACCCCGAAACGATCCGGTTCTTGCCCTGGCGCTTGGCTTCGTACATCGCCGCGTCGGCGCGGGCGAAGAGGCTGTCGAGGTTTTCGTCCTCGGCGGTGAGGCTGGTCAGGCCCTGGCTGACGGTGATGCTGAACTGCGCCTCGTCATGGCTGAAGGTCAGGCGCTGGATTTCCCGTTGCAGGCGTTCGGCAACCTGGCGCGCCATGTCCGGGGCGCAGCCGGGGAAGAGGGCGGCGAATTCCTCGCCGCCGATACGCCCGAACAGGTCGCCACGGCGCAGGGTGGCGCGGCCGGTCTCGGCGATGCGTTGCAGAACGTTGTCGCCCTCGGGGTGGCCGTAGGTGTCGTTGACCACCTTGAAGTCATCGATATCCAGCAACAGGAAGGCCAGCGGCGTGCCTTGCTGGCGCGCCTGCTCGAATTCGCGGTTGGCGCATTCGAAGAAGTGTCGGCGGTTGCTGCTCTGGGTCAGCACGTCGGTGGTGGCCAGGCGTTGCAGCTCGGTCTCCAGGTGCTTTTTCTCGGTGATGTCCTCGGCGAGGCCGACGATGATCACCCGGTCCCCGGGGGCGGCATTGCGATTGATAAAGCACTTGTCGCTGAGCCAGCGGACCTGGCCCTGGGCGTCGATGATGCGGTATTCACGGTCTTCCACCGCGCCTTTTTCCAGCACCTGGGCCAGGGTCCGCTCGGCGTATTCGAGGTCGTCGGGGTAGACGCTGTCGCGCCATTCGTTGGCGTCGGCCAGCAGCAGGCCGGCGGAGCGGCCGAAGATGCGCTCATACGCCGGGCTGACGTAAAGCACCTGGCGGGCTTCCCAGTCGAAGGCCCAGAGCACGGCATTGACGCTGACCAGCAACGAGCTGAACAGCTGTTCGCGCTCCGTCAGCCGGGCGACCTCGCCCTGGGCATGCATCAGCGCCATCAGGGTTTGCGCGGCCTCGGGCCACTGGGGCAAAGCGGATGGGAGTTGTGGGTTCTTGTTGACCATCGGCACCGATCTCAAAGCGCACGCCGCTCGGGAAACGAAGCGGCCACAGAAAGCCCGCCTGGATGGCGAAGTGTTGCTTGAGATAGGGGATTGGCGACGAAGTTCCCGGTTTCCGTGGTCTGGAAGCCGGCACCCGCTGGGCGGTCACGATGCCGCGGATGACGGGCTGGAACTCATGGGGCGGGGAGGGTAGCGAAGCCCACCGGCCACGGCAGATGAGCTTGCCGTGGCCGGTGAACGGGCCAGCGTCAGGCGCTGGCGGGGCGCAGCGAGTAGGTTTTCAACTGGCTGGCGAAGTCGCGCAGCGATTGGATCCCGCTGGCCTCGGCTTCGTGGACCCAGTCCTTGATCGCCGCCAGCATGTCGTGGCCGTTGGAGCTGGTCTTGGCCCAGATCTGTTGCAGCGCCAGGCGTTTTTCGTAGATCACTTTCAGGGCCTGGCTGTGTTCCAGCATGTTCTGGATGCGCGCATGGTGGCGCTCTTCCAGCAGGCTGGTCTCCCGCGACAGCAGGCGCTTGGCGCGATGGAACTGGTGGCGCACCGAGTGATCGACCTTGTCCAGCTCCTGCTTGACCAGCGGCGCGATCACCAACTTGCGGTACTGGGCCATGATCTGGAAGCGGTTGTTGAGGATCGCCATCGCCGTGTCCATGTCCAGGTGGCCCTTGCCTTCGACCCGGTGGGCGATCGGCGCCACACGCTGCACCTTGGCCAGGCGCAGGAAGCTGAACACCTTGATCCAGGCCCAGCCCAGGTCGAACTCCCACTTCTTCACCGACAGCTTGGCCGAGTTGGGGTAGGTGTGATGGTTGTTGTGCAGCTCTTCGCCGCCGACCAGGATGCCCCAGGGCACCAGGTTGGTCGCCGCGTCGCGGCATTCGAAGTTGCGATAGCCGACCGCGTGGCCCAGGCCGTTGATCACCCCGGCGGCCCAGAACGGGATCCACATCATCTGGATCGCCCAGATGGTGATGCCGATGGTGCCGAACAGCAGCAGGTCGATCACCGCCATCAGCGCCACGCCGCCCAGCTTGTAGCGCGAGTAGAGGTTGCGTTCGATCCAGTCGTCCGGGCAGTTCTTGCCGTAGATGCGCAGGGTTTCCGGGTTTTTCGCCTCTTCGCGGTACAGCTCGGCGCCTTTGCGCAGCACCGTGGACAGGCCCTTGATCACCGGGCTGTGGGGGTCGTCCGCGGTTTCGCATTTGGCGTGGTGCTTGCGGTGGATGGCGGTCCACTCGCGGGTGTTCTGCGCCGTGGTCAGCCACAGCCAGAAGCGGAAGAAATGTTTCAGGCCGGCGTTGAGCTCCAGGGAGCGGTGGGCTGAATAGCGATGCAGGTAAACCGTGACCCCAACGATGGTCACGTGAGTCATTAACAGGGTGACTGCTACCAGTTGCCAGGCCGACAAGCCTAGAAAACCTTCGTACCACATAGGCTGTAGGGCCCTCGATTAAAGAAAAAACAGCAGTCGCATTATCACCAAGCCCACAGAGAAAACCAGTCGCCCTTTCAGATAAGAGTGGCGGGATGTTTCTTCCTCTATAATCCCAAGCTTTCCGTAAGGACATTGACGACCTTATGTCGGTTTCTTCTCGCGACGCTCTGCGCGCAGCCCTGCTCTACCTCTTGCTGTCTGTGGTGTGGTTGCAGTTCAGTGGTCATTTATTGAGCAGTTTCTTCGATGAGTCGAACGATCTGGCGCACTGGCAACTGATCAACGGGTATGTCTGGGCGCTGCTCAGCGCCGCCCTGATCTTCATCGCGCGGGGTCGTCTGTTGCGTTTGCTGGGCGCCGACGCCTGGTTGCTTCACCAGCGCGAGGACCGCGAGCGTCTGCGCCAGGCCGCCGCCGTGTTCGATTGCACCCGCGAAGGGGTGCTGGTCAGCGACCGCCGGGGCCAGATCGTCCATGTGAACCGGGCGTTCATCGAGATCACCGGCTATCAGCGCGAGGAGGTACTGGGCCGCCAGCCGAGCATGTTCAAGTCCGGGCACCACACGGCGGATTTCTACCAGGCCATGTTCGATTCGCTGAACACCACGGGCGAGTGGAGCGGCGAGATCTGGAACCGGCGCAAATGCGGCGAGATCTACCCGCAGTGGCAGACCATCCGCGCCATCCGCGATGACGACGGCCAGCTCAGCCACTATGTCGCGGTGTTTTCCGACATCAGCGCGATCAAGGATTCCGAGCACGAACTGGCCCACCTGGCGCACCACGACCCGCTGACCGACCTGCCCAATCGCCTGCTGTTCACCGACCGCGCCGAGCAGGCCCTGGCGTCGGCGCAGATCCACAAGCGTGGCTGCGCGCTGCTGATGGTCGACCTGGATCACTTCAAGATGATCAACGACAGCCTTGGCCACAATGTCGGCGACCGCCTGCTCAAGGCCGTGGCCCAGCGCCTGCAAGGCATGTTCGGCCCGGGCATCACCCTGGCGCGGCTGGGCGGCGACGAGTTCGCCGTGCTGGTCGAGAGCTGCGGGCAACCGGGGCAGGCCGCGGTGCTGGCGCAGCGCATCATCGACGGGGTGAAGCAGCCGTTCCTGATGGACGAGAATCAGCTGTTCATCAATGCCAGCATCGGCATCAGCCTGTTCCCCAGCGATGCCCTGAGCGCCGAGCAACTGTTGCGCAATGCCGACACGGCGCTGTTCAAGGCCAAGAGCGCCGGGCGGGACAGTTACGCGCTGTACACCGAGGAACTGACCGCCCACGCCCAGCAACGGGTGGAGATCGCCTTCGAATTGCGCCGCGCCCTGGAGCAGCAGGAGCTGCGGGTGTTCTACCAACCGGTGCACGACCTCGCCAGCAGCCGCCTGGTCGGGGTCGAGGCGCTGGTGCGCTGGGAACATCCGCAACGTGGCCTGGTGCCGCCTGGCGAGTTCATTCCGATTGCCGAGCGCACCGGGTTGATCGCCGAGATCGATGCCTGGGTCATGCAGCAGGCCTGTCGACAGATGTGCCAATGGCAGGCGCAGGGCATGGAGTTGTCCTTCGTCGCGGTGAATGTCTCCAGCCGACTGTTCGCCCGCCGCGAGCTGTACCAGCAGGTGGCCCAGGTGCTGCACGACACCGGCCTCGACCCCGCCTACCTGGAATTGGAAGTCACCGAAAGCGCGGTGATGGAAGACCCGGAAGTGGCCCTGGAGCAGATGCATCGCCTGCGCGAACTGGGGCTGCGCCTGGCCATCGACGACTTCGGTACCGGTTATTCCTCGCTGCTGCGGCTCAAGCGCCTGCCGGTGCAGAAGCTGAAGATCGACCAGGGTTTTGTCGCCGGCCTGCCGTGGGACGAAGACGACGCGGCGATCTCCCGGGTAATCATCGCCCTGGCCCAGAGCATGGGCATGCAGGTGCACGCCGAAGGCATCGAACAGGTGGAACAGGCGCGGTTCCTCCTCGACCAGGGTTGCGACCTGGGCCAGGGCTACTGGTTCGGCCGCCCGGTGCCGGCGGCGCAACTGGAATGGGGCCGGGCGCCGCAGATCCACTGATCGGCGCCCCTGTCGAGGCATCGGCTCCTACAGATCCGCAGAAACCTGCCAGACACTGCTTCTGTAGGAGCGAAGCTTGCTCGCGATCGAGGTGCCGCGGTGTATCAGGCAGGCCGCCATCGCGGGCAAGCCTCGCTCCTGCAAGAGGCGGGTTGGCGCTGCAATCAGCGCCGATTCCCACGCAACCCCGCGTCAATTCAAATAATTTCTTCTGGTTATATAAACATTCTTAAATAGTATTTTTAAGAATATCTGCGCCTATCTACTATTGCCCTCACGCCGCAAGCAGTGCCGCCACTGCCAGGCACATCTCATTCAGGAGCAACACCATGAGCGCATCTCTTCGTAGCGTTGACGGCCAGGACGAACAAACCATCTTGCGCGAGATTCAAAGCGCATTGCGCGACCTGCGTTTCGGCGCGGTGGAAATCACCGTGCACAACGCCCAGGTCGTGCAGATCGAACGCAAGGAAAAATTCCGCCTGCAAAACCCTGGCAATAAACCAAGCTGAATTCCGCACTACCTCTCGCACCGAGAGGCCCGACTGGACAACCGGAGGGCGTCATCCATGACCCCCAGCCTGAACCCCAGCGTTCGCCCACGAATGCGGGCCTGATTCGCCATAAGAAAAATGCCAGCACATTAAAAAATTTCGGGAGCTCCATCATGTCGTCGATTCGCCGTTATGCCCTGGCCGCCCTCGCCAGCGCCGTTTTTGCCGGTTCCGCCGTTGCCAAGGATTACGAGTTGCTCAACGTGTCGTACGACCCGACCCGCGAGCTGTACCAGGACTACAACACCGAATTCACGAGCTTCTGGAAAAAGGAACACCCGGGCGACAACGTCAAGATCCAGCAATCCCACGGAGGCTCGGGCAAACAGGGCCGCGCGGTGATCGACGGCCTGCGCGCCGACGTGGTGACCCTGGCGTTGGCCGGCGACATCGATGAAATCGCCAAGCTCGGCAAGACCCTGCCGGCCGACTGGCAAAAACGCCTGCCGGATGCGAGCACGCCCTACACCTCGACCATCGTGTTCCTGGTGCGCAAGGGCAACCCCAAGGGCATCAAGGACTGGGGCGACCTGATCAAGAAAGACGTGTCGGTCATCACCCCGAACCCGAAAACCTCCGGCGGCGCCCGCTGGAACTTCCTCGCCGCCTGGGCCTATGGCCTGAAAGCCGGTGGCAGCGAAGCCAAGGCCCAGGAATACGTGAAGGAGCTGTTCAAGCACGTACCGGTACTGGATACCGGCGCTCGCGGTTCGACCATCACCTTCGTCAACAACGGTCAGGGCGACGTGTTGCTGGCTTGGGAAAACGAAGCCTTCCTGGCGCTGAAAGAAGACGGCGGCGCCGACAAGTTCGACATCGTCGTGCCTTCGCTGTCGATCCTCGCCGAGCCGCCGGTGGCGGTGGTGGACAAGAACGCCGAGAAAAAGGGCAACACCGAGATCGCCGAGGCCTACCTCAAGCACCTGTACAGCCCGGCCGGCCAGGAAATCGCGGCGAAGAACTTCTATCGTCCGCGGGACAAGGATGTGGCGGCCAAATACGCTCAGCAGTTCCCGAAACTGGACCTGGTGACCATCGACAAGGACTTCGGCGGCTGGAAAACTGCCCAACCGAAATTCTTCAATGATGGCGGGGTGTTCGACCAGATCTACCAGGCGCAGTAATCTTCAGTGGCGAGCCCCGGGCTGCAAGGCATCCGGGGTTCGTCGAACCGCCAGAGCAATAGGCCCGGATTCGATTCCGGGCTTTGCGTGTCAACCAAGGACTTTTATGTCGCGTCGTATCTCCCCCGTCATACCCGGCTTCGGGCTGACGCTGGGCTACACCTTGGTGTACCTCAGCCTGATTGTGCTCATACCCCTGGCGGCGATGTTCGTGCATGCCGCCCAACTTACCTGGGATCAGTTCTGGGCCATTGTCTCGGCACCGCGGGTACTCGCCGCGCTCAAGCTGAGCTTCGGCACGGCGCTGTACGCGGCGATCATCAACGGCGTGATCGGCACGCTGCTGGCCTGGGTGCTGGTGCGCTACAGCTTTCCCGGACGCAAGATCATCGACGCGATGATCGACCTGCCGTTCGCCCTGCCCACCGCCGTGGCCGGTATTGCGCTGACCGCGCTGTACGCGCCGACTGGCCTGGTCGGCCAGTTCGCCACCGACCTGGGGTTCAAGATCGCCTACACGCCGCTGGGTATCACCCTGGCGCTGACCTTCGTCACGCTGCCGTTCGTGGTGCGCACCGTACAGCCGGTGCTGGCCGACATCCCCCGGGAAGTCGAAGAAGCCGCCGCCTGCCTCGGCGCCAAACCCTGGCAGGTGTTCCGCCACATCCTGGTACCGGCGCTGCTGCCGGCCTGGCTGACCGGCTTCGCCCTGGCCTTTGCCCGGGGTGTCGGCGAGTACGGCTCGGTGATCTTCATCGCCGGCAACATGCCGATGAAAACCGAAATCCTGCCGCTGCTGATCATGGTCAAGCTCGACCAGTACGATTACACCGGCGCGACCTCCATCGGCGTGTTGATGCTGGTGGTTTCCTTTGTCCTGTTGCTGCTGATCAACCTGCTGCAGCGGCGCATCGAACGACCTTAAGGAGGCGCGAACCATGTCCCAATCGTCCATTAGCGCCGCTTCCTCGGCCAACGCCGACCGTCGTGGCAGCGCCACCTCGCGGCGCATCCTGATCGGCCTCGGCTGGCTGATCTTCGCCCTGTTCCTGTTGCTGCCGCTGTTTATCGTGGTGTCCCAGGGGCTCAAGCTCGGCCTCGGCGCGTTCTTCGCCGCGATCTTCGAGCCGGACGCATTGTCGGCCCTGAAGCTGACGGTGATCGCCGTGCTGATCTCGGTGCCGCTGAACCTGGTGTTCGGCGTCAGCGCCGCCTGGTGCGTGAGCAAATACAACTTTCGCGGCAAGAGCATCCTGGTGACCCTGATCGACCTGCCGTTCTCGGTGTCGCCGGTGATCGCCGGCCTGGTCTACGTGCTGATGTTCGGCGCCCAGGGCCTGTTCGGGCCGTGGCTGCAGGATCACGATATCCAGATCGTGTTCGCCCTGCCGGGCATCGTCCTGGCGACCATCTTCGTCACCGTGCCCTTCGTCGCCCGTGAACTGATCCCGCTGATGCAGGAGCAGGGCACCCAGGAAGAGGAGGCCGCGCGGCTGCTGGGGGCCAACGGCTGGCAGATGTTCTGGCATGTGACCGTGCCGAACATCAAGTGGGGCCTGATCTACGGCGTGGTGCTCTGTACCGCGCGGGCCATGGGTGAGTTCGGTGCGGTGTCGGTGGTTTCCGGGCACATTCGCGGGGTGACCAACACCCTGCCGCTGCACGTCGAGATCCTCTACAACGAATACAACCACGTCGCCGCGTTCGCCGTCGCGAGCCTGTTGCTGATCCTGGCGCTCTTCATCCTGCTGCTCAAGCAGTGGAGCGAAAACCGTATCAACCGCCTGCGCGCCAGCGCCGCGGAGGAATGAATCATGTCGATCGAAGTCCGTAACGTCAGCAAGAACTTCAATGCCTTCAAGGCCCTGAACAGCATCAACCTGGACATCCAGAGCGGCGAGCTGGTGGCGCTGCTGGGCCCGTCCGGCTGTGGCAAGACCACCCTGCTGCGGATCATCGCCGGCCTGGAAACCCCGGACGCCGGCAGTATCGTGTTCCACGGCGAGGACGTCTCCGGCCACGACGTGCGCGACCGCAACGTCGGTTTCGTGTTCCAGCACTACGCGCTGTTCCGCCACATGAGCGTGTTCGACAACGTCGCCTTCGGCCTGCGCATGAAGCCGAAGAACCAGCGCCCGAGCGAAAGCAAGATCGCCGAGAAGGTCCATGAGCTGTTGAACATGGTGCAGCTGGACTGGCTCGCCGACCGTTACCCGGAACAGCTGTCCGGCGGCCAGCGCCAGCGGATCGCCCTGGCCCGCGCCCTGGCGGTGGAGCCCAAGGTGCTGCTGCTGGACGAACCCTTCGGCGCCCTGGACGCCAAGGTGCGCAAGGAGCTGCGGCGCTGGCTGGCGCGGCTGCACGAAGACATCAACCTGACCTCGGTATTCGTCACCCACGACCAGGAAGAAGCCATGGAAGTGGCGGACCGTATCGTGGTGATGAACAAGGGCGTGATCGAGCAGATCGGCTCGCCGGGCGAGGTGTACGAGAACCCGGCCAGCGACTTCGTCTACCACTTCCTCGGCGACTCCAACCGCCTGCACCTGGGGGAGGACAAACATGTGCTGTTCCGCCCGCACGAAGTGTCGCTGTCGCGCTCCGAACTGGCCGACCACCACGCCGCCGAAGTGCGCGATATCCGTCCGCTGGGCGCCACCACCCGGGTGACCTTGAAGGTCGAAGGGCAGAGCGAACTGATCGAGGCCGAAGTGGTGAAAGACCATGACAGCCTGGTCGGGCTGGCCAAGGGCGAGACGCTGTTCTTCAAGCCCAAGGTCTGGCAGAAGGTTGCCAATATCTAAACGTCAAAAGCATCGCGGGCAAGCTCCGCTCCTACAGATCGGCGTCGTTCGTAAATGTCGCGAACGACACGAACCTGTAGGAGCGAGGCTTGCCCGCGATAACGATCTAAATGGCCGCGCGTTTCGGATTGACCCGCACACCCCCCGCCCGCGCCTCGATCTCATGCTTGAGCGCCTGGCGCAGCCCCAGCAGAAACGCCAGCTCCGCCACCACGAACAACGGCCCGACGATCAGCCCCGAGACGTCGTCGACAAAGGCCGGCTTGCGCCCTTCGTAATAATGGCCGACGAACTGGATCACCCAGCCGATCACGAACATGCCCACCCCGCTGGCCAGCCAGACCAGGGTGCTTTGCTGCGCTAGTGCATGGCCAGCCCACACCGACAGCCCCATCAGCACCGTCATCAGCAGGCCCAGGCGCAGTTCCAGGCGCAGGTAGAACCAGCACGACGCCAGCGCCAACAACAGTGCCGGTGACAGCCACAGCCCGGCGACCGGCCAGGCGGGGCGCGACAGCAGGACCGCGACGGCCAGCACAATCAGCGGAATGCCGATAAAGTGGCTGGCGATGTTGCGCGGATCACGGTGGTAGGCGGCGTATTGACTGAGATGGTCGACGAGGCTTTTCATTGTTGTTCCTCCTGTAGGGTGATCGAATCATGCCCTGCGCCGGTTGCCGGCTCTGTCAGCTAGGCGACAATCGGCTCGCTGCCCGTGTGGATAACGCTATCGATGAAGATGCAGGTCTGGCGCGAGCGCCTGATGAGCGGCCAGTGGTTCAGCCGCTTGCCCGCTCAATTACAGAATAGTTTGTTGGCCAATGCCCGTTTGCGCTCGCTGGCGCCGGGCCAGCGCCTGTTCCAGCGCGGCGATCCGCCCTGCGGCCTGTACGCGGTGCTGGAAGGCACGGTGCGCATCGGCGCGGTCAGCGAGCAAGGCAAGGAGGCGCTGCTGAGCCTGGTGGAGGCGCCGCACTGGTTCGGCGAGATCAGCCTGTTCGACGGCCAGCCGCGCACCCATGACGCCTATGCCGTGGGCCCGTGCAGCCTGCTCAATGTGCCCCAGGCGGCGCTGCTCGAGCTGCTGGACGAACACCCGCAATACTGGCGGCAGCTGGCGTTGTTGATGAGCCACAAGCTGCGCCTGACCTTTATCAACCTCGAACAGCTGAGCCTGATGCCGGCCCCGGCGCGGATGGCCAACCGCCTGTTGATGATCGCCCGCGGCTACGGCGAGACCAACACTCCGCGCCGGGTCCTGCACCTGCCCCAGGAGCAGCTGGCGCTGCTGCTGTCGCTGTCGCGTCAGACCACCAACCAGATCCTCAAGGACTTGCAGGGGCAAGGCATTCTCAAGCTGGGTTATGGCGAGATCGAGATCCTCGACGAAGCGCGGTTGCGGGCGCTCGCTGGCGTTTGACCTTCAGACCGCTTTCGCGGGCAAGCCTCGCTCCTACAGAAGCATGCGTACTCTTCTTCTGTAGGAGCGAGGCTTGCCCGCGATAAGGCCCTTGAGCCCGCCACAGGTCCTTCAGCGCAAGCCATCGCGAAACTGCCCCGGCGTCATCCCGGTCCAGCGCTTGAACGCGCGGCTGAAGCTGCTGGCATCGGCGAACCCCAGCAGGTAACTGATCTCGTTCAGGGAGCACAGCGGGTCGCGCAGGTGCAGCAGGGCCAGGTTCTCCCGGCATTCGTTGAGCAGGGTATCGAAGCGACAGCCCTCGTCCGCCAAGTGACGTTGCAGGCTGCGCAGGCTCAGGTGCAGGGCCTGGGCGACCCGTTCCGCCGAAGGTTCGCCTTCCGGCAGCTGGGACTCGATGACCCCGCGCACCTTGCGCTCCCAGGTCAAAGGTTGCAGTTGCATCAGGGTGCGCTTGAGCACCGCCTCGTTGTGCTCGGCCAGCTCCGGGTTGGCGTCGTCCAGGTGGCTGTCGAAGTCGTGCAGGCCGAATTCCAGGCGATCCTCGTCGGCGCTGAAAAACACCGGCGCGCGAAACACCGTGTGCCATTGCTTGGGGTCCGCCGGCTCTGGGCGCCGCAGGTACACCGCCAGCGGCGCGTAGTCGCGGCCCAGGCGGTTGCGGCAGGTGCGCACGTAGATCGCGACAAAGGCGTCGATGGCCTCGAACGCCGGCTCCGGGTTGCCTTGTGGGACCTTCAGGCGAAAGCGATAGCGGTCCTCGGTGCGGGTCAGCTCCAGCTCCAGGGCATCGCTGACCACCTGGTGATAACGCACGATGCGCTCGAACACTTCCCGCAGGCTGCCGCTGGCCACCAGCGCATAACCCAGGGCGTGGAAGGTGGTCGGGCTGACGAAACGCGAAACCCGCAGACCTATGGCCGGGTCGCCGCTGGCCTGCACCGCCAGCTGCCACAGGCGGGTGGTGGCCGACAGTGGGTAGCGCGCGTTGGGGTCGTCCATCAGTTGCGGGTCGAGGCCGGCCTGGTGGCACAGGGCGGTGCTGTCGAGGCCCAGGGCATCGAGCTGCTTGCGCAAGGCGCGGGTCCAGCTGGCGAGGGAAGTGGGTTCGGTCATGGCGGTTGGCGCGTCCGGTCAACAGGTTGGCGTCCGCGGCTAGCGCCCGGTGCGCGGGCGCAGGGCAGGATGCGAACATCAATAACCAGAGGATGGAAGCATGCACGGTACTTCTGCAAGTCCCGACCGGCTGAATGCTCAGCAACGATCGGCGCATATTCGTGAGGTGGTGCTGGCCAGGGGCGTCGAGCTGCGCGAGCGCTACCCGCTGCTCAAGCATCAGGACGCGTTGGGCGCGGGCATCCTGGCCTTGGCCCTGGCCGGGATGGTGGGCTCGGCGGCGCTCTACATCGGCGGCTACCTGGCCTGGTGGGCCTGCCTGCTGCTCAATGGGTTTTTCGCCTCCTTGACCCACGAGCTGGAACACGACCTGATCCACAGCATGTATTTCCGCAAGCAGCGCATCCCCCACAACCTGATGCTGGCGCTGGTCTGGCTGGCGCGGCCGAGCACCATCAATCCCTGGATCCGCCGCCATTTGCACCTCAATCACCACAAGGTGTCCGGCACCGAGGCCGACATGGAGGAACGTGCCATCACCAACGGCGAGCCCTGGGGCATCGCCCGGCTGCTGATGGTTGGCGACAATGTCATGTCGTCATTGATCCGCACCCTGCGCGCCAGGACCTGGGCGCACAAGCTCAACATCCTCAAGCGCACCCTGAAGGTGTATGCGCCGCTGGCGTTGCTGCACTGGGGGGCCTGGTATGTGTTTCTCGGCTTCCACGCCGCCAATGGCGTCGCCGCGCTGCTGGGTGCGCCCATCGACTGGTCGGCCAGCACCCTGGCGGTGATGCAGGTGATTGATATCGCTGTGGTGGT
Source organism: Pseudomonas chlororaphis subsp. piscium (assembly GCF_003850345.1). Classification (NCBI taxonomy): domain Bacteria; kingdom Pseudomonadati; phylum Pseudomonadota; class Gammaproteobacteria; order Pseudomonadales; family Pseudomonadaceae; genus Pseudomonas; species Pseudomonas chlororaphis. The sequence goes on from NZ_CP027707.1 coordinate 245,643, forward strand.
GATCATCGGCCCCAATGTGCTGCGCACCTTCTGCCTGCACTTCGTCAGCTCGAACATGCACTACTACGGCGACATTGAAGCGGGCAACGTGATCCAGCAGACCCAGGTGCTCAACCCCTGGTGGCTGTGGCCGTTGCAGGCATTCTGCTTCAACTTCGGCAGCACCCACGGCATCCACCATTTCGTGGTCAAGGAACCCTTCTACATCCGCCAGCTGACCGCGCCGGTGGCGCATAAGGTGATGGCCGAGATGGGCGTGCGCTTCAACGATTTCGGCACCTTCGGCCGGGCCAACCGGTTTATCCGCAAGGAGCGGGTGGCGGCGCAGGTGGTGCGGGGTGTCGGGGCGTGATGTATCGGCGTTGAGGGCCAATCGCGGGCAAGCCTCGCTCCTACAGAAGCTCACGGTCTTCTTCTGTAGGAGCGAGGCTTGCCCGCGATAACGATTCCGCAGACGCCGCAACCTTCGGCGTTTTCCCCCACCTGTAGCCGCTGCCGCAGGCTGCGATAGGTCCGCAGGACCTCTGGCGATTTCAATATCGCCACGGCCGTCCCAGCCGATCTCAGCCTCGGCAGCGGCTACGGGATCAATCCGGCTGGAACGGCGAGGCGCTGAGGATCACTCCGGTTTCGTCCACGTACTGCTGCCAATGGCCAATCAGCGCATTGAGCTTGTCCGGTTCGCTCTGCGCCAGGTCGTGGATTTCCCCCGGGTCCTGGCTCAGGTCGTACAGCTGCCAGGTTGCCGGGCCCACCGGGCCGGGGATGTACACCGCTTTCCACTGGCCCTGGCGAATCGCCCGGCGGCCGAACAGTTCCCAGCCGGTGACCGTGTGTTCGTCATGCACCTGCGCGGTCTCGCCGGACAGGAAGCCCAGCCACGACTTGCCCCGCAACGACGCCACCTCCCGGCCACGCCAGCGCTTGCCCGGATGGCGCACCCCGGCCAGGTCGAGAATGGTCGGGGTGATGTCCATCACCGTGCCGAAGCCATGGCTGATCCGGCCTTTAAGCGACAGCTGTGGGTAATGCACCAGCGCCGGCACGCGGATCCCTCCCTCGGTGGTGAAGGCCTTGAACAGGCGCGACGGGGCGGTGGCGGTCTGCGCCCAGGCCGGGCCGTACCAGACGTAGGAGTTGGCGCGGCCGATGTTGTCCAGGCTGTTGTCGTAGTGCTGGTTGAGGTAGGTCAAAAGCTGCGGGCCGAACTTGGGGAAGGCTTCCAGCAGCGCGCCTTCGGCGCCGTTGTCGGACATGAACAGGATAAAGGTGTTGTCCAGCTGGCCCTGTTTGCGCAGGTAGTCCACCACCCGGCCGATGTTCCAGTCCATGCGCTCGACCATCGCCGCGTAGACCTCCATGGCCCGCGCGGAAACCTGGCGCTGCTGCTCGCTCAGGGCCGCCCATTCGGCGCTCAGGCCCAGCAGCGGGTGCGGTTCCACATCGGCCTCGATCAGCCCCAGTTGCTTGAGCTTTTCCAGGCGCTCCAGGCGCAGCACCTCGGGGCCGGCGTCATAGCGGCCACGGTACTTGGCGACTACTTCCTCGGGGGCCTGCAACGGCCAGTGCGGCGCGGAGAACGGCAGGTAGGCGAAGAACGGCCGGGTCTGGTCGCGCTCCTTGAGGTACTGCAGCAGCTTGTCGCCGAAGGCGTCGGAGGAATAGAAGTCCTTGGGCAATTCGTCGATAAAGCGGTCGTCCTCGATGTACAGCGCCGGGGTGGATTTGAGCAGGCCCGGGGTGATTTCGTCGTAGGTCGGCTCGAAACCGTAGTGGTTGGCGGCGCCGGGCAGCAGCGAGAACGAACGCTCGAAACCACGGGCGTGGGGCGCCAGTTCGGCGGTCAGGCCCAGGTGCCATTTGCCGCTCATCAGGGTCTGGTAGCCGGCGTCGCGCAACAGCTCGGGCAGGGCCACCACGCGGTCGTTGAGGTGGCCCTCGTAGCCCGGCTTGCCGATCAGTTCCGGGGTCAGGGCCTCGGCCATGGTGCCGATGCCGGCGATATGGTGATCGGTGCCGGTGAGCAGCATGGAGCGGGTCGGCGAGCAGGTCGGCGCGGTGTGGAAGTCGGTCAGGCGCAGGCCATTGAAGGCCAGGGCATCGAGGTTCGGCGTGGCGATTTCGCCGCCGAAGGCACCAAGATCGGAAAAGCCCAGGTCGTCGGCCAGGATCACCAGGAAGTTGGGACGTTGCGGCATCTATTCACTCCTCATCAGCAAGCAATAAAGGCCAGTGGCAGGTCACGGATCTGGGCGGGCAAAGGCACCTGGTAGTGATCGTCGCTGGTCAGTTCGTGGAGCAGTTCTTCGCGTAGCTGGTGGAAGTCGAAACTGCTGCGCTGGCGCGGATGGGGCAGGGCGATGTCCACCACCCGCTTGATCCGGCCGGGGCGCGGCTCCATCACCACCACGCGGTCGGCGAGGAAGATCGCTTCCTCGACGTCATGGGTGACCAGCACCGTGGTGATCCTGGCCCGTTCGCGGATCGCCAGCAGCTCGTCCTGCATCTGCTGCCGGGTCAGCGCGTCGAGGGCGCCGAAGGGTTCGTCCAGCAGCAGGATGCGCGGGCTGGCCACCAGGCCGCGGGCGATGGCCACCCGTTGCGCCATGCCGCCGGACAGCTGGTGCGGGTAGGCGCGGGTGAAATCGGTGAGGCCCACCAGTTCGATGAAATCGGCGATGCGGGTTTGCCGTTCAGTGGTGCTCAAGGCTTCGTTGACCAGGCCCAGGCCGATGTTTTCCTCGACCGTCAGCCAGGGGAACAGGCGGTGCTCCTGAAACACAATGCCGCGTTCGCCGCCGATGCCGTTGACGGCCTTGCCGTCGACGCGGATCTCGCCGCGAAACTGCGTGTCCAGGCCGATCAGCAGGCGCAGCAGGGTGGATTTGCCGCAGCCGCTGGAGCCGACGATAGCGACGAATTCGCCTTCGGCGATCTCCAGGTTGAATTCGCGGATCGCCTCCAGTTCGCCGCCGGCGACCTCGAAGGTCTTGCCCACCTGGTTGAAGCTGACGATGGGGGAAGGTACGAGTGCATTCATGCGTGTCTCCAGCGTGTGGCGCGGGTTTCGAGCTGTTGGCCGATAAGGTTGAGCAGGGCGCCGGTGAGGCCCACCAGGAGCATGCCGGCCAGGATCAGGTCCATGCGCAGCAGCTGCTGGGCGCCGATCATCTGGCTGCCGATGCCGCTGTTGGACGGCATGAAATATTCCGCGCCGATGGTTCCCAGCCAGGCGTAGATCAGGCTCAGGCGCAGCCCGGCGAAGATCCCCGGCGCGGCGCCCGGCAGCACCAGGCGGTGCAGGCGTTGCCAGAGGTTCAGGCGCAGCACTTGCGCCGCCTCGGTCAGTTGCGGCGACAGGTTGGCGACGCTGCGTTGGGTGGCGATAAACAGCGGGAAGAACGCAGCCAGCGCGACAAATACCCATTTCGCCAGCTCCCCGAGGCCGAACCAGGCGGTGAGCAGCGGCACCCAGGCGAAAATGGCGATCTGCCGGAGCGCCGCCAGGGTCGGTCCCAGAATACGTTCGCTCAGGTGCGACAGACCCAGCAGCAGGCCCAGGGCAAACCCCAGGCCGCCACCCAGCAGCAGGCCCCCGAGGGTGCGCCGCAGGCTCAGGCCCAGGCCGCCGGACAGGCTGCCGTCGAGCAGGCCGTTCCAGGTGGTTTGCAGCACCGCCAGCGGGCTCACCAGAATGTTGGCATCGACCCATTCCAACTGGTTCGCCACTTGCCACAGCGCCAGCAGGAACAGCGGTAGCAGCCAGGGTTGCAGGCGTTGCCAGCCCTGGTAGCGCGGGCCACGGCGGATCTGCGCGATGGCCGGGTGCGGCCAGTGCACCAGCGCCTTGTCCAGCAGGCCGATGCCGCGGTCCATGGCCACGCCGATCACCCCGATCACCAGGATGCAGACGAAGACGATATCCAGCATGAACAGCTGGCGCGCCCAGACCATCAGGTAGCCGATGCCTTCGCTGGAGGCCAGCAGTTCCACCGCCAGCAACGAGGTCCAGCCGGCGGCCAGGGCCAGGCGCACGCCGGCCATGAAGGCGGGCAGGGCGGCGGGCAGTATCAGCCGGCGGATCAACAGGTGCGGCGGCAGGCGCAGCACGGCGGCGGCTTCGCGCAATCTGGGCTGGGCGTCGCGCACGCCGACCAGGGTGTGCAGGGTCACCGGCACGATGATGGCCTTGACCAGGACCACCAGCTTGAGCAGTTCGCCGATGCCGAAAAACACCATGAACAGCGGGATCCAGGCCAGGGTCGGGACCTGGGCCAGGGCGGCGAAGGTCGGAAACACCAGGCGTTCCAGGCGCCGGCTGGAACCCAGTGCCGCGCCCAGCACGGCGCCGGCGCCGATGCCCGCCAGCAGGCCCCAGGCCAGCCGTTGCAGGCTGATCGCCAGATGGCTCCACAACTCGCCGCCGGCCAGCTCGAGCGCGCTGCTCCAGACCAGCTTTGGCGCCGGCAGGATCTGCTCGCTCATCCAGGCATAACGGCTGGCCAGCCACCACAGGGCAAACAGGCTCAGGGGCAGCAGCCAGGGCAACAGCTGCCGGTGGACTCGCGGCCAGGACAGCGGCTTAGCGGAGGGCGCGGCCAACGGCAAGCTGAGAAGGGAAACACGGGCCATGGACGATCTCCGTTGTCGGGTTGTGCTGCATCTTTTTTCTTCTGTTCTTTCTTCTTCTGTAGGAGCGAGGCTTGCCCGCGATGGCGACCTCAAGGTCGCAACAGGGCCACCACCGGCCTGCGGCCTATCGCGGGCAAGCCTCGCTCCTACAGAATTGTTTTTGGTTATATAAAAAGTTATATCGATGCTATTGGGAGATAAGAGAGGCCATTTAAGGCCTCCAGGCACGCTGCATCCAATGCATTTGGAGAATATTTTCGATGCTGTCCATGCATATGCCGCGCAGAGCCGCGTCCTGGCTGGTTTATTCATATTGGTTATTAAAATGTGAACTTATAGTATTTAAAGCTTGGACCGCCTTGGGCCTACCTTCTGCTCCTCAATGCCCGTCGCAGCCAGGAGCCACACCTTATGAACCTTCCCTTCAAACGCGTCTTCAGTCTGTTCGCCGCGCCGGCCCTGGCGGGACTTCTGGGCTGCCTGCCACTGCTGGCCCAGGCGGATGAGCTCAAGCAGATCCGCATTGCCGTGCCGGACCTCAGCGCCGGTACCCAGCACAGCGGCGGCGGGGTGACGGACGTGTTGCGCCAGCAGCAGATCTTCGAAAAGGCCTTCGCCGACCAGGGCATCAGCATCCAGTGGAACTACTTCAAGGGCGCCGGCCCGGTGATCAACGAGGCCTTCGCCAACGGTCAGGTGGACCTGGCCTACCTGGGGGACCTGGCGGCGATCATCGGCAAGTCCAACGGCCTGGACACTCGCCTGCTCAGCGCCACCGCCCGTGGGGTCAAGCAGTACCTGGGAGTGGTGCCGGGGTCGGGGATCAAGACCTTGCAGGATCTCAAGGGCAAGCGGGTCGCGGTGTTCCGCGGCACGGCCACGCAGTTGTCGCTGGATGCCGCGCTGGCCAGCCAGGGCCTGAGCGAGAAGGACCTGAAGATCATCAACCTGGATTTCAACGCGGCGGTCGCGGCGCTGGCGGCGAAGCAGATCGATGCTACCTGGGGCGGTTCCAACTTGAATGCCTTGCAGGCCAAGGGCCTGGCCGAGGTGCCGCTGAACACCAAGGACCTGGGCGGCGCGGGTAGCGTGCAGGCGGTGCTGGTGGGCAGCGGCGCGTTCGTCGACGCCCATCCCGAGGTGGTGGAGAAGCTGCTCAAGGCCCAGCAGCAGGCCGTGCAGTGGCTGACCCAGGACAGCAACAAGGACGCCTATATCGAGCTGGTGTCGGGGCTGGCCAGCTACCCGCCGGTGGTGCTGAAGCAGGACCTCAAGGATCAGCGCTTCAGCGAAATCTTCCCCTCGACCCTGGACCCGGTGTTCCTCGGCAAACTGCAGGACGCGGTGGACCTGGCCGCGCAGCAGCGGCTGATCCGCAAGCCGTTCAAGGTCAGCGAATGGGTGGCGCCGCAGTTGGCTGCCGCAGGGCTGTAACACGGCGTTGGTCGGGCGTTTTTTCGCGGGCAAGCCTCGCTCCTACAGAAGAAGACCGTGAGCTTCTGTAGGAGCGAGGCTTGCCCGCGATGAGGCCCTTGAATCCACCGCTGCGCCCACTAGGACGCAATGCTGACCTGCTGCCGATCCACCGCCACCAGCACTTCGATCATCTTGCGGGCTGCCGGCGAGAGGCGAAATCCCGTGCGGCTGACGATGCCGCAGCGGGCGTTCATGCTTTCGATGTTCTGCGGCAGGTTGCGCCAGTGCAGCAGCGCCAGCGAACCCTGCTCAATGTCCTCGATGAAGGCCTCTTCGGTGCCCACACCAATCGCATTGGACTGGCGCACGATCTTCACCAGCGCCGGGAAGTGCTCGGTCTGGATGGTCGGGGAAAAGTCGATGCGCCCGCTGAGATTGGCCAGCAGCTTGCGGATTCCCGGCGGGATCAGAGTAGTGGCCAGCGGGTAGTCGAACATGTCGTTGGTCGACAGGCTTTCCTTGGCCAGCAGCGGGTGCCCCGGGCGGCAGAAGAACACCCCGCGCTTGGGCGTCAGGGGTTGGGTCTGGAAGTTCGGGTCGGCCTCGAAATGGCGGATATCGGCGATGAAGAATTCGATCTCTTCGCGGCTCAGGCTGCGGCTGAGTTTTTCCCAGTTATCCACCTCCAGGCAGACGCGCACCTTGGGGTGGGTGCCGGTGAATTGCGCCACCGCGTCGGGCACCAGTTTCACCGCCGGCGCCGGGCCGCAACCGAAGCGCAACTCGCCGGCATCGAGCTTGGTCATCTGCGTCACTTCGCTGCTCAAAAGGGCCGCGCCCTGCACCAGGCTCAGGGCGTGCTGCAGCACCACCTGGCCTTCCGGGGTGGGGCGCAGGTCCTTGTTGCCACGGTCCACCAGCACGCAGCCGAACTCCTGCTCCAGCCCCTGGATACTGCGGCTGAAGGCCGGCTGGGTGATGCCCATGGCATCGGCCGCGCGGACAAAACTGCGGTGTTCGTTGAGGGCGATGAAGTAACGCAACTGGCGAAGATCCATATGCTTTCCCGGCATCCGAAAAATAGCCCGAAGGCATTTGCGACGAGTGAGGAATGAGGTTTTAAATGCAAGCTCTTATTCCGTCAACGAAGCATGTGTATATATATTAGATCTAAAGTGAATATAGATAGAGCGTTGTTTCGCTGCCGCTCAACCCTAAGCAGTCAGACGAGGGTCTACCCGATGAGCAATGCCGCACTAGCCGTTAAACCCGCTGTTCATGCGCTTGAGATCCACCCGGTGGCCGGCCGCATCGGCGCCGAGATCCGTGGCGTGCAACTCTCCGGCGAGCTGGACGCCGCCACGGTCGAAGCCATCCAGCAGGCGCTGGTGGACTACAAGGTGATCTTCTTCCGTGGCCAGGCCCACCTCGACGACCAGAGCCAGGAAGCCTTCTCCCACCTGCTCGGCGAGCCGGTGGCGCACCCCACCGTGCCGGTGCGCGACGGCACTCGTTACCTGCTCGAACTGGACGGCGCCGAGGGCCAGCGCGCCAACTCCTGGCACACCGACGTAACCTTCGTCGATGCCTACCCGAAGGCCTCGATCCTGCGTTCGGTGGTGGCCCCGGCCTCCGGTGGCGACACGGTCTGGGCCAACACCGCCACCGCCTACAACGAACTGCCGGCGGAGCTGCGCGAGCTGGCGGACAAGCTCTGGGCGGTACACAGCAACGAATACGATTACGCCGGGGCCAAGCCGGACGTATCGGCGGAGAAGCTGGAGCGTTATCGCAAGGTGTTCACCTCCACCGTCTACGAGACCGAGCACCCGCTGGTGCGCGTGCACCCGGTGAGCGGCGAGAAGAGCCTGGTGCTGGGGCATTTCGTCAAACGCATCAAGGGTTATACCCAGGCCGATTCGGCGCACCTGTTCAACCTGCTGCAAAGCCATGTCACCCGCCTGGAGAACACCGTGCGTTGGCGCTGGACTGCCGGTGACGTGGCGATCTGGGACAACCGTTCGACCCAGCATTACGCGGTCGACGACTACGGCACCCAGGACCGCATCGTGCGCCGCGTGACCCTCAAGGGCGACGTGCCGGTGGGTGTGCACGGGCAGCGTAGCCAGACCATCAAGGGGGTGTGACAGGCGTAGCCGTGAGATCGCATGGAGATGATCTTGTGGTCGCTAGCAAAATCGCTATCGCGGGCAAGCCTCGCTCCTACAGAAGAATGCGCGTGCTTCTGTAGGAGCGAGGCTTGCCCGCGATGAGGCCCTTGAAACCGCCGCCTCACCACACCCCGATCTGCACCACCTTCTCCGCCTCCGGTTCGCCATACCGAAACCGTTGTCCACGCAGATCGATCTCTTGGTGGCTGATGGTGGTCCGTCGCTTCAGCCCGCGCAGCCAGTCGAACAGATACCCCAGATGCTCCTCGCGCACCGCCGCATAAGCCGGGTCGGCGCCGAGGTCGTGGAGTTCCTGTGGGTCATTGAGCAGGTCGAACAGCTGCGGGCGGAAGCCGTCGTAGGCCAGGTATTTCCAGCGTTCGCTGCGCACCATGGTCATGCGGCAGCGGTCGATGGGCTGAGCCAGACGCTCGCGGGCCGGGGCCTGGAACGCGTAGTCGTATTCGCTGATGGCGTAGTGGCGCCAGTCGCCTGCCGTGCCGTGCAGCAGCGGGATCAGCGAGCGGCCTTCCAGCCGGTGTTCGGCGCCGGGCAGCCCCAGGGCGTCGAGAAAGGTCGGCAGGGCGTCGATGGTTTCCACCAGGCGCTCGTCCACCGTGCCGCGGCTGATATCCGCCGCCGCCCGTGGGTCGCGCACGATCAGCGGCACGCCCACTGCCGGTTCCAATAAAAACTCCTTTTCCCCCAGCCAGTGATCGCCGAGAAAGTCGCCGTGGTCGCTGGTGAACACAATCAAGGTGTCGTCCCAACGCCCGCTGCTCTGCAGGACATCGAACAGGCGCCCGAGCTGATCGTCCACCTGCTTGATCAGGCCCATGTAGGTCGGCACCACGTTCAGGCGCACCTCATCGCGAGAGAAATTCTGGCTCTCCTGATGCTGGCGAAAGGCGGCATACACCGGGTGGTCGCTGGCCTCGTCGGCGGCGCCGCGCACCGGGGCGATAACCTGCTCGGCCGTGTACAGCGCGTGGTAGGGCGCCGGCGCGATATAGGGCCAGTGCGGTTTGATATAGGACAGGTGCAGGCACCAGGGCTGCTCGCCCTGCTCCTTGATGAAGTCGAGGGCGCGGTCGGTGGTGTAGACGGTTTCCGAATGCTGCTCGGGGACGCGGGCCGGCAGGTGGGCGTTGCGCATTTTCCAGCCGCTGAGGATTTCACCCCGTTCACCTTCGGCCGCGTTGGCCCAGTCGTGCCAGGGGTTGCGCCCTTCGTAGCCCTGTTCGCGCAGGTAATGGGTGTAGGGCGCCGACTCGCGTTTGTCGTCGAACAGCGGGCTGTCGGGGAAGATCCCGTCGTGGCGCAGGTAGGGTTCGAAACCGACCTCGTTGAGGGCTTCGGCCTGCTGGCTCTCGGGGTCGATCGCCAGGCGTTGCAGGGCATCGAGGTTGGGCGTGGCGTGGGTCTTGCCCACCAGCGCGGTGCGGATGCCGTGGGGGCTCAGGTAGTCGCCGATGGTCAGCTCTTCCAGGGGCAGCGGCACGGCGTTCCACGCCACCTGGTGGCTGCTGACATAACGCCCGGTGTAGGCCGACATCCGCGACGGCCCGCAGATGGTGCCCTGGGTGTAGGCGCGGCTGAAACGCACGCCGGCGGCGGCCAGGCGGTCGATGTTCGGCGTGTGCAGATGGGGGTGGCCGTAGCACGACAGGTAATCGCGACGCAGCTGGTCGCACATGATGTACAGCACGTTGCGCACGGGTTGGAGGGGGGTGGACATGGGTTTCACCGATCGAAAGACAGGTGAGGGTTTTCGCTGTCGCGGGACGTTACGACAAGCGCATTTGGCGCATGGTTTTTATGCGGGTTGTGCATGGGGCTTGAGGGCCTCATCGCGGGCAAGCCTCGCTCCTACAAAAGCACGCGCAATCTTCTTCTGTAGGAGCGAGGCTTGCCCGCGATTGGGCTGGATCAGACTGCGAAATTCTCCAGCGAACACACATCCTCATCCAGCGCATCGGTGCGCTTGATCTCCTCGATCATCGCCTCGGCCAGCGGTGACAGCCGATACCCGGCGCGGCTGACAATTCCGTAGCGGGTGTACAGCTCCTCCAGGTCGTCGGCCAGGCCTTCGATCTTCAGGCACACCAGCTCGCCCCGGGCGTTGTGCAGCGCATCGCTGTAGGCGCCGATGATGCCGATCGCATCCGAGCGCATCACCACGCCGAGCAGGCTGTAGCTGTTCTCGCATTCCACATTCGGGATGAAGTCCGGCCGGCCGCTGAGATCGACCACGACCTTGCGCAGGTTCGGCGGGCGGATGGTCGCGGCCAGTGGGTAGCTCATCAGCTCGGCGGCGCTGACGCTTTCCTGCCGGGCCAGCGGGTGCCCGGCACGGCAGCAGAAATGCCATTTGCGCGGGCGCAGGCGCTGGGTCAGGTAATCCGGGTTGGCTTCGAACTGCCGGGTGTCGGCGACGAAAAATTCGAACTCCTCGCTGAGCAGGCGCTTGCTCAGGGTTTGCCAGTCATCCACCTGGAATTGCACCCGGGCCTTGGGGTAACGCCCGATAAAGCTGCCGATGGCCCGGGGGATCAAGCCCGCTGCCGGCGCCGGCCCGCAACCGAAGCGCAGCTCGCCCGCCTCCAGGCCATTGAACTGGCTGATCTCGTTGGCCAGTTGCTGCGCGCCGCTGACCAGCCGCCGCGCATGTTCGAGCAGCACCAGCCCCTGTTTGGTCGGCGCCAGGTCCTTGCGCCCGCGATCCACCAGTTGGCAGCCGACGCTGTGCTCCAGGGCCTGGATGCTGCGGCTGAAGGCCGATTGCGACAGGTTCACCGCCAAGGCGGCCGCGACAAAGCTGCGCTGTTCGGCGAGGGCGATGAAGTGACGGAGCTGGCGCAGATCGATATGCATTTTTCACATTGAAAATATCGGGGAAATGCATTGGCTATGCATTAGGTCGACTCTTTATAAAGGCAATCTCTTATTCCGTAAATCTTATTAAAAACATAAATAAATAACTTAAAAGAATATACGGATCAGTCTGTTTTTTGCCCAGGAGCCGCCCATGAGCCCGTTGAACCTTGCGTCCCCCACTTCGCCCCGACGGCTCAAGCGCCTGCCGCTGGCCCTGCTGCTGGCCGGTAGCGCTGGCTGGTCCCATGGCTATGCCGCTGAAGCCGAAACGCCCGCCGAGGCCCCGGCCAAGGCCAATGCCGTCCGGCCCGCCGCCAGCGGCCAGTTGGAAACCGTGACCGTGACCGCGCGGCGTCGCGAGGAGAGCGCCCAGGACGTACCGACGCCGATGAGCGTGATCGGTGGCCAGGCCCTGGAGAGCCAGCGGATCTATCGCATCCAGGATCTGCAGCAGCTGGTGCCGAGCGTCAACGTCGCCTACATGCACGCGCGCCAGTCCAGCGTGTCGATCCGCGGCCTGGGCAACAACCCGGCCAGCGACGGCCTGGAAGGCAGCGTCGGGCTGTACATCGACAACGTCTACCTGGGGCGGCCGGGCATGGCGGTGTTCGACCTGATGGACATCGAGCAACTGGAGGTGCTGCGCGGTCCCCAGGGCACGCTGTTCGGCAAGAACACCACCGCCGGGGTGATCAACATCAGCACCCGCGCGCCGAGCTTCACCCCCGAGCGCAGCATCGAGACCTCGGTGGGCGAGGACGGCTACTTCCAGACCAAGGGCACTATTTCCGGGCCACTGAACGACGAACTGGCCGGGCGTTTTTCGGCCTATCGCACCCGCAGCGACGGCGATATCAAGAACGAACACGACGGCCATGACCTCAACGGCGGCTCGCGCCAGGGCTTCCGTGGCCAGCTGCTGTTCAAGCCCAACGAGAACTTCAACCTGCGCTGGATCGGCGACTACAACGAAGAGGATTCCAGCGCCGGCACCCGGGTGCTGTACAGCACCGGGCCGACCATCAATGGCGTCAACCAGTACCAGTCGCGGGCCACTGCGGCCGGCGCCACCCTGGTCGACGGCACGCACCGCAAGGTCAACCTGGACAACGATCAGCACGTCACGGTGTTCCAGGGCGGCACCTCGCTGGAGGCCAACTGGACCCTGCCCAGCGACTTCACCCTGACCTCGGTCAGTTCCTACCGCTGGTGGGATTTCACCCCGCGCAACGACGACGGCCTCAACGTGCCGGCCAGCTATAACGCCGGGGTCTCGGTGGAAGATAAACAGTGGTCCCAGGAGTTCCGCCTGGCCTCGCCCACCGGCGGTTTCTTCGACTACGTGCTCGGTGCCTATTACTTCGGCTCCGACCTGGACAACAAGTCCTTCAGCTATTACGGACCCAAGGCGGACATCTGGAACGGCACGCCCACCGGCGCCCTGAACAACGTCACCAGCATCGGCAACGGGCATATCCGTACCGACAGCTTCGCGCTGTTCGGCCAGGGCACCTGGCACCTCACCGAGCGCCTGGATTTCACCGCCGGCCTGCGCGGTACCTATGAAGAGAAAAGCGCCTGGGTGACCCGTAACGCGCCGGTGGGAGGCGCCGCGGTGACCGGTGCCGCGGCCACTGCGCGGCGCGGGCGGGCCGGGGCCTACGACTCCGGCGACCTCAACCAGTACAGCACCAGCCCCTCGGGCCTGCTCAACCTCAGCTACCGCTTCACCGATGATTTGCTGGGCTACGCCACCCTGTCCCACGGTGAGAAATCCGGCGGGGTCAACCTCGCGGTCGGCTCGGCGCCCACCGCCGGCGCCGACTCGCTGCTGATCGGCACCGAGCGCGCCAACAACGCCGAACTGGGTTTCAAGAGCACCCTGTGGGACAAGCGCCTGCAACTCAACGCCAACCTGTTCTGGACCCAGGTCAACGGCTACCAGACCAACGCCTACGACGCCAACAACCGCGTGCAATACCTGACCAACGCCGGTTCGGTGCGCTCACGGGGCGTGGAATTCGAAAGCACCCTGATCCCCCTTCGTGGCCTGACCCTGAACTTCAACGGTTCCTACAACGACGTGCGCTACCTGTCCTACAAGGATGCGCCATGCCCGCCCGAAGTCAGCCTGCGCCCGGGCGCCCCGGCCTCTTGCGACCTCAGCGGCCACCAGGTGGTCGGCGCCTCGAAATGGATTGGTAACGCCAACGGCGAATACAAATGGAACCTGGACAACGGCCTCGAACCTTACGTCACCGGCAGCTACGCCTTCCGCTCCAAGGCCGTCGGCACCGTCGAGGACTCCGACTACGGCCAGATCCCCAGCTATGCAGTGGTCAACCTCTCCACCGGGCTACGTGGCAACTATGAGCAGGGACAGTGGGACGTGTCGCTATGGCTGAAAAACGCCTTCGACAAGACCTACTACACCACGCTGTGGTCGGGGGGGAATGGCGGCTACGAAGGTTTGCTCGGCACCCCGCGGACCCTTGGCGTGACCGGCCGCTACGACTTCTGACCGGATAACCTGTGCTTCTGTAGGAGCGAGGCTTGCCCGCGATAGCGCCCGCCCTGGCACACCACAGCGCCCGCATCGCGAGCAATCGAGCTCCTACAGAAGAGGGTTATTTGCAGCTGTAACCATCCGGCATGGTCACCGTGTAATTGCGCTGTACACGGTCGCGGAAATCCAGGTTCTGCAAACCCTGTTCAACCACAAAGGCCTCGACCTTGGCGTCCTGGCAATCGTCGTTCTGCGACGACACCCGTAGCAGATAGACCGCACGCTTGCTGGCCTCGTCCCTGGCCGTCACGGTAAAGGTGGTCAGCCTGGCGTAACCGGTCCGCTCCGAAGTGCCCACCGGGCCATAACTGGTGTTGGGCGTACTGGTGCAGACCAGCTTGTCCTTTTTCTTGCCATCCTTGCACACCGTGGAGGTGCTGTTCTGCACCTGCCCATACTCAGTGGCGGTATAGCGATAAGTCACCCGCTTGCTGCCGATATCCAGCGTCACCGTCATCTTGATCGGTGCATGCTTCTTCGGCAGCGTCGCCTCGGTAAACACCTCCCGAAACCCTTGGTCCTTCATCGCGTTGACCATGTCACGCAGGTAATACCGGGCATTGAGCGCATGCTCGTCATTGCCCTGGGTAACAGTCACCAGCACCAACGCCTGCCGATCAAATTGATAGTCCGGATCCGGCGTGCCATTGAGCGCCACGTCGAGCTTGGTGGCGCAGCCAGTCAGCAGAATGGAAAGCAGGAACAGCGGGTAAAGCATGTATCGAGTCATGGGATCTTCGTTGTGCAGCGGTGGATGGGATAGGGATTAGACGGATGAAGGCTGGGATAAACAAATGCGGGGCGGGGAGAGCAGCGAGACCGCTGGCTTTACATTCGGCTTCTTCGTCGCTTATTAATCCTGTTTTGAAAGCTTTTCTTTGGATGTCTAATCGAGTATTTCCTCGGCCTGACATGGTGTTGCTTTCGTGTATCTGGCTCCTATTGTAGTTACCAGTCTGCTGAATTCTCAAGACTTGCCTGGACTAGTTCTTCTTTCCAGTGTTTGTTTGCTAGCCTGAAGATCTCTTCAAAGAAACCCCTTAGGCTTTTCATCTCATCCCAGCCAGGTGGCAGTGAGGAATACTGTTCTGGATCGTCTTTGAGTAGCAAGCCAAAATCATATTTGCTATCAAGCAGGGCGGCTTCTAGTGATTTTAGAAGAGCGAATTTATGTCTGTAAGAAAGTTTTTCATACCTGTTCAGGCAGTAGTTTTCGATTAGTGTTGTACGATCTTTCGGGTCTTCTGGGTTGTATTGTTCAAGCTCAATACCTAATGTTTCCTCTCTGTCATAAATATCAAATCCACCTAAAAAGTATGCCGGTGTTGGACGGTATGGAGTTTCGGATTTTTCATCTATTAGCATTTGGTTGGTTCTCTATTTTTGGCGCCATTGGTACCTGGATTATAGTGGCAGTGTCGCCAGTAATATAAAAGGTAGACTGGAAGCTATGAAGCTTCTTTTTTCATGTTTAGAGAGTGATTGTTATTGGCGAGGCTGTGTGGTAGTTGTTGGGGACGATGTGGCGTGTAGTGAAAATTTATAAGGTGCGAAGGGTGTTTTAATACCGGATTTGTTATGGTTTCTGATATTGGTTAGAGAGCGTTTAGATCCCGCTCATAGTTGAGGTTGGCTAATGACGCGCTTGGGTGCGGGTGGGTTAAAAGGTTTCATGCTGAAATGTTTCTCCTGTCATTATAAATTCAGAGTTTTTATAGTCTAGAGTATGTATTTTGTTTATTATTATTTTGGCTTCTTTTGTTGTTTTGAATAGGTGGTCAAATAGGTCGGCAAATAAATAATCAGTCATAAGGTAGGTGGCCAGTTTAGGGGTGTCGTTGAGCAGGCTGAAAAAGTCTGGATATTTCAGTTCCTCTAAGTCGGGAATGTCAATGAAGCCTTGCTCAAGATCATCAATTCTGCACTGATCTATAAAGGAGTCGGCTAATATGATGAAGTCTGGTTTTAATTCGTCTAAAGTAAACTTTAGCTCAAATTTTTTATTGTTCAGGTCTATGTCTCTGCCAAACTCAAAAGGTCTGTAGTGTACGATAGTCGCATCAACTAATTTTCCTTCTGACTTAAAAAGCATTTATTTTTCTCCTAGTGGTATTAATATTTTGTACTCTTCTATGAAAGATTTCCACCTGCCGGGAGTGTTAGACGGGAGTGTTAGATGTGTAGTAGTGGTTTTTAAACCCTGCTCCGTCAGCTCGATTGGGTTCAGAGATAATAATTTCGGCATTGTAGGTCGATACTTGTGATCATTTAACTGGTGTTCAGATGACTGTTTGTAGGTTTAATTAATTCTCCAGCATTGTACGGCACCACTTTTCATCAGTTGACTGATTAATTTTTCTGATATGTCAATTTCTGGAAGGTCTGAGCTGTCGTCTATAGAACTAACTAGTAGATTGAACTCGTTAGATGGTTCTTCGCGCAAATCATCTTCGGGGAGTGGAGTCCCTAGAAGTGCATATTTAAGGGTTGGCGTGCTTGCTAGAAAGGCAGGGTATTCGTCATACGTGCCTTCATTATCTTCCTTGAAGGTAATGCCAATAATATCTCCGAGAACAGTGGCCGTATTTTCCAATGAACCGATTGGGGTTAAACCGATATCTGCGAACGCTCTATAGGCTTGGGTGCTCATGCTACTTTCCTGGTTTAATAAAAAATTGAGAGTCGGCTTTCGCTTGGAGCTTTTCAATTTTCTTCTGTGTAAATATACGGAAGGTAAATCGCTAATTTCTAAGTCCGGAGAACTCTGAACACTGTCTCAACTTGTTTTCAATTTGCTTTTGGGTTTTTGAAGCTTCACTAATACGAGAGCCACTCCTAAAATTCGCCAAAGATAAAAGCACCCTGCCTACTAGTGGCGGAAATATTGCATACAGGACAGGCCTAAGCTTATAAGAGTCCGAATTGGGAGAGATTTTTAACGTTGCTAGTTCATGCCTCTAACATGTAGCTCTCGACCTTGGTTATTAGCTCCACTTTATTTTTTGTTCTGAATTCACCTATATAATCTTCAGATTTTTTTATAGGCTTTCCATGGTTGTCATATTTTATGGTGAGGAAGTCAACTACGAACTCTCCGGATGGGTCTCCTTCTGGTTCTAGTCTTGCATCGAAACAATGACCTGTACTTCTTCGTACGCCGCCAATTAGTACTGAACTACTGTACCAGTCAGATGTGTTCTCTGTTAACTCGACTTCGAAAAGGTTATTTATAGTTATTGTCCATCCGCTTGGTACTCGAATGGCTTGAAGGTTATATTCTAGTTTTTCTCTCATCTTACCGTTCCCATATGTTTTTGCACTTGTTCTGGAGGCTCAGGGAAGCTATGGATTACTGGTCTTCCTGTTTTGAGTTCAGTGGGTAATCACATCCCCAAGGAGGAGTAAATAGCTCAGGGGTAAAATGGTCTTCTTGAATAAAATGGTTGATCTCACCTTCAGATTCTAGTGTTTTTAGCTTTGTTATGACCACGTCGGAGCTGTCACTGCTGTCTTGTGTTTCGAGTGCTTTTTTCGGAATGGTGAACTTCTATAGCGACATAGTTTGAGCTTTTAGAGTCTTCTATGAGTTTGTAAAAATGTCGGCCTAGACGTCGGTTTTCAAAGTTGAGTCCTTATTGTGACGTGAACAGTATCAAGGGCGTTGAATTGGGAGGGTATGGTCGCAGATAATTAACTTTTCATGAATTTTGGTTATGCTTTTTTGCTTCATAACCTTTAGCGACTATTATTAATGCCGGGTTTGAACTCCATGCTGAAATGAAACTGTAGCTTTTTATGGTGCCATCAATGTCTTCAATATTGATGTTTTTAAGGAGTATTTTTTCACTTTCTATTATTTCTGATATTTCCTCTCCTTCAGCCCCTATACTTTGGAATGCTATCAGGTTTTCAAATATGATAGTCCAGCTTTGCTCTTTCCAGTCAGTAAAGTTAACTACTAGTACCCCTGGAGTGCTTGTTATTTTTTGGATGGTTCCATCTGCTGCAGAAAAAGAGTTCATCATCTATGTTCCTGGGTGTTTTTCTCCCGGTATGAAACCTGCTCCATGTCCGGGTTGATAGTTATCTGGCTTCGCCTTTGAGATCTGTTCCTGTCTTTTGGCTTACCCCCGGTCAGTCGATGCTGGCAGTCGTACTGGTATTCAGTGACCAGCTTTTGCCCGGCGCCGCGGCGTCGCGGCTGAGGTTGCCGAAGGCGTCGTAGCGGTATTTGCATTGGTTGCCGTTGAAAGATCAGCGCAGTTCGTCACGCTGCGCTAATAGGGCATTGCTGATTTTTTAAAGAACGGGTTTAAGCGTTCAGGACTTGATCCTGCAATCTGCGGCCGATGACGTCCATCAGGTCGCAACCATCACGGAGTGGGATAACGATCACCCGCGACAAATCTTGTAGCAGTAGCGGGTCGTTGTTGAAGTTTTCGGTTAGAGAAATTGTTTCAAGTAGTTGGGTGACGCATCGAATGCGATATGCGGCGGTGTCATGCAGCACGTCCACAGGTGCCTGAGTATCAATCAGTAGCGAGGGAAAATTGTTGTCGATGCCGGTGATAGGCATGTATCGATTCATGATGGAGCTCCTTTAGCAATTCGATGAACTGCCTTCTCACTTCCACATGAGGGTGGCAGCTGTGCGCGGGTGTGGAAGACCGGGGCTAAAGGAACCCGGCGCACCCGAAGGTGCCCCGCGCACAGCGGCCGCAACACAATAATGTAGGAACAGAAGAATGCCTACATTTGTTTTGGGACGCTTTAGCGCCTTTAGCTATAGAGCGGACTTCCACATCCGATCGCTGATTTCGCAGCGATTTGAAGATGCTATCTAGACGGACGCTATGGTACAAGTTGACGGAAGTCGATATCCCTGTAGGGGGATTCTGTATAAGTTGTAGGGGAATTCTAATGAATAATAATGAAATAGTTGCTCATAAAGATGTGGAGAAATCAAGGATGTACTGAGTAGCGACTCAGGATACTAAGGCCCAACCCCAATGGACTCGCCCACCCGTAGAACTAGGCCCGTACTGATAGTCGTTAAACTTTGATTTCTATGTAGTGGCAGCCACAAGAAGAATTGTTTTTATGGATTATGATTTTAGGTAAATGTTGTAGCCTTTGTCTAATTCGGATTTAGTATGGTTCTTTATCACCTCTATATCAAAAAGCGTTGCAGGTGTTGATGATGTTTTGTTTTTTATTTCTTGATTGGCTTTTTCTATTTCGTGGGTAAGGTCTGTGTAGGAGTCTATAATTATTGAGTCGTTGGTAGAGTAAGTTAATTTTATCTTTTTGGAGGTTATAAGGCATAGTTTTATGCTGATATCTGGATTGAATAAGAGTCTTCCTCCTATGTCATAAATTTTGTCGTTGTTTTGAAGTTCTCTCCCCCAGCTACTTTGCGTTGTATGCTTGCTGTCTCCGGTTTGTATTGAGATCTCCGACTCCAGCCTGTCTAACCCTTCAAATTCAATAAGCGCGCTTTTCACCAGGATGAAGCCGTCACTTATAATGTTTTCAGGGATTGCTGAAGAAGCTTGATTCGTTAATTGTTCTATTATTGGGTCGTCAATTGTGTTGAGGATGAAGTTTGTTATTTTTATTTTTGGTGTCTCGTAGAATTTTTCAGTTAATGCCACATCTAGATAGCTTATAAGCCCTCCAGCATTGTCATAGTCTATAGCGCCAAATGCTTCCTCTATGTTAAGTGTTATTTTCATTGTTAATCTGCTCTCTTAATGACAAATTGATCAAGCTGCCTGGATTGAATGTCTCGCCCGTCAACAGTCTTAAATCCTTGAGTTGATATTTTTTCATGGGAAACAATTTTCAATCCAAGTGATTCAATTCTCTTGATCGCCTTTTTTAAATAACCATTTGCGTTGGCGCTGCCTGTTAAAGTTATTTGGCCATCTTTCGATAGGACTCTCAATATTTCCGGGTTTAATGGATCATAGCCATAGGGGTTATCAATATTGATCCGGCTTTGGGAACCATCTTTGATTCCCGACAAATTGGTTGCATCACCAGCATGTACACCAGGGACCTTTGGATCAATGTCCAGGTTATAATAACCCTCTAAAGGATTTGTACCTGCTCCAATATTTAACGAGCCATTTGCATCTGCTGGCTTAGGACACTCCCCAGTCAACCCCAACGGATCCACCCACCCCGTAGGATTAGGCACATACTGGTAGTTATTCAACCCACCCGCCAGCTTGACTGGGTCCGGGGTCAAAAACCGTCCAGAGTTCGGATTGTAGTAGCGATGACGGTTGTAGTGCAGCCCGGTTTCCGTATCGAAATACTGCCCCTGAAAGCGCAGCGGGTTGTCGATTTCGGACACGTCCAGCGCTGCTAGATTGCCATACGCCCGGTACTTGGCCGACCACATGATCTCGCCGCTGTAGGCGGTCAATTCCTGCGGCGTGCCAAGGTGGTCGAGCTGGTAGTAGAACGGCGTAGCCTGGGCCGGGCCTTCGCCATCGAGCATGGCCAGGGGACGAAAGGTGCCGGGTTCGTAGATGTAAGTGCGATAGCGATTTTCAGCGCTCTCGGCGATCAGCCGTTCGCCTTGCCACAGGAACTCGGTAGTACGGCCATCGACAGTTTTGGCAATGCGGCGGCCGAAGGCGTCGTACTTGTAGGTGGCAGTGCTTCCGCCCGGCAAGCTGACGCCGATCAGGCGGTGCTGGCAGTCGTATTGGTATTCGGTGACCAGTTTCTGACCGGCGCCGCGGCGTTCGCGGCTGAGGTTGCCGAAGGCGTCGTAGTCGTAGTGACGGTCGCCTTGCATCAGCAGGCGGTTACCTTTGACGTTGGCCAGGTTGGCGGCGGGCTGGTCACCCTGGCCGAGCAGGTTGCCGGCCGGGTCGTGGGCGAAGCTCTCTGGTGTGGCACCCCGTACGTTGATCAGGCGATCCAGCGGGTCGTAGTGATAACGCAGGTTGCCCTTGCGGCTGTCGTCGATGCCGGCGAGGTTGCCGTTGGCGTCGTAGGCATAGGCGCGGCGGTAGAGGTTGTGCTGCTGGCCGTGCTGTTGCTGGCTGACGCTGTGGGCCTGCAGGCGGCCTTGATCGTCGTACTGGTACTGGCTGAGCAGCAGGCCCTGTTGGCGCTGCTGTTCGCGGCCGGCGTTGAACTGGTGGCTGGTCAGGCGCGAGCCGTTGAGGTCGATGCTGCTGAGCTGGCCGCCAGGGGCATGGCGGTAGTCGAGGTTGCTGCCATCGGGCAGGCGGCAATGGCTGAGCTGGCCGAGCTTGTCGTATTCGTAGCGCAGGGTGCCCCAGCCCTGGTGTTCGGTAATCAGGCGGTCTTGCAGGTCGTATTCGTAGGCCAGCGGCCGTCGTAGCGGATTTTTCGTTGGCCGCCGTCGGAAGATCAGCGCAGTTCGCCACTCTGCGCTGATAAGGCATTGCTGATTTTTTAAAGAACGGATTTAAGCGTTCAGAACCTGATCCTGCAATCTACGGCCGATGACATCCATCAGGTCGCAGCCGTCGCGGAGTGGGATGACGATCACTCGCGACAAATCTTGTAGCAGTAGCGGGTCTCTGCTGATGTTTTCTGTTAGAGAAATCGTTTCAAGTAGCTGGGTTACACATCGGATGCGGTATGCGGCGGTGTCATGCAGCACATCGATGGGGGCCTGTGTGTCGATCAGCAGCGAAGGAAAGTTGTTGTCGATTCCTGTGATGGGCATGTAGCGAGACATAGATGATCTTCCTGGGTCAGTTTCAGAAACTGCCTGCATCACTTCCACATGAGGGGTGGCAGTTGTACACGGGTGTGGAAGACCGAGGATCCAAGAACCCGGCGCACCCGAAAGTGCCCCGTGTACAACCGCCATAATTTAAAAGCATGTAAAAAGCATGCTCAATGGAGGTTCTTTGACTTGGATCTCAAAGGGCTTCCACACCCTTATCGCTGATTTTTGCAGCGATCTGAAGATCCTATCTGGGTAAAGGGTGGGCTACAAGCTGGCGGAAGTCGATGTGATCTGTAGGAAAATTCTCTAAAAATACTAACAGAAAATTATCTTGCGTTTGGCTAATAGACAAGTGCTGTTTTGGTTTTGCTACTGTGCATTTGAGGGGCTTTATAAATCACCCCTCTCCCCCAAAATTATCAATTTCTTGTCGCGTAGAAGGCACGCCAATAGTTGGGATATTTTATTTCGTAATTTTTAAAAGTTGAATTCGGCGCTGACTATTCCGTCGTCGTCATTTTTTGAGTTGTTTTCTTCATTGTCAGGTACGAGGTGTTCAAAGAAATTAGTAAAGGATGGAGCAATTAGGAAAAGTGAAGATGCATCATCTTTCGCTTCGTGATACCAGTAATATACTTCTTCCGTTTTTTTGCTAATGCAAAATTGATCTCCTCCCCCTGACTCTCCAAATGTATAAAAATCACCGCTTATTTGGTTTGAGTACATTTCATTTTTATAGTAGATGTTGTTTGAGTCTTGGTTTAGTCCGTAGATTATATCTAGGAATACGAAGCCGTTTCTGTCGCCGATAGGCATCTTTTTAGGGGTTTTGAATTTTGCACCATTTGAGAAAACTATGGCTGTTTTGAACTTTTTTAGAAGTTTCTTCAGATCTTCTGAAATTTCGCTACCATCCTGCAAGCTATTGCGGGACTGTTTTGTCTCGAAGGACATTGACTCGGCACCGAGCTCATTTAAAACCTTGTCATATGACATATTTAATTCCTCATGTCCGAGGCAGAGCCAATATGGGGGATATTTCCATGTAGGCCTGACGGGATCAGCTGTATGGTCTCTTTATCAAGATGGTGTGGTGTGAGCCCAGCCTTTCGTAATAATAGTCTAGCTGCATTGGCGCTTCTTAGATTTTTTTCTTTTTTTAGTCTTTCATAAACTTTTTTGAAATCTTGATCTGTACCATCTAGTACGCCAGGCTTGAATTTAACAGTACCTTTTGACCACTGTGAAAAGTCGGGGCGACCATTGATGAAAGGAATAGGCTGTCCTTTGGTTACTTCGTTTACCTCAGGAATATCAGAATACCAAGGACTTTCTCCTGGCTTCCCCTTCCCATCTGTCCCCCAGCGACCTTGGTTCCTCGGAAGTCGCGTACGGGAATTCTGACCTGTCTCCAGCGTTTGGGATTTGCCCCCAGTTGCTCCTGGGCACTCATCTAGACCTAATGGATCCACCCAACCCGTTGGGTTATGCACATATCTGTAGTTGTTCAACCCCCCCGCCAGCTTGATCGGGTCCGGCGTCAAGAACCGTCCCGAGCTTGGATTGTAGTAGCGATGACGGTTGTAGTGCAGCCCGGTTTCCGTGTCGAAGTATTGACCCTGGAAACGCAGCGGGTTATCGATTTCGGAGATGTCCAGCGCGGCCAGATTGCCGTATGCCCGGTACTTGGCGGACCACATGATCTCGCCGCTATAGGCGGTCAGTTCCTGTGGCGTGCCCAGATGGTCGAGCTGGTAGTAGAACGGTGTGGCCTGGGCCGGGCCCTCGCCATCGAGCATGGCCAGCGGGCGGAAGGTGCCGGGTTCGTAGAGGTAGGTGCGATAGCGATTTTCAGCGCTCTCAGCGATCAGTCGTTCGCCTTGCCAGAGGAACTCGGTGGTGCGGCCATCGACGGTCTTGGCGATGCGGCGGCCGAAGGCATCATACTTGTAGGTCGCGGTACTGCCACCCGGCAGGCTGACACCGATCAGGCGGTGCTGGCAGTCGTATTGGTATTCGGTGACCAGCTTCTGGCCTGCGCCGCGGCGTTCGCGGCTGAGATTACCGAAAGCGTCGTAGTCGTAATGACGGTCGCCCTGCATCAGCAGGCGGTTACCTTTGACGTTGGCCAGGTTGGCCGCAGGTTGATCGCCTTGACCGAGCAGGTTACCGGCTGGGTCGTGGGCGAAGCTTTCTGGGGTGGCACCCCGTACGTTGATCAACCGATCCAGCGGGTCGTAGTGATAACGCAGGTTGCCCTTGCGGCTGTCGTCTATGCCGGCCAGGTTGCCGTTGGCGTCGTAGGCATAGGCGCGGCGGTAGAGGTTGTGCTGTTGGCCGTGCTGTTGCTGGCTGACGCTGTGGGCCTGCAGGCGGCCTTGATCGTCGTACTGGTACTGGCTGAGCAGCAGGCCCTGTTGGCGCTGCTGTTCGCGGCCGGCGTTGAACTGGTGGCTGGTCAGGCGCGAGCCGTTGAGGTCGATGCTGCTGAGCTGGCCGCCAGGGGCATGGCGGTAGTCGAGGTTGCTGCCATCGGGCAGGCGGCAATGGCTGAGCTGGCCGAGCTTGTCGTATTCGTAGCGCAGGGTGCCCCAGCCCTGGTGTTCGGTGACCAGGCGGTCTTGCAGGTCGTATTCGTAGGCCAGCGGCCAGTGGCCGTCGTCGACATTGACCAGACGCCCGAGGGCGTCGTAGCTGTAGTGAATTTCTTCGCCATCGGCCAGGGTTTTCACCAGCAGGCGGCCAGCGGCATCGCGCTGGTATTCGGTGACCAGTTCGCTGCCGTCGTCGCCGAATTCGGTTTTCTTCAGCAGGTTGCCGTTGAGGTCGTAGGCGTAGGCGGTGCTGCGCCCGTCGAAACCGGTTTCCTGCTGGATCAGGCCGTTGGGGTAGTAGTCCAGGTGGTACTGCTCGCCGCGCTCGTTTTCGATATCGGTCAGCAGCAGGCGTGCGTTGTCGTAGCGATAATGCAACTGGCTGCCGTCCGGGTTGATGCGGCGGCTGACCAGGTGCAGGTTGTCGGCGTATTCGTAGCGGGTGATGCGGCCCAGTTCGTCACGCTCGGCGGTGACTTTGCCGTAGGCGTTGTAGCTGAAGGCCCGGGTCGCGCCGCCGGGCAGGGTGATCTGCGCCAGGCGGTTGGCGGCGTCCCACTGGTACTGGGTGATGGCGCCGCTCTCGTCCTGGCGGGTGATCTGCCGGCCCAGGGCGTCGTAGCGGTACTTACGTTGGCCACCGTCTGGCAGGCGTTCCTCCAGCAGTTGGCCGAGACCGTTCCAGCCCAGTTGATGGCGGCTGCCGTCGGGGTGGCTGATTTCTAGCAGGCGACCCTGGCGGTCGTAGCGGTAGTGGGTTTCGTTGCCGTGTGGGTCGGTTTGCTGGGTTATGTCGCCCTGGAGGTTGCGCTGGTATTTCCAGGTGGCCTTGCCGCGACGTACCACCCGTACGAAACCGTTGTGGTGCTGGTAGGTGGTCGGTTCGTCTTCGGGAGGGATGATTGCGACCAGGCGCCCGGCTTCGTTGTACTGATATTCGGTGATGGCGCCGAGCGGGTCTTTCTCGGCGATCAGCCGACCTTTTTCATCGTAGGCATTTTGTGTTTCTGCGCCGTCAGGGTCGGTCTGGCTGACCAGTCGTGCATTTTCGTCATGTACGTAAACCTGCTCGCTGCCATCGACGTTGATGACAGTGACTGTGCCTTGGTCGTCCCACACATACCGGGAATCGATTTGCGAAAGGTTGGACCACTGGCGGATACAGCGGGCCGCCTTGCCTTCGCGCTCCCACTCCCAGAAAAAGCTCGCACCACCGGCCAGTTGGCGTTGCTGAATGACATGCTGCTCGTCATAGCGATAGCGTTCGATTTCACCCACGGCATTGGTGGCGCTGATCAGTTGATTGCGCTCGTTGTATTGGTAGCTGACCAGGGTCTGTACCGTCAGCCAGGGCTCCTGACGTTCACCTCGTTCGTCGTACTCGGGGCGGCGCTGCTGATAGTCCACCGCGGCGATATGGCTGTCGTCATAGCGCACGAGCAGGGAGCGCCCGGCGCCATTGTCGATGCGCTGGATCCGATCGACCAGGTCATAGCTGATGTGCAGTTGATTGTCGTAGGCGTCGCTGATGGTGGTCAGGCGACCGGCACGGAAGTGATAAAAGCGCGAGCCTTGACCGGCTTGCGTCAAGATCAACTCGCCGGGCGCATCGCCCAGGAAAATCGCCGCCTCGGCCAGGCTGTTGGTGATGTTCGGGCGTTGTTCGGTCGGCAGCGGAAACTGGGTCTGGCGGTTTTCGTTATCGGTCCACAGCACGCCTTCATCGTTGATTTGCAAACGATGGGACAGCGAGTGGCTCCAGCCGAAACCCAGGCGGTTGTCGATTTCCACCGCGCTGGTGCGATACAGCCGCGTCCATTCCAGGGGCAACAGACCGTCGAGTTCACCGTCGGTGAGGGTCAGCAGTTCCTCACCGGTAACCATCGAGATCGGGTCGCCTTCGCAGCGGGTGTTCTTTGTGCACTGCGTCGGTTGATTCGCCGGGTTCTTGGATTGCTTGGGTACGTCATTAACCGGTTCTTGTTTGACCAGCAGAGTTTGCGGCTCTGTTTTCTTCCGGGCAAACACCGAGGCGTTCGCCTCCATCAGCGTGGGGGTATCGGCGGTCTTGGGCAGAGGCTTAGGCAGAGGCTTGGGGCCACCGCCCGCGTCGATGAGGATAGGGGCTTTTTTGCTCGCATCCAGTGGAGCGTTCTTGGCCTGGAGCATTACCGGTTTGGACAGCTCGGTATGGCCTGGAAGGCTATGTTTGCTGCTGGCCATCATCAGTTGCTCGGCCAGCCCCTCAAGGTATTTGAGCGCTCCCCCGGGCTTCATTTTGCTCAGGGCCTTGGTCCCCAGGCGCACGGCCAGGCCGGCCCCGCCGGTAAGGCAGATGCCGATGAGCACGTTGATCAGGAATTCGACGCCGATGCTCGCGATCACACTGACGATCATTTGCGGCGGCAACATGCCGACCCAGGCCACGATCGCCGAGATGTAGATAAACATCAGCGGTTCGTCGTTGAGTATCAATAAGGCAGAGGCGATGGCGTCTTTGGAAGTGGCGTAGAGCTTGTCGATTTCGAGGTCCGATAAGTAATCGCCAAGCTGTTTGGCCTTGCCTATCGGGTCGGCCAACAGCTCCATAAAGTCTTTCAAGTCATCCCACAAATTGAGCAGCGCCTGCTCGAAGCTATCGAGCGCCTCTTGCAGCAGAATCCTCGCGCGACCTGAACGATCGGCCGCGGAGTAGGTGCTCCATTGCGGTTGGAACTTGCTCGCCCACTCGCTTTTCAGCCAGCCGTCGAGGTCGCTGATCACGCTTTTGTAAGAGCCATAAAGGGCTTTGACATCGCTTTCCGAGACGTCCGGAAAAAAGGTGATGCGATAGAGTTTCCCCGGGATGCACTTGTCGATGGTCTCGATGCCGCTAGGACCGATCTTTTTATTGATCGGGGCTCCTACCACGGAGTAACCGATCATTGCCTTTTCGACCTGTTCGAGACGTACCGGGGTATTGCCGATGGGCACGTAACGCGCGGTTTCGAACGTATGGATCAGGGTGAACTTGCCGTCCTTTGGACACACGGCAAAGGTCTCGACGGCCCCTTTCTTGGTCTTGCGCTGGGTGACGCTGACCTCGTTGCCGACCTTGAATTTCTGGTCGACGTCCATGGCCCAACCCGTCCAGAAACCGTCCGCCCAGTTCTGGTAGTCACTCAGGCAATTATTGAAGTCCTTGAGGATCAGGTTCACGTCAGGTGCTTTGGCGTCCAGTACCCGAAGGACCAAGGTTCCCAGTGGGCTGCTAATCATGCGTTGACTTCCTTTGTCAGCTGGGCGGCGAGGCGCTCTGCCAAATCTTCTGTAGGCGGTTGGTTGCGGACGAAGCGTTCGACTTTGTGGCGCAGGTTGTTTTCAGGAAAGGCGAAATACAGCTCGGGACAGTCTTCGCTCAGCCACTGCATCAGGTTGTCGATAACGGTGCTCGGGTCGTCCTTGGCGAGTTTCTTGACCAGTGCTTCTGGCACCTCCCACCAGGGAAATGCCTTGGGCGGCTTGACCACTCCCTGGCCGGTTTTCAGAGCCTGGCCATTGACGAGATAGCGATCGAATACCGGCAGGACTTGCGTTGCGTCTTGGCCCAGGCCGGTGAGAATCGGATAGATATGCCGCCCATCCCAATACCTGAAAAACACCTCCGCCCCATCCGGCATCTTCACCTGGGTCAGGCTGCGCAAGTGTTCGAACACCACATCCGCTTCGCAGTTGGAGACGGCCAGCCAGCCCCAGTCGTCGGCGTCGGTGCTGGCGATCCAGTCGAGGAAGGGCGCGTTCGGCTTGAGTTCGATCAGGTAGGGCATGACCGGCTGCCAGTCGGCGTAGGGCGTGCCGCTCCAGATCGGGGTCAGGCCGCTGGCGCCCTGGGTCTGGTAGAAGTCCTTGAGCGGGTCGGCGTCGCTGGCGTTGCTGATGACCAGGTACAGGCGTTCGTCGGTTTGCAGGGGCTGCTGGGCGAGCCAGGCTTGGGGTGTCAGGCGATCAGATGGCACAGGCACCGTCCTTGCACTTTTCGCACTCTTCGCAGAAAGGCGCGTTGCGTTTGAGGGTGTTGATCTGCGCCGGGGTCAGCAGGGCGCCGGCTTTGTCGGCATCCGCTTGCTTCAACACGCCGGGCATCAGCGCTGCGGCGCCGGAGCCGCTGCCCGGCGCGCCGCCGGAGTTGACCTTGACCTGCGGGCCGCTGATGGTCACGCCGCCAGCGTCGAGCTTGATAAAGCTGCCGCCGCCCTTGAGGGTCAGCTCGCTGCCGGCTTCCATCACGACCTTCACCCCGGCATTGAGGTGGATCTCCTGGCCGGCTTCGATGAACTGCCCGGTGCCGATCTTGATGTGCTGGTTTACGCCGACGGTGAGGTGGTCGCTGGCGCGGGCTTCGACCTTGCGGTCGGCGTGCACGGTGTGGTGTTCCTCGGCCTTGAACTCGCTGTAGCTATTGGCCTCGACCGTGTCGTGGCGTTCGTTGCCGACGCGGATCTTCTGGTCGTGTTCGACGTTCTCGTCCCAGTCGCGCTGGGCGTGCAGGAAGATCTGTTCCTGGCCCTTCTTGTCCTCGATGCGCAGCTCGTTGTAACCGCCACCGCCAGGGGAACTGAGGGTCTTGAAGGTGCTGCGGGTCTTGTTTGCCGGCAGCTCGTAGGGGACGACGTTTTCCTTGTGGTACAGGCAGCCGCTGATCAGCGGCTGGTCGGGGTCGCCCTCGAGGAAGGTCACCAGTACTTCCATGCCGATCCGCGGGATGGCGATGCCGCCGTACTGCGCCCCGGCCCAGGCCGAGGACACGCGCAGCCAGCAGCTGGTCTTGTCGTCCGACTGGCCTTCGCGGTCCCAGTGGAACTGCACCTTGACCCGGCCGTACTGGTCGCAGTGGATTTCTTCGCCCTTGGGCCCGGTGACCACCGCGCTCTGGCTGCCGAGGATGCGCGGCTTGGGATGCAGCAGAGGCGGCCGGTTGGGCACGTCCCAGGGCGTGGCCTGGAAGCGGTTGCGGTAACCCTGGTGGAAGTCGTCCTTCAAGGCCGTGGTGTCGCTGGTCACCGACTCTTCCAGCACCTGCGGCTGCTTGCCTTCGTGGATGATCTCGGTGAGCAGCCAGAGGTCGTTCCATTGCGCTTTCGGGTGTTCGCTCAGGGCCAGGAAATGCCCGCTGACCAGCAGCGGCTGGTCGCTTTTGCCCTCGGCCAGGCGGTAGTCGCTGCGGTGGCGTTCCAGGGCGCGCTTGGCCAGGTGCTTGCCGCGCTCGCGATCGACGAAGCGGCCGGGGTAGTCGTAATCCTCGAGGTCCGGCTTGAGCTCGCTCTTGGCGTCGCTCTCCAGGGTCAGGCGCGGTTTCTCGAAGTCGTAGTCGCGGCGCGTGGTGCGGCTGGTACGGGCTTCCAGGCGCAGGTCGAAGCGCTTGATCACCGGGTCGTTGGCGACCATGCCGGAGTCTTGTTGATAGGCCACTGGCGCCAGTTTCGGGAACACCGTCTGGTCATCGCCGAAGACGATGGTGTGGCTGTCGGCGCTGTGCTGGAAGTGGTAGTGGATACCTTCTTCCTCGCACAGGCGCTGGATGAAATGCAGGTCCGATTCGTCGTACTGCACGCAGTAGATGCGCTCGGGATAGATCGAACCCAGCTGGAACTGGTAGGCATTGCTTTGGATGCCGTGTTCTTCGAGGACCTGGCCGATGATTTTCGGCACCGTGAGGTTCTGGAAGATACGTTGGTTGATGCGGTGCGCGAGGTAGGCCAGGTGCGGGCGCACGGTCACCGAGTAGCGGGTCAGGCGCTTGCCGGAATCGCCCTGGGCGACGCGGTAGATCTGCCCGTGGATGCCGGTGCCGTTCTGCGCCAACTGCAGGAAGGCCGGTTTGTGCAGCAGGCTTTCCAGGTCCAGGGCGGCCTGGGCGCTGACCAGCTCGACCTCGAAGGCAAAGGGCTGGCTGATGGCTTCCCGTCCGGTGAAGGACAGTACCTGGAGGTCGTTGGAAAGACCTTCGACGGTCAGGCTGAAGTGGGTCTGATTGGCCGGCGCGAACATCCCTTGTTCCTCGTGCAGTACTGCCGCGTGGGTCGAGCCCGGGGCCGGGCGCCGACGAACGCAAGAAATCCCTTATGGCGTAAACAACATCGACCAGCAGAGCTGGCCGATGTTGGTGTAACGGTCGGCCGGACTTAGCCCGCGACCGGGGAACGCCAGTCGTCGGAACCGGAAGTACCGGAGACTTCGTGGGTCCAGGTGATTTTGCGGTAGGTGAAGTGCACGTCTTCCAGGTGGGTGAAGTGCGAGTTCGATGGGTCCTGGCAGTTGTGCATGTAGTCTTTGATGTCGACGATGATCGCGTCTTCCAGGGTGGTGGTGTAGTAGTGCTCCTGGGTGCCGGCAGCGGAGGTGCGGTACCACTGGATTTCGATCTTGGTCAGACGCTCACCGGAGGTCAGGGCAGCCAGCAGCAGTGGCGAAGCCTTGTCGAATACTTTGGTGATGACTACGGGTTTGTGCACGCGCTGGCCGGTTGGCTGGCCGGACTGCGGGTCACGCGGGATGATCACTTCGTGCTGGAAACCCTGAACCATGACCTGGTCTTCGTGGCCTTCCTGATAGGTGTTGCCAACGGAGTCAGCGGTGAAGGCACCGGCGGTGATCAGACCTTGTTTGGTGCCGGTGATGGACATATACGCTGGTGTAGCCATGGATGCTCTCCTTGCTAAAAAATAAAGGTGCCCGGTGGGACGAATCGCCCGGTTGGGTGCCCAGGTAGATATCAAGGAGCGTGCCAGGAGCTGGAAGCGCCTTATGGATCAAGGGCTTCAGGTGATTTTGGAAATCGGTGAAAGGATTTCCCGGGCGAAAGCCGCTGAAAGTGCGCAACTTCTTGCGCAGTGCTGTGCAAGAAGTTGCGCACTCGGCTGTATGGCATGGTTTATAAGGCCCTTGAGCATCTGCTCACAGAGTTATCCACAGTCCAGTGCGCAAGAAGTTGCGCATAATGGCCATGGGCCTTGTCAGGCGGAGGTCGAGGTGCTTCCCGTGGGTATCGGTTGTGGCGCCACGGTTGTCGACTGCGACTCCCGGTAGCTGGAGGGGCTGAATACCCGGGTCAGCACCAGCATGGCCAGCACGGTCAGGATCAGTACCCACCAGGCGCTGATGAAGCTGCCGGTGAGTTCCCGCAGCCAGCCGGTCATCCACGGCGACACGGCGTTGATCAGGAACCCCACCCCTTGCACGAAGGCCGTCAGTTGCCCGGCTTCCCGTGGGTCGCGACGGTGGTCGAGGGTAAGGATCAGGCTCAGGGCGAAACAGGCGCCGAGGCCGAAGCCGATCAGCGCCACCCACAGCTGTGGGGCCTGCAGCGGCCACAGCACCAGGCCGCCGAAACCCAGGGCCTGGGCGCTCAGGCTGATGGCGAGCAATGGCCGGCGGTCGTTCTGGCGCTGCGCCAGGGCAGGCATCAACAGCGCGGCGATGACCTGGAAGATGGTCATGAACGCCAGCAGCGAGCCGCTCTGGGTCGCGCTCCAGCCCAACTGCAGGTAATAGGCCGGCAGCCAGGCGACCATGCTCATGTAGCCGCAGTTGACCAGGCCGAAGTACAGCGCCAGCAACCAGGCCCGACGGTTGCGCCACAGGCTGATGGAAGGGGCGTTGAGGCGCTGCCCCGGCCCGGCGAAAGGCAGCAGCCACCACAACAGCAACGCCGCCAGCGCTGGCAGCAACCACACGCCGAGCCCCGCCTGCCAGTGGGCGAAGTGCGTGGCCACATGCGGGCTGAGCAGCGCCGCGAGGCCGCCACCGCCCATCAGCGAAGCCGAATAAATGCCCATGGCCAAGGCCACCCGCTGCTGGAACTGGCGCTTGATCAGCGCCGGCACCAGCGCCTGGATCAAGGCCACGCCGGCACCGCCAAGCAGGGCGGTAGCGAGCAGGGCGCTGGCCTGGTTGCAGAGCAACCGCGCCAGGCAGGCGCAGAGGATCATCAACAGGCCGAGGGCGACGCCGCGCCGTTCTCCCAGGCGGGCTTCCAGGCGCACCCCGAGCAAGGCCACCAGGCCCATGCAGACCACCGGCAGGCTGGTGAGCCAGGCACTGCTCTGGAAGCTCATGCCGGTGGCGCCACGAATCTCCATCAGCAACGGGCTGATGGAACTGATGATCGGCCGCAGATTGAGCCCCAGGGCGATCAGCAGGGCCCAGCCGCCGAGGCGGCGCAGGCGCGACTCAGCGAGCGGCATGACGGGCCTGCCAGTCGCGGTAGATCTCGTTCATCGCCGCTTGTGGCAGGTGTTGCACCGGCAAGCGCTGGGCCGTCAGGGGCTGGGCCAATTGTTCGTAGATCGCCGCCGTGGACAGGCCGAAGGGCGCGGCGCTGGCGTTGTCCGCGGCGAACACCGCGCGCGCCACACCGCACAGATACATGGCGCTCAAACACATGGGGCAGGGTTGGCCGCTGGCATAGATCACGCAGCCGTCCAGGCGTGGGCCGAGCTGCTGGCTGGCGACCCGGATGGCCAGCAGTTCGGCGTGGGCGGTGGGGTCCTGGCTCAGGTGGATCTGGTTGACCGTTTCGGCCAGCACCTGGCCGTCGTGCACCAGTACCGCGCCGAATGGCCGGCCACCGGCCGCGACGTTTTGCCGGGCCAGTTCGACGGCGCGTTGCAGGTAATCCTGATCGTCTTTCATGGGGGCTCCTTGAGGCAGAAGTCAGGACGCGCCGGCGTCCCGCAGCAGTTTGGCGATGGCGGTCTGGCCGCGTTTTTCCGCCTGTTGCAGAGGGCTCAGGCCAGCGTTGTCCGGCAGGTTCAGGTCGGCGCCGGCGGCGATCAACTGAGCGACTATCTGCTGGTGCGCCGGGCCGCCATCGGCCAGCACTATGGCTTCCATCAGGCAGGTCCAGCCCAGGCGATTGACGTGGTCGAGGTCGACACCGGCCTTGATCAGCAGGCGCACGGTGTCGACATGCCCACGCTCGCAGGCCGGGATCAGCGCGGTGCCGCCGTAGCGATTGGTGCTTTTCAGGTCGGCGCCATGGGCCAGGGTCAGTTGCAGGATCGCATTACGTCCGCTGGCGCCGGCCAGCAGGTAGGGGCTGTCGTGGATCAGGTTCTTCTGGTTGACGTCGGCGCCGGCCTCGATCAGCGCCCGGGCGATCTCGACCTGGTTGGCGGCGGTGGCCAGCAGCAACGGGCTGCTGCCGTCCAGGCCGCGCACATTGACGTCCGCGCCTTGCCGCAGCAGCGTCTGCACCTTGGGCAACTGCCCGTCGCGGACCGCTTCGAGCAGCTCGTTATCCTTTGCCATCACCACCCCCACCACGAACAGACAGATCGCCAGGACAGCGTGTTTGCAAGACAGGTAACGCATGGCATCAGGCTCCCTGTGCGGTAAATGAACGCCGAGTATGGTCAGGTCCTGATGTATTCTGAAATTAAATATAATCATGCCAATCAGTGGCATTAAGAATGGTACTGCCATGTTCGATCCTGTGCTGCTGCGCAGTTTTGTCGCCGTCGTCGATTGCGCCAACTTCACCCGCGCCGCCGAGCGCCTGCACCTCACCCAGTCCACCGTCAGCCAGCAGGTGCGTCGGCTGGAGGAGAGCCTGGACTGCCAGTTGCTCGACCGCGACCAGCGCCGGGTGGTGG
Organism: Pseudomonas chlororaphis subsp. piscium; assembly: GCF_003850345.1. NCBI lineage: Bacteria > Pseudomonadati > Pseudomonadota > Gammaproteobacteria > Pseudomonadales > Pseudomonadaceae > Pseudomonas > Pseudomonas chlororaphis. The sequence goes on from NZ_CP027707.1 coordinate 279,254, forward strand.
CCACCGCCGAGGGTGAACGTCTGCTGGGGTATGCGCGGCGCATCCTGGCCCTCAACGAAGAGGCCAGCGATGTCTTGCTGCATCAGCAGAGCGAAGGCGTGTTGCGCCTTGGAGTGCCGGAAGACTTCGCCGCCGAGCGGCTGATGCCGTTGTTGTCGCGCTTCGGCCAGGACCATCCCGGCGTGCGCCTGGAGGTCACCAGCGGGCTGGGGCCGGAATTGACCCGTCTCTATCGACGTGGCGAATTCGACTTGTTGCTGGTCAAGCAGATGGGCGCCAGCGACGACTGCCTGGCGTCCTGGCCGGAGCCCCTGTGCTGGGTCGACAGCCGCGCCACCCCGGCCTTCGGCCGCGATCCATTGCCGCTGGTGGCCTTCCCGGTGGGCGGGCTGTATCGCCATGAAATGCTCCATCATCTCGAAGTCGGTGGCTGGCGCTGGCGCATCGGTTACTCCAGCGCCAGCCTGGCCAGTGTCTGCTCGGCGGTGGCGGCGGGGCTGGGCATCAGCCTGCTGCCGGTGCGGGTGGTGGCCGCCGGGCACCGCATGCTCGATGGCGCAAGCGGTTTGCCAGACATCCAGGGCGTGCGCCTGGCGCTGTACGGCCGCAGCGGCCTGAGCCGCGCGGGCAAGGCCCTGGAAAACCAGCTGCTGGCGCTGTGCGAGAGCCAGGCACTGAAGCTCTGAACACCCTGTCCAGGGTTCGCCGAGCAGGCGCGCTTTACCGGGTGCGCCTGGTCCCTTGATCGACGTCTGGTTGGTCTCTTTTATTTCGCCATTGCTATCGCATCGCCCCGGTTTTGCCGTGGCGATGCAATGCCTTTGACGAATATTTTCAATGCTCGCAAAGCATGGCCTTTTGACTCCTTCCCTGCAGCCCTTGATCCGCGCGGCCTGGCGCGAGATGGCGGCTTTAAATATGCGATTTCGATCTATCCATAACTTCAAAGATTACTTTCGGAGATAAGTGTCTGGCGCCAATCATTCAGCCCTCGACGCTGCTCCAGGGGAGTTCGCAGGTGCGGGTCGGGTTATTCGCTAAAGACTGTAGGGAGTTAATCAATGGGCAATGTCCAGACCGCCGCCAGTGCACATGAGGTGCTGTGGCGTCAGGCACCGAGCGGCGATTTGGTCGATCTCGGCCGGCCGCATCGCTTGCCGTTGGGCCAGTTGCGTTTGCAGAAGGCACCCAAGGCCGGGCTGCGGCGGCGCGAGGCGATCGCCCTCGGGGTGATCGCCCTGGTCTTGCACGGTGCGGTGATCTACTGGATCAGTCAGAAGCCGACCCCGGTATTGCCGATCGTGCCGCCGGAAATTCCGCCGATGACCATCGAGTTTTCCCGGCCGGCGCCGCCGGTGGTCGAACCGCCGCCACCGCAGCCGGTACAACCGGTGGTGGAGCCGCCACCGCCGGTGGAGGACGAACTGGCGGTCAAGCCGCCACCGCCCAAGCCGATCCCCAAGCCGAAACCGGTCCCCAAGCCTGAGCCCAAGCCGGCGCCGAAACCGGTCCAGCAACAGCCCGCGCCGCCACAACCGGCCGCGCCTGTCGCCGCTCCGGCACCGCCCGCGCCACCGGCCCCGGCGCCCGTGACCCCGGCTTCGGCGAACGCCGCGTACTTGAAGAACCCGGCGCCGGAATATCCGTCGCTGGCCCAGCGTCGCGGTTGGGAAGGCACGGTGCTGCTGCGGGTGCATGTACTGGCCAGTGGCAAGCCCGGCGAGATCCAGATTCAGAAAAGCAGCGGTCGCCAGCAACTCGACGACGCCGCGTTATCGGCAGTCAAGCGTTGGAGCTTCGTGCCGGCCAAGCAGGGTGATGTCGCCCAGGACGGCTGGGTCAGCGTACCCATCGATTTCAAGATTCATTGAGCCTGCGCCAGGCGCTATCGCGAGCACGCTCGCTCTTACAAGGGTTATACAGAGGGACACATCATGAGTTTATTGGCATCTCCACTCGAATCCATCGAAAGCGCGGTGATCTGGCTGCTGGTGGTGTTTTCCGTGGCCACCTGGGGCCTGGCCTTGCTCAAGGGCGCGCAGTTCGCCCGTCTCAAGGCCCAGGATCGCAAGTTCCATAAACAGTTCTGGGCCGCCTCCAGCCTCGACTCGGCGGCCGAATTCAGCGAAACCCAGCCCGGCGCCGCCGCTCGCGTGGCCCAAGCCGGTTATGCGGCGATCCAGGTCGGCGAGGCGCCCCATGCGGCGGACCTGAGCCAGGCGATCAATCATCAGGACCGCCTGGAGCGCGCCCTGCGCCAGCAGATCGTCCGTGAGCGGCGTTCGCTGGAAACCGGCCTGGCGGTGGTCGCCAGTATCGGCAGTACTTCGCCCTTCATCGGCCTGTTCGGCACCGTGTGGGGGATCATGGAAGCCCTGAAAGGCATCAGCGCGGCGGGCTCGGCGAGCCTGGAAACCGTGGCCGGGCCGATCGGTGCGGCATTGGTCGCCACCGGCGTGGGGATCGCCGTCGCGGTACCGGCGGTGCTGGTTTACAACTACTTCCTGCGGCGCCTGAAGCTGACCGCCGCCGACCTGGATGACTTCGCCCATGATTTCTACAGCCTGGCGCAGAAGAGTTCGTTCCGCGTGCTGATCCACCCGGCCGCGCACAAGGCCGCGGCCCAGGGCAGCGCACAGAAAGTGAAGGAGGCGTCCTGATATGGCCTTCTCGACCCAGGACAGCGATGAGGTACTCAGCGAGATCAACGTCACGCCGCTGGTGGACGTGATGCTGGTACTGCTGGTGGTGTTCATCGTCACCGCGCCGCTGCTGACCAACGCGATTCCGATCAACCTGCCCAAGACCGAGGCCGTGGCCCCGGTGGAGCAGAAGGACCCGCTGGTGGTGAGCATCGACGGCGCCGGCAAACTCTTTATCAACAAAGACGAGATCCAGCCGGACCTTTTGGAAACCAATCTTCAGGCGGCCAAGGCCAAGGACCCGGAAGTGCGCGTGCAGCTGCAGGCGGACGACGGGGTCAACTACGGCGAAGTGGCCCGTGCCATGGCCTCCATTGAGCGTGCCGGTATCACCAAGCTGTCGGTGATCACCGCCCGCTGACCCAGTGTTGTAGCCACGACTTTTCAGGCCGTCTCCTTGGCAGGGTGCGGCCTTTTTTTTGCCTGCGATTTGGCCAGGCGCGGTTGCCTGGACGGCCGCCATCGCGCGCAAGCTGCGCTCCTACAGGTCCGTTGCCGCCCCCACCACCACGCCATCCCCGCTTCCGTAGGAGCGAGCGGGCGGCGATCCGACGTGCCCGCGATGCCGGAGCCGCGGTCTGCCGGCCTGAATCCCAATGTTCGTACAGGCAGGGTACAGGTGAGATTTAATATTCTTTATGGGTCTTAATAAATAGCTTCTTATTCCTTAACGAATATAACTCTCGTCCCTATACTCGATCGGGAACAGACACGCAGGAGAGCTCCCCATGCGCAACGAATCAATTCGCTACCTGATTGTGCCGGGCTGGCAAGGATCGCCAGAAGATCATTGGCAAAGCCACTGGCAGAACAGCCTGCCGAACAGTGCGCGGGTGGAGCAGGCCGACTGGCTGACGCCCCGGCGCGAAGACTGGGTCGCGGCGCTGGCCGAGGCGATTGCCGCCGACAGCACCCCGGTGATCCTGATTGCCCACAGCCTGGGCTGCATCACCGTCGCGCACTGGGCCGCCCACGCGCCGGTCAGTGCCTTGCGCCAGGTGCGCGGTGCGTTGCTGGTGGCGCCGGCGGATGTCGAGCGTCCGGCCTGCGCGCCGGCGCTGCGCAATTTCGCGCCGATCCCCAGTGACCTGTTGCCGTTCCCGAGCCAGGTGGTCAGCTCCGACAACGACAGCGCCATCAGCGCGCCGCGGGCCCTGGAGCTGGCCCGCCACTGGGGCGCCGAGGCGGGGATCCTGTCCGGTGCCGGGCATATCAACGTCAAGTCCGGTCACCAGCGCTGGGAGCAGGGTTTCGCTTATCTCTATCGCCTGCAAAACCGCATGGAACAGCATTCCCTGCGACGCGCCTGATTTTTTCTTTTTGTTAAACGCCCCCGCCTGCAAGCGGATTTGGGCGGGAGTCTGCCATGAGTCTGCATGAGTCTTTCGGTCAGCCGTTGCTGACCTTTCCCGATGCTGAAAAAAGCCCGTTGAGCATCCGCGCCAAGGCGCTGGTGTTCGTCGATCCCCGTTCGCGGCAGTTGCGCCAGGAGCTGGAACAGCTGGCGCCGCGTTCGATCTCGGTGTTGATCCGCGGTGAAACCGGCAGTGGCAAGGAGCTGCTGGCCCGGCATATCCACCGCGCCAGCGACCGCAGCGGCCTGTTCGTCTCGGTCAACTGCGGGGCCATCAGCCCGACCTACGCCGACGCCGAACTGTTCGGCTACGCCGCCGGCACCTTCAGCGGTTCGGCCAGCAGCCGCGCCGGCTGGTTCGGCTCGGCCAACGGCGGCACCCTGTACCTGGACGAGATCGGCGACTTGCCGCTGCCGATCCAGATCAAGCTGCTCTCGGCCCTGGAAAACCATGAGGTGACCCGGGTCGGCGCCCATCAGCCGAGCCCGGTGGATGTGCGCCTGGTGGCGGCCACCAGCATCGACCTGGCCCAAGCGGTGGCGGCGGGCAAGTTCCATGAGCGGCTGTATCACTACCTGGGCGAGGGGCATCTGGAACTGCCGGCGCTGCGCGAGCGAGTCGGCGACATCCTGTCGTTGGCCGAATACTTCCTCGGCATCTACAGCCAGCGCCTCGACCTGCCGGTACCGCTGATCAGCGAGGCCGCGCAGCAGGTGCTGGAGCAGCACGGCTGGCCAGGCAACACCCGCGAGCTGGAGAACGTGATTCACTTTGCCCTGCTGGTGAGCAGTGGCGAGGAGATTCTGCCGGAGCACCTGAACCTGCCGCCGCAGCTGTCGCGGCTGGAGCTGGTGGACCAGCAATTGAAGGGCCTGATCGCGGACGGTTCCGCCGCCGAATTGCAGGCGCTGAAACACCTGCTCAAGCAGCACGGCGTGATCTGAAGTCCCCTCCCATTCCTGATTCGTGCAGCGGGCTGCTTTCTGTAGCCGCTGCCGCAGGCTGCGATCGGCTGCGCAGCGGCCGCCCATACGACTCCGCAATCTCTTTGAAGGCAGCCTGGAAACCTGGCGAGCGCTGCGCGCTCGTTCGCAGCCTGCGGCAGCGGCTACAAGGGCATGCGCAGCGCCTCAGATGCGAGCTAGAGCGGTTCGATTCTGTATGAACAAAATGGAATATCAACGTGAATAAAAGATATTGTTAAGGCATAAAAAATCCCGGTATTGTCCGCTCCACGCCAGAGATAGCACTTCGCTGGCACCTTCATTACAAAAAGCCGTCGTCACTGACGACTCATAAGGACACTGCATGAAAAAGGTTCTGTTGTTCACCGCACTGGCGGCTGCCCTGACTGCCGGTCTGGCCCAGGCTGGCGAGAAGCTGGTAGTGGCGGCCACCCCTGTGCCGCACGCTGAGATTCTCGAGCTGATCAAGCCAACCCTGGCCAAGGAAGGCGTGGACCTGGAAATCAAAGTCTTCACCGACTACGTGCAGCCGAACGTGCAGGTCGATCAGAAGCGTCTGGACGCCAACTACTTCCAGACCCTGCCGTACCTGAAGAGCTTCAACGAAGGCAAAGGCACCAACCTGGTGACCGTGATCGGCGTGCACGTCGAACCCTTCGGCGGCTACTCGAAGAAAGTCAAAAGTCTGGCCGAGCTGAAAGACGGCGCGACCATCGCTATTCCGAACGAAGGCAGCAACAGCGGCCGCGCCCTGATCCTGTTGCAGAAGGCCGGCCTGATCGAGCTCAAGGACCCGAAAAACGCACTGGCGACCCCGAAAGACATCGCCAAGAACCCGCACAACTTCAAGTTCAAGGAACTGGAATCGGCCCTGCTGCCACGCGTGCTGGACCAGGTTGACCTGGACATGATCAACACCAACTACGCCCTGGAAGCCGGCCTGAACCCGGCCAAGGATGCGCTGGTGATCGAGGGCGCCGATTCGCCTTACGTGAACTTCCTGGTGGCCCGCCCGGACAACAAGGACAGCGCCGCCATCCAGAAACTGGCCAAGGCCCTGACCAGCCCGCAAGTGAAAGAATTCATCGAGAAGAAATACAGCGGCGCGGTATTGCCAGCGTTCTGATGAACTACGCTTAAGTCGTACAAACCCCTTCAAGGTTTAAACGCCGATGGCTCCTACAGCGTCGGCGTTTTTTATTGCCCGCGTTACAGCGACATTCGCCCATCTTCTGTAGGAGCGAAGCTTGCTCGCGATCCAGGCGCCGCGGTATCGGCAGGGCCGTATATTCAGGAAGGCTTCATGGCCCGGCACAGCGCCTTCAGCCATTTGACGATGTCCTGCGGATCGAGGGGTTGCGGGGAGTCGAGGTCGGTCATTGTTCTTATCGTCCTTGTAAGTGTCTGGCCCGTTGAGGTCGGGTGCCGGTTGTCCGTTCCATGGAGGAGGATCAGAAAGATCCCTGACGGCGTCAGAAAAGTAGCCGGCCCAGGCGCGCATGGCAAACCCCGCAGGTTAGTTTTTTGGGTGATATCAATATGCTTTAACGGTATTTAAATTATTGTTTTTATAGCTTTAAAGTCGACGCCTGCCGGGTGGTTTACCCACCGCCCAATGGACTGCATCACCGCCGCTGTACCCCAGTGGCGTCCAGGATTGCCATGACCCTCGACTACGCCTTTATCCTCAGTACGCTGCCGGCTTTTCTCAAGGCTGTGGGCGTGACCTTGCAGGTCGGCCTGATCGCCATCGCCACCTCCCTGCTGGTGGCCCTGATCAACGCCACTATCCTGGTGTTCCGCACCCCTTACCTGCAGCGCCTGATCGGGCTGTACGTGGAGCTGGCGCGCAACACCCCGCTGCTGATCCAGCTGTTCTTCGTCTACTTCGCCCTGCCGGCGCTGGGGCTGAAGATTTCCGGGTTTGCCGCGGCGATCATCACCATGACTTTTCTTGGCGGTGCCTACCTCACCGAGGTGCTGCGGGCCGGCGTCGAAGCGGTGCCGACGGCCCAGTTGGAGTCGGGCCGCTCCATCGGCCTGTCGCACTGGCAGCTGCTGCGCTACGTGATCCTGCCGCAGGCGGGGATCCTCAGCCTGCCGTCGCTGTTCGCCAATTTCATCTTCCTGCTCAAGGAAACCACCGTGGTCTCGGCGGTGGCGGTGCCGGAGATTCTCTACACCACCAAGAGCTACATCGCCCTCTACTACAAGACCTACGAAATGCTCGCCGTGCTCACGCTGATCTGCGTGCTGCTGTTCTTGCCGCTGTCGCTGTTGCTCAGCCGTCTGGAAAGGAGGTTGCAGCATGGCCAGTTCGGGTCTTGAGCTGCTCTGGGTGTCCTTGCCGCAACTGGGCAAGGGCGCCGCGCAGACGTTGTCGATCTCCCTGCTGAGCATCGCCTTCAGCACCGTCGGCGGCGTGCTCTACGGCGTGCTGCGGACCCTGGACAGCAAATGGCTGAACGCCGTGCTGCGCCTCTACCTGGAGCTGTTCCGGGCGATCCCGGTGCTGGTCTGGCTGTACCTGCTGTTTTTCGGTTTTCCGATTTTCTTCGGCATCAGCATCCCGAGCTTCACCTGCGCGGTGCTGGTGCTGTCGCTGTGGGGCGCCAGCGAAGTCGGCGAGGTGGTGCGTGGCGCCCTGCATTCGCTGCCCCGTGGCCAGCGCGAGGCGGGGCTGTCGATCGGCCTGTCCGACCCGCAGCTGTACGGCTACGTGCTGCTGCCCCAGGCGCTGAAGCGCATGACGCCGCCGACCATCAACGTCTACACGCGGATCGTCAAGACCAGCTCGCTGGCGGTGCTGATCGGCGTGGTGGACGTGATCAAGGTCGGCCAGCAGATCATCGAGCGCACCTACGAGTCGGTGCTGATCTACGGCGCCCTGTTCCTGTTTTTCTTCTTTATCTGCTACCCGCTGTCGGCCGCCTCGCGCGTGCTGGAGCGGCGCTGGACGCAAGCATGAGCGCACTGATCGAGTTCCAGGGTTTCAACAAGTTTTTCGGCGAGCAGCAGGTGCTCAAGGACGTCGACCTCAAGGTCGCCCAGGGCGAAGTGGTGGTGATTCTTGGCCCCAGCGGCTGCGGCAAGTCCACCTTGCTGCGCTGCCTCAACGGCCTGGAAAAAGCCCACAGCGGCCACCTGAGATTCGCCGGCCGCGAGCTGCTGGACAAGGCCACCGACTGGCGCCAGGTGCGTCAGGACATCGGCATGGTGTTCCAGAGTTACCACCTGTTCCCGCACATGAGCGTGCTCGACAACATCCTGCTCGGCCCGCTCAAGGTGCAGAAGCGCGACCGTCGCGAAGCCCGCGCCCAGGCCGAGGCGTTGCTGGAGCGGGTGGGCCTTCTGGACAAGCGCGATGCCTTCCCGCGTCAGCTCTCCGGCGGCCAGCAGCAACGCATCGCCATCGTCCGTTCGCTGTGCATGAACCCGCAGGTGATGCTGTTCGACGAGGTCACCGCGGCGCTGGACCCGGAGATGGTCAAGGAAGTGCTGCAAGTGATCCAGGGCCTGGCCCGGGACGGCATGACCCTGCTGATCGTCACCCACGAAATGGCCTTCGCCCGCGCGGTGGCCGACCGCATCGTGTTCATGGATGCCGGGCGCATCCTCGAACAGCACCCTCCCGAGACCTTCTTTACGAACCCGCGGACCGCACGAGCGCAGCAGTTCCTGGAGAAATTCTCCTTCGTTGAAGCATTGCCCAAAAAAGCACCTACAAAGGAACTGGAGCTCTTATGAAAACTGCCAAGTCTTCGCTACTGCTACTCCCGCTGTTCGGCCTCGCGCTGCTGGCCGGCTGCGATAAATCCGCCGAGGCGCCCAAGCCCGCGGCCACAGCCAGCGCCGCGCCGGCGGCCGGCTACCTGGACAAAATCAAGGCCCGCGACAAGCTGATCGTCGGCGTGTTCACCGACAAGCCGCCGTTCGGTTTCGTCGACGAGACCGGCCGTTACGTGGGCTTCGATACCGATATCGGGCGGCAATTCGCCAAGGACCTGCTGGGCGACGAGAACAAGGTGGAGTTCGTCGCGGTGGAGCCTGCCAGCCGCATTCCGTTCCTGCAGAGCGACAAGGTCGACCTGATCCTGGCCAACATGACCGTCACCCCGGAGCGCAAGGAAGCGGTGGAGTTCACCAACCCCAACCTCAAGGTCGCGGTGCAGGCTTTGGTGCCTAACGGCAGCGAAGTGAAGAACCTGGATGACCTGGCGAGCCGCACCACCATCGTTACCACCGGCACCACCGCCGATATCTGGCTGACCAAGAACCACCCGGACTGGAAACTGCTGAAGTTCGAGAAGAACTCCGAGTCCCTGCAAGCCCTGGCCAATGGTCGTGGCGATGCCTATGCCCAGGACAACCTGATCCTGTTCAGCTGGTCCAAGCAGAACCCGGGCTACCGCGTACTGCCGCAGACCCTGGGGGAGCAAGCGCCGATCGCGCCGGCGGTGAAGAAGGGCAATATCGAGTTGCGTGACTGGGTCAACGCCGAGCTGGCCAAGCTGGGCGAAGACAAGTACCTGCTCAAGCTCTACGACCAGTACGTGCGCAAGGAACTGAGCGACGACACCAAGCCGGAAAGCGTGATTGTCGAAGGGGGCAAGTGGCAGGGGTGATTTAGCCTGAACGATTGAGGCGCTCTTGAGTACGTCATCGCGGGCAAGCCTCGCTCCTACAGACACATGCGTATGCTGTAGGAGCGAGGCTTGCCCGCGATGCTTTGAGGCTGCTCAATCCGGCCAATACCACGCCGGTTCGTCGAGCATCCCCTGGCCGACGATTTCGGTCTGGCCGAAATTCTTCTCCAGCACGATGGCGTTGCATTGCGGGTCCTGCTGCAACGCCGCGATCAGCCGGCTGGCATGGGACACCACCCACACCTGGCACTGCTGCGAAGCCCGGATGATCAGGCGCGCCAAGGCCGGCAGCAGGTCCGGGTGCAGGCTGGTTTCCGGTTCGTTGAGCACCATCAGGGTCGGTGGCCGTGGCGTCAGCAGGGCGGCGACCAGCAGCAGGTAACGCAGGGTACCGTCCGACAGCTCCGCCGCCGACAGCGGCCGCAGCAAACCGTCCTGATGGAACTGCACGCCGAACAGCCCGCCCGGCACCGCATCGATCTCCAGCCGCGACCCCGGAAAGGCGTCGCTGATGGTCTCGCGCAGCGCCTGCTGATCGCCCACCTCGATGATGGTCTGTAACGCCGCCGCCAGGTCCCGGCCGTCGTGGTGCAGTACCGGCGTGCGGGTGCCCAGCTGCGGCCGGCGCGCGGGGGCCTGGCTGTCGGTGCGGAAGTGATCGTAAAAACGCCAGCCACGGATCTGCTCGCGCAAATGCAGGACCTCGGGCGACGAACGCAGGTTGCCGACCTGGTCGAACAGGCTGTCGCCGCTGGAGGTGTGCTGCGCCAGCACCTCCCACTGCCGCCCCTCGCGGGCCCGCACCATCGGCCCCTGGCGATCCACCAGCACGCTGGCCGGGCGATACACCGGCCCGCTCCAGATGCTCTCGCGCTTGATCCGCGGGTCGAGGGTGAAGCGCGACGGAATCGGCGTGCTGTGCCCGGGCAGCATGAAATGGCCGCTCGAGTCCGGCAGCCCCAGGCCGATCGAGTAACCGAAGTCCTCGCCGGCAAAGCCCAGTTGCAGGCGCTTGACGGTTTTCCGTGGCCCACCCTGGATCGCCACCTCGCCACGGCTCATGCGCCGGCTGATCTGTTCCGGTCCGGCCCAGAAGGTCGACTCCAGGCCGCCTTCGCTGGCCAGCGCGTTGACCACCCCGCCCTGGGCGGTTTCCGCCAGCAGGCGCAGGGCCTTGTACAGGTTGGACTTGCCGCTGCCGTTGGGGCCGGTGATCAGGTTCAGCCGCTCCAGCGGAATCACCAGTTTGTTGATCGAGCGGTAATTGGCCACTGCCAGGGTCTTGAGCATCCCGGGGCTCCTTGTGCATGAAGGCGCAGTGTGCCTGATCGGTGCCGATTTTGTAGCCGCCGCGACAGCTTCCCAGGGCTTCCTGCGTTCGCTGGAACAGCGCCCGCGTTGCGCTCGATCGCAGCCTGCGGCAGCGGCTACAGGGTTTGTGAGCACCGCGGCGTGCAGCGCTGGAACCCTGTTCTAAGCTCACAGTCGTATCGTCACCTGTACGATGGCATCGGCGCCAAGGAGCCTGCATGGCTGGTCTCGAATCGAAGTGGATCGTGGGTTTGATGCTGGCTGCGCTACTGAGCGGTTGTGGCGCGGAAAAGCCCACCGAAAAGGACCGGTCGCGGGTGCGCGTGCAGCAAGTGCAGACTCGCGATTTCGCCGCGCAGGTGACCCTGACCGGCGATGTGCAGGCGCGGGTGCAGACCGAGTTGTCGTTCCGCGTCGGCGGCAAGATCATCCAGCGCCTGGTGGATGTCGGCGACCGGGTCACGGCCAAACAGGTACTGGCCCGGCTCGACCCGAAAGACCTGCAGACCAATGTCGATTCCGCCGCCGCCTCGGTGTTCGCCGAGCAGGCACGGGTCAAGCAGACCAGCGCGGCCTTCGTCCGCCAGCAGAAACTCCTGCCCAAGGGCTACACCAGCCAGAGCGAATACGATGCCGCCCAGGCGGCGCTGCGCAGCAGCCAGAGCGCCCTGAGCGCGGCCCAGGCGCAGTTGGCCAACGCCCGCGAGCAACTGAGCTACACCGCGCTGATCGCCGATGCCCCGGGGGTGATTACCGCGCGCCAGGCCGAGGTCGGCCAGGTGGTGCAGGCCACGGTGCCGATTTACAGCCTGGCCCGCGACGGTGAGCGTGACGCCGTGTTCAACGTCTACGAGGCGTTGCTGGTGGCCCCGCCGGAGGATGGCGTGATCAACGTCAGCCTGCTGGACAACCCGAATATCAAGACCACCGGCAGGGTGCGGGAAGTCACCCCGGTGGTGTCGGCGCAAAGCGGCACGGTGCAGGTCAAGGTGGCCCTCGACGGCTTGCCGGCGGGCATGGACCTGGGCTCGGTGGTCGGCGCCAGTGCCCATGTGCCCGGCAAGGCCAGTGTCGAGCTGCCCTGGGCGGCGCTGACCAAGAACCTCAACGAACCGGCCGTGTGGCTGGTGGGCGAGGACGGCAAGACCAGCCTGCACAAGGTCACCGTGGGGCGCTACCAGACCGGCAAGGTGATCATCAGCGACGGCCTCGAGGGCGGCGAAAAAGTGGTGATCGCCGGCGGCCAGTTGCTGCACCCGGGGATGCTCGTCGAGATCGTTTCCGAGACCGGCGCCCAAGGAGCCAAGCCATGAAGCGCCTGTCCCTGCTGTTATGCGCCGGCCTGACGCTGGGCGCCTGTTCCAAGGAAGAGCCGGCGCCCGAGCCGGTGCGCCCGGTGCTGTCGTTCGAGGTGCGCGCCGAGTCCGAGGAAAGCCTTGGGCGGTTCGCCGGCAGCATCCAGGCCCGTTATGAAACCAACCTCGGTTTCCGGGTGCCGGGGCGCATCGCCAATCGCAACGTCGATGTCGGTGCCGAGGTGGGCAAGGGTGCCTTGCTCGCCACCCTCGACCCCACCGACCAGCAGAACCAGTTGCGCTCCGCCCAGGGCGACCTGGCCCGGGTCGAGGCGCAATGGATCAATGCCCAGGCCAACGCCCGGCGTCAGCAGCAATTGTTCGATCGCGGCGTGGGCGCCCAGGCGCAGCTGGACATCGCCCAGACCGACCTGAAGACCACCCGCGCCTCCCTGGAACAGGCCAGGGCCGCGGTCAACCAGGCCCGCGACCAGCTGGCCTACAGCGAACTGCGCACCGATCACGGCGGCGTGGTCACCGCCTGGATGGCCGAGGCCGGCCAGGTGGTCAGCGCCGGCCAGCAGGTGGTGACCCTGGCCCGCCCGGATATCAAGGAGGCGGTGATCGACCTGCCGGCGAGCCTGGTGGACCAGTTGCCGGCCGACGTGGTGTTCAAGGTCGCCTTGCAGCTGGACCCGAGCGTCAACACCACCGCCGTGGTACGCGAGATCGAGCCCCAGGCGCAGAGCGCCACCCGGACCCGGCGTTCGCGCCTGACCCTGACGGAAACCCCACCCACCTTCCGCCTCGGCACGGCCATCAGCGTGACCCTCAGCTCCGCCATCGTCCCGCGCACTGAAGTGCCGCTGTCGGCCCTGCAGGAGGTGGACGGCCAGACGCGGGTCTGGATCGTCGACCCACAGGCGCGGACCGTGGCGCCGCGAGAGGTCACGGTGCTCAGCCGCGACCATGATTCGGCGTTGATCAGCAGCGGGATCAAGATCGGCGAGCGGGTGGTGAGCGCCGGTGTGAACAGCCTCAAACCGGGGCAGAAAGTCAAAATCGACGAGGACAGCCCACGATGACGCCGGCCACGAAAGGGAGCTTCAATTTATCCGAGTGGGCCATCAAGCATCAGTCGTTCGTCTGGTACCTGATGTTCGTCGCCCTGCTGATGGGCGTGTTCTCCTACATGAACCTGGGGCGCGAGGAAGACCCGTCCTTCACCATCAAGACCATGGTCATCCAGACCCGCTGGCCAGGCGCGACCCAGGAGGAAACCCTCAAGCAGGTCACCGACCGCATCGAGAAAAAACTCGAAGAGCTGGACTCCCTCGACTACGTGAAAAGCTACACCCGTCCCGGCGAATCGACGGTCTTCGTCAACCTGCGGGACACCACCAGCGCCAAGGACATCCCCGAGATCTGGTACCAGGTGCGCAAGAAGATCAACGACATTCGCGGCGACTTCCCCCAGGGCCTGCAAGGGCCGGGGTTCAACGACGAGTTCGGCGATGTGTTCGGTTCGGTCTACGCCTTTACCGCCGACGGCCTGAACATGCGCCAGCTGCGCGACTACGTGGAGCAGGTGCGCGCCGAGATCCGTGAAGTGCCGAACCTGGGCAAAGTGGAAATGGTCGGCGAGCAGGATGAAGTCATCTACCTGAACTTCTCCACCCGCAAGCTGGCGGCGCTGGGCATCGACCAGCGCCAGGTCCTGCAAAGCCTGCAAGCGCAGAATGCGGTGACCCCGGCGGGGGTGATCGAGGCCGGGCCGGAGCGGATTTCCGTGCGTACCTCGGGGCAGTTCGCCTCGGAGAAAGACCTGGCCACGGTCAACCTGCGGCTCAACGAACGCTTCTATCGCCTGGCGGATATCGCCGAGATCAGCCGCGGCTACGTCGACCCTTCGACGCCGCAGTTTCGCTATAACGGCCAGCCGGCCATCGGCCTGGCGATCGCCATGAAGAAGGGCGGCAACATCCAGGACTTCGGCAAGGCCCTGCACGCCAAGATGGACCAGCTCACCGCCAACCTGCCGGTGGGCGTAGGCGTACACACGGTGTCGGACCAGGCCGAGGTGGTGGAAAAAGCCGTCGGCGGCTTTACCAGCGCGCTGTTCGAGGCGGTGGTGATCGTACTGGTGGTGAGTTTCGTCAGCCTGGGCGTGCGCGCCGGGCTGGTGGTGGCGTGCTCGATCCCGCTGGTGCTGGCGATGGTCTTCGTCTTCATGGAGTACAGCGGCATCACCATGCAGCGGATTTCCCTCGGCGCATTGATCATCGCCCTGGGCCTGTTGGTGGACGACGCGATGATCACCGTGGAGATGATGGTCACGCGCCTGGAGATGGGCGAGACCAAGGAGCAGGCGGCGACCTTCGCCTACACCTCCACGGCCTTCCCCATGCTCACCGGGACCCTGGTGACGGTCGCCGGCTTCGTGCCCATCGGCCTCAACGCCAGTTCCGCCGGCGAGTACACCTTCACCCTGTTCGCGGTGATCGCCGTGGCCATGCTGGTGTCGTGGATAGTCGCCGTGCTGTTCGCCCCGGTGATCGGCGTGCATATCCTCAGCACCAACGTCAAACCCCACTCCGAGGAACCGGGCCGCATCGGCCGCGCCTTCAACGGCGGCCTGCTGTGGGCCATGCGCAACCGCTGGTGGGCCATCGGCATCACCGTCCTGGTGTTCATGCTGTCGGTGCTCGGCATGCGCTTCGTGCAGAACCAGTTCTTCCCGTCCTCGGACCGGCCGGAGATTCTCGTCGACCTCAACCTGCCGCAGAACGCCTCGATCGCCGAGACCCGCATGGCGGTGGATCGCCTGGAGGCCACCCTCAAGGACGACCCGGACATCCTGCGCTGGAGCACCTATATCGGCGAAGGCGCGATCCGTTTCTACCTGCCGCTGGACCAGCAACTGCAGAACCCCTACTACGCGCAGCTGGTGATCGTCAGCAAGGGCCTGGAGTCGCGCACCGCGTTGACCGAGCGCCTGAAAAAACGCCTGCGCGACGACTTCGTCGGCATCGGCAGCTACGTCCAGGCCCTGGAAATGGGCCCGCCGGTGGGGCGGCCGATCCAGTACCGGGTCAGCGGCAAGGACATCGACCAGGTGCGCAAGCACGCCATCGAGCTGGCCACCGAACTGGACAAGAACTCGCACATCGGCGAGATCATCTACGACTGGAACGAGCCGGGCAAAGTGCTGCGCATCGACATCGCCCAGGACAAGGCCCGCCAGTTGGGGCTGTCTTCGGAGGACGTGGCGCAGTTGATGAACAGTATCGTCAGCGGCTCCACCGTGACCCAGGTGCATGACGACATCTACCTGATCAACGTGGTCGGCCGGGCCGACGACAGCGAGCGCGGCTCCCCGGAAACCCTGCAGAACCTGCAGATCGTCAACCCCAACGGCACCTCGATTCCGCTGCTGGCCTTCGCCACCGTGCGTTACGAACTGGAGCAGCCGCTGGTCTGGCGGCGCGACCGCAAGCCGACCATTACCATCAAGGCCTCGGTGCGTGACGAAATCCAGCCGACCGACCTGGTCAGGCTGCTCAAGCCGGATATCGACAAGTTCGCCGCCGGCTTGCCGGCCGGTTATTCGGTGGCCACCGGCGGTACGGTGGAGGAGAGCGGCAAGGCCCAGGGGCCGATCGCCAAGGTGGTGCCGTTGATGCTGTTCCTCATGGCGACCTTCCTGATGATCCAGCTGCACAGCGTGCAGAAGCTGTTCCTGGTGGCCAGCGTCGCGCCCCTGGGGCTGATCGGCGTGGTCCTGGCCCTGGTGCCGACGGGCACGCCCATGGGCTTTGTGGCGATCCTCGGGATCCTCGCGCTGATCGGCATCATCATCCGCAACTCGGTGATCCTGGTGACCCAGATCGACGAATTCGAGCGCGCCGGTCATTCATCCTGGGATGCGGTGGTGCAAGCCACCGAGCACCGTCGCCGGCCGATCCTGCTGACCGCCGCGGCCGCCAGCCTGGGCATGATCCCCATCGCCCGGGAAGTGTTCTGGGGGCCGATGGCCTACGCCATGATCGGCGGCATCATCGTCGCCACCCTGCTGACGCTGCTGTTCCTGCCGGCACTGTATGTGGCCTGGTACAAGATCAAGGAGCCGCGCAAGGAAGCCGGTTGAGGCCGGGCCCCTTGCGTCTGGCGCGGGGGGCTTGGCGCAGGCCGGCGGTGCTTTGCTTTACACTCTCGCCCTTCATTCGAGAAGGGATTGCTCATGTCCTGCATTGCCCGGCCTCTACGTGGCCTGCTGCTTGCCGTCATCTGCCTGCTGTCGCCCTGGGCCCTGGCCCAGCCGTCGCTGGAAAACCCGCTGTGGCAGGTCGAGATCGACCCGGCGACCCTGGCGATTCGCGTGACCCCCGCTGGCCAGCCGGCCGTGCAAGCCTCGGCGGGCGTGGACAGCCATCGGGTCAGCGCCCTGCAACAGACGCCGCAACGGCTTAGCTGGCAATGGGACGAGGGCGCCTGGAGCCTCAGCGCCACCCTGCGACAGCGCGACCTGGTGCTCTCCATCCAGGCCCGGGAGCCGGGGGCGCTGACGTTTCTGCGTCAGCCTGCCGGTGCCATGGGCAAGGGGCTGGTCTGGCCTTTGGCCGAGGGACATTACGTTCCGACGGGGGACCTGCGCTGGCAGCGGTTCCTGCTGGACCAGGGCGAGGTCAACACAACCCAGGACCTGAGCCTGCCGCTGTGGACCCTGGATCACGGCGCCTTCACCCTGAGCTGGCTGCTGACCCGCCCCTACAACAATCGCCTGAGCCTGAGCGCCGCAGGGCCGGCCATGGCGCTGACGGCGCAGCATCAGTTCACCCGCCTGGAACCCGACGCGCCGCTGACCATGACCTTGTACCTGGGGGACGCCGACTTGCTCGCGGGGGCCAAGCGCTATCGCCAGTGGCTGCTGGACAACGGGCGCTACGAGACCCTGGAGGCCAAGCTGGCGCGCACGCCGCAAGGCAGCAAGTTGCTCGGCGCCAGCCATGTCTACCTGTGGGGCAACGACCTGCTGGGGGCGGACGATGTGCGCAGCTGGCCGCAGCTGCTGCGGGGGCTGCGGGGCAACGAGCCGCTGGCGGTGAAGCTGCGGGCCGGCCTAGACAAGGAAAGCGCGAAGATCCTCGAGGTGCCCGCGGCCAAGCTGGATGCCTATCAGCGCACCACCCTGCTGCGCAGCCTCAACAGCGCGCTGAATCAGCAGGCGCGCCTGGGCTGGCAGGGCGCGCAAGAGCCGGACATGCAGGCCCTGGCCCAGGGCTACGGCGAGCTGCGGGCGCAACTGGCCAAGGTCTTTGCCCTGGCCCTGAGCGCCGATCCGGCGAGTTGGGGCAGCAGCCTGTCGCTGGCGACCATGGAGCGCTTGCGGGCAGCCGGTCTGGAACGTCTGTGGCTGGGCCTCGGCGAGGGTTGGGAAGGCGGGCTGTGGCACCCCGAGGCAGTGCGGGCCGCCGTCGCCGCCGGTTATCTGGTGGCGCCCTACGACTCCTACGAGACTGCGCTGCGCAGCGACGAGAACCCCGATTGGAGCACCGCCCACCTGGGTTCGCGGGCCAACCGCGAGTGCGCGATCGTGTTGGAGAACGGCCAGTTGAAAAGCGGTTTCCAGCAGTCCGGGCACTACACCGATCCTCGTTGCGTCCGGCCATTACTGGAGGCCCGGGTGAAGGCCGTGCAGGCCCGGGTCGGGTTCAACAGTTGGTTCCTCGATGCCTACGCCACCGGCATGCTGTTCGACAGCTACCGCGCCGAAAGGCCGATGACCCAGGCGCAGAACGCCGAGGGCAATGTCGCCGCCTCGCGCTGGATTGCCGAGCAGCAGCAACTGGTCAGCGGTTCCGAAGACGGCAATGGGGTGACGGCCGGCGGCGTGTTGTTCGCCCATGGTATGCAGACCCCGGTCATGGGCTGGGGCGATGCGCAGATGAGCAAGGAGCCGAAGTCGCCCTATTACCTGGGCAACTGGTACCCGCCGGAGCAGCCGGCGATGTTCTTCAAGAGTGTGCCGCTCAAGGAGCCTTACCGCACGGTGTATTTCGCGCCGGCGACACGCTTGCCGCTGTACCAGACGGTGTTCCACGGCTCGCTGGTGACCAGCCACCACTGGCTGTTCGACAGCCTCAAATTGAGCAATGTGCGGGTCGAAAATGAACTGGCCCAACTGCTCTACAACGTGCCGCCGCTGTATCACCTGAGTGCCGCCACCTTGCGCGGGCGCCTGCCGCTGATAGCCCGCCAGGATGCATTTTTCCGGCCTCTGCACCAGCGCCTCGGCACCCAGGCCCTCACGGATTTTCGCTGGTTGACGGCGGACCGCCAGGTGCAGCAGACCACCTTTGCCGACGGCTCGCGGCTGCTGGCGAATTTTGATGCCCGGCCCCGCGAGGTGGAAGGCGCGATGCTGGCGGCGCAGAGCATCAGGGCCGTACTGGCGGATGGCGAGGTGCGTGAGTATCAGGTCGCGCGCCAGCCCTGAACCGCCTGGCGGCAGGCTGTGGCCTCAGGCCTTGCGCCACACACTCGCCAGCCACGGCTGCTGCTCGCGCGGCAGCCCGGCGGGCCGGTAGTAATGCTCCAGCTCGACAAACCCCGCCGCTGTCAGCAAGTGCTGCCACGCCGCCAGGTCGTGGTAGGCGCCATAACGCGGGCCGTTCCAGCCTTCGCGGTTGTCGCCGCGCGGGTTGGAGCTGAACAGCACGCCGCCGGGTTTCAGCGTGGCGTGCAGCTGGCGCAGCACCCGCGGTAACTCCTGCGAAGGGATATGAAACAGCACGGCGTTGGCGAAGATGCCGTCGAAGCGTTCGGCGGGCAGGCCGAGCTTGAGGAAGTCCTGCTGCCAGACCTCGCAACCGCTGTCGTCGCGGGCCATCTGGGCAAAACGCTCGGAGCCGTCGAGGCCGATGGCGATATGACCGAGGCGGGTGAAGGTCTGCAGGTCGCGCCCGGGGCCGCAGCCGAAGTCCAGCAGGGTGAAGGGCGCCGCGCCCTGGATATGCCGCAGCAGCGCGTCGATGTTCTGGCTGACATCGTGGTCGCGGGTGCCTTCGCGGAAGTCTTCGGCCACCTGGTTGTAGTGGCCCAGGGTGGTGGAGGTGATCTGGTCGAGGTCGGCGGGAGCGAGTTTCATGGCGGGCTGCGTTGGCTGGGGTGGTGTGCCGAATATACCCCATGCCGGTCACCCCGGCCCTCTGTAGCCGCTGCCGAAGGCTGCGATCGGCTGCGAAGCGGCCGTGCTCTTGAGAGCGTCGAAGGCCCTTCGGGCCTTATCGCAGCCTGCGGCAGCGGCTACAGGGGGGAGTCCTCAACGTTTGTTGAGCACCCGCGCCAGGCGGTCGCCGCCCAGTTGGATCGCCGCGACGAGGATCACCAGCAGCACGATCACCGTGAGCATGATCTGGCTGTCGAAACGCTGGTAGCCATAGCGATAGGCAATGTCCCCCAACCCACCGGCGCCGATGGCCCCGGCCATGGCCGAGGAGTTGATCATGGTCACCAGGGTGATGGTGAAACCGCCGACGATGCCTGGCAGCGCTTCCGGCAACAGCACATGCCAGACGATGTGCCAGCGCCGGCAGCCCATGGCCTGGGCCGCTTCGATCAGGCCGTGGTCGACCTCGCGCAGGCTGACCTCGGCGATCCGCGCGAAGAACGGCGTGGCGGCGATGGTCAGTGGCACCACCGCTGCCCAGACGCCGTAGGTGGTGCCGACGATCAGCCGGGTGAAGGGGATCAGCGCCACCATCAGGATCAGGAACGGGATCGAGCGGAACAGGTTGACGAAGGCCCCCAGCACGCTGTTCAGCCTGGGTGCTTCATAGATCCCGCCCTTGCCGCTGGTGACCAGGATCACCGCCAGCGGAATCCCCGCCAGCAAGGCGATCAGCGACGACACGCCGACCATCAGGAAGGTATCGATAACGCCCTGGAGCAAGCGATCAAACCACATAACCCAGCACCTCTACCTGTTGTGTCCATTGCTTCTGCAAA
This sequence comes from Pseudomonas chlororaphis subsp. piscium, assembly GCF_003850345.1. Lineage (NCBI taxonomy): Bacteria > Pseudomonadati > Pseudomonadota > Gammaproteobacteria > Pseudomonadales > Pseudomonadaceae > Pseudomonas > Pseudomonas chlororaphis. Next base: position 299,535 of record NZ_CP027707.1, read on the forward strand.
AAGTGCTGCGCGCGCAGGCGTTGTTCCTCGGCGCCCAGGGACGAGCCGCTGACCGCCAGCAGCAGTTGCCCCAGGGCATGCCCCTGAATCCGTTCCACGCCGCCGTGCAGCAGCCGCACGCGCCCGCCCAGAGTGCTGAACAGCGCGGCCAGGTCCGGTTCGTCGCTGGTCCTGCCGGTGAACTGCACGCGCAATACCACCGCCGCGTCCGAAGACTTCGGCTGGCTTTGCAGGCGGTTTTGCAGCTCCTCCGGCAAACCGTGCTGCAAGGGCGCCAGCAGGGTCTTGCTGACCTCGTGCTGCGGGTTGCCGAACACTTCCCAGACCGGCCCCTGCTCGACGATATGCCCGTGCTCCAGCACCACCACGTGGTCGCAGATATCGCGGATCACCGCCATCTCGTGGGTGATCAGGATGATGGTCAGGCCCAGGCGCTGGTTGATCTGTTTGAGCAGGCCGAGGATCGACTGGGTGGTCTCCGGGTCCAGCGCCGAGGTGGCCTCGTCGCACAGCAGGATCGCCGGGTCGTGCACCAGCGCCCGGGCGATGCCCACCCGCTGTTTCTGCCCGCCCGAGAGCTGCGCCGGGTAGGCCTTGTGCTTGTCCTTCAGGCCCACCAGCTCCAGCAGTTCGCGCACCTTGCGCTCGCGTTGTTCCTTGGGCACGCCGGCCACTTTCAGCGGCAGCTCGACGTTCTGCCACACGGTCTTGGCCGACATCAGGTTGAAGTGCTGGAAGATCATGCCGATGCGCCGGCGCAGCTCCACCAGGCGGTCCTCGTCGAAGTCGCCGATGTCCACCTGATCGATCAGCACCCGGCCGCCCGAAGGCTGTTCCAGGCGGTTGATGGTGCGGATCAGCGACGACTTGCCGGCGCCGCTGCGGCCGATGATGCCGAACACTTCACCGCGCTGGATCGCCAGGTCGATACCGTGCAGGGCCTGTACCGGGCCTTGCTGGCCCTGGTAGGTCTTGGTCAGGCCGATGAAGCGCACATGGGCCCGGTTCAATTCCGGGTGCAGTTCGGCCTGCTGTGCGTTTTGCGGCTGTTCGGGTGGCTGCTTGGAGGCCTTGTGCGGGAGATAGGCGACGCTCATCTCAACCTTCCCAGCCGGCTTGGTAGAGCTTGCCGTGGGCTTTATCCAGGGCGGCGCGCACAGCCGGCGAATGCTGGTAGATGTCGACGAACTTGATCAGCCGCGGGTCGGTCTTGCTCTTGGGCTGGATCACGAACTGGATCACGTATTCCTTGTGGTCGAGGCCGTCGAACAGCAGCGCCGAACCGGCATCGAAGGTCTTGGCCAGGCGGATATAGGCCGGGTAGCCCTGCACCAGGTCGGCGTCGTCATAGGCGCGTACCAGTTGCACGGCCTCGACCTGGAGGATCTTCAGTTTCTTCGGGTTGGCGACTATGTCGTCCTCGGTGGCCTTGTAGCCGACGCCCGGCTTGAGGCTGATCAGGCCGGCCTTGGCCAGCAGCTGCAAGCCGCGGCCGCTGTTGATCGGGTCGTTGGCGATGGCCACGGTGGCGCCTTCGGGCAGCTCGTCGAAGCTTTTGTATTTTTTCGAGTACAGGCCGACGTTGTTGATGATCCCCGGGGCGAACGGCACCAGGTCGAAACCGGCGGCGGCCTTGGCGTTTTCCAGGAACGGGATGTGCTGGAAGTAGTTCACGTCGATATCGCCGGCGGCCAGGCTGACGTTCGGCGCGATCCAGTCGCTGAACTCCACCAGTTCGACTTTCAGGCCCTGTTTGCCGGCCTCTTCGACGGCGGCCTCCAGGGGAATGGCGAAGGCGGCGGTGGTGCCGACTTTCAGCGGCGCGTCGGCGGCGAATACCGCGCTGCCGAACAGTCCGAGGGCGAGGGCCAGTGCTTTGACTGGGTGGCTGAGGCGTTTGCTTTTCATGGTGTTGGTTCCAGTCAGTGCATGAAGTGTTGGGGTGTTTGTGCCGGCCTCATCGCGGGCAAGCCTCGCTCCTACAGAAGCGGAATGCATGAGTCTGTAGGAGCGAGGCTTGCCCGCGATGCTTTAGCGGCGGTAGTCCGCGCCAGTGTGTTGCTCCGGCAATTGCGCTTCGTGCTGGAACAGCTTTTCGCGCAGGGTGCCGTTGTCATAGGCGGTCTTGTACGAGCCGCGACGTTGCAGCTCGGGGATCACCAGGTCGATGAAGTCGACATAACTCTCCGGGGTGACGATGCGGGTCAGGTTGAAGCCGTCGAGGCCGGTTTCGGCGATCCAGGATTCGAGGTCGTCGGCCACCTGTTGCGGCGAGCCGACCACAGTGATGTAGCGCCCGCCGAGGGCGTGCTGGTCGAGCAGCTTGCGCCGGGTCCAGTCGTTGTTCTGCAGGTTCCGGGTGGCCGACTGGATGGCGTTGCTCTTCACGTACTGGATAGGTTCGTCGATCTCGTACTGGGAAAAGTCGATGGCGGTGGACGCCGAGAAATGCGCCACCCCGGCCTCGGCGCTGGCATGGCTGCGGTACTCGGCGTGTTTCTTCCAGGCCAGTTCCTCGGTCTCGGCGACTATCACGTTGAGCCCCATGAACACCTTGATGTCCTCGGGGTTGCGCCCGGCCGCCACGGCGCTGGCGCGGACCTTGTCCACCTGGGCCTTGGTCGAGGGCTTGTTCTGCCCGCTGATGAACACGCATTCGGCGTGGCGCCCGGCGAACAGCAGGCCGCGATCCGAGCTGCCGGCCTGGAACAGCACCGGCGTGCGTTGTGGCGAGGGCTCGCACAGGTGATAGCCCTCGACCTGATAGAACTCGCCCTTGTGCTCGACCTTGTGCACCTTCTCCGGCCGGGCGTAGATCCGCTGTTCGCGGTCGTTGATCACCGCGTCGTTTTCCCAGCTGCCTTCCCAGAGCTTGTAGAGCACTTCCAGGTATTCGTCGGCCTGGTCGTAGCGCCGGTCATGCTCAGCCTGTTCGCTCAGGCCCATGGCCTTGGCGGCGCTGTCGAGGTAGCCGGTGACGATGTTCCAGCCGACCCGGCCACGGCTCAGGTGGTCCAGGGTGGACATGCGCCGGGCGAACAGATACGGCGGCTCGTAGGTGAGGTTGGCGGTGAGGCCGAAACCGAGGTTGCGGGTCACCGCGGCCATGGCCGAGACCAGCAGCAGCGGGTCGTTGACCGGCAGCTGGATCGACTCCTTGAGCGTCACGTCCACCGAGTTCTGGTAGACGTCGTAGACCCCGACGATGTCGGCGATGAACAATCCGTCGAACAGCCCGCGCTCCAGCAGCTGCGCCAGCTCGGTCCAGTATTCGAGGGTCTTGTACTGGGTCGAATTGTCCCGGGGATGGGTCCACAGGCCGTGGTTGATGTGCCCGATGCAGTTCATGTTGAAGGCATTGAGCAGGATCTTTTTTTTGCCTTTCTCAAGAGCACTCATCAGATGGTCCCCCGCAGTGGCGGGTTCGTCTGGTTGAGGTAGTAGTTGCCCACCGCGTGGTACTTCCAGCGCACCGGGTCGTGCAGGGTGTGCACCCGGGCGTTGCGCCAGTGCCGGTCGAGGCCGTGTTCGGCCAGGGTCGCCTGGCTGCCGGCCAGCTCGAACAGGGTGCTGCCGGCGGCCAGGGAGATTTCGGTGCTGATGGCGCGGGCCTCGGCGACTGCGATGGAGGCGGCGGCCACGGTCTCGGCGTTGGGTTCGGCCTGGGCCGCGTCGAGGAACTCCCCGGAACGCTCCAGCAGCGCCTCGGTGGCGTGCAGGCGAATGCTCAGGTGGCCGAAGCTCTTGAGGGTCAGCGGATCTTCGGTGGCCTTGTCGTTGCCGGAGTCGATCCACGGTCGGGTCTTGGTGCGCACGAAATGCAGGGCGTCTTCATAGGCGGCGCGGGCGATACCGGTGTCGATGGCGGCGTGGAGAATCTGCGCCAGCGGGCCGACGGTGGTCGGGCGCTCGAAGGCGTTTTGAAAGGGAATCACGTCCTCGGCGGCGACGAACACATCCTCGAACATCACCGAGCCGCTGCCGGTGGTGCGCTGGCCGAAGCCGCTCCAGTCGTCGATCACGTTCAGGCCCTGGCTGTCCGCCGGGACGAAGGCCAGTTGCTGCACGCCGTGTTCATCCACCACCGAGGTGGGGATGCGCTGGGCGTAGATAGCGCCGGTGGAGTAGAACTTGCGGCCGTTGATGCGATAGCCGTCGCGTCCTTGCTGTACGTCACGGGTCAGGCGAGTGGTGCGGTCGTGGGCGGTCTTGGTGCCCAGCTCGGCCAGGGCATTGCCGAAGCGCTGGCCGGCCAGGACCTCGGCGTACAGGCGTTTTTTCTGCGCCGCGCTGCCGTTCACCCGCAGCACTTCGAGGGCGTAGAAATGGTTCTGTGGGATTTGCCCGAGGGAGGCGTCGGCCTGGGCGATCAGGGCGATGACCTTGGCCAGGGTGACGTTGGACACGCCGGCGCCGCCGTATTCCCTGGGCACGCTGATGCCCCACAGGCCTGAGCGGGAAAAAGCTTCGAGTTCGGGGTGGGGCAGGCGGCGTTCGCGGTCGCGCAGGGCGCTGTCGCGCTTGAAATCTTCGGCCAGGTCGCTGGCGACGATCAGGGCTTGCTCATCGCTGGTTATGACCGCGACGTGTTGAGAAAGAGTCATGTGTTTCTCCAGAGGTCTGGTCGTTAAATCCAGGAATGGCGAGCCGGCAACGTGCCGTTCAGGTGGTAGGTGCCGACGGCGTGGTATTTCCAGCGCACCGGATCGTGCAGGGTGTGGACCCGGGCGTTGCGCCAGTGCCGGTCGAGGTTGAACTCGGCGAGGGTGGCGCGGCTGCCGGCCAGCTCGAAGAGTTTTTCGCTGGCCTGCAGCGAGATCTCGGTGGTCAGCACCTTGGCTTCGGCCACGGCGATCGAGGCGCGGGCGGCGGATTCGGCGCTGATCGGCGCGACGCTGACCTGGTCCAGCACCTGGCCGGCCTTGCGCAGCAGGGCCTCGGCGGCGTGCAGTTCGATTTTCAGCTTGCCGATATCGGCGATTACATAGAGGTCGTCGCTGGCCCGTTCGACGTTGGCGTCGACCCACGGCCGCGAACGTTCCCGCACGAAGCTGATGGCGTCGTCGATGGCCGCGCGGGCGATGCCGGCGTCGATCGCTGCCTGGATCAGCTGCGAGATCGCGCCCTGGATATTCGGCGATTCGTTGATGCGCCAGCTGTCCACCACCAGGTCGGCATCGACCCGCACGTTGTTGAGCAGAATGGTGCCGCTGGCGGTGGTGCGCTGGCCGAAGCCCGACCAGTCGTCGACGATGCGCAGCCCCGGGGTGCCGCGCCGGACGAAGGCCAATACCTGCTTGCCGTCGTCATTCAGCGCCTTGACCGCCACCCAGTGGGCGAACAGGGCGCCGGTGGAATAGAACTTCTGGCCATTGAGCAGATAACCGTCGCCGTCGGCGGTGATCCGCGCCTTGAGTTCCAGGGTGTTTTTGGTCCCGCGTTCCGGGCCGGCGTTACCGATGCGCCAGCCTTCCAGCACGCTTTGGAACAGCTGCTTTTTCTGCCGTTCGGTGGCGCTGCCGAGAATCAGGTGGAGAATGCCGAACTGGTTCTGCGGGATCTGTCCCAGGGCCGGGTCGGCCGCGGAAATGATCGCGAAGACTTCGGCCAGGGTCACGAAGGAAACCTGCGGGCCACCGAATTCACGGGGGATGGCAATACTGCCCAGGCCACTGCGGGTGAAGTGTTCGATTTCCGCCCACGGCAGCTTGCGCTGCTGGTCGCGCCGGGCCGCCTGCTGGCGGGCGACGGTGGCCAGTTCATGGGCGGCTTGAAGGGCTTCTGCGTCGTTCAGCAGAACCCGTGCGGGCAACAACAGGGGGGCGATATCCAGATCGCTCTGGACATTTGCATCGGCCAGATTGGACATCAGTGCCACTCCTTGGCTGCACGCAATGCCCTGGCGATTTGCACTGGGGTGATTGTGTTCCGGACCATACCTACCTCACATCTTTGGAAGTGCCGCGTCATGAGCGGCGAAATCGGGTTCAAGAATGTCCGGTGGTCCGGTGCATATACCCTATGCGCGTATAAAAATTAAATAAACTAACTTTTAGGAATATGTATAGAAGGGGTTTACGTATACGGCAGGCACGGTGGGATCAGGGGCAACAGGGCTTGGATCAGGGGGATTTTTTCGCCGCTGCCGCAGGCTGCGAACGGCTTCGAAGAGGGTGTGTTTGTGGTTCCGGCGGAAGGCCCTGCGGGCCTTGTCGCAGCCTCGCGTTGCTCGGCAGCGGCTACAGGAACACGGTTTGTAGCCGCTGGCGTAGCCTGCGCTCGGCGGCGCAGCCGTCGTAAAACCAGGATGTGTCAGGTGGCGGGTCAGCGTTCGCTGCACAGCCCATCCTGGGCTCGGCAGCGAGGCACAGGTCAGGCCTGGGGATGGCCCGAGGTGAGGAACTTGCTGAGGAATTGCCGGGTGCGTTCTTCCCTGGGGTTGGCGAACAGCGCCTTGGCTTCGCCCTGTTCGACGATCACGCCCTTGTCGAAGAAAATCACCCGGTTGGCCACGTCGCGGGCGAAGCCCATTTCGTGGGTGACGATGACCATGGTGCGCTTCTCCTCGGCCAGGCCGCGGATGGTCGCCAGCACTTCGCCCACCAGCTCCGGGTCGAGGGCCGAGGTCGGTTCGTCGAACAGGATCACCTCCGGCTCCATCGCCAGCGCCCGGGCAATCGCCACGCGCTGTTGCTGCCCGCCGGAAAGGCGCCGCGGGTAGGCGTCTTCCTTGCCCGCCAGGCCGACCTTGGCCAACAGTCCGCGGCCCAGGGCCAGCGCCTGCTCGCGGGGCGTCTTCTTCACCACCAGGGGGCCTTCGATAACGTTTTCCAGCGCGGTGCGATGGGGGAACAGGTTGAAGTTCTGGAACACGAAACCCACCTGCTGGCGCAGTTGCCGCACCAGGCCCTGCTGCTGGGTCAGCGGCCGGCTGCCATCGATTTCGATATTGCCGACCTTGATCCGGCCGCTGGTAGGCTCTTCGAGGAAATTCAGGCAGCGCAAAAAGGTGGTCTTGCCCGAGCCGCTGGGGCCGATGATGGCGACCACTTCGCCTTCCGCCACCGTCAGGTCGATGCCATTGAGGACGGTCTGACCCTTGAACTGCTTCGTCAGTTTTTCAACCACAATCATGGGTTCAGGACTCCTGGTCGTGCCGATTGACCCGCTCTTCCAGTCGGTTCTGCAGGTGCGCCAGCACGCTGGCCAGAACCCAGTAGATCAGCGCGGCGGCAAGATACATGGTGAAGACTTCGAAGGTCCGGGCGGTGATCAGTTGCGCCTGGCGGAACAGTTCCGGGACCTGGATGGTGGCGGCCAGGGCGGTGTCCTTGACCAGTGAGATAAAGCTGTTGCCCAGGGGCGGCAGCGCCGTGCGCATGGCTTGCGGCAGGATCGCCCGGCGCAGGGTCTGGGCCCGGGTCATGCCGATGCTGGCCGCCGCTTCCCACTGCCCGCGCTCGATGGAGCCGATGGCCGCGCGCAGGATCTCGCAGGCATAGGCCGCCATGTTCAACGAGAAGCCGATCAGCGCCGCCGGCAGCGGGTCAAGCTCGATACCCAGCTGCGGCAGGCCGTAATAGATCACGAACAGTTGCACCAGCAACGGCGTGCCGCGAAAGAACGACACATAGACGCGGGCGATCCAGCTCAGCAGCTTGAAGCGCGACAGGCGCATCAGCGCCAGGGCGAACCCCAGCGCCAATCCGAAGAACATGCCGCCGAGGCTGAGGATCACCGTGAAATACGCGCCCTGGAGCAGGAAGGGCGCGGAATTCAGCAACAGCTGCGTGGTTTCGGCGATTTGCTGGCTCAACTGCGGAAAATACAGTTCGAACTGAAAACCTGCTTCCATTATTGAGTGACGTCAGCGTTGAAGTATTTTTCCGAGAGCTTTTTCAGCGTGCCATCAGCGCGCAGTTCCTCGATCGCCTTGTTCACCGCGGCCAGCAGTTCGGGTTCACCTTTGCGCAGGGCCACGCCGGCTTCCTGGCGGGAGAAGGGTTCGCCGGAAACGGCCAGGGTGTTGTTGGTTTTCTTGATCAGTTCGAAGGCGGCCAGGCGGTCCACCAGGATCGCGTCGATACGGCCTACGCGCAGGTCCTGGTACTTGGTCGGATCATCGTCGTAGGTCTTGATGATGGCTTTCGGTACGTTGTCCTTGAGCCATTGTTCGTAGTTGGTGCCCAGGCCGACACCGACCTTGTGCCCGGCCAGGTCGGCGGCGTTCTTGAACTTGCCTTCGTCCTTCTTCTGGGTCAGGGCCTGGATGCCGGAAACGGTGTAGGGGGTGGAGAAGTCGTATTTCTTCTTGCGCTCATCCGAGATGGTCACCTGGTTGATCACCGCGTCCAGGCGCTTGGACTCCAGGGCGGCGAGGATGCCATCCCATTTGGTCGGCTGCAGTTTGACCTTCACGCCCAGCTTCTGCGCCAGGGCTTCGGAGAACTCCACCTCGAAGCCGGCCAGCTTGCCGCTTTCGTCGACGTAGCTGAACGGTGGGTAAGTGCCTTCCAGGCCGACGTTGATGGTGCCGGCGTCCTTGATCTTCTGCAGTTGCTCACCGGCAACCGCTTGCCCCAGCAACCCGACACCCAGTGCCAGACCCAGCGAGCCAACGAGGATATTTCGACGTAGTGCGGAAAAAATCATGACAAGCCCCTGTGTTTTCTTATGAAGATGCAGTTGGGAAGTGCAGGTCAATCGGTGAGCGGGAACGAGCGCCTTATCCTGCACTAAATGCAGCGTATGCGTCTCTTGGCAAATTCGCCTGCGGCGCGACTATAAGTGGCTGCTTATAGATGTAAAAATAATATAAATTCACATTGTTATTCTTTTTATAAATATACGTTTTCGGTCCCTGTAGCCGTTGCCGCAGGCTGCGATCGTTTTGGGCGGCATTCCGACGTAGCAGGCGCAAATCCGGCGAACGCGTCTCTTCCGATACGCCGCATATGCAGGTTTACGACGGCTGCGCCGCCGAGCGCAGGCTGCGCCAGCGGCTACAGGCATTTGTCATGCAAAGGATCCGGCATAAGCGAACAACGCCGGCGCGCCGCCGGTGTGCAGGAAGATGATCGGGCCGTCGTCGAAGCGCTGGCGGCCAATGCCGTCGAGCAGGCCGGCCATGGCCTTGCCGGTGTAGACCGGGTCCAGCAGCAGGCCTTCCTGGCTCGCCAGCAGCTTCACCGCGGCCAGGGTACCGGCATTCGGCTCGCCATAACGCGGGGCGAAATACTCGTCCCACAACTCCACCTTGAAACTGTCCGGCAGCGCCACCCCGAGCAGTTCGGCGGTGCGTTCGGCCAGGCCCTGGACCTTCGGCCGCTGCGCTTCGTCGGTGCGCGACACGGTGACGCCGATCACCGGCAACTGCGGCAGCGCTTCGCTCAAGGCCAGGGCCAGGCCGCTGTGGGTGCCGGCGCTGCCCGAGGCCAGGACCACGGCGGCGAAGTCGAGCCCGGTGTTGTTGATCTGCTCCGCCAGCTCCAGGCCGGCGCGCACGTAACCCAGCGCGCCGAGGGCGTTGGAGCCGCCAATCGGCACCAGGTACGGCTGTTTGCCGCTGCTGCGCAGGCGTTCGGCCAGGGCCTGCAACTGCTCGTCGGCGTTGTCCAGGTTGTCCACCAGCTCGACCTTGGCGTCGAACAGGTCGAGCAGCAGGCGGTTGCCGTTGCCCAGGTAATTGCGGTCATCGGTGCCGATGGGGTTTTCCAGCAGGGCGACGCAGCCCAGGCCCAGCTTGGCGGCCAGGGCCGCGGTCTGGCGCACGTGGTTGGACTGGATGGCGCCCGCGGTAATCAGCGTGTCCGCGCCTTGGGCCAGCGCATCGGCGGCCAGGTATTCGAGTTTGCGCAGCTTGTTGCCGCCCATGGCCAGTGGCGTGGTGTCGTCACGCTTGACGTAGACATCGCGGCCCAGCCAGGTGGACAGGCGTTCGAGTTTTTCCAGGGCGGTGGCACCGCCCAGCAGGTCGAGACGGTTAAAACGGTCGAGCTGTCGTTTGATCATGAGGCCGCACGGGTTGTCAGAGGTGTCAGGGACTATAGGCAGCGATATTTGCCGGGGCAACCGTCAATCGCTTATGCCAAAAGGTGCTTAGGCCAGCACAATTAGTTCTTAATTTGGCCTGGGGCGCATACCGTAAAGTGGCGTCGTTTATTCGGCCAGACAGTCCGGCCGCCTGAGTGAGGAGTCCTATCGTGAGCGAGCGTTCCAGCCATTGGCAATTGCAGACCATAGTCGGTCAACTGCGTGATGCCCGCGACCAGTGGCGTACCCGCAACGGGCGGGTCAGCGGTGAGCAGGGCGGTCGGGAACTGCCGTCGCGCGCGGCCATGGCCGAGATTCTCGAAGCGCTGTGCGGCGCCCTGTTCCCGATGCGCCTCGGGCCGGTGGACTTGCGCGAGGAAAGCGAAGATTTCTACGTCGGCCATACCCTGGACGCGGCCCTCAATTCGTTGCTCGCCCAGGCTCGCCTGGAGCTGCGTTACGCCGCGCGCCAGAGCGGCGAGGCGGACGAAGATGTCAACGCCAGGGCCATTCGTATCATCCAGGACTTCGCCCTGGCCTTGCCGGGCCTGCGGGTGCTGCTCGATACCGACGTGCTGGCCGCCTACCACGGCGACCCGGCGGCGCGCAGCGTCGATGAAGTGCTGCTGTGCTACCCGGGCATCCTGGCGGTGATCCACCATCGCCTGGCCCACCACCTGTACCGCGCCGGCCTGCCGCTGCTGGCGCGGATCAGCGCGGAAATCGCCCACTCGGCCACCGGCATCGACATTCACCCGGGGGCACAGATCGGCCGCAGTTTCTTCATCGACCACGGCACCGGTGTGGTGATCGGCGAAACCGCGATCATCGGCGAGCGGGTGCGCATCTACCAGGCCGTGACCCTGGGCGCCAAACGCTTCCCGGCGGACGAGGACGGCCAGTTGCAGAAGGGCCATCCGCGCCACCCGATCGTCGAGGACGACGTGGTGATCTACGCCGGCGCGACCATCCTCGGGCGCATCACCATCGGCAAGGGTTCGACCATCGGCGGCAACGTCTGGCTGACCCGCAGCGTGCCGGCCGGGTGCAACCTGACCCAGGCCAACCTGCAACATGACGATGGGTCGCAGAAGTAAGAGTCTTCTGCGCCTGTTCGATTTTTCGCGGGCAAGCCTCGCTCCTACTGGTTGCACGTACTCGTAGGAGCGAGGCTTGCCCGCGATGCTTTTCAGCGGCTCGCATGCCTGATGGCCATTCGCTTATTTAGCGCTGAACGATTCCCTCCGCGACACATCAGACCTTTCCTAAAACCTGTGAAATCAGGCGACCGCCGAGCCCGGCGATTAGTCCTTGCGCGCCTAACCGTGTTTAACTTGAACGCTTGTTCAAGTTAAACCGGCAGCTCGCTGCCCGCTCACAACAGGAGGCTTACCTTTGCTGAGTCCGATCTTTTCAGCCGCGTTTTACCCCCTCGAGGTGCACCGTTCATGAGTGCATCGTCCATTCCCGCCAGCGGCCTGATCCGCATGAATCCGCCGGTGTTCTACTTCGCCGCGAGCTTTATCCTGGCCTTCGGCCTGGTGGTCATCGCCCTGCCGGAACAAGCCGGCGCCTGGTTGCTGGCCGCGCAAAACTGGGCGGCCAATACGGTCGGCTGGTACTACATGCTGGCCATGACCCTGTACCTGGTCTTCGTGGTGGTCACCGCCTTGTCCGGCTACGGCAAGATCAAGCTCGGTGCCGACCACGACGAACCCGAATTCAGTTACCTGTCCTGGGCCGGCATGCTGTTCGCCGCGGGGATCAGCATCACGCTGTTTTTCTTCTGCGTCTCGGAACCTCTGACCCATATGCTGCAACCGCCCCAGGGCGAGGCCGGGACCGCGGACGCGGCGCGCCAGGCCATGCAGATTCTCTTCCTGCACTGGGGCCTGCATGGCTGGGGCGTGTTCGCCTTCGTCGGCATGGCCCTGGCGTATTTCGCCTACCGGCATAACCTGCCGCTGGCCCTGCGTTCGGCGCTGTACCCGCTGATCGGCAAGCGCATCAACGGCCCCATCGGCTACGCGGTGGATGGCTTCGGCATCATCGCCACGGTGTTCGGCCTTGGCGCCGACATGGGCTTTGGTGTGCTGCACCTCAACTCCGGCCTAGACTACCTGTTCGGCATCGACCACACCCAGTGGGTCCAGGTGGGCCTGATCACCCTGATGATGGGCGCGGCGATCATTGTCGCGGTGTCCGGCGTCGACAAGGGCGTGCGGGTAATGTCCGACATCAACATGCTGCTGGCCTGTGCGCTGCTGCTGTTCGTGTTGTTCGCCGGCCCCACCCAGCACCTGCTCAATACCCTGATCCAGAACCTCGGCGATTACCTTGGCGCCTTGCCGACCAAGAGCTTCGACCTCTACGCCTATGACGAACCCAGCGATTGGCTGGGTGGCTGGACCGTCTTCTACTGGGCCTGGTGGATCGCATGGTCGCCGTTCGTGGGCCTGTTCATCGCGCGGATTTCCCGTGGCCGGACCATCCGCGAATTCGTGTTCGGCGTGCTGCTGATTCCCCTGGGCTTCACCCTGGCCTGGATGTCGATCTTCGGTAACAGCGCCATCGACCAGGTGCTCAACCACGGCATGAGCGCGCTGGGCCTGTCGGCCATCGAGAACCCCTCGATGACCCTCTACCTGCTGCTGGAAACCTACCCCTGGAGCAAGACCGTCATCGCCGTGACGGTGTTCATCAGCTTCGTGTTCTTCGTCACCTCGGCCGACTCCGGCACCGTGGTGCTCTCGACCCTGTCGGCCCGTGGCGGCAACGCCGACGAAGACGGGCCGAAATGGCTGCGGGTGTTCTGGGGCGCGATGACCGCGCTGGTCACCAGCGCGCTGCTGTTCGCCGGCAGCATCGACTCGCTGAAGTCGGCGGTGGTGCTGACCTCGCTGCCGTTCTCGATGATCCTGCTACTGATGATGTGGGGGCTGCACAAGGCTTTCTACCTCGAGTCGCAAAAGCAGATCGCCCAGCTGCATTCGCTGGCGCCGGTGTCGTCGTCCTCGCGTCGCGGCAAGGGTGGCTGGCGTCAGCGTCTGAGCCAGGCGGTGCATTTTCCGTCGCGCGACGAGGTGTATCGCTTCCTCGACCAGACGGTGCGTCCGGCCATCGAAGAAGTGACCGCGGTGTTCGTCGAGAAAGGCTTGAACGTGATCACCCAGCCGGACCCGGCCAACGACAATGTCAGCCTGGAAATCGGCCATGGCGACCAGCATCCGTTCATCTATCAGGTGCAGATGCGCGGCTACTTCACCCCGTCCTTCGCCCGTGGCGGCATGGGGCCCAAGGAGATGCGCAACCGGCGTTACTACCGGGCCGAGGTGCACCTGGCCGAGGGTAGCCAGGACTACGACCTGATGGGCTACACCAAGGAGCAGATCATCAACGACATCCTCGACCAGTACGAACGGCATATGCAGTTCTTGCATCTGGTGCGTTGATTGGGGTCGGTGGCGTTTGTGCTACTGCCATCGCGGGCAAGCCTCGCTCCTACAGAAGAAGATTGTGCGTGCTTCTGTAGGAGCGAGGCTTGCCCGCGATCAGGGCCCTCAGGCCGGGCTCAATACCGTGAACAGCACCAGCGCCGCCACCGGCACGCCGAATACCACACTGCCGACCGCCAGCTCCGTGCTCAGGGGCTGTCCGGCGTGGACCATGCCCACCGCACCGTTGATCACCGTCAGCGCCAGCCACAGCACAACGAAACTGTAGGCCAGGGTCTGGCGGCCGAGGCCGATTTTTTCGCCGATAAACAGCATCAGCGCCAGGAGGACCAGGCCGAAGGAGGTGATGATCGCGGTGTGCATGATGAAGTCCTCGCGGGCGGGATTCGGGGTTGGCCTCGATGTGGCTATCGCGGGCAGGCTCGCGATGTTTCTCCAACCTGATGAGCTGAAGTGTGGTCGAGGGGCGCGCGACCTGCCGGGTAAATCGACTTTAGGAGTGTCCCCTGGCTCGTCGCTCCCGACAGCGAAAAGGCCAGGGCTCAGACGAGGCCGCCGTTGGCGCGCAGGATCTGCCCGTTGACCCAGGCGGCCGCCGGGCTGACCAGGAAGGCGATGACGTTGGCGATGTCTTCCGGCTGGCCGAGGCGCTCCAGGGGCGGCATCTTGGCGAAGCTCTGGATCTGTTCTTCGCTCTTGCCGTGCAGGAACAGTTCGGTGGCCACCGGGCCGGGGGCGACAGCGTTGACGGTGATGTTGCGCCCGCGCAGTTCCTTGGCGAACACCTGGGTCAGGGACTCCACCGCCGCCTTGCTGGCGATGTACACCGCGTAGCCCGGCAGGTTGAGGCCGACGGTGCTGCTGGAAAAGTTGACGATGCGTCCGCCGGCGTTCAGGCGGCTGGCGGCCTCGCGCAGGGTGTTGAAGGTACCGCGGGTGTTGATGGCGAAGGTCTGCTCGAACAGTTCGTCACTGTGTTGCGCCAGCGGCAGGACCTTGAGGATGCCGGCGTTGTTGACCAGCACGTCGACCTTGCCCAGTTGGGTTTCGGTCTCGTCGAACAAGCGGCGCACGTCATTGGCGTTGGCCACGTCGGCCTTGACCGCTATGGCCCGGTGGCCGGCCTGGCGCAGTTCCACCACCAGGGCCGAGGCTTCGGTGGCGCTGCTGGCGTAGTTGATGGCGACGGCGAAACCTTCGCTGGCCAGTTGCTTGGCGATGACCGCGCCGATGCCGCGGGAGGCGCCGGTCACGATGGCAACTTTCGAAGTCTGGGTAGTCATGGCGAATTTCCTTCTGGGTAACGAGTGATTTGCTGCGGTGTGGAGGCAGACTCACATGTTTACCCAGGGTGATAAATGCGCCAGAGTTGGCTTGACTGTTCAATATTCTCCAACAATCAATCGTCCGGGAGCCCGTCGTGGATCAAGTCAAAGCGATGAAGGTGTTCGTGCGGATCTACGAGCGCAGCAGCTTCACCCTGGCCGCCGATGACCTGAACCTGCCGCGCGCCACCCTGACCCATACCCTCAACCAGTTCGAAGCCTGGCTCGGCACCCGCCTGCTGGAGCGCAGCACCCGCCGCGTGCGCCCGACCCTCGATGGCGAGGCCTATTACCTGCGCTGCGTACAGTTGCTGGCGGAGTTGGAAGAGGCCGAACTGGCGTTTCGCACGGTGGCGCCGAAAGGGCGCTTGCGGGTCGACCTGCACGGCACCCTGGCCAAGTACTTTGTGATTCCGGCCTTGCCCGAATTCATGGCGCGCTACCCGGAGATCGAGCTGTCCATCAGCGAGGCCGATCGTTTTGTCGACTTGATCGCCGAAGGGGTGGACTGCGTGCTGCGCGCCGGCACCCTGGGGGACTCGTCGCTGATCGGCCGGCGCGTGGCCAGCCTGCAGCAGATCACCTGCGCCAGCCCGGCGTACCTGCGCAAATACGGCGAGCCGAAGAGCCTCGACGAGCTGTCGCGGCACCGTGCGGTGAACTATGTCTCGCGCACCACCGCCAAGCTGTTTCCTTTCGAATTCATGGTCGATGGCGAACTGCGGGAAGTCGCCATCGATGGCGCGCTGTCGGTGTTCGGCGCCGAGATCTACGCCGCCTCAGCCGTGGCTGGGCTGGGCATCATCCAGTGCCCGCGCTACCGCATGGCGCAGCAGATGTCCCAGGGGCTGGTGCAGGAAATCCTCACTGATACGCCACCACCACCCATGCCGGTTTCCGTGCTGTACCCGCACAACCGCCAGATGTCGCCACGGGTGCGGGTGTTCGTCGACTGGCTGGCGGAGGTTTTCGCCAGGGCGGTTTGAGTAGTGCCTGGGCGGCGCCGGTCATCGCTGCTTTCTGTATTGATTATCTGAATGTGTATAGTGTGTATTGTTCGCCTTCGGCTGGGTATTGTGGTTTTTCGGGACGTATCGAAAGGACACGGCAATGCGCAGTCGGGAACTGATCAGGATGATCGAGGAGGACGGGTGGTATCTGATCGCGGTCAAAGGCAGTCATCACCAGTACAAGCATCTGCACAAGCCGGGGCGGGTCACTATCCCTCACCCGGATGCGGATCTGCCCAGGGGCACGATCCACAGCATCTTGAAACAGGCGGGCCTGAAATGAGGCCGGCCTTGAACGAAGAGGTCAACGAGATGAAATTCCCGGTCGTGCTGCACAAGGATGCCGACTCCGGATATGGAGTGATCGTCCCCGATGTGCCGGGCTGTTTTTCCGCCGGTCATACCGCTGCGCAAGCCTTCGAGAATGTGAAAGAAGCCCTGTCGCTGCACTACGAAGGCCTGGTTGCCGATGGTGAGCCGCTGCCCCAGGTGCATGAGGTCGACGTGCATATCGACAATCCCGACTACGCCGGCGGCGTATGGGGGGTGGTCGAGTTCGATATCACACCGTACTTCGGCAAGGCGGTGCGTTTTAATGCGACGTTGCCGGAGCAACTGTTGGAGCGCATCGACCAGACAGTGAAGCGCGACCAGCGTTACCGTTCGCGCTCGGGTTTTCTCGCGGCAGCGGCACTGCGCGAGCTCTCCGCCTAGGCATTGCCCGTCCCCATGGTCCTCATGGGGGCATGCCTGGCCTCTGTCCCTCGGCAATTTTCCTGTACCGCCCAGGCTTGGGAACCTTCGGTTCGGCCCGGCAGGGCGGTGTTTTACCGTCTATAAACAACTGATGCAGCGCCTTGTTCGATGCCGTCTTCCTGGCTTTTCCAGGCAGCGCCGGCACCGACAGGGCCCTGTGTTTCCGGTGTTTTCCCCCCCTATTCCTGCTCCCAGCCAGCGTTGCTATTAACCGGGATATTACTTCGATTGGGGCTGCCTCTGAGCGACGATTTCGTACTGTATTACGTGGTACGTAATAAAATATTTCCATCGTCATATTTTTCTTCTGTTTTCTGGTCATTTCATTTCGGCAGCAGCGCTGTGCCAATGCCGTGTCCGGGCGTTCCGCCAGCAGGTGCCGGATGGTTTCAGTCATTTACCGCTCTTGAAGTGGCTGCGATCTCGCCTGGGCGTATGCTGGGCAACTTTCAGGCTCCGCTGATTCAGATGTTGCGAGGGCGCTTGCCCTGCACCAATGCGCATGGGCTTAAACCTGGGTGTTCAGGATAAATAGAGAGGGTTCGATGACTTACCTTGCTGCCGAAAACCGCTACGACTCCATTCCCTACCGCCGCGTCGGACGCAGCGGCCTGGTGCTGCCGGCGCTGTCCCTGGGCCTGTGGCACAACTTCGGCGACAGCACGCCGATCGACACCCAGCGTTCGTTGCTGCGCACCGCCTTCGACCTGGGCATCAACCACTTCGACCTGGCCAACAACTACGGCCCGCCCTACGGCAGCGCCGAGATCAACTTCGGTCGCCTGCTGCGGGAGGACTTCAAGCAGTATCGCGACGAGCTGATCATCTCCAGCAAGGCCGGCTGGGATATGTGGCCCGGTCCCTACGGCCAGGGCGGGGGCTCGCGCAAATACGTGCTGGCCAGCCTCGACCAGAGCCTGCAGCGCCTGGGGCTCGACTATGTGGATATCTTCTATTCCCACCGCTTCGACCCGGACACCCCGCTGGAAGAAACCGCTAGCGCCCTGGCCACCGCGGTGCAGCAGGGCAAGGCGCTGTACATCGGTATCTCGTCCTATTCCGGGGTGAAAACCCGCGAGATCGCGGCCTTGCTCAAGGAGTGGAAAGTGCCGCTGCTGATCCACCAGCCGGCCTATAACCTGCTCAACCGCTGGGTGGAAAAAGACCTGCTGGACACCACCGACGAACTCGGCGCCGGGGTGATCGCCTTCACGCCGTTGGCCCAGGGCCTGCTGACCGACAAGTACCTCAATGGCATTCCCGAGGACGCGCGGGTCAATCGCCCGGGCGGTGGTTCGCTGCAAACCTCGCACCTGTCCGAAGCCAACCTCGCCCATGTGCGCGCCCTCAACGAAATCGCCAAGCGTCGCGGCCAGAGCCTGGCGCAACTGGCCCTGGCCTGGACCTTGCGTGACCCACGAGTGACCTCGGCACTGATCGGCGCCAGCCGGCCGGAGCAGATCGTCGAGAACGTCGGCGCATTGCGGAACCTGAACTTCAGTGCGGAAGAACTGGCGGAGATCGATCGTTTCGCCCGGGAAGGCGGGATCAATCTGTGGGAGAAGCCTTCAACCGCCGAATAGAGCTTGCCGTCATGCTGTAAGGCTGCCGCAGCTTCTGTAGGAGCCAGGCTTGCCGGCGATCGGGGCGGTGTGTGGTGTCAGGCATACCGCTATCGCGAGCAAGCTTCGCTCCTACCTGGGGTAGGGGGAATTCGGTAGTAATGAAGGGATGCGCCTTCTTCATGGGACGCCGGCAAATTCTATTTGTCAGGGGTTGGGTTGCGACTTGGCAATTCAAGTTCAACCCCGTTGCATTCGCCAAAGCGGGTACGGATTCGGCTGCCAAGATTCCGGATGTCGGTTTCTTGAGGGAAGACCTTGAGCAGTATCTGGCGTACTTCCTCTTCTATCGAATATCCGTGGGATGCTGCCTGTTTTTGCAGAGGCGACATGATCGGGCCGATGAGCTTGTATAGGGCAATGGTCATGAGAAACACCTCTCAACTCACAAGAATTGAGAAGCTAACATCGGCGCCCCGGTTATGGGTCGCCCTCGGTCTTATTCAGATTTCTCCCAAGTAGACTCAACGAAAAAACGGCACATCCCCAAGAATCGTCGCGCGGTGCATCACGCGGCGTTGCGGGCGGTAGTCGTCGACCGCGTAGTGCTGGGTCACGCGGTTGTCCCAGAAGGCCACGTCGTGGGTCTGCCAGCGCCAGCGGATGGTGAATTCCGGGCGGGTGGCGTGGGCGAACAGCAGTTTCAGGATGACTTCGCTTTCGCTGTCCGACAGCTCGTTGATCCTGGTCGTGAAGCCTTCGTTGACGAACAGCGACTTGCGCCCGCTGACCGGGTGGGTGCGGATCACCGGGTGCGACAGCGGCGGGTTTTTCCGCTTGGCCTCTTCCCAGCGCGCCAGGTCCTCCGGGGTATTGCCGAAGCGTTCCAGGGGGAAGGACTTGATGAACTCGTGAGTCGCGGTCAGGCCTTGCAGCAGCTTCTTCATCGGCTCCGAGAGTGCCTCATAGGCCGCGATGCCGCTCGCCCACAGAGTGTCGCCGCCGTAGGCCGGCAACAGCTTGGCACTGAGCACGGCGCCCAGGGCCGGGGTCGGCAGGAAGGTCACGTCGGTGTGCCAGATGGCGTTGTCGCGCACGTCGGTTTCCGCGGTGTCGAGGATCAGCACCTCCGGCTGTTCCGGCACGTTGGGGTAGATCGGATGGATATGCAGGTCGCCAAAGTTCGCCGCGAAGCGCGCCTGTTGCTGCGGGTCGATCGGCTGGTCGCGGAAGAACAGCACCTGATGCTGGAGCAGCGCCTGCTCGATGGCATCGCGCTGCTCGCTGGCCAGTG
Source organism: Pseudomonas chlororaphis subsp. piscium (assembly GCF_003850345.1). Lineage (NCBI taxonomy): Bacteria > Pseudomonadati > Pseudomonadota > Gammaproteobacteria > Pseudomonadales > Pseudomonadaceae > Pseudomonas > Pseudomonas chlororaphis. The sequence goes on from NZ_CP027707.1 coordinate 318,969, forward strand.
GCTGGCTGAGGTCGACGCCACCGATCTGGGCGCCCAGGGCGGAGCTTAAAGGGGTGATGGTCAGGCTCATGTCGTTCTCGAATGGAGCGCCGAATTGCCGGCGTGGTCAGTTCTGTCTGTAAGAAGTCTTGCCCGCTACAGGGTTACCGGGGTTTCAATGGGCCTGGCCATGCCAGGGCACCAGCTTGCGCTGCAGGGCACGCAGGCCCATTTCCATGGCGAAGGCGATCAGGGCGATGACCAGGATCCCTAGCACCACCACATCGGTGACCAGGAACTGCGCGGCGGACTGCACCATGAACCCCAGGCCGCTGGTGGCGGCGATCAGTTCGGCGGCGACCAGGGTCGACCAGCCCACCCCGAGGCCGATGCGCACGCCGGTGAGGATGTCCGGCAGGGCGCTGGGCAGGATCACATGGCGAATCAGCTGGGCCCGGGTCGCGCCCAGGGACTGCGCGGCGCGCAGCCGAGTCGGGTCCACGGTGCGCACGCCGGTGGCGGTGGCGATGGCGATCGGGGCGAAGATCGCCAGGTAGATCAGCAGCACCTTGGACAGCTCGCCGATGCCGCACCAGATGACGATCAGCGGCAGGTAGGCCAGGGGTGGAATCGGCCGGTAGAACTCGATCAGCGGGTCCAGCACGCCACGGGCGATGCGGTTGTGGCCGATGGCGATGCCCACCGGAATCGCGGTCAGCACGGCAAAACCCAGGGCCAGGCCGATGCGTCCGAGGCTCGCGCCCAGGTGCTGCCACAGGGTGGAATCCATATAGCCGCTGGTGACCAGCAGCCAGCCCTTTTGCAGCACGGCGGAAGGTGGCGGCAGGAACAGCGGTTCGATCAGGCCGCTGGCCGTCACCGCCCACCACGAGGCGAGCAGGACCACCAGGGTCAGCACGCTGATCCAGCGGGTGCTCAGGCTACGGCGCAGGGGCGCCGCGGTGCGTGGGGTGGCGGCTTTGGTCGTGGTGGCCGGGAGGTCGTAGCTGTTCATGCGCGCTCCTGCCGCAAGACGGCACTGCGTTGGGAGAACACCCGGGCCAGCACGTGTTCGCGGGTTTCGATAAAGCGCGGGTCGGACTTGATTGCCCGGGCCGATTCGCCGGCCGCGTAACGCCGGCCGAAGTCCAGGCTCAAGCGCTCGACGATCTGCCCCGGGTTGGGCGCCAGGAGGACCAGGTCGGTGGCGAGGAATACCGCTTCCTCGATGTCGTGGGTAATCAGGAACACTGGCTTGGCGGTGCGTTGCCAGACTTGCAGCAACAGCTCCTGCATCTGTTCGCGGGTGAAGGCATCGAGGGCGCCGAAGGGCTCGTCCATCAGCAGCACCCGCGGGTCGGCGGCCAGGGCGCGGGCCAGGCCCACACGCTGGCGTTGTCCGCCGGAGAGCTGCCAGATGCGCCGCTTGTCGAAGCCGGCCAGGTCCACCAGGGCGAGCATTTCCCGGGCGCGGGCTTCACGTTGGTCGCGGGCGATGCCGGCCAGCTCGAGGCCGAAGCCGACGTTGGCCAGTACGTCCTGCCAGGGCAGCAGGGCGTCATCCTGGAACACCACGCCGCGTTCGGCGCTCGGGCCGGAAACCGGCACGCCATCCAGAGTGATGCGCCCGGCGCTGGGTTCGACGAAACCGGCGATCAGGTTCAACAACGAAGTCTTGCCACTGCCGGAAGGGCCGAGGGCGACCAGCAGCTGCTGGGGCCCGAGCGTCAGGGAAATATCCGCCAGCACCGGTTCGGCGGCGCCGGGGTACTGTGCGCTGATGCGCTCCAGTTGTAGCAAGGCCATGACGGCGCTCTCCTTATTAGATGCAGCCCTTTTCAGATGCCGCTTTTGCAGGTGCAAGACGTGCTACGAGAACGCCGGGCCTGGGCCCGGCGACCTCTGCGGCGAACCTTCAGTTGGTGATGTACTTGGCGCTGACGTACGGCGCGTAGTCCGGCAGAACCGCCTCGACCTTGCCCTGCTCCTTGAGGAACACCGCGGTGTCGGTAATGGCCTTGGTGGTCGGCGCGCCAAGGCTGATGACCTGGTCGGCCGCCAGTGGGTAGACGTTGCCCTGCAACAGCAGCGGAATGTCGCTGGCCTTGGCGCCGGAGAGTTTCACCAGCTTGTCGACGTTGCTCTGCTCGGCCAGCCAGGCTTTTGGGTCCTTGCGGTAATCGGCGTAGGCGTCCAGGGTCACCTTGGCGAAGGCGGTGACGATTTCCGGGTGCTTCTCGGCGAAGTCCTTGCGCACGATCCAGGCGTCGAAGGTCGGCGCGCCGAACTGGGCCAGTTCGCCGGAGGTGATCAGCACCTTGCCGTTTTCCTTGGCCACGCCCAGCGCCGGGTCCCAGACGTAGGTGGCGTCGATGTCGCCGCGTTTCCAGGCGGCGATGATCGCCGGTGGCGCGAGGTTGAGAATCTGTACTTTCGACGGGTCGATTTTCCAGTGCTTGAGCGCGGCCAGCAGGCTGTAGTGGCCGGTGGAAACGAAGGGCACGGCGACTTTCTTGCCGACCAGGTCCTGGGGTGTCTTGATCCCGGATCCGTCGCGGGCCACCAGGGCTTCGGCGGCGCCGATCTGGGTGGCGATAAGGAAGGTTTCCACCGGCACCTTGCGGGTGATCGCGGCGGTCAGCGGGCTGGAGCCGAGGTAGCCGATCTGCACATCGCCCGAAGCGATGGCGGCGATGATGTCGGCGCCGTTGTCGAACTTGCGCCAGTCGATCTTGGCCTGGGTGACCTTTTCGTAGGTGCCGTCGGCCTGGGCGACCTTCGCCGGATCGACGGTGGTCTGGTAGGCGACGGTGACGTCGGCTGCCTGGGCGAAGAAGCTCGCGGTGGCCAGGGATACGGCCGCCAGGAGGCGAAGGGGAAGGTGCAGTTTCATCATGAAGCTCCTCGACAGGCGGCCAAGTGTGGACGTGGGAGGAGACTAAATGATCTAATAATCTAAAAATAAATAACTTTTTAGAATTAGCTTAAAAGAGGAATCTTCTAAAGAGAGCACTTTTTTGAAGGGGAGCGCTTTGCGCTCCATCGCGGGCAAGCCTCGCTCCTACAGGACAGCGCCGTGTAGGAGCGAGGCTTGCCCGCGATAAGCGCCATAGGCGCTTAGTTGCTGATCGCCAGGATACTGGCCTGATACGAGCCGACAAACACGTCGAAATCACCGACTTCGTTCTGTTCCAGCTCGGCCTGTTGCTGCAGGGAGCTGCGCGCGGCTTCTTCGAAACGGGCCTGGTCTTCCTTGCTCAGGGACTCGCTGCGGAAGAACTCGGCGTGGGCCAGGCTCTGGCGCAGGGAGAACTGGCTGAAGCTTTCCTTGTGCTCCTGCATGGCGGCCAGGACCTGGGCCGAAGGCGTCAGGGACGCATCCTTGACCTTGGCCAGTTGGGCGTCCAGCGCCTTGCTGTGGGCATCGCTGCCGTGGCTGCGGTCGAGCAGGGCAGCCAGCGGCGCGATCTTTTCCAGCAGTTCGCCGGCCCATTCCTTGAGCTCCACCAGCTGTCCCTGGCGCAGCAGGTGCAGGCCCGGACGGCGACCTTCCTTGACCACTTTGAGGAAGTTCGAGGTGGCGTTGCCGCACTCGTTGTTCTCCAGCAGCGGGCTTTCGTTGAGCGCGCAATACAGCAGGAAGGCATCGAGGAAGCGGGCTTCCTGCACGTCGATGCCCATCGGCAGGAACGGGTTGATGTCCAGGCAGCGCACTTCGACGTACTGGATGCCGCGGGCCATCAACGCCTGGATCGGCCGCTCGCCGGTGTAGGTCACGCGTTTCGGGCGGATGTTGGAGTAGTACTCGTTTTCGATCTGCAGGATGTTGGTGTTGAGCTGGACCCACTCACCGTCCTGGTGGGTGCCGATCTCCACATAAGGCGCGTACGGCGTGGCGACGGCCTTGCGCAGGCTGTCGGTGTAACTGTTCAGGTCGTTGTAGCAAGGGGTCAGGCCGGCCTGGGCGTTGCTCTGGTAGCCCAGGTCGCTCATGCGCAGGCTGGTGGCGTACGGCAGGTACAGGGTCTCGGCGTCCAGCTGTTCCAGCTGGTGCGAGCGCCCGCGCAAGAAGCCCGCGTCCAACGCCGGCGAGGCGCCGAACAGGTACATCAGCAGCCAGCTGTAGCGGCGGAAGTTGCGGATCAGCGCGATGTACGCCGACGACTGATAGTCGCGGTCGCTGCCGACGAAGCCTTCGGCCTGCTTGAGCAGCGGCCAGAGCTGCTCCGGCAGGGAGAAGTTGTAGTGGATCCCGGCGATGCACTGCATGGTCTTGCCGTAACGCAGGGCCAGGCCCTTGCGGTACACGTACTTGAGCTGGCCGATGTTGGAGGTGCCGTAATAGGCGATCGGGATGTCTTCCTCGGCCGGCAACGGGCACGGCATCGATGGACTCCACAGGTACTCGTTGCCGAGCTTGCTGTAGGCGAAACGGTGAATCTTGTCGAGGCTGGCCAGGGTGTCCGCCGGATCGGACAGGGCCGGGGTAATGAACTCCAGCAGCGACTCGGAATAATCGGTGGTGATCTGTTCGTTGGTCAGCGCGGAACCCAGTTCTTCCGGGTGCGGGGTCTGTGCCAGGCGCGCTTCGCCGGTCACGCGCAGGCATTCGCGCTCGATACCGTGCAGGCACTGCTCGAGCAGAGAGAGGTTAGCGCGCTCGCCGAGCAGAGCCAGGCGGCGGTTGAGAAGTTCGCTCAAGTTGGATTCCTTCACGCGTCAGTCGCCCCAATATGGGGGTGGGCAGGACGGTCTACAAGGGTGAAGTTGAAACTGGCGTTTTCGCCTGGTCGTTGAGCCGGCCTGGCCCGATTTTGCAAGCACCACGCTTCATCCCTGAATCTGGCTTTAGCGCAGGCAGAAAACTCCGGCGCCGCTTTCGCAGCGCCGAAATTAACTCAAATCGATGACAGGGAGCTAGGTTTGTCGATGTTCGAACGCGGGCCGCGTCGCTAGCGGACGAATTGGCGTCGCGGCTGCCACCAAAGGGGCCCTCAGAGGACCGCGAACGTGCCTTGTGCCTTGGCGATCAGTTTGTCGCCTTGCATCACATCGGCCTCGACCACCAGGGTGCGGCGGCCCGGGTGGATCACCCGGGCGTGGCAGACCACGTCGCCCTCGGCGACCGCGCGGATGTAGTTGATCTTGCACTCGATGGTCGCGCTCTGCTGGTCGAAGCCGTGGGAGCTGGAACAGGCCAGCCCCATGGCGATGTCGACCAGGCTGAAGATCGCCCCGCCGTGCAGCTTCTGACCGCGATTGCGCAGCTGCGGCGTCAGCGTCAGGGCGACGTCGGCTTCACCGACCTCCAGACGCTGCAACCGGCAGCCGAGCAGTTGGCTGAATGCGCTTTCGGTCAAGCCGGCCGGGATCTCCATCAGCGTTTCTTCAACTGCTTGGCGTTGGCGAACAGCGAAGCCATGGCGTTGTTGGTCGGGGCCGCGGCCACGGTTTCCTTGCGCGGGGCGCTGTTGCCCGACGCGCGTGGCGCCGAGCCTGGACGCGAACCGCGGGCGCCGTCGATCTTCTCGCCCGGGGTGTCGCTCATGCGCATCGACAGGCCGACGCGTTTGCGCGGGATGTCGACTTCCATGACCTTGACCTTGACCACGTCGCCGGCCTTCACCGCTTCACGCGGGTCCTTGATGAACTTCTCCGACAGCGCCGAGATGTGCACCAGACCGTCCTGGTGCACGCCGATGTCGACGAAGGCACCGAAGTTGGTGACGTTGGTCACCACGCCTTCGAGGATCATCCCCAGTTGCAGGTCCTTGAGGTCCTCGACGCCTTCCTGGAACTCGGCGGTCTTGAACTCGGGGCGTGGATCGCGGCCGGGCTTGTCCAGTTCCTGGAGGATGTCGGTGACGGTCGGCAGGCCGAAGGTCTCGTCGGTGAACTTCTTCGGATCCAGGCGCTTGAGGAAGCCGCTGTCGCCGATCAGCGAGCGGATGTCGCGGTCGGTCTCGGCGGCGATGCGTTGCACCAGCGGGTAGGCTTCCGGGTGCACCGCGGACGCGTCCAGCGGGTTGTCGCCGTTCATCACGCGCAGGAAGCCAGCGGCCTGTTCGAAGGTCTTTTCACCCAGGCGGGCGACCTTCTTCAGCGCGGCGCGGGTCTTGAACGCACCGTTTTCATCACGGTGGCTGACGATGTTCTGCGCCAGGGTGGTGTTGAGGCCGGAGATCCGCGCCAGCAGGGCTACCGAGGCGGTGTTGACGTCCACGCCGACGGCGTTCACGCAGTCCTCGACCACCGCATCCAGGCCGCGGGCCAGTTTCAGCTGCGACACGTCGTGCTGGTACTGGCCGACGCCGATGGATTTCGGATCGATCTTCACCAGCTCGGCCAGTGGGTCCTGCAGGCGGCGGGCGATGGACACCGCGCCACGGATCGATACGTCGAGATCGGGGAATTCCTTGGCGGCCAGTTCCGACGCCGAGTACACCGAAGCACCTGCCTCGGAGACCATGACCTTGGTCATGCGCATGGCTGGGTATTTCTTGATCAGCTCGGCGGCCAGCTTGTCGGTTTCACGGCTGGCGGTGCCGTTGCCGATGGCGACCAGGTCCACCGAGTGCTTGGCGCACAGCGCGGCCAGCACGGCGATGGTCTGGTCCCACTTGTTGTGCGGTACGTGCGGGTAAACGGTGGCGTGGTCCAGCAGCTTGCCGGTGGCATCCACCACCGCCACCTTGCAGCCGGTGCGCAGGCCCGGGTCGAGGCCCAGGGTCGCGCGCGGGCCGGCCGGAGCGGCCAGCAGCAGGTCGTGCAGGTTGTGGGCGAAGACGTTGATCGCCTCGGTTTCCGCGCTGTCGCGCAGCTCGCCCAGCAGGTCGGTTTCCAGGTGGGTGTAGAGCTTGACCTTCCAGGTCCAGCGCACCACTTCGCCGAGCCATTTGTCCGCCGGGCGGTTCTGGTTCTGGATGCCGACCTGCTGGCCGATCATGCCTTCGCACGGGTGCATGGTGCCCGGCAGTTCTTCACCGACTTTCAGCGCGGAGCTGAGGATGCCTTCGTTGCGGCCACGGAAAATCGCCAGGGCGCGGTGCGACGGCATGCTCTTCAGCGGTTCGTCGTGTTCGAAGTAATCGCGGAACTTGGCGCCTTCCTCTTCCTTGCCAGCGATCACGCGGGCACTGAGGGTGGCTTCCTGCTTGAGGTAGTTGCGCAGCTTGTCCAGCAGGCTGGCGTCTTCGGCGAAGCGCTCCATGAGGATGTACTTGGCGCCTTCCAGGGCGGCCTTCACGTCGGCCACGCCTTTTTCCGCGTCGACGAAGCGCGCGGCTTCGCTTTCCGGGGTCAGGCTCGGGTCGTTGAACAGGCCGTCCGCCAGTTCGCCGAGGCCGGCTTCCAGGGCGATCTGGCCCTTGGTGCGGCGCTTCTGCTTGTACGGCAGGTAGAGGTCCTCGAGGCGGGTCTTGGTGTCGGCGAGCTTGATGTCGCGGGCCAGTTCCGGGGTCAGCTTGCCTTGCTCCTCGATGCTGGCGAGGATGCTGATGCGCCGTTCGTCGAGTTCTCGCAGGTAGCGCAGGCGCTCTTCCAGATGACGCAGTTGGGTGTCATCGAGGCTGCCGGTCACTTCCTTCCGGTAGCGGGCGATGAAGGGCACGGTGGAGCCTTCATCCAATAGAGCGACGGCCGCTTCGACCTGTTGTGGGCGTACACCGAGTTCCTCGGCAATGCGGCTGTTGATGCTGTCCATAAAACCACCTGACAAATTGTGAAAGCAGGCCCGCCGGCACGGAAAACTGGGCTCGGCGAGTCTGGTTGAGCGGCCTGGCGTGCGCCGCTGCCTGGATCAAAGGGCTGCCTGTTGACCCGTGAAATCGAACAATTACTGCCTGGCCGGGAAAAATAAAAAGTGGCCACGGGCGATAACGATCAGAGGTTGCCTGACACAAAAGGCGGCGCATTATAACCAGCGTTCCAGTCTTCGGGGGTATCGGCCCACTGGCGGCCGACGGCGGGTTTTCTGGCGGTTGAGGAAAAATCTGCTAACAATGCACACGGTGCGTATAACGGCAGCTACGCCATAATGCGCACCGAGATAAAAGGAGCATCTGATGAGCAGCACTGCACAAACTGCCGAAGGCGAAAAAATTCTTATTGTTGACGACGACCCGGGGCTGAGCAGCCTGCTGGAGCGTTTCTTCGTCAGCAAGGGCTACCGTGCCCGCGCGGTTCCCAACACCGAGCAGATGGACCGTCTGCTGGGTCGCGAAGTATTCAACCTGGTCGTCCTCGACCTGATGCTGCCTGGCGAAGACGGCCTGACCGCGTGCCGCCGCCTGCGCAGTGCGAACAACCAGATCCCGATCATCATGCTCACCGCCAAGGGCGACGAGCTGAGCCGGATCAAGGGCCTGGAGCTGGGCGCCGACGATTACCTGGCCAAGCCGTTCAACCCCGACGAACTGATGGCGCGGGTCAAGGCCGTGCTGCGTCGCCAGTCGGCTCCGGTGCCGGGCGCGCCGGGCAGCGAAGACGAAAACGTCACCTTCGGCGACTACGAGCTGTCCCTGGCCACCCGCGAACTCAAGCGCGGCGCCGAAGTGCACATGCTCACCACCGGTGAGTTCGCGGTGCTCAAGGCCCTGGTGATGAACGCTCGCCAGCCGCTGACCCGCGACAAATTGATGAACCTGGCCCGTGGCCGCGAGTGGGATGCCCTGGAGCGTTCCATCGACGTGCAGATCTCCCGCCTGCGCCGGATGATCGAACCCGATCCGTCCAAGCCGCGTTATATCCAGACGGTCTGGGGCGTGGGTTATGTGTTCGTGCCGGATGGCACCACCACCAAGTGACCGATGATTTGTAGGAGCGAGCGCCCGGGCCGGCAAACGACCCGGGCGCTCGCATTCCGCAACTCTGCGAGCGCGACTCGCTCCTGCAAAGCGTGTAATGGCTGTTTATGAAAACCCCGCTGTGGTTCCCGCAAAGCTTCTTCTCTCGCACCCTCTGGCTGGTGCTGATCGTGGTGCTGTTCTCCAAGGCGCTGACCCTGGTTTATCTGTTGATGAACGAGGACGTGCTGGTGGACCGTCAGTACAGCCACGGCGTGGCCCTGACCCTGCGCGCCTATTGGGCCGCCGACGAATCCAACCGCGACCAGATCGCCGAGGCCGCCGGGCTGATCAAGGTGGTCGGCAGCGGTGTGCCGGCGGGCGAGCAGCATTGGCCCTACAGCGAGATCTACCAGCGGCAGATGCAGGCCGAACTGGGCGCCGACACTGAAGTGCGCCTGCGCATGCACGCCCCGCCGGCGCTCTGGGTGCGCGCGCCGAGCCTGGGCGACGGCTGGCTGAAAGTGCCGCTGTATCCGCACCCGCTGCGGGGGCAGAAGATCTGGAGCGTGCTTGGCTGGTTCCTGGCGATCGGCCTGTTGTCCACGGCTTCGGCGTGGATCTTCGTCAGCCAGCTCAACCAGCCCCTCAAGCGCCTGGTCTATGCCGCCCGGCAACTGGGCCAGGGGCGCAGCGTGCGGCTGCCGATCAGCGATACGCCGAGCGAGATGACCGAGGTGTACCGCGCCTTCAACCAGATGGCCGAGGATGTGGAGCAGGCCGGACGCGAGCGCGAGCTGATGCTGGCGGGGGTGTCCCACGACCTGCGCACGCCGCTGACCCGCCTGCGCCTGTCGCTGGAATTGATGGGTAGCCATAACGACCTGACCGACGACATGGTTCGTGACATCGAAGACATGGACGCGATTCTCGATCAGTTCCTGGCCTTTATCCGCGACGGCCGCGACGAGTCGGTGGAGGAGGTCGATCTCAGCGACCTGGTGCGTGAAGTGGCGGCGCCCTACAACCAGAACGATGAAAAGGTGCGCCTGCGCCTGGAACCAATTCCGCCGTTCCCGTTGCGCCGGGTGTCGATGAAGCGCCTGTTGAACAACCTGATCGGCAACGCGTTGAACCACGCCGGTACCGAAGTCGAAGTGGCGGCCTATGTATCGGGCGACACCAGCGCGCCTTATGTGGTGCTGAGTGTGATGGACCGTGGCGCGGGCATCGACCCGTCGGAGCTGGAGGCGATCTTCAACCCCTTCACCCGCGGCGACCGTGCCCGGGGCGGCAAGGGCACCGGCCTGGGCCTGGCCATCGTCAAGCGGATCGCCTCGATGCACGGCGGCAATGTCGAATTGCGCAACCGCACCGATGGCGGCCTGGAAGCGCGGGTGCGCTTGCCGTTGGGGTTGTTGTTGCCCAGGGATGCAGTGTAGGAGCGAGGCTTGCCCGCGATGGGGCGCGTAGCGCCCCTGGCCCTGCATATGTGTTCTGCCTAGTGGAATGCAGCTCCAGCGTCGGCTGCTTTTATCCCTTGCCCTTGGTCCGGGTCATGTTCGGGCCACCGTTTTTCTCGATGTGCTCGATGATGATCCCCGCCACGTTCTTGCCGGTGGTGGTCTCGATGCCTTCCAGGCCCGGCGAGGAGTTCACCTCCATCACCAGCGGCCCGTGGTTCGAGCGCAGGATATCCACGCCCGCCACGCTCAGGCCCATGACCTTGGCCGCGCGCAGGGCGGTCATGCGTTCTTCCGGGGTGATCTTGATCAGGCTGGCGCTGCCGCCACGGTGCAGGTTGGAGCGGAACTCGCCGGGCTTGGCCTGGCGCTTCATCGCGGCAATCACCTTGTCGCCGACCACGAAGCAGCGAATGTCGGCGCCGCCGGCTTCCTTGATGTACTCCTGGACCATGATGTTCTGCTTCAGGCCCATGAAAGCCTCGATCACCGACTCGGCCGCCGTGGCGGTTTCGCACAGCACCACGCCTATGCCCTGGGTGCCTTCCAGCACCTTGATCACCAGCGGCGCGCCGTTGACCATTTCGATCAGGTCGGGAATGTCGTCCGGCGAGTGGGCGAAGCCGGTCACCGGCAGGCCGATGCCACGACGGGACAGCAATTGCAGGGAGCGCAGCTTGTCCCGCGAGCGGGCGATGGCCACCGACTCGTTGAGCGGGAACACGCCCATCATTTCAAACTGGCGCAGCACCGCGCAGCCATAGAAGGTCACCGACGCGCCGATCCGTGGAATCACCGCATCGAAACCTTCCAGCGGCTTGCCGCGGTAGTGGATCTGCGGCTTGTGGCTGGCGATGTTCATATAGGCGCGCAGGGTGTCGACCACCACCATTTCATGGCCACGCTCGGTGCCGGCTTCGACCAGGCGGCGAGTGGAATACAGACGCGGGTTACGCGACAGCACAGCGATCTTCATGCAACACCTGTGGCAGAGGTAGTGGACACCGGGAACACCGGTTTGTCTTGAACGTATTTGATCCCTGGATTGACCACCAACTGGCCATCGATCAGGGCTTTGGAGCCGAGCAGCAGGCGATAGCGCATGGCCTTGCGGCAGGCGAGGGTGAACTCCACCCGCCAGACCCGATCGCCGAGCGCCAGGGTGGTGCTGATCACGTAGCGCACCTGCGCCTGGCCGTTGGAGCTTTTAATGGTTTTCATCGCCACCAGCGGCGCTTCGCAACGCCGGTGACGCAACTGCACCACGCTGCCCAGGTGCGCGTTGAAGCGCACCCACTGCTCACCGTCGCGCTCGAACGGCTCGATCTCGGTGGCATGCAGGCTGGAGGTGCTGGCGCCGGTATCGATCTTGGCGCGCAGGCCGGCGACTCCCAAATCCGGAAGCGCCACCCACTCGCGCAGACCCACGACGGTCAAATGGTCAAATGTCTTCAAATGTGCTCAACCGCTGAGGAACCCGCTCGTACCGTCAAGCGGCCGAATTCGCGGTATTCACGCAGAATAATGGGTAAAAGGCGACAGATATCTAAGCCCGGATCCACAGCTCCCGGACGGGTTGCCGCAGAGCCTCGCATTCTAAACCGAGCCATCGCAATTCATGGCACGAGAGAAACGGTAGTACAGTTCGAAAATATTTCAGAATGAGGAAATGCCATGGCACAAAAAGCCGAAGACGACGACAAGGTCCGTCTGGACAAATGGCTGTGGGCGGCGCGCTTCTACAAGACTCGTGCGCTGGCCAAGGCCGCCATCGAAAGCGGCAAGGTGCATCACCGTGGCGAGCGCTGCAAACCGGGCAAGGAGCCGAGGGTCGGCGACGAGTATGAGATACGTACTGGTTTCGACGAGCGCACCGTGGTGGTCCAGGCCCTGTCGATCGTGCGCCGTGGGGCGCCGGAGGCGCAGGCTCTCTATACGGAAACCGAAGCCAGCATCGCCAAGCGGGAAAACGCCGCGGCCCTGCGCAAGGCCGGCGCCCTGGGTGTGAGCACCGACGGCAAGCCGACCAAGAAACAGCGGCGCGACCTGTTCAAGTTCCACAGCCACGAATAAGCCCCTGTAGGAGCGAGGCGTGCCCGCGATCAGCTGCGAAGCAGCGGTTGCAGCCCTCTAACGATTCTCTGGAGGGCGCATCTTCTGTATTCAATCGCCGGCAAGCCGGCTCCTGCTCAGGCTGTAGCCCGCACCACGCTCAGGCGCGACAACAACGGCAGCTTGCCCAGCAGGTTGAACAGCGGGTTGGTCACCCGCAGCAGGAAGTTCGAGGCCTTGGCCGCGTATGGGGTGTAATAGCCCCAGCCAAGTGCCCAGACCGCCAGCAGCACACCGCCGATATAGTCGTCCTGGCCCCAGTGCGCACCGGCCACCAGGCGCGGCATCATGAACAGCAGGGTCAGGCCCCAGATCACCAGGAACTGGCCGACACCGCGGCTGAACACGCCCATGAACAGCGCCCAGATCAGCAAGACCGAAGCGTGGTCGCCGGGGAAGCTCTGGCTGGAACGGTCCTTGAGCTCCCAGGTTTTTTCCCAGTGCGGGAAGTAGTCGCTCATGTGCACGGCATCCTGGAGCATCATCGACGGGCTGTCGTGCTGCCAGCCCATAGTGTCGGCGAGCTTGGAGAACAACAGGCGGATAATCAGCATCAAGACCAGGATCGACAGGAAACCGAAAAAGGCCCGGCGCACGTCCAGGGCTTTGAACACCCAGTCCCCGCGAATCAACAGGGTCAGCAGGATCAGCCCGACTATCGCGTCGAAAGGCCTGAGGCTGGCCACGGCCCAGATATGCAGCCAGGTGGAGTTGCTCGCAAGGGGAGCATTCAGCAGGCGGAACAGCCATTCGTCGAACATCACGCAAAGCATGTGCCCGCTTGGCCATAACCAGAAACCCAACAGCGCCAGAGGGAGCAAGTTGCACAGCACCAGCTTGCCGAGGTTCCACCTTGCTTGGAACAAACCCGGATTGTTCATAAAATGCCTCCAACGGCAGAAAATCGTGCACCGTAATAGTGCGAAAATCGCAATTTTCATGTCTTGTAACCATTTTGTCATCACTTCAGATACCCAGACCTATGACTCATTTGCCGGATACCGACTTCACCCAACGCTTCATCTTCGATGACAGCGACGCCCGCGGCGAGCTGGTGGCGTTGGAGCGCAGCTATGCCGAAGTCCTCGCCAAACACGCTTACCCGGAGCCAGTCGCGCAACTGCTCGGCGAGCTGATGGCGGCGGCCGCGCTGCTGGTCGGCACGCTGAAGTTCGATGGCTTGCTGATCCTCCAGGCTCGTTCCGAAGGCCCGGTGCCGTTGCTGATGATCGAGTGCTCCAGCGAGCGCGAGATCCGTGGCCTGGCGCGCTACGACGCGGAGCAGATTGCCCCGGACGCGACCCTGGCCGACCTGATGCCCAATGGCATGCTGGCCCTGACCGTCGACCCGACCCACGGCCAGCGCTACCAGGGCATCGTCGACCTGGACGGCGCCACCCTGTCGGAATGCTTCACCAACTATTTCGTCATGTCCCAGCAGGTCGGCACCCGTTTCTGGTTGCACGCCGACGGTCGTCGCGCCCGTGGCCTGCTGCTGCAGCAACTGCCGGCCGACCGCCTCAAGGATGAAGAAGACCGCGCCGCCAGCTGGCAGCACATCACCGCGCTGGGCAGCACCCTGACTGCCGATGAACTGCTGAGCCTGGACAACGAAACCGTGCTCCATCGCCTCTACCATGAAGAAGCCGTGCGCCTGTTCGATGTGCAGCCGCTACGCTTCCGTTGCAGCTGCTCGCGGGAACGCTCGGGCAATGCGCTGGTCAGTCTGGGTCTGGAAGATGCGCAGAAGCTGGTGGTCGAACACGGCGGCAGCATCGAGATCGATTGCCAGTTCTGCAACGAGCGCTACCTGTTCGATGCGGCCGATATCAGCCAATTGTTCGCCGGAGCGGGTGTCGAGTCGCCGTCAGATACTCGTCACTAAAACGGTTCAGCGCAGGTAAATCACCTGGCAAGCGCCGGATTAACGCCGTTCTGACGGGAGGGCCCTACTCTTTTTGGGCTTTTCTGGCATAATCCGGCGCACTTTTTTCGCGGTAGTAGTGCACGACTTTCTACTACAAAACGTTTGGAGCACTCGGCCACTGGCCGACGGGGAACCTCATGACGCAAGCCAATAACGCCGTGTACACCGATCTGAGTGTTGATGATCTGGTCAAAGAAGCCCTGAACCGCGGTGAAGGCGAGCTTGCCGATACCGGCGCGCTGGTTGTTCGTACCGGTCACCGTACCGGCCGTTCGCCAGTCGATCGTTTCATCGTTGAAGAGCCGAGCACCCAGGACGCTATCGCCTGGGGCCCGATCAACCGCAAGTTCCCGGCCGACAAGTTCGATGCCCTGTGGGCTCGCGTCGAGGCGTTCAACAACGCGCAAGAGCACTTCGTTTCCCATGTGCATGTAGGTGCTTCCGACGAGCACTACCTGGCCGTGAAGATGACCACCCAGACTGCCTGGCAGAACCTGTTCGGTCGTTGCCTGTTCATCAACCCGGCCCAGTACAACCCGGCTGGCCGTGATGAGTGGCAGGTGCTCAACGTTGCCAACTTCGAATGCGTTCCAGAGCGTGACGGCACCAACTCCGACGGTTGCGTGATCCTCAACTTCGCTCAGAAGAAAGTGCTGATCGCCGGCATGCGCTACGCCGGTGAAATGAAAAAAGCCATGTTCTCGGTACAGAACTTCCTGCTGCCGGCCGCCGACGTGCTGCCGATGCACTGCGCCGCCAACATCGGCGAAGAGGGCGATGTGACCCTGTTCTTCGGTCTGTCCGGTACCGGCAAGACCACCCTGTCCGCCGATGAAAGCCGTTACCTGATCGGTGACGACGAGCACGGCTGGGGCGAGGGCGTGGTGTTCAACATCGAAGGCGGTTGCTATGCCAAGTGCATCGACCTGTCCGAGAAGAACGAGCCGGTCATCTGGAAAGCCATCAAGCACGGTGCAGTGCTGGAAAACGTTGTGCTGGACGACGCCAAGAAGGCCGACTACGCCGACGGCAGCCTGACCCAGAACAGCCGCGCCGCCTACCCGCTGGAGCACGTCGAGAAGCGTTCCGAGAAAAACCTCGGTGGCGAGCCGAACGCCGTGATCTTCCTGACCTGCGACCTGACCGGCGTACTGCCGCCCGTGTCGATCCTCAGCGAAGAACAAGCCGCCTACCACTTCCTGTCCGGCTACACCGCTCTGGTGGGCTCGACCGAAATGGGTTCGGGCGCAGGCATCAAGTCCACATTCTCCACCTGCTTCGGCGCACCCTTCTTCCCGCGTCCGGCCGGCGAATACGCAGAGCTGCTGATCAAGCGCATCCGCGGCTTCGGCTCCAGGGTCTACCTGGTCAACACCGGCTGGACCGGCGGTGGCTACGGCGTGGGCAAGCGCTTCAACATCCCGACCACCCGTGGCGTGATCGCGGCCATCCAGAGCGGCGCTCTGGTCGGTGCCGAGACCGAGCACCTGGACACCATCAACCTGGACGTGCCACTGGCCGTTCCAGGCGTCGAAACCGGCCTGCTCAACCCACGCAACACCTGGGCTGACAAAGCCGCCTACGACGAAGCCGCCAAGGCCCTGGCTGGCCTGTTCATCGAGAACTTCAAGAAGTTCGACGTGAGCGACGCCATCAAGGCTGCTGGTCCGAAGCTGTAAGCATCGGGTAAGTGGTTCAAGAAGCCGCCCTTCGGGGCGGCTTTTTATTTTCAGTTATTTATAATTTTCGCTGAAAAGAATTCAAGAGTCGAAATGGCTAGTTCTTTATACGTTTCTTGATTAGGTCCGAAGTAATAGATAATAATCGCAGTTGCAAAAATAGTTGGGAGCCAACATGCAACTTGATACCAGCTTAAAGTTTTATCTAGGTATTTTTCGTTGGCTATTAAGGCCTTGCTGGCATTAGAGATGTCTTTGTTAAGTTCGTCGGGATAAGAATTGGCTTTGCCCTGAAATGCTGTAAAGGTTATTGTTCTAGATGATATTAGGCGGCTCAATTGATTTTTCTGGTTTGTAATCGATGCTGTTGTAATTAATGAGAGAATTAGTAAGCCTAGTGCGGCAAGTACAGACTCAATTAATGAGTTTAATTTTACAATGGCAATAACTGCTGCAAACGATATGGGAATGCTTAGGACTTTTCCTGTTGTTTCACTAGTGATTTTTGATAATTGCTCCGCTACAGACATTTGTGCAGTAGCAACCTCTTTTTTAGCCTTATGGAAGGAGAAGCCACTTAAGTAGGTACTGAGGTTGTTGTTGTATAGTTTTAAGAATGAGTCCCACTCCAGAATGAGGTTTTCAAACCTGTTTTCAGGAGGTATATGGTCGCAAAATTCTACAATCGAACTCTTGAATGTATAGGTTTTGGCTTGATGATGGGAGTCAATAGATTCATCTTCTGATGCGAGACTATCAAGCAAGGTAGTATTTACTGGTCTAAGCGAGTTTCTGGTGATTCTAGTTTTTACTGCGGTTGTTTTACTTTTTGTATCGCCCTCATGTTGAGTGAAAATTAGATTGAAGGAGTTTGAGTCATTTTTTTCATCATGATAGTCTGCAATTATTGATAGGTTTTTTATCAGTTTGCAGATATTTGTTATTTGTTGGATTTCTGCTGTTGGGGTCTCAAAGCTAGAATAGTTATTTGATATTATGTAGTAGGTGCTTGGAATCTCTCCTTTACCTGTGAACTGTATTAGCTCGTCAAGGTTGTCATAAAATTTACTATTTGTATTTGAAGCTAAAATCCAAGTGAACTCTGCTGAGACCCATTTTGATGGAATGGGCTCCTCAGGAAGTATTTCGGTTTTATCAATGATGAGCTCTGAAAAACGCCCATGGTTTTGTGGTGCGTTATGAAGTTCACTCAAAAGTGTGCATGATGAATAAGTTACCTCTCCTTTGAACTTCCCTCCCTCGACCACCGGTCTTCCAGCGGCTCTGTATAGAGAAACTACATTTTCAAGTGATTGAGTGTTAGTCATTTTTTGATCGCAGATTTTTCAGATTTTTGCTGTGCTAACTCGCTCTCTAGCAGCTCCTCAAGGGCTTGAGGTAGTTTGTTGAATGTGAGTTTTTTGCTTTTTTTATCAAAGTAGATTGATGCGTTAGGGTCGTCGCTAAAAGATAACTTCTCAAACTTTATTTGAAGGCTTTCATCCTTGTAGCTTACATGTGTGAACTTCTGAAGTGTGGAGTGACTAATGGGGAACTCAACGGGTATTGCATGTTCATCCCCGTTAAGATATTCAATAAACTCCTCCGCGATCTTGTCTGCTTGGTCTTTTATTTCTGATGGTATATATTTTCGCGCTAGGTTTTCAATTTCTGAAAGGCGTATTGAGTCACCTGGTTTCTTTTTGTTTAGGTATTCGACTAAGTCTTCTCGGAACTGACTTTTAAATTTGGATATCTGTGGCGTGTTAGCAAAGAAGACAGAGCTTTCTTTTATGAGGGTTTTGGTGGCGAGTGCCGAAGCGGTTCCTTTTGCACAACCTAAAGCTGTGACGAAATATCCAGCAGCGGATTGTGTGCTGCTAGGACTCACGAAACTTAAGTAATTTATTTCTTGCCTTTCTGGAAGGGGAACAGTTCTATGTGAATGGTATTTTTTTATATTTATTCTAGCGGCTTGATTAAGCTTGGTGAGATCAAGTTCAAGTAACTCTTCGGGTTCAAGGTTTGCGCTCAACCTGAAGCCTTCTCTACTTTTAATCATTGCGATCATGAAGAAACGATTACCGGATACTTCATAGTCGGAAAATAAGAGATACCCACCAGATGCTGGAGTGATTTTCTCTGCTTTCTCAAAAAGGTTTTCCATGACCGCTCGACTTATAGTCATAAAGTCATTGCTGGTTGGGCTTTGGAGAACTGCGTACTTATGAAAGCTCTCAGGGAATAGGCCGCGATCTTTGCTGTTACTGAAGACACCATAGTGAGCACTATTCTGTTTTCGACCATAAACGCTAGTGACTTCATTGACTACTTTGTTTACAGTCGTGTTATTGGGGTCAAGTGGTAGTTTTCTAATGATGGATGGTTGAATGGCCTTGTGTTGTGTTTTTACAAGTTCGTGTATGACGGCGAAATTTATTTTTATATCGCTCATATATATCCCTTGAATTGCGTATTTAGAGTTGCGCAGTCTAGGATAAAATTTACAGTTAATACTCTTTGTAGACGGCGATTTTTTGATAGGAAAAAAGATTGCAGCTTCGAGAAAGGGAAGGTTTTTGGGTGAGATTTATCAGTGGTTTTGTGACTCATCCTTGGCTAATCCTATGGTTTTTCTGCTTCCTTTCTATAGGTTTTAGGAGATTAAACCGGAATAGAGTCAATTTGCTACTGCCTGATGACTATAGGTCATCAGGTCTGTTACTGGAGGAGGGGGGGGTAGGAATGAGGTCGCAGGGTCACAACTTCATTCCTACTCTGTTTTGAGGTGTTTTACACCCTAAATTGGGCAGTCTCCAACAAGTCACAGCCGTCCTGCACCAACAGGTAAAGGGCGTTAATGATATGGGCTGTATCTTTGGTGTCGGCCTGATGAAAGCTAAGGCAAGTCAGGGTCTCAAGCAGATCTGCTGCGGCCCGCAAGCGTTGTTGGGCACAGATGTAAATGTCTTGCTGATTGGCTTGGCTGTCGATGAAAAGGACGGGCCCGTCAGTAAAATTGCTTTTGAGAGCAAGATAGCGATCCATTATTCATCTCCTAGGATAGCGAAGGTGAAAGAGGGAGATGATATTGGCGTGTTGAGGCTGACTCTCTAGAGGCATATCGATTACTCACTTTGCTGTTAAGTAACCGCCGCCATCGTGACCAAACGATGGGAGGCGGACTGTGCGCGGGTTGGTCAACCGGAACAGCAACCGGCACGCCCAAAGGCGTCCCACACACAGCCGCCATAGCAATGCGCTACACAGCCATGAAGATGGCGGTGCGCATGATGACATTTATGTGAGCTGTTGTCGGGTGACCAAACCCGCTCGCTGATTTTTTCAGCGACAGTCCGAACTCTAGGCTGCCTGCAGGGACCGCTCAATAAGCTGAATTCGACGTGGTTTGTAAGGCAATTCCTTTTCGCAGAGACCGCTAGCGGCCGCGTTTAAATCCCCTCCAGCTCCCGCGTATCCCAGCGCTTGGCCTTGATCGCCTGGTACAGCATGCCGATGGTCAGCGGGATCTTGTCGCCGCGCCCCTTGGCCCTGCGTTTGAAGAACACGTCGTAGCCTTCGGGCTGGAAGTAGCGGTAGGCGTCGTAGTCGATAAAGTCGATGGCGAACAGTTCTTCCAGTTCCTGTATCAGCTGTTCGGCGTCCGCGCCGTCGCAGCCCAGGTCGAGGTTGATGGCGGTCTTGAGGCTGATGCCTTTGCGTTCGGGCAGGCCGATTTCTTCGTGCAGCAATTGCATGAGCTGGCGCATGGTCGGGTCGTCGGGGAAGCCGGGGGCGAGGTGCATGGTGGGTCGTCCGCAAGGTCTGTCGGTGGTGCCAATCGGCCTCCAGTTTAGGGCCAATCGTTGGACCTGAACGAAAAAGAAAAGTCGCTCGACCAGCTCGGATTTGCCTGACAGCCAGGACCTCCTCGCGCTGGGTAACGTGAGAGCCCCGGTTGAAGACCGGGGATTTCCCAGGCAACCGAGCAAAGGACTATGGCCCGCAACAAGGACGTGCCCCAGGTATGGCAGCACTACGACGCTGACGGTGGCGGTTATCGCCGCCTGCGCGATATGACCGCGAGCGAATTGGCTGAGCGTGATGAGGCGCAGCGGGGTTATGAGCAGATGCTCGCTCGCCAGCAGGCCTATGAAGAGCGGTTGCCGACTACACGGGTGGAATCGCAACCAGCGCCCGTTGGTTGCGTGTTCACCAAGTCTTGCAAGCTGCCGAACGCAGTCATCGACTACGTCACCCCGACAGGCTTCATACCAACTGATGCGGTAGGGAATTACGGCGCGTTGACGCTGCTGGGCGGTCGTGAGTTCGAGGCGGGTGGGCGAGTGCCCCTCAAGCGTATCAGCGGTGCGCTGCCTGCCAATCTCGGTGCCTTGACCCTGGGTGGGGTCTCCGTGGGTTCTGGCGCCACCGGCAGTGGCCTGGGGCTGATCTCCTCGGGCGTAGCGGCCGGTGCATTGCTGGGGCTGGTGGCCTTGCTCGCTCCATCGAGCCTGGGTGACGGCGCGCTGTACAGCGAAGAACAACTACGCAATCTCAAGCAAGCTCGCACCCGGCTACGCCTGCGAGTTGAACAGCAGGCCGATGGCAGCCTCAAGGGCTACGGCTTCAACACCCAGGGGCGCCGCGAGTGGGAAATGATTCCGGTGGCTCAGTTCGAGGCCCGTGGCGAGCAGCAAGTGGCCGACCTGGGCGATGGCATCACCCTCACCTGGACCCCGGCGGTGGACCCTTCGAGCACCATAGGGATACCACCGCTGGAAGCGGCTCCACAGACTCCACCGATCTGGATTTTCCCGCCGACTGAGGCGGCGGAGCGGATCATCGTCAGTCCGATTTATCCGCCGGAGTATCGGGATTTTATTCTGGTGTTTCCGGTGGGGGCGGGTGTTAAGCCACTTTATGTGGTGTTAAGTGTTCCAGGAAAACTGGGCCACTATCCTCCACCCAAGGAACTAGCAGCTTTTCCTGATACTTATTTGGTCCCTTCTAAAAACTCTGTGAGGGGTGGAGGTGCCAGGCGTAAACGCTGGTTGGATTCTAAAGGGCGGATTTATGAATGGGACTACATGCACGGTACGGTGGAACAATACGATAAGCAGGGTAGGCATTTAGGTGAGTTTGATGCCGAGACTGGCCAGCGGCTTGAGGATGCAAAACCTGGACGGAGAACAGCCAAATGAAACATGAGGTGGTTGCGTTTGATCGAGATACCGAGCGAGTGGCATTCAGCATTGATCTGCCTGGGGAGAACCTGGAGCAGCTCACTGCTCTGATGGGATGGCAAGAGCCTGATGATCCTATCTATGAGTACGAGCTATCAGACGAACAAATAGCGGCTTTAGAGAAGCTGATAGGCCGCCACTTTCACAGTCCGGATTACCTGTTTTTCCTGTCGTGCAGTGTGTAGTGAGATCTGTATTACTTGTCTTGAAACGGCATGGAGCAGAGTGTCATGGGATATCGGTTTGAAGCTTTCGGTAGCAAATCTTTTTCCATAATGGGCTTTCGCCCTGGCGAGGATAAATTGGCTTTTGAGCTAAGCATGAGTTTATCGAGCACCGATCTGAGCCCGGTGATGAACTGGACCAATGACAATGAACATATCGGTGCCGATTTTCTGCTCACGGTCAGTCAGATAGTTGAAATAGAACAGTTGTGTTTTGTTGATTTACCTAGAGGTTTGGACCTTTATCTAGCTTCGTCAGGCTGAACCGATATTGGTGAGGAAGCATCGGAGGATTGCACCAAGAGTGGTGCATTGATTCGCTTAAATACATCCTCAACTACAGCGCTCCTGCATAGATGGAGCTGATGTCGAGTCAGCGCAATTGAGCGGCACAGACATAAGGTTTTTCCTCTGGAGTGCTTCATATTCTATTGCCCACCCTCAGGTAGCTTCAGGGATTCCCGCAGCCCCCCACTTTTCCCGATGGATTAGCGAGCAAACCCCAAAAAAACTGTGTATGGTGCGCGCCAAATCTGCCGGGTACCCTTGGGTGCCGACTTCATACACTTAAAGGGAATTAGGTATGCGCTTGTTTCGCGTGACTTCGATTTTTTCGTTGTGGGCATTGGCGTTTTCGGTGACGGCGCAGCAGCTGCCGGTCGAGGTGCTGAGTGCGGTGGTCAAGGACCAGAAGATCGCCGATGCCGAAGTGCTGGTGCAGCGCAATGGTGCCCAGAGCGTTGTCGGTCGTACCAATGCTCAAGGCCAGGTGACCCTGACCACCGACTTCGCCGATGACCCCAGCAACCTGCTGATCATCAAGAAACCCGGCTACTCCAACCTGGTGGTCAAGTGCCCGTGCAGCGGCATGACCTACGCCATCAGCCCGGTGATGCAGAACCTCGACGGTCTGCGCGTGGTGCTGACTTGGGGCGCTACCCCTAGCGATCTCGATTCGCACATGATCTTCCCGGGCAACAACATCTACTTCCGCAACCAGCAAGGCGAAGATGCCCACCTGGACGTCGACGATATCGACGGCTACGGCCCGGAAACCATCACCCTGGAAAAGAAACACTACGGCGAAAGCTATGTGTACGCGGTGCATGACTACAGCAACCAGACTCGCCCGGAGTCCCGTCAGCTTGCCGCCAGCCAGGCCAAGGTGTTCGTGTACATGGGCCAGTCGCTGGTGCGCACCTACTACGTGCCACAGGATCGCAGCGGTAACCTGTGGACCGTGTTCCGCATGACCGGCAATGGCGACTTCCAGGACATCAACACCCTCAGCGGCGTGACCGTCGATGCGCAGGACGTGTTGAACGAAGTGTCGCCGTTGCTCGATGACAAAGTGGAAGTTGCCGCCGTTGCCGTCAGCAGCAGCGCACAAGCCGATGCGAAAACCCTGAACCGCAAGGGCGAAGAGGCTTACCACGCCGGTAACCTGCAGCAAGCCATCGACTTCTACCGTCAGGCCATCGAGCTGAACAACGGCTACGGTCAGGCCTACAGCAACCTTGGCCTGGCCTATCAGAAAGCCGGCAACACCGCCGAATCGATCTGGGCCAACCGCAAGGCCATTGCCCTCGCCAGCGGCAGTTCGGCGGCCACCGTGCGCGCCAGTTCCTACTACAACATCGCGCGTATCTACGAAGCGGCCGGCCAGTTCGCCGATGCCCTGCGTCACTATCAGTTGGCCAAGCAGCAGAAGGCCAACCCGGTGTATGACAAAGCCATCGAGCGTGTGCAAAACCGCTGATTCACGGGTGTTGATCTGACCCCCATAACGCGCCGTCCCACGGCGCGTTATGCATTTATGGAGGTTGTTATGCGGGTTCTGGTTGTTGCGTTGATGTTGTCCCTGTGGACGGCCGTTGCCCAGGCTGCCGGCCCGATGGTGTTCGCCACCATCGATCGCAGTAGCTGGCCGGGTTCATTGGCCACGCAAGCGGGCTTCGATACCGCCTCGCGCGCGGAAATCCTGATGTTCGGCAAGGCCCTGCTGGCCAGCGAGGCGCTGGACGATGCCAGCCTCAAGCAGCGCCTGGGCGTCAAGGCGCTGGACCATCATTCGGTCGAGCAAGTGCGCGAGCGTTTCTGGATACGCCTACTCAGCAGTTACCACAGCGCCAGCCAGGACTGTGAAGGCGCCGCCTTCTGCCCGCTGGTGCGTAACCTGGATGACTTGCGGCAACTGGCCCAGGGTTTCACCGGAACGGTCAGCCCGGCCTATGACGCCTGGGCCCAGGTGAGCCGCCAGTTTCATGAGCAGTACCTGAACGAACAGCTGCGCCTGGCGGCGTTGTTCCCGAAGATCAGCAGTGAGATCGAACGTTTCGACAGCGCCGAGCTGATGGGCGACGAGCTGGCGGACCGGCAGTTTCTGCTGACCTTCGACGACGGCCCGACGGCCGCGGGCGGCCATACCGATACGCTGGCCAATGTGCTGCGGGCCAACGATCTGCATGGCCTGTTCTTCGTGCTGGGCGAGCCGTTCCAGGCGCGTCTGCGCAAGTCGTCGCCGGCGCAAATGCGCGAGTTGTACAGCGGCCAGTGCGTTGCCCTGCATGGCTGGGAACATAAATCCCACAGCGCCTGGAGCGAATGGCAGCAGTCCATCACCCGTTCCGCGACCCTGGTGCGCGGCACGTTGCCGGATGACTACCAGCCGCTGTTCCGCCCGCCTTATGGCCAGCGCCAGAGTGACAGTGCGGCGTTCTTCAAGGCCCAGGGTATCAAGGTGATGCTCTGGGGCATCGACTCCCAGGACTGGAGCAAGAGCATCAGCGCCAGCGCGGCGAGCCAGCGGGTGCAAACCCTAATGTTGCTGTGGCGCCGGGGGATCATTTTGTTTCACGACATTCACAACAAGGCGCCTGCCGCAGTGCCGACGCTGATCGCCGCCAATAAGAGCAATGGCGTGAAGTGGGTGGATTGCCGCGCAACGCGGTAATAACACGATTTTTATCGCGAACCATCGGGTGCCTGGTGGTTCGTGATACACCCTGAAAAACTCTGCATAACCCCAGCCGGACAGCATTCTCCGCCTCCCTGTATCATCCCGTAGCCTTTCTTCCCCGACCTTTTCCCGACCCTGTGCCAGTCTGCAAGGCACGTCAGCGGTCAAAGGAGTGACAGCTTATGCACGACACCCTCGAACAGGTCTTCGGTTATCCACAGTTTCGTCCCGGCCAGGAGGCGGCGGTCAGCGCGGTATTGGCCGGGCGCTCGGCGGCGGCGATCTTTCCCACGGGCTCCGGCAAGTCCCTGTGCTACCAGCTGCCGGCCTTGCTGCTGCCACACCTGACCCTGGTGGTCTCACCGTTGCTGGCGCTGATGCAGGACCAACTGGCGTTTCTGCAGCGGCACGGCATCGCCGCGGCGAGCATCGATTCGGCGCAGAGCCGCGACGACGCCAACGAGGTCATGGCGCGGGCGCGCTCCGGTGAACTGAAGATCCTGATGATCTCGGTGGAGCGTCTGAAGAACGAGCGCTTTCGCAACTTCCTGCAGCAGGTGCGGATTTCCCTGCTGGTGGTGGACGAGGCGCACTGCATCTCCGAATGGGGCCATAACTTTCGCCCCGACTACCTCAAGCTGCCGGACTACCAGCGCCAGTTCAACATTCCCCAGGCCCTGCTGCTGACCGCTACCGCCACGCCCAAGGTGATCGCCGACATGCAGGCGAAATTCGCTATAGCCGAACAGGATGTAGTGACCACCGGTTTCTACCGGCCCAACCTCAACCTGCTGGTGGAACCGGTGCGTGGCCAGGACAAGCGCCGGCGCCTGGTGCAGTGGATGAGCGAGCGTCCCGGGCAGCCGAGCATCGTCTATGTCACCTTGCAGAAAACCGCCGAGCATATCGCCGAGCATCTGAGTCGCAACGGCATCCAGGCCCAGGCCTATCACGCCGGGCTGCCCCATGAGCAGCGCGAGGCCATCCAGCGTCAGTTCATGGCAGGCCAGTCCAATTGCATTGTCGCCACCATCGCTTTCGGCATGGGTATCGACAAGAGCGACATCCGCAATGTGGTGCATTTCGACCTGCCCAAATCCATCGAAAACTACAGCCAGGAAATCGGCCGCGCCGGGCGTGATGGTCAACCTTCCGACTGCCTGGTGCTGGCCAACCGCGACAGCCTCAACGTGCTGGAAAACTTCGTCTACGGCGACACGCCGGAGCTGGAAGGCATTCGTTGTGTGCTGGACGAGCTGCAGGGCGCGGCGCCCGACGGGCAGTGGGAGTTCCTGCTGGGGCCGCTGGCGGACCAGAGCAACATTCGTCAGCTGCCGCTCAAGACCTTGCTGGTGCAGCTGGAACTGCGTGGCCTGATCGCGCCGCGTTACGCCTACTTCGCCGAATACCGCTTCAAATTCCTCGAGGAGCCGGAAGTGCTGCTGGCACGTTTCGAAGGTGAGCGCCGAGAGTTCGTGGCGGCGATCATCGAGACCTCCAGCCGTGCCCGAACCTGGGCCACGGTGAATTTCGACGCGCTTTATCAGCAGCATCAGGCCGAGCGTAACCGAGTGGTGAAGGCCCTGGACTACTTCCAGGAAAAGGGTTGGGTCGAGCTGGAAAGCAAGCAGATGACCGAGGTCTACAACCTGCTGGAGACGGGCTTCGATGCCGCGACCCTGAGCCAGCAATTGCACGCCTATTTCAAGCAGCACGAAAGCAGCGAGATCGCGCGGATCCACGCGATGCTCGAACTGTTCGCCACCGAGCAGTGCCTGGGGCATCGCCTGGCGCAGTATTTCGGCGATGACCAGGCGCCGCAGCGGTGCGGGCATTGTTCGGTGTGCCACGGCCAGGTGGCCCGCCTGCCGGAGCCGCCAGCCTTGCCCGCGCTTGTGGATAAAAACTTCGACGCGCTGTGCGGTGAATTTATCCACAGGCACCAACAACACAGCGGTGCGACTCCGGGAGCGGAACGGCTGACGCGTTTCCTGTGCGGGATCAGCGTGCCGCTGTTCACCAAGCTCAAGGCGCGGTCGATCCAGGGTTTTGCAGTGCTCGAGGATTACCCCTACGCCGAAGTGCGCGATTGGGCCGAACATCACCTCAAAGCCTGATACGTGCTTGCCCGATCCATCCGCTGAATGCCGCTCATCACAGGAATAAATTTCAAAAATACCCTGGGCCTGATTATGGTGGTTTGCGTCTTCGAGCCACCTACAAGGGAGCCACTATGAGCCAGATCGAGATTCAGCGCGCCGCGGTGATCGGTGCCGGGACCATGGGCCGCGGGATTGTGATGTGCCTGGCCAATGCCGGGGTCGCGGTGCAGTGGGTGGACAACAATCCGCAGATGCTCGAACAGGCGCTGACAGCGGTGACCGAGACTTATGCACACAACGTGCGTCAGGGTCGGATCGATCAGGTGGAGGCCGACGCGCGCCGGGCCCGGGTAAGCGCAGCAGCGGATTATCCGGCGATTCGCGATGTGGACCTGGTGATCGAGGCGGTCTACGAAAACCTCGAGCTGAAGCAGAAAATCTTCCGCGAACTCGATGGCCTGCTCCAACCTCGGGCGATCCTGGCAAGTAACACCTCGGCGCTGGATATCGACGCCATCGCCGCAGTCACCCGGCGTCCGCGGCAGGTGCTGGGCCTGCATTTCTTCAGCCCGGCCCACATCATGAAGCTGCTGGAAATCGTGCGGGGCGCTGCGACTGCGCCGCAGGTGCTCGAGGCCTCGCTGGCGCTGGGCGAACGAATGGGCAAGGTCAGTGTGGTGTCCGGTAACTGCCCTGGCTTCATCGGCAACCGCATGTTGCGTACCTATGTGCTGGAGGCGCGCAAGATGCTGCTGGAAGGGGCTTTCCCTTATCAGGTGGATGCCGCATTGCAGGGCTTCGGTTTTGCCATGGGCCCGTTCCGCATGTACGACGTGGTCGGCATCGATTTGGAGTGGCGCGCCCGACAGCTGGCCGGCAAGGGCCAGGAGGCGCACGAAGTGCAGGTGGATAATCGCCTGTGCGAGGCGGGTCGGTTCGGCCAGAAGAGTGGCAAGGGTTATTACCATTACGAGCCCGGCAGTCGCCAGGCCGAGCATGATGTGCAGGTCGATGCCCTGGTTCAGGAGGTCAGCGAAGGCCTGGGCTACCGTCGTCGCGACATTGGTCCCGAGGAAATCCTCGAACGCTGCCTGCTGGCGCTGGTCAACGAAGGCGCGAAGATACTAGAGGAAGGCATCGCCGGTTCTGCACAGGATATCGACCTGGTGTACCTCAACGGTTATGGCTTCCCGGCAGACAAGGGCGGGCCGATGAGCTGGGCGGACCGGCAGGGGCTGGTGTCCATTCAGCAAGGGTTGCTGCGGCTGCAAGCCGAGTCGGGCGCGCACTGGAAGCCGGCGCGGTTGATTGACGAGCTGGTGCAGGCTGGCAAAGGGTTTGCCGATCACCGGGCCATCGGTTGAAATAGGCATCGCCTGATCGACCACACCATGGTCGCCTTCCAGACACCTTGCCTCCGAGATCTAGCCAATGACCGACCGCATGCCGCAACGCACCGACTACCGCCACTTCCAGCCCATCATCACGCGCTGGCACGACAACGATGTGTACGGTCATGTGAATAACGTCACCTACTACAGCTTCTTCGACACGGCGGTGAACACCTACCTGATCAAAGAGGGTGGCCTGGATATCCATGACGGCGAGGTGGTGGGTTTCGTGGTGAGTTCGGCCTGCGATTACTTTGCCTCGATCGCTTTTCCCGAGCGCATCGAGATCGGCCTGCGCGTCGGCAAGCTGGGCAACAGTTCGGTGCAGTACGAGCTGGCGGTGTTCAAGGCGGGAGAAACCGATGCCTGCGCGGCGGGGCGCTTCGTGCATGTGTTCGTCGATCGGGCATCGAACCAGCCGGTAGGGATTCCTGACAGTCTGCGTGCGGCGCTGGAACGCTTGCTGATGTGAAGCACAAAAAAGACCGCAGCCTTCAGGCGGCTCCTTGGAGTTCATCCCGGGGGTGATGAACCCTGCCTGGCAGGAGCTGCCGTCAGGCTGCGGTCTTTCGTGTCAGTAGGCTGCGACCGTTTCAGGTCTTAGTCGCGCCAGTGACGTTTGTGCTTGCGATGCCCGTAGGCATGGCCACGACCCGGGTGGCCGTCGCGGTAGTAGCGGCGGTCGTCGTCGTAGTCGCGATCGCGGTAACGGCGATCGTCACGATCGCTGGAGTTGCCCATGTGGTTACCCAGTGCGCCGCCGACGCCACCGCCCGCTGCTGCGCCGATCAGGCTGCCAGTGGTGCCCCCCACGCTGCGACCGACCACGTTACCGCCGGCTGCGCCCAGCGCACCACCGATAGCGGCTTCGCCACGGCTGCGTCTGTCGGCACCCACGGCACTGCCGCCCGCGCCGCCCAGTGCGGCACCGATGGTGGAACCGGTGTTACCACCAATCGATTGGCCGACGACCGAGCCTAGAACCCCGCCCAATGCGCCGCCCACACCTGCTTCAGTGGTGCCGCCGGCAGAGGCGATGCCGCTGACCAGGCCAAGGGACAACAAGAGAATCGAGGAGAACTTCATAGAGGAGCCTCAAAGGGATGACGGCGCGATCCTGAGGCTGTGTTGAGGCGCTTACAATCAAAATCCGACGAATAGCACGAGTTGTACACAATCTCGTAACTTGTTGTTTTTAGTAGGGAACTTATCTCGTTTTTGCGAGTCTGTAGCTACTTGGAAAAGGCTGCTTTTGGATGAAAGCGGCCTTTTTTGTGCCTGCGATTTCGTCGGTCAGGCCGACCGGGCCATGATCAAGCCGCTGTCGCTGGCCGCTTCCAGGCGGATCGCGACGAACTTCGAGGTTGGGGTGTAGCTGCCGTCCCCGATGCTTTCCAGCGGCACCAGCGGGTTTACTTCCGGGTAGTAAGCCGCGGCCTGTCCGGCCGGAATATCGAAGGCCAACAGGGTGAAACCCTTGACCCGACGTTCGCGGCCGTCATCCCACAACGAAACGATGTCGGCTTTCTGCCCCGGCTTGAAGCCCAGGCGGATGATGTCGGCTTCGTTGACGAACAGCACGTCGCGCTGGCCCTTCACGCCACGATAGCGGTCGTCCAGGCCGTAGATGGTGGTGTTGTACTGATCGTGGGAACGCATCGACTGCATGATCAGGTCCGGCAACTGCCCGGTGGCGCGGGTGCGCTCGTGCACCAGATCCTTGGGCAACAGGTTCGGGCGGAAATTGGCGCGGCCCGACGGGGTGTTCCAGCGCCGCGCGCCGGCCGAGTTGCCGAGGTAGAAGCCGCCAGGGTTTTTCACTCGCTCGTTGAAGTCCTTGAAGCCGGGAATGGTGTCGGCGATCAGGTCGCGAATGCGGCTGTAGTCGGCCACCAGCCAGTTCCAGTCCACCGGGTGGCTGCCCAGGGTGGCGGCGGCGATACCGGCGAGGATCGACGGCTCCGAACGCATCTGCGGCGACAGCGGTTGCAATTGGCCATTGGACGCGTGGACCATGCTGAAGGAGTCTTCCACGGTCACCGCCTGCGCGCCTTCGCTCTGCAGGTCGATGTCGGTGCGGCCCAGGCACGGCAGGATTAGTGCCTCCTTGCCGTGGGCCAGGTGGCTGCGGTTGAGCTTGGTGCTGATCTGCACGGTCAGGTCGCAGTTGCGCAGGGCCTGGAAGGTCCGCGGGCTGTCCGGGGTGGCCTGAGCGAAGTTGCCGCCCAGGCCGATGAAGACTTTCGAGCGGCCTTCGAGCATGGCGTGGATCGCCTCGACCACGTTATGGCCGTTCTCGCGCGGCACCTTGAACTGGAAGCGTCGCTCCAGGGCGTCGAGGAAGGCCACCGGCGGCTGTTCGTTGATGCCCATGGTGCGGTCGCCCTGCACGTTGCTGTGGCCGCGCACCGGGCACAGGCCGGCGCCCGGACGGCCGATATTGCCGCGCAGCAGCATCAGGTTGGCGATTTCCTGGATGGTCGGCACCGAGTGGCGATGCTGGGTGATGCCCATGGCCCAGCACATGATCACGTTCTTGCCCTTGGCGTACATGCGCGCCGCGCGCTCGATCTCCACCAGGGTCAGGCCGGACTGCTCGACGATCTCGTCCCATGGGGTGTCGTCGATGACGCTCAGGTAATCCAGCACGGCGGCGGTGTGTTCGTTGAGGAAGTCGTGATCGAACACCGACGGCGCGCCAGTCTTCTGGGCGTCGCGTTCCCATTGCAGGAGGAACTTGGCCATGCCGCGCACCACCGCCATGTCGCCGCCCAGGGCCGGGCGGAAGTAGGCGGTGTTGGTCGGCTTGTTGCCGTTGGTGAGCATTTCAATCGGGTGCTGCGGATGCTGGAAGCGTTCAAGGCCGCGTTCTTTCAGCGGGTTGATGCACACCACCTGGGCTCCGCGTTTCACTGCTTCGCGCAGCGGCTCGAGCATTCGTGGGTGGTTGGTACCGGGGTTCTGGCCCCAGACGAAAATCGCATCGGCATGCTCGAAGTCGTCAAAGGTCACAGTGCCTTTGCCGACGCCGACGCTCTGCGCGAGGGCCACGCCGCTGGCCTCGTGGCACATGTTCGAGCAGTCGGGGAAATTGTTGGTGCCGTAGGCGCGCACGAACAGCTGGTACAGGTACGCCGCTTCGTTGCTGGCACGGCCCGAGGTGTAGAACTCGGCCATGTCCGGGCTGGGCAGCGCTTGCAGGTGCTTGCCGATCAGGGCGAAGGCCGCTTCCCAGCTGATGGGCTTATAGCGATCGGTCTCGGCGTCGTAGCTCAGGGGCTCGGTCAGGCGGCCCTGGTATTCGAGCCAGTAGTCGCTCTGCTCCAGCAGCGAGCTGACACTGTGCTTGGCGAAGAACTTGCCATCCACGCGGCGTTTGGTGGCTTCCCAGTTCACCGCCTTGGCGCCGTTCTCGCAGAACTTGACCATGCCGCTTTCCGGAGAGTCGCCCCAGGCGCAGCCCGGACAGTCGAAACCGCCGTTCTGGTTGGTCTTGAGCATCATGCGGAGGTTTTTCAGTGCGTTGTCACTCGTCAGCCAGGCCTGGGCGACGCTGATGAGCGCGCCCCAGCCGCCGGCCGGGCCCTTGTAGGGCTTGTAGCGCGGGGTGGGTGTCTGGTCGGCTTGGTGATGAGTGGTCACGCTTGTTTCTCCATCGCAGGGCTATAGACCCGTGGCGCACTTTTTTGCGGCAGGTGAATGAGGTTGAGGTTGTGCCGGCGCGCCCATTGCAGGGCCAGGCCGGTGGGCGCCGACAGGCTGACCAGGGTCTGGATGCCGGCGCGCAGGACTTTCTGGATCAGTTCCAGGCTGCAGCGGCTGGTGACGATGGCCACGCCGCCGGCAGTGGTTATGTTCTGGCGGATCAACGCGCCGATCAGCTTGTCCAGGGCGTTGTGCCGGCCGATATCTTCACGGCCCAGCAGCAGCTCGCCCTGGGCGTTCATGAACACCGCGGCATGCACCGCGCCGGAATGCTGGCCCAGGGGCTGGAAGGCGCTGATGCGCTGGCGCAGGCCATCGAGCCATTCGGCCGGCGGCAACGGCGCGCCGGGCAGCACCTTGAGGTCCGGCAGGGCCTGCTCCACGGCTTCCACGCCACACAGGCCGCAACCGCTGGTACCGGCCAGTTGCCGGCGTTGCTGCTTGAGGTTCCAGAAGGCGCGGCTGGAGATCTGTACCTGTGCGTACTGGGCCGAACCGCTGCCGCTCAGTTGCAGGTCGTAGATGTCCGAGGCGTCGCCGATGATGCCGCTGCCGAGACTGAAGCCGACGATGAAGTCTTCCAGGTCGCTGGGGGTGACCAGCATCACGGCCTGGCTGATGCCGTTATAGGCGATCGCCAGCGCGACTTCCTCGGCGAGCGCGGTGCTGGCCGATTCCGTGTGGTCGAGGTTGCTGTAGCGGTAGTTCTGACTGGCGGCGGGCGCGGGCGTTTTCGCAGTGGGCGTCGCGCAAGCCGGGCGCTGGGGTTTCATGGGGCATCACCGGCGGAATATCCAGCCCTAAGACTAAGCGCGTCAATGTGTCGCGTCTAATTGCTAGTACTGATGTGCCGATAGATGCCGTCGATCAAGACTCGCTCGGTGATTTTTGCTGTAGGGCGAAGCATGCCTCGGCCAGGGCCGAGCGCGGTGCGCTGCGGCGCATGATCAGGCCCAGGTGCGCCAGGGTGTTGGCGTCTGCTATGGGCTGCAGGCGCAGGTGTTCGGTGAGGGCTTCCAGGCCGCCGTCCAGCGGCATGATCGCGCAGCACAGGCCGCCATGTACGGCTTGCAGCAGTTGATGCACGGCATCGGTCTGCAGCAGCGGTTGAGGGGTGAGGCCGCGACTGTGGAAGTTATGGTCGATGGACTGGCGAAAATGCATGCCGCTGGTCAGCATGCCCAGCGGCAGTTCGATCACGGCCTCCCAGCTCAGGGGCTGCTCGCCGAAGCTGAAGAAGCGTTGGTCGTAGAGCAGGCCCATGCGGGTTTCGCCGAGGGCCAGGGATTCGAAGCGTTCGCTGTCCAGGCGCTCCAGATAGGAAACGCCGATATCCAGGCGATTGCTCGCCAGCTGTTCGAGGATCTGCTCGGAACTCAGCGCCGACAACTCGAAGCGCAGGTTCGGGTGCGCCTGGTGCAGGCGCTGCATCAGTGGCAGCGGGTCGAAGCTCGACAGCGGTACCACTCCCAGGCGCAGGGTGCCGACCAGATTGCCGCGACAGGCGGCGGCCTCGGCCTGCAGTCCATCGTAGGCGGCCAGCACGCTGCGGGCCCAGGCCAGCACCCGTTCCCCCGGGGCGGTGAAGCCCTCGAAACGCTGGCCGCGGTTGACCAGCGGCAGCTCGAGTTCCTCCTCGAGGTTGCGCAGGCGCATGGACAGGGTCGGCTGGGTGATGTGGCAGCGCGCGGCGGCCTGGCCGAAGTGGCGGGTTTCGTCGAGAGCGATGAGGAATTTCAGCTGTTTGATGTCCATCTTCGCTTCCTGGGCGCGGGGGGAGGCGATTCTAGCGTGCTTGCCGTGCAGAGAGTCATTGGTCGATTTTGAACCTCGCCTCTCAGGGCTGGTCTAGTCTTTCGCGTCTGGACCTATTAAACCCAAGGAGTGTGCACCATGAGTATTTTTAGCTTTGTGAAAGAAGCGGGCGAAAAGCTTATCGATTTGTTGACGCCGGGTAATGCCAATGCGGGCGAACAGCTGAAGGAGCACATCGCCAAGGTCGGCCTGGGTAACCCCAACGTCCAGGCTACCGTGGAAGGCGACAAGGTCATCGTGACCGGCGAAGTGGCCAGTCAGGAAGAGAAGGAAAAGATTCTGCTGGCCGTGGGCAACATCGAAGGTGTCGGCAGCGTCGACGACCAGATCACCGTCACCGGTCCTGTGGCGGCTGCCGCGCGTTTTGTCACCGTGAAAAAAGGCGACACCCTCAGCGCCATTTCCAAGGCTGTGTACGGCGACGCCAACAAGTACAACAAGATCTTCGAGGCCAACAAGCCGCTGCTGTCGCACCCGGACAAGATCTATCCGGGCCAGGTACTGCGCATTCCAGAATGATTGCGTAACACCCTTCGCGGGCAAGCCTCGCTCCCATGGGAGCGAGCTTGCCCGCGATGCATTCATAGCCCCTCGATCAACTCTCGATAATCCCCCAGCGCGGCAAATTCCGCCGTGTCTTTCGGCCCCTTGCGGCTGTCCGGTTCACTCACCGCCAACAGATGGGCCACACCGAAATTCCGCGCGCTGCGCAGGATTGGCAGGGTGTCATCGATAAACAGGCTGCGTGCCGGATCGAAGTCGATATCCGCTTGCAGCGCGTCCCAGAACTGCGGGTTCTCCTTGGCGAAGCCGTAATCGTGGGAACTGATCAAACGTTCGAAATAGGGCGCCAGCTCGACTTTTTCCAACTTCAATGACAACGAGTCGCGGTGCGCATTGGTGATCAGCACCACGCGTTTGCCGGCCTGCTTGATCGCCGCGAGAAAGGTATCGGCGTCCGGGCGCAGGGAGATCAGGTGGGCGGTCTCCAGCTTCAGTTCGCGCACCGGCAACTTCAGTTCGGCGCTCCAGAAGTCCAGGCAATACCACTGCAATTGTCCGGCGTTACGCTCGAACAGCGGTTGCAGTTCCATTTCCGCCATGGCGCGGCTGACGCCATGCAGCTCGGCATAGCGCTGGGGCAGGTGCTCCATCCAGAAGTGGTTGTCGTAGTGCAGGTCCAGCAGGGTACCGTCCATATCCAGCAGAACGGTATCGATGTCGCGCCAGGGCAGTGAAGGCATGGAGAACGTCTCGAACGGTAGAAAGATATCCGACACAAACAATCGGGAAAGCCGCGTTATAGTAGCGCGTTCACGCCAAGGAGCCTTTGTATGCGCCAGAAACCCACCGTACTCGCCCGCGAGATCGTCGCCACCAGCCGTCTGTTTTGCGTCGAAGCGGTGCAGTTGCGCTTTTCCAATGGTGTGGAGCGCACCTACGAGCGCCTGGTGGGCAAGGGCGCGGGCTACGGCGCGGTGATGATCGTGGCGATGCTCGATGCCGATCATGCGGTGCTGGTCGAGGAATATTGCGGCGGTACCGACGCCTATGAGCTGTCCCTGCCCAAAGGCCTGATCGAGCCCGGCGAGGATGTGCTGGCGGCGGCCGAGCGCGAGCTCAAGGAGGAGGCCGGTTTTGGCGCGCGGCAGCTGGAACACCTGACCGAGCTGTCGTTGTCCCCCGGCTACATGAGCCAGAAGATCCAGGTGGTGCTGGCCACCGACCTCTACGAAGAGCAGCTGGAGGGCGACGAGCCCGAGCCGATGCGCGTGGACAAGATCAACCTGCGCGAGCTGTCGAGCCTGGCGCAGAACCCGCAATTCACCGAGGGCCGCGCCCTGGCCGCGTTGTACCTGGCCCGCGACCTGCTGACCCAGCGCGGCGCCTTTCAAGCATGAGCGAACAATCGATGAATTTTCCCCACCCGTTGCTGGCGCCGGTGATCGACCTGGCCTTGAAGGCCGGCGAGGCGATCCTGCCGTTCTGGCGCGCCAATGTCGCCGTCACCAGCAAGGCTGATGAGTCGCCGGTGACCGCGGCCGACCTGGCGGCCCACCATCTGATCGTGCAAGGCCTGACCGCGCTGGACCCGAGCATCCCGGTGCTTTCCGAAGAAGACGCCGATATCCCTCAAGACGTGCGTGCCGGCTGGCAGCGCTGGTGGCTGGTGGACCCGCTGGACGGCACCAAGGAATTCATCTCCGGCAGCGAAGAGTTCACCGTCAATATCGCCCTGATCGAACAGGGGCGGGTGGTGTTTGGCGTGGTGTCGATGCCGACCAGCGGTCGCTGCTATTTCGGCGGCGCCGGCCTCGGTGCCTGGCGCGCGGACAAGGGCGAGGCGCCGGTGGCGATTCGCGTGCGTGACAGCCTGACGGCGGGTGAAGCCTTCACCGTGGTCGCCAGCCGTCGGCATACCAGCCCCGAGCAGGAACGTTTGCTGGCCGGGCTGAGCGCGACCCTGGGCGAGTTGCAACTGGCGAACATCGGCAGCTCGTTGAAGTTCTGCCTGCTGGCCGAAGGCGCGGCGGATTGTTATCCGCGATTGGCGCCGACTTCGCAGTGGGACACCGCGGCGGCCCAGGGGGTGCTGGAGGGTGCTGGAGGCGAGGTGCTGGATCTGAGTGGCGCGCCGTTCTGCTACCCGGCGCGGGAGTCGCTGCTCAATGGCTTCTTCCTGGCGCTGCCGGCCAAGGCCGCATGGCGTGGACGCTTGCTGGAGCTGGTGCGGGGCTGATCTTTGTAGCCGCTGGCGCAGCCTGCGATCGGCTGCGCAGCAGTCGTAAAACTGTCAGCGCGGTGTGTCAGACGGAACATCGTCAATCGATTTACGGCCGCTTTACGCCCGATCGCAGGCTGTGCCAGCGACTACAGGTTCACCGGTGCAACACGTATTGCCCGGTAAAGCGCACCGCATCGTCATCGCTGCCGGCATTCACCACCCGGGTGTGCAGGATCAGCCGCGCGCGACCGTAGCGCTCATACATAGTCACGAACCTGTGCCACACCTCTTCGCTCGGCGCGGCGCAGATGGCCGTGGCGTCGCTGGTCACCGGCAGCGGGTAGCTGATCTGCCCTTCCTGAATCACGATGTGCCCGTCGTCGATCCCCGCTTCTTTCAACCTCAGGTGCAGCCAGCCCCAGCCGGCCAGTACCGCGCCGCAATACAGGCTGCCGCCGAACATGGTGCTCTTGTGGTTGACGTTGGCTTCCAGCGGCAGTTGCAGGCGCAGCTCATGTTCGCGCCAGTCGAGCACTTTCAGGCCCATGTCCCGCGTCAGGGGAATGTCGTGATGGAGGATGGATTCCAGGTGACGACTGTCGCGGTTCATGCAGGGCCTCGGTTGTGAAGGTGGTGCTTTAACAAGATTAGTCGGCATCGCTCAATCGATATCGTCGCCGCTAGAACTGGCGCCGCTGTCGCCGAAGCTCAGGCCGTGTTTGCGCAGTTTGTCATGCAGGGTCTTGCGTGGAATACCCAGGGCTTCGGCGAGGCTGCGCAGCGAGTTGTGGGAGCGGGCCAACTCGGCGGCGATCAGGCTCTTTTCGAAGTTTTCCACCTGCTCGCTCAGGCCGCCCTCGACCACCGTCGGCGCCGGCTGCGAGGAGCCGCCATCCGCCGCGCTGTTGTCCAGGGCCAGTTCCAGGCCGAGGGCGAAGCGTTCGGCGGCGTTCTGCAGTTCGCGCACGTTGCCCGGCCAGCTGTGGCGCAGCAGCAGGGCGCGCTGTCCCGGTTGCAGTTCGTGGGGCGGCAGGCCGTGGCGGGCGCTGGCCTCGTCGGCGAAATGCTGGAACAGCAACAGGGCGTCTTCGCCGCGTTCGCGCAAAGGTGGAATACGCAGCGGCGCGACATTCAGGCGGTAGTACAGGTCGGCGCGGAAGCGTCCCTGGTCGGCCGCCTGGCGCAGGTCTTCCTTGGTCGCGGCGATGATGCGGATGTCCAGCGGGATCAACTGATTGCCGCCCAGGCGCTCCACCACCCGCTCCTGCAGCATGCGCAGCAGCTTGACCTGCACGTCCAGGCTCATGCTTTCGATTTCATCGAGGAACAGCGTGCCGCCGTTGGCGAATTCGAACTTGCCGATGCGGCGCTTCTGCGCGCCGGTAAAGGCCCCCGGCTCGTGGCCGAAGAGTTCGCTTTCGACCACCGATTCGGCCAGGGCGCCGGCGTTGATCGCCACGAACGGACCGTTGCGTCGGCTCGACAGGTCGTGCAGCGCCCGTGCCACCACTTCCTTGCCGGCGCCGGTCTCGCCGAGGATCAGCACGTCGGCCTTGGTCGCCGCCAGGGCGCCGATCTGCTCGCGCAGACGCAGCATCGGCGCGGACAGCCCGACCAGCCGCGCGCTGAGCTCCTGGCGGTCGCTCAGGGCCAGGCGCAGGCTGCGGTTGTCCAGGACCAGGCGGCGCAGGGCCAGGGCCCGGCGCACACTGTCGAGCAGGGCATCGCTGGCGAAGGGTTTCTCCAGGAAGTCATAGGCCCCGGCGCGCATCGCCTGCACCGCCAGCGGCACATCGCCGTGGCCGGTGATCAGCAGCACCGGCAGCTCAGGGTCCTGGCCGTGCAGTTCGCTGAGCAGTTCGAGGCCGTCCATGCCGGGCATGCGGATGTCGCTGACCACTACGCCCGGCCAGTCGCGTTCCAGGCGCGCGGCCAGGCCCTGGGCTTCGCCCAATGGCAGGATCTTCAGCCCCGCCAGGTCCAGGGTCTGGCTCAGGGCCTGGCGCAGGTGCGGATCGTCGTCGATCAACACCACCTGCACGTCACTGGTGATCGGTGTACTCATACGCTGCGGTCCTCGGACGGTTGCAGGCTCACTCCCGGCGCGCCGGCGCGCAGCCGCAGGGTAATCAGGGCGCCGCCTTCGCGGTGGTTGGAGAACGACAGTTCACCGCCAAAGGCGCGCATCAGGGTGTCGCAGATCGCCAGGCCCAGGCCAAGGCCCTGGGTACGGGTCTTGGTGGTGTAGAAAGGCTCGCCGGCGCGGCCCAGGGCCTCCATGCAGAAGCCCGGACCGTTGTCGCGAATGTACAGATTGACGCCCGTGGCGGTGGATTCGGCACTCAGCCAGAGTTTGCGCGGCGGGCCTTTTTCGGTCAGGGCATCCAGGGCGTTGGCCAGCAGGTTGCCGAGTACCTGGCGCAGGCGCGTCTCCCCGGCCTCGACCCACAGGGTGGCCGCTGGCAGGTCGCGGATCAGCTCCACTTCCATCGCCCGTCGGCGCTTGGCCAGCAACGCCAGGGCATCGTCTAGCGCCGGTTGCAGGGCAACGCTTTCCGGCGCGTGGCGGTCGCGGCGGGCAAAGGCGCGCAGGTGGGCGATGATCGAGGCCATGCGCCCAGTCAGTTCGCTGATCAGCTTGAGGTTGCCGCGGGCATCCTCGGTGCGCTGGTGGTCCAGCAGCACCTCGGCGTTTTCCGCGTAGCTGCGGATCGCCGCCAGCGGCTGGTTGAGTTCATGGCTGATGCTCGCCGACATGGTGCCCAGGGCCGAGAGCTTGCCGGCCTGCACCAGGTCGTCCTGGGCGCGCACCAGTTCCTGCTGGGCGTGCTCGCGCTCCAGCACTTCCTGCCTGAGGCGGCGGTTGAGGCCTTCCAGGTCGCTGGTACGTTCGGCCACGCGCATTTCCAGCTCGCGCCGGGCCTTGGCTTCGAAGGCGATGCGCTCCAGGTAGTGGCGACGGCGCTGCATCATCAGCCCGAGCAGCAGCATCAGCACCAGCAGCGTGGCGCCGCCCACCGCCACCACCGTGCGCACCGGGCGGTCGATCAGAGTGCGCGGGGCAAGGATGCTCACGCTCCAGCCGGTTTCGTCGATCTGCCGGGTCTGGGTCAGCCAGGCGCTGGAGTCGAGGTTCAACGGCCGTGGATCGCGGGTCGGGTAGGGCTGGATGGCGACTATGGCCTTGCTTTCGTCTTCGCTCAGCGGGCGGGTCGAGCGGAAACGCCATTCCGCCCGCGAGGTGAGAATCACCACGCCATTGTGGTCGGTGACCACCAGTTGCTCGGGGGTCTTGCCCCAGAGGCTTTCGGTGTGGTCCAGGTCGACCTTGACCACCAGCACGCCGATGATTTTCTCGCCCTTGCGCACGGCGGCGGCGAAGAAATAACCGCGCTTGGCCGAGGTGGTGCCCAGGCCGAAGAAACGCCCCAGGCGCCCGGCCATGGCCTCGCTGAAATACGGGCGGAAGGAGAAATTGCGGCCGACAAAACTGTCGTGCTTGTCCCAGTTGGACGCCGCCAGGGTGTTGCCGGAGGTGTCCATCAGGTACATCACTTCGGCCCCGGTCTGGGCACTGATGTTTTTCAGCAGGCGGTTGGCGTTGCCCTGGGTCACGCCGTCGTCCGGCGCACCGAGGACCGCGCGCAGTGCCGGCAGCTCGCCGAGAATCTGCGGCAGCACTTCATAGCGGTGCAGGGTGCCCAGCAGGTTGGCGACGTAGAGGTCGAGGGTCTGGCGGTTCTGCCCCGCCAGTTCGCTGCGGTAATAACGCTCGGCCAGATGCTCCAGCGGCCACAGCAGCGGCGCCAGGCACAGGGCCAGCAAAGCCAGGCTACGCCAGCGGGGGCGTCGGGGAAGGGGTGGAGTCATGGGAGCGATGCGCCTGTGGGTACAGGCGCATTATGCCTAGGCCTGACCGGCAAGACACAAGCATCGCTGACGCTTGCCGCCGATGGCCAAAGTCAGGCGCATCGGCGGGCTTGACTGGTGGTGACGGGGTTAGGGGAACACATCCGCTTCTGTCAGCAGTTTGCCCGCCTGGTCCTTGGCCGAGAGTTTTGGCGCTTCGTCGAGTTGCCAGTCGATGGCCAGTGTTGGATCGTCCCAGCGAATACAGCGCTCGGCCGACGGGGTGTAGTAGTCGGTGGTCTTGTAGAGGAACTCGGCAAACTCGCTCAGTACCACGAAACCGTGGGCGAAACCTTCCGGCACCCAGAGTTGACGGTTGTTCTCAGCCGACAGGCGTACCGCCACCCACTTGCCGAAGTGCGGCGAGCTGCGACGGATATCCACTGCCACATCGAGGACTTCACCGGCGATGACTCGCACCAGTTTGCCTTGGGTGTTTTCCAACTGATAGTGCAGGCCGCGCAGTACACCTTTTTGCGAGCGGGAATGATTGTCCTGAACGAACTGGGTGTTCAGGCCGGTTGCCTCTGCAAAAGCCTTGGCATTGAAGCTTTCATAGAAAAAGCCTCGCTCGTCACCAAATACCTTGGGCTCAATGATCAGAACACCGGGCAGGTCGGTGGTGACTACATTCATGGGGTCTCTCCAGCAAAGTGAATTTGTTGCGGCCGTGGCCGGGTATTGTTCAATACGAATACTGCTTAGGCAATCAGGTCGCGGGTGTCGCTGAAACCCAGCCGTTGCCCTTGATAGCTGCCGTCCTGCACGTGCTGGCACCATTCCAGGTTATCCAGGTACCACTGCACGGTCTTGCGCAGGCCACTGGCGAAGGTTTCTTCCGGCACCCAGCCCAGTTCGCGCTCGATCTTGCCTGCGTCGATGGCGTAGCGCAGGTCGTGGCCGGGGCGGTCCTGGACGAAGGTGATCAGGTCGGCGTAGTGCTGCACGCCTTCGGGTTTGCGTGGCGCCAATTCTTCCAGCAGTTGGCAGATGCCGCGCACCACGTCGATGTTCTTCTGTTCGTTGTGGCCGCCGATGTTGTAGGTCTCGCCGACCACGCCTTCGGTCACCACTTTGAGCAGGGCGCGGGCGTGGTCTTCGACGAACAGCCAGTCGCGCACTTGCAGGCCGTTGCCGTACACCGGCAGCGGTTTTCCGGCCAGGGCGTTGAGGATCACCAGCGGGGTGAGTTTTTCCGGGAAGTGGAACGGCCCGTAGTTGTTCGAACAGTTGGTGACCAGTACCGGCAGACCATAGGTGCGCTGCCAGGCGCGGACCAGGTGGTCGGACGCGGCCTTGCTGGCGGAGTAGGGCGAGCTGGGGGCGTAGGGCGTGGTTTCGGTGAACAGGTCGTCGACGCCGTGCAGGTCGCCGTACACCTCGTCGGTGGAAATATGGTGGAAGCGGAAGGCGCTTTTCTCTGCCGCCGGCAGGGCCTGCCAGTAGGCGCGGGTGGCTTCCAGCAGGCTGTAGGTGCCGACGATGTTGGTCTGGATGAAGTCTGACGGACCGTCGATGGAACGGTCGACATGGGACTCGGCGGCCAGGTGCATGATCGCCTGGGGCTGGAAACGTTCGAGCAGGGCGCTGACGGTGGCCTGGTCGACGATATCGGCCTGGACGAACTCGTAGCGGGTGTCGCTGGCGATGCTCGACAGCGACTCCAGGTTACCGGCGTAGGTCAGCTTGTCGAGGTTGAGCACTTCGTGTTCGGTGTTGCGGATCAGGTGGCGAATCAGCGCCGATCCAATAAAACCGGCACCGCCGGTAACGAGAATGCGCATATGGGTAGGCCTTCTTCCCTAAGACGTGGAGTCGAAAATGGAGCATAGCTTGTCGGCAGCCAGCGGCCGCTGCAAGGGGCGCCGACGTCTGGCCCGGGTATTCGCATCCTGTTTACCTTCCCGGTGGCGGTG
Organism: Pseudomonas chlororaphis subsp. piscium; assembly: GCF_003850345.1. Taxonomy (NCBI): domain Bacteria; kingdom Pseudomonadati; phylum Pseudomonadota; class Gammaproteobacteria; order Pseudomonadales; family Pseudomonadaceae; genus Pseudomonas; species Pseudomonas chlororaphis. The sequence continues at coordinate 360,904 of NZ_CP027707.1, forward strand.
AGCCCTTGTCGACTGCCCGGGCCGGGGGGTTGCGTAACGCCTGGCGCAGTGGCGATATACGCATCTGACAATAATTCCAGGGGTCGTTCCATGTTGCTCGCCACGTTGATTCACCGCGCCAGTCTGCCCGGTCCGCAGGTCACCCCACAGCAGGCGCTGGATCTGCTCGAGGTGCATTACGGCCTTGGCGGCACGCTGCAATCGTTGGGCAGCCAGCAGGATCTCAACTACCGGCTCGACAGCCCCCAGGGACGTTTTGTCCTGAAGATCTGCCGTGGCGACTACGCGGCCCTGGAACTACAGGCCCAGCATGCGGCGCTCAAGCACCTTGGCACCCACCCCGAACTGCACGTACCCCGGGTGATCCCGGCGAAGAACGGCGCCGACCTGCTGTCCCTGGAAGTCGATGGCCAGGCGCTGCATGTGCGGCTGCTCGACTACATCGAAGGCCAGCCGCTGACCCACCTCAAGCACCTGGGCCCCGAGCTGGCGGCCGGCTTCGGTCGGTTGTGCGGGCAGATGGACCTGGCCCTGGCGGACTTCCAGCACCCAGGACTTACGCGGACCCTGCAATGGGACGCGCGTCACGCCCATAGCCTGATCAAGCACCTGTTGCCGGTGATCGCCGACGAACAACAGCGCAGCCTGATCGCCGAAGTGGCCGAGCAGGCCGAGCGCCGTGTGCAGCGCCTGGCCGAGCAGTTGCCGGTGCAGGCGATCCACCTGGACATCACCGACGACAACGTGGTCTGGCAGCGCGATGCCCAGCGCCACTGGCAGGTGCAGGGGGTGATCGACTTTGGCGACTTGATCCGGACCTGGCGCATCACCGACCTATCGGTGACCTGCGCGGCGCTGCTGCACCATGCCGAGGGCGATCCGTTGTGCATCCTGCCGGCGGTCCGCGCCTACCACGCGGTCAATCCTTTGCAGCAGGCCGAGCTGCTGGCGCTGTGGCCGCTGATCGTGGCCCGCGCCGCGGTGCTGGTGCTCAGTGGCGAACAGCAGGTGAGCATCGACCCGGGCAACCAGTACAGTCGCGACAACCTGAGCCATGAATGGGAGATCTTCCGCGTCGCCACCTCGGTGCCGTTCGAGTTGATGGAAGCAGCCATCCTCGGAGCGGTGGGCCAGACGCTGCCGGCCATCGCCAGCGAAGGTTTCGCGCCCTTGTTGCCGGGCCTGGTGGGGCGCGAGTTCGCCCTGATCGACCTGGGCGTGCTCAGCCCGCACTTCGAGGCTGGCAACTGGGAGCAGCCGGAAATCGATACCCGGCTGTTGCAGCAGGCCGCCGCGGCCCATGGGCTGGCGGCCAGTCGCTACGGGCAGTACCGCCTGTCCCGGACCTGCCCGGACAGTGCCGTCGAGCCGGATACCTTCCCCTTGCATGTGCAGTTGCAGGTGCCGTCGGGCACGGCGGTCGAAGCGCCTTTTGCCGGGGTGCTGCACCGCGCCGCCGACGGTTCGTTGCGCCTCGACGGCCCGCAATTGAGTGTGCGGCTGTGGGGCGTCACGCCCTCGGTGCATGCCGGCGCGGCGCTGGTCAAAGGTCAGGTGTTGGGAGTGGTGGACGGTGGGCTCAAGGTCCAGCTGTGCCGTGGTGCGCAGCTCGATCCGCCGCTGTTCTGTACTCCATCGCGAGCCGTGGCGTGGCAGGCGCTGTGCCCGTCGCCGGCGGCGCTGCTGGGCCTGGCCTGCGACGCCGAGCCGGAGCTCGATCCGCAAGCCTTGCTGGCGCGGCGCGATGCCAGTTTCGCCCGCTCGCAGAAGCACTATTACCTCGACCCGCCACGTATCGAGCGCGGCTGGCGCAACCACTTGATCGACATGCAGGGCCGTTCCTACCTGGACATGCTCAACAACGTCGCGGTGCTCGGTCACGGCCACCCGCGCATGGCTGCCGAGGCCGCGCGCCAGTGGTCGCTGCTCAACACCAACTCGCGCTTCCACTACGCGGCGATTGCCGAGTTCTCCGAGCGCCTGCTGGCGCTGGCGCCGGATTCCATGGACCGGGTGTTCCTGGTCAACAGCGGCAGCGAGGCCAACGACCTGGCGATCCGCCTGGCCTGGGCCTACAGCGGCGGGCGCGACATGCTCAGCGTGCTGGAGGCCTACCACGGCTGGACGGTGGGCGCGGACGCGGTGTCTACCTCGATCGCCGACAACCCCCAGGCCCTGAGCAGCCGCCCGGACTGGGTGCACCCGGTGACCGCGCCCAATACCTATCGCGGTGAGTTCCGTGGCCAGGACAGCACCCCGGACTACGTGCGCAGCGTCGAACACAACCTGGCCAAGCTGGCGGAGCAGAATCGCCAGCTGGCCGGCTTCATCTGCGAGCCGGTGTATGGCAACGCCGGCGGCATCGCCCTGCCGCCGGGTTACCTGCAGCAGGTCTATGCGCTGGTCCGCGCCCAGGGTGGGGTGTGCATCGCCGACGAGGTGCAGGTCGGTTACGGGCGCATGGGCAAATTCTTCTGGGGCTTCGAAGAGCAGGGCGTGGTGCCGGACATCATCACCATGGCCAAGGGCATGGGTAACGGCCAGCCGCTGGGGGCGGTGATCACCCGCCGGGAGATCGCCGAAGCGCTGGAGGCCGAAGGTTATTTCTTCTCCTCGGCCGGCGGCAGCCCGGTGAGTTGCCGGATCGGCATGGCGGTGCTGGACGTGATGGAGGAAGAAAAACTCTGGGAAAACGCCCAACTGGTCGGTGGCCACTTCAAGCAGCGCCTCGAAGCCCTGATCGAGCGTTATCCGCTGGTGGGCGCGGTGCATGGCTCGGGGTTCTACCTGGGCCTGGAGCTGATCCGCAATCGCCAGACCCTGGAGCCGGCCACGGAGGAGACTGCCCTGCTGTGCGATCGCCTGCGCGAGCTGGGAATCTTCATGCAGCCCACCGGCGACTACCTGAACATCCTCAAGATCAAGCCGCCGATGGTCACCACGCGCCAGAGCGTCGACTTCTTTGTCGACATGTTGGCGAAGGTGCTGGACGAGGGGCTCTGAAGCCAAAAGCTACAGGATCGGTGCTTCTGCAGGAGCAGGGGGGACGCCCAGTCCTTGCCTGCGATAGTGCCCCTACAGACATCCTCAGAACCTCGATAAATACCGATAACAATCGGTATTTATCGAGGTTTATTTTTTATCCGTAGATTTTTACGCTTTTAAAGTCGATTTTTATCGGATATAAAGTCATCCCTGTCGGGACCCGGCCAAGCCGCGTCCGGCCTTGCCCTTTTCTGTCATCGGCCGATGCCACCATCGGTCCTTTGCTGCTGCCCAGGAGATGATTCATGAGCCGTATCGTTACCGTCGCCGTAACCCAGATGGCCTGTTCCTGGGACCTCGAAGCCAATATCGAGACCGCGGAAAAGCTGGTCCGCGAGGCCGCCGCAAAAGGCGCGCAGATCATCCTGATCCAGGAACTGTTCGAGACCCCGTACTTCTGCCAGAAGCCGAACCCGGACTACCTGCAGCTGGCCACCCCGGTGGAAGGCAACGCGGCCATCGCCCACTTCCAGAAGGTCGCCCGGGAGCTGCAAGTGGTGTTGCCGATCAGCTTCTTCGAGCTGGCCGGGCGTGCGCGTTTCAACAGCATCGCGATCATCGACGCCGACGGCAGCAACCTCGGGATTTATCGTAAAAGCCACATCCCGGACGGCCCTGGTTATCACGAAAAGTACTACTTCAACCCGGGCGACACCGGCTTCAAGGTGTGGAACACCCGCTACGCGAAAATCGGCGTGGGCATCTGCTGGGACCAGTGGTTCCCCGAGTGCGCCCGCAGCATGGCGCTGCAAGGCGCGGAGATACTGTTCTACCCGACCGCCATCGGCAGCGAGCCCCACGACAAGAGCATCTCGTCCCGCGATCACTGGCAGCGCGTGCAGCAAGGCCATGCCGGCGCCAACCTGATGCCGCTGATCGCCAGCAACCGCATCGGCAACGAGGAGCAGGACGGCTATGACATCACCTTCTACGGGTCGTCATTCATCGCCAACCAGTTCGGCGAAAAAGTGCAGGAGCTGAACAAAACCGAAGAAGGTATTCTTGTGCATTCTTTCGACCTCGACGAGCTGGAGCACATCCGCAGCGCGTGGGGCTCGTTCCGTGACCGTCGTCCGAACCTGTACGGCGCGTTGAAAACCCTCGACGGTTCCCTGGAGTCCTGATCGACATGACCACATTGAAAAGCACCCCTCGCGCCGACGGCTTCTACATGCCAGCCGAGTGGGCGACGCAGACCCAGACCTGGATGATCTGGCCCGAGCGCCCGGACAACTGGCGCCTGGGCGGCAAGCCGGCGCAAGCCGCGCACGTAGCGGTGGCCAAGGCCATCGCCCGCTTCGAACCGGTGACCGTGGCAGTGTCCGCGGGCCAGTATGAAAACGCCCGGGCCCGCCTGGACGTGCCGAATATCCGCCTGGTGGAGATGTCCAGCGACGACGCCTGGGTCCGGGATACCGGCCCGACCTTCGTCATCAACGACAAGGGCGAAGTCCGTGGCGTGAACTGGGACTTCAACGCCTGGGGCGGTTTCGACGGCGGCCTGTATTCGCCGTGGAACCGTGACTCGCAGGTGGGTGGCAAGATCCTCGAGATCGAGCGCAGCCCGCGTTACCGCACCGAGGGCTTCGTGCTCGAAGGCGGCTCGATTCACGTCGACGGCGAAGGCACGGTGATCACCACCGAAGAGTGCCTGCTCAACCGCAATCGCAACCCGCACATGAACCGTGCCGAGATCGAAGCGGTGCTCAGCGCCAACCTGGCTGTGGATAAGGTCATCTGGCTGCCGGATGGCTTGTACAACGACGAAACCGACGGCCATGTGGATAACTTCTGCTGCTACGTGCGTCCGGGCGAAGTGCTGCTGGCCTGGACCGACGACCCGCAGGACCCTAACTACCCGCGCTGCCAGGCGGCGCTGAAAGTGCTGCAAGACAGCACCGATGCCAAGGGTCGCCCGTTCACCGTGCACAAGATGCCGATTCCGGGGCCGTTGTACGCGACTGAAGAAGAGTGCGCGGGCGTCGACCCGGTGGATGGCACTCAGGAGCGTAATCCGTCGGTGCGCCTGGCCGGTTCCTATGTGAACTTCCTGATCGTCAACGGCGGCATCATCGCCCCGAGTTTCGACGACCCCCTGGATGCCCAGGCCAAGGAAATTCTGCAGAACCTGTTCCCGCAACATGAAGTGGTGATGGTGCCCGGCCGCGAGTTGTTACTGGGGGGCGGAAATATCCATTGCCTTACCCAACAGCAACCGGCGCCACACAAGGTTTGAGTGTTGTTGTAACAGCCTGTGACGCCTGATTGACGGACTGTTACATGGATCCAATCCGGCGTCGTCCGGCAAGCCCGCAGCCCTGATGGACTGCGGGTTTTTTTATATCCGAAAGTTAGTAATCGCGGGACTTTGGCATAGCTCTTGTATCTCTCGCGAGGTCACTCTGAGGCCGGTGGAACTGCGATGTTCTGTCATAAACCTTGGATAAGTTAGCCGCTCACAAACCGGGAGAGAGCGCTGGAGATGAATATGGTCAGCGAGCGGACTTCACATCCCTTGGCAATGAATAGCGAATCGCTTCAGGTTCTGGCGCGATGGTTGAAGTCCAATGGAACGCGACAGGTCCGGGAAACCGACCCGCGCCGGATGATCCTCGATCGTTACCCAGCTGGTTTGTTCAGCGAGGCGGAACTCGAAGCGTTGTGGGATGTGCTGGAAGGATAAGCAAACAACGGATTGGTAAAGGCGCTGCCCGGATGGCAGCGCTTTTTTTTGCGCGGGTTTTGGCGGAGGCGATCGGCCGATCCTCGCTTGCCGGTGATGGGAACATCGCGGTTTGTCTGATGCACCGCGTTATCGTTCATCGCGAGCAAGCTTCGCTCCTACAGGATCGGGGCTTTTGTAGGAGCGAGGCTTGCCCGCGATAAGCACAACGCGGTCTGGCCGATACACCGCGTATCCGCTTAAAAGCTGTAGGTACCAGTGACCACCAGGCTGCGTGGATCGCCGAACTGGATCTGCCCGGCGCTGGTGGCCGAGGAGTAGTAAGTGCGGTCGCTGATGTTGTTCAGCGCGGCCCGCAGGTCCCAGTCCTTCTGCCGGAAGCCGGCCAGGGCGTCCCAGCGGCCATAGCCCGGAAGCATCACGGTATTGGCGTTGTCGGCATAACGATCACCCACCAGGGTCAGGCCGGTCTCGGCGTACCAGCCCATTTCCGGTTTCCAGGTCACGAACAGGCTGCCGTTGCGCTTGGCCACGTTGTTCACCCGGTTACCTTCGTCACCGTTATTGCTCTTGACCACGGTAGCGTCCTGCAGGCCGATGCCACCGCGTATCGACCAGTTGCCGACGATCTTGCCGGCCGCGGTCAGTTCCACGCCGCGTGAGCGCTGCAGGCCGGTCAGCAGGATCACGTTCGGGTCTTCCACGCTGCGGCTGCGACGGTTGTAGAGCTCCAGCTCATAGACCGCCAGGGTGGTGCTGAAGCGGTCGTCGAGCCAGTCGCTCTTGACCCCGATTTCCTTCTGCCGGGTACGCTCGGGGCTCAGGTCGTTGGTGTTGCCGTTGGCGTTCGGGGTGATGCCGATCAGGCCGCCGCCGACGGGGGAGAAGCTCTTGCTCCAGGAGGCGTAGAAGGAGTGGTTCTCCAGCGGAGTCCAGACCACGCCCAGGCGGGGGCTGGTGCTGTGACTGTCGCGGTCGTCCTTGCGATCCAGGAGCTTGTTGTGGGTCTCGACGTTGAAGTTGTCGTAGCGCAGGCCGGCGAGCACTTGCCACTGATCGTTCAGGCGTAGCTGGTCCTGGATATAGACGGCGCGGCTTTCCACCTCGCTGTGGTTGTAACTGGACGCCACCATTTTCCCGGTGTGGCGCAGGTTTTTATCCGGGTTGAACGGGTCCAGGGACGGCACGGCCTGGCCACCGGCGCTGACCGCCGCTGCGGTGTAGAGCTTCGGATCGCGTCGCTGGCTGCCCAGCTCGACACCTGTCAGCACCCGGTGCTCGAGGCCGAAGGTATCGAAGGTGCCTTCCACTTCGAGGTTGTTGTAGAGGTTGCGGGTGTTCAGGTCCTGCTGCCAGCGCTGGCGGTTCACCCGCTTGGTGCGGCTGTCGTAGCCGGTCTGGTAGGTGTTGTCGAAATCGCTGTTGAGCTTGAACAGGCTCAGGGTATGGCGCAGTTGCCAGTTGTCGTTCAACTCGTAGCTGAGCTTGGAGCGCAGGGACTGGGACTTGTCGTCGATGTAGTCGCGCTTGTCGCCGTAAGTGGTGTCGCGACTCACGTCCGCCGGGCGCCCGTCGATCCCCGGGATGCCGCGGTCCGGCGTGCGGTTGTAGCGGCTGTATTCGTACTGCACCAGCCAGTTCAGGTCTGGCGTCAGCTGCCAGCTCATGGATGGCGCGAACAGCTGGCGACTGCCACTGACGCCGTCGCGGAAGCTGTTGTTGTCCTGGTTGCCCATGTTCAGGCGCAGGCTGATGTTCTCGCTGGGGTCGGCGCTGAGGTCGGCATACAGGCTGCGCAGGTCTTCGCTGCCGCCTTTGACTTCGACGCTGGAGTGGCGGCCGAACTGCGGCAACTTGCTCACCCGGTTGACGATCCCGCCCTGGCTGCCACGGCCGTAGAGCACCGCCGCCGGGCCCTTGAGCACCTCGATGCGCTCGATGTTGTGCAGGTCGCGCACGTACTGGCTGTCGTCACGGACGCCGTCGAGGTAGAAGTCGTTGCTGGCGTCGAAACCGCGAATGCGCAGGCTGTCGAAGCGGGTGTCGGCACCACTGCTGACGTTGGGAATACCGCTCAGGGCCGTGCCCAGATCGTTGATGCCGTAGTCCAGCACGTTGCTGGTCTTCACCGAGTCGATGGCTTGCGGCACGTAGCGCACCGGCGTGGCGGTGCGGGTCGCGGTGCTGACTTCCTTGACTCGTGGGTCGTCGGCATCGACTTCTGCGCTGATGGCGGTAGCCGGCAGGGTGGTCGGGGCGGCGCAGGTGAAACCGGCCGTCAGCGAGGCGCAAAAGCCAAGGGTGAGGGGAGTCAGGCGGAAGGGGGCAGGCATGGAAAAACGCATCCAGAAGGGTGAAGGAAACAGTGGGCGCGAATGGTAATGCTTGCTATTTACTTTCGTTAATTATTCTTGAAAAGTTCCCTGGACGGATTGTTTCAATTTGTGTCTGGATTGAAATGTGGTGGATACATCATTGATTCGACCGATTCGCGAAACAAACTAAAAGCCATTCCGGCGTTTTTCATCCAGGGCCACAGGCATAGTCTGCCGCCATCGAATTTATCGGCCTTGTCCCGGAGCCTTGCATGTCAGCAGCGACCCTTCATTACATCTACGATCCTTTGTGCGGCTGGTGCTACGGCGCCAAGCCGCTGGTGCAGGCGGCCCAGGCGGTGCTGCCGGTGGTGACCCATGGCGGCGGCATGATGACCGGGCGCAACTGCCAGCAGGTTTCGCCGCAACTGCGCGACTACGTCATGCCCCATGACCGGCGCATTGCCGAATACACCGGGCAGCCGTTCGGCGAGGCCTACTTCGAAGGCTTGCTGCGCGACTATTCGGCTCTCTTCGATTCGGCCCCGCCGATTGCCGCGGTACTGGCGGCGCAGGCGCTCGCCGGGCGCGGCCTGGAATTGCTCGGACGCTTGCAGACGGCGCATTACGTCGAAGGGCGACGCATCGCCGATGTCGGCGTACTGTTGGAACTCGCCGAAGGCCTGGGCTTTGAGCGTGGCGAGTTCGAGGAAGCTTTCGAGTACGCCGCGGCGAACAGCCTGAACGAGCACATCAAGGCCAGCCGCGCCTTGTTGGCCCGGGTAGGTGGCCAGGGTTTCCCTACCCTGGTACTGGAGCAGGACGGTCAGTTCAGGCTGATCGATATCAGCCCCTGGTTGGGCAAGCCGCAGGCATTCGCCGAGTGGCTGAGCGAGGCCTTCGGCACGTCCGAGGTCGAGCTTTCACCCAGCCTGCAGGCCTGTGGCCTGGACGGTTGCGCCCTTTGAACCATCCACTTATTGACGGAGTCACCCATGGATAACCTGGCACTGATCAAAAGCACCTACGAAGGGGCCAACTCCCAGGAGAACGCGAAAAACACCGCCGCCGCCCTGGCCGCCGATGCGCGCTGGACCGAGGCGGCAGGCTTTCCCTACGCCGGCACCTACGTCGGTTTCGATGCCGTGGTGGAGAATGTCTTCAAGCGCCTGGCCACCGAATGGGAAGGGTTTGCCTTCACCGTCGAGAACTATGTGGCCCAGGGCGACAAGGTGTTCGCCTACGGCAATTACAGCGGCGTCTATAAAGCCACGGGCAAACCGCTGAATGCCCGCGTGGCCCATTTATGGACCCTCAAGGATGGCAAGGTCACGCACTTCGAACAGTTCGTCGACAGCCATACCGTGCAACTGGCCATCAAGGATCGTTAAGTTCTTAGACGATTTTTGCCTATTTTCAGACGATTCTTGAAATTGACACACTGTTCGGGGCGCGGCTAGGATTCGCGCCAACGCCTGTGGCCAACGGCCATGACATTCAAATAATAAAAGGCCCGCCGCGATTCTTCGTGGGCGGGTCTTTTTGTTCTGGCCTGAAAAAAGAGCGCTTAAGCGCCGTTTCCAAGGAGCACCACAGCGCGTCATCAACCCGTAATAAGGAAAATAAAATGTTGAACAAGCGGATCGGTCTGATCGCACTGGGGATTCTGAGCAGTACTCAAGTTATGGCTAACGACCAGGCTGAGTCCAAGGGTTTTGTCGAAGACAGCAGCCTGAAAATCCTGCTGCGCAACGCCTACATCAATCGCGACAAGAAAAACGGTAACGACGACCAGCGCGAGTGGGGTCAAGCGGCCATCGGTACCTTCTCGTCGGGCTTCACCCAAGGCACCGTGGGCGTGGGCGTCGACGCCTTCGGCCTGTACGGCCTGCGCCTGGATAAAGGCAGCCACAGCGGCGGCCAGGGCATCGACTTCTTCAAGCCAAGCGAAGGCGGCAACAAGAGCCCGGCAGGCGACCTGGCCAAGGCCGGCGCCGCGGTCAAGTTCCGCCTGTCCAACACCGTCCTGACCTACGGCGACCAGATGCCGGCCCTGCCGGTGCTGAGCTACGACAATGGCCGTCTGCTGCCGGAAAGCTACACCGGTACCCTGATCACCTCCAAAGAGATCAAGGGCCTGGAGCTGAACGCCGGTCGTTTCACCGCCGAGTCGCGTAAAAGCGCCGAAGGCCGTGACAGCGGTGGCCTGAAGTCGATCAACGTATTGGGCGGTAGCTACCAGTTCACCGAACAGTTCAAGGGCTCGCTGTACGCTTCCGACGTCGAAGACGTGCTGAAGAAGCAGTACGTGAACCTGAACTACGTGTTCCCGCTGGCCACCGATCAGTCCCTGACCTTCGACTTCAACGGCTACCGCACCAAGCTGGACAAGTCCTACGCAGAAGACGTCAACGCAGGCGGCCAGGACAACAAGATCTGGAGCCTGGCGGCCACTTACGCCACCGGCCCGCACTCGTTCACCCTGGCGCACCAGCGCAGCACCGGCGACAGCAACCTGGGCTACGCCTACGGCGGTTACCAGCGTGGTCAGAATCGCGTGGGCGACGGTGGCAACACCATCTACCTGGCCAACTCCTACTGGTCCGACTTCAACGCTGAAGACGAACGCAGCTGGCAGCTGGGCTACGGTCTGGACTTCGGTGCCTTCGGCGTACCGGGCCTGACCTACAACCTGGCTTACGTGCGTGGCGACAACATCACCTCCACCAACAGCGATGGCCAGACCACCACTGGCGGCACCGAGCGTGAAATCTTCAACCAGTTCAAGTACGTAGTCCAGAGCGGCCCGGCCAAGGACCTGAGCGTCAAGGTGCGTAGCTCGATCCTGCGCGTATCGCAGAAATCCAGCGGCTACAACGACAGCGGTAACGAACTGCGTGTGTTCGTCGACTACCCGATCAACGTGTTCTGATGAACGCCTGATCGCGGCCTGATGCAAGGCCGGCAATAGAAAAAGCCCCGACTGGTTCGGGGCTTTTTTGTGGGCGTTGTCCCGTCCTGAATAGCCCCGTAGCTCCCTGTAGCCGCTGCCGCCAGGCTGCGATCGGGCGCGAAGCGCCCGCGCTCCAAAGGGCTGCGTAACCCCCGCAGCCCATATCGCCACACGCCGCTGTTACTCCAGCACCTTCACCACATCATCGATCAGCGCCTTACTCATCGCCTGCAAGTAATGCGACGCCCAGGCATGCCGGTCGGTGCTGCGCTCCATGGCCGCGTCTTCGGCCAGCCGCTTGGCGATATGCAGCAGGTCCGAGGCGTGGGACAGGGCCTCACGGATCGGAATGCCGCTGCTGACGTGGAACAGGGGTTCGCCTGCGTGGAAAGGGCAGGGGGTGAGGCCGGGGGTTTTTAGGTCTTGAAGATGAGTCACTGTGCACCTCCGACGCTGGAAAGCACGTCAAGGGTGGGACTGGGGCACAGATTGGTGATGCAGGTTTCAAGCGGATTGATGGCGTCCATGATGTCGCTCCGTTTACTGAGAGGGAGCTACCACGTTCGTTACCAAGCGAAGGGGTGGCAGCTGTACGCAGGTTGGTAAACCGGGGTAAACGAGCCCGGCAGACCCGAAGGTCTCCCGCGCACAGCCGCCATGACAAAATGGCAGGCGCAAAAAAAGCGCCTGCACTCGTCACGGGGGGCGCTGTAGCGCCGTTTACTCATCGGGTTACCAAGCCCGGTCGTTGAATTTGCAACGACGGGCGAGAGGTTAGCGTGGTGCTCGGTGGGCTGCAACAGCGGGCAAAGCAAAGTGACAATTCGGGGTCTAGGAGGTTTGTTGGCGACTTTGATTTATCAGGTCACTCAGGGTTGTTGCGCCTGAAAGCTCTGCAGATAAGCCAGCAGATTGTCGATCTTCTCCTGATCGCTCAACCCCCAGAAAATCATCCGCGTGCCAGGCACCACCGCCTTCGGATCTTCCAGATAGGCCACCAGCTTGTCGCGGGTCCAGACAATGCCGGACGACTTCATCGCCTCGGAGTACTGATAGTCCGCCACGCTGCCTGCCGTGCGCCCGAAAACCCCATTGAGCTGCGGCCCAAAGGAACTGCGCACCGAAGGCCCGATATTGTGGCAGCCGCCGCAAATGCGCTTGAACAGCTTGCCACCGGCCTCGGCATCGCCCACTGCTTCTGCCTGGGCGTGGAGCGATAGCAGGCTGAGCATCAGGGCCAAGGTCAGGGCGGCGGTTCTTTTCATGTTCGGCTCCGGATCGGGTGTGGCTGGTAACAAAAGTGGGGGGCTATTTGAGCATGGCGGGCACGGCGTTGGGGATGCTGTTCGGCCTGTTGTTTGAGTTGCTGAATCAGAAAGCCCTTAAAGCCAAGGTTGGGTGCTACTTAATAGAGTGTTCCGCTAGCTCATCAGGATGATTCTCTTATGGCTGGCGACCCTTTCGCAGGACACCACTGCAAAGTCTGTTATGAACAAGCAATGAAGGAAAAGAAGCGGTTCGATGCACTTTTGCGCGATGAACGCAGGCAACTCGTCAAGGCGCCACCGCTTCCTGCCGATCCCCCATCTCCTCCAGAAAAAAATCCCTCCCCCGTGCTCAGGGGCTGTGTTTTTGCCAAGTCCTGCACATTGCCGGATGGGGTTATAAATCACAGCAATCCTGGCGGATTTGTACCGGTCGAATCGTTGAAACAGTACGGCGCCTATGCAGTGCTGGGTACTGGTAGTGCAATATCCATTACCGGTACCGCTCTGCAATGGATTGGTGGTTCCAGTAACGCTGCAACCCTAGCAAGCCGCCTGGGAGGAACCTTGGCATTGGGCGTCGTCGAGGGCTGCGTAGGTGCACCTCTTCTGGTGGGGACGGTTGCGTTGCTGATGCCAGACATCACGTCAGCTGACAGTGCGTTTTACACGTCTGAGCAGTACGCACAGTTGAGCCAAGGCAACACACGGGTCCGGGTGAATGTTAAACACCTGCCAAACGGATCGGTCAGTATTTACGGGTTTTACACAGGGACGAAGAGTGAGTGGCAACGTGTGCCGGTAATCACTGCTCGGGTTCAAGGTGAACAGCTAGTGGCGGACATGGGGAACGGGATTGAAGTCATCTGGACTCCAGCAGCCGATCCCAGCGCGGTGTTGGGCATTCCTGCCTTGGAGGGGGCTGCGATGCAACCAGCAGCGTGGATCTATCCGCCGACCGAACAAGCCGACCGTATCCTGATTAATCCCGTACATCCTCCAGACTATCAAGACGCAATTATCTGGTTCCCTAACACCGATATTCAGCCTATCTACATTTCACTGAGTGTATCGGGTAACCATCGCTACCATCTTGCACCTAAAGGGTTGGCGGCCTTTCCTGACGCCACCAAAGTCAATTCAAAAAGCAGGGTTCAGGGCGGTGGTAGCCTGCGTAGTCGTTGGAAGGATCGGAAAGGTCGAATTTACGAGTGGGACAGCCAGCATGGGGCAGTTGAAGTTTACGACAAACAGGGTAAGCACTTAGGTGAGTTTGACCCCATCACTGGCGAGCAAACCAAGCCCGCTGATCCAGGAAGAAAAGTCGAAAAATAGAGGTGTTCATGTACTTGTGTATTACCGGATTTTTACCCAATAACGCAGAAGACGACTCGCTCAAATATGAGCTTGATGTAAACGCTGCTTTTAACGATCAGATTGTGCAGCTTCTTGGTCATGAAAGCCTTGAGGCAATGGCTGAGGGGCTATGGCCTCTGACCAACGAGCAAGTTGCGCAAATATCCGAACTGATTGGTCAAGCACTGCCAAGCGACTTGGAGATGCTGATTGGGGTAGAGGAGTAGGCGTGTTTGAAGCTGAAGATATTTTTTTCATCTTGGTGATCGCGAGTTTTGCATTGGCGTTTTTATTCATTGGAACGCAACTGTACTTCGCCTATTTCCGGATGAACGAAATACTCAGCAGCTTGAGCAACTCACGTGGTATCCAGTTGCGACGCTCTGTCATGGGGAAAGATCCCTTTACTCGCTTCTTCATGCTGATCAGCGTGGGCGGCATGCTGACCTTCTACAAGCGTTCGCTGAAAGGTGGTGATCTGGATGCCGAGGACTACAAAAGCTTTCCAGGCCCGCTGCGTCGAATGATAAAGCTCTCGTACGTGGCTGCACTTTTTGGGGGAGTGCTGCTGTTTGTTCTCTGGGGGATTGGCAAGTACATGGGCTGGATAAAGTGAGCAACTAACCATGCTTGATAGCTATGCCCTGAGCTGGATATCGGTGTTTGTATTGATACTGCTCTCGTTAGCCCTGTGGCTTTACACCTCCTATACAAGAATGGACGAGATGCTGAAGCATCTCTCGAATTGTCGTGCCATTCAGATCAGGAAGCCCCTGATGGGCAAAGATCCGTTTGGACGTTTGTTCATGATGGGGACCATTGCCGGGGTGCTGCTGACTCCAAAGTTATATCTGAAGGATGGGGGCGCTGATCCGGACGACATCGCCAAATTCCCGAAGCACCTGAAGAGGGTGATAGCTATTCAATACGGGCTTTTGGTGCTTGCCGGGACTTCGATGTTTGCGCTTTGGGGAGTCGGAAAGTACATGGGATGGCTCAAGTAACTTGCCGACATGTGCTGCTATCCAATCAGGCATCAGTTCGGCATGGGTACGGGAGAAGTACTGAAACGCATGCGGTAAGGGTCCAAAGCAGGACAGAGTGTGGCCCGGAAACAACGAAGCCCTCGCATCGCCCCGAGGGCTTTTTTGTGAGTCGAAAACAGCCCCTGACCGCCCGTCCTGTATATGGGGCGCCGCCGCACGTCCGTTGGGGCGCACTATACTTTTCAGAAGATTTGCCCCGGGGATAGAGGCAATGTTCCAGCAGGCTTGGGAGGAGGGTTAGACATCGGTGTGACGCTGCGGTTGGGCGACGTTGCGTTTGCATGGCCACAGAACAACCGGCACAGGATGACGAGAAAATGGCGATAGCAATCATCTTGGTTCTAGTCGTTGTCGCTTCAGTGCTGTTTCACCTGTTTGCTCCTTGGCACATGACGCCGGCTGCCTCCAACTGGGGGTCGATAGACACCACGCTGCTGATCACCCTGGTCATCACCGGCATCTTTTTCATCGCCATCACGGTATTCATGGCCATTGCCGTGATTCGGTTCCGTCACCGGGAAGGTTCCCGGGCGCACTACCAGCCGGAAAGCAAGAAGCTGGAAGGGTGGCTGGTCATCCTCACCTCGCTGGGCATCATCGGCATGCTGGCGCCCGGCCTGGTGGTCTACAACGATTTCGTCCAGGTGCCGCAAGAGGCTACTCAGCTCGAAGTGGTTGCCCAGCAGTGGCAGTGGGCCTTTCGCTTTCCCGGACAGGACGGAAAACTCGGCAAGGCGGATGTCAAATGGATCGATCCCGGCAACCCCTTCGGTCTTGACCGCAACGACCCTGCGGGGCAGGACGATGTGCTGATCATGAACAATGAAGTGCGCCTGCCCATCGACCGGCCGGTAAAAGTCCTGCTGCGCGCAAAGGACGTACTGCACGATTTCTATATTCCGCAGATGCGCGCGAAGATGGATATGGTGCCGGGCATGGTGTCCCACTTCTGGTTCACCCCGACCAGGCTCGGAAAGTTTGAAGTGCTGTGCGCCGAGTACTGTGGCGTGGGGCATTTCAACATGCGCGGCCATCTGGTCGTCGAGGAGCAGGGCGCTTTCGACCAATGGTTCGCCAGCCAGCCGACCTTTGCCCAGACGCTGACCAGCGTCGCCACGCCGAGCTGGGACAGCCTGCTGGAAAAAGGCCGCCAACTGGTGGAAAGCCATGGCTGCCGCGCCTGCCATAGCCTGGATGGCAGCGCCAGCCTGGGCCCGGGCTGGAAGGACCTGTACGGCCGCTCGGAACCGCTGGCCGATGGCACCCGCGTCCAGGTCGACGAGGCCTACCTCAAGGAGTCGATTCTCAAGCCGCAGGCCAGGCTGGTCCAAGGCTATCCGCCAGTCATGGTGGCCTATACTTTCACCGAGGATGACCTGGCCGCCGTGGTGGCCTTCATAAAGTCGCTGAGTGCCGCGGAGCAGAACGAGCAAGGCCCTGCGGGCGCACAGGATGAGCTGGCGGCGCAGGGACAACGGCTGGCCGAATCGCTGGGTTGCCTGGCCTGCCACAGCGTCGATGGCAGCCAGGGTATCGGCCCGAGCTGGCAGGGTTTGTACGGCAAGACGGAAACCCTGGCCGATGGTTCTCAGATCAAGGTCGATGAGGGCTACCTGAAGGATTCCGTGCGCCAACCTGGCGCTGCGATCGTCAAGGGTTATGCCGCAGTGATGCCGACCCTTACCCCCAATGACAAGGAACTGGACGCTCTGATCGCCTTCATCAAGTCGAAAGCTGCTGTCGACGCTGATGCCGGCAAGGTGGAATCGGGCAAGTCGCCGTAAATAGCCGGAAATGCTCCGAAACTTACCGGAGGATGACCTGATGGCTTATGTCGAGCACGCAGAAACAGAAGTTTTGCACGAACCGAAGAGCTTCTTTACGCGCTATATCTGGAGCCAGGACCACAAGGTCATCGCCATCCAATATTCCTTGACGGCTATATCCGTGGGGCTCGTCGCCCTGGTGCTGTCCGGCCTGATGCGCATGCAGATCGGCTTTCCCGGCAGCCTCGGGTTCATGGATGCCAGCACCTATTACCAGGCGATGACCATGCACGGGATGATCATGGTCATCTACCTGCTGACGGCGCTGTTCCTGGGCGGCTTTGGCAACTATCTGATTCCGCTGATGGTCGGCGCCCGGGACATGGTCTTCCCCTACGTCAACATGCTGAGTTTCTGGTTCTACCTGCTCTCGGTCCTGGTGCTGCTTTCCAGCTTCTTCGTCCCGGGCGGGCCCACCGGGGCGGGCTGGACACTCTATCCGCCGCAATCCATCACACGGGGCACCCCGGGTACCGAATGGGGCATCGTGTTGATGCTGGTGTCGCTGGCGATCTTCATCGTCGCTGCCACCATGGGCGGGCTGAACTACGTGACCACGGTGCTGCAGGCCCGCACTCGCGGCATGACGCTGTTTCGCATGCCGCTGTCCGTCTGGGGCATCTTCATGGCCTCGATCCTGGCCCTGCTGGCCTTTCCGGCCTTGTTCGTCAGCGCCGTGATGATGCTGTTCGACAAGCTGCTGGGCACGAGCTTCTTCATGCCGGCGGTGATCTCCATGGGGCAGCAGCTCGCGCATCAGGGCGGCAGCCCGATACTGTTCCAGCACCTGTTCTGGTTCTTCGGCCATCCGGAGGTCTACATCGTCGCCCTCCCGGCGTTCGGCCTGGTCTCCGATCTGATCAGCACCCATGCGCGCAAGAACATCTTCGGTTATCGCATGATGGTCTGGGCCATTATCGCCATCGGCGTGTTGAGCTTCGTGGTCTGGGCGCACCACATGTACGTCAGCGGAATGAACCCGTACTTCGGTTTCTTTTTCGCCGCCACCACCCTGATCATCGCCGTGCCGACCGCGCTGAAAGTCTACAACTGGGTGCTGACCCTGTGGCATGGCGACATTCACCTGACGGTGCCGATGCTGTTCGCCCTGGCCTTTATCGTCACCTTCCTGGTCGGTGGGCTCACCGGGTTGTTTCTCGGCAACGTGATTGTGGATATCCCGCTGTCGGACACTTACTTCGTGGTGGCCCACTTCCATATGGTCATGGGGGTCGCGCCGATCCTGGTGGTCTTTGGCTCCATCTATCACTGGTTTCCGAAGGTCACCGGGCGCCTGCTGAACGACACCCTGGGCAAGCTGCATTTCTGGATAACCTTCCTGGGTACCTACTGCATCTACTTCCCCATGCACTACCTGGGGCTGCTGGGCATGCCACGCCGCTATTACGCCTGGCAGAACTACGACTTCATCCCACAATCGGCGCAGCAACTGAATGCGTTCATCACCGTTGTCGCGCTGACGGTCGGGGTATGCCAGCTGCTGTTCCTCTTCAACCTGGCCTGGAGTGCCTTCAAAGGCAAGCCGGCGGGCCCGAACCCATGGGGGGCCGTCAGCCTGGAATGGCAGACACCGGACACCCCGCCAGTGCATGGCAACTGGGGCGCGGAGCTGCCGGTGGTGCATCGTTGGGCCTATGACTACAGCGTGCCCGGGATAGAGCAGGACTTCGTGCCACAGACGGTTTCTGCCCAGGAGCTGGAGCAGATGAGGCAGCGCGACGCAGAAGCCAGGATCGCGGGCGAAAGACCATGAACAGGCCGCTATTGAAAAACACCGAAAGCGCCGGCGCCGGAGGCAGTTGGAGCCAGCCCCCAGCGGAAGGTCTCGATAGGGTGAAAGCCGCGAAAGTGGGCCTGCGCGTATTCCTGGGGGTGGTGACCTCGCTGTTCCTGCTGTTCCTGCTGGCCTTCATCGCACGTTCGCAAATGGCCGACTGGCAGCCGCTGACCGAGCCCCTGGCGCCGCTGGCCAGTACTCGGCAACTCTGGTTGAACACGCTCCTACTGGTGCTGGGCAGTATCAGCCTGCAGTGGGCGCGGCTGGCCGCCCGGCGGGGCGCATTGAACGGGGCCACCCTCGGCTTCACCCTGGGCGGCGTCTTTGCGATTGCCTTTCTGGGGGGGCAACTCTGGGTCTGGAAGCAGTTTGTCGACTGGGGTTACTTCGTCTCCGCTAATCCGGCCAACAGCTTTTTCTATCTGCTGACCGGCGTACACGGGCTGCACCTGCTGGGAGGCCTGGTGGCCTGGGGCCGAGTCGGCGCCAGGTTCCTGCGACGGGTTCCGCTATCGCAACTGCAGCCCAGCGTGGAGCTCTGCGCCATCTACTGGCACTACCTGCTGGGACTCTGGATCGTCCTCTTCGCCCTGCTGACCAGCACGCCGGAAACCTATCAAGCCATCGCCGCATTCTGCGGCCTGAGGTGACGCCATGGCATTGCCCTCAGCAACCCCTCCGCAAGAGCCCGTCCCGACCCCACCCGATACGCTGGTAGCGGGATGGAAGGGCATCGCCACCGATTGGGCCTCGGATCAGGATGCGTTCAAGCGAGTGCCCTGGGGCAAGGCGATGATGTGGATCTTCCTGCTCAGCGACACCTTCATCTTCACCTGCTTCCTGACCGGCTACATGTCGGTGCGCATGAGTGCCACCGCCCCCTGGCCGAACCCCAGCGAAGTGTTCGCCCTGACCATCGGTGGCGTTAAAATTCCGTTGATTCTGATCGCGATCATGACCTTCGTGCTGATCAGCAGCAGCGGCACCATGGCCATGGCCGTGAACTTCGCCTATCGCCGTGTACGCGGCAAATGCGCGGCCTTGATGCTGGCTACCGCAGCCTTCGGGGCGACCTTTGTCAGCATGCAGGCGTTCGAGTGGAGCAAGCTCATCGCCGAAGGCGTACGCCCCTGGTCGAACCCCATGGGCGCCGCACAATTCGGTGCCAGCTTTTTCATGATTACCGGTTTCCACGGGCTGCATGTATCGGTCGGAGTCATTTACCTGAGCATCGTCGCCTTCAAGGTATTGCGCGGTGACTACGAGCGCTCCGGCAACTATCAGATCGTCGAGATAGCCGGGCTGTACTGGCACTTCGTGGACCTGGTGTGGGTATTTATCTTCGCTTTCTTCTACTTATGGTGAGCCTGCAGAGGAGTACCGGCGATGGCACATGCACAAGGTCAACAGCATCCAGTGAGCTTGTACCTGAAGATCTGGGGGCTGTTGTTCGTACTCAGTACCCTGTCCTACCTGGTCGACTACTTTCACTTCCAGGGCTACTTCAGGTGGTCGCTGATCCTGGTCCTCATGTTGTTGAAGGCTGGCCTGATCGTTTCCATCTTCATGCACATGGCGTGGGAACGCCTGGCGATGGTCTACGCCATACTCGTCCCGCCATTGTGCCTGCTGGTGCTGGTTGGCCTGATGGCAGCCGAGGCGGACTACGTGTTTTCCACCCGGGGGATCTTCCTCGGGCCATGACCGGCTTCCGCCTCCGGCGCTCAAGCGCTGCGTCCTTCTTCAATGGCGTTCTATATCGTTCGCTTGAACTGATGCCATTTCTGCAGCCAGGCCACTACCCAGTGAGGGGCTGCTGCGCCGGTTCCGGCGACCTGTAGCTGTGGGTGATGGCTGATGACCCGATCCAGGACTGTTTCCTGAGCGGGTTCTACATCCACGAAGAAGATGTGCTCGCCGTCCCTTAGCGTCTTTTTCAAATTGCTGAAGTGGGCATTGGGTACCTGGATACCGAAGAAGCCGCCTTCCCAGATACAGAATCCCAGGATCACGATCGCCAGAAAGATGAACGGCACCCAGCCTGCCGCGGACTCGGTCCAACCTGCCAGATAGGCACCGATCAGTACCAATGCCGCGAGCGGTATGCCAATGACCGCGCCAATCTCGCCAGAGTGGACGACATCCTGCTTCATGAGTGAGTTCACATCATGCAGGTGATGCTGTTCCACATCCGCATCCCGGTCGCTGAGCACGTGAATCTGCTCGGTACTGATACCGCTGGCTTCCAGTTCGCTTTCAACGGTTTCCAGATCGTCGAGATTATCGCTGATGTAAAAGTGTCGGTTCATGAGTCACCTCCTACTTCATCGTCGCAGAGGCCCCCATTTTTTCTGCAGTTGTTATATGAAATTCCAGACCGTTTTCCTGTCGCTCTGGATAACACCGCACGCTTGTTGCTAGCTAAAAAAGTATAGCACCCACCTTGGCAACGCCTTGCCAGCCGGGGGCTGCGGGCACATAGGGCAATCCGAGGGGGGAATCCTTCTGTTCGAATTGGCCTGGTGAAGTGGGTATTAGCGGTTTGTTGCCCGCAGGAGATCTGGCAGCCCTTGCGCTTAAAGCCTGCCGAGCTTTTGTGCATGCCTTGCAGGGGGCAAATGATTGGCCTTCCGGAGAAATTTCATCGGCATGGGGTTGCGTCGAAATACTGTATGTATGTACAGTTATTTTGACTGGAATTCTATCCAGTTCAACTCAATGCAACATTTTTCCATGGAGAGAATTTATGAAGGGAAGCTTTATCCGTCTTGTGCTTTCGCTTGGCCTTGCTGCTGGGGCTGTTGGCGCAGCTCATGCTGATAGTTCGCCTGTTGGCTTATGGCGGATGTCGACGTTCACCATTCCAGGCGGAGCTGCGGCGACTGTTCAGACGGTTTGCTTAAAAGCCGATAACACCTGGTATTCCACAAGCGAACCCAATTGGAACGGCAACTGGTTCAAGAACGAAAAAGATGTCCATTGGTATGGAAGTATTCCCATCTCCCAGATCGGTACTATTGCGAGCATGGCGATGGGTAAGCTGGACAGCCCTACCGCCATGACAGGCAACTATGCGGAGTGGACCGCCCCCGGTACTCCGCCCCTGTCTTTCGATAGGCATTTCACTTATTCGATGGTTTTCCTACAGGCTGACTGCCCGCCACCAAAGCAATGATCAGCAAGTTTGGGAGTAGCTAAAACTGGCGGCCCCTGTAACTCTTTTGAATTGAGCTTTGGCGGTAGAGCGCGATGCCTCATTTGGGCACGTGGATCAAAATGGATGCCGGCTTACTCGTATTGCAAGATCAGTTGCCCGCTCCCGGATAGTCGGACCGATGTGCGACGGAGCCACGATTATGTTTTGTATGAGCGGCAGGTGTGGATAACTCAAGAGCCGCTAGAACAATGTACGTCTGGTAGAAACAACAAAGCCCTCGCATCGTTGCGAGGGCTTTGTTTTGTAGGTGCCGCACCGGGAGTCGAATCCAGACACTGCTTATGCAGTGTCTGCCTCAGCGCTCACCTGGCGATTTGTTACTTGCTCAGTTTGACCGCCAGTTGTGCCACGTACTGGCCCTGGTGACGAGCGATGTCCAATTCACGGGCATCAGGCTGGCGAGAGCCGTCACCACCGGCAATGGTGGATGCGCCATAAGGCGTGCCACCGCCGACACTGGAAGTGTCGAACAAGGCTGGCGAGCTATAACCGATGGGCACAATGATCATGCCGTGGTGAGCCAAGGTGGTCCACGTGGAGGTAATGGTCATCTCCTGGCCACCACCCGTACCCGTCGAGGTGAATACACTGGCGAGCTTGCCAACCAGCCCGCCCTTGGCCCACAGCCCGCCGGTCTGGTCGAGGAAGTTGCGCATCTGGCCCGACATGTTGCCGAAGCGGGTCGGAGTACCCAGGATGATTGCGTCGTAGTCGCCCAGCTCGCCTGGTGTGGCCACCGGAGCGCTCTGATCCACTTTCCCATGGGCAGCCTTGAAGGCTTCCGGGTCCATGGTTTCGGGTACGCGTTTGATAGTGACCTCGACCCCGGGAACGCTCCGGGCACCTTCCGACACGCTCTGGGCCATTGTTTCGATATGACCGTACATCGAATGATAAAGAACCAATACCTTAGCCATGCGTACTTCCTCTTGAGGTGTGTTTTGAGCTGACTGACTGCCTGTTAAATAGGCGATCAGATTAGTTATCCATCCCACCGTTTCACCCTGCATCTGCGTGAGTCGTGGCGCATGATCGATCTAATTGGCTTCTGTGAATATGAGAAAATATCGAACGGGATGTTCGAGAAAATTGATCGTTGTAAAACAACGATAACTGATGAGGATGACTGTTCTTTTAGGGGCAGGTCATGAATGCTTTTACTTTTTGCGGCAGGAATACGTTTTTAATTAATTGAAAAGTATAAGAAATATATTTGGATTAAATAATTGATAGCACCCTTGATGGGGGCTTGGAGCGCGGCGTAGTGCTGAAGGGGATTTGAAAGCGAGGAGGGATGTCGGACAAGGCTCTATGAAAACCTCAGAATCGCCCACTGATACCCAACAGTGGCCCCTTCTGGACAATGTCGTAGACAAAACCGTCATGGCGATAATTCACCCCCATGGCCCGGTAACCGGCCACCGCGGAAAAGCCGGGCAAGAACTCCCAGCCCGCCAGCGCGGCCAGGTCCCAGTCTTCCCGGGACTGCCCGGCGCCCACCATTCCCCAGGATGACAGCCAGAATCGCTCATTCACGGCATAGTGCCCACGCAGCCCCACCATGGCGTCCGCCCAGGTAGCCTGGTCGGACCCGGACAGGCCGCCAGCAGGTCCACCATGCAGGGTGATGGTGGTGCTGCTGTACCAGACGCGCACGCCGCCAGCGACGTCCAGCCGATGATTGTCATCCCCCAGCAGGGTGTAGCCTCCCCCCAGGAATCCGGAAGCCGTCTTGCTTTCCACCTCAAGCTTGGACGCCGGGGCGCCCTCTGGCAGGCGGTTGCGGGTGTCGGTGTCGATGTACATCAGGTCGGTGAGTACGCTGTATGGCCCACGCCGCGCCTCGCCCATCAGCATCACCGACATATCGACAGTGCGCGCGATGTCCGAGAAGTCGGACTTTATAAACTGGGTCCCGGTGCTACGGTGGCCCACGTGCCCACGAATCCCGGCGCCCCACAGGTAAGGGCCGCCGTTGAACTGCCAGCCATCATCGTCTGCCGCCATGGCCACCATCGGCAGGCTGGATCCGGCGGTCGTAAAGGCGCCGAACAGCAGAGCCAGGCGGGCGTGCTGACGCCACAACGGCGAGCGAGGGTTGTCACTGTGCATCATGGTGCTTCTCCGGTCAGTGCTGGGTCAGTGAGAGAGCCACGCCCTCGGCCGCACAGTCTTCTGCAGGCTTCAGGCCTGCCTTTTGAGCAGCCTTGACCTCTTCCTTCGCCGCCGCGAGGTCCGCCAGGAACGCCGGATTGCCATGCAGGCTCGCCACAGTGGCGGCCCCCATGATGCGGCCAGCATCCACGTCGCTCTGCCAGTGTGCATCGCAGATGACCCGGCTCTGGCCGTATGACAGGCCACGGGTCATCAATTCGGTGGCGCGTGCAGGGTTGATCTCAGCCAGGACCAGGCCCCAGGCCCAGCCCGCGGCGGAGTGGCCGGACGGCCAGGAACCATCCGTGCGCAGCAGTGGCTCCATGTCCTTGCGGCACGTTCCTTCGTTATGCGCCACGAATGGGCGGGTACGGTTGTAGGCATTTTTCCCGGCGTAGGTGGAACCGCCCGCATCCGTCAGGGTGCGCTGCATCAAGGTATAAAGATGCGGTGTATTTTTCTCGGTGATCTGCGTGCCCAGCGCGCAGGAGAATGTTTTCGCCGGGCCCGGGAATGACAGCTCCGCATCCACTGCCGCGAGTTTCTCCCGGCTCGAGCCACGCAGCGCCAGCGCCGCACGCCGTGCTTCTTCATCCCGCGCCAGCGCCGCGGAGTCTGGTTTTGGCGGGGCACCGAGCAGCGCCAGGCGCACTGGCAAGTCGGCCGGGTCAAGATAGCCTGGCGCCAGCTTGAAGTGAGGGTCCGTGACTTTCGTGGCGGCATCGTCGGCAAGCACCAACCCCGACCAAAGCACGCCGGCCAGGGATAGCGTCAGCCCCAACTGTTCATATGCTGTTTTCATCGATTGCTTCCTTGTCTATCCATGTATCGGACGGCGCCGGTACCAGCGGTTTATCAAAACCGGTACAAGGCGTTCAGATAGGCACCTGCACCGACCTTCTCACCTGTCAGCGGGCTGTTGCGGGCGTCGGAGACCAGGGCGTAGGTCTTGATGCCGCCTTCCAGTGCCAGCTGTGGCTGCCATTGCCAGGTGAGGCCCAGCTTCAAGGTCACGTCCCGCATCCCGCCACCGGGGTGGTATTCCTCGAACCGGGTGCGCGCGGCTTGCTGGGCCGTGACGCCGAAGCGGGCCATCATGTCGTTCTCATTGCTCCAGGTGCCGTACAGCGTCGAGTCCAGGGTCAATGTCGAAGACAGTGGGTATGCAGTGGCGACCCCGGCTTCCAGGTACGCCGTACGCCCCAGGCTTTCGCCACCGTAGTTACGGTTCTGGCTCGATTGCAGGCCGCGAACGAACAGGCGGCCGGCCGGCAGGATCCAGTACACTTCCGCCCCGACCAGGGCAGTGCTGTCCAGGTTGCCCATTCCCTTCAAGTAGTCATCACGACCGTCCAGGGTATGAATTCTTTCCTTGCGCCCCTGGTCATAACCGATCAGCAGGGCCACCCCGAAAGGCGCCAGCCCCGGCAAGTCCCAACGCAGCCCATCCGGGAAGGCCGCGGTAAAGGTGCCCCAGTCTTCGGTAGGCAAGATCGCTTTCAGTTTCAGCGAAGGGAACGCGGCGTAATGTGAAGAGCCTTCATACAAAGGGCCAACGGCAACTCCGCCACCTACCATCACGGATGGCGTGCCGTTTGAATCGTCAATGGCTGCGTGTGCAGGCAACGCCAGCGTTAATGCGAGGGCTGCACCTATGATGAACATCACCGGATGTCTGAAAGAATGTGGATTATCTTCGGTTGTCATTGTTTATTTCCTTTGGTGTGAACTCTGTAGTTCAGAGCCATCCCTGGCTTAATAAGCCATATCAAACTTGCTGACCTTTGCGTTTAACTCTACTGAGGTGCCAGCCTATTAATCTGACGAACCAGCGACTATTCGAGTGATTGAACTTATAGAGCGACGGGCTGCGGCTGTGGAAAACTCCATTGGCCATTCAGTATTTCGTTACTTGGCTGATAAAGCCTGACCGTATAGTTCCAGTCGGGCGTAATAGGCAGGCAATTGGCGATCTTTCCGTCGCAACCACCGAATTGAATGACAATCGAACCATCATCACTTTTTTTGGCCGTGAGGTTATTCAACGAATAGGCGTCATATGGGTTTTTCTGAAAGTACCCGTCGGCGTTGTAAACACTTACAGACCAGAAACTGTTGACCGGGACATGTCCAACTTTGAGACGGTAAACGGTTTTCCCATCGTTCTGCGGTATCACACCGCCGAGATAGATTGCGTCCTTGCTCGGGTTTCCGCCCCACCCCGTCGCCGTTCCGATCAGGTGGTGGATCGGATCGACCTTGCCTTTAGGGCCAAAGGACTGGTTGTAGCTGGGAATCGTCGAACCAAGAACCGCCAGGGCATCACGCATCTTTTTCTGGCTCGCCTGATCCCACTTCGGTACTGCAAATTCCCCTGGCTTGGCCTGGCTGACCTTGATTGCGTCCTGCAGCACATGTACCTGCTCAAGGTCTTCCCGATCTGTGGGATCGAAGAACATGCGGACAGCGACAAATATATAGCGTGTGCCGATATCCTCTTTCGTCAGCGTATGGCGTCCGGCACCGTAAACGACGGCGGTTACGTAGTGATCTTCGTTGACCACTTGCATCGACAGGAACCTCTCGCCGGCCTCAGGCAATGTGATCGTGACTGGACCGGCATCGAGATCGAACACCGCTGACGAGTAAAGCGTGTCCCGATTCATTCGGATGACATCCTGAGCGTCGATGGGAACCGGTTCGCGGCTATGGACAAACCGACCAAAGCCTCCACTGCTCACCCTTTTGCCCATGTAGAGGTCGGACTCGGCACGGACAAAATTATCGACACCCACCCGCGTCGCCGTATCAGAGGATGGCTGAGCGTTTGCGCTCGCAAAAGTTGCCAGCGTCAGGGCGACGATACAGGCCGTGGATGAGTAGGACATTTAAACCTCTTGATCTTATAAGAAGTGATTCCATTCACCAGCTTCAGGCTTTTCTTGTGCCTGGATTGCTTGCTGCACCGCTCGCTGGTGTTGGCATTACCTTTTCAGACTCTATAAGAACGTCTTGATGGAAACTTGCCATTTGGTGCCAAAAGGCGAAGCCATTGCGTAGCGCCGTTGGCGGAGCTCGCACAGAAATGGCTGCCGAGATCAGGACGACAAGCCATATCCCGGTAGTTCCAGGCTTCGCGGGTCTCTATTGGAAGGCATAGCCCGGAGTGGGCCAGATGGTCCGGAGGGAGGGGGGAAGTGGTTAGGCGAAGACGCTGTCTTGAATTTTAATAATCATGTTTCAAGGCCGAGCGGTAGCGCGACGGTAAACTCCCAGTCCAGCGTTTGAAGGCTCGAGTAAAGTGCGCTTGATCGCTGTAACCCACCATGTAGGCAATTTCGGTCGCGGTGTATTTACCGCTGGCAATGAGCTGAAGGGCTTCGCTGCGACGCGTCTCGTCGCGTAAATCTTCGAAGTCGATGCCGCAATATTTGAGACGACGCTGTAGCGTTCGAGAAGACAGTCCGATGTTTCTGGAAATAGCAGTAAGTTTGGATTGATCCTGGTCCGATATCTGCTCGATAAGCACGCCTGCCGCTTCCGCTGTCGACCTCAAGGCTTCGGTGACTTTCCAGGCGTCATCCCGAACAGGTTGCAGGGGCGTGCCTAGCAGCTCACGGTCGAATTCGATCATGTTGTACTGCGCGTTCATTTCGAGATTCGGCCCCAGGTATTCTTCAAGCGCCTCGTCTCCTCTTTCCCTTGGGTTTTGCAGATGCACGCGTATGGCGCCAGGCTCACCGGACATGAGAGGGACTTTTCTAAGCAGCGCAAGAGTGCCGAGAATGACTTGCTTCGGATCAGCCCCGTGCTGCCCGGTAAATTGGTGGATCAGTTTCGTCGTACGGCCTTCGGTGACGATTTTTACTTCTCCTCCTTGATGCAGTAAGTCCGTATAGACCGACGCCACCGAACAAGCCTGAGCGAGGTTGGTTGAGTCCAATATCAACTCGCCCCAGGCACCGAGTGAACGGACTTCGATCAGGTGTCCCACACATGCGCCGCCGAAGGGGTCCTGTGCGATAGCTGCCATTTCATTGGCTATATGAAAGCAGGCCGCTCGCGGTACCCAGGCATCAGGGTTTTGAAAAACATGAGGGGAAATGCCATAACGCCGAAAGAACTCCAGCGGCGACACCCCTCGCATGCTCAGATAGGGGGCAATGTGCCGAAGAGTGCTGAGTTTGATGGACGGCGTAGCATTCGTCATAAGCGTTTGCACCTGTTTTTAAAGGCAATGCACGTGAAGACCGTCTTAGCCCGCAGGGAAACACTAGCGCAAAACTTTTGCCAAGGTAGAGGTCGTCGCCGTCGAAAGCTTGTAGGCGCAGTTGGTGGGCTTGGCTGAGCGGCAAGCCGAATTGGAGAGTGGAGCAGTGAGGCGCGACATAAGGGGACTCCCCTTGTATCGAATTGCCTTAGCCCTAAAACGAAAAAACCCGCCAGAAGGCGGGTTTTTCGGGGGTTCCAGAGATTTTGAAAGCCTTCTCTGGAACCTTGTATGGTGCCGGCACCAGGAGTCGAACCCGGGACCTACTGATTACAAGTCAGTTGCTCTACCAACTGAGCTATACCGGCGTGTCAGGGCGACGATTATAGCGATTGGCAAGGTTCTGTAAACCCCTGAAATCTGACTATTTTTGCTTTGTGCCGGGCTCTAGCCGCGGACCAGCACTTTCTTGAGTTTTTCGATGGCGCGCCACGAGCGGCTGTTGCGCAGGGCGTGGAGTTCGGCTTCGGCGCGGTCGGCACGTTGGCGTTCGGCGATCAGGGCCTGTTCCAGGTCGGTGGCGGGGGCGACGAAGCGGTGGCCGGGGTTGAACTGGAATTCGTCGAGGTTGCATGGCGGGATGTCGAAGGCGCCCTTGAGGTTCAGGTGTTCTTCGGCCAGGTAGAAAGTGTTGATGCCATCGAACACCACCGGGTGGTAGCCGGCGCCGGTGACCAGGGTTTCCCAGGTCTGGTCGCGGTTCCACGGAGTCTCGATCAGCAGGATCCACGGCCTCCAGCGGTTGAAGTCCATGCTGCGCAGCACGGTTTCTTCGTGGCCTTCGACGTCGATCTTGAGGAAGTGGATGGGGCCGTCGACATGGGCCTCGCAGATATCGCTCAGGGTGCGCGAACTGACGATCTGGGTCTGCACCGGCATGCCGGCGTCCTTGTGCTGCTGGGCGATGGCGGGGTCGAGGGTGGACAGGCCGGTGTCGGCGATGCCGTAGAAGGTCAGGGCGTCGGCGTTGTCGCCGGCCGCGCATTGCAGGTTGCTGTCCCGGGGGCGCTCCTGGCACAGGGCGTCGTAATAGCTCGGCACCGGTTCGACGTTGATCCCGCTCCAGCCACGGTCGTAGAAGGCGCGGGTCACGGAGTCGGCGGTGGGGTGGTTGGCGCCGACGTCGATGTAGAAGCCTTTTTCGACATGTTTGAGCGCGCGCCACAGGCGGATGTCTTCGAAATTCTGTGCATAAGAAATGAACGTCACTGTCTTTTCCCGTCAGTCACAAAGGTTCTGGCTCGGACGCGCCCGCGAGCGCCTGCGTCTGTATAACAAGCGCCGCCAACCGGCGCAATTTGCTGCCTGCCAGGTGCCGGTTTTCGGCGGTTATGTCCTTTGGTATTAACGCTTATGCACAATCGATAGCGGTTGCACGGCGATTACGGCCGATTTTGTGGATCCGTTCTCAATTCGCCGCAACTGGCTGTTTTTTCGTTGATTTATTTTTATGAACAAAAAATGACCAGCTATGGATTAGGCCTGTAACAGGCACTTTCAGTGGCTTTGGCAGGAATTCATCAACAGAGTTATCCACAGGCTGGGTGGGGTGGTGGATCCAAGTTATCCACGTTCCGCCAGCAGCATCAGGTTGCGTGGAGTGAGCGGTGCCGGGCAGAACAGGCCCAGTTGCACGCGGTAACCCTGCTCCTGCAAAAACAGCCCGCGATCGAGCACCAGCCACAGCTCCAAGGGGCGGCGGAACAGGCCTCGCAGCAGCTCCAGGTTGCGCACCTGGGCCAGGCGCTGCCAGCCGGCGGCTTCCAGCGCTGGCCAGTCCTGCGCACCGACTGTGGATAAGTGCTTGAGGGCGGCCAGGTCGCGGCAGTAGTCGGCGAAGGATTTGTCCAGCCAGCTGGCGGGCAGCGATGGGGTGGGCAGGTAGTCATCGACGCCGCGCAGTTGGCGTTGCAGCAGGTCGAAGGCCAGGCGCCGGGCCATGGAGCTGTCGCGTTGGCGGCGCACCCGGGCGCCGGCGGTGACGGTCTCGCTCAGGGGCAGGCCGAGGTCGTCGAGGGACAGTTGCAGCGCCGAGCCCTTGGCAGGACCAGACAGCGGGTGGTACTGGACATGGCTGATGCGGTTGTAGCAGCAGGGCGCTATGGCCAGTTGGCGACAGCCGCGCGCGCTGGCCAGTTGCATCAGGCGTACATGCAGGTCGCCACAGGCGTGCAGGGCCACCGGGGTGTGTTCGGCGTTCAGGCGGTCAGCGGCGTCGGCGGCGAGTACGTCCTGCTGCAGGTGGCTGACCGGTAGCCGATGGCGTTCGCTCAGTTGCCGGCCGCTGGCGACCAGGGCCGGGTCGTATTCCAGGCAGGTCAGCTGTTGCCCGGGTTGCAGCAGGCGGCGGCCGAGGTGGCCCTTGCCCGAACACCAGTCCAGCCAGTGGCCGGGTTTCTGGGTGAACTCCAGGCAGGCGGAGAAGGCTTCGATTTGCTGCCATTTACGCCCGGGCACATCGACGTTGAGGCGCTGGCGGGCGGCTGGCACCTCGTGCGTCGGCAGCTCGGCCACGGCGCCTAGCGCAGCGGCGGTCCGCGCCAGATCGGGGAAGGGCGCGGGAGCATCGAGCAGCTCGGGGTGGTTATGGCTGGTCTCGGCGTCGTCCAGGCTGCGCTGGCGCAGCCATTGGGCGAGTTCGCGGTGCTGGGCTTCCCAGGGCAGCTGCAGCTCGGTGAAGGGGCGTGGGCGCCAGAGCTGTTGATGGTCGAGCAGGAAGCGGTCCAGGGCCTGGAAGCGGGTGAGGAGTTCGGGGCCTTGGAGGATGGAGGGCATGGCGGGCGGCTCAGAGTGTGGTCGGTAGGAGCGAGGCTTGCCCGCGATGAGAGCGTCGCGGGTTGTCTGGTACACCGCGTTATCGTTTATCGCGGGCAAGCCTCGCTCCTACAGAAGCGGTGCGTTCAGCGGCCTTGGCACTGCTCGACGCGCAGCCAGCGCTCCAGCAGCTTGAAGCCTTGCACCAGCACATAGGACATCAGCAGGTAGAACACCCCGGCGGCGAAGAAGATCTCCACCGGCAGGTAGGTGCGGGCGATGATGGTGCGGGCCATGCCGGTCAGTTCCAGCAGGGTCACGGTACTGGCCAGGGCGCTGGCCTTGAGCATCAGGATCACTTCGTTGCTGTAGGCCGGCAGGCCGATGCGCGCCGCCCGGGGCAGGATGATGTAGAACAGCGCCTTGGGCTTGGACATGCCCAGCGCCCGCGCCGCTTCGATCTCGCCCGGCGGGATGGCCTGGATCGCCCCGCGCAGGATCTCGGCGATATAGGCCGCGGTGTGCAGGGTCATGGTGGCGGTGGCGCACCAGAACGGATCGCGCAGGTACGGCCACATCGCGCTGTTGCGCACCGCGTCGAACTGCGCCAGGCCGTAGTAGACCAGGAACAGCTGCACCAGCAGCGGCGTGCCGCGGAAGAAGAAAATGTAGGCATAGGGCAGGGCGCGCACGTACCACAGGCGCGACGAGCGGGCGATGCCCAGCGGAATGGCCAGCAGCAGGCCGGCGATGACCGCGATGGCCACCAGCTCCAGGGTCAGCGTGGCGCCCTGGGCCAGCTTGGGCAGCCACTTGATGATCACTTCCCAGTTCATTGGGCGCTCCTCGCGAAGCCGCGTGCGGCGCGTTTTTCCAGGAAGTGCATGCCGGTCATGGCCAGCACGGTCAGGCCCAGGTACATGAAGGCCGCCACCATATAGAAGGTGAAGGGTTGCTTGGACACGGTCACGGCGATCTGCGAGTGCCGCATGATTTCTTCCAGGCCGATCACCGATACCAGCGCGGTGTCCTTCATCAGGATCATGAACAGGTTGCCCAGGCCCGGCAGGGCGATGCGCCACATCTGCGGCATGATCAGCTTGGTGAAGATCCGCCATTTCGACAGGCCCAGGGCCACGCCGGCCTCACGATGGCCCTTGGGGATGGCGAGGATCGCGCCACGGAACACTTCGGTGGCGTAGGCGCCGAAGCACAGGCCGAGGGCGATGACCCCGGCGGCGAAGGCGTTGAGTTCCAGCTCCGGGTTGCCGAAGAACTCACCCAGGGCGCGCATCAGGTTGACGGTGCCGAAGTAGATCAGCAGCACCCAGAGCAGCTCGGGAACGCCGCGCACCAGGGTCGAATAGGTGCCGCCAAGCCATTGCAGCGGCTTGTACGGGGAAGTCTTGGCCAAGGCGCCGAGCAGGCCGAGCACCAGCCCCAGGCTCAGCGCGGAAAGAGCCAGCTTGACGGTCATCAGCGCGCCAGCGGCGAGCGCCGGGCCGAATCCGTAGAGATCGATATTCATGGATGGTTATTCAAGTCGCGGCAGGCTTTGCTAAGGACCGGCGCCCTCGGGGAGGGCGCCGGGCAGGCCAGTCAGTATCAGTAGATGCTGAACGGGAAGTACTTGTCGTTGATCTTCTTGTAGGTGCCGTCAGCCACGATTTCTTTCAGGGCGGCGTTGAGCTTCTCGCGGATCGGATCGTTCTTGCGCACAGCGATGCCGATCTTGTCGCTTTCTTCAACCGGGTCGCCCTTGAACTCGTAAGGCTTGCCCGCTTCGCTTTTCAGCCACTCGTAGTTGACGTACTTGTCGGCCAAGATCGCGTCCAGGCGGCCGGAAGTCAGGTCGAGGAAGGCGTTTTCCTGGGTGTCGTAGAGCTTGATGGTGATGTCGTCGCCCAGGTTGTCTTCCAGCCAGGTACCGGCCAGGGTGGCGCGCTGCGCACCGATGATCTTGCCCTTCAGGGAAGCCTTGTCGGTCTTGAAATCGGCCTTGTCTTTAGGGGCGATGAACTGCAGCTTGTTGGAGTAGTACGGGTCGGTGAAGTCCACCGCCTGCTTGCGCTCGTCGGTGATCGACATCGAGGAGATCAGGAAGTCGAACTTCTTGGCGTTCAGGGCCGGGATGATGCCGTCCCAGTCGGAAGTGACCACGTCGCACTCGACTTTCATCTTGGCGCACAGGGCGTCGCCGATGTCTTTGTCGAAGCCGACGACCTGGCCGCTGGCATCCTTGTTGTTGAACGGCGGGTAGGCCGCTTCGATGCCCATCTTCAGTTTGTCGGCGGCCATCGCATTGGCCGAGAACACCAGAGTGGCGGCAGCGGCCAGGAGGAATTTCTTATAGCTCTGCATGCGTGTTGCTCCGTTAGCGGTTGCTGGACATGAATTGTTTGCAGCGTGCCGAAAGCGGGTTCTCGAACACCTGCTGTGGCGATCCTTGCTCTTCCACCAGGCCCTGGTGCAGGAACACCACTTCGCTGGAGACCTGACGGGCAAAGCTCATTTCGTGGGTGACCAGCAGCATGGTCCGGCCTTCTTCGGCCAGGGCGCGGATCACGTTGAGCACTTCCTGGACCATTTCCGGGTCCAGTGCCGAGGTCGGCTCGTCGAACAGGATGACTTTGGGCTGCATCGCCAGGGTGCGGGCGATGGCGGCGCGTTGCTGCTGGCCGCCGGAGAGCTGGGCCGGGTAGGCGTGGCGCTTGTCGGCGATGCCGACCTTGGCCAGCAGCGCTTCGGCCACTTCGATGGCTTCGGCCTTGCTCTGGCCGAGCACCCGGCGCGGGGCCTCGATGATGTTGTCGAGCACGCTCATGTGCGGCCAGAGGTTGAAGTTCTGGAACACGAAGCCGATTTCGCTGCGCAGGCGGTTGATCTGCTTGCCGTCGGCGGCGACCAGTTCACCGTTCTTGGCGGACTTGAGCTTGAGTTCTTCGCCGGCCACCAGGATCTGGCCCTGGTGCGGATTTTCCAGGAGGTTGATGCAACGCAGGAAGGTGGACTTGCCGGAACCGGAGGAACCCAGGATCGAGATCACATCGCCGTCGCGTGCGGTCAGCGAGACACCCTTGAGTACCTCCAGCGAGCCGTAGCGTTTGTGCAAGTTGCGGATTTCAAGCGCGGGCGTGGCCTCAGCCATGTGCGGTCCTCATGAGTTCATTACGCTCCTGCTGGTAGCGGCTTTCCTGGCGAGGCGCCAACCTAGCATAGCGTTCGAATGACAGCCAACAGCGCTTCAGGGTGTAAGCAGACGGCGTGTGACAGGTTGTCGCATCGACACAGCAGACTGTCGCCCCATCAACAACCGAACGCCCGTTTGAACCCTGTTCCCAGCGGGTGTCGCGTAAAAAAAGGCGCGATGGTGCCAGCTTTGGCCGGGTGTTGGAAGGGTAAAACGGCCAAAGGTTGCGTATCCGCCCTCTATTTGTGCGTCGCACACTTTTTGTGTGTGTTTCTGGTGCGCTGGTTCGTTCTACAAATGGGTGGTGCGGTAACGTTCTGGCGCAAGGCCATTAATCTCAAGGACTTGCGATCATCCGTCGGTCGCCTTCGCAGGCCGCGCCGGCTGGGAGCCTGTAACATTTTGGCGCAAATCTTGCGTAAGAAATAAAGAACGCCCTGTTGGATTCTTTTTACGACTGCCCGTGTGAAAGGAAAAGCCAGACCGGGTGGACGCTTTCGCTTTCTTCGCAAAGGTAGTTTCAATGAGCAGTACGCAGACCTCCAATGACCTCGAACAGGGGCTCAAACCGCGGCATGTCACCATGCTGTCGATCGCCGGGGTAATCGGCGCCGGGCTGTTCGTCGGTTCCGGCCACGCCATCGCCGAAGCCGGCCCTGCGGTGCTGCTGGCTTATGCGGCCGCGGGCACCCTGGTGGTGCTGGTGATGCGCATGCTGGCCGAAATGGCCGTCGCCTCGCCGGACACGGGTTCTTTCTCGACCTATGCCGACCGCGCCATCGGCCACTGGGCCGGTTTCACCATCGGCTGGCTGTACTGGTGGTTCTGGGTGCTGGTGATTCCGCTGGAGGCCAACGCCGCCGCGACCATCCTGCATGCCTGGTTCCCCGACATCGCGATCTGGGCGTTCACCCTGGTGATCACCTTGCTGCTGACCGCGACCAACCTGTTCAGCGTGAAGAACTACGGTGAGTTCGAGTTCTGGTTCGCCCTGATCAAGGTCGTAGCGATCATCGGCTTCGTGGTGCTCGGCCTGCTGGCGATCTTCGGCCTGCTGCCGACCAGCAATGTCAGCGGTGTGTCGCACCTGTTCGATACCCAGGGCTTTTTGCCCAACGGCATGGGCGCGGTACTCGCCGCCATGCTGACCACCATGTTCTCGTTCATGGGCACCGAGATCGTCACCATCGCCGCCGCCGAATCGAAGAACCCGGGCCAGCAGATCAGCAAGGCCACCAACTCGGTGATCTGGCG
The DNA here is from genome assembly GCF_003850345.1 of Pseudomonas chlororaphis subsp. piscium. Taxonomy (NCBI): domain Bacteria; kingdom Pseudomonadati; phylum Pseudomonadota; class Gammaproteobacteria; order Pseudomonadales; family Pseudomonadaceae; genus Pseudomonas; species Pseudomonas chlororaphis. Next base: position 396,030 of record NZ_CP027707.1, read on the forward strand.
GATCGGCCTGTTCTACCTGGTGTCGATTTTTATTGTCGTGTCGCTGGTGCCATGGAATGACCCGAGCCTGGCCCAGGTTGGTTCCTACCAGACCGTGCTCGACCGCATGGGCATCCCCAACGCCAAGCTGATCGTCGACCTGGTGGTGCTGGTGGCGGTGACCAGCTGCCTGAACTCGGCGCTCTACACTGCCTCGCGCATGCTGTTCTCCCTGGGCAAGCGTGGCGACGCCCCGGCCGCGGCCAAGCGCACCAACAGCAGCGGCACGCCTTACTGGGCGGTGATCCTGTCCACCGCAGCCGCCTTCCTCGCGGTATTCGCCAACTACGTGGCGCCAGCCGCGGTGTTCGAGTTCCTGCTGGCCAGCTCCGGCGCCATCGCCTTGCTGGTGTACCTGGTGATCGCGGTGTCGCAGTTGCGCATGCGCCAGAAGCGCACCGCAGCCGGCGAGAAGATCGCCTTCCGCATGTGGCTGTTCCCGGGCCTGACCTACGCGGTGATTGTGTTCATCGTCGGGGTGCTGACCATCATGCTGTTCCAGGAAGGGCACCGCATGGAGATCATCGCCACCGGCCTGCTGAGCATCACTGTGATCGCGGCGGGCCTGCTGGTGGCCCGTCGGCGCAAGCTGGAGAAGCAGGCGGCCGGTGTATTGAGCCGCGCCTGAATCTTTCCCGCTAAGCAAAAAGGCCGCTGTCAGCGATGACAGCGGTCTTTTTTGTGGTCTGTACCGACGCTTTCGCGGGCAAGCCTCGCTCCTACGGACCACCTTCATCTGTAGGAGCGAGGCTTGCCCGCGATGACGATTGAATATTCAACACAGCAGTGAGAGCCATGCATGACGTGCTGTAGCTGCTGCCGAAGGCTGCGAAGCGGCCGTCTGCAGTACCGGTTTGCCGGGGTTGCAGCCGGTGCCCAAGCCGATCGCAGGCTGCGCCAGCGGCTACAGATAGTGTTGAGCCTTATTTCTGCATCAGCGCTTCCGAAGCGGCCAGGTAAGCGGCCTGGAACTCGGGGCTTTCGATCCAGGCCAGGGCGCCGGCCTCGTCGGTTTCGGTGGACCACTGGCGGTACTCGATCAGGGCGGCGAGGATGAAGTCCATGGCGCCTTCCTCGCCTTCCTGCTCGTAGACGATCTCCAGCAGCGGGTCTTCCAGGAATGCAGCGCACATTGCCTGCTGGCTGGTCTTCTCGGCGTCGATCATTTTCTTGAACAGTTCGGTCAGGTCCACCGATTCGAAGTCGATGCGGTCGTCGTTCGGGTCCAGTTCCACCGGCGCGGCGTTGCGCTGGGTGCGGTTCTGCTTGGCCTTGGTTTTCGCCCGCTGGGCTCTTTTGTGTTGCTTGTTCGCAGATGCCATGGGCGTCGTACCTTTTGCGCAAATAGGAGGGCCAGGCATCGATACCGCGTCCGGCCTGGCTTTAAGGCGGCAGAGGATGCCAGTAAATGCGCTGTCTGGCACGCTCAATGGCTACCGCTGATCAGGCGCCCCGGCGCATCCGTGGGCAGCGTCGCGTGTTGCAGCCAGGCCAGGGCGATCGGCCACAGGCGGTCCTGGTAATGGCTGCGGAAAAACGCGAAGTGCCCGACTTGCTGCTCGCCGATGTCCCCGGGCTCGATGCGCCAATGGCTGCGCTGGCTGGAGGTGAAGTAGCCCAGCAGGCGCTCGATGGCCGGCACGGTGCCGTAAGGGTCGTCGCTGATGCTGATGGCCAGCAGCTGCGCCTTGACCCGGGCGAAGGGCAGCGCCGGATCCCGGCGCGCCAGGTGGCGCCCGCTGGGCCGCCGTTGATAGTGCGCGGTGGGCGTGGCCCAGTCGCGCACCACGCCGGCGGGGGTGTCCTCCAGCCAGCCCAGGCGCTTGCCGGGGAAGTAGCCGTAAATCGCCGTCAGCAGCGGCATCACCACATGCCATTTGCCCAGCATGCGCCAGCGGCTCGCCGGGGCGTAGTCGCGCCAGTAGGCGAACTGCGCGCCCACGGTCACCACGCGACGGATCAACTGCCCGGATGCGCCCAGCCCCGCTGCGCAGCCGCCGAAGCTGTGCCCGACCACATCGATGGGTTGGCCGGGGAATTCCCGCTGCGCGCGTTGCAGCATGGCTTCGAAGTCCAGTGTGCCCCAGTCCGACCAGGACGCTTTCAGCTTGCGCATCGAGGCCGGTCGCGACTCGCCGATGCCACGGTAGTCGTAGGTGATGACGTCGAAGCCATGGCCGAACAGGTAGTCGGCGAACCGCAAATAGTGCCGGCAGCGCACCGAAGTGGCGGCATTGATGATCACCACTGGGCGCGCGGGGTCCGGTTCGGCATGACGCCAGGTGAAGCCGCCCAGCATGAAGCCGTCGGCGGCGGGCTCGCGGAAAGCCGTGCCGGGGCTGCTGGTTGCGGTGCTGGCCGGGTGCAGGGGCGAGGGCGGGGATTGCACGGTCATCGGCGCGTATTCCTTTGCGGGCGAAAAGGCGTGTCGGCTCTTTTTGGGTGCAAGCATTAATAACCGCCTTGTCCGCGCCGTGGCAACCGTCGGGATAGGCGCTGTGGCTAGGTACTTTTGGTTAAAAGCATCACACCGAATCGATCTAAACGGCCTGGCATCGGGGCGTACACTGAATATCAGGGCCTGGGAGCGATCACGGATGCATGACGCTCACGGGCTGTTCATTCGAGCATCGCTTGCCTGAGGCGTGGCTTGGTCATTCGAGAGGAAAGGGGAGGCCCGGACGCTGCCGCGCTGGGGCTGGAGACTTGAAGGTGGCGTCCCATTCAGTGGTTCGAGACGAACCCGGGAGTGCTCATCATGAAGTCCTTTTTTTCGTGTGTCGTAACAGGCGTTCTCGCGGCATTCCTGTCGCTCGCGCCGTTCAGCGTGCAGTCCGCCACCCCCAGCAGCGAGCCCATCGATCCGGCGGGCGTGCAACTGCAGCCGCAACAGCAAAACGGCATCGCCTACGTCGCAGGCGGTATTGGCCTGGACGAATCGCGGGCCCTTATGCAGACCAAGGGGTACAACCTGCACATGACCTTTTCCGTCGGCCCGGGAAACCTGTACACCTCGGATGTCGACGTGGCGATCCAGAACCCTCAAGGGCAATCGGTCCTGACCCTGAATCAGGTGGGCCCGATTGTCTTTGTGCAACTGCCGGCCGGCAAGTACCAGGTTGTCGCCACCCGTGGCGGGCGTACCGAGCGCAACACGGTGGATATGAAGGTAGCGGGCATTCGCGACCTCAACCTGCATTGGAATGAAGGTTATTGAGCGAGGAGGAAGGGCGCAGACAAGTGCCAGTTAATCGCAGGCAATAAAAAACCCCTGAATCTTGCGATTCAGGGGTTTCGGTATTAGTGGTGCCCAGAGACGGAATCGAACAATTAGTTGTTACTTACGGAATGGGAAGCCCGCGTTACCACACTAATGTTGCTTCTAGCTATTGAGGCAGGTTGCCGATCAGCTCATGTATTGTTGTAAATAATCAGGTGCCATTCCTTTGGTTTTCGTCAGGTCAGGCCTGTCGAGGCCGCGTACAAGGAAGTATTTGAGGTACATCGGCTCCTTGGGCATCTGGCCAATCATGTAACTATCGTTGAGGTAAAGCTCCAGCAAGTCTTCGACGTCGGGATTCAAGGCTGGTGGGTTTGGATTGAACCATTCGCTCAGCAGAGCTTTTTCAGCTTCCGTGGACAGTCCGTTTTTTATTCTTCTGGCTTCCGCATCGACCGCCTCCAGCCATCCCAACTCATTACGAAGCGCAGTCTTGTGGCTGCGAACCTGTTTCAGTGCATGGTCACGTTTTTTCGCCTGAGCTTCACTTTCGCTACCCAGCCCCAGCATTTTTTTCAATGAACCATTCTCGCCAAAGATCGGCCGTTCCAAGCGATCTTCCTCGTCACTGTAGGCGCGATATTGTCCACTATAGAGTTGCCACAAGCTGCGAAGACGACGGATATACATGCAGCGGTGTGCCAGGAAGGACTCGGCGGAAACCTGATTGTGTCCTACCTTGGCCATATAACGTTTGGAGGATTCGATTGCGCTGATGCCATTGACATGATCACTGAGTTCAAAGAGTTGTGAGATTTTCACCCCCATGTCCGGCAACTTCTCAAACTCAGGGAAGGGCACTCCTGCTCGATACGCGGCTCGATACATGTCTTGCAGGGTCGCTTTGTGCAACTCCAGGCTGTAAGGAACATCTGCTTTTTTTAGGCCTCCTCCGACGTCGTAACTCGTGCCTGGCACCAGTCGCTCTTCCCATCGCGGAGTGAGAGAGCCTGTGCCGATGAGACGAGAGCGGCGGGTACTACGACATTCGTGAGCTGCGACCAAATGCAGGGCTGCTTTGACTGGGCCTGGAAGGCATTCACCGTCGTCCACCTTACTGGTCAACGGGGAAATGAAATCCCCAATGATCGAGCTTTCACTGCTTCGGTCTACAGCGTCGAACAAGCCTGCGAAGACGATCTCAAGATTCTTACCCTTGAAGCGAGTTGTCCCCGGATCGCAGTCTTCAAAGAGTTTGTGGGCAAAAGCTCTGGCCAGTGTGGCTCCAAAATCAAAACCGAATACAGAAACAGCAACGCGTTTGATAGGGGCCTTGCTTTGTGCCTCCGCCTTGGTGATTGCATCTTCAAAGGCTTTAGATGCAGCCTCAAGACGTGTCGCTACCCCAGTCTTGAATAAGTCAGCGACTGTTTCGTTATCGCGGATGGCAGGGAAGATTTCGATGGCGGCAGGGGCTGCGGCTTTGATTACGGTTGATATGATATTTCCCGGCTTGAGATTGTTAAGCAGGTTTTTCCACCAATTTTTACCTGTCAGAATGTCCTTGCCGGCATCTACTGCGGCATCTGTGGCACTGCCTTTGGGGACGTCGGTCACGTTGTCCTTGGCCTTATTCAGGGCTCCCATAAGCCCTGCTCCCATCGGTCCTGCACCTCCTCCTGAAGAAGCATAAAAAGGTGCGCCTATTCCAGAAATATAAAACTTCTCAAATTGATTTAACGGATCGGCTGGTGGGGTTGTTCTGTCGTAAGGGTGTGCTAGAAATAACCTGGCTATATTGCTTAGTTGCTCACTTGCCAGATCTTCCTCTAGGTTTCGTCCAAATCCATCAAAGAAGAATCCTATTTTAAACGCTGCTTCACAGGGCAATATTGCAGTTTTTTGTTCCGTGGTTTTACTGCCGCTACGAACACTAATAGCCTGTGCCTGTTCAAAATTCCTTGGCGCGCTCATTCTTGAACTCTTTATTCGCTACGCTCTAGTGTCTCGGGGCGGGGTGAAAATGGACTAAATAGGTCAGGGCTCCAGCCGAGACGCACTTTGTTTCCTTGGTCAAAGCGGACATGCAGGTAACGGTCGTTTTTATTTTGTTTTGGCATGGGTATTACAACTTCATGGCGCTCATCTTTTGCTCCTTGCTGTTGCTGTTCTCTTGTCATATCAAGCACCCACACTACCTTGGCAGTATCACCTTCAAAGCGCCAACAACAGGTGATACCACCATTCCCCCCCCAGTGGTCGTTGACCCAATAGCTAAAGAGGGGGCGATCCATATAGTTTTCGGAAGTCAGCATAGCTGCGGGCATACGCTGGAGCGTATATAAATAAAAGCCTAGAAAAGGCAACGCTAACATTAAAAAAATAATGGCCAGTTTTTTGCGTCTTTGGTAGCGCTGGTCATGATTGTTAAAATGGTTTTTCATTTGATGTTCGTCCCCGGGAATACATGTGGCGACTGATTGTGGAACTCAGCGTTGCGCTGCTCTTTTTTACTCCTTATGTTCACTGTGTTGTTCCTTGTTTGTTATGCGGTGGCTAGATGTAGATGTCGCTTGTGAGGATGTTTTGGCTGTCGCCGGTTGGCGGGATTCGAAAGGGCTAAATAGGTCGGGGCTCCATCCTAGACGAACCTTGTTTCCTGGATCAAAGCGAACATGCAAGTAGCGTTCTCCCTTAGCACGCTTGGGTATCGCAAGTTCCAACTCATGACGCTCTTCAACTGCACCTTGTAGTTGTTGTTTTCTGGTCATATCCAAGACCCATGTAATCTTTTCGGTAGAACCCTCAAAATTGCTACAGCACATGATTCCACCCCCACCCATTGCTGAGAGGTTACCGCCCCAGAGACCATTGATCCAGAAACTATATATTGGTCTGTCCGTATAATTTTCTGAGGTCAGCATCGCTGCAGGCATGTTTAATTTAGCGTGCCCATAGAACCCTATGGCTGGTACGAGCCACGCCATTATCACAAGTGGCAGCGTTCGTCGGCGCCAACGTAGTTGGGGCAGTAAACCCTGAGTTGTCTTCACTCGGATAGCCGTCTCATGGCGTGTCCAAGCGGTAGTTTCTTCTCTTGGACCAAAGTTTTTGCTTGTGACCATTTGGACCAGTTACCCGGAAACTCCCGATCAAAGAGGTTCAAGGTGGCGAAGAGGCTGACGTCTTCCGGCGTTTCAAGACCTTCCTTGCGGCCAGTGTCGATGGCTTTTTCTACTTGTGTCAGACGGTCGCCATGACAAGAACTGGTGAATACTTCCGGCGCCGAACGTTCTAGTTCGGTCACCAGGTTGTAGGCCAGTGGGTCCAGCTCCAAAGCCTGCCAAAGCTTGGCGTCGAGCGTGATGGGGTGATACTCCGACAGCTGTTTGTTGCAGCCGCCCTCGAAGCATTGCCAGTCGTTGTCATCGGTTGGCAACCACCACTCTTTCAACGGGCCAAATAGCCAGGGATGCCAAGGCAGGTCTGGGCGATTGTGAAGCAGGGGCAATACTTCGGGGGCATAGCTGCGAATCAAAAAGACTTCTTCGACTTCATTCTTTGCCAGCAGCGCATCACTCAAATGCTCGTTCAACTGGTCGCCTGGACAATCGGAGCTGATCCAGCCCATGAGCGCCTGGCGAACCGAAAACAATTCGTGGGTAGAAAACTCATCGAACGTAAGGTGGCTGACGTCGACCAGCCAGGGACCGTATTCGCGTAATTCAGCGAACTCGTTCTGACGCATGATGGAGCGCCGCGAAAAGTCCGATTTCAGGAAACGCGTGCGAGCCTCATCAGGAAGTAAACCTGCTTCGACAATGGCATAGCGCGGTTGTGCGTTTGATTGCGCGCTGGTCCAGGCTTGAGAGGCAGTTAGAGAGGTCATGCAGGCTCCCCTGTTTGTAATGCAAGCTTTTGGCGTAATGCTTTTTTCCAGCACTCCACGCAAATACCCTTGGGCGGCGCCAGGCGCGGTATTGGCGCGTTCAAGCGACCCAGCAGCAGGCCGCCGGCCTTGTCGGCGTCGGCAAGCTTCAGCAACCCCGGAAGCAGTGCGGCAATGCCGGTTCCCACCCCCGGCGCGCCCCCGGAATTGATCTTCACATCGGCCCCGCTGATGATCACGCCACCGGCATCGAGCTTGACGAAGCTGCCACCGGCCTTGGCCGTCAGTTCGGCGCCGGCTTCCAGCACGGCTTTGCTCCCGGCCTTGTAGTGAATCTCCTGACCGGCTTCGACGAATTGCGCGGTGCCGATGTTGGCGTGCTGGGTGACGGCCACGGTGAGGTGGTCGTTGGCGCGGATTTCGCTCTTGCGGTCGAGGTGGGTGATGCGGTGTTCTTCGGCCTTGAGCTCGGTCAGGGTGTTGGCTTCGACTGTGTCGTGGCGTTCATTGCCGACGCGGATCCGCTGGTCGTGTTCGACGTTTTCGTCCCAGTCGCGCTGGGCGTGCAGGTAGATCTGCTCGGCGCCTTTCTTGTCTTCGATACGCAGTTCGTTATAGCCCTTGCCGCCCGGCGAGCTGAGGGTCTTGAAGGTGCTGCGGGTCTTGTTCGCCGGCAGGTCGTAGGGGACCACGTTTTCCTTGTGGTACAGGCAGCCGGTGACCAGGGGCTGGTCGGGGTCGCCTTCGAGGAAGGTCACCAGCACTTCCATGCCGATCCGCGGGATGGCGATGCCGCCGTAGGCCTTGCCGGCCCAGCCGCTGGCGACGCGAACCCAGCAGGAGGTGTTGTCATCGGCCTGGCCGTCGCGGTCCCAGTGGAACTGCACCTTGATCCGGCCGTACTGGTCGCAATGGATTTCTTCACCCTTGGGCCCGGTGACCACGGCGGTCTGGCTGCCCAGGGACTTGGGTTTCGGGTGTTCCAGCGGCGGGCGATAGTGTGCGTCCCAAGGCGTGGCGAGGAAGCGGTTGCGGTAGCCCTGATGGAAATCGTCCTTGTTGCTGGTGACGTCGCTGGTGATGTTCTCGCCCAGCACTTGCGGCTGCTTGCCCTCGTGGATCACTTCCAGCAGCAGCCACAGGTCGTTCCATTCGCTGCGCGGGTGGGCGGCCAGGGTCAGGAAGTGGCCGCTGACCAGGCTCGGCTCGTCGCCTTTGCCTTCGGCCAGCCGGTAGTCGCTGCGGTGGCGTTCCAGGGCGCGGGTTGCCAGTTGCTTGCCGCGGGCCTGCTGGGTGAACAGGCCGGGGTAGTCGTAGTCTTCCAGGTCCGGCATGACCCCGGACTTGGCCGCGCCCTCGGGCAGCAGGCGCGGTTTCTCGAAGTCGTAGTCGCGGCGGCTGACGCGGCTGGTGCGGGTTTCCAGGCGCAGGTTGAAGCGCTTGATCACCGGCTGTTCGGCGGCCATGCCGGAGTCCTGCTGGTAGTTCACCGCCGCCAGTTTGCGGAACACCGTCTGGTCGTCGCCGAATACCAGTTTGTGGCCGCTGGCCGAGTGCTGGAAGTGGAAGTGGATGCCTTCTTCTTCGCACAGGCGCTGGATGAAGTGCAGGTCGGATTCGTCGTACTGGGTGCAGTAGACCCGCTCCGGGTAGGTGGCGCCGAGCTGGAAACTGTAGGCGTCGGCCAGGATGCCGCGGGCCTCGAGGACCTGGGCGATGATCTTCGGCACGCTCAGGTGCTGGTAGATCTTCTGGTTGAAGCTGTGGCGCAGGTAGTTGAGCTGCGGGGTCAGGCTGATGCTGTAGCGGGTCAGCTTGCGCCCGGAGTCGCCCTGGGCGATGCGGTACACCAGGCCATGGATCAGGCCTTTGCCCGAGCTCTTGCCTAAACCGCCAAAGGTCAGGCAGGCCGGTCGGTGCAGCAGCTCTTCGAGCTTGAGGTCGGGACGCGCGCTGACCAGTTCGATATCAAAGCAGAAGGGTTGGTTGAGGGCTTCGCGGCCGACGAAACTGAGTACTTGAAGGTCGACCGAGGCGCCTTCGATCGTCAGGGAAATATGGGTAGCGTTAGCATCCAGCATGCCGTGAAATCCATCCATTGAATAAGCAGGGGGCGGATGGTGTCGCAATCAACTAGCAGGCTCAAGTCAGCAGAGGGCTTGAATTCGCTATGGGCGAATAAATCAGATGGTTCCTACAGGTCTTTTCCGGTCCGTCTTACTGGGGTCGATAACGCCTTGTGGATAAGTACTGTCAGCGCCCTGATCGCTGTTACGTCCGGTCACTGACTGAGGATTGTGCTGAATGGGGAGGCCTGCTTACCCTGTGTCGGTCGCTGCCAAATCAGCGGCCGGGTGTAGGAACCCGCCTTACGATACGTACAGCTTCCGAGTAGAATCGGCCGCTTTTCGCCGCCTGTCTGTTATGGCGGCTGTACGTAGGCACGCTTTGGCGTGACCGGATCGTGTAGCCGGTTCCTACCCTGCGTACAGCTGCCACCCACCTTTTAGGAGGGGCTGGTGGTAGCTCAATTTTACGCACGGAGCTACATCAATGAACGGATACGTCTCGCTTCACAGCACTCCCGCTGATCATCCCGTCCTGCTTATCGACTCCAGCGTCTCACTGGTGGATTTATTGGTCTGCGCTGACTAGCGCGTTCGGGTCGCATGACCGCTCGTACGGGCTAACGAAAGTGATTTATTCCAAATAGCGGATATCGCCTCGCTGCTGCTGAGCGATCGCGTGGCGTTGTTGGACGTTGCGCAGGGTAAGGCGATGCAAGGGGATGTTGGCGGCTAAATCGTCTCCAGGAGCCTCATGGGAGCTGTAACGTTGCTTGGCAGCTCTTTCGCCTGGAGTTGGCCGATGACTCGCTCAAACAGCCTGGGCGGCAGCATGAAGGCGATCTCTGAGGATTGAAAATAAGCGACACCAAATCGCAGGCAATAAAAAACCCCTGAATCTTTCGATTCAGGGGTTTCGGTATTAGTGGTGCCCAGAGACGGAATCGAACCGCCGACACGGGGATTTTCAATCCCCTGCTCTACCGACTGAGCTATCTGGGCAACGGGGCGCATTAAACTGGTTTTTCGGGGGGGCGTCAAGCAAGTTTTGAAAAAAAGTTTAATTATTACCGCCGCTTACGTTCCCACCCCGATTTGCGGGCAATTACTCGGACGGCGGCACGTAGCCGTCGGCCTTGGCGTATTCCTCGCCGGAGAAGAACTTATCCATCTCGCCCTGCAGGTATTTGCGGTCTTCGGCGTTCATCATGTTCAGGCGTTTTTCGTTGATCAGCAGGGTCTGGTGTTTCTGCCAGTCGGCCCAGGCCTTGGCGGACACATGCTCGAAAATCTCCTGGCCCTTGGCGCCCGGGTACGGAGGACGCTCCAGGCCCGGCAATTGTTCTTTGTACTTGCGGCACATTACGGTGCGGGTCATTGCAACTCTCCTGCGTTCAATACGTCGGCCGCGCGTTTGAGCAGTTTTTTCACCGGGGCGGCAAGGCCCAGGCGCGGCGGGGTGGCGAGGTTATACCAGAGCCAGTCGGCCTCGGCCACGTGATGGGCGGCTGCCTGGACCTGCACTAGCCAGGGCTCGATGGCCAGCTGGAAGTGACTGAAGGTGTGCACCAGGCCGGGCATTGCCTGTTGCTTGCCCAGCTCCAGCGAGTGCTGCGCAGCCAGGTGTTCCAGGTCCGCCAGGTCGTCCAGCTCCGGCAGGCTCCACAGACCGCCCCACAGGCCACTGGAGGGCCGACGGTACAGCAGGATGGCGCCTTCGTGGTTGGCCAGCATCGGCATCAGCGTGCGTTTCTGCGGGACGGCCTTGCGTGGCTTGGGGATCGGGTAGCGGGTTTCCAGGCCCAGCATGTGCGCTTCGCAGCCTCTTTCCAGGGGGCACAGCAGGCAGCTGGGCTTGCTCCGGGTGCAGAGGGTGGCGCCCAGGTCCATCATCGCCTGGGTGTAGTTGTTCACCCGGGTCTGCGGAGTGAAGCGCTCGGCCGCGGCCCACAGCTGCTTGGCCACTTTGGGCTCGCCCGGGTAACCCTCTTGCGCGGTAAAGCGCGCCAACACCCGCTTGACGTTGCCGTCGAGGATCGGCGCGCGCAGGCCCATGCTGATGCTGGCGATGGCGCCGGCGGTGGACAGGCCGATGCCCGGCAGCTCGGTGAGTTTTTCCACGTCGTGGGGAAACTCGCCGCCGTACTCGGCGACCACGATCTTCGCGGTCTTTTGCAGGTTGCGCGCGCGGGTGTAGTAACCCAGGCCGGTCCACAGGTGCAGCACTTCGTCTTCCGGCGCGGCGGCCAGGGCCTGGACCGTCGGCAGCGAGGCCATGAACCGGTCGAAGTAGTTGAGCACGGTGCTGACCTGGGTCTGCTGCAACATGATTTCCGAGACCCATACCCGGTACGGGTTGATCTCTTGCTGCCAGGGCAGGTCATGGCGGCCATGGCGGTCGTACCAGTCCAGTACCGCCGGTGCGAACTGCTCGGCCCTCATCGTTTGAACAGCCCTTTGAGTGCGTTTTTCAGTTCCGGGCTGACCTTGTCGCCGAGTTTTTCATCGAGCTTTTCACTGAGGCGATCGCCGGCCAGCTTGGCCGCGACCTGGCCCAGGCCGTCGCGGTCCAGGCGGCAAGCCTTGGCGCCCAGTTCCAGCGGGCCGCGGCAGCGCAGCGGCAGTTCGATGCCGACAAAACGTTCGCCGACCTGGCAGGCCGGGTCCGGCATGTCGCTCTTGTCGCCTTCGACGACGATGCCGACGCGGTAATCCATGCCCAGCACACGCAGGTCGATGTCGCCATTGCCTTTGACGCTCATGCCCGGGATGCGCACTTTCAGGTCCGGGTTGCTGGCCACGCCGTTGCGCAGGGTCAGGTTGCCCTTGAGTTCCTGGAAGGGAGTGTCCTTGCCCCGTGGCTCGCTGCTCAGGGTCTTGCGGTTCAGCGTGGCGATGCCCTGGCACACCTGCTGTTCGAGGTTGGCATTGAGCAGCACGCCGTTGTTGACGACGAAGCTGGCGTTGCCGTTGAGGCTGTCGATCAGCGCTTTCTGGCTGTTGCCGCTGCTGGTCAGGTTACTGTCGAGGGTCACCAGGCCCTTGACCGGCGGGTTCTGCCCCTGGCTTTCCAGGATGCGCTCCACCGGCACCCGGTTGATCTTGGTCTGCAGGCTCAGCTGTGGCGTCGGCTGACGCACGTCGAGGTTGCCGTTGGCTTCGAAGCTGCCGTTGTACAGCTCGCCGCGCAGGCCTTCGAGTTTCAGCAGGCCGCCCTGGCCGTTGGCCTTGAGCGTGGCGTTCTGGATCGGCAGTTTGTCCAGGGTCAGCTGTCCGAAACTCAGGTCGGCGTCCACATCCAGCTTGCTCAGGCGTTCCACCGGCAGCAGGCGCTCGGTGCTCCAGGCGCCCTTGGTCGGCGCGTCCGGCAGCGGCGAGTTGGCGGGCCCGGCGACGGCGCTGGCTTCGCTGCTCTGCACTTCGGCCTTGCGCGCCACCGCGGCGCTGTTGGCTTCGGCGGACTTCGGCGGCAGGTAGCGGTCGACGTTGAAGGTGTCGGCCTTGAGCTGGGCACGCAGGGATTGCTTGGCCAGGTCTTCGACTGCCAGACGGCCACTGAAGCTGCTGTCGTCGAGTTTCAGGTTGATGTTTTCAAGGGCGATGCTGTTCGGCGTGGCGGACAGGCGACTGACCAGCTCGACCTTGCTCAGGCTGCCTTCGGCCATGGCCGGCAGGGTCTGGCCGATGCTGTCGACGAACTTGGCCAGGTCGAACTGGGCGATAGAGATGCCGCCGTTGAGCTGCGGGGTCTTGTCCAGGTCGTGGACCTTGAGCTCGCCGAGGGCGCGCAGTTGGTTGAGCGAGAGCTTCAAACCAGTCCATTCGGCAACGTTGGCGGCTTTGTCCAGCAGCAACTGGCCCTGGGCGGCGAAGGTCAGGGTCTTGCCTTGCAGCGGATCGCCAGCGGCTTCGCCGGACAGCTTCATGTCTTCGAACTGGTAGCGCTTGAGCACGCGGTCGAAGCGCAGCTCGCCCTTCAACTCGGTGCGCACGCGCACGGCCGGCTGGGTGCTGGCGAGGAAGGCGGTGAGCTTGACCGGGGTATTGGTCGCTTCGTGGATCGGCCCGGTGCTCAGTTGGATGCTTTCGGCGGTGAACTGCTTGCCGCTCTGTTCGTCGTTGTATTCCACCCGGGCGTTGTTCACGGTCAGGCTGTCGATATCCAGGCGGATCGGCTGCGCCGGTTTTTCCGTGGTGGCCGGGGTGGTGGCGGTGGTTTCGCCGGTACTGGTGGCCGGGGTCGCGGCCTGTTTGTCCGCAGGGGCGACCTTGCCGATGTCTTCCCAGTTGCCGTGCCCGTCCTTGTTGCGGGTCAGGCGCAGGTTCAGGCCTTCGACACGCACATCGCTCATCTGCACTTCGCGGCGCAGCAGCGGCAGCACGCGGACCGACAGGCCGAGCATTTGCAGGTCGGCGAACGGCTGGGTCGGGTTGGCCAGGGTGGCGACGCCGGCTTCATGCAGTTCGAGGCCGAGCCAGGGGAACAGGCTCCAGCCGATATCGCCATTGAGCGTCAGCTCGATGTGGGCCTTGTCGCGGGCTATCTGGCGAATTTCTTCTTTGTAGTCGTTGGGATCAAACAGGTGAGTCAGGGCGAAGCCGAGAGCCACGATGATCAGCAACAGCCCGAGAAGTACCAGACCCAGGATTTTGCCGAACGCTTTCATGGGCGAGTCCTTGTAGTGTCGAATTCGAATTTAGCCGGGGAGTATAACGCCCCGGGCCTGGCCACTGGTCACTGATCGCTTTGGAGCACATCCAGCGGTATCTGCAGCTTGGCCGCCAGCGCCTGGGCTTCGAGGTGCCCGGCGGGGGCCAGCAGGCGCAAGGTGGCGTCATGCCGGGCGGCCATTTTCTGTGCTTCGCTCACCAGTCGCTCGGCCACGCCACGGCGCCGGGTGATCTTGCGCACACACAATTGGGACAGGTGCCAGACGCCTTGGTGCCGTTGCAGGCGGGCGGCGCCCAGCAGGCGGTCGTTGAAGCGCCCGGCGATCAGGCTGCCGTCGCCCAGGGCGATCTCGATCAGCTCCTGGTCATCGCGCTGCGGCGCGAACAGCCAGGGCGGGGCATCGCGGTAGATCTTCTGCAGGTCCTGCTGATCCTGATAGCTGGCTTGTTTCAGCGACTCGACAACGATGGGCATGGGGAATCCTGTGCAGAGCGAAGGAATGGCTGGCCATTATCGGCAGCCGCGCGCGGGCTGGCGAGGGGCTGGCATCGTCGATGGAGCCGCGCCGGCTTTTGTAGGAGCGAGGCTTGCCCGCGAAGCGTTCTGCCTGACACACCGCATAACGCCCATCGCCGGCAAGCCTGGCTTCTACAGAGGCGTTATTGCCGTCTTGCGGAGCAGATGACGCGGAAAAGGTGATGGCAGTTTGCTCTTTCTGTCACGAGCAAATGGTAATCTCTCGCAGTTCATCTGCCCTTCTGCGACCAAAAGTCGCACTCTATAGAGCTTCACTCAATAAAACGGCCACGTCTGCGTGCAAAGGTCGTGAGTGAAGAGTGGCCGGCGAATAATTCCAATAATTGGGGGAAACACTCATGAGCACTAGCACCGAGGCGGGCGCCATTGCCGCCCAGCCGGCGTTCTTGTCCAAAGAACGCATCATCGCCAAGCCCGGTTTCAACCGTTGGCTGGTTCCACCGGCCGCTCTGGCCATCCACCTGTGCATCGGCATGGCCTACGGCTTCTCGGTGTTCTGGTTGCCGCTGTCCAAGGCCCTGGGCGTGACCGCTCCAGTGGCCTGTGCCCCGGACATGAGCTTTATCGCTCAGGTCTTTTCGTCCCAGTGCGACTGGCCGATCTCGATGCTCGGCTGGATCTACACCCTGTTCTTCATCTTCCTCGGCTGCTCCGCGGCGATCTGGGGCGGCTGGCTGGAACACGCTGGCCCGCGCAAGGCCGGTGTGGTGTCGGCGCTGTGCTGGTGCGGCGGCCTGCTGATTTCGGCGCTGGGTATCTATACCCACCAGATCTGGCTGATGTGGCTCGGCTCCGGCGTGATCGGCGGTATCGGCCTGGGCCTGGGCTACATCTCGCCGGTGTCGACCCTGATCAAGTGGTTCCCGGACAAGCGCGGCATGGCCACCGGCATGGCGATCATGGGCTTCGGTGGTGGCGCGATGGTCGGTGCGCCGCTGGCGGCGGCACTGATGAGCCACTTCGCTTCGCCAACCGGCGTTGGCGTCTGGCAGAGCTTCCTGGTGATGGCGGCGATCTATTTCGTGTTCATGATCGGTGGCGCGCTGTCGTACCGCGTGCCGCCGACTGGCTGGAAGCCTGAGGGCTGGACCCCACCGGCGAAAAAAGTCGCGAACGCGATGATCACCCACCGTCACGTGCATGTGAACGTGGCCTGGAAAACCCCGCAGTTCCGTCTGGTGTGGCTGGTGCTATGCCTGAACGTTTCCGCCGGTATCGGCATCCTCGGCATGGCTTCGCCACTGTTGCAGGAAGTCTTCGCCGGCAAGCTGCTGGGCAACGAACTGGCCTTCGGTCAGCTGGATGCCTCGCAACTGGCGTCGATCGCCGCGATCGCCGCCGGCTTCACTGGCCTGCTGAGCCTATTCAACATCGGTGGCCGCTTCTTCTGGGCCTCGTTCTCCGACTACCTGGGCCGCAAGAACACCTACTTCGTGTTCTTCGCCCTGGGTTTTGCCCTGTACGCGCTGATCCCGAATCTCGGGCACCTGGGCAACGTCGCGCTGTTCGTGGCGGCGTTCTGCATCATCCTGTCGATGTACGGCGGCGGTTTCGCCACGGTTCCGGCCTACCTGGCGGACCTGTTCGGCACCCAGATGGTGGGCGCGATCCACGGTCGCCTGCTGACCGCCTGGGCGGCGGCGGGTGTGCTTGGCCCGGTGCTGGTGAACTACCTGCGTGAGTATCAGTTGAGCATCGGCGTCGAGCGCGCCGCGGCCTACGACATCACCCTGTACATCCTCGCCGGCCTGCTGGTGCTGGGTTTCCTGTGCAACCTGCTGGTACGTCCGGTAGCCGACAAGTACTTTATGAGCGACGCCGAACTGGCCGCCGAACAGGCGCTGGGCCATGACAAGGGCGCGGACAGCAGCACCGTGCTGGAGTGGAAAGCCTCGTCCGGCAGCGTGCCGCTGGCGGTCGCTGCCTGGCTGGTGGTGGGCATTCCGCTGGCGTGGGGCGTGTGGGTCACCCTGCAGAAGACCGCGGTGTTGTTCCACTAAGCACTTTTGCGCCTGGCACTGCCGCCAGGCGCACAGTCTTTCCTGTAGGAGCGAGGCTTGCCCGCGATAGGGCACACGCGGTGTGCCAGACATGCCCGGTCAAGGTTCATCGCGGGCAATCGAGCGTCGACCGGCCGCTCCTACATGTCATGACAGGTATGTCCCCGGCTTTATTGGGTTCAGCCCGTCAGGATCTTGTCCTGCGTGTTCCTGTTTAGCCGCCGTCCGGCCTATAATGATCGCCTTTTTCGCCCAATGATTTTGCGGAGCTGGTGATGGCCGAACGTAAGGCGTCCGTCGAGCGCGACACTCTGGAAACCCAGATCAAAGCCTCGATCAACCTGGATGGCACCGGAAAGGCCCGATTCGATATCGGGGTTCCCTTCCTTGAGCACATGCTGGACCAGATCGCCCGTCACGGGCTGATCGACCTGGATATCGAAAGCAAAGGCGACCTGCATATCGACGACCACCACACTGTGGAAGACGTCGGTATCACCCTGGGCCAGGCCTTCACCAAAGCCATCGGCGACAAGAAGGGCATCCGTCGCTACGGCCACGCCTACGTGCCGCTCGATGAAGCGCTGTCGCGCGTGGTGATCGACTTCTCCGGCCGCCCTGGCCTGCAGATGCACGTGCCTTATACCCGCGCCACCGTGGGCGGCTTCGATGTCGACCTGTTCCAGGAGTTCTTCCAGGGATTCGTCAACCACGCCAACGTCACCCTGCACATCGACAACCTGCGTGGGCACAACACCCACCACCAGATCGAAACCGTGTTCAAGGCTTTCGGCCGCGCGCTGCGCATGGCCGTGGAGCTGGATGACCGCATGGCCGGGCAGATGCCTTCGACCAAGGGCGTGCTGTAATGCAGACGGTCGCGGTTATCGATTACGGCATGGGCAACCTGCACTCGGTGGCCAAGGCCCTCGAGCACGTCGGCGCCGGCAAGGTGCTGATCACCAGCGATGCCAATGTGATTCGCGAAGCTGACCGGGTGGTATTCCCCGGCGTCGGCGCGATTCGCGACTGCATGGCGGAGATCCGTCGCCTGGGCTTCGACGCGCTGGTGCGTGAAGTCAGCCAGGACCGTCCGTTCCTCGGCATCTGCGTGGGCATGCAAGCCTTGCTCGACCACAGCGAAGAGAACGACGGCGTCGACTGCATCGGCCTGTTCCCCGGCCAGGTGAAGTTCTTCGGCAAGGGCCTGCATGAAGACGGCGAGCACCTGAAAGTCCCGCACATGGGCTGGAACGAAGTGAAACAGGCGGTGAGCCACCCGCTGTGGCACAACATCCCGGACCTGGCGCGCTTCTACTTCGTGCACAGCTACTACATCGCCGCCGGCAACGCGCGGCAGGTGGTCGGTAGCGGTCACTACGGCGTCGATTTCGCCGCGGCGCTGGCCGAAGGCTCGCGTTTCGCCGTGCAGTTCCACCCGGAGAAAAGCCATACCCATGGCCTGCAATTGCTGCAGAACTTCGCGGCGTGGGACGGTCGCTGGTAAATGGCGGTCAAGAAGACCAAGGCGCCGATCCTGACCCTCACGCCCGAGCAGGAGAGTGAGGCCAATCGCAAGATCCAGCGCTTCATGGAAGATCGCTTCGAGCTCGACCTGGGCTCGTTCGAGGCGGCCGAGATTCTTGAACTCTTTACCCGCGAAATTGCTCCGCACTATTACAACAGGGCGATTTTCGATGTGCAGGCCCAGCTCAAAGAGCGGTTTGAAAGCATTGAAAGCGACCTGTGGGCGCTCGAGAAAAACTGATTTCCGAGTGAAGCTGAACAATCGAATTTGAAGGTTTGCCAGATGCTGATTATCCCCGCTATCGATCTCAAAGACGGTGCCTGTGTACGTCTGCGCCAGGGCCGTATGGAAGATTCCACGGTGTTCTCCGATGACCCGGTGAGCATGGCTGCCAAGTGGGTGGAGGGCGGCTGCCGCCGTCTGCATCTGGTCGACCTGAACGGCGCTTTCGAAGGCCAGCCGGTCAACGGTGAAGTGGTCACCGCCATCGCCAAGCGCTACCCGAACCTGCCGATCCAGATCGGTGGCGGCATCCGCTCGCTGGAAACCATCGAGCACTACGTCAAGGCCGGCGTGAGCTACGTGATCATCGGCACCAAGGCGGTGAAAGAGCCGGAATTCGTCGCCGAAGCTTGCCGCGCCTTCCCGGGCAAGGTGATCGTCGGCCTGGACGCCAAGGACGGCTTCGTCGCCACCGACGGCTGGGCCGAGGTCAGCAGCGTGCAGGTCATCGACCTGGCCAAGCGCTTCGAAGCCGACGGCGTGTCCGCCATCGTTTATACCGACATCGCCAAAGACGGCATGATGCAGGGCTGCAACGTGCTCTTCACCGCTGCCCTGGCTGCTGCCACCAGGATCCCGGTGATCGCTTCCGGCGGTATCCACAACCTGGGCGACATCAAGGCCCTACTGGACGCCAAGGCTCCGGGGATCATCGGCGCCATCACCGGCCGTGCGATCTACGAAGGCACCCTCGACGTCGCCGAGGCGCAAGCCTTCTGCGACTCGTACCAAGGCTGAGGACTCACCATGGCGCTGGCTAAACGCATCATCCCTTGCCTGGACGTGGACAACGGCCGGGTGGTCAAGGGCGTCAAGTTCGAGAACATCCGTGACGCCGGCGACCCGGTGGAAATCGCCCGTCGCTACGACGAGCAGGGAGCGGACGAGATTACCTTTCTCGACATCACCGCCAGCGTCGATGGCCGCGATACCACCCTGCATACCGTCGAGCGCATGGCCAGCCAAGTGTTCATCCCGCTGACCGTGGGCGGCGGCGTGCGTACCGTGCAGGACATCCGCAACCTGCTCAACGCCGGTGCGGACAAGGTCTCGATCAACACCGCGGCGGTGTTCAACCCCGAGTTCGTCGGCGAAGCGGCGCAGCATTTCGGCTCGCAGTGCATCGTCGTCGCCATCGATGCGAAGAAGGTGTCCGGGCCGGGCGAGACCCCGCGCTGGGAGATCTTCACCCATGGCGGGCGCAAGCCTACCGGGCTGGACGCGGTGGAGTGGGCGAAGAAGATGGAAGGCCTGGGCGCCGGCGAGATCCTGCTGACCAGCATGGACCAGGACGGCATGAAGAACGGCTTCGACCTGGGTGTAACCCGCGCCATCAGCGACGCCCTGGGCATTCCGGTGATCGCCTCGGGCGGTGTCGGCAACCTGCAGCACCTGGCCGACGGCATCCTCGAAGGCCACGCCAGCGCAGTGCTGGCGGCGAGCATCTTCCACTTCGGCGAGTACACCGTGCCCGAGGCCAAGGCCTACATGGCGCACCGCGGTATCGTCGTCAGATAGCCACTGGACAGCATGGCGGGCTCGCGGCACTCTTGAGCACGCCATGGATTCCGGTAGCCCGTCATGTTCAAACGTCTTCTTCTTGTTCTTGCCAGCGCTTCGGTTCTCTTCGCCGCAAGCGCTCGCGCAGCGCAAACGCCGGACACCTCCCTGGTGTTGCTGACGGAAAACTTCCCCCCCTACAACATGGCCAAGAACGGCAAGAACTTCGCCCAGGGCGAGAATATCAACGGCATCGCCGTGGATATCGTCCGCGAAATGTTCAAGCGTGCCGGAATCAACTACAGCCTGACCCTGCGCTTTCCCTGGGAGCGCATCTACAAGCTCGCCCTGGAGCAGCCGGGGTATGGCGTGTTTGTCACGGCGCGGCTGCCGGACCGGGAGCCGCTGTTCAAATGGGTCGGCCCCATCGGCCCGGATGACTGGATCATGCTGGCCCGGGACGACAGCAAGATCACCCTGCAATCCCTGGAGCAGGCGCGCAAGTACCGGATCGGCGCCTACAAAGGCGACGCCATCGCCGAGACCCTGGCCAAGCAAGGGCTCAAGCCGCAAGTAGTGCTGAAGGACCAGGACAACGCCAGGAAGCTGGTCGGCGGCCAGATCGATCTATGGGCCACCGGCGACCCCGCGGGGCGTTACCTGGCCAGGCAGGAAGGCGTGACCGGGCTCAAGACCGTGCTGCGCTTCCACAGCGCCCAGCTGTACCTGGCGCTGAACAAGGAAGTGCCGGACGAGACCGTCGCCCGGCTGCAGGCGGCGCTGGACCAACTGCGCGAGGAAGGCGTGGTGGAAGAGATCATGGGGCGCTATCTGTAGGCAGACGCAACTGAATATCGCGGGCAAGCCTCGCTCCTACGGATTCAGATCGTTTGCGGCAATCGAGCCAGACACCGCTTCTGTAGGAGCGAGGTTTGCCCGCGATGCATTCGAACGTCCGCCGCCAATCCTCAGCGGTAAACCCCATCCTTGCCGTGCCCGGACATAGCCTTGTTGCTACGCACGCTAATCATCAACTCGATATCGATCCAGTCGATGCCCTGGGCCTTGAGCCTGGGCAGTTCGCGTTCGAGTACGGCCAGGGTCTGCGGGTAGGGATGGCCGATCACCACCGCCGACCCCTGCTTGCGCGCCAGGTTGATCGCGGTCTGCAGTTGGTGGCTGATGGCGTCTTCGGTGCGTTCGTCGTCGAGGAACACATCGCGGGACACGCTGGCCAGGCCGATCTTCTGCGCTTCGGCGGCGGCCACGGTCTTGGCGCTGGTGCGGCTGTCGACAAAGAACTTGTGGCGGCGCTGCAGCTCGGCCATCAGCCAGGCCATGGCCTGGGGCTGGGAGGTCATGCGGCTGCCCATGTGGTTGTTGATGCCGCTGGTGTAGGGCACGGCCTTGAAGGCGGCGTTGAGGCGTCTTTCCAGCTCTTCGATGGGCAGCTCGGGGTGCCAGGCGAAAGGGCCGGTGGCCGGGTCCATGGGCATGTGCAGGATGACGATCTTGCCGGCGCGATGGGCTTCGCGGGCGAACTCGGCGGCGTGGGGCGTGTCGGGCATGATCGCCGTGGTCACCGGGCCGGGCAGGGCGAGCACGCGGCGATCGCGGGGCAGGTTCTGCCCGAGGTCGTCGATGATCAGGCTCAGGTAGGCCTTGCGTGGAGCGGGCTCGGCGGCCTGGGGCGAGGTGAAGGCGAAAAGGCACAGAAGCCCGATCATGAGCCTCCACGACAACCGTGGGTGGGGTTGGCGTTGGTTGGTCATGGGGATTTGCAGCATAAGGTTCGGGTAAAGCCTTGGCGGGGTGTGGCGGTCATCAGGACGCCATCGCGAGCAAGCTTCGCTCCTACGGGGGAGGCGGCAGGCTTGCTCGCGACGGGTTCCATCACTTGCTGCGGGTGATGCTCAAGCCCTTGAGCAGGCTGAGGGCCTGGGCCAGCTGGTAGTCATCGTCCTGCGGCATCGGCTTGGGCTTGCTGCCGGAAGCGGTCGGCTTGTCGGCGCCGCCGTTGCCATTGCCCAGGTGGCCTTGCAGGTCGGCTTCCTTGAAGTACTCGGTGTCCTGCGCTTCGTTGGTGATCTTGGCGCGGCGCACCTCGATGTCCGGCACGATGCCCTGGGCCTGGATCGAGCGGCCGTTCGGCGTGAAGTACAGCGCGGTGGTGATCTTCAGAGCACGCTCGTTGTTCAGCGGCAGCACGGTTTGCACCGAGCCCTTGCCGAAGCTGGTGGTGCCCATCAGCACCGCGCGTTTCTGGTCCTGCAGGGCGCCGGCGACGATCTCCGAAGCCGAAGCGCTGCCACCGTTGATCAGCACCACCATAGGTACCGCTTCGCTTTCGTCCTTGCCGGTGGCGGAGAAGCGCAGCTCGGAGTTGGCGATGCGGCCCTTGGTGTAGACGATCAGGCCCTTGGTGATGAAGTGGTCGACCACTTCCACCGCCGATTGCAGCACGCCGCCCGGGTTGTTGCGCAGGTCGAGGATGATGCCGTTGAGCTTCTTGCCGTTGTCCTTGCGCAGCTTGGCCAGGGCCTTGGACACTTCCTCGCCGGTCTTGACCTGGAACTGGGTGATGCGGATGTAGCCGTAGCCCGACTCCAGCAGTTGGCTCTTCACGCTCTTCACCTGGATGGTGGCGCGGGCCAGGGTCACGTCGAACGGCGCACCGCCGTCACGGACCAGGGTCAGGGTGATTTTCTGGCCGATCTTGCCGCGCATCTTGTCCACGGCTTCGGTCATGCTCTGGCCGCGGGTCGGCTGGCCGTTGATCTTGACGATCAGGTCGCCGGCCTGGATGCCGGCCTTGGACGCCGGGGTGTCGTCGATCGGCGACACCACCTTGATGATGCCGTCTTCGGAGCCGACTTCGATGCCCAGGCCGCCGAACTCGCCGCTGGTGCTTTCCTGCAGCTCGGCGAAGTCTTCAGGGCCCAGGTAGGCCGAATGCGGGTCGAGGTTGCTGAGCATGCCCTTGATGGCGTTTTCCAGCAGGGTCTTGTCGTCGACGGGTTCGACATAGGCGGCCTTGATCCGGTCCATGACCTCGGCGAAGGTACGCAGCTCTTCGAGCGGTAATGGCGCCTTGGTGGTCGTGGCGGCTGCCGACTGAGCGGTTTCGGCGGCAAACGCCAGGGGCGCACCGATCACCAGAGCGATCGTCAGGGCCAGCGAGGTGAGGCGGGACAAATGCAGCATGTCGAACGAACTCCTGAATGAGATGGCGCGCTTATCCTTGCGCGCGGCACCATTGTGCCGGGTCGCTTGGGCGACCCTGCTGGCGAATAGCGAAGTACAGTGCAGGCGCGCCCTGTCCGCCACTGCTACCCACAGTGGAGATGGACTCGCCGGCCTTGACCACATCGCCCGCTTCTTTAAGCAGCGTCTGGTTGTGTCCGTAGAGGCTCAAGTAGCCGTTGCCATGGTCGAGGATCACCAGCAGGCCGGCGCCGCGCAACCAGTCGGCGAACACGACGCGGCCGCCGTGGACGGCATGCACCTGGCTGCCGGCCGAGGCGCTGATCATCACCCCGTCCCACTTGGTCCGGGCATCGTCGCCGCGGCTTTCGCCAAAGCGCGCCAGCAGTCGACCATCAACCGGCCATGGAAGTTTTCCCCGGGATGAAGCAAAAGGGCCTCCATAGGAGGCGCCTGCGCTGGAAACCAAGGGGCCGGGCGTCGCTCGGGGCGGCTTGCTCGGGCTGTCGTCGGCACTGGCCTGGGCCTCACGCAAACGCTTTTTTTCGGCTTCCTGCTGGGCGATCAGCGCTTTCTGTCGCGCTTCCTCTGCCTCTCGGGCCTGGCGGGCCAGGGTTTCCTCGATGGTTTTCAGTACCTTGCCCAGATCGGCCTGGTCCTGTTCGCGGACCTTGAGCTTGTCGCCACGGGCCTTCACGTCGTCATTGAGCTTGGCCAGGGCCACCTGGCGTTCCTTGCGGACCTTGTCGAGTTCTTCACGCTGGGTGTCGAGGCTGCTTTTCTGCACCAGCAGCTGGGCTTGCTGCAGGGAGATTTCCTTTTCGACATTGGCCAGCTGGCGCAGGGTCTCGTTGAAGTTCTTCAGCTGCTCCAGGCGGGCCTGGCTCAGGTAGTCGTAATAGGTCAGGGTGCGGGCGAATTTTTCCGGGTTCTGCTGGTTGAGCAGCAGCTTGAGGTACTCCTGACGGCCGTTCTGGTAGGCCGCGCGGGCCTGGATGGCGATCAGTCGTTGCTGTTCAATGCGCGCGCTCTGGAGTTTTTTTTTCTCCTCATCGAGACGCTGCAGCTCGGATTCGCTTTTCTTCAGCTCTTTCTGCAGGGCATCGAC
Organism: Pseudomonas chlororaphis subsp. piscium; assembly: GCF_003850345.1. Taxonomy (NCBI): domain Bacteria; kingdom Pseudomonadati; phylum Pseudomonadota; class Gammaproteobacteria; order Pseudomonadales; family Pseudomonadaceae; genus Pseudomonas; species Pseudomonas chlororaphis. The sequence continues at coordinate 420,075 of NZ_CP027707.1, forward strand.
CTGCTTTTCCAGCTTGCCCATCTCGGTTTCGGTGCCGCGCAGGTCTTTCTGCACGCCGGATTTTTCTTCCTGCAGCTTGCCCAGCAGCTTTTTCAGCTCGGCAATATCCTGACGCGTGGCGTCCAACTGCTGTTGGGTTTGCGCGCGCTCGTCGGCGAAGGCCGGTTGGAGCAGGCAGATCAGAGCAAGGGTAATCAGGGCGCGAAGCATAGAGGCGGGCGACACCAGGGAAAGGGACAGCCTAGTATGCCCGCCCCTCGCTGCAAAAAAAACGCCTCAAAGCCAACTGCTTTGAGGCGTTCGTCATAAAAAGCCGTTTCCGGCCCATTATTCGGCGTTTTTGATATCAGACCAGTATCGAAGTGCCAGTCATTTCCGCAGGCTGCGGCAGGCCCAGCAACTTGAGCATGGTCGGCGCCACGTCAGCCAGGACTCCGCCTTCGCGGACCTTCAGGTTGCGCTTGCCAACATAGATGAAGGGTACCGGCTCGCTGGTGTGGGCGGTGTGGGCCTGACCGGTGGAGGCGTCGGACATCTGCTCGACGTTGCCGTGGTCGGCGGTGATCAGGGCTTCGCCGCCGACCTTTTCCAGGGCCTCGACGATCCGGCCGACGCACAGGTCCAGGCATTCAACGGCCTTGACCGCCGCGTCGAACACGCCGCTGTGGCCGACCATGTCGCCGTTGGCGTAGTTGACCACGATTACGTCGTAGCGCTGGTTTTCGATGGCCTCGACGATCCGGTCGGTGACTTCCGGCGCGCTCATCTCCGGCTGCAGGTCGTAGGTGGCGACTTTTGGCGACGGGATCAGGATGCGTTCTTCGCCCGGGAACGGCTCTTCGCGGCCGCCGGAGAAGAAAAAGGTCACGTGGGCGTATTTTTCGGTTTCGGCGATGCGCAGCTGGGTCTTGCCGTTTTTCGCCAGGTAATCGCCCAGCACGTTTTCCAGGCTGCCCGGGGCAAAGGCCGAAGGGGCCGGAATGCTCGCCGCGTATTGGGTCAGCATGACGAAACCGGCCAGTTTTGGCTGGCTGGCGCGCTCGAATTCCTTGAAACCGTCCTCGACGAACACCCGGCTCAGCTCGCGGGCGCGGTCGGCGCGGAAGTTCATGAACACCACGGCGTCGCCGTCTTCGACCTTCACCGGCTCGCCAAGGGTGGTGGCCTTGACGAATTCGTCGCTCTCGCCACGCTCGTAGGCGGCCTGCAGGCCTTCCTGAGCGGTGGCGGCGTTGAATTCGCCTTTGCCGTCGACGATCAGGTTGTAGGCCTGGGCCACGCGATCCCAGCGGTTGTCGCGGTCCATGGCGAAGTAACGGCCGATCAGGCTGGCGATGCGGCCCTTGCCCAGGGTCTTGAAGGTTTCATCCAGCAGTTCGATCGACGAGGCGGCGCTTTTCGGCGGGGTGTCGCGGCCGTCGAGGAAGGCGTGCAGGTAGATCTTCTCGGCGCCACGCTTGAAGGCCAGTTCGGCCATGGCCACCAGGTGGTCCTGGTGGCTGTGCACGCCGCCATCGGACAGCAGGCCGAGGATGTGCACGGCCTTGCCGGCGGCCACGGCTTTATCCACGGCGGCGCAAATGGTCGGATTCTCGAAGAACTCGCCATCGCGGATGGCTTTGGTGACACGGGTGAAATCCTGGTACACCACGCGGCCGGCGCCGAGGTTCATGTGGCCGACTTCGGAGTTGCCCATCTGGCCGTCCGGCAGGCCGACATCCATGCCCGAACCCGAGATCAGGCCGTTCGGTACGCTGGCGCACAGGCGGTCGAGGACCGGCTTCTTGGCCGCATAGATAGCGTTGGATTCGTGGCTCTCGCTGTGACCGAAGCCATCCAGAATCATCAGGACCAAAGGTTTAGGCGTGGTAGTCATAGATTCCACTCGTGGCTGGATTGGGAGATGTTGGAAAAAGGGAGTGGCAGTTTAAAGCCAAGTTCCATCGGCGTCACCGCCGGGCGGGGTTTGGCCGACCCGGAGGGCTGTGTATACTGGCCGACATTTTAACGCCCTGGAACCTCCTTGATGGTTGCTCACCTGATTCAATTCGCCACTGAACACTACTTGCTCGTCGGCGCCTTCGTCATCTTGCTGGCTCTGTTGATCGCTCACGAGTTGAGCCGCGGTGGCCGCAGCCTCAGCACCCGCGAACTGACCGCGCTGGTCAACAGCGAGCAGGGCGTGGTGATCGATATCCGTCCGTCCAAGGACTTCGCCGCGGGCCATATCGTCGGCGCGTTGAACATCCCTCAAGACAAACTGGCCGCCCGCGTGGGCGAGCTGGAAAAGCACAAGGCCAAGACCATCATTCTGGTCGACGCCCTGGGTCAGCACGCCGGCACCCATGCTCGCGAGCTGATGAAGTCCGGCTTCACCGCCGCCAAGCTGTCCGGCGGCGTTGGCAGCTGGAAAGCCGACAACCTGCCGCTGGTGAAGTGATATGGCTGCCGTCGTCGTCTATTCCAGCGATTACTGCCCCTACTGCTCGCGGGCCAAGTACCTGCTCGAGAACAAAGGCGTAGCCTTCGAAGAGATCAAGGTCGACGGCAAGCCGCAGGTTCGCGCCGAAATGGCCCAGAAGGCCGGGCGCACGTCCGTGCCGCAGATCTGGATCGGCAGCACGCATGTGGGCGGTTGTGACGATTTGTTCGCCCTGGAGCGCGCCGGCAAGCTCGACGCGCTGCTCGCGGCCTGACTGACCACCCAAGATCAGCAAACCCTACATGACCCGAGATCAAGAAGGATCTGAGATGACTGACCAACAGAACACCGCTGCGACCGAAGACGAATCCGCACCGCAATTCTCGCTGCAGCGCATCTATGTGCGTGACCTGTCTTTCGAAGCTCCGAAAAGCCCGGCGATCTTCCGCCAGCAGTGGGAGCCGAGCGTCGGCCTGGACCTGAACACCCGTCAGAAGGCGCTGGAAGAAGGTTTCCACGAAGTCGTGCTGACCCTGTCGGTCACCGTGAAGAACGGTGACGAAGTGGCGTTCATCGCCGAAGTGCAACAGGCCGGTATCTTCCTGATCAAGAACCTGGACGACGCTTCGATGAGCCACACCCTGGGCGCGTTCTGCCCGAACATCCTGTTCCCGTACGCTCGCGAAGCGCTGGACAGCCTGGTGACCCGCGGTTCGTTCCCGGCCCTGATGCTGGCTCCGGTGAACTTCGACGCGCTGTACGCGCAAGAGCTGCAACGCCTGCAGGCGGCCGGTGAAAACACCGTTCAATAAGAGCTTCGCCCGAGCATGAAAAAAGCGCCGTTAAAGGCGCTTTTTTCATGCTCGGGCGAAACATTCGGGTAGGAGCGAGGCTTGCCCGCGATGGGGCCGGCGCGAAACGTCTGAAGCACCGCGTTATCCTTCATCGCGAGCAAGCTTCGCTTCTACAGAGGCTTATTTGAACCCCAGCTGGCGCCAGGCTTCGTAGACGGCCACCGCCACGGTGTTGGACAGGTTCAGGCTGCGGCAGCCTTCGCGCATGGGCAGGCGCAGGCGTTGTTCGGCGGGCAGGGCCTCCAGCACTTCGGCGGGCAGGCCGCGGCTTTCCGGGCCGAACAGGAAGGCATCGCCTTCGGCGAAGCTGGCGTCGTGGAAAGGTCGCGAGCCCTTGGTGGTGAAGGCGAACAGGCGCGGATGGCCTAGGCTTTCAAGACAGCTGGCGAGGTCGGCATGGCGTTGCAGGGTGGCATATTCGTGGTAGTCGAGGCCGGCCCGGCGCAGGCGCTTGTCGTCCATTTCGAAACCCAGTGGCTCGATCAAATGCAGGTGGCAGCCGCTATTGGCGCACAGCCTGATTACGTTGCCGGTATTCGGCGGAATTTCTGGTTGAAAAAGGATGACGTGAAACATGCACGGCTCCGAAGAAAAAGACAGGCCGCATTCTACGCCTGAAGCGGACTCCAGGCCGAAGCTAATGCTGCGGGTGTTCGGCTCGCTGGCGATCTTTGGCGTGATGGTCGGGCTGATGATCGGTCGCCTGACGACCCCGGACCCCACCGAGCTGCAGGACGTGCAGGTCCAGCCCAATGCCCTGGTGGTGTGGTTCAACAACGAGCCCAAAGTCCATGGCGAGCACGTCGACGGGGCCGTGGCGCTGCTGTTCGAAGCCGAGGGGCGAGCGCAGAAGGGCCAGTTGAAGATCAACGACAAGGATGCCAACTGGCGGGTGCGGGCGGCTAAGGAAGGGTTGCTGCTGAACGTGGTCGCGGCGCGGGCGCTGCACGCCGAGTGGTCGGGCAGCGAGGTCGACGGGCGCTGGCGCCTGGAAGTCCAGCTGCGCGAGGAATAAAAGAGGGGATTCCCGGCCTGCCTGTACCAAGGTCCCCAAAAGCGTGAGGGCGGGGCGCTGATTGCGCCGGGCCCGGTGTAAAGAGGGGAAGCCCCGGCCTGCCTGTACCAAGGTTCCCAAAAGCGTGGGGGCAGCGCTGATTGCGCTGGGCCCGGTGTAAAGAGGGAATCCCCGGCCTGCCTGTACCAAGGTTCCCGAAACGGGTGGGGCTCGTCGCTGTGAGCGTGATGAGCCCGGGTGTTAAAGAGGGAATCCCTGGCCTGCCTGTACCAGGGTTCCCCAAACCGGGTGGAACCCGTCGCTGCGAGCGGTATGGGTTCCGGGTGTAAAGAAGGGGATTCTCGGCCTGCCTGTACCAAGGTCCCCAAAACGGGTGAGTGACTGCACTCGTGATCTTGTCTTTGCAGGGGGCGTGCCAATTCTGGCTTAAACGGTTAAGCGAATTTTCAAGAAATGCTGAAAGCCCCGGTTTACGGGGCTTTTGTCGTTCTATGGATTTGTTCTTGCCGGTAATGTCGACGGCGTCTGAGCTGAAATCCCATGCCCGGCCACGCATTTCGGCAGTGCAGGCTCACCATTGCGGTGCACAAAAAGCATCGCGGGCAAGCCTCGCTCCTACAGAACACCTTCATCTGCAGGAGCGAGGCTTGCCCGCGATTGGCTCTGTCACTCGACACAGCACGAATGCCTTGCACTGTAGCCACTGCCGCAGGCTGCGATCGCGACCGAAGGGCGCGCAGGATCTCAAGATCGCTGAAGGCCTTCGGCCTTATCGCAGCCTGCGGCAGCGGCTACAGGCTTACAGCGGCTCAGCCCTCGTCGCTGTCGTCGTCATCCCCGCCATCGACCTTCATCCCCAACTCCTTGATCTTGCGCGTCAGGGTGTTGCGACCCCAGCCCAGCAGCACGGCGGCGTCGCGACGGCGGCCGGCGGTGTGCTTGAGGGCGGTTTCGATCATGATCCGCTCGAAACTCGGCACCGCGCTGTCCAGCAGGCTCGACTGGCCGCGTGCCAGGGCCTGGTCGGCCCACTGGCGCAGGGCCTGTTCCCAGTTGGTCACCGGCGCCGAATCCTGCGGCAGGCTCAGCAGCTCCGGCGGCAGGTCGCTGATATGCACCTCGCGACCCGAAGCCATCACGGTGATCCAGCGGCAGGTGTTCTCCAGCTGGCGCACGTTGCCGGGCCACGGCAGGTTCTTCAGGTATTCCTCGGTCTCGCTTTTCAGCAGCTTGGGCTCGACGGCCAGCTCCTGGGCGGCGCGGCTGAGGAAGTGCTTGGCCAGGGTCGGGATGTCTTCGCGACGGTCCGACAGGCGCGGGATATGGATGCGGATCACGTTCAGGCGGTGGAACAGGTCCTCACGGAACTTGCCGGCGTGCACCAGGGTTTCCAGGTTCTGGTGGGTCGCGGCGATGATGCGCACGTCGACCTTGACCGGCGTATGCCCGCCGACCCGGTAGAACTCGCCGTCGGCCAGCACCCGCAGCAGGCGGGTCTGGGTGTCGGCCGGCATGTCGCCGATCTCGTCGAGGAACAGGGTGCCGCCGTCGGCCTGCTCGAAGCGCCCGCGCCGCAGGTTGGCCGCGCCGGTGAAGGCGCCTTTTTCATGGCCGAACAGCTCGGATTCCATTAGGTCCTTGGGGATCGCCGCCATGTTCAGGGCGATGAACGGCGAAGCCGCCCGTGGGCTGTGACGGTGCAGCGCGTGGGCCACCAGCTCTTTACCGGTACCGGACTCACCGTTGATCAGCACGGTAATGTTGGAGTGGCTGAGGCGACCGATGGCGCGAAACACCTCCTGCATCGCCGGCGCTTCACCGATGATTTCTGGGGTGCGGGCCAGCGCGGGGATCACCTCCAGGCCCTGCTGCTCCTGGGCGTGCTGGTTGGCGCGCTTGACCAGGGACACCGCTTCGTCGACATCGAACGGCTTGGGCAGGTACTCGAAGGCGCCGCCCTGGTAGGAAGCGACAGCGCTGTCCAGGTCGGAGTGCGCGGTCATGATGATCACCGGCAGGCGCGGGTGCTGCTCGCGGATCCGCGCCAGCAGGTCCAGGCCACTGGCGCCGGGCATACGAATATCGGAGATGATCACGTCCGGCTGCTGGCGGGCCAGGCGACTCATCACACCATCGGCGCTATCGAAGCTCTGGGTGGTCATGCCTTCCTGTTGCAAGGCTTTCTCCAGAACCCAACGGATAGAACGGTCGTCATCGACGATCCACACGGTTTCACTACGGCTCATGTCGATGGGGCTCCTTGTTCCAGTGGCAGAAAGATCGAGAACGTGGTGTGGCCGGGATGGCTGTCACACTCGATCAGGCCCTGGTGCTGGCTGATGATGTTCTGGGTAATGGCCAGGCCCAGCCCGGTACCGTCCGGACGACCGCTGACCATGGGGAAGAAGATGGTTTCCTGGAGTTCCGCGGGGATCCCCGGGCCGTTGTCGATGATCTCGATCTTGGTCACCAGGCGGTGGCGCACATGGCCGATGGTGAACTGGCGCATGGTGCGGGTACGCAGGCAGATACGGCCCAGGCGCAGCTCGTTCTGGCTGCTGATGGCCTGCATCGCGTTGCGCACGATGTTGAGCACCGCCTGGATCATCTGTTCGCGGTCGATCAATACATCGGGAATGCTTGGGTCGTAGTCGCGCACCAGGGTGATGCAGCCCTGGCTTTCGGCTTCCACCAGGCTGCTCACGCGCTCCAGCACTTCGTGCACGTTGCACAGGGCCAGCGACGGCAGCTTGTTGGAGCCGAGCATGCGGTCCACCAGGTTACGCAGGCGGTCGGCCTCTTCGATGATGACGTTGGTGTAGTCCTTGAGGTTCTCGTCCGGCAGTTCGCGGGCCAGCAGCTGGGCGGCGCCGCGAATCCCGCCGAGGGGGTTCTTGATCTCGTGGGCCAGGCCGCGCACCAGCATCTTGCTGGTTTCCTGCTTGGACAGCTGGGCCTCTTCCTTGGTGATCCGCAGCAGGCGGTCGCGGGGGTGGACTTCCAGCAACAGCAGGGTGTCGCCATTGCTCAGGATCGGCGTCACGGCGTAGTCCACGGTCAGGGTCTGGCCGGTCAGCGCGGTGAGCATGGCCTCGCGCTTGGTGAACGGGTGCGCCTGTTGCACCGCCTGGCGCAGGGAGCTCAGGGCTTCGGCCGATTCGGTGAACAGTTCGCTGATGAATTGCCCATGGCTGCGCTGGCCACTGATAGCCAGCAACATCTCCGCCGCCGGGTTCATGTACTCAAGGCGCAGGTCGGCGTTGAGCAGGATGGTCGCGGTGGTCAGGTTGTCGAGTAGCAAGCGGTGCAATTGATCGCTGATGGTCATTAGGACCTCTTTTGGAGCATGGCGCGCGCGTGGACAGAGCGCTGTCATCGGGAAAATGCAAAAACCAAACCAAGGCTCCGAAAAGAAGCGCCCGCGCCCTGAAACAGCCGTTTGAAGTGCTCTTTCGCAGCGTTTTGCCGGCTTGGCTGGGTACTTTCGAACCAAAATGGGCTGCGGATGAATGAAGGTGCAGCTTGATGCACCAATATAGTGCGATTTCTTTGGCGGTGCGCTAAAGAATGGCCAGGGCCAAAGGTGCAGAGCCAACGCAAAAAAGGCCCGCTTGCTGGCGGGCCTGGAAGAATGCGACGGATGGCGTATCAGTGGGCGGGATGTGGGTCCTTGTCGATAGCCGGCTGCGTGGTGATCGGCTCATCGTTCAGCAGCGTGGCGCGGGGTTCCCGGGCCAGTTCGTCGGCGTCCGCCTGCTCGGCGGTAGACAGGTCGGCGGCGTTGTGGCCGATGCGCTTGAGCAGCAGGAGCATGCACACCAGGGACACCAGGGCATAGCAGGCCGAGGCGATGGCCACGCCGACAATGCTTCCGGTGTTATTGAGAATGCCCTGGGCCAGGACCGGCGTGGCGCCGCCCACCAGCAGGGAGCAGAGCTGGTAGGAAATCGACAGGCCGCTGTAGCGCACCTTGGTCGGGAAGGCGCGGGCCAGGATGCCGCCGACGGCGCCATAGAACATCGAGTGCGGCACGGTGGCCAGGCACATGCCGAGCACGGCGATCCAGTAGACGCCGGTTTCCACGGCGAAGAACATCGCCGGCATCAGGAAAAATTCCGGCAGCACCATCAGCACCACCGCCTTGCGCATATCCATCCGGGAAACCAGCAGCGCGCCCAGGGGCTGGGTGATGAACTGCACCACCAGGGCGATGACGATCACGCTGAGAAAGCTGCTCTGGCTGTAGCCCAGCTCCTTGGTGGCCCAGGACAGGGCAAAGGTGCTCTTGAAGTAGGTGACATGGATGATCGGCAGCACGCCGGCCCCCAGCAGCACGATCTGCCAGTGGTTGCGCAGGACCTCCAGGATCGGCAGCTTGACGGTCTTTTTCTGCTGGATCAGGCGTTTCATGTCGTCTGACTCTTCGAGCTTGAGGCGAATCACCATGCCCACCAGGACCAGTGCCGCCGAGAGCAGGAACGGAATGCGCCAGCCCCACAGCAGGAAGTCCGGCGCGGGCAGGGCGCTGAGGCCGAAGAACACCAGGGTCGCCAGCAGGTTGCCGGCCGGCGAGCCCTGTTGGGCGAACGCCGCGTAGAGGATGCCTTTGCCCTTGGGCGCGCTTTCGCTGGCGATGAGAATGGCGCCGCCCCATTCGCCGCCCACCGCGATGCCCTGGATGATGCGCAGCACCACCAGGGCAATCGGCGCCCAGATACCGATCTGCAGGTAGCTGGGCAGCAGGCCGATGCAGGTGGTGGCCACGCCCATCATGATCAGGGTGATCACCAGGGTGGTCTTGCGCCCGATCTTGTCGCCCAGGTGGCCGAAGATGATGCCGCCGATGGGGCGGGCGATGAAGCCGGCCCAGAGGGTCAGGAACGACAGCAGGGTGGCGGTGCCCGGGGGCAGGTCGGCGGGGAAGAACACCTTGCCGAAGACCAGCGCGGCGGCGATTCCGTAGGCGTAGAAGTCATACCATTCGATGGTGGTGCCGATGAACGAGGCGATTCCCGCCTTGCGGGCTTTCTTGTGCGCGGCAGCGTGCTGGGCGGCATTCATATTCAATTCCTGCAGTTGTTATTGTTATTTGCGCCGCGGGAGGTCGTCTGGCGACCGCTCCGGATACTCGTTGCACGAACAGGCGCATCACGCATTTGCAAGGTCCGACGGCACGGAGCCTATACAGGCAGGAATGAAAAAAATAATGATTAAATCTTATTGTGTGATACGGGATTTCGTATGGTCGATGGCCCTCAAAGTCCCGGCGCCACGGGCTTTTGCAGGGCCTTGAGCACGGTCAGGAAACTCTCCGCGGCGGCCGATGGTTTGTCGGCATGGCGGATGGCGTGGACCTCGGATAACGCCCCGTCGCCGCTGATTTCGCAGTAGTGCACACCCTCCTTCCAGGTGCCGGCCAGGGTCTGCGGCACCAGGGCCACGCCCATTTCATACGCGACCATCGCCACCACCGTTTGCCAGAGCCGGGTTTCGTGGCGGATGCGCGGGCTGAAGCCGGCCGCCACGCAGCGCGCGATGATCAGGTCGTGATAGTGCGGCGAGACATTGCGCGGGAACAGGATGAAGTCGTCGTTGGCCAGCTGCGCCAGGTCGATGCGCGCCTCGCCCGCCAGCCGGTGGCCCTGGGGCAGGCAGCAGAGGAAGGGCTCGGCGAGGACCGGCTCGCCGCGGATGCTCTCGGGGAAGTGGCTCCAGTGCACGAAGCCGATATCGATCTGCCCGCGTTGCAGTGCCTGGGCCTGTTCGGCGCTGTTCATCTCCATCAGCACGATCTCGGTGTCCGGGTGATCCTGCTCGAAGGTCCGCACCGCCTGCGGCAGGCCGCGATGCAGGATCGAGTTGACGAAACCGATGCTCAGCCGGCCGACGAAACCCTGGGCCGAGCGCAGGGTCAGGCGTCGGGCCTGCTCGGCCCGCAGCAGCAGGTAACGGGCTTCGTCGAGCAGCACCTGGCCGGCGTTGGTCAGGCTTACCGACTTGTTGTTGCGGGTCAGCAACTGCACGTCCAGCTGGCTTTCGAGCTTCTTGATATCGAAGCTCAGGGCCGGTTGGGAGATGAACAGGCGAGCGGCAGCCCGGCCGAAATGCAGCTCTTCGGCGACCGCGACGAAGTAACGAAGCTGTTTGAGATCCATGCTGGCGTCCTCGCTTTACGATCTGGTTTTCTTATCGTAGTTGATTGATTTTGTATTAGATACTTATCGATGGCGACTCTAGTCTCGGGGCAAAAGAGCCTGGAGAGACGCCATGACTGCCTTGCCTGAACCCGCCCAAGACACCCTGAATATCCCCGATAGCCGGGGCCTGAACCTGTTCGACTGCGATGCCGGGCTGGCGGCCCTGCTCAAGGTCTACCTGCCAGCGCAGCTGTACGCCCAGTGGTTGCCGACCTTGCGCCAGCTCGGTGGGCGGGCCGGTGGCGAGCTGGATGTGCTGGCGCTCTCGGCGGACAAGAACCCGCCGCAGCTGCTGCCGCGCACCCGTCGTGGCGAAGACCTGCAAAGCATCCACAAACACCCGGATTTCATCGCCCTGGAGCGCGCCGCGTATGCCGAGCTGGGCCTGGCCTCCATGAGCCATTGCGCGGAGCCCGCGCTGCCGCTGGTCAAGTACGCCCTGACCTTCCTTTTCGTGCAGGCCGAGTTCGGCCTGTGCTGCCCGGTGAGCATGACCGACTCGCTGACCCGCACCCTGCGCAAGTACGGTTCGCCGGAGTTGGTGGCGCGCTACCTGCCGTCCCTGGCTTCGCGGGATTTCGACCGGTTGTTCCAGGGCGCGATGTTCATGACCGAACAGGCGGCCGGCTCCGACGTGTCGCGCACCGAAACCCGCGCGCGCCTGGAGAGCGGCGAGTGGCGGCTGTTCGGCGACAAGTGGTTCTGCTCCAACCCGGACGCCGACCTGGCCATGGTCCTGGCCCGTCCGGAAGACGCCCCGGAGGGTATGAAGGGGGTCAGCCTGTTCCTGCTGCCCAAGCTCCGCCCCGATGGCTCGCGCAACGCCTATCGGATTCTGCGGCTGAAGGACAAGCTGGGCAGCCGCTCCATGGCCAGCGGCGAAATCAGCCTGGACGGCGCCACCGCCTACCTGATCGGTGAGATCGGCCGCGGCTTCCAGCAGATGGCCGACATGATCAACATGTCGCGCCTGTCCAACGGGGTGCGGGCCGCCGGGCTGATGCGCCGCGGAGTCAACGAGGCGCTCTATGTCGCCCGCCATCGCCGGGCCTTCGGCCGCCATCTGATCGAGATGCCGTTGATGCAGCGCCAGCTGCTGAAAATGATGCTGCCCGCCGAGCAGGCCCGGTCGATGTTCATGCAGATCGCCACGCTGCTGCCCAAGGCCGATGCCGGCGATGAGGCGGCGCGCAAGTGCGTGCGCATCCTCACCCCATTGATCAAGTTCCGCGCCTGCCGCGATGCGCGGCGGGTCACCGGGGACGCCATGGAGGTACGCGGCGGGGTTGGCTACATCGAGGAATGGAGCGATGCGCGGCTGGTGCGCGATGCCCACCTGGGCTCGATCTGGGAGGGCACCAGCAACATCGTCGCGCTGGATATCGCCCGCGCCGTGACCCGCGAGCAGGCCCTGGAACCGCTGCGGCATTACCTCGCCGGGCTGCTCGCCGAGGCCGACCTGCCGGCGGCCAGCCAACGCCTGTTCGAGACAGTCCTGCAACGGGCGGTCGCGGCCATCGAAAAGGTTGCGCAAGAGCGTCGTGACGACCAAGTGCGGCTGGCCGGCAGCGCCCTCTATCACACCGCCACTGCGATCTTCATGGCTTGGGAGGCGAGCCGCCAGGCCCCCGATTACCGGCGCCTGGCCCTGGCCCATCTGCTGCTCCAGCACAAGCTGCTGCCCCGTGACCCGCTGCGTCCGGAGCCAGCGCTCGAACCTGAGCTGCTGGCGCTCCTGGCCAATGAAGGTCCGTTGTCGAAAGCCGACGCGATGCAGCTGTTGCCGGCCTGAACGGCCCTGCCCATTTTTCAGAGAACTGCCATGAATCATTCAAAAGGGGCCCTGGCCGGCCTGAAAGTCATCGACCTCAGCCGCGTGCTGGGCGGGCCCTACTGCTCCCAGGCCCTGGCCGACCACGGCGCCGAAGTGATCAAGCTGGAACCCTTGAGCGGCGACGAGACCCGCGGCTGGGGCCCGCCTTTCGAGGGCGCCGACGCGTCGTACTTCAGGGGCGTGAACCGCAACAAGCAGGGGATCGCCGTGGACCTGTCCCGGCCCGCGGGCATCACGCTGCTGATGCGCCTGCTGGAAGACGCCGACGTGCTGATCGAGAACTTCAAGCCCGGCACCCTGGAGCGTTGGGGCATCGGTTATGCCGAGGTGCTGAGCCAGCGTTTCCCGACACTGATCCACTGCGCGGTTTCCGGTTTTGGCAGCGACGGCCCGTTGGGCGGCTTGCCGGGTTACGACGCGGTGATCCAGGCGATGGCCGGGCTGATGAGCGTGAACGGCGAAGCCGACAGCGGCCCGTTGCGCATCGGCCTGCCGATCGTCGATATGGTCACCGGGTTGAATGCCCTGGCGGGGATTCTCCTGGCGCTCAACGAGCGCCATCGCAGCGGCCTCGGGCAGTCCCTCGACATCACCCTGTACGACTGCGGCGTGTCCCTGCTGCACCCGCATCTGGCCAACTATTTCGCCGCCGGCAAGACTCCACTGCGCACCGGCAACGCCCATCCGAATATCGCCCCCTATGACAGTTACCGCACCGGCACCGAGCCGATCTTCCTGGCGGTCGGCAACGACCGGCAGTTCGCCAAATTGTGCGAGCAGCTGGACGCTGGAGCCTTGCTGGACGACCCGCGCTTTGCCGACAACGGCTGCCGCTCGGTCAACCGCGAGGCGCTGAAACAGGCGCTGGAGGCGCGGCTCGCCGAGCACGACGGCACGCTCCTGGCGCAGCGCCTGATCCGCCTGGGCGTGCCCTGCGGCTCGATTGCCTCGATCGACAAGGTGGTCGAACACCCGCACACCCGGCATCGCGGCCTGCTGGTGGAGATCGGCGACTACCGCGGCGTCGGTTCGCCGGTGAAGCTGTCGCGGACCCCGGCCAGTTATCGCAGTGCCCCGCCGGCACTGGGGGCCAATACCCGCGAGGTCCTCGAGGGCCTGGGCCTCGACGACCAGACGATCGAAAACCTGTTCGAGCACGGCATCGTCCGCGAGTGAAGGGCTGCGTCCAGAGCCTCGGATGGGGCTCTGGCGCACCTCTCAGGTCCCTATCTGCATCAGGAGATTCCATGAGTCCCGAGTCCGTTAGTCCTCAACCCCTGGTCCTGCTGAAACAACCCGCGCCGGGCGTGGCGTTGCTGCGGCTGAACCGCCCGCAGGCCCTCAACGCGCTGAACATGGCGCTGCGCGAGGAGCTGGCCGAGCACTTTCGCCGCCTGGATGCCTGCCCCCAGACCCGGGTGGTGGTGCTCACTGGTGGCGATACGGTGTTTGCCGCCGGCGCCGACCTCAGTGAGCTGGTGAGCGCCAGCGCGCTGCAACTCTATGCCCGGCATGCCGAGCGCCACTGGCAAGCCATCTCGGCGTGCCGCAAGCCGGTCATCGCCGCGGTCAACGGCTACGCCCTGGGCGGTGGCTGCGAGCTGGCGATGCATTGCGACCTGATAGTCGCCGGCCACTCGGCGCGTTTTGCCCAGCCGGAAATCAAGGTCGGGGTGATGCCGGGGGCGGGCGGCACCCAGCGCCTGCTGCGCGCGGTCGGCAAGTTCCAGGCGCTGCGCCTGTTGCTCACCGGTTGCCAGGTGCCGGCCGACGAGGCTTTGCGCCTGGGCCTGGTCAGCGAGGTGGTGGCGGACAGCGAGACCCTGCCGCGGGCCCTGGCCCTGGCCGCCAGCATCGCCGGCATGCCGCCGCTGGCCGTGGCGCAGATCAAGGAGGTGGTGCTGGCCGGCATGGACCTGCCGCTGGAGCAAGCACTGGTGCTGGAGCGCAAGGCGTTCCAGCTGCTGTTCGGCTCCCATGACCAGCGCGAGGGCATGCAGGCCTTTCTTGAGAAACGCAAACCGGAGTACCAGGGGAAATGACCACACAACCATTGCAACGCATCGGTCTGGTCGGCACCGGCGCCATGGGTCGGGGCATCGCCCAGGTCATGGCCATGGCCGGGCTCAAGGTGTTTTTGTTCGATGCGCGCCCGGGTGCCGCGGCCACGGCCCGGGAACAGCTGGCGACGATCTTCGCCCAGCAGATCGAGAAGGCCCGCATCACCCCGCAGGACGCCGCGGCGGCCATGCTCAACCTGGAAGTGGTCGACAGCCTGCAAGCGCTGCATGACTGCCAGCTGGTGATCGAGGCGATAGTCGAGGACCTGGAGGCCAAGCAGCAGCTGTTTCGGCAACTGGAGGAGGTGCTGGCGCCGAGCGCGATCCTGGCCAGCAATACCTCGTCGCTGTCGATCACCGCGATTGCCTCGGTGTGCCGCCATCCGGAGCGCGTCGCCGGGCTGCATTTCTTCAATCCGGTGCCGCGGATGCGTATTGTCGAGGTGATCGACGGCCTCGCCACCAGCGTCGGCGCCCGCTTGCAGGAGTTGGTCCGCGCGATCGGCTACTACCCGGCGCGGGCCAAGGATTCTCCCGGTTTTATCGTCAACCATGCCGGGCGGGCCTTTGGCACCGAGGCGCTGCGTATCCTCAGCGAGGGCGTGGCCCCGGCGTGGCGGATCGATGCGCTGCTGCGCGACAGCGCCGGTTTCGCCATGGGGCCGTTCGAGCTGCTCGACCTGATCGGCCTGGATGTCAGCGTGCCGGTGATGGAGTCGGTCTACCGGCAGTTCTACGAGGAGCCGCGCTATCGGCCGCACCCCGTGCTGCGGCTGATGCAGGCGGGTGGGCGCCTGGGGCGCAAGAGTGGGCAGGGCTTCTACCTCTACGACGAGCCAGGCGATACGCGGCGCCCGCCACAGGCCGTGCCCCATTGCGCGGCGCTGCCGCCGGTGTGGATCGCCGCCGACGACGAGGTCGGCCGGCTGCGCCTGCTGGATCTGCTCGAACGCCTGGGGGCCAAGGTCGAGAACGGCCTGCGACCTTCCTCCTCGGCCTTGTGCCTGGTGGCGCCGCTGGGCGATGACGCCAGCGAAGCGGCCTTGCGTCATGCCACAGACCCGTCGCGCACGGTGGCGATCGATACCCTGACCACGCTCGACAGCCAGCGCTGCCTGATGCTCAACCCGGCGACCCGCGAAGACATGCAGCACGCCGCCCACGCGCTGTTCAGCGCCGACGGCGGCACGGTGACGCTGATCCGCGACAGTTGCGGCTTCATCGTCCAGCGCACCCTGGCGTCGATCGTCAACCTGGCCTGCGATATCGCCCAGCAGGGCATCGCCTCGGTGGCCGATATCGACGCGGCGGTACGCCTCGGTCTTGGCTACCCGCTGGGGCCGCTGGAGTGGGGCGACCAATTGGGCCCCGAGCGCCTGCTGCAGATCCTCGAGCGCCTGCATGTGCTTACTGGCGACCCGCGTTATCGCCCCAGCGGCTGGTTGCGCCGGCGGGCCCTGCTGGGCCTGTCCCTGCGCCAGCCGGAAAACCCGATGCCGGCCTGAGGCCTGCCGATCCCTACCTCTGCGAGAGTCTTTTCATGCTTGATGCCTATATCTACAGCGGCTTGCGAACCCCCTTCGGCCGCCATGGCGGCAGCCTCGCCAGCGTGCGCCCGGACGATCTGGTGGGGCCTTTGCTGGTGCGTTTGCTGGAAACCTCGGGGCTACCAGCCGAGGCGCTGGAAGAGGTGATCCTCGGTTGTACCAACCAGACCGGCGAGGACAGCCGCAACCTGGCGCGCAATGCCTTGCTCAGCGCCGGGCTGCCTTGGCGCGTGCCCGGGCAGACAGTCAACCGCCTGTGCGCCAGCGGCCTGTCGGCGGTGATCGATGCGGCCCGGGCGATCACTTGCGGCGAGGGCCGGCTGTACCTGGCCGGCGGCGTCGAAAGCATGTCCCGCGCGCCCTTCATCATGGCCAAGGCCGAGAGTGCCTACAGCCGGACCCTGGAGGTGGCCGACAGCACCATTGGCGCGCGCTTCGCCAACCCGCGGCTGGTGGAGCGCTACGGCAACCACAGCATGCCCGAGACCGGCGACAACCTGGCCCGCCGGTTTGCCATTAGCCGCGAGGACGCCGACCGCTTTGCCGCCGCGTCTCAGGCGCGTTATCAGGAAGCCTTGCTGGCCGGGGTACTGGACGACGAAATCATGGCCGTCGAGGTGCCGGTCGGGCGCAAGGGCCAGTCCTTGACCGTGTGTGATGACGAGCATCCGCGGCCCCGCTCCGACCTGGCGGCCCTGTCGCGATTGCCGACGCTGTTTGCCGAGGGCGTGGTGACCGCCGGCAATGCTTCGGGGATCAACGATGGCGCGGCGGTGCTGCTGCTCGGCAGCAGTGAGATCGGCATGGAACATGGGGTCGCGCCCATGGCGCGGATCCTCTCGTCGGCGTCGGTCGGCGTGGAGCCGCAGTTCATGGGCATCGGCCCGCACAGGGCGATTCTGCTGGCGCTGCAGCGGGCCCGCATCGGCCTGGAGCAGCTCGACCTGATCGAGATCAACGAGGCGTTCGCGCCGCAGGTGCTGGCCTGTCTCAAGGCCCTGAACCTGGATTTCGACGATCCGCGGGTCAACCCCAATGGCGGTGCCATCGCCATCGGCCACCCGCTGGGCGCGTCCGGGGCCCGGCTGGTGCTGAGCGCCTGCCGCACCCTGCAACGCAACAACCAGCGTTACGCCGTGGTCAGCCTGTGCGTGGGCGTTGGCCAGGGCGTGGCCATGGTGATCGAGCGCGCCTGAGGCTGATCTACCGCTCGGCGCTATTTCGCGCCGGGCGCTGGCTGGTGGGGCACCGTTGGCGAATCAACGCCTGATTTGCGGCGGCATCCGCTGCGGCGCTGCTCTACAGTGCACAGACATTCCCCTCTGGTGCTGGAGACGGCCATGGACAACGCCCCCTTGCTGTTCCAACTGCCCGACGACGACACCCTGTACCGCGCCTTGCTCGAACGCGACCCGGCCTATGACGGGTTCGCTTTCGTCGGGGTCAAGAGCACGGGAGTGTTCTGTCGGCTGACCTGCGCGGCGCGCAAGCCCAAGCGCGAGAACACGGTGTTCTTCAGTTCGATCAAGGCCTGTGTCGAGGCGGGTTTTCGCGCCTGCCTGCGCTGCCGCCCGCTGGAGCAGACAGGTGCCCAGGAGCCCCTGGTCAAACAGCTGCTGGCCTTGCTGGAAAACAATGCTGACAAGCGCTGGTATGAAGGCGACCTGATCGAACTCGGCTTCGACCCTTCCACGGTGCGCCGGGCCTTCAAGCGCCACTTCGGCGTGACCTTCCTGGAAATGGCCCGGCTGCGGCGGATCGGCGAGGGCATGCAGCAACTGGCGGGCGGCGCCAGCGTGATCGATGCGCAGATCAGCGCCAGTTTCGATTCCGACAGCGGCTTTCGCAGTGCCTTCACCCGGCTGCTCGGCCAGCCGCCGTCGAACCTGCGTGGTTGCGAGCTGCTCAAGGCCGATTGGCTGCAAACCCCGATCGGCGTGATGCTGGCGGTGGCCGATGCGCAGGCCCTGCATCTGCTGGAGTTCTTCGACCGTCCGGCCCTGGCCACTGAGCTGAAGCGCCTGCAAGAGAACACCGGCTCGACCATCGGCTTCGGACGTTTTGCCCCCATCGACCAGATCGAGAGCGAGTTACGGCGATTTTTCGCCGGGGAGTCGGCAAGTTTTGCCACGCCGCTGGCGCTGAATGCTTCGGCCTTTACCCGTACGGTGTGGCAGGCCCTCAGGGCGATACCTCCAGGCGTTACCCGCAGTTACGCCGAGGTGGCGAGCAGCATAGGTTCGGCCTCCGCCGTGCGGGCCGTGGCTCGGGCCAATGGCGCCAACCAGATCGCCATCGTGATTGCCTGCCACCGGGTGATAGGTTCCGACGGTTCGCTCACCGGTTATGGCGGCGGGCTCTGGCGCAAACGCTGGTTGCTCGAGCATGAGCGGCGCCTGTACGCGCAGGTTCAGGCGCGACACAACCTCAGGGCCGATGAACCCGTTGCAGGGTGAAGGTCAACGCCGGGCTTTGCTGCACCACTTGCTCGCCATCGAGTACCTGCACCGCCAGGCGATGCTCGCCGCGATCGATGTTCACCAGTTGCAGGCTCGGCACGTTGCCGGGTTGGCCATAGGCTTGGTCGTCCAGTAGCAGGCGCAGGCGATGCTCGTTGTGCAGGGGCGGTTGCAGGCGGACCTCGACCTTGAAGCTGCCGTTATTGGCCCGCATCACACCGCCATCCGGCACGCCACTCAGCTCCAGGATGGTGTAGACCGGTGCGCGGGTGGGTGGCGTTTGTACTGGATCGATGCCGGGCGGTGTGAGCGGCCTGGGCGCCTCGATGCGGTTCAGCGGCGCCAGCTCGACGGCCTGGCCGGGCACGCCGGCCGGCGGCTGGTCGCTGTAGGCGGTGTTGCCGTGGGCGTCGGTGTAGCGGTAGATCTGCGCGGCGGCCGGCAGGGCGGTCAGCAACAGCAGGTAGAGACAGTGCACACGCATGGCGGCTTTCCTGGGAGCTTGGGTCGGCGGCTTCAAAGACGAAACTGCCTCCAGCATAGAGCCGCGGACCGGGCCCAGGTTCGCCGCTTCAACCTTTGAACACACAAAGCTCGGCGGTGGCGCGGATCAGCGCCAGCTGGCGCAGCGCTGGGCGGTCGCCGCCGTGGGTGGCCTGGGCCAGCCACTGTAGGCACTGCGGGTCGTTGCGGTAGGGGCTGAAATCCGCCAGTTGCTGCAGCAGGCGTTTTTGTAACAGGTCGAGTTGTGGGCGGATCTGCCCCACCAGGTCCGGGCGCGGTGCGTCCGGTGCCTGGCCTTGCAGGGTCCATTCGGACAGATGGGCGTACTGCACCAGCTTGTTGGCCTCGATCTGTGCGGAGAAGAACTGTTCCACCGCCGCGCCGTCGAGTTTGTAGGCCGGTGCCTGGGCCACCGCGCCGGCAATCACCTCACGCTCGCGCGGGCGGTCTTCCACCGGTTTGTGGCTGTCCCATTTGCTCAGGGCCACCTGGTCGGCGATGGCCAGGCGTTCTTCGATGCTGGCCAACAAAGGGCTGAGGGTGGCGGGGGCGGCGCAGGCATTGCCGGCCAGCAACAGGGTCAACAGGGCAAGGCAGAATCGCGAAGTCATGGAGGGTCTCGGCTTCTTGGGGACAATTTGGCGGCCATGATGCACGCAAAACCGCAGTGCCTGGCAAGCGCCGGGCACTCGGTAGGTCATTGGCCGGCCGCGGCAGTCGCGGGCGCCCCGCAATTGGTCGGGCTGGAAGACAGTCGCTTGCCGCTTTCGTCATAGACGATCCGGCAGGCGCTCAAGCCGTTGTCGATCAGCTCGCGGCTCTTGATCGCGCCGTTGCGGTGATAGCACAGCTGTTCGCCAGTCAGTTGGCCGTCGGATTCATGACTTTTCACCTGTCGTTGGTTGACGGTCATCCAGGTGAAACCCACCGAGTTTTTCTGGCACTCGACCTGCCCATTGTCGTAGTAGGTGCGCTGAGTGATCTGGTCATTGTCGCCGATGATCTTCTCGCGGATCTTTTGGCCTGTCTCATAGTTGTACTCGACGGAGCCTTGGGGGCTGCCAAAGAGAAAGTCCGTTTCCCAGGACAGCTTTCCGTGGGTGAACCGCCGTTGTTTTCCACAGCGCTCGACGGTTGAGCCGCGCTTGTCGAAGCGGCACCAGTTGGCTTCCTCATAAAGCACTTCGTCCTGATCGTATTGTTTCATCAGGCCGACAAAGCGCCCTCCCTCGAAGCGTCCGACCGTGGCCGGCGTACCGTCGCGCAGGAAGGTCAGGTGAGGGCCTTCGTACCTATCGTTGTGCCAGGAAATATCGCTGATCAGCTTGCCGTCTTCGCTGTAACCCAGTGAGCGGCCTTCCCGTTTGCCATTCTCATATTGCTGCGAGTACTGCAGGTTGCCGCTGGGGCTGTAGCCTTCGCGGGTACCGGACAGCACATCTGCCTTGTAATGCTCGATCAGGACCAGCACGCCGTTGGCATCGGCTTCGCGCAACTCGCCCTCTTTTTTATCGGCGACGAAGTTCAGGCTCTGGCTATGGCCCTTGTCTGTCTTGAGTATCCACGGGCCGCTTTTCAGGCCGTTCTCGAAGTTGCCGCGACCTGCCTGGGTCACCCATGGCCCTTCGCGTTTGTCGTTGCGATAGCTGCCGCTTTCTGTGAAACCGTCCACCTGTTCTTCGCTCGGACCGTCGAGCACACCCTGGACATAGGTCTGGAAGCCGGTGATAGCGGATTCGCCTCCTTCGTCGTAGGACAGCACCCAGCGTCCCTCGCGCAGATCGTCCCGGTATTCGCCGGTAGCGGTTTGCCAGCCATTGGACTCAGTCCACTGGCCTTGGCGTTTGCCATCGACAAAACGGCCGTGGGTCCAGCCATCGTCCGGGTTGGAAAAACTCCATTCGCCGGTGCGTTGGCCGTGGGCATAGGCACCCTGGGCGATGACGGCTCCGCCGAAACTCGAGTACTCCACGTAGGCCCCGTCCTCGCTGCCAGTGAAGCGCTGCGGCTCGGTTTCCCAGGTGATGTGGCTGGCCCGGTAGTTGTACAGCAGGGGCTCGCCTTCCAGTGCGGGCTCGTCACCGCGCCAGTAGGTGGCGGTGAGAAAGCGTCCGTTCTTTTCGGCAAAGGTCTTTTTGTAGCGGTACTGGTCGGCTCCGGGCGGATTGGCGGTGATGGGCTGCCCGTTAGCGTCGAAATAACCCACCAGGGTGCCGGCCGAATGGTCGAGCTGGTCGAATTCGTCGATACCCGAGTCTTCGTAGAAGTAGCTGTAGTTCAGCGGTGTCAGCTGGCGCAGGGCCTGTTTCACCGTCAGGGCATCGAGTTTCTTGCGGTCTTTGGCGATGCGCTCCAGGGCGGGCTGCAGTTTCTCCAGGCGCCGGTAGAGGTGGTCGTTTTCGTCATAACGGTAGGCATGCACGCGATACTGGCCGCTCTGCTTGAACAGCACCAGGCGGGTCGGGGACTCGCTGTCCAGGGCAATGTTGAACACCGACTCGATGGTGGCATTGCCGAAGTCATCCAGCAGTTGCGGCTGGCTCTCGTCCGGGTCGACCGAGTAATAACCTTTGACGCTGCCGCCCTGCTTGATAAAGGCCAGGGTCGCCGAGCTTTCCGCCAGGCCGGTGATCAGCGGGTGGGCCAGGGATTTACCTGCATAGAAAGGAGCCGCCTGGGTGCTGCCGAACGCCAGGCAGGCGATCAGGCCGAGAGAACGAGTCCACTGCATACGAATCCCTTCGTCGAGGCGCCAGACAGAGGGCGCGAGAGGCGCGGATTATCCATGGATGAATAGCCCGGGGGAATGCTCCGGGGCGATGGGCGGGTAATAAAAAAGGCCTCCCGAGGGAGGCCTTTTTCTTGTCACGCCGCGTGGGGCGGCGCTACTGGATCAGCAGCTGTAGTACAGCTCGTATTCCAGTGGGTGTACGAAGGTACGAACCTTGATTTCTTCTTCGCTTTTCAGGGCGATGTAAGCGTCGATGAAGTCGTCGCTGAAAACGCCGCCTTTGGTCAGGAACGCACGACCTTTGTCCAGCTCTTCCAGGGCTTCTTTCAGGCTGCCGCAAACTTGTGGGATCTCTTTCGCCTCTTCAGGCGGCAGGTCGTACAGGTTTTTGTCAGCGGCGTCGCCAGGGTGGATCTTGTTCTGGATACCGTCCAGGCCGGCCATCAGCAGGGCAGCGAAGGCCAGGTATGGGTTGGCAGCCGGATCCGGGAAGCGCGCTTCGATACGGCGGGCTTTAGGGCTCGACACGTAAGGGATACGGATCGAAGCGGAACGGTTGCGAGCCGAGTAGGCCAGCATCACTGGAGCTTCGAAGCCTGGAACCAGACGCTTGTAGGAGTTGGTGGCCGGGTTGGTGAAGCCGTTCAGGGCCTTACCGTGCTTGATGATGCCGCCGATGAAGTACAGGGCGGTATCGGACAGGCCGGCATAACCTTCGCCAGCGAAGGTGTTCTTGCCGTCTTTCCAGATCGACATGTGTACGTGCATGCCCGAGCCGTTATCGCCGTACAGAGGCTTAGGCATGAAGGTAGCGGTACGGCCGTAGGCGTCGGCAACGTTGTGTACAACGTATTTCAGGGTCTGGGTTTCGTCGGCCTTCTTCACCAGGGTGTTGAACTTGACGCCGATTTCGTTCTGGCCGGCAGTCGCCACTTCGTGGTGGTGGACTTCGACGGTCAGGCCCATTTCTTCCAGTGCGTTGCACATGGAGGTACGGATTTCGTGGTCGTGGTCGAACGGTGGAACCGGGAAGTAGCCGCCTTTGACGCCTGGACGGTGGCCCTTGTTACCGCCTTCGATGTCCTGGTCGGACATCCATGAACCTTGCTCGGAGTAGATCTTGAACATCGAGCCGGAGATATCGGACTTGAACTTCACTTCGTCGAAGATGAAGAACTCAGGCTCTGGGCCGGCGAATACGGTGTCGCCGATACCGGTGGCTTTCAGGTGCTCTTCGGCGCGCTTGGCGATCGCGCGAGGGTCGCGGTCGTAGCCTTGCATGCTCGAAGGCTCGATGATGTCGCACACCAGGATCAGGGTCGGCTCTTCGGTGAACGGATCCAGCACGGCGGTTTCGTCGTCTGGCATCAGGATCATGTCGGAGGCTTCGATGCCTTTCCAGCCAGCGATGGAGGAACCGTCGAACATCTTGCCGACTTCGAAGAAGTCGTCATCCAGCGCATCACGGGCCGGCATGGTCACGTGGTGCTGAGTGCCTTTGGTGTCAGTGAAGCGCAGATCAATCCATTTGACGTCATGATCTTTGATGAGTTGAACCGACTTCGACATAGTGTCCTCCGGGTGGCTTCGGGCGGGTGTTGGTGTGCCCTTAGAATGTGGGTGATGCCGGCGCAGATACTCGGCCATGGCAACCTGCCTCACAAGGGAGCAAATTGCATGCCAGTGCCCTGAGTTGGGTTTTATGCCCCAAACTCACGCATTCCGGGAGGTATTTGGGCCAGATTGGCAAACCGGCGCACCGCAATGTTGCGTTTTTATCTGGATGTGACCCTTTTTGGTGCACGAAAAACCGAGTGCACATTAATTGGTTAAACCTTGAGCAATTTCCGCTATAATCCGCGCCCCCCTTTTTCGGCTGGCCCAGCGCGCGCTGTTTTCATGAAACTAATCGTTAAAGTTTTCCCGGAAATCACCATCAAGAGCCGCCCGGTACGGACGCGTTTCATCCGTCAGCTGGCCAAGAACATCCGTGCCGTGCTCCGCGATCTGGACCCGGCTGTGGTGGTCAATGGTGTGTGGGACAACCTCGAGCTGGAAACCGCCGTCAGCGAGCCGAAAGCCTTGAGGGAGATGACCGAGCGCCTGAGCTGCATGCCGGGCATCGCGCATTTCCTGCAGGTCGATGAATACCCGCTGGGCGACTTCGACGACATAGTCGCCAAGTGCAAGCAGCACTTTGGCGAGGCCCTGGCGGGGAAAGTTTTCGCCGTGCGTTGCAAGCGCGCCGGCAAGCATGAATTCAGCTCCATGGACGTGGAGAAATACGTCGGCAGCCAGCTGCGTCGGCAGTGCGGCGCCGCCGGAATTTCCCTCAAAGAGCCGGAAATCGAAGTGCGGATGGAAATTCGCGACCAACGGTTGTTCGTGATCCACAGCCAGCACAACAGCATCGGCGGTTATCCGCTGGGCGCCCTGGAACAGACCCTGGTTTTGATGTCCGGCGGTTTCGATTCCACGGTGGCGGCCTACCAGATCATGCGTCGCGGCCTGATGAGCCACTTCTGCTTCTTCAACCTGGGCGGGCGTGCCCACGAATTGGGCGTGATGGAAGTCGCGCACTATATCTGGAAGAAGTATGGCAGCTCCCAGCGCGTGCTGTTCGTCAGCGTGCCGTTCGAGGAAGTGCTCGGCGAAATCCTCGGTAAAGTCGACAACAGTCATATGGGCGTCATTTTGAAGCGTATGATGTTGCGTGCCGCGTCGAGCATCGCCGACCGCCTGCACATCGACGCGCTGGTCACCGGCGAGGCGATTTCCCAGGTGTCGAGCCAGACCCTGCCGAACCTCTCGGTCATCGACTGCGTAACCGACAAGCTGGTGCTGCGCCCGCTGATCGCCAGCCACAAGCAGGACATCATCGACCTGGCCAACGAAATCGGCACCGCCGACTTCGCCAAGCACATGCCGGAGTACTGCGGGGTCATCTCGGTGAACCCCAAGACCCACGCCAAGCGCCATCGCGTGGAGCATGAAGAGAAAGAATTCGACATGGCGGTGCTCGAGCGTGCGATCGAGCGGGCCAAACTGGTGCCGATCGATCGGGTGATCGATGAACTGGGCCAGGATTTGCAGATCGAAGAAGTCAGCGAGGCGCTGGCGGGCCAGATCGTGATCGACATCCGGCATCCGGATGCTCAGGAAGACGACCCGCTGGAGTTGGCTGGCATCGAGATAAAAGCGCTGCCGTTCTATGCATTGAACGCACGCTTCAAGGAACTGGACCCTACTCGCCAGTACCTGCTGTATTGCGACAAAGGCGTCATGAGTCGCCTGCATGCTCACCATCTGCTCAGTGAGGGACATGCCAATGTGCGCGTTTATAGACCGAGCTAAGTGCCCGGGGCTGTTTGCCTGTGGCTTGCGTCACCGGCCCCCCGACGCCACCGTCAAGCTGTAACGGCCTTGCCGGACTCTATTGTTAATCGCTGCCAGCAGTTGTCAGCACACCGAATCCTCTGATCGAGATACACAAGTGATCGAAAATCTACGCAACATCGCCATCATTGCTCACGTTGACCACGGTAAAACCACCCTGGTAGACAAACTCCTGCGTCAATCCGGCACCCTGGAGCGCAACGAGCTCAACGACGAGCGCGTGATGGACTCCAACGACCAGGAAAAAGAGCGCGGTATTACCATCCTGGCCAAAAACACCGCCATCAACTGGAACGGCTACCACATCAACATCGTGGACACCCCGGGCCACGCCGACTTCGGCGGCGAAGTTGAACGTGTAATGTCGATGGTCGACTCCGTTCTGCTGCTGGTCGACGCCCAAGACGGCCCTATGCCGCAAACCCGTTTCGTGACCAAGAAGGCTTTCGAAGCCGGCCTGCGTCCGATCGTGGTGATCAACAAGGTCGACCGTCCAGGCGCGCGTCCTGACTGGGTTCTGGACCAGATCTTCGATCTGTTCGACAACCTGGGTGCCACCGAAGAACAGCTGGACTTCAAAGTCGTCTACGCCTCGGCCCTGAACGGTATTGCCGGTCTGGACCACACCGACATGGCTGAAGACATGACCCCGCTGTACCAGTCGATCGTCGACAACGTTCCGGCTCCAGCCGTTGACCGTGACGGTTCGTTCCAGATGCAGATCTCCGCTCTGGACTACAACAGCTTCCTGGGTGTGATCGGCGTTGGCCGTATCGCTCGCGGTCGCGTCAAGCCGAACACTCCGGTTGTGGCTATCGACGTCGATGGCAAGAAGCGCAACGGCCGTATCCTGAAGCTGATGGGTCACCACGGTCTGCACCGTGTGGACGTTGAAGAAGCAGCTGCCGGCGACATCGTCTGCATCAGCGGTTTCGACGAGCTGTTCATCTCCGACACCCTGTGCGATCCGACCGCTGTCGAAGCGATGAAGCCGCTGACCGTCGACGAGCCGACCGTTTCCATGACCTTCCAGGTCAACGACTCGCCATTCTGCGGTAAAGAAGGCAAGTTCGTGACCAGCCGTAACATCAAGGAACGTCTGGACAAAGAGCTGCTGTACAACGTTGCACTGCGCGTTGAAGAAGGCGACTCGGCCGACAAGTTCAAGGTTTCCGGCCGTGGTGAGCTGCACCTGTCGGTACTGATCGAAACCATGCGTCGCGAAGGTTTCGAAATGGGCGTTGGCCGTCCTGAAGTGATCATCCGTGAAGTCGACGGCGTGAAGCAGGAACCGTTCGAAAACGTCACCATCGACATCCCTGAAGAATCCCAGGGCAAGGTCATGGAAGAAATGGGTCTGCGTAAAGGCGACCTGAGCAACATGGTTCCGGATGGCAAGGGCCGTGTACGCCTGGAATACAACATTCCAGCCCGTGGTCTGATCGGTTTCCGTAACCAGTTCCTGACCCTGACCAACGGTGCAGGCATCCTGACCTCGATCTTCGATCGCTACGCTCCGATGAAGTCCGGCCACATGTCCGGTCGTCAGAACGGCGTACTGGTTTCGGTTGAAACCGGCAAGGCACTGACCTACTCCCTGGAAACCCTGCAGGCGCGCGGCAAGCTGTTCGTCGAGCACGGCCAGGAAATCTACAACGGTCAGATCGTTGGTCTGAACAGCCGTGACAACGACCTGGGCGTGAACCCAACCAAAGGCAAGAAGCTCGACAACATGCGTGCTTCGGGCAAGGACGAAACCATCGCCCTGGTTCCGCCGGTTCGTTTCACCCTGGAACAGGCTCTGGAATTCATCCAGGACGACGAGCTGTGTGAAGTGACTCCTAAGTCCATCCGTCTTCGTAAGAAGATCCTGGACGAAGGCGAGCGTACCCGTGCTGCCAAGAAAGCCAAGAACTGATCTTTTAGTTCAGACTGAATAAAAACGCCCCCGGTCGAAAGGCCGGGGGCGTTTTTTTTTGATCTGCGAAAAAGCTTGGGTTCTGTAGCCGCTGGGGCTCGGCAGCGGCTACAGGGCTACCGGCCGGGGCTCAGAAGCGTTCCAGGGTCCGGCTGCTGGTGTTGGTCGGGCGCTCGACCGGCTTGGGCTTGTACGCGCAATAACCTGGACGCGGGCCGATCTTCGGGTGGTTGCGGCAGGTGTCCGGGCGCTTGTCATAAATGGTGCACAGGCGGCTCTTACGATCCAGATACAGGCAGTCGTTGTTGCTCATGCGCTGCAGGGTGAAGATCTCGGACTTCTGGTTGTAGCGCTCGACAATGCCTTCCTTCTGCAGGCGCTTGGCGATGTTCTTCGCCGGCTCGCCGCGCTCGAATTCGTCGACGATACCGATGCGGATCAGATCCTTGATCTTGACCTCCACCGGCAGGGTGCAGCAGCTGGACATGCAGGAACCGCACATGGGCGCGGAATACTTGGCCCAGGTATCGAGTCGGTCGATTTCCGCGGCGGCGATCAGGTTGGACTTCATCAGGCTTGTTTCCAGCGTGTGTATCAGGGCGCGCGATCATACCGGTACTGGTGGATTTTTGAACAACCATTTAACGGAATTTACGCCTGTCCAAGGGGATTGCAGGGTCGGCACGGCATCTGCATCATTTTTACCAGCTGCCGCGGGAGACGCCGCTTCTGTTCGGGCAATTGCAAGACGCACCGAACCAGAGACTTTGGCTCCTGTCAGACCGACTAGGCTCAGACAATTCCATGCTCACTGTCTATCTCGCTCGAGGTCGTATTCATGACTCAGGAACTGCAAGTTCGTGACGCTGAGGTGGCCGCTTTTCGCGATGCCGTCCTGACCAAACTCACCTACGCGGTGGGCAAAGACCCGGACCACGCCTTCGACCATGACTGGTTCGAAGCCATCGCCCTGGCGGCGCGCGATCACATGGTCGAGCACTGGATGGACCATACGCGGCAGATCTACCGCAAAGGCCAGAAGCGCGTTTATTACCTTTCCCTGGAGTTCCTCATCGGCCGCTTGCTCTACGACAGCCTGAGCAACCTCGGGCTGCTGGACGTGGCGCGCGATGCCCTGAACGATCTGGGCGTCGACCTGGAGCGCATCCGCCTGCTGGAGCCGGACGCGGCGCTGGGCAACGGTGGTCTTGGCCGCCTGGCGGCGTGCTTCATGGAAAGCATGTCGACCCTGGGTATTGCCGGCCATGGCTATGGCATCCGTTATGAACACGGCCTGTTCCGCCAGGCCATAGTCGATGGCTGGCAGCAGGAGCAGACCGAGCACTGGCTGGACTTCGGCAACCCCTGGGAGTTCGAGCGCCCTGAAGTGATCTATTCGATCGGCTTCGGTGGCAGCGTCGAGACTGTCACCGACGAGGCTGGCCATGCACGGCAGGTCTGGTGGCCGGCGGAAACCGTGCGTGCGGTGGCCTACGACACGCCGGTGGTCGGCTGGCGCGGCGCCAGCGTCAACACCCTGCGCCTGTGGCGGGCGCGGGCCATGGAAGACCTGCACCTGGAACGCTTCAACGCCGGCGACCACCTGGGCGCGGTGGCCGAGGTGGCCCGCGCCGAGAGCATCTCGCGGGTGCTCTACCCGGCGGACAGCACCGAAGCCGGGCAGGAACTGCGCCTGCGCCAGGAATACTTCTTCGTCTCCGCGTCCTTGCAGGACCTGCTGCGCCGGCACAAGAACATGCACGATTCGGTGCTCAGCCTCGGCGAGCATGCGGCGATCCAGCTTAACGACACCCACCCGTCGATCGCCGTGGCCGAACTGATGCGCCAGCTGGTGGACCTGCACGGCATCGCCTGGGAAGCGGCCTGGCAGATCACCGTCGAGACCCTGGCCTACACCAACCACACGCTGCTGCCCGAAGCCCTGGAAACCTGGCCGGTGGGCCTGATGGAACGCATGTTGCCGCGGCACATGCAGATCATTTACCTGATCAACGCCCAGCACATCGATTCGCTGCGGGCCAAGGGCATCCACGACTTCGACGTGCTGCGCGCGGTGTCGCTGATCGAAGAAGACAACGGGCGCCGGGTGCGCATGGGCAACCTGGCGTTTCTCGGTTCCCACAGCGTCAACGGCGTGTCGGGCCTGCACACCCAGCTGATGCGCAGCACGGTGTTCTCCGAGTTGCACAAGCTGTATCCGGAGCGGATCAACAACAAGACCAACGGCATCACCTTCCGCCGCTGGCTGTACCAGGCCAACCCCAAGCTGACGGCGATGCTGGTCGAGGCCGTCGGCCCGGAGCTGCTAGACAACCCCGAGGAGCTGTTGCTCAAGCTCGAACCCTTCGCCGAGAAGTCGTCCTTTCGCAAGCAGTTCGCCGAGCAACGCCTGCACAGTAAGCGCGCGCTGGCGGCGATCATCCATGAGCGCCTGGGCATCGCGGTCAATCCGGCGGCGCTGTTCGACGTGCAGGTCAAACGGATCCACGAGTACAAGCGCCAGTTGCTCAACCTGTTGCACACCGTGGCGCTGTACCAGGCGATCCGCGCCGAGCCGGAGATCGACTGGGTGCCACGGGTGAAGATCTTCGCCGGCAAGGCTGCGGCCAGTTATCACCAGGCCAAGCTGATCATCAAACTGAGCAACGACATCGCCCGCACCGTGAATAACGACCCGACCGTGCGTGGCCTGCTCAAGGTGGTGTTCCTGCCCAACTACAACGTCAGCCTGGCCGAAAGCATCATCCCGGCGGCCGACCTGTCGGAGCAGATCTCCACCGCCGGCTTCGAGGCCTCGGGCACCAGCAACATGAAGTTCGGGCTCAACGGCGCCCTGACCATCGGTACCCTGGACGGCGCCAACGTCGAGATGTGCGAACGGGTCGGCTCCGAGCACATGTTCATCTTCGGCCTCAGCGCCCAGCAGGTGGAGGCGCGCAAGCGCAATGGCGAGTTCAGCGCGGTGCCGGACATTGCCGCCTCCCATCGCCTCAACGATGTGCTGCAGGCGATTCGTGGCGGGGTGTTTTCGCCGGACGATCCGGCCCGCTACACCGGTCTGATCGATTCGTTGATCGACTATGACCGCTTCCACGTGTGCGCCGACTTTGACTCCTACTGGAATGCCCAGCTGCATGTCGAAGAGCGCTGGCGCGACAGCAATCAATGGTGGCGCTCGGCGGTGCTCAACAGCGCGCGCATGGGCTGGTTCTCTTCGGATCGGACCATTCGCGAGTACGCCACGCAGATCTGGAAGGCTCTGGAATAGGCCGTTCGCCGGCCCCTAGTGTCGAAAGGGCGGTCGAAAGGGCGCAGGCTAGCGCAGCCTGCGCCAGCGGCTACGGGTCGGATTTCGGGCTACGCTCAACCCCACGCATGAACTCTCTATGGCGGATCTCGTCTCATAGGAGGAAATGCACCCCGACTCGCGCTAAACTGCGCGGGTTTTTTAGCCCCCCATTCCTCCGGAGCCTTCCATGTCCCGCGTTACCCTGAGTCGCTATTTGATTGAGCAGACCCGCAGCAACAACACTCCTGCCGATCTGCGCTTCCTGATCGAAGTGGTGGCGCGTGCCTGCAAGGAGATCAGCCACGCCGTGTCCAAAGGCGCCCTGGGCGGTGTTCTGGGTAGCATGGGCACTGAAAACGTCCAAGGCGAAGTGCAGAAGAAGCTCGACGTGCTCTCCAACGAGATCCTGCTCGAAGCCAACGAATGGGGCGGCCACCTGGCCGGCATGGCGTCCGAGGAAATGGACAATGCCTACCAGATCCCGGGCAAATACCCGAAAGGCGCCTACCTGCTGGTGTTCGACCCACTGGACGGTTCGTCGAACATCGATATCAACGCGCCGGTCGGTACCATCTTCTCCGTGCTGCGTTGCCCGAACGAATACCTGAGCCAGAACGAAGCCCTGAACGAAAAGGCCTTCCTGCAACCAGGCACCCAGCAGGTAGCCGCCGGTTATGCCATCTACGGCCCGCAGACCATGCTGGTGCTGACCCTGGGCGACGGCGTCAAGGGCTTTACCCTGGACCGTGAAATGGGCAGTTTCGTGCTGACCCATGAAGACATTTCCATTCCTGCGTCCACCCAGGAATTCGCCATCAACATGTCCAACCAGCGCCACTGGGAAGAACCGGTCAAGCGCTACGTGAGCGAGTTGATGGCAGGCGAGGAAGGCCCGCTGAAGAAGAACTTCAACATGCGCTGGGTGGCCGCGATGGTCGCCGACGTACACCGCATCCTGACCCGTGGCGGTCTGTTCATGTACCCGCGCGACAGCCGCGAGCCGGAGAAACCAGGCAAGCTGCGCCTGATGTACGAAGCCAACCCGATGTCGTTCCTGGTGGAGCAGGCGGGCGGCGCAGCCACCAACGGTCACCAGCGCATTCTCGACATCCAGCCTGAAGGCCTGCACCAGCGCGTAGCGGTGTTCCTCGGCTCGAAGGAAGAAGTCGCCCGCGTCACCTCCTACCACAAGGAATAAATCATGGCCGCGCCCTGGCAGCCCCTGCTCGACTGGTGGTTCGGCTCTGCCGAGAAACCTGCGGACATCAAAGCTGAAAAGGGCGGGCTGTGGTTTGGCAAGCGCGACAGCCAGGACCTCGAAGCGCGCGAGCGTTTCGGGGATCTGGTGGAACAGGCCTTGGCCGGCGGATTGACCGAGTGGGCGCAACGCCCGCAGGGTTGGCTGGCCCTGGTGCTGCTGCTCGACCAACTGCCACGCATGTTGTATCGCGAAACCCCCAAGAGCTTTGCCGGCGACTTGCGTGCCCAAGCATTGGTGGCCCAGGGCATCGCCGCGGATTTCGACCGGCAACTGCCCGCGATGCAGCGCAGCTTCATCTATCTGGTGTTCGAGCATTGCGAGAATCTGGCAGTGCAGAACGAAGCGATCTCCAGGTTCGCCGCGTTGCAGGACGAACAGCCGCCGGAAGATCGACCGGTGTTCGCCGACCAGCTGGATTACGCCGAACGGCATCAGAAAATCATCGCCCGCTTCGGGCGCTTCCCCCATCGCAACCGGATTCTCGGGCGTGAGTCGACGCCGGAGGAACTGGCATTCCTGCGCGAGCCGGGTTCCAGCTTCTAAATCTGCTGAGCGGCATCAAAAGCTATCGCGGGCAAGTCGGATCGCCGCCCGCTCGCTCCTACAGACGCTTAGGTTCTTCTGTAGGAGCGGCCGGTCGACGCTCGATTGCCCGCGATAGGGCTTCAAGACCCATGAATACTCAGCGCCTGGCGCGCAGCAACCGCTTCATCAGCAAGCTTTGCAGGTCCCGGCGGGTGTCGGCGATGACATGGATGTAGACGGTAGCGTCCCGCACTTCATAGATGATTCGATTCATCCCCGAGAGTATCTGGCGGTAGTGGCCGATATGCAGTTGTTCGAGTTCTTCGGGAATCACCCCGGCGTAGGGCAGGGTGGCCAGTTGGCGAATGGCCTGTTTCAGGCTGCTGTAGCTGCTTTGCCAGGTGGCGGTGGAGAACCGCTGGGTGAGGTAGGTACGCAACTCGATGAGGTCGGTTTCCGCCGAATGCAGAAGCACTACCTTGAACGTCACGGCTGGTCGGCCTGGTCCAGGTCGGCGAACACATCCTCCGCATCGCGGAATTGGCCTTCATCGATCTCGCGATTACCGAGGGCGAGGATCTTCAGCAGCGCCATGGTTTCTTCCTGCTGCTCGAAGCTTTTCACATCCATGACCACCAGTTTCGCCTCGCCATTCTGGGTAATGACCATGGGCTCGCGGCTTTCGGTGATGGTCTTGACGATCTCGGCGGTGTGGCTTTTCAGGTAACTGATCGGTTTGATCTGAGAAGAAAGCTTCATGGGAGCATCTCGTCTGGGGAAGCAGGACTGAGTTTAGTCTTTATTCAGTCCTGTGTGCGTCGTCCCAGACGAGTTGAGTGTTGCCGATCGTTAAATCCGGAAACTGCCCACCAGATGCGTCAACCGCGCCGCTTGCTGCTCCAGGTCGGCGCAGGCGCGCAGGGTCGCCTGCAGGTTTTCCACGCCTTCCTGGTTGAGGGTGTTGATCTCGGTGATGTCGACGTTGATCGACTCGACCACGGCGGTCTGTTCCTCGGTGGCGGTGGCCACGGACTGGTTCATGCCGTCGATCTCGCCGATGCGCTGGGTCACGCTGCCCAGGCGCTGACCGGCCTGGTTGGCGATGCCGACGCTGCTTTCGCTCTCGCGCTGGCTTTCGGTCATGGTGTTCACCGCCTGGCGGGCGCCGACCTGCAGTTCCTCGATCATCTTCTGCACTTGCTGCGCCGAGTCCTGGGTGCGGTGGGCGAGGTTGCGCACCTCATCGGCGACCACCGCGAAACCACGGCCGGCCTCACCGGCGCGGGCGGCTTCGATGGCGGCGTTGAGGGCCAGCAGGTTGGTCTGTTGGGAGATGCTGGTGATGACTTCGAGGATCTGCCCGATATTCACCGTGTTGCTGTTCAGGGTTTCGATATTGCCGCAGGAGTCGCTGATCTTCGCCGACAGCTGCTGCATGGCGGCGATGGTCTGGTCTACCACGGCCTGGCCTTCGCTGGCCAGGTTGCGCGCATCGCTGGAGTGCTGCGACGCCAGGGCGGCGTTCTGGGCGATTTCCTGGGCGGCGGCGCCGAGCTGGTTGATCGCCGCGGCGACGCTGCTGGTGCGCGAGGCCTGCTGGTCGGAGTTGAACATCGATGAGTTCGAGGCACTGACCACCCGCAGGGCAACCTCGTTGACCTGGCCGGTGGCCGAAGCGACTTCGCGGATCGAACCGTGAACCCGTTCGACGAAGCGGTTGAACGACGCGCCCAGGGTGCCGAATTCGTCGTGGCCATGGATGGTCAGGCGCTTGGTCAGGTCGCCTTCGCCCTCGGCGATGTCGTGCATGGCGCGGCCCATCAGGTGCAGCGGTTGCATCAGCACGCGGATCAGCATGCCCAGCAGGCTGATGATGATCACCACGGCGATCAGCATGGCGATGAACGCCGAGGTGCGGAATTCGCTGAGCATCGAGAACGCGGTGTCCTTGTCCAGCACCAGCGCCACGTACCAGTCCGCCGAGGGTACGCCGTTGACGCGGGTGAAGGAGATGAACTGGGTCTTGCCGTCCAGCTCGACTTCCTTCAGGCCCGGGCTGACCTGCGGGGCGCCATTGGGGTAGGCGTCGCTGAGGTTCTTGAGCACCAGCTTGCTGTCCGGGTGGATCAGGATCTTGCCGGCGGCGCTGACGATGAACGCCTGGCCATGGCCGCCGAAGTTCAGCGAGTTGATGATGGCGCTGACGTTGGACAGGTCGATGTCGGCCCCGGCGACGCCGATGAAGCTGCCCTGATGCTGGACCGGGGTGGCGACGGTGATCACCAGCTTGCCAGAAGAGGCGGCGATGTAGGGTTCGGTGACGATGGTCTGCTGGGCCGAGTTGGCCGCCTTGTACCAGCCGCGGGCGCGCGGGTCGTAGTCGGGCGCGCGGTTGCCCGCCGGAACCGAGAACATCGCGCCGTCCTGGCCGCCGAAGTAGCTGAGCTGGAAGTTGCTGGCGTAGGCGGGGAGGCCGACGCTGCGTTTCAGGCCGTCGGCGCCGTTGCCGTCCACGGCGATCTGCTGGGCCAGGGTGTGCAGCAACTGGATGCGGCTTTCCAGCCAGGTCTGGATGTTGCTGCTGGTCAGGCTGCCGAGTTCCTGCATGGAGGATTCGTTGCTGCTGCGCAGGGCCTCGCGCTGTCGATAGTCGTTGAACAGGATAAAACAGGCGAACGCAACGGCGACCACAAGAGCGGCGGCAAGCAGGATCTTATGGCTGAATTTCATGTTTCTGGTCATTAAGTGAACTACCGCGAGAGGGTGGTCAGCGAGGGGGCGTCAATTTGCCATAACGGCAGCTTTTGCGCTGCTTTTATGTCGACTGGCCATCAGTAAAGATGAGGGGCGCTGAAGCCTGTCCGACGAAATGTCCTTGGCCGCTGCAAAGTGGTTGATTCGGGAGGAAATGCTGGGCGCTGCGTCACAATAAATAGCCATCTGGATGGGGAACCAGATGGGGCTTTTCTCTTCTAAGCTTCTGGTTGGCAGCATGCCATCCTCCCGTCCGCCCAGGAGTTTCACCATGTCCCTGCGTTCTCTCGCTCTGTTGTCGTTCTGCGTGCTGTTGGCTGCGTGCGGCAAGATCAATCAGGAAAACTATTCCAAGCTGTCGGCCGGCATGCCCAAGGCCGAAGTTGAAAAACTGCTGGGCAAACCGACCGACTGTTCCGGCGCGCTGGGCATGTCCAGCTGCACCTGGGGCGACAAGAACAGCTTTATCAGCGTGCAGTACGCCGGTGACAAAGTGCTGATGTTTTCCGGGCAAGGCCTGAAGTAAAAAAACCGGGGCCACGTGCCCACGGGAGAAAAATAATGATGCGTTTGGTAGTCACTCTTCTGGCCGGCCTGTTGTTGGCCGGCTGCGCCACTTCCCGGGACGATTCACTGGCGCCCAAGACCGTTAATCACGTCGATCTCAAGCGTTACCAAGGGACCTGGTACGAGTTGGCGCGTTTGCCGATGTATTTCCAGCGCAATTGCGCGCAATCCGAAGCCCGCTACACCCTGCTGCCCGAAGGCAATATGGCGGTACTCAACCGCTGCCTGACCGCCAACTGGCAATGGGAAGAAGTGCGGGGCACGGCAACGCCGCAGGCGCCGGATAAAACCGACAAGCTGTGGGTCGAGTTCGATACCTGGTTTTCCCGGTTGATACCGGGCCTGGCCAAGGGCGACTACTGGGTGCTGTACGTGAGCGACGACTACAAGACCGCCATTGTCGGCAACCCGGATCGTCGATACCTGTGGCTGTTGTCGCGTCGGCCGAATGTCAGCGAGGCGGTTCGCGAGGACCTGCTGAGCAGGGCGCGTCAGCAAGGATATGACACCACCCGTCTGATCTGGCGCGTGTCGGACAAGGCGATGGCCAAGACCTCGAAGTGAATCCATGGGGGAGCCAGCACGCTGGCTCCCACAGTGACGGGCTTTAGCCGAGCAAGTCGCGCAGCACCTGGGTAAAGGCCCGATTGCTTTCTTCCTCGCCTGCGTGACGTCCGTCGCGCACGACCCACTGTCCGTTGACCAGCACATCGCGCACCTGACGATCGCCGCCAGCGAACAGCCAGCGGTTGAGGATGCCGTCGCCCTCGGCGGTGGCCAGGTAAGGATCGTTGCCGTCGAGCACCAGCCAGTCGGCGCGCTTGCCCACTTCCAGGGCGCCGATCGGCTGCCCCAGGGCCTGGGCACCGCCGTCCAGCGCGGCGTCGTACAGGGTCCGGCCAACCATCGGCTGGTCGTTGCGATACAGGCGGTTGCGGCGTTGATCGCGCAGACGCTGGCCATATTCCGCCCAGCGCAATTCTTCCACCACGCTCAACGACACATGGCTGTCGGAACCGATGCCTATGCGGCCGCCCTGGGCGAGGAAATCTACCGCCGGGAAAATCCCGTCGCCGAGGTTGGCTTCGGTGGTCAGGCACAGGCCGGCGATCGCCCGGCTTTGCGCCATGAGGCTGACTTCTTCGGCATTGGCGTGGGTGGCGTGGACCAGGCACCAGCGCTGATCGACCTCGGTGTTTTCATACAGCCATTGCAGCGGCCGACGCCCGCTCCAGGTCAGGCAGTCGTCGACTTCCTTCTGTTGCTCGGCGATGTGGATATGCACCGGGCACTGCTTGTCGCTGGCGGCCAGCACCTCGCTGATCTGCTGCGGGGTGACCGCGCGCAGCGAGTGAAAGCACAGCCCCAGCTGCTGGGCCGGTTGCCGAGCCAGCAGCGGTTGCAGGCGGCTTTGCAGCTTGAGGTAGTTTTCCGTGCTGTTGATGAAGCGGCGCTGGCCTTCATTGGGCGCCTGGCCGCCGAAGCCTGAGTGGCTGTACAGCACCGGCAGCAGGGTCAGGCCGATGCCGGCGGCGCTGGCGGCCTGGCTGATACGCAGCGACAGCTCGGCCGGGTCGGCGTAGGGTTGGCCGCTGGTGTCGTGATGCACGTAATGGAATTCGGCGACCGAGGTGTAACCGGCCTTGAGCATTTCGATGTACAGCTGACGGGCGATGATGCCCAACTGGTCCGGGCTGATCTTGCCCACCAGGCGATACATCAGGTCACGCCAGGTCCAGAAGCTGTCGTTGGGGTTGCCGGCCACTTCCGCCAGCCCGGCCATCGCCCGCTGGAAAGCGTGGGAGTGCAGGTTGGGCATGCCCGGCAACAGCGGGCCCTGTAGCCGTTCGGCGCCTTCTGCGCTGGCATCGGCCTGGATGTGGGTCAGCAGGCCGTCGGCGCTGACCTCGAGACGTACGTTGTTGGCCCATCCATTAGGCAGCAGTGCGCGTTCGGCAAAGAAGGCGGACATGGTTCAAGCACCCCGTCGTGTGTTATTTGTATATACATATACAGACGTTTGCCTGCTCGGTAAACTCCGGCAAGCTAGTCACCTTCTTCGACAAACAAGGATTTCCCGTGCCGACTCCGCCCGCCAACTCCCCGCTGGCCGCCCATCTGGGCGATAGTCCGGCGCCCCTGTACGCCCGCGTCAAGCAGATGATCACTCAGCAGATCGAGAGCGGAAACTGGCCGCCGCACTACCGTGTGCCCTCGGAAAGCGAGCTGGTCAGCCAGCTGGGCTTCAGCCGCATGACCATCAACCGCGCCCTGCGCGAGATGACCGCCGAAGGCATGCTGGTGCGCATGCAGGGCGTGGGGACTTTCGTCGCCGAACCCAAGAGCCAGTCGGCCTTGTTCGAGGTGCACAACATCGCCGACGAGATCGCCTCGCGCGGTCATCGCCATACCTGCAAAGTCATCACCCTGGGTGAAGAGGCGGCCGGTTCCGAGCGCGCCGTGGCCCTGGACATGCGCGAAGGGCAGAGGGTCTTCCACTCGCTGATCGTGCATTTCGAGAACGATATCCCGGTGCAGATCGAGGACCGTTTCGTCAACGCGCTGGTGGCGCCGGATTACCTCAAGCAGGATTTTACCCTGCAGACCCCATACGCCTACCTGAACCAGGTCGCGCCGCTGACCGAGGGCGAGCATGTGGTCGAGGCGATTCTGGCCGAGCCGGAAGAATGCAAGTTGCTGCAGATCGAGCGCGGCGAGCCGTGCCTGCTGATTCGCCGCCGGACCTGGTCCGGCCGCCAGCCGGTGACCGCCGCGCGCCTGATCCACCCAGGTTCTCGTCACAGCCTGGAAGGGCGGTTTCATAAGTAAGGGGCATCAATGACTCAGTTGAACGTTTTGCGCGCGGCCAACTACCCGCGCATGCCGTGGAAAAACGGCGGCGGCAGCACCGAAGAGATCACCCGGGACGCCGGCGTCGGCCTGGAGGGTTTCGGCTGGCGGCTGTCGATCGCCGATATCGGTGAGTCCGGCGGCTTCTCCAGTTTCGCCGGCTACCAACGCATCATCACCGTGCTGCAAGGCGCGGGCATGACTCTGGCCGTGGATGGCGAGGACACCCGGGCGCTGTTACCGCTGGACCCCTTTGCCTTCAGTGGCGCCAGCCAGGTCGCGTGCACCCTGATCGACGGGCCGATTCGCGACTTCAACCTGATCTACGCGCCGGACCGCTACAGCGCCCGCTTGCAATGGCTGCAGGGTGGACAGCGCTTCTTCACCCAGGCCAGTACGGTGCTGGTGTTCAGCGTGGCCGATGAAATGCGCGCCGACCTGGGTGGCGGTGTCGCCGCTTTGCTGGAGCGCCACGACTGTCTGCAACTGCTCGATAACCCCGGTTTGCGGGAAGTCAGCGTCAGCGGCGCCTGCTGCGTGATCGAGCTGACTGCCATCTGACCTGTAGCCGCTGCCGCAGGCTGCGTCGGCTCCGAAGCAGACGCGCTCTTGCGGGGCCCGGAAGGCGCTTCGAGCCTTATTGCGGCCTTCGGCAGCGGCTACAAAGCCACCCCCTGTTTCTCTCCCTCCCTGATGTTGTTTCCCTCGCGCACCAATTTGTTACCGAACGCCCCAGCATGGCGCAAGGCCATGTCGAAGTAACAGCTGCGACCTCCTCTTGTCTCATCCTCCCCGAAAAAATAATCGACGCTGAAACCCTTGATCCAAGGGCCTCTCCACTGTTCCCAAGATTTTCTTGAAGGCTCATTCAGCGAGTTGGCCGCTTGATTGCATATGCTTGTATGTACAAGTAAAGACGTATGCGTATAAGTCGCCACGTCCCCCCTGATTCGCTTGCTGCGCAGCGCACTGCGCGCAGGCACGCTCGCCCACTGCCTGGGTTGGTTTGGATTGATCGCTGAGGAGTTTTTTCGTGACTGAGAATAAACCTACGAAATACCGGAACGTCGAAATTCGCGCTGCCCGCGGCAACAAGCTGACCGCCAAGAGCTGGCTGACAGAAGCACCGCTGCGCATGCTGATGAACAACCTCGATCCGGAAGTCGCCGAGAACCCGAAAGAGCTGGTGGTTTACGGTGGCATCGGCCGCGCCGCGCGCAACTGGGAGTGCTACGACAAGATCGTCGAGAGCCTGACCAACCTGAATGACGACGAGACCCTGCTGGTGCAATCCGGCAAGCCGGTCGGCGTGTTCAAGACCCACAGCAACGCACCGCGCGTGCTGATTGCCAACTCCAACCTGGTACCGCACTGGGCCACCTGGGAACACTTCAACGAACTGGATGCCAAGGGCCTGGCCATGTACGGCCAGATGACCGCCGGCAGCTGGATCTACATCGGCAGCCAGGGCATCGTCCAGGGCACCTACGAAACCTTCGTCGAAGCCGGTCGCCAGCACTACAACGACAACCTCAAGGGCCGCTGGGTCCTGACCGCCGGCCTCGGTGGCATGGGTGGCGCCCAGCCGCTGGCCGCGACCCTGGCCGGTGCCTGCTCGCTGAACATCGAATGCCAGCAGACCAGCATCGATTTCCGCCTCAAGACTCGTTATGTCGACGAGCAGGCCAAAGACCTGGACGACGCCCTGGCGCGTATCGCCAAGTACACCGCCGAAGGCAAGGCGATCTCCATCGCCCTGTGCGGCAACGCGGCTGAAATCCTCCCGGAAATGGTCCGTCGCGGCGTGCGTCCGGACATGGTCACCGACCAGACCAGCGCCCACGACCCGCTCAACGGCTACCTGCCGGCCGGCTGGACCTGGGAGCAGTACCGCGAGCGCGCCAAGACCGAGCCGGCGGCGGTGGTCAAGGCGGCCAAGCAATCGATGGCCGTGCACGTCAAGGCCATGCTCGACTTCCAGAAGCAGGGCATCCCGACCTTCGACTACGGCAACAACATCCGTCAGATGGCCCAGGAAGAAGGCGTCGAGAACGCATTCGACTTCCCAGGCTTCGTACCGGCCTATATCCGTCCGCTGTTCTGCCGCGGTATCGGTCCGTTCCGCTGGGCCGCGCTGTCGGGCGATCCGCAGGACATCTACAAGACCGACGCCAAGGTCAAGGAACTGATCCCGGACGACGCTCACCTGCACAACTGGCTGGACATGGCGCGCGAGCGCATCAGCTTCCAGGGCCTGCCGGCGCGTATCTGCTGGGTTGGCCTGGGCCTGCGCGCCAAACTCGGCCTGGCGTTCAACGAAATGGTGCGCAGCGGCGAGCTGTCGGCGCCGATCGTCATCGGTCGCGACCACCTGGACTCCGGCTCGGTATCCAGCCCGAACCGCGAAACCGAATCGATGCAGGACGGTTCCGACGCCGTGTCCGACTGGCCACTGCTCAACGCCCTGCTGAACACCGCCAGCGGCGCGACCTGGGTTTCCCTGCACCACGGCGGCGGCGTCGGCATGGGCTTCTCCCAGCACTCCGGGATGGTGATCGTCTGCGACGGTACCGACGAAGCGGCCGAGCGTATCGCCCGTGTGCTGCATAACGACCCGGGTACCGGTGTCATGCGTCACGCCGATGCCGGTTACCAGATCGCCATCGACTGCGCCAAGGAACAGGGCCTGAACCTGCCGATGATTACTGGCAAGTAAGCTCCCGGCGGTTTGCCGCCAGGATCAGGGAAGGAGCCGTCGCACGCTGTCATGCGGCGGCTCGGTCCATGTAGCAGAGCTTTGACATGACAAGAATCTCCCGGGAGAACAATAACGATGTCCACGGCCAGCGATAGCTCCAAACCCCTGATCGAACGGCGGTCGATCAACTACATCCCCGAAACCGAACGCCACGGCAAACTCTACAGCCAGTTCACCCTGTGGTTGGGGGCTAACCTGCAGATCACCGCCATCGTCACTGGCGCTCTGGCGGTGGTGCTGGGCGGTGATGTGTTCTGGTCGCTGATCGGCCTGCTTATCGGTCAACTGCTGGGCGGCGGCGTGATGGCGTTGCACGCGGCACAAGGGCCCAAGCTCGGCCTGCCGCAGATGATCTCCAGCCGGGTCCAGTTCGGCGTCTATGGCGCGGCCATTCCGATCGTCCTGGTCTGCCTGATGTACCTGGGCTTCACCGCCACCGGTACCGTGCTTTCCGGCCAGGCGCTGGGCCAGCTGTTCGGGGTCAGCGACAGCGTCGGCATCCTGATCTTCGCCAGCGTCATCGTGCTGGTCACGGTGCTCGGCTACCGGGTGATCCATTTCATCGGTCGCGCCGCCAGCGTCATTGGCGTGATCGCCTTCGTTTACCTGTTCAGTCGCCTGATGAGCCAGACCGACATCGGCGCACTCCTGGAAATCCGCCACTTCAGCTGGAGCAGCTTCCTGCTCGCGGTGTCGCTCGCCGCGTCCTGGCAGATCGCTTTCGGCCCCTACGTGGCTGACTATTCGCGCTACCTGCCGAGCAAGACTTCCTCGGTGAAAACCTTCCTCGCCGCTGGCGCAGGCTCGGTGATCGGCGCGCAGGTGGCGATGATGCTCGGCGTGTTCGCCGCGGCCATGGCCGACGGGCAGTTCGCCGGCCACGAAGTGGCCTACATCGTCGGCCTGGGCGGCAGCGGTGCCACCGCGGCGCTGCTGTACTTCAGCATCGCCTTCGGCAAGATCACCATCTCGACGCTGAACTCCTACGGTAGCTTCATGTGCATCGCCACCATCATCAGTGGCTTCCGTGGCCACCTGGAAGTGACGCGCTTGCAGCGCCTGGTGTTCGTGCTGGTCATCGTCGGCACCGCGACCCTGATCGCCTTGCTCGGCCAGCACTCGTTCCTCGGTGCGTTCAAGTCTTTCATCCTCTTCCTGCTGGCCTTCTTCACCCCGTGGAGCGCGGTCAACCTGGTGGACTACTACTGCATCACCCGCGAGAACTATGACGTGCCGGCGCTGGCCGATCCGAACGGCCGCTACGGCCGCTGGAACATCCTCGGGATCAGCGTCTATGTGATCGGTGTGCTGGTGCAGCTGCCGTTCATCGGCACCAAGTTCTACACCGGCCCGCTGGTGGAAGCCCTGGGTGGTGTGGATATCTCCTGGATCGTCGGCCTGGTGGTTCCCGCGGCGCTGTATTACGTCTGCGCGAAGAAATGGCATGGCGCTGTACCCGATCGCCTGATCCTGCCGGTAGAGCAGGACTCGATCACAGAACAAAAGCTGAGTGGGGCAGGCCGCGCTACTGCGGTCTAGACCTGATTGGACGTGGACGGGCTGGATGCCTCTTAACTGCCGTAATCCATTTCAATGATTGGGAGCGTCACACAATGAAAATGAATAAGACCCTGCTGACCACTTTGCTTTCCATGGGCCTGTTGGCCAGCGCCGGCGCTACCCAGGCGGCCGGCTGGTGCGAGTCCGGCAAACCGGTGAAATTCGCCGGCCTGAACTGGGAAAGCGGCATGTTGCTGACCGACGTGCTGCAAGTGGTCCTGGAGAAGGGCTACGGCTGCAAGACCGACAGCCTGCCAGGCAACTCCATCACCATGGAGAACGCCCTGAGCAGCAATGACATCCAGGTTTTCGCCGAGGAGTGGGTCGGCCGCAGCGAGGTCTGGAACAAGGCCGAGAAGGCCGGCAAGGTGGTCGGCGTCGGCGCTCCGGTGGTGGGCGCCATCGAAGGCTGGTACGTGCCGCGCTACGTGATCGAGGGCGATGCCAAGCGCAAGCTGGAAGCCAAGGCCCCGGACCTGAAGAACATCGCCGACCTGGGCAAGTACGCCAGCGTATTCAAGGACCCGGAAGAACCGAGCAAAGGCCGTTTCTACAACTGCCCGGCCGGCTGGACCTGCGAGCTGGACAACAGCGAGATGCTGAAAAGCTACGGCCTGGAAAGCAGCTACACCAACTTCCGCCCAGGCACCGGCCCGGCGCTGGATGCCGCGGTGCTGTCGAGCTACAAGCGTGGCGAACCGATCCTGTTCTACTACTGGTCGCCAACCCCGCTGATGGGCCAGGTCGACCTGGTGAAGCTGGAAGAAAAACCGGGCGTGGACAAGAGCGTGACCATCAAGGTCGGCCTGTCCAAGACCTTCCACGAGGAAGCGCCTGAGCTGGTGGCCGTGCTGGAAAAGGTCAACCTGCCGATCGACCTGCTGAACCAGAACCTGGGCCGCATGGCGAAGGAACGTATCGAGTCGCCGAAACTGGCGAAAATCTTTCTCAAGGAACATCCTGAAGTCTGGCACGCATGGGTGAGCGACGACGCAGCCAAGAAAATCGACGCGGCCTTGTAGGTAGAGCCTTCCCGGCTGCCTGAGCGGTAGCCGGGAGCTTCACCACAACCCACTTGATCGAGAGTCTCTTTATGTTTCCTGAAAGCTTCACCTTTTCCATCGCCGACTGGGTCAACGGTTGGGTCGATTCGCTGGTGACCAACTACGGCGATGTGTTCCGCCACATCTCCGACACCCTGCTGTGGGCCATCGTCAACCTCGAAGGCCTGCTGCGCCTGGCGCCCTGGTGGCTGATGCTGGCGATCGTCGGCGGCATCGCCTGGCATTCGACCCGCAAGCTGGCGACCACCGCGGTGATCGTCGGCCTGCTGTTCCTGGTGGGTGCGGTCGGCCTGTGGGACAAGCTGATGCAGACCCTGGCGCTGATGCTGGTGGCGACCTTCATTTCGGTGCTGATCGGCATTCCCCTGGGCATCCTCTCGGCGCGCAGCAATCGCCTGCGTTCGGTGCTGATGCCGCTCTTGGACATCATGCAGACCATGCCGAGCTTCGTGTACCTGATCCCGGTGCTGATGCTGTTCGGCCTGGGCAAGGTGCCGGCGATCTTCGCCACCGTGATCTACGCCGCGCCGCCGCTGATCCGCCTGACCGACCTGGGTATTCGCCAGGTAGACGGCGAGGTCATGGAAGCGATCAACGCCTTCGGCGCCAACCGCTGGCAGCAACTGTTCGGCGTGCAACTGCCGCTGGCCCTGCCGAGCATCATGGCCGGGATCAACCAGACCACCATGATGGCCCTGTCGATGGTGGTGATCGCTTCGATGATCGGTGCCCGTGGCCTGGGCGAAGACGTGCTGGTGGGGATCCAGACCCTCAACGTCGGCCGTGGCCTGGAAGCCGGCCTGGCGATCGTGATTCTGGCCGTGGTCATCGACCGTATTACCCAAGCCTATGGTCGTCCACGCCATGAGGTGAGCAAATGAACAACGCAACCGTAAGCAAGATCGAAGTCAAAAACGTCTTCAAGATTTTCGGCAACCGTTCGGCCGACGCACTGAACATGATTCGCCAGAACAAGACCAAGGACCAGGTGCTGGCCGAGACCGGCTGCGTGGTCGGGGTCAATGACCTGTCGCTGAGCATCGGCACCGGCGAGATCTTCGTGATCATGGGCTTGTCCGGCTCCGGCAAGTCCACCTTGGTGCGCCACTTCAACCGCCTGATCGACCCGACCAGCGGCGCGATCCTGGTGGACGGCGTGGACATCCTGCAATACGACATGGAAGCCCTGCGCGAATTTCGTCGGCACAAGATCAGCATGGTGTTCCAGAGCTTCGGCCTGCTGCCGCACAAGACCGTGCTGGAAAACA
This sequence comes from Pseudomonas chlororaphis subsp. piscium, assembly GCF_003850345.1. NCBI lineage: Bacteria > Pseudomonadati > Pseudomonadota > Gammaproteobacteria > Pseudomonadales > Pseudomonadaceae > Pseudomonas > Pseudomonas chlororaphis. The sequence goes on from NZ_CP027707.1 coordinate 464,929, forward strand.
CCGCCTATGGCCTCAAGGTACGCGGCGAGAGCAAGGAAGTCTGCGCCGAACGCGCGCAGCACTGGATCAACACCGTGGGGCTCAAGGGCTACGAGGCCAAGTACCCGCACCAGCTGTCCGGTGGCATGCGCCAGCGCGTCGGCCTGGCCCGCGCCCTGGCGGCGGACACCGACATCATCCTGATGGACGAGGCCTTCAGTGCCCTCGACCCGCTGATCCGCGCCGAGATGCAGGACCAGTTGCTGGAGCTGCAAAAGACCCTGCACAAAACCATCGTTTTCATTACCCACGACCTCGACGAGGCCGTGCGCATCGGCAACCGCATCGCGATCCTCAAGGACGGCCGGTTGATCCAGGTCGGCACGCCGAAAGAGATCCTGCATTCGCCGGCGGACGAGTACGTCGACCGCTTCGTGCAGCGGCGCGCGGCGGTGGTTTAAAGGCTTGGGGCGGGCCTCTTCTCTGTAGGAGCGAGGCTTGCCCGCGAAGGCGGCGGTAAAGCTGCATCAATGTTCAGGTTGTACCCGTGAGGTCGAAGATGTCGCAGGCTGAAAAAATCGTTATCGCCGACGCCCCGTTGCGTTGGCAGGATGTGGTCGCCGTAGCCCGGCATGGCGCGCAGCTCGAGCTGTCGGCCCAGGCCTGGGCGCGTATCGAGAATGCCCAGGCCATCGTCCAGCGCATCGTCGTCAGCGGCGAACGCGCCTATGGCATCAATACCGGTCTTGGCGCGCTGTGCAACGTTTCGCTGCAGGACGAACAGCTCAGCCAGCTGTCGCGCAACACCTTACTCAGCCATGCCTGTGGCGTGGGCGCGCCGCTGGCCGACGAGCAGACCCGGGCGATCATCTGCGCGGCTGTCGTCAACTACAGCCACGGCAAGTCCGGCCTGCATCGTCGGGTGGTCGAGGCGCTGCTGGCCCTGCTCAATCGCGGTATTACCCCGCAGGTGCCGTCCCAGGGCTCGGTGGGTTACCTGACCCACATGGCCCATATCAGCATCGCCTTGCTCGGTGTCGGCCAGGTCAGCTATCGCGGGCAGGTCGTATCGGCCGAGCAGGCGCTGGCGGCGGAAGGCCTGAAGCCGGTGCAACTGGGGGCCAAGGACGGTCTGTGCCTGGTCAACGGCACGCCGTGCATGACCGGCCTGAGCTGCCTGGCCCTGGCCGATGCCACACGCCTGCTGCAGTGGGCCGACGTGATCGGCGCCATGAGCTTCGAGGCCCAGCGCGGGCAGATCGCCGCGTTCGATGCCGAGATCATCGCGCTCAAGCCGCACCCGGGCATGCAGCAGGTCGGCATCAACCTGCGCGCCTTGCTCGACGGCAGCGAAGTGATTGCTACCAGCAAAGGCATCCGCACCCAGGATGCCCTGAGCATCCGTTCCATCCCGCAGGTTCACGGCGCCGCCCGTGATCAGTTGGCGCACGCGACGCAGCAGGTCGAAACCGAGCTTAACTCTGTCACCGATAACCCGATGGTGCTGGGCACTCCGGACAACTACCGGGTGATGTCCCAGGCCAACCCCCACGGCCAGTCGGTGGCATTGGCGGCGGACTTGCTGGCGATCGCCATGGCCGAGATCGGCTCGATCGCCGAGCGGCGCCTGGATCGTTTGATCAACCCCCATGTCAGCGGTTTGCCGGCGTTCCTGGTGAGCAACCCCGGGGTCAACTCCGGAATGATGATCGTCCAGTACGTCGCTGCCTCGCTGTGCGCGGAAAACCGCCAGCTGGCGCAACCGGCGGTGCTCGACAACTACGTCACCTCCGGCCTGCAGGAAGACCACCTGAGCCTGGGCACCAACGCCGCGCTGAAGCTTTCCCGAGCGCTGGAAAACTGCACCCAGGTCCTCGCCATCGAATACCTGCTGGCGGCCCAGGCCTTCGAGTTTCTCAAGGAGCAGCGTTTCGGCGCCGGCACCGATGCGGCCTGGAAGCTGCTGCGCCAGCGGGTTCCGGCCTATGACCAGGATCGCTGGCTGGCCCCGGACATCGCCAGCGCGGCGGCGCTGCTCAAGGCTCCGGCCTTGCTGCAGGAGGTTTTACCGGGCGTGCACTGAGCCGCGCCCTGCAAGAACAGGATTTTCCAAGACAACGGTTTCCACGAAAAACCAGCGTGCCAAGGCGCCACTCGCTCACAAACGGCGGGCTGCGACGGACAACGGAAGCTTCCGGAGCGACTGGTAGTTAATAACAAACTCTCAAAAGGAGCATAAATGTGACTGCGCTAAATCTGATTCCCGGCCAACTGACCCTGGCTCAACTGCGAGCCGTCTACCAACAGCCGGTAACCCTCAGCCTCGACAACAGCGCCACGGCGCAGATCGACGCCAGCGTCGCCTGTGTCGAGCAGATCCTCGCCGAGAACCGCACCGCCTATGGCATCAACACCGGTTTCGGCCTGCTGGCCTCGACCCGCATCGCCAGCGCAGACCTGGAAAACCTCCAGCGCTCCCTGGTGCTGTCCCATGCTGCCGGTGTCGGCGTGCCGATCGACGACGCCCTGGTGCGCCTGATCATGGTGCTCAAGGTCAACAGTCTGAGCCGTGGTTTCTCCGGTATCCGCCGCCAGGTGATCGACGCGCTGATCACCCTGATCAACGCCGAGGTCTATCCGCATATCCCGCTCAAGGGCTCGGTGGGCGCTTCCGGCGACCTCGCGCCGCTGGCCCATATGTCCCTGGTGCTGCTGGGTGAAGGCAAGGCCCGTTACAAAGGCCAATGGCTGAACGCCACCGAAGCCCTGAGCGTGGCCGGTCTCAAGCCGCTGACCCTGGCGGCCAAGGAAGGCCTGGCGCTGCTCAACGGCACCCAGGTTTCCACCGCTTTTGCCCTGCGCGGCCTGTTCGAGGGCGAAGACCTGTTCGCCGGCGCCCTGGCCTGTGGCGGCCTGACTGTCGAGGCGGTGCTGGGCTCGCGTTCGCCGTTCGATGCGCGGATTCATGCCGCCCGTGGCCAGAAAGGCCAGATCGACACCGCCGCGGCTTACCGCGACCTGCTGGGCGACAGCAGTGAAGTCTCCAAGTCGCACCAGAACTGCGACAAGGTGCAGGACCCGTACTCCCTGCGCTGCCAGCCACAGGTCATGGGCGCCTGCCTGACCCAATTCCGCCAGGCGGCCGAGGTGCTGGTGGTCGAAGCCAACGCCGTGTCGGACAACCCGCTGGTGTTTGCCGCCGAGGGCGATGTGATCTCCGGCGGTAACTTCCACGCCGAACCGGTGGCCATGGCTGCCGACAATATCGCCCTGGGGATCGCGGAAATCGGCTCCCTGAGCGAGCGCCGCATCTCGCTGATGATGGACAAGCACATGTCCCAGCTGCCGCCGTTCCTGGTGGCCAATGGCGGGGTCAACTCCGGCTTCATGATCGCCCAGGTGACGGCCGCGGCACTGGCCAGCGAAAACAAGGCGCTGGCCCACCCGCACTCGGTGGATAGCCTGCCGACTTCCGCCAACCAGGAAGACCATGTGTCCATGGCGCCCGCCGCTGGCAAGCGCCTGTGGGAAATGGCCGAAAACACCCGTGGCATCCTCGCCGTGGAATGGCTGGCGGCCTGCCAGGGCCTGGACCTGCGCGACGGCCTGAAGACTTCGACCAAGCTGGAAAAGGCCCGCGCTACCCTGCGCAGCAAAGTGCCGTACTACGAGAAGGACCGCTTCTTCGCCCCGGACATCAACGCTGCGAGCGAGTTGCTGGCGTCCCGCTGCCTGAACGAGCTGCTGCCGGCCAAGTTGCTGCCGAGCCTGTAACCCCATGCCCGTAGCCGCTGCTGAGGTACGAAGCTGCGAAGCGGTCCGCAGGACCGCCGTCGGGGGCTGCTGCGCAGCCCATCGCAGCCTCGTGCATCGGCATCGGCTACGGGTGGTTTGGGTTTTCTCCGATAAAAATAATTAGGAACGAGAAATGCAACAGCAAGCTCAAGGATTGAAACGCGGGCTGTCCGCCCGACATATTCGCTTCATGGCGCTGGGGTCGGCGATCGGCACCGGGCTGTTCTATGGTTCTGCCTCGGCCATCCAGATGGCTGGTCCCGCGGTCCTCCTGGCCTACCTGATCGGTGGCGCCGCGGTGTTCATGGTGATGCGCGCGCTGGGCGAGATGGCCGTGCGCAACCCGGTGTCCGGCTCCTTTGGCCAATACGCCAGCACCTACCTGGGGCCGATGGCGGGTTTCCTGCTGGGCTGGACCTATGCCTTCGAGATGGTCATCGTCGGCCTGGCCGATGTCACGGCCTTCGGCATCTATATGGGCTTCTGGTACCCGGACGTGCCGCGCTGGATCTGGGTACTCGGCATCGTTTCGCTGATCGGCGGGTTGAACCTGTGTAACGTCAAGGTATTTGGCGAGATGGAATTCTGGCTGTCGCTGCTCAAGGTCGGCGCCATCGTTGCCATGATTCTTGGCGGTTTCGGCATCATGCTGTTCGGTATCGGCAGCTCATCGGCTTCGGCGGTCACCGGCATCAGCAACCTCTGGGAGCACGGCGGTTTCATGCCTAACGGTGTCGGTGGCCTGATCGCCTCGTTCGCGGTGGTGATGTTCGCTTTCGGTGGTATTGAAATCATTGGCGTCACCGCGGGTGAAGCCCGGGATCCGGAACGTGTTCTGCCCAAGGCGATCAACGCGGTGCCGCTGCGCATCCTGCTGTTCTACGTACTGACCCTGTTCGTCTTGATGGCTATCTTCCCTTGGCAGCAGATCGGCAGCCAGGGCAGCCCGTTCGTGCAGATTTTCGCCAACCTGGGGATCGGCTCGGCAGCGACCATCCTCAATATCGTGGTGATCTCGGCGGCAGTCTCGGCGATCAACAGCGATATCTTCGGTGCCGGTCGCATGATGTACGGCCTGGCCCAGCAAGGGCATGCGCCGAAGGGCTTCGCCCAGCTGTCACGTTACGGCGTGCCGTGGATGACCGTGGTGGTCATGAGCATTGCCTTGCTGCTGGGGGTATTGCTGAACTACCTGATTCCGGAGAACGTTTTCCTGCTGATCGCCTCGATCGCGACCTTTGCCACGGTCTGGGTCTGGCTGATGATTCTCTTCACCCAGGTGGCCATGCGTCGCTCCATGACGGCTGAGCAGGTGGCACAGCTGAAATTCCCGGTTCCGTTCTGGCCTTACGCACCGATGGCGGCGATTGCCTTCATGCTGTTTATCTTCGGTGTGCTGGGCTACTTCCCGGACACCCAGGCGGCGCTGATCGTCGGCGTGGTGTGGATCGCTCTGCTGGTGCTGGCGTACCTGATCTGGGTCAAGCCCGCTGCCGGGCAGGCCGCGCTGGTCAATCGCGATCCTTCTTTTTCTCATCGATAACCTAATGGAGCCCCAGGATGAAAACTCTCTGGCAACACTGCCACGTTGCAAGCATGGCGCAAGGCACTTACTCGATTATCGAGGATGCCGCCATCGTGACGTCAGGAGCGCTCATAGAGTGGATCGGCCCGCGCGACCAGGTCCCGGCCGGCGACTATGTCGAGCGGCATGACCTGGCGGGGGCCTGGGTTACCCCGGGCCTGATCGACTGCCACACCCATACGGTGTTCGGCGGCAACCGCAGCGGCGAATTCGAGCAACGCCTGCAAGGGGTGAGCTACGCCGAAATCGCCGCGGCCGGTGGCGGTATCGCCAGCACCGTGCGGGCGACCCGCGCGGCGAGCGAGGACGAACTGTTCGACAGCGCCCGCAAGCGTTTGCAAAGCCTGCTGCGCGACGGCGTGACCAGCGTCGAGATCAAGTCCGGCTACGGCCTGGACCTGGCCAGCGAGCGCAAGATCCTGCGGGTGATCCGGCGCCTGGGCGCCGAGCTGCCGGTCAGCGTGCGCAGCACCTGCCTGGCGGCCCACGCCTTGCCACCGGAATACGCCGAGCGTTCGGACGACTATATCGAGCACATCTGCGCCGAAATGCTCCCGGCCCTGGCGGCCGAGGGTCTGGTGGATGCGGTGGATGCATTCTGCGAATACCTGGCGTTCTCGCCGGAGCAGGTGGAGCGGGTGTTCATCGCCGCGCAGAAGCTCGGCTTGCCGGTGAAGTTGCATGCCGAGCAACTGTCGTCGCTGCATGGCTCCAGCCTGGCGGCGTGTTATCACGCGCTGTCGGCCGACCACCTGGAGTTCATGACCGAGGAAGACGCCATCGCCATGGCCGAGGCCGGCACAGTCGCCGTGCTGTTGCCGGGCGCGTTCTATTTCCTGCGCGAAACCCAGCTGCCGCCGATGGACGCGCTGCGCAAGCACGGGGTGAAAATCGCCGTGGCCAGCGACCTCAACCCCGGCACCTCGCCGGCGCTGTCCCTGCGCCTGATGCTGAACATGGCTTGCACCTGTTTCCGCATGACCCCGGAAGAAGCCCTGGCCGGCGTGACCCTGCATGCGGCCACCGCGCTGGGCATGGAGCGGACCCACGGTTCGCTGGAGGCGGGCAAGGTGGCGGACTTCGTTGCCTGGCAGATCGATCGTCCCGCCGACCTGGCCTATTGGCTGGGCGGCGACCTGGAAAAACGCGTCGTGCGCCACGGCGTTGAAGTGGATTTATAGGAGAAGGGTTGTGGATAAGGTTCTGAACTTCAAACAAGGCCGGGTGCCGCTGCTGATCAGCATGCCCCACGCCGGCCTGCGCCTGACACCAGCGGTCGAGGCCGGGCTGATCCCCGAGGCGCAAAGCCTGCCGGACACCGACTGGCACATCCCGCGACTCTACGCCTTCGCCGAGGAGCTGGGCGCCAGTACCCTGGCGGCCGAATATTCGCGTTTTGTCATCGACCTCAATCGCCCGTCCGACGACAAGCCTTTATATGTCGGCGCCACCACCGGGCTGTACCCGGCCACGCTGTTCGATGGCGTGCCGCTGTTCCGTGAGGGACTGGAGCCGTCGAAGCAGGAGCGGGCCACTTATCTGGAGCAGGTCTGGACGCCCTATCACAGCACCCTGCAGCAGGAGCTGGCGCGACTGAAGGCCGAGTTCGGTTATGCCTTGCTGTTCGATGCGCACTCGATCCGTTCGCTGATCCCGCATCTGTTCGAAGGCAAGCTGCCGGACTTCAACCTGGGCACCTTCAATGGCGCCAGCTGCGATGCCGAGCTGGCCAGCCAGCTGGAAGCGATCTGCGCCCGTCACGCCGACTACAGCCATGTACTCAACGGCCGTTTCAAGGGCGGCCATATCACCCGGCACTACGGCGACCCGGCCGAGAACATCCATGCTGTGCAGCTGGAGCTGGCGCAGAGCACCTACATGGAAGAGTTCGAGCCGTTCCGCTACCGCGACGATCTGGCGGCCCCGACCCAGGTGGTGCTCAAGCAGCTGCTGCAAGGGCTGCTGGCCTGGGGGCAGCAGCGCTACGGGCGCTGAAGCCGACAGCAAACCCTGTAGCCGCTGCCGCAGGCTGCGATAAGGCCGAAGGCCTTCAGCGATCTCAAGATCCTGCGCCTGCTGCGCAGTCGAGCGCAGCCTTCGGCAGCGGCTACAGGTGCGCCTGGCTTTCCGGGGGGAACAACCGCATTTTTTCCAAGGACATGCTCATTCCGTAATTCGGGTTTATGATGCCGGACGGCAGAATAATTGAAGTCCCCCCAGGGATGACCTCGACCCCTTACGGAGCGCGCAATGCAGACTTTGTACCCGCAGATCAAACCCTATGCCCGGCACGATCTGGCTGTCGATGAACCCCATGTACTGTATGTCGACGAGAGCGGTTCCCCGGAAGGCTTGCCGGTGGTGTTCATCCACGGTGGTCCGGGCGCCGGGTGCGATGCCCAGAGCCGCCGTTACTTCGACCCGAACCTGTACCGCATCATCACCTTCGACCAGCGCGGTTGCGGTCGCTCCACCCCACACGCCAGCCTGGAAAACAACACTACCTGGGACCTGGTCGCCGACCTCGAGCGGATCCGCCTGCACCTGGGCATCGAAAAATGGGTGGTGTTCGGCGGCTCCTGGGGTTCGACCCTGGCCCTGGCTTATGCGCAAACCCATCCTGAACGTGTCCATGGCCTGATTCTGCGTGGGATCTTCCTGTGCCGTCCGCAGGAAATCGAATGGTTCTACCAGGAAGGCGCCAGCCGTCTGTTCCCCGACTACTGGCAGGACTACGTGGCGCCTATCCCGCTGGACGAGCGCGACGACCTGCTCAGCGCCTTCCACAAGCGTCTCGTCGGCAACGACCAGATCGCCCAGATGCATGCGGCCAAGGCCTGGTCGATCTGGGAAGGGCGTACCGCCACCCTGCGGCCGAACCCGCTGGTGGTCGATCGTTTCTCCGAGCCGCAGCGCGCGCTGTCGATCGCCCGGATCGAATGCCATTACTTCACCAACCATGCGTTCCTCGAGCCGAACCAGCTGATTCGCGACATGGGCAAGATTGCCCACCTGCCAGGGGTGATCGTGCATGGTCGCTACGACGTGATCTGCCCGCTGGACAACGCCTGGGAATTGCACCAGGCCTGGCCGAACAGCGAACTGCAGGTGATCCGCGATGCCGGTCACGCCGCGTCCGAACCGGGCATCACCGATGCCCTGGTGCGCGCCGCTAATCAGATGGCCCGGCGCCTGCTCGACCTGCCGCCCGAAGAAGCATGAAGGGGCTGTTGCAGCGCGTACGCGGCGCGCGGGTCGAGGTGGCGGGAGAAATCGTCGGTGCGGTGGATCAGGGTTTGCTGGTGCTGGTAGCGGTGGAGCCCGAAGACACCCGGGCCAGTGCCGACAAACTGCTGCACAAGCTGCTTAACTATCGGGTATTCAGTGATGCCGAGGGCAAGATGAATCTGTCCCTGGCCGATGTGGACGGCGGTTTGCTGCTGGTCTCGCAGTTCACCCTGGCCGCGGACACCAAAAACGGCCTGCGCCCGAGCTTTTCCACAGCGGCGCCGCCGGCCCTCGGCGAAGAACTTTTTGACTATCTGCTATGCAAGGCGCAACAGTTGCATGGCAAAGTAGCATCAGGGCGCTTCGGGGCGGATATGCAGGTCCATCTGGTCAATGATGGCCCGGTAACCTTCCTGTTACAGACCTGAAAGTGCTTGAAACATCTTTTTCGGCCGGAACCGGCCGAAAATAGGCGTTTTTCGCGATAAATACTTGGTTGCCCCTGATGCGTTGTAACGCGGGCTACTAGATAATCGCGCGCTACGGGGATCAGCGTTCGTTGGTCCGTTTTTGACTTAGGTAGAGACTTGTTCGGGACCGTTTGGGGAATCATTTAGCCCCATCGGAGTCGGAACAATGCTCGCCAACCTGGCATATAGATAGCTGGCCGTTGGTTTTTTGATCTGTTTTCGGCGAGGGTTGCTCGTGATTGTTAGTCCCTGTAATGCACCAAAATTGTCTGCCAAACGGTTACGAAACGCACTGGTGACGGGCTCTGCGCTGCTTTGCCTGCTTAGCGCCGGCCAACTCTGGGCATTCAATCTGGATGATGTATCGGCCAAGGCTAAGGATCTGGCCGGGCAGAAGTACGAGGCTCCGCGCAGTAACCTGCCGAACGAATTTCGTGAGATGAAGTTCGCGGACTATCAGAAAATCCGCTTCCTGCCTGAAAAGGCCGAGTGGGCCAAGCAGAAAACCCCATTCAAGCTGTCCTTCTATCATCAGGGCATGCATTTCGACACGCCGGTGAAAATCAACGAAATCACCACGAACACCGTCGAAGAAATCAAATACGACTCGACTCGCTTCGACTTCGGCGACCTCAAGTTCGATCCTAAAGCCACCGAACAGCTCGGTTATGCGGGCTTCCGTGTGCTGTACCCGATCAACAAGGCGGACAAGCAGGACGAAATCATGACCATGCTCGGCGCGAGCTACTTCCGCGTCGTCGGCAAGGGTCACGTCTATGGTCTGTCGGCCCGTGGCCTGGCTATCGACACCGCGCTGCCGTCCGGTGAGGAGTTCCCGCGCTTTACCGAATTCTGGATCCAGCAACCCAAGCCGACCGACAAGCACCTGGTGATCTTCGCCCTGCTGGATTCGCCGCGTGCTACCGGCGCCTATCGCCTGACCCTGCGTCCGGGCAGCGACACCATCGTCGACGTCAAGGCCCGGATGTTCCTGCGTGACAAGGTCGGCAAGCTGGGCATCGCCCCGCTGACCAGCATGTTCCTGTTCGGCGCCAACCAGCCGTCGAAAGTCCTCAACTACCGTCGTGAGCTGCACGATTCCAGCGGCCTGTCGATCCATGCCGGCAACGGCGAGTGGATCTGGCGTCCGCTGAACAACCCGAAACACCTGGCCGTGAGCAACTTCTCGGTAGAGAACCCGCGTGGTTTCGGCCTGCTGCAGCGTGGCCGCGACTTCAGCCATTACGAAGACCTCGACGACCGCTACGACAAGCGCCCAAGCGCCTGGATCGAGCCGAAGGGCGACTGGGGCAAAGGCACTGTCGACCTGGTAGAGATTCCGACCGCGGACGAAACCAACGACAACATCGTGGCGTTCTGGAGCCCGGAAAAGCAGCCTGAGCCAGGCCAGGCGTTCGATTTCGCCTACCGCCTGCACTGGACCATGGACGAAGCTTCCCTGCATTCGCCGGACAGCTCCTGGGTCGAGCAGACCCTGCGTTCCACCGGTGACGTCAAGCAATCCAACCTGATCCGCCAGCCGGACGGCAGCGTGGCCTACCTGGTGGACTTCGAAGGTCCGTCCCTGGCGGCATTGCCGGAAGATACCGAGGTGCGCAGCCAGGTCAGCGTCGGCGACAACGCCGAGCTGGTGGAAAACAGCGTGCGCTACAACCCTGAAACCAAGGGCTGGCGCCTGACCCTGCGGATGAAGATCAAGGACGCGAGCAAATCCACCGAGATGCGTGCGGCCCTGGTCAAGAACGCCACCCCTGTCGAGCCGGCCAAGGCCGTATCGCCAGCCTCCAGCGCCTCCATTGCCAAGGCCGACAAAGTCGCCGCCAAGCAGCAGGAGAAGAAAGAGGCGGATGCCAAGCAAGCCGAAGCCAAGCCGGCCAAGGACGCCAAGAACCACAAAGACGCCAAGCAGCCTGCTGCTGCCGAGGCGGCCCCAGCCACACCGGAATCTGTCCCGACCGAGCAAGTCCTGACCGAGACCTGGAGCTACCAGTTGCCTGCCGATGAGTAACTCTCAAGTACAGCCAGAGACTCTTGCCGAGTATCTGGCGCACCTGCCAATGACCGATGAGCAGCGCGCGGAACTCGCGGGCTGCAAGTCCTTCAGTGAACTGCACGAACGCCTGTCGTCGGCGACGTTCGACGCGCCTGCCGATGCCGCCCAGGCCTCGGTGGGCCGCCGGCTGACCCTGAGTTCCGCCGAGGAACTGATCGATGCCGAGATGCTGGCGCTCGACGCCAGCGGTCGCGTGTGCCTCAAGGCCACGCCGCCGATCCGTCGGACCAAGGTGGTTCCCGAGCCCTGGCGCACCAATATCCTGGTGCGTGGCTGGCGGCGCCTGACCGGGCGCACCAACCCGCCGGCACCGCCGAAGGATGAGCGGGTGCTCCCGGCGGCGCGCTGGCGCACCGTGGGCTCGATCCGTCGCTACATCCTGCTGGTGCTGATGCTCGGCCAGACCATAGTGGCCGGCTGGTACATGAAAGGCATCATGCCGTACCAGGGCTGGTCGTTCGTCGACCTGGAAGAAGTCATGCATCAGCCATTGATGCAGACCGCCACCCAGGTGCTGCCGTACGCCCTGCAGACCAGCATCCTGATCATGTTCGGCATCCTGTTCTGCTGGGTCTCGGCCGGTTTCTGGACCGCGCTGATGGGCTTCCTCGAGCTGCTCACCGGGCATGACAAATACCGCATTTCCGGCAAAAGCGCCGGCAACGAGCCGATTCCGCAAGACGCGCGCACCGCACTGGTGATGCCGATCTGCAACGAAGACGTGCCGCGGGTATTCGCCGGCCTGCGGGCGACCTTCGAGTCGGTCGCGGCCACCGGTGACCTGGACCGCTTCGACTTCTTCGTGCTCAGCGACAGTAACGACACCGATATCTGCGTGGCCGAGCAACAGGCCTGGCTGGACGTCTGCCGTGAAACCAAGGGTTTCGGCAAGATCTTCTATCGCCGCCGTCGCCGCCGGGTGAAACGCAAGAGCGGTAACCTCGACGACTTTTGCCGTCGTTGGGGCGGCGACTACAAGTACATGGTGGTGCTCGACGCCGACAGCGTGATGAGCGGCGAATGCCTGACCAGCCTGGTGCGCCTGATGGAAGCCACGCCGGACGCGGGCATTATCCAGACCGCGCCGAAAGCCTCGGGCATGGACACCCTGTATGCGCGCATGCAGCAGTTCGCTACCCGCGTCTACGGCCCGCTGTTCACCGCCGGCCTGCACTTCTGGCAACTGGGCGAATCCCACTACTGGGGCCACAACGCGATCATCCGCATGAAGCCGTTCATCGAGCACTGCGCCCTGGCGCCGTTGCCCGGTAAAGGTGCTTTCGCCGGTGCGATCCTGTCCCACGACTTCGTCGAAGCGGCGCTGATGCGTCGCGCCGGCTGGGGCGTGTGGATTGCCTACGACCTGCCGGGCAGCTATGAAGAACTGCCGCCGAACCTGCTGGACGAACTCAAGCGTGACCGTCGCTGGTGCCACGGCAACCTGATGAACTTCCGCCTGTTCCTGGTCAAGGGCATGCACCCGGTGCACCGTGCGGTGTTCCTCACCGGGGTGATGTCCTACCTGTCGGCGCCTTTGTGGTTCTTCTTCCTGGTGCTGTCGACGGCCCTGCTGGCGGTCAACACCCTGATGGAGCCGCAGTACTTCCTGGAGCCGCGCCAGCTTTACCCGCTGTGGCCGCAATGGCATCCGGACAAGGCGATCGCGCTGTTCTCGACCACTATCGTGCTGCTGTTCCTGCCGAAGCTGTTGAGCATCATCCTGATCTGGGCCAAGGGCGCGAAAGAGTTCGGCGGCAAGTTCAAGGTGACCCTGTCGATGCTGCTGGAGATGCTGTTCTCCATGCTGCTGGCGCCGGTACGGATGATCTTCCACACCCGTTTCGTACTGGCCGCGTTCCTTGGCTGGGCCGCGACCTGGAACTCGCCACAACGTGACGACGATTCCACGCCGTGGAGCGAAGCGGTACGCCGTCATGGTCCGCAGACCCTGCTGGGCTTCTTCTGGGCGCTGCTGGTGATCTGGCTGAACCCGAGCTTCCTCTGGTGGCTGGTGCCGATCGTCGGTTCGCTGATGCTGTCGATCCCGGTGTCGGTGATTTCCAGTCGGGTCGGCCTGGGCCTGAAGTCCCGTGACGAAAGCCTGTTCCTGATCCCCGAGGAATACGCACCGCCACAGGAACTGTTGTCCACCGACCAGTACACCCATGAAAACCGTTGGCATGCGCTGAACGACGGCTTCATCCGGGCGGTGGTCGATCCGCAGCAGAACGCCCTGGCCTGTGCCCTGGCGACGTCCCGCCACGGTCTGGCCGAGCCGATCGAGTGGCTGCGTATCGAACGTGTCCGGCATGCCCTGAAAGTGGGGCCGGCGGCGCTGAATAACGGCGAGCGCCTGGCGCTGCTGAGCGACCCGGTGGCCCTGGCCCGCCTGCACGAGCAGGTCTGGAGCGAAGGCCATGCCGACTGGCTGAGCGCCTGGCGGCAATCGGTGGATGAAGACCCTCATGCACCGTTGTTGCCGTTGCGACCGCAAGCGGCAATCGCCCAACCGGCCTGATGACAACGCCCTTGAGAGCACTCTCAAGGGCGTTGTTGTTTGTGGGCTGCTTTTGTAGCCGCTGCCGCAGGCTGCGATAAGGTCCGCAGGGCCTTCCTGCGATCGATAGCGCAGCGCCACTTCGCGTCGATCGCGGCCTGCGGCAGCGGCTACAGGGAGATTGTCGCCCCCTCTGTAACAACAAATCCTGGTCAAACCCTTGTGCAAACGGACGGGTGAGTTAGCATCGCACCCCGAATTGCTGCGAGCGGGCATTCCTGATGCCCGTATCCGTCGGTTTTCCAGGGAAAACCTGTCGCGGGTTCGCCTCACAATAAAATGGGTTCAGGGGACTTGAAGATGAAGAAGTATCTCTCGATGCTGCTGCTCGGCGTCACGGCAATGGTGGCGGTCAATGCAGCCCAGGCTGGCGCCATCGATGATGCGGTCAAGCGCGGCACGCTGAAAGTCGGCATGGACCCGACCTACATGCCGTTCGAGATGACCAACAAGCGCGGTGAGATCATCGGTTTCGAGGTCGATATCCTCAAGGCCATGACCAAGGCCATGGGCGTCAAGCTGGAGCTGGTTTCCACCGGCTACGACGGTATCATCCCGGCCCTGCTGACCGACAAGTTCGACATGATCGGCAGCGGCATGACCCTGACCCAGGAACGCAACCTGCGCCTGAACTTCAGCGAGCCCTTCATCGTGGTTGGCCAGACCCTGCTGATCCGCAAGGAGCTGGAAGGCACCATCAAGTCCTATAAAGACCTGAACACCGCCGACTACCGCATCACCTCCAAGCTGGGCACCACCGGCGAAATGGTCGCCAAGAAGCTGATCGCCAAGGCCAAGTACCACGGCTACGACAACGAGCAGGAAGCCGTGCTCGACGTGGTCAACGGCAAGGCTGACGCCTTCATCTACGACGCCCCGTACAACGTGGTGGCGCTGAGCAAGGTCGGCAACGGCAAGCTGCTGTTCCTCGACAAGCCGTTCACCTACGAGCCCCTGGCATTCGGCCTGAAGAAGGGTGACTACGACAGCATCAACTTCATCAACAACTTCCTGCACCAGATCCACGAAGACGGCACCTACGATCGTATCCATGACAAGTGGTTCAAGAGCACCGAGTGGCTCAAGGACATGGAATAACACTCGGTCAGACAGACCGAGTCGCCCCATTTGCGGGCCAGCCTCGCTCCTGCAGATTCACGCAATCCCTGTAGGAGCGAGCCGGCTCGCGATGGCGTCCTGATCGGCAATACCGAACCTCCCCGCTGCAAACAGCTGGAACCTGCAAAGTGATCAAACATAAAAAAGCCCAATGGCCCTGGCACGTACTGACCGTGCTGGTGCTGATCGGCCTGGCCGGCGCGCTGTATTACGCCACCTCGCTGATGTCCTACGAATGGCGCTGGAACCGCGTACCGCAGTACTTCGCCTACCAGGCCGAGGAGTCGCAGCGGGCGGCGGACATCTCCACCGTCAGCGAGTTGGTGCGCAAAGGCGGCAAGGCCGAAGTCACGCTGCGCAACGACGCGGGTGACGAGCAACTGCTGACGGTCGATGAGAACAGCCTGCAAGTCGCCCGTGGCGACGATGTGGCCGAAGGCGATGTGATCGGCGTGACCCGTCACTGGGCGGCCGGGCCGCTGCTGCTGGGCTTGTGGACCACCTTGTGGCTGTCGGTGGTGTCCGGGGTGCTGGGGCTGTTCATCGGTTTGGCGACCGGGCTTTGCCGGCTGTCGAACAACCCGACGCTACGGGACCTGTCGACCCTCTACGTCGAGTTGGTGCGCGGCACGCCGCTGCTGGTGCAGATCTTCATTTTCTATTTCTTCATCGGCACGGTGCTGAACCTGTCCCGCGAGTTCGCCGGGATCGCCGCGCTGTCGCTGTTCACCGGTGCCTATGTGGCGGAAATCGTCCGCGCCGGCGTGCAGTCGATCGCCCGTGGCCAGAATGAGGCAGCCCGCTCCCTGGGCCTGAACGCCAGCCAGTCGATGCGTCACGTGGTGCTGCCTCAGGCTTTCAAGCGCGTGCTGCCACCGCTGGCCGGGCAGTTCATCAGCCTGGTGAAAGACACCTCGCTGGTGTCGGTGATCGCCATCACCGAGCTGCTCAAGAGCGGACGTGAAGTCATCACCACCTCGTTCTCGCCGTTCGAGATCCTGTTCTGCGTGGCGGCCCTGTACCTGTTGATCAACCTGCCGCTGTCGAAGATGGCCAGCCGGCTTGAGCGGAGGCTCGCGCAAAGTGATTGAAGTCCGCGATCTGGTAAAAGTCTTCGACACCCGGGGCCAGGTGGTCCGCGCGGTGGATAACGTCACCACTAACGTGGCCAAGGGCGAAGTGCTGGTGGTGATCGGCCCGTCCGGCTCCGGTAAGTCGACCTTCCTGCGCTGCCTCAACGGCCTGGAGCAGTTCGATTCCGGTTCGGTGAGCATCGACGGCCTGCAACTGGCCGACCCGAAGACCGATGTGAATGCCTACCGCCGCGAAGTCGGCATGGTGTTCCAGCACTTCAACCTGTTCCCGCACATGACCGTGCTGGAAAACCTCTGCCTGGCGCAGAAAGTCGTGCGCAAGCGCGGCAAGAAGGAGCGCGAGGCCAAGGCCATGGCGTTGCTGGAAAAGGTCGGGATTGCGCAGAAGGCCAACGAATTTCCGTCACGCCTGTCCGGTGGTCAGCAACAGCGGGTGGCGATTGCCCGGGCGCTGGCCATGGAACCCAAGGTCATGCTGTTCGACGAGCCGACTTCGGCGCTGGACCCGGAAATGGTCGGCGAAGTGCTGGACGTGATGAAGACCCTGGCCCTGGAAGGCATGACCATGGTCTGCGTGACCCACGAAATGGGCTTCGCCCGGGAAGTGGCGGACCGGGTGCTGTTCTTCGATCACGGCAAACTGCTGGAAGACGCCTCGCCAGCGGCGTTCTTCGATGCGCCCCAAGACCCGCGGGCCCAGGCGTTTCTGCGTCAGGTCCTGTAGGTTTTCCGTTAGCTAGAACCTATCGCGGGCAAGCCTCGCTCCTACAGATGACCTTTATCTGTGGGAGCGGAGCTTGCCCGCGATTGCATTGCACCGGTTTTAAGCCGAACCGGCTCGGGTCAAACCCGGAAGCGCCCGACCAGGGTCTGCAGATGGGTCCCCAGGCGCGCCAGCTCGACGCTGGAGGCCGCTGTCTCCTCACTGGCTGCCGAGGTCTGCTCGGACACGTCGCGCACGTTCAGCACGCTTCTGTTGATTTCCTCGGCCACCGCGCTCTGCTGCTCGGCCGCGGCGGCGATCTGCTGGTTCATCGCCTGGATCGCCGAGACGGTGCGGGTGATGTTTTCCAGCGAGCCGCCGGCACGGCGGGTCAGCTCGACGCTGCTGTCGGTCAGGTTGCGGCTGTTGTCCATGATGTTGGCCACTTCCTGGGTGCCGTTCTGCAGGCCGACGATCAGCCCCTCGATCTCTTCGGTGGACTTCTGGGTACGCTGCGCCAGGCTGCGCACCTCGTCGGCGACCACGGCGAAACCGCGACCGGCTTCACCCGCGCGGGCGGCTTCGATGGCGGCGTTGAGGGCCAGCAGGTTGGTCTGCTGGGCGACCGACTTGATCACGTCGAGCACACTGCCGATCTTGTCGCTTTCCTGCTTCAGATGGCCCATGGCGGCGGTGGAGTTGCCGACCTCGGCGGCCAGGCGTTCGATCTGCGCGATCGCCTCGCCGACCACCTTGTCGCCTTCGCGGGCCTGCTGATCGGCGGCGACCGCTGCTTCCGAGGCTTCCTCGGCGTTGCGCGCGACTTCCTGGACCGTGGCGGCCATTTCATTCATCGCGGTGGCGACCTGGTCGGTCTCGACTTTCTGGCTGTTGACCCCGGCGCTGGTCTGCTCGGTCACCGCCGACAGCTGTTCGGCGGCGCTGGCAATCTGGGTGACGCCATCGCTGATGCCGCCGATCAGTTCGCGCAGGCTCAGGGTCATGCGTTGCATGGCTCGTTGCAGTTGGCCGAGCTCATCGCGACGCTCGACCTGCAGGTTCTCGCTGAGATCGCCCGAGGCGACACGCTCGACCACCTTGAGGGTCTGGCGCAGCGGGATGACGATCTGCCGGGTGATGCTCCAGGCGGCAACCAGGCCGAACAGCAGGGCCAGGGCGGTGACGATGGCCAGGGTGCTTCTGGCCTGGGCGGCGTCGCTGTCGCGTTTCTGGGTTTGCGCGGCGGTCAGCTGCTTGCTGACTTCCATCAGGCGATCGCCCTGGGCCGCCATGCGTTTGAGGGCGGCGGCGCTGGCCACCTGGGAGTCGCGAAACTCGCTGACCGCGGAGCGATAGCCTTTCAGGGCGTCGGTGGCCTGTTGCAGGTTGGCCAGGTGTTGGTCCGGCAATTTGGCCGGCAGGCTGGCGAGGTTGTTCAGGGCATTGTCGATGGCGTCCAGCGCCGGCTGTTCGGCCTCGGCCTTGCCGCTGTAGGTGTAGCCGCGGACCTGGAAGCGCGCCTGTTGGATCAGCTTGCTCAGGTCGATGACGCTGTTGAATTGCGCCACGCTGTCGCCCTGCAGCATGGATTTTTCCACTTCGGCCACCCGGGCCACGGCGTTATCGGCGGTGGCGCCCAGTTTGGCGCGGGCGGCTTCGCGGCTGGCGGTGGCGCGGGTGATGTCGGCGAAGGCCAGTTTGTACTCGCTGACGGCGGCGATCTGCTGGTCGATCATGGCGATGCTTTCAGGCATTTCCAGCATCTTGCGCGCCACTTGCAAGCCTTCGTCGAGCTTGTTCAGCAGCTCGCTGACCGGCCCCGGGCCTTGTTCGCCACGGCGCATTTCATAGTCCAGGCGCGCGTTGCGCAGGTCCTTGGTCAGTTCGTTGAGGCTGGAGATATAGCCCAGCTTGTCGCCGCGATCGATCACGTTGCCCAGGCCCATCCAGCCGGTCGCAGTAATCAGCAGGGTCAATAGCAGCACCAGGCCGAAGCCAACGCCGAGTTTGAGGTTGACGCTCACATTTCCCAGACTCTGGGCTAACCAACGGTACATGCCGCGAACTCCCTTGGGCTATTAATAGGTTTTGTACCAAAGCTATCGGCTGCGTCAGATTAATCTGAAGCATCCGTGTAACAGCAGCGAGGCTTGCCTGCGATGGCGTCGTGTCAGGCACACGGCTATCGCGGGCAAGCCTCGCTCCTACGGTAGTGGGGGCTGATTAGAAGAGGCGGGCGAGAAGGGCGGTGACGGCGGTTTCGACCCGCAGGATGCGTTCGCCGAGCTGCACCGGTTGCAGGCCGGATTTGCCCAGCAGGTCGATTTCGTAGGGGATCCAGCCGCCTTCCGGGCCGATGGCCAGGGTCACCGGCTCATCCAGGCCACGAGGGCAGGCCGGGTACTGGCCAGGATGGCCGACCAGGCCGAGGGTGCCTTCGACCAGCGCTGGCAGACGGTCTTCGACGAAGGGTTTGAAGCGCTTTTCGATGACCACTTCCGGCAGCACGCTGTCGCGGGTTTGTTCCAGGCCGAGGATCAATTGCTCGCGAATCGCCTCGGGTTCGAGGAAAGGGGTTTGCCAGAAGCTCTTCTCGACCCGGTAGCTGTTCACCAGCACCAACCGGGGCACGCCCATGGCGGCGACGGTTTGCAGCACCCGGCGGAGCATTTTCGGGCGGGGTAGGGCCAGCACCAGGGTCAGGGGCAGCTTGGTCGGCGGCGGCTGGTCGAGGCTGACTTGCAGCTCGGCTTCCTGGGCTTCCAGGCGCAGCAGCTCGGCCGAGCCCATCAGGCCGCCGATACGGCCGACCCGCAGGCTGTCGCCCACCGCGGCACGATGGACTTCCTGCATGTGGGTCAGGCGGCGATCGCGCAGGATCACCCGGTCGGCCGCGATGAAGTCGGCCTCCTCAAGCAGAAGCAGGTTCATGCTTGGGTCGCTGGCGGCTGGTCGTTGTGGTCTTCAGCCGGCTGGTCATCCGGATGGTCGCCGCGCTTGCTGATCAGGCTGCCGAACAGGATGCCGATCTCGAACAGCAGCCACATCGGTACTGCCAGCAAGGTCTGGGAGAAGATGTCCGGCGGGGTCAGGATCATGCCGACCACGAAGCAGCCGATGATCACGTACGGGCGGATCTTCTTCAGGTAGGCGACGTTGACCACGCCGATCCACACCAGCAGCACCACCGCCACCGGGATCTCGAACGCCACGCCGAAGGCGAAGAACAGGGTCATGACGAAATCGAGGTAGCTGGTGATGTCGGTCATCATTTCCACGCCGGCCGGGGTGGCCGCGGCGAAGAACTTGAAGATCAGCGGGAACACCAGGAAATAGGCGAAGGCCATGCCGATGTAGAACAGCAGGATGCTGGAGACCAGCAGCGGTACGGCGATGCGCTTTTCATGCTTGTACAGGCCGGGGGCGATGAAACCCCAGATCTGGTGCAGGATCACCGGGATCGCCAGGAACAGCGAGACCATCATCGTCAGCTTGAGCGGGGTCAGGAACGGCGACGCCACGTCTGTGGCGATCATCGTTGCGCCCGCCGGCAGGTACTGGCGCAGCGGCGTGGAGACGATGGTGTAGATCTGCTGGGTGAAGGCGAACAGCCCGGCGAAGATCAGGAAGATCGCCGCCACGCAGCGCAGCAACCGGGTGCGCAACTCGGTGAGGTGCGACACCAGCGGCATATGTTGGTCGTTTTCCGGAATATCGCTCATGGGGCTCGCGGCGGCAAAGTAGGGTCGTGGGGGGCTGGCGTGACAGGTGTTGTCACGGGCGCAGCCGGTTCGGCCGGTGCAGTTGCGGCAGTGGGGCTCGCCGTGGTCGCGCTGGCTGGCGCTTCAGGCGCCGCGGCGGGCGCATGAATGCTCTGTTCGGCCACGGGCTCGACCGGTGTCGGCTGTTGCTGGGTCGGGTTGAGGATTTTCCGCGCTTCCTGTTCCAGCGACAGAATGTGTTCGTTGTGCAGTTGCCGACGAATGTCATCGGCACCGATTTCCCGTTCAACTTCCTGCTTGATCGCATTGAAGCTGCGCTTCAAGCGGCCGATCCACAGGCCTGCCGTGCGCGCGGCGCCCGGCAGACGCTCGGGGCCGAGCACCAGCAGGGCCACCAGGCCGACGAGCAGCAGTTCAGAGAAGCTGATACCAAACATTAGTCAGTGCTCACGAGTCTTTGCGGGTCGGCTCTTCGACTTTTTGCGCCTGCACGTCGATGGTGTGCGGCTGGTTCAGCGGAGCGTTTTGCGGCTGGACCGGCGGAGCAGGCTGGGCGGTCGGTGGCACGCCAGGCTCGGCGGGTTTTTCGTCGTCGTTCATGGCCTTGCGAAAGCCCTTGATCGATTCGCCGACGTCGGTGCCGAGGTTTTTCAGTTTCTTGGTGCCGAACACCAGCACCACGACAACCAGGATGACGATCCAGTGTTTCCAGTCAAAAATGCCCATGCTGCGTTTCCTCTCTAAATGATGTTCAGGCGGACGGACGCGAGGCTTTCTCGGCGTGTCCGGACAAACCGAAGCGCCGGTCCAGTTCATCGAGAACGGCCTGCGGATGCTGCCCCAGCTGGGCGAGCATGACCATGGTGTGGAACCACAGGTCGGCGGTTTCGTAGATCACATCGCTGCAGTCGCCGCTGTGGGCGGCGTCCTTGGCGGCGATGATGGTTTCCACCGACTCCTCGCCGACTTTTTCCAGAATCTTGTTCAGGCCCTTGTGGTACAGGCTGGCGACATAGGAAGTGTCGGCGGCGGCGCCTTTGCGCTCTTCCAGCACCTGGGCCAGACGGGTCAGGGTATCGCTCATGTTCAGTGTCCTGCTTGATAGATCGCGTGCGGGTCTTTGAGTACCGGATCGACCGTTTTCCAGTCGCCGTTTTCATAAACGCGGTAGAAGCAGCTCTGGCGGCCTGTGTGGCAGGCAATGTCGCCGATCTGTTCGACCATCAGGATGATGACGTCGGCATCGCAGTCCAGGCGCATTTCATGAAGCTTTTGCACATGCCCGGACTCTTCTCCCTTGCGCCATAGCTTGCCACGCGAACGTGACCAGTAGATGGCACGGTTTTCGGCAGCGGTCAGGCTCAGCGCCTCGCGGTTCATCCAGGCCATCATCAGCACGCGCCCGGTCTTGTGATCCTGGGCGATGGCTGGCACCAGGCCGTCAGCGTCCCATTTGATCTCGTCCAGCCAATCTTTCATCTTCGACTCCGACAACAGGGCTCGACGCGCTCGTCGAGCCTCGGCGATGGGAAACAGTGTGCCAGCCGCTAGCCCGGCTGGCTATCGGCGCACGACCAGATACAAGCCCACGGCCATCATGATGCCGGCCGGCCAGTGACCCAGTTCGTGCAGCGGTCCACCGGCCGCGAGGATCGCGCCACCGCCCAGGTGCGCCGCGCCGAGAAGACGCAGGAACCAGTCGTCCTTGCGTCGTTTCCAGGTGGGCGAAGGGTCCTGGGCATGGGGCTGGGACATGCGTTCGAGCAGGTCGCGGGTCATGTTGGCCAGGTGCGGCAGTTGCTCGACCTGGCTGTGCAGGTTGCCCAGCAAGGCTTTCGGGCTGACGCGATCGCGCATCCAGCGTTCGAGGAACGGCTGGGCGGTGTTCCACAGGTCCAGCTCCGGGTACAGCTGGCGGCCCAGGCCTTCGATGTTCAGCAGGGTCTTTTGCAGCAGCACCAGCTGCGGCTGCACTTCCATGTTGAAGCGGCGAGCGGTCTGGAACAGGCGCATCAGCACCTGGCCGAAGGAAATATCTTTTAACGGTTTTTCGAAGATCGGCTCGCACACGGTACGGATCGCCGCTTCGAATTCGTTGAGTTTGGTCTCTGCCGGCACCCAGCCCGAATCGATGTGCAACTGCGCCACGCGCCGGTAATCGCGCTTGAAGAACGCGAACAGGTTGCGGGCCAGGTAGTCCTGGTCTTCCGGGGTCAGGCTGCCGACGATGCCGCAGTCGATGGCAATGTACTGCGGGCTCCAGGGCTGCACGGTGCTGACGAAGATGTTGCCCGGGTGCATGTCGGCGTGGAAGAAGCTGTCGCGGAACACCTGGGTGAAGAAGATCTCCACGCCACGCTCGGCGAGCATTTTCATGTCGGTGCGCTGGTCGGCCAGGGTGGCCAGGTCGGTCACCTGGATCCCGTAGATGCGTTCCATGACCAGCACTTTCGGCCGGCACCAGTCCCAGTAGACCTGTGGCACGTAGAGCAGCGGCGAGCCTTCGAAGTTGCGCTTGAGCTGGCTGGCGTTGGCCGCTTCGCGCAACAGGTCGAGTTCGTCGTAGATGGTCTTTTCGTAATCGCTGACCACGTCCACCGGGTGCAGCAGACGAGCGTCGGCCGAGACCTTTTCGGCGGCGCGGGCGAGGATGAACAGCCAGGCCAGGTCTTGGGCGATGACCGGCTTGAGGCCCGGGCGGATGACCTTGACCACCACTTCTTCGCCGCTCTTGAGCTGGGCGGCGTGGACTTGCGCCACCGAGGCAGAGGCCAGGGGCTCGATATCGAAGCGGCTGAACACGTCGCCGATTTTCTTGCCCAGTTGCTCCTCGATCAGTGCCACCGATGTCTTCGAGTCGAAGGGCGGCACGCGGTCCTGCAGCAGCATCAGCTCATCGGCGATGTCTTCGGGCAGCAGGTCGCGACGGGTGGAGAGAATCTGTCCGAACTTGATGAAGATCGGCCCCAGGTCTTGCAAGGCCAGGCGCAGACGGGCGCCGCGGGTCAGTTCCAGCTGTTTGCGCGGGAACCAGCGCCAGGGCAAGACGTAGCGCAGTGCCAGGAGGAACCAGGGCAGGGGCAGGGCGAACAGCAGGTCATCGAGGCGGTAGCGGATCACGACGCGCTGGATGCGCAACAAACGGCGGACGGCAAGCAGCTTCATGCGTTATCGCTTGGGTCAAGGGATCGGGAAAGGCGCTCGAAGCGCGCCTCGAGGCGTTCCAGGTCGAGCTTGACCCGGTCCAGTTCGCTGAAACGGGCTTCGGCTTCGCGTTGGCCCACCAGGGTGCGCGACTCTTCGGCCAGGTACTCGGCGAGGTTCTGGTTCAGGCTGGCGAAACCCTGGCGATACCAGCGCGCGCGGCTACGGATATGGCCGCTGAACAGCTGGGTGGCCACCGGACCGAGCCAGCGCGAGAGTTCGTACTCCCAGTCCAGCTCCAGGTCCTGGAGGATGGCCGCCAGTTCCAGCAGCACGCCGCTGTCGCCTTCCAGCTCGACTTCGGGGCTGTGCAGCACCGAGGTCTTGTCCTGGCTCAGGGCCAGGCGCACCAGGCTCGAAGCCGGCGCCCGCAGGGTGCAGTCGGCGTCGGCCGCCCAATGCGTGGCGAGGGTCAGGCCCTCATCACCGGGAATGACGAACAGCTGCACGCTCGGGCTGCGGCAATCGACGGCGATGACCTTGCCGTTCAAATGCTGCAAGCGTGGCAAAGCCGTGCTGTCGAGACGCAGTACACGGTTGAGGCCGTGTTCGACGCTGGCAAGCAGGCCGCTGAACAACATCAGGGCTTGATGCCGCGGTGCAGGGCGACGATGCCCGCGGTCATGTTGTGGTAGGTCACGCGATCGAAACCGGCCTCGACCATCATCGACTTCAGGGTTTCCTGGTTCGGGTGCATGCGGATCGATTCGGCCAGGTAGCGATAGCTTTCCGAGTCGTTGGTGATCAGCTTGCCGGCCAGTGGCATGAAGGCGAACGAGTAGGCGTCGTAGACCTTGGACATCAGCGCGTTGGTCGGCTTGGAGAATTCCAGCACCAGCAGGCGGCCACCGGGCTTGAGCACGCGCAGCATCGAGCGCAGGGCATCTTCCTTGTGGGTCACGTTACGCAGGCCGAAGGCGATGGTCACGACATCGAAATGGTTGTCCGGGAACGGCAGCTTTTCCGCGTCGGCCTGGACGAACTCGATGTTGCCGGCCACGCCCTTGTCGAGCAGGCGGTCGCGACCGACCTTGAGCATGGAGGCGTTGATGTCCGCCAGCACCACCTGGCCGGTAGGGCCTACCAGATGGGAAAACTTGCGGGTCAGGTCACCGGTGCCGCCGGCGATGTCCAACACGCGATTGCCAGGGCGAACGCCGGACAATTCGATCGTGAAGCGTTTCCACAGGCGATGCATGCCACCGGACAGTACGTCGTTCATCAGGTCGTACTTGGCGGCCACCGAGTGGAACACCTCAGCGACTTTTTCCGCCTTCTGGCTTTCCGGAACATTTTTGAAGCCGAAGTGAGTGGTGGGTTCGGCATCGCTGCCTTTGCGCTGATCAGTCATATCGCTGTCACCAAAAGAGAATGCGGGACATTCTAATCCCGGTGGCGGTCTTTGTCTTGGCAAGGCTGAATGTAAGATAGTGAAGCGCCGGGGCGTTTTGACGCAGCGCAGCTCAAGACGCTTCAGGCAAGTCCCGATAAAACAGGAGTCATTCAATGGCCCGTATTAGTGTTGAGCGTGCCCACTGCCTGGGTAAGGAAGCAGCCCGCGAAAAGGCTGACCAGTTGGCGCAGAAACTGGCCGATCAGTATGGCCTGGAGCCGCAGTGGTCGGGCGATACCCTGAACCTCAAGCGTTCGGGGGTCAAAGGTGCGGTGCTGGTGGGTGATGATTCGATCAGGGTCGATGTCGAGCTGGGCCTGTTGATGTCCGCCATGAGCGGCATGATCAAGTCGGAAATCGAAAAGGCGCTGGATAAAGCCCTGGTCTGAGTCGCTTGCACAGAAGTCGGCTTGCCGGTGATTTCGGGTGTTGTCATGACACTTGGAAAAACATCGCAGGCGAGCCGGTTATCTCCAGTAACCCCTCCACCTTTTTATGACATTGGTTAGGGTGCCGATTCTAATTTTTCTCACTACTTTGTGCATGAGCCCACTTTCCTGCGGGCAGTTCCTCAAACCTTCTGCGCGTGAGGTGCACCATGGCCAAAGCAATTCTGAAGAAAAAAGTTGATGCTGCATCAACCACTCTGAGTGAAGTCAAATCCTATGCCCGCAAGATCTGGCTGGCAGGCCTGGGTGCCTACACCAAGGTCGGCCAGGAGGGCAGCGAGTACTTTCAAGAGCTCGTTAAAGCCGGTCAAACTGTTGAAAAGAAAGGCAAAAAAGTTGTGACTGAACAACTTGAGGCCGCCAACAGTCAGATTGATAACGTGAAGGGGGATGTCACCAGTCTCAAAGGCAAAGTCGAAGTGCAGCTGGATAAAGTCGAGAAGGCTTTTGACACGCGCGTCGCAAGTGCCTTGAATCGCATCGGCATTCCGTCTAAACATGACGTTGAGACACTCTCTGCTAAGCTCGATGAGCTGACGGCATTGCTCGAACGTGTCGCGCGTAAACATTAAGGAGAACGGGATGGCTGGTAAAAAGAATACTGAAAAAGAAGGCAGCTCGTGGATCGGGAAGGTCGAAGACTACTCCCGTAAAATCTGGCTTGCTGGTTTAGGCGTGTACTCGAAAATCGACACTGACGGCAGCAAGCTTTTCGAGTCGCTGGTCAAGGATGGCGAGAAAGCCGAGAAGCTCACCAAAAGCGCTGTCGGCAAAACCGTCGACGCCGCCAAGGGCTCCGCGAGTTCGGCTAAATCGCGCATCAGTGGCGTCAAGGACCGCGCGCTGGGCAAGTGGGACGAGCTGGAAGGTGCATTCGACAAGCGCTTGAACAGTGCCATTTCGCGTCTGGGCGTGCCTAGCCGCAATGAAGTGAAGGCGCTGCACAGCAAGGTCGACACCCTGACCAAACAGATCGAAAAACTCACAGGCGCCAAGGTGGCTCCGATCGCGGCCAAGACTGCAGCGGCCAAACCGGCGGCCAAGCCTCTGGCTAAAGCAGCAGCCAAACCGGTAGCCAAGGCTCCGGCCAAAGCAGCAGCCAAGCCTGCCGCGAAACCGGCAGCCAAAACTGCGGCGGCCAAGCCAGCTGCAAAACCTGCCGCCAAGCCAGTAGCCGCCAAGCCAGCGGCAAAACCAGCGGCCAAGCCCGCTGCGAAACCGGCGGCGAAAAAACCAGCAGTGAAAAAACCGGCAGCACCCAAGGCCGCAGCACCGAAGCCAGTGGTTGCCGCCAAGCCGGCAGCACCGATCAGCCCTGCGAACTCCGCAGTGGCGCTAACCCCTGCCGTCACCCCGACTGCCGCGCCAGCACCCGCGACGCCAACCAGTCAGTCCTGAGTTTTTCGGGACATACAAAAACGCCCGGCCTGCAAAGGTCGGGCGTTTTTGTTTGGGGTTCTTGCGGCGCCGATCAATCCTGCTCGTCGAGGTAACGCAGGGCCATTTGTTCGGTAGCCAGTTTCGCCGGTGGCAACAGGTGTGGCGCCACCAGCATCATGATCTGGTAGACCACCACTCGTACCTCGCCCTCGCGATCGAGAATGCGTTGATAGTCCAGCGAGAACAGCAGGGTCATGGTGATCTGTTCCACCAGTTGCCCCAGTGCCTGGGTATCGCTGACCAGTTGTCCCGAAGCCTTGAGCCTGGCCAGCAGCGAGGCCAGGGTGCGCTTCAGGGCGTTGAGCAGGTTGCGAATCCCCTTGGCCAGCTTCGGCAGGCGTCCGGCCAGGTTGGACAGGTCCTGGAACAGGAAGCGGTAGTGCGCCAGGCGCTCGACGATCAGGTGCAGGAACAGCCAGTAGTCTTCGGGAGCCAGGTGCACATCGGCGGGTGGATCGAGCAGGGGTGCCAGCTCATTCTGGAAGCGCTCGAACAGCCCGAGGACCAGCGGCTCCTTGCCGTGAAAGTGGTAGTAGAGGTTGCCGGGGCTGATCCCCATTTCGTTGGCAACTTCCATGGTCGAGACATTGGGTTCGCCCTTGTGATTGAACAACTGCAGGGCACATTCGAGTATCCGGTCGCGGGTCTTCATCCAGTCTTCTTGGTTGTTCAGTCAGGCCGCGGCCCGAGGGTCGCGGCGCGGGGAAATTCAGCGGACGCGCACGTAGGTGCCAGGCGCCGCCTCCATCGGTGGGTAATTCTGGTTGCCCAGGGTCGTCAGGGTTTCGCGCTGGGCGCCGGAACGCTGCTGGATCCACTCCAGCCATTGCGTCCACCAGCTACCGTCGACGTGCTTGGCGTCGTAGTACCAGGCTCGCGGGTCGCTGCTGAGCTTGCCGTTTTCGACGTAGTTGGCCTTGGGGTTGCTCGGCGGGTTGAGGATGCTCTGCACGTGTCCGCTGTTGGACAGCACGAAGCGTTTTTCGCCGCCCAGCAGCAGGGTCGAGCGGTACACCGCATCCCAGGGGGTAATGTGGTCGTTGATTCCGGCGACGCTGAAGCTATCGACCGTGACTTTTTGCAGGTCGATTGGCGTGCCGCACACTTCCAGGCCACCGGGGTGACCCATCGGGTTGTGCTTGAAGAAGTCCAGCAGGTCGCCATGAAAGGCAGCCGGCAGCCGGGTGTTGTCGTTGTTCCAGTAGAGGATGTCGAACGCCGGCGGCTCCTTGCCCAGCAGGTAGTTGTTGACCCAGTAATTCCAGATCAGGTCGTTGGGCCGCATCCAGGCGAAGACCTTGGCCATGTCGCGACCGTCGAGCACGCCCCGTTGATAGGAGCGGCGCTTGGCTGCCTCCAGGGTCTGCTCGTCGGCGAACAGGGTCGCCGGGCTGTCCAGCTGGCTATCCAACAGGCTGACCAGGTAGGTGGCGCTGGAGATTCGGCGCAGTTGTCGCTTGGCTTGCAGGTGGCCTTGCAGGGCGGCAATGGTCAAGCCGCCGGCACAGGCACCCATCAGGTTCACGTCACGACTGCCGGTGATCGCCCGGCAGACATTCATGGCTTCCTCCACAGCCTCGACATAGCTCGACAGGCCCCATTCGCGATGCCGGACGTCGGGATTGCGCCAGCTGATGATGAAGGTCTGCAGGCCGTTTTTCAGGGCGAACTGCACGAAGCTGTTGGCGGGGCTGAGGTCGAAGATATAGAACTTGTTGATCTGTGGCGGCACTACCAGCAGGGGCCGAGCGTACTGTTTTTCGCTCATCGGCTTGTACTGGATCAGTTCCAGCAGCTCGTTGCGAAACACCACCGAGCCGGGGGTGGTGGCCAGGCTCCTGCCGACCTCGAAGGCCTGTTTGGCAACCTGGCTGGGCAGGCCATTGTTATGCAGCAGGTCGTCGACCAGATGACCGATGCCACGGATCACGCTGTTGCCGCCGGAGTTGAAGATTTCCTTGATCGCCAGCGGATTGAGCAGGGTGTTGGACGGTGCCACCGCATCGTTGAGAAGGTTGAAGGCAAAGTGCGCGCGGGCCCGGTCGTCCAAGCTCATGCCGCTGTCGTCGATCCAGCTTTTGATTTGCTTCTGCCAACTGAGATAGGCCTGCAGGCTGCGTCGGTAAAACGGGTTCAGGCTCCAGGTCGGATCGGAGAACCGGCTGTCCTGGGGGTTGGGTTTGTGCAGTGTTTCACCCAGCAGTACACGGCCCAATTGACCACCCAGCGCCACGGCATGGCGGGCGCTGTGCACCGGGTTGCGCAGGCCGTAGGTGGCCACGCTGCGCAGAGTCGACAGCAGGTCACGGCCGCGCAGGCCGGTGATGGCACTCTGCGCAGTGATGTAGGTGGAGGGCGTGGGCAACGAGCCCGCCGTTGGTTTGTCTCGCATGCTTCAACACTCCTTCGTCAAGCCATCAACAAGCACACCAAGACAAACACCATAGTCGGTCCTGAACCATCCTGCGCGCGCGACGATCCTGTCGGCAGACGCTTTTTGCTACGTACCGCTGAACGGTGTCGGGTGCGGGTGCATCACTGCCCGTTGTCGCTCTTCCTCGAGGAATTTCATGATGATCGGCGCGACGGCTTCGGCCCGGGTAATCAGGAACAGATGCCCGTCGTCGATGATGTGTAGCTGGGCGTTGGGAATCCGCCACGCCAGCATGCGCATATTGATCAGCGGGATCAGCGGGTCGTCGTCGCCGGCCAGCACCAGGGTCGGCTGGTGGATCTTGTGCAGCCAGTGGATGCTGGTCCAGCCGAGGCCGGCGAACAGCTGCCAGTAGTAGCCCAGCTTGCCCGCTGAACGGACCTTGCTGGCATGCTCGGCGGCGAGGTTGGGATCGCGGCGGAACGAGCCGCCGTAGATCAGGGGGGCGATGCGAATCACATGGGAGGGCTGGATGTAGCGCCGCGGGCTGGCCATCATCCACAGCACCTTGGGTTTGCCCGGCACCATAAAGGCGCCCGCGGCAGTGGCGGCCAGCACCAGTTTCTTGCAGCGTTCGGGGTAGTCGTAGGCGAACTGCTGGGCCAGTGCCCCGCCCCAGGACACACCCACCACATTGACCTGCCCATAGTCGAGGTAATCGAGCATGCGCGCGGTCAGCTTGGCCAGGCCGGGAAAGCGGTAGGGGTGGCTCGGCGTCGAGGAGCCGCCAACGCCCGGTACGTCAAAGGCGATGACTTCCAGGTCCGGGTCCAGAGCCTGGACGAACGGGAACACCAACTCCAGGTTGGCGCCGATGCCATTGAAGATCAGCAAGGGT
Organism: Pseudomonas chlororaphis subsp. piscium; assembly: GCF_003850345.1. NCBI lineage: Bacteria > Pseudomonadati > Pseudomonadota > Gammaproteobacteria > Pseudomonadales > Pseudomonadaceae > Pseudomonas > Pseudomonas chlororaphis. The sequence goes on from NZ_CP027707.1 coordinate 495,013, forward strand.
GTCAAGTGAGGCTTGCCGGGACGTACCGCCGTGCGGATGGTCTGGCCATCCAGGTCGACGGTGCGGAAGATGAACGGTTGAGGCATGCCTTGGCCCTGTCGGTGGAATCGTTGCCTGCAGGAGAGAGTCGCTTGTGGAGCTGCGTTATCGCAAGCGGCTCGCTCCTACAGGCCTGCTATCGGTTAACGTTCATGGACATAAGTACCCGGTGCCGCCTCGGCCGCTGGGTACGCCTTGTTGCCGAGAATGCTCGGCGTCTTTTTCAGTTTGCCTGAGCGCTCCGCCTGCCAGGCCTGCCAGTGCAGCCACCAGGAGTCGGTGTGCTTGGTCGAGTTTTCCTGCCAGTCGTCGGCGTTGGCCGGCATCTCTTCGCTGGTCATGTAGCGCGACTTGGGGTTGCCCGGCGGGTTGAGGATGCTCTGGATATGCCCGCTGCTGGAGAGGACGAATTCGACCTTGCCGCCGAACAGCTGAGCCGACTTGTAGCAGGACTTCCACGGGGTGATGTGGTCGTTGGTACCGGCCAGGGAGAAGATGTCGGCGGTGACCTGCTTCAGGTCGATCGGCGTGCCGCACACTTCCAGTGCGTTGGGGCGGATCAGTGGGTTGTTTTTGAACATTTCGATCAGGTCGCCGTGGAAGGCAGCGGGCAACCGGGTGGTGTCGTTGTTCCAGAACAGGATGTCGAACACCGGCGGCTCGTTACCCAGCAGGTAGTTGTTCACCCAGTAGTTCCAGATCAGGTCGTTGGGTCGCATCCAGGCGAAGACCTTGGCCATGTCGCGACCTTCCAGCACACCGGCCTGATAGGAGTGACGCTTGGCGGCCTCCAGGGTCTGCTCGTCGACGAACAGCGCCACCTGGGTATCGAGGGTGGTATCGAGCACGCTGACCAGCAGGGTCAGGGCGTTGACCTTCTTCTCGCCCAGGGCCGCGTAGTGCCCCAGCAGCGCGGTGCAGGTGATGCCGCCGGAGCAGGCACCGAGCATGTTCACGTCCTTGCTGCCGGTGATGGCGATGACCACGTCGACCGCTTCTTTCAGCGCTTCGATGTAGGTCGACAGGCCCCACTCGCGCTGCGCCTTGGTCGGGTTGCGCCAACTGACGATAAAGGTCTGCACGCCGTTGCGCAGGCAGAAGCGCGCCAGGCTCTTGTCCGGGCTGAGGTCGAAGACATAGAACTTGTTGATCTGTGGCGGGACCACCAGCAGCGGGCGCTCGTGCACCTGCTCGGTCACCGGACGGTACTGGATCAATTCCAGCACGTCGTTGCGAAACACCACCGCGCCTTCACTGGTGCCCAGGTTCTTGCCGATCTCGAAGGCGTCCATGTTGACTTGGCTCGGCATGCCGCCGTTGTGCACCAGGTCCTTGGCCAGATGGGAGAGGCCATCGAGCAGGCTTTTACCGCCGGTCTCGAAGAAGCGTTTGACCGCTGCCGGGTTGGCGGCGGTGTTGGTCGGCGCCATGGCCTCGGTCATCAGGTTGATGACGAAGTGGGCGCGGCTGATGTCCTGTTCGGAGAGGTTGCTGTGGCCGATCCAGTCGTGAAGCTCCTTGCGCCACGCCAGGTAGGTTTGCAGGTAACGCTTGTACAGCGGGTTCTGGCTCCAGGCCGGATCGTTGAAGCGACGGTCATCGCCCTCCGGTTGCAGCGTCGATTTGCCGAACATCACGTTCTTCAATTCGACGCCGAAATGGGCCACATGTTTGGCGCTGTGCAGCGGTTGTTTGATGGCCTGGGTCAGCACCATTCGAGCAGAGGTAAGCAGATCTTTCCGACGTAAACCGATGACAGGATTCAGGCCCAGAGTGTTTTCCGAGGCTTGGCGTTTCAGGTCATCGTTATTCTTGTTACTCATCTACGACGCTCCATTGTCCTGAGACGAGTACCGGACCTGCTGTGTAGTCACACAGCAAAGATGCCAGGTACTACTGCTCGGGTGACCGTTGATTCTGCATTACTGCTTTTTTGTTCAGAGAACACTGCAGGGAACTTGCCAGCTCCATTGGTTACCCGAGTTTAATTTTTTTCGCAAGCAGGCCAATCGTTGGCCATGCAGCCCAGCATTCAAACAGATGAATCTAGAAAATGCCCTCTAAAGCGTCAGAGGTCTGATCTAGAGCATCAGCTTGACGATAGACTCATTTGGGTCGCGGGACTTTCCGGCGGCTTGAAGTTCAGCAAGATAATCGCTCCACAGATCGTCCTGACGCACCGCCAACTGGTACAGGTAGTCCCAGGTGAACAGGCCGCTGTCATGCCCGTCGTCGAAGGTCAGTTTCAGTGCGTACTGACCGGCCGGTTCGACCTTGGTCAGGCCGACGCCGATCTTGCCAAATTGCAGGATGGGTTTGCCGTGGCCCTGGACCTCGGCGGAGGGGGAGTGCACCCGCAGGAATTCGGCGGGCAGGTGATAGACCTCGTCTGGCGCGTAAGTCAGCGTCAGGGTCTTCGAGGCTTTGTGCAGGTTGATGGCGGTGGGAAGTCGAGTGGTCATGGGGCAGCCTGCGGTCCGTCTGTACAAGGAATCCCCGCGGCAGCGAGCAAGCTCGCTGCCGCGGGGACGTGCTCGTTACAGGATATAACGGGACAGGTCTTCGTTCTGCGCCAATTCGCCCAGGTGGCTGTTGACGTAGGCGGCGTCGATGCGGATCGGCTCTTCGTTGTGGGCGCTGGCCAGATCGCCGGCGCTGAACGACACTTCTTCGAGCAAGCGCTCGAGCAGGGTGTGCAGGCGACGGGCACCGATGTTCTCGGTCTTCTCGTTGACCTGCCAGGCGATCTCCGCCAGGCGCTTGATGCCGTCCGCCTGGAACTCGATGGTCAGGCCTTCGGTTTTCAGCAGCTCGCGGTATTGCTCGGTCAGGGAGGCGTGAGGCTCGCTGAGAATGCGCTCGAAGTCTTCCGGCGACAGCGCCTTGAGTTCGACGCGGATCGGCAGACGGCCTTGCAGCTCGGGCACCAGGTCGCTCGGCTTGCTCAGATGGAACGCGCCGGAAGCGATGAACAGGATGTGGTCGGTCTTGACCATGCCCAGCTTGGTGTTGACGGTGCAGCCTTCGATCAGCGGCAGCAGGTCGCGCTGCACTCCTTCACGAGAGACGTCGACGCCACCGGAGTTGCCACGCTTGGCAACCTTGTCGATTTCATCGATGAACACGATGCCGTGCTGTTCGACCGCTTCCAGGGCCTTGGCCTTGAGTTCTTCATCGTTGACCAGACGGCTGGCTTCTTCGTCGCGGATCAGCTTGAGTGCGTCCTTGATCTTGAGCTTGCGGTTCTTGCGCTGGCCCTTGCCCATGTTGGCGAAGAGGCTCTGCAGCTGGTTGGTCATCTCTTCCATGCCCGGTGGAGCCGAGATGTCGACGCCGCTGATTTCAGCCACTTCGATCTCGATTTCCTTGTCGTCCAGCTGGCCTTCGCGCAGGCGCTTGCGGAACAGCTGGCGGGTGTTGGAGTCCTGGGCCGGGGCGGCGTCCTCGTTGCTGAAACCCATGCGCGCCGGTGGCAGCAGGGCATCGAGGATGCGTTCTTCGGCGGCGTCTTCGGCGCGGTGGCGGACGCGGGTCATTTCCTGCTCGCGGAACAGTTTGATCGCGGCATCGGCCAGGTCGCGGATGATGGATTCAACGTCACGGCCGACATAACCGACTTCGGTGAACTTGGTCGCTTCGACCTTGATGAACGGAGCGTTGGCCAGCTTGGCCAGGCGCCGGGCGATCTCGGTCTTGCCGACGCCGGTCGGGCCGATCATCAGGATGTTCTTCGGGGTCACTTCGACACGCAGCTCTTCAGGCAGCTGCATGCGGCGCCAGCGGTTACGCAGCGCGATGGCGACGGCGCGCTTGGCATCGTCCTGGCCGATGATATGGCGGTTGAGTTCGTGGACGATTTCGCGGGGAGTCATGGGCATAGTAATTGGCGGTCCTCAAGCAAGAATGAATGCCGTGGCGCGATGGCCGAAACAGGCTTATTCCGCGAGATCCTGCTCCTCAATGGTCTGGGTGTGGTTGGTGAATACGCAGATGTCGCCGGCGATGCCCAAGGCGGTTTCGACGATTTCGCGGGCCGACAGGTCGGTTTTCTTCAGCAGGGCGCTGGCCGCGGCCTGGGCGTAGGCGCCGCCGGAGCCCATGGCGATCAGGCCTTCTTCCGGTTCGACCACGTCACCGTTGCCGGTGATGATCAAGGATGCGTCCTTGTTGGCGACCGCGAGCATGGCTTCGAGGCGGCTGAGGGAGCGGTCGGTGCGCCATTCCTTGGCCAGTTCGACGGCGGCGCGTACCAGGTGCCCCTGATGCTTCTCAAGCTGGCCTTCGAAACGTTCGAACAGGGTGAAGGCGTCAGCGGTGGCCCCGGCAAAGCCGGCGATGACCTGGCCGTGATACAGGCGACGAACCTTTTTCGCGTTGCCTTTCATCACGGTGTTGCCGAGGGAAACCTGGCCGTCGCCGCCCATGACGACTTTGCCGTAGCGGCGGACTGAAACGATGGTGGTCAAGGGGAGAGTCTCCACGCTGCGGGGCGAAAATGCCCTGATGGAAACTCATATGGGGGTGGCGTGGGGTTTTTCAACTGCGGCGGGGGTTGTGGGACGAGCGGTATTTCCTGGCGGGAGAGTGGGCGCCAGGGAGGACGCCATCGCGGGCAAGCCTCGCTCCTGCAGGGAATGCGGAGCGGACTTGCTCGCGATTGGCTGTCTTAGCGGCTCTGGCGCTGTTGTAACAGCAGGTTGCTGAAGCCGGCGCCGGCCAGTTGCTTCTGCGCGGTGGTCAGCTGTTCGCGGTTGCTGAACGGGCCGACCAGTACGCGGTACCAGGTCTCGTCCTTGACGGTGCCGGACTCGACGGACACCGATTGCCCCAGCAGGATGATCTGTGCGCGGACCTTGTCGGCATCGGCCTGCTTGCGGAAGGAACCAGCCTGCAGGAAGAACTTGGTCACCGGCGCGGCCTTTGCCACCTGTGCCACCGGTGGTGCGGGCGGCGGGGTGATGCCGGCCAGGGCAGCCTGGGCCCGCGCGGTGTCGATCTTGGCTGCTTCCGCCGGGGTCACCGGCGTGGTCGGAACCACCGGCGCGGTCTGCGGCGTTGGCAGGGTTTTTTCCGGCACGGCTTCCGGCGGCACTATCACTTCCGATTCCGGCAGCAGGGTGTAGAAGTCGTACTTCGGCTTCACCGGTTGCTGTGGGCTCGGCGGGGTCTTGTTGGCCTCGGCGATCTTGGTGGTTTTCTGTTGCTCCAACCGCTCGCGCTTGACGCTGTCAGCGCCCTTGCCTGGCTCCAGCTTCATCAGGAACACGATGAAGGCGCCCACGGCCAGGCCGATGGCCATCCACAACCAACCCGGGATCGGTTGCTTTGCAGGAGCTTGGTAACGGCTGGCGCCACGCTTGGGTGCAGGTTTTTTCTTGGCAGCCAACTTACATTTGCTCCAGAACTTTCAGGCCCAGCAACTCCAGACCTTGCTTGAGGGTACGACGGGTCAGCTCGGTGAGGCGCAAGCGGCTCTGCATCTGCGTCGGCGATTCGGCACTGAGGATCGGGCAGTTCTCGTAGAAGCTGGAGAACAGCCCGGCCACGTCGTACAGGTAGGTGCACAGGATGTGCGGCGTACCCTTGTCGGCCACGCCGTTCAGCACTTCGCCGAACTGCGCCAGCTTGGCCGCCAGCTCCAGTTCCTGGGCGGCTTCCAGGCTGATCTGGCCCTGTACTTCGCTGAAGTCCTTGCCCAGCTTGCGGAACACACCGGCGGCACGGGTGTAGGCGTACAGCAGGTAAGGCGCGGTGTTGCCTTCGAAGTTCAGCATCAGGTCGAAGTTGAAGCTGTAGTCGCTGGTGCGGTGCTTGGACAGGTCGGCGTATTTCACCGAGTCGATGCCCACTACCTTGGCGATGTTGCGCAGATCGGCCTCGGCCAACTCCGGGTTCTTTTCCTTGACCAGGCTGTAGGCGCGTTCTTCGGCTTCGGTCAGCAGGTCGATCAGCTTCACGGTGCCGCCGTCGCGGGTCTTGAATGGACGGCCGTCGGCGCCGTTCATGGTGCCGAAGCCCATGTGTTCCATTTCCATCGGGTGGGTCACGAAGCCGGCCTTGCGGGCCACCGCGAACACCTGCTGGAAGTGCAGGGCCTGACGCTGGTCGACGAAGTACAGCGCGCGGTCGGCCTTGAGCTTGCCGCTGCGGTAGCGCACGGCGGCCAGGTCGGTGGTGGCATACAGGTAGCCGCCATCGGCCTTGACGATGATCACCGGCAGCGGCTCGCCTTCGGCGTTCTTGAACTCGTCGAGGAACACGCACTGGGCGCCGTTGCTCTCGACCAGCAGGCCCTTGGCCTTGAGATCGTTGACCACGTTGATCAGGTCGTCGTTGTAGGCGCTTTCGCCCATCACGTCGGCCATGGTCAGTTTGACGTTCAGCAGTTCGTAGATCTTCTGGCAGTGGGACAGGGAGATGTCCTTGAACTTGGTCCACAGCTCCAGGCAGTCCGCGTCACCGGCCTGCAGCTTGACCACCAGGCCCCGGGCACGGTCGGCGAACTCTTCGGATTCGTCGAAGCGCTGCTTGGCGGCGCGGTAGAAGTTCTCCAGGTCCGACAGTTCGTCGCTGGTGATCGGGTTTTCCTGCAGGTAGGCCATCAGCATGCCGAACTGGGTGCCCCAGTCGCCGACGTGGTTCTGACGGATCACGGTATCGCCGAGGAACTCCAGGACCCGCGCCACGCCGTCGCCAATGATGGTCGAGCGCAGGTGGCCGACGTGCATCTCTTTGGCCAGGTTCGGTGCCGACAAGTCGACCACGGTGCGCTGCAACGCGCCGGCCTTGCGCACGCCGAGGTGGGCGTCGGCCAGGGCGGCGTCCAGGCGGGTGGCCAGGGCCTGGGTGTTCTGGAAGAAGTTGATGAAGCCAGGGCCAGCGATCTCGGCCTTGCTGACTTGCTCGTCTGCGGGCAGGGCGGCGATGATTTTTTCCGCCAGGTCGCGTGGTTTCATGCCGGCCGGCTTGGCCAGCATCATGGCGATGTTGCTGGCGAAGTCGCCGTGGGTCTTGTCGCGGGAGTTTTCTACCTGGATCGCCGGCGTCAGGCCTTCTGGCAACACACCTTCGGTGACGAGTTGGGTGATGGCTTGCTGGATGAGCTGGCGAATGGTGTCTTTCATGGTCTTCTCTTTCAACCGCTGGCGCGGCGGCGCTTCGATGCGCAGGTGGAAAAACTGGGCATTATCCGTTGCGAAGACGGGCTTGCCAACTATAGCGGGCCGCTTGTGGATATGCGGTGACTATTCGGGCCATATCGCGGGCAAGCCTCGCTGCTACAGAGGCGCGCTTGCCTGAGATGGCGGTTTTTCTATCAATACAGGTCCACAGGGTCAACATCCAGCGACCAGCGTACCTGGCGCCCGCTGGGCATCTGTTCCAGCACCAACAGCCAGTGACTCAGCAGCTTGTGCAGCGGCGCCCGGGCATTGGCCTGTAACAGCAGTTGCGCGCGGTAACGCCCGGCCCGGCGCTCCATGGGCGCCGGTACCGGCCCCAGCAACTCGATGCCGCCCAGGTTCATCTGGGCCAGCAAACGTTCGGCCTCGCTGCAGGCTTCGTCGAGGAAGCCTTCGTCTTGTCCGGGCTTGTGCGCCTCGGCACGTAGCAGGGCCAGATGGGCGAACGGCGGCAGGCCGGCGGCGCGGCGTTCGCTCAAGGCCTGTTCGGCAAAGGCGAAGTAACCCTGTTCGGTCAGCTGCACCAGCAGCGGATGGTCGGCCAGGTGAGTCTGGATGATCACCTTGCCCGGCTCTTCGGCTCGCCCGGCCCGGCCGGCGACCTGGACGATCAGCTGCGCCATGCGTTCGCTGGCGCGGAAGTCGCCGGAGAACAGGCCGCCGTCGGCATCGAGGATCGAGACCAGGGTTACCCGTGGGAAGTGGTGCCCCTTGGCGAGCATCTGGGTGCCGACGAGGATGCAGGGCTGGCCCTTCTGGATAGTGGCGAACAACTGGTTCATCGCATCCTTGCGCGAGGTGCTGTCGCGGTCGACCCGCAGTACCGGGTAGTCCGGGAACAGGATCGCCAGCCGTTCTTCGGCGCGCTCGGTGCCGGCGCCGACCGGGCGCAGGTCGACCTTGCCGCATTTCGGGCAATGCCGCGGTACGCGTTCGGAGTGGCCGCAATGGTGGCAGCGCAGCTCGCCATAGCGCTGGTGCACGGTCATCCGCGCGTCGCAGCGTTCGCACTCGGACATCCAGCCGCAGTCGTGGCACAGCAGGGTCGGCGCAAAGCCGCGGCGATTGAGGAACACCAGCACCTGCTGGCCTGCTGCCAGGGTCTGGCCGATGGCTTGTTGCATGGGGCCGGAAATGCCGCTGTCCAACGGCCGGCTCTTCACGTCCAGGCGCAGGAAGCGCGGCTGCTTGGCGCCGCCGGCCCGCTCGTTCAGCCGCAGCAGGCCATAACGGCCGGTGTAGGCGTTGTGCAGGCTCTCCATCGATGGGGTGGCGGAGCCCAGCACGATGGGGATGTTTTCCTGGCGGGCGCGGACCAGGGCCAGGTCGCGGGCGTGGTAGCGCAGGCCTTCCTGCTGTTTATAGGAACCGTCGTGCTCTTCGTCGATGATGATCAGCCCAGGGTTCTTCATCGGCGTGAACAGCGCCGAGCGGGTGCCGATAATAATGTCGGCCTCGCCGTCGCGGGCCGCCAGCCAGGCATCCAGGCGCTCGCGGTCGTTGACCGCCGAGTGCAGCAGTGCAATGCGGGCGTTGAAGCGTTGTTCGAAGCGCGCCAGGGTCTGTGGGCCGAGGTTGATTTCCGGGATCAGCACCAGCGCCTGCTTGCCGGCTTCCAGGGTTTCGCGGATCAGCTGCAGATAGACTTCGGTCTTGCCGCTGCCGGTGACCCCGGCCAGCAGGAACGCGTGATAGCTGTCGAAGCCGGAGCGAATCGCCTCATAGGCGGCGCGTTGTTCGCTGTTGAGCGGCAGTTCCGGCTGGGCCAGCCAATGTTCGTGGCGCTCGCCCGGGGCATGCCGGCGGACTTCCACCTGTACCAGGTCCTTGGCCAGCAACAGGTCCAGGCTGTCCTTGCTCAGTATCAGCTTGCTCAGCAACTGGTGGGCGACACCGTGAGGGTGCTGGGCCAGGGTCGCCAGGGCTTCGCGCTGGCGCGGGGCGCGGGCGATGCGTGGGTCGTCGAGACTGGCGCCGGGGCTGACCGACCAGAAGCGTTCCTGCCGGGCCTCGGCCGGTTCGCCCTGGCGCAACAGGACCGGGAGCGCCCAGCTCAGGGTGTCGCCGAGGCTGTGCTGGTAGTACTGCGCGGTCCACAGGCACAGCTTGAACAGCGCGGGCGGCAGCGGCGGGGTGGCGTCCAGCAGGGCCAGTGCCGGTTTGAGCTTCTCGGCGGGGACTTCGCTGCTGTCCGTGACCTCGACCAGGATGCCGATCATCTCCCGGCGACCGAACGGTACTCGCAGGCGCATGCCCGGATGCAGTTGGGTACGCCGCACACCGGCCGGGGCCCGGTAGTCGAACAGGCGGCGCAGGGGCGAGGGCAGGGCGAGGCGCAAAATGGCGTCGGGCACGCGGGGAAATCTCATTGAACGGGCGGTGAAGAAGGCCCGGAGCCTAGCAGACGGTCGGTGCGAGGGACAGCTTGCGTGATCGCAAAGGTCTGGTAGAATCCGCGGCCTAATTACGTGCGGTATTCAACAATAGTGTTGGGTGGCGGCACGCTAGCCTGAGGAAGACACCATGAAAGCCGATATCCATCCAGAATACCCAGCAGTTGCCGTAACCTGCAGCTGCGGCAACAAGTTCGAAACTCGTTCGACCTACGCTAAGCCGCTGGCGATCGACGTTTGCAACGAGTGCCACCCGTTCTACACCGGTAAGCAGAAGACTCTGGATACCGGCGGCCGCGTTCAGAAGTTCGCCGACCGTTTCGGCGCTTTCGGCGCGAAAAAGGCCTAAGGCTGATCGGTCTGGAAAGCTGTTCCAGCTTCTCCTCGCTGATGAAAAAGGCGTCCCTTGCGGGCGCCTTTTTTATGTCCGCGATTTGGCTCTCCAGTGCCCAGGCATTCTGCCCGGCGCCGGTTGGGCTGGCCTCCGTACAGGTCCAGCGGGTGGTCGATGGCGATACCTTGCGCCTCACCGATGGGCGCAGCGTGCGCATGATCGGCCTCAATGCGCCGGAACTGGGTAAAAAAGGTCGCACCGACGAGCCCTTCGCGGTTGCCGCCCGCCAGCGCCTGCAGGCACTGGTGAAGGCCAGCAACGGTCGGGTCGGCCTGCTCCCGGGTCGGGAAAGCAAAGATCACTATGGGCGAACCCTGGCCCATGTCTATGGCGCCGATGGCGCCAACCTTGAAGCGCAATTGCTTGCCGAAGGCTTGGGATACCAGGTGGCGGTAGCACCGAACGTCGATTTGTTCAGCTGCCAGCAAGCCGCCGAGCGTAGCGCTCGGCAGGCCCGGCTGGGGCTGTGGCGGCAATCGTCTGTACTGAAAGCGGATCAGATAAAGGCGTCCGGATTTGCGCTGCTCAGTGGCCGGGTGAGCAAGGTGCAACGCAATCGGGGCGGCGTCTGGATCGAATTGCAGGATTCGGTTGTATTGCGCATTGCACCCAATCTGCTTGACCAATTCGATGTTGCGCAGCTGGATCGCCTGCCGGGGCAGCAGATCGAGGCGCGCGGCTGGGTGCTCGACCGTTCACGCAAGGGTGGCTTGAAATCAGGTCAGGCGCGCTGGATGTTGCCGTTGACCCATCCCGGAATGTTCCAGCTGGTTCAATAAATAAAAAATTGTAGACATTTTTTATTTCGATTGTGAACAGTCTATCCCTTGTGTTCCGTGGCTCTTGGCCCAAAGTCGTAGCCTACGGGCCTTGACAGGGGTGACCGGTCAGTCTTGTGAGGACTTTGCGACACGAGTATCCTCGGCGGTCCGTCTGTCCAACAGTAAAAAGCGGAATGCCCACATGTCTGATTTGAAAACTGCCGCTCTCGAATATCACGCCAATCCCCGTCCAGGGAAACTGAGTGTCGAGCTCACCAAGGCCACCGCTACCGCCCGCGACCTGTCGCTGGCCTACAGCCCCGGCGTAGCCGAACCAGTACGCGAAATCGCCCGCGATCCTGAACTGGCCTACAAATACACCGGCAAGGGCAACCTGGTTGCAGTCATTTCCGATGGCACCGCGATTCTCGGCCTGGGTAACCTCGGCCCGCTGGCTTCCAAGCCGGTGATGGAAGGCAAGGGTGTGCTGTTCAAGCGCTTCGCCGGCATCGACGTATTCGACATCGAAGTCGACTCCGAAAGCCCGCAAGCCTTCATCGACACCGTCAAGCGCATCTCCATCACCTTCGGTGGCATCAACCTGGAAGACATCAAGGCGCCAGAGTGCTTCGAGATCGAGCGCGCCCTGATCGAGCAGTGCGACATTCCGGTATTCCACGATGACCAGCACGGCACCGCTATCGTGACCGCGGCCGGCATGATCAACGCCCTGGAAATCGCTGGCAAAACCCTGTCGGACGCGAAGATCGTCTGCCTGGGCGCCGGCGCCGCCGCCATCTCCTGCATGAAGCTGCTGGTGAGCATGGGCGCGCGGATCGAAAACATCTTCATGGTCGACCGTACCGGCGTGATCCACTCCGGCCGCGATGACCTGAACCAGTACAAGGCGGTCTTCGCCCACACCACCGACAAGCGCACCCTGGCTGACGCCCTGAAAGGCGCGGACGTGTTCGTTGGCCTGTCCGGCCCGAACCTGCTGAGCGCCGAGGGCCTGAGCTCCATGGCCGCCAACCCGATCGTGTTCGCCTGCTCGAACCCTGATCCGGAAATCGCCCCGGAACTGGCGCACGCCACCCGTAGCGACGTGATCATGGCCACCGGCCGTTCGGACTACCCGAACCAGGTCAACAACGTGCTGGGCTTCCCGTTCATCTTCCGTGGTGCCCTGGACGTTCGCGCCAAGCGCATCAACGAAGAAATGAAAGTGGCCGCGGCCAACGCCCTGCGCGAACTGGCCAAGCTGCCGGTGCCTCAGGAAGTGTGCGACGCCTACGGCGGCATCAAGCTGGAGTTCGGCCGTGAGTACATCATTCCGAAGCCAATGGATGCTCGTCTGATCACCGTGATCTCCGACGCTGTGGCCAAGGCCGCGATCGAGACCGGCGTGGCGACCCTGCCGTATCCGAAGAACTACCCGCTGAAAAGCGTGGATGACGTGTTCAACGGCTAAGCCGAAGACGCGTTGAACAAAAAAGCCCCGGCTCGCGAGAGCCGGGGCTTTTTTGTGGGTATTGCCGTAGATCGGAGTGATCCGACTTGCCCGCGATTGGCTGCGCTGCGGTTATCAGGCGGTCAGAACAGATCGATCGGCGCCGACTCGTCCGCCGGCAGTGGGCTGCCAGGGGCGTAGCCATTGCCCAGTTCGTTGACCGAAGGCGGTGTGTCTTCGCTCTTGAACAGTTCGAAGTAGGCGTTCGGCGTGCCCGGTGTCGCGGCGCGGCCGCTGACCGGATCGACCCGCAGGCTGAGAATGCCTTCCGGCTCGGCCTGGGTATGGGCCGGCTTGTCCTTGAGGGCGGCGCCCATGTAGTTCATCCAGATCGGCAGGGCCACGGTGCCGCCGTACTCGCGGCGGCCCAGGCTTTCCGGCTGGTCGAAACCGGTCCAGACCGTGGTCACGTAGTCGGCGTTGTAACCGGAGAACCAGGCGTCCTTGGATTCGTTGGTGGTCCCGGTCTTGCCGGCCAGGTCGGTGCGGCCCAGGGCCAGGGCGCGTCGCCCGGTACCGAGCTTGATCACGTCTTCCAGCATGCTGTTGAGGATGTAGGTGGTGCGGCCGTCGATGATGCGTTCGGCCACCGCGGGCGCCTGCACAGGGGCCTGGCTCGGGGTTTCGCCAGGGACGCTGTTCACCGTGAAGCTCTGTTCTGTCGGTGCCGCGATCCCGCTGCTGGCCGTGTCGCCAACCGGTACGCTCGGCGGGTTGGCGGTGAACAGGGTTTCGCCGTTGCGGCTCTCGATCTTGTCGATGATGTACGGAGTGACCTTGTAGCCGCCGTTGGCGAACACGCTCCAGCCGGTGGCGATTTCCATCGGGGTCAGGGTCGCGGTGCCCAGGGCCAGCGACAGGTTGCGCGGCAGGTCCTGTTTGTTGAAGCCGAACTTGCTGATGTAGTCGATGGTGCGGTCCACGCCCAGGCTTTGCAGGAGGCGGATCGAAACCAGGTTGCGCGACTTGTACAGCGCCTCGCGCATGCGGATCGGGCCGAGGAAGGTGTTGGTGTCGTTTTTCGGACGCCAGACCTTGTCCAGGTACTCGTCGACGAACACGATCGGTGCATCGTTCACCAGGCTGGCGGCGGTGTAGCCATTGTCCAGCGCGGCGCTATAGACGAATGGCTTGAAGCTGGAGCCGGGTTGGCGCTTGGCCTGCAGTGCCCGGTTGTAGTTGCTTTGCTCGAAGGCGAAACCGCCCACCAGCGAGCGAATGGCGCCGTTTTGCGGGTCGAGGGACACCAGCGCGCCCTGAACGACCGGGATCTGGCGGAACTTGAGCGAGTCGTCCGCCTGGCGCTGCACGCGAATCAGGTCGCCGACCTGGGCGACATCGCTCGGCTGCTTGGGCGCTGCGCCCATGCTGTTGGTGTTCAGGAACGGGCGCGCCCATTTCATGCTGTCCCAGCCCACATGCTCTTCGCCGGTGCGGGTCAGTACCTGCAGGCCATTCTTGTCGACCTGGGTGACGATCGCCGGCTCCAGGCCGCTGATGCTGCGCTGCTTGGTCAACTCCTGGGCCCAGGCGGCGTGGGTCTTGCCGGGCAGGCGCGATTCGGGGCCGCGGTAGCCGTGGCGCTGGTCGTAGGTGATCAGGCCTTCATGGACGGCGGTGTTGGCCAGTTCCTGCAGATCGCTCGGTACCGTGGTGGTGACGCGGAAACCTTCGGTGTAGGCGTCGCTGCCATAACGACCGACCATCTCGGCGCGGGCCATTTCGGCGATGTAGGGTGCGTTCACTTCCGGCGTCGGTACGTGATAGCTGGCGTTCAGCGGCTCGGCCACGGCAGCCTGGTAATCGGCCTCGCTGATCTTGCCGAGCTTGTACATGCGCCCGAGGATCCAGTCGCGGCGCTCCTTGCTGCGCGCCGGGTTGGCCAGCGGGTTGAAGCGCGACGGGGCCTTGGGCAGGCCGGCGATCATGGCCATCTGCGCCAGGCTGACATCGCGAATCGACTTGCCGTAGTACACCTGGGCCGCGGCCTCGATGCCGTAGGCACGGTTACCCAGGTAGATCTTGTTGACGTACAGCTCGAGGATCTCGTCCTTGGTCAGTTGGCGCTCGATTTGCAGGGCCAGGAGGATCTCGGTGGTCTTGCGCGAGAAGCTGCGTTCGCTGCTCAGGAAGAAGTTCTTTGCCACCTGCATGGTGATGGTGCTGCCGCCGGACTGGATGTGTCCGCTCTTGACCAACTGGGTCGCGGCACGCATCAGGCTGCTGGGATCGACGCCGTAGTGATTGGCGAAATTGTCGTCTTCAGCACTTAGTAACGCATTGATGAAGTTGGGGGGAATGTCGGCGAAACGGATCGGAGTACGGCGCATTTCACCAAATTCTGCGATCAACTTGCCGTCGCTGCTGTACACCCGCAGGGGAATCTGCAACTGGATACTTCTGAGCGCCTCTACCGACGGTAACCCAGGACTAAGATAGAGAAACGCGCCGGAGAGAGCGAGGAGCAGCCCGCAGAACACAGCGACGATGGACCACCCGAAAAACTTCAGCAGACGAATCAAGGCTTTTGGATTTCCAGAGAAAGGAATGAATTAGGCGTCAGGTATTCACAGTCAGGAATCGGCTCACGCAGCAGATAAATCGCGGAAAAATCGCTGGGCATTATAAGCATTTTTCCGTCGAGGGCGTCATTTGCCCGTCTGTCAAGACGTGGTGATTGAACGCAATGGATATTCCAGAGTCCGTAAGTCACGGATAGTCATAGGGAATTGGTAGTGCTAGGACTCTTCAGTAAAAAGGCGAGTTCCCTTCTGGGGATCGATATCAGCTCCACCTCGGTCAAGCTTCTTGAGTTGAGCCGGGTCGGCAACCGCTTTCGGGTCGAGGCCTATGGGGTGGAGTCGTTGCCGGCCAGCGCCGTGGTCGAGAAAAACATCGTCGAACCCGAAGGGGTGGGGCATGCCCTGTCTCGCCTGCTGGCCAGGGTCCGGCCGGGAGCGAAGCACGCGGCGCTGGCGCTGGCCGGTTCGGCGGTGATCAGCAAGGTCATCGAGATGGAGGCCGGACTTTCCGATGACGATCGGGAGAGCCAGCTCAAGGTTGACGCCGACCAGTACATTCCCTATCCGCTGGACGAGGCCTCCATCGATTTCGACGTCCTCGGCTATTCGGCCCGCAATCCCGAACGGGTCGATGTGCTGTTGGCGGCCTGTCGCAAGGAGCACATCGAAGTTCGCGAGGCGGCGCTCGAGTTCGCCGGGCTGACGGCGCGGGTAGTGGACCTGGAAGCCTGCGCGCTGGAGCGCTCATTCGCCCTGGCGGCCGGGTCGCCGGTTGACCGGACCGTGGCGCTGGTCGATATCGGAGCCACCCTGACCACTCTGAGCGTTGTGCATGAAGGGCAGATCATCTATTCCCGCGAGCAGCTGTTTGGCGGGCACCAACTGACCGAGCACATCCAGCGTCGTTACGGGCTGTCGATAGAAGAGGCCGACCTGGCGAAAAAGCAGGGCGGCCTGCCGGACGACTACGTCAGTGAGGTGCTGCAACCCTTTCAGGAGGCGGTCGTACAGCAGGTTTCGCGCTCGTTGCAGTTTCTCCAGGCCTCCGGTCCGCAGCGCCAGGTCGACTCCATCCTGTTGGCGGGCGGCAGCGCCTCGGTTCCGGGGCTTGCGCCATTGATCGAGCAGCGCCTGGGCTTGCCCGTGTTGATCTCCAATCCCTTCGTCGGCATGAGCATCGGCGGCAAGGTCGACGCCGCGGCCCTGGCCAGCGAGGCTCCGTCCCTGATGATCGCCTGTGGCCTGGCCTTGCGGAGTTTCGACTGATGGCGCGGATCAATCTTCTTCCTTGGCGCGAGGCGCGGCGTGAACAGCGGCGTCGCCACTTTCTCCTGGCCCTGGCTGCTGCTGCTGCGGTGGCCCTGGGTGCGCTGTTTGCGGGCGACAGGATCATCGACCGGGCGATCGACAGGCAGCTGGCACGCAACAACCACGTTGGGGCGCAGATCACCTTGCTCGATCAGCGAATCGCCAAGATCGGCGAGCTGAAGCTGCATCGCGAGCAACTGGTGGAGCGGATGAAGATCATCCAGGACCTGCAAGGCAATCGCTCCACCAGCGCGCGGGTGTTCGACCAGTTGGCCCGCACCTTGCCGGACGGGGTGTATTTCACCGATGTGAGGATGAGCGGGCAGATTCTTTCCATCACCGGGGCGGCTGAATCGAACCACCGTGTTTCGGACCTGATGCGCAACCTGGACGCCTCCGACTGGTTCGACGCGCCGAGCTTGACGGAGGTCAAGGCCGCCGGGGCGGACAACGCCGACCAGGTCAATGTGTTTCAGTTGACCGTCCATCAGGCCCGGCCCGCCATGGGCGAGGGCGGGCAATGAGCCTGTCCGGCGGGTGGGTGCAGATGTGCCGGATCGATCTCGGCGAGCTGGAAATGAGCAACATGGGGGCGTGGCCGGCGCTGGTCAAAGGCGTGATCGCGGCGCTGGTCATGCTGCTGGTGCTGACCCTCGGCTACAACCTGTACCTCAAGGATCTGTTGCTACAACTCGACCAGCGTCGTGCAGATGAGGCCGTACTGAAACAGCAGTTCGCCAGCAAGGCGCGCCTGGTGGCCAACCTGGGGCCTTACACCGAACAGATGAAGGCCATGGAAACTGCCTTTGACCTTATGCTGCGCCAGCTGCCCAGCGATACCGAGGTGCCGGGCCTGCTTGAGGACATCAGTCGCACCGGGCTTGGCAGCGGGCTGGAGTTCGAAGAGATCAAGTTGTTGCCGGAGGTGGTCCAGCCGTTTTACGTCGAATTGCCGATCCAGATCACGGTCACCGGCGGCTATCACGAGCTGGCGACTTTCGTCAGCGGCGTGGCCGGCTTGCCGCGAATCGTCACCCTGCATGATTTCGAGATCAAACCGGTCACGCCGGAGGTTGGCTCGAAGCTACGCATGAACATTCTGGCCCGGACTTACCGCTACAAGGTGCCCCGTCCATGAAGCGCCTTCGCGGCTTGCTGCTTGGGCTGATCCTTGTCGGGCTGGCCGGCTGTGGCGGCGATGACGACTTCAGCGATCTGGATGCCTATATGAACGAGGTGCGGTTACGGCCGCCCGGTGAGATTGAACCAATGCCGGCATTCAGGTCTTACCCAACGTTCACTTATAACGCCGCACCCTTGCGCAGCCCGTTTCAGCCGGCGGTCCGGGTGGACCTGGCGGGACGCGGGGCAGGCTTGCCCGGGGTCAAGCCGGATCCGAACCGCAGCAAGCAGTATCTCGAGGGCTTCAGCATCGAGCAGTTCGAGATGGTGGGCACTCTTTCCAACGCCTCCGGCTTCTTTGCGCTGTTGCGCGGTGCCGGTGGCGTGCATCGGCTGAAGGTCGGCGACTACCTGGGCCGAAACGATGGGCGGATTGTCGCGATCAGCGATTCACAGGTCGACGTGGTCGAGATTGTTCCCGATGGAGCGGGAGCGTGGCTGGAGCGACCACGGACCATTCCATTAAAAGAGCATTCATAGTGGAACTCGCATCATGAACAGGATCTTTTCAGCCTTCGGTATTGCGCTATGGATGGCGTTGCTTTCACCGATGGTCATGGCGGCCAGCCTCAAGGCCCTGGATGTCGCGGCACTGCCGGGGGATCGCCTGGAGTTGAAACTCACCTTCGATGGGCCGGTGCCCGAACCGCGGGGTTATACCACCGACCAGCCGGCGCGGATCGCCCTCGATCTGCCGGGTGTCGCCAGCCAGCTGGTGAGCAAGAGCCGCGATCTGGGCAATGGCAATGCGCGCAGCGTGACGGTGGTCGAATCGGGGCAGCGTACCCG
Source organism: Pseudomonas chlororaphis subsp. piscium (assembly GCF_003850345.1). NCBI lineage: Bacteria > Pseudomonadati > Pseudomonadota > Gammaproteobacteria > Pseudomonadales > Pseudomonadaceae > Pseudomonas > Pseudomonas chlororaphis. The sequence goes on from NZ_CP027707.1 coordinate 513,092, forward strand.
GGTGGTGGTCAACCTGGTGGCGTTGGCGCCCTACAGCACCAGGGTTGTCGGTAATCAACTGTTTGTGGTGATCGGCCAGGGGGCGACGGCGGCGCAGAGTGCGCCGGGGCTGCCTGATGTCGCGCCTGGGCGGGCCAAGGCCGCGGCTTCCGCGGGGCGGTCGATTCGCAGCGTGGATTTCCAGCGCGGCGAGCAGGGCGAGGGCAATGTACTGATCGACCTCTCCGATTCGGGAATGAGCCCGGATATACAGGAGCGCGACGGCAAGCTCGTTCTCACCTTCGCCAAGGCTCGCCTGCCAGAGCCCTTGCGGGTCAGGCTCGACGTCAAGGATTTCGCCACCCCGGTGCAGTTCGTCAGTGCCCGGGCGGAGTCCGGCAAGGCCATCATCACCATCGAGCCCGGCGGCACCTTCGATTACTCGACCTACCAGACGGACAACAAGCTCACGGTGAGCGTCAGGCCGATGACTTCGGGCGATCTGCAGAAACGCAACGCCGAGCGCTCGGCCTATAACGGCGAGAAGCTCTCGCTGAACTTCCAGGACATCGAGGTTCGCTCGGTGCTGCAACTGATCGCCGACTTCACCAACCTCAACCTGGTGGCCAGCGATACGGTGCAGGGCGGCATTACCTTGCGCCTGCAGAATGTGCCGTGGGACCAGGCCCTCGATCTGGTGCTCAAGACCAAGGGGCTGGACAAGCGCAAGGTGGGCAATGTGTTGCTGGTGGCGCCGGCCGATGAAATCGCCGCCCGCGAACGCCAGGAACTGGAGTCACAGAAGCAGATCGCCGACCTGGAGCCGCTGCGGCGCGAACTGCTGCAGGTCAACTACGCCAAGGCCGCAGAAATCGCCAAGTTGTTCCAGTCGGTCACCCGCGCCGAGGACAAGTCAGACGAGCGTGGTTCGATTACCGTCGATGAACGGACCAACAACATCATTGCCTACCAGACCCGGGAGCGCCTGGACGAGCTGCGGCGGATTGTCAGCCAGCTGGATATCCCAGTGCGCCAGGTGATGATCGAGGCGCGGATCGTCGAGGCTAACGTCGACTACGACAAAAGTCTGGGCGTGCGCTGGGGAGGTTCGATCCAGAACCAGGGCAACTGGAATGCCTCGGGGGTCAGCAACGGCACCAACGGCTCTTCCACCATAGGTACGCCGGGCAGTACCAGCAGCAATTCACCCTTCGTCGACCTGGGCGCCACCGCCAATACCTCCGGCCTGGGTATCGCCTTCATCACCGACAACGTGTTGCTGGACCTTGAACTGACGGCCATGGAAAAGACCGGTAACGGTGAAATCGTCTCCCAGCCCAAGGTCGTCACGTCCGACAAGGAGACGGCGAAGATCCTCAAGGGTACGGAAATCCCCTATCAGGAAGCCGCTTCCAGTGGGGCGACCTCGGTGTCCTTCAAGGAGGCCTCGCTGTCCCTGGAGGTGACGCCGCAGATCACCCCGGATAACCGCATCATCATGGAGGTCAAGGTCACCAAGGACGAGCCGGACTACCTGAACAAGGTCCAGGACGTGCCGCCGATCAAGAAAAACGAGGTCAACGCCAAGGTCCTGATCAACGACGGAGAAACCATCGTTATCGGTGGGGTTTTCTCCAATACGCAAAGCAAGGTTGTAGATAAGGTGCCATTTCTCGGCGATGTGCCGTATCTTGGCCGACTTTTCCGGCGTGACGTGGTGTCGGAGAAAAAATCCGAGCTGCTGGTATTTCTCACTCCGCGTATCATGAACAACCAGGCGATTGCTGTGAGTCATTGATTCTGTGCGAAATTTGATTCTTGTTGGGCCAATGGGGGCTGGAAAAAGCACCATTGGTCGCTTGCTGGCCAAAGAGCTGCGTCTGCCATTCAAAGATTCCGATAAGGAAATTGAGTTGCGCACGGGCGCCAATATCCCGTGGATCTTCGATAAGGAAGGCGAACCGGGCTTTCGTGATCGGGAACAGGCCATGATCGCCGAGCTGTGCTCCGCCGATGGCGTGGTCCTGGCGACCGGCGGCGGCGCGGTGATGCGTGAAGCCAACCGTCTGGCGCTGCATGCCGGGGGGCGCGTGGTCTATCTGCATGCCTCGGTGGAGCAGCAGGTCGGTCGTACCGCCCGGGATCGCAATCGACCGCTGCTGCGCACGGCCGATCCGGCGAAGACCCTGCGGGACCTGCTGGCGATTCGCGATCCGCTTTATCGGGAAATCGCCGACCTGGTGGTTGAAACCGATGAGCGGCCACCGCGTATGGTGGTGCTGGACATACTGGACCGCCTGCAGCAACTGCCTCCCCGTTAATGCGCAGCGCGAAATGCGCTATCCTCGGCGCCTTGCCATGATCGCTTGCGGTTGTGGCGCATGGCTATTGCGCGGCGTCAGAAAGCCAGGCGATGCCAGTCGTTAACGTAAGGCAGGACACCAGCTTCCATCTTCACTGTGGGGACACATGCAGACACTTAAGGTCGATCTAGGCGAGCGCAGCTACCCGATTCATATTGGCGAAGGTTTGTTGGACCGGCCCGAGTTGCTGGTTCCCCACATCGCCGGGCGGCAAGTGGCGATCGTTTCCAATGAAACCGTAGCACCGCTGTACCTTGAGCGTCTGAAACGCAGCCTTGCGCAGTTCTCGGTGATCTCGGTGGTTCTGCCCGACGGCGAAGCATTCAAGAACTGGGAAACCCTGCAGCTTATTTTCGATGGCCTGCTGACTGCACGGCACGACCGCCGGACCACGATCATCGCCCTCGGTGGCGGTGTGATCGGCGACATGGCCGGTTTTGCCGCGGCCTGCTATCAGCGCGGTGTCGATTTCATCCAGATTCCTACCACCTTGCTGTCCCAGGTCGATTCGTCGGTGGGTGGCAAGACCGGTATCAACCATCCGCTGGGCAAGAACATGGTCGGCGCTTTCTATCAGCCCAACGTGGTGCTGATCGATACCGCCTCGCTCAATACCCTGCCGGCTCGCGAGCTGTCGGCTGGCCTGGCGGAAGTCATCAAGTACGGTCTGATCTGCGACGAACCCTTCCTTACCTGGCTCGAAGACAACGTCGACCGCTTGCGAGCCCTGGACCAGCAGGCGCTGACCTATGCCATCGAGCGCTCCTGCGCGGCCAAGGCGGCCGTGGTTGGCGCCGACGAACGTGAGTCCGGCGTACGCGCCACGCTGAACCTGGGGCATACCTTCGGCCACGCCATCGAAACCCACATGGGCTATGGTGTCTGGCTGCATGGTGAAGCGGTCGCTGCTGGCACCGTAATGGCGCTGGAGATGTCCGCACGCCTTGGCTGGATCACCGCCGAGGAGCGTGACCGCGGTATTCGCCTGTTCCAGCGCGCGGGCTTGCCGGTCATTCCACCTGAGGAAATGACCGAAGCGGATTTTCTCGAACACATGGCAATTGACAAGAAAGTGATCGATGGTCGTTTGCGTCTGGTGCTGTTGCGCCGCATGGGCGAAGCCGTAGTGACCGACGATTATCCGAAAGAGGTTTTACAGGCCACGCTGGGAGCGGATTACCGCGCCCTGGCTCAGCTTAAAGGTTAATAAGATTCCCATGACTAGTTTGCATGCCGACGAGGCCTTCCTCGGCCATTATCAGTTGAGCCATGACCCTTTCGCTCCACGGGTGCCCGGCTTCAAGTTTTTCCCCGCCCAGCGCAAGCCGGTGCTGGGGCAACTGCACCATCTGGCACGCTACAGCCAGCTGTTGCTGGTGGTGACCGGCCCGCAGGGCAGCGGCAAGACGCTGCTGCGTCAGGCGCTGGTCGCCAGCACCAACAAACAGTCGGTACAGAGCGTGGTGGTTTCCGCCCGTGGTGCCGGCGACGCGGCAGGCGTGCTGCGGCAGGTGGCCCAGGCGCTGAACGTCGAGCAGGCCGAGATCGGCCCGATCCTGGCGCAAGTGGTGCAACTGGCCCTGACCGGCCAGGAAGTCTATCTGCTGGTGGATGACGCCGAGCAGCTCGATGAGTCGGCGCTCGAAGCGCTGCTGGCGCTCGCCGCCGGCGCACCGGAAGGTCGTCCGCACGTGTTCCTGTTCGGCGAGTCGTCGCTGATTGCCGGTCTGGAGCTGCTGAGCGCGGAAGAAGAGCGCTTCCATGTCATCGAACTGCAGCCCTACACCGAAGAAGAAACCCGTGAATACCTGGCGCAGCGTCTCGAAGGCGCAGGGCGCGGTATCGAACTTTTCTCCGCGGATCAGATCAGTGATATTCACGAAGGCTCCGATGGCTGGCCTGGCAACATCAACCAGGTCGCCCGGGATGCAATGATCGAAGCCATGATTGCCAGCCGCTCAGCGGTCAAGCGTCCAAGTATGGGGTTCAATATGCCGAAGAAACACGTATTGGCGATATCCGCAGTCGTAGTGGTAGCCGTTGCCGCTGCCTGGCTGATGCCGGGTCGCAGCAAGGCGCCAAGTACTGCTGGTGCGCCAGCCAACGAACAGGCTCAGCTGCCACTGGGCCAGACGCCGCAACCGAACAGCAATGGCAGCCCGGCTGTCGAGTTCGCCGGTTCTTCCCAGCCAATGCCGCTGCCATTGGTCGGTCAGTCGCAACCGGTGATGCGCGGCCCTCTGGCTGAAGCGGCCGGCGGGATCACCGAGGGTGACGATGGCGTGCCGGTGGAAGGCTCCAGCGCCACGCCGCCGACCGTGACCACCATCGCGCCACCAGCGGGCGTGCCGGCCGGCCCGGCGCCGACCCCTGAGGTTCGTCCGACCCCGGCTCCGACCCAGGTCGCTGCCGCCAAGCCGGCTCCGGTGGTCAAGCCTGCTCCTGCTCCGGTCAGCAAGCCGGCTGCACCGGCCGCCAAGCCAGCCGAGAAGCCTGTCACCGTGGCCAAGGCCGCCACCGGCGGTAGCTGGTACGCCGGTCAGGCGCCAGGTAACTACGTCGTGCAGATCCTTGGCACCAGTTCCGAAGCCACAGCGCAGAACTTCGTCAAGGAGCAGGGCGCTCAGTACCGTTATTTCAAGAAAGTCCTCAACGGCAAACCGCTGTATGTGATCACTTATGGCAGCTTCAGCAGCCGTGATGCAGCCGTTACCGCTATCAAGGCCTTGCCAGCGAAGGTTCAGGCTGGTAAACCTTGGCCTCGCACTGTCGCCAGCGTCCAACAGGAACTGGCAGCAACTCGCTGAAGATTCGGCGGCCTTACCCAGGCCGCCTCTCCCAGCACCTCAAAAAAATCCGCATGCGCATGCTGCCTTCAAGGCCGCGTGCCTTGTGGTGTCTGCGTCACAGTAGCTTTTGAGTCGTCGCGGTCCGAACTAAAAAAGTTTTGACTAGCACAGCATATCGCTTTAAACCTTTCATGAATGCGACATAGATTTGCGACATTTCGTCGTCAAATTTGTGGGCGTCTGTGTCGGTGTGTACAATGACCTCCCTTTTGCCCCCGCAAAGCCGGCGTACGTTCGGCGTGGATGGTAACTGGTTGAATTGAAAAGAAATTTGTCTCGATAAGAGGCAGCCTGGTGAGAAAGTGTCTATGAAAGCAGGTCTGTACCAACCAGATGAATTCAAGGATAACTGTGGTTTCGGTCTGATAGCCCATATGCAGGGCGAACCCAGTCATACCCTTTTGCAAACGGCCATCGAGGCCCTGACCTGCATGACCCACCGCGGTGGGATCAACGCGGACGGCAAGACCGGCGACGGTTGCGGTCTGCTGATTCAGAAGCCTGACGCGTTCCTGCGAGCCATTGCCCAGGAAACCTTCAGTGTCGAATTGCCCAAGCAATATGCCGTGGGCATGGTCTTCTTCAACCAGGATCCGGCCAAGGCCGAAGCCGCTCGCGAGAACATGAACCGCGAGATCCTGGCCGAAGGCCTGCAACTGATCGGCTGGCGCAAAGTGCCGATCGATACCAGCGTTCTCGGCCGCCTGGCCCTGGAGCGCCTGCCGCAGATCGAACAGATCTACATCGGCGGCGAAGGCCTGAGCGACCAGGACATGGCGGTCAAGCTGTTCAGTGCCCGTCGTCGTTCGTCGGTGGCCAACGCCGCCGATACCGACCACTACATCTGCAGCTTTTCCCACAAGACCATCATCTATAAAGGCCTGATGATGCCGGCCGACCTGGCCGCCTTCTATCCGGACCTGGGTGACCCGCGCCTGCAAACCGCGATCTGCGTGTTTCACCAGCGCTTTTCCACCAACACCCTGCCGAAATGGCCGCTGGCGCAGCCGTTCCGCTTCCTCGCCCACAACGGCGAGATCAACACCATCACCGGCAACCGCAACTGGGCCCAGGCCCGGCGCACCAAGTTCACCAACGACCTGATGGATCTGGAAGAACTCGGCCCGCTGGTCAACCGCGTGGGTTCCGACTCTTCGAGCATGGACAACATGCTGGAGCTGATGGTCACCGGTGGCATCGACCTGTTCCGTGGCGTGCGGATGATCATTCCGCCTGCGTGGCAGAACGTCGAAACCATGGACGCCGACCTGCGCGCGTTCTACGAATACAACTCGATGCACATGGAGCCGTGGGACGGCCCCGCGGGCGTGGTCATGACCGACGGTCGCTACGCCGTCTGCCTGCTCGACCGTAACGGCCTGCGCCCGGCGCGCTGGGTCACCACCAAGAACGGCTTCATCACCCTGGCTTCGGAAATCGGCGTCTGGAACTACCAGCCCGAAGACGTGATCGCCAAGGGCCGGGTCGGCCCGGGCCAGATCTTCGCCGTGGACACCGAAACCGGGCAGATCCTCGATACCGACGCTATCGATAACCGCCTGAAGTCTCGTCATCCGTACAAGCAATGGCTGCGCAAGAATGCCCTGCGCATCCAGGCGACCATGGAAGACAACGACCACGGTTCGGCGTTCTACGACGTCGACCAGCTCAAGCAGTACATGAAGATGTACCAGGTCACCTTCGAGGAGCGTGATCAGGTGCTGCGTCCTCTGGGCGAGCAAGGCTACGAAGCGGTCGGCTCCATGGGCGACGACACGCCGATGGCCGTGCTGTCCCAGCGTGTGCGCACGCCGTACGACTACTTCCGCCAGCAGTTCGCCCAGGTCACCAACCCGCCGATCGACCCGCTGCGCGAAGCCATCGTCATGTCGCTGGAGATCTGCCTCGGTGCCGAGCGCAACATCTTCCAGGAATCGCCTGAGCACGCTTCCCGCGTGATCCTCAGCTCGCCAGTGATCTCGCCCGCCAAGTGGCGCTCGCTGATGAACCTCGACCGTCCGGGTTTCGAGCGTCAGGTCATCGATCTGAACTACGACGAAAGCCTCGGCCTGGAAGCAGCGATCCGCAATGTGGCCGACCAGGCCGAAGAAGCCGTGCGCGCCGGTCGCACCCAGATCGTGCTCAGCGACCGCCATATCGCCCCGGGCAAGCTGCCGATCCACGCTTCCCTGGCCACCGGCGCGGTGCACCACCGCCTGACCGAGAAGGGCCTGCGCTGCGACTCCAACATCCTGGTGGAAACCGCCACCGCGCGCGATCCGCATCACTTCGCAGTGCTGATCGGTTTCGGTGCCTCGGCGGTCTATCCGTTCCTGGCCTACGAAGTGCTGGGCGACCTGATCCGTACCGGTGAAGTACTGGGCGACCTCTACGAGGTGTTCAAGAACTACCGCAAGGGCATCACCAAGGGCCTGCTGAAGATCCTGTCGAAGATGGGTATCTCGACCATCGCGTCCTACCGCGGTGCGCAGCTGTTCGAGGCCATCGGCCTGTCCGAGGAAGTCTGCGAGCTGAGCTTCCGTGGCGTGCCGAGCCGCATCAAGGGCGCGCGTTTCGTCGACATCGAAGCCGAGCAGAAAGCCCTGGCGACCGAAACCTGGAGCCCGCGCAAGCCGATCCAGCAAGGCGGCCTGCTGAAGTTCGTCCACGGTGGTGAGTACCACGCCTACAACCCGGACGTGGTCAACACCCTGCAAGCCGCCGTGCAGCAGGGCGACTACGCCAAGTTCAAGGAATACACCGCGCTGGTGGACAACCGCCCAGTGTCGATGATCCGCGACCTGTTCAAGGTGAAGACCCTGGACACGCCGATGGACATCAGTGAAGTCGAGCCGCTGGAATCGATCCTCAAGCGTTTCGACTCCGCCGGTATCTCCCTGGGCGCGCTGTCGCCGGAAGCCCACGAAGCCCTGGCCGAAGCCATGAACCGCCTGGGCGCGCGTTCCAACTCCGGCGAAGGCGGCGAAGACCCGGCGCGCTACGGCACCATCAAGAGTTCGAAAATCAAGCAGGTGGCCACCGGCCGTTTCGGCGTGACCCCGGAATACCTGGTCAATGCCGAAGTGCTGCAGATCAAGGTGGCCCAGGGCGCCAAGCCCGGTGAAGGCGGCCAGCTGCCTGGCGGCAAGGTCAACGGCCTGATCGCCAAGCTGCGTTACGCGGTACCTGGCGTGACCCTGATTTCGCCACCGCCGCACCACGACATCTATTCCATCGAAGACTTGTCGCAGCTGATCTTTGACCTGAAGCAGGTCAACCCGCAGGCGCTGGTTTCGGTGAAGCTGGTGGCGGAAGCCGGCGTCGGCACCATCGCCGCTGGCGTGGCCAAGGCCTACGCCGACCTGATCACCATCTCCGGCTACGACGGTGGTACCGGCGCCTCGCCGCTGACCTCGATCAAGTACGCCGGTGCGCCGTGGGAACTGGGCCTGGCGGAAACCCACCAGACCCTGCGTGGCAACGACCTGCGCGGCAAGGTCCGGGTGCAGACCGACGGCGGCCTGAAAACCGGCCTCGACGTGATCAAGGCAGCGATCCTCGGCGCCGAAAGCTTTGGCTTCGGCACCGCGCCGATGATCGCCCTGGGTTGCAAATACCTGCGTATCTGCCACCTGAACAACTGCGCCACTGGTGTCGCGACTCAGAATGAGAAGCTGCGCAAGGACCACTACATCGGCACCGTCGAGATGGTGGTGAACTTCTTCACCTACGTCGCCGAGGAAACCCGTGAGTGGCTGGCCAAGCTGGGCGTGCGCTCGCTGGAAGAGCTGATCGGTCGCACCGATCTCTTGGAAATCCTCGAAGGCCAGACCGCCAAGCAGCATCATCTGGACCTGACCCCGCTGCTGGGCAGCGACCATATCCCGGCGGACAAGCCGCAGTTCTGCCAGGTCGATCGCAACCCACCGTTCGACCAGGGCCTGCTGGCCGAGAAAATGGTCGCCATGGCCAAGCCTGCGATCGCCGACCTCAGCGGTGCCGAGTTCGCGCTCGACATCTGCAACTGCGACCGTTCCATCGGTGCGCGGATCTCCGGCGAAATCGCCAAGGTCCACGGCAACCAGGGCATGGCCAAGGCGCCGATCACCTTCCGCTTCAAGGGCACTGCCGGTCAGAGCTTCGGTGTGTGGAACGCCGGCGGCCTGAACCTCTACCTCGAAGGCGACGCCAACGACTACGTGGGCAAGGGCATGACCGGCGGCAAGCTGGTGATCGTTCCGCCGAAAGGCAGCGCCTACAAGACTCAGGACAGCGCGATTATCGGCAACACCTGCCTGTACGGCGCTACCGGCGGCAAGCTGTTCGCCGCCGGCACCGCGGGCGAGCGTTTCGCCGTGCGCAACTCCGGTGCCCACACCGTGGTGGAAGGCACTGGCGATCACTGCTGCGAATACATGACCGGTGGTTTCGTCTGCGTGCTGGGCAAGACCGGTTACAACTTCGGCTCAGGCATGACAGGCGGTTTCGCCTATGTGCTCGACCAGGACAACACCTTCGTTGACCGGGTCAACCACGAGCTGGTGGAAATCCAGCGGATCAGCGGCGAAGCGATGGAAGCCTATCGCAGCCACCTGCAGCGCGTGCTGGACGAATACGTCGAGGAAACCGGTAGCGAGTGGGGCCGTAACCTGGCCGAGAACCTCGATGACTACCTGCGTCGTTTCTGGTTGGTCAAGCCGAAGGCTGCCAGCTTGAAATCGTTGCTTTCCAGCACCCGTGCCAACCCGCAGTGATATGCGCCTGAAGAGTTTGATGAGGTTTTAACTATGGCTGAACGTCTGAATAATGACTTCCAGTTCATCGAGGTCGGGCGCAAGGATCCGAAGAAGAAACTGTTGCGTCAACGCAAGAAAGAGTTCGTGGAAATCTACGAACCCTTCAAACCCCAGCAGTCGGCCGATCAGGCCCATCGCTGCCTGGGTTGCGGTAACCCGTACTGTGAATGGAAGTGCCCGGTGCACAACTTCATTCCCAACTGGCTCAAGCTGGTGGCCGAGGGCAACATCCTCGCTGCCGCCGAGCTGTCGCACCAGACCAACACCCTGCCGGAAGTTTGCGGCCGGGTGTGCCCGCAGGACCGTCTGTGCGAGGGTGCCTGTACCCTCAACGATGGCTTCGGCGCGGTGACCATCGGTTCGGTGGAGAAGTACATCACCGACACCGCCTTCGCCATGGGCTGGCGTCCGGACATGTCCAAGGTCAAGCCGACAGGCAAGCGTGTCGCGGTGATCGGCGCGGGCCCGGCGGGCCTGGGCTGTGCCGACGTGCTGGTACGTGGTGGCGTGACCCCGGTGGTGTTCGACAAGAACCCGGAAATCGGCGGTCTGCTGACCTTCGGCATCCCCGAGTTCAAGCTGGAAAAGACCGTGCTGAGCAATCGTCGCGAAGTCTTCAGCGGCATGGGCATCGAGTTCCGCCTCAACACCGAGGTGGGCAAGGACGTGACCATGGAGCAACTGCTCGAAGAATACGATGCCGTGTTCATGGGCATGGGCACCTACACCTACATGAAGGGCGGCTTTGCCGGTGAGGACCTGCCGGGCGTGCACGACGCCCTGGACTTCCTGATCGCCAACGTCAACCGCAACCTGGGCTTTGAAAAGTCGCCGGAAGACTTCGTCGACATGAAGGGCAAGAAGGTCGTGGTCCTCGGTGGTGGCGACACGGCGATGGACTGCAACCGCACGTCGATCCGCCAGGGCGCCAAGGCGGTGACCTGCGCTTATCGTCGTGACGAGGCGAACATGCCGGGCTCGCGCAAAGAGGTGAAGAACGCCAAGGAAGAAGGCGTGAAGTTCCTCTACAACCGCCAGCCGATCGCCATCGTCGGCGAAGACAAGGTCGAAGGCGTGAAGGTGGTCGAGACCCGTCTCGGCGAGCCGGACGCCCGTGGCCGTCGCAGCCCCGAGCCGATCCCGGGTTCCGAAGAGGTCATCCCGGCCGACGCCGTGGTCATCGCCTTCGGTTTCCGCCCGAGCCCGGCGCCGTGGTTCGAGCAGTTCAGCATCCAGACCGACAGCCAGGGCCGCGTCGTGGCGCCGGAGCAGGGCCAGTACAAGCACCAGACCAGCAACCCGAAAATCTTCGCCGGTGGCGACATGGTGCGCGGTTCCGACCTGGTGGTGACGGCGATCTTCGAAGGCCGTAACGCCGCCGAAGGCATCCTCGACTACCTGGGCGTTTAAGCTACTGCGCTCGGCTATGCTGCGCGCTGTACGCCTGCGGCGCTACGCAGAAACAGACTCGGAATGCTCATTGACAGCTGTCAACTCCGCTTCCTCGTCTGTTTTCGCCTTGCCTAGCCTTCGCTCGCGACGCTTAAAAGGCTGTTTATAGTCCGCGACAAATTGACCCGATAGATAAAAGGCACGGCTCTCGCCGTGCCTTTTGCGTCGCGCTCTGAGAAAATGCCCGCACTTTTTTTCCGGATGCCGACATGACTGCCCTGAAGAACGACCGTTTCCTTCGTGCCCTGCTCAAGCAACCCGTAGACGTCACCCCGGTGTGGATGATGCGTCAGGCTGGGCGCTACCTGCCTGAATACCGCGCCAGCCGTGCCAGCGCCGGTGACTTCATGAGCCTGTGCATGAACCCGGAGTTCGCCTGCGAAGTCACCCTGCAACCACTGGACCGTTATCCACAGCTGGATGCGGCCATCCTCTTCTCCGACATCCTGACCATCCCCGACGCCATGGGCCAGGGCCTGTACTTCGAAACCGGCGAAGGTCCGCGTTTCAAGAAGGTCGTCAGCACCCTGGCCGACATCGAGGCCCTGCCGATCCCGGATCCGCACAAGGACCTGGGCTACGTGATGGACGCGGTCAGCACCATCCGCCGCGAACTCAACGGCCGCGTGCCGCTGATCGGCTTCTCCGGCAGCCCCTGGACCCTGGCTACCTACATGGTCGAAGGCGGCTCGTCGAAGGACTTCCGCAAGACCAAGGCGATGCTCTACGACAACCCGCAAGCCATGCACCTGCTGCTGGACAAGCTGGCGCAGTCGGTCACCAGCTACCTCAACGGCCAGATCAAGGCCGGCGCGCAAGCGGTGCAGATCTTCGATACCTGGGGCGGCAACTTGTCGGCGGCGGCCTACCAGGAGTTCTCCCTGGCCTACATGCGCAAGATCGTCAGCGGCCTGATCCGCGAGCACGAAGGGCGCAAGGTGCCGGTAATCCTGTTCACCAAGAACGGCGGCCTGTGGCTGGAAAGCATTGCCGACGCCGGTGCCGACGCCCTGGGCCTGGACTGGACCTGCGACCTCGGCGAAGCGCGCCAGCGGGTCGGCAACAAGGTCGCGCTGCAAGGCAACATGGACCCGACCGTGCTCTACGCCAAGCCGGAAGCGATCCGTGCCGAAGTCGGGCGCATCCTCGCCAGCTACGGCAAGGGCAGCGGCCATGTGTTCAACCTCGGCCACGGCATCACCCCGGAAGTCGACCCGGAACACGCTGGCGCCTTCCTGCGCGCGGTGCACGAACTGTCGGCGCAGTATCACCAGTGATCGCGACCCGATAATCAGGCCCGGCATTCGCCGGGCTTTTTTTGGGCTCTTCACTCAATCCCGGGAAGGGCCTGGCGGATTAAGTTTCAATTCAGCCTGACTGGTTAATCTGGCGCTATCGAAACCCACATTGGATCACTGCCATGAAAACCCGTTACCTCGTTCTGTTGCTCGCTCCGCTGTTCAGCACCGCCGCCCTGGCTGTCGGCTACACCGGTCCTGGCGCCCAGGCCGTCACCACCGTCGCGGCGGCCAACGATGCCTCGGACGATACGCCAGTGGTGTTGCAGGGCCATGTGGTCAAGAAGCTGAACAACGACGACAAGTACGAATTCAAGGATGCCAGTGGCACCATCACCGTCGAGATCGACGACGAAGACCTGCCGCCGGTGGCATTCAACGAGAAGACCCAGGTCAGGCTGACCGGTGAGGTCGAGAAGGGGCTGATGAAGCGCGAGATCGATGTCGACCTGGTGGAAATCGTCAAGTAAGCCGATCGACAGCCTCGGCTATCGCCCATGCCGGCGACCGACCCCTGCGTATGGATCGCGGGGGCTGGTCGCCGGCATGTTGGTTTAGCGACTACTGAGTGGTCAGCGGTGGCAGTTTGGCCAGCTTCAACGCCACCAGCAGCGCCACCACCAGCAATGCGCTGATAAACAGGCCGATGCCGTTCCACCCGGCCATGTGCCAGAACACCCCGCCCGCCGTCCCGGCGATGCTCGACCCGGCGTAATAGCTGAACAGGTACAGCGATGAGGCCTGGCCCTTGGCCTTGAGGGCGCGCCGGCCGATCCAGCTGCTGGCGACCGAGTGAGCGCCGAAGAAGCCGAACGTGAAGATCAGCATGCCGACGATCACCACCGGCAACGAACTGAGCATGGTCAAGGCGAGGCCAGCGAGCATCAGCGAAATGGTGGCCCAGAGCATTTTGCGGCGGCCGAGGCGGTCGGCCAGGGCGCCGATTTTCGCCGAGCTGTAGATCCCCGACAGGTACACCACCGACAGCAGGCCGACGAAGGCCTGATCCATGTGATATGGCTCGGCCAGCAGGCGATAGCCGATGTAGTTGAACAGCGTGACGAACGCGCCCATCAGCACGAAGGCTTCGAGGAACAGCAGCGGCAGGCCAGCATCGCGAAAGTGCATGGTGAAGCCGTCCAGCAGGCTGCGCGGGTGCAGCGAGCGGGCGCGGAAGTTGCGCGATTCGGGGAGGATTTTCCAGAACACCGCCGCGGCGATCAGTGCCAGGCCACCTATCACCAGCATCGCCGTGTGCCAGCTGACGAAGTCGATCAGCACCCCGGTGATCAAGCGTCCGCTCATGCCGCCGATGGCGTTGCCACCGATGTACAGGCCCATGGCCAGGCCGATGTGCTGCGGGTGGATCTCCTCGCTCAGGTAGGTCATCGCCACCGCCGCCAGGCCGCTCAGGGACAGCCCCACCAGCGCGCGCATCAGCAGCACGCCGTGCCAGCTCGGCATCAGGGCGCTGGCAATGGTGCACAGCGCGGCGGCGAACAGGGCGGCCACCATCACCGGCTTACGGCCGATGCGGTCGGAAATCGGCCCGGTGACCAGCAGACCAATGGCCAGCAGGCCGGTGGCGACCGAGAGGATCAGGCTGCTCTGCGCGGCGTTGATGGAAAATTCCTGGGACAGCAGCGGCATCATCGGTTGCACGCAGTAGAGCAGGGCGAAGGTGGCGAAACCGCCGGAGAACAGCGCCAGCACCGTGCGCATGAACATCGGCGTGCCTTTTTCGATGTAGACCTCGTTCAGTTGCGCGACGACCCCGTCGAGGGCGGTGGGAGGGAGTTCGTGGGCGAGTGGAGCGACAGCGGTTTTCACGGGGGACCTCGGGGGGAGCGCAGCCGGTCAGGCAATGGAAAAAAGCATATAGCTGGCTAATGTTTCTTTCCAATATATTGTTCGACCTGATTGATATGTTTCACGACCTAATGAGGCGTTCATGGAACTGCGTCATCTGCGTTACTTCATCGCGGTGGCCGAAGAGCTGCATTTCGGCCGCGCCGCCCAGGTCCTGGGCATCTCCCAGCCGCCCTTGAGCCAACAGATCCAGGTGCTGGAACAGGAGGTGGGCGCGCGCCTGTTCGAGCGTACCAATCGTCGGGTCGAGCTCAGCGAGGCTGGCAGGCTGTTCCTCGACGAGGCACGACAGGTGTTGGCCCAGGTCGACAAGGCCGCGGATGTAGCCCGGCGGGCGCAACGGGGGGAGCTGGGCGAGCTGAAAATCGGCTTCACCTCGTCGGCACCCTTCAACTCGAGCATTCCCCAGGCGATCTTTGCCTTTCGCCAGCGCTTTCCCGACGTGCACCTGAAGTTGCGGGAAATGAGCAGCACCCAGGTGGCCGAGGCGCTGCTGGACGAGTCGATCCAGGTCGGGATCATGCGGCCGTTGCCGCTGCCGGATTCCCTGAGCGTGGTGGAGTTGCTGCGCGAGCCGCTGGTGGCGGTGCTCGGCTCCAAGCATCCGCTGGTGGCTGGCAGCGAAGCTGGCCTGGCGCTGTCGGCCCTGGCCCACGAGCCCTTTGTGTTCTTCCCGCGCAGCTACGGCAGTGGCCTGTATGCGCAGCTGCTGACCCTGGCCCGGGATGTCGGTTTCACCCCGCATTTTGCCCAGGAAGCAGGCGAGGCCATGACCATCATCGGCCTGGTGGCGGCGGGGCTGGGTGTCTCGGTGTTGCCGGCGTCCTACCAGCGCATGCGCATCGACGGTGTGGTCTATCGACCGCTGCTCGACCCCGAGGCGGTTTCGGCGGTGTGGCTGGCGCAGCGCACCGACCAGCGCTCGCCAATGGCCAAGGCTTTTGTCGAGCTGCTGACCCGCAAGGCGGAGCTGTAACGGTCTGCTGGGCGAAATGCGACATGCTCGCCACGGTTGGCTTGCCGCGACTCGATCGGATCAGGCGCAAAGACCGCCATGGCCGACGAGTTTACGAAGTCTTGCAACTTACAGACGAAGAGTTCGCTGCCGTCAAAGCCGCTGTACGCAAGGCTTTGGGGATCTGAAGTCGACCGTTTTCGAGGAAAAGGCAATTGGCCACGGTTGCCGGACGACCCGCTTCGAGCAACACTGCGCGCGTACCCGAAAGGGACTTGTGAGACTCTGAGAATCCTGGGCAACCAGCCATCGCAGAGCCAGACAGGCAGAGCGCGATGACAAGCCAGCCTGTTTGTGAAAGGGCGCCGAAAGGCGCCCTTTGTCGTTTCCGGGGGACGGAAACTGGGATCAGGTCATGCCGATTTCACCGGCAGGCGCCTTATTGCACCTTCGCCAGATCGCCGCGCAGCGCGACGCCTGCCATCAGGGCTCCTGCGTGGCATTCGTAGGTTTTCGCGTCCTTGCGCTCGTTGCTCTTGTAGAAGCTGGCGATGTCGGTCACGGCATTGGCGCCAACTTTCTTGGCGGCCTGGTGCAGGGTGATCAGCGCCGATTGCAGGACCCATTCGCAGGCCACTTCGTCGCTCTTGTTGAAGGCGTTGGTCTTCTTGTTGGTGACCGCGCCCGCGCTGACCACCGTGACCTTGCCGGCGGGCTTGTTGCCGGCCAGGTAGAACTTCACGCTGCCGTCGATCTTGCCGGTGCTGATGGCTTCGGCGACCACCTTGTCGAACGGCAGGTACAGCGCGGTATCACGGGCCTGGCTGACGCCGGGCAGGGTGCAGAGCAGCAGGGTGGCGGTGGCGGCCAGGGTCTTCAATTGCATGGTGGTCTCCTTGACGTAGAAAGCGGGTGGCGGCTGGCGCTCAATTAGGCGCGGCAATCGCCTGGGCCGAGCTGGACAGCTGTTGCGCGGTCCGTTCGTTCTGGTTGTCCTTCAGCTCGCGCAGGATGCCCTTGTCCAGCAGGCGCACCCAGCGGATGTAGTTCTTGTGGATCTTGCCGTCCGCGTAGCTCATGCCACGGCTGTCGCGGTAGAGGATCTTGTAGTGGGTCGGTGTGTACTGGATGTCGATTTCCACGTGGTATTGCTCACGCACGGTGATCTCGGCCTGGATCAGCTCCGGGCTGATGCGCTGCACGGTCCACTTGCGGGCGACCAGGTTTTTCAGGATCGCCTGTTTCATTTCCTCATGGTCGGCCTTGATGGTGGCGGGCAGGACACGGTCCGGGGTGTACATGCGCTTGCTGGTGCACGAGACGCAGGTCAGCAGGGCCAGCACGATCAGGCATGCGCGAAGCAGGGAGGGCATTCCATTTTCTCCAGCGGGTAACGTCATTGAGGCCAGCGGCGGAAGATCAGCGAAGTGTTGACGCCGCCAAAGGCAAAGTTGTTGTTCATCACGTATTCGCAGCTCATCTGCCGGAACTCGCCGCGCAGGTAATCCAGCTCGCCGCAACGCGGGTCCACCGTATCGAGGTTGAGGGTGTGCACGTAGAGGTCGTGGTTGAGCATCTCGATGCTGAACCAGGACTCCAGCGCGCCACAGGCCCCCAGGGTGTGGCCGAGGAAACTCTTCTGCGAACTGATGGGCATCCGGCTGCCGAACAGGCTGCTGGTGGCCAGTGTTTCGGCAATGTCGCCCTGTTCTGTAGCGGTGCCGTGGCCATTGACGTAGCCGATGGCCGAAGGCTCGAGGCCGGCGTCTTCCAGGGCCAGCTCCATGGCCCGGCGCATGGTGGCCTGTTCCGGACGGGTGGTGTGCTGGCCGTCGGCGTTGCTGCCGAAACCGACGATCTCGGCATGGATATGCGCGCCACGGGCCAGGGCGTGTTCCAGCTCTTCGAGCACCAGCATGCCGCCGCCCTCGCCGATCACCAGGCCGTCGCGGTCGCTGTCGTAGGGGCGCGGGCTGGTGTGCGGGGCATCGTTTTTCAGGCTGGTGGCGTAGAGCGCGTCGAACACCATGGCTTCGGTCGGGCACAGCTCTTCGGCGCCGCCGGCGAGCATCAGCGGCAGGCGGCCGAACTTGATCGCCTCGTAGGCGTAGCCGATGCCCTGGCTGCCGCTGGTGCAGGCGCTGGACGTCGGGATCAGCCGGCCGGTGAGGCCGAAGAAGATGCTGATATTGGCCGCGGTGGTGTGCGGCATCATGCGCACGTAGGAGTTGGCGTTGAGGCCTTCGGCGACCGAGTTCAGCAGCATGTTGCCGAACGCCTTGATCTCGTCGGTGCTGCCGGTGGACGAGCCACAGGCCACGCCCATGCGCCCGTCCTTGATCGATTCGTCACCCAACAGACCGGCATCGGCCAGGGCTTGCTCGGCGGCGCCCACGGCGAGCCGCGACACCCGGCCCATGCTGCGCAGCTGCTTGCGGGTCCAGTGGTCCGGCACCTTGAAGTCGTCCACGGGGCCGGCCAGGCGGGTATTGAGTTCGCTGAAGCGATCCCACTCGTCCATCCGGCGAATGCCGCTGCGGTTGGCGCTGAAGTTGGCGGCGATGGTGTCCCAGTCGCTGCCCAGCGAAGTGATGCCGGCCATGCCGGTGACGACCACACGTTTCATCAGACCAGGCCTCCGTTGACCGCCAGCACCTGGCGGGTGATGTAGGCGGCCTCGGCGGACATCAGGAAGTTCACCGCGCCGGCGACTTCTTCCGGGGTGCCCATGCGCTGGGCCGGGATCATCTTCAGCAGCTCGTCCACCGGCACGTTCTCGTCGAGCATGGCGGTGTCGATCAGGCCTGGCGCCACGCAGTTGACGGTGATCTTGCGTTTGCCCAGCTCGATGGCCAGGGCCTTGGCGGCGCCGATCAGGCCGGCCTTGGACGCGCTGTAGTTGACCTGGCCACGGTTGCCGACCTGCCCGGACACCGAGGCGATGCAGACGATACGCCCGGCGGCGCGGCGGCGGATCATCGGCATCATCACCGGGTGCAGCACGTTGTAGAAACCGTCGAGGTTGGTGCGCAGCACGGTGTCCCAATCGTCTTCGCTCAGGGCCGGGAAGGCGCCGTCGCGGGTCAGGCCGGCGTTGAGCACCACGCCGTAGTAGGCGCCGTGGGCTTCCACGTCGGCTTCGAGAACGGCCTTGCAGCTGGCGCGGTCGGTCACATCGAATTGCAGGATGCGCGCCTGGCGCCCCAGGGCCTCGACTTCGGCCTGCACGGCCTCGGCTTCGCTGCGGCCACTGCGGCAATGCAGGATCAGGTCATAGCCGCCCTGGGCCAGGCGCAGGGCGATGGCGCGGCCGATACCACGGCTGGAGCCGGTGACCAATATGGATTCAGTCATGGCTGGACTCCTGTTGATAAAGCGGGTGATTCGTTCAGGTAGCTGTCCGCCTGTGGCGGACAGAACACGTTGAGGCGGGCGACGGCCTGGATGCCGGGGGCAGTCAGGTGGCATTCGAATACGCCCATGCCGTTGTCGTCTTGCAGGGAGCGCAAGGCGTGAATCTGCAGTTCGCTGCCGACCGGGAAGTGCTCCACATTGCATTCGAACTTGCGTGTGCCGAGCAGGAACCCCAGCTCGACGGCCTGGCCTTTCTGGCGCGCATGGCAACCGGCGTAGGCGGCGATGCTCTGGGCCATCAGTTCGATGCCGACCCAGGCCGGCAGGCTGCCGTCGGCACGGTTGAACAGACCGCCGGGACGGACGGTGAGGCGGGTGCGGATCTGCTCTTCATCGAACGCCAGGACCTGATCGATCAGGATCATGTCGCCCGCGTGGGGCAGCAGTTCGGCGAGCGGCCAGTCAATCATGGGGCGTCTCCGATAATCAGGCTGACGTTGTTGCCGCCGAAGGCAAAGGAGTTGCTCATCAGGCAGCGCGGAGCAGTCTGCTCCAGACGTGTGGTGGCGGTGACCCAATGCAGCGGCGGCAGTTGCGGGTCGGCCTGGGCGTCCCAGACGTGGGGCGGCAGGGCGTGCGCGCTGTTCGCGGCGGACAGGCTCAGCCAGCAGAATGCCGCTTCCAGGGCACCGGCGGCGCCCAGGGTATGGCCGCTCATGGGTTTGGTCGACGAGCAGGGCACGCCGGCCGGGAACAACTGGTCGACCGCCAGGCTTTCCATGGCGTCGTTGTGCTGGGTGGCCGTGCCGTGCAGGTTCAGGTAGCCGATCTGTGCGGCTTGCAGGCCGGCGTTGTGCAAGGCCTTCTGCATGGCTTGCAGGGCGCCGCGCCCACTGGGTTCGGGGGCGGAAATATGGTGCGCGTCGGAGCTGGCGCCGGCGCCGAGCAAGGCGATCGGTTGCGCGCCGAGGGTTTCCTTGCTCATCAGGAACAGCACGGCGGCTTCGCCGATATTGATGCCATCGCGGTTGACCGAGAACGGATTGCAGCGCTGGGCGGACACCGCTTCCAGGGCCGAGAAACCGTTGAGGGTCAGCTTGCACAGGCTGTCGACGCCGCCGCACAGCACCGCGTCGCACAGGCCCAGGTCGAGCAGGCGGCGGGCGCTCATCAGCGCCCGGGCGCTGGAGGTGCAGGCGGTGGAAATCACGTAGGCCGGGCCACTGAGGTCGAGCCAGTCGGCGAGAAAGTTCGCCGGCGCGCCCAGTTCCTGCTGCCGGTAGTCGTAGTCGGCCGGGAAGTGCCGGTCGCGCAGGTAATGGGCGATGCCACGGCTGGCTTCGTCGATGCCCGAGGTGCTGGTGCCGAGGACGATGCCGATGCGGCTGTGGCCGTAGCGGGCGATGGCCTGGTCGATGTCGCCACGGATCTGCAGGGCGGCCTCCAGCAGCAGCTGGTTGTTGCGGCTGCTCTGCTGCCCCAGCTCCGCTGGAATGCTTGCCAGCGGCCCCTGGACAGCGGCCACCGGCACGCTGCGCTCCGTTACCCAGCCGGCTGCGGCGCGCATGCCGGAGCAGTCGCCGGCAAACAGGCTGCGGGCCACTTGCTGCTTGTCGCGCCCAAGGGCACAGATCACCCCGAGGGCATTCAGGTAGGCCGTCATGAGGCGTTCTCGGCGGTCAGCGGGCTGATGTGGTAGTACAAGCCCTGGGGCAGCTCCAGGCGAAAATCCAGGGCCTGGCGATAGCGGACCTGCCAGTGCGGGGCGAGGTCACGCTGCGCGCCGTGCTGCCGGGCGGCTGGATAATTATCTCGCAGTTCGCCCGCGGGCGTGAGGGCGAACAGCAGTGCGGCGAACAGTTCGCGGGCCTCCGGGTTCGGCGGCAGCAGGCCGTCAGCCTGCCAGCGACCCTCGATCAGTTGCTGGCGCGCCAGGGGAATGCCCAGCGGGTCGAGCAGCGACCAGCGGATGCCCGGCCCTTCGGCCTGGATCACCAGCAGCCAGTCCTGGCGCTGCCCGGCCTGTTGCCGCTCGATATGCAGTTGCAGCGGCAGGGCCAGGCTCGGGGTTTTCTCGGGCAGCGGCGGCTGGCTGGCGCAGGCGCTCAGCAACAACAGGCAGCCGACGAGCAGGGCACGGATCATCCAGCGGCACCTTCGTGCAAGGGTTTGCGGGCGACCACATTGACCAGGGTTTCTTCCCGTTGGCCAAAGGGTTTCGGGCGGCGCAGGCCGAAGCGTTCGAGCAGCCCGAAATCCTTGGCGCGGCTCCACCACAGATAGGGATAAGACACATTGCGCGGGGTAAATTCAAAACCCTGTCGTCGGATCATTTCCAGGTACTGCGCCGCGCTTTTCTGCACGTGCATCGGGTGGCGGAACAGCCAGCGGATCACCCAGGTGTCGATGTAGGCCTCGGTGGATTCGGCGAACAGCAGGTAACCGCCCGGCTTGAGCACGCGATAGAACTCGGCCAGGGCTTTTTCCTGTTCCACCAGGTGATGAAAGGTCTGGTGGCAGAACAGCAGGTCGACGCTGGCATCGGCCACGTCCAGGGTCGCGCAGTCGCTGCCGATCAGCTCGACCTGCAGGCCCTGGCGCGCCGCCTCTTCGCTGCTGAGCCTGAGGCTGTGCGGGTCGGCGTCCAGGCCGATCAGGCGCCGCGGGGCGAACACCTGGCTCAGGTACTGGAACGACTTGCCCTGGCCGCAGCCGGCATCCAGCAGCACCGGGTTGGCCGGCGGTTCCTTGTCGAACAGGCGGCGCAGGTCGTTGATCGCCACCCGCAGCACATGATGCTGCCAGGTATGGCTGCGCAGGAACCAGAAGCCGAAGCGGGTTTCCTCGATGTAGCTGGCGCTCAGGTATTGCGGCTGGGTGTCGTTCATGGAGCCTCCATGGCGCAGATTTCCGAGAGCATGCGCAGCCGGCGCTTGGGTTCGCTGACGAACGGGTTGCGTTCGTCCCAGGCATAACCGGCGAGGATCGAACTGATCATCCGGCGAATTTCCGGCGAGCTGCCCGGGTGGTAAATCACGTCCTGGAAGGTGCCGGCGTACCAGCCCTCGACGTAGCAGCGGAAGGTGTCGACGCCGCGCTTGAGGGGGGCGGCGAACTCTTTTTCCCAATCCACGCTTTCGCCCTGCAACTGCCGATGCAGCACGGCGGCGGCCATGCTCGCCGAACGCATGGCAATGGTCACTCCGGAGGAGAACACCGGGTCGAGGAATTCCGCGGCGTTGCCCAGCAGCGCGAAGCCCGGGCCGTGCAGGGTCTTGACGTTGGCCGAGTAGCCGCCGATGGTCCGCGCCGGGGTGTCCCAGACGGCGTTGTGCAGGACCTTGGCCAGGCTTGGGGTTTCCTCGATGAAACCGTGCAGGCACTGGTCCAGGTCGTCGTCACGGCCGTCGAAGTGCTCCTTGGCCGCCACCACGCCGATCGAGCAGCGTCCGTTGCTGAACGGGATGGTCCAGAACCACACATCGCGTTTGCTGGGGTGAGTGGTGATGAGGATCTTTTCCCGCTCGAAAGCCGGGCTGTCGATATGGTCTTCGATATGGGTGAACACCGCCTGGCGGACAGGGAAGTTCGAGGGCGCTTCCAGGTCCAGCAGGCGTGGCAGCACACGGCCGTAGCCGCTGGCGTCGAGGACGAAGTCGGCCTCCACGCGGTACTCGCTGCCGTCTTCGCGCAGCACCTGCAGCTGCGGCCTGGCCAGGTTGAAGTCGGCGCTGACGATGGCCTCGCCATAACGCACTTCAACGCCTTGCAGGGCGGCCTGATCGGCCAGCAGCTTGTCGAAGTCGGCGCGTTGCACCTGAAAGGTGGTGGGCTTGCCGTTGCTGAAGGTGTCGCCGAAATCGAAGGCGCTGTAACGCTCGCCCCAGGCGAACGCGGCGCCGTTCTTCAGCTGGAAGCCCGCAGCCTTGACCGCCTCGAGCATGCCGGCCTCTTCGACGAAATCCAGGCAGTGGGACAGCAGGCTTTCACCGATCGAAAAGCGTGGGAAATGCTGGCGCTCGACGATCAGCACGTCGTGGCCTTTGCCCTTGAGCAGCGCGGCGGCGATGGCGCCCGATGGGCCAGCGCCGATCACCACAATCCGGCGGCGTTCCATTTCAACTGTTGGCACTGGGGCTCCTTGCCGGTTCGGCGATGTTCAGGTTCGAAGGGACCAAAGGTGTTCGGTGCAGCCCGGCCAGGGCCGGCATCAGGGTGGCGATCAGGCCCATGAGCATCAGCGCGAAATACAGCGCCGGGCTGATCAGCCGTTGTTGCAGCAGCAGGTTAAGAAAGACGATCTCGCTCAGCCCGCGAATGTTCAGCAGCAGGCTTTCCCGCCAGCGACTGGCGCCCTTGAAGGAGGCGCCGGCCCAGCCCAGGCCGAGCCAGTTGCCGAGCAGCTTGCTGGCAATCGGCAACAGCAGCAACGCCCCCAGCTGCACCCAGCCGAGGCTGTCCATGGCGCTGTGCACATTGATCTGCACGATGCCGAACGTGAGGATCAGCGGGATGGCGATAAAGGTCTGCAAACGGCTCATCCAGGCTGCCTTTAACGGCAGCACCAGCGGCACCTTGAGGGCGGCCATGCACAGCAGGTAACCGATGCCGAAAATCAGCGCGTTGAGCTTGTAATGCTCGGCCACCACCAGCAGGCCGAAGAAGCCCAGGCTGTGCAGCAACGGCTGGCGCAGGCCGAGGCCGCGCAGGAGCAGCGGCAGGCAGGCGCCGGCCAGCGGCAGCAGCAGGCTGCTCAGGTGCAGGCTGCCCTGGGCGACGCCGAATAGGGTCCAGCAGCCGAGGTCGATGAGGATCGCGGTCTGCACCAGGCGCCGGGTGGCCAGCGGCGGGTAGTCGATGTGCCGCAGGTACAGGTACAGCACCGGAATCGCGGTAATGGCGAACAGCAGGCCGACCGCCAGGGAACTCAGCCAGGGTTGCGCCGGCAACAGCCAGACCGCCGTGGCCAGGCCGCAGGCGAAGGGAATGGCGAAGCTCGGCAGGGCGATCTTCAGGCTCTGGCGGTCCAGGCGCAGGTCGATCACGTCGCTGAGGATATGCCCCAGCAGCAGGGCGAAACTCAGGCCGTACAGGTTCTTCAGCCAGCCCGGCGAGACCAGCTGGGCGCCACTCAGTTGCCAGTGCGGTTCGATCCAGAACAGCATCAGCAGCGGTAGGCCGAAGGTCGCCAGCAGCAACTGGCTGACGATCGGGATCAGGCCGAAACGGCTGCCGATGCGGGTGGCGAGCGCGAACAGCAGCAGCGCCATGAGCCAGAACAGGGCAATCATCACAGGACGGGCTCCGTAACGGGCTGGCGATGGCGCTGGCGACCGGCCCAGGGCGCCAGGATAAAACTGAAGGCCAGGCCCAGGCTCACCGACAGGCCGAAGTTGCTGACCGCCGGAGTGCTGGAAATCGCCAGCAGGCCGAACGACAGCCAGGTGGTCACCGCTGCAAGCAAGGTGCCGAGCAGGCTCACGGCGGCCCCGCCGACCTGTTCGCGCATGAGGATGGCGTAGTCGACGCTGATGGCGGTCACCAGCAACAGGCCGAACAGGCTGAACAGGGTCAGCGGTTGCCCCAGCCAGCCCAGGCTGGCGAGGCTGCACAGGGCCGCCAGCAGCGGCAGGGCGACGAGACGCAGGGCGCCGCCGAGGCCGAACGGCAGGATCAGCAGCAAGACGATCAGCACGCAGGAGGCGAGCTTGAGCTCGGCGGCGCTGACCTGGGTGGCGGCGAACACTTGGTTCAGGTCGCCCAGGCGGTCCACCAGTTGCACCCCCGGCAGATCCTGCGCCTGTATCCGCAGCAGCTGTGGGTTGTTCAGCCCCTGCAGGCTGACCATCGCCGCCACGCCGTTGTCGGTGGGGCCCAGCCACAGGGTGCGGTAAGGCTCGGCCAGCGGGCCTTGCAGGGCGCTGTCGATGTCTTCGTCGGGCAGCGCCCGCAGTTGCGCGAGTTCAGCGTTCAGGGCCGTGACCGGGACTCCGAGATCCAGCAGCGGCTGCCAGTACCGCGGCAGCGCGTCCAGGGCCTGGCGCAGGCGCTGTTGCTCGCTGGGCAGGCTCACCAGCTGGTTGAGCGACAGGTAGCCCTGGAGTTTCTCCAGGTTGACCAGTTGCTCCAGGCGCTCGCTCAGGGCGCCGAGGCGTTCGAGCAGCTGTTGCTGATCGGCGCCGCGCACCAGGAAAAACTGGCTGGTGGGCTGGTAGCCGGTGATCCGCGCGATGGCCTGGGCTTCGTTGAGCAGTTGTGGCGGCGCGCCGATCCACTGGCGGATATCGTTTTTGCTGTCGAGCTGCCACAGGCCACCGGCGCAGAAGGCGATCACCAGTGCCAGCAGCCAGGGGCTGGACACGCGTTTGAGCAACTGGGTGCGCAGGTTCAGCAGCCATTCGGCGACGCGCAGCGGCCATTGCGCCGGTTGCAGCTCGACGCCGCGCAGCAGCGCCGGCAGCAGGCACACCGCGCTCAGGTAGGCGCCCAGCAACCCGGCGGCGGAGAACACGGCGATCTGGGTCAGGGCCGGGAACGGTGTCCAGGCCAATGCCAGGTAGCCGATGCAACTGGTGGCCAGGCTCAGGCTCAGCCCGGGCAGGGTCAGGCGCAGGGCCGGCCAGCTGTGCCAGGGACGCAGGCTCCAGCTCTTGGACAGGTAGTGCAGGGGGTAGTCGACGGCGACGCCGATCAGGCTTGAACCCAGCACCAGGGTCATCACGTGCATGTGGCCGAAGAAGGCCACGCAGGCCACCGCGCCGAACAGCATGCCCACCAGCACTGGCACGAACGCCAGCAACACTCGCCAGCGACGGAAGGCCAGCAACAGCAGCAAGAGGATGCCGACGGTGGCGCCGCCGCCGACCCAGGTGATCTCGCGGGAGGCTTGCTGCTGGCCGTTGGCGGCGTAGAGCAGGCCGCTGGCGGCCAGCAGCTGGACGTCGGCCTGGGCGGCCTGTTCGCGGCTGCGCTGGAGCAAGGCCGCCACCTGCAGCGGTAGCTGCATGTCGAAGGCGTTGCCGGTGGTGCGTGCTCGCAGCAGCACCCAGCTCTTGCCGTCGGCATCGGCGATCAGGGTGCCGCTGCCGATGTCCAGTTGCACCGCGCCGCGTTGCGGCTGGCTATTCTGGATGCGCCCGGTCAGGCCCAGCCAGTCGTCCTGGCTCGGGACCAGGCTGAAACCGCTGAAGGGGTCGAACAGCGCCTGTACGCGCTGCTGGATAAAGGCGTCGGGGTGCTCGATCAGTTGCTGGCGATCGGCGGCGCCCAGCATTGCCAGGCGCCCTTGCAGCAATTGCGTGCGCAGTGCCGGCAGGTCGGCCTGCAGGTTCCACTGGACCTTTTCGAACAGCCCGCTGGCCTGCCATTGCTCACCCAGGCGCTGGGCCATGGCGATGGCCTGCTGGCGCTCGGCGTGGCCCACCAGCACCAGCATTTCGCGGTTCAGCGGTTCCTGCATGCGCTGCTCGGCCTTGAGCTCCAGGGCATCGGGGTCGGTGCCTGGCACCAGTTCCATGAGGTTGGCCGACAGTGGCGCGCCGTGGCGCCATTGCCAGCCGGCCAGGGCCAGCACGGCCACCAGCAGGAGCAGGAACAGGCGCGGCCACCAGCGTTCACTCGGCAAAGTCATGTTGCTCCGCGTCGCTCAAGGGCTGGTTGCTGATGCTGTCATACATTTTCAGCAGGGTACTGTCGCCCTGGGTTTCCAGCAGTTCGATGCGCTGCACCAGTTCGCCACCGTCGATGTTGATCTGGTTGAACACCTGCTTGAGCAGCAGCGAACGTGGGGTCAGGGTCAGTTTCCAGGCCTTGGCGTCGCCGGCCAGGGCCAGCTCGAAGTCCCGTTGCAGGCCGCTGCTGTCGCCTTGCAGCACGGCGAGGAACAGGCGGTTCTGTTCGGCCCCGGCGCTCTTGTTCGGCAGCATTTGCCAGCCGCTGCCATCCCGGCGGGCGATGCCTTTGCCGGTGATGCGGTAGTCCTGTTGCAGCGGTGTTTTCAGCAGCCACAGCAGGCCATGGTTCTTCGCCAGGACGAAGTTGCCCTTGCTGGTCAGCGGCTGGGGCAGGGCGCGCAGGTGTTTCTCCTGGACGAAGCTGCCGTGGATCACCTCGGGTTTGGCCAACTGGTCGCTGAGCTGTTGCAGGTCGAAGGCATTGGCCAACGAGCTGAAGCCGAGCGCCAACAGCAGTCCCAACAGCCTGTAGACGCCGCGAGGCTGCGATCGAGCGCGTAGCGGGCGTGGCGTTTCGGTACTCAGGGTTTGCGGGTACTGCACAGCCGATCGCAGGCTGCGCCAGTGGCTACAAAGGGCTCTCATGGCAGCATCCTTTCCACGGCATCGGTGAACACCTTGGGCGAGGCCAACTGCATCTCGCGGCTGGCGATCTCCACCGCCACCTGCACCGAGCTGGCGCGGGTCAGGCGTTCGCCGGTTTCCAGGTCGCTGATCAGGTAGTTGATCTTCAGGCGGTTTTCCCACTCTACCAGGCTGGCGCGGACATTGAGCTTCTGCCCGAATACCGCGCCGCGCACATAACGCAGCTGCAGGTCGATCACCGGCCAGGCGTAGCCGGATTCGAGCATCTGGTTGTAGTTGTGGCCGAGCTTGTCGAGCAGGGCGCAACGGGCCACTTCCAGGTACTTCACGTAATGCCCGTGCCAGACCACGTGCATGGTGTCGACGTCGAAAAACGGCACCTGGATCTCGGTGTCCGCGTGCAGCACGCCCCGACTACGCATGCAGCCTCCAGTGTTGCTCGGCGATACGTTGCAGGCACAGGCGCAGCTCGCCTTCCAGGGCGCGGTCCTCGATCACCGGCGGGAAGTCCTTGGCCAGCTCTTGGTGCATGGCTGCCAGGGCCGGTGGCAATGGCCGTGCATCCTCGGCCTGGCCACGCAGCCAGACGCCTTGGTTGGCGGCCAGCAGGGTGGCGGCGGCAACCTGTTCGGTCAGCTCCAGCACGCGGATCGCATCGCGGGCGGCGATGGTGCCCATGCTCACCTTGTCCTGGTTGTGGCATTCGGTGGAGCGCGAGAACACGCTGGCCGGCATGGTGTTTTTCAGGGCTTCGGCGGTCCAGGCACTGGTGCCGATCTGCACCGCCTTGAAGCCGTGGTTGATCATGGCGCGGTCCGCCGGGGCGCCGGACAGGTTGCTCGGCAGGCCATGGTTGTAGCGTTCGTCCACCAGCAGCGCGAGCTGGCGGTCCAGCAGGTCGGCGACGTTGGCCACCAGGTTCTTCAGGCTGTCCATGGCGAAGGCGATGTGCCCGCCGTAGAAATGCCCGCCGTGCAGCACGCGTTCGGCTTCGGCGTCAATGATCGGGTTGTCGTTGGCGCTGTTCAGCTCGGTTTCGATGAAACCGCGCAGCCAGCCCAGGCTGTCGGCCAGCACGCCCAGTACATGGGGCGCGCAACGCAGCGAGTAACGGTCCTGCAGGCGGTGCAGCGGCGCGGTCGGTGCGTCGATGGCCAGGTCCTGGCGCAGCCAGGCGGCGACCTGCATCTGCCCCGGATGCGGCTTGGCGGCGAACAGGTGCTCGTCGAAGTGCTCCGGGTTGCCCTGCAAGGCGACCACGTTCAGCGCGGTGATGCGCGTGGCCAGTTGCAGCAGGTAGTCGGCGCGGGCGAAGGCCAGGCAGGCCAGGCCGGTCATCACTGCGGTGCCGTTCATCAGCGCCAGGGCTTCTTTCGGCCGCAGTACCAGCGGTTCCCAGCCCAGCTCGCGGTGCACCTCGGCCGAGGTCCGGCGCTCGCCGCGGAACATCACCTCACGCTCGCCGGACAGGGTCGCGGCCACGTAGGACAGCGGCGTCAGGTCGCCACTGGCGCCCACCGAACCTTCTTCGGGAATCAGCGGCAGGATGTCGTGTTCGAGGAATGCCTGCAGGCGCTCCAGCAACTCCACGCGCACCCCGGACACGCCATGGCACAGCGACTGCAAGCGCGCCGCCAGCACCGCGCGGGTGGCTTGCGCGTCCAGTAGCTTGCCCAGGCCGCAGCCGTGGAAGGTGTACAGATGACGGGGCAGCGCCTCGACGTGTTGCAGCGGCACCGCGACCACGCAGGAGTCGCCGTAGCCGGTGGTCACGCCGTAGATCACGCCTTCCTTGTCCAGCAGCGAATCGAGGAATTGCGCGCCCTTGGCGATGCGCTGACGGAATGCGCTGTCGTCCTGCAGTCGGGTCGGCGCCTGACGGTTGGCCAGGGCCAGCACGTCTTCGATGCGCAAAGGGAGTTCGCCGAAGGTTACCGGCTCAAGCGGATGCGTCGTCATCGGTCTTCCAGAAAGGGTAAAAGTTGAACCATTGTTGGGGCGCTTCGAGGCAGTACTGGCCCAGGCGCTCGGCGTAGCGGGCAGTCCACTGGGCGATAACCTGTTCGCGATCGCTGCGCTTCCACGCCACGGTCTCGGTGAAGGGTTCGAGGAACACTCGATAGCGGCCATTGTTTTTCAGGCACAGCAGCAGGTTGACCGGGCATTTCAGCAGGCCCGCCAACAGCCATGGCCCCTGGGGAAAGGGCGCCGGATGGCCAAGGAAATCCACCCGCACGTTGCGCCCGCCATGCAGTGGTACACGGTCGCCGGCAATCGCCAGCCACTCGCCGCGATCCAGGCGCTGGCTCAGCTGCAGCATGACCGCCGGATCCAGCTCGCTGACCTGGATCAGCCGCAGGTTGGTGGCCCCGGCCTCGCCCAGCAGGCGATTGAAACGTTCGGCGTGCTTGGTGTGCACCAGCACGTTCATGGTGACCTTCTCGCCCAGCTCGGCCAGGGCGCGGCAGACTTCGAGGTTACCCAGGTGCGCACCCACCAGCATCTGTCCGCGGGCGCCACGCAACTGGTCGCGCAGCCGGGCCGGGTCGACGATCTCGATCTGTTCCAGGCGCAGCTTGCCGTTCCACACGTCGAGCTTGTCCAGCAGGGAGTCGGCGAACGCCATGAACTGGCCGAAGACCCGCCAGTGGCTGGGACGCAGCTCGGCCTTGCCGCTCCAGTCGGCCAGGCGCTGCTGGTACAACCAGGCGCTGCGGCGGGCGCCGCGGCCGAACAGGAAAAAATAGAAAACGATGATGTACAGCACCGGGCTCAACACCCGGCGCCCGAGCACACGCACGCCGAAGGCGGTGAGCTTCATCAGCCAGAAGCTGCCGCGCTCTTTGTGCTCGGCCCAATGTTGCTTGTCCTGCTTGTCTGGTAGCGCCGTCATGCCTGCCACCGTCGCCAGAGGATCAGCGGCGCGCGCAGCAACATGCCGAAGAACAGCCGGGCGTGCATGCTGGAAATCAGCAGGTTGTCGTGGAACAGGCGAAAGTGCGACAGGCCATCCACCGGGTAACGGACCTTGGTCGGCAACCAGCGCATCGGCTGATTGCGCCAGGCCAGGCGCACCAGAATGTCGGTGTCGAAGTCCATGCGCCGGCCGATCTTCACCGAGTCGATCAGCGCCAGGACGGGTGGCAGGGGGTAGACCCGGAAGCCGCACATGGAGTCGGGGATCTGCAACGACAGGGTATTGATCCAGACCCAGACGTGGGTCAGGTAGCGCGCGTAAAAACGGCCCTTGGGCACGCTGGCGTCGTACTGTGGATAACCGCAGACCAGCGCTTCGGGGTGGGTGCGGGAGGTGGCGATAAAGTTATCCACATCGCGCAGGTCGTGCTGGCCGTCGGCGTCCACTTGCAGGGCGTGGCTGAAGCCCAGGCGCGAGGCTTCGCGCAGCCCGGCCATGACCGCGCCACCCTTGCCCTGGTTGACCGCGAGCTTGACCAGGAACACCTGTTCACGCTTGGCAAGTCGCTCCAGCGCGGCAGCACAGGCCGGACTGCTGGCGTCGTCCACCAGCACACAGGGCAGGCCGCTGGCGAGCAGGGCCTCGACCACCGCCGGCACGGCGGCTTCATGGTTGTAGACCGGGATCACGGCGCAGGGGTTATGCATGGGGGTTGTCTCCCAGGCGTCCGCTACGCGGCCGATCGCAGCCTTCGGCAGCGGCTACAAAAGCCCGCAACGCTGGCAGCAGATGGGGGCTGCGCTTGCCTGGGGCCAATAACTTATCCACAGGCGTTCTCCAGCAGGATGCGGCCGCTGGAGCAGGCGGCGGTGTCATTGCGATAGGCGAAGTAGAGTTTGCCGCGCTCATGATCGAAGCGCAGGTGCAGTTGCACCTGGTCTCCGGGGCGTACCAGTTGCTGGAACTTCAGCACTTCCATGCCGGCAAAGCGGCCCGGCAGACCGAGGAACTGCTGGCCCAGGGCCAATGCCCAGTCCACCTGGACCACGCCCGGCAGCACCGGGGTCTGGGGGAAGTGGCCACTGAAGTAGGCCAGGTCCGGCGGGATCGCCAGTTGCAGGCTCCATTCGCCGTCGGCCTCGAGTTGTTCCAGCACTTCCGGCGTCCGTGGACGCGGGGCCAGCAGCAGGGCTTCGACGTCGGCCTGGGGCAGCTTGCCCTGGCTGTTCAGGGGCAACTGGCGCAGCAGGCGCCAGCGGCGTGGCAGCGCCAGGGCCTCGCAATGCTGGCTCAGGTGCTGGCGCAGCGCTTGGGTGAGGGCCCGACGCCCCTGATTGCGCAAGGCGTGCAGGCCTTGTTCGCTGAGGACCAGCAGCGCGCCGAGGGAGGCGCGGTTTTCCCGGACCACCCCAAGGCGCGCTTCGGCGACCCAGGCATGCCCGGCCAGGGCCTGTTCCAGCATCGGCAGGGAAATGCGTTTTTCTTCCAGCTTGACGATCCGGTCCAGGCGCCCGAGCAGCTCGAAACGCCCATCGGCGGCGATGCGCGCGGCATCGGCGGTGTGTTCGACATGCCCGGCCGGCAGGTAGGGCGAGGCGATCAGCAGGGCACCGTCGCTGTCCTGGCTCAGTTCGACCCCGGCGAAGGCTTGCCACAGGCTGTCG
Source organism: Pseudomonas chlororaphis subsp. piscium (assembly GCF_003850345.1). NCBI lineage: Bacteria > Pseudomonadati > Pseudomonadota > Gammaproteobacteria > Pseudomonadales > Pseudomonadaceae > Pseudomonas > Pseudomonas chlororaphis. The sequence goes on from NZ_CP027707.1 coordinate 544,906, forward strand.
CCCTGGCGCCAGGCGATGCCGCCGGTTTCCGAGCTGCCGAGGATCTCCGTTGGCCATTGTTGCAGGCGCTGGTGCAGGCCTTGCGCGGCGTCGGCGGGCAACGCGCCTCCGGAGGAAAACACCCGGCGCACCGGGCTCAGGGCCGGCCAGTCGAGGTTGTCGCCCATGCGCTTGAGCAATGCCGGGCTGGCGACCCAGGCAAAGGCCGGGTGTTCGCGGCTGGCGCGCTGCAGGTCTTCCGGGAACGGCAACTGCCGACGGACGAAGGTGCGCCCGGCGCAGAGCGGCCAGAGCACACGGAACAGCAGGCCGTAGATATGTTGGGTGGCGACGCTGCCGATGATGCAGGCCTGGCCCAATCCCTCGCCCCACAGTTGCTCCAGGGCCTCGACTTCGTTGGCCAGCTGGCGCAGGGATTTGTCGATGCGCTTGGGTTCGCCGCTGGAGCCGGAGGTGCACAGGCTCAGGCGGCAGGTGTCGAGATCGAGTTCGGCGGCGGGCAATGGCGGCTGGTCGAAGTCGGCCAAGTGAGCATCGCCGGGCTGGTCGGTCAGCCACAGATCGATCTGTGTCGCCCAGCGTTGCCGGGTCTGGGGTTGCAGGTCGGCGGGCAGCAGCACGCTGACCCCGGCGCGCCAGGCGCCGAGCAGGGCGATGGCCAGCTCGGCGGCATCTTCCAGGTGCAGGGCCAGGCGCTGTACGCCCCTGGCCTGCAAGCCTGCGGCCAGGCTCAGGGCCTGGTGCTGCAGCTTGCTGTGATCGAGTGCCGGTTCGAGCGTGATGGCCCGTTCCGGCAGCGACTTGAGCAGCAGGTGCTCAAGTTTTATCCAATTCATGCGCGGCCTCGTACGCGTTGTCGTAACAGCCATTCAATGGCAAACAGCAAACCCATCAACCCGTAGGCGATCAGGCCGTTGTACAACGTCCACCAGCTCAGCGGCGCCCACAGGGTCAGGGCGGCGGCGAGCAATCCGTTACAGAGGAAAAACACACTCCAGGCGACAGTCACCTGGCGGGTATAGCGAATCGCCTTTTCCGGCAGTTCCGGCTCGCTCAGGCGGGCCAGGCGCTCGGCCACCGGCGGACCGAATTTCAGGCTCAGGCCGAACAGCGTGAGCATGAAGCCGCTGACCAGTACCGGGTACCAGCGCAATAACGATGGGCTGTCGAACAACGCCAGCAGCAGGCAGAAGACCAGGGCGGCGCCCGCCATCAACAGGCTGCCGGGGCGCCGTTCGCCAGTCAGGACCCGGGCCAGCCACAGGCTGCCGAGCAACAGGCCGAACTGCCATGGCGCGAAACGCTCCATGCCGAAATACACCGCAAAGGGATACAACAGGCCCGCCAGCAGCAGGCCAAGGCCGATCAGCCGGCTCATGCGGCCGGCTGGACCAGACGGTACACCGCCTCGACCACGTCATTGACGGTACGCACCGACTTGAATTCCTCGGCGGCGATTTTCTTGCCGGTCTTGCGCTTGATGTGATCGATCAGGTCGACGGCGTCGATGCTGTCGATTTCCAGGTCTTGATACAGGTTGGATTCCAGGCTTACGCGTTCCGGTTCCAGTTCGAAGAGTTCCACCAGGGCATCACGCAAGGTGTTGAAGATGTCGTCGCGAGTTTGCATGGTCCGGTCTCAAGCTGCCTGTTTTGCAGTGACGAACGCCGCAAGGCTCGCCACGTTGGTGAAGTGGTTGCGGGTGTCCTTGGCATCGGCGTCGATCTTGATGCCGTAGCGTTTCTGGATCGCCAGGCCCAGTTCCAGGGCGTCGACCGAGTCCAGGCCCAGGCCTTCACCGAAGAGCGTCTGCTCGTTGCCGATGTCTTGCACGCTGATGTCTTCGAGGCCCAGGGCATCGATGATCAACATTTTAATTTCTAGGTGCAGATCGCTCATCTTCGGCGAGCTCCTTAATGAAGTAGTGATGCAAATAATCGTTGAGCTTGCGCGAGGCCTGCGGTGCGGGGCCTTGGGCGGCAAAGGCATACGGGTCTATATCGGCTCCGACGCGAAAACTGAAGTGCACGCGGCGCATCGGGATGCGGTACCAGGGTTCGGCCTTGGTCAGGGTGGTCGGGCTGACCTTGATCACCACCGGGGTGATGATTCTCGCACCCCGCAAGGCGATTGCCGCGCCCCCCCGATGAAAGGCCGGGGCCTTGCCCGGCTGGGTGCGGGTGCCCTCGGGGAAGATCACCAGGGTCTGGCCATTGCGCAGGGCTTCGCCGGCGGCGTCGAGCATATCCATGCTGCCGTCGTTGCTGATGTATTCGGCTTCGCGTATCGGGCCGCGGGTAAAGGGGTTCTGCCACAGGCTCTGCTTGACCACGCAGTTGGCGTTGCGCACCAGGCCGATGAGGAACACCACGTCGATCAGCGACGGGTGGTTGGCGATGATTATTTGTCCGGGGCGGCCGAGCTTTTCCGCGCCTTCGACTTCATAGGTCAGCACGCCGCTACGGGCCATGAAACGGATGAACAGCCAGAACAGCCGGCCGATGGTGCGCCGCGCGCGCTGGCGATGCGCTTCGGCATTGCCGGGCAGGCAGGCGAGCAGCGGGAAAATCACCAGGCGCAGGCCCAGGCCGACCAGGCCGAACAAGGCGAAGCTCGCTGCCGTGGCGACCAGGCGCCAGTAGTAGGCGTCGCGGGGTTTTGTGTTTACAGGTTGCGTTGCCAGTTCCATACACGGTTCTTCCAGGCATGTTGGCAGGAGGTCTGCTCGCCGAGCAGGGTACGCAAGAGATTCAGGGCATGGGGCCACTTGGCGCGGGGTGCTTCCTCGGTGGCGGTACCAAGCGTCAGTTGCCACTCTTTGCCGGGGGTCAGCAACAGGCCCACCGCATAGGGGAAAGGCACGTCGTCGATCCAGGTGGCATAGGCTTCGGGTGGCTGCTCTTCGGTGACCACCAGCAGCACCGCCGGGGCGCCTTCCTCAAGCAGCGCCGCGGCCTCTAGCATGCCGTGTTCAAGGCCGTCGCCGGCGGCGGCGAGGGCGGTCATTTCGCTGGTTTCGCCACGCATGATCGACCACAGGCCGATCACCGCGTTGTGCACCGAGAGGCTGAACTGGGTCGGGGACAACGGCTGGTCGGCCGCCAGGTCGCTGAGGATGTCGAAGGTCCGCGGCGTTTCGCCATGCCGGGAAATAAAGACCAACGGTAGCTGTTCCAGGCCTTCGGCCAGGGGCCAGCCTACGCTGAAGGCCATGCGGGCCAGACGGCTGAGGCGCCGGCGCTGCATGGCCGGAAGAAACGACACGTCAGGGGCAGCATCACTGCTCTCGAGCACGACCGGCTGTCGGCTCCAGGCCTGCCAATCGTCCACGCTTTCGAGCCCAGGGGCCCACGCGCGCCATTGAGCGATGTTGAAGTTGATCACTTGAAAATTCATCCCGCCCCTGCGGGCTTCCTTGACGTGGTCAGGCGTTTCGATCGGAGACTTACCTGGCACGAAGCTACAGCCGAGTGGCGCGCATTATCCCGGTGTGACTGGCTGGTAGCAAACATTGGTTATGTTTCGCTCAGTGGAAATGACAAAATTCGACAGGTGAAAGGTGTCATTTGGCCATTATTGAGTGGGGGCAGGTCGAAGGCGCGGAAACTATTAGAAAGTTTAGGCTGATTCCGGCCATTGGAACTGACTTGGCAGTCCGCCGTCGGCGAGGTAGCGAAGCAGCGCTGCTGGCTACTACACTCGGTGATCTTTGATGCAGGGAGGTTCTGACATGCGGCGCGTGGTGTTCAATCAGAAAGGGGGAGTCGGCAAGTCGAGCATTGCCTGCAATCTGGCGGCTGTGAGCGCCAGCGAGGGGTATCGCACGCTGCTGGTGGACCTGGATGCCCAGGCCAACTCCACTCAATACCTCACCGGCCTGACCGGCGACGACATTCCCATGGGGATCGCCGATTTCTTCAAACAGACCCTGTCTTCCGGACCGTTCTCGAAAAAGAACCAGGTCGATATCTACGAAACGCCGTTCGACAACCTGCATGTGGTGACGGCCACCGCCGAACTGGCGGATCTGCAGCCCAAGCTTGAGGCGAAGCACAAGATCAACAAGCTGCGCAAACTGCTGGACGAGTTGGCCGAGGACTACGACCGGATCTATCTGGATACCCCGCCGGCCCTGAACTTCTATGCGGTTTCGGCGCTGATTGCCGCCGATCGCGTATTGATTCCCTTCGACTGTGACAGCTTCTCCCGCCAGGCGCTGTACGGCCTGCTGGCTGAAATCGAAGAGCTCAAGGACGACCACAACGAGGACTTGCAGGTCGAGGGTATCGTGGTCAACCAGTTCCAGGCCCGCGCCAGCCTGCCCCAGCAAATTCTCGATGAGCTGATCGCCGAAGGCCTGCCGGTATTGCCGGTGTACCTGGCCAGTTCGGTGCGCATGCGTGAATCCCACCAGGCCAGCCTGCCACTGATCCACCTCGACCCCCGGCACAAGCTGACCCAGCAGTTCGTCGACCTGCATAACCTGCTGGAAAGCGCCTGACCCTCTTCTGTAGGAGCGAGGCTTGCCCGCGATAACGGTCTGACAACCGACGACGATGTTGAATGTCAGGCACTCATCGCGGGCAAGCCTCGCTCCTACAGATCAAGGCGATTTTGAAATAGCGGTCAGATGCCCTGGCTGCGCAACCAGCTCATCAGCTGCGGTAACGGGAAGGCGCCACTCTGGCGTGCCACTTCCCGTCCGTTCTTGAACAGAATCAGGCTCGGAATCGAGCGAATTCCCAACTGCGCCGACAATTGCTGATTGGCCTCGCTGTCGAGCTTGGCCAGCCGGCACTTGCCCGCCAGTTGCGCGGCCGCCTGCTCGAATACCGGCGCGAAGGATTTGCACGGCCCGCACCAATCCGCCCAGACATCCACCAGCAACGGCAGGTCGCCCTTGATCTGGCTGGCGTAGTCGCCTTGTTTCAGTTCGAAAGGCTGGTTCAGCAATACCTGGCCTTTGCAGCGCCCGCATTTGGGCTGGTCGCCCAGGCGCTCGGCGGGGATGCGGTTCAAACCGTTGCAATGGGGGCAGGGGATCAACAGTGGATCGGACATGAGGGGCTCCGGGATAAGTGGTCAATAGCCTCGATCTGGAGTCTGTGGGCTGGTTTATCAAGCTGTTGCATGTGCTCATACATCTTTGCGCGGCAACCCTCTGCTCGGTTCTAGGCTGGAGAGAGGCGATGCTCCGTGCCATTGGTCCGAGAGCATTTATAGCAACTTGCGATAAGTTGCTTCACCCTCTAGGCTGCCATAGCAGTATGCGATAAGGACTTTGCATGCGGGTAATCACGGCTAAACGAATTTGGGATGCCAAGGAAAAATGGCCGCACTCGGCCAAGGCGTTGGATGATTGGTATCGCGTGCTTAAGCGCAATCGGCTTGCGGATTTTGCCGCGATGAAGGCGATGTTTCCGGCGGTGGACAAGGCCGGACCGCTACATGTGTTCGATATCGGTGGCAACAAGATACGGCTGATTGCATTGGTCCGTTACACGACGCAAAAGCTCTATATCCGCCATGTGTTGGACCACCGTGAATATGACCGGGGTAAGTGGAAGGAGGATCGAGGATGAGTGCGTTGATCGAGCAAGTGGCCGAACACTGGCAGTTCGTTGCGCCGTTGCTGCGCAAGCCGAAAACCGAGGCGGACTACGACAGGTTGGTTCAGGCCCTTGACGAGTTGCTGGACCTGACAGGGGAAGACGAGGCCCATCCTCTCAACAGCCTGGTGGACATCATCGGGGACTGGATCGAAGCCTACGATCTTGAGCATCGCCCGATGCCTGTCGCCAGCGGAGTAGATGTGTTGCGCTACATGATGCGCGAACACGGCCTGACCCAGAGCGACCTGCCCGGTGTCGGTGCGCAGTCGGTGGTCTCGGAGATCCTGAGTGGCAAGCGTCAGCTCAACCTGCGGCAGGTCCGTTGGTTGGCCGCACGTTTCAAGGTATCGATGGAGACCTTTACCTGACCCCTCAGGATGAACAACTGATTTCCAGGTGCTTGCCCCATTCGGGCGGTCGTTCGGCGTAGCTGTCCATGCCGGCCTGTTGTTCGAACGGCTTGCTCAGCACTGCGTGCAGGCGGCGCACCTCGGAGTAATCCCCTTGCTCGGCGGCATCGATGGCCTTCTGCGCCAGGTAATTGCGCAGGATGTACAGCGGGTTGACCGCGTGCATGCGCGCGCGGCGCTGTTCTTGAGTGTCGTCCTGCTCGCGGGCGACCCGGGCCTTGTACAGATCGGCCCAGGCATCGAAGCCCTGGCGGTCGACGAAGTCGTCGCGCAGCCGGGCTACGGCCAGTTCAACAGATTCATCCCCCAGGCGACGGAAGAACAGGCTGTAGTCCACGCCGCTGCCTTGCATCAGTTGCAGCAGGCGCTCCACCAGCTTCTGATCCTCGTCTTCGGCGCTGGTCAGGCCGAGGCGGCGGCGCATCAGGTCCAGGTAATGGGCCTGGAACAGCGGCAGGAACAGACCGAGGGTTTCCCGCAGGGCCTCGACACTGATGAAGGGCATCAGCGCCTGGGCCAGGGCGCTGAGGTTCCACTGGCCGATCGGCACCTGGTTGCTGAACGAGTAGCGCCCCTGGTCATCGGAATGGTTGCAGATGAAATGCGCATCGAAGTCGTCGAGAAAGGCGAACGGCCCGAAGTCGAAGGTCACGCCGAGGATCGACATGTTGTCGGTGTTCATCACCCCGTGGCAGAAACCGTAGGCCTGCCACTTGGCGATCAGTTCGGCATTACGCTCCACCACCTCGCGGAACATCGCCAGGTAGGGTTCCGGCTGCTCCAGGCACTCGGGAAAGTGCATGGCCAGCACGTGCTCGCCCAGCTGTTTCTGCTGCTCGGGGCGTTTTGTGTAATAGAAGTATTCGAAGTGGCCGAAGCGGACATGGCTGGGCGACATGCGCAGCAGCATCGCCGCGCGCTCCTGTTTCTCGCGCCAGACCGGGGTGTCGGAGCCGATCACGCACAGCGCCCGGGTGGTCGGAATACCCAGGGCATGCAGCGCCTCGGAGGCCAGGAATTCGCGGATCGACGAACGCAGTACGGCGCGGCCGTCGCCCATGCGCGAGTAGGGGGTCTGGCCGGCACCCTTGAGGTGCAGGTCCCAGTGTTCGCCGGCGGCGTTGTACACCTCGCCCAGCAGCAAGCCGCGACCATCGCCCAACTGGGGGTTGTAGGAGCCGAACTGATGCCCGGAATAGACCATCGCCCGGGGCTCGGCCTCGGCCCACAGCTTGTGCCCGCCGAACAGCTCGGCGAACACCGGGCTTTCGGCGGCCAGGGGGTCCAGGTCCAGCAGCGCCATGGCTGCCGGACTGGCCACCACCAGGCGTGGATGGTCGATCGGCTCGGGCAGTACATGGGTTGAGAACGCGTCGCCCAGGCGGGCGAAGCGATTGTCGAAGGTCAGTTCGTCGAGGGCTTTCAACGGCCATCTCCAGCAGAATGTCCGAGCATTCTGCTAGGGATAGCGCCCTTAGTCGAGCTTGCTGGAGGGCGGTTCTTGCAGCGGTTTGCCGTCGGGCGGCGGGACTATGGTCTTGGTCTCCGGCTCGATGGGCACCATCTTGTATTCCTGGCCATGGAGGTTCTTCAGATAGACCTCCATCTGGCGGAACGAGATGTTGATGTGCTGCTTCTTGAACTCACGGTTGATGAAGCGGTTGACCTCGTCGAGCACCGGGTTGCGGTCCCCCAGCTCGCGCACGTGCATGCGCAGTTCGTGGTCCAGGGTGCTTTCGCCGAAGTTGAGGAAGTACACATGGGGCTCGGGTTCTTTCAGTACCCGCGGGTTATCGCGGGCCGCCTTGAGCAGCAGCTCCTTGACCAGGTCCAGGTCCGAGCCGTAGTCAACGCCGAGCTTGAGAGTCACCCGGGTGACGGTGTCGGTCAGCGACCAGTTGATCAGTTGCCCGGTGATGAAGGTCTGGTTCGGGACGATGATGTCCTTGCGATCGAAGTCGGTGATGGTGGTGGCGCGGATGCGGATCTTGCTCACCGTGCCCGACAGGTTGCCGATGGTGATGGTGTCGCCGATACGCACCGGCCGCTCGAACAGGATGATGATGCCGGAGATGAAGTTGGCGAAGATCGCCTGCATGCCGAAACCCAGGCCCACTGACAGTGCAGCCACCAGCCACTGCAACTTGTCCCAGCTGACGCCGAGGGTCGACAGGGTCGAGACGAAGCCGACGCCGGCAATCACATAGGACAGCAGCGTGGTGGTCGCGTAGGCGCTGCCCTGGGCCAGGTTCAGCCTGGACAGTACCAGCACCTCCAGCAGCCCCGGCAGGTTGCGCGCCAGGGCGAAGGTGATGCCGACGATGATCAGCGCGCCGAGCATGTCGCCGATGCTGATGGGCACCATGCTCATGTTGGCGCCAGCGCCGCTGGTGTATTCGTAGAGGGTGATGTTGTCCAGGTAGGAGAACACGCTGATCAGGTCCGACCAGACCCAGTACAGCCCGGCCATGAAGCCGCCGAGCAGGGCCAGGCGGATCAGGCGCAGGGACTGTTCGTTGACCTTCTCGATATCCAGGGTCGGCTCTTCGACCACCGCTTCGCCGTCGCCGCTCTCCTTGGCGGCCTGGCGTTTGGCCAGGGCTCGCTGGTAGGCCAGGCGCCGGGCGGCGACGCCCAGTCCGCGGACGAAAGTGGCTTCGATCACCAGCCAGAACATCAGCAGGTACAGGGTATTGATCAGGCGGTCGCTGAGCTTCAGCGCGGTGTAGTAGTAGCCGAAGCACACGGCGATGAACAAGGCGATCGGCAGCGCAGTGAACAGCACCGCCACCGCCTTGCGGAACAGTGAGGCGTTCTGGTGCGTCGGGCTGCTCAGCAGGCGGCTGAGCAACCAGGCCATCAGGGCGTAGCAGGCCAGGACCACGACGATACCGAGTACGTCATCGGCCAGCGCCGCCGGTTGGTGTTCGGCCACGGCGACCACGGCCACCAGGGCCATGACCACCAGCCCTAGGCGACGGACCCAGCCCTGGAGGAATTCGACCTGGGGCTTTTCCCAGCGGAAATGCAGTTCCGCCACGCCGCCGGGGGCGAGGATCCGGTAGGCGGTATAGAACACCAGCCAGGCCTGGGCCATCTGCAACAGTGCCGCGCCGAGGTTGGCGTTCTGCCCGCGGGCGTCGATCTGCAAGGCCAGGCCGCACAGCGCCAGGCCAAGGGAGACCGGCATCGCCAGCAGGATGTTGACCAGGATCGCCTGCGGCGTGTGCCATTGGCTGTCGCGCTTGAAGTGGCCGATGTCCTTGTGCACCTTGTTCAGGCGCAGGTACAGGTTCTTGCGCCGCCACAGCAGGGCCGCGATCAGCAACAGCAAGGGCAGGAACAGCAGCGGCCGTTGCGCCAGGCCGTCGGCCAGCTCGCTCAGGCTGGACGACCAGGGCAGGGTAGTGACCTGTTTGGCCAGGCGCAGCGGCACCGCTTGCAGCCATTCGCCGTCCAGCGGCTTGTTGCTGGGAATCCAGAACATCTGCTCATCAAGGGTCGCGCGCAGGCTTTGCGAGGTGCTCAGCAGTTGCTTCTGGTTGAGCTGCAGGGTGATGGATTCGTTGAGCAGCGCGCTCAGCTCACGGCTCAGGCGCTCCAGCAGGTCGGCGCGGGTGATGGCCAGGTCCAGCAGGGTCTTGCGCAGTTGCGGGGTGACTTGCTCGGACGGCTGGCTGGCCAGCAGGTTGTTGACGTAACTGCTGGGGCTGCTGATCAGCTCGCGCTGCTGGTTGATCTCGAACTGGTACAGGCGGATGTCGGCGATCTGGTCGGCCAGGTCGCGATCGAGCCGCAAGTGCGGCAGCGCCTGCTTCTGTTTATAGAGAATCTTCGACAGCAGCAGGCTGCCCTTGAGCACGCCGATCTGCTCGTCCAGCGCGGCATCGCTCTGGGTCACGCTGTCGAGTTGCTGCTTGGTCTGCAGGTTCTGCTGGGTCAGCTCGTTGAGGCGGTCGGTGCTTTTGAGCAGGTAGTCGGAGAGCTTCAGGTTGGCCGCGCTTTCGGTGGCCAGGAGGCTGCTGCTGCCGGCCTTTTGCGCTTCGATCGATTGCTGGGTGACGGTTTCCTGGGACTGGGCCAGGCGCTTCTGGTTGATCAGGGTCTGCAGGTCCTGGATTTCCTGCTCCAGGCGCGCGGTCTTTTCCATCAGCAGATCGTGCTGGCTGTTGCCCAGGTCCTGCAGTTGGCTGTTGCCGGCCAGTTCCTGGCGGCGCAGCGGGATCAGCGCGTTGATCGCCGCCAGTTCGGCGTTGAGCTGATTGCGCTGGTCGGCGTTGATCGGTTTGCCGGCGTCTTTACCGTTCTTGAGGATCGTATTGATCTGCTGGGTGCGGGTCTGGCTGCTGCTGATCTCGGCCTGGGCGCGCTCGGGGCGGGTCTGCGCGGTAATCGCCAGGCTGTTGGCCTCGGCCAGGGCTTTCTGCATGTCACCCTGCTGGGTGGTGCGCTCGGTCAGCAGTTGTTCGAGCTGCGACACCGGCAGGTTGGCGTAGCGCTGGGCCACTGGCACCACCTTGGTGGCCTTCAGGCGGGTCAGCTCGCGCTGGTTCTCGCTGGTCTGGCGCGGTGCATTGCTCAGCTGCTGTTTGAGGTCGTTCAGGCGCTGCTCGTAATCCTGCTTGTTCGACAGCTGGGTCAGCGTCTGTTGCAGCACCGCTTGCAGGGCCTTTTGATCGGCCTCCGGCAATTTGCGCTCGGCGATTTTATCCAGGCTCTGCTGGACGGACTCGGCACTGGGCGGTTCGGCCGCTTGCAGAGGGCCGACAGAAAGGCTCAGGCCCAGCAGGGCAATGGCGAAAAAGGTACGCAGGGTTGGCATAGAGACCGGTCAAGCTGGATGAGAAGTTAGGCAGTTTAGAGGAAGAGTCCGGGGCCCGGGCGACTTCCTTCGGGGAATCTGACGCCCACTTTGCTGATCTTGTTCCCCTCCATCACGGCAACGGTCCAGATGGTGTTGTTCCATTCCACCTGGTCGCCGACCACCGGAGCGCCCCCCACTTTCTGGGTGATGAAGCGGCTCAGCGGCATGTCCGGATCGAGCCCTTCGAGCTTCAGCCCGTACAGCGCCGAAACCGCGCCCAGCTGGGCGTCGCCTTCGAGAACGAAGTCGCCGAAGAAGCGCAGATCGAGGCCCCGTTGCGGTGCCTGGCTGAAGAGTTTTCCGAGGGCCGGCAGGTTGTGTTCATGGCCGATGACGCAGAGCAAATCATCGGCTTCCAGCACCGTACTACCCGACGGATGGAGCAGTTGATGGTGACGAAACAGGGCGGCGATACGAGTGCCTTCGGGCATTTTCAGCTCGCGCAACGCTGCGCCGATGCACCATTTTTCCGCGCCGAGGCGATAGACGAACAGCTCCCATTCGCTGGTGACATGCACTTCCAGGGCGGCGCGGGAGATTGGCGCCGGCTCCGGTGGCACCGTGACTTTCAGCAGCTTGGCGACCCACGGCAGGCTGGTGCCTTGCACCAGCAGGGACACCAGCACGATAAAGAAGGCCAGGTTGAAGTACAGCTGGGCCTCGGGCAGCCCGGCCATCAGCGGGAACACCGCGAGAATGATCGGGACCGCACCGCGCAGGCCGACCCAGGAAATAAAGGCTTTCTCGCGCCCGTGGAAGGCCTTGAACGGCAACAGGCCGACCATCACCGACAGCGGCCGGGCGAACAGGATCATCCACAGCGCCAGGCCCAGCGCCGGCAGGGCGATGGGCAGCAGGTCGTGGGGCGTGACCAGCAGGCCGAGTACCAGGAACATGCCGATCTGCGACAGCCAGGCCATGCCGTCGAGCATGTGCAGGATGCCGTGTCGGCTGCGCACCGGGCGGTTGCCGATCACCAGGCCGCACAGGTACACCGCGAGGAAGCCGCTGCCATGCAGGGCGTTGGTCAGGGCGAAGACCACCAGGCCGCCAGCGATCACCAGGATCGGGTACAGGCCGGTGGCCAGGTTGATGCGGTTCACCAGTTGCAGCATCAGCCAGCCGCCGCCCAAGCCGACCAGGCCGCCGATGCCGAACTCGCGCAGCAGATGCCCCAGCAGGCTCCAGTGCAGGCCGGTCTGGCCGCTGGCGAGCATGTCGATCAGGGTCACGGTGAGGAACACCGCCATCGGATCGTTACTGCCCGACTCGATCTCCAGGCTGGCGGTGACCCGTTCGTTCAGGCCCTTGCCGCCCAGCAGCGAGAACACCGCCGCGGCGTCGGTGGAGCCGACGATGGCGCCGATCAGCAGGCCCTGGATCAGGTTCAGGTCGAACAGCCAGGCGGCCGCCATGCCGGTCAGGCCGGTGGTGATCATCACGCCGACGGTGGCCAGCGACAACGCGGGCCACAAAGCCACGCGGAAGCTCGAGACCCGGGTGCGCAGGCCGCCGTCGAGGAGGATCACCGCGAGCGCGAGGTTGCCCACCAGGTAGGCGGTCGGGTAGTTGTTGAAAATGATGCCGCCACCGTCGACGCCGGCGGCCATGCCCACGGCCAGGATGATCACCAGGATCGGGATACCGAGGCGGGACGAAAGGGAACTCACCAGAATGCTCGCACCTACCAGCAACGCGCCGATCAAGAACAGGCTGTTGATGGTCGTCGCATTCAAAGGCAGTACTCCAGAAGCAGAAAGGCGGGCACAAACTGACCATGCAGTCTGCGTGCCAGCGATTCTAACCTGTTGAAATACGATGCTGTCAAAAAGCTTTTGCGCCTGTTTACAGGCGGCGAAAAAACGTCGCCCGGCGCCGACTGCTGACGGACTTCATGGCGATCCGTAGCGGCTGGCGCAGGCGACGATCGGTGCTGTTGGCGAACTACAGCGTGAACCGCGCCACCATGCTGTTCAGGTCCACGGCCAGGCGGGACAGCTCGTGGCTGGCGTCGCTGGTCTGGTTGGCGCCGGTGGCCGATTGCACCGACAGGTCGCGGATGTTTACCAGGTTGCGGTCCACTTCTCGGGCCACCAGGGCCTGCTCCTCGGCGGCGCTGGCGATGACCAGGTTGCGCTCGTTGATCTCGTTGACCGCGGTGTTGATGGTATCCAGGGCACCGCCGGCGCCACGGGCGATGCTCAGGGTCGAGTCGGCGCGCTCGGTGCTGGTGCGCATCGACTCGACAGCGTGTTCGGTGCCGCTCTGGATGCTACCGATCATGCGTTCGATTTCGCTGGTGGACTGCTGGGTGCGGTGGGCCAGGGCGCGCACTTCATCGGCGACCACGGCGAAACCGCGTCCGGCATCGCCAGCCCGGGCCGCTTCTATCGCGGCGTTCAAGGCCAGCAGGTTGGTCTGGTCGGCCAGGCCGCGGATTACGTCCAACACCTTGCCGATGTCCCGCGACTCCTCGGCCAGCTCGCTGATCCTGTTGGCCGAGCTCTGCACTTCGCTGCTCATGAGCTCTATGGCGCTGACGGTTTCCCGCACCAGGTTGCGGCCTTCGCTGGCCGACTGGGTGGCGTCGTTCGAGGCCTCGGCGGTGCTCACGGCGTTGCGTGCGACTTCTTCGACGGCGCAGGTCATTTCGTTCACGGCGGTGGCCGCCTGTTCGATTTCGTTGTTCTGCTGGGTCAGGCCGCGGGCGCTTTCGTCGGTGACGCTGTTCAGCTCTTCCGCGGCCGAGGCCAGCTGGCTGGCGGAGCCGGAAATATGCAGCAGGGTCTGGCGCAGTTTTTCCTGCATGCTCGCCATGGCTTGCAACAGGCGCCCAGGTTCGTCACGTCCGTTGACCCGGATGCTTTGGGTGAGGTCGCCTTCGGCGATGTTTTCCGCGGCATGCAAGGCGCTGGCGATGGGCTGGGTAATGCTGCGGGTCAGCAACCAGGCAAACACTACGGTCAGGGTGGTGGACAGGACCAGCAGGGCGACCACCAGGTTGAACGCCGAAGCGTATTCCTCGGCGGCTTGTTCGTTGGCGTCATGGGAGCGCTGGCTGTTGATCTGCACCAGCTGGTTCAGAACCTTGTTGATCTGCTGCGAGTTCTTCATCAGCTCGTTGTTCAGCATCTCTTGCAGTTCACCCAACTGATTGTTGCGCGACAGCTCTTTGATGCGCTCCTCGAGCTTGCGGTATTCGGCCAGCAGCTTGAGGTAGTGGTCGTAGGCCTCGCTCTCCTCCGGGCTGCTGACCAGCTTTTCATAGGTGGTGCGGATCTTTTCGATCTGCTGGTTGCCCAGCTCGAGCGACTCGCGGGTCTTGGCCTGTACCTCGGGACCGCGGTTGATCACCAGGCGATAGGACAGCACCTGCAGCCGCAGCATCTGCTGGGTGAACTCGTCGATGCTCTGGATGCTGGGCATGTTGTCGGTGGAGATGGTGACGGTCGCCGCGCGAATCTTGCTCATCTGGTTCAGGGCGAAAATGCCCAGGAACAGCATCAGGCAGCCGATGAATGCAAAGCCGAGAAATGCCCTCGGTGCGATGTTCATGTTGCGAAGAGACATGGGGATCTACCTCAAGAATGCGCAATCCATGCCGCGGTGATTAATAGGGCTCCCCTGACCTATCGCGCGGAAAAATGGATTCTTGAAGCAGGAGCGAGAGTTTCAGAAAGATCTGATGAACGACGAAGTGTCAGGAACCAGATGGGGGAATGACAGTCTTTAAAGTTCGCAGGCAAGGTCACCCGCCAGGTAAATCAAGGCGTTGCGCCGGGATAACCCTGGCATCCAGGGTGACTTTTCTTTATCGTACGCGCCCTTTGAAAAATGCTCGGAAAATCAAAATGTTGGAAGCATCCCTAAGCCAATTGGAACAGCTTGTCAGTGACCTGGTGCAACAGAACCAGGAGCTGTCGGGCACGAACGAAACCCTCAAGGCAGAACTGGCCCAGGCCAAGGATGAGAACGAAAGCCTGCAACTGAGCCTGATGGAACAGGAAGAGAAGCAAGGCGCTACCGCGGCCCGTATCCAGGCCCTGGTCGAGCGCGTCAGCGCCGGTCCTGTCAGCGCATGAGGCAGGGTGCCGACGGGGTAAAAGTCGTCTCGATTCTCGGTGAGGACTATTCGATCAAGGCGCCGGCCGGGGAAGAGCAGACCCTGCTGGATGCCGCGTTGATGTTGAAGGCCGCCCTGGCCGAGACCAAGAAGAAATACCCGACGCTGATCGGTGACCGCTTGCTGGTGCTGGCGGCGATGAACCTGTGCTCCCAGCAGCTCGAGATGCAAAAGCGTCATCAGCAGGAGCTCGACCGTTACCAAGAGCAAGTCAGCGCCACGGTCGAAGTGATCTCCAAGACCATCAGCCAGAACTGATGGATTTGCCCGCAACCTGCAACGCCGTTGCGGTTGTGTCGGACTGATTGTTTTCGCGAGCAGCCGAGCGGCGCTCGATTGCTCGCGATGCTTTTAGAACCACTCGTCCTGCATGCTCAGGCAGGTATCGTCCCGCGCTTCCAGCAGGTCCAGTTCGTGATGACAGGCCGGCACTTCCCAGGTCAGGAAGTAACGCGCCGCCTGCAGCTTGCCCTTGTAGAAACCCACATCCGCCGCGTTGCCCCTGGCCAGGCCTTTCTGTGCCCGAATCGCCTGTTCCAGCCAGCGCCAGCCGATCACCGCATGACCGAAGGCTTTCAGGTACAGCGCCGAGTTGGCCAGGCTGCTGTTGACCTTGCCCTGGGCCAGGTCGGTGAGCAGGCCGATGGTCACGCCTTGCAGGCGCGTCACCAGTTTTTCCAGCGGTTGGCGCAGCGCTGTCAGGGCATCGTGGGCCTGGGCCCGCGCGTTGGTATCGGCGATCAGGCGAATCAGTTGTTTCAACCCCGCGCCGCCGTTCTGCGCCAGCTTGCGCCCCAGCAGGTCCAGTGACTGGATGCCGTGGGTGCCTTCATGGATCGGGTTCAGGCGGTTGTCGCGGTAATACTGTTCCACCGGGTATTCACGGGTGTAGCCGTGGCCGCCGAGGATCTGGATTGCCAGTTCGTTGGCCTTCAGGCAGAACTCCGAGGGCCAGGATTTGACGATGGGAGTCAGCAGGTCCAGCAGTTCGTGGGCCTGTTTGCGCTCATCCTCGGTGGGCAGGGTGGTGGTGTCGTCGAACAGCCGCGCAGCGTACAGGCCCAGGTCGAAGGCGCCTTCGACATAGGCCTTCTGGGTCAGCAGCATGCGCTTGACGTCGGCGTGCTGGACGATCGACACCGGCGCGGTAGTCGGGTCCTTGTTGTCCGGCAGGCGGCCTTGCGGGCGTTCGCGGGCGTATTCCAGGGAGTACAGGTAGCCGGCGTAACCGAGCATCACCGCGCCCATGCCGACGCCGATCCGCGCCTCGTTCATCATCTGGAACATGTAGCTCAGGCCGTGGTGCGGCTTGCCTACCAGATAGCCGACACACTCCCCGTTATCGCCGAAGTTCAGCGCCGTTGAGGTGGTGCCGCGCCAGCCCATCTTGTGGAACAGCCCGGCCAGCAGCACGTCGTTGCGCGGGCCCAGGCTACCGTCGTCGTTGACCAGGAACTTGGGCACGATAAACAGCGAAATGCCCTTCACCCCGGCCGGCGCGTCCGGCAGCTTGGCCAGCACCATGTGCACGATGTTCTCCGACAGCGGGTGATCGCCGCCGGAGATGAAGATCTTGTTGCCCTTGAGCCGGTAGGTGCCGTCCGCCGCCGGTTCGGCGCGGGTGCGGATATCCGACAGCGACGAGCCGGCATGGGGCTCGGTCAGGGCCATGGTGCCGAAGAAGCGCCCGTCGATCATCGGCTGCAGGAAGCGCTGCTTCTGTTCGGCGGTGCCAAAGCTTTCGATCAGGTTGGCCGCGCCCATGGTCAGGAAGGGGTAGGAGGTGGAGGCCGCGTTGGCCGCCTGGAAGTGAGCGAAGCAGGCCTGGGACAACAGCGTCGGCAACTGCATGCCACCGGCCTCGAAGCTGCGCGCGGCGTTGAGGAAGCCGGCTTCGAGAAAGGCATCGACCGCGGGTTTGACTTCCGGAATCAGGATCGCCTGGCCGTCTTCATAACGTGGCTCGTTTTCATCGCCCTTGCGGTTGTGCGGGGCGAAGAACTTCTCCGCAATGCTGCGCGCGGTGCCAAGGGCGGCGTCGAAGGTTTCCCGGTTGTGCTCGGCGAACCGTTCGCGCTGGGTCAGGCCCTCGGCATCGAGGACTTCATACAGCTCGAAAGCCAGATTGCGGGAACTGAGCAACGTCTCGGACATGGCGGCCTACCTGTGATTGGACTCAGCCGAGTCTAGGTGGGTGAATAAACTCTGGATAGCAAGATTGATTGCGGTGATGGAGGGGCCAAACGAGGGGGTAGGGTGTGTCAGTTACAACGCATGATTCTGTAGGAGCGAGGCTTGCCCGCGATGACGATCTGCCAGGCACAGAAAAACCCCGGACAAAAAAAGGGCGCCGGTAAGGGCGCCCTTTTTCATGCCGCTGACTGACAGCCTCAGCCGATGGTCATCAGGCTGGCGTTACCGCCGGCCGCCGCGGTGTTGACGCTCAAGGCGCGCTCGATCACCAGGCGTTCCAGGGCAATCGCGGTTTCGCCTTGCGACAGGCCGTGAACCCCGACGATGGCGCCGGCACGCTTGGCCACTTGCTGGCAGACCGCGCGCAGCTGGTCGGAGTGGCCGTGATGCAGGACCGCATCGAACACCACTTCGTCCTTGGTCCAGTCGGCCACGCGCTGGATGCGCGCTTGCACTTCCTTCGGCAGGCGGGCGTAGAGCGCCTTGCCCGGCTCGCCTTCCGGCCAGACCGCCGAACCACCCACCGCCAGGACGGCAGCCAGTTGGCTCAGCAGGTCGCCCTCGACTTCCGCCAGGCACAGCACGTGTTCGCGCGGCAGGATGGCGTAGCTGTTGCGTTCGCCGGTCGGGCCGGCCAGGACGCGGGTGACACCGCTCTGTGACTGCGCCGCGAACTGCGCGCACAGGGCGCCGAGGTCCGCCAGCTTGTTGCTGTCGGCCCAGGCTTGCAGGGCGCTCAGCGGCTTGCTCATGGCATCGCGCAGGCGCACGTCCGGTGCGTTCAGGGCATCGCCACGGGCGAACGACTGCTCGATGGCGTCGGTCGGACGGGTCGACAGCAGGCGGTACAGGTACAGCGGGCCACCGGCTTTCGGGCCGGTGCCCGACAGGCCTTCGCCGCCGAACGGCTGCACGCCGACCACGGCACCGACGATGTTGCGGTTGACGTAGACGTTACCGGCGTTGACGTTGTCGATTACCTTGGCGATGGTCTCGTCGATGCGGGTGTGCACGCCCAGGGTCAGGCCGTAGCCGGAAGCGTTGATCTGCGCGATCAGCTGGTCGATGTCCTTGCGCTTGTAGCGCACCACGTGCAGCACCGGACCGAAGATCTCCCGTTGCAGCTCGTCGAAGCTTTCCAGTTCGATCAGGGTCGGCATCACGAAGGTGCCGCGCTTGATTTCTTCGCCATCGGCGATCGCCACCTGATACACGCTGCGGCCTTTGTCGCGCATGGCCTGGATGTGTTTCTCGATGCCGGCCTTGGCTTCGGCGTCGATCACCGGGCCGATGTCCACGGACAGGCGCTCGGGGTTGCCCAGGCGACTTTCTGCCATGGCGCCCTTGAGCATTTCGATCACGCGGTCGGCGGAGTCTTCCTGCAGGCACAGTACGCGCAGGGCCGAGCAACGCTGGCCGGCGCTGTCGAAGGCCGAGGAAACGACGTCGATCACCACTTGTTCGGTCAGGGCCGAGGAGTCGACGATCATCGCGTTCTGGCCACCGGTTTCGGCGATCAGCGGGATTGGTCGGCCCTGGGCGTCCAGGCGGCCGGCGACGTTGCGTTGCAGCAGGCGCGCGACTTCGGTGGAGCCGGTGAACATCACGCCTTTGACCCGATCGTCGCCCACCAGGCGGGCACCGACGGTTTCGCCACGGCCCGGCAGCAGTTGCAGCACGCCTTCCGGAATGCCGGCTTCGAGCATCAGGCGCACGGCTTGCGCGGCAACCAATGGTGTCTGTTCGGCCGGCTTGGCCAGTACCGGATTACCGGCGGCCAGGGCGGCGGCGACCTGGCCGCTGAAGATCGCCAGCGGGAAGTTCCACGGGCTGATGCAGACTACCGGGCCCAGCGGGCGGTGCGCGTCGTTGCTGAAATCGTTGCGTGCCTGCACCGCGTAGTAGCGCAGGAAGTCCACGGCTTCACGCACTTCGGCGATGGCGTTGGCGAAGGTCTTGCCGGCTTCGCGGGCCAGCAGGCCCATCAGTGGCTGGATCTCGCCTTCCATCAGGTCGGCGGCGCGTTCGAGGATCGCGGCGCGCTCGGCCGGCGGCGTGGCCTGCCAGATCGGCGCGGCGTTCAGCGCGCACTGGATGGCGTTGTCGACGTCTTCGACCGTGGCTTCCTGGACATGGCCGACCACGTCGCGGTGATCGGACGGGTTCAGGACTGGCGCCGGAGTTTCGCTGCTGGAAGCGCAACCGAGCATCGGCGCGGCTTTCCAGTGGTTGTGGGCGGTGGCCAGCAGGGCGCAGGACAACGACGCCAGGCGGTGTTCGTTGGCCATGTCAATGCCGGCGGAGTTGGCGCGCTCGCTGCCGTACAGGTCACGCGGCAATGGAATGCGCGGGTGCGGCAGGCCGAAGCCACCTTCCAGGGTCGCCATCTGCTCGATCTGGCTGACCGGGTCGGCCACCAGTTCCTGGATGGAGATCGACTGGTCGGCGATGCGGTTGACGAACGAGGTGTTGGCGCCGTTTTCCAGCAGGCGGCGTACCAGGTAGGCCAGCAGGGTTTCGTGGGTGCCGACCGGCGCATACACGCGGCACGGACGGTTCAGCTTGCCATCGGCGACCTTGCCGACTACCTGTTCGTACAGCGGTTCGCCCATGCCGTGCAGGCACTGGAACTCGTACTGGCCCGGGTAATAGTTCTGACCGGCGATGTGGTAGATGGCCGACAGGGTGTGGGCGTTGTGGGTGGCGAATTGCGGGTAGATGACTTCCGGTACCGACAGCAGCTTGCGGGCGCAGGCGATATAGGAAACGTCGGTGTACACCTTGCGGGTGTAGACCGGATAGCCTTCCAGGCCTTCGACCTGGGCGCGCTTGATCTCGCTGTCCCAGTAGGCGCCTTTCACCAGGCGGATCATCAGGCGGTGGCGGCTGCGGCGCGCCAGGTCGATCACGTAGTCGATCACGTACGGGCAGCGCTTCTGGTAGGCCTGGATCACAAAACCGATACCGTTCCAGCCGGTCAGTTGCGGCTCGAAGCACAGGCGCTCGAGCAGATCCAGCGACAGCTCCAGGCGGTCGGCTTCTTCGGCGTCGATGTTCAGGCCGATGTCGTATTGCTTGGCCAGCAGGGTCAGCGACAGCAGGCGCGGGTACAGCTCGTCCATCACGCGCTCGTACTGGGCGCGGCTGTAGCGCGGGTGCAGGGCCGAGAGCTTGATCGAGATGCCCGGGCCTTCATAGATGCCGCGACCGTGGGAAGCCTTGCCGATCGAGTGGATGGCCTGTTCGTAGGACGCCAGGTATTTCTGCGCGTCGTGCTCGGTCAGTGCCGCTTCGCCGAGCATGTCGTAGGAGTAACGGAAGCCCTTGGCTTCGAACTTGCTGGCGTTGGCCAGGGCTTCGGCGATGGTTTCGCCGGTGACGAACTGCTCGCCCATCAGGCGCATGGCCATGTCGACGCCCTTGCGGATCATCGGCTCGCCGCTCTTGCCGATGATGCGGCTCAGGGACGAGGTCAGGCCGGCTTCGTTGTGGGTGGCGACCAGTTTGCCGGTCAGCAGCAGGCCCCAGGTGGCGGCGTTGACGAACAGCGACGGGCTGTTGCCCAGGTGCGGCTGCCAGTTGCCGGTGCTGATCTTGTCGCGGATCAGCGCGTCACGGGTGCCTTTGTCCGGAATCCGCAGCAGGGCTTCGGCCAGGCACATCAGGGCCACGCCTTCCTGGGACGACAGGGAGAACTCCTGCAGCAGGCCCTGGACTATACCGGCACGGCCGCCGGCGCTCTTCTGGTTGCGCAGTTTTTCGGCGATGGTCGCGGCCAGCTTGTTGGTGGCTTCGGCCATGGTGGCCGGCAGGCGCGCCTGCTCCAGCAGCATCGGTACCACTTCCGGTTCCGGGCGGCGGTAAGCGGCGGTGATCGAGGCGCGCAGCACCGATTGCGGCAGGATGCTTTCGGCGAATTCGAGGAAGCACTGGTGGGCGTGATCGGTCTGCACTTCGCCGGCGTCATCGCCGTCGGTGCGGGTCGAACCGCTCAGCTCGGTCAGGGTTGCACCACCCTCGAGTTTTTCCAGGTAATTGAAAATTGCCTGCTTGATCAGCCAGTGCGGCGTGCGATCGATCGAGGTCGCGGCAGCCTTCAGGCGTTCGCGGGTTGGGTCGTCGAGTTTGACCCCAAGGGTGGTGGTAGCCATATTTTTATCCTCATGTTTACCACGGTTGCGTGGCATCAGCTGGCGGCAAGATTAGCCGCGAGCCGAAAGAGGTGCAACCGGGTGCAACCTGTTTTTTATCGGAATAATCGGCAGCTCATCAGGAATTAATTTCCGGTTCCGGGGCGGTGCTTCTGCTTGGTGCTTTTAATTCGGTTGCGATGGGTTTTTGCTCCAAAAAGGAGCAAAAACGGGGCGTTCGCCGGAAAAATCGCTTAGGTGCAACTTATTCTCACGAAACAGGTTGCACCTTCTTTGAGTTGTTGAATAGCATTCGCGCCCAAGGTGCAACCTGTCCTCGCGACCGGTTCATCGGCTGATGGCTTTCCTGGGGAAACATCAGTCATAAATGCGCGGAGTGCCAAGTCGTCCTTCAAACGTAGCCGTTTGATAGCGGTGGTGCTGACCGCCGCTACATAAAAACAAAGCCAGGGCGTAACTCAATGAGTGCAAGCAATCCAACCTTGATCACGTTCGTGATCTACATCGCAGCTATGGTGCTGATCGGCTTCATGGCCTATCGCTCGACCAACAACCTTTCTGACTACATCCTCGGTGGCCGCAGCCTGGGTAGCGTGGTGACCGCGCTTTCCGCCGGTGCTTCCGACATGAGCGGCTGGTTGTTGATGGGCCTGCCGGGCGCCATCTACATGTCCGGCCTGTCCGAGAGCTGGATCGCCATCGGCCTGATCGTCGGTGCCTACCTGAACTGGCTGTTCGTCGCCGGTCGTCTGCGAGTACAAACCGAACACAACGGCGATGCATTGACGCTGCCGGACTATTTCTCCAGCCGCTTCGAGGACAAGAGCGGGCTGCTGCGGATCATCTCCGCGATCGTGATCCTGGTGTTCTTCACCATTTACTGCGCTTCCGGCATCGTCGCCGGTGCCCGTCTGTTCGAAAGCACCTTCGGCATGTCCTACGAGACCGCGCTGTGGGCCGGTGCCGCGGCGACCATCGCCTACACCTTCGTCGGTGGTTTCCTGGCGGTAAGCTGGACCGACACCGTGCAAGCCACCCTGATGATCTTCGCCCTGCTGCTGACGCCGGTCATCGTGCTGCTGGCCACCGGTGGCGTCGACACCACCTTCCTGGCGATCGAAGCCCAGGACCCAAGCAACTTCGACATGCTGAAAAACACCACCTTCATCGGCATCATCTCGCTGATGGGCTGGGGCCTGGGCTACTTCGGCCAGCCGCACATCCTGGCGCGCTTCATGGCTGCGGATTCGGTCAAGTCGATCGCCAACGCCCGTCGCATCTCCATGACCTGGATGATCCTGTGCCTGGGCGGCACCGTGGCCGTGGGCTTCTTCGGTATCGCCTACTTCTCAGCGAACCCGGCGGTGGCGATGCCTGTGAGCGAGAACCACGAGCGGGTGTTCATCGAGCTGGCAAAAATTCTCTTCAATCCATGGATCGCCGGTGTGCTGCTGTCGGCCATCCTGGCGGCGGTGATGAGTACTTTGAGCTGCCAGCTGCTGGTGTGCTCCAGTGCCCTGACCGAAGACTTCTACAAGTCCTTCCTGCGAAAAAATGCCTCCCAGCTGGAGCTGGTGTGGGTCGGTCGCGCCATGGTGCTGGTGGTCGCATTGGTCGCTATCGCCATGGCCGCCAACCCGGAAAACCGCGTACTGGGCCTGGTCAGCTACGCCTGGGCCGGTTTCGGCGCGGCCTTCGGCCCTGTGGTACTGATCTCGGTGATGTGGAAAGGCATGACCCGCGACGGCGCGCTGGCCGGCATCATCGTCGGCGCGTTGACCGTGATCCTGTGGAAACACTTCAACCTGCTGGGCCTGTACGAAATCATCCCGGGCTTCATCTTCGCCAGCGTGGCCATCCTGCTGGTGAGCAAGATGAGCGCACCGAGCGCTGGCATGGTCCAGCGTTTCGAAGCGGCCGAGAAAGACTTCAAGCTCAACCACTGATCGGGAGCCGCTGAGGCGGCGCCCTTGCAGTGACTCGAAAAGCCCGCATTCCCTGGGATGCGGGCTTTTTTTGTGGGCGCGTTTGCCCTGTGGACGTTCCCGACACGACCTGACGCCGGCCGTGGCACAGGGTAAACTTCGCCCCCTGCGCAGGAGCAACCATGAACTATCGTCACGCCTTCCACGCCGGCAACCACGCCGACGTCTTCAAACACCTGACCCTGACCCGCCTCATCGCCCTGATGTCGCGCAAGGAGCAGCCGTTCGCCTACCTCGACAGCCATGCCGGCATCGGCCTGTACGACCTCCAGGGCGATCAGGCCAACCGCACCGGCGAGTACCTGGAAGGCATCGCGCGCCTGTGGGGCGAGCAGGACCTGCCAGCGCTGACCGCCGACTACATGGCGGTGCTGCACAAGATGAACCCCGACGGCGAACTGCGTTATTACCCGGGTTCGCCCGAGCTGGCGCGGCGCCTGACCCGCCCCCAGGACCGGGTGTTGCTCAACGAAAAGCATCCGGAAGACGGGCTGCTGCTCAAGGACAACATGAAGGGCGATCGCCGGGTGGCGGTCCACCTGGGCGAGGGCTGGCATGTGGCGCGGGCATTGTTGCCGGTGGCCGAGAAGCGCGCGGTGATGCTGATCGACCCGCCGTTCGAACAGCTCGACGAGATGCAGCGTTGCGCCGCGTCGCTGAAAGAAGCCATCGGCCGGATGCGCCAGACCGTGGCGGCCATCTGGTACCCGGTCAAGGATCAGCGGGCGCTACGCCGCTTCTACCAGGACCTGGCCGGTACCGGCGCGCCGAAGCTGCTGCGTGTGGAGTTGCTGGTGCACCCGCTGGATACCCCGAACAGCCTGAACGGCTCGGGCCTGGCGATTGCCAACCCGCCGTGGGGGCTGGAAGAGGAGTTGCGCGAGCTGCTGCCGTGGCTGGCACAGAAACTGGGCCAGACCCAGGGCGGCTGGCAGATGGATTGGCTGATCGCCGAATGATGTGAGGTTGTAGCCGCTGCCGAGGCTGCTCGGCAGCGGCTACACAGGTCAGATCGGGCAGGTCACGCCTGTGCCGCCGATCCCGCAGTAGCCTTCCGGATTCTTCGCCAGGTACTGCTGGTGGTAGGCCTCGGCATAGTAGAAGGTCGGGGCTTCTTCGATTTCCGTGGTGATGGCGCCCAGCCCGGCCTTGGTCAGCTCGGCCTGGAACACTTTTTCGCTGGCCTTGGCCTGCTCCAGCTGGGTCGGGTTGGTGGCATAGATCACCGAGCGGTACTGGGTGCCGATGTCGTTGCCCTGGCGCATGCCCTGGGTCGGGTTATGCAGTTCCCAGAACATCGCCAGCAGTTCCTGGTAGCTGACTTTCTCCGGTTCGTAGACCACCAGCACCACTTCGCTGTGGCCGGTCAGGCCCGAGCAGACTTCTTCGTAGGTCGGGTTCGGGGTAAAGCCGCCGGCGTAGCCCACCGACGTGCTGAACACGCCCTCGCGCTGCCAGAACTTGCGTTCCGCACCCCAGAAGCAACCCAGGCCGAAGATGGCGAATTCCACGTTGCCCGGGAATGGGCCCAGCAGCGGGTTGCCGTTGACGAAGTGTTCGGCTGGCACGGTCATCGGGGTTTCGCGGCCAGGCAGAGCTTGTTCTTTGGTAGGTAGCACGTTTTTGTTCACCAGAATTTCCGAGCGCAGAACCATGATCAGTCCTCTCAGTCAGGGTGGGATTGAGTAATTAACCAGACTTGCAGTTTGCCCGAGTGTTACAGCGCTGTCAGGCGATTGGGCCGCGCGGATAACGTTTGAGCTTGTCGATCAGCTCCGAGCCGGGGATCGGCCGGTCGAACAGGTAGCCCTGGCCGACATCGCAGCGGTGGCGACGCAGGAAGGACAACTGTTCCGCGGTTTCGATGCCCTCGGCCACCACCTGGATTTTCAGGTTGTGGGCCATGGCGATCACCGCCGAGGTGATTTCCATGTCGTCCTGGTTGGCGGGGATTTCATGGATGAAGCTGCGATCGATCTTGATGATGTCGATCGGGAATTTTTTCAGGTAGCTCAGCGACGAATAGCCGGTGCCGAAGTCGTCCATGGCCAGGGTCAGGCCGAGCTTTTTCAGCTGGTCGAGTTGCTGGTGGGTGTCTTCGGTGGCCTCCAGCAGCAGGCCCTCCGTCAGCTCAAGCTCCAGCAGCGAGGCGGGCAGCTGTTCTTCCTTGAGGATGCTGGCGATGGAGGCCACCAGGTCCGGGTCGGAAAACTGCTTGGGCGACAGGTTGATGGCCACCTGCAGGTTACCCAGGCCAGCGGCGGTCAGTCGCTTGCTCATGCGACAGGCCTGGCGCGCGATCCATTTGCCGATCGGGATGATCAGGCCGGTCTCTTCGGCGACGCTGATGAACTGGTCCGGGCGGATCATGCCCTTTTCCGGATGGTTCCAGCGCAGCAGCGCTTCCATGCCCAGCAGGCGTCCGCTGCGCAGGCACAGCTTGGGCTGGTAGAACACGTCCAGCTCGTTCTGGGTCAGGGCGCGGCGCAGGTTGTTTTCCACGAACAGCTTGTAGCTGGCTTCGGCGTTCAAGGCCTCGGTAAACACCTGCACCTGATGCTTGCCGTTGGCCTTGGCCTTGTGCAGCGCCAGGCCGGCGTTGCGCATCAGGGTCTGCGGGTCGCGGCCGTGCAGCGGTGCACAGGCCAGGCCCACGGAGCCGGTGACGCTGATGAGCTGGTTGTCGACGAACATCGGCTTGTCGAGGGTCATCAGCAGCTGGCTGGCGATCTGTTGGCCGGCTTCCAGGTCGGTGTCGTCCAGCAGCACGGCGAACTCGTTACTGGCGAAGCGCGCCAGGCTGCCGCTCGGGCTCAGGCTGTTGCGCAGGCGCCGGGCCAGGCTGATCAGCAGTTTGTCGCCGGTCTGGTGGCCAAGGCTGTCGTTGATCCGCTTGAAGTTGTCGATGTCCACTAGCAGCAGGCTGATGGGGCTGTCGCTGTCACGGGCGAAGCGTTCGTCGAGGTTGCGGATGAAGGCCGGACGGTTGCCCAGGTTGGTCAGGTTGTCGGTGTAGGCCAGGCGTTCGATGCGCTGCTGGGCGAGCTTGGTCTGGGTGATGTCTTCGTAGATGCCGATGTAGTGGGTCAGTTCGCGGTTGTCGCCATAGACCTTGGAGATCGACAGCTGGCCCCAGTACGGTTCCAGGTTCTTGCGCCGGCTCTTGAACTCGCCCTGCCAGCTGTTGCTCTTGGCCAGGCTGGAGGGCGCGTCGAACAGCAGTTCGCTGAGGTTCTCCAGCGCCGGCAGTTCCGCCAGCCGGTGGCCGTGGACTTCTTCAGTGCTGTACTGGGTGATCGCGGTGAAGCTCGGGTTGACGTACTCCACCACGCCGTCGCAGTTGACCAGCAGAAAGGCATTGGCGCTTTGCTCGACCGCGCGCTGGAACAGGTGCAGGGCGCTGGTGGCGGTACGGCGGTTGTGGTTGTTGATGACCTGGGCGAACTGGTCCGCCAGCTCGCCGGCAAAGGCGATTTCATCGGATTGCCAGGCGCGGGTGTTGCCCACTTGCTCCAGGCACAGCACGCCGACTACCTGGCCGTCGATGCGAATGCTGGCGTCGAGCATGGCGTTGATATTGCGCGGGCGCAGGCTTTCGGCCATTTCCCGGGTGCGCGGGTCGCGCATGGCGTTGTGCGCATCGATGGCCCGGCTGGTGTGCAGGGCTTCGAGGTAGTCGGGGAAATCGCTGGCGTCGATCGCCTCCGGCAGGATGTATTCCTGCAGGTCGCGGTGATAGGCGCAGATCGGCACCAGCAACTGGCCTTCCAGGTTCCAGATGCTGGCACAGTCGATTTCGTAGATGTCGCAGGCGCTGCGGGTAATCAGCTCCGCGGCTTCCAGCAGGGGGTTGTTGGTGCTGTAGCGCTGGCGGGCCAGGAGCAGGATCAGGTCTTGTTGGGCACGCACCCGTTCGAGGTGCTGGAGTTGTTCCTGCTGGGCACGCTGGTTGAGTTCCAGGGCGATTTGCAGGCGGCTGTTCTGGGTTTCCAGGTCGGGCGCGGAGAGCGGCTGATCGTCGTTGAGCAGGCCGTCGACCACCAGGAAATAACCACGCAACAGGTGTCGATTGTGCTGTTTGTAGGCTTCGCCGAGCTCCAGCAGGCTGAGCGAGCCCTTGGCGGTGTGCAGGGTATAGCGAATCAGGTAATGCGGGCTGTGGGTCAGTTGCTGCTGGATCGCATCGTGCAGCTGGTAGCGGGCTTCCGGTTCCATCAGGCTGGCATAGGGCGAGCCGACCAGGGCGCAGAGCTCGACGGCGGGCAGGCCGAATTGGCGTTCACAGTTCGGGTCGAGAAACAGCAGGGCCCAGCTCGCTTCATTCAGCCGTTCGAAACGCAGCATGCCGAGCCGCGAGGGCACGGGCAACTGCGTCACTACCTCGGCCACCATACGGCTGGCGGCATCGGGTTGGCTTTTCATGGGGAAACTCGCTTGGTAAATGCTGATCGCGCCGGGCTCGCGCCCTCTTTACTGTTGCCTGCGGCAAGGTTGCATCATGCGGCACTGACTGACAAGTGAGATGAAGGCTAAGTGCTATAAGAATCTATCGGCAGAACGAGAGATTTCTGAAAACTAATATTTCCTGGTGTTTTACCGGGCTTTGGCCGCTGGTTATAGCGTTTTTTCGGCAAAAAAAAGCCCCGCCAAATCGACGGGGTTGAGGTACGAGCGTGGCGCTCGAAAAGGGTGCAACGGCCGGCTTCCCCATGGCAGGGAAGCCGGCCGAGTCTTACAGCAGGATGGTGCGGATATCCGCCAGCAGATCGCTCAGACGCTTGGTGAAGCGTGCGGCAGCGGCGCCGTTGATCACACGGTGATCGTAGGACAGCGACAGCGGCAGCATCAGCTTCGGCTGGAAGGCTTTGCCGTCCCAGACTGGCTGGATGGTCGCCTTGGAAACGCCGAGGATCGCCACTTCCGGTGCGTTGACGATCGGCGTGAAGCCGGTGCCGCCAATGTGACCGAGGCTGGAGATGGTGAAGCAGGCGCCCTGCATGTCGTCTGCCGAGAGCTTCTTGGTCCGGGCTTTTTCAGCCAGGGAAGCGGCTTCGGCAGCCAGTTGCAGCAGGCTCTTCTGGTCGACGTTCTTGATCACCGGTACCAGCAGGCCATCCGGGGTGTCGACCGCGAAGCCGATGTTCACGTACTTCTTGCGGATGATCGCTTTGCCGCTAGGCGCCAGTGAGCTGTTGAAGTCCGGCAGTTCCTTGAGCAGGTGCGCGCAGGATTTCAGCAGCAGCGGCAGGATGGTCAGCTTGACGCCTGCCTTCTCTGCGACGGCTTTCTGGGCGATCCGGAAGGCTTCCAGCTCGGTGATGTCGGCCGAGTCGAACTGGGTGACGTGAGGCACGTTCAGCCAGCTGCGATGCAGGTTCGATGCGCCAGCCTGCATCAGGCGGGTCATCGGCACTTCTTCGATCTCGCCGAAGCGGCTGAAGTCCACCACCGGAATCGGCGGGATGCCCGCGCCACCGGTTGCACCGGCAGCTGCCGGTGCTTCCTTGGCCTTCTGCATCATGGCCTTGACGTAGACCTGCACGTCTTCCTTGAGGATGCGACCGTGCGGACCGCTCGGGCTCACTGCGTTCAGCTCGACGCCGAACTCGCGCGCCAGTTGACGCACGGCAGGGCCGGCATGAACTTTCGCGCCCGGCTGGGCCGGGGCGGCAGTTGGAGCAGCAGGTGCCGCCGCTGCGGCCGCAGGAGCGGCTTCAGGCTTGGCGGCAGTCGGGGCTGCGGCAGGTGCAGGGGCGGCCGCTGGGGCAGCGCCCTTGACCTTCAGCTTGAGGATCAGGTCGCCGGTACCGACTTCGTCGTCCAGCTTGATCGCAACGCTTTCCACGATGCCGGCGGCTGGCGATGGGATTTCCATGCTGGCCTTGTCGGACTCGAGGGTGATCAGCGACTGGTCGGCTTCAACGCTGTCGCCAGCCTTGACCAGGACTTCGATGATCTTGGCCTTGCCGGCCGAACCGATGTCCGGGACATGGATGTCTTGAACACTGTCGGCCACTGGGGCGGCAGCCGGTGCCGGAGCAGCAGCGGCCGGAGCGGCGGCCTGGGCAGGCGCAGCGGCAGCAGGGGCAGCGCCCGCCACTTTCAGGGCCAGGATCAGGTCGCCGGTGCCAACTTCATCGTTGAGCTTGACGCTGATGCTCTCGACCACGCCAGCGGCTGGCGATGGGATTTCCATGCTGGCCTTGTCGGATTCGAGGGTGATCAGCGACTGGTCGGCCTCGACGGTGTCGCCGACCTTGACCTGGATCTCGATGATCTGGGCCTTGCCCGACGAACCGATATCCGGCACGTGGACCTGCTGGGTCGAAGCGGCGGCAGGCGCAGCGGCAGGGGCGGCAGGAGCCGGCGCTGCAGCTGGTTTTTCCTCGGCCTTGGCAGCCGGAGCGGCGGCCGCTGGCGCCGCGGCAGCGGCACCCTCGACTTCCAGTTCCAGCAGCTCGTCGCCTTCTTTCAGGCGGTCGCCCAGCTTCACTTTCAGGCTCTTGATGATGCCGGCTTTAGGCGCCGGAACTTCCATGCTCGCCTTGTCCGATTCCAGCGTCAGGATGCTCTGGTCGGCTTCGATACGGTCGCCGACCTTTACAAACAGTTCGATTACTTCACCTTCACCGCTGCCGATGTCAGGTACGCGAATGAGTTCGCTCACAAAAAATCTCCTCAGCAGTCCAGTGGGTTGCGTTTTTCCGGGTTGATGCCGAACTTGGTGATGGCCTCGGCCACGACCTTAGGTTCGATGTCACCACGGTCAGCCAAGGCTTCCAGGGCTGCCAACACCACGAAATGACGGTCGACTTCGAAGAAGTGACGCAGCTTCTTGCGGCTGTCACTGCGGCCGAAACCGTCGGTGCCCAGGACTTTGAATTCCTTGGACGGGACCCACTGACGAATCTGTTCGGCGAACAGCTTCATGTAGTCGGTAGAAGCGATGACCGGACCCTTACGGCCGCTCAGGCACTCTTCGACATAGCTCAACTTAGGCTTCTGGCCCGGGTGCAGACGGTTGCTGCGCTCGACTGCCAGGCCATCGCGACGCAGTTCGTTGAAGCTGGTAACGCTCCAGACGTCCGCGCCCACGTTGAATTCTTCACGCAGGATCTTCGCCGCTTCACGGACTTCGCGCAGGATGGTGCCGGAGCCCATCAGCTGTACGTGGTGCGCCGCTTCGCGGGTGTCTTCCTCGAGCAGGTACATGCCCTTGATGATGCCTTCCTCGACACCGGCCGGCATGGCTGGCTGCTGGTAGGACTCGTTCATCACGGTGATGTAGTAGAAGACGTCCTGTTGCTCTTCGGTCATCTTCTTCATGCCGTCCTGGATGATCACCGCCAGCTCGTAGCCGTAGGTCGGATCGAAGGTACGGCAGTTCGGGATGGTGCCCGCCAGCATGTGGCTGTGACCGTCTTCGTGCTGCAGGCCTTCACCGTTGAGGGTGGTACGGCCGGCGGTACCGCCGATCAGGAAGCCACGGGTACGGCTGTCGCCAGCGGCCCAGGCCAGGTCGCCGATACGCTGGAAGCCGAACATCGAATAGAAGATGTAGAACGGCAGCATCGGCTGGTTGTGGCTGGAGTACGAAGTACCGGCTGCAATGAAGGAGCTCATGGCGCCCGCTTCGTTGATGCCTTCCTCGAGGATCTGGCCCTTCTTGTCTTCGCGGTAGAACATCACCTGGTCTTTATCGACTGGCTCGTAGAGCTGGCCGACGGACGAGTAGATGCCCAACTGACGGAACATGCCTTCCATACCGAAGGTACGGGCTTCGTCCGGGATGATCGGCACGATGCGCTGGCCGATTTCCTTGTCCTTGACCAACTGCGCGAGGATCCGCACGAAGGCCATGGTGGTGGAGATTTCGCGGTCGCCCGAGCCGTCGAGGATAGCCTTGAGGGTTTCCAGTGGCGGGGTCGGAATGTTGAAGCTCTTGGCGCGACGCTGAGGCACGAAACCGCCCAGTGCGGCACGACGCTCGCTCAGGTAGCGGGCTTCGGCGCTGCCTTCTTCCGGTCGGAAGAACGGCAGGTTTTCGATTTCTTCGTCCTTGACCGGAATGTCGAAGCGGTCGCGGAACAGCTTCAGGCTGTCGACATCGACTTTCTTGGTGTTGTGCGCGGTGTTCTTCGCTTCGCCGGCGCCGGTGCCATAACCCTTGATGGTCTTGGCCAGGATGACGGTCGGTTGCTCTTTGTGGTTGACCGCTTCGTGGTAGGCCGCATAGACCTTGTACGGGTCGTGGCCGCCACGGTTGAGTTTCCAGATTTCGTCGTCGGACAGGTCTTCGACCATCGCCTTGAGTTCTGGCGTGTTGAAGAAGTGCTCACGCACGAAGGCGCCGTCTTTGGCCTTGTAGTTCTGGTACTCGCCGTCGATGACTTCGTCCATGCGGCGTTGCAGGATGCCGTGGGTGTCCTTGGCCAGCAGTGGGTCCCAGAAACGGCCCCAGATGACCTTGTTCACATTCCACTGGGCACCACGGAACACGCCTTCGAGTTCCTGGATGATCTTGCCGTTGCCGCGAACCGGGCCGTCGAGGCGCTGCAGGTTGCAGTTGATGACGAAGATCAGGTTGTCCAGCTTCTCGCGGCCGGCCAGGGAGATCGCGCCCAGGGATTCCGGCTCGTCGCACTCGCCGTCGCCCATGAAGCACCAGACTTTCTGCTTGCCTGGCTGGATGAAGCCACGGGCTTCCAGGTACTTCATGAAGCGCGCCTGGTAGATCGCCTGGATCGGACCCAGACCCATGGATACGGTCGGGAACTGCCAGAAGTCAGGCATCAGCCATGGGTGTGGGTAGGAGGACAGGCCGTTGCCGTCCACTTCCTGACGGAAGTTGTTCATCTGGTCTTCGCTGATGCGGCCTTCCATGAAAGCGCGAGCGTAGACGCCAGGGGAAGCGTGGCCCTGGAAGTAGATCAGGTCGCCGCCATGTTCTTCGGTTGGCGCCTGGAAGAAGTAGTTGAAGCCGATGTCATACAGAGTCGCACTGGAAGCGAAGCTGGAGATGTGACCGCCCAGGTCAGAATCTTTCAGGTTCGTACGCATGACCATGGCCAACGCGTTCCAACGTACCAGCGAGCGAATGCGGCGTTCCATGAACAGGTCGCCAGGCATGCGT
This sequence comes from Pseudomonas chlororaphis subsp. piscium, assembly GCF_003850345.1. Classification (NCBI taxonomy): domain Bacteria; kingdom Pseudomonadati; phylum Pseudomonadota; class Gammaproteobacteria; order Pseudomonadales; family Pseudomonadaceae; genus Pseudomonas; species Pseudomonas chlororaphis. Next base: position 577,377 of record NZ_CP027707.1, read on the forward strand.
GCTTCGTGGGTGACGGGAATCGTGTTGCGGTACGGCGTGGTGATGGCGTAGGGCAGTTGCGAGCCGCTGCGGGTCGCGAGTTCGCCCATACGGGTCATCAGATAGTGAGCACGGTCTTCGCCTTCTTTGTCGAGAACCGATTCCAGGGCGTCCAGCCATTCCTGGGTTTCGACGGGATCGAGGTCTTGCATGGCTTGCTCCAGGGCGGAAAGGCTTCCAGAATCGGTTGCCTGAGTTTGCGACTGGCCTTGTGGGCAGACGATAAAATTCTTGGATTGCCGAAGGTTGATACGGCGGCGTGTAGTTTTACTACAAATCGTCGGCCATTTCAGCCTTTCGAATGTATAGACGAGTAGTAAAACTACAGAAGATTGGCTTGTGGCCTCCTGCTGCGTTGTGAGAATAATCGTTACTGTTGGTCGATTTCCAACACCAATGGGTAAGAATTTGATGCTGGCTGCCAAAATAATAAAAATTTCAGCTATTTCTAACTTTTGTTCGACAGTCCTTCAAGGGCCGCGCCCGCAGAATTTGCCCCGACCGCCCCTTTCTACGCCGATCAAGGATAGCCCATGAGCCTGCCCGCGCTTGCCGAACTCCCAGCGATTCTCCTGCCTTTTGTCAGCCGCGCGGAGCAGTCGTTCCGTAACGCCGTGGCGACCCTGGATGACGATCACGGGCTCGCCGCCTGGACCCCCGAGCGCTGGGCCGAGTTCGCCCGGGTGAGCGCCGCCAGCGACTTTTTCATTGAACAGAGCCTTCGTGACCCTTTGATGTTGCTGGAGCTGGTGCGCGGCGGCGAACTCGACCGCGGCTTCGGCCCGGGCGAGTTGTGCGCGCAGATCGCCGCGGCGGTGCAGCAGGCCGCCAGCGAAGACGAGCTGGGGCGAGTGCTGCGGCGTCAGCGCAATCGTCATCAGGTGCGGATCATCTGGCGCGACCTGACGCGTCAGGCGGATCTGGTGCAGACCTGTCGCGACCTGTCGGACATGGCCGACGCCTGCATCGACCAGGCCTATCAATGGTTGTACCAGCGCCACTGTGAGCAGTTCGGTGTTCCCACCGGTCGGCGCAGTGGCGAGCCGCAGCAAATGGTCATCCTCGGCATGGGCAAGCTGGGCGCCGTCGAGCTGAACCTGTCGTCCGACATCGACCTGATCTTCGCCTACCCCGAAGGCGGGGAAACCGTGGGTGTGAAGCGGGCGCTGGATAACCAGGAGTTTTTCATCCGCCTGGGCCAGCGCCTGATCAAGGCGCTGGACCCGATGACCGTCGACGGTTTCGTGTTCCGTGTCGACATGCGCCTGCGGCCCTACGGTTCGGCGGGTGCCCTGGTGCTGAGCTTCAATGCGCTGGAGCAGTACTACCAGGATCAGGGCCGCGACTGGGAACGCTACGCGATGATCAAGGCGCGGGTGGTGGCGGGCGACCAGGTCGCCGGCGCGCAGTTGCTCGACATGTTGCGGCCTTTTGTCTACCGGCGTTACCTGGACTTCTCGGCGATCGAAGCGCTGCGCACCATGAAGCAGCTGATCCAGCAGGAAGTGCGGCGCAAGGGCATGGCCGACAACATCAAGCTGGGCTCCGGTGGGATTCGTGAAGTCGAGTTCATCGCCCAGGCTTTCCAGCTGATCCATGGCGGGCGCGACCTGAGCCTGCAGCAGCGTCCTCTATTAAAGGTGCTGACCACTCTGGAGGGGCAGGGGTATCTGCCGCCCGCGGTGATCGCCGAGCTGCGTGAAGGTTACGAGTTCCTGCGTTACACCGAGCACGCGATCCAGGCGATCGCCGACCGGCAGACGCAGATGCTGCCGGACAATCCACAGGACCAGGCGCGTATCGCCTTCATGCTGGGTTTTGCCGACTGGGCGGCGTTCCATGAGCGCCTGATGTATTGGCGCGGGCGGGTGGAATGGCATTTCCGCCAGGTGATCGCCGACCCGGATGAAGACGAAGGCAACGAATGCGAAGTGGTGGTCGGCGGTGAATGGCTGCCGCTGTGGGAAGAAGCCCAGGATGAAGATGCTGCTTGCCGGCAACTGCAGGAAGGCGGTTTCAATGACGCGCCCAAGGCGCTCAGGGCGCTGGCCGGCCTGCGTGGCAGCCCGCAATTGCGAGCGATGCAGCGTTTGGGGCGCGAACGCCTCGATGCCTTTATTCCACGCCTGCTGGCCCAGGCGGTGGAGCATGCTAATCCGGACCTGGTGCTGGAGCGCGTGTTGCCGCTGGTCGAGGCGGTGGCGCGACGTTCCGCCTACCTGGTGCTGCTCACCGAGAACCCCGGGGCCTTGCGCCGCCTGCTGACCCTGTGTGCCGCCAGCCCGTGGATCGCCGAGCAGATCACCCGCTTCCCGCTGCTGCTCGATGAGTTGCTCAACGAAGGCCGGCTGTTCAAGCCGCCATTGGCGCCGGAGCTGGCCGCCGAGCTGCGCGAGCGCCTGACGCGCATCCCCGAGGACGATCTGGAACAGCAGATGGAGGCGCTGCGCCACTTCAAGCTGGCTCACCGCCTGCGGGTGGCGGCTTCGGAAATCGCCGGCAGCCTGCCGTTGATGAAGGTCAGCGATTACCTGACCTGGCTGGCCGAGGCGATCCTCGAACAGGTACTGGCCCTGGCCTGGCGCCAGACCGTGGCCAAATACGGTGCTCCGCAGCGCACCGATGGCACCTTGTGCGATCCCGGCTTCATTATTGTCGGTTACGGGAAAGTCGGCGGCCTGGAACTCGGGCATGGTTCCGACCTGGACCTGGTATTCATCCATGACGGCGATCCGCAGGCGGAAACCGATGGCCCGAAACCGATCGACGGCGCGCAGTTCTTCACCCGCCTGGGGCAGCGGATCATTCACCTGCTGACCACCCAGACCAACTCCGGCCAGCTGTATGAAGTGGACATGCGCCTGCGGCCATCCGGGGCGTCGGGCTTGCTGGTGAGTTCGCTGGGGGCGTTCGCCCGTTATCAGGAGAACGAAGCCTGGACCTGGGAACATCAGGCGCTGGTGCGCGCCCGGGTGCTGGTGGGTAGCCAGGATGTCGGCCAGGCCTTCGAGAAAGTGCGGGCGGCGGTGTTGGGGCATGCCCGTGACCTGCCCAAGTTGCAGCAGGAGGTCAGCGAGATGCGGGCCAAGATGCGCGACAACCTGGGGACCAAGGCGACGGCTGCCGGAACCGCGGCAAATGCCTTCGAGGCCACGGCGCCGTTCGACCTCAAGCAGGACGCCGGAGGTATCGTCGACATCGAATTTATGGTGCAATACGCGGCCCTGGCGTGGTCGCAAGAGCACCCGTCATTGCTGCGTTACACCGACAATATCCGCATTCTGGAAGGTCTGGAGGAAGTCGGGCTGATGCCCGCGACCGACGCCAGTCTGCTGCGCGAGGTCTACAAGGCCTACCGTTCCGCGGCTCACCGCCAGGCCTTGCAGAACGAGGCCGGGGTCATCGCCGGCGACCAGTTCGCCAGCGAGCGACGGGAGGTATTGCGGATTTGGCGCGAGCTGGGGCTAAGCTAGGCAGCGCGCTGCGTTGCCACAAATGTATCCGGCGAGCCCTGTTGCGGCTCGTCCACAATGAGCTGGCGGTGAATGCCGCAGGGCTGGATTCTCGAGGCGGGGAGGCGTAAGCCTCCCCGGTTCGTTTTTGGAAACCACATGAATATTCTGATCGTTGGGCCCAGTTGGGTCGGTGACATGGTGATGGCGCAGACACTCTTCCAGTGCCTGAAACAACGCCATCCTCAATGCGAGATCGACGTGCTGGCCCCCGAGTGGAGCCGGCCGATCCTGGAGCGCATGCCGCAAGTGCGGCGGGCCTTGAGCTTCCCGCTCGGCCACGGCGTGCTGGAGCTGGCGACCCGCCGGCGTATCGGCAAATCCCTGGCCGGCCAGTACGACCAGGCCATCCTGCTGCCCAACTCGTTGAAGTCGGCGCTGGTGCCGTTCTTTGCCGGCATCCCGCAACGCACCGGCTGGCGTGGCGAGTTCCGCTACGGCCTGCTCAATGATGTGCGCACGCTGGACAAAGAACGTTATCCGCTGATGATCGAGCGCTTCATGGCGCTGGCTTACGAGCCTGGCGCCGAGTTGCCCAAGCCGTATCCGCGTCCCGACCTGCAGATCGACCCGGCCAGCCGCGAAGCGGCGCTGGCCAAGTTCGGCCTGACCCTGGACCGCCCGGTGCTGGCGCTGTGTCCGGGGGCCGAGTTCGGCGAAGCCAAGCGCTGGCCGTCCGAGCATTACGCCAAGGTCGCCGAGCTGAAGATCCGCGAAGGCTGGCAGGTCTGGCTGTTCGGTTCGAAGAACGATCACGTGGTCGGCGAAGACATTCGCGCCCGGCTGATTCCGGGGCTGCGCGAAGAGTCGGTCAACCTCTGCGGTGGCACTTCTTTGGCCGAGGCCATCGACTTGCTATCCTGCGCCGATTCCGTGGTGTCCAACGACTCCGGGCTGATGCACGTGGCGGCGGCGCTGAATCGCCCGCTGGTGGCGGTGTACGGCTCGACGTCGCCGGGTTTCACCCCGCCGCTGGCCGATCAGGTCGAAGTCGTGCGCCTGGGCATCGAGTGCAGCCCGTGCTTCGATCGCACCTGCCGCTTTGGCCATTACAACTGCCTGCGCCAGCTGTTGCCCGACTCGGTGGAGCAGGCCTTGCAGCGGTTGCAAGGCACCGCGGTCGAGGTTCGGTAAGTGCGGGTACTGTTGATCAAGACCTCCTCCCTGGGTGACGTGATCCATGCGCTGCCGGCGCTGACCGATGCGGCGCGGGCGATTCCGGGGATCAAGTTCGACTGGGTGGTGGAAGAGGGTTTCGCGGAAATCCCGACCTGGCACCCGGCTGTGGATAAAGTGATCCCGGTGGCGATTCGCCGCTGGCGCAAGAACATCTGGCAGACCATCAAGAGTGGCGAGTGGCGACGCTTCAAGCAGAGCATGCGTGCGACTAAATACGACTTGGTGATCGACGCCCAGGGCTTGCTGAAAAGCGCCTGGTTGACGCGCTACGTCAAGGCGCCGGTGGCCGGCCTGGACAAACAGTCCGCGCGCGAGCCCCTGGCGGCTCATTTCTACTCGCGGCGCCTGGCCGTCGCCCGCGGCCAGCATGCCGTGGAGCGGGTGCGCCAGCTGTTCGCCGTGGCCCTGGGTTATGACTTGCCCCAGGGGCTGGGCGATTACGGCCTGAGCGTCGAGAAACTGGTGGAGTTGCCGCGGCCCAAGCCGTTCGTGGTGTTCCTGCACGGCACCACCTGGGACACCAAGCACTGGCCGGAAGCCTACTGGCGTGAGCTGGCCGAGCGCATGGGCCAGCTGGGCGTCGAGGTCAAGCTGCCCTGGGGCAACCCGGCGGAGAAGGCTCGGGCCGAGCGTATTGCCAAGGGCCTGGGCAACGCCACGGTGCTGCCGAAGCTGAACCTGGCGGGTGTCGCCAAGGTGCTGGCGCAAGCCCAGGCCTGCGTCGCGGTGGATACCGGGCTGGGCCATCTCGCCGCGGCGCTGGATGTGCCGACCATTTCCCTGTTCGGCCCGACCAACCCAGGGCTGACCGGTGCCTATGGCAAGGCGCAGATCCATATGGCCAGCGACTTCCCTTGCGCGCCATGCCTGCAGAAAAAATGCACCTATCAACCGACGGCTGAAGATCAGCGGCGGTTCGACCTGAAACGCGAGTGGCCGTTGTGCTTCACGCGTCTGAATCCTGAGCGTGTCGCCAGCCGGCTGAGCAGGTTGTTACTGGCTGAGGAGCTGCGCTGATGCAATTGGCTTTTGTCCTTTATAAATACTTCCCGTTCGGCGGCCTGCAGCGGGACTTCATGCGCATCGCCCTGGAGTGCCAGAAACGCGGGCACCAGATCCGCGTCTATACGCTGATCTGGGAAGGCGATGTGCCGCCGGGTTTCGAAGTGCTGGTGGCGCCGGTCAAGGCGTTCTTCAACCATCGCCGTAACGAGAAACTCAGTGCCTGGATGGAGGCCGACCTGGCCAAGCGCCCGGTGGACCGCCTGATCGGCTTCAACAAGATGCCCGGGCTGGACGTGTATTACGCCGCCGACGGCTGCTTCGAAGACAAGGCGCAGAACCTGCGCCATTCGCTGTACCGTCGTTGGGGCCGCTACCGGCACTTCGCCGAATACGAGCGGGCGGTGTTCGCCCGGGACGCGAAGACCGAAGTGCTGATGATTTCCGAGGTCCAGCAGCCGCTGTTCATCAAGCATTACGACACCCCGGTGGAGCGTTTCCATCTGCTGCCGCCAGGTATCGCCCAGGACCGTCGCGCGCCGGCCAACGCGGCCGAGATCCGCGCCGAGTTCCGTCGCGAGTTCGCCCTGAAAGACGACGATTTGCTGCTGGTGCAGATCGGTTCCGGGTTCAAGACCAAGGGCGTGGATCGCAGCCTCAAGGCCGTGGCCGCATTGCCGCCGGAACTGAAGAAACGCACCCGGCTATTTGTAATTGGCCAGGACGACCCCAAAGTATTCCAATTGCAGAGCGCCGCATTGGGCCTGGGCGAGCATGTGCAGTTCCTCAAGGGGCGCAGTGATATCCCGCGTTTCCTGTTGGGCGCCGACCTGTTGATCCACCCGGCGTACAACGAAAACACCGGCACCGTGTTGCTGGAAGCGCTGGTGGCCGGCTTGCCGGTGCTGGTCAGCGCGGTCTGCGGTTATGCCCATTACATCGCCGAGGCCGACAGCGGCCTGGTGCTGGACGAGCCATTGGAGCAAGGACAGCTCAATCAATACCTGAACACCATGTTGACCGACGACGCTGCACGCGCGACCTGGAGCCGTAACGGCCTGGCGTTCGCCGAGACGGCCGACCTCTATAGCATGCCGCAGCACGCTGCGGATGTGATTCTGGCGGAGCAGCACTGATGAAGTTGATTCTTGCCGAACCGTTCAAGACCCTTTGGGTCGGACGCGATGCGTTCGCCGAAGTCGAGCGTCTGGACGGCCAGGTCTACCGTGAACTGGAAGCCCGCCGTACCTTGCGTACCGAGGTGGCTGGCGAAGGGTTCTTCGTAAAGATTCACCGCGGTATCGGTTGGGGCGAGATCTTCAAGAACCTGCTCACCGCCAAGCTGCCGGTGCTCGGCGCGGGCCAGGAATGGCAGGCCATCCAGCGCCTGCAGGAAGCCGGCGTGCCGACCATGACCGCCGTGGCCTATGGCGAGCGCGGCAGCAACCCGGCCAACCAGCATTCGTTTATCGTCACCGAAGAGCTGGCGCCGACCGTCAGCCTCGAAGACTTCAGCATCGACTGGGTCAAGCAGCCGCCGCAGCCCAGGCTCAAGCGCGCGCTGATCGCCGAAGTGGCGCGCATGACCGGCATGATGCACCGCGCCGGGGTCAACCATCGCGATTGCTACATCTGCCACTTCCTGCTGCACACCGACAAGCCGGTGACACCCGATGACTTCAAGCTCTCGGTGATCGACCTGCACCGCGCCCAGACCCGCCCGGCCATCACCCGGCGCTGGCGCGACAAGGATCTGGCGGCGCTGTATTTCTCGGCCCTGGATATCGGTCTGACCCGGCGCGACAAGCTGCGTTTCCTCAAGGGCTATTTCCAGCAGCCGCTGCGGCAGGTCCTGAGCGACGAGGCGGCGTTGCTGACCTGGCTGGAGGGCAAGGCCAACAAGCTGTACGCACGCAAGCAGCGGTACGGAGATGCGCTCTGATGGCGGGTTGGAACCTTGAACCTGGGTATCGGGAGCTGGCGCAGGACTTTGGCAGCCTGGATGCGGTCTTTGCCCTCAAAGGCGAACACCTGACCCGCGACCCGCTGTCGGAGGTGATCCGTGTCGAGCGCAACGGCATCAACTATTACGTCAAGCGCTACACCGGCGCCGGCAAGAACCTGCGGCGTTATCTGGGCAAGCCGCGGGTCAAGTCCGAGTGGCAGAACCTCAAGCGTTTCGCCAAGTGGGGCATTCCCACGGCGGAGGTGGTGGCCTGGGGCCTGGAGCGCCGTGGCCTGGCCTACGACCGCGGGGCGATGATCACCCGTGAGCTGCCGCATACCGAAGACCTGTCGGTCCTGGCCGAGCGCAACGATCCGCTGCTGGCCGACCGTGCCTGGGTGGACCGGGTTAGCCAGCAACTGGCGCGCTGCACGCGGATCATGCATGAGCACCGCTTCACCCATAACGACCTGAAGTGGCGCAACCTGCTGATCGACGACGATGTCCGGCTGTACCTGATCGATTGCCCCAATGGCGATTTCTGGCGCGGTTTCTGGCTCAAGTACCGGATCACCAAGGACCTGGCGTGCCTGGACAAGGTGGCCAAGTATCATTTGTCGGCTACCCAGCGCCTGCGCTTCTATTTGCAGTACCGCCAGCGCACCCGGCTGAATGCCGCGGACAAATGCCGTATCCGGCATGTGCTGAGATTTTTCGAGGGACGCGAATGACCGATTTCCTGGCGGCTCAGGACCGTGCGTTGCTGGAGCGCCACGGCCTCGACAGCTTCGACGCGTTGTGGGCCAAGCAGCTTGAGGCAGTGGACGAGCCCAATACCGACGGTGGGGGTTGGAGCAGCGTGTATCGCCTCGACCTGGAAGGCCACGGCTACTACCTCAAGCGCCAGAGCAACTACCTGACGCGGACCTTGCACCGGCCTTTTGGCGAACCGAGCTTCGCCCGCGAGTTTCGCAATATCAGCCGCTACCAGCAGTTGGGCATTCCGGCGCTGCAGGCGGCCTTCTTTGGCGAGCGCAAGGTGGCTGGCGAAATCCGGGCGATCCTGCTGACCCGGGCGCTGGACGGCTGGAACGACCTGGACTCGCTGCTGGAGCAGTGGGCGCAGCTCAGCCCGGACCAGCACGCGGCGATCCTGCGGGCCTGTGGCCTGCTGGCGCGCCAGCTGCACGCGGTGCGCCAGGTGCACGGCTGTTTTTATCCCAAGCATATTTTTCTGCGGGCCACCGGCGACGGTTACCAGGCGCAATTGATCGACCTGGAGAAGACCCGTCCGCTGCTGTTCGGCCAGCGTGACCGGGTCAAGGACCTGGAGCCGCTGTTGCGTCGCGCCCCGGTCTGGAGCGAGAACGAGGTGCGCGCCTTGCTCGCGACCTATCTGGATCAGCCTCAGGACAGCTCGCTGGTCGATGCCTGGCTGAACCGCCTGAGTGCACGCCGCAGCCACAAGGAGACTCGCTGATGCGCTTGTCCGAACTTGAACGGGCCGGCCGCGCGCCAAGCCTGCCGTTGAGCCTGGAGCTGGCCGACGCTGCCGGACCGGCCACGCTGCAGTTGCTCAGCCTGCTGCGGGTACTGCCTGGGCAGCGCTACGTCGGCGCCGGTGTCTGGCGCGGGCGTCCAGTGCTGGCCAAGTTGCTGGTGGGCGCCAAGGCGGCGCGGCATTTCCAGCGTGAGCTGCAAGGCGTGCGCTTGCTGGAAGAGCAGGGCATGACCACGCCGCTGTTGCTGGCCGACGGCCTGAAGGAAGGCGAGGGCGGCTGGCTGTTGTTCGAGTTCCTGGAAGGCTCCGAGAGCCTGGGCGATGCCTGGAAACAGGTGGAGTCGTTGCCGGCGCTGGCCGATGAACAGCAGGCGGTACTCGCCGAAGCCCTGGCCGCCATCGCCGAATTGCACAGCAAGGGCCTGTGGCAGGAAGACCTGCATCTGGACAACCTGCTGCGTCATCAGGGCAAGCTGTATCTGATCGATGGCGCCGGGATCTGCGTGGAGCAGGCGGGCAAACCGCTGTCCCGGCAGAAGGTCCTGGAAAATCTCGGGGTGTTTTTCGCCCAGTTGCCCAAGAGCCTGGAGTCCTTCACCGAAGAGCTGCTGGTGCATTACCTGCTGAACAATGCCGAGCATGCCTTGCCGCTGGAGGCCTTGCAGAAGCAGGTGGACAAGGTGCGCAGCTGGCGCTTGAAGGACTTTCTCAACAAGGTCGGTCGCGAGTGCACCCTGTTCAGTGTGCTGCGCGGCCCCTTCGCCTTGCGGGCGATTCGACGCGAGGAAGAGGCGGCGATGTTGCCGGTGCTGGAGCAGGCCGACGCGCTGCTCGATCAAGGGCATCTATACAAGACCGGTGGCGCCGCCAGCGTCGGCCGGGTCGAAGTGGCGGGCCGCACCCTGGTGGTCAAGCGCTACAACATCAAGGGTTTTGCCCATTGGCTCAAGCGCTTCTGGCGCCCCAGCCGGGCCTGGCATTCGTGGCAGGAAGGCAATCGCCTGGCATTCCTCGGCATTGCCACGCCCAAGCCGCTGGCCTTGCTGGAGAAGCGTTTCCTCTGGCTGCGCAGCCGGGCCTACCTGGTGACCGAGTGCCTGACCGGGCCGGATATCATCGAGCGCTTCGCGCCCTATATCGACAGCGGCGCGGCTCCAGAGGCCGAGTTGCAGGCGCTGGACCGGCTGTTTGCCGAGTTGATCCGCGAACGCATCAGCCATGGCGACTTCAAGGGGCACAACCTGTTCTGGCAACAGGACCGCTGGGCGCTGATCGACCTGGACTCCATGTGCCAGCACCACAGCCTCGGCAGCTTCGCCCCGGCCTACGCCCGCGACCGTGCGCGCTTCATGCGTAACTGGCCGCAGAGCAGCGCGCTGTATCAGGTCATCGACCAGCGCCTGCCTAAAACCGCCGAATCGTCCGTGGGCTGAGGCCTGTAGCCGCTGCCGCGACCTGCGGCATCGGCGACGAATGCCGAGGATCATCCCGCGGCAGGTTTACGCTATAATCCCGCCCTTTAGCTGTTTCTCGCCCGTGGCGGGGAGCACATTAATTCCAGGCGCACGTCGCCTGCATGCAGACTTAAGAGGCTAGACCCCTGTGGCATTGACGATTCTTGGCCTGTCCGGCGCCCTTAGCCATGATCCTTCCGCAGCGCTGTATATCGACGGCAAGCTGGTGGCGGCTGCTGAAGAAGAGCGCTTCGTACGCGATAAACATGCAAAGAACCGCATGCCCTACGAATCGGCGAAGTTCTGCCTGGAACAGGCCGGCATCAAGCCCTCCGACGTTGACGTGGTAGCGATTCCGTTCGCACCGATCAGCCTGTTCGGCAAGGCTCGCTGGCACTACGCCAAGCGTTACTGGTACGCCCCGGACCGCGCCCTCGACGCGATCCTGATGGGCAACCGTCGCTACAAGCGTTATCGCAACAAGATCGTCTGGTGCCTCGAACAACTGGGCTTCGATCCGAAGAAGATCAAGATCGAGCCGGTCGAGCACCACCTGGCCCATGCTTCCAGCGCCTACCACTGCTCCGGCTTCAAGGAGAAAACCGCGATCCTCGGGATCGACGGCAAGGGCGAGTACGCCACGACTTTCTTCGGCTACGGCGAAAACGGCAAGATCCACAAGATCAAGGAATTCTACGACCCGGACTCCCTGGGCGGCCTGTATGGCGCGATCACCGAGTTCCTCGGCTTCGAAATGCTCGACGGCGAGTTCAAGGTCATGGGCATGGCGCCGTACGGCGATGCCAGCAAATACGACTTCTCCCGCCTGGCCAGCTTTGAAAACGGCGAACTGGTGATCAACACCGATTACGCCAACGTCATCGGCCTGCGCCGCTATAAAGAGAAGGGCAAGGGCTTCTACTTCTCGCCGAAGCTGATCGAGTGGCTGGGTCCGAAGCGCGAAGGCGATATCGCCGACGAGCCGTACATCCACTACGCGGCCAGCATGCAGGCGCTGTTCGAGAAGCTGGCGTTGCAGATGATCGACCACTACCTGGGCGACATCCTCAAGGAAACCGGCAAGCTGGCCTTCGCCGGCGGCTGTGCGCTGAACGTCAAGCTGAACCAGAAGATCATTGCCCGTCCGGAAGTCAAAGAGCTGTTCGTGCAGCCGGCATCCGGCGACGCCGGTACCGCGGTCGGTGCCGCGGCCTATGTTTCCCACGCTCGCGGCGTGCCGGTGGAGAAGATGGAACACGTCTATCTCGGCCCGTCCTACAGCAACGAAGACGTGATCGCCGCCTGTGCCCGTCACCCGAACAAACCGGCCTGGCGCCAGATCGACAACACCCCCGAGCGTATCGCCAAGATCATGGTCGACGGCAACCCGGTGGCCTGGTTCCAGGGTCGCATGGAGTTCGGTCCGCGCGCCCTGGGCGGTCGTTCGATCATCGGGTGCCCGAGCGCAACCGGCGTGGCCGACCGCATCAACGAACAGATCAAGTTCCGCGAGCGCTGGAGGCCTTTCTGCCCGTCGATGCTGGACACCGTCGGTCCGCAGATGATCAAGGTCGATCACCCGGCGCCGTTCATGACCTTCACCTTCGAAGTGGCGGAAGAGTGGAAGACCCGCGTGCCGGAAGTGGTCCACGAAGACGGCACCTCCCGGGCCCAGGTGCTCAAGCGCGAATACAACCCGCGCTACTACGACATGATGAAGGCCCTGGAAGTCCTGACCGGCAACGGCGTGTCGCTGAACACTTCGCTCAACCGCCGTGGCGAGCCGATGATCTGCTCGCCGACCGACGCCCTGAACATGTTCTTCGGCTCCGATCTGCAGTACCTGATCATGGAAGACATCCTGGTGGTCAAAGACGGCGTGGATCCTTATGACACGCTCGGCTGAGCGCCACGTCCTGCAGTTCTGCCACGGCTATGACGGGCCGTTCCTGGACTGTGCCCGGCAATACGCCAGCCTGTTCGCGGGCAGCGGCTATCGCGTGACCACGGTGTTCCTCACCGGGGTTGCCGATGCCGAGGTGGCCGATGCCTGCGCCAGCGACGAAGTGCTGTTCATGGAATACAGCTCCAAGGCCATTCGTGGGCTGAAGCTGGGGGCGATACGCGATCTGCGCAAAATCGCCGCGTCGCGCAACTTCAGCTTCTGCATCGCCCACCGTTTCAAGCCGATCTACATCGCATTGCTGGGTACCTCGTTGCCGGTGATCGGTGTGCATCACGCTTTCGGCGATTACCAGCGCGGCAGTCGCCGTCTGTTTGCCAACCTGTTCCGCAAGCGCCTGAGCCTGCTCGGCGTGTCCGACGCGGTGCGCGACGACATGCGCGGCTGCCTGCCGCAGTGGCCGGCGGCGCGGATCCAGACGCTGTACAACCGGATCGACGTCGAAGCCTTGCAGGCTACCCAGCTGCCCAAGGCCGAAGCGCGCCAGGAACTGGGGCTGTCGTCTTCCGCCTGGATCGTCGGCAATGTCGGGCGTCTGCACCCGGACAAGGACCAGGCCACCCTGTTGCGCGGGTTTGCCGCGGCCTTGCCGGGGCTGCCTCGGGAAAGCCAACTGGCGATTCTCGGCAGCGGGCGCCTGGAGCAGAACCTCAAGGACCTTTCCCGCGAGCTGGGCATTGCCGACCGCGTGCTGTTCCTCGGCCAGGTCACAGAAGCCCGGCGTTACTTCCGTGCTTTCGATGCCTTTGCCCTGAGTTCCGATCACGAGCCATTCGGCATGGTGCTGCTGGAGGCCATGGCCGCTGGCGTGCCACTGCTGGCGACGGCGTGTGGCGGGGCCAAGGAAGTGGTCGAAGGCGTCGGCATCCTGTTTCCGTTGGGCGATGCCGAGCATATGGCCCAGGGCCTGCAACATTTGGCCGGGATGGACGAGAACCAGCACCTGCTGTGCGCCGAGCTGATGTTCGAGCGCCTGCGCGAGCGATTCTCCGACCGCGCCGTACGCGATGCCTTCTGGCGTCTGCCGCAAGTTACCGATCTGACCGCGAGGCCCTGATGCTCAATCGATTCCAAGGCTGGCGCGAGCGTGGCTGGTCGGTCGTCGACGCCTCGACTTATGCCGCCGCCTGGCAGCGTTTTGGCGGCAGCGTCGCCACCCATCCGCTGGTGGTGGAGCGCCTGGCGAACCTGGCGGGCATTCCGGTCCGCTACCTGGGCTGGGAACAAGCTGGCGAACTGCAGGCGGCGATCCCGACCTGGGGGCGCGACCTGGCGTTGTCCAAGGACGTGCTCAAGCGTCGTGGCAAGAAAGGCCTGTTCGACCTGGGCAACGCCGAGCTAATCCTGCCGGCCGCGCCTGAGACCCAGGCCCCGCTGCGCCATCGCGGCCGTTATCTGTCGGTTTTGAACCAGGGCCGTTTCAGCAGCCTCAAGCCTCAGGCCGAGCAGTTGGCCATGGCCCGCACGCCTGAAGAACTGTCGAAGAAGTTTCGCTACAACCAGCGCCGCGAACTGCGCCTGCTGGAAGAGGCGGGCGGCGTGGCGCGCCCGGTCAGTGAGTTCTCCAGCCAGGATCTGGCGGCCATATACTGCGATCTGTTCCAGCGGCGCTGGGGTTTTCCGGCCACCGGCGCCGAGCGCATGGCCGAAGTCATCGAGTTGCTGCGCGAGTTGCTGATCGGCTCGGTGATTTTCCTCAACGATGCCCCGATTGCCATTCAGCTGGTGTACCGGGTCGAAGCGCCGGAGTGGATCAGCGTCGAATACATCAACGGTGGCGTCGATCCTGAAACCCGTGATTTCAGCCCCGGCAGCGTGTTGAGCTTCCTCAACACGCAAAGTGCCTGGGAGCAGGCGCGGGCCATCGACAAGCCGCTGCGTTTCTCCTTCGGTCGCGCCGATCGCGAGTACAAGGATCGCTGGTGCAACCCCGTTCCGGTGTTCAGGGTATGAATCAGCCACCGAGTCGCAAGCAACAGTTGCTCAAACGCCATCGTCGGCAGAAGCGCCTGGGCCTGCTGATCGGCCTGCTGCTGTTGGTGGCTGTCGGTGTGCTGATGGCCTGGTGGTTGCCGCTGCTGCTCGCGGTGCTGGCCTGGGTGGCCCATGAAGCCTGGTTCGCCGACCACCTGTTCTATTCGCCTCGGGACGATTATCAGTACAGCTTTCCGTTCGGCACCGAGCAGCCCAAGGTCCATCTGGACAAGCAGCGGCTGGTGCTGGACCAGGCGATCGATCTGGCGGGGGATGAAACCCTGATCCTCGCGGTAAAGGTCAGCAGCACCTGGCTAGGGCGCTTTTTCGACCCCTCCGTCTCCTTGGCGGGGCAGGATCGGCAGACGTTCGAGCGCGGCGTGAACGGCTTGCGTTACCTCAATCTCAGCGGGCTGGCGCGGCCTCTGGCCAGCGGCGAGCTGCAACTGCGCGGACGTTTCTGCCGGGTGCAGGGCGAGCCGCTGTTGTCGGTGTTCCGTGAGCCGGACTATCGCCACCAGCGGGTGATGGTCATCGCCCCCCATGCCGACGACGCCGAACTGGCCGCCTTTGGCCTGTATAGCCAGGCCGACGAAGCCTGGATCGTCACGCTGACTGCTGGCGAGATCGAGGCCGAGCATTACCGGCAGATGGGCATGAACGGCGCCGATGCGGCGCGGATCAAGGGCCGGCTGCGGGCTTGGGACAGCATCGCGGTGCCGCGCTGGGCCGGGGTTGCCGAGGAACGTTGTGTGCAGCTGGGGTATTTCTGCCTGCAACTGCCGGCGATGCAAGCGGCGCCGAATCGGCCTGTGGCGTCCCGCGAGGCCGAGCTGTCGGATATCCGCCTGTTCCGCCAGTTCAATCCGTTCCCCCTGCCGGCGGATGTCGATGGCGCGCCGACCTGGAACAACCTCTTGGCCGACCTGCGGGCGCTGCTGCTCAAGGCCCGTCCCGAGGTGATAGTGCTGCCGCATCCTACACTCGACCCGCACCCGGACCATATCTGCGCCCAGCAGGCGGTATTGGAGGCGTTGCAGGGGCTGGAGTGGCAGCCGACCACCTTGCTCGGTTATGCCAACCACTTGCATGACAACGACCGCTGGCCGATGGGCGATTCGGGGACGGGCATCGCCCTGCCGCCGGTGTTCGACCCGGCCCAGGTACTCAGGCCCTGCAGCTTGCCGCTGTCGACCGAACAGCAACGCGACAAGGCGATGGCCCTGGGCATGATGCACGACCTGCAGCCGCGAGCGCCGTTCAAGCGCCGCCTGCGCCGGGTCCTGCAGCGGGTGCTGGCCGGTCGTGCCGGTTCGCCTTATGGCGAGAACGAGTTTTTCCGCAAGGCGGTACGCCGGCATGAGCTGTTCTGGCGTTTGTAAATTGATATTGCATGACACCCTTTTGCCTGTCGGCCAGGGTAGTTTCGCTCTTTTGTCCGGTTGCTCACGGCTGCAAGGAAGATGATGAAGGTTCTATTTCTGGTGCAGAAAGAACAGCGGGCCATTCTGGACCGTCTGTACGAAGGCGTTGCCGCTTATTGTGAATGCGACCTGCGGTGGTTGAGCAGTGACGAGCAGCGCAACCTGCGTGGCTATTTCCGCCGTGAGGTGGATGTATCGCGCTACGACCGCATCGTGTTCTTCCTGCGTTTCAAGCAGGAAATCCGTCAGGCGAGTTTCATCCGCAGCATTCCCAACCTGGTGATCCTCGAGCACGACGCCTACCAGAACTACATTCCCTGCAAGTACACCGGCAAGTTCAGCGCCCATTACCGCCGCCTGCCGTGGGCACGGGTGATCAGTTCGGGGTTCATGGTCAGCGAGCGCTTGCGCCAGGAAGGTTTCGACGCGGTATTCGTGCCCAAGGGCTACGACCAGACCCTGCTGCAGGATCAGGACCGCGAGCGGGATATCGAACTGGCATTCGTCGGCAGCACCAACAGCGTGGCCTACAGCGGGCGCAAGGCGCTGCTCGACGAACTCGGTCAGGTCGAACCCTTGGTGGTGACGCGGACCAAGTCGGGCGAAGAGTATTGCGACACGCTCAATCGCATCCGCTTTTTCGTCAGTGCCGACGTCGGCATGGGCGAATACATGATCAAGAACTTCGAGGCCATGGCCTGTGGCTGCGTGTTGCTGGCATTCGACCAGGGTGAGGCGGAAAACCGTGCGCTGGGCTTGCAGGACCTGCACAACGTGGTCTTTTATCAGAACATCCCGCAATTGCAGGAAAAGCTCGCCATGCTGCGCGCCGATCCGGCCCTGGCGCAGAGCATCGCGCGAAACGGCCGCGATCTGGCGGTCTCTCAGTTCAGCTTCGCCCGTATCGGTCAGCGTATTGTCGAGGAACTTCAGCCCGCATTGCGGCCTCGTGCACCCTTGAGCGTTATCGAGCGCGTACGCTCGAAGCTGGGTGTTTGACAGCGATCACTGAGCCCTGAATAGTGATGGCACTTTGTCGTAGGTGAGAATCAAGTGCAGTTTAGTCAAGAGAGTGACATCACGCTGGTGGTCACCAGTTGCGGTCGTCTGGACCTGCTCAAGCTCACGCTGGAGAGTTTCGACCGCTTCAACAGTGCGCCGATCCGCGAAGTCTTCATCACCGAAGATGCTGGCGACGAGCGGGTGCGCACGGCGGTGCCCGCCCATTGGAGGGATCACTGTACCTTCTTCGTCAACCGGCCGAAGCTCGGACAGTTGGCGTCGATCGACCTCGCCTACGAGCAGGTCAAGACCTCCTATATCTTCCATTGCGAAGACGACTGGGAGTTCTATCGCCCGGGTTTTGTCGAGGATTCGAAAGCAATTCTCGAGCAGCGCCCGGACATCCTGCAGGTCTGGTTGCGCAGTTATGCTCATGACCTGCGAGTTCATAGTCCTTACATCCACTTGGGTACCCGCGAGTTGATCGGCGGTGTGCCCTGTTATCCGCTGATCTCCGACAAACCCGAGTGGCAGAGCTTTTCCCTGAACCCGGGGCTGCGCCGGATGGCGGAATATCGACTGTGTGCGCCTTTTGCCGGGCACGGCGGCGAGAAGGCGCTGTCCAAGCGCTATGCTGAGCTGAACCTGACAGCTGTCACTCTGGAAGGTGACGCGGTGTTGCATACAGGCTTCGGTCTGCATGTGGAGACTGCCGCCGAGCGGCAGCGTAAGGCTCGGCGTAGTCGTCGTGAGCAAATCAAGCTGGTTTTAGTCCTGTTGGTTGGAGTCGGTATTGGCTGGTTTATCAATTAGTTCTACCGGTTTCACTTTCCCGAATACCGCGAAAGGGCTATCTGCCCAATGAGCATTCTCAACGTCATGTGGGCAGGCGGCAGTGCGTTTGCCTCCGTTCACAAGGTTCACCAGCAGATCCTCTCTCAGTCCGAGCCAGGCACTGTGGTCAAGACCTGGCTGTTGCAAGGCCCGTCCACCGGATGCGTTGCCGAAGTGGGTGAGTGCCGGGAGTGGAACCTGTCGTCGGCGCGTCTGAAGGGCAAGCATTTCTGGCGCTTGCTCAAGCCCTGGCTGCGGGCTCGCTTTCGCAAGGCGCTGCAAGAGAGTGATGCCCAGGTGCTGTTGCTCGATGGCCTGGGGGTAGCGCGTACCTTGCTACCGGTCCTCAAGTCATTGCCGCACATGCGTGCGGTGGTGGTGATCCATGGCTCCACGCGCTTGCATCGCAAGGATCAGCAGCTGTTCCGGCAGTTCCCCGCCTCGCAACTGACCCTCGCGGCCGTTTCGCAGACCCTGGCTTCATCCCTCGAATACGATTTGCAGATGCCGGTGACGGCCTTGCGCAGCGCATTCGATCCGCACGAGTTCAACGCAAGACTGCTACCGCGTGCCGAGGCACGAGCTACCCTCGGCTTGCCTGCAGATGATGTTCCGGTATTCGGCGCGGTCGGGCGTCTGGTGGACGATAAAGGTTTTGCTTGCCTGCTGGAGGCCTTCGCCAAGGCCCTGGCGAGCCGGCCGGAGATGCGTCTGGTGATTATCGGCGAGGGCTCGAATCGCACAACGCTCGAGGCCCGCATCAACCTGCTGGGCCTGCAGGACAGGGTTTTGCTGCCTGGACATCTGAAGCATGCGGCGATGCTTTACAAGGCATTCGACTGGGTGGCCATCCCGTCGCTGGACGAGGGCCTGGGGCTGATCCTGCAGGAAGCAGTAATGTCTGGTGTGCCGGTATTGACCAGCGATTTGCCAGTGTTCCGTGAGCAATTGGCTGGAACCGGGCGTTATGCACCGGTGAATGACATCGACGCCTGGCAGGAGACCATTCTTCAGGCCCTCGGCCTGCCCGCCCAGAGCATCGCGGCGGATCAGTATGCTGCGCTGGCCCCTGACATGGCCTGGCAGCGCTTCAGCCAGGCCGCCACCACCCTGCTGTCATGCCGAGAGTAGGGCCTGCTCCAGCGCTTGTATCGGAAAGCTTCCGTTCAGCTTCTCCCGGGCAATATAGCGGGCGAAGTGTTGCAGGTTGCGTTTGACCAGATGGCGCGGCAACGGTCCGCGGAAAAAGCGCATGTCGGCCACATCGATCAGGCCGAAGCGGTTATCCGGGGTAATGACGATGTTGCCCAGGTGCAGCGAGCGAAAGTAAATCCCTGAGCTATGCAGGCTACGAATCAGCTCAACCAACGCCGGCAAGGACTGTTGCCAGTCGAAGCCTTCCTTGCTGGCGACCTGGCGCAGGGTTTCGCCTGGCAGCGGTTGGTAGAGCACCGCGGTCATGCCGGGTTGTTCCAGGCGGTAGAAGTCCAGAACCTGCAGCGTGGGAACGCCGAGTTGTTCCAGGCGTGCGGCGTTGTCGATGAAGCGCCTCGAATAGGGCCGAAACAGGGCGGATGAAAAAAGACGCTTGCGCCGGAACAGTTTCAGAATATTCCCATCCTGCAACAGGTAGACTTTTGGGCCGTAACTGTCGGCCTCCAGAATTCTGGCGCCTTCAATCATCTGATTCAAAGTGGCTTGGGGAAGCCGGGAGCATTGCATCGTAGGAAGCCTTGTCGAAGTGGCGGGCACAGTGGCGGGCAATGATGCCGAAAAGTTGTTGTTTTAACCATGCCGGGTTGGCTGGTGAACCATTTAGGAGTGTATAGATGCAGGCCACACGTTGGGCGCAAGTATGGATGACAATCGGGTTGCTATGGTTTTTGCTGGCCATTGCACTAGCGCCCACCAACAAGCTCTACCAACAGGGGCTGGTGGCATTTTTGTGGCTGCCGGCGATGATTCTGGCCTGGTCCGCGCGTGAGCGTCTGGTCGAATGGTGGCATGCCCAGCGCTGGCTTGGCCTGGCATTGCTGGGGTTGGCGATATGGGGCCTGATCAGTCTGTTGTGGACCCAGGCGCCGGACCCGTCGCGCGAGGCCAAGCGCCTGCTATACATCGCGGTGTTCCTGCTGTTTTTCCCGATTTTTGCCAATGCCCGGCCTGAGCGGGTGATCCGCGTCATGCAGTGGGGTGGGCTGGGGCTGGCGGTGACAGCACTGATGGCCATCATCCAGTTCTACTGGATCAACGGAAATGTCTGGTGGGCGCGCCTTGTAGGGTTGGGGGAGCTGGCGCATCCGATCCTGGGGGGGTATGTCATCGGTCTGACCGCCATCTGGCTGCTGCACTGGGTGCCGCGTACTCGCGGCCTTCAAGCCGTATGGCTGGTGGCGTTGGCAGTGCTCGGTGGGTTTGTCGTACTGTGTCAGAGTCGCGGTGCTGCCCTGGCCCTGTTCCTGACCGTGCTGGCGATGCCGATCTGGTGTCGCGACCGGGCCAGTCGAATTTTCGCGGCAGCGGCATTGCTGCTGGCGATGTTGGCGTTCTGGTTTCTCGAACCCTTGGTCCTGGCGCGTGGTGTTTCCTTTCGCCCGCAGATCCTGATGGCCAGCCTGCAGATGATCGCCGAGCACCCATGGACAGGTCTTGGTCTGGGCTCGAGCTATAACGTATCGGCTGAAGGGTTTTCGTTCGATCACGCCCACAACCTATTCACCCACATTGCCATTGAACTGGGAGTCCCCGGGCTGCTGCTCTGGATCGTGGCCTGGTTTGCCGTCCTGCGCGAAGCCTGGCGCGCCCGCGAAACGCTTTATGGCCGAGGCGTTATCGGGATCTGGCTGTTCTCCTTCCTGGCCATGCAGTTCGATGCCGCCAGCCTGACCGGAACCCCTCGCGCCGAATGGTTCATCAGTTGGCTGCCGATCGGTTTGGCCACTGTTTTGGTCTGGGCACGGGGCGGTCACACAGGCTGTGATAAAATCCCGCGTTCCTCCTAAACAGTGAGCTCGACGATGAGTGAAGCACCGCCCAAAGCGGAACAGGATTCCAGCCTGAAAATCTATTTCCGGCTGTTGGGGTATGTAAAACCCTACATAGGCATTTTCCTGCTGAGTATCGTGGGCTTCGTGATATTTGCTTCCACCCAGCCGATGCTGGCGGGCATTCTCAAATATTTCGTCGACGGTTTGAGCAATCCCGAAGCGGTGCTCTTCCCCAACGTCCCCTATCTGCGCGACTTGCAGCTATTGATGGCGGTGCCGCTGCTGATCATCCTGATCGCGGCCTGGCAGGGGCTCGGCTCCTTCCTCGGCAACTACTACCTGGCGAAGGTTTCCCTGGGTCTGGTACATGACCTGCGGGTCGAGCTGTTCAACAAGCTGCTGGTCCTGCCGAACCGCTATTTCGATACCCATAACTCCGGGCATCTGATTTCCCGCATCACCTTCAACGTCACCATGGTCACCGGTGCCGCCACCGACGCCATCAAGGTGGTGATTCGCGAAGGCCTGACGGTGGTGTTCCTGTTCATCTACCTGTTGTGGATGAACTGGAAGCTGACCCTGGTGATGCTGGCGATCCTGCCGTTGATTGCGATCATGGTCGGCAGTACCAGCAAGAAATTCCGCAAGCAGAGCAAGAAGATCCAGGTAGCGATGGGCGATGTGACCCATGTGGCTTCCGAGACCATTCAAGGCTATCGCGTGGTTCGCAGCTTCGGCGGCGAAAGCTATGAGCAGCAGCGTTTCGTCGACGCCAGCCAGAGCAACACCGACAAACAGCTGCGCATGACCAAGACCGGCGCGGTCTACACGCCGATGTTGCAGTTGGTGATCTACTCCGCCATGGCGGTGCTGATGTTCCTGGTGCTGTTCCTGCGTGGCGATGCTACCGCGGGCGACCTGGTGGCCTATATCACCGCGGCGGGCCTGTTGCCCAAGCCGATTCGCCAGCTCTCGGAAGTCAGTTCGACCATCCAGAAAGGCGTGGCGGGCGCGGAAAGCATCTTCGAGCAGTTGGACGTCGAGCCTGAAGTCGATCGGGGCCAGGTCGAGCGTGAGCGTATCGAGGGGCGCCTCGACGTGCGCAACCTGAGCTTTACCTATCCGGGCACCGAGCGCGAAGTGCTGAAGGACATCAGCTTCTCCGCGGCTCCCGGTCAGATGATCGCGCTGGTCGGTCGCTCCGGTAGCGGCAAGTCGACCCTGGCCAGCCTGATTCCGCGCTTCTATCACCACGAAACGGGGCAGATTTTCCTCGATGACGTGGAGATCGAGGATTACCGTCTGCGCAACCTGCGTCGGCATGTGGCCCAGGTGACCCAGCATGTGACCCTGTTCAACGACAGCGTGGCCGCCAACATCGCCTATGGCGACCTGGCCGGGGCACCGCGGGAAGATATCGAGAAGGCGGCGGCGGATGCCTATGCCATGGACTTCATTTCGCAACTGCCCGAAGGCCTGGACACCCAGGTCGGCGAGAACGGCGTGCTGCTCTCCGGCGGCCAGCGCCAGCGTCTGGCGATTGCCCGGGCCCTGTTGAAGAATGCGCCGCTGCTGATTCTCGACGAGGCCACCTCGGCCCTGGATACCGAGTCCGAGCGGCATATACAGGCGGCCCTGGACAAGGTGATGAAGGGCCGTACCACTCTGGTGATCGCGCACCGCCTGTCGACCATCGAGAAGGCCGACCTGATTCTGGTCATGGACCAGGGGCGGATTGTCGAGCGCGGTACCCATGTCGACCTGCTGGCGCAGAACGGCTATTACTCGCGCCTGCATGCCATGGGCCTGGACGAGCCCGCGTCCGAAGGCATTGCCTGACCCAACTCCAGGGTGGGCACTGCCCACCCTGGAACGGCCCCGGCGTGCAATGCGCCGGCCGGTCTTTGTATCCCGCCCCTTACAGTCTTGACCAAGCCTAAATAATTCAGCGTCTCGCGCTTGTTATGGTTCCAGCCTCAATCGTCGACTGAATCGAGGGGGCCAACCCCGTCGCGCGGGTACTGGAATGCTGCAACGTTATCTGTGGAAGTTATTACCCAAGTCGCAACGGGCGTTTTTGCTTGGGCGCCTGTCTGTGGTGGACCGGCAGGTGGTGAACAAGGCCATGTCAGCCAACGTCCGTTTTCCGGCGCCGTTCCGTCAGCACGGTTGTGTGTTCATCCATGTGCCAAAGTGCGCGGGCAGCAGCCTGTGTTCGGCATTGTTCGACGGCTGGACGCCGGGCCACCTGCCCCTGTACTGGTACGAGCAACAGTTTCCCCAGCAGTTCGCCAGCAGTTTCAAGTTCGCCGTGGTCCGCGATCCCCTGGAGCGGGCCTATTCGGCCTATGCCTTCCTGCGTGGCAACGAACTCAGTCGCCGCGACCAGGCCGCCCAGCGGCTGGTCAGCCACTATCGCGATTTCGACGATTTTGTCGGCCGCTGGCTGCATCCGGAAAATATCCACAAGCAACTGCACTTCGCCCCGCAGACCGACTTCCTGGTGGACTCCATGGGGCGCCTGGACATGGACTTCATCGGTTATCAGGAGCACCTGCAGCGAGATTATCAGTTGCTCAGCGAGCATCTGGGGGTGAGCAGGGCCCTGCCGCACCTCAACGAATCGCGGCAGCGGCACCAGGCGCCTGCCCGGGACTTCTGCTCTGTGCGCACCCGACGGCTGGTGCGTCGGGCGTACCAGCGCGACTACGAGATGCTTGGCTATGAATGAACCCTTGTCGCCGCATTGCCCGCAAGCGGATATCCGCCCCTGCAGCCTGTCCCTGACCGCTGCCGAGCGGGCGGCGCTCAAGCGGCAGCGTCCGTGTTGCCTCTGGCTGACCGGTTTGTCCGGCGCCGGCAAATCGACCCTGGCCAACCTGCTGGAGTTGCGGTTGAGCGGGCAGGGCCTGCATACCTTCGTCCTCGATGGCGACAACGTGCGCGGCGGCCTGTGTCGTGACCTGGGCATGGGCGCCGAGGCGCGCAAGGAGAACATCCGGCGCCTGGCCGAGGTGGCGAGGTTGATGGTGGAGGCGGGGTTGATCGTGATCGTCTCGGCGATTTCACCGTTTCGCGCGGAGCGTGCTGCTGCCCGGGCCTTGTTCGCGGTGGACGAATTTCTCGAGGTGTACGTGAGTACATCGTTCGCTGCCTGTGCCCGGCGCGACCCCAAGGGTCTGTATCGGGCGGCGAGCGAAGGGCGTATCCGGGACTTCACCGGGCTCGACAGCCCCTACGAAGCACCGCTTTATCCCGACTGCGAGATCGATACCGAAACGGTCGGGCTGGCCTGCGCGACAGACCGGCTCATGGCGCTTTTGCTCAATAAATGAACAGTTTGGGGCGATCGCGAATACTCGTGCAGCGGTAGAACTAGGCAGCGTTCACCCTGTGTTAATATCGCGCCCCTGTTCATTTTGTATGTGGGTTGCTCCATGAAGTTGTCCATGCCGCGATTCGATCAAGCCCCTGTCTTGGTGGTCGGCGATGTCATGCTCGACCGTTACTGGCATGGTGGTACCTCACGGATTTCCCCTGAGGCGCCGGTACCGGTAGTCAAGGTCGAGCAAATCGAGGACCGCCCGGGCGGTGCCGCGAACGTTGCCTTGAACATTGCCGCGCTCGGCGCACCGGCCTCGCTGGTTGGCGTCACCGGTGACGACGAGGCTGCCAACAGTCTCTCCAACAGTCTTGAGGGCGCAGGCGTACGCGCCTTGTTCCAGCGCATTGCCCATCAGCCGACCATCGTCAAGCTGCGGGTCATGAGCCGGCACCAGCAACTGCTGCGTATCGATTTCGAAGAACCCTTCGCCACCGACGCCCTAAAGTTGGGTGCTGAAGTCGACCAGTTGCTGGACGGCATCAAGGTGCTGGTGTTGTCCGACTACGGCAAGGGTGCCCTGAAAAACCATCAGGCGCTGATCCAGGCCGCGCGTGCCCGTGGCATCCCGGTGCTGGCGGACCCGAAAGGCAAGGACTTTTCGATTTATCGCGGCGCCAGCCTGATCACCCCGAACCTCAGCGAGTTCGAAACCATAGTCGGCGGTTGCGTCGACGAGCACGACCTGGTCAGCAAAGGCGCGAAGCTGATGCACGACCTGGAGCTGGGCGCCTTGCTGGTGACCCGTGGCGAACACGGCATGACCCTGTTGCGTCCCGATCACCCGGCGCTGCATTTGCCGGCCCGCGCTCGTGAAGTGTTCGACGTCACCGGTGCCGGCGATACGGTGATTTCCACCCTGGCGGCGGCGATCGCGGCGGGCGAAGAACTGCCGCACGCGGTAGCCCTGGCCAACCTGGCTGCCGGCATCGTGGTCGGCAAGCTGGGTACCGCGGCCATCAGCGCACCGGAGCTGCGTCGCGCGATCCAGCGTGAAGAGGGTTCCGAGCGCGGTGTGCTGAGCCTCGACCAGCTGCTGCTGGCGATCGACGATGCGCGTGCGCACAAAGAGAAGATCGTCTTCACCAACGGCTGCTTCGACATCCTCCATGCCGGCCATGTGACCTACCTTGAGCAGGCGCGGGCCCAAGGCGATCGCCTGATTGTGGCGATCAACGACGATGCCTCGGTCAGTCGCCTGAAAGGGCCTGGTCGTCCGATCAACAGCGTCGACCGGCGCATGGCGGTACTGGCCGGTCTGGGCGCGGTGGACTGGGTCATCAGTTTCCCCGAGGGCACGCCGGAAAACCTGCTGGCCCAGGTCAAGCCGGATGTGCTGGTCAAAGGCGGGGACTACTCGGTCGACCAGGTGGTCGGCGCCGATATCGTCAAGGCTTATGGCGGCACGGTGAAGGTGCTGGGGCTGGTGGAGAACAGTTCCACCACGGCCATAGTCGAGAAGATCCGCAAGACCGAATGATGCTGCTCGCCAATCTGCCCGCTCCTGCGAAACCCGGAGTGGGCGGATTGGCAATCAACGTTGCCGGCTGGCCTTGGCCGGGACGATCTTGCGCAATATCTGCCGCGCCTTGCCGGTAAGACGCTGGAGCTTGGAGTCCTTCTCCGGCACGCTCAATCCCTGCTGCTTCAGCCAGTCCTTCCAGCGAATCCGTTCGTCACGCACCAGCCAGCCTTGCTGCTGGGCGAAGCTTTCGGCCAGATACAGGCCGCGAGTACTCGCCGGGTGCAGCTGATCCTTCTTCAAGGTATAGAGCTCGGCGCACGGCTGCCCGTCCTTGAGCGGCATCAGGTACAGGTCCGGGCGCTTGCGATCCAGGCGCGCCACCAGTTGGTCGCCTTCCAGGCGTTCGTCGACATGGAACAGGCTCAGGGACTTGGCTTCTTTCGGCACGTCCAGGCGCAGGTCATAAATCAGCTGCAGCGACGCGGTGGGCAGATGCACATAAGCCCGCGGCCGTTCCAGCAGATGCAGGTTGGCGCAGCGCACCGGGCGTGCCGCGCCCGACAGCGGTGTCAGGCGAAAGGGCAGGGCTTCGCGATAATGCAGGGCCGCCGAGTAAGGCGCCGGCAGCCAGGTGTCGTTGAAGCGCCCGCCGAGCCAGCCTTCCGGGGTTTCCAGCAGGCATTCCTCGGCGATTTCCTGGATGGCGGTATGCAGCGGCAGGTTCAGTTCGTGGGCCGGGACGTAGCCGGAAATCAGCTTGAGCACCACATCGCCGCGGTCCTGCCGGCGCTGGCGGACCAGCACCCAATAGTCGCGGTTCTGCCAATGCAGGGTCAGGCGTACCGAGACGCCGAGGTTGGCCAGTTCCAGGGCGAAGCGTTCGGCATTGGCCACCGTGACCGGACGCCTACGCTGCAGGGTCTGCGCAAAGTTCAGCGGCATGCCGACGCTCTGGTAGCTGAGGCCTTCGGGCGTCGCTTCGACGAACAGGGGCAGCGTCTTGAAGTTGCTGGGGTTCTTTCTTATGAGCGTACGCGGCATGTCGGCTCCTTCTTGCGTCGGGGTCGGCCGCGTGGGCGGCATCAGTTTTTGCGCAACACCTGCGCGACAGTGGCAACATTATGGGCCAGGTGTAACGGATTGATGGTTCCGACAATAGCACTGGCGACGCCCGGCTGGTCGAACAGCAGTTCAAAGCTGGCGCGCACCGGGTCGACACCCGGGCTCAGGCAAACATGGCCACTGGCCAGGGCTTTTTTCACCAGAATACCCTTGCCATGGGCCGCGGCGTAATCGATGACGGCTCTCTCGTTCTGTTCGTTCAGATTGTAGGTAACCATGGCGCAGTCGCCTTGCTCCAGGGCCTTGAGGCCCCCTGCGACGGTTTTCCCGGAGAGGCCGAAGCCACGGATCTTGCCTTCCTGCTTGAGCTCGGCGAGCGTCTGGTACACCTCGCACTGCTCGAGGATGTGCAGATCATTGCCGTCGGAATGCACCAGCACCAGGTCGATGAAGTCGGTTTCCAGGCGTTGCAGGCTGCGCTCCACCGACAAGCGGGTATGCGCTGCGCTGAAGTCGTGGCGCGACAGGCCGTTTTCGAATTCTTCGCCGACCTTGCTGACAATCACCCAGTCCTGGCGTTGTCCGCGTAGCAGCGGGCCCAGGCGCTCCTCGCTGCGACCATAGGCCGGCGCGGTGTCGATCAGGTTGATGCCCAGGTCGCGGGTCAGCTTGAGCAACATGCGGGCTTCGGTGTCATCCGGAATCTGGAAGCCGTTGGGGTACTTCACCCCTTGGTCGCGTCCGAGCTTCACGGTGCCCAGGCCCAGTGGGGACACCAGCAGTCCGGTGCTGCCGAAGGGGCGATGCAGGTCGTGCAGGGTCGCTTGGCTCATGGCAGCAGTTGCTCCCACGCCGGTTGGGCAATGGCGGGTTTCGGCAGCACCGGCAACGGGGCTGCGGGGCCTGGCTTGATACCGTCGCGCTCGAGGGCGGCGAACACCCGGTCGGCGAAGTCCGGGGCCAG
Organism: Pseudomonas chlororaphis subsp. piscium; assembly: GCF_003850345.1. Lineage (NCBI taxonomy): Bacteria > Pseudomonadati > Pseudomonadota > Gammaproteobacteria > Pseudomonadales > Pseudomonadaceae > Pseudomonas > Pseudomonas chlororaphis. The sequence goes on from NZ_CP027707.1 coordinate 605,066, forward strand.
GGCTAGCTTGGTCGGCCAGCCGACCAGCAGACGGTCCTGCTCGGCGAGGAAGGCGTTGTCCGGACGGGTCAGGCCCGATTGCGCGGGCTCGGCCCGATCCACTCGCAGGGTGGCCCATTGCGCCTGGCTGAGGTCGACCCATGGCAACAGGTTGCCAAGTTCTTTCTGGGCGGCGGCAATCTGCGCCGCCGGCTCGCGAGCCACGCCCTCGGCTTCGGCGATGTCGCCGCCGAGGTACCAGACCCATTGGCCGTCGGCCGCCGGGTGGGTGGTCACGGTGATGCGCGGCTTCGGCCCGCCGCCCAGGCAGTGGGCGTACAGCGGTTTCAGGCTCGGGCCCTTGACGATCACCATGTGCAGCGGCCGGCGTTGCATGGCCGGCTGGCTCAGGCCGAGGCTGCTCAGCAGCTCGGCATTGCCGGCGCCAGCGCTGAGGACGATGCGTTGCGCGCGGATTTCCCGCTCGTCGACCCGCAGGCCCACCAATTGCCCGTTTTCCAGCACGGGCTCGATCTTCTGCCCGGCCAGCAGGCTATCGCCACCCAGTTCGGCCAGCCGCCCGATCAGGCTCGGCACGTCCACCACCAACTCGGCCAGGCGATAGACCTTGCCCTTGAAGCGACGGTCCTGCAGGGCTGGCGGCAACTGGTCGCCCTTGACCTGATCGACGCGGCCGCGCACGGCCTTGCTGGCGAAAAAGCTGGTGAGGTTGCCGGCCAGGGTGCCGGGGGACCACAGATAATGGGCCTCGGACAGCAGGCGCACACCGGACAGGTCCAGTTCGCCGTTGCCGGCCAGGGCCTCGCGCCAGCGGCGCGGCATGTCGGCGATGGCTTCCGAGGCGCCGGTCAGGGCGCCGTGCAGGGCATATTTGGCGCCGCCGTGAATGATTCCCTGAGACTTGACGCTTTGTCCGCCGCCGAGGCTGGCGCTCTCCACCAGCACAGTGGAAAAGCCCTGGCGACGCAGGCGGGCGTTCAGCCAGAGGCCGGCGACTCCGGCGCCGACAATCAGCACGTCGGTGGAAATAACGGATGGCATGCAGCGACCTCAGTGTTCAAGACTAGGGGCGCAGTATACAGGCTCGAGCCGCGCAGGCTTGTCGCCGATCAAGGCGTGCCGATATAGCCGTTGCTGCGGATTGCGGTCGCGAGCCATGCAAAAAGGCCACTGCGTTTCAGTTGAAGCGCAGTGGCCTTTTTTACGTCGATCTGTGGGTCAGTGCCCGGCGGTCTTCGAAAACAGCTGGATCACCACCACGCCCAGGACGATCAGGGCCATGCCGAGCATCGCCGGGATATCCAGCTTCTGCCCGTAGAGGAACAGCGCGGCCACGCTGACCATGACAATGCCCATGCCGGCCCAGACCGCGTAAGCCACGCCCACCGGCACGGTGCGCACCACCAGGGTCAGCATCCAGAAGGCCACGCCGTAACCGACGATGATCAGCAGCAGGGGCAGTGGAGTGCTCAGGCCTTTGACCGCTTTCATCGAAACAGTGGCGATCACTTCGGCGCAGATGGCGATGGCCAGGTAGGTGTAAGCGTTCATGGGAGAGTCCTCGTGTTTGGGCTTGCTTGATGAGGTCGGCATTCTAGAGGTTGTGCAGATGGGGTAAAGTCATTACCTATCTGTTTTGAAGATGGGTTGATCCATGAATGTGCAGTGGAATCTGGAGCAGATGCGGCTGTTCGTCAGCGTCGCCGAGCAGCGTTCGTTTTCGGCGGTGGCCCGTGACCAGCACAAGGCGCAATCGGCGGTCAGCAGCGCGATTGCGCTGCTCGAGGCCGATCTCGGCGTGCTCTTGTTCGAGCGCAGCAGCGGTCGCCAGCCGAAACTCACCGAGGCCGGCCGTGCCTTGCTCGCGGAGGCGCGGGAAGTGTTGCGCCAGTGCGAACGCTTGAACGGGCGGGCGCTGGCGTTGATGCGGGGGGAGGAGGCGCGCTTGCGGCTGGCGCTGGACGAGGCGATGCCTTTCCAGCCGGTGCTCGATAGCCTTGAGGCCTTGTCCGAGCGTTTCCCCAGTCTTGAGGTCCAGTTGGCCAGCAGTGCCCAGGGTGATGTGGCGCGCAAGCTGTTGGATCGTCGAGCCGACCTCGGTTTGCTGTTTCACCATGAGCAGATGTCCGAGGCCCTCGAACGGCGGGCCCTGGGCAGCGTCGAGATGGTCACGGTGTGCGCGGTCGGGCATCCGCTGGCCGGCGAGAAACAGGTCGACCGTCAGCAACTGGGGCGTCATCGGCAGTTGCTGATTTCCCCGCAGTTGAGCACTTACCCCAGTGGCGAGCAGCTCAGCCCGCAAGTCTGGCGCGCCGACAGCTTCTACGCGATGGCCGAGCTGCTGATGCGCGGCCTGGGCTGGGCCTGGTTGCCACGGCATGTGGTGCAGTACCCGGCCTATCAGAACCAGATGGTCGAGTTGGCCAGCGAGTGGACCCCGCCGGCGCTGGTGGTGGAACTGGTCTGGCGCCGCGATGAGCCCCTGGGGCCGGCGGCGCATTGGCTGGCGGAGCGTTTTGCCGTGCACTTGCGGGCGATTGGCTGAAAAAGCCGATAAACTCCGCCGCCATGAATAGAACTCTCTACACCGCGCTGTTTTACCTGGGGCTGCCATTGGTGGCGATTCGTCTATGGCTGCGGGCGCGCAAGGTGCCGGCCTATGCCAGGCGGGTTGGCGAACGTTTTTCCTGGGGGCTGCCGGCGATGCAGCCAGGCGGCATCTGGGTGCACGCGGTGTCGGTGGGCGAAAGCATCGCTGCCGCGCCGATGATCCGTGCCTTGCTGGCGCGTTATCCACAGCTGCCGATCACGGTCACCTGCATGACCCCCACCGGCTCGGAACGTATCCAGGCGTTGTTCGCCAACGAGCCACGCATCCAGCACTGCTACCTGCCCTACGACCTGCCTTGCGCCGCCGCGCGTTTCCTCGATCGGGCCCGGCCGAAGCTGGCGGTGATCATGGAAACCGAGCTGTGGCCCAATCACATTCACCAGTGCGCCAAGCGCGGGATTCCCGTGGCGCTGGCCAACGGGCGGTTGTCGGAGCGCTCGGCCCGAGGTTATGGCCGGTTCAACAAACTGACCGCGCCCATGCTCGCGGAAATGAGCCTGTTCGCGGTGCAGACCGAAGCCGAGGCCGAGCGTTTTCGCCAGCTGGGTGCGCGACCGGAAACGGTCGAGGTGACGGGCTCGATCAAGTTCGACCTGAGCATCGACCCGCAACTGCTGGTACGCGCCAGCGAGCTGCGCCAGCAATGGCAAGCCGGCGAACGCCCGGTGTGGATCGCCGCCAGTACCCATGAAGGCGAAGACGCCGTGGTGCTGGATGCCCATCGCCAACTGCTGGCCAGCCACCCGGATGCCTTGCTGATCCTGGTGCCGCGTCATCCGGAGCGATTCAATCCGGTGTTCGAGCTGTGCCGGCAGCAAGGTTTCGCGACTATTCGCCGCTCCAGCGCCGAGCCGGTCAGCGCCAGCACCTCGGTGCTGCTGGGCGACACCATGGGCGAGCTGCTGTTTCTTTATGCCCTGGCGGACAGCGCCTTTGTCGGCGGTAGCCTGGTGCCCAATGGCGGCCACAACCTGCTGGAGCCGGCGGCCCTGGCCAAGCCGGTGCTGAGCGGGCCACACCTGTTCAACTTCCTGGAGATCGCGACGATGCTGCGCGAGGCGGGTGCCCTGCAGGAAGTGGACGATGCCCATGGCTTGGCCGTGGCAGTGCAGCGCCTGTTCGAGTTGCCCCGGGATGCGCAGAAGATGGCCGATGCCGGGCTGCGGGTGATGCGCAGCAATCAGGGCGCCCTGCAGCGCCTGCTCGACGGCCTGGGTCGTTTGCTGTAGCCGCTGCCGCAGGCTGCGATCGACCGGAACGGTCGTAAAAAAGGCCACCGCCATTCAATTGAATGGCGGTGGCCTTTTTGTTTGTCCTACAGCTATGAGGCTACAGGCTCATTGAACCGGCCGGGCCTTGAGCTGTTCCGCCGCGGCCTTGGCCAGGTCCGGCGGCAGGAAGTCGCGGTCCGGGTTGTAGTCGGCTTTCAGGTAGCGCGACAGGTCCTGCAGGTCGCCCGGGTTGAGGGTGCCGGCGGCTTGCTTGAGGCGCAGGTTGTCGAGGATGTAGTCGTAGCGGCTGTTGTTGTAGTTGCGCACCGAGGTGTACAGCTGGCGCTGGGCATCGAGCACGTCGACGATATTGCGCGTACCGACCTGATAACCGATTTCCGTGGCTTCCACGGCGCTCTGGTTGGAGATGATCGACTGGCGTCGGGCCTGGACCTGCTCGACATCGGTGTTCACCGCGCGGTGCAGGTTGCGGGTGTTCTCCACCACCTGGCGGCGCAGGGCCTCACGGCGTTGCTCGCTCTGGTTCAGGCGCGAGTAGGACTCGCGGACCTGGGAGCTGGTCAGGCCGCCGCTGTAGATCGGAATGCTCAGTTGCAGGCCGATGGTGCGTTGTTCGACGTCGCTGCCATAACGCTGGCCCAGTGGGGCCGGGTTGCTGAAGCCGAGGGCGTCGTTGTCGCCTTTCTTGTATTGCGCCACCGCGTCGAGGGTCGGGGCGTGGCCGGCCTTGCGCTGCTTGAGGGTTTCCTCGGCGGCGCTGACCGCGTAGTTGCTGGCCAGCAGGTTGAGGTTCTGCTTGGCCGCGGTATCGACCCAGGCCTTGGCGTCATTCGGGGTCGGTGCCAGCACCGGCAGGCTGTGAACGATGCCCTGGATCGAGTTGTACTGGCGGTTGGTCAGGGTGATCAGGGCTTCGAACGCGTCATCCACCTGGCGCTGGGCGAGGATCCGGTTGGCCCGCGCGGTGTCGTAGCTGGCCTGGGATTGCAGGACGTCGGTCTTGTCCGACAGACCCACATCGAAGCGCTCGTTGGACTGGTCCAGTTGACGCTTGAAGGCGGCTTCTTCGGCCTTGGTCGAGGCCAGGTTGTCCTGGGCGCGCAACACCGAGAAGTAGCTTTCGGCGCTTTGCAGGATCAGGTTCTGTTCGGTGGCCGAGAGCTCCAGCGCGGCTTGCTCGTTGACGTCCTTGGCCGCTTGCAGCTGGAACCAGCGGTCGGCGCGGAAAATCGGCTGGGCCAGGGTCGCCTGATACACGGTGCCGCTGCGGGTGGCGGTCATCGAGGGTTCGTCGAACTTGGTCCGGGTGTTGTTCAGGTCGGCACCGGCCGAGAGGTTGGGCAGCAAACCGGCGCGAGCCTGTGGCACCACTTCTTTGCGTGCGTCGTAATCGGCGCGGGCGGCGGCGAGGTCGGCGTTGTTGTCCACGGCCTCCTGGTAGACGCTGACCAGGTCGGTTTTAGTGGTCAAGGGCGCTTCTGCTGCCCAGGCCATTCCATTGGACGCACAAGACACGGCGATGGCCAGTGAGAGTTTGCGCAGCATTCGGCGATCCCTAGAGTTGATATTACGAGGATAATTCTGGCGCCAAGGCTAAGTCTCGGCCTGTACAGCGTCAAGGTTCGACGCAACCCACCGAGTGTAGATGCGCCTGCGCAGGGCAACAATCCTGCATTTACGCCATTCATCACGCTGTTTGCCGTGGTGTTGGCGTTCTGTGCCGGCTTTGTCTAGACTGGCCGGGTTCTTGTCGGGGTGCCTTGCTATGAGGCTGAGATCGGATAATCCGGATCCCGTTGAACCTGATCAGGTTAGCGCCTGCGTAGGGAACAAGATTTCTCGTCACCCGGCGAGTCCTCTTGTGCTTCGTCCGGGATGTTGTTCGACAATCGAACACCCCTCGAGCACCAAGCACTGCACCAGCTGGTTTTCGCCCCTGGCTCCAGCTATGGCTGCGTCCGTTCGTTACAGGTTCGCTCCGACAAAAATCCACTGCCTGGATGCTGTCTGGAGAGCCTGTGATGACTACAAAATTAAAAAACGCTACCCACCTTAGCGAATCGGCCAAGGTCGATGAGCAGTCGGTTCAGCCCTTTACCCGCTCGCAAAAAATCTATGTCCAGGGTTCGCGCCCGGACATCCGCGTGCCGATGCGCGAAATCAGCCTCGACGTGACCCCGACCGACTTCGGTGGCGAGATCAACGCGCCCGTCACCGTCTATGACACCTCCGGTCCGTACACCGACCCTAATGTAGTGATCGACGTGCGCAAAGGCCTGGGCGATGTGCGCTCGGCCTGGATCGACGACCGTGGCGACACCGAGCGCCTGCCCGGCCTGAGCTCCAACTTCGGTCAGGAACGCCTCGCCGATCCCGAGCTGACCAAGCTGCGCTTCGCTCACGTCAACAATCCGCGCCGGGCCAAGGCCGGGGCCAACGTCAGCCAGATGCACTACGCGCGCAAGGGCATCATCACCGCCGAGATGGAATACGTCGCCATCCGCGAAAACATGAAGCTGCAAGAGGCCCGCGCCGCGGGACTGCTCGATCAGCAGCACGCCGGCCACAGCTTCGGCGCCAGCATCCCGAAAGAAATCACCCCCGAGTTCGTCCGTGAGGAAATCGCCCGCGGTCGCGCGATCATTCCGGCCAACATCAACCACGTCGAACTGGAACCGATGATCATCGGCCGCAACTTCCTGGTGAAGATCAACGGCAACATCGGCAACAGCGCCCTGGGCTCGTCCATCGAAGAAGAAGTGGCGAAACTGACCTGGGGCATCCGCTGGGGTTCGGACACCGTCATGGACCTGTCCACCGGCAAGCACATCCACGAAACCCGCGAGTGGATCATCCGCAACTCGCCGGTGCCGATCGGTACCGTGCCGATCTACCAGGCACTGGAGAAGGTCAACGGCGTGGCCGAAGACCTGACCTGGGAGCTGTTCCGCGACACTCTGATCGAGCAGGCGGAGCAGGGCGTCGACTACTTCACCATCCACGCCGGCGTGCTGCTGCGTTATGTGCCGTTGACCGCCAAGCGCGTGACCGGCATCGTTTCCCGCGGTGGTTCGATCATGGCCAAGTGGTGCCTGGCGCATCACAAGGAAAACTTCCTCTACACCCACTTCGACGAAATCTGCGAAATCATGAAGGCCTATGACGTCAGCTTCTCGCTGGGCGACGGCCTGCGTCCGGGCTCGATTGCCGACGCCAACGATGAAGCGCAGTTCGGCGAACTGGAGACCCTCGGCGAGCTGACCAAGATCGCCTGGAAGCATGACGTGCAGTGCATGATCGAAGGCCCAGGCCACGTGCCGATGCAGCTGATCAAAGAGAACATGGACAAGCAGCTGGAGTGCTGCGACGAGGCGCCGTTCTACACCCTCGGCCCGCTGACCACCGACATCGCTCCGGGCTACGACCACATCACTTCCGGTATCGGCGCGGCGATGATCGGCTGGTTCGGCTGCGCCATGCTCTGCTACGTGACGCCGAAGGAACACCTGGGACTGCCGAACAAGGATGACGTGAAGACCGGGATCATCACCTACAAGATCGCCGCGCACGCTGCGGATCTCGCAAAAGGACACCCGGGCGCGCAGATCCGTGACAACGCACTGTCCAAGGCGCGTTTCGAATTCCGCTGGGAAGACCAGTTCAACCTCGGCCTCGACCCGGACACCGCACGCGCCTACCACGACGAAACCCTGCCCAAGGATTCGGCCAAGGTCGCGCACTTCTGCTCCATGTGCGGACCGAAGTTCTGCTCAATGAAGATCACCCAGGAGGTCCGCGAGTACGCGGCCAACCAGCGCATCGAAGCGGTGGACGTGGAGGTCGCCAAGGGGCTGGCGGAGCAGGCCGAGCGCTTCAAGCAGGAAGGCAGCCAGTTGTACAAGAAGGTTTGATCCTGCGCGGGTGATCGCTTCGCCAAGCGATCACTCCCCACCGGGTAGGAGCGAGGCTTGCCCGCGACAGCATCGTGTCAGTCACAACGTAATCGCGGGCAAGCCTCGCTCCTACGGGTGGGTGATTTTCCAACTGTGTCCCTTCGAGATAGCACCCTTGAGCACATCCAGCAACACTTACTCTCCCGATCTCGCGGTCCCTGCCGAGCGACGTGTATTCGGCGCGCGCGATCTGTTTTCCCTGTGGTTTTCCCTCGGCATCGGCCTGATGGTGTTGCAGACCGGCGCGCTGTTGGCGCCAGGCCTGGGCCTGTCCGGCGCCTTGCTGGCGATCTTTCTCGGTACGACGGTCGGCGTCTTGCTGCTCGCGGCGGTCGGGGTGATCGGCAGCGATACGGGGCTGTCGTCCATGGCGGCGCTCAAACTCAGCCTCGGTAGTCGCGGCGCGAGCCTGCCGGCGTTGCTCAACCTGCTGCAACTGGTGGGCTGGGGTTCGTTCGAGATCATCGTCATGCGCGATGCCGCCAGCCTGTTGGGCGGCCGTGCGTTCAGCGAAGGCAGCCTGCTGGCCAGTCCCTTGCTCTGGACCCTGTTTTTCGGCGCGCTGGCGACCTTGCTCGCGGTCAGCGGGCCGCTGACCTTCGTGCGCAAAATCCTGCGCAAGTGGGGCATCTGGCTGCTGTTGGCGGCCTGCCTGTGGCTGACCTGGAACCTGTTCGCCAAGGCCGATCTGGCCGCGCTCTGGGCCCAGGCCGGCGACGGCTCCATGCCGCTCGGCGTGGGCTTCGATATCGCGATCGCCATGCCGTTGTCGTGGTTGCCGCTGATCGCCGACTACTCAAGGTTCGGCAAGCGGGCACGCAATGTCTTTGGCGGTACGGCGCTGGGATTCTTTATCGGTAACCTGTGGCTGATGAGCCTGGGCGTGGCCTACACCCTGGCCTTTGCGCCGAGCGGTGAAGTCAATGCTCTGTTGCTGGCCCTGGCCGGCGCGGGCCTGGGGATTCCGCTGTTGCTGATCCTGTTGGACGAGTCGGAAAACGCCTTTGCCGATATCCATTCGGCCGCGGTCTCCAGCGGCATTCTGCTGCGCCTGAAAGTCGAGCACCTGGCCCTGGCCATTGGCGTGCTCTGCACCCTGATCGCCTGCCTGGCGCCGTTGGCCCAGTATCAGAACTTCCTGCTGCTGATCGGCTCGGTGTTCGCGCCGCTGTTCGGCGTGGTGCTGGTGGATCACTTCATCCTGCGCAAGCGCAGTGCACAGGAACTGTCCGTGGGGTGGCGCTGGCCGGCGTTGCTGGCCTGGCTGGGTGGGGTCAGCACCTATCACCTGCTGGCCAACTTCTACCCGGATGTTGGCGCAACCCTGCCGTCACTGGTGCTGGCAGGGCTGCTGCAAGGGCTGCTGGGACGGGCTTTCAGCCACGGCCAGGAAACAGCTCGGGCTTGAGAATGCCGTTCAGGCGGTTGTAAGGGATCTTCAGTTCGATATGGCCCAGCGCGTAAGGCGCGATCACCGATACGTTGTACTTGAGGATCACGCCGCCGTAGGTCAGCGCCACGTTCGGGGTTTTCTGGAACGGCCAGGTCTTGATGAACTCCGGCTCCTGGTCCAGCTTCGTGCTGATCAGCCAGCTGTTGTGGGCCACCTGGGCGGCCTTCCAGAACGCGGCTTCCTGGCCCGGGCGCAGCATGTCGGACAGGGTCAGTTCCTTGTGCAGCTCGCGGGAGTAGTTGATGAAGCCGCGGCCGGGCGTGCCGTGGGCGCCGCCGGTGTCCAGGTAGCTGGCCAGTTCGATGATCACCAGGCCGTCATGCTGTTCGCGTACCTTGGCTTGCAGGTACATGCTGTTGCGGCTGTCGGCCTCGCGCAGGAACTTCTCCCGGTAGGCGCTCAGCGTCGCTGGCACGGCCTGGTCCGCAGTGGCGCGGGTCATCTGCAGCAGGCGCTTTTCAATCAGCGCATCGAGCTGCGGCTCGTCGGCGAAGTGCACGGTGTCGATGTTCACCAGCGGGCAATCCTGATTGCTGCAGCCGGGCTTGATCTGTTCCGACTTGTCGCTGGTGCTTTGCAGGGGCTTTTGATAGCTGGGTTGGAACAGGCTTTGGCAGGCGCCCAGGGTCAGGGCCAGGCAAGCCACGGAAGCGATTTTAAGAAGCGACATGTGCGTCCTTGATAAACCAGAGGTAGGCAAAAGTTACCGGCTTCGACTGCCTGCGGGGCAATCAGTTCGCCACTAAGCTCAATAGAGGCAATTAGATTAGGTTTGCCCCCTTGCCGTCTATCCCGCTGATGGCAAAGGGGCTGCATCATCGGTCACCGGCGCGTTAGGATGGCGCGAAGTCGAGGGGGAGCCTCGGATCGGATTGCAGGAAACGAGGATTGCTATGACGGACTTTGCCAACACCACGCCGACCACTGTCGATATCGTTCGGCGCGAGAAATGCTTCCAGGGTTTTTATCAGCTCGACCGGGTGCAACTGCGCCACGAGCTGTTTGCCGGTGGCATGGGGCGCGAGATCAGTCGTGAAATCTTTGTGCGTCATGATGCTGTCTGCGTCCTGCCGTACGATCCGCAACGCGATGAAGTGGTCTTGATCGAGCAGTTTCGCGTCGGCGCCATGGGGAAGACCGCCAACCCCTGGTTGATCGAACTGGTCGCCGGTCTGATCGACAAGGACGAGCAGCCGGAAGAAGTTGCTCACCGCGAGGCGCAGGAGGAAGCTGGGCTGACATTCTCCGCGCTGTGGCCGATGACCCAGTATTTCCCGTCGCCGGGGGGCAGTACCGAATTCGTGCATCTGTACCTGGGGCGTTGCGACAGCAGCGGTGCCGGTGGCCTGCACGGGCTGGTGGAAGAGGCGGAGGATATCCGCGTGTCGGTCTGGGCTTTCGAAGACGCACTGCAGGCGGTAAGGGATGGGCGGATTTCCAACGCGGCGAGCATTATTGCCTTGCAATGGCTGGCTTTGAACCGCGTTGAAGTGAGGGGGTTATGGTCGTAAACAAAGTGCGCGATCGCTATCGGGTCGATCTCGTGGGGCTGCAAGCGTCCTGCGAGGCCAACTATGCCCGGCTGATGCGCCTGTTGCCCGACATGCGCAACCAGCCGGTGGCGCGGCGGATCGCGGTGACCCAGGGTGACCAGATGCTCGGCGTGCTGGCGCTGGAGGTGTTGCTGGCCTGTCCTTACACCACCACCCTGCAGGTGCGCCAGGAACACAGCCTGCCCTGGCTGCCGGTGCCGCAGCTGGAAGTGCAGGTCTACCACGACGCGCGCATGGCCGAGGTCATCAGTGCCGAGCATGCCCGGCGCTTTCGTGGCATCTACCCGTATCCGAACGCCTTCATGCACCAGCCGGACGAGAAGGCCCAGCTCAATGTGTTTCTCGGCGAATGGCTGAGCCACTGCCTGGCTTGCGGTCATGAGTTCGAGGCCGTGCGATAGATGTGAACTGCGTCCGGTTCGCCGGTTTCCTCTTTTGAATTTCCCCCAGCATAATTGCCTCCATTCCTCACTTCCCGTGACACGCCCTGGGAGGCCGCCTTGCCGAGCGCATCCACTCTGACCACCGACGATCCCGTGTTGCTGGTGCAGCTGTCCGACAGTCATCTGTTCGCCGAAGCGGACGGTACGCTGCTGGGCATGAATACCCGCGACAGCCTGCAGCGGGTGATCGAACTGGTGCTGGAGCAGCAGCCGCGGATCGACCTGATGCTGGCCACGGGCGACCTGTCCCAGGACGGTACGCTGGAGTCCTATCAGCTATTTCGTGACATGACCCGGCAGATTCCGGCGCCGGCGCGCTGGATTCCCGGCAACCACGACGAGCCGCAGATCATGGCGCAGGCGGCGACCCAGAGTTCGTTGCTGGCGCCGGTGGTGGACATCGGCAACTGGCGGATCACCCTGCTCGACTCGGCCGTACCGGGTTCGGTACCGGGCTATCTGCAGGACGAGCAGCTGCAGTTGCTGGCCAGTGCCCTGAGCGAAGCCCCCGAACGCCATCATTTGGTGTGCCTGCATCATCATCCGGTTTCCATCGGTTGTGCCTGGATGGAACCCATCGGGCTGCGCAATCCGCATGCGCTGTTCGCCGTGCTGGAGCGTTTTCCGCAGGCGCGTGCGGTGCTCTGGGGCCATGTGCATCAGGAAATCGACCGTCAGCAGGGGCCTTTGCGCCTGCTGGCGTCGCCCTCGACCTGCATTCAGTTCGAGCCGGGCAGCGAGGATTTCAAGGTCGGCGAAACCGCGCCGGGTTATCGCTGGCTGCGTCTGCTGCCCGATGGACGCCTGGAAACCGGTGTCGAGCGGGTCACCGGCTTCGATTTCGAGGTCGATTACGGCAGCGACGGCTACTGATTCCGCCCCGGAGCCGCAGTCCGAGGCGGCAGGACAAAGGGATACACCTGAACACAAGTCAAGCGGCGATACACCCTGTAAACTGCGCCTTTTTGCACGATGCAAAGGGAGTGCGCATGTCCGGTTCGATCCTGTATATCCACGGCTTCAACAGCGCGCCGGCGTCGAAGAAGGCTAGCCAGTTGATCGCTGTCATGGAGGCGATCGGCCGCGGTGAACAGTTGCGTGTGCCGGCCCTGCATCATCATCCTCGCGAGGCCATTGGCCAGTTGGAGCAGGCGATTGCCGAACTCGGACGGCCGCTGCTGGTCGGCAGCTCTCTCGGCGGCTACTATGCCACTCACCTTGCCGAGCGCCATGGCCTGAAAGCCCTGCTGATCAACCCCGCGGTCAGTCCGCACCGGATGTTCGACGGTTTTCTGGGCACGCAGACCAACCTCTACACCGGGGAAACCTGGGAATTGACCCATGACCACGTGACGGCCCTGGCCGAACTGGAAGTGCCGGCGCCCCAGGACCCGCAGCGGTTCCAGGTCTGGCTGCAGACAGGTGACGAGACGCTGGACTATCGCAGCGCCCAGCTGTATTACCGAGCCTGTGCCTTGCGCATCCAGGCCGGCGGCGACCATAGTTTCCAGGGTTTTGCCGGACAATTGCCGGCGTTGTTGAGTTTTGCCGGCATCGGCCCGGATCAGTACCAGGCGATCGATTTCACCTCGCTGTGAAACCTCGCTTCTATTTCATTGAACGACTAACGACGAGACCCCATGGCCACTCCCAGCGCTAGCTCTTATAACGCAGACGCCATCGAAGTCCTCTCGGGCCTCGACCCGGTGCGCAAACGCCCGGGCATGTACACCGACACCACCCGGCCGAACCACCTCGCCCAGGAAGTCATCGACAACAGTGTCGACGAAGCCCTGGCGGGGCACGCGAAGTCGATCCAGGTCATCCTGCATGCCGATCATTCCCTGGAAGTGTCCGATGACGGTCGCGGCATGCCGGTGGACATTCACCCGGAAGAGGGCGTGTCCGGTGTCGAGCTGATCCTCACCAAGCTCCATGCGGGCGGCAAGTTTTCCAACAAGAACTACCAGTTCTCCGGCGGTCTGCACGGGGTGGGTATTTCCGTGGTCAACGCCCTGTCGAACCAGGTACGGGTGCGTGTCAAGCGGGACGGCAACGAATACCAGATGACCTTCGCCGACGGCTTCAAGGCCACCGAACTGGAAGTGGTCGGCAGCGTCGGCAAGCGCAATACCGGGACCAGCGTGTATTTCGCCCCGGATCCGAAATACTTCGATTCGCCAAAATTCTCCGTCAGCCGCCTCAAGCATGTGCTCAAGGCCAAGGCCGTGTTGTGCCCGGGGCTGCTGGTCAGCTTCGAAGACAAAGGCACCGGCGAGAAGGTCGAGTGGCATTACGAGGACGGCCTGCGTTCCTATCTGGTGGACGCGGTCAGCGAATTCGAACGCCTGCCGACCGAACCTTTCTGCGGCAGTCTGGCGGGTAACAAGGAAGCGGTGGACTGGGCTCTGCTGTGGTTGCCGGAAGGCGGCGACAGCGTGCAGGAAAGCTACGTCAACCTGATCCCGACCGCCCAGGGCGGTACCCACGTCAACGGTTTGCGCCAGGGCCTGCTGGACGCCATGCGCGAGTTCTGCGAATTCCGCAACCTGCTGCCGCGTGGCCTGAAGCTGGCGCCGGAAGACGTCTGGGAGCGCATCGCCTTCGTGCTGTCGATGAAGATGCAGGACGCGCAGTTCTCCGGCCAGACCAAGGAACGCCTGTCGTCCCGCGAGGCGGCCGCCTTCGTTTCGGGCGTGGTCAAGGATGCGTTCAGTCTGTGGCTCAACGCCAACCCGGAGCTGGGCATGCAACTGGCGGAGCTGGCCATCAGCAACGCCGGCCGTCGCCTCAAGGCCAGCAAGAAGGTCGAGCGCAAGCGCATTACCCAGGGCCCGGCACTGCCAGGCAAGCTGGCGGACTGCGCTGGCCAGGACCCGATGCGTTCCGAGCTGTTCCTGGTGGAAGGTGATTCCGCTGGTGGTTCGGCCAAGCAGGCGCGGGACAAGGAATTCCAGGCGATCCTGCCGCTGCGCGGCAAGATCCTCAACACCTGGGAAGTCGACGGCAGCGAAGTCCTGGCCAGCCAGGAAGTGCACAACATCGCCGTGGCCATCGGAGTCGACCCGGGCGCCGAGGACATGAGCCAGCTGCGCTACGGCAAGATCTGCATCCTCGCCGACGCCGACTCCGACGGCTTGCACATCGCGACGCTGCTCTGCGCGCTGTTCGTCCAGCATTTCCGCCCGCTGGTGGACGCCGGTCACGTCTACGTGGCGATGCCGCCGCTGTACCGCATCGACCTGGGCAAGGAAATCTACTACGCCCTCGACGAAGCCGAGCGCGACGGTATCCTCGATCGCCTGGTGGCCGAGAAGAAGCGTGGCAAGCCGCAGGTCACCCGATTCAAGGGCCTGGGTGAAATGAACCCGCCGCAACTGCGCGAAACCACCATGGACCCGAACACCCGGCGCCTGGTGCAGTTGACCCTTGGTGAAGACTTCGCCGCGACTTCGGAAATGATGGACATGCTGCTGGCGAAGAAACGCGCCGGCGATCGCAAGAGCTGGCTGGAGTCCAAGGGCAACCTGGCCGAGGTTCTGGCCTGATGCGCAGAGGCTTTGCCCTGGCGTTACTGCTATTGGCGACCTCGGCGATGGCCGACCCCTTGCCCGAGTTGAGGCTGCTGGCCGAGCATCCGGTGGACGGCATGCGCGGCGGCAACCTGTCGGGGCTGGCGTTGTGCGGCAAGGAGCTGTGGACGGTATCCGACCGTGACGATGACCAGATCTATCGGCTCGATACCAGCGACCGGGTCTGGCAGGCCGAAACCGTGCGCATCGACGTGCCGCCGGTGCCGGACAGCGGTTTGCCCTGGGGTTTGAACTCACGCACCTGGGTCGCTTCGTTCGTGCGCGGCGGCGACCTGGATTTCGAGGGCATCACCTGCGACAGCGCCGGCAACAAGTATGTGGTCAGCGAATCTCACGCGGCGGTGTTGCAACTGCCGCCGACGGGTTCGGCCGCCTGGCTGAAGATTTCGCCGATCATGGTGCGCGAGGCGCGGGCCAGCGGTATGTTGCTGCACTTCAATGCCCTGTTCGAAGGCCTGGCGGTCAACCCGGCCGGCGACAAGATCTGGCTGGCCGCCGAGCGCGAGCGCCGCGGGCTGCTGTTGATCAAGCGCCAGCAGAGTGTCTGGGACTGCGACGGCGGCTGTGTGCTGCTCAGCGAGGCCGGGCTGGAAATGCAGCCCCCGCAGATGCCCAAGGCCAAGGCGGTGTCTCGGGATTTCGCCGACCTGTCGCTGTTCGAGGGCAAGTTGTTCACCCTCGAGCGCAATGCGTTTCAGGTCTGTCGTCGCGATGCGGCGACGGCCAAGGTCGAGCGTTGTTGGTCGTTTGCCGCCGAGGCGTTGCAGGAACACCGGCGTTATCCACAGGACTATGGCCTGACCGAGGCGCTGGTGGTGGATGCCGAAGGCGCCTGGATCGGTGTGGATAACAACACCGGAGCCCGTGCAGACGGTGAAAAACGCCCGATCATCTGGCGCTTCGACGCGCCCGAGGGCGGTTGGGGGGCCAAGCCGTGAGCCAGCAGCCACCGGGCAAACGTGCCGGGCGCGTGCTGCTGGTGCTGGCCTGGGGCGCCGGGCTCTTCCTGGCGACACGGTTTTTCGGCGAGTGGGAACAGCGTCAGGAGAACCCCAATGCTGTCGTCACTTCGCAACAACATGAGGGTTACATCGAAGTGAAACTGGTCGGCAACGGCCAGGGGCATTTCGTCGCCAGCGGTCAGATCAACGGCCAGCCGGTGAGTTTCATGCTCGATACCGGAGCGACCGATGTGTCGATCCCGTCCGGGCTGGCCGAGCGTCTTGGCCTGGAGAAGGGCGCACCGGTGACCCTGAGTACCGCCAACGGTCGTAGCGAGGGTTATCGAACCCGCCTCGACCGCCTGCAACTGGGCGATATCGTCCTGCGGGATGTCCGTGCGCTGGTCGCGCCGGGCCTGGGCGGCGATCAGGTGTTGCTGGGCATGAGCGCTTTGAAAAAACTTGAATTTACCCAGCGCGGCGGCACCTTGCTGCTGCGCCAGACAACGAACTGATGAGGCCCGCATGAGCGACTCCCTGGATCTCAGCCTGGATGGCGTAGAACGCCGATCGCTGGCTGACTTCACCGAAAATGCCTACCTCAACTACTCCATGTACGTGATCATGGACCGTGCTTTGCCGCATATCGGCGACGGCCTGAAACCGGTACAGCGGCGTATCGTCTACGCCATGAGTGAGCTGGGGCTGGATGCCGATTCCAAGCACAAGAAGTCCGCCCGTACGGTCGGTGACGTGCTGGGTAAGTTCCACCCCCACGGCGACTCGGCCTGCTACGAAGCCATGGTGCTGATGGCGCAGCCTTTCAGCTACCGCTACACCCTGGTGGACGGCCAGGGTAACTGGGGTGCGCCGGACGATCCCAAGTCCTTCGCCGCCATGCGTTACACCGAGGCGCGCCTGTCGCGTTACTCCGAAGTTCTGCTCAGCGAGCTGGGCCAGGGCACCGCGGACTGGGGGCCGAACTTCGACGGTACCCTGCAGGAACCCCTGGTATTGCCGGCACGTTTGCCGAATATCCTGCTCAATGGCACCACCGGTATCGCCGTGGGCATGGCCACTGACGTGCCGCCGCACAACCTGCGGGAAGTCGCCACGGCCTGTGTGCGCCTGCTGGACGAGCCCAAGGCCACGGTCGAACAGCTCTGCGAGCACATTCAGGGTCCGGACTACCCGACCGAAGCGGAAATCATCACGCCGCGCGCGGACCTGCTGAAAATCTACGAAACCGGTCGCGGTTCGGTGCGCATGCGTGCCGTCTATCGCATCGAGGATGGCGACATCATCGTCACCGCGCTGCCGCACCAGGTGTCCGGCGCCAAGGTGCTGGAGCAGATCGCCGCGCAGATGCAGGCCAAGAAGCTGCCGATGGTCGCCGACCTGCGTGACGAGTCGGACCACGAGCACCCCTGCCGGATCGTGATCATTCCACGCTCCAACCGGGTCGATCCCGACGAGCTGATGCAACACCTGTTCGCCACCACCGAGCTGGAATCCAGCTACCGGGTCAACGTCAACATCATCGGCCTGGACGGCAAGCCGCAGCTGAAAAACCTGCGCGCCCTGCTGGTGGAATGGCTGGAGTTCCGCGTACTGACGGTGCGCCGCCGCCTGCAGTTCCGCCTGGACAAGGTCGAGCGCCGCCTGCACCTGTTGGACGGCTTGCTGATCGCCTACCTCAACCTGGATGAAGTGATCCACATCATTCGTACCGAGGACCAGCCGCGGGCCAAGTTGATCGAGCGTTTTGCCCTGAGCGAAGTGCAGGCCGACTACATCCTCGATACCCGCCTGCGTCAGTTGGCGCGTCTGGAAGAGATGAAACTGCGCGCCGAGCAGGATGAATTGCTCAAGGAGCAGGCCAAGCTGCAAGCCCTGCTCAACAGCGAAGCCAAGCTGAAGAAGCTGGTGCGCACCGAATTGCTGCAGGACGCCGAAACCTACGGCGACGACCGTCGTTCGCCAATCATTGAGCGCGCCGAGGCCAAGGCCTTGTCGGAAAACGAGCTGATGCCGACCGAGCCGGTCACCATCGTTCTGTCGGAAAAAGGTTGGGTACGCTGCGCCAAAGGGCATGATATCGACGCCACGGGCCTGTCCTACAAGGCTGGCGACGGCTTCAAGACCTCGGCCATCGGGCGCTCCAACCAGTTCGCGGTGTTTATCGACTCCACCGGGCGCAGTTATTCGGTGGCGGCACATACGCTGCCATCGGCCCGTGGCCAGGGTGAGCCGCTGACCGGACGTCTGACGCCACCACCTGGTGCCAGTTTCGAATGCGTATTGTTGCCGGACGACGAGGCGCTGTACGTGATCGCGTCCGACGCGGGTTACGGTTTCGTGGTCAAGGGTGAGGATCTGCAAGCCAAGAACAAGGCCGGCAAGGCGCTGTTGAGCCTGCCGAACAACGCCAAGGTGTTGTTGCCGCGGCCGGTGAGCGATCGTGAACAGAACTGGCTGGCATCGGTGACCACCGAAGGGCGTTTGCTGGTGTTCAAGATCAGCGACCTGCCGCAGTTGGGCAAAGGCAAGGGCAACAAGATCATCGGGATTCCGGGTGAGCGGGTGGCCAGTCGCGAGGAGTACGTGACCGATATCGCGGTCCTGCCGGAAGGTGCGACATTGGTGTTGCAGGCCGGAAAACGTACCCTGTCGCTCAAGGCCGATGATCTTGAGCACTACAAGGGCGAGCGCGGTCGCCGGGGTAACAAATTGCCACGAGGCTTCCAGCGAGTGGATGCGTTGTTGGTAGAAACTCTCAATTGATGCGGTCTAGAGCGTCCGATCTGCGATTTAACCGGTAGATCGGCTCTACAACACTGGAGTCATGGCGCATATTCACGGATGATATGCGCTTTCAAGCGCCGGCGTGGCTGAGCGTTATTCAGGGTTATTTTGAGTATTTACACTGTGGCTAGCCTTGTGGCCGCCACCTGGATGGAATGATGACTGCTCTGCGCCTTCCTCTTGTTTTCTTGCTCGCTGGCGTTCTTGGCCTGGCGGGTTGCAGCGTACACCAGCCGGTGTCGCTGTATCAGCTGGACAGCGGAAGTCCAGCTCAACCGGCGCAAAGTGCCGGTATGGCCGTATTGCTGGGCCCGGTACTGGTTGCCGACTATCTGCAACGTGAAACCTTGCTGCAACGTCAGAGCGACGGCAGCCTGCAGGCTTCAACCGACGGTCGTTGGGCCGGCAGCCTGTCTTCCGATATCGATCAGTTGCTGTTGCGTCAGGTCGCCGGCCAGCTGGACAGCCAGCGTGTAGTGCTGGCGCCGGCAAGCACCGGCTTCACTCCGGATGTGCAGGTGCTGCTGTCGATCACTCGCCTGGATTCGGGGGCGTCGCAACCGGCGGTTCTCGATGCGCAATGGCGCCTGATCGATCGCCGTGGACAGGTTCGCGATAACCGTATCGTCCATCTGCAGGAGCAGCATGCCGGTACCACCGCGTCCCAGGTCCAGGCCCAGGGTGTGTTGCTGCAACGCCTGGCCGAGCAGCTGTCGGGTGCCCTCAAGCCGCTGGCCAACCAGCCTGCGGTAGCCGAGGTGCCACGCAAGGCGGCGCCTGCGCCGGCGGCAAAGCCGGTCGAGCAGGAGAAACAGCCAAAGATTCCGATGGCCACACCAATCCGCACGGATATGGAAGTGTTCCGCTTCTGAGTGTTGCGGTTCCAGGACAAAGCCCGCTGATTAGCGGGCTTTGTCGTTTCTGGAGAGTTGTTCGGTAGCTCGGGCGCTCTGCGGTGTTATGCAGATTGCTATCGCGGGCAAGCCTCGCTCCTACAGAAGCAGGTAGGTGCGAGGCTTGCCCGCGATGGCGTCAGCCCGATCAATGCCCAACAAAAAGCCCGCATCGCTGCGGGCTTTTTGTTGGGCGGCTGGCTTACAGCTTGGCCCGGGTCTCGTGCATGCGCGCCAGTTGCCGCTCCAGCATCGATGGATAAGGCTCCATCAGGCGCTCGACGCAGCAGGCGCCTTCCGGGCTGGCGATCGGACGGATGCGCGCGCGCTGACGAATCAGGGCGTCATCGTTGATCTTGCGCTCGACCAGCAGCAGGTTGCGGCTGTGCTGGGACAACGCCAGGGCGTCCTGGGCAGTCTCGGTCAGCAGCAGGTCGATCTGGCTCAAGCCGAACAGCTCTTCGCCCAGGGTCAGGCCCAGTTGCAGCTGCAGGGTGATGCCGCTGTCGGCCACTTCGATTTGCAAGGCGTGGCCCAAGGCGCGCAGCAATTCGCCGCAGCAGATGGCGTTGGTCAGGTAGTCGTCGCCGCTGTCTTCGCTGTGGAACAGCATCAGCGTGCTGCCGTCGTTCAGGGTGTGCAGTTCGCTCTGGTACAGCGAGGCAGCCTGGTCGAGGCAGTCGCGATAACGCTCCAGCAATTCCGTCAGGCGGGCGCGGGGCAGGCGGCGCAGTTGCTCCTGGGCGCCCAGTTGCACGGCCAGTACCGCGCTGTGCTGCGGTTGTGCCGGTACTGCTGGTTTTACAATCGGCTTGGCAGCGGTCGCGCTGGACGAGCTGTCGCGAAGATCGGCGAACGGGTCTTCATCGTCGGCCAGATCCTCTTCGGCGTTGACCACATGCCGCGGCGCGGGCTTGAGGCCGGCCACCGGACTGCTTTCATCGAAGCTCGGGTCACGCAGGTTGCGCACCTCGAAGCTCGGTTCAGCGTCTTCGCTGTCGTCGTAGTCGGTGTCGTCGAGCTCGGCTTCCGGTTCGGGCTCCGGTTCGACCTTCTCCGGCGCGAAGCTGGCGTGCAGCTGGCGCGCCAGGTCGCCGATCTCGTCCTGGCGCTGGGTGGCCGGGGTGTGCTCGTCGATATCCCGCAGCCAGACCCGCAGTTGCATCAGCGGCGTGGAGATGTGCCGCCCCAGGCGCAGGCTCAAGGCCAGGGCCAAGGCCAGCAGGATGGCGCTGAGAATGCCCATGCTCTGCAGGCTGATGGTCATCGGCTGCTGGAATTGTTCCATGTCCAGGCTGATGCGCAGGTTGCCCGCGGTTACGTCCTGGAAGGTGATCTTGGTCTGGTAGACGCCTTCGGTTTCACCCAGCAGGCTGCTTTTCGGGCGCTGACCGGCTTCGGCGAGGATGCGGTTGTCCACGCTGTAGATCGCCGCGTGGGCCACCAGCGGGTTCTTGGTCAGGTTGTTCAGCAGCACGTTGAGGCTGAGGATGTCGTTGGACACCAACAGCTCGGTGGCCGAGGTCGCGGTCTGGGTGGTCAGGCTCTGACCCAGGGCGTCGGCTTGCTCGTGCATGGCCTGCTTGAATTGCAGCCCCATCACGCAGGCATAGATCACCAGGGCCAGGGCGACCAGGATCACGTTATGGCTGGCAATGCGCAATGCAATCGGTACACGGCGATGGCGCAGTGCACGGAAGATCAGCAGGAAGAAGTTATCGGTTTTAACTGGCGTGGGCCGGTTCACTGAGCTCGGCTCTTTTGTCCGTGAAGTTGAGGCGCAGTATAGCGACAGGCCCTAGACCGGCAAAGCGCTGGCTGTGCCCGATGGTCACTGAAAGTGGGTAGAATGCGGTTTTTTTCCACCTGCGGGGGTGCGCCTTGCGCGAAATCGTCCTGATAAACATCACTGGTGAGGACCGTCCGGGTCTCACTGCGGCCATTACCGGCGTTCTGGCCCAGGGTGGTGTGAACATTCTCGACATCGGTCAGGCGGTGATTCACGACACTCTGTCGTTCGGCATCCTGGTTGAAATTCCGGACAACGAGCAGAGCTCGTCGGTGCTCAAGGACATTCTGTTCACCGCCTATGAGCTGGACCAGCAGGTCCGTTTCACGCCGGTTTCCGAAGCGGATTACCAGCAGTGGGTCGGTGGCCAGGGCAAGAAGCGCCATATCGTCACTTTGCTGACCCGCAAGGTCACCGCCGAGCAGTTGCAGCGCGTCAGTTCGATCACCGCCAAGTACGGCTTGAACATCGACCATATCGATCGCCTCTCCGGGCGCATGCCGCTGGATACCCCGGCCGACAAGGGCAAGGGCTGCATCGAGTTCTCCGTGCGCGGCGAAGCGGCCGATCCGCAGGCGTTGCGTGCCGAGTTCCTGAGCGTTGCCCAGGAGCTGAACGTCGATATCGCCTTCCAGGAAGACTCGCTGTTCCGTCGTAACCGCCGCTTGGCGGTGTTCGACATGGACTCGACGCTGATCGAGGCGGAAGTCATCGACGAGTTGGCCAAGGCGGCCGGCGTGGGTGACCGGGTAGCGGAAATCACCGAGCGGGCCATGGCCGGCGAACTGGATTTCCGGGCCAGCTTCAAGGAACGCCTGGCCTTGCTCCAGGGCCTGGACATCAAGGTGCTGGACTCCATTGGCGCATCGCTACGCTTGACCGAAGGCGCCGAGACCCTGTTCGCCGAACTCAAGCGCCTGGGTTACAAGACCGCGATCCTGTCGGGTGGCTTCACCTACTTCGCCAAGCAATTGCAGGCCAAGCTGGGGATCGACTACGTATTCGCCAACGAGCTGGAAGTGGTCGACGGCAAGGTGACCGGTGTCGCGGTCGAGCCGATTGTCGACGCCCAGCGCAAGGCCGATCTGCTGCGCGAGCTGGCCGCCAAGGAAGGGTTGCGCCTGGAGCAGACCATCGCGGTCGGCGACGGCGCCAACGACCTGCCGATGTTGGCGATTGCCGGCCTGGGCGTGGCCTTCCGCGCCAAGCCGCTGGTCAAGCAGTCGGCCAAGCAGGCGATTTCCACCCTGGGCCTGGATGGTGTGCTTTATCTGCTGGGTTTCCGCGATCGCGACGGTCAGCTCTGAGCCGAACCCAAGGTAAAAAAAACGCCGCGATCTGCGGCGTTTTTTATGTCCGGCTTTTTATGCCCAAAGCTCAGGCCTTGGGTAGACCCATGCCCTGGCCCATCTGCACCGGCGAGCCAGCCGCCAGTTCTTCGGCCCACTGCACTTGCTCCGGCCCGAACAGCACGATCGCGGTGGAGCCCAGCTTGAAGCGGCCCAATTCGGCGCCTTTTTCCAGATGGATCGGTGCGCGGGCGGCTTCGTCGTAGCGCACGGTCTTCAGTTCGCGCTTCGGCGGAGTCACCAGGCCGGCCCAGACGGTTTCGATCGAGGCCACGATCATCGCGCCCACCAGTACCACGGCCATCGGGCCGCGCTCGGTATCGAAAACGCACACCACGCGCTCGTTGCGGGCGAACAGCTCTGGCACGTTTTCCGCGGTGGTCTGGTTGACCGAGAAGATCCGCCCCGGCACGTAGACCATTTCCCGCAGGGTGCCGGCCAACGGCATGTGCACGCGGTGGTAGTCCTTCGGCGACAGGTAGATGGTGGCGAAATCGCCGCCCATGAACGGGGCTGCCAGGGCCGAATCGCCACCCAGCAGTTCCAGCACGCTGAAGCTGTGGCCCTTGGCCTGGAATACCCGGCCGTGTTCGATCGGGCCGAGCTGGCTGACCGCGCCGTCGGCCGGGCTGAGGATCGCTCCCGGAGTCTGGTCCAGCGGGCGGGCGCCGTCTTTCAGGGCGCGGGTGAAGAAGGCGTTGAAGTGCTCATAGGCGGTCAGGTCTTCCACCAGCGCTTGCGACATGTCCACCTGATAACGCTTGGCGAACCAGGCGGTGAAGGCATTCTTGAACCAGCGCACGCGGCACTCGGCGATGCAGCCGGCCAGGCGCGACAGCAGGTGGTGAGGCAGCAGGTGCTGGCTGAGGATAAACAAACGCTTTTTCATTAACTGTCCTTAAACCTTTAAATCTCTACGGGCGTGTCAGGGTGGTTGCCCCATTCGCCCCAGGAACCGGCATAGCCTTTGACTCGCGGATAACCGAGCGCCTTGGCCACCAGATAGGTGAAGCCAGAGCGATGGTGAGTCTGGCAGTGGGTAATCACTTCTTTGTCTTTGCTGATGCCGAGCTGTTCGAGGATCTGCGGCATGTCGCCGCGGATCCGCAGGTTACGCGCCTGGTCCATGCCAGCGGTCCACTCGAAGTTGATCGCGCCGGGAATATGCCCACCTTTGGCGGCGAGGACTTTCTCCCCCGAGTACTCCAGCGGTCCGCGGGCATCCCAGATCGCCAGGTCGGCCGCGCCAAGACGGCTTTGCAGGTATTCGCGGGTGGCGGTCGGCTCGTCGTGCAGGGTCAGGGTGACAGGGCCGCCGACGGCTGCCGGGACTTCGTTCGAGACCGGCAGGCCGTCCGCCAGCCAGGCCAGCAGCCCGCCGTCCAGGTAGTGGTAGCGGGAGTGGCCGATGACATCCAGCAACCAGATGAACCGCCCGGCCCAGCCACCGCCTTCGTCGTCGTAGACCACGTAGACCGCGTCCGGGTTATGCCCCAGTTCGCCGAACAGGGCTTCGAGGGCCGCCTGTGGCGGCATCAGCCCTGGCGCCGGCGCCTGACCGAGCTGGGTGCGTTTGGGGTCGACGAAACGCGCGCCGGGGATGTGGCCCGCGGCATAGCGGGCGGCGCTGGTCAGGTCCACCAGGATCAGTTCGCGGGCGTCCAGGCGAGGGAGCAGGTCGCTCGGCTCGATCACCAGCGGCAAGCCAGAGAAGTCAGGCATGTGAGGTCTCCAGGGCACAAAGGGAGGGATTGTAGCGCAAGCGTCAGCGGCTGCGGTTGGTAAAGCTGTGCAGGGCCTTTTCGATGCACTGGGCGGTCTTGCCGAACGCCTGTACGGAGATTTCCGAGAAGGGTTGGCCGCCCTGGTCGGCGACGATCAGCATGATCACCCGGCCATTGCTGGGTACCGAGCGCATCAGCAAGTGCTCGCCACGAAACAGCGTGCGCAGGCTGGCGGGCAGGCGGGCGGAGAGCTGGGCGTTGTTGGTCGGCGTCAGGCGCACTTGCGCCGGGGCGTCCAGCAGTCGCTGCAATACGCTGCTCTGACTGATCGTCAACGTCAGGCTCGAGGCTGGCGCAGGCAGCCCGGCGATCTGATGCACCCGCAACTGGGTCCGCGTGCGGTCGACCATCAGCAGCATCACCCGGCGCATGCCGCACGCCACCAGGGCGTCGCGGGCAAAGGTGGTCAGGTGCATGGCATTGCTGAAACGGCTGGGTTCCACCAGCAATTCGCTGCACTGCTTGCGCCACTTGGTCAGGTCTTCGGTGGTTGGCGCGGCGACCGGGAGTTCACCACGATGCACGCGACGGGCCTCCCAGGGCCAGAGCAGTGCCTCGGCCGGGTGCCACAGGTCGGGCATGTGGTGATGCCGGGCACTCTGCGCGGCTTGCTGGTGCAGCTGTTGCTGCAGCTCATCCATCGACATCTGCAGGTACAGGCTGGTCAGGTATTGCCAGCGCATGCAGTGCGGGCCGGTCCAGGACTCTTGCGCCGAGAGGGCCAGGGCGTTGGCCAGCAACACACTGTTGGCCGGTTGGTTCAGCCAGCGTTGCAGGGCCGGATCGGCATCCAGGCATTGCTGCTGGTG
Organism: Pseudomonas chlororaphis subsp. piscium; assembly: GCF_003850345.1. Lineage (NCBI taxonomy): Bacteria > Pseudomonadati > Pseudomonadota > Gammaproteobacteria > Pseudomonadales > Pseudomonadaceae > Pseudomonas > Pseudomonas chlororaphis. The sequence continues at coordinate 630,274 of NZ_CP027707.1, forward strand.
CAACGGGTGGGCGTTGTCCCGGGCGATATGCAGGGCCTTGACCAACTGGTCCTGCTCGTCGATCAGCAGGCGGTAGCCTTGCTGTACCCAGATCGGCAAGTGCCAGACCTCCACCAGGGCCTGGCCCAGCTGAAGCAGGCCGACGCCGAACAGTTGCTGCTCGACCTCCTGGACCGGCTCGGCCTTGTGGATGACACGCAGCTCCCACTCTTCGAGCAGTTTTGGATAGGTCAGCGCCAAGGGCCACAGCGGCGAGAGAAATAGCAGGCTGCCCCAGTGAATGTCCTGCCAGAGCCTGGCCAGGCGCCCGGCGAAAAAGCCGTTGGCCTGTTGGGTCGCGTGCTGGCTGATCAGTTGCAACTGGCGCAGCCCGACCGGGATCTCCTGCTCGGGCTGGGCGGGCAGGCGGGCGAGCAATTCTTCGGTACGCGCGAGGCCCAGGCGGTTGAGGGCGATCTCGAGGTTCTCGGCCGGCTCGCTCATACTGCCGTGGGTGTGGCGATTGGCTTCGCGGATCACGCTCAAGGCCAGCGCGGGGCTGTCCTGCATCAGGTCGGCAATGTCGCGCAACGAGCTGCGATTGTCCCTGATGGCTTTGCAGACCCGGTCGTGGCTGGCTTGCGGCACCGGCAGGTGGACCGCGTCAAGCAGCTTTATCCAGGATTCGAGGGAGTGGGGAGCGGTAGTTGGGACTGTCGTTTCATTAGACATGGCTGGGCGCAATCATCGTCTGCTGTAAACACGCCCAGAGCGGGCCAAACTGGCTTTTCGCCTTAACGGCCTATAGTCTGGCGCAGTTTTGCCGATAAGTAGAAGAAGAGTTTTAAGAACTTCCGAATATGACCTTGAACCCGACTCAGTAAGTACCTTCCTACCTATGGCTAAAATTATCGGCATCATCGTCGTGTTCGCGAGCGTGCTCGGCGGATACGTGCTTTCTCACGGCAAGATTGCCGCCCTGATCCAGCCTTTCGAGGTTCTGATTATCGGTGGCGCCGCGCTGGGGGCGTTCCTGCAGGCGAACCCCGGCTACATGACCATGCACGTGCTCAAGAAGTCCTTGGGGATGTTCGGTTCGCGTTTTTCCCAGACCTTCTACCTGGAAGTGCTGGGGCTGATCTACGAGATCCTCAACAAGAGCCGCCGCGAAGGCATGATGGCGATCGAGGGCGATATCGAAGATGCCGCCGCCAGCCCGATTTTCGCCAAGTACCCATCCGTACTCAAAGACGAGCGCATGACCGCGTTCATCTGTGACTACCTGCGCATCATGTCCTCCGGCAACATGGCTCCCCACGAGCTGGAAGGCCTGTTCGACATGGAGCTGTTCAGCCTCAAGGAAGACCTCGAGCATCCGTCCCATGCGGTCAACGGCATCGCCGACGGCATGCCGGGTTTCGGTATCGTCGCGGCGGTACTGGGTATCGTGGTGACAATGGCGTCCCTGGGCGATGGCGACCAGAAGTCCATCGGCCTGCACGTAGGTGCGGCGCTGGTCGGTACCTTCTTCGGTATTCTCGCGGCCTACGGCTTCTTCGGCCCGCTGGCCCATTCCCTGGCGCACGACGCCAAGGAAGAGCTGAACGTCTATGAAGCCATCAAGGCCTCCCTGGTGGCCTCGGCTTCCGGCATGCCGCCATCGCTGGCCGTGGAGTTCGGGCGCAAGGTGCTGTACCCGGCGCACCGTCCGAGCTTCGCCGAGCTGGAACAAGCGGTTCGCGGTCGCTAAGCCATGGAAAACAATCAGCCGATTATCATCAAGCGCGTCAAGCGCTTTGCCGGCGGGCATCACGGCGGGGCGTGGAAGATCGCTTTCGCCGACTTCGCCACGGCGATGATGGCGTTCTTCCTGGTGCTGTGGCTGTTGTCCACCGCCACCCCGGAACAGAAGATCGCCATCGCCGGTTACTTCAAGGACCCGATCGGCTTCTCGGAAAGCGGCACGCCCTACATCATCGACCTGGGCGGTTCTCCCGAGCTGGCACCGGAAAATACGCTCAACCCCGAGATCAAGTCGCAGCCGCAGCCGGACAAGGTTACGGTCGACACCGATCAGGTCGAGAGCATGGCCGAGCAGGTTGAAAGAGAGCGTCTGGAACTGTTGCTGCAGGAGTTGCAGAACAAGGTCGAAGAAAACCCGCAGTTGCAGAAGTTCAAGGACCAGATCCTGTTCGAGATCACTCCGGACGGCCTGCGTATCCAAATCATCGATTCGGAAAACCGGCCGATGTTCGACTCCGGCAGTGCGCGTCTGAAGCCGTACTTCGAGGACATCCTGCTGGCCATGGCCGACACCATCAAGGCGGTGCCGAACAAGATCAGCATCAGCGGTCACACCGATGCCAAGCCTTACGCGGGCACTGGCGATTTCGGCAACTGGGAGCTTTCGGCCAACCGTGCCAACGCCGCGCGTCGGGCGCTGGTGGCGGGCAGCTATCCGGACGGTCAGGTGGCTCGTGTGGTGGGTTATGCCTCGTCGTCGCTGTTCGATCGCAAGGATCCGTTCAATCCGATCAACCGGCGTATCGACATCGTAGTGCTGACCAAGAAGGCCCAGCGCGCGATCGAAGGTGAAGTCGCTCCCGAGGCTCCGGCGCCAACCCAGGGCCAGGGCGCCCCGGGTGAAGTGCCGGTCGATCCGAACGCCTTGCCGCCGGAGCAGGAGCCTTTGCCGGCCCATGAGCTGCGCGAGCGCCTGAATATCTTCGACGACGCTGCACCGAAGACCGAAGGTGCGGCTGCACCCGCAGCTACGCCTCCCGCTGCGCGGTGATGGGTAACAGCAGGTTCTGTTAAAGAGTGCTTGATAAAAAAGGCCGCGATCATCGCGGCCTTTTTTGTTTCTGCGTGGTGCTACCTATTAATAGCTGCTGTCCGGCAGGCTGGCGATGATCGAGCGATAGCTGTTCATCCGTTGCTGCTGGATCCGGCCGTCTTCCAGGGCCTTGAGCAGGGCGCAGCCCGGTTCGCGGTCATGCTTGCAGTCGCGGAAGCGGCAGGTGCCCAACAGGTCGTTGAACTCGATGAAACCCGCTTCGACATCGGCGCGGCTGACGTGGCCCAGGCCGAATTCGCGAATCCCCGGGGAGTCGATCAGTTCACCGCCGCCCGGGAAGTGGAACAGGCGCGCGGTGGTGGTGGTGTGGGTGCCCTGGCCGGACAGTTCCGACAAGGGCCCGACGCGGGTTTCGACGTCCGGCAGCAGGCTGTTCACCAGCGACGACTTGCCCACGCCAGACTGGCCGACGAACACGCTGATCCGCCCGTCCAGCTGCGCTTGCAGCTGTTCCATGCCATTGCCGTGGTGGGCCGAGACTTCCAGCACCGGATAGCCTAGTTGCCGATAGACCGCCAACAGGGCGTTCAGGGCAGGGGCGTTCTGCTCGTCGATCAGGTCGAACTTGTTGAGCAGCAGCAGCGGGCGGATGCCGGCATGTTCGGCCGCTACCAGGTAACGGTCGATCAGGTTGGCATGGGGCTCGGGCAGCGGGGCGAAGACGATCACGATCATGTCGACGTTGGCAGCGACCGGCTTGAGCTGGCCGCGGCTGTCCGGACGGCAGAGTTCGGTGTGGCGCGGCAGTTGCGCGACGATCACGCCGATGCCCTGGTTGCCCGGGCGCCAGACCACCTGATCGCCGGTCACCAGCGCCGGCAGGTTGGCGCGCAAGTGGCAGCGGAACACCTGGCCGGCCAGTTCGCCCTCGCGCGCCTCGACCTCGACCTGCACGCCGAAGTGAGCGATCACCAGGCCGGTCTGTTCGGGGCCGAGATCGCCGCCTTCCAGTGCTTCCACGGCAGAGGATTCACGTTTGGCGGCGCGGGCGGCGCGTTCGCCTTGAATCTTTTCGATGCGCCAGTTTTGGCGACGATTGAGCTGGCGTTTGGCCATTGGTGTTCCGTGTCGAGAATGCGGCGGTTAGGTAAAACGGCCGCGAGTTTAGCACGCCAGCAGGTCCCTCTAGGCTAAACTGCGCAACTACGCCGAGGAGCCCACACATGCAAAACCCGCAGAATCTGATCTGGATCGATCTGGAAATGACCGGTCTGAACCCTGATACCGACGTCATCATCGAGATGGCGACCATCGTCACCGATAGCAATCTCAATACCTTGGCTGAAGGCCCGGTCATCGCCATCCACCAGAGCGATGAAATTCTCGCCGGCATGGATGAGTGGAACACCCGTCAGCATGGCGGTTCTGGGCTGACCCAGCGCGTGCGTGAAAGCCGCATCAGCATGGCTGAAGCCGAAGCGCAGACCATCGCTTTCCTGGAACAGTGGGTGCCCAAGGGCAAGTCGCCGATCTGTGGCAACAGCATCTGCCAGGATCGCCGCTTCCTGTATCGCCATATGAAGGCGCTGGAAAGCTACTTCCACTACCGCAACCTTGACGTTTCCACCCTCAAGGAACTGGCGGCCCGCTGGGCGCCGGACGTGCGCGACAGCTTCAAGAAAGGCGGCACCCACCTGGCCTTGGACGACATCCGCGAGTCCATCGCCGAGCTGCAGCATTACCGCAAGCACTTCATCAAGCTCTGATGGTTTGGCGTTGAATTCATCGCGGGCAAGCCTCGCTCTTACAAGTCCGAGTGATCCGTAGGAGCGAGGCTTGCCCGCGATAGCTCGCGCCGGAGTCTCCAGCAATTCCAGCTGGCGCCCCCTTTTGGTGCCAGCAGCAACTGAGTAGACTGCGCGCCTTCCTGTAAGGACCGCCATCATGCTGCTGATGCTTTACCTGATTGCCATTACCGCCGAAGCCATGACTGGCGCCTTGTCTGCCGGTCGTCGCGGCATGGACTGGTTCGGGGTGGTGTTGATCGCTTGCGTCACGGCCCTGGGCGGCGGTTCGGTGCGTGACGTGTTGCTGGGGCATTACCCGCTGACCTGGGTCAAGCACCCGGAATACCTGGTGCTGACCTCGGTCGCGGCCCTGGTGACCATCTTTATCGCGCCCTTGATGCGCCATCTGCGTTCGCTGTTCCTGGTGCTCGACGCCGTGGGGCTGGTGGCTTTCACCCTGATCGGTTGCATGACCGCCCTGGAAATGGGCCACGGCATGGTGGTGGCATCGGTCAGCGGGGTGATTACCGGGGTGTTCGGCGGCATCCTGCGGGACATCTTCTGCAACGATATTCCGTTGATCTTCCGTCGCGAGCTGTATGCCAGCGTCTCGTTCGCCGCGGCCTGGTGCTACATGCTCTGCATCTATCTGCAATTGCCCGGCGAGCAGTCGATCCTGATCACCCTGTTCGGTGGTTTCCTACTGCGTCTGCTGGCGATCCGCTTTCACTGGGAAATGCCCAAGTTCGTCTACAACGACGAGCAGTGACGGCTGGCATGCTGCTTCAGCGCCCATTCCACGTGTTCGCGCACCAGTTCTGACGGGTAGTCCCGACGGGCCTTCAGGGCTTCCAGCACCGGAATGCTCGACGGCGCGTTGCCCAGCCCTACCGCCAGATTGCGCAGCCAGCGCTCGTAGCCGGCGCGGCGTAGCGGCGAGCCTTCGGTGCTGCTGAGAAATTTGTCCTCGTCCCACATGAAGAGTTCGGCCAGCTCGGCATTGTCGAGATTGTGGCGCGGCTTGAAGTCGCCTTCGCCGGAAGGGCGGGCGAAGCGGTTCCACGGGCAGACGATCTGGCAGTCGTCGCAGCCGAACACCCGATTGCCGATCAGTGGGCGCAGGTCCTCGGGAATGGCGTTTTTCAGTTCGATGGTCAGGTACGAAATGCAGCGCCGGGCGTCCAGTACATAAGGGCCGACGAAGGCATTGGTCGGGCAGATGTCCAGGCACGCCGTGCAGCGGCCGCAATGCTCGCTGGCGTGGGGTTCGTCCACCGGCAATGGCAGGTCGACGAACAGTTCGCTGAGGAAGAAGTAACTGCCAGCCTTGCGGTTGAGTACCAGGGTGTTCTTGCCGATCCAGCCGAGCCCGGCCTGTTCGGCGATGGCTTTTTCCAGCACCGGGGCGCTATCGACGAAGGCGCGATAGCCGAACGGGCCGATTTCCTTCTGGATGCGCTCGGCCAGTTGCTGCACGCGCTTGCGGATCAGCTTGTGATAATCGCGGCCCAGGGCGTAGCGCGAGACATAGGCTTTTTCCGGCTGGGCCAGGCGTTGCGCCATCTGGGTATCGCCGGGCAGGTAATCCATGCGCAGGGACACCACGCGCAGAGTGCCGGGCACCAGCTCGTCCGGATGGGAGCGTTTGCTGCCGTGGGCGCCCATGTAGTCCATCTCGCCGTGGTAGCCCGCTTCGAGCCAGCGCTCCAGGTGCTGTTCATGCTCGGCCAGGTCCAGGCCGCTGATGCCGACTTGCTGAAAGCCCAGCTCGCGGCCCCAATCCTTGATCGATTGGGCGAGGGCGGGCAGATCGGTGGTAATGGCAGGCATGAGGCGAGAGAAACCGGGGCTGAGGTGCGTATAATTCTGCCAGACATCGGAGCCCGAAGACGCATGCCGCAGACAAAACACCCTTTACCCGACATTCAGTTGCTGACGCCCGGCACATTGCCGCGGCTGGCCGCCCGTTCGCCAAGCGCCCATAAAGGCCAGTTCGGGCACCTGTTGCTGATCGGCGGCGATCGCGGGTTTGGCGGTGCGGCGCTGCTCTGCGCTGAGAGTGCCTTGCGCAGCGGTGCCGGGATGGTGTCTCTGGCGACGCGCAGCGAGCACGTTGTGGCCGCTCTGGCGCGGATCCCGGAGGTCATGGCCTTGGGCACGGACTCGGCCAACCAGTTGATGGGCTTGCTGGAGCAGGCCTCGATCATCGTGGCCGGGCCCGGGCTGGGCCAGGCGGCCTGGGGGCACAGCCTTTTATCTGCCGCCGCCAATGCGCCACGACCCCAGGTCTGGGACGCCGACGCGCTCAATCTGCTGGCCAAGGGCGGTTTGACCTTGCCGCCAGGTAGCGTGATCACCCCGCATCCGGGGGAGGCTGCGCGGCTGCTGGGGATTTCCACCGCGCAGGTGCAGGAGGATCGCCCGGCCGCAGCTCGGGCGCTGAGCAAAAAATACACAGCTGTCGCCATCCTGAAGGGCGCAGGAAGCCTGGTTGCCAGCCCTGACGGCCGTCTGGCTCGTTGCGACCGGGGGCATCCGGCCATGGCCTCGGCGGGGCTGGGGGATGTGCTGGCCGGTCTGGTCGGGGCCCTGCTGGCCCAGGGGATGCCGGCGTTCGATAGCGCTTGCCTGGCGGTCTGGCTGCATGCCGTCGCGGGCGAGCATCAAGGTAAATTGGGCCGGGGGCTGGCGGCCAGCGATCTGATTCCGGCCATTCGTCAGTTGCTGGAGGAGCAAGCACCGTGTCTGAAATAACCCTGTATCTGGCAGACGAAGACGCCATGATCGCCTTTGGCGCGCGCCTAGCACAGATCACTCAAGGGCTGGGCGTGATCTTTCTGGAAGGCGATCTGGGAGCGGGGAAAACCACGCTGTCCCGGGGCCTCATCCGTGGCCTGGGACATGCCGGCGCGGTGAAAAGCCCGACCTTTACCCTGGTCGAGCCCTACGAGATCGGCGATGTGCGGGCCTTTCACTTCGATCTTTATCGCCTGGTCGATCCTGAGGAGCTGGAGTTTCTCGGCATCCGCGATTACTTCGAGGGTGATGCACTGTGTCTGATCGAGTGGCCCCAGCGTGGTGCGGGGTTTTTGCCAAAGCCGGACCTGACCATTACCATTAGCCCGCATAACAGCGGGCGTTCCCTGCATTTGTTGTCTCAAGGCTCGCGTGGCGAGGCCTGGTGTGCCGCTTTGGCGTTGGAATTCAAATAATTGATGGGGTTAGGTATGCGCATTCGCGCGTTGGTTGCTGTCGTAGGACTGTTGCTTACGGCATTGGCCGTCGACGCTCTGGCCGCTACACAGGTCCGCAGCGTTCGCCTGTGGCGGGCACCGGATAACACTCGACTGGTATTCGACCTGTCCGGTCCGGTGCAGCACAGCGTCTTCACCCTGACGGCCCCTGATCGTCTGGTGATCGATATCAACGGTGCGACCCTCGGCGGGCCGCTGAATGTCTCCACGGCGAATACGCCGATTACCGCCATGCGTTCGGCCCAGCGCACGCCCTCCGACCTGCGGGTGGTGGTCGACCTGAAAAAGGCTGTCACCCCCAAGAGCTTTACCCTGGCGCCCAATGCCCAATACGGCAACCGCCTGGTGGTCGACTTGTTCGATAACCCGGCGGACGCCGCGCCGACGCCGCCACCCGCGCCGAATGTCGCGACCGTGCCAGCCGTCCCGGTAACGCCGGCCAAGCCTGAGATCAAGCTGCCACCGGCCCCGGCCGGCAAGCGCGATATCGTCGTGGTCATCGATGCCGGTCACGGTGGCGAGGACCCGGGTGCGTCCGGCTCTCGCGGCCAGCATGAGAAAGACGTGGTATTGGCCATCGCCCGTGAGCTGCAGCGCCAGATCAACGGCCTCAAGGGCTTCCGCGCCGAGCTGACCCGGACCGGCGACTACTTCATCCCGCTGCGCGGTCGTACCGAGATCGCCCGCAAGAAAGGCGCCGACCTGTTCGTCTCGATCCACGCCGACGCGGCACCGTCCAGCGCGGCCTTCGGGGCCTCGGTGTTCGCGCTCTCCGACCGTGGCGCCACCTCCGAGACGGCCCGTTGGCTGGCGGACAGTGAAAACCGTTCCGACCTGATCGGCGGGGCCGGCAACGTCAGCCTCGATGACAAGGACCGGATGCTCGCCGGCGTATTGCTGGACCTGTCCATGACCGCTTCGCTGACTTCTAGCCTCAACGTTGGCCAGAAAGTGCTCAGCAACATCGGCCGGGTCACCCCGCTGCACAAGCAGCGCGTCGAACAGGCCGGGTTCATGGTGCTCAAGTCTCCGGACATTCCGTCGATCCTGGTGGAAACCGGCTTTATCTCCAATGCCAACGAAGCCTCGAAGCTGGCCACCACCAGCCACCAGCAGGCATTGGCGCGCTCCATCAGCAGTGGCGTGCGGCAGTTCTTCCAGCAGAACCCTCCACCGGGCACCTACATCGCCTGGCTGCGTGATTCCGGGAAGATTGCCCAGGGGCCTCGCGACCACCGCGTGAGCCCGGGGGAAACCCTGGCGATGATCGCCGTGCGTTATCAGGTTTCCGCCGCCACCCTGCGCAGCGCCAACAACCTGAGCAGCGATGAGTTGAAAATCGGTCAGACCCTCACCATCCCGGGTACAGAACTGGCGGCCAAGGAATGAATGACGCAGTAATCAGCAGCGCCCGCATCGAGCTGCTCAGCCCACGACTGGCGAACCAGATTGCCGCCGGTGAGGTGGTCGAGCGTCCGGCCTCGGTGATCAAGGAGTTGCTGGAGAACAGCCTGGACTCCGGCGCCAAGCGCATCGATGTGGATGTCGAGCAGGCGGGCGTCAAACTGCTGCGGGTGCGCGACGACGGCAGCGGGATTTCCGCGGACGATCTGCCGCTGGCCCTGGCGCGCCACGCCACCAGCAAGATCCGCAACCTCGAGGACCTGGAGCAGGTCATGAGCCTGGGCTTTCGTGGTGAGGCACTGGCGTCCATCAGCTCGGTCGCCCGCTTGACCCTGACCTCCCGCACCCGCGAGGCCGATCAGGCCTGGCAGGTGGAAACCGAAGGCCGCGACATGGCGCCGCGCGTGCAGCCGGCGGCGCACCCGGTTGGTACTTCGGTGGAAGTCCGCGACCTGTTCTTCAACACCCCGGCCCGGCGCAAGTTTCTCAAGGCCGAGAAAACCGAGTTCGATCATTTGCAGGAAGTGATCAAGCGTCTGGCGCTGGCGCGTTTCGATGTGGCTTTTCACCTGCGCCACAACGGTAAAAGTGTCCTCAGTCTGCATGAAGCCAACGATGATGTGGCGCGCGCGCGGCGAGTCGCTGCGGTGTGCGGTTCGGGCTTTCTCGAGCAGGCGCTGCCGATTGAAGTCGAGCGTAATGGCCTGCATCTGTGGGGCTGGGTGGGCTTGCCGACCTTTTCCCGCAGCCAGGCGGACCTGCAGTATTTCTACGTCAACGGTCGCGCGGTGCGCGACAAGCTGGTGGCCCACGCGGTGCGCCAGGCCTACCGCGACGTGCTGTTCAACGGTCGGCATCCGACCTTTGTGCTGTTCTTCGAAGTCGATCCGGCGGTGGTCGACGTCAACGTGCACCCGACCAAACACGAAGTGCGCTTCCGTGACGGGCGCATGGTCCACGACTTCCTGTATGGCACCCTGCACCGCGCCCTGGGCGATGTGCGGCCGGAAGACCATCTGGCGGCGCCGGCAGCGGTCGCCGGCATAGTGCGGCCGAGCGGTATCGAGGCCGGCGAGTTCGGCCCTCAGGGTGAAATGCGCCTGGCGGCGAACATGACGCTGGAACAGCCGCAGGCCCAACCGGCCTTCAATCCTCCCGGGACCGGTTCAGGCGCGGGTTATCAGTACCAGTACACACCGCGTCCGCAGCCAGTACTGCCGGCAGCCGAGGCGCAAAGCGCCTATCGCGAGTTTTTCGCGCCCTTGCCTGAGTCCGGGGCGGCGGCCTTGCCGGATGCTCAGGGCGATATCCCGCCGCTGGGCTATGCGCTGGCGCAGCTCAAAGGCATCTATATCCTTGCGGAAAACGCCCAGGGTCTGGTGCTGGTGGACATGCATGCGGCCCACGAGCGAATCATGTACGAGCGCCTGAAGGTGGCGATGGCCAGCGAAGGCCTGAGCGGCCAGCCGCTGCTGGTGCCAGAGTCGATCGCTGTCAGCCAGCGCGAAGCGGACTGTGCCGAAGAGCACGTCAGCTGGTTCCAGCGCCTGGGCTTCGAGTTGCAGCGCCTGGGCCCGGAGTCGCTGGCGATCCGGCAGATTCCGGCCTTGCTCAAGCAGGCAGAAGCCAACCGCCTGGTGCATGACGTCCTGGCCGACCTGATGGAATACGGCACCAGCGACCGTATCCAGGCGCACCTCAACGAGTTGCTGGGCACCATGGCCTGCCACGGCGCGATCCGGGCCAATCGCCGTCTGGCCCTGCCGGAAATGAACGGTTTGTTGCGCGATATGGAAAACACCGAGCGCAGCGGTCAATGCAACCATGGCCGACCGACCTGGACCCAGCTGGGCCTGGACGATCTGGACAAACTCTTCTTGCGCGGTCGTTGATGAGCCAGCTTCCCCCAGCGATCTTCCTGATGGGCCCGACTGCCGCTGGCAAGACCGACCTGGCCATCGAACTCACCAAGGTTCTGCCTTGCGAGCTGATCAGCGTCGATTCGGCGCTGGTCTACCGTGGCATGGACATAGGCACCGCCAAGCCTTCCAAGGAAATCCTGGCCGAATTTCCGCACCGCCTGATCGATATCCTCGACCCGGCCGAGAGCTATTCGGCGGCGGATTTCCGTACCGACGCGCTGGCGGCGATGGCCGATATCACCGCGCGTGGCAAGATTCCGCTGCTGGTAGGCGGCACGATGCTCTATTACAAGGCTTTGCTCGAAGGCCTGGCAGACATGCCTCCGGCCGACCCACAGGTTCGCGCCGAGCTGGAAGAAGAAGCTGCGCGCCTTGGCTGGCAGGCCCTGCACGACCAACTGGCGGCAATCGACCCAGAATCGGCGGCGCGGATTCATCCCAATGATCCGCAGCGCCTGACCCGGGCGCTGGAAGTCTATCGGGTCAGCGGCCTGAGCATGACCGCCCACAGACTGCGACAATCTGCGCAAAGTACTGAAGCAGCCGCTTCGGGACGGGGACAATTGCCCTATACTGTCGCGAACTTGGCCATTGCCCCGGCAAACCGTCAGGTACTGCATGAGCGTATTGCACAAAGATTCACAATTATGTTGGAACAGGGATTCGTCGACGAGGTCGTAGCTCTGCGTTCTAGAAGTGACCTGCATGCCGGGTTGCCGTCTATACGTGCTGTAGGCTACCGACAGGCCTGGGATCATCTGGATGGCAAGCTGACATTCGCCGAGATGCAGGAGCGCGGCATCATTGCCACGCGCCAATTGGCGAAGCGCCAGTTCACCTGGTTACGCAGCTGGGCTGATTTACACTGGCTGGACAGCCTGGATTGCGACAATCTGCCACGCGCCTTGAAATACCTGGGAACGGTCTCCATATTGAGCTGAGTCCTTGCAATTGCCGTCTATCCTTGGGGGTGGGGCGGTTTTAGCCATCTGTTTTCCGATTTTTTATTATTGATCCTTAAAGGAGTGCGGCACATGTCAAAAGGGCATTCGCTACAAGACCCTTACTTGAATACTTTACGTAAAGAGAAAGTTGGGGTTTCCATCTATCTGGTCAACGGGATCAAGCTGCAAGGTACGATCGAGTCTTTCGACCAGTTCGTTATCCTGCTGAAGAACACCGTCAGCCAAATGGTTTACAAGCACGCTATCTCGACAGTGGTACCGGTTCGTCCAATTCGCCTGCCTAGCGCATCCGAATCCGAACAGGGTGACGCTGAGCCAGGTAACGCCTGATAGGAGTCTCCTTTGTTCTTTGAGCGCCACGGTGGTGGTGAACGTGCAATTCTCGTTCACTTGGATGGTCAGGACCCTGAGGCGCGCGAAGATCCGCAGGAGTTTCAGGAGTTGGCAATATCGGCCGGCGCCGAGACCGTCGCGTTTGTTAACGTGCCGCGTCATCGGCCAACCGCCAAGTACCTGGTTGGCAGCGGCAAGGTCGAAGAATTACGCGACCTGGTCAAAGCCGAACAGGTCGACCTGGTGATTTTCAATCACATCCTCACACCCAGTCAGGAACGTAACCTCGAACGCATTTTCGAGTGTCGCGTGATTGACCGCACGGGTCTGATTCTCGACATTTTCGCCCAGCGCGCCCGCACTCACGAAGGCAAGCTCCAGGTAGAACTGGCCCAGCTTGAGTATATGAGTACGCGTCTGGTTCGTGGTTGGACTCACCTTGAGCGGCAGAAAGGTGGTATCGGGTTGCGCGGCCCGGGTGAAACCCAGCTCGAGACCGACCGGCGACTTCTGCGGATTCGCCTACGGCAGATCAAGGCCAGGCTGGAGAAGGTTCGCAGCCAGCGCGAGCAGGCCCGTCGTGGGCGCAAGCGTGCCGATATTCCCTCGGTCTCGCTGGTGGGCTACACCAACGCCGGCAAATCCACCTTGTTCAACTCCGTGACCGAGTCCGATGTATTCGCGGCCGACCAACTGTTCGCCACCCTCGATCCGACCCTGCGCCGGCTCGAGCTGGACGATCTGGGGCCGATCGTGCTGGCCGACACCGTGGGGTTCATTCGTCACCTGCCGCACAAACTGGTCGAGGCGTTTCGGGCTACGCTCGAAGAGTCGAGCAACTCCGACCTGCTGTTGCATGTGATCGATGCCCATGAGCCCGAGCGCATGGCCCAGATCGAACAGGTCATGGTGGTGCTCGGCGAGATCGGGGCCCAGGACTTGCCGATACTGGAGGTCTATAACAAACTCGATTTGCTCGAGGGGGTAGACCCGCAGATCCAGCGCGATGCCGACGGCAAGCCGCAGCGAGTCTGGTTGTCGGCCCGTGAGGGGCAGGGGCTGGACCTGCTCAAGCAGGCCATTGCCGAACTGCTGGGCGAGGATTTGTTTGTCGGCACCTTGCGCTTGCCGCAGCGTTTTGCTCGACTGCGAGCGCAGTTCTTCGAGTTGGGCGCAGTGCAGAAAGAAGATCACGACGAGGAAGGCGTCAGCCTGCTGGCTGTCCGCTTGCCACGAGTCGAGCTGAATCGACTGGTAAGCCGCGAAGGCATGCAGCCGCTGGAGTTCATCGAGCAACACACTTTGCAATAAAAGCCTGAGAAAGCGGTTGTGCCGCTGTAGCAGGCATTCTGTAGCATTGGTCGGCGCGCCGTGGGTGCGTCTTTGCTTTATCAGATGGAGAGCGCTATGGCTTGGAATGAGCCGGGTGGCAACTCGAATAATCAGGATCCTTGGGGTGGTAAGCGCCGCAACAATGGCGACCGCAAGGGGCCACCGGATCTCGACGAGGCCTTCCGCAAGCTGCAGGAAAGCCTGAATGGGTTGTTCGGTGGTGGTAAGAAACGTGGTGACGACGGTGGCAGTTCCGGTAAGGGCGGCGGTCTCGGCCTGCTCGGTATCGGTCTGGCCGTGCTGGCGGCCGTGTGGCTGTACAGCGCGGTGTATGTCGTGGACGAGCAGGAGCAGGCTGTGGTGCTGCGCTTCGGCAAGTACTACGAAACCGTCGGCCCGGGCCTGAACATCTACTTCCCGCCGATTGATCGCAAGTACATGGAAAACGTCACGCGTGAGCGTGCCTACACCAAGCAGGGTCAAATGCTGACTGAAGACGAAAACATCGTCGAAGTGCCGCTGACCGTGCAGTACAAGATCAGCAACCTGCAGGACTTCGTGCTGAACGTCGATCAGCCGGAAATCAGCCTGCAGCACGCCACCGACAGTGCCCTGCGCCACGTAGTGGGTTCCACCGCGATGGACCAGGTGCTGACCGAAGGTCGTGAATTGATGGCCAGCGAGATCAAGGAGCGTCTGCAGCGTTTCCTCGATACCTATCGCACCGGTATCACCGTTACCCAGGTGAACGTACAGAGCGCAGCGGCACCGCGTGAAGTGCAGGAAGCCTTCGATGACGTGATCCGCGCCCGTGAAGATGAGCAGCGTTCGCGCAACCAGGCTGAAACCTACGCCAACGGCGTCGTGCCGGAAGCCCGTGGTCAGGCCCAGCGCATCATCGAGGATGCCAACGGCTACCGTGGCGAAGTGGTTTCCCGCGCCAAGGGTGAGGCCGATCGCTTCACCAAGCTGGTGGCCGAGTACCGCAAGGCGCCTGAGGTCACTCGTGAGCGTCTGTACCTGGACACCATGCAGGAAGTCTTCAGCAATACCAGCAAGGTTCTCGTGACCGGCAACAAGAACGGCCAGAGCAATCTGCTGTACCTGCCGTTGGACAAGATGGTCGAGAGTGGCCGCAGCACCAATGCTCCGGTGACCGGCGCAGCAGCCAGCAGCAACGAAGCGAATGCGCGTGCGGCAGCTGATCTGCAGCAACAGCAAGCGCGTACCAGGGAGAGTCGCTGATGAGCAATAAATCGCTGATCGCCCTTATCGTCGGCGTCGTCGTGGCGATCGCTGCCTGGAACTGCTTCTACATCGTGGCTCAGACCGAGCGTGCGGTGTTGCTGCAGTTCGGTCGTGTGGTCCAGGCTGACGTTCAGCCGGGCCTGCATGTGAAAGTGCCCTATGTGAACCAGGTGCGTAAGTTCGACGCTCGCCTGATGACCCTGGACGCACCGACCCAGCGTTTCCTGACGCTGGAAAAGAAAGCCGTGATGGTCGATGCCTATGCCAAATGGCGCGTGAAGGATGCGGAGCGTTTCTACACTGCGACTTCCGGCCTCAAGCAGATCGCCGACGAGCGTCTTTCCCGTCGTCTGGAGTCGGGCCTGCGTGACCAGTTCGGTAAGCGCACCCTGCACGAAGTGGTTTCCGGTGAGCGTGATGCGCTGATGGCGGATATCACGGCTTCGCTCAACAAGATGGCCGAGAAAGAGCTGGGCATCGAAGTGGTCGATGTCCGGGTCAAGGCCATCGACTTGCCGAAGGAAGTGAACCGCAGCGTCTTCGAGCGTATGAGCACCGAGCGTGAGCGTGAAGCTCGCGAACACCGCGCCAAGGGTAACGAGCTGGCGGAAGGTATTCGTGCCGACGCCGATCGTCAGCGCCGCGTACTGCTGGCCGAAGCCTATCGTGAGTCCGAGGAGATTCGCGGTGATGGCGACGCCCAGGCCGCAGCCATCTACTCCAAGGCCTACGGTCAGGACCAGGAGTTCTACGGTTTCTACCGTAGCCTGCGTGCCTATCGTGAAAGCTTCGCGAACAAATCCGACGTCATGGTCCTCGACCCAAGCAGCGACTTTTTCCGTTACCTGGAAAAGGCCAAGCCTTGATGCGACGTTGACCTGAATCGCCCCGCCCGGCGGCTAAAGTGTCTGGCGGGGTGATCCTTTGGGAAAACGAGTGTATGATGCGGCAGCCGGGAAATTCCCGGCTTTTTTGCGTCTGCACGTTTGATTGTGGTTGTTGGTGCAAGACGGCGAGTTGAACGACTCGACAGGTTTTTTCGAGGAAAGTGAGTGGCGAAGCCGGTTTCAGGCTTTTCGCCCCGTCGCCCATGCGCGTGGTTTGCGCATGAGCCGATCATTTTCTGCTTCACTCAAGGCCCGCCCATAGGCTGGCCGCCTGGATCACAGGGGAATGGCGTAATGGCAACGGTAGACCGCTGGCTGCTGCCAGATGGCATCGAAGAAGTACTGCCACCTGAGGCGGCGCGCATTGAAGTTGCGCGTCGTCAGGTGTTGGATCTGTTCCAGAGCTGGGGTTACGAGTTCGTCGTGACCCCTCATATCGAGTACTTGGAATCCTTGCTGACTGGCGCGGGCCAGGACCTCGACCTGCGTACCTTCAAGGTCATCGACCCGCAATCGGGTCGGCAGATGGGTTTCCGCGCCGACATTACGCCGCAGGTGGCCCGCATCGATGCGCATACCCTGCGTCGTGAAGGTCCAAGCCGCCTGTGTTATGCCGGTAGCGTGCTGCATGCGCAGCCGCGCGCCTTGTCGTCCTCGCGCAGCCCGATCCAGCTGGGCGCCGAGTTGTACGGCGACGCGAGCCCGAGCAGCGACGTGGAAGTCATCAGCCTGATGCTGGCGATGCTGCAACTGGCCGATGTGCCGGATGTGCACATGGACCTGGGGCATGTCGGTATCTACCGTGGCCTGGCCCGTGCGGCCGGCCTCTCCGGCGAAGTGGAACAGCAACTGTTCGATGCCCTGCAACGCAAGGCCATCGACGAGGTCATTACCTTGACCGAAGGCCTGCCGGCCGATCTGTCCGGCATGCTGCGGGCGCTGGTCGATCTGTGCGGCGGCCGTGAAGTGCTGGCTGCGGCCCGCGAGCGTCTGGCCAATGCGCCGGCGCCGGTGCTGGCGGCCCTGGACGACCTGCTGGCGATTGCCGAGCGTCTTTCCGTGCGTTTCCCTGAACTGCCGCTGTACTTCGACCTGGGCGAGCTGCGCGGTTACCACTACCACACCGGTGTGGTGTTCGCAGTGTTCGTGCCGGGCGTTGGCCAGTCCATTGCCCAGGGCGGTCGTTACGACGACATCGGCGCCGACTTCGGTCGCGCCCGTCCGGCAACTGGCTTCTCTACCGATTTGAAAACCCTGGTGACCCTGGGGCGTGCTGAGATCGAGCTACCGTCTGGCGGTATCTGGATGCCGGACAGTACGGATGCAGCCCTCTGGCAGCAGGTTTGCCGGTTGCGCAGTGAGGGTCAGCGCGTGGTTCAGGCCTTGCCTGGACAACCATTGGCCGCCGCCCGTGAAGCGGACTGCGACCGGCAATTGATTCAGCAGAACGGGCTTTGGCAAGTATTGCCGCTGGCTTCTTGAGTTTTCCCGCCGGCCGTTGCCGGCACCAAGTTTGCGCGAATGAGGACAAGTGTTATGGGTAAGAATGTCGTAGTCCTGGGCACCCAGTGGGGTGATGAGGGCAAAGGCAAGATCGTTGATCTGCTGACCGAACATGCTGCCGCCGTAGTGCGCTACCAAGGTGGCCACAACGCTGGCCACACCCTGGTGATCGACGGCGAAAAAACCGTCTTGCACCTGATCCCTTCGGGTGTGCTGCGCGAAGGCGTTCAGTGCCTGATCGGCAACGGTGTGGTGGTTGCGCCGGACGCCTTGCTGCGTGAGATCGTCAAGCTGGAAGAGAAAGGCGTACCGGTGCGTGAGCGCCTGCGTATCAGCCCATCCTGCCCGCTGATCCTGTCCTACCACGTAGCGCTGGACCAGGCGCGTGAAAAAGCCCGTGGCGAGCAGAAGATCGGTACCACCGGTCGCGGCATCGGCCCGGCTTACGAAGACAAGGTCGCTCGTCGCGGTCTGCGTATCGGCGACCTGTTCCACCGCGAGCGTTTCGCCGCGAAGCTGGGCGAGTTGCTGGACTACCACAACTTCGTACTGGTCAATTACTACAAAGAGCCGGCCATCGACTTCCAGAAGACGCTCGACGAGTGCATGGAATACGCCGAGCTGCTCAAGCCGATGATGCTGGACGTGACCGCCGAGCTGCACCAGTTGCGTCGCGCGGGCAAGGACATCATGTTCGAAGGCGCCCAGGGCTCGTTGCTGGACATCGACCACGGTACCTACCCGTACGTCACCAGCTCCAACACCACTGCCGGTGGCATCGCCACTGGTTCGGGCGTGGGCCCGATGTACCTGGACTACATCCTGGGCATCACCAAGGCTTACACCACTCGCGTGGGTTCGGGTCCGTTCCCGACCGAACTGTTCGACGACGTGGGCGCTTTCCTGGCCAAGCGTGGCCATGAGTTCGGTGCAACCACCGGGCGTGCCCGTCGTTGCGGCTGGTTCGACGCCGTCATCCTGCGTCGCGCCATCGACGTCAACAGCATCTCGGGCCTGTGCCTGACCAAGCTGGACGTGCTGGACGGCCTGGAAACCATCAACATCTGCGTGGGCTACAAGAACCAGGATGGTGCAGTCATCGACGCACCAACCGACGCCGACAGCTACATCGGCCTGGAGCCGGTGTACGAGCAGATGCCAGGCTGGAGCGAGTCGACCCTGGGTGCCAAGACCCTGGAAGAGTTGCCGGCCGCTGCCCGTGCCTACATCAAGCGTATCGAAGAGCTGGTCGGCGCGCCGATCGACATTATTTCGACAGGCCCGGACCGCAACGAGACCATCGTTCTGCGTCACCCGTTTGCTTGATAAGTCGTTGATGTAAAAAACAAAGGCCCCTCTTCAGGGGCCTTTGTCGTTTCTGCCTGCCAGGCGGCACGACCCTTGCTGTGATTTCTTCTTCCAAAGTGCCATCAGTTTGATGGCGTTGAAGTAGAGGGATTTCCTGTGTCGGCCGTTCTCTCACTGTTACAAAGCCGTCTGTTGCGGCCTGTGTTCGTTACCCTTGGTATCGCCCTTTTGGTGCAGGTGCTGGTTGCCGTTGCCCTGACCCGGAGCACGGTGACGGCGCTGGAGGCCGACCTGGCCGCTCGTCTGGGCGTCGACAGCCAGAAGCTGTCCGGCGAACTGGAGCAGGCGGCTCGCGAAGTCACCTCGAGCCTGGAAAGCCTTTCCAGCAGTACTCGGCAACGATTGACCGCCGGGCTGTCCTCGCGCCTGGAGGAAGAGCAGGTGCAATTGCGAGCGACGCTGGAGAAGGATCTCAAGGATTCGGCCAACGATATGGCCCAACTGCTTGCTTCGGTGGCGCCGCGCGCCATGTGGGACAGCGACGTCCCGACCCTTTCCGAGTTTGCCCGGCGCGCCCAGCGCAATCCCAATGTGCTGTTCGTGGTGTATGACGACGCCAATGGCGAGCACCTGACCCGCTATCTGAACCGGGAAAACCCGATCAACAAGGCGCTGCTGGAAAAGGGCAAGGGCGACCGCGCTTTGGACAAGGTGCTGGACGCGGCCAAGAACGATCCATCGGTCTACTACCTGGAGGCTTCCATCAGTCCTAACGGCGTGGAGATCGGCAAGGTGCTGATGGGGGTCTCCACGGCGTCGGTCGAGGCGGACGTGGTGGCGCTGGACAAGCGTTTCGCAGCCTTGATTGCCAGCAGCGACCAGCTGGTCGGCGATAGCCTCAAGGGCGCTTCGGCGGACAGTTCGGCGGCCATGCGCGCGCGTCTGCAGTCGGCGCAGACCACGGCTTCGGACATGCAGGCCAATACCGCCGGTACTGTGCAGGATGCGGCGGCCACCCTGCGCTGGCGCATCGGCATGGGCCTGGCGCTGGTGGGCTGCGGGGTCTTGCTGTTGCTGGCGGTGGTGCTGGGGCGGCGAGTGGTCAGCAAGCTGCATCTACTGATCGCCGCGTTGAACGATCTGGCGGCCGGTGAGGGCGACCTGACTAAACGGGTCCAACTCAACAGCAATGATGAGATTGGCGACATGGCGTCGGCGGTCAACCGCTTTGTCGACAAGTTGCAGCCGATCGTACGTGAGGCGGGCGATGTGGCGCAGCGCACCGGTGTCGAAATCGGTGCGATGAGCCTGCGTAATGCCGGGGCGGATGCCGCGGCCGAGGCTCAGCGTGACGAGGTGGCGGAAAGCTTGAGGGCGCTGTCGCAGATGGCTGACGAAGCCCAGGCGGAAAGCCAGGCGATGCAGGCAGCCTTGCAGCAGGTGGTGGAGATCCGCCAGGCAACCGACGAAAACACCCGGACCTCGGCCCAGGTGGGCGGCCTGATCGAGGCGCTGGCGGGGCAGGTCGACACGGGGGCCAAGGTCATCGAGCGTCTGGCGCAGCAGAGCGAGCAGATCGAGGTGGTGTTGACGGTGATTCACGGCATAGCCGAACAGACCAACCTGTTGGCCTTGAATGCGGCCATCGAAGCGGCGCGGGCCGGGGAAACAGGGCGCGGCTTTGCGGTGGTGGCCGACGAAGTCAGGGCGTTGGCGAGCAAGACGCAAAGCTCCACCGGGGATATCCAGGCGCACATTGGAGCTCTGCAGCAGGGCGCGCGCGAGGCGGTGGCGGCGATCGGCCAGGCCGGAAGGCAGGCCAGCGAAGGTCTGCTGGTGTTGCGTGACAGTGCACGGTTGCAGCAGTCGGTGCAGTCATCGGTGGAGCAGGTGCACGCGGCGATTGGCCTGGCGACCCAGGCGGCGGCCCATCAGGCTCAGGGTGCGCAAGCGGTGCGCGGTCGGGTTGAAACCATCCATGCCCAGGCCGAGCGTGCGGCTCAGGCGGTGGTGGAGACCACGGCCAGTGGCAAGGTGCTGGATGGCCTGGCAGCGCAGCTGAAGGCCAGTCTGGGGCAATTCCGGGCTTGAGTTTCCACAAGGCTTGAATGCTTGGGGTGGGGCTCCTACAGAAGGCTTTCTGTAGGAGCGGGCTCAGCGGCTCAGATACATCCGCGTCGTCAGCAGATAGACCGGCAATCCCGATACCAGAATCAACAGCGCCGCATAAGGCGCTGCGGCTGCAAACTCCACATTCGCCGTATGCGCCCAGACTTCCGTTGCCAGCGTATTCAGCCCGGTCGGGCTGAGCAGCAGGGTAGCCGTCAGTTCCTTCATGGCATCCAGGAATACCAGGGCGAAGGCGGCCCCCAGTGCGGGGAAAATGATCGGTAAAGTCACGCGGCAGAAGGCTGTGAATGAAGAGGCGCCCAGGGTGCGGGCGGCTTCCTCGAGTTGCGGTGCTGCCTTGTTCAGGGCGGTGCGTATCGGCGCCTGCGCCAGGGGCAGGAACAGCAGGGCGTAGGCGATCAGCAACAGGGCCGAGGTCTGATACAGCGCCGGCACATAGTGCAGGGCAAAGAACACCAGCGTCAGGGCGATCACCAGGCCTGGCAGCGCGTGCAGCAGGTAAGGCAGGCGCTCGGCCCAGAGTGCCAGGCGGCCCTTGTGGCGCACCACCAGCAGCCCGACCGGCACCGCCAACACCAGGCACAGCGCCGCACCACCCAGCGACAGCGCCAGGGAGGAGAGCAAGGCTTCGCCGATGGCGGCCACCGGGAAGGCGGCCGATGAGCCGACGGCCAGCCAGTACGCCAGCATGCCCAGCGGAATGCCGCTGCCGATCAGGGTCAGTAGCGCGCAGTACAGTTGCCCGCCAATCGCCCACTTGTCCAGGCGTACCTGCTCGGCATGTCGCGCCGCGCCCTGGCCGGTTCGTACGTGGCGGCCTTTGCCGCGAACCCGCAACTCCAGCCACAGCAGGGCCAGGCACAGCGCCAGCAGCACGGCGGACAGCATCGCTGCGTTGGCATTGCTGAACTCCAGTTCGAACTGCTGATAGATCGCGGTGGTGAAGGTTTGCAGGCCAATGATCGACAGTGCGCCGAACTCCACCAGCATGTGCAGGGCGATCAGCAGCGAGCCGGCCAGCAGCGCCGGCCAGAGCAGGGGTAGAGTGACCCTGAAGAACACGCCCCAGCGATTCTGCCCGAGGGTGCGGGCCGACTCCTCCAGGGAGGGGTCGAGATTGCGCAAGGTGGCCGCGACAGGCAGGAATACCAGCGGGTACTTGGACAGGCTCATGACCAGGATGGCCCCGCCCAGGCCTTCGAAGCTGGCGCTGAGGGAAACCCAGGTGAAGCTGCTGACGAAAGCCGGTACGGCAAAGGGCAGGCACAGGATCACACCCCAGAGGCGCCGCCCCGGCAAGTCGCTGCGCTCCAGTAGCCAGGCCAGGGACAGGCCGACGATGGCGCAGGTGACGGTCACGCCGATGAGCAGTAGCAGGGTGTTGCGCAGCAGGCCGAAGACATAGGGGCGCCACAGCAGGTGCAGGGCTTCGGCCCAGCCGGCCTGCCAGGCTTTGAGCCCGACATAGAGCAATGGCAGCAGGCTGAGTCCGACCAGCAGCAGGACCGGTAGCAGCAGCCAGATCGATGGTCCTTTGCGCCTCGGTATGTAGGTTGTACGCGAGGCGGGGGTGGGCAGCGATGTGCTCATCAGTTCAGGCCGACTTCGCGTTCCAGTTCCAGGGCTTCTTCGGCGTTACCAAGATCGGCCGGGGTGACTTTCGGTGCGTCCAGCTCGCTGAACGGCTTGAGGCCGCGATCCGACTCCAGGCCTTTGCGCAGTGGGTATTCGGCGGTGGTCTGGGTGATCACGCGCTGGCCTTCTTCGCTGGCCATATAGGCGAGGAATTGCTGGGCTTCCTTGGGGTGTTTGCTGGACTTGAGTACTGCGGCGCTGGATACGGTGATCAGCCCGCCGGCATCGCCGCCGGTGAAATAGTGCAGCTTCGAGTCCAGCTGGCCTTTTTCGCGTTGCAGGGCGAACCAGTAATAGTTGTTCACCAGCACGGTGGCGACTTCGCCGTTTTCCACGGCCTTCAAGGCCACCATGTTATTGCTGTAGGTCTTGCCGAAGGCGCGCAGGCCGGTCAGCCATTCCTCGGCGGCGTCCATCCCGTGCAGCTTGATGATTGCCACGGCCTGTTCCTGGAACGCACCGCTGGTAGGAACGAAGCCCACCTTGCCTTGCCACTGTGGCTGGGAGAATTCCATCACCGATGCGGGCAGGTCCTTTTCATCGACCAGCTTCGGGTTGAACGCCACCACGCGGACGCGGGCGGTGATGCCGATCCAGGTGCCGTTGCCGGCGACGTAATCCTTGGGCAGGACTTCAAGGGTTGCGGCATCGGTCTTGGCCAGCAAACCTTGCTCGCCGAGTTTGTTCAGGGGCGGCGATTCTTCGGTGTAGATCACGTCGGCGGGGGAGCGCTCGCCTTCTTCCACGACCTGGCTGGCGAGTTGGTTGCTGCTGCCTTTGCGTACATTGACGTGAATACCGGTCTTGGCCTCGAAAGCCTTGGCGATGGCGTCGCCGACTTCCTTGTGCTGGCCGTTGTACAGAGTCAGGGAAACCGGATCGGCTGCTTGAGTGAGTGGAGATGCCAGGGTCAGGCCCAGCAAAGTGATGGTCAAGCCACGCAGAAGGGATGTTGGAAGGGCGGTGTTTCTAAACATCATTCGCAGGGTTCCTCACTGTGGTGCCGCAAAAACTTGTAACAATCATAAACGATATTGTTTCTCATGTGCGGCTTGGCGGGCTGGATAGCCCTGGAGGAGGGGCGCTTTGGCGATGGGGAATGATTGTCATAGGCCAGAAACGCAAAAACCCGCTTTCGCGGGTTTTTGTGAGGCTTCACAGCTATGCTGTGAAACTTGAATGTGGTGCCCAGAAGAAGACTCGAACTTCCACGGCCTTGCGGCCACCAGCACCTGAAGCTGGCGTGTCTACCAATTTCACCATCTGGGCAGTATCAGCAACGTTGCCGCTGTTGATGGGGCGAACTATACGGAGCGTCTTTGAATCTGTAAAGCCCTGTTTTGACTTAGATTCAATAAATCAAACACTTAGAATGCAAAAACCCGCTTTCGCGGGTTTTTGGGGGAGCCTGAAGATTCAAACGATCTGCAGCTCTGAATTGGTGCCCAGAAGAAGACTCGAACTTCCACGGCCTTGCGGCCACCAGCACCTGAAGCTGGCGTGTCTACCAATTTCACCATCTGGGCAGTATCGGCAACGTCTCCGTCGTCGATGGCGCGCACTATACGGACCACCTTTTGAGCTGTAAACCCCTGATCTTGAAAATATTGAAAAAAATTCGCCGACGGCTTTTACAGGATGCTTCTGAAGCCTTGAAAGGACTTTTCGGGGCCTGTCTTAGCCTGAAATTTCCCGTTTCAATACGCGTATGCCAAACTAACCCGCATATAGACAAGGTGAAATTTATCTAATGGCCGATTGGCAGTCCCTCGATCCCGAGGCCGCTCGTGAAGCGGAAAAATATGAAAACCCTATCCCTAGCCGCGAACTGATCCTTCAGCACCTTGCTGATCGGGGTTCGCCTGCTAACCGCGAACAGTTGGTCGAAGAGTTTGGTCTGACCACAGAAGACCAGATCGAAGCCCTGCGTCGCCGCCTGCGCGCCATGGAGCGCGATGCTCAACTGATCTACACCCGTCGTGGCACTTATGCGCCGGTGGATAAGCTCGACCTGATCCTCGGCCGCATCAGCGGTCACCGTGACGGCTTCGGCTTCCTGGTTCCCGATGACGGCAGCGACGACCTGTTCATGAGCCCGGCGCAGATGCGTCTGGTGTTCGATGGCGACCGCGCGTTGGCCCGGGTTTCCGGCCTGGATCGCCGTGGTCGCCGTGAAGGCATGATCGTCGAAGTGGTGTCCCGTGCTCACGAAAGCATCGTCGGCCGTTACTTCGAAGAGGGCGGCATTGGTTTTGTGGTGGCGGACAACCCGAAGATCCAGCAGGAAGTGCTGGTGACCCCGGGCCGCAATGCCGGCGCCAAGATTGGCCAGTTCGTCGAGGTGAAGATCACCCACTGGCCGACTCCGCGCTTCCAGCCGCAAGGCGACGTGGTCGAGGTCGTGGGCAACTACATGGCCCCGGGCATGGAAATCGATGTTGCCTTGCGCACCTACGATATTCCTCACGTCTGGCCTGAGGCCGTGCTAAAGGAAGCCGGCAAGCTCAAGCCGGAAGTCGAAGAGAAGGACAAAGAGAAACGCATCGACCTGCGCGATCTGCCGTTCGTCACCATCGACGGTGAAGACGCTCGCGACTTCGACGATGCGGTCTTTTGCGAAGCCAAGCCTGGCAAGTTGCGCCTGTTCGGCGGTGGCTGGAAGCTGTACGTGGCGATTGCCGACGTTTCCAGTTACGTTAAGATCGGTTCGGCGCTGGATGCCGAGGCTCAGGTGCGCGGCAACTCGGTGTACTTCCCCGAGCGCGTGGTGCCGATGCTGCCGGAGCAGCTGTCCAATGGCCTGTGCTCGCTGAACCCGAAAGTCGATCGTCTGGCCATGGTGTGCGAGATGACCATCTCCAAATCCGGCGAGATGACCGACTACCAGTTCTACGAAGCGGTGATCCACTCCAAGGCGCGCCTGACCTACAACAAGGTCAGCACCATCCTCGAGCAGCCGAAAACCAGCGAAGCCAAGCAGTTGCGTGGCGAGTACGCCGATGTCGTGCCGCACCTCAAGCAGCTTTATGCGCTGTACAAGGTGCTGCTCGGTGCCCGCCATACCCGTGGCGCCATCGACTTCGAGACTCAGGAAACCCGGATCATCTTCGGTTCCGAGCGCAAGATCGCCGAAATTCGCCCGACTACTCGCAACGATGCGCACAAGCTGATCGAGGAATGCATGCTGGCGGCCAACGTGGCCACCGCTGAATTCCTCAAGAAGCACGAAATCCCTGCGCTCTACCGCGTCCACGACGGCCCGCCGCCAGAGCGCCTGGAAAAACTGCGCGCCTTCCTCGGCGAGCTTGGCCTGTCCCTGCATAAAAGCAAGGACGGCCCGACGCCGAAGGATTACCAGGCATTGCTGGAAAACATCAAGGACCGCCCGGATTTCCACCTGATCCAGACCGTGATGCTGCGTTCGTTGAGCCAGGCGGTGTACAGCGCTGACAATCAGGGCCACTTCGGCCTGAACTACGAAGCCTATACCCACTTCACCTCGCCGATTCGCCGTTACCCGGACCTGCTGACGCACCGGGCGATTCGCAGTGTCATCCACTCCAAGCAGAACACCCCTCACGTGCGTCGTGCCGGTGCGATGACCATTCCGAAGGCGCGCATCTATCCGTATGACGAGGCGGTTCTCGAGCAGCTTGGCGAGCAGTGCTCGATGAGTGAGCGGCGTGCCGACGAAGCGACCCGCGACGTGGTGAACTGGCTCAAGTGCGAGTACATGAAGGATCGCGTGGGCGAGTCGTTCCCAGGCGTGATCACCGCGGTGACCGGTTTTGGCCTGTTCGTCGAGCTGACCGATATCTATGTCGAAGGTCTGGTGCACGTCACGGCTCTGCCGGGTGACTACTACCACTTCGATCCTGTGCATCACCGTCTGGCCGGCGAGCGTACCGGCCGCAGCTTCCGCCTGGGTGACAGCGTGGAAGTGCGGGTCATGCGCGTCGACCTGGATGAGCGCAAGATCGACTTCGAGATGGCGGAAAAAACCATCAGCGCGCCGATCGGTCGCAAAAAACGCGGCGCTGTCGATGTGCCTCCAGCCAAGACTGCTGCCGAGCCTGCTCCAGCCAAGACCGGCCGTCGTGGCCCGGCCAAGGAAAAGCCGGTCGAGGCCTACCGCTCCAGCGATGCCGCGGTGAAAAACGCCGAAGTGCGCAAGAGCCGTGAAATGAAGCAGGCGTTGCTGGCCGAAGCCAAAAGCGGCGGTAAAGCGGCGTCTGGGGGAAAGTCCGGAAAGCCGGCGTCCAAGCCGAGCAAACATCGTAAAGGTCCGCCGAAAGCGGGCGCAGGTCCTGCGGCGAAAAGCGGCGGGGCGCGTAAACCCAAGGCCAAGTCATGAGTCAGTTGGAAAAGATCTACGGCGTGCACGCTGTAGAAGCATTGCTGCGTCACCACCCCAAGCGCGTCAAGCAGATCTGGCTGGCCGAAGGCCGCAGCGATCCGCGGGTGCAGGTGCTGGTGGACCTGGCTGGGCAGAATCGCGTGGCGGTCGGTCAGGCCGAGCGTCGCGAAATGGACGCCTGGGTCGAAGGTGTTCACCAGGGTGTCGTGGCTGAAGTGAGTCCAAGCCAGGTCTGGGGCGAGGCGATGCTCGATGAGCTGCTCGACCGTACCGAAGGCGCACCGCTGCTTCTCGTGCTGGACGGTGTGACCGACCCGCACAACCTCGGCGCCTGCCTGCGTACCGCCGATGCGGCTGGCGCGCTGGCGGTGCTGGTGCCGAAAGACAAATCGGCGACCCTGACCCCGACTGTACGTAAAGTGGCGTGCGGCGCCGCGGAAGTGATTCCGTTGGTGGCCGTGACCAACCTGGCGCGCACCCTGGAAAAGCTCCAGCAGCGCGGCCTGTGGGTCGTTGGCACGGCTGGCGAAGCCGAGCAGGAACTGTATGACCAGGACCTGACCGGGCCGACCATCCTGATCATGGGCGCCGAAGGCAAGGGTATGCGTCGCCTCACCCGCGAGCATTGCGACTTCCTGGTGCGCCTGCCGATGGCCGGTAGCGTCAGCAGTCTCAACGTCTCCGTGGCTACCGGCGTGTGCCTGTTCGAAGCCACGCGCCAGCGTGCGGCCAAGGCCAAGAGCGCAGCCAAGAAGGCCTGAGTCTCCTCCCTCCATGCAGGTGCGAGCTTGCTCGCGATTGCGGCCCGACTGAGGTGTCGCAATCGTGAGCAGGCCGTCCGGCAGGTTTGGCGTGCCCTGGCGCCCAATTGTTCAAATAATCACCAATTGCCTTGCGCCGCTGTTGCCCCTTCTCTACAATTGCGCCCCTTGCCGTTGCGGCAGGCGCATATGTGCCTATCTCTGGCAAGACACACAAGTGTCATTCACTCCTTGTCTGACCGCTTTTGAGCGGCAGGCTACAACCCGTAAGGAGCATTCATGCGTCATTAC
Organism: Pseudomonas chlororaphis subsp. piscium; assembly: GCF_003850345.1. NCBI lineage: Bacteria > Pseudomonadati > Pseudomonadota > Gammaproteobacteria > Pseudomonadales > Pseudomonadaceae > Pseudomonas > Pseudomonas chlororaphis. The sequence goes on from NZ_CP027707.1 coordinate 658,167, forward strand.
GAAATCATCTTTCTGGTCCACCCTGACCAGAGCGAGCAAGTCGGCGGCATGGTTGAGCGTTACACCAAGCTGATCGAAGAAGACGGCGGCAAAATCCACCGTCTGGAAGACTGGGGCCGTCGTCAACTGGCCTACGCAATCAACAATGTTCACAAGGCTCACTACGTGATGCTGAACGTTGAGTGCACCGGTAAAGCCCTGGCTGAGCTGGAAGACAACTTCCGTTACAACGATGCTGTGATCCGTAACCTGGTCATCCGTCGCGAAGAAGCCATCACTGGCCAATCCGAGATGCTCAAGGCTGAAGAGAACCGCAGTGAGCGCCGTGAGCGTCGTGACCGTCCTGAGCATTCTGACAGCGCCGATGGCGATGACAGCGATAACAGCGACGCCAGCGATAACGCTGACGAGTAATCCACGGACCTTTTGAGGAGCCAATTACATGGCACGTTTCTTCCGTCGTCGTAAATTCTGCCGCTTCACCGCTGAAGACGTGAAAGAGATCGATTACAAAGATCTCAACACCCTGAAAGCCTACGTATCCGAGACCGGCAAAATCGTTCCAAGCCGTATCACCGGTACCAAAGCTCGTTATCAGCGTCAGCTGGCCACCGCTATCAAGCGCGCCCGCTTCCTGGCCCTGCTGGCCTACACCGACAGCCACGGCCGCTGAGACCGGGCAGTCGACAAGTAGTAAGGGATTGAATGCATGCGCGCCTTAGCTGAGTTCATCATGCGCGGCCGTATGCAGGCCACTCTGGTAGTGGCCGGATGTGCGGCATTGCCGTTGTTGTATTGGTTGGGTGCTGCTGCGGGAAGCCTGGTGCTCCTGCGGCGCGGTTTGAGCGACGCCCTTGGTGTCCTCGCCCTGGGATTGCTGCCGGCATTGTTCTGGTGGCTGTATTCCGGCGATCCACGCGCACTCATGGTGCTGCTGGGGTCTTCGGGCCTTGCGTTGGTTTTGCGCGCAAGCGAATCCTGGAACCGTGTGCTGCTGGTCAGCATAGCGCTGGGCCTGGTGTTTGCTGGAGTGCTGGGTGTGGCTTACCGCCCCCAGATCGAGATGCTCTCGCAGGAGTTGGTAAAAATCCTGCCGCTGGCCCTCGGTGATCTCTACCAGCAGTTGTCGGTTGAGGAGCGGGCTCGTCTCGCCTCACTGATTGCACCGGTCCTGACCGGCCTGATAGCGGCCTTGTTGCAGGTCGTCAGTGTGCTGAGCCTGATTGTCGGGCGCTACTGGCAGGCGTTGTTGTACAACCCGGGTGGTTTTGGGCGCGAGTTTCGCGCTATCAAGCTCCCGCTGGGACTGGCGATGTTGCTGCTGGCCTGCATGCTGCTGGGACCGAATCTCGGTCCACAGATGGCGATGCTGACGCCGTTGTGCAGCGTACCGCTGGTGTTCGCCGGGCTGGCCCTGATTCACGGGCTGGTGGCGCAAGGGCGACTGGCCAGGTTCTGGCTGGTGGGGTTGTACGTAACGCTGTTGCTGTTTATGCAGCTGATCTATCCGTTGCTCGTGGTGTTGGCCATAGTCGACAGCCTGATTGATTTTCGCGGTCGTTCGGCGCCGAAAGACGCTGATAACGGCTCTGCGAACGGTGAAGGTTAAAAGTTAAGAGGTTATTACCAAATGGAACTGATCCTGCTGGAAAAAATCGCCAACCTGGGCAACCTGGGCGATAAGGTAAACGTTAAGGCTGGTTACGGCCGTAACTACCTGCTGCCTTTCGGCAAAGCCACCGCTGCTACCGCTGCCAACCTGGCTGCGTTCGAAGCGCGTCGTGCCGAGCTGGAAAAACTGGCTGCAGAGAAAAAGGCTTCTGCCGAAACTCGCGCTGCCCAACTGGCTGAGCTGGAAGTGACTATCACTGCCACCGCTGGTGACGAAGGCAAGCTGTTCGGTTCGATCGGCACCCACGACATCGCTGATGCACTGACCGCCTCCGGCGTTGAAGTTGCAAAAAGCGAAGTTCGTCTGCCGAACGGCACCATCCGCAACGTAGGTGAATTCGACGTAGCCGTGCACCTGCACGCCGAAGTTGAAGCCACCGTACGCGTTGTCGTGGTAGCAGCTTAAGCAGTACTTGTCGGCTGGCACCCTTGGGAGCTAGCCGGTAACATCGGGCACGATCCTGTTTACAGGTCGTGCCCTTTGTCTTTCTGTACCCTCAGTTTTTCAAACCCCTGCTTTTCCTAAAAAACCAAGTGGCCATGAACGATATCTCCGCTCCCGAGCAATACGATCTGCAAACCGCTGCCCTGAAGGTGCCGCCACATTCCATCGAGGCCGAACAGGCCGTGCTCGGTGGTCTGATGCTGGACAACAACGCCTGGGAGCGGGTGCTCGATCAAGTCTCCGACGGCGATTTCTATCGGCATGACCACCGTTTGATCTTCCGTGCGATCGCCAAGCTGGCCGATCAGAACATGCCAATCGACGTCGTGACCCTGTCCGAGCAGCTGGACAAGGAAGGTCAGACGTCCCAGGTCGGCGGACTGGGTTACCTGGGTGAGCTGGCGAAGAACACGCCGTCGGTGGCCAACATCAAGGCCTATGCGCAGATCGTTCGCCAGCGCGCTACCCTGCGCCAGCTGATCGGCATCAGCACCGAGATCGCCGACAGCGCCTTCAACCCCGAAGGCCGCACCGCCGAAGAGATCCTCGACGAAGCAGAACGGCAGATCTTCCAGATCGCCGAAGCGCGTCCGAAGACCGGTGGCCCGGTGGGCGTCAACGAGTTGCTGACCAAGGCCATCGACCGCATCGATACCCTGTTCAACACTGACAACGCCATCACCGGCCTGTCCACCGGCTATACCGACCTCGACGAGAAGACCAGCGGCCTGCAGCCAGCCGACCTGATCATCGTTGCCGGCCGTCCGTCGATGGGTAAGACCACCTTTGCCATGAACCTGGTGGAAAACGCCGTGCTGCGCAGCGAGAAGGCGGTGCTGGTGTACTCCCTCGAGATGCCAGGCGAATCGCTGATCATGCGTATGCTGTCGTCCCTTGGCCGTATCGACCAGACCAAGGTCCGTTCCGGCCAGCTGGAAGACGACGATTGGCCGCGCCTGACCTCGGCGGTCAACCTGCTCAACGACCGCAAGCTGTTCATCGACGACACCGCCGGTATCAGCCCCTCGGAAATGCGCGCGCGGACCCGCCGCCTGGTGCGTGAGCACGGTGACATCGGGCTGATCATGATCGACTACCTGCAGCTGATGCAGATCCCGGGTTCCAGCGGTGACAACCGGACCAACGAGATTTCCGAGATCTCCCGTTCCCTCAAGGCCCTGGCCAAGGAATTCAACTGCCCGGTGGTTGCTCTGTCCCAGCTCAACCGCTCCCTCGAGCAGCGCCCGAACAAGCGTCCGGTGAACTCCGACTTGCGGGAATCCGGAGCGATCGAGCAGGACGCCGACGTCATCATGTTCGTGTACCGGGACGAGGTGTATCACCCCGAGACCGAGCACAAGGGCATTGCCGAGATCATCATCGGCAAGCAGCGGAACGGCCCGATCGGCTTTATCCGCCTGGCGTTCATCGGCAAGTACACCCGCTTCGAGAACCTTGCGCCGGGCAGCTACAACTTCGACGACGACGAATAACGTCGCAGTGCCTGAACCCGCCTTATCGCGAGCGTGCTCGCGATAAGCGCCCCACCGATTTCCGACCATGGTCGTCGGAATTGGTCATTTTTTGTGCTATATTCCGCGCCCGCGAATTTCTCTGTAAATAAACGCGCCCTTATCTACACCTATACCGGTCATCGACATGCAAGCAGCCAAGCCGTTATTTGACTATCCCAAGTACTGGGCCGAATGTTTCGGACCGGCACCGTTCCTGCCGATGAGCAGGGCGGAGATGGATCAGCTCGGCTGGGATTCCTGCGACATCATCATTGTCACCGGTGATGCCTACGTCGATCACCCGTCGTTCGGCATGGCGATCATCGGCCGGCTGCTGGAGTCCCAGGGCTTCCGCGTCGGGATCATCGCCCAGCCGAACTGGCAATCCAAAGACGACTTCATGCAGCTCGGCGAGCCGAACCTGTTCTTCGGCGTCGCGGCCGGCAACATGGACTCGATGATCAACCGCTACACCGCGGACAAGAAAATCCGTTCCGACGACGCCTACACCCCGGGTGGCCTGGCGGGCAAGCGTCCGGACCGCGCCAGCCTGGTCTACAGCCAGCGCTGCAAGGAAGCCTACAAGCACGTGCCGATCGTCCTGGGCGGCATCGAAGCCTCCCTGCGCCGCATCGCCCACTACGACTACTGGCAGGACCGGGTGCGCAACTCGATCCTGATCGACGCCAGCGCCGACATCCTGCTCTACGGCAACGCCGAGCGGGCGATTGTCGAAGTCGCCCAGCGCCTGTCCTACGGGCACAAGATCGAAGACATCACCGACGTGCGCGGCACCGCGTTCATTCGCCGTGACACGCCGCAGGGCTGGTACGAAGTGGACTCCACGCGTATCGACCGTCCGGGCAAGATCGACAAGATCATCAACCCCTACGTCAACACCCAGGACACCCAGGCTTGCGCCATCGAGCAGGAAAAAGGTCCGGTCGAGGATCCTCAGGAAGCCAAGGTCGTGCAGATCCTGGCCAGCCCGAAGATGACCCGGGACAAGACCGTGATCCGCCTGCCGTCGATGGAAAAGGTGCGTAACGATCCGGTGCTCTACGCCCACGCCAACCGCGTGCTGCACCTGGAAACCAACCCGGGCAACGCCCGTGCGCTGGTGCAGAAGCATGGCGAGATCGATGTCTGGTTCAACCCGCCACCCATCCCGATGACCACCGAAGAGATGGACTACGTGTTCGGCATGCCGTATCAGCGCATCCCGCACCCGGCGTATGGCAAGGAGAAAATCCCGGCCTACGACATGATCCGTTTCTCGGTGAACATCATGCGTGGCTGCTTTGGCGGCTGCACCTTCTGCTCGATCACCGAGCACGAAGGCCGCATCATCCAGAACCGTTCCGAAGAGTCGATCATTCGCGAGATCGAAGAGATTCGCGACAAGGTTCCAGGTTTTACCGGCGTCATCTCCGACCTCGGCGGCCCGACCGCGAACATGTACCGCATCGCCTGCAAGAGCCCGGAAATCGAATCCGCATGCCGCAAGCCGTCCTGCGTGTTCCCAGGCATCTGCCCGAATCTGAACACCGATCACTCGTCCCTGATCCAGCTGTATCGCAGCGCCCGCGCCTTGCCGGGGGTGAAGAAGATCCTGATCGCTTCCGGCCTGCGCTACGACCTCGCGGTCGAGTCGCCGGAGTATGTCAAGGAACTGGTGACCCACCACGTCGGTGGCTACCTGAAGATCGCCCCGGAACACACCGAGGAAGGTCCGCTCAACCAGATGATGAAACCGGGTATCGGTACCTACGACCGGTTCAAGCGGATGTTCGAGAAGTACTCCAAGGAAGCAGGCAAGGAGCAGTACCTGATTCCTTACTTCATCGCCGCGCACCCGGGCACTACCGACGAAGACATGATGAACCTGGCCCTGTGGCTCAAGGGCAACGGTTTCCGCGCCGACCAGGTGCAGGCGTTCTACCCGTCGCCGATGGCCACTGCCACCGCCATGTACCACTCGGGCAAGAACCCGCTGCGCAAGGTCACCTACAAGAGTGACGGGGTGACTATCGTCAAGAGCGAGGAGCAGCGCCGTCTGCACAAGGCGTTCCTGCGTTACCACGATCCGAAAGGCTGGCCGATGCTGCGTGAAGCACTGACCCACATGGGCCGCGCCGACCTGATCGGGCCGGGCAAGCACCAGCTGATTCCGTTGCATCAGCCGGCTACCGACAGCTACCAGAGCGCCCGTCGCAAGAACTCGACGCCGGCTGGCAGCCACAAAGTGGCCAAGGAAACCACCAGGATCCTCACTCAGCACACCGGCCTGCCGCCGCGTGGCAGCGACGGCGGCAACCCGTGGGACAAGCGCGAACAGGCCAAGGCCGCCGCGATGGCCCGCAACAAGCAGGCCGCCAAGGAACGCACGGATGCGGCCAAGGGCAAAGGCAAGAAGCCGACCCGCAAACCGGTCGTGCCCCGCTAAGGCAGCTGCTGTACAGACACAACGCCAACCCCAGGGTTGGCGTTGTGCATTTCGCGATTCGGGTTTGTTAAGGTGCGCCCCTGGATTGGCATCGACTCAAGGAAGAGCAGCGTGTTACGTCGCAGGAAAACCCCGCAACAACAGCAGATCGAAGACAAGCTGCTGCGTCTCAAGACCGCCGAGTGGCTCGCCTGGCAGCCCTATGTGCGGCGCTTCGGGGTGATTCATATCGCGGTGATGATGACGACAGTCTTCAGCATCTCGCTGACCGCCGCGCAGGTGCCCCATCTGTATTTTCCCCGGGACTTCCAGGTCGCCAACTACGCCGCGATGGCCATGCTGGGCGTTGGCCTGCTGATGAGCCTGTGTTTCCTGCTGGTGATCCGCGGTTACCCGCGCGGGGCCTGGGCCTTGTTCGGCGCGCTGGTGTTCTGCCTGGCGTGCGCGCTGCTGGTCCTGCTGGATTCCCGCCAGCGACTCTTCCCGGCCTTTGTCCTGTGCATCCCCCTGACCGGCCTGTACCTGATGAGCACCCGGCGTTACCAGCGCGGGCTCAAGGTGCTGCAAGTGGCGGCGCGCAAACGTCGGCGCCTGCGGCAACTGGAAGCCGGCCTGAAGCGGGTGCGCTGACCACCGGTTACATCCTGTCGCCACATTTATGTGCAACCCTGCGCACGCCAAAGCACGCGCCGCGCGCTTTTGGTGCTGTACTGCCCACAGCCGTTGGGGAAAGCGCCGGGACTGGTGCTCTGGCATAAGTCTTGCGCGCTTTCGTGTACGTTCAGGCCCGCAGGAGGCACGCCGTGTCGATCCATGTCGCATTGCACCATGTCACGCATTACCGCTACGACCGCGCGGTCGAACTCGGCCCGCAGATCGTTCGCCTGCGTCCGGCGGCCCATAGCCGCACGCGGATTCTCTCCTATGCGCTGAAGGTTCAGCCCGAGCAGCACTTCATCAACTGGCAGCAGGATCCCCAGGGCAACTACCTGGCGCGCCTGGTCTTCCCGGAAAAGACCGACGAGCTACGCATCGAAGTCGATCTACTGGCGGAGATGGCGGTGTTCAATCCGTTCGATTTCTTCCTCGAGCCCTATGCGGAGAAGATCCCCTTCGCCTACGCCGCCGATGAGCAGCGGGAGCTGGCGCCGTACCTGGAAACCCTGACGCTGACGCCGAAGTTCAAGGCGTATCTGGAGGGCATCGACCGCACGCCGCTGCCGGCGGTGGATTTCCTGGTGGGCCTGAACCAGCGCCTGAGCGAAGACATCGGCTACCTGATCCGCATGGAGCCGGGCGTGCAGACGCCGGAGCAGACCCTGGACAAGGCTTCCGGCTCCTGCCGCGACTCCGCCTGGCTGCTGGTGCAACTGCTGCGCAACCTGGGGCTGGCGGCGCGGTTTGTTTCCGGCTACCTGATCCAGCTGACCGCCGACGTCAAATCCCTCGACGGCCCGTCCGGCACCGAGGTGGACTTCACCGACCTGCACGCCTGGTGCGAGGTGTACCTGCCCGGTGCCGGCTGGATCGGCCTGGACGCCACTTCCGGGCTGTTTGCCGGGGAAGGGCATATCCCGTTGGCGTGCAGCCCCGATCCGTCCTCGGCGGCGCCGATCAGCGGCCTGGTGGAGCCTTGCGAATGTGAGTTCAGCCACGAGATGTCGGTGGAGCGGGTCTGGGAAGCGCCACGCGTTACCAAGCCCTACACCGAAGAGCAATGGCTGGCGATCCAGGCCCTGGGCCGGCAGATCGATGCCGACCTGCTGGAGGGCGACGTGCGCCTGACCATGGGCGGCGAACCGACCTTCGTTTCGATCGACGACCCGGATGGCGCCGAATGGAACACCGCGGCCCTCGGGCCGAACAAGCGCCGGTTGTCCGCCGAGTTGTTCCAGCGCATGCGCAACCACTACGGGCCCAAGGGCCTGGTGCATTTCGGCCAGGGCAAGTGGTACCCGGGCGAGCAACTGCCGCGCTGGTCGCTGAACTGTTACTGGCGCCGCGATGGCGTGCCGGTCTGGCACAACGCCGCGCTGATTGCCGACGAGCACGAAGACTACGGCGCCGACAGCGAACTGGCCGGGCGTTTCCTGGCCAGTGTCGCCGAACGCCTGAAGTTGGCGCCGCGCTTCGTGTTCCCGGCCTACGAAGACAACTTCTACTACCTGTGGCGCGAAGGCAGCTTGCCGCAGAACGTCAGCGCCGAGGATTCACGGCTGGCGGACGAGCTGGAGCGGGCGCGCCTGCGCAAGGTGTTCAGCCAGGGCCTGGACAAGGTCATCGGCCAGATCCTGCCGCTAGCCCGTACCGCCAAGGGCGACCAGTGGCAGAGCGGCCGCTGGTACCTGCGTGACACCCATTGCCGGCTGGTCCCGGGGGATTCGCCCCTGGGCTATCGCCTGCCGCTGGCGTCCCAGCCCTGGGTGACGGCGGCGGAATACCCCTATGTGCACCCCACCGACCCGAACCAGGACCTGCCCGAGCTGCCGGACAGCGCGCAACTGCGTGAGCATGGCGAGGCGGCCGAGGCCGATGAGCGAGTGCCGCAGGTCGACCAGTCCGCCGACTGGCTGACCCGCACCGCGTTCTGCGCGGAGGCGCGGGACGGGCGGTTGTACCTGTTCATGCCGCCCCTGGAGCGCCTGGAGGATTACCTGGAGCTGGTCAGCGCCATCGAGGCCACCGCCGAAGAGCTGCATTGCCCGGTGTTGCTGGAGGGTTACGAGCCACCGAGCGATCCGCGCCTGAGCAACTTCCGCGTCACCCCCGATCCGGGCGTGATCGAGGTCAACGTGCAGCCGTCCGCCAGTTGGGACGAGCTGGTGGAGCGCACCGAATTCCTCTATGAGGAAGCCCGGCAGACCCGCCTGACCACCGAGAAATTCATGATCGACGGGCGCCACACCGGCACCGGCGGCGGCAACCACTTCGTGCTGGGCGGCGCGACGCCGGCGGACTCGCCCTTCCTGCGCCGGCCGGACCTGTTGCGCAGCCTGATCAGCTATTGGCACAACCATCCGTCGTTGTCCTACCTGTTCTCCGGGCTGTTCATCGGCCCCACCTCCCAGGCGCCGCGGGTCGACGAGGCGCGCAACGATGCCTTGTACGAGCTGGAAATTGCCTTCGCCCAGATGCCTGAGCCGGGCGAGGAGTGCCCGCCGTGGCTGGTCGACCGGCTGCTGCGCAACCTGTTGATCGACGTCACCGGCAACACCCACCGCGCCGAGTTCTGCATCGACAAGCTGTACTCGCCGGACGGCGCCACCGGGCGCCTGGGCCTGCTGGAACTGCGCGCCTTTGAAATGCCGCCCCATGCGCGCATGAGCCTGGCCCAGCAACTGTTGCTGCGGGCCTTGGTCGCGCGCTTCTGGCGCGAGCCCTATGCACCGGCCAAGCTGGCGCGCTGGGGCACCGAGCTGCACGATCGCTTCCTGTTGCCGCACTTCATCGAGCAGGACTTCGCCGACGTCATAGTCGAGCTCAACGCCGCCGGCTACCCCCTGCGCGCCGAATGGTTCGCCGCGCACCTGGAGTTCCGTTTCCCCAAGGTCGGCGATTACGCGGTCGGCGGTGTCGAGCTGGAGCTGCGCCAGGCCCTGGAGCCTTGGCATGTGTTGGGGGAGGAGGGCTCCGCTGGCGGCACGGTACGTTATGTCGACTCGTCGCTGGAGCGTCTGCAGGTCAAGCTCACCGGGCTGGCGCCGCAGCGCTACCTGCTGACCTGCAACGGTGTCGCGGTGCCGCTGCAGCCCACCGGGCGGGTCGGGGAGTTCGTCGCCGGTGTGCGCTATCGGGCCTGGCAGCCCTTCAACTGCCTGCAGCCGACCATCCCGGTGCACGCGCCCCTGGTGTTCGACCTGCTCGACACCTGGATGCAGCGTTCCCTGGGCGGTTGCCAGTACCACGTGGCCCACCCGGGCGGGCGCAACTACGACAGCCTGCCGGTGAATGCCAACGAGGCCGAAAGCCGCCGCATGGCGCGCTTCTTCCGCCTGGGGCATAGCCCCGGCACCTTGTCGGTGCCGAGCCTGACGATCAACGACGAGTTGCCGATGACACTCGATTTGCGACGTTTCTAAAGCAGACGCGACGCCCGGATGTTTCGCATATCCGGGTGTCATGTGTCTGCGTTAATCTGACTTACCTTGCCGTCTGCCGAGCTCTCCATGCCTGACCTGCTTGACCACTACCCGCTGACGGCGGGTACCTACCACGAACTGCTCGACGCCAGCGGCGCGGTGCGCCCGCACTGGCGCCGGCTGTTCGACCAGTTGCAGCGCAGCACGCCGGCGCAGTTGATGCAGCGCCAGGCCCTGCTGACCCGGCAGATCCAGGAAAATGGCGTCACCTACAACGTCTATGCCGACCCCAAGGGCGCCGACCGGCCGTGGGAGCTGGACCTGCTACCCCATGTGATCGCCGCCGATGAATGGCAGCAGCTGTCCGCCGGGATCGCCCAGCGGGCGCGTTTGCTCAATGCGGTACTGGCCGACCTGTACGGCCCCCAGCGGTTGATCAGCGAAGGCCTGCTGCCGGCCGAACTGGTGTTCGGCCATAACAACTTTCTCTGGCTGTGCCAGGGCATCCAGCCGCCGGACGGCGCCTTCCTGCACCTGTACGCGGTCGACCTGGCGCGTACCCCGGACGGGCGCTGGTGGGTCACCGCCGACCGTACCCAGGCGCCCTCCGGTGCCGGCTACGCCCTGGAAAACCGCATGATCGTGTCCCGGGCCTTTCCGGACCTGTACCGCGACCTGCAGGTGCAGCATCTGGCCGGGTTTTTCCGCACCCTGCAGGAAACCCTGGCCCGCCAGGCGCCCCGGGACGACGAAGCACCACTGATCGTGCTGCTGACCCCGGGGCGTTTCAACGAGAGCTATTTCGAGCACCTGTACCTGGCGCGCCAGCTCGGTTATCCGCTGGTGGAGGGCGGCGACCTGACGGTGCGCGACGCCACGGTCTACCTCAAGACCCTGAGCGGCCTGCGGCGGGTGCACGCGATCATGCGCCGGCTCGACGACGACTTCTGCGACCCGCTGGAACTGCGCACCGACTCGGCCTTGGGCGTGCCGGGGCTACTGGAGGCGGTGCGGCGAGGCCGGGTGCTGGTGGCCAATGCCTTGGGCAGCGGCGTGCTGGAGTCGCCAGGTCTGCTGGGTTTCCTGCCGAAGATCAGCGAGCATTTGTTCGGCGAAGAACTGATTCTGCCGTCCGTCGCCACCTGGTGGTGCGGCGAGGCGCCGGTGCTGGCCCAGGCCCTGGAGAAACTCCCGGAGCTGCTGATCAAGCCGGCGTTCCCGTCCCAGAGTTTTGCCCCCTTGTTCGGCCGCGACCTCTGCGAGAAAGAGCGCCAGGCCCTGGCCGAGCGCATGCGGGCGCGGCCTTATGCCTATGTCGCCCAGGAACTGGCGCAGCTGTCCCAGGCGCCGGTCTGGCAGGCCGAGGACAGCCAGCTGCAACCGCGGGCCATCGGCATGCGGGTGTATGCCGTGGCCAGCCGCGACGGTTATCGGGTGCTGCCGGGCGGCTTGACCCGGGTGGCCGCGGAGGCCGATGCCGAAGTGGTGTCGATGCAGCGCGGTGGCGCCAGCAAGGACACCTGGGTGCTGGGCGAGCGTGCGCCCAGCGGCGAACAGTGGAAGGGCCAGCGGACCATCGGCGTGCATGACCTGGTGCGGCGCGATCCGTACCTGCCGTCGCGGGTGGTGGAAAACCTGTTCTGGTTCGGCCGCTACTGCGAGCGTTGCGATGGCAGCGCCCGGTTGTTGCGGATCATGCTGGCGCGTTATGTCGACGGCGATGACCCGCAGGCCTTGCAGGCGGCGGTCGACCTGGGCGAAAGCCTGATGCTGCTGCCGGACGAAGGCGAGCTGCCCGAGCGTCTGTTGGCGGCCCTGCAGGGGGACGACTGGTCCTTCAGCCTGCGCTCCAACCTGCAACGCCTGCAATGGGCGGCGTCCCAGGTGCGCGGCAAGCTCTCGCGGGAAAACTGGCAGGCGCTGGTGGAATTGCAGCGCGAAGCCCTGGCGCTGGAAGCCCGCGAACCGGACTTCGGCGAGTTGCTGGATTTCCTCAACCGCCTGGTGATGTCCCTGGCGGCCCTGTCGGGCTTTGCCCTGGACGATATGACCCGCGACGAAGGCTGGCGCTTTTTGATGATCGGCCGGCGCATCGAGCGCCTACAGTTCCTCAGCAGCAGCCTGGCGGCCTTCCTGCGCGATTCCTCCGCGCCCGACCAGGCCGGGCTGGAGTGGCTGCTGGAGCTGGGCAACAGCAGCATCACCTACCGTTCCCGCTACCTGGCGGTGGCGCAGTTGATTCCGGTGCTCGACCTGTTGCTGCTCGATGAGCAGAACCCCCACGCGGTGCTATTCCAGCTGAAGCTGGTGACCCGGACCCTCAATCGCTTGAACGACGACTTTGGCGTACCGCGCGAGGCCGGCTTGCCCGTGCTGGTGAAGCGCCTGTCGCGCTTCGACCTGGCTTGCCTGGAGAACCCTCTGTTCGGCGAGGCCAGCGTGCGCGCGGCACTCGAAGGCCTGGCCGACCTGTTGCAGGAAATCGCCGACGCCAGCGGGCAGGTTTCCGACCGCCTGGCGCTGCGGCATTTCGCCCATGTCGACGATGTCAGCCAACAAACGGTATCCGTCTGATGAGCGCTCATTACCAGATCTTCCACGATACCCATTACCACTACGACAGCCCGGTTTCCCTGGCCCAGCAACTGGCGCACCTGTGGCCGCGGGCGTGCGCCTGGCAGCATTGCAGCCAGCAGGAACTGCTGATCAGCCCCGACCCCACCACCCGCCGCGACGAGCTGGATGTGTTCGGCAATCCGCTGACCCGGCTGGCGTTCGAGCGCCCCCATGACGAGTTGCTGGTCAATGCGCAGTTGACGGTGGAGGTGCTGGCCAGGCCAGCGCTGGACTTCAGCCGGTCATTGCCCTGGGATGCCACCCGCAATGCACTGACCTACAGCAGCCGGCCGTTGTCCGCAGCCTTGATGGAGGCGTGCCGCTATCGCTTCGAGTCGCCTTATGTGCACCTGAAGAAGAGCTTCGTCGAGTTTTCCGAAAGCTGTTTCCCCGCCGGGCGTCCGCTGTTGCTGGGGGTACAGGCGTTGATGGAGAAGATCTTCAGCGAGTTCACCTTCGATGCCGAAGCCACCCAGGTGGCGACGCCGCTGGTGGAAGTGCTGGAGCGACGGCGTGGGGTCTGCCAGGACTTCGCCCACCTGATGCTGGCGTGCTTGCGCTCCCGCGGTTTGGCGGCGCGTTATGTCAGCGGCTACCTGCTGACCCAGCCGCCACCGGGGCAGCCACGCTTGATCGGTGCGGATGCCTCCCATGCCTGGGTTTCGGTGTTCTGCCCGGTGCTCGGCTGGGTGGATTTCGACCCGACCAACAACGTGCAGCCGGCACTGGAACACATCACCCTGGCCTGGGGCAGGGACTTTTCCGACGTCTCGCCGTTGCGCGGGGTGATTCTCGGCGGCGGCAGCCACGACCCGGAAGTACGGGTGACGGTGATGCCGCTGAATGAACGGATCTCTTTGTAGCCGCTGCCGCAGGCTGCGATAAGGTTCGCAGAACCTTCCAGCGGTCTAAAAAACACGGCCGCTACGCGCCCGAGCGCAGCCTTCGGCAGCGGCTACAGGCTCTACAGGAGTTACTTATGTTCCCGGTATCGATCAAGGGCGTGCTGCAATCCCCCGAAGGATTGGTGGTGCTGATGCTCAACGAGCGTGACGAATGGGAGCTGCCCGGCGGGCGGATCGAGCTGGGGGAGACGGCGCCGCAATGCCTGGCGCGGGAGATCGAGGAAGAGCTGGACGTGCAGGTGATGGTGGAGGAACCGCTGGATTCGTACCTGTTCGAGGTCATCCCCGGCAAGCATGTGTTTATCTCGACCTATCGCTGCCGGCTCCTTGGCGAGTTTGTGCCAACCGTCAGCCACGAGCACAAGGAAATCGGCCTGTTCGCAGCTGACCAGCTACCGGCCAACTTGCCACGGGGTTATCGCGATTCGATTGTCAAAGCCTTGGGTATCCGAGGGTCGGCAACGGATGGCCGACCCCAGATCCCGAGGGCCTGATAGGAGTATCAGGCCTGGCGGGTCTCAGGCCTTGGGGGCCTGATCGTCTGCTGTATTGGCGTCGTCGACGGCCACTTCGTCTTCTGTATCCGGGCTCGGTGCGCCGGCTTCTTCAGCGGCCGCTTTCTTGCGTTGCAGCTTTTCCTCTTTCTTCTGCTCCTTTGCCAGGTCTCGCTGACGTTTGGCGAAGGAGTAATTGGGTTTAGCCATGGGCGATCCTCTAGGGTCGAAGGTGAGGTTGAGCGGCGCGTATTCTGCCTTGTATCGGAGCCCGGCGGTTAATCGGGTTTTTGCTCGGCCCATTTGGGGGCTACCGTGGGTTGCCAGGCCTCCAGGGCATCCAGCAGTTTGCGCGGCGATTCGCTCATTTGCAGCATGTCACGGTGCGGGGCGCGAACGAAGCCTTCGCCGACGATGTGATCGAGAAAACCCGTGAGCTTCTCGTAGAAGCCATTCACTTCCAGCAACCCCAGGGGCTTGGCGTGGTAACCCAGTTGGCCCCAGGTCCAGACCTCGAACAACTCTTCCAGGGTGCCCAGGCCGCCAGGCAGCGCGATAAAGGCGTCGCTCAGCTCGGCCATGCGCGCCTTGCGGGCGTGCATGCCGTCGACCACCTCCAGGCGTGTCAGGCCCGGATGGCCGATTTCCTTGTCCTTGAGGCTCTGGGGAATGATGCCGATGACTTCGCCTCCGGCCGCCAGGGCGGCGTCGGCGACTAGGCCCATCAGGCCGACGGCGCCACCGCCATAGACCAGGGTCAGCTTGCGTTCGGCCAGATGGCGCCCGAGGGCTTCGGCGGCCTCGCGGTAGGCCGGGTTGGTGCCGGTGCTGGCACCGCAGAACACGCATACAGACGTTAAAGACATACCTTACTCCATGGTCAGTGAGGGCCACAGAGTAATGGCTGGCCGGCCGCGCTCCAAGGGTCAATCCTCGCGGCGGGGGCTTTCATAGGTACCGCTGGCGCCACAGGCGTAGGCGGCGAGCAGGCTGCGGAACAGGCTGTTGAGGTGCATGGCGGACACTCCGATAGTGATGTGCGCCGAGCATAGGCCCGGGGCCGCGGGCTGGCTGTTTGATTCTCTCGATCAGGCCGATAGCGCAAAGTTGTATACAATTTCTTGATTTGAATCATAGGAACTTGTGAAAAATTCAGGCAGTCTTCACCTCCATGGATTCAGATGGATTTTGTTAACCCTGCCTTGGAGATTCACCATGTTTGCCAAACTCGTTGCGGTATCCCTGTTGACACTGGCCAGCAGCCAGCTGATGGCCGCCGAATGCAAGGTCGATGTCGACTCTACCGACCAGATGTCCTTCAACACGAAGGAAATCACCATCGACAAGAGCTGCAAGACCTTCACCGTGAACCTGACCCACTCCGGCAGCCTGCCGAAGAACGTCATGGGTCATAACTGGGTTCTGAGCAAAAGCGCGGACATGGTCGGCATCGCGACCGACGGCATGGCTGCCGGCATCGACAAGGACTACCTGAAACCAGGCGACAGCCGCGTTATCGCCCACACCAAGATCATCGGCTCTGGCGAAAAAGACTCGGTGACCTTTGACGTGTCGAAGCTGACCGCCGGCGAAAGCTACGAATTCTTCTGCTCGTTCCCGGGCCACAACTCGATGATGAAAGGCGCCGTGGTGCTGAAGTGATCGGTTGATCCCGTGTGATGAAAAAGCGCCCTTCGGGGCGCTTTTTTGTGGGCGGGCGGTCCGTGTCATCGTTCATCGCGGGCAAGCCTGGCACCCACAAGCTTCTATAGGAGCGAAGCTTGCTCGCGATAGCGCCAGCCCAGCCAACACCCAACAAAAAGCCCGCCGAGGATTTCCCGCGGCGGGCTTTTGCGTCACCTCATCACCTCAAGGCGCGAACGGCATCACGCGTTTGTGATGGGTCTTGTTGTAGGTGTTGCAGATGATCTTGAACGCTTCCTCGCGCACCGGCTGGCCATGGAGGAAGGCGTCGATCTCGGCGTAGGTCACGCCGTGGGAGGCTTCGTCCGGCTTGCCGGGAGACAGGTCTTCGAGGTCGGCGGTAGGGATCTTCTCCACCAGCGACTCCGGCGCGCCGAAATGCCGGGCAATAGCCCGCACCTGGTTCTTCACCAGCCCGCTCAGCGGCGCCAGGTCGCAGGCGCCGTCGCCGAACTTGGTGAAGAAGCCCATCACCGCTTCGGCGGCGTGGTCGGTGCCGATCACCAGGCCATGGGCGGCGCCGGCGATGGTGTACTGCGCGATCATGCGCATGCGCGCCTTGGTGTTGCCGAGGACGAAGTCCCGGGTTACCGCCTGATGGCCTTCGAAGGCCGCCACTTCATTGGCCAGGGACTTGACCGCCGGACCGATGTTCACGGTGTGGCGCTCGTCGGGTTCGATGAAGTCCACCGAGGCCTGGGCATCGTGTTCGTCGAACTGCACGTCGTACGGCAGGCGCACGGCAATGAAACGATAGCCCTGGTCGCCGCTGCTGGCGCGCAGTTCGCGCACCGCCCGCTGGGCCAGCAGGCCCGCGGTCAGGGAGTCGACGCCACCGCTGATGCCCAGCACTAGGGTCTTGAGCCCGGAATTGAGCAGGCATTGCTGGATGAACGCGACCCGCCGGGCGACTTCTGCCTCGAGAGCGGCCTGGTCCTTGAAAGGGGGTTGGACCTTGAGCTGTTCAGCAATCTCACGCTGTACGGCTTGCATGATTCACTCCTTGCTTGATGTGCCAGAAAGGGCGGCAGGTACTTGGAAAACGTGGCGCAGATAAGCGACGAAGTTGGGATCCTTGCAATGGGTCTTGCCCGCTTCGTCGGAGATCTTGGCGACGGGCTGGCCATTGCAGGCGGCCATTTTAAGCACGATGCTCATCGGCTCGACACCAGGAATATCGCACGTCAGGTTGGTGCCGATACCGAAGCTGACATTGATCCGACCATGCAACGCGCGAAAAATCTCCAGGGATTTGGGCAGCGTCAGGCTGTCGGAGAACACCAGGGTCTTGCTCATCGGCTCGATGCCCAGTTTCAGGTAGTGGGCGATGGCTTTTTCCGCCCAGACGATCGGATCGCCCGAGTCATGGCGCAAACCGTCGAACAGCTTGGCGAAGTACAGATCGAAGTCGTTGAGGAAAGCGTCGGTGGTGATGCAGTCGGTCAGGGCGATCCCCAGCAGGCCACGGTACTCGCGGACCCAGCAGTCGAGGGCGGCGATCTGGCTGTCGATCAGCCGCGGCCCCAGTTGCTGGTGGGCCATGATCCATTCGTGGGCCATGGTGCCCAGGGGTTTCATGTCCAGCTCGCGGGACAGGTGCACGTTGCTGGTACCGACGAAACGTCCGGGGAAGTCGTGCTTGAGCACGTTCACCACTTCTTCCTGGACCCGGTACGAGAAGCGTCGGCGGGTGCCGAAGTCGGCCACCTGCAGGTGCGACAATTCATCGGCGCTGGCGTTGGCGCTCAGCCAGTCGAACTTGCGATATAGCTGTTCGCGGGCCTGTTCCAGGACGACTTCGCGGTAGCGATAGCGGTTACGCACCTCGCTGACGATCGCCAGCATCGGCACTTCGAACAGGATCACATGCAGCCAGGGCCCGCGCAGGCGGATGAACAGCTCGCCGTTTTCGATACCGGTATGCACATACCGCAGGTTGAAGCGGAACAGCCCGAGAAAGCGCAGGAAGTCCGGTTTCAGGAAGCTGATGCGTTCGAGAAAGCTCAACTGGTCGGCGCTCAGGCTCAGGTCGGCCAGGCGCTCGAACTGATAGCGGATCTCCGCCAGGTAGGGGCGCAGGTCCTCGCTGTTGCGGCAGCGGAATTCCCATTCGACTTCCACATTGGGGTAGTTGTGCAGCACCGCCTGCATCATGGTCAGTTTGTAGAAGTCGGTGTCGAGCAGGTTCTGCACGATGCGATCGGCAAACACACTCTCGCTCATAACGGGAATCTCCATGCTGGCCGCGATCAAGGGCGCGGCTTTCCAGCTTGTTCAATAAAGGCAGTAGTGGCGCATATCCGCTGTGGGTTTTGCCAGCGTTTTTTGCTTGAAGGCACTGTCGGGGCTGCTGGCCTCATCGCGGGCAAGCCCCGTTCCTACGGGTACGGTGCTGCTCTTGCAGGAGTGAGGCTTGCCCGCGATAGCGCCCGTGCGGTCTGCACCCGTCCCGGATCAGGCCGGCGTCGGGCTGTCGATCTGCTCCAGCATCCAGCGTACGAAGTCCCGCACCTTGGGCACTTCAGCCGCATGTTCAGGGTAGGCCAGGTAATAGGCATCGTGGCTGGGCATCGCGTAGTCCCAGGCCAGCACCAGCTTGCCCTCGGCCAGCTCTTCCTCCACCAGGAACCGCGGCAGCAGGGCCACGCCGCAGCCGACCTGGGCGGCCCGGATGCACATATAGAAGGTTTCGAAGCGTGGGCCGTGATAGCTGTGCTCGGTGTGGTAACCCTGGCTGTCGAACCAGTCATGCCAGGCCTGCGGCCGCGAGGCCAGTTGCAGCAGCACCAGTTCGGCCAGCTGCGTCGGGTCGGTGAACGGCTTGTCCGGCAGACTGCCGGGGGCGCAGACCGCCACCAGCTCTTCGCCGAACAGCTTCAGGCACTCGGTGCCGGGGCGCGAGCCCTGGCCGAAGTAGAACGCCATGTCGCTGCGGCCCTGCAGCAGGTCGTCGGCTTCCTGTTCGTTGCACAGGTCCAGGTGGATCTGCGGGTGGCGCAGGCGCCAGCCCTTGAGGCGCGGCACCAGCCAGCGCGCGCCGAAGGTCGATGGGGTGGACACCCGCAGGACTTCGGTTTCGCCACCGTAGGAACGCAGGTAATGGGTCGACATCTCGATCTGCGAGAGGATCTTGCGCACCTCCACCAGGTACAGATCTCCGGCCGGGGTCAGCTGCAGGCGCCGGCGTACCCGGCGAAACAGCAGGTGCTGCAGGAGTTCTTCCAGCTGCGCGACCTGCTTGCTGACCGCGCTCTGGGTCAGGTTCAGTTCTTCGGCGGCGCGGGTGAAGCTCAGGTGCCGGGTGACGGCCTCGAAACACTGCAGGGCGGTGATCGAGGGCAGGTAGCGTTTATTCAGCATCGAGGGTTCCTTGTTCTTGTCTCGGCTGCGCAGCATGAATAAACGGAATGATATCTCGCCTAATCGTCGTTTGTTGGCAAGTCTCGGGCCGGCTACAACTACAGATCTGAATAGCCGTGTCAGCGGCTGCGATTTTTTTGCTTTCCATCTGTAAGGAGTGACCCATGGTTGCCGCATTGCTTGATCGTCTTGGTGTGAACCCGGCCCTGTATCAATCGGGCAAGCAGCCCGTGCATTCGCCGATCGACGGCAGCCGCATCGCCTCCGTGAACTGGCAGGGCGCAGCCGAGGTGGAGCAGCAGGTCAGTCGCGCGGAGCATGCATTCGAGTTGTGGCGCAAGGTGCCGGCGCCGCGTCGCGGCGAGCTGGTGCGCCAGTTCGGCGAGGTGCTGCGCGAATACAAGGCCGACCTGGGTGAGCTGGTGTCCTGGGAAGCCGGCAAGATCACCCAGGAAGGCCTGGGCGAAGTGCAGGAAATGATCGACATCTGCGACTTCGCGGTCGGCCTGTCGCGCCAGCTGTACGGCCTGACCATCGCCTCCGAGCGCCCAGGCCACCACATGCGCGAAACCTGGCACCCGCTGGGCATTGTCGGGGTGATCAGTGCGTTCAACTTCCCGGTCGCGGTCTGGGCCTGGAACACCACCCTGGCGCTGGTCTGCGGCAACCCGGTGATCTGGAAGCCCTCGGAAAAGACCCCGTTGACCGCCCTGGCCTGCCAGGCGCTGTTCGAGCGTGTGCTGAAGAACTTCAGCGACGCCCCCGAATACCTGAGCCAGGTGATCATTGGCGGGCGCGACGCTGGCGAAGCGCTGGTGGACGATCCGCGCGTGGCCCTGATCAGCGCCACCGGCAGCACCCGCATGGGCCGCGAAGTGGCGCCGAAAGTCGCGGCTCGTTTCGCCCGCAGCATCCTCGAACTGGGCGGCAACAACGCGATGATCCTGGGGCCGAGCGCCGACCTGGACATGGCCGTGCGAGCCATCCTGTTCAGCGCCGTCGGTACCGCTGGCCAGCGCTGCACGACGTTGCGCCGGCTGATTGCCCATGAATCGGTGAAGGAAGAAATCGTCACCCGCCTCAAGGCCGCCTATTCCAAGGTGCGCATCGGTCATCCGCTGCAAGGCAACCTGGTCGGTCCGCTGATCGACAAGCACAGCTTCGACAACATGCAGGATGCCCTGGAGCAGGCCCTGAGCGAGGGCGGCCGGGTGTTCGGCGGCAAGCGCCAGCTGCAAGACCAGTTCCCCAACGCTTATTACGTATCGCCTGCGATCGTCGAGATGCCGGAGCAGAGCGACGTGGTGTGTAGCGAGACCTTCGCGCCGATTCTCTACGTGGTGGGCTACAGCGATTTCGCCGAAGCGCTGCGCCTGAACAACGCCGTGCCGCAAGGCCTGTCGTCCTGCATCTTCACCACCGATGTGCGTGAGGCCGAGCAGTTCATGTCGGCGGTGGGCAGCGACTGCGGCATCGCCAACGTCAACATCGGCCCGAGCGGCGCGGAAATCGGCGGGGCGTTCGGTGGCGAGAAGGAAACCGGCGGCGGCCGCGAATCCGGTTCCGATGCCTGGCGCGCCTATATGCGTCGGCAGACCAACACCGTGAACTACTCGCTGGAGTTGCCATTGGCGCAGGGTATTACCTTCGATTGATCGACCCCGATCGCGGGCAAGCCTCGCTCCTATGGTGTTCTGTAGGAGCGAGGCTTGCCCGCGATGCTGTGTTTTTGTTTGTTGGGTTTCACTGTGGAGCTTGGCAATGCCGTTACGCGAAGAATGCCTATGGGAACAACTGACGCCGCAAAGGCCTGACAATGCCGCGCTCAAGGGCGAGGTCACTGTGGATGTCTGCGTGATCGGCGCGGGTTTTACCGGCCTGTCGGCCGCCGTGCACCTGCTGGAGCAGGGCAAAAGGGTCTGTGTACTGGAAGCCCACCGCACCGGTCACGGAGGTTCGGGGCGCAACGTGGGGCTGGTGAACGCCGGGATGTGGATCCCGCCGGACGAGATCGAAGCCGGTTTCGGCGAGGCGGTCGGCAGCCAGCTCAACCGCATGCTGGGGGCGGCGCCGGCCCTGGTGTTCAGCCTGATCGACAAATACCGCATCGATTGCCAACTGCGCCGCGAAGGCACCTTGCACATGGCGCACAACGCCCGGGGCGAGGCCGACCTGCGCAGCCGGGAAGCCCAGTGGAAGCGCCGGGGCGCGCCGGTCGAGCTGTTGACCGGGGCGGCCTGTGAAACCGCCACCGGCACCAGGAAGATCGCCGCCGCCTTGCTCGATCGCCGGGCCGGCACGGTCAACCCGATGGCCTATGTCAGTGGCCTGGCCAAGGCCGCAGTCGACCTGGGGGGCCAGTTGTTCGACCACTCGCCGGTGACCCGTCTCGAACGCCAGGGCCAGCGCTGGTCGGTGCAGACCGCGCAGGGCTCGGTGCTGGCCGAGCAAGTGGTGATTGCCTCCAACGCCTACACCGAGGGCGACTGGACCGAATTGCGGCGCAATTTTTTCCCCGGTTACTACTACCAGGTCGCTTCCAGGCCGCTGACCGAGGAAGCCGCGCAGCGGATCCTGCCAGGTGGCCAGGGCTCCTGGGATACCCGCCAGGTGCTCAGCAGCATTCGCCGGGACGCCGACGGCCGCCTGTTGCTGGGCAGCCTGGGCAATGGCAACCAGAAGCCGGCCTGGTTCCTCAAGGCCTGGGCCGACCGGGTGCAGCAGCATTATTTCCCCTACCTGAAAGCGGTGGAGTGGGAATGCACCTGGACCGGTTGCATCGCCTTTACCCCCGATCACCTGATGCGCCTGTTCGAGCCGGCGCCCGGCCTGGTGGCCGTCACCGGCTACAACGGCCGGGGCGTGACCACTGGCACCGTGGTCGGCAAGGCGTTCGCCGATTACCTGTGTAACGGAAATCCTCAGGCCTTGCCGATTCCCTTCGCCCCCATGCAGCCCCTGGCCGGCGTGGGCTTGCGCAGTTGCCTGTACGAGGCCGGGTTCTCGCTGTATCACGCGGGCCAGTGCCTGCGCATCGTTATCTGACAGAGGAAATATGTTGCGCGGTGCGGCGCTTTTCGGCGCAGCGACTAGCCTGTAGTGGTGCGGGGCGTAGCAGTCCCGCACCAGTAGTGTGCAGTTCGGTTACGCAGGCTGTTACAGGCTGGTTGCACGTTGATTTGCGCCGCGGTTGCAATGATGGCGCAGGCGGGTTGCGCCTGATGTTTTGTAAGGTTTCACCTTCCGCGGTTTAGACGGTTGCACGCCCAATAAAAAAGGGCTCGAAACAGTCGAAATAACAATAAAAGAGCGACTTTTTTCAGAATAAAAAACCAATGGCACGGCCCTTGCTCTGAGCATTCGGTGAAGTCGCAGTGCCAACTAAAAAAACCTTGGAGCACCACCTCATGTCCCAGACGTTTTACAAGAAAGGCTTTCTGGCCCTCGCAGTGGCAGCTGCGTTGGGTGTTTCTGCGTTTGCTCAGGCCGACCTCAAGATCGGCGTAGCGGGTCCCATGACAGGCGCCAACGCGGCATTTGGCGAGCAGTACATGAAGGGTGCACAGGCAGCGGCTGACGAAATCAATGCCAAGGGCGGCGTTAACGGCGAGAAGATCGTACTGGTCAAGGGCGACGACGCCTGCGAACCGAAACAGGCCGTGGCCGTAGCCAACCGCCTGGTCGACCAGGACAAGGTGATCGGCGTGGTCGGGCACTTCTGCTCCTCCAACACCATCCCCGCTTCCGAGGTGTACGACGAAGCTGGCGTGATCGCCATCACCCCGGGCTCCACCAACCCGCAGGTCACCGAACGTGGCCTCTCCGCCATGTTCCGCATGTGCGGGCGTGACGACCAGCAGGGCATCGTCGCCGGCGACTACATCGTCGACGTGCTCAAGGGCAAGAAAGTCGCGGTGCTGCACGACAAGGACACCTACGGCCAGGGCCTGGCGGACGCCACCAAGGCACAGCTGACCAAGCGCGGCGTAACGCCTGTGCTGTACGAAGGCCTGACCCGTGGCGAAAAAGACTTCAGCGCCGTGGTCACCAAGATCCGTGCCGCCGGTGCCGATGTCGTCTACTTCGGCGGCCTGCACCCGGAAGCCGGCCCGCTGGTCCGCCAGCTGCGCGAGCAGGGCTTGAAAGACGTCAAGTTCATGTCCGACGACGGTATCGTCACCGACGAACTGGTGACCACCGCTGGCGGCCCGCAGTACGTCGACGGTGTGTACATGACCTTCGGCGCCGACCCGCGCCTGCTGCCGGACAGCAAGACCGTGGTCGACGCTTTCCGCAAGGCCGGCACCGAGCCTGAAGGCTATACCCTGTATGCCTACGCGTCGGTCCAGGCCCTGGCTGCCGGCTTCAACGGCGCCAAATCCAACAAGGGCGAGGACGCCGCCAAGTGGCTCAAGGCCAACCCGGTGAAAACCGTGATGGGCGAGAAGACCTGGGACGCCAAGGGCGACCTGAAAGTCTCCGACTACGTGGTTTACCAGTGGGACAAGGACGGCAAATACCACCAGCTGGAAAAACAGAAGTGACATGAGCGTCCGGGCAGGCCGGCCCTTCCTCCAGGGGAGGGCGCAGGCCTGCTGCATGCGTGTCCGTGCAGTACCTGTCTTTTCTCGTAGAGCTGCACAACTGTCGTGTTGCGCGGGTGGTTGAACCCCAGGCCGTCGTATCCGCTGTGTGCAGTCTCTCAAATGCGTGAGATTGCGTTATGGATGGTATTTTCCTGCAGCAACTGATCAATGGACTGACCCTCGGGTCTGTCTATGGTCTGATCGCCATCGGCTACACAATGGTCTATGGCATCATTGGCATGATCAACTTCGCCCACGGCGAGGTTTATATGATTTCCGCTTACCTCGCGGCAATCAGTCTGGCTCTGCTGGCCTACTTCGGCATCGAATCCTTCCCGCTGCTCATTCTCGGTACCCTGGTCTTCACCGTCGTCGTGACGGGGATCTATGGCTGGGTCATCGAGCGCGTCGCCTACAAACCCCTGCGTAACTCCACCCGCCTGGCGCCGCTGATCAGCGCCATCGGTATCTCGCTGATCCTGCAGAACTACGCGCAGATCAGCCAGGGCGCCAAGCAACAAGGTGTACCGACGCTGCTGGCCGGCGCCTGGAAGGTCGATATCGGCACCGGTTTCGTCCAGCTCACCTACACCAAGATCTTCATCCTGGTGGCGGCATTCGCCGGCATGGCGTTGCTCACCTACATCATCAAGTACACCAAGCTCGGCCGCATGTGCCGCGCCACCCAGCAAGACCGCAAGATGGCCTCGATCCTCGGGATCAACACCGACCGGGTGATTTCCTACGTGTTCATCATCGGCGCCGCCATGGCTGCGCTGGCGGGCGTACTGATCACCATGAACTACGGCACGTTCGACTTCTATGCCGGCTTCGTCATCGGCATCAAGGCGTTCACCGCGGCGGTACTCGGCGGCATCGGTTCGCTGCCGGGCGCGATGCTCGGCGGGATCATCCTCGGGATCTCCGAGTCGCTGTTCTCTGGTCTGATCAACTCCGACTATAAAGACGTGTTCAGTTTCTCGCTGCTAGTGCTGATTCTGATTTTCCGTCCCCAAGGCCTGCTGGGTCGCCCACTCGTGGCGAAGGTATAAGTATGTCTGCTGCCAATAAACCGATTGATATCAAAAAGAGCGTCATCGACGCCGTGCTGGCCGGGCTGATCTCGCTGATCGTGTTCGGTCCTATCGTGGGTGTGGTACTCGAGGGCTACAGCTTCAACCTGCAACCGGCCCGCGTCGGCTGGCTGGTGGCGATCGTGATGATCGGCCGCTTCGCCTTGAGCCTGTTCCTGCAGACGCCCAAGGGCCTGAAGATCCTCCAGGGCTTCGAAAGCAGCGGCTCCGGTGTGCATGTGCGGGCGCCGGACTACAAGTCGCGGCTGCGCTGGATCATCCCGGCGCTGATCGTGATCGCCATCGTCTTCCCGTTCTTCGCCAACAAGTACCTGTTGACCGTGGTCATCCTCGGCCTGATCTACGTGCTGCTCGGCCTTGGGCTGAACATCGTGGTTGGCCTGGCCGGGCTGCTCGACCTGGGGTACGTGGCGTTCTACGCCATCGGTGCCTACGGCCTGGCGCTGGGTTATCAGTACCTGGGCCTGGGTTTCTGGACGGTGCTGCCCCTGGCGGCCCTCGCCGCGGCATTGGCAGGGTGCATACTCGGCTTCCCGGTGTTGCGCATGCACGGTGACTACCTGGCCATCGTGACCCTGGGCTTCGGCGAGATCATCCGCCTGATCCTCAACAACTGGCTGTCCTTCACCGGCGGTCCGAACGGCATGCCGGTGCCGTCGCCGACCATCTTCGGCCTGGAGTTCGGACGGCGGGCGAAGGATGGCGGGGTGCCGTTCCACGAGTTCTTCGGCCTGGAATACAACCCCAACCTGAAGTTCCTGTTCATCTACATCGTGCTGTTCATCGTGGTGCTGCTGGTGCTCTACATCAAGCACCGGTTGACCCGCATGCCGGTCGGCCGGGCCTGGGAAGCACTGCGCGAAGACGAGATCGCCTGCCGCGCCATGGGCCTGAACCACGTGCTGGTGAAACTCTCGGCCTTCACTATCGGTGCTTCTACCGCGGGCCTGGCCGGGGTGTTCTTCGCCAGCTACCAGGGTTTCGTGAACCCCTCGTCCTTCACCTTCTTCGAGTCGGCGCTGATCCTGGCCATCGTGGTCCTGGGCGGCATGGGGTCGACCGTGGGCGTGGTGATCGCGGCGTTCGTGCTGACCGTGGCGCCGGAGTTGCTGCGCAGCTTCTCCGAATACCGGGTGCTGCTGTTCGGCATCCTCATGGTGTTGATGATGATCTGGCGACCCCGGGGCCTGATTCGTATCAGCCGCACCGGCGTGACCCCGCGCAAGGGTGCCCTGACCGAGAGGAGCGCATCATGAGCGATGAAGTGATCCTGAAGGTAGAGAACCTGATGATGCACTTCGGTGGCATCAAGGCCCTGAGCGACGTCAGCCTGGAGGTCAAACGCAACGCCATCTTCGCCCTGATCGGCCCCAACGGCGCGGGCAAGACCACGGTGTTCAACTGCCTGACCGGTTTCTACAAAGCCACGGGCGGGCACATCGCCCTGAATACCCGGGGTACGCCGACCAACGTCATCAAGCTGCTGGGCGAGCCGTTCCGGGTGACCGACTTCGTGTCGCCCAAGCGCTTTGCCAGCCGGCTGTTCTACAAGATGTTCGGCGGCACCCACCTGGTGAATCGGGCGGGCCTGGCGCGGACCTTCCAGAACATTCGCCTGTTCAGGGAAATGTCGGTGCTGGAGAACCTTCTGGTGGCCCAGCACATGTGGGTCAACCGCAACCTGCTGTCCGGCATCCTCAACACCAAGGGTTACCGGAAAGCGGAAAGCGATGCCCTGGACCACGCCTTCTACTGGCTGGAAGTGGTGGACCTGGTGGACTGCGCCAACCGCCTGGCCGGCGAGTTGTCCTACGGCCAGCAACGCCGCCTGGAAATCGCCCGCGCCATGTGCACCCGGCCGCAGATCATCTGCCTCGACGAACCGGCTGCTGGCCTCAACCCCCAGGAAACCGAAGCGCTCAGTGCGATGATCCGGCTGCTGCGCGACGAGCACGACCTGACCGTGGTGCTGATTGAACATGACATGGGCATGGTGATGAGTATTTCCGACCATATCGTGGTGCTCGACCACGGCAACGTGATCGCCGAGGGCGGGCCCGAAGCGATCCGCAACGACCCGAAAGTGATTGCCGCCTACCTGGGTGCGGACGAAGAGGAGCTGGTATGACGACTGCACCTATCCTCGAACTCAAGGACCTGGACGTGTACTACGGGCCGATCCAGGCCCTGAAGAAAGTCTCGTTGCACATCAACGAAGGTGAAACCGTGAGCCTGATCGGCTCCAACGGTGCCGGCAAGTCCACGCTGCTGATGTCGATTTTCGGCCAGCCGCGGGCCGAGTCCGGGCAGATCATCTATCGCGGGGTGGACATCACCCACAAGTCCTCGCACTACATCGCCTCCAACGGCATCGCCCAGTCGCCGGAAGGGCGCCGGGTGTTTCCGGACATGACGGTGGAAGAGAACCTGCTGATGGGCACTATCCCCATCGGCGACAAGTACGCCACCGAAGACATGCAGCGCATGTTCGAACTGTTCCCGCGGCTCAAGGAACGTCGGACCCAGCGGGCCATGACCATGTCCGGCGGCGAGCAGCAGATGCTCGCCATCGCCCGTGCGCTGATGAGCCGTCCCAAGCTGCTGTTGCTGGACGAACCGAGCCTGGGGCTGGCGCCGATCGTGGTGAAGCAGATCTTCGCCACCCTGCGCGAGCTGGCCGCCACCGGCATGACCATCTTCCTGGTCGAGCAGAACGCCAACCACGCGCTGAAACTGTCGGACCGGGCCTATGTGATGGTCAACGGCGAGATCCGCCTGAGCGGCACCGGCAAGGAACTGCTGGTCAACGAGGAGGTGCGCAACGCGTATCTGGGCGGTCACTGAGCCTGTTTGCGCTGGCTGAAACATGCCCCGCCGGTTTATTCCGGCGGGGCATTTTTTATCCACACCCCGTCCTGTAGGAGCGAGGCTTGCCCGCGATGAACGATAACGCGGTGTACCGAACTCACGCGGTGAGCTGATCGCGGGCAATCGAGCGTCGACCGGCCGCTCCTACAGAAGCCGGCGGCTGCGGATGACCTTGTCCACAGCAGAAACCGCAAATTGTGGAAAACATTCTGCGCAAGCTGGCAAAGCGCGGCATAAAGACGCTGCAAATAGTTGTTTTGCCACGGTTTTGACTTGTCCCCGTTTGCTGTGGAACTGGCTGTGGGTAACGTGGGAGTAGCTGGCTGGACGCCTTGATCGGCGTGGCCTACAGGCGTGTGATCGTTTTTTGATCAGGCATTTTTGCCGGACCTCGAGCAGCCGTTGTCAACCTTTTTATTGTCGCAGGCAAAGGGCGAAAACACCCTGGATAAGCCTGTGGATAAGTCTGTGATTAAACTCTGGAAAGACTCGTCCAGGCAGCGTCGTTACTGGCTTGAAGCCATCCCTCGCCTGACCGCCCGGTCGCCTTCGTCGGCCGGGGCTGCATGGACGCCATGCCCGGGTCAAGCAAAAAACTTTCTAAAACCGCCTGCAGCCCCTGTGGATAGCGGCTTGCAGACTTTTGCACTTGCCCCCAAAGACTGTGGAGCGTCCTGTGGATAAGGTGCGTGCATATGGCTGCGGGCCACGACCTGCCTGGCTTGGCGGTGGTTGGTTGTTTTTTGTACAGTCACTGGGCGATGACAGAGATTTTCCACTAAGCGAAGGTCGTTCATTCTGCCCATGAGCAACACTCGGTTGCCGCTGCGATTCAGGCCGGGCATGCTGCGAAACGATTTTTCATTTCCACGGCGGTTCGACGCCCAGCAAGGAGAACACCATGACTTCCACCCTGTTTATTACCGGCGCGACCTCCGGTTTTGGCGAAGCCTGTGCCCGTCGTTTTGCCGAGGCCGGCTGGTCGCTGGTGCTGACCGGGCGCCGCGAGGAGCGTCTCGACGCCCTGTGCGCCGAACTGTCGAAGCAGACCGAAGTGCATGGCCTGGTGCTCGATGTGCGGGACCGCAAGGCCATGGAAGAAGCGATCGCCAACCTGCCGCCGTCCTTTGCCAAGCTGCGCGGGCTGATCAACAACGCCGGCCTGGCCCTGGGGGTCGACCCGGCGCCCAAGTGCGACCTGGACGACTGGGACACCATGGTCGACACCAACATCAAGGGCCTGATGTACAGCACCCGCCTGCTGCTACCACGGCTGATCGCCCATGGCCGCGGCGCCGGCATCGTCAACCTCGGTTCCATCGCCGGCAACTACCCCTATCCGGGCAGCCACGTGTATGGCGCAAGCAAGGCGTTCGTCAAACAGTTCTCCCTGAACCTGCGTTGCGACCTGCAAGGCACCGGTGTGCGGGTGACCAACATCGAGCCGGGCCTGTGCGAAAGCGAGTTCTCGCTGGTGCGCTTCAAAGGCGACCAGGAGCGTTATGACGCCACCTACGCCGGTGCCGAGCCGATCCAGCCGCAGGACATCGCCGACACCATCTTCTGGGTGCTCAACACCCCGGCCCACGTCAATATCAACAGCCTGGAGCTGATGCCGGTGAGCCAGACCTGGGCCGGTTTCGCCATCGAGCGCAACGCCAAGGGCTGAGACCGCGTCGCGGTGGATCGCGGGCAAGTTGGATCGCCGCCCGCTCGCTCCTACAGGCGCGATTTCTGTAGGAGCGAGGCTTGCCCGCGATTGCGTTCTACACTGCAACACCTCACCTGCCGATGCGTTTGGCAACACAGTCGTTCAGGCCCGAATCAGCCCGCACAAGGTAGACTCCCGCTCCGCAACCCACCGCGGCCTGCATCAAGGCTGCGATTTCAAAGGTTCTCGAGGAGGAAATGTGAGTAACCGAGGTGAGCAGGTACTGCTCAAACAATCGACCATCCTGATGTTCGCCGTGGCGATCGCCGCGATCGTCACGGGTTTTTTTTCCGGTTCCCAATCGATTCTGTTCGATGGTTTTTTTTCGCTGATCGCGACCGTCATCAAGGTCCTGATGCTGATCACCGCCAAGCTGATCGCCAAGGAAAGTAACCAGCGCTTTCAGTTCGGCTTCTGGCACCTGGAGCCCATGGTGCTGCTGATAGAAGGCAGCTTTTTGCTGCTGATTGCGATCTACGCCTTTCTCAGCGGCATGTTCGGCATCATCAACGGTGGCCGCGAGATCGAACTGGGCCTGGTGATTCCTTTTGCGACGGTGCTTAGCGTCGTCTGCTTCGCCTATTTCTTCTACGTCCGTTATCGCAATCGCACGTTGAAATCCTCGTTGATCCAGTTCGACAACGTCAGCTGGCTGGTGGACGCGATGCTCTCGGTCGGCTTGCTGGTGAGCTTTCTCATCGCGTTGCTGCTCAAGACCCAGGGGTATGGCCAGTGGGCCGCTTACGTCGACCCGTCAATCCTGATCCTGCTGGCCCTGAGCATGCTGGCGCCGGCCTTCAATATTCTCAAGCCGGCGTTACGCGATGTACTGGGAATTGTCCCGGACCAACTGGATGACAAGGTTCGCCAAGTGATGGACGAGGCGAAAGTCGAGCACGGCTTTGCCGACTACGTCTCGTATGTGCAGAAGCACGGACGGGCGCGGTTCATCGAGATTCACATCGTGCTGCCGGCGGACTATCCGTTGCAGGGCGTGGCGACGCTGGACAAGCTGCGCGAGGAGATATCCACACAGCTCGGCAAGGCGGATGCCGCGCGCTGGCTGACCATCAGCTTCACCGGGGATCGCAAGTGGATTGCCTGAGGCCTTCCTGAGCGCAGGCGCTCAATCGCGAGCAAGCTTCGCGTTTCTCTGTAGGAGCGAAGCTTGCTCGCGATAGCGTACTGAAGGTCAGCCGAAGTATTCAGCCAAACCGAGGTAGCAGGTCGCCAGGTGATAAGGCGTGGTCGACGGCATGTCCCGGCGGCTGAGCACGCCATGGGCGTCCAGGCATTCGTTCCAGCCTTTGGCATGCAGGAAGTGTTTTTGCAGCGCCAGCAACTGGCGTTGCAGGCGTTCGGCGCTGTCCTGGCGCAAGGTCAGGGCGCGCAGGTATTCGGCCTGGGCCCAGATGCGCTGGGTCGGGTCGAGCACGCTGCCCTCGACACTCAACATCCCGCTCACCGCACCGCTGTGGTTATCCACACCGACGTGCTCGGCATAGGCGAAGGCTCGCACCAGCGAGGCGTGCAACGGGCAGCCACGCAGCAGGGCCGAGGACTGCAGCAGGAAGAACCATTCGAACTGGTGCCCCGGCTCGAACCAGTTATCCACAGCTCCCAGGGGTTTCTCCATCATCAGCCCATGCTGCGGCTCGATGAAGCGCTGCTGTATGGCCTCGCACAGGGCCAGCAATGCGCCTTGCACGGCGGCGTCGTCACGCACGGCCAGGGTGGCGAGGAAGGCTTCGGCCAGGTGCATCAGCGGGTTTTGCAAGGGGCCGGACGCCAGGGACGACCAGTCCTCGGCGAGGACCGCCTCGTACAGGCCATCGCTGCTGGCAAAGCGCTCGGCCACCACTTTCAGCGCGGCATTGAGCACCGACTCCACCAGCGGCTCGCGGACCTTGGCCCAGTAATGGGCGCAGGCAAAGATGATGAAGGCGTGGGTGTAGAGGTCCTTGCGCCTGTCCAGCGGCGCGCCCTGGGCATCGATGCTGTAGAACCAGCCACCATGCTCGGCGTCGTGGAAGTGCCGTTGCAGGGAGCGGAACAGCGCAGCGGCGCGCGCTTCGGCAAGCGGCGTGCGGCCATCGCCGATCAGGCTGGAAAACAGGTACAGCTGCCGGGCGCAGGCCATGGCCCGATAACGTTGCGGCGGCAGCGGGGCATGCTCGGCGTCCAGCGCCTCGAAGGGCAGCGCCAGCTCCGGATTCCAGCCCGGCCCCTGCCAGAGCGGCACGATCACGGTGTGGAAATGCTGCTGCACGGCCTTGAACAGAGCGGTCGATTCAGGCGGGGAAGTGGGGCTGGAAACATCGGGCATTGGCTGGCGTCGTCACGGCAGGGTGGAATGCGCGACATGGTAGCAGAGAAGGCCCCGGGGATCGTGGTACGCGGGGGTGGACGTTTGGTTGTAGGAGCGAAGCTTGCTCGCGATGCAGGCGATGCGGTCTGTCTCCAAGAACGCATCGCGGGCAAGCCTTGCTCCTACTAGGGGCCGTTTCAGCCTGCCAGCAACCAGGCGCCGGTAGCGGCCGACGCCGCACCCGCCAGGCGCACCAGCGGCGCGGCGGCTTGTGGCAGGACCCGTACCACGGCGTAACCAGCCGCGTGCAGTGCCGCGGTGGCGGCGACGAAGCCAGCGGCATAGGTCCAGGGGCTGGACATGTCCGGCAGTTCCAGGCCGTGGGCCACACCGTGGAACAGGGCGAACAGCGCGGTGGCGGCCACCGCCAGGCTCAGCGGCGGGCGCACCGCCAGGGCCACGGCCAGGCCGAGGGCCAGGACCGACGCGGCGATCCCGCTTTCCAGGGCCGGCAGGTTCATCCCTTCAAAACCCAGCACGCCGCCGATCAGCATGGTGCCGACGAAGGTGCAGGGCAGTGCCCAGCGCGCCGCGCCTTGTTGCTGCGCGGCCCACAGGCCGACCGCAACCATCGCCAGCAAGTGGTCGAGGCCGCCGATCGGGTGGCTGATACCGGCGATCAGGCCGTTGTCGCCGTGGCCCGGGTGCGCGAAGGCCAGGGCGGGAGTCAGCAGCAGGGCGAGGGTGCCGAAAATGCGTTTGAGGGTCATGGGCAGGCTTCCTTGTTGAGCAGTTTGAAAAGTGCGATCAGGCCGCGGTCAGCAGTCCCTGGCGTTCGATAAAGGCGATGATTTCCTCCAGGCCCTGGCCCGTCTTCTGATTGCTGAAGACGAACGGCTTGCCGCCGCGCATGCGCCGGGTATCGCCGTCCATCATCTCCAGCGACGCGCCAACCAGGGGCGCCAGGTCGATCTTGTTGATCACCAGCAGGTCGGACTTGCAGATGCCCGGGCCGCCTTTGCGCGGCAGCTTGTCGCCCGCCGACACGTCGATCACGTAGATGGTCAGGTCGGACAGTTCCGGGCTGAAGGTCGCCGACAGGTTGTCGCCGCCGGACTCCACCAGAATCAGGTCGAGGCCGGGAAAACGCCGATTCAATTGATCCACCGCTTCGAGGTTGATCGAGGCGTCTTCGCGAATCGCCGTGTGCGGGCAGCCACCGGTTTCCACACCGATGATGCGCTCGGGCGCCAGGGCCTCGTTGCGCACCAGGAAGTCGGCGTCTTCGCGGGTGTAGATATCGTTGGTCACCACCGCCAGGTTGTAGCGTTCGCGCAGGGCCAGGCACAGGGCCAGGGTCAGGGCGGTCTTGCCGGAGCCCACCGGGCCGCCGATGCCGACGCGCAGAGGTTGTGTGTTCATGCGGCTCTCCAAAATAAAGGCACCAAAATAAAAGGACTTATGAACGGAACAGGCGGCTGTACTGGCGCTCATGGGCCATGCACGCCAGGGACAGGCCGAAGGCGGCGCTGCCGTAATGTTCGGGGTCGAGGCTCGAGGCATGGCTCTGGGCCTGTTGCAACAGCGGCAGCAGTTCGCTGGTCAGGCGCTGGGCGGCCTGCTGGCCCAGGGGCAGGGTTTTCATCAGCACCGCCAGCTGGTTTTCCAGCCAGCTCCACAGCCATGCGGCCAGGGCGTCCTGGGGGCTGATGCGCCAGGCGCGCGCGGCCAGGGCCCAGCCCAGGGCCAGGTGCGGCTCGGCGATCTGCTCGAGAAAGGCGCGGGCCGGCACATCCAGCTCGGGCAGGCCGTTCAGCAACTGTTGCAGGGAGTAACCCATCTGCCGGCTTTCCTGGTGCAGCTCGCGGGTTTCGCGGCTGGCGCGATGTTCCTGGCACAGCTGCAGCAGCTGCGCCCAGTCCTCATCGGCGGCCGCCTGACAATGGGCTAGCAGCAGCGGCGCTTCGAAGCGCGCCAGGTTGAGCAGCAACTGATCGCCGATCCAGCGCCGGGCGCTGTGCGGATCCTTGACGGTGGCCTGTTCCACAGCCATTTCCAGGCCCTGGGAATAGCTGTAGCCGCCAATCGGCAGCTGTGGACTGGCCAGGCGCAGCAGGGCCCAGGCCGGATTCATGGGCGCACGCCGAACTGGTGCAGCCGCGGCGCGTAGTTGAAGTCCTCGTCGCCGTGGCGGGAATGATGGTGGCCACCGCCGTAGGCGCCGTGTTCCGGCTGGAACGGTGCCTCGATGGTTTCGGTGCTGGCGCCGAGCTGTTCGAGCATGGCCTTGAGCACATAGTCGTCCAGCAGGCGCAGCCAGCCATCGCCGACTTGCAGGGCAACATGGCGGTTGCCCAGGTGGTAGGCGGCGCGGGTCAGTTCGAAGGCATTGCGGCAGGTGACATGCAGCAGGGTTTCCGGACGCGCGCAGACCCGCACGATCCGGCCGTCCTCGGCTTGCAGGTATTCGCCGTCGTGCAGCGGCGGCTGGCCACGCTCCAGAAACAGCCCGACGTCTTCGCCGTCGGCACTAAAACAGCGCAAACGGCTTTTGCTGCGGGCTTCGAAGGTCAGGTGCAACTCGGCGGACCAGTCGGGTTGCGGCGCGATTCTGCGATGAATCACCAGCATTGGAAGGCTTCCAGCTATGAGCGATGCAGGGTGTAGAGCAAGTGCCTTGCCAATCGCCCGGTCTGATCGGAAACAGGTGGGAAGCGCCTGAAAATGGGGCAGGCTTCTGTTTTATTTTGTTACAAATTCAGGGTTCGATCTGATTTATAGCACTGACTTGGTGCGCTGTGCTGTTTTTTGATGCGCGGCAAAGCGCCGCTCTGGCGCAGGCCATAGCGGGCATGTGAGGCGGTGGAGGAGGTGGTGCGGTTGAGCGAAGCGGCGGGCTTATTCCGTGCTGCCCAGCCCCTGCCAATGCTTGAGGCCGATAAAGATGAAACGCAGCTGCTGGGTGATTTTCGCCTGGGGCGTGAGGTGCTCGGGCAGGGCTTCGGCAGGCGGGTCGATGATGTCCGGCAAGGTGGCGAACACACTTTTGACGATCAGGTCGGCCATCACCGTCAGGTCGGCGATGTTCAGGTGTTGCAGCTTGGGCATCAGGGTCAGGTCGGCCGCGAGGTCGGCGCTGATGTTTTCCCGCAGGCTGGCGATCGCCTGGCGCACCGGCAGCGAACCGCCGTACTGCTCGCGGGCGAGAAACAGGAACTGCGAACGGTTGGCCGCTACCACGTCGAGAAAGATCCGTACCGAGGCATCGATGATGCCGCCCATGACAAATTCGTTATGGCGCACCAGGCGGATGGTTGCGCGGAAGGTCTGGCCGACTTCGCTGACCAGCTCCAGGCCGAGCTGGTCCATATCGGCGAAATGCCGGTAGAAACCGGTCGGCACTATGCCGGCGGTTTTCGCCACTTCGCGCAGGCTCAGGCTGCCGAATCCGCGGCCGCATTCCATCAGGTGGCGGGCAGCGTCCATCAGAGCGTTGCGAGTCTGTTGTTTCTGTTCGGCGCGGGGCAGCATCGGCTGACTGGTTTCTGATCAAAAGAGCGGCGCACTCTAGCAAATCAACTTTGCCGGCGTCGAACCTGGTGGGGGCGGTGGGTTGAAGGCGAGGCTTGGATCGGAACGGTGGGCGCAGAAAAAGCGGAGCAGTTCAGGAAAAAACAAAGCCCGATCCAGGGACCGGGCTTTTCTGTAGAGGCATCATAGGCTTGACTCACAGCTGGGTTGCGTTAGGCCAAACGGTCGTTGCCGTCTTAAACCAGACCTTTCTCTTCCAGGCGATCACGGCCGCCTTCAGCTACAGCTTGGCCCAGGGGAGTGCGATCGAAGCCGTCTTCAGCCAGGGTCTGGCCTTGTGGAGTGCGGTCGCTGCCATCGGAAGCCAGGGTCTGGCCTTGTGGAGTGCGGTCGCTACCGTCGGAAGCCAGGGTCTGGCCTTGTGGGGTGCGGTCGCTACCGTCGGAAGCCAGGGTCTGGCCTTGTGGGGTGCGGTCGCTGCCATCGGAAGCCAGGGTTTGGCCTTGTGGAGTGCGGTCGCCACCATCGGCAGCCAGAGTCTGGGTGAATACCGAGGTGCTTGCCTTGACTTGTGGGGTAGCCTGTTCGGCGGCTGGCAGGGCGAAAGCGTTGGCTGCCAGAATCGAGAGGGTCAGGCTAAGCAGTAATTGGCGTTTCATGATGAGTTGCTCCTTGGGAGGGCGATAAAGTGGGTACGGAGCCAATGTTACGCGCGCTAATTCGATATAAAAGTTCATAAAGACAATGGTAATAATCAACAGAATTGATTGTTCGGCCCGAGGGCTCTAGAACGGGCCTTTTCGAAGAAGGGTTTTGCACCGGGGTGGGTATTTTCGACCCATCTGCGCCTCGCAAAAGTGCGGCGGCGGTAACGCCAAGCTGGCGCTTCGGTCAGAAAAATCCGTGCTTGTGTGTCTGATTCGCGGCTTTGGGTTAAACCTGCGGGCCGTTTGTCAGTCCTAGTTTTCATGACCGGTGGATTTCAACCCCGGCAGTTCATGAGGGCGTCGCCATCCAGGCGCCCGTCAGTAGTCAGGAGCCCTGTGCATGACGCGCACCCGTAAAATTCTCGCCTGGACAGTCGGTAGCCTTTTCCTGCTGCTGGCCGTGCTGGTACTGATCATCGCGTTCTTCGATTGGAACCGGATCAAGCCGCCACTCAATGCCAAAGTCTCCGAAGAGCTGCATCGCCCCTTCGCCATCAACGGCAACCTGGCGGTGATCTGGCAGCGCGAGCCCGACGAAGGCGGCTGGCGGGCCTGGGTGCCGTGGCCGCATGTGGTGGCCGAAGACCTGACCCTGGGCAACCCCGAGTGGTCCAAGGCGCCGCAGATGGTCAGCCTCAAGCGCGTCGAATTGCGTATTTCACCCCTGGCATTGCTGGCGCAGCGCGTGCGCATTCCGCGTATCGACCTCACCGAGCCGAATGCCGCCCTCGAGCGCCTGGCCGACGGCCGCGCCAACTGGACTTTCCAGTTCGACCCGAAAGACCCGAACGCCGAACCCTCCAACTGGGTGGTGGATATCGGCGCCATCGGCTTCGACAAAGGGCATATCACCCTCAATGACCAAAACCTGAAAACCCGCCTCGACCTGCTGGTCGATCCGCTGGGCAAGCCGATTCCATTCAGCGACATCGTCGGCGACAAGGCGGCGAAGAAAGCCGAGGAGAAAGGCTCCGCGCCCCAGTCCTATGCCTTTGCCTTCAAGGCCAAGGGGCAGTATCACGGCCAGGCGCTGGCCGGCTCCGGCAAGATCGGCGGCCTGTTGGCGCTGCAGGAGGCGAACAAGCCGTTCCCGCTGCAGGTCCAGGCCACGATCGGCGATACCCGCGTCGAACTGGCCGGCACCCTGACCGACCCGCTGAACCTCGGCGCTCTGGATTTGCGCATGAAGCTCGCCGGCACCAGCCTGGGCAACCTGTACCCGCTGACCGGTGTGACCCTGCCGGACTCGCCGGCCTATGCCACCGATGGCCACCTGACCGCGCAGCTGCGCGATCCGTCCGGGGCGAAGTTCCAGTACGAAGACTTCAACGGCAAGATCGGCGACAGCGACATTCACGGCAACTTGACCTACGTCGCCAGCCAGCCACGGCCCAAGCTGAGTGGCGCGCTGGTGTCCAATCAGTTGCTGTTCAGCGACCTGGCGCCGCTGATCGGCGCCGACTCCAACGCCGAGCAGAAGGCCCGTGGCGGCGACAGCAAGCAGCCGGCGGACAAGGTGCTGCCGGTGGAAGAGTTCCGCACCGAGCGCTGGCGTGACATGGACGCCGATGTCGAATTCACCGGCAAGCGCATCGTCCACAGCGCCGATTTACCCTTCACCGACCTGTACACCCACCTGGTGCTCGACGACGGGCGCCTGAGCCTGGAGCCGCTGCGTTTCGGCGTGGCCGGCGGCAAGCTGGACGCGCAGATTCGCCTCAACGGCCAGGCCACGCCGCTGGAAGGCCGAGCCAAGCTGACCGCGCGCAACTTCAAGCTCAAGCAGCTGTTCCCGACCTTCGAGCCGATGAAAACCAGCTTCGGCGAACTCAACGGCGATGCCGATATCGCCGGGCGCGGCAATTCGGTGGCGGCCCTGCTCGGCAGCGCCAACGGCGAGCTGAAGATGCTGATCAACGACGGCGCCATCAGCCGCAGCCTGATGGAGATCGCCGGGCTCAACGTCGGCAACTATGTGATCGGCAAGATGTTTGGCGACAAGGAAGTGAAGATCAATTGCGCCGCCGCCGACTTCGGCATCAAGACCGGCCTGGCCACCAGTCGCCTGTTCGTGTTCGATACCGAGAACGCGATCATCTACATCGACGGCACCGCGAACATGGCCAGCGAGCGGTTGGACCTGACCATCACCCCGGAATCCAAGGGCCTGCGCCTGTTCTCCCTGCGTTCGCCGCTCTATGTGCAAGGTAAGTTCATCAAGCCGGAGGCCGGGGTCAAGGCCGTGCCGCTGATGTTGCGCGGGGCCGGCATGGTGGCGCTCGGGGTGATCGCCGGGCCGGCGGCCGGGCTGCTGGCGCTGGTGGCACCGAGCGGCGGCGAGCCGAACCAGTGCGCGCCGCTGCTTCAGCAGATGCGCTCGGGCAAGGCGCCGGTGGCGGTCAAGGCGACCCGTTAAGCGAGCGACCTTATCGCGAGCAACGCCTTCCTCGCAGGAGCAGCCGGTCGACGCTCGATTGCTCGCGATGAACGATAACGCGGTACTACGGACACTCCGCGGTGCCTGGATCGCGGGCAAGCCTCGCTCCTACGGGGACGGATGACCCCACGCATCCAGCGTAGGAGGGCATCAGCCAGCGGCGAGCATCGGATGCCCGGCCGCCTGGGCTTCTTCGCGCAGCCACTGGAAAAACGCCCGCACCGGCGGATGCCGTTCGCGCCCGGGCACGCACAAGGCGCTGTAGCCCGCGCCGTCGACATGGATCTCGGGGCGATAGGGCACCAGCAGGCCGCTGCCCACGCTTTCCGACACCAGGATATTGCTGGCCAGCACCAGGCCCTGGCCGGCGATGGCCGCTTGCAGGGCGTAGTGTTCCTCGTCGTATTCGCGAAACACCGGGCGGTCCTGCATCCAGCTTTCCTGCGCCTTGTCGCACCAGGCCTCCCAGCCATGGGCGTAGAGCTTGGAGTTGTGCCAGCGCACGCTGATCAGCGTCGGCGTTTGCTGGTGGGCCTGGGCCACCTGCTCCGGCGAGCCGTAGACCGCGAAGCACTCATCGAACAGGCACAGCCCGTAGAGATTCGGGTAGTTGTCCAGGCTGTAGCGGATCACCAGGTCGACACTCGCATCCTGCTGCAGGTCGATGACCTCGCAATTGGTGTCCAGGCGCAGGTTGATGTTCGGGTACCGGGCATAAAAACGCCCCAGGCGCGGCACCAGCCACAGCGCGGCGAAGGCCGGCGTGGTGGAGATCATCAGGTTCGCGCCGCTGCGTTGCGGGCGCAGGCTGTCGACGCTCTGCGCCACTTCCAGCAAGGCGCCGTGCAGGCTGTGGAACAGGCGTTCGCCGCATTCGGTCAGGCGCACCTGGCGCGGCAGGCGCTGGAACAGCGGCACGCCCAGCCAGCTTTCCAGGGAGCGGATCTGGTGGGAAATCGCCGTGGGCGTAACCGACAGTTCCTCGGCGGCGGCCTTGAAACTCAGGAGCCGGGACGCCGATTCGAAGGCGCGCAAAGCGGTCAGCGGCAGGTTGGCAAACATAAAGGGTCACCTTATGGGTGAAATGGATTCATCCTGATCAACTATTGCTCATTTGTTCACGGGGGCCGGCATCAATAGTTTTATTCCCACCCAGGAAGGCTTTTACGGTCTTCCGCAATTATCCAGGATGAGGAATGACAGATGAGCAGAATTCTAGCAGTACATGGCAGCCCCCGTGGCGAACGCTCCCATTCGCGGCGGCTGACGGAAGGCTTTCTCCAGGCCTGGCTCGAGGCCCATCCCCAGGGCCAGCTGACCCGTCGGGAAGTCGGCCGGGCCTCGCTGCCCCATGTCAGCGAGGCCTTCGTCGCCGCGGCGTTTTATCCCGAACCCCAGGCGCGGCCCCTGTCGATGCAGGCCGACCTGGCCTTGAGCGACGAGCTGGTGACCGAGTTGCTGGAGCATGAGCTGCTGGTGATTTCGGCGCCGATGTACAACTTCAGCGTGCCCAGCGGCCTCAAGGCCTGGGTCGACCAGATCGTGCGCCTGGGCCTGACCTTCAATACCGTCCAGGACAACGGCATCGCCCAGTACGAGCCGCTGGTGCGGGGCAAGAAAGCGCTGATCGTCACCAGCCGCGGCGGCTTCGGCTTTGGCCCGGGCGGCGAGCTGGAGGCCATGAACCATGCCGACCCATGGCTGCGCACCGCGCTGGGTTTTATCGGCATCGACGACGTCACGGTGGTCGCGGCGGAAGGCGAGGAATCGGCCGAGCGCACGTTCCAGGTGTCCTGCGCCGAAGCCGAGCAACGCTTGCTGGCGCTGGCGCGGACCTTCTGAGGAGGCGATATGGCCTGGCTGTTCTTGCTGATCGCCGCTGCCTTCGAAGTCACCTTCGCCATGGGCATGAAGTACGCCGAGGGTTTCACCCGGTTATGGCCGTCGCTGCTGACGGTGGTGGCCGCGCTGGGCGGCATCTACTTCCTGACCCTGGCGATGCGTGAGTTGCCGGTGAGCATCGCCTACCCGATCTGGACCGCCATCGGCTCCCTGGGCACGGTGTTCCTCGGTTTTGCCTTGCTGGGGGAGAGCCTGACGCTGGTCAAGCTGGTGTCGGTGGGGCTGATCGTGGCCGGGGTGGTGGGGTTGAAATAGCCTATCCCTTGTAGGAGCGAAGCTTGCTCGCGATGGGCGGCGTAGCAGCCCCAAACCCGCTTCGGTTTTACTGGAGGAAATCCATTGCCTGAACCGGAGCTATCGCGAGCAAGCTTCGCTCCTACAGACCCGGGGCGATCTATTTATTGCCAATCCCCTGTAGCGAGCTTGCTCGCGTTAGCCTTGGGGGAATGTCATACAGTGGTCGCGAAGCTGTCATCTTGGCTGTCGATGCTCTTGGCTGTTGTCCCGCATCCAGCCTTGGGCGCCGCTGTCCCTGATACCAGTCCGATCACAAGGATGTTCCCATGTCCCAAGAGCTTGCCACGCGTTACCCGCTGGTCCTGGTCCCCGGCATGCTGGGGTTTATCCGGCTGGTGCTGTACTCCTACTGGTTCGGCATCGAGTCGGCGTTGCGCCGCGGCGGGGCCACGGTGATTGCCGTGCAGGTTTCGCCGCTGCATAGCACCGAGGTGCGCGGCGAGCAGTTGCTGGCGCGGATCGAGGAGATCCGCCGTGAAACCGGCGCCGACAAGGTCAACCTGATCGGCCACAGTCAGGGGGCGCTCACCGCCCGCTACGCCGCGGCCAAACGGCCGGAGTGGGTGGCCTCGGTGACCTCGGTGGCCGGGCCCAACCATGGCTCGGAGCTGGCCGACTACATCGAGCGCCACCATTCCATCGACACCCTGCGCGGGCGCGTGCTGAGTTTTATCCTGCAAATGATTGCCGTGCTGATGAGCTGGCTGGACACCGGCTATCGCGGGCCGAAGCTGCCGGCGGATATCCATGCCTCGCACCGTTCGCTGACCAGCGAGGGCGTGGCGCTGTTCAACCGCCAGTACCCCCAGGGCCTGCCGGAGACCTGGGGCGGGCAGGGGCCGGAAGAGGTCAACGGGGTGCGTTACTACTCCTGGTCCGGCACCTTGCAGCCGGGCAAGACCAATCGCGGGCGCAACCTGTTCGACGGCACCAACCGCAGCTGCCGGCTGTTCGCCAGGACCTTTGTCCGCGAGGCCGGGCAGTGCGATGGCATGGTCGGCCGCTACAGCTCGCACCTGGGCACGGTGATTGGCGACGATTACCCCCTGGACCACTTCGATATCGTCAACCAGTCGCTGGGGTTGGTGGGCCGGGGCGCCGAGCCGATCCG
Organism: Pseudomonas chlororaphis subsp. piscium; assembly: GCF_003850345.1. Taxonomy (NCBI): domain Bacteria; kingdom Pseudomonadati; phylum Pseudomonadota; class Gammaproteobacteria; order Pseudomonadales; family Pseudomonadaceae; genus Pseudomonas; species Pseudomonas chlororaphis. The sequence goes on from NZ_CP027707.1 coordinate 699,953, forward strand.
GCTGTTCGTCGAGCATGCGCAGCGGTTGAAAGCGGCGGGGGTATAGCCAGAGAGGTCTTGAGATGACGATCCGTCAGACGACGCTGGCCTTGCGTCCCAGCACTGTGGTCCAGCGTTCCGACAGAATCACCCCGCCCAGGGTCAGCACCCCACCCACCAAGTGATACAGCGCCAGCTGTTCATGCAGCACCACTGCGGCAATCAGCGCGGTGATCAGCGGCAGCAGGTTGAAGAACAGCGTGGTGCGGCTCGGCCCCAGGCGCACCACCGCCTGCATCCAGGCCAGCGGCGCGAGCATCGAGGCCAGCAGGCAGGCATAGAGCACCAGGGGAATGTTGTGCAGGGTCAGGCCGGTTTTCGGCGAGGCCAAAAACAGCGGAAACAGCACCACCACAGCCACCAGCACCTGCAGGTACAACAGCACCAGTGGCGGCAGGCGCAGCTGCCATTTTTTCAGCAGGGTGCTGTAGATCGCATAGGCCAGGGTGGCGATCAGCATCATCGCGTCACCCAGGTTCACCCCGTGTTCCAGCAGAGCGGCCAGGCTGCCGGACGACACCACCACCAGCACCCCGGCAAACGACAGCACCGCACCGACCAGGGCGCCGGCCGTCAGGCGCTGGCCGAGGCTGGCGATCGCCATGGCCAGCGACATCAGCGGCATCAGCGAGAGGATGATGCCCATGTTGGTGGCCGAGGTCAGTGTCGCGGCGAAGTAGGCCAGGCTCTGATACACCGCCATGCCCAGCACGCCGAGGATGAAGATCTTGCCCAGGTTCGGACGGATCACCGCCCACTGGGCGACCACCGCCTTGAGCATGAAGGGCGTGAACAACAGACCGGCCAGCAGCCAGCGATAGAAGCCGATCTCCGCGGGGAAGATCGCCCCGACCGCCAGCTTGTTGATGACGGTATTGCCGGCCCAGATAAAGACGGCCAGTAACGGATAAGCGTATTGCATGAGGACAACCAGAACGTTGATGAAGGGTGATTATCCCTCTGTCTGGATCCAGGCCTATACTTCGATCCAGACAACCCGCCCCTGAATCCGGACAGCATGAGCAAAAAACACATCGACCTGCTGCCCTTCAGCGGTCTGCCGGCCCCGGTGTACTTTCGTTATGCCGATTTCGATGCCCACAGCCATGCGCTGGAACATCGCCACCCCTGGGGTTGCCTGGAATATTCGGCCCATGGCGTGATGCACATGGAGATCGCCGGCCAGCGCTTTATGTCGCCGCCGCAGTACGCCATCTGGATTCCGCCGGGCACCGAGCACAGCTTCTACAGCCCGCAGCCGATCGTGTACCGCGCCGTGTGCCTGGCCCCGGAGCTGTGCCGGGTGCTGCCGCAGCAGGCCTGCACCCTGGCCATCAGCGATATTCTCAAGGCGATCCTCAAGGACTTCGCCGCGCGCGACGTGCAGATCCCCGAGCAGGAGGCGGACAGCCGCCTGGCCCAGGTGATGCTCGACCAGTTGCAACAGGCCCCGGTGCATGACGGTTACCTGCCTTATGCCAGCAGCCCGTCCTTGCTTGGTGTGCTGGAGGCGTTGCAGGCCGCCCCGGGGGATAACCGCGCGCTGGCCGATTGGGCGCGGCAGATCCATGTCAGCGAACGCACCCTGGCCCGGCAATTCGTGCGCGAACTGGGCATGAGTTTCGGCGAGTGGCGCCAGCGCCTGCGCTTCCTGGCGTCCATCGAAGCGCTGGATAGTGCGCGCAGTGTCCAGGAGGTGGCGTTCGACATGGGCTATAGCAGCGCTTCGGCATTTATCGCGATGTTTCAGCGCCAGGCCGGTTGCACCCCCGAGCAGTACCGGCGCACCAGCCTACAGAACAGGTGAACCTGTAACAGGGTTTGTCTACACTGCGCTGGAGGCCGCGCCCGTCGGTGCGGTAACAAGGAGAAAACTCCATGAAGATGCTGCGTATCCCTTTGTTGATGGTCGGTCTGCTGCTCTGCTCTCAAGGATTTGCCGCCACCGCCGCCCAACAGGCCCAGCAGGAAAAAATGAAGTCCTGCAATGCCGAAGCCACCACCAAGGCCCTCAAGGGGGACGAGCGCAAGGCTTTCATGAGCACCTGCCTGAAAAAAGCCGCCCCGGCCGCGGCCGCCGCCCCAGCCACGCAACAGGAAAAGATGAAGACCTGCAACGCCGACGCCACCACCAAGGCCCTCAAGGGTGATGAGCGCAAGGCCTTCATGAGCACGTGCCTGAAGAAGTAATCACCTTCTCCCACTCAGGCGCGAGCTTGTTCACGATCCGGTCGCGGCGGTTTGCCTGACACACTCTGTATCGTTGATCGCCAGCAAACCCGCGCCTGTCGGCCTCGCATCGTCAGTGCAACGCTGGCAGACTGCCAATCCTTTCACGCTGTTTGTTTGAGGCTGTATGCCAACGTTTTCTCAGCGTCATCTGTTGTTGTTCAGTTGGGTGATCATCTTCGGCGGCCTGCTGCTGATAATCCCGTTGCGGCTATTACCGAGCCTGCTGGCGGGCCTGCTGGTGTTCGAACTGGTCAACATGCTGACCCCGCAACTGCAACGGCTGATCGAAGGTCGGCGGGCGCGCTGGTTGGCGGTGGCCCTGCTCGGCACCCTGGTGGTCAGCGTGCTGACCCTGCTGTTCGCCGGCGCCATCAGCTTCCTGCTGCACGAAGCGGAGAACCCGGGGGCTTCCCTGGACAAATTCATGACGGTGGTCGACAAGGCGCGCGGCCAGCTGCCGCCGTTCCTCGACTCCTATCTGCCGGCCAGCGCGGCGGAGTTCCAGGTGGCCATCGGCGCCTGGGCCAGCAAGCACCTGAGCGAGCTGCAACTGGTGGGCAAGGACGCGGCGCACATGTTCGTGACCTTGCTGATCGGTATGGTGCTGGGGGCGATCATCGCCTTGCAGCGCGTGCCCGACCTGACCAAGCGCAAGCCGCTGGCGGCCGCGCTGTTCGACCGCCTGCACCTGCTGGTCCAGGCCTTTCGCAACATTGTGTTCGCGCAGATCAAGATTTCCCTGCTCAACACCTTCTTCACCGGGATCTTCCTCGCGCTGGTCCTGCCGATGTTCGGCGTCAAGCTGCCGCTGACCAAGACCCTGATCGTGCTGACCTTCCTCTTGGGGCTGTTGCCGGTGATCGGCAACCTGATCTCCAACACCCTGATCACCATCGTCGGCATGTCGCTGTCGATCTGGGTGGCCGCGGCGGCGCTGGGCTACCTGATCTTTATCCACAAGCTGGAATACTTCCTCAACGCGCGGATCGTCGGCGGGCAGATCAGTGCCAAGTCCTGGGAACTGCTGTTGGCGATGCTGGTGTTCGAGGCGGCGTTCGGCCTGCCGGGGGTGGTGGCCGGGCCGATCTATTACGCCTACCTGAAGAGTGAGTTGAAGCTGGCGGGGTTGGTTTGAGCTGCGTGGGACCGATCTGACGCTATCGCGGGCAAGCCTCGCTCCTACAGAAGACAAAGCGCTCGCAGTCTCTGTAGGAGCGAGGCTTGCCCGCGATGGGCGCGCCCCGATCCTTGATCAGCCGTAGCGTTTCTTCGCTTCGATCGCCAGGCCGCTGCCGATGCTGCCGAAGATGTTGCCTTCGACGTGGCGTGCGTTGGGCAGCATGTCCGAGACGCTCTGGCGCAGGGCTGGGATGCCGCTGGAACCGCCGGTGAAGAACACCGTATCGACCTGGCCGACGCCGACATTGGCATCACCCAGCAACTGCGTGACGCTGCCGCGGATGCGCTCCAGCAGGCTGTCGATGGACGACTCGAACAGCGCCCGGCTCAGGTCCACGCTCAGGCCGGCCTCGATGCGGTCCAGGGGCACCAGGCGGTTGTCGGCGTGGGTCAGCTGGATCTTGGTCTCTTCCACTTCCATTGCCAGCCAGTGCCCGGCGCGCTGCTCGATCAGCTTGAACAGGCGGTCGATGCCGCCGGTGTCTTCGATGTCGTAGCGCATGCTGCCCAGGGCCAGCTGGGACTTCTGCGAGTACACCGAGTTGATGGTGTGCCAGGTCGCCAGGTTCATGTGGGTGCTGGTGGGCATGTAGGCACCGCTCTTCATCCGGCTGCCGTAGCCGAACAGCGGCATGAGGCCCTGCAGGCTCAACTGCTTGTCGAAGTCGGTCCCGCCGATGTGCACGCCGCCGGTGGCGAGGATGTCCTCGTGGCGGTTGTCCAGGCCACGGCGCTCGGGCGACAGGCGCACCAGGGAGAAGTCGGAGGTACCACCGCCGATGTCGACGATCAGCACCAGCTCTTCACGCTCGATGGTCGACTCGTAGTCGAAGGCCGCGGCGATCGGCTCGTACTGGAAGGAGACTTCCTTGAAGCCCAGCTTGCGCGCCACTTCCACCAGGGTGTCCTGGGCCTCCTGGTCGGCGGCGGCGTCGTCATCGACGAAAAACACCGGGCGGCCCAGCACCACTTCCTCGAACTCCCGCCCTGCGGCGGCTTCGGCGCGGCTCTTGAGCTGGCCGATGAACAGGCCCAGCAGGTCCTTGAACGGCATCGCCGTGCCCAGCACGCTGGTGTCGTGCTTGATCAGCTTGGAACCCAGCAGGCTCTTCAGCGAGCGCATCAGCCGGCCTTCGTAGCCTTCCAGGTACTCGTGCAGCGCCAGGCGGCCATACACCGGACGGCGTTCTTCGATGTTGAAGAAGACCACCGACGGCAGGGTGATCTTGTCGTCTTCCAGCGCAATCAGCGTTTCCATGCCGGGGCGCAGCCAGCCGACAGTGGAGTTGGACGTGCCGAAGTCGATACCGCAGGCACGGGCCGCAGATGCGTTTTTCATGTCTTTCGAGTTCCGGTTAGAAAAAACGGCCGCGCAGTGTATGCCAGTCGTTCGCAGAATCGAAGGCCGACTATCCGCTAAATCGAAACCCGCAAGCCTTGAAAGACTATTCTTCACCCCCAAACTTGCAGGCATGGGCCGGGCAGCCATCGGGCGGTCGCAAGAACCGCCGCCAGCTGCCGATAAACTTCTGCTGCGCCGCGTGAGTCACAGTATCGAGACCGATCAGCCTTGGCGCTGTTCAAGCGTGCATGCTGTACGTCACGCCGCGCCACATTGATAACGGATGGTGATCCTTAGATGGACTTCAAAGACTATTACAAGATTCTCGGAGTGGAGCCGACGGCGGACGACAAGGCGATCAAGGCCGCCTATCGCAAGCTGGCGCGCAAATACCACCCCGATGTCAGCAAGGAAAAAGACGCCGAAGCCAAATTCAAGGACGCGTCGGAAGCCTATGAAGCGCTGAAAAGCGCGGACAAGCGGGCCGAATACGACGACCTGCGGCGTTATGGCCAGCACGGCCAGCCGTTCCAGGGCCCACCGGGCTGGAAGGGACGCGCGGATACCGGCGGGTTCGGCGATGGCGGGGACTTTTCGGACTTCTTCAGTTCGATCTTCGGCAACCGCGGGCCGGGTTTCGGCGGTGGACAATCGCGTAGCGCCGGGCGCCGAGGGCAAGACGTGGAAATGGAATTACCGATCTTCCTGGAAGAGACCCTGTCGGCCGAGTCGAAGAAGGTCAGCTTCAAGGTGCCGCAGTACAACGCTGCGGGTCAGCACGTCAGCAACACCAGCAAGAGCCTGAACGTGAAGATCCCGGCCGGCGTCAGCGACGGCGAGCGGATTCGCCTCAAGGGCCAGGGCGCGCCGGGTGCCGGTGGCGGGGCCAATGGCGACCTGTACCTGACCATTCGTTTCGCGCCCCATCCGAAGTTCGATATCGAGGGCGAGAACCTGATCATCACCTTGCCGCTGGCCCCTTGGGAGCTGGCGCTGGGGACCGAGGTCGCGGTGCCGACCCTGACCGGCAAGATCAACCTCAAGGTGCCGGCCGGCAGCCAGAACGGCCAGCGCATGCGCGCCAAGGGCCATGGCCTGCTGAACAAGGCCGGGCATCGCGGTTATCTGTTCGTGCAGCTCAAGGCAGTCATGCCCAAGGCTTCCGGCGACGACGTCAAGGCGTTGTGGCAGGAGCTGGCGAAGAAGGCTGCCTTCAACCCGCGGGAGCATTTCTGATCCGCAACCCATTCTGATCTGAAACAAGGAGTCGCTAACCATGAGCACCCTGATCGTTCAGCTGGATATGGAAGAGTTTTGCGAGGTGGCCGATCTGCCGGCCGCCTATGTGATGGAAATCGTCGAGCACGGGATCCTCGATCCCCATGGCTCGGCACCCCGCGACTGGCGTTTCACCGACTATGAACTGGCGGTGGCCAAGCGCGCCGCCAAGTTGCGGCGCGATCTGGAACTGGAGTGGGAAGGCGTCGCCCTGGCGCTGGAACTGCTCGACGAAGTGCGCGAGTTGCGCACGGAAAACCAGATGCTCAAGCAGCGCCTGGGGCGCCTGCTGGTTGAATGATCCATTGTTCTGTAGGAGCGGTCGGTCGACGCTCGATTGCCCGCGATAGGGACACCGCGTTTCTGCAGACCCTCCGCGTTATCCTTCATCGCGAGCAAGCTTCGCTCCTACAGGTGTGTGTTTGTAGCCGCTGCCGAGCCTGCGAGGCTGCGTTCGAGGACGGAGTCCTCGCAAAACCTGCATAAGCGGTTTACCTGAAGGAAAGCAGTGCCCGGTTCACGACCGCTTCGCGGTCGAGCGCAGCCTCGCGAGCTCGGCAGCGGCTACAGGGGCTTCTGTATCTACAACGGTTCGGCGCGCGATACCCGCGGCAGGGTCACGCTGAAGGTGGTGCCATCGCTCTCGTTGGAGCTGACCTCGATGCTGCCCTGGTGGGCGCTGACCACTTCCTTGACGATGAACAGGCCCAGACCGAGGCTGGTGGAGGGGCCGCCGAGCTCTTCGCCAGCGTTGCGCACCAGCGGGTCGAAGAGGGTGGGCAGGGCTTCCTTGGGAATCGGTTGACCGTAGTTGTGGATGGTCAGCAGCACCTGCTCGGCGCTGCCGGTGAGGGTGAGGGTCACGGTGCGGTTGCCGCTGCCGTGCTGCAGGGCATTGCCGATCAGGTTCTGCAGCATCTGCTCGATGCGCCCGCGATCCCAGATGCCATGGCTGTCGCCATGGAAGTTCAGCGCCGGCGTGCAGTCCGGCTGGCCGGCGCAGGCTTCGTCCATGGCCGCCTTGGCGGCACTGGCCAGGTCCATGGGCGCCGGCTCGATGGGCAAGCTGCTGCCCAGGCGGCAGCGGACGAATTCCAGCAGGTCGCCGACCATCGCCGCCATGTGCCGGGAGCTGCTCTTGATCCGCGACACGTAGGTCAGTGCATCAGCGTCCAGGGCGACTTTGCGCGTCAGCATCTCGGTGGACATGCTCACCGCCTGCAAGGGGGTTCGCAGGTCGTGGCCGAGAATCGCCAGGAAGATATCCCGCGAGCGGTTGACCTGTTCGGCATAGGCCGCGGTGGACTCGGCTTGCGCCTCGTCGATGGCTTCGTTGAAACGGACCATGTCCTGGAAATAGGCCAGCTCCGGCGACTCCAGGCTGGCGACCCAGAGGCGGATCACACAAGCACGCAAGTGGCGGAATTCCGAGGTCATCTGCACCAGGTCGAAGCCGACGTTGTGCCGCAACTCGCCATGGCTGGCGGCGGCCTCGTCGAGGCTTGGGGTTTTCTCCGGGCCTTCGCCCCTGGCCTTGGCCGCCTGTTCGCTGGCGGTCTGGGCGGTACGCATGTCGCGAGCGGCGGCCAGCAGGATGGACTTGGCGTGGTCGCGCAATTGCAGGCGGGTCAGGGAGTCGGTTTCGGGGGCGATGGACCGGGCGAATTGCTCCCACTCATCAACGATGCGATCAACCTGTTGCACGATGAAATCGGAGAGACGCATGGCCGGGAACCTTGTCAGGCAGCAAGAGTGAGGACGGCCTGTTGAATTTTAGTCTCGATTCAGCCACTCAACAGGGTAAGCCGTCCGGCTTTGCTGACCGTTGGGCGGCCCGGAGGGGCGCCCGTTGGACCCAGGTTTCTAGAACAGGAAGTAGCGCTGCGCCATCGGCAACACGTCCGCCGGCTCGCACCACAGCAGCACACCGTCGGCCTTGACCTGATAGGTCTGCGGATCGACCTCGATATCCGGCAGGTAGTCGTTGTGGATCAGGTCGGTCTTTTGCACATCGCGGCAACCCTTGACCACCGCGATCTGCTTTTTCAGCCCCAGTTGCTGCGGCACCCCGGCCTCCAGCGCGGCCTGGCTGATAAAGGTCAGGCTGGTGGCGTGCCGGCTGCCGCCGTAGCTGGCGAACATCGGCCGGTAATGCACTGGCTGCGGGGTCGGGATCGAGGCGTTGGCGTCGCCCATCAGGCTGGCGGCGATGGCCCCGCCCTTGAGGATCAGCGTTGGCTTGACCCCGAAGAACGCCGGACGCCAGAGCACCAGGTCGGCCCATTTGCCGATTTCGATGGAGCCCACTTCATGGCTGATGCCGTGGGTGATCGCTGGGTTGATGGTGTATTTGGCGATGTAGCGCTTGACCCGGAAGTTGCTGTTGCCGGCGCCGTCGCCCGGCAGTGGGCCGCGCTGGTGGTGCATCTTGTCGGCGGTCTGCCAGGTGCGGGTGATGACCTCGCCGACCCGGCCCATGGCCTGGCTGTCGGAGCTGATCATCGAGAAGGCGCCCAGGTCGTGGAGGATGTCCTCGGCGGCGATGGTCTCGCGGCGGATGCGGCTTTCGGCGAAGGCCACGTCCTCGGCGATGCTCGGGTCGAGGTGGTGGCAGACCATCAACATGTCCAGGTGTTCGTCGATGGTGTTGCGGGTGAACGGCCGGGTCGGGTTGGTCGAGCTTGGCAGCACGTTGGGGAAGCCGCAGGCCTTGATGATGTCCGGGGCGTGGCCGCCGCCGGCGCCTTCGGTGTGGTAGGTGTGGATGGTGCGGCCCTTGAACGCGCCGAGGGTGGTTTCGACGAAGCCCGACTCGTTGAGGGTGTCGGTGTGGATCGCCACCTGCACGTCGTACTGGTCGGCGACGCTCAGGCAGTTGTCGATGCTGGCCGGGGTGGTGCCCCAGTCTTCGTGGAGCTTGAGGCCGATGGCCCCGGCCTTGACCTGTTCGATCAAGGGCTCCGGCAGGCTGGCGTTGCCCTTGCCGGTGAAGCCGATGTTCATCGGGAACGAGTCCGCCGCCTGGAGCATGCGCGCCATGTGCCAGGGCCCCGAGGTACAGGTGGTGGCGTTGGTGCCGGTGGCCGGCCCGGTGCCGCCGCCGATCATGGTGGTGACGCCGCTCATCAGCGCCTCTTCGATCTGCTGCGGGCAGATGAAGTGGATATGGGTGTCGATGCCGCCGGCGGTGAGGATCATGCCTTCGCCGGCGATCACTTCGGTGCTGGCGCCGACGGCGATGGTCACGTCGGGCTGGATGTCCGGGTTGCCGGCCTTGCCGATGGCGGCGATGCGCCCGTCCTTCAGGCCGACGTCGGCCTTGACGATGCCCCAGTGATCAATGATCAGCGCGTTGGTGATCAGGGTGTCGACCACCTCGGCCGCCAGCAGTTGGCCCTGGCCCATGCCGTCGCGGATCACCTTGCCGCCGCCGAACTTCACTTCTTCGCCGTAGGTGGTGAAGTCCTTCTCGACTTCGATCCACAGCTCGGTGTCGGCCAGGCGCACCTTGTCACCGACGGTGGGGCCGAACATGTCGGCGTAGGCTTGTCTTGAAATCTTCATGTGCTTGCCTTGGGATTCAATTGGATTTGAGACCGTTCGCGTAGCTCGCTATTCGCGGGCAAGCCTCGCTCCTACATTCGATCGCGTTCCCCTGTAGGAGCGAGGCTTGCCCGCGATGGCGTCAGAACAGGCAATGCACCTTAAAGGTCGCCCATGACCCGCCCGGCAAAACCGAACACCCGGCGATGCCCGGCCAGGTCCACCAGTTCCACCTCGCGGGTCTGCCCCGGCTCGAAGCGCACGGCGGTGCCGGCCGGGATATTCAGGCGCATGCCTCGGCTGGCGGCGCGGTCGAAAGTCAGGGCGTCGTTGGTTTCGAAAAAGTGATAGTGCGAGCCCACCTGGATCGGCCGGTCGCCGCTGTTGGCGACGCTCAGGCTGAGGGTGCGGCGGCCGGCGTTGAGTTCGATGTCGCCGGGCTGGATCTGGTATTGGCCTGGAATCATACGGGTTGCCCCAGAGTCTTGAAGTAAATGGCGGTCGGGGTGTAGGTGCCGTCCGGGCTTTGGCAGTAGTTCGGCAGTTCGCCGACGCGGGTGTAGCCGAGGGCGCCGTAGAAGGCTTCGGCGTCCGAGCCGGCTTCGGTGTCCAGGTACAGCAGGCCGCGCTTGTGCTGGCGCGCCTCCTGTTCCACGGCATGCATCAACTGCTGACCCAGGCCACGGCGGCGGGCGTCGTGGCGCACCTGCAGTTTCTGCACCTCGGCGCGATTGAGGCCGTTGGGCTTCTGGCACAGCGCCAGTTGCACGCTGGCCAGGACCCGCTCGTCCTGCACCACCACCCACAGCAGCAGGCTGCCATCGGTCACGCTGGCCTGGACGCCGTTGACGTAGGCGCGGGCCTGTTCCTCGTCGAGGTCGGCCATGAAACCCACCGAGGCGCCGTGGCCCACGGCGTCGAACAACAGATCAATCAACCCCTGGCGATAGTGGGCAAAGCTCTCCGCATGGACTCGACGCAGTTGGGCGGCGTTCATCGGGTATCACTCCTTGTGGATAGTGGGCGGTAGCGCCCCCGGATCGAGGGTCAGCTGCATGAACGTCAGGTCCAGCCAGCGCCCGAACTTGGTGCCCACTTGCGGCATCTGTCCGGTGGTGACGAAACCCAGGCGTTCGTGCAGACGGATCGAGGCGGCGTTGCCGCTTTCGATGGCCGCGACCATCACGTGTTTGTCGCAGGTTCTGGCGCGTTCGATCAGCGCTTGCATCAGGCGCGGGCCGAGGCCGTTGCCGCGCTGGTCGTTGCGCACATAGACCGAGTGCTCGACGGTATGGCGGAAACCGTCGAAGGGCCGCCAGTCGCCGAACGAGGCATAACCGAGCACGCTGTCGTCGGCGTCGACCGCCACCAGCACCGGATAACCCTGGGCCTGGCGGGCGCTGAACCAGGCCTGGCGATTGCCCAGGTCCACGGCTTGCTCGTTCCAGATCGCCGTGGTGTTGAGTACGGCGTCGTTATAGATGTCGCGGATCGCCGGCAGGTCGGCATGCACGGCATCGCGGATGGAATACGTCATGGCGCAGCCTCAGGCGATCGGTTGATGGACGGTGACCAGCTTGGTGCCGTCGGGGAAGGTCGCTTCCACCTGGATTTCCGGAATCATCTCCGGGATACCTTCCATCACCTGTTCGCGGCTCAGCAGGGTGGTGCCGTAGTGCATCAGCTCGGCCACGGTCTGGCCGTCGCGGGCGCCTTCGAGCAGCGCCGCGGAAATGTAGGCCATGGCTTCCGGATAGTTGAGCTTCACACCCCGGGCCAGGCGCCGTTCGGCCACCAGGCCGGCGGTGAAGATCAGCAGTTTGTCTTTTTCGCGTGGGGTCAGGTCCATCGTTCAAAATCCGTCGTTGGGCAGTTTGAAAAACATTGGTAGGAGCGAGACTTGCCCGCGATGAACGATAACGCGGTGTGCCGGCAACGTTGCGGCGCCTGGGTTGCGGGCAAGCCTCGCTCCTACGGGTAGCTGTGTCATGTGCTCCAGATCCTCGGTGGCAGCGCCTCGCGGCCCAGCAGGGCGGGGCGCAACAGGCGCCACAGGTCGATCAGCCAGGCGCGGGCCAGCAGCGCTTCGCTGGCCAGGCAGCGGGCCACCAGCAGGCCGGGCAGTTGCGTCAGGTCGCCGCGCACGGCATGAGGCAACGCACGGCAGCGCTCCAGCAACTGGCTGTCGATCTCCCCGGTAACCAGCAAGGTGGCGAAGACCGGCTGGCCGTCCAGGCCGATCGGTGAGTCGAGCAAGCCGTCGCCGCCGACAATGCGCTGGCGTTCATGCCAGAGCAACTGGCCGTCGCGGCGGATGTCCAGGTGCGACTGGAAATGCCCGAGGTCGAAACGTTCGTCGCTGGCGGGACGGCCGAGGGCCACCAGGTCCCAGTAGAACAGCCGGGCATCGCCTTGCAGCTCGATGCGGGTGCTCAACTCGGCCTGGGCGGCGCTGAACACGATGGTTTCCTGGGGCAGCCATTCCAGGGTAGCGCCGGCGGCAACGTTCAGTTCCAGGGTCTGATAGGCCGGCCCGGCGGCGCGATACCACTTGGCGGCGCCGGGGCTGGTCAGTTGCGCCCAGGCATCGCGGTCGACGCTGGCGCGGATCTGCAGGCGGTCGCCGCCGGCAATCCCGCCGGGCGGATGGACGATGATGTGCTGGCAGACTTCGGGGCCTTCGGCGTACAGATGCTTCTGCACCCGCAGCGGGCCCTTGTGCCGGCGCTGCACCGGGCGCGTGCTGTCGCCAAAGCGGGCGTAACCGAGTTCCAGCTCGGCATGCCAGCTGGGGGTGAACAGGGCGGTGTGGGCAGGCAGATTCATGATTCGTGCTTAGTGTCCGGACGCTACAGGTTAGATCGTAACCAGTCCTCGTACACCCTCGGCTTCCATATTTTCACCGCGGCCCTGCTGGACGATTTCGCCCCGGGACATCACCAGGTACTGATCGGCCAGTTCGGCTGCGAAGTCGTAGAACTGTTCCACCAGGAGGATCGCCATGTCGCCGCGTGCCGCGAGTTTCTTGATCACCGCGCCGATTTCCTTGATCACCGACGGTTGGATGCCCTCGGTGGGCTCGTCGAGGATCAGCAGCCGTGGCCGACTGGCCAGGGCCCGGCCGATGGCCAATTGTTGTTGCTGGCCGCCGGACAGGTCGCCGCCGCGCCGCTGTTTCATTTGCAGCAGCACCGGGAACAGCTCGTAGATGAAGGCCGGCACTTCCTTGGCTTCGGAGCCGGGGAAACGCGACAGGCCCATCAGCAGGTTTTCTTCCACGGTCAGACGGCCGAAGATCTCCCGGCCCTGGGGCACGTAGGCGATGCCGGCATGCACCCGCTGATGGGGCTTGTAGGCGGTGATGGGCTTGCCTTCCCAGTTCACCGCGCCTTCCCTGGCCGGCAGCAGGCCCATCAGGCATTTGAGCAGGGTGGTCTTGCCCACCCCGTTGCGCCCGAGCAGGCAGGTGACTTCGCCGACCTTCGCCTCGAAGCTCAGGCCCCGCAGGATGTGGCTACCGCCGTAGTACTGGTGCAGCTTGTCGACTTGCAGCATGTCGGGTTCCTTCTGGCTTGCGCCGATTACTGTAGCCGCTGCCGAAGGCTGCGATCAGCCTCGAAGAGGACGTGCTCTTGGGGGCCTCGGAAGGTCCTGCGGGTCGAGCGCGACCCCGGCCTATCGCAGCCTGCGGCAGCGGCTACAGGATCATGTGGCGTTCGTGGGATCAGCGGCCGAGATACACCTCGATCACCCGTTCGTTTTCCTGCACCTGTTCCAGCGACCCTTCGGCCAGCACGCTGCCCTGGTGCAGCACGGTGACGTGGTCGGCGATCGAGCCGACGAAGCCCATGTCGTGCTCCACCACCATCAGCGAATGCTTGCCCGCCAGGCGCTTGAACAGCTCGGCGGTGAACTCGGTCTCGGCGTCGGTCATGCCCGCCACCGGCTCGTCGAGCAGCAGCAGTTGCGGGTCCTGCATCAGCAGCATGCCGATTTCCAGGAACTGCTTCTGGCCGTGGGACAGCAGGCCGGCCTGGCGCTCCACTGACGCCGTCAGGCGAATGGTTTCCAGCACTTCGTCGATCCGGTCTTTCTGCTCGCCGGAGAGTTTCGCCCGCAGGCTGGCCCACACCGACTTGTCGGTCTTCTGTGCCAGCTCCAGGTTTTCGAACACGCTCAGGGCTTCGAACACCGTGGGCTTCTGGAACTTGCGGCCGATCCCGGCCTGGGCGATCTGCACCTCGCTCATCTGCGTCAGGTCCAGGGTTTCGCCGAACCAGGCCTTGCCCTGGGTGGGCCGGGTCTTGCCGGTGATCACGTCCATCAGGGTGGTCTTGCCCGCACCGTTGGGGCCGATGATGCAGCGCAGCTCGCTGACGCCGATGTACAGGTTGAGGTCGTTGAGCGCCTTGAAACCGTCGAAGCTGACGCTGATGTCTTCCAGGGTCAGGATGGTGCCGTGGCGGGTGTTCAGGCCCTTGCCGGCGGCCTGGCCGAGGCCGATGGCGTCGCGGCTGCTACCGGCGTCCTTGTTGGGTTCGAGGATGGGCTCAAGCATGAAGTCGGCCGTCGGTGTGATTCTCATGATTCGCCCCTTTTCTTCAGCAAACCGATCACGCCCTTGGGCAGGTACAGGGTCACGACGATAAACAGCGCGCCAAGGAAGAACAGCCAGTATTCCGGGAAGGCCACGGTGAACCAGCTCTTCATGCCGTTGACCACGCCGGCGCCGAGCAGCGGGCCGATCAGCGTGCCGCGACCGCCCAGGGCGACCCACACGGCGGCCTCGATGGAGTTGGTCGGCGACATTTCGCTGGGGTTGATGATGCCCACCTGCGGCACATACAAGGCGCCGGCCAGGCCGCAGAGCACCGCGCTCAGCACCCAGACGAACAGCTTGAAGCCGCGTGGGTCGTAGCCGCAGAACATCAGGCGGTTTTCCGCATCGCGCAGCGCGGTCAGCACCCGGCCGAACTTGCTCCGGGCCAGGCGCCAGCCGATGTACAGGCTGGCCACCAGCAACAGCACGGTGGCCAGGAACAGCACCGCGCGGGTGCCCGGCTCGGTGATGCCGAAGCCGAGGATGGTGCGGAAGTTGGTGAAGCCGTTGTTGCCGCCAAAGCCGGTCTCGTTGCGAAAGAACAGGAGCATGCCGGCGAAGGTCAGGGCCTGGGTCATGATCGAGAAATACACGCCCTTGATCCGCGAACGGAAGGCGAAGAAACCGAACACCAATGCCAGCAAGCCTGGCGCCAGGACCACCAGGCACATCGCCCAGAGGAAGCTGCCGGTGCCGCTCCAGTACCAGGGCAGTTCGCTCCACGAGAGGAAGGTCATGAACGCCGGCAGGCTGTCCCCCGCGGCCTGGCGCATCAGGTACATGCCCATGGCGTAGCCGCCGAGGGCGAAGAACAGGCCATGGCCTAGGGACAGCAGCCCGGCATAACCCCAGACCAGGTCCAGGGCCAGGGCGACTATGGCGTAGCAGAGGATCTTGCCCACCAGGGTCAGGGTGTAGGCCGAGACATGCAGCGGGTTGTCCGGCGCCAGCAGCGAGAGCAGCGGCAGGGCCAGCAGCACCACCAGGATCAGTGCGCCGACGGCGACGGAAACCTTGGGGCCGGCTTTCTGGCTGGCGGTAATGAGCAATGGTTGATTCATCGGGGCGTGCTCGCGTCCAGGGACGCACCGCGGTGCAGGCTGTCGGCGTGCCAGGCAAGGCGCGGGGCGCAGGTGATGGTTGTTCCCTCGGCAAGACCCGCAACGCGGCATGGCGCGTCGACAGTCGCACCCCGCAGGGTCGTTGCCTCGATGGTGGCGAGGCCTGTTTCGATATGGCTGTTGGCAAACATCTTCATCTTCCTTCTCGGTGCCGCCACCAGCGAGGCAGCGGCGCGGTCGTCAATGGGCGTGAGCATGCCCCGCTTAGTCGATCACCCGTCCCTTGAGTGCGAAGAGGCCTTGCGGACGTTTCTGGATAAACAGAATGATCAGCGCGAGGATCAGGATCTTGCCGAGCACGGCGCCGATCTGCGGTTCGAGAATCTTGTTGGCTATCCCCAGGCCGAACGCGGCGAACACGCTACCGGCCAGCTGGCCGACGCCGCCGAGCACCACCACCAGGAACGAGTCGATGATGTAGCTCTGGCCCAGGTCCGGGCCGACGTTGCCGATCTGGCTCAGGGCCACGCCACCGAGTCCGGCGATGCCGGAGCCGAGGCCGAAGGCGAGCATGTCGACCCGTCCTGTCGGTACGCCGCAGCAGGCGGCCATGTTGCGGTTCTGGGTGACCGCACGCACGTTCAGGCCCAGGCGGGTCTTGTTCAGCAGCAGCCAGGTGAGTACGACGACAAACAACGCGAAGGCGATGATCACGATGCGGTTGTAGGGCAGCACCAGGTTGGGCAGCACCTGGATCCCGCCGGACAGCCAGGCCGGGTTCGACACCTCGACGTTCTGCGCGCCGAACACCAGGCGCACCAGTTGGATCAGCATCAGGCTGATGCCCCAGGTGGCGAGCAGGGTTTCCAGGGGCCGGCCGTAGAGATGGCGGATCACCGTGCGTTCCAGGGCCATGCCGATGCCGGCGGTGACGAAGAACGCCACCGGCAGCGCGATCAGCGGGTAGAACTCGATGGCCTGCGGGGCGTAGCGCTGGAACAGCAACTGCACCATGTAGGTGGAGTAGGCGCCGAGCATCAGCATCTCGCCGTGGGCCATGTTGATCACCCCGAGCAGGCCGAAGGTGATCGCCAGGCCCAGGGCCGCCAGCAGCAGGATCGAGCCCAGGGACATGCCGCTGAAGGCCTGGCCCAGCACTTCGCCCACCAGCAGCTTGCGCTTGACCTGGGCCAGGCTGGTTTCGGCGGCGGTGCGTACCCCTGCATCGGCTTCCACACCGGGTTCGAGCAGGCCTTCGAGGCGGGTGCGGGCCAGCGGGTCGCCGGTTTCACCCAGCAGGCGTACCGCGGCCAGGCGCACGGCCGGGTCGCTGTCCACCAGTTGCAGGTTGGCCAGGGCCAGGCTCAGGGCGTCGTGCACGGCCTGGTCCTGTTCGGCGGCCAGGCTGGCATCGAGGAATTTCAACTGCGCCGGCTTGGCGCTTTTCTGCAACTGCTGCGCGGCGGCCAGACGGATGCTGGCGTCGGCGGCGAGCAGTTGATGGCTGGCCATGGCGGTGTCGATCAGACCCCGCAGGCGATTGTTCAGGCGCAAGGTCTTGGCTTGCCCATCGACGGTCAGCTGGCCTTGCTGCAAGGCGCCGAGCAGTTCGAGGCGCGCCGGGTCGGGCTGCGCGGCCCAGCTTTCCAGGAGCCTGGCCTGTTGCGTGGGATTGGCCGCGACGAAGTCTTCGGCGTCTCCTGCGTGGACGGCGATCGGCAACAACAGGAGGCAGGCCAGAAGCAGGCGAAAAAGGGACATGGTGACGTCCTTGAGTGCGACAGAGAACCCTGTAGGAGCGAAGCTTGCTCGCGATGGCGGCCCATCAGGTACACCGCTATCGCGGGCAAGCCTCGCTCCTACAGAAGGATGGATGCGGCGATCAGTTGCTCTTCACCGCGTAATCCGGCTTCTTGTCGTTGCCCGGAATGAACGGGCTCCATGGTTGGGCGCGGATCGGGCCTTCGGTCTGCCAGACCACGCTGAACTGACCGTCCGGCTGGATCTCGCCGATCATCACCGGCTTGTGCAGGTGGTGGTTGGTCTTGTCCATGGTCAGGGTGTAGCCCGACGGCGCGGCGAAGGTCTGGCCGGCCAGGGCTTCGCGGACCTTGTCGACGTCGGTGGACTTGGCTTTCTCCACCGCCTGGGCCCACATGTGGATGCCGACGTAGGTGGCTTCCATCGGGTCGTTGGTCACGGCTTTATCCGCGCCCGGCAGCTTCTTGGCCTTGGCGTAGGCTTTCCAGTCGGCGACGAACTTCTGGTTCACCGGGTTCTCCACGGACTCGAAGTAGTTCCAGGCCGCGAGGTTGCCTACCAGCGGCTTGGTGTCGATGCCGCGCAGTTCTTCCTCGCCCACGGAGAAAGCCACTACCGGTACGTCGGTGGCTTTCAGGCCCTGGTTGGCCAGTTCCTTGTAGAACGGCACGTTGGAGTCGCCGTTGACCGTGGAAATGACCGCGGTCTTGCCGCCGGCGGAGAATTTCTTGATGTTGGCGACGATGGTTTGGTAGTCGCTGTGGCCGAACGGGGTGTAGACCTCTTCGATGTCCTTGTCGGCCACGCCTTTGGAATGCAGGAAGGAGCGCAGGATCTTGTTGGTGGTGCGCGGGTAGACATAGTCGGTGCCGAGCAGGAAGAAGCGCTTGGCGCTGCCGCCGTCTTCGCTCATCAGGTATTCCACCGCCGGGATCGCCTGCTGGTTAGGCGCCGCGCCGGTGTAGAACACGTTCGGCGACATCTCTTCGCCTTCGTATTGCACCGGGTAGAACAGCAGGCCGTTGAGTTCTTCGAACACCGGCAGCACCGACTTGCGCGACACCGAGGTCCAGCAGCCGAACACCACGGCGACCTTGTCCTGGGTCAGCAGCTGCCGGCCTTTCTCGGCGAACAGCGGCCAGTTCGACGCCGGGTCGACCACCACCGCCTCGAGCTTTTTACCGTTGACGCCGCCCTTGGCGTTGATCTCGTCAATGGTCATCAGCGCCATGTCCTTGAGCGAGGTTTCGGAGATCGCCATGGTCCCCGACAGCGAATGCAGGATACCGACCTTGATGGTCTCGGCGGCCTGGACGGTCCAGGTCATGCCCATCGCGGCAATGCTTGCCGTGAGTGTGAAAGCCTTGATCAAGCTGCGACGCTTCATTGTGCGATCTCCATGAACTTATGAATTTTCTTGGTTGGCAGATGCGGACTACTGAAGGGCTGTTTTGCAAGGGGTGTGCCTAGTCGGCACAGGGCATGAAAACGTCGCTTTTACGGAGTGGGGGAGAAAGCTGGCGCACCAATGCGGGGCCATCAGGCGTCTTTGGTGCGGACGAATGCGCTTCGTTGGTGCCGGGTGGAGGCAGCCCGGTGTGGCTTTTCTGTAGGAGCGAGGCTTGCCCGCGATAGCGTCCTCAAGGAGTACGTTTTCGGCCTGACGATCGCCATCGCGGGCAAGCCTCGCTCCTACAAACACCTTTCAGCGGCGGCGCATCAGGCCGATGAAAAACAACCCGCCAATGGCCGCCGTGGCCACGCCTATGGGCAGGTCTTCGGGGGCGATCAGGGTGCGGGCGGCGACATCGACCCACACCAGGAACACGCTGCCCAGCAGCACGCACACCGGCAACAGCCGACGATGCTCGGCACCGACAAGACGCCGGGCGATATGCGGCACCATCAGCCCGACGAAGCCGATGGAGCCGCTGATGGACACCAGTACCCCGGTCATCAGCGAGGCGATCAGGAACACCCGCAGCCGCACGTTGCGGGCATTCAAACCGAGGGTCACGGCGGTCTGCTCGCCAGCCATCAGCGCGTTCAACGGCCGCGCCATGCCCAGCAGCAGGACCAGCCCGAGCACTACGCTGGCCGCCGGCACCGCCAGCAGTTCCCAGCGCGCCAGGCCCAGCCCGCCGAGCATCCAGAACATCACCGCCGAGCTGGCGCGGTGGTCGCCCATGAACAGCAGCAGGTTGGCCACCGCCATCATCACGAAGGACACCGCCACCCCGCACAGCAGCAGGCGGTCACTGTCGAGCCGGCCATGGCGCGCGGCGATGCCGAGCACCAGCAGCATGCTCGCCAGGGCGCCGATAAAGGCAGCGATGGGCAGGGTCAGCAGGCCGACGATTTCACCCACATGCAGCACCACGATCACCGCGCCCAGGGTGGCGCCGGAGGTCACGCCGAGCAGGTGCGGGTCGGCCAGCGGATTGCGCGTCACCGCTTGCAGCACCGCGCCGATCAACGCCAGCCCGGCGCCGACCAGGGCTCCGAGCAGCATGCGCGGCACGCGGATCAGCCAGACGATATGTTCCTGCCCGGCGCTCCAGTCCACCTCGCCCAGGCCGAAGGCCTTGTGCAGCAGGATGCGCCAGACCACGTCCACTGGCACCCGCGCCGAGCCGAAGCCCAGGGACAACACGCAGGACGCCAGCAGCAACGCGCCGAGGGCAGTCAGCAACAAGGCATAACGACGATCGATCATGCGCCGTGGAAACCCTTGGCCAGGGTTTCCACCGCTTCGACGTTATCGATGCCCGGCGTGGCCTGCACGTAGGGGATCACGATAAAGCGCTGGTTGCGGATCGCGTCCACCGATTGCAGCGCCTTGTTGTTGAGCAGGAACTGCTGCTTCTGTTCGGCGCTGATTTCGCTGTAGTCGACGATCACTATCACCTGCGGGTTGCGCTCGACCACGGTTTCCCAGTTGACCCGGGTCCAGCTGGCCTCGACGTCGTCGAGGATGTTGCGCCCGCCGGCGGCGTCGATCAACGCCTGGGGCATGCCCAGGCGTCCGGAGGTCATGGCGCGGTCTTCGCCGCTGTCGTAGAGGAACACCCGCGGTTTTTCCGTGGGCAGGTCCTGCTGGATCGCGGCGACCTGTTGCTGCATGTCGGCGATCAACTGGTTGGCGCGGTCCTGCACATCGAAGATCCGCCCCAGGTTGCGCAGGTCGTTGTAGGTGTCGTCGAGGCTGGCCGGCGGGCGCTTCATCACGAAGGCGCAGGACTCGGTCAGCTCCAGCACATTGATGCCCAGCGGGGTCAGGGTCTGCGGGGTCAGGTCGCCGCCGACGCGCATGCCGTAGTCCCAGCCGGCGAAGAAGAAGTCGACATTGGCGTCGAGCAGGGTTTCCACCGACGGGTACTTGGCCGCCAGCTCCGGCAGGCCGTCGAGGATGCTCCGCATCTCGGGCGTCACCGCCTTCCAGCCGCTGATGCCGCTGTAGCCGACCATGCGCGACTTGAGGCCGAGGGCGAGCATCATCTGGGTCATGTTGATGTCGTGGCTCAGGGCGTGTTTCGGCGCCTCCTTGAAGGTCACCTCGCGGTTGCAGCTGTGGACGGTCAGCGGGTAACGGGTGGCTTCGGCGCAGGCCTGGCCGGCGAGCAGCGACAGGGCCAGGCACAGGCTGGAGCGAAACAGGCTGTTGAGTGAGAC
Organism: Pseudomonas chlororaphis subsp. piscium; assembly: GCF_003850345.1. Classification (NCBI taxonomy): domain Bacteria; kingdom Pseudomonadati; phylum Pseudomonadota; class Gammaproteobacteria; order Pseudomonadales; family Pseudomonadaceae; genus Pseudomonas; species Pseudomonas chlororaphis. Next base: position 720,660 of record NZ_CP027707.1, read on the forward strand.
GCGCGGGATCATGGTTGGGTTATCCAGGTGATTCGTGGGTAGCCGGACAGCGGGTGTTGGTCGACCAGGGCCTGGACGCCGAATACCTGCTGCAGCAGTTCGCGGGTCAGCACTTCGGCCGGCGTGCCACTGGCGACGATGCGTCCGTGATCGATCACGTACAGGCGGTCGCAGAAAGCGGCGGCGAGGTTCAGGTCATGGATGCTGGCGAGGGTGCCGATGCCCAGGCGCTTGACCCGTTGCAGCAGCTCCAGTTGATAGCGCGGGTCGAGGTGGTTGGTCGGCTCGTCGAGGATCAGCAGTTGCGGTTGCTGGGCCAGGGCGCGGGCCAGGATCACCCGCTGCTTTTCCCCGCCGGACAGGGTGGCGAAGGCATGCGCCTCGAAGCCCAGCAGGCCCACCGACTCCAGCGCCTGGCGGGCGATGGCGCGGTCTGCGGCGCTGTCGGCGTCGAACAGGCCCTTGTGCGGCGTGCGGCCCATGGCGACCACTTCTTCGACGGTCAGGCCGAAGGCATCGGGAAACTCCTGCAACACCACGGCGATGCGTTGCGCGCACCAGCGCGGCGTCTGCTTCCAGACGTTGTAGTGATCGAGCAGGACTTCGCCCTGGTCCGGCCGGCTGAAGCGATAGCTGCAACGCAGCAGGCTGGTCTTGCCGCTGCCGTTGGGGCCGATCAGCCCGACGAACTCCCCCGGCGCCACTCGCAGGCTGGCCTCACGCAGTTGGAACTGGTGATGACAGTGGCCCTGGCCCAGGGGCGTCCAGGCCAGGTTGGTGAGGTTCAGCGAGGTCATGCGGTTGCTCTTGAATACGGGGTGATGCGACAGGCGTCGTCGCGGGCAAGTCGGATCGCCGCCCGCTCTGTAGGAGCGAGGCTTGCCCGCGATGGGGCCATCGGCTCAAAACTGATAATCGGCGGTCACGAAAAACGAACGCGGTTCGCCGAGGATCCACTGCTGGCCCTCATTGTATTGGCTTTGCGCGTACTGCCGGTCGAACAGATTGTTCAATTGCAAACCGAAGGTGGTGTTGCGCAAGGCCTGCCACGACAGCACCGCATCGACCACCGTGTAGCTGGGCAGCTCGTTGCGGTTGGCCAGGTCGGCGTAACGGGCATCGACATAACGCACCCCGGCGCCGGCTCGCAGCTTATCGGTCACGGCCTTGTTCAGCCACAGGTTGGCGGTGCGCCGCGGCACGTCCACCGGGCGATTGCCACTGCGCGAGACGAACTGGTTGCCGACTCGTTCTTCGAAGTCGTCGTACTCGGCCTTGACGATGGCGGCGTTGGCTTGCAGTTGCCAGGCATGCGGCAATTGCAGGTCGAGGCTGGCTTCCAGGCCGCGGGACGACTGCTGGCCGACTTGCTGCTTGAGCGTCGGGTTGCCCGGGTCGTCGGTCAGCAGCTTCTTCTTGACGATGTGATAGGCCGCCAGGGTCCACTCGCCGCGCTGGTCCCAGAACATCTGCTTGAGGCCGATCTCGCTCTGCCGGGCGCGGGCCAGATCGTATTGCTGCTGGCTCGGGCTCAGGGAAATCAGACCGCCGACGCCGTCGGTGCTGGTGGCGTACTGGCCGTAGAACGAAGTGTCCGGCGTCAGGGCGAACACCAGGCCGGCCTTCCAGTTGTTGCCGGTCAGGGTCTTGTCGTTCCGGCTGCCGTCCACCAGGTTGTCGCGATCCACCTGCACGTAGTCGCGGCGTATGCCTGTCACCAGCGACCAGCGCTCACTCAGTTGGGTACGGTTTTCGGCGAAGGCCGACATTTGCTTGGTGGTGCTCTGGAACTGCGGGCGATAGGCCGAGGCGCTGTCGAAATGCCCCTTGTCCGGGTGTTGCAGATCCAGTGGCTGGCCATCCGGCAGCGCATCCTTGAACGGCGAGTTGCTGTTGAGCTGGAAGCGGATGCGGTTGTAATCGACCCCGGCCAGGGTCTGGCTGTCGAGGCCGAACAGGCTGTGCTTGAAGGTGAAGGTCTGGCGATCGCCGACCTGCTCCTGCTGGTGCTTGATGGCGAAGTTACCGCTGCGCAGCAACTGCTGGCCGGCGGTGTCCCAGTTATAGTTTTCGGCGTTCTGCCAGCGGCGCTGGGCCTTGAGGTAATACAGCTCGTTGCTGGCGCTGAGGCTGTCGGAGATCTGCCACTCGCTGGTCAGGCGCGTCCACTGATCGTTGTAGTGCTGCTTGTCGTTGCCGATGTTGTAGTTCTTGTCCCGCAGGCCCTCGTGGAAGCGGCCATTGACCAGCGGGGTGCCGAAATAATTCATCGGCTGCTGGTCGCCGTAGTCATGGGCGAGGGTGAACGCCAGGTCGTCCGTGGCCTGCCAGCGCAGCGCCGCGCTGATGAAGTCTCTGGCGCTGTCGCCGCGATCGATCCAGCCGTTGCTGCGCAGTCGGTTGAGGTTCAGGCGATAGCTCAGGGTGTCGCTCAGCGAACCGCCGCTGTCGAGGGCCTGCTGCTGGCTGTCGTAGGAACCGTAGCCGAGGCGCAGGTGGTTTTCGATTTCTCCGGTGAAGGGTTTCTTCGGAATCACGTTGACCACCGCGCCTGTGGCGCCTTCGCCATACAGCACCGAGGCCGGGCCGCGCAGCACATCCACCCGTTCCACCGACCAGGTGTCCACCGGGAATGTCACGGTGCCCATGCCGCTGTACAGGCGATTGCCGTCATACAACTGCATTACCGAACCCTGGCCGGTAAAGCCACGGGCCGACAACGAAGTGCCGCCGTCGCCGGGGGTGCCAGTGCGGCTGATCCCGGTGCTGCGCGACACCGCGTCCTGCACGCTGCGGTCGCCACGCTGGCGAATGCGCTCGCCGCTCAGGCTCTCGGTGCTGGCCGGGGTTTCCAGGGCGCTCAGGCCCAGGCGCGAACCGGCGCTGGTCGGGGTCTGCAGGCTGATGTCCTGCGCGTCGATGGCGGGTGCGCTGATGGTGCCGGTGGGCAGCGTCAGGGGCGCCTCGTCGGCCTGGGCGGGCTGATTCAGGGCCAGCAGGCAGAGGCTGGACGCAAGGTACCTATTTATTGAGGGGCAGTTCATTGGGGCGGTTGAATCGCTTCTTCGGGAGGAATACCCGCGGCCTTGGTGGCCGCGAGCAGGGATCATACATGCAAGTGTTATAAAGTAACATTATGCGTGTCGGAAATTGAAGCGACAGCAGTCTACAGATCCCTCTAAACCGCGCATCTCGCCTGATTCATGATGAAGATGAGGCCGATTCAGCCGAGCGGTTCCAGCGCGACAACAGCAAGCGATCCAGCAGCCACACGGCCACCAGCGAGGCTCCGACCAGGGGAAAGGCCACGGCCAGCGCCAGCATGATCGCCATCGCGGTTTTCCATTTCGGCAGGTCGTGGCGCAGCGGCGGTACACCGAGGCGCCCCTGGGGGCGGCGCTTCCACCAGATCACCAGGCCGCTGACGGCGCTCAGCAGGATCATCAGGCAGATCAGCAGCACCGCGATCTGGTTGAACGGGCCGAACATCTTGCCTTCGTGCAGCATCACCCCGACTTCGGTGGCGCGGGCGACGTTGCTGTACTGCTGCCAGCGCACATCGGCCAGGACCTTGCCGGTGTATTGGTCGACATGCAGGGTGGCGTCGTTGCGCGGATCGTTGGCGAACACGGCAATGGTGAACACGCCGCTGGCGGTGGTCGGCAGGGTGATGCTGTAACCGGCTTCGACCTTGCGTTGGGTGGCGATGTCCTGCACCTGCTGCAGGCTGATCACAGGAGCGGCCGGACCTTCGTGCGCGGCGCCGTGAGCCATGTGTTCGGCGTGGTTGCCGGACATCGGCAGCGGCGTGTTCTCCATGGCCCAGGGTACGGTCTGGCGGCTGGCGGTGTTGAGCTCGCCGGCCTGCTGGTCGGACTTGGGCACGTCATTCCACATCGCCGCCGGAAAGCGGTTCCACAGTTCGGCGTATTGCTTGCCCCAGAAACCGGTCCAGGTCATGCCGCTGAGCAGCATCAGCAGCAGGAACGCCGCGCCCCAGAAGCCGACCACGGCATGCAGGTCGCGCCACAGCACGCGGCCGCGGCTACCCAGGCGTGGCCACAACACCCCGGCCGAAGACTTGCCGCGCGGCCACCACAGGTACAGCCCGGACACCACCAGGACGATGCCCCAGCTCGCCGCCAGCTCCACCAGCCGATCGCCGAGAGTGCCGATCATCAGCTCGCCATGAATGGCCCGGGCGATGGCTTGCAGATTGTTCTTGGCGTCCTGCTCGCCAAGGATAGTGCCGTGGTAAGGGTCGACGAACACATTGAGTTCGCCACCTTCCTTCTGCACCACGAACTGCGCGCTGCGTCCGGCTTCGAGCGGTGGCAGGTACTGTTTGACGTGGCCCTGGGGATAAGCGGCCTGGACCCGCTGGAGCTGCTCATCGGCGCTGAGAATGTGGTGCCCCGCCGGCACCTGCAGCAGGCTGTCATACATCAGTTGGTCGAGCTGGGGTTTGAACAGGTAGATGATCCCGGTCAGGGACAGCATCACCATGAAAGGGGCTACGAACAGCCCGGCGTAGAAATGCCAGCGCCAGGCCAGGTTGTAGAAAGACACTTTGGGTTGGCTCATCAGGGAATGCTCCGCATGGGCAATTGTCTCTGTAGCCGCTGCCGAAGGCTGCGATCGAACGCAACGATCGACATCGTGAAGATCCCGCGGATCTTTTCGCAGCCTGTCGGCAGCGGCTCCATTTCTTGTTGTGTTTAGAAGCTCAAGTCCACCTTGGTCCAGAGCGTGCGCCCCGGCTCGTTGATGGCTTGCGGGTCATTGGCCGGGTAGCCGAACCCGGCGTTGCCGGCCAGGTTCAGGTGCTCGGCGTAAGCCTTGCCGAACAGGTTGTCGACGCCGGTGCTGACCTTCAGGTTCTTGTTGATCCGATAGGCGCCGTTGAGCGAGAACACGCCGAAGCCACCGCTCTTGCCGAAGTCCTTGCCGACCACGTTGCCCTTGTTTTCGTCGATGCGGTTTTGCGCCGCCACCACCCGCCACAAGGCGCCGGCACTCCAGTTGTCCTCGCTGTAGGTCAGGCCGAAACGCGCGTCCAGCGGCGGCATCTGTGGCAGTGGCGTGCCGTCGCTGCTGTTCTTGCCCCAGGCGTAGGCCAGGGTGGCGTCGGCCTTCCAGTTGTCGGTCAGCTTGTAGGCCGCGCCGAGTTCGCCGCCCATGATGCGTGCGTCGATGTTCTCGGCTTGCGAGGTCATGCCCATCATCCCCGGGCGGTAGTTGAACAGGATGTAGTCACGTACCTGGCCGATGTAGCCCGAGGCCCAGGCCTCCAGCTCCGCGGTCTTGTATTGCAGGCCGAAGTCGAGCTGGGTGGTTTTTTCCGGCTTGATCGAATCGAAGGCGTTGACCGATCCAGCCGGGCCCATTTTCGGCGAGAACAGCTCCCAGTAATCCGGGAAGCGTTGCGTGTGGCCGAGGCCGGCGTAGACCGTGGTCGGGCTGTCGGACAGGTCATGCTCGTAGCGGATGAAACCGCTGGGCAGGGTGTCGGCGCGGGTATCGCCAGCGGTCGGGTTGGGCCGGCTCATCATTCCGGAGCCGATGCTCTGGCGGTAGTCCTTGGCCGAGGCACGGTCCACTCGGGCGCCGCTGATCAACCGGTCTTGGTCGGCGGCGTACCAGGTCAGCTCGCCGAACGCGCCGTAGTTGTGGAAGTCGGCGTCCTTGGTGCGCGGCTGGTCCTTGTAGGTGTCGATGCCCATGGCGCTGCGTTGGCGGTGTTCGTTGGTCTGCGCATCGATACCGCTGATCAACTGCACATCGGCCCAACGCCAGGTGGCCTTGATCCGCGCGCCGAGGGTGCGGCGATCGACGTTGCTGGCCATGGGGCCGGCCATCATCCCGGTGCCGGACGGCGTGCGCAGGGTGTAGTTGTCCATCACGTGGTCGGCGTAGTTGTAGTAGACCTGCGCCTCGACCTTATCCAGCACCTCGCCGATGTTGGAGCGCTCGAAGCGCAGCCCCAGGCTTTCGCGCTTGAACTGCGAGCCGTCCATGCCGCGCCCGGCGTAACGTGCTTCGCCGTCGCCCTTGCCGGCGGTGAGTTCCAGCAGGGTGTCGGCGTCCGGGGTCCAGCCCAGGGCGACGTCACCGTTCCACTTCTCGTAGCGCGACGGCACGGTGTCGTTGTTGCCGTCCTTGTAGTCGTCGGAATGGGCCTGGTTGCCGATCACTCGCACGTAGCCCAGCGGTCCGCCGGCGGCGGCATCCACCACCTTGTCGAAGCGGCCGTTGGAGCCGGCCAGGACGCTGGCGTTGACTCGGGTACCCAGCTCGCCGAAGTTTTCCGGCTCACGGTCGAAGAGAATGGTCCCGGCCGAAGCGCCCGGGCCCCAGAGCACGGTTTGCGGGCCCTTGATCACCGTCAGCTTGTCGTAGGTTTCCGGTGAGATATAGGAGGTCGGCGCGTCCATGCGGCCGGGACAGGCGCCGAGCATCATGCCGCCGTTGGTGAGGATGTTCAGGCGCGAGCCGAACATGCCGCGCAGCACCGGGTCGCCGTTGGTGCCGCCGTTGCGCACCAGGGCGAAGCCGGGGATGGTCTTCAGGTAGTCGCCGCCATCGCTGGCCGGGACCGGTTGGCGCGGGTCTTTCGGGTTGGTGACCACGGTCAGCGGCGAACTGGGGGCGATGGCGGTGATCACCGTCGGGCTCAGTTCTTCGCCGTGCTGGCTGTGATCGACCGGCTGTTCGGCCGCCAGGGCCAGTGGTGTGAGCAGGGCGCCGCACAGTACGGCTATGGCATGGCTGAAACGTACGCGAGGTTCGTTCAGGGCAAAGGTAGCGGGGGCCTGGGCAGAGCACAGGCGAGTGTCAGCAGAAAACCTGGACATAAAGGTTCCATCAATCATTTCGTAAACAACACGGCCAGCAGCCTGCGGCTGTCTTTTCTACAGTCGGCCGGGTGAAGTGCGGTTGAGGGGTTTACGCAATGACTGGCGGGGCGCGGGTCCGGGCGCCGGGGAACACCGTCTGCCGGGCATGGCCCAGGCGCGGCGAGGGGGTGAGGAAGTGGCTGGACGGCGAACTGTCGAGCGCCGTGAACGACAGGCTGCCAGGCAGTGCCGGGCAGTTGAACAGCAGGCTGCAATAACCGCACTTTTCCCAGAGCGCATGGTGTTCGCCCTGGACCTTGCCGTGCTCTGCGCCGTGCGGGTTTTCACCGTGGCAGCCGGGCTCGCCCATGTTCATGTCCATCGACATGGACATGTTCATCGGCATGGCCTGATCCATCGGCATCGACTGGGAAATCAGCGGACCGATAAAGATCATCAGCATGGCGAACAGGCTGATCCAGCTGCCGCGCCGTACTTTCAGGGGCGTGCGCACGGATCGCCGGATGCCAGGCGAGCGCAGGGAGTTCACGGTAATGACGGCCGGTACTTACTGGGCGTGCATGTGTTCCTGGGTGCCCGCGGGCGCCTGCTTCTGCACCGCCACCTCGACCGTGACGTCGCCGGACTTCTCGAAGTGCAGGGTCAGCGGGAAGCGCTTGCCGTCGCTGAGCAGGCTGCGATCTTTGAGCTCCAGCAGCATCACGTGATAGGCCATGGGCGCGAAGGTGAGGGTTTCGCCTGGGGCAATCGCCACATTGGGCACCTGCTGCATCTTCATCAGGTCGCCCTGCTGCACGTGTTCATGCAGCTCGGCCTTGCCCGAGATCGGCGAGTCGACGCCGAGCAGGCGGTCGGCATTCTTGCCGGTGTTGTGAATGACGAAATAGGCCGCCACCGTCGGTGCATTGGGCGGCAGCTCCTGCGACCAGGGGTGGGCGATCTGCAACTCGCCGGCCTTGTATTCATGGGCGGCGGCAAAACCAGCGGGCAACAGCAGAGCGGCCAGCAGCAGAGCTTGCAAGGCCTGTACGGATTTCAACATGGCAGTTCTCCAGAACGATTCAACACGCAGATCAATTGCGAGGTGGAATCAGACCAGAGGCGAGGCGCGGGGATTGAGGCTCGGCCATTGCTGGCGCGGCGTAGGCATGACCAGCGCGGGTGGCGCGACGCTGCGGTTGGACTCGAAACGGGCGAAATACAACTGCGGCGCATGGCCTGGCAGGGCGACCAGGGGCGCCGAGCCGGAACAGCACCAGCAGTGCTGCATGGTGGAGTGATCGTCGTTCTGTGGGGCTTGCTGCTCCAGCTTGCCCAGGGAAATCGCCACCAGCTTGGTGCCGCTGGAGGAACAGAAACTGCCCCACAACAGCTGCTCGGCAGGCGCTCGGTCGGTCTGCTGCATGGCTCCCGAAAGCGGCATGGCAAGCATGTTGAACAGCACTGCGAAGCAGGCGATCCAGGCAAATGCGAGCCGTTGTCGGGACATGGTGACGATCCGTCAGGTTGAGCGAACAGGGGGTATTTAGCCTGATCGCTGTGGATAAGTAAAAAGGCGTCGTGCGGTGTGGTGTCGCAGCGCCACCTGGATTTGCCGTTCCTCAGTGAGCCGGTACCGCGCGGACCTCGATGGCAACCCCGAGCTTGGCGCGGATGGCGGCAAAGATCGCGGCCAGGTTGTCCATGCTCGGGTTGCCGCTGGCGGACAGCATGCGATGCAGGCTCTTGCTCGGCTTGGCGGTCTCCCGGGCCAGCGCTTCGAAGCCAACGGTGGCGTTGATCAGGTCGCGCAGAATGATCCGCGACATCTCCGGTTCGCCGTTGAGAAACAGCGTAGCAGCCTCGTCCAGCAGCGCCTGGGAAAACGCCGGGTCGCGCTCGGCGCGTTCGGCAATGCTGTGCTTGAAGCTTCGAGTCAGTGCCATGGGTGTCACCTCGTTTTCGGTTCGGCCTTCTTGCGGTGATGGAATTCGGCGATCAGTTTTTTCGCCTGCCTGATGTCTGCCTGCTGGGTGGATTTGTCGCCACCGCCAAACAGGATCACCAGGTGCCTGCCTTCCTGGATCAGGTAGATTCTGTAGCCCGGGCCCCAATCGATGCGGTATTCGCCAAGCCCGTCGAACCACTTGATGTTGGACGTGTTGCCCATTTCCAGGCGCAGCAGCGCGGTGGAAACCTTGACGGCTGCCTGGGTATCCAGCGTTTCGAACCAGCGAGCGAAGGGGCTGCGCTGGTTCTCTTGCTGGTATTCCTCGACTGTGATCATCGTCGGCCTTAAAGGTAACAAATAAGTTACTAAGTGGGTAGGCCTTTGATCGTGACGCAAGGCCTGTTCGTGGCCAACGCCGCAAGTGTTTCCTCTGTCTTCAATACGCGAAGGGCCCGTGGCGCGGCGGCCAGGGCTGCGCCTTGCCGTTCAGCGGGAGACTTGGTAACTCGATGTATCGGCCGCGCTTTTGCGCGGCCAGGAGGTCAGTGCAGGGCCTGGAGCAACTCGCCCAGGTCATGGAATTCCCGATCGACGGGTGGCAATGGCGGCCGCTGCAGGATCAGCACTGGCACCCCACGTTCGCGCGCCACTTCCAGCTTGGGTTCGGTGGCGCTGCTGCCGCTGTTCTTGCTGATCAGCACGTCGATACGGCGGCGTTCGAACAGTTCGCGCTCGCTGTCGATCAGGAAGGGACCGCGTGCGCCTATCACTTCGCACCGCTCATTGCCGGGGTACTGGTCGAGGGCGCGCAGGGTCCAGAACTGCTCGGCGGGGATCTCATGCAGATGCTGCAAGGGTTCGCGGCCCAGGGTGAACAGCGGGCGCTTGAAGGGTTGGAGTGCCTGGACCAGTTCGGCCCAGTCGCGGACTTCGCGCCAGTCGTCACCGGCCTGCGCTTGCCAGGCCGGTCGGCGCAGGGCCCAGCAGGGGATGTCACACAGCCGCGCGGCCGTGGCGGCGTTCTGGCTGATCCGGGCGGCGTAGGGGTGAGTGGCGTCCAGCAGCAGCTCGATGCCTTGCTCGCGGATGAACCGGGCCAGGCCCTCGGCGCCGCCGTAGCCGCCGACCCGCACCTGGCAGTTCAGGTCAGCGGGCACGCGCCCGATACCCGCCAGGCTATAGATGTGCTCCGGCCCCAGGGTCCGGGCGATGGCCAGGGCTTCGGTCACGCCGCCCAGCAGTAGTATGGGTTTCATCGAAAAGCTCCGGCATGGCCGACGATGCCGCCCTGGCGATCGATGGCGAAGACTTCGACCTGGACCTGTGGCGGCACCACACTACGGGCGAAGTCCAGGGCGTGCTGGCACACCGCGTCGCCCAGGGCGATGCCGGCGACGCTGGCCATGGCCAGGGCCTGCTGGCTGGTGTTGGCGCCACGGATGGCGCTTTGCAGTGCCTGGTCGGCGCCGACCGCCGCGGCCCATTCGGCCAGTTGCGGCAGGTCGATGCTGGAATGGCGGCTGTGCAGGTCCATATGCCCGGCCGCGAGCTTGCTGATCTTGCCGAAACCGCCGCACAGGCTGAGCTTGTCCACCGGCACTTTGCGCAGGTGCTTGAGCACGGCGCCGACAAAGTCGCCCATTTCGATCAGGGCGATTTCTGGCAGGTCGTAGACGCGGCGCATGGTGTCTTCGCTGGCGTTGCCGGTACAGGCGGCGATGTGCAGGTAGCCGTTGGTCTTGGCGACGTCGATGCCTTGGTGGATCGAGGCGATATAGGCCGCGCAGGAAAACGGCCGCACGATGCCGCTGGTGCCGAGGATCGACAGGCCGCCGAGAATGCCCAGCCGCGGGTTCATGGTTTTCAGCGCCAGGGCTTCGCCGTCCTCGACGTTGACCGTGACCTCGAAGCCGCCCTGGTAGCCCCGTTCCCGGGCCAGCGTTGCCAGGTGCTCGCTGATCATCCGGCGCGGCACCGGATTGATCGCCGGCTCGCCCACACCCAGCACCAGGCCGGGCCGGGTCACGGTGCCCACGCCTTTGCCGGCGATGAAACGAATGCCGCTGCCCGGGCTCAGGCGCACCTGGGAATAGAGCAGGGCGCCGTGGGTCACGTCGGGGTCGTCGCCGGCATCCTTGATCGTGCCGGCTTCGGCGCCGTTGTCGGTAAGGCGGCAGAACTCCAGGCGCATCTGCACCTGCTTGCCCTTGGGCAGGACGATCTCCACCGCATCGGCGCTGGTGCCCTCGAGCAACAGGCGCGCCGCCGCCAGGCTGGTGGCGGTGGCGCAGCTGCCGGTGGTCAGGCCACTGCGCAGCGGGGCGGGTTGTTCCGCCGTTTCTTCACGCATGCTGCGCGGCCTTGTACCGGCGCATGTCCGCGCCTGCAGGGAGATGAAGGGCGCTCATAGCGGTTTGACGAGGTCGAGCAAGGTAATGGGCAGCGCCTGGCGCCAGGTGTCGAAATCCCCCAGCGGCAGGGCCTGGGCGACATGGATGCGGGTCAGCTCGCCGCCATGGCGTTCGCGCCAGGCCATCAGGGTCGTTTCGCTTTGCAGGGTCACGGCGTTGGCCACCAGCCGGCCACCGGGCTTGAGCCGGGCCCAGCAGGTGTCGAGCACACCGGGGCGCGTTACGCCGCCGCCGATGAAGATCGCGTCCGGGGCTTCCAGCCCGTCCAAGGCCTGGGGCGCGCTGCCGCGAATCAGTTGCAGACCGGGCACGCCGAGGACGTCGCGGTTGTGTTCGATCAGTTGCTGGCGGCCTGGGTCGGCTTCGATGGCCAGGGCCCGGCAGCTGGGGTGCGCGCGCATCCATTCGATGCCGATCGAGCCACTGCCGGCGCCGACATCCCACAGCAGTTCGCCAGGAGTCGGTGCCAGACGGGCCAGGGTAATGGCGCGGACATCGCGCTTGGTCAACTGGCCGTCGTGCTGGAAGGCCGAGTCCGGCAAGCCGGCCAGGCGCGACAGACGCAGCGTATCGGGTTCGGCCAGGCATTCGATGGCCACCAGATTGAGGTCGGCGATGGCTGGGTCGCTCCAGTCGTTGGCGCTGCCGTCGATCCGCCGTTCGGCTTCGCCACCCAGATGCTCGAGCACGCTGAGCCGGCTCGGGCCGAAGCCGCGTTCGCGCAACAGCGCGGCGATGGCCGAGGGGCTGAGGCCGTCATTGCTCAGGACCAGCAGGCGCACGCCGCTGAACAGCTGGGCGCTGAGGGCCGCCACGGGGCGCGCGACCACCGAGAGCGTCACCACCTCTTGCAGCGGCCAGCCCAGGCGTACGGCGGCCAATGAATAAGAGGAGGGCGAGGGCAGGACGTGCATTTCCTCCTGGGCCACCTGGCGCGCCAGGCTGGCGCCGACGCCGAACAGCATCGGGTCGCCGCTGGCCAGCACGCACACCGGCTCGCCCCGCCTGGCCAGTACCGGTTCCAGTGAGAAGGGGCTCGGCCACAACTGCCGCTCGCCGCGGATGCACACCGGCAGCAGGTCCAGTTGCCGCTGGCCGCCGACGATCCGCGAAGCGCCCAGCAGGGCGCGCCGGGCGTTCTTGCCCAGGCCCTTGAAGCCGTCTTCACCGATTCCCACTACTGTCAGCCAGGGCGACATCGCTATTCCTCGAGGGTAAAACCTGTTCTTCCGACAGGCAGGCTTTTCATGCCTTCGGACAAAGCAGGCATAATACCGCGCCTTCGCCCGCGAAGCGCCTTTCCCACACAGCCGGTCACCCCCTTGAACGAACGCCCGATGTCCACCGCCTTACGCCCCTCGGCCTGTCCGGGGTTGCTGCGTATCGTCCCGGCGCTGGACGGCGGTATCTGCCGGATCAAGCTGGCCGGTGGGGCGATCAGCGCGGCCCAGGCCCGCGCGGTGGCCGCTGCGGCCGAGCGTTATGCCGACGGGGTGATCGAGGCGACCAACCGCGCCAATCTGCAGATCCGCGGCATTGGCGCCGAGCATCAGGCGCTGATCGCCGATCTGCTGGCCGCCGGCCTGGGACCGGCCACCGCGGCCGGCGACGATGTGCGCAACCTGATGCTCAGCCCCACGGCCGGGATCGACCGGCAGATGATCATCGACACCCGTCCCCTGGCCGGGCAGATTCTTGCCACCTTGCAGAGCCATCCGCGTTTTCATGAGTTGTCGCCCAAGTTCGCCGTGCAGCTCGACGGTGGCGAAGCCCTGGCCATGCTGGAACATCCCCATGACCTGTGGCTCTCGGCGTTCGAAGGCGCGGGCGAGCCTTGGCTGGCCTTCGGCCTGGCCGGTTGCCCTGGGGACCGGCCCCTGGCCAGCGTGGCGCTGGAGGATGGGCTGGCCCTGGTGGTGGCGGTGCTGGAGTTGTTTCTCGACCTGGCCCGCCCCGAACAGACCCGCATGCGCCAGCTGCTGGCGGAGCACTCGGCGGACGCGCTGCTGGCGCAGGTGTCCGCGCGCTTGCCGGGGCCGGTGATCAAGGTGGGCGATTGGCAGCGTACTGCCCCTTCCGAGTCGCTGCATATCGGTACTTATCCACAGCGGCAACCGGGCCAGGTCTATGTCGGCGCCGTCACGCCCCTGGGGCGGCTGGACCCGCTGATGCTGCGCGGCGCAGCGCAACTGGCCGAGCAATGGGGCGACGGCAGCCTGAGGTTTACCCCCTGGCAAAGCCTGTTGCTGCCGAACCTGCGGGGCGAAGACGCAGCTGAAGTCACGCGCCGCCTGCAACAGCTGGGGTTTCCCTGTTCGCCACAGCAAACCCTGGCCCACTTGATTGCCTGCACCGGCTCCAGTGGCTGCGGCAAGGCCCTGGCCGATACCAAGGGCGACGCGGTAAAGCTGGCCGCCTTGCTCCAGCGCCACGGCCAGCGCCTGGACGTCCACCTGTCCGGCTGCTCGCGTTCCTGCGCCGCCGCCCATGTGGCACCGGCCACTTTGCTGGCCGTCGCCCCCGGTCGTTACGACCTCTATTTTCGCGATGCCGCGCAGCCGGGTTTCGGCACGCTGCACGCACGCAACCTTTCCCTTGAAGCGGCCGGCGCATTGCTCGATGCCCGCCCACGGAGCACCCTTGATGATTGATTACATCCGCGACGGTCAGGAGATCTATCGCAACTCCTTCGCGATCATTCGCGAGGAGGCCAGGCTCGATCGCATCCCCGCGGACCTGGAAAAACTCGCGGTGCGGGTGATCCATGCCTGCGGCATGGTCGATGCCATCGACGGTCTGCAATTCTCCGAAGGCGCGGGCCAGGCCGGGCGCGCTGCCCTGGCCGCCGGTGCGCCGATCCTCTGCGATGCGCGCATGGTGTCCGAAGGCATTACCCGCGCCCGTCTACCGGCGAACAATCAGGTGATCTGCACCCTGCGCGACGAGAGCGTGCCGGAGCTGGCCCGCGAGCTGGGCAACACCCGCTCGGCGGTGGCCCTGGAGCTGTGGCGGCCGTACCTGGAAGGCAGCGTGGTGGTGATCGGCAACGCCCCGACCGCGCTGTTCTACCTGCTGGAGATGCTCGACGCCGGTGCACCGAAACCGGCGCTGATCCTCGGCTTCCCGGTAGGCTTCGTCGGCGCGGCCGAGTCCAAGGCGATGCTCGCCGCCGACAGCCGCGGCGTGCCTTTTGTGATCATGCAAGGTCGCCTGGGCGGCAGCGCCATGGCCGCCGCCGCCGTCAACGCCCTGGCCACGGAGATCGAATGATGCAGCAACCTGGACGTTTGATCGGCCTGGGCGTCGGCCCCGGTGATCCGGAACTGATTACCCTCAAGGCCCTGCGCCTGCTGCGCGAATCGCCGGTGGTGGCGTACTTCGTCGCCAAGGGTAAAAAGGGCAATGCCTTCGGCATCATCGAAGCGCACCTGCAAGGCGCGCAGACCCTGTTGCCGCTGGTCTACCCGGTAACTACCGAAGTGCTGCCGGCGCCGCTGTCCTACGAGCAAGTGATCAGCGACTTCTACGACAGCGCCAGCGAGCAACTGGCCGAACACCTGGACGCCGGCCGCGACGTGGCGGTGATCTGCGAAGGCGATCCGTTCTTCTACGGCTCCTACATGTACCTGCACGACCGCCTGGCCGAGCGTTATGAGGCCGAAGTGGTGCCGGGGGTGTGCTCGATGCTCGGTGGCGCCTCGGTGCTGGGCGCGCCGCTGGTGTATCGCAACCAGAGCCTGTCGGTGCTGTCTGGCGTGCTGCCCCATGACGAACTCAAGCGTCGTCTGGCCGATGCCGACGC
This sequence comes from Pseudomonas chlororaphis subsp. piscium, assembly GCF_003850345.1. Taxonomy (NCBI): domain Bacteria; kingdom Pseudomonadati; phylum Pseudomonadota; class Gammaproteobacteria; order Pseudomonadales; family Pseudomonadaceae; genus Pseudomonas; species Pseudomonas chlororaphis. The sequence continues at coordinate 735,660 of NZ_CP027707.1, forward strand.
GGCGGTGGTGATGAAGCTGGGGCGCAACTTCCCCAAGGTGCGCCAGGTGCTCGAAGAACTGGGCCTGGCCGAGCGCGCGCTGTACGTCGAGCGCGCGACCATGGCCAACCAGAAAATCGTGCCGCTGGATGAAGTGGAGCCGATGTCTTCGCCGTATTTCTCGCTGATCATCGTGCCCGGCGAAAGGTGGCAAGGATGATGGTCCGTTCCGCACCGGCCATCGTCATCCTTGGCCAAGGCAGCCTGGCGACTGCGCGCAAACTTCAACGGCTGTACCCGGATGCGCTGATCCATGGCCTGGCCGAACGGGTCGAGGGCGCTGACCGTCCGTACCAGGAGTTCGGCGCGACCCTGCGCCAGCTGTATCAACAGGACACGCCGATCATCGCCCTGTGCGCCGCGGGCATCGTCATCCGCACCCTGGCCCCGCTGTTGCTGGAGAAGGGCGCGGAGCCGCCGGTACTGGCCGTGGCCGAAGACGGCAGCGCGGTGGTGCCGTTGCTCGGTGGCCTGGGCGGGGTGAACGTCATGGCCCGGGAAATCGCCGCGGGACTGGGTGTGGCAGCGGCCATCACCACCAGCGGCGAACTGCGCTTCGGCACCTGCCTGCTCAATCCGCCCAGTGGTTATGCCCTGGGCGATCTGGAGCTGGGCAAGCGTTTCGTTTCCGACCTGCTGGGCGGTGAAAGCGTGCGCATCGAAGGTGCCGCGCCCTGGCTGGCCGAGGCCCGGTTGCCGCAGGACCAGCAAGCCCGGTTGACCATCCGCGTCGGCTCGGCCGAGCGTGAGCCGGCCGCCAACGAGCTGCTGATCTATCCGCGCAGTGTGCTGATTGCCTGCAACGGCAAGATCACTGGCGCCGATGCCCTGCGTGATGCCTTGCATCAGAAGAAAATTGCGGTGCAATCCGTCGCCTGCCTGCTGGCCGCCGACAGTGAAATGGCCAGCCCGGTCTTGCGCGAAGCCGCCGCCGAGCTGGGTGTGCCCCTGCGTTTCGCCCCGGCTGCCAGCAGTGTGGCCGAACTGGCGCAACAGGCCGTGTCGCAACTGCTGCCTCCGCTGAGCGTGGGTGAAGACATCGCCATTGCCGTGGCCAGCCAGCCGCTGGACCCGCAGCAGATTGGCCGCCCTCGTGGTCGCCTGGCAGTGATCGGCCTGGGCCCTGGCGCCGCCGAGCTGATGGTGCCGGCGGTGAAAGCCGAACTGGCGCGGGCCAACGATATCCTCGGCTACGAAACCTATGTGCGTATGGCCGGCCCGTTCCGTGCCGACCAGGTCATGCATTGCACCGACAACCGCGAAGAAATGCAGCGTGCCCGCCACGCCTTCGAACTCGCCGCCCAGGGCCGTTCGGTGGTGGTGGTGTCCTCCGGCGATCCGGGTGTCTTTGCCATGGCCGCGGCGGTGCTGGAAGCGCTGCACGAATCCAGCGAGTCGAGCTGGCATCAGGTCGAGCTGGAAATTCTTCCCGGGGTTTCCGCTTCCCTGGCCACCGCTGCACAGGCTGGCGCGCCCCTGGGCCACGACTTCTGCGTGCTGTCCCTATCGGACAACCTCAAGCCCTGGGCAATCATCGAAAAACGCCTGGACCTGGCGTCCCAGGCCGACCTGGCCCTGGCCTTCTACAACCCGATCTCGCGCTCGCGCCCTTGGCAACTGGGGCGCGCACTGGAGATCGTGCGCCAGCACCGCACCGCGGATACGTCCGTAGTGCTGGGGCGGGATATCGGCCGCCCGGGGCAGACCCTGAGGGTCACCACCCTCGGCACCCTGACCCCGGAGCAGGTGGATATGCGCACCATGGTGTTGGTGGGTTCTTCCACCACCTGCGTATTCCCCAAGGCTGGAGGTGGGGAGTGGGTGTATACGCCGAGGTGGTACGGCGAGAAGCCATAGACCTGCCTTGCTCCCGGGCGGCTGTATGGTTCCGCCGTTATGGCGAGGGCATGTTTTTGTAGGAGCGAGGCTTGCCCGCGATGGCGTCCGTGCTGGCGCTGCATTTTTTGGACGGTGTACATATCCGTTCCTGCGGTAACGGCGGCTGGCGGTTTCGCCCTTACGGCGAGTCCCTTTTTACAAACGCCTAAAAAGGAACCAAAAACGCTTGCCCCTGCGTACGGCCCTCGCTGCGCTCGGGTTCCCTCGTTCCGGCGTCCATCAGGGGGGCATCGACTCCGGTCGGCTTCGCTTCGACCTCCATACGATGTCCTCGACTGCGTCGAGGGGCGCTGCGCGCCATTCCCCTGATGAACACCTCCACTCGGCCTCCCGATGGGGCGGGTGGATCAAGATCAAAAGCAAAGCCAAAGCCAAAGCCGGGCGCGACCTGCCGGTCGGCGCTGAGCCCTGTAGCCGCTGCCGAGCCTGCGAGGCTGCGATCGACCCCGAAGGGGGCGCAGGGATTGTGAAACCGCTGGAGGACCTTCGGTCCTATCGCAGCCTCGCGGGCTCGGCAGCGGCTACAGGCGTGGGGGTGTCTGGGAGGCAGGTCTGGTTTTGCAGAAGGTAATAGCAACACATTAAGGGTTGTCGCTGATTTCCTGTATCGCCATAGTTGTCCGGTCGCCGACGCATCGGCGGCCGATCTTAGCCGGTCGGAAAGCGAGCCTATGAGTGCAGAAATGCTAACCATGGAGCTTCCCAATGACCGACTTCATCCCCCTACAAAGCAATCTCACCCCCACCCCGGTGTTCCACCTCGATCGCAACGCGCCCGCAGCCGATCTGCATGGCGGCGCGGTGCAGCGCATCAAGGCCTCGCGGGATCTGCAGCCTCAACTGCCTGAGCCTCAAAGGCGTGAGCGAGCGCGACCTGAGTCACTTCGTCAACGCTGCCCACCTGTTGCTGCAAGACGGCTGCGATGCCCTGGATGCCTTGCAGTGGCGCCTGGACGCTTAAAAACCCCTACCCCAGAAACAGCACAGGCTCACTGTCCCCAGTGAGCCTGCTTGTTCTTGCAGCTTGTAGCTTGCTGCTTGCAGCTGCCTCTAACCCAGATACCCCTTGACCCCGGTAAAGATGATCTGCGCCGCCAGGGCGCAGACGAACAGCCCCATCAGTCGGCTGACGATCTGCAAGCCTTGGTCACCCAGGATTCGCTCGATGCGGTTGGACAGGTACAGCACCACGCCGACGGTGAAGCTGGCCAGGGCGATGCTGAGGATCGCGGTGAGTTTGTCGTCCCAGTGCGGCTGGCTGACGCCCATCACCAGCAGGGCGCCGATGGTGCCGGGGCCGACGGTCAGCGGGATGGTCAGCGGCACTATGGTCACGTCCTGCTGCACGTTGTCGGTCTGGATCGCCGACTTGCCCTGGGCCATGCCCAGCGCCGAGATGAACAGCACGCTGCCCGCGCCGATGCGGAAGGCATCCACGGTGATGCCGAACACACTGAAGATCACCCGTCCGAACAGGTACAGCAGCACGCTGGAGGCCAGGGTCGCCAGGGCGACGTTCCACGCCAGGCGCCGACGTTCCTTGTTGGAGTAGCCGCGAGTCAGGCTGATGAAGCAGGACAGGACGAAGAAGGGGCTGTAGAGCACCAGCATCTTCAGGTACACGCTGAACAGCACATGGAGCATGGCGCAAACTCACAGCGAGGGAGGGCGAGCGGAGTTTAACAGGCGTTTGTCGTGCTGTCGGCTCAGGACGGTTGCGCCGTGGTGCGGTTCTGCAGGTCGCGCTGCGCCACCCAGTGCTCGATCAGTTCGCGCAGTTGCGACAGCTCCACCGGCTTGGCCATGTGCCCGTCCATGCCGGCCTGCCGCGCGCGTTCCTTGTGCTCGGTGAGGATGTGCGCGGTCAGTGCCACCACGGGCGTGCGCACGCGCTGGTTGCCGACTTCCCAGGCCCGCAGCTGCTGGGTGGCGGAGAAGCCGTCGAGGATCGGCATTTCGCAGTCCATCAGCACCAGGTCGTAGCGCTGGGCCTTCATCGCTTGCAGGGCTTCCTCGCCGTTGCTCGCGGTATCGGGCTGCAGGTTGAGCTTGCCGAGCATGCCGCGAATCACCTTGGTGGAAATGCTGTTGTCCTCGGCCACCAGGATGCGGAAGTCGCTTGGCACCTTGACCGGCACCGGAACCCCGCTCAGCGCATGGGGCTGGTGCGGCACGAACTGGCCCTTGTTGCGCTGGGTCAGTTCGTCGGCCAGGGTGGTCTTGAGGGTATAGCCGGCCACAGGTTTGGCGAGGATGCGCTTGACCCCGGCGTTGCGCGCGATGACCTTGCTCGGCGCGTTGCTGATGCCGGTGAGCATGATCAGCAGGATGTCGTGGTTCAGGCTCGGGTCTTCCTTGATCTTGGCCGCCAGTTGCATGCCGGTCATGCCGGGCATGTTCTGGTCGAGCAGCACCACGTCGAAGTAGTCGCGCAGGTGCGCCTTGGTACGCAGCAGGGCCAGGGCTTCCTTGCCCGAAGGCACGGCGCTGACGTTCAGGCCCCAGGCGCTGCATTGTTGCACCAGGACCTTGCGGCAGGTGTCGTTGTCGTCCACCACCAGCACCCGCGCTCCTTGCAGCGGGCCATCCAGGTCGGAGGTCGGATGCTCCAGGCGCTCCGGGTCCAGCGGCAGGGTCAGCCACAGGGTGCTGCCCTGGTTGGCGCTGGTCTTGATCCCGAACTCGCCATGCATCAGCAGGATCAGCTGGCGAGCGATGACCAGGCCGAGATTGCCGCCCAGGCGGGTGCTGGCGAGGAAGTTCTTGCTGTGCAGTTCCGAATGCAGCAGGGCATCGCGCTCTTCGGCTTCCATCGGCTGGCCGCTGTCCTGCACGGCGATACGCAGGCGCGGTTTGCTGGTGCGCTCGTCCAGCGCGACCACCACCAGGACCTCGCCTTCGTCGGTCTTCTTCAGGGCGTTTTCCAACAGGCTGAGCATGGCCTGGCGCAAGCGGGTCGGGTCACCGCTGATCACGCGCGGCACCTGCGGCTGGATGAAGCTGATCAGCTCGACGTTCTGCTGCTCGGCCTTGGCGCGGAAAATACTCAGGCAGTCTTCGATCAGGGCATTGAGGTCGAACTGCACATCGTCCAGCTCGATTTGCCCGGACTCGAGCTTGGAGATGTCGAGGATCTCGTTGATCAGGGTCAGCAGCTCGTTGCCGGCGCTGTGGATGGTCTGCACGTAGTCGCGCTGTTTGACTGACAGCGGCGTGCCCAGCAGCAGTTCGGTCATGCCCAACACACCGTTCATCGGTGTGCGGATTTCGTGGCTGATCTTCGCCAGGAACTCGGCCTTGGCATTGACCTCGGCGTTGCTGGCGGCGAGGTCGCGGCTGACGCTGAATTCATCCTCGGTGATGCTGCGCTGGCGCTCGCCCAGGGCGATGCTCATCGCCCACCCGCTCAGGCACATGGTCACCAGCAGGGTGATGATCAGCCCCTGGGGTGCGACCATGGTCAGCCCCAGCAGTGCTGGCAGCACGATCAGCGCGCCGATGTTGAAGATGCCCATGCCGGCTACGAAGTAGCGCGCCGGGTGGTAGCCTTTGTGCCAGTGATAACCGGCGATGAACAGCATGCTCAGGCCGACCAGGGCCACCAGGCCGTAAGTGATGAGATTCAGCGGCAGCGAATCGACGAACAGCAGCAGCAGGCTGCACAGGCCGACCATCAGGATGTCGACCAGCAGCAGCTTGTTCAGCGGATGCGGACCCAGCGGGGCGAAAAAGCGATAGACGAACATCAGCCCACAAGGGGTGGTCAAGAGCAGCGCCAGGTAGGCGCCAGGGGTCTGTATCGCATGCCAGTCCGGCAGCCAGGGGCCGAACAGGTTGAGCATCAGCGCCAGGCTGAGCATTACCAATGCTTCGCAGGACGCCAGCCACAGGCTGCTGCGCGAGCGGGTGTAGGCGTAGCGCACCAGGTTGTGCAGCATCAGCATGCCCATGCAGCCGAACAGCAGGCCGTAGAGCACGCTCTGGCCCTGATTGGCCGCGGTCATGACCGCCGATTGCAGGGTGATGTACGGGCGCAACTGATGATCGGAGACCAGGCGCAGATAGACATCGAGGGTCTTCTGGTTCTGCGGCAGCGGCAGCATGAAGTCGCTGCTGGGCAAAGGCCGTTCGGCCTGGGGCTGCTGGGTGCCGGAGGTCAGTTGCTCGACCAGGTTGTCGCCGTCCAGCACATACATGTCCAGACGTGACAGGTCGGGCGCGAAGATCCGCAGCAGTTGTTCGTGCTGGCCCGGTTGCAGTTTGAAACGCAACCATAATGCGCCTCCGGGTTCGGCGGCGGTGATGCGTTCCAGTTCGATCGGGCTGAATTGATTGGTGTAGCGCGGGGAGCGGATATCGCTCAGTTGCAGGTCGGCCTGTTCATCGAGCAAAACGGCCCAGTTACTGCCTTGTGCGGCCTGGGCCGGGATCAAGCAGAGCAGGGTCAGCAGAGTGACGGTGAAACCTATGGCAGTCCTGAGCCAGCGCACGGCGAAATCCCTTCGTAGGTTGATGCCAGATTATAACTATGCGCGGCGCTGGAGCAGTCAGGCAAGGGCCTGGGGCCCTGGCCTGACCGGAAGACAGGATTACTCCTGACTTTCGCCACGCTCGCGGGCAATGGCCCGGTAACCGATGTCTTTGCGATAGAAGCAGCCTTGCCAATCGATCTTAGCCGCCAGTTGGTAAGCCTGCTGCTGCGCGGCACCCACGCTTTCGCCCAGGGCGGTGGCGCAGAGCACGCGGCCGCCGGAGGTTACCACTTGACCGTCCTTGAGTGCGGTACCGGCGTGGAAGACTTTGCCTTCCAGTTTGGCGGCTGCGTCCAGGCCTTCGATCACCGCGCCTTTGGCGTAGTCACCAGGGTAGCCGCCGGCGGCCAGGACGATGCCCAGGCTCGGACGTGGATCCCATTGCGCTTCGACCTTGTCCAGCGCCTGGGCCAGAGCGGCCTCGACCAGCAGCACCAGGCTCGACTGCAGGCGCAGCATCACCGGTTGGGTTTCCGGGTCGCCGAAGCGGCAGTTGAACTCGATGACCTTCGGGTTGCCGGCCTTGTCGATCATCAGACCGGCGTACAGGAAACCGGTGTAGACGTTGCCTTCGTCGGCCATGCCGCGCACGGTCGGCCAGATCACCTGGTCCATCACGCGCTGGTGCACGTCGGCGGTGACCACCGGGGCAGGGGAGTAGGCACCCATGCCGCCGGTGTTCGGGCCGCTGTCGCCGTCGCCGACGCGTTTGTGGTCCTGGCTGGTGGCCATGGGCAGCACGTTCTTGCCGTCGACCATGACGATGAAGCTGGCTTCCTCGCCGTCGAGGAACTCTTCGATTACCACACGGGAACCCGCGTCGCCGAAGGCATTGCCGGCCAGCATGTCGCGCACGGCGTCTTCGGCTTCGGCCAGGGTCATGGCGACTATCACGCCCTTACCGGCGGCCAGGCCGTCGGCCTTGATCACGATCGGCGCGCCCTTTTCCCGCAGATAAGCCAGGGCCGGCTCGATCTCGGTGAAGTTCTGGTAGTCGGCGGTCGGGATCTTGTGGCGAGCCAGGAAGTCCTTGGTGAAGGCTTTCGAACCTTCCAGCTGGGCCGCGCCAGCGGTCGGACCGAAGCAGTCCAGGCCGCGGGAGCGGAACAGGTCGACCACGCCGGCCACCAGCGGGACTTCCGGACCGACGATGGTCAGGGAAACATTCTTCTCGGCAAAGTCGGCCAACTGTTCGAGGGCCAATACGTCGATGGCCACGTTCTCGCACTTGGCTTCGATGGCGGTGCCGGCGTTGCCCGGAGCAACGAAGACTTTCTCGACCCGTGGGTCTTGAGCGACTTTCCAGGCCAGGGCGTGTTCACGACCGCCGCTACCAATGATCAGTACATTCATTTCAAAAACCTCGGATGACGCTAATTCTGTTTGGAGCCCAAAGCGTTTCACGCGCTGGGAGGTTGCAATGACGCCGGTAGATGCAAGGCGGAGCCCACCTCGATGAGCGGAGTTGCCTTCTGGCAATGAGCATCATCGGGGTGGGCTCCAACGCAGCAGATGCCGGCGTCAGTGCGACCGTTGCCGTATTAGTGGCGGAAGTGGCGCATACCGGTGAATACCATCGCAATGCCGGCCTCGTCGGCGGCGGCGATCACTTCGTTGTCGCGCATCGAGCCGCCTGGCTGGATCACCGCGGTGATGCCGACCTTGGCTGCGTTGTCGATGCCGTCGCGGAACGGGAAGAACGCATCGGACGCCATGACCGCGCCCTGCACTTGCAGGCCGGCGTGTTCAGCCTTGATGGCGGCGATACGGGCGGAGTTCACGCGGCTCATCTGGCCGGCGCCGACGCCGATGGTCTGACGGTTCTTGGCGTAGACGATGGCGTTGGATTTGACGAACTTGGCTACTTTCCAGGCGAAGATCAGGTCGTGGATTTCCTGTTCGGTCGGGGCGCGCTTGGTCACCACTTTCAGGTCGTCGGCGCCGATCATGCCGATGTCGCGGCTCTGCACCAGCAGGCCACCGTTGACGCGCTTGTAGTCCCAGGCCGGAACACGGTCCGCCGACCATTGGCCGCAGGCCAGCAGGCGCACGTTGGCCTTGGCGGCAACAATGGCGCGGGCTTCGTCGCTGACCGAAGGGGCGATGATCACTTCGACGAACTGACGTTCGACGATGGCCTTGGCGGTCTCGGCGTCCAGTTCGCGGTTGAAGGCGATGATGCCGCCGAAGGCCGATTCGGTGTCGGTGGCGTAAGCCAGCTCATACGCCTGGCGGATACCGCCTTCAGCGTCCGGGCTCACGGCCACGCCGCACGGGTTGGCGTGCTTGACGATGACGCAGGCCGGCTTGACGAAGCTCTTCACGCATTCCAGCGCGGCGTCGGTGTCGGCCACGTTGTTGTACGACAGTTCCTTGCCTTGCAGCTGGGTGGCGGTGGCGATGCCGACTTCGGCAGGCTTGGCTTCCACGTAGAACGCCGCGCTCTGGTGCGGGTTCTCGCCGTAGCGCATTTCCTGGGCCTTGATGAACTGGCTGTTGAAGGTGCGCGGGAATTCGCTGCGGCCTTCGGTGGTCAGGGTTTCGGCCGCCTGGTTCACGGTGCCCATGTAGTTGGCGATCATGCCGTCATAGGCCGCGGTGTGTTCGAAGGCCTTGAGCATCAGGTCGAAGCGCTGGGCGTAGGTCAGGCCGCCGGCCTTCAGGCTTTCCAGCACCTGGCCGTAGTCGCTGGCGTTGACCACGATGGCCACGTCTTTGTGGTTCTTGGCCGCCGAGCGGACCATGGTCGGGCCGCCGATGTCGATGTTCTCGATGGCGGTCGGCAGGTCGCAGCCCGGCTTGGAGATGGTGGCTTCGAACGGGTAGAGGTTGACCGCTACCAGGTCGATCGGCTTGATGCCGTGCTCGTTCATGATGGCGTCGTCGATACCGCGACGACCGAGGATACCGCCGTGGATTTTCGGGTGCAGGGTCTTCACCCGGCCGTCCATCATTTCCGCGAAACCGGTGTAATCCGCGACTTCCACTGCGGCCACGCCGTTGTCCTGCAGCAGTTTGAAGGTCCCGCCGGTGGAGAGGATCTCCACGCCCAGGGCTTCCAGCTCCTTGGCGAATTCGAGGATCCCGGTCTTGTCGGAAACACTGATCAAGGCGCGGCGGATCGGCAGGCGGGTAGTCTGGTCGGTCATCTCAATTTCCATCAAAAGCAAAGGAGTCAGCAAAAAAGGCGACCGGTTTTACGCGGGCGCCTTTCTGGTTTGATTGAATGCTTACAGCAAATCGTACTGCTTGAGTTTCTTGCGCAGGGTGCCGCGGTTCAGACCGAGCAGCTCGCTGGCTTTGGTCTGGTTGCCCTTGACGTAGTTCATCACGCTTTCGAGCAACGGAGCCTCGACTTCGGAGAGCACCAGGTTGTACACGTCCGTGACGGCCGCGCCCTCAAGGTGGGCGAAATAATTGTGCAGCGCCTTCTCGACACTCCCGCGAAGGGTCTGGCCTTCTTCGCTCGGTGTATTGAGGTGCTGTTTCAAATTCACGTTGTCGCTCACGGGTGCTGTTCCACTCACTAAAGTCTCGGTCATCATCGTCATGCGGCCACCCCCTCTCCGTCCCCTGTCACCAGGCTCTTGTAACGCTCGGCAAAGAACTCACGAACGTTGGCGCACTGTGCTTCCGTATCTTCCAAACGATTGAAGTGGGCGCGAAACTCCCTGGCGCCCGGCAGAGTTGCGAGATACCAGCCCACATGCTTGCGAGCAATGCGTACGCCCATGACATCGCCATAGAAGGCATGCAGCGCGGCCAGATGCTCAAGCAGAATACGTTCCACCTCGAACAGCTCAGGTGCCGGCAGGGTTTGACCGGTACGCAGAAAATGCTCGATTTCACGAAAAATCCATGGCCGCCCCTGAGCGGCCCGGCCAATCAACAGCCCGTCGGCACCGGTAGCGTCGAGGACGTAGCGGGCCTTCCCGGGCGAGTCGATATCGCCGTTGGCGAAGACCGGGATCGACACCGCCTGCTTGATCGCGGCAATGGTGTCGTACTCGGCCTCACCGGTGTACAGGTCGGCCCGGGTCCGGCCATGGACCGCCAATGCCGTGATACCTGCCTGTTCGGCGATCTTCGCCACCGTCAGGCCGTTCTTGTTCGCCCGGTCCCAGCCGGTACGGATCTTCAGGGTGACCGGCACATCGACTGCGGCCACCACGGCCTGCAGGATCTCGTTCACCAGATCTTCATCTTTCAGTAACGCGGAGCCGGCGGCCTTGTTGCAGACCTTCTTCGCCGGACAACCCATGTTGATATCAATAATCTGTGCGCCCAACTCGACGTTGGCGCGGGCGGCATCCGCCAGCATCTGTGCATCGCCACCGGCGATCTGTACCGAGCGCGGCTCGGGATCACCCTCGTGGATCATGCGCAGACGCGATTTGCGACTGTTCCACAAACTCATGTCGCTGGTGACCATTTCCGAGACTACAAGGCCTGCACCCAACCGCTTGCAAAGCTGACGAAAGGGCTGGTCGGTGACACCCGCCATGGGGGCGAGAATCAAGCCGTTGTGCAATGTATATGGGCCGATGCGTACCGCCGACATAGGACTTCCCTGTTGTGGGGCCGGATCATGAGAGTTCGAAAAAGGGTTGGCATGATACCCGCTCTCGATGACCGGATAAAGGCTGAATTGGATAAAATCTGAACAGTTATTCTGTTATTGCCAAGGGTTTGGTCCGCTGGGCAGCAGTCAGAAAACCGTCGTCAATCCAGAGCGGCCTTTGCTCGGATGGCCCGTCTTACTCGGGCGAGTGAAAGCTTAGGCTGTAGTTGACGGCCTTGGGGCCCGGATCGAGGATGTCCAGCGCGATATGGATCGGCGTCTGCGGCGGCATCTCCGACACGCCCTCGAGTTCACCCTTGACGTATTCGCCGGGCTTGAAGCGACGACTGGCGATCAGATGGCCGTTGAGGTCGGCGAAACGCAGCTCCAGCAGCGGGAAGGGCTGGGAGAACGACGCGCGGTTGTAGATGATCGCATCCACCACCAGCGCGCCGCTGAAGTCCGGATGGCTGCGTACCACCAGGTTGCTGCTTTTGATGCGGCCGATATCGACCTTCGAGGGCACGGTGCAACCCAGTTCCGGGCACAGTTGCTGGAACCAGGGGCGGTACTGGTCCTGGCGCGCCAGTTCGTCGAAGTGATAGGCGATGTACTGACCCGCCAGGCCGGCGGCGGCCAGCAGGATCAGCAAACTCCAGAGCAAGCGGCGGCCCCAGGGCGAGCGGCGCTTCTGCCAGTCCAGCTGGATCGGGTCGTCTTCCAGGTCCAGCAGCACGGCGTCCGGCGCCTCGGGCTCGGCGCGGCCACGCTTGTTGCGTGGCGCCGGGCTGGCTGGCGGCTCGATCTCATCGGGCTCGTCGGCCTTCAGCGAGTCGTGCGCTGGCATGGGCTCCAGGTCGTCGTCCAGGAGCAGGGAGGGCGCCTTGGGTTCGTCTTCCAGATCATCCAGGTTAAAGGACAGCGACGGTTCGGTACGCCCGGAGCGACCAGCGTCAACGGCTGGCTGCTCGGGTTTTTCGTCGAGGTCGTCGCTGGTGCCGGGTGGCTGGCTGAACAGGCTGTCGGGCCAGTGTTCCTCTTCGGCGTCCGGCTGGTCGCGGCGGGCGCTGAGGGTGTCTTCCCTGGCGGCGCGCTCCTGGCCGAAGGCCTTGGTTGGCTGGATTTCCCGCTGTTCGAGCTTGGCCAGTTCCTCGTCCAGGTCGAGGCTGTCCAGGTCGAGTTCGGTGGCGCTCCACTGCTTCTGGCTGATGGCGCGCGGTGGCGGCGGGGTCAGCGGTTCGGCAGGGGTAGCCGGTGTGGAAGGTGCAGCGACAGCGTCCTTGCCAGCGCGTTGCTCAAGCAACTGCCGTGCGGCGTTGAACACCTGCAGGCACGAGCCGCAGCGCACCACGCCCCGGGCCACGCTCAACTGAGCGTGGCTGACGCGGAAGCTGGTCTGGCAATGCGGGCACTGGGTGACGAAACTGTCGGTCATGCGGCGATCCGGTTCATGCAGGCGGCCATTCTAGCGCCGACGGCCGGTGATGCGTACCCAGCCATCGAGGTTGGCGATTGGATCCAGCTCGAAGTCCTGAGCGTAGGCCGCCGCGACTTCTTCACCTTGTTCGGCGAGGATGCCCGACAGCGCCAGGCGCCCGCCGCTCTTGACCAGGCGGGACAGCTGCGGCGCCAGTGAAACCAGCGGGCCGGCGAGGATGTTGGCGACCAGCACGTCCGCCTGGACCTGCGGCAGGTCTTCCGGCAGGTAGAGTGGGAACAGCGCTTTGGCGATGTTGTTGCGCCCGGCGTTGTCGCGGGAGGCTTCCAGCGCCTGCACGTCGATGTCGGTGCCCACCGCCTGTTTGGCACCCAGCAGCAGGGCGGCGATCGCCAGGATCCCTGAGCCGCAACCGAAGTCCAGCACGTTGCAGCCTTTCAGGTCCTGACCGTCGAGCCATTCCAGGCACAGGGCGGTGGTCGGGTGCGTGCCGGTGCCGAAGGCCAGGCCCGGATCGAGCAGCAGGTTGACCGCGTCCGGCTCGGGGGCGGCGTGCCAGCTCGGGACGATCCACAGGCGCCGGCCGAAACGCATCGGCTGGAAGTTGTCCATCCAGCTGCGTTCCCAGTCCTGGTCTTCGATCACTTCGCTGTGGTGTTCGGGTAGCGGGCTGCCGGTCAGCAACTCAAGGTGGGCCAGCACGCTGGCAGCCTCGGTGCCGCCTTCGAACAGGGCCAGCAGGTGAGTGTGATTCCACAGCGGGGTGGTGTTGAGTTCCGGTTCGAAGATCGGCTGATCCTCGGCGTCCATGAAGGTCACCGAAACGGCGCCGACTTCGAGAAAAGCGTCTTCGTAGGTTTCGGCTTGTTCTGGGCTGATGGCGAGACGGACTTGCAGCCAAGGCATGGCGGGCACCTTTGAAATATGTAATGTGCAGCCTAGCGGGCTGCGAGAAGCGCGCAAGTTTACGCGAGCAGGAAGCAGAAGACGACACGCCAGGCGCCATTTCCGTGCGCCGATATCGCCTCTGCAACCTAAGGAAACCGCAGAAACGACAAGGCCGCTCGAAAGCGGCCTTGTCGGTCTGGTGCGGTGTCGATCAGTGTTGACCGGCCAGCTTGTGCTCCAGGTAGTGAATGTTCACACCACCTTTGCAGAAGCCTTCGTCACGAGTCAGGTCGCGGTGCAGCGGGATGTTGGTCTTGATCCCGTCGACCACGATTTCGTCCAGCGCATTGCGCATGCGCGCCATGGCTTCTTCACGGGTTGCCCCGTAAGTGATCAGCTTGCCGATCAACGAGTCGTAGTTCGGTGGAACCGCGTAACCGCTGTACAGGTGCGAGTCGACGCGTACGCCATTGCCGCCCGGAGCATGGAAATGCTTGACCGTGCCTGGGCTTGGCATGAAGGTTTTCGGGTCTTCTGCGTTGATCCGGCATTCCAGGGCGTGGCCACGGATGACTACGTCCTTCTGGGAGATCGACAGCTTGTTGCCAGCGGCGATGCTCAGCATCTCCTTGACGATGTCGACGCCAGTGACCATTTCCGATACCGGGTGCTCTACCTGCACACGAGTGTTCATCTCGATGAAGTAGAAACGACCGTTCTCGTACAGGAACTCGAAGGTGCCGGCGCCGCGGTAGCCGATGTCGATGCACGCCTTGACGCAGCGAGCGAAGACTTCCTGGCGAGCGGTTTCGTCGATGCCCGGGGCCGGCGCTTCTTCAAGCACCTTCTGGTGACGACGCTGCAGGGAGCAGTCGCGGTCGCCCAGGTGGATCGCGTTGCCCTGGCCGTCAGACAGCACCTGGACTTCCACGTGACGTGGGTTGGTCAGGAACTTCTCCAGGTAGACCATCGGGTTGCCGAACGCCGCGCCCGCTTCGGAGCGGGTCAGCTTGGCCGAGGAGATCAGGTCTTCTTCTTTATGCACCACGCGCATGCCGCGACCACCGCCGCCGCCAGCGGCCTTGATGATCACCGGGTAGCCGACTTCACGGCCGATGCGCAGCGCGGTTTCTTCGTCTTCCGGCAGCGGGCCGTCGGAACCGGGAACCGTAGGTACGCCGGCAGCGATCATGGCGTGCTTGGCCGATACCTTGTCGCCCATCAGGCGAATGGTCTCGGCTTTCGGGCCGATGAAGGCGAAGCCGGAGTTCTCGACCTGCTCGGCGAAGTCGGCGTTTTCCGCGAGGAAGCCGTAGCCTGGGTGAATGGCGGTGGCGCCAGTCACTTCGGCGGCCGCGATGATCGCCGGAATGTGCAGGTAGGAGTGCGCGGCGGAGGCCGGGCCGATGCAGACGGATTCGTCTGCCAGACCCAGGTGCATCAGTTCCTTGTCGGCCTTGGAGTAAACGGCGACGGTCTTGATACCCATCTCTTTGCAGGCACGCAGGATCCGCAGGGCGATTTCACCGCGGTTGGCGATCAGAACTTTTTCCAACTTCGCAGACATCGTTGGCTCTCCGCGGTTCAAACGATGGTGAACAGCGGTTGGTCGTACTCAACCGGCTGGCCGTCTTCGACGAGGATGGATTCGATCACACCGCTGGTTTCAGCTTCGATGTGGTTCATCATCTTCATGGCTTCGACGATGCACAGGGTGTCGCCTTTCTTCACGCTCTGGCCGACTTCAACGAAGGCTGGCGAGGTTGGCGAGGATTTGCGGTAGAAGGTGCCGACCATCGGCGAACGGGCAACGGTGCCGTTCAGCGCTGGGGCAGCTGGAGCTGCTGGGGCAGCGGCGGCGGCCGGGGCGGCAGCGGCAGGTGCGGCGGCTGGAGCAGCCATCGGTGCCGGTGCGTAGTACTGCTGGGCTGGAGTCTTGCTGTGGCGGCTGATGCGTACGGACTCTTCGCCTTCCTTGATCTCGAGCTCGTCGATGCCGGACTCTTCCAGCAGTTCGATCAGTTTCTTAACTTTACGGATATCCATGAATCATCAACTCCCAAGGGTCGGTCAGGGGCGTTTAGCTTGTTGTTCAAGCTGCTCTAAGGCGGCCTCCAGGGCCAGTCGGTAACCGCTGGCGCCAAGGCCGCAGATCACTCCCACCGCAACGTCGGAGAAGTAGGAGTGATGGCGGAAAGGTTCGCGTTTGTGCACGTTAGACAAATGCACTTCGATGAATGGGATGCTCACCGCCAGCAGCGCGTCACGTAATGCGACACTTGTATGCGTAAAAGCTGCTGGATTGATCAGAATGAAGTCCACGCCTTCATCGCGGGCGGCGTGGATACGGTCGATCAATTCATACTCGGCGTTGCTTTGCAGGTAGAGCAAATGGTGGCCGGCCTCGCGGGCCCGGCGTTCCAGGTCCTGGTTGATCTCAGCCAGGGTGACTGCACCGTAGACCCCCGGTTCACGGGTGCCGAGCAGGTTCAGGTTGGGTCCGTGAAGAACCAGTAGGGTCGCCATCTGCCGTTCCTTGTTATTGCGCAGTGATTAGAAGGTGCTGTTATCAGAACCCGGCGACTATGCCGCAAAGCCTTTGTGACTGTCCAGTTCTCTGCAATAGGCAGCACGTTGACCGATGTTTACGCGAAATATGTGACCAACTGACTAAATCCGGTCATTCGCTGCGGCAATGCGTTCGGCGAAGTCCGAGGCGCTGATTTCGCCAACCACGCGCACATCGGGGCGTTCGACGCCATCTTTGCCGAAGAACATCAGCGCCGGCGGGCCGAACAGTTGGTAACGGTCCAGCAGGGCGCGCTGTTCGCGGTTGCTGGCGGTGATATCGAAGCGGACCAGGCGATAGCCCCGCAGGCGTTCGACCACCTGGCGGTCGTTGAGCACCTCGCGTTCGATGACTTTGCAACTGATGCACCAGTCGGCGTACCAGTCGAGGAGCAGTGGGGCGCCCGCGTTTCGGGCGTCGGCCAGGGCCTGGTCCAGCTCGCCCGGGGTGGTGACGGTCTGCCACTGGCCGGCGCTGGTTTTCTCAGGGCTGTTGCTGGTGGTCGCGACTGGCGGGCGGGCGAGCGGGCTGAGCGGATCGGTCTGGCCGCTGAATGCGCCGTACCAGCAGGCCAGGGCATACACCAGCAGGAACAGCCCGCACAGCTGCGCCAGGCGCGCGCGGGGTGCCTTGTAGACAAACTCCAGGGCGCCGAGAAACAGACCGACACCCGCCGCCAGCGCGCCAATCAGCAGCAGGCTGACCTGGCCCGGCAAGACCCGGCTCAGCAGGCCAATCGCCAGGCCGAGCAACAGCACGCCAATGGCGTTTTTCACATAGACCAGCCATGGCCCGCTTTTCGGCAGCCAGGCCGCGCCACCGGTGGCCACCAGCAACAGCGGTGCGCCCATGCCCAGGCCCAGGGCGAACAGCTTCAGGGCACCGCCCAGGGCGTCGCCGCTGGCGCTGATATACAGCAGGGCGCCCGCCAGGGGCGCCGAAACGCAGGGCGATACCAGCAGGCTGGACACCACCCCGAGAACCGCCGCGCCCCACAGCGAGCCGCCTTCGGTGCGCCCGGCAATGCGTTCCAGACGCTGGCTGATAAAGCGCGGCAGCTTGAGTTCGAAGACGTCGAACATCGCCAGGGCGAACACGGCGAAGAACAGCGCAAAGGGCACCAGCACCCAGGCGGATTGCAGGCGCGCCTGCAAATTGAGCTGGGCGCCGAACAGCCCCATCAAGGCGCCGAGCAGGGCGAAGCAGGCGGCCATCGGCAACACATAGGCCAGCGACAGATTGAAACCACGCCAGCCGCCAACCTGGCCCTTGAGGACCACGCCGGACAGAATCGGCAGCATCGGCAGGACGCAGGGGGTGAACGTCAGGCCGATGCCGGCGAGAAAGAACAGCGCCAGTTCGCGCCAGCTCCAGCCGGTTTTCCCATTGTCGGTAGCGGGGCTACCGGCACTTGAGACACTGGCAGAAGAGGCCGCGCCATCGATCTGCAAACGCTCGGTTTCCGGTGGATAACACAGGCCCTTGTCGGCGCAGCCCTGGTAAGTCACGGCCAGGGTGAAGGCCCGTTGATCCGTGGCGCTGCGCGGCAGTTCGACATCGACAATGCCGTGGTAGACCTCGACATCGCCGAAAAACTCGTCATGTTTCTGTTCGCCCTTGGGCAGTTGGGCGGCACCCAGAGCGATCTCGGCGGGCTCGGCGCGGAACTGGAAGCGGTGGCGATAGAGGTAATAACCCTCGGTGGCGACGAAACGCAGCGTGATCGACTGCGGCGTGCTTTGCAGCAGGCTCAGCTGGAACGCTTCGCGCACCGGCAGGAAGTCGGCGCTGTTGTTGATCGAGCCCAGGGTCGAACTGGGGCGGCTGTCCAGCAGCCCGGCAGCGGTCGCCGGCAGGGCAAGCACGAACAGCATCAGGCAAAGCAGGCGACGCATGGCAATCTCGCGAATCGAAGGTGTGCGCATGATAGCGGAGAGCGGCGGGGTTCGCAGGCTGGCGGGTGGCCTGGGTTGCTTTTGATCGCGGGCAAGCCTCGCTCCTACAGGTTCGCGTCATCTGTAGGAGCGAGGCTTGCCCGCGATAAGGCTCGAGTCAGACGCGGAACGCCTGCACCGCCGTGTGCAGCTGGCCGCCCAGAGCCAGCAGGTTCTCGCCTTGTTCGCGGCCTTCGCCGATGCGTTGCAGGTTATCCCCACCCAGTTGATGGATGCGCTCGCTGTGGTCGCGGATTTCGCTGACGGCGCCGCTTTGCTGGGCCGTGACATCGGCGATGCGGATGGCGGTGTCGGAAATGGTCTGGATCGCCCCGACTATTTCATCCAGCGCACCGTCGGCGGCCTGGGCCTGGCTGGCGGTGGCTTCGGCATGTTCGACCTGGGCGCGCATGCCTTCCACCGATTGCCGGGCAGCGGCCTGCAGGCCGGCGATCAGGGTCTGGATCTCGGCAGTGGCACCAGCGGTGCGCTGGGCCAGGGAGCGCACTTCTTCGGCGACCACGGCGAAACCACGGCCCATTTCCCCGGCCCGCGCGGCTTCGATAGCGGCGTTCAGGGCCAGCAGGTTGGTCTGGTCGGCAATGGAGCGGATCACCGTGAGCACGCCGCCGATGGTCGCCGACTCTTCGGCCAACTGTTCGATCATTTGTGCGTTGCCCTGCACTTCGCCGACCAGGGCATGCAACCCGGTCAGGCTCAGGCCTATCACTTTCTGCCCCTGTTCCACCGCCAGCCCGGCGCTGCGGCTGGCGTCGGCGGCCTGGCTGGCATCGCCGGCGACTTGCTGGATGGTCGCTTCCAGTTCGCCAAGGGCGTCGCGGATCTGCGCGGTATCGCCGGCCTGGCGCTCGGCGCCGCCGTGCAGGCCAGTGCTCAGGTCCGCCAGGGCGCGGCTGCTGCCGGCGACCTGTTCGGCGTTCTGCCGGATGGTGCCCACCAGATCCACCAGGTAGGCGCGCAGACGGTTCAGGGATTCTTCGATGTCGTGCAGTTCGCGGTTGGTCCGGCCCAGCTGGATGTCGCGGCTGAAGTCGCCTTCGGCCCAGGTCGACAGGGCCGGCGCCAGATTGGTCAGAACCCGTGCCAGGCGGCGCTGAAGGGTATCGATGACCAAGGCGATCAGCAGGATCAGGCCGATCATCAGGCCCTGCATCAGCCGCACTTCGCTCTGGATCTGCCCATGTTGGGCGCGCACCACCGGTTCCAGTTCGGCGATGGCTTGCTGCACGGCGGTGATTTTCAGGTGGGTGGCGGCGCTGAGGTCGGTGCGTTTCTGGATTTGCTCGCGGGTGCGGTTCAGCTCGGCGGGATAGCGGCCGAGCAGGCTGTTGAGTTCGCGCTTGAGGCCGATGCCGGCGTCTTCGGCGGCGGCCTTCTCGGTGTTCTCCAGGCCCATCATGGCGGCGAAGTCATCGGTGTTCGATTCGTTGCTGGCCGCGACACCCAGCAAGGGCAGGGCTTCCAGCTGCTCGGCCTGGGCGCGCATGTTGCTCACTTCGCGCTCGACATCGGCGGCCAGCTCGCTGCGGCCGCTGCTCACCAGTTTTTCCCGGGCCAGGGACAGCTTGCCCAGGTGCTGGGAGGCAGTCAGCAGCAGCGGCAGGTAGGTTGCGGCACTCTGATTGCTGGCCGCCCCGGTCGCGTACTGGCTCAGTTGTTCGAGGCTGGCCCCCAGCTCGCGCTCGGCCTGCAGCAGCAACGCTTGTGGATCGCCGGCCAGTTTGCCGGCGGCCAGCAGGTCGGTCTTGCTGAACTCGGCCAGGCCCGACAGGCTTGGGCGTAGGCTTTGCGCCAGTTCCGCGG
The DNA here is from genome assembly GCF_003850345.1 of Pseudomonas chlororaphis subsp. piscium. Classification (NCBI taxonomy): domain Bacteria; kingdom Pseudomonadati; phylum Pseudomonadota; class Gammaproteobacteria; order Pseudomonadales; family Pseudomonadaceae; genus Pseudomonas; species Pseudomonas chlororaphis. The sequence continues at coordinate 755,344 of NZ_CP027707.1, forward strand.
GCAGTTCGCCGAGCTGGGCTTGCAGGGTTTCGATGGCCTGGCTGGCGCTGCTCAGGCGCAGGGCGTCGCCGCTGGCCAGGTAATCCTCGATGTTGCGCGCCGCCTGGTTCTGGAACTGCTGGGACAACCCCAGGTAACGCTCCATCAACAGATAGGGGCGCTCGAGGGCACGTTGCGACCACCAGAGCGTTGCGCCCAGGGCCAGGCAAACGGCAACTAATAGCAGGGTATTGAGATTGGTCAGCAGCTTCAGGCGCATTGCGTTCTACCAACGACTTGAATGGTAAGCGCCTGAATTTATTGCGTTTGTATTACAGGGTTATGACCGAATCGGTGGATTCCGGTGAAAAAGTGGCGCTTTGATGGCGCGCCGCCTGGACCCGGTTACGTCCCCCGTCCTTGGCGCGATAGAGCGCTTCGTCGGCCTGGCTGGCCATCATCAGGCTGTCGGAATCTTCCCGCAGCTCGACCACCCCGGCGCTGAAGGTGCACCACAGGTCCTGCGGCTGGGCCGGGTAGTGGATTTCGGCAAAGCGCTGGCGGATTTCATCCAGCACCTTGCAGGCCGCTTCCAGGTCGGTGTCGGGCATGACGATAGCGAATTCTTCGCCGCCGTAGCGGCCGATGAAGTCGGTCTTGCGCAGGCGCTGCTTGAGGAACAGCGCCAGGCTCTTGATCACCCGGTCGCCCATGGGGTGGCCGTGGCTGTCGTTGACCCGCTTGAAGTGGTCGATGTCGAGCATGGCGAAGCTCAGCGGCTTGTTCTCGCGGCGCGCGCGGAAGCTGCAGTCCTCCAGCAGTTGCAGGATATGGGTGTGGTTGTACAGCCCGGTGAGGCTGTCGCGCACCATGCGCGCCTTGAGGTTGCGCGCGCGGGCGGCGCGGTTGCGCACGGTGGTGATCAGGTGGCGCGGCTTGATCGGCTTGGTCAGGAAGTCGTCGCCGCCTTCGCTCATGGCGTCCAGCTGCTTGTCCAGGTCGTCTTCGGCCGACAGGTAGATGATCGGCACGCTGACATAACGGTCGTTATGGCGGATCACCTTGGCCAGTTCGGTGCCGGTACAGGCCGGCATGTACATGTCGAGGATGATCAGGTCCGGCTGGAAATCGGCCAGTTCGGCCATGGCCTGGATCGGCTCGATCAGGGTCCGGGTGATGATCCCGGCGCTGTTGAGCAGGCGTTCGGTGTGCAGGGCCTGGGCGCGGGAGTCGTCGATGATCAGCACTTTATAAGGTTCGTACTGGGCGACGCAGGTGAGGATTTCGATCTTCTCCAGCAGGCTCGAAGCTTCCAGCGTACCGGTGAGGAACTCCTGGCCGCCGGCGCGTACGGCGGCCAGGCGGGTCGGGGTGTCGGTCTCGTGGAGGCTGAAGAACAGCAGGGGCAGCTTCTGCTCCAGGCCTTCCTGGGCTTCGGCGGCCAGTTGCAGGCCCATGCCGTTGCCGCAGAAGTCGACGTCGATGACGATCGCCGCGGGCAGGCGCTCGACCATCGAGGAGCGAAACGCGGCGATGCTGTCCAGGGATTGGGCGCTGAGGCCGAAGAATTCCAGCTGCTTGGCCAGGCGCTCGCCGCGATCGTGATCTTGCAGCATCACGTAGATCGGCTTGCGCAGGGGCGGCAGGAAGGTCTGTTCCAGCTGGTCGCCATGGCGCAGGCCGGTGCGCGACAGGCGTTGCATCAGGCGGTTGAGATCGGTGATCAGGCCGCTGCTCAGGCGCCCACGGTTGGCGTCCACGGCTTCCAGCGAATCGCTGATGCTGCGTGCCAGCTGGGTATGCTCGGGTTGCTCGAAGCGTTCGGCGAAACGCAGCAGGCGCAGGTTGGCCTCGCTGAGTTCGGACATGTCGGCGGTCGACCATTCGCTGCGCTGCAGGCGCTGCCATATCTCGAGGATCTGACGAGCCTGGTGAATTACCCGCTGGGCAAAGTGGTGCTTGAGGCGCTCACGGCTGGGGTCTTCTGGCTCGGTCATATCCTGACTACTAGTTAGGGTGCATGCTGAGATCGACTGGTGGCTCTATGCTAGCACCTCTTATGGATTGTACGAGTGTCGTACGTCAACAATCTGCAAAGCGACCTTATTCAGTTCCCGACCGACTGGTCGCATAGGTTCTGAACTGTGCTTCATTTATAGTGGCCGCTCGATGTACACCCGGCATGTGGCGCCTTGTGCGGTGGATGGTTTTTTAATCCGCTCGGTTCGAGGCACGATGGAGTAGGGTTGTGGTCGAACCGATGAACCCAAGTGATTGAAAGGATATAGCCATGCTGGACTGGAAGAACCGCGCGGGCAGCGCGCCGGATCGTGCTGCCGAACCCAAGTCGGCGACACGCAGCTACTTTGGTGGCCTGCTGTTCAGCCGCGCCCTGGGCACCCTGCTGGCCCTGTACCTGCTGGTGGCCGGTGCCCTGGGCTGGTACTGGAGCCAGGAGCCGTCGCTGTTCCCGGTCCAGCAAAGCGCGCAGATTGCCGCCGAGAAGGAAGGCAAGCAGATGGTGGTGGGCTACACCACGGTGGAAACCCTCAAGACCGTGGCCGGCACCCTGCTGAACAAGCCGGGTGGCTATATTTCCAACGACCGTTTCCCGCCGGGCCTGTGGATGGACAACATGCCGAGCTGGGAATACGGCGTGCTGGTGCAGGTCCGCGACCTGACCCGCGCCTTGCGCAAGGACTTCGCCCGTTCCCAGTCGCAGTCCGCCGAGGACGCCGACCTGGCCAAGGCCGAGCCGCGCTTCAACTTCGACAACAAGAGCTGGGTGCTGCCGTCCAGCGAGTCCGAGTACCAGGAAGGCATCAACTCCCTGAGCCGCTACCAGGCTCGCCTGTCCGACCCGGAGCAGAAGAGCGCGCTGTTCTATGCCCGTGCCGACAACCTGAACAACTGGCTGGGTGATGTCGGGACCCGCCTGGGTTCGCTGTCCCAGCGCTTGTCGGCCAGCGTTGGCCGGGTCAAGCTCAACACCGCGCTGAAAACCGAAACCCCGGCGCCGGGCCAGTCGCCGCAGGTTGACGAAGAGGTGGTGGAAACCCCTTGGATGCAGATCGACAACGTGTTCTACGAGGCTCGCGGCCAGGCCTGGGCCCTGTCGCACCTGCTGCGCGCCATCGAGGTCGACTTCGCCGACGTACTGGCCAAGAAGAACGCCACGGTCAGCGTGCGTCAGATCATCCGTGAACTGGAGGCGTCCCAGGAAACGCTGTGGAGCCCGATGATTCTCAACGGCAGCGGCTTTGGCGTGCTGGCCAACCACTCGCTGGTCATGGCCAACTATATTTCCCGGGCCAACGCGGCTGTCATCGACTTGCGTCAATTGCTCAACCAGGGTTGATTCATGGTGGTTACCTCCAATGAGGCCGCGCATCGCGCGGCCTCCGATGCCGAACAAGTCGCCTGGGTCGATGGTGAAGACCAGTTGCTGGGCGCGCTGGCCCGCTCGGAGTTGCGCGAGCGCGGCCTGATCGGGCGCGGCACCTATATCCTGCTGTTCAATTCCGCCGGTGAGCTGTGCGTGCATCGGCGCACCCTGAGCAAGGCCCTCTACCCCGGTTACTGGGACGTGGCCGCGGGCGGCATGGTGCTGGCCACCGAGAGCTACGCCGAGTCGGCGGCCCGTGAGCTGGAGGAAGAATTGGGGGTGAGCGGGGTGGAATTGACCGCCCACGACCACTTCTTTTTCGAAGACACCGGCAATCGCCTCTGGTGTTCGGCCTTTTCGGCGGTCTGGGACGGGTCTCTGCGCCTGCAGCCGGAAGAGGTGCTGGAGGCGCGCTTCATTTCGATCGACGAAGTGATGCGGGAAATCACCGAAAAGCCCTATTGCCCGGACTCCCTGGCGGCCTTGCAGCGCTATCTGGCGCGGCGTCGTTAAAGTTGTATAAATTGGCGCGGTTAGGCTCTTAGCAAGTCGGCTTTTTGCCGTTACACTGCGCGACCTTTTTCAAGCTGAGCCGGCGCTGCCTTTATAAGCACAGTCGGTCCAGTAGCGCTGCCCCTGCCTGAGTGGGGCTTCGCGGTCGATGGCACAGGCCATGTGCTTCGACCAGTCTTTGTCCTCCCAAGAGGATTGCCGGTGGCCAAAAAAGCCGCATCCTTCGCCGCCCTTGGTGGCCTGGTATTTTCCACCGACGCAGGTCGACATTGCCCGGACTGTAGCCAGCCGGTGGCAGCCTGCATCTGCAAACAAACCGTTATCCCTGCCGGCGACGGCATCGCTCGCGTGCGCCGCGAAAGCAAGGGTCGTGGCGGCAAGACGGTGACCACCATCACCGGCGTGCCGTTGGCCGAAGACGCGCTCAAGGAGCTGGCGACCACGTTGAAGAAACGTTGTGGCACAGGTGGCGCGCTAAAAGACGGCGTCATCGAGATCCAGGGCGATCATGTCGAGCTACTCTTGGCAGAGCTGATCAAGCACGGTTTCAAGGCGAAGAAGTCCGGCGGCTAGCAGCCTCTGTGAAAACCACCCCCGACTTGATGCAGCCTTGATCCGATTCAGGTTTGCCGTCGTCTTCATGGTTTTCACAGAGCCTGTTCATGACCGGTTTCTAAACTCAGCGCTGTAAACGAGGTCTACGCCTTCGTTGCAGGCTAATCGTCATTTTCATTCTTTAGACTGCGCCAGCCCCGGACCGGGGTGGCGCTCTATGACTTCTTTATAGGGGACTTCGATGTCCGTACGACGCACACGCAAAGACGATGGCAGCCAATGGACAGTTGCGGACAGCCGCAGTGTTTATGGGATTCGCCATTGGGGGGCCGGGTATTTCGCGATCAATGACGCCGGTCGCGTCGAAGTTCGTCCGAACGGCCCGAACAGTTCGCCTATCGACCTGTTCGAACAAGTCGAGGAGCTGCGCAAGAGCGGCTTGTCCCTGCCGCTGCTGGTGCGCTTCCCGGATATCCTGCAGGACCGCGTGCGCCAGCTGACCGGTGCCTTCGACGCCAATATCGAGCGCCTGGAATACCAGAGCAAGTACACCGCGCTGTACCCGATCAAGGTCAACCAGCAGGAAGCGGTGATCGAGAACATCATCGCCACCCAGAACGTCTCCATCGGCCTGGAAGCCGGCTCCAAGCCCGAGCTGCTGGCGGTGCTGGCGCTGGCGCCGAAAGGCGGGACCATCGTCTGCAACGGTTACAAGGACCGTGAGTTCATCCGCCTGGCGCTGATGGGCCAGAAGCTGGGCCACAACGTATTCATCGTGATCGAGAAGGAATCCGAAGTCGGCCTGGTGATCGAAGAGGCCGCCTCGCTCAAGGTCAAGCCGCAGGTTGGCCTGCGCGTGCGCCTGTCGTCCCTGGCGTCGAGCAAGTGGGCCGACACCGGCGGCGAGAAATCCAAGTTCGGCCTGTCGGCGGCGCAGCTGCTGTCGGTGGTCGAGCGTTTCCGCAGCGCCGGCCTGGACCAGGGCATCCGCCTGCTGCACTTCCACATGGGCTCGCAGATCGCCAACCTGGCGGACTACCAGCACGGTTTCAAGGAAGCCATCCGTTATTACGGCGAGCTGCGCAACCTCGGCCTGCCGGTGGATCACATCGACGTCGGCGGCGGCCTGGGCGTGGACTACGACGGTACCCACTCGCGCAACGCCAGTTCGATCAACTACGACATGGACGACTACGCCGGTGTCGTGGTCGGCATGCTCAAGGAATTCTGCGACGCGCAGAGCCTGCCGCATCCGCACATCTTCTCCGAGAGCGGCCGCTCGCTGACCGCGCACCACGCCATGCTGGTGGTGCAGGTGACCGACGTCGAGAAACACAACGACGACGTGCCGCTGATCGAGAACAAGGAAAGCCTGCCGGAAACCGTGCAATGGCTGGTGGACCTGCTGGGCCCGACCGACATCGAGATGGTCACCGAAACCTACTGGCGCGCCACCCACTACATGAGCGACGTGGCCGCCCAGTACGCCGACGGCAAGCTGACCCTGGCCGAAAAAGCCCTGGCCGAGCAGTGCTACTTCGCCGTGTGCCGGCGCCTGCACAACTCGCTGAAGGCGCGCCAGCGCTCGCACCGCCAGGTGCTGGACGAACTCAACGACAAGCTGGCCGACAAATACATCTGCAACTTCTCGGTGTTCCAGAGCCTGCCGGATACCTGGGCCATCGACCAGGTCCTGCCGATCATCCCGTTGCATCGCCTGGACGAAGAGCCGATGCGCCGCGCGGTGCTGCAAGACCTGACCTGCGACTCCGACGGCAAGATCAACCAGTACGTCGACGAGCAGAGCATCGAGACCAGCCTGCCGGTGCATGGCCTGAAAGAGGGTGAGGACTATCTGCTGGGCGTGTTCCTGGTGGGTGCCTACCAGGAGATCCTCGGCGACATGCACAACCTGTTCGGCGATACCGACTCGGTGAACATCTACCAGAACCCGAACGGCACCGTGTACCACGCCGGCATCGAGACCCACGACACCATCGAAGACATGCTGCGTTACGTGCACTTGTCGCCGGAGGAGTTGATGACTCATTACCGCGACAAGGTGGCCAGCGCGAAGATCAGCGCCAGCGAGCGTACCCAGTTCCTCGACGCCCTGCGTCTGGGCCTGACCCGCTCGTCGTACCTGTCTTCCTGATAGGTCGACCGTTCGAAAAAAAAACCACCGCTTGCGGTGGTTTTTTTATGCTCGCCGGAAGGCTCAGCGGGCCGGAGCGAACCAGCCGTCGTGCCGGCGCAGCCCCAGGGCGAAGGCAAGCAGGGTCAGGCTGCGCACCAGCATGAACAGCAGGAAGGTCAGCCACAGGCCGTGGTTGCCCAGACCCTGCAAGGCCCAGGCGCAGGGCAGGGTGATGAGCACGCTGAGCAGCATGCCGTTGCGCATTTCCCGGGCGCGGGTGGCGCCGATGAACAGGCCGTCCAGCAGGTAGCTCCAGACCGCGATCAGCGGCAGGGCGGCGAGGTAAGGCAGATAGATGAAGGCGGTCTGGCGCACTTCGGCGATGTCGGTCTGCATCTCGATGAACAGGTGCCCGGCGCACAGGAACAACACGGCAAAACCGATGCTGGCCAGCAGCGACCAGCCGCCGGCCACTACCAGCGAACGGCGCAGGGCCAGGCGATCGCGGGCGCCGATGGCGTGGCCGCACAGGGCTTCCACCGCATGGGCCAGGCCGTCCAGGGCGTGGGCGGTCAGCAACAGGCCGTTGAGCAACAGGGCGTTGGCGGCCACGGTCGCGTCCCCCAGGCGCGCGCCTTGCACGGTGATCAGGAAGAACACCGATTGCAGGGCCAGGCTGCGAATGAAGATGTCACGGTTGACCGCCAGCAACGGTCGCCAGCTGGCCCAGCGCTGCAGCGCCGCCCAGGCAATCCGCCCCGGATAGGCGCGCAGGGCCGGGCGGGTCATGGCCAGGCCGATCAGCGCACCGGTCCATTCGGCGATCACCGAGGCCCTGGCCGAGCCGGCCACGCCCCAGTCCAGGCCCAGCACGAACCACAGGTTGAGGGCGATGTTGATCAGGTTGGTACTCAACAGGATCGCCAGCGGCGCCCGGGCGTTCTGGGTACCGAGGAACCAGCCGACCAGGGCCATGCTGGCCAATGCCGCCGGCAGCCCGAGCAGGCGGGTATGGAAGAAGGTCCGGGTCATCTCGTCCAGCTCGGCCGAAGGCTGCATCAACTGCAAGGCCGCGCCGCTCAGCGGCACGCCTATGGCACCCAGCAGCAAGGCCAGTCCCATCGCCAGCAGCAGGCCTTGCGCCAGGATCTGCCGCAGCGCCGCACCGTCGGCGCGCCCGGCGGCCTGGGCGGCAAAGCCGGTGGCGCCCATGCGCAGAAAACCCATGGCCCAGGCCAGGAAGGTATAGAGGCTGGCACCGACTGCCACCGCGCCGAGCTGATGGGCGTGGGGCAAATGGCCGATGACGGTGCTGTCGACCAGTGCCACCAGCGGCACGGAAATATTGGAAAGAATCATCGGCGCGGCCAGCGCCCACACCCGACCATGGGTCGGACGGTGGCGCCAGGCAGAAATCAGGCTGGGCATGCAGGCTCCTTGAGAGCGGGCATTGTAGCCGCTTGCCCACCCGGCCATGCCATCCCAATCACGCCCCAAATCCTGTAGGAGCGAAGCTTGCTCGCGATTGGCGTCGGCACTTTCACCGCCCCTCATGGATCTGCGCGGGTTTGAGAGCGCCGCTTCGCGGTTGATCGCGAGCAAGCTTCGTTCCTGCAAAGAAGCTGCGGATGATAGGCCCTCTGTCGATCAATGTGCACTGCGCCACAGCCAGCCGGACGGCGGTGAGATATAGTTCAACCCTTCGATACTCCTGCCAATGAGTGCCCCATGCTTAACAAAGGATTGTTCCTGGCCTGTGCGCTGGCCTTGCTGAGCGCTTGCGATTCCTCGACCTCCGACAAGGCGGCGACCACTTCGGCTCCGACAGCGGCGGTGCCCGCGGCCAAGGCCCGGCCCGTACAGGATGTCGCAGTCCTCAAGCAACGCTACGCCGGTCGCGAGTTGAGCGTGGTGGACGTGTCCGAGGTGCAGCTCGACGGGGCCAGCACCCTGTCGGTGAGTTTCTCGGTGCCCCTGGACCCGCAGCAGAAGTTCGCCGACAAGCTGCATCTGGTGGACAGCAAGAGCGGCAAGGTCGACGGCGCTTGGGAGCTGTCGGACAACTTCATGGAGCTGCGCCTGCGCCACCTGGAGCCGCAGCGCAAACTGGTGCTGACCGTCGACGCTGGGCTGCGCGGGGTGAACGACGCGACCCTGGCCGCCGAGTACGTTAGCCGCCTGGAAACCCGCGACCTGCAGGCCACGGTCGGTTTCGCCAGCCGCGGTACCCTGCTGCCGACCCGCCTCGCCGAAGGCCTGCCGGTGATCGCGCTGAACGTCGACAAGGTCGATGTCGAGTTTTTCCGCATCAAGCCTGAGTCACTGCCAGTGTTCCTCGCCCAGTGGGGGCGCAATAACAGCCTGCACAGTTACGAGTCCCGCGAGCTGCTGCCGATGGCCGACCTGGTGTATGGCGGCCGCTTCGACCTCAACCCGGCGCGCAACACCCGGGAAACCCTGCTGCTGCCGATCGCCGGGCTCAAGCCGCTGCAACAGCCGGGCGTGTACCTGGCGGTGATGCGTGCTTCGGGCACCTACAACTATTCGCAACCGGCGACCCTGTTCACCCTCAGCGACATCGGCCTGTCGGTGCACCGTTACCAGAATCGCCTGGATGTATTCACCCAGGCCCTGGAAGGCGGCAAAGCGCTGGACGGTGTCAGCCTGGAGCTCTTGGATGGCGATGGCCGCGTGCTTGGCCAGGGCAAGACCGAGAAGGGCGGCCATGCCGAGCTGCCGCTGCCGAAGAAAGCCGAAGTGCTGCTGGCTCACCAGGGTGAGCAGACCAGCCTGCTGCGCTTGAACGGCGCCGCCCTGGACCTGGCCGAATTCAATATCGGCGGCCCCCAGCCCCATCCGTTGCAGTTCTTCGTGTTCGGCCCCCGCGACCTGTATCGCCCGGGTGAAACCGTGCTGCTCAACGCGCTGCTGCGGGACAAGGATGGCAATGCGGTCAAGCCGCAGCCGGTGAGCGTCGAGGTGCGCCGGCCGGATGAGCAGGTCAGCCGCAAGTTCGTCTGGGACGCCGATGCCTCGGGGCTCTATCAGTACCAGCTGCAACTGGCCGGCGAAGCGCCGACCGGGCGCTGGCAACTGGTGTTCGACCTCGGCGACGGCAAGCCGCAGCTGTACGAATTCCTTGTGGAAGATTTCCTGCCCGAGCGCCTGGCGCTGGAACTCAAGGGCAGCGACACACCGCTCAAACCGGACGAGACCGTCGAGATCAGCATCAACGGTCGTTACCTGTATGGCGCCCCGGCCGCCGGCAATCGCCTGAGCGGCCAAATCTACGTGCGGCCGCTGCGCGAGGCGGTCAAGGCCTTGCCGGGCTACCAGTTCGGCTCGCTCACCGAAGAAGAGCTGAGCCAGGACCTGGAGATCGAGGAGTCGACGCTGGATGAAAACGGCGAAGAAGTGATCGCCATGGAAAGCAAATGGGCCGGGGCCCGTTCGCCGTTGCAGCTGATTGTCCAGGGCAGCCTGCAGGAATCGGGCGGTCGCCCGATCACCCGGCGGGTGGTGCTGCCGGTGTGGCCGGCGGACCGGTTGCCGGGGCTGCGAGCGCTGTTCGACGGCGCGGAAATCGACGGCGATGGCCCGGCCGAGCTCGAACTGCTGGTGGCCAACAACGAAGGCCAGAAGCTGGCCGCGGACAACCTCAAGGTGCGCCTGGTGCGCGAGCGCCGCGACTACTACTGGAACTACTCGGAAAGCGACGGCTGGAGTTACCACTTCAACGAGAAATTCCTCACCCAGGACGAGCAGACCCTGAGCATCAAGGCCGGCGCTACCGCGAAGGTCAGCTTCCCGGTGGAGTGGGGCCCTTATCGCGTCGAAGTCGAGGACCCGCAGACCGGGCTGGTCAGCAGCCTGCGTTTCTGGGCCGGCTACCACTCCCAGGACAACGCCGAAGGCGGCGCGGTGCGCCCCGACCAGGTCAAGCTGGCGCTGGACAAGCCGCTGTACGGAGACGGCGACACCGCCAATGTCACGGTAACCCCGCCGGCCGCCGGCAAGGGTTACCTGCTGGTGGAGTCCAGTGACGGTCCGTTGTGGTGGCAGGAAATCGACGTGCCGGCCGAAGGCAAGAGCTATGGGATCAAGCTCGATCCGAAGTGGGCGCGGCACGACCTGTACGTCAGTGCGCTGGTCATCCGCCCCGGCGAACGCAAGGCCAACATCACCCCGAAACGCGCGGTGGGCGTGTTGCACCTGCCGTTGGATCGCACCCAGCGCAAGCTTGGCCTGACCCTGAGCGCGCCGGAAAAAATGCGTCCCAAGCAGCCGCTCAAGGTGAAGATCCAGGCGAAGAACGCCGATGGCAGCGTGCCGAAACAGGCTCATGTGCTGCTGGCGGCGGTGGACGTGGGCATCCTCAACATCACCGAATACCCGACCCCGGACCCGTACTCCAGCCTGTTCGGGCGCAAGGCCTATGGTGCCGACCAGCTGGATATCTACGGCCAGTTGATCGAAGCCGGCCAGGGCCGCCTGGCCAGCCTGGCCTTCGGTGGTGACGCGGCGCTGGCCAAGGGCGGCAAGCGTCCGGACACCAGCGTCACCATCGTCGCCCTGCAAAGCGCCCCGGTGACTCTCAACGAACTGGGCGAAGGCGAAGTCAGCGTCGACATTCCCGACTTCAACGGCGAGCTGCGCCTGATGGCCCAGGCCTGGACCGACGAGCGCTATGGCATGGCCGAAGGCAAGACGGTGATCGCCGCGCCGCTGATCGCCGAGCTGTCGGCGCCGCGTTTCCTCGCCGGCGGCGACCAGACCACCCTGGCGCTGGACCTGTCCAACCTTTCGGGCAAGGCGCAGAAACTCGATGTGCAACTGAGCGCCGAAGGCCAGCTGGCGCTGGTCAACCAGACCCAGCAGAGCGTGCAGCTGACCCAGGGCCAGCGCACCACGCTGCGTATCCCGGTGCGGGCGCTGGGCGGCTTCGGCCAGGGCAAGGTCAAGGTGCTGGTCAATGGCCTGGATCTTCCCGGCGAGAGCCTGCCGCCGTTCAGCCGCGAATGGACCCTGGGGGTGCGGCCGGCCTATCCGGCGTTGCTCAGGCATTACCGCGCAGTGCTCAAGGATCAGCCGTGGAGCCTGCCGGAAGGCGAGCTGGCGGCGTTCGAGCCGGCCGGGCGGGAAGCGCTGCTGAGCCTGTCGAGCCGGCCGCCGTTGAACCTCGGCGAGCAGATTCGCGCACTCAAGGCCTACCCCTATGGCTGCCTGGAGCAGACCACCAGCGGCCTGTACCCGGCGCTGTACGCCGATGCCGTCAGCCTGAAACGCCTGGGCCTGGAAGGTGAGCCGGATGCCGAGCGCAAGCGCAAGATCGAGCTGGGCATCGAACGCCTGCTGGGCATGCAGCGCTACAACGGCAGCTTCGGCCTGTGGGGCGCGGACGGCGAAGAAGAATACTGGCTGACCGCCTACGTCACCGACTTCCTGCTGCGGGCCCGCGACCAGGGCTTCGCGGTGCCGGCCGAGGCGCTGAAGAAGGCCAACGAACGCCTGCTGCGTTACCTGCAGGAGCGCAACCTGATCGAGGTCAACTACAGCGAAAACGCCGAGCACACGCGCTTTGCCGTGCAGGCCTACGCCGGGCTGGTGCTGGCACGCAGTCAACAGGCGCCGCTGGGCGCGCTGCGCAGTCTGTTCGAACGGCGTACCGATGCCCGCTCCGGCCTGCCGCTGGTGCAACTGGCCATCGCCCTGCAGAAAATGGGCGACCAGCCACGGGCCGAGCAGGCCTTGACCGCGGGCCTCGCGGCCTCGCGCAACAGCAAGGACTGGCTGGCCGACTACGGCAGCCCGCTACGGGACCAGGCACTGATCCTGGCGCTGCTGGAAGAGAACGACCTGGCCCAGGGCAAGCGCGAGGAGCGGCTGTTCGAGCTGTCCGACCAGCTGGCGGCCAGCCCATACCTGTCGACCCAGGAGCGCAACTCGCTGTTCCTCGCCGGTCGTGGCCTGCTGGGCAAGCCGGAAGCCAACTGGACCGCGCAACTGAGCAGCGGCGCCGAAAGCCGCGAGCTGAACAACGGCCAGCCGGGCCTGAAACTGCAAGGCGCGTTGCTGGCGTCGCCGTTGTCGGTGCGCAATCAAGGCAGCGAGCCGGTGTATCAGCAACTGACCATTTCCGGTTATCCACAGCATGCGCCGCTGGCCGGTGGCGAGAACCTGAGCATTCGTCGCGAATACCTGGGGATGAACGGCCAGCCACTGGACCTGCGGGCCCTGGGCAGCGGCGATCTGGTGCTGGTGCACCTGGCGGTCAGCGCCAAGCAACGGGTGCCGGATGCCCTGGTGGTGGACCTGCTGCCGGCCGGCCTGGAACTGGAAAACCAGAACCTGGCACAGAGCGCCGCCAGCCTGGAAAACGCCAGCAGCCAGGTCAAGGAATGGCGTGAATCGATGCAGAACGCCAGCCTCAAGCACCAGGAATTCCGCGATGACCGCTACGTGGCGGCGTTGAACCTGGATGGCTACGACAGCGTCACGCACCTGCTGTACCTGGCACGCGCGGTCACGCCCGGCACCTATCGTGTGCCGCCGCCGCAAGTGGAGTCGATGTACCGGCCGAACTGGCAGGCCGTAGGTGAAACCCTGCCGGAGATGGTGATCAAGGGGCGTTGAGAGGGGGATTGCGGCAGGCTCGCCCCGCTAGGAGCGAGCTTGCTGGCGATCAACTGTCTGGCGGTCAGTGCACCACCCAGCTCAGCAGCCACAACCCCAGCAGCAGCCAGATGATGCCCATGACGATCGAGGCGCGCATGAAGGCGCGGACCGCCGAGTACAGCAGCATCAGCCCGACGATCAGGGTGATGATGCTGATGACCGAAGTGTCCATGCCCAGCGCCCGCGACAGGCCGTCGATAAAGTTGCCACCGGCATTCGTCAGGGCGTTGAACAGACCGCTGAGGCCATCGACGATAAACCGTATGACCGAGCCCAGCGCCTGGCCGAGCCATTCAAAGAAGCTTTCTACCTGCATGCGTGCATCCTGATGAAAAAGTTGGCGTGCTTGCCAGACCTGAGCCTTTGGCCATCAATCGCGCTGGCGAGTTCCGTTCAAGCATAGAGGTTCGCGGGTTTGATTTTTCGATTAGTTGTATCGCGCCTGCGCAGTTTCTGGTGGCGAATATCCGGCCAGGCCAGGTCGCCCGACTTGCCATCGGCGCAACCGGGCGGCCGCCGTGGCTGGCGAATCCTGCGGATCGTGCTGGGCGGTCTGTTGCTGCTGTGGGTCGCGCTCTGGCTGGCCGACCGCATCTGGCCGCTGCCGCTGCCCAAGGATGACCTGGCGCGGGTGGTGCTGGCCGAGGATGGCACGCCACTGTGGCGGTTTGCCGATGCCAATGGCGTCTGGCGTTATCCGGTGCGCACCGACGAAGTCTCGCCCTATTACCTGGACGCGCTGCTGACCTACGAAGACCGCTGGTTCTACAGCCATCCCGGGGTCAACCCGATGGCGCTGGCGCGCGCTGCCTGGCAGAACCTCACCGGCGGGCGGGTGCTGTCCGGCGGCAGCACCCTGTCGATGCAGGTGGCGCGCCTACTCGACCCGCATTCGCGGACCTGGCACGGCAAGTTGCTCCAGCTGTGGCGCACCGCGCAGCTGGAATGGCACCTGAGCAAGCAACAGATCCTCACGCTCTACCTCAACCGCGCGCCGTTCGGCGGCACCCTGCAAGGGGTGGCCGCGGCCAGTTGGGCTTATCTGGGCAAGTCGCCGCAGCACCTGACCCACGCCGAAGCCGCGCTGCTGGCGGTGCTGCCCCAGGCGCCGAGCCGGCTGCGCCCGGACCGGCATGCCGCGCGGGCACAGGCGGCCCGGGACAAGGTGCTGCAACGCCTGGCGCAGTTCCAGGTCTGGCCGCAGTCGGCGGTGGACGAAGCCTCGCAGGAACCCCTGTTGCTGGCGCCGCGCCTGGAGCCGAGCCTGGCGCCCTTGCTCGCGCGTCGGTTGAACCATCCGGACAGCCCGCCGCTGATCCGCACCACCCTGGACGCCAACCTGCAACGGCGCCTGGAGGACCTGCTGCTGGGCTGGCGCGCGCGCCTGCCGGAACACACCTCGGCGGCGATTCTGGTGGTCGAGGCGCAGAGCATGGCCGTGCGGGCCTACCTGGGCTCGGTGGATATCAACGACGCGCGGCGCTTCGGCCATGTGGACATGATCAGCGCCATGCGCTCGCCGGGCTCGACCCTCAAGCCCTTCCTCTATGGCATGGCGCTGGATGCCGGGCTGATCCATTCCGAATCACTGCTGCAAGACGTGCCACGGCGTTATGGCGACTACCGGCCGGGCAACTTCTCCATGGGCTTCAGCGGCGCGGTGTCGGCCAGCACGGCCCTGGCCACCTCGCTGAACCTGCCGGCGGTGCAACTGCTGGAAGCCTACGGGCCGAAACGTTTTGCCGCCGAGATGCGCATCGGCGGCATGCCCCTGACCCTGCCGGCGCTGGCCGAGCCGAACCTGGCGCTGATTCTCGGCGGCGCCGGCAGCCGCCTGGAGGACCTGGTCAGCGGCTACAGCGCCTTCGCCCGTGGCGGCAAGAGCGCCAACATCCGCCTGCAACCGGACGATGAGTTGCGCGAGCGGCCCTTGCTGTCCCCCGGTTCGGCGTGGATCGTGCGGCGCATTCTCAGCGGTCAGGCGCGCCCGGACCGCGACCCGCGGGCCGAGCTGGTGCAGCGCCCGGTGCTGGCCTGGAAGACCGGCACCAGTTACGGCTTTCGCGACGCCTGGGCGATTGGCGTCGGGCCGCGCTACCTGATCGGCATCTGGATCGGCCGCCCGGACGGCACCCCGGTGCCGGGGCAGTTCGGCCTGGCCTCGGCGGCGCCCTTGATGCTGCAAGTGCACGATGTGCTGATCAACCGCGACAGCCAGCGCGGCATCAGCGCGCCGGTGCAGCCGGTGCCGATGAATGTCGGGGTGGCGGCGATCTGTTGGCCACTGGGCCAGCCCATGAGCCGCAGCGATCCGAACTGCCGCCGCCAGCGTTTCGCCTGGACCCTGGACGGCACCACGCCGCCGACCTTGCAGGCGGCGGATCAACCCTTGGGCGTCGGCCTGCTGGAAAAAGTCTGGGTCAATGCCAGGGGCCTGCGGGTCGACGCCAAGTGCCCCGGGGCGCAGGCGCGGGATATCGCGCTGTGGCCGGCGCCGCTGGAGCCCTGGCTGCCACGCATCGAACGGCGTGAAGCGCGCCTGCCGGCCAACGACCCGGAGTGCCCGGGGCCGGCCCTGGCGGCGGCCGCGCCTTTGTCCATCGTCGGCGTGCGCGAGGGCGATCGGCTGCGCCGCCCGGCGGCCAGCCAGGAACTGCTGCGGCTCAAGCTGTCGGCCCTGGGCGGCAGCGGCCGGCGCTGGTGGTTCGTCAACGGCGAGCCGCTGGGCGAGAGTGCCAACCAGGACAGCATCAACGCCAGCTTCGAACGCTTGGGGCCCTATCAACTGAGCGTGCTGGACGAAGGCGGGCAGACGGCGCGGGTCGAGTTCAGCGTTATCGATTGAGGGGAGGGTGCGGGCCTTGCCTTCATTCGCCATCCCCCCGAAGCTATACGCCTTCAGGAGACCCCGATGAACCTAGACGAACTGACCCAACGCCTGCACGCCATTCGCGACCGCAATGACTGGCGGCAATTTCACAGCCCGAAGAACCTCGCCATGGCCGCCAGTGTGGAGATGGCCGAGCTGGTGGAAATCTTCCAGTGGCTGAGCGAAGACCAGTCGCGGCAACTGCCGGCCGACAAGCTGGCCCACGCCGGCCAGGAGGTCGGTGACATCGTGCTGTACCTGTTGCTGCTGTGCAGTGAACTGGGGCTGGACCTGGAGCAGGTGGTGCGCAGCAAGCTGGCCGACAGCGAACGGCGGTTCAGCTGATGAGCGACCGTCATTTCGACCAGCTGGCGACCCGTTTCGCGGAAAAGATCTACGGCGGCGCCAAGGGCGCGATCCGCCTGGCGGTGCTCCAGGCCGACCTGGCCGAAGCCTTGCCGGACCGGCCGCTGCGGGTGCTGGATATCGGCGCCGGGCTGGGGCACATGTCGTTGTGGCTGGCCCAGCGTGGCCATCAGGTGACCCTGGCCGAACCGGCCGAACCGATGCTCGAAGGCGCCCGCCAGCGCTTCGCCGAGGCCGGCCAGCAGGCGACCTTTATCCAGGCGCCCTGGCAAGACCTGCTGGGCCAGCTCACCGAGCCCTATGACCTGGTGCTGTGCCATGCGGTGCTGGAATGGCTGGCCGAGCCCCACGCGATCCTGCCGGTGCTGCATCAACTGACCACTCAGGACGGCTGGCTGTCGCTGGCCTTCTACAACCGCGATGCGCTGATCTATCGCAACCTGCTCAAGGGCCACTTTCGCAAGATGCGCAAGAACGACATGGCCGGCGAGAAGCAGAGCCTGACCCCGCAACAGCCCCTTGATCCACGGGAACTGGCCGCGCAACTCGACGGCTTGTGGCAGGTCGAAACACAGAGCGGGGTACGGGTTTTCCATGACTACATGCCAGTGGAGTTCCAGGCCCGCGCCGAGTTGCTGGATCTGTTGGAAATGGAGTTGGCCCATCGTCGTCACCCAAGCTTTGCCGGGCTTGGGCGTTACCTGCACTGGATTTGCCGTCCGGTCTGAGCGGAGCCCGAAATGAAACGCCACGCTGGTTTGCTTGTGATGTCCCTGGGGCTGGCGGCCTGCCAGAGCCCCAACCCCTATGTCGCCAGTTCCAATCCGTTGCCGCCGGCACCTGCGCAGGCGGCCGGCACCTTCGACCGCAGCGCCTATCCGGCGCCCCAGCGCGACTATGGCCGCTATCGCAACTGGGCCTGGCGCGACGGGCGCCTGCCCAACGGCTCGGCCTGGGCCGATTCGGCGCAGGTCGCCGAGGCGGTCAGCAACGCCCTTGACCAGCGCGGCCTGCGCCCGCTGCACGACAATCGCCCGGCGGACCTGTGGGTCAGCGCCGACCTGCACCTGGAAAAGCGCCTGCGCCAGGTGCAGGACGACTACGGCTACGGTTACGGAGGTTATGGCTACAACCGCTACGGCCCCGGCTACGGCATGTACAACACAGTGCCGGTGGTGCGTACCTACGAGGTGGAAGTCGTGGTGGTACGGGTCAACCTGTTCGACGGCGGCAGTGGCCAGCCGGTGTGGAGCGCCAGCGCGGAAACCTCGAGCCAGGGCAGCCTGAGCGAGCGCGCCGATGCGTTGCGCGAGGCTGTGGAAAAGGCCATGGCGGCGTATCCTCCTAGTTAGGTTCTGTACGGAAAGTGGCTGCACGCTGGGCTGGGTTAAAAACAGGCTTGCCTGACCTTCGCCCGCCGACTTTTCGTACAGACCCTAGCGACATCCCTTCAGGTGCATTTGCTCTTCTGGAGACACATCATGTTCCGCCCTCTTGCTTCACTGGCCCTGGCCGCGCTGCTCAGCGCCTGCGCCGCCAACCAGGTCAACCATGACTTCGATGCCAGTCGCGACTTCGCGGCCTATCGCAGCTGGAGTTTCAAGGAACCCGCCCTGCAGTACCGCCCCGACGATCCGCGGATCAAGAGTGACCTGACCGAACAGCGCATCCGCCAGGCGGTCAGCGATCAGCTGGACCAGCGCGGCCTGCGTCCGGCTGCGGCGGGCAAAAAGGCTGATCTCAACGTTCAGACTTACCTGATCGTCGAGAACCGCCAGCAGCAGGTCACTACCAATTACGGCGGCGGCTGGGGTGGCCCGTGGAACGGCTACTGGGGCGCGCCGATGTACAACGAAACCCGCAACATCACCTACAAGGTCGCCACCATCCAGATCGACCTGCTCGATGGCAAGGACGGCAAGCTGGTGTGGCGTGGCAGCGACGAGCAGATACTCAGCAGCACGCCGAACCCCGCCGATCGCAGCACGGCGATCAGGGAGACCGTCGGCCGGATCCTGGCGAACTATCCGCCCAAGTAAGCCGCTGCATTCCGTCACGGGGCGAGGGCTGCACGGCCCTCGCCCCTACACGGCAGATTCCCCAGACACAGCGCTGGCAAGTCGCCAGCGTTGTGTTCCAGCCTTGACTACACTCCTTTCACCCAGCGGAGGTTGCGCCCGGCAGTGCGCCGGCAAAGGAGTGCTCCATGTTTTCCCGCACGCAGTTTTCCGGACCGGCTCGGCAGCGTGGCGCTATTGGTCTGATAGGGGCGTTGGCGTTGGGCACGGCGGTGTTGTGCACGCTGGTGGTGGTCGACAGCGGACGCCTGTACCTGGATCAGCGTGAGTTGCAGCGGGTGGCCGATAACGCTGCATTGGAGGCGGTGGCGCGGGGTGGCAATTGCCAGGCGGGGCTCAGCGCGGCGGCATTCGCCAGAGAAAGCGCGGCGCGCAACGGCTTTGCGGTGGGAGACGACAGACCGCTGACAGCCACCTGTGGCTCGCTACGGACCGGTGCCGACAACCTGCGCACCTTCAGCCCCAACGCCAGCCAGGCCAGCGCCATCCGGGTGGTGGTCAGTGAAAGGGTGCCCACCAGCATTGCCCTCGGTGTAACCAATCTGTTTTCCGACAATCCCGTCAGCACCACGACCTCGTTGAGTGCCACGGCGGTGGCGGCTCAGCCCAAGCCGCCGCTGGCGCAATTGACGATTCGCAGCACGCTGGCCGATCTCAACCTGTTGAACGGCGCCCTCAGCGGCCTCGCGGGTAGCGCGATCAATGTCAGCCTGCTCGGTTGGCAAGGCCTGGTCGATACCGATATCAGCCTGTTGAGTTACCTGAATCAGCTGGCCATCGACCTGAATGTGAGCGCCGGAAACTACAGTGAACTGCTCGACGTCGATACCGACGTCACCCAACTGCTCCAGACCAGCATCGCCGTGGCCCAGAAGAACGGCGCCACCGCGGAGGTCCTGACGGCCCTGGGCAGTATCAAGGCGGCGGCCATCAATACCGTTCCGGTGAAGCTGGGTGAGCTGTTGAAGCTGCAGACCGGCACCGCGGACTCCGGGCTGGATGCCAACGTCCAGCTGCTGAGCCTGGTCGAGGCGTTCCTGCAACTGGCCAGCAGCCAGAGCGCCGCGGCTGTCACGCTGCCGGTGAGTGTGTTGGGGCTGGCGGGCGTCACCACCCGGGTCAAGATTGTGTCACCTCCCGAGTTCGCCATCGGCAACCCGGAACTGGCCGCCGCCGACCCGCTGGGGCCCAATCGCATCTATGTGCGTACCGCCCAGGTGCGTGCGTTGCTGACGGTGGATCTCTCGCTGATCAACAGCGTGTTGCAGGCAGTGAATGCCCTGCTGTCGCCGGTGGTGGTCACGCTCAATACGGTGCTCAGCGCCAATCTCAGCTGTGTGCTCGGTGGTCCCTGTGTAAAGACCGACCTGATGATCCTGCCGAACGGCGCGAACCTGGATGTCAGCCTCGAAGTGGCGGCTGGCGACAGTCATGTCACCGGCTATACCTGCGTCAGCGACAGCGACAACAGCCTTTCCGTCGACACCACCACCTCCGCGGTCAAGCTCAAGGTCGGTCGGGTGGACGCCAGCAACTGGGCGTCTTCGACCGCTCAGGTCAGCGTGAGCCCCTTGCCGCTGGTGGATATCGGCGCGAGGACCTGCCAGGGGCTGTTTGGCCCTTGCGGGGCGCGCGTCTCGTTTGCCGGCGGCGGCAGCGAGGTGATGATCGACACCTCGATCGCCGGCACCCACGAGCCGAATTTCACCTTCGTCAACCCACCGAAAATGAAGCAGGAACTGGCGGACGACGATTGGCACAGCGTGATCGCATCCAATGTGGTCAGCAGCCTGCGCGCGTCGCTGACCGGGATCTCGCTGATTCAGCATCCGCCCACCATCGGCAGTCTGCTCGGCGTGGTGCTCAATACCTTGCTGACGGCATTGAACAGCGTGGTCAGCCTGCTGGCCACGGCCATCGGTGCCTTGCTTGGCCCGTTGCTGGACCCGCTGTTGAACAATGTCCTGGCGGTGCTGGGCATCGATCTGGGTAAGGTCGAGGTTGGCGCCAACCTCACCTGCGGCCAGACCGGCCGGGCTTATCTGGTGATCTGATCGCTCTGTACCAACGGCAGTTCGATGCAGAAACAGGCGCCTGCGTCGGTGTTGCTGACGCTCAGGCGTCCGCCCATGTTCTCGACTATGCCGTAGCTCACCGAGAGCCCGAGCCCGGTGCCCACGCCGACCGGCTTGGTGGTAAAGAAGGGTTCGAAGATGCGCCCCAGCAGGCGCGGGTCGATGCCGCCGGCATTGTCTTCGACCAGCAGCCGCATCCACTTCGGGTCATGCTCGGCGCGTATCGCGATCCAGGGCCGCCAGTCCGGATCCTGCTCGCGCCGGCCGAGCAGCGCATCCCGGGCATTGACCAGCAGGTTGATCAAGACTTGCTCAAGCTGATCGACATGGCCGCGGACCTGCACGTTGAAGTCGATTGGCGCGATACGCAACTCCACGCCCTTGCCCCGCATGCCGTCGGCCAGCAGCGACAGGCAGCCTTCCACCGCCTGGGTCGGGTCGAAAGGTTGTTGCTCGATTTCCGAGCTGCGGCCAAACACCCGCATATGGTCCACCACCCGGGCGGCCCGCTGGACCTGGGCATCGATGCGCTTGAGCTTGTCCTGCAGGTAGTCGAGTTGCACGTCGCCGTTGTTCAGGCGCTTGAGCACGTTGGCGATGGCCATGCGCATGACATTCAGCGGCTGGTTGATTTCATGGGCCAGCCCGGTAGCCATTTCACCCAGGGTGGCCATCTTCGCGCTTTGCATCAGTTGCAGCTGGGAGCGCCGGACTTCGGTGTTGTCGCGGCCGACGGCCTGGATCTCCCGCAGGCGCCCTTGCGCGTCGAACACCCCACGGTCGGACCAGACCCACCAGGCATGTTCGCGCCCCGGCAGTTGCAGGTTGATTTCCGCGGTGCTGACCGGAAATTCCGGGGTCAGCTGGCGGATGCGTTGCACGAAGGCAGTGTGTTGTTCGGCGGACAGCCAGTCACCGAGGTTGGCCCCGGCCAGTTGTTCGGGCGGGCATTCCAGGTAGGTCGCCAGGGGCCGGTTGCCGAAGGTCAGGGTCAGGTCGGGCAGGTAGCGACAGATCATCGCCGGGGAGTCTTCCACCAGGATCCGGTAGCGCTCCTCGCTGAGTCTTATCTGCTCGGCGGCCAGGGTGGCGTCGGTGACGTCCAGCCACAGGCCGACGGCCTCGACCGGCATGCCCAGGTCGTCGCGCAGCAGCCTGGCTTCGTCGAGTACCCAGTGGTATTCGCCACGGCTGTCGAGCAGGCGATAGCGGCTGCGTACCGCGCCTTCGCGCAGCAGTTGCCGGTTGCGCTCGAAGTAGCGGTCGCGGTCGTCAGCATGCACCCGTTCCGCCAGGGCGCCGTCTTTGCAGTCGTTCAGGGTCCAGCCGAGCAGCGGTTGCAGGCTGTCGCTGAAAAATGTCGGCTGCAGCGCGCCCTCGACATAGCGCTGGACATAGATCACCGCCGGCGAATGGGCGATCAGGTTGTCCAGCCGGGCATGGGCCGCGGCCGCCTGTTGTTCCTGGTTCTTGATGTCGCTGATGTCTAGCATGAAGCCGACAAAACGCTGGTTCTGGCCAATGCCCAAGGCCTGTCCCTGCAGGCGGTACCAGATGGCCGGCAACTGTGGGTCGGCCCGCTGCAAGCGTACGCAGAGCAGCAGGGGTTTGCCCTGTCGCAACTCCTGCAGGCGGCTGCTCAGCTCCTGGCGATCGGCGGGGTGGATCAGGGCCAGCCAGGCCTGCAGCGACAGGCGCCGGGTCTGTGGTTCCAGCAGCAGGTTCAGGGCCAATTGCGGTGCCAGCTGGATCTCGTTGTCCTGCGGGAACAGCTCCCACCAACCGGTGCCGAGCAAGCCTTGCAAGGCCTCCAGGCGCTCCAGCTGGTGATGGTGCTGTTGTTCGCGCAAGCGTCCGAGCAAGGGCCCGGCCAGGGCGGCGCTCAATTGCAGCCAATCCCGCTCGCTCAACTGCGGTGCCAGCTGGCGCACCGGGTAGAAGCCGCAGAGCAGCCAGGCCGCGACGCCGTGATCGTCGCGAAAGGGCACGACAAAACCCTCGCTGTTGCCGAATGCTCGTTGCAGGCGTGGATAGTCGCCGAGGCCTTGAGTGAAGGTCAGCGCTTGCGGGGTATTGCCGTTCAGGCTGTCCAGCCCGGTGCCCAGGACCTGGCCCTTGTGCCACAGCTGCGGTGCATCGGGCGCCTGATACACACCATGGATGTGCCAGCCCTGTTCCTGGTCGTCGAGCAGCGCCAGGGCGAGGCAGGGGATATGCCAGTGCTGGGCCAGGGCATGGAGTTGCTCATGCAGCACCTCGGGCAGGCGGAAGAGGCTGCACAGGCGCAGTTGCTCGCTGATCTGCGCGGCGAACTGCTGGCAATCCTGGCGTTGCTGCGCCTGCTGGCGTTCCAGCAACAGGTCGCCGATATCCAGCAGGTGCAGGAGCCAGCCTTGGGTGGAGGGTTGTACCCAGCCGCGCAGGTGCAGGGTTTGCCCGCCAGCGCCATGGAAGTCCAGGTCGAGTACGTGTCCCTGCCAGTCGCCAGGAGTGCCTTCGACACTCAGTGCGCTGTGCGCCAGCAGGTAATCCAGCAGTGGCACCGGCCCTTCGGCTGCCGGCGGCTGGGCCAGGGCGTGGCGCAGCGGGCCGGTCATTTGCAGCACCTGGGCGTTGTGGTCCAAGTGCACCAGCAGGCCGACCCCGGGCGTGGCCAGGGGCGGCGCGGGAGGAAGCGCCTGGGGCGTCGTCCGGCCGAGAAAACGCCCGAGGAGTTTGTCGCCCGAGTTCAAAATTGCAGACTCGACTGGGCGCTGAGGTTCGCTGGCAGGGCGGGCACGCTGCCCAGGCCCGGCAGCACGAGGAAGGGGATGACCTGTCTGAGCTTGTCGGTGGAGTAGTGGACCCGCACCGTGAGCAGGCCGCCCGCGTAAGTCACGCTGGCATCGCTGGCGCTGTTGGCGTCGAAGCCGAAGGCCTCCGGAATCCAGGTCAGTTGCTCGCGCAAGGTGTTCTTCGCGCGTGCGATCAGGGCGGCGTCATAACCGGGCATGGTGGGGTCCAGGGCGACGCTGCGCCGCACCGCTTCGGCAGTGGCCTTGTTGAAGGACTGCACCATCAAAAGCGGCACGCTGTAGCTGACCAGGCCATAAAACACGGCGAAAAAGATGATGAAGACCATGGCGAATTCGATGGCCACGGCACCTTTTTGTTTTTCAGGCAGGTTCACTTTCACGGCGGCGTCTACCCTGACTGCTAGTAGGTCATGTCAGCATAGAGTCATTCAGCCAGAAGGGATGTTTTTTAACCGATGCAGCATTGGATTCTATTGGCTTGGCTGGGGCTGTGTGCGGTGCAGGATATCCGCCAGCGCCATCTCGCCAACGGCTTGACCCTGGGGGTCGCGCTGCTGGCGCTGGGTTACTTGCTGTGGGCCGGCAACACCTGGCTGGGCGCCGACGCGATACAAGGGGGCAAGGCGCTGTTGCTGGCGTTGCTGCTGACCGTGCCGGGCTATGTACTGGGCCGGATGGGCGGCGGCGACGTGAAGCTCCTGGCGGCCCTGGGGCTGGCGTCCGACCCTTTGCACCTGTTGGGCACCTTCATCGGCGCCGCGTTGGCCAGCGGCCTGTGGTGGCTGCTCGCGCCCAGGCTGTTGCCCGCTGTCGACCAACCGCTGGCAAGGTCCTTGCGCCACCTCGATCCGCGGCAGGGGCAAACCTATGCCTTTGCCCCTTTTGTCCTTATCGGCATGGCCCTGACCCTGCTGTGGACCCGCTAGTCGTCGTGCCGCCTATCTCTATGTACATAGTCGGAAAGTAGTCTACGTTTATTCTGTACCTGCCCGAGGTGGACGCGGCAGGGCAGGAGCATTCGTCTTGGGCTTGCCAGGCATGGAGTTGCGCATGAACAAGCTTATATCCCGCATCAAAGTACTGGTGGTCGACGACCAGTCGCTGATAGTCGAAGAGCTTTGCGAGTTTCTTGAAGGCAGCGGTTATCGCTGTGTCCCTTGTGAATCCAGTCGTCAGGCGATCCAGCAGTTCAATGAAGATGCCGAAATCGGCCTGGTACTGTGCGACCTGCACATGCCCGATCTCGATGGCATCCAGTTGGTGCAGGAACTGCAGCGTATCGCCGGCAAGCATCGGGTCTTCGAGGCCATCATGCTCACCGGCCAGGCCGACAAGCAGGATGTGATCAAGGCCCTGCGCGCCGGCATCGCCGACTACTACCAGAAACCGATCGACCTCGATGAGCTGCTGGCTGGCCTGCAACGCCAGGAGGCGGCGTTGCAGGAGCGGCAGAAAAACCTGCAGCTGGGGCATCTGAACCAGAAGCTGCAGTTCCTTTCCGAATCCATCGACGACCTTTACCAGGACCTGGACAAAGTACGTCGCGCACCACTCGCATCACCGACGACACAGGCGTCGGACCAGGGCGGCGGCGAGGTGGAGCAGATCGAAATCCCGGCGATCTTCAGCCAGCTGTCGCCCCGGCAACTGGATGTGGCCCGCCTGGTAGGCAAGGGGCAGACCAACTACCAGATCGCCTGTGAACTGGGGATCACGGAAAACACCGTGAAGCTCTACGTGTCCCAGGTGCTGCGCCTGACCCATATGCACAACCGTACCCAGCTGGCGTTGGCACTGGCACCCAGCAACTCGGGGTTGCGCCAGCGCGTGACTGCACACTGACTTCTTCCAACGCGCAGCAAACCCCGGCACCGAGGGTTTGTTGCGTCCTGCATGCCGACTTTTGCCATTCAGTGTGAGCCGCTGCTTCCTTCTATCTATTGGGCGAAAGCCCGGGCAATGGCGCTGACCCCAGGTCCGGCGAGGACGATCAGTAACGCCGGGAAGAGAAACAGCATCATCACGACGGACATTTTCGCCGACATCTTCGAGATGTATTCCTGCAGGCGCGTCAGGCGCCGGTCATCGAGCAGCAGCTTGAGCGACTGCAACGACTTCATCGCCCCACCGCCCTGGTGGATCAGTTGTTGCAGGATCACGCAGGTGTCGGTGAACTCATCGACGGCCAGCAGCCGCGCGGACTTGTTCAGTTCTTCCCCCAGTTCCAGGCCGGAATCCACCCGGGCCAGCACCATGCGCAGCTCCTGGGTCAGGGCCGGCAGCAGTTTCTGCGCGTCCTTGCTCAACACCCGCAGGGCCTGTTCCACCGCCATGCCCGACTCGAACAGGATGCGCACCAGGGGAATGAAGGTGGAGATATCGACCGCCAGTTGTTTCTGCCGTCTGCTGGCGGCCATGGCCAACAGACGCTTGGGCAACAGGTAGCCGAGGCTCAGGGCGAACACCGGGGCGACCCAGTGGTTTTTCGCCGCCGGGAAAAACACCCCCTGGATTACCAGGGTCAGGCCCAGGGCGAGCACGGGTACGCCGATCTGGCAGGCGGCGAACAGTGAGCGTTGCCGCGCGCTGCGCCAGCCCAGGCGGTTGAGCAGCAACTGGGTTTCGTTGTCGAGCCTGACCGCATGCTGGCCGATCTTGCTGTCGCCCAGCACGTGCAGCCAGTTGCCCAGAGTGTTGTCGCGCGCCAGGTGCCCCTGCAGGCGTTCGGTCACCTGACGCGTTCGCCGACGCTGTTCCAGCCAACTGCTCAGCATCAGCAGCATGGCGGCGAGAAACAACAGTGCACTGATCAGCAAGGCTGTCATGTCAAACACTCCGCAGCATGCGCCAGAGCAGCGCGCAACCGACGACCTGCAAACCGAAGGCGAGCAGCAGCATCATCCGGCCCCCGCTCTGGTTCCACATGCTCATCAGGTAGGTCGGGTTGGCTATCAGGAAATAGCCGGCCAGTGACACCGGCAGGGCCGCGAGGACCATCGCGGTGACACGAGTTTCGCCGGTCATGGCGCGCAGTTGCCGGGCGGCCTGGTCGCGTTCGCGGATCAGCTTGATCAGGTTTTCCAGCAGCTCGCTGGCATTGCCGCCATAGCGGTGGTTGACCTTGAGCCCGAGGGCGAACAGACGCAGTTCATCGCGCTCGTACAGTTCGGCGAAGTCCGCCACCGCATCCGGCAGGTTGACCCCCAACAGCACGTTGCGCTGGACCCGGCCCATGGCGTGCTGCAACGGATTGTCGGCGGCCTCGATGCCGCCCAGCACCGCGTCGGCCAGGGTGCGTCCCGACTTGAGGCTGCGCACGGCATGGTCGAGCAATGGCGGCAGCTGTTCGATCATGCGCTTGAGGCGCCGCCGGTACAGCCAGCTGATATACAGGCGCAGCAGCAGCGGCGGTGCGACGAGCAGGGCGAGCAGCCCCGGCCATTTGCCCAGCCCATACCCGAGCAAGCAGCCCACCGCCCAGAGCACCAGCCATAGCCCCAGGCGTTCGGTGGGACGACCGAGGCCGGCGCGCAGAAAGGCCCTTTCGAGCCGGTACCAGGAGGTCTTTTCCACGCTCGGTTGCGGTTGCCCCTGGGCCAGGCGGTCGAGCACCCGGGCGGTGCGGGCCTGGCGCAGGCCGCTGTAGAACATCCAGCCCGACAGCCCCAGCAGGGTCAGGCACAGGAGGGCAAGCAGCACGGGACCTAGCATGCGATGGCGCTCCCAGGCTCAATTCACGGGCAGGTCGGCGTCGCGTCGCAGCTTGTCGCCAGCGGGGTTGGCCGCTTCGCGCAGAAAGCCGAAACCGCTACGTCGGTTCAGACGGAACAGGGTGTTGGTGACGTAAATGTTCTCGCGCACGCCGACCACTTCCACCACCTCGCTGACGCAGCGTCGGCCATCGGGCAGGCGCGTCAGTTGAATCACCACGTCCAGGGCCGCGCAGATCATCTGCCGCAGGGTGCGTTCGGCCACCTGGCGCCCGGTCAGGCCCACCAGGGTTTCCAGGCGCAGCAGTGCATCCTGGGCATTGTTGGCGTGCACGGTGCTCATGGAACCGTCGTGGCCGGTGTTCATCGCCGTCAGCACGTCGAGCACTTCGACGCCGCGGATCTCGCCGAGGATGATCCGGTCCGGGCGCATGCGCAGGGCGTTGCGAATCAGGTCGCTGGCCTTGACCTCGCCATGCCCTTCGGCGTTCGGCGGGCGGGTTTCCAGGCGCACCACATGGGGATGGCCCAGTTGCAGTTCGGCCACGTCCTCGATGGTCACCAGGCGTTCGTGAGGGTTGATCAACTGGCTGAGAATATTCAGCAAGGTGGTCTTGCCGGTGCCGGTGCCGCCGCTGATCAGGATGTTGCAACGCTTGCCCACGGCCTCCTGGACGAATTCGAAGATCGCCTGGTCGATGGTTTGCATGGCCATCAGGTCGCTGCTCTTGAGCATGTCCTTGCGGAATTTGCGGATCGACAGGCAGGGGCCATCCAAGGCGATCGGCGGGATGATCGCGTTGACCCGGCTGCCGTCGGGCATCCGCGCGTCGACCATGGGCGAGGACTCGTCGAGGCGTCGGCCCAGGGGCGCGAGGATGCGCTGCATGACCCGCTCCACATGGTGCGCGTCGATGAAACGCAGGTCGCTCTGGTGCAGCACGCCATCGCGCTCGATGAACACCCGGTGCGGGCCGTTGACCAGGATCTCGGTCACCGCCGGATCGCGCAGCAAGACTTCCAGTGGGCCAAAACCGGTGAGTTCATCCACCAGTTCTTCGGCCAACTGTTCCATTTCATAGCGGGAAATCGCCAGGTGCAGGCGGGAGATGTACTCGGCCACCTTGTCGGTGATGAAGTGCGCCAGTGCCTGGCGCGAACCTTCCAGCAGGTTTTTCCCCGACTCTTCGATGGCGTCGATAACGTAGCGATGCAGCACCAGCTTCAGGCCCTCGTGATCGGTGTTGCCGACCGTGTTGTGGGGCTGGGCGCCGAACAGTTTTTCTCTGCTCATCTACTTCCCCTGAGGCGCTCGAACCAGCCGGGCCTTGCCGTGGGCAGCCCTTGGGAGCGTCTGGCCAGGCGCTCGCCGAGGGTCTTCAGGGCTTGGGTCAGGCCTTCGCGGGGGGCCAGTTCGAACAGCGTGACGCCCTGGTTTTTCGCGTTGAGACGCACCTCGGGGCTATAGGCCAGGACCGCGATCACTTCCAGGGCAAAGGTCTTGCCCAAGGTTTCCGCATCTGGCGCGACCCCACGCAGGTAGCGGTCGAGCAGCAGGCGGGCGTGTTCCAGCTTCATGCCTTTTTCGCGCCAGAGGTTGAGCACCGCGAGGTTGCGGCGGCAGTCGAGCACGCTCTGGTCGGTGTACCAGAGCAACTTGTCGCAGTGGCCGACGAAGGTACGCAGGGCTTCGCTGTCCGGTTGCCCGGTGAGGTTCACCACGATGTGTTGGAAGTGCTGGCGCAGGGCGCTGAGCAGCATGTACAGCTCGGCGGCGCTGGTGCGTTCCAGGGGCTCGTCATGGTCGGCATAGGCCAGGATCCGCAGCCCGGCTTCGGTGCTGGTGAAGGCACTGTCGATCAGGGTCGCATCCAGGCGTCGCAGATGGCGCAAGGCATCGCCGAAGTGGAACGAACTGTCCAGCCCCAGCAGCGCCAGGCTGTCGCCGCGCGGCAGGCCGAGGTCGAGCAGCAGAGTCTGCTGACCGCTCTTCTGTACCACCAGCGCCAGATGGCTGGCGAGCAGGGCGCCATCGGCATCGCTCTGGGTGCCGTAGAGCACGGTCAGGCCGCCGAGCTGGGTGCTCGGCGTGACCTGGGGCAGGCGTTTGCTCAGGCGCCGCACCAGGCCGGCCACCTCGCTGGAGCGCGAGCCGTAGGCCACGAAATCCCGGGCCCCGGCGCGCATGGCATTGAGTACCAGTTGGTTGTCCATGCCGTCGCCCAGGGCGACGATGGCCAGCATCGGCTTGGCCTCCAGGGCGCCCTCGATCAGCGCCGCCTGGGTGACCACATGCTCGCGATCGAGCCCGACGAAGACCAGGCTGGCGCACGTCACATCCACCAGCGCCAGCAACTCGTCGAGGCTGCCGCTGCCCGCGCTGACCACCTGCCCGAGTGGCGCCAGGGCGCCTTGCAACCATTCCAGGTCGGTGCCGTTGCGGGTGATCGCGAGGAAGGTCTGGCTCAGGTTCTGACTCATTGCGATAGCCCACTGCGTTGATTGAAGTTGCGGTTTTCCAGGGAGTACGGAGAGTACCCGTTCGGGTCGTGGTTGCGCAGCGGTATGCCAGCCTGGACAGGCACACCGCTCGACATCAGGGCCCGGATCAGGCCTTTGCACAGGGGCTGGCAATCATTGGACATGAAGAAGTGTCCTTGCATGATCAGGGTGTTTGTTGGCTCGCTTCGATACCGCGTATGACTTCTATCTGGGCGCGACGCGCTGCGGCGTCGAAGGTTCTGGCGCTGGAAGGAGGAGGGGTGGACAGGGCCAGCTGGTTGAACTGGACCAGGGACCTGTCGACGTTTTGCAGATGCTTCGATGCGCTTTTTTCGCCTGCCCAGTAATGCGCCAGGCGTTTCTCGTCGGCGCTGCGTACCGCCAGGCGCAGAACGCCGGCTTGAGCCGCGAGCATCAAGCGGCTCAGCAAGGGTTCCGGGACGGCCAGCAACACGCTGCGCGCGTTCAGGCGACGCTGATCCTGTTTGAGTTTTTCCTCGGGACTCGCGGGCGGCGAACCCGGCTTGCCATCGTTGGTCAGGCCCAGTTGCTCGCCGATGCCAAGCACCCGCAGGGCCGGCACCACGACCTGGGCCGAGGGCAGCAGGTTGTTGCTGTCCTGGCGCAGGAACAGCAGCACATCGACGTAGTCGCCAGGACTCAGTTGTCCGCTGGCACCGATGACTTCGTCTACCGCGACGGCCAGGGCGCGCTCATCGGGACGGATCATGCGGGCCACGCTGCCACCGGCTTCGAAGCTTTCCTCGCTCAGCCAGGTCCCCGCCGACAGCGCCCGCCATGGGGTGCGTCCGACGACCTGATCGAGGCTCTTGAGGCTGCCGGCGGGGGCGGTGTGCAGCCGCTCCAGAGTGACATCGCCGGCCTTGATGGGAACGAACGGAGGTATGTCGCGTACCAGCACCGCGACGGGCTGGCGGGTCGCATCTTCGGCGGAAGCGGTGACGGTTTGCACGACGGCGAGGGAAGGCTGCGCTACAGGTTCCGCTGCGGGCCGGCGACTCAATGCCACACCCCAGTAACCGGCAATGAGGGCCCCCACCAGAAACACCCCAGCCAACCCCATAGTGATACGACTGTTCATGACGGCTCTCCCTTTCCCGCTGCATCACCGACTCGCAGATTCCAACGAGTCAATTTCGCAATCAGGCAGCTATGAACATGCAACTATTTCGCTATTTGAAGGTAGAACAGCTGCAACAAAACGCCATTACTGTTGAGAAAATAACTGGGTTCATCCGCACCTCTGTCCGATGTCGCGTTTTTTTGACGTCAAAGGGACGAACTAATACTTAATGATTAATCAGTTCTTACAGTTGTTGGCTGGAAGTTTGTTGACAATGCTGTGGTGGCACAGGGGAATCATGTTGCAACGCTGCAACACCCGATGCATTGAGGAGAAACTAGATGTTCTTCATTCTCGCTACCCAATGGATCACCCTTCTGGCCTCCCGGCTCCTGCGGTTCCTCAAGAACAACGAGGGGGCGTCAGGGATCGAATACGCGCTTATCGCCGGTATGGTGGCCGTGGCCATCGCGGCATTTGTACCTGACATTTCGCTCGCCATCACCAACACCTTCACGACCCTGCAAGCGGCGCTGGAGGGCGATACTGCCGCTGCTCCTAGTACCCCGTAACACAGGTCCTCAAGGCTTTATCGAGGCGTCGATACTCTCAGTACGCAGCCACTTTCAGGTATTGCCCATGAGCTCCTCTTCGTTTCCACGCCAGCAGCTTCTTCTCGTGGACGATGAAGAGGACGCTCTGCTTGAGTTGGCCGAGTTGCTGGAAGGTGAAGGCTTTTGCTGCTTCACCGCGACCTCGGTCAAGCTCGCCCTGGCCCATCTCACTCAACACCCGGACATCGCGCTGGTCATCACCGACCTGCGCATGCCGGAGGAGAGTGGCCTGTCGCTGATCAGGCGACTGCGCGATCACACGTCCCGCCAGCACCTGCCGGTGATCGTCACCTCGGGTCATGCCGACATGGATGACGTCAGCGACCTGCTGCGCCTTCAAGTGCTGGACCTGTTCCGCAAACCCATCTACCACGTGCGCCTGCTGGAAACCCTGAACACCCTGTTCCCGCAGCCGCGCATCCACCTGGTCAGTCCCTGAACCTTCGCGGTCTTCCCTATGCCCGGTTTTTGGCGCCTTCGGTTTGACTTTTCGATGGTGTCATAATGATGGCTCCTGTACATTTGCCGCCGCTTGTCCGGGCGTTTGCCGACAAGCCGGTAGGGATGCCTGGAAGACACCGGCGCGCCTGCTGAAACCTGTCGTTCGCGTTTCTGGAAGGGATATCTCCTTGAATACTTCATTCCTGCGCCGCTCGTTGTTGGCGCTCTCTGTGGCTGCCGCCGCGACCCATGCACCATCGTCGGTGGCTGCGGACCTGAACTACGACCTCGGTGGCGGTGCCTTGAACAGCACGCTGCAGACTTTCGGCAATGTACTGTTGAGCGGGACCTCGCAGAACAGCGGTGCGGATTTCAGGGGGCTGACGGTCCAGGGCAGTTTTATCAATGACGGAGTGGTCAACTTCAGCAGCGGCTCGACCCAGGCCGGGTTGTTCTTCGCTTCTCAGGCGTCGACCGCTTCGACCTTTGCCGGCGATTTCATCAACCGCGGTTCGGTCCGGATCGACGGTCTGGATACGTCTGCCTTGCCGAGCGGCATCCTGCATTCCGGCAGCCGCATCGGTGGCAACCTGATCAACGAAGGCGATATTTCCGTGTCGGCCCCGAGCGCCGTGGGTGTGGATCTCTACCAGTCGAGCATCACCGGCCAGGTACTGAACAAGGGCACGATTGCGGTCAAGGGCGAGGGCGCCTACGGGCTGTTGATGTTCGCGACCCAAACCGGCATCGACAATACCGGCACCATCACTGCGCGTGGACAGAATGCCAAGGGCATCGAAATCGAAAATGCCACCGCCAGCGGCGGGTCAGCCATCGGTGCTTCCAGCGCTATCAAGAACAGCGGCACCATTGCCGCCGATGGTATTGGCGTACATCTGATCAGCTTCGCCAACACGGCTCCGCTGTTCTCCATCACCCAGACCGCCGGCCTGATCGAAGGGGGCACCGCGGCGATCCAGGCGGATCAGAAGAACGCCTATTTCTACTGGAAAGGCGGTCAGGTCAAAGGCGATCTGCTCGGGCTTTCCGGTGTGCTGGTCAAAGGCGATGTGGCCTTCGACGGTTCGACCATTCGTGCCGGTTACGTGGACATCGATGGCGGCCGCCTGACGTTGCTGCATCCGCAAACCACCCTCGATGGCGGGCTCGACCTGGACTCTTCGACCGCCATCCTGCGCTTGCTGCTGGACAAGGATACCAACCCGACGACGCCGATCCTCAAGGTCACGGGCGCTACCTATTTCAGCGAAGGCAGCCGCATCGAGCTGGCGGCGCGCTCCAACGATTTCCGTACCGGCGCCGATGGCACCCGCTACACCCTGATCAACACCGGCAGTTGGGAAGAGCCGCAGAACGCCAATGTGGTGTCGTCGTCCGCGTTGCTGGAAGTCAAAAGCTTCGGCATCGAAGGCAATGACCTGAAGGCGCTGGTTACCACCAAGAATGCTGCGGTGGTCGAGGAGAACATCATCCAGGCGGACGGCTCGCAGAATGCTGCGAACGCCATCAAGCCGCTGTCGAACAGCCTGATGACTCGGCTCGATGAACAGGATCCGGTGTTCCGCTCGTTTGCCAGCGCTTCGTCGGATGCCGAGCTGGCCAGGCTCTCCGAGACCCTGAGCCCGGATGTCAGCGGTGGCGTGATTCATGCCGCCACCAACGGCCAGAACCTGGTCAGCAACGTGATCACCAACCGTTCCAGCAGCGCTCGCAATGGCTTGTCTTCGGGCGACGTGCTGGCCGAGAAGGGCGTGTGGCTCCAGGCATTGTCCAGTGACGCTGACCAGGACAGCCGCAAGGGCGTCGAGGGCTATGACGCCAACAGCCACGGGATCGCCGTGGGTGCCGATGGCCAGCTCAACGCTGATACGACACTGGGCCTGGCCTACAGCTATCTGGACAGCGACGTGAAATCCTCCAGTGGCAACAAGACCGATGTCACCGGCCATGCCCTGACCCTGTATGGCGACTGGACCCACGACAACTTCTTCGTCGACGCATCGTTGATGTACGGCTGGAACGACAACGAGTCCAAACGTTACGTCGCCGGCACCCGCGCCAAGGGCGATTACGACAGTGAAATCTTCGGCGTCAATGCCCTGGCCGGCTACAGCCTGCGCCTTGACCGGCACCTGCTGCTCGAACCGCAGATCGGTGCCCGTTACGCCAACGTGATGATCGATTCGTACCGGGAAAAAGGCAGCTCGGCGGCCTTGAATGTCGCCAGCCAGCGTTATGAAGTGGGCGAGATGGGCATCGGCGCGCGCCTGGCCGCCGCGTTCGATCTGGGCCAGGGCAGTCTGGAGCCGGAGGCCAAGGTCATGGCCTGGCACGACTTCATCGCTGACAAGGCCAACACCACCTCGACCTTTGTCCTGGGGGGCACGCCATTCACCACCAGCGGTGCATCGCCGGTACGCGACAGCTATGAAACGAGCCTGGGCGCGACCTATCGTGTCGGTGCCTGGAGCCTGGGCGGTTCCTACAACTACCTGACCAAGACCGACTTCTCCGCCGACACCTTCACCGCCAAGGTGCGCTACGACTTCTGACGCTCGCCTGAACCAAACGACCCGCCTTCGAGCGGGTCGTTTTCGTTTGGCTTGAGGGGCTTCCTACAGTTGGTAGCTGAAACTCAGGGTGTAGCGCGGGCGGCGGTTGTGGGTGTCCAGTGCTTCATCGGACATCGGCTTGGCCGCTTCGAGGGAGATGTTGTAGTACTTGGCGTCGCCAAAGCGCAGGCCAACGGCGGCCGATGACAGGCTGTTGTCCTTGACCGGCAGTTCGTTGAACCAGGTACGCGAGCGATCCAGTACCACGTATGGCTGGAGGATTCGCAGCCAGCGGTCTTCGCGATTGAAGCTGTAGTTCACCTCGTAAGCCACGCCCCAGCCCTTGTCGCCGGACGCCTGGTCGTCGGGGTAACCGCGGCCGAAGTTCTGTCCGCCGAACACCGCGCGCTCGCTGTCGGGCAGGTTGTCGCGGCTCCAGTACAGGGCCGCCGACAGCACCCCTTGCCAGTTGTCGAAGAACTTGTCGCTCTGCACGCCGGACAGGCGCACGCGGAAGAAGTCCAGGTCATACAGGTCGTCATTGGTTTTCGCCCCCAGGGCGTCCAGCCCCTGGTACACCCCGGCACTGAGAATCCGCAGTTGGCGTTCGTTGGCCTTGCGCCAGTCGCCCTCGAAGGCCAGGGCGCGAATGTCGGTTTTCAGTTCGACGCTCTGTGGATAACCCACCACTTGATAGCGGGTCTTGTCGTTGACCGCATACAGGCGCGAACCCAGGATCAGCAGCTCGTTGGGCGCGGCGATGACCGGGTGGCTCAAGCCTATGGAGTAGCGATCGTTCTCCCGATGGGGCTTGAGTTCGAGGCCGTTGGTGAGCTGCACATTGGTCCCCGGGTCGGCGCGGTAGCGTGTGCCGTACAGGCTCAGTTGGGTGCCTTCGTCATTGAGAAACTGGTTGTAGTCCAGGCGGTAGTAGTGCTCGTGATCGTCCCCCGGCGGGAACAGGCCGCTGAGGGTTACCTGCTCGCCCATGGCGGTCTGCGAGTTGCTGCTGACCGCCAGCAGGGCTTGCAGGCCATTGCGGTTGTCGTCGGTGGTGCTGAGGCTGCTGGTGAAGGGTTTGCGGCTGGCCTGGGCTATCAGGTAGGCCGCGCCGTCGGTGGTTCCCGGTGGCGGCACCTGGGCTTGCAGGGTGACCCCGGGAATGCGGCTCATCAGGGTGGTGTAGTGCTCGAAGGTCTTGCGGGTCAGCGGCCGTTCGGCCTTGAGTTTTGCCACCAGTTTGTCGAGGTAGGCCGAGACCGGGCCGATATCGCCCTGCAGTTGATAGCCCTTGATGTAACCCTCCACCAGGACCACGCGCACGGTGCCCTGGTCGAAGCTCTGTTGCGGCAGGAACGCATAGGACAACAGGTAGCCGTCCTGCTGGTAGCGGCGGGTGATTTCCCGGGTGGCTTCGATCAGTTGTCCCAGGGTGCTTTCATGGCCGATCAGCGGCTTGTAGATCTCCGCCAGCTCGTTCAGCGGGTAGAGGGTGCCGCCTTCGATCTGCACGGTGCTGACGTTGATGGTGGTGCCCATCATCAGGGGCTGGGCCTGGGGCACCGTGGGTGGCACCAGCTTGGGCGCCGGGGTCGTGGGGCGATAGGCGTCGGCCGGCAGGTTGGGCACCGGCAGGTTGCGGATGGTTTCGTTGCTATTGAGAAAGCTGGGAAGGTTTTCGGCGTGGACGTATGAGCAAAGCGAGACTAACAGCAAGGGAGCCAAAGCGCGCATAGGACACTCCATGGTCAAGTCACAGCAACGCGAGAGGTACTTCAGTCGGCGGCGCTTGTCAGGGTCTTGGCCTTGATCAAGTACTGCAACCGTCATGCTCCAGACAAGAAAAAGACGAGAGACTCAATCGAATCCCTCGTCTCCAACCAAGCGTAGGCGCTGTAGGTAGGGCCGTCGAATCGGCCAGGTGCAAAACGCTTATCGGGTGCCGCCCAGGGCTCCGGTCAAGCCACCGAGCACACCGCCCAGCGCGCCGGTGGTGCCCGTGGTCCCGCTGCCGCTGGTGGTGCCACCGTTGACCAGGGTGCCGACCGTGGCGACGGTAGCGCCCAGGGTGTTGACGGTCTGGCCGACGGTACTCACCACAGGGTTGGGAGCGCTGGCCGTGATGGTGCTGCCTACCGTGCTGACGGCGCCGCCTACCTGGGTGAGCAGACCGGCGACGGGGCTGCCCACTGCGGTTGTGGCGCCTACTTGTTGGGTCAGGCCGGTGACGGTAGTGGTGACCGGGTTCAACGCCGCGCCGACCGTGGCGCCGACGCCGGCCAGTGGCGCGGTGGCGCCGACATTGGCCACACCGGTACCGCCCAGGGCTCCACCCACCGAGGCCACTACGTTGCCGACCGAGGCACCACTTACGCCCGCGGCACTGACCAGGGTGTTGGTGTTGCCGGCATTCAAGCCGTTACCCAGGTTGACCACCGCGCCGCCGACGGTTTCCAGCAGGCCGGTGCCACCGATGGTTCCCCCACCGGTGCCTGGAGCGGTCGTGGTCGCCAGGCCCCCGGTATTGCCAAGGGTGGTGGCGACGTTGTTCAGGGTGCCGCCCAGGGTGCTGGTCAATGGGTTGCCATTACCGGTGGCGGTAACCTTGTCGCCCAGGCCATCGACTGTCGTCGCCACCTTGGCGATCAGGCCACTGACCGGGGCGCTCAGGCCTGTGGCGCTGGCCACCTTGGCGGTCAGGCCTTCGGTCAGGGTCACTACCGGGACCAGGGCATTGTTGCCCACACTGTTGGTCAGCGAGCCCAACGGACCGCTGCCGGTGATGGTGTTCAGGGTGTTGCCCAGCATGGTGACCTTGTCGCCGACGCCATCGAGCACCGGGGCCACTTTGGTGACCACACCGCCGACCAGGGGAATGCTGCTGGTCGCGGTGCTCAATTTGCCGCTGAGGTCCGAGACGCCACCGCCGACATCGGTCACTACGTTGCCGACTATGGCTGTGGTCTTGGTCAAGGCCAGTGGATCGCTGCCCAGTTGGCCGAGGCCGTTGGTCAGGCCATCGCCCACGGTATCGACCACATTGCCGGTGGTATTCACTGCGCTCTGCAGTACACCGCCGACCACCGGAAGCGGGGTCAATGCGTTGCTGAGGTTACTGACGCCATCGCCGACACCGCTGATGGTGGTGCCAAGGTCCGACACCAGGGTCGAGCTGACCAACGGGGTGGTGGTGGGTGTCGTCGGGTCGGTCGGATTGGTTGGGTTGGTCGGATCGGTACCGCCACCTCCACCGGTACCGCCACCCGTGCCTCCGGTCCCGCCAGTGCCACCCGTCCCTGCGGTGCCACCGCCGGTCCCACCTGTACCACCGCCGATTCCACCGGTCCCGCCTGTACCTGCGGTACCGCCACCCGTTCCGCCAGTACCGCCAGTGCCAGCAGTGCCACCACCGGATCCGCCTGTACCACCCGAACCGTCGCCGGACCCGCCAGAGCCACCGGCACCGCTGTCGGTACCTGCCGCGCTGTCAGGCGAGGAGCTGCCGGAGCTGCTCTTGTGGCCGCCACCGCCGCTGCTGCAGCCGGTCAGGCCGAGGGCCAGGATCAGGGCCAGTGCTGTGCTTGTTTTCAACCAGACTTGAGTTTTCATGAGTGAGATTCCTTGCACCTGTTACAACGTTTTGTTGTTTTCGATAACTCCCC
Source organism: Pseudomonas chlororaphis subsp. piscium (assembly GCF_003850345.1). Classification (NCBI taxonomy): domain Bacteria; kingdom Pseudomonadati; phylum Pseudomonadota; class Gammaproteobacteria; order Pseudomonadales; family Pseudomonadaceae; genus Pseudomonas; species Pseudomonas chlororaphis. The sequence continues at coordinate 793,357 of NZ_CP027707.1, forward strand.
AGTTCTGTTGCTGGAGATGTTTTCGTCCGTTGTCGCTATCAAAGGTCCAAGTACTTTTTTTCACCATTCTCAACTTGGTATTAACAACTTATATATCGGCTGTTTTTGCTCCTGCGGAGGGACTAATGCCAAAGGTGTGGTGGGCGGAAATGTTTTTAGTAAGTCCTTACTAATCAGTGTTTTGTGTTTTTCATTTTCGAGGTCTCAGGGTGCCTTGACGAAAGTTATATATATACAATTAATTGTCTGGCGGCCCCGCCACGGATTTGGCGTCAACTTGGCTTATAATCCGTAGCCTGGCTTTTTCTATGGAGAAACTTTATGCCTGCCCCTGTCTGGTGGCTGCTTTGCCTGCCGGTTATTGCCGGTGCTTTCCTTCCCCTGCAAGCGGGAATCAACGGCCAATTGGCCAAGCAGGTTTCCAGCGTGCTGGCGGCGGCGCTGATCTCGTTTTTTGTCGGTACTGTGGCCTTGCTGATCCTGGCCATGGCCCAGCGCGAAGTGCCCGGCCTGACGGCCTTGAAGAGCCTGACCTGGTGGCACTGGTGCGGCGGTCTGCTGGGGGCGTTTTTCATTGCCACCGCGGCCTTCGCCGGCCCGCGGATCGGCGCCATGCTGTTCATGGCCCTGGTGCTGGCCGGGCAGTTGGGCATGGCCCTGGCGCTGGACCATTTCGGCTGGGCGGGTTTTCGCGAGGCGCCCATCAGCCTCGGCAAAATTGCCGGGCTGGTGCTGATCCTGGCAGGGGTGTTCCTGATTCGTCGCGGTTGAGGCAGGCTCAGGCCAGTGGTTGCCAATGCCCGCTCATATGCTCCAGGTCGCCCGCGCCGGTCAGGCGCAGGTCACCGCTCGAACCCGCGGCGCTTGCCAGCAGACACACCTCGCTGGGCAGGCGCACCGGCTTTCTGAAGTCCACGGCGATCTCGATATTGGCCGCCGGCAAATGCTCGCTCAACGCCGCCAGGGTCCGCGCCTTGTTCCACAGGCCGTGGGCGATGGCCTGGGGGAAGCCGAACATTCGGGCGCTCACCGCGCTCAGGTGAATCGGGTTGTAGTCGCCGGACACCCGGGCGTAACGCCGGCCGATATCGGCGGGGGCTTGCCAGCGCGTCAGCTCGCTGAGGCTGGCCTCGTCCTGGGGCTCTTCGGCAGGAGCCTCGCCCGACAGTTTCACACCCCGACAGAGCATCCGGCTTTGTGCTTCCCACAGAGGCCCGAGAGCGTCCTCGACGCTGGTCAACAGATCGAACACCGCGCCTTTGGCATGGGGCTGCAAGTTGTCCACACGCACCCCGACCCTCAGGTCGCCGACCCCGCCCATGGGCCGCAGGATGCGAATGCGGTTGGCCAGATGGATCAGCCCCAGCAGCGGAAAGGGGAAGTCCTTGGCGGTCAGTAACTGCATCTGCAGGGCGAATGCCAGCACATGGGGGTAGGTCGGCGGCAGCAGGCCGTTCTCGGCAAAACCGCAGACCTGGCGATAGGCCGCAAGCTTCGCCGGTTGCACGCTCACCTGGCGGCGCAGGCCATATTCAGGCAGCTCGGTGCCGGTGATTTTGCGGCGGGTCGCGGCCTTCCAGTACAGCTCGGGCAGGTTCGGCGGGGTATCCAGCTCATTCCATTGCAGGCTCATGTTCAGGCTCCCAATACGCTTTGCCCACAGACTCGCAGCGCTTGTCCGGTGACCGCGCCGCTGCCCGGCTGGCCGAGCCAGGCCACGGCTTCGGCGACATCCTGCGGCAGGCCGCCTTGCCCCAGCGAACTCATGCGCCGCCCGGCCTCGCGCAGGGCGAACGGAATGTGCGCGGTCATCTGGGTTTCGATAAAGCCCGGGGCCACGGCGTTGATGCTGATGCCGCGCTCCTGCAGCAGCGGAGCCCAGGACTGGGCCAGGCCGATCAGCCCGGCCTTGCTCGCCGCATAGTTGGTCTGCCCACGATTGCCGGCGATGCCGCTGATGGACGCCAGCAGGATCACCCGGCCGTTGTCGTGCAGGGTGCCGTTGTCCAGCAGTGCCTTGGTCAGCACCTGCGGGGCGTTGAGGTTGACCGCCAGCACCGCGTCCCAGAATTCCGGGGTCATGTTGGCCAGGGTCTTGTCGCGGGTGATCCCGGCGTTGTGCACCAGGATATCGATGCCGTCCGGCAACTGTTCCACCAGCCGGGTCGCGGCGTCTTCGGCGCAGATATCCAGGGTGATCGCGTGGCCGCCCAGGCGCGCGGCCAGGGCTTCGAGGTCGGTCTTGGCGGCGGGCACGTCCAGCAGCACCACCTGGGCGCCATCCCGGGCCAGGGTCTCGGCGATCGAGGCGCCGATGCCGCGCGCCGCGCCGGTGACCAGGGCCCGCGCGCCGGCCAGGGGCCGGGTCCAGTCCTGGACCTGGGTGGCGCAGGGGTTCAGGCGGATCGCCTGGCCTGAGATGTAAGCGCTTTTCGGCGAGAGGAAGAAGCGCAGCGCGCCTTCCAGCTGGCTTTCGGCACCGTCACCGACGTACAGCAATTGCAGGGTGGCGCCGCCGCGCAGCTCCTTGGCCAGCGACCGGCTGAAGCCCTCCAGGGCGCGCTGGGCGCTGGCGGCGAACGGATCGCCGAGGGTTTCCGGGGCGCGGCCGAGAATCACCAGGTGCGCGCTGGGTTCGAGGTTCTTCATCAACGGCTGGAAAAATTCGCGCAATTGCTTGAGCTGGTCGGTCTGGAGGATGTCGCTGGCGTCGAACACCACGGCCTTGAGCCTGGGGCCGTGGCCGGGAATCCAGGCCGTGGCGAGGGTCGGATCGGTGCCGTAGCTGTAGATGCTCTCGGTCAGCCGCGAGGCGATGGCGCCGACCTGCTGGGTCAGCGGGCCGCCGCCGATCAGCAGCGCCCCCTCGACCGGGCGCATGCGGCCGGCCTGCCAGCGCTCCAGACGTACCGGCGACGGCAGGCCAAGGGCCCCGACCAGGCGGTGGCCGATGGACGAGTTGGCGAAGTCGATGTAACGATCTGACATGGAACACTCTCCAGGAACTGGGGTTCAAAGTGTGGACCACGAAGGGTCTTAGGTCGTTCGATCCTTGAGATACAACCTACGCTTGTCGGTTGTGCCATTCACAGAATAGGGAGCTTTCCATGACTCAGCTGCGTCGTGTTGCGATTATCGGCGGCAACCGCATCCCCTTTGCCCGTTCCAATGGTCCTTACGCCACCGCGAGCAACCAGGCCATGCTGACCGCGGCCCTGGAAGGCCTGATCGAACGCTACAACCTGCACGGCCTGCGCATGGGCGAGGTGGCCGCTGGCGCGGTGCTCAAGCATTCCCGGGATTTCAACCTGACCCGCGAATGCGTGCTCGGCTCGCGGCTGTCGCCGACCACCCCGGCCTACGATATCCAGCAAGCCTGTGGCACCGGCCTGGAAGCGGCGTTGCTGGTGGCCAACAAGATCGCCCTGGGGCAGATCGACTGCGGCATCGCCGGTGGCGTCGATACCACCTCGGACGCGCCGATCGGGGTCAACGAAGGGCTGCGCAAGATCCTGCTGCAGGCCAACCGCGGCAAGACCCTGGGCGACAAACTCAAGACCTTCCTGCAACTGCGCCCCCAGCACCTCAAGCCGGAACTGCCGCGCAATGGCGAACCGCGTACCGGCTTGTCCATGGGCCAGCACTGCGAGCTGATGGCGCAGACCTGGAACATTCCCCGCGACGAGCAGGATCAACTGGCGCTGGAAAGCCATCAGAAAATGGCCGCTGCCTATGCCGAGGGTTGGCACGACGACCTGATGACCCCCTTCCTCGGCCTGACTCGCGACAACAATCTGCGCCCGGACCTGACCCTGGAAAAGCTGGCGTCATTGCAGCCAGTGTTCGAGCGCAGCGACAAGGGCACCCTGACCGCGGGCAACTCCACGCCGTTGACCGATGGTGCGTCCCTGGTGCTGCTGGGCAGCGAGGAATGGGCGAAGGAACGTGGCTTGCCGATCCTCGCCTACCTGCGCGACGGCGAAGCGGCGGCGGTGGATTTCGTCCGCGGCGCGGAGGGGCTGCTGATGGCTCCGGTCTACGCGGTGCCGCGTTTGCTGGCCCGCAACGGCCTGACGCTGCAGGACTTTGACTACTACGAAATCCATGAAGCCTTCGCCGCGCAGGTGCTGTGCACGCTCAAGGCCTGGGAGGATGGGGACTACTGCAAGAGCCGCCTGGGGCTGGACGCGCCCTTGGGCTCCATCGACCGCGGCCGGCTGAATGTCAAAGGCAGTTCGCTGGCGGCCGGGCATCCGTTCGCCGCCACCGGCGGGCGTATTGTCGCCAACCTGGCGAAGCTGCTGGAGGTGGCAGGGAAGGGGCGTGGCCTGATTTCGATCTGCGCCGCCGGTGGCCAGGGCGTGACGGCGATTATCGAGCGCTGAGGGCCCAGGCGTTGTGCTGGTGACAGGCTCGCTCCTCCAGGAGGAGCGAGCACTGCAGCGCTCGTCAGGTCCTGAAGCGCCGTACCAGGCTGTCCAGTTCGTTGGACAGACCCACCAGACTCTGCGAATCCAGGCGCGCCGAGTTCGCCAGTTCCGCCACCAACTGCGCATCGCCATGGATCTGGCTGATGTGCCGGTTGATGTCCTCGGCCACCTGATGCTGCTCTTCGGCGGCGGTGGCGATCTGGGTGTTCATGTCGCGGATCACGTCCACCGATTCGCGGATCTGACCGAAGCTTTCGCGCGCCAGGCCGATGCGGTTCACCGACTCCTGGGAAACTTCCAGGCTGGCATGCATCTGCTGGGTCACCGCGCTGGTGCGCTTGGCCAGGTTGCCCAGCAGGCTGTCGATCTCGGCCGTGGAGTCGGCGGTGCGCTTGGCCAGGGCGCGGACCTCATCGGCGACCACCGCGAAACCACGACCCTGCTCACCGGCGCGGGCTGCTTCGATGGCGGCGTTGAGGGCCAGCAGGTTGGTCTGCTCGGCGATCGAGCGGATGGTGCCGAGAATCGACTGGATGTCGTTGCTGTCGCGTTCCAGTTGTTGCATCGATTGCGCCGACTGTTCGATTTCCTGGCTCAACTGGTCGACGCTGTGCACCGCGGCATCGATCTGTTGCTGGCCTTCGCGGGCCTGGCGCTGGCCACTGTCGGCCGACTCGGCGGCCTGGCTGCAGGAACGAGCGACTTCGTTGGCGGTGGCGACCATCTCGTGGAAGGCGGTCGAGACCATGTCCACCGCTTCGCGCTGGCGGCCGGCGGCTTCGGCCATGTCGCTGGAGACCTGGGTCGAGCTGTGGGAGGTGGCGAGGATGCTGTGCGCCGCCTGGCCGATGCTCTGGATCAGGTTGCGGATGGCGGCCAGGAACTGGTTGAACCAGCTGGCCAGTTGCGCGGTTTCGTCGCGGCCGCGGATGTCCAGGTTGCGGGTCAGGTCGCCTTCGCCCTGGGCGATGTCTTCCAGGCCGCTGGCCACGCTGCGGATCGGCCGCACGATCAGGCTGGCGAAACTGGCGCCGACCACCGCGAAGACCAGCGCCAGGACCCCGGCGATGATCGCCACCAGCCAGGTCAGCTGGGTCGCCGAACTCATCACTTCGCTCTGCTTGATCAGGCCGATGAAGGTCCAGCCCAGTTGCTCCGATGGCCAGACGTTGGCCATGTAGCGCTCGCCGTTGAGTTCGACTTCCACCAGGCCCTTGCCGGCCTTGGCCAATTGCGCGTAACCCTCGCCCAGGCTGCCCAGGGCCTTGAAGTTGTGCTCCGGCTGTTTCGGGTCCACCAGCACCGTGCCGCTGTTTTCCAGCAGCATCAGGTAGCCGGTTTCCCCGAGCTTGATCTGTTTGACGATTTCGGTGAGCTGCTTGAGGGTCACGTCGATGCTGACCACGCCGCCCGGGTTGCCCAGTTTGTTGGCGATGGTGCGCACGGTGCTGACATAGGTCGCGTCATCCGTGGCCCAGTAGTAGGCCGCGGTGCGGATCGGCTTGCCCGGGTTGGCCATGGCGGTCTTGTACCAGGGGCGCTGGCGCGGGTCGTAGTTGTTCAGCTTGGGGTCGTCCGGCCAGGACACGTAGCCGCCGGCATCGGTGCCGACGATCGCATAGGCGTAGGCCGGGTGGCTGCTGCCCAGGCGCTCGAGCAGGGCAAACACCTGCTTGTCCATGTCGCCCTGGGGAATCTGCTCGGCGTTGGCGCTGCTGTAGTTCTTCAGGCTGTCGTCGGTATTGGCGATCAACGGCTGGGAGGCCAGGTAGTCGACGTTCTGGCTGATACTGTCGAAGAAAATCTGCATGGCATTGCTGACCTGACGGATCTCGCGACCGCTGCTATCGACGAAATCATCCTTGGCATCGCTGCGCAGATTGAGAACCACAAGGGTGGCGACCAGCACCACTGGCAAGCAGGCGATGATTGCAAACGCCCAGGTCAGTTTCTGTTTGATGTTCATCCGCGCTCCATAATTTTTCTTGTATGCCCACGATGCTCGAATGACTCGCGGATTGGTGGCAGCCTTGGAATCTTGCAGTGGCGTGGCGTCCTTTGTGCCGGGTGCCGGGTAACCCCCTGGTGGTGCTGTTTCTTGCAGATTGTCGAACAAGCTCCTTTTGTTCTGATAACGTCGGCCGCCGAAAGGGAAAATTGAGGGCCGGGAAAAAGAAAAGGCAGCGGCAAAAAAACGCCGGTGTTCCTGCTTTGGTCCCAGCGGCGCCGATCTTGGTCGACGGGCAGTTGGTGCGCGTTCGACTATGATTCTGCTCGGTCGGGCGATTCGGCAGGGCGTGGCGATCTGGCACATTGAGTGCATCCGTCCGGTCGCAGGTCGGTAACCTCTCCCCGTGGTGCGAGGATTGCCGTATAACGAGTGACATTCGCGTGTTTGGTAATAAAGGACCCCTGATAAAAGCTGATGAAGACTCCAAAACGCATTGAACCCCTGATCGAGGACGGTCTGGTCGACGAGGTGCTGCGCCCACTCATGAGTGGTAAAGAAGCAGCTGTTTATGTGGTGCGCTGCGGCAACGAATTACGTTGCGCCAAGGTTTACAAGGAGGCGAACAAACGAAGTTTTCGTCAGGCGGCCGAGTATCAGGAAGGCCGCAAGGTGCGCAACAGCCGTCAGGCTCGCGCGATGGCCAAGGGGTCCAAGTTCGGCCGCAAGGAGGCCGAAGACGCCTGGCAGAACGCCGAAGTGGCGGCGCTGTTCCGCCTGGCCAACGCCGGCGTGCGGGTGCCCAAGCCGTTCGACTTCCTCGAAGGCGTGCTGCTGATGGAGTTGGTGGCGGATGAATACGGCGATGCCGCGCCGCGTCTGAATGACGTGGTGCTGGAGCCGGATCAGGCCCGCGAATATCACGCCTTCCTGATTTCCCAGATCGTGCTGATGCTGTGTACCGGCCTGGTGCACGGTGACCTATCCGAGTTCAACGTGCTGCTGACCCCCGACGGTCCGGTGATCATCGACCTGCCCCAGGCGGTGGATGCGGCGGGCAACAACCACGCCTTCAGCATGCTGGAGCGGGATGTGGGCAACATGGCGTCCTACTTCGGGCGCTTTGCCCCGGAGCTCAAGCGCACTCGTTACGCCAAGGAGATGTGGGCGCTGTACGAAGCCGGCACTCTGCACCCGGCCAGCGTGTTGACCGGCGAGTTCGATGATCCGGAAGAACTGGCGGATGTCGGCGGCGTGCTGCGGGAAATCGAGGCGGCGCGCCTGGACGAGGAGCGGCGCCAGGCCATGCGCCTGGCCGACGACGCGCCACCGACCAAGTCCGAGGAGCCACCGCCTCCACCCTGGATGCAGTGATTCACGGGCACAAAAAATCCGGCCAAAGCCGGATTTTTTGTGCCCGTGAATCACGTGCCGCTGCCGATAGGCTGCGATAAGGCTCGAAGAGCCTTCCAGCGATCTCGAAGAACACGTCCTCTTCGCACGGAATGCCGCCCAGACCGATCGCAGCCCACGGTAGCCGCTACATCAAGCGCAGCACCCACCCGAAGCAAGGTCCTTGAGAATCGGACAATCCGGGCGGTGGTCGCCATGGCAGTGCTGCACCAGGTCCTGCAGGGTGTCGCGCAGCCCGGCCAGCTCGGCGATTTTCCGGTTGAGCTCGTCGATGTGTTGGCGGGCCAGGGCTTTGACATCGGCGCTGGCGCGCTGGCGGTCCTGCCACAGGGTCAGCAGCTTGCCCACTTCCTCCAGGGAAAACCCCAGGTCCCGCGAGCGCTTGATAAACGCCAGGCTGTGCAGGTCGTCGTCACCGTACAGGCGGTAGCCGCTGTCGCTGCGATGGGCCGGCCTGAGCAGGCCGATGGACTCGTAGTAACGGATCATCTTGGCGCTCAGGCCGCTCTTGCGGGCTGCTTGGCCGATGTTCATCGGGCGTCCTCCGGGTCGTTGGGTTTCCAGGTTTTCAACAGTAGCGCATTGCTCACCACGCTGACGCTGGACAGCGCCATGGCCGCCCCGGCCAGCACCGGGTTGAGCAGGCCGAACGCCGCCAGCGGGATGCCGATCAGGTTGTAGACGAAGGCCCAGAACAGATTCTGGCGGATTTTCGCATAGGTCTTGCGGCTGATCTCCAGGGCCGCCGGCACCAGGCGCGGATCGCCGCGCATCAGGGTGATCCCCGCCGCGTGCATCGCCACATCGGTACCGCCACCCATGGCGATGCCGATATCGGCAGCGGCCAGGGCCGGGGCGTCGTTGATACCGTCGCCGACCATCGCCACCACGCCGGTCTTTTTCAGTTCGGCGACCGTGGCGGCCTTGTCGGCGGGCAGCACTTCGGCGTGCACGTTGGTGATGCCCAGGGCCTCGGCGACCACCTTGGCGCTGCCGCGGTTGTCACCAGTCAGCAGGTGGCTGCCGATATGGCGCGCGCCCAGTTGTTGCACCGCTTGCAGGGCGCCGGGCTTGAGGGTGTCGCCAAAGGCGAACAGACCCAGTACACGGGGTTGCGGCTGTTGTTCGATCAGCCAGGACAGGGTGCGGCCTTCGGTTTCCCAGGCCTGGGCCGAGGCTGCCAGGTCGCCGGCCTGCAGGCCGCTTTCTTCCAGCAGGCGCCGGTTGCCCAGGGCCAGTTGGCGGCCGTCCAGGGTGCCGGCGATGCCGCGACCGGTCAGGGACTGGCTGGCGCTGACGTCGGCCACCGCCAGTTGGCGTTCGGCGCACAGGTCGAGAACGGCCTTGGCCAGCGGGTGCTCGCTGCCGCGTTGCAGGGCGCCAGCCAGTTGCAGCAGGCGGTCTTCATCGCCATCGACCGCATCCAGATGGGCGATGCGCGGCGTGCCTGAGGTCAGGGTGCCGGTCTTGTCGAAGACCACGGCGCTGACTTCATGGGCGCGCTCCAGGGCTTCGGCGTCCTTGATCAGAATCCCGTGGCGGGCGGCGACGCCGGTGCCGGCCATGATCGCGGTCGGCGTGGCCAGCCCCAGCGCGCAGGGACAGGCGATGACCAGTACCGCCACCGCATTGATCAGCGCGGTTTCCAGCGGCGCGCCATACAGCCACCAGCCGATCAGCGTCGCCAGGGCCAGCACCAGTACCGCCGGCACGAACACCTGGCTGACTCTGTCCACCAGTTTCTGGATCGGCGCCTTGCCGGCCTGGGCGTCTTCCACCAGGCGGATGATGCGCGCCAGTACGGTTTCCGCGCCGAGGGCCAGGGTCCGCACCAGCAGCCGGCCTTCGCCATTGATGGCGCCGCCGGTAACCGGGTCGCCAGGCTGTTTCGGCACCGGCAGGCTCTCGCCGCTGATCAGGGCTTCGTCGGCATGGCTCTGGCCTTCGACCACTTCACCGTCCACCGGGAAGCGCTCGCCGGGCTTGACCAGCACCAGGTCGTTCAGGCGCAGGGCGCTGATCGCCACGTCCCGCTCACGGCCATCGACGACCAGGATCGCCCGCTCCGGGCGCAAGGCTTCGAGGGCGCGGATGGCGCTGGCGGTCTGGCGCTTGGCGCGGCTTTCCAGGTACTTGCCCAGCAGCACCAGGGCGATCACCACGGCCGAGGCCTCGAAATACAGATGCGGCATGCTGCCGGCGGGGGTGATAGCCCATTGGTACAGGCTCAAGCCATAACCGGCGCTGGTGCCCAGGGCCACCAGCAGGTCCATGTTGCCGGCGCCGGCACGCACGGCTTTCCAGGCGGCGACATAAAAACGCGCACCGAAGATGAATTGCACCGGCGTGGCCAGGACGAACTGCGCCCAGGCCGGCAGCATCCAGTGCAGGCCAAAGGGTTGTACCACCATGGGCAGCACCAGCGGCAGGGCCAGCAGGATCGCCAGCACCAGGGACCAGCGTTCGCGCCGCAGGCGTTGTTCCTGATCGTCGCGTTCGGGGTGTTCGGCCTGCCACAGGGTGGCGGAGTAGCCCGCCTTGCTGACGGCGGCGATCAAGTCGGCGCTATCGACATGCCCCAGCAGATCGACGTGCGCGCGTTCGTTGGCCAGGTTGACGCTGACCCGAGTGACCCCCGCCACCTTGTTCAGCGCGCGTTCCACACGGCCGACGCAGGAAGCACAGGTCATGCCGCCGATATTCAGTTCCAGGCTGTGGGCCGGCACGCTGTAGCCGGCGTCCTGCACGGCGGCCATCAGCGCCGGCAGGCTGTCGCTGGGCGCCTGGACACGGGCCTGTTCGGTGGCGAGGTTGACGCTGACGGCCATGGCGCCCGCGACCTTGCTCAAGGCGCGTTCCACGCGCCCGGCGCAGCTGGCGCAGGTCATGCCGGCAATCGGCAGGTCAAAAGTGGTTGATTCGGACATCACTGACACTCCCTGTAAACGGTTGTCTACAGGATCAACCTTGCCATGTTGGCAAGGTCAAGCGCCATGGTGCGGGGTGCTTCAATCTGTCTCGGGGGGTAAATCTGAATCGTCGCCCGTGCCGGTTCCGGGGAGGGACAGGGCGCAGGCGACGACCCGGTGCCTCAATATCCCAGGCCGGTGCGCTGGAGGTTCAGGCCCGACGGGCTCATGGCGATGCGGAACTTCAGTACGTCGCCGGCCTTGAGGCTGATGTCCTGGGAGCCCGGCGCGAGCATGCCCGGGTTGCAGCCCGGCACCTGCCCCGGCAGCAGTTTCAGGCGCAACGAGACTTTGCCCGGCGGCAGGTTGAAGGACGTGGCTTGTTCCTGGAACAGCCGGCCCGCCAGCTGGTCCTCGATGTACAGGCCGATTTCGCAGGACGTGGCGACTTCCAGTCGTTCCCGGGAAATGATCAGGACGCCGTAGTCCTCGCCGGCGGCGTTGACCGAAGGGGTGGCCGCGATCAGGCCGAGGAGGCTGAACAGGCTGATAACCGACCAGCGCATGGCTGAATCTCCTAGTGTCGTGTCATTGAGGGTGAAGCTTGGCCGAGCGCGTGGACTATTGCCAGCCCGGCAGATGTATCCGGAACTTGACCTTGCCATGGTGGCAAGGCCAAGACTGGCGACAACCCTCACAACAGGAGAAGCGTCATGCAAGTGTTCAATGTCGAAGGTATGTCCTGCGGTCACTGCGTCCGGGCCATCACTCAGGCGGTGCAGAGCAAGGATCCGGCGGCCAGCGTCAAGGTCGATCTCGGGGCCAGGGAAGTGGGTGTGGAAAGCCGCTTGTCCGCCGACGAGGTGATCAGCCTGATCAGCGAAGAAGGCTATGCGGTCAAGCTGGCCTGACGGATTTACCTGGTCTTTTTAATAGTTAGCGACCTATCGGAATGTTCAAGGCCTCCAAGCGCGGATAAACTGTCGGACTGCCGACCGACCCGCACCTGGATGCCTGATGAACCTTCGCACAATCCTGATTCTCGGCGCCTTGAGCGCCTTCGGTCCTCTGGCCATCGACTTCTATCTGCCGGCGTTCCCGGCGATGGCGCTGGCCTTTGGCACCGATGAAAAACACGTCCAGCTGACCCTGGCGGCCTACTTCCTCGGCCTGTCCATCGGCCAGCTGGCCTACGGCCCCGTGGCTGACCGCTTTGGCCGGCGCATCCCGTTGCTGGTCGGGGTGGGGCTGTTCACCCTGGCGTCCCTGGCCTGTGCCTACGCGCCGAACCTGGAGTGGTTGATCGGTGCGCGCTTTGTCCAGGCGCTTGGCGGCTGCGCGGGCATGGTGATTTCCCGGGCGGTGGTCAGCGACAAGTGCGATGCGGTGGGTTCGGCCAAGGTGTTTTCCCAGCTGATGCTGGTCATGGGCCTGGCGCCGATCCTGGCGCCGATGCTCGGCGGTCTGCTGGTGAATCTCTACGGCTGGCAGTCGATCTTTATCATGCTGACCCTGTTCAGCGCCATGGCCGGCCTGGCGGTGGCGCTGGGCTTGCCGGAAAGCCTGCCGGCCCAGGTGCCGCGCCAGCCGTTGTCCGGGGCCTTGCGTCAGTACGGTCGGCTGCTGGCTGACCGGGTGTTTCTCGGCCATGCCCTGACTGGGGGCATCGCCATCGCCGGGATGTTCGCCTACATCGCCGGTTCGCCTTTCGTCTTTATCAAACTCTACGGCGTGCCGGCCGAGCACTTCGGCTGGTTCTTCGGGATCAACGCCGGCGGCTTCATCCTGGTGGCGCAGATCAATGCGCGATTGCTGGCCAAGCGCGGTCCTGCCTTCCTGCTGGCACGCACGGTGTGGCTCTACCTGTTGGGCGGTCTGGCGCTGCTCGCCGTCAGTTCGCTGCACCCGGCACAACTCTGGCCGCTGCTGGTGCCGCTGTTCATTTGCATCGCCAGCCTGGGTTGCATCATTCCCAATGCCTCGGCCTGTGCCATGAACGGTCAGGGCGCACGGGCCGGCAGTGCCTCGGCGATGCTCGGCTGCCTGCAGTTCAGCGTGGCGGCCGGCGCCGCGGCGCTGGTGGGCGTGCTGCACGACGGCAGCGCCGTGCCGATGGCGACGGTCATCAGCCTGTGTGGGATTCTGGTGGTGACGCTGGCGATGGTCACCCGGAAATTGCAGAACGCCAGGGCGCTGCAAGCCGCTCAGCTGTAATCAGCCGGCGGCGCGCTGTTGGCTTTCGGGGAATCGATGGGGGGCGTGCAAACGCGTTTCCAGCGTATTGGCGAAGGCTCGGGCTTCGGCCTCGCTGCGGAAGGTCACCGCATGCTGGTCGAGTTGAACCTGCCATTGGGTGCCTTGGGATTTTGCCAATTCTTTTATCAGGATCTTCATTGCTGACCTCCTCGGGTAAAAGATTTGCACTGCAAAGGCCCCCAGTGTAGACCTGAATACGGTCACAAGTATGACAAGGATCAACTGTCGGACTGACGGCATCCTGCCCCTTTTGGGCACAGGCAGGACGCCGTCCGACCCTCGTCTCAGAACCCTTCCAGCACTATCTTGCCCTTGGCCTTGCCGCTTTCCAGAAAGGCATGAGCGCGCCGCAGGTTGGCCGCGTTGATGGTGCCGAAGTGCTCGCCGAGGGTGGTCTTCAAGGTGCCGGCGTCGATCAGCTCGGCGACGCGGTTGAGCAGCTTGTGCTGCTCCTGCATGTCCGCGGTCTCGAACAGCGAGCGGGTGTACATGAACTCCCAGTGCAGCGACAGGCTCTTGCGCTTGAGCTTGGTCACGTCGAGGGTTTTCGGATCGTCGATCAGCGCCAGCCGACCCTGTGGCGCGAGGGCCTCGACCAGTTCGTCCAGGTGCGCGTCGGTCTGGGTCAGGCTGGCGACATGGGTGACGCTGGCCTGGCCGGCCTTCTTCAGTTCCTGGCTCAGCGGCTGGCTGTGGTCGATCACCAGGTCGGCACCCAACTCCCGCACCCAGCCTTGGGTTTCAGCGCGCGAGGCAGTGCCTATGACCTTGAGGCCGGTGAGCTGGCTGGCCAGTTGGGTGAGGATCGAACCCACGCCGCCGGCCGCGCCGACGATCAACAGGCTCTGCTGCTGATCGGCCGGGCCTTCGGCGATTTGCAGGCGCTCGAACAGCAGTTCCCAGGCGGTGATCGCGGTCAGCGGCAGGGCGGCGGCTTCGGCGAACCCCAGGCTCTTGGGCATATGGCCGACGATGCGTTCGTCCACCACATGCAGTTCGCTGTTGCCACCGGCGCGGGCGATCGAGCCGGCATAGAACACCTTGTCACCGGCCTTGAACAGGCTGACTTCGCTGCCCACCGCCTTGACCACCCCGGCCACGTCCCAGCCCAGCACCTTGGCGGCGCCGCCTTCAGGCTGGACGTTCTGGCGGACCTTGGTGTCCACCGGGTTGACCGAGATGGCTTTGACTTCCACCAGCAGGTCGCGCGGGCCGGCGACCGGTTCCGGCAGTTCGATGTCTTGCAGGGACAGGGGATTGTCGATCGGCAGGGAGGCGTAGTAGGCGATGGCTTTCATGGTGAGTTTTCCTGATGAAGATGAAGGTTGGGTCAGAGGAGCAGCAGGCGTTTGAGTTCGAAGTGCTCGATCACCTCGCGGGTCTGGCTGAGAAAGTGCTGGAAGTGCGCCGTGGCGTTGTGAAACTCCAGGGCCGCCTCGCCGTCCCAGCGCTCCAGTACATAAAAGGTGCCTGGGTCTTCGGCATCCTGGTGCAGGTTGTAGTACTGGCAGCCGGTTTCTTCACGGCTTGGTTGCACCAGGGCGGTGAGTTCGCGTTGGAGCAGGGCTTGCTGGCCGCTCTTCGCGACAAGGGTGGCAATGGCGGTAAAGGCTTGCGACATGGCGGTGTCCTTCAGGGCGGGTATGACGGGCTGGTGTAAGAGTGCGCTGATCATTGGCCATTTCCCTGGCAGATAAAACCGGCTAAAACAGCAGTCTCTTTCAATGTTTTTTTGATAATGCCCGGTGAGCCAGATGCTGCGATTCGATGACCTGCAATTGTTCGTGCGCGCCGCCGACCTCGGCAGCCTGTCCGCCGCGGCGCGGGTCATGGACCTGTCGGCGGCGGTGGCCAGCGCCGCCCTCAAGCGTATCGAGCAGCAACTCGGCGCCCGGCTGCTGGCACGTTCGACCCGCAGCCTGCGCCTGACCGCCGAGGGCGAAGGGTTTCTCGAATACGCCCGCGCGGCCCTGAGCAACCTGGAGGAGGGGCGGCGCCTGCTGGCCAGCGGGCAGGATCAGGTCAGCGGCGTTCTCCAGCTGTCCGCGCCTTCGGACTTCGGCCGCAACCTGTTGCTGCCCTGGCTCGACCAATTCCAGCAGGAACATCCCCGGCTGACTGTGCGCCTGCTGCTGGGCGACCGCATCGCCGACCTGTTTCGCCAACCGGTGGACATCGCCCTGCGTTACGGCGAACCGGAAGACTCCAGCCTGGTGGCCCTGCCGGTCGCGCCGCAGAACCGCCGGGTGCTGGTGGCCGCCCCCGAGTACCTGGCCCGCCATGGCGAGCCGCGTCAGTTGGAGCAACTGGCCCAGCACAATTGCCTGCTCTACATGCTCGGCAGCCGGGTGCACGACCACTGGAGTTTCCATGACGGCAAGCGCGAGGTCGGCCTGACGGTCAGCGGCGACCGTTTCAGCGACGATGCCGATGTGGTGCGCCTGTGGGCCGTGGCGGGGCGGGGCATCGCCTACAAGTCCTGGCTCGACGTGGCGGCCGATGTGCTGGCCGGGCGGCTCAGGGTGCTGATGCCGGAGCTGCGCTGCGAACGGGCACCGCTGAACCTGTTGTGCGCCCATCGGGCGCAGTTGAGCAAACCGGTGAAGCTGCTGCGGGACATGTTGCAGGCGCGCTGCGCTGAAATTTCCGCGCATTACCCCAAGCCCACCCACGCCGATCAATGACCCTGGCCGGCGGCGTCGTTGCGGGGTGCGGGCAGGTCGTATCCAGCACTGAGCGGCGGCGTCGATCTTGCACACTCGATTGCAGACCATTCAATCGGGGGGACGGGGCATGGCAAGTCAGGGATACAGTGCGGCGGAGCGTCTGGAACGCTTGCCCATCAGCGGTTATCACCGAGTCATTTTCATCATCATCGCCCTGGCGTTTTTCTTCGACTCCATGGACCTGGCGATGATGACCTTCCTGCTCGGCTCGATCAAAGCCGAGTTCGGCCTGAGCACGGCCCAGGCCGGCCTGCTGGCCAGTTCGAGTTTCTTCGGCATGGTGGTCGGCGCATCACTGTCGGGCATGCTCGCCGACCGCTTCGGGCGCAAGCCGGTGTTCCAGTGGAGCATCGTGCTCTGGGGCATCGCCAGTTACCTGTGCTCCACGGCGCAGACGGTGGACAGCCTGACCCTGTTCCGGGTGCTGCTGGGGATCGGCATGGGCATGGAGTTTCCCATTGCCCAGTCGATGCTGTCGGAGATGATCCCGGCCAAGCGGCGCGGGCGCTATATCGCCTTGATGGACGGCTTCTGGCCGCTGGGTTTCGTCGCGGCGGGCGTGCTCTCCTACTTCCTGCTGCCACTGATCGGCTGGCGCGACATCTTCCTGGTCCTGGCGATCCCGGCGGTGTTCGTGCTGGCGATCCGTTTCTTCATTCCCGAGTCGCCCCGCTGGCTGGAACAGGCCGGGCGGCACGCCGATGCCGACCAGGTGCTGCGGCGGATCGAGGATAAGGTCCGCGCCTCGTTGCAGCGCGTGGATCTGCCCGAGCCGGTGCGCCTGCCGCGGGTAGAAAGCGTGCCGGGGCATTTCTTCTCGGCCTTGCGCGAGATCTGGTCGCCGCTCTATCGCCAACGCACGATGATGATCTGGAGCGTGTGGTTCTTTGCCCTGCTGGGTTTTTACGGCCTGACCTCGTGGCTCAGTGCCCTGTTGCAGCAGTCGGGTTTCGCCGTGACCCAGTCGGTGTACTACACGGTGCTGATTTCCCTCGGCGGGATTCCCGGTTTCCTCATGGCCGCCTGGCTGGTGGAGCGCTGGGGGCGCAAGCCGGTGTGCGTGTTCACCCTGTTGGGCGGTGGGGTCATGGCGTTTTTCTACGGGCAGAGCGCGGTGTTCGGCGGCAACGTGGCACTGTTGATCAGCTCCGGCCTGTTGATGCAGTTCTTCCTGTTCGGCATGTGGGCGGTGCTCTACACCTATACGCCTGAGTTGTATCCCACCTCGGCGCGGGCTACCGGTTCCGGGTTCGCCTCGGCGGTGGGGCGCATCGGTTCGTTGCTCGGGCCTTTGGTGACCGGCGTGGTGTTCCCTATGACCGGGCAGGGTGGGGTATTCGCCCTGGGCGCGCTGTGTTTCGCGGTCGCCGCGGCGGTGGTCTGGCTGTTCGGGATGGAGACCCGGGGCAAGACGCTGGAAGAGTTGAGCGAAGTCGGCGTTTGAGCTTCTGATCTGTAGCCGCTGCCGAAGGCTGCGTTAGGTCCGCAGGACCTCCGGCGTCATTGAGATCGCTGCGACCGTTCCGGTCGATTGCAGCCTTCGGCAGCGGCTACAGGGTTATCGCGGGCAGGTTGCCCGCGATGGGGTTTACGGCTTGACCAGCCGCGCATCCAGGCTGTTCTGCGCCAGGCGCTTGGCCTGATCCTGGGTCATGCCCAGGTGGGTGTACAGGGCGTGGAAGTTCTCGGTGACGTAGCCGCCGAAGTAGGCCGGGTCATCGGAGTTCACAGTGACCTTCACCCCACGCTCGAGCATCTCGAGGATGTTGTGCTGCGACATGTGATCGAACACGCAGAGCTTGGTGTTCGACAGCGGGCAGACGGTCAGCGGGATCTGCTCGTCGATGATGCGCTGCATCAGTCGCTCGTCCTCGAAGGCGCGCACGCCGTGGTCGATGCGCTGGATCTTCAGCAGGTCGAGGGCTTCCCAGATGTACTCGGGCGGGCCTTCTTCACCGGCGTGGGCGACGGTGAGGAAACCTTCGCTGCGGGCCCGGTCGAACACCCGCTGGAACTTGCTCGGCGGGTGACCCATTTCCGAACTGTCCAGGCCGACCGCGACAAAGGCTTCGCGGAACGGCAGCGCCTGGTCGAGGGTTTTCTGCGCTTCGTCTTCGCTCAGGTGGCGCAGGAAGCTGAGGATCAGGCCGCTGGTGATACCCAGTTGCTGCTCGCCATCCTTCAACGCGCTGGCGATGCCGTTGAGCACCACTTCGAAAGGGATGCCGCGATCGGTGTGGGTCTGCGGATCGAAGAAGGGTTCGGTGTGGATGACGTTCTGCGCTTTGCAGCGCAGCAGGTAGGCCCAGGTCAGGTCGTAGAAATCCTGGGAGGTGCGCAGTACGTCCGCGCCCTGGTAGTACAGGTCGAGGAACTCTTGCAGGTTGTTGAAGGCATAAGCCTTGCGCAGGGTTTCCACATCGCTCCAGGGCAAGGCGATCTTGTTGCGTTCGGCCAGGGCGAACAGCAGCTCGGGCTCGAGGGATCCTTCGAGGTGCAGGTGCAGTTCGGCCTTGGGCAAGGCGTTCAGCCAGTCGTACATGGGTGTGATCTCATCAGGTGCAGTCGAGCGCTGCGTGAACGTGTTGCGCTCCATCATCCTGCGGCGAAAAGCCGACCGCAAGGTGCGATGACAGGCGCTGGCCCCGGGTTTCCCCAGGGCTGCGCGGGCGCGTCAGGTTTCACCGCGCCCATAAGGGCTGGCATTCTACAGGCGCACGCGGACTATTCGGCAAAACCTGACCAGCCGGGCGATCAGGACGCTTGCAGTTCCCGGCGATAGGCATAGGTATCGGCAAACCGCGACAAGAGGAATTCGGCGCAGGTGGTGACCGGGTACTTCGGCGGACGCTCGGCATCCTGGCAGCCAGGCAGGCATTCGATGCGGGTATCCGGATGGGGTTCGGCGAAGAACGGCATCGAGTAGCGGTCCACCCCCAGCGGGCTGATCACCCGGTGCGGCGTCGACAGGTAACGGTCGTTGCTCCAGCGGGCCATCATGTCGCCCAGATTGACCACGAAGGTGCCTTCGATGGGCGGGGCGTCGATCCACTGGCCCTGGACGTTGCGCACTTGCAGGCCGCCGGCGCTGTCCTGGTAGAGCAGGGTGATGCAGCCGTAGTCGGTGTGGGCGCCGGCGCCTTGCTGCTCGTCGCTGCTGGCGGTGTGTCGCGGCGGGTAATGGATCAGGCTCAGGACGCTGACCGGCTCCTTGAAGCGACTGTCGAAAAAGTCGCGCTCGATGCCCAGGGCCAGGGTCATGGCCCGCAGCAGGGTCTGGGCCAGGGCCTGCATGTCCAGGTAGTGCTGCTCCATCAAGGTTTCCCAGCCGGCGATATCCGGGTGCCGGTTGCTGCCGCGCAGCGGCTTTTCCGCGAGCACCTCGGGATGTTCGGCCGGCAGGTGCAGGCCCATGTCGAAGGTTTCCTTGAGGTCGCTGGGCTTGTTCGGGTCCAACTGCTCGGTGGCGATCGCACCGTAGCCGCGATGGTGGCGGGTCTGGGTGATATCGATCTTGAGTTTCTCGGCGGCCGGCAGGGCGAAGAACTGCCGGGCGGCGTCGAGCAATTGGCCGATGCGCGCGGAGGTGATCGGGTGGCCCTTGATATAGAAGAAACCCCATTCGCGGCAGGCGCGGTCGATCTGCTGGGCAACGCTGTTCCAGCCGTGGGCGTCGTCGCCGTAGAGCGGGCTGATGTCGATGATTGGAAGCTGGTTCATATAAATGCTCTCAAGGTAGCCACTGCCCTGTAGCCGCTGCCGCAGGCTGCGATCGACCCCGGAGGGGGCGTGCTCTTGAGATCGAGCAAAGGTCCTTCGGACCTTGGCGCAGCCAGCGGCAGCGGCTACAGGCGAGTCATTTCGGAATGTCGGCCTTCATGCCTTCCACGTAATAGTTCATCGACGCTAGTTCTGCATTGCTGGCGCTGACCCCGGCGGCGAGTTTTTCCACGCCGGCCTGATCCTTGATCGGCCCGGTGAATGGGTGGAAGGCACCGCTCTTGATATCGGCGATGATCTGCTCGGCCTCGCTCTTGACCTCGGCTGGCACCAGGTCGCTGATCGGCAATTGGACCGTGCCTTCCTTCAGGCCACCCCAGTAGTCCTGGGATTTCCAGCTGTGGTCGAGCACGCCCTGGGTGGCCTGGATGTAGTGCGGGCCCCAGTTGTTGACGATGGAGGTCAGCACCGCTTTCGGCCCGAAGTGGGCCATGTCCGAGGCGTAGCCCACGGCATATACGCCACGGCGTTCGGCGGCCTGGATCGGCGCCGGGCTGTCGGTGTGCTGGAAGATCACGTCGGCGCCCTGGTCGATCAGGGCATTGGCGGCGTCGGCTTCCTTGCCCGGGTCGAACCAGGAGTTGACCCATACCACCTTGATCTCGGTGCCCGGGTTGTACTTGTTCAGGGCCAGCTGGATGGCATTGATGTCGCGGATCACTTCCGGGATCGGGAAGGAGGCGATGTAGCCGACCTTCTTGCTCTTGGTCATCTTCGCCGCGAGGAAACCGCCGACGTAGCGACCTTCATAGGTGCGGGCCAGGTAGGTGCCGAGGTTCTTGTCCTGTTTGTAGCCGGTGGCGTGATCGAAGGTGGTCTTGGGGAATTGCCTGGCGACTTTCAGGGTCGGGTTCATGTAGCCGAAGGAGGTGGTGAAGATCAGGTCGTACTGGTCCTTGGCCATGTTGCGGATCACCCGCTCGGCGTCGGCGCCTTCGGCGACGTTCTCCACGTAGTTGGTCCTGATCCGGTCGCCGAACTTCTCCACCAGCGCCAGGCGCCCCTGTTCATGCTGATAGGTCCAGCCGTGGTCGCCGATCGGGCCGATATAGACGAAGCCGACCTTCAACGGATCGGCGGCGCTGGCGCCCAGCGAGACGCTCAGGCCGATGGCCGCGGTGAGGGCGCACAGCAGTTTTTGCAGCGGACGTTTATGCATGAATCCGGACTCCATTTTGTTGTGGGGCGAGGCTGGGCTCTGAGGCTTGAATGGCTCAATGCAAATAGCTGACCAACAAGACAACAAAATTTTCGGGGGCCAGGGTGAAGCCTTCGCGGGTAAGCCTCGCTCCTACAGAGTCGCGGCGATCATGGGATCCGGCATGGCGTAAAACCTGTAGGAGCGAGGCTTGCCCGCGATCAATCTCAAGGCCGCCCAAGAGCCAACCCGGTGCGCCATGCCCACTCCATGCCAACCCCTGGTGCACTAAGGTGTAACGAAACGTTAGTGACTCCATGCAGTCCTTAGCTCATCTCTTACTGCTCGATTTATCCGGTCAAAGGACTGCAATGTTCACTTCACTCAAGCAAGAAAGTTTTCTGTTGCTGGCGCTGCTCGCGGCGCTGGTTGCCTATCCGCTGGAGCATGCGTTGCTCAACAGCGGCCAGGGCGTGGCGCTGATCTCCGGGTTGGTGCTGATCGGTTTCATCGTCGCCGCCTCGATGCGCGTCGCCCATCACGCCGAGCTGCTGGCGGAGAAGGTCGGCGACCCTTACGGCACCATGATCCTGACCCTCGCCGCGGTCCTGGTGGAGGTGGTGATCCTGGCGATCATGATGAGCAACGAGGCTTCGCCGACCCTGGTGCGCGACACCATCTATTCGGCGGTGATGCTCGACATCAACGGCATCCTCGGCCTGGCCGCGCTGATGGGCGGGATCAAGCATGGCGAGCAGGCCTACAACGACGACTCGGCCCGCTCCTACAGCGTGATGATCCTCACCGCCATGGGCGTGTCGATGGTGGTGCCGGAGTTCATTCCCGAGTCGAAATGGAAGCTCTACTCGGCCTTCACCATTGGCGCGATGGTGCTGTTGTACACCCTGTTCCTGCGCATGCAGGTCGGCGCCCACAGCTACTTCTTCAGCTACAGCTACCCGGAAAAACGCCGCAAGAAAGAACCGACGGAAGACGAACCAACGCCTGTCAGCCTGGCGTTTTCCATCGCCACCCTGGTGTTCGGCGTGGTGTTGATCGGCGCCTTGGCGGAGGTGATGTCCAAGACCCTCGACCTGGGGCTGGAAGGCACAGGCGCGCCGCCGGTGATCACGGCGATCCTGGTGGCGGCGATTTCCGCGGCGCCGGAGATCCTCACGGCCCTGCGCGCGGCGTTAGCCAATCGCATGCAGTCGGTGGTCAATATTGCGTTGGGGGCGTCGTTGTCGACGGTGATCCTGACGGTGCCGGTGATGGAAGCCATGGCGCTCTACACCGGTCAGCCGTTCCAGATGGCGATGACCCCGGTGCAGACCGTGATGATCTTCATCACCCTGATCGTCAGCGCGATCAACCTCAACGACGGTGAGACCAATGCCATCGAAGGTATGACCCACTTTGTGCTGTTCGCGACCTTTATCATGTTGTCGCTGTTGGGGCTGTAAAAGCTTCGCGGGCAAGCCTCGCTCCTACCGATGTGTGGAGCGCGGCTGCCCGCGAACGCGTCCGGTCAGGCGCCTGCGATCAGCTGTCGGGCCGCCTGGCTGTGATCGGCAATCAACCCCTTCAGGTCCAGGCCCTCGAGCTGCCCATCGATCACCCGCCACTGGCCGCCGACCATCACCCGGTCCGCCCGGTCCGCGCCGCACAGCAACAACGCCGACAACGGATCATGGCTGCCGGAGAAGCGCAGCTCATCGAGCTTGAACAGCGCCAGGTCGGCCTGCTTGCCCACGGCCAACTCGCCGATATCGTTGCGCCCCAGCAACCGTGCCGAGCCCTGGGTGGCCCAGCCCAGCACCAACTCCGGGGTGATCCTCTCGGCGCCGTAACGCAGGCGCTGCAGGTACAGGGCCTGGCGGGTTTCGAGGATCATGTTGGAGGCGTCGTTCGAGGCCGAGCCATCCACGCCCAGGCCGACGGGCGCGCCGGCTTCGGTCAGCTCCAGGGTCGGGCAGATGCCCGAGGCCAGGCGCATGTTGGAGCTCGGGCAATGGCAGATGCCGGTCCCGGCCGCGCCGAGGCGGGCGATTTCATCCGGGTTGAAATGGATGCCGTGGGCCAGCCAGGTCCGTGGGCCGAGCCAGCCGACGCTGTCCAGGTAGTCCACGGTGCGCAGGCCGAAACGTTGCAGGCAGAAGTCTTCCTCGTCGAGGGTTTCCGCCAGGTGGGTGTGCAGGCGCACGTCGAGTTTTTCCGCCAGCTCGGCGCTGGCCGCCATGATCTCTGGGGTCACCGAAAACGGCGAGCAGGGCGCCAGGGCGATCTGGATCTGCGCGCCGGCGCCGCGTTCGTGGTAGTCGGCGATCAGCCGTTGGCTGTCGGCGAGAATCACCTCGCCCTGCTGCACGGTGTGCTGCGGCGGCAGGCCGCCATCCGCTTCGCCGAGGCTCATGGAACCGCGGGTGAGCATGGCGCGCATGCCCAGTTCGCGCACGCTGGCCACCTGCACGTCGATGGCGTTTTCCAGGCCGGCGGGGAACAGGTAGTGGTGGTCGGCGGCGGTGGTGCAGCCGGACAGCAGCAGTTCGGCCAGCGCCACTTTACTGGCCAGGGCGAGTTTCTCCGGGGTCAGCCGGGCCCAGACCGGGTACAGGGTTTTCAGCCAGGGAAACAGCGGCTGGTTGACCACCGGCGCCCAGGCGCGGGTCAGGGTCTGATAGAAGTGGTGGTGGGTGTTGATCAGCCCCGGCAGCAGCACATGCTCGCGGGCATCGAAGACCTGTCCACAGGGCTGGGCAGGTTGCTGGCCGGCGCCGAGCACTTCGACGATCAGGCCGTCTTGCAGCACCAGGCCGCCACGGGCGTCGAGGGCATTGCCAGTGAAAATGGCGAGGGGATTTTTTAACCAGGTACGGGTCGCAGGCATGGTGGCCGGCTCCTCTGAAAGTGGGTTCAGGTTAGCCAGCTCAGTGTTGCCCTGTCTGCTGATCCAGGGTCGCCACGGGGGCGAGGTGCGCAGTTTACGGGGAGACCGCTGCGCGGTCTATCGCGGGCAAGCCTCGCTCCTACACACGGCGGTGACTGTAGGAGCGAGGCTTGCCCGCGATGTCGGCAGCGGCTACAGGTGCGGGCTTACCAGGGAATGGTTTCGCCCCTGTAGTTCACGAAATGGTGCCCGCCCTTGCCGGTATAGGCATTGATCTGCTCGATCAGGCCGCGGGTGCTGGTCTCGACGTCGATGTCCGCGCCTTCGCCGCCCATGTCGGTCTTCACCCAGCCCGGGTGCAGCGACAAAACGGTGAGCTTCTGCTCGAGCTGGGTCACGAAGCTGTTGGTCATGGAATTCAGCGCCGCCTTGCTGGCCTTGTACAGCGCCAGCTCCGGCGCGTCGGGCATGGTCACGCTGCCCAGCACCGAACTCATGAACGCCAGCACACCACTGTCCGGTCGGATCTGCGGGGCGAAACGCTGGGCCAGGTTGATCGGCGCCACGGCGTTGGTGAAGAACAGCTGGCCGACTTCCGCCAGGGTCGCCTTGCCCGGAGTCTGGTCGTCCGGCCCCTTGACCCCGGCGTTGACGAACAGCAGATCGAACACTTCGCCTTTGAGCTTCTGGTTCAGGGCGATCACCGCCTGCTGATCGTCCATGTCCAACTGCTCGATGCGGACCGGGCCCAGGGCCTTGAGCGCCTCGGCTTTTTGCGGGTTGCGCACGGTGGCGGTGACCTGCCAGCCAGCGTCCAGCAGACGTTGCACCAGGCCCAGGCCCAGGCCTCTGGAGGCGCCGATGATCAGTGCGGTTTTTGGCGTAGACATGCGGGAATTCCTTGATGAGTGAAGATCATGGATTTAATGGGCAACGCTGGCCGAGCCGTTGTTGCAGCTCCTGGCGCAACTCGCCCAGTTCGCTGATGCGGGTCTCGATCAGGGTCAGTTTGTCTTGCAGCAGTTGCGTCACTGCGCTGTCCGGATCGCTCGACTGCCACAGCGCGGCAACGCTGCTGCTGATCTCGCCGAGGCTGAAGCCCAGGCGTTGCGCGGTCTTGATGTAGAGCACCAGCTGCACCATGTCGCTGGGGTAATCACGATAGCCGTTGGCGGTGCGTTGTGCCGCGATCAATCCGCGCTGCTCGTAGAAGCGCAGGGTGTCGCGGCTGACGGCGCAGGCCTGGGCAAGTTCACCGATGCGCATGCTGGAGTCTCGGGAGGGCTTGACCCTGGAGCATACTCCAGGCTTTAGCCTGTGTGCTCCTTGAATATCCGGAGCGGTCCTTTATGTGGAGCACAGCGCAATACCGTCAATTGGTGCGGGCCAGCGGTTGGTACGACCTGATCGTCACCGCCGCCTTTGTCACCCCCTGGAGTTTTCTCGCCCTGCACGGGCTGATGCAGCAGTGGAATCAGGCCCTCAACCTGCCCGGCGAACTGCCGCCGTTCGAGCCCATGCATATGCTGATGGTCAACCTGATGGGCTCGATCGTCTGCGTCTGGTCGGTGCTGCGCATCCGCGATCCGCAGTTGGCCTTCGGGCGTTACGACGCCGCCGGGCGGCTGCTGTTTTCCACTTGGCAGATCTACGCCCTGGCCCATGGCGGCACGGCCTTGATCGGCGTGATCCTGTTTTTCGAACTGGCCTGGGCGGTGGCGCAGTTGTGGCCGGTGGGTGAGCGTGAGCCCATCGCCAGCCATCAGCCTCTGTAGGAGCGGCCGGTCGACGCTCGAGTGCCCGCGATAACGTCCGTATGGACGCCGCCTAACGCCCCGCCTACCACGGCTGCCCCAGCGACACCGGCGCGTACAGGCGGGTGCGCAGCGCATCTCGGGACAGCAGTACCAGCACCAGGATGGTCGCGGCATACGGCAGCATCGCCAGCAGGTTCGAGGGGATCGCCAGGCCCAGCCCTTGCGCCACCAGATGCAGGATGCTGGCGAGGCCGAACAGGTAGGCGCCGAGCAGCAGGCGCCACACCCGCCAGCTGGCGAACACCACCAGCGCCAGGGCGATCCAGCCGCGACCGGCGCTCATGTTTTCCGCCCACATCGGTGTGTAGGCCAGGGACAGGTAAGCCCCGGCCAGGCCGGCCATCGCGCCGCCGAACAGCACCGCCAGGGTGCGTACCCGCAGCACCGGCAGGCCCATGGCGCTGGCCGCGTCGGGGTTTTCACCGACCGCCTGGATGATCAGGCCGACCCGGCTTTTCAGGATCACCCAGGCCACCAGGGTGAACAGGGCAAAGGACAGGTAGACCAGCAGGTCCTGGGCAAACAGCATGCGCCCGATCAGCGGGATCTCGCTCAGCAGCGGAATCGCCATGGGCTCGAATCCGGCCAGGGGTTTACCGACCCAACTGGCGCCGACGAAACTCGACAGCCCGACACCAAAGATGGTCAGGGCCAGGCCGGTGGCCACCTGATTGGCGTTGAACACCAGCGCCACCAAAGCGAACAGCGCTGACAGCAGCATCCCGGCGAGCATCGCCAGCAGCACGCCGAGCCACAGGTTGCCGCTGTTCAGGGCGACGATAAAACCTATCACCGCGCCAAACAGCATCATGCCTTCCTGGCCGAGGTTGAGGACGCCGCTCTTTTCGCAGATCAGCTCGCCCAGGGCCACCAGCAGCAGCGGCGTACCGCAACGGACCATGGCGTAGAAAATATTGCTCAACAGATCGATGTCCATCACAGCGCTCCTGCCTGCACGGAAGGGGTGGCGGCGCGACGTGCCCAACGCAGGTTCAGGCGCGGCCGATAGAGAATCAGCACGTCACTGGCCAGCAGGAAGAACAGCATCATGCCCTGGAACAATTGGGTGATGGCTTGCGGCAGGTTGAGGCTCATCTGCGCGTTCTCGCCACCGATGTACAGCAGCGCCATCAGCAGGCTGGAAAACAGAATGCCGATGGGGTGCAGACGGCCGAGAAAGGCCACGGTGATCGCTGCATAGCCGTAGCCGGGCGACACCTGGGGCACCAGCTGGCCGATAGGGCCGGTGACTTCGCACACCCCGGCGAGGCCGGCCAGCCCACCGCTGATCAGCAGCGCCAGCCAGATCAGGCGCTTCTCGCGAAAGCCGACGAAGCCGGCGGCGCGCTTGTCCAGGCCCAGCACCTTGATCTGGAACCCGACGAAGCTTTTTTGCAGCAGCACCCACACCGCCACCAGGGCCAGCAGAGCGAAATACACCCCGGCGTGCACCCGGCCATCTTCCAGGAGCAGCGGCAGGCGACTGGCATCGCCGAACATCGCCGACTCGGGAAAGTTGAACCCGGCCGGGTCTTTCAACGGCCCGTGCACGCAATACAGCAGCAGGTTCAGGGCGATGTAGTTGAGCATGATGCTGGTGAGGATTTCATTGGCGTTGAAGTGGGTGCGCAACCAGGCGGTGAGGCCGGCCCAGGCGGCGCCAGCCAGGGTGCCGGTGAACAGGATCAGCACCAGCGCCCAGCGGCTTTGCAGGTCGATGATGTTCACCGCCAGGGCGCTGCCGGCCAGGGCGCCGAGCAGCAGTTGGCCTTCGGCGCCGATGTTCCAGATCCGCGCCTGATACGCCACGGCCAGGCCGAGGGCGCAGAGCAGGATTGGCAGTGCCTTGACCAGTAGTTCGGAGACGCCGTACAGGTCGCTGATCGGGGCGATCAGCAAGGTGTGCAGGGTTTCCAGCGGGTCGTGGCCCAGGGCGACAAACAGCAGCGAGCCGCAGCCCAGGGTGAGGGCGGCGGCCAGCAGCGGCGAGCACCAGAGCATCAGGCGCGATTGCTGGCCGCGGGGTTCGAGAGAAAGCAGCATAAATAAATAGCTCCGTTACGCCGGCTGAGCAGTTGAGTGGGCGGGGGCATCGAACTGGCCGGCCATCCAGCCGCCGACTTCGATCAGGCTGGTGTCCGCGGTGGCCTTGAGCGCCGACAGGCGACCGCTGCACAGGGCCGCCAGGCGATCGCTGATCTGGAACAGTTCATCGAGGTCTTCGGAGATCACCAGGATCGCCGCCCCCGCATCGCGCAGGGCCACCAAGGCCCGGTGGATAGTCGCGGCGGCGCCGACGTCGACACCCCAGGTCGGGTGCGCGGCGATCAGCAGCTTGGGGCGCTGGAGGATTTCCCGGCCGAGGATGAATTTCTGCAGATTGCCGCCGGACAGGCTGCGGGCGGTGGTCTGGCTGTCCGGGGTTTTCACCGCGAAGCGGCGAATGATGTCCTCGGCCAGGGCCAGCACCTTGCCGCGCTGGATCAGGCCTTTGCTCACCAGCCCTTGCTGGAAGGCGGTCAACAGGGCGTTGTCCGCCAGGCTCAGCTCCGGCACGGCGCCGTGGCCCAGGCGCTCGGCCGGGACGAACGCCAGGCCCAGCCCACGGCGGGCATCGGGGCGCAGGTGGGCGACGTACTGACCGGCGAAGCGCAAGGTGGCAGCCGCGGCACGATCAAGACGCTGTTCGCCGCTGAGCAGGGCCAGCAGTTCGTCCTGGCCATTGCCGGCGACCCCGGCGATGCCGACGATTTCCCCGCTGCGTACTTCCAGGTCGATGTCCTTGAGCGAGCAGCCGAACGGGTCCGGATTGGGCCAGGACAGCTTCTGGACCTGCAGGAAGGCGTCGCCGCCCCTGGCCTTCGGGTAGTCGGTGATCAGGCCCGCGGCTTCGCCGACCATCAGCCGCGCCAGTTCCTGGTCCGAGCATTCGGCCGGTATGCAGTGCCCGGCAACCCGGCCGCCGCGCAGCACCGTGGCGCTGTGGCACAGGGCGCGGACTTCACCGAGCTTGTGGCTGATGAACAGAATGCTGCAACCCTCGCTGGCCAGGCGGCGCAGGGTGACGAACAGCTCGTCGGCCTCCTGGGGCGTCAGCACCGAGGTCGGTTCGTCGAGGATCAGTAGGCGGATGTCCTGCATCAGGCAGCGAATGATCTCCACCCGCTGGCGCTCGCCGATGGACAGGCTGTGCACCAGGCGTTCCGGTTCAAGGGCCATGCCGTAGCGCTGCGAGACCTGGCGGATCTTCGGCTCCAGCTGCTTCGGCGTACCGGCCGCGGCGCCCATGGCCAGGGCGATGTTCTGCGCCACGCTCAGGGTCTCGAACAGCGAGAAATGCTGGAACACCATGCCGATCCCCAGGCTGCGCGCCTGGGCCGGATTGCGCATCAGCTGACGCTGCCCTTGCCAGATCAGCTCGCCCGAGTCGGCCTGGGTCACCCCGTAGATGATCTTCATCAGGGTGCTTTTGCCGGCGCCGTTTTCACCGAGCAGGGCCTGGATTTCCCCGGGCTGGATGCTCAGGTCGATCCCGTCGTTGGCCAGGCAACCGGGATAACGCTTGGTGATCCTGCGCAGTTGCAGGCGGGGTGTTGCATCGGGGATGGGAACGGGGTTGGGCATGACGGACTCGGGTCGCTGAACGTTATGCCTGTGGATAAAGCAATTTCCTGGCCAGTGAGTCAGGAAAGCCTCCGGGTCGCGATGAACCGCGGTCTTGTGCACCTTCAGGTCGTCCACCGCACCGGCACCTGGCACCAGTTCGGGGCAGGGTGTTTGAAAGGGTGGCGGTTTTGCCAGCGCAAGGTTGGTCGAAAAGTGATCAGCAGCCTGCAAGCCTTGCCGTATCGGCGGCTGGCGCAGCCTTGCACGGGTTATCCACAGCTTGCTCCACAGTATTTGTGCGCAAGCCCAAAGGTCGGGCATAAGCACTGTGTGGCTTTCTTCTAAAGGCGATAAACGGAGCTAACTTACTGTTTTAGCTTGAAAAAAGTATTTCTGACGACCGATTGGCTGAAAAGTGAACAACCACCGCAAAGCCACGTTGCAAAAGGGGTACAGGCAAGTGTGCTCAGGTTATCCACAGTCGGGTACACAGCAGGTGTGGGCAAGTTGGCTATCCACCGGGCCGTTGTGCACAGGATGATTTCGAGGCGTGAGTGCGGTGTTGGTGCACTCAGCGCTGCAAGAGGATGCGCCCGCGACTCAGGTCGGCCAGCTGGCTTTGCAAGGTGGCGATCCGGCTTTCGCCCAGGGCCAGTTGCAGTTCCACGCCGTTGGCCGTGAATTGCTCCTCGACCAGCAGCCCGCCGAGTTCGGCGACCCGCAGCTTGACCAGGGCCAGCTCGCTGAAGCTGCAGGCGCAACGCAGGGCTACCCGGCTGACCAGCTCGATGCGTTCGGCGCCTTGCAGGCACTTGTTGGCGCTGCCGCCATAGGCGCGGGCCAGGCCGCCGGTGCCCAGTTGAATACCGCCGTACCAGCGAATCACCAGCACCGCGACCTGATCGCAGTCCTGGGCTTCGATGGCCGAGAGGATCGGGCGGCCGGCGGTGCCGCCGGGTTCGCCATCGTCGCTGCTGCGATATTGGTCGGCGAGTTTCCAGGCCCAGCAGTTGTGGGAGGCGTTGAGATCGCTGTGCTGTTCGATAAAGGCTTGGGCCTCGGCCGCACTGTTGATCGGCGCGGCGAGGGCGATAAAGCGGCTTTTGCGAATCTCTTCGCGGTATTCGCAAAGGCCGGCGAGGGTAAAGGGCATGCGCTGTGTTCTTTATAAGGCAGGCTTGAGGCCGCAACCCTTGAGGATGATGCGGATCAGGTTGTTGCCGGCGTCTTCCATGTCCTGCTTGGTCAGCTTGCTGCGACCGGTGACGCGACAGATCTGGGTGGCGAAGTCGGCGTAGTGCTGGGTGCTGCCCCACAGCAGGAAGATCAGGTGCACCGGGTCCACCGGGTCCATCTTGCCGGCGTCGATCCAGGCCTGGAACACCGCGGCGCGCCCCTGGAACCAGGCGCGGTAGTCCTGGCTGAAGTATTCGCTGAGGCATTCGCCGCCGCTGATGATCTCCATGGCGAAGATCCGCGAGGCCTGCGGCTGGCGCCGGGAGAACTCCATCTTGGCGCGGATGTAGCGGGTCAGCGCTTCGGCCGGATCGTCCTCGGCGGTCAGGGTGTTGAAGGTGCTGTCCCACAACTCGAGGATGTTGCTCAACACCGCGACATACAGCCCAAGCTTGTTGGTGAAGTAGTAGTGCAGATTGGCTTTGGGCAGGCCGGCATTCTGCGCGATGGTGTTCATGCTGGTGCCTTTGAAACCGTGACGGGCGAACTCGTCTTCGGCGGCCTTGATGATCGCTTCTTCGTTTTTCTGGCGAATGCGGCTGGCGGGCTTGGCGGTTTGAGGGCCGGCGTGGGCTGGGACTTCAAGGGTCATAGGCGTTTCCGAGCTGTTCTGTGGGTGCAACCAGTGCGTTGATAGCGCACCCACAGGCCTCAGACAAGTCTTAATGGGCAGAAAACCCTCAAAGCGGTTCCAGGGTGTCGCTTTCGCGAGCCGGATTTGCGCCACGCAGCGCGGCCCGGTCTTCCGGCAGCAACAGGCACATGAGGATCGCGGTCAGGCCGCCGCTGGTGATCGCCGAATCGAACAGGTTCTGCACCACCTTGGGTAACAAATGCAGCAGGTTCGGTTGCGCCGCGATCCCCAGGCCGACGCCGAAGGAGGTGGCGATGATCAGCATGCTGCGTCGGTCCAGCGGCGCTTGGGCGAGGATGCGCACGCCGGCCGCGGCAACGCTGCCGAACATCACCAGGGTGGCGCCGCCCAGCACCGGCTTGGGGATTTGCTGCAGCACCGCGCCGATCAATGGAAACAGGCCCAGGCAAAACAGCAACAGGCCGATGTACAGGCCGACATGGCGGCTGGCCACGCCGGTCAGCTGAATCACCCCGTTGTTCTGGGCGAAGGTGGTGTTGGGGAAGGCGCTGAAGGTCGCGGCGATCATGCAACTGACGCCGTCGCCGAGAATGCCGCCCTTGAGCCGGCTTATATAAGAAGGGCCACTGATGGGCTGACGGGCGAGCATGCAGTTGGCGGTCAGGTCGCCGACGGTTTCGATGGTGCTGATCAGGTAGATCAGTGCCACGGGCAGGAACGCCGTCCAGTCGAAGCTGAAGCCGAAACGGAAGGGCGTCGGCAGACTGATCAGCGGCAGGTCGGGCAACGCCTGGGGCACCAGCTTGCCGCTGAACCAGGCGGCGAGGCTGCCCAGGGCCAGGCCGATGATGATCGCCGACAGCCGTACCCAGGGCGTGTTCGAGCGGTTCAGCAGGATGATCGTCAACAGCACGAACAGCCCCAGCGCCAGGTTGCCCGGCGCGCCGAAGTCCGCGGCATTGAAACCGCCACCCAGGTCGGTGATGCCGACCTTGATCAGGCTGACGCCGATCAGGGTGATCACGATGCCGGTGACCAGCGGGGTAATGACCCGGCGCAATTGGCCGATGAATCGACTCAGGACGATCTGCACCGCCGCGCCGAAAAAGCACACACCGAAAATCATCGCCAGGATGTCTTCCGGGCTGCCGCCCCGTTGCTTGACCAGAAAACCCGCGGACAGCACCGCGCCGAGGAAGGCGAAGCTGGTGCCTTGCAGGCAGATCATCCCCGCGCCGATCCCGAATGGCCGGCGCGCCTGGATGAAGGTGCCGACGCCGGAAACCATCAGCGCCATACTGATCAGGTAGGGCAGGTGGGCGCCCAGGCCCAGGGTCGAGCCGATCACCAGCGGCGGGGTAATGATGCCGACGAAGCTTGCCAGCACATGCTGCAGGGCGGCGAGTATCGCGGCGAGGGGTTTCGGGCGATCGTCGAGACCGTAGATCAGATCGCTTTGGCTGGAAGTGTCTGGCTGCATGGACTGGGAACTCAGGGCTGAGGGTTCAAGGTCCTAGTGCCCTGCAAAAAGCTGTCCATGTGCTCAGGTTATTGTGTGTTATCTCCGTTGTAAGCCAATGATTCTGGGGCTTTTATGGCATCTTCTGTTTTTTCAGCGGGTGGCCGCCAGGCTATCCAGGAAGCTTTCCAGCACCAAATGGGGGCGGCGGCCCTTGCGCGTGACCGATGCCAGGCTCAGGTCATAAAAGCGTGAATCGGGTTTGAGCGCGCGCAGTCGTCCTTGCTGGACCCAGAGGCTGGCGTAATGGTCCGGCAGGTAACCGATGTAGCGTCCGGTCAGGATCAGGAACGCCATGCCTTCGCGGTCCGAAGCGCTGGCGGTGCAATTGAGCGCCTGGTAATGGGCCTGGATCTCGGCGGGCAGGCGGAAGGTCGGGGCGATGGCGTCCTGTTCGTTGAGGCGCTGGTCGTCCAGTTGCTTGTCGTCGACATAAAACAGCGGGTGGCCGACGGCGCAGTAAAGCAGTGAGCGTTCGCTGTACAGCGGCTGGTATTCCAGCCCGGACAAGGCGCTGGCCTGGGGCACCACGCCGACATGCAGGCGACCGTCGAGCACCCCTTGTTCGACTTCGTTGGGGGCGATCATGCGGATCTGGATTTGCACGTCCGGCCCGCGCTCCTTCAGTTGGGCCAGGGCATGGGTGATGCGCATGTGGGGCAGGGTGACCAGGTTGTCGGTCAGGCCGATGATCAGTTCGCCACGCAGGTGGCGGTGCAGGCCATTGACCTCGGTGCGAAAACTTTCCAGGGCGCTCAGCAATTGCAGGGCCGATTGATACACCTCGCGACCTTCTTCGGTCAGCGAGAAGCCGGCGCGCCCACGTTGGCACAGGCGCAGGCCCAGGCGTTGCTCGAGATCGCTCATCTGCTGGCTGATGGCCGAGCGGCCGATGCCGAGCACGGTTTCCGCGGCGGAGAAACCACCGCATTCGACCACGCTGCGGAAGATCCGCAGCAGACGGATATCGAAGTCGCTG
Organism: Pseudomonas chlororaphis subsp. piscium; assembly: GCF_003850345.1. Taxonomy (NCBI): domain Bacteria; kingdom Pseudomonadati; phylum Pseudomonadota; class Gammaproteobacteria; order Pseudomonadales; family Pseudomonadaceae; genus Pseudomonas; species Pseudomonas chlororaphis. The sequence goes on from NZ_CP027707.1 coordinate 826,596, forward strand.
ACTTGCGCCAGCGGGTCGGCGCGACGGCTGCTCATAGTTTAGTGAACCACTGACTGAAGGTTATAAAAGTTGGATTTCACCGACTTTATAGCCGTGGCAACTTAGCTGCAACAACGCTTTCCGATCCCTGCGCCGCTTATTGCCCTGCGAGGTTTTGCCCCATGAACATGCATGAAAACGCTCCAGCTTCCCTGGCCAGCCAGCTCAAGCTCGATGCTCACTGGATGCCCTACACCGCCAACCGCAACTTCCAGCGCGATCCACGTCTGATCGTCGCCGCCGAAGGCAGCTGGCTGGTCGACGACAAGGGGCGCAAGGTTTATGACTCGCTGTCCGGCCTGTGGACCTGTGGCGCCGGCCACACCCGCAAGGAGATCCAGGAAGCGGTGGCCAAGCAATTGGGCACCCTCGATTACTCGCCGGGCTTCCAGTACGGTCACCCGCTGTCGTTCCAGCTGGCCGAGAAAATCACCGCGCTGACCCCGGGCAACCTGAACCATGTATTCTTCACCGACTCCGGTTCCGAATGTGCCGATACCGCGGTGAAAATGGTGCGCGCCTACTGGCGCCTGAAAGGCCAGTCGACCAAGACCAAGATGATCGGCCGTGCCCGTGGCTACCACGGCGTGAACATTGCCGGCACCAGCCTCGGCGGGGTCAATGGCAACCGTAAACTGTTCGGCCAGGCGATGATGGATGTCGACCACCTGCCGCACACCCTGCTGGCAAGCAACGCGTTCTCCCGTGGCATTCCGGAGCAGGGCGGTATCGCCCTGGCCGACGAGCTGCTCAAGCTGATTGAACTGCATGACGCCTCCAACATCGCCGCGGTGTTCGTCGAGCCTCTGGCCGGTTCCGCTGGCGTGCTGGTGCCGCCACAGGGTTACCTCAAGCGCCTGCGGGAAATCTGCGACCAGCACAACATCCTGCTGGTGTTCGACGAAGTGATCACCGGTTTCGGTCGTACCGGCAAGATGTTCGGTGCCGACAGCTTTGGCGTGACCCCGGACCTGATGTGCATCGCCAAGCAAGTCACCAACGGCGCGATTCCGATGGGCGCGGTGATTGCCAGTTCCGAGATCTACCAGACCTTCATGAACCAGCCGACCCCTGAGTACGCGGTGGAATTCCCTCACGGTTACACCTACTCGGCGCACCCGGTGGCCTGCGCGGCCGGCCTGGCGGCACTGGATCTGTTGCAGAAGGAAAATCTGGTGCAGAGCGTCGCTGAGGTGGCGCCGCATTTCGAGAAGGCACTGCACGGCATCAAGGGCACGAAGAATGTCATCGACATCCGTAATTTCGGCCTGGCCGGCGCCATCCAGATCGCCCCACGGGACGGCGACGCCATCGTGCGTCCGTTCGAAGCGGGCATGGCCCTGTGGAAAGCCGGTTTCTACGTACGTTTCGGCGGCGACACCCTGCAGTTCGGCCCGACCTTCAACAGCAAGCCGCAGGATCTGGACCGCCTGTTCGATGCCGTCGGCGAAGTGCTGAACAAGCTCGACTGATTCCCCAAAACTGTAGGAGCTGAGCTTGCTCGCGATGGCGTACTTATAGGCGCCATCGTGGTTTGGCTCATATTCAAAGTCATCTATATAGAGCAGGCGCCCCTGGGCGAGCGCCTGTGGACAACTTCAGGAGTTCCCCGATGAGCGTTATCCCGCATTTGATCAATGGTGAACTGGTGACCGAGAACGGTCGCGCGGTCGATGTGTTCAACCCGTCCACCGGTCAGGCGATCCACAAGCTGCCGCTGGCCAGCCGCGAAACCATCCAGAGCGCCATCGATGCCGCCAAGGCTGCCTTCCCGGCCTGGCGCAACACGCCGCCGGCCAAGCGTGCCCAGGTGATGTTCCGCTTCAAGCAACTGCTGGAGCAGAACGAATCGCGCATCGCCCAGTTGATCAGCGAAGAACACGGCAAGACCCTGGAAGATGCTGCCGGTGAGCTCAAGCGTGGTATCGAAAACGTCGAGTTCGCCTGTGCCGCTCCAGAAATCCTCAAGGGCGAGTACAGCCGCAACGTCGGCCCGAACATCGATGCCTGGTCCGACTTCCAGCCGCTGGGCGTGGTTGCCGGCATCACCCCGTTCAACTTCCCAGCGATGGTGCCACTGTGGATGTATCCGCTGGCGATCGTCTGCGGCAACTGCTTCATCCTCAAGCCATCCGAGCGTGACCCGAGCTCGACCCTGCTGATCGCCCAGCTGCTGCTGGAAGCCGGCCTGCCGAAAGGCGTGCTGAGTGTGGTGCACGGCGACAAGACCGCGGTGGACGCGCTGATCGAAGCGCCGGAGGTCAAGGCACTGAGCTTCGTCGGTTCGACGCCGATTGCCGAATACATCTACGCCGAAGGCACCAAGCGCGGCAAACGCGTGCAGGCGCTGGGCGGGGCGAAGAACCACGCCGTGCTGATGCCGGATGCCGACCTGGATAACGCGGTCAGTGCCCTGATGGGCGCGGCCTACGGTTCCTGCGGCGAGCGCTGCATGGCGATCTCGGTTGCCGTGTGTGTCGGCGACCAGGTGGCCGATGCGCTGGTGGCCAAGCTGGTACCGCAGATCAAGGCGCTGAAAATTGGTGCCGGCACTTCCTGTGGCCTGGACATGGGGCCGCTGGTCACAGGTCAGGCGCGGGACAAGGTCAGCGGTTATGTCGAGGATGGCGTGAAGGCGGGCGCGAAGCTGGTGGTCGACGGCCGTGGCCTGAGCGTGCCGGGCCATGAAGAAGGCTTCTTCCTCGGCGGCTGCCTGTTCGACAACGTCACCCCGGAAATGCGCATCTATAAAGAAGAGATCTTCGGGCCGGTGCTGTGCGTCGTGCGGGTGAACAGCCTGGAGGAGGCCATGCAACTGATCAACGATCACGAGTACGGCAACGGTACCTGCATCTTTACCCGTGACGGTGAAGCGGCGCGTCTGTTCTGTGACGAGATCGAGGTCGGGATGGTGGGTGTCAACGTACCGCTGCCGGTGCCGGTGGCTTACCACAGCTTTGGCGGTTGGAAGCGTTCGCTGTTTGGTGACTTGCATGCCTATGGTCCGGACGGTGTGCGCTTCTATACCCGTCGCAAGGCGATCACTCAGCGTTGGCCGCAGCGTGCCAGTCATGAGGCATCGCAGTTCGCCTTCCCTAGCTTGTAGTAAGTAGAAGGGTATTTAAGGCCGCCCCCTTGGGGGCGGCCTTTGCTTTTAGGGGCGTTTTTGACTGATATGACAGATTTGTGAAAATAAGTGTTGACGGCAGATTCTACAGGTCTATAATTCGCCCCACTTCCGGCGCAGTCGAAACGGAAAACTCCTTGAGATTCAATGAGTTACACGGTTTTCGACAGCGGTTAAGCTTCAGTTCATCGAAGCCTGAAGGAGTTGGTAAGGTGTCTTGTTTTCGCCTTATTAACGATTCGATCTTCTCGGTCGAAAGCGGAGAAAAAGAGGTGTTGACAGCAGCGTGTAACGCTGTAGAATTCGCCTCCCGCTGACGAGAGATCGGAAGCGCAAGTGGTTGAAGTTGCAAAGGAAACTTTGAAAACTTCTTAAAATAACCGCTTGACAGATGCAGAGGCTGCTGTAGAATGCGCGCCTCGGTTGAGACGAAAGGCTTAACCAACCGCTCTTTAACAACTGAATCAAGCAATTCGTGTGGGTGCTTGTGGAGTCAGACTGATAGTCAGAAAGATTATCAGCATCACAAGTTACTCCGCGAGAAATCAAAGATGTAACCAACGATTGCTGAGCCAAGTTTAGGGTTTTCTCAAAACCCAAAGATGTTTGAACTGAAGAGTTTGATCATGGCTCAGATTGAACGCTGGCGGCAGGCCTAACACATGCAAGTCGAGCGGTAGAGAGGAGCTTGCTTCTCTTGAGAGCGGCGGACGGGTGAGTAATGCCTAGGAATCTGCCTGGTAGTGGGGGATAACGTTCGGAAACGGACGCTAATACCGCATACGTCCTACGGGAGAAAGCAGGGGACCTTCGGGCCTTGCGCTATCAGATGAGCCTAGGTCGGATTAGCTAGTTGGTGAGGTAATGGCTCACCAAGGCGACGATCCGTAACTGGTCTGAGAGGATGATCAGTCACACTGGAACTGAGACACGGTCCAGACTCCTACGGGAGGCAGCAGTGGGGAATATTGGACAATGGGCGAAAGCCTGATCCAGCCATGCCGCGTGTGTGAAGAAGGTCTTCGGATTGTAAAGCACTTTAAGTTGGGAGGAAGGGTACTTACCTAATACGTGAGTATTTTGACGTTACCGACAGAATAAGCACCGGCTAACTCTGTGCCAGCAGCCGCGGTAATACAGAGGGTGCAAGCGTTAATCGGAATTACTGGGCGTAAAGCGCGCGTAGGTGGTTCGTTAAGTTGAATGTGAAATCCCCGGGCTCAACCTGGGAACTGCATCCAAAACTGGCGAGCTAGAGTATGGTAGAGGGTGGTGGAATTTCCTGTGTAGCGGTGAAATGCGTAGATATAGGAAGGAACACCAGTGGCGAAGGCGACCACCTGGACTGATACTGACACTGAGGTGCGAAAGCGTGGGGAGCAAACAGGATTAGATACCCTGGTAGTCCACGCCGTAAACGATGTCAACTAGCCGTTGGGAGCCTTGAGCTCTTAGTGGCGCAGCTAACGCATTAAGTTGACCGCCTGGGGAGTACGGCCGCAAGGTTAAAACTCAAATGAATTGACGGGGGCCCGCACAAGCGGTGGAGCATGTGGTTTAATTCGAAGCAACGCGAAGAACCTTACCAGGCCTTGACATCCAATGAACTTTCCAGAGATGGATTGGTGCCTTCGGGAACATTGAGACAGGTGCTGCATGGCTGTCGTCAGCTCGTGTCGTGAGATGTTGGGTTAAGTCCCGTAACGAGCGCAACCCTTGTCCTTAGTTACCAGCACGTAATGGTGGGCACTCTAAGGAGACTGCCGGTGACAAACCGGAGGAAGGTGGGGATGACGTCAAGTCATCATGGCCCTTACGGCCTGGGCTACACACGTGCTACAATGGTCGGTACAGAGGGTTGCCAAGCCGCGAGGTGGAGCTAATCCCATAAAACCGATCGTAGTCCGGATCGCAGTCTGCAACTCGACTGCGTGAAGTCGGAATCGCTAGTAATCGCGAATCAGAATGTCGCGGTGAATACGTTCCCGGGCCTTGTACACACCGCCCGTCACACCATGGGAGTGGGTTGCACCAGAAGTAGCTAGTCTAACCTTCGGGAGGACGGTTACCACGGTGTGATTCATGACTGGGGTGAAGTCGTAACAAGGTAGCCGTAGGGGAACCTGCGGCTGGATCACCTCCTTAATCGACGACATCAGCTGCTTCATAAGCTCCCACACGAATTGCTTGATTCATTGAAGAAGACGATTGGGTCTGTAGCTCAGTTGGTTAGAGCGCACCCCTGATAAGGGTGAGGTCGGCAGTTCGAATCTGCCCAGACCCACCAATTACTGGTGCACCCTGTAGCGATACGGGGCCATAGCTCAGCTGGGAGAGCGCCTGCCTTGCACGCAGGAGGTCAGCGGTTCGATCCCGCTTGGCTCCACCATTACAGATTGGTCTCCATCGTTTAAAGCTTAGAAATGAGCATTCCGCCAAAACGGCGATGAATGTTGATTTCTGATCTTTATCAGAATCGTTCTTTAAAAATTTGGGTATGTGATAGAAAGATAGACTGGATAGCACTTTCACTGGTGTTTATTCAGGCTAAGGTAAAATTTGTGAGTTTAATCGCGAATTTTCGGCGAATGTCGTCTTCATAGTATAACCAGATTGCTTGGGGTTATATGGTCAAGTGAAGAAGCGCATACGGTGGATGCCTTGGCAGTCAGAGGCGATGAAAGACGTGGTAGCCTGCGAAAAGCTTCGGGGAGTCGGCAAACAGACTTTGATCCGGAGATGTCTGAATGGGGGAACCCAGCCATCATAAGATGGTTATCTTGTACTGAATACATAGGTGCAAGAGGCGAACCAGGGGAACTGAAACATCTAAGTACCCTGAGGAAAAGAAATCAACCGAGATTCCCTTAGTAGTGGCGAGCGAACGGGGACTAGCCCTTAAGTGGCTTTGAGATTAGCGGAACGCTCTGGAAAGTGCGGCCATAGTGGGTGATAGCCCTGTACGCGAAAATCTCTTAGTCATGAAATCGAGTAGGACGGAGCACGAGAAACTTTGTCTGAATATGGGGGGACCATCCTCCAAGGCTAAATACTACTGACTGACCGATAGTGAACTAGTACCGTGAGGGAAAGGCGAAAAGAACCCCGGAGAGGGGAGTGAAATAGATCCTGAAACCGTATGCGTACAAGCAGTGGGAGCAGACTTTGTTCTGTGACTGCGTACCTTTTGTATAATGGGTCAGCGACTTATATTCAGTGGCGAGCTTAACCGAATAGGGGAGGCGTAGCGAAAGCGAGTCTTAATAGGGCGTTTAGTCGCTGGGTATAGACCCGAAACCGGGCGATCTATCCATGGGCAGGTTGAAGGTTAGGTAACACTGACTGGAGGACCGAACCGACTACCGTTGAAAAGTTAGCGGATGACCTGTGGATCGGAGTGAAAGGCTAATCAAGCTCGGAGATAGCTGGTTCTCCTCGAAAGCTATTTAGGTAGCGCCTCATGTATCACTGTAGGGGGTAGAGCACTGTTTCGGCTAGGGGGTCATCCCGACTTACCAAACCGATGCAAACTCCGAATACCTACAAGTGCCGAGCATGGGAGACACACGGCGGGTGCTAACGTCCGTCGTGAAAAGGGAAACAACCCAGACCGTCAGCTAAGGTCCCAAAGTTATGGTTAAGTGGGAAACGATGTGGGAAGGCTTAGACAGCTAGGAGGTTGGCTTAGAAGCAGCCACCCTTTAAAGAAAGCGTAATAGCTCACTAGTCGAGTCGGCCTGCGCGGAAGATGTAACGGGGCTCAAACCATACACCGAAGCTACGGGTATCACGTAAGTGATGCGGTAGAGGAGCGTTCTGTAAGCCTGTGAAGGTGAGTTGAGAAGCTTGCTGGAGGTATCAGAAGTGCGAATGCTGACATGAGTAACGACAATGGGTGTGAAAAACACCCACGCCGAAAGACCAAGGTTTCCTGCGCAACGTTAATCGACGCAGGGTTAGTCGGTCCCTAAGGCGAGGCTGAAAAGCGTAGTCGATGGAAAACAGGTTAATATTCCTGTACTTCTAGTTATTGCGATGGAGGGACGGAGAAGGCTAGGCCAGCTTGGCGTTGGTTGTCCAAGTTTAAGGTGGTAGGCTGGAATCTTAGGTAAATCCGGGATTCTAAGGCCGAGAGCTGATGACGAGTTACCTTTTAGGTGACGAAGTGGTTGATGCCATGCTTCCAAGAAAAGCTTCTAAGCTTCAGATAACTAGGAACCGTACCCCAAACCGACACAGGTGGTTGGGTAGAGAATACCAAGGCGCTTGAGAGAACTCGGGTGAAGGAACTAGGCAAAATGGCACCGTAACTTCGGGAGAAGGTGCGCCGGTGAGGGTGAAGGACTTGCTCCGTAAGCCCATGCCGGTCGAAGATACCAGGCCGCTGCGACTGTTTATTAAAAACACAGCACTCTGCAAACACGAAAGTGGACGTATAGGGTGTGACGCCTGCCCGGTGCCGGAAGGTTAATTGATGGGGTTAGCTAACGCGAAGCTCTTGATCGAAGCCCCGGTAAACGGCGGCCGTAACTATAACGGTCCTAAGGTAGCGAAATTCCTTGTCGGGTAAGTTCCGACCTGCACGAATGGCGTAACGATGGCGGCGCTGTCTCCACCCGAGACTCAGTGAAATTGAAATCGCTGTGAAGATGCAGTGTATCCGCGGCTAGACGGAAAGACCCCGTGAACCTTTACTATAGCTTTGCACTGGACTTTGAATTTGCTTGTGTAGGATAGGTGGGAGGCTTTGAAGCGTGGACGCCAGTTCGCGTGGAGCCATCCTTGAAATACCACCCTGGCAACTTTGAGGTTCTAACTCAGGTCCGTTATCCGGATCGAGGACAGTGTATGGTGGGTAGTTTGACTGGGGCGGTCTCCTCCTAAAGAGTAACGGAGGAGTACGAAGGTGCGCTCAGACCGGTCGGAAATCGGTCGTAGAGTATAAAGGCAAAAGCGCGCTTGACTGCGAGACAGACACGTCGAGCAGGTACGAAAGTAGGTCTTAGTGATCCGGTGGTTCTGTATGGAAGGGCCATCGCTCAACGGATAAAAGGTACTCCGGGGATAACAGGCTGATACCGCCCAAGAGTTCATATCGACGGCGGTGTTTGGCACCTCGATGTCGGCTCATCACATCCTGGGGCTGAAGCCGGTCCCAAGGGTATGGCTGTTCGCCATTTAAAGTGGTACGCGAGCTGGGTTTAGAACGTCGTGAGACAGTTCGGTCCCTATCTGCCGTGGACGTTTGAGATTTGAGAGGGGCTGCTCCTAGTACGAGAGGACCGGAGTGGACGAACCTCTGGTGTTCCGGTTGTCACGCCAGTGGCATTGCCGGGTAGCTATGTTCGGAAAAGATAACCGCTGAAAGCATCTAAGCGGGAAACTTGCCTCAAGATGAGATCTCACTGGAACCTTGAGTTCCCTGAAGGGCCGTCGAAGACTACGACGTTGATAGGTTGGGTGTGTAAGCGCTGTGAGGCGTTGAGCTAACCAATACTAATTGCCCGTGAGGCTTGACCATATAACACCCAAGCAATTTGCTTAGAAGCAAGTTGCGGTGTGTGAAGACGAAACGAACCGAAAGTTCGAGAAAACACACAAACTATCGCATACCCAATTTGCTGAAGCGTCGAAAGACGAATCGGCACACCGAATTTCTTGACGACCATAGAGCATTGGAACCACCTGATCCCATCCCGAACTCAGTAGTGAAACGATGCATCGCCGATGGTAGTGTGGGGTTTCCCCATGTGAGAGTAGGTCATCGTCAAGATTAAATTCCGAAACCCCAATTGCGAAAGCAATTGGGGTTTTGTTTTTGTGCGCAAAAAATGCTTCATTCCTCGCAACACTCACGTTGGTCCTCTCAGCTGTCACCGCTGCGCGACAGTGCTAAGGTTCGGCCCTAGCTTTTGCATTTTCCAAGGAAACCCTTATGCCGGACGCCACGTCCCTCAGCGCTGGTTTTATGGTGGTTCACGGTAACCGCCTGGACGAGTTGCGCAGTCTGGTGGTTAGCTGGATGCGGCGTTATCCCTTGGCGCCTCTGGAGAATGAGATCGCCCTGGTGCAGAGCAACGGCATTGCCCAATGGCTGAAGCTGGCACTGGCTGAGGATCCAGAGGAAGACGACATGGGTGGCTGCGGCATCGCCGCCGCCATCGACGTGCAGCTCCCCGGCAGTTTCATGTGGCAGCTTTATCGCATGGTGCTGGGACGGGATGAAATTCCGCCCAAATCCCTGCTGGATAAAGCACCGCTGACCTGGCGCCTGATGCGGCTCTTGCCCGAGCTGATCGATCAGCCGCACTTCGAACCGCTGCGACGCTTCCTCACTCACGATACGGATCTGCGCAAGCGCTATCAATTGGCCGAGCGCCTGGCTGACCTGTTCGACCAATATCAGGTCTATCGCGCCGACTGGCTGGAAGACTGGGCCGCAGGACGACATCAGTTGCGCAGTGCTCGAGGCGAGCCCAAGGCCCTGACCCCCGCCAACTGCTGGCAGGCCGAACTGTGGCGTGCATTGTTGCTGGATGTGGGGGAGGAGGGCATGGCGCAGAGTCGCGCCGGCGTTCACCAACGGTTCATCGAACGTATTCTCAGCCTGGAAACGGCGCCCCAGGGATTACCCTCGCGAGTGATCGTTTTCGGGATTTCCTCTCTGCCGGCCCAAGCCCTTGAAGCCTTGGCCGGATTGGCCCGCTTCAGTCAGGTCCTGCTGTGTGTACACAACCCCTGCCGTCACCATTGGGCGGATATCGTCGCCGACAAGGACCTGTTGCGCCATCAATACAAACGCCAGGCGCGTAAGGCGGGAATGCCGGCGGTACTCGACCCGCAGACCCTGCATCAACATGCCCACCCGCTGCTCGCCGCCTGGGGTAAACAGGGCCGTGACTACATCAACCTGCTCGACAGCTACGACGATCCCAACAGCTATCGTTCGGCCTTTCGCGACGGCCGTATTGACCTGTTCAGTGAGAGTCAGCCGCAGACCCTGCTGAACCAGTTGCAAGACGATATTCTCGAATTGCGCCCGCTGGAGGAGACCCGTCAGTTATGGCCGGCGATCGATTTGCAGCAGGACAAGTCGATCCGTTTTCACATTGCCCACAGTGCCCAGCGCGAAGTGGAGATTCTCCACGACCAACTGCTTGCGCGCTTCAGTGAGGACCCTGAATTACGTCCGCGGGATGTGATCGTGATGGTTCCGGACATTGACAGTTACGCGCCGCATATTCGCGCGGTCTTCGGCCAGCTGGAGCGTGACGATCGGCGTTTCATTCCGTTCACCCTGACGGATCAGGGCCAACGTGGCCGCGACCCATTGCTGATTGCCGTGGAGCATCTGCTCAAGCTGCCGGACAGCCGTTTCCCCGTCAGTGAAATCCTCGACCTGCTGGATGTCCCGGCATTACGCGCACGCTTTGCTGTGGACGAAGCCGATCTGCCGACCTTGCATCGCTGGATCGAAGGTGCCGGCATCCGCTGGGGCATGAACGCGGAACAACGGGCCGACCTGGGACTGCCAGAAGAACTGGAGCAAAACAGCTGGCGTTTTGGCCTGCGCCGCATGTTGCTGGGGTACGCCGTGGGGCGTTCCGATGCCTGTGAAGGAATCGAGCCTTACGATGAAATCGGTGGCCTGGACGCGGCACTGATCGGGCCGCTGGTGGCCTTGCTCGATGCACTGGAGACGGCGTATCAGAACCTCACCTTGCCGGCTTCGCCGCCACAGTGGGGCGAGCGCCTGCAAGCCCTCACGCAGCAGTTCTTCCTGGCCAGTACCGAGCATGACGACTACCTACTGAGCCAACTTGAAGACTTGCGCGAAACCTGGCTGGAAACCTGCGAGTCGGTCGGCCTGCACGATGAGCTGCCGCTGACCGTGGTCCGCGAGGCCTGGCTGGCCGGTCTGGACCAGGGGCGTTTGTCCCAGCGCTTCCTGGCCGGTGCGGTGAACTTCTGCACGCTGATGCCGATGCGTGCGATTCCATTCAAGCTGGTATGCCTGCTGGGGATGAACGACGGTGACTACCCGCGGGCACAACCACCGCTGGACTTCGACCTGATGGGCAGCGACTACCGCCCCGGCGACCGCTCGCGGCGCGAGGACGACCGTTACCTGCTGCTGGAGGCACTGCTTTCGGCGCGGGATCAGCTGTACGTCAGTTGGGTCGGTCGCAGCATTCGCGACAACAGCGAACGTCCGGCCTCGGTGCTGATTGGCCAGTTGCGCGATCACCTGGCCAGTGGCTGGAAGCTGGCGAATGACCAGGACGACCTGCTCGACGCCATGACTCAGGAGCACCCGCTGCAGCCTTTCAGTGCCCGCTACTTCCATGAAGGCGATGGGCTGTTCAGCTATGCCCGGGAGTGGCAGCTGTTGCACCAGGCTCAAGCGGCTCCTCAAGCAGTCGAGCTTCTGGCGCCTTATGTCCAGGAGGAGCCTTTGAGTCTGGGGCAGTTGCAGGACTTCCTGCGCAACCCGGTGCGGCATTTCTTCAGCCAGCGCCTCAAGGTGTTCTTCGAGGCGGCCGATGCGCCGTTGGCCGACGAAGAGCCCTTTGTGCTCGACGCGCTGCAACGCTACAGCCTGAGCGACAGCCTGCTTGAGGCGGCGTTGAACAGCGCTGATGATCCGGACCAGGCCTTGCAAGCCCAGGCGCAACGGCTGCAGGCCAGCGGTTTGCTGCCTATGGCCGGTTTTGGTGAGAGCCTGCAAAGAGAGCTGATCGAGCCCTTGCCGGATCTGCTGATGCGCTATCGGCAATTGCTGGAGTTATGGCCAACTCCTGTCACCAGTGCCTTGCCGATTACCCTTGAACTCAAGGATGTGAAACTCGAAGGCTGGCTGAGCGGCCTGCATCAACGCGGCGATGGCGGGCTGCTGTCGGTCACCACCATCCCCAACAGCATTGGCTCGCTCAAGACTCGCAAATGGCACCGCCTGACCCGGCCCTGGGTCAATCACCTGGTGGCCTGTGCGAGCGGCTATACCTTGACCACCGCGCTGGTGGCCAGCGACGACACCTTATTGCTGCCACCTTTGGACCGTGAATCGGCGCTGCAAAGTCTCGGCGATCTGCTGCTGGCCTGGCAGTCGGGCATGTGCCAGCCGCTGTCGGTAGCCGTGAAAACCGCTTTTGCCTGGTTGGGCCAGAGCGATCCGGGCAAGGCCGACGCGGCGGCGCGTAAAGCTTATGAAGGTGACGGCCAGACCAGCGATGGCGAGCGCCGGGAAAACCCGGCCCTGGCGCGCCAGTACCCGGACTACAACGCGCTGATCGCCGATGAAACCTTCAGCGGCTGGGTTGATGCGTTGTACCGCCCACTACTACAAGCACCCTGGCGCTCCGCGGCCAATGGGGAGTCTGACGCATGACCCGGCAAGTACCTTTGGCCCTGGCGTTCCCGCTAAGGGGCAGCCAACTGATCGAAGCCAGCGCCGGTACTGGCAAGACCTTTACCATCTCGGCGCTTTACCTGCGCCTGGTGCTGGGGCACGGCGGCGAGCAGGCCGGGTTCGGCCGCGAGTTGTTGCCACCGCAGATTCTGGTGGTGACCTTTACCGACGCGGCGACCAAGGAACTGCGCGAACGGATCCGCACCCGCCTGGCTGAAGCCGCGCGCTTCTTCCGCGAGGAAACCGCCGCGCCTGACGCGCTGATTGCCGAGTTGCGCGATCAGTTCGCCGCCGAGCAATGGCCGGGTTGCGCCAGCCGCCTGGATATCGCTGCGCAATGGATGGACGAGGCGGCGGTCTCGACCATCCACAGTTGGTGCCAGCGCATGCTGCGCGAGCACGCGTTCGACAGCGGCAGCCTGTTTACCCAGACCCTGGAAACCGACCACAGCGATCTGCTGGGCGAAGTGCTGCGTGACTACTGGCGCCTGTTTTGCTACCCGATGCAGGGCGATGCACTGAACTGGGTACGGGCCAATTGGGGCGGGCCCGCGGCCTTGCTGCCCAGGGTACGTGCGCTGTTTGGCAGCGAGCGTGAAGTGGACGAGGAGCAGACCCCGGCGCAGTTGATCGAAGCCTGCCTGCTGGAGCGCCGCGCTGCCCTGGTGCAGCTCAAGGCACCCTGGTTGCAATGGGCCGCGCAGCTGCGGGAGATCTGCTTGCAGGGCGTCGCCAGCAAGGTGGTCGATGGCCGCAAGATGCAGGCGCGTTACTTCGAGCCCTGGTTTGAAAAGATCACGGCCTGGGCCGAAGACGAATCCATAGAGCAATTGGACATCGGCACCGGCTTCAGCCGCCTGACCCCTGAAGGCATGGCCGAGGCCTGGAAGGGCGATGCGCCGGATCATCCCGCGCTGGAGGCCATGGCTGGGCTCAAGGCCGCGCTCGATGCCTTGCCGAGCCCCGACGCCGCGGTGTTGCAACACGCCGCGCGCTGGGTCGGCGCGCGCTTCGAGGAGGAGAAGCGTCGGCGTGCCGAGATGGGCTTCGACGACATGCTGTTGCGCCTCGACGCGGCGTTGCAGGCCGATGGCGGCGAGCGGCTGGCGACGCTGATTCGCGAGCAGTTCCCGGTGGCCCTGATCGACGAATTCCAGGACACCGATCCGGTGCAGTACCGGATCTTCGAAAGCATCTACCGCATCGAGGACAACAACCCCGAGACCGGGCTGTTCCTGATCGGCGACCCCAAGCAGGCGATCTATGCCTTCCGCGGCGCGGACATTTACACCTACCTGCGCGCCCGCCAGGCCACCATCGGCCGTTTGCATACCCTGGGCACCAACTTCCGTTCCAGCCACGCCATGGTCAAGGCGGTGAACCACGTATTCGAACGTGCCGAATCCCGTGAGCAAGGGCGCGGCGCGTTCCTGTTCCGGGAGAAAAGCGGAGAGAACCCGGTGCCGTTCCTGTCGGTGGCATCCCAGGGGCGCAAAGAGCAGTTACAGAGAGAAGGGCAGGTGGTGCCGGCGCTGAACATCTGGCACCTGGCCACGGAGCAATCTATTTCCGGTGCGCTGTACCGGCAGCAACTGGCGGCGGCCTGCGCCAGCGAAATCGTCGCCTTGCTCAACGGCGGGCAGCAGGCCAGCGCCGGCTTCGCCCGAGACGGCCAGCCCTTCAAGGGGCTGCTGCCGGCGGACATCGCCATTCTGGTCCGCGATGGCAAGGAGGCTCAGGCGGTGCGTGGCGAGCTGGCTGCACGCGGAGTGCGCAGCGTGTACCTGTCGGACAAGGACTCGGTGTTCGCCGCCCAGGAAGCCCACGACCTGCTGGCCTGGCTCAAGGCCTGTGCCGAGCCGGATATCGAGCGTCCGCTGCGTGCCGCGCTGGCCTCCATCACCCTGAACCTGCCGCTAGTTGAGCTGGAGCGCCTGAACCAGGACGAATTGGCCTGGGAGAGCCGGGTCATGCAGTTCCGCGGTTATCGCCTGATCTGGCGCACCCAGGGTGTGCTGCCGATGCTGCGGCGCCTGCTGCACGACTTCCAGTTGCCCCAGGCCTTGATCGCTCGCAGCGATGGCGAACGGGTGCTGACCAACCTGCTGCACCTGTCCGAACTGTTGCAACAGGCGGCTGCCGAGCTGGACGGCGAACAAGCGCTGATCCGCCACCTGGCCGAGCACCTGGCCTTGTCCGGGCAGGCCGGTGAAGAACAGATCCTGCGCCTGGAAAGCGACGAACAACTGGTCAAGGTGGTGACCATCCACAAGTCCAAGGGCCTGGAGTACCCGCTGGTGTTCCTGCCATTCATCTGTTCGGCCAAACCTGTGGATGGCAGTCGCCTGCCGCTGCACTACCACGATGAGTCGGGCAAGGCCCAGGTGACGCTGCGGCCGACCCCGGAGCTGATTGCCCAGGCCGACGATGAACGCCTGGCCGAGGACCTGCGCCTGCTCTACGTGGCCCTGACTCGCGCCCAGCATGCCTGCTGGCTGGGGGTGGCCGACCTCAAGCGCGGCAACCACAACAGCTCGGTGTTGCACCTCTCTGCCCTGGGTTACCTGTTGGGCGGCGGTGCGCTGTTGAGCGAGTCGAGCGGTCTGGCTCGCTGGCTGCAAGACCTGCAACAAGGCTGCGAGGCCATGAGTGTCAGCGAAATGCCCAGCGCCACCGACAGCCGCTTCCATCCACCGCGCAACGACGCCACCCTGTTGGCGCCCCTGGCTCCCAAGCGGCGTGCCGCGGAAAACTGGTGGATCGCTTCCTATAGCGCCCTGCGCATCAGCGACAGCCTGGGGGCCGGCAATACCGAGGCCCCGGAAAGCCCGCAGGCGCAGAAACTCTTCGACGACGAACGCCTCGACCCTGATGCCCCACGTGAAGTCGTGGCCAGCGGCGCGGACATCCATCGTTTCCCCCGTGGACCGAACCCCGGGACTTTCCTCCATGGCCTGCTGGAATGGGCCGGTGACGAGGGTTTCGCCGCCGACCCCGCTGCCATCGAGGATGCCATTGGTCGTCGCTGTAATCGCCGCGGTTGGGAAGGCTGGATTCGCACATTGAGCGACTGGTTGCGGCACCTGTTGCAACTGCCTTTGCCAGTCGGTGCGGAACGATCACCGGTGGTGCTCGCGCAATTGACCCAGTACCGGGTCGAGATGGAGTTCTGGTTCGCCAGCCACAAGGTCGATGTGCTCAAGCTCGACGAACTGGTGCGCCAGTACACCCATCAAGGCGTGCCGCGGGTGACCGCCGAACCGGTACTGCTCAATGGCATGTTCAAGGGCTTTATCGACCTGACCTTCGAGCATGAAGGGCGCTATTACGTGGCCGACTACAAATCCAACTGGCTGGGCGTGGATGACGCCGCCTATACCGAGCAGGCCATGGAACAATCGATTCTCGACAACCGTTACGACCTGCAATACGTGCTGTACCTGCTGGCCCTGCATCGCCAGTTGCGGGCGCGTCTGGCGGACTACGATTACGACCGGCACATGGGCGGCGCCCTGTATCTGTTCTTGCGCGGCACGGGCTCGGCCAGCCGTGGAGTGTTTTTTACCCGGCCACCCCGTGAGCTGATCGAGCGCCTGGACCGCCTGTTCCAGGGCAAGCCTGAGCAGCCCAGGGCCGAGCCGGCGTGGGAACAGGGAGTATTGCTGTGATCGAGGACCTGCTGACGCCGCTGCAACCCCAGCCCCAGCCCGACCTGGCGCCCCTGGTACGGGCTGTCGATCTGCTGCTGTTGCTCGACCGTTGGGTCGAGCGCGGCTGGCTGCGTGCCCTGGACAAGGCCTTCGTAGGCTTCCTGCATGAACTGGAGCCGCAAGGCGATCCACTGGTGCTGATGGCCGCGGCCTTGACCAGCCATCAGCTGGGCCACGGTCATGTCTGCCTGGATCTGTTCGAAACCCTCAAGGAACCGGACTTCGCCCTGTCCCTGCCGCCGGAAGGCGATCTGCAAAGCACCGCGGCGGTACTGCCGTCGCAGGTACTGGCGACGCTGGACGGGGCGCACTGGTGCAAGGCCCTGGCAGCCAGTCGCCTGGTGGCGCTGGCGGCCGACCAGAGCGAGCAGGCCCGCCAGCGGCCTTTGGTGTTATCGGGCAAACGCCTGTACCTGCGCCGCTACTGGGCCTATGAGCGGCGCATCGACAATGCCTTGCGCCAGCGCCTGGCGGTGCAGGAGGAAACCCCCGCGGACCTGGCCGAGCGCCTCGGCGGCTTGTTCGGCGCGGCCAAGGCGACAGGGCCGGTCGACTGGCAGAAGCTCGCCTGTGCTCTGGCTACCCGTGGCGCATTCAGCATCATTACCGGTGGGCCCGGTACCGGTAAAACCACCACTGTGGTGCGCCTGCTGGCCTTGCTTCAGGCGCCGGCTGTCGAAGCCGGCAAGCCTTTGCGTATCCGCCTCGCGGCGCCCACCGGCAAGGCGGCGGCGCGCCTGACCGAATCCATCAGCCTGCAGGTGCGTTCGCTGTCGGTCGCTGACAGCGTGCGCGAGAAGATCCCCAGCGAGGTGACCACGGTGCACCGGCTGTTGGGCAATCGCCCGGGTACCCGGCACTTCCGCCACCATGCCGGCAACCGCTTGCCGCTGGATGTGCTGGTGGTGGACGAAGCCTCGATGATCGACCTGGAGATGATGGCCAACCTGCTCGATGCCCTGCCGGTGCATGCACGCTTGGTGTTGCTGGGGGACAAGGACCAACTGGCTTCGGTGGAGGCCGGCGCGGTGCTCGGCGATCTGTGTCGCGATGCCGAAGCCGGCTGGTACAGCCCGCAGACGCGCCGCTGGCTGGAGTCAGTCAGCGGCGAACACCTGGCCGACAGCGGCTTGCAGGAAGACAGCGCGGGCACCCACCCGCTGGCCCAACAGGTGGTGATGCTGCGTCACTCCCGGCGTTTCGGCGAAGGCAGCGGTATCGGCCAACTGGCGCGCTGGGTCAACCAGCAGCAGGCCGAGGAAGCGCGCCGCCTGCTGGCCGCCCGCAGCCATGCCGACCTGTACGGCTTGAGCCTCAAAGGCGAGCAGGATCGTGCCCTGGAGCGCTTGCTGCTCGAAGGCCACGGCGACGGGCCGCAGGGTTATCGGCATTACCTGAGCCTGCTGCGTGGCCAGCGCCCGTCCGCCGATACTGCGCTGGAGGATCCGCGCTGGACCGCCTGGGCCCGCGATGTGTTGCTGGCTTTCGACCAGTTCCAGTTGCTCTGCGCGGTGCGCAAGGGGCCTTGGGGGGTCGAGGGGTTGAACCAGCGGATCACCGCCGCCCTGTTCAAGGCGCGGCTGATTGAAAGCGATCAGCAGTGGTACGAAGGTCGTCCGGTGCTGATGACCCGCAACGATTATGGCCTGGGCTTGATGAACGGCGATATCGGCATTGCCCTGAAACTGCCTGAGCACGAAGGCACGCAGGACGGGCGCCTGGTGCTGCGGGTGGCCTTCCCGCGCAACGACGGCCAGGGTGGCGTGCGTTTCGTGCTGCCGAGCCGGCTCAACGATGTGGAAACCGTGTATGCCATGACCGTGCACAAATCCCAGGGCTCGGAATTCGCCCACACCGCGCTGATTCTGCCCGAGGCGCTGAACCCGGTGCTGACCAAGGAACTGATCTACACCGGCATCACCCGGGCCAAGGACTGGTTCAGCCTGATCGAGCCGCGGGCCGGGGTATTCGAAGAGGCGGTGCGGCGCAAGGTCAAGCGTTTGAGCGGGTTGATGCTCGACCTGGGTTGAGCATCGGGCGTCAGATCAGTGGCGCCCCCGATCCCAAGGCGATTGTCCCGCAGAAAAGGCCGAATTCGCCGTGTTGGCGAGCTTGCAAAGGGCTGCGGGCTTCCCTACCGTCGAACCCGCCGCCAGCGCTTCATCGATTGCCTGGCCTTGCTGGCGCCATAACCCTTGAATGCGCGGAATATTTCCAGTTGCATCGGCTAACCTCAAAGAGGTCTTGGTTCCGCAGCGGCACATGGCCGAGGGTGATGCGGGCGGCTCATTCTGGCGCTGATCTTGGGTGGGCAAAATGCAGGCTATGAAGAACAGGAAGACTCAAATCGGAACTGCGTTTTTTTCTGCCCCGATAGCCCACTCTGCATGCCTGGGAGCCTCGCGGCCATTTCACCGGCTGTGCTATCGTTGCGGCATCATTGTATGAAGATCAAAGAGAATCCCTGCATGAACGTGGCTGTCTCGGCGACAGAGCGCTTTTCGGGCTGGAGGCAGGTACTGCTGTCCGCCCTGGTCTGTCTGCTGAGCACTTTTGCCGTCGCGCAACCCGAGCCTGCCGCTGTCAGCCTGGCGGACCAGCGCGCCAAGGCAGTGACTCAAGTGGTGCTGGGCATCCTCAGTTATGCACGCTGGCCGGTGGAGCCGGCAGAGCTGCGTCTGTGCGTGGTGGGGCCGACCGAATACACCGACGATCTGGTCAAGGGCACGACCCAGGCCACTGGCCGCCCGGTCTTGGTGCGGCGCTTGCTGGCCGACAACCCGACCATCGTCAGCGAGTGCGATGCGGTGTACATCGGCAAGCTGACCGACGACCAGCGCGCCCGCCTGTTCACTTCCCTGGTCGGTCATCCGGTGTTGAGCATCAGCGAGGGCGGTGACCAGTGCACGGTCGGCAGCCTATTCTGCCTGCGCGTCAGTGACAATCAGGTGTCATTCGAGGTCAACCTGGATTCGGTGGCCCGCAGTGGCGTACGGATTCATCCAAGCGTGCTGCAACTTTCCCGTCGTCGACCGGCGGCACCATGAGCTTCTTCAAGTCGCCTGCTCGCCCTACATTGCGTTCGGTCATTGGCCGCGGGCATCTGATTGTCGCCCTGCTGGCCATTTCCATGGCCAGCCTGTCCCTGACATTGCTCGGGGTGCTGGCGTTGCGGGTGTATGCCGATCACAACCTGCACCTGATCGCGCGTTCGATCAATTACACGGTCGAAGCGGCGGTAGTGTTCAACGACAGCGCCGCGGCGACCGAAGCCCTGGCCCTGATTGCCTCCACCGAAGAGGTGGCCGAGGCCCAGGTGCTCGACGCCCGGGGCCGCGTGCTGGCTCACTGGGAGCGGCCGGAAACCGGTTTGCTGACCGATCTGGAAATGCAGATCGCCCGGGCCTTTCTCGAGAAGCCCATCACAGTGCCGATCATGCATCAGGGCCAGGAAATCGGCAGCATCGCCTTGACCGGGCACGGCGGCAGCCTGCTGCGCTTCCTGCTCAGTGGGCTGGTGGGGATTGTCCTGTGTATCGCGGTGAGCGCCTGGGTGGCGCTGTACCTGGCGCGCCGTCAGTTGCGCGGCATTACCGGGCCGCTGCGCAGCCTGGCCGATGTGGCCCATGCCGCGCGTCGCGAGCGGGCATTCGACGTACGGGTGCCGCCGGCGGAAATTGCCGAGCTGGACAACCTGGGCAACGACTTCAATGCCCTGCTCGATGAGCTGGAAGCCTGGCAAACCCATTTGCAGAGTGAAAACGAAACCCTGGCCCACCAGGCCAGCCACGACAGCCTGACCGGATTGCCGAACCGGGCGTTTTTCGAGGGCCGGCTGATCCGCGCATTGCGCAGCGCCAGCAAGCTCAACGAACGGGTGGCGGTACTGTTTCTCGACAGCGACCGCTTCAAGGGCATCAACGACAGCTTCGGTCACGCCGCCGGCGATGCGGTGCTGATGGCGGTGGCATCGCGGGTGCGGGCGCAGTTGCGCGAGGAAGACCTGGTGGCGCGCCTGGGGGGCGACGAGTTCGCCATTTTGCTGACCCCGCTGCACCGCATCGAGGACGCCGAGCGTATCGCCGAAAAAATCATCGCCAGCATGGAGCTGCCGATTGCCTTGCCAGGCAGTACTTCGGTACTGACTTCGCTCAGTATCGGTATTGCCGTCTACCCTGATCATGGGACCACCCCGGGTGCCCTGCTCAACGCCGCCGATGCGGCGATGTATCAGGCCAAGCGTGTCTCTCGAGGCGGGCAACACACCGCGGGGTCGGAGCCCCCCGTCGTTCACGTTCAATCCAGGAGCTAATTCTTTGTTTTCACTGACTCGACCTTTCTTGCGACTTTTCACCACCGGCCTGCTGCTGGCGCTGCTCTCATTGACCGGTTGCCAGAGCGTGCCGCCCAAGGGGCTGACCCCGCAGCAAGTGGCGGTGCTCAAGCAGGAGGGCTTCGAGCTGACGGATGAGGGCTGGGCCTTCGGCCTGTCCGGCAAGGTGCTGTTCGGCAGCGATATCGAGACCCTGAATGCCGCCAGTACCGAGATCGTCGAGCGTATCGGCAAGGCCCTGGTCAGCGTGCACATCGACAAGGTCCGGGTCGATGGCCACACCGATGGCTCCGGCAGGGAAAGCTACAACCAGCAACTGTCCCTGCGTCGCGCGAAAAGCGTGAGCAAGGTGCTGGTGGCCACGGGCATGCGCGAAGAAAACATCCAACTGCGCGGCCTCGGCAGCAGCGAACCGGTGGCCTCCAACAGCACGGTGGCCGGACGTACCGAAAACCGTCGCGTCTCGATCGTGGTCATCGCCGACTAATCGGCAAACACCATCCCCCGGGTCTGCCCCATCAGCAGGCCCTGATTCTGTTCCGTCACGCTGCGGATGTAGTCCCACAGCAGGGTGATCCGCTTGAGCTTGCGCAGGTCTTCGCGGCAGTACATCCAGAACTGCAAGGAAAGTAAGGGTTAACCCAATGATTACGGGGGCTAACCGCCATGACTTCCCTTGCAGCTCGACCTGCTGTCACAAAAAACGTCACAAACTCCCTGATTTCCCTCAGACCAAGAACGAAACTCGCCAAGCTCTACCACTATCGACGTAATGGCATTTACTATCTGCGCCTTCGCGAAACCGGCAGCCTTACACGTACTGTTTCCGTTTCACTCAGAACTACTGACAGAAAGATCGCTATGGATGCTTCTCGACGCCTTGCTGAGACCATCAAGGCTTTTCATTTGGACCACCACGCAGCCACTTGGCATGAGCTACGAAAGCATCTTTTGGAAATTGCCGAGGGCCTGCTGTCGTCTGCTCATGATGTCCATTCGTTGCGTCACTGGGGGGACCTGTACGAAGACGTGGGGATGAATCTCTCTGAGATAGCCGCTACGTTGCCACTGACCCTTAACCAGCACGAGCATGTAGCGAAGTCTAAGCAGGTGATGTGCGCTGCTCAGGACCGGCTTCAGGGTGACTCAGTTCCATTGGCGAATATTATTCGTGAGCTTGAGGGCAGTTTGGGCGGGAGCATGAAGCAGGAAAGCGACGTATCCCTGTCTTTATCTGTAAACGCTCCTGTGCTGACCTTCGCGGCTCTTTCAGCGCTCTACATGGCCGACCGTGGGCAAGAGCAGAAGGAGTCAACGCGAAAGGAAACCAAGCTTTGCCATGGGACAATCTCCACGGCCCTTGGCGAGTTGGATATGCGGAATCATTCAAGGGCCGACCTTGTTGCCCTGCGGGATCGCCTTTCGAAAGGACGTGCACCTGCAACGGTCAATAAACTGCTCGTTAAGCTATCAGCGGTGCTTGCATGGGCAGTTGAAAACGGCCACATACTCAAGGCATACGACAAGAAACTGAAGCTCACAAAGGGCCTTGAGTCGAGCCGTAGGGCCTTTACGCAGGATCAGGTAGGCGACCTCATGATCTACGCCAACAAGCTCCCTGAGACCTCGTGGAAGCGTTGGCTGCTGAGTCTCGGGGCTATCACTGGGGGGCGCCTCAACGAAATCTCACAGTTGACGGTAACGGATGTTCAAACCCTTACGTCGGGTATCACTGCTATCCATATTAACGAGGCTGGTGAAGGGAAATCCATCAAGAACAAACGTAGTGAACGACTGGTCCCGTTGACGAATGGCGCCTATGGGTTCGACCTTGCGGCTTTCTTGCGGTACGTCGAGGCGTGCAAGCTCAAAGGCTCGGATTCGTTGGCCCAGATTGGCTACAAGACTGCGGGTGAATGGGCGAACCAGCAGGCAATTCCTGCGGCTCTTGGTGATTCTTATGGCCCCGGTCTGACGTTCCATTCCCTGCGTCATTCATTGGCGTCATTGATGCAGGCCAGAGGAGTCCCCACGACTCACGCTCAGGCGGTGATGGGGCACGCTTCGGGGACGATTACTTTTGACATCTACGGCTCTGGAGTGCCCGTTGAGACCGTGGCGAAGGTTCTTGAAGGGCTCTTTAAACCGTAGGGATTCAGGCCGGATATCCTTGCAGGCAACCATTCAGTAGCGTTGCCTGCTGCCTCTCTGCTATTTAGATTATCGAGTCGATATCGAGCGTATGTGGCGCACCAATGGCGTGTCCGTAGATCGAAGCCATCAGACCATCATCTGTATTCGCAGCGGGGGCCATGGCCAGCTGTTCGACCACTCTGTTTTCCGGGTGGGCATTCCAGCGCGGTAGGCTCTCGGTCAGCAGGTTAGGCTGTGTTGCGACCGAGCCGTAAACAGACTTCTCGTCAATCGTCACTCCGCGCAGGGTCTCCAACCGCTTGAGGGTCATTTGCACCTTATCGACCTCGCGATTGAGTGCCTCGATGGCCAGTTCATGGGATCGGCCATAGGGACTAAGGTTACCGTTGAGCATGCGGCGCTTGAGGCGCAATTGGTCGGTGATCTTTGTCAGGTCCCCCTTGACCCGCTCGACTTCTCCGTCAGTCACTCGCGAACGCTTGAGTTCCAGGGCCTCCTGCCAGCGTCGCAATGTCGCCCAGCAACCAGGGATATAGCCACCGACCATTGAATGATTACCCGCGTCCAGGATCTGCGAAATCAACCCCGGTCTTTCAGGCAACCCTTTGTTCTGTTGGATCGCCAGGGTACAGGCCGCATGCTGGGTAATGGTGTCGCACCCTGGCTCCCAGAGGATGGCGGATTTCTCCTGGCCTCCCAGGTCTACGGGGAAGAAGTGGTACAACGTGCCGTGATGCTCATAGGGTTCGCCGCTCAGGTTAGTAATGCCTGCTACGAACACCGAGATGCCCAAGGGGACGTTGACGAAGGTCAAGGCTGCCCCTGTGCCATAGACCGATGCCTTGGTGTTCATCCAGGTTCCCGGCACACTTGGCACTGGGTCGTTATGGTTGACCATGCGGTAATGCACCAAGTCGGCAGCACCTTTTACGAAGGTCGCGTCGGTAGCTCTTGGGGAGCCGTAGGTGTACAGCACGATGTCATAGCGGTCAGCTCGACGACGTAGCATCTCCGAGAGCAGCAAGGTGATTGCCCCGCCCAGGCTATGGCCGCAAATGATCAGTTTCTGACCGGTGTAAAACTTTTCGAGATAGTTGGTCGCGAGATCATAGACTTTCAGCGCGGCCTCATAGAATCCTCGGTGCACCTTGCCCACGCCTTCCACAAAGGGGACTTGAAGCGCATCTGCATCACGGAGTCCATCCGCTAATTTTTCGTTGGTGCCGCGTACTGCAATCAGGATCAGTTCATCGTTATGCGTGATAAACGCTTGGGTGTCGGTGTCCTTGTTCTGGCCTCGGTCATCAAGAAAATGAATTTTGGCCGGGTGTTCCTGATTTTCTTCTAAATCCGGGCTATTCGATGGGTACAGGTCAGGATCAAACGGCGCGATCTCCAGGCGCTTGGAGTACGGCACGTCTTCGTAGAGTGGGTAGTACGCCTTGGCTTGCCCAGGGTCCACCTTCCAGATTTCATCGAACTTGGCCAGGGCGTCACCAAACCAGTTACCCATGCTCGGCTTCTGCGGGAAGCGAACTTCCTTCTCGCTGATTGGCGTCTTATCGGGCTCCTGGCCAAACGGGTTGTAGCTCAGGGTGGCCATGATGGCGAGTTGATACAGATTCAATGCACAGAACTGCGAATCGGTGGAGAGCATCGGGCGCAAGGCCCGTAAAGGGCGAACTTCCAGCACATTGTGCTTGTTGGGAAGCAGGCAGACACCGCGCTCGCCATACTCGCACATTAGCTTGGCCCATCCCGGACGGAGTGGGTAGTGACACTCGACCTCAGGTGGTAAATGCGCGCCATGTTCGACGAAATGACGAACTTCGACTTGGCAGAAGAAATCCGCACAGGCTTGCGCCGGGTTGCTTTGGGTTCGTGAGCCGTCTTTATGAAAGTAACGGGTTTGCTCGGCGCGGACCTGAAGTTCGGTTATTGGGAGTGGGTAGAACTGCCTTTGTTGTAGGTAGGTGTAAAACTCATTGCCTCCTTGATACTTCTCTTCGATAATTAATGCTATTGGACCAGCAAAATGATTATCTACTTTACCTTTGCCTGTGTCGTCGAGTTTTCCGGTGTATGTGTAGCCTTCAGCATCGATGACTTTATAGGACAGCCCAGCGTATGGTTGCCCCTCGCCGAACTCATCCACTAACTGAAAGCTGGTCCATTTACCTTGTACGGGGCAGGTAAATATACGGCTGTTTAGTGGGTGCTTCAGTTCTTCATCCAAAGTAGCCATTAAGTGATTTCCTTATTCTGTGCAGCCAGGGTAAATGGAGCATTGCTTGCCATCGGGCATGCGGAATGTACTGAAGTCTTTATAGTTCCCGAAGCAGAATGCATATTGGTCTTCAAAGCTTTTGCCCATGCAACGCTTCCAGCCACCAGGGACCTTGACCCACGTATCACCTATAGATGGCTTTTCCTCATCAGCCAGTTTGATATTCAGTTTCACGGTCTTTCCCGGTAGTTGATCCAAGGTGTAAGCCCCAACGGGACGCCCTTTCGTCACCATGCCCTGAGCGTCAACTTTTTTGCATTCGAGGAGTTTTCTAAGGACGCGAGTCTTCCCTGATGTACGGAACGACCATTGACATTGACCATCTATAGAACTTTCTCCGGCGGCATCAAAAACTCCTTTATATTTCTCTTCCAACTCCTTCCTAATAGCGATTGCCGTTGTATCACCGCTAAAGTCTCCACGGTCTTTGCCGTAGGTAGCGTTGATTTCTAAGTCGATCTTGTAGATGGCCAGTCGGCAGCCTTTAACTGTTCGGTAAATTGGAACTTTATGTTCTGGTTTGTATTCGGTGCGCCACTCCCTGTTAAAACCCAGGTATGGATTATCGTCGAGAGTGACCGTACAGGTTTCTCCCTCGGCAGGTGCATATTTAGCTATCGCGTAATAAGCGAAGTTAGGCGGTAGATCAGCCGTAAAGGTAAAACTTTCCGATTGACCAATCGCACACCCTGCTACTAGGGCCATGCCGAAACCCAAAAGCAGGCTTTTAACTGTTCGTGTCATTACGAGGCGTCTCCTTGCCAGAATTGCGTTGCCTGATAAACCCGCTGGAAATGAGTTGTCGGAGTTTCATCAGGGTGCGCCTGCCAGCGCTCGGCAAGTGTACCGTCTGTTTCCTTTAAACTCTGGACCAACAAGAACTCCAGTTGCTCCGGCAATTGCCAGCCCCAGGTGTCCGCCAAGGCCAACTGAGCGCCAAGCCATAGGTTGGGGGCTTGTTGCTCGGCAATGCGGGCGTAGGCCTCCATATGCTCTGCCAGTAGATAGCGGCGGGCATTGACTTCGCGTAGGTGAGCCGATTGGTCGCCTTCAGCGGGCACGTTGCACCATGCAGGGTTCTTGGGGACTGGATGGTTGCCTGGGGCTGGATTGCCAAGGGCTTGCCAGTGTTCTCCCTGCCAGTAGCAGACGCTGATTGCGGGCCCGAGGTATTCAGGAAGGACCTCAGGGGTCAAGTGCCCCAGTGCGCGGCTCAGCACACGGTTATCGTGAAAACGGTAAAGGGCCTGATGGGGGCGTATCCCGACAATCAGCCGTTCGCGCCAATGTCTGGCCAGCTCGTTTAGTCCTGCCTCAGGCGCAACACTGGCCAGCCAACCCCAGTTCCTTTCAGGCGCCTTGAGCAACTCGTTCAAGCGTCCATCTTCCGGGTTGTCGATAAGAAATATAAAGGGCCCGGCATCCGCCAGATCAGAGACGGGCGTCTCGCTGTACACACTGCAATACTGGCTGGCCTCCAGGTTGCCTAATAGCAGCTGGCGTGTGTTGAGTTCCCCGTCAGAATCCAGGATCAGGCACAGGGCGTGCCCAAGGCGGCGTTGTTCAATCATCCATTGCTGAGGCGTCGTGCGGGTCATGCCGTGGCTCCCTCAGTCAAGCACAGACCATTTTTGCAGGCCTCGCAGATCGGACAGAAGTCAGGGCTTTTCACCCTGGAGACGGCCATCAGGGCATTCTGGGACGGGGCAATCATCGGCGGGAGTGCAGGAGGGGCCATTAGGGCTGTCAGTGCCCCTGGCAATATTGGATTAGCTGCTGTGCCTCCTACCGGGGCGCCACCGATTTGAATATCGGAACTGCTGAAGATCCCACCAGGGCCAATCACGATGTGTTGACCACCGGCCTTCAAGGTAATGCTGGCGCCCGCATCCAGAATCAGGTTGGCCCCGGCCTTAAGGTGGACCTCCTGCCCGGCTTCGGCGACCAGCGTTTGGCCTACGCGGGTATGGCTGCTGCTACCGACCAACAAGTAGTCGTTGGCCTTGAGTTGGACTTTGCGGTCAGCGGTGACGGTGCGGTGGTCTTCGGCTTCCAATACGGCAATGCTGTTACCCTTGATGGTTTCCTTGCGTTCGTTACCGACTTCCAAGCGGCTATCGTTTTCGACCTTCTGTTCCATGTCGCGCTGAGCCCGCAGGTAGATCAGCTCTTGGCCGCTACGGTCTTCCAGATGCAACTCGTTGAAGCCGGTGCTGTCGGGTGAACTGCGGCTACGAAAGACGCTGCGGGTCTTGTGAGCGGGCAGCTCGTAGGGGACAGGGTTAGCGCTGTTACTGAGACAGCCACTGATCAAGGGGGAATCCGGGTTGCCCTCAAGGAATGAAACCAGTACCTCCATGCCGACCCGAGGGATGGTCACCGCGCCGTGGCTGGTTCCTGCCCAACTGGAGGCGACACGTAGCCAGCAACTGCTTTTGTCATCAATCAGGCCTTCGCGGTCCCAATGGAACTGGACCTTGACCCTCCCGTGCTGGTCACAGTGGATTTCCTCGCCTTTGGGACCGGTGACCACTGCCGTCTGACTGCCGAAGATCCGAGGCTTCTCGTAGGCCTGTTGTGGGCGATAGAACACATCCCACGGAGTGGCCGTGAAGGTGTTGCGGTAGCCCTGATGGAAATCGTCCTTGCGCTCGCTGGTGTCACTGGGAAGGCTCTCTTCCAGCACTTGAGGTTGTAAGCCTTCGTGGCGAACCGAGGTCAGCAACCAGAGGTCATTCCACTCCTGGCGTGGGTGTTCGGACAGCTCCAGAAAGTGACCGCTGACCAGCATGGGTTGATCGCTTTTACCTTCGGCCTGACGGTAGTCTGCACGATGGCCTTCCAGAGCCCGCTGGCTCAACAGTTTGCCCCGTTCGCGCTGAAGGAACCCACCAGGGTATTGATAATCTTCCAGATCAGGCTGTCCGTTTTCGGTCGCTGGGCGATAGTCGGCCTCCAGCGTCATGCGGGCTTTCTCAAAGTCGTAATCGCGTTGTGTGCTTCGACTGGTGCGGGTCGCAAAACGCAGGTTAAAACGTTTGATCACGGGTTCATCGGCAACCAGACCACTGTCCTGCACATAGGCTGTCGGCCTGCCCAGCTTGGGGAATATCGTCTGGTCGTCGCCGAATACCAGTGCATGGCCTTGTTGCGAATGTTGAAAGTGGTAATGGATGCCTTCTTCCCAGCACAGACGCTGAATGAAGTAGAGGTCAGATTCGTTGTACTGGACGCAGTAGTCCCGTGCGGGATAGATCGACCCCAACTGAAACTGGTAGGCGTCGCTTTGGATACCGTGTTCTTCAAGAACTTGCGCGATGATCTGCGGGACGGTTCGCTGCTGGAATATTCGTTGGTTGGTTCGGTGCGCCAGATAGGCTAACTGCGGGACCAAGGTCAGGCTGTAGCGGGTCAATCGCTTACCTGAGTCACCTTGCGCAATGCGGTAGACCTGTCCATGAATACCGGCGCCTTGGTCGTTGAAGGCCAGAAAGGCTTGCTTGTGCAAGAGGCTTTCGATGTCCAGATCGGGCCGCTCACTGACCAGCTCCAGATCAAAGGAAAAGGGTGCGCTGATGGACTCTTGGCCGGTGAACGAAAGGACCTGAAGGTCGTGCTTGAAGTCATTGATGGTCAGACTGAAATGCGTCTGCGGACTTGCGTTGAACATCCCATGTTCCTTTTCCAATCATTTCACGTGAACCCACATATACGGAGTAGGCGAACAGTGCGCCTGTGAGCTTGTGGAAAGCTAAATCGATTCACGTTAACAAGCAGGAAGAAGAAGGGATGTAGGAAATGTCCTAAAAGCCGTCTGAATTGTCATTTGTTCAGAATCCGCTGGATTAAGCGTCGCGGCGTTGATCCGGTAACAGCGATTTTCAAGCAGAGGTGCCGTTTAGCTGGGGCGATTTAAAAGCCCTCACTACATAGGGAAGGAGGACATCTCGTCCGACTCCTTACTAATGAGGAGCTTTTATTATGCTTACACCTGCCGAGGTGTTCGAGTTGGACAAACGTATTGGCGCTCGAACAGATCGTTGGATTGCTAACAACATTGGGCGCCGCCAGATCCCCCCGAAAGCAATCACGAAGACCATCTCCAAGGCCAGCACCCGAGGCCGTAGACCCAAAGTAATCAAGAATCCATTCTTCACCTACATTGGCCCGACGACAGCTTACGGTCGATACCCAGGGTTCGCACAGGACGTTATAGAGGGCGTCGCACGATTGGACTGGCATGCTCGCCCCATCGACAGTGGCGGAAAATCCATGCCGTTGTCCGTTCGGAAGTGCTTTGTGATTCTTGAGATGCTCGACGAGGTGACCACCGTAGGCGTACAAGAACTCTTCAGCTACAGCCAATCACAGGCTCAGCGCTACATGAAGGCCATGGAGCTGGCAATCCCATTTATGATGAAAGCCAGACCACCAAGTTTGATTGCAGACATGAACGGTGACCTCCTGCCCGGAGAGAGCCCATGGACCGATGAACTGTTGACTCCGATACCCGATGCGCTGGCCAAATTGCACCACGACCTCCGCCCCCTGGGGCAATCGAATTAAACCCGCATTTATATAGAGAACTTCCAGACCCTCGTTTTGGACACCTCAGCGGGTTTCTTCTTGTCTTACAGGAATCCTGTCTGGAGGGATGAGGGTTGTGATAACAACATCCCACCGCAGAGAAGAACTTTAAGACTGCTCCTTGAGCTATCCATTGAGCATGG
This sequence comes from Pseudomonas chlororaphis subsp. piscium, assembly GCF_003850345.1. Taxonomy (NCBI): domain Bacteria; kingdom Pseudomonadati; phylum Pseudomonadota; class Gammaproteobacteria; order Pseudomonadales; family Pseudomonadaceae; genus Pseudomonas; species Pseudomonas chlororaphis. The sequence goes on from NZ_CP027707.1 coordinate 856,385, forward strand.
GAACGGTCTTGCGACCATGATTCCCTTCATCACAAAGGACACTTACAGGCCCGACCGCCTGCTCTGGGTCCCTCGCACAGCAACCTACTCGCCCTATTGGCTTGCCTTCTGGAACCACGCTCTGCCCTTTTCATGAGGTCGAGTTGCTGAGTCGTGGAGGTCGGCCAGAAGGCAAACCAATATGGAGATCATGAAAATATGAACAGCATCAACATCAGACACAAACATGCTGACCACCTAATCATCATCGAGGGGCAATCGTTCAAGGCAAACGACGCCGGTATGTGGAACCTGACCGACATCTGGCAGACCCTGAAGTTACCCAAGACGAAACGACCAAGCCGGTGGCGTGACAAGGATGCCAAGGCTATGGAGCGTATCCACAATTTGGACACGGTAGGCGATGGTGCTACTCCGGTAACGAAGGCAACCAAGAGAGCAGCACTGAAGTACGCAGCATGGGTCTCCCCTGAGTTCGAAACGATGGTCTATGACGCCTTTGAGGCCGTCCTTGAAATGCCCGATGCGGCCCAATTGGTCGCTGAGAAGATGAGGTTTCTTGGTAATGACCAGAGCGCCGCTATTCTTGAGCGTCACGTATTCAACGAGCGCTGTGACTGGGCGCCCATCAAAAAGTCCCACAAGAACACCCAGAGAGGGCTGAGGGCTGCCGTGGAGCTCGGCCACCTGACTCCTTCAGCGGCTCGTTCGCTTGGTCTCAAGGCGATTTAACCTTGCCCATGTCGTCACTTTCTGCCAGAAGGGCTTCAACGGAAAAGTACAGAAAATTTGGGAGTGACCACCTCAATGCTTCAGCGGTCGCAGGTTCCCCCGTAGGCCCTCGTTAGCTGCTCGCCAGCTCACAGTGCGTCTGAGCCTTGTCGCGCATGTCCGCATGGGGTCTTTATGGCGTGCCTGCGCGCCTCTGGAAGTTGAGCCTTCTCGGTGAGCTGGGATGCTCTCCGGTGTCACAAATGGCGTAGCAAGTCCTGTCATAAACCGTTGCCAAGAGCCTGCTGACCTCGCTACGATGCGGCTCCCTTACTCCTTGCAGATGCTCAGTCTGCGAACCGAAGGACATGCGTTTCGCCCAATAATAACGGGCGGTTCAGCTCAGTGATCTCCCGTATGTAGTCCCACAGCAGGGTGATCCGTTTGAGCTTGCGCAGGTCTTCGCGGCAGTACATCCAGAACTGCCGGGTGATGTCTATTTCCTCCGGCAGCACTGGCAGCAGGCGTGGGTCCTGGGCTGCCAGGAAGCAGGGCAGGATCGCCAGCGAGCGCCCTTGCTGCGCCGCCACGTACTGGGCGATCACGCTGGTGCTGCGCAGGTTGGCGCTGGCGCCGGGCAGCACATTGGCCAGGTACAAGAGCTCCGAGCTGAACGCCAGGTCGTCCACGTAGCTGATGAATTGATGTTCGCTCAAGTCCGCCGGGCGGCGGATCGGTGGGTGCTGGTCGAGGTATTCCTGGGTCGCATAGAGCTGCAGGCGGTAGTCGCAGAGTTTGCAGCAGACATAGGGGCCATGTTCCGGGCGCTCCAGGGCGATGACGATATCGGCTTCGCGCTTGGACAGGCTGATGAAGTGCGGCAGCGGCAGGATGTCCACCGAGATCGCCGGGTAGGCGTCGACGAAATGGCTCAACTGCGGGGTGATGAAAAAGCTGCCGAAACCTTCGGTGCAGCCCATGCGCACATGGCCGGACAGGGCCACGCCCGAGCCTGAAACCTGCTCGCAGGCCATGTGCAGGGTGCTTTCGATCGACTCGGCATAACCCAGCAGGCGTTGGCCCTCGGCGGTCAGGACAAAGCCGTTGGTCCGGGACTTTTCGAACAGCAGGGTGCCCAGCGCGACTTCCAGCGAGCCGATGCGCCGCGACACCGTGGTGTAGTCCACCGCCAGGCGCTTGGCCGCGCTGCTAGCCTTGCGGGTGCGAGCCACTTCGAGGAAAAACTTCAGGTCGTCCCAGTTCAGCGAGCCGAGGGATGTGATGTTTTTTTGCATGATGGACCGGCTTTTATGTGCGTTCTTATTAGAAGTTTGCACATCTATACTCCAAAAACAGTCCGACAACCAACTCGCGACGCACGCCTCATTTCAAGGCGGTCCCACGCCTTGGCTCCCTGCATAAGAACCTCAAGAAGTCAGGAGACCCGTATGAACGCATCCCTCACGCCCGACGGCACCACCTTGCAGCAGGTCAAGCTGCTGATCGACGGCCAGTGGGTCGAATCTCGGACCAGCGAGTGGCACGACATCACCAACCCGGCCACCCAGCAGGTGCTGGCCAAGGTACCTTTCGCCACGGCGGATGAAGTCGACGCCGCCATCGAAGCCGCGCAGCGCGCCTTCCAGACCTGGAAACTGACCCCGATCGGCGCGCGGATGCGCATCATGCTCAAGCTGCAGGCGCTGATCCGCGAACACTCCAAGCGCATTGCCCAGGTGCTCAGCGCCGAACAGGGCAAGACTATCGCCGATGCCGAGGGCGACATCTTCCGTGGCCTGGAAGTGGTCGAGCATGCCTGCTCGATCGGCAGCCTGCAGATGGGCGAGTTCGCCGAGAACGTCGCCGGTGGCGTCGATACCTACACCCTGCGCCAGCCGATCGGCGTCTGCGCCGGGATCACCCCGTTCAATTTCCCGGCGATGATTCCATTGTGGATGTTCCCGATGGCCATCGCCTGCGGCAACACCTTCGTCCTCAAGCCTTCGGAGCAGGACCCGCTGTCGACCATGCTGCTGGTGGAACTGGCGCTGGAAGCCGGGGTTCCGCCTGGCGTGCTCAACGTGGTGCATGGCGGTAAGGACGTGGTGGACAAGCTGTGCACCCACCCGCACATCAAGGCGGTGTCGTTCGTCGGCTCCACGGCGGTGGGCACCCACGTCTACGACCTGGCGGGCAAACACGGCAAGCGCGTGCAGTCGATGATGGGCGCGAAGAACCACGCCGTGGTGCTGCCCGACGCTAACCGCGAACAGGCGCTCAATGCCCTGGTCGGTGCCGGTTTCGGCGCGGCCGGCCAGCGTTGCATGGCCACCTCGGTGGTGGTCCTGGTGGGCGCGGCCAAACAATGGCTGCCGGACCTCAAGGCGCTGGCGCAGAAACTTAAGGTGAATGCCGGCAGCGAGCCGGGCACCGATGTCGGGCCGCTGATTTCCAAGCGGGCCAGGGAGCGGGTGCTGAGCCTGATCGAAAGCGGCATCAAGGAAGGCGCCAAGCTGGAGCTGGACGGTCGCGACGTCAAGGTGCCGGGTTTCGAGCAGGGCAACTTCGTCGGCCCGACCCTGTTCTCCGGGGTGACCACCGACATGCAGATCTACACCCAGGAAATCTTCGGCCCGGTGCTGGTGGTGCTGGAAGTGGACACCCTCGACCAGGCCATCGCCCTGGTCAACAGCAACCCCTTCGGCAACGGCACCGGCCTGTTCACCCAGAGCGGCGCGGCGGCCCGCAAGTTCCAGACCGAAATCGATGTCGGCCAGGTCGGGATCAACATCCCGATTCCGGTACCGGTACCCTTCTTCAGCTTCACCGGTTCCCGCGGTTCCAAGCTGGGCGACCTGGGCCCTTACGGTAAGCAAGTGGTGCAGTTCTACACTCAGACCAAGACTGTCACCAGTCGCTGGTTCGACGATGACAGCGTCAACGATGGCGTGAATACCACCATCCATTTGCGTTGAGGAGTCGGCTCATGAAAATCGCATTCATCGGTCTGGGCAACATGGGCGCACCCATGGCGCGCAACCTGCTCAAGGCCGGGCATCAGTTGAACCTGTTCGACCTGAACCAGGCCGTGCTCAAGGAACTGGCCGAACTGGGGGGCAGCATCAGTACCTCGCCGCGCGCCGCCGCCGAAGACAGTGAGCTGGTGATCACCATGCTGCCGGCCGCGCCCCATGTGCGCAGCGTCTGGCTGGGTGACGACGGGGTGCTGGCGGGTATCGCCCGTGGCACGCCGGCGGTGGATTGCAGCACCATCGACCCGCAGACCGCCCGCGACGTGGCCGCGGCCGCCGCCAAGCAGGGCGTGGCCGTGGCCGATGCGCCGGTATCCGGCGGCACCGGCGGCGCGGCGGCGGGCACCCTGACCTTCATGGTCGGCGCCAGCGCCGAACTGTTCGCCACCCTGCAGCCGGTGCTGGCGCAGATGGGCCGCAATATCGTGCACTGCGGTGAAGTGGGGACCGGGCAGATCGCCAAGATCTGCAACAACCTGCTGCTGGGCATTTCGATGATCGGTGTCAGCGAAGCCATGGCCCTGGGCGATGCCCTGGGCATCGACACCAAGGTGTTGGCGGGCATCATCAACAGCTCCACCGGGCGCTGCTGGAGTTCCGACACCTACAACCCCTGGCCCGGCGTGATCGAAACCGCACCGGCCGCCCGTGGCTACACCGGCGGCTTCGGCGCCGAGCTGATGCTCAAGGACCTGGGGTTGGCCACCGAGGCCGCCCGCCAGGCGCACCAGCCGGTGGTGCTGGGCGCCGTGGCGCAGCAGCTGTACCAGGCCATGAGCCTGCGCGGGGAAGGGGGCATGGACTTCTCGGCTATCGTCAACAGCTATCGCAAACCCCAATAGGGGTTTTTCCGGGAGCTCGCGTCGGGCGGGCTCCCGGTTTTTTTGCCATCTCCCTCACTTCAATGGACCTCGCTCCCCTGTAGCCGCTGGCACAGGCCGGGATCGAGTGCGCCGTCCTTGGCAATCGCGTTTGTTCAGAAAAAAACATCGATTTATGACAATTTTACAATCGAATATCGTCCGTAATATTTGCCGAGTAGGGATGAAGTGTTCGCAAGTGGTGTTATCGCGACAATGTATAAGGCATGCCCTGGCAGTATCGGGATTGATAGCTAAGGTGATTCGTGTCGACAGCATCTCTGTCGAATAACGGCATGTCATGGATATGGCATGTATATGAGGTTTTATCAGGGAGATAGACCATGGCAGATGTTCTGAAATACGGAGACAAGGTTCATATCAAGAATGGTTACAACAATTGGGATGGCGGTTATCTCGATACTTGTAATCATGCGACCGCCCCGAACAGCCTTTACGGCGTAGTCACCGCAACCACTCCTCATCGCGGCCCGGGTACTGGCACCTGGGTCATCGAGTCCGCGACAGGCAAGGCGGTAGGGACCGAGGTTGAAAGTTGCGATGTGATCCTGCTGTGGAACCTCTACAAGAACGAGGGTGGTTACCTGGACACCAATGGCCACGCGACAAAACCGTCGATCTATAACGTGGTCACAGCCCTCAAGGAATCGCGGCCGGCGGATACCCTGCACTGGCGAATCTTTGCCGATACCTCAGATCCCAAGGATTTCAAGGTGAGAGAAGGGGATGTCGTGCACTTCCTGAATGGCTACAACGATGTGCGCGGCGGATTTCTGGATACCTGTGGGCATGCCAGTGGCGAGGGCGTCAAATATGCGGTATCGACGACCCCTTATCTGAATCGGGACGGCAATACCGGCTCATGGAAAATCTCGAAAGCCAAAGACTAAGTGCCCGATACACCGCCAGGCACTTGGATGTGCAAAAGGGGACGTTGAGACGTCCCCTTTTTAGTCGTTGGATTAATAGACTTTCTAAAGTTTTAAATGCGGGTTGTCTGCTTGGTTTTTTTGTTTAAGCAAGCTTGCTGGAAGTTTAAATGGGCTGTCTGCATTCGCTAGGCATGAGATGAGTAAACTTCTGGCTGGCCAATATCATTAGGCCGGGAAGTGCATGGCGGGCGTGCGCCTTATTGCTGTGGTTTTATAAAAAAGAGGCGCTCTTCAATGATATGAGCGCCTCTTGATGTTTCGCGAAAAGTCCTTCGCCGGGCCGATCAGGCATTTGCAGAACTGTGGCCTGAATCTTCGGGTATCAGGCGAAAACGAAATACTTGCGCACGGTCTCGACCACTTCCCAGGTGCCTTTCATCCCCGGCTCGACCACGAAGATATCGCCGGCGCGCAGGTGGATCGGGTCCATGCCGTCGGGAGTGATCACGCAGTAGCCTTCCTGGAAATGGCAGTACTCCCATTTCACGTAGTCCACGCGCCATTTGCCGGGCGTGCAGATCCAGGTGCCCATGATCTTGCTGCCGTCTTCGCTGGTGTAGGCGTTGAGGTTGACGGTGTGCGGGTCGCCTTCGAGTTTTTCCCATTTGCAGGCATCGAGCACCGGCAGCGGGTGAGTGTCGCGCAGAACGGTGATGGGGGCAGTCGCGGTCATGAGGACTCCGGGGTCTTGGCTGAGAACTGAAGTCGCACCCTATAGCGCCCGGCGCCCCATCAGTTGTCTGTACTCGACATCGGGGTGCCCAGAAACGCAGTAGCCGCCCGCGAAGTGTTGCCGCGGTTTGCATTGAAATTTCCAAGCGTGAATCAGTGATTTCCTAGCAGTTCTTGCGAAAGATTCGGCGGTCGCCGGAGCATTTCGCAAGAATCTTCACGGGTATCGCTCGTATGATTCAGGTCGAAGTGGCCGAGAGCAGCACTATGAACACAACCCCAAGCTGGTGGGACATCAGCCCGCCCCTGAGTACCGCGACCCCGACCTGGCCCGGCGACACGCCGTTCCAGGAAGAGCGGGTCTGGCAGTACGGACCCGAGTGCCCGGTGAATGTCGGGCGTATCACCCTGTCGCCGCACACCGGTGCCCATGTCGACGCGCCGCTGCATTACAGCGCCGATGGCGCGCCGATCGGCGAGGTGCCACTGGACGTCTACCTCGGCCCGTGCCGGGTCGTGCATTGCCTGGGCTGTGGCCCGCTGGTATTGCCCCAACACCTGGAAGGCCACCTGGACAACCTGCCCGAGCGGGTGCTGTTGCGCACCTATCGACAGGCGCCGTTGAGCACCTGGGACCCGGACTTCAGCGCCGTGGCCAAGGAAACCGTCGAGCTGCTGGCCAGCCACGGTGTGCGCCTGATCGGTATCGACACCCCGTCCCTCGACCCGCAGCAATCGAAAACCATGGACGCCCATAACGCCGTCGCCCGCCATGGCCTGGCGATTCTCGAAGGCATCGTGCTCGACGAGGTGGCCGAGGGTGACTACGAACTGATCGCGCTGCCCCTGCGTTTCGCTCATCTGGATGCGAGCCCGGTGCGCGCCATCCTGCGGCCTTTGTCGCGATAATTCCTACAATAGTATTTACAACAACAAAGCTTCGACCCCGCGCGCCCTCGATCAGGGCCAGCTCCGGGTGATCGACCAGCCGCGACCTGATATGAGGAGCCCACGCGATGAGTCAATGTCCCTATTCGAGCAACCCGCCGCCCGATGGCTGGCATAACGCCGAGCTGAATTTTTCCAATTCCATGAGCTACGGCGACTACCTGGACCTGGGGCGCATCCTCAATGCCCAGCATCCCTTGTCGCCGGATCACAACGAAATGCTCTTCATCATCCAGCACCAGACCTCGGAGCTGTGGATGAAACTGATGCTGCATGAGCTCAATGCGGCTCGCGAGCATGTGCATCAGGGTCAGTTGCAGCCAGCGTTCAAGATGCTGGCGCGGGTGTCGCGGATCTTCGACCAACTGGTGCATGCCTGGGCGGTGCTGGCGACCATGACCCCGTCCGAGTACAAGTCGATCCGGCCCTACCTGGGGCACTCGTCGGGCTTCCAGTCGTTCCAGTACCGCGAGATCGAGTTCATCCTCGGCAACAAGAGCGAGACCTTGCTGCGTCCCCATGCCCATCGTCCGGAACTGCTCAAGGAACTGGAGCTGGCGCTCGCCACGCCGTCGCTGTACGACGAAGCCATCGGCCTGATGGCCAAGGCCGGCCTGGCCATCGACCCCGAGCGCCTGGCCCTGAACAGCAAGACGCCGACCCAGCATGATCCGTCGGTGGAAGCCGCCTGGCGCGAGGTCTACACCGACCCGTCGCGCTACTGGGACCTGTACCAGTTGGCGGAGAAATTCATCGACCTGGAGGATTCCTTCCGCCAGTGGCGCTTCCGCCATGTGACTACGGTGGAACGCATCATCGGCTTCCAGCCCGGCACCGGCGGCACCGAAGGCGTCGGCTACCTGCGCAAGATGCTCGACACCGTATTGTTCCCCGAGTTGTGGCGCGTGCGTTCGACGCTGTAAGCGACAGGCCAATAAAAAGGCCCGGCATTCATCGAATGCCGGGCCTTTTTGTTGGCTGAACACGGGGCGTTGTAATCAGGGCCATCGCGTCATCGTTCATCGCGGGCAAGCCTCGCTCCTACGGTAACGATGTTCATCGCGAGCAAGCTCCGCTTCTGTAGGAGCGAGGCTTGCCCGCGATGGGCGCGCCGCAGTCCTGTCAGACCACCGCCCGAGTACCAGTCCTGGCCACCCGCAGGCGGTAGAACACCCAGATCAGCGCGACCCACACCGGGATGGCGTAGACCGAAACCCGTATCCCGGGAATCATCAGCATCACGCTGACGATCATCAGCATGAAGGCCAGGCACAGGTAGTTGCTGAACGGGAACCAGAAGGTCTTGAACGACGGCACTATGCCTTGCTGGCCCATGGACTTGCGGAACTTCAGGTGGGTCAGGCTGATCAGCGCCCAGTTGATCATCAGAGAGGCAACGACCAAGGCCATCAGCAGTTCCAGCGCTTCCTGCGGCGCCAGGTAGTTGACCACCACGCAGAGCAGGGTGATCAGCGCCGAAACGCCCAGGGCCAGCAATGGCACCCCCTGTTTGTTCAGCTTCATCATCGCCTTGGGCGCGTCGCCCTGTTCGGCCAGGCCGTAGAGCATGCGGCTGTTGCAGTACACGCCGCTGTTGTAGACCGACAGCGCCGCGGTCAGGACCACGAAGTTAAGGATATGCGCCGCGGTGTCGCTGCCGATCAGGGCAAAGATCTGCACGAACGGGCTGCCGCTGTAGGAATCGCCGGAAGCGTTGAGGGTCTGCAGCAGCTGGTCCCAGGGGTACAGCGACAGCAGCACGGTGAGGGCGCCGACGTAGAAGATCAGTACCCGGTACACCACCTGGTTGATCGCCTTGGGGATCACCTTGCGTGGCTCGCTGGCCTCGGCGGCGGTGATGCCCACCAGTTCCAGGCCACCAAAGGAAAACATGATGAAGGCCATGGCCATCAGCAGGCCGGTGCTGCCGTTGGGGAAGAATCCGCCGTGGCTCCACAGGTTGCTCACCGCGGCCTGCGGGCCGCCGCTGCCGCTGGCCAGCATGTAGCAGCCCAGGGCGATCATGCCGATGATGGCCACCACCTTGATGATGGCGAACCAGAACTCGGCTTCGCCGAAGAACTTCACGTTCATCATGTTGATCAGGTTGACCAGCACGAAGAACACCGCCGCACTGACCCAGGACGGGATTTCCGGCCACCAGAACTGCACGTACTTGCCCACGGCCGTGAGTTCGGCCATGCCCACCAGCACATAGAGCACCCAGTAGTTCCAGCCGGCGAGAAAGCCGAAGTAACCGCCCCAGTACTTGTGCGCGAAGTGGCTGAAGGACCCGGCCACTGGCTCTTCGACGATCATTTCGCCGAGCTGGCGCATGATCAGGAAGGCGATGAACCCGGCAATCGCATAACCGAGGATCATCGAAGGGCCGGCGGACTTGAGCACGCCGGCGGAGCCCAGGAACAGTCCGGTGCCGATCGCCCCGCCCAGGGCAATCAGCTGAATATGGCGGTTCTTCAAGCCACGCTTGAGTTCGCCGGGTTTCAGGATTTCATCCACTAATCACGCTCTCTTCTCATTGTTATCGGATCTGTCCGTGTTCGCGGCCAGATCGCGGCTGACTGCGGACGGATCAGATATTACTCTCGGTGAACTTCTCGTAATACAGCTGAACGCTCTCAAGTCGCTGATCTTGCAACCAGTTCTTGATCGACTCGACCATCGGTGGCGGTCCGCAGACGTACATGTCCACCGGACTATCGCGCAGTTCGCTGCAGTCGAAATGCTCGGCGATATAGCCGCGCTTGCCCGGCCAGTCCGCCGTCGGCTCGCTGATCACCGCAGTGTAGCGAAAGCCCGGCAGCTGGCCGGCATAGGCCTCGATACGCGCGGTTTCGCACAGGTCGGCGACGTTGCGCACTCCGTAGTACAGGTGCACCGGCTGGGTGCAGCCGTCGGCGACCAGTTGTTCGAGCATCGCCAGCAGCGCCGACAGCCCGGTGCCGCCGGCCACCAGCACCAGCGGCCGGACGATATGGCGCAGGTAGAAGGCCCCCAGCGGCGCCTCCAGCTCGATACGGTCGCCGACCTGGCAACGTTCGCGGATGTAGTTGCTCATGGCCCCGTCGGGCAGCAGGCGCACGAGGAATTGCAGCTGCTGGCTGCCCGAGCGGTTGGCGAACGAGTAGGAACGTTTGCTCGACGTGCCGGGGACCGACAGTCGGGCGTATTGCCCCGGGAGGAAGTCCAGCGCCGCCTGGTCCTGGTCGAGCTGCAGTTGCAGGATCGCCGTGCTGTCGGAGACCTGGCGCACCTCGCTGACCGTACCGCTCAGCTGTGCGGGCCCCGCGGCGCTGCACAGGCTGGAATCGAAGTCGAAATAGAAAGTGGCATCGGACTGCACCCGGGTCTGGCAACTGAGCATCTTGCGCTGCTCCAGGTCCGCGCTGGAGAGGGCTTCCTCGTCCACGTAGTCCTGGCTGTAGTTGCCCGATTCGCAGCGGCCCTGGCAGGTGCCGCAGACGCCCTCGCGGCAGTCGAGGGGGATCTTGATGCCGTTGCGCAGGGCGGCATCGAGCAGTATTTCGTTGGCGTGTACGGGGAAGAACAGCGTCTTGCCATCGGCAAAGCTGAACGCGACCTTGTGGTTCATGCCCGGTCTCCGTCAGAGGTGGTAGAAATCGAGCACCGAGTTGATGGTGTCGTTGAGCAGCAGCGCATGCTTGCGGGTGATCAGCCAGCTGTCGCCGTGGGCCTTGAGGTTGTAGGTGGCATTGCCGAAGAACTGCTCGGCGGTGGCCAGGCGATAGAACAGGGTGTGCCAGTTCAGCCGCACTTGCAGGCTGCCATCGGCCTGTTCGGCGATCCGCACGTTGCTGATGTTGTGCAGGGTGCGCGGCATAGGAATGGTCGAGGCGGCCTTGCCGGTGCGGATACGGAACACCCGGTCTTCCAGGCCCGAGCGGTTGGCGTAGTAGATCAGCGACATGCCGCGCTTCGGGTCGGTGGTGTAGACATGCTCGGAGTCCCACTGCGGCAGGTGGAACTCGCTCTGCGGGTCGAAGAGTTCGAGGTAGGCGTCCCAGTCCTGGGCGTCGCACAGCTCGGACTTGCGGTAGAAAAACTGCTCGATACGGTATTGCAGTTGCGCACTCATGTTCACACCTCACGCAGTTTCAGGGATTGTCTGGCCAGCCCGTCGAGGAGGAATTTCTGCCAGTTGCGGTGCTGGTTGACGTACAGCCCTTCGTGGGTGAATTCGGTGCCGGTCATGGCCGGCTGGATGCCGATGGCCTCGCTGTTGCGGGTCGGCCCGGTTGCCCAGCGGTGGCTGCCGCGGGAGATGTCGCTCCAGCGTTCCAGGCGGCCCTGGAAACCGCGCTGGGCTTCGCGGAATTCCACCAGGTCGTCGGGGGTGCCCATGCCCGAGACGTTGAAGAAGTCCTCGAACTGGCGGATGCGGTTTTCCCGGTCGGCGTCGGACTCGCCCTTGACCCCGATGCACTGGCTGATGATCTCGGTCTTGTTCCAGGCCAGCGGGCGGATGATCCGCAGCTGCGAGCTGATCTGGTCGAGGAAGAACAGGCTCGGGTAGACGTTGAGGTTGCGCAGGCGGTGCATCATCCATTCGGCCTTTTCCTGGCCGTATTCCTCCACCAGGCGCGGCATGATGGTGGCGTAGCCGGAGCGCACCGAAGGGTTAGGCATGTCGCTGAACAGCACGCTATGGCCGTTGTTGAAGGCGAACCAGCCGTCGTCGGTGTTGGCGTCGCCGGCGCCGAGCTTGCTGTAGTCGAGGGTGGCGCTGGCGCCGCCGTTTTCGCTGTTGACCTGCTGGCGGTGCTGCACCGTGGCCACGTAGTTGTAGTGCACGGTGCTCACGTGATAACCGTCGAGGCCGTTCTCGTTCTGCAGTTTCCAGTTGCCGTCGTAGGTGTAGGCGGACTTGCCGGGCAGGACTTCCAGTTCACCGGTGGGTGACTGGGCGACCATCATGTCGAAGAACACCTTGGCGTCGCCGAGGAAGTCCTCCAGGGAGTTGTCGGCGTGGACGTCGAGGCTGATGAAGACAAAGCCCTTGTAGCTGTCGATGCGGGCTTTCTTCAGGCCGCGGGTGGCCTTGTCGAAGCCTTCGGGATATTCCCCCGGCGCCTTGACCTTCACCAGGCGCCCGTCGCTCTTGTAGCACCAGGCGTGGAACGGGCAGGTGAAGGTGGACTGGTTGCCCTTGCCGACCCGGGTCAGGGTGGTGCCGCGGTGCTGGCAGGCGTTGATCAGTGCGTTGAGCCGGCCTTCGCCGTCACGGGTGATGATCATCGGCTGGCGCCCGGCGCGCATGGTCACGAAGTCGTGGTTGTTGGCCAGCTCGCTTTCGTGGCAGGCGTAGATCCAGTTCTTCTCGAAGATCAGTTCCATCTCCAGGTCGAACAGCTCGGGTTCGGTGAACATGTCCCGGGCGATGCGGAATACGCCGTCGTCCGGACGAAAGTCCAGGCAGCCGTCGATGAAGCTTTTCCATTGTTCTGCGTTTCTTGCACCACTCATGAGTGATTACCTTTTTTATAGATGCGGTTTTATTCAGGCCAATCAGTGGGTGCATTAGAGGGAGTGCGGGGCAGGGGTGGCTATCCGCTTAGTCGGCCAAGGCCATCCATAAAATTGAATGGCGCTGAGGGCTTCTGTAGGAGCGAAGCTTGCTCGCGATAAAGGATCACGCGGTGCATCCGCCAAAGCGCGCCGTACCCATCGCGGGCAAGCCTCGCTCCCACGGGCGCGAGGGGTAACACCTGGGGGCTGAATACCCACGGCCGGCGCCCCAGGCGATCAACGGCTGCACCGCGATGTCGCGATGAGCTACTGTTGGGCGCAGTCTTGCGTGGGTTATGCGCTCCGGGTGGACGGGTTCTATCCACTTAGTTGGCGATTGCTATCCAGTCGGTTGGCAGTCCCGGGCGGTGGCGCAAAACTTGCTCTTGCAGGTCAGTACTTCAAATCAGACGCGCCGTCAGAGCGCGCAAAAAAATATTGCCGTGGGTGCGCCGTGATGAATAGCAAGGCTGATTCGCAGTTTCGCGATATTCGTATCGATCGCTACGACCTCGAGGGGGCGAGAAGCTGGATGTCCGGCATTTGCGGGCCGCACCGGCTCGAGACCAGCACCCCCGAGCGCATCCGCTTTCATCACAGCGCCAACGTGTTCAAGTCGCGGGCCACCACCCTGGGCACCATCGAGTACGGCACCGACGTCACTATCGACATCGAAGACGCCGAGCATTTCAGCAGCTACAGCCTGAGCCTGCCGCTGAGCGGCGATCAGGAACTGAGCAAGGACGGCCGGCTGCTGCGTTCCAACCGCGACCAGGGGGTGATCATCGCCCCCAACGAGAGTCAGATGCTGGCGATCTCCGGCGACTGCCGCAAAGTCCAGGTGGTGATTACCCGGGCGGCCATGAGCGAAGCGCTGGAGGCCTTGCTGCAACGGCCACCGGAAGCGCCGCTGCGCTTCGAGGCGGTGATGGATGCGGTGGAAGGGGCCTCGGCGTCCTGGTGGCGCATGGCGCGCTATTTCATCGCCGAACTGGAGCGCAGCAGCGAGCTGTATGAACAGCTGGCCTTCACCCGCGACCTGGAAAGCTCATTGATCAAGGGCCTGATCCTCGCCCAGCCGAACAACTACTCGGCGGAGCTGCGCGAGGTGCTGGAGGTCAAGTTGCCTCACTACCTGGTCCGCGCCCGCCAATACATTCACGCCAACGCCCGCGAACCGCTGTGCCTGGAGGACCTGGAAGCCGCCGCCGGGGTCTCGCGCTTCAAGCTGTTCGAGGCCTTCAAGAAGTATTTCGCCCTGTCGCCGATGGTCTACCTGAAGAAGTACCGGCTCAACGCGGTGCGCCAGGAAATCCTCGAACACGGCTCGGCGCGGACCATTTCCGAGATCGCCCTGGGCTGGGGCTTCAGCCATCTGGGGCGGTTCTCCGCCGAATACCGCAAGCTGTTCGGCGAGTCGCCCAGCGTCACCCTGCAGCGCCACGATGCGCGGCGCCTGGGCGGTTTCTAGTGGCCTGTACCCCACAGGCCACCCGTTTTACTTGCGCAGCACCAGGTCCAGCAGGCCGTCCTGTTCCTTGATTTTCTGCAGGACGATTTCCGAGCGGATGTCGGTGACCCCGGACGTGCGGTTCAGGTGATTGACGATGAAATCCGAGAAGTGCTTGAGGTTGCGCGCCTGGACCCGCAGCACATAGTTGCTGGCGCCGGTGATCACATAGGCGGTCACCACTTCCGGCCACTGCTGGACCTTCTTGATAAAGGTCTCGTGCCAGTCCGCCACGTCCTGGCGCAGCGACACATGGACGATGGCCTCCAGCTCGATCCCCAGGCGCTCGGCGTTGAGCACCGCGCGATAGCCGCTGATGATGCCTTCGCCCTCCAGCAGGCGCAGGCGCCGCAGGCAGGCCGAGGGCGAGAGGGCGACTTTCTCCGCCAGCTCCTGGTTGCTGATACGGCCGTCCTGTTGCAGGAAGTGCAGGATTCGCAGGTCTGTCGAGTCGAGAATCATGGTTGGCATTTATCCGCGTTTTTTTAAGTTGTAGTCGAATAATCTTCGAGGCTGTGCCGCTCTCATAGCGCATTTTGCACGAAAATTCTCCAGGGCTTCGTTCATTATTTCTTCACCGTGCAGCCGCCGATACCTCCCTCGGCATTGCGTGCGTTGCCGCATGCCATAGTGAAAACAGGACCTCCCATGACAACAAGAAACCACTGCCTGGCCCTCGACGAACAGGACCCGCTGGCGCCGCTGCGCAACCAGTTCGCGCTGCCCGACGGGGTGATCTATCTCGACGGCAACTCCCTCGGCGCGCGCCCGGTGGCGGCCCTGCAACGGGCGCAACAGGTGATTGCCGAAGAGTGGGGCAATGGCCTGATCCGCAGCTGGAACACCGCCGGCTGGCGCGACCTGTCGCAGCGCCTCGGCGACCGCCTGGCCCGGCTGATCGGCGCCGATGCCAACGAAGTGGTGATCACCGATACCACCTCGATCAACCTGTTCAAGGTGCTTAGCGCGGCCTTGCGCGTGCAGGCGCTCAAGGCGCCGCAGCGGCGGGTGATCGTCAGCGAGAGCAGCAACTTTCCCACCGACCTGTACATCGCCGAAGGCCTGACCGAGATGCTGCAGCAGGGTTATTCCCTGCGCCTGGTGGACAGCCCCGAGGAGCTGCCCCAGGCCATTGGCGAAGACACCGCGGTGGTCATGCTCACCCACGTCAACTACAAGACCGGCTACATGCACGACATGCCGGCGGTGACCGCGCTGACCCACGAGTGCGGCGCGCTGAGCCTGTGGGACCTGGCCCACTCCGCTGGCGCGGTGCCGGTGGACCTGAAGCAGGCCGGCGCCGACTACGCCATCGGCTGCACCTACAAGTACCTCAACGGCGGCCCGGGCTCCCAGGCCTTCGCCTGGGTCTCGCCGACACTCTGCGACCTGGTCAAGCAGCCGCTGTCCGGCTGGTTCGGCCATGCACGACAGTTCGACATGGAAGCGCAATACCGGCCGAGCAGCGGCATCGCCCGCTACCTGTGCGGCACCCAGCCGATCACCTCGCTGGCCATGGTCGAGTGCGGCCTGGAGATCTTCGAGCAGACCGACATGGCCAGCCTGCGGCGCAAGTCCCTGGCCCTGACCGACCTGTTCATCGAACTGGTGGAGCAGCGCTGCGCGGCCCATGGCCTGAAGCTGGTCACCCCGCGCGAACACGACAGGCGCGGCAGCCATGTCAGCTTCGAACACCCCGAAGGTTATGCGGTGATCCAGGCCCTGATCGCCCGGGGCGTGATCGGCGACTACCGCGAACCGCGGATCATGCGCTTCGGTTTCACGCCGCTGTACACCCGCTTCAGCGAAGTCTGGGACGCGGTGCAGATCCTCGGTGAAATCCTCGACGAAAAGACCTGGGCCCAGCCGCAGTTCCAGATCCGCCACAGCGTGACCTGAAGCCCGATACCTGTAGCCGCTGCCGCAGGCTGCGATGGAGGCCACGGTCTGCCTGATAGACCGCGGCACCTGGAAATGCGAGTCCTGCGGCCTCGATCGCAGCCTGCGGCAGCGGCTACAGGGCGATACCAGAACCGGCCAGGGACGGCTCGCGACACCGATCAACGCGTGCACACAATAATAAGAGGCTGATGAACGTGACCACGACCAACAAGGGTTTTGCAGCGATTTCCAATCGTGAACAGGGCTTGCGCCGCCAGCTCACGGCCGGGCAGATGAGCATGATCGCCATCGGCGGGGCGATCGGCACCGGGCTGTTCATGGGCAGTGCCTACGCCATCGGTTACGCCGGGCCCAGCGTGCTGCTCAGCTACGCCATCGGCGCGGTCATCACCCTGCTGCTGATGGGCTGCCTGGCGGAAATGACCGTGGCCCATTCCACCTCCGGCTCCTTCGGCGCCTACGCCGAGTTCTACATCAGCCCGCTGGCCGGTTTCCTGGTGCGCTACGCCTACTGGGCGGCCATCGTGCTGGCGGTCGGCGCCGAGGTCACGGCCATCGCCATGTACATGAAGTACTGGTTCGCCCACGTGCCGGAATGGGTGTGGATCGTCTCGTTCTCCAGCGTGCTGATCCTGCTCAACGCCATCAGCGTGAAAACCTTCGGCAACTTCGAGTACTGGTTCTCCACCATCAAGATCGCCGCCATCGTCGGCTTCATCATCCTCGCGGTGTACGTGGTGTTCGGCTCCGGCAATGCCGACTACGGCCTGCACAACTACAGCGCCCACGGCGGCTTTTTCCCCAACGGCGTGCAGGGCATGTGGATCGCGGTGATCGTCTCGATCTTCAGCTACCTGAGCGTGGAGATGATCGCGGTGGCCGCCGGCGAAGCCGAGGACCCGCAGCGGGCGGTGAAAAAGGCCTTTCGCGCGACCATGGTGCGGCTGGTGGTGTTCTACCTGCTGACCCTGGCGCTGATGCTGGCCATCGTGCCCTGGGTCCAGGCCGGCAAGGCGCAGAGCCCGTTCGTCACGGTGATGCAGACCATCGGCATTCCCGGCGCCACCGGGGTGATGAACTTCGTGATCCTGATCGCCGCGTTGTCGGCGATGAACAGCCAGCTGTACATCACCACGCGCATGATGTTCAGCCTGTCCCGCGGCGGGTATGCGCCCAAGTCCATGGGCGCCCTGAGCAAGAGCGGGATCCCGCTGAACGCCTTGCTGCTGTCCAGTTCGGGCATCGGCCTGGCGACCCTGATCAACGTGCTGTACCCGGAAAGCTCGTTCACCCTGATGATGGCGATCTCGATGTTCGGCGCGATCTTCACCTGGTTCATGATCTTTCTCACCCACTACTGCTTCCGGCGTTACCACCAGCGCCATGGCGAGCAGCAGCTGTCGTTCCGCATGCGCCTGTTCCCCTGGAGCACACTGCTGGGCCTGGTGCTGATGGGCGCGGTGATGATCACCACCTACTTCACCGAGGCCTTCAAGATGACCCTGGTGTTCGGCGTGCCCTTCCTGGCGATCCTGACCCTGGCCTACTGGCTGTTCTTCAGGAAGTCCCGGGCGCCGGCGGGGGCGCTGTCCAAGGTCTGACCCAAAACCTGTAGGAGCGAAGCTTGCTCGCGATCCGCGCAGCGGCCATTCACAGCAGCGTCGCGACGAACGCTATCGCGAGCAATCGAGCGTCGACCGGCCGCTCCTACGGTTGGCCCAGGGTTTCCAGGAGGGCCTTGGCGTAGGCGGGCAACTGCTCGAAATTCCGGGCGCAGAGCAGCAACTTGCGTTGCGCCCAGGCCTCCAGCAGCGGCAGCACCTTGAGCGATGGGTCCGGCCCCCGGCGTTCGACGGCGGCCCGGGGCACCACCGCCAGCCCGGCGCCCCGGGCGACCATGCGCATCACCCCGTCAAAACCATCAGCGCGGATGCGGATCGGCATCCGCAGCCCCAGGTGCAAGGCCTGTTCTTCCAGGTACACGGCCAGGGCGCTGTGGGCGGCGAGACCGACATAGTCGTGGTGCAGGCTGTCGCTGAAACTCACCGCCCGACCGTCCGCCAGCGGGTGGTGGGCGGGCAGGACCAGCACCAGCGGGTCGTCGCGAAAGGCCTGGGTCTGCAGGTCCTGGGTGTCCACCGCGTCGGACACTATTCCCAGGTCCGCCGCGCCCTGGCGCAGGGCGTGGGTGATGCGCAGGCTGGGCAGTTCCTGCAGGTCGATATCCAGGTTGGGGTGGGCGCAGAGAAAGTCCGCCAGCGGCTCCGGCAGGTATTCGGTGATTGCCGTGGTATTGCACAGCAGGCGCACCTGGCCTTTGACGCCCCGGGCATATTCGGCCAGGTCCTGGCGCAGGTGTTCGGCCTGTTGCAGCAGGCCGCGCGCATGCTGGGCCAGGGCCTTGCCGGCGGGTGTCGGGCTGACGCCACGGCGGCCGCGCTGCAGGAACTCGGTGCCCAGGGAGGCCTCCATGGCACGGATTCGCGCACTGGCGGCGGCCAGGGACAAATGGCTGCGGCTGGCGCCGGCGGTGATATTGCCGGCGTCGAGGATGTTCAGGTACAGGCGCAGGTCGGTCAGGTCGAAGTGCATGGGGCGGGTCCCTTGAAAGCGCCGCTGCGCGGCTATCGCGGGCAAGCCTCGCTCCTACAAGGACAGTGCAATACCTGTAGGAGCGAGGCTTGCCCGCGATAGGGCCATTACAGCCACTGAAAATCTACAGCCTCTCGCCAGGCAAGAGGCTGCCTCAGTATATGGCAGATTTTCAGCCCACCGCCGCCGGCGCAGAATAACGCCATGAACACTTCCCTCGCGTTTTACCAGAACCTCGGTTTGCTCCTGTCCCTGCTGGTGATCGGCACCTTTGTCCTGGCTGGCATGATCAAGGGCGTGATCGGCCTCGGCCTGCCGACCATCGCCATGGGCCTGCTCGGCCTGGCTATGGCACCGACGCAGGCTGCGGCCTTGCTGATCATTCCGGCGACCCTGACCAATGTCTGGCAACTGGCCTTTAGTGGGCACCTGCTGGGTCTGCTCAAGCGCTTGTGGCCGATGCTGCTGGCGATCTTTATCGGCACCGGCCTGGGCAGCCTGTGGCTGGGGATCGACGGTGGGCGCTGGGTGGTGCGGGCGTTGGGGGCGGCGTTATTGCTCTATGCCCTGAGCGGATTGCTGCTGCCGACCCTGCGGCTGCGGCCGCGAATGGAAACCTGGCTGGGCCCGGCCTGTGGCCTGGTGACGGGCGTCATCACTTCGGCCACCGGGGTGTTCGTGATTCCGGCGGTGCCTTATCTGCAAGCCTTGGGCTTGCACAAGGATGAGCTGGTGCAGGCCCTGGGGCTGTCGTTCACCGTCTCGACCCTGGCCCTGGCGGCCGGCCTGTACTGGCGCGGCGCCCTGGGTGGCGGCGAGCTCAGCGCCTCGTTGCTGGCGCTGATCCCGGCCCTGCTCGGCATGTGGCTGGGCCAGGCGTTGCGCCAGCGCATCAGCGCGGTGCTGTTCAAGCGGGTGTTCTTTTGTGGCCTTGGGTTGCTCGGCGGCCACCTGTTGATCAGCGGTTAGCGGACGACGGGCTGAGCATATCGATGCGGCGGATATCGAAGTCCCGTTCCAAGTAATCCATGCGCTTGTCGAAGAAGGCCTTCATGTGCGGCAGGTTGGAGTGCACCTCCAAGTGCGCCTGGGATTCCCAGATCTCGTAGAAGATGAACAGGCTCGGGTCCTGCTGGTCGCGCAGCATGTGGTATTCGATGCAGCCGGGCTCGGCGCGGCTTGGCTCGACATAGGCGCGAAACAGCGCTTCGAAGGCTTCGGACATTTCCGGGCGGGTTTTGGCGTGGAGGATAAAACCGTGCTGTTCGGACATGCTGTGTTCCTGGGTAAGGGAGTTTTTAAAAATTCTACGACACGAATCCGCCGCCTATTCGTGCGTATTGGTCAAATGTTTTTTGCCTGGACCGCGCTTATTCATATCGTCTTTCGACGATATTCTCCGCCCCATCGTTTTTAATCTTCTCGACCCGGCCTTGCAGAGCAGCGCCAAAGGGTTGTTCCTGATGAGGCTGGATCATGAAAAAAGTACTGTTGCTCAACGGTGGCAAGAAGTTCGCCCACTCCGACGGCCGCTACAACGCGACCCTGCATGAAACCGCGGTGGCGGTGCTGGACCGTGGCGGCATGGACGTGAAAGTCACCCACATCGACGAGGGCTACGACATCAAGGAGGAAGTGGCCAAGTTCCTCTGGGCCGACGTGATCGTCTACCAGATGCCGGGCTGGTGGATGGGCGCGCCCTGGACCGTGAAAAAGTACATCGATGAAGTCTTCACCGAAGGCCACGGCAGCCTCTACGCCAGCGACGGCCGCACCCGTTCCGACGCCTCGCAGAAATACGGCAGCGGCGGCCTGATCCACGACAAGCAGTACATGCTGTCGCTGACCTGGAACGCTCCGCAGCAAGCCTTCGACGACCCGACCGACTTCTTCGAAGCCAAGGGTGTGGATGCGGTGTACTTCCCGTTCCACAAGGCCAACCAGTTCCTCGGGATGAGCGGCCTGCCGACCTTCCTCTGCGTCGACGTGATGAAGCGCCCGAACATCGAAGCCGATGTGCAGCGTTACGAAGAACACCTCAAGGCGGTGTTCAACCTCCCCGCGTAAATCCGGCTACTATCGGTGGCGTGCCGTGTAGCCGCTGCCGCAGGCTGCGATCGACTTGGGCGGCACTCCGACGGAGCGGGTGCCGCTCTTGAGGCCCTCGAAGGTCCTGCGGGCCTTATCGCAGCCTGCGGCAGCGGCTACAGGCGCCCAACCGAGATAGAGGACTTACGTGAAAGCCAGATCCGACGAACTCCAGATCTTCGTCTGCGTCATCGAGTGCGGTTCGATTTCCGCGGCGGCCGAGCAGGTCGGGCAGACGCCGTCGGCGGTCAGCCGGACCCTGTCGCGCCTGGAAGCCAAGCTCGATACCACACTGATCAACCGCACCACACGGCGCATGGACCTGACCGAAGAGGGCAAGTACTTTTTCGAGCAGGCCAAGCTGATCCTCGACCAGATGGACGAGCTCGAAGAACGCCTGTCGTCCCGCCAGCAGACACCGTCCGGGCGCCTGCGGATCAACGCTGCCTCGCCGTTCATGCTGCACGCCATCGTGCCCTACATCGCCGAGTTCCGTAGCCTGTACCCGGACATCCAGCTGGAGCTCAACAGCAACGACCTGATCATCGACCTGCTGGAACAGAGCACCGATATCGCGATCCGCATTGGCACCCTGGCGGACTCGACCCTGCATGCGCGTTCGCTCGGTTGCAGCCCGCTGCATATCCTCGCCAGCCCCGCGTACCTGAAGCAGCACGGCACACCCGCCACCGTGGCCGAGCTGAGCGAACATACCCTGCTGGGCTTCACCCAGACCGAAACCCTCAACCACTGGCCGCTGCGCCATGTGCACGGCGACCGCTGGCCGATCCAGCCGGGCATCAGCGCCTCCAGCGGTGAGACGGTGCGTCACCTGGCGCTGGAAGGGCAGGGCATCGCCTGCTTGTCGCACTTCATGACCATCGACGACATCCGCGCCGGGCGCCTCACGCCGATCCTCGCCCAGTTCAACAGCGGTTATCGCCAGCCGATCAACGCCGTGTACTACCGCAACTCGCAGCTGGCCCTGCGCATCCAGTGCTTCCTCGACTTTATCCAGGGCAAGCTGGCCGATTACGCCAACCCGCTGTTCGAAGGCTGAGGCCTTGTCCCTGTAGGAGCCGGCTTGCCGGCGATAGGGCCGGGTGCCTTGCACCGCCCGGGCAGGTGCCGTCGCTGGCAAGCCAGCTCCAGCAGCGGTCAACTCCCGTGGGAAGGCTGATCCCTGATTCGTGACCCCTGCGCAAGAGTGATTTGGGCCAGCCTGCCTGTTTCGGCAGGAGTCGCCGCCGATACTGGCGCCATCACTTATCCACCCAGGGAGTTTCTCCATGAATGTATTCGTCACCGGCGCCGCGGGTTTTATCGGCGGCTCCATCGCCACCGGCCTGGTCCAGGCCGGCCATCAAGTCACCGGCCTGGTGCGCAGTGCCGAGCAGGCCGCCGAACTCACTGCCCTGGGCATCAAGCCGGTGCTCGGCAGCCTGGACGACAGCGCCGTGCTGATCGAGCAGGCCCGCGCCGCCGATGCGGTGATCAACGCCGCCAGCAGCGACCATCGTGGCGCGGTGGAAGTCCTGCTCGCGGCCCTCAAGGGTTCGAACAAGGTCTTCCTGCACACCAGCGGTTCGAGCATCGTCGGCGATGCCTCGGGCGGCAAGGTCAGCGACGTGATCTACCAGGAAAACAACCTGCCAGAGCCCACCGTCGACAAGGCCGCGCGGGTGGCCATCGACAACCTGGTGCTGGCCGCGGCCAAGGACGGGGTGAACTCGGCGGTGCTCTGCAACACCCTGATCTACGGCCACAGCCTCGGGGTGAAACGCGACAGCGTGCAGCTGCCGCGACTGCTCAAGCAGGCACGTAAAAGCGGCGTGGTGCGGCATGTCGGGCCGGGGCAGAACATCTGGTCCAACGTGCATATCGAAGACGTGGTGGCGCTGTACCTGCTGGCGCTGACCCGCAACATTCCAGGGACTTTCTACTTCGTCGAAAGCGGTGAAGCCTCCTTCATCGACATGACCACTGCCATGGCCGAAGCCCTGCGCCTCGACCCGCCGCAGGACTGGCCGCTGGCCGACGCCGAAGCCGAATGGGGCTACGAGATGGCCAACTACGGTCTGGGCTCCAACAGCCGCGTACGCGGCAAGAAAGCCCGCGAACAGCTGGGCTGGGTACCGCGGCGCACCTCGGTGCTGGAGTGGATTCGCCACGAGATGGTCTGACCCGCTATCCCTGTAGCCGCTGCCGAGCGCCAGCGAGGCTGCGCTCGGCGGCGTAGCCGTCGTAAACCGGCTGGTGCGTTTTTCCAGGCAGTTCGCGGGTTCAGGTTTTGCGGCAACGGCGTTGCCGATCGCAGCCTCGCAGGCTCGGCAGCGGCTACACGGGCAGCGTGATCCTGTAGCCGCTGCTGCAGGCTCGGGCCGCGTTCGGACGATCGACCGGTACGGTCGTGACGACCTCAAGCGCGGCACCGTAGCCACCGTCACTCTTCCCCTCGCCAGACGGCCGCTTCAAGCGGCCGTTTTTATTTGCCGATTGCTCCGCCCCCGATCTTGCCCCTATCGTTCGACCTGCCAAAAACAATAAAAGGACGGACCTTATGCGCATTGTTCTGTTTAAGACCTTGGCTCTGACAGTGGCCATCGCCGCCAGCTCGCCGGCTTTCGCCGCGCTGCTGGAAGGGGGCGCGGTCGCCGCGCCGAACCAGTATGGCGCCGACGTCGCGGCGCAGATTCTCAAGAAAGGCGGCAACGCGGTGGATGCCGCGGTCGCCACCGCCTTCACCCTGGCGGTGACCTACCCCGAGGCCGGCAACATTGGCGGCGGCGGTTTCATGACCCTGTTCATCGACGGTAAACCCTACTTCCTCGACTACCGCGAAACCGCGCCCAAGGCCGCGACCCGCGACATGTACCTGAATGAAAAAGGCGAGGTCATCGAAAACCTCAGCCTGGTCGGCGCGCGCGCCGCGGGGGTGCCGGGCACGGTGATGGGCCTGTGGGAAGCGCACAAGAAGTTCGGCAAGCTGCCCTGGAGCGAGCTGATCACCCCGGCGGTGGGCTATGCGAAGAACGGCTTCAAGGTCGCCGACAAGCAGTACCAGTACCGCGAGGACGCGCTGAAGCTGTTCAAGGACAGCACCAATTTCGGCGACTATTTCGGCAGCATGAAATCGGGCGAAACCTTCCGCCAGCCGGAGCTGGCCGCGACCCTGGAACGCATCGCCGACCAGGGCGTCAAGGAGTTCTACGAAGGCAAGACCGCCGACCTGCTGGTGGCGCAGATGCAGGCCGACAAAGGCCTGATCACCAAGCAGGACCTACAGGACTACAAGGTCGCCTGGCGTGAGCCGCTGCAGGTCAACTGGCGCGGCAACACCCTGTACACCGCGCCGCCGCCCAGCTCCGGTGGCGTCGCCCTGGCGCAGTTGATGACCATCAAGGAAGAACGCACGGCGGACTTCAAGGGCGTCGAGCTGAACTCGGCCAAGTACATCCACCTGCTGGCGGAAATCGAAAAGCGCGTGTTCGCCGACCGCGCCGATTACCTCGGTGACCCGGCGTTTTCCGAGGTGCCGGTCAAGCAACTGACCGACCCGGCCTACCTGAAAAAACGCGCCGCCGAGATCAACCCGACGGCCATCTCGCCCACCGAAAAAGTCCGCCCGGGCCTGGAGCGGCACCAGACCACCCACTTCTCCATCGTCGACGCCGACGGCAACGCGGTGAGCAATACCTACACCCTTAACTGGGACTATGGCAGCGGCGTGGTGGTCAAGGGCGCGGGGTTCCTGCTCAACGACGAAATGGACGACTTCAGCGCCAAGCCCGGGGTGGCCAACGCCTTTGGCGTAGTCGGCGGTGATGCCAACGCCATCGCGCCGGGCAAGCGCATGTTGTCGTCCATGAGCCCGAGTCTGGTGACCCGCGACGGCAAGGTCACCCTGGTGCTGGGCACGCCGGGCGGGTCGCGGATCTTCACCTCGATCTTCCAGGTGCTGAACAACCTCTACGACTTCAACCTGCCGCTGGAAAAAGCCGTGGCCGCGCAGCGCGTGCATCACCAGTTGCTGCCCAAGGACACCATTTACTACGACGCCTACGCACCGCTCAGCGGCAAGGTCGCCGACGAGCTGAAAGCCATGGGCTACACCCTGGAAGACCAGGGCTGGGAGATGGGCGATATCCAGGCGATCCGGGTCACCGGCAGCCAGCTGGAAACGGCCTCCGACCCGCGCGGGCGCGGCGTGGGCAAAGTCGTCAAATAACCCATCGACGCGAGCAAGCTTCTGTAGGAGCGAAGCTTGCTCGCGATTGGGGCACCGCGGTGGGTCAGGAGCGACGCTATCGCGGGCAAGCCTCGCTCCTACAGAAACAGGCGCCTGCTCCTTCCGCTACAGCGGATGAAAATACCCCTCGCCGATTTTCATTATTCGCGACACGACTTGTCTGTCCGCGACAAAGCTTGTCTCTATACGAAAGTTACTTTCATGCGGTTTGAAAATCCGGTCACGAAATGATTTATGAGTTTCACAAGCATTCGACGTGACCCTTTTTCGAGGAGTACCGCATGACACCTGCATTGGGCTACTGGCTGCTGGGCTATGCCGCCATCGCCATCATCGCGCTGATCGTCCTGATCGCGCGTTACCGGATCAACCCGTTCATTGTCATCACCCTGGTCTCGGTGGGCCTGGCGCTGATGGCCGGGATGCCGCCGTCCGGCGTGGTCGGGGCCTACGAGGCGGGTGTCGGCAAGACTCTCGGGCACATTGCCCTGGTGGTGGCCCTGGGCACCATGCTCGGCAAGATGATGGCCGAGTCCGGCGGCGCGGAGCAGGTGGCGCGGACCCTGATCGACCGTTTCGGCGAGCGCAACGCGCATTGGGCGATGGTCTGCATCGCCTTCCTGGTGGGCCTGCCGCTGTTTTTCGAGGTCGGCTTCGTGTTGCTGGTGCCGATTGCCTTCACCGTGGCGAAGCGTGTCGGCGTGTCGATCCTGATGGTCGGCCTGCCGATGGTCGCCGGCCTGTCGGTGGTGCATGCCCTGGTGCCGCCGCACCCGGCGGCGATGCTGGCGGTGCAGGCCTATCAGGCATCGGTGGGGCAGACCCTGCTGTATGCGATCCTGATCGGCATTCCCACGGCGATCATCGCCGGTCCCGTGTACGCCAAATTCATCGTGCCGCGCATCCAGCTGCCGGCGGAAAACCCGCTGGCGCGCCAGTTCATCGACCGTGAGCCGCGCACCCGCCTGCCCAGTTTTGCGATCACCATGGCCACCATCCTGTTGCCGGTGGTGCTGATGCTGATCGGCGGCTGGGCCAACCTGATTTCCACCCCGGGCAGTGGCCTCAACCAGTTCCTGCTGTTTATCGGCAACTCGGTGATCGCCCTGTTGCTGGCGACCCTGCTGAGCTTCTGGACCCTTGGCCTGGCCCAGGGCTTCAACCGCGAATCGATCCTCAGGTTCACCAACGAATGCCTGGCGCCGACCGCCAGCATCACCCTGCTGGTGGGCGCCGGTGGCGGCCTGAACCGGATCCTGGTGGACGCCGGGGTCACCGACCAGATCGTCGGCCTGGCCCATGAGTTCCAACTGTCGCCGCTGCTGATGGGCTGGCTGTTCGCCGCGCTGATGCGCATCGCCACCGGCTCGGCCACCGTGGCCATGACCACCGCCTCGGGCGTGGTGGCGCCGGTGGCCATCGGCCTGGGTTACCCCCATCCGGAACTGCTGGTGCTGGCCACCGGCGCCGGCTCGGTGATCTTCTCTCACGTCAACGACGGCGGCTTTTGGCTGATCAAGGAATACTTCAATATGACCGTGACCCAGACCTTCAAGACCTGGACGGTGCTGGAGACCCTGATCTCGGTGGTCGCCTTCGCCCTGACCGTCGGTCTTGCCCAACTGCTTTGAGCCCAGGTGCCGCCCATGGACATCCTCTACCAGATCCGTTCCCGCCAGGATTCCTTCAGCGCCGGCGAAGGCCGCATCGCCCGCTTGATGCTGGATGACGTCGGTTTCGCCGCCTCGGCCAGCCTGGAAGAGCTGGCGCAGCAGGCGGAAGTCAGCGCCGCCACCCTGTCGCGTTTTGCCCGCAGCGTGGGTTGTCGCGACCTGCGCGACCTGCGCCTGCAACTGGCCCAGGCCAGTGGGGTCGGCAGCCGTTTTCTCGACCCGGCGGGCACCCCGGAGCAGTCGGGTTTCTACCGGCAGATCGTTGGCGATATCGAGTCGACCCTGCACCAGCACCTGGCGGGGTTCGACGAGTCGCGCTTTCGCGACGCGGTGCGTTTGCTGGGCAAGGCGCAGATGATCCACGCCTTCGGCATGGGCGGCTGTTCCACCTTGTGCAGCGACGAATTGCAGGTGCGCCTGGTGCGCCTCGGCTACCCCATCGCCGCCTGCCACGACCCGGTGATGATGCGGGTGACCGCCGCGGCTTTGGGCCCGCAACACGCGCTGATCGCCTGCTCCCTGACCGGCATCACCCCCGAATTGCTGGAGACCGTCGAACTGGCCCGCAGCTACGGCGCCAGCGTGCTCGCCATCACCCTGGCCGACTCGCCGCTGGCGCAGCTGGCGGACGTGCTGCTGCCGCTGCAAAGCGCCGAGACCTCCTTTATCTACAAACCCACGGCCGCGCGCTACGGCATGTTGCTGGCCATTGATGTATTGGCCACCGAGCTGGCGCTGGCCCTGCCCGAAGACAACCAGGAACGCCTGCGCCGGATCAAACTGGCCCTGGACGATTACCGCGGCGGCGACGATTGCCTGCCGCTGGGAGACTGACATGTTTTACGACACCCTGATCCGCAATGCCCTGGTGATCGACGGCAGCGACCGTCCGGCTTACCCCGCCGATGTCGCGTTGCTCGATGGCCGCATCGCTTGCATCGGCGACCTGCAAGGCGCCCGCGCCACTGAAGAAATCGACGCCGCCGGGCAGGTGCTGGCCCCTGGTTTTATCGACGTGCACACCCACGACGACACCGTGGTGATCCGCCAGCCGCAGATGCTGCCCAAGCTCAGCCAGGGCGTGACCACGGTGATCGTCGGTAACTGCGGCATCAGCGCCGCGCCGGTGAGTCTGCGCGCCGACCCGCCCGACCCGATGAACCTGCTGGGCAGCCAGGCGGCCTTTGTCTACCCGCGTTTTCGCGACTACCGCGACGCGGTGGACGCCGCGCAACCGGCAGTCAACGTGGCGGCGCTGATCGGCCACACGGCGCTGCGCAGCAACCACCTGGACGACCTGTATCGCACCGCCACGGCCGAGGAAATCGCCGCCATGCGCGAGCAACTGCGCGCCAGCCTGGAAGACGGTGCCCTGGGCTTATCCACAGGCCTGGCCTACGCCAGCGCCTTCTCGGCCGAGACCGACGAGGTGCTGCAACTGGCCGAGGAACTGAGCGCCTTCGGCGCGGTGTACACCACCCACCTGCGCAGTGAATTCGAGCCGGTGCTGGAGGCCATGGACGAAGCCTTCCTGATCGGCCGCCACGCCAAGGCGCCGGTGATCATTTCCCATCTCAAATGCGCAGGAGCGGGCAATTGGGGGCGCAGTCCGCAGTTGCTGGCCTCCCTGGAGCAGGCGGCGAAAGACCATCCGGTAGGCTGCGACTGTTACCCCTACGCGGCCAGTTCCTCGACCCTCGACCTCAAGCAGGTCACCGACGCTTTTCGCATCACCATCACCTGGTCCACCCCGCACCCGGAACTGGGCGGCCGCGACCTGATGGACATCGCCATCGAGTGGGGCACGACCCTGGTTGAGGCCGCGCGACGCCTGCAACCGGCCGGCGCGGTGTACTACGGCATGGACGAAGCCGATGTGCGGCGCATCCTTTCCCACCCGCTGTCGATGATAGGTTCCGACGGCCTGCCGGAAGACCCGTTCCCCCATCCACGGTTGTGGGGCGCTTTCCCGCGGGTGCTCGGGCACTTCAGCCGCGACCTCGGCCTGTTCCCGCTGCACACCGCCGTGCACAAGATGACCGGCCTGTCGGCGGCGCGTTTCGGCCTCAAGCAGCGCGGCGAAATCCGCGAAGGGTATTGGGCCGACCTGGTGCTGTTCGACCCGGCCCGGGTCCGCGACGTCGCCGACTTCAAAAGCCCGCAACAGGCCGCCGAGGGGATCGAGGGCGTGTGGGTCAACGGCGTGCGCAGCTATGCCGAAGGCCAGGCCAACGGCCGCAGGCAAGGGCGCTTCCTGGCGCGGGAAGGGGATTTGCGCGAAGGGTTCAACGGCTGAAGGCGCGTGGCGCCGAATAGGTGAACGCCGTCACAGTGATGGCCTGATGATATTAAAGAAAGCCTTGGCCTAGCCGAAGTGCTGACATCCACCTGCTATACCGTGGACATCTTTCATCAGGGAGTCGCGCAATGAGCTTTGGCAAAACCACCCCCATCCTGCGGATCTTCGACGAGGCCAAGGCGCGGGAGTTTTATATCGACTTCCTGGGCTTCACGCTCGACTGGCAGCACCGCTTCGAAGACAACTTCCCGCTGTATATGCAGGTGTCGCGCGGGGAGTGTGTGCTGCACCTGTCGGAGCATCATGGCGACAGCACGCCGGGCTCCGCGTTGCGCATCGAGACCGACGAGCTGGAGGCCTTCCAGCAGCAGTTGCTGGCCAAGGATTACCGCTTCGCCCACCCGCAGATCCAGGCCATGCCCTGGGGCAGCCAGGACATGACGGTGCTCGATCCGTTCGGCAATCGGTTGGTGTTTACCAACGCCATTTGCGTGTAGTTCGAAGTCCCTATCGCGGGCAAGCCTCGCTCCTACAGAAGAGCACCGCGTACTTTGTAGGAGCGAGGCTTGCCCGCGATAGGGCCCGTAAGAACACCCAAAACTCTCACTTGCCGCGCTGCCGAAACTCCCCCGGCGTCATCCCCGTCCGCCCCTTGAACGTGCGGTGAAACGACCGCGGTTCGGTAAAGCCCAGGTAATAGGAAATGTCCTGGATCGGCAGGTCGCTGTGCAGCAGGTAATGCTCGGCCAGTTCCTGGCGCAGGTCGTCGAGGATCTGCTGGTAGGAGGTGCCGGCCTGCTGCAGTTGGCGTTGCATGGTGCGCGGCGACATCGCCAGCAGATCGGCCACCTGCTCCTTGCGCGGTAAACCCTCCTTGAGCAACTGGCGCAGGGCGTTTTTCACTTGCAGCGCCAGCGGAGCTTCCTCCAGCGACGCCATCAGGCTCATCGCGTGTTCTTCCAGGGTTCGCAGCAACTGGGCGTCGGCCTGGCGCAACGGCAGTTGCAGGTAACTCAGCGGCGCCAGCAAGGCCGAGCAGCTTTGTTCGAACAGCACCGGGCAAGCAAAAAACGCTTCGTATTGTTCCAGCCTGGTGCCGGCCGGCAGCGGGTGTTCGAACCACACGGCGCTCGGTGAGAGCTGGGTGTCGGCGATCCAGCGGGCATAAAGCAGCCAGGAGGCGAGCACGTTTTCCACCAGCTGGCGGCGGGTGTCGGAGGTCGGCAGGCGGCAGTTCCAGATCAGGCGGACCTGCTCCTCGGCCATCTCGATGCGGCTCACCCCCATGTCGCCCACCAGTTTCTCGAACGGCATGATCCGGCTCATGGCTTCGCCCAGGGTCGCGCAGTTCATGGTGATGTAGCCGAGCACGCTCCAGGAGTTGGGCAGCACGTAACGGGCGGCGTTGAGGCCGAACAGCGGGTCGCCGGAGTGCTGGCAGAAATACCCCAGCAGGCGTTCGTGGACCTCGACGGGCAGGCGCAGGCTGTTGTCGTTCAGTTGTTCGGCGGCAAGGCCCGCGGCGTGCAGCGCGGGGGCTGTGGGCAGGCCGAGGTGTTCGGCGTGGCGCAGGTATTTGAGCAGCGGTGGGACCGAGGTGTAACCAAGGGGCTGCATGGTGGGGTTCCTGGCGGTGGGCGCGCTTTTTGAGGGTAAAGGTAATGGGCCGGGATCGTTGGTGCAACGCTAGCCTTGTTGGCGCGGCCGGTCGACGCTCGATTGCCCGCGGTGGCGTCCGTTTCTGCGCTCACAGGCGGTGATGGGTTCAAGACTGCCGGCCGATGGCCGATCTGTGAGGGGTGGGTATGTAGCAGGGATTGACCCACTTATGGGGGCTCGATGGCTCCCTTCATCCTTCAAGGAACGGAATTCAACGATGAATGCACCCATGGTGTGGCCGGAGGTTTTTCTCGGGGCTTTTGCTGCGATCAGCGAGCGCATGGCGCAGGTACTGGAACTGAGCGATTGCCGGGAGCACTGGATTCAGGCGGAACTCAGCCTGTATGCCTGGCAGCAGGGTTATCCGGATATCTGGACCAGCGGTAAGGCCGGAGGACGCACGAAAGTCGACCTGTACACGGAAGATCTCGACATGGCGGCCGAGGTGAAATGCCTGGGGGATGTGTCTTTTGCCAAGTGCCTGATGGGCAAGGGTATGGCCGAGACCCGATCCGTTCTTCGAGAGGATGGCGATGGGCGGCTCTGGTTTCCGCAGGTTGACCCGGATGAGTCCGTTGAGTGGTCGGTATTTGCGGACCTTCGCCGCTTGCAACGGATGGAGGTGGTTCGGAACAAGTTTCTTGTTCTGGTGATTGCCAAGGATTACGTGGCTGAGACGGAGATGGGGGAGGTGCTGCGGCGGCTTCGTTTGTCGGAAGAGGAGTGGTCCTTGGAGTTGCAGAACGCCACGGTGCGGATCTGGCGGATCGAGTAGCGCAGGTACAGCGTGCTTCTGTAGGAGCGAGGCTTGCCCGCGATAGCGGTAGTTCTGGCGCTGCATTTTTTGGATGGTGTACATATCCGTTCCTGCGGTAACGGCCACTTATGGTTTCGCCCTTACGGCGAGTCCCTTTTTACAAACGCCTAAAAAGGAACCAAAAACGCTTGCCCCTGCGTACGGCCTTCGCTGCGCTCAGGTTTCCTCGCTCCGGCGTCCATCAGGGGGCATCGACTCCGGTCGGCTTCGCTTCGACCTCCATACGATGTCCTCGACTGCGTCGAGGGGCGCTGCGCGCCATCCCCCTGATGAACACCTCCACTCGGCCTCCCGATGGGGCGGGTAGATCAAAAGCCAAAGCCAAAGCCAAAGCCAAAGCCGGGTGCGACCTGCCGGTCGGCGCTGAGCCCTGTAGCCGCTGCCGAGCCTGCGAGGCTGCGATCGACCCCGAAGGGGGCGCAAGGTTTTGAGATCGCCGAAGGCCTTCGGCCTTATCGCAGCCTGCGGCAGCGGCTACAGGGATCGTGTACATCAGCTCGTTTGGATGACGTGTTTTGTCGTGTAGGACGCTGTCTGAAAGTGAGGCGCGTCGCTTTCCTTTGTAAGGCTTTTCCGAGAAACTCCGGGCCGCTTGCGTCTGGGAAGGGCGCTGTCTAGCCTCGGGTTCGTCACTGGTTTTTCGGTGATCGGGTTTAGCAGCTCGCTTCCAAGTCACGCAGGTATCGCTGTCAGCTCAACCAACTTTTTTGGTTGTTGTCATGGCGGCTGTGCGTGGGGCGCCCTCGGGTGCGCCGGGATTCTTGGACCGGTCTGCTAACCCGCGTACAGCTGCCACCCTCATTCGTTTAGCAGCGGTAGGTGGTGGCTCCATTCCAAGAGGATCCACCATGAAAAAGCTCGTCCCCGATCCGCCCATGCTTTCGCCCAGTCGCGAACGGATCGTTCAGCTGGAAATCCCCAATCAAACCCTTCGTCAGGCGCTGGAAAGTCGTGTTGAGGGGGAGCCTTTGCATTGTGCTTTGCAGGAAACCGGCAGTGCTTCTTTCGGTTGTCGCGACGGTAACGGTCGGCCGTTGTTTGCGGTGCGTGCCGGGGTCAGTGCCGAGGAGGCGTTGTTGCATGTGTCGTTGTTGCTCAAGTGTGCCGAGGAGACGGCGGATGAGATCACCAGTGCCAGCGGCATCGAGCGTGGCTTGATCTGGTCGATGATCCATTCGGTGGAGATGGCGCGGGCGGTGGTGGATGCGTTGCTGGATGGCGCGGGCCGGCAGGGGGTGTTGCGGGAGGGGTGATTGCGCGGTGGTGATGGGGGCCCACTTCCTTGTGGGCGCCTCGTTTTTCCCGTGGTGGGAAGGCGAGGGTCAGACGCGGAAGTGGCTGACCATCATTTGCAGCTGGTTGCCCAGGCGGGCCAGTTCGACGCTGGAGGCGGCGGTTTCATCGCTGGCGGCGGCGGTCTGTTCCGAGACGTCGCGCACGTTGATGATGCTGCGGCTGATTTCCTCGGCCACGGCGCTCTGTTCTTCGGCAGCGGCGGCGATCTGCTGGTTCATCGACTGGATGTTCGACACCGTGCGGGTGATGTTCTCCAGGGAGGCACCGGCCTTGCGGGTCAGGTCGACGCTGCTGTCGGTCAGGCTGCGGCTGTTGTTCATCACCAGGGCCACTTGCTGGGTGCCGTTCTGCAGGCCGGCCACCAGGCCTTCGATTTCCTCGGTGGATTTCTGTGTGCGTTGCGCCAGGGCGCGGACTTCGTCGGCGACCACGGCGAAACCACGACCGGCTTCACCGGCGCGGGCGGCTTCGATGGCGGCGTTCAGGGCCAGCAGGTTGGTCTGTTCGGCCACGGCCTTGATCACGTCCATGACGCTGCCGATCTTCTGGCTTTCCTGTTGCAGCACGGTCATGGCGTCGGTGGAGCGCACCACTTCGCTGGCCAGGCGTTCGATCTGGGCGATGGCTTCGGCCACCACCTTGTCGCCTTCGCGGGCTTCGCCGTCGGCGGCGGAGGCGGCTTGCGAGGCTTCTTCGGCGTTGCGCGCGACTTCCTGCACGGTGGCGGTCATCTCGTGCATGGCGGTGGCCACCTGGTCGGTCTCGATCTTCTGGCTGTTGACCCCGGCGCTGGTTTCTTCGGTCACCGCCGACAGTTCTTCGGCGGCGCTGGCGATCTGGGTCACGCCGTCGCGGATGCCACCGATCAGTTCGCGCAGGGTCACGCCCATGCGGCCGATGCCTTGTTGCAGCACGCCGAGCTCGTCGCGGCGGGTGACGCGCACGTCCTGGGTCAGGTCGCCGGAAGCGATGCGCTCGACCACGGTCATGGTTTCACGCAGTGGACGGGTGATCTGGCGGGTGATGATCACCGCGGCCAGGATGCCCACCAGCAGCGCCAGCAGGGTACTGATCATTTGCAGGCTGCGGGCCTGGACGCTTTCTTCGTCGCGGCGGTCGAGCTGGAACTGGTACAGCTCTTCGCTCTGGCTGACGATCAGGGCGCCTTGTTCGGTCATTTCCTTGCGCGCCTGGCCGGCTTCGCCGACGGCGGTCTTGAAGGTCAGCAGGGAGGTGCGGTAGTCGCTCAGGGCGGCTTTCAGCTGACGCAGGGCATCGCCCTGGGTGCTGCTGAAATGGCTGTCCAGCGGGCCCAGTGCGGCAATCGCGGCGTCCATTTGCGCGACGGCGTTGCGTTCGGCGTCCAGGGTGCTGTTGTAGATGTATTCACGGGCTTCGAAGCGCGCCAGCAGGAACTCTTCGCGGGCCTTGGTAATGGCCCGGAACTGCTCGAAGCGCTGGTCGCTCAGGGGCATCTGCTGCACGTGCGTGGTGATGGTGTCGATCAGGTTGCGCGCCGCTTCGGAGTTGCCGTTCATGGTCTGGCGGGCGGCATTGGCGTTGCGGTAGGCGTTGCGCATCTTGTTCAGGGACGCCTGGTAGGCGCTGATGGTGGCGCCCTGTTCCTTGAGCAGCTTGACGTTGGCCGGGTTCTTGAAGCTGTTCTGCAGCTTCTGCTGCTGGGCCGAGAAGTCGTCCAGGGTGGTCTGCACATTCTGCGCGGCGGTTTCGTCGCCGTTGGTCAGCATGTATTGCAGGCGGGTCACGCGCAGCTTGGTCAGCCCGGCGTTCAATTGGGTGATGTCGCTCATCCAGTTGCTGCGGTCGATCAGACCGCCCAGGCTGGTCCAGCCCGTGATGGCGAGGATGGTAGTCAGGGCCAGGACCAGGCCGAAGCCCAGGCCTAACTTGAGATTGACGCTGATGTTGCCGAACCAGCTATTCATGCAATTCCTCCAGGAACGTTGTGCTTCTTGATCGTGTATCGCTGGAAGATTGTTGTTATTGGTGGCCAGCAAGGATTTGTTCGCAGGTGTGTATCGGCGGCAAGGGCAATAGCTGAAACGATTTCATCGGATTAGTTTTGTGCACCATTTTGGGGCTTTCCAAGGGCCTGATTTCCCTACGGAAACCGCCTGGCCGATTGAGATTTTTTTCACATCCGTTTCACTGGGCGGCCACGCCTCACTGCCTAAAGTCCGACCCTCGATCGGGTGCCACGCACTCGATTTGTCATGAGCGGCGGTTAGCTTCTGCTGCGCTGCTCAACTCAATGTCTGGTGGTCATATAGGGGCGGCTCGCACGTGACGTCAGGACTCAGTCTTCCGGTGGCAAAACCTGCGCTTGTCGCAAGCCGTTTTGCCCGTTATCGCAATACCCTGGTGATAAGCCTGGTGGCCTTGCTGGTGCTGCCGCTGGTGTTCTTTCTGCTCAAGCCCGCGGCGGTGCCGGACCTGGCCCACGGCAACCTGGCCGGGGCCAAGGCGCTGAGCGCGGCCTGGGCCAAGGGCCAGATGATTGTGCTGATTCGTCACGTCGAGCGCTGCGACCATTCCAACGCCGCCTGCCTGAACGTGCCCGATGGCATCACCGACCGTGCCCGTGATGTGGCGGTGGGTGTTGGCGCGCAGTTCGAGCACCTGGGGCTGGACAAGGCCGACATCTATCACAGCCCGCTGACCCGCGCGGTGCAGACCTCGGGCTATATGTTCAGCAAGGCCGGCAGTGGCGAAGACTGGCTGATCAACTGCAAACGCAGCATGTTGCGCGATGCCCTGGCGCACAAAGTGGCCGGGCGCAACCTGGTGCTGGTGACCCACAGCGAATGCATGGCCGCGCTGGAGAAGGCGCTGAAGCTGCCGTCTTCGACCCTGGGCTATGGCGCCTCGTTGTTCGTCTCCACCGATACCCCAGGCGGGCGTCCGCACATGCTCGGCTTCATCGAAGCCAGCGACTGGCGCTCCGTTGCCTTCAATCGTCCCTGACCGTCCCTTGCCCGAGACCCTGACTATGCAGGCGCTTTCCCGTTCCCGCTTTTACCTGTGGAACCTTGGCCTCCCGCTGCTGTGCGCGGCGCTGGTGTTCCTGATGTTCGACATGACCAAGATCGACATCGCCTTCAGCGACCTGTTCTACGACCCGGTGAGCCAGACCTTCCCGCTGGATCACTCCCATCTGTTCGAGAAGATCACCCACAAATGGGCGCGGATCATTCCCAACTGGACCGCTGAACTGGCGCTCATCGGGCTGCTGCTGTCATTCGTCTGGCCGCTGTTCAAGGGCGCACGGTTCGGCCGCGGCAAGGCTTTGCTGGAGAAGATCCGGGTAGCGCCGGTGCTGCGTTTTACCGCGCGCCATCGCCGGGACTTTTTGTTCGTGGTGGTGGCCTTCGCCCTGTGCACCGGGGCGATTCACTACCTCAAGGGCCACACCAGCGTGTACTGCCCGGTGGAAACCACCCAGTACGCGGGCAAGATCGAGCACAAGGAGTGGTACCAGAACTTCGAGCTGTTGAAGACCGCCGGTGACGGCCGCTGCTGGCCGGGTGGCCATGCCTCCGGCGGTTTCACCATGCTGGCGCTGTATTTCGTGGCCCGGCGTTATCGCTGGCGCCATTCCAAGGCGCTGCTGCACGGCTCGCTGCTGCTGGGCTTCGTCTATGGCACCACCCGGGTGCTGCAGGGCTGGCACTACATGTCCCATACCTTCTGGGCGGGCATCGTGGTATGGCTGACCTGCCTGCTGGTCGCGCTGCTGTTCTATGGCCGCGCGCGCCTGGAACAGCCGGTGCTGGCACGCACCGAACCGGGGCCCAACCCGTCCGCAGCGCTAACCGCAGCGGCGGACCGCTAACGTTGCGTCAGTAGCTGACCCAATCGTCGTTGCCAGGTGCCTGGCGGGAGAGGGCCAAAGGGCAATTTTTGGCGCTTGTCGGTGTTTTTTTGCTGATCAGAACTGTTAGGGTGCGCGCCCCGGAGAAAAGAGTTCCCGGGTTCCTGGTTTATGGAGTCATGCATGAAACACTTGAGCAAAATCGCCGCCTCCGCGCTGGTTGTCCTGGCCCTGGCTGGCTGCACCGGCACCGCGATGAAAACTCAGCAACTTGATAGTAGCCAGTACACTGTGGTCGGTCACAGCGAAGCAACGGCTACCGGCATCATGCTGTTCGGGGTCATTCCAATCCGGCAGAACAACCGCTTCGTCCGCGCCCAGACCGCGGCCATCCAGGCCAAGGGCGGTGACGCAATGATCAACACCCAGATCCAGGAAAACTGGTTCTGGGCCTGGGTACTGAGCGGTTACACCACCAAGGTCTCCGGCGATGTGGTCAAGCTGAAAACCGTTCAGTGAGCCATGGCGCCGCCAGCGCGAAAGCCTGGTGACGAGATAAAAAAAGGCACCCATGAGGGTGCCTTTTTTATGGGTGCTCACTGTGCCGGTCATTGGCTGACAAAGTAGTAGGCCTGGCGACTGACCGTGACCTTCTTCAGTACCTTGAGCGGTGGCGTGGGGTCTTCCTGCAGGGCCATGACCGCCACGTTGTTCGGCGAGGCGCTGAGGTATTCCTGCAACTGGGCTTCGGTCTGCACGTCCTTGAGCAGGCTCTGGGTGTAGAACACGCTGGCGCCGCCCGCGCGCTCGTTGGCCTGATACAGCGCCACCTGCTGGCCGGCGGCCTGCAGCGTCTGAATCTCGGTGATCAGCGGCACGAAGGACAGCTGGCGATCGGCGCGCGGCGCGACCCATTGCGCGGCCGCCAGGTAGCTGCCCACCACCAGTGTCAGCACGCCAATGGCCAGGCCCCGCCGCTGACGCCCCACAACACCCAAGAAACCCTCACCGGCGGCGCGCAGGCGCAGGCGCTCGTACAGCACCGCCGCGTATTCGGCCGCCA
Source organism: Pseudomonas chlororaphis subsp. piscium (assembly GCF_003850345.1). Classification (NCBI taxonomy): domain Bacteria; kingdom Pseudomonadati; phylum Pseudomonadota; class Gammaproteobacteria; order Pseudomonadales; family Pseudomonadaceae; genus Pseudomonas; species Pseudomonas chlororaphis. The sequence continues at coordinate 894,088 of NZ_CP027707.1, forward strand.
GCACCGCCGCGGCCGGGGTCAGCGACATCAGGTACACGGTGCGTTTGCTCGACGCCAGGCACAGCAGGGTGAACTGGGCCACCAGCCACAGGCTGAAAAACAGCAGGTAGCGGTTTTTCACCAGGCTTTTGCGAAAGTGCCACAGGCCCAGGTAGACCAGGATGTTCCACGGCAGGAAGGCTTGCGGCAGTTTGGCCAGGTAGTAATAGAAGGGTTCGTAATGCCCGGCCTCTTCAAAGGAACCATCGAACCGCCCGACGCTGTTGGTCCACAGCACTTCGCCCAGGGCCTGCAGGCCGCCACGCTGGTACAACAGGTAGAGCCAGATCAGCAGCGGTACCAGGCCGAGGAGGGTGAGCAGGCCGGGCTTGAGCCAGTGGCCGAGGGCGAAGCGCTTTTCGATCAGGCTGTCGGCCAGCAGGTAGGCGAAGATCACCACGCCCGGCATCGCCAGGCCCAGCACGCCCTTGCTCAGGGTGGCGATGGCGATGCCGAGGGCGAACAGCAGCCAGCTCAGGGTGGCCGGCTGCTGTTCGGCCTGGCGCTGTTGCGTCTGGAAAAACGCCAGCAGCGCCAGGGTCACGCCAAGGCTGAGCAGGGCGTCTTCACCGACCCCGCGCACGTTACTCCAGTAACTGGCCATGGTCGCCAGCATGGCGCCGGCCACCCAGGCCACCACTTTCGGGCGGCCAAAGCGACGCAGCATGGCGTACAGCAGCAGCACGCTGAACAGCCCGGCAAAGGCCGATGCCAGGCGCACCGCCCACGGCGTGCCACCGAATACCCGGATGGCGCTGGCGTCGAGCCACAGGCTCAGTGGCGGTTTTTCCAGGAAGGGCTGGCCGAACAGGCGCGGCGTCACCCAGTCATTGTCCAGGTGCATCTGCATGGCGATCCCGGCCACCCGGGCTTCGGTGGAGCCTTGCAACTGGTGGTTGCCCAGGGCGAAGAAGAACAGCAGAGCGGCAAGCAGAAGCAACAGCGGGGCGGGGCGTGACATGGGCTGAGAGCTACCGGTGGGGAAAAAGAGGCCGAGCAAGAGGCGGGCATGAAAAAAGTATACGGGGTGGTTTCTTAACAAATCGTGAACAACGGGTGTGATCTAGTGGTGCTGTCATCCGACGCCGCTTTTCCGGTGTCCTGCCCGCCGTTCGCCGAGTCGCTTGCCTTGAACAATGTCCCCGTCGTTAAAAGAAACCTGCGCCGGATCGGTGTGGCCATGGCCTTGCTGTCGTTGCTGGTGCTGCTCGCCGCGTATTGGCTGCTGACACCGCCCGCGCCCTACGTGCCATTGACCGGCCTGGCCCCATCCAGCGTGTCGTTGATAGCGCTGGGCGACCAGGGCAGTGGCAGGCTGCAACAGTGGATGGTCGCGCAGTCCATGGAGCAGGTGGCCGAACGGGACGGGCGCCTGGACCTGGTGGTGCTGCTGGGGGACAACTTCTATGGCAAGTCCCTGACCGGCACCGCGGACCGTAACTGGGAGATGAAATTCGAGCGGGTCTACTGGGGGCGCTGGCTCAGCCACGTGCCGTTCTACGCGGTGCTGGGCAACCACGATTACCCGGTGTCCCAGGAGGTCGAGCTCGACTACTGCCGGCAGCATGTCGGTTCGGGGCGCTGGCAGATGCCGGCGCACGACTATGTGAAGGACTTCGGTGAGGTCGATGGCCGCCCGCTGCTGCGGATGGTGTTTCTCGACACCGCGGCGCCCCGTGACGCCCTGGCGCAAAAGGCCGCGTTTATCGAGCAGGCTTTCCAGCAGGCGGGGTCCGAACCGGTCTGGCGTGTGGTCGCGGCCCACCACCCGCTGCGCAACGAGGGGCTGCATGGCGACGATGACGCCTTGCTGGCGTCGCTGTTGCCGGCCTTGCAGCGCAGCCAGGTCGATCTGTTTCTGGCCGGGCATGACCACAACCAGCAACTGATCCTGCGCCCCGGCGAGCCGGCCTGGGTGATTTCCGGTGCAGGCGGGCAGAAGCTCTATGCGCTGGGGGCGCCGCGGGACGACACGCGCTTTTCGGCGTCGCGCGCCGGTTTCGCCAAGCTCGATTTCAGTGCCAGCCAACTGCGCCTGAGCTACTACGACGAGGGCAGCCAACTGGAGCAGCGTTACCAGTGGGCGCGCAATTGCCAGTGGCTGGCCAATGGCTGCCTGCTGCCCGAGACGCAGGCCGCCGCGGATCGGCGCTGAGCGACCGGGCGGTTACTTGAGGCTGCCGGAAAGGAACTGCTTCAAGCGCTCGCTGCTGGGGGCTTCCAGTACCCGAGCGGGCGGGCCTTGCTCTTCCACCCGGCCCTGATGCAGGAACATGACGTGGTTGGAGACCTCGCGGGCAAAGGCCATTTCGTGGGTGACCACCACCATGGTCCGGCCTTCCTCGGCCAGTTGCTGCATGACCCGCAGCACCTCCGATACCAGCTCCGGGTCGAGGGCCGAGGTCGGCTCGTCGAACAGCATCACCTGCGGTTCCATGGCCAGCGCCCGGGCGATGGCCACGCGCTGTTGCTGGCCGCCGGACAGGTAGGACGGGTACTGGGCCTCGACCTTGGTCGGCAGGCCGACTTTGTCCAGGTACTTGCGGGCCCGTTCGATAGCCTTGTCCCGGGTGATGCCCAGCACATTGATCGGGCATTCGATGATGTTTTCCAGCACCGTCATGTGGCTCCACAGGTTGAAGTGCTGGAACACCATCGCCAGTTTGCTGCGCATCGCCTGTAGCTGCTTCGGGTCGGCCGCGCACAGCTCGCCCAAGCGGTTCCTGCGGGTGCGCAGCTCCTCGGCGTTGACCAGGATGCGTCCGCCGGACGGTTGTTCGAGGTAGTTGATGCAACGCAGAAAGGTGCTCTTGCCGGAGCCGGAGGAGCCGATGATGCTGATCACATCGCCGGCCCTGGCCTTGAGCGACACGCCCTTGAGCACCTCGTGGCTCCCGTAGTTCTTGTGCAGGTCTTCGACGATCAATGGGTACATGCGAGCCTCTCCGTTGGAGATCAATGGGTCTGTGGCTTGAGGTAGGCCAGCCAGCGCAGTTCGGCGCGGCGGAACAGCCAGATCAGGACAAAAGCGCTGCAGGCGTAGAGCACGCCGGCAATGCCGAAGGCGCTGAAGGCGGCGTAGGTGGCCGAGTTGACGTCGCGGGCGACCTTCAGCAGGTCCGGCACCGTGGCGGTAAAGGCCACCGAGGTGGAGTGCAGCATCAGGATCACTTCATTGCTGAAGGACGGCAGCGCCCGGCGCAGCGCCGACGGCAGGAGGATGCGTCGGTAGAAGGTGAATCGGCTCATGCCATAGGCCTTGGCCGCTTCCACCTCGCCATGGGCGATGGAGCGGATGGCGCCGGCGAAGATCTCCGTCATGTAGGCGCAGGTGTTGAGCCCGAACGCCAGCACCGTGCAGTTGAAACCGTCGCGAAAAAACGCGTCGAGAAAGTCCTGGGCGCGCACCACGCTCAGGCTGTAGACGCCGGCGTAGAAGAACAGCAGCTGGATATACAACGGCGTGCCACGAAACACGTAGGTGTAGAGCCACACCGGAGTGCGCAGCAGCGGGTTGCGGCTGACCCGCGCCAGGGACAAGGGCAGCGCCAGGGTGAAGCCGATCAGCACCGACAGCACCAGCAGCCACAGGGTCATGGCCAGCCCGGACAGCTGTGCGGCATCGCTCCACAGGTAGGCCTGCCAGTAGTCTTCGAGAATGCCGGTCATAGCGAAGCCCTCTTGACGCCCACCGAGTAACGCTGGCTCAGCCAGATCAGCACCAGGTTGGAAAGGCTGGTGATGGCCAGGTAGATCAGGCCGCCGACCAGGGTGAAATAAAAGAACTGCATCGAGCCTTTGCCGGCGTCCTGGGTGGCCTTGACCACATCGCTCAGGCCGATGATCGACACCAGCGCCGTGGACTTGATCAGCACCAGCCAGTTGTTGCCGATGCCCGGCAGGGCATGGCGCAGCATCTGTGGAAACAGCACTTTGCGAAAGCTCTGGGCGCGGCTCATGCCATAGGCCCTGGCCGCTTCCTGCTGGCCCGGGGGCACCGCCTGGAAGGCGCCGCGAAAGGTTTCGGTGAAGTAGGCGCCGTAGATGAAGGCCAGGGTCAGCACCCCGGCCAGGAACGGGTCGATGTCAATCTGCGCCATCTCCAGCCAGTCGGTGAACTGGTTGAGCAGCATCTGCAGGCTGAAGAACAACAGCAGCATGATCACCAGGTCCGGCATGCTGCGGATCAGCGTGGTGTAGCCGCCGGCAACCGCCTGCAAGGCACGATTGCCGGAGGCCTTGGCGCTGGCGCCGAGCAGCCCCAGCAGCACCGCCATCAGCAGTGACGACAGGGCCAGTTTGAGGGTGGTCAGGGTGCCCTGCAGAATCTGCGGGCCAAAACCTTCCAGAAGCATTTCACGCCCCTTGTTGTTATTAGAGTGAGCTGAAAAAGGCGGCGACGCGGCCGTGGCGGCGGGCGTCGCGCTTGGGGTGCGGTATCGGGGTCAGGGCCCGCCGTAGATATCGAAGTCGAAGTATTTGCGGTTGATCCTGGCGTAGGTGCCATTGGCCAGGATGGTCGCCAGCGCCTTGTTCAGGTCTTCGCGCAATTCCACATCGTCCTTGCGCAGGCCGATGCCGTCGCCGACGCCGAAAAACTCCGTGTCGGCGAGGGTGTCGCCGGCGAACTCGAAATCCTTGCCGATGGGTTTGGACAGGAAGCCGTAGCTGGCCTGGATCGACGACTGCAACGAGGCGTCGAGACGCCCGACGAGCAGGTCGGCATACACCTGGTCCTGGCTCTGATAGGACAGGATCTGCACCCCTTGGGCGCCCCACTTGGCCTTGGCATAGGCCTCCTGGGCCGAGCCCTGCTCGACGCCGACCCGCTTGCCCTTGAGCGAGTCGAGGGTCGGCACCAGGCCCGAGCCGCGCTTGGCGATCAGCCGCGCGGGGGCGTTGGAGATCTTGTCGGTGAAAGCGATGCGGGTCATGCGCTTGGGGGTGACGGTCATCGACGAGGCGATGGCGTCGAACTTGCGCGCCAGCAGGGCGGGAATCATTCCGTCCCAGCTGCTTTCGACCCACACGCAACGGGCTTTCAGCTCGGCGCAGAGGGCTTCGGCGATGTCGATGCCAAACCCGCTCAGCTTGCCGTCGGGGTCTTTGTATTCCAGGGGCGGGTAGGTCGGATCCACACCCAGCTTCAGCACCTTGCCCGACCAGTCGGCCGCGCCGGCGCTGGCCGACACCGACAACAGCACCCATGAAACCGCAGCGATCATTTTTTTCATTGTTTTTTCCTCGGTTAATCGCCGGCTACGTCAGTGATGACACTGCTACAGCCTTTTGTCGCTACCTGCCCACTGGGCCGAGAAAACGCTCGGCCAGCTTGACCCAGTAGGTCGCGCCGATGGGCAGGCAGTGGTCGTTGAAGTCGTAGCCCGGGTTGTGCAGCAGGCAACTGCCTTCGCCCTGGCCATTGCCGATCACCAGGTAGCTGCCGGGGCAGCGTTCGAGCATGAAGGCGAAGTCCTCGCTGGCGGTGAACGGCTTGAGGTCGTGGATCAACTGCTCTTCGCCCAGCCACTCGCGGGCCACCTCCCGGGCCAGGGCGGTTTCCTCGGGGTGGTTGATCAGCACCGGATGGCAGTGCTGATAGTCGATCTGCGCCTGGGCGCCAAAACTCGCGGCCTGGCCGTGCACCAGCTCGGTGATGCGCCGTTCGAGCAACTGGCGGACCTCCGGCGTCAGGGCGCGCACGCTGATGCTCATGTCGGCCGAGGCCGGGATCACATTCGAGACGGTGCCGGAATGGATCGCGCCGACGCTGACGATGGCTGTGTCCTGGGGGTTGATATTGCGCGCGACGATGCTTTGCAGGGCGACCACGATCGAGGCGCACACCAGCACTGGGTCGATCGCCTTGTGCGGCACCGCGCCGTGGCCGCCGTGGCCGATGATCTTGACGGTCACGGTGTCGGCCGAGGCCATGAACGGCCCGCTGTAGAAGCCCAGGTGCCCGGTGGGATGGCCCGGCACGTTGTGCATCGCGAACACCGCGTCGCAGGGAAAACGCTCGAACAGGCCGTCATCGAGCATCGCCCGGGCGCCGCCCAGGCCCTCTTCAGCGGGCTGGAAAATCAGTTGCAGGGTGCCCTTGAAGTTGCGCGAGCGCGCCAGGTAGTGCGCCGCCGCCAGCAGGGTGGCGGTATGGCCGTCGTGACCGCAGGCATGCATCACCCCGTCGATCCGGCTGGCGTGGGGCACGCCGCTGGTTTCCTGGATCGGCAGGGCGTCCATATCGGCGCGCAGGCCCAACGCGCGGCCTTCGCCGTTTTTCAGGGTGGCGACCACGCCGGTGCGGCCGACCCCGGTGCTGACCTCATAACCCCACTCACGCAATTGCCCGGCCACCAGTGCGCTGGTGACGAACTCTTCGAACCCCAGTTCGGGGTGGGCGTGGATCTGGCGGCGCAGGGCGATCATTGCGTTCTGCTGTTCGGCTATCTCGGGTAGCACGTAACGGGCGTTCATGGTGGGGTTCCTCGGCTAAGGTCGCTCGCCAGCTCGGACCCGTCGGGCGAATCGTCGAGGCGCTGTTGGGCTGATCTTAGGCATCGGGCGGCCTGTCGGGGAGGCTCAGTTTGGTTATGATGACAACCCGAAGTTGTCACCTGGGCACGCCGATGAAATTGCATCAACTCCAAGCCTTGATCGCCAGCGCCGAGACCGGAAGCATTCGTGGCGCCGCGCGTTCGCTGAACCTGTCCCAGGCGGCCGTGACCAAGGCGCTGCGCGAGCTGGAAACCGCCCAGCAGTTGCCGCTGTTCGTCCGCACCCCCAGCGGCCTGAACTTCACCGAGTACGGCAAGGTGCTGCTGACCCACGCCCGGCTGGTGCTCAAGCAACTGGAGCATGCCCAGGCCGAGCTGGATCAGTTGCGCGGGAAAAACAGCGGCCGGCTGTGTGTCGGGGTCACGCCGTGGATCGCCCTGACCCTGCTGCCGGAAGTGGTGCTGGAGTTTCGCCAGCGCATGCCAGAGGTGCGCCTGGAGCTGTTCGAAAGCCTGATGGCGGTGGCCCAGCCGCTGCTGCGCGACGGCAGCATGGACTTCGCCATCGGCCAGTTGCACCCGTCCCAGGCGCCCCAGGACTTTTCCTGCGAGACCCTGCTGGACTACCAGACCTCGGTGCTGGTGCGCCAGGGCCATGCCCGGCAGGATGCCCGCTCGATCCACGAACTGCTCGATCAGCAATGGACCCTGAACTACGCCCCGGACGGCCACGACGCGCTGATGCAGGACCTGTTCTGGCGCCACGGCGCGCAGATCGACGAGCGCCGCATCGTCCGCGCCCATTCCCTGGCGATCCTGCAAATGCTGGTCGAGCACGCCGACATGTGTACCTGGGGCCCGACCATCATGAGCACCGCGCCGCCATTCCTCGGGCGGTTGGTGTCGTTGCAACTGGAGGAGCAGTTCGAACCCCGGCACCTGAGCATCGTCACACGCTGCAACGTCGCCCTCAGCAACCCGGCGCTGTGTTTCACCGACTGCCTGCTGCAGGTGATCCGCCGGCACGCGCGCTCGGCGCGTAAAGAGGACCGGGCGCTGTTCGAGACCGTGCGCCTGCGGGTCTGAGGCGGGCCGCGGATCGCAAGCAGATTGCGGCAATCGTCACTACGCTGGAAGGTGCGCCCGGCGGGCCTTCAGGCCCCTGAAAACGCTCCGGGCGCCTTTCTTCCCCGCGGCTGAACAGGTGCCCTGAACATGCGCAAACTGTGGCGAAAGTATCTGGATCTGCTGGACGGCGACCTGAATACGCGGGTCTTCGACAACTTCAAGAACCTGCTGGTCTGCGCCTTGCTGTTCGCCGCCGGGACCAATGCGCTGCACAGCGAGCAACATGTGTTCATGGGCCTGTTCGGCTCTCGCCTGACCGGCTGGGGGCTGATCGCGGTGTCGGCGCTGCTGATGCTGCTGAATGTCAGCGACGGCCTGCGCCGGCTGGCCAAGCTGCCTTATCACCGGGTGCTGCAGGTCGCGCTGTTCCTGCTGTACCTGATCCTGGCGGTGCGGCTGGTGGAGATCGTCTGGAACTTCCGGGCCGAGTAGCGCAGCCTTTCAGGCTGGCGGCAGCGGCCCCTGTGGTGGCGAACCCACAAATGCCCTACAAAAAAGCCGTGTCGACCGCCCCGGAAATACCCTATACAGATAGCGGCCCGCAACCGCCCATGGCGCCAGCGGGCGCCCGTACCACCCACCACGCAGGAGATGGACATGTTCAGGTTCCTCACGGTCACTGAATTAGAGCAAACCCCTCGGCATCGTCATGGCGGCTCCGTCAGCGGAGCCATTGCTGCCTGGGAGCTGAAAAATCTGGCTCTCAATACCAAGGGGTTTGTCATATGTCCAAAGAATTACTCGGAGTTTCTGCTGTAGGGCTGATGGTGCTGGGCGAGTTTTGCGCGATCTACAGCGAAGTGGTCGCCGCCCGCCTGGCGCATACGGGCAATACGTCATGGCCGGACCTGGCGTTGCCCGTGCTGATCATGTGTTTCGCCGGTATCTGTCTGATTGGCGCCTATTGGCTGGGCTACCTGGCGGTCGGCGATATCTGGATGATCACGGTGGTGTCGGTGACCTCGCTGTTGCTGCTCGAACCGCTGGTGATCTGGTCGGTGTTCCGTGAGTTGCCGGGACGCGGCACCTTGATCGGCTGTTGTCTGGGCGCGCTGGGCATGCTCTCGGCGGTCTTTCTGTAACTCGCGTTATGACTCGAATGCGGCCTGGCGGTGATCCCGCCGGGCCGTTTTTTTGTCTGCTGTTTGGCGGTTGGGCGAGTGCTATGTGGCCGCTTCGGTTTGCGCATCGAAGGCCGCCATGGCCATGGGAATCATCGCCAGCAGTCGCGACCTGCCGACTCCGTCCCGGGCCTGCACCGACAGCCCATGCAGCACCGTGGCATAGCAGTCCCCGAGGGACATCACGTCGGTGCGCTTGGGCAGCTCGCCAGAGCGCACGGCCTGCTCCAGGCGCTCGATGATGGAGCGGGTCCTGTCGCGGCGGTGTTCGGCCAGCCATTCTCTGATGCCGTCGTTGTCCGCCGAGCAGTTGGTGGCGGAGGACACCACCATGCAGCCCTGTGGGCGGTCGGGCTGGGTATAGAGCTCGACGGCTTCCCTGAGCATGCGCTCGATGGCATCGCGGGCACTGATGTCGTCGCCTAGGGCGGCATCGGCAAAGGCGCCGTCGCCCGACTCGTAGGCTTCGATGGCCTCGCGAAACAGCGCTTCCTTGGAACCGAAGGCCGCATAGATGCGCGCCGAGGCAATGCCCAGCGCGTCCACCAGGTCGGACATGGAGGTGGCCTCGAAGCCGCGCTGCCAGAACACATCACGTGCCTTGTACAGGGCCTGCTTTCGGTCGAATTCGCGGGGTCTGCCAGCCATGTCCAGTTCTCGATGCAAAGGGAGTGGTGCCAATTATTGGTCGATCGACAAAAAAATCAAGCCGTCGTATTGACGGCGTGTCGAGGCTCACCCTATTGTTTGTCGATCGACAAATAATAGGAGGTTGACGATGAAAACCCTCAAGGGACCGAGCCTGCACCTGGCTCAATTCAGTGACGCGGCAGCGCCATTCAATACCCTGCCCGCGATTGCCGCCTGGGCGGCGGGGCTGGGGTTCAAGGCGCTGCAAGTACCGGCCTGGGATGAGCGCCTGTTTGACGTTCGCCTGGCGGCCAGCAGCCAGGATTATTGCGATGAGGTCAGCGGCACCCTGGCCGAACATGGCCTGGTGATCAGCGAACTGACCACCCACCTGTTCGGCCAGTTGGTGGCCGTGCATCCCGCCTACGACACCCTGTGCGACGGCTTCGCCCCGGCGGCCCTGCGGGGCGACAGTGGCGCCAAGACCCAGTGGGCCCTCGAACAGCTGAAGCTGTCCGCCAAGGCGTCTCGCCGGCTGGGCCTCAGCGATATGGGGACCTTTTCCGGCTCGTTCGCCTGGCCCTATTTCTTTCCCTTTCCACAGCGTCCGGAAGGCCTGGTCGACTCGGCGTTCAATGAGCTGGCCAAGCGCTGGCTGCCGATTCTCGACGCCTGTGACGAGCAGGGGGTGAACCTGTGCTATGAGATCCACCCGGGCGAGGACCTGCATGACGGCGTGACCTTCGAGATGTTCCTGGAGCGGGTCGGCAACCATCCGCGCTGCAAGATGCTCTTCGACCCCAGCCATTTTGTCCTGCAGCAGCTCGACTACCTGGACTACCTGGATATCTACCACGAGTTCATTCGCATGTTTCATGTGAAGGATGCCGAGTTCAATCCCAGCGGCCGCCAGGGCATTTACGGTGGTTATCAGCCCTGGGCCGACCGGGCCGGGCGGTTCCGTTCGCTGGGCGACGGGCAGGTGGATTTCAAGGGGATCTTTTCCAAGCTGGCGCTCTATGACTATGCCGGCTGGGCGACCCTGGAGTGGGAGTGCTGCCTGAAGGACCAGGAACAGGGCGCGCGCGAGGGCGTGGCCTTTATCAACCAGCACATCATCCAGGTGACGGACAAAGTCTTCGACGACTTCGCCGGCGCGCCGGTGGACCAGAGCCAGATCAACCGGCTGCTGGGCATTACTCAACCCTCTCTGCAAGGACGCTGACCATGGATCTTTTCGAGCAGCAGGCGTTTGCCGGGCGTGACTACCGCCATGGCTACGTACAGGTGGACGGCGGGCGCATTCACTATGTCAGTGAGGGCCAGGGCCGGCCTGTGCTGTTGATCCCCGGATGGCCGCAAACCTGGTTCACCTGGCGCCATGTCATGCAGGCGCTGGCCGGGCAGGGTTATCGGGCGATCGCGGTCGACCTGCCTGGCATGGGCTTGTCCGATCGCCCCGAGCAGGGCTACGACACCGGCACCACGGCGTCTCGCCTGCATGCCCTGATGCTGGAGCTGGGGTACGGCCAGTACTCGGTGGTGGGGCATGACGTCGGCATGTGGGTGGCCTACGCCTTGGCCTGCGACTATCCGCAGGCGGTGGCGAAACTGGCCCTGACGGAAGCGGTGATTCCCGGCCTGGCCGAGGCGCCGGTGATCTTCGCGCCGCCAGGGCAGAACATCTTTCTCTGGCACTTCATGTTCAACCAGCTGCAGGACCTGCCGGAAATGCTGATCGCCGGGCGCGAGGCGCAATACCTGGCCTACATGTTCGAAAAGTGGTCGGTGCATCAGGAGCGGGTCGCGGTCGAGACCTATGTCAAAGCCTACTCGGTGCCCGGTGGGCTGCGGGGCGGGTTCGCCTATTACCGGGCCATCCCCGAGAGCATCCGGCAGAACCGCGAGCGCGCCCGCCGTCCGTTGGAAATGCCGGTCCTGGCCATTGGCGCCGAACATGCCACCCACGATGCGCCGCTGCTGACGATGAAGGGCAACGCGCTGAATCTTCAGGGGGCGATAGTGCCGGGGTGTGGTCACTTCATCACCGAGGAGGCGCCCGAGGCCTTTATTGCTCATCTGCTGCCGTTTCTTCGGCAGGAGGACTGAGTACGCCAGGCTGAGTGGGGCGTCAGCCTGTCTTTGCGAGTAGGGCTGATGGAAGGGCCGGGATTTTTTTGCGGCCTGTTCAGGGATGGTTCAGGGCCTGCGGCTGCAACATGGCAGCCGGCATGCCCAAGCCTTCGGGCAATGCACCCTCTGACGGATCAACCATGGACCACCACCGCATTCGCATCGAGATGTTGGGCGTCTTTCTGCTCGCTTTGTTCCTGTTCACGTTCGGCATCTGGGACCAGCCAGCGCAAGGCTTCGACGGGCGCTGGTGGTTGTTCCTGCAGGAGATGTTCCGCCACGGCGCGAGCCTGTTTCCCACCACCTACGGCGAGCCTTACCCGGACTATCCGGGCACCGCCACCTTGTTCAGCTATGGCTTTGCCCAGCTGTTCGGTGCGCCCAACCAACTGGCCAATATCCTGCCCACGGCGCTGGCTTCGGCCGGGGTGTTGGCGCTGCTGTACCGGCTGCTGGCGCCCTTGGATCGAAGCTGGGCGCTGCTGGCGGTGCTGCTGACGGCGCTGACCACTCAGTTGCTGGAGAAGTCGCGCTCGGTGTGCCTGGACCAGATGGTTTCGTTGCTCTGCCTGGGCTGTTTTTACCTGCTGCACAGCGGCGAGCAGATGGGCTCTAAATGGCGGCAGTACGCGATTTTCCCGTTGTTCGTTATTGCCTTCGCCATCCGTGGCCCCCTGGGGCTGATCGAGGTCTGCGGCGTGGCCTGCACCTATTGGGCGCTCGGCCGTTACCGTTCCCGGGACGACGCCTGGCGGCTGGCGAGAAAGGTGATCGTCCACGGGGTGATCGGCCTGCTCCTGCTGGCCGCCTGCTGGTGGCTGCTGATGCAGCTGGCGCAGTTCAGCGGTGGCGAAGCCTTCGCCCGGCAGGTCTACCAGATGCAGGTGAGCGGGCGCCTCGATGAAAGCGGCGAGCCGTTCTACTTCTACTTTCAGCTCAGCCTCTACCGTTACTTCCCCGTGGTGCCGCTGGCGCTGGCGACCCTGTTCGTCCTGCGCCGGCAATGGTCCGCGCGGCATGCGGACGATCAGCTGCAACTGCTGGTGCGCCTGGGGGCCTGTGGATTGATGATCCTGCTGGGCCTGTCGGTGCCGCACTTCAAGCGCGCTTATTACATCCTGCCCATGGTGCCGATGTTCGCGGCGGTGGCGGCTTACGGCCTGCTCAAGCCGCAGTGTTGGCTGGTTGGGGCGCGGCGGTTTTATCTCGGTCTGGTCGCGCTGTTGCCGGGGCTGTGTGTCGTGGTACTGCTGGTCTGTCGGCACAGCTGGCAGAAGCACGGTTATTGGCCGGCGCTTTCATTGCCGCTGATGATCGCGGTCTTTCTCGGTTTGCAGATGTTGGCGCTGTACTGCTGGCGAACCACTCGCGACTTGCCGGGACGGCGCCTGGTGCTGCTCAGCCTGTTGGCCCTGGCGGCGCAATGGTGGCTGCTGGTGAAGGTGATCGAACCGGCCAAGGACCTGCAATTCGACACTCGGGGTTTTGTCAGGCAGGTCGAGCAACTGCGTGGGGAGGACCGCGGAACCCTGGTGTTTCTCAACCTGGGCAAAGACACCTGGGCGGTGCGCTACATGATGAACCTGGACCACGACGAGCAGCCGCGGTTTATCAGCAAGGACGATCTGTCGCCGCTGGCGTCGTTGCCGCGTCCGGCCTGGGTGATCCTGGCGCGCAAGGATCAGGCGTTATTGGCGGGGACTGCATTGGAGCAGGCGACCCCGGTGTTCGAGGGGCGCTTGAATAACAATCCCTGCCTGGTGTTCCAGCTCCAGTGAGGCCAGCCCTGAGGTGGGGCTGGCCGAGGGGTTGGATCATTTATCCGACTTGATGCTGGTCCAGACCCGGGTCCGCACCCGCTCCAGCTTTTGCGGCAGCGGCTGCACCACATAGAGCTTCTTCAGCGCCTCGCTGGTGGGCGTCAGGTCGGTGTTGCCGGTGATGGCCTTGTCGATCAGCGCGATCGAGTCCTTGTTGGCGTTGGGATAGCCGAGGAAGTCACTGATGGGCGCGATGACTTTCGGGTCCAGCAGGGTGTTGAGGAACTCGTGGGCCTCGGCGACATTCTTCGCGCTCTTGGGAATGGCGAAGGTGTCGAACCAGATCGGCGCGCCTTCCTTGGGCAGGCGCCAGTCCACCACCACGCCGTTGCCGGCCTCTTTGGCGCGATTGCCGAACTGGTAGAAACTGCCGGAGTAACCGATGGCCACGCAGATGTCGCCGTTGGCGATATCGGTCATGTACTTGGCCGAGTTGAAGTAGGTGACGTAGGGGCGGATTTTCAGCATCAGCTCCTTGGCTTTTTCGTAGTCCTGCGGGTTCTGGCTGTTGGGGTCCAGCCCCAGGTAATGCAGGGCCAGCGGCAGGATTTCCGACGGCGAGTCGAGCATGGCCACGCCGCAGGATTTGAGCTTCTCCATGTTCTCGGGCCTGAACACCAGGTCCCAGCTGTCCACCGGCGCGTTGTCGCCCAGCGCTGCCTTGACCTTGGCCGGGTTGAAGCCGATCAGCACCGTGCCGTACATGTAGGGCACGCCGTACTGGTTGCCCGGGTCGTTGCTGTCCAGCAGCTTGAGCAGCGCCGGGTCCTGGTGCTGCCAGTTGGGCAGCTTGGACTTGTCGAGCTTCTGGAATACCCCGGCCTTGATCTGGGTATCGAGGAACTGGTTCGACGGCACCACCAGGTCATAGCCGGAGTTGCCGGTCAGCAGCTTGGCTTCCAGGGACTCGTTGGTGTCGAAGGTGTCCCAGGTGACCTTGATCCCGCTGTTCTTGGCGAAGTCCTTGGGCACCGACGGCAGGATGTAGTCGGCCCAGTTGTACACCCGCAGCTCGCGCTGCTCGGCCTGCGCCGCGGCGGCCAGCAGCGACAGCCCACAAACGGTGGCACTCAGTATGCGTTTCATAGTGGCCATGAATTTTTTCCCCAGCGTGGCGATGGTTTTTATGTTCTGTACGCGGCAGGCGGTCCTTTAAAAGGGCAAAGGACAAAGAGGGTCAAGGTTCACAAGGGCGGTTCTGGTGACAGCCTGGGTCACTGAGCCAGCGGTCCGGGTTCGATTCTTGCCGACGGCCCCTGGGATTCACAGCACGGGGTTGGCCAAAAGGGGATCGTAATGGCCATTGATCGTGTCCGGGGCGGGTATCGATGTTTATCGGGTCAGGCAATGAAGCCGGGTAGCTGCGGTACCCGTTCGGCCAGATATTCCATGAGCAAGCGCACGCGTAGGGGCCGGTAGCGGCGCTCGGGGTAGATCAGGAAGGCCTCGTTGGGTGGCCCGCTCCAGTCGGGCAGGACCCGCACCAGCTGCCCGCTTTCCAGCAGGTCGCTGACCAGCCAGGCCGGGGTGATACAGAGCCCGGCACCTTGCAGTACGCCGTCGCGAATGGCCAATGAGCTGTTGCTCCGGTAGCGCCCTTGGGCGGTGACGCTGACCTTTTCGCCGCTCGGGCCGCTCAGCTCCAGGCGGTCGCCCGCCGCCAGCCAGGCGAAGCGCAGGAAGTTGTGTGCGCTCAGGTCGGCCGGGCTGTTCAAGGGCGCATGCTGGCGCAGGTACTCCGGCGCCGCCACCAGGTAGCGTGGCGACGTTGCGATGCGCCGGGCGATGGCGTTTGGCGGCAAGTCACCACCGAGACGCAGAGCCAGGTCGACGTTCTCCTCGGTGAGGTCGACGAAGCGATCGTTGAGGATCAGCTCCACCTCGATGTCCGGGTATTGCGCCATGAACGCCAGCAGCAATGCATTCAGGTGTAACACCCCCAGGCTCACCGGCACATTGACCCGCAGCACGCCCTCGGGGCGCTCGGTCAGGCCGCGTACTTCGGCCACTGCTTCGCTATATTCCTCCAGCACGGCTTTCGCCCGCTCGTAGAAACGCTTGCCTTGTTCGGTGGGCGTTAGCCCGCTGGTGCCGCGGGTGAGCAGGCGGGTACCCAACTGCTTTTCCAGGGCCGCCACCAGCTTGCTGACGGTGGGTTGCGTGCTGCCCAGCTCCCGGGCGGCGGAGGAAAGGCTGCCCAGCTCGACGGCGCGGACGAAGCAGTGCATCGCTTTGAGGCTGTCCATGGGGTATTCGATATCGGAATGGGCTGTATGAAGTTATGCCTTCTATCACGGTTATTTCGAATGGGGCAATCTGGCTCGCCTCAGCCTTACTGCGTCAAGGAGCTACCCGGATGAAAGCCCTGCACTCAAGATTTTCCCTACCACTGATAGTCACGGCCCTGCTTGCCGCAGGTCCTGCCCTGGCCCAGGACAACTGGCTCACCACCTGGATGGCCAGCCCGCAACCGACCTGGGGCAACGAGTTGCCGCTGCCCACGCGGATTCCCGAGGCCCTGGCCGACAGCACTATTCACCAGAAGCTGCGCGTCAGCGTTGGTGGCAGCCAGGTACGGGTGGTGGTTTCCAACGAGTATGGCCAGCAGCCACTGCTGATCGGGGCCGCGCGGGTCGCTGCCCCGGAGGGCGCCGGGCAGGTGCTGAAGTTCGGCGGCCAAGAGCAGGTCAGCCTCGCGCCGGGCGAAACCCGGACCAGTGACCCTGTGGCGCTGGCGGTATCGGACCTGGATGAACTGGTGGTCTCGCTGTACCTGCCGCAGCGCACGCCCTTGACCACCTTCCATTGGGACGGCAAGCAAACCGCGTTTATCAGCCCGGGCAACCAGGTCAACGCGCAGCGGCTGGAAGGCAAGGAACAGGTGGAGGCGCGGCTGTTCCTCAGCGACATCCTGGTAGACGCCCCGCTCGACAGCCGTGCGTTGGTGGTACTCGGCGACTCCATTACCGACGGCAACGGCTCGACCCTGGACAGCAACCGACGCTGGCCCGACTTCCTCGCCCAGCGCCTGGCCAGAGAGAACGTCGCGGTGCTCAACGGCGGCATATCCGGCGCCCGCCTGCTCGAAGACGGCATGGGCGCCAGTGCACTGGCGCGTTTCGAGCGCGACGTGCTGGGCAAACCCGGAGTGAAAACCGTAGTGCTGATGCTGGGCATCAACGACATCAGCTGGCCCGGCACCGCCTTCGCGCCGAACGCACCCTTGCCGTCGCTGGAAAAGCTGATCGCCGGCTATCGACAACTGATCGACCAGACGCATCGCCACAACCTCCGCATCATCGGCACCACCCTGCTGCCCTTCGAAGGCGCCCTGCAGGGCAGCATCATCGAGCACTACCACAGCGCCCCAAAGGAACAACTGCGCCAGGCGCTCAACCAGTGGATACGCACCAGCCAGGCATTTGATGCGGTGATCGACTTTGATCAGATGACCCGCGATCCGCGGCATCCAACTCGGTTGTTACCGCAGATCGATTCGGGAGATCACCTGCATCCGGGGGATGCGGGTAATAAGGCGATGGCGGAGGGGGTGGAGTTGAAGGTGCTTTTTGGAGGGCGATAGGTGTGTGGGGGGAGAAAATGGGGGCTGTCTTGATGAAAGCGGGCGGCTCGGAAGCCGCCCTATTTACTTACGTCGAGAGAACCTCGGCTTGTAAACGTCGCCCGATGATATCCAGCAGGTCACAACCATCGCGCAGGGGGATCACTAACAACTGCGCCAGTTCGTTCACGGTGACTGCATTGCTTTGCAGAGTGTTGTCTGTCGCCAGTTGCTCTAGCAGTTGGGTGGCGCAACGGATGCGATAGGCCGCGTTTTCATGCAGCACGTCCAGAGGAGCTTCCGTATCGATAAGCAAGGCTGGGATCGTGCAGTCCAGGCCAGTGATGGGCATGTAGCGGACCATGGCGTCTTCTCCATTCAGGCTGCATGAGCAGGTGTTGAATGAGACGGGGCAACCTGTTCGAGAGCCCTGTTTATCAACAACTCGCTCAGCATGACGAACTGTTGGATTGCCAGAGCTTTGCTGCGCTGCTGGCCTCCGAGTCCGGCGATCAGGTCGTCGCTCAGCGCATTGAGCGAGGCAAGGTTCTCGCGGGTATGCACCAACAGCGTTTCCGTATCGATGTTGGGTGTCAGGACAAAGAGTGAATGCGAGTCTCCGTCCTGCGCTGCTGACTTGACGTCGAGCATTGGCTGGCTGATGGCGTCCAGTTTTGAAGGTTCTGAAAACACGAGGCTCGCGAAAAAATCGGAGGCGCTGGGGCAGGGCGGATTGGGCGTGATCTTCTTCATGGTCAAGTTCCTACACTGTCGAAAGAAGCGGCCACTCCCTGCTGTCAAACAGGATTGGGTGGCAGCTGTACGCGGGTTGACAGACCGGAAGTGTAGGAACCCGGCGCATCCAAGGATGCCCCACGCACAGCCGCCATAGAGAACTGCGCGAGCGAAAGCATGCCGTCTTTTGGGGCGGTGCGGAAGGTTACACTTTTTTGGCCTGTCAAAGCCGGTCGCTGGTATTCGCGACTATTTAAGGTTATCTCAGCGTTTTTAATTGCGTCAGTTCATTGAGGGCTTAAAGGCTGTAAGGAATGTCTGCTTTGTGTGTACGAAAGATTCTGGGCAATCGTTTTTTCAAAGTCGAAAAGAAACCCAATCCTCGGAAGGAAAGATCTGCTCTGGGAATATCGGGGTGGAATTGGTTAGAAATATTAGAGCCAAAACTAAACTGATGACTCCACCAGCGCCGAAAGAATGAAAAAGCTATTGATCACCACAGTGCTGGCGTTACTGGCCTTGTTCTTTATATCGGCTACTACGAAGCTCTGGAAGATGTGGCCTTGAGGAGATTCTATTTTACAAGAAACGCCCGGTCTTTCAGGCGAAGTTTTACAATATCCACGCCAATGATGGAGAGATAAGGAAAGTCGAACACCTCATAGAGGAGGAGCGAAAATAAATCATGGACTACTACAGATATAGGTTCGGTATTGCAACTGATTTGAAAGCCCTGGGTGACGTTGAGATGTGCAGAAAGAGATAACAGTCTGCTGGACCAGTAAAAGTGTAGGTCTTGGAAAAATTGCTGGTAGAGCGCAGGTTTGGATCGGCTGTGAGCGCGAGTTGTTTTCCACTACGGCTGTTTGTCGATGACAAAGCGGAAGACCTGACGGTCCTCCGCTCAGGTAATCACTTACCTAAATAAGCTTTTACTTTGTCGACCATGACACCAACTACCCTGACTGCATCCTTGATCTTCTCCTTTGATACACCGAAGTGATCAGACCAATAATTCAACTCATAGGGTTCATGTACGTTGATTTTTGATGAGTCCTGGGGCCGACGTTTGGTGAGATCATCTGGCATTTTTGTTTCTCCTTGTGTGGGTTGGTGCTGAGCAAGGAGGCTAGCAGTGCGATTCGTTGTTGCGAGGTAGAACTGAACAAAACCGATGATCGGCATCGTAGACGCCGGCGACCAAGAAGTAATCGCGTTGGTGGCGTGTCAGGCGTATGTCAGGGGAGTGACGCAGTTGGGCTGGCATGGACGAGCCAGAGCTGTTCATTCAGGCACAAGAAAGGCGCTTGCGAGAATCGCCTAGTGCCTTTCTTGTCTAGCTTGTTTGGTGGGCCGGGGTAATCTGAATCTCGTTCTTATCATATTGATTTTTATAGTTAATATCCGTTTTTATTTTTGGTTGGAATACCAGCTGGAATACATAGCGAAATTGCACTCCATCTGACCGTCCACCTATATTTGCTCCGGCAACTGTTCAGATCCGCACTAGCTAGAGTGCTTCCCATCCATGAAGGGCTGCCGGGGCAACAGATAACAGGCAGGCCCTTCTGCCAAACTTGTCGCGGCCCCAGACTGCGACCAGTGCCTCAGGCACGTATCGCAAGCAGAGGCGAATGGATATTGCCGCAAGTGCCTAAGGTGATGTTGATGTCGGTGGTAAGGGAAGAATCGGGGTTGTTTTTTACCTAACGCTCCATTGTTCGAGGGGAGCTCAGATTTCTTACAGGTGACCAAAACTGGCCGCTGGATTGAAAGCTACCAAGGAAGGTTAGCGGGGTGAAAGTGAGGATCAAAGGGGGCAGCGGCGATGACCTAGAACTGGTCAGATGAGCATGCGAGCGCCTCATTCCTGCCCGGATCTCACTCTAGCTCAAGGTAGCACCTGAAGAGGTAGGATGATTCTAATAAGTTTCATTGCAAATCAACCAACCAACCTGTAATGAGGTTACCCGTAGAATCGCTAATCGTAATCCGCTAAAATCCTAGAAAGCTGACACCATCGTGTGGAAAAAATGAAAATCGAAGACGGCATTCAGGGTGATCTCTTCGCGCTTCCAGCCTTTGAGCCGCTGGCTTCGCTGTTAAATGATGATGGTAAGCCTCCTATTATCGTGATTGGTTGTGGACGTCACAAAAAGAAGTCTCCTACACTCGCTAAGGATTTATATACCTCAGAGAGATTCAAGCGCTCAAAAGCAATAGCAACCAATATTGAAGCCAATTTCTTTGTGCTTTCAGCGAAACATGGTCTTCTTGAGCCGAATCAAATAGTTGAACCATATGATGTTGAAATTTCCACTTTGGACGAGCAAAAAAAAATCCTATGGGCAGAGTCCGTATTAAAGTCTATCGCCACCTTTAGAAATGGCGCGGCAGTCACGATCTTGGCCGAGAAAGATTACGTACTTCCACTTATAGCTTGCAACTCAGAGGCTGACTATAACATTAAAATTATAACTCCTTTCACGGAGTTGCCCCCGGAGAATATACCGCTTTGGCTGGAGCAAGCCGAGCGAGTCAGCATACGCATCAGAGACTTGAGAAAGCTATACCTATACATTGATACAGCAAGAAAAAAAGGACTCACCTTTAAGTTCTCAGAACTCCCCAACAGCAAACTTGCGAAGCGGGGAGTTTACATTTTTTTAGATCCGCGCGAGGAAAACTTCCTGAGCAAGGGGCCAAGGATTGTCCGGATTGGCACTCACGCAGTCAGTTTTGAATCTAAATCCACTCTAAGAACTCGGCTACGAAGCCATTTTGGTCAGATGGATGGAGGGGGAAATCACCGCGGTTCTATTTTTCGGCTTCATGTGGGCAGAGCCCTTTTAGAATCTGGAGAGTTAAGTTTTCAGAAAGAGTCTTGGGGAGAAGGCCAGCACGCGCCAGCCGAAATCCGCGAGGAGGAAGTTGAGCTTGAGCGAAAGGTTAGTACGTACCTAAGCACCCTAGAAGTTTTCGTCATTCCAGTTGATGATGAACCGTCCAAAGATAGCTTGAGGGCTCATATCGAGACACAACTTATAGCGCTTTGCACAGAAAATTTTGAAACCATTGACACATCTGAAACCAATTGGCTTGGCCATCATTCTCCCATGCCCCCGATAGTCAAATCTGGATTGTGGAATCTACGTGATGTGGCAAAAAAATATAAACCAGATGGTCTTGGCTCAGTAGCCCACTTAATATCTATGCAAGAGAGCGACAAGTAATGGACGACCTGACTGCAGCGACTCTTCGCCAACCCGCATTGCCACGCTTCCTGTGCCATCTCTATCAACGCCTCCAGCAACAGCGGTTGAATCTTGTGACGGGAGCAGGAATTTCAATCGATGCTGGAGTCCCCAACTGGTATGGATTACTCGAGCGTCTCGCTGCAACACCTTCCGCATTGGCAGGTGACTATATAGCTCATAAGACTGCCGGGCTCACCCCAGAATATCTAGGCCAAATTATTTATAATCGCCGTCGCAATGCTGAAGATGATAATTTCAGCGCCTCCGAAGAAGCGACAATAAACCACGACTGGGCGGCTTCAATCCACGAAGCCATCTATAAAGATGTTCCTGCGAACTTAGCAGAGCTATTTGTCAAACATCCCTACTTGTTCGAGCTCAAAGATCTAGCTAAAAAAGTGTCCTTTGTAATCAACTTTAATTTCGACGATATTTTGGCACAGGCCGTTAGCTACAATCCCGCGCGTGACAATCAAAGCCGGTCATACTCTGTTGAATGGCGCCCCGCCCTACTAGATCGTCCCAATCACACAACTATATATCACGTCAACGGACTACTGCCTCAAGTTTCATTAAAGAAAAGAAGCCCCAAGCTAATTTTTACGGAAGACTCGTTTGCCGACGCAATGGCAAGGGCGCCTGGAGTTAGTGCAGAATATATTTTTATGCGTTTTGTTCAGAATACAATGCTAATAGTAGGTCACTCGCTAGCTGATGCCTCATTAAAAAATTATCTGCGGCTTAATCGGGATAAAAGCCCCGCAAACCATCACTATATGATTCACTGGATCAAGGACGGACTTTCACTAAGTTGTGAACAACAATCCGACATATTTAATGCAAATCTTGATCTGTATAACGTTTTTACTATTTTTTTGACTTCCACTGAAATGAAGTCGTTCTTTTCTTTGTTGAATTTAGATCAGCGTCGCTTTAGCGACAGACTTGACGAGATGGGGGAAGATCGACGTTCTCGCTGGCACTATTATATAGTTGGACCAGTAGCGGCGGGCAAATCGTCCTTGTTGGAACATCTTCGCTGTTTCGACACTCATGAAGAGTGGACGCAACCACCGCCCCCTGAAATGTACAGGTCCTCTAAAACATTGAGCAAAGATGAAGCTGAGAAAATAGACAGTTTCGTTTATGGCGAACTAAAGGAAAAAAATAACCGGATGCATTCGGCAGGGGTAGGTTTCCATTTCATGGATCGAGGCCCCCTTGATTTGTATGCGTTCTCCCAAGACGTAGATGAAAACAAGAAAAAAACGTCTGACATGAAAAGCATCATTACGCGTCATCGAGACTGGCAAAATGGAGAAATCATCTTCTTAGAGGCAAAGGGAACAACTTTGGTATCAAGAAACTATTCTCGGGGCAGATCGCCAGAACAGGCTGGAAAAGAAGATTATCTTGATAATCAAACAAGCGCATTGAAAGAGATATATAGTCCGAAATTTATTTTCAATACTGAAGGTCAAACACCAGGGCAGATAGCCAAAAGAGTTGTCAGGAAGGTTTTGCTCAAAACCTACGACCCTACCAATCTGACAGAGGTCATGGAGCGACATGTTTAATTTCAAAGTCTCACGAAAGCCTCGCGCATACTTAGCCGCACCTCTTTTCAACGAAATGGAGCGGAGTTTTAATGCAAATATTGAGTTAATGCTAGCCCCATTTATTGATGTGTTTTTACCACAGAGAGATGGAGGGTTGCTTACAAAACTTGTAGCAGATGGAATGGCGCTCAACTTAGCAAAAAAATACGTCTTCAAGAAAGACGTTGACGCTATAGCGAACTCTGACATTATCATTGCAGTATTGGACGGACGCACAGTAGATGAAGGTGTCGCTTTTGAGCTAGGGTATGGCTACGCACTTGGAAAATTATGTATTGGACTAAAAACTGACGACCGAACTTTACTTAGCACTGGCGACAATCCCATGATCACTGAAAGCTGCCACCGAATTTTGACGTCGGTAGATGAACTTGTAAACGCAATACGTCTCCCGTCAGAGATTTTCTGCTCATAAAATGATACTAAGGCACGCTTCTACCATGCCGTGCTTATATTGCCGGGATCGTAAATAAACTCTTTCCGAATATGAAAAGGCTCTAGCTAGGGACTAATATGAAGTCGAGTGTGAGTGTCGAGTAAATTATCGATTTTTGCTAAACCGGTCATATCCTGGGACGAATGGGAGCTTGGAATCTTCGCACTGCAACCCTATCGAAGTAAAAAACCCCCGATCTATAACACCACCTTCCGACATTGTAATGCGCTCAACCTTTAAATATGGCTCAGTACGCGTGCACAATGAGCAGCACGGCAGGTACCCTCTTTAGGTGGGCTCTGATCGGTAATGAACCCCGCCGCCCCTATTTTCGTAGCCCTCTGTTGCGAAAGCGACACGCCGGAATACTGCGCCTCGCGCGTGACGACGCTTTCCTATGTCGCAAGCCCCACGTCTGTAAGCCAGACTGCCAGGCCTGGCTGCTTTCGGCTTGAGCGGTGTGTTTATTATCGAAGTGTTGGAGATGACGCGATTGATCCAAGCTGCCGAAAATCCTTGGCCCATACCAGTTCTCAGCAGTTAAAATCAGCAACCTAGGCGGGATCACATCTGCGCCACCACTCTCAATCTTAGCCAGCACCTATGAGTGAAAGCTGAGATTGTTACACTGTAGCTCTCAGCTTTTCTTACCGGAGAGATTCCAGGAGAGCTTTATCTGACGACCGTGAGTAGGCTTGGGGGTAGATGATCGTCTAAACTGCTGGTTGAATCCAAGCAGCAGCCCATAGACCGGACAGGGAAGACGCTCCTATGGCTACGGCCCGACAAATTATCGCACTGCTCAGCAGCCACAATCAGGGGGACGAGGAGCAATTCCTCTCGATCGCTCTCCAAGTTGCGGCCGCGGAAGCACGTCGTGGCCGTCAGGAAGTCGCAGACGAGTTGAAGACCCTAGTGGATGCCGCACGCAAACGTAAAACTTCTATCCGAAGTGTGTCTGGTCGCGTAGGAAGCGAAGTTGCGATTCCAATCTCCAAACCTCGAGGCGATCTCGAGAATCTCCTGTC
Source organism: Pseudomonas chlororaphis subsp. piscium (assembly GCF_003850345.1). Taxonomy (NCBI): domain Bacteria; kingdom Pseudomonadati; phylum Pseudomonadota; class Gammaproteobacteria; order Pseudomonadales; family Pseudomonadaceae; genus Pseudomonas; species Pseudomonas chlororaphis. The sequence continues at coordinate 918,093 of NZ_CP027707.1, forward strand.
TGTTTCATACCCAAAAACGCAAATTCAAGACTTGATCTTACAAGACTCTATGCGGGATCGGTTAAAACGGTTGATTCATCAACAAAGGCAGCGTGACCGATTGCGACATCACGGTCTTCCACCTAGCTCTCGTTTGCTTCTCGTGGGACCGCCCGGATCGGGTAAGACGTTGACTGCTTCGATATTGGCTGGCGAGCTGCAATTACCGCTTTTTACAATTCGGCTCGAAACGGTTATTACACGATTCATGGGTGAGACTGCTTCTAAGTTACGTTTGATTTTCGATCAGATCGCATCTGTTCGTGCTGTTTATCTGTTTGATGAGTTTGATGCTATCGGTGGGCGCCGCAACGCGGACAATGATGTTGGAGAAATGCGGAGGGTGCTGAACTCTTTCCTGCAATTTCTTGAGGAGTCAAATAGTACGGATAGTCTTGTAGTTGCTACAACTAATCACCCAGAGCTTTTAGATCGCGCGTTATTTCGTAGATTCGATGACATATTAGAGTATGATCTTCCCGATTCGGACGGCATCAAAGCAGTGCTGAGTTCTTTTTTATGTTCTCACTTGCCCAAGCGTTTTTCTTGGGGGAAAATTGTTGATGAAGCTACAGGCTTAAGTCAGGCCGAGCTCAGCAGGGCAGCAAGTGAAGTTATAAAGGGCATGATTCTGGGAGATATGAAACAGGTCTCAGCCGAAATAATAATAAATGCCCTTAAAGAACGTCATGCTCTTAGAGAAACTATGTCTGGGTTGACCCCTAACTAAATAGTGAGTGCAGGCAGGAGGCGTAGAATTATGGACGATGCGACTAAGGCCTTACACTATAGCCTTCCACATTTCCGCGTCGAAGGCTTTCAGAGTGACCACCTTTATCAACGGCCTAATAAAGACTTAAGTGGCATGACGTCCAGTCGGGGAGTCTCTCATGGTAAAAAGCTTCGCGACAAACTAGCTTTAGCTTTCCAGGCTGCAGCTGGAAATAATGGTTTTTATAGCTCTGATATAAGTGAAAGCTGTCCGGCAATATATCTGGAGGTTTTAATCTCTGCCGACTCGGCCATTCCGGATCTGAATTGGAAAAGTCAGGATATAAGGTTTTCGGCATTGAGAGTAGCTGACGATGGCGAAATTATTGGCGCTCTATATGTCCCCGAAGACGCCGTAGAGTTTCTAACCTTAAAGGTTCAGGAGTACGCTGAAGAAACAGTCGAGTCAGGAAAAGCAAAAAATGAGTTGAAGTTTGCGCCAGTCGAAAATTTTACGATAGGCGATATCGAAAGTCTTTGGACAGACTCGCGATCCTTCCCCCGGGATATGTCGAATAATTTGTGGTGGGAATGTTGGTGTGTATCTTCCAGGTCAGAGAAACTTCGCAGAGTGGCTCATAAGTTAAAGCTACGCGTAAACGAAGCGGCGTTGAGATTTCCAGATACGGAGATTTTATTGGTTTATGCTAATCCACTTGAGATGAGCATACTCATTAGCAACACTGACGCAATTGAAGAACTACGAAAAGCAACGGACAACCCCTACTTTTTTACAAGATTAACCTCTGCGGAAAGAGAAAGCTGGATTGCTGATTTGGTAACTCGAGTAGTCCCCCCCGCCATCAATTGTCCAGCGGTATGCGTACTTGATAACGGGGTGAATCAAGCTCATCCTCTCCTCCAATACGCTTTAGCATCAGAAGATTGCCAGGCTATACATCCGGACTGGGGAAGTGATGACCATCACGGCCATGGGACCAATATGGCCGGCGCTGCGCTGTATGGCGATCTCACATTTGCCTTGGCGGATCAACGAAATATAGGCTTAAACACGCGGTTAGAATCTGTAAAATTTATTCCTCCACCTAACTGGTCAAGAAACGAGCCGTCCAGTTATGGCGTTATCACTCAGGCAGCTGTTGCCCTTGCGGAAGCTCGGGCACCAGGTCGAAAGCGTGTCTTTTGCATGGCAATCTCCAACGAGGATGTATCCGGCGAGCGGCCAACAACATGGAGCTCCGCAATTGACCAGATTTGCTCAGGCTCGATGCTTGGTGACTTCGATAACGAAGATGACGACCGGTCAGGCCCTAAACGGTTATTCATTCTTTCAGCAGGAAATATCCCAGACTCATCGAATCCAGATGATGTCTCTGATCTTGATGAGTTCCCAATAGAAGACCCAGGCCAGTCATGGAATGCTATTGCTGTTGGTGGTTTTACAGACAAGATAGATCTGTCTGAACAACCGAAAATGGATGGTTGGAGAACTCTTGCTGAGGTCGGCGACCATAGCCCTTATAGTCGTATAAGTACAGACTGGGAGCATTCACGAAGCCCAATTAAGCCAGAAATTGTATTTGAGGCAGGAAACAAAGCTATTAGCCCTGATGGACGGGAACTACTATCTGGCGTGCCAGCACTTTCTATACTGACTACTGGGAAGAACTTCACAAAAAATCCCATTGAAGAGTTTTGGGCTACTAGCTCTGCGACCGCGCAAGCTGCGGGCCTCGCAGCGGAGATTATGGCGCGGTTTCCAGATCTTTGGCCAGAAACTATAAGGGCTCTTATTATTCATAGTGCCCAGTGGACTCCGGCAATGCTAGCCAAGCTTCGGGGAAAAACAAAAAAAGAATGCATTATGCTTGCACGCCAGTTTGGGTATGGTGTACCGCAGCTAGAGCGTGCTCTTGCATCTGCGCAAAATGATCTCGCATTAATTTCCGAGGCGTATATTCAGCCCTTCAAAAAAGACGTGAATGATAAAGGGCGAGAGGTCGGGGCTCCATCGTTTAACGAGGTTCATTATTACAATCTTCCATGGCCAAAAAGCGAGCTTGAACGATTGGAAAACCGGGAGGTACAGCTGAAGATCACGCTATCATATTTTATTGAGCCCAGTCCCGGCGAGATGGCGCAGGTTGTACCCGCCCGATATCAGTCATACGGTCTTCGTTTTGAACTGAAGAAAAAATCAGATACTGACTCTGATTTCAGACATCGAATAAACAAACTTGAAAAAGCAGAAATAAAACCTCAGCCAGCGGAAGTCGATAGCAACTGGACTTTCGGATCAAAAAGCGTTGCGGCAGGTTCAGTACATAGCGATGTTTGGATTGGCCATGCGATTGATTTGGCCGCCAGAGATAAAATAGCCATTTATCCTGTGTCGGGATGGTGGCGTTACAGAGCGCATTTGAATAGATATCGATCTAATGCTCGTTACAGTCTCATTATCTCAATTTCTTCAGAAGGCGAAGATGTGCAATTATATACTGAAATTGCTAACAGAATTGCGGCACATGTTGAGACTGAAGTTTCGATTGATTCAAAAATTTAAAAGCTACGAAGCTTTGACTGGTGGGCTGTTAAGTATTGAGATTTTTAATTGAGTAATAGTGTTGGAGCTAGGTCGCGATACGATTACTGCACCTGCAGTTTGAGGCCTCAGTCAACACAAGCCGGTAGGACGGGTGACTCGCGGTAACTGAAGGTGGTTTAATGCCTGGTGAGTGAGCCAAGTGATAGGGCCACTTACATAGACTTGACCGATACCACTTCCACAAATCTAAATTTTTTTCTGGCCGTCCTAGTAGCTTCTTGCTCCGCGACTAGGGAGCTCAGCGTATCGGCCTCATGTACGATCTCGTGCGTCTTGCCTTCAAATTCATTTCCGACTCGCAGCGTGACTCTCAGCCTGGGTGTGAAGCCTTTTGAGGCTTTCTGTTTTTTCGCTACCTTTACCGGTTGCACGATCGCGACATCCCGTACGGTGTCTTGCGCGTGTGAGTTAATTGCCGGGGCAGGGGATTCAGGCCCACCGAATAGCGCACGACGCATCTCTTCTTCCGTCAACTCTGTATTCATATCATTTCTCAGAAGTGTGTCATGTATAGCGATACTGATTCTATCAGCGTGACCGGGAGTTATAGTAAAGAGTTGCTGGATCAGATCTGTATTGGCAGAGCCATCCTGCTATTGGCGAGCGTTAGTGTCTGGCCGGCAGCTTCCATTTGGGTGCTGAGTTTATTGATGCTGCATGCTTGTGTTGTTGCGGCTTCACATTTACGCTTTGCCCCGTCGCGGTCAATCCCGTGGCCGGGTGTCAGAACCTGAATTGTTCGAGGCGCATAGCGCCATAGCCAGCGAATAAGTGCTTACAGAGGCTTAGCTGCTGCTTTTCTATGGCGGTCCGTGCGGGGCAGGCTTCGGCCTGGCCGGTTCCCTCGGACGCCGGTTTCTGACCCCCGTACGGTCCGCCACCCATTTCGTGTCAGAACGGTTGGGTGGATGGCTCCTTAACTGTCCGAGGAGATAAGGAAAATGACCTGTCCCCCTTTTAAGCTCGTGCGCCGCCCTGGCCGTTTGTTTCGTTCTGCAAACTATCTCGGAGGATTCCGAGATGTTTGATCTCTCGCTTCTAATCGGCCTCCCCAAACCCAACACCATCGATACGGCATCGCTTACCCCTGAAGATGCCGCAGTTAAACTTCGACAGGCTGCCACTCTTCGGCTTAATGGAGCACAAAGCATCCTGCTTCATTTTCCGCAGGACGTTGAGCTGGCTGTAGAGCTGCTGGATGATGCCGCAGTGTTGTTCGACAAAGCGTTTCGATATCTGACCGGCATCCCCGCTCAGCGCGTTCATCAGCAGATCGGTGAGTACTTTTCTATCCCGTCTGTTGAAGGTTGTCCTGGTATCCGGACCCCATGGGGCAATGAATTCGGCCCAATGATTGAGGACGGCGTTCGTTGTGCGGAGACTTGGCTTGACGGCTCATCACTGCCGTTATGGTGGGCACTGGCGCAGAGCCGAAAGCGTCATCGCCCAGGGGATTCTCAGGAAGCGTTTGAGGCCGGTTTTCTGCTGCGCTTGCAGCAGACACTGATCATGCGGCGTGAAGCCGCCACCTCTCAATCAGCCAACTTTGATGCTTGAGGCTGTACTTGACGTTTGAGATTTGCTTTTCCCGCCAAACCCTCCGATCCAGCGATCTTTGATCGCGCCGATCGGAGGGTTCACTCGCTTTTTCTCGAAGCCGCCTCGTTCCACCCTCCTATTTCAAATTTGATTAGCGCCACATCTTTTACCCGAGTAATTGCCCTCGATCTCTATCGAGCGCAACGCAGTTTCAACGTCAAAGCAGAGCTTGTCGTAGGGCTATGGCTGGAGAGATGGCGACACCGGCGACAACGGCGACAACCCATACAGAACGGGGCCTGGAGCATGGCGACATAAGTGGCGACAGTCGCCACTTTTTGCACGCTTTGCCCGTAACGCTTGACCGTCTTTTCGAGTGGGTATAAAAATTGACGCACGGACCGCTGTCGTTGACAGCACCAGCCCAGGTAGCCAGAACCTTCAAGGCTACGCCACTTGCATGGTGGTTCTCCCGAAGTGCGATTAGCGTCCGGCGGCTCGCACGGTCACTCCTTAAGAGTGATGGATGCCTACTCGACTTATCTGCCCACTGCGGCAGACGATGGAACTTCCTCTCTGCGCTGCAGCAACCTCACCTTTCGGCACACTTCGCTGCGCCAGACCACGCCCGTCTCTTTCTGCTGAAAAGAGACGGGCGCTCGAACCACTGTTGCAAGCCTCGTCGTACAAGGCACTGCTGCAACTCTCCTCGTGACAATCGGCCTGACAACTCCGATTCGTCGCCATCCACAACGACACAGGCATCGGTGCCGCAGCTCATGGACGAGCTGCACCTGACTGACAGTCAGGCATGCCCCAGGTGTCCATGTCTTTGCCTTCTCCCACCCATGATCTCCAGGTGCCGAGCTCGTCAGTCGTCACAGTCTCCGCCCGCCCGCATTTTCGGATGCGCCAAGGAGGCCAGATCATGGGTTCATGCCCTCGCTCCCGGTCGTAAGGAGCCGTTCGTTCCGCGTCAGTGAACACCTCACAGGCCGCAGGGGCCTTGATCCCTGATAACACTCAACAGCCGTGGCGGGACTACGTGAGGACAACCAGCAATCACCGAGGAGAGGGCCCATGCAGCAGTTAGATCCGAAGCTTGAACTACCACGACACCCTCGACCGCTTATTGAATCGAATCCTGTGGCTGATCCCTATCCGGTCCAGGCGCTGGGTGGAGTTCTTGGCCCCGCGGTGGCGCGCATGGCCGAAGTGATCGGTGTGCCCCAGGCACTGGCTGCGCAATCGGTGTTGGCTGCCTCGGCGCTCGCCACTCAAGGTCATGCGGGCTTATACCTCGACGGGAGAAATTACCCATTGTCGCTATACCTGATCACTGTGGCCGCGTCAGGGGATCGCAAGACGGCGGCGGACCGATTTGCCTTGCTACCAGCACGGCAATGGGAGCGTGAACAGTGGCAGCGCTACCGTGAACAACTTGCTCGGTACCATGCCGCGCAGCGACAGGCGCAGCGTATCTGCTCTGCTGATCCCGACTCCGCAAACGGCGTACCGCTTGAAGCGGAGCCCTCTGCACCCCGAATGATCACCACAGACCCGACTATCGAGGCCCTGATCAAGGGGCTCTGTCATGACTTGCCCAGCATGGGGTTGTTCTGCGATGAAGGAGGACAGTTTCTCGGCAGCAGTACCATGAGTCGGGATAACCGTTTGAAAGCGATCACGACCTTGTCGTCACTCTGGGACGGCAGCCCAATTGATCGCGCTCGATCCATGGTCGGCGAAAGCCTGCGGGCTTATGACCGGCGCTTGAGCCTGCACCTGATGTTGCAGCCGTACTTGGCCATGCAGTTATTCAGTGACCCGTTGCTGCAGGGGCAAGGCATTCTCGGTCGCTGCCTGATGACTTGGCCCACCAGCCTGGCCGGACAACGCAGCTACCAGGCTGTCGACTTGTCCAAAGACGCCACCATAAAGCGATATCACCACCGTCTTTCGGCCCTGTTTTATCAGCCTTGGTCACTTTCCGCTGACGGTGCTCTGCAGCTATCACCGCTGACGCTCAGTCCGTTGGCCCGCCGTCGCTGGATTGATCTGCATGATGCCATCGAAGCCCAGTTGGGTGAGTTTGGTGAGCTGGCCAGCGTGCGGCCCAGCGGATCGAAGGCCGCCGACAACCTGCTGCGAGTCGCCGGTATTTTGGCCGTGGTGGAGGAGAGCAGTGTCGTGGAGGTCGACCATATCCAACGGGCCTCGACCTTAGTTGGCTACTACCTCACCGAGATCCAGCGTCTGACCGAACAGGAACCAGTATGCCGGGTAAAGGAAGAGGCGGACCGGCTGCTGCGCTGGCTGCAGGTCAAGGATTGGAAGTGCTTCAGTATTAGAGACCTGAATCGCAATGGTCCCCGCTTTGCCCGTAAGAGCAGTCGCTATGCCGCCAAGCTGTTGGTCGAGTTGATTGATCATCAGTGGCTGATCACCGACGGCCACACCTTCGAGGTGCGCCATGTTCAATCTTGATGAGGCCCTGCGCAACCATCTGGCTCTGCGCCAAAAGGAGCCAAAAACGCGGTTTGTCGCCGCTGGTGTCGCCACTTTGTCGCCACGCTCAAAGCCAGGCAGGGCAAGGGTTGTCGCCGCTGTCGCCGATGTCGCCAACACCCGTAAAACTATCACCTCTACGACAGCCATCATCCGAAGGTTGAAAGAGGAGGGTGCGATCCTCTTCGTCATGAATAACTCGCTGTATTTTCGCCCGACTGATTGGGCCCAGTTCGCCATCGTGAATGCGCACTGGCGAGCCCTCTTGAATGATCTCGCTGCAGTCGATCAGGAGCAGAGCAATGGCTCGGGTCGGTAAGCGAGCTGGGCGCAATTTCGGCTTCGGTCGCCAGCTCAGCTATGCCGGACCGCAAGCCTTGAAAGATCTGTTTGGCGACGGCCATTTTGCTACCGTCAAAGCCCATAGCGATCGCTGGCAGGCATTCGTGCAGTGGTGTCGATCGGATGAAGGACCGGGACTCAATGACGCGCGCCAGATCGACCGCGAGATTCTCATGCGGTACGCCGTCCACGTGCGGGAGGAGGTTGATCAGGGCAGCGTCGGCATCGCCACCGCGCAGAACCGCCTGTCGAGCGTGAACCGCACGATGGCCGCGCTGCGCGGTGATCAGTACGTCAAAATCCCCAGTCCGAGCAAGGCGCTAGGCCTACATCGTTCGAGCGTGCGTAGTGAGGCACCGCAAGGCCAAGATCGTGCTCAGATCGAGTTGATCGCACTCGTACTGTCAGAGCGAGGTCAGCAACGTGTGGCCGCAATTGTGCATCTGGCCCGGGATACTGGTATGCGCCTGCGTGAAGCGATCTTGGCGGACCTGCCCCGACTGCAACGTGAGGCCAGGCAACTGGACAAGATCAACATCCAGGACGGCACCAAAGGCGGTCGATCAGGCGCGTCAGCACCGCGTTGGATCGCGGTTACTGATCAAATTCGTGGCGCCTTGGATAGGGCCTGGGAGGCTTCACCCAGTGTCAGTCGGAACCTGTTGGCCCCCAACGAGAGCTACAAAGAGTTTATGCAGTCAGTTGTGCGACCGGCACGGGACATCTTGCATGAGCATGGATTGAAAGGCTTTCATGAGCTACGGGCGGCTTACGCCTGTGAGCGCTATGAGCAACTGACTGGCTTGAATGCACCCGTCAATGGCGGTCGTGTTCATCGAGAAGATCTAGAGCTTGATCAGCGTGCACGACAGCAGATCAGCCACGAATTGGGACATAACCGCATCGATGTGGTGAGTGCCTACATCGGAGGTCGGCGATGACGGCCGAGTTCGACATAGCGTTGTTCCTGGGCCCCGTGCTCAAAGGTGCACATGCCACGCAGCAGCGGCACATCAGGCAAGCAGAAAGGATGCACGAGGTGATTCGTGAACGCTGGGGTTGCGCGACTCCCTGGTCCTGGAGAGAAAAGCACGTGAGATGGTTTCTGGAGCACTATTTGCGATGCTCAGCTCCAGCTACCATCTACTACTACGAGTTAACAGCAGGGTTGATCCGCCGTAGAAAAGCAAAAGTCGTGGTTGCCTGATAGACCTTTAAGCGTGAGCCCCTGAGTATGGGAATGCGGAGCCTTCCCATACTCAGGGGCTTGGCTGAAGAGGCACAGGCATACCAGAGATCTGGCGACTGTCGTCACTCCTTTCGCCCTGCTACACGACACGGATCGTAGCCGGTGGCGCGTACCTTTTGGATGTTCAGCGAATCGGTACGACGTTGCGATCTCTGGTTTGATTGATGGCCGATGCCGACAGGCTGCCGATGGCCGCCTTCTGGATATGTTCACTCCACCAGGCCATCATCGGACGCCGGCGTTCAATGTAATCCGTTCGGTTGTAGGCGCTACGAACTTCGTCCTTGTCGACATGCGCCAGCGCGACCTCGATCAGCTCCGGATCCCAGCCATGCTCATTCAGGATGGTGCTCGCCATCGAGCGCAAGCCGTGGCTGACTAGACGGTCCTGAAAGCCCATGCGCTTCAACGCCATGTTGGCGGTCTGGCTATTGGCATGGGTGCGGGGGTTTCTATCTGAGGGGAACACGTACTCTCTGTTACCGCTGAGTTGCTTGAGCGTCTCCAGTAACGAAAGTGCCTGATCGGTAAGAGGGATTGTGTGCGGCCGACGCTTTTTCATGCGCTCTGGCGGAATGGTCCAAATGCGCTTGTCGAAGTCGATATCTGCCCATCGTGTGGTAGCTGCTTCGGCAGGACGGGTCATCGTGTGCAACTGCCATTCGATCAGGCAGCGGGTCGTGCGCTTGATGCTGGCGTTCGCGATTTCCATCATGAGCTCGGGAAGCTCCTCAGGTGGTAGCGCAGCCATGTTCTCTTTCTTGGGTTTCTTGAACACCGCCCGAATTCCATTGAGGGGGTTCGCAAATATCAGCCCAGCGTTGACCCCGTAGGTCATGATCTCGTTGAGTCGTTGGCTCAATCGTTTCACGGTTTCGAGGCTCCCTTTGGCCTCGATTGGGCGAAGGATCTTGATAACCATCGGAGCAGTGATTTGAGAGAGCGGCGTTGTTTTCATGCTTGGGAAAACATGGAGCGTCAGCGATCTCCAAATGTCTTCGGCGTAGGCTTTGGTTACGGAGTCTTTCTTCAGCTCGAACCAGGCAGTGGCCACCTTCTCGAACGTGTGTTCAGTCTCAGCAAGTTTGGCTTGCCTTACCTCATCACGCTGGGTTTTGGGATCAGTGCCCAAAGCAAGCAACTCACGCGCCTCTGCGGCTTTCTTCCGGGCGTTGGCTAACGAGAGGTCGGGGTATGGACCAAGCGCCATGTTGATACGGCTTCTGGTAAACGGCTCGCGGTAATTGAAATTCCACATCATCGAGCCGCTCGCGCGTACTCGAAGCTGCAAGCCATCGCCGTCGCTGAGGACGAAGTCTTTACCAGTTGCCTTGACTGCCTTGAGCTGGCGATCGGAGAGGCGGGTTGCGTTAGTAGGCATGGGGGCTACCTCCAGCACCGTTTTGGTATCCTGAAAATAGCATTTGGTAGTCCAGGATACCACCTGGGATACCAAAGCGCCTGGAACTCAGAAATCCTCCAAAGCCCCCAAAAGAGCTGAAACCCCCGTATTTACTGGATTTCAGGCACAAAAAAAGACGTCCGTGGACGTCTTTAGATGATGAAGTGGTGGAGCCGGGGGGATTTGAACCCCCGTCCGCCAGTACTCCGCTGTCGGTACTACATGCGTAGCCGTGTCTATTGAGTTAACCCTCAGCGACCCGACGGGCAGGGTGCTTTGGGCGAGTTGTGTAAGTTTTAGCCGCTTCGTCCACAACGTACTGCACGGCGATTCTGTTCTGTATGACAATCATTTCGGGTTTACAGACATCCCCTGATGATTGCTGGACCCGAAGGTACCAGAAGGAAGGCTAGCGCCGCTTACGCAGCGAGAGCGTATTCCCCGTAGGTTTCGTCATTGGCAACTATAGGAAGTTGCAACAGTGGATTTACGAGTTCTGTTACCAACTCGGCATGCACCTAAAGTTTCGCAACCGGCGTCGAATCCTAAACGGCCCCGAACCTGCTGTGCATTACCAGCAGGTTTGTAGAGTCTACGCCAAAATGGCCCGCAAGGCCATCCCGAAGGCTGGCCTTGCGTGTATCAGTGTTCGCCCTTGGCGCTGTTCTGGATGCTCTGGATCGCGCGGGTGGTCAGGGCGATGCATTCCTTGGTGCCTTCCTCGGTGTTTTTCGCCTGGGCTGCCTGGGCTTGTTGCACGGTGGCGTCGATGTTGGCCTGCAGGTCCGCGGCCTGGATGCTGGTCCGGGCGTCGCGGATGGTTTGCAGATTCATCTGGCACAGGTCTTCCTGGTTCCCGGCGAAGCTGGGGGAGGCCAGGAGCGAAGCGGTGACGAACAGGCCTGACAGTACAGAACGTTTCATATGCGTCTCCTTGAGCTGAAGGGCCTAGCGCTGCTGGCCATCAGCACGGACTGCCGAGTTCTCGGGAAACTCCCGTTTTGGGAAGCTCGATCTGTGGACTGCGGTGCCGGGGCAGGGTTCTATTTTTCTGACCGGCGTCACTGCACATCCAGGTACAAAAAAGGGGCGAAACGCCCCCTTTTTTGCCGTGCCGATCAGGCTTGCCGGGCCCGCGTCACCCGATCCACCAGGTACACCAGTCCGTGATAATCGATCCCGCCATGCTGGCTCAGGCCGATTTCACAGGTGCGGCTGGTGGAGATGCCTTCGCTGCAATACTGCACCGCGTCCTTGAGGCTGCGCAGGGCGTGGGCGTTGAGTTGGGGCGTGGTGAAGCCCTTGTCGCCGGCGAATCCGCAGCAATGGATGCCTTCCGGGATCACCACGTTGTTGCTGCAACGCCGCGCCAGATCGATCAGCGCTTGGCTCTCGCCCAGGTGTTGGGTGCTACAGGTGACGTGCACGGCGACCGGCGCTTCCTGAGGGGTGAATTCGAGCTTGTCCATCAGGTGGGTGCGGATGAAGCGCACCGGGTCGTACAGGTCCAGGCGTACGTCGCCCAGGTCCTGCACCAGGCGCAGGGTGCAGGGGCTGGTGTCGCAGTAGATCGGATCGAGGCCGCCGCGGCTGGCGTGGAGCAGGGCGCCGATCAGTTCCTGGCGCTTGTGCTCGGCCTGTTCCGCGTAGCCCTTGGAGGCGAACGGCTGGCCACAGCACAGGTTCTCCATGTTGTCCGGGATCACCACCTGGTAACCGGCTTTTTCCAGCAGGCCGCGGGTCTTGTCGTAGAGCGAGCTTTGCTCGTTGTCCCCGGCCGCCGGGCCCATGACCCGCGACACACAGGCCGCCAGATAGACCACCCGTGGCCGCTGGTCGCTGACCGCCGGGCTGAAACGAATGGCCCGTTCCGGCTGCGGCATGGCGCTGGTCCATTGCGGCACCTGGCCCTTGGACAGTTTGCTCAGCGTCGCCGAAACCCTGGCCAGGCGTGGCGCCCCCAGCAGCATCCGCGCACCGTTGGCCACATGTAGGGTGAACCGCGCGCCCTGCAAGGTGGCGGCGAAATGCGAGCCAATCCAATCGGCCGCCTTGGCGTGGGTGGCGTGCTGGCTGCGCAGTTTCTTCACCAGCTCGCCGGTGTTGATGCCCACCGGGCAGCGCTGGGCGCACAGGCCGGTGGCGGCGCAGGTGTCGAGGCCCTGGTATTGATAGGCCGCTTCCAGTTCCCTGGTGTCGACGCCGGCGCGTTTGCGCGCCTGGATATCGCGCCAGATCACGATGCGCTGGCGTGGGCTCAGGGTCAGCCCCTTGGATGGGCATACCGGTTCGCAGAAGCCGCACTCGATGCACTTATCCACAATCTCGTCGGCCGCCGGCAGCGGCTTGAGGTGCTTGAGGTGGATCTGCGGGTCTGCGCTGAGCACCACGTCCGGGTTGAGGATGCCGTTGGGGTCGAGCAGGCGCTTGAGTTGCCACATCAACTGGTAGGCATCGCTGCCCCATTCCAGCTCGACGAAGGGCGCCATATTGCGCCCGGTGCCGTGTTCGGCCTTGAGCGAGCCGCCGAACTCCACCGCCACCAGTTGCGCCACGTCATCCATGAAGGCCTGGTAGCGCGTCACTTCCTCGGCGCTGTTGAAGCCCTGGGTGAAGACGAAATGCAGGTTGCCCTCCAGCGCATGGCCGAACAGGATCGCCTCGTCGTAGTGATGTTTATCGAACAGCGCGATCAGGCGATTGACGCCGATGGCCAGCTGTTCCACCGGGAAGGTCACGTCTTCGATGATCACCGTGGTGCCGGTCTTGCGCACCGCGCCAACGGCGGGGAAGGTGTCCTTGCGGATCGCCCAGAGCTTGGCGTTTTCCTTCGGGTCTTCGGTGAAGTCGACCTGCTTCTCCACCGGGAAAGCGGCGAGGGACGCCATGATCTGCGCCAGTTGTTCCTGCAACAGCGCGGAAGACGCGGCGCGGGATTCGATCAGCAGCGCGCAGGCATTGGCGGACAGCTGCTGGACGAAGGCTGGCATCCCGGGTTTGTCCTGCACCGAGCGCAGGCTGCGGCGATCCAGCAGTTCCACGGCGGATACCGGCTGGCTTTTCAGCACGGTCACCGCGTTGCAGCAGGTTTCCACATCCGGGAAGACGATCAGTGCCGAGGCCTTGTTTGGGTGGTCGATCACCGTGTCGTAGGTCACCGCGCTGATAAAGCCCAGGGTGCCCTCGGAGCCCACCAGCAGGTGGCTGAGGATGTCCAGCGGCTCATCGAAATCCACCAGGGCGTTGAGGGACAGGCCGGTGGTGTTTTTCAGGCGGTACTTGTGGCGGATCTTCGCCGCCAGTTCGCTGTTGGCGCGGGTCTCGCGGCCCAGGCTGGCCAGGCGTTCCAGCAGCTCGCCGTGGCTGGCGCGAAAGGCCGCGACGCTGGCGGCGTCTTCGGTGTCCAGGCGGGTGCCGTCGGCCAGCACCAGACGCAGGCCGGCCAGGGTGTGATAGGTGTTTTGCGCGGTGCCGCAGCACATGCCGCTGGCATTGTTGGCGACTATGCCGCCGATCTTGCAGGCGTTGATCGAGGCCGGGTCGGGGCCGATCTTGCGCCCGAACGGCGCCAGCCAGGCGTTGGCCTGGGCGCCGATTACCCCCGGTTGCAGGCGGATCTGCTGGCCCTGGTCGCGGATCTCGCGGGCATTCCAGTTGTCGCCGAGCACCAACAGCACCGAGTCGCTGATGGCCTGTCCCGACAGGCTGGTGCCGGCGGCGCGGAAGGTCACTGGCACCCGGTCGCGCTGGGCCAGTTTGAGCAGGGCCACCACTTCGTCTTCGGACTCGACGCGGATCACCAGTTGCGGAATCAGCCGATAAAAACTCGCGTCGGTGCCGAAGGCCAGGGTGGAGAGCGGATCGTCGAAACGCCGCTCCTGGGGAATCAGTTGTTGCGCATCACGCAGAAAAGCCGCCGGTAGACTCATTGGTCCTCCAGGATCAGCACCACCAGGTCTTTCGGGCCGTGGGCGCCGTAGGCCAGGACCTGCTCGATATCGGCGGTCTTCGACGGGCCGGACACCAGCAGGGCGTTGGTCGGCATGCCCTGGGCCCAGGCGTATTCCTGCTGGACCTGATAGAAGTTGTCGCGGATCTCGCTGGCCTTGAGCAGGGCGAAATGCACCGGCGGCACCAGGCTCATCAGCCGCGGCTCTTCGCGGGTCGGCCAGAGGATCAGGCTGCCAGTGGCGGCGATGGCGCCGAGGGTGGTGGTGAGGCTGGCCGGGGTGTCGTTGAACAGCTCGGCTTTCCATTCCTCGATCGGCCGATCGTAGGCCTTCAACGTCGGCAGCCCGGGATGCTCGGCCCAGTATTGGCTGACGCGCTGGCCATGGGGCGTGGTCGGGGCGATCAGCAGGCTCGGCAACTGGCGCTCGCCCAGCAGGCGGGCGAGCAGCGCCGGCCAGTCCTGGGCGGTGGTCTGGTGAATCTCGGTGTGCACCGCTTCCATCTGCTTGCGCAGCTGCGGGATGCGCTGTTCCGGGCTGTAGGTATAAGGCTCGGTGACCAGCGCCTCATCGAAGTTATCCACAATCGGCGTGGTACCGGTCAGGCTGCTGCGCAGCTTGCCGAGGATGTTCTGTTTGGCGCTCATCGACGTTCTCCCTGTTTGGCCAGATGCTCGCGGGCCAGGTCGTGCAAGGACCGGGCGGCGGGTTTCGGTGCGCTGTGGTTTTGCGTCCAGGGGCCGACATTGCTCGGGGTCAGCGCGCGCAGGCGGGTGGCCGCCAGGCTGAACAGGCGATACAGGGTCGGCGAACTGTTGAGCCTGGCCCAGGCGTTCCAGATGAAACGTTCCTTGCGCGAGTACTTGCTGCCCTGGCCGCGCATCACCTGATGGGGGCTGTCCGGGGCCTTGACGTTCTCTTCGCGCAGGCGGCGCAGCAGGCTCGGGATCGGGATCTTCACCGGACACACTTCGCCGCAGGCGCCGCACAGCGAAGACGCGCTCGGATGGTCTGGCACCTTGGCCAGGCCGACCATGTGCGGGGTGATGATCTTGCCGATCGGGCCGGGGTAGACCTCGCCGTAGGCGTGGCCGCCGATGCGGGTGTAGACCGGGCAATGGTTCATGCAGGCGCCGCAGCGGATGCAGTTCAGGGTCTGGCGCAATTCGCTGTCGGCGAAGGCCTGGCTGCGGCCGTTGTCGAGCAGCACCAGGTGCACTTGCTGCGGGCCGTCCAGCTCATGCTCCTGGCGCGGGCCGGAGATCATGTTGACGTAGGTGGTGATCGGCTGGCCCAGCGCCGAGCGGGTCAGCAGCGACAGCAGCGGCACCACGTCGCGCAGGTTCTCGACGACTTTCTCGATGCCGGTGACGGCGATGTGCACCGGCGGCACCGTGGTGGACATGCGGCCGTTGCCTTCGTTTTCCACCAGCAGCAGGGTGCCGGTTTCGGCCACGGCGAAGTTGACGCCGGAGACGCCGATGTCCGCTTCGAAGAATTTCTGCCGCAGGACCCTGCGACCGATCTGAATGAGTTGGTCAACGTCCTTGGTGTACTCCACGCCGAGTTTGTCGTGGAACAAGGACGCGACCTGACCGGCGTTCTTGTGGATCGCCGGCATGATTATGTGTGAAGGCTTCTCGTGGTCGAGCTGGACGATGAACTCGCCCATGTCCGACTCAAGGCATTCAATGCCTTGTTCAGCGAGGACATGGTTCATCTCCATCTCTTCGCTGACCATCGATTTGCCCTTGATCACTTGCCGCGCCTCGTGAGCCCGGATGATCGAGAGGACGATGCCATTGGCCTCGTCCACCGTTTCCGCCCAGTGCACTGTCACACCGTTGCGGGTCAGGTTCTGTTCAAGTTGCTCGAGCAGGTCGGGCAGCTTGGATAACGCACGGGCCTTGATCGCATTGCCCAGGGCTCGCAGGTGTTCGCGTTCGTGGGCATCGCTGAACGACGCCGCACGTTTGGCCATGAGGGAATCCATGGCACTGCGAAAGTTGTTTCGCAGTTGTTGGTCACCCAGGGCCTGGTGGGCCCGGGTACGAAAATCGTCCGACAGGGTCAGGGTCGGAATTAGCTCCGGGGCGCTCATGCGGCACCTCCGGTACGCTGCCAGAGGAAGCTGGCCAGGTGTTGGCCGCGCAGCGCTTCCCGTTGTTTCTCCAGCGAGCCGTTGATGTTCATCAAGCAGCCGCAGTCGGCGCTCAGCACCTGGTGGGCGCCGGATTCCTTCAGCGCGCGGGTCTTGTCCGCGACCATCGCGCCGGAGATGTCCGGCATTCGGACGCTGAAAGTCCCGCCAAAGCCACAGCATTCGCTTTCGTGGTCGTGTTCTACCCGCTCCACGTTGCCCAGTTGTGCCAGCAGCTCACGACCGTGCAGGTGGGTGTTCATCTCGCGCCGTGCCGAGCAGGAGGTGTGCAACGCCACCTTGACCGGTTCGCCACTGTCCTTGAGCTGCACCTTGCATACGTGCAACAGGAACTCCGCCAGCTCGTAGGTGCGTTCGGCCAGGGCCTGCACCTGCTTCAAAGTCTGCGGCTCATCCTTGAACAAGTCCGCGTAGTGCTCGCGAATCATCCCCGCGCAGGAACCCGACGGCACCACCACCGGATAGTCGCCGGCGAACAGCGCCAGTTGCGAGCGGGCCACGGTGCGCGCCTGCTCGGTGTAACCCGAGGTGTAGGCCGGTTGTCCGCAGCAGCTTTGCCCTTGCGGGTACTCCACGCGAATGCCTTCGCGCTCGAGCAGGTGAATCGCATCCATCCCGGCTTCGGGGTAGAACAGGTCGACCACGCAGGTGCCGAACAGGTAGACCCGCGACGGTTTCTCGCTGGGGTACTGGCGCGGTTCGGCCAAGGGCGGTGCGACACGGGTCGCATTAGGCACGGCGTTGTAAAAAAGCTCGCTCATCAGGCGTGTCTCCGGGTGGTCCCGGTTATCCGTCTGCCGCGGCTGCTGAATATAGAGAGACAAGCTTTCAGCAGCCTTGCAGACCGGGTTGTGAGTTGCAGACGCCGCACGTGTGGTCCGGCGTCGGTTCTTTCGGTGTTGCTATCAGTGCACCAGCATGCCGGTGAACCAGTAGGCCTGGGCCAGGGTGATCAGGCCGACGATGGTGGCAAAGAATAGGCTGTGCTTGAGGGTAAAGCGGAACAGGTCCGATTCCTTGCCCACCAGGCCGGTGGCGGCGCAAGCCACGGCGATCGATTGCGGCGAGATCATCTTGCCGGTCACGCCGCCGCTGGTGTTGGCCGCCACCAGCAGGGTGTCGTTGACGCCGATCTGGTGCGCGGTGGTGGCTTGCAGCGAGCTGAACAGGGCGTTGGACGAAGTGTCCGAACCGGTCAGGAACACCCCCAGCCAGCCGAGGAACGGCGAGAAGAACGGGAACGCCGCGCCCGTGCCGGCCAGCACCAGGGCCATGGTCGAAGACATGCCGGAATAGTTGGTGACGAAGGCGAAGGCCAGCACCATGCCGATGGACAGGATCGGCCAGCGCAGTTCGTAGAAGGTCTCTTTAAAAGTGGTCAGACCAGTTTTGAAATCGATCTTCAGCACCAGCATCGAGATCAGCGCGGAGAAGAAAATCGCCGTGCCGGTCGCGGAAATCGGGTCGAGCTTGAACACCGCCGGAATCGCGGTCGGGGTGGCGACGATCGGCGCGCTCTTGATCACCAGTTGGTCCAGGTGCGGAATCGCGAAGTTGAATACCCAGCTGTACATCGAGCCGCCAGCGGCGAACATCGCCTTGAACGGCTTGAGGGTCCAGATGGTGACCAGCACGGTGAGGATCAGGAACGGCGACCAGGCCTTGAAGATTTCACCGAAGCTGTAAGGCGAAGGTTGAGTCGTGCGTGGCTGGCCGAAGCCACCATTCTGCACGACCGCGGCGCCGACGCTGGCGGTGGCCGCGGCGAACGAACGCTTGGGTTGCCAGACCTTGAGGAACAGGGTCAGGGCAATCAGGCTGGCCAGGGCCGAGGTGATATCCGGCAGTTCCGGGCCGATGAAGTTCGAGGTGAAGTACTGGGTCACGGCAAAGCTCAGGCCGGCCACCAGGGCTGCGGGCCAGGTCTCTTTGACACCGCGCAGGCCGTCCATCATGAACACCAGCCAGAACGGTACGAACAGCGACAGCAGCGGCAGTTGGCGACCGGTCATGGCGCCGATCTTGAAGGCATCGATGCCGGTCACCTGGCCAGCCACGATGATCGGAATACCCAGGGCGCCAAAGGCCACCGGGGCGGTGTTGGCGATCAGGCACAGGCCGGCGGCGTACAGTGGGTTGAACCCCAGGCCCACCAGCAGCGCGGCAGTAATGGCGACCGGCGCGCCGAAACCGGCGGCGCCTTCGAGGAAGGCCCCGAAGCAGAAACCGATCAGCAGCACCTGCAGGCGCTGGTCGTCGGTGATCGACAGCACCGAGCTGCGGATGACCTCGA
This sequence comes from Pseudomonas chlororaphis subsp. piscium, assembly GCF_003850345.1. Lineage (NCBI taxonomy): Bacteria > Pseudomonadati > Pseudomonadota > Gammaproteobacteria > Pseudomonadales > Pseudomonadaceae > Pseudomonas > Pseudomonas chlororaphis. Next base: position 936,913 of record NZ_CP027707.1, read on the forward strand.
ACTGGCCGCTCTTGACCGTCAGTTTGTAGAGGAATACGGCGGCGACGATGATCCAGGCGATTGGCCACAGGCCGTAGGCAAATCCATAGCCAGCGGCGGCAAGCGCCATGTCGGCAGGCATCTGGAAGGCGAAGATCGCCACCAGGATCGACAACGCCAGGGTGATGCTGCCGGCGACGTGTCCTTTGAGACGGAACACGGCCAGAGCCAGGAAGAAGAAGACGATCGGGATGACGGCGGCGAGGGCGGACAGGCCGAGGCTGCCGAGCGGGCTGTAGAGCTGTTGCCAGGTTTGCATATGGGGTGGCCCCTAATTGTTGTTGGTCAGGCACTGGTCAGCGTATTTGGTTAATTGGTAATACCAATTTACAATCGCTGTTGGCTAGGGTAAAAGCCTTGTGAGCGGTGTGTCAATTTGCCGCCCTAAAATTTTTGTCGAAGGTGCGGTGCAGATGACTTCTGATCCGCTTGCCGACTTGCGTTCTGATAGGTGCTGGCGCAGCCCCGATAGGCCAGAATAGAGAGCCCGGCGCGCGGTCGGGATCGTGGAGAGTGAGTTATGGGGTTTGATCAGATTCGTCAGCGCCGTTTGTCTGACGACATTGTCGAGCGGCTCGAGGGGATGATCCTCGAGGGCACGCTGAAGTCCGGTGAGCGCCTGCCGGCAGAGCGTGCGTTGGCGGAGCAGTTCGGTGTCTCGCGGCCTTCGTTGCGCGAGGCGATCCAGAAACTGACGGCCAAGGGCTTGCTGGTCAGTCGCCAGGGCGGCGGCAACTATGTGGTGGAGTCGCTGGGTTCGACCTTCAGCGATCCGCTGCTGCAGTTGTTGGAAAGCAATCCTGAAGCCCAGCGCGACTTGCTGGAGTTTCGCCACACCCTGGAAGCCTCATGTGCCTATTACGCTGCGTTGCGTGCCACCGATGTGGACCGTGAACGGCTCACGGCCGCCTTCGAGGAATTGCAGGACTGCTATTCCCGGGCGGGCGATGCGACCCGGGCGGAGGAGGGTGCGGCGGACGCGCAATTTCACCTGGCGATTGCCGAGGCCAGCCACAATGCCGTATTGCTGCACACCATTCGGGGGCTGTTCGATCTGCTCAAGCGCAACGTGGTGACCAACATTGGCGGCATGTACAAGCAGCGCAGCGAAACCCGCGACATGCTGATCAGCCAGCATCGCGATCTGTACCAGGCAATTATCGAAGGGCGTGCCGAGCAGGCGCGCGAAGTCTCCAGCCGGCACATTCTGTATGTGCAGGAAGTGCTGGAAGAGGTGCGTCAGGAAGTGCAGCGCGTGGCCCGGGCGGAGCGGCGCAAGGGGATTTAGTCTGGGTGGGATTCATCGCGAGCCAGCTCGCTCCTGGTAGGAACGAGCTGGCTCGCGATCATGGCATCAAGGCAGAAGGGCGTTACTCTTCCTTGCCCTTGTTGCGCACCGCGCGATGCAGCTCGCGATCGGAGTCGCGCTCGCGTTCGGTGTGACGCTTGTCGTATTCCTTCTTGCCCTTGCCGAGTGCGATCTCGCACTTGACCATGTGCTTGCTCCAGTAGAGCGACAGGCACACGCAGGCATAACCCTTCTGCTGCACGGCAGCGAACAGCTTCTCCAGCTCGCGCTTGTTGAGCAGCAGTTTGCGCGAGCGCACGGGGTCGGCGATCACATGGGTGCTGGCGGTGGTCAGCGGCGTGAAGTGGCTGCCCAGCAGCCAGGCTTCGCCGTCCTTGAGCAGCACGTAACTGTCGACCAGTTGTGCCTTGCCTGCACGCAGACTCTTTACTTCCCAGCCGGCCAGGACCATGCCAGCCTCGAACCGATGTTCGATGAAGTAATCGTGACGCGCCTTTTTATTTTGCGCGATGGTCCCTGTTGGGTGTTTCTTCTGTTTAGCCATAGGGGCGGCATTATAGGCAGTTGCACGCGTGTCGGCTACGGTGAAGCTGCGTGCTTGAGCAGGTTGAGTGAATCCCGGACAATGCGCGCTCTTTTTTCTCGGTTGGGCGCGTTTTTGATGTCGACGGACAAGGTTTCTGTCCACGGCGGCTGGGCCAGTCGCTGGGTTTTCATACTCGCTGCGACTGGTTCTGCCGTGGGCCTGGGCAGTATCTGGAAATTCCCTTACATGGTCGGCGTCTACGGTGGTGGCGCCTTTGTCCTGGTATTTCTGGCCTGCATCGCACTGATCGGCGTGCCGGTAATGCTGGCGGAAACCCTGATCGGACGTCGCGCCCGGCAAAGCCCGGCCAATGCCTTGAAGGCGCTGGCCCTGGAAGCCGGGCATTCGGCCAAGTGGTCCTGGGGCGCGTTCGCCGGGATGATCACCGCCCTACTGATTCTTTCCTTTTACAGCGTGGTTGGTGGTTGGTCGCTGGACTACATCATCGATATGGGCCGTGGCGATTTCCAGGGTGTGACGGCGGATCAGGTCGGCGCTTATTTCGGCAAGGTGATCGCCGACCCCTGGCGGCTGACGCTGTGGCACACGCTGTTCATGTTGTTGTCGGCGGCCGTCATCGCCCAAGGGGTGGTGGCCGGGCTTGAGCGCAGCCTGCGGATCATGATGCCGCTGCTGTTCGTGATGCTGGTGATTCTGCTGGGTTACAGCATGACCACCGGGCATTTCATGGAAGGCGTGCATTTCATGTTCGATTTCAGCACCGACAAGCTGCTTGACGGCCTGTTGCCGGCCATGGGGCATGCGTTCTTTTCCCTGAGCGTCGGTGTCGGTTCCATCATGATCTACGGCGCTTACATGCCGAAGCATTCATCCATTTCCGGCACTATTGTCGGCGTGGCGCTGCTGGATACCTTCGTTTCGCTGCTGGCGGGGCTGGCGCTGTTCCCGATCGTGTTCGCCGCCGGGCTGAACCCGAGTGAAGGTCCGGGGCTGATGTTTGTCAGTTTGCCTTTTGCCTTTGGTAATGTGGCGTTCGGCCAGTTGATGGGCGTGGTGTTTTTTGTCCTGGTGGCCATTGCCGCCTGGAGCTCGGCGATTTCGCTGTTGGAGCCGATGGTGGCTTACCTGGTGGAGCGGACTCGAGTCCGTCGTGGCTGGGTGACATTCTGGCTGGCGTTTACCTGCTGGTTCGTCGGATTGGGAACGGTGTTCTCCTTCAATATCTGGCAGCAGGCCAAGTTTTTCGTGAACGAAGGCGGGGCTTTCCACCTCTACCAATGGGGGGCGGCGGGTGGTCTGGATTTCTTCGGGGTGATCGATTTCTTCACCTCGCGGATCATGTTGCCCTTGGGTGGCCTCTGCTTTGTGGTGTTCGCGGGTTGGGTGATGGGGCGCGAGGCGGTTTGTGATGAACTGTCGATTCGCAGCCCGCTGCTTTTTGCCCTCACCCTGTTTTTGATGCGCTATGTGGCGCCCATCGGCATTCTTATAGTGTTTGCCGCCCAGTTGTGGAAATGACGCTGACATGACGACACATATTCAACGCTCGGCCCTGCTGCCTTATCCGGCGCAGTTTTTGTACGACCTGGTCAATGACGTGGCGCGCTACCCGGAGTTTCTGCCCTGGTGCTCGTCGGCCGAAGTGCTGGAGAGCAGCGAGGTGCAGATGCGCGCCAGCCTGGCCGTTGCCAAGGGCGGGCTCAGCCAGCATTTCGTCACGCGCAATACCCTGGTGCCGGGGCAGTCGATCGAGATGAACCTGGAAGAAGGGCCGTTCAACCAGTTGCACGGCGTGTGGGTTTTCAAGCCGCTGGGTGAGAAGGCCTGCAAGATCAGCCTGGATTTGTCGTTCGACTATGCCGGTCCACTGGTTCGCGCGACCTTGGGGCCGCTGTTCAATCAGGCGGCCAATACCCTGGTCGATGCGTTTTGTCAGCGGGCCAAACAGCTGCATGCTTGAGCCCATGATTGAAGTCGAGGTGGTGTATGCCGCGGTCGACCGGCAGCTATTGCTCAGCGTTGCTGTGCCGTCGGGGACTACTGTCCGTGCGGCAGTGAAAAGCTCTGGAATAGGTGCACAATTTCCAGAGCTAGACCTGGACAGCTGTCCACTGGGGATCTTTGGCAAAGCAGTTGCGGACCCTGGGACTCAGGTGGTTCGGGCGGACGATCGCATCGAAATCTACCGTCCATTGCTGGCCGATCCCAAAGAGGTTCGACGTCTGCGCGCGGCAAAGGCAGCGCAGGCCCGGGCTCGTACTTCAGAGTCCTGAACAAATCGACAGACAACAAAAAGCCCGGGCTCGCCGGGCTTTTTTATTCCACCACAAATTATTGCGGCGAGGTATCCAGAGGTTCTGGTGTTGGCACCGGAACGGTCTCGACGTTGTCGACGTCCTTCTGGATCTGATCGAGCAGAGAGCCAGGCTTGGCCGGTTTTTCCGGTTTTGGCTGCTCGGCGTTTGCGGCAGGGGTGGTCACGGTAGTGCCGCTGTCCTTGCCCAGGATGGCTTCGTCGCGGCTTACGCCAGGCATGAAGTCACCGGAAAGGCTGACCAGTTGGTCGTTACCGTTGAAGATAACGCTGACGCGCTCCTGCTGGCGTTCACCGCCACCTGGTTGCAGGCTGTACAGATAATCCCAGCGATCGGCGTGGAACGTGTCGGTCAACAGAGGGTTGCCCATGATAAACCGTACTTGCCGGCGGGTCATTCCCGGGCGTAACTGGTCTATCATGTCCTGCGTGACGACATTGCCCTGCTGGATGTCGATTTTGTAAACCCCGGGGAATGAACAACCGGCGAGTGCGAGCAGTCCCACGAAGGTGAAACTGGTTAGCAAGAGCTTGGTGTTTTGCATCGGTGGGCGACTTCCACTATCTTGGCTGGGACAACGTAAACCCCGATCATACCCGCATTAAGAGAAGCTGCGAAGCAGCATCCGCGAGAAAGCTGACCATGGTTGAAAATAGCGAACTACGTAAAGCCGGCCTTAAAGTGACTCTGCCACGGGTCAAAATTCTACAAATGCTCGATTCCGCCGAGCAGCGACACATGAGCGCCGAGGATGTTTACAAGGCGCTGATGGAAGCTGGCGAGGATGTCGGTCTGGCCACGGTTTACCGTGTTCTGACCCAGTTTGAAGCAGCAGGCCTTGTGGTACGCCACAACTTTGATGGCGGTCATGCTGTATTCGAACTGGCTGACGGCGGTCACCACGACCACATGGTCAACGTGGATTCCGGTGAAGTGATCGAATTCTTCGACGAAGAAATCGAGAAGCTTCAGAAGGCGATTGTCGAGAAGCATGGCTTCGAGTTGGTGGATCACAACTTGGTGCTGTACGTACGCACGAAGAAATAAGCATGTCGCGCGGATGCTGTCCGCGAAACGATCGAAGGCGACCCAAGGGTCGCCTTCGTGCTTTCTGCTCTTTATTAAAGGGGCGGGGAGTCAAGCCTTGGCGGTAACCACCATTTTTTTCGCGTGGGCCAGCGACTCCTTGGTCAGGTCGATGCCGCCCAGCATGCGTGCCACCTCTTCGATCCGCTCGGTCTTGCCCAGTTTGGAAACCGCGGTGTGAGTCGCATCGCTGCCGCGCACCTTGTGCACAAAAAGATGTTGATGGCCCTGGGCTGCCACCTGCGGCAAGTGGGTGACCGTCAAGACTTGTCCGCGCTCACCGAGGCGGCGTAGCAACTGGCCGACGATTTCCGCGGTCGGGCCGCCGATGCCGACGTCCACTTCGTCGAATACCAGGGTCGGGACGCGAGAGGTTTGCGCGGTAATCACCTGGATCGCCAGGCTGATCCGCGACAGCTCGCCTCCGGATGCCACTTTGGCCAGGGCCTTGAGCGGCTGGCCGGGGTTGGCGCTGACCAGCAGCTCGACCTGCTCAAGGCCGTTGGGCTGCAGCTCGTCGCTGCTGTTGGCGCGCAGCTCGATGGTGAAGCGGCCCCCGGGCATGCCCAGGCGCTGGATTTCCTGTTCGACGGCGCTGGCCAGGCTGGTTGCCGCCTGCTGGCGCAGCTCGCTCAGCTCCCTGGCTTTTTCGTGATAGTGCCGGGCAAAGGACTTCAACTCGTCGCCCAGGCGCTCGATGGACTCGTCGTTGGCATCCAGGGTTTCGATTTCCTCCAGCAGTTTCTGCTGCATGGCCGCCACCTCGGTGGGCTGGATCCGGTGTTTGCGAGCCAGGGTGTAGATAGCGTCCAGCCGCTCTTCCAGTTGTTGCAGGCGCGCCGGGTCCGCATCGAAATGGTCGACGAAGCGATTCAGTTCGCCGACGGCCTCTTCGACCTGGATCTGCGCGCTGGCCAGCAGGTTGGTAGCTTCCGCCAGGGCGCCGGAGCTGTTGCCGATGCTCGACAGGCGATTGAGGCTCACTGTCAGGGCGCTGAGGACATTACCCGAATCACTTTCGCTGCAATGCTCGACGACCTGCCGGCAGATGCCCAGCAGGCTTTCGGCATTGGTCAGGTTCTTGTGTTCGAGTTCCAGTTGCTCGAGTTCGTTTTCGCCTAAGGCAAGGTTCTCCAGTTCTTCCAGCTGATAGCTGAGGAGCTGGTGGCGAGCCCGCTGCTCGTCCCCGGAGTTGGACAGGCGCTCTAGCTCCTGGCGGGTCTGGCGCCAGCGCTGGGCCGCCAGCGATACCTGGCGGGCCAGGTCGGTGGCGCCGGCGTACTCGTCGAGCAGGCGGCGGTGAGTGTCGGTTTTCAGTAGCGACTGGTGTTCATGCTGGCTGTGGATATCGATCAGCAGTTCGCCGAGGGCCTTGAGGTCGCCTAGCGGGCAGGGGGAACCGTTGATGTAGCCGCGGGAACGACCTTCGGCGGTGATGACCCGGCGCAGGATGCACGGGCTGTCGTTATCCAGGTCGCGTTCGGCGAGCCAGGTGCGGGCCTCGGGGATGTCTTCGAGATCGAAGGTGGCGAGGATGTCGGCCTTGTCGGCGCCTGGGCGTACCACGCCGCTGTCGGCGCGATCACCCAGGGTCAGTCCCAGGGCGTCGAGCATGATCGACTTGCCGGCGCCGGTTTCACCCGTGATGACGCTCATCCCGCGATCCAGTTCCAGATCGAGATGTTCAACGATGGCGTAGTTGTGTACGGACAGGTGCACCAGCATAAAGGCCGCTCCCAAGCTTTAGGTCTGGTTATTTATACAGTGTTTTGTTTTCGGCTGACAATGCTTGGGCTTAGCTCGATTCGCTTGTTTGGCGGATTTTTTTATCGCGTGTGGGAATGGTTGGTGAGCGGCGTTTTGCTTCGCGCAATGATTTTTGCCGAGGGCGCGGCCCTTGAACCTGAAAAATGCGACCCCATATACCGGGGCAGAAGCGTGAGTTGAGCTCGCGGACGATATTGAAAGGAGAATTTTATGGCTGACGAACAGACGCTGGACACGCAAAACCCCGACGCCAATCAGGCCCCTGAGGCTTCGGGCGAAGATCTGGCGGCTCGTGTGCAAGTGCTCGAAGAGCAGTTGGCTGGCGCTCAGGATCAGGCACTGCGTGTTGCGGCCGATCTGCAGAACGTCCGCCGCCGTGCCGAGCAGGATGTAGAAAAAGCTCACAAATTCGCCCTCGAGCGTTTTGCTGGCGACCTGCTGCCGGTGATCGACAGCCTCGAGCGCGGTCTTGAGTTGTCCAGCCCGGACGACGAAAGCATTCGCCCGATGCGTGAAGGTATCGAGCTGACCCTGAAGATGTTCCAGGACACCCTGAAGCGTTATCAACTGGAAGCGATCGATCCGCACGGCGAACCGTTCAACGCTGAACAGCACCAGGCGATGGCCATGCAGGAAAGTGCCGACGTCGAGCCGAACAGCGTTCTCAAGGTGTTCCAGAAGGGTTATCAGCTCAACGGTCGCCTGCTGCGCCCGGCCATGGTCGTGGTCAGCAAGGCACCTGCACCGGTTTCGCCTTCGATTGACGAGAAGGCTTGAAATCGCGCACAGGGCCCCCATTTATAGGCCAAGCGTTTAAGTGCTACCGCAGTCGGCCACCACTGCTGCGGCAACAAAATCCAAAGTTTCGGGAGAGTTAACATGGGCAAAATTATCGGTATCGACCTGGGGACTACCAACTCCTGCGTCTCCATTCTTGAAAACGGCAACGTAAAGGTTATCGAAAACGCTGAAGGCGCGCGTACCACGCCGTCCATCATCGCTTACGCCAACGATGGCGAAATTCTGGTTGGCCAGTCGGCCAAGCGTCAGGCAGTGACCAATCCGCATAACACCCTGTACGCGGTGAAGCGTCTGATCGGTCGTCGTTTCGACGAAGAAGTCGTACAGAAAGACATCCAGATGGTCCCTTACAAGATCGTCAAGGCTGACAACAACGACGCCTGGGTTGAAGTGAACGGCCAGAAAATGGCTCCGCCACAGATCTCGGCTGAAATCCTCAAGAAAATGAAGAAGACCGCCGAAGACTACCTCGGCGAGGCTGTGACCGAAGCGGTGATCACCGTTCCAGCCTACTTCAACGACAGCCAGCGTCAGGCGACCAAGGACGCCGGCCGCATCGCGGGCCTGGACGTTAAACGTATCATCAACGAACCAACCGCGGCCGCTCTGGCTTACGGCATGGACAAGGCCAAGGGCGATCACACCGTGATCGTTTATGACCTGGGTGGCGGTACCTTCGACGTTTCCGTGATCGAAATCGCTGAAGTCGATGGCGAGCACCAGTTCGAAGTACTGGCAACCAACGGTGACACCTTCCTCGGTGGTGAAGACTTCGACATCCGTCTGATCGACTACCTCGTGGACGAGTTCAAGAAAGAAAGCGGCATGAACCTCAAGGGTGACCCGCTGGCCATGCAACGTCTGAAAGAAGCCGCTGAAAAGGCCAAGATCGAGCTGTCCTCGAGCCAGCAGACCGACGTCAACCTGCCGTACATCACCGCAGACGCCACCGGTCCTAAGCACCTGAACGTGAAGATCTCCCGCGCCAAGCTGGAATCGCTGGTTGAAGACCTGGTTCAGCGCACCATCGAGCCTTGCCGCATCGCCATGAAAGACGCCGGTATCGACGTCAGCAAGATCGACGACGTGATCCTGGTCGGCGGTCAGACCCGTATGCCGCTGGTGCAGAAGCTGGTGACCGATTTCTTCGGTAAGGAAGCACGCAAGGACGTGAACCCGGACGAAGCTGTCGCCATGGGTGCTGCCATCCAGGGCGCGGTATTGGCCGGTGACGTGAAAGACGTACTGCTGCTGGACGTCAGCCCGCTGACCCTGGGTATCGAAACCATGGGCGGCGTGATGACCGCGCTGATCGAGAAAAACACCACGATTCCTACCAAGAAATCGCAAGTGTTCTCGACTGCCGACGACAACCAGGGCGCAGTGACCATTCACGTGCTGCAGGGCGAGCGTAAGCAAGCCGCGCAGAACAAGTCCCTGGGCAAGTTCGACCTGGCCGAGATTCCACCAGCTCCACGTGGCGTACCGCAAATCGAAGTGACCTTCGACATCGACGCCAACGGCATCCTGCACGTAGGTGCGAAAGACAAGGCGACCGGCAAGACCCAGTCGATCGTGATCAAGGCCAACTCCGGTCTGTCCGAGGAAGAAATTCAGCAGATGGTTCGTGATGCTGAAGTCAACGCCGAAGAAGACCGCAAGTTCGAAGAGCTGGCCAGCGCGCGTAACCAAGGCGATGCCCTGGTTCACTCGACTCGCAAGATGATCGCTGACGCGGGCGACAAAGTGACCGCTGAAGAGAAGGCCGCGATCGAAGCTGCCGTGGTTGCCCTTGAAGCCGCTATCAAAGGCGACGACAAGGCTGCCATCGACGCCAAGGTCGAAGAACTGTCGAAAGTGTCGGCTCCGGTTGCCCAGAAGATGTACGCCGAGCAGGCTCAGCCGGCAGAAGGCGCAGCTTCGCAGGCCGAGTCGGCCGAGAAAGCCGACGACGTCGTCGACGCCGAGTTCGAAGAAGTAAAAGACCACAAGTAAGACTGCTTGTTGGTCGGCCGGTTGACTGCCTTTGTGCGGTGACTGGTAGGATGTCGCCGCGCGGGAGCTTGCTCCCGCGTTGGCGTGTCTGGAGCAAGCGAATTTTTTACGGCGTGCGGCTCTTTTCGCGCGCTGGCGGTACGGTCGGAAATGCTCCTGCTTTCCGTTCGGGATTACCGCAATTGTCGGCCAGTCTGTTGGTCGTCTATCCAAGACCAGGATCGTTGAATTGACGTGAGTTGGGTCCGGGCCTGTATTGGGGCTCAACGAGTTTGACGAGGCTCAGGAGAGCGCTGTCGAACGTCCTTAAGAGTGTGAAGACTTATGGCAAAGCGTGACTATTACGAAGTATTGGGTGTGGAGCGAGGCTCGAGCGAAGCCGACCTGAAAAAGGCTTACCGTCGCCTGGCGATGAAGCACCACCCTGACCGTAATCCCGACGACAAAGCGTCGGAAGATATGTTCAAAGAGGCCAACGAGGCCTACGAAGTATTGTCTGACTCGAGCAAGCGCGCGGCTTATGACCAGTACGGTCATGCCGGTGTCGATCCGAGTATGGGCGGTGGTGGTGCCGGTTTCGGTGGCCAGAACTTCTCCGACATCTTTGGCGATGTCTTCAGTGATTTCTTTGGTGGTGGTCGTGGCGGCTCCCGTGGCGGCGCTCAGCGTGGCAGCGACTTGCGCTACACCCTGGAGCTGAACCTGGAAGAGGCGGTGCGCGGTACCACCGTGAATATCCGCGTTCCGACGCTGGTCAACTGCAAGCCTTGCGATGGCTCGGGGGCGAAGAAAGGCTCCTCGCCTGTTACCTGTCCGACCTGTGGCGGTATCGGCCAAGTGCGCATGCAGCAGGGCTTCTTCTCGGTGCAGCAGACCTGCCCGCGTTGCCATGGCCAGGGCAAGATCATTTCCGACCCGTGCGATTCCTGCCACGGCGAAGGTCGTGTCGAAGAGTACAAGACGCTGTCGGTGAAAGTGCCGGCGGGTGTCGATACCGGCGACCGCATTCGTTTGTCCGGCGAAGGAGAGGCGGGTACCCAGGGTGGCCCTACGGGCGACCTGTATGTGGTGATCAATGTGCGTGAGCACTCGATCTTCCAGCGCGACGGTAAGCACCTGTTCTGTGAAGTGCCTATCAGCTTCGTTGACGCGGCGCTGGGCGGCGAGCTGGAAATCCCGACGCTGGATGGTCGGGTCAAGTTGAAGATTCCTGAGGGGACCCAGACCGGCAAGCAGTTCCGCGTGCGCGGCAAGGGTGTTGCCCCGGTTCGTGGTGGCGGCGCTGGCGACTTGATGTGCCGCGTTGCGGTGGAAACTCCGGTGAACCTGAGTCGTCGTCAGCGTGAGCTGCTCGAAGAGCTGCGTGGCTCCCTGGCGGATGACAATACCCACTCGCCGAAAACCACTGGCTGGTTCGAAGGCGTGAAGCGCTTCTTCGGTGACCTGTAAGGAGCGCTGCATGCGACGTATAGCTGTAATGGGCGCCGCAGGGCGCATGGGCAAGAATCTGGTGGAGGCTGTGCAACAGCGCTCGCCGCTCTCCGGGCTTACCGCGGCCATCGTGCGGCCTGGCAGTTCGTTGGTTGGTGCCGATGCTGGCGAGCTGGCATCGCTGGGGCGCATCGGTGTGCCGATGTCCGACAGCCTGGAAAAGGTCGCCGATGAGTTCGATGTATTGATCGATTTCACGCTTCCGGAAGTGATGCTGAAGAACCTGGCATTCTGCCGCAAGGCAGGCAAGGCCATGGTAATCGGTACCACGGGGCTGGGCGCCAAGGAAAAGCAGATGCTGGCCGAGGCGGGCAAGGATATTCCGATCGTGTTCGCCGCCAACTTCAGCGTTGGCGTCAACCTGTCGCTGAAGCTGCTCGACATGGCGGCTCGCGTGCTGGGCGATGATGCGGACATCGAAATCATCGAAGCGCATCACCGGCACAAGATCGACGCGCCTTCGGGTACCGCGTTGCGCATGGGCGAGGTGATTGCCGATGCGCTGGGGCGTGATCTGCAGAAGGTCGCGGTTTATGGTCGCGAAGGCCATACCGGTGCCCGCGAGCGTGAAACCATTGGGTTCGCCACTGTTCGTGGTGGTGATGTGGTTGGTGATCACACCGTATTGTTCGCTGCCGAGGGCGAGCGCCTGGAGATCGTCCACAAGGCCTCCAGCCGCATGACTTTCGCCAAGGGCGCGGTACGTGCTGCGTTGTGGCTGGACGGTCGTCCGGCGGGTCTTTATGACATGCAGGATGTGCTGGATCTGCGTTGAGATGCATCCAAAACAGGGCCAAGCTTCGCGCTTGAGCCCTGTTTTTACCCGCTAAGCGATGTTCTGTCGCATTCCTCTGCCTTTAAGGCTCTTTAGCGGTGGACCAAAAAAGCCTTTTTCTGTAAGCTACAGCTTTAGTGTGTCCACTAAAAGCGCGCAGAATAATTCGGTGAAGAAGCGGGGTGACGTGTCCATACGTCACTCCGCTTTTTTACAACCTGCGATCGCCCTTTCAGGCTTTATTTACGGGAGGTCTTCTTGACTAAGCCAGCCATACTCGCCCTTGCTGATGGCAGCATTTTTCGCGGCGAAGCCATTGGAGCCGACGGTCAGACCGTTGGTGAGGTGGTGTTTAACACCGCAATGACCGGCTATCAGGAAATCCTTACCGATCCTTCCTACGCCCAACAGATCGTTACCCTGACCTACCCGCACATCGGCAACACCGGCACCACGCCGGAAGACGCCGAGTCCGATCGTGTCTGGTCGGCCGGTCTGGTGATTCGCGACCTGCCGCTGGTTGCGAGCAACTGGCGTAACACCCTGTCCCTGTCCGACTACCTGAAAGCCAACAACGTCGTGGCGATCGCCGGTATCGACACTCGTCGCCTGACGCGCATCCTGCGCGAAAAAGGCGCGCAGAACGGCTGCATCATGGCTGGCGACAATATCTCCGACGAAGCGGCGATTGCCGCTGCGCGCGGCTTCCCTGGCCTGAAAGGCATGGATCTGGCGAAGGTCGTCAGCACCAAGGAAAGCTACGAGTGGCGTTCCAGCGTCTGGAACCTGAAGACCGACAGTCATCCGACCATCGAGGCTTCCGAGTTGCCATACCACGTGGTTGCCTATGACTACGGCGTCAAGCTGAACATCCTGCGCATGCTGGTCGAGCGCGGTTGCCGCGTGACCGTAGTGCCTGCGCAAACTCCGGCCAGCGACGTCCTGGCGCTCAAGCCTGACGGTGTGTTCCTGTCCAACGGTCCTGGCGACCCCGAGCCTTGCGATTACGCCATCCAGGCGATCAAGGACGTGCTGGAAACCGAGATCCCGGTCTTCGGTATCTGCTTGGGCCACCAACTGCTGGCACTGGCCTCCGGCGCCAAGACGGTGAAGATGGGCCACGGCCACCACGGTGCCAACCACCCGGTCCAGGACCTGGACAGCGGTGTAGTGATGATCACCAGCCAGAACCACGGTTTTGCGGTGGACGAAACCACTCTGCCGGGCAACGTGCGGGCGATCCACAAGTCGCTGTTCGACGGCACCCTGCAAGGCATCGAGCGTACCGACAAGAGCGCATTCAGCTTCCAGGGTCACCCTGAAGCGAGTCCGGGCCCGAACGATGTGGCGCCGCTGTTCGATCGTTTCATCAACGAGATGGCCAAGCGACGCTGAGTGCCCGCCACTGAAGGTGGCCCCGATATCGGCGGCCCCTTCAGCGCTTCAGAGATTTGATCAAGACGGCTTGCCGACTGACCTGCGGATTTGAGTGACAACCCATGCCAAAACGTACAGACATTAAAAGCATCCTGATTCTCGGCGCTGGCCCGATCGTGATCGGCCAGGCCTGCGAATTCGACTACTCCGGCGCCCAGGCCTGCAAGGCTCTGCGCGAAGAGGGTTACCGGGTCATCCTGGTGAACTCGAACCCGGCGACCATCATGACCGACCCGGCCATGGCCGACGCCACCTACATCGAGCCGATCAAGTGGCAGACCGTTGCCAAGATCATCGAGAAAGAGCGTCCGGACGCTCTGCTGCCGACCATGGGTGGCCAGACCGCGCTGAACTGCGCCCTGGACCTGGAGCGCGAAGGCGTTCTGGAGAAGTTCGGCGTGGAAATGATCGGCGCCAACGCCGACACCATCGACAAGGCCGAAGACCGTTCGCGCTTTGACACCGCGATGAAGGCGATCGGCCTGGAGTGCCCGCGCTCCGGTATCGCCCACAGCATGGACGAGGCCAATGCGGTCCTCGAGAAGCTGGGCTTCCCGTGCATTATCCGTCCGTCCTTCACCATGGGCGGCACCGGTGGCGGTATCGCCTACAACCGTGAAGAGTTCGAAGAGATCTGCGCCCGCGGCCTGGACCTTTCGCCGACCAAGGAACTGCTGATCGACGAATCGCTGATTGGCTGGAAAGAGTACGAGATGGAGGTGGTCCGCGATAAGAAGGACAACTGCATCATCGTTTGCTCGATCGAAAACTTCGACCCGATGGGCGTGCACACCGGTGACTCGATCACCGTGGCTCCAGCACAGACCCTGACCGACAAGGAATACCAGATCCTGCGTAACGCCTCCCTGGCGGTGCTGCGCGAGATCGGCGTGGAAACCGGTGGCTCCAACGTCCAGTTCGGCATCTGCCCGGATACTGGTCGCATGGTCGTGATCGAGATGAACCCGCGGGTATCCCGTTCTTCGGCTCTGGCTTCGAAAGCCACCGGCTTCCCGATCGCCAAGGTCGCGGCCAAGCTGGCCGTGGGTTACACCCTGGACGAACTGTCGAACGACATCACTGGCGGCAAGACCCCGGCGTCCTTCGAGCCGTCCATCGACTACGTCGTGACCAAGCTGCCACGCTTCGCCTTCGAAAAATTCGCCAAGGCTGACGCTCGCCTGACCACCCAGATGAAGTCGGTGGGTGAAGTGATGGCCATCGGCCGGACCTTCCAGGAATCCCTGCAGAAAGCGCTGCGCGGCCTGGAAGTGGGTGTCTGCGGCCTGGATCCGAAGCTTGACCTGAGCAACCCGGAAAGCATGAACGTGCTCAAGCGCGAGCTGACCGTACCGGGCGCCGAGCGTATCTGGTACGTGGCTGACGCCTTCCGTGCCGGCATGACCGTCGAGCAGATCTTCGGTATGAACATGATCGACCCTTGGTTCCTGGTGCAGATCGAAGATCTGATCAAGGAAGAGGAGAAGGTCAAGACTCTGGGGCTGTCGGCCATCGACCGCGACCTGATGTTCCGCCTCAAGCGCAAAGGTTTCTCCGACCAGCGTCTGGCCAAGCTGCTGGGCGTGACCGAGAAGAACCTGCGTACCCACCGCCACAAGCTGGAAGTGTTCCCGGTCTACAAGCGCGTCGACACCTGCGCGGCCGAGTTCGCCACCGATACCGCCTACCTGTACTCGACCTATGAGGAAGAGTGCGAGGCAGCGCCTTCGGGGCGCGACAAGATCATGATCCTGGGCGGCGGTCCGAACCGTATCGGCCAAGGCATCGAATTCGACTACTGCTGCGTGCACGCGGCACTGGCGCTGCGTGACGATGGTTATGAAACCATCATGGTCAACTGCAACCCGGAAACCGTTTCCACCGACTACGACACCTCCGATCGCCTGTACTTCGAGCCAGTGACCCTGGAAGACGTGCTGGAGATCGTCCGCGTCGAGAAGCCAAAAGGCGTGATTGTCCAGTACGGCGGCCAGACTCCGCTGAAACTGGCGCGTGCCCTGGAAGCGGCCGGCGTGCCGATCATCGGTACCAGCCCTGATGCCATCGACCGTGCCGAAGACCGTGAGCGCTTCCAGCAGATGGTCGAGCGCCTGAACCTGCGTCAGCCGCCAAACGCCACCGTGCGCAGCGAAGACGAAGCGATTCGTGCCGCGGCCAAGATCGGCTACCCGCTGGTGGTGCGTCCATCCTATGTGCTGGGCGGCCGGGCGATGGAAATCGTTTACGAAGAAGAAGAGCTCAAGCGCTACCTGCGTGAAGCGGTGCAGGTGTCCAACGACAGTCCGGTGCTGCTGGACCACTTCCTCAACTGCGCCATCGAGATGGACGTGGATGCGGTCTGCGACGGCAAGGATGTGGTGATCGGCGCGATCATGCAGCACATCGAACAGGCTGGCGTGCACTCCGGTGACTCCGCTTGCTCGCTGCCACCGTACTCGCTGCCTGCGCACATCCAGGACGAGATGCGTGAGCAGGTCAAGAAGATGGCGCTGGAGCTGGGTGTGGTTGGCCTGATGAACGTACAGCTGGCCCTGCAGGGCGAGCAGATCTACGTCATCGAAGTGAACCCGCGTGCTTCCCGTACCGTGCCGTTCGTTTCCAAGTGCATCGGTGTCTCCCTGGCAATGATCGCTGCGCGCGTCATGGCGGGTAAGACCCTGAAAGAGCTGGGCTTCACCAAGGAAATCATTCCTAACTTCTACAGCGTCAAGGAAGCGGTGTTCCCGTTCGCCAAGTTCCCGGGTGTCGACCCGATCCTCGGCCCAGAGATGAAGTCGACCGGTGAAGTGATGGGCGTCGGTGACACCTTCGGCGAAGCCTTTGCCAAGGCCCAGATGGGCGCCAGCGAAGTGCTGCCGACCGGCGGTACCGCATTCATCAGCGTGCGTGACGATGACAAGCCACTGGTTGCGGGCGTGGCTCGTGATCTGATCAACTTGGGCTTCGAAGTGGTCGCCACTGCCGGTACTGCCAAGCTGATCGAAGCGGCAGGCCTGAAGGTGCGCCGTGTGAACAAGGTGACTGAAGGTCGTCCACACGTGGTCGACATGATCAAGAATGACGAAGTCACGCTGATCATCAACACCACCGAAGGTCGTCAGTCGATCGCCGACTCCTACTCCATCCGTCGTAACGCCTTGCAGCACAAGATCTACTGCACCACTACCATTGCTGCGGGCGAGGCCATCTGCGAAGCGCTCAAGTTCGGTCCGGAAAAGACCGTGCGCCGCTTGCAGGATCTACATGCAGGATTGAAGGCATGATCAAATACCCAATGACTGTCCAGGGCGCTCGCGCCCTGGAAGAAGAGTTGACTCACCTGACCAAGGTCGTTCGTCCGAAGCTCAGCCAGGACATCGGTACGGCCCGCGAGTTGGGTGATTTGAAGGAAAACGCGGAATACCATGCCGCGCGTGAACAGCAAGGCATGGTCGAGGCGCGGATTCGTGATATCGAGGGTCGCATGCAGAATGCGGTGATCATCGATGTCACCACCATTCCTCATTCCGGTAAGGTGATTTTCGGTACCACTGTCGAAATCGCCAACGTCGAAACCGATGAGAGCGTCACCTACCAGATCGTTGGTGAGGATGAGGCTGACATCAAGCTCGGAAAGATCTCTGTAGGTTCGCCCATTGCCCGTGCCTTGATTGCCAAGGAAGAGGGTGATGTGGTTACCGTTAAAACGCCTAGCGGCGTGATCGAGTACGAGATTGTCGAAGTCCGCCACATCTGAACGAGGGCGCCTGCTGAATGCAGGCGCCATGCTTTGGCAACTGACCCAGATGTTGTGGGTTGGCGGTGTGTGGTTGTTGCATGTCGGCTTATTGCCGGTGCTGGGCCAGATTGGCCTGGCACCGTTGCTGATCGAAGAGATCGGTGGTGTGCTGAGTGCGCTGCTGGTTGGTTTTTCAGCGGTATGCGTCGTTCTTCAGATGCTGGTATTGGTGCGTGCTGAAGGGCTGGCGAGCCTGTGGCGGGATATGCGAGGGCAGTTGCTGTTGGTGGCGTTATGTGCGAGCGCGATGTATTTCGTGGTGCGCTTAGGGCTGTCGGATGTCGAGCGCTGGCAGTTGTTCAGCTATCTTGTCTTGGGTTTTTCCGGTCTGGTGCTGGTATTGCAGCCTGTACCTGGGTGGAGTGGCAGGGCGCGCGAAGCACGCCCTTGACCCCTGTCGACGTCAGTGGAAGCGATGGACGTTGGACAGTTGCTTGTTTACCTTGGCGTTCTTGCGATAAATCAACGCCATTTTGCCGATGACCTGCACCAGATCCGCTTTGCCGGCCTTGCACAGTTCTGCAATGGCTTCCAGGCGGGACTCGCGTTCGAGGATGTTGAGCTTGATCTTGATCAGCTCATGATCGCTCAAGGCGCGTTCAAGTTCGGCCAACACACCTTCGGTCAAACCGTTGTCAGCCACAGTCAATACTGGTTTCAGATGGTGGCCAATGGATTTGTACTGTTTCTTCTGCTCTTGAGTGAGCGGCATAATCTGACCCCTGCGTCTGATCTTGTAAAAAGCGGCGGCCAGTTTACCCGAGCGCGTCCGGGACCGCCCAGTTAATCACGACCCGTTTTATTTTTTGAGGTGGCCCGTGGCCCGTTCCAAGACAAGCCATAACTGGCTGAAAGAGCACTTCAACGACCCATTCGTCAAAATGGCGCAAAAAGATGGGTACCGTTCTCGTGCCAGCTACAAATTGCTGGAAATCCAGGAAAAGGATCGTTTGATCCGGCCGGGCATGAGCGTCATCGACCTGGGGGCGGCGCCAGGAGGCTGGTCGCAGGTGACCAGTCGTCTGATTGGCGGGCAGGGCCGGCTGATCGCGTCCGACATCCTGGAAATGGACAGCATCCCTGATGTGACCTTTATTCAGGGCGACTTCACTGAAGACGCTGTGTTGGCTCAAATTCTCGAGGCGGTCGGAAATTCCCAGGTTGACCTTGTGATTTCCGATATGGCCCCCAATATGAGTGGTACGCCTGCCGTAGATATGCCACGGGCGATGTTTCTGTGCGAGTTGGCACTTGATTTGGCGGGGCGGGTTCTTCGTCCCGGCGGCGACTTCCTGATAAAGATTTTCCAGGGAGAAGGTTTCGACGAATACCACAAGAATGTTCGCAAGATGTTCGACAAGGTAGTGATGCGTAAACCGAGTTCTTCCCGTGACCGTTCTCGCGAGCAATATCTGCTGGGACGTGGCTTTCGCGGGCGTATCGAGTAAAGGTTGTTTTTGACCGGGTTGATAGTTTTTTCGTATTTCGCCCCGGGGGCTTAAGCGAATATTGTGTAATCTGGGTTTCACAAAGGGTTACAGACAGCGCCTGCCAGAGCTGTAGGTAATGTAGTAAGTTAGGTCGGTGAATATCATGCGAAGCGCGCGCCAGCAGCGGAGCTTGCTTCAGAGGGTAGTTAATTGAACGATATGGCAAAGAATCTGATCCTGTGGTTGATCATCGCGGCTGTCCTGGTGACGGTGATGAACAACTTCTCCAGCCCTAACGAGCCGCAGACCCTCAACTATTCCGACTTTATCCAGCAAGTTAAGGATGGCAAGGTCGAGCGCGTAGCCGTTGATGGTTATGTGATTACCGGCAAGCGCAACGATGGCGATAGCTTCAAGACCATTCGTCCTGCGATTCAGGACAACGGCCTGATCGGTGACCTGGTGGATAACCACGTGGTCGTCGAAGGCAAACAGCCTGAACAGCAAAGCATCTGGACCCAGTTGCTGGTCGCCAGCTTCCCGATCCTGGTGATCATCGCCGTCTTCATGTTCTTCATGCGGCAGATGCAGGGTGGTGCCGGTGGCAAGGGAGGGCCGATGAGCTTTGGCAAGAGCAAGGCGCGCCTGTTGTCCGAAGATCAGGTGAAAACCACCCTGGCGGATGTCGCGGGTTGCGACGAGGCCAAGGAAGAAGTGGGTGAGCTGGTTGAGTTCCTCCGCGATCCAGGCAAGTTCCAGCGTCTGGGCGGGCGTATTCCTCGTGGTGTGCTGATGGTTGGCCCGCCGGGTACCGGTAAGACCTTACTGGCCAAGGCCATCGCCGGTGAAGCCAAGGTTCCGTTCTTCACCATTTCCGGTTCCGACTTCGTCGAAATGTTCGTTGGTGTAGGTGCCAGCCGCGTTCGTGACATGTTCGAGCAGGCCAAGAAACATGCTCCGTGCATCATCTTCATCGACGAAATCGATGCTGTCGGTCGCCATCGTGGTGCCGGTATGGGTGGTGGTCATGATGAGCGTGAACAGACTCTCAACCAGCTGCTGGTCGAGATGGATGGCTTTGAAATGAATGATGGCATCATCGTCATTGCCGCCACCAACCGTCCTGATGTGCTGGACCCTGCGCTGTTGCGTCCAGGTCGTTTCGACCGTCAGGTCGTGGTTGGTCTGCCGGATATCCGTGGCCGTGAGCAGATCTTGAAAGTTCACATGCGTAAAGTGCCAATGGGTGAGGATGTCGCACCGGCAGTTATCGCTCGTGGTACGCCCGGCTTCTCTGGTGCCGACCTGGCCAACCTGGTGAACGAAGCATCGCTTTTCGCTGCCCGTAGCGGCAAGCGCATCGTCGAGATGAAAGAGTTCGAACTGGCAAAAGACAAGATCATGATGGGCGCGGAGCGCAAATCCATGGTCATGTCCGAGAAGGAAAAGCAGAACACGGCTTATCACGAGGCTGGCCACGCTATTGTCGGTCGAGTAGTGCCTGAGCACGATCCGGTCTACAAGGTTTCGATCATCCCACGCGGTCGGGCTCTGGGTGTAACCATGTTCCTGCCGGAAGAGGATCGCTACAGCTTGTCCAAGCGTGCGCTGATCAGTCAGATCTGCTCGCTGTACGGCGGTCGTATCGCTGAAGAAATGACATTGGGCTTTGACGGTGTAACTACCGGTGCTTCCAACGACATCATGCGCGCCAGTCAGATTGCGCGGAACATGGTGACCAAGTGGGGGCTTTCCGAGAAGTTGGGCCCGTTGATGTACGCCGAAGAAGAGGGCGAGGTCTTTCTGGGGCGCAGTGCTGGCAGCCAGCATGCCAGCCTGTCTGCGGAAACCGCCAAGCTGATCGACTCCGAAGTTCGTAGCATCATCGACCAGTGCTATGGCACCGCCAAGCAGATCCTCACGGATAACCGCGACAAGCTGGATGCGATGGCCGATGCCTTGATGAAGTATGAAACCATCGATGCCGAGCAGATCGACGACATCATGGCTGGTCGTACCCCTCGCGAGCCTCGCGATTGGGAGGGCGGTTCGGGTACCACACCTCCGGTGGTGCAGAATGAACGTCCAGAAACACCGATCGGCGGCCCGGCTGC
This sequence comes from Pseudomonas chlororaphis subsp. piscium, assembly GCF_003850345.1. Lineage (NCBI taxonomy): Bacteria > Pseudomonadati > Pseudomonadota > Gammaproteobacteria > Pseudomonadales > Pseudomonadaceae > Pseudomonas > Pseudomonas chlororaphis. The sequence continues at coordinate 957,818 of NZ_CP027707.1, forward strand.
TGACCACTAAGGTTTGAAATGACTTCTATGTCGTCCTCGACCCGGTTGCCTTGCGGCAACCGGGTTCTTGATTTGGCCCATACGCATGTCATGGGCATTCTTAATGTCACTCCCGATTCCTTCTCCGATGGTGGTCGTTTCAGCCAGCTTGATGCTGCCTTGCGCCATGCCGAGGGCATGGTGCAGGCGGGCGCGACGCTCATCGATGTGGGGGGCGAGTCCACTCGTCCTGGTGCGCGGGCGGTATCGCCGCTTGAAGAGCTGGAGCGCGTAGCGCCTATTGTCGAGCGCATCCATCGTGAACTGGATGTCATTATTTCGGTCGATACCTCCACGCCTGCGGTCATGCGCGAAACTGCGCGTCTTGGCGCGGGCTTGATCAACGATGTTCGATCGTTGCGACGGGATGGCGCGCTGGATGCGGCAGCAGCCACAGGTTTACCGGTTTGCCTCATGCATATGCTCGGCGAGCCTGGCGATATGCAGGACAATCCGCAGTATCGGGATGTAACCAAGGAAGTAGGGGAGTTTCTGGTTGAGCGTATGGCTCAGTGTGCTGCAGTGGGTATTGGGGCGGAGCGGATCATTCTGGATCCAGGTTTTGGCTTCGCGAAGACCCTGCAGCACAATCTGAGTCTGTTCAAGCATATGGACGCCCTGCATGTCCTTGGTCGGCCTTTGCTGGTTGGAGTTTCGCGGAAGAGCATGATAGGCCAGGCGTTGAACCGTCCTGTCGGAGAGCGCTTGTATGGCGGTCTGGCTCTTGCTGCTTTGGCCATGACCAAGGGAGCGAAGATCCTGCGGGTCCATGATGTGGCCGAGACGGTGGATGTGATGCGGATGATTACAGCTGTTGAATCAGCCGAATAAGAATGATGGAGCGCTTATGAGCAAGAAATACTTTGGCACCGACGGTATTCGTGGTCGTGTGGGTGTGTACCCTATTACTCCCGATTTCATGCTCAAGCTGGGCTGGGCCGCGGGTATGGCCTTCCGCAGCATGGGCGCTTGCCGTGTGTTGGTGGGTAAAGACACGCGCATTTCCGGTTACATGTTCGAGTCCGCGCTTGAAGCGGGTCTATCTGCTGCCGGTGCGGATGTAATGCTGCTGGGCCCGATGCCCACTCCTGCCATCGCCTACCTGACCCGCACTTTCCATGCCGAGGCGGGGATCGTGATCAGCGCGTCGCATAATCCTCACGATGACAACGGCATCAAGTTCTTCTCGGGTGAAGGCACCAAGCTCCCCGATGAGGTCGAGTTGATGATCGAGGAGTTGCTGGACGCGCCGATGACCGTGGTGGAGTCGAGCAAGCTGGGCAAGGTCTCGCGCATCAATGATGCCTCGGGTCGCTACATCGAGTTCTGTAAGAGCAGCGTTCCTTCCAGCACCAGCTTTGCTGGGCTGAAAATCGTGGTTGATTGTGCCCATGGCGCAACCTACAAGGTGGCGCCAAGCGTTTTCCGTGAGTTGGGTGCTGAGGTGGTGGTGCTCTCCGCACAGCCTAATGGCCTGAACATCAACGACAATTGCGGTTCGACCCATATGGGGCAGTTGCAGGCTGCGGTATTGGCCGAGCACGCCGATCTGGGTATCGCCTTTGATGGTGATGGCGACCGGGTACTGATGGTCGACCATACAGGCGCCATCGTCGACGGTGACGAGCTGTTATTTATCATTGCCCGAGACCTGCATGCGCGTAACAAGCTGCAGGGTGGCGTGGTTGGTACCTTGATGAGCAATCTGGGTCTCGAGCTGGCCTTGGCTGACCTGGGGATCCCATTCGTGCGTGCCAACGTTGGTGACCGCTATGTCATTGCCGATCTGCTTGAGCGCCAATGGCTGGTAGGTGGTGAAAACTCCGGCCATATCGTGTGCTTCCAGCACACCACCACGGGCGATGCGATCATTGCCGCCCTACAGGTGTTGATGGCGCTGAAGCGACGTGATGAAGGTCTGGCGCAGTCGCGTCAGGCCCTGCGTAAGTGTCCACAGATTCTGGTGAATGTGCGCTTTGGTGGCGGAGCCAATCCCGTCGAGCATCCGGCTGTGAAAGAGGCCTGCGCGCGCGTCACTACCGCGATGGCTGGGCGTGGCCGGGTGTTGCTGCGCAAGTCGGGTACCGAGCCTTTGGTTCGCGTCATGGTCGAAGGTGACGATGAAGCCCAGGTCCGTGGCTATGCCGACGAACTGGCAAAACTGGTTGCGGAAGTTTCTGCCTGATTTCGGCTTGCCAGTGTTGATGCGGTTGGGTAACATCTGCGCCCACTTTGACCGACGAGGTACAGCATGCGTCGCCCTATGGTAGCTGGTAACTGGAAAATGCACGGTACCCGCGCCAGCGTCGCTGAGCTGATCAATGGCCTGCGTCATCTGGCCTTGCCTAGCGGTGTTGATGTCGCGGTATTCCCGCCTTGCTTGTATATCAATCAAGTGATTGATGGCTTGAAAGGCAAGTCGATTTCGGTCGGCGCGCAGAACTCTGCGGTGGAACCCATGCAAGGTGCGCTGACAGGAGAAATTGCTCCGAGTCAGCTGGCGGATGCAGGTTGTTCCCTGGTGCTGGTTGGGCACTCCGAGCGTCGCCTGATGATGGGTGAGCGTGACGGTACGCTGAATCGCAAATTCGCAGCAGCACAGGCTTGTGGCTTGAAGCCGGTCTTGTGTGTAGGGGAAACCCTCGAGCAGCGCGAGGCCGGGAAGACTCTTGAGGTTGTCGGGCGTCAGCTGGGCAGCATCATCGAAGAGTTGGGTGTTGGTGCGTTTGCCAATGCCGTTATCGCTTACGAGCCGGTCTGGGCCATTGGTACCGGGCTGACTGCTTCGCCGCAACAGGCCCAGGATGTGCACGCAGCTATCCGGGCGCAGTTGGCGGCAGAGAATTCTGAAGTGGCACGAGGTGTGCGGCTTCTATACGGCGGCAGCGTGAAGGCGGCCAATGCGGTCGAACTGTTCGGCATGCCGGATATCGATGGGGGGCTCATTGGTGGAGCTTCCCTGAATGCAGATGAGTTCGGTGCGATCTGTCGCGCCGCGGGAAACTGAAAAAATGCTGGAAACAGTCGTAGTCGTTTTTCATCTGCTGGGTGCGCTGGGCGTAGTAGCTCTGGTATTGCTGCAGCAGGGTAAAGGTGCGGACGCTGGCGCGTCTTTCGGAGCAGGTGCTTCAAATACTGTGTTCGGAAGCCAAGGTTCCTCTACCTTTCTTAGTAAGTTTACTGCTATACTTGCCGCAGGTTTTTTCATAACCAGCTTAGGGTTAGGTTACTTTGCTAAAGAGAAAGCTCACGAGCTGACTCAAGTAGGTTTGCCAGATCCAGCGGTGCTTGAAGCGCCAAAGCAAAAACCGGCTTCTGATGATGTCCCGGTGCTCCAAGAGCAAAAGTCGGCAACCAATGCGACTGACGTACCTCCAGCTCAAGAGCAGAAGTAAGAAGAGTTTCATGCAGTAACGCAGTCTATGCCGAGGTGGTGGAATTGGTAGACACGCAACCTTGAGGTGGTTGTGCCCATAGGGTGTAGGGGTTCGAGTCCCCTTCTCGGTACCAATTATCAGGAGAGCCCGCTGTTGCGGGCTTTCTTGTAGGTGGAAGGTTACATTGACCCAAAAAGGGATCAGTCGTATACTTCCGCCCCAGCTTTGTCGCGGGGTGGAGCAGTCTGGTAGCTCGTCGGGCTCATAACCCGAAGGTCGTCGGTTCAAATCCGGCCCCCGCAACCAGTTTTAGCGGAGCCCCTTTTCAGGGGCTTTTTGTTAGCTGGACACTTTATAACGCCGCTATTCAACGGCGTTTCCGGGATGGGCGCTTCGCCCATTTTTTATTTGCACAAGCATGCACGAGGGGGTTCAGGTGTCGAGCAAGCTAGAACAGTTGCAGGCCTTGTTGGCCCCGGTGGTCGTGGCCCTTGGCTATGAATGCTGGGGTATCGAGTTTTCGGCTCAAGGTCGCCACTCACTGTTGCGCGTTTATATCGATAAAGAAGGCGGTGTGCTGGTGGACGACTGTGCCATCGTCAGCCGTCAGATCAGCGGCGTTCTGGATGTCGAAGATCCGATCTCCGTTGAATACACCCTTGAAGTTTCCTCTCCTGGCATGGAACGCCCGCTGTTCACCCTTGAACAGTTTGCCAAGTATGTCGGTGAACAAGTGAAGATCAAGCTGCGCTCGCCTTTTGAAGGTCGGCGTAATTTTCAGGGCCTTCTCCGCGGGGTGGAGGAGCAGGACGTCGTGGTGCAGGTGGAAGACCATGAGTTTCTGTTGCCGATCGACATGATCGACAAGGCCCACATAATTCCCAGTTTTGACTGAGACGCGGATCCCGCGGATCCAATGGCTTGCGAAAGGCGAGGCGTACGATGAGCAAAGAAGTACTGCTGGTTGTTGAGTCGGTATCCAATGAAAAGGGTGTACCGGCAAGCGTAATTTTTGAAGCGCTGGAGCTGGCTCTGGCCACTGCTACCAAAAAGCGTTTCGAGGACGAAGTCGATCTGCGTGTGGAAATCAATCGCCACACCGGTGCTTACGAGACTTTCCGTCGCTGGACGGTAGTCGAGGAAGCCGACCTGGACGATCCGGCCGTGGAAACCTGGCCGAGCAAGGTCCAGGAAACCCATCCGGGCGCCAAAGTCGGTGATGTCGTCGAAGAAAAGATCGAATCGATCGAGTTCGGCCGCATTGCTGCGCAGACCGCCAAACAGGTCATCGTGCAGAAAGTCCGCGAAGCCGAGCGCGCTCAAGTCGTTGACGCTTACCGCGAGCGCCTGGGGGAAATCATCTCCGGCACCGTGAAAAAAGTGACCCGCGACAACGTGATCGTCGACCTGGGTAACAACGCCGAAGCGCTGTTGGCCCGTGAAGACATCATTTCCCGTGAGACTTTCCGGGTTGGCGTGCGTCTTCGCGCGCTGCTCAAGGAAATCCGCACCGAGAACCGCGGCCCGCAGTTGATCCTGTCGCGTACCGCGCCGGAAATGCTGATCGAGCTGTTCCGTATCGAAGTGCCGGAAATCGCCGAAGGCCTGATCGAAGTCATGGCTGCTTCCCGTGATCCGGGTTCGCGCGCCAAGATCGCGGTCCGTTCCAAAGACAAGCGCATTGACCCTCAGGGTGCGTGCATTGGTATGCGCGGTTCGCGCGTCCAGGCCGTTTCCGGTGAGTTGGGCGGTGAGCGTGTGGATATCGTCCTGTGGGACGACAACCCGGCGCAGTTCGTGATCAACGCCATGTCGCCGGCCGAAGTCGCGGCAATTATCGTCGACGAAGATGCCCATGCCATGGACATCGCCGTTGGCGCAGACAATCTGGCTCAGGCCATCGGTCGCGGTGGTCAGAACGTGCGTCTGGCCAGCCAGTTGACTGGCTGGACCCTGAACGTGATGACCGAATCGGACATCCAGGCTAAGCAGCAAGCTGAAACCGGCGACATCCTGCGCAACTTCATCGAAGAGCTGGAAGTCGATGAAGAGCTGGCACAGGTGCTGGTTGATGAAGGCTTCACCAGCCTGGAAGAGATTGCCTACGTACCGTTGGAAGAAATGCTCAACATCGACGGCTTTGACGAAGACATCGTCAACGAGCTTCGCGCTCGTGCCAAGGATCGCTTGTTGACTAAAGCCATCGCTACTGAGGAAAAGCTGGCAGACGCCCATCCGGCCGAAGACCTGCTCTCGCTTGAGGGTATGGACAAGGATTTGGCGATGGAACTGGCGGTGCGCGGCGTAATTACCCGCGAAGACCTGGCCGAGCAGTCTATTGACGACCTGCTCGACATCGACGGCATTGACGATGATCGTGCCGGCAAGTTGATCATGGCCGCCCGAGCCCATTGGTTCGAGTAATAGGCGCGGCCTGAGGAGAGAAGTGCATGACGCAAGTCACGGTGAAACAACTGGCCGATGAGGTCAAAACACCGGTAGAGCGCCTGTTGCAGCAGATGCGTGAGGCAGGTCTGCCGCACACCGCCGCCGAGGAACATGTGACCGACAGTGAGAAGCAATCCTTGCTGACTCACTTGAAGAGCAGCCACAAGGCGAAAGTGGAAGAACCGCGCAAGATCACTTTGCAGCGTAAAACCACCAGCACCCTGCGTGTTGCCGGCAGCAAAAGCATCAGCGTTGAAGTACGCAAGAAGAAAGTCTTCGTACAACGCAGCCCGGAAGAAATCGAAGCCGAGCGCCAGCGTGAACTGGAAGAACGTCGCGCAGTAGAAAATGCTGCCCGTCAGAAGGCTGAAGAAGAAGCCAAGCGTCGCGCCGAAGAAGAAGCGCGTCGCCAGCCTGCTGCTGCGCAACCTGCTGTCGTTGAAGCTGTCGCCGCCCCTGCGGTGGTTGCCGAACCGATTGTTGAAGACGTCCCTGTTGTCGCTCCAGCACCGGTCGCTGAAGTGCGCAAGAAGGACGAGCAGCGTCGCCCGGACAAGAGCCGCAACGACGACAACCGTCGTGGTGGCGATGGCGAGCGTAAAAACGCTCCGCATCGTGCTTCCGTCAAGGAAAAGGCACCGGCTCCACGCGTTGCCCCACGTACTACCGACGAAGAAAGCGATGGCTTCCGTCGTGGTGGTCGTGGCAAGGCCAAGTTGAAAAAGCGTAACGCTCACGGCTTCCAGAGCCCGACCGGTCCTGTCATTCGTGAAGTGAAGATCGGCGAAACCATCACTGTTGGCGATCTCGCCCAGCAGATGTCGGTCAAGGCTGCTGAAATCATCAAGTTCATGTTCAAGCTGGGCACCCCGGCCACCATCAACCAGGTACTGGACCAGGAAACTGCCCAGCTGGTTGCTGAAGAGCTGGGCCACAAAGTGACCCTGATCAGCGACACCGCCCTGGAAGATTCTCTGGCCGAGTCCCTGAAGTTCGAAGGTGAAGCGGTTCCTCGTGCGCCGGTAGTGACCGTAATGGGTCACGTTGACCACGGTAAGACCTCGCTGCTCGACTACATCCGTCGTGCCAAGGTTGCGGCTGGCGAAGCCGGCGGCATCACCCAGCACATCGGTGCGTACCACGTTGAAACCGAACGCGGCATGGTCACCTTCCTCGATACCCCGGGTCACGCCGCGTTTACCGCCATGCGTGCTCGTGGTGCCAAGGCGACCGACATCGTGATCCTGGTGGTTGCAGCGGACGACGGCGTGATGCCGCAGACCGTTGAAGCCGTTCAGCATGCTCAGGCAGCTGGCGTACCTCTGGTGGTCGCGGTGAACAAGATCGACAAGCCGGGTGCCGACCTCGATCGCATTCGTAGCGAACTGTCGGTTCACGGCGTGACTTCCGAAGACTGGGGTGGCGATACTCCATTCGTTCCGGTTTCCGCGAAGATGGGTACCGGCGTCGACGAATTGCTCGAAGCCGTACTGCTGCAGGCCGAAGTTCTTGAACTGACCGCCACGCCTTCGGCTCCTGGCCGTGGCGTCGTGGTTGAATCGCGTCTCGACAAGGGCCGTGGCCCGGTGGCGACCGTACTGGTTCAGGACGGTACCCTGCGTCAAGGCGACATGGTGCTGGTCGGCTCGAACTATGGCCGCGTGCGCGCCATGCTCGACGAGAACGGCAAGCCGATCAAGGAAGCAGGTCCGGCCATTCCGGTCGAGATCCTCGGCCTGGACGGTACCCCGGACGCTGGCGACGAGATGAGCGTGGTTGCCGACGAGAAGAAAGCCCGTGAAGTGGCTCTGTTCCGTCAAGGCAAGTTCCGCGAAGTCAAACTGGCTCGCGCTCACGCTGGCAAGCTGGAAAACATCTTCGAAAGCATGGGCCAGGAAGAGAAGAAGACGCTCAACATCGTCCTCAAATCCGACGTCCGTGGTTCGCTGGAAGCTCTGCAAGGCGCTCTGAACGGCCTGGGCAACGACGAAGTGCAAGTGCGCGTAGTCGGCGGCGGCGTCGGTGGTATCACCGAAAGCGACGCCAACCTGGCCCTGGCTTCCAACGCTGTACTGTTCGGCTTCAACGTGCGTGCCGATGCCGGCGCTCGCAAGATCGTCGAGCAGGAAGGTCTGGATATGCGTTACTACAACGTGATCTACGACATCATCGAAGACGTCAAGAAAGCCCTGACCGGTATGCTGGGCAGCGACGTTCGGGAGAACATCCTGGGTGTTGCCGAGGTTCGTGACGTGTTCCGTTCGCCGAAGTTTGGCGCGATCGCCGGTTGCATGGTGATCGAGGGTGTCGTTCACCGTAACCGTCCAATCCGTGTACTGCGTGAAGACATCGTTATCTTCGAAGGCGAGCTGGAATCCCTGCGCCGCTTCAAGGATGACGCTTCCGAAGTGCGTGCCGGCATGGAATGCGGTATCGGCGTGAAGAGCTACAACGACGTCAAGGTCGGTGACAAGATCGAAGTCTTCGAGAAGGTTCAGGTTGCTCGCAGCCTCTAACTCGCGCACTTCAAGAGCCATGATGGGCAGCCGCATGCAAATGCACGGCGCATCGTCCGGACTCTAAACGCAACGCCCGGTCTGGCTTCTGTCAGGCCGGGCGTTTGCCGCTTTCAGACCTTGCGGGTTTCACCGCGAGGCAGCAACAGGTAACAAGACATGGCAAAAGAATACAGCCGTACCCAACGCATCGGCGACCAGATGCAGCGTGAGCTCGCTCAGCTGATCCGTCGTGAAGTCAAAGATCCGCGCGTCGGCCTGGTCACCATCACCGCCGTTGAAGTCAGCCGTGACGTTGGTCACGCCAAGATCTTCATCACCGTGATGGGCCAGGACAACGCTGACGATATCGCCCAGAGCATCAAGGTGCTCAACTCGGCCGCCGGCTTCCTGCGTATGCAGCTGGCTCGCGAGATGAAGTTGCGCAGCGTTCCACAGCTGCACTTCCACTACGACGAAAGCGTCGTGCGGGGCGCGCATCTGTCGGCCCTGATCGAGCGCGCCGTGGCCGAAGACAGCCAGCACGCCGCTACACCCGAAGACGCCAAGGAGTAAGCGGTGGCTCAGGTCAAGCGTATCCGTCGTAACGTCAGCGGTATCATCCTGCTCGACAAGCCGCTGGGGTTCACTTCCAACGCGGCGCTGCAGAAAGTCCGCTGGTTGCTCAACGCCGAAAAGGCCGGGCATACCGGCAGCCTCGACCCCCTGGCCACTGGCGTGTTGCCGTTGTGCTTTGGCGAGGCGACCAAGTTCTCGCAATACCTGCTCGATTCCGACAAGGGTTACGAAACCCTGATGCAGTTGGGCAAGACCACCACCACGGCCGATGCCGAGGGTGAAGTCCTGCAGACTCGCGAAGTGACCGTTGGTCGCGCCGATATTGAAGCGGTGCTGCCGGAATTTCGCGGGCAAATCAGCCAGATACCGCCGATGTACTCGGCCCTCAAGCGTGATGGCCAGCCACTTTACAAGCTGGCCCGTGCAGGCGAAGTGGTGGAGCGCGAAGCGCGTTCTGTTACTATTGCGCGCTTGGAATTACTGGCCTTTGAAGGCGATACTGCGCGGCTAGCGGTGGACTGCAGTAAAGGCACCTATATCCGGACCCTGGTGGAGGATATCGGTGAGAAGCTGGGTTGCGGTGCTTACGTCGCGGAACTGCGTCGCACCCAGGCCGGTCCTTTCAGTCTGGCCCAGACCGTCACGCTGGAAGAGCTTGAGGCGGTACATGCCGAAGGCGGCAACGAAGCGGTGGATCGCTTCCTGATGCCATCGGACAGCGGCCTGCTGGATTGGCCGCTGCTGCAGTTCTCGGAGCACAGCGCGTTCTACTGGCTCAACGGCCAGCCAGTACGGGCTCCCGATGCACCGAAGTTCGGCATGGTGCGGGTACAGGATCACAATGGTCGCTTTATCGGTATCGGTGAAGTGAGCGAAGACGGGCGCATCGCGCCGCGTCGACTGATTCGGTCGGAATGACCGGAACCAGTCTGTGTAACAGCAGGCTGGAGAGGGTGGCTGTTAACAGGCACGGTCACAGCTCATTTATAGATACGGGGATTTGTCCCTGGCCTGTTGGTGGCGTTTCTCGGAACGTTGCCTTTTGAGAGGAAAGCCAAATGGCACTCAGCGTTGAAGAAAAAGCTCAAATCGTAACCGACTACCAGCAAGCTGTTGGTGACACTGGTTCGCCAGAAGTGCAAGTTGCACTGCTGACCGCCAACATCAACAAACTGCAAGGTCACTTCAAGGCCAACGGTAAAGATCACCACTCCCGTCGTGGTCTGATCCGCATGGTTAACCAGCGTCGTAAGCTGCTGGACTACCTGAAAGGCAAAGACCTGAGCCGTTACAGCGCTCTGATCGGTCGCCTGGGTCTGCGTCGCTAATCAGCGATTGCGCTAGAGGTTGGTTGTTTGCCGTGCGTCAGTGGGTTTCCCGCAGGCGCATGGCAGGCTCCCAGCCTCAAGTTTTATCTGGACAGTAGTTTTACCTGGACAATCTGGCCGGGCCGATTCCCGGAGTTGCCCAAGAATTTCGCAAGAAACCAGTTCCCCCAAGAGCCACAAAGAAGGTAGGACACCGTGAACCCGGTAATCAAAAAATTCCAGTTCGGTCAGTCGACCGTTACCCTCGAGACTGGCCGTATCGCCCGTCAGGCCTCCGGCGCAGTATTGGTCACCGTTGACGACGACGTCAGCGTATTGGTGACCGTGGTTGGCGCCAAGCAAGCCGATCCAGGCAAGGGTTTCTTCCCTCTGTCTGTTCACTACCAGGAAAAGACTTACGCTGCCGGTAAGATCCCTGGCGGTTTCTTCAAGCGTGAAGGCCGTCCTTCCGAGAAAGAAACCCTGACCTCGCGTCTGATCGACCGTCCGATCCGCCCTCTGTTCCCAGAAGGCTTCATGAACGAAGTGCAGGTTGTCTGCACCGTGGTTTCCACCAGCAAGAAGACCGATCCGGACATCGCTGCGATGATCGGTACCTCGGCTGCACTGGCCATCTCCGGCATTCCTTTCGACGGTCCGATCGGTGCTGCCCGCGTTGCTTTCCACGAAAGCACCGGCTACCTGCTGAACCCGACTTACGAGCAACTGGCTGCTTCGAGCCTGGACATGGTCGTAGCCGGTACCGAAGAAGCGGTACTGATGGTTGAATCGGAAGCCAAAGAGCTGACAGAAGACCAGATGCTGGGCGCCGTACTGTTCGCCCACGACGAATTCCAGGCCGTTATCCAGGCCGTCAAAGAGCTGGCTGCCGAAGCCGCCAAGCCAACCTGGGACTGGGCTCCTGCTCCAGAAGCCACCGACCTGCTGGGCGCTATCCGCTCCGAGTTCGGCGAAGCGATCTCCCAGGCCTACACCATCACCGTCAAGGCCGACCGTTATGCTCGCCTGGGCGAGTTGAAAGACCAGGTCGTCGCCAAGCTGTCCGGTGAAGAAGGCCAGCCTTCCGCCAGCGACGTCAAAGCCGCTTTCGGTGAAATCGAATACCGCACCGTTCGCGAAAACATCGTCAACGGCAAGCCACGTATCGACGGTCGCGACACCCGCACCGTGCGTCCGCTGAACATCGAAGTCGGCGTTCTGCCGAAGACCCACGGTTCGGCTCTGTTCACCCGTGGCGAGACTCAGGCCCTGGTAGTCGCGACTCTGGGTACCGCCCGTGACGCACAGCTGCTGGACACCCTGGAAGGCGAGAAAAAAGACCCCTTCATGCTGCACTACAACTTCCCTCCGTTCTCGGTGGGCGAGTGTGGTCGCATGGGCGGCGCTGGTCGTCGTGAAATCGGTCACGGCCGTCTGGCCCGTCGTTCGGTCCAGGCCATGCTGCCAGCCGCTGACGTGTTCCCTTACACCATCCGCGTAGTATCGGAAATCACCGAGTCCAACGGTTCCAGCTCCATGGCTTCCGTTTGCGGTGCTTCCCTGGCGCTGATGGACGCTGGCGTGCCGATGAAGGCACCGGTTGCGGGTATCGCCATGGGCCTGGTCAAGGAAGGCGAGAAATTCGCCGTTCTGACCGACATCCTGGGTGACGAAGACCACCTGGGCGACATGGACTTCAAGGTAGCCGGTACCGCCAAAGGCGTCACCGCGCTGCAGATGGACATCAAGATCAAAGGCATCACCGAAGAGATCATGGAAATCGCTCTGGGCCAAGCCCTGGAAGCGCGCCTGAACATCCTCGGCCAGATGAACCAGATCATTGGCCAGTCGCGTACCGAACTGTCGGCCAACGCTCCGACCATGATCGCGATGAAGATCGACACCGACAAAATCCGTGATGTCATCGGTAAAGGCGGCGCGACCATCCGTGCGATCTGCGAAGAGACCAAGGCTTCGATCGACATCGAAGACGACGGCTCGATCAAGATCTTCGGCGAAACCAAGGAAGCCGCAGAAGCCGCGCGTCAGCGCGTTCTGGGCATCACCGCGGAAGCCGAGATCGGCAAGATCTACGTTGGCAAGGTTGAGCGCATCGTCGACTTCGGCGCATTCGTCAACATCCTGCCTGGCAAGGACGGTCTGGTTCACATCTCCATGCTGAGCGATGCTCGCGTCGAGAAAGTGACCGACATCCTGAAAGAAGGTCAGGAAGTGGAAGTGCTGGTACTGGACGTGGACAACCGCGGCCGTATCAAGCTGTCCATCAAAGACGTGGCAGCAGCCAAGGCTTCGGGCGTTTAAGACTCCCGACGCACTAAGCTGAACAAGCAAACGCCCCGACTGGTTCGGGGCGTTTTGCTATGTGCCTGTTTTTCTCAGGCCGCAATCTCCTGCAGGCGCGAGCTTGCTCGTGATCCGATATCAAGGGCGCCAACAGCCTCGAAGGCGACTGCGAAACATCGAGACATTGCGCGAAGTTGCCGGACCTCGATAGCAATGCTAGGTTTAGCCCACCGCCCGTGTAGCTCAGCCGGTAGAGCAGCGCACTCGTAACGCGAAGGTCGCAGGTTCGATTCCTGTCTCGGGCACCATGTTCACTTTCATTGGGTTTCGGTGGGTTTTGCAAAGTTAAAATGATGTCCGCGTGCATCGCTATGATGCGTGCCATAAGTTCTGCTGCCCCGAAACTTTCATAAAGTGACGGGCTATTGGGATATCGTTTAAGACCCCCCGATCAAATTGATTTACGGAAAAAAGACGAGAAAGCGCACAGATGAAGTCGTTCTGCATATTGGTTTTTACTCTTGTTTTTTCATCGGTTTCGGCTGCAGAGCAAGAACTTCCGGTGGGTATAGAAGGAACTGTAAAACTATTTAAGCTTGCACCTGTCAAGGTAGATGTTGGCGAGAACAAAATCACTATTGACTATGGAAAAGTATATTTTTCGAAGGTGACAATTACCCCTAACTTGGAGAATGTCGGTCGCGCGATAACCATAAAGTTAAGAGAAAGTAGTCAGCCAGATCCGCTTCCGAGTACAGGTCCGGAAAAGATTGGCGTCCGCTACCTTGAAGAAAACATTACCTTGCGCAAAGGGCCACAAGAGCTGCCGCTTCCTATCGCGGATAAGAGGTTGATGCCTGCCAGCATCGGCGCTGTAATGCCGTTTCGTTACATTGATATCTATGGATGGAAGGGAGATTTTTCGGAAAAGTTCATCAAAGTCGAGTTTTCTCGCTCATCGAAGTATGAGAGCCGAGGCGTTATCAGCTTTTCCGGTGGTCAAACGGCTGATGAGTTGAATCGAATCCTTGAGTTGACGAACCATACGATCGAAGCCACCAGTTTTGCGGGGGTATTCGTGGATGGGGACCGAGAGCGGCTACCGTATGAGGCTGATGCTTACATCAACCAGCTTGGCTGGTTTGCCAACGTTGGAGACGTTACCGTGCCTCGACGAACGTTCGAGTACCTGGTTAAGCATCCAAGCTGGCCAACGGAGTGGCAGGCACACATGATATTCATGGCATGGGCTGACTATTTACAGACCGGTGATATCAAGTTCTTGCGTAAGCATTATGACTGGCTCAAAACGTTGAGCCTGGAGGAAGCCATCTCGGAGTCAGGGATGGTAGATGTGACGAAAATTTCTCCGGAGTTGAAAGAGAAGCTCAAAGTAACCTACCCACTAGGTGACATTGTGGATTGGCCACCCAGTCAACGGGACGGTCACGAAATGCTTGCAAACAACACGGTTACCAACGCATTTGTCTACATGGGCTTCAAGCGCATGGCGGATATCGCTCGTGCTTTGGGAGAGGAATCGGATCGTAGTCGATTCAGCGATTTGGCCAACAGTCTGAAAGCTGTCATGGAAGCTAAAGTGAGGGGGCAGGACGGGTTGTATGTCGATGGCATTGGTTCCACGCATACATCAGCCCATAGCTTGTTTATCCCTTTGGCATTTGGCATGGTTGATAACAATCAGCGTGGTGATGTCTTGAAGACGCTGGCCACGAAGGTTGGAAGTTATGGTGGCGGTTTCCCTGGCTCGGTTTTCACGGCCCAGTATCTGTTGGAAGGGTTATTCGAATCGGGTGAAGACGATCTGGCTCTCGCGCTGATGCTGAATAAGACTGAGCGCGGCTGGATGAACATGTTGAACAAATATGATGCCACCATTACCCATGAGGCATGGGATGTTCAGTTCAAGTACAACGAAGATTGGACCCATGCTTGGGGAGCCGCGCCGGCCAATATCATTCCACGGTTCATCCTGGGTATTAACGCGACCGAGCCTGGCTGGGCACGCTGGGAAATAAAACCATCGAAGGTTCTGACGTTTTCCGCGAAAGCGAAGATACCAACTCCTCATGGATTGATCGATATCATGTACGATTATCCAAAACGGAAAATAGTATTCAATGTGCCAAAAGGCACAGTGGCTGAATTAAACTTCAATCAGCGCTCGCTGCAATTTGAACCTGGTTGGCACGAAGCCGTATGGGATGTCCAATGAATAAGTCTGCATTGGATTTGTGAGCTTTTGCGAGAGCCACGCAGAAGCTTATTTGGACGCTTTTTAGTTGTGTGTGGTATGGCGAGTTGCGTGTAAGTGCAACCAACTTGGCTTGGTTGCACTCATTGGATAGGAAGCCTACCTTTCCAGTAACATATTTTTTGGAAGGCCTTCGGACTTGCTAGTGTAGGCTGGATCAAGACTTAATAAAATAAAATCTCTTGTTGCTGAGGTAGCTATTTACGCCAAGGATGGCGCACACTGCAATAAATACGGCAAAAATACTATTCCATGTCATAATACTGATAAGGAAGGATGAATATGTATAAGCTATAAAGCACATATATAGTGCGACGGAGATGACTGGTTTTCTTGCTTTTAGCATCGTGAAATATGCTAGGTTGAACAGAAAGCCAGTGAGCGTGAAATATACTAAAGATCCAATGATAGAAAAGTCGGTAATCAAGCCTCGGAACATAGTGTATATGTTTGACTGTATTATGTTGTGATAGTTGTAGTACTCGTCATAGTAGCCTTCTGGGATGTACGTCGTGTTACCCATGGCTTTAAATATAGCCATAAATGTGTATAGCCCATATGTGTTTTGTTTAAGTAGTGCGTACTCCATGTTTGAGTAACCTAAATAAACGCTGGAAAACCAGTCAGAGAACGCATAAAAACTACCGAAGGCATATGAAGATAAATAGAATTCCAATTTCTTAATGGTTTCCTCTATAGTCCCTTCTCCAATGCCCCGCGCCAGAAATGAGGCTATTAAAATTGGGAAAAGCAAAATCACAGAAAGAAATATTACTTTGTTGGTCACTTTGTTTGTAAGGGAGTAGCTTCCTGCATGCATTCTTGCGACTAATACACCCGAGTAGAAAAAGGCTGCACATAGGAACAGGGTTCCCTTGTCGGCATAAATGACCATGTGAAGTCCAGCAGGAATAAAGCTGCAAAGGAATATTAAGGCTCTCTTGATGTTGCTTTTGTTGGCGATAATTAACCCGCCAATGCAGTTTGCAGTGTAGTTTAGTATCACGCCGATCTGTGCAAAGATATTTGGTTCAATATGCCCGTTGTAGCGGTCACTAAGGTATCGGTTTGCAGTTCCTATTAGGTCCGTAACAAACTCATAAGGCGAGTAGCCTTGTATGGCTAAGTTTGCAAGCATGCAAAGAATTACGATTCCTTGCATTGAGAAAAAACCTAGTGTTAGTATTTGGTTGTTATAAAGGTTTGGAGATGTCGTTTGCTTGCAATGGTTTGCTTCTCTGGCGCTGTTCCAGTTTGTAAGAAATGCAGGTATGGAAAACGCTAATGTGCAAGCAAATATGTAAAGCGTTGCCATCGGGTTTGATGGGACGTTAGTCATTACTACTAATGGGAAGAAGGTAAAAAAGAACCAGAACAAAGAAAATACAACGGGCGGTGCTACCCAAGATCTACATTTGGTTTTGAGTATGTATGCTGACAAGAGCATCGCTAGACTAAACCCGATAGACGCTACCTTAAATATGTAATCTTCTTCTGTCACTGGGCTACCACTAATTAAATATTATTGGGTGAATGTTGCTATGGTCATCGCTATAAGGAAGAGCACTAAAGCTTGAAGTTTATCTTTCGTCATGGCTTTTATGGGTCAGTTTTTACTGTCGCTTTCCAGTGTTTCATTTTTATCTGGAATCCTTTAGTTGTTATTGCTCAAAGACTTATTTTCTTGTGATTTCTTGAACTCGAATAATGCCACGGTAGATTCTGGCGTCCAAGCTGCTGCTCGCTACCACTTTGATCTCCAGTGTACCTGCATTAAGCATCGACATTGATGCCTGAGGATAGTCGAGGATTCTACAAGCGAACGCCGGGTGTGTCAGTGTCTGTGTCATGTAGGTACTTGCTTGGCCTGTGCTTGGCCGGCTAGCTGGCTTGTGATCAATTAACGGGCGAGTTGATGAACGCCCAGCAGCAGTGAAAAGGTACACTAGCTAATACAGCTGTTGATGCGTAGCCGGAGAGAGTCGGTAGATATGGCTTAGGGGGGCCAAATCCGATTCCTGTCTCGGGCACCAGTCAGCCGTTTCAAGCAATCCATGAATGCCTGTCAGATACATACAAAGCCCGCCCAGTGCGGGTTTTGTCGTTTCTGGCGTTCATGACTGGTGTCCGGGCGATTAATGGATGTCCCGGTTCTGAAAGGAAACCTGTTCAAGCTTTTCCAAGGGCCCCGGCCAGCCAGTCGCAGAAGCCGCGGGTGAGGGCATCGCCTTCGCTGTCGCGGTGCACCAGCCAACTCCAGTTCGGGCCGCGTACCCTCTGCTCCGCCAGCGCCACCAGCAGCCCCTGATCCTGGGCATGGCCGGCCAGCAGCTGGCTGACCAGGGCTATCCCCAGGCCCTGGCTGGCGGCGTCCAGCAGCAGGCCGGGGTCGGAGAAGTTCAGCCCCTGGCTGTGCTGGCCGACATCGGCGCCGCCCTGTACCTGCCAATGGCTCCAGTCCATCTCACGCTCGCCGTGCAGGGTGGTGCGCGTATCTGCTGCCTGTTCCAGCAAGGCGGGATGGCAGGCCGGGTACAGGCGGTCTTCCAGCAGTACGCGAAAGCTGCATTCGGCCTGGGCGCTGAGGTCGTCGCGCACGGCGATGTCGATGGTCTGGGTGGCCATGTCGGGTGTTTCGTCGGTGGTCAGCAGCCAGAGATCAACCTGCGGATGAAGCCGGTGAAAGTCCGCCAGGCGCGGCACCAGCCAGTGGCGGGCGAAGGCCGGGGTGGTGTTGACCACCAGCTGGTTGGGCTTGCGGTACTGGTCCAGGCGGCGGATGCCCACGGCCAGTTGCTGCAGCAGCGACTGGGTGGTGCTGAGCAGGTCGAAGCCGGCATCGGTCAGCGCCACGCTGCGGCCGTTGCGGAAGAACAGCGGCTGTTCGAGGAAGCTTTCCAGGCTGCGGATCTGCTGGCTGATGGCCGACTGGGTGAGGTGCAGTTCTTCGGCGGCCTTGTGGAAGCTGCCCAGGCGGGCGGCGGCTTCGAAGCCGCGCAGGGCATTCAGGGGTGGCCAGTGTTTAAGCATGATCGATAAGTCCAGCTAATCAGAATTCGACAAAATCTATCGTTTGTTCAGTCGTTTTTACAGGCCTAGCATACAAGTCATCACTGCGGTCGCGGTTTTCAGTGATAACAAAATCTTAACTGAAGGCACTTGTATGCAATTCAACGATGCGCAGAACGGCTGGCTCATGCCCGCCGAATGGGTACAGCACGCCGCCACCTGGATGGCTTTTCCCCATAACCAGGCCCTGTGGGAAAACAGCTGGGGCGTGACCCTGGCCGATGTGCAGGTCGACTTCGCCCGCGTGGCCAACGCCATCGCCCGTTTCGAACCGGTGAAGATGGTGGTCGACCCCTGTGCGGTGGCGCGAGCCCGTGAGTTGTGCGCGGCGAATATCGAACTGGTCGAACTGGCGATCAACGACAGCTGGTGCCGCGATTCCGGTCCGAGTTTCGTCTGCCATCCGCGCCTGGGCATGGCCGGGGTCAACTGGCGCTTCAACGCCTGGGGCGGCAAGTCCGCCTGCGACCTGGACCAAAGCCTGGCGCGGCGCATTCTCGACAACCTCGGCCTGCAATGCTTCGACACATCGCTGACCAACGAAGGCGGCGCCATCCATGTGGACGGGCAGGGCACCCTGATCACCACCGAATCGGTGCTGCTCAACGGCAACCGCAACCCCGGCATGAGCAAGGCCGAAATGGAGGAGATCTTCGCGTGCCTGCTGGGCGTGAAGAAAACCATCTGGCTGCCCGGCGACCCCGACTACGTGACCGGCGACATGACCGATGGCCACGTCGACGGTGTCTGCGCCTTCGCCCGGCCCGGTGCGCTGCTGGTGGACGCGACCCGGGATTCATCTTCGGTGTACGCCGAAGTCGTGCGCGAGAACCGCCGCGCCCTGGAACTGGCCACCGATGCCCAGGGACGTCGCTTCGAAATGCTCGAACTCTTCGAGGCCAGCGATGCCGTGGACCAGGAGGCCGAGGTGTTCTGCGCGTCCTACACCAATTTCTACATCGCCAATGGCGCGATCATCATGCCTGCCTACGGTATCGGCGCCGATGACGAGGCGGCGGCGACCCTGCGCCTGGCGTTCCCCGGGCGTGAGGTGGTGCCGGTGCGGATCAACCAGCTGGCCCACGGCGGCGGTGGCGTGCACTGCATCACCCAACAGCAACCGGCCTGGCCGCTGAAGGGGTAATGTCATGACTCATCTGACCGTCGCCACCACCCAGTTCGCCTGCAGCTGGAACCTGGAGGACAACCTCGACCAGGCCGAGCAGCTGGTGCGGGACGCCGCCGCCAAGGGCGCGCAATTGATCCTCCTGCAGGAACTGTTCGCCACCCCGTACTTCTGCATCGAGCAGGACCACAAGCACCTGGCCCTGGCCCAGGAATATGGCAAAAGCACCGTGCTCAAGCGCTTCGCCGACCTCGCCCGGGAACTGGGCGTGGTGCTGCCGCTGAGCTGGTTCGAACGCGCCGGCAATGCCTTCTTCAATTCGCTGGCGGTGGCCGATGCCGACGGCCGCCTGCTTGGCGTCTACCGCAAGACCCACATCCCCAACGCCATTGGCTACCAGGAGAAGGAATACTTCAGCCCCGGCGATACCGGCTTCCGTGTCTGGGACACCGCTTTCGGCCGCATAGGCGTGGGCATCTGCTGGGACCAGTGGTTCCCCGAGACCGCCCGCTGCCTGGCCTTGATGGGCGCCGAGGTGCTGCTCTATCCCACCGCCATCGGCTCCGAGCCGGGCGCCGTCGGGCTGGATTCGCGCGACCACTGGCAACTGACCCAGCGTGGCCACGCGGCCGCCAACATCCTGCCGGTGATAGCGGCCAACCGTATCGGGCAAGAGGTGGCGACCACCGATCCGCAGTTGCGGATGGAGTTCTACGGGTCGTCCTTTATCACCGATCACAAGGGCAAGCTGCTGGCCGAGGCCGACCGTGACACCACAGGCGTGCTGGTGCAGCGGCTGGACCTCGGCGCCATGGCCGAGGAGCGCCTGAGCTGGGGCATCTACCGGGATCGTCGCCCGGAAATGTATGGCCCGCTGCTGGGTCTGGACGGTTGCCGAACCCACGAACACTGGTCGCGCCAGGGGGCCTGAAGATGAATCTCATCAAGACGCTGTCGGTGCTTGCGCTGGGCCTTGGCCTGGGCTGCACGCAATTCGCCGCGCAGGCCGAGGACAAGGTCCTGCGCCTGTACAACTGGGCGGACTACTTCGCCCCGCAGACCCTTGCTGCCTTCACTCGCGAGACCGGTATCCAGGTCATCTACGACGTGATGGACAGCAGCGAGACGCTGGAAGCCAAGATGATGTCCGGCCACAGTGGTTATGACCTGATCTTCCCCGGCGATACCGTGGCCGAACGCCTGATGCGCGCCGGTGCCCTGCAGAAGCTCGACCAGGGCAAGCTCGAGCACCTGGATGACATCGAGTCCGGTTTGCGTACGTTGCAGGCCCGTTATCCGCACTCGCGGCATGCCACCGTGCCCTACACCTGGGGCACCATCGGCCTGACCTGGAACCAGGCGATGATCGACAAGCGTCTGAATGATGCGCCGGTGAACAGCCTGGATATGATCTTCAAGCCCGAGATCGCGGCGAAGTTCGCCGACTGCGGCATCTCCATGATCGACTCGCCCGACGAAGTGCTGGCCGTGGTGCTCAACTACCTGGGCCACGACCCGCGCAGCAGCAAGCCGGACGAATTGGCCGAGGCGGTGGCGCTGCTCAAGGCCATCAAACCGTACATTCGCAAGTTCCAGTCGCAGCCGGTGACCCAGTTGGTCAACGGCGATATCTGCCTGTCTCTTGGCTACAGCGGCGACATGACCCAGGCCCAGCGTACCGCCGACGAGGCCGGCAAGGGGACGCGCTTTGAGTACCGCATTCCGCGGGAGGGCACCACGGTATGGATGGACACCATGGCCATCCCGGCCGATGCCCGCCACCCGGAATACGCCTATGCGCTGATCAATTTCATCATGCGCCCGCAAAACATGGCGGCGATCAGCAACGCCACCGGCTATCCCACCTCCAGCGCCAAGGCCAGACCGATGGTGGCGGCCGACATGCGCAATAATCCGGATATCTATGTGGACGAGGCCACCTACGGGCGGCTGATTCCCGGCAAGGACATTGCGCAGCGCGACATGCGGGCGCGAATGCGCGCCTGGACCACCTTCAAGAGCAGCCTTCACGACTGAAGCCGCCAACCACCAAAGCAGGGCGGGCACCCGGTAATCGGGTGGCCACGCCCTTCGAGATTCACTCAACAGAGAACACCTCATGTCTACACGCCGTGACTTCATCAAGCAGCTGATGGCGGCCAGCGGAGTCGGTGCCGCCGCCTCCCTTGGCCTCGGCTTTGGCGCCCCGCGCATTTTCGCCGCCTCGGCCGGCAACTGGTACATGCCCGACGAGCACGGCCCGCAGGAGCGGGTGATCCTGGCCTTCGGCGCGTCGTCCCGGGTCTGGGAGGACTGGGCGGGCGCGGTGAACGACACCATCGCCCTGCTGGCCAGGACCATCGCCAAGTACCAGCCGGTGACCCTGCTGTGCCGCGCCAGCCAGCTGTCGTTGGCCAAGAGCAAGTGTGGCACCAGCAATATCGACTTCCTGACCCTGTCGCTGGACGACGTCTGGGTGCGCGACTACGGCGGTTGCTTCGTGGTCGACGGCGCGGGCGGCCTGGGCCTGGTGGACTTCAACTTCAACGGCTGGGGCGACAAGCAGGCCTCGGCCAATGACACCCGCGTGGCCGACGCCCTGAGCGAAGAGATGGAAGCCCGCTACATCCGCAGCGCGCTGGTGGGCGAGGGCGGCGGCATCGAGGTGGACGGGCATGGCACCGCGATCATCACCGAGAGCTGCTGGATCAACGACAACCGCAACCCGGGGCTGGGCAAGGCGCAGATCGAAGCCGAGCTGAAGGCCAACCTCGGCCTGCGCAAGATCATCTGGTTGCCGGGCATCAAGGACAAGGACATCACCGATGCCCACGTCGATTTTTATGCGCGCTTCGTCAAACCCGGCGTAGTGATCGCCAACCTGGACAACGATCCCGAGTCCTATGACTACGCCGTGACGCGCAAGCACTTGGAAATCCTCAACGCCGCCACCGACGCCGATGGCCGCAAGCTGGTGGTCCACACCCTGCCGCCGCCGACCAAGATGCGCAGCAACCAGTACACCCGCGACAACCCGGATTTCGCGCCGGGCTATATCAACTTCCTGCCGATCAACGGCGCGGTGATCGCCCCGCAGTTTGGCGACGCGGCGGCGGACCAGTACTGCAAGGACCTGCTGACCAGGCTTTATCCGGGGCGGGTGGTGGAGCAGCTCAATATCGACCCGATCGCCGCGGGTGGCGGCGGCATTCATTGCGTGAGCAAGCATTTGCCACGGGTGTGAGATGGCTTTGGGGGGGCGTAAGACCAGGGGAGCGGATCTGACTCGATCCTTCATGCACAACAAAGCCCGCATCGAGCGGGCTTTGTCATTCTTATCGGGCAGGTCCAGATGATTCAGGCAATTAGTTTTCTAATTTGAACCATGACCTCATGCCGCTAATTAGTGAGGTTTCAGCTCTGAAAATTGGTAACGTGATTACTGAGTCGCACTGTTCCATGATCGACAGCGGCCTAGGACTAAATTGCAAGGCCGTCTGTCAGGTGCATATGGAAAGTGACTGGGTGAGTTGGAGCGTACAAGCCAGGATCAGGTGTCCCGAACTTCTTGGTGTGAAGTGGCCTTCGATCCAAGAAAGTCGGAGTATCAACTAATAGTTGTAGAACCCAATGCCTGTTTTTCGTCCAAGTCGATTGGCTCTGACCATTTTCCTTAATAATGGATGGGCTCGATATTTCGGGTCGCCCGTTTCGTTGTGAAGCGTTTCCATGATCGACAGGTTTACATCGTTGCCAATTAGGTCTGCAAGAGCCAGTGGGCCAATAGGGTGGTTGGCACCAAGCTTCATGGCTTTATCGATTTCCTCGGGGCTAGCCACACCTTCCGCCAATATGCCAATAGCTTCATTGATCATCGGTATGAGCATTCGGTTAACGATAAAGCCAGGGGCTTCATTAACCAGTACTGGCTCTTTGCTTAATTCTTTTGCGAAGTTAAATGCCCAGGTGGCGGTTTCATTGGAAGTAGATAGGCCGACAATGACCTCGACCAGTTTCATCACTGGTGCAGGGTTGAAAAAGTGCAGGCCGACGACGTTCTCGGGGTTTTTAGTAATGCTCGCAAGTTCGGTAATGGAGAGCGACGATGTATTCGTGGCGATCACCGACTGAGCATTGGCATGCTTGGCAATCTCTCGGAATACTTCGTGTTTGGCCGTCATGTCCTCGGTGATGGCTTCAAGAACCAGGTCGCAGTTTGAAATTTCTTCGAAGCTGCCGGCAACGGATATCTTGGCAGAGTAACTTTGGGCGTCTTCACGCAAAAGCCTCTTTTTATTGATCATCCTTTCCCATTGGGAGTTCAGATCATCAAGCGCGGAGCAGCAGCCGGATTCGGAGCGGCCAAGCCATACCAACGAATGGATGATATTGGACTGGGCCAGAATCTGGACGATCCCTTTTCCCATCGTCCCAGACCCAATGACCGCAACTTTAATTTCTTTCATGCTGCAAGGAGTCCTTATTTGGAAATTTTGTTTAGAGGCTTCGCTGGATTGCCGAACACTGTTGTATAGGGGGCGACGCTTTTTGTTACAACGGATCCCATCCCAACCACTGCGCCTTCGCCGATAACTATCGGCCTGTCTGGTGT
Organism: Pseudomonas chlororaphis subsp. piscium; assembly: GCF_003850345.1. Taxonomy (NCBI): domain Bacteria; kingdom Pseudomonadati; phylum Pseudomonadota; class Gammaproteobacteria; order Pseudomonadales; family Pseudomonadaceae; genus Pseudomonas; species Pseudomonas chlororaphis. The sequence continues at coordinate 981,449 of NZ_CP027707.1, forward strand.
TCCTTGGCGAATCATTGCGCCAGTCCCAATATAAGCGTGGTCTTCAATGACCACGCTACCATTGCATTGAACATTGGGTGCGAACGTCACGTAATCACCAATCACGCAATCATGTGCTACGTACGAATAGATGTTTGCGTGAAAAAACTTGCCTATCTTGGCGTTGGCTGTAACCGTCGTGAATGGGCAAAATATCCCGCCTTCCCCTATGATGTTATGGCTCAGTTTTACTGAGTTGGTTGCAGATATAGAGAAGGGTTTTATGCCTGAGGCGATAAATTGCTCAGCAATTTTCTGTCTAATCTTGCTGTTGGCGATTGTGATGTTGAAGAACTTTTCGCCATCCATGTTCAAGAAGCTGGCGGTATCCACGAGGTTAATTCCGTTGATGTTTTTTTCTGTCTGGTTATCGTCAACGAAAATTAACTGGAACTCTTTTTCATTACGCATGCTAATCATTTCTTGTGCTAGAGGTGCTACCTCACGCCCAAAGCCACCAGCACCAACGATTGCATAAATTTTCATGTTCGATCCTTCAATTCTGTGTAAAGGGAAGCGCCTCGAGCCGTGACATGCTTGAGTCGCTACCGACGCAATGGACGCGGCCGAATTCTACATTCGAAATAGCTCAATGTCAGGACGTCCAGATAGCTGGGCGCAATATCTAGTAGGCAATGAGGATGCAGAGGAGGGCGGTACCGTACAGGGTTCTTGCGAGGATACCCTTGTACATCGTGTGTTCCTTTTGTCGGTTATGTAGGCAGGGGTAGCCGGCCAGTAGGGAGCTTGATACAGACGAATAGGAAATGTAGGGACAGGAGAGTTTTGGTAGGTCATGAACGAAGGTGAGAGTACACAGGGTTGTGGTTTCTCTGTTTCTCTTGTGTACCTCTGAGCCTGTATCCAGTGTCCATAGTCGACAATCGGCGATCTCAAATCGCACGAACGACAAAGCCCGCATCGAGCGGGCTTTGTCGTTTTTACCGGCCTTGAATCACTTCACCTTGCTTCTCAGGTCCTCGAGGCTGCGTTTGAGCTGGTCCAGGTTCTGGCTCTGATTGCTGACCTCGCTCTTGAGGCTGGACAGCTCGCTGGAGCTCGAACTGGAGCTAGAGCTGCTGCCACGCTTGAGGTCATCGATCTGTCTTTCCAGCTTGTCCAGGGTGCCGGCTTGACTGCTGACCGTGCTCTTGAGGCTGGACAGTTCGCTGGAGCTCGAACTGGAGCTTGAGCTGCTGCCGCGCTTGAGGTCGTCGATCTGACTCGCCAGCTTATCCAGGGTGCTGGCCTGACTGCTGACCGTGCTCTTGAGGCTGGACAGTTCGCTGGAGCTCGAACTGGAGCTTGAGCTGTTGCCGCGTTTGAGTTCCTCGATCTGCTTGCCGAGTTTGTCCAGTTCGCTGGCCTGGTCGCTGGTAACGCGCTTGAGGTTGTTCACTTCACTGGCGTTCGAGCTGGAGCTTGTACCGTTGTTACGCTTGAACTCTTCAAGCTGGGTTTCCAGTTTTTTCAGCTGGTTGGCTTGCTCGCCGGTGGTTTTCTTGAGGTTGCTCACCTCACTGGCATTGGAGCTGGAGCTGCTGCCAGTGTTGCGTTTGAGTTCTTCGATCAGGCGGGCCTGGCTGTTGACGAGGTCCTTGAGCTTTTCCAGCTCGGCGGTGCTGCTCTTGAGGCCGTCCTGCAGCTTTTGCAGGTCATCCACGGTGAAGCCGCTGGGGCGCACGCTGAACTTGAGGTCCACTTCCTGGTGCAGGGCCGAGATCCTGTCCGAGTACGAGGCGCTGCTGGAGTTGAACTCGACGGCCTGGGCGGGGAGTGACAGGCTGCTGAGGATCAGGGTGGAGAGACTGGTGGCGAGGAAGGCGGACGAACGCTGAGTGCGGCTGAACATCACTGGGTTTCCTTGTGAAGTGCCGATATGGCACATCGCTATGACTGCGTTCTTGCCTGCTTGTTCCAGGGGCAAGAAGGCGGGGCGGGGAGAGGAATGTAACAACGTATTTTTCATCAAAGTGCCTTGAGCGAACGGACAGGTTTTTTGTCGGTGCGCTGTAAGGATTCGTAGGCATCCGCAGGCAAAGGCCCTATATTCGCAGCCTGTCTGAATGGCTTTCAGATGATCCCGAATGGTTCACGGCCAGATAAATCGGCTTTCACAGCGTTTTTTTGCGGCAAAGAGATCCCAACGATCCAGATCCATCTTCCATTCCCATGATCAGAGAGAACGAGATGATTCCTAAAGAAGCCAGAATTGACGTAGCCCTTGAAAAGTACCTGGCTGCCACGCCTTCCTTGCAGGAAGAAATCAGCGCCCTGAGCCCGCAAGAGCAGAAGCAGCAGGCCCAGTGGGCGTTCGAGGACGAAGCGGAGTCGCGCGGCATCGAGCCGTGGGAACTGGTGCTGGAGTTGGTGGCCGAGTCGCCCGAGGAGCTCAAGGCCATGCGCCTGGAGGTCCATCAGGAGGTGGCCGAGGCCCTGGGCATGGACCTTCAGGACTACCTGGAACTCAACGAAATCGACGATTGATGCAAAAACGCCAGCCTTTCAGGGGCTGGCGTTTTTCTTCGGGGTACTGCGCAAAGAGTCAGAGGCTCAAGCGCATCGACAGGTCGACCGCCTTCACATCCTTGGTCATCGCCCCGATCGAAATGTAATCGACGCCCGTCTCGGCGATCGGGCGCAAGGTGCTTTCATTGATCCCGCCGCTGGCTTCCAGCTTGGCCTTGCCGGCATTCAGGCGTACCGCCTCGCGCATGTCATCCAGGCTCAACTCGTCGAGCATGATGATGTCCGCGCCCGCCGCCAGGGCTTCCTTGAGTTCCTCCAGGCTTTCCACTTCGACTTCCACCGGCTTGCCCGGGGCGATCTTGTGGGCGGCGCTGATCGCCTGGGCAATGCCGCCGCACGCGGCAATATGGTTTTCCTTGATCAGGAAGGCGTCGTACAGGCCGATGCGGTGGTTGTGGCAGCCACCGCAGGTCACCGCGTACTTCTGTGCCAGGCGCAGGCCCGGCAGGGTCTTGCGGGTATCCAGCAACTTGACCTGGGTATCGGCGACGAAGTCGGCGTAGTACTGCGCGCGGGTGGCCACGCCGGACAGCAACTGCAGGAAGTTCAGGGCGCAGCGTTCGCCGCTGAGCAGCGAACGGGCCGGGCCTTCAAGGTGGAACAGCACCTGGTTGGGGCTGACGCGCTCGCCGTCACGCACCTGCCAATGCACGGCGACCCGCGGGTCGAGCTGGCGGAACACCGCGTCGACCCAGGCCGTGCCACTGATGATCGCCGCTTCGCGGGTGATGATGGTGGCTTTGGCCAGGCGTTCGGCCGGGATCAGTTGCGCGGTGATATCGCCGCTGCCGATGTCTTCCAGCAACGCACGGCGCACGTTGGCTTCGATTTCGGCGGTCAGGTCGGCGAGGCGTAGATTCGGCATAGCGGGCTCCACAAACAAAGTGGCCCGATTATAGGGCCATGGCGCAAGCGAACCCAAGGCAAGCACCCTCCCGTAGCTGCATTTGGTCGCCTGGTATGAGCCGTTTGCGAGAAAGGGCGGTCGCTATATGAACGCTATTTCAAAGCCCGCGCAGAGTCTGCTGGCACAAGAAGGGGCTTTTACCAGATAATCCGACTTCTAATTGACGTCATAGCTTTGACGTTTGTTTGGCTCCCCGATATTTGAAATGCAGCGGTGCGTATCGATGCCCGCTGGGACTCGACTGTGAGCGTCGGCCGACCTTTCATCGCGCGGCAGAGAAAACCCTTTCAGGAGGCTTGGATGCACAACGACGGGAATGTAGTGCCTTTGCACAAGGCGGCTACGGATCAGGCGAACGCTTCGCCGCTCGCCCGCCTGCCTGTGATTCTGCTTCAGGTCCGTGACAAGGCCGCCCAGCAACTGCGCCATGGCCTGCAGGAACTGTTCGATAACGCCGACGACACCTTGTTCGAGATGGCCGACCGGGCCCAGAACAATGTCGACCAGAACACCTTTTTCGAAGCCATGCGCGACCTGCGCCTGAAACGCAAAAGCATCGAGCGCGGCTTCCTGGAAAAACTCTTCGAGGCCTTTGTCGGCCTGGTCCAGTACGACCCCGCGCCGGCGATCGCCCAGGCCGTCGCCTACGCTCCACCCGCCGATACCTGCCGTGACGACCTGGAGCGCACCCTGGCCCTCGAGGCGATGGTCGCCAAGGCGGGTAACCGTGACGGCTTTGCCCTTGGCCAACTCACCGCGCGCCTGAACGTGCTGCTGGGCAAGCGCCTGGATGATCGCAGCAACCCCCTGGGCCCGGCCATGCTCTGCGAGTATTTCCTCGAATCCGGGCGCAACCTGGGGGTGGAGATCAAGGTCAAGCTGATCATTCTCAAGCTGTTCGAGCGTTATGTGCTCAGCGAGGCCGACCAGCTGTACGCTGAAGCCAATCAGCTGCTGGCCGCCACCGGCGTATTGCCGGAGCTCAAGCCGGCGCCGGCGCGCCGGGCCCTCGACCAGGCGGCCGCGAGTATCCAGGCCACGCCCGAGCCCGGCGTGGCGCAGATGGACGAGAGCGTTCAGGAAGTGTTCGCCGCCTTGCAGGAGCTGCTGCTGCATGTCCGCGGCAGCGTGGTGCCGACCCTGGAGGCGAGCGCCGAAACCCAGCCGATTTCCACCCGTGACCTGCTGCGCCTGTTGTCTCACCTGCAGCACTACGTGCCGGCTGGCACCCAGGACGATTTCGACCTGCGCAACCACTTGGAACAGCTGCTGACCCGGGTCAGCGTGAAGAGCGGCAAGTCGCGGGTGGTCGGGGTGGCCGACGAGGACGTGATCAACCTGGTGGCTATGCTTTTCGAGTTCATCCTGGCCGATCGCAACCTGCCGGAATCCTTGAAGACCCTGATCGGCCGCTTGCAGATCCCCATGCTCAAGGTCGCGGTGCTGGACAAGAGCTTCTTCAGCCGCAGCAGCCATCCCGCCCGCCGCCTGCTCAACGAAATCGCCGCCGCGGCCATGGGCTGGGGCAGCTGTGACGATTATCAGCGCGACAGCCTGTACCTGCGCATCGAACAGGTGGTGCAACGGTTGTTGAGCGACTTCGTCGACGACCCGGCGATCTTTTCCGAGCTGCTCGCCGAGTTTCTCGCTTTCACCAGCGACGAACGCCGCCGCAGCGAGCTGCTGGAGCAGCGCACCCGTGACGCCGAAGAGGGGCGGGCCAAGGCCGAGCTGGCGCGGCGTCGCGTCGAGCAGGCACTGAACGAGGGGCTGCGGGGCAAGGTCCTGCCACTGACGGTCGTCGAGTTCGTGCAACAGGCCTGGAGCAAGGTCCTGCTGCTGACCTGTCTCAAGCATGGCGAGCACTCCGGCGAATGGCGCGAAGGGCTGAAAACCATGGAGCAACTGATCTGGAGCGTGCAGCTCCACACCGATCCGGATGCCGCCATGCAGTTGCTGGCGCTGGTGCCGGACCTGCTCAAGGCGCTGCGCGACGGCTTGAACAGCGCGGCGTTCGATCCGTTCGCCACCAGCGAGTTCTTCAGCCAGTTGGAAGCCCTGCACCTGCAGGTGTTCGAGGGCTTCGGCGAGAACGCCGGGCAGCCTTGGCCGGGCCTGGTGGACGAGCAGCCGGCGATGGTCGCGGTCGAGGAGCACATCATCCTGCCCTGTGCCGAGGAGGGCCCGCTGGAGGCCGCGCCCCTGGCGCTGGCGCCCAACGATCCCGGGTTGCTGCGGGTCGAACAACTGCGGCTGGGGGCCTGGGTCGAATTCCTCGAAGACGAGGACAACAGCGTGCGCTGCAAGCTGGCGGCCATCGTGCAACCCGGCGACAAGTACATCTTCGTCAACCGTACGGGCATGAAGGTCCTGGAGCGCACCCGGGTCGGCCTGGCCCTGGAGTTTCAGCGCGGGGCGGTGCGTGAGCTGGACGACACCTTGCTGTTCGACCGGGCGCTGGAGTCGGTGATTGGCAGTTTGCAGCGACTCAATCGCGGCAAGTGATCGCAACCTGGGCGTGGAACGCGGCATACTGGGCCGTCACAGGCTTCGTTGAAGGAATCGGTATGCAGTTGGACCCCGCAAGCGGCTGGTGTCACGGCGTTCGCCATTGCCCGTCACCCAATTTCAACGCACGCCCCGCGGATGAAATCTCCCTGCTGGTGATCCACAACATCAGCCTGCCGCCGGCCCAGTTCGCGACGGGCAAGGTGCAGGAATTCTTCCAGAACCGTCTTGATGTCACAGAGCATCCCTATTTTGCCGGGATCGCCGACCTGCGCGTGTCCGCGCATTTCCTGATCGAACGTGACGGAACCGTCACTCAGTTTGTCTCCTGTCTGGACCGCGCCTGGCACGCCGGCGTGTCGTGGTTCGACGGGCGCGAAAGCTGTAATGATTTTTCCCTGGGGATCGAACTGGAAGGCACCGACGAGCTACCGTTCACCGATGCCCAGTACGACGCGCTGATTGCCTTGACCCGGCAGTTGCGGCAGGCCTTCAAGGCCATCACCCCACAGCGGATTTGTGGGCACAGCGATATTGCTCCGGGGCGCAAGACCGATCCGGGGCCCGGATTCGACTGGGTACGCTATCGCGCGGCCCTGAACGAAGGGGAAGGACAATGAGTTTTCTGGTGTTGCTGCTGGCGGTATGGATCGAGAAATTCTCGGCCTTGCGCCAGCGCGTTCAGCATGACGAGCCGTGGTTGCGCCAACTGTTCCGGCAGGAGGCCAGCCCGCGCCTGGCCAAGCGTCCCTGGTGGGTGCTGGCCCTGCTGGTGTTGCTGCCGGCAGTGCTGCTGGGGTTGCTGTTGCTGATACTGGAGCCGCTGGCCTATGGCCTGCTGGCGTTGCCGGTGCATCTGCTGGTGGTGATCTACAGCCTGGGGCGGGGCGACCTGCTGGGCGAACTCGGGCCGTTTCGCGATGCCTGGCGCCGCGAGGACCTGCAAGCCGCGGCGCATGTCGCCAAGCGCGACCTGGAGATCTGCGCCGACAGTGGCGAGCAGTTGCTCGGGCAGGTTCAGGGGCACCTGCTGTGGCAGGCCTACCAGAGCTTTTTCGCGGTGATCTTCTGGTACTTCCTGCTGGGGCCGGTGGCCGCATTGAGCTATCGCCTGCTGGCGCTGGCCGCCGAACACAGCAAGAACCCGGCGGTCGCCGAGCGCGCCGGGCAGCTGCGGCATGCCTTCGATTGGTTGCCGGTACGCCTGCTGGCGGCCAGCTTCGCCCTGGTGGGCAACTTCGTCGCGGTCAGCCGGGTGATGCTCCACGAGTTGCTGAACTGGAACATCAGCGCCGCGCAACTGGTGGAGAAGGTCGGCCTGGTCGCCGCTGAAATCCCCGCGCCGATCACCGGGCCGGATGGCATTCTCAGCCTGGACCGGATCTGGGAACTGTTGCTGCGGGCCGCGGTGCTCTGGTACGCCGGTTTTGCCCTGTGGACCGTGCTGCCCTGACGGCGAGCAGCGAGTGAGCGCTGGCGAGCCTCCCCGGTCTTGCCAGCGCAGACAAAGCCGTCCTTCTGTCTGTCGCCCCCGCGGTTAACCTTAAGTTACAAACCCTTTTGCCGATTTGAGCTATACAGAAGCAGCGCCAAATAGTGGCTATCTGCCGTGTTCGCGCACCTGCCAATAAAAATAAAAGCAAAAAAAGGGGGACTTCTTGTGAAGAGCTTGCTCTATCCCGCCATTGCCCTGATGAACCGCCTGAGCTTCGGCATGAAGTTCAGCCTGATCAGCGTGCTGTTCTTTCTGCCGATGCTGGTCACCAACTTCTATCTGGTGCGCGATTCCTACCGTGAATTCCAGGGCACCCAGGTCGAGCTGCAAAGCCTGGACCTGCTGGGCAGCAGCCTGACCCTGCGCCGCGATCTGGAAACCCTGAACAACATGGTGCAGATCAACGCGACCCTGGGGCAGTCCGGCAAGGCCGGGGATATTGAAAGCAAGATAGTCACCCTGGAAAAGTCCGTGCTCGAACGCTTGCAGGGCCTGGCCGCGGTCACCGTGGACCCTGAGCAGATCGGCGTGTTCGACGGCAAGCGCGATGAAATGATCGCCGCCTTCAAGGCGCAACAGGCGGAAAGCTCGCTGCAAAGCAAAAGCGCGCTGATCGGCAAACTCTTGGGCAGTGCGCAGATTTTCAGCCAGATCATCGCCAGCCAGTCCGGCCTGAGCCGCGATACCCAGAGCGATGTGCGGCAGTTGAGCGAACTGGTGACCAGCGTCACGCCCCAGGTCACGCAAATCCTCGGCGAAGGCCGGGCGATGGGCGCCTATTCCCTGGGCCAGGGGTTTCTCAACTCATCCGCCAGCACCCGCTTTGACGAGTTGCTGGTGCAGATCGAAAAACTCCAGGCCGAATACGGCCTGAAACTGCAGGATGCGCTGGGCTCGAGCAAGGCCGCCCAGGGCGCGTTGGACAGCCTGGCCAGCGCCAGCAAAGGCAGCCTCAAGCAAGCCAGCGAGCTGTTCGAAGAGCAGGTGGTGATGGCCGATACCCTGGATGCACCCTGGCAGGGCTTTTATGACCAGGTCAGCGGGCTGATGGCGCAGACCTACCAGCTCAACGAGGCGACCCTGAAGTTCCTCGGCGAGGAGCTGCAACAGCGGCTGGGGCAGAACCGTACGCAGATGGTGCTGCTGGTGGTGGCGCTGGCGGCGGTGTTCCTGCTGATCTTCTATCTCTACGGTGGTTTCTACGTCTCGACCCGCACCACCCTCAAACGCCTGGGCGCGGTGATGGACAAGGTGGCGGCCGGCGACATGACCGTCACCTTCAACGCCCAGAGCCGTGACGAGCTGGGGGAACTGGGCACGGTGTTCAACGGCACCGTGGCGAAGATCCACGACCTGATCGAGCTGGTGGGCAAGACCGTCGGCGAGGTCGAGCGCCAGGCCGGGCAGGTGGAAAGCGTATCGGCCCAGAGCAACCAGGCGGTGGCCGGGCAGCGCAGCCAGATCGAGCAGGTGGCGACGGCGATGAACCAGATGTCCGCCACGTCCCAGGAAGTCGCGCGCAGCGCCGCGGCCGCGGTCAGCAGCGCCCATAGCGTCAACGACGAGACCATCAGCGGGCGCGGGCTGGTGGAATCCCAGCAAGGCAGCATTGCCCAACTGGCCAGCGAGATCGACCAATCGGTGCTGGTGATCAATCAGCTGGCCAGCGACAGCCAGGCCATCAGCCGGGTGCTGGAGGTGATCAAGAGCATCGCCGAACAGACCAATCTGCTGGCCCTCAACGCCGCCATCGAAGCGGCCCGGGCGGGCGAGCAGGGGCGGGGCTTCGCGGTGGTGGCTGACGAAGTGCGGACCCTGGCCAAGCGCACCCAGCAATCGACCGAGGAAATCGAGCAGATGATCGTCAAGCTCCACGGCGGCGTGGGGGCGGCGGTCAAGGCCATGGGCGTCAGCCATCAGATGGCCAATGGCACGGTCGGGCAATCGGAGAAAGTCCAGCAGGCGCTGGAGAACATCCTCGGCGCGGTGGGCATGATCGTCGACCAGAACCAGCAGATCGCCGCGGCGGTGGAGCAGCAGACCGCGGTGGCCCACGACATCGATCAGAACATCGTCGAGATCAACCGCGCCGGCGAGCGCACCGCCGAAGGCGCGTACCAGACCGAAAACGCCAGCCGCCAGCTGTCGGCGCAGGTGGTGCAGTTGAAGCAGTTGATCAGCGCGTTCCGGGTCTGATTCAGGCGCTGTGGGGCCAGCCGAACAGCGCGCAGGCGTTGGTAGTACTGGCCGCCGCTAGCTGTTCGGGGCTGACGGCCATGATCTCGGCCAGGGCCGCGCAGATCTCCGGCAGGTGTTGCGGGCTGTTGCGCTGGCCCGGGTACATGGCGGGCGCCATGTCCGGCGAGTCGGTTTCCAGCACCACCGCGTCCAGCGGCAAGTCGGCGATGACTTTGCGCAGGCGCAGCGCCTGCGGCCAGGTCGCGGCGCCCCCCAAGCCCAGTTTGAATCCCAGCTTGAGGTATTCGCGGGCCTCTTCGCGGCTGCCGGCGAAGGCGTGGATGATGCCGGCGCGCTTGAGCTTGAAGCGCTTGAGGGTGGCAATCACCGCGGCATGGCTGCGCCGTACGTGGAGCAGGGCCGGCAGCTGGAAGTCCGCGGCCAGTTGCAGTTGCGCTTCGAACAGCTGCTGCTGGCGCTGGCGATCCAGCTGTTCGAGAAAATAATCCAGGCCGATCTCACCCACCGCGCACAGCTGCGGGTGGCCCGCCAGGCGGGTCAGCCAGTCGCCCAGCTCAATCAGGTCGGCCGGTTGGTGCTCGTCGAGATAGACCGGGTGCAGGCCAAAGGCGGCATACAGGTCGGCATCGCTTTGCACCAGCTCCCAGAGCCGCTGCCAATTGCGCTGATAAACCCCCAGCACCACCATCCGTCGCACGCCGAGGGCGCGGCTGGCCGCCAGCAGCGCCTGACGATCCGCGTCGAAATCCGGAAAATCCAGATGGGTGTGGCTGTCGATCAGCTCCACGGTCAAGCCTCGTGAATGCGCTGCTTGAAGGTCCGGGCGATGGCGTGCACGCCGGGTTGGTAATGGGCTTCTTCAATGGCGGCCAGGGCCAGTTGCAGGGCCTTGTCGGCAATCAACTGGTGCTGCTGGGCCATGGCGTTCACCGGCAGCGGCAGGAAGTCCAGCAGCTGGGTATCACCGAAGGTGCCCAGGCGCAGTGGCCGCGACTTGAGCGGAAAGTCGTGCAGCGCGTCGAACACCCCTTGCAGCAGCACGTAGGAGGTGGTCACCAGGGCATCCGGCAGGTGGCCCAGGCGCTCCAGCAGCGCTTCCATCAACTGGCGACCGCAGTCGCGGCTGAAGGCTTCGCCCTGTTCGATCAGCACCTGGCCGTCGAAACCTTCCAGCGCTTGCTTGAAGCCGGCGGCGCGTTCGCGGCTGATGCCCAGCTCGGGGCGGGCGCCGATCAGGGCGATCTGCCGCGGCTGGGGCTGCAACAGGCTGCGGGTCAGGTGCAGGCTGGCTTGTTGATCGTCGCTGATCACCGAGCAGAAAAACTCCGGCTCCATCACCCGGTCGATGGCAATGATCGGCAGTCCCTGGGCCTGCAACAGACGATAGGTGTCATCCTCGGGCGGCAGGCAGCTGGCGACGAACAGCGCGTCGCAGCGGCGGGCGCGGAACAGTTGCAGCAACTGCCGCTCGCTGTCCGGGGCATCGTCGGAGCTGGCGATCAGCAGTTGGTAGCCACGGGCGCGGGCGCCTTGCTCGAGCAGCTTGGCGATGCGCGCGTAACTGGGGTTTTCCAGGTCCGGCAGGATGAAGCCCAGGGTCCGGGTGCGCCGGCTGCGCAGCCCGGCGGCTTGAGGGTTGGGCGTGAAGCCATGTTCCTCGACCACCGCCCGGACCCGTTCGACGGTCGCGTTGCTGATGCGTTGCTGTTCGGCCTTGCCGTTGATGACGTAGCTGGCGGTGGTGACGGACACACCGGCCAGTCTGGCGATATCGCTGAGTTTCAACCCGGGTTTTCCTTGTTTTCTGGAGCTTGCCCCGACATTTTCGCCAATCCTAACCGATATAGGCAGGCGACCAATGTCGGAACGTGCAGCCGACAGGTAGGGCTTCAAGGATGGAAGATTATCGAGTAACGTGCCCAATATTCTAGATTAAACGTTTCAGCACGCGTATTTTCTAGGGATATGGGCAGACGGGAACAGGGCCTTGCCAAGCCGGCGGTCCCGTTTGTGGCATTAAAGCCGCCTGACTGATTCACTCAAAACAATACCTAGCGCCCCGGCGCTAAATAGGAGAAAGCATGCTCGAGCTCACTATTGAGCAGATATCCATGGGCCAGTCGGCTGTGGATAAGTCTGCGGCCCTGCACCTGCTCGCCGACAAACTGGTGGCCGACGGCCTGGTCGCCGAAGGTTACCTGGCCGGCCTGCAGGCCCGCGAAGCCCAGGGCTCGACCTTTCTCGGTCAAGGTATTGCCATCCCCCACGGCACCCCGCAAACCCGCGATCAAGTGTTCGCCACTGGCGTGCGCCTGCTGCAATTTCCCGAGGGCGTGGACTGGGGCGATGGCCAGATCGTCTACCTGGCGATCGGCATCGCCGCCAAATCCGACGAACACCTGCGCCTGCTGCAACTCTTGACCCGCGCCCTCGGCGAAACCGACCTTGGTCAGGCCCTGCGCCGCGCCAGCTCGCCGGAAGCCCTGCTGAAACTGCTGCAAGGCGCGCCGCAGGAACTGGCGCTGGATGCGCAGATGATCGGCCTGGGCGTGGCCGCCGAAGATTTCGAAGAGCTGGTGTGGCGCGGCGCCCGTCTGCTGCGCCAGGCCGACTGCGTCAGCAACGGTTTTGCCGCGGTGCTGCAACAGGTCGAGGCGCTGCCCCTGGGCGATGGCCTGTGGTGGCTGCACAGCGAGCAGACCGTCAAGCGCCCGGGCCTGGCCTTCGTCACCCCGGACAAACCGATTCGTTACCTGGGCCAGCCATTGGCCGGGCTGTTCTGCCTGGCCAGCCTGGGCGAGGCCCATCAGGCCCTGCTTGAGCGTCTGTGCGCGCTGTTGATCGAAGGCCGTGGCCATGAACTGGGCCGGGCCACCAGCAGCCGCGCGGTATTGGAAGTGCTGGGCGGCGAACTGCCGGCCGACTGGCCGAGTGCGCGCATCGTCCTGGCCAACGCCCACGGCTTGCATGCACGCCCGGCGAAGATCCTCGCGCAACTGGCGAAAAGCTTCGAGGGTGAGGTCCGTGTGCGGATCCTCGACGCACCGGGTTCCGCGGTCTCGGTGAAAAGCCTGAGCAAGCTGTTGAGCCTCGGCGCCCGCCGTGGTCAGACCCTGGAGCTGATCGCCGAACCGAACATCGCCGCCGACGCCCTGCCAGCCTTGCTGGCGGCCATCGCCGAAGGGCTGGGGGAAGAAGTCGAGCCGGTTCCAGAAGCCTGCGCGCCTCAGGAAGTACCAGAAGAAGTCGAGGTGCCCATCAGCGCGCCGGCTTCCGGCAGCCTGGTCCAGGCCATCCCGGCGGCCCCCGGCATCGCCATCGGCCCGGCGCATATCCAGGTGATCCAGCCGTTCGACTACCCGTTGCGCGGAGAGTCCACCGCCATCGAGCGCGAGCGCCTGCAACGAGCCCTGGCCGAGGTCCGGCATGACATCGACGGGCTGATCCAGCGCAGCAAGGCCAAGGCCATTCGCGAGATTTTCGTGACCCACCAGGAAATGCTCGACGACCCGGAACTGACCGACGAAGTCGACACCCGCCTCAAGCAGGGCGAAAGCGCCGAAGCGGCCTGGATGACCGTGATCGAAGCCGCCGCCCGGCAGCAGGAAGCCCTGCACGACGCTCTGCTGGCCGAACGCGCCGCCGACCTGCGGGACATCGGCCGGCGGGTGTTGGCGCAGTTGTGTGGCATTGAAACCCCGACCGAGCCGGACGAGCCCTACATCCTGGTGATGGATGAAGTCGGCCCGTCGGACGTGGCGCGCCTCGATCCGGCGCGGGTCGCCGGCATTCTCACCGCCCGTGGTGGCGCCACTGCGCACAGCGCTATCGTCGCCCGTGCCCTGGGGATTCCGGCGCTGGTCGGTGCCGGTGCCGGCGTGTTGCTGCTCAAGCCGGGCACGCCGCTGCTGCTCGATGGCCAGCGCGGTCGCCTGCATGTGGATGCCGATGCCAGCACCCTGCAACGGGCCACCGAAGAGCGCGACACCCGCGAACAACGGCTCAAGGCCGCCGCCGAACAACGCCATCAACTGGCGCACACCACCGACGGCCATCACGTCGAAGTCTTCGCCAATATCGGCGAAAGCGCCGGGGTGGTCAGCGCCGTGGAAAACGGCGCGGAAGGTATCGGCCTGCTGCGCACCGAACTGATTTTCATGGCCCACCCGCAAGCGCCGGACGAAGCCACCCAGGAAGCCGAATACCGCCGCGTGCTCGATGGCCTGGCCGGGCGGCCGCTGGTGGTGCGCACCCTGGATGTCGGCGGCGACAAACCGCTGCCGTACTGGCCGATCGCCAAGGAAGAAAACCCCTTCCTCGGCGTGCGTGGCATCCGCCTGACCCTGCAACGTCCGCAGATCATGGAAGCCCAGCTGCGCGCCTTGCTGCGCTCGGCGGACAACCGCCCGCTGCGGATCATGTTCCCCATGGTTGGCAGCGTCGATGAATGGCGCGCCGCCCGCGACATGACCGAGCGCCTGCGCCAGGAAATCCCGGTGGCCGACCTGCAACTGGGGATCATGATCGAAGTGCCGTCCGCCGCCTTGCTGGCGCCGGTGCTGGCCAAGGAAGTGGACTTCTTCAGCGTCGGCACCAACGACCTGACCCAATACACCCTGGCCATCGACCGCGGTCACCCGACCCTGTCAGCCCAGGCCGATGGTCTGCACCCGGCGGTGTTGCAACTGATCGACATCACCGTGCGCGCGGCCCATGCCCACGGCAAGTGGGTCGGCGTGTGCGGCGAGCTGGCGGCCGATCCGCTGGCGGTGCCGGTGCTGGTCGGCCTGGGTGTGGACGAACTGAGCGTCTCCGGACGCAGCATCGCCGAGGTCAAGGCACGCATTCGCGAGCTCAGCCTGACCCAGGCACAAACCCTTGCGGAGCAGGCCCTGGCCGTCGGCAGCGCGAACGATGTGCGCGCCCTTGTGGAGGCCATGTAATGGCAAAGATTCTTACCCTGACCCTGAACCCGGCGCTGGACCTCACCGTCCAGTTGGCGCGCCTGGAGCCGGGGCAGGTCAACCGCAGCGAAGCCATGCACACCCACGCCGCCGGCAAGGGCGTGAACGTGGCCCAGGTGCTGGCCGACCTTGGCCATCAACTGACCGTCAGCGGCTTCCTCGGTAAAGACAATCCCCAGGCGTTCGAGGCGTTGTTCGCCCGTCGCGGTTTTATCGACGCCTTTGTCCGTGTGCCCGGGGAAACCCGCAGCAACATCAAGCTGGCCGAACAGGACGGGCGCATCACCGATCTCAACGGTCCCGGCCCGGAGGTCGACGAAGCGGCGCAACAGGCCTTGCTCGCACGCCTGGAACAGATCGCCCCGGGGCATGACGCGGTGGTGGTGGCCGGCAGCCTGCCGCGCGGCGTCAGCCCGCAATGGCTGCACGCCTTGCTGAGCCGTCTTAAGGCACTGGGGCTGAAAGTGGCGCTGGACACCAGCGGCGAAGCCCTGCGTGCCGGTCTGGCCGCCGGACCCTGGTTGGTCAAGCCCAATACCGAGGAACTGGCCGAAGCCCTGGACAGCCCGGTGCTGTCGCTGGCGACCCAGGCCGAAGCCGCCAGGCGCCTGCACGCCCAAGGCGTCGAGCATGTGGTGATTTCCCACGGCGCCGAAGGCGTGAACTGGTTCAGTGCCGCGCCGGCCTTGCAGGCGCTGCCGCCCAAGGTCAGCGTGGCCAGCACCGTCGGCGCCGGCGACTCGTTGCTGGCCGGCATGCTCCACGGCCTGCTCAGCGCCCACGCGTTTGAACAGACCCTGCGCACCGCCACGGCCATCGCCGCCATGGCCGTGACCCAGATCGGTTTTGGCATTACCGATACCGCGCAGTTGGCACAGCTTGAACAGGGGGTGCGCGTTCATCCCCTCATAGAACAATAAGAGGGTTGGTCATGAAGTTAGCCATTGTTACCGCCTGCCCGAACGGCATGGTCACCAGTGTGCTGTGTGCCCGGTTGCTGGACGCCGCGGCCCAGCGCCAGGGCTGGAGCACCAGCGTCGAAGTGCATGACGAGGCGCACCCGGAACGGCAATTGTCGGCCGCCACCCTTGAAGCGGCCGAGTGGGTGCTGGTGGTCAGCACCGGGCCTGTGGATATGTCGCGGTTTGTCGGCAAACGGGTGTTCCAGAGCTCGCCCTCCGTGGCCCTGCAGGACGTCGATGGCGTGCTGCGGCGCGGCGCTGTGGAGGCCCAGGTGTATGTCGCGGCCGAAGCCGTGGCCGAGCCGGCACCGGCCAGCAAAAGCGCGCCCCGGCTGGTGGCGGTCACCGCCTGCCCGACCGGCGTGGCCCATACCTTCATGGCGGCCGAGGCCTTGCAACAGACTGCCAAGCGCCTGGGTTATGAGCTGCAAGTGGAAACCCAGGGTTCGGTCGGCGCACGCAACCCGTTGAGCGCCGAGGCCATTGCCGCGGCGGACGTGGTGCTGCTGGCGGCGGATATCGAAGTACCCACCGAGCGCTTCGCCGGCAAGAAGATTTACCGTTGCGGCACCGGCATCGCCCTCAAGCAATCCGAGGCCACCCTGAACAAGGCCCTGGCCGAAGGCCAGGTGGAATCGGCAGCTGCGGGCGCTGCCGCAGCCCCGGCCAAGCAGGAGAAAACCGGTGTCTACAAGCACCTGCTGACCGGTGTGTCGTTCATGCTGCCGATGGTGGTGGCGGGCGGTCTGATGATTGCTTTGTCCTTCGTCTTCGGTATCACCGCGTTCAAGGAAGAGGGCACTCTGGCCGCGGCCCTGATGCAGATCGGCGGCGACACCGCGTTCAAGCTGATGGTGCCGCTGCTGGCCGGCTATATCGCCTACTCCATCGCCGACCGGCCGGGCCTGGCGCCGGGGATGATCGGCGGCATGCTTGCCAGCACCCTGGGGGCGGGGTTTATCGGCGGGATCATTGCCGGTTTCATCGCCGGTTATGCGGCCAAAGCCATCAGCAAATACGCGCGCTTACCCCAGAGCCTGGAGGCCTTGAAGCCGATCCTGATCATCCCGTTGCTGGCCAGCCTGTTCACCGGCCTGGTGATGATCTATGTGGTGGGCAAGCCGGTGGCCGGGATGCTCTCCGGCCTGACCCATTTCCTCGATAGCATGGGCACCACCAACGCGATCCTGCTGGGGGTGTTGCTCGGCGGCATGATGTGCGTCGACCTCGGCGGGCCGATCAACAAAGCGGCCTATGCCTTCTCCGTGGGGCTGCTGGCATCGCAGAGTTACGCGCCGATGGCGGCGACCATGGCCGCCGGCATGGTGCCGCCGATTGGCCTGGGCATCGCCACCTTTATCGCCCGTCGCAAGTTTGCCCAGACCGAGCGTGAAGCCGGCAAGGCGGCGCTGGTGCTGGGGCTGTGCTTTATCTCCGAAGGCGCGATTCCATTCGCTGCCAAGGACCCGTTGCGGGTGATCCCGGCGAGCATCGCCGGCGGCGCGCTGACCGGGGCGCTGTCGATGTATTTCGGCTGCAAACTGATGGCGCCCCATGGTGGGTTGTTTGTGATGCTGATTCCGAATGCGATCAACCATGCGTTGTTGTATTTGCTGGCGATTGTGGCGGGGAGTTTGTTGACGGCGGTGGTGTATGCGGTGGTGAAGCGGCCGGAGGCGACCGAGCTGGCGTTGGAGCCGGTCAAGGCCTGATTGCCTCAGGCGGGCTTGCTTCGTTTCTGTAGGAGCGAGGCTTGCCCGCGACAGCGTCCTCGTTGGCGCTGCATTTTTCGGCCGGTGTACATATCCATTCCTGCGGTAACGGCCACTTATGGTTTCGCCCTTACGGCGACTCACTTTTTACAAACGCCTAAAAAGTAAGCAAAAACGCTTGCCCCTGCGTACGGCCTTCGCTGCGCTCAGGTTCCCTCGCTCCGGCGTCCATCAGGGGGCATCGACTCCGGTCGGCTTCGCTTCGACCTCCATACGATGTCCTCGACTGCGTCGAGGGGCGCTGCGCGCCATCCCCCTGATGAACACCTCCACTCGGCCTCCCGATGGGGCGGGTGGATCAAAAGCAAGATCAAAAGCGAAGGCCAGAGCCAGAGCCAGAGCAAAAGCGATATTGCAGCGTGATGGTAATTGGATGTCTGACGCAAACTCTGTAGCCGCTGCCGAGCCTGCGAGGCTGCGATCGACTGCGCAGCAGGCGCAGGATTTTGAGACCGCTGGAGGACCTTCGGTCCTATCGCAGCCTGCGGCAGCGGCTACAGGGATCGTGTGTATCAGGTCCTATGGATGACAGTTTTGTTGTGTAAGACGCTGTCTGAAAGTGAGGCGCTTCGCTTTCCTTTGTAAGGCTTTTCCGAGAAGCTCCCGGCCGCTTGCGTCTGGGAGTGGCGCTGTCTAGCCTCGGGTTTGTCACTGACTTTTAGGTGATCGGGACTAGCAGCCCGGGTCAGGGGATTTCGGTCCCGTGTTCATCGTTCGGTGTTTCACTTGTTCTGATGAGTCATGGCGACTCCATTTATTCGGAGGAGCATCATGAAAAGCCCAAATTCTGCCCCCCAGGTTTCTCGCGCTCGTCGCTTGTGCGATTTCAAGCACGATGAGGCCAACCGCTCGGTGCTTAAAGCGCTTAAAGAAACAGCCTGCGCCACCATCGGCAACAACTCGCTCTTCAGCGTCCGCCCAGGCATCAGCGCCGAAGAGGCGTTGCTTCACGTTTCCATGCTGCTCAAATCCGCCGAGGAGGTCTCCGATGAAATCACTGAACACGCCAGCGGTATCGAGCGTGACCTGATCTGGTCGCTGATGCATTCCGTGGAGATGGCGCGTGGTGTGGTGGATGCCTTGCTCGATGGCAATCGTCTCTGAGCTGCAATCGCTGCTGCAGGTGGTGATCGATCCGGGCGGTTTGGTTCTGGCTGGTTTGTTATGGTGGCTGTACGTGGGGCACCTTCGGGTGAGCCGGGTTCCTGGGCCCTGGTCTGCTAACCCACGTCCAGCCGCCACCCGATAAGGCAGAGCGCTCCGGCTGGGGCGCTCTCATTTATGGCTAGGCTACTAAGCGCCTCAAGGCGCGATAGTGCGCTGACCGGGGCGGAAGCCCTGGCGGCGGGCTGACCAGGCTACGCCCAGCCCGAGTAGGGCGAGCAAGGCCAGGGCCCAGGGGAAGGATGCCGTGCCCATGTGCTCCAGCAGCAGGCCGCCGGCGATGCCGCCGCCTGCCACGGCGAAGTTGAACACGGTCACCAGCATGGATTGCGCGACGTCGGCGTTATCACCGGCGGTATCGGCAATCGCCGTTTGCAGCAGCGTGGGGGCGCCGCCGAAGGTGATCCCCCAGGTCGCAATGCCCAGCAGTACGAGGGGCGCGGAGCCATTGGCGAAACCCAGTATCAGCGCGGCCAGGGTGAATACCGTCAGGCTGAGCAGGGTCAGCCGGCGCAGCCAGCGATCCACCAGCAGGCCAGTGATCCAGATGCCGACGATGCAGGCGACCCCGAACAGCAACAGCACGCTGTCTACCCGTTGCCCCAGGCCCACGGAGGTGAGGTAGGGCGCGATGTAGGTGTACAGGATGTTGTGCGCCAGTATCCAGGCGAACAGCGTCAACAGCAGCGGACGTATGCCCGGCATCAGGAAGATCCGTCGGATCGGCAGGCGCTGGCGCTGCGTCTGGCCGGCGAAGTCCGGCACGGTAAAACGGACCCAGGCGAGTAGCACCAGGGCCAGGGCCGACATGATCCAGAACACGCCGCGCCAGTCGAACAAGCTGCCCAGCCAGGTGCCCAGGGGCACGCCGATGGACAGGGCGATGGGCTGTCCGATCCCCACCACGGCCAGCGAGCGGCCTTGCAGATGGTGGGGCACCATGCGCCGCGCGTAACCGGCCAGCAGGCCCCAGATCACCCCGGCCGCCATGCCGGCGATAAAGCGTGCCACCAGTGTCACCTGGTAGTCCGTGGACAGGGCCGTGACGCTGTTGAACACCAGCAACCCGGCGATGGCCAGCAGGAATAGCGGCCGTCGCCGCCAACTGCGGGTGATGGCGATGACCGGGATGGCCGCCAGCACCGAGCCGAGGGCATAGAGGGTGACCAACTGCCCGGCCAGGGCCTCGGACACGCCCAGCCCCTGGCTGATCTGTGGCAGCAGCCCGGCCGGCATGGTTTCGGTCATGATGGCGATGAAGCCCGCCATGGTGAATGCCAGCAACTTCCACACGGGAAGCCCTTGATCAAGCGTGTCGAACGGGGCCGCCGCAAGGGCGCCGTCGTTGCCCTGAGTACTCATACGCAATCTCTCTGTCTATGGATGTGTGCCGGGCGCCCGCAAAGCGGTGAGTGCTTGCAGGCGCCGTGGGGTCAGGCGAGGTAGGAGGCGGCCATGTCCTTGTCGCCATGGCCGGCCTCGAGGGCACGTTCGAAACGCGACAACCCGGCCTGGGCTGCGTCCACCCGCACGCCGGCCTGGAGCGCGGCATCGACCACCAGGCGGGCGTCCTTCACTGCGTTGGCGATGGAAAAACTGGTGCTGTAGTCGTCCGCCAGGATTGCGGCGGCTTTGAGCCGGAAGTAGCCGCTGTCCAGCGGCCCGTCCTTGACCACATCGACCATCAGGGCCGGATCGACGCCCAGCCCCTTGGCGATGGCGATGCTTTCGGCGATGCCGTGGGTCAAGGCAAAGACCCAGCTATTGAGCGCCAGTTTGAGGCGGCTGCTGGCGCCGACCTGCTCGGAGACCCAGAGGGTGCGCTTACCAATGGCATCGAAGACCGGCTGCACATCCGCGCGCGCCGCAGCGGGGCCAGAGGCCAGAATGACCAGTTGGCCTTGTTCCGCGGGCTGTCGGGTGCCCTGGACCGGGGCGTCGTAAAACACCAGGCCGTGCTCGGCGGCGAACGCGGCCAGCGTGGCGGTGTCCTTGATGCCGACCGTACTCAGTTGCAGCCAGAGGGTGCCTTTCGACAGCGTGGGGGCGGCGGCCTGCATGGCTTGCAGCACGCTGGGGCCGTCCTTGAGCAGGGTCAGGACGATGTCCGCGCCTTGTACTGCGTCAGCTGGGTTGGGGAGCGCCTGGATGCCGTCCGGGGTCAGCGCTTGTGCCTTGGCGGCCGTGCGGTTCCAGGCGTTCACCCGGAAGCCGTGCTTGCTCAGGTTGCGGGCTACGGGCGCGCCGATCAGGCCAGTGCCGAGGACGGCGAGGGTGAGAGGCTTGCGGTCGATAGTCATGGGGTAACTCCGAGGGTTGGAAAATGGCTGAATGCTTAACTGGAACGATCAGTCCAAAACTAGGCGAATAAAAACCCGAGGGCCGCGCAACGTGGTGTGGCGCAGCAGTCAGGTGTTGGTCAGAGCGCTTCCAGCGCTATCTCGAGGACATCCATGAGGCGTTCGCGCCGCTCCTGCGGCGGGCTGCCTTTGCTCACGACGCGCATGCCCTGGATGGTGTTGACGATGAAGCGTGCCAGGGCGCGCGGCTTTTTATCGGGGGCGAGGGTGCCTTCCTGCTGGCCACGGCTGAGCAGCTGTTCCAGCGCATTCTCCAGGCGCAGGAAGTTCTGGCTCACCAGGGCGGCGACCGCCGGGTCCTGTGCCGCCAGTTCCAGCGTGGCATTGGCCACTAGGCAGCCGCGCTGGCGGGGGTCGCCCATTTCGTCCTCGACGATGCGCATCAGCAGTTGGCGAACCAGCGCTTCTGCCGGTTCTGACTGGGACAGCAGGTCGACATTGGCCTGGGTCAGTTGGTGATAGCGGCGCAGGGCCTGCTGGTACAGGCCGTTCTTGCTTTCAAAGGTGTTGTACAGGCTGCTTCGCGACAGGCCGGTGCCTTCGACAAGGTCCTGGATCGAGGTGGCGGCGTAGCCCCGCTGCCAGAACACCTGCATGGCGGAGTCAGCGACTTCGTCTGGCTCAAACTCTTTAGCGCGCACGGGATTCACCGTATTGGAATGATCGTTCCTGAAAAGTCTGGAGGTTTATCCCGAGCGAGTCAAGCGGCCTTGCACAAGCGACACAGGCGGAGCGAAAGTTATCCATCAGCCGGCGGTTCCCACCCTGTGTCGCGCAGCGCCCTGGAATGCACGTTGTCATACGGGCTTCATCCCTGCTGACTAAGGTTTGCTTTTTCGGTTTATGTCGGAGGGATCCACGATGAGCGATTTCACTCTCGGTCGGCGGCGTTTGATTCAGGTGGCGGGGGCAGGGCTGTTGCTGCCGGGGTTGGCGCCGGCGGTGATTGCCTCGGGCAAGGACCGGCCAAAGATGGTCGATGGTGTGCAGTCCGGGGATCTGCTCGGCGACCGGGCGATGGTCTGGAGCCGTACCGACCGCCCGGCGCGGATGGTGGTGGAGTGGGATACCCGCAGCCTGTTCAGCAACCCGCGCAAGTTTGTCTCACCCCTGGCCGATGCCCGCACCGACTTCACCGCGCGGGTCGAGTTGGGCGGGCTGCCCACCGACCAGGCGATTTTTTATCGGGTGTATTTCGAGGACGCCCAGACCGGCGTGCGCAGTAAACCCTGGTTCGGCCACTTACGCAGCGTGCCGCAGACCCGTCGCGATATCCGCTTTGTGTGGAGCGGCGACACTGTCGGCCAGGGTTTCGGCATCAACCCGGACATCGGTGGCATGCGCATCTACGAGGCCATGCGCCGGCGCCTGCCGGACTTTTTTATCCACAGCGGCGACACCATTTACGCCGACGGCCCGGTGCCGGCGCAGCTGACCACCGAGAATGGCCGGGTGTGGCGCAATATCACCACCGAGGCCAAGAGCAAGGTCGCCGAGACCCTCGACGAATACCGCGGCAACTACCGCTACAACCTGCTGGACGAGAACGTGCGGCGCTTCAATGCCGAGGTGCCGCAGATCTGGCAGTGGGACGACCACGAGGTGGTCAACAACTGGTCGCCGAGCAAGGTGCTGGATGAGCGTTACACCACCAAAGATATCCACACCCTGGTGGGCCGCGCGCGGCAGGCCTGGCTGGAATATGCGCCGATGCGCTTGCAGAGCGCCGACCAGGGCGGGCGGATCTATCGCAAGCTGAGCTACGGGCCGCTGCTGGATGTGTTCGTGCTGGACATGCGCAGCTATCGCGGCGGCAATGACGACAACCTCGGTGCGGCCAAGCCGTTCCTCGGCCGCGAGCAGTTGGACTGGCTCAAGCAGGGGCTCAAGCACTCCAAGGCGCAGTGGAAGGTGGTGGCGGCCGACATGCCCATCGGCCTCGGCGTGCCGGACGGCGAGGTCAGCCCCGGCGTACCGCGCTGGGAGGCGATCGCCAACGGCGATCCGGGCCCGGCCCAGGGCCGCGAGCTGGAGATCGCCGAGTTGCTGGCGTTCCTGCGCAAGCACAAGGTGCGCAACCATGTGTGGCTGACGGCGGATGTGCACTACTGCGCGGCGCACCACTACCACCCGGACCGCGCGGCGTTCCAGGACTTCGAGCCGTTCTGGGAATTCGTCGCCGGGCCTTTGAATGCCGGCAGTTTCGGGCCCAACGCGCTGGACAAGACCTTCGGCCCGGAGGTGGTGTTCCAGAAGGCGCCGCCGGCGCAGAACACCTCGCCGTTCGCCGGGTTCCAGTTCTTCGGCGAAGTGCAGATCGAAGGGCAGAGCGGGGAGTTGAGCGTGATCCTGCGGGACCTGGACGGGGTGGCGGTGTTCGAGCGCAAGTTGCAGCCGGTGTAGGAGCGAGGCTTGCCCGCGATGGGCGCGACGCGGACTGTCTGGGACACCGCGTTATCGTTCAATCGCGGGCAAGCCTCGCTCCTACAGATCAGTAGACATCCCGGCGATAGCGGCCTTGCTCGATCAGCCGTTCGACGACCTCGATGCCCAGTACTTCGTTGAGCACCTGATCCACCCCCGACGCCATGCCTTGCAGGCTGCCGCAGATATAGATCGAGGCGCCGTCGGCCAGCCATTGCTTGAGGCGTTCGGCCTGTTGGCGCAGGCGATCCTGGACGTAGATCTTCTCGGCCTGATCGCGGGAGAAGGCTAGGTCCAGGCGGCGCAGATCGCCGGCGGTCAGCCATTCCTGCAGCTCGTCCTTGCAGTAGAAATCATGCTCGGCGTTGCGCTCGCCGAAGATCAGCCAGTTGTCTTGCTGGCCCTCGGCGATGCGCGCCTTGAGCAGGCTGCGCAAGCCGGCCAGGCCAGTGCCGTTGCCCAGCAGGATCAGCGGGCAAGGTTCGGCCGGCGGATGGAAGCCGCTGTTGCGCCGCACCCGCAGGCTGATGCTGGAGCCGACCGGCGCATGCTCGGTGAGCCAGCCGGAGCCGATACCCAGGCTGCCGTCGGGGTGGCGTTCCTGGCGTACCAGCAGTTCCAGCTGGCCGTCGCTGGCCAGCGAGGCGATGGAGTATTCGCGCATTGCCAGCGGCACCAGGGCATCCACCAACGCCTGGGCGTGCAGGCCCACCAGATGGGCACGGTTTTCCGGGAGCTGGCGGCTGGCCAGGGCCTGGGTCAGGGTTTCCGTCAGGCCGTCGAGCTGCACCGTGGCGCTGCCGTCCAGGCCCAGGCCGTCGAGGAAGAACTCGATGGCCCATGCGCAGTTGCGCGGCAGCACTTCCACCAGATCGCCGGCCAGCCAGCTGCTCGGTTGCGGTGGGGTGAGGCCCAGCAGGTAGACGCCGGAGCCGCTGCTGTCGGGGTTGAGCAGCAGGCGTTGATTCAGGGTCCAGTTGTCGTAGGCGGGCGCCTGCCACAGGTCCACCGGCGCCTGGCCGATCAACTGGCCCAGTTGCTGCTGCCAGTGGCGCAGGGCGTAGCTGTCGCCGCTGTCGACTTCCACCGGAGCGAACAGGGTGTTGCCGCCATGCTCGGCCAGCCAGCCATGCAGGCGCTTGGCAAAACCGCAGAAGTGCGGGTATTGCCGGTCGCCCAGGCCCAGTACGCCGTACTTGAGGTTGTCCAGGGACAAGGCGCGGCTCAGCACCTTGCGTTCAAAACCCCGGGCGCTGTCCGGCGCTTCGCCGTCGCCGAAGGTGCTGACCACGAACAATGCGTTCTGGGTATTCAGCAGGTCTTGCTCGCTGACGCTGGCCAGCGCCTGGACCTTGGTCGGTACGCCCGCGGCCTGCAATTGCCCGGCGGTCTGCCAGGCCAGTTGTTCGGCGAAACCGCTCTGGCTGGCGAAGCCGATCAGCCAGGCCGAGGCATCGCCGGTGTCGGTGCTCAGGCCCTGGCGCGCATCCTTGATCTGGCGTTTCTTGCGCCGGCGATCCAGGTACAGCAGCCAGCCGGTGATAAAGAACAGCGGCATGGTCAGCGAAGCGATAGTCACCAGGATGCGTCCGACGATGCCGAAGTAGCTGCCCACGTGCAGGGCATAGATGCTGGTCAGCAACTGCGCCTTGAGGCTCTTGTCGCTGTAGCGGTCATGGCGGCTGACCACGCCGCTGTTCGGGTCGATGGTGATCTGGTTCAGCGCCCGGTCGTGGGGCGAGTTCTTGAACAGATAGAACACGGTCGCCGGCTGGCCGGCCACCGCTGGCATGCGGATGTTGTAGGAGCTCAGGTCCTTGCCGGCGGTGCTGTAGATACCCAGCCACATGGCGTTGTAGTCGGCGGTCGGCGCCGGGCCCTGGGGCGGCGCGCCCCGGCTGCCCTTCATGCGCTGGCTCTGTGGCGAGTCGGCCAGCAGTTTGTTCAGGCCCTTGTTGTACCACTCGTAGGACCAGGACAAACCGGTCAGCGCCGCCAGTAGATAGAACAGCAGGCACCAGGTCCCGGCCACGGCGTGCAGGTCCCAGTTGAAGCCACGGCCTTTTTTCGCCCAATCCAGGGTCAGCCAGGCGCGCCAGCTCGCCACCTGGCGCGGCCAGCGCAGGTAGAGGCCGGACAGGCAGAAGAAGATCAGGATCAGGGTGCAGGCGCCGGTGATCTGCCGGCCGCTGTCGCCCATGGCCAGGAAACGGTGCAGTTGCAGCATCAGGCCGAAGAAGTCCTGGCCCAGGGCCGCGCCCATGAACTCGCCGGTGTAGGGGTCGAAATAACGCATCTCGCCGCGACGCTGGCCCGGTGGCGGGGTGAACCAGACGCGGGCGGCGTTGCCGCTGTCGGCTTCCACCGTGAGCATCGACACGGTCTTGCCCGAGGCGGCCTGGATTTTTTCCACCAGCTCGGCGGGTGGCAGGACGCCGGCCGGCTGTTTTTCCACCTGCAGTGTGGAGGGATTGAGGGCACGCAGGATTTCATCCTGGAACGACACGGTCGCTCCGGTAATGCCCATCAAGGCCAGGACCAGGCCGGCGCTGATGCCGAAAAACCAGTGCAACTGGAACAGGGTTTTCTTCAACACATCGACCGCCTCGTTGGTTCTTAAGTCTGTGCACGGCGCGCATTATGCCGTGAGTTGTCGAGAAACATTCTTTCTTACGCACAAAAGCCCCACTCATCGAAATGCGTGGGGCTCAGGTGGTTACCGCTACGACGCCCGGATGCGCCAGGCGTCGCGTTCCACCTCGTCAGAAGTGGAAGTTGGTGGTGAACAAGGCGGTACGGCCGGCTGCCTGGTTGGCGAAGTGCGCCGAGTAGGCTTTGTCGTAGTAGGTCTTGTCGGTCAGGTTCTGCACGTTCAGCTGCAGGTCGACGTTCTTGCTCAGCTTGTAGCTGGCCATGGCGTCGTAGCGGGTGTAGGACGGCACATACACGGTGTTGCCGGCGTCGCCATACACCTCGTCGACATAGAACGCGCCGCCGCCGACGGTCAGCTTCGGCATCACTTCATAAGTGGTCCACAGGCTGAAGCTGTTTTTCGGCGTGTTCGGCATTTCATTGCCTTTGTTCGAGCCGGCGCTGATCACCCCGTTACGACCGTTGAAGCCCGGGTCCACCAGCTCGCTTTTCAGGTAGCTGTAGCCGGCGAAGACTTGCCACTTGTCGGTGATCTTGCCGCTGGCCGACAGTTCCAGGCCGTCGACGCGGGATTCACCGGCGTTCTGGTAGGTCATGGCGTCCACCAGGATGCGGGTGTTTTTCTTCTCGGTACGGAACACCGCGGCGGTCAGGGACAGACGGTCGTTGAACACGTCCCACTTGGTGCCCAGCTCGTAGTTGACGGTTTCTTCCGGTTGCAGGTCGCTGACGCTGGCGCCGGCGGACAGCGGGTTACCGTCCGCGCCTTCACCGACCAAACCGCCCGCTGGCGAGGCCGAGGTGGCATAGGAGGCGTAGATGCTGCCGTTGTCCGTCGGTTTCCACACCAGGCCGGCCTGCCAGTTCCAGAACTGGCTGTCGTCCTTGATCTTGGTGCGCCCGGTGGCGGTGTCGGTATTGGCCACGGTGTCGAAGGTGTCGTAGCGCAGGCCGACGTTCAGCAGCCATTGCGGGTCGAGTTCGATGGTGTCGAACACATAGGCCGCGCGGCTGGTGGCTTTAGTGTTGGTGCCGTAGTAGTTGCGGCTGATTGCGCCGGTCCAGGCATCGTCCGGGTTCGGGTTGCTCAGCGAGGTGCAGCTCGGGATGCTGCCCGGATTACAGACCTTGGCGGTGTTACCGGCGATGTTGTAGCTGCTGACGCGAGTCTCTTCGCCGGTGAACTCAAGGCCGGTGGAGTAGTTGTGCTTGAAGCCCAGGGCCTGGAACTCGCCGAACAGGTCGGTCTGGTTGGTGGTGGTTTCGGTGGTGGACACCCGCGAGTTGGCGCGACGCCACACGGTGCCGTACTTGTTGACGTTGAACTTGCTGTCGTCAGGCTGGGTGAGGATGTAGTCCTGGCCGGTGTTGCCATGACGCAGGGTGTTTTTCAGCGTCATGTTGTCGTTCAGGTCGTGCTCGATGGAGATGGTGCTGATGTCCGCGCGGGTCTTGCGGAAGTCACGATCCTTCAAGCCATAGAAGTTGTCGCTGTCGCCGCCGTCGGTCGGTTTGTCGTGCTTGTGGGCGGTGGCGCTGGCCGAGCTGTAGCCGTAGGGAATGCCCGAGTCCGGCAGGTCGTCGCTTTCCATGTGGTAGTAGCTGAAGTTGACGCGGGTCGGGGTGCCCAGGCCGAAGGTCAGGGACGGTGCCACGCCCCAGCGGTCGTAGTTGACGGCGTCGCGACCGGCCACGTTCTGCTCGTGGCTCATCAGGTTCAGGCGGAAGGCGGCGCTGTCGAGGAACTGGCGGTTCACGTCCAGCACATAACGGCGGGTCTGGTCGGAGCCATAGGTGAAGCCACCGTTGAGGAAGTCTTGCTGCTTGGGCGTCTTGCTCACCAGGTTGAGGCTGCCACCGGCCGAGCCGCGACCGCCGAAGGAGGAGTTGGGGCCCTTGCTGACTTCGATCGATTCGATGTCGAAGATCTCGCGGCTCTGGCCACCGGTGTCGCGCACGCCATCGAGGTAGGTGTCGCCCTGGGCGTCGAAGCCACGGATGAACGGACGGTCGCCCTGCGGGTTGCCGCCTTCGCCGGCACCGAAGGTAATGCCCGGCACGGTGCGCAGTGCGTCCTGCAGCGAGGTGGCGGCGGTGTCCTTGAGGACTTGTTGAGGCACCACGGTGACCGAGCGCGGGGTGTTGACCAGCGGCGCGGTGTACTTCTGCGACGAGGCCTTTTCGACCTGGTAGGACGTCTGGTCCTGGGCTTCACCGGTGATGCTGGTGGCATCCAGGGAAATGGCATTGCCCGCGGCTTTCTTCTCGGTGTTTTCCGCGGCAAAAGCCATGTGGGCTGCGGAGCCGGCGGTGATCGCCACGCCAATTGCAGACGCCAGCAGGCGTGGTGAACCGAGCGGTAATTGTGGTTGTTGGCGCGACATGGTGATTCCCCTCCCCAAGGATTTGAGGCGGCGGAATATAAGGCGAACAAGTATTTGTATCAATTGCGAAATATTGCTATTCGCATGGAATTTACATTCTTTACAATCTCCCTTTACGGTTTTTACGTTTTCATTCGTCTGCGCATTTTACATTTTCAATAAGAATCAATATCATTTGCACCCCTTTGCTTTCAGGTATTGCCTCATGCTCCTGCATATTCCCGGCCTGTTCTCCCGTGAAGAAGTGCTGCGTATCCGTGAGGCCCTGGAGCAGGCGGACTGGGCCGACGGCAAGATCACCGCCGGTTATCAGTCGGCCAAGGCCAAGCACAATCTGCAACTGCCCGAAGGCCACCCGCTGGCCCAGGAGATCGGCGCGGCGATGCTCGAGCGCCTGTGGCAGCATCCGCGCTTCATGTCGGCCGCGCTGCCGCACAAGGTCTTCCCGCCGCTGCTCAACTGCTACACCGCCGGTGGCAGTTTCGACTTCCATATCGACAACGCCGTGCGCCAGCCCAAGGGCAGCGTCGAGCGGGTGCGCACCGACCTGTCGTCGACCCTGTTTTTCAGCGACCCGGAGGACTACGACGGCGGCGAGCTGGAAATCCAGGACACCTTCGGCACCCAGCGGGTGAAGTTGCCGGCCGGCGACATGGTGCTGTACCCGGGCACCAGCCTGCACAAGGTCAATGCGGTCACCCGCGGCACCCGTTATGCGTCGTTCTTCTGGACCCAGAGCCTGGTGCGCGAAGACAGCCAGCGCGCCCTGCTGTTCGAGATGGACGAGGCGATCCAGCAACTGACCCGCGACATGCCGGAGCATCCGTCGCTGATCCGCCTGACCGGCACCTACCACAACCTGTTGCGTCGCTGGGTCGAGGTTTAAACCGTGAGTTTCCAGTTACGCCGCGAGGAAGTCCTCGACGGCGAGCAGCTGCGCGCCATGCTCGAACAGAGCCCGGCCCGGGCCGCCCAGGCGATCCTGCTGGCGGCCGGGGAGGGTGTGCTGGATGCCCAGGCGCTGCTCGGGCAGATCCTGCTCGACGGCCTGGGCATCGAACGCGACCAGGTGCTGGCGCTGCGCTGGTTTGAGATCGCCGCCAAGGGCGGGCACCTGATGGCGCGCAATATGCTGGGGCGCTGCTGCGAGCATGGCTGGGGCTGTGAGGCCGATGCCAAGGCGGCTGCCGGGCATTATCGCCAGGCGGCCGAAGCCGGGCTGGACTGGGCGCTGTACAACTACGCCAACCTGCTGGCCACCGGTCGCGGGGTCGCTGAAAACCATGCTTTGGCCTTGAACTGCTACCGTCGCGCGGCGGCCATGGGCCATGCCAAATCCATGAACCTGCTGGGCCGTTATCTGGAGGAGGGGCGTCACTGTTCCAGGGATGCTGCAGCGGCCTGCGACTGGTATCGCCGTTCCGCCGAGGGCGGGGATTTCCGTGGGCAGTTCAGCCATGCCGCGGTGCTGGCCGATGCCGGGCGTATCGATGAGGCGCTGGGTTGGCTAAACAAGGCCCTGGAAGGCGGCAACCTGAACTTCCTGCGGGTCGCCCGTGGCGCTTTGTTACAGGCGGCCCATCCAGAGATTCGTGGCCTGGCCCTGGCGTATCACCAGCGTGCGGCGCAGTTAGGGAATGAAACCGACCGCGAGGCGTTAGCCCAACAGCTTCTGTAGGAGCGAGGCTTGCCCGCGATGGCGGTATCAAGGCCGTCGCCGGCCTTCGGCCTATCGCGAGCAAGCTTCGCTCCTACAGAGGCAACGCGTTCGTTACATTGGCGTAAGCCACCGCCATCGCGCAGGCATAAAAAAGCCCATGACCAGTCATGGGCTTTTTCGTTACGGCGTGGCGTTTACACGTAGAAGGATTTCAGTGGCGGGAAGCCGTTGAATTCCACTGCGCTGTAGCTGGTGGTGTAGGCACCGGTGGACAGCCAGTACAGGCGGTCGCCGATGGCCAGGTTCAGCGGCAGGCCGTACTTGTAGTTCTCGTACATGATGTCGGCGCTGTCGCAGGTCGGGCCGGCGATCACCACCTCTTCCGTCTCGCCTTTCTTCTCGGTCCAGATCGGGAACTTGATGGCTTCGTCCATGGTTTCGATCAGGCCGGAGAACTTGCCCACGTCGGTGTAGATCCAGCGCTCCACGGCGGTACGGGATTTACGCGCCACCAGCACCACTTCGCTGACCAGGATACCGGCGTTGGCGATCAGCGAACGGCCTGGCTCGAGGATGATTTCCGGCAGCTCGTCGCCGAAGTCTTCCTTGAGGAAGCGGATGATTTCCTCAGCGTAGGTTTCCAGGCTGTTGGTACGGGTGATGTAGTTGGCCGGGAAGCCGCCACCCATGTTGATCAGCTTGAGGTGGATGCCGTCTTCTTCCTTCAGGCGTTCGAAGATCACCTTGACCTTGGCGATCGCCGCGTCCCAGACGCTGATGTCGCGCTGTTGCGAACCCACGTGGAACGACACGCCGTAAGGCACCAGGCCCAGGTCGCGGGCGAGGATCAGCAGGTCCATGGCCATGTCGGTCTGGCAGCCGAACTTGCGCGACAGCGGCCAGTCAGCGGTGGTCGAGCCTTCGGTGAGGATCCGCACATAGACTTTCGAGCCTGGCGCGGCCTTGGCGATGTTGCGCAGGTCGGCTTCGGAGTCGGTGGCATACAGGCGCACGCCTTTCTCGTAGAAGTAGCGGATGTCCTTGGATTTCTTGATGGTGTTGCCGTAGCTGATCTGGTCCGGGCTGACGCCGCGGCTCAGCACCTTGTCCAGCTCGTAGATCGAGGCGATGTCGAAGTTCGAGCCTTTTTCCCGCAGCAGGTCGATGATTTCGACGGCCGGGTTGGCTTTTACAGCGTAGTAGACCTTGGCGAACTCGAAACCGGCACGCAGGTCATCGTAGGCCTGGGCGATCATCTGGGTGTCGATGACCACGAACGGGGTTTCTTGCTTGTCGGCGAACGCCTTCATTTTCTGAAAGGTTTCGCGCGCGAAATAGTCTTCGACCTGAATCGACATACCTGGGAGCTCCTAATGGCAAACGGGTAAAAACAATGGGTGCAAATGAACGTCCTCCGTATCCCCACTTTGGTTCGCCTACTTCCCAAGGCATGTCGCCGAAAGCAAAAAGGCCATGGGTCGCTGCCCTTGGCCTTGCTGTCTCGTCGTCAGTACTTGAGCCGGATGGATCGTTTCCAGCATGGACGTTCGGCGCGAACTTTAGGGCGTGAGGGGCCTGAGATCAACTAAAAATGTCGCGTTTTTGCACGCTTCTGACGTGCGACGCGGGCATCACTCTTTGTAGCCGACCTAGATGACGGACAGATGTTCCCCGGGAATTTTGAAGTGTTAAAAATACCTGCACGTTCGATGCTTTTGTCTGCCAAGTCATAGATAAGTACGATGGCGTCAACATCGGCGACGTTGGCGGCGAGAGAAGGGTGTGGAGAGGGGGTTGACTGTTTCGGAAGGAATTTTCGGACAGCTTTCACGGGGATGGGTGTTGATATTTTTTTCCGGTCCGTGGCGCACTGAAAAATCGCCCCGAACCTGTGGGAACCAGCCTGCTGGCGATGACAGTTTCATCATCAAGACAGCTTTGACTGACATTGCCCTATCGCCAGCGGGCTGGCTCCTACAGGTTTTTGCATTTTTACCGGGCGATTTGCGCTATCAGGCGAGCACGGCTTCCGCTGGGGAAACGATATTGGTCTTCATCCCCCGCGAGCGCCCGGAGCTGAGGTAGGCGGCAATCGATTCCTGGGTCACCTCGCCGAGGAACACCCGCTCGGCATCCAGCACCGGCAGCCACGAACGGTTGAACTCGTACATCCGCGACAGCAGGATCCGCAGGTGTTCGTCGTAGGCCGCGGTGGCGTTGAACTCGCGCAGGTACTGGGCGCAGGTGCCGGCCTGGCGGTGCAGGTCGCGGCGGCGCACATAACCCAGGGCCTTGTTCTCGGCGCAGGTCACCACCAGGTAGCGGCGGTCGTGTTCGTCCATCAGTTCCAGGGCATCGGCCACCGGAGTTTGCGGGCTTACCGAGGGTGCGTTGTCGGCAGCGTCCTCGGCCTTCACCAGCAGCAGGCGCTTGAGGGTGCTGTCCTGGCCGACGAAGTTGCTGACGAAGTCGTCCGCCGGATGGGCCAGCAGGGTGTCCGGGTGGTCGATCTGCAGCAGCTTGCCGGCGCGGAAGATGGCGATCTTGTCGCCGAGCTTGATGGCTTCGTCGATGTCGTGGCTGACCATGATCACGGTCTTGTTCAGCGCCCGCTGCATCTCGAAGAACTCGTTCTGGATCATCTCGCGGTTGATCGGGTCGACCGCGCCGAAGGGTTCGTCCATCAGCAGCAGCGGCGCATCGGCCGCCAGCGCCCGGATCACCCCGATCCGCTGTTGCTGGCCACCGGACAGCTCTCGCGGATAACGATGCAGGTACTGCTTGGGTTCGAGCTTGATCATGCTCATCAGCTCGCGGGCGCGCTCGTGGCATTTCTGTTTGTCCCAGCCCAGCAGGCGCGGCACCACCACGATGTTTTCCTCGATGGTCATGTTGGGGAACAGGCCGATCTGCTGGATCACGTAACCGATGTTGCGGCGCAGGGTCACTTCGTCCAGGCCGGTGGTGTCTTCGCCGTTGATCAGCACCTTGCCCGAGGTGGGCATGATCAGGCGGTTGATCATTTTCAGCGTGGTGCTCTTGCCGCAGCCCGATGGCCCGAGGAACACGCAAATCTCGCCTTCATTGACGGTCAGGCTTACGGAATCAACGGCGGTGATGGTCTTGCCGTTGCTTTGGAAGGTCTTGGTCAGGTTTTGAAGTTCGATCATTTGAGCAGTCCTTTTGGAGTCAAGGAGCGTTGCAGCCATTGCAGAAGCAGGTCGGCGAAGATGGCCAGGAGACTGACCAGCACCGCGCCGACGATCAGCATCGACATGTCGCTGCGGCTGATGGAAGCAAGAATGAGTACACCCAGGCCGCCGGCGCCGATGGTGGCGGCGATGGTCATCACACCGATGTTCATCACCACGGCGGTGCGCACGCCGGCGAGGATCACCGGCACGGCGATCGGCAACTCGACCATGCGCAGGCGCTGGCCGAAGGTCATGCCGATGCCGCGGGCGGCTTCGCGGATCCCCGGCTCGACGCCGGTCAGCGCCAGGTAGGTGTTACGCATGATCGGCAGCAGGGAATAGAGAAACACCGCGGTGATCGCCGGCAGCGGCCCCAGGCCCTGGCCGAACTTGGAATAGAACGGCAGCAGCAGGCCGAACAGCGCGATCGACGGAATGGTCAGCAGCACGGTGGCGCTGGCTTGCAGCGGGCCGGCCAGGGTCGGGAAGCGGGTCATCAGGATGCCCAGGGGCACGCCGAAGAGGATCGCCAGGGTCACGGCGATGCCCACCAGGGTGATGTGCTGCCAGGTCAGCTGGATGACGTGCTGCCAGTCGAGATGGGAAAAGGCGTTGAGCAATTCCATGGCTTTTTCCTCCCTCAATTCAGTGGATGCCGGCGCAGGAAATCTGCGGCAACGGCGGATGGGCTTTCATGGTCGACGTCGACCCGGGCGTTGAGCTGGCGCATGGTCTGGTCGTCGAACAGTTCGGCCAGCGGCTTGAGGTCGGCGGCCAGTTGCGGGTGGGCGTCGAGGTAGGCCTGGCGCACCACGGGGGCCGCGGTGTAGTCGGGGAAGTAATGCAGGTCGTCGTTCAGCAGTTTCAGATTGAAGGCGTTGAGCCGGCCGTCGGTGGTGTAGACCAGGCCGGCGAACACCTGGCCGTTACGCAGGGCGGTGTAGACCAGCCCCGCGTCCATCTGCCGGATGTTCCTGCGGGTCAGGTCCATGCCGTACAGCTTGACCATGCCTTGCAGGCCGTCGGAGCGGTTGGCGAACTCGGTGTCCAGGGCGATCAGGTGGTTGTCCTGGCGCTCGGTGTCGAGGACGTTTTTCAGGTCGCTGACACTGTTGATCTGCGGGTATTGCTCCGCGACATTTTTCGGCAGGGCCAGGGCGTAGGTATTGCTGAACTTCGACGGTGTCAGCCAGACCAGGCCTTTTTTCCCGTCCAGCTCCTTGACCCGTTCATAGGACTCTTGGCTGTCGAGTTTTTCCGTCACGTGGTTGTAGGCCACCAGGGACACCCCGGTGTATTCCCAGAGCATGTCCAGCTGCCCGCTTTCGTGGGCGCTGCGCGCCAGGTTGCTGCCCAGGCCGCCGGTGACCCGGGTGTCGTAGCCCTTGCCGCGCAGGTACTGCGAGGTGATTTCCGCCAGCAGCGTCTGCTCGGTGAAGACCCGGGCGCCGATGCGGATCACCGGCTTTTGCGCGGCTTGGGCAATTCCCGCGCACAGCAGGACGCAGCCTATGATCAAAGCTATTTTTTTCATGTGAATTCCTTCGCGCAGGCTTAAGACGGGCGCAGGCCGCGTTCCAGCCAGAGGCGGCTGGCCAGTGTCACCAGGCCGTCGAGCAGCAGGGCCAGCAAGGCGGTGCAGGCCGCGCCGAGCAGCAGTTGCGGCTGATTGTTCAGGGCGATTCCAGGGAAGATCAGGCTGCCAAGGCTGTTGGCGCCGATCAGGAAGGCCAGCGGCGCGGTGCCGACGTTGATCGCCAGGGCCACGCGCACGCCACCGACGATGATCGGCACGGCGTTGGGCAGCTCGACTTTCCACAGCACCTGGCGCGGCGTCATGCCGATGCCGACGGCGGCTTCCTTGAGGGAACCCTGGACGTTTTTCAGGCCTTCGTAGGTGTTGCGCACAATGGGCAGCAAGGAGGCGAGGAACAAAGCGAAGATGGCCGGCCCGCTGCCGATGCCGAGGATCCCCAGGGCGATGGCCAGGACGGCCAGGGGAGGGACGGTGTTGCCGATGTTGAACAGCTGCATGAAGCGCTCGGCACGCCCGACCATCTGCGGTCGGCTGAGGAAGATGCCGGCGGGTATCCCCACCACGAGGGCGGCGAACATTGAAGCGAGTACCAGGTACAGATGGGCTTGCAGGTAAAACAACAGATCGTCGCGGTAGTGTTCGATCGTACTGATGCCGATCCAGTGGACCAGCAGGGCCAGGAGAGCGATGACCGCCGCGCCTCCTATCAGCCCTTTGCCATAGCGAATAGCCACAGGCGGACTCCTTTTTTATGTCGGCGAGCCTTCTTTCGTGTGGCAAGGCCATACCTGGCTGCCAAAAGAACGGTCGCGAGAAGCAGCTCGTCGCTGCGCTGGAAACAGCGCGGGATCGAGCCATACGCATAGCCTCGTCAGGCTAACTTGCTGATTTTTCTACCCCTGACAAAAGCTCGTAACAGGGGAGTGGACGCCTCCACCTTTTAAAAGGTTCCATATTTGGCCGCGTTTGGCCACCCTCGATCCCGTAACTCCGATATCTCTGATACCTGGCGTCTGTAGCCGCTGTCGAGCGCAGCGAGGCTGCGATCGGCGGCGCAGCCGTCGCAAAACCTGCCTCCTTGACATACCTGACAGAGCGCATCGGAATGCCGCCCGGGCCAATCGCAGCCTCGCGCTGCTTGGCAGCGGCTACAGGGCAAGGGTTGCAGAGGCTCCAGGCCGAACGGTGGTCCGTGGAGCTTGCTTTGCGCTATACTCGCCGCCCTTTTTTTGAATCACCTGCCAGGCGATTTCCCATGACCAAACAGGCCGCCGAAGTCGCGAAACGCCGCACTTTCGCCATTATTTCCCACCCGGATGCGGGTAAAACCACCATCACCGAGAAGCTCTTGCTGATGGGCAAGGCGATTGCCGTTGCCGGTACGGTGAAATCCCGCAAGTCCGACCGCCATGCCACCTCCGACTGGATGGAGATGGAGAAGCAGCGGGGTATTTCCATTACCACGTCGGTCATGCAGTTCCCTTATCGCGAACACATGATCAACC
Source organism: Pseudomonas chlororaphis subsp. piscium (assembly GCF_003850345.1). Classification (NCBI taxonomy): domain Bacteria; kingdom Pseudomonadati; phylum Pseudomonadota; class Gammaproteobacteria; order Pseudomonadales; family Pseudomonadaceae; genus Pseudomonas; species Pseudomonas chlororaphis. Next base: position 1,017,704 of record NZ_CP027707.1, read on the forward strand.
TGCTCGACACCCCGGGCCACGAAGACTTCTCGGAAGACACCTACCGCACCCTGACCGCGGTGGACTCGGCGCTGATGGTGCTCGACGGCGGTAAGGGCGTAGAGCCACGGACCATCGCCCTGATGGACGTCTGCCGTCTGCGCGACACGCCGATCGTCAGCTTCATCAACAAACTCGACCGCGATATCCGCGACCCGATCGAACTGCTCGACGAAATCGAAGCGGTCCTGAAGATCAAGGCGGCGCCTATCACCTGGCCGATCGGTTGCTACCGCGACTTCAAGGGTGTGTACCACCTGGCGGGCGACTACATCATTGTCTACACCGCCGGCCACGGCCATGAGCGCACCGAAACCAAGATCATCGAGAAGCTCGATTCCGATGAAGCCCGTGCCCACCTGGGCGACGAGTACGAGCGCTTCATCGAGCAGCTGGAACTGGTGCAGGGCGCCTGCCATGAGTTCGACCAGCAGGAGTTCATGGACGGCCAGTTGACCCCGGTGTTCTTCGGTACCGCCCTGGGCAACTTCGGTGTCGACCACGTGCTCGACGCCGTCGTCGACTGGGCGCCGCTGCCGCTGGCGCGCGTGGCCAACGAGCGCAGCGTGGAGCCGCAGGAAGAGAAGTTCACAGGCTTCGTGTTCAAGATCCAGGCGAACATGGACCCGAAACACCGCGACCGTATCGCCTTCATGCGCATCTGCTCGGGCAAGTACGAGAAAGGCATGAAGATGCGCCACGTGCGCACTGGCAAGGACGTGCGCATCGGCGATGCGCTGACCTTCTTCTCCTCCGAGCGTGAACAGCTCGAAGAAGCCTACGCCGGCGACATCATCGGCCTGCACAACCACGGCACCATCCAGATCGGCGACACCTTCACCGAAGGCGAGGCCCTGGGCTTCACCGGTATCCCGCACTTCGCCCCGGAGCTGTTCCGCCGCGTGCGCCTGCGCGACCCGCTGAAATCCAAGCAGCTGCGCCAGGGCCTGCAACAGTTGGCCGAAGAGGGCGCGACCCAGGTGTTCTTCCCCGAGCGCAGCAACGACATCATCCTCGGCGCCGTCGGTGTGCTGCAGTTCGATGTGGTCGCCAGCCGCCTGAAAGAGGAATACAAGGTCGAGTGCTCCTACGAGCCGATCACCGTGTGGTCCGCGCGCTGGATCGATTGCAGCGACAAGAAGAAGCTCGAGGAATTCTCCAACAAGGCCGTGGAAAACCTGGCGCTGGACGGTGGCGGTCACCTGACCTACCTGGCCCCGACCCGGGTCAACCTGGCGCTGATGGAAGAGCGCTGGCCCGACGTGAAATTCCGCGCGACCCGCGAGCATCACTAAGGTCTGAGCCAAGCCTCACCCAAAAGCCCCGCAGCCCAAACCGCGGGGCTTTTTTATGTCCGTGGATAGGCGATGCCCGCCCATCCTGTGGGGCATGGATCGAACTGCGCATACTTCTGTAGGAGCGAAGCTTGCTCGCGATGGGCTGCGTAGCAGCCCCAAAACCTGCCACCACTATTCTGCCGGGAATCCCATTGCCCGAACGAATGCCATCGCGGGCAATCGAGCGTCGACCGGCAGCTCCTACAGAAGCGTGGTGTGCCTGTAGATCGCGAATCAAATCCCGCATGTCCCCGTAGGAGCGAGGCATAACCGGAGGTTTTAAGCCCTAGTCGAAAGCTGTCTATCCAGTGGGCGAATAGCTAGCTCCCTATCTGGCAAAGCACCGGCTTCGGGACTAGGTTTCATACTAAGCCTCGCCTTGCAGGTCAGGGCCTGTGGCCATTATTGATTCACCTACGCAAAGGGACGGAATCAACATGAATGTTTTCCAACGGGTTGTGCTGTTGCTCAAGGTGCTGGTGCTGTTGTCACTGGGAATGTCTGCGGCTTGGGCCAACGACCAGGCGGCGCGGGTGCCAGGCTTCTGGGTGCCGGGGCATCTGCAGGGCGGGATGCAGATGATCGCCAAATCGGAATCCGAGCCGGGCGATCAGGGGCAGGGTGGCAGCGAGGGCGATGACGATTCGACCACCGACGAGCCGGATACCGACAGCGAAGACGAGGCTAACCAGGGCTGAGCTTGCGTCTGCGGAAAAAAGAAAACCCCTTCTGCCGGACTGATGCGCAATCCGACAGAAAGGGTTTGGTCAACACGGATCAGGCGCCGCGGGCAACCGCGGCGCCTTTTTTTGCCGGATCAGCCGAGGAACTGCTCGGCGTAATGGCAGGCCACCTGGCGCGTATCAAGCAGGCGCAGGGCCGGCTCTTCGGTGCTGCAACGCTCGGTGGCATACGGGCAGCGCTTGTGGAAAGCGCAGCCGGATGGTGGGTTCAACGGGTTGGGCAATTCACCGACGATCTTGATCTTCGGTTTGTCCGGGTCCGGGTGAATGGTCGGCGTAGCCGACAGCAGCGCCTGGGTGTAGGGGTGCAGGGGACGGGTGTAGATGTCCTCTTTCGGGCCCATTTCCACCGGACGGCCGAGGTACATCACCATCACGTGGTCGGCGACGTGACGCACCACCGCCAGGTTGTGGGAGATGAACACGTAGGCGGTGTTGAACTCCTGCTGCAGGTCCATGAACAGGTTCAGCACCTGGGCCTGGATCGACACGTCGAGGGCCGAGGTCGGTTCGTCCGCCACCAGCACTTTCGGTTGCAGCATCATCGCCCGCGCCAGGGCGATACGCTGGCGCTGGCCACCGGAGAACATGTGCGGGTAGCGCTGATAATGCTCGGGGCGCAGGCCCACCTGCTTCATCATCGCCTGGACCTTTTCACGCCGTTCGCTGGCCGACAGCTTGGTGTTGATCAGCAGCGGTTCGGCCAACTGATCGCCGATCTTCTGCCGTGGGTTGAGCGAGGCGTAGGGGCTCTGGAACACCATCTGCACGTCTTTGCGCAGTTGCTTGCGCTGGGCCTTGTCGGCGCCGGCGACTTCCTGGCCGGCGATTTTCAAGGACCCGGAGGACGGCTCTTCGATCAGGGTCAGGGCGCGGGCCAGGGTGGACTTGCCGCAGCCGGATTCACCGACCACCGCGAGGGTCTTGCCGGCTTCCAGCTCGAACGACACGCCGTTGAGGGCGCGCACGGTCGCATGGCCTTTGAACAGGCCGCGGGACACTTCGTAGTGGCGGGTCAGGTTGCGGGCGGTAAGAACGACGGCCATTACGCCACCTCCTGATTCAGCGGGTAGAAGCAGCGCGCGAGGCTGGCGGCTTTCGGATCGAGGCTTGGACGGTGCTGACGGCAGTTTTCCTGCACGTACGGGCAGCGTGGCGACAGCAGGCAGCCTTGCGGACGGTCGTAGCGACCGGGAACGATGCCCGGCAGGGTCGACAGGCGCGCGGCGCCCATGCTGTGCTCGGGAATCGCCGCCAACAGTGCTTCGGTATAGGGATGGGCGGGGATGTCGAACAACTCCGGCACCTTGCCCACTTCCACCGCTTGCCCGGCGTACATCACGCACACGCGCTGGGCGGTTTCGGCAACCACGGCCAGGTCGTGGGTGATCAGCACCAGGCCCATGTTCTGCTCGCGTTGCAGGTTGAGCAGCAGGTCCATGATCTGCGCCTGGATGGTCACGTCCAGGGCGGTGGTCGGTTCGTCGGCGATCAGCAGTTTCGGCTCGCCGGCAATCGCCATGGCAATCGCCACACGCTGGCTCATGCCGCCGGACAGTTGGTGCGGGTAGGCGTCCATGCGGCTGGCGGCGCCTGGGATCTCGACTTTTTCCAGCAGTTCGATGGCGCGCTTGCGGGCCGCCTTGCTGGACATCTTCAGGTGCAGGCGCAGCACTTCCTCGATCTGGAAGCCCACGGTGTAGCTCGGGTTCAGCGCGGTCATCGGGTCCTGGAAGACCATGGCCAGGTCCTTGCCGACGATCTGCCGGCGTTGCCGGGCGCTGAGCTTGAGCATGTCCTTGCCGTCGAAGCTGAGGGCGTCGGCGGTGACGATGCCGGGATGCTCGATCAGCCCCATCAGCGCCATCATGGTCACGGATTTGCCGGAGCCGGATTCGCCGACGATGGCCAGGACTTCGCCCTTGTCCACGTTCAGGTCCAGGCCATCCACCACGGGAACGGCCTGGGCGTCGCCGAAGCGCACGTTGAGATTCTTGATTTCTAGCAGTGACATGGGAATCTCCTCAGGCGGCGTTCTTGAGTTTCGGGTCCAGCGCATCGCGCAGGCCGTCGCCCATCAGGTTGATTGCCAGCACGCTGAGCAAAATGGTCAGACCGGGCAGGCTCACGACCCACCAGGCGCGTTCGATGTAGTCGCGGGCCGAGGCCAGCATGGTGCCCCACTCAGGGGTGGGCGGCTGGACGCCAAGGCCGAGGAAGCCCAGGGCCGCGGCATCGAGGATTGCCGAGGAGAAGCTCAGGGTCGCCTGGACGATCAGCGGCGCCATGCAGTTGGGCAGCACGGTGATGAACATCAGGCGCGGCAGGCCGGCACCGGCCAGGCGCGCGGCGGTCACGTAGTCGCGGTTCAGCTCGCCCATCACCGCGGCGCGGGTCAGGCGCACGTAGGACGGCAGCGATACCACGGCGATGGCGATCACGGTGTTGATCAGGCCTGGGCCGAGGATGGCGACGATCGCCACGGCCAGCAGCAGGGACGGCAGGGCCAGCATGATGTCCATCAGGCGCATGATGGTCGGGCCGAGCAAGCGCGGGAAGAACCCGGCGAACAGGCCCAGGAGGATGCCCGGGATCAGCGACATGACCACCGACGACAGGCCGATCAGCAGCGACAGGCGCGAACCGGTGATCAGGCGCGACAGCAGGTCGCGGCCCAGTTCGTCGGTGCCGAGGATAAATTGCCATTGACCGCCTTCGAGCCAGACCGGCGGGGTCAGCAGGAAGTCGCGGTATTGCTCGCTCGGGTTATGCGGGGCGACCCAGGGCGCGAAGATCGCGCAGAAGATCACCAGCAGCATGAACAGCAGGCCGGCCACCGCGCCCTTGTTGCGCGAGAACGCCTGCCAGAATTCCTTGTACGGCGAGGGGTACAGCAGGCTTTGATCCACGGCCACGGCGGATACGGCTACTGAGGAGGTTGGAGTGCTCATGAGTATTGTCCTCAGCGCTGGTGGCGAATGCGTGGGTTGGCAAAGCCGTAGAGGATGTCCACCACGAAGTTGACCAGGATCACCAGGCAGGCGATCAACAGGATGCCGTTCTGCACCACGGGATAGTCCCGGGCGCCGATGGCTTCGATCAGCCATTTGCCGATGCCGGGCCAGGAGAAGATGGTTTCGGTCAGGACCGCGCCGGCCAGCAGGGTGCCGACTTGCAGGCCGACCACGGTCAGTACCGGGATCAGCGCGTTGCGCAGGCCGTGCACGAACACCACGCGGGCGGGCGACAAGCCCTTGGCCTTGGCGGTGCGGATGTAGTCTTCGCGCAGCACTTCGAGCATCGAGGAACGGGTCATCCGGGCGATCACCGCCAGCGGAATGGTGCCGAGCACGATGGCCGGCAGGATCAGGTGGTGCAGGGCGTCGAAGAAGGCGCTGGTGTCATCGGCCAGCAGGGTGTCGATGAGCATGAAGCCGGTTTTCGGCTCGATGTCGTAGAGCAGGTCGAGCCGCCCGGAAACCGGGGTCCAGCCCAGGCTCACGGAGAAGAACATGATCAGGATCAGGCCCCACCAGAAGATCGGCATCGAATAGCCCGCGAGGGAGATGCCCATCACCCCGTGGTCGAACAGGGATCCTCGTTTCAGCGCGGCGATCACCCCGGCCAGCAGGCCGATCACGGCGGCGAACAGCATCGCGGCCGAGGCCAGCTCCAGGGTCGCCGGGAACAGGGAGGTGAACTCGCTCCACACACTCTCGCGAGTCCGCAGGGATTCACCCAGGTCGCCCTGGGCGAGTTTGCCGATGTAGTCCAGGTACTGGGCGTACAGCGGTTTGTTCAGACCAAGGCGTTCCATTGCCTGGGCATGCATCTCAGGGTCGACCCGGCGCTCGCCCATCATGACTTCCACGGGATCGCCGGGGATCATGCGAATCAATGCGAACGTCAGCAAGGTGATGCCGAAGAATGTGGGAATCAACAACCCCACACGGCGGGCAATAAAACTAAACATCTTCTGGTGTACCTCATCAGCCGGTTAGGCGTGTCCGGCATCCCAGGGTCAGGGATGCCGGGCGTTTCTTATCTACTTCACCTGGGTGGTAGCGAAGTTGTTGGTGGTCAGGGGGCTCTGGTGGTAACCCTCGACGTTTTTGCGCATTGCGGTGAACATTTTCGGATAGGCCATGGGGATCCAGGGTTGCTCTTTGTCGAAAATGTCCTGGGCCTGTTCATAGAGTGCGGTCCGTTTGGCCGGCTCGGATTCGGCGCGGGCCTGATCGATCAGGTTCTGGAACGCTTTATTGCACCAGCGAGCGTAGTTTTCGCCGTTTTTGGCGGCCTCGCAACTGAGGTTGGGGGTCAGGAAGTTGTCCGGGTCCCCGTTATCCCCTGCCCAGCCGGCGGAAACCATGTCGTGCTCGCCGTTCTTGGCGCGCTTGAGCATCTCGCCCCATTCCATGACGCGGATATCGATCTTGAGGCCGATCTTCGCCAGGTCGGACTGCATCATCTGCGCGCCAAGCAGCGGGTTGGGGTTGGTCGGGCCACCGCCGTTGCGGGTGAACAGGGTGAAGACCGTGCCATCCGGCACGCCGGCTTCCTTGATCAGGGCGCGGGCCTTGTCCAGGTCGCGGGCCGGGTTGCCCAGGCTGGCGTTGAAGCCCAGCAGGGTCGGCGGGTAGGGACCGGTGCCGACCACCGCGTTGCCCTTGCCGTACAGGCTGTTGACGTAGGCTTCCTTGTCGAAGGCGATGTTGATGGCCTGACGGACACGCGGGTCGCTCATGTACTTCTTGGTGGTGTTCAGGGCCACGTAGCCCACGGTCATGGCGGCCAGGTCGTCGACCTTCAGGTTGGTATCGGCCTTGATGCTCGGGATGTCGTCGGGTTTCGGATACAGGGCGACCTGGCACTCGTTGGCCTTGAGCTTCTGCAGGCGCACGTTGTTATCGGTGGTGATCGCCAGGATCAGCGCGTCGGCTGGCGGCTTGCCGCGGAAGTAGTCCGGGTTGGCCTTGAACCGCACCTGGGCGTCCTTGGCGTAGCGCTGGAAGACGAACGGGCCGGTGCCGATCGGCTTGCTGTTCAGCTCGCCGGGTTTGCCGGCCTTGAGCAACTGGTCGGCGTATTCGGCCGGGAAGATCGAGGCGAAGGCCATGGCCACGTCGGCCAGGAAAGGTGCTTCACGACGGGTCAGAGTGAAGACCACGGTGTGGTCGTCGGTTTTCTCGACGCTTTTGAGCAGCTCCTTGAAGCCCATGCTCTCGAAATAGGGGAAGCCCACGCTGGACTTGTCATGCCACGGGTGTTTCGGGTCCAACTGACGCTGGAAACTCCAGAGCACGTCGTCGGCGTTCATCTCGCGGGTCGGCGTGAAGTAATCGGTGCTGTGGAACTTGACGCCTTTGCGCAGGTGGAAGGTGTAGGTCAGGCCGTCCGGGCTGATCTCCCAGGACTCGGCCAGGGCCGGCTCGATGTCCGTGGTGCCGGGCTTGAAGTCCACCAGGCGGTTGAAGATGGTTTCCGCCACCGCGTCGGCAGTGACTGCAGTCGTGTACTGGACCATATCGAAGCCTTCCGGGCTGGCTTCGGTACAGACCACCAAGGGCTTGGCCGAGACGCCTGCGGCGACGCTCAGCAGTGCGGCAGCGATGGCCGCTCTTAGGGGAAGCATTTTCATCTAGAACCCTCTGCAATCGGTTGAACCAGAGTAGCTGGAATGGCGAATTCGTCATGAGTTCGCCATCCAGCCGGTGTGTTTTTAGAGAATGTTGAACGGGATGGTGGTGACCAGGCGGAACTCGTTGATGTTGCCGTCGGCCTGATGTTCGCTGGCCCGGTGCGTGGTGTAGGTCGCACGAATGGCGGTGGCCTTGAGCGGACCACTCTGAACTGCATAAGACGCGCCAATACCGTATTCGTAGTGGGTTTCACCATCCATCAGGCTCAGGTCGCCACGCTGGGCGCCCGGGTCGGTGTAGGCGGTGCCGCGGTAGTGGGTACCGTCAATGCCCCAGCCACGGGCCTGGTAGATGTTGAACTTCAGGCCCGGTACACCGTATTCGGCCATGTTGAGGCCGTAGGCGATCTGGAAGGATTTCTCGTTCGGGCCGTTGAAGTCCGAGAGCAGGGAGTTGGCCAGGTAGATGCCGTTGGTTTCGTGCAGGTAGTCGAAGTAGGTGTCGCCGTTCACTTCCTGGTACGAGAAGGTCAGGCTGTGAGCCTGGTGAGCCAGGCCGAGCGACAGCGAGTAGGTGTCGTTGTCGATCTCGCCCATCAGCTTTTTGCCTTCGTCGACAGTCTTGTAGTAGTTCAGGCCGGTGGTCAGGCTCAGTACCTGGCTATCACCCAGTTCATGGGTGGCGCCGAAGTAGTACTGGTTCCAGAAGTCTTCGACCTTGGCGCCATACAGGCTGGTCTTCAAGCTCTTGAACGGCTGGTAGTTCACACCTGCGGTGTAGACCTTGTCGGTTTCCACGCCGGTGGCGGAGTACTCGGTACGGAATTTCGACAGGCTCTGTTCGCTCCGTGGCGAAACGCGATCGAAGCCGGCCAGGTCGAACGACAGGTTGTTCAGTTCTTCGCTGTGCAGGCTGATGCCTTCAAAGCTGGAAGGCAGCGCACGGTTGCCGATGACGTCGACAATCGGGGTGCTGAAGTTCTGACGACCGGCGGTCAGCGTGGTATTCGATACCCGGAACTTGACGTTGGCCAGGCCCAGTTTGCTCCACTGATCTACGGCGTCGCCGTTGGAGTCCGCCAGGGTACGGTTGGAGCCACCGGCAATGTCCTTGCGATCACGATCCAGCGCGATGGCGTTGTAGGCAGCCACTTCAGTGCTGACGCCAACGGTGCCCTGGGTGAAGCCCGAGGTGTAATTGAGGATGGTGCCCTGGACCCAGTTGATACGACGGGCGGTCGGGGTCTTGGGTGCAGTGGGATCGTTTTTGACGCTGTTTTTCTTGTAGCTGAACCGGTCGTCACGACGCTTCAGTTCATTGGCATACCAGTTGCGGGTAGTGCCCCCAAGGCTCTGTCCGTCAATGAAACCCTTGGCTTCACTTTGGGCATTGGTGCCGACCAGGGTCGTCGGAATGAATTCCTGGCTCACGCTTTCCGCATGGGCCATGGCCGTGATGCTGCTGATGGCCAGGGCCAGTAACGCGGTGTTGCTCGGTTTCATGGGTGAAGCTCCTTTGCTTTCTTTATTTTTATGTCGGTCTTTTTGGGTTGACCGGCTTTTGGTTTACAACTCATTCAAGGCATCGCAAACGTTTGCATGAGGCTTGATCGCCGAATTCAGGCAACAGATTTGCGTGGGGGCGAATGTCGCCCCCAGCGGCCTGGTTAATCATTTATTGGTCGATGCTGACGCCCGAGAACACGTTGCGGCCGAAGGGGCTGACCTTGAATCCTTCGACTTTGGCGCTCAACGGCTGGTTGACCGTCGAGTGGGCGACAGGGGTGATCGGTACCTGCTGCTTGAGCAACTGCTGGGCCTGTTGGTAGAGCACCGTGCGCTGTTCGCGATCGGTGACGATCTTGGCCTGCTTGATCAGCTTGTCGTACTGCGGGTCGCACCACATGGAATAGTTGTTGCCGCCAATGGCGTCGCAGCTGTACAGGGTGCCGAGCCAGTTGTCCGGGTCGCCGTTGTCGCCGGTCCAGCCGATCAGGCTGATGTCGTGCTCGCCATTCTTGGTGCGCTTGATGTACTCGCCCCATTCGTAGCTGACGATCTTCACTTTCAGGCCGATCTTGCCCCAGTCGGACTGGAGCATTTCGGCCATCAGCTTGGCGTTGGGGTTGTAGGGACGTTGCACGGGCATGGCCCAGAGAGTGATTTCCGTGCCTTCCTTGACCCCGGCGGCCTTGAGCAGCTCACGGGCCTTTTGCGGGTTGTAGGCGGCGTCCTTGATGCTGGTGTCGTAGGACCACTGGGTCGGCGGCATGGCGTTGACAGCCAGTTGGCCGGCGCCCTGGTACACAGCGTTGAGAATGCCTTGCTTGTTCACCGCCATGTCCAGCGCCTGGCGCACTTCGAGCTGGTCGAAGGGCTTGTGGCGAACGTTGTAGGCGATATAGCCGAGGTTGAAGCCAGGCTTTTCGATCAGTTGCAGTTTCGGGTCTTTTTTCAGTGCTTCGACATCGGCTGGCCGCGGGTGCAGGGTGATCTGGCATTCGCCGGCCTTGAGCTTCTGCACGCGCACCGAGGCATCGGTGTTGATGGAGAAAATCAGCTGGTCGAGCTTGACCCGGCTCAGGTCCCAGTACTGCTTGTTGGCGGTGTAGCGGATGTTCGAGTCTTTCTGGTAGCTCTTGAACGCGAACGGCCCAGTGCCGACCGGCTTCTGGTTGATCTCGCTGGGCTTGCCGGCCTTGAGCAACTGGTCGGCGTATTCGGCCGAGAGGATCGCGGCGAAGCTCATGGCGATGTTCTGGATGAACGCGGCGTCCACCGAGTTCAGGGTCATCACCACGGTCAGCGGCCCGGTCTTCTCGACCTTGGCGATGTTCTTGTTCAGGCTCATCCCGTTGAAGTAGGGAAACTCGGTCGGGTAGGCCTTACGGAAAGGGTGCTCGGCGTCGAGCATGCGGGTGAAGGTGAAGACCACGTCGTCGGCGTTGAAATCACGCGTCGGCTTGAAGTACGGCGTGGTATGGAACTTCACCCCTTCGCGCAGGTGGAAGGTGTACTGCAGGCCGTCCGCGGAAATATCCCAACGGGTGGCCAGGCCCGGCACCACATTGGTCGCGCCCTTTTCGAACTCCGCCAGCCGGTTGTACAGCGGCTCCGCCGCGTCATTGTCGGTGGCGGTGGTGTATTGCGCGGTGTCGAAACCGGCCGGGCTGCCTTCGGAGCAGAACACCAGGCTGTTGCTGGCCGCCAGGCTGGCGGAGGTCGCGGTCAACAGACCGGTGCCCAGCAGGGCGGATAAAACCAGGGGATGACGCATGACGATCCCTCTCCTTTTTTATTGTTTTGATCGATGAGCAGTCGCCCCATCCGGAGGCGGTCATGTCATCGGTCCCAAGTCTCGCTTGCAGCAAATGCCGGGCAATGGATGCACCACTCCATGCTTTGACGGTAGGGGTCGCCGCATGGGTAGTAAATGCCAAAGAGCCTGAAAGACATGTAGGGAACTTCCGAAATGCCCGTACTCACCACGATGGGGCGCAGCAAGAGGAAGAGCGTTCGAGTTCCGGCAGTCCTGGCAGGTAAGGCAACGGCGACGTCAGATGACGTCGCCGTTGCGGACCCTTATTTGCTGATGCTGACGCCGTAGAACGAGTTCAGGCCAAAGGGGCTGATCTTGAAGTCCTGCACGTTGGCGCGCATGGGTTGGAACACCGTCGAGTGGGCGATAGGTGTCATCGGGACTTGGTCTTTGAGGAGGTGTTGCGCCTGCTTGTACAGCTCGGTGCGTTTGGCCACGTCCGGGGTGGCCTTGGCTTGCTTGATCAATGCGTCGTACGGCTTGTCGCACCATTTGGAGAAGTTGTTGCCGTTCATGGCGTCGCAGCCGAACAGGGTGCCGAGCCAGTTGTCCGGGTCACCATTGTCACCGCTCCAGCCGATGATCATCGCCTGGTTCTCGCCGCCCTTGGAACGCTTGATGTACTCGCCCCATTCGTAGCTGACGATGTTGACCTTCAGGCCGATCTTCGCCCAGTCGGACTGCAGCATTTCAGCCATCAGCTTGGCGTTCGGGTTGTACGGACGCTGCACGGGCATGGCCCACAGGGTGATCTGGGTGCCTTCCTTGATGCCGGCTTCCTTGAGCAGCGCCTTGGCTTTCTCAGGGTCGTACTTGGCATCCTTGATAGTGTTGTCATAGGACCACTGGGTCGGTGGCATGGCGTTGACCGCCAGCTGGCCCGCGCCCTGGTAGACCGAGTCGATGATCTGCTGCTTGTTCACCGCCATGTCCAGCGCCTGACGGACCTTGAGGTCGGCCAGCGGGTTGGCGTCGGTGCGGCCCTTGAGCACAGGCATCACGTTGTAGGCGATGTAGCCGAGGTTGAAGCCGGCCTGTTGCGGCAGCTTGAGGGTCTTGTCCTCGCCCAGGGCCTTGAGGTCGGCCGGGCGCGGGAACAGGGTGACCTGGCATTCGTTCTTTTTCAGCTTCTGGATGCGTACCGACGGGTCGGTGGTGATGGCGAAGATCAGGTTGTCGATCTTCACGTCTTCAGGCTTCCAGTACTCCTTGTTGCCGGTGTAACGGATGTTGGAGTCTTTCTGGTAGCTCTTGAACACGAACGGGCCAGTGCCGATCGGCTTCTGGTTGATGTCGCCCGGCTTGCCTTCCTTGAGCAGTTGGTCGGCGTACTCGGCGGACTGGATGGAGGCGAAGCTCATCGCCAGGTTCTGGATGAACGCTGCGTCTACGGTTTTCAGGGTGAACTTGACGGTCTTGTCGTCGACTTTCTCGACTTTGGTGATGTTGGTGTCCATCCCCATGTCGGTGAAGTAAGGGAATTCGGTCGGGTACGCCTTGCGGAACGGCATGTCCTTGTCGAGCATGCGGTTGAACGTGAAGAGCACGTCGTCGGCGTTGAAATCACGGGTCGGCTTGAAGTACGGCGTGGTGTGGAACTTCACCCCATCGCGCAGATGGAAGGTGTAGGTCAGGCCATCGTCGGAAATGTCCCAACTGGTCGCCAGGCCAGGAACGACGGCGGTGCCGCCACGCTCGAACTGGCTGAGACGGTTGAACATGGTTTCTGCTGAGGCGTCGAAGTCGGTTCCGGTGGTGTACTGGCCTGGGTCGAAACCGGCCGGGCTCCCTTCGGAGCAGAACACCAGGTTAGTCGCCGCCTGGGCGAAGGGGGCGCTGGCGAGCAAGCCGGCGCTGACTAAAAGCGGAATGACTGCTTGTTTGAACATGGTTGCCTCATGATTTGTTGTCATTTTTGGTGTAGAGGGCGACCTTATGAGTCGACCCGCCGATACTTATGCAGGCCCCATACCCAATGCAAGATGCGGGGCCGTCACAAGTATCAAGGAGTGGAACGAACGTACAGGAATGACGCATTTGTATAAATATTGACGAATTTGACCCTATGCGCTGGTTTTTTCTGGTGCATGGGTTGCCTTCTTACGGGGCAGTCAGGGCGAGTCGTGCCTCCGGTTGGTGCGTTGCTGGAGCAGGTGTCGACCGGCTTCTGGTTGAGCTGTCTGGCCTGGCCTGCCTGGCGCAAATGTTTGGTGCATTGGGTTGACCGGATGAAGTAGGGCGACTTGCTGGGGGAGGCCGTGGAGAACGGATGCCCGGGATCTTGCAGGCGATGGCGGGTGAACAGCACATCGCCGGCGGTGTTGACGTTGTGGCTCGCAGTGAAGTTGTCACTGTGGAGGTTGCGGGTGGCGTGTGACGGTGGGATGCCGAGGATCAGCCCCGCTGTCTGCCAAACCTGGAGCGGAAAGGTCTTACGCATGCAAACCTCATTTTTTCTTTTTCTAGGGCGTATCTGAGGATTGGCCTTGTGGGCCGGGGCAACTCGCCTTCTATGGGGAGTGGATGCAGCCCCATGGACCCTGTGCGGCGACGGCGATCGCTTGTTATGTGGTTGATTGACGATTCGCCGATGCCGAAATTAAGTCATGCTGAAATCGTGGTCAACGAAAATTAAGCGTGACTTACATTTCTCTTGCGCACGGGGTGTCTGTGAGGTTGCGCAGGCGGCCACGGGCCGGGTTCAGGCCGCTGAATGGTCGTCGAACAGGCCCATGGTCGTGACGGTCAATACTTCCGCCGGGCCGTTGCCGGCGTTAGCCAGGTAGTGAGGTTTGGTCGAGTCGAAGTGCACCGAGTCGCCGGCGCCGAGGGGATACTGGTGCCCCTCGATGGTGTAGACAATCTGCCCCGCAAGAACGTAGGAGAACTCGGAGCCATCATGGGAAATCAGTTCCGACTGGTAGCCCACCGGTATGTTCATCTTCACCGCGTTGATCAGGTTGCCGGGAAAGGAACTGGACAGCCGCTCGTAGGCCAGGGGCTGGCCTTCGATGGTGTAGCGCACCCGCTTGCCGTCGTGGGAGTCGGGTTGTGCCTGGGTCGGCTGGTCGAATAGGGCGTTCAGCGGAACGTTCAGAGACTTGGCAATGTTGACCAGGGAGGAGATCGAGACTCCGGTGAGATTGCGTTCCGCCTGGGAGAGGAAACTGGCGGTCAGACCGGATTCGCTGGCAATCTGGCGCAGGGTTTTCTTGGCGGCGCGGCGATAGCGACGCAGGCGTTCGCCGATGCGGTCTGCGGTCATTGGAGAGACTCTTATAGGAAAGGCGCAGTATACCCGGTGGCCGTCAATGACGTCTGATAGGCGCAATACCGAGGTCCGTGACTTTAGCATCACCGACGAGGCTGAACTCAACCCTCCCCAAGGCGAGTCCCTCAGGCTCGGGTTGAAATAGTTGGTAAAAAACCGCGGTAACCTGATTTTGTGGTGGAGGTTACCGCCGTCTGGGAAGGTAGGGAAAAACGTTACGGCATCAGGACTTCGATCGAGCCATCGGCGGTCATGCTGACCTGGCTGGTGCCGGCTTCGACTTCCGGAGTGACCGGCGCGGCATCCATGCTCGCGGCTTTCATCATCATCTGGCCACGCAGGTACGGTTGTGGATAACCGTTGCTGTTGAGGTTCAGGTTGACGATCTTGTAGCCCTTGCCGCCCAGTGCCTCGGTGGTCAGTTGCGCGCGTGCCTTGAAGGCGTCGACCGCTTCCTTGAGCAGCTTGTCTTCGCTGGCCTTGCGGGTCGGGTCGGCGATGGCGAAGTCCATGCCGCCCATCTTCAGGTCGGTCAGCAGTTCGCCGGTGAGCTTGGACAGCGCGGCGAAATCCGAGCTTTCCAGGCGCAGCTCGGCGCGTTCACGCCAGCCGATGATCTTCTGGCCCTTGGTGTCGTAGATCGGGTAGCTGTTGCGGCTGCCCTGGCGCAAGGTGATGTCCTTGACCTGGCGTGCCTGGCCCAGGGCCTTGTTCATGGTGGTGGTGATTTCCGCAGCGAGCTTGGCCGGGTCGGCGTTCTGCGATTCGCTGTAGAGGGTGACGATCATCAGGTCGCGAGCCACTTCCTGACTGACTTCGGCGCGCAGGGAGATCTGGTTGTAATGAAGCTCATCGGCGGCCAGGGCCGGCAGGCTGGCGAGGGTGCCGACACTGAGGGCGAGAAGGGCGGCGCTGCGACTGAATGTGTGCATGAAAACTCCTTGAGTACGGTCCGCAGGTATTGGGTCCCAGCCTGCGTGAAACCATCAGACTCTAGCTTTTATTGTCTGGTTCGGCCCGTTAACAACTTCTATACATCTATCTCCCAACGCCAATTGTGGGGGCTTTTGTAGCCGCTGGCGAAGCCTGCGCTCGACTGCGCAGCAGTCGTAATCTGTTCTTGAGTCAGACTCCGAGATCGGGATGGTCAGCGCTTTGCGCTCTATCGCGGGCAAGCCTCGCTCCTACCAAAGCGCCGCGTATCTGTAGGAGCGAGGCTTGCCCGCGATAGGCCGTTACACAAAACTGTGGCGGTTTGCCGCAGTTTTGCCTGTCTGGGCCGCTGCTTGGTTATACTCGTCGCGATCCGCCTGGAGCGCTCATCAGGAGAGCTCATGCTCGCCCCCGTACAACTGCTTTCCGCTACTCGTCAGAACCTCTGGCGTCTGACTTTCATCCGCATCCTGGTTCTGGCCGCACAGGCCGGTTCGGTGGGGCTCGCCTACTGGTTCGACCTGCTGCCGCTGCCCTGGCTGCAACTGGCCGTCACCCTGGGCCTGTCGCTGATTCTCTGCGCCTTCACCGCCATTCGCCTGCGTACCTCGTGGCCGGTCACCGAGCTGGAATACGCCGTGCAATTGGCCTGTGACCTGTTTATCCACAGTGCCCTGCTGTATTTCTCCGGTGGCTCGACCAACCCCTTCGTCTCCTATTACCTGGTGCCGCTGACCATCGCCGCCGTGACCTTGCCATGGCGTTACTCGGTGGTTCTTTCCGGCATCGCGCTGACCATGTACACCTTGCTGCTGGCGCAGTTCTACCCGCTGCAGACTTTCCCCATCGCCCGGGAAAACCTGCAGATCTATGGGATGTGGCTGAGCTTCGCCCTGGCCGCGGCGGTGATCACCTTCTTCGCCGCGAGAATGGCCGAGGAGCTGCGACGGCAGGAGGAGCTGCGGGCGATCCGCCGCGAAGAGGGCCTGCGCGACCAGCAGTTGCTGGCTGTCGCGACCCAGGCCGCTGGCGCCGCCCACGAACTGGGAACGCCCCTGGCGACCATGAGCGTGCTGCTCAAGGAAATGCGCCAGGACAACCTCGACCCGCTGCTGCAAGATGATCTGGGCGTGCTCCAGGATCAGGTCAAGCTGTGCAAGGAAACCCTGCAGCAACTGGTGCGCGCCGCCGAGGCCAATCGCCGGATGGCCGTGGAGATGCAGGATGTCACCGTCTGGCTCGATGAAGCGCTGAACCGCTGGCACCTGATGCGCCCCGAAGCCACCTATCGTTTCCAGTTGCTGGGCCAGGGCCCGATGCCGCGGGTAGCGCCGCCGCCGGACTTGACCCAGGCGTTGCTCAACCTGCTGAACAATGCCGCCGACGCCTGCCCGGAAGGGCTGGAAGTACAGCTGGATTGGGACGCCGAGACCCTGACCATCAGCATTCGCGACCACGGCGCCGGTGTGCCGCTGGCCATCGCCGAGCAGATCGGCAAACCGTTTTTTACCACCAAGGGCAAAGGTTTCGGCCTGGGCCTGTTTTTGAGCAAAGCCAGCGTGACACGCGCCGGCGGCTCAGTGAAACTCTACAGTCATGAGGAAGGCGGCACGCTCACCGAGCTGCGTCTGCCCCACGGCGCCCGAGGAGACCAACATGAGTGACGAAATTCAAGTCGAAGGCGAAGAACTGCCGCATCTGTTGCTGGTGGATGACGACGCCACCTTCACCCGGGTGATGGCGCGGGCCATGAGCCGTCGTGGCTTTCGCGTCAGCACCGCGGGTTCGGCCGAGGAAGGCCTGGCCCTCGCCCAGCAGGACCTGCCGGACTTCGCCGCGCTGGACCTGAAGATGGACGGCGATTCCGGCCTGGTGCTGCTGCCCAAGCTGCTCGAACTCGATCCGGAAATGCGCGTGGTGATCCTCACCGGTTATTCGAGCATCGCCACCGCGGTCGAAGCGATCAAGCGCGGCGCCTGCAACTACCTGTGCAAACCGGCCGACGCCGATGACGTGCTGGCCGCGCTGCTCTCCGAGCACGCCGACCTCGACACCCTGGTGCCGGAAAACCCGATGTCGGTGGATCGCCTGCAATGGGAGCACATCCAGCGGGTGCTGACCGAACACGAAGGCAACATCTCCGCCACTGCCCGCGCCCTGGGCATGCACCGCCGAACGCTGCAGCGCAAGTTGCAGAAGCGCCCGGTTCGTCGCTGAACCGCGACTGAACGAATGTCCTCGGGACAAGTGAAAAAGCGAGCCGATCCTCTATGATCGGCTCGATGCTTGTCCCTATCCCAATCGAGCCTTGATGATGAATCAGAACGCTGAGTATTCCGCGGTCAACGATGCTGTGCGCGGGCAGTTTTTCCGTCGTGTCTGGGAAATGACTACGCCTTACTGGCGCAGTGAGGAGAAGGGCAAGGCCTGGTTGCTGCTGTTCGCGGTGGTCGCCTTGACCTTGTTCAGCGTGGCGATCTCGGTGTGGATCAACAGCTGGTACAAGGACTTCTACAACGCCCTGCAAAAGAAGGATGAAGCGGCGTTCTGGCAACTGATACTGTACTTCTGCGGGATTGCCGCGGTGGCCATCCTCGCCGCGGTCTACCGGCTCTACCTGACCCAGATGCTGACCATCCGCTGGCGGGCCTGGCTCACGGAAAAACACTTCGCCCGCTGGCTGGGCCACAAGAACTACTACCAGCTGGAGCAGGGCGGCTACACCGATAACCCGGACCAGCGGATTTCCGAAGACCTCAACAGTTTCACCAGCAATACCCTGGGGCTTGCCCTGGGCCTGCTGCGTACCGTGGTCAGCCTGGTGTCGTTCTCGATCATCCTGTGGGGCGTGTCGGGCAGTATCGAAGTCTTCGGCTACACCATTCCCGGCTACATGTTCTGGTGCGCCCTGATGTATGCCGCCGTCGGCAGCTGGCTGACCCACCTGATCGGCCGCCGCCTGATCGGCTTGAACAACAACCAGCAACGTTTCGAGGCAGACCTGCGTTTCTCCATGGTGCGGGTGCGCGAGAACGCCGAGAGCATCGCCCTGTACAACGGCGAACCGAATGAGAACAAGCGCCTGAGTGGCCGTTTCGGCATGGTCTGGCACAACTTCTGGGACATCATGAAGGTGTCCAAGCGCCTGACCTTCTTCACCTCGGGCTACGGCCAGATCGCGATCATTTTCCCCTTTATCGTCGCGGCTCCCCGTTACCTGACGGGCAAGATCGAGCTGGGCGAGCTGATGCAGATCAACTCGGCATTCGGCAACGTCCAGGAGAACTTCAGCTGGTTCATCACCGCTTATTCCGAGCTCGCGGCATGGCGCGCCACCTGTGACCGCCTGCTGAGCTTCCGCCAGGCCATGAGCGAAAACGAAGAGCGTGCGCCAGCCATCGACGTGCAAAGCCAGGGCGAAACCCTGCAGGTGCATAACCTTGGCCTGGATCTGGCGGACGGTCGGCACCTGCTGGCCGGTGCCGAGATGACCGTGACGGCCGGTGAGCGCCTGATGCTCAGCGGCCGTTCCGGCAGCGGCAAAAGTACCCTGCTGCGGGCGATGGGGCGGCTCTGGCCGGCCGGTCACGGCAGCATCCGCATGCCCGCCGAGCGTTATCTGTTCCTGCCGCAAAAGCCTTACCTGCCGATCGGCAGCCTGCGCGAAGCCTTGAGTTATCCACAGTCGGGCGACACCTACCCGCACGAGCGTTATATGCAGGTGCTGGAAACCTGTCGCCTGCCGCACCTGGTGTCCCGCCTGGACGAGAGCAATCACTGGCAGCGCATGTTGTCCCCGGGCGAGCAACAGCGCCTGGCCTTTGCCCGTGCGTTGCTCTACGCGCCGCAATGGCTGTACATGGATGAAGCCACCTCGGCCATGGACGAAGAGGACGAAGCGACCCTGTACCAGGCGCTGATCGACCAGCTTCCGGGGCTGAGCATTGTCAGCGTCGGGCATCGCAGCAGCCTCAAGCGTTTCCACCCGCGACACATCCGTATCGAGCGTGGGCATCTGGTCGACCAAGCGGTGACGGTGTAGTCAGCAGTGATCGTGTAACCCGGCTGAGCTATAGCGGCCCTTTGTGCTCGACACGCCGAGCCCATCCGGCGACCGTGGTGACCTTGCGTGATGTGCTGGCGATTCTTGAACTGCGTACCCGCCAGGATTCGGATGCGGCCCGAGCGGCTGCGCCATGCCCGTGAAAGGCCCCAGGCGCAGCGCTGATAAACGCAACAGGCGCCAAACCCGGGGAGGTTTGGCGCCTGTGTCATGTTGTCGTGACGTTATCGCGGGCAAGTCGGATCGCCGCCCGCTCGCTCCTACAGAAACACCGCTTGTCTTCGGTAGGAGCGAAGCTTGCTCGCGATGCTTTTAGCGGCCGTTGAGAATCGAGCGATCTACCCTTACAGCCAGTTTTCCGGCAGCGGGCTTGGCATCGAAGGCCACGCGCCCTTGCTTGTCGATGGTTGCCCGCGCGACGGGAGCGCCGTTGACCAGCAGTTCCAGGGGCGCGCCCTGCAGGGATTGGCCCGAGGCCAGTTCTAGAGTCAGATTGATAGCCATGTCGATGTCCTTATCAGGCATTGCGGTCGATGTAAGTGGTGGCGGTCTTGTCGAGCGAAGCGATCAGCTCCGGCGAGCCGCCGCGGAACTGGCGGAAGAGGTTGCGCCCGCTGGAGCCGCTGCCGGTATCCACCGGTACATTCAGGGTTGGCTGGAAGCGTTCGCTCAGTTCGGCGTAGGCGGACCAGGGGCCGATGTACGACTCGTTCAAGCCGTTGGTGTAGCTGAAGGCATAACGCACGGCATTGCCTGGCAGCCAGTTGGGCTCGCTGGGTGTCTGGCTCTGCCAGCCATTGGCCTGGATGCTCGGGGCAAGCGTCGGTGCTTCCAGGTAGCCCGCCGGCTTGTTGGGCTTGTAGTCCTTGAGCAGCAGGTAAGTGCTCCAGCCCCACCAGTTGTCGATGGTCTTGGTATCGTTCAGGTTGTTCACGTCGCTGCGTCGCAGCACCTTGTCGCCCTGCATCACGAACAGCGGTGAAAAGTTGCCGCTCTTGGCTGCGTTCAGGTCCGGCAGCAGCTTCAGCGCCGTGAAGTTACCGGGCGTCGGGGTCGTGCCGCTGAGGTAGCTTTCGAAGATCTCGTCCGCCGAGCGCTGCACCGCCAGCTTGACCTGCTTGCGGTTGTTGCTGTCGATGGTGTCGAAATAACGCTTGTCGCCATAGGCATGCCAGCGGTCGCCCTGGGCGTTGCTGACGTTGAGGCCGAACTTGCTGTCTTCGTCGTGCATGAAGCGGGTGATCAGCGAACCCAGGTCACTCGGCGTGACCACTGCCGCCAGTTGCTTGCGCGGTACCCGCACATGGCCGGCGGAGAACAGGTCGGTGAGGAAGTGATCGGCGAAGGCGTTCATGGCGTAGGCCAGTTCCAGTTGCTTCTCGTCGGCGTTCTTGTGCGCCAGCACCGCCTGCTGCAAGGCGGCGGTGTGCCCGGCGATGTAAGCCAGCAGCGCCCATTCGCCGAAATGGTCGGCATTGTTGGCCGCCAGCTTCAGGTAGCGACCCAGGGGGAACAGGGCCGAGGCGAAACTGCCGCCGCCGGTGATCTTGTTCCACTCCTCGGACAAGGTATCTCCCAGGGCGTCATACGCCTCGTGAGGTTGCCGGCCGTCCTTGAGTGCCTGGTTGGCGGCGGCGATTTCCTTCTGCATCACCGCGAGAATCTGTTTCGCCTCGTCCTTGGCCGCCGGCAACACGGCGAGGGAGTTGAACGCGGCGGTAAAACGCTGCAAACGATCCGCCGGCGTCGCGCCTTCGCAGATCGGCTGGTCGGGGATGCCATAAAAATCGCCGCCCAGCGCCACCACCTGGCCGTAGCTCAGGGCCAGGCCATTGGGCAGGTGCAATTCGACCTGCCAGGCCGGAATGCCAGGGGCGCCCTTGACGAAACGCAACAGGGTGGCGTCGC
Source organism: Pseudomonas chlororaphis subsp. piscium (assembly GCF_003850345.1). Lineage (NCBI taxonomy): Bacteria > Pseudomonadati > Pseudomonadota > Gammaproteobacteria > Pseudomonadales > Pseudomonadaceae > Pseudomonas > Pseudomonas chlororaphis. The sequence goes on from NZ_CP027707.1 coordinate 1,038,958, forward strand.
CGATGGCGGTGTGCTCGCCACCCTCGAAGCGCAGCTGGGGCAGGGCCTTGAGGTTTTTGCCCGGTGCCGCGGGAAGGATCCCGGGCTTGTGGTATTTGATGGTGTGATGGCCGTCGGCGATCAGTACCAGGTGGTCGCCGTCACCGGAAATGGCAATGCCGCGTTCGCTGAAAAGACTGTCCAGATCGGCAACGATCTGGCTTTTGTGCTGCAGCTGTTCCCGCTGCTGAGTGTGTAGACCTGACATTTCTAGCTCCTTGATATGTCGTAGGTATTTCATAAATTAACTGTATGCATATACAGTTGTTTGCGAGCATAAAGCAAAATCCTGACTCGTCAAGCAGGTATTTTTTGCCGCGCATTTTGATGGAGGGGTGACGAATTGAAGGGCATGTCGCAATCCGTGTAGCCGCTGCCGAAGGCTGCGATCGACCGCAGCGCGGGCGTGGGGTTTGATAGCGTCGAATTCCTGCGGCCGATCTGCTCTCGGTCCGGGCAAATCCATCGGGCTTAAGGGCGCGGCCTGGCTTATCATTAGCCGCCTAACGACAGGCTCAAGGTTGACCCGGCATGCTGGCCATTTTTCTCGAAACGCTGAACATCACCGCGCCGGTATTCGCCATGTTGTTTCTCGGTGTGCTGCTCAAGCGCATCGGCTGGATCAACGACGGTTTTATCCACACGGCGTCGTCCCTGGTATTCAACGTCACCATGCCGGCGCTGCTGTTTCTCGGGATTCTCCATGCCGACCTGCATTCGGCGCTCAAGCCCGGGCTGCTGATCTATTTCGCCGTGGCCACCCTGGCCAGCTTTGCCTTCGCCTGGGGCTGGGCGATTTGGCGCTGCCCACGGGAAGACCGGGGCATCTACACTCAGGGCGCGTTTCGCGGTAACAACGGGGTCATCGGCCTGGCGCTCGCGGCCAGCATGTATGGCGACTACGGGATTTCCCTTGGGGCGATTCTCGCGGCGCTGGTGATCCTGTTCTACAACACTCTGTCGACCATCGTCCTGGCGGTGTACAGCCCGGTGATCAAGTCCGATCCGTGGAGCATCTGCAAAAGCGTGGTCAGCAACCCGTTGATCATCAGCGTCCTGGCGGCAACGCCTTTCGCGGTTTTCCAGATCGGCCTGCCGACCTGGCTGGAGACGTCCGGCCAGTACCTGGCGCAGATGACCCTGCCGCTGGCATTGATCTGCATTGGCGGCACCCTGTCCCTGGCGGCGCTGCGCGAGAGTGGAGACCTGGCCTTGAGTTCGAGCCTGGTGAAAATGATCGGGCTGCCGATCCTCGCCACCCTGGGGGCCTGGCTCTGTGGATTCCGCGGGGCGGAGTTGGGGATTCTGTTCCTGTATTTCGGCAGCCCGACCGCGGCGGCGAGCTTTGTCATGGCCCGGGCGGCCAATGGCAATCATGAGCTGGCGGCGGCGATCATCGTCATCACCACGTTGATGGCGGCGGTGACCACCAATATCGGGATCTTCCTGCTGCAGTGGGGCGGGTGGATCTAGCCCTCTTCTGTAGGAGCGAGGCTTGCCCGCGATAGCGGTGTATCAGGCAGACCGCTATCGCGGGCAAGCCTCGCTCCTACAGATCACTCGGGTTTCTGGTAGGTGTCGATCACTTCCTGGGCGGCGCGGAACGCGTCGATCGCCGCCGGTACGCCGGCGTACACCGCGCAATGCAGCAGCGCCTCGCGAATCTCCTCTACCGTGCAGCCATTATTCAGGGCGCCACGGACATGGCCCTTGAGCTCCTGCGGGCACTTGAGCGCGGTCAGGGCAGCGAGGGTGATCAGGCTGCGGGTTTTCAGCGGCAGGCCTTCGCGGTTCCAGACACTGCCCCAGGCATGCTCGTTGACGAAATCCTGCAGCGGCTGGCTGAACTCGGTGGCGTTGCCCAGGGCGCGATCGACGAAGGCGTCACCCATCACTTGGCGGCGCATTTCCACGCCCTGCTTTTTATTCTCAGTCATTGCGCTTCCCCTTTTTTATGTTGGCGGCGCCAGGCTCGCAGCGAACTGAACAGCAGGAACGCCACCAGCACTGGCAGGACGAAAAACAGCATCAAGTCTTCCAGCTTGCCAGCCAGCGGCATGCCGGTGGTGAAGGACACCACATGCAGCCCATAGGCCAGGTACAGACCGAGAAACAGCAGGCCTTCGGCGCGGGTGACCCGATAACCCGAATAGAACACTGGCAGGCACAGCACGGCGACGCCCAGCATCACCGGCAGGTCGAAGTCCACGGCATTGGGCGATACCGACAAGGGCGTCGGCGCCACCAGGGCAGTGAAACCCAGGACCCCGAGCAGGTTGAACAGGTTGCTGCCGATGACGTTGCCCACGGCAATGTCGCGCTGGCCACGCAAGGCGGCAATCAGCGAGGTGGCCAGGGCCGGCAGGGAAGTACCGACGGCGACTATGGTCAGGCCGATGATGCGCTCGGACAGCCCGAGGTCAGTGGCGACTTCCACCGCTGCTTCGAGCAACAGATGGCCGGCGAACACCAGCAGGAGCAGGCCGCCAATCATCCACAGCAGGCTGCTCAGCCAGTGCGGGCGGGGCGCGTCGGGATCTTGCTGGAAAGGCGGGCGCGCCGAGTGCCGCGACTGGTGCAGCAGCAACCCCAGGTAGAGGATCAGGGTGGCCAGCAGGATCAGGCCATCGAGGGGCGTCAGTTCTTCGTTGTAGGCCAGGGCGAACACCAGCAGGCTGGCGAGGATCATCAAGGGGATGTCCAACCGCACCAGCTGGCGCGATACCCGCAGCGGAATGATCAGGGCGGACAGGCCGAGGGTTACCAGGATGTTGAAGATGCCGCTGCCGATCACGCTGCCGACGGCGATGTCGGTGTTTTCGGCCAGGGTGGCTTGCAGGCTGACGGCCATCTGCGGGGCGCTGCTGCCGAAGGCGACGATGCTCAGGCCAATGATCAGCGCTCGTACACGCAGGCGGGCGGCGAGGCGGACCGCGCCGCGTACCAGCAATTCGGCGCCGGCGACCAGCAGGACCAGGCCACTGAACAACTGGAGGACGCTGAGCAGCGGTAAATCGGTTAATCCGAAAATGATCAGGGCTCCGTGGGTCAGTCGCTGATGGCTTGCACGCGCACCTTGGCGGTGCCGCTTCTGATCATACCCAACTGTTGCGCGGCGGCACGCGACAAATCGATCAGGCGGCCGCGGGTATGCGGGCCACGGTCGTTGATCCGGACCACGACGCTCTTGTCGTTATTGAGGTTGGTGACCTTGACGCGGGTGCCGAACGGCAGCTCGCGGTGCGCGGCGGTCATGCCGTGCTGGTTGAAGGGTTCGCCGCTGGCGGTGCGTTTGCCGTGGTGTTTGGCGCCGTAATAGGAAGCGACGCCGGTCTTGTCGTAACCCCGCGGGTCGATGACATGGCTGGCGCAGCCGGCCAGGAGAAAGAGCAGGGAACAGGCAGCCAGTAGCGACTTCATAAAAGGGAGCCCTAAATGCAAATGCAGGAGCGGACTTGCTCGCGATAGCGTTGTGTTTGAGACAACGTATCGCCAGCAAGTTCGCTCCTGCACAGGGCGGCGCACTATCGAATGCCCGCCATCCACGCCGCTATCAGCCTTCGAGTTTGCTTTTCAGCAGTTCGTTGACCTGTTGCGGGTTGGCCTTGCCTTTGGAAGCCTTCATCGCCTGGCCGACGAAGAAGCCGAACATCTTGCCGCGCTTGGCTTCATCGGCGGCGCGATACTGTTCGACCTGCTCGGCGTTGGCCGCCAGCATTTCGTCAAGCACGGCGGAGATGGCGCCGGTGTCGGTGACCTGCTTGAGGCCGCGCTTGTCGATGATCTCGTCGGCCTGGCCTTCGCCATTGGCCATGGCTTCGAACACGGTCTTGGCGATCTTGCCGGAGATGGTGTTGTCCTTGATACGCAGCAGCATGCCGCCCAGTTGCTCGGCCGAGACCGGTGCCTCGTCGATTTCCAGGCCCTGCTTGTTCAGCAGGCTGCCCAGCTCGACCATGACCCAGTTGGCCGCCAGCTTGGCGTCACCGGCGATCTTCACCACCTGCTCGAAGTAGTCCGCCTGCTCGCGGCTCGAAGCCAGCACGCTGGCGTCGTAGACCGACAGGCCGAACTGCTCCTGGAAGCGCTCGCGTTTCTGCGGTGGCAGTTCCGGCAGGGTGGCGCGTACCTGGTCGAGGAACGAATCCTCGATGACCACTGGCAGCAGGTCCGGGTCGGGGAAGTAACGGTAGTCGTTGGCTTCTTCCTTGCTGCGCATCGGACGGGTCTCGTCCTTGTTCGGGTCGTACAGGCGGGTCTGCTGGATGACCTTGCCGCCGTCCTCGATCAGCTCGATCTGGCGCTGGACTTCCGAGTTGATGGCTTTCTCGATGAAGCGGAACGAGTTGACGTTCTTGATCTCGCAGCGAGTGCCGAACTCGGCCTGGCCTTTCGGGCGTACCGAGACGTTGCAGTCGCAACGCAGGGAGCCTTCGGCCATGTTGCCGTCGCAGATCCCCAGGTAACGCACCAGGGCGTGGATCGACTTGACGTAGGCCACGGCTTCCTTGGCGCTGCGCATGTCCGGCTCGGAAACGATTTCCAGCAGCGGGGTACCGGCGCGGTTCAGGTCGATGCCGCTGGCACCGTTGAACTCTTCGTGCAGGCTCTTGCCGGCGTCTTCTTCCAGGTGCGCGCGGGTGATGCCGACGCGTTTGACCGTGCCGTCTTCCAGCGGGATGTCCAGGTGGCCCTTGCCGACGATCGGCAGTTCCATCTGGCTGATCTGGTAGCCCTTGGGCAGGTCGGGGTAGAAGTAGTTCTTGCGGGCGAACACGTTGTGCTGGCCGATCTCGGCGTCGATGGCCAGGCCGAACATGACCGCCATGCGCACCGCTTCCTGGTTCAGCACCGGCAGTACGCCGGGCATGCCCAGGTCCACCAGGCTGGCCTGGGTGTTGGGCTCGGCGCCGAAGGCGGTGGAGCTACCGGAGAAAATCTTCGATTTGGTGGTGAGCTGGGTGTGAATCTCCAGCCCGATCACGACTTCCCATTGCATGTGTTTCTCCTCAGAAGCCGGTTGGTGTGCGGGTGTGCCAGTCAGTGTGCAACTGATACTGGTGGGCAACGTTCAACAGACGGCCTTCCTGGAAATACGGGGCGAGCAGTTGCACGCCGACCGGCAAGCCGTCGACGAAGCCGGCGGGCATGGACAAGCCCGGCAGACCCGCGAGGTTGGCGGTGATGGTGTAAACGTCTTCCAGATACGCAGCGACCGGGTCGCTGCTCTTGTCGCCGATTTTCCAGGCCGGGTTCGGCGTGGTCGGGCCAAGGATGATGTCGACTTCATTAAAGGCAGCCATGAAGTCGTTCTTGATCAGGCGACGGATCTTCTGCGCCTTCAGGTAGTAGGCGTCGTAGTAACCGGCTGACAGGGCGTAGGCACCGACCATGATCCGGCGCTGCACTTCGCTGCCGAAACCTTCGCCACGGGAACGCTTGTACAGGTCGGTGAGGTTCTTCGGATCTTCGCAGCGATAGCCGAACCGCACGCCGTCGAAGCGCGACAGGTTGGAGGAGGCTTCCGCCGGAGCGATCACGTAGTACGCCGGGATGGCGTGCTGCATGTTCGGCAGGCTGATTTCCTTGATCACCGCGCCGAGCTTTTCCAGCTCCTTGACGCTGTTGTGGATCAGCTCGGCGATGCGCGGGTCGAGGCCGGCGCTGAAGTATTCCTTGGGTACGCCGATGCGCAGGCCCTGCAGCGAGCCGTTGAGGCTGGCGCTGTAGTCCGGTACCGGTTCATCGATGCTGGTGGAGTCCTGCGGGTCGAAGCCGGCCATGCCTTGCAGCAGGATCGCGCAGTCCTCGGCAGTACGTGCCAACGGGCCGCCCTGATCGAGGCTGGAGGCGTAGGCGATCATGCCCCAGCGCGAAACGCGACCGTAGGTCGGTTTCAGGCCGGTGAGGTTGGTCAGCGCCGCCGGCTGGCGGATCGAGCCGCCGGTGTCGGTGCCGGTGGCGGCAGGCAGCAGGCGCGCGGCCACCGCAGCGGCCGAACCGCCGGACGAGCCGCCCGGAACGCGTTCCAGGTTCCACGGGTTTTTCGCCGCGCCGTAATAGCTGGTCTCGTTGCCCGAGCCCATGGCGAATTCGTCCATGTTGGTCTTGCCCAGGGTCACGGTCCCGGCAGCAGCCAGCTTGGCGACCACGGTGGCGTCGTAGGGCGCCTTGAAATTGTCGAGCATCTTCGAGCCGCAGCTGGTGCGGATGCCCTGGGTGCAGAACAGGTCCTTGTGGGCGATCGGCGCGCCGAGCAGGGCGCCGCTCTCACCGTTCGCACGACGGGCGTCAGCGGCCTTGGCCTGCTGCAGCGCGAGATCTTCGGTGAGGCTGATGAAGCTGTTGAGCTGCGGGTCGAGCTGGGTGATACGCGCCAGCAGGGTCTTGGTCAGCTCTTCGGAGGAAAACTTCTTGTCGGCGAGTCCGCGGGCGATCTCAGCCAGAGTCATATGATGCATTGCAGGCTCTTTCCCTTTAGTCGATGACTTTCGGAACCAGGTACAGGCCGTTTTCGACCGCTGGTGCGATGGACTGATAGGCCTCGCGATGATTGGACTCGGTCACAACGTCTGCGCGCAGGCGCTGGCTGGCTTCCAGCGGGTGGGCCAGGGGCTCGATACCGTCGGTATCGACTGCCTGCATTGCATCCACCAGCCCGAGAATGCTGTTCAGGTCGGAGGTGATGTGTGGAATATCGGCTTCATTGAGGCCAAGGCTGGCCAGATGAGCGATTTTTTCCACGTCGGAGCGTTCAAGCGCCATGGGATTCTCCAGTGGAAAACAGAACGGATCTCGTCCGTGTGTTAGATTGTCGGAACACTACCGCATTTCTACGGTCTTATGGCCGCGATTGTGGGGGTTGGTGCACAGAAAAGCAGTCAATTTAACATATTGGCGCCTTGCCCAAAATCCCTGTCGTTGTTAGAGTTTGCCGCACTTTTTTACCCACGCGTTGCCTAGGGTCCCTTTCCCATGTTCAAGAAACTGCGTGGCATGTTTTCCAGCGATCTTTCCATTGACCTGGGCACTGCCAACACCCTTATTTACGTGCGCGAGCGCGGTATTGTCCTGAATGAACCATCGGTTGTGGCCATTCGGACCCACGGTAATCAGAAAAGTGTTGTGGCTGTCGGTACCGAAGCCAAGCGCATGCTCGGTCGTACTCCGGGCAACATTGCTGCCATTCGTCCGATGAAGGACGGCGTGATCGCCGACTTCAGTGTCTGCGAAAAGATGCTGCAATACTTTATCAACAAGGTTCACGAAAACAGTTTTCTGCAGCCCAGCCCTCGTGTGCTGATCTGCGTTCCATGCAAGTCCACCCAGGTTGAACGTCGTGCCATCCGTGAATCGGCCCTCGGCGCCGGTGCCCGTGAAGTGTTCCTGATCGAAGAGCCTATGGCTGCTGCGATCGGTGCCGGCCTGCCGGTCGAAGAAGCCCGCGGTTCGATGGTCGTGGATATCGGTGGTGGTACCACCGAGATCGCCCTGATCTCCCTGAACGGTGTGGTGTACGCCGAATCCGTGCGTGTCGGCGGCGACCGTTTCGACGAAGCGATCATCACCTACGTACGTCGCAACTACGGCAGCCTGATCGGCGAATCCACCGCCGAGCGCATCAAGCAGGAAATCGGTACTGCCTACCCGGGCGGCGAAGTCCGTGAAGTCGACGTTCGTGGCCGTAACCTGGCCGAAGGCGTGCCACGCGCATTCACTCTGAACTCCAATGAAGTGCTGGAAGCTCTGCAAGAGTCCCTGGCAACCATCGTTCAGGCCGTGAAAAGCGCGCTGGAGCAATCGCCTCCGGAGCTGGCTTCGGACATCGCCGAGCGCGGTCTGGTGCTGACCGGTGGTGGCGCCCTGCTGCGTGACCTGGACAAGTTGCTGGCCCAGGAAACCGGTCTGCCGGTGATCGTCGCCGAAGACCCGCTGACCTGCGTAGCCCGCGGCGGTGGCCGTGCATTGGAAATGATGGACAAACACACCATGGACCTGCTCTCCAGCGAATAATCGCGCCGGATGCGTCCATGTGTTCCGCTCGCAGGCAGCACTTTGCAGTGCTGCCTGTTGGCGTTTATCTTCTGTCATTCTGCTCCAGGCCGGTTTGAAGCCGTATGAATAAAGAGAACATTTGCCTGGGAGGAGCGGCTTATTAAACCGCTTTTCGCCAAAGGCCCCTCATTGGGCGTACGCCTGTTGGTGCTGGTCGTGCTATCGGTCGCGCTGATGGTGGTCGATGCCCGCTTCACACTGCTCAAGCCAGTGCGTAGCCAAATGTCGCTGGTGCTGATGCAGTCCTACTGGATCACCGACCTGCCGCAACGGCTATGGCAGGGTGTGGCCAGTCAGTTTGGCAGCCGCACCGAGCTGGTCGCCGAAAACGAAAAACTCAAGACCGAAAACCTGTTGCTCCAGGGCCGCATGCAAAAGCTCGCCGCCTTGACCGAGCAGAACGTTCGCCTGCGCGAGTTGCTCAACTCCTCCGCGTTGGTCAACGAGAAGGTCGAAGTGGCCGAGCTGATCGGCATGGACCCCAACCCCTTCACCCATCGCATCATCATCAACAAGGGTGAGCGCGACGGCGTGGTGCTCGGGCAGCCAGTGCTCGACGCCCGCGGCCTGATGGGGCAGGTGGTCGAGCTGATGCCTTACACCTCCCGCGTGCTGCTGCTTACCGACACCACCCACAGCATTCCTGTCCAGGTGAACCGCAACGGTCTGCGGGCGATTGCCAGCGGCACCGGCAACCCGGAGCGCCTTGAGCTGCGTCATGTGGCCGACACCGCGGACATCAAGGAAGGCGACCTGCTGGTCAGCTCCGGCCTGGGCCAGCGTTTCCCGGCGGGTTACCCGGTGGCGACGGTCAAGGAAGTGATCCATGACTCCGGCCAGCCATTTGCCATAGTGCGTGCCGTGCCGACGGCGGCCTTGAACCGCAGCCGTTACCTGTTGCTGGTGTTCAGCGATAACCGCACCGCCGAAGAGCGTGCCAACGACGCTGCCCAGGCTCAGGAAGCGCAGGACCAGCAGGGCGGTGCTGTCACGCCAGTGGTTCCGGCGACCGTGCCCAAGCCTGTCGTGCCCGCGACGCCGGCCACCGCGACCGCTCCTGCCACACCGGCAGCAGCCCCCGCCACGCCAGCCGCCACCGCGCCGGTCAAACCCGTGGCCCATCCGGCTCCGGTCAAGCCAGCCGCCACCAGACCCGCCGCGCCCAAGCCGCCTGCAGCGGCCCCGGCCTCCACGGGAGGAAGAGAATAATGTCCCGAAACGGCTGGATGGTCTGGCTGACCTTCGCCATCGGCATGCTGCTCAGCGTGTCCCCTTTGCCGCAGTTCATGGAAATCCTGCGCCCGCTCTGGCTGGCCTTGCTGCTGGCGTTTTGGGCCCTGGCCCTGCCGCATAAGGTCGGCATGGTCACGGCCTGGTGCCTGGGGCTGGCCGAGGATGTGCTGTACGGTACATTGCTGGGGCAGAACGCGCTGATCCTGACCCTGATTACCTTCCTGGTGCTGTCGTTGCAACAGCGCCTGCGCATGTTCCCGATGTGGCAGCAAAGCCTGGTGATCCTGGTGATCTTCGGCTTGGCGCAACTGGTTCAACTGTGGCTCAGCGCCTTGACCGGCAATCGTCAGCCGACCCTCGCGCTGGTTCTGCCGGCATTGGTCAGTGCCTTGCTCTGGCCTTGGGTCAGCTTCGGTTTGCGCGGGTTGCGTCGACGTTTCAAAATCAACTGATTCGGTCAGGCATTTGCCCGTACCTCGACAGGGAGATGTCTTGATGAAATCGCTTTACCTCGCCTCAGGCTCGCCGCGTCGACGCGAACTGCTCACGCAGATCGGCGTGCCTTTTACCGCCATCAGCGCGGATATCGACGAAACCCCTCTCCCCGATGAAAGCCCCGTGGCTTATGTCGAGCGCTTGGCGCGCGACAAGGCGGCGGCCGGGCATTCGCTGATCGGCGATGGCCAGTCCGCGGCCTGTGTCCTGGGTGCCGACACCGCGGTGGTCCTCGATGGGCGAATTCTTGGCAAACCCCTGGATCAGGCCGATGCACAGTCGATGCTCATGGCCCTGTCGGATCGCGAACATGAAGTGTTGACCGCCATTGCCGTGCTCGATGGCCAGCGCTGCGAGTCGCGGGTGGTACGCAGCCTGGTGCGCTTCCGGGCGATCGGCGATGACGAGGCAGCCCGCTACTGGGCCAGCGGCGAACCCCGCGACAAGGCTGGCGGCTATGGCATCCAGGGGCTTGCGGCGGTATTCGTGGCAGGGCTCAATGGCAGTTATTCCGCTGTCGTCGGCTTGCCGGTATGCGAAACCGCAGAACTACTTGGCCATTTCGGCATACCCTGTTGGCAAAACCTTGCAGTGCGCTAAGCGCCGTACCTGACTGATGCGGCCAACCATAGTGAATATGCCTGAACGAGACCCTGCCATGAGTGAAGAGATTCTGATCAACATCACGCCGATGGAGTCGCGCGTGGCGGTGGTCGAAAACGGTGTGCTGCAAGAAGTCCATGTCGAGCGTACCCAGCGTCGCGGAATTGTCGGCAATATCTATAAAGGCAAGGTGGTCCGGGTTCTGCCTGGCATGCAGGCAGCGTTCGTCGATATCGGCCTGGATCGCGCGGCGTTCATTCATGCATCGGAAATCTCCCTGCGCGAAGGGCCGGCGGTGGAAAGCATCGGTGCCCTGGTCCACGAGGGGCAGAGCCTGGTGGTGCAGGTGACCAAGGACCCGATCGGCTCCAAGGGCGCGCGCCTGACCACCCAGCTGTCGATCCCTTCGCGTTATCTGGTGTACATGCCGCGTACCGCCCATGTCGGTATCTCGCTGAAGATCGAGGACGAAGCCGAGCGCGAGCGCCTGAAACAGGTGGTCAGCGATTGCGTGGCTCAGGAAGGCATCAAGGAAGCCGGTGGTTTTATCCTGCGTACCGCCGCCGAGGGCGCGGGCGCCGACGAAATCATGATGGACATCCGTTACCTGCGCCGCCTGTGGGATCAGATCGGCGCGCAGATCAAGACCATCGGCGCCCCCAGTGTCATTTACGAAGACCTGGGCCTGGCCCTGCGTACGCTGCGTGACCTGGTCAGCCCGAAGATCGAGAAGATCCGCATCGACTCCCGGGAAACCTTCCAGAAAACCACGCAGTTCGTCGCCGAACTGATGCCGGAAATCGCCGATCGCCTGGAGCACTATCCGGGCGAGCGGCCGATCTTCGACCTGTATGGCGTCGAAGACGAAATCCAGAAAGCCCTGGAGCGCAAGGTGCCGCTCAAGTCCGGCGGTTACCTGGTGGTCGACCCGGCGGAAGCCATGAGCACCATCGACGTCAACACCGGGGCCTTCGTCGGTCACCGCAACCTCGAAGAAACCATCTTCAAGACCAATCTCGAGGCGGCGACCGCCATTGCCCGCCAGCTGCGCCTGCGCAACCTGGGCGGGATCATCATCATCGACTTCATCGACATGGAAGATGAAGAGCACCAGCGCCAGGTGCTGCGCACCCTGGAAAAACAGCTGGAGCGCGATCATGCCAAGACCAATATCATCGGCATCACCGAGCTGGGCCTGGTGCAGATGACCCGCAAGCGTACCCGGGAGAGCCTGGAGCAGGTGCTGTGCGAACCCTGCAGCAGCTGCCAGGGCCGGGGCAAGCTGAAGACCCCGGAAACCATCTGCTACGAAATCTTCCGGGAAATCCTGCGCGAGGCGCGGGCCTATCAGGCCGAAGGTTATCGGGTCCTGGCGAATCAGAAAGTGGTCGACCGGCTGCTCGACGAAGAGTCGGGCAACGTCGCGGAGCTGGAGGCCTTTATCGGCCGGACCATCCGTTTTCAGGTCGAAACCATGTATTCCCAGGAACAATACGACGTGGTGCTGCTCTGAGTCCGCGTACCCTACATTTACCGGATACAGCTGGCCTCGATTTGTGCATCACTCTTGCCACGGGGGCCAACTGACATGGAGCGTCTGATGCGCTTTCTCGCTGCTCTGACCCGCTGGGGGCTGGGGCTTTGTGCGTTGCTGCTGGTGCTGACGGCCTTGTACGTCAGCCTGGGTCGGGAACTGACCCCGCTGGTGGCTGAATATCGGGCCGAGGTCCAGGCCAAGGCTCAGGAAGCCTTGGGCATGCCGGTGCAGATCGGCCGCCTGGAAGGCAGTTGGAGCGGTTTCTCGCCCGTCCTGTTGGCTCACGACGTGACAGTCGGCGAGGGCGCCAACGCCTTGCGCCTGGATCAGGTGCGGGTGGCGCCCGATCTGCCAGGCAGCGCCCTGGCGCGCCAACTGCGGGTCAAGCATCTTGAATTCAGTGGCCTCAACCTGAGCCTGAAGGAAGGCCCGGATGGGCGCTGGGCGCTCGAAGGCCTGCCGGTGCAGGATAACCAGCCTATCGACCCCGAGCAGTTGCTCAACCGCATGCAGATGCTCAGCGAACTATCGGTGCTCGACAGCCAGGTGACCCTGCAACCGCTCGATCATCCCGCGATTGCCTTGACCTACGTCGGCCTCAATCTGCGTGTCGGCCCCAGCCGTCAACGCCTGGATGCGCGCCTGACCCTGCCGGACGGCCAGCCTCTGGCTGTCAGCTTGCGCACTCGAGTCCGTGCCAGCGCCTGGCGCGAAGGGCAGGCCGACGCCTACCTGAGCCTGCCGCAAAGCGACTGGGCGAAATGGCTGCCGCCGCGTGTGACCCAGCAGTGGACGTTCACCGAACTCAAGGCCGGTGGCGAGTTCTGGATCAGCTGGGGCGATGGCCTGCTACGCAGCATGGTGGCGCGTCTGAACGCGCCGCAGGTCAGCGGGGCCTATGACGAGCGCAAACCGATCACCGTGAAGAACCTGGCGCTCAATGCCTACTTCCAGCGCGACGAGCAGGGCTTCAACGTTATCTTCGATTCGCTGGCCATGAACCTCGGTGAGACGCGCTGGGAATCACGTCTGCAACTGCAACAGACCGGTACCGTCAACAGCGCCGAAGAACTCTGGCACCTGCAGGCCGACCGCCTCGACCTGACGCCGCTCACGCCGGTCCTGGATGCCTGGGCGCCGTTGCCGGAAAAGGTCGCGACCATCATCGACAACCTCAAGGTCACGGGTGCGCTGCGTAACATCCTGTTCGACTTCCGGCCGCAGGTCAGCGGCGATCAGCAACTGAGTTTCGCCGCCAACCTGGAGCAGGTGGGGTTCAACGCCTACCACGGCGCGCCAGCGGCCCGTAATGTCAGCGGCAGCATCAGCGGCGACCTGGGGCAGGGCGAACTGCGCATGGACAGCAAGGACTTTGCCTTGCACCTGGACCCGATCTTCGCCAAGCCCTGGCAGTACCTCCAGGCCAATGCCCGGTTGACCTGGAAGCTCGATCAGCAAGGCTTCACCCTGATCGCGCCGTACCTCAAGGTCCTGGGCGAGGAGGGCAAGATCGCCGGCGACTTCCTGATCCGCCTGCATTTCGACCACACCCAGGAAGACTACATGGACCTGCGAGTCGGTCTGGTCGATGGTGACGGTCGTTATACCGCCAAGTACCTGCCCGAGGTGCTCAGCCCGGCGCTGGACGAGTGGCTGCGCACGGCAATCCTCAAGGGCGCGGTGGATGAAGGTTTCTTCCAGTACCAGGGTTCGCTGAACCATGGCGCGGCCGACACCGCGCGCAGTATCAGCCTGTTCTTCAAGGTGCACGATGCCGAGCTGGCCTTCCAGCCGGGTTGGCCGCACATCAGCAAGGTCACTGGCGATGTGTTCATCGAGGATAGCGGTGTGCGCATTCTGGCCAGCAAGGGCCAGTTGCTCGACACCCAGGTGAAGGATGTCTACGTCAATATTCCCCATGTGCCCGCGGGGCAAAGCAGCCACATGTTCATCGACGGCGAGTTCGCCGGCGGCCTGGGCGATGGCTTGAAGATTCTTCAGGAAGCGCCGATCGGCACGGGCCCGACCTTTGCCGGCTGGCAGGGCGATGGCGACCTGCAGGGCAAGCTGAAGCTGGATATCCCGCTGGTCAAGGGCGAAGAACCGAAGGTGCTGGTGGACTTCAAGACCAACAAGGCACGGCTCAAGTTGAGCGAGCCAGAGCTGGAGTTGAGCCAGCTCAAGGGCGATTTCCGTTTTGACAGCAGCAAGGGCTTGAGCGGCCAGGGCATCAGCGCCCAGGCCTTCGAGCGCCCGGTGACCGCGCAGATCTTTGCCGACGGCCGTCCCGGCAAGCTCGATACCCGGGTCGTCGCCAAGGGCCAGGTGTCGGTCAATAAACTCACGCAATGGCTGAAATACAACCAGCCGCTGCCGGTTTCCGGTGATATTCCCTACCAGTTGCAGCTCAACCTCGATGGCGCGGACAGCCAACTGATGGTCAGCTCCAACCTCAAAGGGGTGGCCGTCGACTTGCCCGCGCCTTTCGGCATGGCGGCCAGCCAGGGGCGTGACAGCGTATTCCGCATGACCTTGCAGGGCGCCGAGCGGCGTTACTGGTTCGATTATGGCGATCTGGCCAACTTTACCTTCGCCGCGCCGAGCGGCAATTTTGCCGATGGCCGTGGCGAGTTGTTCCTCGGCGAGGGCGATGCCGTGCTGCCGGGAGGCAAGGGCCTGCGGGTGCGCGGTGTGCTGTCGGAACTGGATGTGGAGCCGTGGAAGACGCTGGTCGATCGTTATGCCGGGCAAGACGCGGGCGGCAGCGCCAAGCAACTGCTCAGCGGCGCCGACTTCAGGGTTGGCAAGCTCATTGGTTTCGGCACGACCCTGAACGAGGCTCGTGTGCAGTTGACGCGCAAACCATCCTCTTGGGCCTTGCAGCTCGACAGTCAGCAGGCCAAGGGCAACGTGGCGATTCCCGATGCCAAGGCCGCGCCGATGGCGATCAATCTGCAGTACGTGCGCCTGCCGGCCGCCGATCCAACGGTGCAGGCCGACGAAAACGCGCCGGACCCACTGGCCTCGGTCGACCCGAAGAAGGTCCCGGCGCTGGATCTCTCGATCAATCAGCTGTACCAGGGCAACGACCTGATCGGCGCCTGGTCGCTGAAAGTACGCCCGACCGCCAAGGGCATGGCCTTCAACAGCCTCGACCTGGGCCTCAAGGGCATGGTCCTGCAGGGCGCCGGCGGCTGGGAAGGCGAACCCGGCGCGGCCACCAGCTGGTACAAGGGCCGCCTGGGCGGCAAGAACCTGGCGGACGTGCTCAAGGGCTGGGGCTTTGCGCCGACCGTGACCAGCGAAGAGTTCCACCTGGATGTGGACGGGCGCTGGCCTGGCTCGCCGGCCTGGGTCGGGCCCAAGCGTTTCTCGGGCAGCCTGGATGCGACCCTGCGCAAAGGCCAGTTCGTGGAAGTCGAAGGCGGGGCGCAGGCCCTGCGGGTATTCGGCTTGCTGAACTTCAACTCCATCGGCCGGCGCCTGCGCCTGGACTTCTCCGACCTGTTCGGCAAGGGCCTGAGCTACGACCGGGTCAAGGGGTTGCTGGTGGCCAGCAACGGCGTCTACGTGACCCGCGAACCCATCACCCTGACCGGGCCGTCGAGCAACCTGGAACTCAATGGCACCCTGGACCTGGTGGCCGACCAGGTGGATTCGAAGCTGCTGGTGACGCTGCCGGTGACCAACAACCTGCCGATCGCCGCGCTGATCGTCGGTGCACCGGCGGTCGGCGGGGCGCTGTTTCTGATCGACAAGCTGATCGGTGACCGGGTGTCGCGTTTCGCCAGCGTCCAGTACAGCGTCAAGGGGCCCTGGAAGGACCCGAAAATCACCTTCGACAAGCCTTTTTGAAAAACCCTGGCCCCGGCCTATGGAGTAGCATGGCCATATATCCAACCTGGAGTGCGCCATGTCTCTTGCGGTGATTCAGATGGTCAGCCAGAGCGACGTGCTGGCCAATTTGCAGCAGGCGCGAAACCTGCTGGAACAGGCTGCTGCCGGCGGTGCGCGACTGGCGGTGTTGCCGGAGAACTTCGCTGCCATGGGACGCCGCGACGCGGCGGCCATCGGCCGTGCCGAGGCCCGGGGCGAAGGTCCGATCCTGCCCTGGTTGAAACAAGCCGCACGCGACCTCAAGTTATGGATAGTCGCCGGCACCTTGCCGCTGCCTCCGGTGGAGCAGCCTGAGGCCAAGGCCCGTGCCTGCTCGCTGCTGATCGACGAGCACGGCGAGCAAGTGGCGCGTTATGACAAGCTGCATCTGTTCGACGTGGACGTGGCCGACAATCGCGGCCGTTACCGGGAGTCGGATGACTATGCTCATGGAGAGCGGGTGGTGGTCGCGGATACGCCGGTGGGCCGGGTTGGCCTGACCGTGTGCTACGACTTGCGTTTCCCCGAGTTGTACAGCGAATTGCGAGCCGCCGGGGCGGAACTGATCAGCGCTCCTTCGGCGTTCACCGCGGTGACCGGCGCGGCGCATTGGGACGTATTGATCCGTGCCCGGGCCATCGAGACCCAGTGCTACCTGCTGGCGGCGGCGCAAGGCGGCATTCATCCGGGACCCCGGGAGACCTTCGGCCATGCGGCCATCGTCGACCCCTGGGGACGGGTGCTGGCGCAACAGGATCAAGGCGAGGCCGTGCTGCTGGCCGAGCGCGACAGCAGCGAACAGGCGTCCATCCGGGCGCGCATGCCGGTGGCCAGTCACCGGCGCTTTTTCTCGCAAGGCGCGCAGCGACTTGCTTAAGAACGACGAATTTAAGGCGTAAAGCATATGAGCGGGTTGTTATCTTCAGTCAGTGAACACCTTCTGGCGCCCGGCGGCGTGACCCTGGAAAGCCTGCAGGGCGTGCTGGGCGATCTGGCCGGCCCAGGTATCGATGCCGCCGACCTGTATTTCCAGGGGCAGATTTCCGAGTCCTGGTCGTTGGAAGACGGCATCGTCAAGGAAGGCAGCTTCAATCTGGACCAGGGCGTTGGCGTGCGGGCGCAGTCGGGTGAGAAAACCGGTTTTGCCTACAGCAATGCCATCACCCTCGAAGCGCTTGGCCTGGCTGCCCGGGCCGCGCGTTCGATTTCCCGTGCCGGGCAGAACGGCACCGTGCAGGCTTTTACCACCCAGGACGTGGCCCAGCTGTATGCGCCGGACAACCCCCTGGAAGTCATCAGTCGCGCGGAAAAGGTCGAGCTGCTCAAGCGTGTCGATGCCGCGACCCGTGCCCTCGACCCACGCATCCAGCAGGTCAGCGTCAGCATGGCCGGGGTCTGGGAACGCATTCTCGTGGCCTCCACCGACGGCGGCCTGGCGGCGGATGTGCGGCCTTTGGTGCGCTTCAACGTCAGCGTGATCGTCGAGCAGAACGGCCGCCGCGAGCGCGGTGGTCATGGCGGCGGCGGGCGTACCGATTACCGTTATTTCCTCAGTGAAGACCGCGCCATGGGGTATGCCCGTGAGGCTTTGCGTCAGGCCCTGATCAACCTGGAAGCCATCCCTGCGCCAGCTGGCACTCTGCCGGTGGTACTGGGTTCCGGCTGGTCCGGCGTGCTGTTGCACGAAGCGGTAGGCCATGGCCTGGAAGGCGATTTCAACCGCAAGGGCAGCTCGGCCTACAGCGGTCGCATGGGCGAGATGGTGGCCTCGAAACTCTGCACAATCGTCGACGACGGCACCCTGGCCGGGCGGCGTGGTTCCCTGAGTATCGACGACGAAGGCACCCCGACTGAATGCACCACCCTGATCGAGAATGGTGTGCTCAAGGGCTACATGCAGGACAAGCTCAATGCCCGCCTGATGGGGGTGGCCCGCACCGGTAACGGTCGTCGCGAGTCCTATGCGCACCTGCCGATGCCGCGCATGACCAACACCTACATGCTGGGTGGCGAAAGCGATCCGGCGGAAATCATCGCCTCGGTGAAAAAAGGCATCTACTGCGCCAACCTGGGTGGCGGTCAGGTGGACATCACCAGTGGCAAGTTCGTGTTCTCCACCAGCGAGGCCTATCTGATCGAAGACGGCAAGATCACCGCGCCGGTCAAAGGCGCGACCCTGATCGGCAACGGGCCGGAAGCCATGAGTCGAGTGTCGATGGTCGGTAACGACCTGGCGCTGGACAGCGGCGTGGGGACCTGTGGCAAGGATGGGCAGTCGGTACCGGTGGGGGTCGGCCAGCCGACCTTGAAGATCGATGCGATCACCGTGGGTGGCACGGGCGCTTGAGGCGTGAAGCGGCGGGTGAGTTGCAGGGCAACCCACCCGAGTCGAGGCTCAGCGCAGACCGCGTTGAGTCTCGTCCAGCTCGCGAATGTATTTGAAGATTTTACGGCTGGAGGCAGGCGGCTTGTTATGGGCCACCTCATGCTGGGCCTGACGAATCAGGGAGCGCAGCTGCTGACGATCCGCTTCCGGATAGTCGGTGACGAACTTCTCCAGGACCGCGTCATCGCCCGCGATCAAGCGATCGCGCCAGCGCTCCAGGCCATGGAAACGTTCGTTGTACTGGCGAGTCGAGGCATCGAGTTGGTCCAGCAGCACCAGGATCGCGCTGGTGTCCTGATCGCGCATCAGCTTGCCGATGAATTGCAGGTGGCGTTTACGCGCGATATGGGCGACATGCTTGGGCGCATCCGCCAGGGCCCGGCGCAGAGCGTCGGTCAACGGCAGTTTGTTCAGCAAGTCGGGCTTGAGTGTTGTAAGGCGCTCGCCGAGGTCAACCAGAGCATGCAGCTCGCGTTTGACCTGGGATTTGCTTTTCTCCCCATCGAGGGAGTCGTCGTAAGAATCAACCATGGTGGCAGTCCGCAAAGAAACGCCGCCATGATAACCAGTCGGGGGCCGCTTGTCCGGCCCGGTCGCTCGAAGGCCTTAACCGAAAGCAGAATTTGAGTGGAGAAAACCATGAGTGCAGCACAAAGCGTCGGCCCGCAGGCTTTGCCGGCACTGCAGGAACAAGTCGAGCAGATCATCGCCGAGGCCAAGCGCCAGGGCGCCAGTGCCTGCGAAGTGGCGGTTTCTCTGGAGCAGGGCCTGTCGACTTCGGTTCGCCAGCGGGAAGTGGAAACCGTCGAATTCAATCGCGACCAGGGTTTTGGTATCACGCTGTACGTCGGCCAGCGCAAGGGCTCGGCCAGCACCTCGGCCAGTGGTCCCGAAGCGATTCGCGAAACCGTCGCTGCGGCCCTGGCCATCGCCAAGCACACCTCGGAAGACGAAAGCTCGGGGCTGGCCGATGCCGCCCTGATGGCCCGGGACGTGCCGGACTTCGACCTGTTTCACGCTTGGGACATTACCCCGGAGCAAGCCATCGAACGGGCGCTGGCCTGTGAAGCCGCGGCCTTTGCCGCCGACAGCCGGATCAAGAACGCCGACGGCACCACCCTGAGTACCCATCAAGGCTGCCGTGTGTACGGTAACAGCCACGGTTTTATCGGCGGTTACGCCTCGACTCGCCACAGCTTGAGCTGCGTGATGATCGCCGAGGCCGACGGCCAGATGCAGCGTGACTACTGGTACGACGTCAATCGCCAGGGCCATCTGCTGACGGACCCGGTGACCATCGGCCAGCGCGCCGCGCAACGTGCCGCGAGCCGCCTGGGCGCGCGCCCGGTACCGACCTGCGAAGTGCCGGTGCTGTTTTCTGCGGAACTGGCTGGCGGTCTGTTCGGCAGCTTCCTCGGGGCGATTTCCGGCGGCAACCTGTACCGCAAGTCATCCTTCCTCGAGGGCGCGCTGGGGCAGCGGCTGTTCCCCGAGTGGCTGACCATCGATGAGCGTCCGCACTTGATGCGCGCGCTGGGCAGTTCGGCCTTCGATGGCGATGGCCTGGCCACCTACGCCAAGCCTTTCGTCGAGAACGGCGAGCTGGTGTCCTACGTGCTGGGGACTTATTCCGGGCGCAAGCTCGGCCTGCCCAGCACCGCCAACGCCGGTGGCGTGCACAACCTGTTCGTGACCCATGGCGAGGAAGACCAGGCGGCCTTGCTGCGGCGTATGGGCCGGGGCCTGCTGGTCACCGAACTGATGGGCCACGGGCTGAACATGGTCACCGGCGATTACTCTCGGGGCGCGGCCGGTTTCTGGGTCGAAAATGGCGAAATCCAGTTCGCTGTCCAGGAGGTCACCATTGCCGGCAACATGCGCGACATGTTCAAGCAGATCATTGCCGTCGGTAACGATCTGGAACTGCGCAGCAATATCCGCACCGGTTCGGTATTGATCGAACGCATGACGGTCGCTGGCAGCTAAGTCGTAACAGCGTCAACGAAAGCGCGCGTCCCGTCTGGGGCGCGCGCTTTTTTATTGCCTGGGTTTCGGTCACTGACGAACCGTAGCGACCTGTGCAGGGGAGCTTGGTCTTAAACTTGTTTTGATTCTCAATATCATATAATAATAAATCTCATTATCGAATGAGCCCAGGTCATGAGTTCTGCCTTGCACGAGCAGCCTTACCTCGAAAGCTGGCGCTGGATGAGCCGCCAGATCCGTTGTGCCCTCGATCCGGACGAACCGCGCCTGATCGAGCATTACCTGGCCGAAGGGCGCTACCTGGCGTGTTGCACCGCCACCTCGCCCTGGCTGATCGCCGAAACCTCATTCCGCCTGTTGTTCGACACCGCCACCGATACCGCGCTGCCCTGGCATTGGCGCAGCCAGTGCCTGGACCAGGCCTGGCGCCCGTTGCGTGACCTGGAACGCCTGTCTTTCTGCAAATGCCGGCTCAAGCGCTGGCAAAGCCATGCCTGGCAACTGGCGACCTGCTCGTTGCTGCCATCCATTCCTCTTATCGAACTGGTGCAAGGATTTCCCGATGAGTAATACCCGTATCGAACGCGACAGCATGGGCGAACTGCATGTTCCGGAGCAGGCGCTGTATGGCGCACAGACCCAGCGTGCAGTGGATAACTTTCCCATCAGTCACCAGCGCATGCCGGCGCAGTTTATCCGCGCGCTGATCCTGGCCAAGGCGGCCGCGGCCAAGGCCAACGTCGAACTCAAGCAACTGAGCGAGTCCCAGGGCAAGGCCATAGTCGACGCCGCCCAGGGCCTGCTGGAAGGCGACTTCATGCAGCACTTCCCGGTGGATATCTTCCAGACCGGGTCCGGCACCAGTTCCAACATGAATGCCAACGAAGTCATCGCCACCCTGGCCAGCCGTCTGCTCGGCGAGCCGGTCAACCCCAACGACCATGTGAACTGTGGGCAGAGCAGCAACGACATCATTCCGACCACTATTCACGTCAGCGCCGCGCTGGGCTTGCACGAACAACTGCTGCCGGCGCTGGTGCATCTGGTACAGGTCATCGAGCGCAAGGCGGTGGAGGTCCATCCGTTCATCAAGACCGGCCGTACCCACCTGATGGACGCGATGCCGGTGCGCATGAGCCAGGTGCTGGAAGGTTGGGCGCAGCAGCTCAAGGCCAATATCGGCCACCTGCAGGATCTGCTGCCGAGCCTGCAATCCCTGGCGCAAGGTGGTACCGCGGTGGGCACCGGAATCAACGCTCACCCGCAATTCGCCGCGGGTTTCAGCCGGCAATTGAGCAGCCTGACCCAGGTGCAGTTCACGCCGGGCAAGAACCTGTTTGCCCTGATCGGTTCCCAGGACACTGCGGTGGCGGTTTCCGGCCAGCTCAAGGCCAGCGCCGTAACCTTGATGAAGATCGCCAACGACCTGCGCTGGATGAACTCGGGGCCGCTGGCCGGTCTCGGCGAAATCGAGCTGGAAGGGCTGCAACCGGGGTCTTCGATCATGCCGGGCAAGGTCAATCCGGTGATTCCGGAAGCCACGGCGATGGTGGCGGCCCAGGTGATCGGCAACGACACCACGATCACAGTGGCGGGGCAGTCGGGCAACTTCGAGCTGAACGTCATGCTGCCGATCATCGCGCAGAACCTGCTGAGCAGCATCGAGCTGCTGGCCAACTCCAGCCGCCTGCTGGCGGACAAGGCGATCGCCAGCTTCAAGGTCAATGAGCCCAAGCTCAAGGAGGCGCTGTCGCGCAACCCGATCCTGGTCACGGCGCTCAACCCGATCATCGGTTACCAGAAGGCCGCTGAAATCGCCAAGACCGCCTACAAGCAGGGGCGCCCGGTGATCGACGTCGCCCTTGAACACACTGATCTGTCACGCAGCCAGCTGGAGATCCTGCTCGACCCGGAAAAACTCACCGCGGGCGGCGTGTAAATCCCGACATTGCTTTGGAGGTTCACCATGGAGCACTGGAAACGCACGATCGAAAGGGCAAACCGTTTCTTCATGCAGGGCGACCTGGTGGATGCCCGTGAGTATTACTTGCAGGCCCTGGCCCTGGCGCAGGTGCTGTTCGAGCGCTGGAGCGATGCCGACGAAGCGGTGGCGGCCTGTGTCATCTCCCATCACAACCTGGCGGACCTGCACCTGCGCCTGAACCAGCCGGAGGAGAGCGCGGAATACCTCTGCGCCATTCACCAGCGGCTGTTGCAGACCATGCAGGACAACCGCCTGGCGCCGGCACTGCGGGAAGCCGCGCTGCGCCAGAGCAGCAAGACCTATGTCGAGTTGCTCAACTTCATCGGTGAGCACGGTGAATACCCCCGTACCCATCGCCTGCTGGAGAGCAATGTCGCGCAATCGACTTCCGGCACCGCGACCCCGAATGCCCCTCATTACGGAGCACATTGATATGTCCTTTACCTTGCCTGCATTGCCCTACGCCTACGACGCCCTGGAACCGCACATCGATGCGCAGACCATGGAGATTCACTACACCAAGCACCACCAGACCTACATCAACAACCTCAATGCGGCCGTGGAAGGTACCGAATGGGCCGACTGGTCGGTGGAGAAACTGGTGGCCGGGGTCCAGCAGCTGCCGGAGAAACTGCGTGCAGCGGTGATCAACCAGGGCGGCGGCCATGCCAACCATTCGTTGTTCTGGGCAGTGATGGCGCCGACCGGAGGAGGAAAGCCGGACGGTGCGCTGGCCAAGGCAATCGATGAGCAACTGGGTGGTTTCGAGAGTTTCAAGGAGGCCTTCACCAAGGCCGCGCTCACGCGTTTCGGCAGCGGTTGGGCCTGGCTCAGCGTGACCCCGCAAAAGACCCTGATCGTCGAGAGCAGCGGCAACCAGGACAGCCCGTTGATGAACGGCAATACCCCGATTCTCGGTCTGGACGTGTGGGAGCACGCGTATTACCTGCGTTACCAGAACCGGCGGCCGGAATACATCAATGCGTTCTACAACGTGATCAATTGGCCTGAAGTAGCCCAGCGCTATCAGGCCGCGCTGGTTTGAGCCCCCACCGATAAAAAGACCTAAGGCTGACTATGGGCACTGAAACACTGACGATCAGCAGCGGACGGATGTTTCGTTACGCGTTCGGTTCGCTGTTGCTGTTGGCGGGTACTGCATTGCTGGTTGCCCAGGGTTTGTCCTGGCTGGACCTGGAACCTCGCTTGTTGCGTGCATTACAGGGTGGGGCGGTCTGTGCCCTGGGAACCGCGCTGGGGGCCGTGCCGGTGCTGGTGATTCGCAAGATGCCGCTGGCGCTGAGCGACACCCTGTTGGGGTTCGGCGCCGGGGTGATGCTGGCGGCCACGGCATTTTCGCTGATCGTGCCCGGTATCGCCGCGGCGGAAAAACTCGGATTGTCGCCCTGGGCTTCGAGTGGCCTGATCAGCTTCGGCATCATGCTGGGTGCCTTGGGGCTGTTTCTGGTGGATCGCAAGGTGTCGGGGGGCAACCCGGAGAAGTTGGTAGGCACCCTTGAGTACCCGGTCATCCCGCCGCGCATTTGGCTGTTTGTATTTGCCATCATCGCCCACAACATTCCCGAAGGAATGGCCGTAGGCGTTTCCGCGGGTGGCGGCATGCCGGAGGCGGACAGCCTGGCTATGGGGATCGCCTTGCAGGACGTGCCGGAAGGCCTGGTGATTGCCCTTGTGCTGGCTGGCGCGGGCATGTCCAGGGTCAAGGCGTTCCTGATCGGTGCCGCTTCAGGCCTGGTGGAGCCGGTGTTCGCTTTGCTTTGTGCGTGGCTGGTGAGCCTGGCCGAGATGCTGTTGCCGCTCGGGCTGGCGCTGGCGGCGGGGGCCATGCTGCTGGTGGTCACTCATGAGGTAATCCCCGAATCACGCCGCAACGGTCATGAAAAGCTGGCCAGCCTGGGCTTGTGCGTCGGTTTTTGCCTGATGATGGTCATGGACACGGCACTCGCTTGAGTGCCTGGCGGCAGGTTTGCCCTGCCGGCCTTACTCGCCTTCGTCGAAGAAGTTGTTGATCAGTGCCACCAGCGCTTCAAGCGCCTCCTGCTCCTGGTCACCTTCTGTCTTCAGATGAATCCTGGTGCCCTTGCCGGCGGCCAGCATCATCATTGCCATGATGCTCTTGCCGTCGACCATCGACTCCGGGGTTCTCCCGGCGCGGATCTGGCAAGGAAACTGACCGGCCACGCCGACGAATTTTGCCGAGGCACGGGCATGCAGACCCAGTTTGTTGATGATTTCAATTTCCAGAGCAGGCATCGCGGGGTAGATCCTTTCAGCTAAGGTCGCGGTGGCGAACCTGGACGTTCTTCAGGGACTTTTGCAGGACTTGGCCCAAGCGTTCGGTCAGGTAGACCGAGCGGTGGTGGCCGCCCGTGCAGCCAATGGCAATAGTGACGTAGGCGCGGTTGCTGGCGGCGAAACGGGGCAACCATTTCAGCAGGTAGCTGGAGATGTCCTGGAACATTTCCTCGACGTCCGGCTGGGCGGCCAGGTATTCGGCGACCGGCTGGTCGAGCCCGGACTGGTCGCGCAATTCGGGCTTCCAGTAGGGGTTGGGCAGGCAGCGCACATCGAACACCAGGTCGGCATCGACTGGCATGCCGCGCTTGAACCCGAAGGACTCCACCAGAAAGGCGGTACCTGGCTCCGGTTGGTTCAGCAGGCGCAACTTGATGGTATCGCGCAGTTGATACAGGTTCAGGTTGGTGGTGTTGACCTTGAGATCGGCCAGGTCGGCAATCGGACCCAGCAGATGGCTTTCGTCCTGGATCGCCTCGGCCAGCGAGCGGTTGTTGCTGCTCAAGGGGTGGCGACGGCGGGTCTCGGAAAAGCGCTTGAGCAGGGTTTCTTCGTCAGCGTCCAGGTACAGCACATCGCACTGGATATGCCGGCTGCGTACTTCCTCGAGCAGTTCGGGGAAGCGCGACAGGTGGCTTGGCAGGTTACGGGCGTCGATCGACACGGCGACCAGTGGCTGTGTCAGTTCGGTATGGATCAGCGCCCGCTCGGCCAGTTCGGGCAACAGCCCGGCTGGCAGGTTGTCGATGCAGTAGTAGCCGTTGTCCTCGAGTACATCGAGGGCAGTGCTTTTACCTGAGCCGGACCGGCCGCTGACGATGATCAAACGCATGATTACTGACCGTTCTGTTCGTCCAGGACAACCTTGTACAAGGCTTCGTTGCTGCTGGCGCTGCGCAGCTTGTCGCGCACTTCTTTGCGGTCCAGCATGCTGGCAATCTGCCGGAGCAGTTCCAGGTGCGCATCGGTGGCGGCTTCCGGGACCAGTAGTACGAACAGCAGGTCGACCGGGGCGCCGTCGATGGCGTCGAAATCGATGGGAGCGTCCAGGTGCATCAGGGCACTGATGGGCGACTCACAGCCTTTGAGGCGGCAGTGTGGAATGGCGATGCCGTTGCCAAAACCGGTGGAACCCAGTTTTTCACGGGCAATCAGGCTTTCGAAGACATCTTGCATCTCCAGATCGGGCACTTCGCGGCTGATCAGGTTGGCAATTTGTTCGAGGGCGCGTTTTTTACTGCCGCCCGGCACGTTCATCAGGGAACGGCCGGGGGTCAGGATGCTTTCAAGTCGGATCATGGGAGGGGAGTGTTAGCGACCCGTGCCTTGGAGAAGGTGGAGTTGCTTTTCCTTATGCTTTTTCAGTTGGCGGTCAAGCTTGTCCGTGAGCAAGTCGATTGCGGCATACATGTCGTCATGTTCTGCATTGGCGACGACTTCCCCACCATGGATGTGCAGCGTGGCCTCGATTTTCTGCTTCAGTTTCTCGACGGCCAGCGTTACCTGCACATTGGTAATCTTGTCAAAGTGCCGCTCCAGTCGGTCGAGTTTTTCGCCGATGTAAGCGCGCAGGGGTTCGGTCACTTCCAGTTGGTGTCCACTGATGTTGACTTGCATACAGCTTCTCCTTCGTTGCCAGTGCATAAAGCGGCAGGTCGATTGACCTGCCACTGAAACGCTGTGGCGAGCCCGGCGGTTACATCAACCGCTTCCGTTCGCTGGAAGGCGCGATCCCCAGGGATTCGCGGTACTTGGCGACGGTACGACGGGCTACCTGAATGCCTTGTGCCTCCAGTAAACCAGCGATCTTGCTGTCACTCAACGGCTTTTTCTGATTTTCCGCGGCGACCAGTTTTTTGATGATCGCGCGGATCGCCGTGGACGAGCATTCACCGCCTTCGGAGGTACTTACGTGGCTGGAGAAAAAGTATTTCAGTTCATAAATGCCCCGTGGGGTATGCATGAATTTTTGCGTGGTCACCCGTGAAATCGTCGATTCGTGCATGCCCACCGCTTCGGCGATGTCATGCAGGACCAGCGGTTTCATCGCTTCATCGCCGTACTCGAGGAAGCCGCGCTGATGCTCGACGATCTGGGTGGCGACTTTCATCAGGGTTTCGTTACGGCTCTGCAGGCTCTTGATGAACCAGCGGGCCTCCTGCAGCTGATTGCGCATGAAGGTGTTGTCGGCGCTGGTGTCGGCGCGCCGCACGAAGCCGGCGTACTGCGGGTTGACGCGCAGGCGCGGCACGGACTCCTGGTTCAGCTCCACCAGCCAGCGTTCGTTGTCCTTGCGCACTATGACGTCGGGGACCACGTATTCGGCTTCGGTGGATTCGATTTGCGAGCCCGGCCGTGGGTTGAGGCTCTGTACCAGCTCGATGACCTGGCGCAGTTCGTCTTCCTTGAGCTTCATGCGCCGCATCAGCTGGCTGTAGTCGCGGCTGCCGAGCAGGTCGATGAAGTCGGTGACCAGGCGCTTGGCTTCAGTCAGCCAGGGGGTCTTGGCGGGTAGCTGGCGCAGTTGCAGCAGCAGGCATTCACCCAGGTTGCGGGCGCCGATGCCGGCGGGCTCGAACTGCTGGATGCGGTGCAGGACGGCCTCGATTTCATCGAGTTCGATGTCCAGCTCCGGATCGAAGGCTTCGAGGATTTCCTCGAGGGTTTCATCCAGATAGCCCTGATTGTTGATGCAGTCGATCAGGGTCACGGCGATCAGGCGATCGGTGTCGGACATGGGCGCCAGGTTCAACTGCCAGAGCAGATGGCTCTGCAGGCTTTCGCCGGCCGAGGTGCGGGTGGTGAAGTCCCACTCGTCGTCATCGTTGCTGGGCAGGCTGCTGGCGCTGGTCTGGTAGACGTCTTCCCAGGCGGTATCGACTGGCAGATCGTTGGGAATGCGTTCGTTCCATTCGCCGTCCTCGAGGTTGTCCACCGTCGGGGCGGTTTCCTGGTAGGAGGGTTCCTGGATATCGGTATTGGGTTTCTGCTCGGCGTTGTCGGCCAGCGGATCGGTGTTATCGAAGTCGTCGCCTTCTTCCTGGCGCTCGAGCATCGGGTTGGACTCCAGGGCCTCCTGGATCTCCTGTTGCAGGTCCAGGGTCGACAATTGGAGCAGGCGGATGGCCTGTTGCAGCTGCGGTGTCATCGTCAGCTGCTGGCCCATTCTGAGGACTAGCGATGGTTTCATGGCAGGGGCTTAACACCTTATTCGCCGGCGCACATGCGCCATCCACTACAGGGCGCGTGAGCGCCAAACATAAGCAAATTATATGCCTGAAACTGAAGTGTTTGCCTAGAGCGCTGTAACAATAAAAACAGCAGGGTTTTATTGGGGCGGGCGCTCTGGCGACCAGCCAAACACCTCAGGGCTTACAGGCGGAACTCATGGCCCAGGTACACTTCCTTGACCAGCTCGTTGGCGAGGATGGTTTCGGCGTCGCCTTCGGCGATCAGCTGGCCGTCGTTGACGATGTAGGCGGTTTCGCAGATATCCAGGGTTTCACGGACGTTGTGGTCGGTGATGAGCACCCCGATGCCTTTGGCCTTCAGGTGGTGAATGATCTGCTTGATGTCGCCTACCGAGATCGGGTCCACGCCGGCGAAGGGTTCGTCGAGCAGGATGAACTTGGGGGCGGTGGCCAGTGCGCGAGCGATTTCCACACGGCGACGTTCACCACCGGAGAGGCTCATGCCGAGGTTGTCGCGAATATGGTTGATGTGGAATTCCTGCAGCAGGCTTTCCAGTTCCTGGCGACGGCCGGCCTTGTCGAGCTCCTTGCGGGTCTCGAGGATGGCCATGATGTTGTCGGCCACCGAGAGCTTGCGGAAGATCGAGGCTTCCTGCGGCAGGTAACCGATCCCGGCGCGGGCGCGGCCGTGCATCGGCTGGTGGCTGACATCCAGGTCGTCGATCAGGATGCGTCCCTGATCGGCCTGGACCAGGCCGACGATCATGTAGAAGCAGGTGGTCTTGCCGGCGCCGTTGGGGCCGAGCAGGCCGACGATCTGGCCGCTGTCGATGGACAGGCTGACGTCACGCACGACCTGGCGGCTCTTGTAGCTCTTGGCCAGGTGCTGAGCTTTCAGAGTTGCCATTACTGGGCCTTTTCGTCAGTTTTCTTTTTCGGCTGGATGACCATGTCGATCCGTGGACGCGACTCGGTGACCTTGCTGCCGGTGGCGCGACCGGCGCTGGCCAGCTTCTTGTCGGTGTCGTAGACGATCTTCTCGCCCTGGGTGATGTTGCCGTCCTTGTCGACGACTTTGGCGCGGTCGATCAGCACGACGCGGTTCTGCGCAGCGTGGTACTGGATGGTCACGCCGTAGCCCTGGACCGGCTTGGTGTCGCCCTGGGTTTGAATCTGTTCGAAGTAGGCCAGGTTGCCCACCGAGGTCACCACGTCGATGTCACCGGTCTGGGTGCGGGTGATGGTCACGGTATTGCCGGTGACCTTCATCGAGCCCTGGGTGATGATCACGTCGCCTCTGTAGGTGGCTACGCCATTCTTGTCGTCCAGTTGAGCGTCGTCGGCCTGGATGCGGATGGGTTGCTGGCTATCGTTCGGCAGAGCCCAGGCGCTCACGCTTCCCAGTGCTGCGCCCAGACCGAGCAAAATAGGGAGGGTTTTAACGAGCCTCATACTGTCCTCTTACGTTCGATAGCAGGTTCATCCTGCCGTCTTTCAAATACGCTTTCATTCCCTTGCCAGTCGTCACGCCGCCGGCGCCGTCGATTCTAACGTCTTGATCGGTCTGCGCATATTGCTTCTGCGGGAATACTGTCATGCGGGTCGTGGTGATCAGCAGGTTGCGATTTTTCTCGTCGGTGCGGGAAACCCGTACCGAATCGATCAACTCGACCTGGGTGCCGTCCGGGTTGACTTCGCCGTGTTCGCTCTGGACGTGCCAGGGGAAGGCGGTGCCGCGATACATCTGCAGGTCCGGCTTGGTCAGCAGTGTCACCTCGGTGGCCTTGAGGTGTTCGACCTTGTCGGACGTCATTTCGTACTGCAGCTTGCCGTCAGGCAGGTACTGCACGCTATGGGCGTTGATGGCGTAGTAGTCGATGGCGCTTTCGTCGACCTGCGCAACCGGCTTGTCGAGGAAGCGTTCCGGGCTGATGTTCCAGTATCCCACCGCCAGGAACAGCGCGGTGATGATGCCGAAGATCAGGATGTTGCGAATCTTTTTGCTCAGCATGGGAGGCTCTATAAGTAGGCGGCGTGGGCCGCTTCAAGGCTGCCTTGGGCGCGCAGGATCAGCTCGCAGAACTCGCGGGCGGCACCTTCGCCGCCACGGGCCTGGGTGACGCCATGGGCGTGTTCACGGACAAAGCTGGCGGCATTGGCGACGGCCATGCCCAGGCCGACCCGGCGGATCACCGGCAGGTCCGGCAGATCGTCGCCCAGGTAGGCGACCTGCTCATAGCTTAGGCCCAGTTGGGCAAGAAGCCCGTCCAGCACCACCAGTTTGTCCTCGCGGCCCTGAAACAGATGGGGAATCCCCAGGTTCTTCGCCCGACGCTCGACCACCGGCGTCTTGCGTCCGCTGATGATTGCCGTCTGTATGCCCGTGGCCATCAGCATCTTGATGCCCTGGCCATCGAGGGTGTTGAAGGTCTTGAACTCGCTGCCGTCTTCGAGGAAGTACAGGCGACCGTCGGTCAGTACGCCGTCGACGTCGAATACCGCCAGCTTGATGTTCTTGCCGCGTTGCAGCAGATCCGTGCTCATTACATGACTCCCGCGCGCAGCAGGTCGGACAGGTTGAAGGCGCCGATCGGGCGATCGTCCTTGTCCACCACGACCAGTGCGTTGATTCGATTGTCTTCCATGATTTTCAGGGCTTCGGCCGCCAGCATTTCGGCGCGGGCGGTCTTGCCGTGAACGGTCATGACTTCATCGATGGTGGTGTGGTGAATGTCGATGGTGCGGTCCAGGGTGCGGCGCAGGTCACCGTCGGTGAAGACTCCGGCCAGGCGCCCATCGGCTTCGACAATGACGGTCATGCCCAGGCCCTTGCGGGTCATTTCCATCAAGGCATCCTTGAGCAGGGTGCCACGCTGGACCTGTGGCAGCTGTTCGCCGGCATGCATGACGTTCTCGACCTTCAGCAGCAGGCGACGGCCCAAGGCGCCGCCCGGATGGGAGAAGGCGAAGTCTTCGGCGGTGAAGCCGCGGGCTTCCAGCAGCGCCACGGCCAGGGCGTCGCCCATGACCAGGGCGGCGGTGGTCGAGGAGGTCGGGGCCAGGTTCAGCGGGCAGGCCTCTTGCTCGACCTGGACGTTGAGGTTGACCTCGGCGGCCTTGGCCAGCGGTGAGTCAGGGTTGCCGGTAATGCTGATCAACTGGATGCCCAGGCGCTTGATCAGCGGCAACAGGGTCACGATTTCATTGGTCGAGCCAGAGTTGGACAGGGCGAGGATCACGTCGTCCCGGGTAATCATGCCCATGTCGCCATGGCTGGCTTCGGCCGGATGGACAAAAAACGCAGTGGTACCGGTGCTGGCCAGGGTGGCGGCGATTTTGTTGCCGATATGCCCGGACTTGCCCATTCCGACCACTACTACGCGGCCTTTGCTGGCCAGAATCATCTCGCAAGCGCGTACGAAATCTGCGTCGATATGTGGCAGCAAGCCTTGTACGGCTTCTATCTCGAGGCGGATGGTGCGTTGTGCCGATTGAATCAGGTCGCTGGATTGGCTCATGTCAGAAATCGTATAGCCTGATGAAAAGGCGGCGATTATAGCGGTAATGATCGATTCCCTCACGCAAGTTCGTCAGCCTTTGTCCTTCTATAGGCTGGAATTGTTCTGTAAAGCCCGTTTTAGCCTGTCGTGAACCTGAACACAGATGGCTTCGGCCTTGGGGGCTCCGTATCAGCAGTGATATAGTTCGCCGCCAGTTCGGCCTGCCCTGGGTGCATGTACTCCCGGCAGGGAGCCAAGCGTCCG
The DNA here is from genome assembly GCF_003850345.1 of Pseudomonas chlororaphis subsp. piscium. Lineage (NCBI taxonomy): Bacteria > Pseudomonadati > Pseudomonadota > Gammaproteobacteria > Pseudomonadales > Pseudomonadaceae > Pseudomonas > Pseudomonas chlororaphis. Next base: position 1,070,423 of record NZ_CP027707.1, read on the forward strand.
AGTGTGAGGCTGCATCGCAAGGAGTTTAGATGAGTGCCGATAACGCCTACGCGGTCGAGCTGAAGGGACTGTCCTTCAAGCGCGGTGCGCGCAGCATCTTCAATAATGTCGATATCCGTATTCCACGGGGCAAGGTCACCGGCATCATGGGGCCTTCCGGTTGCGGCAAGACCACGCTCCTGCGGTTGATGGGCGCGCAGTTGCGCCCCAGCAGCGGTGAAGTCTGGGTCAACGGCCAGAACCTGCCCAAATTGTCGCGTGGCGATCTGTTCGACGCCCGCAAGCAGATGGGCGTGCTGTTTCAGAGCGGCGCGCTGTTTACCGATCTCGATGTGTTCGAGAACGTCGCCTTTCCGCTGCGCGTTCATACCCAGCTGCCGGATGAAATGATCCGCGATATCGTCCTGCTCAAGTTGCAGGCGGTCGGGTTGCGCGGTGCCATCGACCTGATGCCCGACGAGCTGTCCGGCGGCATGAAGCGTCGTGTGGCCCTGGCCCGGGCCATCGCCCTGGACCCGCAGATCCTCATGTACGACGAGCCGTTCGTAGGCCAGGACCCCATCGCCATGGGCGTGCTGGTGCGCCTGATCCGCCTGCTCAACGACGCGCTGGGTATCACCAGCATCGTGGTTTCCCATGATCTGGCGGAAACCGCGAGCATCGCCGACTACATCTATGTGGTGGGCGATGGCCAGGTGCTGGGGCAGGGTACGCCCGACGAACTGATGGATTCCGATAACCCGCGGATCCGCCAGTTCATGAAAGGCGACCCCGACGGTCCGGTACCCTTTCACTTTCCAGCGCCGGACTACCGCGCAGATCTTCTGGGGAAGCGCTGATGCGCAAAGTATCTTTATTGGAGCGAATTCGTCTGTTCGGTCGCTCGGGCATCGACGTTCTCGCGGTGCTCGGGCGTTCGAGCCTGATGCTGTTTCATGTGTTGTTCGGCCGCGGCAGTATCGGCGGCAGCTTCGGCCTGCTGGTCAAGCAGCTGCATTCGGTGGGCGTGATGTCCCTGGTGATCATCGTGGTCTCCGGGATATTCATCGGCATGGTGCTGGCGCTGCAGGGCTTCAATATCCTGTCCAGCTACGGTTCGGAGCAGGCGGTGGGGCAGATGGTCGCCCTGACCCTGCTGCGTGAACTGGGGCCGGTGGTCACGGCATTGCTCTTCGCCGGCCGGGCCGGTTCGGCGTTGACCGCGGAAATCGGCAACATGAAAGCCACCGAACAGCTCTCCAGCCTGGAGATGATCGGTGTCGACCCGCTCAAATACATTGTCGCGCCACGTCTGTGGGCCGGTTTCATTTCCCTGCCGTTGCTGGCGATCATTTTCAGCGTGGTGGGCATCTGGGGCGGTTCGTGGGTGGCCGTCGACTGGCTGGGGGTCTATGAAGGTTCCTACTGGTCGAACATGCAAAACAGTGTGACGTTCAGCGATGACGTGCTCAATGGCATCATCAAGAGCATCGTTTTCGCCTTTGTCGTGACCTGGATCGCCGTATTCCAAGGCTATGACTGCGAGCCCACTTCAGAGGGGATCAGTCGTGCCACTACCAAGACCGTTGTGTACGCCTCGTTGGCCGTACTCGGCCTGGACTTTATTCTGACCGCCTTGATGTTTGGAGATTTCTGATGCAAAACCGCACCCTGGAAATCGGTGTCGGCCTTTTCCTGCTGGCTGGCATCCTGGCTTTGTTGTTGCTTGCCTTGCGGGTCAGTGGCTTGTCCCCGACCTCGAGCACCGATACTTATAAACTTTACGCATATTTCGACAATATCGCCGGTTTGACGGTCAGAGCTAAAGTGACCATGGCCGGTGTGACCATCGGCAAGGTCACGGCTATCGATCTGGACCGCGACAGTTTCACCGGTCGGGTCACGCTGCAGTTGGAAAAACGCGTAGATAACCTGCCGACCGACTCGACTGCATCTATCCTGACCGCTGGGCTGCTTGGCGAGAAATACATTGGTATCAGCGTCGGCGGCGAAGACACGTTGCTCAAGGATGGCGGGACCATCCACGACACCCAGTCTTCACTGGTACTTGAGGACCTGATCGGTAAATTCCTGCTCAATACCGTTAGCAAAGACGCCAAATGAGGACTTTTTCATGATCTCTACCTTGCGACGTAGCCTGTTGGTATTACTGGCGGCGTTGCCGTTGATGGCTCACGCCGTGGCGGCGCCTTCCGCGCATGATCTGGTACAGGACACCACCAGCCGTCTGCTGGCCGACCTGGCCGCCAACAAAGAAAAGTACAAGCAAGACCCGCAGGACTTTTATACGGCGCTGAACAGCATCGTGGGTCCGGTCGTGGATGCCGAAGGTATTTCCAAGAGCATCATGACAGTCAAGTACTCGCGTAAGGCCACGCCGGAGCAAATGCGCACCTTTGAGGAAAACTTCAAGAAGGGCCTGTTCCAGTTCTATGGCAACGCTTTGCTGGAGTACAACAACCAGGGCATCGTCGTTGATCCTGCCAAGGACGAGTCGGGAGACCGTACCAGCGTCGGCATGACGGTCAAGGGCAGCAACGGCGCGGTCTATCCTGTGTCCTACACGCTGGAGAAGATCAACGGCGAGTGGAAGCTGCGCAACGTGATCATCAACGGCATCAATATCGGCAAGCTGTTCCGCGATCAGTTCGCCGATGCCATGCAGCGCAACGGCAACGACCTGGACAAGACCATCAACAACTGGGCTGGCGAAGTGGCCAAGGCCAAGGAATCAACCGAAAACTCGCCTGAGAAGGTCACGAAATGAGTGAGTCGGCCGTCCGTCTGGGTGAAGCCGGCGACCTGCTGATCAGCGGTGTGCTGGACTATCGCTCCGGCCCGGGCCTGCGCAAGCAGGGGCAGGCGCTGATCGCCTCCAGCACCGCGGCGGCGCTGGTGCTCGACTGTTCGGCGGTAGAGAAATCCAGCAGCGTCGGCTTGTCGTTGCTGCTGGCCTTCATGCGCGATGCCGCGGCGGCCGGCAAGGCCGTCAGCATCCGCGCGTTGCCCGAAGACATGCGCGAAATCGCCGAGGTTTCCGGTTTGACCGAGCTGCTGGCGCAGCCTTAGCAACCCATCGACAAGCAAGCCCCCCGTCAGAGTCCTGCTATGCGGGGTTCGCAGGCGCGGGGCTTTTTTGTATGATGTCCGACCCGCGCGCACAGGGCGCCGATTGAGGTTGAGCATGCAGGCCAACGAAGTGAAGAGCTTCCTTGAAGGAAAGCTGTCCGAGACTCTTTCATCCGTTCAGGTAGAAGTTGAGGGCGAAGGCTGCAACTTTCAGTTGAACGTGATCAGTGACGAACTGGTGGCCTTGAGTCCGGTCAAGCGTCAGCAGAGCATCTATGCCCATTTGAACCCGTGGATCGCCGATGGCAGCATCCATGCGGTCACTATGAAATTTTTCAGCAGCGCGGCCTGGGCCGAGCGCACCTGAGCCCAAGGGCGTCGAGATTCTTATGGATAAATTGATTATTACCGGCGGCGTTCGTCTTGATGGCGAGATCCGCATTTCCGGGGCAAAGAACTCTGCCCTGCCGATTCTGGCGGCAACCCTGCTGTGCGATGGCCCGGTCACGGTCGCCAACCTGCCGCACCTGCACGACATCACCACCATGATCGAGCTGTTCGGTCGCATGGGCATTGAGCCGGTGATCGATGAGAAGCTCAGCGTCGAAATCGACCCACGCACCATCAAGACCCTGGTTGCTCCTTATGAGCTGGTCAAGACCATGCGTGCCTCGATCCTGGTGCTGGGCCCGATGGTTGCCCGTTTCGGCGAAGCCGAAGTCGCGCTGCCTGGCGGTTGCGCCATCGGTTCGCGTCCGGTCGACCTGCACATCCGCGGCCTGGAAGCCATGGGCGCGGTGATCGACGTCGAAGGTGGCTACATCAAGGCCAAGGCGCCTGAAGGCGGCCTGCGCGGTGCGCACTTCTTCTTCGATACCGTGAGTGTGACCGGTACCGAGAACATCATGATGGCCGCCGCGCTGGCCAAAGGCCGCAGCGTGCTGCAGAACGCTGCCCGCGAACCTGAAGTGGTCGACCTGGCGAACTTCCTCAACGCCATGGGCGCCAAGGTTTCCGGCGCCGGTACCGACACCATCACCATCGACGGTGTCGAGCGCCTGCACTCGGCGACCTACAAGGTCATGCCTGACCGCATCGAAACCGGCACCTACCTGGTCGCCGCTGCCGTGACCGGCGGTCGCGTGAAGGTCAAGGACACCGATCCGACCATCCTCGAAGCCGTCCTGGAAAAACTCAAGGAATCCGGCGCCGAAGTCACCACCGGCGAGGACTGGATCGAGCTGAACATGCACGGCAAGCGTCCGAAGGCGGTCAATGTGCGTACCGCGCCGTACCCGGCGTTCCCGACCGACATGCAGGCCCAGTTCATCTCCCTCAACGCCATTGCCGAAGGCACGGGCGCAGTGATCGAGACCATCTTCGAAAACCGCTTCATGCACGTCTACGAACTGCACCGCATGGGCGCGAAGATCCAGGTCGAAGGCAACACTGCCATCGTCACCGGTACCGAAATCCTCAAGGGCGCCCCTGTCATGGCCACCGACCTGCGGGCTTCGGCCAGCCTGGTGATCTCGGCCCTGATGGCCGAAGGCGACACCCTGATCGATCGCATCTACCACATCGACCGTGGTTACGAGTGCATCGAAGAGAAGCTGCAGATGCTCGGCGCCAAGATCCGCCGCGTACCGGGCTAGTTTGCGTGATGGGCACAGGGACGTGCCCCAAGGTTTCGTTCCAAGTCGAGCCTGTGTTCAGGCTCGATGCGTGTCTGGCGCCGTTTGCGACCGGGCATGAGTATCCTGATAAGGACTTACGTTTCCCATGTTGACCATCGCACTGTCCAAGGGCCGCATCCTTGATGACACCTTGCCGCTTCTGGCTGAAGCCGGCATCGTGCCCACCGAGAATCCGGACAAGAGCCGCAAGCTGATCATCCCCACGACCCAGGCCGATGTGCGCTTGCTGATCGTGCGCGCCACCGACGTGCCGACCTATGTCGAACATGGTGCCGCCGACCTCGGCGTTGCCGGTAAAGATGTGCTGATGGAATACGGCGGCCAGGGCCTGTACGAGCCGCTGGACCTGCAGATCGCCCAGTGCAAGCTGATGACCGCCGGTGCCATCGGCGCGGCCGAGCCCAAGGGCCGCCTGCGTGTCGCCACCAAGTTCGTCAATGTTGCCAAGCGCTACTACGCCGAGCAGGGTCGCCAGGTCGACATCATCAAGCTGTACGGCTCGATGGAGCTGGCGCCGCTGATCGGCCTGGCGGACAAGATCATCGACGTGGTCGACACCGGCAACACCCTGCGGGCCAACGGCCTGGAGCCCCAGGAGCTGATTTCCATGATCAGTTCCCGTCTGGTGGTCAACAAGGCCTCCATGAAAATGCAGCACGCCCGCATCCAGGCACTGATCGACACCCTGCGCAAAGCAGTGGAGTCGCGACACCGCGGTTGATTCACTCGCGCGGCGCTAGCCGCGCCCGTCTATCCGTGTCATAGCCAATTTTCTCAGGTGCCCGCGCGAATGGACTGGTAGCTTAGGGTGCCTGAGCATTAGCTATTCAATGAGGCCCTCGCTATGACCGCTCCCACTGCAATTCGCCGACTCAACGCTGCTGACCCGGATTTCGCGCATCATCTGGATCATCTGCTGAGCTGGGAAAGTGTGTCTGACGACTCGGTCAATCAGCGGGTGCTGGACATCATCAAGGCGGTGCGCGAGCGCGGCGACGCGGCGCTGGTGGAATTCACCCAGCGTTTCGACGGCCTGCAAGTGGCGTCCATGGCCGACCTGATCCTGCCGCGCGAGCGCCTGGAACTGGCCCTGACCCGGATCACCGCGGCCCAGCGCGAAGCCCTGGAAAAGGCCGCGGCACGGGTGCGCAGCTACCACGAAAAACAGAAACAGGACTCCTGGAGCTACACCGAGGCCGACGGCACGGTGCTGGGCCAGAAGGTCACGCCGCTGGATCGCGCCGGCCTGTATGTGCCGGGCGGCAAGGCGTCTTATCCATCCTCGGTATTGATGAATGCCATTCCGGCCAAAGTCGCTGGCGTCACCGAAGTGGTGATGGTGGTGCCGACCCCGCGTGGCGAGGTCAATGAACTGGTGCTGGCTGCGGCCTGCATCGCCGGCGTCGACCGGGTGTTCACCATCGGTGGCGCCCAGGCCGTTGCCGCCCTGGCCTACGGCACCGAAAGCGTGCCTCAGGTGGACAAGGTGGTCGGCCCGGGCAACATCTATGTGGCCACCGCCAAGCGCCACGTATTCGGCCAGGTCGGCATCGACATGATCGCCGGTCCTTCGGAGATCCTGGTGGTGTGCGACGGCCAGACCGATCCGGACTGGATCGCCATGGACCTGTTCTCCCAGGCCGAGCACGACGAAGACGCCCAGGCGATCCTGGTCAGCCCGGACGCGGCGTTCCTCGACCAGGTCGCCGCCAGCATCGCCAAGCTGCTGCCGACCATGGAGCGCGCGGAAATCATCAATACCTCGATCAACGGCCGTGGCGCCCTGATCCAGGTGCGTGACATGCAACAGGCCATTGACGTGGCCAACCGCATCGCTCCGGAGCACCTCGAGCTGTCCGTCGCCGATCCCCAGGCCTGGCTGCCGCAGATCCGTCACGCCGGCGCGATCTTCATGGGCCGTCACACCTCCGAGGCCCTGGGCGACTACTGCGCGGGCCCGAACCACGTGCTGCCGACTTCCGGCACGGCACGTTTCTCCTCGCCGCTGGGGGTGTATGACTTCCAGAAACGTTCGTCGATCATTTTCTGCTCCGAGCAGGGCGCTTCCGAACTGGGCAAGACCGCCTCGGTGCTGGCCCGTGGCGAGTCGCTGAGCGCCCACGCCCGCAGTGCGGAATACCGGATCATCGCTGACCAGGAACAGGGGCAATAAGCATGAGTAAATTCTGGAGTCCATTCGTCAAGGACTTGGTGCCCTATGTGCCGGGCGAACAGCCGAAGCTGACCAGGCTGGTCAAGCTCAACACCAACGAAAACCCTTACGGCCCGTCGCCCAAGGCTCTGGCCGCGATGCAGGGCGAACTGAACGACAACCTGCGCCTGTACCCGGACCCCAACAGCGACCTGCTCAAGCAGGCGGTGGCCCGGTATTACGGGGTACAGAGCAACCAGGTGTTCCTCGGCAACGGTTCCGACGAAGTGCTGGCGCACATCTTCCACGGCTTGCTGCAGCACGACCAACCGCTGCTGTTCCCGGACATCAGCTACAGCTTCTATCCGGTGTATTGCGGCCTGTACGGCATCGACTTCGACGCGGTGCCGCTGGACGAGCAGTTCCAGATCCGCCCAGCCGATTACGCCAGGCCGAACGGCGGGATCATCTTCCCCAACCCGAACGCGCCGACCGGCTGCCTGCTGGCCCTGGAGGCCGTCGAGCAGATCCTCAAGGCCAGCCCGGATTCGGTCGTGGTGGTGGACGAGGCGTACATCGACTTCGGCGGTGAAACCGCCATCAGCCTGGTGGACCGCTATCCGAACCTGCTGGTGACCCAGACCCTGTCCAAGTCCCGTTCCCTGGCTGGCCTGCGGGTCGGCCTGGCGGTGGGGCACCCGGACCTGATAGAGGCGCTGGAGCGGATCAAGAACAGCTTCAACTCCTACCCGCTGGATCGCCTGGCGATAGTTGGCGCCGCGGCGGCGTTCGATGATCGCGAGTACTTCGCCAAGACCTGCCAGCTGGTGATCGACAGTCGCGAGCAGGTGGTGGCGCAGTTGCGCGCCAAGGGCTTTGAAGTGCTGCCGTCGGCTGCCAACTTCATCTTTGCCCGTCACCCACGACATGATGCGGCGGGCCTGGCGTCCAAGCTGCGGGAGCAGGGGGTGATTGTCCGGCACTTCAAGCAGGAGCGGATTGCCCAGTTCCTGCGAATCAGTATCGGTACGCCGGAGCAGAACCAGGCCCTGATCGACGGCCTGGGCGAGCTGTAAGCCCTAGCGCGAGCCAGCCCTCTCCTGTTGGAGCGAGCTGGCTGGCGATGCTTTTACTCTTTTTCCTTGACCGGCGCCGGTGGCGGGCGCAGGCCGATTTCGGCGGTGAGCTTGAGCTCCTTGCCGTTGCGCATTACCTGGATGCTGACTTTGTCGCTGGGTTTGATCCGCGCCACCTGGTTCATCGAGCGACGGCCATCGCCGGCCGGTTCGCCATCGATGCTGAGAATCACGTCACCCAACTGCATGCCGGCCTTTTGCGCAGGACCGTCGCGGAAAATCCCCGCCACCACGATGCCCGGGCGCCCGGACAAGCCGAACGACTCGGCCAGTTCCTGGGTCAGCGGCTGCACCTCGATGCCCAGCCAGCCACGAATCACCTGGCCGTGCTCGATGATCGATTTCATCACCTCCATGGCCAGCTTGATCGGGATGGCGAAGCCAATGCCCTGGGAGCCGCCGGACTTGGAGAAGATCGCCGTGTTGATCCCGGTCAGGTTGCCGTTGGCATCCACCAGCGCGCCGCCGGAGTTGCCCGGGTTGATCGCCGCGTCGGTCTGGATGAAGTCTTCGTAGTTGTTCAGGCCCAGCTGATTGCGCCCGGTGGCGCTGATGATGCCCATGGTCACGGTCTGGCCGACCCCGAACGGGTTGCCGATGGCCAGGGTCACGTCGCCGATGCGAATGCTGTCGGAGCGTCCGACGGTGATCGAGGGCAGGTTCTTCAGGTCGATCTTGAGGACCGCCAGGTCGGTTTCCGGGTCGCTGCCGATCACATGGGCCAGGGTTTCACGACCGTCCTTGAGCGCCACCACAATCTGTTCGGCGCCGGAGGTCACGTGGTTGTTGGTCAGCAGATAACCTTCGGGGCTCATGATCACCCCGGAACCCAGGCTTGACTCCATGCGCTGCTGCTTGGGCAGGTTGTCGCCGAAGAAGCGGCGGAACTGCGGGTCCTCGAACAACGGGTGCGCCGGTTTGTTGATGACCTTGGTGGTGTACAGGTTGACCACCGCCGGCGCAGCGATCGCCACGGCATCGGCATAGGACACCGGGCCTTGTCGAAGCGCCTTGGTTTGCGGGGCTTGCTGCAGGTTGACGTCCAGGCTGGGCAGGCCGACCCATTGCGGGTAACGCTGAATTATCAGCAACGCGATAAGCACGCCGGCCAACAGCGGCCAGCCAAAAAAACGCAGAGCCTTGAGCATTGAGCAAGTCCTGAGAGGTTGCAGGCCGCCCGGGACGGCCCATAATGTCGCGCATTATACGAGGCCGCGCGCGCCTCTGAACGGGATATTTAGGAGTCTTTTATGGCCGTTGCCCTGAGCACTCTGGTAGAGGAGGCGGACCGCTACCTGGGCAGTTCGCGAATCGCCGATTACTGCCCCAATGGCCTGCAGGTCGAAGGCCGGCCACAGGTGATGCGCATTGTCAGCGGCGTCACGGCCAGCCAGGCGTTGCTCGATGCCGCGGTGGAGGCCAATGCCGATCTGGTGCTGGTGCATCACGGCTATTTCTGGAAAGGCGAGAACCCCTGCATCACCGGCATGAAGCAGCGCCGGCTGAAAACCCTGCTCAAGCACGATATCAGCCTGCTGGCTTATCACCTGCCGCTGGACCTGCACCCGGACGTCGGCAACAACGTGCAACTGGCGCGGCAACTGGATATTACTGTGGAAGGTCCGCTGGACCCGGACAACCTGAAGATCGTCGGGCTGGTCGGTTCCCTCGCCGAGCCCATGACCGCACGGGACTTCGCGCGCAAGGTCCAGGAGGTGATGGGGCGCGAGCCGCTGGTGGTCGAAGGCAGCAAGATGATCCGGCGTGTCGGCTGGTGCACCGGTGGCGGCCAGGGCTACATCGATCAGGCGGTGCTGGCCGGCGTCGATCTGTACCTGAGCGGCGAAGCGTCGGAGCAGACCTTCCACAGCGCCCGGGAAAACGACATCAGTTTTATCGCCGCCGGTCATCACGCCACCGAGCGTTACGGCGTGCAGGCGCTGGGGGATTACCTGGCCCGACGCTTCGCCCTCGAGCACTTGTTCATCGACTGCCCGAACCCTATATAAAGCCTTGTCCTGTAGCCGCTGCCGCAGGCTGCGATGGCCCAGGCCACGCTGGTCGAAGGACCTTCAAGAGCACACTGCCGCGCAGTCGATTGCAGCCTGCGACAGCGGCTACAGAAGGACCTGAACACAACAAACAGGCGGGTATATTCATATACCGTTTCGATCTAGTCGGCGTCCTGATTAGAAGAGGTCGCTGTGCTAGCATGCCCCGCTCGAACACGGCCCGCAGGCCGTCCATAAGAAAGCTTTCGTGAGTAGCCATGGTCGACAAACTGACGCATCTGAAACAGCTGGAGGCGGAAAGCATCCACATCATCCGCGAGGTGGCCGCCGAGTTCGACAACCCGGTGATGCTGTACTCCATCGGTAAAGACTCCGCCGTGATGCTGCACCTGGCGCGCAAGGCGTTCTTCCCGGGCAAGCTGCCGTTTCCGGTGATGCACGTCGACACCCAGTGGAAATTCCAGGAGATGTACAAGTTCCGCGATCGCATGGTCGAAGAGCTGGGCCTGGAACTGATCACCCACGTCAACCCGGAAGGCGTTGCGCAGGGCATCAACCCCTTCACCCACGGCAGTGCCAAGCACACCGACATCATGAAGACCGAGGGCCTCAAGCAGGCGCTGGACAAGTACGGTTTCGATGCGGCGTTCGGCGGTGCCCGGCGTGACGAAGAGAAATCCCGCGCCAAGGAGCGCGTGTACTCGTTCCGCGACAGCAAGCATCGCTGGGACCCGAAGAACCAGCGCCCCGAGCTGTGGAACGTCTACAACGGCAAGGTCAACAAGGGCGAGTCGATCCGCGTCTTCCCGCTGTCGAACTGGACCGAGCTGGACATCTGGCAATACATCTACCTCGAAGGCATCCCGATCGTGCCGCTGTACTTCGCCGCCGAGCGCGAAGTGATCGAGAAGAACGGCACCCTGATCATGATCGACGACGAGCGCATTCTTGAGCACCTCTCCGACGAGGAGAAGGCCCGCATCGTCAAGAAGAAGGTGCGTTTCCGTACCCTTGGCTGCTACCCGTTGACGGGCGCGGTGGAGTCCGAGGCCGAAAGCCTGACGGACATCATTCAGGAAATGCTCCTGACGCGAACTTCCGAGCGCCAGGGCCGGGTCATCGATCACGATGGCGCCGGTTCCATGGAAGACAAGAAACGTCAGGGCTATTTCTAAGTAGGGTCTAACATGTCGCATCAATCCGAATTGATCAGCGAGGACATCCTCGCCTACCTGGCCCAGCACGAACGCAAAGAACTGCTGCGCTTCCTGACTTGCGGTAACGTCGACGACGGCAAGAGCACCCTGATCGGGCGCCTGCTGCACGACTCGAAGATGATCTACGAAGACCATCTGGAAGCCATTACCCGCGACTCGAAAAAAGTCGGCACCACCGGTGACGACATCGACCTGGCGTTGCTGGTCGACGGCCTGCAGGCCGAGCGTGAGCAGGGCATCACCATCGATGTCGCCTATCGCTACTTCTCCACCGCCAAGCGCAAATTCATCATCGCCGACACCCCCGGCCATGAGCAGTACACCCGCAACATGGCCACCGGTGCTTCCACCTGTGACCTGGCGATCATCCTGGTGGATGCCCGTTACGGCGTGCAGACCCAGACCCGTCGCCACAGCTTCATCGCCTCCCTGCTGGGCATCAAGCACATCGTCGTGGCCATCAACAAGATGGACCTCAAGGACTTCGACCAGGGCGTGTTCGAGTCGATCAAGGCCGACTACCTGAAGTTCGCCGAAGGCCTGAAGATGAAGCCCACCAGCCTGCACTTCGTGCCGATGTCGGCCCTCAAGGGCGACAACGTGGTGAACAAGTCCGAGCGCTCGCCGTGGTACACCGGCCAGTCGCTGATGGAAATCCTCGAGACCGTGGAAGTGGCGGGCGATCGCAACTTCACCGACCTGCGCTTCCCGGTGCAGTACGTCAACCGTCCGAACCTGAACTTCCGTGGTTTCGCCGGGACCCTGGCCAGCGGCATCGTGCACAAGGGCGACGAAGTCGTGGTGCTGCCGTCGGGCAAGAGCAGCCGGGTGAAATCCATCGTCACTTTCGAAGGCGAGCTGGAGCATGCCGGCCCGGGCCAGGCCGTGACCCTGACCATGGAAGACGAGATCGACATCTCCCGTGGCGACCTGCTGGTGCATGCCGACAACGTACCACCGGTGACCGACAGCTTCGAAGCCATGCTGGTATGGATGGCCGAAGAGCCGATGCTGCCGGGCAAGAAATACGACATCAAGCGCGCCACCAGTTACGTGCCGGGCTCCATCGCCAGCATCGTCAACAGGGTCGACGTGAACACCCTTGAAGAAGGTCCGGCCAGCGCTCTGCAGCTGAACGAAATCGGCAAGGTCAAGATCGCCCTCGACGCGCCGATCGCCCTCGACGGTTACGACAGCAACCGCACCACCGGTGCCTTCATCGTCATCGACCGCTTGACCAACGGCACCGTCGGCGCCGGCATGATCGTCGCCCAGCCTGTGGTGCATGGCAGCGCCACGCACCATGGCAAGCTGGCCCATGTAGCCACCGAGGAGCGCGCCCAGCGCTTCGGCCAGCAACCGGCTACCGTGCTGTTCAGCGGCCTGTCCGGCGCTGGCAAGAGCACCCTGGCCTACGCGGTCGAGCGCAAGCTGTTCGACCTGGGTCGTGCGGTGTTCGTCCTCGACGGCCAGAACCTGCGTCACGACCTGAATAAGGGCCTGCCCCAGGATCGCGCCGGACGTACCGAGAACTGGCGGCGTGCCGCGCACGTGGCGCGTCAGTTCAACGAAGCCGGCCTGCTGACCCTGGCGGCGTTCGTCGCACCGAGTGCGGAAGGTCGTGAACAGGCCAGGGACCTGATCGGCAAGGAGCGTCTGCTGACGGTCTACGTCCAGGCTTCGCCAGCGGCCTGTGCCGAGCGTGATCCGCAGGGCCTGTACGCCGCTGGTGGGGATAACATCCCGGGCGAGTCCTTCCCGTACGACGTGCCGCTGGATGCCGATCTGGTGATCGACACCCAGTCCGTGTCGCTGGAAGAGGGCGTCAAGCAAGTGCTGGAACTGCTGCGCAAGCGCGGCGCGATCTAAGCCTTAGCGGTCAGTAAAAAGCCCGCCGTCGAGTGATCGACGGCGGGCTTTTTTGTGGCCTTGAGAAAGCTATCGCGGGCAAGCCTCGCTCCTACAGAAGCGAGCGTGTTGCTCCTGTGTAGGAGCGAGGCTTGCCCGCGATGAGGCCCTTACAGGCGCTTCATCACTTCCCCGGATACTCCCGATGCATCTGTTCCAGCAGCGCATCCTTGTTCTGCCACAGCTGGTTTATCCAGCCCTGGAACTCCAGGCGGTACACGCCATCCTGGTCGTAGTTCTTGCCGATGAACTGCGGTGGAATCGGCAGCTCCTCGAAATGCACCACCACCTCATTGACCTTGCCGCACAGCAGGTCCCAGTAACCCGGCTGGCCTGCCGGATAGTGGATGGTGACGTTGACGATGGATTCCAGTTGCTCGCCCATGGCATCCAGCACGAAGGCGATGCCGCCGGCCTTGGGCTTGAGCAGGTAGCGGAACGGCGAGGCCTGTTGCGCATGCTTGGCCTTGGTGAAGCGTGTGCCTTCGACGAAGTTGAAGATGCCCACCGGGTTGTCGCGGAATTTCGCGCAGGTCTTGCGGGTGGTCTCCAGGTCCTTGCCCTTTTTCTCCGGGTGTTTTTCCAGGTAGGCCTTGGAGTAGCGCTTCATGAAGGGGAAACCCAGGGCCCACCAGGCCAGGCCGATCACCGGGACCCAGATCAGTTCCTGCTTGAGGAAGAACTTCAGCGGGCGGATACGGCGGTTGAGCACGTATTGCAGGACCATGATGTCGACCCAGCTCTGGTGGTTGCTGGTGATCAGGTACGAGTGCCGGTAGTCCAGGCTGTCGAGCCCGCTGAGGTGCCAGCGGGTGTGCCCGAGCAGGCTCATCCAGGCCTTGTTGTTGCTGATCCAGGCTTCATGGATGTGGCTCATCAGCCAGTCGGTGAAGCGCTGGGCCGCCGGGAAGGGCAGCAGCAACTTGAAGATCGCCACCACGAACAGCGGGGTGCAGCAGACGATGGTGTTGAGCGCCAACAACAGCGAGGCGATCACGCCGCGCAGCGGTGCAGGTAGAAAATCCAGCATTTACACATCCAGAGGTCGGTTGGCGGCTTGAATCGCGGTCAGGGCGATGGTGTAGACGATGTCGTCGACCTGGGCGCCACGGGGCAGGTCGTTCACCGGCTTGCGCAGGCCTTGCAGCATCGGCCCGAGGCTGACGCAGTCGGCGCTGCGCTGCACGGCCTTGTGGGTGGTGTTGCCGGTGTTCAGGTCGGGGAACACGAACACCGTGGCCTTGCCGGCGACCTGGCTGTTGGGTGCCAGTTGTTGGGCCACGGCCTCGTTGGCCGCGGCATCGTATTGCAACGGGCCGTCGATCAGCAGCGAGCTCTGGGCTTCATGGGCCAGCAAGGTGGCTTCGCGGACTTTCTCCACTTCTTCGCCGCTGGCCGATTCGCCGCTGGAATAGCTGATCATCGCCACCCGCGGGGTGATGCCGAACGCGGCCGCCGAGTCGGCGCTTTGCAGGGCGATCTCGGCCAGCTCGCTGGCGCTCGGGTGCGGGTTCATCACGCAGTCGCCGTAGACCAGCACCTGCTCGGGGAACAGCATGAAAAACACCGACGACACCAGGGTGCAGCCCGGCGCGGTCTTGATCAGCTGCAGGGCCGGGCGGATGGTATTGGCGGTGGAGTGGATCAGGCCGGACACCAGACCATCGACTTCGTCCAGGGCCAGCATCATGGTGCCGATCACCACCGGGTCTTCCAGTTGCTGTTCGGCCATCGGCGCATTGAGGCTCTTGCTCTTGCGCAGCGCCACCATCGGCTCGACGTAGCGTTCGCGGATCTGGTCCGGGTCGATGACTTCCAGGCCAGGCGGCAACTCGATGCCCTGGGCCCGGGCGACCGCCTCGACGTCCGCGGGTTTGGCCAGCAGCACGCAACGGGCGATGCCGCGCGCCTGGCAGATCGCCGCGGCCTGTACGGTCAGCGGCTCGCTGCCTTCGGGCAGGACGATGCGCTTGTTGGCTTCCTGGGCGCGCTGGATCAACTGGTAGCGGAACACCGCTGGCGACAGGCGCATTTCCCGCGGCGTGCCGCAGCGCTGGTGCAGCCACTTGGCGTCCAGGTGGCTGGCGACGAAGTCGGTAATGATCTCCGCGCGCTCGCGGTCATCGATGGGGATTTCCTTGTTCAGGCCATTCAGCTGGTTGGCGGTCTCGTAGGAGCCGGTGCTCACCGACAGCACCGGCAGGCCGGCATTCAAGGCGCCGCGGCACAGCTCCATGATCCGCGGATCGGGCAGGGTGTCGCTGGTCAGCAGCAGCCCGGCCAGGGGCACACCGTTGATCGCTGCCAGGCTCACGGCGAGGATAATGTCGTCGCGATCGCCGGGCGTCACCACCAGCACGCCGGGCTTGAGCAACTCCACGGTGTTACGCATGGTGCGCGCGCAGATGATGATCTTGGTCATGCGCCGGCTTTCGTAGTCGCCGGCGTTGAGCACCTGGGCGCCCATCAGGTCGGCCACGTCGCGGGTGCGCGGTGCGTTCAGTTCCGGTTGGAAGGGGATGCAGCCGAGCAGGCGGAAGTCGCCGCTGCGCAGCAGGGGCGAATGCTCTTTCAGGCGAGCGGAAAAGGCCTCCATGCTTTCGTCGGTCCGCACCTTGTTGAGGATCACCCCCAGCACTTTCGGATCGCGCGGGCCGCCGAACAGCTGCGCCTGCAGCTCCACGCGACCGGACAGCTCGGTGAGCACTTCGTTTTCCGGCGCGGACACCAGGATCACCTCGGCATCCAGGCTTTTCGCCAGGTGCAGGTTGACCCGCGCGGCATAGCTGGCGCTGCGGGTCGGCACCATGCCTTCGACCACCAGCACGTCCTTGCCGACGGCCGCCTGCTGGTAGAGGGTGATGATTTCTTCCAGCAGCTCGTCCAGTTGGCCGTCGCCGAGCATCCGTTCGACATGGGCCAGACCCAGGGGCTGCGGCGGTTTCAGGCCGTGGGTGCGGGCCACCAGCTCGGTCGAGCGCTCAGGGCCGGTATCGCCTGGGTGAGGCTGGGCAATGGGTTTGAAGAAGCCGACCTTGAGGCCGGCCCGTTCCAGGGTACGCACCAGCCCGAGGCTGATGGAGGTCAGACCCACACCAAAATCGGTGGGCGCGATAAAAAAAGTTTGCATGCGGATTCTCGACGGGTGCATGGCAACGGTGAGGCGCTTAGGTTTAATGCTCTACCGGAAATTCAGGCGCCAAGGTTAGCGCTAACCGAGCCTTGAGCGCACCAACCGCAGGCAAAGGGCTGGCCTATTTTTTCCCTGCGTTTGCGCGGATCCAGGATCCAGGTCCGGGATTGCCAGGGCGGCTGGTGGCGCAGGTGCTGGGTATGGCCACAGGACAGCTCGACGACCCAGTGGCCGTCCTCATCCTGATGAAAGCCGACGACAGTCGGGCCTGGCGTTAAGTTCCGTTTGTCCGGGTTCCGTTCGCTTTCGGGCGATTGCTTCGCTAAACTTGGACGTTCTTCATTCTTATGCAAAAGGTCTCGCCCCATGCTGATCGCCGCCAATAAGGCTGTCTCCATCGACTATACCCTCACCAACGACGCTGGTGAGGTCATCGACAGCTCTGCCGGCGGCGCCCCGCTGGTCTACCTGCATGGCGCAGGGAACATCATTCCAGGCTTGGAAAAGGCCCTGGAAGGCAAGAACGTCGGCGACGAGCTGAGCGTTGCCGTTGAGCCGGAAGATGCCTACGGCGAATACGCCGCCGAACTGGTCAGCACCCTGAGCCGCAGCATGTTCGAAGGCGTCGACGAACTGGAAGTGGGCATGCAGTTCCACGCTTCCGCTCCGGACGGCCAGATGCAGATCGTCACCATCCGCGACCTGGACGGCGACGACGTGACCGTCGACGGCAACCACCCGCTGGCCGGCCAGCGCCTGAACTTCAAGGTCAAGGTTGTCGACATCCGTGACGCCAGCCAGGAAGAAATCGCCCATGGTCACGTCCATGGCGAAGGTGGCCATCACCACTGATTTCTGCGCTAAGCTCAAGTCTGACTGGAGAGGCGCCCGAGGGCGCCTTTTTAGTCGGCGACTTTTCTTGCCGGGCAACAGGCGGTACTGTCGAGTGGCTGTTTTCTGGAAGAACACGGGAATTTGGAGTTCGTCATGAGTGCTTTTCACGACCTTAAATTGAAAGCCCTGGATGGTCAGGAGCTACCGCTCGCGCCTTTCAAGGGGCACGTCGTGCTGGTGGTCAACGTCGCCTCCAAGTGTGGTCTGACACCACAATACGCGGCGCTGGAGAACCTCTACCAGCAATACAAGGGCCAGGGGTTCAGCGTGCTGGGCCTGCCGTGCAATCAGTTCGCCGGGCAGGAGCCGGGTTCCGAGCAGGAGATCCAGGAGTTCTGCAGCCTCAACTACGGGGTGACCTTTCCGTTGAGCGGCAAGCTGGAAGTCAACGGTCCGGAGCGCCATCAGTTGTACCGTCTGCTGGCGGGCGAAGGGGCGGAATTTCCGGGCGATATCACCTGGAACTTCGAGAAGTTCCTGCTGGGCAAGGACGGCCGCGTCCTGGCGCGTTTCTCCCCGCGCACCGCACCCGATGATCCGACCGTGGTCCAGGCCATCGAAAAAGCCTTGAGCTGAATCTGCACGCCGGGCCCCGCTGCCCGGCCAGTTTTACCGCGCGTTCGCGCACCTCTCGCTTCTCTGCGCTTTGGCACCTTAATCACCCTGATCAATAGTGCTGGGCGTTGCCTGGGGCTCGGAATATTATCGCCATCATAAGGCCGTCGGCGCACCCGCTCGACCTGCCGCTTCCCGCGATTCAGACCCTCAGCCCTGGAGTACAGCATGCCCGTTCAAGCCTTGTTCAAACCCTTTCAGCTGGGTGCCCTGGAGCTGTCGACCCGTGTGGTGATGGCGCCGATGACTCGGTCGTTTTCCCCGGGTGGCGTGCCGAACTCGAAAGTCATCGAGTACTACCGTCGTCGCGCCGCGGCCGGGGTCGGCCTGATCATCACCGAAGGCACCACGGTCGGGCACAAGGCCTCCAACGGTTATCCGAACGTGCCGCGCTTCTATGGCGAAGCGGCCCTGGCCGGCTGGAAGAAGGTGGTGGACGCGGTGCACGCCGAAGGCGGCAAGATCGTTCCGCAGCTGTGGCATGTGGGCAACGTGCGCCGCCTGGGCACCGAGCCGGATGCCAGCGTGCCGGGTTACGGCCCGTCGGAAAAACTCAAGGACGGCCAGGTGGTGGTCCATGGCATGACCCAGGACGACATCCGCGAAGTGATCGCCGCCTTCGCCCAGGCCGCCAAGGATGCCCAGAGCATCGGCATGGACGGCGTGGAGATCCACGGCGCCCACGGCTACCTGGTCGACCAGTTCTTCTGGGAGGGCAGTAACCAGCGCACCGACGAGTACGGCGGTGACCTGGCCCAGCGTTCGCGATTTGCCATCGAGCTGATCCAGGCTGTACGCGCCGCGGTGGGGCCTGGCTTCCCGATCATCTTCCGCTTCTCGCAATGGAAGCAGCAGGACTACAGCGCCCGCCTGGTACAAACCCCCGAGGCCCTGGGCGAGTTCCTCAAACCGCTGGCAGACGCCGGTGTGGATATCTTCCACTGTTCCACCCGGCGTTTCTGGGAGCCGGAGTTCGAGGGCTCCGAGCTGAACCTGGCCGGCTGGACCCGCCAGCTCACCGGCAAGCCGACCATCACCGTGGGCAGCGTCGGCCTCGACGGCGAGTTCCTGCAGTTCATGGTCAACACCGACAAGGTGGCGCAGCCGGCGAGCCTGGAAAAGCTCCTGGAGCGCTTGAACAACGATGAGTTCGACCTGGTGGCCGTAGGGCGCGCATTGTTGGTGGACCCGGACTGGGCGCAGAAGGTGCGTGACGGCCGCGAGCAGGACATCCTGCCGTTCAGCCGTGAGGCGTTGATGACGCTAGTTTAAGCTCAGACTCTGGAATGCTATCGCGGGCAAGCCTCGCTCCTACAGGATCACCGTCCGTGTAGGAGCGAGGCTTGCCCGCGATGCTTTTGGCTCTGATGTTTTCAGCGCTAGGGCAACAAACGCCCTTGAGGTACCACCACTTCTTCCGTGCAGGCACCACGCAGCTGGGTTTCAAACTGCTCGATGATCGCCGCCCAGCCCTGGCGGCTGGCGTGCTGGCGGGCATTGAGGCGCACCCGACGCAGGGTCTCGGGCTCTTCCAGCAGCCAACTGGCCGCATCGCAGAACGCGCATTCGTCCCCGGGCATCGCCAGCACACCGTTGTAGCCATGGCGAATATGCTGGGCCGCCGCGGCCTGGTCGTAAGCCACCACGGCCAGCCCCGAGGCCAGGGCCTCGAGCACCACGTTGCCGAAGGTTTCGGTCAGGCTCGGGAACAGAAACAGATCCCCCGACGCATAGTGACTGGCCAGCGCTTCGCCGCGTTGCGAGCCGCAGAACACGGCGTCCGGCAACTCCTTCTGCAGGACCGCGCGTTGCGGGCCATCGCCCACCACGATCAACTTCATGGCCTGCTGTGGATAAGTGTTCTGCAGCTGGGTGAAGCAGCGTTTGAGCAGGCCCAGGTTCTTCTCCGGCGCCAGGCGGCCGACATGAATCACCGCGATATCGTCGTTGCCCAGGCCCCAGCTTTCGCGCAGCTCGTTGAGGCGTTTGGCCGGGTGGAACAGCTGGCTGTCGACCCCGCGCGACAGCAGCGCCAGGCGCTCGAAGTTGCGTCGCTCCAGTTCCAGGCGCTGGCTGGCGCTGGGCACCAGGGTCAACTTGGAACGGTTGTGGAACCAGCGCAGGTAGTGGGTCAGCAGGCGCGTCAGCAAACCCAGGCCGTACTGGCTGGAGTACTGCTGGAAGTTGGTGTGGAAACCGCTGACCACGGAAATCCCCAGGCGCCGCGCCGCCCGCAGCGCGGACAGGCCCAGCGGGCCCTCGGTGGCGATGTACAGCACATCCGGGCGATGACGTTTCCAGCGTCGCAACAGTTTGTGCATCGACGACTGGCCCCATTGCAGCCCCGGATAACCCGGCAGCGGCCAGCCACGGCACAGCAGCAGACCTTCGTCGCTGATCCGGCTCTGATCGCTGCCCTGGCGCGGGCGAATCAGTTCCACCTGGTGTCCACGGGCGCGCAATCCATCGCACAGGCGGCCAAGGGTATTGGCCACGCCATTGATTTCCGGTGGGAAGGTTTCGGTGATCAGAGTGATATGCAGAGCTGTCGTCATGGCCTCAGTGTCAGCCGAGGCCATGTCGTCATTGTGACGTTGCGATGATGGATTTGTGACCCGCTCAGCGTTGCTGGGCCACCAGGTTTTCCGCGCCGCGCTCACGCACCCAGAACAGCGTCGCGCCGGCCACCGCCGCCGGCATCATCAGGATGTTGACCACCGGGATCAGCAGCACCAGATAGACGATCCCGCCAAAGCTCATGCTCTGCCAGCGCTTTTCCCGCAGCCAGGCGAGCATCTCGTTCCAACCCAGCTTGTGGTTGTCCGCCGGGTAGTCGATGTACTGGATCGCCATCATCCACACGCCGAACAGCAGCCACAGCGGCGCGGCCACCAGGTTCACCACCGGAATGAAGGACAGGATGAACAGGCCGATGGCCCGCGGCAGGAAATAACCCAGCTTGCGCATTTCCCGGGCCAGGGTGCGCGGGATCATGGCCAGCAGTTCGGCCCAGCTGAAGGGCGGGAAGTCGTCGGTGCCGCGGACCACCACTTCGACTTTTTCCGCGAGGAAACCGTTGAAGGGCGCGGCGATCACGTTGGCCAGCATGGTGAAGGTGAAAAACACCATCAGCAGCACCAGCACCACGAACAGCGGCCAGAGGATGTAGCTGAGAAAGCTCAGCCAGTCCGGCAAAGAAGGCATCAGGGTGTCGACCCACAGGCTGAACTGATGGCCGGCGAAATAGATCAATCCGACGAACAGCACCAGGTTGATGGCCAGGGGCAAAAGGACGAACAGACGCAGGCCGGGGCTGAGCACCAGCTTGAGGCCTTCGCGCAGGTATTGCGGGCCGGACAGAACGGGGGCGGGCATAGGGAGCTCCGTGCAAGGGGGAAAACGCGCCGACCTTACCGGCTTTGCCCCACCGGCGAAAGCACGGTCGTTAGGTCGACATCAACTGTAACAAAGGCGCCGGTAAATACACCGATACCGGATAGAGACCTCCTATGAGCTGGATTGTTAAACCGTATTTCCTTAATCTTCGCCCCCTCTATACGCTGCACCCATTATTTTTCGGACGGGCGAACCTGAAGCCTTCCCCAAGTGCTTTCGCCGTCCTTTTTTATTCCAGCCGGCAATCCGGCGTTCCGCGCCAGTGATCCGGGCCGGTCGATAGGAGTGAGTCATGTCTGATGTACGTCATTCGCGTGTGATTATTCTCGGTTCCGGCCCTGCCGGTTACAGCGCCGCGGTCTATGCCGCCCGCGCCAACCTGAAGCCGCTGCTGATTACCGGCATGCAGGCCGGCGGTCAGCTGACCACCACCACCGAAGTCGACAACTGGCCGGGCGACGTCCACGGCCTGACCGGCCCGGCGCTGATGGAGCGCATGCGTGAGCACGCCGAGCGTTTCGAGACCGAAATCGTCTTCGATCACATCAATGCCGTGGACTTCGCCGCCAAGCCTTACACCCTGACCGGCGACAGCGCGACCTACACCTGCGACGCCCTGATCATCGCCACCGGCGCCAGCGCCCGTTACCTGGGCCTGCCTTCGGAAGAAACCTTCATGGGCAAGGGCGTATCGGCCTGCGCGACCTGCGACGGTTTCTTCTATCGCAACAAGCCAGTGGCCGTGGTCGGTGGCGGCAACACCGCTGTCGAAGAAGCCCTGTACCTGGCCAACATCGCCAGCAAGGTCACCCTGATCCACCGTCGCGATACCTTCCGCGCCGAGAAGATCCTGATCGACAAGCTCAATGCCCGGGTTGCCGAAGGCAAGATCGAGCTCAAGCTGAACGCCAATCTGGACGAAGTGCTGGGCGACAACATGGGTGTCACCGGTGCGCGCCTGAAGAACAACGACGGCAGCTTCGACGAGATCAAGGTCGACGGCGTGTTCATCGCCATTGGCCATACTCCGAACACTTCGCTGTTCGAAGGCCAGCTGGAGCTGAAGGACGGCTACCTGGTGGTGCAGGGCGGCCGTGAAGGCAACGCCACCGCGACCAGCATCGCGGGCATCTTCGCCGCCGGCGACGTGGCCGACCACGTGTACCGTCAGGCCATTACCTCGGCCGGTGCCGGCTGCATGGCTGCCCTGGACACCGAGCGTTACCTGGACGATCTGCAGAACGCTTGATTCTCAGACCCTTGAAATGAAAAAACCGGCTCAGGCCGGTTTTTTTGTATCTGCTTCTTCTGTAGGAGCGAGCGGGCGGCGATCCGACTTGCCCGCGATCCAGACAACGCGGTGCTTCAGATAGCCCTCAGTGTCTCCCTTCGCGGGCAAGCCTCGCTCCTACAGAGGTCAGCGGCGTTTGAGTGGCTGCTGCGCAAACTTCACACCCGCCAGGCCATGGGCGATCAGCGCTCGGATATTGCCGTGGTCGCTGCCTTCAGGGGTGGCCAGCACCGAGCGGTAATGCTCGCCGAACGCCAACAGCGCTTCTTCGTCACTCAAGCCTTCCAGCAGGGCCAGGCCCAGGGTCTTGCACGAACCTTCGTTCTGCCCGGCGGCATTTTCCACGCCGCCGTTGTTGAAGGCCTGTGGCTGGTAGTCGTAGCCGGCGGCGATAAAGGCCAGGGTGTCGGCGAAGGCGTGCTCGCCGCTCTTGAGGCTGGCGCGCAGGGGGTTCAGGTCAGTCATGGGGTTTTCCTTTGGCGAACGCCGCTTGCTGCTCGGCGCTGGCTTCTTTCTGGTAGAGATTCTTCCACTCGGCGTAGGGCATGCCATACACCACTTCACGGGCGTCATCGAGGCTGACCTCGATCTGGCGCTCGTCGGCCTCGGCCTTGTACCACTTGGACAGGCAGTTGCGGCAGAAGCCGGCGAGGTTCATCAGGTCGATGTTCTGCACGTCCTTGCGGCTGTCCAGGTGCGCGACCAGGCGGCGGAAGGCGGCGGCTTCGAGTTCCAGGCGTTGTTGCTCGGTCATGTTCGGCTCTGTGCAATCAAATGTGGCGCGGATGATATCAGCGGCTGGCCGCGAGGGTGATCGACACCGACTCGGCGAAACGCAGGGCGTGGGGTTTGTCGACTTCGACCTCGGCGTACAGCACCGATTCGTTGGCCATGATCAGATCGAGGATTTCCTGGGTCAGGCGCTCGAGCAGGGCAAAGCGGTTGCCCTCCACGTGGGCGATGATCGCCTTGGTGATGGTGCGGTAGTTCAGCGCATGGTCGATGTCATTGTCGCGCACGGCTTCTTGCGCGGCATACAGGATGGTCAGGTTGATCAGCACATCCTGCTTGTTGAGGATCTCGTCCTCGTTGATTCCGATGAAGGTCCGCAGGCACAGGTCCTTGACCCGGATGCGAGCCATTCCTGGCTGAAGTTGTGGCATTGCTACTTGCTCCGTCCGATCAATTGCAGGAATTCCTGGCGTGTGGTGCTCGACTCGCGAAAGGCGCCGAGCATCACCGAGGTGTGCATGGTCGAATTCTGCTTCTCGACGCCGCGCATCATCATGCACATGTGCTGGGCTTCGACGACCACCGCGACCCCGGCGGCCTGGGTCACCCGCTGCACCGCGTCGGCGATTTCCCGGGTGAGGTTTTCCTGGATCTGCAGGCGGCGGGCGAACATGTCGACGATCCGGGCGATCTTCGACAGGCCCAGCACCTTGCCGGTGGGAATATAAGCCACATGGGCCTTGCCGATGAAGGGCAGCAGGTGATGTTCGCACAGGGAATAGAGTTCGATGTCGGCGACTATGACCATTTCATCGTTGTCGGAGGCGAACAGCGCGCCATTGACCACCTCGTCCACCGACTGGCTGTAGCCATGACACAGGTACCGCATGGCCTTGGCCGCGCGTTGCGGGGTGTCGAGCAGGCCTTCGCGCTCGGGGTCTTCGCCGAGATCCTTGAGGATCTCGCGGTAATGCTGGGGCAGGGAAAGCGTCATGTAACGTCCTCGCGGGAAGCCTTACTTGAGGTGCCGCCCGCCGTTGACGGTCAGGGTAGTGCCGGTGACATAAGGGTTGTCGAGCAGATAACGCAGGCTCTGGTAGACCACCTCGCAACCGGGCTCGATGCCCAGGGCGGACTTGGCCAGGGCCTTGGCGCGGTAGGCCGCGTCGTCGTCGGAATTGAACATTAACAGAGCCGGGGCGATGCCGTTGACCTTGATCGTCGGGGCATATTTCGCCGCGAAGGACAGGGTCAGGCTGTCGAGGCCGGCCTTGGTGGCGCAATAGGCGATGTGCTTGCTGCTGCCGCGGCGGGTGACGTCGTCGCCGATGTGCACGATGTCGGCGGGGCTGGAGTGTCGCAGCAGGTCGGCGCAATGCAGGTTGATCAGGTAGGGCGCGAGCATGTGCACGCTGAACATGTCGGCGAAGGCCGCGCTTTCCTGGCCGGGGGTTTCTTCCAGCCATTGCGAGGCGTTGTGCACGATCGCCCGCAGGCTGTCGGTGTGCTCGTGCAATTGGCTGATGAAGGCCTGGATCCCGGCTTCGCTGGAGAAGTCGGCGAACAGGGCAATCGCGCCACGCTCGCGCAAGGCCTGCACGCCCGGGCGCTCTGTGCGGTAGCTGATGATCACCCGGTGACCCTCTTCCAGCAGGCGCAACGCGCAATGCAGGCCGACACGCTGGCCGGCGCCGGTGATCAGGATCGGGGCAGGGGAAGTAGTCATGAACGGCTCGCGTCGCAGGTAGAGCAAAACTATACCAGCGCCGGGCCGGGTTCGCCCAAGCCGTTGTAGGAGCGAGCGGGCGGCGATTCGACTTGCCCGCGACGATGGTTCCGCGGCCTGTCTGGCAGACCGCGTTATCCTTCGTCGCCGGCGAGCCGGCTCCTACAGGTGGCTCTGTGGGGACGGCGCTGTCGGCAGTGGACGGGCCGGCGTGCTGTTCAACCAGCCGGACAACAGGTGGGTGGACAGCGGAATGAACCAGTAGACCATCAGCGGCGTCAGGGCCAGGGTGCTGACGAGCACGCGCGGCACCAGGCTGAGTTCGCCCAGCAGCGGGTTGAGGATGAAGTTGAAGATCAGCGACACCGGGAAGAAGGCCAGCCAGATGGCCACCGCCTGCTTCCAGCGGGGTGGGCGCTGGCCGACCGCGCCGAACCAGCCATCGATGCCGCTGACTCGGTGTTCATGGGGATGGGCGAACAGGTCGCTGCCGCGGGCCAGCCAGGCGGTGCGCGAGGCGGAGTGTTCCCAGACGTGCAGGGTCTGCTCGTCGGCGAAGCGGAAGATGATCTGGAATTCGTCATCGTCGGGCGGCGGAGCGAGCACGCCGGAGCCGAGATAACCGGGGAAGTCGGTAGCCAATTGTTCGCCTTCGCGCAGCCAGGCGATCAGGTCCTGGTAACGGCCATCGGCGACACGCCGGGCGACCATCAGGGTGACGGGTGAGGTAGACATTATGTATCTCCGTAAAACCAATGCGTTGCCTGGGTAAGGCAATACGCCGGACGCAGCACCGGGGTATTGGGCTGCGTCTTGGAAGCAAGCAAGGATTATTCCTGATTGTGACAAATACACCAGAGGCAGCGGTCGCTTTGCCCTGTGTTGAGGAACTGTCACCGATGGGGGGTAGAATGGCCGTCACTTTATCCATCGGTGTTTTCTGCCCAGATGCCCGTCATTACTGAACTTGCCCGCCCGGCACAGCCCCTTGGCCAAGCCTCGCAGGACGATCTGTTTCCAATCCGGGAAGTTTCACGGCTTACGGGGATCAACCCGGTGACCCTGCGGGCCTGGGAGCGTCGTTATGGGCTGATCCAGCCGACGCGCACCGAAAGTGGGCATCGTTTGTATTCGATGCACGATGTTGAGACAGTCCGCGAGACTCTTGGCTGGATCGACCGTGGTGTCGCGGTCAGCAAGGTCGGCAAGATCCTCGCCAAGACCCGGGCCGCCCGCGAGGTGCCGCAGGCCCTGCCGGGCGACAGTGAATCGGGCGATTACCTGCAGTGGCAGGGGCAGCTCAAGCGGGCGGTCGGCGGGTTCGACGAACCGCACCTGGAGCGGCTGTACGGCCAGATCTTCTCCAGCTATTCGCTGTCGGTGGTGTTCCAGGACATCCTCATGCCGTTCTGGCGGCAGCTGGCGCAGCACCAGGAGCCTTACGGCCACACCAGCGAATGGCTGTTCCTGGATAACTTCCTGCGTTCGAGGATCTCCCAGCGCCTGCTGTTGCAGCGCGGCAACCAGGCGCGCCCGGTGCTGCTGGCGGCGCTTGCCGGGCAATGCCGGGAGCTGGAGTTGCTGGTGGCGGCGCTGATGCTGGGCAGTGCTGAAGTGGAAGTCCGGGTGCTGGCGCTGGGGCAGCCGTTCGACGAACTGACCCTGGTCTGCGAGAAGATCAAGCCCCAGGCGCTGGTGCTGTTTTCCAATCACGCCCCGGCGCCGGAACTGCCTCGGCGTTTGAATCGCCTGGCGCTGACCCTGGAGTGTCCGCTGATGCTGGCGGGGGATGTCGCCGAGTTGGCCCAGGACAGCCTGAGCGCTTCGCCGGTGGGCTGCCTGGGCAATGACGGGCGTTTGATGATGCAGCGCCTGCGGCAGTTTCTCAGCGGTACGCTCGATACCTGAGCTCATGCCCAAGTCGCGAAAAACGCGACCTCAGACGTGCAGGTTGGGGTGTGCCAGACGGTGCTGCTGCAGGATGAACTGGCGCAGGCGCTCGGTTTCATCCGTGTCGCTCTGGTTCAACCTATAGGCATAGAAGCCGGCGTCGGTCTGGCGTTCGAGGCGGCCACGCAGGGCGATGCGCTCGTAGCCCGACGGGCTGAACCACTGGGCGAACTGTTTTGGTGGTTTGGCCCGGTTGCGAATCTCCAGCAACACGCTGTTGAACGACACTTCATGCACCCACAGCGCGGTGGGCTGCCCCTTGGCGTTTTCCAAGGCCACTGGCTCGTCCAGCGTCAGGCGCCATGGGCGGACCCTCGGCCCGTCCTCGAAGATGCTCGGCACGCCCAGGCGCAGATGCAGGGCGTGGAATTCGTCTTCCACCAGGTGCAGGGGAAAGGTCATCTGCTGGTTTTCAAAATGCGCCTGGATGGTCACTTGCTCGTTGGCCGCCAGGCGGGTGAGCAGGTCGCGGATTTGTGAGCCCCCGTTGACCAGCAGGCTCGAGTTCGCATCCCGCACGTTGAGTTGCGGGTTGTGCTGCATGGTCTGAATGAAGTCCAGTTCATCCTGGGTGAGGAGAGCGTCACGGCGCATGATGTTGCTCGAAGGAGAAAGTGACAAAATCATTGGTGATTAAGCGTACTGACAACTAATTCGGCATCTTGTTAGAGCCGCTCGTCGCCTGGAAAACGGCGAGTTCCGCACGGGCTTCGGCCAGCTCCTTTTCCACCTGCGCCAGCCGTTGCTGGGCCTTGACCTGGGCCGTCACATCTTTCTGCACACCGACAAAATAGGTCAACTGGTCGCTTTCGTTGAACACCGGAGTGATCGACAGCTCGTTCCAGAAGTGACTGCCGTCCTTGCGGTAGTTGCGCAGCACCTGGCGGCAGGGCTGGCCGCTCTCCAGGGCCTGGCGAATCAGCGGGATTCCCGGTTGATCACGGTCGCCCGACTGGAGAAAGCGACAGTCCTGATAAAGCACTTCGTCGGCGCTGTAGCCGGTGAGTCGTTCGAACGCCGGGTTCACGTAGATGATGATGTTGTCTTCGCCTTCCTGTTCGGCAACGACGATCCCGTCATTGGAGGCGTTGATCACCAGTTGCAGCAGGTGGGCGTTGATCATCGGGAGCTTCCGCAAGCGATCGGCAGGTGGCGGCAATTCTAAGACATGGCGCGAAGCTGTCCACTGGCCATTATGGGTAAATCGCGCTACAAGGCTGGATTTTTTCGCGCAACTGTTAATATCCCAGTCTTTTACTCAGCTTCAGGAACAGATTGATGAAAGTCGCCATCCTTTCCGGCTCGGTGTACGGCACGGCTGAAGAAGTCGCCCGGCACGCCGCCAAGCTCCTCAATGCCGCAGGTTTCGAGGCCTGGCACAACCCGCGCGCGACCCTGGCGGACGTCCAGGCATTCGGCCCCGAGGCTTTCCTGGCCGTGACCTCGACCACCGGCATGGGCGAGCTGCCGGACAACCTGCTGCCGCTGTATTCGGCCATTCGCGATCAACTGCCGGCGGCCTGGCGCGGTTTGCCCGGCGCGGTGATCGGCCTGGGCGATTCGAGCTATGGCGACACCTTCTGTGGCGGTGGCGAGCAGATGCGCGAGCTGTTCGCCGAGCTGGGCGTGCGGGAAGTGCTGGAAATGCTGCGCCTGGACGCCAGCGAAAGCGTGACCCCGGAAACCGACGCCGAGCCTTGGCTGGCCGAACTGATCAGCGCTCTGCGCGGCTGACCGGCCGCTCGCGCAGCAGCGCTAGCCAGGCTTGCGCGGCCTTGGACAGATAGGCGCCCTGACGCCAGATGAAGGCGATGTCCCAGCGCAGGTAGTCGGGTGCTTTCAGCGTCAGGCGCACCACGCCGGGCCGGACCAGGCCGCGCGCCACCACGCTGGGCAACAGCACCACGCCTTGCCCGGCGGCCACCAGGGCGGCGAGAAAGTCCGCCTGGCCGCTGCGCCCACCTTCCTTCGGGGTGAACCCCACCTGCTGACAGGCCTGCAACAACCGGTCGTTGAGCACAAAGCTACGCTGATAAAGCAGGAACGGCGTATCTGCCAACTCCTCCAGGCGCACCTGGGCCTTGATCGCCAGCGGATGATCGGCCGGTAGCAAGGCATCCAGCGGTTCGTCGCAGAACGGCTGGTAAGCGAAGGTCGGATCCTTGGGCGTCAGGCTGCCGCCGATTTCCAATTCCCCGTTGAGCACCGCCTGCTCGATGTTCAGGCTGCCGCCTTCCAGCAGCTGCACGCTGATGTTCGGGTAGCGTCGGCGGTACTCGGCGAACAGGCTGGCGAACAGTGCGTCGCTGCCCAGCAGGGGCAGACCCAGGCGTAATTCCCCACGGGCCAACAGGCTCAGGTCGTCCAACTCGCTGAGCAACTCGTTGCGCAGGCGCAGCATGCCTTCGGCGCGTTGCAGCACCACGCTGCCGGCGGCGGTGAGGTGAATGTGCGAGCCCTGTCGATCCAGCAATGGTGTGCCCAGGCTCTGCTCCAGCTGGGCGATCTGCTTGCTCACCGCCGATTGGCTGATGTGCAGGGTCTTGGCGGCCTGGGTGAAGCCGCCCTGGTGAATCACTTCGACAAAGCTGCGCAGCTGTTTGAAGTCCATGTTTTGGGTCCGTGCTCTGAATTCCATTCTGGAATGACTTCCAGTCTAACAATTCGCTTCGGTGATGGCAGGTGCTTGCATAAAATGCAGGCCTGCGAGGACCGAATTCCATGAACGCTTCCACCTTGAAACACCTGGGTCGCCTGTTATCCGAACTGGCGGTGTTGCTGGCTATTTATCTGTTCGGCTGCCAGCTGGCCGGGTGGCTGGCGTGGCCGATTCCTGGCGGGGTGATCGGCCTGGCCCTGCTGCTGTTGACGTTCGCCCTGGGCTGGGTCAAGCCGGCGGCATTGCAGATGGGCGCGGGCCTGCTGATGGCCGAGATGCTGCTGTTCTTCATTCCGGCGCTGATGAGCCTGCTGGACTACGGCGGCCTGCTGCGCCAGGACGGCTGGCGGATCCTGCTGGTGATCGGCGTCAGTACGCTGATGGTGATGCTGGTCACCGCGTTCACGGTGGAATGGGTGTGCCGTTGGAGAATGCGCCATGACGCTTGAGCCCATGCCGATGTTCTGGCTGTTGCTGACACTCGCGGCCTATCTGTTCAGTCGCTGGATCTACCGGCGCACCGGGCGCTACCTGCTGTCGCCGCTGATCCTGGTGCCGGCCCTGTTGCTGGCGATCGCCCTGCCGCTGCACACCGCCTATGCCGAATACTCCGCCAATACCCACTGGCTGATGCTGGTGCTGGGGCCGGTCACCGTGGCCTTCGCGGTGCCGATCTGGCAGCAGCGGCAACTGTTGATGCGTCATTGGTCGGCATTGCTCCTGGGCATGCTGGCGGGCAGCGCGGCGTCCATCGCCAGCTCCTTCGGACTGGCGCGGGTGCTGGCCCTGGACAGCTCGGTGACTATGTCCCTGGTGCCGCGTTCGATCACCACTCCCTTCGCCATGCCGCTGGCCCATGACCTGGGCGGCGTGCCCGAACTGACGGCAGTGTTCGTGATGTTCACCGGGGTGTTCGGCGCCATGCTCGGCGGTGTCTTGCTCAAGTGGCTACCGCTGCGCAGCGCCCTGGCTCGCGGTGCTTTGTTCGGGGTCGGCGCCCACGGCGCCGGGGTCAGCCGCGCCCATGAAGTGGGTGGTGAAGAGGGCTCGGTGGCGGGGCTGGTGATGGTTCTCACAGGCCTGCTGAACCTGTTCGCCGCCCCTTTATTGGCGTCGTTGCTTTGACGTTTGACCTGTACCAATTGGAACTAAAATGACCACTGACTCGCTCGGTCAGTAAGCTGGCTGCCAAGGCAACTACCTGAACCCGAGGGGCTGACTAGACTGATCCCCACGTCCAAAAAAAATAATAAAAACTGCCGTCACTGAGGTCCTTGCCGTGAGCCTATCCTCCGTTCAGCCGACATCGAGTGTGAAAGACCTGGTCAGTGCCGCCGAATGGCAAACCCGCGTCGATCTGGCCGCCTGCTATCGCCTGGTGGCGATGCATGGCTGGGACGATCTGATCTTCACCCATATCTCCGCCAAGGTCCCTGGCACCGAAGATTTCCTGATCAACCCATTCGGCCTGATGTTCCATGAGATCACTGCCTCCAGCCTGGTGAAGGTCGACCAGGCCGGCAACAAGCTGATGGACAGCCCTTACGAGATCAACCCCGCCGGCTACACCATCCACAGCGCCGTGCACGAAGTGCGGCACGATGTGGCCTGCGTGCTGCACACCCACACCGCGGCCGGGGTCGCGGTGTCCGCGCAGCAGCAGGGGGTGTTGCCCATCAGCCAGCAATCGCTGTTCGTGCTGTCGAGCCTGGCCTATCACGCCTATGAAGGCGTGGCCCTGAACCATGAGGAAAAAGCCCGGCTGCAGGCCGACCTCGGCGACAACAATTTCCTCATGCTGCACAACCACGGTCTGCTGACCTGTGGCGGCACCATCGCCGACACCTTCCTGATGATGTTCACCTTCCAGCGCGCCTGCGAGATCCAGGTGCTGGCGCAGAACGGCGCGGCGCAACTGATCGCCATCGAGCCGCAGATTCTGGCCGGGGCCAAGGCGATGATCGCCGGGGTCACCAAAAGCGCTCAAGGCATGGGCGGCGCGCTGGCATGGCCGGCACTGCTGCGCAAACTCGATAAACAAGACATGGGTTATAAACTCTGATGCCTATGGCCGAGATTCCTCTGTGCGTGTGGCGCAAGCGCGGACATAGCTTCGTGTTTCGCGGCCATGCCATTCGCTACTGGACCGCGGGGCAGGGCGAGCCGCTGCTGTTGATCCACGGTTTTCCCACCGCTGCCTGGGACTGGCATTACCTCTGGCAACCCCTGGCCCAGCGCTATCGAGTGATCGCCTGCGACATGCTGGGGTTTGGCGATTCGGCCAAGCCGCGGAACCACGAGTACAGCCTGCTGGAACAGGCGGACCTGCAACAGGCCTTGCTCGAACACTTGGGTGTCGATAGCCCCGTACACCTGCTGGCCCACGACTATGGCGACAGCGTCGCCCAGGAAATGCTCGCCCGGCGCTACGAAGACCGCTGCGACATGGCCAGCTGTGTCTTCCTCAATGGCGGCCTGTTCCCGGAAACCCATCGTCCGGTGTTGACGCAGAAGCTGCTGCTCAGCCCGTTGGGCTGGATGCTTGGCCGCGTCTTCAGCCGTGAGGGCCTGGCCAAGAGTTTCACCCAGATCTTCGGCCCGCAGACCCGGCCCAGTGAAAGCGCGCTGGATGATTTCTGGAGCCTGGTGGAGGCCAATAACGGGCCGCGGATCCTGCACAAGCTGATCGGCTACATTCCCGAGCGCCGGGTGCAGCGCGACCGCTGGGTGAGTGCGATGCAGCGCGGTGAGGTGCCGCTACGGGTGATCGACGGCGCGGTGGATCCGATTTCCGGGGCGCACATGGTCGAGCGTTACTGCGAACTGATCCCCTCCCCGGATACCGTGCTGCTGGCCGGTATCGGCCACTACCCGCAGACCGAAGCACCGGTCCAGGTGCTCAAGCACTATCTGGCCTTTCGCGACAGCCTGGAGTTTCCACCGCAAAAGCGGGCCTGCTCCTGAGAGACCCGCGCTGTCCCTAGCGACCGCCGTTCTGCGACCTTGGCCTGTAAACGCCAGGCGCTAGTGCGCCCCGCCACATCGTTACCCCTCGATCATCCCCCTGCCTTATTGCGCACCATTCAGCTTCAGCCGTGTTTATTGTGACCGCCAGCCGTGTGCCTGACACTCGAAGCCATTGTCCGTCTGTTGTCCATCTGGCCTGTGGGAGTTCGGTATGAGTGAGTCTGTGCGCTTCGAGAATAAAGTCGTGATCGTCACCGGTGCCGGCGGCGGTCTGGGGCAGGCTCACGCATTGCTGTTCGCCAGGCACGGGGCGAAGGTCCTGGTCAACGACCTGGGCGGCTCGACCCAGGGCGAGGGCGCCAATGCCTCGGCGGCGGACCGGGTGGTGGCGCAGATTCGCGAAGCCGGCGGCATCGCCGAGGCCAACCACGACTCGGTGACCGACGGCGACAAGATCGTGCAGAACGCCCTGGATGCCTTCGGCCGCGTGGATGTGGTGGTGAACAACGCCGGCATCCTGCGCGACAAGACCTTCCACAAGATGGAAGACGCCGATTGGGACCTGGTGTACCGCGTCCACGTCGAAGGCGCCTACAAGGTGACCCGCGCCGCCTGGCCGCACATGCGCGAGCAGGGTTATGGGCGGGTGATCTTCACCGCGTCCACGTCCGGCATCTACGGCAACTTCGGCCAGTCCAACTACGGCATGGCCAAGCTCGGCCTCTACGGCCTGACCCGCACCCTGGCCATCGAAGGCCGCAAGAGCAACATCCTGGTCAACGCCATCGCGCCAACCGGTGGCACGCGGATGACCGAAGGGTTGATCCCGCCGCAGGTGTTCGAGCAACTCAAGCCGGAGCTGGTCAGCCCGCTGGTGGTGTACCTGGGCAGCGAGAACTGCCAGGAGACGTCCGGTCTGTTCGAAGTCGGCGGTGGCTGGATGGGCAAGGTGCGCTGGGAGCGCAGCCTGGGCCTGGGCTTCGATCCGCGTGAAGGTTTCTCCCCGGAAGATGTCGCCGCCAACTGGCAGCAGATCTGCGACTTCGAAGGCGCGGCGCACCCCAAGGACAATATCGAAGCCCTGAGAGAGATGATGCAGAACCTGCAGAAATACACGATCTGAAGCAGCCCGCCGGCCGACCCGTACAGCCGTGGCCCGCGCGGCTGTACGCCTTATGCGTGGATCACTATGCTCGTCGGATATCGACCGCATAAGGACACGCAGCCCATGTACGAATCCAAGACCCAGCCGCTGTTATCGCGCCTGTTGTTTCTGCGCCGCTTGTTTCTGCACGTCCTGGCCACCCTGGGCCTGATCGGTATCTCGCTGTTGCTGGGGATCGCCGGGCATCTGTATTTCGAGCCGGGTGTCAGCGGCTACGACGCCTTGTTCAACGCCGCGATGATGCTCGGCGGCATCGGGCCCGCGGCCATGCCCGCCACGGCGGGGGGCAAGCTGTTCTTCGCCAGCTACGGCCTCTATACCAACCTGGTGTTCGTCGCCGCCTTCGGCCTGATCCTGGCGCCGGTGGCCCATCGTTTGTTGCATCGTTTCCATTGCGACGGCGACCAGGCGCCTTGAGCGCCAACCGGACTTTCTCCCGGGCATAAAAAAGGCCGCTGCAAGGCAGCGGCCGAAAGAAGACGTTAGATCAAGGAGCAACAAATCAACGTCAGTGAACACCCGGTGAAGATCTGAATATCCTTGCTTCAAACCTTCTGAATCCTCTTGCCTCCAAGGTGGCGTGATCACACCTCTGGGCGACTCCGCGTGGCTGTTTGCCGTGAGAGCGAGGCCAGAATAAGGGCTGGCTGCTCAATGAAAAATAGCGATTGCGGACAAGGACTGTTACAGCCTGGGCAATAGTAGTGCACACCGCGCGGATATGCCCGGCAAGGGCGCAATCCATCCACCTGATACCCATCCATCCAGCCCGTCGATGTACCGCGCAAAGGCCCGGCTGGCGAGGGCATTCATCCTTTCGGGCGACAACGCGAATACCTCCTTGGTGCGCTTATCGCTCCTGTGCGCCGGCAGTAGGGTGAGGCCTTCTGTCACTCACCGGGGAAGACGCATGACAAAAACAACAATGCGCGCCATCTTCACACCGCGGGCGCTAGCCGTCGCGGTGGCCTTGGGGGGCTGCGCCCAGGCGCAGGCCGTTTCATTCAACATCGGGGAGATCGAGGGGCAGTTCGATTCTTCGCTGTCCATCGGCGCCAGCTGGGGCATGCGCGATGCCGACAAGGACCTGGTGGGTGTGTCCAACGGCGGTCGCGGGCAGTCCTCCACTGGCGACGACGGGCGCCTGAACTTCAAGAAGGGCGAGACCTTCTCGAAGATCTTCAAGGGCATCCACGACCTTGAGTTGAAGTACGGCGACACCGGTGTCTTCGTCCGGGGCAAATACTGGTACGACTTCGAACTCAAGGACGAAGACCGCGAGTTCAAACCCATCAGCGACCACAACCGCAAGGAGGGCGCCAAGTCTTCCGGCGGGCAGATCCTCGACGCCTTCATCTATCACAACTACTCCATCGCCGACCTGCCGGGCACCGTGCGCGCCGGCAAGCAGGTGGTCAGTTGGGGCGAGAGCACCTTCATCGGCAACTCGATCAACAGCATCAACCCGATCGACGTCTCGGCGTTTCGCCGCCCGGGTGCCGAGATCAAGGAAGGCCTGATCCCGGTGAACATGCTGTTCGCTTCCCAGGGCCTGACCGACCAACTGACCGTGGAAGGTTTCTATCAGCTGGAGTGGGACCAGACCGTGGTCGACAACTGCGGCACCTTCTTCGGCAACGACGTGGTGGCGGACGGCTGCACCACTGGCTACACCGTCGGCAGCCCGGCGATCCGGCCGCTGCAACCGATTGCCGCGGCGTTCGGCCAGGGCTTCACCGTGGCCCCCGAAGGCGTGGTGATCGGCCGCGCCGGCGACCGCGATGCCCGCGACTCCGGGCAGTGGGGCACCGCTTTGCGCTGGCTCGGCGCCGACACCGAGTACGGCCTGTACTTCATGAACTACCACGCGCGCACCCCGACGGTCGGCACCATCACCGCCGGGAGCAGCACCCTGGCGAGCATCCCGGGGATCGTCAGCACCGCCAACAGGATCGCCCCGGGCACCGGTTCGGCCCTGGCCCAGAGCGTGATGCTCGGGCGCGGCCAGTACTACCTCGAATACCCGGAAGACATCCGCCTGTACGGCGCCAGCTTCTCCACCACGCTGCCCACCGGTACCGCCTGGACCGGCGAGATCAGCTACCGGCCCAATGCCCCGGTGCAGGTCAACACCAACGACCTGACCCTGGCCCTGGTCAACCCCATCGCCGGTGGCCTGGCATCGCCGGTGCGGACCTCGGCGGGGGCCGACAACACCGGTTACCGGCGCAAGGAAATCACCCAGGTGCAGAGCACCCTGACCCAGTTCTTCGATCAGGTGCTGGGCGCCGACCGCCTGACCCTGGTGGGCGAGGCGGCCATCGTGCATGTCGGTGGCCTGGAGTCGAAAAGCCAGCTGCGCTACGGCCGCGATTCGGTCTACGGCCAGTACGGTTTCGGCGGCGATACCGACGGTTTCGTCACGGCCACGTCCTGGGGTTATCGCGCCCGGGCGATCCTCGATTACAACAACCTGATCGCCGGGATCAACCTCAAGCCCAACCTGTCCTGGTCCCACGACGTCAACGGCTACGGGCCCAACGGCCTGTTCAACGAAGGCGCCAAGGCGGTGAGCCTCGGGGTCGATGCCGACTACCGCAACACCTACACCGCCAGCCTCAGTTACACCGACTTTTTCGGCGGCGACTACAACACCCTCAAAGACCGCGATTTCCTCGCGTTGAGCTTTGGCGTGAACTTCTGACCCGACCCAGGAAGGACAACTTTATGCGCAAGACGATTTTGCAATGCGGTGCCCTGGCCTTGACCCTGCTGGCGGTCAACGTGATGGCGGCGGTCACCCCGCAGGAAGCGGACAAGCTCGGCACCAGCCTGACCCCGCTCGGTGCGGAGAAGGCCGGCAATGCCGACGGCTCGATCCCGGCCTGGACCGGCGGCATCGGCAAGAACGCTGGAGCGGTGGACGCCAAGGGTTTTCTTGCCGACCCGTTCGCCAGCGAGAAGCCGCTGTTCACCATCACCGCGGCCACTGTCGACAAATACAAGGACAAGCTCTCCGACGGCCAGGTGGCGATGTTCAAGCGTTACCCGGAAACCTACAAGATCCCGGTCTACCCGACCCATCGCACGGTCGGCCTGCCGGCGGACATCTACGAGTCGGCCAAGCGCAGCGCGCTGAACGTCACCTCGATCAACGAAGGCAACGGCCTGGCCAACTTCACCGGCAACCGCTACTACGCCTTCCCGATTCCGAAGACCGGTGTGGAAGTGCTGTGGAACCACACCACCCGTTATCGCGGCGGCAACCTACGCCGGATCATCACCCAGGCCACGCCACAGACCAACGGCAGCTACACGCCGATCCGCTTCGAGGAAGAAGTGGCGGTGCCGCAGCAGATCCCGGACCTGGACCCGGAAAAAGGCGCCAATGTGCTGACCTTCTTCAAGCAGGCGGTGACCGCCCCGGCGCGCCTGGCCGGTAACGTGCTGCTGGTGCACGAAACCCTCGACCAAGTGAAGGAACCACGCCTGGCGTGGATCTACAACGCCGGCCAGCGCCGTGTGCGCCGCGCCCCGCAAGTGGCCTACGACGGGCCGGGCACCGCCGCCGACGGCCTGCGCACCTCGGACAACTTCGATATGTTCTCCGGCGCGCCGGACCGCTACGACTGGAAGCTGGTGGGCAAGAAGGAGATGTACATCCCCTACAACAGCTACAAGCTGGATTCGCCGAGCCTCAAGTACGACGACATCATCAAGGCCGGGCATATCAACCAGGACCTGACCCGCTACGAGCTGCACCGGGTCTGGGAAGTGATCGGCACGGTCAAGCCCAGCGAGCGGCATATCTATGCCAAGCGCCACATGTACATCGACGAGGACAGCTGGCAGGTGGCCCTGGTGGATCACTACGACGGTCGCGGCCAGCTGTGGCGAGTGGCCGAAGGGCATGCGCAGTTCTATTACAACGCCCAGGTGCCGGCCTACACCCTCGAAGCGCTGTACGACATCATCGCCGGGCGTTACATCGCCCTGGGGATGAAGAACGAAGAGAAGCACAGCTTCGAGTTCGGCTTCGCCGCCAAGGCCGCCGACTACACCCCGGCCGCCCTCCGCGCAGCCGGTGTTCGGTAAGGCTCAGGATACAAACGATGGCAAAAGGCGACCGATCGGTCGCCTTTTTTATGGACGCGGATCAGCGCGCTGAATACTTCTCAACAAGCACCGGCGACAAGGCTAGGGTGAGGGCACGCAGGCTAAAACTATAAAAAGGCACGCCGCAATGACCGCCATGACCCCCTGTCCTGGATTCCTGCCTCGTTTGTCCTCCCACCACCTGTCCCGCAGCCGTCTGAGTGCCCCGCTTCTGGCATCGCCGGCGCGGGTGAAACTGCTCTGTGCGCCGGCCGGCAGCGGCAAGACGGCCTTGCTCGCCGAGTGCCTGTTGCAGGCGCCGGCCGAATGCCGGGTGTGCTGGTTGCCCCAGGCCGGGGCGATGCAGACACCGCTGCAACTGTGCGGCGAGCTGGCGCGGGCGCTGGGCCTGGCCGCGTCGGACGAGGCTGCGGTGCTGGACCACCTGGCACATGTGCAGACCCCGACCTGGCTGTTCCTCGACGACTACTGCCGGGTCGCGGCGCCGCAGCTGGACCTGCTGCTCGACCGCCTGCTGGCGAT
Organism: Pseudomonas chlororaphis subsp. piscium; assembly: GCF_003850345.1. NCBI lineage: Bacteria > Pseudomonadati > Pseudomonadota > Gammaproteobacteria > Pseudomonadales > Pseudomonadaceae > Pseudomonas > Pseudomonas chlororaphis. Next base: position 1,108,780 of record NZ_CP027707.1, read on the forward strand.
CGGCAACCCGGCGCTGACCTGGTGGCTGGGCGGCCGCCGCCGACCGCAATGCAACTGGCCGCGGCTGCTGCTCGACGACCAGCTCTACGAATGCACGGGGCCCGAGCTGGCCTTCACCCAGGAGGACATCGAGCGACTGCTGCGCCAACTGCCGCAACCCTTGTCGATCCACACCGCCAGCCGGATTTTCCAGCGCAGTGCCGGCTGGTGCGCCGGCGTGCGCATCGCCCTGCTCGAAGGCAGCGACCTGGCGGCCTCGCCGTGCCGACAGGGGCGGCCCAATACCCTGCTGGAATACCTGGAGCACGAGCTGTTCAGCGTGTTGCCGGCGGAACTGTCCGAGGTCTGGCATGTGCTGGCGCACCTGCCGCGTTTCAATGCGGCGTTGTGCGAGCACCTGTTCGGCGCCGGGGAGGGCGCCCAGTACCTGCGGGCGCTGCAGGAGCTGGGTTGCTTTATCGAACCCTGGGACCCAGCGCCGGAGTGGCTGCAAGTGTTCGCCCCCCTGGCCCGGCTGATGCGCGACGAGCCCTGGCCGGCGGGACGCTCCTGGCATCGCCGGGCCTGCCAGTGGTTCGCCGCGCAGGAGGACTGGCAGGCAGCGTTCGAGCAGGCGTTGCTGGCGCAGGAATACGAAGTGGCGGTCAGCCTGTTGCAGCACTTCAGCTTCGAGCAGCTGTTCGAGCAGCAGAACGTGGTGTTGCTGTTGCGTCTGCATGAGCAGCAGGGCGACGAGTTGCTGCTCGGCAGCCCGCAGTTGGTGGGGTTGTTGACGGCGGCCTTGCTGTTCGCCGGGCGCTTCGACCAGGCGCAACATTGTGTGGCGCAGATGGCGCGTTTCGCGCCGCAGCCGACGGCCTCCGGACAGCGGCAGCTGGTGGCGCGCTGGCAGGCGCAGCAAGGGTGGCTGCTGCATCTGCAAGGGTTGATGGAACCGGCGCGGATGCATTTTCTCGAGGCGCTGACCGAACTGCCGGCCCATGCCTGGCCGACCCGCCTGCTGTGCCTTTCGGGGCTGACCCAGCAGGCCTTGCTCAGGGGCGAGCTGGACGTGGCGCAGATGCTCAGCCGCGAGGCGCTGTGCCTGGCTCGGGCCCAGGATTCATTGGTGTTCGAAGCGCTGCTGGAGCTGGACCATGCGCAGTTGCTGGAGCAGCGTGGGGCGCCCCACAGGGCGCAGAGCCTGCTGGACGAGGTGCAGCAATTGTTGAGTCGCCAGGCTTATCGGATCGGTCCGCTGCTGGGTCGTATCGCCTTGCGCCGCGGGCGCCTGGCCTTGCGTCAGGGCCAGGCGGAACAGGCCGCCGGGCATTTCCAGAACGGGCTCGAGCTCTGTCTGCTCAGCCATGACAAACGCGCCTTGTACGGATTTCTCGGCCAGGCGTTTCTGGCCGCCAACCAGGGCGATTACGCCTATGCCTTTGTGCGCCTGCGCGATGCCGAGCGACTGATGCAGCAGCGGCAGATTCCCGACACTGTGTACCGCGCCGTGCTGCTGCAGGTCAGCAGCGTGTTCTGGTTGCAGCAGGGGCGGCCGGAACTGGTCCAGGAGGCCTTGAGGCGGGTGCTGCGTCACTACCGTGGACCACAGGCGCGCCAGGCGCCACCGGCCAGCCTCGAGCTGATTCCACGTATCGAGTACCTGCTGGTGCTGGCCGAGGTGTACCTGCAGCGCGCCGAGGCACCAGTGGCAACCTTGCAGCGCCTGCTCGAACAGGCCCGGCAACGGGGCATGTTATGCCTGCAGACCGAGTTGCACCTGGCCCTGGCCGAGGTCGCTTTCCTGCTGGGGGATCGGGCGTTGTCCGACGGTGCCTTGCAGGAGGGGCTGGAGCTCGGTGCGCGCTGCAACCTGCACCAGGCGTTGCATGAGTTGCGCCTGCGTCAGCCGCGGATGTTTGACCTCCAGCCGGTGGCCGAACTCGAAACGTCGGTACTGCTGCCGGCGGCAGGGGAGAGCCCGCTGAGCCAGCGGGAACTGGAGGTGCTGCAACTGATTGCCCTGGGCAGCTCCAACCAGCAGATCGCCGAGCAGTTGTTCATTTCCCTGCACACGGTGAAAACCCACGCGCGACGCATTCACAGCAAGCTCGGGGTGGAGCGTCGCACTCAGGCAGTGGCCAAGGCCAAGACGTTGGGGTTGATGCTGTAACCGCTGGCGGAGCCTGCGATCGGCGTGGGCGGCATTCCGACGTAGCCGTCATAACAGAAGGCTTTGCGAATTATCGGAGGTACCGCGTCGTCAGGGGTGGCGAAGGCTGCGCCGTCGATCGCAGCCTGCGGCAGCGGCTACAGGGGGCTTCAGGGTTGGTAGCCCATGCGCCAGCTCACCGCCTGGGACGCCGCCAGCAGGCGCTGCGCCGCCGGGCCGTTTTCGTCGGCGTGGAACAGCGAGGTCGGGCCGACCACCGTCAGCACGGCGGCGACCTTACCGGTGGCGTCGAACACCGGCGCCGACAAGGCATCCACGCCCGGCATCAGCAGACCATGCACATGGTGCAGGCCGCGCTGGCGAATCTGTTCGCACAGGGCGGCATACACCTGGTCGTCCGCCAGCGCATGGGGCGCGTGGGCCTTGAGTTCCTGTTCGCGCAAATCGACGGTTTCGCGGTTCGGCAGGTAGGCGCCGAACACCAGCCCGGTGGATGAACTGAGCAGCGGCAGCACCGAGCCCAGTTGCGTCACCACCGTCACCGCGCGCACGGCGGGTTCGATATGCACCACGGTCGCGCCCTGGTTGCCCCATACCGCGAGAAAGCAGGTCTCGTTCAACTCATCCCGCAGCTCGGCCAGGGGCAGGGCGGCGACCTTCAACACGTCCATGCTGCCCAGCGCGGCCATGCCCACCCGCAAGGCCTCGCGGCCCAGACCGTAGTGGTTGGTGGCGGTGTTCTGTTCGGCGAAGCCGCTGGCGATCAGCGCTTGCAGATAACGGTGGACCTTGCTCGCCGGCATCTGCACGTGTTCGGCCAGGCGTGACAGCGAGGTGGCCGGCGACAGCTCGGCCAGCGCCTTGAGGATGTCGGTGCCGACCTCGGCCGAGCGGACTTTCTGTTTACCGTTGCTGTCGCTGGTGCTGCGCGGCTTTTCCATGGAGGCGGTGTGATCCCGGGACGAATGGGCGTCTTTATAGCTTGACGGTCAATACCAATCAAATTACGTTATCCGTAATTGGATTACGATAAAAATAACGCAAGCGTGCCCAGAGCTCTTCCCATGGAGTCGCAGGCCGCTGCCAACTCCACTTCCAGGAGGCTCCATGAACCTCGATTCCACGGCGTCCGGGCTTGCGTACCAGTCGGGCTTCGGCAACCAGTTTTCCAGTGAGGCCCTGCCAGGCGCCTTGCCCGTCGGCCAGAACTCCCCGCAAAAAGCCCCCTACGGCCTCTACACCGAACTCTTCTCCGGCACGGCCTTCACCATGGTCCGCAGCGAAGCGCGGCGCACCTGGATGTACCGCATCCAGCCATCGGCCAACCACCCGGCGTTCGTCAAGCTGGACCGCCAACTGGCGGGCGGGCCGCTGGGCGAGATCACGCCCAACCGGTTGCGCTGGAACCCGCTGGATATTCCGAGTGAGCCGACCGATTTCATCGACGGCCTGGTGAACATGGTCGCCAACTCGGCGGCGCAGAAACCGGCCGGAATCAGCATCTACACCTACCGCGCCAACCGCTCCATGGAGCGGGTGTTCTTCAACGCCGACGGCGAGTTGCTGCTGGTGCCCGAACAGGGCCGCCTGCGCATTGCCACCGAGCTGGGGGTACTGGAGGTCGAGCCGCTGGAGATCGCGGTATTGCCCCGCGGCCTGAAATTCCGCGTCGAACTGCTGGACCCACAGGCTCGTGGCTATATAGCCGAAAACCATGGCGCACCCCTGCGCCTGCCCGACCTGGGGCCGATCGGCAGCAACGGCCTGGCTAACCCGCGGGACTTCCTGACCCCGGTCGCCCACTACGAATACCTCAAGCAGCCGACCACCCTGGTGCAGAAGTTCCTCGGCGAGCTGTGGGGCTGCGAGCTGGATCATTCGCCGCTGAACGTGGTGGCCTGGCACGGCAACAATGTGCCGTACAAATATGACCTGCGCCGTTTCAACACCATCGGCACCGTCAGCTTCGACCACCCGGACCCGTCGATTTTCACCGTGCTGACCTCGCCCACCAGCGTGCACGGCCTGGCCAACCTCGACTTCGTGATCTTCCCGCCGCGCTGGATGGTGGCCGAGAACACCTTCCGGCCGCCGTGGTTCCACCGCAACCTGATGAACGAATACATGGGCCTGATCCAGGGCGCCTACGATGCCAAGGCCGAAGGTTTCGTGCCCGGCGGCGCTTCGCTGCACAGCTGCATGAGCGCCCACGGCCCGGATGGCGAAAGCTGCACCAAGGCGATCAACGCCGAGCTGCAACCGGCCAAGATCGACAACACCATGGCTTTCATGTTCGAGACCAGCCAGGTGCTGCGCCCGAGCCAGTTCGCCCTGGAGTGCCCGCAATTGCAGAACGACTACGATGCTTGCTGGGCATCGCTGCCCGCCACCTTCAACCCGAATCGGAAATAACCCATGAATCAGCCAACCATCACCCGCAGCTGGGTTGCCTCCGCCAACGATCATGCCGACTTCCCGTTGCAGAACCTGCCGCTGGGGGTGTTCAGCCTCCAGGGTTCGGCGCCACGCAGCGGCGTGGCCATCGGCGAGCACATCTTCGACCTGGAAGCGGCGCTCGACGCCGGGCTGTTCGAGGGCCCGGCCAAGGCCGCGGTGGAAGCCACCCGTGGCGGCCAGTTGAATGCCTTTTTCGAACTGGGCCGCCCGGCCCGCGTCGCCCTGCGCGAGCGCCTGCTGGAGTTGCTCGGCGAAGGCAGCAGCCTGCGCGGCAAGGTCGAGGCCCTGGGGGCGAAGCTGCTGCCCCTGGCTGCCGATTGCCAGATGCACCTGCCGGCGAAGATCACCGACTACACCGACTTCTATGTCGGCATCGAGCACGCGCAGAACGTCGGCAAGCTGTTCCGCCCGGACAACCCGCTGCTGCCGAACTACAAGTACGTGCCGATCGGTTACCACGGCCGCGCGTCCACCATCCGTACTTCCGGTGCCGACGTACGCCGGCCCAAGGGCCAGACCCTGCCTGCCGGCCAGAGCGAGCCGACTTTCGGCCCATGCGCGCGGCTGGACTACGAGCTGGAGCTGGGTATCTGGATCGGCCAGGGCAATGAAATGGGCGAGCCGATTGCCATTGGCGACGCCGCCGAGCACATCGCCGGCTTCTGCCTGCTCAACGACTGGTCGGCGCGGGATATCCAGGCCTGGGAATACCAGCCGCTGGGCCCGTTCCTGTCGAAAAGCTTCATCACCAGCATCTCGCCGTGGGTGGTGACGGCCGAAGCCCTGGAGCCGTTCCGCCGTGCCCAGACGCCACGTCCCGAAGGCGACCCGCAGCCGTTGTCGTATCTGCTGGACAAGCGCGACCAGGCCGCCGGTGGTTTCGATATCGAACTGGAAGTGCTGCTGCTCACCGAGAAGATGCGCGAGCAAGGCCTGCCGGCCCACCGCCTGACCCTGAGCAACACCCAGTACATGTACTGGACCGTGGCGCAGATGGTCGCCCACCACAGCGTCAACGGCTGCCAGTTGCAGGCCGGCGACCTGTTCGGTTCGGGCACCCTGTCGGGCCCGCAAAGCAGCCAGTTCGGCAGCCTGCTGGAGATCACCGAAGGCGGCAAGAAGCCGATCGAGCTGGCCTCCGGCGAAGTGCGCAAGTTCCTCGAGGACGGCGACGAAATCATCCTGCGCGGTCGCTGCCGCCGTGAGGGTTTTGCCTCCATAGGTTTCGGCGAATGCCGCGGCAAAATCCTGCCTGCCCGTTAAGAAGAGGTGCGCGTCATGGAGCTCTATACCTACTATCGCTCGACCGCTTCCTACCGGGTGCGCATCGCCCTGGCGCTCAAGGGCCTGGATTACCAGGCGCTGCCAGTCAATCTGCTGGCAGCCGGGGGCGGTGCGAATCGCCAGCCGGAATACCTGCGGATCAACCCCCAAGGCCGCGTGCCGGCCTTGCGTACCGATGACGGCGAGTTGCTGATCCAGTCGCTGGCCATCATCGAGTACCTGGAGGAACGTTATCCACAGGTGCCGCTGCTCTCCCAGGAGCTGGCGGCCCGCGCCCACGAGCGGGCGGTGGCATTGCTGATCGGCTGCGATATCCATCCGCTGCACAACTCCAGCACGCAGAACCTGTTGCGTCAGTGGGGCTACGACGAGGCCCGGGTGCTGGAGTGGATCGGCCACTGGATCAGCAACGGCCTGGCGGCGGTCGAGCAATTGATCGGCGAGCAGGGGTATTGCTTCGGCGAACAACCGGGGCTGGCCGACACCTTCCTGATTCCCCAGCTGTACGCGGCCGAGCGCTTCAAGGTGCCATTGGACGCCTACCCGCGGATTCGCCGGGTCGCCGCCTTGGCCGCCGAACACCCGGCGTTCCAGAAGGCCCATCCGGCCAACCAGCCCGATACGCCTGCCTGACCTCTATTGCCGCTGCCACGGCCTGTGGCAGCCGCAATAGAAGATATGCCCGTAGGTGCAAGCCCGCTCCTGCACCTGAAGACGTACACAAGACCGATCATTGCCGCCCAAGAGCAATGACGGTCTGCCGGCTCCCATAACCATAAAAACCAGCAGGTACCTTGCGATGCACAATCAGATTGCCAGCTTCCGGGCGGCGCTCGACGCACGTCCCGTGTCGCGTTATCAGTGGTTGCTTCTTCTGCTTCTGGCCCTGTTGCTGGTCACCGACGGCTACGACGCCCAGGTGCTGGGTTATGTGGTGCCGGCCCTGGCCCAGGACTGGGGCCTGGAGAAAGCTGCGTTCGGTCCGGTGTTCAGTGCCAACCTGCTGGGCTTGACCCTGGGCTCGCTGGCGGTGACGCCGCTGGCGGACCGTTTTGGCGTGCGGCGGATTCTGCTGGCCTGCGTGCTGATCTACGCCAGCCTCACCGTGATGATGGTGTTCGCCGATTCGCTGAACAGCCTGATGGTCGCGCGTTTTATCTGCGGCATCGGCATGGGCGGGGCGATGCCCAGCGCCATGGCGCTGATGTCGGAATACTCGCCACCGCGTCTGCGTACCCTGATGGTGACCCTGGCCGCTTGCGGTTTCTCCTTCGGCGGCGCGGCCGGCGGTTTTGTCGCCGCAGGCTTCATCGACAGCTTCGGCTGGCAGGCGGTGTTCCTCGCCGGCGGTGTCACGCCGTTGCTGCTGTTCCCGTTCCTTGCCTGGTTCCTGCCCGAATCGCTGCCGCGCCTGCTGCGCGATCAGCCGCCTTATGCCCGCCTGCGCAAGGTCACCGCGCGCATGTTGCCGGACTGGCAGCCACCGGCCGCCTCGGCCGCGCATAACCAAGCCGAGCAGGGCAGCAAGCTCACGGTGATCGAGTTGTTCCGCCACGGTTATGCGCGCCCGACGCTGCTGATCTGGTCGACCTTTTTCGTCAGCCTGATCCTGCTGTATTTCATGATCAGCTGGTTGCCGTCGCTGCTGCTGGAAAGTGGCCTTGGCTTGAACGAAGCGAACCTGGTGACCTCGATGTTCCTGTTCGCCGGTACCCTGGGGGCGATCTGCATGGCCTGGTTCGCCGACCGCCTGAAACGCAAGGTACGGCTGCTTTCGGCGGTGCTGGCCGGGGCGGCGCTGTGCACCATTCTGTTGGGCCTGAACCACGACAACCCGCGCTACCTGGTGGCCTTCGTCTTCGCCGCCGGCTTCTGCATCATCGGCGGCCAACTGACCCTCAATGCCTTCGCCAGCAACTTCTACCCGGCCCATGTGCGCGCCACCGGCACTGGTTGGGCCCTGGGTGTCGGCCGCTTCGGCTCGATCCTCGGCCCGCTGTTCGGCGGCCTGCTGCTGGCGATGCACATCCCGGTGCAGCAGATCTTCTTCTTTTGCGCGATTCCGGCGGTGATTGCGGCGCTGCTGATCATCCAGGTGCGCTCGCCGTCCGAGGCTTCTTCGGCAGGCGCGGGACCGGCCCCGGAACTGCAGGCACCGCTCAAACCCTGAACGAGCGCGGGCTCAGCGTGCCAGATGCTTGATCATCGGCACGCAGGCCAGGGTCAGGCCACGGGGCGACTGGTACTGGGCAATCCGTTCGCCGACGAAGCCGCAGTGGCGATAGAAGTCCGCGGCGTTCAGGGTCGAGTCCAGGATCAGGTGCGGCAGGCCGGCCTGCAGTGCCAGTTGTTCGAGGTAGTTCATCATCTGCCGGCCGATCCCGCGGCCCATGTACGCCGGATCGACAAACACCGCATCGACCTGCCCCGACTCCAGGTCGAGCATGCCGCTGGCGGTGATCTGGTCGTCGATGACGGCTACGTGCCCGGTCTTCTCCAGGACTTCGATGAAGTAGTCCCCCAGGCTGCCAGCGGTCCAGACTTGCAGGTCGGCGGCGGGGTAATGGCCGCTGCACTGGTGGTTGATGGCTTGGTTGCGAATGACGAAGACGCGTTGCGCGTCGTCGCCATGAGCTTTTCTGATCAGCATGCTGTGCCCATTCCCTGGTGTGAGCCGAGCATCCTGCCAGAGCCCGGGCGGGGCTGTCATGCAGCCCTGGCCTGGATCAGCAGCAGCCCCCAGCCGGTCAGCAGCGTGCCGTCCGCCCGTAGCAAGGGGTGTATGGCCGTGCGCAGTTCGCTCTTCATCAATGCGCGATTGGCGGGTGTCAGGCGGTCCAGGTCGTAGGTTTCTCCCAACGAGTCCCAGAGCTCCTCGAAGGTGGGCGTCCACTCAAGGCCCAGTTCCTCGAATTGCAGTGAGGTGAAGCGGTGGCCCAACAGTGCCCGCCATCCACTCTGTGACTGAGTACGGGGATCCACCAGGGGCAGGGGACGGAGCTGGTCGCGTCGGGCGGCGGCGCGCAAGGCCTGCAAGTAGCGCTGGCCCGGCTCGCCCAACAGAAAGGCCCGGCCGACGATGGCCGAAAGCTGCCCGCCCTTGGCCAGGACCCGATGGATCTCCTCCAGCACCTGTTCGATATCGCTCATCAGCATCAGGGCCAGGTGCGATACCACGGCATCGACGCTGCCGCTGGCAATCGACAGGCACTGGGCCCGCTCATTGAGCAGCACGCTGCGGTTCGCCAGGCGGGTGTGTGCTGCCTGCAGTTCGGTTGCGCTCATGTCCACGCCAATCAACCGGGCTTCGGGATACTCCCTGGCCAGCAGATCCAGCAGGAAACCGTCGCCGCAGCCCAGGTCCAGCACCCGTGCGCGAAGCTGAGCGGTGGCGAGCGTGGCCGCCAGCATCTCGTAGGATGAACCGCGCCCCGGCAGGCTCAGCCCGGAAAAGGCCGGCGGCGTGGTGCCGGGGCGACGCTGGTGAAAGTCCTGAAGAAAGCGTTCGGCGCTGTTCATGCTGTTCATCCTTGAAGCAAACGGAGAGTCGTCGCCGGGCATTGTGGCATGGGAGGCAGAGCGCCCCATCAGTGCACGATGGTATTGGGCGGCAGGTGCCCCAGGCGTTCGGTCAGGCGCAGGCGCTGGATCGGGTCTTCGCTGAGCAGCAGGGCGTGCTCCAGGTCGAAGCGTTCGGCGTTGGGGCAGTCCAGGTGCTGGTAGAGGCTGGCGCGGGCCAGGTAGTCGGAGGCGCTGCCGTTGCCCAGTTCCAGGACCCGCTCGGCATCGATCAGCGCATTGAGGTGGTCGTCGTGGCTCAGGTGCAACTGGCGCAGGTTGCGCGACAGGCGCTGGAGCATCTGCTGTGGGCTGGCCGTGGCCAGGTGCTCGGCGGTCAGCTTGATGTTCGGCCCGTACTGGCGCTCCAGCAGTTCACGGCAGTCGTTGGGATACAGGCGGCGCCCGCCGCAGGGATCGAGCAGGTGATCGGCGCCGGGCACGCGCAACAGAAAGTGCCCCGGGAAGTTGACCCCGACCATGGGGATTTCCAGGCGCCGTGCCAGCTCCAGGGCTATCAGTCCCAGCGCCAGCGGTTGCCCGCGCCGGGTGTGCAGCACCTTGTCCAGCAGCGCCGCCTGTGGGCGCAGCGGCAGGAACTCGTCCTGCTGGAAACCCAGGTCGTTCATGCGCCGCAGCAGCGGCTGGCCCAGTTCGCTGACCGGCAGCAACGGCAAGCCGGAGCTGACCCGCTGTTGCAGCTCCTTGAAATCCTGCAGCAACTGCTCGGTCGATACCTCGGTGTCGTGTTCGGCAGCGATCCACAGTGCCGCCTCGAAAAGGGCGGGCGGGGACTGTTGCAGGCAGGCGAAAAAAGCTTGACGCGGGTTCATCGAAATCTCCGGCGAATGCCTCGTTTTAGCCCCGTCGCGAGCGTTCGTCCAGTGCCGCACACATGTCGTAGCAGGTTATTTCCTAAAGCCTGAAAAGGTGTTCGGCTTATTCCCGCGCGCTCCAGCAATTTTCATGCACAAGCCTATACTGGCGACTACAAGAAGTGATTCGGGAGCCCGACGATGTTCGCTCTCATGCAAAGCACTCGCCTTGAATCGCTGCACCTGAGCGTTGACTCGGCCACCGGGTTGAAGGCGGTGATCGCCATTCATAGCAGTCGCCTGGGGCCTGCCCTGGGAGGCTGTCGTTACCTTGCCTACCCCGACGACGAAAGTGCCGTGGTCGATGCCGTGCGCCTGGCCCAGGGCATGAGCTACAAGGCCGCCCTGGCTGGTTTGCCCCACGGCGGCGGCAAGGCCGTCATCATCCGTCCGCCCCACGTCGAAAGCCGCGCCGCGCTGTTCGAAGCCTTCGGTCGCTGCGTCGAGCAACTCGATGGCCGCTACATCACCGCCATCGACAGCGGCACCTCGGTCGCCGACATGGACTGCATCGCCCAAACCACCCAGCACGTCACCAGCACCACCGCCTCCGGCGACCCGGCACCGCATGCCGCCATGGGCGTGTTCGCCGGCATTCGCGCCACCGCCATGGCCCGCCTCGGCAGCGACAACCTCGAAGGCTTGCGGGTCGCTATCCAGGGCCTGGGCAATGTCGGCTTTGCCCTCGCCGAACAGCTGCATGCCGCGGGTGCCGAGTTGCTGGTCAGCGATATCGATTCCGGCAAGGTGCAACTGGCCATGGAGCAACTGGGTGCCCATCCGATCGCCAACGAAGCCTTGCTCAGCACGCCGTGCGACATCCTCGCGCCCTGCGGGCTGGGCGGCGTGCTCAACAGCCACAGCGTGGCGCAACTGCGCTGCTCGGCGGTGGCAGGCTCGGCCAACAACCAGTTGACCAACCTGCAGGTCGCCGACCAACTGGAAAACCGCGGCATCCTCTACGCGCCGGATTACGTGATCAACGCCGGCGGGCTGATCTACGTTTCGCTCAAGCATCGCGGTGAAGACCTGGCGACCATCACCGCCCACCTGTCGAAGATCAGCCAGCGGCTCACCGAAGTCTTCGCCCACGCCCAGGCTGAAAAGCGCTCCCCGGCGCGGGTGGCCGACGACTTGGCGGAGCGCGTGCTGTACCGCTAGGGGCGAAGGCCTTACCCGGCCATTGCGCCCTGTAGGCCCCGCGCCACAAGCGCGAGGCGCAACGACCGCACGCTGACCCGGCGTGCCAGGAGCCATGTGATGCCTCACAAGGTTGCACTTCCCTATACCCGCTATTTGTCCCCGGACGGCCAGTTGCTCGGCGACCTGCCGGCCTGGGCCGACGACTTCAATCTGCTGACCCGGCTCTACCGGCAGATGGTCCTGACCCGCCTGTTCGACCAGAAAGCCGTGGCCCTGCAACGCACCGGACGCATCGGCACCTACGCGCCGACCCTCGGCCAGGAAGCCATTGGCGTGGCCATCGGCAGCCTGATGCGGCCCGAAGACGTGCTGGTGCCCTATTACCGCGACACCGCCGTGCAGCTGATGCGCGGGGTGCGCATGGAGGAGATCCTGCTGTACTGGGGCGGCGACGAGCGCGGCAGCGATTTCGTCGACCCGGCGGTGGCCGAGGATTTCCCGATCTGCGTGCCGATCGCCACCCAGGCCCTGCATGCCTGCGGCGTGGCCAGCGCGTTCAAGATCCGTGGCGAGCATCGGGTGGTGGTGACCACCTGTGGCGACGGCGCTACCAGCAAGGGCGACTTCCTCGAGGCCCTCAACGTGGCGGGCACCTGGCAATTGCCGGTGGTATTCGTGGTCAACAACAACCAGTGGGCGATCTCGGTGCCACGGCGTATCCAGTGCGGCGCGCCGACCCTGGCGCAGAAGGCCATCGGCGCCGGCTTCCACGGCGAACAGGTCGATGGCAACGACATGCTCGCGGTGTACGACCGGGTGCAGGTGGCCCTGGAGCGCGCCCGGCATGGCAAGGGACCGGTGCTGCTGGAATGCCTGAGCTATCGCCTGGGCGACCACACCACCGCCGACGATTCCACGCGCTATCGCGCCGCGGATGAGGTCAAGCAGGCCTGGCTGGAAGAGCCGATCAAGCGCCTGCAACGCTTCATGGTCGGGCAGGGTGTCTGGGAGGGAAACCGCGAGCAGGCGCTGATGGTGGAATGCCAGGCGCTGGTGCAGCGTGCCGTGGATAACTTCGAGGCGGCGGGCACCCAGGCCCCCGAGTCGATACTGGACCATGTCTACGCACAGTGGCCGGCGGCCCTGGCCGAACAGCGCGAGATGTTCCTCGAACGGCTGGCGCGGCGTGCGGGAGGTACGGACCATGAGTAACGGCACATTCAGCCTGCTGGAAGCGGTGAACCTGGCGTTGCACCGGGCCATGGCCGAGGACGAGAACGTGATTGTCCTGGGTGAGGACGTGGGGGTGAACGGCGGGGTGTTCCGCGCCACCCTGGGGCTGCGCGACAGTTTCGGCTTCAAGCGGGTGATCGATTCGCCACTGGCGGAAACCATGCTCGGCGGTCTGGTGATCGGCATGGCCGCCCAAGGCTTGAAGCCGGTGGTGGAAATTCAGTTCATGGGCTTTATCTACGCGACCATGGAGCACCTGGTGTCCCATGCCAGCCGCATGCGCAACCGCACCCGCGGGCGCATCACCTGCCCGATGGTGCTGCGCACGCCCATGGGCGCGGGCATTCGCGCGCCGGAGCACCACAGCGAAAGCACCGAGGCGCTGTTCGCCCATATCCCGGGGCTGCGGGTGCTGGTGCCGTCCTCGCCGGCACGGGCCTACGGCCTGCTGCTGGCGGCCATCGACGATCCCGACCCGGTGCTGTTCCTCGAGCCGACCCGGCTCTACCGCATGAACCCGCAACCGCTGATGGACGACGGCAAGCGCCTGCCGCTGGACAGCTGTTTCACCCTGCGTGAAGGCAGCGACATCACCCTGGTCAGTTGGGGCGCGAGCATCGTCGAGACCCTGCAGGCTGCCAGCGCGCTGGCCGAGCAGGGCGTGTCGGCGGAGGTGATCGATGTCGCCTGCATCAAGCCACTGGACCTCGACACCCTGGAAGCCTCGGTGCGCAAGACCGGGCGCTGCGTGATCGTGCACGAGGCGCCGCGCACCTGCGGGGTCGGCGCGGAAATCGCCGCCAGCCTCTACGAGCGGGTATTGCTGGAATTGCAGGCGCCGATCCTGCGGGTCACCGCGCCGGACATTCCACCGCCGCTGTATCGCCTGGAATCGCTGTACATCCCCGGCGTCGAAGACATTCTTCACGCCTGCGACAGCACCCTGAACTTCGCCTGAGGAGGCTGCGATGAAATATTTCAAACTGCCCGATCTGGGCGAAGGCCTGCAGGAAGCGGAGATCGTCGAATGGCACGTCAGGGCCGGCGATGTGGTCAAGGCCGATCAGTTGCTGGTGTCGGTGGAAACCGCCAAGGCCCTGGTGGACATTCCCGCGCCCTATGACGGCGTGGTGGCGAAAACCTACGGCGCGCCGGGCGACATCCTGCATGTCGGCGAACCCTTGCTCGGCTACGAAGGCGAGGCGGATGCCGGCACCGTGGTCGGGCGCCTCGAAGGTGGTGGGGCCAGTCAGGAAGACCGGTTTTTTGTCGGCGCCGCGCCCTCGACCCGTGAACACATGGCAGTCCGCGCCACGCCGGCAGTGCGCCAACTGGCCCGGCAATTGGGCGTGGATGTGAATGCCTTGAGCGGTTCGACCAAGGACGGGCTGATCACCCGCGGCGATGTGGAAAGCGCCGCGCAGCAGGAGCGCGAGCGGTTCGGCGGCGACCGGCTGCGTGGGGTACGCCGCAGCATGGCGCTGAACATGGCCCGCTCCCATGCCGAGGTGGTGCCGGTGACGATTTATGGCGATGCCGACCTGCATCGCTGGGGCCAGGCCCGCGATCCGCTGATCCGCCTGGCCAAGGCGCTGGCGGCGGCCTGTGCGGTGGAACCGGTGCTCAACAGCGCGTTCGACGGCAAGACCCTGTCGATCAAGCAGCACCAGCACCTCGACCTGGGCATCGCCGTGGACACCCCCGATGGCCTGTTCGTGCCTGTGCTGCGCAATGTCGGCCAGCGCGACGCGGTGGACCTCAAGGCGGGGGTGACGCGCTTGCGCGCCGATGTGCAGGCACGCTCGATTCCGCCCAAGGAGATGATGGGCGCGACCCTGACCCTGTCCAACTTCGGCACTCTGTTCGGGCGCTACGCCAACCCGGTGGTGGTGCCGCCGCAAGTGGCGATCCTTGCCGCCGGGGTGATCCGCGACGAGCCGGTGGCCGTGAACGGCGCGGTGGCGGTGCATCCGCTGCTGCCGCTGTCCCTGACCTTCGATCATCGGGTGGTCACCGGTGGCGAGGCGGCGCGCTTCTTCAAGGCGTTGGTCGAAGCGCTGGAGCAACCCGAGCTTTAGTTTTCCACAGGCATGAAAAAGGCCCTGAGCCAAAGACTCAGGGCCTGTTCAATTCGAGCCTGCTTACTTGGCGGCTTTGCTCGCCTTGGCGGGCTTGGCCGGTGCTGCGGGTTCCGCGGCTTCGGGCGCTGCCAGCGGAGCCTCTGGCTCGGCCGCCGCAACCGGCGCGCTGAGCAGTTCGGACAGGGCGTCCGGCTGGCTCTTGAAGGCCTTGGCGAATACATCGCGGTTCTTCGCCATGTAGATCCCGGCTTCTTCCACCTGCTGCTCGCTCAGGGACGGCACAGCTTTTTGCAACACTTGCGCCAGCAATTCAGCCAGTTCGAGCATTTTGTCATGACGGTCAGCTTCGGCTTTATCCATGAACAAGCGCTCCAGATCTCGGCTGCTGCGGTATACCACTTCGACGGCCATTCACCACCTCACATGCCTTCACGATAATGGGTCTTTGCTACTACTGTATTTATATACAGCGCTCAGGATAAGCGAATCCTGCTGCTTTGAATAGTGGCTTTTTAATCTAGCCGGGTTTCAGGGTTTGTCAGGTGATTACGCGTCGATCCCCATCGCGGGCAAGCCTCGCTCCTACAGACCATGCAATCTGTAGGAGCGAGCGGGCGGCGTCCGACTTGCCCGCGAAGACGCCCTTGAGAGCACCACAGAAGTGTCCAGTCGACCCCGGCCGCCATCTCATTTCCCAGACGCTGGCCTTTTTTCTGCATGCAGAACAACCGTCACGTCCAACCCGCATCATCCGGTCGAGTCGACCTAAGGAAAAACCATCGTGAAAATCAATTGGGCCGAGAAACTGCGGCAGAACGTCCATCAGTTGGCCGAGTCCCTGGGCAACCTGTTCGTCGAGACCTTTCACTACCTGGCGCTGTTCGCCATCGGCGCGGTGACGGCCTGGGCGGCGGTGATGGAGTTTCTCGGGATGCTCGAAGAAGGTCATATCAAGATCGATGACATTCTCCTGCTGTTCATCTACCTCGAACTGGGCGCCATGGTCGGCATCTACTTCAAGACCAACCACATGCCGGTGCGCTTCCTGATCTACGTGGCGATCACTGCGCTGACCCGCCTGCTGATCTCCAACGTGTCGCACCACAACCCGCCGGACCTGGGGATCATCTACCTGTGTGGCGGCATCCTGCTGCTGGCCTTCTCCATCCTGGTGGTGCGCTATGCCTCGTCGCAGTTCCCGTCGGTGAAGATCGAACACCCGCAACGCAAGGTCGGCGCGGGTTCCAGCGAGCATCCGGAAGTGGAGAAGGGCGAGCTTTAAATCGCCAGGGTCAGGGGCGGCCGGTTAGCGGGCCGGCCCTTGGCGGCCGGCAGCGGCAGCTTGAAGCTGTCGCTGTTGGTCATGGCTTCGAGGATGGCCACGGCGCTGTGGCCCTGCTCGATGGCGATGCCGAACTGAATGCTTTGCACCAGGCGCTTGAGCCGCTGCGGATCGTTGCGCTGCTCGGCGCTGATCATGCGTTTGGCCACGACCCGGCTGGCCTTGGACAGGGTCAGCATGATGCTGCCGTCCAGGCCCTGGATGCTCAGGTTGACCCGGTATTCCGGGGCGAAGGCATCGGTAATCAGCTGAAAAGGGTTGTCCATGTGCGTCACCGCTTGATTGGATCGTGCAGTCATTGACCGGCCGGGATCGGGATTAGTTCGCATGTCCAGACCACTGGCAGGCCGTTCGCTGAGGCTGGTTAACGTCCGTATTCCTCAGGTCTTGCAAAGCAAAGGGCATGCCGGGAAAACCGCCGACCAATAAACCCGGGGGCGAAAAAAAACGGACCAAATGGTCCGTTTTTCTTTGGCTACCCGTTTCAGGGCATGAACGAATAAATGATCGCTGACAGTGCGATCAGGCCGATCAGCACCACGAACAGATTCGACAGCTGGCCCGAATACTGGCGCAGAGATGGCACCCGTCGGATTGCGTACATCGGCATCAGGAACAGCAGGCAGGCGATCACCGGCCCGCCCAGGGTTTCGATCATGCCGAGGATGCTCGGGTTGAAGGTGGCCACGGCCCAGCAGGTCAGGACCATGAACAGCGCGGTGCAACGCTCCAGCCAGCGCGACGACAGGGTCCGGCCACGGCTGCGCAGGCTTTTCACGATCAGCCCCTGGAAACCCTCGCTGGCGCCGATGTAGTGGCCGAGGAAGGATTTGGTGATAGCCACCAGCGCGATCAGCGGCGCGGCATAGGCGATCACCGGGGTCTGGAAGTGGTTGGCCAGGTACGACAGGATCGAGATGTTCTGCGCCTTGGCCGCGGCCAGGTCGGCCGGCGACAGGGCCAGCACGCAGCTGAAGCAGAAGAACATCACCGTCAGCACCATCATGCCGTGGGCCACGGCGAGGATGCCGCTGCTCTTGCGTTCGGCCTGGGCGCCGTAGTGGCGCTTCTGGTCGACGGCGAAGGCCGAGATGATCGGCGAGTGGTTGAACGAGAACACCATCACCGGGATCGCCAGCCACAGGGTCTTGAGGAATAGCGGCATGGACATGCCGTCACTGGCCGAGGCGAAGAAAGCGCCGTTCCAGTTCGGGATCAGGCTGAGGGCCAGCAGCAACAGCGCGGCGACAAAGGGATAGACCAGCACGCTCATGGCCCGCACGATCACGCCCTGGCCGCACCGCACAATGGCCATCAGGCCGAGGATCAGCACCAGGGACAGGATCGCCCGCGGCGGTGGCGTCATGTGCAGCTGGTGTTCCATGAAGCTGCCCAGGGTGTTGGTCAGCGCCACGCTGTACACCAGCAGGATCGGGAAGATGGCGAAGAAGTAGAGCAGGGTGATCAGCTTGCCGGCGCCGATGCCGAAGTGTTCTTCCACCACTTCGGTGATGTCGCCGGAGCGCCCGGACAGCACGAAACGGGTCAGCCCGCGGTGGGCGAAGAAGGTCATCGGGAAGGCCAGCAGAGCCAGCACGATCAACGGCCAGAAGCCGCCGACCCCGGCGTTGATCGGCAGGAACAGGGTGCCGGCGCCGATGGCGGTGCCGTACAGGCCGAGCATCCAGGTGGTGTCGTGTTTGCTCCAGCCCTTGCTGGTGGTTGTGGTGTCGCGGGCAGTCTCTACAGCAGGGTTTTCGGCAGCGGGTGTTCGTACATCGGTCATCGGTATCGCCTCGTTATTATTTTTGCTCGGGCTCACGTGGGGCGGACGGTCAGGCCGTTTGAAAACGTAGCGAGCGAAGGCAAGACAAGGCAAAAACAGGCGAGGAAGCGGAGTGTAGGGGCCTACATGAGCATTCCGAGCCTGTTTTTAACGCAGTATTGCCGAGCGCAGTAGTTTTCATACGGCCTGGGGGAATGCTCCTCAGCACTCCACCCAACTCACGGCCAGGCCGCCCCGTGAAGTTTCTTTGTATTTGTCGTGCATGTCGGCGCCGGTATCGCGCATGGTGCGGATCACCCGGTCCAGGGAAATGAAGTGTTTGCCGTCGCCGCGCAGGGCCATCTGGGTGGCGTTGATCGCCTTCACCGCGGCGATCGCGTTGCGCTCGATGCAGGGCACCTGCACCAGGCCGCCGACCGGGTCGCAGGTCAGGCCGAGGTTATGTTCCAGGCCTATTTCGGCGGCGTTTTCCAGCTGTTCCGGCGTGGCCCCGAGCACCTCGGCCAGGCCCGCGGCGGCCATCGCGCAGGCGGAACCCACCTCGCCCTGGCAGCCGACTTCGGCGCCGGAGATCGAGGCGTTTTTCTTGCAGAGGATGCCCACCGCGGCGGCGCCGAGGAAGAAGTCGATCACGTCGTCGTCCGACGCTTCGAGGTTGAATTTCATGTAGTAATGCAGCACCGCCGGGATGATCCCCGCCGCGCCGTTGGTCGGTGCGGTGACCATGCGTCCGCCGGCGGCGTTTTCCTCGTTCACCGCCAGGGCGAACAGGTTGACCCACTCCATGGCCGACAGGGTCGAGCTGATGACGTTGGGCTTGCCGATTTCCAGCAGGTTGCGGTGCAGCTTGGCCGCGCGGCGCGGCACATCCAGGCCGCCGGGCAGGGTGCCTTCGTGGCGCAGGCCCTGCTCGACGCATTCGCGCATCACCGACCAGATGTGCAACAGGCCGCTGCGGATTTCGGCATCGCTGCGCCAGGCCCGTTCGTTGGCCATCATCAGTTCCGAGACCCGCAACTGGTGCCGTTGGCACAGGGCCAGGAGTTCCACTGCGCTGTTGAAGTCGTAGGGCAGTTCGACGCTGTTGGCCGCCGGGGCGCCTTCGGTCACTTCGGCTTCCTCGACGATAAAACCGCCGCCCACCGAGTAGTAGGTCTGCTGCCACAGCAGGCCGTCCGCGCCGAAGGCTGACAGCGACATGGCATTGGGGTGGTAGGGCAGGCTTTCGTCGAGCAGCAGCAGGTCGCGGTGCCAGTCGAAGGCGATGCTCGAGCGCCCGCCCAGGCTCAGCTCGCCGCTTTCGCGCAGTTGCTGGATGCGCGGGCCGATGCTGCTTGGGTCGATGCTGTCGGGCCATTCGCCCATCAGGCCCATGACGCAGGCGCGGTCGGTGGCATGGCCGACGCCAGTGGCGGACAGCGAGCCGTACAGGCGGATTTCCACCCGCTGCACCTGCTCCTGCAACCCTTGCTCGAACAGCCCCTGGGCGAAGGTCGCGGCGGCGCGCATCGGGCCGACGGTGTGGGAGCTGGATGGACCGATACCGACTTTGAAGAGATCGAAAACACTGATAGCCATGCTAAAGCCTTACAAGCAATGGAAGAGAAATCGCTGCCATTTTTTGTAGGCCGAGCGTTAGGTCGGCGATACTGCCTAGCTCGGTCAATACTGACCAACGAATTTTCCTAAGACAGCCTTTAGCAGGACTAAACGATGAGTCGTCAGTTTCATGCCCAGACCTACGTCTGGCTGCATGTGTTTTCCTGTGCCGCGCGGCACTTGTCGTTCACCCGTTGCGCGGAAGAACTGCACATCACCCCGGGGGCGGTCAGCCAGCAGATCCGCCTGCTGGAAGAGCGGCTCGGCTTTCGCCTGTTTCACCGCCGCGCCCGTGGGGTGGAGCTGAGCGCCGAGGGGCAGCGGCTGGCGATCACGGTGAACGAGGCCTATGGCAGCATCGACGCCGAACTGCGCCGACTGGATGCCGGGATGATCAGCGGGACCTTGCGCCTGCGCTCGATCCCGTCGTTCCTCGGCAAGTGGCTGACCCCGCGTTTGCCCCGGCTGCAGCAGCGCTTTCCGGATATTCAGCTGCGGCTGGTGGCCGAGGACAGCAGCGTGGCCCTGCATGAGGGCGATTTCGACCTGGCCATCGACCTTAACGACGGCAGTTATCCGGGGTTGTTATCCACAGCCTTGCTGGACGAGCAGATCTTTCCGGTCTGTGCCCCGGGCCTGTTGCGCGGACGGCCGCCGCTGCACGGTCCGGCGGACCTGGTGCATTTCCCGTTGCTGCACGACATCACCGCCTGGCGCGGCAGCTATGAGTACGCGGAGTGGGAGTTCTATCTCAACGCCATAGGCTTCGAGGGCGCGGATGTGCGGCGTGGGCACACCTTCAACCGCAACCACCTGACCATCGAGGCGGCGACTGCCGGGATGGGGGTGGCGATTGCCCGACGTACACTGCTCAACGATGAACTGGAGCGCGGCACCCTGATTGTGCCGTTTGGCCTCGCGGTGCCCAATCACAAGCGTTATGTGCTGCTGTATGCGCCGGGCGCGCTGAGCCATCCGGGCGTGCGCGCGGTGCACGACTGGCTGGTGGAAGAGGCGGAGATATTTCGCGGTTTGCACCCGCTGGGAGGGGGACACGGGTAAGCAGAAAGGACAGGGGCGTGGGGCGACCCAACTCCCGACATTAACAGCGCTTTTGCGCTTTGTCCGGCTTTATTTGCGAATAGATATTTATCTTTTTTAAGGGGTTGAATTGTTCTGCGCTCTGCCCAACTCTGTAAGCAAGAGGCCGCAAAAAGTACGCCCTCAGGGGCACGCGGTTCCTCTCGCGAGCTAGCTGAAATAAGGGAAGAACTATGCAAATCCAGGTCAATAGCGATAACCATATTCAAAGCAGCATCCGACTGGAGGAGTGGGTACGTACTACCATTGAGAGCACGCTCGAACGCTACGAGGAGGACCTGACCCGAGTCGAGGTTCATCTGCGGGACGAGAACGGCGACAAGCCCGGTCCCCACGATTTGCGCTGCCAACTGGAGGCGCGGCCAAAAGGCCATCAACCGATTTCCGTGACCCACAAAGCCGAATCCCTGGAACTGGCCATCGAAGGAGCGGCCACCAAGCTGGAGAATTCCCTGGAACACCTGTTCGGCCGGTTGCGCAACAAGCGCGCCGCGGCAGCGCCAAGCGCCCGCGCAGGCCAGGCCGACGCCTTGCTTGAAGAGGAATTCCTGGAAAACGAACAGGCCGCGCTCAATAGCTGACGGCGCAAGTACCCAACTGAAGAACCACCCAACAAAAAGGGCCTGCAAATGCAGGCCCTTTTTTGTGCCGCGTTTCTGTAGGAGCGAGCGGGCGGCGATCCGACTTGCTCGCGATGCAGACGCCGCGGTGTGTCAGGCCGGGCGCCATCACGAGCAATCGAGCGTCGACCGGCCGCTCCTACAGAAGCAAGGGGACGTGCTGTTCTGTAGGAGCGCGTTGGCTCAGAACGCCACGGAGGTCTGTACGTACAAGGTCCGTGGTTCGCCCACGTACTTGCCTTTGTTGTTGTCGTCGAACGAGCGGGTGAAGTACTGGTGGTTGAAGATGTTCTTCACCCCGACCGCTACGTTGAGGTCCGACAGTTGCGGGCCGAAGTCGTAGGCGGCGCGGCTGCTGAACAGCATGTAGCCGGGAATCCGTCCGGTGCTGCCGTCGGCGCTTTCGGCGGAGGTGTTGGCGTTGTCGGCGAACTGGCTGCTCTGGTAGCTGCTGTCGAAGTTCAGCTTCCACGGGCCCTCGGTATAACCGATGCCGAGGGTGCCCTTGTGCTTGGATGAGAACGGCACGCGGTTGCCCTTGTTCGGCCCGTCCTCACGAATGGTGGCGTCGACGTAGGCGTAGGTGGCGTACAGATCGAAACCGGCCAGCGCCGGGCTCAGGCCGTCCAGCGCGTAATTGACGCTGGTCTCGATGCCCTGGTGGCGGGTTTCGCCACGGGCGATCACCGAGTCGTTGGTCTGGTTGCTGTCGTACTGGTTGTCGAAGTTGATCAGGAACGCGCCGATCTCCGCCCGCAGGCTGCCGTCGTCATAGCGGGTCCCCACTTCCCAGGTGCGGGCCTTCTCCGGTTTCACTTCGCCGCTGCTCACGCGGTTGGGCATCTGGCTGTACTGCACGCTGCCGAACGAACCCTCGGTGTTGGCGTAGAGGTTCCAGCTGTCGGTCAGGTGGTACATCACATTCAGCGCCGGCAGTGCGGTGTTGTAGTCGCCCTTGTATTTGACGTTGGTCAGGTTGTTGGTCTGCTGGGACTCGATCATCTCGTAGCGGATGCCCGGGGTGAGGGTCCACTTGCCGATGTCGATGCGGTCGTCGACGAAGAACGCATTGGCCTCGGTGCCGCCGCGGGTATCGCGGTCGTTGCGGCTGCTGGTGTTCGGCAGTTGCTGGTTGGCGCTGATCGGCGTGCGGTAGCGCAACTCGTGACCGGCTTCGTTGATGTAGCGGTAGCCGATGCCCAGCTCATGGCTGGTCGGCCCGAGGTCGAAGCCCTGGGCGAAGCGGGTTTCGATGCCGCGCACCCAGTATTCGCGTGGCGACAGCGACAGGAAGCTGCCCTGGTCCAGGTAGCCGCTGCGCAGGGTTTTGGTGAAGAAGCTGTTGACGGTGAATTCGCGGCGGTCTTCCTGGTAGCGATAACCGAAGTTGATCAGCGTGCGACGGCCCCAGAACTTGTCGTACGGGCGGGTCGACTGATACGGGTCGGCCTTGTAGTCGGCAACGTTGAGGCCGCCGGGCATGTCAGCCTCGCCCTCGTAGTACTGGGCCATGGCGTTGAAACTGTTGGCGTCGTCGAGCTGGTAGTGGCCCTTGAGGATCAGGTCGTCGATCTGTGTGTCACTGTGTTCGCGCCAGTCGCCGCCACGGGTGCCGGAGTACAGCAGGGCGCCGCCCAGGCCGTTGTCGGCGGTGCCGCCGGCCAGCAGGTTGCCGGTGGTCTTGAAGCCATCGTGGCTGGAGGATGGGCTGGTCTCGGTCTGGAAGCCACCCTTGACCGTTGGCGCGTCGGGGATGGCGCGGGTCACGAAGTTGACGATGCCGCCGACGTTCTGCGGCCCGTAGCGCACGGCGCCACCGCCACGCACCACGTCCACGGCGTCCATGTTGCCCATGCTGATCGGGGCGAAGGACAGCTGCGGCTGGCCATAGGGCGCGAAGGGTACCGGAATGCCGTCCATCAGCACCGTGGAGCGCGAGGCCAGGCGCGGGTTGAGCCCGCGAATGCCGAAGTTCAGCGCCATGTCGTGGCTGCCGGTGCCGTTGTTTTCCGGGGCGTTGACCCCGGGAATGCGGTTGAGCACATCGCGGGCCTGGGTCGCGCCCTGGCGTTCGAACTCTTCGCGGCGGATCACGTCACGGGCACCCGGGTGTTCGAAGACGTTGGTCTGCGCCGCATCGCCCAGCCAGTCACCGACCACGCTGGACGCACCCAGCTCCAGGGCGGCCGGTGCGCCCTCGGCACTCACCGGTTGCAGGCTGAAGGCATTGCCGCCTTCGGCGCGGGCTTGCAGGCCGGTGCCTTTGAGCAAGGCATTCAGACCTTCTTCGGTGGTGTAGCTGCCTTCCAGGCCCTGGCTCTGTACGCCGCTGGCGACCTGGGAGCCAAAGGAAATCAGCACCCCGGCTTCACGGCCGAACTGGTTCAGGGCGTTTTCCAGCGACGACGCCGCGATGTGATAGTCGCGCGCCGGGCCGTCGGCGGCCATGGCCAGCGGCAGGGCGGCCAAGCTCAGGCTGGCGCCCAGCAGCAACTGGCGCAAGGTACGGGCAAGGGGCGTAAGGCGGGTGGGTTGCTGGGGCATGGACATCGATCCTGAGAAGGTTGCAGTCAAGGGGGCTTTCCTTCTCTGTCACGCGAGTGCTGGAAAACGGCTCACACAAAATGAAAAAAATCTGGCGTCGGGGAAAAACATTAAATCGGCGTCGACCTGTAGCCGCTGCCGAAGGCTGCGATAAGGCCCGAAGGGCCTTCGAGGGCCTTAAGAGCACGTCCCCTTCGGGGCCGATCGCAGCCTACGGCAGCGGCTACCCAGTCAGGCACGGGCTTCGACCGTCACCCAATAACGGGTGAAGCGCCTGACCTTCACTGGCAGGCTGATTTCCAGCAGATCGAGAATCCGCTCACTGTCGTCCAGTGGATAACTGCCGGAGATCAGCAGGTCGGCGACCCGTGGATCGCAGTTGAGCTGGCCGCGACGGTAGCGGCCCAACTCGTCGAGGAAGTCCGCCAGGCGCATGTGGGCGGCCACCAGCATGCCCTCGCTCCAGGCGCCGCTGCCGGCGTCCAGCGGCCGCGGGTTTTCCCAGACGCTGCGGGTGAAGCTCAATTGTTGTCCCTTGCTTACCCGCAACGGCGCTCCCGAATAATCCGACGGGCTGAGGCTGATGTTGCCCTCGAACACCGCCAGCTGGGTGCGCTGGCTGAACTGGCGCAGGTTCAGCCGTGCGCCTTGCGGGCGTAAAACGCCCTGGGCGCTCTGAATCAGCAGCGGCCGGCTGTCGGCCGCGGTGGTCAGCAGAATCTCCCCGGCCAATAGCCGGATCAGTCGTTGCTGGCCGTCGAAACTCACATCCACCGCGCTGTCGGTATTGAGCTGCAGCTGGCTGCCATCGCTCAGTTGCAGCGTGCGCCGCTGGCCCACCGGGCTGCGGTAGTCGGCCATCAGCGGGGTCAGCGGATTGTGTTCGCGCAAGCCCCAGGCCGCGGCGGAACCGGCGCCGAGGATCAGCAGCAGTTTCAGCGCCTGGCGCCGGCTGGAGGACTTAGACCCGTTGAGCGCGGCATGGGCCAGGGGCGAAGACAGGCCGCGCAGCCGCGAGTTGACCCGCTGGATATGTTCCCAGGCCCGTTGATGTTCGCTATGGGCGTCGTGCCACTGCTGCCAGGCCAGTTGCTGGCGTGGGCTGAGTGGCCCCGCCTGCATTTCGATCAGCCAGTGCACGGCCTGTTCGGCGACCTGGGGGCCGATGTCCGGCGGGCGGGGGAGGGCCGTGTTCACAGGGCGAAGTAGCAGCGCAGGGCTGCCTTGTGCAGGTGGCGCTTGACCGTGGCGATGGAGATCCCCAGTTCGCGGGCGATCTCGCCGTGTTTCAGGCCATCGACCTGGGCCAGCAGGAACGCGCGTTTCACCAGGCGCGGTAAGCCGTCGAGCAATTGGTCCAGCTCCAGCAGGGTCTGCAGGATGATCGCCTTGTCCTCCTCGGACGGCACCAACAGTTCCGGCATCTGCGCCAGAGTCTCGAGGTAGGCCCGTTCCAGGTCCTGGCGCCGGTAATGGTTGCACAGCACCCGCTTGGCGATGGTGGTGAGGAAGGCCCGTGGCTCGACGATCGAGGGTGTTTCCCGGGCGCTGAGCACCCGCATGAAAGTGTCCTGGGCCAGGTCCGCGGCGCTGTCGGGGCAGCCGAGCCGACGCCGCAACCAGCCGTTCAGCCAGCTGTGATGGGCGTGATAGAGGACTTCGACGGTAGAGGAGTGGGCCAAGCCGAATGCTCCGACAGCATGAAGATGCTTAAGAGAACAAGAATTGTTCGCATTGTAGTGGCCTGGCATGGCATTCGGCAATCAACCCGGACCGGCGGAAGATCCCGCGCTTGGTCGGTGATTTTTTGCACATGAGAATATTTATCATTAATATTGCGCCGACTTGAGTCCGGGTGGGGGGAATACCCTGCGCCGGGCGGTCCTGGTTTCAAGGTCGAAACATGAAAAGCAAAGTTGCCGCGATCCCCTTTTCCTATCGTCTGGCCGTGACGTCGCGGGTGTTGGCCGCGGTGTTCGGCGGTTACCTGCTGGCGGCGTTGTCCAGCGTCTGCATGACCCTGCTGCTCCCTGTCTCCCGCGCCGATGCAGTGGTCGGCGGCATGATGACCTCCTTCCTGTTCTACCTGGTGGCGGTGCTCTGGTGCTTTGCCTGCCGCACGGCCTGGCAGGCCTGGCTCGGTTTGTTGCTGCCGGCGCTGGTGTTGGCGGCGATTTCTGCGTTGGCGCACTGGATGAATCTCTCATGAAGGAGGGATTTCGCCAGTCCATGGCCTGGCTGCACACCTGGGCCGGGTTGGTATTCGGTTGGCTGCTGCTGGCGATTTTCCTGACCGGTACCCTGGCCTACTTCAAGGACGAAATCAGCCACTGGATGCAGCCCGAAGTGCCGTCGCGCTCGGTCAGCAACGAGACCAGCCTGATCCTCGCCCAGAGTTATCTGCAGCAGCACGCCCAGGGCGCCTCGCGCTGGTTCATCAACCTGCCCGATGCCCGTGAGCCGGGGCTGTCGGTGATGTGGCAGTTCCCGGGCAAGCCCGGCGAGCGCGGTGCCTTCACCCAGAAACTGCTGGACCCGGCCACCGGCGCCGAGCTGCAGGTCCGCGATACCCGCGGCGGCGAGTTCTTCTACCGTTTCCATTTCCAGTTGCAGATGCCTCATCCGTGGGGGCGCTGGCTGTCCACCGCGGCAGCCATGCTGATGTTCGTCGCCTTGATCAGCGGCATCATCACCCACAAGAAAATCTTCAAGGACTTCTTCACCTTCCGCCCCCGCAAGGGCCAGCGCTCCTGGCTCGACGGGCACAACGCGGTGGGCGTGCTGGTGCTGCCGTTCCACCTGATGATCACCTACAGCAGCCTGGTGATCTTCATGTCGATGGTCATGCCGGCGAGCATCCTGGCCACCTACGGCGACGACACCCGGGCGTATTTCAACGAGGTGTTTCCCGCCAGCAAAACCGCCCCGGCCGCTGGCAAGCCGGCGCACCTGGTGCAACTTGAACCGCTGTTGGAGCAGGTCCGCGAACAGTGGCCGGGCGGTCGCGTGGGGCGGATCACGGTGAACAATCCGGGGGACGCCAATGCCTCGGTGAATGTCATGCGCCATGGTGGCGACCAGGTGGTCCGCGACTTTGGCAACGTGGTCACGTTCGACGGGGTCAGCGGCAAGCTGTTGCAGGTGTCGCCGCCGCAATCGACGGCCCTGGCCATCAACGGCAGTTTTTACGGGCTGCACATGGGCCTCTTCGCCGGGCCGTTGCTGCGCTGGCTGTACTTTATCTGCGGCCTGGCCGCCACCGCGATGATCGGCACCGGGCTGGTGATCTGGCTGGGCAAGCGCCAGCTCAAGCATGCCAAGAGTGGAGTGACACCCTTCGAACTGCGCCTGGTGGAAGTGCTGAACATCGCCAGCATGTCCGGCCTGGTGCTGGCCGTCGCCGCCTTCTTCTGGGCCAACCGCCTGTTGCCGGTGAGCCTTGCCGAGCGGGCGGACTGGGAAGTGAACAGCTTCTTTATCGTCTGGGGTCTGAGCCTGCTGCACGCCGCGCTGCGTCGCGGGCGCAAGGCCTGGGTCGAGCAGTTGGGCCTGGCGGCGTTGCTGCTGGCCAGCGTGCCGCTGCTCGATGCGCTGACGATGCCGGATGTGCTGGATGGTTTCCTGGTGCACGGCGACTGGGTCCGGGCCGGGTTCGACCTGACCTGCCTGGCGGCGGGGCTGTTCCTGGCCTGGGGGGCCTGGAAGATGTCGCGTCCTGTCGTCCAGCCTGCCACCCGCACGCGACGGGCCGCCCTTGAAACCGAGGTGAACTGAATGCTCCTGGCGCTGTTGCTGTGTTACCCCGGTTTTGCCGGGTTGTGCCTGTCGATGGACCGTCATCATGCCGACCTCCTGGGTTACAAACCCACGGCCCGTCGCCGCGGTGGCCTGCGCATTGGCGGCTGGCTGCTGCTGGCCGGTTCGCTGTGGGCGGCGATCGCTGCGGCCGGCTGGGGCCTGGGCTTGGTGCAGTGGTGCGCGGCCTTGATGCTCAGCGCCTTGTCGCTGGTGCTGTTGCTGCCGTATCAACCGCGCCTGGCGTTGTTGGCGGCCGGGCTGGGACTGCTGGTCAGCCCGCTGGCCGCGTTGGCGCAATAAGCGCTCCGCAACGCCCGGCCTGAGGGGCCGGCTTCGATTGTTCGTTGACACAACCCCCTCGCCAATCGTTATCTGGGCGCCCGTCGCAGCCGCTGCAAGGCTGTTGGCGCGAGTTCGAGGTCATCAAGGAAATACGGTTTTCATGGGTTCAGCACATCGTTTTTACACTCGCGGGCTGGGGTTGTTCCTGGCCTTGTCGCTGGCGGCTTGCGCCAGCCATCCCGGCGCCCGTTACGCCGCCAACCTGGATCAGGTCCTGGCCGACCCGGCGCTCCAGGGCGCCACGGTATCGCTGACGGTGCGCGATGCCGAGAGCGGTGCGGCCTTGTATCAGCACAACCCCGACAGTCGCCTGATCCCGGCTTCGAGCCTCAAGCTGCTGACCACCGCCGCCGCGCTGGACGTCCTCGGCCCCGACTACCGTTTCGCCACCGAGGTGCTGGGCGACGGTGCCCAGCAGGGCGAGCGCCTGCAGGGCAATCTCTACCTGCGCGGTTCGGGCGATCCGAGCATGCAGGCCAAGGCTTATCGGGAGTTGGCGGCGGCGGTGGCGCGCACCGGCATTCGTCAGGTCGCGGGCGACCTGGTGCTCGACGACACCGCCTTCGACAACCAGCGGCTCGGCGTCGACTGGGCCAGCGACGATGAAAGCCTGTATTACGCGGCGCAGATTTCCGCCCTCAATATTTCCCCCAACGACGACTTCGACGCCGGCAGCGTGCTGGTGTCGGTCACGGCGCCGGCGATGCCGGGAGCGCCGCTGGCGGTTCGCGTCAGCCCGGAAAACCGGCTGATGAGCCTGCGCAATCAGGGCCGGGTCGGAGCGACGGACAGCCTGCAGGTCGGTCGTGAGCATGGCAGCAACCTGCTGTTGGTCAGCGGCGCCTTGCCGCCGGGGCAGGCGCGGCGCAATTGGGTCAGCGTGTGGGAGCCGACCCGCTTGGTGGCGGACGTGTTCCAGCAGGCCCTGGCCGAACAGGGTGTGACGGTGCAGGGCCAGGTGCGCATCGGCCAACCCACGGCATCCTCTGCCCGGGTACTGGCCAGCCACTCGTCGATGCCGCTGGCGGGCTTGATCACACCGCTGCTCAAGCTGTCGAACAACAACATGTCGGAAGTGCTGCTCAAGGCCATGGGCCGCAAGACCGCCAATGCCGGCACCGCCGCTGCCGGGGTGGCGGCCATCGAGGCCTTCCTGCGGCGCCAGGGCCTGAGCCCGCAAGGGCTGGTGCAGGTGGACGGTTCGGGGCTGTCGCGGCGCAACCAGATTTCCAGCCAGAGCCTCAGCGAGCTGTTGCTGGTGGCGCGCAAGCAGCCCTGGTTCGCCACCTGGTACGCGGCGTTGCCGGTGGCTGGCGATGCCCAGCGCATGACCGGTGGCACCCTGCGTTATCGCCTGCAAGGCACAGGGGCTGTGGATAACCTGCATGCCAAGACTGGCTCGATGCAGGGTGTGTCGTCGCTGTCCGGGTATCTGCGCGCGGCCGATGGCCGCCGGCTGGTGCTGGTGATGCTGTCGAACAACTACCGGGTCGATGGGGCGCGCATCAAGGCCCTGGAAGACCGGGTGACGCAGGTGCTGTTGCAATAAGACTGGGGATCGGGTTTGCCTGACATATCGCCATCGCGGGCAAGCCTCGCTCCTACAGAAGACGAACGCTGCTTTTGTAGGAGCGAGGCTTGCCCGCGATGAAGGCGATGCGGTGTAACTGGCGGTTGTACTCAGCCAAGAAACGCCTGGCGATATTCCCCGGGCGTGCCGCCCAGGGCCTGGCGAAAACGGTTGGTGAAGTGGCTGGCGCTGGCGAAGCCGCAGGCCAGGGCGATCTCGCCCAGGGGCAGGCGGGTGCCGCGCAGCAGGTCGCGGGCATGCTTCAGGCGCCGCGCCAGCAGGTATTGATGGGGCGGCAGGCCGAAGCTGGCGCGGAACATCCGTGCGAAGTGGTATTCCGACAAGGCGCAGCGCGCGGCCAGTTGCCCGAGGCTGATCGGCTCGGCCAGCTGGCTGTCGATGTATTCCACCAGTTGCCGACGCTGATGCGCCGCCAGCCCGCCCTTGAGGCGCAGGCCCTGGCGCTGGCCGACCTGGGTCAGCAGGGCGTGGCTGAGCATTTCGTGGGCCAGGCTGCTGGTCAGCAGGCGTTCGCCGGGTTCGTCCCAGTTCAGCTGGATCAGTTGCCGAAAGCGCTTGGCCTGCTGCGGATCGTCGAGGAAGGTGTTTTCCTGCAATTGCAGCTCGCGGGGTTCGCGGTCCAGCAGGGTCACGCAGCCCAAGGCAAATTGCTCCGGGCTGAAATACAGGTGGGCCAGGCGGATCTCGCCGTTGATCACCCACGCCGAACGGTGCTCGGCGGGCAAGATGCACAGCTTGTCCGGGCCGCCCTTGGTCCCCGGCTGGCCGCGGCGAAAGGTCCCGGTGCCGCCGGCGATGTAGCACGACAGGGTGTGATGGCTCGGCGCTTCGTAGTCCTGGGCGTCGTGATGGTTGCTCCACAAGGCCGCGGCCAAGCCGTCACCGAGCTCGGCGCTGTGCTCCAGGCGAGCATTGGGCGAGCGGTTCAGGGCTTGAAAGACTTGCAGGGTTTCCAGGGTAGACATGGTTTTGATTCGATAAAGGGTGGCACGTTGTAGCCGCTGCCGCAGGCTGCGATCGGCTCCGCCGGAGACGCGCTTTTGAGATCGCAAGAAGGTCCTGCGGGTCGAGCGCGACCCCGGCCTATCGCAGCCTGCGGCAGCGGCTACACGATGCTCTGCATCCTACTCTGTAGGCCGCGCGCTGCCAGCCCGGCAACCGATAAAAGCGCAAGTTTATGCAAGCGCCCGGGCACGCAATGGCCTGAGACTGGGTTGCCCTGCACAGGAGTCCCGCGCCATGAACCTCTCGCTTTATCTGCTCACCGTCCTGATCTGGGGCACCACCTGGATCGCCCTCAAGTGGCAGCTGGGGGTGGTGG
The DNA here is from genome assembly GCF_003850345.1 of Pseudomonas chlororaphis subsp. piscium. Taxonomy (NCBI): domain Bacteria; kingdom Pseudomonadati; phylum Pseudomonadota; class Gammaproteobacteria; order Pseudomonadales; family Pseudomonadaceae; genus Pseudomonas; species Pseudomonas chlororaphis. Next base: position 1,139,607 of record NZ_CP027707.1, read on the forward strand.
CGATTCCGGTGTCCATCGTCTATCGCTTTGCCCTGGCGGCCCTGGTGCTGTTCGTCATGCTGCTGCTCAGCCGCAAGCTGCAGGTGATGAACCGCCGCGGGCACCTGATCTGCCTGGCCCAGGGGCTGTGCCTGTTCTGTATCAACTTCATGTGTTTCCTGCATGCCAGCCAGTGGATTCCCAGCGGCCTGGTGGCGGTGGTGTTTTCCACTGCGACCCTGTGGAACGCCCTGAATGCCCGGGTGTTCTTCGCCCAGAAGATCGCCCGCAATGTATTGCTGGGTGGGGGCTTGGGGCTGTTAGGGCTGGGCCTGCTGTTCTGGCCGGAGCTGGCGGGCCATAGCGCCAGCCCGCAAACCTTGCTCGGCCTGGGGCTGGCGCTGTTAGGCACGCTGTGTTTCTCGGCGGGCAACATGCTGTCCAGCCTGCAACAGAAGGCCGGCCTCAAGCCGCTGACTACCAATGCCTGGGGCATGGCCTATGGCGCGGCGATGCTGGCGGCTTATTGCCTGGTCGAGGGCATCCCTTTCGATATGGAGTGGAACGCGCGCTACATCGGCTCCTTGCTGTATCTGGTGATCCCGGGTTCGGTGATCGGCTTCACCGCCTACCTGACCCTGGTCGGCCGCATGGGCCCGGAGCGGGCGGCCTACTGCACGGTGCTGTTCCCGGTGGTGGCGCTGAACATCTCGGCCTTCGCCGAGGGTTACCAGTGGACCGCCCCGGCGCTGGCCGGGCTGGTCCTGGTGATGCTGGGCAACGTGCTGGTGTTCCGCAAGCCGAAGCCGCTGGCCGCCCCCGGGCCTCGGCTCGCCTGATCCGACTCGCCCCTGTAGCCGCTGCCGAGCCTGCGAGGCTGCGAATGAGGTGGGCGGCATTCCGACGTAGCCCTCGCCAGGTAATTGCCCACAATTGACCTACCAGATCAGGTCGCCTGGTTTTGCGACGGCTGCGCCGCCGATCGCAGCCTCGCAGGCTCGGCAGCGGCTACAGGGTGTGCGGGTGTGTAGGTGGGCGGGGCTTTTGTAGGAGCGAGGCTTGCCCGCGATAGGCACGACGCGGTGTACCTGAGGCACCGCTATCGCGAGCAAGCTTCGCTCCTACAGAGGACCGTGCGGGTTTCAGCCTTTCCACACCTGCGGGTTGACCAGGTCCTGCGGGCGTTCGCCGAGCAGGGCGCTGCGCAGGTTGGCCAGGGCGCGGTTGGCCATGGCGTCGCGGGTTTCATGGGTGGCCGAGCCGATATGCGGCAGGGTCACGGCGTTTTTCAGCTGGAACAGCGGCGACTCGGCCAGCGGCTCCTTCTCGTAGACGTCCAGGCCGGCGCCGCGAATCGTGCCGTTCTGCAGGGCTTCGATCAGCGCCGGCTCATCCACCACCGGACCGCGGGAGATGTTCACCAGGATTGCGCCTGGCTTCATCAGCGCCAGTTCGCGGTGGCTGATCAGGTGCTTGGTCTTTTCGCTGAGCGGCACCACCAGGCAGACGAAATCCGCTTCGACCAGCAACTGCTCGAGGCTGCGCAACTGCGCGCCCAGCTCCTGCTCCAGCGCGGGCTTGCGGCTGTTGCCGCTGTAGATCACCGGCATGTTGAAGCCCAGGCGACCGCGTCGGGCGATGGCCGCGCCGATATTGCCCATGCCGACGATACCCAGGGTCTTGCCATGCACATCGCAACCGAACAGCGGCGCGCCGACGCTGGCCTGCCATTGCCCGGCCTTGGTCCAGGCGTCCAGTTCGGCGACGCGCCGGGCACTGCTCATCAGCAGGGCGAAGGCCAGGTCGGCGGTGCTTTCGGTGAGCACGTCCGGGGTGTTGGTGAGCATGATCCCGCGTTCGTTGAAGTAGGCCAGGTCATAGTTGTCGTAGCCCACCGAGACACTGGAGACCACTTCCAGCTGGCTGGCGTTTTCCAGCTGCGCGCGGCCCAGCTTGCGACCGACGCCGATCAGGCCGTGGGCGTGGGGCAGGGCTTCGTTGAATTGCGCACCGATATCGCCCAGCTTGGGGTTGGGCACTATCACCTCGAAGTCCTGGCGCAGGCGCTCGATCATGTCCGGGGTGATGCGGCTGAAGGCAAGTACGGTCTTTTTCATCGCGGGAAAGCTCGTCAGGCGGGGGAGAATGCCAAGCAAGCTAACATTCCCCACGGGCTTTTTGTAGCGGCTGCCGCAGGGTTGTGAGGGCAAGAAGGTTCTGGGTATGTAGCCGCTGCCGAAGGCTGCGATCGGCTCCGCAGGAGACGTGCTCTTGAAATCGCCGAAGGCCTTTGGCCTTATCGCAGCCTGCGGTAGCGGCTACAGGGATGGGGGAAGCATGACAAAGCCCCGAAGGGCTTGGCTCAACTGGTCAGGCGCACACCGCTGAGGCCACCGCTCAGTTCATAGGCCACCAGCTCCGCCTGATGGGCGGCGAGAATTTCCGGCAGGGTATTGCGCAGGTACTCGACCCAGGTCTTGATCTTGGCGTCCAGGTACTGGCGCGATGGGTAGATGGCGTACAGGTTCAGCTCTTGGGAGCGGTACTTGGGCATGACCCGCACCAGGGTGCCGTTGCGCAGGCCTTCGATGGCCGCGTACACCGGCAGCACGCCCAGGCCCATGCCGCTGGTGATCGCGGTTTTCAGCGCGTCGGCGGAGTTCACCAGGAACGGCGAGCCATTGAGGGTGACCCCTTCCTGGCCCTCGGGGCCGTCGAACAGCCATTTGTCCAGGGCGATCACCGGGCTCACCAGGCGCAGGCAGGCATGGTTCGACAGGTCGCTGGGGCTGCTCGGGCAGCCATTGGCTTTCACATAGGCCGGCGAGGCGCAGACGATGCTGTAGGTGATGCCCAGGCGCTGGGAGACGAAACCCGAGTCCGGCAGTTCGCTGGCCAGCACGATGGACACGTCGTAGCCCTCGTCCAGCAGGTCCGGCACGCGGTTGGCCAGGGTCAGGTCGAAGGTCACGTCCGGGTGCGACTTGCGGTACCGGGCGATGGCGTCGATCACATAGTGCTGGCCGATGCCGGTCATGGTGTGCACTTTCAACTGCCCGGACGGGCGCGCGTGAGCGTCGCTGGCCTCGGCCTCGGCTTCTTCGACGTAGGCCAGGATCTGCTCGCAGCGCAGCAGGTAACGCTTGCCGGCCTCGGTGAGGGCGATGCGGCGGGTGGTGCGGTTGAGCAGGCGGGTTTGCAGATGGGCCTCCAGGTTGGAGACCGCGCGCGAGACGTTGGCCGTGGTGGTGTCGAGCTGGACAGCGGCGGCGGTGAAGCTGCCGGCTTCGGCGACACAGCTGAAGGCGCGCATGTTTTGCAAAGTGTCCATGAGGTGCTCTCTCGGAAGATGGCAAATTGTGACACGAAGTAACAGATTGTTGGCTATTCCACCAAGGGATTATCGCGTTAACGGTAATAAAGATTCACAGGAATCCCAGCTTATCGCCGTAAAGCCCGCCGCCTAGAATTGCGCCGATCTGTAGGGCCCGCCGCGCTGGCGATCCCGCAACGCGGTGTTTCAGAGACGCCGCCTCGCGAGCGACCGGCTCCCGCACAGAATCGCCTCCCTCCCTATTTCAGGAATTCGCAGCAGTGCCGCGTCGCATCAGCAGAGAGCTGAAGACTCTCAGTGTTTGGGCTTTATCGTTAGCAATCAGCGGCTGCATCGGAACCGGGGGCATTGCCCCACAAGGCAAGGCACTACCGGCCAATACACTGGCCACCGACGAAGCGATCCAGAGCGCCGCGCGCGACGCCCGCTGGCCCGCCGCCCAGTGGTGGCAGGCCTATGGCGATGCGCAGTTGAACCAGTGGGTGAACCTGGCCGTGCAGGGCAGCCCGAGCATGGCCATGGCCGCCGCCCGGGTGCGCCAGGCGCGTGCCATGGCCGGGATCGCCGAGTCGGCCGAGTCGCTGCAGATCAAGGGCGACGCCACCCTCAAGCGCCACAACTGGCCCACCGACCAGTTCTACGGCCCGGGCGAGCTGGCCAACAGCACCACCTGGGACAACAACGCCGCGCTCGGCTTCAGCTACGCCCTCGATCTCTGGGGTCGGGAAAGCAATGCCAGCGAGCGTGCCGTGGACCTGGCGCACATGAGCGCCGCCGAAGCGCGCCTGGCCCAGCTGGAGCTGCAGAACAATGTCGTGCGCGCCTATATCCAGCTGTCGCTGCAATACGCCCAGCGCGACATCGTCCTGGCCACCCTGAAGCAGCAGGAACAGATTCTCGAACTGGCGCAAAAACGCCTGGCCGGCGGTATCGGAACCCACTTCGAAGTCAGCCAGGCGCAGACCCCGCTGCCGGAAACCCATCGCCAGCTGGACGCCCTGGACGAAGAAATCGCCCTGGGCCGCAACCAGATCGCCGCCCTGGCCGGCAAGGGACCGGGGGCGGGCGCGCAGTTGCAACGGCCGAGCCTGTCCCTGGCCGCGCCGCTGAAACTGCCGTCGGCGCTGCCCGCCGAACTGCTCGGCCAGCGCCCGGACGTGGTCGCCAGCCGCTGGCAGGTGGCGGCCCAGGCGCGTGGCATCGATGTCACCCACGCCGGTTTCTACCCCAATGTCGACCTGGTGGGCAGCCTCGGCTACATGGCCACCGGCGGCGGGGCGCTGGAGTTCCTCACTGGCAAGAAGCTCAACTACAACGTCGGCCCGGCCATCAGCCTGCCGATCTTCGACGGCGGCCGCCTGCGCGCCGAACTGGGCGAGGCCGCGGCCGGTTATGACATTGCCGTGGCCCACTACAACCAGACCCTGGTCAACGCCCTGAAGAACATCTCCGACCAGTTGATCCGCCGCGAGTCCATGGACAAGCAGGCCGCGTTCGCCGCCGAGTCGGTGGCGTCGGCGCAGAAGACCTACGACATCGCCATGGTCGCCTTCCAGCGCGGCCTCACCGACTACCTCAATGTGCTCAATGCCCAGGGCATGCTGTTCCGCCAGCAGCAGATCCAGCAGCAGGTCCAGGCCGCGCGCCTGAGCGCCCATGCCGAACTGGTGACGGCCCTGGGCGGTGGCCTGGAGGCAGGGCGGGACGTGCCCGAGGACAGCCAGACCCAACCGAGCAAGACTCCGGCGGCGCTGACCCTGCTTGACCACTAGAACCGACCCCCAAGTGCTGATCATTGAGTAAGACCCCATGACTCCCTTGCCTGCACCCTTGCGCTGGCTGTACTCCCTTGAATGGCGCCGGGGCTTCTTCGACTGGGCGCGCAGCGACGGCGTGACCTGGGTCTATATCTTCAAGGTCCTGGCCGCCGCGTTCCTCACCCTGTGGCTGGCCATGCGTCTGGAGCTGCCGCAACCGCGCACGGCGATGATCACCGTGTTCATCGTCATGCAGCCGCAGAGCGGCCAGGTGTTCGCCAAGAGCTTCTACCGCTTTCTCGGCACCCTGGCCGGGTCGGCGGTGATGGTGGCGCTGATCGCCCTGTTCGCCCAGAACACCGAACTGTTCCTCGGTTCGCTGGCGATCTGGGTCGGCATCTGCTCGGCCGGCGCCGCCCGTTATCGCAACTTCCGCGCCTACGGCTTCGTGCTTGCCGGCTACACCGCAGCAATGGTCGGCTTGCCAGCCCTGGCCCATCCGGATGGCGCCTTTATGGCGGCGGTGTGGCGGGTGCTGGAGATCTCCCTGGGGATTCTCTGCTCCACCCTGGTCAGCGCCGCGATCCTGCCGCAGACCGCCAGCGCGGCGATGCGCAACGCCCTGTACCAGCGCTTCGGGGTGTTCGCCCTGTTCGTCACCGACGGTTTGCGCGGCCGCAGCCAGCGCGATGCGTTCGAGAGCGGCAACGTGCGCTTCATCGCCGAAGCGGTGGGCCTGGAAGGCCTGCGCAGCGTCACGGTGTTCGAGGACCCGCACATGCGCCGGCGCAACGGCCGCCTGAGTCGTTTGAACAGCGAGTTCATGGGCATCACCACCCGCTTCAACGCCCTGCACCAGTTGCTCGAACGCCTGCGCAGCAGCGCCGCCGAGTATGTGCTGGCGGCGACCAAACCCGGGTTGCAGGACCTCGCCGAACTGCTGGACGGTTTCTCCGGCCGCGCCCTGACCAGCCCCGATGCCGCGCGCCTGGCCGAACAGCTGGCGAGCTACAAGGCCGAGCTGCCGGCGCGGGTGCGCAGCATGCGCGCGCTGTTCCAGGAGCACGAGCCGAGCGATGCCGAGCAGCTGGATTTCCACACCGCCTATGAGCTGCTTTATCGCTTCGTCGACGAGCTGCACAGCTATGCCCAGACCCATGCGTCCCTGGCCGAACACAGCCATGAACGCGAGCGCTGGGACGAGCCCTTCACCCCGCAGACCAACTGGCTGGCCTCGGCCGCCTCGGGGATCCGCGCCTCGTTCATCCTGATCGTGCTCGGCAGTTACTGGGTCGCCACCGCCTGGCCCAGCGGCGCCACCATGACCCTGATCGCGGCGGCCACCGTCGGTCTCTCGGCGGCGACGCCGAACCCGAAACGCATGGCCTTCCAGATGGCCTGCGGCACCTTGATCGGGGCCGTGGTCGGCTTCGTCGAGATGTTCTTCGTGTTCCCCTGGATCGACGGTTTTGCGCTGCTGTGCGTAATGCTGGCGCCGGTGATAGTGCTGGGTTCGTTCCTTGCTTCACGCCCGCAGTACGCCGGCGTGGGCCTGGGCCTGCTGATCTTCTTCAGCACCGGTTCGGTGCCGGACAACCTGACCCTCTACAACCCCTACGCCTTCATCAACGACTACATCGCCATGGTCATGGGCATGCTGGTCTGCGCCGCCGCCGGGGCGATCATCCTGCCGCCCAACAGCCGCTGGTTGTGGCGCCGCCTGGAGCAGGACCTGCGCGGCCAGGTGGTGTACGCCATCAGCGGCAAGCTCAAGGGCCTGGCGTCGAGCTTCGAAAGCAGCACCCGCGATCTGCTGCACCAGGCCTATGGCCTGGCGGCGGGGCAGCCGCAGGTGCAGCGCGAACTGCTGCGCTGGATGTTCGTAGTGCTGGAGGTGGGGCACGCCATCATCGAGCTGCGCAAGGAGCAGGCGATCCTGCCGGTGCACCCGGCCTACGCCGAATCCCAGCCGTGGCGCCAGGCGATCCGGGTGATGGGCCGCTCCCTGGTGCGGCTGTTCCTGCAACCGAGCCAGAGCAACCTGGAGCGCGCGCTGGTCGCGGTCGATCACGCGATCAGCCGGGTCCAGGCCAGCGACGAACCCTTCGCCCCGCACTTCGATACCTCGGTCTTGCGCCGGGTGAAGAGCTACCTACACTTCATCCGCAGCTCATTGCTCGACCCGCAATCGCCGCTGGCCGCCTATGCCGCGCCGCCAGCCGTACAGGCCCCGATCCAAGGACTTGAACATGCCTCGTGAAATCGCCTTCCACGGCGTGTACATGCCGACCATGACCCTGATGTTCTTCATCGCCGCGGCCCTGGCCTGGGCCCTGGACCGCTTCATCTCGGGTTATGACCTGTACCGTTTTTTCTGGCACCCGGCGCTGCTGCGCCTGAGCCTGTTCTGCTGTCTGTTCGGCGCCATGGCGCTCACTGTTTACCGTTGAGAGTCCCACGATGAAAAAGTTTTTCAGCCTGCTCGCGACCCTGCTGGTGCTGGCCCTGGCCCTGTGGATCGGCCGCACCCTGTGGGTGCATTACATGAACACGCCGTGGACCCGCGACGGTCGGGTGCGCGCCGACATCATCAACGTCGCCGCCGACGTCACCGGGGAAGTGGTGGACGTGCCGGTGCGCGACAACCAGTTGGTGAAAAAGGGCGACCTGCTGATGCAGATCGACCCCGAGCACTACCAGATCGCGGTCAAGCAGGCGCAGTCGCTGGTGGCTTCGAGAAAGGCCACTTGGGAGATGCGCAAGGTCAACGCCCACCGCCGCGCCGACCTGGACAACCTGGTGATCTCCAAGGAAAACCGCGACGACGCCAGCAACATCGCTGACTCGGCCCTGGCCGACTACCAGCAGGCCCAGGCCCAACTGGAGGCCGCTGAACTCAACCTCAAGCGCACCCAGGTACGCGCCGCGGTGGATGGCTATGTGACCAACCTCAACGTGCACCGCGGCGATTACGCGCGCATCGGCGAGCCGAAGATGGCGGTGGTCGACATGCATTCGTTCTGGGTCTACGGCTTCTTCGAGGAGACCAAGCTGCCCCATGTGCGCGTCGGCGATAAGGCCGATATGCAACTGATGAGCGGCGAGGTGCTCAAGGGCCATGTGGAGAGCATTTCCCGCGGCATCTACGATCGTGACAACCCGGAAAGCCGCGAACTGGTCGCCGACGTCAACCCGACCTTCAACTGGGTACGCCTGGCCCAGCGCGTGCCGGTGCGCATCCATATCGATGAAGTGCCGGAGGGCGTGCTGCTGGCGGCGGGGATTACCTGCACAGTGGTGGTGAAGGAGGGCGGGGAGGCACAGTGATCGGGCTGCTGCCGGGCGTGCCTGGGCGGCATCTCTGGCGAGCCGGCTCCCGCGATATCTTGCGGGAGCCGGCGGGCGACCAGGTGCTGCCGCGCCGGAGAACCAGGGTTACTTGTAGCTTTTCTGCATGATCGCCAGGGACTTCTTCGCCGTAGCTTCCAAGCCGTCGTCAACGTGGTTGATGGCGACCACCAGCTTCGGGTTCTGCAGCACGTCGACACCGGGGTAACGCTGCTGGGCCAGCCGCGAGACGATGATGTATTGGGTCACCGCGTAATGCAGCTTGAACTTGCCGCTGTCCCGGGCCTTGGCGATGGCCGCTTTGACAAAGGCCTGGCGCTCGGCCGTCGTCATGCCCTTGAACAGGTCGGGGATATCGAAATGGATCTCGGCCGAGAAAATGGCGACCTCCTCAGCCCGCGCCTCGTCGTACATCACCTGCTTGCTGGTCACGCGCGCCTTCAGCTCGCTGAAGCGTTGTTCGCCTTCGGCCAGTTGCTCCGGGCTCATCTTGCCTTTCAAGGCATCCAGCTGGCTGGTGTCTTCGGTGTTATCGATGACCTTCAGCCAGGCATAGGCCTTCACCAGGTCGCCAGACTCTTCGGCGGCGTCGGCCAGGCTCTGCTGCGGTTCCGGGTTGCCATGCAGGGCCGAGCGCTCCAGCCAGCGGACGGCCAGATGCTTGTCTTGAGGGATGTCCTTGTCGCCGAACCAGTAGGTGGCGTACATGCCGTACTCGGCACACCAATCGTTCTGCGCCGCCGAGTAGGCGATGTAGTTGAAGGACTCGCGGTCGCGCTCAGCCTTGGGTCTGTCCGTTTCCTGATCGGTGCTGGTGGACAGGTAGCAGAACGCCCGGGTGTAGTTCGGCGCGGCCATGGCGAAGCAGCTCTTGGCGTTCGTGTAGTCCTCGGCCTCGTAGAGTTTGTAACCGGCGCCGTACAGCACATCGGCGTCCATGGCCGGGTTGCAGTATTCGTTGGCACTGACCTTGGGCAAGACACTTTCCAGCGTCAGCTTGGGCAGGGTGTCATTCAGTTCGGGGACTTTCGGCTCGGTTTTTTCGGGGGCCGGAGTGGCGCAAGCCGCCAGCAAGACAGCCAATGCCAGTGGCAGCACGTTGAACAATTTCAATGGATATTCCCTGATCTGCGATTGAATGAAGAGGCGCATGGAATGCAGCAGGGGCAGGACGGGAGAGGGGGGAGCTTGAGCAGTTCCGTGCTTCAGTGTCGACGCCAGCGATTCCATGCTGTGTTGAGCGCAAGCGCTCAAGAGGCGCGCATTCTACTGGGATTGCGGGGAGGCACAACCTCAATCGCGGAGGGCAGCAGCGCTGTAGGAACAGCCGGGTGGCGAAGGCGACTCCAGGGCTTGCGGCGAATTCGCGGGCCCCTTCGCCGGCAAGCCGGCGCCTACAAGACAGCGGCCATGCATAAAGCCCCCGTAGGCGCGGCCGGGTGGAGTTCCGTTTGCCAGCGAAGGTGCTGTTACAGGGCAGCCTGGCCGAGGATCGCGTCGGCCTTCTTTACCGCCTCACTCACTTCCAGCTCGGTATCGCTGAGCAGCTCGACAATCCGCGGGTTCTGCAGAACATCGACGCCGGCCTGCTTCAACTGGGCCTGCCGCGCGATGATCACATAGGCGTAAAGCTGGCCACGGGTGCTGAACTCGGGACGGGCGCTCACCGTGGCCACGGCCTGCTCCATGAGCGCATGACGCTCGGTCACGGACAGGCCCTTGAAGGTCTCGGGGTATTCCATATGGATGTTCGCCGAGTACACCGCGATGTTCTCCTCGCGGGCTTCCTTGCGCACGGTGTCCTTGCTGGTGACGATCTTGCCCAGTTGTTCGAAGCCTTGTTCGCCTTCGCTGAGTTGTTGTGGGTTCATCCGCTGTTTCAAGGCGTCGATCTGTGCCTGGTCATCGAGGACCTTGGCCCAGCTGTAGGCCAGCGGCAGATTGCCCTTGTTACTGTGCAGGCGTACCAGGGTCTGTTGCGCATCCGCATCGCCGTGACGCGCGGAGCGTTCCAGCCAGCGCAGGCCCAGGTCGCTGTCCGGGGTCTGCCCACGCATGCCGTAGGTGAAGTTCTGGAACATGCCGAACTCGGCGCAGGAGTCATTTTTCACTGCGGAATAGGCCATGTAGCCGAAGGCTTGGCGGTCGCGCTCGGCGCTGTCCTTGCTGCTGTCCTGTTCCGCGATGCTCGCCAGGTAGCACAGGGCCCGGTCGTGGGTGGGCGCGGCCATGATCAGGCAACTGCGGGCTTGCTCGGGTTTGTCGTCGTTGTACAGCTGGTAGCCGATGCCATACAGCAGATCGCTGTCCAGCTTGGGGTTGCAGTACTCGTTGGCGACGGCTTGCGGCAACAGCTCCTTGAGGCTGAGCTGGGGCAGGGTGGCGTTCAGCTCCTCGTCTGGCGACGGCGCGCAGCCGATCAATACAGTGGCCAAGGCCAGCGGCAGCAGGTGTTGAGGTTTCAATGGATATTCCCTGATCGACGATTGAGTGGCGGCGAGCATGGAAGAGGGGGGGAGTTTCAGCGGTTCGCCAGCGATCCATGCGGCCTGATCGAGGCCCTGGAGGCCTCGAGTGCGCGCATTCTACTGGGATTGGGGGTGGGTACAACCTGAACCGCAGGGGCTGTGATGCCGGCTACTAAAATACGTTTTCTAGAAGCTGTGGGAGCAGCCGGCGACATTCCGCTGCCAGTGATCGGCTGTTACAGCTTTGCGCCCAGGCCAAAACGCTTCATCAGCACCTTCTCCAGCAAGCCTCTGGGCAACAGGCTGGCCATCAAGGGCAACGCGCGGCTGCCATTACCAATCCGAACCAGACGCGCGGGCTTGTCCTGCTGCACCGCCTTGAGCAGCCTGGCGGCAAATTCGCTGGCGGGCGTCGGGTGGTCCTGGGAGGCCCTGGCCCGTGCGCGGATGCCTTCGCGCAGCGGCCACCAGGGCGATTGTTCGGTGAGCAATTGCTCGGCTTGATGCCCGGCATTCTTGGCGAAGCTCGAGGCGATGGCCCCTGGCTGGACCTCCATCACCCGGATGCCGAACGGCGCCAGCTCCATGCGCAGCGCATCGCTCAGGGCATGCACCGCCGCCTTGGAGGCGCAGTAGGCACCGGCAAAAGGCGTGACCAGCACGCCCGACACGCTGCCGATATTCACCACCAGCCCGCGGCTGCGGCGCAGCACCGGGAACAGCGCCCGGGTCACGCCGACCAGGGCGAACACATTGGTTTCGAACTGCCGCTGCATGGCGTCGACACCGCCATCCAGCAGCGGGCCCATGGCACCGTAGCCGGCATTGTTGATCAGCAGGTCGAGGCCGCCGTGTTGCTGGTTGATGCGCTCGCCCAGGGCGATGAGCGCCGGGCCGTCGTTGACGTCCAGTCGCACCGCGTCGAAACCCGCGGCTTGCAGCATGGCCACGTCTTCGGCCCGGCGGGCGGTGGGCAGGACGGTGAAGCCGGCGGCCTTGAAAGCATCCGCCAGGGCGCGGCCGATGCCGCTGGAACAACCGGTGATCAGCGCAACGGGCATGGCGCGGTCCTTGTGCAAAAAGAGGGAAGGGGGAGTCAGTCGGAGAAACTACCCTGCAAGCGCTCGGCGCGAAACTCCAGGGTTTGCGGGCGATAGCCGGGGCGCAGCGGCGGCAGGGGCAGGCAGTCTTCCCAATTGGCGCCGGCCTGCAACTCGCCGGGGCCGCGATAACGTGGGGCGCTGTACTGGTTGTCGGCCAGGTTCACGGTGTCGCCCGGCGCGTAAGCGGCGATGCGCCAGCGCAGTTCGGTCAGCGGCACATCGTTGCCGTTGTTCATCTTCAGCAGCAGGGGACGATCCGCCGGGCAATGCTCGGGGGCGTAGCTGATACGCAATTCCAGGCGCGCCAGTTGCTGGGCTTCGCGGTTGTCCAGCCAGACCACCCACACCGCCACCAGGCCCAGGCCGAAAGCGGCGGCCATGGACACCGGCAAGGCCTTGGCGGGGTAGCGGACCAGCAGGATCAGCCAGGTGATAACCAGCAGAACGCCGATGAACATGAGGTGAGCCTCGGGGGAAATAGTGCAGCCATCCTACCTAAGCGTAGGTGGTAATGGCCATGGTTGTGGTGGGCTGCGGCTGCCTCCGTACCCGTGCCATACCTCAGTGCTTAGTCAGTTTCAACAGCGCATACATGATCGAACCCCAGACCAGAAGCACGACATCCATCCAGTTTCTGATGGTCAGCAGGCGCTGGAGATGGGGAGGGAAATTGTCTATGTCTTCCGAGGAAAGAAAACCTCTGCGAACCGCAGGGCCAGGCCAAAGCATCGATCCTCGAACGGCGGCCAACATTAGAAAATGCGTGAACCATCCCTCGTGAGGAAGGCTGTCGGTCCAGCGATAAAAGTGCTGGCTTCTCCGCAGGGCTTCCAGCATCTCTTTCAGGTATCGCCGGCTTAGGTAGTAGCTGAAGGAGAGGTTTATCACGGCCAGCAGCAATGGACATAACAAAAGGATGAAGGCGAGCCAGGAATGCCAGAATTGTTGCCCTATCATGGCGATGTCTGTTCGCAAAGATCTTGTGCATGCATAAAAGCTTTCCATGGATAGTTGGGAAGGTGCACTGGTCAGTGGTTGCAGATGAGTGACTAAAGCTTTATCAGCAGGTACACAAACGCGCCCCACACGATAATCACGCCATCGAGCACGTTCTGTGTTTTTAAAAGGCGCTTGTACTGCGGTGGGAAGTTGCGCACATCGTCTGGGGAAATTATCCCCCTGCGTATTCCCGGCCCAGGCCAGAACATCATGCCTCTGAGTTTCGCGAACATCAGATAGCGAGGATGCCATCCCTGATGAGGCAGGTAGGTTGCCCAGCCTGCGAAATAGTTACTCCCCTTTAGCGCACCCAGCATCTCGCCGAGGTAGCGCCGACTCATGTAGTAGCTGAAGAGGAGACTGATGAGGGCAAGTAGAAGCAGGCCGCCAGTCAAAATAAGGGCGATTAGCGGAGGGAGCGTGTGCATCGTCAGCCCGTCAACTTCAGCAACGCATACATAATTGCGGACCAGACGAAAAGAATACCGTCCAACCTGTTCTGTATGGTCAGAAGGCGTTTGAGTCGGGGAGGGAAGTTGTGCACATCCTCCGGAGAAAGTAGTCCTTTACGTAGTCCTGGACCGGGGCAGAGCATCATTCCTCGAACACTGGCAGACATCAGAAAGTGCTCGAACCATCCCTTGTATTGAAGCCTTTCAGTCCATCGATAGAAGTATTCACTCCGCTGTAGGGCCTCCAACATTTCCCTCAGGTAGCGTCGGCTCAAATAGTAGCTGTACGCGAGACTGACCGCACATAACAGAATCGGACATACCAAAAGTCCAAAGGCGAGCCAGGAACTCCAGAATAGTTGCCCCATCATGGCAGTGTGCTCTCGTAAAGAATCTGGCCTGCTTTTTCTCCAAAATCATCACCAATATTTGTACCCAGCCATGCACCAGTTCCTATCAGGGCTGCTGTGCATATGACTCCACCTACCCCGGTAGAAACCCCGAGCGCCGCGCATACAAAACCGCGGCCTGCATATCCAACATGCGCTCCCATGCTTCCTCCAAATGTTGAACCCGCAAACTTCCCCGTCTCCGTAAACATCACCTTCCTGCAACTCTCCTCACCCGAACCCGCCTGACAAACCTCCTGAATCCTCAACGCCGACGACACCCCGCCAATCGCAACACCAATGTACCCACCCATCTGCATGTACTTCGCCGCGCGGCTGACGGTGTTCACGTGGGTGGCGTATCCCGGGATCTGGCCGGGGGCACCGGATTTGTTCCAGTGGTGTACCAGGCTGCGGCTGGAGAGGCCCAGGACGGTTTTCAGTTTGGGGTGGTCGCCCAGGGGCGTGTAGCCGCGCAGGCGGGTGGAGGTCAGCAGTTGTGCGTCCAGCTGCGCCAGCAGGCGCCGGCGCCGGGCGAGGAAATCGGGGGATCTGAGGTGGCCGTGTTGGCGGTAGCTGGCCTGATGCAGGCGTTCCATGTCTTGCAAGGTCTCGCGTAGTTTGTCCAGGTGTTTGCCCAGCACCGAGGTGCCGATGCCCAGCCAGGTCGAGGCCTGGCTAGTGAAGCTGACGATCTCGGCCTGATGGCGAACCATGAAGTCGGCGGTTTCGGGTGTCAGGGGGGCGAGGACGATCCTGACCTGCTCGGCGGCGAGCATGAGTTGCGCTTCCTCGTAGGTGCAAGCGTGGTTGGCCGGATCGCTGAGCACGATCAGGCTGCCGGCCTTGACCGTATCGCCAAGGCCTGGATTGAGCGACAGGTATTTGGCCAGGACGCCGGGTGAGGGGCTGTCGAACAGGCGGCGCTGCAGTTCGCTCAGCGGCATGCTCCGGGGCACGATGTAGAAACCGGGGGCGACAGGTGTAGAGGGCTGGACCTGTGAGGGTTTCGCAGGAGCGTCTAGGCCTTGAGGCGTGGTCAGTATCGAGGTGTTCTTTATCCGTGCACCCGGCAGTGGTGGATTCGGGTTGGCGGGGCGCAGCACACGAGGCATCGGTGTCGGTTCGCCACGGGAGTCGGTGGTGTATTTGTTGCCGGAGGGTTGCTCGGCCATCGCTGTTTTCGCTGTGTTTTCTAGCCTCGCGAAACACTAAGCAGCGACAGGGATGAAGTCGTTGAGAGCTATCTGAAACGCCCAGTGGCGCTTTCTAAATGTCATGTAGGAATGGGGGAAAGCACCCTCTGTAGCCGCTGCCGAAGGCTGCGATCGACTGCGTAGCAGGCGCAGGATGTTGAGATCGCAGGAAGGCCTTCGGCCTTATCGCAGCCTGCGGCAGCGGCTACAGGGGACCGTTCGCGCAAGAGGAGGGCAGGCGCCCGGGCATAAAAAAGCCCCCGCCCAACCGGCTGCGGATAGGGGACGCAGTCGGCTGGACGGGGGCTTCTTGTTTTGGCGGGTTACTGGGCGATGGTTTTCACCGAGATGCCGCGTTCCACTGGAGTGGAGCGGCCGTAGATGTCTTCGAAGCGTTCGATGTCGTCTTCGCCCAGGTAGCTGCCCGATTGCACTTCGATGATCTCCAGCGGGATCTTGCCTGGGTTGCGCAGGCGGTGCACCGAGGCGATCGGGATGTAGGTGGACTGGTTTTCGGTGAGCAGGAACACGTTTTCGTCGCAGGTGACTTCGGCGGTACCGCTGACCACGATCCAGTGTTCGGCGCGGTGGTGGTGCATCTGCAGGGACAGGCACGCGCCCGGCTTGACCGAGATGTGCTTGACCTGGAAGCGCCCGCCCATGTCCACCGAGTCGTAGGAACCCCACGGACGGTAGACCTCGCAGTGGTTCTGGGTTTCGCTGCGGCCCTGTTCGTTGAGGGTGTTGACCAGTTGCTTCACGCCTTGGACCTTGTCCTTGTGGGCGATCATCATGGCGTCCTTGGTTTCCACCACTACGATGTTTTCCAGGCCGATCACCGACACCAGCTTGCCGTTGCCGTGGATCATGCAGTTGCGGCTGTCCTGGATCACCACATCGCCCTTGCTGACGTTGCCGTTGGCGTCCTTTTCATGCACGTCCCACAGCGACGACCAGCAACCCACGTCGCTCCAGCCGGCGCTCAGCGGCACCACGCAGGCGCGCTGGGTCTTTTCCATCACCGCGTAGTCGATGGAGTTGTCCGGGCAGCAGGCGAAGGTGGCCGGGTCGATGTCCACGGTGTCGGCGTCCTGGGTACTGCGTTCCAGGGTCAGCAGGCAGGTGTCGTAGATGTCCGGGTCGTGCTTTTTCAGCTCTTCGAGGAAGCGGCTGGCGCGGAACAGGAACATGCCGCTGTTCCAGAAGTAGCCGCCGGCCTCGACGAACTCGGTGGCGCGCTTGACGTCGGGTTTCTCGACGAAGTGCGAGACGCGGCTCACGCCTTCCGGTAGCAGTGCATCGTTGGTCGACTTGATGTAGCCATAACCGGTTTCCGGCTTGGTCGCCGGCACGCCGAACAGCACCATCTCGCCACGTTCGGCAGCCACGGTGGCCAGGGCCAGGGCGCGTTGCAGGGCTTTCTGGTCTTCCAGCACATGGTCGGCCGGCAGCACCAGCATCAGCTCGTCGCGACCTTCGTTGACCAGCATCATCGCGGTCAGGGCCACGGCCGGCGCGGTGTTGCGCCCGAACGGCTCCATCAGGATGCGCTGGGCTTCGAGTTTGCGTGCCGCCAGTTGCTCGTTGACGATGAAGCGGTGGTCCTTGTTGCAGACCACGATCGGTGTGTCCATGCCTTCGAACACCAGGCGCTCGAGGGTTTGCTGGAACAAGGTGTGTTCGCCGGTCAGGGCGAGGAACTGTTTAGGGAATTGCTTGCGCGAAAGCGGCCAAAGACGTGAGCCGCTACCACCTGACAAGATCACCGGAATCATGTTGTTACTCCTTCAAAAATCGTTTGGGTTAGAGCTACTGCGTTCTGTCGTTTCACTCTCTTGTTTTTGTTCCTGTTCCAGACCGACGCCCCGGTGTTCCGCGGGGGCGTCAATCCGGAAAATCCATCAGCGGGTCGAGACCGGGCGCTTGACCCAGACTGGCGACAGGCTGCTGCCATTGCCGGTGACGTAGAGCACCGCGGCTTCGCCGCGCTCCAGGGCGACCGGCTTGAGGTCGCTGACTTTTTTCTCGCCCTCGTACAGCGCGAAGCTGACTTTCACCGGGTTGATTTCACGTTCGCCGCGGCCCTTGGCGGCCACCGACTGGACCACGTCGGTCTTGCCGTCGGCGGTCTTCAGGGTCAGGGCCTTGTCGCTCAGGTTCTGCACCCGGACCAGGGACTTCTGCTTGTTCTTGAACGGCGGTTCTTCGATCAGCTGCGGCTGGCCGCTGGCGTTGTTGACCAGGGTGTAATAGTGGTCGGCGGCGAGTTTCACCGGCAGGCTCTGGCTGCCGACCTTGGCGGTGTAGTCGCCGCCGGGCATGAAGCTGAAGTCACTGCTGGCCAGCGGCGCGACGTCGCTGACGTTGGTGGTGCCAACGGTGGCGCTGACTTCCTGGTTGCTGGCGTTGTAGATGCGCACGAAGGACGAGCCCTTGGGCGCGGTCGGGCCATACAGCGCGGCGTCGCCACCGGCGAAGGCGGGCAGGGACAGGACGCTCATGCCGGCAGCCAGTGTGATTGCCTTGGCGAGACAACGCGCAGTGATAGTGAAAGTCATGGGTGTCACCTCTCTTTCAGTTTTGCGCCCGATCGGGCGTCTCGGATTTGTTGAGTGCAGCTACGTTCTGTTGGCGGGCGCCGGCTTGTTTGAGCTCTGCGACCCACTGCGGGTCGGCGTCGCCGATATCGTTATTGACCGGCAGATATCGTTCGGGGAATTCCCAGATCAGCACCTGGGGTGGGCTGTTCTTGAAGGCATCGCTTTTCAGGTAGCTGAGCATCGGCAGCACCGGGCCGTGGCCGTCCTCGGCGTAGCTGACCACGTCGCTGTGCAGGGCCTGCTTGAGCGCGCCGACGAAGTTCCAGTTGGGGTTGGCGCTGTAGCTGGTGCCCACCAGGGCCACCGGCACTTCGTTGTCGGCGAACAGTGCGTCGTCGGCGGCCGGCTGATCGTCGGCGGCGCGGGTCACGCGTTTTTGCAGCGGTTCCTTGGCCGGCATCAGGTCCTCGAACAGCGGGTCCAGGGGCAGGAACAGGCGCAGGTCGCCCTTGTGCACCACGGTCTGCTCGGCTTCGGTGACGAAGCGTTGCGGCTGGCCCATCAGCGGTGCCTTTTCGGCAATCGCCTTGGCCAACTGGTTGGCGGCGACTTCGGCGCCGGCCGGGGTCCAGTGGGTGTCGGTGCGCAGGAACACCTGCTGGCCGTTCTGCTTGGCCTGTTGCAGCGGGCCCAGCAGGTCGGGGGCGAGGATCTTGTCGGCCGCCACGCGGGCGTGGAAGTCCTTATAGAGGTTGGCGTGGATGCTGGCTGGCTGGACGTCGCCCAGGTGTTCCGGGTACAGGCGCACCTTGGCCGGCACGATCGCCATCACCAGTTTCACGCCTTTCTCTTTCAGGGCCTGGCGCACGCCTTCGACCAGCGCGTAGTTGCCTTGCAGGTTGAGTTCTTCGTTGACGATCGGGTGGAACTCTTCATCGCTGTACAGCCACTGGTCGCGGCCGAGCACCACGCCCGGACGACCTTCGTTGAACAGCTTGAAGTCCAGGGCCGCCCACAGGTTGGTGCCCAGGCGCTTGATCGGGAACTCGTCGTCGTAGTGGGTTTCCACGGCCTTGGCCCAGCGACCGTTGAGCACGGTGGCGTCGTTGCTGGTGCTGAAGCCGAAGAAGCTGCGCACCGACCACAGGCCCAGGACCATCAGGGTCACCAGGAACAGGGCGATGTAGAAGACGCGTAATGAGCGGGTCATGGTCGGATCCCTCAGAACTGGAAGTAAAGGAACGGCGAGAAGCTTTGCGCCGAGAGTTTGAGAATCGAGGCGATAAACAGCAGCAACACCAGGGTGCGCATCACATAACGCGGCCAGTCGGCGACCCAATAGGCCGGCTGTACCTGGGCTTCGACGCCCACGCTGTAGCCCGGCTGGTGGATGCTGCCCGGTTTGTCCCCCGGTACGGCCTTGATCAGGCCCGGCTGGGCGGTGGCCGGACCGTCGGCCTCGGTGTTGACTTCAGGCTTGCTCTTGACCGGCATCGGGTTGCGATACAGGTCACGCAGGCCGAAGAACGCCAGGGTGGCGTAGGCCACGACCAGGGTCGCCACTTGCAGGCCGGTGAGGCTGGCGCGGTTGAGTTCCGACAGCGACCAGTCGCCGAAGCTGAACATGGCGCCGTACATGCGACCGGCGACGTGCAGGTTCTCGGCGCGGAAGATCACCCAGCCCATCACCACCAGCAGGAAGGTCAGCGCCCAGCGGATCGGGTTCAGGCTGCGTGGGGTGGTGTTGATGCCCAGGGCCTTCTCGATCGCCAGCCACATGCCGTGCCAGGCGCCCCAGACCACGTAGGTGATGTTCGCGCCGTGCCACAGACCACCGAGCAGCATGGTCAGGAACAGGTTGCGATAGGTCATCAGCGTGCCTTTGCGGTTGCCGCCCAGGGTGATGTACAGGTAGTCCCGCAGCCAGGTGGACAGGCTGATGTGCCAGCGCCGCCAGAACTCGGTGATCGACTGGCTGATGTAGGGCTGCTTGAAGTTTTCCATGAAGCGAAAACCCATCATCAACCCCAGGCCGATGGCCATGTCGCTGTAGCCGGAGAAGTCGAAGTACAGCTGCGCGGTGTAGGCCAGGGCGCCCAGCCAGGCGTCGCCCGTGGTCGGGTTCTGCAGGGCGAAGCAATGGTCGGCGACCACCGCCAGGGTGTCGGCGATGAACACTTTCTTGATGAAGCCCTGCATGAAGCGCGTGCAGCCTTCGGAGAACTTGTCCAGGGTATGGGTGCGGTTGTTGAACTGGTCGGCCAGGTCGCGAAAGCGCAGCACGGGGCCGGCGATCAGGTGCGGGAAGATCGCCACGAACGCCGCGAAGTCGATCAGGTTGCGGGTCGCCGGGGTGTCGCCGCGGTAGACGTCGATGATGTAGCTGATGGACTCGAAGATGTAGAACGAGATACCGATCGGCAACAGCACGTGGGTCAGGATGAACGGCTCCAGACCCATGGAGGTCATGATCGCGTTGAGGCTGTCCACGCCGAAGTTGGCGTACTTGAAGTAGCCGAGGATGCACAGGTCCACGGCCACGCCGAGCAGCAGCCAGCGTTGGGCCGGCTTGGTCCTGACCCCGGCGGCGCCGACTTTCAGGCCGATCCAGTAGTTCCACAGGGTGACGCCGGCGAACAGCGCCAGGAAGTCCACCCGCCACCAGGCATAGAACACGTAGCTGGCGATCAGCAGCAGCAGGTTGCGATAGCGTTGCCCGCTCAGGTAGTACAAGCCGAGAAAGATCGGCAAGAACAGGAACAGGAACACATTGGATGAGAAAACCATCCCGATCTCTCCATGTTTGACCAACAGTAAAGGGCCGGAGCCCCCCCCAAACCCCCCCGTGAAAAACCGGGGAGGCGTATTGCATTCACCGACGCCGTCTGGCGTCCGTATTGACCATCACAACGCCCCTGTAGGAGCGAGGCTTGCCCGCGATGAACGATGACGCGGACTGGCAGTCGGACCGAGGTGCCTTTATCGCGGGCAAGCCTCGCTCCTACGGGTTACGAACCCTTGTTGCCCTTCTCATGCGAGGGGTCGTAGACCTTGGTCAGGTCGCCACCCAGGCGGAAGGTCTTGAACGGTTGCATCTTGTGCTTGAGCTGCAGCACATCCGGGGCGCAGGTGTAGAGGCTGCAGAAGGGTTCGAGCCAGGCGAATTTCGAGTCGACCTTGAGGTCGGTCATGTCCTGTTCCTTGCCGTTCTTCTCCTCGAACTCATCCGGATCCTTCACCCCGGCCAGCACCCGCTCGCCCAGGCGTTTCAGTGCGCCGTTGTTTTCCTGGCGCAGGTCGACGCCGTTGACCTGAGCGAAGCTGGCGATCATCGCCAGCGGCGGCAGGGCGTAGTTGTGATAGGCCAGGGCGCGTTGCTGGCGCTTGAGTTCGTTGGGCAGGAAGCCGTCGGCATCGACCTGGTTGGCGCCGACCCTGTATTCCTTCACGGCCCAGTCGAACAAGTCGCGGCGGTTGGTCGCCACGGCGGTGGCCATCACCGACCAGGCAGCCCAGTACGAGTGGTTGTTGGTCTGCTCCAGCGGCAGGTTGTCCCAGTCGCTGACCACCTGGTCGGCCATCTTGCTGAACCAGGCCTCGATCTGTTGCGCTTGCTGCTGGTGAGTGTCCAGCGGATGGGAGTCGGAGAACTTCAGGCGCAGGTAGGCCGAGGCCATGCTGCCCAGGGCCCATTTGCGCATGGACTTGCCGGTGTGGTTGAAGTCCTTGGACATCAGCGCATCCGCCTGAGCCCAGGCCGTCAACCAGCTCAGGGTGCAGTCCAGTTGTTCTGGACGACCGTCGCGCATGAACTGCATCACTCGCTTGCTGGTGCCGCGCTCGATCTTGGTGATGTCGGCGGTGCTGTCGCGAAAGGCCTTTTCCGATTGCACGTTGAGGGTCGCGCGGGCCTTGTCCGAACCTTCGTACTTGCTGCGAAATTGCAGCGAGCCGGTGTAAGGCGCGGGCATGGCGTCGCAGCCTTCGCTGTGGTCGCCGCTCTTGAATTTATCCACCGGCGCGTAATAACCCTGGGGCGGGCGCAGTGGGGCCGCGGCCTGGGTTGCGCCGGCCAACAGCGCCAGGCTCAACAGGCTCGGGGCCAATAACTGTTTCAGCGTTTTGCTTTGCATAGGAACCTCATTGCCCGATTTGCGCGGTGCGTTGACCGGCGTCCGGGAATACGTTGCGTTTGCAAATTTTCGCTTCGACTTTTTGCGCCGCGGCGCCCGCTTCCGGACCCTGGACTTCGACCGCCAGCAGGTTCTGCGAGGCCCAGTCTTCGTCGGTGCGCAGTTCAAAGGCGAAACGCCCGTCGGTGTCGGATGTTTCCGGTTTGTCGATCTTGATGTCCTCGTGGCGCCCGTTCATGTACCAGAGGGTGGCTTGCAGGGTTTTCACCGAGGTGTCGGCGAAGCGGATATCGACCTGGTGGCTGCTGTTGCGCAGGTCCATGTTCTTGCTGTTGACCATCAGCTCGTTCTTGCCGGGCTTGAGGGTGGCGCTGGCGCTCATTTGCGCCGGCTTGCCTTCGCAGCCGTTGTCGAGCAGGGCCATCATCTGCCGGTAGATGGTTTCCTGATCCAGGCGGTACAGCGGCGAGAATTCCCAGATCAGGATCTTCGGTGGCTTGGTCTGGAATTCCTCGCTGCCCAGGTACTGCAGCATGGAGCCTTCGAAACCACCGCCGGGGAAGGCGACGTTGAGAATGTCGGCGCCGATTTCTTCCTGCAGGAAGCCGGCGAAGTTGTAGTTCTTGCCGCTGTGGCTGGTGCCCACCAGGGTGATCTCCGGGTTGCCGGAATCGCCGAACAGGTCGCCGTCGCCGGCTTCGCCCTTGGGTTCGGTGGTGAACTGGTCCATGTACTGGATCGCGTAGCTGGTGCCACAGAGCTGGCCGGCCATGTTGTGCAGGGTGCCGGTCTTGCCCATGCGCCCGGACTTGTGGGTCTCGAACTCACGCTTGGGAATGTCGGCGAAGGCCGGCAGCTGCTTGACCTTCTGCGCCACGATCTTCGCCGTGCGCTGGGCGCCGTAGGGGGTCCAGTGCTGGTCGCCGCGGAAGTAGAAATCGTGGGCCGGCAGGGTTTCCGGCAGTTGCTCGTTGGTCAGCGGCGACAGGTCCGGCACCACGTAGCCCATCTGGGCGAAACGGCCGAGCATGCCCTGGTAGTTTTTCAGCGCCTTGTCGTAGTCGAAGCTGGCCTTCTCCTGCGGGTTGAGCTTGTTGCGGTTCACCAGGCCACGGGTCGGCTGGTAGACCAGCACCAGCTCCACGCCCTTGCTCTTGAAGGCGTCGTGCAGCTGTTGCAGGCGGCGATAACCTTCCGGCGTGGTGTTGAATTCGGTGCGCAGGTCTTCCCGGGTGCGGAACAGCCAGTCGCCCTGGGCTTGCACCAGGGTGGTGAAGTTCTGCTGGTAGCGGGTGGTGTAGTTCTTCGCATCAAAGGCTGCCGGGCACAGGCTGCAGCAGGGCTCGGCGGTGAATTTTGGTGCTTGCGAATCATCGGCGCGGGCGCTGTTGCCGGCGGCGAGAATGCCCGCGGTCAGTGCCGAGAGGCTCAAGAGTTTGATCAGGTGTGGGCGCATGACAGTCATCCTCAATCGCGCATTTCGGTCTGGCGTTCGACAGGGTCGATCAGCACGGCTTTCTGCTGGCGCACCAGCAGGTCAAGAATTTCGTCCTGGCGCTCGCCGAGGATCCCCGAGAAGCTGATGCCGCTGCTCTTGGTCGGGGCGAGCATGGACACGCGGTACAGCTCGACGCTCAATGGCGAGTCGATGGACATCGGGCCGCTGCCGTTGGCCGCCAGCTCGCCGCCGACCACGATCAGCGACACCTGGGCGTCGAACGGGTCGAGCTTGATGTCACGGTCGGTGTCGGACAGGTCCTTGATGTGGCCGTAGACGCCGGTCAGGCCGTTGGCCATGGCGACGTTTTCGTACAGGCGTATGTTCACGCTGTTGCGAATACGGATGCCGTGGCGACGGTTGCTGATCACCCTGTTACCCCACAGCAGGTTGTCGGCACTCTCGTAGAGGGTGATGCCGTCGGTGTGGTTGCGGTAGATCTCGTTGTCGGCGATCAGGTTGTTCACGCTGTTACGGTCGATCACCAGGCCCGACAGCTTGTTGTCGTAGCTGCGGTTGTTGAAGATGAAGCTGTCGTTCACTTCCCGGGAAATGATGATCCCGTGCTTCTTCTTGGTCCCGTAGACGGTGTTGTCGGCAATGATCAGCCGGTGCGAACGGTCGTGGGGGTCGATGCCGTAGACGATGTTGTCCTTGTAGGTGTTGCCCTTGACCACGAAGTCGCGGGTCTCGTAGCAGTAGAAGCCGTACCACATGTCCGAGAACGCAGAATCGATGATCCAGCCGGTGGGTTCGGGGCGCTTGAGCACCTTGGCCATGTTCGGCGTGTACTGGGAAATACTCACGCCATAGGACTTACTGTTGGCGTAGCCGAAGCTGGCCATCTTGCTGTTGACGATGTAGGTCTCGGTGCCGCCCCAGGCCAGCAGGAACGGACGGAACTCCTTGGGCGAGTTGAAGGTCGCCGGGCCGTTGTCCTTCTCGCGCCAGCCGGTGACCTTGGTATCGCGCACGAACAGCTGGCCGTCGTTGACCAGGAACGAACCGCCTTCCTGGGACAGGCGCAGTTCCTGGGTCTGCTTGTCGATTTCCAGGATGCCGTTGCGCCCGACCACGATCGGCAGCCGCGCCAGGTACACGCCCGGCGAGGTTTCGCTGATGTACTGCTTGGGCAGCTTCTTCGCCAGCTCCTTGAGGTTGACGTAACCGTCGTCGATGAAGATCGCCTGGGGGATGCCGTGCTGGCGCACCACCCATTCGGCCATCTTGTTGTCACCGCCGATAAAGTCCTTCAACGCGTCTTCCTGCATCATGCGGCGCACGCTGATCTTGCCGGGCTTGCTGCGTACGATCTTCGCCGCCGCCGCTTCGGCGGTGTAGCCGGAGAGGTCGGGCAGGGTCGGCTTGGCCAGGTTCAGCGGCGCGGTCGGCGCGCTGCTGACGGTGTAGGTCTTGGCCTGTTGCAATCCCTTGGCCACGGTCGATGGCTTGCCTGGGGTTGTCGCCGGGACTGGTTCGACATTGGCGAAGGCGGCGCTGCTGGCCAGCAGCAGCGCGCCGGCCAGCAGGCTGATCGAGCCTTTCATCGCTGGGCTGTTCATCGGGCTGTTCATCTCAGGCACTCCCTTGGCGGCTCGCATCAGAAGCGCCAGATCACGTCGACGAAGGCGCGGTGCATGTACGAGTCGACGTTCTTGCCGTAGGCATCGCCCGGCTTGAACACGCCGCCACGGAAACGCACCAGCGCCGAAGGCTCGTCGATCGACTGGCTGAGCGCGGCCGGCAGCAGGCCTTGCTTGAAATACTTGGTGACCACCAGGTCCACTTCCTGGCCGAGGTCTTTCTCGCCATCGCGCAGTGGCAGGGACGAGCTGGAGAGCAGGGCGCCGGTGGCGTCGTCGTAGTTGTTTTCCACGGCGTTGATACCGTTGCTGCCCACCGGCTTGTTGCCGTCCACGCGCCAGAACTTGTGGTAGATCAGGCTGGCGTCGTATTCGTCGGCGAGCATCCAGGAACCGAACAGGGTGGCGGTCTGCATGTTGTTCATTTCGCCGCGGAAGGCTTCGCCGAAACGGTGCACCCGCGAACGGGTCCCGGTGTAGTTCGAGCGGTTGCTTTCCAGGCCATTCTGTTCGTAGTCGCCGCTGGCGCGGGCGTAGGCCGCGCCGACCTGCCATTTCGGGTCCAGGCGCAGGCGCACGCCGATGTCGGTGGCCCAGCCATCGAGGTTCTCGCCGCTCTTGGCCTGGGCCGGGCGGGTGCCGTCGGCGTTCAGCGCGTTGACCTTGTCGCGGTCGCCGCTCATGCCGGTGATGCTCGCCCAGTAGTTGACTGTGTTGGTGTTGCGCCAGTTGTAGGCGTCGCTGTTGGCTTCCAGGCCGAGCCAGGTCAGGTCGCCGTTCTGGCGCTTGTCCAGGGAGTCGGTGGCTTCGCCCGGAACCGGGTAGTCGAGCTTGCCGTCGTCGTGGCTGTGGTGGGCGCGGACGCCGGCCCAATGCCCCGGGGTCCACTGGTAGGCCACATCGCCGTAGACGTGCAGGCGATCCTTGTCTTCCGGCGCCAGCTCCTTGAGGTCGGTGCGGTATTCGCTGAAGCGCTCGGCGATGCCGGCGTTGGCGCGCAGCAGGGTGGTGTCGAAGGTCCAGTTGAGGGCTTCGATGTTGGTGTCGCGCCATTGGCCGTCATCGTTGCGCAGGCGCTGGCGACCGAACTTCAATTGCTCGCCCGGGTAGGGGGTGAGGCCGCTGTAGCCGATCCAGAACTCGCGCATCGCCAGGTAGTTCTTCTTGCTCTTGCGGTCGCTGTTGTTGCTGCTTTCGGTGCTGGCGCCGTCGGACTGCTGCAGGGTGTCGGTCTCGATGATGTCGGTGGAGGTCACCGCCTGGCCCATGGCGTAGGCGCTCCAGTTGCCGCTTTCGCCGTACACCCAGGGACGCAGGTCGAGGCCGACGCCGTTGACGTCGCCGCCGCCCAGGGTGCCGAGGTCACGATCGTCTTCGGACTGGCCGGTGATCTTCACTTCCAGGCCGAAGTTCTTGGTATCGGTGACAGCCGCCAGCGTCGGGTTGGACCAGAGCAGGGCAAAACCCAGGGCCACACCCAGCTTCGACAGGCTGAACAGTTTTTCCGTAGGGGCGGCGTTGTTGAGTGGAGTGAACTTCATAGGGATTCCTCACCGTCTTCTTCCTGCAACGCGTGCAGTTCCAACGTGTTCTGGCTCAAGGCACCACGCACGGCCTGCTCCTGTTGCAGCAGGCGTTGGGCCTCGGCGCGTTGGCCTGGCGGCAGTTGGGCTTCGAGTTGTTGCGCAAGCTCGTTGGCTTGCGGGGTGTCCTGGGTCTTGGCCAGCTGGCTGAAGACATAGGCGTTGAGCGGGTCGGGCTTGGTGCCCTTGCCCTGGGAGAACAGCTGGGCAATGGCGAAGTCGGCGCTGTTCTGGCCGTTGCGCGCGGCGGTCAGCAGGTGGTCCAGGGCCTTTTGCGGATAGACCTGGCCCAGGTAGCCACGGCGGTAGATCTGGCCGAGGTAGTAGTCGGCGGCGACTTCCTTGCCCTGGGCCTTCTTGAAGTGTTCTTCGGCGACCTTGGCGTCGGCCGGGACCATCTTGCCTTCGTAGTAGAGCTTGCCCAGCAGCAGTTCGGCGCGGGGCTGGTCGGCGGCGCGACCGTTGTCCAGGTACTGCATCATCTTGTCGAGGTCCCCCAGCTCGGGGAAATCGTAGAGCAGTTGCGCCAGGGTGACCCAGGAAGCCGGGTAGCCGGGAGCGATCGGCTCCAGCAGCGCCTGCGCGGTTTTCTCGTCGGTCTTGCCCAGGCTGGCATCGCCCAGCACCCGGGCCACGCTGTCCACTCGTTGCGCGCTGATGGCGCCGCGGGCGTAGCCGGCCTGCAACTGTTTCAGCAGCTCGGCCTGTTGTTCCGGCTGGCCGCGTTTCTGGTAGACAGTGGCCAGTTCGACGTAGCAGATGTCGGTGACGTTCAGCGCCGCCTTGCAGATGCTTTCCACCTCGGCCAGGTGCTGGTCGTAGGTGCCCTGGGTACGGTACAGCAGCACCTGGGCCAGGCCGGCTTCCGGGTAGCCGGCGCTGCGCCATTGGCTGATCTGCTGTTGGGCGTTGACCTTCGGGAAGCTCTGCGGATATTGCAGGTAGAGCATCGCCAGTGGGATCAGGGTGTTGCCTTCACCGTTGGCGAAGGCCTTTTTCAACAGGCCTTCGGCTTCGTGATGCTCGGCCTCGGTGGAGCCGGGCTTGGCCACCAGCAGGCGACCCAGGCGCGCCTGGGCCCGCGGCGAGGTGTCGGCCGCGGCGCGGTAGGTCGCCTCGGCTTGCTTGATCTTCGCCGGGTCGCGGGTTTCCATCTGGATATCGGCCAGGCCGACCTGGGCGTCGCTGTAGCCCAGGTCCGCCAGTTGCCGGTAGTTCTGCTCCGCGAGCACGGTGTCGCCGCGCTTCAGGGCTTCGTTGGCCAGGCGCTGGTCGGGCAGGCCGGCGCAACCGGCCAGGCTCACGGCCAGGGCCAGCGAGCACAGGGCCAGCGCGCGGCGACCCGGGAATGGGTCGCGAGCGCTGCGCGTGTCGAGGGGAAGGCTAGTCACAGGCATGTCCTCCGCTTAGAGACCGGCAGCCATGGCTTTGTCGATCAGCCAGTTCACGGATGGGCCGCGGTCGCTGCTGACTTCCACCGGGCGGCCGGCGAAGGCGCTGCTCAGCGGGGCGTCGGGCTTGATCTGCACACGAATGTCCGAGGACAGGTCGCTGCTGTTGAGGCTGGTGCTGCTGACGATGGTGCCGGTGCGCACCTCGTCTTCGCCGGCGATCTGGAAGCTGACCTTGGTCCCCGGACGCACGTCGGCGAACTGGCGGTAGGAGAAACGCGCCTCGATGTTGGCCTGGCTGTTGCGCGGCACCAGCTGGAAGATCACGTCGCCCTTGCTGGCGTACTGGCCGTCGGCAACCATCTGCTGGGCCACGGTGCAGTCGCAGGGCGAGGTCAGGGTGCCGGTCATCTGCTTGCCGAACAGTTCCTCGACCTTGGCCGGTTGCAGCTGGTCTTCGTTCAGGTGGCCCTTGAGCACGTCGAGCATGCTGGTGCTGAAGGTCGCCAGCGGGGCGCCCTTGGCGGCTACGCCGTCGGCCTGGATCAGGCTCTGCACGGTGCCGTCGCGCGGCATGGTGACGTTCATCCCCGGCGCGCTGACCAGGCCGGCCTGGGCGTGGCTGACGAAGTACATGCCGTACACCGACTTGAGGATGAAACCGAAGGCCGCCAGGCCAACGACGAAGATCCCGGCGCTGAAGGTCACCGCGCGCAGGCGGCCCAGGGCGCTCATGCCGTGGCCGGCGTCCTTGGTCTTGCGCGCCTTGGTGAAGTTGTCGCGCTGCAGGGTGGCGAGCACGTCGCCCATGGTCACGATGTCGCCGGCCAGGTGCGAGGTGATCAGCTGGCGCAGGGTCGAGATGTCCCGGGGCTCGAGGTTCTGGAACTGGCAACCGACACGGCCGCTCGGGCGGTCCACCGAGCGCACCAGCAACTCCACGTCCATGGCCAGCCCGAGGTTGTCGATGACGAACTGCAGGCGACCCTTGTGCACGTCGCCGACCTTGATCGGCAGCTGCCCGCAGTTGAAGCTCAGGCCGCCGGCGGAGAGGTCGATGACCCGCGCTTCGACCGGGGTCCGGTCGGGGCCGAAGAAACGCAGCTTGGCCGGGATTTTGACCCGGGCGTGTTGGCGTTGGGCTTCGGATTCATGCACTACGTTGACGTTCACGGCGGTGTTCATAAGGGCGATTTCCTAGTTAATTCAGGCAAGGTGGGTCAGACCATCATCAGCAGCGCGGCGACGAAAATGCTGCCGGCGGAGAAGGTCATGGTCCGAGACGACCAGGTGTTGAACCAACGTTGAAAGCTGGCGAGGTCACGGGACAGAGCAGTCGGTTGGCGGGTCCAGGACTGTTGGTCGAGGCGGAAGAACACGTAGATCTTCACCAGGGCCCCGACGATCTGGTTGTAATAGAGAATCGCCGGGTAGGCCGGGCCGATCCGGTGCCCCGAGCAGGACAACAGCAGGGTCAGCAGCAGGCGGGTGATACCGATCCACAGCAGGTACACCAGGATGAACGCGGTGCCGTACTTGAAGCTGGCGATCAGCGCCACGGTCAGGCCCAGCAAGGAGGTCCACATCGACACGCGCTGGTCGAACAGCACCACGCTGGTGAACAGCCCCAGGCGTTTGAGGCCCAGGCCCAGGGCCCGGGAGTTCTGCCGCAGGTTGTTGCCGTACCAGCGGAACATCAGCTTGCGGCTGGCCTTGATGAAACTCTTCTCCGGCGGGTGTTCCACGGTGTTGATCGCCGCATCGGGCACGTAGAAGGTGTCGTAGCCCAGGCGCATCAGGCTGAACCAGCTGGACTTGTCGTCGCCGGTGAGGAACTTGAAGCGGCCCAGGCGCCAGTGTTGCAGCGAGTCGCTTTCCACGTCGGCGATGAAGTCCGGGTTGGTGACCACGCTGGCGCGGAACACCGACATGCGTCCGGTCATGGTCAGCACGCGCTTGGACAGGGCCATGGAGCACATGTTGATGTGGCGCTGGGCGAAGCGCAGCTTGTGCCACTCGCTCATGATGTAGCCGCCGCGCACTTCGCAGAACTCGTTGGTGGTCAGGCCGCCGACGTTGCCGAACAACTGGAACCAGGGCACGGTCTTGCGCACCACGCCTTCGCCGAGCACGGTGTCGCCGTCGATCACCGCCACCACGGCACGGTCGTCCGGCAGGTGGCGGGAGATGGCGCGGAAACCGAAGGCCAGGCCGTCGCGCTTGCCGGTGCCGGGGATGCGCACGAAGTCGAGCTTGACGTGGGCCGGCGGGTTCATGCGGGCCCAGAGGCTTTTCACCAGCAGCTCGTCGGACATTTCCACGATCGAGCAGACCACGGTGGTGGGGAAGCCGCAGTCGATGGCTTCACGGATTACCGAGCCATAGACCTGGGCGGTGGTCAGGGCGTCGATCCGGAAGCTGGTGACCATCAGGTACACGTGGGACGGATCGGCGGCCTTGCCCAGCTTGCGGACCTTGCGGCGCAGGTGCGGGTAGACCACGTAGAGAAACAGCATGCCGCGCACGAAATGCGTGGCACCCATCGAGTAGCGCCAGATGCCCACGGCGCCAATCAGGAAGATGAAGTCCTTCGATTCGGAGTCGAAGGTGGACGCGGGCAACGCCAGGGCGAGCCCCATCAGTAAACTCAAGAAAAACAGCCAACCTGCGGCCTGGAGTAGGCCGTGCTTTAGCCTGTGCATAATCTGCATCCGTCTCGATCTCGGGCGAGCCTGTGGGGTGGCCCGATGGGGTTAAGGCAGGCAAAAAAGCCAAAGGGGCACATTCCTGTAGTCGCTGCCGGAGGCTGCGATAGGTCCGTAGGACCTCCGGCGATTGCAGGTGCGTCGCGACCCTTCGGGTTCGATCGCAACCTGCGGCAGCGGCTACAGGAACGAGGGACTGCCCCCGATGCCGCTGGTTACCAGCAGATGCCTTCGGTCCGGCCACTCGCGCTGGTGGCCTTGGACATGAACCCGACCAGGTCGATGACCTGCTTGCCATGCGGCACGTCTTCGGCCAGGGCGCGGAACTTCTCGTCGCGGTTGCCGAGGATGATCACGTCGCAGTTGTCGATCACCGAGTCGAAGTCCGCGTTGAGCAGGGACGAGACGTGGGGGATCTTGGACTCGATGTAGTCCTTGTTGGCACCGTGGACGCGGGCGTACTCGACGTTGCTGTCGTAGATGCTCAGGTCGAAGCCCTTGCCGATCAGCATTTCCGCCAGCTCCACCAGCGGGCTTTCGCGCAGGTCGTCGGTACCGGCCTTGAAGCTCAGGCCGAGCAGGGCGACTTTGCGTTTGTCGTGGCTGGAGACGATGTCGAAGGCGTTCTGCACCTGCGACTCGTTACTGCGCATCAGCGAGTTGAGCAGCGGCGCTTCGATGTCCAGGGAGCCGGCGCGGAAGGTCAGGGCGCGCACGTCCTTGGGCAGGCAGGAACCGCCGAAGGCGAAGCCTGGACGCATGTAGTACTGGGACAGGTTGAGGGTCTTGTCCTGGCAGACCACGTCCATCACTTCACGACCGTCGACGCCGACGGCCTTGGCGATGTTGCCGATCTCGTTGGCGAAGGTCACCTTGGTGGCGTGCCACACGTTGCAGGTGTACTTGATCATCTCGGCGACGGCGATGTCCTTGCGGATGATTGGTGCGTCGAGTTCTTCGTACAGCGATTGCAGGACGTCGCCCGAGGCTTTGTCGAACTCGCCGATCACGGTCATCGGTGGGAAGTCGTAGTCCTTGATCGCGGTGCTTTCACGCAGGAACTCAGGGTTGACCGCGACGCCGAAGTCGACGCCGGCCTTCTTGCCGGAGCAGTCTTCGAGAATCGGAATCACCACGTTGGCCACGGTGCCCGGCAGTACGGTACTGCGCACTACGATGGTGTGGCGGGAAGTCTTGTCACGCAGGACAAAACCGATCTCGCGGCATACTGCTTCGATGTAGTTGAGTTCCAGGTCGCCGTTCTTCTTGCTTGGCGTGCCGACGCAGATCATCGACAAGTCGGTGTCGCGAATCGCCTCGGCGAAGTTGGTGGTTCCGCGCAGACGACCGGTCTGAATACCTTGCGCCAGAAGTTCACCCAGACCCGGTTCAACGATCGGCGAACGGCCTGCGTTGATCATGTCGATCTTGTCCTTGGCAACATCGACGCCAACGACCTCATGGCCCCGTGCAGACAGGCAACCGGCACATACCGCGCCGACGTAACCCAAACCAAATATGCTGATGCGCATCGCATTTACCTCTGTGTTATTCACGCCATTAGATGGCCGGAGTTAATGTTTGCCAGCTGTAATTACGCACTCGGAAGTTCAACGAACAAGCGTTGAGATATCCAGTGCAGGCAGACTAAGTTCCGAGTGTCTAAATAAGTGCACTCAAGTTGTGCGCAACTTGGCCTTGTTGTAGGGGCTGCCCTTAAATGTTGCCGTCCTTCCTGTTGGAAGGCTGCTCCGAGGTTGGCGATAATCCTGATTTATAGGCGCAGGCCCATAGTAATCAGGTAGTTACACGCTCCCGGAAGCGTTTAAGGCGGGCTATGCCATGGCCTTGTAGGGGATAGTAATGATGCATTATCTCCTGTGTATTGACCCTAAGTTCGAACCCTTGAGCAGTAGGTCAGGACAATATGACAACTTCGCTACTGTCTTTGGATCCCATGTAAGTCATCTCTTACAAACTCGTCGAGAATCGTTACCGGTGGTATGAGCGGTGGTTCAGGACATAGTTCCAGACCGCTGATCCTGTTTTCTGAAATTTCTTGAAATATTGCAAAAGATGGCACTGCTTTCATATTGATAGCACTTACCATTTCAGCCTGTAGTTATGGGGAGTTAAAGCGCGGGGATATTTTTATGCCACTACCGATAAAAATTTTGCGTGCCACTACTGAAAAAAATGACCTCTGTCGAGTGAAACAAAAGTTATAAATTCAGAAGAAAATATTTTGGCGCCAATTGTTTGGCGTTTTGGCGGGAGTCAAAGAGGAAAGTGACCGCTCGTCGACGCACTCGTTTGCGCGAAACCAGTGCGTCGACCGAGTGCGTTATTCCGGTGCGTGATCGCGCAGGAAAACCAGATTGTCGGGTTTCGACTGTTCGGCGCTGTAGCGGTAGCCCTGGACATCGAATTGCTTGAGTGTCGCCGGGTCGTTGATGCGTTCTTCTATGACGAAGCGGCTCATCATGCCTCGGGCCTTCTTGGCGTAGAAGCTGATGATCTTGTACTGGCCGTTCTTCAGGTCCTTGAACTCGGTATTGATGATCCGGGCGTTCAGGGCCGTGCGCTTGACCGCCGAGAAGTATTCGTTGGAGGCCAGGTTGAGCAGCAGGTCGTCGCCCTGTTCGGCCAGGGCCTCATTGAGCCATTCGCTGATGCGCGTGCCCCAGAAGGCGTACAGGTCCTTGCCGCGGGCGTTGGCCAGCTTGGTGCCCATTTCCAGGCGATAAGGCTGCATCAGGTCCAGCGGGCGCAGCAGGCCGTACAGGCCGGAGAGCATGCGCAGATGCTGCTGGGCGTAGTCGAAATCGGCTTCACTCAGGGTTTCGGCGTTCAGGCCGGTGTACACGTCGCCCTTGAACGCCAGCAGCGCCTGCTTGGCGTTGGCCGGGGTGAAGGCCGGGGTCCAGCTGCCGAAACGCGCGGCGTTGAGGCCGCCGATCTTGTCGGAGACATGCATCAGTTCGCTGATTTGCGCCGGGCTCAGTTCGCGCAATTGCAGGATCAGTTCCTGGGAGTGATCGAGGTACTGCGGCTGGGTGAAGCGTTGAGTGACGGGCGGGGTCTCGAAATCGAGGGTCTTGGCGGGTGAAATCACCATCAGCATGAAGTCGTCTCCTGTAAGCGTCGGGGGATTCTAGGGGCTTGGGCGGTTTGACTCCACCTATGAAGGCAATAGGGCATGCCGCCGGTCGTCCGTCGAGCGGCGATGGCCTGCTGCATGGAGGCGCGAGCCTGCTCTCTATAAAGGGAAGGGGAGCGGCTTGCCGGCAATAGGGGCGGGACGCCGCATCGGCTATAGTGCCGCGCGGGTTTTGTTATGGAGACATCCCTTTGCGCAGCGCGTTTTTTCTTTCTATCTGGCTGTTGAGCTTCGGCGCCCTGGCGGCCCCGAGCGATGTGGCGACCCTGGATCGCAGCACCTGGCCGGAACAGCTCAGCAACCCGACCCTGTTCGATGTGGCGTCGCGGGCGGAGATCCTCACCTTTGCCCGTGCCTTGCTGGTCAGCGAGGCCTGGGATGAAGCCTCGTTGAAACAGCGCCTGGGCCTGCGGATCATCAACATGGCGTCGATCGATGCCGTTCGCCAGCGGCTCTGGCAGCAATTGCTGGCCAACTACAACTTCGCCCAGCAGAGCTGCGACCAGGACGCTTCCTTCTGTTTCCTGGTGGAAGACATGGACACCCTGCGCGAGCAGGCCGGCAAGTTCCAGTTGGGCGACAACTCTTATTACGCTCGCTGGGCCGAGCCGAGCCGGGCCTTCCATGAGCAGTACCTGGACGAATTGCTGCGCAAGGCTGCGCTGTTTCCCCAGACCGCCAGCGAGATTGAGCGTTTTGGCGACTACGAGCGCAACGGTGACGAACTCAATGACCGGCTGTTCTTGCTGACCTTCGACAGCGCCGCCAATCTCGCCCCGGACAACACCCCCTGGCTCACCGAATACCTGCGCAAGTCGAACATGAACGGCACCTTCTTTGTGCTCGGCAGCGAGGTGCAGAGCCGCCTGGAACAACGTTCGGTGGCCAGCCTGCAGGCCCTGTATTCGCAGCAGTGCGTGGGCGTCCAGGGCTGGGAGTATCGCTCCCACAGCCACTGGCAGGACTGGCAGGACTCGATCGAACGCAGCGTCGAACTGGTCAAGGGCAAGCTGCCGGAAAACTACGTGCCGTTGTTTCGTCCGCCCTACGGTCAGCGCCGGGCCGACGCGCAGCCCTTCTTTAATGCACAGGGCTTGCAGGTGGCACTGTGGGACATCGATCCGCAGGACGGTGCCGGCAAGCTCAAGGGCGAGCAGAGCGGCCAGCGGGTGTTGACCCTGATGCTGTTGTGGCGGCACGGGGTGATCAATTTCAACGCCCGGCAGGACGCGGTGAAGACGGCGTTGCCCTGGTTGCTGACGCAGACGGCGCAGAGCGGAATCGGTTGGGAGGATTGTCAGGACGCGTTTCGCTAGAAACGACGAAAGGTCCGTATTTGCGGGGCGAGGAGTGTTTTTTGCCGATTTTGGCAAGGATTTCGAGGCAGGCGGACTTCCGACTTTAACGGTGCCGGGGCAGCGCGCCAAGGGCTATTCGTCACTCTGCAAAATAAACTTAAAAAAAGCGTCAAAGTGCTTTTTCCTGTCACAGGTTTTGGAGTATTACGAAGTCAGACCGCCGAAACCTGCAACACAGGTGGCGTCTCCCAAGACTCCTTTTGTGTGCATTTCACTCGAACCCCAGCGGGTGAATTCGACGGTCAATTCGAGGCGCAGCACCGCCATGGTATTGCGTCGACTGGCCCCCACATAAGGTGACCGAGTATGGATGACCACGGACGTAGCCCTTCCTCCAACCAGCCAATCCTTTATGTACTCGATACCAATGTATTGATTCACGATCCAAACGCCCTGCTGAACTTCGAAGAACACCATGTGGCGATCCCGATGATCGTCCTGGAGGAACTCGACAAGCTCAAGAGCGGCCATCACAGCGTTGCAGCGGAATGCCGCCAGGCCATTCGCCTGATCGACAAGACCCTGGGTGAGGCCTCGCCGGAAGATGTCGAGCTGGGTGTGCCTATTCAGCGTGGCAAGAGCGGCCCCAAAGGCCTGCTGTCGATTCTCATGAGCAAACGCTCGGAGCCCAACAGCCTGCTGCCGGAAAACCTCAACGACAACATCATCATCAACCAGTTGATCGACCTGCATGCGCGCAACAAGGAGCTGCGCGTGGTGCTGGTGACCAAAGACATCAACATGCGCCTCAAGGCGCGCGCCTGCGGGATCGCCGCCGAGGACTACAGCACCGACCAACTGGTCGACGACGTGGCCTTGCTGCCCAACGGCTTCCACAACATGACCGGCTCCTTCTGGGACCGCGTGAGCAAGGTGGAAACCCGCCAGGACCACGGCCGCACCTGGCACCAGGTGCAACTCACCGACAACCTGCCGGCGGTGCACATCAACGAGTTCATCATCGACGAGCAGGGTTTCGTCGGCTGGATCAAGGAGATTCGCGCCGATGTGCTGCTGATTCTCGACCTGCATCAGGAACCCCTGTTGCACCAGGAAGCCTGGGGCCTGAAACCGCGCGACATCTATCAAGGCCTGGCGCTGTTCGCTTTGCTCGATCCGGACATCCATCTGGTCAACCTGTCCGGGGCCGCAGGTTCGGGCAAGACCATCCTGGCCCTGGCCGCGGCCATCGAACAGACCATGGTCAGCAAGCGTTATCGGCGCATCATCGCCACCCGCAGCGTGCAGGGGCTGGACCAGGAGATCGGCTTCCTGCCGGGCACCGAAGCGGAAAAAATGGAGCCTTGGCTCGGCGCCATCACCGACAACCTCGAAGCCCTGCACATGGATGACGAAAATACCCATGGCAGCGTCGATTACATCCTCAGCAAGGTGCCGCTGCAGTTCAAATCCCTCAACTACATTCGTGGCCGCAGCTTCCAGCAGAGCCTGATCCTGATCGACGAATGCCAGAACCTCACCCCGCACCAGATGAAAACCATCATCACCCGTGCCGGCGCCGGTTCCAAAGTGGTGTGCCTGGGCAACCTGGCGCAGATCGATACCCCTTACCTGTCCGCGACCAGCTCCGGGCTGACCTACCTGACTGAACGCTTCAAGGACTTCCCCAACGGGGTGCACATCACCCTGCAAGGGGTTCCCCGCTCGATTCTGGCCGAATACGCCGAATCCCATCTGTAACCCCTCACAAAAACGGGCGGCCGCAAGGCCGCCCGTTTTTTGTGCCTGAAGAAAATCTATCTCCCGTAGGAGCGAGGCTTGCCCGCGATGGCATCACCGCGCTTGCCCTGCTGTACCGCGTTGCCTGGATCGCGGGCAAGCCTCGCTCCTACAGGATCGGGGCGCGGATAATCAGGCGTGCGGAAAATTGACCCTCGGGTTTACAATCGCCTTTCCTGATCAGGAGTAAGGCTGTGCTGACTCATCTCGATTCCCAAGGTCGCGCCAATATGGTCGACGTCACCGACAAAGCCGTGACGTCCCGCGAAGCCACGGCCGAAGCCCGGGTGCGCATGCTCCCGCAAACCCTGCAAATGATCGTCAGCGGCGGTCACCCCAAGGGTGATGTGTTCGCCGTGGCGCGCATCGCCGGTATCCAGGCGGCGAAAAAGACCAGCGATCTGATCCCCCTGTGCCATCCGCTGATGCTCACCAGCGTCAAGGTCGAGCTCAGCGCCGAAGGCGAGGACACGGTGCGCATCGTTGCCCGCTGCAAGCTGGCCGGGCAGACCGGGGTGGAAATGGAAGCCCTGACCGCCGCCAGCGTCGCCGCCCTGACCATCTATGACATGTGCAAGGCCGTGGACCGCGGCATGACCATCGAAGGCGTGCGTCTGCTGGAGAAACTGGGCGGCAAGAGCGGCCATTACCAGGCGGACGAGCAATGAACCTGACCGTGAAGTTTTTCGCCCGCTACCGCGAGGCGCTGGGCGTGGATTCGCTGCGGGTCGCCGGTGATTTCGCCACGGTCGACGATGTGCGCGCGCTGTTGGCCCAGCGTGAGGGCGCCGAGGTGCTCAGCGAGCAGAACCTGATGTGCGCCCGCAACGAAGATCTCTGCCAGCTCGACGAGCCGGTGAGCGACGGTGATGAAGTGGCGTTTTTTCCTACCGTGACCGGGGGCTGACATGGCGATTCGTGTGCAAGCCAGCGCCTTCGATCCGGGGGCGGAAGTCAACGCGATGCATGCGGCGAATGTCGGCGTCGGCGCGGTGGTGAGCTTTGTCGGCTACGTGCGGGATTTCAACGACGGCCTGGATGTGGCGGGGATGTTTCTCGAGCATTACCCGGGCATGACCGAAAAGGCCCTGGGCAAGATCGCCGCCGAGGCCGAACAGCGCTGGCCGCTGCTCAAGCTGGAAGTGCTGCATCGCATCGGTGCGCTGGACCCGGGCGAGCCGATCGTCTTCGTCGGTGCCGCCAGCGCCCACCGCCAGGCGGCATTCGATGCCTGTGCCTTTGTCATGGACTACCTGAAAACCCGCGCGCCGTTCTGGAAGAAGGAAACCACCGCCGACGGCCCGCGCTGGGTGGAAGGGCGCGACAGTGACCATGCGGCGGCGGATCGCTGGAAAGAGTGACGGCCTGATCCCTCTGTATTGACCGCAAGTCCGCCATCGCGGGCAAGCCTCGCTCCTACGGTCGGCACCGTCTGTAGGAGCGGCCGGTCGACGCTCGATTGCCCGCGATAGGGCCCTCAGCTACAGCCTCAATTTCCCTGCTTTTCCCCATTTCTGCCTCGCGACCAAAGGCGGGACGAAGGGCATCCGCTCCGTTGACGAAATATACGTAAAAGTCCAGTATGGATTTACAAGTACAAAACAAGGCTTCACCGTTTCACTCCTTTCTTCTGTCTTGCCAAACCAACAACAACCCGCGAGAGAACGAATATGAAGAAACTCCCCCTCATCAGTGGCCTGGTCCTTAGCCTGTTGGCGTGCGGCAACCTGTTCGCCGCCGAGAAAACCCTGCGCATCGGCATCGAGGCGGCTTATCCGCCGTTCGCCTCGAAAACCGACAAAGGTGAGATCGTCGGTTTCGACTACGACATCGGCAATGCCTTGTGCGCGCAGATGCAGGTCAAGTGCCTATGGGTCGAGGGTGAATTCGACGGCCTGATTCCTTCGTTGAAAGTGAAGAAAATCGACATGGCGCTGTCGTCGATGACCATCAACGAAGACCGCAAGAAGTCGGTCGACTTCACCCACAAGTACTACTTCACTTCCTCGCGGCTGGTGATGAAGGAAGGTGCGACGGTCGATGACCAGTACGCCAGCCTCAAGGGCAAGAATGTCGGTGTGCAACGGGCGACCACCACCGACCGCTACGCCACCGAGGTGTTCGAGCCCAAGGGCATCAACGTCAAGCGCTACAGCAACAACGAAGAGATCTATATGGACCTGGCGGCCGGGCGCCTCGATGCGATTTTCGCCGACACCATTCCGTTGAATGACTTTCTGTCGATGCCGCGCGGCAAGGGCTATGCATTTGTCGGGCCGGAGCTGAAGGACCCGAAATACGTGGGTGAGGGTGCGGGGATTGCGGTGCGCAAGGGCAATGCCGAGCTGGTCAGCCAGTTGAATGCCGCCATCGATGGCATTCGCGCCAGTGGCGAATATCAGAAGATTTCCGAGAAGTACTTCAAGTCCGACATCTACGGCGACTGATGCCGTGTGGCGTTCGTGAGAACGCCATCGCGGGCAAGTCTTGCACCTAACCGTAGGAGCGAGGCTTGCCCGCGATGCTTTTCAGGGCCGTCAGCCCTTCAATTCCTTCAGGTGCTTGTACACCGTCGCCCGCCCCATGTTCAGCACATTGGCCACATAGTTGGCGGCGCTTTTGCCCTTGAATGCGCCTTCGGCGTGCAGCGCCAGCACCAGTTCGCGCTTGTGTTCGCGGGTCAGCAGGTTCAGTCCCAGCTGCCGTTCGCGCAGCCAGTTGTGCAGGAAGGTGTTGATACGCTCCTGCCAATCATCGCGAAACAACGAGTCCGGTTGCGGGATCAGTTTGCTTGGCGAGAGGAACAGGTCCAGCGCCGCCTTGGCATTCTCGAACAGCGAAATATTCAGGTTGATGCACAGCACCGCCAGCGGCTGGCCGTTGCTGTCGCGCAGCACGCTGCTCAGGCTGCGGATTTTCTGGCCGTCCCAGTTGAGCTTTTCATAGGGGCCGATATTCCGCTCGTTGCTGTCCTCGCCGAGCATGTCGTCCAGGGCCGCATCGTCGCCCACCTCGCGCTTGGAGATGTTGTTGGCGATGTAGTCGATCTTCTGCGTGCGCAGGTCGTGGAGCACCACCTCGGCATGGGGGAAGAACAGCGTGGCGATGGCGTCGGCGATCGCCCGGAAGTTGTCCAGGGCAGGGTCCTGCGCGGGTGAGGTCATGGGTGGTTCTCCAGGCGGTGTCAGCGCCCTGCAAGGCAGGGCGCTGCGAGTGTGCCGCAATCGTTGGGGCGCGTCACCTGAACGGGTCAGCCGAGGCGGGCAGGGGAGAGCATGGCGGCGTCCAGGCCAAAGCGTGCCAGTTGCTCGGGCAAGGCTTCGCCACGCACCAGGGCCGCGCTGGCCTGGCCCATGGCCGGCGAGGTCTGGATGCCATAGCCGCCTTGCGCGGCGACCCAGAACAGACCCGGTACCTGGGTGTCGAAGCCGGCCAGCAGGTCGCCGTCGCTGACGAAGCTGCGCAGGCCGGCCCAGGTGCGGGTCGGGCGGCGAATGGTCAGGGTGGTGGCCTCTTCGATCTGGTAGATGCCCATGGCGATGTCCAGCTCTTCCGGCTGCACATCGTGGGGCTCTACCGGGTCGGCGTTGGCCGGCGAGCCGAGGAACATGCCGGCGTCGGGCTTCATGTAGAAGGACTCGTCCAGGCTCACCAGCATCGGCCAGTGATGGATATCGACACCTTCGGGCCCGGCGAAGATAAAGGCCGCGCGGCGTTTCGGCTGCAGGCCCAGGGGCCGGGCGCCGGCCATGACGCCGACCTGGTCGGCCCAGGCGCCGGCGGCGTTGATCAGGATCGGCGCGCTGAAGGTTTGGCCGGCGGTCTGGACCTGCCATTGGCCCTGTTCGTCACGGCTCAGCCCCAGCACCTCACAGTCGGTACGCACCTCGCCCTGGTTGCGCCGGATGCCGCGCAGGTAACCCTGGTGCAGGGCGTCGGTATCGATATCGCTGGCGCTCGGGTCGTAGAGTGCGCCATGGACCTTCTCGCGGCGCAGGATCGGCAGGCGCGCGCAGGCTTCGTCGGCGCTCAGCAGTTGCATCTCCGGCACCGTGGCCTTGGCGCTCAGGTACTGGTTGTTCAGCTCGGTGGGGTCGCCGGTGAAGTCCACGGTCATT
Source organism: Pseudomonas chlororaphis subsp. piscium (assembly GCF_003850345.1). Lineage (NCBI taxonomy): Bacteria > Pseudomonadati > Pseudomonadota > Gammaproteobacteria > Pseudomonadales > Pseudomonadaceae > Pseudomonas > Pseudomonas chlororaphis. Next base: position 1,180,441 of record NZ_CP027707.1, read on the forward strand.
TCACCGCGCGGGCTCAGCAGCGGGTGCTCGCAGAAACCTTCCGGCGGGGCATCGAAAAAGTCCCGGCTGGCCAGGGTCAGGGCGCGCACCTGGGGCGTGCCATAGGCTGCGGTATAGAGCGCCGCGGAGCGCCCGGTGGAGTGGTAGGCCGGGTGCGATTCGCGTTCCAGCACCAGCACTCGGCCATGGCGCGACAGCCAGTAACCGGTGGATGCCCCGGCGATACCGCCGCCGATGATGATGAAGTCTGCCTGGGTCATTCGAGCCTCCGTAAAAAGGGGATAACGCGCTTCTGCAGGAGCGAGGCTTGCCCGCGATCGATCTTGAGCCTGTCACGGTGGTTTGCTCGAGGCTGTCTATCGCGAGCAAGCTTCGCTGCTACAGATGTTCCATTGGTATTCAGTGAGTGCACTGCAAGCGGTACAGCGCATTGGCCAGGGCAATGTCTTCCAGGCCCAGGCCGATGGAGCGGAAGAACACGTGGCGCCCCGGCTCCGGTCGTTGGGCCAGGTCGCTGAGCAGTTCGGGCAGGTCGCCGAGAATCGCGGCCTTGTCCCAGCCATGCCGTTCGCCGGCGATCAGCATCTCGCCGGCCGAGCCGGGGGTGGTCTGACGATAGTCGCAATACACCTGCATGTCCTTCAGCGCGGCGGGCGGTACTTCATGGGCCCGCGGCGCGTTGGTGCTGATGGAGGTGATCAGCGCTGGCTTGTGCAAGGTTCGCGGGTCGATCACCGGGCTGGCGGAGGAGGTGCAGAGCATGATGACGTCGGCGTCCTGCAGGGCATCATCGAGCTGGCTGACGATCTGCAGGCGCGGATCGAGGGCCTTGAGGTGCGCGATGTCCTCGGCGGATTTGCCGGCCAGGCCAGGGGAGTACAGGCGGATGGACTGCCACTCGCGCAGGGCTTTCACGTAATGCAGGTGCGCCTGGGCCACGGGGCCGCTGCCGATGATCGCCAGGTGCTGGGCAGCGGCCGGCGCCAGGGCATCGACGGCCACGGCGGTGGTGGCCGCGGTGCGCGCGGTGGTCAATTCGCCAGCGTCACACAGCAGCAGCGGCTGGCCGCTGTCCATGGACATCAGCAGGGTCCAGGCGGTGACCAGCGGACCTTCGGCGCGGACGATATAGGGCGAGGTCTTGACCCCGTAGACCCGGTCTTCGGCCAGCACGCCCAGGTAGTTGATGAAGTCCCCGGCGCCCTGGGGAAACTCCACCAGTTGCTGCGCCGGCTGCACGGCAAGCCCGGCGGCCAGGTCGTGGAACAGCTTGCGCAGGATCTGCGGGACGTCGACCTGCGCCAGCAACTGGCGGGCTTGAGACTGGGTAATCACGGAAGGCGTGCTGGACATGCGGGTGCTCCCAAGAAATAAACTAATTTGTCCATTATGGACTTTTAGTTTTGTCGGGCAATATCCAGGCGAAAAAAAACGCAGCCTGTGGTCGGGCTGCGTTTTTTTGCGGGCAGGCTTGTATCTGTAGGAGCGAGGCTTGCCCGCGAGGCGTCATTGCTGACACTGCGCGTTATCGTTCATCGCGAGCAAGCTTCGCTCCTACAACGACGCTGCTCAGGTTTTTGGGCGTTTGCGCTCCACGGGGCGCAGCAGCTCGGTCGGCGGCATTTCGCAGCTGATCTTGCGGCCCAGCAGCGCTTCGATCGACGGCAACTGATAGGAGTCGTCCTCGCCGGCGAAGCTGATGGACACGCCGTCGGCGCCAGCCCGGCCGGTACGGCCGATACGGTGCACGTAGTCGTCCGGCACTTCCGGCAGGGTGAAGTTGATCACGTGGCTGATGCCGTCGATGTGGATGCCGCGACCGGCGACATCGGTGGCCACCAGCACGCGGATCTTGCCTTCGCGGAAGCCTTCCAGGGTCTTGATGCGCTTGTGTTGCGGCACGTCGCCGGACAACTGGGCTGCGTTCACGCCGTCGCGTACCAGGCGTTCTTCGATGCGCCGCACTTCATCCTTGCGGTTGGCGAAGACCATGACCCGTTCCCAGCCGTTGTCGTTGACCAGGTTGTACAGCAGCTTGTACTTGTCGGCGCCGGCCACCGCGTAGATGTGCTGTTCGACATTGGCGTTGGCCACGTTCTCGGCTTCGATCTCGACGATCGCCGGGTCGGTGGTCCACTGCTTGGCCAGGTTCATCACGTCGTCGGTGAAGGTGGCGGAGAACAGCAGGGTCTGGCGTTCGCTTTTCGGCGGGGTCTGGCGAATGATCTGGCGTACCTGGGGGATGAAGCCCATGTCGAGCATGCGGTCGGCTTCGTCCAGCACCATCACTTCGACCATGTCCAGGTGCACGTCGCCGCGCTGGTTGAAGTCCAGCAGGCGGCCCGGGGTGGCCACCAGGATGTCGCAATGGCGGGCTTCGAGGTGCTTGAGCTGTTTGTCGAAGTCCATGCCGCCGACAAAGGTCATCACATTGAGACCGGTGTACTTGGTCAGGCTGGCCGCATCCTTGGCGATCTGCACCACCAGTTCGCGGGTTGGCGCGATGATCAGCGCCCGCGGCTCGCCCATGTAGCGCTCTTTCGGCGGCGGGGTCTGCAGCAGCTGGGTGATGATCGAGATCAGGAACGCGGCGGTCTTGCCGGTACCGGTCTGGGCGCGGCCGATGGCGTCTTTGCCGGCCAGGGTGAAACCCAGTACCTGCGCCTGGATCGGCGTGCAGTAGGGGAAACCCAGGTCGTGGATCGCGTGCATCAGTTCCGGCGCGAGTTTGAAGTCGTGGAAGCGGGTCTTGCCTTCCTGCGGTTCGACGACGAAGTCTTCCAGTTTCCAGGTGCTCACCGGTGGTTTCGGTGCACGTGGGCGGCGCGGCTGTTCGGCCTTGGGCTTGTCGCTGCGCGGCGCGGTCTGGGCCGTCGGGGCGGCTGGGGTCACCGGCTCTGGCTTGGCCACGGGGGCAGGCGCGGTCCGTTCCGGCTGATGGCCGTCGGTACGGCTGCTGGGGCTGGAGGAAGATGGGCTGGAGCCTGGCGCGAGCTGCTCAGCCTCGCTTTTACCGAAGATTTTCTTGAGTGCTTTGAGCACGGTCATCTCATCAATTGGTTAAGGAATGTACGCCGGGCAGTGTAATGCAAGAATCGGGCGCGGCGTAGTGGATTGCTCAACGGGCTACCGAACTTATCGATTCAGCGCAAACGCTCGCCGAGCCAGGCGCCGATATCGCGAATTTCTTCGGGTAACACTTCGTGCCCCATTGGGTATTCATGCCATGTCGCGGTGACACCATGGTGCTTCAGGTACTCGTAGGCGGTACGGCCCATGGAGTTCTGCACCACTTCGTCGTACTGGCCGTGCAGGCACAAGGTCGGAATCCGCTGCTGGCTGGCCGACAGTTCGAGTTCATCGCTGAAGGTCGGGGCATAGGTGGAGAGGGCAAGTACGCCACCCAGCGGACCCTGCCATTTAAGGAAGGCGGTGTGCAGGACGACAGCACCACCCTGGGAAAAACCGGCGAGGAAAATCCGCGAAGGGTCTATTCCGCTGGCGCGCTGTTCTTCGATCAGGTCGGACAGGCGTTTTGCCGACTCCTCCAGCTGTTCACGGTTGATCGCGCGCGCCGGGCTCATGGCCAGAATGTCGTACCAGCTGGGCATGGCATAACCGCCATTGATGGTCACGGCGCGGGTCGGTGCCTGGGGCAGGACGAAGCGGGTGGTCAGCAGGCTTTCCTGCAGTGCTTCGGCCACCGGCAGGAAGTCGTAGCGGTCGGCGCCCAGGCCATGAAGCCAGATCACACAGGCATCGACGGGCTTGCTGGGCTGAAGAATCAAGGGCTCGGTCATGGTTGCTCCAAATGTGTGCGCACGCGCCCAGGCGGTGCGTGATCGAGGTGCGCGGTCGGTTGATCAGTGAAGAAGATGTCGCAAGGCTGCAAGTTTTGCTCTTGACCCCTGCCGGAACCGCTTTAGCCGGCACTCTGGTACGGGCTTTGCTATAGCCGTTGCGTGAAGTGATTGCGTTCACTCTGCCGGTAACACTATCAGGCTACTGGCGGGTGTGGGATAGCAAAGATCCGATGATGGACGTTCGCCAGTGGCCGCTACGGGCTTCGCGAACATGCAAGGGCTACAGCCCGTTCGGTCGCTTGGTGAGTATGGGTTTTCTCTTAAATGGATTTTCTCCTACTAGACTCATAGCTAAAGTCCTACGCCGCTTGACCCCATAAAAAGCCAACACGGGTCAACAGCGCCTCATAAGGGTGCGGCAGGACTCAAGCTCCGACACAACAAGAGCAAAACTGGAGGTTTGAATGAAGATGTTGAAATCCACCCTGGCTGTGGTCACGGCCGCCGCGGTACTGGGCATGAGTGGCTTCGCACAGGCGGGTGCGACCCTGGATGCCGTGCAGAAGAAAGGCTTCGTGCAGTGCGGTGTGAGCGACGGTCTGCCGGGCTTCTCGGTACCGGACGCCACCGGCAAGATCCTCGGCATCGACGCCGACGTCTGCCGCGCCGTGGCCGCCGCGGTATTCGGCGACGCGACCAAAGTGAAATTCAGCCAGTTGAATGCCAAGGAGCGCTTCACCGCGCTGCAGTCGGGCGAGATCGACGTACTGTCGCGCAACACCACCTGGACCAGCTCCCGCGATTCGGGCATGGGCCTGGTGTTCGCCGGCGTGACCTACTACGACGGCATCGGCTTTTTGGTGAACAACAAGCTGGGCGTGAAGAGCGCCAAGGAACTGGACGGCGCGACCATCTGCATTCAGGCCGGTACCACCACCGAGCTGAACGTGTCCGACTACTTCCGTGGCAACGGCCTGAAATACACCCCGATCACCTTCGACACCTCCGATGAAAGCGCCAAGTCGCTGGAATCCGGCCGTTGCGACGTGCTGACCTCCGACAAGTCCCAGCTCTACGCACAGCGCAGCAAGCTGGCGACCCCGACCGACTACGTCGTGCTGCCGGAAACCATCTCCAAGGAGCCCCTGGGCCCGGTGGTGCGTAAAGGCGACGAAGAGTGGTTCAGCATCGTCAAGTGGACCCTGTTCGCCATGCTCAATGCCGAAGAGGCCGGCATCACCTCGAAAAACGTCGAGGCCGAAGCCAAGTCCACCAAGAACCCGGATGTCGCTCGTCTGCTGGGCACCGACGGTGAATACGGCAAGGACCTGAAGCTGCGCAAGGACTGGGTAGTACAGATCGTCAAGCAAGTCGGCAACTACGGTGAAGTGTTCGAGAAGAACCTCGGCAAGAGCACTCCACTGGCCATCGACCGCGGCCTGAATGCGCTGTGGAACAACGGCGGCATTCAATACGCACCACCTGTGCGCTGATGGTTCTATCACCCGGTGGGCCAACCACCGGGTGATGTTCTGTTCCATTATTCCTGGGGCACTTCATGCAAAATTCAATCGGCGCACCAAAGCAGAGGCTCAGTCTCAGCGATCCACGAGTGCGTGCGTGGTTATTCCAGATCGTCACGATTGTCGCGGTGATCTCGCTGGGCTGGTTCCTGTTCAACAACACTCAAACCAACCTCGCGCACCGGGGGATTACTTCCGGTTTCGACTTCCTCGAGCGCAGCGCCGGCTTCGGCATCGCTCAGCACCTGATCTCCTACACCGAAGCGGACAGCTATGCCCGGGTGTTCGTGATCGGCCTGCTCAATACCCTGCTGGTCACCTTCATCGGCGTGATCCTGGCGACCATCCTCGGTTTCATCATCGGTGTGGCGCGCCTGTCGCAGAACTGGATCATCAGCAAACTGGCGACCGTGTATGTGGAAGTGTTCCGCAACATTCCGCCGCTGCTGCAAATCCTGTTCTGGTATTTCGCGGTGTTCCTGACCATGCCGGGGCCGCGCAACAGCCACAACTTCGGTGACACCTTCTTCGTCAGCAGCCGCGGCCTGAACATGCCGGCGGCCTTGATCGCCGACGGTTTCTGGCCGTTCGTGATCGGCTTAGTGGTGGCGATTGTCGCCATCGTGCTGATGTGCCGCTGGGCCAACAAGCGCTTCGAAGAAACCGGCGTGCCGTTCCACAAGTTCTGGACCGGCCTGGCGCTGTTCCTGGTGATCCCGGCGCTGTGCACGCTGGTATTCGGCGCCCCGCTGCATTGGGAAATGCCGGAGCTCAAGGGCTTCAACTTCGTCGGTGGCTGGGTGCTGATCCCGGAACTGCTGGCCCTGACCCTGGCCCTGACCGTCTACACCGCGGCGTTCATCGCCGAGATCGTGCGTTCGGGGATCAAGTCGGTGAGCCATGGCCAGACCGAGGCGGCCCGTTCCCTCGGCCTGCGCAACGGTCCGACCCTGCGCAAGGTGATCATCCCGCAAGCCTTGCGAGTGATCATTCCGCCGCTGACCAGCCAATACCTGAACCTGGCGAAGAACTCGTCCCTGGCGGCCGGTATCGGTTACCCGGAAATGGTTTCGCTGTTCGCCGGTACCGTGCTCAACCAGACCGGCCAGGCCATCGAAGTCATTGCCATCACCATGAGCGTGTACTTGGCGATCAGCATCAGCATTTCCCTGCTGATGAACTGGTACAACAAGCGCATTGCGCTGATCGAGCGGTGAGGAAACGCGCATGAGCACTCATATTTTCAAACCCGACATGCCACCCCCTCACAGCAGCATCGGGATAGTGGCGTGGATGCGGGAACACATGTTCTCCAGCTGGATCAACACCCTGCTGACCCTGTTCGCCTTCTACCTGATCTACCTGGTGGTACCGCCGATCCTCAGCTGGGCGATTTTCGACGCCAACTGGGTGGGCACCACCCGCGCCGACTGCACCAAGGACGGCGCCTGCTGGGTGTTCATCCAGCAGCGCTTCGGCCAGTTCATGTACGGCTACTACCCGGTGGACCTGCGCTGGCGCGTGGACCTGACCGTGTGGCTGGCGGTGATTGGCGTGGCGCCCTTGTTCATCGCCCGGGTTCCGCACAAGGCCATCTATGGCCTGAGCTTCCTGGTGCTGTACCCGATCATTGCCTATAGCCTGCTGCACGGTGGCTATCTCGGCCTGAGCAACGTGGCGACCAGTCAATGGGGCGGCCTGATGCTGACCCTGGTGATCGCCACTGTCGGCATCGTCGGCGCCTTGCCGCTGGGCATCGTGCTGGCATTGGGACGACGCTCGAACATGCCGGCGATTCGTGTGGTCTGCGTGACCTTCATCGAGTTCTGGCGTGGCGTGCCGTTGATCACCGTGCTGTTCATGTCCTCGGTGATGCTGCCGTTGTTCCTGCCCGAAGGCATGAACTTCGACAAGCTGCTGCGGGCGCTGATCGGGGTGATCCTGTTCCAGTCGGCCTACATCGCCGAAGTGGTGCGCGGCGGCCTGCAAGCGATTCCCAAGGGGCAGTACGAAGCGGCCGCGGCCATGGGCCTGGGCTACTGGCGCAGCATGGGCCTGGTGATTCTGCCGCAAGCCCTGAAACTGGTGATTCCCGGCATCGTCAACACCTTCATCGCCCTGTTCAAGGACACCAGCCTGGTGATCATCATCGGCCTGTTCGACCTGCTCAACAGCGTGAAACAAGCCGCCGCCGACCCGAAATGGCTTGGTATGGCCACCGAAGGTTATGTCTTCGCGGCCCTGGTGTTCTGGATTTTCTGTTTTGGTATGTCCCGCTACTCCATGCATCTGGAGCGTAAGTTGGACACAGGCCACAAGCGTTAGGAGTATCTCCATGAGTGAAGCGATCAAAAAGCCTGTGGGCCCTGAAGGCATTATTCAGATGCAGGGCGTGAACAAGTGGTACGGCCAGTTCCACGTGCTTAAGGACATCAACCTCAACGTCAAGCAGGGCGAGCGTATCGTCCTGTGCGGGCCTTCGGGCTCGGGCAAGTCCACCACCATCCGCTGCCTGAACCGCCTGGAAGAACACCAGCAGGGCCGCATCGTGGTCGATGGCGTTGAGCTGACCAACGACCTCAAGCAGATCGAAGCGATCCGCCGTGAAGTCGGCATGGTGTTCCAGCACTTCAACCTGTTCCCGCACCTGACCATTCTGCAGAACTGCACCCTGGCGCCGATGTGGGTACGCAAGATGCCCAAGCGCAAGGCCGAGGAAATCGCCATGCATTACCTGGAGCGCGTGCGCATTCCGGAGCAGGCGAACAAGTACCCGGGCCAGCTCTCTGGCGGTCAGCAGCAGCGTGTGGCGATTGCCCGGGCGCTGTGCATGAAGCCGAAGATCATGCTGTTCGACGAACCGACGTCGGCCCTCGACCCGGAGATGGTGAAAGAGGTGCTGGACACCATGATCGGCCTGGCCGAAGACGGCATGACCATGCTCTGCGTGACCCACGAAATGGGCTTCGCCCGCACCGTGGCCAACCGGGTGATCTTCATGGACAAGGGCGAAATCGTCGAACAGGCGGCGCCTAACGACTTCTTCGACAACCCGCAGAACGAGCGGACCAAGCTGTTCCTGAGCCAGATCCTGCACTGATCCAGGCATTGGCTTGGAAAATGAACCCGGCCTGGCGCCGGGTTTATTTTTGCCTGGCGTTCATGAAGTCGCGAGGCGCGGCTGCTGTGGCTCGTTGTCGGTCGCCGCTGGGGCCTGCTGCGCGCTGAGGGCATGCACCTCGGCCATCAGTTCGGGATGACGATCGAGCAGGCGCATCAGCATGAACAGCGGCTGGGGCGGGGCGACCTCGCCGCGTTCGTAGCGGGAGAAGGCGTTATGCCCGCCGCCGGAGAGCAGCCTCACTGCATCCTTCTGCGAAAGGTGCAGTTTGCGGCGGATGCGCTTCATCTCGCTGGCCATGAACTGCCGGCAGTCCTCCAGCAACTGGTCGCCGGCGCTGGCGTAGCGTTCGGCGCTGGCCGCGTCGAATTCGACTTCCCCGCAGGCCTGGCATTCCCAACCATCCAGGCCGTCGACCTGCCGCAGCAGGTGCTTGTAATCGATCAGCTCGCTGCGATTGTTGAACGGCTGCATGCCGGTCGGGGCACCGCAGCTGACGCATTGTCTTTGTTTCATGGGTGTTTCTCCTTGAAGGAGATCACTGGGGGACCGCCGCCGGGGCGATAAGTGACTTTGATGTACAGTTCCACGGAATCGATGTGGGTGTAATACACGTCCTGCCAGATTCGATGATCGAGATAGCTGGTCATCGACTTGTAGAGCATTTTCCCCTGCAGCCCGGCAACCACCTGCTGCATGTCCCGGCAGGTCAGGCCGAGGTGCCGGCCGCTGACCAGGGCGGTTCGGGTAAAGGCTGCGGCCCCTAGCCGGGCGACATCCGCCTTGATCACCGACAGGTCGTAATGAGGTGTGTGCTTTTCCATAAGACACCTGGAGTCGAGATGAAATTACCCTTAAAGGGTTTTTTTGGCAATCGGATTTCCTTTCCGCTTGCTACCTTCGTGCATCGGCTTTGTTGTTCACCCACGCGAAGCTGACTAATATGCCAAAAAAATTCATCCGATGATTGGATGAAAAGGCGACGGCATATGACAGAAGTTTCTCCTTTGATTAAGCGTTCCCTGGTCGATCAGGCCCTGGAACAGCTGCGCCAGCGCATCAATGACGGTGTATGGAGCATCGGCCAGCGCCTGCCGACCGAGCCGGAGCTGGCGGCGGAACTGGGCATCAGCCGTAATACCGTGCGCGAAGCCATGCGGGTCCTGGCGTTTTCCGGATTGGTGGAGATTCGCCAGGGCGACGGCAGTTACCTGCGCGCGGTGGTCGATCCGCTGGACACCCTCAAGGCCCTGTCCCAGTGCTCCCTGGAGCAGGCACGGGAAACCCGGCAGATCATCGAGACGGAGGCCATCGGCCTGGCGGCCCTGCGGCGTACCGACCAGGATCTGCTGGCGTTGCGCGAAGCCCTGGCCCTCAGCGGCGATCACTATCACGGTGATCTGGAGAGTTACATCGCCTGCGACCTGGTGTTTCACGGGCGCCTGGTGGACGCCGCGCATAACCCCACCCTCAGCGAGCTGTACCGCTATTTCTCCAGCGTGGTCGGCGCGCAACTGCGCCAGACCCTGAGCATCCATCCCCGGCGCCAGGCTGTGTTCGATCTGCATATCGACCTGCTGGATGCCGTCGAGCAGCGTGACCCGGAGCGGGCCAAGGCCATTTCCCGGCAACTGATCAATGAACCTTGAGACCGAGAGCACCATGTCCAGCCACCAGGCCAATAACCCGCCACCTATTGCCGTCCCTCGACGCGAGGCCGAGCTCGAAGAACTGTTGATCGACGCCGAGGCCGACGATGCCGAGGTCCAGCAGGGCCACCCGGCGCCGAGTCGCCCGTGGCTGTTGCTGCTGGGGCTGATCCTGGTGGCGCTGAACCTGCGCCCGGCGCTGTCGAGCATGGCGCCGCTGCTCAGCGAGGTGTCGCGCAGCCTCGGGCTGTCGGCGGCCCAGGCCGGCCTGCTGACCACCTTGCCGGTGCTGTGCCTGGGTCTGTTCGCCCCGCTGGCCCCGGTGCTGGCGCGGCGCTTCGGTGCCGAGCGGGTGGTGCTCGGCATTCTGCTGACGCTGGCGTGCGGGATCATCCTGCGCAGTTCCCTGGGGGACGTCGGGCTGTTCGCCGGCAGCATCCTCGGTGGCGCCAGCATCGGCGTGATCGGGGTGTTGCTGCCGGGCATCGTCAAGCGCGACTTCGCCAAACACGCGGGCACCATGACCGGGGTCTACACCATGGCCCTGTGCCTGGGCGCGGCGATGGCCGCGGGGGCGACCGTGCCCTTGAGCCAGCACTTCGATAGCAGCTGGGCGCTGGGCCTCGGCTTCTGGGCGTTGCCGGCGCTGGCGGCGGCGCTGTTCTGGCTGCCCCAGGTCGGCAAGCGGCAGGGCGCGCACCATGTGGCCTATCGGGTGCGTGGTTTGCTGCGCGACCCGCTGGCCTGGCAGGTGACGCTGTACATGGGTTTGCAATCCTCGCTGGCCTATATCGTGTTCGGTTGGCTGCCATCGATCCTTATCGGTCGCGGCCTGAGCCCGACCCAGGCCGGGCTGGTGCTGTCCGGTTCGGTGATCGTCCAGCTCGCCAGTTCGCTGGCCGCGCCCTGGCTGGCGACGCGGGGCAAGGACCAGCGCCTGGCGATCGTGGTGGTGATGCTGCTCACCCTCGGCGGTCTGTTCGGCTGCCTGTATGCCCCGATCGACGGCCTGTGGGGCTGGGCGATCCTGCTGGGCGTGGGGCAGGGCGGCACCTTCAGCCTGGCGCTGACTCTGATCGTTTTACGTTCGAAGGACGCCCATGTGGCGGCCAACCTGTCGAGCATGGCCCAGGGTATCGGTTATACCCTGGCCTCCATGGGCCCGTTCGCGGTCGGCCTGGTGCATGACTGGACCGGTGGCTGGACGGCCCTGGGCTGGATTTTCGCGGTGATCGGCCTGGGGGCCATAGTCGCCGGCCTGGGCGCTGGGCGTTCGCTCTATGTACAGGTCGAAAGCGAAAAGATCTGACCCACCCCACTGTCGGTATTTGCGTGGCGAATGCCGATAGTGTTTCCCGGGTTTGCAGACTATCGTGCAGGCATCTTTCCCTGAGTCGGAGCCTGTTTCATGAGTGATGCCCACCGCGCCTTGATCACTGAGTTCTATAGCGCCTTCCAGCGTCTGGATGCCGAGGCCATGGCCGCCTGCTACACCGAGGATGTGCTGTTCAGTGATCCAGCGTTCGGCGAACTGCGTGGTCGCGATGCCGGTGACATGTGGCGCATGCTCACTACCCGGGCCAAGGACTTCTCCCTGACCTTCGACAAGGTCCGCGCCGACGAGCGCAGCGGCGAAGCCCACTGGGTGGCGACCTACCTGTTCAGCCAGACCGGCAATACCGTGGTCAACGATATCCAGGCGCGTTTCGTGTTCCGTGACGGCAAGATCTGCGAGCACCACGATCATTTCAATATGTGGCGCTGGGCTCGCCAGGCCCTGGGCACCAAGGGACTGATCCTCGGCTGGACCCCGCTGCTGAAAAACGCCGTGCGCGCCCAGGCCCGCAAAGGCCTGAAAGCCTTCCAGGCCGGCCGCTGAATCCTCGCCTCTGGTAAGATCGCGGCTTGTTATCCACACGCCGCGATCACCGTGACCCGCTCCAGCGAATCCCCCGCCAACGACTTCGAGCCTGTATCCGTGGTGAGCAAACCCTGGTTTGTCTACCTGGTGCGCGCCGCCAACGGTGCCTTGTACTGCGGCATCAGCGACGACCCGGTCAAGCGTTTCGCCAAGCACCAGAGCGGCAAGGGCGCGCGCTTCTTCCTCTCCAGCCCGGCCGTCGCGCTGGTCTACACCGAAGCCTGCCGCGACAAGAGCGAAGCCCTGCGCCAGGAACGTCTGATCAAGAAACTCCGGAAAAGCGCCAAGGAGTGCCTGGTGGCCAGTTCGGGCCTGGCCATCTGATCCCGCCGGAGCCGGGTTCTCACCCCTGAAGCCAGCGCAGCAGGGCTTTTAGATTGTTCAGAACCGGATTGTTACTTTGTAGTGCTTGGCTCCAGTCGATGACGATAGCGGCCAGGAAAACCTGAAGAAAGGCCAGGCCGCCGACTATCCAGGCATAGAATCGATTGAACTTCAGATTTTCAAATTGCACTTGATCGTTGCTGAGTGACTTTCGTTGAGCAATGCGTTTTTTCAGTACTTCGACTTTCGCGGTCAGTCTGTTCAGTTCGTCTTCTGCTTCGGCTCGAAAGACCCGGCAATAGTATTGCTCGGTGAACTGCATCAAAGCCTCTATTTTTTCCTCGATGCGTTCAATCTGTAGATTCGCTTCCAGTAGAACTTGCAGGCTCTCGGAGGTGTTCTGGCTTATGGTCGAAAGGACAGGGTTTACAATGTCTCGGCATTGGTTGTACTGATGCCAGACTTCCTTTATTAATGATAAATTTAGATGGTCGGCTAAGTAGTCTCTTATGTTGTCAGGGTCAACGAGGCTATCAATGAAGAATGCATCTATGTTTAATGAGCTTAAGGATAAGTCATATATATAGTTGGCGAAGCATGTCTCGTCGCTGTAATGGTTGTATTCGGCGCTAGGGTACCGGCTGATCAGGTTGTAATGGTTATAGTCACTGCTGGCGTAGCGGTTAATATATTGATCAGGGTACTCGCTTTTGAGCTGCCCAGTGGTGATCCGTGTTCGTATTTCTGAGCTGATAGACCAAAGCTTGAATAGTTTTTCTGCGACCTGATGAGCATCACCGACAATCTTGTTAACTCCCTGAATCAGTTGTTCCTCTACATAGTGACTGGAGCGAACGATTCGGAAGTTTCGCGAGAAGGGATTTGCTGTTTTGAAGGCATGGTAGTCGATGATTTTTGACGTGTTTATGTTGAACAGTTTATTTTGGAAATTGGCCCTCAAGAAAAAGTCGAGCGATAGATAGGTGACGCTGTTGGTCAGCTCAATGGTAGTGATAGTACAGGTCCTGAAGGCCTTGGTCTTTACGGATATCCGACTTGGGTCATAAGGGTAGGTGTCATTGAAGGGGATATAGCCAAGTCCTTTAACCGCAAAAATAGCTGTCTCGGTGTGCGGGATTGAACTTTCAGGGCCTTCCTCATGGTGAGGGAACTCCTTTTTCTGAAACCATTCGCGAAGAGACATCAATTCGCTAGGAGTGATGGGGGTGATGATATTTACTGCTCTCCATTGTCCTGGCCCCTCCAGAATACTTGCCTGGTCATAAACAACCGTATTCACCTTCGGGTAAAGAAGGTCTGTTGAACAGAAGAAGAAATGGCTCTTGAACGAGTAAGTAAATAGTTTGGGGAACTTGCAAGTGAGTAGGAATAAAAAGCGGGTGTAATACGCCAGTACGGGTTTCTTGTGCTTAATGGCCAAAGGCTGGATTCCCTATCATGCTCAGGCTGCTGGTCTGGTGAAGCGCGGTGCCCGATCAGTGTCGGTGATGGATGGTGATCAGACAGGTTATATAGGCTGTCCGGTCTTTGCACGCTAAGCTGGTTATTCCTACTTATCCGGTGGAACCCCAGCATGTCAGAGTTGATTCTGCATCATTACCCGACCTCTCCTTTCGCGGAAAAAGCCCGGCTGTTGCTCGGCTTCAAGGGCTTGTCCTGGCGCTCGGTGAAGATCTCGCCGGTGATGCCCAAACCCGATCTCACCGCGCTCACCGGCGGTTACCGCAAGACCCCGGTGTTGCAGGTCGGAGCCGACATCTATTGCGACACGGCGCTGATCGCCCGGCGGCTGGAGCAGGAAAAGGCCTCGCCGGCGCTGTTTCCCGAAGGACGGGAAATGGTCAGCGCGACCTTCGCGGCCTGGGCCGACTCGGTGGTGTTCCAGCATGCGGTGAGCCTGGTGTTCCAGCCTGAGTCGGCGGCCGTGCGTTTCGGCCATTTGCCGCCGGAAGCGGTCAAGGCCTTCATGGCTGACCGCGCCGGGCTGTTCAGCGGTGGCAACTCCACCCGGGTGCCGCTGGAGTTGGCCAAGCATCAATGGCCGACGCTCATGGCGCGCCTGGAGCAGCAGTTGCAGCGCGAGGAGGGCGACTTCCTGTTCGGCGATCCGTCGATTGCCGACTTCGCCATGGCCCATCCCCTGTGGTTCCTCAAGGGCACGCCGGTGACCGCGCCGCTGGTGGACGCCTATCCTGCGGTGGCGGCATGGCTGGCCCGGGTGCTCGGTTTCGGTCATGGCGCTTCGAGTGCCATGACCTCCGAAGAGGCGCTGGAAGTGGCGCGCAGGGCTACACCGGCAGCTTTGCCGGATGAAGTCTTCATCGATCCGAACGGTTTCCAGGCTGGCCAGCGGGTGCGGATCGCGGCGACCGACTATGGCGTCGATCCGGTGGAGGGGGAGTTGCTGTTCGCCGGGCGCGAGGAGTTGATCCTGCGTCGCGAAGACCCGCGCGGCGGGGTGGTGCATGCGCACTTCCCGCGTTTCGGGTTCCGCATCGAGGCGCTGTAAGGCTGCTGACTTATCGCGAGCCAGCTCGCGCCTACAGGAATGTGGCGAATCTGTAGGCGCGAGCGGTGAGAGTTCTAGCGCTGCAACGCGGCCATGATCTGATCCGGGTCGTAGGTGCGGATCAGCGTGCCGTTCACATCGAGGATCGGAATTCCCCGTCCACCCAGGGCTTCATAGGCCTTGCGCGCCTCGGCATCCTTCTCGATATCGAACTCGCGAAAGGCAATGCCCTTCTGATCGAGAAAGCGCCGGGTGGCCTTGCAGTAGCCGCACCAGTCGGTGGCGTAGAGCACCACCCGGGCATTGGCCCGGACCTGCTCCGAGGCGGCCTGCGAGGGGGTGAACAGGCGCTCGAGCTTGCCCCAGTTCTGGTACGCCACGACCACCAGCAGGATCAGCAGGAATTTCTTCAGCACGCCCTGCAGCATCAGTTGCGGCGCTTGAGCTGATCGGTCAGTTGGGTCGGCAGGCCCTTGATGATCAGGGTCCCGGCTTCCTCGTCATACTCGATCTTCGAGCCCAGCAGGTGCGCCTCGAAGCTGATGGACAGGCCTTCGGCCCGGCCGGTGAAGCGGCGGAACTGGTTGAGGGTACGCTTGTCCGCCGGGATCTCCGGCGACAGGCCGTAGTCCTTGTTGCGGATGTGATCGTAGAACGCCTTGGGGCGGTCCTCGTCGATCAGCTCCGAGAGCTCTTCCAGGCCCATGGGTTCGCCGAGCTTGGCCTGGCTGCTGGCGTAGTCCACCAGGGTCTTGGTCTTTTCCCGGGCGGAGTCTTCCGGCAGGTCTTCGCTTTCGACGAAGTCGCTGAACGCCTTGAGCAGGGTACGGGTCTCGCCCGGACCGTCGACGCCTTCCTGGCAGCCGATGAAGTCGCGGAAGTACTCCGAGACTTTCTTGCCGTTCTTGCCCTTGATGAACGAGATGTACTGTTTCGACTGCTTGTTGTTCTGCCACTCGGAGACGTTGATCCGCGCGGCCAGGTGCAGCTGGCCCAGGTCCAGGTGGCGGGATGGGGTTACGTCCAGCTCGTCGGTCACCGCCACGCCTTCGCTGTGGTGCAGCAGGGCGATGGCCAGGTAGTCGGTCATGCCTTGCTGGTAGTGAGCGAACAGCACGTGGCCGCCGACCGACAGGTTGGATTCTTCCATCAGCTTTTGCAGGTGCTCGACCGCGACGCGGCTGAAGGCGGTGAAGTCCTGGCCGCCGTCGAGGTATTCCTTCAGCCAGCCGCTGAAGGGAAACGCGCCGGACTCCGGGTGGAACAGGCCCCAGGCTTTGCCCTGTTTGGCGTTATAGCTTTCGTTGAGATCGGCGAGCATGTTCTCGATGGCCGCGGATTCAGCCAGTTCGGAATCGCGGGCGTGCAGAACTGCGGGTGTGCCGTCGGGTTTTTTGTCGATCAGGTGGACGATGCAATGGCGGATCGGCATGGGCTTCTCGGCTGGTTGGCGGGAGAGGGCGTGGCTCCCCGAAAAAGTGCCCAGTGTACCGCACCCGCTGGTTTTGGCGCTGTTTGAAGGGTGTGGAAGGCGGCTTGGGTCAAGCTTATGCATTTTTTTTCGGATTTAGAGCAATAAAGCTGACCAAATGGCTAGGTAGAGGCGGATATTTCCCCGTCTCTGTGCTAGTTTTGCCCCGTCTTACGCGATGTCTCGGCGTTAAGCGTGCATTCAGCATTTGTCAGGTCGAACCAAACCCTGATTTCGGTATCTATAACCCCGATCTTTCGTGGTTGTGACCGGGGTGCCAGATCCACAAGATCTGGCTCGATGGCTGACACTGCACTCTGCAATCCAAATGAATTTGATAGGGAAGGAACACCACAATGGCTATTACTAAAGACCAACTGATCGCTGATATCGCTGAAGCTATCGACGCGCCGAAAACCACCGCGCGTAACGCTCTGGACCAACTGGCCCAAATCGTTGCTGATCAATTGGAAAATGGCGGCGAAATCACTCTGCCAGGTATCGGCAAACTGAAAGTGACCGAGCGTCCTGCCCGTACTGGCCGTAACCCATCGACTGGCGCTGCCATCGAAATCGCTGCCAAGAAAGTTATCAAGCTGGTTGTGGCTAAAGGCCTGACCGACTCGATCAACAAGTAAGACTGCAGTAAGACCGTGCCTCGGAACACTTCCGGGCACGGTTTTTAGGCTTTAAGGCCGCAACGATTTACGCAAGGTAAATCGCCGTTTTTCCCCTCGTACTATCCCTCTGAACCCAACGCTCCTGGCGCCAGGCCTGTTGCTGTGCCTTGTCCTTGAAGGTCCAGGCGACGAAGCGGCTCTGTTTTTGCCCCTGTGACATCTCCACTACCTGGCTCTCCAGTGCCCCGGCCTTTTTCAGCGCGGTCTGAATCGCCGGCAGGTTCGAGGCTTTCGACACCAGGGTGCTGAACCACAACACCTGTTGCGCCACCTGGGTGCTTTCGCCGATCAGTTGGGTCACGAAGCGCGCTTCGCCACCTTCGCACCACAACTCCGCGGCCTGGCCGCCAAAGTTCAGCACCGGCAGCTTGCGCTTGGGATCGGCCTTGCCCAGGGCTCGCCATTTGCGCTGGCTGCCGCGCGTGGCTTCCTCCAGGGAGGCATGGAACGGCGGATTGCACAGGGTCAGGTCGAAGCGTTCGTCGCTTTCCAGCAGCCCCAGCAGGATCTGTTTGCGGTTGGCTTGCTGGCGCAGGCCGATGGCCTTGTTCAGGCCGTTGGCCTGGACGATCGCCTTGGCGGCGGCGAGGGCGGTGGTGTCGATGTCGGAACCGAGGAACTGCCAGCGGTAATCGGAGTGGCCGATCAACGGGTAGATGCAGTTGGCGCCGACCCCGATGTCCAGCACCCGCACCGCCGCGCCACGGGGAATTACACCTTCGTTATGCGCGGCCAGCAGGTCGGCCAGGAAGTGCACGTAATCGGCGCGACCGGGTACCGGAGGGCAGAGGAAGTCGGCCGGAATGTCCCAATGGGCGATGCCGTAGAACGCCTTGAGCAGTGCCCGGTTGAACACCCGCACCGCCGCCGGGTTGGCGAAGTCGATGCTCTCCTTGCCGTAGGGATTGATGATCACGAAAGCCCCCAGCTCCGGGGTGCTCTTGATCAACTGCGGAAAGTCGTAGCGGCCTTGATGGCGATTGCGCGGGTGCAGGCTGGCCTTTTCCCGTGGCGCGACGGCCTTGGCCGGAGCAGCGGGTTGAGGCTTTTTGCGCGGAGCTTTGGGAGGGCGGGGGGCGGTCATGGGCGAAATCGGTTCGGGTATGGCTCAAAGTGGCGCGCATTGTCCCATATCTGCCTCGGTGACGTGGCCTCTGTAGGAGCGAGGCTTGCCCGCGAAGCGTTATCCCTGGCACACCGCGTTTTCCTTTATCGCCAGCAAGCTGCGCTCCTACAGAGGCATCAGCTTTTCGGTCGGGCACAAAAAAGGGAGCCCTTTGCAGGGCTCCCTTTTTCTTACCGCTCGAATTGCCGTTACAGGCTGGAGATCCGTGCGTGCTGCTCGGCCAGCTTGCCCAGAGCCTGTTCGGCTTCGGCCAGTTTGGCGCGTTCCTTGTCGATCACTTCGGCCGGGGCCTTGTCGACGAAGGCGGCGTTGGACAGCTTGCCGCCGACCCGCTGCACTTCGCCTTGCAGGCGCTGGATTTCCTTGTCCAGGCGCGCCAGTTCGGCCCCCTTGTCGATCAGGCCGGCCATCGGCACCAGCACTTCCATCTCGCCGACCAGGGCGGTAGCGGACAGCGGTGCTTCGTCGCCGGCTTGCAGCACGGTGATCGATTCGAGTTTGGCCAGCTTCTTCAGCAGGGTCTCGTTTTCGCTCAGGCGGCGCTGGTCTTCGGCGCTGACGTTCTTCAGGAACAACGCCAGTGGCTTGCCCGGGCCGATGTTCATTTCGGCACGGATGTTACGGGTGCCGAGCATCAGGCCCTTGAGCCATTCGATGTCGTCTTCGGCGGCCTGGTCGATGCGCGCTTCAACGGCCACCGGCCAGGGTTGCAGCATGATGGTCTTGCCCTGGATGCCGGCCAGCGGCGCCAGGCGCTGCCAGATTTCTTCGGTGATGAACGGCATGAACGGGTGGGCCAGGCGCAGCGCCACTTCCAGCACGCGCACCAGGGTGCGACGGGTGCCGCGCTGGCGCTCGACCGGCGCGTTTTCGTCCCATAGCACTGGCTTGGACAATTCCAGGTACCAGTCGCAGTACTGGTTCCAGATGAACTCGTACAGCGCCTGGGCCGCCAGGTCGAAACGGAACTGGTCCAGTTGGCGGGTCACTTCGGCTTCGGTGCGCTGCAGCTGGGAGATGATCCAGCGGTCGGCCAGCGACAGCTCGTAGGCTTCGCCGTTCTGACCGCAGTCTTCGCCCTTGTCCAGCACGTAGCGTGCGGCGTTCCAGATCTTGTTGCAGAAGTTGCGATAGCCTTCGACGCGGCCCATGTCGAACTTGATGTCGCGGCCGGTGGATGCCAGCGAGCAGAAGGTGAAGCGCAGGGCGTCGGTGCCGTAGCTGGCGATGCCGTCGGCGAACTCCTGGCGGGTCTGCTTCTCGATCTTCTTCGCCAGTTGCGGCTGCATCATGCCGGTGGTGCGTTTCTGCACCAGGGCTTCGAGCTCGATACCGTCGATGATGTCCAGCGGGTCAAGGACGTTGCCCTTGGACTTGGACATCTTCTGGCCCTGGCCGTCGCGTACCAGGCCGTGTACGTACACGGTCTTGAACGGAACCTGCGGTGTGCCGTCTTCGTTCTTCACCAGGTGCATGGTGAGCATGATCATCCGGGCGACCCAGAAGAAAATGATGTCGAAACCGGTCACCAGCACGTCGGTCGGGTGGAAGGTCTTGAGGAACTCGGTCTGCTCCGGCCAGCCCAGGGTGGAGAAGGTCCACAGGCCCGAACTGAACCAGGTGTCGAGGACGTCGTTGTCCTGTTGCAGTGCAATCTCAGGCCCGAGGTTGTGCTTGGCGCGCACTTCGGCTTCGTCGCGGCCTACATAGACCTTGCCCGACTCGTCGTACCAGGCTGGGATGCGGTGGCCCCACCACAGCTGGCGGCTGATGCACCAGTCCTGGATATCGCGCATCCAGGAGAAGTACATGTTTTCGTACTGTTTTGGCACGAAGGCGATGCGGCCGTCTTCCACGGCGGCAATGGCCGGCTCGGCCAGGGGCTTGGTGGAGACGTACCACTGGTCGGTCAGCCACGGCTCGATGATGGTGCCGGAGCGGTCGCCTTTCGGCACTTTCAGGGCATGGTCGTCAACGCTGACCAGCAGGCCGGCGGCGTCGAACGCAGCGACGATTTCCTTGCGCGCCTGGAAGCGGTTGAGACCGGCGAACTCGGCCGGGATCTTGCCGTCGATGCTTTCGTTCAGCGTGCCGTCCAGGTTGAACACCTGGGCGGCAGGCAGTACTTCGGCATTCTTGTCGAAGATGTTCAGCAGCGGCAGGTTGTGACGCTTGCCGACTTCGTAGTCGTTGAAGTCGTGGGCCGGGGTGATCTTCACGCAGCCGGTGCCGAACTCAGGGTCGCAGTAGTCGTCGGCGATGATCGGGATGCGACGACCCACCAGCGGCAGTTCGACGAACTTGCCGATCAGCGCCTTGTAACGCTCGTCTTCCGGGTTAACGGCCACGGCGGAGTCGCCGAGCATGGTTTCCGGACGGGTGGTGGCAACGATCAGGTAGTCCAGGCCTTCAGCGGTCTTGGCACCGTCGGCCAGCGGGTAGCGCAGGTTCCACAGCGAACCTTTTTCGTCGTGGTTTTCCACTTCGAGGTCGGAGATCGCGGTGTGCAGCTTGGTGTCCCAGTTGACCAGACGCTTGCCGCGGTAGATCAGGCCGTCTTCGTGCAGGCGCACGAAGGCTTCTTTGACGGCTTCGGAAAGACCGTCGTCCATGGTGAAGCGCTCGCGGCTCCAGTCCACGGACGAGCCCAGGCGGCGGATCTGACGGCTGATGTTGCCGCCGGACTGATCCTTCCACTCCCAGACTTTCTCGAGGAATTTTTCCCGGCCCAGATCGTGACGATTCTGGCCCTGGGCTTCGATCTGACGCTCCACCAGCATCTGGGTGGCGATACCGGCGTGGTCGGTACCCGGTTGCCACAGGGTGTTGCGGCCCTGCATGCGGCGGAAGCGGATCAAGGCGTCCATGATCGCGTTGTTGAAGCCATGGCCCATGTGCAGGCTGCCAGTGACGTTCGGTGGCGGAATCATGATGGTGTACGAGTCGCCCGCGCCTTGCGGGGCGAAGTAATTCTCTGACTCCCAGGTCTGATACCAGGAAGTTTCAATGGCGTGCGGCTGGTAGGTCTTATCCATGCGCGGCGGGACCCTATTGGCATTTATTCAGGAAAAGCCGGGAAGTATAGCGGGGATGAACCGATGCGCGTAGAGCAGGCTGACGGCGGGAGGGCGAAAAGTACTCGATGAACGGGGATTTTTGCTTGGTATCCGGCGTTATCGCGGGCAAGCCTCGCTCCTACAGATGGCTGGTGACCTGTAGCTGCGAGGTTTGTCCGCTGAATAAGGCAGGGGGTCAGGCGTCGTACTGGCTCAGCAGGCGATCCATTCGCGCGTCGAGGCGGCGCTTGATCTCGGTTTCGATATGCGGGGCGAAGTCGTCGATCACGTCTTGCATGATCAGTTGCGCGGCGGCGCGCAGTTCGCTGTCCAGGTGCAGCAGGGCATCCTGGCTCTTGGGCGCTGGCGCTGGTGCGGGTTTTGGTGTCGGTGCCGGTGTAGGGGGTGGGGCGGCAACTACGGGAGCAGGTTGCGGTTCGGCTACCGGAGCGGGGGCTGGTTGTGGTTCTGCCGGCGCCTCTTCGAGGGTTTCGACGGCAGGCTTGCCGCCGACCATATCGAACAGCAGTGGTATCTGCACTTCGCCGTCGACGGTCTCGGTCAGCAGCGGAGGTTGCAGGTCGTCATCGCCGAGCAGTTGGCGGATGGACTCGAGGTCATCCAGCAGGTGCGCGGACTTTTGCAGCGGTTTGGGAGTGTCCATCGATGGCTCAGAGTCGCTGTAAACGGTGATCTTGCAGAGGATAGCCCTGTTCGCGGTAGAAACGGAAACTCTCGCGAGCAGCCTGGCGGATAGTCGGGTCTTCCACCACCACTTCGGCGATGCGGGCAAAACGCTGGGCAAATGGCGGGACCTTCAGGTCCAGGTTGACCAGCAGGTCATGGTGCTCGCCGGGGTCGTCGCCGAGGCCGAGAACAATCAGGCCATCCGGTTCGCTTTCGGCAGGACCGTGAGGCACGAAGGTTTCGCCCTTGAAGCGCCACAGCCGGGCATCGAGTTCATCGCGCTGGGCCGCGTCGCTGCAATGCAGGTAGATGCGATGCCCCATGCGCCAGGCCTTGTCGGTGAGCTTGCAGGCGAAGTCCAGGCGCGCCGAAGGATCCGCGCTGGGAAGGATATAGAAGTCGACTTTGGTCATTGCGGTTCCTGAACCCGGGAGTGCGCCGCGTGTGGGCGACGCACCCCGAGGTCATAGGTTTCAGGCTTTGGCGCGGTCCAGCAGGTACTGGGTCAGCAGGGGAACCGGACGGCCAGTGGCGCCCTTGTCCTTGCCGCCGCTGGTCCAGGCGGTACCGGCGATATCCAGGTGCGCCCAGTTGTACTGCTTGGTGAAGCGCGACAGGAAGCAGGCAGCGGTGATGGTGCCGGCTTTCGGGCCACCGATGTTGGCGATGTCGGCGAACGGGCTGTCCAGCTGTTCCTGGTACTCGTCGAACAGCGGCAGTTGCCAGGCACGGTCGTCAGCCTGAACACCGGCGCTCAGCAACTGGCCGATCAGCTCGTCGTTGTTGCCCAGGAGGCCCGAGGTATGGGCGCCGAGGGCGACCACGCAGGCACCGGTCAGGGTGGCGATGTCGATCACCGCCTGTGGCTTGAAGCGCTCGGCGTAGGTCAGGGCATCGCACAGCACCAGGCGGCCTTCGGCGTCGGTGTTGAGGATTTCCACGGTCTGGCCGCTCATGGTGGTGACGATATCGCCCGGACGCGAAGCGGTGCCGCTCGGCATGTTCTCGGCGCAGGCCAGGATGCACACCAGGTTGATCGGCAGCTTGAGTTCCAGCACGGCACGCAGGGTACCGAACACGCTGGCGGCGCCACCCATGTCGTACTTCATTTCATCCATGCCGGCGCCAGGCTTGAGGCTGATGCCGCCGGTGTCGAAGGTGATGCCCTTGCCGACCAGGGTGTACGGCTTCTCGGATTTCTTGCCGCCGTTGTATTGCATGACGATCAGGCGTGGCGGCTGGGCGCTGCCCTGGCCCACGGCATAGAACGAGCCCATGCCCAGTTCCTTGATCTTCTTCTCGTCGAGGACTTCGACTTTCAGGGCCTTGAATTCCTTGCCCAGGGCCTTGGCCTGTTCGCCGAGGAAGGTCGGGTGGCAGATGTTCGGTGGCAGGTTGCCCAGGTTGCGGGTGAACGCCATGCCGTTGGCGATGGCCTTGGCGTGGGCCACGGCGCGCTCGACTTCGGCCTGCGCGGCCTTGATGGTCAGCAGGGTGACTTTCTTCAGGGCGCGGGGTTCGGCCTTCTGGCTCTTGAACTGGTCGAAGCTGTATTCGCCGTCCACCAGGGTTTCAGCCAGCAGGCGGGTCTTGCCGTAGCTGTCGCGGCCCTTGACCACGATTTCGTCCAGCGCCAGTGCGGCATCGCTGCCGCCCAGGCCCTTGAGGGTATTGAGGATGCCACTGACGATTTTGCGGAACGGGCGGTCGCCCAGTTCGGCGTCCTTGCCGGTGCCGACCAGCAGGACACGTTCGGCTTTCAGGTTCGGCAGGGCGTGCAGCAGCAGGCTTTGGCCGACCTTGCCATCCAGGTCGCCGCGCTTGAGTACCGCGCTGATGGCGCCGCCACTGAGCTCGTCGAGTTGTTTGGCAACGCTGCCGAGCTTGCGGCCTTCGCCGACGGCGACCACCAGGGTGGCGGTCTTCAACGTTTCCGGGCTAACGCTTTTTACAACCAGTTCCATGTCCGGGTCCCTGAATTAATGGTCA
Organism: Pseudomonas chlororaphis subsp. piscium; assembly: GCF_003850345.1. NCBI lineage: Bacteria > Pseudomonadati > Pseudomonadota > Gammaproteobacteria > Pseudomonadales > Pseudomonadaceae > Pseudomonas > Pseudomonas chlororaphis. The sequence goes on from NZ_CP027707.1 coordinate 1,204,321, forward strand.
AAGAGCGCAGGGCCTATGCCGTGCGCCAGGCTTGTCATGTATGCAGCTTTTATTAAGAGAAGAGGCGTCGGCAGTGGCCAACGACAGGGCCGCCAGTTTGAACCCGGGCGGTCGAGGCTGACAACCCTCCCATGAGCGAACTTCGCCGCTTTAGAGGCCTGCGTGAGCATGCGCAGTGACAGGCGCATGCAATCACAGGATAATGCGCCATCTTTTTCGGCGGCTCGGCTTCACGGGCCGTGTTTGCTTGTTTGGCCGCCTTAGCCTGACAACCCTGGAGTGTCTGGTTTGATCGTCTTCCGTTATCTATCCCGCGAAGTGTTGCTGACCCTGAGCGCCGTGAGTGCTGTTCTGCTGGTCATCATCATGAGCGGACGCTTCGTCAAATACCTCGCGCAAGCGGCCTCGGGCGCACTGGACCCAGGCTCGCTGTTCCTGATCATGGGGGTCCGCATGCCGGGCTTCCTGCAATTGATCCTGCCCTTGGGGCTGTTCCTCGGCATTCTGCTGGCCTATGGCCGTCTCTATCTTGAAAGCGAGATGACCGTGCTCTCGGCCACCGGCATGAGCCAGCAGCGCCTGCTGGGCATGACCATGATTCCGGCGACCCTGGTCGCGCTGATCGTGGCCTGGCTGAGCCTGAGCCTGGCGCCCCAGGGGGCCAACCAGTTCCAGCTGATCCTCAACAAGCAGGATGCACTGACCGAATTCGACACCCTGGTGCCAGGCCGCTTCCAGGCCCTCAACGACGGCACGCGGGTGACCTACACCGAGCAGCTGTCCGATGACCGGACCAACCTCGGTGGCGTGTTCATTTCGGAAAAACGCCTGAGCCAGGAGAAGAAGGATCAGGGCATCTCGGTGCTGGTGGCGGAGAAGGGGCACCAGGACATTCGCCCGGACGGCAACCGTTACCTGATTCTGGAAAACGGTTATCGCTACGACGGCAACCCGGGCCAGGCCGATTACCGGGTCATCAAATACGATACCTACGGCGTGTTGCTGGCCAAGCCGGACGTCAGCGACGAAGTCACCGATCGCGACGCCATGCCTACCCGCGACCTGATCGGCAACCCGGACCTGCGCGCCCATGCCGAGCTGCAATGGCGTATTTCCCTGCCGTTGCTGGTGTTTGTCGTGACCCTGATGGCGGTTCCGCTGTCCCGGGTGAACCCGCGCCAGGGCCGCTTCCTCAAACTGCTGCCGGCGATTCTTCTTTATATGGCTTACCTGACCATCCTGATCGCGGCCCGTGGCTCGCTGGAAAAAGGCAAGCTGCCGCAAGCACTGGGCCTGTGGTGGGTACACGGACTGTTTCTATTGATTGGCCTCGGATTGCTGTACTGGGAACCCTTGCGTCTGAAACTGGCGAGCCGCCGCAGCATGAAGGAGGTGGCTCGTGGTTAAGCTCGATCGCTACATCGGTAGCAGTGTCCTGCTGGCCATTCTGGCAGTACTGGGGATTATTCTCGGCCTGGCATCGCTGTTTGCCTTCATCGACGAGATGGGCAGTGTCAGCGACAGCTACACCGTGATGGACGTGCTGAGTTTCGTCGCGCTGACGGCGCCTCGCCGGCTCTACGAAATGCTGCCGATGGCGGCCCTGATCGGCTGCCTGATCGGCTTGGGCAGCCTGGCCAGCAACAGTGAACTGACCATCATGCGCGCCGCCGGTGTATCCGTCGGGCGGATCGTCTGGGCGGTGATGAAGCCGATGCTGTTCCTGATGGTGGCGGGCGTGCTGATCGGCGAGTACGTCGCTCCCGCCACGGAAAGCCAGGCACAGGCCAGCCGGGCGCTGGCCCAGGGTTCGGGCGATGCGCAAAGCTCCAAGCACGGCCTGTGGCACCGTCAGGGCGAGGAGTTCATCCACATCAACGCCGTGCAGCCCAACGGCCTGTTGTATGGCGTGACCCGTTATCACTTCGACGATCAGCGGCACATGCTGTCCTCGAGTTTCGCCCGCCAGGCCCGCTTCGAAGAGAGCTACTGGCAACTGAGCGACGTCACCACCACCTATTTCCGTGAAGGCCATACCGAGGTCATCAGCGTCCCGCAGGAACGTTGGGACGTGGCCTTGAGCCCGCAATTGCTGAGTACTGTGGTGATGGCGCCGGAATCCCTGTCGATCAGCGGTCTGTGGGGCTACATCCACTACCTGGCCGACCAGGGCCTGAACAACGGTCGCTACTGGCTGGCGTTCTGGGTCAAGGTGTTGCAACCGCTGGTCACCGCGGCCCTGGTATTGATGGCGATCTCGTTCATTTTCGGCCCGTTGCGTTCCGTGACGCTCGGCCAGCGGGTATTCACCGGCGTGCTGGTGGGGTTCACCTTCCGCATCGCCCAGGACCTGCTGGGTCCGTCGAGCCTGGTATTCGGCTTCTCGCCGCTGTTCGCGGTGCTGGTTCCCGCCGGGATCTGCGCCCTGGCCGGGCTCTGGCTGTTGCGCCGGGCCGGCTGACCGGCGCCAATGACGCCACTCGCAAGAGAAACGCCCCTGTCGAAAGACCGGGGCGTTTTGCGTTTATGCACCACTGACAGGCGAACGTGACGCTCGCGTCGTCTATCAGGTACAATTCCCGGCTATTTTTCGGCGGGCTATGCCTGCAGCCTTTTTGAGTGTTGATCCGTGAGTGATTTGAGTCATATCCGCAATTTCTCCATCATCGCCCACATTGACCATGGCAAGTCGACTCTGGCCGATCGCTTCATCCAGATGTGCGGCGGCCTGGCCGAGCGCGAAATGGAGGCCCAGGTTCTGGACTCCATGGACCTTGAGCGTGAACGCGGGATCACCATCAAGGCCCACAGCGTTACCCTCTATTACAAAGCTCGCGACGGTATCACCTACCAGCTGAACTTCATCGACACCCCAGGCCACGTGGACTTCACCTATGAAGTCAGCCGGTCGCTGGCAGCCTGTGAAGGCGCCTTGCTGGTGGTCGACGCTGGCCAGGGCGTGGAAGCGCAATCGGTTGCCAACTGCTATACCGCCATCGAGCAGGGCCTGGAGGTCATGCCGGTGCTGAACAAGATCGACCTGCCGCAGGCCGATCCGGACCGGGTCAAGGAAGAGATCGAGAAGATCATCGGTATCGATGCCACCGACGCCGTGACCTGTAGCGCCAAGACCGGCCTGGGTGTCGACGAGGTGCTGGAGCGCCTGGTAACCACCATTCCCGCGCCGACCGGCAACATCGAGGATCCGTTGCAAGCGTTGATCATCGACTCCTGGTTCGACAATTACCTGGGCGTCGTGTCCCTGGTTCGCGTGCGCCATGGCCGCGTGAAGAAGGGCGACAAGATCCTGGTCAAATCCACCGGCAAGATCCACCTGGTGGACAGCGTCGGTGTATTCAACCCGAAACACACCGCCACCACCGACCTGAAGGCCGGTGAAGTAGGCTTCATCATCGCCGGTATCAAGGACATTCACGGTGCACCGGTAGGTGACACCCTGACCCTGAGCTCGACTCCCGATGTCGAAGTGCTGCCCGGCTTCAAGCGCATTCAACCGCAGGTCTACGCCGGCCTGTTCCCGGTCAGCTCCGACGACTTCGAAGACTTCCGCGAAGCCCTGCAAAAGCTCACGCTGAACGACTCGTCGCTGCAATACACCCCGGAAAGCTCCGACGCACTGGGCTTTGGCTTCCGTTGCGGCTTCCTCGGCATGCTGCACATGGAAATCATCCAGGAGCGCCTGGAGCGCGAATACGACCTGGACCTGATCACCACGGCGCCGACGGTGATTTTCGAGCTGCAACTGAAGAATGGTGAGACGATCTACGTCGATAACCCATCGAAGTTGCCGGATCTGTCGTCCATCGAAGATATGCGCGAACCGATCGTGCGGGCCAATATTCTTGTGCCGCAGGAGCACCTGGGTAACGTCATTACCCTGTGCATCGAGAAGCGCGGCATACAGCACGACATGCTGTTCCTCGGTAGCCAGGTCCAGGTGACCTACGACCTGCCGATGAACGAAGTGGTCCTGGACTTCTTCGACCGCCTCAAATCCACCAGTCGTGGCTATGCTTCGCTGGATTATCATTTCGATCGCTACCAATCGGCTAATCTGGTCAAGCTGGATGTGCTGATCAACGGTGAGAAAGTCGACGCCCTGGCATTGATCGTGCATCGTGACAACGCGCACTACAAAGGGCGTGCGTTGACCGAGAAGATGAAGGAACTGATTCCTCGGCAGATGTTCGACGTGGCAATCCAGGCCGCCATTGGCGGGCAGATTGTGGCGCGGACAACCGTCAAGGCGCTCAGAAAGAACGTACTGGCCAAATGCTACGGTGGTGACGTTAGCCGTAAGCGCAAGCTGTTGGAAAAGCAGAAGGCCGGTAAGAAACGCATGAAGCAAGTGGGTAACGTGGAAATTCCACAAGAAGCCTTCCTTGCCGTGCTCAGGTTGGATAGTTAGGTCCTATGTCGCTAAATTTCCCGCTGTTGCTGGTCATCGCCGTCGCCGTCTGCGGTCTGTTGGCGTTGCTCGATCTGGTCTTTCTGGCGCCGCGTCGGCGTGCCGCCATTACCAACTATCAGGGCAGCGTCAGCCAGCCGGATGGACTGGTCATCGAGAAACTGAACAAGGAGCCGATGCTGGTCGAGTACGGCAAATCCTTCTTTCCGGTGCTGTTCATCGTGCTGGTGCTGCGTTCGTTTCTGGTGGAACCGTTTCAGATTCCTTCGGGATCGATGAAACCGACCCTGGATGTGGGCGACTTCATCCTGGTGAACAAGTTTTCTTACGGGATCCGCTTGCCGGTGATCGACAAGAAAGTCATCGAGGTCGGTGATCCGCAGCGCGGCGATGTGATGGTGTTCCGCTACCCGAGCGATCCGAACGTCAACTACATCAAGCGTGTGGTTGGCCTGCCGGGCGACGAAGTGCGCTACACCAGCGACAAGCGCCTGTTCGTCAACGGCCAGTCGGTCGCCGAACAGCTGGTCGGTTCCGAGCCGGGCACCCTGGGCAGCGCGGAGCTCTACAAGGAAAAACTCGGCGCCGCCGAGCACCTGATCCGCAAGGAAATGAGCCGCTACCGGGCGACCCCGGACCGTCAGTGGACCGTGCCTGCCGGGCACTACTTCATGATGGGTGACAACCGCGACAACTCGAACGACAGCCGCTACTGGGATGACCCGAGCATTCCCAAGGACCTGCTGGGCATGGTTCCCGACAAAAATATCGTCGGCAAGGCCTTCGCAGTCTGGATGAGCTGGCCCGAACCGAAACTCAGCCACCTGCCGAATTTCTCGCGGGTTGGCCTGATCAAGTAATCACACACGGCGCTGTTGAACACAGCGCCGAATGCTTTTCTGGATCTTGTAGAACACCGGCCCGCCAGGTTCGGCAGCCTCCCAGGCGTCACCAGAAGCAGCAGTCAACGATATTCAGGATGTGGATTTGAACACAGCGTTAATTGCCACAGGCACCTCGTGCCTCGTCTCCAAGGTGGTGAAATTCAACCACGAACTCAGCGTGGGTAAACCGTGAGCGTTTCTTTGAGCCGTCTCGAGCGTCAGCTCGGTTACACCTTCAAGGACCAGGAACTGATGGTCCTGGCCCTCACTCACCGCAGTTTTGCCGGGCGCAACAATGAACGCCTGGAATTCCTCGGTGACGCCATCCTCAACTTCGTCGCCGGCGAAGCGCTGTTCGAGCGTTTTCCCCAGGCTCGCGAAGGCCAGCTGTCGCGTCTGCGCGCGCGCCTGGTGAAGGGTGAAACCCTGGCCGTACTGGCCCGCGGTTTCGATCTGGGCGAATACCTGCGCCTGGGTTCCGGTGAGTTGAAAAGCGGCGGCTTCCGCCGTGAGTCGATCCTCGCCGATGCCCTGGAAGCGCTGATTGGTGCGATCTACCTGGATGCCGGCATGGAAGTCGCGCGTGAGCGCGTGCTGTCCTGGCTGACGTCCGAGTTCGACAGCCTGACGCTGGTCGACACCAACAAGGACCCCAAGACCCGCCTGCAGGAGTTCCTGCAGTCGCGTGCCTGTGAATTGCCCCGCTACGAAGTGGTGGATATCCAGGGTGAGCCCCATTGCCGGACGTTCTTCGTCGAATGTGAAATCACCCTACTGAACGAAAAAAGCCGAGGTCAGGGTGTGAGCCGTCGTATTGCCGAACAGGTAGCGGCCGCCGCAGCACTGATTGCCCTGGGCGTGGAGAATGGCCATGACTGATACAACCGCAACACGCTGTGGCTATGTCGCCATCGTCGGCCGTCCGAACGTGGGCAAGTCCACGCTGCTGAACCATATCCTGGGACAGAAGCTGGCCATCACCTCGCGCAAGCCGCAGACCACTCGTCACAACATGCTCGGCATCAAGACCGAAGGCGCCATCCAGGCGATCTACGTCGACACCCCGGGCATGCACAAGAGCAACGAGAAAGCCCTTAACCGCTACATGAACAAGACCGCCTCGGCGGCCTTGAAAGACGTCGACGTGGTGATCTTCGTTGTCGATCGCACCAAGTGGACCGATGAAGACCAGTTGGTGCTGGAACGCGTCCAGTACGTGCAGGGCCCGGTGATCCTGGCGATCAACAAGACCGACCGCATCGAGGACAAGGCCGAGCTGATGCCGCACCTTACCTGGTTGCAGGAGCAGTTGCCGAATGCCGAGATCGTTCCGGTGTCGGCCCAGCAGGGTCACAACCTGGAAGCCCTGGAAGGCCTGATCGCCAAGCACCTGCCGGAAAACGATCATTTCTTCCCGGAAGACCAGATCACCGACCGCAGCAGCCGTTTCCTCGCCGCCGAACTGGTGCGCGAGAAGATCATGCGCCAGCTGGGTGCCGAGCTGCCGTACCAGATCACCGTGGAAATCGAAGAGTTCAAGCAGCAGGGCAAGACCCTGCACATTCATGCCTTGATCCTCGTCGAGCGCGATGGCCAGAAGAAAATCATCATTGGCGACAAGGGTGAGCGCATCAAGCGCATCGGCATGGAAGCGCGCAAGGACATGGAGCTGCTGTTCGACTCCAAGGTCATGCTCAACCTGTGGGTCAAGGTCAAAGGCGGCTGGTCCGACGACGAGCGCGCCCTGCGTTCGCTGGGCTACGGCGACCTGTAATCCTGCCCGTCGCCAGCGCCTCGCTCCTGCAACATGCAGGGGGGAGCCGCTGGCGATATAGGTTCAACGAACCTCCCCGCGGACCTGTCACTTTCTCAAGCCTTGAGATCCCCGACACCTATGTCCAGTAACCCTCCCATCGGCCAGCCCGCTTACGTCCTGCACAGTCGCGCCTATCGCGAGAGCAGTGCGTTGGTGGACTTCCTCACGCCCCAAGGGCGGCTGCGCGCGGTGTTGCGTGGCGCGCGGGGCAAGGCCGGGACCCTGGCGCGACCGTTCGTGCCGCTGGAAGTGGAGTTTCGCGGGCGCGGCGAGCTGAAAAACGTCGGGCGCATGGAAAGCGCGGGAACCTCCACCTGGCTCAACGGTGAGGCGCTGTTCAGCGGCCTCTACCTCAACGAACTGCTGATCCGCCTGCTGCCCGCCGAAGACCCGCATCCGGCGATCTTCGAGCACTATGCGGCAACCTTGCTGGCCTTGGCCGAGGGCAGGGCCCTCGAGCCCTTGCTGCGTGCGTTCGAGTGGCGCCTGCTGGACGACCTGGGCTATGGCTTCGCCCTGGACATGGATATCCACGGCGCGCCGATTGAGGCGCAGGGCATGTATCGCCTGCAGGTGGATGCCGGCCTGGAGCAGGTTCACCTGTTGCAACCGGGCCTGTTCAACGGCACCGAGCTGCTGGCCATGGCGCAGGCCGACTGGAGCGCCCCTGGCGCGCTGGCGGCGGCCAAGCGCCTGATGCGCCAGGCGCTGGCGGTGCACCTGGGCGGTCGGCCATTGGTCAGTCGCGAGTTGTTTCGCAAGCCCTAGCCGTCCCGTTGCACCTATACGCTCGAATCCTGGCTGGCTTGCTACGACCTGATGGCTGCACGGCCGAAAGCCGGCAGTTATTTTCGCGAGCGGACACTATATGCTGTGCACCGAATCTCTAACTCCTCAGGAGCGCTTCCGTGACCACCAGCAATCGCATTCTTCTTGGCGTGAACATCGACCACGTAGCCACCCTGCGTCAGGCCCGGGGCACCCGTTACCCTGACCCGGTCAAGGCGGCGCTGGACGCGGAAGAGGCGGGGGCCGACGGCATTACCGTGCACCTGCGCGAGGACCGCCGGCATATCCAGGAGCGCGACGTGCTGCTGCTCAAGGACGTGCTGCAAACCCGCATGAACTTCGAGATGGGCGTCACCGAGGAAATGATGGCGTTCGCCGAGCGCATCCGTCCGGCGCACATCTGCCTGGTTCCGGAAACCCGCCAGGAGTTGACCACCGAGGGCGGCCTGGATGTCGCCGGGCAGGAGGCACGGATCAAGGCGGCGGTAGAGCGGCTGTCGAAGATCGGCGCCGAAGTGTCACTGTTCATCGACGCCGATGAGCGGCAGATCGCTGCCTCTCGCCGCGTGGGCGCGCCAGCCATCGAGTTGCACACCGGGCGTTATGCCGATGCCGAAACGCCGAGCGAGGTGGCCGAGGAGCTGCGGCGCGTGGCCGACGGCGTGGCTTTCGGCCTGGGCCAGGGCTTGATCGTCAATGCCGGGCACGGCCTGCATTACCACAACGTCGAGGCGGTCGCGGCGATCAAGGGCATCAACGAGCTGAACATCGGCCATGCGCTGGTGGCCCATGCGCTGTTCGTCGGCTTCAAGGGTGCGGTAGCGGAGATGAAGGCGCTGATCCTGGCGGCGGCCAAGGCCTGACGAAAGCTCTGTAACCGCTGCCGCAGGCTGCGATCGAGCGGAACCGATTTTACGGTCGTGCAGGTCCTGCGGACCTGTCGCAGCCTTCGGCAGCGGCTACAACAGAGGGTTTAAAGCGGCGGGTTTTCCTGGGTCGGCTTGGTCTTGTCCACGCCCGGCACATGCAGATTGCCCTCGGCCACCTGGTCGCCTTCCAGCTGCGGCTGCGTGACCCAGGTCAGGATGTCGTAGTAACGACGGATGTTGGCGACGAAATGCACCGGCTCGCCACCCCGGGCATAGCCATAGCGGGTCTTGCTGTACCACTGCTTCTGCGAGAGACGCGGCAGCATTTTCTTCACGTCCAGCCACTTGTTCGGGTTCAGCCCTTCCTTTTGCGCCAGCTTGCGGGCGTCGTCCAGGTGGCCGCTGCCGACGTTGTAGGCGGCGAGGGCGAACCAGGTGCGGTCCGGCTCTTCGATCTTGTCGTCCAGTTGATCCTTCATGTACGCCAGGTACTTGGCGCCACCCTTGATGCTTTGCTTGGCATCCAGGCGGTTGGACACGCCCATGGCCTGGGCAGTGTTCTGGGTCAGCATCATCAGGCCGCGGACGCCGGTCTTGGAGGTGACGCTCGGTTGCCACAAGGATTCCTGGTAGCCGATGGCCGCCAGCAGGCGCCAGTCGACCTTCTCTTCCTTGGCCGAGGCCTTGAAGTGCTTCTCGTATTTGGGCAGGCGCTGCTGCAGGTGCTGGGCAAAGGTGTAGGCGCCGACATAACCCAGGACGTCCACGTGCCCGTAATAACGGTCCTTCAGGCGCTGCAGGGTGCCGTTCTTCTGCACCTTGTCGAGGAAGTCGTTGATTTCGTTGAGCAGGCTGTTGTCGTCGCCGGCGGCCACTGCCCAGCTCTGGTTGCGGGCATCGCCAAGGTCGAAGGCGACGCGGATATTGGCGAAATACACCTGGTTCATCGCCACTTCGTTGGAATCCACCAGGGTCAGGTCGATCTGCCCTTCGTCGACCATACGCAGCAGGTCGACCACTTCGACCTCGTCGGACTCTTCATATTGAATGCCGGGGTATTTCAGCTTGAGTTCGGCCAGTTGCTCGGCGTGGGTGCTGCCCTTGAGCACCATGATCTTCTTGCCGACCAGGTCGCCCGCATCGGTGGGGCGGGACTGGCCGTTGCGGTAGATGATCTGCGGGGTGACTTCCAGATAGGTGTGGGAAAACCTGACTTGCTGCTTGCGTTTCTCGCTGCTGACCAGACCGGCAGCAGCCAGCACCGGGCCGTTAGGTTTACCCAACTGGTCGAAGAGGTCGTCGAGGTTGTCCGCGGTTTCGATCTTCAGCGTCACCCCCAGATCGTCGGCGAAGCGTTTCACCAGCTCGTATTCGAAGCCGGTTTCACCGTTGCGATCCTGAAAGTAGGTGGCCGGGCTGTTACGGGTGACCACCCGCAGCACGCCATCCTCCTTTACTCGCTCCAGTGTGCTGGGTTTCTCAACGCAGGCACTGAGCATCAGGAAGAGTCCGGTTGCGATGAGCCATCTGGCACGGCGCGGACGTAAAGCCATTGGGGAAAACATCTGCGCAGTATACGCAAAGGACAACAACCGCCATATCTCGACAGCGAAGGGCTTGTCTGCTAGAGGTTTCGGGCCCCCGTCAGAGCGCTTGGGAATGGGCCTTCGCGGCTCGCTGGAAGGGGTGAAATAACCCTTCTGAATGGTCCGGATGAGCCTTTGTCACAGGGGGGCTGCACACGGGCCGACGTCTGGCCGCGCTCGGGCGTGCCGTTTCGGGTGCCGTCGCGGGCGGTTTAGGCTAGAATGCACGGCCTCAAAGCACACCCCCTTCCCGAGGCTGTCCCGAAGATGTTGATCCTGCGCGGCGCTCCTGCCCTTTCTGCCTTTCGCCACAGCAAACTCCTTGAGCAACTGAGCCAGAAGGTTCCAGCTGTCAGTGGCCTGTATGCTGAATTCGCTCACTTCGCCGAAGTTACCGGCGTCCTGACCGGCGACGAACAGCAGGTGCTTGCGCGCCTTCTGAAGTACGGCCCAAGCGTACCGGTGCAAGAACCTACCGGTCGTCTGTTCCTGGTGCTGCCGCGTTTCGGCACCATCTCGCCATGGTCGAGCAAGGCCAGCGATATTGCCCGCAACTGTGGCCTGAGCAAGATCCAGCGCCTGGAGCGCGGCATTGCCTTCTACGTGGCCGGTGAATTCAACGACGCACAAGCGCAGCTTATTGCCGATGTGCTGCATGACCGCATGACCCAGATCGTGCTGGGCAACCTGGAGCAGGCTGCCGGCCTGTTCAGCCATGCCACGCCGAAGCCGCTGACCGCCATCGACATCCTCGGTGGTGGCCGCGCCGCGCTGGAGCAGGCTAACACCGAGCTGGGCCTGGCCCTGGCCGAAGACGAAATCGATTACCTGGTCAATGCCTTCCAGGGCCTCAAGCGCAACCCGCACGACATCGAACTGATGATGTTCGCCCAGGCCAACTCCGAGCACTGCCGCCACAAGATCTTCAACGCCAGTTGGGATATCGACGGCCAGAGCCAGGAAAAAAGCCTGTTCGGCATGATCAAGAACACCTATCAGATGCACAACGAAGGTGTGCTGTCGGCTTACAAGGACAACGCCTCGGTGATCGTCGGCAATGTCGCCGGCCGTTTCTTCCCGAACCCTGAAACCCGCCAGTACGGCGCGGTGCAGGAGCCGGTGCACATCCTGATGAAGGTCGAGACCCACAACCACCCGACCGCCATCGCCCCGTTCCCGGGCGCATCCACCGGTTCCGGTGGCGAGATCCGCGATGAAGGCGCGACCGGTCGTGGCGCCAAGCCAAAGGCCGGCCTGACCGGTTTCACCGTATCCAACCTGCAGATCCCGGGCTTCGAACAGCCGTGGGAAGTGCCGTACGGCAAGCCTGAGCGCATTGTGACCGCGCTGGACATCATGATCGAAGGCCCGCTGGGCGGTGCCGCGTTCAACAACGAATTCGGTCGTCCGGCGCTGACCGGCTACTTCCGTACCTTCGAACAGTCCATCAACACCCCGCACGGCGATGAGGTTCGTGGTTACCACAAGCCGATCATGTTGGCCGGCGGCATGGGCAACATCCGCGAAGAGCACGTCAAGAAAGGCGAGATCGTCGTCGGCTCCAAGCTGATCGTCCTCGGTGGCCCGGCGATGCTGATCGGCCTGGGTGGCGGCGCCGCTTCCTCCATGGCCACCGGCACCAGCTCGGCGGATCTGGACTTCGCTTCCGTTCAGCGTGAAAACCCGGAAATGGAGCGCCGTTGCCAGGAAGTCATCGACCGTTGCTGGCAGCTGGGCGACAAGAACCCGATCAGCTTCATCCACGACGTCGGCGCGGGCGGTCTGTCCAACGCCTTCCCGGAACTGGTCAACGACGGCGACCGCGGTGGCCGCTTCGAACTGCGCAACATTCCAAACGACGAGCCGGGCATGGCCCCGCACGAAATCTGGAGCAACGAATCCCAGGAGCGCTACGTCCTGGCAGTCGGCCCGGCCGATTTCGAGCGCTTCCAGGCGATCTGCGAGCGTGAGCGTTGCCCGTTTGCCGTTGTGGGTGAAGCCACCGCCGAACCGCAACTGACTGTCACCGACAGCCACTTCGGCAACAACCCGGTGGACATGCCACTGGAAGTGCTGCTGGGCAAGGCGCCGCGCATGCACCGTTCGGTGGTTCGCGAAGCCGAGCTGGGCGACGATTTCGATCCGTCGAACCTCGACATCGGCGAAAGCATCGAGCGCGTCCTGCATCACCCGGCCGTGGCCAGCAAGAGCTTCTTGATCACCATCGGCGACCGCACCATCACCGGCCTGGTGGCCCGTGACCAAATGGTCGGTCCATGGCAGGTTCCGGTGGCCGACGTTGCCGTCACCGCCACCAGTTTCGACGTCTACACCGGTGAAGCCATGGCCATGGGCGAGCGGACTCCGCTGGCTCTGCTGGACGCTCCGGCGTCGGGCCGCATGGCCATTGGCGAAACCCTGACCAACATTGTCGCTTCGCGCATCAACAAGATCTCCGACATCAAGCTGTCGGCGAACTGGATGTCCGCGGCTGGTCACCCGGGCGAAGACGCACGTCTGTACGACACCGTGAAAGCGGTTGGCATGGAGCTGTGCCCTGAGCTGGGCATCACCATTCCGGTGGGTAAGGACTCCATGTCCATGGCCACCCGCTGGAACGACAACGGTGAAGAAAAAACCGTGACCTCGCCGATGTCGCTGATCGTGACCGGTTTCGCGCCTGTGGCGGACATCCGCCAGACCCTGACCCCGCAACTGCGCATGGACAAGGGCACCACCGACCTGATCCTGATCGACCTCGGTCGCGGCCAGAACCGCATGGGCGCCTCGATCCTCGCCCAGGTGCACGGCAAGCTCGGCAAGCAGGCCCCGGACGTCGATGACGCCGAAGACCTGAAAGCCTTCTTCGCGGTGATCCAGGGCCTCAACGCCGACGGTCACCTGCTGGCTTACCACGACCGTTCCGACGGTGGTCTGCTGACCAGCGTGGTGGAAATGGCCTTCGCCGGTCACTGCGGCCTGAACCTGAACCTCGACGCCCTGGCCGAGACCTCGACCGAGATCGCCGCCATCCTGTTCAACGAAGAACTGGGTGCGGTGATCCAGGTGCGCCAGGACGCCACCCCGGACGTGCTGGCGCAATTCAGCGCCGCCGGCCTGGGCGACTGCGTGGCGGTGATCGGCCAGCCGGTCAACAACGGCCATATCAACATCAGCTTCAACGGCGAAGAGGTTTTCGCCGGCGAGCGTCGCCTGCTGCAGCGCCAGTGGGCTGAAACCAGCTACCAGATCCAGCGCCTGCGCGACAACGCCGACTGCGCCGAGCAGGAATTCGACGTCCTGCTGGAAGAAGACAACCCGGGCCTGAGCGTCAAGCTGAGCTTCGACGTCAACCAGGACATCGCCGCGCCTTACATCAAGAAAGGCGTGCGTCCTCAGGTTGCCGTGCTGCGCGAGCAGGGCGTCAACGGCCAGGTGGAAATGGCCGCGGCGTTCGACCGTGCCGGCTTCAACGCGATCGACGTGCACATGAGCGACATCCTCGCCGGTCGTGTCGACCTGAACGAGTTCAAGGGCATGGTTGCCTGCGGCGGCTTCTCTTACGGCGACGTACTCGGCGCCGGTGAGGGCTGGGCCAAGTCGGCACTGTTCAACAGCCGTGCCCGCGACGCCTTCCAGGGCTTCTTCGAGCGCAGCGACACCTTCACCCTCGGCGTGTGCAACGGTTGCCAGATGATGTCCAACCTGCACGAGCTGATCCCGGGCAGCGAGTTCTGGCCGCACTTCGTGCGCAACCGTTCCGAGCAGTTCGAGGCCCGTGTGGCGATGGTCCAGGTCCAGGAGTCGAACTCGATCTTCCTGCAGGGCATGGCCGGTTCGCGCATGCCGATCGCCATCGCCCACGGCGAAGGCCATGCGGAATTCGAAAGCGCAGAAGCCCTGCTCGAAGCCGACCTGTCCGGTTGCGTGGCCCTGCGCTTCGTCGACAACCACGGCAAGGTCACCGAAAGCTATCCGGCCAACCCGAACGGCTCGCCGCGCGGGATCACCGGCCTGACCAGCCGCGACGGCCGCGTCACCATCATGATGCCGCACCCTGAGCGGGTATTCCGTGCCGTGCAGAACTCCTGGCGTCCGGAAGAGTGGAACGAAGATGCGGCGTGGATGCGCATGTTCCGTAACGCTCGTGTGTGGGTGAACTAAGGCCCGTGTACAAGCTCAGCTTTTTTGTCCCGCCCAGCCACGTGGAAGTGGTCAAGAACGCTGTATTCGCCGCCGGTGGCGGACGGATCGGCGCTTACGACCAGTGTGCGTGGCAGGTGTTGGGCCAGGGCCAGTTCCGCCCGTTGGACGGCAGCCAGCCGTTTCTCGGGCAGACCGGCCAGGTCGAGCAGGTGCAGGAATGGAAAGTCGAGCTGGTGGTGGCCGATGAGTTGATCCGTAGCGTGGTGATGGCCCTCAAGCAGAGCCATCCCTACGAGACACCGGCTTACGAAGTCTGGCGTCTGGAAGACTTCTAAGGCCCCACCCATGAAAAAGCCCGCTGAACCGGTAACGGTCAGCGGGCTTTTTTGTGCCGGTTCGCCGCCAACCCCGTAGGAGCGAAGCTTGCTCGCGATAGCGCCCGTCCAGGCGCCATCTTCTTCACTGTGGACCTGATCGCGAGCAAGCTTCGCTCCTACAGCATGCGAGCCCGTCAGACCTTCGCGCTGACCTCGCTGCGGTTGATCAGGCTGTCCAGAGCCTGGCTCAGGCTTGCGGCCCGTTCCCCGATCAGCAGGTGCCAGACGCCATCGTCGAGCTGGCTCGAGCCCTGGCAGCCGAGGTTCTTCAGCTGATATTCCGACAGCGCCTTGTTGTCGCCCAGTTGCACCCGCAGACGAGTCATGGCCACACAGTCCAGTTGCAGCACATTGTCGCTGCCGCCGAAGGCGTCCAGCCATTTCACGGCTTCCTGGGGCGCAATGCTCACCGCTGGCGGTGCTTCGAAGTCCGCGGCGGCCGGGCCTGGCTGCTCCAGTGGCTTGCCGGCGCTGGGCATGGCCAGGCGAATCTCATCGGCGATGCTGTCGGCCAGTGGGCCGACCACCACTTGCAGGCTGCCGCCCTTGCCGGGACGCACCACGGCCATGGCGCCAAGGGCCTTGAGGTCGCTGTCCGACGCCTTGGTGCGGTCGGCCAGTTCCAGGCGCAGGCGGGTGGTGCAGGCGCCGACGGTAATCAAGTTGTCCGCGCCGCCCAGGGCCTGGATATAGGCACCGGCGCGCTGATTGTTGGTCATGGCGGCTTTTTCGGTGCCCGGGGTGTCTTCGCGGCCCGGGGTTTTCAGGTTGAAGCGACGGATACAGAAGTCGAAGACCGTGTAGTAGACCACCGCATAGAGCAGGCCCACGGGGAATATCAGCCAGCCGTTGGTGGACTTGCCCCAGCCCAGGGCCATGTCGATGGCGCCGCCGGAGAAGGTGAAACCCAGGTGAATATTTAGGAAGTTGGTCAGGCCCATGGCGAGGCCGGTCAGCAGGGCATGCACCAGGTAGAGGAAGGGGGCGAGGAACATGAAGGCGAACTCCACCGGCTCGGTCACCCCGGTGAGGGCCGAGGTCAGGGCCATCGACAGCAGGATCCCGCCCATCACCTTGCGCCGCTCCGGCAAGGCGTTGCGATACATCGCCAGGCAGGCGGCGGGCAGGCCGAAGATCATCATCGGGAACATGCCGGTCATGAACTGGCCGCCCTTGGGGTCGCCGGCGAAGTAGCGCGAGATATCCCCTGTGACCAGGGCACCGGTGGTCGGGTCGGTGAAGTTGCCGAAGACGAACCAGGCCATGTTGTTGAGAATATGGTGCAGGCCGGTGACGATCAGCAAGCGGTTGAACACACCGAACACGAAGGCGCCGAAGCTGCCGCTGTCCAGCAGCAGGGCGCCGAAGCT
The DNA here is from genome assembly GCF_003850345.1 of Pseudomonas chlororaphis subsp. piscium. Classification (NCBI taxonomy): domain Bacteria; kingdom Pseudomonadati; phylum Pseudomonadota; class Gammaproteobacteria; order Pseudomonadales; family Pseudomonadaceae; genus Pseudomonas; species Pseudomonas chlororaphis. The sequence goes on from NZ_CP027707.1 coordinate 1,220,587, forward strand.
GTTGATGCCATGCTGGATCGGCGGCCAGATCAGGCCGAACACCACCCCCAGGCCGACGGCGCTGAAGCCGGTGACGATCGGCACGAAGCGCCGCCCGCCAAAGAACGCCAGGTATTCCGGCAGCTTGATGTCCTTGAAGCGGTTGTACAGGGCACCGCCCAGCAGGCCGCTGATGATCCCGGCGAGCATGCCCATGTTGATGCTGGCGTCGAGCACCTTGAGGGTCGCCACCATCACCAGGTAACCGATGGCGCCGGCCAGGCCGGCGGTGCCGTTGTTGTCCTTGGCGAAGCCCACGGCGATGCCGATGGCGAAGATCAGCGCCAGGTTGGCGAAGATGGTCTGGCCGGCATCGTGGATGATCGCGATGTTCAGCAGGTCGGTGTCGCCCAGGCGCAGCAGCAGGCCGGCGATCGGCAGGATCGCGATCGGCAGCATCAGGGCCCGGCCCAGGCGCTGCAGGCCTTCGATGAATAATTGGTACATGGCGTGTCTCCCGGTGTTCTTGTTGTTCAGCTCAGGGGCCAGTGTTGGTGGCAGGCATGGCGCACCGCCGAGGCACTGCTCAGGTTCAGCAGGTCGTGGCTGAGGCGCCGGCATTCGGCGGCGTCCAGCTGGCGGACCCGCTCCTTGATTTCGCCCACTTGCGGCGGGCTCACCGACAGCTCGCGGACCCCCAGGCCGACCAGCACCGGCGTCGCCAGCGGATCGGAGGCCAGCGCGCCGCACACACCGACCCAGCGGCCGTGCTTGGCCGCACCGGCGCAGGTCTGGGCGATCAGCCGCAGCAGCGCCGGGTGCAGCGCATCGACCCGCGCGGCCAGGCCGGCATGGTCACGGTCCATGGCCAGGGTGTATTGCGACAGGTCGTTGGTGCCGATGGAGAGGAAGTCGGCGTATTCGGCCAGTTGCTCGGCGAGCAGGGCGGCGGCCGGGACTTCGATCATCACCCCCAGTTCCGGGCGCTGGCTGATCCCCAGCTCGACACACAGGCAATCGACGCGCTCGCGGATATGCAGCAGTTCGTCGAGCTCGCTGACCATCGGCAGCAGGATGCGGCAGCGTTGCAGCGGGCTGACCTGCAACAGGGCCCGCAGTTGCTGGTCCAGCAGTTCCGGGCGGGCCTGGGCCAGGCGAATGCCGCGCAGGCCCAGCACCGGGTTGGCTTCCACTGGCAGCGGCAGGTAGTCCAGTTGCTTGTCGCCGCCGACGTCTATGGTGCGGATGATCACCGCCTTGTCGCCCATGGCATCCAGCACGGCCTGATAGGCCTGGCGCTGCTCCTGTTCATCGGGGGCGATATGCCGGTCGACAAACAGAAACTCGGTACGCAACAGGCCGACGCCGTCGGCGCCGTTGGCATGGGCGCCCTGGGCTTCCTGGCTGGAGGCGACATTGGCGGCGACTTCGATCGCCAGGCCGTCGAGGGTCCTGGCCGGCAGATGGGCCTGTTGCTGTTGTTGCTCGCGACGCTGCTGATGGAGTAGATGGCTCTGCTGCACCTGTTCGATGCGCGCGCTGTCCGGCGTCAGCTCCAGGCGACCGTTATCGGCGTTCAGCACCACTGGCTGGCCTTGAGGCACATCGAGAAGCTCCGGGCCCAGGGCCACCAGGCAGGGCAGGCCCTTGCCCCGGGCCAGGATCGCCACATGAGAGGTAGCGCCGCCAGCGGCCATGCACAGGCCGGCAGCGCCTTGCTCGCTCAGTTGCAACAGGTCGGACGGGGTCAGTTCGTGGGCCGCGACTATGGCACCGGCCGGCAGCTGGTAATGCCAGGCCTCGCCGAGCAGGGCGCGCAGCACCCGTTGTTGCAGGTCGCGCAGGTCGTTGGTGCGTTCGGCGAGCAGGGCATTGCCCAGTTGCAGCAGGATCTCGCACTGTTCGCCGATGGCGTCGCTCCAGGCGTGGGTGGCGGCGCGCCCCTGGCCAATGCTCTGGCGGGCGGCATCCAGCAGCGCCGGGTCTTCGAGCAGGGCCAGGTGGGCGGCGAAGATCGCTTCTTCCTGGCTGTCCTTGCGTTGCCGGGCGTGGTCCAGGGTGCCACGAATGTCGCTGCGAACCTTTTCCAGGGCCTGGTCCAGCGCCCGTAGTTGTTCCTGTGGCGGGTGACCGCCGCGGTCTTCGGGCAAGGTCATGGCGGTCAGGTGAAACAGCGGCCCGCAGACCAGCCCGGAGGCGGCGCAGACACCCTGGATCACCCCGGCTTCGGCGGGGCGCTGGGGGGTGACGGCCTTCAACGCTGGTGCCGCGGCATGGGCGTCTTCGGCCAGCGGGGTGGCGAGGGCGTCCAGCAGGGCCAGCAGGGCGGCCTTGCAATCCTTGCCCTGGCAGCTGACCCGCACCTCGTCCTGCTCGCCAACCCCCAGCCCCATCAGGCTGACCAGGCTGTCGCAGGACGCCGACTTGCCGTTGAAATGCAGTTGCGCCTTGCTGCTGAAACCCTGGGCGGTCTGGCGGATCAGCGCAGCGGGCCGGGCATGCAGGCCACCGCGGTGATTGACCCGGGTCTGGCCTTCGACCGCGTCGGTCGAGGTGTCGCTGGCTTGCGCCTGGGCCCCATTGGTCGCGCGAGGCACGATGTGCAGCAGCGGTTCGCCGACTTTCACCGATTTCAGGGTGATGGGCAGGGTCTGGAAGTGTTCACCGTTGGTCAGGATCATCAGGCTGATCAGGCTTTTGCTGTTCCGCGCGACCTGATCGAGATCGAAGCGCAGCAGGGCCTGGCCGCTGCTGACCCGGGCGCCTTCCTGCACCAGCATGGAGAAACCCTCGCCTTGCAGCTGGACGGTGTCCAGGCCCAGGTGCAGCAGCAGTTCCGCGCCATTGTCGGCGCGCAGGGTCACCGCGTGGCCGGTGCGGGCGGCATGCACCACCACGCCGGCGCAGGGGGCGTGCAGGGTGTTGTTCAGCGGGTCGATGGCGATCCCGTCGCCCATGGCTCCGCTGGAAAACACCAGGTCGGGGACCCTGGCGAGGGTGAGCACCGGGCCGCTCAAGGGAGCGCCGAGCGTCAGGTCTTTATTGTTGTTGTGCATGGCGCAGTACTCATCCGTTGAAGGAAAGGCTCAGTGGGTGCGGGTCACTTTGCTCAGGTGCCGTGGCTGGTCCGGGTCCATGCCGCGGGCCTCGGCAAGGCTTGCGGCCATGCCGTAGAAACTCTGGATCGCCAGGATCGGATCGAGCGCCGGGTGTTCGGCCCGGCTCAGGGTCAGGTCGCGCTCGGCGATGTCGTCCGGCGCCGCCAGCAGCACCCGGGCGCCACGCTGGCGCATGTCGGCGGCGAGGCTGATCAGGCCGGCCTGTTCCGCGCCCCGTGGGGCGAACACCAGCAGCGGGTAGTTGTCGCCGATCAGCGCCATCGGGCCGTGGCGAACTTCCGCGCTGCTGAAGGCTTCGGCCTGGATCGCCGAGGTTTCCTTGAGTTTCAGTGCCGCTTCCTGGGCAATGGCGAAACCGGCGCCACGGCCGATCACCATCAGCCGCTGGCTATCGCGCAGAGCCTCGACGGCCGGGCTCCAGTCCGCGGTCGCGGCTTCGCGCAGCCCCTGGGGCAGGGCGAGGCCGGCCTCCAGCAACTGCGCGTCCTGTTTCCAGTGGGCGATCAGGCGGGCGCTGGCGCTGAGGGTGGCGATAAAGCTCTTGGTCGCCGCCACGCTGCGTTCGGCGCCGGCATACAGCGGCAGACAGAACTCGCTGGCGGCTTCCAGCGGGGTGTCCTGGGCGTTGACCATGGCCACGCTCAAGGCCCCGCGCTTGCGCAGCAGCCGCATGCTGTTGACCAGGTCGGGGCTCTGCCCGGACTGGGAAAAGGCGAATGCCACCTGGCCGCTGACCCGCAGCGGCGCCTGTTGCATGGTCACCACCGACATCGGCAAGGACGCGACCGGGAAGCCCAGCTGCTGCATGGTCAGGTAGGCGAAGTAGCTGGCGGCATGGTCGGAGCTGCCGCGGGCGACAGTCATCACCACTTGCGGCGGCTGGCGGTTCAGGCGCCCGGCCACTTCGATCAGTTGCGGGTCCAGGTGCTGCAACTGGCCTTCGACGGCCGCGGCAGAGGACAGCGCCTCTTCAAGCATTTTTGAAGTCAATGTCTTCTCCTTCGACCATGACGGCGGTCAGTGTGAGTGAGCGGTCCAGGCACACGCAGTCGGCCCAGCTGCCGACCTGCAAACGCCCGCGTTCGGCCAGGCCGAGATAATCAGCGGGAAACTGTGACAAGCGTTGCGAAGCTTCGGCCAGGGGCAGGCCGATCTTCACCAGGTTGCGCAGCGCGTGATCCATGGTCAGGGTGCTGCCGGCCAGGGTGCCGTCCGGCAGGCGCACGCCGCCCAGGCATTTGGTCACGGTGTGGCTGCCGAGCTTGTATTCGCCGTCCGGCATGCCGGCGGCCGCGGTGGAATCGGTCACGCAGTACAGGCAGGGGATCGAGCGCAGGGCCACGCGCATGGCGCCAGGGTGCACGTGCAGCAGGTCGGGGATCAGTTCCGCGTACTGGGCGTGGGCCAGGGCGGCGCCGACTATGCCCGGCTCGCGGTGATGCAGCGGGCTCATGGCGTTGTACAGGTGGGTGAAGCTGGTGGCCCCGGCGTCGAGCGCGGCCACGCCTTCTTCGTAGCTGCCCAGGGTGTGGCCGATCTGCATGCGGATGCCGCGGGCGCTGAGGGCGCGGATCAGCGCGTCATGGCCGGCGATTTCCGGGGCGATGGTGATCACCCGGATCGGCGCCAGGCGCAGGTAGGCCTCGACTTCGGCCATCAGCGCGGTATGGGCGAAATTGGGCTGGGCGCCGAGTTTGCCTGGATTGATATACGGACCTTCCAGGTGCACGCCGAGTACCCGGGCGCTGCCGCTGGGACGCTGCTCGCAGTATTCGCCGATGGCGCCGAGGACCCGGGTGATCTCCTCGGTCGGTGCGGTCATGGTGGTGGCCAGCAGCGAGGTGGTGCCGAAACGTACATGGGTGCGGGTGATGGTCTCGAACGCCGGGGCGCCTTCCATGATGTCCTTGCCGCCGCCGCCGTGCACATGCAGGTCGATGAAGCCCGGCAGCAGGTACGGCAGGTCGTTGTCCGCCGGGTCGCAGGGGCTGCCTTCGATGCCGGTGACCTTGCCGTCCCGGTGGTTCAGACGGCCGCGAATCCAGCCTTGTGGGGTGAGGATGTTGTGTTCGGACATGGGCAGCTCTCTGGGACGGGTTCTTGGCGACTCGGCGGCTGGCTCGGTGGCCTGGCTCAGCGACGTAGCTCGGCGACGAAGTCGTAGTAGTCGTTGCGGCAATAGGTGTCGGTGACTTCGATCGGGGTGTTGTCTTCGAGGTAGCCGACGCGGGTCATCAGCAGCATCGCGGTGCCGGGGGCGATGCCCACCAGGGCGGCGAACTCGGCGGAGGCGTTGATCGCCTGGATGTGCTGCAGGGCACGGACCACCGGGCGGCCGATGCCATCGAGGTAGGCGTAGAGCGAATCGCCCACGGCGTCCGGCTGGGCAATGATCGAGGCCGGCAGGGTGCTCATTTCGATCGCCATCACGGTGTCGTCGGCTTTGCGCAGGCGCTTGAGGCGCGCCACCTTGTCGTTCGGCGACAGGCCGAGGCGGATCAGTTCTTCGTGGGTCGGCGTAGTGATTTCCCGCTCCAGCCATTGGGAACCGGGCACGAAGCCCTTGAGGCGGAGCATTTCGCTGAAGCCGGACAGCCGCGACAGCGGTTGTTCCAGGCGTGGGGTAATGAAGGTGCCGGAGCCCTGGCTGCGGCGGATCAGGCCTTGTTCGAACAGCACTTCCAGGGCCTTGCGCGCGGTCACCCGGGAGATGTTGAGCATCTCGCTCAGGTTGCGTTCCGAGGGCAGGGCCTGTTCGGCTTTCCACTGGCCGGCATGGATAGCGGCTTCAAGGTTGCGCGCCAGTTGCAGGTACAGCGGGGTCGGCTGGGTATCGTCGGGGCGCAGGGCCAGGATGTGGTTCATCTGTCGAGGTTCCGATGCGTTATTGGTTTGTTGTCGCCCGGTAATGTGGCGAAAACTAATACCACTTAAATACCATGTCAACGCCAGTAGTACGGCGATAGCGCACGAAAATGGGCGCTTTACGGGGGGTGGTGGGGATGGTTTGGCGAAGTGGTATTAGGGCGGTCTGGCCGTGAATGCGAAAATCGCAGGGGCGGCGGTTCTTCGAGGGGGAATTGGTATTCACCTTTCGAAGCCGGCGCGACCTGCGATTTTTTTTGTAACTGAGGTGTTTTAGCGGCGTTTCAGCGAGGAATCAGGGGCGGATTTCGATCATCGTGCCGTCCGGGACCAGGCCCCAGACTTCGCGCATGTCGATGTTGCGCATGGCGATGCAGCCGTCGGTCCAGTCCAGGGTATGAAAGTACTGCTCGGGGTAGTCTTCGCTGTCCGGGGTGCCGTGGATCATGATCATGCCGCCGGGCTCCACGCCTTCGCGACGCGAACGCGCGGAATCGCTGATGTTCGGGTAGGAGATATGCATGGCCAGGTTGAAGCGGTCGCTGGTCTTGCGCCAATCCAGCCAGTAGAAGCCTTCCGGCGTGCGCTTGTCGCCTTCCATGAGCTTCGGCCCCTTGGGCTGTTTGCCCAGGGAAATGCGGTAGGTCTTGAAGGGTCTGCCGTCGTTGATCAGTTGCAACTGATGGGCCGACTTGAGGACCAGGACTTTTTCGATGACCTTGCCGTCCAGGGTATCCGTCGCGGAGGCGTGGGAGATAGCGATAACCGAGCAGCAGAAAAGGGCGAGCAACCAGCGCATGAAACGATATCCCTAAGAGTACACAGGTGCCGCGTACGTTTTGTTGTTTAAGTGAGGGCCGGCTGAGCCAGGGGCGGAATGGACTCGGAACGCACAGGGTATTGCTCGTTCCGCCGGTCAGCGAAGAAGCATTCTAAGGTACGCCCGACCGTGCGAAAAGCCAGCTCGGACCAGGGAATGTCGGCTTCTTCGAAAAGCCGGACTTCCAGGCTCTCTTCGCCGGCGGCGAAATCCAGGTCCGCCAGCTCGGCGCGGAAGAAGACATGCACCTGGCTGATGTGCGGGACGTCGATCAGGGTATAGATGCTCAGGTTGCGGACCCGGGCGCAGGCTTCCTCGAACGTCTCGCGAATCGCCGCCTGTTCGACGGTCTCGCCGTTCTCCATGAAACCGGCCGGCAGCGTCCAGTAACCACGGCGCGGCTCGATCGCGCGCCGGCACAGCAGCACCTGGGTGCCCCAGGTGGGCAGGCAGCCAGCGACTATATTCGGGTTCTGGTAGTGGATGGTCTGGCAGTTGTCGCAGACAAAACGCAGGCGCGAATCGCCTTCGGGAATGCGCTGGGTGACCGGGTGACCGCACTGGCTGCAGAATTTCATGCTGGGTATCCGAAAAGGCTGCGCCTATCTTGGCGTGCACGGGGCTTTGTCGGCAAGTTGTCGTTACGCGACATGGCGTGGATCGGGGGTTGGGCGGTCGGTTTGTTTGGTGCATGATGCAGGGTAGCGCACAGACCGAGAAGACTCATGCTGGACGAGCTACTGCACCGGGTAAGCAACCATACGCCGCGACCGCTGGAGACGGATCGACGTTTCCCCGAGGCCGCCGTGCTGGTGCCCATTACCCGCAGTGACGAGCCCGAGCTGGTGCTGACCCTGCGTGCCAAAGGATTGTCCACCCACGGCGGCGAAGTGGCCTTCCCCGGCGGCCGCCGCGACCCGGAAGATCCCGACCTGGTTTTTACCGCCCTGCGCGAAGCCGAAGAGGAAATCGGCCTGCCTCCCGGGCTGGTGGAAGTGATCGGCCCTTTGAGCCCGCTGATTTCCCTGCACGGGATCAAGGTCACGCCCTATGTCGGGGTGATTCCCGATTATGTCGAATACCTGGCCAATGACGCCGAGATCGCCGCGGTATTCAGCGTGCCGCTGGAGTTTTTCCGCCAGGACCCGCGCGAACATACCCACCGCATCGATTATCAGGGCCGCAGCTGGTACGTGCCGAGCTACCGCTTCGGCGAGTACAAGATCTGGGGCCTGACGGCGATCATGATCGTCGACCTGATCAACCTGCTGTATGACGCCAGGATCAGCCTGCACCAACCGCCCAAAAGCTTTATCAATATTTGAAGCCATCGCTCGTATGGCCTGAACCCTGCTGTGTACCTGAACCTGCCTGGTCTTGAGGACAACAATATGAAATATCGCCTGGGCGACGCCCGCGTCGAAACCCACCCGCAAAGCTGGGTCGCACCCAATGCCACGCTGGTGGGCAAGGTCAAGCTGGAGGAGGGGGCCAACGTCTGGTTCAACGCGGTGCTGCGTGGCGACAACGAACTGATCCTGATCGGCAGGAACAGCAACGTGCAGGACGGCACGGTGATGCACACCGACATGGGCTTTCCACTGACCATCGGCACTGGCGTGACCATTGGCCACAACGCCATGCTGCATGGCTGCACTGTCGGCGACTACAGCCTGATCGGCATCAACGCGGTGATTCTCAACGGCGCGAAGATTGGCAAGAACTGCATCATCGGCGCCAACTCGCTGATCGGCGAAGGCAAGGAAATCCCCGACGGCTCGCTGGTGATGGGCTCGCCGGGCAAGGTGGTGCGCGAGTTGACCGAGCTGCAGAAGAAGATGCTCGAAGCCAGCGCCGCGCACTATGTGCATAATTCCCAGCGTTACGCCCGCGACCTGGCCGAGCAAGAATAATGACCACCCCCGAAAGACCCGTTCCCTCGCCCTGCGTGAGCATCTGCGCGCTGGACGATGATGATATCTGCACCGGCTGCCAGCGCACGGTGAGCGAGATCACCCGCTGGAGCCGCATGGACAACGCCGAGCGCCGCGAGGTGCTGGCGCTGTGTCATGAGCGCGCCAAGTCCAGCGGGCTGCTGTGGATGATCGGCAGCAAGCCCGGCTAAACGGCTGTCGCGAGCAGGCTTGCCCCAGCAGGAGCGAGCCTGCCCGCGATATCGGCGCCAGCTCCTGTCTGGTCCATCCCACCCACCTGAAGTACCCTGTGCGCCTTACTGACAGGTACTTTTCGCCCCATGCTCTTCCTGATCGCCTATATCGGCAGTGTCGTACTGATCAACTACGCCTTTTCCACCGCTCCGCACCTGGACATCATCTGGTCGGCCTGGGGCGGGCTGGTGTTCGTCCTGCGGGACATGGTGCAGACCCGCTTCGGCCATGGCGCGCTCGTCGCCATGCTGGTGGCGCTGGTGCTGTCCTACGTGACCTCCGAGCCGGCCATCGCCCTGGCCAGCGCCACGGCGTTCGCGGTCTCCGAGTGCATCGACTGGCTGGTGTTCAGCATTACCAAGCGCCCGCTGCACGACCGCCTGTGGATAAGTTCGGCGTTGAGCATTCCCCTGGACACCTTTATCTTTTTCGGACTGATCGACGCCTTGACCCCGGGCGTGATCCTCACGGCGCTGGGGTCGAAGTTCGCCGGCGTGACCGTGGTCTGGCTGGCCATGGCCTGGCGTTTGCGCAAGGCGACGTGCGCCAGCTGAGGCCAAAGCGCGCGGTTCATGTAAAATGCCGCGCTTTCTTCCCCATGGGCCGCCCGCCTGGTGCGCGACCCTCGATGATCCGCTCCTTTTTGAGGACCTTCAGATGACCCGTATCGGAACTCCATTGTCGCCAACCGCGACCCGCGTTTTGCTGTGTGGCTGTGGTGAGTTGGGCAAGGAAGTGGTGATCGAGCTGCAACGCCTGGGCGTTGAGGTGATTGCCGTGGATCGCTACGCCAATGCGCCGGCGATGCAGGTGGCCCATCGCAGCCATGTGATCAACATGCTCGACGGCGCCGCGCTGCGTGCGGTGATCGAGGCGGAGAAGCCGCACTTCATCGTGCCGGAGATCGAAGCCATCGCCACCGCCACCCTGGTGGAGCTGGAGTCCGAAGGGTTCACCGTGATCCCGACCGCCCGTGCCGCCCAGCTGACCATGAACCGCGAAGGCATCCGCCGCCTGGCCGCCGAAGAGCTGGACCTGCCGACCTCGCCTTACCACTTCGCCGATACCTTCGAAGACTACCGCAAGGCGGTGGACGACCTGGGCTTCCCCTGCGTGGTCAAGCCGGTGATGAGTTCCTCGGGCAAGGGCCAGAGCCTGCTGCGCAGCGTCGACGACGTGCAGAAGGCCTGGGACTATGCCCAGGAAGGCGGGCGTGCCGGCAAGGGTCGGGTGATCATCGAGGGTTTCATCGATTTCGATTACGAAATCACCCTGCTGACCGTGCGCCATGTCGGCGGCACCACCTTCTGCGCGCCGGTCGGCCACCGTCAGGAGAAGGGCGACTACCAGGAATCCTGGCAGCCCCAGGCCATGAGTCCAAAAGCCCTGGCCGAGTCCGAGCGCGTGGCCAAGGCGGTGACCGAGGCCCTGGGTGGTCGTGGCCTGTTCGGCGTTGAGCTGTTCATCAAGGGCGACCAGGTCTGGTTCAGCGAAGTGTCGCCGCGTCCCCATGACACCGGTCTGGTGACCCTGATTTCCCAGGACCTGTCGCAGTTCGCCCTGCATGCGCGGGCGATCCTCGGCTTGCCGATCCCGTTGATCCGTCAGTTCGGCCCATCGGCTTCGGCGGTGATCCTGGTGGAAGGCCAGTCGACCCAGACCGCTTTCGCCAACCTGGGCGCGGCCCTGAGCGAGCCGGACACTGCCCTGCGTCTGTTTGGCAAGCCTGAAGTCAACGGCCAGCGCCGCATGGGCGTGGCCCTGGCGCGCGACGAGTCGATCGAGGCCGCCCGGGCCAAGGCGACCCGTGCTTCCCAGGCGGTCGTTGTAGAGCTGTAAAAGCATCGCGGGCAAGCCTCGCTCCTACAGAAGAAAATGCGTGCTCTTCTGTAGGAGCGAGGCTTGCCCGCGATGACGTTCTGTCAGCCGACCTGATTCAGGTCGTTATTGCGCGTTTCCTTCAGGCACAGCACAGCGATCAGGCTGAGCACCGCTGCCGCCGATACATAGCCGCCAACCCAACTCAATCCCCCCATCGCTACCAGCTTCTGAGCGAAGAAGGGTGCCGCCGAGGCGCCGACAATGCCGCCCAGGTTATAGGCCGCCGACGCGCCGGTATAACGCACGTGGGTCGGGAACAGCTCGGGCAGCAGGGCACCCATCGGGGCGAAGGTCACGCCCATCAGGAACAGCTCGATGCACAGGAACAGCGCCACGCCCCAGGTCGAGCCCTGGGTCAGCAGCGGTTCCATGGTGAAGCCGGAGAGAATCGCCAGCAGGCCGCCGATGATCAGCACCGGCTTGCGTCCATAACGGTCGCTGGCCCAGGCCGACAGCGGCGTGGCCGCGGCCATGAACAGCACCGCGAAGCACAGCAGGCCGAGGAAGGTTTCGCGGCTGTAGCCGAGGGTCGCGACGCCGTAGCTCAGGGAGAACACCGTCGAGATATAAAACAGCGCGTAACACACCACCATCGCCGAGGCGCCCAGCAGCACCGGCAGCCAGTACTGGCTGAACAGCTCGACCAGCGGCATCTTGACCCGTTCCTGGCGGGCGATGGCGTTGGCGAATACCGGGGTTTCATGCAGTTTCAGGCGCACATACAGGCCGACCAGCACCAGCGCGGCGCTGAGCAGGAACGGAATCCGCCAGCCCCAGGAGCGGAACTGTTCGTCGCTCAGGCTCATGGCCAGGGTCAGGAACAGGCCGTTGGCCGCGAGAAAACCGATCGATGGCCCCAGTTGCGGGAACATGCCGAACCAGGCGCGTTTGCCTTTGGGTGCATTTTCCGTGGCGAGCAGCGCGGCTCCGCCCCATTCGCCACCCAATCCCAGGCCCTGGCCGAAACGTAGCAGGCACAACAGGATCGGGGCCCAGGCGCCAATGCTGTCATAGCCGGGCAGCACGCCGATCAGCGTGGTGCACACGCCCATCAGCAGCAGCGATGCCACCAGGGTCGACTTGCGGCCGATCCGGTCGCCGAAGTGGCCGAACAGCGCCGAGCCCAGGGGGCGGGCGAGGAAGGCGATGCCAAAGGTCAGGAAGGCCGAGAGCATCTGGGCGGTGCCGGATGTCTGCGGGAAGAATACCGGGCCGATCACCAGCGCGGCGGCGGTGGCATACACATAGAAGTCATAGAACTCGATGGCGGTGCCGATAAAGCTGGCGGTGGCCACGCGGCTGGCGGAGTTGGTCGGCTGGGCAGGCACGGAGGCGCTGTAAGTGGTGCTGGTCGTCATGCGGTTATCCCTGACAGTCATGTGCTCCATCGGAGCGAATTATTATGGTCGAGCACCCAGGGATGTGGGTTTGGCGCGGGCGTGGCTCGGGGTGGGAGCGAAGCCTGCCAGAAGCGGGCGGAGCAGGGCAGAAGCCGCTGGGTGCGGGTAGCACGCGGGTGCTGCGGGGCTTGGGTAAGCGGATCGATTATAGGAAGGCCCCTAACGATCGAACAAGCGCGACTTGCCGCCCTGTAGCCGCTGCCGAGCCCGCGAGGCTGCGATCGGCGGCGCAGCCGTCGTAAACCAGGCGGCGCGGTACTTCCGTCGGATTGCGCTGCCCCTGCCAGCGCCCGCTCTGCGGTCGATCGCAGGCTTCGCCAGCGGCTACAGAGTCGGGGAGGTGACCGGCTTGGTGTGCCAGATCAGCACACGGCTGACCCGGTTGTCCTCGGTTTCGAGGATTTCCAGGCGGTAGCGGCCGATCTTCAGGCAGACGGCGCTGTCGGGAATGGTCTCCAGCGCTTCGGTGACCAGGCCGTTGAGGGTTTTCGGGCCGTCGCAGGGCAGGTGCCAGCCCAGGCTCTTGTTCAGCTCGCGAATCGAGGCGGCGCCTTCGATGACAAAGCGTCCGTCGGCCTGGGGGTGGATATGCGGGTTGTCGAGGCTGTGTTCGCTTTCGAATTCGCCGACGATTTCTTCGAGGATGTCTTCCAGGGTGACGATGCCCAGCACTTCGCCGTACTCGTCCACCACCATGCCCAGGCGGCGCTGCTGTTTATGGAAGTTCAGCAGTTGCAGCTGCAGCGGGGTGCTTTCCGGCACGAAGTAAGGTTCGTGGCAGGCCGCCAGCAGTGCCTCTTTGGTCAGGCTGGCATCCGGCAGCAGATGGCGGATCTGCCGGGTGTTGAGGACCGCCTCGACCTGGTTGATATCGCTGTGGAACACCGGCAGGCGGGTGCGCTTGGACAGGCGCAGCTGCTCGATGATCTCGCCTATAGGCTCGTCCAGGTTGATCCCGTCGACTTCGCTGCGCGGGACCAGGATGTCGTTGACGGTGATGTTGTCCAGCGCATGGATGCCCGAAACCGGGTGCGGGCGGCCGTTGGCATGTTCCTCGGCGTCGTCCGGGTCGGCGGCCTGCTCGTCTTCGCTCTGCTTGACGGCGCCGGCCTTGCGGCTGAAGGGGCGCAGCAACAGCTGGCTGATGCTGTCGAGCAGCCAGGCCGCGGGGTAGATGATCTTCAGCGGCACGCCCAACAGGGTATTGCCCAGGCTGAGGATGGCGTCTGGATAACGGGTAGCCAGGGTGCGCGGGAGGTAGTCGGCGAGTACCAGCAACACGCTGGTGGCGATCAGGCAGGCCAGCCAGGGGCCGTTTTCCGCCCACTGCAAGAGTGCCAGCAAGGTGCTGATGATGACCGCCAGCACCCGGCACAGGGTGTTGCAGAGAATCAGGCTGTCGCGCGGGAAGCTCAGGCGCGCCAGCGGTTTGTCGCCGGAGCGCGAGGCGGTGCGCAGAGTCAGCAGGTGTTGCTGGGCGGCTTCGATGGCGGTGAACAGCCCCGACCACAGCACCAGCAAGGCCAGGACCACGAGCATCGGCTCTATGGGCAGGTTGTCCATTATCGCCGCTCGTCAGATGTGCAGGATGTATTCACGGACCAGCTTGCTGCCGAAGTACGCCAGCATCAGCAGGCAGAAACCGGCCAGGGTCCAGCGAATCGCCTTGTGTCCGCGCCAGCCGAGGCGGTTGCGGCCCCACAGCAGCACGCTGAACACCACCCAGGCCAGGCACGCCAGCAGGGTCTTGTGCACCAGGTGCTGGGCGAACAGGTTCTCGACGAACAGCCAGCCGGAGATCAGCGACAGCGAAAGCAGGGTCCAGCCGGCCCAGAGGAAGCCGAACAGCAGGCTTTCCATGGTCTGCAGCGGCGGAAAGTTCTTGATCAGCCCGGACGGGTGCTTGTGCTTGAGCTGGTGGTCCTGCACCAGCAGCAACAGGGCCTGGAACACGGCGATGGTGAACATGCCGTAGGCGAGGATCGACAGCAGGATATGGGCGAGGATGCCCGGTTCTTCGTCGATCACCGGCACCGTGCCGGTGGGCACGAACTGCGCCAGCAGCACGGTCAGCGCTCCCAGCGGAAACAGCAGGACCAGCAGGTTCTCCACCGGAATGCGCGAGCAGGCCAGCAGGGTCAGGGCAATCACCGCGGCGGCGATCAGGCTGGCGGCGCTGAAGAAATCCAGGCCCAGGCCCACGGGCGTCATCAGGTGGGTCAGCAGGCTGGCGCTGTGGGCGAGCAGGGCAAGGATGCCGAGCGAGACCAGCAGGCGCTTGTTCGTCTTGGCGGCTTGGGCCAGACGAGTGCCTTGATAGAGGGTCGCAGCGGCATAGAGACAGGCGGCGGCGAGAGTGGTTAGCAAGCTGGGTGACAAGGGGAGCATAAATCCTGTTAGGCAAGCCCGAAAGTCGTTGAGTTTGGCATAGAACCGCCAAAACACGAAAGACCGCGCAACCAGACGGCGGCTGTGCGCCGCACGCAGTCTTCGCTATAATCCGCGACCTGCCCACGGAGCACCTCTTTATATAAGGGGCCCGAGCCGCCATTACCTCGGTCTACTTAGGGCCTGAAAGGATCGCGCATGTTTGAAAACCTAACCGACCGTCTCTCGCAGACGCTGCGCCATGTCACCGGCAAGGCCAAGCTGACCGAGGACAACATCAAAGACACCCTGCGCGAAGTGCGCATGGCGTTGCTCGAAGCCGACGTTGCCCTGCCGGTGGTCAAGGACTTCGTCAACTCGGTGAAGGAACGTGCCGTCGGCACTGAAGTGTCGCGCAGCCTGACCCCGGGCCAGGCGTTCGTGAAGATCGTCCAGGCCGAACTCGAAAGCCTGATGGGCGCGGCCAACGAAGACCTGAACCTGAGCGCCGTACCGCCTGCCGTCGTGCTGATGGCCGGTTTGCAGGGCGCCGGTAAGACCACCACCGCCGGCAAGCTCGCGCGCTTCCTTAAAGAGCGCAAGAAGAAGAGCGTGATGGTGGTGTCCGCCGACGTTTACCGTCCGGCGGCGATCAAGCAGCTCGAAACCCTGGCCAACGACATTGGTGTGACCTTCTTCCCGTCCGACCTGAGCCAGAAGCCGGTCGCGATCGCCGAAGCAGCTATTAAGGAAGCCAAGCTCAAGTTCATCGACGTGGTCATCGTCGACACCGCCGGTCGTCTGCACATCGACGCCGACATGATGGACGAGATCCAGGCGTTGCACGCGGCGGTCAAGCCGGTGGAAACCCTGTTCGTGGTCGACGCCATGACCGGCCAGGACGCCGCCAACACGGCCAAGGCCTTTGGCGACGCACTGCCGCTGACCGGCGTGATCCTGACCAAGGTCGACGGCGATGCCCGTGGCGGTGCCGCGCTGTCGGTGCGTGCGATCACCGGCAAGCCGATCAAGTTCATCGGTATGGGCGAGAAGAGCGAGGCGCTCGAGCCGTTCCACCCTGAGCGTATCGCTTCGCGCATCCTCGGCATGGGCGACGTGCTCAGCCTGATCGAGCAGGCCGAACAGACCCTCGACAAGGAAAAAGCCGACAAGCTGGCCAAGAAGCTGAAAAAAGGCAAAGGCTTCGACCTCGAAGACTTCCGCGATCAGCTGCAACAGATGAAAAACATGGGCGGCCTCGGCGGCCTGATGGACAAGCTGCCGAATATCGGTGGCGTGAACCTGGCGCAAATGGGCAATGCCCAGGGCGCAGCCGAGAAGCAGTTCAAGCAGATGGAAGCCATCATCAACTCCATGACCCCGGCCGAGCGCCGCGACCCTGAGCTGATCAGCGGTTCGCGCAAGCGTCGGATCGCCATGGGCTCCGGCACCCAGGTGCAGGACATCGGTCGCTTGATCAAGCAGCACAAGCAGATGCAGAAGATGATGAAGAAATTCTCCGCCAAGGGCGGAATGGCGAAAATGATGCGCGGCATGGGCGGGATGTTGCCCGGCGGCGGCATGCCGAAGATCTGAAGAATCCGCGCCGGCAGCCATGCCGGCGTTTCCCGCGGGGACGCGGGACCTCCAGCAAACCCGCGTTTGGCGGGAGCTGACTCGCCGTTGTTGCCAACGGCCCTATAGCAAATCTGGATGGCAGCCGGTAGGCGCCGGAAAAAGTCATTTGCAAAAGTCCGGATATTCCTTAGAATATGCGGCCTTTCGGGCACCCATGCCCGCTGTGCATTTAGATTTGCAGCACCGACTACAGGAACGATGTTCACATGCTAACAATCCGTCTTGCCCTTGGCGGCTCCAAAAAGCGCCCGTTTTACCACTTGACCGTGACCGACAGCCGCAACCCACGCGACGGTTCGCACAAAGAACAAGTTGGCTTCTTCAACCCGATCGCTCGTGGTCAAGAAGTCCGCCTGTCCGTGAACCAAGAGCGCGTAGCCTACTGGCTGAGCGTTGGTGCACAACCGTCTGAGCGCGTTGCTCAGCTGTTGAAGGAATCGGCTAAGGCTGCAGCCTGAACCCTATGAACGCGACGCCTGCTCCTGCTGATGATTTGATCGTTATCGGCAAAATCTACTCTGTTCACGGCGTTCGCGGCGAAGTGAAGGTTTATTCCTTTACTGATCCGATTAAAAACCTGTTGGATTACAAAACCTGGACGCTCAAGCGCGAAGGTAGCGTGAAACAGGTTGAGCTGGTCAGCGGACGCGGGAATGAAAAATTCCTGGTCGCAAAGCTCAAGGGTCTCGATGATCGTGAAGAAGCGCGTCTTCTGGCCGGTTATGAGATCTGCGTGCCGCGTAACCTGTTCCCTGAACTGACCGACGGCGAGTACTACTGGTACCAGCTGCAAGGTCTCAAGGTCATCGACACTCACGGACAACTGTTCGGGAAGATCGATCACCTGCTGGAGACCGGCTCGAACGATGTAATGGTGGTCAAGCCTTGCGCTGGCAGCCTGGATGATCGCGAACGCCTGTTGCCCTATACCGAGCAATGCGTGTTGGCCGTCGACCTGGCAGCGGGCGAGATGAAGGTGGATTGGGACGCGGACTTCTGAACGTGGCTAGCCTGCGCGTAGAAGTGATCAGTTTGTTTCCCGAGATGTTTTCCGCCATCAGCGACTACGGCATAACCAGCCGCGCGGTGAAACAGGGGCTCTTGCAGCTGACCTGTTGGAATCCGCGAGACTACACCACGGATCGACATCACACTGTGGACGATCGCCCATTTGGCGGTGGCCCGGGCATGGTGATGAAGATCAAGCCCCTGGAAGATGCTCTGGTTCAGGCCAGGCAGGCAGCCGGGGAGGGCGCGAAGGTGATTTACCTGTCGCCCCAAGGCCGCAAACTGACTCAGTCGGCGGTACGCGAGTTGGCGAATGAGGATGCATTGATCCTGATTGCCGGTCGTTATGAAGGCATTGACGAGCGTTTTATTGAAGCTCATGTCGATGAAGAGTGGTCGATTGGCGACTATGTACTCTCCGGTGGCGAGCTGCCGGCGATGGTCCTGATTGATGCGGTTACGCGACTGCTGCCCGGAGCTTTAGGGCATGCGGATTCCGCGGAGGAAGATTCCTTCACGGATGGTCTGCTGGATTGCCCGCACTACACCCGACCGGAGGTGTATGCGGATCAGCGTGTTCCCGACGTGTTGCTGAGTGGCAACCACGCACACATCCGGCGTTGGCGTTTACAGCAGTCCCTTGGTCGGACCTATGAACGACGCGCCGATCTTCTGGAAAGCCGCTCGCTTTCTGGAGAAGAGAAGAAGCTGCTCGAGGAATACATCTGCGAGCGGGACGATAGTTAACAACGTATCGATGGTAGATCCGACGATTTACCTTAGGAGCACAGCATGACCAACAAAATCATCCTTGCACTCGAAGCAGAGCAGATGACCAAAGAGATCCCAGCCTTTGCCCCGGGCGACACCATTGTCGTTCAGGTGAAAGTGAAGGAAGGCGATCGTTCCCGTCTGCAAGCGTTCGAAGGCGTTGTAATCGCCAAGCGTAACCGCGGCGTGAACAGTGCATTCACCGTTCGTAAAATCTCCAACGGTGTTGGCGTAGAGCGTACTTTCCAGACCTACAGCCCGCAAATCGACAGCATGGCTGTCAAGCGTCGCGGTGACGTACGTAAAGCCAAGCTGTACTACCTGCGCGACCTGTCGGGTAAAGCAGCTCGCATCAAGGAAAAACTGGCTTAAGTCCAGCTTCCGATGCAGAAAAAAGCAGCCTACGGGCTGCTTTTTTGTTGCCCGTCATTTATCCCCGAATTGTGTTTCAGGCAGTAGAACCATGAGCCCCCGCGAGCAAGAAATCCAACGCCGGACCGAGCTGTCGGTCACCCGCGTGACCAAGGCGGTATTCCCGTCGACCACCAATCACCACAACACCCTGTTCGGCGGCACGGCGCTGGCCTGGATGGACGAAGTGTCGTTCATCGCCGCGACTCGTTTCTGCCGGCTGCCGCTGGTCACCGTGTCCACCGACCGTATCGACTTCAATCACCCGATTGCCGCGGGCTCCATCGTCGAGCTGGTGGGAAGGGTGGTGAAGGTCGGCAATACCAGCCTCAAGGTCGAGGTTGAAGTCTTCGTCGAGAGCATGAGTTGCGATGGTCGGGAGAAGGCCATCCATGGCCTGTTCAGCTTCGTCGCCATCGATGACGACAAGCGCCCGGTGCCGGTGCTGCCGGGGTTTGCGGACTGATTGCGAGCAAGCCTCGCTCCTGCGGGATTTCACCCTTCTGTAGGAGCGAGGCTTGTCCGCGATGGGCTATCAGGCCGTCGTATCCTTCTGAATCAAGGCCACCAGGGTCCAGCCCGCTGTGGGCTTGAGGGCGCTGCCCGGCGTCACCACATGCACCCAGCCGCTGTTGTCGCGAGCGAACAGCAAGGTCGCCCGCTCACCATGCAGCGCCTGGTAATCCTCCCAGCCAAAACCCTCGGTCAGGTTGGTGCTGTACAACTCCGCACCCTGTCCCAGCAGGCTGGCCAGTTTGCTGTAGGACAGCGCCTCGCTACCCAGCAGATGCCCGCGGTGTTCATGGCTGGCTCGGTGTTTGTCGGTGCGCCGGCTTTCCTGGCTGTTGGCCAGGCCGAACAGGCGCTGATGGCCGAAGTCATGACGGAAGCGCATGGAGGCCAGGGTATTCAGTTCGCCGGAGGGCGACAGCGCCAGCAGATGGCCAAGCCCAACCAGATCCAGGTGGGCATCGGCGTGTTGCGACGCGGGGTTGCCGAAGTAGGTCGGCAGGCCGTCCATGCGCGCGGCACGGATGTTTTCCCAGCTCGAATCGGTCAGCAGCACGCGACTGCCCAGTTGTTGCAGGGCCTTGCCGATGGTCCGCGCCGGAGCGTTCGCCCCGACGATCAGGAAGCCGCTCGGCGCCGGCTCCGCGACCTTCAGCAGGCGGGCCAGCGGCCGCGCGGTGGCGCTTTGCAGCACCACGGTGCCGATGATCACGGCAAAGGTCAGCGGCACCAGCAACAGCGCGCCTTCATGGCCGGCCTGGTCCAGGCGAATGGCGAAGATCGCCGAGACAGCCGCGGCAACTATGCCCCGCGGCGCGATCCAGGCCAGCAAGGCGCGCTCGCGCCAGCTCAGGTTGGAGCCGGCGGTGGACAGCAGCACGTTCAAGGGCCGGGCGATGAACTGGATCACCAGCAGCAGAATCAACACCAGCGGCCCCAGAGCGATCAGGGCGTTGAGGTCGAGGCGCGCCGCCAGCAGGATGAACAGCCCGGAAATCAGCAGCACGCTGAGGTTTTCCTTGAAGTGCAGGATGTGCCGGACGTCGACGTCCTTCATGTTGGCCATCCACATGCCCATCAGGGTCACGGCCAGCAGCCCGGACTCATGCATCACCTGGTTGGCGCCGATGAAGATGCCCAGCACCGCCGCGAGCGTGGCCAGGTTGTGCAGGTATTCCGGCAGCCACTGGCGGCGCATGACGGTGCCCAGCACCCAACCGCCGACGATGCCGAACAGGCTGCCGCAGAGGATCACCCCGCCGAAGGTCATCAGGCTGTGCTGCAGGCCCTGGCCCTCGGCGCTGGCGATGATGAAGCTGTAGACCACCACCGCCAGCAGGGCGCCGATCGGGTCGATGACGATACCTTCCCAGCGCAGGATGTTGGCGATCGACGCCTTGGGCCGGACCACCCGCAGCATGGGCACGATCACGGTGGGCCCGGTGACCAGGGTCAAGGTGCCGAACAGCAGCGCCAGCAGCCAGTCGAAACCCAGCAGCCAGTGGGTGGCCAGGGTGATCACCGCCCAGGTCGAAAGGGCGCCGATGGTCACCAGCCGGTGCACCACCTTGCCGATCTCGCGCCATTCCGACAGGTGTAGGGTCAGGCTGCCTTCAAACAGGATCAAGGCCACCGCCAGCGACACCAGCGGCATCAGCAGCGGTCCGAACAACTCTTGTGGGTCGAGCCAGCCCAGGACCGGGCCGGCGAGAATGCCGCTCAACAGCAGGAACAGAATGGCTGGCAGTTTCAGGCGCCAGGCCAGCCATTGGCAGCCTACTGCCGCCACGCCTATGCCGCCAAAGGCCAACAGAATCTGTTGCTCGTTCATTGAAGCTCCCTGTTCCTTGAAATAGCGGGCTATGAAAGACTAGCGACCCTCTGCACAGTTCACTATTTATTTGCGCCCGGCCTCAAGCCCGCGCCTTTCGAGTATTTATGCCCGCCATCGACCATCCCCTGATAGACCGTTTCCTCGATGCGCTATGGCTGGAAAAGGGCCTTTCGGACAACACCCGCGAGGCTTATCGCAGCGACCTGGCGTTGTTCAACGGTTGGCTGCAGGAAAAGGGGCTGGAGCTGGTGAGTGCCGGCCGCGAGCTGATTCTCGACCACCTCGCCTGGCGGGTAGAGCAAGCCTACAAGCCGCGTTCGACCGCGCGTTTTCTCTCCGGGGTGCGTGGCTTCTATCGTTACCTGCTGCGGGAAAAACTGATTGCCGTGGACCCCACGCTGCAAGTCGATATGCCGCAGCTGGGGCGGCCGTTGCCCAAGTCCCTGTCGGAGGCTGATGTCGAAGCCCTGCTGGCCGCTCCCGACCTCAGCGAGGCCATCGGCCAGCGCGATCGCGCCATGCTCGAAGTCCTGTATGCCTGTGGCCTGCGGGTGACCGAGCTGATCAGCCTGACCCTGGAGCAGGTCAACCTGCGACAGGGCGTGCTGCGGGTGATGGGCAAGGGCAGCAAGGAACGCCTGGTGCCGATGGGCGAGGAAGCGATTGTCTGGGTCGAGCGCTACATGCGCGATGCCCGTGGCGAGCTGCTCGGCGGGCGGCCCAGCGACGTGCTGTTCCCCAGCCTGCGCGGCGAGCAGATGACCCGGCAGACCTTCTGGCACCGGATCAAGCATCAGGCCAAGGTCGCCGGGATCGGCAAGTCGCTGTCGCCCCATACCTTGCGGCACGCCTTCGCCACCCATCTGCTCAACCACGGCGCGGACTTGCGGGTGGTGCAGATGCTGCTCGGCCACAGCGACCTGTCGACCACCCAGATCTACACTCATGTCGCCCGGGCCCGTTTGCAGGACCTGCACGCCAAGCACCATCCCCGCGGTTGAGTGAGGTGTCGGTCATGACCCGGCAGCGGCTCCGCGCCGATCGGCAAATGACCGGCTTGGCTCAGCGGGAGCCCGCCAGGCGGGCCTTATGTGGTAGGCTTTGCCGGTTTGCAAAGTGGGCCGTTATGACCCGGTGTTCCAGTACGGGCGTTCTGACCGTCCCATTTGTCCGCCTTCAGGAGTTCCCAATGCGCGTGACCCAGATTATCGCCGCCGCAGCCGTTGCGTTGGCCAGTACCTTTGTTATGGCCGATGACGCCGCCGAAAAAGCGATTCGTAAAAGCCTCCAGGGCCTGCAACTCGAAGTCCCGGTAGAAAGCATCAGCGCCAGCCCGCTGCCCGGCCTCTATGAAGTCAAGCTCAAGGGCAGCCGAGTGCTGTACGCCAGCGCCGACGGCCAGTTCGTGATGCAGGGCTACCTGTTCCAGCTCAAGGACGGCAAGCCGGTCAACCTGACCGAAAAAACCGAGCGCCTGGGCGTGGCCAAGCTGATCAATGCCATTCCGGTCGCTGAAACCGTGGTCTACCCGGCCATCGGCGAAACCAAGACCCACATCACCGTCTTCACCGACACCACCTGCCCGTACTGCCACAAGCTGCACGCCGAAGTGCCGGAGCTGAACAAGATGGGCGTGGAAGTGCGTTATGTCGCCTTCCCGCGCCAGGGCCTGGGTTCGCCGGGCGACGAGCAGTTGCAGGCGGTCTGGTGCTCGGCCGACAAGAAAGCGGCCATGGACAAGATGGTCGATGGCAAGGAAATCAAGGCCGCCAAGTGCGCCAACCCGGTTTCCAAGCAATTCGCCCTGGGCCAGTCGATCGGTGTGAACGGTACGCCGGCCATCGTTTTGGCCGACGGCCAAGTGATTCCGGGCTACCAGCCTGCGCCACAAGTCGCCAAACTGGCGCTGGGCGCGAAATAATCCTGCGTCGTCGAGCCTTTGACGATCATGGCGCGGCGGTTGTGGCCGACGCGTCATTAATAGAGAGCCGTGTGGTTTGCGGCTGTTTTCCACGGCCGACCTAGTGTCGGCCGTTTCATGGGGAGTTCAGAGTGAATCCGGTCAAAGTGGGCATCTGTGGGCTGGGTACCGTCGGTGGCGGTACCTTCAATGTACTTCAGCGCAACGCCGAGGAAATTGCTCGTCGTGCCGGGCGTGGAATCGAAGTGGCACAAATTGCCATGCGCACGCCAAAGCCTCAGTTCCAAACGACCGGTATTGCGATTACCAACGATGTGTTCGAAGTGGCCACGAACCCTGAGATCGACATCGTCATAGAGCTGATGGGCGGCTATACCGTTGCCCGCGAGCTGGTACTCAAGGCCATCGAGCATGGTAAACATGTGGTCACCGCCAACAAGGCGCTTATCGCCGTACACGGTAACGAAATTTTCGCCAAGGCCCGTGAGAAGGGTGTGATCGTGGCGTTCGAAGCCGCCGTGGCGGGTGGTATTCCAGTCATCAAGGCGATCCGCGAAGGCCTGGCGGCCAACCGCATCAACTGGGTGGCCGGGATCATCAACGGCACTGGCAACTTCATCCTCACCGAAATGCGCGAGAAGGGTCGCACCTTCGAAGACGTGCTGGTCGAGGCCCAGGCCCTGGGTTACGCCGAAGCCGACCCGACCTTCGACGTCGAAGGCATCGACGCTGCGCACAAGCTGACCATCCTGGCGTCCATCGCCTTTGGTATCCCGCTGCAGTTCGACAAGGCCTACACCGAAGGCATCACCAAGCTGACCACCGCCGACGTGAACTACGCCGAGGCCCTGGGCTATCGCATCAAGCACCTGGGCGTGGCCCGCCGTACCGATGCCGGCATCGAGCTGCGCGTGCACCCGACGCTGATCCCGGCCGATCGCCTGATCGCCAACGTCAATGGCGTGTTCAACGCGGTGATGGTCAACGGCGACGCCGTCGGCTCGACCTTGTACTACGGCGCCGGCGCCGGCATGGAGCCGACCGCTTCGTCGGTGATCGCCGACCTGGTGGACGTGGTTCGCGCCATGACCAGCGACCCGGAAAACCGTGTGCCGCACCTGGCCTTCCAGCCGGACTCACTGTCGGCGCACCCGATCCTGCCGATCGAGGCCTGCGAAAGTGCCTACTACCTGCGGATCCAGGCCAAGGATCACCCGGGCGTACTGGCCCAGGTGGCGAGCATCCTGTCCGAGCGTGGCATCAACATCGAGTCGATCATGCAGAAAGAGGTCGAGGAACACGACGGCCTGGTGCCGATGATCCTGCTGACCCACCGTGTGGTGGAACAGCGCATCAACGATGCGATCACCGCGCTGGAGGCCCTGCAGGGCGTGGTCGGTCCGGTCGTACGGATCCGCGTCGAGCACCTGAACTAATCCGCTTCGTTGCGGGAGCCCCGGCGGCTCCCGCTTGAGAACTCTTTTTAGAGGAGCCAGTCATGCGTTACATCAGCACCCGCGGCCAGGCACCGGCCCTGAATTTCGAAGACGTCCTGCTGGCCGGCCTGGCGAGCGACGGCGGCCTGTACGTACCGGAAAACCTGCCACGTTTCACCCAGGAGGAAATCGCTTCCTGGGCCGGCCTGCCGTATCACGAGCTGGCCTTCCGGGTGATGCGCCCATTCGTCACCGGCAGCATTCCGGATGCCGACTTCAAGAAAATCCTCGAGGAAACCTACGGTGCGTTTTCCCACAACGCCATTGCCCCGCTGCGCCAGCTGAACGGCAACGAGTGGGTCCTGGAGCTGTTCCACGGCCCGACCCTGGCGTTCAAGGACTTCGCCCTGCAACTGTTGGGTCGCCTGTTGGACTACGTGCTGGAGAAGCGCGGCGAGCGCGTGGTGATCATCGGCGCCACGTCCGGCGATACCGGTTCGGCCGCCATCGAAGGCTGCAAGCGTTGCGACAACGTCGATATCTTCATCCTGCACCCGCACAACCGTGTGTCCGAAGTGCAGCGTCGGCAGATGACCACCATCTTCGGTGAGAACATCCACAACATCGCCATCGAAGGCAACTTCGACGACTGCCAGGAAATGGTCAAGGCCAGCTTCGCCGACCAGGGCTTCCTCAAAGGCACTCGCCTGGTGGCGGTGAACTCGATCAACTGGGCGCGGATCATGGCCCAGATCGTCTACTACTTCCACGCGGCCCTGCAGCTGGGCGGCCCGGCGCGTTCGGTGGCGTTCTCGGTACCGACCGGCAACTTCGGCGATATCTTCGCCGGTTACCTGGCCCGCAACATGGGCCTGCCGATCAACCAACTGATCGTCGCCACCAACCGCAACGACATCCTGCACCGCTTCATGAGCGGCAACCAGTACGTCAAGGAAACCCTGCACGCCACCCTGTCGCCGTCGATGGACATCATGGTCTCGTCGAACTTCGAGCGCCTGCTGTTCGACCTGCACGGCCGCAACGGTGCCGCGCTGGCCGCGCTTATGGATTCCTTCAAGCAAGGTGGCGGTTTCAGCGTCGAGCAGGAGCGCTGGACCGAAGCCCGCAAGCTGTTCGATTCCCTGGCCGTGGACGACGCCCAGACCTGCGAGACCATCGCCGAAGTCTTCGCCCAGACCGGCGAAGTGCTCGACCCGCACACCGCGATCGGCGTCAAAGCCGCCCGTGAGTGCCGTCGCAGCCTGGACATCCCGATGGTGGTGCTGGGCACCGCGCATCCGGTGAAGTTCCCGGAAGCGGTGGAGCAGGCCGGGGTCGGCAAGGCCCTGGAGTTGCCGGCGCACCTGTCCGATCTGTTCCAGCGCGAAGAGCGTTGCACCGTCCTGGCCAACGACCTGAAGGCTGTCCAGGCCTTCGTCAGCCAGCACGGCAATCGCGGCAAACCGCTCTGATCGAGTGGCATCGATCGTCAACAAGGCCCGTCTCTGACGGGCCTTGTCTTTTTATACACAGGCTGTTTATCGCGGCGCGGCTTCTAAGGACGGGGCTCAAGGAAAGAGCACAAGGACAGAGCGACGCCGCGTCGAGGATCACTCACAGGATGCTTATGTTGCTGCGCCCGGTTTTCCGCACATTGATGGTTTTGGCGATGCTGTCCCTGGCCCCGTGCCTGATGGCGGCGCAGAACCTGCCCTTCAAGCTGGTGCCGGCCTTCGTCGAGCTGCAGCCGCTCACCCTGGCACCGGCCGAACGGCAATGGCTGGCGGGCCATGGCACCTTGAAGGTGGGCATCTCGATCGACGACTATCAGCCGATCGACATCACCCGCGACCGCAACCGTTACCAGGGCATCAGCGCCGACTACCTGAGCCTGGTGGGCGAACGCCTGGGCGTGTCCCTGGAAGTCCTGGGGTTCTCCGAGCGCGAACAGGCGGTGGAAGCGTTGCGCACTGGGGCGATCGACATCCTGACCAGCGCCAACGGCTACGAGCGTGGCGCCGCGGGGCTGCATTTTTCCAGTGACTACATGCCCGACCGCGCAGTCGTGGTGGTGCGCAGGGACGAGGCGGAAATGCCCGAAGACCTGGCCGGCAAGAAAGTGGTGCTGCTGGAGGGCTATGCGGACGCCAAGATCGCCCATGCCGCCTATCCCAACAGCCAGATCATTCTTTCGCCCAATCTGTACAGCGGCCTGGAAGCCCTGAAACAGGGGGATGTCGATGCCTTTATCGGCAATGAAGTGATCGTCCGTGCCTACAAGGCGCTGCGCCCTTACCTGGGGTTGCAGGTCCGCACTGAAAGCCGGCTGCCGCCGATCGGCTTTGCCTTCGCCACGCGCCAGACCGACCCGCTGCTCGGCCGCCTGATCGAACAGGCGCTACAGAGTATCGACGACTCCACGCGGCGGGAGATCCTGGCCCGCTGGACCACCGGGCTGGGCGCCAGCACCGGCGACGAGCGGATCAAACTGAGCAAGCAGGAGCGCGCCTGGCTGCTCGAACATCAGCATGTGGTGGTGGCGTCCCAGCAGTTTCCGCCCTACGTGTTCAAGGACAAGGACGGCCAGTGGGCCGGGTTGAACATCGACCTGCTCAGCCGGATTTCGCGCATGACCGGCCTGCAGTTCGTCCAGGAGGAAACCTTCTCCACGGCCCACACCCTGGACCTGCTGCTCAAGGGCCGGGCGCAGATGAACACCACGCTGTCGGCCAACGATGAGCGCTGTGGCTTCCTCGACTTCACCCATGCCTTTGGCGGCTCGGCCTGGGTGTTCGTGGTCCGCGCCGACGACATCCAGCTCAATACCTTCAACCAATTGGCCGGCAAGGTGCTGGCGCTTCCGGCCAAGCATGCGCTGGAGAGTTACGTCCGGCAGAACTACCCGAAGGTCCACCTGCGTCTGGTCGACACTTACCTGGATGCGCGGGCCCTGGTGGCCAGCGGCGAAGCCGACGCGACCATCCAGAACGAAGTCGAGGTGCAGGGCTACCCGGCGAACGGGCTGCGCATCGGTCGCAGCGTCGAGGGCAAGTGGTCGGCCGACGAGTTGTCGGTGCGCCGGGATCAGCCCGAGCTGCTGAGTATCCTGAACAAGGCCTTGGAAGCCTTCCCGGTGGCCGAGCTCAGCGCCATCCGCCTGAAATGGCTGGGGGTGACGCCGGTGCCGGTGCCCATGTGGCAGCGGGTGCCGGTGTGGATCTACTGGGTCACCTTCACCGCGATCCTGTTCGGTTTGCTGTCTTTGGCCTGGAACACCCGGCTCAAGGGGCAGATCCGCCAACGCCTGCAAGCCGAGCAGCGGCTCAACGACCAGCTGGCGTTCAAGCGCGCCTTGCTCGACGGCATCCCCAACCCGATCTTCGTCCGCGACCTGGCCGGGCGCCTGATCACCTGCAACAAAAGCTACGAAACCCAGACCGGCATGCACCTGGAGCAGATCAAGGGGCTGTGCCTGACCGAGCTGGACGTGCTGCCCGAGGCCACGGCCCGACAGCTGCACTGCGAGTTCCTGGAGCAGTTGGAGTCCCAGGCGTCGGTGTTCGCCGACCGTCAGATCGAATCCAGGAACGGACCGGTGCAGGTCTATCAATGGACGGTGCCGTTCTACAGTGCCCAGGGCGAGTTGCAGGGTCTGCTGGGGGGCTGGATCGATATCACCGAGCGCAAGCGTCTCGAGGAGGAGCTGCTGGAGGCGCGTCGCGCGGCGGATCGGGCGAACTACGCCAAGAGCGCCTTTCTTTCGACCATGAGCCACGAAATTCGCACGCCGATGAACGCGATCATCGGTTTGCTGGAGCTGGAAAAGGAACAGGCACGCCTGCGCGGCATGCCGTTTTCCGATGCCTTGCGCGTGGCTTATCAGTCGGCGCAGGAGCTGGTCGGCCTGATGGGCGACAACCTCGACCTGGCCAAGATCGAGGCCGGGCATATGCAGCTGGCGCCGCAGACCGTGGCCCTGCGAGGCTTCTTCGAAGACATACAGCAATTGTTCGAGGTCACCGCGCGCAACAAGGGGCTGCACCTGACGCTGGCCTTCGACAAGGCGGCGGACGGGTTCTACTGGCTCGACCCATTGCGCCTGCGCCAGGTGCTGCACAACCTGCTGAGCAACGCCCTGAAGTTCACCCAGGCCGGCGAGGTGCGGGTGTCCGTTGAGCGCCAGGCCGATGAACATGGCGCCGACCGCTTGTGCATCAGCGTGGCCGACACCGGGTCGGGTATCAGCCCGGAGAAGCAGGCGAGCCTGTTCGATCCGTTCATTCAGGCCCATGTGCAGACGACGCCGGAGCAGGGCGGAACCGGCCTGGGCCTGAGCATCTGCAAGCAACTGGTGGAACTGATGGGCGGCCGTATTCTGCTGCAAAGCCAACCCGGCATGGGGACCACCGTGACCCTCGAACTCTACCCGGAACAGGTGGTCGAGGCTTTCAGCCAGTCGCCCCAGGTGACCAGCGAACGCCCGCAGAGCCGTCGCATGTCGGTGCTGGTGGTCGACGACGTGCGGGCCAATCGCATGGTGCTCAGCCAGCAACTGATGTTCCTCGGGCACAAGGTGGTGGCGCTCGACAGTGCCGAGGCGGCGCTGGCGCGCTGGCAGGGCGAGACGTTCGACCTGGTGATGACCGACTGCCACATGCCGGGCATGAGCGGTTATCAGCTGAGCGAAGCGATACGTGAGATCGAGGCCCGGGAAGGGCATGACGCCTGCCCGCTGATCGGCTGCACCGCCAATGCCTTCGAGGATGAACAACAGCGCTGCGAGCAGGCCGGCATGGATGAGCTGCTGGTCAAGCCGGTGACCCTGAACCGGCTGGCGCAGATGCTTGCGCGCTTCTTGCCGCCGCCATCCTTCGACATCCAGACCCTGCGCACCATGACCCAGGCCGACGAGCCGATCCTGCAACGCATGCTGCGCGAGCTGTGGAACAACCTGGGGCAGGAGCAGGCGGCCCTGGAGTCGGCGGTGCTGGAGCAGGACTGGGGGCGTATCGGCGCGTCCACGCACCGCCTCAAAGGTGTGTGCTGCCTGATCGACGCGCTGCCGCTGGCCCAGGTCTGCATCGAGCTGGAGGCCGTTGCCCGGGCCCGCTCGACGGCGGTGCTGGCGGAGCACTGGCTGCGTCTTAAGGAAGCCATCGGCTGCTTGCGCAGCGATATCGAGCCGCACCTGGGTAGCGATTAAGACTTGTCTTATGGGGCGACCTGCCCTCTGCGATTAACGTACCGGCCCGCTGCGGATTCTCGCCGCTCTCGCCGTATCGGAGGTCGTTGCATGCACTCGTTGAAAGTGCTCGTTCTTGAAGACAATTCGTTCCAGTTGATGGCCCTGCACCAGATGCTCAACGCCAACGGCGTGTTCAACGTGTTGAACGCCGAAAGCGTTGCCGCCGCCCGGCAATCCCTGGACAGCAAGGGGCCGGTGGACATCGCCATCTGCGATCTGTACCTGGAGCAGGCCGACGGGCTGGAACTGATTCGTTACCTGGCGGAGCAACAACGGGCGAAGGCGCTGATCATTCTCAGCGACGCGCAAGCGGATGTCCGCGAAGGCGCCGCGGCCATGGCCCGACAGCAGGGCCTGAATGTGCTGGGCTGCCTGCCCAAGCCGGCCTCGGTCACCCTGGTCAATGAACTGCTGAGCCTGTACCAGCAATGTTTCGAGCCGGGCCCGCAAGCCTTGTCTCTGGCCCAGGTGCGCGAAACCCTGGGGCTGGATGTATTCCAGCCTGAAGTGCCGACTGCCGAGGAAGGGCAGGCGGCGGTACTGCGCCATGGGGTCGCGCACTTTCAGCCGGTGGTCAGCCAGGACGGCGAGGTCCAGGGCGTCGAGGCGCTGGCGCGCTGGCAGCACCCGGAGCATGGCCTGATGCTGCCCGCCGAGTTCCTGCCGGTGATCGAGTTCGCCGGGCTGGAGGAGGCCTTCACCTGGCTCATGCTGGAGCAGGCCATGCAGCTGTCGGCCGGGGTGCGCCTGGTCATGGGCCGTTCGCTGGCGATCTCGGTGAACATCCCGGTGGGCATGCTGGAACTGCCGAACTTCGCGCGCCAGCTGGAAGCCCTGCTGCGCCGTTTTGAAGTACCGGCACGGCTGCTGACCTTGGAAATCGTCGAGACCACCGAGCTGCAAACCGATACCGCCCATGTGGAGGCCTTGCTGCGACTGCGCATGATCGGCTGCAAGCTGTCGATTGGCGACTTCGGCACCGGCGGCACCAGCCTGCAGCGTCTGCTGGAGCTGCCGTTCACCGAGCTGAAGATCCCACCGGCCTTCGTCTGCGGGCTGGCGGCCGATGAGCGCAAGTCGGCGGTGGTGGCCGGCGCCATGAGCATGGCCCGGCGCATGTCGCTGGGCCTGGTGCTGGCCGGTATCGAGAGCGCCGCCGACTATGAGGCGGCGAAAAAGCTGGGGCAGGCGCGCCTGCAAGGCTGCTTCATCGCCGAACCCATGAGCGCGGTCGCCGTGCGCCAGTGGATCGCCCGGCGCTTGCGTGACGACCTCGACGAACTGGCTGGCTGAGCCCGTACTCAGGCGAGCCCGTGTTCCTGCACGTAGATGTACAGCGCCGCGGCGCTGGACAGGCCGAGCTTGCGCATGGCGCTGACCTTCTGGGTGCTGACGGTCTTTTTGCTGCGGCTGAGCTTCGCGGCGATTTCCCCGACCGTCATCCCGGCCGCCAGCAGGCGGATCACTTCGAGCTCGCGGGGCGACAGCTGTTCCCCGGACAACAAGCGGTCCGGCCCGACCTCGCCCGCCAGGCTGAGGAGTTGCTGGATGGCCTGGGCGACGAACACCTTGTCCCGGCGCACATGGCTGATCGCCGCCGGCAGTTCATCGGCCAGGCTGGCCTTGCTCAGCAGGCCCATGACGCCCAGGTCGAGAATCGAGCGGAACAGCCCGGCATTGTTGAGCATGGTCACTACCACGATCGGCAGCTCGGGGTGATGCCGGCGCAGTTGCTCGATCAGGCGCAGGCCATCGTTCTGCTGTTCCCCCGGCATCATGAAGTCGGTGACCAGTACTTCGCAGGGACAGCTTTGCAGCAGTTCGATGAGGGCTGTCGGGGAGCTGGCTTCGCCGACGATCTCCAGGTTGTAGTCGCGCTCCAGGACGGCCCGCAGGCCGATGAGAAAAATCGGGTGGTCGTCGGCCAGGACGATCCGCAGTTTTTTATTGGATGTTTGATTCAAGACTCGCTCCGGTGAGAAGGCAGCATTTCGGACAGGCCCTGCAGCCGGGCAACCGTCATCGCTGCGCCGCCGGGCTTTGCCAACCGCTTGAGGAGAGGGCCCCCATGGCCACACCCCCACCTGCCAGAAAGACCTGCACAAGGCCTGAAAATCCGCCCCGGGAGCAGGTTGCGATGCCGGTCCGGATCGACCCTCGGCGCTACTCTTGCCAACAGGCGGTATCGCGCTACAAGAAGGTCGAGGCGCTGATCGATCAGCCGGCACCCTCGCGTTCGTTTCTGGTTTGAAGTGCCGATTCTAGTCTGATATGGGCTGTTTTTTATCTGTCATGTTTTGCGGGCATGCTGGATCAACTCAGGTCGGCAACCCTCGGCGGTTGCGAACTTTCTTCTCTGGGCGATGGTCACTTGAATGCCAGAAAGCTACCGGCATTGGTGTATTCGAGCCTTAATTCCAGCTATTGAGTGGTGATCGAGATGGAAAGTATCAGCCTATTGTTGGGTGAAGCCTTGAGCCCGTATCAGGTAACTCTGACCCCCCGCGCGCAGGGGGAATGCCTGGTGACCCTGAAGAATGCCTTGGGGGCCATAGTGGTCGAGCGTGAATTCAGTCAGGCCCAGTTGACCGACAAGCGCCAGTTGACCGATGTCGTCGACGGCCTGCATCGCGACGTATTGATCGCCGAAGGTCGCCTGGAACCCTGTGTCATCGCGGCCTTGCGCAATGTGGCCCAGGAGAAGGCGTTCGACAGCGCACGCTGATTGGAAATTTTCGGGAACCTTCGCTTCAGCCCATCAGTCAGACCCTTGGCAACAGGATCGAGCATTGTGCTCCGGTGCTTGTCGCTTGTTGCACGGGTCTGGTTTCAGACCAGGTTTAACCCCGAGCCGTCTCCCCACTGCTCGGGGTTTCTTTTTGCCCGGATTTTCTAGCGCTGCGGCGCGTCGTGGAAAAATGCCAGGGCATCGCTGCGGTATTGCTCGCGCAGCGACGGTTCCAGCCATTGGGCATAAAGCTCCAGCAAAGTGTCCGGGCGCAGTTCGAGCAGCGCCCGGTTGATGCGCTCCACCGCCTGCCGGCCCTGCGGGGTGTTCGAGCAGCCGACGTTCACCGATTGATACTTGGGCATGCCCTGGATCGGGTAGAACTCCAGGTCATCGGGGTCGATGCCTTGCTGTCGTGCCTGGAAACGAATTTCCGTCTGGTAACCGATCAGGGCTTTCAGGCGCCCGTGGCGTTGCATCTGCAGCAGGTTGCCGATGGCGCTGTTGCCGTAGTGGGCGATCAGCGTGCCGAGCGGAGCCTGTTTGAGCAGGCTGTCGATCGGTTCGCCATAACTGCGTTCGGCCACCACGCCCACATTGTGCAGGGGGCTGACCAGCAGCGCGCCCAGGTCGACCTGGCCGTCATGGATAAACGGCAGCAGGCCGGGACGATCCTGGCGGCGTACCGCCAGGCCGTTGCTGAACATGCGAAAAGTGGTGATGGAAAACGCCAGCCATTGCGCCCGCTGCGGGGTGAACAGCAGCGCCGGGTCGCAGACGAAGGGCAGCTCCCGGAGCATCTGCATGGCCCGGGCGCGGTTGACGTGCACGAACTGATGGTCGTACTCCGGCAGGCTGGCCAGCAGCGCGGGCAGGGCCTGGTCGATCACGCCCCGGCCTTTTTGCGGACCTTCGAAAATCGTCATCGGCGGCAGGTCGCGCAATACCCAGATCAGTGTGTCCCGGGCCTGGCTGGCCGGTGACCAGGCGCCGAGCACCAGCAGCATCGACAACAGGCGTATGCCACGAATCATTCGCCTGCTACGGCATGGGGTCATCAGGCTGCTGATCCTTGTCGGTAAAAAGCATCGTTTTCAAAACTAGATCGCGCCGTTGTCACGCAGGCCTTTGATCTGTTGCTCGTCGTAGCCCAGGGCGCCCAGCACCTGGGCATTGTGTTCGCCGAGCGCTGGGCCGACCCATTCGGACGAGCCCGGGGTGTCCGAGAGTTTCGGCACTATGCCGGGCATCTTGAATGCCTTGCCGTCCGGCAGCTTGGCCTGGAGGAACATTTCCCGGGCGAGAAATTGCGGATCGCTGAACATGTCCTCGGCGCTGAAGATACGGCTGGCGGGGACTTCCGCCTGGTTCAGCAATTCGATCACGCGCTCCAGCGGCAGCGAATTGACCCAGCGATCGATGACCCCGTACAGCTCGTCGCGACGGCTGTCGCGGCCGTCGTTGCTGGCCAGGGCCGGATCGTTGGCCAGGTCGTCGCGGCCGACTACCTGCATGAAGCGTTTGAAGATCGCATCGCCGTTGGCGCCGATCTGCACGTGCTTGCCATCGGCGCTGGTGTGAATGGAGGAGGGCGTGATGCCGGGCATGATGTTGCCGGTGCGTTCGCGGATGAAACCGAAGACGTCGAACTCCGGGACCATGCTTTCCATCATGGCGAAGATCGCTTCGTACAACGCCACGTCCACCACCTGGCCCTGGCCACCGTTGACCTCACGGTGCCGCAGGGCCATCAGCGCGCCGATCACGCCCCACAGGGCGGCAATCGAATCGCCGATGGAAATGCCGGTGCGCACCGGCGGACGGTCCTCGAAACCGGTGATGTAGCGCAGCCCGCCCATGGACTCGCCAACCGCGCCGAACCCGGGTTGGTCCTTCATCGGCCCGGTCTGGCCGAAGCCGGACAGGCGCACCATCACCAGCTTGGGATTGAGCGCGTGCAGGGTGTCCCAGCCCAGGCCGAGTTTCTCCAGGACCCCGGGGCGGAAGTTCTCGATCAGGATGTCGGCTTCCGCCAACAGCTTCTTCAGCACCTCCAGGCCGTCCGGGTGCTTGAGGTTCAGGGTCAGGGACTTTTTGTTGCGCGCCTGGACGAACCACCACAGCGAAGTGCCTTCATACAGCTTGCGCCACTTGCGCAGCGGGTCGCCGCCATCGGGCGATTCGACCTTGATCACCTCGGCGCCGAATTCGGCGCAGATGCGCGAGGCGAACGGGCCGGCGATCAGGGTACCGAGTTCGACGATTTTCAGGCCGGCAAGGGGTTTGGCGGTAAGCGGCATGGAAGATCCTTGTAGGACAAAGATTGGACGGTAGAGCGTTTTAACATAGCCCGGCGCTCCCTCGCCAAAGGATGATGGTGCGCGATTCGTGGATTGGCTCGTGCATCGGTTAGACTTGCCGCCTTTCCTCGTATCAAGAAGCCCCGTCCATGGCCCAGCCGTCTACCACCTACAAGTTTGAATTGAACCTGACTGACCTCGATCGCGGGGTGTACGAAAGCGTCAAGCAAACCATCGCCCGCCATCCGTCGGAAACCGAAGAGCGCATGACCGTGCGTCTGCTGGCCTACGCCCTTTGGTACAACGAACACCTGTCGTTCGGTCGTGGCCTGTCGGAAGTGGATGAGCCGGCCCTGTGGGAAAAAAGCCTGGACGACCGTGTGCTGCACTGGATCGAAGTCGGCCAGCCGGACGCCGAGCGCCTGACCTGGTGCTCGCGCCGTACCGAGCGCACCAGCCTGCTGGCTTACGGCAGCCTGCGCGTGTGGCAGACCCGGGTGGTGGACGCGGTGAAGAACCTGAAGAACCTCAATATCGCCGGCGTGCCCCAGGACGTCCTGGAAGTCCTGGCCAAGGACATGCCACGCGTTATCAAGTGGGACGTGATGATCAGCGAAGGCACGATCTTCGTCACCGACGATCGTGGCCAGCACGAAGTCCAGCTGGAATGGCTGTTGGGCGAGCGCTGAGTTCGCCACGCCGCGCGCTGTTTCGCTGTATCCCTTGTATCGAAGAGAAGCTTCTGTCACCCCATGCGTATCGAACCTCGTGAGTTGCCCGCCACCCTGCCGTTTCTCGGTGATCTGCCGCCGTTGCTGACCCGCCTGTACGCCGCCCGTGGCGTGCAGTCCGAGGCCGAGCTGGACAAGAGCCTGGCGCGGTTGATCCCGTTCCAGCAGCTCAAGGGCATCGAGGCGGCAGTGGATCTGCTGGTGACGGCGCTGGAGCAGCGCGAACGCATCCTGATCGTCGGCGACTTCGATGCCGACGGCGCCACCGCCAGTACCGTGGGCATGCTCGGCCTGCGCCTGCTGGGCGCGGCCCATGTCGATTACCTGGTGCCGAACCGTTTCGAATACGGCTACGGCCTGACCCCGGAAATCGTCGCGGTGGCCCTGGAGCGCCAGCCCCAGCTGCTGATCACCGTGGACAACGGCATCTCCAGTGTCGAGGGCGTGGCGGCGGCCAAGGCGGCCGGGCTGAAAGTGCTGGTCACCGACCACCACTTGCCAGGCCACGAGTTGCCGGCGGCCGATGCCATCGTCAACCCGAACCAGCCCGGCTGCGAGTTTCCGAGCAAGGCCCTGGCCGGTGTCGGGGTGATCTTCTATGTGCTGATGGCGCTGCGGGCCCGCCTGCGCAGCTTTGGCTGGTACGAAACCAAGCCGCAGCCGAACATCGGCGAGCTACTGGATCTGGTGGCGCTGGGCAGCGTCGCCGACGTGGTGCCGCTGGATGCCAACAACCGCATCCTGGTGCACCAGGGGTTGGAGCGGATTCGTGCCGGGCGCGCGCGGCCGGGGATCAAGGCGATCCTCGAAGTGGCCAAGCGCGAGGCGTCGCGCATCACCTCCACCGACCTGGGCTTCATCCTTGGCCCGCGGCTGAATGCCGCCGGGCGCCTGGACGATATGAGCCTGGGCATCGAATGCCTGCTCAGCCATGACATGGCCCTGGCGCGGGAAATGGCCAGCCAGCTGGACGAGTTGAACCAGGATCGCAAGTCCATCGAGCAGGGCATGCAGCGCGAAGCCCTGGCCCAGCTCAAGGACTTGCCGGTGGAGTCGATGCCGTTCGGCCTGTGCCTGTTCGAGCCCGACTGGCACCAGGGGGTGATCGGGATTCTCGCTTCGCGGTTGAAAGAGCGTTATCACCGGCCGACCATCGCCTTTGCCGACGCCGGCGAAGGCATGCTCAAAGGTTCGGCGCGCTCAGTGCCGGGCTTTCATATCCGCGATGCCCTGGACGCGGTAGCGGCCAAGCATCCGGACCTGATCAGCAAGTTCGGCGGCCACGCCATGGCGGCCGGCCTGTCGCTGCCGGAGCAGAACTTCCCGGCCTTCGCCGAGGCCTTCGATACCGAGGTGCGCCGCCAGCTGCGCGAGGAAGACCTGACCGGGCGCCTGCTGTCGGACGGTACCCTGGCGGTGGAAGAGTTCCACCTCGAACTGGCCCGCGCCCTGCGTCATGCCGGGCCCTGGGGCCAGCACTTTCCCGAGCCGCTGTTCCATGGCGTGTTCCAGTTGGTGGAACAGCGGGTCGTCGGCGAGCGCCACCTCAAGGTGGTGCTGCGCAGCGAATGCGGCTCGGTGAAGCTCGACGGCATCGCCTTCGGCATCGACCGCGATATCTGGCCGAACCCGACCATCCGTTGGGTGGAACTGGCCTACAAGCTGGACCTCAACGAGTTCCGCGGCCAGGAAACGGTGCAACTGATGATCGCCCATATCGAACCGCGTTGATGGCCCGCGGCGCCCCCTGGCTTCTGTAGGAGCCAGGCTTGCCGGTGATGCAGGCACCGCGATGCGTCAGGACTGACTCCATCGCGGGCAAGTCGGATCGCCGCCCGCTCGCTCCTACAGGTCCATGGCGATCCTGCTTCTGCTTCTGTAGGAGCCAGGCTTGCCGGCGATGCAGGCATCGCGGTGCTTCAGGAACCACTCCAAGGCGGGCAGGGCCTGATCCGGGCACAGGAACCTGCTTCCTTCCCCATTGTCGACTAGTCTCTAAACACTGCTTGATTGGCCTTGTGACGTTTTGTCCTTTTTCTCCCGCGGGGGCGGGCGCTGTTCCTTTCCAGTCACTCGTCGACTTTTCAAACAGAACCCTGGAGCCTGACCACTGATCGAGAGGTGCCCCATGAGTCT
The DNA here is from genome assembly GCF_003850345.1 of Pseudomonas chlororaphis subsp. piscium. NCBI lineage: Bacteria > Pseudomonadati > Pseudomonadota > Gammaproteobacteria > Pseudomonadales > Pseudomonadaceae > Pseudomonas > Pseudomonas chlororaphis. The sequence goes on from NZ_CP027707.1 coordinate 1,257,855, forward strand.
GCTGCTTGAACCCTATACCCTTCGTCAACTGACCTTACTCAACCGCATCGCGGTATCGCCCATGTGCCAGTACTCCAGCGTAGATGGACTGGCCAATGACTGGCACCTGGTGCACCTCGGCAGTCGTGCCGTGGGCGGCGCCGGACTGATTTTCACCGAGGCCACGGCGGTCACCGCCGACGGGCGCATCACCGCCCAGGACCTCGGCCTGTGGAACGACGAACAGATCGCACCCTTACAACGCATCACCCGGTTCATCACCGCCCAGGGCGCGGTCGCCGGCATCCAGCTGGCCCACGCCGGGCGCAAGGCCAGCACCCATCGGCCATGGCTGGGCAAGCATGGCAGCGTCAAGCCGGCGGAGGGCGGTTGGGTGCCGGTGGGCCCTTCGCCGATTGCCTTCGACCCGCAACATACGCCACCGACCCAGCTCGACGAGACGCAGATCGCCGCGATCGTCCAGGCTTTCGTCGACTCGGCCAAACGCGCCCTGGTCGCCGGTTTCAAGGTGGTCGAGGTGCATGCCGCCCATGGCTACCTGCTGCATCAATTCCTCTCGCCCCTGAGCAATCAGCGCCGCGACCAGTACGGTGGCTCCTTCGATAACCGCATTCGCCTGGTCTTGCAGGTGTGTGAGGCGGTGCGGGCGGTCTGGCCGCAAGAGTTGCCGCTGTTCGTCCGGGTTTCGGCCACCGACTGGGTGGAGGACGGCTGGAACCCGGACGAAACCGTCGAGCTGGCCTGCCGCCTGAAGACCTTGGGAGTGGACCTGATCGACGTCTCGTCGGGCGGTACCGCGGTCAATGCCGAGATCCCCACCGGCCCGGGCTACCAGACCCGTTTCGCCGAGCGGGTGCGCAAAGAGTCGGGGATCGCCACCGGTACCGTGGGCATGATCACCGAGCCGGCCCAGGCCGAGCACATTTTGCGCACCTGTCAGGCCGATATCATCTTCCTTGCCCGGGAGCTGCTGCGCGACCCGTACTGGCCGCTGCACGCCGACGACGACCTGAGCGGACACAAGGCGATCTGGCCGGCGCAATACCAGCGCGCGACCCATCGCGACCAGCCGATCCACGAGTCGGATCTGCGTGAGTGAGGTGAGCGAGGCATAAAAAAACCGGCCTGTGAGGGCCGGTTTTTTTGTGTCTGGATTCGGGAGCTGTGTTGGCTATGACGACGTCATCGCGGGCAAGCCTCGCTCCTACAGAAACATTGATCGCATGCTTCTGTAGGAGCGAGGCTTGCCCGCGATAGCGATCGATCAAACGCCAATTATCCTCGTCAAGGGTACTTGCGCTTGTCCGGTGCCGGCGGGAAGTACTGGTACAGCCAGGTTTCGCTCAGGGTGCGATCGTTGGTGCGGATAAACAGCCGCAGCTCCACCGGATCGACGCTGTCGTTGGTCGGGTACCAGTCGAAGAGCACGCGATAACCCTGGATCTCGTCCAGCTTCAGCACATGGAAATCCTTGACCTGGCCGTTCGACGCGGTGACCACCGGTTCGATGCCGGTGCCCTCCGGCAGCCGGTCCAGGCCGCCGCCATTGAAGTCCACGGCGAAGCGCCGGGCCCAGACCGGCGGGTAATGCTCGCCCGGGGCCCAGCCTTCGACGAAGCCACCCATGCCCGAACGGGTGGCGTTGACCCGCGCCAGCGGCGTGCCCACCGGTGGCAGGGCGCTCCAGTACAGCTTGTAGCCGTAGTTCAGCGAGTCCCCGGCGGCCAGCGGCTTTTTCGGGGTCCAGAAGGCCACGATGTTGTCCAGGGTCTCGCCGGTGGTGGGGATCTCCAGCAGGTCGACCGAGCCTTCGCCCCAGGCGGTGGTCGGCTCGACCCACAGGCTCGGGCGCCGGCTGTACCAGTCCACGGTGTCCTGGTAGTTGGCGAACTCATGGTCGGTCTGCACCAGGCCGAAGCCCTTCGGGTCCTTGTCGGCGAAGGCGTTGAACTGCAGGGTCGCCGGGTTGTTCAGCGGGCGGCAGATCCATTCGCCATTGCCGCGCCACATGGCCAGGCGGTCCGAGTCGTGGATCTGTGGATGGATGGTGTCGCACATGCGCCGCTCATGGGTGCCGCAACTGAACATGCTGGTCATCGGCGCGATGCCCAGCTGTTCGATGGCGGTACGGGCGTTGACGTGCGCGTCGACATCCATCACCACGCGCTCGGCCTGGCAGTCGATGTCGAAGCGGTAGGCGCCGGTGGCGCTGGGCGAGTCGAGCAGGGCATAGACCACGAAGCGGGTGCTGTCCTTGTCCGGGGTCTCGAACCAGAACTTGGTGAAGTCGGGAAACTCTTCACGTTTCTTGGCGTAGGTATCGATCGCCAGGCCGCGGGCCGAGAGGCCGTACTGGCCGGTCTTGTCCACCGCGCGGAAATAGCTGGCGCCGAGGAAGGACACCACGTCGTGCCTGTCCAGTTCCGGGGCCTTGAACAGCTTGAAGCCGGCAAAACCCAGGTCGCCCTTGAGCTGCGCGGTGTCGACGCTGGTGTTCTGGTAGTTGAACAGCGACGGGCGGAAATGCACTTCCCGCGCCTGACGGCTCTTGGCGTCGACGCTGTACATGCGCACCGGCTGCTTGAAGCCCATGCCGACGTGGAAGAACTGCACGTCCAGCTGGCCGTTCAGCTCCTTCCACAGCGAGTGGTTGCCGTCGTACTGGATAGCGTTGAAGTTCTGCGGGGTCATGGTCGCCAGGGTCGGCGGCAGCACCTGCTTGGTGTCCACGTAGGGCTTGGCGGCCAATTGCTTGGCCTGGGCCTTGAGAATCTCGAAATCGAAGGCCTGTGCTTCGCCGTCGGCGGCGCCGGCCCAGGCCCGGGTGGCCAACAGACCCGTGGCCGACAGGCCGGTGTAGGCTGCCAGCGCCATGGATGCTTTCAGAAGATGCCTGCGATGCATAAGTGAACCTTGTCAGGAGATCCCGAGCCCTTCCTGGCTGCACTGGATCGGAAATGGAGGTTCGGTCATGCCTTCGGCCAAACTCAACGGACTTTTAACAGCGGGCGGATAGAATGATCGGTTCGCCCGAGGCAAAAAATGCCCAGCTATCGATACATAAAACCACGGACGGCTTCAGGACAACCGACATGCTGAACGAGCGCCTTTTGACCGCGCAGGACATCCCCCTGTTCAAACTCATCGACCGCGCGGAACTGATCGAAGCGTTCTACCGCCTGCAGGACGGGCAATTGCTGTGTTATCTCCAGCGCGAAGTGGTGAGCGGCTGGCCGCCCGGCGAGGCCGAGCATGACGCGCTGGTCTTGCAGGCGTGTGACCAGCGCGGGGGCTGGCTGTATGGGGTATTCGACGAGCAGCGGCTGGTGGCCGCGGCGGTGGTCGATTGCCTGGTTATCCACAACGCCGGCTTGCAACTGCGGCAGTTGAAGTTCCTGCATGTCAGCCAGGCTTATCGCGGGCGCGGCCTGGGCCAGCGGCTGTTCGGCCTGGCCACCGAGCAGGCGCGGCGCATGGGCGGCGAAGGGCTGTATGTCTCGGCCACGCCGTCACGCAATACCGTGGATTTCTACCGCCGCCTGGGTTGCGAGCTGTTGTCGGCCCCCGATCCAGAGCTGCATCGCCTGGAGCCCGAGGACATCCATCTGTACCTCAGGCTGGCCTGATCTTCAGCGGGTTTTGCACCAGGCCGGCCAGGCGAGGATGGTTACGGCCCGCAACAGCCATTCGCAAGGGCCATATTGATGGCTGCGCATCCACAGGGTGCTGAGCCACAGTTGCAGCGCGTAGAGAGCGATCACGATCAGCAGGATCCAGGCCGAGTCCAGCTGGTTGATCAGGCCCAGGCCGTAGCCGGTGAATATCAGGCTCAGGAGCAAGGATTGCAGCAGGTAGTTGCTCAGCGACATGCGTCCCATGGGGGCCAGCAACCTGCACACGCGTTCGCCCAGGGGCGAGTTGAACGCGCCAAGGAGCAGCAGCACGTAGCTTGTGCTGAGCAGGGGCGCGGTCAACTGGCCTATGCCGTATCCCAGGGCTTCCAGGCCGGCGCCGGGGGCATAGGCGGCGGTATAGCCATAGATGAGCGCGCCGCCGAGGCCGATGGGCAGCATCAGGCTCAATAACCTGTCCTTCCAGGCGTCGAAGACGTAGGGCGCCACCAGCCAGCTGCGGCGTCCGGCCACATAGCCGAACAGGAACATCGCCAAGGTACTGGGGCCCTGCAACAGCCATAACGCCAGGATGGTCTCTGGCAGGTGACTGAGGTTGAAGCTCAAGGTGCCCAAGGCGCTCGAACCGAGCAGGAAGGCCTTGTCCACGGGTTCCCATTCCATGCTGCCGACGTAATTGCCTTCGGCCAGTTGCAGCAGGCCCAGCGTCATGAAAATCAGCGCCGAGCACACCAGCAGTCCCACCGCCAGCTTGAGCGCGCGTCGCGGGCAAAGGTTGCGCAGCCCCAGCAATACCAGGCCGAGCACCGCGTAGAGAGACAGGATCTCACCGTAGAACAGCACGGCGCCGTGGATCAGCCCGATCGCCAGCAGCGCCAGTTGCTTGCGCACCATGCGCGGCACAAAGGCGTTCTGCGAGCGCTGCGCCGAGGCCAGTTGCAGGGTGAAGCTGTAGCCGAAAAGAAAGGAGAACAGCAGGTAGAACTTGGTTTCGAACAGTGTCGAGATCAGGAAGCGGATGGCGTGATCGATGGCGGCGGGGTAGGCCGGATTGCTCACCGAGGCGCCGTAGTAAGGGTCGGTGAACACCCAGATGTTCACCGCCAGGATGCCCAGCAAGGCGAACCCGCGCAGGGCATCGATATGCAGCAGGCGAGTGGTTGATGTGATTTTCTCGGGGCCGGGGCGAGCGGGGCTGTTCATCTGGGTCAGCGTCCTTGCAGCAGGTGGGCCACCAGTTGTTGCAGCACCTGGGATTGGTCTTGCGGGTTGAACAGCGGGTCGGCGGCGACCCGGGCGAACAGGCCGTCGATCAGGGCGGCCAGCCAGGTGGCGGCCTGCTCGGGGCTCAGGTTGGTGTGCAATTGCCCGGCTCGGCCTGCGGCGTCCACCAGGGCGGCGAGCCCTTCGCGCAACACCAGGTCGTTGGCCTTGACCAGGTGCGCCACGGCTTCGTCGCGGTGGCCGAGGGCGGAAATCTCCAGGGCCAGGCCGGCGTAATGGCGGTCGCTGGCCAGTTGGCAGACGTGATCGAGGAAGCCCGATAGCGCCGCCATCGGGTCTTCAGCCGCGACCAGTGCCGCCATCGCGGCGGCGGTCTCTTCGCCTTCCCGGGCGATCAGCGCCAACAGCAGTTCGTGCTTGCTGCTGAAGTAATGGAACAGATTGCCGGAACTCATGCCCGCGGTGCTGCAAATGTCAGCGGTGCGGGTGGCGACAAAACCGGCTTCGGCAAAACACTGGGCAGCGGCATCCAGCAGGGCGGTTCGCTTGGCTTCGCGTTGCAGGGGATTGGCAGGGCGCATGTGGGCTCATTAGTTAATTGACTGGCCACTCAATTAAAGGATGAACCTGAATGCTTGGCAAGCCTTGGCTGCAAAAAAAACAGTCGACGGGATGACTTCCGTCACGTGTTCCCAGGTCTATCGCTGGCCGAGCAGGAGGATCGACAAGGCACCCGTGAGTCCGGTGATTCATAGGCCGCTGCCTGCCAACGGCATGAACCGCGGCACGGCATACAGCACCAGCACGCAACCCAGCCACAGGCCTAGCCAGCGATAGTGGGCAGGCATGCCGCAGGCGTGCCAGCCTTTGGCGGCGGCATACACCAGGGTGATCTGGATCAGCACCAGGGACAGGACCCCGGTGGGAATCGCCAGGGCCGAGACAAAGGGCGCGGCGACGGCGCGGGTCAATACCAGGCCCAGTTGCAGGGCGGCGAACGGCAGCACCAGCCAGACGGCCACTTGCAGCATCAGGCTGACGATTCGCGAGGGCATGGGCGCATCCTTGCTGCCGAAGAAGTTTCAGCGCCGCGGGCTGGGCAGCCGGGGGCTTTCTGGCGGCGGATGGTGCCGCAACTTGATCGGCTTGGCCAGACCTCGTTCAATAGCCGCCTTTCAAGGAGATCAGGCAAATGAATTGCGGTTTTTCGGTGCGCGCACGATGAAGTACAAGAAGACCCTGGCGGTCGTGGGAGGCCTGCTGGGGGCCTGTGCGCTGGTGTTCATCAGCGCACTTTACACAATGCTCGAACGCGAGCCCTATTCGGCGACCAGCCCCTCCGGTCGTTACTTGCTGCAGCATGCCTCGGCCGGGGGGCTGCTGGTGCCTTTCGGCGGTAAGGGCTATTTGCAGGTCATCGACCTCGAGGACCCGCAGCGGGTCTATCGCACGCCCTTGATCCGGGACTGGTCGCTGGACCTGCGGATGTACGAGGACGACAAAAGCATCAGCATCTTTGGCCTGGAATTCATCAAGGCCACCAAGACCTACATCATTCAGTGGCCGGATTGGCAACACCACTGGCTCGACTGGTTCATCAGCAACACGCCCTACGAGTTTTGCCAGGAAACCGACGGCAACTGTTTCTAGCAGGGCAGGCGGCCTTGCCACATCGTTCTTTGATTAGTGTCGCGACCATCGCGGGCATGTCGGATCGCCGCCCGCTCGCTCCTACGGGCTAGGGCTATCCGTAGGAGCGATGCCTTGGATCAGTGCTTGAACATCACATGGCGCACGATGCTGTAGTCCTCCAGCCCGTACAGGGACAGGTCCTTGCCGTAGCCGGAGAGCTTCTGCCCGCCGTGGGGCATTTCACTGACCAGCATGAAGTGGGTGTTGACCCAGGTGCAGCCGTATTGCAGGCGCGCCGAGAGGCGGTGGGCGCGGCCGACATCGGCGGTCCACACCGAGGATGCCAGGCCGTAGTCCGAGTCGTTGGCCCAGCCCAGGACCTGGGCTTCGTCGGCGAAGCGGGTGACCGAGACCACCGGCCCGAACACTTCGCGGCGGACGATTTCGTCGTCCTGCTGGGCGTCGGCCAGCACCGTCGGTTCGAAAAAGAAGCCGTTGCCGTCCACCGTCTTGCCACCCGTGACCAGGCGGATATGCGGTTGGGCGATGGCACGCTCGACGAACCCGGCCACCCGGTCGCGGTGCTGGGCGCTGATCAGCGGGCCCAGCTCGGTGTCCGGGTCGCCCTGCAGGCCGTACTTGATGCTGGCGACCGCCGCGCCGAGCTTCTCGACGAAGCGTTCGTAGATGCCCTCCTGCGCGTAGATGCGGCAGGCGGCGGTGCAGTCCTGGCCGGCGTTGTAGAAGCCGAAGGTGCGGATGCCTTCCACGGCGGCGTCGATGTCGGCGTCGTCGAAGATGATCACTGGCGCCTTGCCGCCCAGTTCCATGTGCATGCGTTTGACACTGTCGGCGGTGCTGGAAATGATGTTCGAGCCGGTGGCGATGGAGCCGGTGAGCGACACCATGCGCACCTTCGGATGGGTTACCAGCGGCTGGCCCACAGTGGCGCCACGGCCGAATACCAGGTTCAGCACGCCGGCGGGAAGGATCCCGGCTGCCAGTTCGGCCAGGCGCAGGGCGGTCAGCGGGGTCTGCTCCGAGGGCTTGAGTACCACGGTGTTGCCGGCGGCCAGGGCCGGGGCGATTTTCCAGGCGACCATCATCAGCGGGTAGTTCCACGGCGCGATGGAGGCGATCACCCCCACCGGGTCGCGACGGATCATCGAGGTGTGGCCCGGCAGGTATTCGCCGCCGGCCGAACCGTTGAGGCAACGGCTGGCGCCGGCGAAGAAGCGGAACACGTCGGCAATCGCCGGGATCTCGTCGTTCAAGGCCGCGCTCAGCGGCTTGCCGCAGTTGTCCGACTCCAGCCGGGCCAGCTCTTCGCCGTGGGCTTCGATGCTGTCGGCCAGCTTGAGCAACAGCAGCGAACGTTCTTTCGGCACGGTTTGCGACCAGCTATGGAATGCCGCGTCGGCGGCGCGCACCGCGGCATCGACCTGGGCTTCGCTGGCCTCGTTGATTTCCACCAGCACCTTGCCCAGCGCGGGGTTGAATACCGGCTGGGCAGGGCCTTCGCCGCTGACCAGTTGGCCGTTGATCAAGAGTTTGGTTTGCATGTTCGTGTCCTCTTCGAAGCTATTGTTTTTCTATGGAAACGAGCCTCTGTAGGAGCGAGGCTTGCCCGCGAAAACGCGTTACCAGTCAACATCGATGTCGAATGTGCAGGCCTCTTCGCGGGCAAGCCTCGCTCCTACAGACCTGGCTTCCAAGCTGGGGTTATTTGCCGCCGCTGCCCGCCACGCTCTCGCCGCCGCGGGTCAGGTAATAGGCGCCGAGGATCGGCAGCATGGTCACCAGCATCACCAGCATGGCGACGACGTTGGTCACCGGTACGTCCCGCGGCCGGCTGAGCTGGTTGAGCAGCCACAGCGGCAGGGTACGTTCATGGCCGGCGGTGAAGGTGGTGACGATGATTTCGTCGAACGACAGGGCGAACGCCAGCATGCCGCCGGCCAGCAACGCCGAGCCGAGGTTGGGCAGGATGATGTAGCGGAAGGTCTGCCAACCGTCGGCGCCCAGGTCCATCGAGGCTTCGATCAGGCTGTGGGAGGTGCGGCGCAGACGGGCGATCACATTGTTGTAGACAATCACCACGCAGAAGGTCGCGTGGCCGACGATGATGGTGAACACCCCCGGTTCGATCCCCAGAGTCTTGAAGGTCGCCAGCAGGGCGATACCGGTGATGATCCCCGGCAGGGCGATGGGCAGGATCAGCATCAGCGATATCCCCTGTTTGCCGAAGAAGTCCCGGCGGTACAGTGCCGCCGAGGCCAGGGTGCCAAGGACCAGGGCGATCAGGGTGGCGATGGCGGCGATCTGCAGCGACAGCTTGATGGCGTCCAGCACGTCGGGGCGAGCGAAGGCCACGCTGAGCCACTTCAGGGTGAAGCCCTGGGGCGGAAAGCTGAAGGCCGCGTCTTCGGTGTTGAAGGCGTAGAGGAAGATGATCAGGATCGGGAAATGCAGGAACAGCAGCCCGCCCCACGCGGCGATGCGCAGGCCCAACGAGGCTTGTTCTCCGTGCTTGGCTGAATCAGAGCGCATCGAAGGCCCCCAGGCGTTTGACGATGGACAGATAAATGGCGATCAACACGATCGGCACCAGGGTGAAGGCGGCGGCCATCGGCATGTTGCCGATCGCCCCTTGCTGGGCGTAGACCATGCTGCCGACGAAGTAGCCGGGCGGGCCCACCAGCTGCGGCACGATGAAGTCGCCCAGGGTCAGGGAGAAGGTGAAGATCGAGCCGGCGGCGATGCCCGGCACCGACAGCGGCAGGATCACCTGCATGAAGGTCTGGTGCGGCTTGGCGCCGAGGTCGGCGGAGGCTTGCAGCAAGGACGGCGGCAGGCGTTCCAGGGAGGCCTGGATCGGCAGGATCATGAACGGCAGCCAGATGTAGACGAACACCATGAAACGCCCCAGGTGCGAGGTCGACAGGGTGCTGCCGCCGACCCCGGGAATCCCCAGGATGAACTGCAGCAACGGCTCCAGCCCCAGGTGCTGGACAAACCACTGGGCCACGCCGCCCTTGGCCAGCAGCAGGGTCCAGGCGTAGGCCTTGACGATATAGCTGGCCCACATCGGCAGCATCACCGCGATATAGAAGAACGCCTTGGTCTTGCCGCTGGTGTAGCGCGCCATGTAGTAGGCGATGGGGAAGGCGACCACGGCGCTGGCGAGCGAGACGGCGATGGCCATGCTCAGGGTGCGCAGGATGATGTCGAAGTTCGATGGCTGGAACAGTGCGGCGAAGTTGGCCAGGGTCAGGTCCGGGGTGACCGCCATGGTGAAGTCGTCGAAGGTGTAGAAGCCTTGCCAGAGCAGGATCAGCAAGGAGCCCAGGTAGATCGCGCCGAACCAGATCAGCGGCGGTACCAGCAGCAGCGCCAGGTACAGGTTCGGCCGCCGGTACAGCAGGTTGGAAAAGCGCCGCAACAGCGAGCCGCCGGGGCTTTGGGGAGTGATCGCCAGGGTGTTCATGTCATACCCCGCTCGCCAGGGTATCGGTCAGCGGGATCATCGCCTCGCGGGCCCAGCGCGCGCTGAGGCGTTGCCCGGTCTGGTGCTGGGCGCTGCTGTCCAGCCATTGGTCGTTGGCCTGGCTGATGCTGAGGGTCTGGCCGTTGTCCAGTTGCAGTTCGTAGCGGGTGGCGCTGCCCTGGTACTGGATATCGTGCAGTAGGCCGCTGATTTCGATCTCGTGGCTGCTCAACGGGCCTTCGGCGAAACGCACGTGTTCCGGGCGAATCGAGAAGGGCTTCTGGCTGCCGCTCAGGCGTTCGGCCAGTTCGCCGCGAATCACATTGGAGGTGCCGACGAACTCGGCGACGAAGGTGGTGGCCGGTTTCATGTACAGGTTGCGCGGGCTGTCGACCTGCTCGATGCGGCCCTTGTTGAACACCGCCACGCGGTCGGACATCGACAGGGCTTCGGTCTGGTCGTGGGTGACGAAAATGAAGGTGATGCCGAGCTGGCGTTGCAGCTTCTTCAGTTCGCCCTGCATCTGTTCGCGCAGCTTCAGGTCCAGCGCCCCCAGGGGTTCGTCCAGCAGCAGGACCCGCGGCCGATTGACCAGCGCCCGGGCCAGGGCCACGCGCTGGCGCTGGCCGCCGGACAGCTGCACCGGCTTGCGCTCGCCGTAGCCTTCCAGGGCGACCATGGCCAGGGCTTCTTCGGTGCGTTTGAGGCGCTCGGCCTTGCCGACGCCTTTGACTTTCAGGCCGTAGGCCACGTTGTCGCGCACGTTCATATGGGGGAACAGCGCGTAATCCTGGAACACGGTGTTGACGTCGCGCTGGTAGGGCGGCAACCCAGTGGCTTCGGCCCCGTGGATGTGGATCGAGCCGGCGCTCGGCTGTTCGAAACCGGCGATCAGGCGCAGGCAGGTGGTCTTGCCCGAGCCGGAAGGGCCGAGCATGGAAAAGAACTCGCCGTCCTGGATATCGATGGAAACCCGGTCAACGGCCTTCACCTCGCCGAACTGCCGGGAAACGTTGGTGAACTGGACTGCAAGCGTCATGGTGCGGTGCTCCGGGAAAGCGCGCTGTCGAAATAAGCGGGATCAGGTCTGGCGGCGAAGGCCGCTCCTGCTGGAGCTGGCCTGGCGCAGGAGCCTGTAGCCGCTGCCGAAGGCTGCGATCGCCCCGCAGGGGCGCGGCGATCCTGGGGGGGCAGAAGGTTCTGCGGACCTTGCGCAGCCTGCGGCAGCGGCTACAGGGTTATCGTCCGCCCATGATCGCGATGTAGTCCTGAGTCCAGCGGCTGTACGGCACGAACTTGCCGCCCTCGGCCTGCGGAGTTTTCCAGAAGGCGATCTTGTCGAACTGGTCGAAGCCGTTGGTCTTGCAGCCCTCGGCGCCCAGCAGCTCGCTTTCCTTGCAGGCCGCCGGCACCGCTGGCAGCGAGCCGAACCAGGCGGCGACGTCGCCCTGGACTTTCGGTGTGAGCGACCAGTCCATCCACTTGTAGGCGCAGTTGGGGTGCTTGGCCTCGCTGTGCAGCATGGTGGTATCGGCCCAGCCAGTGGCCCCTTCCTTGGGAATGGTCGAGGCGATCGGCTGTTTCTCGTTGATCAGGCCGTTGACCTGATACGGCCAGGAGCTGGCGGCGACCACGCCTTCGTTCTTGAAGTCGCTCATCTGTACCGTGGTGTCGTGCCAGTAGCGGTGGATCAGCGGCTGCTGGGCGCGCAGCAACTCGAGCACCGCCTTGTACTGGGCTTCGGTGAGTTCGTAGGGGTTCTGGATCCCCAGTTCCGGTTTCGTGCTCTTGAGGTACAGCGCGGCGTCGGCGATGTAGATCGGCCCGTCATAGGCCTGCACGCGGCCCTTGTTGGGCTTGCCGTCCGGCAGGTTCTGCGCGTCGAACAGCACGCTCCAGCTGGTCGGTGCCTGCTTGAAGACCTTGGTGTTGTACATCAGCACGTTCGGGCCCCACTGGTAGGGGGTGCCGTAGGTCTGCTTGTTGACCACGTACCAGGGCGCGTCCTTGAGGCGTGGGTCGAGGTTTTTCCAGTTGGGAATCAGCGCGGTGTTGATCGGCTGCACGCGCTTGCCGACGATCAGTCGCAGGGAGGCGTCGCCGGACGCGGTGACCAGGTCGTAGCCGCCCTTGGCCATCAGGCTGACCATCTCATCGGAGGTGCCCGCGGTCTTGACGTTGACCTTGCAACCGGTCTCCTTCTCGAAGCCGGTGACCCAGTCGTAGTTCTTGTCGCTTTCGCCACGTTCGATGTAGCCGGGCCAGGCCACGATATCCAGCTGACCTTCGCCGGCACCGACGGCCTTGAGCGGTTCGGCGGCCTGGAGGCTGGCGCTGGCCAGCAGGGCGGTGGTGATTGCACTGAGCAGTGCGGTCTTGTGCACGAACATGGGAAAACCCTCTTTTTCAAATTATGGTCGGGGCAGTTGTGAACACGGTGGAACGCGCCGTGATGGCTTGTTATTAGCTTAGGCGCTGTACGAAAAGTGGCTGGCGCCGGCTTTGCGTACAGCGCCTTGTGCGTTATTTCAGGTCATTGCCGTGGCGCGCCATGATGTGCCGCACCACGCTGTAGTCCTGCAGCGAATCGCTGGACAGGTCCTTGCCGTAGCCGGAGCGCTTCAAGCCGCCGTGGGGCATTTCGCTGGCCAGCATGAAATGGCTGTTGATCCAGGTGCAGCCGTATTGCAGGCGGGCCGCCACCTGCATGGCCTTGTCCAGGCTCTGGGTCCAGACCGACGAGGCCAGGCCGTATTCCGAGTCGTTGGCCCAGTCCACTGCCTGCGCCAGTTCGTCAAAGCGAGTGACGGTGACCACCGGGCCGAACACTTCGCGCTGGACGATTTCATCGTTTTGCCGGCAGCCGGCCAGCAGGGTCGGCTGGTAATAGAAGCCGGCGCCCGAATGCACCGCGGCGCCGGTCACCCGTTCGATGTGCGGCTGGCCCAAGGCGCGTTCGACGAAACTGGCCACGCGGTCGCGCTGGCGGGGGCTGATCAGCGGGCCGATCTCGTTGTCGGCATCGCGCTTGCCGGCGAACCGCAGGCTGCTGACGGCGGCGCCCAGCTCGGCCACCAGACGATCGTGGATCCCGGCCTGGGCGTAGATCCGGCAAGCCGCGGTGCAGTCCTGCCCGGCGTTGTAATAGCCGTAGTTGCGCACGCCTTCGACCACGGCCTGCAGATCGGCATCGTTGCAGACGATCACCGGGGCCTTGCCGCCCAGTTCCAGGTGCGTGCGTTTCAAGGTTTTCGAGGCGGCCTGGAGGATCTTCTGCCCGGTGACGATATCGCCGGTCAGCGACACCATGCGCACTTTGGGGTGGCTGACCAGGTGGCTGCCCACGCCTTCGCCACCGCCGCAGACAATGTTCAGCACACCGTGCGGCAGCAGTTCGGCCAGGGTTGGCGCCAGGGCCAGGATCGACAGTGGGGTGTGCTCCGACGGCTTGAATACCAGGGTGTTGCCGGCGGCCAGGGCCGGGGCGATCTTCCAGGCGGCCATCATGATCGGGTAGTTCCATGGCGCGATGGACGCCACCACGCCAATGGGGTCGCGCCGCACCATGCTGGTGTAGCCCGGCAGGTACTCGCCGGCCAGCTGGCCGGTCTGGCAGCGCACGGCGCCGGCAAAAAAACGGAACACGTCGACGGTGGCGCCGAGATCATCCTGGCGCGCCAGGTGCAGCGGTTTGCCGCAATTCAGCGATTCCAGGCGAGCCAGGTGGTCGGCCTGCTTTTCCACGGCATCGGCAATCGCCAGGAGGATGTTCGAGCGTTGCTGAGGCGTGGTTCGCGACCAGTCGGCAAAGGCGCGATGGGCGGCGAGGATCGCGCCTTCCACCTGTTCGGTGCTGGCTTCGGCGATCTGGGTCAGTACTTCGCCGGTGGCCGGGTTGAGGATCGGCTCGACAAGACCCTGGCCGGCGACCAATTCGCCATCGATCAACAAAGCGGTGGACAACGGAGTCTGCGCGCCAGCCATTTTCCGGGTTCTCTTTTCTTGTATGGCCATGGTGCTCCCCAGTGACGGAGGGCCGGCCCTCTCTGGACGGATGATCAGAGACTAGTGGCGGGGCCTGTGCTCGACAAATACTAAATACTGAATGCGGCGTTCGATTAAATAGATGGCTTGCGCCCGCCGTGGGGCTGTTCGCGGGCCACGGTCAGGAACGGGTCCACCAGCGCCGGGCGCGCCGTGCCGCGACGCCAGGCCAGGCCGACGTCGAGGGTCTGGCTGAGGTCGGCGATGGGCCGGGCTTCGATGATGTCGCCTTCCAGCGACCAGGGGCGATAGGTCATGTCCGGCTGGATCGACACCCCGAGCCCGGCCGCCACCAGGCTGCGCACCGCTTCGGTGGAGGCGGTGCGCAAGGTGACGCGCGGTTGTAGGCCGGCGCCGGACCACAGGCGCTGGGCATTGCGGTCCATTTCATCGACGTTGAGCTGGATCAGCGGCTCGCGGGCGACATCCGCCAGGTTGATGCTGTCGTGTTCCAGCAACGGGTGCTGGGCGGGCAGCCACAGGCGGTGGGGGGAGTGAGTCAGCACTTCGGTCTGCAGGGCGTGGCGGTCCTCGAGGTTGGAGAGGATCAGCACCCCGACGTCGATCTCGCCGCTGACCAGCAAGTGTTCGATGTACGGGCGTTCATCTTCCATCACGCGGATTTCCACATTGGGGTAGGCGCGCTGGAAACGTGTGAGCAAGTCCGCCAGGTAGTAACCGGCGACCAGGCTGGTCACGCCGACGATCAATTGGCCGGCCACCTGGTCGGTGCTCTGCTGCAGGCTGCGCTTGGCGTTGTCCACCGTGGCCAGGATCAGGTGCGCCTGGCGCAGGAACTGGTGGCCCTGGTGGGTCAGGGTCATGCCCTTGGCATGGCGGTTGAACAGGCTGACGCCGATTTCCTGTTCGAGCTGCTGGATCGCCAGGGTCAGGGTCGACTGGGAAATGAACACGGCCTGGGCGGCGGACGAAATCGAGCCGGTCTCGGCCACGGCGATGAAGTGACGGATCTGGCGCAAGGTCATCATGGGCAATCACCGGTTAGGCGGTTTTGTCGATTTTTTCGAGTGTATATCTTTTTAATCGAAGGACCGCCCGGGCGTATGGCCGGCCCCGGCGAAGCAACATCTGGAAGCACACTCGAGCCCAGGATCGGGGCACTTCGATCTAGGCTGATGGCCTTATTGATTCGATCAACTCAAGTTGCTGGAGGTTTGGATGAACACCCGTGGATTGCTCGATCAATTGCTCAAGTCTGGCCAGGAACTGTTGCAGAACAAGGCCGGGGCGCAGCAGAACAAGGCATCCGGCGCCGACAAGGGCGCGCTGGGCGGGTTACTGGGCGGTGGCTCCGGGGCTCTGGGTAGCCTGCTGTCCGGCGCCGGAGGCGGCGCGCTGGCAGCCGGCGCCATGGGCTTGCTGCTGGGCAATAAAAAGGCCCGCAAGTTCGGCGGCAAGGCGCTGACCTATGGCGGCCTGGCGGCGTTGGGCGTGATCGCCTACAAGGCCTACGGCAACTGGCAGGCGCAGCAGGCCGGTGCGCCGAAAGGCGAGCCGCAGACCCTCGACCGCCTGCCCGCGCAGCAGGTCGAGCAACACAGCCAGGCGATCCTCAAGGCGCTGGTGGCCGCGGCCAAGGCCGATGGCCATATCGATGAGCGCGAGCGCGCCCTGATCGAAGGCGAGTTCACCAGGCTGGACAACGACCAGGAGCTGCAACACTGGTTGCACGCCGAACTCAACAAACCCCTGGACCCGGCGGATGTGGCGCGGGCCGCCGGCACGCCGGAAATGGCCGCGGAAATGTACGTCGCCAGCGTGATGCTGGTGGATGAGGAAAACTTCATGGAGAAGGCGTATCTGGATGAGCTGTCGCGTCAGCTCAAGCTGGAACCGGGGTTGAAACTCGAACTGGAAAAGCAGGTTCGCCAGGCCAGTTTTTGACGCCAATCGGGCGTGCGCTGGAGAAAGCTCCGCACGCCCTTTCTGATGGCTGAAATGCCCTCTGCTTGTGCCGGATCGTCACTGGCGGCGCTCGAGTCATCTGGCGGAAAGTAGCCCTCCAGAGCGGCCCCTGCCTTTCGCTCTGAGTGAGACGTGGTGCGCAATACGCTGATAAATGATGGCACGCCCTCGGCTATACTCCCCACCATTTGAATGGCCCCGAGGACTGACTGTGAAGAACTGGACGTTGCGCCAACGCATTTTGGCGAGCTTTGCGGTGATTATCACCATCATGCTGCTGATGGTCATAGCCTCGTACTCCCGCTTGTTGAAGATCGAGGCCGGCGAAGACCGCATGCGCTCCGATGCCATTCCCGGGGTCTATTTCAGTTCGATGATTCGTGGTTCGTGGGTCGACAGTTTCCTGCACACCCAGGAAATCATCGGCCTCAACGAAGGCAAGGGCGTCAGTGCCAAGGATGAGGCCGATTTCAAGAGCTTCGAGCAACGCCTGCAGAAACACATGGCCAGCTACAAGGACACGCTTCGCGGTGGTAGCGACCTGCAGGAGTTCGAAGAGTTTGAAAAACACCATCAGGAATTTCTCAAGATCCAGGCTACGGTCCTGGATCTGCATCGGCGTAATCAGGAAGCCGAGGCTGTCCGCGTGTTCCATGACCAGTTGACGCCCACCTGGATCGCCGGTCGGATGAAACTCAACGACATCATCGACGAGAACAAAGGGGTCGCCGATTCGGCCGCCTTGCAGATCGACGATGCGGTGGCCGCGGCCAAAGTCACCATGGGCGTTTCCCTACTGGTGGCGGTGCTGGCGGCGGGCCTGTGCGGCCTGCTGCTGATGCGCGCGATCATGGCGCCGATGAACCGTATCGTGAAGATCCTCGACGTCATGCGCACGGGCGATCTGACCAGCCGCCTGAACCTGGAGCGCAAGGACGAATTCGGTGCAGTGGAAACCGGCTTCAACGACATGATGACCGAGCTCAACTCCCTGGTGTCCCAGGCGCAGCGCTCTTCGGTCCAGGTCACCACCTCGGTCACCGAGATCGCCGCCACCTCCAAGCAGCAACAGGCGACCGCCACCGAGACCGCGGCGACCACCACCGAAATCGGCGCGACTTCCCGGGAGATCGCGGCCACTTCGCGCGATCTGGTACGCACCATGACCGAAGTCTCCACCGCCGCCGACCAGGCGTCGGTATTGGCCGGTTCCGGCCAGCAAGGCCTGGCGCGGATGGAAGAAACCATGCATTCGGTGATGGGTGCGGCCGACCTGGTCAACGCCAAGCTGGCGATCCTCAATGAGAAGGCCGGTAACATCAACCAGGTGGTGGTGACCATCGTCAAGGTCGCCGACCAGACCAACCTGCTGTCGCTCAACGCCGCGATCGAAGCCGAGAAAGCCGGCGAGTACGGTCGCGGCTTTTCCGTGGTGGCCACTGAAGTGCGGCGCCTGGCGGACCAGACCGCGGTCGCTACCTACGACATCGAGCAAATGGTCCGGGAGATCCAGTCGGCGGTTTCGGCGGGGGTCATGGGCATGGACAAGTTCTCCGAAGAAGTGCGCCGCGGCATGGCCGAGGTGCAGCAGGTCGGCGAGCAGCTGTCGCAGATCATCCATCAGGTCCAGGCCCTGGCGCCGCGGGTGTTGATGGTCAACGAAGGCATGCAGGCCCAGGCCACCGGTGCCGAGCAGATCAACCACGCCCTGGTGCAACTGGGCGACGCCAGCAGCCAGACCGTCGAGTCGCTGCGCCAGGCCAGTTTCGCCATCGATGAACTGAGCCAGGTGGCGGTGGGGCTGCGTAGCGGCGTCTCGCGTTTCAAAGTCTGATGAACGAGCTCGCAGCGAAAAGCGGCGCAGGGACGGCGGCCAAAGACGCGCTGTTCCTGGTGTTCCGCATCGGCACCGAACGTTACGCCTTGCAGGCCGTCGAGGTGGTCGAGGTATTGCCGCGCCTGCAGCTCAAGCCGATTCCCCAGGCGCCGTCCTGGGTCGCCGGGGTCTTTGCCCATCGCGGTACGGTGGTGCCGGTGCTCGACCTGAGTGCCCTGACCTTTGGCGAGCCGGCGCAGGAGCGCACCAGCACCCGCCTGGTGCTGGTGCACTACCGCCCGCAGGCGGCAGAGCCTGCGCGGTTGCTGGGGCTGATCCTCGAGCAGGCCACCGATACCCTGCGTTGCAACCCGCAGGACTTCAAGGCCTACGGCCTGGATAACCGCAGTGCGCCGTACCTGGGGCCGGTCTATGAAGACGCCCAGGGCCTGCTGCAATGGGTGCGGGTCGACGACCTGCTGGATGCCGAGGTGCGCGCGCTGCTGTTTCCTTCTCCGCCACTGGACCTGGCGCTGCTCGGGGAGTCGTCATGAGCAGCGACCAGCGATTTTTCGATTTTCTCAAGGAGCGCATCGGCCTCGATGTGGCCTCGGTGGGGCCGGCGATCATCGAGCGCGCGGTGCGCCAGCGCAGCATCGCCCAGCAGGCGCCCAGCACCGACCATTACTGGCAGACCCTGCAAGGCTCGCGGGATGAACAGCAGGCCCTGATCGAGGCGGTGATCGTTCCGGAGACCTGGTTTTTCCGTTACCCGGAGTCCTTCGCGACCCTGGCCAAACTCGCCCTCTCGCGCCTTGCCGAACTCAAGGGCATGCGCGCATTGCGCATCCTCAGCCTGCCGTGCTCCACCGGCGAAGAGCCGTACTCGATTGCCATGGCGCTGTTCGATGCCGGGCTCGCGCCCCATCAATTCAAGGTCGATGGCTTCGATGTCAGCCCGCTGTCGGTCGAGCGGGCCAGGCAGGCGGTGTACGGCAAGAACTCCTTTCGCGGCCAGCACAGCGATTTTCGCGAGCGGCATTTCACCGCCGAGGATGAGCGCTACAGCCTCAGCGAGCGGGTGCGCGAGCAGGTGCGCCTGCAGGTCGGCAACCTGCTGGACCCGACCTTGCTGGCCAATGAGCCGCCCTACGATTTTGTCTTCTGTCGCAACCTGCTGATCTATTTCGATCAGCCGACCCAGCGCCAGGTGTGCGAAGTGCTCAAGCGCCTGACTCACGTTGAAGGCGTGCTGTTCATCGGCCCGGCCGAAGGCAGCCTGCTGGGCCGCCTGGGCATGCGCTCGATCGGCATTGCCCAGTCCTTTGCCTTCAGCCGGCATACCGAACCTGAGCCCGAGCCCGCACCGGTCTTCGTACCGAGCACATTGCCGGTGCGCCAACCGGTGCGCAGCATCGCGCCGCCTGTGCGCAGCCGGCCGTTTGCCAGTGCGGCGCCGAGCCCAAGTCCTGCGCCGACCAGGCCGGCCAACGACGCCACGACCCTGCTGGCCAGCATCGCGGCCCTGGCCAACGAAGGCAAAAGCGCCGAGGCCCGGGTGGCGTGCGAGCATTATCTGGACACCCACGAACCGGTGGCGCAGGTGTTCTATTGGCTGGGGCTGCTCAGCGATGTGGCGGGCAGCGCCCTGGAAGCCCAGGGTTTCTATCGCAAGGCCCTGTACCTGGACCCGCAGCACGCCGAGGCGCTGGTGCACCTGGCTGCTTTACTGGCCTCCCAGGGAGACGTGGCCGGGGCCCGTCGATTGCAGGAGCGTGCGGCCCGCAGCGGCCGTGCAGCAGACAGTGAGCGTAAATCATGAGCGGCTCTGTTTCGTTGAACGTGACCCATGAAGATGCGCAGGCCATCGACGACTGCTGGAACCGCATCGGTATCCATGGCGACAAGAGTTGCCCGTTGCTGGCCGGGCATGTGCATTGCCGCAACTGCTCGGTGTATTCCGCCGCGGCCACCCGTCTGCTCGACCGCTATGCGTTGCAGCAGGAGCGCCATGAGCAATCGGTCGAGGCCGATACGGATGTCGTCACCCGTTCGTTACTGATGTTTCGCCTGGGCGAGGAATGGTTGGGCATTGCCACCCGCTGCCTGGTGGAAGTGGCGCCGCTGCAGCCGATCCATTCCTTGCCGCACCAGCGCTCGCGGGCCTTGCTGGGCGTGGCGAATGTGCGTGGCGCGCTGGTGGCGTGCCTGTCGTTGGTGGAACTGCTGGGGCTGGACGCTACCGGCACGGTCGCCCCGGGTGCGCGGGTCATTCCGCGAATGTTGATCATCGCCGCCCAGGGCGGCCCGGTGGTGGTGCCGGTGGACGAGGTGGAGGGCATCCATGCCATCGACGAGCGCACCCTGAATGCCGCCGCGGTTTCCGGCCAGCAGGCCAGTGCCAAGTACACCCGTGGCGTCCTGCAATGGAAGGGCCGCAGCCTGCGTTGGCTGGATGAAGAGCAGTTGTTGTCCGCCGTGACCCGGAGCCTGACATGACCCCCGATCAAATGCGCGACGCCTCGCTGCTCGAACTCTTCAGCCTGGAAGCCGAAGCCCAGACCCAGGTGCTCAGTGCCGGCCTGCTGGCGCTGGAGCGCAATCCGACCCAGGCCGACCAGTTGGAAGCCTGCATGCGCGCCGCTCACTCGCTCAAGGGCGCGGCGCGGATCGTCGGGGTCGACGCCGGGGTCAGCGTGGCCCACGTAATGGAAGATTGCCTGGTCAGCGCCCAGGAAGGGCGGCTGTACCTGCGTCCCGAACATATCGATGCGCTGTTGCAGGGCACCGATTTGTTGATGCGCATCGCCACGCCGGGCAGCAGCCAGGTGGGTGAGCAGGACATTGCTGGCTACGTGGCGCTCATGGAGCAGTTGATCGGCTCGCCGGGCGCGGCGGCGGGCGTTGGCCTGCCCAGGGTCGAGCCGAGCCTGCCGCCCATGGCCGAGCTGCAGCTGCAAGCTCCGCGGGTCGAGCCCGAACCGCAGGTCCCGCCGTTCGAGCTGCCGCTGGAGCCCCTGCAGGAGACGCCGCTAGAGGCATCCGTGGCGACTCCGCAGAAGGGTAAGAAGCTCGCCGAGGGTGGTGAACGGGTATTGCGGGTCACGGCCGAACGCCTGAACAGCCTGCTGGATCTGTCGAGCAAGTCGCTGGTGGAAACCCAGCGCCTGAAGCCTTACCTGGCGGCCCTGCAGCGCCTCAAGCGCATGCAGAGCAACGGGCTGCGAGCATTGGAAAACCTCAATGGGCATCTCAAGGAGCAGGTGCTGGGCCTGGAGGCCCTCGAAGCCCTGGAAGATGCGCGGCGCCTGCTGGCGGAGTCCCAGCAGTTGCTGATCGAGAAAACCGCCGAGCTGGATGAGTTCGGCTGGCAGGCCAGCCAGCGTGCCCAGGTGCTCTACGACACCGCGTTGGCCTGTCGCATGCGGCCGTTCGCCGATGTGCTGGTGGGCCAGGTGCGGATGGTCCGCGACCTGGGGCGCAGCCTGGGCAAGCAGGTGCGCCTGGAAGTCGAGGGCGAGAAGACCCAGGTCGATCGCGACGTGCTGGAAAAACTCGAAGCGCCACTGACCCACCTGTTGCGCAATGCAGTCGATCACGGCATCGAAACGCCCGAGCAGCGGCTGCTGGCGGGCAAGCCGGCCGAGGGCCTGATTCGCCTGCGCGCTTCGCACCAGGCCGGTCTGCTGGTGCTGGAACTCAGCGACGACGGCAACGGCGTCGACCTGGAGCGGGTGCGCCAGAGCATCGTCGAGCGCCAGCTGTCCCCGGCCGAGACCGCTGCCCAGTTGAGCGAAGAAGAACTGTTGACCTTCCTGTTCCTGCCGGGCTTCAGCCTGCGGGACAAGGTCACCGAGGTCTCCGGGCGCGGGGTCGGCCTGGACGCGGTGCAGCACATGGTGCGCCAGCTACGCGGCGCGGTGCAGCTGGAGCAGGTGGCGGGGCAGGGCAGTCGTTTCCACCTCGAAGTGCCGCTGACCCTGTCGGTGGTGCGCAGCCTGGTGGTGGAGGTCGGCGAAGAGGCCTACGCCTTCCCGCTGGCGCATATCGAACGCATGTGCGACCTGGAGCCCGACGATATTGTCCAGTTGGAAGGGCGCCAGCATTTCTGGCACGAAGGCCGCCATGTCGGCCTGGTCGCGGCCAGCCAGTTGCTGCAACGCCCGGCGGGGCAGAACAATGAATCCACACTCAAGGTGGTGGTGATTCGCGAGCGCGACGCGGTCTATGGCGTGGCGGTCGAGCGTTTCATCGGCGAGCGGACCCTGGTGGTGCTGCCGCTGGACGATCGCCTGGGCAAGGTCCAGGACATTTCCGCCGGGGCCTTGCTCGATGATGGCTCCGTGGTGCTGATCGTCGATGTCGAGGACATGCTGCGTTCGGTGGACAAGCTGCTCAATACCGGCCGCCTGGAGCGCATCGCCCGCCACAACCGCCATCAGGCCGAGACGGCGCGCAAGCGCATCCTGGTGGTCGACGACTCGCTCACCGTGCGTGAGCTGCAACGCAAGCTTTTGCTCAACCGTGGTTATGACGTAGCGGTCGCCGTCGACGGCATGGATGGCTGGAACGCCCTGCGTTCGGAAGACTTCGACCTGCTGATCACCGACATCGATATGCCCCGAATGGATGGGATTGAATTGGTCACACTCCTGCGCCGTGACAATCGCCTGCAGTCGTTGCCGGTGATGGTGGTTTCCTACAAGGATCGCGAAGAGGACCGGCGCCGTGGACTGGATGCCGGAGCCGACTATTATCTAGCCAAAGCCAGTTTCCATGATGACGCCCTGCTGGATGCGGTGGTGGAGCTGATTGGAGGAGCGCGGGCATGAAAATCGCGATCGTCAATGACATGCCCATGGCCGTGGAGGCCCTGCGCCGGGCCCTGGCCTTCGAGCCCGCGCACGAAGTGGTGTGGGTCGCGACCAATGGCGCCGAGGCGGTCGAGTACTGCGCGAAGCTGACGCCCGACCTGATCCTGATGGACCTGATCATGCCGGTGATGGACGGCGTGGAAGCGACCCGCCGGATCATGGCCGAAACCCCTTGCGCCATCGTGATCGTCACGGTGGACCGCCAGCAGAACGTGCATCGGGTGTTCGAGGCCATGGGCCATGGCGCGCTGGACGTGGTCGACACACCGGCCCTGGGTGCCGGCAATGCGCAGGAAGCGGCGGCGCCCTTATTGCGCAAGATCCTCAACATCGGCTGGCTGATCGGCCAGCAGCGCGGCAGCCACGTGCGTTCGGCGCCGGTGCCGATGCGCACCATGGCGCAACGCCAGGGCCTGGTGGCGATCGGTTCGTCCGCCGGTGGCCCGGCGGCGCTGGAAGTGCTGCTCAAGGGGTTGCCTGCCGATTTTCCGGCCGCCATCGTGCTGGTGCAGCACGTCGACCAGGTGTTTGCCGCGGGTATGGCTGAGTGGCTCAGCAGTGCTTCCGGGCTGAAGGTGCGCCTGGCCCGCGAAGGCGAGCCACCGCAGAGCGGTACGGTGCTGCTGGCCGGGACCAACCACCATATCCGGCTGTTGAAGAACGGCGCCCTGGCCTACACCGCCGAGCCGGTAAACGAGATCTATCGGCCATCGATCGATGTGTTTTTTGAAAGCGTCGCCAGTTACTGGAATGGCGATGCGGTCGGCGTACTGCTGACCGGCATGGGCCGCGACGGCGCCCAGGGCCTGAAACTGATGCGCGACCAAGGTTATCTGACCATCGCTCAGGACCAGAATAGTAGTGCGGTGTATGGCATGCCCAAGGCGGCCGCTGCCATCGACGCTGCCACAGAGATTCGCCCACTGGACAAGATCGCTCCACGATTGCTGGAGATATTTGCCAAATGACCGACAAACGCAGCTGTCCTGGCCAGGTAGCAACTCAGGTGACAACCCATGAATGATTTACAGCTCGACGATTTTAAAACCGATGAAAATGCTGCGATGGTGCTGCTGGTCGACGACCAGGCAATGATCGGTGAGGCTGTGCGGCGTGGGTTGGCGAATGAAGAAAACATCGACTTCCACTTTTGTGCCGACCCGCACCAGGCCATTGCCCAGGCGATCCGCATCAAGCCGACGGTGATCCTGCAGGACCTGGTGATGCCGGGCCTGGACGGGTTGACGCTGGTGCGCGAGTACCGCAACCACCCGGCTACCCAGAACATTCCGATCATCGTGCTTTCGACCAAGGAAGACCCGCTGATCAAGAGTGCGGCCTTCGCGGCCGGGGCCAACGATTACCTGGTCAAGCTGCCGGACAACATCGAGCTGGTGGCGCGCATTCGCTACCATTCGCGCTCCTACATGACCCTGTTGCAGCGGGATGCGGCCTATCGCGCGCTGCGGGTCAGCCAGCAGCAGCTGCTCGATACCAACCTGGTACTGCAGCGCCTGATGAACTCCGATGGCCTGACCGGCCTGTCCAACCGCCGGCATTTCGACGAGTACCTGGAGCTGGAGTGGCGCCGGGCAATGCGTGACCAGACCCAGTTGTCGCTGCTGATGATCGATGTCGATTACTTCAAGTCCTACAACGACAATTTCGGTCATCTGGAAGGCGATGAAGCCCTGCGCAAGGTGGCGACGGCGATCCGCGAGGCCAGCAGCCGACCGTCGGATTTACCGGCGCGTTATGGCGGGGAGGAGTTCGCCCTGGTACTGCCGAACACCTCGCCCGGCGGGGCGCGGCTGGTGGCCGAGAAACTGCGCCAGACCGTGGCCGCCCTGAAGATTCCGCATATCGCGCCGACCGAAGGGGCCAGCCTGACCATCAGCATCGGCCTGTCCACCATGACGCCGCAGCCGAGCACCAGTTGCCGGCAATTGATCTCGGCCGCCGACAAAGGCCTGTATCTGGCCAAGCACAATGGTCGCAATCAGGTGGGGATCGAGTGAAAAAAACCACCACCGCGGGGGCCTAAAGCCGCCAGGCGGGCTGCCGCGCCAGCTTGATTACGTTATACTCGCCGGCTTTCAAAAGTTCGCCAACGAGTGCTGCCTGCCATGGAAATCAACCCGATCCTTAACACTATCAAGGACCTGTCCGAGCGCTCCGAAACTATTCGGGGGTATCTTTGACTACGATCAAAAGCATGAGCGTCTGACCGAAGTCAATCGCGAGCTTGAAGATCCGAACGTCTGGAACAAACCTGAATACGCCCAGGAACTGGGCCGCGAACGTGCTGCGCTGGCGCAGATCGTCGAGACCCTGGACGAGTTGTCCGGTGGCCTGGCCGATTGCCGCGATCTGCTGGACATGGCCGTCGAAGAGAACGATGAAGGCACAGTGGGCGATGTGGTCGCCGAACTGACCCGTCTCGACGAAGCCCTGGCCAAGCTGGAATTCCGTCGCATGTTCAGCGGCGAGATGGACATGAACAACGCCTACCTGGACATCCAGGCCGGCTCCGGCGGCACCGAAGCCCAGGACTGGGCCAACATCCTGCTGCGCATGTACCTGCGCTGGGCCTCCAAGCGTGGCTTCGACGCCACCATCATGGAGCTGTCCGAAGGCGAAGTCGCCGGCATCAAGGGCGCCACCGTGCACATCAAGGGCGAGTACGCCTTTGGCTGGCTGCGCACCGAGATCGGCGTGCACCGCCTGGTGCGCAAGAGCCCGTTCGACTCCGGCGCCCGCCGCCACACCTCGTTCTCGGCCGTGTTCGTGTCGCCCGAGATCGACGACAAGGTGGAAATCGAGATCAACCCGGCCGACCTGCGGATCGACACCTACCGTTCCTCCGGTGCCGGTGGTCAGCACGTAAACACCACCGACTCGGCTGTACGTATCACCCACGTACCGACCAACACCGTGGTCAGCTGCCAGAACGAACGATCCCAGCACGCCAACAAGGACACCGCCATGAAGATGCTGCGGGCCCGGTTGTACGAGCAGGAGATCCAGAAGCGCAACGCCGCTTCCCAGGCGCTGGAGGACAGCAAGTCCGACATCGGCTGGGGTCACCAGATCCGCTCCTACGTGCTCGATGCCTCGCGGATCAAGGATCTGCGTACCAACATCGAACGCAGTGACTGCGACAAGGTGCTCGACGGCGACATCGACGAATACCTGGTGGCCAGCCTGAAATCGGGGCTGTAAGCCGCGACACCCATGCCGCGGGCACGGCGCGCTTCTGTAGGAGCGAGGCTGGCCCGCGATCCCTTGCCACAGGCAAGGGGCAACGAACCTGTGATGGAAATTTTAAAGACATGAGCGACCTACAACTCGACCAGGCCCTGCAACAGGAAGAAAACACCCTGATCGCCCTGCGCAAGGAAAAGCTTGCTGCCGAGCGCGCCAAGGGTCAGGCTTTCCCCAACGACTTCCGCCGCGACAACTACTGCAACGACCTGCAGAAACAGTACGCGGACAAGACCAAGGAAGAGCTGGCCGAGGCGGCGATTCCGGTCAAGGTTGCCGGTCGCATCATGCTCAACCGTGGTTCGTTCATGGTGATCCAGGACATGACCGGGCGTATCCAGGTCTACGTCAACCGCAAGACCCTGCCGGAAGAGACCCTGAACGCGGTCAAGACCTGGGACCTGGGCGACATCATCGCCGCCGAAGGCACCCTGGCCCGTTCCGGCAAGGGCGACCTGTACGTCGAAATGACTAACGTGCGCCTGCTGACCAAGTCGCTGCGCCCGCTGCCGGACAAGCATCACGGCCTGACCGACACCGAGCAGCGCTATCGCCAGCGCTACGTCGACCTGATCGTCAACGAAGACGTACGCGAAACCTTCCGCGTGCGTTCCCAGGTCATCGCCCACATCCGCAGCTTCCTGATGAAGCGTGACTTCCTGGAAGTGGAAACGCCGATGCTGCAGACCATTCCTGGCGGCGCGGCGGCCAAGCCGTTCGAGACCCACCACAACGCCCTGGACATGGAAATGTTCCTGCGTATCGCCCCGGAGCTGTATCTGAAACGTCTGGTGGTCGGTGGTTTCGAGAAAGTGTTCGAGATCAACCGCAACTTCCGTAACGAAGGCGTTTCGACCCGGCACAACCCTGAATTCACCATGTTGGAGTTCTACCAGGCCTACGCCGACTACGAAGACAACATGGACCTGACCGAAGAACTGTTCCGCGAACTGGCGCAACTGGTCCTGGGCAGCACCGACGTGCCGTACGGCGACAAGGTGTTCCACTTCGGCGAGCCGTTCGTGCGCCTGTCGGTGTTCGATTCGATCCTCAAGTACAACCCCGAGCTGACCGCCGATGACCTGAACGACATCGACAAGGCTCGCGCCATCGCCAAGAAAGCCGGTGCCAAGGTGCTCGGCTTCGAAGGCCTGGGCAAGCTGCAGGTGATGATTTTCGAAGAGCTGGTCGAGCATAAGCTGGAGCAGCCGCACTTCATTACCCAGTACCCGTTCGAAGTCTCGCCGCTGGCCCGTCGCAACGACGAGAACCCGAACGTGACCGACCGTTTCGAGCTGTTCATCGGTGGTCGTGAAATCGCCAACGCCTACTCTGAGTTGAACGACGCGGAAGACCAGGCCGAGCGTTTCATGGCCCAGGTGGCCGACAAGGACGCCGGTGACGACGAAGCCATGCACTACGATGCCGACTTCGTTCGCGCCCTGGAGTACGGCATGCCGCCGACCGCCGGTGAAGGTATCGGCATCGACCGCCTGGTGATGCTGCTGACCAACTCCCCGTCGATCCGCGACGTGATCCTGTTCCCGCACATGCGGCCGCAAGCGTAAATATGTTGAATA
Source organism: Pseudomonas chlororaphis subsp. piscium (assembly GCF_003850345.1). NCBI lineage: Bacteria > Pseudomonadati > Pseudomonadota > Gammaproteobacteria > Pseudomonadales > Pseudomonadaceae > Pseudomonas > Pseudomonas chlororaphis. Next base: position 1,285,334 of record NZ_CP027707.1, read on the forward strand.
AAAAGCCGCCGCTAACAGGCGGCTTTTTATTGTCTGTGTGGCACTGACGTACTGCTTTTTTCATTTTTATGTGAGAGGAATACCTGTCGTGAACCGTGCAATTGCTCAAGAAGGTGCAGCTGGCATCGCCACTGCGGTCGCTGAAAGTGTTCAGTACCAGGGTCGCAAGGCCAGCCGACAGGGCAGTGAGCAACGTCGCCAGGATATTCTCGACGCGGCCATGCGCATTGTCGTGCGCGATGGCGTGCGGGCTGTGCGCCATCGCGCGGTAGCCGCCGAAGCCGGTGTGCCGCTGTCGGCCACCACCTACTACTTCAAGGATATCGATGACCTGCTCACCGATACCTTCGCCCAATACGTCGAGCGCAGCGCCGCCTTCATGGCCAAGCTCTGGGCCAACAACGAGGGCTTGCTGCGGGAAATGGTCGCCTATGGCGATGGCAGCCCGGAATCCCGTGCGCAACTGGCCGATGACATTGCCCGCCTGACCGCCGACTACGTGCAGCGCCAACTGCACAACCGCCGCGAGCATCTGATGGCCGAACAGGCGTTTCGCCAGGAAGCGCTGCTCAACCCGCGCCTGGCGCTGCTGGTGCGTTCCCACCAGCAGATCCTGCTGCACGGTACTTGCCAGTTTTTCCAGGTATTGGGTTCCCGCGAGCCGCAACAGGATGCCAAAGTGTTGACGTCTATAATCGGACGGATGGAATATCAGGGCCTGCTCAACGGGGCAGAGCCTCAGGCCGACGAAGACATGCTGGGCATTCTTACTCGGTACATGCACCTGGTTCTGGCCTCGGTGTGATCCGCCTGCCCGAACGCAGGCTTCGCCAGCGGTTACCGGTCGACTGCTGATAGGGAGTGTTGAATGAAAGCCTGGCGTGTTGTGATCGCCTTGTCGTTCCTGCTGCTCAGTGGCTGCCTGGTGTCCTTCAAGGAACCCTTGCCGGCCGATCAGGCAGCGCCCGCGGCGTTGCTGGGCAAATGGACCAGCAAGAATGCCTGGGGCGAACCGCTCACCCTGCAGCTGAGCCGCACCGGCAACAACCGCTACAAGGCCGTCACTTCCGTCAAGGCCAGGCCGCAACAGCACGATACTTACGAATTTACCGTGTCCCGCCATGGCAGCCGCTGGTATCTCTCGGCGGCTGTGCCCCAGGCGCTCGGTGGGCACTTCACCATCGCCGGTTTCGAGTTGACCGACGAACACGAACTGGTGCTCTACCAGCTCGATCTCGAGCAGATCAATCAGGCCCGCGGGCAGAACGCCCTGCGGGGCGAGCCGTTCGACACCAAGGACGGCGAGGGCGTGCTGATCGACAGCGCGCTGCCACAGGTTTTCGCCTATCTGGACGACCCCGCCAACTCCGACGTGTTCGTCGAGGCGGCGCGCTTCCAGCGGGCGGGCAAGTAAACGCAGTACAGACGTTTTAACAGGAGTTTGTGGTGGACGATTACCAGCAGACGATACGCACCTTGTCCGATCGCATTGTGCTGGCACAGACGCCGATCCGCGTACTGGATGCGGTGAAATGGGATGACAACATCCGCAAAGGTTTCCTCAAGGCCAAGGGCAAGGAAATGCCGGCGGTGGACCGCGCCTATTACGAAGGCCGGGCGCTGTCTTTCGATTCCAGCGCGGTGAAGCTGGAGTTCCAGAACATCGAGCGTGACATCACCCGGCAACTGGGCCAGTTCAACCCGGTGGGGCAGATCATGCGGCGCATGTGCAAGGAGTACCGCATGGTGGTGCGGATGCTCGAGGCCCGTGGCACCGAGGATTTCGGGCTGATTTCCCAGGAACTCTACGGCGCGGCCTCCGACGCCTTTCATGCCGGCGACCCGACCCTGGCCGACCTGGGCCTGATGCTCTCGGATTACCTGAACAACATCGACGGCCGTGGCGACCTCAAGGACGAACCCAAGACCCTGAGCGCCAAGGAAGCCGTCAACCTGCTGCAAAGCCGGCTGAACAAGGTGTTCGGCGAGGCCGAGGAAACCATCCGGGTCTTCGAGTCCGACGGCATAGTCGCGGACGCGGCGGCCGGCGCCGACTACATCAAGATCCGCGCCGACGCCATGTTCAACGAGCGCGATGTGCGGGCCCTGGAAGTCCATGAAGGCCTGGTGCACGTGGGCACCACCCTCAACGGCCTGAACCAGCCGATCTGCACCTTCCTGTCCAAGGGCCCGCCCTCGTCGACCGTGACCCAGGAAGGCCTAGCGATCCTGATGGAGATCATCACCTTTGCCTCCTACCCGAGCCGTCTGCGCAAGCTGACCAACCGCACCCGCGCCATTCACATGGTGGAAGAGGGCGCGGACTTCATGCAGGTGTTCGAGTTCTTCCGCGAGCAGGGTTTCGAAATGGCCGAAAGCTATGGCAACGCCAGCCGGGTGTTCCGCGGTTCGGTGCCGACGGGCCTGCCATTCACCAAAGACTTGTCCTACCTCAAGGGCTTCATCATGGTTTACAACTACATTCAGTTGGCCGTGCGCAAGGGCAAGCTCGAGCAGGTGCCTTTGCTGTTCTGCGGCAAGACCACCCTGGAGGACATGCGTACCCTACGGCAGTTGGTGGACGAAGGCCTGGTGGTGCCGCCCAAGTACCTGCCGGACCAGTTCCGCGACATGAACGCGCTGTCGGCCTGGATGTGCTTCTCCAACTTCCTCAATCACCTGAGCCTGGACCGGATCGAGGCGGATTACTCCAACATCCTTTGACGCATACCTGTAGGAGCGGCCGGTCGACGTTCGATTGCCCGCGATAAAGGCGCCGCGGTTTTTCTGCATCACCGCATCGTTGGTTATCGCGGGCAAGCCTCGCTCCTGCAGCAGTATCCTTTTCACCCCCTGTCGCGAGGCTTCAAACGGATGCGAGTCCTCAGCATTGTCTGCCTGCTACTGACCTTGAGCGGTTGCAGCTCGCTGCTGTTCTATCCCGAGCGCGGCTTGCCGTTCACCCCGGACAAGGCCCGGCTCGATTACCGCGACGTCACACTGACCGCCGCCGACGGTACGCGCCTGCACGGCTGGTGGCTGCCGGCCAAGGCCGGGGTGCCGGTCAAGGGCACGGTGCTGCACCTGCACGGCAATGGCGGCAACCTGTCCGGGCACCTCGGCGGCAGTTGGTGGTTGCCGGAGCAGGGCTACCAGGTGCTGCTGGTGGACTACCGTGGCTACGGGGTGTCGCAAGGCGAACCGAGCCTGCCGGCGATCTACCAGGACGTCGACGCGGCCTTCCAGTGGCTGGACCGGGCGCCCGAAGTCCAGGGCAAGCCGCTGATCGTCCTGGGCCAGAGCCTGGGCGGCGCCCTGGCCATCCACTATCTGGTGGAGCAGCATCCGGAACGCCAGCGCCAGCTCAAGGCCATCGTCTTCGACGGCGTGCCGGCCAGTTACCGCGAGGTGGGCCGTTTTGCCCTGAGCACGTCCTGGATGACCTGGCCGTTCCAGGTGCCGCTGTCCTGGCTGGTGCCGGATGGCGACAGTGCAATCAAGGCCATGGCGCGCCTGGATGGTGTGCCCAAGCTGATCTACCACAGCATCGACGATTCCCTCGTACCGCTTTCCAACGGCATCCGTCTGTATCAAGCTGCGCCCCCGCCCAGGGTGCTGCAGCTGACCCGTGGCGGGCATGTGCAGACCTTCGCCGACCCGGTCTGGCGCCAGGTGATGCTGCGTTACCTTGAAGATCCGCAGCATTTCAACGGCTTGCGCCGCCTGGGCGAAATCCCGAATTACCCCGCACCTTTGAATCCAGTCGTAGAACCTCCAGAGAGTCCGCAATGAGCGAAGAACGTAACGCCATCCCCATGATCATCACCGGTATCTGCAGCATCCTCGGCACCGTGGCGTGCCTGTGGTACTACGGCTACCTGCATTTCGCCAAACCGGAGGATGCGTTGCTGCTCAACGATTTCACCATGCTCAAGACCGTGCCCGGCGAGGACTACAAGGTCTCCCTGGAGCCGGCGGCCGAGGTGGCGCAGTGCGTCGATGGCGTGCTGGTGCTGTTCGACACCGAGCAGAAGGGGCTGACCGGCGTGCTGGTCAACAACAAGAAGCGCGCCGTGCGCTGCATGGGCCAGGAAACACCGAAGCTGGAGCAGTGATCGAACGACTTGCCAGCGCAAGCCGTGATCCGTTTGCCGCAATAAAAAAGCCCCGCCGATCAAGGCGGGGCTTTTTATTGGGTGCACGGTTTATCGCGCGGGGCCGGCCTCAGTTGGCGCTGATGGCCGAACGTGGCGCGACCGGCTGGTTGTCGTTGGAAATGGTGACTTCCACGCGACGGTTCATGGCGCGCCCGGAAACGCTGCCGTTGTCGGCAACCGGGTATTGCTTGCCGTAACCCTGGGCAACGATGCGTGCCGGATCGACACCCATCTTGATCAGGGCGACCTGCACCGAAGTGGCGCGACGCTCGGACAGCGACTGGTTGTAGGCCGCGCTGCCGGTGCTGTCGGTGTAGCCCTCGACAATCACTTTGCGGTCAGGGTTGTCGCGCAGGAACTGCGCCAGCTTGTTGATGTTGACCAGGCCGTTGGACTTCAGGTCGGCCTTGTTGGTGGCGAACAGCACGTCACCGAAGGTCACCAGGGTACCGCGGTCGGTCTGCTTGGCGTTGAGGCTCGATTGCAGTTGCTTGATCTGCGCGTCACGGGCATCGAGAAGCGCCTTGGCGCGCTGGTCGCCGGCGTCCTTGAGCTGGGTTTCCGCGGTGCGCAGAGCGATGGTCTGCTTGGCCACTTCAATCCGCTGGTTGGTCAGGTAGGCCAGTTGGTCGACCTTCTTTTCGTCCTCCTTGTTCAGGTAGGCCTTGTCGGCTTTGTCCAGCCATTCGCTGGCGTCCTTGGTTTCCAGGGCCGCCACCTTGGTGGCCTGCGGATTGGCCTGCAGGGCGGAGTAGTTGGTCCGGGCGTTTTCCAGGTTGGCGTTAGGCGGGGTGGAGCATGCCGCCAGCGCCACGCTCAGGGCCAACAGGGCAGGGATCATCAGTTGTTTACGCATAATGGGTTCGTCCTTTTATCGATGGCGAATACGTGGGAATTGGCGCCCGTGGCTCATTGCACGCTGCGCATGCCTTCCTGGCGCAGTTCCTGAACGCCTTTCTGAGAGTCCTTCAATGCCTGTTCGGCCTTGGCGGCCTGGGCCTTGCGCTCGGCGACGCGGGCGTCCCATTCGGCCTGTTCGGCCAGGCGCCGGGCTTCGTCGTAGTTCTTGTCGTGCATGGCGAGCTCGGCTTGTTTGAGCTTGTCCTGAGCCGACTTCATTTCCACGGCGGCAAACTCGGTACCGCCCGCGCTGACTGCGCTGTTGACCGCAGATTGCGTCACCGCGTATTGCTCGCTCGGCGGATTACCGGCGCAACCGGCCAGGACCAGGCTGCTACCGAGAGCCAGCGCGGCCAGCTTCAGCCCGCGCAGAGGGTTTGACGAGGATTTGGCAGTGCTGATCTTCATGGTCTTCAACTCCATTGGATAACTCCTGAAAAACATCAAAACCATCCCGGTTCCGCTGCCGTAACGCTGAGTGACGGTGTTGCCGAGGGTGCTGAATTGAAACGGCCGTTCCAGTGATGGTTACTGGGTGTGACCGGAAGCTTTTTTGAATAGTTCAGAGAATATGGCCAGTCGCCGAGAAACTTTCTGACCGGGAAGACAAGGCTCTAAATCGGGAACTTTTGCCATGCGCAGGGGTACTCCTGACCCGATTCGGGGTCAGGAATAACGCTTTTATCGGTGAGAAATGCGGGAGTGGATCAGTGTTTCTGTTCTTCGGCCTGAGCCGACATATCGTGCAGATAACGCCGCGACAGGGCGAGAAAACGCGGGGTAGGACCGATGTCCTCGTAGAGCGGATCGCCTTCTTCGTCGGTGGCGACCACATGCTGGCCCTGGACATAAGGGAAACTGGTTTCGAGTTCCTCCAGGGCAGCCCCGATCAGTTCGCCGAGCAGTTCCTCGGTCTGGCGTTTGGGGTACATCTCGGAAATCGCCGCCAGGCGTGCTGCGGCTTCGACGTCCAGATAGATCGTGTAGCCGGTCTTGGTCAGGCGACCCTTGGCGTTTTCTTCCCAGTGTTGCGCGAGCTCACGGATTTTCATGGCAACCTCAATGAACGCCTGCTTGTGGCAGGGCCTGGTGAGTGACCGGCCTGTGCCGGCGCTAAGCCGTTGTGCGGCTTACTCTTGAGACTAGCTCCATCACGCAAGGTTTAAAGGCGCTTCGTCGTGCGCCGGCCTTGCCCGGACCCGTTCGCGTCAAGACCGCCCTTGCTAATAGCCATGTGCTGGCGGCACTCTTGGGGCTTACTAGGAGCCCCAAGTCCGCTGGAGAACAGGTAGATGACCGATATTGATGCGCGCTTGCGCGAAGATGTTCACCTGCTGGGTGAGCTGTTGGGCAACACCATTCGTGAACAGTATGGCGAGGGTTTCCTCGACAAGATCGAACAGATTCGCAAGGGCGCCAAGGCCGACCGGCGCGGTTCGCTGGATGCCGAGCTCAGCGCCAGCCTCAACCAGCTCAGCGAGGACGAACTGCTGCCGGTGGCGCGGGCGTTCAACCAGTTCCTCAACCTGGCCAACATCGCCGAGCAGTACCAGTTGATTCACCGTCGCGAAGAGTCGCAGCCGGCGCCGTTCGAGTCGCGGGTGCTGCCGGAACTGCTGGCGCGCCTGCGGGCCGAAGGCCATGGCGCCGAGGCGCTGGCCCGGCAGCTGGGGCGGCTGGAGATCGAGCTGGTGCTGACCGCCCACCCCACGGAAGTCGCCCGCCGCACGCTGATCCAGAAATACGATGCCATCGCCGCGCAACTGGCCGCCCAGGACCATCGCGACCTGACCTCGGCCGAGCGCGCGCAGATCCAGACCCGCCTGCAGCGCCTGATCGCCGAGGCCTGGCACACCGAAGAAATCCGCCGAACCCGGCCAACCCCGGTGGACGAAGCCAAGTGGGGCTTCGCAGTGATCGAACACTCGCTGTGGCAGGCCATCCCCAACTATCTGCGCAAGGCCGACCAGGCCCTGCATGCGGCCACCGGCATGCACTTGCCCCTGGAGGCGGCGCCGATCCGCTTCGCTTCGTGGATGGGCGGCGACCGGGACGGCAACCCCAATGTCACCGCGGCGGTGACCCGCGAGGTGCTGTTGCTGGCGCGCTGGATGGCCGCCGACCTGTACCTGCGCGATGTCGATCAACTGGCTGCCGACCTGTCCATGCAGCAGGCCAACGCGGCGCTGCGGACCCTGGCCGGCGACAGCGCCGAACCCTATCGCGCGGTGCTCAAGCAGTTGCGCGAGCGCCTGCGGGCCACCCGCAACTGGGCCCAGGCCTCGTTGAGCGGTAGCGTGCCAGCAACTGCCCAGGTGTTGCAGAACAACCGCGAGCTGCTGGACCCGCTGGAGCTCTGCTATCAGTCCCTGCATGAATGCGGCATGGGGGTAATCGCCGACGGTCCGCTGCTCGACTGCCTGCGCCGCGCGGTGACCTTCGGCCTGTTCCTGGTGCGCCTGGATGTGCGTCAGGACTCCTCGCGGCACACCGCGGCCATGACCGAAATCACCGACTACCTGGGCCTGGGACGCTACGGCGACTGGAGCGAGGAGCAGCGCATCGATTTCCTGATGCGCGAACTGGGCAGCCGTCGTCCACTGCTGCCCGGTTACTTCAAGCCATCGGCCGATACCGCCGAAGTGCTGGCGACTTGCCGGGAAGTCGCCGCGGCCCCGGCGGCGTCGCTGGGCTCCTATGTCATCTCCATGGCCGGCGCCGCTTCCGATGTGCTCGCCGTGCAACTGCTGCTCAAGGAAGCCGGTGTGCTGCGGCCGATGCGCGTGGTGCCGCTGTTCGAAACCCTGGCCGACCTGGACAACGCCGGCCCGGTGATCGAGCAGTTGCTGCTTCTGCCGGGCTATCGCTCGCGCTTGCAGGGGCCGCAGGAAGTGATGATCGGTTATTCCGACTCGGCCAAGGATGCCGGCACCACCGCGGCCGCCTGGGCGCAGTACCGGGCCCAGGAAAAACTGGTGGATATCTGCCGCGAGCAGCAGGTCGAGCTGCTGCTGTTCCACGGTCGCGGTGGCACCGTGGGGCGTGGCGGCGGCCCGGCCCACGCGGCGATCCTGTCGCAGCCGCCGGGATCGGTGGCGGGGCGCTTCCGCACCACCGAGCAAGGGGAAATGATTCGTTTCAAATTCGGCCTGCCGGACATCGCCGAGCAGAATCTCAATCTCTACCTGGCGGCGGTGCTGGAAGCGACCTTGCTGCCACCGCCCCTGCCGCAGCCGGCATGGCGCGACCTGATGGACGAGCTGGCCGCCGATGGGGTGAAGGCCTATCGCGCGGTGGTGCGGGAGAACCCGCAGTTCGTCGAGTATTTCCGCCAGTCCACGCCGGAGCAGGAGCTGGGGCGCCTGCCATTGGGCAGTCGGCCGGCCAAGCGTCGCGCCGGCGGCATCGAAAGCCTGCGGGCCATTCCGTGGATTTTCGGCTGGACCCAGACGCGCCTGATGTTGCCGGCCTGGCTGGGCTGGGAAACCGCCTTGAGCAAGGCCCTGGAACGCGGGGAAGGCGAGTTGCTGGGGCAGATGCGCGAACAGTGGCCGTTTTTCCGTACGCGCATCGACATGCTGGAGATGGTGCTGGCCAAGGCCGACGCGGATATCGCCCGTTCCTACGACGAGCGATTGGTCGAACCGGCGCTGCTGCCATTGGGTGCGCATTTACGCGACTTATTGTCGCAGGCGTGTTCGGTGGTCTTGGGGCTGACCGGTCAGTCGCAGTTACTGGCACATAGCCCTGACACCCTGGAGTTCATTCGCCTGCGCAACACCTACCTGGACCCGCTGCATCTATTGCAGGCCGAACTGCTGGCCCGCTCGCGACGCCAGGACGGCGCCCAGGACAGCCCGGTGGAACAGGCGCTGCTGGTGTCTGTGGCGGGGATTGCCGCCGGTTTGCGTAATACCGGCTAAGGTAATTGCCGGGGTTTTCAGTGGCTTGGCACGGTACTTCGAGCGCTGGCCCGAAAGGGCTGGCGACCGTTGCCAGGCGACACTTTGTTATGGGGTTGCGACCAGCAATACCCTGTCGCCAGGGCATAAAGGCAGCGGGTTGCTCCGACTTTCGGCTGCTTGTGTGCGCTGTGTCGGCTGTGTATCTTGATCAGCCTTTGGCCGTTTGGGCGGCCACTATCCCATTTCCGAGATTGGCCCCACGAGGCGAATCCGAGCGTTTCTAAATAAAAAATTGAGGAGCACATCGATGCGCGTAATTCTGCTGGGAGCTCCCGGGGCCGGTAAAGGTACTCAGGCAAAGTTCATCACCGAAAAATTCGGCATTCCGCAAATCTCCACCGGCGACATGCTGCGCGCAGCGGTCAAGGCTGGCACCGAGCTGGGCCTGAAAGCCAAGAGCGTGATGGACGCCGGTGGTCTGGTCTCCGATGACCTGATCATCAACCTGGTCAAGGAACGCATCAGCCAGGCGGATTGCGCCAAGGGTTTCCTGTTCGACGGCTTCCCGCGCACCATTCCTCAGGCCGAAGCGCTGGTCAAAGCCGGCGTCGAGCTGGATAACGTGGTCGAAATCGCTGTCGATGACGAAGAGATCGTCCAGCGTATCGCCGGTCGCCGTGTGCACGAGGCCTCGGGCCGCGTTTACCACACCGTCTACAATCCGCCGAAAATCGCCGGTAAAGACGACATCACTGGTGAAGACCTGGTCCAGCGTAAAGACGACACCGAAGAAACCGTGCGTCATCGCCTGTCGGTCTACCACTCCCAGACCAAGCCGCTGGTGGAGTTCTACCAGGGCCTGGCCGCCAATCAGGGCAAGCCGAAGTACAGCCACATCGCGGGCGTCGGCTCGGTCGAGTCGATCACCGGCAAGGTGCTCGAAGCGCTGAACTGATCAGTCGGATTTGCTTCATCTTCAACGGCCCGCTTGCGGGCCGTTGCTGTTTATAATGCGTCACTTTTTTCAACTCCCTCTGCCTTATGGAAACATCGATGAGCACCTTGCTGGCCCTGGACACCGCGACTGAAGCCTGCTCGGTCGCCTTGCTGCACGACGGCAAGGTGACGAGCCACTACGAGGTGATCCCGCGCCTGCATGCACAGAAGCTGCTGCCGATGATCCAGAAACTGCTGGCCGATGCCGGCACCAGCCTGCAGGCCGTCGATGCCATTGCCTTCGGTCGCGGGCCGGGGGCCTTTACCGGTGTGCGGATCGCCATCGGCGTGGTGCAGGGCCTGGCCTTCGCCCTGGAGCGCCCGGTGCTGCCGGTGTCGAACCTGGCGGTGCTGGCGCAGCGGGCGTTGCGCGAACACGGCGCGACCCAGGTGGCTGCTGCCATCGATGCGCGGATGGATGAGGTCTACTGGGGTTGCTATCGCGAAGTGGCCGGCGAGATGCGCCTGGCAGGGGCCGAAGCGGTGTTGCCGCCAGAAGCCGCCGCGTTGCCGGCGGACGCCAGCGGCGACTGGTTCGGCGCGGGCACCGGCTGGGGCTACGCCGAGCGTATCGGGGTCAATCTCAGCGGCCAGGACGCGGGCATGCTGCCCCACGCCGAAGATTTGCTGAGCCTGGCGCGTTTCGCCTGGGAGCGCGGCGAGGCGATCCCGGCGGACGAGGCGCAACCGGTGTACCTGCGGGACAAGGTGGCGACGCCGAAGGCGCGCTGACCGCGCTACAGGGCCATCTGCCAGCACGAATCCGTGCGATGAGCGTGCCAATCGTCAGGTTTTCGTGGCCGTTTCCGGCGGCTTTTAAACCTTTTGCATTTTCTGTGTTCTAGTTATCACTCGGGCATTTGCGTAGTCGGCTAGGTGCCGCTAAATTGCCATCATTGATATCGAGCATGTGATTATGCGCATAGACGGCATTTCCTCTCAGTCCTACCCCATCAAGCGCAAGCCTCGCAAAGGCGGCGTGCTGCTGGACGACTCGCTGGAGGACGCAGATGCCGTCGAAGTCCAACCCGAGACTCCTGCCCAGGCGCGTTCCCAGTCCGCTGGGAGCACCAGCAATCTTCCCGCCCGTCCGCAGGACATGATCTTCCATCGCGCCATGAAAAGAAGCGTGGCCAATGCCCTGGCCAGCTACCTGACCACCGCCGGTTTCGTCGATTGGGATATGGAAGTGGTGGGTCTCGACCTGCATATCTGATGTTGCTGCCTTATTACCTCGGTTGTCCTTCCTGGAGCGAAAACGCCTGGCGTGAGTACCTGTATCCGGAAAGCGCGCGCCCGACGGATTTTCTCGGCCTGTATTGCCAGGTCTTCAATGCCGTGGAAGGCAATACCACCTTCTACGCGCGCCCCGCCGAGGCCACGGTGCAGCGCTGGGCACTGACCATGCCCGAGCATTTTCGCTTCACCGCCAAGTTTCCCGGCGATATCAGCCATGGTGGCGATCTGCGCGAGCAGCTGGGCGCGGCCGAGAGCTTCCTGCAGTTGCTCAGCCCGCTGGGCGAGCGTGTTTCGCCGCTGTGGCTTCAACTGCCCGCGAGCTTCACACCACAACGCCTGGCCGAGCTGGCGGGCTTTATCGATGGCCTGGAGCGGCCGTTGGCGGTGGAAGTCCGGCATCGGGACTTTTTCGCCAAGGGCGATGCCGAGCGCATGCTCAATCGCCTGTTGCTGGATCGCGGCGTGGAGCGTATCTGCCTCGACCCGCGCGCCTTGTTCAGTTGCACTTCCAGCGAGCCGTCCGTGCTCCATGCGCAATCGAAGAAACCCAAGGTGCCGCCGCGCCCGGCCGCCTTCACCCAGTTTCCCCAGGTACGTTTTATCGGCCATCCGGAGCTCGAGGCCAACGATCCGTTCCTGGTGCCCTGGATCGACAAGGTTGCCGGCTGGATCGAGGAAGGGCGAACCCCCTACATCTTCCTGCACACCGCCGATAACCGCCTGGCCGCCGAGCTGGCGCGGCGTTTCCACGCGCGCCTGATGGAGCGCCTGCCTGGATTGCCGGCCTTGCCTGAGCTATACAGAGAGCCCGCCGCGGAGCAACTCGGCTTGCTCTGAGGCGGAATCATTTTCCTGCCCAGGAGTCCGCCAATGGATGCGCAAACCCTCCGTGCCCAAACCTTCAAGGCCCTGCATGAGCGTGATCGGGCGTTCGTGATTCCCAACCCCTGGGACGCGGGTTCCGCCAAGATGCTGGCCAGCCTCGGCTTCGAGGCCCTGGCGACCACCAGCGCCGGTTTCGCGTTCTCCCTGGGCCGCCCCGACGCTGAAGGCGCCTTGTCCCTGGAGGACACCCTGGGCAACGTTCGCGCCATAGTCGGGGCCAGCAGCCTGCCGGTGGCGGTGGACCTGGAAAACGGTTTTTCCGACAGTCCCGAAGGCTGTGCCCGGACCCTGCGCCAAGCGGCCGCCAGCGGGGCGGTGGGCGGCTCCATCGAAGACGCCACGGGGCGGGCCAATGATCCGATCTATGACTTCAAGCTGGCGGTCGAGCGTATCGAGGCCTCGGTCGCCGCGGTGCGGCAATTGCCTTTTCCCTTTGTGCTCACGGCGCGGGCGGAGAACCTGCTGCATGGCCGGCAGGACCTGCCGGACACCATTCGCCGCCTGCAAGCCTACGCCGAGGCCGGCGCCGATGTGCTGTATGCACTTGGGCTGAGCTCGGCGGAGGAAATCATTGCGGTGGTCCGGGCGGTGGCGCCGAAGCCGGTCAACGTGCTGATGTCGGGCGGCCTGAAATTGACCCAGGCGCAGTTGAGCGAGCTGGGGGTGAAGCGGATCAGCGTCGGTTCGGCCCTGGCGCGGGCCGCCTATGGCGCCTTCTACCAGGCGGCGCAGGAAATTCGCGACCACGGCAGCTTCGACTTCGCCGACCGGGCCATACCGTTCGGGCAGATCAACCAGTTGTTCAAGGGCTGAGCGGCCAGGCTGTCGCTGGGCGCCATTGAGGTAGTGGCAGCTTGAGGTTTAGGCGGCGATCCGCAGGTTCTGCAGGATCAGCGGACGCGCCCAGCCGGTATCGAAATCGAACTGTTTCTGTTGCTCGATGAGCTCTTCCGGCGGGAAGGGCGGAAAGGGTTTGTCCAGCAGGTCCATTTCGAATTCGGCAATCGGCAGGTGCAACGGCCGTGGTTGCGGCGCCGGGCTCGGCTCAGGCGCAGGCTGGCCGGCATTGAGGACGATAGGGCGTACCCAGCCGCTTTCGAAGTTTTGCTGGTGTTGCTGGGCGACGATTTCTTCAGGCGGGAAGGGCGGGAAGGGTTTGTCCAGCAGCTCGGTCTCGAACTCGGCGATCGGCAGGAACAGCGGCTCCGGTGGGCGGATCTCGGTGTCCTGGACGTCGCAATGACGCTGGGTAACGATTTGCGTCAGCAGGTCGCTGCCGCCATGGGGTTCGGTCGGGCCGTCCACCGCCACCAGAGAATTGTCGTCAGTGACCTTCGTGCCATCGCCGCGTTGCTCGGCCAACGCCTGGGCAAAAAAATCCTGCCACAGATGGCTGACGCCGCTCAGTGCCTGGGAGTTTTTGAGGCCGTAATCGCCGTGGGGCGATATGACGCCAATGGATAGGCTTCGAATGTCTGACATTTCTCTCGGGTCGACGCTCAGCTCTGGCAAAATGCCGGATAGTTCTTTTATCGGCAGTTTTTGCCGATCATTAATTTTTTGAGCGTGTTTTCAGATGAGTGAGCAACCAGCGGCCTGCCGCATCAAAGTCGAGGCCTTGGCCGAGGCATTCCAGCCGCAGGCGGCGCATTGGGCCGAGCGACTGGGGCTGCCGTTGCAGATCGACGAGGCGGAGTTCGCCCTCCAGGTCGGCGAGCAGGGTTTGCAGCTGCAGCAGCTCGGGGCCGACGCGCCAGGGCCGGTGCGCGTGGACTTTGTCGAAGGCGGCGCGGCGCACCGACGTCTGTACGGTGGTGGCAGCGGGCAGATGATCGCCAAGGCGGTGGGGATCGCCCAGGGCGTGCGTCCGCGGATCCTGGATGCCACGGCGGGGCTAGGCAAGGATGCGTTCGTCCTGGCCAGCCTGGGCTGCGAGATGAGCCTGATCGAGCGCCAGCCATTGATCGGCGCCTTGCTGGAAGACGGCCTGGCCCGGGCGGGAGAGGATTTCGAGGTGGCGCCGATCGTGGCCCGCATGCGCCTGCTCAAGGGCAACTCGATCGAGGTGATGCGCAACTGGGAGGGCGAGCCGCCCCAGGTGATCTACCTGGACCCGATGTTCCCGCATCGGGAAAAGACCGCACTGGTGAAAAAGGAAATGCGCCTGTTCCGCCCGCTGGTCGGGGACGACCCGGATGCCCCGGCGCTGCTGGAGGCCGCCCTGGCCCTGGCCAGCCACCGGGTGGTGGTCAAGCGCCCGCGCAAGGCACCGTGCATCGCCGGCCCCAAGCCGAGCCATGCGCTGGACGGCAAATCCAGCCGCTACGATATCTATCCGAAGAAGGCGCTCAAGGCCTGATCTTCATCAGGGCTTTCGGGCCTTTATAGCGAGCAGGGATCTGGCGTCCTGCTCGCTGCGTCGTCACCCAACCTCAGGCCGACTCCGGCCGATACGCCCGCATGAACAACCCCACCACTTCCCGCACATGCTCCTCGGCGGCTTTGTCGCTCAGTGGCTCGCCGCAGCCGAAGAGCAGGCGAAAGTTCGCCGCACCCTTGAGCAGGCAGAAGAAATGCTCGGCGGCATTGCGCGGTTTGTCGATGCTCAGGGCGCCGCACTGGTCGATCCGGACCAACAGCCGTTCCATGCCTTGCAGCATGCGCTGGGGGCCGGCCTCGAAGAAGATCTGCGAGAGCTTGGGGTCCTGGCTGCCGAGGGCCAGGATCAGGCGATGCAGGTTCAAGGATTCTTCGCTGTTGATCAGCAGGTGAAAGCCCCGGGCGATGTTGAGCAACACGCTTTCGATCGGCATGCCGGCAGGCAGCTCGAAGATCAGCGTCGGCAACTGCTCCTCGCACTTGGCCATCACCGCGGCGGAGAACAGGGTCTCCTTGTCGTTGAAATGGCTGTACACCGTCAGCTTGGAAACACCGGCTTCAGCCGCCACCGCGTCCATGCTGGTGCTGGCGTAGCCATTGCTGAGGAACAGCGTTTTCGCGGCTTCGAGGATGGCCTGGCGTTTTGCCAGATCCTTGGGGCGGCCGGGGCCGTTTGGGGTAGAAAGATTGTCGGACATTCTTCGCTTTAATACTGGACTGGTGAGTTTGCTATTAATAACATACCCGTCAGTATAATTATTCGAAGCACCCTTAGCGAAAGGTCCCTCACCATGTTCCGCTATGCCTTATCCCTCGCGTTGCCAGTCAGCCTGGCCGTTCTGCTGTCCGCGTGCGGCCATGAAGAAACGGCGCAAACCACCGTTCGCCCGGCCATGGTGGTGCAACCAGAGCCCGCGGCGCAGGCCATGGACAGCTATCCCGGCGAGGTCCGCGCGCGTTACGAACCGGACCTGGCGTTCCGGATCGGGGGCAAGGTCAGCCGACGACTGGTCGATGAGGGGCAGCGGGTGAAGGCCGACCAGCCATTGGCCGAGCTCGATCCGCAGGACGTGCGGCTGCAACTGGAAGCCACCCGGGCCCAGGTGGCGGCGGCCGAAGCCAACCTGAACCTGGTGCGCTCCGAGCGCGACCGCTACAAGACCTTGATGGATCGGCAACTGGTCAGCCGTTCCCAGTACGACAACGCCGAGAATCTGTATCGCTCCGGCCTGGCCCGGCTCAAGCAGATCAAGGCCGAGTTCGACGTGGCCAGCAACCAGGCCGGTTACGCCGTGCTGCGCGCCCCCCAGGATGGCGTCGTGGCCCGGCGTACGGTCGAGGTCGGCCAAGTAGTCGCCGCCGGCCAGACCGTCTTTACCCTCGCCACCGACGGCGAGCGAGAAGTGCTGATCAGCCTGCCGGAGCAGGGTTTCGGCCGTTTCCACATCGGCCAGCCGGTATCGGTGGAGCTGTGGAGCCAGCCCGACCAGCGCTTCGCCGGGCAGATCCGCGAGCTGTCGCCGGCCGCCGACCCACGCTCCCGTACCTTCGCCGCCCGCATCGCCTTTACCGCTGGCAAGGTCCCGGCCGAACTGGGGCAGAGCGCCCGGGTGTTCATCCAGGCCGCGGCCAGTGTGCCCTTGTCGGTGCCGTTGTCGGCGGTGACCGCGGAAAACGGTGCCGCCTACGTCTGGCGGGTCGACGCCAACAACACCCTGAAAAAGACCCCGGTACGTCTCGGCGCCTTCGGCGAGAAGAGCGTGCCGGTACTCGAAGGCCTCGGGGTCAACGACTGGGTGGTGGCGGCGGGTGTGCATGTGCTCCATGAGGGGCAGCAGGTACGCCCGGTGGATCGCTCCAACCGCGTGGTCAATCTGGCGGCCAAGGAGTAATCCCCGATGGGTTTCAATCTTTCCGAATGGGCGTTGCGTAACCGCCAGATCGTGCTGTTCCTGATGCTGTTGCTGGCCATTGTCGGGGCGTTGTCCTACACCAAGCTGGGCCAGAGCGAAGACCCGCCCTTCACCTTCAAGGCCATGGTGATCCGCACCAACTGGCCGGGCGCCACGGCCCAGGAGGTTTCCCGGCAGGTCACCGAGCGCATTGAAAAGAAGCTGATGGAAACCGGCGAGTACGAGCGCATCGTCTCGTTTTCCCGCCCGGGCGAGTCCCAGGTGACCTTCATGGCGCGCGACTCGATGCACTCGAACCAGATCCCCGAGCTCTGGTATCAGGTGCGCAAGAAGATCAGCGATATCCGCCATACCTTGCCGCCGGGTATCCAGGGCCCGTTCTTCAACGACGAGTTCGGCACCACCTTCGGCAATATCTATGCGCTGACCGGCGACGGTTTCGACTACGCGGTGCTCAAGGATTACGCCGACCGCATCCAGATCCAGCTGCAGCGGGTCAAGGACGTGGGCAAGGTCGACCTGCTGGGCCTGCAGGACGAGAAGGTCTGGATCGAGCTGTCGAACGTCAAGCTGGCGACCCTCGGTCTGCCCCTGGCGGCGGTGCAGCAGGCCCTGGAGGAGCAGAACGCGGTGTCCACCGCCGGTTTCTTCGAGACCAGCAGCGAGCGCCTGCAACTGCGAGTGTCCGGTAATTTCCAGAGCGTCGAGCAGATCAGCAATTTCCCGATCCGGGTGGCCGACCGTACCTTCCGTATCGGCGATGTGGCGAACGTGCGTCGCGGTTTCAATGATCCACCGGCACCGCGCATGCGCTTCATGGGCCAGGACGCGATCGGCCTGGCGGTGGCGATGAAGGACGGCGGCGACATTCTGGTGCTGGGCAAGGCGCTGGAACTGGAGTTCGCCCGGATCCAGAAAAACCTTCCCGCTGGCATGGAGTTGCGCAAGGTCTCCGACCAGCCGGCCGCGGTGAAGACCGGCGTCGGCGAGTTCGTCCAGGTGCTGGTGGAAGCCCTGGCGATCGTGCTGCTGGTGAGCTTCTTCTCCCTCGGTGTGCGCACCGGCATGGTGGTGGCCCTGGCGATTCCGCTGGTGCTGGCGATGACCTTCGCCACTATGTATTACCTGGGGATCGGCCTGCACAAGATCTCCCTCGGCGCGCTGGTATTGGCCCTGGGCCTGCTGGTGGACGACGCGATCATCGCGGTGGAGATGATGGCGATCAAGATGGAGCAGGGCTACGACCGGCTCAAGGCCGCCAGCTATGCCTGGACCAGCACCGCGTTCCCGATGCTCACCGGTACCCTGATCACCGCCGCGGGCTTCCTGCCGATCGCCACGGCGCAGTCCGGCACCGGCGAATACACCCGTTCGATCTTCCAGGTGGTGACCATCGCCCTGCTGGCTTCGTGGATCGCCGCGGTGGTGTTCGTGCCCTATCTGGGCGAGAAGCTGCTGCCGGACCTGGCCAAGCTGCACGCGGCCAAGCACGGCAATGGCGACGGCCAGCCTGATCCGTACGGCACGCCGTTCTATCAGCGGGTGCGGCGGATGGTGGAGTGGTGCGTGCGCCGGCGCAAGACCGTGATTGCCCTGACCGTGCTGCTGTTCATCGCCTCGGTGATGCTGTTCCGCTTCGTGCCGCAGCAGTTCTTCCCGGCTTCCGGGCGACTGGAGCTGATGGTCGACCTGAAGCTGGCCGAGGGTGCGTCCCTGAGCAACACGGCCGATCAGGTCAAGCGCCTGGAGGCGATGCTCAAGGATCACGCGGGCATCGATAACTACGTGGCCTACGTTGGCACCGGCTCGCCACGTTTCTACCTGCCCCTGGACCAGCAACTGCCGGCGGCGAGCTTCGCCCAATTCGTGGTGCTGGCCAAGACCATCGAGGAGCGGGAAAGCCTGCGCAGCTGGCTGATCGAAACCCTTAACGAACAGTTCCCGGCCCTGCGTTCACGGGTCACTCGCCTGGAGAACGGCCCGCCCGTGGGTTACCCGGTGCAGTTCCGCGTCACCGGCGAGCACATCGAAGAAGTGCGGGCCCTGGCGCGCAAGGTGGCGGCCAAGGTGCGTGAGAACCCCCATGTGACCAACGTGCACCTGGATTGGGAAGAACCGAGCAAGGTGGTCTACCTCAATATCGATCAGGACCGTGCGCGGGCCCTGGGCGTGAGCACGGCCAACCTGGCGAAGTTCCTGCAAAGCTCGCTGACCGGCTCCAGCGTCAGCCAGTACCGCGAAGACAACGAGTTGATCGAGATCCTGCTGCGCGGGACCTTGCATGAACGTACCGAGCTGTCGCTGCTGTCGAGCCTGGCGGTGCCTACCGACAACGGCAAGAGCGTGGCGCTGTCGCAGGTCGCGACCCTGGAGTACGGCTTCGAAGAAGGCATCATCTGGCACCGCAACCGCCTGCCGAACGTCACTGTGCGCGCCGATATCTATGGCAAGGAACAACCGGCGACCCTGGTGCAGCAGATCCTGCCGACCCTGGAGCCGATCCGCGCCGAACTGCCGGACGGTTACCTGCTGGACGTCGGCGGCACCGTGGAAGACTCGGCCCGCGGGCAGAACTCGGTGAAGGCCGGCGTACCGCTGTTCATCGTGGTGGTGCTGACCCTGCTGATGCTGCAACTGCGCAGCTTCTCGCGCACGGCGATGGTGTTCCTCACCGCGCCGCTGGGGCTGATCGGGGTGACCCTGTTCCTGATGGTGTTCCGCCAGCCGTTCGGCTTCGTGGCCATGCTCGGCACCATCGCGCTGTCGGGGATGATCATGCGCAACTCGGTGATCCTGGTGGACCAGATCGAGCAGGACATCGCCGCCGGGCTCAAGCCGTGGCAGGCGATCATCGAGGCGACGGTAAGGCGCTTCCGGCCGATCGTGCTGACCGCGCTGGCGGCGGTACTGGCGATGATCCCGCTGTCACGCAGCGTGTTCTTCGGGCCGATGGCGGTGGCGATCATGGGCGGGCTGATTGTGGCGACGGCGCTGACCCTGCTGTTCTTGCCGGCGTTGTATGCGGCCTGGTTCCGGGTCAAGAAAACCTGATGCGTTTGTAGGAGCGAAGCTTGCTCGCGATCTAGACGCCGCTGTGTGCCTGACACACCGCAGCGCCTAGATCGCGAGCAATCGAGCGTCGACCGACCGCTCCTACAGGTAGGGTTTTACAGGCTACCGAACACCTTCTTCGCCAGGCTGGTGGCCGCTGCCGCCGGGTTCTCGCGAATAGTCGCTTCCTGCTTGCCGATCATCTCGAACAGGCCGTTGAGCGCCTGTTCGGTCACGTAGCCTTCGATATTCGCGTTCTTCGCATCCAGCACGCCGAGGGTGGCGGCCTGGCCGGCGAAGGCGTTGTACTGCTTGGCCAGGCCCACCTGGTCGGTGGCCTGCTTGACGATCGGCAGGAACTTCACGCGGATCTGCTCGCGGCTGGTCTTGCTCAGGTACTGGGTGGCGGAATCCTTGCCACCGCTGAGAATGCCCTTGGCGTCTTCCACACTCATCTTCTTCACGGCATCCACCAGCAGCGCCTGGGCCTGCGGCACGGCGGCCTCTGCGGCCTTGTTCATGCTGGTCTCGAGCTCATCGACCTGGGCGCCCATGCCGAACTGCTTCATTTTCTTCGCTACTTTGCCGAGGTTGCCCGGCAGTTCGATGCGCACGTCCGGGTTGTTGCTGAAACCGCCGGCGGTACCCAGCTGTTTGACCGCGACCTGGGCACCCTGGGTCAGGGCATCCTTGAGGCCGCCAGTGGCGTCTTGTTGCGATAGGTCGCCGAGGGACAGCGCCAGAGCGCTGGCGGAGATCAGCAGGCCGGCGCACAGGCTGGTGAAGCGAAGGGAAGAACGGAGCATGGCAGCTTCCTTGTTCGAGAAAAGGGATTAACGAACCGCGTCGACGCGGATTTTCAGCGGTTGCGGGTCGCTGCCGTCGAGTTTCACCCCGTTGTGCTCGGTGGTGATGAACAGCAGTTTGCCGGCCACTTCGATCCGCGCGCTGACCGAATAACGGTGCCCGGGCTTGACCTGGGCCGGGTCGTAGCTGAGGTGGAAGGGCAGCGGCACCTGGCCTTTGACCGGGCCCTTCTGTTCGGCCAGTAGCACCGCGGGGGCGTCGGCCAGCGACACGTCCTGCAGGCTGACGCTCAGAGTGGCGGCCGGCGGCAGGGCGATGCGTTGCAGGTAGAAGACTTCGCCATCGAGGCTGGCTTTGCTGGCAGGTTGCATGCTGTTACAGGCCCCGAGCAGGGTGGTAAGGGCGAGCAGGCTGAGCTTTTTCATGACGGATCTCCGTATCGGGGGGCGCCAGAAACCGCCTGGCGCCGATAAGAATCTAGTCGCTTTGCTGCGGAGCGGCGACCTGTTCGGCGGCATCTTCGCTGCGATGCAGGGCCACCTGGCGGATCGACAGGCGAATCTCCGCCGGCAGCACGCGCTTGGCCGCGCCTTCGGCCAGTTCGCCGAGCAGTTCGTGGTAGCTCAGCTTGCCGGCTTCGTCGCGGCGCAGCACGTCCTGCTCCAGCAAAGTCTGGATGAAGTGGCGGAACAGGCTCTTGTCGAAGAACTCCGGGGCATTCAGGCCGTGCAGGATCGACAGGCGCTGGGCCATGACCGTGCACAGGTCTTCCAGCTCCTCGGCGCTGATGCTGCGCTGGCCGCTGTTGAGCAGCAGCGAGATGGCCATGTAGAAGCGCTGCAGGGTCTGGGCGATGCTCTTGGACAGCAGGGTCAGCAGCACGAAGTGCCGCGAGCTCGGCGCCGGGCGCAGGTACAGGTCCTTCTCGAAGCGCAGCAGGCCTTGCTCGACGAAGGCCTCCAGCCATTGGTCGATCACCCCGTCCAGCTCGTCCAGGGACCAGCGGATGAACAGCTCCGACTGCAGGTAGGGGTACAGCGCCCGGGTGTAGCGCAGGATCTGTTCGCGGCTCATGCGCGACGAGCTCTGGAAGAAGCTCGCCAGCAGCGCCGGCAGGGCGAAGATGTGCAGCACGTTGTTGCGGTAGTAGGTCATCAGGACGGCGTTCTGCTCGTCCAGGTAGAGGATCTTGCCCAGGGCATCGCTCTGCTCGGACAGCAGGTCCATGTCCTTCACATGTTCGATCAAGGCCCGGCCATCGCCTTCCGGCAGGGTGGTGTGGGGCGAGTAGGGGACTTTGCGCAGCAGCGCCAGGTACAGGTCCAGGACCCGGGCCATGGCACGGTCGTCGAGGGCCAGGCGGCTGGTGGAGAGCAACGCCAGGGCCACCAGGTTGACCGGGTTGATCGCCGCTGCTTCGTTCAGGTGCTGGGCGACTTTTTCACCCAGGCGGTTGGTGGTTTCGTTGAGCCACGCCGGCTTGAACTGCGGGCCCAGTTCCTGAGCGCGCCAGCCCGGTTGTTCCTGATCGAGAAACTCGGCCAGCTTGATCGGCTCGCCGAAGTTCACCGCCACTTGGCCGAAGCGCTGCTTGAGGGCGCCGATGACCTTGAAGATGTCGAAGATCGACTCTTTCTTCTTGCTCGCGCCGCGCAGTTCGCCCAGGTAGGTGCGGCCTTCCAGCACGCGCTCGTAGCCGATGTACACCGGCACGAAGACGATCGGCATGCGCGAGGAGCGCAGGAAGCTGCGCAGGGTGATGGCCAGCATCCCGGTTTTCGGTTGCAGCATGCGCCCGGTGCGCGAGCGCCCGCCTTCGACGAAGTACTCCACCGGGAAACCCTTGGTGAACAGGGTGTGCAGGTATTCGTTGAACACCGAGGTGTAGAGCGGGTTGCCCTTGAAGGTGCGGCGCATGAAGAAGGCTCCACCCCTTCGCAGCAGGCTGCCGATCACCGGCATGTTCAGGTTGATCCCGGCTGCGATGTGCGGCGGGGTCAGGCCGTTGCGGAACAGCAGGTAGGACAGCAGCAGGTAGTCGATGTGGCTGCGGTGGCAGGGCACGTAGATCACTTCGTGGCCCGGGGCGACTTTCTGCACGCTTTCGATGTGGTTGACCTTGATCCCGTCGTAGATCTTGTTCCAGAACCAGCTCAGCACCACTTCGAGGAAGCGGATTGCGGTGAAGGTGTAGTCCGAGGCGATTTCGTTGCCATAACGCAGGGCCACGGCCTTGGCTTTTTCCGGGGAGATCTTTTCCCGTTCGGCTTCGTCGAGGATTGCCTGCTTGACCAGCGGCTGGTTCAGCAGGCCCTTGACCAGGTTGCGCCGGTGGGAAATGTCCGGGCCGATCACCGCGGCCTTCAGGTTGCGAAAATGCACCCGCAGGATGCGTTGGGCCATGCGCACGGTGCGTTCGTGGCCCTTGTTGTGCTCGATCAGCTCGCGCAGGTGGATCGGCGCGGAGAATTGCACCCGGGTCTTGCGGCCCAGGATCATGATGCTCAGCAGCCGGCGCAGGCGCCCGGTGACTGCCCAGCTGTCGGCGAACAGCAGTTTCCACGGGCTCGATTCGCTGTCTGGCGACTGGCCCCAGAACACGCTGACCGGAATGATCTGCGCGTCTTCGGCGGCATTCTGGCTCAGGGCGCTGACCAGGCGGGTCAGGGTCGGTGGCGCGCCGCGCTTGTCCTGGCGACCGAGCCAGTCTGGAGCCGGGGTCAGGTAGAAGAATGCGGCGGGTTCCAGCAGGTTGCCCACCGAGACCGGCAGCACCGGGCGCGGCAACCCGGCCTTGGTGCACTCGGTATCGACCACGGCGAGGTCGGTGAGCGAAGGGTTTTGCAGGACGTAGAACACCGGACGACTGCGGTCGAGGTTGAGGGTGAAGGACGACTGGTTGATCGTCTCCGAGCGAACCCAGAGGTACAACAGTCGGCGCAAGGTGCCAAACACAAGACGGCGGAACGGGGAGCGGGTCATACGGCTTCTGCTTTAGTGGAAAAAACCGAGCAGTTGCTCGGGGCGGCTAGTGTGCCGGATTCACCGAAAATCGGCAAAAAAGCGGCAAACAAGATTGAGTTGAGAGTTTTTGTGCCTGTCATATACTCGCCCGACTGACGCCTGGGCATGCAGGACCCATCAATGAGAAACCCAGGTCCAGGCGAAAGTTCTCACGGCTTCGTTTCAGTAAGCCGACTGATAATAAAAAGACGGAGGATGGATTGATGGCAACTCGCGAGACCGGCAGCGTGAAGTGGTTCAACGACGCCAAGGGCTACGGCTTCATTCAGCGTGAAGGTGGTGCCGATGTATTTGTCCACTACCGTGCTATTCGTGGTGAAGGCCACCGCTCGCTGACCGAAGGGCAGCAGGTTGAATACGCCGTGGTAGAGGGGCAGAAGGGGTTGCAGGCAGAGGATGTAGTGGGCTTGTAAGCGTTATGCCTTTGTAGGAGCAGGGGGACGCCTAGTTCTTGCTCGCGATAGCGTTTTACCTGACACGACGCTATCGCGGGCAAGCCTCGCTCCTACAGGTTCGATCAAAGCGATTCAGGCGGTACGCCAGGTAATCTCTTCTTCCCCGTCGGCGCTGATGCGAATCCAGCGGTCGGCCGATTCTTCGCCTTCTTCCTCGACCCAGCTGCCCGGTGCGCAGCGCACTTCGACGTTCAGCGCGGCGAAGGCGGCGCGGGCGCAGGCGATGTCGTCGTCCCACGGCGTCTGGTCGCTTTCCAGGTACAGGCTGTTCCACTTGCCCACGGCTTTCGGCAGCCAGGTCACCGGCACGCTGCCGGCCTTGCATTTGTAGGTCTGGCCTTTCTGTACCCAGTCGCTGCACGGACCCAGGGCTGCGCCGAGCCAGGCGGCGATGGCTTTGTGGTCGACGTCGGCGTCTTTCAGGTAAATCTCGATATCCGGTTGGCGCATGGATGTCCTCACTGCGGGTCTGAAAAATCCATTCGCGGATTTATTCGGCCTCGAGACACTGCTCGAGGCCTTGGATTAATGGGTTACTGCAGAACGAAGTAATCGTAGCGCATCGACACGCTAACCTCGAAGGGCTCGGCCTGCTCGATCACGCTGGCCCGGCGTTCGGCACTGGCGCGCCAGCCGTGGGGCGTCATGGCCAGCAGGTTGGCGCGATCCTGTGGATTGCTCAGCGTCAACTTGAAGTCCAGGGTTTCACTGTGTTGCAGCGCCATGCCCGCGGGCACCAGCGCCAGGTGTTTGTCGTCGGTATATTCGCGGACCTCGTCGTACAGGCGCTCGCGCAATTCCATCAGGTGACCGCTGGTCGGCCCGACCTTCATCAGGCCGCCGCCAGGGCTGAGCAGGCGCTTGGCTTCCTGCCAGTCGAGCGGGCTGAAGACGCTGGCGAGGAACTGGCAGCTGGCGTCGGCCAGGGGCACCCGGGCCATGCTGGCGATCAACCAGGTCAGCTGCGGGGCACGGCGGCAGGCGCGCTTGACCGCTTCCCGGGAGATGTCCAGGGCATAACCGTCCGCCTGGGGCAGGGCTTGGGCGATCTGTGCGGTGTAGTAACCCTCGCCGCAACCGATATCGACCCAGCGCTGCGGGGCGCGCTCGGCGGCCAGTTCGGCCAGGCGCTTGGCCACCGGTGCGTAGTGGCCGGCATTGAGAAAGTCGCGGCGGGCTTCGACCATGGCCTGGTTGTCGCCCGGGTCGCGGCTGTTCTTGTGCTGCACCGGCAACAGGTTCAGGTAACCCTGGCGGGCGCGGTCGAAGCGGTGCCCGGCCGGGCACACGACACCGTTGTCGACGGCGCTCAGGGGCGCCGCGCAGATAGGGCAGGCAAGCATCAGGCGAGCAACTTGATCAGGGTCTGGTAGTAGATTTCGGTCAGCACGTCGAGGTCGCTGGCCAGCACCCGCTCGTTGACCTGGTGGATGGTGGCGTTGACCGGGCCCAGCTCGACCACCTGGGTGCCGAGGGTGGCGATGAAACGCCCGTCGGAGGTACCGCCGCTGGTGGAAGCCTTGGTCTCGCGGCCGGTGACATCCTTGATGCTGGCCGACACCGCGTCGAGCAGGGCGCCCGGCTCGGTGAGGAACGGCAGGCCCGACAGCGCCCACTCCACATGCCAGTCCAGGCCGTGCTTGTCGAGGATGGTAGCCACGCGCTGTTGCAGGCCTTCGACCGTGGATTCGGTGGAGAAGCGGAAGTTGAACACCGCCACCAGCTCGCCGGGGATCACGTTGGTCGCGCCGGTGCCGGAATTCAGGTTGGAAATCTGGAAGCTGGTGGGCGGGAAGAAGGCATTGCCGTCGTCCCAATGTTCCGCGGCCAGTTCGGCCAGGGCCGGGGCGGCCAGGTGGATCGGGTTCTTGGCCAGGTGCGGGTAGGCCACATGGCCCTGCACGCCGCGCACCCTGAGCTTGGCGCCGAGGGAGCCGCGACGGCCGTTCTTGACCACGTCACCGACCAGGCTGGTGCTCGATGGCTCGCCGACAATGCACCAGTCCAGGCGCTCCTTGCGCGCCGCCAGGCGCTCGACCACGGCCTTGGTGCCGTGGTGGGCCGGGCCTTCTTCGTCGCTGGTGATCAGAAAGGCCACCGAGCCTTTGTGGTCAGGGTAGTCGGCGACGAAACGCTCGGCCGCCACCAGCATCGCCGCCAGGCTGCCTTTCATGTCCGCCGCGCCGCGCCCGCAGAGCATGCCGTGCTCGTCGATCAGCGCGTCGAACGGGTCGTTCTGCCAGGCCTGGACCGGGCCGGTGGGCACCACGTCGGTATGGCCGGCGAAACACAGCACCGGGCCTTCGTGCTTGCCGTGGGTGGCCCAGAAGTTATCCACATCCTCGATGCGCATCGGCTCCAGCTTGAAGCCGGCATCGCCCAGGCGCTGCATCATCAGCTTCTGGCAGTCGGCGTCGACCGGCGTCACCGACGGGCGGCGGATCAGGTCACAGGCGAGTTGCAGGGTCGGCGAAAGGTCGGCGTGGGCCGTCATGGGGAAACTCCGGTGCAAGGCGTATATGTGTGGGAGCGAGCGGGCGGCGATCCGACTTGCCCGCGATGGCCGCGACGCGGTTTGCCTGAGGCACCGCAGGGTTCTCATCGCGGGCAAGCCTCGCTCCTACGGTAATGGGCAAGGCGCGCAAAATGGCGGATATCTTAAAGCAAAACGGCGGCTAGAGGCCGCCGTTTAGTGCTTTGCCGCGATTTATGCAGCCGCCACCGGTTCGCTTTCGGCAAGCGGTTTTGGCAGCGACGACAGGAAGGCCATGACCAGCGCCGCCACATACGGCAGCGACTGCACCAGGAGCATGGTCACCCAGAAGCGCATGTCGTTGCTCGGCAGGCCACCCTGCACCAGGTAGATACCCAGCGCCGCGCCCCACAACAGCAGCATGATGAACAGCTCTTCCCGGGCTTCCGAGATCGCCACCCAGAAGCCGTGGTTGTCGGCATTCTTCGGCGTGCGGAAGAACGGAATGCTGCTGGTGAAGAAGCCGTACAGCACCGCCTTGGCGATGGTGTGGGACAACGCCAGGCCCGCAATGGCCGCGCAGAACGCATCCTTGAGGTTGACCCCGACCGCACGGCGGTAGAGGAAGATGATCTTGCCGACCTTGAACACGAACAGCGCCAGGGGCGGGATCGCGAAGATCAGCAACGGCGGATCGACGCGCTGCGGCACGATGATCATCGCCGCCGACCAGAGCAGGGCGCCGAGGGTGAAGAAGATGTTCATGCCGTCCGCCACCCATGGCAGCCAGCCCGCGAGGAAGTGGTAGCGCTGGCCACGGGTCAGCTCGGTGTCCTTGCCGCGCAGCAGGCTGGCGGTGTGGCGCTTGATGATCTGGATCGCCCCATAGGCCCAGCGGAAACGCTGTTTCTTGAAATCGATGAAGGTATCCGGCATCAGGCCCTTGCCGTAGCTGGTGTGGTAGTACGCGGCCGACAGGCCTTTCTCGAACACCCGCAGGCCCAACTCGGCGTCTTCGCAGATGCACCAGTCGGCCCAGCCCAGTTCTTCCAGGACCGAACGGCGGGTCATGGTCATGGTGCCGTGCTGGATGATCGCGTCACGGTCGTTGCGGGTGACCATGCCGATATGGAAGAAGCCTTTGTATTCCGCGTAGCAGAGCTTCTTGAAGGTGCTTTCGTTCTGGTCGCGGTAGTCCTGTGGCGATTGCACCACGGCGATTTTCGGGTCGGCGAAGTGCGGCACCATGTGCTTGAGCCAGTTGCGGTCGACGCAGTAGTCCGAGTCGATCACCGCGATCACTTCGGCGTCCTTGGCGGTGTGCGGGATCAGGTAGTTCAGCGCGCCACCCTTGAAGCCGGCCAGGGGGGCGACGTGAAAGAACTTGAAGCGCGGGCCGAGGGTTTCGCAATAGGCCTGCACCGGCTCCCAGACCGCCGGGTCCTTGGTGTTGTTGTCAATGATCAGGACTTCGAAGTCCGGATAGTCGAGGTTGGCCAGGGCATTGAGGGTCTGTTTGACCATCTCCGGCGGCTCGTTGTAGCACGGCACGTGGATCGAGACTTTCGGCCGGTAGTTGGAGTCGCCTTCGACCGGAAGGAACTCGCGCCGACGCTTGTGCACCCAGACCGCCTCGGCCAGTTCATGGGCTTCGGTGAGCAGCACGATGAACACCCCGAGCGCACCCAGGGCGAGCAGGAAGCCCACCGTCAGGCTGAACCAGGTGCTGTATTGCTGGCTATAGTCGTAGCCGATCCACACCAGCACCGAACCGCAGAGGAAGGCGATGAAGGTCAGGAAGGTCCGCCCACGCTGGCGCAGGGCCGAGCCGTCGATCATCAGCAGGGTCAGGGACAGCAGCGCCAGGACCACCGAACCGATGGCCAGCACGCGCCATTGCGGGATTGCCACCACCGGGCCTTCGAAGTTGAATTTCTGCTGGCGCGCGGCGTTGAACACACCCCAGTAGGCGCCCACCGAACCTTCGTCGCTGGCCTTCCACGGCTGGTCGAAGGCCTCGATCACGAAGTAGTTGTAGCCCTGGCGGTTGAGCTTGTTGACCAGGTTACGCAGGTAGATCGCCTGATCCGCCGGGCTGGCGTCGGCGCCGCCACGCATGCGGCCGTTGCTCGGCCAGCCTACTTCGGACAGCAGCAACGGTTTTTTCGGGAACATCTTCTTCAGGTCGCGGGCGCGGTCGAGGACGAACTGCCCGGCCTTGTCCATCGGGATGAATTCCCAGTAGGGCAGAACGTGGGCGGCGATCAGGTCGACGTGCTGCGCCAGTTCCGGGTGTTCTTCCCAGACGTGCCACTGCTCGGACGTGGTGACCGGCACCTTGACCGCGGCGCGCACGCGATCGAGCAGCACGCTCAACTGGTCGGCGGTGATTTCCTTGCGGAAGATGGCTTCGTTACCGACCACCACGCGCACCACACTGCGCGAGTTGTTGGCGATGTCGATGGCGCGGGTGATTTCACGCTCGTTGCGCTCCAGGTCCGGGCTGATCCAGATCCCCAGGGTCACGCGCAGACCGAACTCTTCCGCCAGCTTGGGGATGTTCTCCAGCGTGCCATCGACTGAGTAGGTCCGAATGTTGTCGGTCAGCTTGCTCATGATCTCCAGGTCGCGACGCATTTCATCGTCGGTCGGGAACTGGTCTTTCTGCGGGAACTGGCCCAGTTGGAAAGGCGAGTAGGAAAAGCCGGAGATTTGTGCAGGCCAATTGGGGGCGGAGACCGGGCGGTTGACCAGTGCCCAGAAGCCGGTGAACAGGGCGGCGATTGCCAGAACCACCACCAGGTTGAGTCCAAATTTACGCGATGACATAGCTATTTCGGGTTCCAAAGGGTGTGGAACGGGGGAACGGTCGGCATGCGCCAAGCGGCGCGCATCCTACACTGGCCTTCGACTGAGCGTACAGCGCACAGGGGAAAGCCGCAGGTTGGGCAATCCAACTCGATTTAAGTTCTCGGCGACGAAATTTTCAGATTGTTCCTTCATTAAAGCAGCCCTGACTGCCATTCATAGGGCAAAGATGCTCTTGGCGGGCATCGGCCCTATAATGCGCGCCGGTTTTTGGGGTAATGGTCATGAGTACAGAAGATCCGCGGTTTGCTGGCGTCGCCCGTTTGTATGGCATCGAGGGGCTGGAACGCTTGCGCGCCGCCCATGTGGCGATCGTCGGGGTCGGCGGTGTCGGTTCCTGGGCGGCGGAAGCCATCGCTCGTTGCGGCGTGGGCGAGATCTCGCTGTTCGACCTGGACGACGTCTGCGTCAGCAACAGCAATCGGCAGTTGCACGCCCTGGACAGCACGGTGGGCAAGGCCAAGGTCGAGGTCATGGCCGAGCGCCTGCGCGGGATCAATCCGCATTGCACCGTGCACGCGGTAGCGGACTTCGTCACTCGCGAGACCATGGCCGAATACATCACGCCAAACATCGACTGCGTGATCGACTGCATCGACAGCGTCAACGCCAAGGCGGCGCTGATCGCCTGGTGCAAGCGGCGCAAGATCCAGATCATCACCACTGGCGGCGCAGGTGGGCAGATCGACCCGACGCTGATCCAGGTCTGCGACCTGAACCGGACCTTCAACGACCCGCTGGCCTCGAAAGTGCGCTCGACCCTGCGCCGCGACTACGGTTTTTCCCGCACCGTGACCCGTCACTACAGCGTGCCTTGTGTGTTTTCCACCGAGCAGCTGCGCTACCCGAAACCGGACGGCAGCATCTGCCTGCAGAAGAGCTTTGTCGGCGATGGCGTGAAGCTCGACTGCGCCGGCGGTTTTGGCGCGGTGATGATGGTGACCGCGACCTTCGGCATGGTCGCGGCGACCAAGGCGGTGGACAAGCTGGTGGCTGGGGTGCGGCGCCCGGCGGATCGGGTCAAGCCTGCAGCAAGTTGATTCTGTAGGAGCGAGGCTTGCCCGCGATAGCGGTGTACCTGACACACTGCATTTCGCGGGCAAGCCTCGCTCCTACAGGGATGGGTGTCAGGCTGAGAGTTCGCGCATCCGCTGCAATACCGCATTCAGCCCATTGCTGCGCGACGGTGACAGCTGGCGCGACAGGCCCAACTGATTGAACCAGTCCGGCAAATCCACCCGTTGCAGCTCCTCGGCGGACAAGCCGTTGACCCGCGCCAGCAGCAGGGCCACCAAGCCGCGGATCAGGCGCGCATCGCTGCTGGCGGCGAACTGCCAGTGACCGTCCTGCAAGGTGCCCACCAGCCAGACCTGGCTTTCACAGCCATGCACCCGATTGGCCTCGACCTTGTCGGCTTCAGCCAGCGGCGCCAGGCGCTCGCCCCATTGCATCAGCAAGCGTGCGCGCTGTTCCCAGCCGGGAGCGCCCTGGAAACTGTCGAGGGCGGCCAGGGCTTCGGCGGGCAGGCTCATCGCAACAGCTCCAGGGCCTGATCGAGGGCCTCGAAGAAGCGCTCCAGGTCCTCGGAGTCGTTGTACAGCGCCAGGGACACGCGGATCGCCCCGGCCAGGCCGAAGCTTTTCAGCAGCGGCATGGCGCAGTGATGACCGGCGCGCACGGCGATCCCCTGCTCGGTCAGCAGGTGGGCCAGGTCGGCGTTGTGCACGCCATCGACCACGAAGCTGACCAGCGCCAGCTGCGGCTTGCCCAGCAGGCGCAGGCCTTTGCGGGCCAGCAGGCCGTGCAACAGGTAGTCGTGCAGCGCGGCTTCATGGGCACTGACGGCGTCCTGATCCAGGCCGCTGAGGTAGTCCAGGGTTGCGCCGAGGCCGATCACGCTGGCGATCGGCGGAGTACCGGCTTCGAAACCCAGTGGGGCAGGGCGGAAGCTGGCGTGCTGGTACTCGGCCAGCTGGACCATCTCGCCGCCAAACTGCCAGTGGCGCAGGCCTTGCAACGCCTCGGTGCGCCCGTAGAGCACGCCGACGCCGTCCGGGCCGTAGAGCTTGTGGCTGGAGAACACATAGAAATCGCAGCCCAGCGCCTGCACATCGTGGCGGCCGTGGACCACGCCCTGGGCGCCGTCGACCACGGTCAGGGCGTCGTGAGCCTTGGCCAGGGCCAGCAGCTGCGATAGGGGCTGCCAGGCACCGAGCACATTGGACAGCTGGCTGACGGCCAGCAGCCGGGTGCGTGGGCCGATCAGGCGGGCCGCGGCGCCGAGATCGATCAGGCCGTCGTCGTCCAGTGGCAGGACCACCAGGTTGAGGCTGCGACGGTGTGCCAGTTGCTGCCAGGGCAGCAGGTTGGCGTGATGCTCC
Source organism: Pseudomonas chlororaphis subsp. piscium (assembly GCF_003850345.1). Classification (NCBI taxonomy): domain Bacteria; kingdom Pseudomonadati; phylum Pseudomonadota; class Gammaproteobacteria; order Pseudomonadales; family Pseudomonadaceae; genus Pseudomonas; species Pseudomonas chlororaphis. The sequence continues at coordinate 1,316,767 of NZ_CP027707.1, forward strand.
AGGGCGCTGATGACAATCTCGTCGCCCGGGTTGAATTGATGTTCCAGGCCATAGGCCAGGAGGTTCAGCGCGGAGGTCGCGCCGTGGGTAAAGATGATCTGCCCGCTGTCACCGGCATTCAGCCACTGCGCCACCTTGTGCCGGCTGTTCTCGAACGCCTGGGTGGCGTGAGCGCCGGGCAGGTGCTGCGCGCGATGCACGTTGGCCGCGCCATTGGCGTAGTAGTGCGTCAGTGCGTCCAGCAGGGCTTGGGGTTTTTGCGTGGTGGCGGCGTTGTCCAGGTAGGTCTGGTCCTGCCGTTGCAGGGCGGCGATGGCCGGGAAGTCGGCACGCCAGGGGGAGGCTACAAGCATGGTGGCAGAACTCGTTTGAACAGGCCGGGCGCCGATGATAAGCGCCCGGCCGGTCGCAGTGGAACCGAATCGCTGCTTAGTTGTGAGCGTGCAGCGCTTCGTTCAGCTCGATGGCCGATTTGTGGGTCTTGCACTCCACGGCACCGGTCTCCGAATTGCGGCGGAACAGCAGGTCCGGCTGGCCGGCCAGTTCGCGGGCCTTGAGCACCTTGACCAGCTGGTTGTTCTCGTCCAGCAGCGCCACCTTGGTCCCGGCGGTCACGTACAGGCCCGATTCCACGGTGTTGCGGTCGCCCAGCGGGATACCGATACCGGCGTTGGCGCCGATCAGGCAGCCTTCGCCGACCTTGATCACGATGTTGCCGCCGCCCGACAGGGTGCCCATGGTCGAGCAGCCGCCGCCCAGGTCGGAACCCTTGCCGACGAATACGCCCGCGGAAACCCGGCCTTCGATCATGCCCGGGCCTTCGGTGCCGGCGTTGAAGTTGACGAAACCTTCGTGCATCACCGTGGTGCCTTCGCCGATGTAGGCGCCCAGGCGAATACGCGCGCTGTCAGCGATACGCACGCCGCTCGGTACCACGTAGTCGGTCATTTTCGGGAACTTGTCCACCGAGAACACTTCCAGCAGCTCGCCGCGCAGGCGGGCTTCCAGTTGACGCTCGGCCAGTTCGCCGAGGTCTACCGCGCCCTGGTTGGTCCAGGCCACGTTCGGCAGCAGCGGGAAGATCCCGGCCAGGTTCAGGCCGTGCGGCTTGACTAGGCGGTGGGACAGCAGGTGCAGCTTCAGGTAGGCCTCCGGGGTGGAGGTCAGCTGGGCGTCTTCGGCCAGCAGGGTGGCGACCAGCGGCTTGTGGCTCTCGGCCAGGCGGGTCAGTAGCGCGGCCTGGGTGGCGTCGATGCTTTTCAGCGCTTCGGCCAGTTGCGAGGCCTGGGCGGTGGTGAAGGCGATGGCCTGGTTGCCTTCGCTGTAGCCCAGCACCGGGGCGATGGCGGCAAGGATTTCCGCGGATGGCTTGAGCAGGGGAGCGGCGTAGAACACTTCCAGCCACGCGCCTTGACGGTTTTGAGTGCCGACACCAAAGGCCAGGCTGAACAGGGTAGTGGACATGCTGTTACCTCTTACAAAATTGAACGGGCAGGCGTTATTTGATTTCTGCCGCGTAGATATCGGGCTTGAAGCCAATCAGGGTTCGGTTACCGAGATCGAGCACCGGGCGCTTGATCATCGAGGGTTGTGCGAGCATCAGTTCGATCGCTTTCGCCTGGTCGAGATCGGCTTTGCGTTCGTCGTCGAGTTTGCGAAAGGTCGTGCCCGCACGGTTCAGCACCACCTGCCAGCCGTGCTCGTTGCACCACTGGGCCAGGTGTTCGCGGTCGATTCCGACCGCTTTGTAGTCATGGAAGTCGTAGCTGACAGCGTGTTCATCGAGCCAGGTGCGCGCCTTTTTCATGGTGTCGCAGGCTTTGATGCCGAAAAGGTGCAACGTTTTGCTTGAAGCGGTCAAGGAATTGCCCCCTTTTGAGATGCTGGAGTTAAAGGTCACGGATTATGCCATGCTCGCGCCGGTTCGGCGTCGGCGAAGGCCCGGCTTTGTAGCTTTGTGTGACAGCAGCATGGACCGCTTGCGACTTTTGTGCAGCGGCGAGGCCCGAGCTTAAGCGGCTAATATGGCACTTCGACGGTAACCTGTTGCCTGAAGTCTGCTGCTGATCGATTGGGAAACCGCTTTATGCAAACCGCTTATACCGTCCTTATCCTGCTGATGCTGGTGAGCCTCTCGCGGCTGGTCGGACGGGTGATTCCGCTACCGTTGCCGCTGCTGCAGATCGCCGCCGGGGCCTTGCTGGCCTGGCCCACCCTGGGGTTGCACGTGGCCCTGGACCCTGAGTTGTTCCTGTTTCTGTTCCTGCCGCCGCTGCTGTTCTCCGATGGCTGGCGCATGCCCAAGCGTGACCTGTGGCGCTTGCGCGGCCCGATCCTGACCCTGGCCGTGGGCCTGGTGCTGTTCACCGTGGTGGGCGCCGGTTATTTCATTCACTGGTTGCTGCCGACCATTCCCTTGCCAGTAGCCTTTGCCCTGGCGGCTGTCTTGTCGCCCACCGACGCGGTGGCGGTCTCGGCGATTTCCCAGAATCGCCTGCCGACGCCCTTGATGCACATGCTCCAGGGCGAGGCGTTGATGAACGACGCGTCTGGCCTGGTGACCTTCAAGTTCGCCCTGGCGGCGGCCGTGACCGGGGTGTTTTCCCTGGCCAATGCCAGCCTGACCTTTGTCCTGGTGGCCGTGGGTGGCCTGGCGGTCGGCGTGGCTCTGAGCTGGCTGGTGGGGCGCTTGCGTGCCTGGATGATCGCCCGCGGCTGGGATGACCCGGCGACCCATGTGGTGTTCATGCTGTTGCTGCCGTTCGCCGCCTACGTGCTGGCCGAGCGCCTGGGTGCCTCGGGCATTCTCTCGGCGGTGGCGGCGGGGATGATGCAGAGCTGGCTCGATCTGTTGCCACGGCAGACCAGCACGCGCTTGCTCAACCGCAGTGTCTGGTCGTTGCTGGAGTTCGCCTTCAATGGCCTGATCTTTCTGCTGTTGGGCCTGCAACTGCCCGACATCATCAAGGCCGTGGTCAGCCACGAAACCACCTTGTGGCCGACCCTGTTCTATCGCTGCCTGGATGTCGGGGCGATTTTCCTGGTGCTGCTGGTACTGCGGTTTATCTGGGTGCAAAGCATCTGGCGCCTGTCCGGCCTGTTGCGCCGCTGGCGTGGCAAGGGCGAGCTGACGCTGGTGCCGACCGCGCGTTCCTGCTGGTTGCTGACGGTGGGCGGGGTGCGCGGGGCGGTGACCCTGGCAGGTGTCATGTCGGTGCCGTTGTTGCTGGGGGCGGGCGAAGCCTTTCCCGAGCGCGACCTGCTGATCTTCATTGCCGCCGGGGTGATCCTGTTGTCGTTGATCGCCGCCTGTATCGCCTTGCCGCTGTTGCTGCGGGGCATCCAGAAGAGCCCCGACGAGAAGCGCCATGCCGAAGTGCGTGACGCCTGGCGCAAAACCGCCGAGGCGGCGATCCATGCCCTGGAGGCCGAGGAAGTGGCTGACGCAGCGAATTCGCCGGATGCGGCCCAGTCGGCGCTGGCCACCGAGCTCAAGGGGCGGCTGATGTCGGAGTATCGCCATCAACTGGAGGTGTTCAACGATTCCGCCGAAGCCCAGGCGCTGGCGTTTCAGATGGACTTGCTGGAGCGCAAGTTGCGCTTGAAGGCGCTGCGGGCGCAGCGGCTGGAGTTGTATCGGTTGAGCCGCCAGCACCAGATCGGCGACGACGTGTTGCGCGAGGTCTTGGGCGAGCTGGACCTCAGCGAGGCCAATCTGGGGCAGGTGAAATAACGCCTCTGTTCCTGTAGGAGCGAAGCTTGCTCGCGATGAAGGATAACGCGGTGTATCAGGTGTACGGCGTCGTCTCTATCGCGGGCAAGCCTCGCTCCTACAGGGGCGTGAGTTATTTACGGCGCTGAACGAAATCCCGGATCCGCTCGGCCGCTTCCACGCATTCGGCCAATGGCGCCACCAGGGCCATGCGCACCCGACCGGCTCCCGGGTTACTGCCGTCGACGTCGCGCGAAAGATAAGAGCCCGGCACCACGGTCACGTGCTCCTGTTCGAACAGATCGCGGCAGAACGCCGTATCGTCGCCCGCCACGTTCGGCCACAGGTAGAAGCTGCCGTCCGGGCGCTGCACGTCGAGCACCGGCGCCAGAATCTCCAGTACCGCATCGAACTTCTCGCGATACAGCGCGCGGTTGGCGCGCACATGCACTTCGTCGTTCCAGGCGGCAATGCTGGCCAGCTGGGTCTGAACCGGCATGGCGCAGCCATGGTAGGTGCGGTACAGCAGGAAGCCCTTGAGGATATCCGCGTCGCCCGCGACGAAACCGGAGCGCAGGCCCGGCAGATTGGAGCGCTTGGACAGGCTGTGGAACACCACGCAACGCTTGAAGTCCTGGCGTCCCAGCTCGGCGCAGGCGCTGAGCAGGCCGGGTGGCGGGGTCTGCTCGTCGAAGTACAGCTCGCTGTAGCACTCGTCGGCGGCGATCACGAAGTCGTACTGGTCGGCCAGGGCAATGAGTTTCTTCAGGGTGTCGATCGGGATCAGCGCGCCGGTCGGGTTGCCCGGCGAGCACAGGAACAGGATCTGGCAACGCTGCCAGATCTCGGCCGGTACCGCGTCGAAGTCCGGGTTGAAGCCGTTTTCATCCAGGCATGGCAGGTAGTGCGGCTTGGCGCCGGCGAGGAAGGCGGCGCCTTCGTAGATCTGATAGAAGGGGTTCGGGCTGACCACCAGCGCGTCGTCGCCGCGGTTGACCACAGTCTGGGTGAAGGCGAACAGCGCTTCCCGGGTGCCGTTGACCGGCAGCACGTTGCGCGCCGGGTCGATCCAGCCGCCAGGCACGCCAAAGCGCCGTTCACACCAGCTGGCGATGGCTTCGCGCAGGGCCGGAAGGCCCAGGGTCGTCGGATATACCGCCATCTGGTCGAGGTTGTTGGCCAGGGCTTCGGCGACAAAGCTTGGCGAGCGGTGCTTGGGCTCGCCGATGGACAGCGCGATAGGGCGCTTGGCCGGGTTGGGCTGGACGCCGCCGAGCAGGGCGCGGAGTTTCTCGAACGGGTAAGGCTGCAGCTGGTTCAGAGCGTTGTTCATCGGTGCGGTGTCTCACTCAAAGCGGGTCGTGGCGCGTGGTCAGATGCTCAGGCGCGTCAAGGCGGTAGGCGGTTCGTGGCTGACGCTCAGCTGTTCGACGATGGCGTCCTGCAGTCGGCTGCACAACTGGGGATCGGACAGTTGCTGGTTGTTCGCGTCGGTAATGAAGAACACGTCTTCCACGCGCTCGCCCAGGGTGGCGATCTTGGCGTTTTGCAGCGACAGGTCGAACTCCAGGAAGATCTTGCCGATGCGCGCCAGCAGGCCGGGGCGATCGGGAGCGCTCAGTTCGAGCACGGTGACCGGGCGCTGGGCGTCGTTGTGGATAGTCACTTGCGGTGGGAAGGCAAAGTGCTTGAGCTGACGCGGTACCCGACGCTGGATGATGGTCGGGTAGTCGTCAGGGTTGCGCAGGGCCTCGGTAAGGCCATCGCGGATCTGTTTGACGCGTTGCGGGTTGTTGCCGATCGAGCCGCCGTCGTTGTCGAGCACGATATAGGTGTCGAGGGTGAACTGGCTGCTCGAGGTGATGATCCGGGCGTCGTGGATGTTCAGGTTCAACTGGTCCATCGCGGCCACGGTCACGGCGAAGAAGTCGTGCTGGTCCGGGGCGTAGATGAAGATCTGCGTGCCACCCTCGAATTCGCGCTGGGTGGTTTCCTTGATCAGCACCAGCGGGCCGCCGTCGGCCGGCTGCTGGAGGATCGCGTCGCTGTGCCAGGCCACGTCGCCGGCGGTATGGCGCAGGAAGTAGTCGTCCCCCAGTTGCGCCCAGAGCTGCTCGACGTCGTCCGGATCGGTGCCAGCGCGGACCAGGATGTCCAGGGCCGCGCTTTGCGTCTGGCGGATCTGCTCTTCGCGGTCCACTGGGTTTTCCAGGCCGCGGCGCAGGGCGCGCTTGGTCTCGGTGTAGAGCTGGCGCAACAGGCTGGCGCGCCAGGAGTTCCACAGCGTCGGGTTGGTGGCGTTGATGTCGGAAACCGTCAGCACGTACAGATAGTCCAGGCGGGTCTGGTCGACCACGACCTGGGCGAAGTCATGGATGACTTGCGGGTCGGACAGGTCCTTGCGCTGGGCGGTGGTCGACATCACCAGGTGGTTCTGCACCAGCCAGACGATCAGACGGGTGTCCCACAGCGGCAACTGGTGGCGGATACAGAAGGCTTCCGCGTCCACGGCGCCGATTTCCGAGTGGTCGCCGTGCCGGCCCTTGCCGATGTCGTGGTAGAGCCCGGCCAGGTAGATCAACTCGGGCTTGGGCAGCTTGGCCATGAGCTTGCTGGCCAGCGGGAATTTCTCCGAAACCTGGGTGTACTGCAGTTTGCGCAGGTGCTTGATCAGGTTCAGGGTGTGGGCGTCGACCGTATAGATGTGGAACAGGTCGTGCTGCATCTGCCCGACGATATGGCCGAACTCCGGCAGGTAGCGTCCGAGAATACCGTAACGATTCATCCGCCGCAGGTTGCGGTGAATGCCGATCTCGCACTTGAACAGCTCGATGAACAGGCTGGTATTGCGGATGTCATGGCGGAAATCGTCGTCGATCAGGTGGCGATTCTCGCGCAACAGGCGAATGGTGTCGGCGCGTACGCCCTTGATCTCCGGGTGCTGGGCCATGAGCACGAAGATTTCCAGCATGGCGAACGGCGTGCGGTGGAACACGTTGGCGTTGATCGCCTCGATGTAGCCATCGTGCAGCTGGAAACGCGAGTTGATCGGCTGCGGTGGCGCTTCGTCTTCCGGGGCGAGGATGACTTCCTCGAAGTGCTGGATGATCAGGTCGCTGAGCTGGGCAATGCTCATCACCACCCGGTAGTACTGCTGCATGAAGCTTTCGATGGCCTGCTTGGCATCGTTGCCTTCGAACCCCAGCAGCTTGGCGATCGAGCGCTGGTGATCGAACAACAGGCGGTCTTCGGCGCGCCCGGCGAGCATGTGCAGGGCGTAGCGGACTTTCCACAGGAACTCCTGGGACGAGGCCAGCAGCGCGTTCTCGCTTTCCACCAGGAAGCCTTCGCCGGCCAGGGCCCGCAGGTTCAGCGTGCCGTACTGGCGACGGGCGACCCAGAGGATGGTCTGGATGTCCCGCAGGCCGCCGGGCGAGCCTTTGACGTTGGGTTCCAGGTTGTATTCGGTGTCGTTGTACTTGTGGTGCCGCGCCTTCTGTTCGGCGCGCTTGGCCAGGAAAAAATCCTTGCTCGGCCACATGTGCGCGGTGCTGGTGACGTCGAGCATGCGTTGGCGCAGGCGTTCGGGGCCGCAGATGGTGCGGCTTTCCATCAGGTTGGTAACCACCGTCAGGTCGGCGCGGGCCTCTTCGGCGCATTCTTCCACCGAGCGCACGCTTTGCCCGACTTCCAGGCCGATGTCCCAGAGCAGGGTCAGGAAGCGTTCGATGGAGTCGCGGAAAATCTCGTGGTCGGCGCTGTCCAGCAGGATCAGCAGGTCGATGTCGGAGTAGGGGTGCAGTTCGCCGCGACCGTAGCCGCCGACCGCCACCAGGGCGATGTCGGCGTCTTCGCTCCAGTCGAACTGGTCCCAGGCCTTTTGCAGGATGTTATCGACGAACCAGGCGCGGTCCTCGATGAGCCGGCGGATATCCCGTCCGCTGCGAAAGCGTTCGTCGAGCACTTCACGTGCCTGACGAATGGCTTTCTTGAAGGCGGCGATAGGGCTTGCCTTCAGGGCCAGTTCCGCCTGGAACTGGCCGCGGTCGAACAATTCGGGATCCACCTGCGGCATCGATTGGCTTTCCTTTCTATCTAATAGGTAGGGCGCAGTTGCGTGGATCAGGCCGAGACGCGGGGGATGGTGTCATCGCTGCGCAGGGTGAAGATCTCGTAGCCGGTCTCGGTCACCAGCAGGGTGTGTTCCCACTGTGCGGAGAGCTTGCGATCCTTGGTGATCGCGGTCCAGCCGTCGCCCAGCACCTTGGTGTCGGCCTTGCCCTGGTTGATCATCGGCTCGATAGTGAAGGTCATGCCGGCTTTCAGTTCCATGCCGGTGCCGGCGCGGCCGTAGTGCAGGATCTGCGGCTCTTCGTGGAACACCTTGCCGATACCGTGGCCGCAGAACTCGCGAACCACCGAGAAGCCATTCTTTTCAGCGTGCTTCTGGATGACTTCGCCGATATCGCCCAGGCGGCAGCCCGGCTTGACCAGTTCGATGGCCTTGTACATGCATTCCTGGGTGATCTGCGACAGGCGCTCGGCCCAGACCGGCACGGTGCCGACGTGGAACATGCGGCTGGTGTCGCCGTGGTAACCGTCCTTGATGACGGTGACGTCGATGTTCAGGGTGTCGCCATCCTTCAGCGGCTTCTCGTTCGGGATGCCGTGGCACACCACGTGGTTGATCGAGGTGCAGATGGACTTGGGGAAACCCTTGTAATTCAGAGGCGCGGGAATCGCCTGCTGCACATTGACGATGTAGTCGTGGCAGATGCGGTCCAGCTCTTCGGTGGTCACACCGGGTTTGACATGCTCGGCAATCATTTCCAGCACTTCGGCGGCCAGTTTGCCGGCGACACGCATTTTTGCGATGTCCTCGGGAGTTTTGAGGGTGACGGTCATACAGGCTCTCTTGACGCTCAGTGGCGCGGATAAACAAGGAATGGCTTGAAAACGGTGTATCGAAGGCTGAACCCGCTGTGGGGTCGCCGCGCTTTCAAAAGCCTCAAAGGTGCGATTCTAACAGAGCCCCGGGGCAAATCTGAGGCTCTGTGCGTCGCTTCTTTCTATAACAGTGGAGCATTCTGGCCCGATTCCAAGGGGGGAGCAAAAAAGCGCTCCGGGGGAAATGAGAATCCTGGTTCCGTTTTTAGCCTTCTTGTGGTATAAAATGCGCCGCTTTCCGGGGATGCCCCGAAAAGCCTAAACCCACACACGTGTCGACACGATGACCTGGGTGCCCTCAGCACAAGCTGTTGGTTGGTCATTGGGATACGTGGAGGCCTAACCCGACTTATTAAGGAACTATCATGTCCCAAGTCAACATGCGCGATATGCTGAAGGCCGGTGTGCACTTCGGTCACCAAACCCGTTACTGGAATCCGAAAATGGGCAAGTACATTTTCGGCGCGCGTAACAAGATTCACATCATCAACCTTGAAAAAACCCTGCCAATGTTCAACGAAGCTCTGACTTTCGTAGAGCGTCTGGCCCAGGGCAAAAACAAGATTCTGTTCGTCGGCACCAAGCGTTCCGCTGGCAAGATCGTTGCTGAAGAAGCAGCACGTTGCGGTTCGCCGTACGTCGATCACCGCTGGTTGGGCGGCATGCTGACCAACTACAAAACCATCCGTGCTTCCATCAAGCGTCTGCGTGACCTGGAAGTTCAGTCGGAAGACGGCACCTTCGCCAAGCTGACCAAGAAAGAGGCGCTGATGCGCACTCGCGATCTGGAAAAGCTGGATCGTAGCCTGGGTGGTATCAAGGACATGGGCGGTCTGCCTGACGCACTGTTCGTAATCGACGTTGACCACGAGCGCATCGCGATCACCGAAGCCAACAAGCTGGGCATCCCGGTCATCGGCGTTGTCGATACCAACAGCAGCCCGGAAGGCGTTGACTACATCATCCCAGGCAACGATGACGCCATTCGCGCCATCCAGCTGTACATGGGTTCGATGGCTGACGCCGTGATCCGTGGCCGCAACAACGTTGCTGGCGGCACCGAAGTATTCGCTGAAGACGCTCCAGCGCCGGCAGCTGAAGCCTGAGTAACTGACGCTTAGCGTTTACTCAGTACGCAAAAAGGGGGCTAGGCCCCCTTTTTGCCACCTCGAAAATCATTTACCGATGGCGCCCCTGCAGTTCTTGTCATGTGTGGCGGCTATCAAGGGTTTTCGAGAGCGCAGCTCAAGAATCGATCGCCCGTTGAGTCGGGTGGAATGGTTGAAAACCTATCCAAGAGGAATTTGAAAATGGCAGAGATTACTGCAGCGTTGGTTAAAGAACTGCGCGAGCGTACCGGCGAAGGCATGATGGACTGCAAGAAAGCCTTGACCAAGGCTGGCGGCGACATCGAGAAAGCCATTGATGACATGCGTGCTTCGGGCGCCATCAAGGCTGCCAAGAAAGCAGGCAACATCGCTGCTGAAGGCGCCATCGCCATCAAGGACGACGGTAAAGCCGCCGTTCTGCTGGAAGTCAACTCGCAGACCGACTTCCTGGCTCTGCAGGACGATTTCAAGGCATTCGTTGCTGCCAGCGTGGAAAAAGCTTTCGCTGACAAGCTGACCGACGCCGCTCCGCTGATCGAAGCTCAAGAAGCTGACCGTCTGGTTCTGGTTGGTAAAACTGGCGAGAACGTCAACATCCGTCGTCTGGCTCGCGTTGAAGGTGACGTGGTCGGTACTTACCTGCACGGTAACAAGATCGGTGTTGCGGTTGTCCTGAAAGGCGGTTCCGTAGAACTGGCCAAGGACATCGCCATGCACGTGGCTGCAAGCAACCCTGAGTTCCTGCTGCCATCGCAAGTTTCCGCTGAAGCCATCGAACGCGAAAAAGCCGTGTTCCTGCAGCTGAACGAAGACAAGATGAAAGGCAAGCCAGCCGAAATCGTTGAAAAAATGATCGGCGGCCGTATCAGCAAGTTCCTGGCCGAAGCCAGCCTGGTTGAGCAAGCTTTCGTCAAGGATCCAGAAGTCACCGTAGGTGCCCTGGCCAAGAAAGGCGGCGCTGAAATCGTTTCGTTCACCCGCTTCGCAGTAGGTGAAGGCATCGAGAAGAAAGAAGACAACTTCGCTGAAGAAGTTGCCGCACAACTGGCTGCTGCCAAGCAACAGTAAGACGGTTTTTCAACTGTCGCCCGAAAGAGGCTGCCCGCTCACGCGCGCAGCCTCTTTTCAAATGCGGTAACCAATTTAATTGGTTGCCTTCGGAACCGGTTTACAAAGTCGTGTTCTGATGGCGCTGTGACAGCGTCAAGCTAGAGTGAACGCAGGCTGCAAACAGCTTGCAAAGAATTTTTTAAATACGCCGCAGGAGAGATTCGCAATGGCTCAGCAGGGCAGTGGTTATCAAGCTCGCTATAAACGCATTCTACTCAAGCTTAGCGGCGAGGCCCTGATGGGCTCGGAAGAGTTCGGGATCGACCCTAAGGTGCTGGATCGCATGGCGCTGGAAGTCGGCCAGCTGGTTGGCATCGGTGTTCAGGTCGGCCTGGTCATCGGCGGTGGCAACCTGTTCCGCGGCGCGGCGCTCAGCGCGGCCGGCATGGATCGGGTGACAGGCGACCACATGGGCATGCTGGCCACTGTGATGAACGGCCTGGCCATGCGCGACGCGCTGGAACGTGCGAATATCTCGGCTATCGTCATGTCGGCCATTTCCATGGTGGGTGTGACCGATCACTATGACCGTCGCAAGGCGATGCGTCATCTGAACTCCAAGGAAGTGGTGATCTTCGCTGCCGGTACCGGCAACCCGTTCTTCACCACCGACTCCGCAGCATGCTTGCGGGCGATCGAGATCGATGCCGACGTAGTGCTCAAGGCAACCAAGGTTGACGGTGTGTACACCGCAGACCCATTCAAAGACCCGCATGCCGAGAAGTTCGATCATCTGACCTACGATGAAGTGCTGGATCGCAAGCTGGGTGTCATGGATCTGACGGCGATCTGCCTGTGCCGCGACCATAAGATGCCGTTGCGCGTATTCAATATGAACAAGCCCGGCGCCCTGCTGAACATCGTGCATGGCGGCGCTGAAGGAACCCTGATCGAGGAAGGCGAACAATGATCAACGAAATCAAGAAAGACGCTCAAGAGCGCATGAAGAAGTCCCTGGAATCCTTGGCGCATGCATTCAGCCGCATCCGTACCGGCCAGGCTCACCCAAGCATCCTGGCTGGCGTGATGGTGCCTTACTACGGCGCTGATACCCCGATCAACCAGGTGGCCAACGTCACCGTGAAAGATGCTCGCACCCTGCAGGTCGTGGCCTTCGAGCGCAACATGCTGGCGGCGGTGGACAAGGCGATCCAGAGCTCCGGCCTGGGCTTCAACCCGACCAACCTGGGTGAGCTGCTGCTGATCTCCATGCCAGCGCTGACCGAAGAAACCCGCAAGGGCTTCACCAAGCAGGCTCGCGAAGCGGCCGAAGACGCTCGTATTGCCGTGCGCAACGTGCGTCGTGACGCGCTGAGTCAGTTCAAGGACCTGGTCAAAGAGAAAGAAATCAGCGAAGACGACGAGCGTCGCGCCGCCGATGACATCCAGAAGCTGACCGACAAGTTCGTGGCGGAAATTGAAGTCGCTGTGAAGCAAAAAGAAGCGGACCTGATGGCCGTATAAGGGTCAGGACGTTTTCATGGACAAGACCAAGCAGCCTGTACCGTCTTCGGTGCCGCGCCATGTCGCGATCATCATGGATGGCAACAATCGCTGGGCAAAAAAACGCTTTATGCCGGGTGTCGCCGGGCATAAAGCGGGTGTCGATGCTGTTCGTGCGGTCATCGAAGTGTGCGCCGAGGCCAAGGTCGAGGTGCTGACGCTGTTCGCCTTCTCCAGTGAAAACTGGCAGCGGCCGGCCGATGAAGTCAGTGCCTTGATGGACCTGTTCTTCAAGGCGTTGCGCCGTGAGGCCAAGCGCCTCAACGAAAACAACATCAGCCTGCGCATCATTGGCGATCGCTCGCGCTTCCATCCCGAGTTGCAGGCGGCGATGCGCGAGGCGGAAGCGATGACCGCGGGGAGTGACCGCTTCATTCTGCAGATCGCTGCCAACTATGGCGGTCAGTGGGATATCGCTCAGGCCGCTCAGCGCCTGGCGCGGGAAGTTCAGGCAGGGCACCTGCGTCCTGACGACATTACCCCTGAGTTGTTGCAAGCCTGCCTGGCGACTGGCGACCTGCCGTTGCCGGACCTGTGCATCCGTACGGGTGGCGAGCACCGCATCAGCAATTTCCTGCTCTGGCAGCTGGCTTATGCCGAGCTGTACTTCTCCGACCTGTTCTGGCCGGACTTCAAACACGATGCCATGCGCGCTGCGCTGGCCGATTACGCTTCTCGCCAGCGCCGCTTCGGTAAAACGAGCGAGCAGGTCGAGGCTGGAGCCCGGGTTTAATGCTCAAACAACGAATCATCACTGCGCTGATCCTGCTGCCGATCGCCTTGTGCGGTTTTTTCCTGCTCGAAGGTTCCACCTTCGCCCTGTTTATCGGGCTGGTGGTGACCCTCGGGGCCTGGGAGTGGGCGCGCCTGGCGGGTTTCGAGGCTCAGCCGACGCGTATTGCCTATGCAGTAGTGGTCGCTGCGCTGTTGTTCCTGATGCAATTGTTGCCAGGTATCGCGCCCTGGGTGCTCGGTGCAGCGGTGCTCTGGTGGGGGCTGGCGACTTTCCTGGTGCTCACCTATCCGCGTACCAGCGAGCATTGGGCGGGTGCCGCGGCCAAGCTGGTGATCGGTCTGCTGATTCTGCTGCCGGCCTGGCAAGGCCTGGTTTTCATCAAGCAGCAGCCTTTGGGTAACTGGTTGATCATGGCGGTGATGGTGCTGGTCTGGGGCGCTGATATTGGCGCCTACTTCTCCGGCAAGGCGTTCGGCAAGCGCAAGCTAGCGCCGCAGGTCAGCCCGGGCAAGAGCTGGGAAGGGGTGTATGGCGGTCTGCTACTGAGCCTGGTGATCGCTGCTGTGGTCGGTCTGGTTGCAGGCTGGTCCGTCGGGCAGATCATCCTTGGCTTGCTGGGCGCAGCTGTCGTGGTGTTCATCTCGGTGGTCGGCGACCTGACCGAAAGCATGTTCAAGCGCCAGGCCGGGATCAAGGACAGCAGTAACCTGCTGCCGGGTCATGGTGGCGTGCTCGACCGTATCGACAGCCTGACCGCGGCCATTCCGGTATTCGCGGTGCTGTTGTGGATGGCTGCATTGTGAGTCGCCCACAGCAGATTACGGTTCTCGGGGCCACTGGTTCTATCGGCCTCAGCACCCTGGACGTCATTGCCCGTCATCCCGAGCGTTATCAGGTCTTCGCCCTGAGCGGTTTCAGTCGCCTGGCCGAGTTGCTGGCGCTCTGTATCCGTCACGCTCCCCGTTTTGCCGTCGTCCCGCATATCGCTGCCGCGCGCAGTCTGCAGGAAGATTTGCGCAATGCCGGCTCGCGCACCCGTGTATTGGTGGGCGAGGAGGGCTTGTGTGAAGTGGCTTCCGCCCCTGAAGTCGACGCGGTCATGGCGGCTATCGTCGGTGCCGCGGGCTTGCGTCCGACCCTTGCCGCCGTCGAGGCTGGCAAGAAAATCCTTCTGGCTAATAAAGAAGCGCTGGTCATGTCTGGCGCGCTGTTCATGCAAGCGGTGGGCAAGAGTGGTTCGGTGCTGCTGCCCATCGACAGTGAGCACAACGCCATCTTCCAGTGCATGCCCGCGGACTTTTCCCGCGGGTTGAGCAATGTGGGGGTGCGACGCATTTTGCTGACTGCCTCCGGTGGTCCGTTCCGGCAAACTCCGCTGTCCGAGTTGGAGCAGGTAACGCCGGAGCAGGCGTGTGCCCACCCCAACTGGTCCATGGGGCGCAAGATCTCCGTCGATTCAGCCAGCATGATGAATAAAGGCCTCGAGTTGATCGAGGCGTGCTGGCTGTTCGATGCCAAGCCTGCCCAGGTCGAGGTGGTGATTCATCCGCAAAGTGTGATTCATTCGCTGGTCGACTATGTGGATGGTTCGGTGCTGGCCCAGTTGGGCAACCCGGATATGCGCACGCCGATCGCCAATGCCCTGGCCTGGCCGGAGCGGATCGACTCCGGCGTGCCGCCACTGGACCTGTTCGCCGTGGCGCGCCTGGATTTCCAGGCGCCTGATGAAGAGCGTTTCCCGTGCTTGCGCCTGGCGCGCCAGGCCGCCGAGGCTGGCAACAGCGCGCCGGCCATGCTGAACGCCGCCAACGAGGTGGCTGTTGCCGCGTTTCTCGAACGGCGCATCCGCTACCCCGAGATCGCGAGTATCATCGAAGAAGTATTAAGCCTTGAACCGGTTGTTGCAGTCGATGAGCTGAGCGCCGTGTTCGCGGCGGACGCCAAAGCCCGTGCCCTGGCTGAGCAGTGGCTGGGTCGCAACAGCCGGTAAAGTCGCGACAAGCCCGAGCGTATCGGTACTGGATAGGATTGCGGAGAAAGTAGATGAGCGCGCTCTATATGATTGTCGGCACCCTGATTGCCCTGGGTGTGCTGGTCACCTTCCATGAATTCGGTCACTTCTGGGTGGCGCGTCGTTGCGGCGTCAAGGTTCTGCGTTTCTCCGTGGGCTTCGGCATGCCGCTGCTGCGTTGGCATGACCGGCAAGGTACCGAGTTCGTGATTGCCGCCATTCCGCTAGGCGGCTACGTGAAGATGCTCGACGAGCGCGAAGGTGAAGTGCCCGTCGACCAGCTCGATCAGTCATTCAATCGCAAGTCAGTGCGCCAGCGTATCGCCATCGTTGCTGCCGGTCCTGTCGCCAACTTCCTACTGGCGCTGGTGTTCTTCTGGGGGCTGGCGATGCTCGGTGCCGAGCAGGTGCGTCCGGTCATCGGCAGCGTCGAGGCAGGAAGCATTGCCGCCAAGGCTGGCCTGAGTTCTGGTCAGGAAATTGTTGCAATAGATGGCGAGCCCACCGTGGGGTGGTCGGCGGTCAACCTGCAGCTGATTCGGCGTCTGGGCGAAAGCGGCACCTTGCAGTTGCTGGTGCGCGAGCAGGGTTCGACCGCCGATTCGCCACGCGAACTGGTGCTCGACAACTGGCTCAAGGGGACCGATGAGCCTGATCCTATTCGTTCCCTGGGCATTCGTCCCTGGCGCCCGGCGCTCGCCCCCGTTCTGGCCGAGCTCGATCCGAAAGGCCCGGCCCAGGCGGCTGGCCTGAAAACCGGCGATCGCTTGCTGGCGCTGGATGGTCAGGCGCTGACCGATTGGCAGCAGGTCGTCGACTGGGTGCGTGTACGTCCTGATACCAAAATTGTGCTGCGCGTCGAGCGTGATGGTGCTCAAATCGACGTCCCGGTGACCCTGGCCGCGCGTGGTAAAGAGAAGGTTGCCAGTGGTTATCTTGGGGCTGGGGTGAAGGCGGTCGATTGGCCACCGGAAATGCTTCGCGAGGTCAGTTATGGTCCGCTGGCCGCCATTGGCGAGGGAGCCCGGCGTACTTGGACCATGAGCGTGCTGACCCTCGATTCACTGAAGAAAATGTTGTTCGGCGAGCTCTCGGTAAAAAACTTGAGTGGACCGATAACCATTGCTAAAGTGGCGGGCGCTTCTGCCCAGTCGGGCGTTGCTGATTTCTTGAATTTCCTTGCTTATCTGAGTATTAGCCTAGGGGTTCTGAACTTGCTGCCCATTCCTGTACTGGATGGGGGGCATCTGTTGTTTTATCTGATCGAGTGGGCGCGTGGTCGTCCCTTGTCGGATCGGGTGCAAGGTTGGGGGATACAGATTGGTATCAGTTTGGTGGTCGGGGTGATGTTGCTTGCCTTGGTCAACGATCTGGGTCGTCTGTAACGCTTCGCTGAATTGCGAATCTGCCGCATTTTGCGGCAGTTTCTTTATTGCCAGTTGGAATAAGAAAGGACTTCATGAAACGTCTGCTGCTAACTGCGGTTCTCTCCGTATTGATGATCGCCGAAGTTCACGCCGAGTCCTTCACTATCTCCGATATCCGCGTCAATGGCCTCCAGCGGGTCTCCGCGGGTAGCGTCTTTGGGGCCTTGCCGTTGAACGTCGGTGAGCAGGCGGATGATCGTCGCCTGGTGGAATCCACTCGTGCGCTGTTCAAAACCGGCTTCTTTCAAGATATCCAGCTGGGCCGCGATGGCAATGTCCTGGTCATCACGGTAGTCGAGCGTCCATCCGTCGCCAGTATCGAAATCGAAGGCAACAAGGCGATTTCCACTGAAGACCTGATGAAAGGCCTCAAGCAATCCGGTCTCGCAGAAGGCGAAATCTTCCAGCGTGCGACCCTTGAAGGTGTTCGTAACGAACTGCAGCGCCAATATGTCGCTCAGGGTCGTTACTCGGCCACCGTCGATACCGAAGTGGTTCCACAGCCGCGCAACCGTGTGGCGTTGAAGGTCAATATCAACGAAGGCACCGTAGCTGCCATCCAGCACATCAACGTCGTGGGCAACACCGTATTCCCGGACGAAGACCTGGTCGAACTGTTCGAACTCAAAACCACCAACTGGTTGTCGTTCTTCAAGAACGACGACAAGTATGCCCGTGAGAAACTCTCCGGTGACTTGGAGCGCCTGCGCTCCTACTACCTGGACCGTGGCTATATCAACATGGATATCGCTTCGACCCAGGTTTCGATCACCCCGGACAAGAAACACGTCTACATCACTGTGAACGTCAACGAAGGCGAGAAGTACAGCGTTCGTGACGTGAAGCTCAGCGGTGACCTGAAAGTGCCTGAAGACCAGGTCAAGTCGCTGCTGCTGGTCGAGAAGGGCCAGGTGTTCTCGCGTAAATTGATGACCACCACTTCCGAGCTGATCACCCGTCGCCTGGGCAACGAGGGTTATACCTTCGCCAACGTCAACGGCGTTCCGCAGCCTCACGACGAAGATCACACGGTCGATATCACTTTCGTGGTCGATCCCGGCAAGCGTGCCTACGTGAACCGCATCAACTTCCGCGGCAACACCAAGTCCGAAGACGAAGTGCTACGTCGCGAAATGCGTCAGATGGAAGGTGGCTGGGCTTCGACCTACCTGATCGACCAGTCCAAGACCCGTCTGGAACGCCTGGGCTTCTTCAAGGAAGTCAACGTCGAAACCCCGGCCGTGCCAGGTGTCGACGACCAGGTAGACGTCAACTACGCGGTTGAAGAGCAGGCTTCCGGTTCGATTACCGCCAGCGTCGGTTTCGCCCAGAGCGCTGGTTTGATCCTCGGTGGCTCGATCACCCAGAACAACTTCCTGGGTACCGGTAACAAGGTCAGCATCGGTTTGACTCGCAGCGAATACCAGAGCCGTTACAACTTCGGTTATGTCGACCCCTACTGGACTGCCGATGGCGTGAGCCTGGGTTACAACGCGTTCTATCGCACCACTGACTACGACGACCTCGATGTCGACGTGGCTAGCTATGCGGTAGACAGCCTGGGTGCTGGCGTCAGCGTTGGTTACCCGATCAGCGAGACTTCGCGTCTGACCTTCGGCCTGACCGCACAGCAAGACAAGATCAAGACCGGTCGTTATACCGTCGACGAGATCTTCGACTTCGTTAACCGCGAAGGCGACAACTACCTGAACTTCAAGGCTTCGGCCGGCTGGTCCGAGTCGACCCTGAACAAAGGTGTTCTGGCGACCCGTGGTCACTCCCAAAGCCTGGTACTGGAAACCACTACTCCGGGCAGCGACCTGTCGTTCTTCAAGCTCGACTACCGTGGCCAGTTGTTCCAACCGCTGACTGACACATACACCATGCGCCTGCACACCGAGCTGGGTTATGGCGACGGTTATGGTTCGACCGACGGCTTGCCGTTCTATGAAAACTACTATGCTGGTGGTTTCAACTCGGTTCGTGGCTTTAAGGACAGTACCCTGGGCCCGCGTAGTACGCCGAGTCGTGGTGCGGATGTGACAGGTAACGCTGGTACTTCGCGCGATCCCGATCAGGATCCGCTGCCGTTCGGTGGTAACGTGCTGATTCAAGGTGGTGTCGAGGTTCTGTTCCCGATGCCGTTCGTCAAGGATCAGCGCTCCCTGCGCACTTCCGTATTCTGGGACGTGGGTAACGTGTTTGACTCCAAGTGCACGAAGACTACGAACACTATTGCTTCGTCGTCGGCCAACACAGAATGTAACGACATCAGCCTGAGCAATCTGGCCAGTTCCGTGGGTGTCGGCGTGACATGGGTAACCGCTCTGGGCCCGCTGAGCTTTGCTCTGGCGATGCCGATCAAGAAACCTGACGACGCTGAAACCCAGGTGTTCCAATTCTCCCTCGGTCAGACTTTCTAAGAGTCCGACCCAAGATAACGACAATGGATTTTGTAGGAGTGCATCGTGCGTAAGTTGACTCAATTGGTTCTCCTGGCGACTGTCCTGGTAGCAGGTCCGGCCTTCGCCGACATGAAAATCGCCGTACTGAACTATCAGATGGCTCTGCTGGAATCCGATGCTGCGAAGAAATATGCAGTGGATGCCGAGAAGAAGTTCGGCCCGCAGTTGAACAAGCTGAAAACCCTGGAAAGCAGCGCCAAGGGTATCCAGGATCGTCTGGTTGCCGGTGGCGACAAGATGCAGCAAGGCGAGCGTGAGCGCCTGGAGCTCGAATTCAAGCAGAAAGCCCGCGACTTCCAGTTCCAGTCCAAGGAACTGAACGAAGCCAAGGCCGTTGCCGATCGTGAAATGCTCAAGCAACTGAAGCCGAAACTCGACAGCGCCGTGGAAGAAGTCATCAAGAAAGGTGGTTTTGACCTGGTGTTCGAGCGCGGTGCAGTGATTGATGTCAAACCTCAGTACGACATCACTCGCCAGGTTATCGAGCGCATGAATCAGCTGAAGTAACCCATGACAGCGACTATAAAGCTCGGCCAGCTGGCCGAGTTCCTCGGAGCCACTTTACGTGGCTCCGCAGAGAAAGAAATCACTGGGCTAGCCACCTTGCAGGAGGCTGGCCCAGCTCAGTTGAGCTTTTTGGCAAATCCCCAATACCGTAAGTACCTGGCGGACAGTCAGGCAGGAGCCGTGCTGCTGAAGGCGGCGGATGCCGAAGGTTATGCCGGTGATGCCTTGGTAGTGGCCGATCCCTACCTGTCATACGCACGGATTTCCCACCTGTTCGATCCCAAGCCCAAGGCGCCAGCCGGTATTCATCCGACTGCGGTCATTGCCGAGGATGCTGTGGTCGACACGGCTGCCAGTATTGGCGCGTTTGCGGTCATCGAGAGCGGCGCGCAAATCGCCGCGGGTGTGACGATCGGTGCTCATTGTTTTATCGGTGCTCGTTGCCAGATTGGCGAGGGCGGCTGGTTGGCTCCGCGTGTGACGCTTTACCACGATGTGCGTATCGGCAAGCGTGTGGTCATTCAGTCCGGTGCGGTACTTGGTGGCGAAGGTTTCGGTTTCGCCAACGAGAAGGGCATCTGGCAGAAGATCGCGCAGGTTGGTGGTGTCACCATTGGCGATGATGTCGAGATCGGCGTGAATACTGCTATCGATCGCGGTGCGCTGGCCGATACCGTCATTGGCAATGGTGTGAAGCTGGATAACCAGATTCAGATCGCCCACAACGTCCAGGTCGGTGATCACACCGCCATGGCAGCCTGTGTCGGTATTTCCGGCAGCACCCGGATCGGTAAGCACTGCATGCTCGCCGGCGGTGTCGGGCTGGTTGGCCACATCGATATTTGCGACAACGTTTTCCTGACCGGGATGACCATGGTGACCCACTCGATTACCGAGCCGGGTTCCTACTCTTCCGGTACAGCCATGCAGCCTGCTGCCGAGTGGCGCAAAAGCGCGGCACGCATCCGTCAGCTCGATGATCTCGCGCGACGCCTGCGACAACTGGAAAAGCGCGTAGGGGACGTGACCCCCGACGGTAAAGCTTCATCAGATGGCTGATACCATTTCCATATCAAGTGTGCACAGCCGTTAGACTGCCTCCTTGATTTGCTAGAGGAGTGTGCGTTAGTCGCGCGCTCCCAATCTTTACTACAGGCTTCCCCCCGAAATGATGGACATCAACGAGATTCGCGAATACCTGCCTCACCGTTACCCGTTCCTGTTGGTGGACCGGGTGGTGGACCTGGATGTTGAAGGCAAGTGCATTCGTGCCTACAAGAATGTCAGCATCAACGAACCTTTCTTCAATGGTCACTTCCCCGCGCATCCAATCATGCCGGGCGTGCTGATCATCGAAGCCATGGCTCAGGCTGCGGGCATTCTTGGTTTCAAGATGCTGGACGTGAAGCCGGCCGATGGCACCCTCTATTACTTCGTCGGTTCCGACAAGCTGCGCTTCCGCCAGCCGGTACTGCCGGGCGACCAGTTGATCCTGGAAGCCAAGTTCATCAGCTGCAAGCGCCAGATCTGGAAATTCGAATGCCAGGCCTCGGTCGACGGCAAGCCAGTCTGCTCCGCTGAAATCATCTGTGCGGAACGCAAACTATGAGTTTGATTGACCCTCGCGCAATCATCGATCCGACGGCCATTCTGGCCGACGACGTTGAGGTTGGCCCGTGGTCGATCGTTGGCGCCGGTGTGGAAATCGGCGAGGGTACGGTGATCGGGCCGCATGTGGTTCTCAAAGGCCCGACCCGGATCGGTAAGCACAATCGTATCTACCAGTTCTCCTCGGTAGGCGAAGACACTCCCGATCTTAAGTACAAGGGCGAGGAAACCCGCCTGGTAATTGGTGACCACAACGTCATTCGTGAAGGCGTGACCATTCACCGTGGCACTGTCCAGGATCGTTCCGAGACCACCCTCGGCGATCACAACCTGGTCATGGCGTACGCCCATATCGGTCACGACAGCGTGATCGGCAACCATTGCATCCTGGTCAACAACACAGCGTTGGCCGGCCATGTACATGTGGACGACTGGGCGATCCTGTCCGGCTTCACCCTGGTTCACCAGTACTGCCATATCGGCGCCCATAGCTTTTCCGGCATGGGGACGGCGATCGGCAAGGATGTTCCGGCCTTTGTCACAGTCTTTGGCAACCCGGCCGAAGCACGCAGCATGAACTTCGAGGGTATGCGCCGTCGTGGTTTCAGCGAAGACGCGATTCACGCCCTGCGTCGAGCCTATAAGGTGGTTTATCGCCAGGGTTTGACCGTCGACCAGGCACTCGCCGAGCTGGCAGAGGCTGCTGCACAATTTCCCGAAGTCGCGGTATTTCGTGACTCGATCCAGTCTTCGACTCGCGGCATCACCCGTTAATCATGAGCAAACTGCGTATTGCGCTGGTGGCTGGCGAGGCTTCCGGCGACATTCTTGGCGCCGGTTTGATGCGCGCGCTCAAGGCCCAGCATCCCGCCGTTGAATTTATCGGTGTCGGTGGCCCACTGATGCAGGCCGAAGGGCTGACCTCTTACTTCCCAATGGAGCGCCTGGCGGTCATGGGGCTGGTGGAGGTCCTGGGACGCTTGCGCGAACTGCTGGCCCGGCGCAAGAAACTGGTTCAGACCCTGATCGCCGAGAAGCCGGACGTATTCATCGGCATCGACGCCCCCGATTTCAACCTGAATATCGAACTCCAGTTGCGTCAGGCCGGCATCAAGACCGTGCACTACGTCAGCCCTTCGGTCTGGGCCTGGCGGCAAAAGCGCGTGCTGAAGATCCGCGAAGGTTGCGACCTGATGCTGACGCTGTTCCCGTTCGAAGCCAAATTCTATGAAGAGAAGGGCGTGCCGGTGCGGTTTGTCGGGCACTCCCTGGCTGACGCCATTCCGCTGGAGGCCGATCGGGCCGCGGCTCGCGCTGAGCTGGGCTTGCCCGAGGGGCCGCTGGTGGCCCTGATGCCGGGCAGTCGTGGTGGCGAAGTCGGGCGCCTCGGGGCCTTGTTCCTCGATGCCGCGCAACGCCTGCGCGCCTTGCGTCCAGGGGTGCGTTTCGTCATGCCCTGCGCGAGTCCCGAACGGCGCGTTCAGTTGGAAGAGCTTTTGGCCGGTCGCGACCTGCCGCTGACCCTGCTCAACGGCCAGTCGCATCAGGCGCTGGCGGCTTGCGACGCGGTATTGATCGCTTCCGGCACCGCGACCCTTGAGGCGCTGCTGTACAAGCGCCCGATGGTCGTCGCCTATCGCCTGGCGCCGCTGACCTTCTGGATTCTCAAGCGCATGGTCAAGAGTCCTTATATTTCCCTGCCGAACCTGCTGGCCCAACGCCTGCTGGTTCCTGAGCTGCTGCAGGACGACGCCACTGCAGAGGCCCTGGCCCAGACCCTGTCGCCTTTGATCGAAGATGGCCAGGAGCAGACTCGCGGGTTTGACGAGATCCATCGTACCCTGCGCCGGGACGCCTCCAACCAGGCGGCTGAAGCGGTGTTGAACCTGATTGGCAAACCGGCATGAGTAACGAAAAGATGCAGATGGGACTGGATTTCTCGCTGGTGGCCGATGCCGAAGACCTGGTGGCCGGTGTCGACGAAGTAGGGCGCGGCCCCTTGTGCGGCGCGGTGGTCACGGCCGCGGTCATTCTCGATCCGAATCGGCCGATTATTGGCCTGAACGACTCGAAGAAACTCACCGAGGCCCGTCGCGAAAAGCTCTACGACGAGATTTGTGAGAAAGCCCTGAGCTGGTGCATTGCCCGCGCCGAAGTCGAGGAAATCGACGAACTGAATATCCTGCATGCCACCATGCTGGCCATGCAGCGCGCGGTAGAAGGGCTGAGCGTGACCCCGAAACTGGCGATGATCGACGGTAATCGTTGCCCGAAACTGTCGATGCCTGCCGAAGCCGTGGTCCAGGGCGATAGCAAGGTGCCGGCGATCGCCGCGGCATCGATTCTGGCCAAGGTCAGCCGGGATCGCGAGATGGCGGCGTTCGAGCTGATCTACCCCGGTTATGGCATCGGCGGGCACAAGGGCTATCCGACGCCCGTTCATCTGGAAGCGCTGGCCCGCCTGGGGCCGACGCCGATTCACCGGCGCTCGTTCGCACCGGTGCGCCAAGCCTATGAAGCCCGTGAGAACGCGGGCGAGATTCAGTCCTGAGGCTGATGTTTTAGCGAAGGCCCGGTACAATCCGGGCCTTGTTGTTTTTGCGCTCATTACAGGATCACTATGCCGGCTTCATTCGTTCATCTACGCCTGCACACTGAATATTCCCTGGTTGACGGTCTGGTGCGGATCAAACCGCTGGTCAAGACGTTGGCCGGCATGGGCATGCCCGCGGTGGCGGTTACCGACCAGAACAACATGTGTTCCCTGGTCAAGTTCTACAAGGCATCCATGGGCACCGGGATCAAGCCGATCTGTGGCGCCGACCTGTGGCTGTCGAACAAGGACCCCGAGAACCCGCTGAGCCGCATCAGCCTGCTGGTGATGAATGCCGTGGGCTATCGCAACCTGACCGAGCTGATTTCCCGTGGTTTCATCGATGGCCAGCGTAATGGCCAGATCATCATTGAGCGCGAGTGGGTGGCCGAGGCCGCCGAAGGCCTGATCATGCTCTCGGCCGCGAAAGAGGGCGAGATCGGTATCGCCTTGCTTTCTGGCGACCTGCAAGAAGCGGAAACCCTGGCCCGCGAGTGGATGGCGGTGTTCCCGGACCGTTTCTATCTGGAAGTGCAGCGTACCAACCGTCCCAACGACGAAGAGCAGCTGCACGCAGCCGTGGCCCTGGCGGACAAGATCGGCGCGCCGCTGGTGGCGACCAACGATGTGCGCTTCATCAAGCGCGAAGACTTCGAGGCCCATGAAACCCGGGTCTGCATCGGTGAGGGCCGCGCCCTCGACGACCCGCGTCGTTCGAAGAACTACAGCGATCAGCAGTACCTGAAAAGCGCCGAGGAAATGGCCGAGCTGTTCAGCGACCTGCCCGAGGCCCTGGAAAACACGGTCGAGATCGCCAAACGCTGCAATATCGAAGTGAAGCTGGGCAAGCACTTCTTGCCTGACTATCCGATTCCCGATGGCATGACCATCGATGAATATTTCCGCAAGGTTTCCTTCGACGGGCTGGACGAGCGCCTCAGCGTGCTGCTGCCCAAGGACACCACCGAAGACTATGAAGCCAAGCGCCAGGTGTATGTCGACCGGCTGAATTTCGAGCTGGATATCATCATCCAGATGGGGTTCCCCGGTTACTTCCTGATCGTTATGGACTTTATCCAGTGGGCCAAGAGCAACGGTGTGCCGGTGGGGCCAGGCCGGGGGTCGGGTGCCGGCTCCCTGGTGGCCTACGTGCAGAAGATCACCGACCTCGACCCGCTGGCCTACGACCTGCTGTTCGAACGTTTCCTCAACCCGGAACGGGTTTCCATGCCCGACTTCGACGTCGACTTCTGCATGGACGGTCGTGACCGGGTTATCGACTACGTGGCCGAGAAATATGGCCGTAACGCGGTAAGCCAGATCATCACCTTCGGTTCCATGGCCGCGAAGGCTGTGGTGCGGGACGTGGCGCGGGTTCAGGGCAAGTCTTACGGCTTGGCTGACCGTCTGTCGAAGATGATCCCCTTCGAAGTCGGCATGACCCTGGAAAAAGCCTACGAGCAGGAAGAAATCCTGCGCGACTTCATCAAGGTCGATGAAGAAGCGGCGGAAATCTGGGAGATGGCGCGCAAGCTCGAAGGCGTGGTGCGTAACGTTGGCAAGCACGCCGGTGGCGTGGTTATCGCCCCGACCAAGCTGACCGACTTCTCGCCGATCTATTGCGACGAAGCCGGCGACGGCCTGGTGACCCAGTTCGACAAGGACGACGTCGAGGCCGCCGGCCTGGTGAAGTTCGACTTCCTCGGCCTGCGGACCCTGACCATCATCAAGTGGGCGATGGAGACCATCAACCGCGAGCAGGTGAAAAAGAACCTGCCCGACGTCAACATCGACTTCATCCCGCTGGACGACAAGAAGACCTACGAGCTGCTGCAGAAGGCCGAGACCACCGCGGTGTTCCAGCTCGAATCCCGAGGCATGAAGGAGCTGATCAAGAAGCTCAAGCCTGACTGCCTGGAAGACCTGATCGCACTGGTGGCGTTGTTCCGTCCCGGTCCGTTGCAATCGGGCATGGTGGACGACTTCATCAACCGTAAGCACGGTCGCGCCGAACTGGCCTATCCGCATCCGGACTACCAGTACGAGGGCCTGCGGCCGGTACTGGCTCCGACCTACGGCATCATCCTGTATCAGGAACAGGTGATGCAGATTGCCCAGGTAATGGCTGGCTATACCCTTGGCGGGGCCGACATGCTGCGTCGTGCCATGGGTAAGAAGAAGCCCGAGGAGATGGCCAAGCAGCGCGGCGGCTTCATCGAAGGTTGCGCCAACAACAGTATCGATGCCGACCTGGCGGGCAACATCTTCGACCTGGTGGAAAAATTCGCCGGCTACGGTTTCAACAAGTCCCACTCGGCCGCCTACGGGCTGGTGTCCTACCAGACAGCATGGCTCAAGACGCATCACCCGGCGCCTTTCATGGCGGCGGTACTGTCCGCGGATATGCACAACACCGACAAGGTGGTGGTGCTGATCGAAGAAGTGCGCAGCATGAAGCTGCGCCTCGATGCTCCGGATGTGAACAGTTCCGACTTCAAGTTCACCGTCAACAACGACGGCCGCATCGTCTATGGCCTGGGAGCGATCAAGGGCGTGGGCGAGGGGCCGGTGGAGGCGATCGTCGAGGCCCGTGCCGAAGGCGGCCCGTTCAAGGACCTGTTCGACTTCTGCAGCCGTGTCGACCTCAAGCGCATCAACAAGCGTACCCTCGATGCGTTGATCCGCAGTGGTGCCCTGGACCGCCTGGGGCCTCACTTCCACGACGAAATCAAAGCCTACCAGGCCAACATCGACCGCAACCGCGCGGTGCTGTTGTCGGCCCTGGAGGAAGCGGTCAAGGCGGCCGAGCAGACCGCGCGAACCGCCGACAGTGGCCACGCCGACCTGTTCGGCGGGGTCTTCGTCGAAGAGGATGCGGATGTCTACGCCAATCATCGCAAGGCCAAGGAACTGACCCTCAAGGAGCGCCTGAAAGGGGAGAAAGATACCCTCGGCCTGTACCTGACCGGGCACCCGATCGACGAATACGAAGGTGAGATCCGGCGTTTCGCCCGCCAGCGCATCGTCGACCTGAAGCCGGCGCGCGATACCCAGACCGTCGCCGGCATGATCATTGCCCTGCGGGTCATGAAGAACAAAAAGGGCGACAAGATGGGGTTCATCACCCTTGACGATCGTTCCGGGCGGATCGAGGCTTCGCTGTTCGCCGATGCCTTCCATTCGGCCCAGTCCCTGCTGCAGACCGACGCAATGGTGGTGGTCGAGGGCGAGGTCAGCAACGACGACTTCTCCGGCGGCTTGCGCCTGCGGGTCAAGCGGGTGATGAGCATGGAAGATGCCCGCACCAACCTGGCAGAAAGCCTGCGCCTGAAGGTGCATACCGAAGCCCTCAAGGGCGATCAGCTACGCTGGCTGGGGGAACTGTGCAAACGCCATCGCGGCGCTTGCCCGATCTCCATGGAGTACACCAAGGAGGACGCCAAGGCCTTGCTGCAGTTCGGCGAAGCCTGGCGGATCGACCCGGCGGATGCCTTGATTCAAGCCCTGCGTGACCAGTTCGGGCGAGACAACGTCTTCCTCCAATACCGTTGACGGTCAGGCGCCATAAAAGTGCGCCGATCTCGACCCGAATTTTTAATCTCGACCTGAACGCGCCTCTCCCTTAAGGTAGGGCGCGAATAGACAACCGGCCGGCCCAAGCTCTCTTGGACGTCGACCCAAGACGGACGCCTATGAACCCGAATTTTCTTGATTTCGAACAGCCGATCGCCGACCTGCAAGCCAAGATCGAAGAGTTGCGCTTGGTCGGTAATGACAATTCGCTGAATATCGGCGATGAGATCTCCCGCCTGCAAGACAAGAGCAGCACCCTGACCGAAGACATCTTCGGCAAGCTGACCAGCTGGCAGATCGCACGCCTGGCGCGTCACCCGCGTCGTCCGTACACCCTGGACTACATCGAGCACATCTTCACCGAGTTCGACGAGCTGCATGGCGACCGTCACTTCTCCGACGACGCCGCGATCGTCGGCGGTGTTGCCCGTCTGGACGACCAGCCGGTAATGATCATCGGCCACCAGAAAGGCCGCGAAGTGCGCGAGAAAGTCCGTCGCAACTTCGGCATGCCGCGTCCTGAAGGCTATCGCAAGGCCTGCCGCCTGATGGAAATGGCCGAACGCTTCAAGATGCCGATCCTGACCTTCATCGACACCCCGGGCGCCTACCCGGGCATCGACGCCGAAGAGCGCAACCAGAGCGAGGCCATCGCCTGGAACCTGCGCGTCATGGCGCGCCTGAAAACTCCGATCATCGCCACTGTTATCGGTGAAGGTGGTTCCGGCGGTGCGTTGGCCATCGGTGTCTGCGATCAGCTGAACATGCTGCAGTACTCCACTTACGCGGTGATCTCGCCGGAAGGCTGCGCCTCGATCCTGTGGAAAACCGCCGAGAAAGCTCCGGATGCCGCCGAAGCCATGGGCATCACCGCCGAGCGCCTGAAAGGCCTGGGTATTGTCGACAAAGTCATCGGAGAGCCACTGGGTGGCGCGCACCGTGATCCGGCTGCCGCTGCTGCCCTGATCCGCGCCGAGCTGACTTCCCAGCTGGCGATGCTCAAGAAGATGGATAACGACACCCTGCTGGCGCGTCGTTACGATCGCCTGATGAGCTACGGTCTCTGACAGATCGACGCTCCTTGTAGGGGCGGGCTTGCTCGCGAAATGGGCGTCTCGGCCATTCAGGCACTGCGAGCAAGCTCGGTCTCTATTCAGGATCCGGTCCATTCATGAGCCCATTCGATACAGTCCTTACGCAAAAACTGCTGCAACGCCTCCTGCCCTGGCTGGACCGATCGGCCTGGCGCATCGCGTTCTCTGGTGGTCTCGACTCCACCGTCCTGCTTCACCTGCTTGCCCAACTCAGGCAGCGACACAGACTTCCCCCTTTGACCGCCATCCATGTGCATCACGGCCTTCAGGCTGCGGCTGACGCCTGGCCGGAGCATTGTCGAACCCAGTGCGAGGCTTTGGGGGTGCCGTTGCAAATAGTGGCGGTACAGGTGCAACCAGGGGCCAGTCTCGAACGCGCGGCGCGGGAAGCGCGTTATGCCGCGTTCGAAGAGGCTACCGGCGGTAATGAACTGTTGCTGACCGCCCAGCACCGTGACGATCAGGCGGAAACCCTGTTGTTTCGTCTGCTGCGTGGGGCCGGAGTCAGGGGACTGTCCGCCATGCCGGCGTCGCGTGCGCTGGGGCAGGGGCATTTGCTGCGGCCCTTGCTCGACGTCTCCCGCGACGAGCTGGAGCGTTATGCCCGTGATCATCAGTTGCACTGGATCGACGACCCCTCCAACCAGGATCGGCAGTTCTCCCGCAACTACCTGCGTCATCAGGTGTTCCCATTGCTGACCGCTCGTTGGCCGCAGGCGGCCAGCAGCATGGCGCGCAGCGCGGCGCATTTGCGTGAGGCCCGGGAGTTGCTGGATGAGCTGGCGATCATTGATCTGCAGGCCGCTGCTTTGGGCGTCGAGTTCGAGTGGCTGGGGTTGCCGTCCCTGGCGCTGGCACCTTTGGTCGGCTTGTCGGAGGCGCGTCAGCGCAATGCCCTGAGCCACTGGCTGAGCAAGCTTACGACATTGCCCGACAGCGACCACTGGGCGGGCTGGCAGACGCTGCGCGATGCCGCGGGCGACAGCTGTCCGGTATGGCGGCTGGGGCAGGGCGAGTTGCGGCGGGCGGCGGGGCGTGTCTGGTGGTTGTCGGATAGCTGGCTGCAACCCGTGCTGTCTGCACCGAGCTGGGTCGATACCGCTGCGCCTCTGCCGTTGCCGGGCAATGGTCAATTGCAGTTCACCGGGGGGGCGCCGCAAGGGCCCTTGCAGGTGCGTTACCGCCAGGGGGGCGAGGTGATGCAACTGCCCGGACGCGGCCACCGCGACCTCAAGCGCCTGCTCAACGAGGCGGGTCTGCCAGCCTTCGCCCGTGGCAGATTGCCGCTGCTGTATCGAGGCGAAGAATTGCTCGCGGTGGCGAACCTGCCAGGTCTTGACGCAAATGCCCATGAAGGCTGGCAATTGCATTGGCAGCCGCCTTCGAGCGATCAAGGTTTGAGCTGAAAGTCCCTTTCCGGTAGACTACGCTCCCTTCTTGATACAACTTCTGTGGATTCGCCTGAATTGCAGGAGTTGCCGATTACCAAGCAGTCTTTGCTGGGCGATTCCAAAAAATGTGTAGCGAGCAACGTACCGGTGTTTTCTCTTCCGGTCTGTCCCAACGCGGCGGTTTTTTTGAAAGGTGCACTGTGATTAATGCAGGTGATCGGGGGCTTCGGCCTTCCTTCGCTTTCCCCGGCGGCTCGGACCGCTTTAACGCAGACTTCTAGGGTTTTTCATGACGCGCTACATATTCGTCACGGGCGGTGTTGTTTCTTCATTGGGGAAAGGCATTGCCTCGGCTTCATTGGCGGCCATCCTGGAGGCGCGGGGACTTAAGGTCACCATGCTCAAGCTGGACCCGTACATCAACGTCGACCCGGGCACCATGAGCCCGTTCCAGCACGGTGAAGTGTTCGTCACCCACGACGGCGCCGAGACCGACCTGGACCTGGGCCACTACGAGCGGTTCATCCGCACGACCATGACCCAGAACAACAACTTCACCACCGGTCGTGTCTACGAGCACGTGCTGCGCAAAGAGCGCCGTGGTGATTATCTGGGCGCCACCATCCAGGTGATTCCGCACATCACCGACGAGATCAAGCGTCGCATCATCAAGGGCGCCGGCGATGCCGACGTGGCCCTGGTGGAGATCGGCGGCACCGTGGGTGACATCGAGTCGCAACCTTTCCTCGAGGCTATCCGCCAGTTGCGCGTCGAAGTCGGTTCCAAGCGCGCGATGCTGATGCACCTGACCCTGGTTCCGTACATCGCCACCGCTGGCGAGACCAAGACCAAGCCGACCCAGCACTCGGTGAAAGAGCTGCGCTCCATCGGCCTGCAGCCGGACGTGCTGATCTGCCGCTCCGACCACCCGGTGGACGTGTCCTCGCGTCGCAAGATCGCGTTGTTCACCAACGTTGAAGAGCGTGCGGTGATCTCCCTGGAAGACGTCGACACCATCTACAAGATCCCGGCCGTGCTGCACGCCCAGGGTCTGGACGATTTCGTCGTCGAGCGTTTCGGCCTGCAATGCAACGGTGCCGATCTGTCCGAGTGGGAAAAAGTGGTCGACGCCAAGCTCAACCCCGAGCACGAAGTCACCATCGCCATGGTCGGCAAGTACATGGAGCTGCTGGACGCCTACAAGTCGCTGATCGAAGCGATGAGCCACGCCGGCATCACCAACCGCACCAAGGTCAACCTGCGCTACATCGACTCCGAAGACATCGAGAACCAGGGCACCGCGCTGCTCGAAGGCGTCGATGCGATTCTGGTTCCAGGCGGTTTCGGCCTGCGCGGCGTGGAAGGCAAGATCACCGCCGTCCAGTACGCTCGCGAAAACAAGGTGCCTTACCTGGGTATCTGCCTGGGCATGCAAGTGGCGGTGATCGAGTTCGCTCGTAACGTCATGGGCTGGAAAGACGCCAACTCCACCGAGTTCGATCGCGCCAGCGGTCACCCGGTTGTCGGCCTGATCACCGAGTGGGCAGATGCCACCGGTGCCGTCGAAACCCGTACCGAAGCCTCCGACCTGGGCGGCACCATGCGTCTCGGCGCTCAGGAATGCCTGCTCGAAGCCGGCTCCAAGGTGCACGATTGCTACGCCAAGGACGTGATCGTCGAGCGTCACCGTCACCGCTACGAAGTGAACAACAACCTGCTGCCACAGCTGATTGACGCCGGCCTGAAGATTTCCGGTCGTTCCGGCGATGGCGCGCTGGTTGAAGTGGTCGAGGCGCAGGACCATCCATGGTTCGTCGCCTGCCAGTTCCACCCTGAGTTCACCTCGACTCCACGTGACGGCCATCCGCTGTTCAGTGGCTTCGTCAAGGCGGCTTTGGCTCAACACCAGAAGAAGGCGTAACCCCGATGGCACAGAAGATCATCCGCGTCGGCGACATCGAGATTGCCAACGACAAGCCCATGGTGCTGTTCGGCGGCATGAACGTGCTGGAAAGCCGTGACATGGCCATGCAGGTCTGCGAAGAGTACGTGAAGGTCACCGAAAAGCTCGGTATCCCTTACGTGTTCAAGGCCAGTTTCGACAAGGCCAACCGGTCTTCTGTGACCTCTTATCGTGGTCCTGGCCTGGAAGAGGGCATGCGCATCTTCCAGGACATCAAGCAAGCCTTCGGCGTGCCGATCATCACCGACGTCCACGAGCCGCATCAGGCTGCGGTCGTCGCTGAAGTCTGCGACATCATTCAGCTGCCGGCCTTCCTGTCGCGCCAGACCGACCTGGTGGTCGCGATGGCCAAGACCGGTGCGGTGATCAACATCAAGAAAGCCCAGTTCCTCGCGCCCCAGGAAATGAAACACATCCTGAGCAAGTGCGAAGAAGCGGGTAACGATCAGTTGATCCTCTGCGAGCGTGGTTCGAGCTTCGGTTACAACAACCTGGTGGTGGACATGCTCGGCTTCGGCATCATGAAGCAGTTCGAATACCCGGTGTTCTTCGACGTGACCCACGCGCTGCAAATGCCCGGCGGTCGTGCCGATTCGGCCGGCGGTCGCCGCGCCCAGGTCACCGACCTGGCCAAGGCCGGCATGAGCCAGTCCCTGGCTGGCCTGTTCCTGGAAGCCCATCCAGATCCGGACAACGCCAAATGCGACGGTCCATGCGCCCTGCGTCTGGACAAGCTCGAACCTTTCCTGGCCCAGCTCAAGGCCCTGGACGAACTGGTTAAGAGTTTTCCGACGGTAGAGACCGCGTAAAGCCGATTTCTCCGGTAAAGTACCGCACGATTAATTGCTCAGGCCCTCGGGCTTGAGCCTTATCGTCCGCAAGTCTGCCCCTTGTTCCCTGCTTGCCGGCGGTAAAGAGATTCCCTTCAGCTGCGTCGTTTTCGTCAACTTTGGAGTGTTTACAACAATGGCAAAAATCGTCGACATCAAAGGTCGTGAAGTTCTCGACTCCCGTGGCAACCCCACCGTCGAAGCGGACGTGCTTCTCGATAACGGCATCATCGGTAGCGCCTGCGCGCCGTCCGGTGCCTCCACCGGCTCGCGTGAAGCGCTGGAGCTGCGTGATGGCGACAAGAGCCGTTACCTGGGCAAGGGCGTACTGAAGGCCGTAGCCAACATCAACGGTCCGATCCGTGACCTGCTGCTGGGTAAAGACCCAAGCGACCAGAAGGCCCTCGATCACGCGATGATCAAGCTGGACGGTACTGAAAACAAGGCAACCCTGGGCGCCAACGCGATCCTCGCCGTTTCCCTGGCCGCGGCCAAGGCAGCAGCACAGGACCAGGACCTGCCGCTGTACGCGCACATCGCCAACCTGAACGGTACTCCGGGCGTCTACTCGATGCCGGTGCCGATGATGAACATCATCAATGGTGGCGAGCACGCCGATAACAACGTCGACATCCAGGAATTCATGGTGCAGCCGGTGGGCGCCAAGTCCTTCTCCGAAGGCCTGCGCATGGGCACCGAGATTTTCCATCACCTCAAAGCCGTGCTGAAGGCCCGTGGCCTGAGCACCGCCGTGGGTGACGAAGGTGGTTTCGCGCCGAACCTGGCTTCCAACGAAGACGCCCTGAAAGTGATCTCCGAAGCCGTGGCCAACGCCGGTTACAAGCTGGGCACCGACGTGACCCTGGCTCTGGACTGCGCGGCCAGCGAGTTCTTCGAAGACGGCAAGTACAACCTGTCCGGCGAAGGCCAGGTGTTCACCGCTGAAGGTTTCGCCGACTACCTCAAAGGCCTGACCGAGCGTTACCCGATCATCTCCATCGAAGACGGTCTGGACGAGTCCGACTGGGCTGGCTGGAAGATCCTCACCGACAAGATCGGCGAGAAGACCCAACTGGTGGGCGACGACCTGTTCGTGACCAACACCAAGATCCTGAAAGAAGGCATCGACAAGAAGATCGCCAACTCGATCCTGATCAAGTTCAACCAGATCGGCACCCTGACCGAAACCCTGGAAGCCATCCAGATGGCCAAGGCTGCCGGTTATACCGCAGTGATTTCGCACCGTTCCGGCGAAACCGAAGATTCGACCATTGCCGACCTGGCCGTGGGCACCTCGGCTGGCCAGATCAAGACCGGTTCGCTGTGCCGTTCCGACCGCGTGTCCAAGTACAACCAATTGCTGCGTATCGAAGAGCAATTGAATGGCAAAGCCAAGTACAACGGCCGCAGCGAGTTTCGCGGTTAAGCGGTAGATGGTACAAAGACACCGGATTGGGTCAGAAAAATCGCATCAGCGAGGTTTTTGCCACTAATCTGATGCCTTAAGAGCACAAGCCTGGTTCTTCCAGGCTTCGTGCTGTCAGTAGGTTCGAAGTTGTTGGCATGGCTGTCTTTTTTCACTGGATACCCGATATTCGATGCGCAGTCCCAATTGGTTGTTCCTCGTCTTGCTCTTGCTGCTGGCTGGCCTGCAGTACCGCCTGTGGGTGGGGAATGGCAGCTTGGCGCAGGTAACCGACCTGACTCAGCAAATTGCCGATCAGCGTGCTGAAAACGAGCGCCTGCTGGAGCGCAATCGTGTACTCGACGCGGAAGTCATGGAATTGAAGAAAGGCATGGAGACCGTGGAAGAGCGGGCTCGTCATGAACTGGGCATGGTCAAGGAGGGCGAAACCCTCTACCAGTTGGCCCAATGATCCAGTCGTTACCGGCCTTCTGGGCCGTGATTCCTGCCGCGGGCGTCGGTGCCCGTATGGCCGCGGACCGTCCCAAGCAATACTTGCAACTGGGCGGGCGCACTATTCTCGAACACAGCCTCGGCTGTTTCCTCGACCATCCTTCCCTGAAGGGGCTGGTGGTCAGCCTGGCGCTTGACGATCCTTATTGGCCGACCCTGGCTTGTGCCCACGATCCACGGATCCAGCGGGTCGAAGGTGGCGCGGAGCGTTCCGGATCGGTCCTCAATGCCTTGCTCCATCTGCACGCCCAGGGCGCTGCCGATGAAGACTGGGTGCTGGTCCACGATGCCGCACGGCCGAACCTGTCCCGGGATGACCTGGACAAGTTGCTGAGTGAACTGGCGGATGACCCTGTGGGCGGCCTGCTCGCCGTGCCGGCCCGTGACACCCTGAAGCGGATCGACAAGCACGGGCGAGTGCTGGAAACCGTGGATCGCAGCCTGATCTGGCAAGCCTATACGCCACAGATGTTCCGTCTGGGCGCCTTGCATCGCGCCTTGGCCGACAGCCTGGTGGCGGATGTGGCGATTACCGATGAGGCGTCGGCGATGGAGTGGGCCGGTCAGGCACCACGATTGATCGAAGGACGTTCGGACAACCTCAAGGTGACCCGTCCGGAAGATCTGGAGTGGTTGCGCCAGCGCTGGGCCAATCGCCGCTGAGCGTAGGTTTCGCTGGCCCCTGTAGCCGCTGCCGCAGGCTGTGAACGGCCCGGAACGGGACGCGCTTTTGG
The DNA here is from genome assembly GCF_003850345.1 of Pseudomonas chlororaphis subsp. piscium. Classification (NCBI taxonomy): domain Bacteria; kingdom Pseudomonadati; phylum Pseudomonadota; class Gammaproteobacteria; order Pseudomonadales; family Pseudomonadaceae; genus Pseudomonas; species Pseudomonas chlororaphis. The sequence continues at coordinate 1,351,998 of NZ_CP027707.1, forward strand.
CAGGTCCTTCAAGCCGATCGGCCGCGTTGTCCGCTACGACGGCTACTACGTAGCCGAGCGCAGTCTGCGGCAGCGGCTACAGATCAATCCTTGTACTCCGGCCGCTTGGCCAGCCCTTCCTTGAGATAATCCACCAGCTTGCGCACCTTGGGCGACAGATTCCGTTGTTGCGGATACAGCGCCCACACCGCGGTATTTGGCGGCTGATGGGCTTCGAGCAGGGAAATCAGGGTGCCCTGATGCAAGTGCTCCAGCACGTAATAATCCGGTAGCTGGCAGAGGCCCACCCCCTGCAGCGCCGCATCCAGCACGGCTTGCCCGCTGTTGCAGCGCCAGTTGCCTTGCACCCGCTGGGAGAACTCGCGGCCGTCCTGCTCCAGCTGCCAGATGTCCGAGCTGCCGATCAGGCAGTTGTGGCGGCTCAGCTCCGACAGGCTGTGAGGGCGACCGTAGCGCTCCAGGTAGGACGGCGAGGCGCAGAGGTACATGCGGCGTGGCGCCAGGCGGGTCGCCACCAGCCGTGAGTCCTGCAGGCGGCCGAGGCGGATCGCCAGGTCCAGGCCTTCGTGCACCAGGTCCAGGGGGCGGTTGCTCAGTTCGATATCCACCCGCAGTTGCGGATAAAGCCCCATGAAACTGGTAACCAGCGGCACGATGAAGCGCTCGCCGTAGGCCACCGCGCAGGTCATGCGCAGCATGCCCTTGGGCTCGCTGGTCAGGTCGCCGACGGCGCGCAACGCCTCTTCGCGCCCGTCCTGCAGACGCTGGCAATGCTGCAAGAAAGTCTGCCCGGCTTCGGTCAGGGTTACTCGGCGGGTACTGCGATACAGCAGGCGCGTCTGCAGCCGCTCTTCCAGGCGGACGATCTGCCGGCTGATATGGGAAGACGACACCCCAAGGCGTTCCGCGGCGGCAGTGAACTGGCTGCACTCGGCCACGGCGACGAACTCATCGATACCTTCCCAGCGGTTCTCATTCATGACGATTATCCCTGTACAGCAATAATGTTTTGCTTTTGTCCGGATTATTCATCGCCAGGCGCTGTTTTACACTCCCTGTCTCGTTTTTATTCGCTGGAGACCCAGGATGATCAAGTCGCGCGCTGCCGTTGCCTTCGAGGCCAAGAAACCCCTTGAGATCGTTGAAGTCGATGTCGCCATGCCCAAGGCCGGCGAAGTGTTGTTGCGGGTTGTCGCTTCCGGCGTTTGCCACACCGACGCCTACACCCTGTCCGGCGCCGACCCGGAAGGCATCTTCCCGTCGATCCTCGGTCACGAGGGCGGTGCCGTGGTCGAGGCCATCGGCGAGGGCGTGACCTCGGTGGCCGTGGGTGATCATGTGATCCCGCTGTACACCCCGGAATGCGGCAAGTGCAAATTCTGCCTGTCGGGCAAGACCAACCTGTGCCAGGCGATCCGCGCCACCCAGGGCAAAGGCCTGATGCCGGACGGCACCACCCGTTTCTCCTATAAAGGCCAGCCGATTTTCCACTACATGGGCACCTCGACCTTTTCCGAGTACACCGTGTTGCCGGAAATCTCGGTGGCCAAGATCCCTAAAGAAGCGCCTCTGGAAAAAGTCTGCCTGCTGGGTTGCGGCGTCACCACCGGGATCGGCGCGGTGATCAACACCGCCAAGGTCAAGGCCGGCGACACCGTGGCTATCTTCGGCCTGGGCGGTATCGGCCTGTCGGCGGTGATCGGTGCTGTGAAAGCCAAGGCTGGCCGGATCATCGCGATAGACATCAACCCGGCCAAGTTCGAAATCGCCAAACAGCTGGGCGCTACCGATTGCGTGAACCCGAAAGACTTCGATCGGCCGATCCAGGAGGTCATCGTCGATATGACCGACGGCGGTGTGGACTTCTCCTTCGAGTGCATCGGCAACGTACAACTGATGCGTGCCGCGCTGGAGTGCTGCCACAAGGGCTGGGGCGAGTCGGTGATCATCGGCGTGGCCGGTGCCGGCCAGGAAATTTCCACCCGTCCGTTCCAGCTGGTGACCGGCCGCGTCTGGCGCGGTTCGGCATTCGGCGGCGTGCGTGGGCGTTCCGAGTTGCCAAGCTATGTGGAAATGGCCCAGACCGGTGAAATCCCCCTGGACACCTTCATCACCCACACCATGGGGCTGGAGGACATCAACAAGGCCTTCGACCTGATGCATGAAGGCAAGAGCATCCGTACCGTCATTCATTTCTGAGGTCGGCCATGAGTCTGGAAAACCTGTCCTGCCAGAAAAGCTTCGGCGGCTGGCACAAACGCTACAAGCATCATTCCGAGGTGCTGGGTTGCGACATGGTGTTTGCCGTGTACCTGCCACCGCAGGCGGAGCAGGGTGGCAAGCTGCCGGTGCTGTACTGGTTGTCCGGCCTGACCTGCACCGACGAGAACTTCATGCAAAAGGCCGGCGCCCAGCGCCTGGCCGCCGAGCTGGGGTTGATCATCGTCGCGCCGGATACCAGCCCGCGCGGCCCTGGTGTGCCGGGCGATCCGGATGGCGCCTGGGACTTCGGCCTGGGTGCCGGGTTCTACCTGAATGCCACCCAGCAGCCCTGGGCCGAGCATTACCGCATGCATGACTATGTGGTGCAGGAGCTGCCGGCATTGGTCGAGGCGCATTTCCCGGCCTCGGACAAGCGCGGCATCAGCGGGCACTCCATGGGCGGCCACGGTGCTCTGGTCTGCGCGTTGCGCAACCCGGGGCGTTACCAGTCGGTATCGGCCTTCGCGCCGATCAGCAACCCGATGGATTGCCCGTGGGGGCAGAAAGCCTTTTCCCGCTACCTGGGCGAAGAGCGCTCCCGTTGGCGCGAATGGGATGCCAGCGTGCTGATCCAGGAGGCCAGCGAAAAGCTGCCGTTGCTGGTAGACCAGGGCGATCGTGACGATTTCCTGACCAATCAGCTCAAGCCCGAAGTGCTGCAACAGGCGGCGAAAGCCGCGGGTCATCCGCTGACGTTGCGCCTGCAACCCGGCTACGACCACAGCTATTTCTTCATCGCCAGCTTCATTGGCGACCACCTGCAGCATCATGCGCGCGCTCTGAGCGCCTAATGTCCGCCAAAGCAGGTAGAATCACGCCCTGACTCAATCAGGGCGTTTTTTTATGCGTATTGGCCACGGCTACGATGTGCACCGTTTCGCTGAAGGCGACTTCATCACTCTGGGCGGTGTGCGTATTGCACACAGCTTCGGGCTGCTCGCCCACTCCGACGGCGACGTGCTGTTGCACGCTCTGAGCGATGCCTTGCTGGGGGCAGCCGCACTGGGCGACATCGGCAAACATTTCCCGGACACCGATCCGCAGTTCAAGGGCGCCGACAGCCGCGCGCTGTTGCGTCATGTCGTCGCACTGATCCATGCCAAGGGCTGGAAGGTCGGCAACGTCGATAACACCATCGTGGCCCAGGCGCCGAAGATGGCTCCCCATATTGAAACGATGCGCGCGCTGATTGCCGCGGATCTGCAAGTCGAGTTGGATCAAGTGAACGTCAAGGCCACCACCACCGAAAAGCTCGGCTTCGTCGGGCGCGAAGAAGGCATCGCCGTGCATTCCGTTGCCTTGTTGCTGCGCGCATGAACGAACTGCAACTGTTGGGCCCGCGGGCCTATGGCGAAGCCTTGGGCAGCGCGGTACTGAAGGCCACCGCTGAAGACTTCCAGGTCGACGAAGTCCTCGACATTCCCCTGACCGGCGAAGGCGAACACCTGTGGTTGTGGGTGGAAAAGCGCGGCCTGAACACTGAAGAAGCGGCGCGGCGGATTGCCAAGGCCGCGGGTGTGCCGTTGCGCACCGTCAGCTATGCCGGCTTGAAGGATCGCCAGGCGCTGACCCGGCAGTGGTTCAGCGTGCAGTTGCCCGGTAAGGCCGACCCCGATCTGTCGGCTGCTGAAAACGACACGCTGAAGATCCTCAGGCTGACCCGCCACAAGCGCAAGCTGCAACGCGGCGCCCACGCGGCCAACGGCTTTACCTTGCGCCTGACCGAATTGAAGGCAGACAAGGCGGGGATCGAAGAACGCCTGCAATCGATCGCCAAACAGGGCATTCCCAATTACTTCGGCGCCCAACGTTTTGGCCATAACGGTGGCAACCTGGTCGATGCCCGCGATTGGGCCGCCCGCAATGCCTTGCCGGAACAGCGCAACGTGCGTTCGCGGCTGCTTTCCACCGCGCGCAGTTACCTGTTCAACCGGGTATTGGCGGCGCGAGTGGCCGATGGCAGTTGGCAGCGGGCCCAGGTCGGCGACCTGCTGGCCTTCACCGACAGCCGCAGTTTTTTCCCGGCCGGCGAAGCCGAATGCAGCGATCCGCGCCTGGACATCCTCGACTTGCACCCGACCGGCCCGCAGTGGGGTGAAGGCGAGTCGCCTGCCGGCGGGGCGACTCATCTGCTGGAACAGCAGGTGGCTGCCGACGAAGCGGATCTGCGCGATTGGTTGATTAAAGCCGGAATGAGCCACGAACGTCGCATCCTGCGGCTGCCCATTGGCGGGTTGACGTGGCATTATCCCGAGCCTGACATTCTGCAACTGGAATTCGTCCTGCCGGCCGGATGCTTCGCCACCGTATTGGTGCGTGAACTCGTCGATCTGGTGCCGGTGGGGCAGACGGACAGCCCATGCGTATTCTGATTTCTAACGACGATGGTGTAACAGCACCCGGTCTCGCCGCGCTTCATGCTGCGCTGGCGGATTACGCCGAGTGTGTGGTGATCGCCCCGGACCAGGACAAAAGCGGCGCCAGCAGCTCGCTGACGCTCGACCGGCCGTTGCACCCGCACACCTTGAGTAACGGTTTCATCAGTATCAATGGCACCCCCACCGACTGCGTGCACCTGGGCCTCAACGGGCTGCTGGAACGCGATCCGGACATGGTCGTATCCGGAATCAACCTCGGGGCGAACCTGGGTGACGACGTGCTGTATTCCGGCACTGTCGCCGCGGCCCTGGAAGGGCGTTTTCTGGGGCTTCCGGCATTTGCCTTTTCGTTTGTCTCGCGTCAGGTGGATAATCTGCCGACGGCTGCCTATTTCGCCCGCAAACTGGTCGAGGCCCATGGGCAGCTGAACCTTCCACCACGTACCGTGCTGAACGTGAACATTCCCAATCTGCCCCTCGACCACATTCGCGGCATTCAGCTGACCCGCCTGGGCCACCGTGCCCGTGCGGCGGCGCCGATGAAGACGGTCGATCCTCGCGGCAAGGCCGGTTACTGGATCGCCGCGGCGGGGGATGCCGAGGACGGCGGCCCGGGGACTGACTTCCACGCCATCATGCAGGGTTATGTCTCGGTCACGCCGTTGCAGCTCGATCGCACCTTCAACGATGCTTTCAGAAGTCTTGATGGCTGGCTGGAGGGGCTGCGCTGATGGCTCGCGAACAGGACGATTTGCTGCGTCGCGGTATCGGGATGACTTCCCAGCGTACCCGCGAACGCTTGATCCAGCGTCTTTACGATGAAGGCCTGTCCAACACCCAGGTGCTGGAAGTCATTCGGCGTACGCCGCGGCATCTGTTCGTCGACGAGGCCCTGGCGCATCGGGCCTATGAAGACACGGCCTTGCCGATCGGGCACAACCAGACGATCTCGCAGCCTTATATGGTGGCGCGCATGAGCGAACTACTGCTGGCGGCCGGCCCGTTGGACAAGGTGCTGGAGATCGGCACCGGCTCGGGTTACCAGACGGCGGTGTTGTCGCAGCTGGTGGAGCGGGTGTTCTCGGTCGAGCGCATCAAGGTGTTGCAGGACCGGGCCAAGGAACGTCTGGTCGAGCTGAACCTGCGCAACGTGGTATTCCGCTGGGGCGACGGCTGGGAAGGCTGGCCGGCGCTGGCGCCGTACAACGGGATCATCGTGACGGCGGTCGCCACCGACATCCCTCAGGCCCTGCTGGACCAATTGGCGCCGGGGGGGCGGATGGTGATTCCGGTCGGTGCCGGCGAAGTACAGCAACTGATGCTGGTCATTCGTGAAGAGCAGGGGTTTTCGCGGCAGGTTCTCGGCGCGGTTCGCTTCGTTCCCTTGCTCAACGGGCCGTTGGCCTGAGCATTTGTTTGGAACGGGTGAATTCTGTTTGATCGGCTTGGTCTTACAGCTTGATCAATCGGTTAAGTAACGTTGAACCCTGATCGATAAGCCAGTACCTGCCGATTTCGCTTTGCCGGGAGTAAAGCGCGGATGGCCGGTTATACTTGCGACATTTCATGCCTTAGCCAGGCACTATTTATCTTCAACCACCACAAAGGGAGCGGCGGGTGAGTCTCACAGTCATTGCGCAGCGTATGGGTACAACAAGCTTTCAGCGACTGGTGATTGGCCTTGTCTTGAGTTCTCTGTTGGTCGGGTGTTCGAGCAATAAGTCGAGCAGCGCCCGGGTCGTCGATCGTACGAGTGCGGTACCGCAGCGCCCGACGGTGACCACCGGGCAATACACGGTTCGTCGCGGCGACACCCTGTTCTCGATCGCCTTTCGTTATGGCTGGGACTACAAGGCCCTGGCCGCGCGCAACAATATTGCCGAGCCGTACACCATTCACCCGGGGCAGACCATCCGCTTCGACGGTCGCTCGGGTTCGGCACCGACAGCGGTGGTTACAAAGTCGGCTTCCAGTGCATCTTCTTCAAGTAAAACCACGGTAATTCGTCGTCCGGCAGGGGCCGCGCCAACGATTGCGAGCCAGCCCGCGCCGGCTCCATTACCGCCTGCAGGCCCCGCGCCAAAGGGCTGGGGCTGGCCTGCGAACGGTATTCTGATTGGAAAATTCTCTTCAAACGGTAGTTTGAATAAAGGCATTGATATCGCCGGGGATTTGGGACAGCCTGTTTTAGCTGCGTCTGATGGGACGGTGGTTTACGCCGGGAGTGGCTTAAGGGGCTACGGCGAACTGGTCATCATCAAACACAGCGATACCTACGTCAGTGCTTACGGCCACAACCGTAGGCTGTTGGTTCGGGAGGGGCAGCAGGTCAAAGTCGGACAGACAATTGCCGAAATGGGATCAACTGGTACAGACCGGGTGAAACTGCACTTTGAGATTCGCCGACAAGGTAAACCTGTGGATCCGCTGCAATTCCTGCCACGTCGTTGATCCGTTACCAAGCCTGTTCCGTCACGTAGAGGGAACAGGTTCCAGCGTTGCCAAGGATAAAGGCGTCGCTTGAGCCTGAGGTCGAACTCACCAAAGGACTATAACAATGGCTCTCAGTAAAGAAGTGCCGGAGTTTGACATCGACGATGAAGTTCTCCTTATGGAGACGGATATCGCCACTGATTCGATGTCGAATGAGGGATCTGCTGTACCTTCAGTTCGTGCCAAATCCAAACACTCCGCTTCACTGAAACAACACAAGTACATTGATTACACGCGAGCGCTCGACGCAACGCAGCTGTACCTCAATGAAATCGGCTTTTCCCCATTGCTCTCTCCGGAAGAAGAAGTTCATTTTGCGCGTCTGTCGCAAAGTGGTGATCCGGCCGGGCGCAAGCGCATGATTGAAAGCAACCTGCGTCTGGTGGTGAAAATCGCCCGACGTTATGTCAATCGTGGGCTTTCGCTGCTGGACCTGATCGAAGAGGGCAACCTCGGTTTGATCCGGGCGGTGGAGAAGTTCGATCCGGAGCGCGGTTTCCGCTTCTCGACCTATGCCACCTGGTGGATCCGTCAAACCATCGAACGGGCAATCATGAATCAGACCCGGACTATCCGGCTGCCGATTCATGTGGTCAAAGAGCTCAACGTCTACCTGCGGGCAGCACGGGAGCTGACACAGAAACTCGACCATGAACCCTCCCCTGAAGAAATCGCCAACCTGCTGGAGAAACCGGTAGGTGAGGTCAAGCGCATGCTGGGCTTGAACGAGCGGGTTTCTTCAGTCGACGTCTCGCTGGGTCCGGATTCGGATAAAACCCTGCTGGACACCCTCACCGACGATCGCCCTACCGATCCGTGCGAGCTGCTACAGGATGACGACCTGTCGCAAAGCATCGATCAGTGGCTTTCCGAATTGACCGACAAGCAGCGTGAAGTGGTGGTTCGCCGCTTCGGCTTGCGCGGCCATGAGAGCAGCACCCTGGAAGATGTGGGCCTGGAGATCGGGCTTACCCGAGAGCGGGTACGCCAGATCCAGGTCGAAGGTCTCAAGCGTCTGCGTGAGATCCTCGAGAAGAATGGCCTGTCCAGCGAGTCGCTGTTCCAGTAACGGTACGAGCAATCCTGCCGTGAAAAGCCCCGACAGGTTCGGGGCTTTTTATTGGGGGATCGATAGGCATCAGATGAAATTCGCAGGCGGATGTTCAATAGCTGAAAGAGCATGTAAGTAAAGGCTTACTCTTTCGTAAGTGTTCGGTTTTTATGCGGTATGAAAGTTGTCTGTTTAGCCTGAGGTTTTTAGTTATCTAGTTGATTAATAAGGGATTATTTTAAGTTTCAGAGCTGTACTCGACACTTTTTCTGGCTGTCAGTGCCATTGCTCTGTCATGGAAACTCTCTAATATCAGCCCTGTGTCGACGGATAGACACAGCCATCAAGGATGATGGTCAGGACATCGCAGGACGCGATTCATCAGGACGATGAAAAGGAACACAGGGACTAGGGAAAAAAGGTGGGCGGGTCATACCGCCCCTTTTTTTTGCCTGCGTAAAAATGAATCCGGAACAGCAAAAAGGCCCACAAGGGGCCTTTTTGGGGAACGCGAGGTGATCAGCGTTCGAGATCTTTGATCTTGCCTTTGACGCCATCCCACTCTTCGGCATCGGGCAGGGAATCTTTCTTTTCAGTGATATTGGGCCAGATCTCGGCCAGCTCAACGTTCAACTGAATGAATTCCTGCATCTCTTCCGGAACTTCGTCCTCGGAGAAGATCGCTACAGCGGGGCATTCAGGCTCGCACAGCGCGCAGTCAATGCACTCATCCGGGTGAATCACCAGGAAGTTCGGGCCTTCGTAAAAGCAGTCCACCGGACAGACTTCTACGCAGTCGGTGTACTTGCACTTGATGCAGTTGTCGGTGACGACGAAGGTCATTTCTAATTCTCTCCTCAGGCGGCGGCAGCGGAGCCCCTTCAGGACGGGGTCGCCAGGTTCGGGAGCGATAGTCTGCGGACCAGGCTAATAGTCCGCAGCATCCCAAACCGCGCGAGATTCTAACAGCTTGAAAGCATCAGCGTTAGATGCGTGTCTTCAATGTATAGAGCATTTCCAGTGCCTTGCGCGGGGTCATGTCATCCAGATCGAGCTTGGCCAGGTCATCGAGGACCGGGTGCGGCAGGCTGGCGAACATGTCGCTTTGCTGCGGGACTGAAGCCTTGCCCGATACCGGAGACTGCGCTTCATGGGGCAGGCTGGTGGTCTCCAGGCGACTCAGGTGCTCGCGGGCACGGACGATCACATCGCTCGGAACCCCCGCCAGCTGGGCCACGGCCAGGCCATAGCTCTGGCTGGCAGGACCTGGCAGCACATGGTGCAGGAACACGATGCGTTCGTTGTGCTCGGTGGCGTTGAGGTGCACGTTGGCGACCAGAGGTTCGCTTTCCGGCAGGACGGTGAGCTCGAAGTAGTGGGTGGCGAACAGGGTGTACGCCCGCAGCTGGGCGAGACGTTCTGCCGCAGCCCAGGCCAGGGACAGACCATCGAAGGTACTGGTGCCGCGACCCACTTCGTCCATCAGCACCAGGCTGCGCTCGGTGGCGTTATGCAGGATGTTGGCGGTTTCGCTCATTTCCACCATGAAGGTGGAACGACCACCGGCCAGGTCATCACTGGAGCCGATCCGGGTAAAGATCCGATCCACCAGCGACAGCTCGCAGCTCGCCGCCGGCACGAAGCTGCCGATATGGGCCAGCAGCACGATCAGTGCGGTTTGCCGCATATAAGTGGATTTACCCCCCATGTTCGGGCCAGTGATCACCAGCATCCGGGTTTGATCGTCCAGGCTCAGGTCGTTGGCCACGAACGGCGTGGTCAGGACCTGCTCGACCACCGGGTGGCGGCCCTGGGTGATGCGCATGCAGGGCTCGCTGACGAAACGCGGGCAATTGAGGTCGAGATTCAGCGCTCGCTCGGCCAGGTTGCTCAGCACGTCCAGCTCGGCCAGGGCACCGGCGGTGTCCTGCAGGGGCGGCAGGTGACCGATCAGGGTTTCCAGCAAGGCTTCGTAGAGCATCTTCTCGCGAGCCAGCGCGCGGCTCTTGGCGGACAGCGCCTTATCCTCGAAAGCCTTGAGCTCCGGGGTGATAAAGCGTTCGGCGCCTTTGAGGGTCTGGCGCCGGATGTAGTCCGCCGGGGCCTGTTCCGCCTGTTTGCTTGGCAGTTCGATGAAGTAGCCGTGAATCCGGTTGTAGCCGACTTTCAGGTTGGCCAGGCCGGTACGGGCCTTTTCCCGGGCTTCCAGGTCGATGAGGAACTGGCCGGCGTTTTCGCTCAGCGATTGCAGTTCGTCCAGCTCGGAGTCGTAGCCGGTCTTCAGCACGCCGCCGTCGCGGATCACCGCCGGCGGGTTGTCGATGATGGCTTTTTCCAGCAACGCGGCCAGTTCCGGGTAGGTGCTGGTGGTCACGGCCAGTTGGCTCAGGTGCTCGGCTTCGAGCTCGGTCATCGCCACTTGCAGTTCCGGCAGCGCCGCCAGGGCATCGCGCAGGCGCGCCAGGTCGCGGGGACGGGCGTTGCGCAGGCCGATACGGGCGAGGATCCGCTCGATGTCGCCGATTTCCTTGAGCTGCGGTTGCAGCCTTTCGAAGCGGTAACCGTCCAGCAGGCAACCGATCGAGGTCTGCCGCGCCTGCAGGACCTTCAAGTCACGCAGCGGGCGGTTCAGCCAGCGGGTCAGCAGGCGGCTGCCCATGGCGGTCTGGCAACGGTCGACCACCGATTGCAGGGTGTTATCACGACCGCCGGCGAGGTTGGTGTCCAGCTCCAGGTTGCGCCGGCTGGCGCCGTCGAGCACCACGGTGTCGTCCAGGCGTTCGTGGCGCAGGCTGCGCAGGTGAGGCAGGGCGGTGCGCTGGGTTTCCTTGGCATAGCCCAGCAGGCAGCCCGCGGCGCCGATGGCCAGGGTCAGGTTCTCGCAGCCGAAGCCCTTGAGGTCCTGGGTGGAGAACTGCTGGCACAGGCTCTTGTGGGCCGAGTCGCGCTCGAAGTCCCAAGGCGCGCGACGGCGCACGCCACGGCGTTTTTCCGCCGGCAGTCCTTGTGGCCAGTCATCCGGGATCAACAGTTCCACAGGGTTGATGCGTTCCAGCTCGGCCAGCAGGTTTTCCCAGCCCTTGATTTCCAGGACGGTGAAGTTGCCGCTGGTGATATCCAGCACCGCGAGGCCGAACAGACGCTCGTCGCCCAGCACCGCCGCGATCAGGTTATCCCGGCGCTCGTCGAGCAGGGCCTCGTCGCTGACTGTCCCCGGGGTGATGATCCGCACCACCTGGCGCTCCACCGGGCCCTTGCTGGTGGCCGGGTCACCGACCTGTTCACAGATCACCACCGACTCACCCAGCTTCACCAGCTTGGCCAGGTAACCTTCGGCGGCGTGATAAGGAATCCCGCACATCGGAATCGCCTGGCCAGCCGACTGCCCGCGCGCGGTCAGGGTGATGTCCAGCAACTTGGCGGCCTTCTTTGCGTCTTCATAGAAGATTTCGTAGAAGTCGCCCATGCGATAGAACATCAGCTGGTCAGGGTGCTGGTTCTTGAGGCGCCAGTACTGCTGCATCATCGGCGTGTGGGAGGACAGATCGGTGAGCGCTTTATTCATCGGGTCGTCAGGTTGATTCGTTGAAAGGGTGGGCAAAAGCAGAGGGCATGGGCCCGGCTTTTTCGCGATGGGCGCAAGGTTACCATGGGCGGTCCGACCTTCGCAGGGATGAACCCAGCTGGATTTCGGGTGTTTTATGCAGAAATATGCATTTTAGCATTTGTCATCGGCGAAAATAACCCGCAATATGCGCGTTATGCAAAAGCGCAACGTTTCTACCGTCTTAAGAGAGCTGCTCGATCGCGATGGCATTTCCCCCACGGAACTCCATCGGCGTACCGGCGTGCCTCAATCCACCCTTTCGCGGATCCTCAGCGGCAAGATTGTCGATCCTTCGGACAAACACATCTCGCGGATCGCCGAGTACTTCCAGGTGAGCACCGATCAACTGCGCGGGCGCGCGGCTGTCGCCTCTGTCCGGTCGGCCGATCCGCATTCGGAACTCAAGGACATAAGTCTGTGGGACGACGATACCCCCGTCGATGACGACGAGGTGTCGGTCCCCTTTCTTCGCGAGGTTGAATTGGCTGCGGGATCAGGAAGATTCGTCATCGAGGAAAGCGAGCGCTCCAGTCTGCGCTTCGGCAAGCGCAGCCTGCGGCATAATGGCGTGCAGTTCGACCAGGCCAAATGCGTGACGGTACGCGGCAACAGCATGTTGCCGGTGCTGCGTGACGGCGCCACGGTGGGGGTCAATGCCGGCAAGTGCGGTATCGGCGACATCATCGACGGCGACCTGTATGCCATCAACCACAACGGCCAGCTGCGAGTGAAGCAGCTCTATCGCCTGCCTTCCGGTATTCGCCTGCGCAGCTTCAACCGCGACGAACACCCGGATGAGGACTACAGCTTCCAGGAAATGCAGGAAGAGCAGATCGTCATCCTCGGTCACGTCTTCTGGTGGGGCATGTACGCCCGTTAACCGCAGCCCATAACGTCAAAGCCCGCCATCGAGCGGGCTTTTTTGTGCCTGCGGAAAACCCCCACGCCTTTATTTATGCGGCTCTCATGCGCGCATGCATTTCTTTCGCATAAATAAATGCATTTGTGCATTGACTGTATATGCATCCATGCATATTATTCGTTCCAAGCCGCCCGACAGCGGCGAGCAACACCGCTCTTTAGTGGCAAAAGCAAAGGCAGCGATGAACCGGCCTCGACGGTTCAGAGGGTTGGCAACTGACCCGGGTGTGCAGCGTAAAGCACCGTGAACAGTTATCCGGCGGGCAGGGACCGCGGTCGGAAAAACAATTTGAATGGACTCGTACCGCGCCAGTAGCGCCGAAAAGTCAGCTTCCTTTTGTTCACAGGATGAAAGGAAGGCGAAGGATCGCATTCTGAAAAGCCCGGTGGATTGCCGGGCTTTTTGGAATGCCTACCTGAAGCGCACAGGCATATCAGGCTTCATCGCTGGATGGCCAATGCAAAAGGAAGGATCCGATGAACATCACAAGGCATTGCAGATGTTGAAAGATTGCCGATGTGGACATTGCAAAAGACTGCTCGCCCGGATCGGCGAGTATGCAGAGCTCCAGATCAAATGTTCCCGATGTGGAACGCTGAATCATGTGAGGGCCGCGAGCCCCGAGCGATCGCCTGTGAGCGACATGAATGCTGCTTCGACGGCACGACCCAATCAATCACAGCCATAGGTGAACACATGAAAGTTTTGAAAAAATACGTCGCTCCCATTCTGGCCGCCGTTGTGCTGCTGGGCTCCGCAGCCAATGCTGTTGCGGCCAACCTGCTGGTCAACGGCAGCTTTGAACAGCCCGGTTGCAGTGGTAGCTGTATTCTGGATACCCCGGCAAAAACCAACTTCATTACCGGCTGGACGACATTCCTGTCCGGTGCCGAGTACTTCAACGTGCCGGCTTCGATTGGCGGCTCCGTAGCCGCGGATGGTCTGGTGATTGTTGACCTGGCGAACTATGTCTATGGCAACGGCGGGGGCATTCAACAGAACTTTGCCACTGTCGTTGGCGCCAAGTACCGACTGACGTTCAGCGCCGGCAATTCGAAGTTCGCCGGTCGTTCGGGCGACGGTGTGGTACAGGTCAAAGTGGCTGGCCAAACCGCCACTTTCAATACCCCGACCGCCAAAGGCGTTGCGATCGAGTGGAGCACCCTGACCTACGACTTCACGGCCACTACCACGCAAACGACTCTGGCGTTCTCCAACGAGCAGAATCCGTACGCCAACTTTGCCTTTATCGACAACGTCATTGTTGAACGTCTGTAACTCCCGTTCAGCGGACTTTTCCAGGGTTGAAGACAGCGCCGGTGACCCGGTGCTGTCTTGCACTCAATCCCTGCACTCATCAACGCTCCCAGGAGGCGTGACATGACAAACGAGCAACAAGCGTTGCTGGACATGCCGATCTGGCTTGTCATCGTCCTCGCCCTGGTGGGTGGGGTGTCCGGCGAAATGTGGCGCGCCGACAAGGAGGGCGCCCGTGGCTGGTTGCTGCTGAGGCGCCTGGCACTGCGCTCCGGGGCCTGCGTGATCTGCGGGGTCTCGACCATCATGCTGCTGTACGCCGCCGGCGTATCGATCTGGACCGCCGGCGCCTTCGGTTGCCTGACCGCCATGGCGGGCGCCGACGTGGCCATCGGGCTCTACGAGCGCTGGGCGGCCAAGCGGCTGGGTGTGTGCGAAGTGCCGCCCAAGGACTCCCGCTCGGACTCCTGAATAACGACCAAAACAGATCGTCGATTCATTGAGTCGACGCTGCCGTGAGACCCGCCTGACGCAGGACGCGTACTCGTATTGAACGAGCTCAATCAGCCCTCCCGGCAGGGAGGCGCCAGGTACGGCCCAGCGCCGTCCGTCCATCCGTTTTAAAGAGAGGCAAACCATGATCCCAATCGACTACAACAGCTATCGCACCCTTGCACCCTACAACAAGCGGGTGCGTTTTCTGGTGCTGCATTACACGGCCCTGAACTTCGAGGCGTCGGTCAAGGCCCTGACCACCGGCGCGGCGAGCGCCCATTACCTGATCCCGGCGGTGCAGGATCCGACGTATCAGGCCGCGGGTTTCCAGGAACAACGAATCTTCAACCTGGTGGCCGAAGAAGACCGCGCCTGGCATGCCGGTGTCAGTGACTGGGCCGGTCGCAGCGGCTTGAACGACACCTCCATCGGCATCGAGATCGTCAACGAGGCCACCGACGTCAACGGTGTCTTCACCTTCCCGGATTACGAAGGCTCCCAGGTCGAGGCGCTCAAGCAGCTGGCCCTGAATATTCTCCAGCGTTATCCGGACATGTCGCCGAAGAATGTGGTGGGCCACTCCGATATCGCGGTGGGCCGCAAATCCGATCCGGGCCCCAAGCTGCCCTGGAAAGAACTCTACAAAGCCGGGATTGGCGCCTGGTACGACGAGCCGACCAAGAAGAAATACGTCCAGCAATTCCGCGCTGCCGGGCTGCCCGAGCGTGCCGACGTGCTCAAGGCCTTCGCCACCTACGGCTATGGCGTGCCGGCCCAGGCAACGGATGACTTCTACCAGTCCCTGGTGCGGGCATTCCAGATGCACTTCAGGCCGAAGAATTACACCGGGAAACTGGACGTGGAAACCTGCGCGATTCTTTATGCGCTGAACGAGAAGTACGCCTGAGTTTTTATAGCCCGGTGTTCAGCTATTACAGCGCGACACCACACAAAAAGCCCGGCCTTCGGGTCGGGTTTTTTTGTGCCTGCAAGAATGCAAAAAGCCCCGACAAGTTCGGGGCTTTCGTTAGCGCGGGAAAATAGAGAGGGCGACTCAATAGGGGGTATGAACACCCAAAAGAGACGCCAGATCGCAGAGATAGCCTGCAAGCCTGCCAAGGCCTTCACTGCTCGCACGAGCGGGGTGGATGGCAGCAAATCAAATGGACTTGCAGATGTTGAAAGAATGCAGATGCGGTAATTGCAAACGACTTCTCGCCCGCGTGGGTGAGTTTACCGAGCTCCAGATCAAATGTTCCCGATGCGGGACGTTGAATCATGAGAAGGCCACGAGCCTCGAGCGATCGCCTTTGAGCGACCTGTCTGCGGTTAACACTGCAGATCCCCTTTCGGCATAGGGCTGACTGGGACAACTCTAAGGAGATACACATGGATCGTTTCCCCAGCACCGTAAAGAACATCTTGGAAGGTTTCCGCACTGTCGCGCCAATCGGCGGTGTCGACGCGCTCGCGGTTTTCAAGAACAAATTTGGTCGCAACGGCAATGAAAGCGAGTACGCGCACCTGAAGCTGCTGCTTGATGCCGGCTATATCACGTACACCGGGTTTGGCGTCGATGGTGTGCAGCTTTATCAGCTGACCTGGTCGGGCTACGCCCTTTCGGATTCGTTGCGATAAGCGTCTAGCCCTCGAATCTCAGAGCCGAGAACTCAACTCCATCGCCTGTGAGCGACATGAGAGCGGAGTTCTCCGCAACCAATCATTCGATTCAGTAGGTGAACCAATATGAAGAAAGTTGTCAGTGCCTCACTGCTCGGCTTGCTGGTGCTTTTGGGTACCGCCATGAACGCTTCGGCAGACACCGCCATGTCCTGGAACCTGGCTAGGGATGTAATCCTGGCGAAGGAGAGCTCTCCTCCGAACTCTACCTGGTCGTTCATGCAGAATTCTTCCGGGGTGAACAAGGCTGAAAACTACACCGCGCTACCCTACTTCAAGGCCGATACGTGCAGCGGCTTGCCTGCGACGTGCTGGCAAGATCCGGTATCTGGGGCTCATGTGTCGGTTCATTTCAAACCCTATACCTACACCGCGAACGGCACCTTTTCGATCGCGGCCGGCAACGTTGCTTTTCACCCTGGCCAGAACAGTCAGACAGTCATCCGCTGGGCGAGCCCCGTGGCTGGAGAGATAAACATCCTCGGGCGCGTCAATAGCATCCACGATTCCTGCGGTGATGGCGTGGCCTGGTCCCTGAATCTGGGCGACACAGTGCTTCAGTCTGGAAGCTTGGTCAGAGGCACCGGTGCTGTTTTTTCGGCCAGTAAAGTGCCTGTCACCCAGTCGTCTGCCATTTATTTGGTACTCGACAAGAAGGCTAACTACGTCTGCGATTCCAGCACCATCGACATGCTGATCACCCACTGATCAAGGTCATGTTCCGTCGCATCAGGATGTAGTGCGCTCCAGGTGAAAGAGGGTGCGCCTGTCCATGCGGCTGAGAACGACGCTGTTTGAGCCCCCAGCGTAAGTCGCGACACGTTTCTCGAGTCAATCAAGTCGTGTCGCGACACGCGGCAAACCGACGTTCGTCGCCCCTCCATATCACGCCACATTCGCAACACCCCCGCGCAATCTCAACCCTGCTATCTGAACAGGAAGCCCCCCCTATGCCCGCCGTCATCGACAAGCCGTCGCAACTGTTTTTCGCCATTGCCGAGATCCTGCGAGGGGCGGGCCTTGGCCTCAAGGTTGGCAGTCACCAGGACTTCGATGCCGTGCTCGACCAGGCCTGGGTGTTGATTGCGATCGAGCGCAATGCTCCGGGCATGCGCAGCCAGGAAGGGCGTATCGCCCATGTCCTGACAGTCTCGCTGCAAGCTGTGGCGGCTGTGGGGGCCGAGCGGTCCGGGTTCGAGTCCTGCGATCTGGCGAGTGCTCTGAAGGACCTGGCCACGGATAACCGCTGGGGCCTACCGGCAGCGCAGTGCGACCTGCCCATGAACCTCGAGGGCCTGCCTTCGACCCTGATTCGCGGCGATCAGCAATACGCGGCCTGGACGCTGTCGTTCACCCAGACGCTGTACCTCGGGCAGACATTGCTGGACGACCCGACCGGCATACCGAAGTTCGCCCGCACCTGGGAAGTCTCGAACATCGATGACCCCGACCAATACCAAGTACTTGAGGGCTGAGCCATGTTTGACGAGCTGCTGCGCATGCAGTTGGGCCCGATCATCGAGCGCCTGGCCGAAATGGAAACCGAACTCGATGACTTGCACCGGCGCGCGGAAAACCACTGCCGTATCGGTGTGTGCCAGTCGGTCGATGTGGTCAGTAACACTTGTCGGGTCAGCCATGGAGAGCTGTTGACGCCGGCGATCAGGTTCTTCAACCCCAGTGCCGGCGCGCAAAGCGAATCGCGCATTCCTTCCGTGGGCGAGCAGTGCCTGCTGTTCAACTACGGTGGCGGCGATGGCAGTGCTCAATCGGTGGCGCTGTTCGGCCTCAACTGCGACCGCTTTCCACCGGTGTCGACCCAGGCCGAGCTGACCCGCCGCCAATATACCGATGGCACCCAAAGCAGTTATGACGATGCCGGTCATGTCTTGAGCTGGAGCAACGGCCCGACCGCGCTCACCGCCTCTCGCGAGGCGGTCGAGTTGAGCATCGGTCCCGCCCGGCTGGCGATGAGATCCGAAGCGATCGAGCTGCGGCTGGGCGCGGTGGGCATCTTGCTCGACAGCGCCGGCATCCACTTCAGCGGCCCTTTGGTGGAACACCAGGGCCGCGTTATCAGCCCTTGATAAGAGGCTTTCCATGATTGGAGTCGATAGAAACACCGGCGCCGCGGTCGATGACTGGCTGCAGTTCGTGCAGCGCGCGACCCGTGCCCTGACCACGCCGCTGGGCACCCGGCAGAAACGCCCTTTGTACGGTTCGCTGATTCCCGAGCTGCTGGGCCAGAACCTCGGCGATGACCTGCTGATCCTCGCCCAAAGCCATGCCGCGCAGGCGTTCTACAACGAGCAGAACGGCATCGGCGATTTCGAGCCGCAGGTCATAGTCGCCAGCCGGCGCGGCGCCGGGCTGTTGTTGCGTTTCGCCGGCACCTGGAAAAACCGCCAACAGACGTTCGAGGTCGTGACATGAGCATGCTGATACCCGGTGAACACCAGTTGGCCGAGCCGGCCATTGTCACAGTCGAAGAATTCGAGACGCTGCTCGCCGAGTTCAAGACCTTTGTCGTCGATTACGTGGCCCAGCGTTCCCCCGCCAATGCGCAGAAACTACAGGCCAGCCTGGCCAACGAAAGCGAGCTGCTGACCCTGGCGCTGGAAGCCTTCTGCTTGCGCCTGCAAACCCATGAGCGCAAGTACAACGCCCGCATCAAGCAGATGCTGGCCTGGTGGGCCACCGGCAGCAACCTCGATGCGCGCCTGGCGGACATGGGCCTGGAGCGGCAGTTGCTCGACCCGGGCGACCCGGCGGCCTTTCCACCGGTCCCCGCGGTCTACGAAAGCGACGAAGATGCCCGCCTGCGCTACTACCTGGCGCCCCACGCGCCGGCCGCCGGTTCGCGCATGCAGTACCGCCGCGAAGTCTTCACCCTCGGCGAGCGACCGACAGTGAAGGTGGACTCCACCGATGCGGGCGTGGTGACCGTCACCTACACCTTCGATCCGGACAGCTTCGCCGCTCAGGTCAAGGATGGCAACGGCCGCCGCACCGCACCGGGCGAAGTGCAGGTCACCGTGCTCTCCCGGGAAGGCGACGGCACGCCGTCCGAGGACCTGCTCGAAGGCGTACGCCGACACTTTGCCCGACCGGACGTGAAGCCGGAAACGGATCGGGTGACGGTGCAGGCGGCGCAGATCAAACCCTACAAGATCCGCGTGGTGGCCAAGATCAACCCGGGCCCCGATTCCGGGCTGACCCAGGTCGCCACACAGCGGCAACTGCAGGCCTACGCGGACAGCTGTCATCGCCTGGAAGGGCGGGTGGATCCGAGCTGGATCGATTACACGCTGCATACGGCGGGTGCGGTACAGCTGGAGATTCTCGAGCCGTTGCAACCGATCGTGACCACGGCTTTCCAGGCACCGTATTGCACGGGGGTTGAAGTGGAGGTGCGCATCTTATGAGTGACGACACTGCTCGCTTGAGCCTGCTGCCGGCCAACAGCTCGGCGCTGGAGAAGGCACTCGATCTCGGTTTCGCCCGCTTGCTCGAACGTGTGGATCCGCCCTTTCCCGAACTGATGAGCCCTGCCCAGACCCCTGTGTATTTCCTGCCTTATCTGGCGGCAGATCGCGGGGTCAGCGAATGGGACGCGGAGGCCAGTGAGGCCGAAAAGCGCCTGACCGTCTCGCTGTCCTGGCAGATCCAGCGGCAGGCCGGGACCAACAAGGCCCTGAGCCACGCTGTCGAATCCCTGGGTTTCATGCCCAACATCGCCGCCTGGTATGAGCAGCGACCGCTGGGCAAGCCCTACACCTTCGATGTGCAGGCAATCATCGTCCGGGACTGGTCCAGCGGTGATCACAATCGCTTGATACGCCGCATCAACGCCGCCAAGAGCGAGCGCGACGACGGCACTATCACCATCGTCCATCAAACCACGGGTGGGTTGCGACTGGCCGCTGGCGCCGATCCTGGCCTGAGCGTCAGCGATGACAGCCAGCCTGGGGCCTTGCCCGAGGTCAAGCTGCACGGATCGCTGAGCATGAGTTGCGTTGCATATACACCGCTGAGCGATGGCGAACTCTGTCTTGACGGAGCACTGCCTGAATTCGGGCTCGGCGCTCGGTTTAACAGTGCCGGGGTTTCCCAGCACTACACCATTAACGACTACGACCTCAGGGCGCAGCTATGACAGAAGACATTACGCGCTTGGTTCGCTTCACTTCCGCCGGTCTGGATGAAGTGTTGGCGGCAAAGAACCAAGGCTTGAAAGGTGAGATCACCCACATCGGCGCCGGCACCGGCCGCTACAACCCGGACGGCACGGAAACCGCCTTGCGCAACGAGCGCCAGCGAGTGGCGATCGTGGATTACGAGGACCTGGGTTCGCGCCAGCTGCGGATGGCGGCGCTGTTCGACGGTCCGGACGAATACGAGATCGGCGAGTTCGGTTTCTACCTGGCCAGTGGCACCCTGCTGGCGGTGTATTCGGTTGCCGGCAAGCTGTTGACTTACAAGGCTGCTGCTGCACGGGTGCTGCAAAAGTTCACCCTGGATATTTCGCCGTTGCCTGCGGACAGTGTGACGGTAGTGGTGGGATCCGAGAATCTCAACATCTTGCTGGCAGAGGAGTTGGCCACTCTTTCGGCGGCCAGCATCGACAACATGGCCCGTGGGCTTGGGGTGCTCTTTCGTGTGAGAGCGCTGGAAGAAAAGGTCATTTGAAAATCAGCAAGTCAGGTTTCGCAGGTGCCGATGGCCTGTCCTTTGGCTCCGAATGGGAAGTGTCGTTGTGAGCAAGATCAATGGAATCTAAGGAGTTAAGACTTTGAGTACAGAACAGCAACTGGCCGCGGTGGTAAGCGCGGCGAATAATTTGACCAACACTGTCACGGGCAAGGTTGGCGAGATCGACAAGGCACTGGCGGATGCCAGGCTGCAATACGATGCGCAGCTTCTGGATCTGAAAAGCCGACTGCCGCGGCTGGCGGTCACCAAGAACTTCACCCTGTTGCCCAATACCGCCGGGACGTTGATTGACAGCTGGGGTATTCATGGGCAGGTCACCACGACGAAGTTGCGTTCGATCACCTCGGTGTCCCAAGCAGTCGGTCGGCCGGCAGCAGACGTTGAGTTCATGCTCAAGGTCCAGGCCGACGTGCGGGAGCAGTTCCCCAATTTTGATATCCGGGCAACGGACTACTGGCGCGGGGCGATCAACGTCTGGCAAATGAAATGGACGGAGGCCGATAGCAGTCCCTGGCTCGCCTTTCCTTATGCCACCGACCAGACGCTGGCCAATGGCGCCGCCGCGGTGCCATTGAACTCTTATCTGACCCTGGGCGCTTTCGTGCGTGTCGTTGATGGCTCGGTCAGTGGCGCCTGGAGCATCGGCTCGCAGAAAGGCAAATGGCGTTGGTGCTCCGCGGTGGTTTCTCCTTCCGGAGCATTCGGTGCCTATTTCCACCTGCACCCGATGCGTACTTCGAGCACTGGATTGATTGAAATCATGCTGGCCGGTGCCTGCACCGGCGTAGTCACCGACCCGGGCGACTGGGGCACCATGCTCGCTATTAGTTAAGGAAAAGCACAATGAAACCAACTTTTGTACCTGCTGAACTGCACCCGATCATCAAGTGGGAAATGATTCGCAAGGCTCGCGATGAAGACTTGGCGGCGAGTGATTACGCGGCCATGCCCGACTACCCCATGAACGAGACCAATCGTCCGGCGTTTGCCGCCTATCGTCAGGGGCTGCGCGATATTCCCGATCAGGGCAGTGATCCGGATGCGGTTGCCTGGCCGGTCAAGCCGGATTTCCTGAAGTAAGACCTCCACCGCGAAAGCGGTTTTTTTTCGCCTGCACAAAGCCCCGCCGAGGGGCTTTGGCGCTTTTGTGTCTGGAGAAATTCGCACATGTCCATCCGCCAGCAATACACCGTCCTGGTGCCGTTCCCCACCGGTGGTGGCCACTGGTCGAGCGTCGGCCAGCAACTGGAACTGCTCGATGTCGAGGCCAGTGCCCTACGTGCCGCCGGCCGCCTGGAGCTGACCCGCGTTCTTGAAACGCGCCAACAGGCCGAGTTGGCCACCCCATCCACCAAGGCCTTGAAGGCCGCTGCCAAGAAGGCTGAATAACCATGGCTGAGGTTCTGAACTTCGAGCACAACGGCATTACCGTCAATGCCACCGAATCCCCTGAGGCCATGGGTGGCCTGGGTGACAACGTCATCGGTCTGGTCGGCACCGCGCCGAAGGCCGACCCGCTGATTCCGCGCAATGCGCCATTTCGCATCAACAGTTTCACCACCCAGGCCCTGCTGGACCCGACTGGCGCCGAGTCAGGCACCCTGTTCCAGGCGGTGTACCAGATCCTCAAAGTGGTCAAGGTCCCGGTCTATGTGGTGATCGTCGAAGAGGGCGCGACCCCGGCCGACACCGTTAACAACGTGATCGGCGGCGTCGACGCCACCACCGGCCGCAAGCTCGGCCTGGCTGCCCTGGGCAGCGTCCCGGAAGACCTGACCATCATCGGCGCGCCGGGCTTCACCGGTACCAAGGCGGTGGCCGGTGAGTTCGCTTCCTTCGGCAAGCGCATCAAGGCCCGTGTGGTGCTGGATGGCAAGGACGCCTCGGTCGCCGACCAGGTGACTTACAGCAAGGAGCTGGGCGGCGCGGACCTGGGTTTCGACCGCTGCCTGGTGGTGCACAACATGCCGGCCGTGTACTCCAAGGCGGCCAAGAAGAACGTGTTCCTGGCGCCGTCGAGCCTGGCCATCGCCGCGCTGGCCAAGGTCAAGCAGTGGGAGAGCCCGGGCAACCAGGTAACCTACGCCGAAGACGTTTCGCGCACCGTGGAATACAACATTCTCGACACCTCGACCGAGGGCGACCTGCTCAACCGCTACGGCGTCAGCTACTACGCCCGCACCGTGCTCGGCGGTTTCTCGCTGCTGGGTAACCGCTCCATCACCGGCAAGTTCATCAGCTATGTCGGCCTGGAAGACGCCATCAGCCGCAAGCTGGTCAAGGCCGGGCAGAAAGCCATGGCCAAGAACCTGACCAAGTCCTTCATGGACCAGGAGGTCAAGCGCATCAACGACTGGCTGCAGACCCTGGTCGCCGACGAAACCATCCCGGGCGGCAGCGTGTACCTGCACCCCGAGTTGAACAGCGTCGAGAAGTACAAGAACGGTACCTGGTACGTGGTCATCGACTACGGCCGCTACGCGCCGAACGAGCACATGGTGTATCAGCTCAACGCCCGCGATGAAATCATCGAGCAGTTCCTGGAGGATGTTCTCTAATGTTTACCAACCGCGTAAGACAGGCCATCGCGGCCACCCTGCAAGGCCTGCCGTTGTCGGCGACCGTGGAAGAGTTCACCCCGCCGAAGATCGAATTCGAAATGGAAGCGATGACCGGTGGACGCTTCATCGCTGAAGAAATGGCCAAGAGCGGCAAGGCGCTGACGGCCACCCTCAAGCTGCAGGGACTGGGGCCGGAAATCATGCTGGCGCTGGGCGTAAAGCTGGGTGACGACATCCTGCTCAATGTCCGCGAGGCGGGCCAGGATCAGGATGGCAAGACCTGGTTCACCTACCACACCGTGGGCGGCAAGCTGAAATCCCTGGCCGAAACGGCCATGAAGATGAATGAAAAACCCACCACCACCCTGGAACTCTCCTGCCGTACCTACAACCGCATCGAGAACGGCGTGCCGGTGATCGACATCGACGTGCGCACCCAGAAGTTCGTGCTCAGCGGCGTCGACATTCTCGGCGACGCCCGTCGCGCCGTACTGATGCCGTAACCCGCGACACTTCCCCTCTGTAGGCACGAGCGGCTCGCGATGACGGCCTGACAGCCCGCATCGCAAGCGCTGTTCATCTCCTATCGCGAGCCTGCTCGCTCCTACCTTTTACATAGGAATTCATTCATGTCCTGGACGCCTCCGATCCATGCCCTGCTGTGCCCGATCACTGCCGACGACGAGTCGCAGATCGCGCAGATTCAGCTCAAGCCATTGTTCTACGCCGCGCAGAAAGAAGCGCTGGCCCGCGCCGGCGACGACGAGGACGATCAGTTCTTCGAGCTGGCCAAGCTGGCGACCGGACTGTCGGCCAATGAGCTCGATCAGCTCAAGCGTCCGGACTACGTGAGCATCGCTCAATACGTCCATGACATGTCGACACGCCCGGCTGCGTACTTCCTCCAGCAGGGTGTCGAGTCCGAAACGGCCAGCGATACCCTCGACGATGGGCCGGCGCAGGATGACCTGGACCAGGTGAACCTGCTGTTGCCACTCGATGTGGCGGGCCAGCGCCTGACTTCCCTGACTCTGGAAATGCCCGCGCTGCGAGCGACCAAGGTGATGAAGAAGCTCAAGACCACCAAGGAACGCGCCGAATTCATCACCGCGCATTGCACCGGCCTGATGCTGCCCGACCTGGCGTTGCTCAGCGTGCCTGACTGGACGCAGTTGCAAGAGCGCATCGACGATTTTTTAAACAAACCGGCGGCCTTCTTTCGGAGCGCGACATCGAAGTGATTCTCGATGTGGTGCCGCTCATTTACTCGGTAAGTGAGGCGGAAATCCTGGAGTGGGACGCTGGCAAGGCCTTGCGCCGCTACGACATCGCGATTACTCGCCTTGGCGTGAAAGAGGAGTAGAGCGGGATGGCGAACAATCAGTTTTCGCTCAAGAACGCCAGCATGGAGCCGTCCTGGCTGGCGCCTGTCGGTACCGGCCAGCCAGATGACCGGAGCACAGCCGTGGCGAGCCCGGCAAATGCCGGCCTGTCATCCATCAGTTTCATCCTGGCCCTGAATACCGCCAGCGTGGACATTCGTCTGCTGACCACGGCCATCGACTCGTTGAAATTGACGCTGTCGTCGCAACGCCCGTTGCAGCTGGCATCCTCCGGCAGCGCCAAGACCGAGGCGAGCGGCGCCAAAGCCACGGACAAGGCCTCTGGTGGGCTTCAAGCGCCTGACCTGTTCAAGTCGGCGATGGCGATGGATGCGGCGCTGGCCGATCTGGGAAGAGTGGTTTCTCTCCCCGGCAATGAACGCGAGGAACTCGCGAAAGACAACTACCGCATGGCCAGTTATCCAGGCATCGCCGCGGGTGGAACCACGGCGGTCGATCTGGCGAAGCTTGAATACGCCGCTGCCAAGGCCGGGATCGAGAACGATAAAGGCGCGTCCCGACGGCAGACCCTGACGGCATTCGGCGGTGATGCTGCGCTCATGGCAACCGCGTTCAAGATGCCGGGCAAGGATGCCGGGGACATGCTGGCCGGCTGGCGCACCTCGATGAACCTGGATCGCAACCAGGCCCTCGATCTGGCGGACGCGACCAACCACCTCGGCAAGCGTCCGGGAGACGCGGAGGCAGCTGACATCGGGGTGATCCTGCAACGGCATGGCGCTGCCGCCACGGCGGCGGGGCTGGCCCCGGAGCAGGCGGCGGCACTGACGGCGGCACTGCTCAACACCGGCACGCAAAAGGCCGATGCCGGGGCCGCGCTGAAAGGTATCGCTGCCGTGCTGGGCAAGGGCGAACCCAAGACCGAGGCGCAGCAAGTGGCCTTGCAACGGTTGCACATCGACCCGCTGAAGCTGGATGGGGCAGGTGGTCTGACCAAGGTGCTGGAGGCGCTGCAAGCGCCCGACGTGTCGAGCCGGGAGCGCTCCGCGTTGGCCGCTACCCTGTTCGGCAGCGCGAATGAAGCTGCGTTGCGCCTGGCGCAACAACTGCCTGAAGTTCAAAAGGCCTTGGTGCAGGTCGCCGACAAGAAGCAGTACGCCACCTCCGAGCTGGGCGACAAGGGCTCGGTACGTCAGTCCGCATCGGCCCAGGCGAATACCTTCGATGCCCGCTTGAACCGGATGAACACCGCGTTCGGCTCCGCCCTCGCGCCAGTGGCGGAAGGGGCGATGGTGCCTATCGGTGGCGTGGTCGATGGCTTGAGCAGCCTGGCTACGGAGTTTCCGAAGATCGCCGCCGGCCTGGCCTTGGCTGGGGCGGCCATCGCACCGGTGGTGGGGCGCTTGCTCAAGTCGGTGCTGGACGAAGTCTTTACCCAGGTGGCGAAGAAACTCTTGAGTCTCGCGGCTCCGCGCCTGCCGTCGAGTATTGGCAAGCTGTTTGGCGAAGGCGGAGGCTGCTGCGGCGGCCCTCCGGGCGGTGGTGAAACCCGCGGCCCTAACAGAAGAGAGCGAAGGCAACGGGACAGGCAAGAAAAGAAAGATAGGCAAAAGAACCAAGCCAATACGGCGAGGTCCGCAACAAAAACCAGCTCTGCAGCTGCACCGCGCGCCGGCCTGATCTCGCGCATTGGCCGCGGATTGAGCGGCAGCTTCGCCGGTCTGCGCTCCGTGGCCGGCGGGGTGGCCAGTCGACCGCTCAAGCTGCTCAGGGCCGGCCTGAATGTGTTCAGGGGCGTGCGTAACCGCGATCCCAAGGCCATTGGTTCCGGCCTGGGGACCCTGGGTGGCGCCTGGGCCGGCAGCACATCCGGTGCCGCGCTCGGAGCGGCCCTGGGCAGCGTCGTGCCGATCCTCGGTACGGCTGTCGGCGGGCTGGTGGGTGGAGCCATTGGCGGATGGCTTGGCAGCGAGGCGTTCAGTCGGCTGGGGGGCGAGGTTGGAGACCGCTTGAAGTCGCCGGATGAAGTGAGCAAGAACCTCGCAGCCAGCTCGACTTCCTGCCAGCAGGTTACCTTCGCCCCGGTCATCAATATCTATGGCCAGGATCAGGCTACCTCCAGGCAACTGGTGGACATGGTGATCCAGCAAATGCAGATGCAGGTCATGCCTCTGATGATGACCAACCCGCTCGCGGTACGGCGCGATGTGGCCCTGACCGATGGAGTGATGTGATGCGACAGCAGATGGCGTTGGGCAATTTCATTTTCGGCTTGTCCACCGGCTTCGCCTACGACCGGCTTGAACGCAAGACGGACGGTGGCTGGGCCAGTATCGACATCATCACCAGCAAGCCGAAATCGCAGCAGGCCGGGCAGAAGCTGGAAACGCTGCAGATCAGTGGCAAGTCGATGTACGCCACGGGCATGGCGCGCCTGGACCAGCTGCGCGAGTTGCAGGCCGCCCGTGTGCCCTTGCCGCTGGTGGATGGCATCGGCCGCAACTGGGGGCGCTGGCGCGTCAACCTGGTGACGGAGGTGCAGACCTCCATCATCGATGACGGCACCGCGCTGGTAATCAACTGGACCATCAACCTCGAGGAATTCGTCAATGCGTAGGGTTCGAAGTATTGCCGGCGATTCGGTCAACCTGCTGCTCTACCGCGAGGTGGGGCGTTGCGACGATGCGGTCGAGGAGGCGCTCTGGCGCCTCAATCCGCTGCTGGCCGAGAAGGGCCCGGTGCTGCCGGCGGGTGTCTGGGTGATAGTGCCAGAGATCGAGTCCCGGCCGGTTGCCGCGACCCCGGTCTCGGCCTGGGACTAAGGAGGGCATATGACCCTGGGATTCACCCCGAGCATTGAGCTCTACGGCGCCAATGCCGCGCGCCTCAACCAACGACTGATCAGCTGGACGCACATCGATGCGGCAGGTATCGAGTCCGACCAGCTCACGCTGACCCTCGATATCGAAGGCCTGGAAGGGCTCCCCGAGCTGGGTGGGAAAGTCGGACTGCGGGTGGGTTATCTGGAGTCGGGACTGGTGGATCGTGGCGAGTTCATCATCACCCGGCGCACGCCCAACCTGTTTCCGCCGCGCCTGACCCTGGTGGCCACGGCAGCACCCTTCAAGGTGGCGGACGCGACCGGCTTCAAGCAGCGCCGCTCCGCCAGTCATGGCCCCACGACCCTCGGCGCACTGTTTCGCCAGCTGACCTCCCGGCACGG
Organism: Pseudomonas chlororaphis subsp. piscium; assembly: GCF_003850345.1. Classification (NCBI taxonomy): domain Bacteria; kingdom Pseudomonadati; phylum Pseudomonadota; class Gammaproteobacteria; order Pseudomonadales; family Pseudomonadaceae; genus Pseudomonas; species Pseudomonas chlororaphis. The sequence continues at coordinate 1,379,983 of NZ_CP027707.1, forward strand.
TTTTTCACCCCGGGTGGCGCCCGAACTGGACTCGATACCTGTCCCGCATGTCGATCAGTGCAACGAGACCGACATGAGCTTCTTGACGCGCATTGCGCGGCCGCACGATGCCGTTACCAAACCGCTCAACGAGATGTATGTGCTGGCGCTGCGGGGGCAGGCGAAGTCGCTCTCGGGGAAAATCCTTTCACCGGTGCGCTTGAGCGTCACCCGGGATAACCGCCCGGGGGATCCGGCGTTCATCTCCGCCGGCATCGATGAGAACGGCCGGGCCAAGCACAAGGGCTGCCAGGCCACCTGGTGGGATTCGGCGGCCGGCAAGGAGCGTGTGGTCAAGTTGGGGCAGGCCCCCTTCCAGACCTTGCGCCAGCGTTACCCGGGGGAGGGCGAGGCCCGTAGCGCAGCCCAAGGGGCGATGCGCCGGATCGAGCGCGAAGCGATCAAGCTCAAGCTCGACTGTCCCGGCGATCCGGCCCTGTCGGCCGAGGGACTGGTGTTGCTGGACAACAGCTGGCCAGCGTTCATGCAGGGCACCTGGTCGATCGACAAGGTGACTGCCAGCGGCAGTCGCGAGAAAAACTATCGCTGCATGATCGAGGCAACCTGCCTGGAGCAGCAGCCTTAATTGCCGGGCCTTGCTCGGCATCCTGTTCTCCCGCGTCCTTTTTTCTACGACTCCGTCCTGTTGCCCGGGCGCCCGTTGCCTGGGCGATCCGTTGTGGCCGCGCCTGATGGTTTCCCATTCACTCAGTTTTGGAGCTTCTTCATGAAGATCACTCCGATCCTCACGCAACTGCGCGATCACTGCCCCGGCCTGGCCAATCAGGTGGCCGTCGGCGTCGATCTCGCGCTGCTGCAAAGCAATACCGCGTTGCCCACCCCCAGTGCCCATGTGACGCCGATCGCCGATCTGGCCAGCCCGAGCACCGTGCAGAACGCTACCCGCCAGGCCATCCGTGACCGCTTTGTGATCACCCTGGTACTGGACGCCAGCGACGGCCGGCAGGCCCTGGAGCAACTCGAAGGCCTGCGTGCCGAGTCGTGGCGGGCGCTGGTGGGGTTCAAGCCGGGCGCGGACTACAACCCGATCGAATACGACGGTGGCGAGCTGGTTTCGCTCAGCGCCACGCGGTTGCTCTATCAGCTGCGCTTTTTCGCCGAGTTCCAGCTGGGACGCAACCTGGCCAGCCAGCCGGCGGAAACCTGGCGTGAGCGTGAACTGGACGGCTTGCCGTCCTTTACCGGGGTCACGGTGCGGGTCGATGCCATCGACCCGGCGGACCCCAACCTGAAACACCCGGGGCCCGACGGGCGCCTGGAACTGACTTTCTCTGGAGACGTAACGCAATGAGCAACCGCATCACTGTGCTGCCGGCCGCGGGCCGCGCCGTGCCGGACCCCGAAGCCGGCGACCTGCTGCCCCTCGAAGGCCGTGAAGTCGACGACAACGCCTGGTGGCGCCGGCGTCTGGCCGATGGCGATATCACCCTCAAGTCTGCGAAGGCGGCCAAACCACAAGGAGCCAAATAATGGCGATCGGATTCAGCAATATTCCGGCGGACATTCGTGTGCCGCTGTTCTACGCCGAGATGGACAATTCGGCGGCCAATAGCGCTTCTTCGGCCATGCGCCGACTGATCGTGGCCCAGGTCAACGACAATGTGGCGCCTGCCGAAACCGGCAAGCTGGTGCTGGTGTCCAGCGTCGCGCTGGCCAAGAGCATCGGCGGTCAGGGCTCGATGCTCGCCTCCATGTACGAGACCTGGCGCAAGACCGACCCGATCGGTGAGATCTGGTGCCTGCCGCTGCACAACGTCGAAGGCAGCGTGGCCAAGGCCGAGCTGAAGTTCACCGGCGCCGCCAGCGAAAGCGGCGTGCTCAACCTGTATGTCGGTGGTGTGCGGGTTCAGGCCGCCATCGTCAACGCCGCCACCGCGGCTCAGGCCGCCAGCGCGCTGGCGCTGAAAATCAATGCCGCCGCCGACCTGCCGGTGAGCGCCGCCGCGGTCGAAGGCACCCTGACGCTGACCGCCAAATGGACCGGCGATAGCGCTAACGACATCAGCCTGCAGCTCAACCGCCTGGGCAAGAGCAATGGCGAAGAAACCCCGGCCGGCCTGAGCGTGACTGTCGGCAAAATGGCCGGCGGTGCCGGCGTGCCGGATCAGGTCGCTGCCCTGGCGGCCCTGGGCGATGAACCTTTCGAGTTCATCTGCATGCCGTGGACCGACACCGCGACCCTCAACGCCTGGCAAGCCGTCATGGATGACAGCACCGGTCGCTGGTCCTGGGCCAAGCAACTGTTCGGTCATGTCTACAGCGCCAAGCGCGGCACCGTCGGCACCCTGGTGGCGGCCGGTCAGGCCCGCAACGACCAGCACATCACCATCCAGGCCCTGGAGCCGGGCGTACCGCAACCGTTCTGGGTGCAGGCCGCCGCACTGGCCGCGCGCACCTCGGTGTTCATCTCCGCCGATGCCAGCCGTCCGACCCAGAGCGGCAGCCTGCCGGGTGTCGATCCGGCGCCGGCCAGCGAGCGTTTCACCCTGACCGAGCGTCAGTCGCTGCTCAGCTACGGCATCGCCACCGCCTACTACGAAGGCGGTTACGTGCGCATCCAGCGCTCGATCACCACCTACCAGAAGAACGCCTACGGCCAGGCCGACAACTCCTACCTGGACAGCGAAACCATGCACCAGTCGGCCTTTATCGTGCGCCGCCTGCAAAGCGTGATCACCAGCAAGTACGGGCGCCACAAACTGGCCGCCGACGGTACCCGCTTCGGCGCCGGCCAGCCGATCGTGACTCCGAGCACCATCCGCGGCGAGCTGATCGCCCAGTACGCCAAGCTGGAACTGGAAGGCCATGTGGAGAACGCCGAGCTGTTCGCCGAGCACCTGATCGTCGAGCGCGACAGCCAGGACCCGAGCCGGGTCAACGTGCTGTTCCCGCCGGACTACATCAACGGCCTGCGAGTGTTCGCGCTGCTCAACCAATTCCGTCTGCAGTACGACGCGGCGGCCTAAGCCGAGCCTCTTTCACTGCGCTTTTCCAGCCCGCCTCGCGCGGGCTCATTTTTTGGGAGAAACACCATGGGTCAACTGATTGCGGGCACCTGCTACGTCAAAGTGGACGGCGCTCAACTGACCATCAACGGCGGCTGCGAAGCACCGCTGATGTCCGTGAAACGGGAAACCATCGTGCCGGGTTTCTACAAGGAAACCGACATTGCCCCGTCCTTCAAGGTCACGGCGCTGCACACCCCGGACTTCCCGCTCAAGCAGCTGGTGGCCGGTTCCGACATGACCGTCACCTGCGAATTCAGCAACGGCAAGGTCTACGTCCTGGCCGGCGCCTACCTGGTGGAAGAGCCGGTTTCCAAGGGTGACGACGCGAGCATCGAACTGAAGTTCGAAGGCATCAAGGGGACCTGGCAATGAGCGATAGCGTAAAGCTGCGTGTGGCCATCGAAGCCCACGGCGAACCGCTGACCGAACTGACCCTGCGCCGCCCGACGGTGCAGGAAGTGCGGGCGATCAAGGCGCTGCCGTACAAGATCGACAAGAGCGAAGAAGTCAGCCTCGACATGGACGTCGCGGCCAAGTACATCGCGGTCTGTGCCGGCATTCCTCCGTCCTCGGTCAACCAGCTGGACCTGGCTGACCTCAACGCCCTGAGCTGGGCGGTCGCGAGTTTTTTCATGAGTGCGGCATCGGAGCCATCAGCGACCTGATCGCGGTTGCCTATGACCTGGCCTGGTTCTGGAAGGTTGACCCCGAACAGATGATGGCCAGGCCACTGGATGTGCTCCGGGAGTCCCTGGAGCACGCGCAACGGATCAATGCGATGCAGCAGGTGCAGTGATGGCGAACATCAATCAAAGCTTGAATCAGACGAGCATCAAACAGCGCCTGAGCGTGACCAATGTGCAGACCACGGTGAACATGCTGGTGGTCATGCAAGGCATGCAGAAACTGGACGCCGAGCTGGGCGAGGTTCGTTCGAAAGTCAGCAACTTCAAGAAAAGCATCGAAGACAGCGGCCTGGGCGGGCTGGATTTTTCCGGCCTGATAAAGGGCGGTGGCCTGGCCGCGCCCTTCGTGGCGGGGGTCAATTCCGCCATCGAATTCGAGAACCAGGCGGCGCGGGCCAAGCTGGTGGCGCAGGGCATCGAACCGCCCAAGGATGTGCTGGGCGAGACGGGCACCAACCTGAAGGCGTTCAGCGACAGCGTCGACGATATTTCGCAAAAGTTCGGCAGCGCGCTGCTGCCGGCGGTCAACTCGGTAGTGACCGCCGTGCAGCCGCTGCTGGGCTTTGTGGCGAAGGTCATTGAAAGCAACCCGCAGCTGGTCCAGGGCCTCGCCGCCGGGGCCCTGGCCTTCACTGCGATCCGCGGCGCCATGACCCTGGCCTCGTCCGCCGTGACTCTGTTCAGCAGCGGCCTGCTGGCCTCGCCCATCGGCCTGATCGCCCTGGGGATCGCGGTGGCGGCGGGCCTGATCGTGGCCAACTGGGAGCCGCTGTCGGCGTTTTTTGTCACCCTCTGGGCGGGCATCAAGGACGCCGCCACGCAACTGATGGCGGGGTTGAGGACTGTCTTCGGCTGGACCCCGCTGGGAATGGTGATCGCCAATTGGGGATCGATCACCGGCTTTTTTGCCGGTCTCTGGGAACAGCTCAAGACGATGGCCGCGTCAGTGGTCGACTTCTTCAAGCACGTGTTTTCCTGGACGCCGCTGGGGCTGGTGATTGAAAACTGGACGCCCCTGAGCGGCCTGTTTTCGGCGCTGTGGGAGTTGCTCAAGGCGTTGTCCGTTCCGGCGATGGACTTCCTCAAAGGTCTATTCGACTGGACGCCGCTGGGGATGGTGATCAACAACTGGGGAGCGATCAGCGGTTTCTTCGCCTCGCTCTGGGCCGGCCTGCAAGGTCCGGCGCAACGGCTCAAGGCCTTCTTCATCGGGCTGTTCGACAGCTCGCCGCTGGGGATGGTGATCAACAACTGGGGCGCGATCAGCGCCTACTTCGCTTCGTTCTGGGCCGGCCTGCAAGGTCCGGCGCAACGGGTCAAGGCCTTCTTCATCGGGCTGTTCGACAGCTCGCCACTGGGGATGGTGATCAACAACTGGGGCGTCATCAGCACCTACTTCGACTCCATCTGGGCAACCCTGAAAAGCGCGGCGCAGGTCATCAAGGACTTTTTTGTCACCCTGTTCGAGTGGTCGCCCGTGGGGCAGGTCATCGCCAACTGGCAGCCCATCAGCGATGTGTTCGCGGCCCTCTGGGAGGTGTTGAAAGCCCTGGCGGCGCCGGCCATCGAGTTTATGCGCGGCATGTTCGAGTGGTCGCCCCTGGGGCAGATCATCAAGAACTGGGAGCCGATCACCGAGTGGTTCAGCGGCCTGTGGCAACGGCTGCAGGCGGTGATCGCACCGATCAGGGAACTGTTCGACGGCGGTTTCGCCGGCTTCGTCGCCCGCGTCACCGGCAAGGTCGAAAGCCTGACCGAGGCACAGCGGCAAACCAATGCCGAAGGCAAAGGCGCGCTGGCGCCGGCGTTTTTTGGTGGTGGCCAGCCGGCGCCGGGTTCTTCGGCGCTTTCCGGCAGCCTGTCGCAAAGCTCCACCTCGCTGCTGCAACAGAGCGCGGCCAACAACCGCACGCAATTGCAGGGCGGGCTGACGGTGAGTTTCGAAAACGCCCCGGCGGGCTTGCGTACCAGCGCGCCGCAAATCAACCAGCCCGGCGTGGCGCTGTCGTCGCGTGTCGGCTACCGCTCACTTTCGCTAGGAGGTTCCAATGAGCTGGCGTGATCGTTTGTTGCCGGCGTCGTTTCGTGGCGTCGGGTTCTGGGTCGACCAGGCGAAAACCCCGGTCGGCCACAAGGGCCAGTTGCACGAGTACCCGCAGCGTGACCTGCCGTTCTACGAGAGCCTGGGACGGCAGGCGCGGACCCACGACCTGACGGCGTTCATCGTCGGCGCCGATTGCCTGGAGCAGCGCGACAAGCTGCTCAAGGCGCTGGAGGAGGGCAGTGGTGAGCTGGTGCACCCGTGGCTGGGGCGCCTGCAGGTCAAGGTCGGCGAATGCGAGATGACCCAGAGCCGTCAGGACGGCGGCCTGGTGACTTTCACCCTGAAGTTCTACCCCGACCAGCCGTTGCAGTTCCCCAGCGCCACGGTCAACACCCGCCAGCTGTTGCTGGTGTCGGCCGACAGCCTTATCGGCTCGGCAGTGCGCCGCTTCGAGGAGGCCATGACCCTGGTCAAGGCCGCGCGCATCGGCATCGCCGATCTGCGCAACAGCCTCAAGGAGGTCTACCAGACCATCGAGCAGGAGCTCAAGCCGCTGATCGACACCTACCGTGATCTCAACCTGCTGGTGCGGGCGATCAAGGACTTGCCCAAGGAAGTGAGCGCCGAGTTCAAGGGCTTGCTGGGGGACATCAAGGACCTCAAGGACTATGCGCGCAACGGTTATCGCGGCGTGCTGGCCAACGTCTCGCAGCAGGTCGAGGCGGTGAAGAAGATCGACACGCCGAAACTCACCACCGGCAAGGACACCACCGCCGCGGCGCAAGCCATGGCGGACCTGGTGCAGGACGCCGTGCTGGTGCGGATCGCCCAGGCCGTGGCGTCGCTGCCGGTGGCGACCCCGGCGGTCAAGCTCAGCGGCACGCCGTCGCTGGCCAAGCAGGCGATCCAGCCGGTGACCCGTGCGGAAGTGCCGGTGGCCGATGAGGTGCTGGCGCTGCGCAACTCGATCAACGAGGCGATCTGGCAGGCGGCGGAAAAAGCCGACGCCCTGCATTACGAGGTGCTCAACGGCCTGCGCCAGCTGGTCTACGGCCACCTCACCGCGGTGGCTTCGTCCGGCGTGCGGCTGGTGGTCAAGAACCCGATGCAGAGCCTGCCGACGGTGGTGCTCGCCTATCGGCTGTTTGGCGATGCCACCCGGGCGGCCGAAGTCCAGCAGCGCAACGGCGTGGCCCATCCCGGGTTCCTGCCGCCGACCAACGTCAAAGTGGCGGGGGAGTGAGCCATGAGCAACTTCGATAACCGGGTGCTGTTGACGGTGGACGGCCAGGATTACGGCGGCTGGAAAAGCGTCGAAATCAGCGCCGACCTGGAGCGCCAGTTTCGCACCTTCAAGCTCGACGTGACCTGGCAATGGCCGGGGCAGACCCTGGATCAGCGCATCCGTCCCGGCGCCAAGTGCCAGGTGCGCATCGGTGCCGACCTGTTGCTCAGCGGCCATGTGTTCAAGGCGCCGATCAGCTATGACGGTCGGCAGATCGGCCTGAGCATCGAGGGCAGTTCCCTGACCCAGGACCTGGTGGATTGCGCGGCGATCAACCAGCCCGGCCAATGGCGCGAACAGAGCCTGCTGAAAATCGTCCAGGCCCTGGCCGCGTCCTATGGCGTCGGGGTGGTCAGCGAGATCGCCGAAACCACGCGGCTGAGCAGCCACAGCATCGTGCCCGGGGAAACCGTGTTCCAGTCCATCGACCGTCTGCTGACGTTGTTCCGGGTGTTCTCCACCGACGACGCCGAAGGCCGGGTGCTGTTGGCCCGGCCGGGCAGCGGCGGGCGTGCGGTGGATGTGCTGGAACTGGGCAAGAATATCCTCTCGGCCAGCGCGCCGATGGACTTCAGCCAGGTGTTTTCCGAATACCGGGTGATCGGCCAGCACAAGGGCAACGACCAGAAAAGCGGCGCCGCGGTCAGCGAAGTGTCGGGCGTGGCCAGCGACAGCACGGCCAAGCGCAAGCGGGTCACGGTGATCAACGAGCCGGCGCAGTTGACCCAGGAGCTGGCCCAGCAACGGGCCGACTGGGAAAGCGCCATTCGCACCGGCAAGGCCCTGACCAGCACCTACAAGGTGCAGGGCTGGCGCCAGAGCAACGGTGACCTGTGGCGCCACAACACCCTGGTGCGGGTGATCGACCCGGTGCTGGGTTTCGACCAGGACCTGCTGATTTCCAAGGTCACCTATTCGCTCTCCGAGCAGGGCTCGATCACCACCCTGCAGGTGGCGCCGCCCCATACCTTCGACGCCAGCCCCGTGCCACCCAAAACCTGATGCCGCCCTATCTGCAGGAGTCGCTCCTGCAGAAAGCGCAGGCTTCGCCGCCAAGGACATTTCCATGAGCCTACTGACACGCCTGTTGGCGCGCGGCACCGTCGTGCTCGCCAACTCGGCCAACAAACTGCAATCGCTGCAAATGCGCCTGACCGCCGGCGAAGTGAACGACGACATGGAGCACTTCGAGCCCTACGGCTTCACCAGCAACCCGCTGGCCGGCGCCGAAGGCATCGCCACCTTTCTGGGCGGCGACCGCTCCCATGCCGTCGTGCTGGTGGTCGCCGATCGCCGCTTCCGCCTCAAGGCCCTGGCCCCCGGCGAAGTGGCGATCTACACCGACGAAGGCGACAAGATTCATTTCAAGCGCGGGCGAATCATCGACATCGAGACCGCCACCCTCAATATCCGCGCCAGCAGCGCGGTGCACATCGACACCCCGACCCTGACCCAGACCGGCAAGATCGTCTCCCAGGGCGATCAGGTCGCTGGCGGCATCAGCCAGATCAAGCACGTGCATGGCGGCGTGCAGTCGGGTAGCGGGCAGACCGGCGCGCCGGCGGGAGGCCAATGATGTTTATCAGCCAAGACCTGCACCGCGCACTGACCCGTTCCGTACTGATCAGCCTGTTCACCTGGCGCCGCGCGGCGGACGACGACCCGCTGGACGACGAGGAGCGCTTCGGCTGGTGGGGCGACAGTTTTCCCACCGTGGCCGACGACTGCATCGGCTCGCGGCTGTGGCTGCTGCGTCGGGTCAAGCTCACCCGCCAGACCCAGCTCGACGCCGAGTTCTATGCCCGCGAAGCCCTGCAATGGCTGATCGACGATGGCCATTGCAGCGCGGTCGAGATCATCAGCGAACGTCTCGACGACCAGCGCCTGAACCTGCGCACGACGCTGGTCCTGGCCAACGGTGAACGCCTGGACATCAACCCCGATAACAGTTGGCAGGTGACCTATGCCCTTTGATACCCCTTCGCTGCCGGTGCTGATCAAGCGCACCCAAAGCGACCTGGCCAGCGATGCGCTGCGCCAGTCCGATGCGCAAGTGCTGGCCCGCACCCTCGGTGGCGCCGCCTATGGCCTCTACGGTTACCTGGACTGGATCGCCGATCAGATCCTGCCGGACAAGGCCGATGAGTCGACCCTGGAGCGCATCGCCGCGCTGCGTCTCAACCAGCCGCGCAAGGCCGCCCAGGCGGCCAGCGGTTCGGTGAGCTTCAGCGCCGCCGCAGGCGCGGTGCTGGACGTCGATACCCTGCTGCAGGCCAGTGACGGCCGCACCTACAAAGTCACCGCCGCCCGCACCACCAGCGCCGGCAACAACAGCACCACCGTCCAGGCCCTCGACGCCGGCACCCTGGGCAATGCCGAGGCCGGCCTGGAGCTGATCCCGGTGCAACCGATCCAGGGCATCGGCAACAGCTTCACCGTGCTCGCCCCCGGCCTGAGCGGCGGCGTCGCCGCGGAAAGCCTGGAATCGCTGCGCGCGCGGGTGATTCGCTCCTACCGCATTATCCCTCACGGCGGCTCGGCCCAGGACTATGAAACCTGGGCGCTGGAGTGCCCGGGGATTACCCGCGCCTGGTGCCGTGGCAGCTACCTGGGGCCGGGCACCGTGGGGCTGTTCGTGATGCGCGACGACGATGCGCAACCTATCCCGAATGCCGAGCAACTGGCGGAGGTAAAGGCCTACATCGAACCGCTGCGCCCGGTGACGGCCGAATTGCATGTGCTGGCGCCGCAGCAGTCGCCCGTGACCTACAGCCTGCGGCTGTCGCCGGACACCAGCGCGGTACGCGCGGCGGTCGAGGCCCAGTTGCGCGATCTGCACAACCGCGAGGCCGGCCTGGGCGACACCTTGCTGATCAGCCATATCCGCGAGGCCATCAGCAGTGCCGCCGGCGAGAACGATCACCGGCTCAGCGCACCGGCCGCGGATGTCCCCGCCGCCAGTAACCAGTTGCTGACGTTCGGAGGTTGCGTATGGCTGGAGTAAGAACCGCCGCGCAGTACCAGAGCCAGCTGCGCAGCCTGCTGCCCAGCGGCCCGGCCTGGGACCCGGAGCGGGTGCCGGAACTCGAGGAGGTGCTCGAAGGCATCTCCCAGGAACTGGCCCGCCTCGACGCCCGCGCCGCCGACCTGCTCAACGAAATGGACCCGGCGGGCGCCAGCGAGCTGGTACCGGATTGGGAGCGGGTGATGAACCTGCCCGATCCCTGCCTGGGTGCGACCCCGCTGTTCGACGACCGCCGCCTGGCCGTGCGCCGGCGGCTGCTGGCCGTCGGCAGCCAGGCGCTCGCCTACTACGTCGAGATCGCCCGCAGCCAGGGTTATCCGAACGCCACCATCACCGAGCACGAAGCCCCCCGCATGGGTCGCGCACGGTTTGGTGAAGCGCATTTCGGCACCTGGCAGGCGCAATTCATGTGGACGCTCAATACCGGTGGGCGACTGCTCCTGGGCCGGCGTTTCAACGCCAGCTACTGGGGCGAACGCTTCGGCATGAACCCGGGCTCGGCCCTGGAGTGCCAGATCCACCGCAGTGCTCCGGCCCATACGCGGGTGCACATCAATTATGACTAGGGGATAGACCGATGGATTATCCGAAGAGTGTGCCCAGTGCGGGGTTGGTCAATGGCAGGTTCGTCGATGAGAACCCGCTGACCGGTACGCCGGGATCGCTGATTCCGGCGGACTGGGGCAACGGGGTGACCCAGGAACTGCTGGCCGTGATCACGGCGGCTGACCTGACGCCCAGCGAGGCGAACCTGACGCAACTGCTGAGCGCGATCCGCAGCATCAGCCGCAAGAGCGCGGGGCTCGGCATTCAGCGCTTCACCGCCAATGGCAGCTTCACCGTGCCGGAGGGTGTGACGAAGATCTGGCTCAGTGGGTGTGCGGGTGGGGGTGGCGGCGGCGCCTGCCCGGGAGGCACGAGTGCGACGTCTTCCGGTGGCGGTGGAGGCGGTGCCGGGCAGCCGGTTATCCGCTTTCCTGTCACCGTGACGCCGGGGCAGGTCATTCCCGTGGTGATCGGGGCGGCCGGGGTGGGTGGCAATGGCGCGGTATTGGCGACCAGTGGGGGAAATACATTGGTCGGTACAGCCGGCTCCCTGCTGTCGCTGTCTGGCGGGAACGGAGCTGCCCCTGGGATCAATCTCTCCGGCTATGTCCCTGGTGCTCCGGGCGGACCGGGTTTTCCTGCGGGAGGTGATGCCACGGATGTTTCACCCAACACTGTCGCCGGCATTGGTGGTCCGGGGGCAAGTGGTCCGTATGGTGCGGGTGGGGGCATCTCCAGATCCGGCACAACTTCCGGGTACGCGGGCAAGCCCGCCTACGGCTATGGCGCGGGTGGTAGCGGCGCGGGTGGCTATTACATCGCGGGTGCCGGTCTTGCCCAGCCAGGTGGCAATGGGGCACCCGGCTTCATGCTGATCGAGTGGTGAAAACATGAGCAAACAAATTCTTTATTGCGTGACATCGGGAATGGTCATCGATTGGCAGGACCTCGATCAGTTTGCCTATGCCGCGCCTGCTCCGGCCATGAAGGTGCTGCCGGTCACTGCCGAGCAATGGAAGCACAAAGACGCGCTGCATTTCGTGCTGGATGGCGAGCTGACTCGGGTCGATGTCCCTCCACCCTCTGCCGCTCACCACTGGGACGGTAGCCAGTGGTCGTTGGACTCCCTGAAGGCCGCGGCAATCGCCGAACAGGAGATGGAGCAACTTTGCCTGCGAGTGGACGCGGAGGCTGACACCGCCCGGCAGGTGATCGGCGGTGACCCGCTGCGTGCCATGGAGTATGCCCAGGCCGCCAGCGACGCCCAGGCATTCAAGGAGGCCGGGTACCCGAAAAAGGCGGTGCCCCTCGCGGTAAGCGCCTGGGTGGTGAAAGGTCGTACCGCCAAGGATGCGGCCGACCAGATTCTCGACAAGGCAGCCGAGCTCAACAGCAAGCTGCTCACACTTCGCACGCTGCGGTTGCAGGCAAAAGAGCGCATCCGGGCTCAGGCCGGCAAGGGCAAGCAGGAGGCTGCGAAAGACGTCTGCGAGGCGGCGATTGAGGCGATTCGCAAGGTTGCCAGCGACTGATCTGGATCGCCGTGTTGCGTTTCAAGCAGCCGTCCAAGACCACCCAGGCGGCCAGCGGTTCTGTGAGTTTCAGTTGGCGCGGCGTCTGCTCGCCATAGGCAATCAGAGCACGGCGTACTTCGTCGAAATTGCCCGCAGCCTGGGTTATCCGAGCGCTTCTGTTATCGGGCTCCATGCGCCTCGCATGGGGCGCTCGATCATTTCGGTACCTGGGGCGCAATTCACTTGCCCCCTCAACGCCGGCGGATAGCTGTCGCCGGGCCGCCGTTTCGGCCCCAGCGCTTCGTGACAGGCACTGGCAGTGCTCTGCAATACCTGATTCAACACAGTGCTCCGGCCCATGGGCTGGTGAACATCAATCATGACTAGAGAATAGAGCAATGGATTATCCAAAGAGCGTGCCCGGTGTCGGGCTGCTGAATGGGAAGTTTGTCGACGAAAATCCGGTGGCAGGTACCCCGGGATCATTGATTCCCGCTATCTGGGGCAATGCGGTTACCCAGGAGATCCTGAACGTCATCAAATCGGCCGGTCTGGTCCCCGACGAGGCATCGACCACTCAGTTGCTACAGGCGATCCAGAGTTTCGCTGCCCGAGATTTCAAGGACTCCGTGCGTGTTGCCACCACGGGCTCCGTTGCCTTGAGCGGTCTGCAAGCCATCGATGGCGTGCAGCTCACGGTCGCCGATCGTGTGCTGGTCAAGGACCAGGCTAATGCGGCGCAGAACGGGCTTTATATCGTTTCGGCCGATTCCTGGTCACGAGCACCGGATGCGGCGCTGGATTATCAGGTGACCTCTAACTTTATTGTCGGGACGGATGAAGGTCAGGTTAACAAGTCGCGTATCTGGCAAATGACCACTCCTGGGCCGATTACCGTCGGTGCCACGCCTTTGGTTTTCGAACTGATGGCCGGGGCCACCGGTGTGGCTGCCGGGGAGTATCGGAAAGTAGCGGTCAATGCACGCGGCCAAGTCACGTCGGGATCGAATCCGACCACCCTGGACGGTTATGCGATTACTGACGCTTACAGCAAAACGGCGGCGAACAATGCCTTCGTCAAGCAAGGTGGGATCGGTACCCAATTAACCAACGCTGTTTATATCGGTTGGGATGGGCAGAACGTTCTTATCCAGGTCGATGCCACCAACTTTGGCAACCTGTGGTGTTCGAGAAACTTCGACCCTGCCAAAAAGGCCGATGTTTCCGAGGTGTACAGCAAAACAGCGGCCAATGCGTTGCTGGATGCCAAGATCAGTTCCGATGCTTGCTCTATTGCCGGTTTTGCCAGCGGTAACTCGGCAGCTCCTTATATGCGCAATAAAAATAATAACGAGTATGTGGGGCTGGCCAGGGCTGCGACTACTTTGGGTGGGTATGGCATTGCCGACGCATACACAGCGGCTAAAGTTGATTCGCTTTTAGGTGAGCGCGTTCTAAGGGATGCGATTACCTATGCCGGCTTTGCAAGTAACGATCCGAACTACCCTTACTTCAGAAGAGCTTCCGATAATGGCGTTTATCATCTTCAGCCACGGCTTGGTTTTACTCCGGTACGCCAGGGTGGGGGGAATGGTCAGACTTCTAATGTGGTAATGCTGGGCTGGTCCGACGGCTCGGGTCTCAAGGCGCAAGTCGATGCTACCGATCTTGGGGCTATCTGGACCGACCATATTGGTAACTGGAAGGCGGTAGCTGCGCAGGCCACGGCCGGTACGGGCGCGGTTGGCTCCTATGCGCTCCTGCTTCTTGGCGGCGGTGGTGGTATAGGGCCTAGCTCTCTCGTGGCGGGTGTGAATTGCAGGTACGCCGCTTCGGATGGCAATGACTGGGGCGGCGCACCTGCTGGCACTTGGCGAATTATGGGTGGGGTCAGAAATACAGACGGCGCGAGCTCCGATTCTACAACTCTATGCTTGAGGGTTTCTTGAGATGATGAAAGTACTAAGTGCTCACACACCTTGCTGGAATGACGTGGCACATACAACGCTTAACCTGTATGTGACATTTGAAGATACCAAGGACTCTCTTGGCGAAATCATATTTACCGCCTCTCCAAATGACCCGGAATCTCATGGTCGGGACTTATTTGATCGTGCAGTGGCTTTGGAATTTGGTGATATCGCCGAGCCGGGGGTGGATATGATTAAGGGCAATATGCTGCTACAACGCGCCGAGCTGACGGCTGTCGCCAACTCCGTGATCGAGAAATTGCAGGTCGACGTGAATATCTTGCAAGACTCCGTGGAACTTGAAATTGCCACGGATAAGGAAATCGCAGCCTTGGCCACCAAGAAGGTCTCTCTGAGTGCCTGGAAAAAGTACCGGGTGCTGCTGTCGCGGGTGCAGGAGCAAGAAGGGTTTCCAACGGTTGTCGAGTGGCCCGAGGCTCCCGGTGAGTAAGGTCAGCCTGCAGGCGTTTGCGTTGGAGGACTTTCATCCATGCTGATTACTGAACCCGCTTTGCGAATGCCATATTGATGAATAGCTGATTAATCGAAATACAACGCATCCCGAGGCTCAGCTTTATGAGTTTCTGAATTGTATTCAGTCTTTACGTGACTGGCCCCACTCCCAGTTTTTCCAAATCCAGAAAGTCGTCCAGCGCCACCCGAGTGGTTGCCGGGATATTAGTATTTTTATTTGAATGATTTCTGGACTTTCTACCCAGATGTACTGGTTGATTCGTTCTTGTCCGATGGTATTGCTGGGTTGAAGCATGTTTCATGCGTACCAGTTCTGGCGGAGGGGAGTTGTCTGGGTAATATCAGTCATATTCGAGGCAGAAGGTTAAATAATGGATTATCCGAATAGTGTTCCAAGTGTTGGCTTGGTAGATGGCCGATTTATCGATGAAAATGCCATTTCTGGTGTTCCAGGATCATTGATTCCTGCAGCATGGGGCAATGGTGTAACTCAAGAGATACTGTCGGTAGTAAAAAGCGCAGGAATAGCACCGAATGAGAACGATAACGCTCAGTTGCTGAAGGCATTGCAAGTTATTGTTGGTAAAGCAAGCCCGATGCTTTCAGTCGTGAAAAATATTGCAGTTTCCAGATCGCTGGGGTCTGACGAACTGGGTTTGTTACTCATCAATGGTGCGGCAGATACGGTGTCGATAACGCTTCCTCCCAGCAACGCAGGTTTAGGTGTGCGTGACGTTGTTGTGCGTCGCGTGGACAACAGCGGCAACCGCTTGGTCGTGCAATGTTCGGGGACTGACAACATCAAGTTCCACACTCATTTGCGTTCTGCCGGTTATCCCTTCCTGGTGCTTATGGGGGCTGGTGACTGGTGGCATTTACGCAGTGATGGGAGCGGTAGTTGGTGGCCGGTCGGACGATTTGATGGCACCGCTCTGGGACGACCTGTATTTGAAACTACGGTGGTTCTGGCCCCTGGTGGGTATGGTGCCTTGAATGGATCAACCCTGAAGCGCACGGAATGGCCCTGGTTGTGGGATCACGCCCAGCAGTCTGGAATGTTACGTCCTGAAAGTGATCGCGCTGGGGCTTGGTCTCCCGGGGATGGGGCTACTACTTTCCGGACACCCGAGGCGCGTGGTGAGTTTCTGCGGGTCTGGTCCGAGGACAATACAGTCGATTCCGGTCGTACTCCAGGTTCATGGCAGGCGGGGTCCCTGGTGCATGGGGACAATGGCATCGGAAATAACATCATATTTGCCTCCGACATGCTTAACCAGAGGAAGCAACTGGGCTTCGATATTGGCTATTTGGCTGCATATCCGGGATGTACCGTTAAATACATCTGGCCGGATCAGGCGGGTGTAACACAACTACCGGATTTGGAGTTGATGAATCACAGTGGCGTTGCTCGCCCTCGAAATATTGCCTATCCGGGGCGAATCAAGCTTATTTGAGATATTTATGGCTAATTATTTAATCAATCAAGTACAAGCCTTAGTGGGGCCGGTGACGTTTCCATCGATTCCCGGTCTCGGAGTGCAGTTACCGAGTAACGCGGTGGAGCTGCCTCATGAGCTTCCGGAGCCTGAAAGTGGTTGCGTATGGGCGTGGATAGATAATGCTCCAATACAGTTGCCTGATCGGCGCGGCGCGATCTACCACATGCAAACGGGCACATTGACGCAATGGACAGAACTCGGGGAGTTACCTGTTGGTTTTACCGACAAGCCTTGGCCGGGTAAGCACTTTATATGGGTAGAGGGTGACTGGAAGCTGGATGAAGTGGCGAAATCTGCTGCTGAGAGCAAAAACGCCCAGGCGGAGCGCGATAGTCGTTTACGTGAAGCGTCGTTACGCATAGCCCCACTTCAATATGCCCTTGAGCTGGGAGAGGCCTCGTCCGAGGAACAATCCGCCTTGCTGGAGTGGAAACGCTATTGCGTTGCCTTGAACCGTATCGAGCAGCAGCCGGGCTATCCGTTTGAAGTTGAGTGGCCAGTGCTCAACCTTGAGGCCCCCCGCGGCCCGCTGAAAACACTGCGCTCCTTCTTCCGTAGTAAATGAACCCAAGTCAGGGAGAGACTAATGTCTGTGACCGAGGGACAACTCCTCAAGATCATGCCCAACGCCCGCTCCCAAGCGGGCGTTTTTGTTTCTGCGCTTAACACCGCCATGGCGCACCGCTATATCAACACACCCAAGCGCATGGCCGCGTTCCTCGCGCAGGTTGGCCATGAGTCGGGGCAGTTGCGTTATGTGCGGGAGCTGGGCAATGACCAGTACCTGAGCAAATACGACACCGGCAGCCTGGCGGCCCGTCTGGGCAATACCCCGGAGGCCGATGGCGACGGCCAGAAATACCGGGGCCGGGGTCTGATCCAGGTCACCGGTCGCAACAACTACCGGCAATGCAGCCTCGGCCTGTTCGGCGACGAGCGTTTGCTGGCGTTGCCGCAATTGCTGGAACAGCCGCAATGGGCCGCCGAGTCTGCCGCCTGGTTCTGGCAGCAGAACGGCCTTAACGAGCTGGCCGACCGCGACCAGTTCAACAGCATCACCCGGCGCATCAACGGCGGCTTGAACGGGCTGGAGGATCGTCTGCAGCTCTGGGCGCGGGCGCGGGAGGTGTTATGCCAGCCTTCGGCCTGATGCCTCTGTCTTACCGGGCAATGGCTGTCGTCGTGTTGCTGGCCGTGGTGGCCGGCGTTGCCGGGATACTGGCCTGGCAGGTTCAGGATTGGCGCTTTGGTCGGCAGATGGCGGAGCAGGCCAGGCTGCACGATGACGCGCTGAATCAGCTGAACCTGGCGGCCGCTGCCCGGCAGCGGGGCGAGCAGGACAAACGCCTGGCCCTGGAGCGACAGCTACAAGCCAGCGATCAAACCCATTACCGAGCCCTGAGCGATGCACAACGTGATCAAGGTCGCCTGCGCGACCGTCTTGCCACTGCTGATCTGCGCCTGTCAGTCCTCCTCGACGCCCATGACAGCGCCGCCGGCTGCACAGTGCCTGCCACCCCCGCCACCGGCGGCCTGGTTCATGGAGCCCCGCGAGCCCGACTTGACCCGGCGCATGCTCAACGAATTGTCGCCATCACCGATGCCGGCGACCAGGGACTGATCGCCCTGCAGGCGTGTCAGGCCTATGTCAGGGCGCTGGGCCGCTAAACATTTTGATCCGCTCCCTGCCTTGCAAGCGCGTATCGCTCGTGTACGGTAAGACCTCCGCCAACCCGATCAGGAGAGGACCGTGAACGAAATCACCCAGCTTGCCGCTGAACTTGGCAGACGCTTGCAGGTTCTGAATACCCACGTCACCACCGCCGAGTCCTGCACCGGTGGCGGGATTGCCGAGGCCATCACCCGCATTCCCGGGAGTTCGGCCTGGTTCGAGGCGGGTTATGTGACCTACTCCAATCGGCAGAAGACCCAGCAACTGGGGGTGCCGGAAGTACTTTTCGCTTCCGTCGGCGCGGTCAGCCGCGAGGTGGTCGAGGCGATGGTGCGGGGCGCGCAGGGCAAAAGCAGGGCGCGTTATGCCGTGGCGGTCAGCGGGGTGGCCGGCCCGGATGGCGGTTCGCCGCAGAAGCCGGTGGGCACCGTATGGCTGGCCTGGGGCGTCGGAGAGGCGGTAACGACCGAGTGCCGACACTTCGCCGGGAATCGGGACGAAGTCCGCCGACAAACGGTGAAGGCCGCGCTAGAGGGCTTGCTGCAACATGCCGCGGCAGAAATCTCAAAACAGGGGTAGGCGATCCACGAACGCTGTGGAATAATACTGGCTACTTATACAGGTGTTGGCCGTCAGGCCTTATTGATTACGTGAGGACTTTAATGGACGACAACAAGAAGAAAGCCTTGGCTGCGGCCCTGGGTCAGATCGAACGTCAATTCGGCAAGGGTGCCGTAATGCGTATGGGCGATCACGATCGCCAGGCGATCCCGGCCATTTCCACTGGCTCTCTGGGTCTGGACATCGCACTCGGCATCGGTGGTCTGCCAAAAGGCCGTATTGTTGAAATCTACGGTCCGGAATCGTCCGGTAAAACCACCCTGACCCTGTCGGTGATTGCCCAGGCACAGAAGATGGGCGCCACTTGCGCCTTCGTCGACGCCGAGCACGCACTGGACCCGGAATACGCCGGCAAACTGGGGGTCAACGTCGACGACCTGCTGGTTTCCCAGCCGGATACCGGCGAACAGGCGCTGGAAATCACCGACATGCTGGTGCGCTCCAATGCCATCGACGTGATCGTGATCGACTCCGTGGCGGCACTGGTACCCAAGGCCGAGATCGAAGGCGAGATGGGCGACATGCACGTGGGCCTGCAGGCTCGCCTGATGTCCCAGGCGCTGCGCAAGATCACCGGTAACATCAAGAACGCCAACTGCCTGGTGATCTTCATCAACCAGATCCGTATGAAAATCGGCGTGATGTTCGGCAGCCCGGAAACCACCACCGGTGGTAACGCGCTGAAGTTCTACGCTTCGGTTCGTCTGGATATCCGTCGTACTGGCGCGGTGAAGGAAGGTGACGAAGTCGTCGGTAGCGAAACCCGGGTCAAGATCGTCAAGAACAAGGTGGCTCCACCCTTCCGTCAGGCTGAATTCCAGATCCTGTACGGCAAGGGTATCTACCTGAACGGCGAGATCATCGATCTGGGCGTGCTGCACGGTTTCCTCGAGAAATCCGGTGCCTGGTACAGCTACCAGGGCAACAAGATCGGTCAGGGCAAGGCCAACTCGGCCAAGTTCCTGCAGGACAATCCGGAAATCGGTAATGCCCTCGAGAAGCAGATTCGCGACAAGCTGCTGGCTCCGAGCGGAGATACCAAGGCTCTGCCCGTCAACGAGACCATCGATGACATGGCCGACGCGGATATCTGATCGATCCGATGACCGCCGTACTCGATACCCTCGTCGCGGTGCGGCGAACCGCAATGGACCTGCTCGCGCGACGCGAGCATGGTCGAGTCGAGCTGACGCGTAAACTGCGTCAGCGCGGCGCCCCTCCCGAAATGATCGAAACAGCCCTTGACCGTTTGACGGAAGAGGGGCTGTTATCCGAATCCCGCTACCTCGAAAGTTTCGTTTCCTATCGTGCCCGTTCCGGCTACGGCCCCATGCGTATTCGCGAAGAACTCAGCCAGCGCGGTTTGCAGCGCGCCGATATCGAACTCGCTTTGCGTGAGAGCGGTATCGACTGGCAAGCGCAACTGGAAGAGGTCTGGCGGCGCAAGTTTGCCGGGCATTTCCCGATAGATGCCAAGGAGCGTGCCAAACAAGGCCGCTTTCTGGGTTATCGGGGATATTCGATGGACATGATCGGCCGCTTGTTGAGCGGCCGAAGGGTGGACGACTGACCTGTAGGGCCCGCGAGTCGAATGCGCGGGCCGCTGCTTTTCCGTTCAAGTGACCTTGATCGGTTCTCTGCTGCGTTGTGGCGTCCTGGCCTGATTCACCGCCCAGTTTTCCGGCAAATTGATGAAGTCGATCAGTTCGCGCAGGCGACCATTGTCGCGGGCGTTGAAGGTGAACGACAGGCGTGCCAGATGGCTGAACTCCGGTTCGTTGTGTTCCTCGACATTGTAAGCATGTTGATGGAAGCGATCGCTCAGGCACAGGTCGGCGAAAGCCGTCTGCATCTGCTCGAGCGCCGGTTCGCTGAGCTTGTGATTCATGCGAATGACAAACTGATGTTTCAGCCAGCGACTGGAGTGGAAGTTGCTGTAGAACTGGTTGATTTCCTTCACCGCCTCCTCGGTGTTGTGCGCCAGGCGCATCAGCTTCATGTCGGTTGGCAGGATGTAGCGGTTGTTCTCGAGCTGGTTGTGAATAAAGTCCAGCGCCCCTTGCCAGAAGGTCCCTCCCGGGACATCCAGCAGCACCACCGGTACCAGCGGGCTTTTGCCGGTCTGGATCAGGGTCAGTACTTCCAGCGCCTCATCAAGCGTGCCAAAGCCACCCGGGCATAACACCAGGGCATCGGCTTCCTTGACGAAGAACAGCTTGCGGGTAAAGAAGAAGTGGAAGGACAGCAGGTTCTCTGTGCCGTCCACCGTCGGGTTCGCATGCTGCTCGAAGGGCAGGGTGATATTGAACCCCAGGCTGTGATCGCGACCGGCACCTTCGTGGGCCGCGGCCATGATGCCGCCACCAGCGCCAGTGATGACCATCAGGTCGGAGCGGGCCAGGGCTGCACCGAGTTCTCGCGCCAGGCCATACAGCGGGTGTTCGATCGGTGTACGCGCGGAGCCGAATACCGTCACCTTGCGTCGCCCCTTGAACTGTTCCAGTACACGGAAAGCATGTTCCAGTTCGCGCAGGGCCTGCAGGGTGATTTTTGCGTTCCAGCGGTTGAGGTCGTCCTGGGCCATGCGCAGGACGGTGAGAATCATGTCGCGGTAAAGAGGGATATTGGGGCTGTTGGGGGCGATCAGGTTGAGTTGTTCTTCGACCTTGCTGAGGTCGATACCGTTGCTCTGAAAATGACGACTGAGGAGGTCATTCGGTTCGTAAGGCATTCAACTTCTCCTTCTGCACAGAACCTTTGACACGAACGAAGCATTCGTTGGTATCACGACACTGCATGTGTCGCTGTCAGCCCGGTTTTGGCGGCTGATTCGCCAGGGTGGAAAAACCCTGTCGTGGCCAGCGGGCCATCCATACAGGTTCTGCTATTCCTTGATTTAGAAAGCATCTGCACTGCAAGACGCGCTTGGGCAGCCTCCGGATCCACCCAGGAAAATTCAACATGAACACTTTGAAATCTAGACCTTCATGATGAT
The DNA here is from genome assembly GCF_003850345.1 of Pseudomonas chlororaphis subsp. piscium. Lineage (NCBI taxonomy): Bacteria > Pseudomonadati > Pseudomonadota > Gammaproteobacteria > Pseudomonadales > Pseudomonadaceae > Pseudomonas > Pseudomonas chlororaphis. The sequence goes on from NZ_CP027707.1 coordinate 1,401,382, forward strand.
TCGCGCTGACTTGATCATGGCCCTTGAAAGTCGGGGCTGGCAATCACTTATTGACGGTGGCGCGTAGTGTTTTCACCGCCTGTCTGAACGCGTACCGACCGCAGGAGGCTCTGATTTACTAGGTTACAGCGCCAGCAAGACAGCTTGGCGTCAAAGGTCAGGATGCACGGGTCGGGGTTGTCGCGCAGGTAATGGCGAGTGGGGGCACGGAGGCTGGTCATGCACAAAGTCGTGCTGGATATAGATGCGCAGCTGTATCAACTGCTGAAGTCAGCGGCAGACGCCAATCATCTGACTCTTGAAGAGGAGTGTCGACGCCGGCTTGAAGGTGGGGAGCGCCGTTCGAGCTATTTGCAGGCCCTGTTAGCGGAGCTGCGGGCCGATGATCAACAGCGGCACGCAGCAGGACACTGAATCACTTTTTCTTCTTGGTCGGGGCCGGGCAGTCCGACTCCTGGAAGCGCGCCGAGGCGACCGGGCGGTTGGTGCGGTTTTCGGTGAATTCGTAGCGCATGATCGCGCCCTTGGCCATCAGCTTGCGGTAGTTCGGGTCACGACAAACGCTGGCACCCAGTTGCAGGTACACCGCCTTGGGGTTGGCGCGCATTTTTTCAGCGTGTTCGGCCTGGACGCTGAGGTGGTTGATCAGCTCCTTGCCTTCGACGGTATAACCTTGGTCGAGGATGTTCTCGTTGACTTCCCGGGGCGTGCCGACGTTACTTTCCTCGGCGGTTTTCTGCAGGGTCTTGTTCAGTTCGAAGTCTTGCAGCGATGCAGCCTGAGCACTGAACGGCAAGGCCAGCAGAAGGGCGGCGGTGGGAACGATAAAGCGTAACATGAAACTCTCCTGGTTCAGTGACTGATGCTTCGACCAGTCACGTGACTGTGCGTTCAGTGGCGGCGAATTATAGGGGAGCGAGGGTAGGCGGTACAGGTTTGAGCAGAGAGCTCTGATAAACTTGTGCGAATTTTCAGCTTTCCGAGTTCCTTTCGTGTCGATTCCTTCTTTCTGTCAGGGCGGCTTCTAATGAGTCACGCCGTTTCCCGCCTGCGCGCCCAGCGTCTCGCACGTGCTGTCAGACCTTTTACCGCGCGGGGTTCCCGGGCGGAACGCTGTGCGGGCTGTCGGGTGATTCCCAGCCACTGCATGTGCGCCTGGCGCCCCAAGGTTTCCGCGCAATCGGCGATGTGCCTGATCATGCATGACGTCGAACCCATGAAGCCGAGCAATACCGGCTGGCTGATCGCCGATGTCATAGAGGACACCATGGCGTTCCCCTGGTCGCGGACGGAGGTCGATCCCCAGTTGCTGGCCTTGCTGGCCGATCCCCAGTGGCAGCCTTATGTGGTGTTCCCCGGGGAGTTTGTCGCGCCTCAGCGGGTGGTGAGCGAAGTCCGCCTGGAAGAGGGCAAGCGCCCGCTGTTTATCCTGCTGGATGCGACCTGGAGCGAAGCACGCAAGATGTTTCGCAAAAGCCCTTATCTTGAGCACTTGCCGGTATTGAGCCTGGAGCCCGAGCAGTTGTCGCGCTACAAGCTGCGGCGTTCCAAGCGCGACGATCATTTCTGTACTGCGGAGGTTGCGGCGTTGTGTCTGGAACTGGCCGCGGACCGGCAGGCCGGCGAAGTGCTGGATGCTTATCTGGATGTGTTCAGCACTCATTATCTGTCGGCCAAGTTTCAGCTTGAGATCAACCCGGACGACGATACGCACACACGCCTCAAGCCTTTTCTGTAAGGCCTGAGGCAAGGGGCTGGAGTTTTTCCGGCCAAAGTTGCGCCATCAGTATCCCGCTCGGCATCGAGGCACAGCCGCGCAGGGCGTGGCTTTGCATGATGGCACTCTTGTTAGTTAGCAAGCTAAGATGCCGCACAGCCCGAAGCTTGACCACCCCGGCTTCGCTGGGCATGCTTGGCGCCGATTAGGGCGCGACCTATCCTTGAAACACCGCATTTCCGGGCTCTTGGCGTTGATCGTGCTCTTTGGGTGCAGCATTCTGGCTGACACCTGTGTTGCCTTGGCGAGGACCGAATGCATCGGTTCTCCCATAAAAAACAGGATCATTTGAAAAATGGCCACATACGAAATCCTGATTGCCGATGACCACCCCCTCTTTCGTAGCGCACTGCATCAGGCGGTGACCCTGGGTCTCGGCCCGGATGTCCGTCTGGTGGAAGTGGCGAGCATTGCCGAACTGGAAGCCCGCCTGACCGAAAAGGCCGACTGGGACCTGGTGCTGCTGGACCTGAACATGCCTGGCGCTTACGGTTTTTCCGGCCTGGTGCTGTTGCGCGGCCAGTACCCGCAGATTCCAGTGGTGATGGTGTCGGCACAGGAAGAAGCATCAGTGATGGTGCGTTCACGTGAATTTGGTGCCAGCGGTTTTATTCCCAAGTCCAGTTCTCTCGAAGTCATTCAACAGGCTGTGCGTAGCGTGCTCGACGGCGACGTCTGGTGGCCGCCGCAGGCCTTTGAACAAGTCAGCGTCTCCGCCGAGGCCAAGGCGGCCAGCGAAGGCCTGGCGAGCCTGACGCCACAACAGTTCCGCGTGCTGACCATGGTCTGCGAGGGCTTGCTGAACAAGCAGATCGCTTATGAACTGAGCGTTTCGGAAGCGACCATCAAGGCCCACGTGACGGCGATCTTCCGTAAGCTGGGGGTGCGTACCCGCACTCAGGCGGCACTGCTCCTGCAACAACTTGAGTCAATTTCCAGCCAGTAACTGGCTCTTTCTTCACGCTTTTTTGACTTTGGTTGAACTAGCTTTCCCATTCCTTATTGTTCTAGTTGCCTAATTTATGTCGCCTTTCAAAGGTCAAACCGGTCTTAAACGCATCCTCAATGCCTCGGGGTATTCCCTCGATGGCCTGCGGGCCGCCTTCATCGGCGAAGCAGCGTTCCGTCAGTTGGTGCTGCTCAACGCGATTCTGATCCCCGTATCTTTCCTGCTGGATGTCAGCCGGGTCGAGCGGGCGTTGCTGATCGCGGTCTGCCTGTTGGCATTGATTGTCGAATTGCTCAATTCGGCGGTCGAGGCGGCGATCGACCGCATCTCCCTGGATCGCCATCCACTGTCGAAAAATGCCAAGGACATGGGCAGCGCCGCGCAATTCGTGGCCTTGAGCATGATTACCGTGGTCTGGGCAGTCATCCTGATTTAGGGAATGCTCGGCAGCACGATCTCGTCGCTGCGCTGTACCCCAGCGGTAAAGGCGCGGCAGAGTTCGAGGAACTCGCGCATCGCCGACGTCTGGTACTTCTGTTTGTGCCAGATGAAGTAGAACTGCCGGGCCAGGTCCAGGTCCGGCGTCTCTACCGGAACCAGGCTGCCGCGACGGAAGGCGTCGCGCAGCGCCAGTCTGGAAATACAGCCAATCCCCAACCCCGACTCCACCGCGCGCTTGATCGCTTCGGTGTGTTCCAGCTCGAGCCGGATATTCAGCGCGCTGCGGTGATGACGCATGGCCTGGTCGAAGGTCAGGCGCGTTCCCGAGCCCTGTTCCCGCAGAATCCAGGCCTCGTGGGTCAGCTCTTCCATGCTCGCATGGCCGCGTTTGGCCAAGGGGTGCTGCGGGGCGCAGAACACCACCAACTCATCCTCGACCCAGGTTTGCACTTCGATGTCCGGGTGGCTGCAGTCGCCTTCGATTAGACCCAGGTCAATTTCGTAGTGGGCGACCTGTTGCACGATATGCGCAGTGTTCTGCACATGGAGTTTGACCTGGCTCTCCGGGTGGACCTGCATGAAGCTGCCGATCAACAGGGTCGCCAGGTAGTTGCCGATGGTCAGGGTCGCACCCACCGACAACGAGCCGAAGCCGGACTTGCCGTTGAGCAGGTCTTCGATTTCCTTGGCCTGGTCCAGCAACGCCACTGCCTGGGGCAGCAGCTGCTTGCCCAGGGCGTTGAGGCTCAGGCGCTTGCCGGCGCGATCGAACAACTGGCAACTGGATTGCCGTTCGAGTTCTGTGATCGAAGTGCTCGCCGCCGATTGGGAAAGGGCCAGCAGGCCGGCAGCACGAGAAACGCTCTCTTGCTGGGCGACGGCGACGAATACTTGCAGTTGACGGAGAGTAAATCGCATATCGATATAACCGATAACCCTTATCTTAATAATCCAGTTAACAGATATTGTCGCCGCCATTAGAATGCTGTGCAATTGCGCTCGGCTCGCTTGTCGCAGAGCAGGCGCCGACAACTTCCCAGGAGTCCCCCGTACATGAGCAACATGAACCACGAGCGTGTCCTCAGTGTTCATCACTGGAACGACACTCTGTTCAGCTTCAAGTGCACCCGCGATCCGGGCCTGCGCTTCGAGAACGGTCAGTTCGTGATGATCGGCCTGCAACAGCCCAACGGCCGCCCGCTTATGCGCGCTTACTCGATTGCCAGCCCGAACTGGGAAGAGCATCTCGAGTTCTTCAGCATCAAGGTTCCCGATGGTCCGCTGACTTCCCAGCTGCAGCATTTGAAGGAAGGCGACGAGATCATCATCAGCAAGAAGCCCACCGGTACCCTGGTACTGGACGACTTGAAGCCTGGTAAGCACCTGTACCTGCTCAGCACCGGCACTGGCCTGGCGCCGTTCATGAGCGTCATCCAGGATCCGGAAACCTACGAGCGTTTCGAAAAAGTGATCCTGTGCCACGGCGTGCGTTACGTCAACGAAGTCGCCTACCGCGAGTTCATCACCGAGCACCTGCCACAGAACGAGTTCTTCGGCGAAGCGCTGCGTGAAAAACTGATCTACTACCCGACCGTGACCCGCGAGCCGTTCGAGAACGAAGGCCGCCTGACCGACCTGATGCGCAGCGGCAAGCTGTTCAGCGATATCGGCCTGCCGCCGATCAACCCGCAGGACGACCGCGCCATGCTGTGCGGTAGCCCGAGCATGCTCGACGAGACCAGCGAAGTGCTCAATAGCTTCGGCCTGACCGTTTCGCCACGCATGCGCGAGCCGGGTGACTACCTGATCGAGCGCGCCTTCGTCGAGAAGTAAGCGACTCGCAGCACTGAAAAAGCCCGCGTTGCCTAAGAAGGCAGCGCGGGCTTTTTCGTTTCCGGCTGGCGCTCAGCGCGCGGGAACCACTTCCAGGACCTGGATCAGGCCCGGCTGCGGGTAATGCCAGCGCACGTCCAGGTCCCAGAACTGCGCGCCATATTCCCGTTCCGGGGTGGGCGTCTGGTAGGCCGGGCGCGGGTCCTGGGCCAGGCATTGTTCGATCAGCTCTACCAGTGGCTCCTGCAGGCGTTGAGCGTGCGTATGGGCCTGTTGCAGGGCGTTGTTGCTCCACTGCACCGGGATCAGCTCCGGCGCCGCGCTGGCGATGCTGTTGCTCGCGCTGTCGATGATGTCGGCATAGGGCACGTAGGGCTTGATATCGAGAACCGGCGTGCCGTCCAGCAGGTCGATGCCGGAGATCCACAGGCGGTTGGCCTCGACCTTGTCCAGCTTGACCACCGACTGACCTATGCCGTTAGGTCGATGGGTAGCGCGGGTGGCGAATACGCCCATGGACTTGTTGCCGCCCAGGCGCGGCGGGCGGACCTTGAGCCGCGGTTTGTCTTCCAGCGCCTGGTGAAACAGAAACAACAGCCAGACGTGGCTGACCTGTTCCAGGCCCTGCACCGCGTCGCCCTGATCGAAGGGCGCCACCAGCTCCAGCACGCCACGGGCCGCCGGGGCCAGTTGCGGCTGGCGCGGGATGGCGAACTTTTCCTTGAAGCAGGAGCGTACGAAGCCGATGGGGGAAACGCTGTAGGTCATGGTCTGGGGTCGAGACGGGGTAGGGGCCGCCATGATAACCCGCGTTGACCTGTAGCCGCTGCCGCAGGCTGCGGCTACAGGTGGAGTCAGAGGCTGAAGCCACCATCCAATGGAATGATGTTCCCGGTCATATAGGCCCCGGCGGTGCTTGCCAGGCTGATGGCCAGGGCGGCCATTTCTTCCTCGCGACCCCAGCGTTTCATCGGGATCAGCGCCGTATCCTCGGCCAGGGCCTGCTCGTCGTTGCCGATATGCTGGGTCATCTTGCTCGGAAAGCGCCCGGGGGCGATCACGTTGACGTTGATGTGCTGGCTGACCAGTTCGCGGGCGAGGATCCGTGACAGCTGATGCAGCGCGGCCTTGCTCGGGCCATAAGCATAAGCCTGCTCGCCAAAGGAGGAGATCCCGGCCACCGAGCCGATATTGATGATGCGCGCCGGGTTGGCCGCGGAGCCCGCCTTGCGCAGCAGCGGCAGGAATTGCTGGATGCAGCTGAACACCGAGGTCACGTTCAATTGCATGACCTTTTCCCAGCCCTTGACCGGGTAGCTTTCCAGCGGCGCGCCCCAGGTGGTGCCGGCGTTGTTCACCAGAATATCCAGTCGATCGACCTGGGCTTCGAGGCGGGAGACGAGTTGCTGTATGCCTTCTTCATTCGCCAGGTTGGCGGAAAGGGCATGGCAACTGCCCAGGGCCCCGAGCTCCGTTGCGGTCTGCTGGCAGGCCTCGGCATCGCGGGCGCAGACATAGACAGTGGCACCGGCCTCGACAAACGCCTTGGCGATCATCTTGCCGATGCCGCGGGTGCCGCCGGTCACCAGGGCGGTACGGCCTTGCAGGGAAAAGTAGGGATGCATGGCGAATCCTGAGGGCTGAGGGTCAGTGCATACCCTAGTCGTCAGTCTCGGTGAGCGGAGCCATTATTGTGCGGGGGAATGAAGGATCATGCATGGCGGTGGCCGAGGGTGGCCACCGCGGATCGAGGGGGAGTCAGCCGCGAATGCGCAGGGTCAGGCCCTTGAGGAAGTTGCGCAGCAACTGGTCGCCGCAGGGGCGGTAGTTGGTGTGGCCGAACTTGCGGAACAGCGCGCTCAGCTCGGGCTTGGACACCGGGAAGTCGGCGGCCTTGAGGATGGCGTGCATGTCGTCTTCCTTCAGCTCGAAGGCGACCCGCAGCTTCTTCAGGATGATGTTGTTGGTCACCGGCAGTTCGATCGGCAGCGGCGGACGGCTTTCGTCCTTGCCACGCTTGAAGATCACCAGGCCGTCGAGGAAGTGCGCCATGACCTCGTCCGGGCAATGCACGAAACCTTCTTCCTCGTCCTTTTTCAGGTAGCCGACGATGTCGTCCAGGCTCACTTCAAAGCCGGTGAGCTTGATGATCTCGACGACCTTCTTGTCGCTGATGTCGAGCATGTAGCGCACGCTGCGCAGTACATCGTTATGAATCATGTCTACAGTCCTGGTCTGTTCACGTTGAGCGCCGCAGGCAAGCGCGGCGTCTGAATGGGTGTCGGCCTAGAATTTCTCTTTGGCGGACAGGTAGCGCCATTGCCCGACCGGCACCTTGCCGATGGAAACCCCACCGATACGGATGCGGCGAATGGCGACGACCTTCAGGCCTACCGCTTCGCAGAGCTGGGCGATCACGCCCGGTTGCGGGTTCTTCATGGCGAAGCGCAGGCGGTTTTCGTTCTGCCAGCTGGCCTTGACCGGCGGCAGTTCCCGTCCCTTGTAAGTCAGGCCGTGGTTCAGGCGGTTGAGGCCGTGGGCGACCATCTCGCCTTCTACCTCGACCACGTATTCCTGCTCGATCTTGGCCGCGTCGGCGGTCAGCTTGCGCAGGATCTTCCAGTCCTGGGTGAACACCAGCAGGCCGCTGGCGTTGGCTTGCAGGTCGGCGCTGGCGGTCAGGCGCAGGAAGTGGCCCTTGAGTGGCCGTTTGCCGAAGCGGTGTTCCTCGGACAGGCTGGCGGCGCTCAGCGACTGCATGGCGCTGTCGACATCCTGGCCGGCCGGCACGTTCAGCAGCAGGGTCACCGGCTCTGGCGCGGTGGCCTTGGCCTGCGGGTCGAGCTCGACTTTCTGGGTGTCGACCTTGAACTGCGGCTCGTCGATGACCTCGCCATCCACGGTGACCCAGCCGCCCTCGATGAACAGCTCAGCCTCCCGGCGGGAGCAGCCGACGAGTTCGATGAGGCGTTTGGAGAGACGAATCGGGTCAGTCATGACAGGGGCCGTAACAAAAGGGGGCAGGCATTGTACCTGCCCGGCGCCGGTTAATCGCGGGTCCATTTGCCCGCTGTGGCTTTTAGCCGCGCACTGCCTGCTGCTGGGGCTGTTTCAAACGCATGTGCAGCAGCGGGTAGGGCTGGCCCATGCCGTCGTGCTCGGAGCGGCCGATGATCTCGAAGCCCTGCTTGAAGTAGAAGCCCAGGGCTTGCGGGTTCTGCTCGTTGACGTCCAGTTCGTCGGCGTTCAGGTGTTCGATGGCGTACCTGAGCAATTGCTTGCCCAGGCCCTGGCCGCGATGGTCGGGGTCGATGAAGAGCATTTCGATCTTGCCGGCGGCGACCCCGGCGAAGCCGGTGATGTGCTGGCGCTGATCCCGGGTGCAGATCAGCATCACCGCATCCAGATAGCGGTTCAGCACCAGGTTTCTCAGCAGTTCGATGTAGCTGTCCGGCAGGAAGTCGTGGGTGGCGCGTACCGAGGCTTCCCAGACCCGGGTCAGTTCCGGGTAGTCACTGTGTTTCGGGGTATGGATGACCGAATGATGGCGCATGCCGCCTGCTCCTGTGTGGTGACGCATCCGTGGTCCTGAGCAAACGATAGACGTAAAAAAGCCCCGCATCTCGCGAAGAGAGCGGGGCTTTGCGGTTTTTTACGCCTTACAGGACTTCGGCCCACAGGTCGTATTCGTCGGCGTCGGTGACCCGGCACCAGACCTTGTCGCCTGGTTTGAGGTCGCCGGCACCGTCGATGAACACGTTACCGTCGATTTCCGGGGCGTCGAAGAAGCAGCGGCCCACGGCGCCCTGTTCGTCGACTTCATCGATCAGCACTTCGATTTCCTTGCCGATGCGCTGTTGCAGGCGCGCCGAGCTGATTGCCTGCTGGTGCGCCATGAAGCGCTCCCAACGGTCCTGCTTGACCTCGTCCGGGACCACTTCCAGGTCCAGGTCGTTGGCCGGCGCGCCTTCCACCGGCGAGTACTGGAAGCAGCCGACGCGGTCGAGCTGGGCTTCGGTCAGCCAGTCGAGCAGGTACTGGAAGTCTTCTTCGGTTTCGCCGGGGAAGCCGACGATGAAGGTCGAACGGATGATCAGCTCGGGGCAGATCTGGCGCCAGTTCTTGATCCGGGCCAGGGTCTTGTCTTCGAAGGCCGGGCGCTTCATGGCCTTGAGCACTTTCGGGCTGGCGTGCTGGAACGGGATGTCCAGGTACGGCAGGATCTTGCCGGCGGCCATCAGCGGGATCAGCTCGTCGACGTGCGGGTACGGGTAGACGTAGTGCAGGCGGACCCAGACGCCCAGGGTGCTGAGGGCTTCGCACAGCTCGGTCATGCGGGTTTTCACCGGCGCGCCGTTCCAGAAACCGGTGCGGTACTTGACGTCGACGCCGTAGGCGCTGGTGTCCTGGGAGATCACCAGCAGTTCCTTGACCCCGGACTTCACCAGGCGCTGGGCCTCGTCCAGTACATCGCCGACCGGGCGGCTGACCAGCTTGCCGCGCATCGACGGGATGATGCAGAAGCTGCAGCTGTGGTTGCAGCCTTCGGAAATCTTCAGGTACGCGTAGTGGCGCGGGGTCAGCTTGATACCTTGTGGCGGTACCAGGTCGATCAGCGGGTTGTGGTCCTGTTTCGGCGGCACCACTTCGTGCACCGCACTGACCACTTGCTCGTACTGCTGCGGACCGGTCACGGCCAGTACGCTCGGGTGCACGTCGCGGATATTGCCTTCTTCCACGCCCATGCAGCCGGTGACGATGACCTTGCCGTTTTCCTTGATGGCTTCACCGATCACTTCCAGGGATTCGGCCTTGGCCGAGTCGATGAAGCCGCAGGTGTTGACCACCACGACGTCGGCGTCCTGGTAGGTGGACACCACGTCATAACCTTCCATACGCAGTTGCGTGAGGATGCGCTCGGAATCGACCAGCGCTTTCGGGCAACCCAGGGAAACGAAGCCGACCTTGGGGTTGGCTGGCGCGGTAGGGGTGGACATGTCTAACCTCGGTATAGGTGTCGGGTCGCTCGGCGATTTGGATAAAACCGCTGGCGACGAACGGGCGCTAGGGGCGCCTCTGATCAAAAAGTGCGCAATTCTAGCGATGGCCGGCGCACTTGACCAGCTTTATGCAGGGAAATACGACGAGTGCTGCGCTATGCTTCGCGCCGTTGCGCCCAGGTGAATTCTTATAGTCAACAGAACGTCTGTAACTGTAAGTAAATGGGTGCATGCTGCATTGGCATTCACGAGAGTCTTGCAAGCTTAGTGTTGTCTTGAATGTCATGCCTTTTATAAGAAGCCCCGATCTGGGTAGTAGGAGTGGTGGATGGGTCAGGCAAGTAGTCAGGCGGTGGGCGGCGAGCATTCCAGGGCCAGGCCCCTGGGGATGCTGGTGGCGGCGGTCGGGGTGGTTTATGGCGACATCGGGACCAGCCCGCTTTATACCTTGAAGGAGGTATTCGCGGGGCATTACGGGGTTCCAGTCAACCACGACGGTGTATTCGGCATTCTTGCATTGATCTTCTGGTCGCTGATCTGGGTGGTCTCGATCAAATACGTGTTGTTCATCCTGCGGGCCGACAACCAGGGCGAGGGCGGCATCATGGCCTTGACCGCCCTGGCCCGGCGGGCGTCGACGCCCTATCCGAGGCTGCGGATGGTCCTGGTCATCCTGGGCCTGATCGGCGCGGCCTTGTTCTATGGCGACAGCATGATCACCCCGGCGATTTCCGTATTGTCGGCGGTAGAGGGGCTGGAGATCGCCTTCGACGGGCTTGAGCACTGGGTCGTGCCGCTGGCGCTGATCGTGCTGGTGGCGCTGTTTCTGATCCAGAAACACGGTACCGATCGCATCGGCAAGCTGTTCGGGCCGGTGATGGTCCTGTGGTTCGTGACCCTGGGCGGGCTGGGGGTCTACGGCATCGCCCAGCATCCGGAAGTGCTGCAGGCGCTGAACCCGGTCTGGGGCGTGCGGTTCTTCATCGTGCATCCGGGCATGGGCGTGGCCATCCTGGGCGCCGTGGTACTGGCGTTGACCGGCGCCGAAGCGCTGTACGCCGACATGGGCCACTTCGGCCGCAAGCCGATCGCCCGCGCCTGGTTCGCCCTGGTGCTGCCGGCGCTGGTGCTCAACTATTTCGGCCAGGGCGCCTTGCTCCTGGAAAACCCGGAAGCGGCGCGTAACCCCTTCTATCTGCTGGCACCGAGCTGGGCCCTGATCCCGCTGGTAGTGCTGGCCACACTGGCTACCGTGATCGCCTCCCAGGCGGTGATCTCCGGCGCGTTCTCCCTGACCCGCCAGGCGATCCAGCTGGGTTATATCCCGCGCATGTACATCCAGCACACCTCCAGCGCGGAGCAGGGACAGATCTACATTGGCGCGGTGAACTGGGCGCTGATGGTCGGTGTGATCCTCCTGGTGCTGGGCTTCGAGTCCTCGGGCGCACTGGCTTCGGCCTACGGCGTGGCGGTGACCGGGACCATGCTGATCACCAGCATCCTGGTGTCGGCGGTGATGTTGTTGCTGTGGAAGTGGTCGCCGGTGCTGACGGTGCCGATCCTGGTGGGCTTCCTGCTGGTGGACGGGCTGTTCTTCGCCGCCAACGTGCCGAAAATCTTCCAGGGCGGTGCTTTCCCGGTATTGGCGGGGATTGTGCTGTTCGCCCTGATGACCACCTGGAAGCGCGGCAAGGAACTGTTGATGGAGCGCCTTGGCGAGGGCGCGTTGCCGCTGCCGATCTTTATCAACAGCATCCGTGTGCAACCGCCGCATCGGGTCCAGGGTACCGCGGTGTTCCTGACCGCGCGTTCCGACGCCGTACCCCATGCGCTGTTGCACAATCTGCTGCATAACCAGGTGCTGCACGAGCAAGTGGTGTTGCTGACCGTGGTCTATGAAGATATCCCACGGGTGCCGACGCAACGGCGTTTCGAGGTGGACTCTTATGGCGAAGGCTTCTTCCGGGTGATCCTGCACTTCGGTTTCACCGACGAGCCGGACGTGCCTGAAGCGCTGAAGCTGTGCCATCTGGACGAGCTGGACTTCAGCCCGATGCGCACCACCTACTTCCTCAGCCGCGAGACGGTCATCACCTCCAAGATCGTCGGCATGGCGCGTTGGCGCGAGACGCTGTTCGCCTTCATGCTCAAGAACGCCAACGGCAACTTGCGCTTCTTCAAGCTGCCGGTGAACCGGGTGATCGAGCTGGGTACCCAGATCGAGATGTAGGCCCAATCAAAAACGAAAAGCCTCCGTTGCCTTGCGGCAGCGGGGGCTTTTTCGTTTCAGAGCCTTGAGTGGCTTTCAGGCCGCAGCTGCATGGATTCGCGCTACGGGGTCAGTACCTGCACTACATCGTCAATCACCGCCTTGCTCATGGCCGTCAGGTAATGCGCGGCCCAGGCGTGGCGGTCGGTGTCTTTGGTGTAGGCGGCATCCTCGGCAAGTGCCTTGGCGAGGAACAACAGGTCGGAGGCTTGGGCCAGGGCGTCGCCAATGGGGACGCCGGCGCTGACGTGAAACAGCGGCTGGTCTGAGCGGTAGATGAAAGGGGTGAGGCCGATGGTTTTCAGTTCACAAGGTGCAGGCGGATTTGTTTGGGACATGATCAAACTCCTAGTTAAGGAGCTGCCGCATTCGTTTCCAAGCAAATGGGTGGCAGCTGTACGCAGGTTGGAAAACCGGAAACTAGGAACCGGCACGCCCTAAGGCGTCCCACGCACAGCTGCCATAACTCAGGATCACAAAGAATGTCTGTAATCGTGATGGGGCGCTGTTGCGGCTAGTATTCAACGGGTTTCCAAGCCCGATCGCTGAATAGTCAGCGACGTCTGGAGCCTATCCCGTCGAAGCGAAGGCCAACAAGGCAGCAAAGTGCTCTAGCGCATCCCCTTACGCAATGTTCGGAGTTTGCCTACAACCTCTGCGGGAGTCATCCGGCATTGCGATGTTCCGCCCTCGTTTGGCGCCTTGAGGCGTTCCGGCAGCATGCTGGCGGGATGGCCCAGCCGTGCTGGAGACCGGGTCGCTCTTGAGTTTTCAGCAGGCGTAAAAAAGCCCCTGCAACCATCAGGCTGCAGGGGCTTTTGATACAACGGCACTCAGATCATTCTTCGGCGACCTTGTCCTTGCCCTGGCGCTTCTCGATGACGTTGACCAGGCGCTGGGCCAGGGCCGGGTAGTTCTCGTCGAAGTGGTGGCCGCCCGGCAGCTTCATGGCTTCGCCGACGGCGGTCTTGTCGGTGCAACCGCTTTCGTCGACTTCTTCCTCACCGTAGATGCACACCACCTTGGCCGCTGGCAGCTTGGCCATTTCCGGGCCAGTGGCGGCTTCCTTGCCGGCGTTGCCCAGCCAGCCTTCGACTTCGATCTCGAAGCTGCCGGTGCGGGCGAAGGCTAGCAGGATAATTGCGTCGACCCGCTGCTGCTCGGCTTCCGGCAGGCGGTTGTAGATAGCTGGCAAGACATCGGCGCCGAACGAGTAGCCGGTCAGCACGAAGCGCTTGGTACCCCATTTCTGCCGGTAGTGCTGCATCAGTTCGGCCAGGTCGGTGGCGCTCTGTTCCGGGGTCTTGTGCTGCCAGTAGTAGCGCAGGGTGTCGATGCCGACCACCGGGTAGCCGATCTTGGCCATCTCGCCGGCCACGTCGCGGTCCAGGTCGCGCCAGCCGCCGTCACCGGAGAGGAACAGGGTCACGGTGTCCTTGGCCTGGCCGGCCGGCACTTCGACCACCGGGATGTTCAGGCCGCCGTTGTCCGAACCCACCAGCAGCTTGCGCAGCTCGTTGTTCAGCACCTGGGGCAGGTGAATGTCGTAGTCGCTGATGCTGGTGCTGGCATTGGGAGTGTCACGCACGAAACCGGCGCTTTCGTCATCCGGGTTGTCATTCCAGGCCACCAGCCAATGGCCGTGGGCCAGGGTCTTGGGCAATGGATCGGTGCAGCCTGGAGCCGGGTTGATGGTAAAGCCCACCGACACGGCCTGGGCCTTGTCGTCGTTCTGGGTGGCGATCCAGCGCCAGGCCAGGGCGGCGCCAGGGCCGATGCCGCTGACCAGGGTCGCCGGGCCCTTGAGTTGGCCAAGGGCGGTTTGCAGGGCTTGTTCCTGCAGCTTGCAGTCGTCCTTGGGCAGGATCACCTGGACGATCTGCGCCGCGCCGCCGCGGCTCAGGGCCAGGAGCTGGGTATCGGTCAGGGCTTCGTCGGCGAGGACGGCCACGGCGACCCGGGCCTTGGCCTGGGTGGCCGGGGTGACACGGGTCAGGGTCGAGCCATCGGTCTGGGCCAGGTGTTCCAGGGTCGGTTGGGGCGCTGGACGATTCCAGTACCAGTAGCCGCCTCCCGCTATCAGGGCAAACACCACCAGAGTGGCTAATACATACCGCCAGGAGCGTTGAATCATCAGCGTTTCACCAATCCAGTCAGGCCGCCCGCAATCAGGGCGGCGGTATCGGCCAGTGCCACCAGCGGATCCAGTCCGGCGGGCACGGCCATGTAACGAGGTTCCCAGTCAGGCTGGAATTTGTCTTTGAAACGGCGCAACCCTTGGAAGTTGTACAGCTGCTCACCCCGACGGAAAACCATCGATCCAAGGCGCTGGGTCAGTGGCGCGCCACGCCGGGGTTGCAGGCCCGACAACGGCACCATCCCCAGGCTGAAGCGGGCATACCCATGGTTTTTATAATGCTGGATCAGGCCGACCATCATGAATTCCATGGTCAGCTTGGGAGCCTCCGGGTGGGCGCGCATCAGGTCGAGGCTGGCCAGGTCATGGCTGTAGGTCTCGAGCAGGTTGGCGAAGGCCACCGGACGTCCTTCAAAACGGATGATCGCGATACGGAAATGCTTGAGGTAGTCCTCGCTGAAACGTCCCAGGGAGAAACCTTTCTCGCGGACATTCTTGCCGGTCAGCCAGGCGTCGGAAATGACTTTCAGCTCGTCCATCGGCGCGTGCCCGGCTTCATGGATTTCCAGGGCAAGGCCGTCCCGGGTGCCGCGGTTCCAGGTGTAGCGCAGGTCCTTCATCTCCTTGCCCTTGGCTTCGAGGTCAAAGCGATTCAGGTCAACCCGGGCTTCTTCGCCGAGCTTGATCGCAGTCAGGCCGATGTCCATGTAGTACGGCAGGTTTTCCGCGCGCACCTGATAGAACACCGGACGCGCATGGTGGACGTCGCACAGGTCGCGGAACTGCCAGATCATCTCGGCCCGTTGCTGGGTCGGCCCGATCGGGTCGTACAGCGCCACCAGGCTGCGGCCGCGCCGCGCATACATGAGGAAGGCGTCGTCGTTGGGGTGGAACAGCAGGGCCTTGTCGCCGGTCAGGGACAGGCCGCCGTCGGGCTGGGAAGAGGCCATGAGGATCTTCGCCGCGCGGTCCAGCTCCTCGCCATTGGGCAGGTGAATCACCGGGCGCGCGGTGCGCAGCAGCCAGGTCAGGGACACCACCACCAGCAGTACCGCGGCCCCCAGCAGCGAGCGCAGGCCCCGAGGGGCGTCGGCGTCGAGGGTGAACTGCCACCACAGCTGATGGCTGTAAGGCACGTCCTGATAGGCGAACAGCAGCAGCCAGATCGAGGCGCCCAGCACGCAGACGCTGGCCACCAGGTACAGCGGCGAGAACGGCAGTTCGGTGAGGCGGCTCGGTCGGTAGAAGGAGCGCCGGAAGACCGCCAGCAGGCTGGCGGTCAGGGTCATCAGGCTGGCTTCTTCCCAGTCGAAGCCCTTGAGCAGCGAGAGCACGGCGCCGGCCAGCAGCAGGATGGTGGTGAGTATCCAGGCCGCGGATAGGCGCCGGCGCAGGCCCTGGGCCAGCAGCAGGCACAGCACCCCGATCAGGCTGGCGCCGAAGTGCGAGGCATCCACCAGGCGGTGCGGGATCAGAAAACCGATGTGTTGCAGGCGGGTGTCGATCTCCGGGGTCACGCCGGAAAACAGCAGCACCACGCCAGACAGGAACACCAGCACCGCGAGGATCGGTGCCGCCAGGCCCGAGGCCACCCGCAGCGATTGACGGGTCTGGAACAGGCGCTGGGCTTCATTGATCAGCAGCAGGACGCAGGCCACCAGCATCGGCAGGATCACGTAGATCAACCGGTACAGCAGCAGGGCGGCGGCCAGTGGCGCCGCGCCGAGTTTGTCGGCGAAGGCGGCCAGCAGAATGGCTTCGAACACCCCGACTCCACCGGGTACATGGCTGAGCACGCCGGCCGCCAGGGCCAGCAGGTAGACCAGCAGGAAAGCGCCGAAAGGCGGCGCTTCGGGCAGCAGCAGATAGAGCACTGTGGCTGCTGCTGCGACGTCGAGTGCGGTGATCAGCAGTTGCAGGAGCGTCAGGCGGCGTCCCGGCAGGCGCAGGGTGCGGCGCCCGGCCTTGACCAGCAGATTGTCCGGCAATGGCTGTTCGGGCAGGCGGCGCCGGTAGATACCGATGACCAGGATCGCGCAGAGCAGCAGTACGGCGCCGGCAATGCTGGCCAGCAGACCTTCGGACAGGCGCAGGGCGGCGGAGGCGGCGGGCAGGTTGCTCAGGGTCGCCAGGGCGGCAAGCGGTGGCAGGGCGCAGCCCAGGGACAGGCTGGCGAACAGCGTCATATGGGCGACGTCGCCGGCGCCCACACCATGCCGGGCATACAGTCGGTAACGCACCGAGCCGCCGGAGAGCAGCGACAGGCCGATGGCGTTGCCGATGGCAAAAGCGGTGAAGCCACCCAGGGCCAGGGTACGTGGCGGCAGGTTCACCCCGGCGTAGCGGCTGGCGGACCATTCGTAGCCGAGCAGGATGACGAAGCCGACCACGGTTGCGGCCAGGGCACCGAGCAGGGCCGGTTTGGGCACGTCGAGGATCGAGTCATGCAGGGCATACAGATCCAGCTCGCTGAGCAGGTGACGACAGGCAATCAGGGCGATGCCGAACAGCAGCAGGGTCACGACCATGCCGATGGGCTGGCGGTATTTGCTCAACAGCTCCAGCCAGCGCAAGCGGGTGGCCGCAACCGGTGGGTTCGCTGCAACGGTATCGGTGTCTTGTGAATCAGACGAGTTGGCGCGCATCAATCACCTCGTGGATTGTGCGCGACAGGATGGGGGTATCCAGCCAAGTTACCAATCCCTGCAGAAAAAATAGTTTCAAATATTAACGCGTCTCACCATGGCCCTGCGAGCCCGGACGGCCAGCGTTTTCAAGCGACAGACTGCCAATGAGCATAGCGGGTTGGAAAGAGTGGGGGAGGTGACTGACGGTTCACGGGAGATTGCCAGGTCATTGTTGCGAAAAGATTTTTTCGACAGATACAAAAAAGGCCACTCTTTCGAGTAGCCTTTTTTGATGTTTGGTTGCGGGAGCCGGATTTGAACCGACGACCTTCGGGTTATGAGCCCGACGAGCTACCAGGCTGCTCCATCCCGCGTCTGTGTGGCGGCATTCTACAGACGAACGCCGGAGTGTCAACCGTTAATGGTCCATTGAGTCAAATAAGTGTTGAATGACTCCCAGGGCGGGTTAAGTCCCGGAGCTGCAAAGGGTTTTGTTTTTTGCGCGACACTCGCGCAAGGCACGGCGATAAAACGGGTGCGCACAAAAAAGGCCACTCTTTCGAGTAGCCTTTTTTGATGTTTGGTTGCGGGAGCCGGATTTGAACCGACGACCTTCGGGTTATGAGCCCGACGAGCTACCAGACTGCTCCATCCCGCGTCTGTGTGGCGGCATTCTACAGAGGATCGCCGGGCTGTCAACCGATCAGGCGAAAAAAACTGTTCTCGTTCAATCGCTTAGCTTGAAAGGACAGCCCTTGAATCGGCCTCGGGGGCATGCCACACAAGGCTTTCAGCTCTATTGAGGGGCTTTGACCGATTGAGAAAATAAATTCATCTTCCGATTTTTCTGGTGGCAGGCAGGAGAAATCAAACTACTGGTGCTATATACAGTTCTCGGTGAGATACTGTCGCCCTGTCTCACGATTGACCTCTTGCTTCCATGAACTCTGCCTTTATATGACGCAGCGCAAAATCATCCACATCGACTGCGATTGCTTCTACGCCGCCATCGAAATGCGCGACGACCCGCAATTGGCCGGTAGGCCGATGGCGGTGGGTGGCTCGGCGGAGCGACGCGGGGTGATCGCCACTTGCAACTATGAAGCCCGCGCCTTTGGCGTGCGTTCGGCCATGTCTTCGCGGCATGCGCTGACGCTGTGCCCCGACTTGCTGATCGTCAAGCCGCGCATGGAGGCCTACCGGGAAGCGTCGAAAGAGATTCATGTGATCTTTCGCGACTACACCGACCTGATCGAGCCCTTGTCCCTGGATGAGGCCTATCTGGACGTCTCCGACAGCCCCAACTTCGCCGGCAGCGCCACGCGCATCGCCCAGGATATTCGCCGCCGGGTCTCCAACCAGCTGCATATCACCGTGTCGGCCGGGGTGGCGCCGAACAAGTTCCTGGCCAAGATCGCCAGCGACTGGAAGAAGCCCAATGGCCTGTTCGTGATCACCCCGGACCAGGTCGAGGACTTCGTTTCGGCCTTGCCGGTGAACAAGCTGCATGGCGTGGGCAAGGTCACGGCCGACAAACTGGGACGCCTGGGTATCGTCAACTGCGAGGGGTTGCGCGACTGGAGCAAGCTGGCGCTGGTGCGCGAGTTCGGCAGTTTTGGCGAGCGCCTGTGGAACTTGGCCCGGGGCATCGATGAGCGGCCGGTGCAGAACGACAGCCGCCGGCAGTCCATCAGTGTGGAAAACACCTACGACGTCGATCTGCCCGATCTGCAGAGCTGCCTGGATAAACTCCCGGAGCTGATGCAGACCCTGGCCGGGCGGATCGAACGAATCGACAGCAGTTATCGTCCGGGCAAGCCCTTCGTCAAAGTGAAGTTTCACGATTTCACCCAGACCACGCTCGAACAGGCGGGGGCAGGGCGGGACCTGGAGAGTTACCGGCAGCTTTTGACCCAGGCGTTCAAGCGCGGGGACAGGCCGGTGCGGCTATTGGGGATTGGTGTGCGTTTGCAGGATATGCGTGGCGGGCATGAACAGCTGGAGTTGTTCAGCCGTTCCTGAAAAAGCATCGCGATCCAGCCCACTCCTGCAGTGCAGGCTGGCTCGCGATGGCTTGCAGATCAATTGGCGCCGGGATCGGCGACCAGGCGGCCGGCGTTCTTGGTCAGCGACTTGAGAAATTCGCTTTGCAGCTCCGGATCGTTGCGGGTCAGCTCGATCAGGCTCTGTTCCAGTTCGCTGGCTTCTTCTTCCAGACCCAGTTCGGAGAGACGCTTGACCCGGTGCACCCACTGGCTCACTTCGTCATCCTCGAGGTCGTCGTAGATCAGGTTGTGCGCTTCCAGCAGCTTACCGCGCAGGGTGTTGCTGATGGCCAGCGACGAGTCGGAATGCACGTCGTCCTGGGCATCCGCGACGCTGATCTGCAGCTTGCCGATGTGGTTCAGGTCCTGCTCGGAAAACGGGCTGTCCAACAGGTTCAGGCGCAGTATGCCGTTGCGGTCGGTGCTCAGCTCATGGGTTTCCTTGCCGGCCTTGACCTGCACCGGGCGTTCGCTCCAGGGCAGGCTCGAATACTCCACGCGCTTGTCGCGCTGGACTTCATCGATCCCCGCCAGGTTCTGTTGCGCCCGACCATGGGACTGCACGTTCATGAACGGGTTGAGCCCGGCCACGCCGTAGCTGATCCAGTCCTTGGTGACGCTGTCCGGCAGGTTGCCCAGGGCAAACACATTGACCACGTTGGCGCCGATACCGGCGACCACGGCTACCGCGCCCAGCGGGATCTCGTAGATCTCCCGCCAGGGTTGATAGGGCGTGTAGCGATCGTAGCGACGCGTGACTTCGAACTCGGTGACTTCGAAGGTCTTCTGCTCGTGGATGCGTACCCGGCGTTGCGGCAGCTCAAGCACCTTAGGCTCACCGACATCGATCTGCAGGCTGTGGTCGAGCAATTTGCGCTCGACGCGTTCCTCGTGCTCGCTGCGTTGCGACATTTGGTTGGCACAGCCGCTGAGCAACAGGGCGCCGCACAAGGCGGCGCCACCGAGGCTTAAGGTGTTTCGCTTGAACATGACTTCTCTATCTGGTTTCAGCGACGGATACGGGCTTGGAGGAAGGACAGCACGTCCGCCACTGGCAGCGCTTGCGCCTCGGCTTCGGTACGGCTCTTGTATTCCAGGTTGCCTTCGGCGAGGCCGCGGTCGCTGACCACGATCCGGTGTGGAATGCCGATCAGCTCCATGTCCGCGAACTTGATGCCCGGGCTGGTCTTCTTGTCGCGGTCGTCCAGCAGCACTTCGAAGCCGGCGGCGGTGAGTTCCGCGTACAGCTTGTCGGTGGCTTCGCGAACCTGCTCGGTTTCATAGCGCAGCGGTACCAGAGCGATCTGGAACGGGGCCAGGGTGTCGCTCCAGATGATGCCGTTCTCGTCGTTGTTCTGCTCGATGGCCGCAGCCACCACGCGGGACACGCCGATGCCGTAGCAGCCCATTTCCAGGGTGACCGGCTTGCCGTTCTCGCCCAGCACTTCGCACTTCATCGCCTTGCTGTACTTGTTGCCCAGCTGGAAGATGTGCCCGACTTCGATGCCGCGCTTGATTTCCAGGGTGCCCTTGCCGTCCGGGCTCGGGTCGCCGGAGACGACGTTGCGCAGGTCGGCCACGGTAGGGACCGGCATGTCGCGTTCCCAGTTGAAGCCGAAATAGTGCTTGTCGTCGACGTTCGCGCCGATACCGAAGTCGCTCATCAGGGCCACCGAACGGTCGACGATGATGGGCAGCGGCAGGTTCAGCGGGCCCAGGGAGCCGGCGCCGGCGCCGATGGCGTCACGCAGCTCGGCTTCCGAAGCCATGACCAGCGGGCTGGCGACGCCAGGCTGGTTGGCGGCCTTGATTTCGTTCAACTCGTGGTCGCCACGGATGATCAGGGCGATCAGCTTGCCGGCTTCCTCGGCGTGCACCACCAGGGTCTTGACGGTCTTTTCGATCGGCAGGTTGTAGCCTTCCACCAGCTGCGCGATGGTTTTCGCGTCAGGGGTGTCGACCAGGCGCAGTTCTTCGCTCGGCGCCGGACGCGAGGTTTCCCGTGGCACGGCTTCGGCTTTCTCGATGTTCGCCGCGTAGTCGGAGCCGTTGCTGAAAACGATGTCGTCTTCGCCGGACTCGGCCAGTACGTGGAATTCGTGGGAGCCGGCGCCGCCGATGGAGCCGTTGTCCGCTTCGACCGGACGGAATTTCAGGCCCAGGCGGGTGAACACGTTGCAGTAGGCCTGGTGCATGCGGTCATAGGTGACCTGCAGCGATGCCTGGTCGGCGTGGAAGGAATAGGCATCCTTCATGATGAACTCGCGACCGCGCATCAAGCCGAAGCGTGGACGGATTTCATCGCGGAATTTGGTCTGGATCTGGTACAGGTTGATCGGCAGCTGCTTGTAGCTGCTCAGCTCGTTGCGGGCCAGATCGGTGATCACTTCTTCGTGGGTCGGGCCGGCGCAGAAGTCGCGACCATGGCGATCCTTGAAGCGCAGCAGTTCAGGGCCGTACTCCTCCCAGCGACCGGATTCCTGCCACAGTTCAGCCGGTTGCGTGCTCGGCATCAACACTTCAAGCGAGCCGGCGGCGTTCATTTCTTCACGAACGATGGCTTCGACCTTGCGCATCACCCGCAGGCCCATCGGGAGCCAGGTGTACAGGCCCGAGGCCAGTTTGCGGATCATGCCGGCGCGCAGCATCAGCTGATGGCTGATCACGACCGCATCGGAAGGCGTTTCTTTCTGTGTGGCGAGCAAAAATTGACTGGTGCGCATGGTAGGCCGTTGTCGGTTGCTGAAGACTAGAAGTGACGAAGCATTGTACGGGCGAGAACCCTTGGCGTACAGGATTGCGGCCGGGGGAGGTCGGGGCGCCGGATGAGTGCCGGTGCGCCCCGGGGTTTCCTAGGGTTCTTCGCTGACCGCAGTAGTGGGTGGAGTGGCCGGCGGTGCGGCTTCGGGTGTTTCCGGCGGTTCGGCGCGGCGGCTTTCCTGGAACCAGTGCAGGGCGATCAGGATCAGGGTCGGCACACCGAGCAGGGCGGTAATCAGGAAGAAGTCGTGATAGCCGAACTTCTCCACCATGACTCCCGAATAACCGCCGATCAGGCGCGGCAACAGCAGCATGATCGAGCTGAGCAGGGCGTACTGGGTCGCCGAGAACTTCAGGTTGGTCAGGCTCGACAGGTAGGCGACGAAGGCCGAGGTGGCCAGCCCCGAGCTGAAGTTGTCCAGGGAAATGGTCACCACCAGCATCTGCAGGTTGGGGCCCATGTCGGCCAGCATCAGGAACAGCAGGTTGGTGGCGGCCGAGGCGGCGCCGCCGATGAACAGGATCGGCAGGATGCCGAAGCGCACGATCAGCAGGCCGCCCATGCCGGCGCCGACCAGGGTCATGATCAGGCCGAAAATCTTGCTGACGCTGGCGATCTGGTCCTTGGTGAAGCCCTGGTCGATGTAGAACACGTTGGCCATCACGCCCATCACCGTGTCCGACATCCGGTAGGTGGCGATCAGGCCCAGCAGCAGCAGGGCTTGCCAGCGATAGCGCAGGATGAAGTCGTTGACAGGCGTCAGCACCGGAGCCAGGCCGCGGCGGCCCATGGCTGACAGGCACAGCGATGTCAGGATGATGTAGAGAATGGCGCGCAGGAAGGCCCGGTCTTCCAGCAACAGGTCCAGCAGGCTGGCGCCTTCGAACAGCACGCTGGCGAAGTCGGTGTTGTACAGCTGGGTGAACATCGCCGGCACGGACACCAGCAGCACGATCAGCACGAACACCGACACCAGCTGGTGCAGGAAACTGTAGCGCCCGGCCGACAACTGGGTACGCAGTGGCACGGGCGGTTCGCGCATGAACAGTGTGGTCAGCAGGGCTGGAATCATCAGTACGCCGAACAGCACGTAGGTGCCGGTCCAGGCCGAGTGTTTGTAGCTGAAACCGGTGGAGCCGAAACCTTCGGCGAAGAACAGGGCGCCAGCGGTGGCCAGCAGGGCGGCGACGCGGTAGCCGGACATATAGGCGGCGGCCAGGGCAGCCTGGCGGTTGTCTTCGGCGATTTCCAGGCGGTAGGCGTCCACCGCGATGTCCTGGGTGGCCGAGGCGAAGGCGACGATAACGGCAATGGCGATCAGCCAGGACAGGTGTTTTTGCGGATCGCAGAACCCCATGCCGATCAGCCCGAGCAGCACCAGCGATTGCGACAGGACCAGCCAGGAGCGGCGGCGCCCGAGCTTGCCCAGCAGGGGCAGGCGCCATTGGTCGAGCAAGGGCGACCAGACCCATTTGAAGGCGTAGGCCAGGCCGATCAGGCTGGCGTAGCCAATGGTCTCGCGGGCCACACCGGCTTCGCGCAACCAGACTGAAAGTGTCGAAAACACCAGCATGTAGGGCAGGCCGGCGGCGAAACCAAGCAGCAACAGCACGAGCGTCGAGGGGCTGGCATAGGCGGCGAGCGCGGCGCGCCAGGTTTTACGGGGCATGGGCTGGAGTCTGCCTCAAGAATTACGGAAACAAAGCGCGCACTCTAACCGCTGTGCTCTACCGGGCGCCAGCCATGGCGCTGAATATCCACACGATTGTTCAGGATCGAGACACCTTCCATACGCAGTCGCGCGCGCTGTTCGTCGCCCGATGCGCTGCCCACGGGCAGGCTGATACGCCCGCCCGCGCCCAGTACGCGGTGCCAGGGCAGGCTGGTGTCGGTGGGCAGCTGGCTGAGGGTCCGCCCAACCCAGCGCGCGGCGCGACCCAGGCCTGCCATTTCCGCCAGTTGCCCATAGCTGACCACCTTGCCTTCCGGGACCTGGGCAAGGGTCAGGTAGAGCGCCGTGCGTCGGATTTCGGCGGGGCTTTGACCGGTGTCGGGCGGTTCGATCACGTTCGGGGGTTCCTGATGCAGGCCTGTAAACCGTCTGTAGGACAAAGGGTTTATTAACCGTTGAGGATTGAACTCACTATAGATAGTCGAGTCAGTCCCTACCTGAGGTTTTATTCATGTGGATAATGCCGGTTTTTTTCGCAAACTCGAGTCCTGTATCTGTTTATGTTGTCCAGAGCCCTGTTGTGCCTTGCCGTTTTCAGTGCCTCCACGCCTTTGCTCGCCGATACCGTCTGGTTGAAGAACGGTGACCGTCTGAGCGGCAAGATCAAAGTCTTCGATGGCGGCAAATTACTGATCCAGACCGAGTATGCCGGGGCCATCCCGATCGACTGGAAGCAGGTCAAGACGCTGGAGAGCGATCAGGAGCTGCTGGTCAAGCAGGATGCCTACACCGGCGAGAAGGCCAAATCCCTGCAGGCGGCGGAAGATGGCAAGGTCACCCTGGCCAACGGCGAGACGCCGAAGACCGTCGAGCTGGCGAGCATCCAGCAGATCATGAAGCCCAAGCCGGTGGTCGAGGATCTGGTGTGGAAGGGCAATGTCGACATGGCGCTGGATTATCAGCGGGCGGAAAAGGATACCGACGACTACGACATCGACTTCAAGACCTCGGCGCGCCACGGCAAATGGCGGCACACGGCGGAGGGCGAGTACAACCGCGAATTCCAGAACGATGTGGTCACCACCGACAACTGGCGCGCCGAATACGCGCTGGACCGCTTCCTCACCGATAAGTGGTTCTGGCAGGGGCGGCTGAATTACAAGCGTGACAAGGTCGAGGAGCTGGCGCGCCAGCGCGTGGTGGGTACCGGTCCGGGCTACCAGTTCTGGGATGACGAATTGGGTGCGTTCTCCCTGGGTTCGCTGCTCAACCGCACGGACTACGAGTACAAGGACGGCGGCAAGGACAACTTCTATTCCCTGGCCATGAAGTGGGACTACAACCGTTACCTGATTGGCAAGCGGGTCGAGCTGTTTACCAATGGCGAGGTGGGCAGGCCACTGTCCAATATTGCCGATTACGCCCTGGATGCCGAGATCGGCCTGCGCTACAAGGTCACGGAATGGGCGTCGCTCAACCTCAAGGCCGAACGGGACATCATCAGCGGCACCAAGGACAGCGACCTCAACAAGACCCGTTATACCGCGGGGTTTGGCGTGGCTTGGTAAGCTCGCAGGCCTGGAAATGAAAAAGTCCCGCGGTTTGCACCGGCGGGACTTTTTTGTTTGGCTGCGGGAAGAGTGCTGTCTCAATAGCGCCGTGTTATGCCCGGCTCAACTGCATGCCTCATGACGGCTGCCCGTCTGGTACTGGCATTCGCTCTGCAGGCTGCCGTCCTCGTTCCAGAGGCGCATCCAGCCGTGCGCTTTGCCATCCAGGTAATCCGTGGATGATTCCATCTGTCCGCTTTCGTACCAGGTGACGGCGGGGCCTTCGAGTTTCGCGTCCTTGTAGATCTTGTGGTCCTTGAGCTGGCCGTTGTCGTACCAGGCTTTGAAATCACCCTGCTCGCGGTGCTGTTCATCCCATTGCCACTGGAGGGTTTGCACGCCCTGTTCGTTCCAGAGGGCATAACTGCGCTGGGTGCCGTGTTCGTCGTTGAATTGCTTCTGTTTTACCTTGCCGTTGGGGTGGTACTGGATTTGCCAGCCCACGGGCTGGTTGTTCACGTAATCGACGGTGCTTTCCAGTGTGCCGTCAGGGTAATAGGACGGGCTGGGGCCGACTTTCTTGCCGGCAACGAACTGTCCGCTGTCTTTGATCTTGCCATCCGGGTAGTAGCTGGTAATTGGGCCGTCCGGCAGATTCGCCCGGTAGGTGATGCGCCCGACCCGCTTGCCGTTCTCGTCGTACTCATGGTATTCGCCGTCGACTCGTTTGCCTTGGCTCCAGTTGTAGGACTCGGCGATTTTGCCATTGTCGTGGTAAGTGCTTTGCCAACCCTCCAGGAGTCCGTCCCGATAGTTCGAGCGTTTAACCACGACACCGCTCTCGGAGTAGGTCAGCGCTTCTCCCTGGCGTTTGCCATTGATGTCATAGCGAGCGCTGTGGCGGACCTGGCCGTCCGGATAGTAGGTTTTCGAGGCATGAACGGCCTTGCCCGAAACGAAGTCCTTGGCGCTGACGAAATAGTCCCGGCGCAGGGCGCCTGAATCGACGTAGAAGACTTTCGCGTTCCAGGCCTTTTGCCGGTCGTCGTAGCTCATCGGCATCGTCAGGAAGTACGAGGCCTGGCCTTGGCCTGTCGGGGCATACTGCTCGTCGAGGTAGAGCTTGCCGTCGACCGGGGATGCAGTCAGTTCTGCGCATTCCTGGGCGGTGCAGGGCCGGACCTTTTCGAAAAAGGCTCGTTTTCCGTCGCAGTCTGAAAGTGTCAGCAAGAGTGGGGTCTGGTCATCGATCAGTTGCTGGATTTCTTCCAGGGCCTGACCGAAGGACTCCGTGGGGATGCCTGAAGATTCAGGCGTGAGGTAAACCTCGTTGCTGCCACAACGATGGGCGTTGGAAAGTTCCAGCAGTACTGCGCGCCGCAACTCGGGTTGTTGTTTCGAGTCCTTGGCAATGTAGCTGGCGCCGCTGTCCATGCTGACGATGACCGTTGGATGGTCGGGGCGAGGCGTGGCGTTGAGTGCGAGAGGGAGGGTGAGTGTGAGCACCGCTGCGCTCAACAACTTCCAGTGTCTGAACGGCATCCTGCTGTTTCCATATGATTGTCCGAGGGGGCGGATCATATAGCCTGGGTGCCATTAAGCAAAAACATCCGGGCACAAAAAAGCCCCGCTTTGAGGGCGGGGCTTTTTACTGTTTCAGTACAAGTTAGATAACTTGAACTTCTTCAGCTTGCATGCCTTTCTGACCGCGGGTAGCGATGAAAGAAACCTGTTGGCCTTCTTTCAGGCTTTTGAAGCCGTCGGATTGGATAGCTTTGAAGTGTACGAACAGGTCGTCACCGGATTGTGGAGTGATGAAGCCGAAGCCTTTTTCATCGTTGAACCACTTAACGGTACCGGTTTGGCGATTAGACATGGTGTATCTCCTTGGACAAAGTTAACTGCGACTCAGGAAAAGCCCTGGCCGAGACTGAGTGCAAAGAGCAGGAAAAATTCTTGGAGATGGTTGGATCGAAATTCAACATCGTGTAGAGATTCTCAGTGACACAAGCAGCACAGTGACGCCACCTTAACCCTTTTTCCGGAACCTGCCAATGTTCTTTGCGAAGGATTCGCGCTTTTAGTGACTGGCGGTGCCGTACATACCCTCCAGCCCGCAAGTATTGCGGCTTTCAGCGAGAAAAGCGGTCCAGACTTTGAACCCGCAGGCGCACCCCGGTAAGATGCCGGACAGAATTTTTCCACCTCGCTATTTCAGGACACCCGCCATGAGCATCAAATCGGACAAGTGGATTCGCCGCATGGCGCAAGAACACGGCATGATCGAACCTTTCGTGGAGCGCCAGGTGCGTGGCGAAGGCTCTGATCGGCTGATTTCCTTCGGTGTCTCGAGCTACGGCTACGATGTGCGTTGCGCCGATGAGTTCAAGGTGTTCACCAACATCAATTCGGCCACCGTCGATCCGAAAAACTTCGACGCCGGCAGCTTCGTCGACATCAAGAGCGACGTGTGCATCATTCCGCCGAACTCCTTCGCCCTGGCCCGCACCGTCGAGTACTTCCGTATTCCGCGCAATGTGCTGACCATCTGCCTGGGCAAAAGCACCTACGCCCGTTGCGGCATCATCGTCAACGTCACCCCGCTCGAGCCTGAGTGGGAAGGCCACGTGACCCTGGAATTCTCCAACACCACCACCTTGCCGGCGAAGATCTACGCCAACGAAGGCGTGGCGCAGATGCTGTTCCTGGAGTCCGACGAAGAGTGCGAAGTGTCCTATAAGGACCGTGGCGGCAAATACCAGGGCCAGCGTGGCGTGACCCTGCCGCGTACCTGATCTGACGAATAGCGGGAATTCCTCAGCGGGCAGATACTCTAACCAGAGGACTGCCCCGGTTTGCGCACAGCGGATCGTGCATCGCTCAGGAGTGCCCCATGAAGATCGATCCGCTTATAAGCGCCACACTTGCCAGACTTGAGCCCAATCAGGTCGGCGTCCTGGCCTGGTCATTGCTGGCGCACCCCAGCGCGGCAGGCGGCATTCCCGGTCAACCCGACCCCGATACCCCGCAACCTACCGAGCCGAGCGAACCTGGCGAACCGACCTTGCCGGACGAGCCTCCTCCCGCTCCTGTCGCCTGATTGACGCCACCCCACGAAAAAGGCCAGCCCACCGGACTCCACCGGCGGGCTGGCCTTCGTCTATAGAGGCGCCTGGCTTACTTCAGGTTACCGCTGAGAAACTGCTTCAGACGCTCACTCTTCGGATTGCCTAGCACTTCTTCCGGCGCGCCTTCCTCTTCCACCAGGCCCTTGTGCAGGAACAGCACCTGGCTCGACACCTTGCGGGCGAAACTCATTTCATGGGTGACCATGATCATGGTCCGGCCTTCCTCGGCCAGGCCCTGGATCACCTTGAGCACTTCGCCCACCAGTTCCGGGTCGAGGGCCGAGGTGGGTTCGTCGAACAGCATCACTTCCGGCTCCATCGCCAGGGCCCGGGCAATCGCCACCCGCTGTTGCTGGCCGCCGGAGAGAAAGGCCGGGTACTGGTCGGCCACCCGGGGGAGCAGGCCGACCTTGTCCAGGTAACGCCGGGCGCGCTCCTCGGCGTCCTTCTTGCTGATCCCCAGTACCCGGCGCGGGGCCATGGTGATGTTCTCCAGCACCGTCATGTGGCTCCACAGGTTGAAATGCTGGAACACCATGGCCAGGCGCGTGCGAATCCGTTGCAGCTCGTCGGCGTCGGCCACGTGCATGCCGTGGCGGTCCTTGACCATGCGGATCTGCTGGCCGTCCAGGCTCATGGCGCCGTCGTCCGGGGTTTCCAGGAAGTTGATGCAGCGCAGGAAGGTACTTTTGCCCGAGCCGCTGGCGCCGATCAGGCTGATGACGTCACCGGTCTTCGCCTTGAGCGAAACCCCTTTGAGCACTTCATTGTCGCCGTAGCATTTATGCAGGCCTTCAATGGTCAGTTTGTACATGGGGCATGCATCCTCAAGGCGAAAGTAGGTAGCCGCTGCGATAGGCTTCGCGGCCGGCGACATGGGCGATCACCATGCCGGCCGTGGCCATGCGGCGCAGTGAGCGGGCGTAGAGCAGGCCGGCGCAGCTGCAATGAATGGGGGTGACGCGATCGTTGATCGGGTCGATGACTTCGGCCACCTGTTGCCCGGCTTCCAGGTATTCCCCGGGCAGCGCGGTGAACACCAGCAGGCCGCCCACGGGGGTGGCCACAGGTTCGACGCCGGCCAGCGGCGTGGCCGGGTAGGGCAGCTCGGGCATGGGCGGAGCCTCGCCGGCGATGGCGCCGAAATGGGTCAGGTAATCCAGTATGGCCTGGCAATCCAGGCTGGCCAGGCCATGGTTGACATCGCCCTGGCCGCGCAGCTCGACAGTGACCGAGAAGCAGCCCTGGGGAATGGCGAAGCGTTCGCCGAACCGCTGCTGCAATTGCCACCAGAGCAGGGTGAAGCATTCGTCGAACGACTGCCCGCCGGAGTCGGTGGCCAGCAGGCTGGCTTCCGAACCGATGTAGCGGGCCAGCGGCTCGACCTGCGGCCAGGCCTCGGGGGTGGTGTACAGGTGGGCCACGGCTTCGAAATCGCAGTGCAGGTCCAGCACCATGTCCGCGTCGCAGGCCAGGCGCTGCAGGGTCAGGCGCTGGGATTGCAACTGGGTGCCGGCGGTCTGCCGCGCCAGGGCATTGCGCAGGCTGGCGCGGATGATTTCGCGGTTGTGCCGCGGATCGTCGCCCAGTTGGCCTTCGATGTCGTTGCCGACCTCTTCGCCAAGGTCGAGGAACCAGCGATTGAAGTTCTGCCCGCTTTCCAGCTCGTAGCGGCCCAGCGGCACGTCCATCAACACCTGTTCCAGGCCGGCCGGGTTGGCCACCGGCACCAGAACGATTTCGCTGTGCAGGCGGCCCTGGGCCTGCAGTTCCGCCAGGCGCGCCTTGAGGTGCCAGGCCACGAGCATGCCGGGCAGTTCATCGGCGTGCAGCGACGACTGGATGTAGATCTTGCCTTCGGCCCGCTCGGGGCCGAAGTGAAAGCTGTGGATCTGGCGCGAGGTCCCCGGCAGCGGGGCGAGCAGATCATGAGTCTGTTGGCGCATGGATAATGATTTGCCTTGTTCTAGTGGGTCGGCCCGAGGAAGGCCAGCCAGCGACGTTCGGCGAGACGGAACAGGCCGACCAGGGCGAAAGTCACGGTGAGGTAGATCAGCGCGGCGATGCCGAAGGACTCGAAGGTCATGAAGGTCGCCGAGTTGGCGTCGCGGGCGACTTTCAGCACATCCGGGATGGTCGCGGTGAAGGCCACGGTGGTCGAGTGCAGCATCAGGATCACTTCGTTGCTGTAGTAGGGCAGCGAGCGGCGCAGGGCCGAGGGCATGATCACGTAGGCGTACAGCTTCCAGCCGCTGAGGCCGTAGGCCTTGGCCGCTTCGACCTCGCCGTGGGCCATGCTGCGGATCGCCCCGGAGAAAATCTCCGTGGTGTAGGCGCAGGTGTTCAGGGCGAAGGCGAGGATGGTGCAGTTCATCGCGTCGCGAAAGAACGCATCGAGCATGGGCTGGGCGCGGATCGCGGCGATGCTGTAGATCCCGGTGTAGCAGATCAGTAGCTGGATATAGAGCGGCGTGCCGCGAAACAGGTAGGTATAGAACTGCACCGGCCAGCGTATATAGAGCTTGGGCGAGACCCGGGCGATGGACAGCGGGATCGACACCAGGAAACCGATGAAGATCGAGGCGCTGAGCAGCCACATCGTCATGGCCAGGCCGGTGACGTTGTAGCCATCGCTGTAGAGGAAGGGTTTCCAGTATTCCTGCAGGAGCTCGATCATCGCACCGCCTCCCGCGAGCCCGCGGCATAACGGCGTTCGAGCCAGCGCAGGACGACATTGGAGGCGCTGGTGATGACCAGGTAGATCAACGCTGCCAGGACCAGGAAGTAGAACAGCTGATAGGTGCTCTTGCCGGCATCCTGGGCCGCCTTGACCAGGTCGGCCAGGCCGATGATCGACACCAGCGCGGTGGCCTTGAGCATCACCATCCAGTTATTGCCGATACCCGGCAGGGCAAAGCGCATCATCTGCGGAAACACCACGAAGCGGAAACGCTGGCCGCGCTTGAGGCCGTAGGCGGTGGCGGCTTCTATTTGCCCACGCGGCACGGCGAGGATGGCGCCACGGAAGGTTTCGGTGAAGTAGGCCCCATAGATGAAGCCCAGGGTGATGACCCCGGCGCTGAACGGGTCGATCTCGATGTATTCCCATTCCATGAAGTTGGTGAAGGTGGTCAGCCAGGTTTGCAGGCTGTAGAAAATCAGCAGCATCAGCACCAGGTCCGGTACGCCGCGGATCAGCGTGGTGTAGAGCTGGGCGGGCAGGCGCAGCAGGCCCAGTCGGGAGAGCTTGGCGCTGGCGCCGATCAGGCCGAGCAGGACACTCAGGAGCAGCGACAATACCGAGAGTTTGATGGTCATCCAGGTGCCTTCCAGCAACAACGGACCGAACCCCTTGAGGCTGAAGGCAGAAAGCCCAAGGGTTTGCAGAAGTTCTTCGAACATAAATCAGAGACCTGTGGCGATAAAAAAGGCGCCCATCGAGGATGGGCGCCAGGACCTTATTTACCGCTGTAGAGATTCAGGTCGCCAAAGTGCTTTTTCTGAATGGTGGCGTAGGTGCCATCGTCGTGTAACGCTTTGATACCTTTATCCAGAAGGGCCTTGAGCTCTTTGTTACCTTTCGAGATACCGACAGCTGTCTTGGCGGGCAGCAGCGGGCTGTCCACGGGCTTGCTCACTTCATAATCGGCGCCTTGTGGCGACTTCAGGAAGCCCAGCTCGGCTTGCAGCATGTCCTGGATCGAGGCATCGAGACGCCCGGAGATCAGGTCGGCATACACCTGGTCCTGGTTCTGGTAGGCCTGGGTCTTCACCCCGGCCTTGTCCAGCACCGCCTTGGCGTAGGCTTCCTGGATGGTGCCTTGCTCGTAGCCGACGGTCTTGCCTTTGAGCGAGGCGGTGTCTTCGGTCAGGCCGGAACCTTTCTTGAACACAAAGGAAGTCGGGCCGGAGAACAGTTCGTTGGAGAAGTCGATGACTTTCTCACGGGCCGGGGTGACGGTCATGGACGAGATCACACCGTCGAATTTATTGGCTTTGAGGCCCGGGATCATGCCGTCGAAGTCGCTTTCGACCCATTTGCACTTGACCTTCAGTTCGGCACAGATGGCATTGCCCAGGTCGATGTCGAAGCCGACCAGGCTGCCGTCGGCGGCCTTGGATTCAAAAGGTGCGTAGGACGGGTCAACGCCGAAGCGCAGTTCCTTGTATTCCTTGGCCAGCGCGGAACCGGCGGCCATGCAGAGAGCCAGTGCAGAAAGGGTCAGCAATGCTTTTTTCATTATTAAATCCCTAAAAACCAATATGAGCGCTTGTGGCGCATTAGTACTGTTACTGCAACGCATCAGACTTAATGAAAGTAGCAATTTCCGAACCAGAGTCCCGAACAAGTGTTTTAAAAGGTGGTGCGAGAGCCTGCCGTGCGTCGGCCGCGCCCCAAAAAAGAGCGTGCCGGAAGCCTTGCATCAATAGGGCGCGTGGGAGATTTCAAGCAGGAAGGGGCGCGGCTGCCGGGAGTGTGGCAATGCGGGATCAGCGAGGGGGGTGAAGCGCTACAGGGCTCAAGCCCGCCCCTTGTGCAGAGGGGCGGGCTGGCCGGTGTTACTTGCCTGGCACCAGGGTCAGGCGGGTCTTGCCGTAGAGGCGGTCGAAGTTCTGCGTTTGCAGCGGCAGGCTCAGGTACTGGCCCTTGAGCCAGGCGTCGATGCCGTTCAGGTAGTTCGGGCTGGCCGGGTTGCCGGACTGGCCGCTGCTGTTCATGACGCTCAGCGGTTCGCTCTGGCCGAAATCGACGATCAGGCGCAGCGCCGGAGCCTCGGTCACATTGAAGTCCTGGCCCCAGCGGTACGGCGAACTGTTCAGGGTGCTGTGATCGCCACCGGCCTGCAGCGGCCCGCGAACGACCTGGCCATTGGCGTTCTTCCAGTTGTAGCTGTGCAGCTTGCCCCACTGCCAGGCCCTGCGGTCGCCACCCAGCAGGCTTTCACCGGCACTGATGGCGGCGGCCAGGCTGCGGGCGAGGATCGCCGGCTTGTCTTCTTTCTGCGGGGTGCGGCTGTCATCCCAGAACGGGCTGTCTTCCTGGCCCAGCAGGTGGTCGGCCTGGGCCGAATAGGACAGCGCGCCGTTGGCCACCAGGGCTTTCCAGGCCGGGCTGGATTCCGGGCCCAGTTTGTCGAGGAAGATCTGCCGGGCGCTTTCCTGCAGGAACAGTTCATAGATCGCCGCGTCGGCCGACACCGGGCTGAGTTTGCCGTCGAACGCCATCAGGCGGCTGTAAGCCTCGCGGGCCTTGCTGCGCTCTGCTTCGGGCAGGGCGTCGATGGCCTTCTTCAGGGGCTGCGCCATGCCAGGGGCTTCGAACATCTTCTTCAGCTTGGCGGCGAAGGTAGTGGTCTGGTCGTACTGCATGGCGATCATGCTGCGCCCGTCGTGCTTGCCGCTGCCGGCCAGTTCGGCCAGGCGCTCGCCACGCTCGGGGTAGTACCAGGAGTTGGACAACTGCATGCCGTAACCGTGGGGGATGATCCGCTGGTTGGCGGTGCCCAGCCAGCCCTGGGCCGGGTCCTGGTCATAGGGGTGGAGCATCGGGTCGGCATAACCGTCCCAGTCGTAACAGCCTTCCCAGCCCGGCGACGGCAGCAGGCCTTCGCCTTCACGGCGGTTGGGGAAGCGGCCGGTGACCTGCCAGCCGATATTGCTGGCGTCGGCGAACAGCATGTTCAGGCCGATGGCGCGGATCTCGCGGCTGGCGTCGGAGGCCCGTTCCACGTTCTGCGCCCGCGACAGGTCGAAAAACGCGTCCAGGCTCTTGTCGTCCTTGAGGTCCGGCTGTTGCAGGGCCAAGCCGTAGCCACCGCTCAGGTTGCTGGCGCTGTTGAGCAGGGCGCCGTGACGGGTTTCATAGACCGCCTCGCGAATCGGCCGCTGGCCTTTGACGAAGTAGGTTTCGTTGCGCACCACAGCCGGTAGCCACTTGCCGTTGGCTTCGTAATACAGCGCATTGCCCTGGCGCTTGAGTTTTTCCAGGAACAGGTCCTGGTTGTCGCCCGCGACCGAGGTCATGCTCCAGGCCACCTTGCCGTTGAAGCCCTGGACGATCATCGGCAGGCCGGCGATCGAAGCGCCCGCGGCCTGGTACTTGGGCGCGCGGATCTGCACCAGGTTCCACGCCGGCGAGTGGCTGTCGGCGGCCAGCAGGCTTCTGCCGCCGCGGCTGCGCTGGGGAGCGATGGCCCAGTTGCTGGCGCCGGCCACGCTCAGCGGGTTGAGTTCGCCGAGCTTGCCGGCAGCGTTGCTGATTTCGCTCAGGCCCGGGACATTCAGGTTGAGGCCCTTGAGCTTGTCGCTCTCGGCCAGCGGCAGCGCTTCATCCGGGTAGCTTGGGGTCAGCCAGGCGAGCTTGTCGGCGCCGACTTTCTGCGCCAGCACCAGGGCGTTGATTTCTTCCGGCAGGTTGGCCGACTGGCTGAAGTTCAGCAGGCAGAAGATCAGCGCCGAATCTTCCGGTTTCCAGTACTCGGGCTTGTAGCCGGTGGCGGCCAGGTCCGGCGGCAGCTTGTCGCGGTAGCGGAACAGGTAGGCGTTGACCCCGCGGGCGTAGACCTCGAAGAAGCGCTTGATCCGCGGGGACGAGGCCTTGTACAGCTCGCCGGCGCTGTTCTTCAGGTTGACCGCGCGCATGTAGCGGTCGACGTCCAGCACATCGGCACCGGACATCTCGGCCAGCCGGCCCTGGGCCAGCAGGCGCAGTGTCACCATCTGGTTGATCCGGTCGCTGGCGTGCACGTAGCCCAGGGCGAACAGTGCATCGTGGAAGGTGTTGCTTTCG
Organism: Pseudomonas chlororaphis subsp. piscium; assembly: GCF_003850345.1. NCBI lineage: Bacteria > Pseudomonadati > Pseudomonadota > Gammaproteobacteria > Pseudomonadales > Pseudomonadaceae > Pseudomonas > Pseudomonas chlororaphis. Next base: position 1,436,361 of record NZ_CP027707.1, read on the forward strand.
ATCAGCGGCATGCCCATGGCATTACGGCGGACCGAAACGTTCTGGGCCAGGCCCTTGAGCGGTTGCACGCCGGAAGTCGGCGGCAGGCTGTCCTGGGTGTTCCATGACTGGCAACCGGCCAGGCTGAGAACGCCGGCCACTGCCGCGGCAACGCCGAACCGGGGAAGAAAATGTGAGAGGGCTGGCGAGGCCATGGCAAAGCTCCTGCGGGGGGGTAGCGTCGATAAAGGCGCTACGTTAGTGAGCAGGCGAGTGCCGCGCAAGCAGGGGCTGAGAGTATTTCTGCGTTGCCGGATAAATAGCCCGCGCCAGCCGTTCGGTGGCTGCCCGAAACAGAGCAGTCACCGCTGTTTGCTGGCCGGCTATGGACTATTGGGCCTCAGGATTTGGGTGGGTTGATCCGCGCTGCGATGGCGTAGGCGCGCGCGGTCGCCGGGCGATCGAGGATGCGGTTGAACCAGCGGTGCAGGTTGGGGAAGTCTTCCAGGTTCTGGCTTTGCCACTTGTGGGAGACGACCCACGGATAGATCGCCATGTCGGCGATGCTGTATTCGCTGCCGGCGACGAAATCCCGGTCCGCCAGGCGTCGGTCCAGTACCCCGTACAAGCGCGCGGTTTCATCGACGTAGCGTTTGATCGCGTAGGGGATCTTCTCCGGGGCGAACTGGCTGAAATGGTGGTTCTGCCCGGCCATCGGCCCCAGGCCGCCCATCTGCCAGAACAGCCACTGCTGGGCTTCCTGGCGGCCACGCAGGTCCTTGGGCAGGAACTGCCCGGTCTTTTCCGCCAGGTACAGCAGGATCGCCCCGGACTCGAACAGCGACAGCGGCGCACCGCCGTCGGCCGGCTGATGGTCGACGATGGCGGGGATCCGGTTGTTCGGCGCGATCTTCAGGAACTCGGGCTTGAACTGCTCGCCCTGGCCAATATTGACCGGGTGCACGCTGTAGGGCAGGCCGGTTTCCTCGAGGAACAGGGAAATCTTGTGGCCGTTGGGGGTGGTCCAGTAATACAGATCGATCATGGAACTCTCCAGGTAAACGAAGGACATTCTGTTACGGATAGCCAACAGCGGTATTCGGTCGTCCGGTCTACGTTCGACGGCTTGCCTGTCTGGAGAGGTGATGTTGAAGTGCGTGGAATTCAATGACCCAACATGAGAAAAGTCAGCATGGAGCTTCAGACCAATGCAGCGCTGATCCTGATCGATCAGCAACAGGGCATCCTGCATCCCAGGCTTGGGCGGCGTAACAACCCCCAGGCCGAGGAGCGCATCGCCGAGTTGCTGGCTTACTGGCGCCAGACGGCGCGACCGCTGATCCATGTGCAGCACCTGTCCCACAGCGAGCAGTCGGTGTTCTGGCCGGGGCAGTCGGGGGTGGAGTTTCAGCAGCGGTTCATGCCGCGGGGCGCTGAGGCGGTGATCCAGAAGCAGGTGCCGGACGCCTTCTGCGCCACGACCCTGGAGGCCGATTTACGCCAGGCCGGGATCGGCCAACTGGTGATTGTCGGTGTGGCGACCCACAACTCGGTGGAATCGACGGCGCGGACTGCCGGCAATCTGGGGTTCGATACCTGGGTGGTGGAAGACGCCTGCTACACCTTCGACAAGGCCGACTTTTTCGGCCAGGCCCACAGTGCCGAGGAGGTGCATGCGATGTCGCTGGGCAACCTGCATGGCGAGTATGCGACGGTGATCGATTCGAGACAGATCCTGCAACGCGATCTGTAGGAGCGAAGCTTGCTCGCGATGAAATCGACTCGATCACATTGATTAACCGAGTCGCCCGCATCGCGAGCAAGAGCTGGGCCCCCCCTTGCTCCTGCATAAAAGCAGGAAGGCACGGCGTTACGGCATCAGGCGCCGTGGCACTTCTTGAATTTCTTGCTGCTGCCGCATGGGCAAGGGTCGTTGCGGCCGACATCTTTCAAGGCGTTGCGCACCGGCTCCTGGTGAGCGTGGTTGCAATGCGGACCGTGAACATGGCCGTGGTCGTGATCGTGGTGGTCATGATCGTGGTTGCAGTCAGGGCCATGGACATGGGGTTGCTGGGTCATCGAGGTTGCTCCGGAATAAAATCGGCGGGAATTATCTCGCCTTTGCGCGTCAGGTGCACGTCATGGCCGATGAATAATCCGGTTTCCAGCAAACCGTCCAGACGATAGGGGATCGGTTGTTGCGGTTTCTTCAGCCATTTCACCACCTGGCGTATCTGTGGCCACAGGTTGGTGCGCACGGGGACCTGGAAATAGGCGCTGTGCTTGGGGCTGATGGTGAACCAGTGTTCATGCTCACCCTCCGCCAGCAACACGTCGCCGAGATGAATCCGGTACTCCAGGGCGCGGACAGTCAGGTCGGCATCGTTGGGGTTGTCGACACGAAAGTGCAGGCGCAAACGCTGCTCCAGCAAATTCGCCTTGATCACCTCGACCTTGACCAGGTGCACCTGCGGGTCGAGGGTGTCGTCGACGAACCACGAGGCGCAGCCCGAAAGCGCCAGCACCGTGAGCAGTCCGAGGGTCCGTAGTGCGCGCAGCTGAACGACCATGGGGTTACTCCGTTTGAACTCCCAGTCTAGGCTCTGTACGAAAAGTGGCTGCGCGCTGGGCGCCTTCGGCGCTACGCAGGCCATGCTGCGTTAAAAACAGGCTCGGAATGCTCATTTAGGAACCTAAACTCCGCTTCCTCGCCTGTTTTTGCCTTGCCTGACCTTCGCTCGCCGACTTTTCGTACAGACCCTGGCAACCGTGGAGCGCGCGCAAGGACAGGCTCAGGGGCGGGTATTCAGCTGGCGAAGTAGCTGGCGCAGCACTTCTTGAATTTCTGCCCGCTGGCACAGGGGCAGGCGTCGTTGCGGCCGGCCTTGAGTTGCACGGTCGGGTCGATGAAATACCAGTGCCCGCTGTTCTGCACGAAGGATGAGCGTTCGCGATGGCTGTGTTCGCCAGTGTTGTCGTGCCAGCGTGCGGTGAAGGTGACGAAGGCGTGTTCCGGCTGGCCGCCGAAGACTTCCGAGCTTTCGACTTCCAGGCCCAGCCAGGTGCTCTGCGCGCTCCAGTCGCTGATGGACTGGCGGTCCAGGCCGTTCTGTTGCACCGGCAGCGTGGTGGTCACCAGGTAGTCCACCAGGCCCAGCACGTAGGCGCTGTAGCGCGAGCGCATCAGGGCCTCGGCGCAGGGTGCGGGGTGGCCGGCGTGGTAGTGGCCGCAGCAGGCGTCCAGCAGGTTGCCGCTGCCGCAGGGGCAAATAGAGGTACTCATCGCATTACCACCAGTACTTTCCGAAGTTTTCCGGATTCGCCCAGAACCTGGAGTTGAGCCAGTCGGGCACTTGTTTGTATTCAAGCAGATCGTAGGTAAACAGGGTCAGGACCTGTTCGTCGCGCTGGAAACGTTCGCTGGCCTGCAGGGCCAGGGAGAAAAAGTCGGTCTCCTTCCAGCCGCAGGCATTCAGGTCGGCCAATACCGCGATGCGGCTGGCGTTGAGGTTGCGGATCCCGCCGAGCAGGTTCAGGCCGTCGCGCTTGGGCAAATGCTCCAGGCAATCGACCGCCAGCGCCAGGTCGAAACGGCGCGCCGCCAGTTCCACCGGCAACGGGCCGGGTGTGACCTGGGCGATGACGGTTTCGGGGTGTGCCTGGCGAAACGCTTCCAGGGCCGGAAACCCGCTGGCACCGATCAGCAGTAGCTGTCGTGGGGCGTAGCGGTCGAGCAGGGCGGCCAGGGCCTGCTGGGGCGTGCGCGAAGAAATACCTGCGGTCATCGAAGTTCCTCAATCTTTGAGTGGCAAAGACTAGCCTGCCCGGACCCGCGGGCCTAGAGCCGTTTTGTCTGAAATGACAGCCGTTCCTGGGCAAATCCAGGGGGAAGGCCCGCCAGCCTCATGCTGGCGGAGATTTAAAGCCAGGTCTTTACTCCCCCAATCGGTTCTAAGCCGATTCCCTCAGGAGATAACTAGATGAGCATAGTTCGGACAGCATTACCCTTGGTTCTGCTAACCAGTGTGTTGACTGGTTGCGCAGGTTTGCAGAAAACCGATTGGCCAACCTGCGCTGCTGTCGGGGGTGTCGGTGGGGCCGCGTTGGGCGCGATTGAAAGTTCGTCCTGGGCAGGTTACGGCGCCTTGCTGGGTGCGGGTGTCGCGGCCGGTTATTGCTGGGTGCACGGTGATGGCGACGAAGACGGCGATGGCGTGCCGGACAGTCGCGACAAGTGCCCTGGTACGCCTAAAGGCGTGCAGGTGGACGCCAACGGTTGCCCACCAGCGCCTGTGGCAGTGGTCGAGGAAGTGGTGGTGGTCAAGGAAGAGACCATTGTCATCCGTGACGTGCATTTCGAATTCGACTCGGCCAAATTGACGGCCGCCGACAAAACCAAGCTCGACACCATCGCCACGCGGCTGAAACAGGAAGCCCCGAGTGCGCAACTGCGCGTGACCGGGCACACCGACAGCGTGGGCAGCGACGCCTACAACCAGCGCCTCTCGGAAAAACGCGCGCGCTCGGTGACCGAGTACCTGATCAGCGCGGGCGTACCCCGCAGCAGTTTCGTTTCGGTAGTCGGTGCCGGCGAGAGCCAACCGGTCGCGGATAACAAGACCGCCGACGGCCGGGCGATGAACCGTCGCACGGAAATCAAAATCAACCGCTGATTGCCTGGCATGGGCGGCTTGTGCAGCCGCCCATGCGGGTCTTTACTCCTGTGTGACCGGTATGGGCCGGTGACACAGGAGCATTCATGATGAGTCTTCTCTCGCGAGCCGCCTTGCCGGTTCTACTGCTCGGCAGCCTGCTCACAGGCTGTGCTACCCACAGCGACGGCACTGCCCCCCTCAACCAGCGTACATGGCCAATCTGCAGCCTGCTCGGCGGCCTGGTGGGCGGCGGCCTGGGCGCCATTGAAAGTGGCGGCTGGGCCGCGGGTGGCGCGGCACTGGGCCTGGTGACCGGCGGCTTGATCTGCTACGCCCAGGATGGCGACAAGGACGATGACGGCGTGTTCGACCGCCGTGACCGTTGCCCGGATACCCCGGCCAATACCCCGGTCGACAACCGTGGCTGCCCATTGCCGCAATACCCGGCTGCACCAGCAGCCGAGCCGGCGGCGCAATCCGAGGTGATCACCCTCAGCGATCAGGGCGATGTGCTGTTTGCCTTCGACTCGGCGGAGCTGACACCGGAAGCTCAAAACCAGCTGCAAGGGCTGCTGGCCAAGCTTCAGGGCGCCGACGTGCAGAGCATCAAGGTGGTCGGACACACTGATAGTCGGGGGGCGGATGAATACAACCAGAAACTGTCCGAACGCCGCGCCAGTAGCGTCGTCGCGTTTCTCCTGAACCAGGGCCTGGCGCCGGACAAACTGACCAGCCAGGGCAAGGGCGAGAGCGAGCCGGTCGCCGATAACAATACCGAAGAAGGGCGGGCGAAGAACCGCCGGGTGGAGCTGCACATTCAGCGTTGAGCCGTAGGCGCCGGAGCGACGAATAGCATCGATCCGGCGGTTGACAGGGGGCGGCGGGAGAATTTTCGCCGCCCTCTGGCTTATCCCTCGCCGAAGTCGTTACTGTGCGCGCAAAGAAAAAGTTCGCAAAGGGGGGGCATATGAAGGTGTTTTGGGGGCTGGGCAAGTTGTTGACGCTGTTGTTCTGGTTGCTGGTGCTGGTCAATCTGGTCAGCCCGCTGATTAATCCGATTCATCTGTTGATCAATCTGGCAGGCAGCCTGTTGCTGCTGACCCACCTGATGGAGCTGTTGCTGTTCAACGGCAGCCTCAAGGGCCGCGCCCACCCTTGGCGAGACCGCCTGCAGATCCTCCTGACCGGCATTTTCCACCTGCAGACCTTCAAGGCGGCGAAGCCTGTGGAGGTCGGCCATGCGTAAGCTCTGTCTGCTCGCGGTACTGTGCAGCCCGCTGGCCCAGGCCCAGGTGGTGACGGTCGAGACCAACTCCCTGATGCGCCTGCCCAACACCACCAGCAACCTGCAACTGGAACGCCTGGAAGTGGCCGATTACGGCACTTTGCTGATTCCTTCCAATGTCACCGAGGTCAAGGTCGGCGAGTTGCGCCTGGGGCGCGAGGCGCGGATCACTATCGTTCCTGGCGAACAAAGCCTGCAGTTGAACGTCGCCCGTGCCGATCTGGAGGCTGGCAGCCAGATCACCTCTCGCGGGGCTCCCGGAACTTACCTGAAGGCGGCCAAACCCGGGCGCAACCTGACTCTGCGTATCACCTCGCTGCAGGCCGGGGAACTCTCGGTGGATGCGCGCGGCGGCACCGGCGCGCCGGGTTATGTCGGCCTCGATGGCGCCAACGGCGAGGAGCCGGGTTGCACCTGGGGCCAGGCCGGGCGTGGCGCCGATGGCGACAACGGCGGTGACGGCCAGCCGGGGGCGGCGGGAGCCCAGGTGCGGGTCGAGCTGCCGCGGGATTACCCGGCGGAGCAGATCAAGGTCTGGGTTGATGGCGGGGCCGGCGGTGTGGCCGGTGCTGGCGGCAAACCCGGGGCCGGCGGCAAGTCCAAGGGCTGCTTCGTCTATCGTGCCGACGGTGGCAAGAGCGGCCGTCCTGGCGCCGAAGGCCACCCAGGGCCGGCAGGCCCTGCGGGTTCGGTCACGGTACAGCGCCTGTAAACAGTCCTTAAATAGGCGGCGCTGATTCCAGCGCCATCGCGGGCAAGTCGGATCGCCGCCCGCTCGCTCCTACAGACAACACAACCCTGTAGGAGCGAGGCTTGCCCGCGATGCTTTTCCCGCTATCCGCCTTTAGAACATCGGTCGAGCCGCCGCCACGGCCACCAGCAACAGACCAATGATCAGATTGATCCCCACCAATTTCCGAATATTGCCCAGGGTCGTAGCGCCCGTCGGCCAGTCCTCGTCCGCCACCGCCTGACGCAGCACTGGCAGCTGCAACGACTGGATCCGGATAAACAGCGCGGTCATCACCACATACAGGCCCATCATCACCTGCACATAACGCGGCGCGGTCTCGAACCCACTGAAACGCAGGTGGATCAGGCCGACGCCGCTGATCGGCAACAGCACCACCGCCACCCAGACCCAGACGAAAAAACGTGGGAACACTGCTGCCCACAGCTTCAACCGCGCCGGGCCCTCAAGGGCGGCCACCGCCGCCGGACGCAGCACCATCCAGGCGAAAAACATGCCGCCGACCCAGACCAGGGCGGCCAGGACATGCAGGGTGTAGGCAAGGGCAAAGGCTGTCATTCGGGTACTCCGTTCTGCGCGGGATGAATTAGCGGGGTATGATAGCGGCCGATCCGAACCACTGAAAATTTATCCAGCGTTTCTCGCGCCCGAAGAACCATGATCAGCAACGAACTCAAAACCACGATCCAGGGCGCCTACTCGCGTTTTCTCGAAGCCAAGAGCCTGAAACCGCGTTACGGCCAGCGCCTGATGATCGCCGAAGTGGCCAAGGTCCTGGGCGATGTCGATACCGATGACGAAGGCCGGCGTTCCGGCGACCCGGCCGTGGTGGCCGTGGAAGCTGGCACCGGTACCGGCAAGACCGTGGCCTACAGCCTGGCTGCGATCCCGACTGCCAAGGCTGCTGGCAAGCGCCTGGTGATCGCCACCGCCACCGTCGCCCTGCAGGAGCAGATCGTCTACAAGGATCTGCCCGACTTGATGCGCAACAGCGGGCTGAACTTCACCTTCTCCCTGGCCAAGGGCCGTGGCCGCTACATGTGCCTGTCCAAGCTCGACATGCTGCTGCAGGAAGGCCACGCACAAACCGCCACCGCCCAGCTATTCGAAGAAGAAGGCTTCAAGATCGAGGTCGACGAGGCCAGCCAGAAGCTGTTCACCAGCATGATCGAGAAGCTCGCTGGCAATAAATGGGACGGTGACCGCGACAGCTGGCCCACCGCCCTGGAAGACGCCGACTGGGCGCGCCTGACCACCGATCACAGCCAGTGCACCAACCGCCATTGCCCGAACTTCGGCCAGTGCGCCTTCTACAAGGCCCGCGAAGGCATGGGCAAGGTCGACGTGATCGTCACCAACCACGACATGGTCCTGGCCGACCTGGCCCTGGGCGGTGGCGCGGTGTTGCCGGACCCGCGCGATACCCTTTACGTGTTCGACGAAGGCCACCACCTGCCGGACAAGGCCATCGGCCACTTCGCCCACTACACCCGCCTGCGTTCCACCGCCGACTGGCTGGAGCAGACCGCCAAGAACCTCACCAAACTGTTGGCCCAGCACCCGCTGCCGGGCGACCTGGGCAAGCTGATCGAGCAGGTGCCAGAGCTGGCGCGGGAGATCAAGACCCAGCAGCAGTTCATGTTCACCGCCTGCGAACAGCTGGCCGACTTCAAGACCGGCGAAGACATGGAAGGCCGCGAGCGGCCGCGCCATCGTTTCGTCGGCGGGCTGATCCCCGACCATATGCGGGAAATGGGTATCGAGCTGAAGAAAGGCTTTTCGCGCCTGACCGACCTGTTCACCCGTCTGACCGACTTGCTCAAGGAAGGCATGGACGGCGAGGTCAACATCGGCATCGCCAGCAACCAGGCCGAAGAGTGGTACCCGCTGTTCGGCAGCCTGCTGTCCCGCGCCTCGGGCAACTGGGAGCTATGGACCGCCTTCACCACCGAAGACCCGGAAGACAACCCACCGATGGCGCGCTGGCTGACCCTGGCGGAAAGCGGCTCGCTGTTCGACATCGAGGTCAACGCCAGCCCGATCCTTGCCGCGGAGATGCTCCGTCGAAACCTGTGGAACGTGGCCTATGGCGCGCTGGTGACCTCCGCCACCCTGACCGCCCTGGGCACTTTCGATCGCTTCCGCATGCGTGCCGGGTTGCCGAAAAAGGCCGTGACCGCGGTGGTGCCCAGCCCCTTCCATCACGCCGATGCCGGGGTGCTGCGGGTCCCCGACCTGCACGCCGACCCACGGGATGCGCCGGCTCACACCGCAGCGATCATCCGTGACCTGCCGGAGCTGGTGGAAGGTTCGCGGGGCACCCTGGTGCTGTTCTCGTCGCGCAAGCAGATGCAGGATGTGTTCGACGGCCTCGACCGCGACTGGCGCAAGCAGGTGTTCATTCAAGGCAACCTGTCGAAGCAGGAAACCCTGAACAAGCACAAGGCGCGGGTCGATGGCGGCGATTCCAGTGTGCTGTTCGGCCTGGCCAGCTTCGCCGAGGGTGTGGACTTGCCCGGTGCCTACTGCGAGCACGTGGTGATCGCCAAGATCCCGTTTTCGGTGCCGGACGATCCGGTGGAGGCCGCGCTGGCCGAGTGGATCGAAGCCCGGGGCGGCAACCCGTTCATGGAAATCTCGGTGCCGGACGCCTCGCTCAAGCTGGTCCAGGCCTGCGGTCGCCTGCTGCGTACCGAACAGGACCGCGGCACCATCACCCTGCTGGACCGGCGCCTGGTCACCCAGCGTTATGGCAAGGCTATTCTCAATGCGTTGCCGCCGTTCCGTCGGGAAATTTCCTGAGCGCGGCCGGTCTGTGGGCCGGTCGTGTTGTCTATTGCATGTCACTGATTGCGCACAGACCGTTCATCGGTCGTTAAGGAGCACCAGGTCCCTATGATTCGCCGTTCGTTACCCGCTGTCTTTGCTTTGTTGTTCGCTACGCCGCTGCTTGCCGCGCCCACAGGGCAACAGACGCTGTTCAACTTTGTCCGGCCTGCCGATGTGGTGCAGGTGGCGACACAGGATGCCAGCCTGCCGCAATCCAACGCGGAGCAGACAGCCGAGGGCGAAGTGTTGCGCCGGGTGACATTCAATTCGGCGATTCAACCCAGCTTGCGCCTGACCCCGCAGACCGGTGCCTGGGACTGGTCGCAGTCCGGGGTCATGAGCCTGCGGATCCAGAGCGCGATGAACTGGGCCCTGACCCTGTACGTGAAGATCCAGAGCAATGACGGCAAGACCCTGGTCAGCCGTATCGACCTGCCGGCTGGCCCGGCGCAGACCCTGCTGGTGCCGCTGGTTGCCAGTTCGCCGCTGAGCCAGGGCATGAAGGCCGGTCCGCCGATGCCGATGACCTTCGAGGGCCAGCGCGTGCTGTTGGCCAACAGCGAAGGCGAGCTGGACCGCAGCCAGGTGGTGTCGGTGACCTTGTCCATGGATCAGCCGAAAGCCGCCCAGAGCATCCTGCTCGAACGTTTTGGCGTGCAGGACGGCGAGGCGGTGGTCAAGGCGGCCTACGGTGGTCTGGTGGATGCCTATGGCCAGTCGACCCGCGCCAAGTGGCCGGAAAAGATCGCCAGCGACGAGCAGCTCAAGGCCGCTGCGACCAAGGAACAGCAGCAGCTGAAAACCTGGCTGGCCGAACGCGAGCGTGCCTCGTTGGACACCTTCGGTGGCTGGAGCAACGGGCCGACCTTCAAGGCCAGTGGTTTCTTTCGTACCGAGAAACGCGATGGCCGCTGGTATCTGGTGACGCCCCAGGGGCATCCGTTCTATTCCCTGGGGGTCAATACGGTCGCGGCGGACAACAGCCAGACCTATGTCGCCGGTCGTGAATGGATGTTCGCGGCACTGCCCAGCGCCGACGAGCCGCTGGCCGGCTATTACGGCGAAGGCGACAACCGCGGCGGTAATGGCGCCGACCAGGGCCGCGCCTATAACGCCGGCCGCTGGTACGATTTCTATGGCGCCAACCTGCAGCGCACCTACGGCGTACCGTGCACCCCGGGTAGCGAAACCAAGGCCGGTGTGGCGGATGCCAGCAAGGCCGACGCCCAGGAGGCCCAGGCCGGGCCGGGCACCGAGCCGCCAGCCGCGCCAGCTTGTCCTGTCGCAGGCCTGGACCAGAAGCGTTGGGCCAGCCATACCCTGGATCGCCTGCAAGCCTGGGGCTTCAACACCATCGGCAACTGGAGCGCGCCGGCGCTGGGCCTTAGCGACCGTGTGCCCTACACCTTGCCGCTGTCGATCGTCGGTGACTATGCAAGCATCAGCACCGGCACCGACTGGTGGGGCGGCATGCCCGATCCGTTCGATCCGCGTTTCGCCATGGCCACCGAGCGTGCCGTGGCCATTGCCGCCCGCGATCACCGCGACGATCCATGGCTGATTGGTTACTTCGCCGACAACGAACTGGCCTGGGCCGGTCCCGGCGATGACCCCAAGGCGCGTTATGCCCTGGCCTACGGCACGTTGCGCATGACCACCGACGTGCCGGCCAAGCGTGCGTTCCTCAAGCAACTGCGTGACAAATACCGCAACCAGGAGGGCCTGTCGAAGGCCTGGGGCATCAACCTGACCGCCTGGGAGCTGATGGAAGACCCGGGGTTCGAGCCGCCTTTGCCTAGCCCTGAGCATCCGGAGATCGAAGCCGACTTCAAATACTTCCAGAAGGTCTTTGCCGACACTTACTTCAAGACCATTTCCGATTCGCTGAAATGGCACGCGCCGAACCACCTGCTGCTGGGCGGGCGCTTCGCCATCAGCACCCCCGAGGCCGTGGCTTCCTGCGCCCAGTATTGCGATGTGTTGAGCTTCAACATGTACACCCTCAAGCCGCAGGACGGTTACGACTTTGCCCGGTTGAACACCCTGGACAAGCCGGTACTGATCACCGAGTTCAACTTTGGCTCCAGGGATCGCGGCCCGTTCTGGGGCGGCGTGACCGAGCTGGCGCGGGAAGAGGACCGCGGTCCGGCCTATGCCCAGTTCCTCAAGCAGGCGCTGAGCGAGCCGTCGATTGTCGGCGTGCACTGGTTCCAGTACCTCGATCAGCCGGTCACCGGTCGTCTGCTGGATGGCGAGAACGGCCATTTCGGCCTGGTGGGCATCACCGATGTGCCGTACCAGGGTTTTGTCGACAGCGTGCGCAAGAGCAACCAGCAGGCCCTCGAGCAGTTGGGCAAGGAAGCCGGGAAGGCCAAGGCAGAGGCTGACAAGGCCGCTGCTCATGCCGCCGACGGCGGCAAGCCGGGCCATGATGGCAAGGGCGCAGGGCAGGGCGGCGGCCATGCGGGCGGTCATTCGGGCAATGGCCATTAATCGCTGAACCGGGCCTTTATCGTGCCGCGGGCCGGTCCGCCTCTACACTCGCTCGTAGGGGCGGGCCGGCCCGCGGTGCGTTCAATGCCCGTCTATTTCTGAATAATTCTTCCGGTGGATCGCCGCCGGGCTCGCTTCTGTTCCCAAAACCCTCAAGGGCTGGAACAATGCGCACCACTTTGTAGAGCATGGTCCGGGGAGTTACGGGTGCAGATTCAGGGTCATTACGAGCTTAAGTTCGAAGCGGTGCGCGAAGCCTTTGCGGCACTCTTCGAGGATCCCCAGGAGCGCGGCGCGGCGTTGTGCATTCAGATCGGCGGGGAAACCGTGATCGACCTCTGGGCCGGCACCGCCGACAAGGACGGCAGCGAGGCCTGGCACAGCGATACCATCGCCAACCTGTTTTCCTGCACCAAGACCTTTACCGCGGTCACCGCCCTGCAACTGGTGGCCGAAGGCAAGTTGCAGCTGGACGCGCCGGTTGCCCGGTATTGGCCTGAATTCGCCGCGGCCGGCAAGGAAGCGATCACCCTGCGTCAGTTGCTCTGCCATCAGGCCGGGCTGCCGGCCTTGCGTGAGCTGCTGGCGCCGGAAGCGCTCTACGATTGGCAAACCATGGTCGATGCCCTCGCGGCGGAGGCCCCTTGGTGGACGCCGGGCGAAGGCCACGGTTATGCGGCCATTACCTATGGTTGGCTGGTGGGTGAGCTGCTGCGTCGGGCTGACGGACGCGGTCCCGGCGAGTCCATCGTGGCCCGGGTCGCCAGACCGCTGGGGCTGGACTTCTTCGTTGGCCTGCCCGACGAGGAGTTTTATCGGGTGGCGCATATCGCCCGGGGCAAGGGCAATGTCGGCGACGCGGCCGCGCAGCGCCTGCTGCAAGTGACCATGCGCGAACCCACGGCCATGACCACCCGGGCGTTCACCAACCCGCCGTCGATCATGACCAGTACCAACAAGCCGGAATGGCGGCGCATGCAACAGCCAGCGGCCAATGGCCATGGCAATGCCCGTAGCCTGGCTGGCTTCTACAGCGGCCTGCTCGATGGCAGCCTGCTGGAAGCGGACATGCTCGAAGAGCTGACGCGCGAACACAGCGTCGGCATGGACAAGACCCTGTTGACCCAGACCCGTTTCGGCCTGGGTTGCATGCTTGACCAGCCGCAGGTGGCCAACGCGACCTTCGGTCTCGGCCCACGGGCCTTCGGCCATCCGGGAGCGGGTGGCTCCATCGGTTTTGCCGATCCTGAGTACGATGTGGCCTTCGGTTTTGTCACCAATACCCTGGGGCCGTACGTGCTGATGGATCCAAGAGCGCAGAAGTTAGTGAGGGTTCTGTCGGATTGTCTGTAAAAAAGTTGCTGTCAGGATTTTTTTTGCCTAAACATGAGTAAAAGCATCAGAAAGGAACCCTGTGGCTTTTATACTTTCAAAGCGTCTGTTTGTACGGTTCGTAGAGACCGTAATTTTTGATCTCATTTTGTGGATATCCCATGTCGTCGAACAAGTCTTTAGCCTTGGCTCTTTGCCTCACTGTCACCGGTTGTGCACAAACTCCACAAAATGACGCAGAAGGAGGGCACTGGTGGTCTTTCGGTTCCGATAAGGCCGCCAGCAAGGAAGCGGTGCAACCGGTAGCAAAAGTAGCTGCCAACGAGGTTTCCGCGGCCAAGTCCGCCGCCACATCCACCGCCAAGTCCGCGACCGCTCCTACCGCGGCCAAGGTCGAAACCGTAGCCGCTTCCGCCGCTGCTCCGGCCGCCAAGGCCGAAACCACCAACTGGTGGTGGCCGTTCCCTTCCAAGGACACCAGCAAAGACGCCGCCAAAGAGCCGCTAGCCGACGCCAAGGCCAAGGCGGATGCCGCGACCGCAGCGCCGAAGGTCGCCAAGACCGAGACTGGCAACTGGTGGTGGCCTTTCAATCAGCAGCCCACGTCTCCGACCAAGGCAGATGTTAAAGACATTCCGATGCCGGACCCGAAAATCACCCAGGCCTGGCTGGACGACTACGAGCCGCGCCTGCGTGAAGCCATCAAGGACAGCCGCCTGCAACTGGAGCGTCGCGAGAACACCCTGGTGGTGACCGCTCCAGTCGACGGTTCGTTCAACCCGGATCGCCCGGCCATGTTGCTGCCGGTCACCCTGAGCCCGTTTACCCGCGTGGCCAAGGCCGTGGGTACCGACGCCAAGACTTCCGTGCTGGTACTGGGCCATGCCGACACCACCGGTGCCGCGGCGGCCAACCAGAAGCTGAGCCGTGACCGCGCGCAGTCCGTTGCCGCGATTTTCAGCCTCACTGGCCTGAAGCGCGATCGCCTGATGCTGCGTGGCATGGGTTCGGTCATGCCTCGCGCTGCCAACGACAGCGTCGAAGGTCGTGCGCTGAACCGTCGCGTGGAAATCATCGTCACCCAGCGCAGCACCATGCTGGCCCTGCTGAGCAAGTACAACCAGCCGACCCCGTCCGAGGCTGAACTGGTTGCCGTGCAGGATGTGAAACCAGTCGTTCCTGCTGCCTCCTCGAAGAAAGCCGTCGCCGCGAAGAAAGCCGCTCCGGCGAAAAAAGCTCCAGCCAAGAAGCCTGTAGCGAAGAAAGAAACCGCCAAGAAGACCACCACTGCCAAGGCTCCGGCCAAGGCAGCGACCGAACAGGCGAAGAACTGATTCATCAGGCATCGGGTAAAAGGAACCTGCAATGACCCAGGGACTGGCGGACATGCGCCGCGACTACATCCGTGACGGACTGACCGAAGCCCAGGCTCCGGTCGAGCCCTTCACGCTGTTTCATCGGTGGTTCGCGGAGGCACTGAAAACCGAACAACCGCCGGTCGAGGCCAATGCCATGACCCTGGCGACCGTTGACGAAGAGGGGCGCCCCCATTGCCGCATCCTGCTGCTCAAGGGGCTGGATGCGCAGGGGTTCACCTTCTTCACCAACTACGACAGCGCCAAGGGGCAGCAACTGGCCGCACGGCCTTTTGCCGCCATGACCTTCTTCTGGCCGGCCCTGGAGCGTCAGGTGCGTATCGAGGGGCGGGTGGTCAAGGTTACCGCCGAGGAGTCCGATGCCTACTTCCAGGTCCGCCCGCTGGGCAGCCGCCTGGGCGCCTGGGCATCGCCGCAGAGCCAGGTGATTGCCGATCGCCAGGAGCTGGAAGCCTTGCTCAAGAACACCGAGGAGCGCTTCAGCGATACCCAGCCCCATTGCCCCGAGCACTGGGGTGGTTATCGCCTGTTACCGGAGCGCATCGAGTTCTGGCAAGGGCGCGCGAGCCGTTTGCACGATCGCCTGAACTACCGCCTGCAAGGTGCCGACTGGGTGCGTGAGCGCCTGGCCCCCTGAACGAGTCAGGTCATTCGCCGGGATAACCGGCCGCGGCGGCTTCAAGCCACCGTGGCAGGTCCCGGCGTTTTACTTTCTGGCGATGGGCATTCGCCAGCTGTTGCAGCATGAAGGATTTTTTCTTCTCGTCCCCGCCGGCCAGCGACAGCGCCAGGTCCCTGTCCATCCAGCGCTTGATCCGTACATACAGCCACCAATGGAAGTACAGGCCGGCAACGGTGGTCACGACAATGATGAAGTAATCCATAGAAAATCCTTTGGTCGGTGGCGCAACTCGGGAAATAAGCGCTACCGTGTGAAGAGTTTTTTCTACTCGCGCAGTCTGTACTGCTGCTGAATGGAACCAATTTTATCCGGGCGATGCCGTGACAGGCGTCAAGCTGCGGAGTTTAATGATTATCTGTCCTTTGGAGTTGATCCTATGCGTAAGTCTGTTTTGCTGGTTGCTTCCTTTTCCACGATGGCCATGTTGCTCACCGGTTGCCAATCCAACCTGTCCGGTGACTCTTACTCCCGTGACGAAGCGCGTCGCGTACAGACCGTTCGCATGGGCACCATCGAATCCCTGCGTCCGGTGAAAATCGAAGGCACCAAGACCCCGATCGGCGGCCTCGCCGGTGCAGCGGTCGGCGGCGTTGGCGGCAGCGCCATCGGCGGCGGTAAAGGCAGCATCGTGGCGGCAGTTGTCGGCGCGGTGGCTGGCGGCCTGATCGGTTCCGCCACAGAGGAAGGCCTGACCCGTACCCAGGGCGTGGAAATCACCGTGCGTGAAGACGACGGCAGCATGCGTGCCTATGTGCAGCAGGTTCAGGAAAACGAAGTGTTCCGCGTCGGCGAGCGCGTGCGCATCATGAGTGTCAACGGCACCAGCCGTGTCGCCCACTAAGCGTTAACCGTTACAAAACAAAACCCCGGCCAGGCAACTGGTCGGGGTTTTGTGTTTTCAGCCCTGGCAACGCCGGTGGTTACACCGGCAATTGTGGGTTCTTGCGGCTGGCCGCGGCCGTCACGGCGTAGCCGATCAGGGCGGCGAACAGCGAGCCGGTGAGGATGCCCATGCGGTCCATGCCGGCGTATTCGCTGCTGCCGGGCACAAAGGCCAGGGAGCCGACAAACAGGCTCATGGTGAAGCCGATCCCGCAGAGAATCGCCACGCCCAGTACTTGGCCCCAGTTGGCGCCGCCGGGGAGGGCGGCCAGGCCCATCTTCACCGCCAGCCAGGTCAGGCCGAACACGCCGACGGTCTTGCCCAGCAGCAGGCCGATGGCGATGCCCATGGGCACGTAATGGGTGAAGCTTTCCACGGTGATGCCTTGCAGCGACAGGCCGGCATTGGCGAAGGCGAACAGCGGCAGGATGCCGTAGGCCACCCACGGATGCAGCGCATGCTCCAGGCTCAGCAGCGGCGAAGGCTCGGCATTGCGAGTGCGCAGCGGGATGCAGAAGGCCAGGGTCACGCCGGCCAGGGTCGCGTGGACTCCGCTCTTGAGCACGCAGACCCAGAGGATCAGGCCAATGATCATGTACGGCCCGAGCTTGACCACCCCCAGGCGGTTCATTGCCACCAGCGCCACCAGGCAGGCCGCAGCGAGCATCAGCGACAGGGTCGACAGGGCGCCGGAGTAGAAAATCGCGATGACGATGATGGCCCCCAGGTCATCGATGATCGCCAGCGTCATCAGGAACAGCTTCAGCGACACCGGCACCCGCTTGCCCAGCAGGGCCAGCACGCCGAGGGCGAAGGCGATGTCGGTGGCCATGGGGATCGCCCAGCCACTGAGCGCCGGCGGGTTGTCCTTGTTGAGGAACCAGTAGATCAGCGCCGGCACCACCATGCCGCCGATGGCGGCGGCGCCCGGCAGGACGATCTGCGAAGGCTTGGACAGATGGCCGTCGAGAACCTCGCGCTTGACCTCCAGGCCGATCAGCAGGAAGAACATGGCCATCAGGCCGTCGTTGATCCACAGCAGCAGGGGCTTGGCGATTTTCAGGGCGCCGATCTGGGCGACCA
This sequence comes from Pseudomonas chlororaphis subsp. piscium, assembly GCF_003850345.1. NCBI lineage: Bacteria > Pseudomonadati > Pseudomonadota > Gammaproteobacteria > Pseudomonadales > Pseudomonadaceae > Pseudomonas > Pseudomonas chlororaphis. Next base: position 1,453,709 of record NZ_CP027707.1, read on the forward strand.
CGGGAGTGTCCAGGAGGCCGTTGTACAGCCAGGACAGTGGTGAGTTGTTGATGATCAGGGCAAGCACGGCAGCGGCAATCAATAACAGACCGCTGGCAGCTTCCAACTGAAAGAAACGCGTGAAAGTGCTACGCAGAGGCAAGGTCGCTCTCCATCAGAAAACTAAAAAGGTGGCACACCCTAACCCGTACTGTTAGTTGTTAAAACAAAAGTTATATTCTTTTTTGTTATATGTAGCAGAGCAGCGGCCTGCTGGAAAACCAGCCTAGCAGTTGTGTATCCAATTGATTCAAAACTGTACCTGTGAGAGACCGGGGATGTTTCCTAACATGTCCGGCCCCAGCCCGACGGGCCGGGGACTTTTGCCTGTTGCAGCGCCTGATTTTCCTTGTGCCTGGATCACCTATGCTGGGTGCACTTCATCTTTTTGCGTCCTGTGTGGCGTTCGAGCCAATGAGAAAACACCATGAGCGACAACCGTCAGTGGGCCCGTGAGGCCATCCGGATCATCGAAGCCGACTTCCAGCGCAGCGCCGACACCCACCTGATCCCCTTGCCCTTGCCAGGCTTGCCGGGCATCGAGCTGTATTTCAAGGACGAGTCCAGCCATCCCACCGGCAGCCTCAAGCATCGCCTGGCGCGTTCGTTGTTCCTCTATGCGCTGTGTAACGGCTGGCTCAAGCCCGGGGCGCCGGTGATCGAGGCGTCCAGCGGTTCGACGGCGATTTCCGAAGCCTATTTCGCGCGCCTGCTGGGCTTGCCGTTCATTGCGGTGATGCCGGCCACCACGTCCCAGGAAAAGATCGCGCAGATCGCCTTCTACGGCGGCAAGAGCCACCTGGTGCAGGACCCGACGCAGATCTACGCCGAGTCGGAGCGCCTGGTCCGGGAGAGCGGCGGGCATTTCATGGACCAGTTCACCTACGCCGAGCGCGCCACCGACTGGCGGGCGAACAACAACATCGCCGAGTCGATCTTCCAGCAACTGCGCTTCGAGCGTTACCCGGAGCCCAAATGGCTGATCTCCAGCCCGGGCACCGGCGGCACCACCGCCACCCTGGGGCGTTATGTGCGCTATCGCCAGCATTGCACCCGGGTACTCTGCGCCGACGCCGAGCGTTCAGTGTTCTTCGATTACTACCAGAGCGGTGACGCCAGCCTGCGCCTGGACTGTGGCTCGCGCATCGAAGGGATAGGCCGGCCACGGGTCGAGGCGTCGTTCCTGCCCAAGGTGATCGATGCGATGGTCAAGGTGCCGGATGCCCTGTCGCTGGCGGCCATGCATTACCTGGCGCAGCGCCTGGGACGGCGGGTGGGCGGTTCCAGCGGTACCAACCTGATCGGCGCGCTGATGGCGGCGCAGCAGATGAAACAGGCCGGGGAGAGTGGTTCGATCGTCGCCATCCTGTGTGACGGTGGCGAGCGTTATGCGACCACCTATTACGATCAGGACTGGCTGACCGCTCAGGGTTACCAGTTGACGGCCTTGATCGAGGTGGTGGCAGCGAGTGTGGAGCGGGGTGAGCCGTTGCCGGCCAGCGTATTGCGCGCTGGCATCTGAGGCTGCAAGCCCGCTCCCTGGGGAGCGAGCCTGCTTGTGAAAAGGCCCCTGTAAAGGGGCCTTTTTTACGCCTCGATGCCGAGGATGTTGCGTGCCACCGCTTCGGCGATACGGATCCCGTCGACCCCGGCCGACAGGATGCCCCCGGCATAACCGGCGCCTTCACCGGCCGGGTACAGGCCCTTCACGTTCAGGCTCTGCATCGATTCGTCGCGGGTAATGCGCAGCGGCGACGAGGTGCGGGTCTCGATCCCGGTCAGTACCGCGTCATGCAGGGAGTAACCCTTGATCTGCCGCTCGAAGGCCGGCAGCGCTTCGCGGATCGCCTCGATGGCGAAGTCCGGCAGGGCCAGGGCCAGGTCGCCCAGGGCGACGCCCGGCTTGTAGGATGGCTCGACGCTGCCCAGGGCGGTGGACGGCTTACCGGCGATAAAGTCGCCGACCAGTTGCGCCGGGGCTTCGTAGTTGCTGCCGCCGAGTACGAAGGCGTGGGATTCCAGGCGCTCTTGCAGCTCGATACCGGCCAGCGGGCCACCCGGGTAATCCACTTCCGGGGTGATGCCGACCACGATGCCGGAGTTGGCATTGCGCTCGTTACGCGAGTACTGGCTCATGCCGTTGGTGACCACGCGGTTCGGCTCGGAGGTCGCCGCCACCACGGTGCCGCCCGGGCACATGCAGAAGCTGTAGACCGAACGGCCGTTCTTCGCGTGGTGCACCAGCTTGTAGTCGGCGGCGCCGAGTTTCGGGTGACCGGCGTACTTGCCCAGGCGCGCGCTGTCGATCAGCGACTGCGGGTGTTCGATGCGGAAACCCACGGAGAACGGCTTGGCCTCCATGTACACGCCACGGCCGTGGAGCATGCGGAAGGTGTCGCGGGCGCTGTGGCCGAGGGCCAGGACCACGTGTTTCGAGTGAATCTGTTCACCGCTGTTGAACTCGACGCCGACCAGTTGGCCGTCTTCGATCAGCACGTCGGTTACCCGTTGCTCGAAGCGCACTTCACCGCCCAGGGCGATGATCTGCTGGCGCATGTTCTCAACCACGCCGGTCAGGCGGAAGGTACCGATGTGCGGCTTGCTGACGTAGAGGATCTCTTCCGGCGCGCCGGCCTTGACGAACTCGTGCAGGACCTTGCGGCCGTGGTGTTTCGGGTCCTTGATCTGGCTGTACAGCTTGCCGTCGGAGAAGGTCCCCGCGCCGCCTTCGCCGAACTGCACGTTGGATTCCGGGTTGAGCACGCTTTTGCGCCACAGGCCCCAGGTGTCCTTGGTGCGCTGGCGCACTTCCTTGCCGCGCTCGAGGATGATCGGCTTGAAGCCCATCTGCGCCAGCAGCAGGCCGGCGAAAATCCCGCAGGGGCCGAAACCCACCACTATCGGGCGCTGCTCCAGGTCGGCGGGCGCCTGGCCGACGACCTTGTAGCTGACATCCGGCGCCGGGTTGACGTTACGGTCGTCGGCGAACTTGTGCAGCAGTTTGGCCTCGTCACGCACGTTCAGATCGAGGGTGTAGATGAAGCACAGCTCGGACGACTTCTTGCGCGCATCGTAGCTGCGCTTGAACAGGGTGAAGTCGAGCAGGTCCTCGCTGGCGATGCCCAGGCGCTGCAGGATGGCAGGGCGCAGGTCTTCATCGGGATGGTCGATCGGCAGCTTGAGTTCGGTGATTCGTAACATGACAGGGTCCGGTTCGCGGGACGCACCAATGCGTCAGGGCGGTTTTACAAACCGGCGATTATAAGCCGCAAAGCCCGGACCCCGTGAGGTTAAAACGGTTGTCCGTCGCCTCAGTCGCTGCGCGAGCCGCCGAAATAGGCACAACCGCGCTGGACCTGGCCATCGACCCGCAGTTCCGCGGTCAGGTGTTGCACGCTGCCGGTCTTGCTGTCCACGCAGCGCTGCGGCGCAACCCAGAGTTCGACATGGCGGTTGTTGGCTTCGCTGCTGAGGTTGAAACGGCCGTCGCCCAGCTGCTCTTCCAAGTAGGGCAGCGCCAGCGCCGGCTGGCCGGCGCGTTCGATGCGCATGCCCTTGGCGCTGACATCGACGTTCCAGTCCGGAGCCTTGCCACTGGCCCGCAGGATCAGGCGCGGGAAGTCGGGATCGCCGCAGGCATCGTTCGAGCGTTCGACGCGATATAGCTGGCTCAGCGCGACTTCACTGTCGGCGCCGCCGGCCTTGCTCGGGGAGAAATGCCCACGCAGGTCGGCGAACAGCGTGCCCTGCTGGTCGGCCAGGCTGGCGGCTTCCTGGAGGATGCTGGTGCCGCCGTTGTCCTTGACCACATAACGCTGCTCGCCGACGCAAGGCTTGAACAGCAGTTGACCGTCGGCGGCGGTCAGCGTGCCCTGCATGCGGGTCTGACCGGCCTGGGACTGCGTCCGGGGCTGGCCATCGAACACCGACAGCATCTGGCAACCGGCAAACAGGGGGAGCAGGGCAATACAAACAAGGGAACGGGCGGCACGCATCGTCGGGTCTCCAATCAAGTGCCGCCACGTTACGCAGCCTGACCGTTCATCACAACCCTGGATCCACTCATGTCTCTGTAGGCGCCAGGCTTGCCGGCGATCCAGGCGCTGCGGTGTGCCTGGTGCAGCGCCATCGCGAGCAAGCCTGGCGCCTACAGAGGCATGTGGGTCAGCCGACGATATAGGTCTGGCCGGTTTGCAGGCCTTCCACGCTCTTGGCGTACGCCAGTGCCACGTCGGCGCCGGGAACCGGTTTGTAGCCACGGAAGTACGGGGCGTAGCTGTCCATGGCCTCCACCAGCACGGTCGGGCTTATCGAGTTCACCCGCAGGCCGCGTGGCAAGTCGATGGCGGCGGCGCGGACGAAGCCGTCGATGGCACTGTTGACCAGGGCTGCCGAGGCGCCGCTGCGGATCGGGTCGCGGTTGAGGATGCCGGAGGTGAGGGTGAACGAGGCGCCGTCGTTGGCGAACTCGCGGCCGATCAGCAACAGGTTGACCTGGCCCATCAGCTTGTCTTGCAGGCCCAGGGCGAAGTGCTGTTCGCTCATCTCGCCCAGCGGCGCGAAGGTGACATTGCCCGCGGCGCAGATCAGCGCGTCGAATTTGCCGGTTTTCTCGAAGAGTGCGCGGATCGAGGCGCTGTCGCTGATGTCCACCTGGAAATCGCCGCTGGTGCGGCCGATGCGGATGACTTCATGACGTTGCGACAGCTCTTTGTCGACCGCTGAGCCTATGGTGCCGTTGGCGCCGATCAGAAGAATTTTCATGGGGCTGTTCCTCGCGTGGGTTGAACGAGGTTGCAGTCTAGTGCTGGTTTTTCCTGTTGATTAGCGCACTAATAGGCAACCTTTGGTTTTCAAATGGAAACAATCCATGAGCGAAATGGATGACCTGGCGGCATTCGCCGTGCTGATCGAAGCCGGCAGTTTCACCCTGGCCGCCCAGCAACTGGGCTGCAGCAAGGGGCAATTGTCCAAGCGCATCAGCGCCCTGGAGGCGCAGTTCTCGGTCGTGCTGTTGCAGCGCACCACGCGCCGCTTGAGCCTGACCGCGGCGGGCGCCGCCTTGTTGCCCCAGGCCCAGGCGCTGCTGGTCCAGGTCGAGCGGGCGCGTCAGGCCCTGGCGCGGCTCAAGGACGACATGGCCGGGCCGGTGCGGCTGACGGTGCCGGTGTCCCTGGGGGAGACCTTCTTCGAAGGCCTGTTGCTGGAGTTTTCCCGGCAGTATCCCGAGGTGCAGATCGAGCTGGAGCTGAACAACAACTACCGCGATCTGACCCGGGACGGTTTCGACCTGGCGATCCGCTCGGAGGTTGGCAATGACCAGCGGCTGGTGGCCAGGCCGCTGCTGGCCTGGCACGAAATGACCTGCGCCAGCCCGGCCTACCTGGAACAGTATGGCGAGCCGCGGACCCCCAGGGACTTGGCCGAGCATCGTTGCCTGCTCAACAGCCACTACAGCGGTCGTGAGGAGTGGCTCTATCACCAGCAGCATGAATTGTTGCGGGTGCGGGTGTCGGGGCCTTTCGCCAGCAATCACTACAACCTGCTGAAAAAGGCCGCGCTGGTGGGCGCCGGGATCGCCCGACTGCCGTCCTACCTGCTGCAGGCGGAACTGGCCGACGGGCGTTTGCGCGGGCTGCTGCGCGATTACCAGACCCGCAGCATGCCGATGTACCTGGTGCATCCGTATCAGGGCGGACTGCCCAAGCGCACCCAGGTCCTGGCCGATTACCTGATCGGCTGGTTCAAGCGCAGCGGCGAAGCGCTGGATCGCCTGTAACCCTCAATCTCTCCGCCACACTGCTTCTGTAGGAGCGAAGCTTGCTCGCGATGGCGGCGCCGCGGACTGTCTGAAAAACCGCATTATCGTTCATCGCGCGCAAGCTGCGCTCCTACAGGGACAGAAGGTCAAGGTCGCTGGTAGCGGCGGGCGATCAGGTGGTCGATGGACAACTTGCCGGGGCCGCGGGCCATCAGGTACAGCAGGACCGCCGCCCAGGTGCCGTGGGTCGGGTAGGCGTCGGGGTAGACGAACAACTGAATGGTCAGGGTCATGCCCAGCAGCGCCAGGGCCGAGAAGCGTGTGGCGAAACCGACCAGGAGCAGCAGCGGGAACAGATGCTCGGCGAATGCCGCCAGGTGCGCGGCCAGTTCGGGGGAGAGCAGCGGTACCCGGTACTCGCTCTGGAACAAGGGAATGGTCGAGTCGGCCAGGCGCGGCATACCGAGTTCGAACGTCCCGGAGAACAGATCGATGGCCAGGCCCTCGACCTTGGTCTGGCCGGATTTCCAGAACACCGCGGCGATGGAGAAGCGCGCGATAAAGGCGATCAGGCTGTGGGGAATACGCTCCAGCAGCTGGATGAGCCGGTTCACCCCGTGGGCGAGCGTGTGGTGTTTGGTGCAGTGGGTGTGCATGTTCAGACCTCGGAATGGGGAGACAGGCGAGTGATGGCGCCGCGACCGATCAACAGTGCCAGGGCCTGGCTCGGCTCGAATGCCGGATCGGCGGCCAAGGCATTGGCCGCGGCGACTTGCAGCGGTTGTGAGTGGTGCAGGCTGTGGATGAAGCAGGCGACTCCGGCGTCGATGGCGAACACCTCGACCTCCAGGTCGTGACGCAGTACCAGGGCGTTTTGTCCTTGCTGCAGGTCGATCGCCTGCCAGTCGCCATCGCCCTGGTGGGCGGCCCATAGGGCGACCACCGGGTGGGCCGATTGCAGGAGGCCGAGCGAAGGGTGCAGTTCCAGGCGCAATTGCCCCAGGGTCGCAGGCTCGGCCATGGCCGCGGCGATCTGCTGCGGTTGGACCGGGCAGGCGTCGGCGGCGTGATAGGCGGTGACCCGCAGGCGCTCCAGGCGCGCGACATCGGCCAGGTAAGGCAGGCCGGCGGCGGGAGGGAAGCCGCCGATGAAATCGGCGAAGTCATGGCCATAGTCGCTGAGCACGGCGCTGGTGGGCGGGAAGCGCCTGACGTAGAGCGCGGCCATGGCCCGGAAGAACTCATCGCCCACCAGTTGCGCCACCACCGGATAGGCGTCGGCCAGGGCATTGATCAACGAGCTCTGCACATTGTTGCGGTACACCGCGAAGCGGCTGGCCGGGTCGGCGCCGTTGCCGCAGTACAGGTCCGCGGGGCAGGGCTGGTCGGGGTCGAGCAGGGCGCTGGCGAAGCTGGCTTGGGTGTTCACGGCAGCCTCCTGGCGCATTGCAGCAGCTCATCCGCCTGGCGCACCTCGGCGTGCAGCACGGAAAACGCCGGGACCTGGTTGTCGCGCTCGATCAGGGTCGCGGTCGGTCCGATCCGCTCCAGCAGCCGCAGGTAAAGCGCCCACACGGCGTTATCGATTGGCGCGCCGTGATCGTCGATCAGCAAGCGGTCGCCCAGGCTGTCGGTGTCTTCGGCAAACCCGGCCAGGTGGATCTCGCCCACCGCGTGCAACGGCAGGGCATCGATATAGGCCAGCGGGTCGCGTCGGTGGTTGATGCACGACACGTAGACATTGTTCACGTCCAGCAACAGGCCGCAGCCGGTGCGGCCTATCACCTCGCGGATGAATTCGGCCTCGTCCATGCTCGACTGGCGAAACTCCAGGTAGGTCGCCGGGTTCTCCAGCAGCATGGGGCGGCGCAATGTGCTCTGCACCTGGTCGATATGTTCGCAGACGCGGTTCAGCGTCGGCCGATCATAGGCCAGGGGCAGCAGGTCATTGAGAAACACCGGGCCATGGCTGGACCAGGCCAGGTGTTCGGAAAAGGACTGGGGTTGATAACGCTCGATCAGCACGGCCAGGCGTTTCAGGTGCTGTTGGTCCAGCGGACCTTCAGCGCCGATCGACAGGCCGACGCCGTGCAGCGACAGCGGGTACTGCTCGCGGATCAGCCCCAGGTAGTGATGGAACGGCCCGCCGGCGACCATGTAGTTTTCCGCATGGACTTCAAAGAAACCGATATCGGGCTGTTCCCTCAGAATCTGGCGAAAGTGCTCGGTCTTGAGCCCCAGCCCGGCGCGTTGCGGCAGGCTGGAGGCGGTCGCCTGAGTGGCGGGACGCAAGGGGAGTGGTACGGCCATGTTCATCATCGACACTCAGGCAGGTGGCTTACGACTTGGCTTTGTAGGCTTGCAGCTGGCCGAAACCGGTAGGCGAGGTGTTGCTGGCGGTTTTCTCGCAGGTGCCTTTAGGAACCAGTTTCCAGGCGTTGGCCTGGTGGTCGACCTTGGCAGTACCGGCACAGGTGGTGCCCGCGCCTGCCGCGCAATCGTTCTTGCCTTTCATGGCGACGCCAAAGCATTTCTCCATGTCGTCGGCGGCCTGGGCGGTGGTCGGCAGCGCGGCCATGCTCAAGGCAGAACCGAGGGCCAGGGCCAGGGCGGCGGCGGACAGGGTGCGAGTGGTAGCGGTCATGGTGTTTCTCCAGAAAAGGTATTTGGGAAGGCAGGCATGTGTGCCTGCTTATCCCTCTAGAGAAAGGCCGATGGGGTTTGTTACAGCGAGCGCTGAAAAATATTCAGCGGTGCGAGGTTTGCCTGCCTTGGGAGTCAGTCCGGGAGGCCGTGGCGCCTGCATCGCCGGCAAGCCTGGCTCCTACAGAAGCGGGGCGCGCGGGCCTGTAGGAGCGAGGCTTGCCCGCGATGGGATGCATCGGCAGCCAGATTTCTCATGGTCTTGCGAGGCAAAAAAAAACGGCCCCGAAGGGCCGTTCTTTGTTGCAGCAGGTGCTCAGCCGCCCAGATAGGCTTCGCGCACCTTGGGGTCGGTCAGCAGGGCTTCACCGGTGCCTTGCATCACCACCCGGCCGTTTTCCAGTACATAGGCACGGTCGGCGATCTTCAGCGCCTGGTTGGCGTTCTGCTCCACCAGGAACACCGTCACGCCGTCACGGCGCAGCTGTTCGATGATGTCGAAGATCTGCTGGATGATGATCGGCGCCAGGCCCAGGGACGGTTCGTCGAGCAGCAACAGCTTGGGCTTGCTCATCAGCGCGCGGCCGATGGCGAGCATCTGCTGTTCGCCGCCGGACATGGTGCCGCCGCGCTGGTTGAAGCGTTCCTTGAGGCGCGGGAACAGGCCCAGGACCTTGTCCATCTGCTCCTGGTAATCGCCCTTGTCGGTGAAGAACCCGCCCATGGCGAGGTTCTCCTCCACGGTCAGGCGGGCGAAGACCCGACGACCTTCCGGCACCACGGCAATGCTCTTGCGCATGATCTGCGCGGAGGTCTGCCCCACCAGTTCCTCACCCAGGTAACGGATGCTGCCGCTGTGGGCCTGCGGCGAACCGCAGAGAGTCATCAGCAGGGTGGATTTACCGGCGCCGTTGGCGCCGATCAAGGTGACGATCTCGCCCTGGCGGATCTCGACGTTGACGCTGTGCAGCGCCTGGATCTTGCCGTAGAAGGTGGAAACGTTTTCGAACTGCAGCATTTACGCTTCCCCCAGGTAGGCTTTGATCACTTCAGGATTGTCGCGGATCTGTTCCGGCGTGCCGTCGGCCAGGGGCGTGCCCTGGTTGATCACGACGATGTGGTCGGAAATGCTCATGACCAGCTTCATGTCGTGTTCGATCAGCAGCACGGTGGCGTTGTGCTCTTCGCGCAGCACGCCGATCAGCGCCTTGAGGTCTTCGGTTTCCCGCGGGTTGAGGCCGGCGGCCGGTTCGTCGAGCATGAGGATCCGCGGACGGGTCATCATGCAGCGGGCGATTTCCAGGCGCCGTTGCTGACCGTAGGCCAGGGTGCCGGCGGGACGGTTGGCGAACTCCTTGAGGTTGACCTTTTCCAGCCAGTACTCGGCGTATTCCATGGCCTCGCGCTCGCTCTTGCGGAACGCCGGGGTCTTGAACAGGCCGGCCAGGAAGTTGGTGTTCAGGTGACGGTGCTGGGCGATCAACAGGTTCTCGACCGCGGTCATGTCCTTGAACAGCCGCACGTTCTGGAAGGTCCGTACCACACCCTTGAGGGCGATCTTGTGGCCGGGCAGGCCCTGGATCGGCTCGCCGTCCAGCAGGATGCTGCCGGCGGTGGGCTGGTAGAAACCGGTCAGGCAGTTGAACACCGTGGTCTTGCCTGCGCCGTTTGGGCCGATCATCGATACCACTTGTTTCTCTTTGACGGTCAGGGCCACGCCGTTGACCGCCAGCAGGCCGCCAAAGCGCATGCTCAGGCCCGTTACTTTGAGGATCTCACGGCTCATTTGCGCGGCTCCGCTTTCAGTTGCAGGACGGGACGTTGCATGGGCAGCAGGCCTTGAGGACGCCAGATCATCATCAGCACCATCATGGCGCCGAACATCAACATGCGGTATTCGCTGAATTCGCGCATCAGTTCAGGCAGCAGGATCATCACGGTGGCCGCGAGGACCACGCCCAACTGCGAGCCCATGCCGCCCAGCACCACGATGGCGAGGATGGTCGCGGACTCGATGAAGGTGAAGGACTCCGGCGTCACCAGGCCCTGGCGCGCGGCGAAGAAGCTGCCGGCGAAACCGGCGAAGCAGGCACCCAGGGTGAAGGCCGACAGCTTGATCACGGTCGGGTTCAGGCCCAGTGCCCGGCAGGCGATTTCGTCTTCACGCAGGGCTTCCCAGGCACGCCCCAGGGGCATGCGCAGCAAGCGGTTGATGACGAACAGGGCGAACAGCGCCAGCAACAGCGCGACCAGGTAAAGGAAGATCACCTTGTTGATCGAGTTGTATTCGATGCCGAAGTACTCGTGGAAGGTCTGCAGGCCCTCGGCCGCCTTGCGTTCGAAGGTCAGGCCGAAGAACGTCGGTTTCTCGATGTTGCTGATGCCGTTCGGACCACCGGTGAGGCCGGTCAGGTTACGCAGGAACAAGCGGATGATTTCACCGAAGCCCAGGGTCACGATCGCCAGGTAGTCACCGCGCAGGCGCAATACCGGGAAGCCCAGCAGGAAGCCGAAGCTGGCCGCCATCAGGCCGGCGATAGGCAGGCAGATCCAGAAGCTCAACCCGTAATAGTGCGACAGCAGCGCGTAGCTGTAGGCGCCCACGGCGTAGAAGCCGACGTACCCCAGGTCCAGCAGGCCGGCCAGGCCGACCACGATGTTCAGGCCCAGGCCGAGCATCACGTAGATCAGCACCAGGGTGGCGATATCCACCGCGCCGCGGGAGCCGAAGAACGGCCAGACCAGCGCACCGATGATCAACGCAATGATGACCCAGCGCTGGGTGGTCGGCAGGGTCAGGAAGTTACTGGCCTTGGCCGGAATCACCGGCATATTGGGCGAGGCCTTCCAGGCCGCGCTGATTTGATGGTCGAACAGCACCCGCAGAAACATCAGCACCGAACACGCGGCGATGATCATCAGCGTGGTGGGGCTGGTGCCATGGACTTCCAGGTTGATGCCGACGATGGTCAGTTTCAAACCGAGTATCGGATAGGCGACGGCCCACACCAGCAAGGCGCTGAAGAACGCCTGTCGAAGATTCCTAGTCATACTTTCTCAACCTCCGGACGGCCCAGCAGGCCGGTTGGCCGGAACAACAACACCAGAACCAGCAGGCCGAACGCCACGACGTCCTTGTACTGGTCGCCGAAGATATCGGCACCGAAGGCTTCCGCCACCCCAAGTACCAGGCCGCCCAGCATGGCGCCCGGAATGCTGCCGATGCCGCCCAGTACCGCGGCGGTGAAGGCCTTGAGACCGACCAGGAAGCCGGCGTTGGGGTTGATCACGCCGTATTGCATGCTCAGCAGCACGGCCGCGATCGCCGCCAGCGCGGCACCGATCACGAAGGTCAGGGCGATGATGTTGTTGGTGTTGATACCCAGCAGGTTGGCCATCTTGATGTCCTCGGCGCAGGCACGGCAGGCGCGGCCCAGGCGGGAACGGGAGATGAACAGGGTCAGGCCGAGCATGGCGATCAGCGTCACCACGAACACCACGATTTGCATGTAGGAGATCAGCACTTCATGTGCGCCACCTGGCCCGATGGAGAAGTTGCCCGGGATCAGGTTGGGGATGGATTTGTCCTTGGAGTCCTGCGCCAGCAGAACCGTGTTCTGCAGGAAGATCGACATGCCGATGGCCGAGATCAGCGGGATCAGACGGTTGCTGCCGCGCAGGGGGCGGTAGGCGATCCGTTCGATGCTGTAGCCGTAGGCACTGGTAACGACGATGGTCGCGATGAAGGCCGCGGTCATCAACAGCGGGACACTGTCGAGTCCCATCATGGTCAGGCCCGCGATGGCGATGAACGCCACATAGGAACCGATCATGTACACCTCGCCGTGGGCGAAGTTGATCATTCCAATGATGCCGTAAACCATCGTATAGCCGATGGCGATCAGGGCATACGTGCTGCCAACGGTGAGACCGTTAACCAGCTGTTGGAAAAAGTGATAGAGGTCAGGCATTACAGCGCTCCTAAAAACCTGATACGCATTTCACTGGTGGAGTCATTTTCCCGCCTGCGCCCCGTGGATCTGCATCCACTTCGGGTCAGGTTTTGCCAGCGAACCGCTGATGACGGTTTTGAGATTTTCAGGTGGGCGGGCTTCCGGATCACGGAAAACAGGCCCAATACGTTCGTAAAACAAAGCCCACGGCACGCCGTGGGCTTTATTGGCAGTCAGTAAGGCAGGGCCTTATTGAGGCGAGACTTCGGTTTTAGGTTTGCCGAAGTGCCACTGGTAGACCACGAACTTGAAGTCTTTCAGGTCGCCCTTGGCGTCGAAGCTCAGGTCGCCAGTCGGGGTCTTGAAAGTACCGGCGTGGATGGCTTCAGCCACTTTGGCCGGATCTTCGCTCTTGGCGGCGGTGATACCGCCGGCAATGACTTCAACCGCGGAGTAGGAAGGGAACACGAACGGACCGCTCGGGTCTTCTTTCTTGGCCTTGAACGCATCCGCCAGGGCCACGTTGGCCGGATCCTGGTCGAAGGATTTCGGCAGGGTCACCAGCAGGCCTTCGGAAGCATCCTTGGCGATCTGCGAAATGGAGTCGTTACCCACGCCTTCCGGACCCATGAACTTGGCCTTCAGGCCTTTTTCCTGAGCTTGACGCAGGATCAGGCCCAGCTCCGGGTGGTAGCCGCCGTAGTAGACGAAGTCGACGTTGGCTTGCTTGAGCTTGGCGATCATCGAGGAGAAGTCTTTGTCGCCGGCGTTGATGCCTTCGAACACGGCAACCTTGGTGCCTTTCTTCTCGAGGGTCTGCTTCACGGCGGTGGCGATGCCTTCACCGTATTGCTGCTTGTCGTGCAGCACGGCAACGATTTTCGGTTTCACGTGGTCGGCGATGTAGTTGCCGGCGGCAGGGCCCTGGGCGCTGTCCAGGCCGATGGTGCGGAACACCATCTTGTAACCACGGGTGGTGATGTCCGGGCTGGTGGCGGCGGGGGTGATCATGACCACGCCTTCGTCTTCGTAGATGTCCGAAGCCGGTTGAGTGGAGCTGGAGCACAGGTGACCGATCACGAACTTGACGCCGTCGTTGACGACTTTGTTGGCTACGGCGACGGCTTGTTTCGGATCGCAGGCATCATCGTATTCAACGGCCTGGAGCTGCTTGCCATCGACGCCGCCCTTGGCGTTGATTTGTTCGATGGCCATTTTCGCGCCACTGAACTGCATGTCGCCGTACTGGGCTACAGGGCCGGTCTTGGGGCCGGCGATGCCGATCTTGATGGTGTCAGCTGCGAACGAATGGCTGGCGACTCCGGCCAGAACCATAGCGGCAAACAGTTTGGAAATCTGCTTAGTAGCCTTATTCATAGTGCTCCACTCTTACTGTTGTAATTTTTATAGTCCTGGCGCCGTAGCTGCAGAACCGGGTCAGATATCTCTTGGATATCCCCGGAAAATGCCCCCGGCAACTGTACCGGTACAGTGTAGAGCGCCGATTGTTAGCCTGGGAAGCTGGCGCCAGGGGGCAAAATCAGGGGGTGTCGCTTTATTGAAAGAAAAAGACAGAATCGCGGCGGGGTTTTGACCGTATTCAGCGAGCAATCCTTGGCTCTCCTGCACTTCTCTATCGTTGACGCAATTGCAACCGGGTTTGTCTGCCAGAGCACCGACGTTATCATTGCGCCGATTTCTTTTCGGGACAGGCCCATGACTCAAGAACCTAGCACCCTCTATGCCAAGCTGCTTGGTGAAACCGCATCTATTACCTGGAAGGAGTTGGAGCCGTTCTTCGCCAAGGGTGCCCTATTGTGGGTCGACGCCGGCCTGGATTTGATCGAGGTAGCCGAGGCCATGGCCGAGAACCAGGCCGAGAAAGTCTCTGCCTGGCTGGCCGCCGAGAAGGTTGGCAAGGTGTCTGCGACGCGGGCGCTGGATCTGGTGGAGCGTGATCCGCTGCTGTGGGCGGTGGTGGTTTCGCCGTGGATTCTGGTCCAGGAAAGGGCGCAGACCGAAGGTTGAGCGCCAAAATGGTGCCTGGTTTTTCCGGCTAAAAGTGTGTAGCCGAGTAACCGCGATCACGGTGATGGCAAGTTGCCCGTGGAGAAAGGCCCCACCCGTTTCAGGCTGACGGTGACGTAAGCGGAATGGGAACAGTTTTCAAGGCCGCCTGAGGGCGGCCTGATTGTTTCCGGGTATTAACACACTTCCCTGTAAACGCCATTCCCCTGTAGGAGCGAAGCTTGCTCGCGATCAGCGGCATCAAGCTCAAGCGATGTCGGCTGGCAGGACGCTATCGCGAGCAAGCTTCGCTCCTACAGAAGAGAACGGGTAGCTTTCAGTACGCCGTCCTGCCCGTATGGTTGTTCAGCGAGATGACCTTGGTCTTGCCGATGCGGTGGCGATAGATCTCGCGCAGGTACTTGATGGCTTTCTTCACGCAATCGCGGGACAGGCGGATGTCGTTGATCGAGACGAACTTGTCCTTGTCGTTGATCAGCTCGCGGTACTTCTTCTCGTACATCGGCTTGATCGCGTACCAGTTGGTATCGAGGATCTTCGCCGGGTTCTCGAACTCGTTGAGCAGCTCGTCGATGCGGCTTTCATCGAACTCCTCGCTGACGATGAAATCGAGGATCGAGTTGTCCAGGGTCTCGTCGAAGCGGTACGGGTTGCGGGCGAAGCAACGCTTGATAAAGGCCACGATCAGGGTCAGGAAGTCGTCCGACAGGCACGGGCTCTTGGCGATCAGGGTGGTCAGCGACAGGTTGGCCGAGGCGCCGATCACCAGGGCATAACGCTTGAGGGTGGTGTTGGGGAACAGGCTGTTGAGGTGGGTCTTGAGCCGGTTCAGGTCCATGTACGACAGCTTGTAGTCCTTTGGCAGGGAGACGATCGACACCACCGACGAGCAGTTCTTGAAGAAGTGCAGGTCGTGCAGCGCGGCCGCGTCGTAACCGGAAGCCTTGTATTGCTCCAGCGCCGCGCGATAGCGCTTGGACTCGATCGGCAGCAGGCTGATGCCTTCGATGGCCTGGGTCACCTTGTTGAAGTGCGGCAGGTCGATGGAGCGGAAGAACAGGTCGTCGATGTTCAGGCGCTGCGGCTCTTTCTCGAACACCTTGAACTTGTCGCCGGTCGGCACCGGGGTTTCCGGAACCACGGACTCGGCATAGGCGATCGCCACCGGGCCGGCCAGGCTCATGAACAGGTCGTTGGCATCCAGGCGGATGGTCTCGCCGATGTCGATGCCGGCGCGGCGGAAGTAGTTCTGGTCGTAGTCTGTGGTCACCGCCTGGGCGGTGAGGATGTTGAAGATCTGCTGGGAGATGTACTGGTTGGCGTGCTTTTCCATGGCGTTGACGTCGATGTTCTGGATGTTGCCGTCATCGCTTTCTTCGGCATAACGCATGATGTCGTTGGAAATCAGCATCATCGCGTTCCATGGGCGGATGCGCCCCATGACGCTGGCTTCGCTGCTGTCTTCGTTATCGAAGTTGTAGGAGAAGTCCCATTCTTCCGACAGGTATTTGCACAGCAGGCGTCCGGCGTTGATGTGCAGCGCCTCGGACATTTCGCTGCGGTGGTCGGAGATATTCGGCAGTACGCAGATACCGCTGGTGAAGATCGGCTCGAAGACGAAGGAGTGGCCGCTCTTGCTGTCGTGCTCGTCGATCGGCTTGGTGTCGAACGTCTTGTTCATGTACGAGTACTGCTGGGCCAGGCCGAACTCCGAGGCCATGCCCGAACCGGTACCGCCGCCGGCGCTGAAGATCGAGAAGTACAGGCGCGACTGGTTGGCCTTGATGCCGCAGGAGTCGATCAGGTACGAGTGGATCATTTTCCAGTCGGGGCTGGAGAAACGCTGGGTGTCCTTGTTGAGGATGATCTTGGCCAGGTACTGGCCGAGGATCGGCGCGTTACCGGCGCCGCCGGCATGGACTTCCGAGAGGTCCATGATCTTCATCTTGCTGTAGTCGCGGATGAAGCCGCTTTTTTCGCCCTTGCGCGAGAAGCGGATGCGCCCGGCGATGTCCTTGTCCAGGTCGCCCAGCATCACCAGGGGCTCGACCAGGAACACCGGTTTGCTGGCCTTGTTCTGGCCCAGGCGCAGGTTGTGGCGGATCCACTGGGCGGGGCTGTAGCCCTTGTCGGCATAGGCCTTGTCGTCGTTGTTGAACTCGTTGAGATAGAACTTGCGGGCGTTGTACACCAGCTCCGCCACATCCAGGGCGATGTTCGATCCGCAGCGGCCCAGGCCGATCAGGCAGACCGAGGGAAACTCCTGCTCGCGGCGCGCCTCGAGTTCGTCTTCCAGGTGCGGCGCGCGGGGGAATACCGAGTCGCGCAGGCCGTCGAGGTTGTCGAGGATGCGGTCGGTGTTGGTTTCGGTGAAGTAGAGGTACTGCTGGGGCGCCTGAGGGCGCGAGCTGGACAATGGCTTCGAATCTGAAAAGCTCTGGCTGCCCGGGGTCAGCGTCAGTTCGGATACTGCGTTGGCAGAATTGTTTTTAGAAGTCATTGTGCGCCGTGTGCCTGGACTGGTCGGCTCGGTGACA
This sequence comes from Pseudomonas chlororaphis subsp. piscium, assembly GCF_003850345.1. Lineage (NCBI taxonomy): Bacteria > Pseudomonadati > Pseudomonadota > Gammaproteobacteria > Pseudomonadales > Pseudomonadaceae > Pseudomonas > Pseudomonas chlororaphis. Next base: position 1,470,670 of record NZ_CP027707.1, read on the forward strand.
AGATATCAAAGAGCCATCAAGTGGGTTCTCGCGACTTTACAGTGCGATATTGGCCCCAGCGATAGGGATAAGTCTGATGGCCGCTAGGGGGAATCCTTTCCTAAGTTCAGATGAATCGGCCAGTTTTCGGTGATCTTTAATCAAAAGGAGGCAAGATGATGGCTACGTTACCCACCCTCGGGTTCGCCGGTATTGGCCTGATGGGCTTGCCCATGTGTCGCCGTCTGCTGGCGGCGGGTTATCCCCTGGTGGCGTGGAACCGCAACCGGGAAAAATGCTCGCCGCTGCTGGAAGCAGGCGCGCAACTGGCCGAGACCCCGGCCCGGCTGTGCGAGGCAGCGGACCTGGTGCTGCTGTGCCTGGCCAACACCGAGGTGGTGCGTGAGGTGGTGTTCGGTGCCGAGGGTATCGCCCAGGGAGCCCGGGCCGGCCAGTTGTTGGTGGACCTCTCCAGCCTGGAACCGACCGCCACCCGGGAAATGGCCACGCAACTGGCGAGCAGCACCGGCATGGGCTGGGTCGATGCCCCGGTGTCCGGCGGCACGCCCGGTGCCGAGGCCGGCAGCCTGGCGATCATGGTCGGCGGCGAGGCGGCGGATATCGAAAGGGTTCGGCCGGTCCTGCTCAATCTGGGGCAACGGGTGACCCATATGGGCGGTGTCGGCGCCGGCCAGGTGACCAAGGCTTGCAACCAGATGATCGTCGCCTGCAATGCGCTGGTGATCGCCGAAGTGGTGGCGCTGGCCGAATGTTCCGGGGTCGATGCGTCATTGCTGGCCGAGGCGCTGGCCGGTGGTTTTGCCGATTCCAGGCCGTTGCAGATTCTCGCCCCGCAGATGGCCGAAAGCCGCTTCGAACCGATCAAATGGCATGTGCGCACCCTGCTCAAGGATCTGGACGGTGCGGTAAAGTTCTCCCGTGAGCAGGGCTCGGCCACACCGATCAGCGGATTGGCCGCACAACTGATGCGCCTGCATGGCGGCCAGGGCTATCTGGAGCAGGATCCCGCGACCCTGATCCGCCTGTATCGCGAACCGGCGTCAGAGGGCTGACCGCGCCAACGGTGGGCAGCATGCGCTGCTCGATCTCGTCGATTATCCCGGGCAACTCTTCCAGGGGCATTGCGCGGCTGAGCAGGTAGCCCTGGATGAAGTCGCAGCCGTATTGGGCGAGGAACTCGTACTGCTGCACGCTCTCGACGCCTTCGGTCACCACCTGCAAGTGCAGGGTATGGGCCATGACGATGATTGCCTGGACGATCTCCTTGTCCTGGGTCGACTGGGGCACGTCCTGGATGAACGAACGGTCGATCTTCAGGGTGTTGAGCGGCAGGCGCTTGAGGTAGGCAAGGGACGAGTAACCGGTGCCGAAGTCGTCGATCGACAGTGATACGCCGAGATTGCGGATCTGTCGCAACAGGGCCACGGTGCTGTCGATGTTACCCATCAGGGCGTTTTCCGTGACCTCCAGTTCCAGGCGCTGGGGCGCGACACCGGCGCTGCTCAGGGCGTTGGCGATCTCCTCGGCCAACTCCTCCCGGGCCAGGTTCAGGGCCGAGCAGTTCACCGCGATTTTCAGCTCGGCAAAGCCGTGGCGGGACAGGGCGGCCAGGTCCTCGCAGGCCTTGCGCAGGACCCAGTTGTCCAGTTCGGCAATCAGCCCGTTGGCTTCGGCGATCCCGATGAAACGATCCGGAGCCAGCAACCCGTGCAACGGATGCCGCCAGCGCACCAGCGCTTCAAGCTTGCTGACCTTGCGGCTGTTCAGGTCGTAGATGGGCTGGTAATACAGGGTCAATCCGGCTTCGTTGCGCAGGGCGTTGCGCAACTCTTCCTCCAGTTGCAGTTCCAGGCTCGCCCGGGTCTTCAGGTTGGTGCTGAAGAAATGCAGACTGTTGCGACCGCTGCCCTTGGATTGATAGAGCGCCAGGTCGGCATGCTTGAGCAGTTCTTCGCTGGTCTTGCCATCGTCGGGAAAGACGCTGATGCCGATGCTGGTGGTCATCACCATGCGCCGTCCCGCCAGCTCGATGGGCTCCTTCATCTTGCTCATGATGCGTTGCGCCATGTGCTGGGCTTCGTCGCGGTCGTTCAAGCTCATGAGGATGCAGAACTCGTCTCCGCCGAAACGCGCCACCACGTCTTCATGGCTGCGGGTGGAACTCTTGATATGGCCGGCAATCACCTTCAACAGTTCGTCGCCGGCATCGTGGCCGAGGCTGTCGTTGATCCGCTTGAAGTGATCGATGTCGAGGAACATCACCGCCAGCATGCCGCCCTGCACGGTCTTTTCGATGAGTTTTTCGGCGAACAGCTGATTGAAGCCGCGACGATTGATCAGGTTGGTCAGGGCGTCGTAATGCGCCACCTGTTGCAGCGCCACCCGGGCCTGGTCCAGTTGGCTCAGCAGAGTGTTGACCCGGCGCAGGTCCTGCTCCTTGTGCTGCAGTTTCTTGTCCGCCAGGGCCGCGCTGATGCTGCTGCCAATGATCAGCAGGGCGATGACGGCGATGGTCAGGCCCAGTTGCAAGGGGTTGTCGTCCACCGCTATCGAGGGCGTGCCCGCCGCTGGCATCACCAGTTTCAACGCCCACATGCCGGTGAAATGCATGGCGACTATGCCGCCCCCCAGCAGCAGGCTGGCCGCGTATTTGAGCAACTGGTGGAACATGCCGCTGCCGTTGCTCAAGTAGCGGGACAACAGCAAGGCGACCAGGCTCGCGCTGATGGCGATGGCAATCGACAGGCCGAAGAGGTCGAGCTGGTAGTAGGCAGTGGCTTGCGAGCGCATGGCCGCCATGCCGACATAATGCATGGCGCAGATGCCCAGGCCGATCCAGATCGACGCCAGCAGGTAGCGCCACAGCTGCAGTTGGACATGGCTGAGGGTCTTCATCGCCAGCCAGGATGCAACCACCGCGATCAGCAGCGACAGCAGGGTCATGGGCAGGTCGTAATGGGTTTCGATGGGGATCTGCAGCGCCAGCATGCCGATGAAGTGCATGGCCCAGATGCCGCCGGCCAGGCAGAAGGCGCCGACCCAGCGCCAGCGCTGCTGGGCCGCTGCCAGGTCGACGTGGCGCACCCGTTCGGCCATGTCCAGGGTAGCGAAGCTGCCGGCGCAGGCCACCAGATAGGCGAGGATCACCAGCACGGGGTTGTGGTTGCAGGTGAGTAATACCTGCCCGCCTTCGGGGAGCTCGGTAAAAAAATGCAGACCAAGCCATTCCATCGCATGCCCCGTTTCTTGAGTCATCCAAGGCCAGCACTGGGTAGCTGGCCAATGGGGCTGAGTATAGGAAGCCGAGCCGAGGACGGGAGCGATGGTGGCAAATTGACTTAAATGATTTTGGAATTCAGCTCATAGCCAATCGAGCTAAGCGCTCTGTTCGAAGTACTGCGCCGGTTCCAGGGGCGCGAGCCCGAATGCCGCGCGCGCGGCGTCGCAATCGACGTTCTGTTGGCCATTTTCCCAGGAGGCCTCGAACTCGCGGCAGGTGCTGGAACGCTGGTGATAGATCGAACAGCTGACTTCCTTGCCGACCTCGCCGGTCAGCGCGGTGCAGCGGGTCGGCTTGCAATCGGTACCGAGCATGGCGACCCGGCTGGGGCTGATGGACGCCACCAGATCGTCGGGGACCGTACCGCCGGAAGAGGCGCATTCACCCCAGAAAAAAGACACACGAAAGTGTGAACAGCAGGCACCGCAATTCAGACACGGACTGGCTTCGGACATGGGCGTATTCAAAGGGGAGGAGGTTGATGAGGGGGGCAGCAAGGCCGCTATTCTAGGCTTCGCAACGGCCTTGGGAAGGGGGCGCGCGAGGTATTTTTCAGGCCCTGTGCAAGCCCTTGAAAAATCTGGTTTTAGCCCCGGTATCCGGGGGCTTGCTGCGGTTTTGGCGGGGGCGCTGGCGCCGTTCGGGCGGCTGTCGGGCGCGGTCGACGACCTGTGCTTCGGATTGCCTGATATCAGCATTACGAATCATTACAGACAACCGCGGCGGGGCTGATTAGATTGCAACTTCCAGGCTCGGTTGCGTCTGGCCGAATAACAATAAAGAGACCGACCCATGCAGAACTCGACCCAAGCGGCGAATGCCTGGCGCATTCTGTTCCTGTTGTTCCTGGCTAACCTGTTCAACTTCTTCGATCGCACCATTCCGGCCATCATCATCGAGCCGATCCGCATGGAATGGCACCTGAGCGACTTCCAGATCGGCATCATCGGCACCGCCTTCACCATCGTCTATGCCATTGCCGGCCTGCCCCTAGGGCGCATGGCCGATACCGGCTCGCGCAGCAAACTCATGGGCTGGGGCCTGGCGGTGTGGAGCGGGCTGACCGCGGTCAACGGCCTGGTGGGCAGTTTCTGGAGTTTCCTGATCGTGCGCATGGGCGTCGGCATCGGCGAAGCCAGCTATGCGCCAGCCGCCAACTCGCTGATCGGCGACCTGTTTCCGGCTCATCGCCGGGCCCGGGCCATGGGCATCTTCATGCTCGGCCTGCCCCTGGGCCTGTTGCTGGCGTTCTTCACCATCGGCGCCATGGTCAAGGCCTTCGACAGCTGGCGCGCACCCTTCTTTATCGCCGCGGTGCCGGGCCTGTTGCTGGCGGTGTTCATGTTCTTCATCAAGGAGCCCAAGCGCGGGGCGGCGGAAACCGTCAAGGTTTCCCAGGAGCGCGTCGACCGGCCGATCCGCCGGGTGCTGGCGATCCCGACCTTTCTCTGGCTGGTGCTGGCCGGGCTGACCTTCAACTTCGCCACCTATGCCTGCAACTCGTTCCTGGTGCCGATGCTGCAGCGTTATTTCCTGATGCCCTTGCAGGACGCCGCGGTGGCGACCGGGGTGATAGTCGGGGTGACCGGCCTGTTTGGGCTGACCCTGGGGGGCTGGGTCGCCGACAAGATTCACCAGCGTGTCGCCAACGGTCGGTTGTTGTTCGCCGCCTTTAGCATGCTGGTCTCGACCCTGTGCACCGCCTGGGCCCTGCATGCCGGGCGCGTCGAGATCGGGGTGTTCGTCGCGGTGTTCAGTGTCGGCTGGCTGTTCGCCTACAACTTCTATACCTGCGTTTACACGGCGATCCAGGATGTGGTCGAACCACGCCTGCGCGCCACGGCCATGGCGCTGTTCTTCGCTGGCCTGTATCTGTTGGGCGGTGGCCTGGGGCCGGTGGTGGTGGGGGCGCTGTCCGATCACTTCGCCCATGCGGCGATGTACGCCGCCGGGGCCGAGCAGATGACCGAGGCGTTCAAGGCGGTTGGCCTGCATGACGCCATGTACCTGATCCCGGTGGCGTTGCTGCTGACCATGCTGTTCCTGTTCCTGGCTTCGCGCTGCTTTGTGCGCGATGCGCAGCGCATGAAGGACGGGTTGGTGCCGGGCGCGCCGGCGGGGGCTGCGGTTGCAGCTTGAACAGTGCTTTGTAGGAGCGAGGCTTGCCCGCGATGAACGATGACGCGGTGAGCCGGATGGAACGCGTCGTACCCATCGCGGGCAAGCCTCGCTCCTACAGAAGCCGATAAAAAAGGCCCGCATTGTGCGGGCCTTTTCATTTACCGGGAGAGCAGGGGGATCAGCCCGCTACCAGTACCCGGATCGCTTCCAGGCGCAGCGCGGCTTTTTCAAGCATGGCCAGGCCTTGTTCGCGTTGTTGACGCAGGGCCACCAGCTCGCTGTCGCGCACGGTCGGGTTGACCGCTTGCAACGCGGTCAGGCGCGCCAGTTCTTCGTCGGTGTCGGCGGCCAGGCGACGTTGCGCCTCGGCCACGCGCTCGGCGTGACGCGGGGCGATCTTCGCTTCGCCGGCGTTGATCTTCGGCGTCAGCTGGTCGCGCTGGGCCTGGATGAACTTGTTGGCACTGGCCCGTGGCACGCTTTCCAGCTGGTCGTTGAGGGTCTCGAAGGCGACGCGTGCCGACAGGTCGTTGCCGTTGGCGTCCAGCAGGCAACGCAGGGCGGCCGGTGGCAGGTAGCGGCCCAACTGCAGCGAACGCGGTGCTACCACCTCGCTGACGTACAGCAGTTCCAGCAACACGGTGCCGGGTTTCAGCGCCTTGTTCTTGATCAGCGCCACGGCGGTGTTGCCCATGGAGCCGGACAGGACCAGGTCCATGCCGCCTTGCACCATCGGGTGTTCCCAGGTGATGAACTGCATGTCTTCGCGAGACAGCGCCTGGTTACGGTCGTAGGTGATGGTCACGCCTTCGTCGTCGCCCAGCGGGAAGCTGGCGTCGAGCATTTTTTCGCTCGGCTTGAGGATCAGCGCGTTGTCCGAATGGTCTTCGCTGTCGATGCCGAAGGCGTCGAACAGGGTTTCCATGTAGATCGGCAGGGCGAACTGATCGTCCTGCTCAAGGATCGCTTCCACCAGCGCATCGCCTTCGCCAGCGCCACCGGAGTTGAGCTCCAGCAAACGGTCGCGACCGGTGTGCAGCTCGTCTTCCAGACGCTCGCGCTCGGTGCGCGCCTCGTCGATCAGCGCTTGCCACTCGCCATCGTCGGCTTCTTCCAGCAGCGGCAGCAGGCGTGGGCCGAACTGATGCTGCAGGGCGTTGCCGGTCGGGCAGGTGTTGAGGAAGGCGTTCAGCGCTTCGTGGTACCACTGGAACAGGCGCTCTTGCGGGCTGGTTTCCAGGTACGGCACATGTAGTTCGATCACGTGTTTCTGGCCGATCCGGTCGAGACGACCAATCCGCTGCTCCAGCAGGTCCGGGTGCGACGGCAGATCGAACAGCACCAGGTGGTGGGCGAACTGGAAGTTGCGACCTTCACTGCCGATTTCCGAGCAGATCAGCACCTGGGCGCCGAATTCTTCGTCGGCGAAGTAGGCGGCGGCGCGGTCACGCTCGAGGATGTTCATGCCCTCGTGGAACACCGTGGCCGGGATGCCGGAACGCACGCGCAGCGCGTCTTCCAGGTCCATGGCGGTTTCCGCGTGGGCGCAGATCACCAGGACCTTGGTGCGCTTGAGCATTTTCAGCTGGTCGATCAGCCACTCGACGCGCGGGTCGAATTTCCACCAGCGCTCTTCTTCGCTGGCGTCCGGCTGGGCCTGGAAGCTGACTTCCGGGTACAGCTCGGCGTGCTCGCCCAGCGGCAGTTCCAGGTATTCGTCCGGGCACGGCAGCGGGTACGGGTGCAGCTTGCGCTCGGGGAAGCCTTGCACCGCGGCGCGGGTATTGCGGAACAGCACGCGGCCAGTGCCGTGGCGGTCCAGCAGCTCGCGCACCAGGCGCGCGCTGGCCTCGCTATCGCCTTCGTTGACGGCGGCGAGCAGGGCTTCGCCTTCGTTGCCGAGGAAACCGTGGATGGTCTTGTGCGCTTCTGGCGACAGGCGACCTTTATCCAGCAGCTCCTGCACGGCTTCGGCCACCGGGCGATAGTTTTCGCTCTCGGCGCGGAAGGCGGCCAGGTCGTGGAAACGGTTCGGGTCGAGCAGGCGCAGACGGGCGAAGTGGCTGTCCTGGCCCAGCTGTTCCGGGGTGGCGGTGAGCAGCAGGACGCCCGGGATCACCTCGGCCAGCTGTTCCACCAGCGCGTATTCCGGGCTGACTTGGTCTTCATGCCACACCAGGTGGTGCGCTTCGTCGACCACCATCAGGTCCCAGCCGGCGGCGAACAGCGCGTCCTGGGCCTTCTCGTCGTCCACCAGCCATTCCAGGGCCACCAGGGCGAGCTGGGTGTCCTCGAAGGGGTTGGCGGCATCGCTTTCGATAAAACGTTCTTCGTCGAACAGCGCGACCTGCAGGTTGAAGCGCCGGCGCATTTCCACCAGCCACTGGTGCTGCAGGTTTTCCGGGACCAGGATCAGCACGCGGCTGGCGCGGCCCGACAGCAGCTGGCGATGGATCACCAGGCCGGCTTCGATGGTCTTGCCCAGGCCCACTTCGTCCGCCAAGAGAACCCGCGGTGCGATACGGTCGGCGACTTCGCGGGCAATGTGCAACTGGTGGGCGATCGGCTGGGCGCGTACGCCACCCAGGCCCCACAGCGACGATTGCAGCTGGCGGCTGGTGTGTTCCAGGGTGTGGTAACGCAGGGAGAACCAGGCCAGCGGGTCGATCTGCCCGGCGAACAGACGGTCGCTGGCCAGACGGAACTGGATGAAGTTCGAGAGTTGGGTTTCCGGCAGGGTAACGACTTCGTTCTGCCCGTTGAGGCCGTGGTAGACCAGCAGGCCGTCGACGTCGTCGACTTCGCGCACGGTCATTTTCCAGCCTTCGAAATGGGTGATGGTGTCACCCGGGGAAAACCTCACGCGAGTGAGGGGCGCATTCCGTAGCGCATACTGGCGAGTGTCGCCAGTGGCCGGATAGAGCACGGTCAGCAAGCGGCCGTCCTGTGCCAGAACGGTGCCTAGACCTAGCTCGGCTTCGCTGTCACTAATCCAGCGTTGCCCCGGTTGATACTGCTGCGCCATGCTGCCTGACTCCCGCCTTGAAAAAGCCGACTATGTTAACGGATCGGCGCCCTCAGGCCAAAGGACTCTAACAAAAACAACTACGCTGGAAGGTAGCGTATCGGGCGCATTTGTCGGGGCTCGGGGCACTATCGGGTGACGACTGGGTCACAAGTTTGCGACCGATGGCTCAAGTCGCCCCCGCAGCAGCCGACAGCCTGCCGACAGGAGACCAATAATATGCTGCCCCCGATGTTGCCCTTGAGTGCCGTGCCCGTGACCTCCCAGCAGGATCCGATCCGGCCGCGCCCGGATATCCCGCCGGTGGTACCGGTGCAACAGAGTTCCAACGAAAGCACCATCGACCTGCAAAAGCGCGATGCCGAACAGTCGGCGCTGCTGCTGCGGGAAGAGCAGCAGCGCCAGCAGCAAAAACACAAACGCCAGCGCGAAGCCGAAGCCGAGGACGATCCCGAACTGCACCTGGCGGTGCCCGGGGACGAGTTGAATGCCGACAACACCGTGCCGGTGGTGCCGCTGATCGAGGACGCGCCACGCCAGGGGCTGTGGGTCGACGTCGAGGTCTAGATACCGCTCTTTAATGCCTGCAACAGCAGGACGAGGAGTCACACGCCGCAATCCGCGCGATGCTGGTCAAGCGGCGGACCTCCACCTTTAATTGCGCTCAATAGCTGCCGATCACTGGTCAGCCGCCGCGTCACGCCGCATTATTGGCAAACCCGCAAGGGCCGTAGCCGCGCTATCTATATATAGAGGCTCCGGTCGACATTGACCTGAATGATGCAAGCCAACGCCATGAGCCAAGACGACAATCTGATCGACCTGAACGCCGAACGTACCAAGCGTGTGCATGACTTGAAGGAAAAGCGCCTGAATGAAGTGCGCCAGGCATTCGAGCAGGCAATGCCCCTGGGCAAGCCGAAGAAGAAGCCGAAAAAGCCGAAAAAGCGCTGAACCGGGCGCGATCTGTTGATGTAAGTCAGTTATTTCCCCTCCCTGTCGTCCTGTCGTGGGCGACCATTGACCCCGGTCAATTTTCCCCGCCGCCTCTTTGGTTAACTTAGCCCCATCGCAACAGGGCAAGAGCAGGAGGCCAGTCATGTTTTTCGACAATGTGGTGATCGCCGGAGTGCTGACTGTCGGCCTCATGGTTCTGTTTTTCGCTGGGTTTGGATTTTTCATCTGGAAAGATGCGCATAAACGCAAAAAACCTTAAGTCTTTCCGGTAACGAGCACGCAAGGCATTTTGGGCAACTTCGGTTGCCCTTTTTTTTGCCTGCGTGTTTTGTAGGAGCGAGGCTTGCCCGCGATGGCGTCCGTTTGCGCGATACAGGTCTCCAGGTAGAACGCGGAACCAGGTTTCAGGGCTGCCTTGCCGCCCATCGCGAGCAAGCCTCGCTCCTACAGAAGCCGATCATTTCTTTCAGGCATAAAAAAGGTGCGACCCGAGGGGCGCACCTTTTTTGTCGCGGGCTGAGCGAATCAGGTCCCGAGGGCTTTCGAGGCCAGCCAGAACAGGCCGGCCGACAGCGCCACGGTCGCCGGCAGGGTCAGCACCCAGGCCAGCAGGATGGTGCGCACGGTGCCGCTTTGCAGGCCGCTTTTGTTGGCGACCATGGTCCCGGCCACACCCGAAGACAGCACGTGGGTGGTCGATACCGGCAGGCTGAAGATATTGGCCATGCCGATCAGGCCAGCGGCGGTGATTTGCGCCGACATGCCCTGGGCATAGGTCATGCCTTGCTTGCCGATCTTCTCACCGATGGTCTGTACCACACGTTTCCAGCCGATCATGGTCCCCAGGCCAAGGGCCAGAGCCACGGCCAGGATCACCCAGAACGGCGCGTATTCGGTGGTGGCGGTCAGGTCTTTGCGCAGCTTGTCCAGGTCAGCCTTTTCACGGGCCGCGAGGTTCGGCAGCTTGCCGACTTTCTTCGCGGTGTCATCCAGGCAGAGCAGGTAGCGACGCACTTCGATGCGGCTTTCGGCCGGCAGCGAGTGGTAATCGGCAACGCCCTTGAGGGTGCCCAGCAGCGCCTCGATGGTCGGTTCGGTCTGCTGCGGGTTGCAGCGGAACTTGCCTGGCAGGTCGTCTTTCACGCTTTTGCCCAGGGCCAGGAACTCGCCCAGGGAGTCCTGGTTGCGCTGATAGAACTGGCTCAGGTGCAGGGTAGCGTCGCGAGTACGTTCGATCTGGTAGGTGGTGCTGTTCAGGTCGAGCACGAACTGTGCGGGCACGATACCTATCAGTACCAGCATGATCAGGCCGATGCCTTTCTGGCCATCATTGGAGCCGTGCACGAAGCTCACGGCCATGGCCGAGATCACCAGGACCAGGCGGTTCCAGAAGGGCGGGTGTTTCTTGTCGTCGATCTTGCGGCGGTCTTCCGGGGTCTTGTGCATCTTCGAGATCGGGCGCCACCACTTCAGGCCGATCAGCACCAGGGCGGCGATCAGGAAGCCGGCCATTGGCGAGAACACCAGGGAAGCACCGATGTCGATCGCCTTCTGCCAGTTCACGCCATCGCCCAGCGGGATGTCGTTGAGCAGGGCATTGGCCAGGCCGACGCCGAGGATCGAACCGATCAGGGTGTGGGAGCTGGAGGCGGGAATACCGAAGTACCAGGTGCCCAGGTTCCAGGTGATGGCCGCGGCCAGCAACGAGAAGACCATGGCCAGGCCGTGGCCGGTGTTGACATTGATCAGCAGCTCGACCGGCAGCAGATGGACGATGGCATAGGCCACGCCGACGCCGCCCAGCAGCACACCGAGGAAATTGAATACACCGGAAAAGAATACGGCCAGGTGCGGCGGCATGGCTTTGGTGTAGATAACAGTGGCAACCGCATTTGCGGTGTCATGAAAGCCGTTGATGAACTCGTAGGCGAGGACAAAAGCCAGGGCGAGCAAGAGGCTCACAAGCACCCAAGCATCCAGTCCGCTGAATAAATCGATCATGAAGGTTTTCTGACCCGGTCATAAGGGGGCGCGATTATGCCAGAAAACCCTGGTAATCGATGCACTAGGTGCTGGTTGGTAACATTCTTCAACGAAAAAACCGGAGGCAGGCCAATGGCCATGCCTTTTTTCGGGGCATGGGCAAGCCATTGATTTTACTGGGGCTCATCCTCAAGGTCAGGGGCGCAATGCTCAGCCAAACGTCTCAAACGCTTGTATGAAATTTCAGTTCCATGACACTTTTTGAGTCCTTGAGGCCCATTCGCTGCTATGCGGCTGGCACCTGCCCGGCCTTGCGATCGGCATTAATCCGCAAGGGCACCGAGCAATGCGAAAGCTTCAGGCGAACAGCATCACGGCTGTTCTGCCTTGAGCTCTTTTTCCATCTTTTGCAGTTCTTGGGTAAATGCCTGGTCGAGAATGCTGGCGCGCTTGCGCCAAGGTTTGCGTTCCGGTTCAGGCTGGGCGGCGTAGGTGGTGACTTCGCCTCCGTAAACTTCCTTGTAACGTTGTTCCTGGCGCTCAAGTTCCGCGCGCAGTTCGTCTTTCGTCACAGTGTTACCTAATTGAGTTGAGATAATTCCGGCGATACGCATTGCCTCGATCGGGTTTATCAAACCGCCGCGTACCCGCCTCGATTAACGGAGCCAGGAGTGCGATGGGGTTCGCTAAACCGCTTCTTGTTGCATGCGGCCACGCCACCGGATAAGAACAGCTGTCGTAGCAACAGTTTCTTTTTTGCAAACGCATTGGCCGGGCATATTGGAATGAGCGTCAAGCGCTTGCTGCAGGAAGCGTCACTTACCTGGACGCACCTGATGATACTGCCGAATGCAGAAAAGCGTCGGTGATCACTCTACTCATTATAGCGGCGGCCATGAATAACTCTATCGGCAATAAGTTAAAAATCATCAACTTGATATCAGGGTTTTGTTACACGAAAGTTTTAATCCGGATGACGAGAGTGGTCATCCAGCAGTTCTGTAACAAGGCCTGACAAGTTGCACGAACTAACACATGGCATGAGAGTTTTATTGGCGGCGGAAAAAAGTCGCGTCGGGCAGGCAGCGCTCCCGGGATGGATTGCGATTACCGGTCGACGGTTCGATAATCGCCCAATGTTGGCCGTGCAGGCTTGTGCATCCTTTCCAGTACGGCTTGTAATAAGCCAGACTTCCGTCGCAGAGAACCTGAAATGAACGATCAATTGCGTAATTCCTTCGCTTCCGCCGCGCCACCGATTGTCGCTTCGCCGGCCAAGCGGATTCAGGCGCTGACGGGGGATCCGGATTTCATGACCTCTCTGGCTCGCGGCCTGGCAGTGGTCCAGGCCTTTCAGGAGCGCAAGCGCCATCTGACCATCGCCCAGATCAGCCATCGCACGGAGATTCCCCGTGCCGCCGTGCGCCGCTGCCTGCACACCTTGATCAAGCTCGGTTACGCCACCACCGACGGCCGGACCTATTCGTTGCTGCCCAAGGTGCTGACGCTGGGGCACGCCTATCTGTCTTCCACGCCGCTGGCGGTGTCGGCCCAGCCTTACCTGGACCGCATGAGCGAGCAACTGCACGAAGCCTGCAACATGGCCACCCTGGAAGGCGACGACATTCTGTACATCGCCCGTTCGGCCACCACCCAGCGCCTGATCTCGGTCGATCTCTCGGTCGGTGGGCGCCTGCCGGCCTACTGCACATCCATGGGCCGGATCCTGCTGGCGGCGCTGGATGACGCTTCGTTGCGCGAATACCTCGACCATGCCGACCTGCAAGCCAAGACCAGTCGTACCCTGCACACGCCGGAGGCGCTGCTCGAATGCCTGCAACAGGTCAGGCAGCAGGGCTGGTGCATCGTCGATCAGGAACTGGAGCAAGGCCTGCGCTCCATCGCCGTACCGGTGTACGACGCCTCGGGCCAGGTGCTGGCCGCGCTCAACGTCAGTACCCATGCCGGCCGCGTCAGCCGTGCCGAGCTGGAGCAGCGCTTTTTGCCGGGCCTGCTCAGCGCCAGTCGCGACCTCAGCGCCCAATTGTTCGCTTGAAGGCTGCCTGCTTAAGCTGTTCGATAAACGCACAGATACGCGCTTGCTTAATTGACGCTCTTTCCCTTGCCTCATTAATGTCGCGGCAGCGTCATCCGGCCATTGGAGCTCTGCCTCTCCAATGGTCGTGTGGCGACCCCATAATAATGAAGAGGCCAACCCCCATGAGCATCGCCCGCGCGTCCAGCCGCGCCCCTTTATCCTGCCTTCGCCTGCCGATGGCCTGATCCCGCAAGACCCTTTTCGATCTGAACCGACCAGCCCTGGCTGGCACCTGTTCGCCTGCGTTTTTCGCGTGGAATAAAAATAATGAACCAGCCTCAATCCGCTGTAGGGAACTGCCTCGACGTGCAGTCCTTTATCAATGCCCAGCCGCTGTCGCGCTATCAGTGGCGGGTGGTGATCCTGTGTTTCCTGATTGTCTTCCTCGATGGCCTCGATACCGCGGCCATGGGCTTTATCGCGCCGGCGCTGTCCCAGGATTGGGGTATCGATCGCGCCAGCCTCGGCCCGGTAATGAGTGCGGCGCTGATCGGCATGGTGTTCGGGGCGCTGGGCTCCGGCCCGCTGGCTGACCGCTTCGGGCGCAAAGTGGTGCTGGTGGGGGCGGTGCTGCTGTTCGGGGCCTTCAGCCTGGCGTCGGCCTACAGCAGCAATGTCGACCAGTTGCTGGTACTGCGTTTCCTCACCGGCCTGGGTCTGGGCGCCGGCATGCCGAATGCCACCACGCTGCTCTCCGAGTACACCCCCGAACGCCACAAGTCGTTGCTGGTAACCAGCATGTTCTGTGGTTTCAACCTGGGCATGGCCGGCGGCGGTTTCATTTCCGCCAAGCTGATTCCGGCGTTCGGCTGGCACAGCCTGCTGCTGATCGGCGGGGTCCTGCCGCTGATCCTGGCAGTGGTGTTGCTGGCCTGGCTGCCGGAGTCGGCGCGTTACCTGGTGGTGCGTAATCGTGGCACCGACAAGGTGCGCAAGGCCCTGGCGCCAATCGAGCCAGGCACGGTCGGCCAGGCCGCGAGCTTCAGCGTGCCGGAACAGAAGACGGTGAAGGCGCGCAACGTGTTTGCGGTGATTTTCTCCGGCACCTACAGCGCTGGCACCTTGCTGTTGTGGCTGACCTATTTCATGGGGCTGGTGATCGTGTACCTGCTGACCAGCTGGCTGCCGACCCTGATGCGCGACAGCGGCGCGAGCATGGAGCAGGCGGCCTTTATCGGCGCGCTGTTCCAGTTCGGTGGGGTACTCAGCGCCGTGGCGGTGGGCTGGGCCATGGACCGCTTCAACCCGCACAAGGTCATCGGCACCTTCTACCTGCTGGCCGGGGTCTTCGCCTACGCGGTCGGGCAAAGCCTGGGCAACATCACCTTGCTGGCGACTCTGGTACTGGTCGCCGGCATGTGCGTCAACGGTGCGCAGTCGGCGATGCCGTCCCTGGCCGCGCGCTTCTATCCGACCCAGGGCCGCGCCACTGGCGTGTCGTGGATGCTCGGCATCGGTCGCTTCGGGGCAATCCTCGGGGCCTGGATGGGCGCCACGCTGCTGGGGCTGGGCTGGAACTTCGAGCAGGTGCTGACCGCGCTGGTGATCCCGGCGGCGCTGGCGACCACGGCGGTGGTGATCAAGGGCATGGTCAGCCATGCGGATGCGACCTGAGCGAATGAGCGCTCCTGAAGGGAGCGCTGAATACCTGTAGCCGCTGCCGCAGGCTGCGATCGACCCGGGCCGCGTTCGGAGAACGGTCGCGAAGATCTTTGGATCGCTGAAGGCCTTCGGCCTTATCGCAGCCTGCGGCAGCGGCTGCAGCGCAATCGATAGTCAGACAACAATCCGTTCGATAAACGAACGCTCAGTCGATTATCGGATTGTTTGGGTTTTTCCCCCGGCTTAATCTTCAGTCACTCAGGCAGCATTCCATGCGCCTTTTTCTTCCAGTCGCTCAATAACAATCGGGAGATCCCTCCATGGCTGAAATCCTTTCGCTGCACGACGCGGTGAAGCAGTTCGTCAACGACGGCGATACCGTCGCGCTCGAAGGCTTCACCCACCTGATCCCTACGGCCGCGGGTCACGAAATCATTCGCCAGGGCAAAAAAGACCTGACCCTGGTACGGATGACCCCTGATCTGATCTACGACCAGTTGATCGGTGCCGGTTGTGCCCGCAAGCTGATTTTCTCCTGGGGCGGCAACCCGGGCGTGGGTTCCCTGCATCGCCTGCGGGACGCGGTCGAGAAGCAATGGCCCCATGCCCTGGAAATCGAAGAACACAGCCACGCCGACCTGGCCAATGCCTACGTGGCGGGCGCCTCTGGCCTGCCATTCGCGGTCTTGCGCGCTTATGCCGGCTCCGACCTGCCTAAGGTCAACCCGCTGATCAAGAGCGTGACCTGCCCATTCACCGGTGAAGTGCTGGCGGCAGTGCCATCGGTACGCCCTGACGTCACCGTGATCCATGCGCAGAAAGCCGACCGCAAGGGCAACGTGCTGCTGTGGGGCATCCTCGGCGTGCAGAAGGAGGCAGCCCTGGCCGCCAAACGCTGCATCGTCACCGTGGAAGAAATCGTCGACGACCTGAACGCCCCGATGAACGCCTGCGTGCTGCCGACCTGGGCCCTGAGCGCGGTCTGCCACGTACCGGGCGGCGCCCATCCGTCCTACGCCCACGGTTACACCGAGCGCGACAACATCTTCTACCAGGCCTGGGACCCGATCGCCCGCGACCGTGAAACCTTCACCGCCTGGATCAACGAATACATCCGCGGCAGCGCCGACTTCAGCGAATTCCAGGCCAAGCTGGCCGCAGCAACGGGGGCCAAATAATGACTTACTCCACCAATGAAATGATGACCGTTGCCGCCGCCCGCCGTCTGCAGAACGGCTCGGTGTGTTTTGTCGGGATTGGCCTGCCGTCCAAGGCCGCCAACCTGGCGCGCCTGACCTCGTCGCCGGACGTGGTGCTGATCTATGAATCCGGCCCGATCGGCGCCAAGCCTAGCGTGCTGCCGCTGTCCATCGGTGACGGCGAACTGGCCGAGACCGCGGACACCGTGGTGCCGACCGGCGAGATCTTCCGCTACTGGCTGCAAGGCGGGCGTATCGACGTCGGTTTCCTCGGCGCCGCCCAGGTCGACCGTTTCGGCAACATCAACACCACGGTGGTCGGCGACTACCACCAGCCGAAAGTCCGCCTGCCAGGTGCTGGCGGTGCGCCGGAGATCGCCGGCTCGGCCAAGAGCGTGCTGATCATCCTCAAGCAGTCGTCGCGTTCCTTTGTCGACAAACTCGACTTCATCACCTCGGTCGGTCACGGCGAAGGCGGCGATTCGCGCAAACGCCTGGGCCTGCCAGGGGCCGGGCCGGTGGGGATCATCACCGACCTGTGCATCATGGAGCCCGAAGCCGGTACCCATGAGTTCGTGGTCACCTCGCTGCACCCGGGCGTGACCCGCGAGCAGGTGGTCGCCGCCACCGGCTGGGCGATCCGTTTCGCCGACCAGGTCGCGGAAACCGCCGCGCCGACCGAGATCGAATTGACCGCCCTGCGCGACCTGGAAGCCCGCACCGCCGCGGCCCATGGTCAAACCCCGGGAGAAGCCTGATGCGCGAAGTGTTTATCTGTGACGCCATTCGTACCCCCATCGGCCGCTTTGGTGGCGGCCTGTCGACCGTCCGTGCCGACGACCTGGCCGCTGCGCCGATCAAGGCGCTGATCGAGCGCAACCCGTCGGTGGACTGGAGCGCGGTGGACGAGGTGTTCCTCGGCTGCGCCAACCAGGCCGGCGAAGACAATCGCAACGTGGCGCGCATGGCGCTGCTGCTGGCCGGGCTGCCGGAAACCATTCCGGGCGTGACCCTCAACCGCCTGTGCGCTTCGGGCATGGATGCCATCGGCACCGCCTTCCGCGCCATCGCCAGCGGCGAGATGGAGCTGGCCATCGCTGGCGGCGTCGAGTCGATGTCCCGCGCGCCCTTTGTCATGGGCAAGGCCGACACCGCCTTTTCGCGCAACATGAAGCTGGAAGACACCACCATCGGCTGGCGTTTCATCAACCCGCTGATGAAGGCCCAGTACGGCGTGGATGCCATGCCGCAAACCGCCGACAACGTCGCCGATGACTATCAGGTGTCGCGCGCCGACCAGGACGCGTTCGCCCTGCGCAGCCAGCAGCGTACCGCCGCGGCGCAGGCCGCCGGGTTCTTCGCCGAGGAAATCGTCCCGGTGCGTATCGTCCACAAGAAGGGCGAGACCGTTGTAGAACAGGACGAACATCCGCGGGCCGATACCTCGCTGGAAACCCTGAGCAAACTCAAGCCGGTCAACGGCCCGGACAAGACCGTCACCGCCGGCAACGCCTCGGGTGTCAACGATGGGGCGGCGGCGCTGATCCTGGCGTCGGCCGAGGCGGTGAAAAAGCACGGTCTGACTGCCCGTGCCCGAGTGCTGGGCATGGCCAGCGCCGGCGTCGCGCCACGGGTGATGGGCATCGGCCCGGTGCCGGCGGTGCGCAAGTTGACCGAACGCCTGGGCGTGGCGGTCAGCGATTTTGATGTGATCGAACTCAACGAAGCCTTCGCTAGCCAGGGCCTGGCGGTGTTGCGCGAACTGGGACTGGCGGACGACGCGCCACAGGTCAACCCCAACGGCGGTGCCATCGCCCTTGGCCACCCACTGGGCATGAGCGGCGCGCGCCTGGTATTGACCGCGCTGCACCACCTGGAAAAAACCGGTGGCAAGAAAGGCCTGGCGACCATGTGTGTGGGTGTCGGCCAGGGCCTGGCATTGGCCATTGAGCGCGTCTGACGCGCTTCTTACAAGAACGAGGATCGAGCATGACCGACAAGCCCGGTTACCGGCGCCCGCAACCAGGTACTCAGCCTGAGTACCTGCACCCGGCCTACAAATCCACCAACACCCGCTCGCCGTCCAAGCCGCTGGTGTTCCTGCCCCATTCGCTGTCGGAAATCACCGGCCCGACCATCGGCGCCGATTACCTGCAGGACAAGGATAACGACCTGACCGCCCAGCATGCCGGCGAGCCCCAGGGCGAACGCATCATCATCCACGGCCGGGTGCTGGACGAGAACGGCCTGCCGGTGCCGGGGATCCTGGTGGAGATCTGGCAGGCCAACGCCGCCGGTCGCTACAACCACGACCGTGACCTGCACGATGCGCCGCTGGACCCGAACTTCACCGGCACCGGGCGCACTGTCACCGACGCCGATGGCTGGTACCAGTTCCAGACCATCAAGCCCGGCGCCTATCCCTGGGGTAACCACCACAACGCCTGGCGTCCGGCGCATATCCACTTCTCGCTGTTCGGGCCGAGCATCCTCACGCGCCTGGTGACCCAGATGTATTTCCCCGGCGACCCGCTGCTGGCCTATGACCCGATCTACAACTGCGTGCCGGACACCAGCGCCAAGGAACGCCTGATCGCCAGCTTCGACCTGGAGAAAACCATTCCGTCCTACGCCCTCGGCTACCGTTGGGACATCGTCTTGCGCGGCCGCGATGCCACGCCGATGGAGAAATAAGATGACGCTGACTGCGACCACGTCCCACACCGTCGGCCCCTACTACCACATCGGCCTGACCTGGCTGAACCGCGAAGACCTGACCCAGGCCGAGACCCTCGGCGAGCGGGTGGCGATCAGCGGCCAGGTGGTGGATGGCAACGGCGATTTCGTCAACGACGCCATGCTGGAAATCTGGCAGGCCAACGCGGTCGGCAAGTACGACCACCCGGAAGACGATCAGGACAAGGCCCTGGACCCGAACTTCCAGGGCTTCGGCCGGGTGCCGGTGGATGGGGAAGGGCGTTTCCGCTTCACCACCATCAAGCCGGGCACCGTGCCTGGCCTGCAGGGTTCGACCCAGGCGTCGCACCTGGTGGTACTGGTGTTTGCCCGGGGGCTGGTCAAGCACTTGCTGACTCGCATCTACTTCGACGGCGAACCGGCCAACGCGACCGATCCGCTGCTGGCCTGCGTACCCGAGGAGCGTCGCGCCACCTTGCTGGCCAAGGCCGATGCCGCGGGCCACTACCAGTGGAACGTGATCCTGCAGGGGACCGACGCGGAAACGGTGTTCTTCGATTATTGAGTGTGCCCGGGGGAGCGGGCTGGTTCGCGATAAGGCTGAACCGGCCGCTCCCCCCAAGGTCGTCTTGCGGAGCGGGACTGTTACAAAGTATGTCTAGACTCACCACGTCCCCAAAGAGTGAAAAGCCATGACAACGTTAACCAGTCACTATACGACCGAGGAACGCAGCAAGAGGATCTTCGCGATCGTCGGCGCCTCCTCCGGTAACCTGGTCGAATGGTTCGACTTCTACGTCTACGCCTTCTGCGCGATCTATTTCGCCCCGGCGTTTTTCCCCTCCGACGACCCCACGGTGCAACTGCTCAATACCGCCGGCGTGTTCGCCGCCGGGTTCCTGATGCGTCCTATCGGCGGCTGGCTGTTCGGCCGGGTGGCCGACAAGCACGGGCGCAAGAATTCCATGATGATCTCGGTGCTGATGATGTGCGCAGGCTCCTTGGTCATCGCCTTCCTGCCGACCTACGCCAGCATCGGTGCCTGGGCACCGGCACTGCTGCTGATGGCGCGGCTGTTCCAGGGCCTGTCGGTGGGTGGGGAATACGGCACCACCGCCACCTACATGAGCGAAGTCGCGCTCAAGGGCCAGCGCGGGTTCTTCGCGTCCTTCCAGTACGTGACCCTGATCGGCGGGCAACTGCTGGCGGTACTGGTGGTGGTGATCCTGCAACAGTTTCTCGACGAAGCGGAGCTCAAGGCCTGGGGCTGGCGGATTCCGTTCGTGATCGGCGCCATCGCCGCCCTGATCTCCCTGCTGCTGCGGCGCTCGCTGAAAGAAACCACCAGCAAGGAAATGCGTGAAGACAAGGACGCCGGCAGCGTTGCCGCGCTGTTCAAGCATCACTCCAAGGCCTTTGTCACCGTGCTCGGCTACACCGCTGGTGGCTCGCTGATTTTCTACACCTTCACCACCTATATGCAGAAGTACCTGGTGAACACCGCCGGCATGCACGCCAAGACCGCCAGCTACATCATGACCGGCGCGCTGTTCCTTTATATGTGCATGCAGCCGCTGTTCGGCATGCTGGCGGACAAGATCGGCCGGCGTAACTCGATGCTCTGGTTCGGCGCGCTGGGCACGCTGTGCACCGTGCCTATCCTGCTGACCCTGAAAACCATCAGCAGCCCGTTCCTGGCCTTTGTGCTGATCACCCTGGCCCTGGCGATCGTCAGTTTCTACACCTCCATCAGTGGCCTGGTAAAAGCCGAGATGTTCCCGCCGCAAGTGCGGGCGCTGGGGGTAGGCCTGGCTTATGCGGTGGCCAACGCGCTGTTCGGCGGTTCGGCGGAATACGTGGCCCTGGGCCTGAAATCCCTGGGCATGGAAAACACCTTCTACTGGTACGTGACGGCGATGATGGCGATTGCCTTCCTGTTCAGCCTGCGTCTGCCTAAACAGGCGGCGTACCTGCACCACGATCTTTGACCTGTCCGCGTGCGTCCGTCGCGGACGCACGCCCCAAAGGATTGTTTATGAGTACACCGGCGAGCAACCAACTGTTCGATGCCTACTTCACCACCCGCGATATGCGCGCGGTGTTCTGCGACCAGGGGCGGGTCCAGGCCATGCTCGACTTCGAGGCCGCGCTGGCCCGGGCCGAGGCTCGGGTTGGGGTGATACCGGCCGAGGCGGTGGCGCCGATCGAGGCGGCTTGCCGGGCCGGACTCTATGATTTTTCTGCCCTTGGCCAGGCTATCGCCACAGCGGGCAACTCGGCGATTCCGCTGGTCAAGGCCCTGGGCAAACAGATCGCCAAGAGCGATGCCAGCGCCGAGCGTCATGTGCACCTGGGCGCCACCAGCCAGGATGTGATGGACAGTGGGCTGGTCCTGCAACTGCGGCATGCACTGAACCTGATCGACAACGACCTGGCGCGTCTCGGCGGCATCCTGGCCGCGCAGGCCCAGCGTTATGCCGCCACCCCGATGGCCGGCCGCACCTGGCTGCAACACGCCACGCCAGTCACCCTTGGCATGAAGATCGCTGGCTGGCTGGGGGCGCTGACCCGCAGCCGCGAGCGTCTGGCGCAGCTCAAGCCGCGCTTGCTGGTGCTGCAGTTCGGCGGTGCCTCCGGCACCCTCGCGGCCCTGGGCGAGCAGGCACTGCCCATTGCCCAGGCCCTGGCCGAGGAGCTGCAACTGAGCTTGCCGGAACAGCCCTGGCACACCCAGCGCGACCGACTGGTGGAGTTCGCTTCGGTGCTCGGCCTGATCGCCGGCAGCCTCGGCAAGCTCGGCCGTGACATCAGCCTGCTGATGCAGACCGAGGCGGCGGAAGTCTTCGAACCGTCGGCGCCGGGCAAGGGCGGCTCCTCGACCATGCCGCACAAGCGCAACCCGGTGGGCGCGGCGGTGTTGATCGGCGCGGCGACCCGGGTTCCCGGGCTGCTGGCGACTATGTTCAGCGCCATGCCCCAGGAGCACGAACGCAGCTTGGGCCTGTGGCACGCCGAATGGGAAACCCTGCCGGAGATCTGCTGCCTGGTGTCCGGTGCCTTGCAACAGGCGCTGCTGGTGGCCGATGGGCTGGAAGTCGACGCCGCGCGGATGGCCAGGAACCTCGACCTGACCCAGGGGCTGGTGCTGGCGGAAGCCGTGAGCATCGCCCTGGCCCAGCGCCTGGGCCGCGAGACCGCGCACCATCTGCTGGAGCAATGCTGCAAGCGCGCGGTGGCCGAACAGCGGCATCTGCGCGCGGTGCTGGGGGATGAGCCGCAAGTGACCGCCGAGCTGTCGGCGGAAGAACTGGATCGCCTGCTGGACCCGGCGCATTACCTCGGCCAGGCGCAAGCCTGGGTCGAGCGCGCCGTGGCCGAACATTTTGCCTTGAACGCCTGAAGGAGACTGCCGTGGGATTCGTACAACTCGCCGATGGCGAACTGCATTACCAACTGGATGGCCCGGCCGATGCGCCGGTGCTGGTCCTGTCCAATTCCCTGGGTACCGACCTGCACATGTGGGACATCCAGATTCCGGCCTTTACCAAGCACTTCCGGGTACTGCGTTTCGACACCCGTGGCCACGGCAAGTCCCTGGTCACCGAAGGGCCCTACAGCATCGAGCAGTTGGGCCGTGACGTGCTGGCGCTGCTGGACGCGCTGCATATCCAGCGCGCGCATTTCTGCGGCCTGTCCATGGGCGGGCTGATTGGCCAGTGGCTGGGCATCAATGCCGGCGAGCGCCTGCACAAGCTGGTGGTGTGCAACACCGCGGCGAAGATCGGCGAGCTGTCGGTATGGAACCCGCGCATCGAGACTGTGCTGCGCGACGGCCAGGCGGCCATGGTCGCATTGCGCGATGCCTCGATCGCCCGCTGGTTCACTCCGGATTTCGCCGCGGCGCACCCGGATCAGGCCAAGCTGATCACCGACATGCTGGCGGCCACCTCGCCCCAGGGTTATGCCGCCAACTGCGCGGCGGTGCGCGATGCGGATTTCCGCGATCAACTGTCGGCGATCGAAGCGCCGACCCTGGTGGTGTCCGGCACCGAAGATGCGGTCACGCCGCCATCCGGTGGGCATTTCATTCAGGAGCGCGTGCGCGGCGCCGAATATGCCGAGTTCCATGCGGCGCACCTGTCCAACGTCCAGGCCGGTGCTGCGTTCAGCGAGCGAGTCGTGGCATTTCTGCTGGCTGACCAGAACATTTGAGGAAGCCCCGATGGACGAGAAACAACGTTACGCCGAAGGCATGCAAGTACGTCGCGCGGTGCTGGGCGACGCCCATGTCGATCGCAGCCTGAATACCCTGACCGAGTTCAACTCGGAGTTCCAGGAAATGATCACCCGGCACGCCTGGGGCGATATCTGGACCCGTCCGGGCCTGCCACGCCACACCCGCAGCCTGATCACCATCGCCATGCTGATCGGCATGAACCGCAACGAAGAGCTCAAGCTGCACCTGCGTGCCGCCGCCAACAACGGCGTGAGCCGCGCCGAGATCAAGGAAGTGATCATGCAGAGCGCGATCTACTGCGGCATTCCGGCGGCCAACGCGACCTTCCACCTGGCCGAGTCGGTGTGGGACGAGCTGGGCGTCGAATCCCGCGGCTGATACCCACGACCTGTAAAGAAACTCGGCGCCGCTGCGTTTTCCCTGCAGGAGCGAGCTTGCTCGCGATGAACCTGAGAGCGCCGCGTTTGGCCCGTCAGTACGTGCCATCGTTGACGATCATCGCGAGCAAGCTTCGCTCCTACCAAAAACAAGGCCAGTCCCGGGGAATGGGGCTGGCCTTGGTTCTGGCTATGCCGATCGAGTGTGCTTACAGCAGGCTGATCGGGTAGCTGATGATCAGGCGGTTCTCGTCGAACTCGTTGGTACTGAAGTCGCGGCGCATGGTCGAGTTGCGCCATTTGACGTTGAGGTTCTTCAGCGTGCCGCTTTGCACGGTGTAGGCCAGCTCGGTCTCGCGCCCCCATTCCTTGCCGTCGGTGATGGTGCCGGTGTGCACGTTGCTGCCCTTGATGTAGCGGTTCATCAGGGTCAGGCCGGGTACACCGACAGCGACGAAGTTGTAGTCGTGACGCAGTTGCCAGGATCTTTCCTGGGCGTTGTCGTAGCTGGCGTTGTAGCTGTCGTTGGCCAGGGTGCCACCGCTGGTGCCGTTGACGCGCATCCAGGCATTGTCGCCGGTGAGTTTCTGCAGGCCGACGTAGAAGGTGTGGCCGCCGTACTTGGCCGAGAACAGGCCCGACCAGGTCTTGTTGTCCAGGTCGCCGGCGCGGGCGCTGCCATCCTCCTTGCCGTAGAAGAAGCCGATATTGGCGCCCAGGGTCCAGTCGCCCAGCGGCTGGCTGTGGATCAGGTTGAGGTATTGCTGGCTGTAGATGTCCTTGAGCTGGGCGTTCCACACGCCGACCTGGGTGCGCTTGTCGTTGAAGCTGTATTCGCCGCCCTGGAAGTTGAAACGGTCGGAGGTGAAGGCCGCTTTGCCAGTCATCGACATGTCGCTCATGCTGCTGTCGTCACGCGGGCTGTTGGCGCGGAACTGGCCGCCGTAGAGCGTCAGGCCGTCAATTTCCTTCGAGGTGATCTGGCCGCCGCGGAAGGTCTGGGGCAGGGAGCGACCGTCGTCCGAGCGCAGGATCGGCAGCACCGGCATCCATTCGCCGACCTTGACTTCGGTCTGCGACAGGCGCGCCTTGAACGCCACGCCCGTGCGGCCGAAGTGGTCGGCCGGACGCCCGTCGTGATCCAGGGGCAGCAGTTGGGTGCCGCCGGTGCCCTTGCCGCCATCGAGCTTCAGCGAGTACAGCCCCAGCACGTCCATGCCGAACCCGACGGTGCCCTGGGTGAAGCCGGACTTGGCGTCGAGGATGAAACTCTGGGTCCATTCCTCAGCCTTGCCCTGGGCTTTGCCCGGGTTGGTGAAGTTGCGGTTGATGTAGAAGTTGCGCAGGTTCAGGTTGACCTTGGCGTCTTCGAGAAAGCCGGACTCCGCGGCCATGACCGGTAGGGTCGTGCCGGCAACGCTGACGGCCAGCAGGCCAGGCAGCAGGGAGTAGGGAGTGCGAATGGATGGCTTCATGGATCGGGCTCTCTAATTGTTAGGGGTGAGGCAGGGCGCTGCGGCAACGTCAGGTTGCAGACAAGGTTGAAACCGGGAGGGTGGATGGAGCGGAATCAGCCGGAGCGGGCAGGGCGCGGGGTCATGATGACGAACCTGTTGTTATTGGTTTTTGTAGGTGCGGGGAATGGTGCGTTGGATCAACGGCCCTGTTCAATTGGCCTTGGCGGGTTTTGGGCGATTAACGAACACAAGTGACGGCCGTTTTCGGCCCATAAAAAAGCCCACCGAAAGGTGGGCTTTTTTCAAGCGTCATGCACTCAGAACAGCTTCAGTGGCGGTGCCTCTTTGCTCACTTCCGCTTTCTGCGAACCTTGCTCGTTCCAACCGCCACCCAGGGCCTTGTACAGGTTGACCTCGCTGGTCAGCTGCGCAAGCCGGTCGGTGATCAACGCTTGCTGTGCGCTGAACAGCGAGCGCTGGGCGTCGAGGAAGGTCAGGTTGCTGTCGACACCGATGCGGTAGCGACGCTCGGCCAGACGGTAGTAGTCCTGGTTGGCGTTGACGAAGTCACGCTGGGCCTGCAACTGCTGGTTGTAGGTCTGACGTGCGGCCAGGCCATCGGAGACTTCCTGGAAGGCGGTCTGGATGGACTTCTCGTACTGCGCCACGTTGATGTCTTTCTGGATTTTCGAGTAATCCAGGCTGGCGCGCAGGCTGCCGGCGTTGAAGATCGGGATATTGATCTGTGGTGCGAACGACCAGGTGCCCGAGCCGCCCTTGAACAGGCCGCCCATGTCCGGGCTCAAGGTCCCGGCATTGGCCGTCAGGCTGATGCTCGGGAAGAACGCCGCGCGTGCCGCGCCAATACTGGCGTTGGCGGCTTTCAGGTTGTGCTCGGCGGCGAGGATGTCCGGACGACGTTGCAGCAGTTCCGACGGCAGGCCGGCCGGCAACTCGCTGAGCAGGTCGGCCGACAACGGCTGCGCGCTCGGCAGGTTGGCCGGGATCGAGGTACCCAGCAGCAGGGTCAGGCTGTTTTCGTCCTGGGCCACCTGGCGGGTATAACGCGCCAGTTGCACCCGGGCGTTCTCCACCGAGGTCCGCGCCTGGCTCAGGTCCAGGGCCGAGGCCACGCCGACTTCGTTGCTGCGCGAGGTGAGGCGGTAACTCTCCTCGTAGGCCGCCAGGGTGTCCTGGGTCAGCTTCAGCAGTTCCTTGTCGGCCTGCCAGGTCAGGTAGGCGTTGGCCACGCTGGCCACCAGGCTGATCTGCGTACTGCGCCGGGCTTCTTCGCTGGAGAAGTAGGTCTGCAAGGCCTGCTCGCTCAAGCTGCGAACGCGACCGAACAGGTCCAGCTCATAAGCGCTGACACCCAGGGTGGCCGAGTACTGGCTGGAGATGGCCGCTTCACCGGTCTGCGACATCCGTGCCGGGGTACGTTGACGGCTGCCGCTGCCGGTGGCCGAAATCGCCGGGAACAGGTCCGCGCGCTGGATCTGGTACTGCGCGGCGTAGGCGTCGATGTTCAGCGCCGCGACCCGCAGGTCGCGGTTGTTCACCAGCGCGGTCTGGATCAGCTGCTGCAGGGCAGGGTCATGGAAGAACTGCCGCCAGCCCTGTTCGGCGGCTGCCTGGTTGGCAGCCTCCGCAGGCGAATAGGCCGGCCCTTGCGGGTATTGCGCCGCGACCGGCGCTTGCGGCTGCTGATAATCCGGTATCAGCGAGCAACCACTCAGCACGGTGGCGGTGATTGCGAGGGAGAGTAGCGACTTGCTCATTGGCCAGCCTCTTCAGGAGTTTCAGTAGTTTCCGTTTCGATTGCCTTGCGGCGGCTCATCGAGGACACGGTGACGAAGAACAAAGGCACCCAGAATATCGCCAGGACAGTCGCGGTGAGCATACCGCCAATCACCCCTGTACCGATCGCATGCTGGCTACCTGAGCCTGCGCCGGTGGAGATGGCCAGCGGTACCACACCGAGTACGAAGGCCAGGGAGGTCATGACGATCGGACGCAGACGCATGCGGCAGGCTTCGATCGCCGCGTCGACCAGGCTGCGGCCCTGTTCGTGCAGTTCCTTGGCGAACTCGACGATCAGAATGGCGTTTTTCGCCGCCAGACCGATGGTCACCAACAGCCCCACCTGGAAGTACACGTCGTTGGACAGGCCGCGCAGGCTGGTCGCCATCAGCGCACCGATGATCCCCAGCGGCACCACCAGCATGACCGCGATCGGAATCGACCAGCTTTCATACAGCGCCGCCAGACACAGGAACACCATCAGCAGCGACAAGGCGTACAGCGCAGGCGCTTGCGAGCCCGACAGACGCTCCTCGTAGGACAGACCGGTCCAGGAGATACCGACACCGGCCGGCAGCTTCTTGGCGATGGCTTCGACTTCGGCCATGGCCTCACCGGTACTGTAGCCCGGCGCCGGGGCACCCAGGACTTCCACCGCTTCTACGCCGTTGTAACGGGCCAGTTTCGGCGAACCGTAGATCCACGTGCCTTTGGCGAAGGAGGCGAACGGCACCATGGTCCCGGCGCTGTTGCGCACGTACCACTTCTTCAGGTCCTCGGGGCTCATGCGCGCGTTAGGCTGACCCTGGATGTACACCTTCTTCACCCGACCGCGGTCGATGAAGTCGTTGACGTAGCTACTGCCCAGGGCAATCGACAAGGTGTTGTTGATGTCGGAGATGGTCACGCCCAGGGCGCTGGCCTTCTCGTCATCGATTTCCAGCTGGTACTGCGGCTCGTCGTTCAGGCCGTTCGGACGCACCTGGGACAGGACCTTGCTCTGCGCCGCCATGCCGAGGAACTGGTTGCGGGCTTCCATCAGTTTCTCGTGGCCGATACCGGCGCGGTCCTGCAGGAACACGTCGAAACCGGTGGCGTTACCCAGCTCCAGTACCGCCGGCGGGGCGAAGGCGAACACCATCGCATCGCGGAAGCTGAAGAAGTGCTGCTGGGCACGCGCGGCCAGGTTGAACACGCTGTTTTCCACGGAGCGTTCGTCCCACGGCTTGAGCATGATGAACGCCATACCCGAACTCTGGCCACGACCGGCGAAGTTGAAGCCGTTCACGGTGAAGACCGAGGCCACGGTGTCCTTTTCCTTGTCCAGCAGGTAGGCGCGCATTTCATCGACGACCACCTGGGTCCGCTCGGAACTGGAACCGGCCGGGGTCTGTACCTGGGCGAACAGTACGCCCTGGTCTTCTTCCGGAAGGAACGCAGTCGGGATACGGGCGAACAGCCAGATCATGCCGACCACGATCAGCGCGTAGGCCAGCAGGTAAGGCGCCTTGTGCCGCAGGATATTGCCCACGCCACGTTCGTAGCTTTTGACGCTGCGGTCGAAGGTACGGTTGAACCAGCCGAAGAAGCCGCGTTTCGGCGCGGCGTGTTCGCCATGGGGAATGGCCTTGAGCATGGTGGCGCACAGGGCCGGGGTGAAGATCAGGGCAACCAGTACCGACAGGGCCATGGCCGAGACCACGGTGATCGAGAACTGCTTGTAGATCACACCGGTGGAGCCGCTGAAGAACGCCATCGGCAGCAGTACCGCCGACAGTACCAGGGCAATACCGACCAGGGCGCCCTGGATCTGGCCCATGGACTTCTTGGTCGCTTCCTTGGGCGACAGGCCTTCCTCGGCCATCACCCGCTCGACGTTTTCCACCACGACGATGGCGTCGTCCACCAGCAAGCCGATGGCCAGCACCATGCCGAACATGGTCAGGGTGTTGATGCTGAACCCGGCGGCCGCGAGGATGCCGAAGGTACCCAGCAACACCACCGGAACGGTCATGGTGGTGATGACGGTGGCGCGGAAGTTCTGCAGGAACAGGAACATCACCAGGAACACCAGCACGATCGCTTCGACCAGGGTCTCGACCACACCCTTGATCGACTCGGTCACCACCGGGGTGGTGTCGTACGGGAAGACCACTTTCATCCCTTCCGGGAAGAACGGCTCCAGGTCGCTGATGGTCTTGCGCAGAGCCTTGGCGGTGTCCAGGGCGTTGGCGCCGTTGGCCAGTTTCACGGCCAGGCCGGAAGCCGGGGCACCGTTGAACTGGGCACTGACGGAGTAGTTTTCACCCCCCAGGGCCACATCCGCGACATCGCCCAGACGCACTTGCGAGCCGTCCGCGTTGACTTTCAGCAGGATGGCCTTGAACTGCTCGGCAGTCTGCAGGCGGGTCTTGCCGATGATGGTGGCGTTCAGTTGCTGGCCTGGCAGGGCTGGCAAACCACCGATCTGGCCGGACGACACCTGGACGTTCTGCGCCGCCACGGCGGTTTTCACGTCAACCGGAGTCAGGTTGAAGTTGTTCAGCTTGGCCGGGTCGAGCCAGATACGCATGGCGTACTGGGCACCGAACACCTGGAAGTCACCCACGCCCGCGGTCCGCGAGATCGGGTCCTGCATGTTGGACACGATGTAGTTCGAGAGGTCGTCCTTGGACATGCTGCCGTCCTCGGAAACCACACCGATCACCAACAGGAAGTTCTTCACCGCCTTGGTTACGCGGATACCCTGTTGCTGCACTTCTTGCGGCAGCAGC
Organism: Pseudomonas chlororaphis subsp. piscium; assembly: GCF_003850345.1. Classification (NCBI taxonomy): domain Bacteria; kingdom Pseudomonadati; phylum Pseudomonadota; class Gammaproteobacteria; order Pseudomonadales; family Pseudomonadaceae; genus Pseudomonas; species Pseudomonas chlororaphis. The sequence goes on from NZ_CP027707.1 coordinate 1,500,277, forward strand.
GGGGTGGCCAGGTTCAGCTTGTTCTGCACCTGAACCTGCGCGGTGTCCGAGTTGGTGCCCTGCTCGAAGGTCGCGGTAATGGTCATGCTGCCGTCGGAGTTACTTTCCGAGGACACATAACGCAGGTTGTCGATACCGTTGAGCTGCTGCTCGATGACCTGGACCACGGTGTCCTGCACGGTCTGTGCGGAAGCGCCTGGGTAGGTCACGGAGATGGCGATCGCTGGTGGCGCGATGCTCGGGTATTGGTTGATCGGCAATTTGAGGATCGATAGAGCCCCGACCAGCATGATCACCAGGGCGATTACCCAGGCGAAAATCGGACGGTCGATAAAAAATTTCGACATGGTTTACTCCCCTTTGCCGCCTGCAGCTTTGTCAGTTGCCTGTGCAGTGGCCGGGTTTTTTGCTGGAACGTTGGTCGCTTCGCTGGCTTTGACTTCGACGCCAGGTCGGACGAATTGCAGCCCTTCGGTGATCAGGCGATCACCGGCCTTCAGGCCGTCCTCGATCAGCCACTGGTTGCCGACGGTGCGGCTGGCCTTGAGCTGACGCAGTTCAACCTTGTTGTCCGGGCCAACCACCAGCGCGGTCGGTGTGCCCTTGAGGTCGCGGGTCACGCCTTGTTGCGGGGCGAGGATCGCCGCGGCATTCACGCCGGCCTGCAGTTGCGCATGCACGAACATGCCTGGCAGCAAGGTGTGTTCCGGGTTCGGGAACACCGCGCGCAGGGTCACGGAACCGGTGGTTTCGTCGACCGACACTTCGGAGAACTCCAGCTTGCCGTCGAGCTTGTACTGGCTGCCGTCTTCCAGGGTCAGCTTGACCTTGGCAGCGTTGTCGCCGGCCTTCTGCAGGCGACCGCTTTCCAGCTCGCGGCGCAGCTCGAGCAGTTCGACCGACGACTGGGTGACGTCGACGTAGATCGGATCGAGTTGCTGGATGGTTGCCATGGCGCTGGACTGGCCGTTGCTGACCAATGCGCCTTCGGTGACCGAAGAACGGCCGATACGCCCGGAGATCGGCGACAGCACCTTGGTGTAGCGCAGGTCGATCTGGGCGCTCTGCAGCGAGGCTTCCGATTGCAGGCGGTTGGCGACGGCAGTGTCGTATTCCTGGCGGCTTACGGCTTGCTCGTCGACCAGTTGCTTGTAGCGATCGGAGATCGACTTGGTCGATTGCAGGTTGGCCTGGGCGCTCTTGAGGGTCGACTCATAGACCGACGGATCGATCTGGTAGAGCTGCTGACCTTCCTTGACGTCGCCGCCTTCCTTGAACAGACGCTTGAGAATGATGCCGTTGACCTGAGGACGGACCTCGGCGATCCGGAACGCAGTGGTGCGCCCTGGAAGCTCGGACGTCAGGGTAAAGGCTTGAGGTTGCAGGGTGACTACGCCGACCTGAGGGGCTTGTGGGGCTGGAGCCGCCTCTTCCTTTTTACATCCGCTGAGCAGCGATGCCAGGGCGACGGCAGTGACCAGAGCGGTAACAGCTGGCTTGAGTTGCATGAAGATCCTCGGGTCAGGCGCGCAAAATGCGCACTCGAAAAGTGGAAGGGTAAAAAACGAGTGCTGAGTGGATAAGTAGCTTGCTAAGGAATATACTTACGTTCATGGTTGTTTGTAAATACCTTGGCGACGTACCCATTCGGTTACAAAAGCCGTTGCAAACGTTGAATTGTAGGCTGGGCAAACGGCACCCGAGATGCCGTTCCATATTTATTCAGATGAGTTTCATGCATCGCTGAAACATCCTGATCGAGGTTTACTGCCATGGTCCGTCGTACCAAAGAGGAAGCTCAAGAAACCCGCAAACAGATACTCGAGGCGGCCGAAAAAGCCTTCTACGAGCGCGGTGTGGCGCGTACCACCCTGGCCGATATCGCGGCGTTGGCCGGTGTCACGCGTGGAGCTATTTACTGGCACTTCAGCAACAAGGCGGATCTGGTGCAGGCCATGCTCGATACCTTGCGCGAGCCGTTGAATGAAATGGCCAGGGCGAGTGAAGACGAAGAGGAAGTCGACCCGCTGGGGTGCATGCGCAAGCTGCTGATTCATTTGTTTCATCAAATTGCCCTGGACCCGAAAACCCGACGCATTAATGAGATTTTGTTTCACAAGTGCGAAATCACCGATGAAATGTGCGACATGCGGCGCCAGCGTCGCGCGGCCAGCCTGGATTGCAACGTGCATATCGAGCTGGGGTTGCGCAATGCCGTGAAGCGGGGACAACTGCCCGAGAATCTCGATACTGCCCGGGCGGCCATCAGTATCCACGCCTATATTGATGGCATTCTTTATCAGTGGCTGTTGGCGCCGGACAGCTTCGAACTCCATAAGGAAGCGGAGCGCTGGATCGATACCGGATTGGACATGCTGCGCCTGAGTTCCAGCCTGCGTAATTGAGACAAAATGCGGAATTACGTCGGCAGATGTCAACGTTTGCGCGTTATAAAACGCGATGTTTCATTCGTCACGGCTCACCGGGATGCCTTTATATACGTGCCGGCTTTATCTTGATAGATAGCGAGCTACGTATTTTGTAGGGAAATTGTTGCGAGTATGTGAATGAGTGTGAGTACCGCGGCTTACAAGGGCGCCGAGCAGCCGGTAAAAGGTATAGCACTGATTTGCCTGGCGGTTTTGCTGTTCGCCAGTCATGACACCCTGTCCAAATACCTGTCCGGCTTCTACCCCATCGTCATGGTGGTTTGGGCCCGGTATGTGGTGCACACGCTGTTGATGCTGGTGGTGTTCGTGCCGCGCAGCGGTTTTTCCGCCGTGGTCCGTACCAAGCGGCCTGGCCTGCAACTGTTGCGTGCCTTGTGCCTGATCGGCACCAGCCTGTTTTTCACCACCGGCCTGCGTTATATCCCCCTGGCCGAGGCCACCGCGGTCAACTTCCTCGCGCCCTTGCTAGTCACCGCGTTGTCCGTGCCGCTGCTGGGCGAACGGGTGACCCGCAGCCAGTGGCTGGCGGTGCTGGCCGGTTTCGTCGGGGTCTTGATTGTGATTCGTCCGGGCGGCGCCTTGTTCACCCCGGCGATCCTGCTGCCGCTGTGCTCGGCGTTGTGTTTCGGCTTCTACCAATTGCTCACCCGCAAGCTCAGCGGGGTCGACAGCCCCACCACCAGCAACTTCCTCACCGGGATTCTCAACAGCCTGATCATGAGTGCGGCGCTGCCGTTCTTCTGGAGTACGCCGACCCTGTGGCATGCCCTGTTCATGATCGGCCTCGGTACCTGCGGCATGCTCGGCCACCTGTTGCTGACCCAGGCCTTCCGCCATGCCGCGCCGGCAATGCTGGCGCCATTCAGCTACGGGCAGATCCTGTTCGCCGGCATGTACGGCTACCTGATTTTCGATCACACCCCGGACAGCTTCGGCATAGTCGGGATCGCGGTGATCTGCCTCAGCGGCCTGGCCGTGGCCTGGGGCCAGCGTAAGCGCAACTGATCGCGCCCCGCCCTTGTAGGAGCGAAGCTTGCTCGCGATGGTGGTCAAGGATAACGCGGTGTGCCTGAAGCTACCCGTTGCCCTTGGGTTTATCGCGAGCAAGCTTTGCTCCTACAGGTGAGCGCGCATGAAAAAGCCCCGGCTCTCGCGAGTCCGGGGCTTTTTAATTGAAGCGCCTTACAGCGTCGGGTAGTCGATATAGCCGACCGGGCCCTTGCCATAGAACAGTTCAGGACGCGCGTCGTTCAGCGGCGCATCGGCCTTCAGGCGGGCCGGCAGGTCCGGGTTGGCGATGAAGGGCACACCGAAGGCCACGGCATCGGCCTTGCCGCTGGCCAGCCAGGCGTTGGCGCTGTCCTTGGTGAAACGTTCGTTGGCGATGTACGGGCCGCCGAAGGCTTCTTTCAGTTGTGGGCCGAGGCTGTCGGCGCCTTCTTTCTCGCGGGAGCAGATAAAGGCGATACCGCGTTTGCCCAGCTCGCGAGCGACATAGGTGAAGGTTTCGGCCAGGTTGTCGTCGCCCATGTCATGGGAGTCGGCCCGTGGCGCCAGGTGTACGCCAACACGGCCGGCGCCCCAGACTTCGATGGCGGCGTCGGTCACTTCCAGCAGCAGGCGGGCACGGTTTTCCAGGGAACCGCCGTACTGGTCGGTGCGCTGGTTGGTGGAGCTTTGCAGGAACTGGTCCAGCAGGTAGCCGTTGGCGCCGTGGATTTCCACGCCGTCGAAACCGGCGGCCTTGGCGTTCTCGGCGCCGACGCGGTAGGCGTCGACGATATCGGCGATTTCAGCGGTTTCCAGGGCACGCGGGGTAGGGAAGTCAGCCAGCGGGCGTACCAGGCTGACATGGCCCTTGGGCTGGATGGCACTTGGCGCGACCGGCGCTTCGCCGTTCAGGTAGCTCGGGTGGGAAACCCGGCCCACGTGCCACAGTTGCAGGAAGATCTTGCCGCCCGCGCCGTGAACGGCCTTGGTCACGTTGCTCCAGCCGCGCACCTGGTCGTTGGACCAGATGCCCGGGGTGTCCGGGTAGCCGACGCCCATCGGGGTCACCGAGGTGGCCTCGCTGAGGATCAGGCCGGCGGAGGCGCGTTGCACGTAGTACTCGGCCATCAGCGCGTTCGGCACGCGGCCTTCGTCGGCGCGGCAGCGGGTCAGCGGCGCCATGATGATGCGGTTGGCCAGCTCGAGGTCGCCGAGTTTGATCGGATCGAAAATAGTCGTCATGAAATACACCCTTCTTTAGATGAACGTATCAGTTGGTCGCAGGAGCCAGTTCGGCATTGCCGCCCTGGCGAAAGGTAATCAGCGTCACCAGCAGGGCCAGGACCGCCAGCGCGGCGGCGGCCAGCGGCACGTTGACCAGGCCGTAGCCGTGGGCGATGACGCTGCCCCCGACCCAGGCGCCCAGGGCGTTGCCGATGTTGAAGGCGCCGATGTTCAGCGTGGACACCAGGTTCGGCGCGGCCTTGCCGAAGGTCACCACGTTGACCTGCAGGGCTGGCACCGCGGCGAAGCAGGCGGTGGCCCAGAGGAAGAGAGTGACTTCGGTGGGGATCAGCGCGACGCTGGTCCAGGTCAGCACGGAGCTGGTCACGGCCATGGCGATCAGCACGCCGACCAGGGTTCCCGACAGGCTTTTGTCGGCCATCTTGCCGCCGATGATGTTGCCCAGGGTCAGGCCCAGGCCGATCAGCACCAGGGTCCAGGTCACGCCTTGGGGCGAGACGCCGGTCACCTCGCCCAGCAGCGGGGCGACATAGGTGAACAGGGTGAACACCGAGGCGGAGAACAGCGCGGTCATGCTCAGCGACAGCCAGATCCCGGCGCCCTTGAGGGCGATCAGTTCCGAACGCATGTCGAGCTTCTCTTCGTCGCGCTTGGCCGGCAGGAAGCGGATCAGCCCGATCAGGGCAATCACGCCGATCAGGGTCACTGCCCAGAAGGTCGAACGCCAGCCGGCCTGTTGGCCCAGGGCGGTGCCCAGCGGTACGCCGAGCACGTTGGCCAAGGTCAGGCCGGTGAACATCAGGGCCACGGCGGAGGCACGCTTGTTGGCGGGCACCAGGCCTGCCGCGACCACCGAACCGATACCAAAGAAGGCGCCATGGCACAGGGCGGTGACCACACGGGCGAACATCAGCACGTCGTAGTCACTGGCCAGCGCACACAGCAGGTTGCCGACGATGAAAATCCCCATCAACGCTACCAGGGCGGCCTTGCGCGGCAGCCTGGCGGTGGCCAGGGCCATGAAGGGCGCGCCGATGGCCACGCCCAGGGCGTAGCCGGTCACCAGCCAGCCGGCGCCAGGGATCGACACACCCAGGTCATTCGCCACATCGGGCAGCAGGCCCATGATGACGAACTCGGTGGTGCCGATGGCGAAGGCGCTCAAGGCCAGGATGAGGAGCGAGAGGGGCATTGTCGGGTCCTTGTCAGCGTCGACTGCTGAGTTCTTTGGTGAGCGCTTCGAGGAAGGCTTGGATCACATCCTCGTTGCGTTTGAAAAAGTGCCATTGGCCGGCTTTCTGGCTGCTGATCAGGCCCGCCCGTTGCAAGGTCGCCAGGTGCGCGGACACGGTCGACTGCGACAGGCCGCAGCGTTGGTCGATCTGTCCGGCGCAGATGCCGTACTCGTGGTTGTGGGTCTGATCGGGGAACTGGACCTTCGGGTCCTTGAGCCAGATAAGGATGTCTCGTCGTACTGGGTGCGCCAGGGCTTTTATTATTTCGTCGAGGTCGATGGACATGGCGGTGCTCGTTTTCCGTAAAACGTTATATCGCGATGAGGCGAACTTTAAATCGCTATTTCGCGATATACCAATATGATTTTGATCTGAGATCAGCGTTAATCGGTATATCGGGTTATAACGATATGTGAGGCGCGGTGCTAAGCTGCGCGAATGAATTATCTCGCACATCTGCACCTCGGCGGCCAGCGCCCCGGTCAATTACTCGGCAGTCTGTATGGCGACTTTGTCAAAGGACGCCTGCAGGGCCAGTTCGACCCGGAAATCGAGGCGGCGATCCAGCTGCATCGCAGCATCGATATCTTTACCGACCGCCATCCGCTGGTGGGCGAGTCGCTGTCGCGTTTTTCCCTGACCCGCCGGCGTTACGCCGGCATCGTGCTGGACGTGTTTTTCGACCACTGCCTGGCCCGGGACTGGGCGCTCTATGCCGACCGGCCGTTGGAATTGTTCACCTCGGACGTGTACCGGGTGCTGGCGGGCGAACCCCGGTTACCCGGGCGCCTGGCGCAGATCGCGCCGCACATGGCCGCCCATGACTGGCTGGGTTCCTACCGGGAATTCGAGGTGCTGGAGCAGGTGTTGCAGGGGATTGCCCGGCGCCTGTCTCGCCCGGAAGAGCTGGCGGCGGCGATGGGCGAGCTGGAGCGGCTGTACCAGCCGTTGAGCGAGGATTTCCGGGCGTTCTACCCGCAGTTGCAGGCGTTCGCCGCGCAACACATACAGTCGCGGTAGGAGCCGGCAAGCCGGCTCCCCCCAGGGTCAGGCAGCGATCAGGTCGCCGGCACGCCGTGGTTCGGCTGGCTGGGCGATATCGCCAAACAGGACCTTTTGCACCGCCTGTTGCGCCTGGAACGCCAACGCGGCGCGCTCCTGGCCCTGGCAGGCAATCGGCTTGAGCAGATGGATTTCCACCCGACCCTGGTCGTTGGCGAACAGGCGCATCAGGTGCGACAGCAAATCATCATCGCCGATGAACGGCGCCAGCGGATCGATATCGCCATCGCGCAGGTAACGAATGGCCACCGGCTGCAAGGCCACGTCGGCTTCGATGGCGCTGGCCAGCAGGCGACCGTGGAAGGTGCGCAGGCTACGGCCGTCGGTGGTGGTGCCTTCGGGGAACATCAGCAGCGGGTGGGTCTGCTGCAGATGGCGGGTCATCTGTTTGCGGATCAACTGGCTGTCGCCCGAACCACGGCGGATAAACAGGCTGCCAGCCTTGGCGGCCAGCCAGCCGGCGACCGGCCAGGTGCGCACTTCGGCCTTGGACAGGAACGACAGCGGCGTCAGCGCGCCGAGCAACGGGATATCGGTCCAGGACACATGATTGCTGACCCACAGCATCGGCTGTTTCGGCAACTCGCCGTGCACCGTCACGCCGAAGGGCAGGGCATTGCTCAGGCGCGCCATGAAAAAGCGCGACCAGCGCTGGCGCCGGACCATGGAATTGGCGATGCCCAGGCGCTCGAACACGCCGAACACGCAGGCCATGCTCAGGCCCAGCGCCACCACCAGCAGCACGCGGGCGATGCGCCCGTAGACCCGCAGCCGGCGCATCACACGGCTGCCTTGAAGTGGCGGGCGTAGCGCGGGCAAAGCTCGTCGCGCTTGAGCAGGATGAACACGTCGGCCACCTGGAAGTCCTGGTCCCAGCACGGCTCGCCGCAGATCTTCGCGCCCAGGCGCATGTAGGCCTTGAGCAGCGGCGGCATCTCGGCGATGACGTTGGACGGGATGTCGAGGTTCGGCAGCGGGTTCTTCGGTTCGGCGCGCAGGTGTTCGGTGCACAGGTAGCGTTCGCGCAGGCGCTGCATGATCGCGTGGGCCTGCACGCCGCCGTCCTGCATCGGGATGCTGGCGCAGCCCATCAGGTAGCTGTAGCCGCCCTGGTTGAGCACTTCGGCCAGTTCGCCCCAGAGCACGGCGATGGTGCCGCCGTTGCGGTAGGCCGGGTCGACGCAGGTACGGCCGATCTCCAGGATCGGGCCCTTGAGCTGGACCAGGCCGTGCAGGCTGAATTCTTCTTCACTGTAGAAACGCCCCAGGCTGCTGGCGGCCTGGTGGTCGAGCAGGCGGGTGGTGGCGACCAGGCGGCCGCTGTTCAAGTCACGCACGCCGATATGGCTGCAGTGGACATCATAGTCATCCATGTCCAGACCCAGCTCAGCGCCTTTCAGTTTGGCGTTGAACTCGCCGCTGAAGACGTTGAAGCGCAGGGCCTGGGCTTCTTGCAGGGCCGCGGCGCCAACCAGGCGCTCGGCTTGCAGGCGGCGTTCATTGCCGGTGTCGCTGATGCGGGCGATCTGAGTCATTGTGAATCTCCGTGCGGGCCACTGACCCGCCTTGGGTTGCAGCCGATCGACTTTGTTGTGCAAAGTCAGGCTATGTAGCCCCGGTGTCATCGCCATGAAGCTTTGGTGATGCTTATATGACAGCCCCTGAGGACCCGCTTATGCCCTGGCAAGCCCTGCTGCACAGCCGTCGCCGACTGCCCGCCCACCCGGACCTGGCCGAAGGTTATGCCGCGTTGTTACAGGAGCTGTTATTACAGGAGCCGGGGCCCGTGACGCCCTTCGAGCTGGCGGTGCGCGGCGGGCGGCTGATGGCCACCCCGGGGCTGGCCTTCCTGGTGGGCTACCAGGCGGCCTTGCGCATGCTTTGGCCCAGCGCGCCGCTGAGCCTGGGCGCCCTGTGCGCCACCGAGCAGCGCAGCCTGCGCCCGGCCGATATGCAGACCCGGCTGCAGGACCTGCACCTGAGCGGGCGCAAGGACTTCGTCACCGCCGGCGATGCCGCCGACTGGCTGCTGATCGCCGCCCGCTGCGAAGCGCAAGGCGAATCGCCGCGCCTGAGCCTGGCGGTGGTCTACGCCGGCGAGCCTGGGGTCAAGGTCGACAAGCTGCCGGCGATCCCGCTGATGCCGGACATCAGTCACGGCCGCCTGCAACTGGATAACGCCCTGTGCGAACTGCTGGCGGGCGACGGTTGGGATGCCTACGTCAAACCCTTCCGCACCCTGGAAGACATCTATGTGCTCAGCGCCATGACGGCCTGGCTGTATGGCGTTGGCCAGGACAACGACTGGCCGCAGACCCTGCTCCTGCAATTGCTGGCCTTGCTCGCCGGTTGCGCGGAAGTTAGCCGGCAGAACCCCTCGCTGAGCAGCGGGCATGTGTTGCTGGGCGGGCTGTTCGCCCAGTTCGACGGGCTCAAGCCGGCCCTTGAACAGGCCTTTGCCGATGGCCCGGCGCAGTGGGCCGAATTGTGGACGCGCGATCGGGCGGTGCTGGACCTGGCGGCGGGGGCGCGGAGCAAACGCCTGGCCAAGGCGCTGGCCTTATAAAGGAAGGGCCGCGGGTGGCAAAAAACTGTCATCTCCCTGGTCTACCCTCAGCGGGTTCCCTTGCCCGAGTTCCCGCCATGCTCAAAGGCTCGACCCTGCTGCTTGCGCTGCTATTCATGCTCCCACCGGCCTGGGCCGAGAACTGGCCCGGCGCGCAATGGAGCAAGGGCCCCGTAGTCAGCGGCCCGGCCCTCGAGGCGCTGGAGACATACGCCTTCGCCCCTCGCAACGACGCGACCCGCCTGGGCATCCGCAGCGATGCCTTGCTGGTGATCCGCGACGGCCAGTTGATCTATGAGCGTTACGCCGGTCCGAGCAGTGCCGACACCCCGCACCTGACCTGGTCCATCAGCAAAAGCCTGTTGGCCGCGGTACTGGGCGTGGCTTATGGCGAAGGGCGTTTCCAGTTGCAGGACAAGGCCGCCCGCTTCCTTCCGGCGTTGCGCCAGCACCCGGAGATCAGCCTGTCTGACCTGTTGCACTGGGCCTCGGGCCTGGATTGGCAGGAGGACTACGAGTACGCGCCGCTGAAGTCCTCGGTGGTGGCCATGCTCTACACCCGTGGCCACGGCGATATGGCGACCTTTACCGCCGAGCACCCGGCCTTCAGCGCGCCGGGGCAGGTGTTTCGTTATTCCAGCGGCGACACCAATCTGCTGTCGGCGGCCCTGAAAGGCATGCTGGGAGCCCAGCGTTACGCCGACTATCCATGGCAGGCGCTGTTCGAGCCCCTGGGCATTACCCACGCCGTGTGGGAAAGCGACGCCAGCGGGACCTTCGTCGGTTCGTCCTATGCCTACCTCACCGCACGGGACCTGGCACGGGTCGGCCTGTTGATGTTGCGTGACGGACGCTGGGGCGAGCGCCAGTTGTTGCCCAGGGACTGGGTCGAATTCAGTCGTACACCGTTCGCCGGTTATCAGGCGAACCAGGACGAGTTGGTGCCCGGCGGCCACTGGTGGCTCAATCGCGCCGTCGGCGGCGCCCCATCGCCCTGGCCGGACGCGCCGGCCGATACCTTCGCGGCGTTGGGCCATTGGGGGCAGGCGCTGTACGTGATCCCCAGCGCCGGGCTGGTGATCGTGCGTTATGCCGACGACCGCGACGGCAGCTATAGCCACAACCAGTTGCTCAAACTGGCCCTGGCGGCCTTCGCCCGGCAGGTGCAGCCATGAGCCGGCGTCCGTGGGTCGTGCGCCATCCCTTCGCCAGCCTGCTGTTGCTGGCGCTGCTGGCCTTGTTCGGCTGGGGCTGGAGCGAGCGGGTCGCCCTGCGGGCCTTCCCGGACATCCTCAGCGCCTACAGCGCCAAGGAGTACTGTTCCTGCCGCTACGTGATGCACAACGCTGCCGAGTACTGCGAAGGTTATGTGCAGCAGTACCTGCCGCTCAAAAGTCTGCGGGACGATGCCGAGCACAAGCGGGTGAGCGCCAGCGGCCTGGGACGCAGCCACAGCGCTGTCTGGCTGAGTGAGCGCCAGGGCTGTCGACTGGAGCCCTGAACGGCGCCACGCAAAGATCGGTAATCCTTTCCCGGGGCTGTCAGCCCCATGTTTACTGGCTCCCCGCACAAGGTTCCACCCTGTGGAACCACATTCGATTGTCGCAGGCGACGGCTCGCGGTTATCTGAGGGCACGCCGCGATCACGCCTTGTTGCACCGTGAGACGCTCCGAAAAAAAGAACGGGATTACACCCGGCCAAGGAGATACGTCATGACCCGTTTCCCGCATATCTTTGCCTGGCTCGACGATGTCGCCAGCGACCTGCGCGCCGTTCGCCAGGACATCCACGCCCATCCCGAACTCGGCTTCGAGGAGAACCGCACCTCGGCGCTGGTCGCCCGTTCCCTGGAGGAGTGGGGTTATGAAGTGCATAGCGGTATCGGCAAGACCGGCGTGGTCGGTGTGCTGCGCAACGGCAGCAGCCCACGCCGGCTGGGCCTGCGCGCCGACATGGACGCCTTGCCGATCATCGAGAACAGCGGCGTGGCCTACAGCAGCCGCCACAGCGGGTGCATGCATGCCTGCGGGCACGATGGCCACACCGCCATGCTCCTCGGCGCGGCGCGCTACCTGGCGGCCACGCGCCAGTTCGACGGCACCCTGACCCTGATTTTCCAGCCGGCCGAAGAAGGCCAGGGCGGCGCCGAAGCGATGCTCGCCGACGGCCTGTTGGAGCGTTTCCCCTGCGATGCGCTGTTCGGCATGCACAACATGCCGGGGCTGCCGGCCGGTCACCTGGGCTTTCGTGAAGGGCCGATGATGGCCTCCCAGGACCTGCTCACCGTGACCCTCGAAGGCGTGGGCGGGCACGGTTCGATGCCGCACCTGACGGTCGATCCGCTGGTGGCTGCGGCCAGTGTGGTGATGGCCTTGCAAACCGTGGTGGCGCGCAACATCGATGCCCAGGAGGCGGCGGTGGTGACGGTGGGTGCGCTGCAGGCCGGCGAGGCGGCCAACGTCATCCCGCAACAGGCGCTGCTGCGCCTGAGCCTGCGGGCGCTGAACGCGCCGGTGCGCGAGCAGATGCTCGAACGGGTCAGGACGATCATCCACACCCAGGCCCAGAGCTTCGGCTGCTCCGCCAGCATCGAACATCGCCCGGCCTATCCGGTGCTGGTCAACAGCCCGGAGCAGACCGAATTCGCCCGTCAGGTCGGGGTGGCGCTGCTGGGCGAGCAGGCGGTCGACGGCAACACCCGCAAGCTGATGGGCAGCGAAGACTTCGCCTGGATGCTGCAGCGTTGCCCCGGCAGCTACCTGTTCATCGGCAACGGCCTGTCCCGGCCGATGGTCCACAACCCCGGCTACGACTTCAACGACGACATCCTGCTGACCGGCGCCGCCTATTGGGCCGCGCTGGCCGAGAGCTGGCTCGAGCCGGCCTGAGTTTTCCCTTTCTTCTGCCGCTGAATCGGGTGCCCGTGGCGCCCGGCACTTCCCATAAAGGCTCGACTCGTTACCCGAGAGGCCCGACAAAAATAGAAGGACAGCGCTCATGCATACCCCGAGATCCAGTGTTTCGCGTACCCGGCAAGTGGTCGCCGCCGTGATCGGCAACGCCTTGGAGTGGTACGACTTCATCGTCTACGGCTTTCTGGCCAGCATCATCGCCCGGCAGTTTTTCCCCTCCGACGACGAGTACGCCTCGCTGCTGATGGCCCTGGCCACCTTCGGCGTGGGCTTTTTCATGCGCCCGGTGGGAGGCGTCCTGCTGGGCATGTATTCGGACCGCAAAGGCCGCAAGGCCGCCATGCAACTGATCATCCGCCTGATGACGGTTTCCATCGCCCTGATCGCCTTTGCCCCCAACTACGCGGCCATCGGCATGGGCGCGCCGCTGATGATCGTCGTCGCGCGCATGCTGCAAGGCTTCGCCACCGGTGGCGAATACGCCAGCGCCACGGCTTTCCTGGTGGAAAGCGCGCCGGCGCATCGCAAGGGCCTGTACGGCTCCTGGCAACTGGTCGGGCAATGCCTGGCGGTGTTCTCCGGGGCGGCGATGGTGGCGTTGGTCACCCATCTGTTCTCGCCCGAGGACCTCGATCTGTGGGGCTGGCGCCTGCCGTTCGTCATCGGCCTGCTGATCGGTCCGGTGGGCCTGTGGATCCGCAAGTACATGGAAGAGCCGGAAGCCTTCGTCGAGGCCCGCAAGCAGGTACGTGGCAACGGCCCGGGCCTGATGCAGGTGCTACGCGAGCACCGGCGCAGCATCCTGGTGTCCATGGGCCTGGCCTGTGGTGCGACGGTGTCGTTCTACGTGGTGCTGGTGAACATGCCGACCTTCGCCCACAAGAACCTCGGCTTGCCGCTGGACCAGGTGTTGCTGGTGCAGATGTTCGCGGTGGCGCTGATGACGGTGGTGATTCCGTTGTCCGGCGCCCTGTCGGACCGGCTGGGACGGCGTCCGGTGTTGCTGGCCTTCACCCTGGCGTTTTTTGTCATGGTGTACCCGCTGTACGTCTGGGTGGCCGCGGCGCCCTCGATCGAGCGGTTGCTGGTGATGCAGGTGCTGCTGTGCAGCGCCATCGGCGGCTTCTTCGGCCCGGCGCCGACGGCGCTGGCCGAGCAGTTCCCGGTGCAAGTACGTTCCACCGGGGTGTCGGTGGCCTACAACGTGGCGGTCATGGTCTTCGGCGGCTTTGCCCCGCTGATCGTGACCTGGCTCAGCAAGGTGCTGGGTACCCCGGTGGCCCCGGCGTTTTATGTATTGTTTGCCTGCGTGCTGACGCTGCTGGGCACTTATTGCCTGCATGAGGCACCCAGGGAGAAGAAACCGAGCGCACTGAATTTCGGGGTGAAGCCTTGATGGATATCGCAGCACAAGACTTTGGGCCCATCGTTGAGCTGGGCGCCGTCGAACTGTCCCGGGCGATCCACGCCCGCAGGTTTTCCTGTCGCGAAGTGATGTCGGCCTACCTGGACCGGATCGAGCGCTGCAACTCCCGGGTCAATGCCCTGGTGTCCCTGCGCGAGCGCCAGGTATTGCTGGCCGAGGCCGAGGAGCGCGACCGTCAGTTGGACCGGGGCCAATCCCTGGGCTGGATGCACGGCATGCCCCAGGCGATCAAGGACCTGGCGGCCACCGCCGGGCTGCGCACGACCCTGGGCTCGCCGCTGTTCGCCGAACAGATACCGGCCCACGACGCCATCTGCGTGGAGCGGGTCCGGGCCAGCGGGGCGATCATCGTCGGCAAGAGCAACGTGCCGGAGTTCGGCCTGGGCTCGCAGACCTACAACAAGGTGTTCGGCACCACCGGCAACGCCTATGACCCGAGGCTGAATGCCGGTGGCAGCAGTGGCGGGGCGGCGGTGGCCCTGGCGCTGCGCATGCTGCCGGTGGCCGATGGCAGCGACATGATGGGCTCGTTGCGCAACCCGGCGGCCTTCAACAACGTCTTTGGCCTGCGCCCGTCCCAGGGTCGGGTACCCCATGGCCCGGCGCCGGAGCTGTTCGTCCAGCAACTGGCCACCGAGGGACCGATGGGCCGCAGCGTGGCCGATATCGCCCGCCTACTCGCCACTCAGGCCGGGTACGACCCGCGGGTGCCCTTGTCGCTCAAGGACGACCCGGCGATCTTCAACGAGCCCTTGCAGCGGGACTTTCGCGGCGTGCGCCTGGGCTGGCTGGGGGACTTCGACGGCTACCTGGCCATGGACGATGGCGTGCTGGCGCTGTGCGAGTCGGCGCTGGGGGACTTTCGCCAACTGGGTTGCGAGGTCGAAGCCTGCCAGCCGGAGTTTTCCATGGCCGCGCTGTGGCAGTGCTGGCTGGTGCACCGGCATTGGCTGGTCCAGGGCAACCTGGGGCCGCTGTATGCCGACCCGCAGAAGCGCCAGCTGCTCAAGCCCGAGGCACAGTGGGAGGTCGAGGGCGGGCTGGGCCTGAGCGCGGCGGATGTCTACCGCGCCTCGCAGGTTCGCAGCGACTGGTACCGGGCCCTGGAGCGCCTGTTCGAACGTTACGATTTCCTGCTGTTGCCCAGCGCCCAGGTGTTCCCTTTCGATGCAGGGGTGCCGTGGCCACGCTTTGTCGGAGGGCGGGAGATGGACACCTACCATCGCTGGATGGAGGTGGTGATCGGCCCGACCCTGGCCGGCCTGCCGAGCCTCAGCGTGCCGGTCGGCTTCAATCCGGCGGGCCTGCCCATGGGCGTGCAGATCATCGGCCCGGCCCAGGCCGACCGGGCGGTGTTGCAGCTCGGTCATGCCCACGAACTGCTGACGCAGTGGGTCAGGCGCCGGCCGCCTGGTCATCCGTTGTAACCCTCGAACCGAGGTGTGCGGGGTTATCGGGCCCGCATCTTGCTGCGTAAAACGCTTATCCATCTGCTTATCAGGGAGGTCGGCATATGGCCAGCAAGGTAGAAACCGGCAGTGTGCGTTCGGTCGAACGGGCGTTGGCGATCGTCGAACTGCTGGGCCAGCACCAGGCCCTGGGCCTGGAGGAACTGCACTACCTGACGGCGCTGCCCAAGGCCACGGTGTCGCGCATGCTCCTGACGTTGCAGGAGCAGGGCTGGATCTATCGCGGCCTGAGCGACCGGCGTTACCGGCTGTGCGCCAGGCGGCTGTTCGGCGACCAGCAGCAACGCTTCAAACGGCAGCTGGTGGAGCGCGCCGCGCCCTGGTTGCAGGCGTTGAGCGAGCGCACCGGGCTGGTGGTCGACCTGTCGTGTTTCGACGGCGAGCGCCTGGAGGTCATGGAAAGTTCGATCCCGGCGGTGCTGCGCAAGCGTTATCCGCATAACTGCCAGATCGTCGGCCACTATTCGAGCCTGTTCCATTCGGCGATGGGCAAGGCGTGCCTGGCCGAGCTGGATCACGAGCAGGTCCAGCGCCTGGCCGTCCGCGACCGGGTGCCCCAGGAGGACCAGTACCGCGCCTGCGAACAATCCCAGCATCAGGGGTTCGGCCAGCGCACCGAGGGTTATTGGGAGTACCCGGTGCGGCTGCCGTTCCTGATCCGCGCCGTGGCCTTGCCGATTCGTGACCAGGGCCGGCTGGTGGGCAGCATGGCCCTGCACTGGCCGATGGACCAGGCGCCGGTGGAGCGGGTGCTGAGCCTGCACCTGGCCAGCCTCGAGGCGACTGTCCAGGATGTCGAGCGCAGCTTGATCTAGACTCAGCCGCTCGGCTTGGCATTACGGCGTATCCGGACCACCGGCTGCCCTGTTCGGGGCCGCTGCGTCGGAATGCCGCCCAGGCCCATCGCAGCCTGCGGCAGCGGCTACAGGGGACTGGGGATCTTTTTCGTCTTTATGCACTCCGAGTATTCGCCGTTCACGGCCCTGTCGCTGTTTGCAAGCGCACGCGGGCCGGTTAAGGTTCGGCTCAGATTTCTCGACCCCATGAGTCTTCCATGTTCAACGCCTCTTTCCCCAAGGCCCTGGCCGCTTTGCTGCTGGCCTGCGCGGCCTGGCCGGCCCAGGCCAACTGGTACCTGGACAATGAGTCCTCGCGCCTGTCTTTCGTCACCACCAAAAACGCCAATGTTTCCGAAGTCCAGCGCTTCCTGGTCCTGCACGGCAAGGTCGACGCCAAGGGCATGGCGCAGCTGGAAGTCGAGCTGGACTCAATCAACAGCGGGATTCCGCTGCGCGACGAGCGCATGCGCAAGGAGCTGTTCGAGATCGACCGGCACCCCGATGCCCTGATCAATGCGCAGATCAACCTGCGGCCGATCAACGACCTGGCGCCCGGCGCGCAGATCGAACTGCGTCTGCCGGTCAACGTCACCCTGCACGGCAAACAGCACGAATACACCGCCGAACTCCTGGCCACGCGCCTGGACGACCGTCGCTTCCAGGTGGTGACCCTGGAGCCGCTGGTGCTCAATGCTGCCGATTTCGACCTGCTGCCGGGGCTCGAAACCCTGCGCAAGGCGGCCGGTCTGTCGGCGATCAGTCTGTCGGTGCCGGTGGGTGCGGTGCTGATCTTCACGGCGCGCTGATATGGCAGGCGCGGTCTTTCCCTGGCGTGAAGGTAATCGCTTCGAGTTGCTGATCGACGGTCCGAGTTTTTTCCCGCGGATGCTGGTGGCGATTGCCCGTGCCCGTGAGCAGGTGGAACTGGAACTGTATCTGGTGGAGGCGGGCGCTTGTGCCGAAGCCATGGTCCAGGCCCTGACCCAGGCCGCCGAGCGCGGGGTGCGGGTGCGTTGTCTGTTCGATGACTACGGCAGCCTGGCCTTCACCATGGGCCTGCGCCAGCGCCTGATGGGCGCCGGGGTCGAACTGCGTTTCTACAATCGCCTGAGCTGGCGCCGCGGGGTGCGCAACCTGTACCGCGACCACCGCAAGTTGCTGCTGGTGGATCAGGAGCTGGCGGTGGTCGGCGGCACCGGGGTGACCGATGAATTCTGGAACCCGCTGCAGGACAGCTGCGACTGGCATGAGGTCATGGTGGAAATCAGCGGGCCGCTGGTGCTCGACTGGCAGATCCTGTTCGACCGGCAGTGGATCGCCAACCGCCATCGCACCGCCTGGAAGCCGGCGTCGAACTTCGGTCTGCCACGCCTGCCGCGGGTGCCGGCGCAAGGTGAGGGCATGGGCCGGGTGGCCTATGCCGACGCCCGGCAACATCGGGACATTCTGCAATCGCTGGTGCGCGCACTGAACAGCGGGCAACGGCGGATCTGGCTGGCGACCCCGTATTTCCTGCCGACCTGGAAGGTCCGGCGCTCCCTGCGGCGTGCGGCGGGACGCGGGGTGGATGTGCGCCTGCTGCTGACTGGGCCGCGCACCGATCACCCATCGGTGCGGTATGCCGGGCATCGTTATTACCCGCGCTTGCTGCGGGCCGGGGTGAAGATCTTCGAATACCAGCCGCGTTTCCTGCACTTGAAGATGGTGCTGATCGACGATTGGGTGAGCATTGGCTCGTGCAACTTCGATCACTGGAACCTGCGCTTCAACCTCGAGGCCAACCTCGAAGCCCTCGACCTGCCGCTCACCGACGCGGTGACCGCGAGCTTCCTCGCCGACTTCGAGCAGAGCCAGGAAGTCAGCCTCGAAGCCTGGAAGAAGCGCCCGCTGTGGCGGCGGATCAAGCAGCGGATCTGGGGCTGGGTGGACCGGCTGGTGGTGAACCTGCTCAATCGCCGCGACTGAACCAGTCCTGGCCTGGCTTGTGCTTCTGTAGGAGCCAAGCTTGCTGGCGATGTGGGCAACGCGGTGTGTCAGGGAAATCGCTATCGCGGGCAAGCCTCGCTCCTACATGGGCAGGAGCGAGGTTGAGGGGGAGGGTTACAGCAGTTCGAAGCTCTGTTGCTTGACGTCCCGGGAGTCCAGGCCGATCTCGACCTTGAACTCGCCCGGTTCCGCGGCGTACTTGAGCTGGGCGTTGTAGAACTTCAGGTCGTCTTCGCTGATGCTGAAGCGGATCACCTTCTGTTCGCCGGCCTTGAGCTGCACTTTCTGGAAGTCCTTCAGTTCCTTGATCGGGCGGATCATGGAGCCGGCGACGTCCTGGATATACAGCTGCACCACGGTTTCGCCGTCGCGCTTGCCGGTGTTCTTCAGGGTCACGCTGGCGTCGAGCTTGCCGCTCTTGTTCAGCATGGTCGACGACAGGGCCATGTCCGACAGGCTGAAGGTGGTGTAGCTCAGGCCATAACCGAACGGAAACAGGGGACCTGTGGTGTCGTCGAAGTACTGCGAGGTGTAGTTGCCTGGCTTGCCCGGGGTGAACGGCCGGCCGATGGTCAGGTGGTTGTAGTAGGTCGGGATCTGCCCCACCGAACGCGGGAAGGTGATCGGCAGCTTGCCGGACGGGTTGTAGTCGCCGAACAGCACATCGGCGATGGCGTTGCCGCCTTCGGTGCCGCTGAACCAGGTTTCCAGGATCGCGTCGGCCTGCTCGTTCTCGTCGAGCAGCGCCAGTGGACGGCCGTTCATCAACACCAGCACCAGCGGCTTGCCGGTGGCCTTGAGGGCCTTGATCAGCTCGCGCTGGCTGGCCGGGATGTGCAGGTCGGTACGGCTCGAGGATTCGTGGGACATGCCCCGCGATTCGCCCACCGCCGCCACCACCACGTCAGCCTGCTGCGCGGCCTTCACCGCTTCGTCGATCAGTTGCTGGGCCGGGCGTGGATCGTCCACCACTTCCGGGGCATCGAAGTTGAGGAAGTTCAGGTAGTCGACCACTGCCTTGTCGGCGGTGATGTTCGAGCCACGGGCGTAGATCAGCTGCGCCTTGTCGCCCAGGGCATTGCTCATGCCGTCGAACAGGGTGACCGACTGCGCCGGCACGCCGGCGGCGGCCCAACTGCCCATCATGTCGATCGGCGCCTTGGCCAGCGGGCCGACCAGGGCGATCTTGCCGGCCTTTTTCAGCGGCAGGGTGTCGTTGGCGTTCTTCAGCAGCACCAGGCTGCGGCGTGCCACATCGCGGGCGTCGCTGCGGTGCAGGCGGCTTTCGGCGTTGGTCTCGGCCGGGTCTTCCTCGGCCTTGCCGATGCGCAGGTAGGGGTTGGCGAACAGGCCCATGTCGTACTTGGCGGCCAGCACTTCGCGCACGGCGTTGTCCAGGTCGCGCTGGCTGACGTCACCGGACTTGATCAGCCCCGGCAGTTCCTTGGCGTACAGCGAGTCGTTCATGCTCATGTCGATGCCGGCCTTGATCGCCAGCTTGGCGGCTTCGCGGCCGTCCTTGGCGACGCCGTGGCGCATCAGTTCGACGATGGCGCCGTGGTCGCTCACCGCCAGGCCCTTGAAGCCCCACTCCTTGCGCAGCAGGTCGTTCATCAGCCAGGTGTTGGAGGTGGCCGGCACGCCGTTGATCGAGTTCAACGCCACCATCACCCCGCCGGCACCCGCGTCGATCGCGGCGCGGTAGGGCGGCAGGTAGTCCTGGTACATCTTCACCGGGCTCATGTCGACGATGTTGTAGTCGCGACCGCCTTCCACCGCGCCGTACAGGGCGAAGTGCTTGACGCTGGCCATGATGCTGTCGGCGTTCTTCGGGCTGTCGCCCTGGTAGGCCTTGACCATCACCTTGGCGATGCGCGAGACCAGGTAGGTGTCTTCGCCGAAGCCTTCGGAGGTGCGGCCCCAGCGCGGGTCGCGGGAGATGTCGACCATCGGCGCGAAGGTGATGTCCAGGCTGTCGGCGCTGGCTTCCTGGGCGGCGATGCGCCCGGAGCGGCCGATGGCGTCCATGTCCCAGCTCGACGCCAGGGCCAGGGGAATCGGGAAAATCGTGCGGTGGCCGTGGATCACGTCATAGGCGAAGAACATCGGGATCTTCAGCCGGCTGCGCATGGCCGCGTCCTGCATCGGCCGGTTTTCCGGGCGGGTGATGGAGTTGAAGGTACCGCCGATGCGGCCGGCGGCGATTTCCTTGCGGATCATCTCGCGGGGCATTTCCGGACCGATGCTGATCAGGCGCAACTGGCCGATCTTTTCATCGAGGGTCATCTGCTTGAGCAGGTTGTCGATGAAGGCGTCCTTGTTCTGCAGGACGGCATCGGAAAAGGGTTTTTCCTGGGCCGATACCGGCGTGGTGGTGGCCAGGGCAGGGTGACTGGCCAGGCTGACCAGCAAGCCCAGCAAACACAGCTTCTTCATGAATATTGTTCTCTAGGGCCTAAAACAGACGCGATCAGTACGCGTCGAGCGGCCGAAAATTGGGAGAGCGGCTAATAAGGAACGACTATTGTTGTTCGGATAAATGCAGCACACTTCTGAACTCTTTTTCGCGCTGGGCATCTTTTAGCCGATTGGCCCGATGCAATCCAGTGGTGGCGGCAGATTATGTCGATGCACTCGATTCAAAGGGTTACAGGTTCCATCCCCTAGGTTGCAAGGAGCGTCACCACTATGAACGTACGACAGAGCCTGCGCTCAAGCTGGCCCGTGATGGCATTGCTGTTGCTCAGCAGCCTGCTCAGCGGCTGCGGGATCAACAACATCCCGACCCTCGACGAACAGGCCAAGGCGGCCTGGGGCCAGGTACAGAACCAGTACCAGCGGCGCGCCGACCTGATTCCCAACCTGGTGGAAACGGTCAAGGGCTACGCCAAGCATGAGCAGGAGACCCTGACTGCGGTGATCGAGGCGCGGGCCAAGGCCACCTCGATCCAGGTCGACGCCAGCACCCTGGACAACCCGGAAAAACTCAAGCAGTTCCAGCAGGCCCAGGACCAGCTGACCGGCGCCTTGAGCCGGCTGATGGTGGTGTCCGAGCGTTATCCGGACCTCAAGGCCAACCAGAACTTCCTGGCCCTGCAGTCGCAGCTCGAAGGCACCGAGAACCGCATCGCCGTGGCCCGTCGCGATTTCATCCTCGCGGTGCAGAAGTACAACACCGAGATCCGTACCTTCCCCGGCCGCCTGTGGCACAGCGTGATGTACAGCGACCTGCCGGTGCGCGAGACCTTCGAGGCCACCAGCCCCGACGCCGACAAAGCGCCAGAAGTGAAGTTCTGATCAGCAGCGGTTGACCCTGGGCCGTGCGAACGGCCACGGGATCCGACCCGGCGTTACCACGGATGAGGTTCCAATGCGCGTGTTGAGAGTTGGCCTGGTGCTGTTGCTCTGGGTGTTTGCGATAACGGCCCAGGCCGAGCTGAAGTTCCCGGCGCTGAGCGGGCGGGTGGTGGACAACGCCCAGATGATCGAGCCGGCGGTGCGCCAGCAACTGACCCAGGAGCTGACCTCCCACGAGCAGTCCACTGGCGAGCAGGTGGTGGTCGTGACCCTGCCGGACCTGCAAGGCACCAGCATCGAGGACTTCGGCTATCAACTGGGGCGCTACTGGGGCATCGGCCAGAAGGACAAGAATAACGGCGCCTTGTTGATCGTCGCCCGCGATGACCGCAAGCTGCGCATTGAAGTCGGTTACGGCCTGGAAGACCGCCTGACCGACGCGCAAAGTTCGGTGATCATCCATCAGGTGATCACCCCGGCCTTCAAGACCGGCAATTTCAGCAAAGGCATCAGCGACGGCGTGTCGGCCATGTTACTGGTGCTGGGCGGCAATCCACTGGACGAGCCGAGCACCGCCTATGACGGTGGCGGCGAGCGCGGCGGTGAGTTTTTCGATCGGCATCCCGGTGCCCTGGTGTTCCTGGTGCTGCTGTTTATCGTGACGATCTTCGTCTGCCAGTTGCTCGGCATCCTGCCCAGCGGTGGCGGCGGGCGTGGCGGTTCCGGTGGTTTTGGCGGGGGCGGTTTTGGTGGCGGAGGCTTTGGCGGCGGAGGCGGCGGGGGCTTCAGCGGTGGCGGTGGTAGCTTTGGCGGCGGCGGATCGTCGGGCGGCTGGTGACTAAAAATAATTAATGAGTATGGGAAGACATGGCACTACTGAGTGAGTACGAACAACGGCAGGTCGCCGAGGCGATCGCCCGGGTCGAGCAGCAGACCGATGCCGAACTGGTCACCGTGCTGGCCGCCCGCGCCGACGACTACGCCTATATCCCCTTGCTCTGGGCCAGCCTGTTGGCGCTGATCGTTCCGGGCGTGGTGCATTACGCCACCGGCTGGATGAGCATGCACCTGTTGCTGCTGGTGCAGTGGGCGACCTTTATCCTGCTCTGCCTGGTGTTCCGCATTCCACGGATCACCACCCGCCTGATTCCACGCTCGGTACGCCACTGGCGCGCCTCGAACCTGGCCCGCCGCCAGTTTCTCGAACAGAACCTGCACCATACCGTCGGCAGCACCGGGATGCTGATCTTCGTCTGCGAAGCCGAGCGCTATGTAGAGATCCTGGTGGACGAGGGCATTTCCAAGCGCCTCGACGACAAGACCTGGGACGCCATCGTCCAGGCCTTCACCCAGCAGGTGAAACAGGGGCAGACCCTGCAAGGCTTCATTACCTGCATCGAGGCCTGCGGCGAACTGCTCAAGGTGCATGTGCCGGTGACCCACGTGCGCAACGAGCTGCCCAACCGGCTGGTGGTCCTGGCCTGATTTTCTGTAGCCGCTGCCGCAGGCTGCGATCGGCCGAAAGGCCGTGGCGTTCTCAAGATCGCTGGAGGTCCTGCGGACCTTGCGCAGCCTGCGGCAGCGGCTACAGGAAGCCCAATCCCGTGGAATTCTGCACCGCCGGGTAAATAACTCCGTGCCCCGGCGGGCCATCCCCCCTAAAATACCCGCCATTCCCCGATTCACACCCCGCATCGCCCGAGGCGTCTTTTACATGTCTGCAACCGCAACCTCCGCCAGCCTCGCGCCGGATCATCACGCCCAGTTTCTCGATCTGCTGGAAACCAGCCTGGCGCAGAACGCCTTTATCAAACTGGTGCTGGCCAAGCATGTGGGGGCCGAGGCGGATTTGCAGCGGCTGATCATCAAGCAGCTGACGGTCAAGGAGCAGCCGTGCCTGTCCTTCGTCTACCGCTACAAGACCCGCGACATCACCAAGAACTTCCCCCTGGACGAAGGCGTGGCGCTGATCGCCGGGCTGCTGCCGGCGTCGTTCAAGAACGCGCACTTGCTGTCGCTCACCGATGAAGTGCAGCTCGAATACAGCAAGAAGGGCAAAAGCTCGCTGTTCAAGGGCAAGGCCCAGCAGCAGCGCGAAGTACCGTCCGCCGAGCACAACCGCGAGAAGAATCGCTACCTGGAGTTGAGCCGGCCCTTCCTCACCGACCTGGGGGTGACCAACAAGCAGCACGAGCTGATCCCGGCGATGTCGCGCAAGTGGAAGCAGATCAACAAGTTCATCGAGGTCTTCAGCCATGCGCTGAGTTCGTCGCCGATCGACCTGCAACAGCCGGTGCGGGTCGCCGACTTCGGTTCCGGCAAGGGCTACCTGACCTTCGCCATCCACGACTACCTGTGCAACACCTTGCAGGCGCAAGGGCAGGTGACCGGCGTCGAACTGCGCGAAGACATGGTGACCCTGTGCAACGCCGCGGCGGTGCGCCTGGACCACCAGGGCCTGGAGTTCAAATGCGGCGACGTGCGCAGCGTGGCGCCGAGCGAGCTGGACGTGATGATCGCCCTGCATGCCTGCGATATCGCCACCGACTACGCGATCCACACCGGCATTCGCTCCGGCGCGTCGATCATCATGTGCTCGCCGTGCTGCCACAAACAGATCCGCCCGCAGATGCAGAGCCCGGCGCTGCTCAAGCCGATGCTGCAATACGGGCTGCACCTGGGCCAGCAGGCGGAGATGGTCACCGACAGCCTGCGCGCGCTGTTCCTCGAAGCCTGCGGGTACGAGACCAAGGTCTTCGAATTCATCTCCCTGGAGCACACCAACAAGAACAAGATGATCCTCGCGGTCAAACGCGCCGAACCCCAGGACCCGACCCAGCTGCTGGCGAAGATCGGCGAGCTCAAGGCCTTCTACCACATCAGCGAACACTGCCTGGAAACCCTGTTGCGGGCCGACGGCTACCTGGGCTGATCACGCGCCTGTAGCCGCTGCCGCAGGCTGCGATCGGCACCGAAGGGGCCGCAAACCAGGCGACGCGCTACATCTGACAGGGCCGGGATACCGCCTTTGCGCCGGCTACGCCGTCGATCGCAGCCTGCGGCAGCGGCTACAGTTTCGCGGTGATCAGCGGTGCCGGGCGCACAGCAGTCTTGCGCCCGAGCATCACGGTAAGGATCACGCCGACGGCGAACAGCCAGGTGACCGGTTCCACCTGTTCGCCGAAGAACAGCGCCGAGAAGGCGATGGTGAAGAAGATCTGCAGCAGCTGGATCTGGCTGACCCGGGCGATGCCACCCATGGCCAGCCCGGCGTACCAGGCAAAAAAGCCGATGAACTGCGAGAACAGCGCCACGTAGCCGAAGGCCCACCAGGTCTTCGCCGAAACCGCACCCTGATGCTGCGCCGCGAGGTACCACACTGGGCCGATCAACAACGGCGTCGACAGCACCAGCGCCCAGCAGATCACCTGCCAGCCGCCCATCTCCCTGGCCAGCCGGCCACCTTCGGCATAACCCAGGCCGCCGACCGCGATCGCCCCGAGCATCAGCAAGTCGCCGGCCTGGATGCTGCCGGCACCGCTGATCAGCGCGTAACCCAGGACCAGGGCGCTGCCCAATGCGGCACAGCCCCAGAAGGCTTTCGACGGCCGCTCATGGGACAGCCACGCCGCGTACAGCGCCACGCACAAGGGTTGCAGGCCATTGACCAGCGCGCCGTGGGAGGCCGGCAGGGTCTGCATGGCCCAGGCCGACAGCACCGGAAACCCCAGGATCACCCCGGCGATCACCAGGCTCAGGCCCTTGATCTGATGCCAGGTCGGCCACTTTTCCCGCCGCCAGAGCAACAGCAGCGCCGCCGGGATCGCCGCGAACAGCGCCCGTCCCAGGCCATTGAGCAGTGGGTGAAGTTCCTGCACCACGATGCGGGTGAAGGGCAGGGTCAGGCTGAAAATGACCACGCCGAGCAGGCCCAGGGCCATGCCGGTGTTTTCGCGGGAAGACATGATGACAACCGTTTTTTATAGGGAAGGGCAGGTGCGTTTATCTAGCCATAAACCCGCAGGAGCGCCCTGTTACAGCTGTACGCAGAGTTGTCCGTACAGTTCACGCATTCCTGCTTCTGTAGGAGCGAAGCTTGCTCGCGATGAACGATAGCGCGGTGTGTCAGGCAAT
Organism: Pseudomonas chlororaphis subsp. piscium; assembly: GCF_003850345.1. NCBI lineage: Bacteria > Pseudomonadati > Pseudomonadota > Gammaproteobacteria > Pseudomonadales > Pseudomonadaceae > Pseudomonas > Pseudomonas chlororaphis. Next base: position 1,525,889 of record NZ_CP027707.1, read on the forward strand.
CCGCGTCGCCTCTATCGCGGGCAAGCCTCGCTCCTACGGGACCGGGGTATTTATGCGTTTCTGGGGTGAGGCGTAGTACCGGGTTATTACCCGACCTCGCGGATAAGGACTACCTTGAACACTCCTGTTTCCCCTTGAAGAGGAGTCATCTCCATGGCCGCGAAAAAAATCCTCATGCTGGTCGGCGATTACGTCGAGGACTACGAAGTGATGGTGCCGTTCCAGGCGCTGCTGATGGTCGGCCACACCGTGCATGCGGTGTGCCCGGACAAAAAGGCCGGGCAGACCGTGCGCACCGCGATCCACGACTTCGAAGGCGACCAGACCTACAGCGAAAAACCGGGCCATCAGTTCGCCCTGAACTTCGACTTCGCCAAGGTCGAGGCGGCCGCTTACGACGCGCTGCTGATACCCGGCGGGCGTGCCCCGGAGTACCTGCGGCTGAACGAAAAAGTCCTGCAACTGGTGCAGGCCTTCGACCAGGCCGGCAAGCCGATCGCCGCCGTGTGCCACGGCGCCCAGCTGCTGGCCGCGGCGGGCATTCTCGAAGGCCGCGAGTGCAGCGGCTATCCGGCCTGTGCCCCGGAAGTGCGCCTGGCCGGCGGGACCTACATCGATATCCCGGTGACGGACAGCCACGTTCAAGGCAATCTGGCGACTGCCCCGGCCTGGCCGGCGCACCCCAGCTGGCTGGCCGGTTTCCTCGGTTTGCTGGGCACCAAGATCACGCTGTAAACGGATGACTCGCCGGCGCTGCTTTTCTGTCAGGAAGCAGCGCCATCGTCCTACTTCCAACAGGGGAACGCCCATCATGTGCGAGCTCTACGTCAAAGCCGACCCGATCCTCTACGAGTCCCGTTCGCGCTCGCTGCGCATCTGCGGGGTGGTCACCACCCTGCGCCTGGAGAACCAGTTCTGGGACATCCTCAGCGAAATCGCCGAAGTCGATGGCATGACCACCAACCAGCTGATCGCCAAACTCTACGAAGAGGTGATGGACTACCGCGGCGAAGTGGTGAATTTCGCCTCCTTCCTACGGGTCAGCTGCACCCGCTACCTGAGCCAGCGCCGCAGCGCCACGCCGGAATTCAGCGTGGTGCGTAGCGCCACCAAATAACCCCGCAACCCTGTAGCCGCTGCCGAGCCTGCGAGGCTGCGATGGTCCGGGCCATGCTGGTCGCAGGACTTCCAGCTTCTGTAGGAGCCAGGCTTGCCGGCGATGCAGGCAATGAGGTGTGTCTGACGTACCGCTATCGCGGGCAAGCCTGGCTCCTACAGAGGCTTGCCCGCACCCGGTTCAGAAGAACCGCGTCACGCTGATCTTGGCGTTGCGCCCCAGGCTCGAGGCGTTTTCACCGCTCAGGGGCGGGCGGTAATCGCGGTTGAACATGTTGTCCAGGGTGAAGTTGACCTCGGTGCCCTTGAGGTACGGCTGCTGCGGTTTCCAGTTGGCGAACAGGCCTTGCACGTTGTATCGCTTGTTCTCGTACTGGTCCCAGTAGGAGTCGCCCGAGGCGCTGGCCGGGCCGCTCGGGTAGATATCGCTCGGCACCCGGTCGGTCTGGCGTACCCACTGGCCCTGCCAGCCCACTTGCGCATCCCACTGCGGGATTTTCACCCCCAGGGTGGCGACCCACTTGCGTGGCGGGATGTCCCGGGCCCAGACATTCGGCCCCCAGGGGTTGGTGTAGGCGCCTTCATGCTTGCCGGTGATCCAGGAGTAGGACAGCGAGCCGAACAGGTAGGTCGAATCGTAGAAGCTCTCGACTTCGAAGCCCTTGATGGTCAGGTCGCCGATATTGCGGTAGACCCCGATGGTCGGCTGGTTGCACACCTGGCCGATGTTCTTGCCGCTGCTCAGTTGCTCGGGGCAGCCGATCCCGAGGTTCTTCATGATTTCGTCTTTGATCTCATTGCGGAACACCGTGGTGCGGATCTGCACGGTATCGGCATCGCTGAACACATTGGAGAAGCTGGTGATGTTACCGGCGCGCAACGCGGTGATGCGCTCCGGGTCGAGGTCGCGGCTGGTGGAGGAGCGGGTGGTGCCGGCCGCCTGGACTTCGTACTGCTCGTCGATCACCGGCGCGCGCCAGGTCTTGCTGTAGTCGGCGAACAGGGCGAATTGCGGGGTGACCGTCCAGAACGCCGACAGCCGTGGCGACCAGCCGGTGTAGGTCTTGTCGCCGTAATCGTGACCGACCACCGGGTTGGGGCTGTTGTAGACCGGCGCGTCGTTTTTCTGCCCGCGGTTGCGCACATGGTCGTAGCGCAGGGACGGGGTCAGGGTGAAGTTGCCCAGGGTGATGGCGTCCTGGATATAGAAGGCGTTGTTGTCGACTTTGCCATGGGGCATGAAGCCCGGTTGGTAATGCCCGTAGTTGTACTTGGGCACCTCATAGGTCTTGCCCGGCATCCACATGTCCACTTCGCGGTTGTGTTTGCGGATCTGGATGCCATTAGTCAGGGCATGCTCCAGCGGGCCGGTGCTGAAGCGGCTGGTGTTTTTCAGCGAGAGGATCTTGTCCTCGTAACCCACGGTGATCTTGCGGCCACCGGAAGCCGGCTGGGCGTAAGCGTTCGGGCCGCGCTCGTCGGTCTGGTCGGTCTTGGAGTCGGAGTACTTGGCCTCGAAGTCGATCCACGGGTTGTCCAGCGGCGTGTACTGGTACTTGGCCTGCCAGGTGGTGTCGATGGTATTGCGCTGGGCCAGGAAGCGCCGGGTGGCGCCGTCGTAGCCGTACTTGTCGATATCGTTCTGGGTCGGTGGCGTCGGGTAGCTCTTGGCCGAGAAGGGTGCCCAGATATCGCTGTTGGAACGCATGTAGCTCAAGCCCAGGCGATGTTCGTCGGTCAGCTGCATGTTCAGCTTGAACAGCTCGCCGTCCAGGTCCTGGGCGGTGTTGGGCAGGCGCTTGGGGTTGATCGGGTAGGCGTTGCGCGGGTCCGGCTGGGCGCTGGCCAGCTTCATGTCGTCGCCGTCGCGTTTGGTCCAGTAGGCCAGGGCGTCGAAACGCCGGTCCTCGGTGCGTCCGTACACCGCGCCGGTGTAGGCCTGCTCATGGCTGTTGCTGCTGTAGCCGTACTTGAGCATGGCGCCAGTGTCGTGGCCTTCCAGCAACAGGTCCGGGGCGTCCTTGGTTTCCATGTGCACGGTGCCGCCGAAACCGCCGTTGCCGGTCTCGGGCGAGTGCGGGCCCTTTTCCACTTCGATGCGCTTGATCAGTTCCGGCTCGATAAAGATCGAGCCCTGCTGGTAGCGTTCGAAGCCGCTCTTGGTCGCGCCGTCGACACTCATCGGCACGTCTTCGGCATCGCCCAGGCCCCAGATGTTGATGGTCTGGCCACCGGGCTTGAGCGAACCGCCGAGGCTGACGCCAGGCAGGGTGGCGATCAGGCTGGGAATGTTGGTGGCCTGGTGGCGATCGATCTCGGCCTGGTTCAGGGTCGAGCGGCCGACCGTGGCGGAGTCCACTTCCAGGCCGCTGCCGATGACGCTCATGGCGCCCAGCTGCAGCGCCGAACTGCGGGTGCTGCTGTTTTCCGCGGGGCGCACCACGTAGGTCTGGTCGACCTTGACCAGGCTGAACTCGCTGCCGCCCAGCAGCTGCTGGATAGCCGCCTCAGGGCTGAAATCGCCCTTCAGCGCCGGGGCCTTCACGTTGCGCAGCAATTCTTCGTCGAACAGCAACTGGATCTTCGCCTGCTGCGCCACCTGGCTCAGTGAGGTTGCCAGCGGTTGGGCGGGCAGGGCGAAGGTGATCTGCTCTGCCTGGATTTGCGCCTGGGCCTGCAGGCTGAACGCCAGGCAGGCGGCGAGCAAGGTCGGACGCGAACAGATGAGCTGCAAGTGATAAGACGCGCGAAACATGAAATCCCCCGGAGCGGCGACAAAGGCCAGAAAAGGTGTGCGCAAACAACGCAGACCGGAGGAAGACGCGTCAGTAAACTAAAACCTCATATGCGAATGCAAAATATTCGCATATGAGTTCAGCGCCTGGCTTCGATGCGTACACGCCCGTCGGCCAGGGCCAGGGTTTTCACCGGAATCAGGGTTGGCAGGGCCTTGATCAGGGCGTCCGGATCCTGCACATCGAGGTTGCCAGAGACCTTGAAGTTGCCCAGGGCGCCGTCGGCCAGTAGCACCGGCTGGCGGCGATAGAGGTTCAGCTCGTCCACCAGACTGGCCAGGTCGCGATTGCGAAAGGCCAGGTGGCCGCCGCGCCAGTCGGCGACCTCGTCGACGTTCACGGGTTGTTCCCGCAAGGTGCCGCTGGCGTAGTCATAGATCCCGCGCTGGCGGGCGCCAAGCAGCAGCGAATCGGGCTTTTGTTCGTCGGGAACGAAGGCCACCTGGCCATGGGCGACGCTGACCACCAGTTGTTTCTCACCGCGTCTTACATCGAAGCCGGTGCCGACCACCCGCACCCGGGCCGCGCCGGAATGCACCCACAGCGGCCGTTCCTTGTCGGCGGCGACTTCCAGGTACAGCTGGCCCCGGTCCAGATAGAAGTTGCGTTGCTGCGCCGTGAAGTCGATGCGCAGGCGGGTGTTGGCGTTGACGTACAGGGTGCTGCCATCGGGCAGGTTGAAGCTGCGCATGCCCTGGTTCTGGGCGGCGATCTGTTGCGAATAGATCGCCGGCGGCGTGCCCAACTCGATGGCCAGCAGTGCGCAGACCAGCGCGGCGGCCACCGCCAGGGCCGGGCGCCAGCGCGGCTTTTTGCGCAGCGGCAGCGGCGTCGGTCGGTTCAGTTGTTCGAGTTCGGCCAGGTCAGCCCACAAGCGCTCGAACTCGGCGTAGGCCCGGGCATGGGCCGGTTCGCTGGACCAGGCCGCGAAGGCGTCGCGCGTGGCCTGGCTGTGGTCCTCGCGATTGCGGGTGAACCAGCCGGCCGCCTGGGCATCGATGCTGTCGATCTCGTGCTCGGTGTCGCGGGGGCGGGTCATTGGGCTTGCTCCTTGCCGTGTTCCTGTTCCAGGCGCTGCTTGCAGTGCAGCAGGGCAAAGGCGATGTGTTTTTCCACCATGCTCAGGGATATGCCCATGCGTTCGGCGATCTGCGCCTGACTCAGGCCTTCGAAGCGGTGCAGCATAAGGGCTTCGCGGCGGCGCGGCGAGAGTTCGGCGAGCACGCTCTTCAAGCGCTCCAGGCGTTGCAGGCGCTGGACCGCGGGCAGTGGCTCGTGGTGTTCGTCGGCCAGCGGCTCGGGTTCTGTTGCATGCGGTTCGTGGTGCACCTTGTGCCTGACCTTCTGCCGGCGCCAGTGATCGCGCAGCAGGTTGCGCGCCATCTGGAACAGAAAGGCGCGGGGTTGTTCGACCTTGGCCCGGTCGCGGTAATCGAGCCATTGGGTGAAGACGTCCTGGGTCATGTCCGCCGCATCGCTGGCGTTGTCCGTGCGTTTACGCAGGTAATGCAGGATGTCCGCATAGAACCCGCGGACGGTGTCCGCCGAGGTGGGGTCGGGCTTGAAGCGAGACATGAAAATCCTTCGCAAGTACTGCCGGGCAGAAAAGTCGCGAATGATATCGAGAATTATTACTATTTGTCTGCATGAGTTTCATGCCATGAACCGGATGCGGTTTTTCCTGTCAGATGCTGCGTGCCTCAGCAACACACCCCAAAACGCTGGTAAATCAGCAAAGACAGGCTTTACTCCGAAGTGCATTCGCATCTTCGGACACTCAGGAGCAGGACCATGGCTGGATGGTATGAATTGAGCAAAAGCAGTGACGGGCAGTTCCGCTTCGTCCTCAAGGCTGGCAACGCTGAAACCATTTTGACGAGTGAGCTGTATTCCTCCCGCAGCGCCGCCGAAAACGGCATCGCTTCGGTGCAGACCAATAGCCCCACCGAGGCCCGCTACGCCAAGGAAGTCTCCAAGGACGGCAAGCCTTATTTCAACCTCAAGGCCGCGAACCACCAGATCATCGGCAGTAGCCAGCGCTATTCGTCCGAGGCGGCACGCGACGGCGGTATTGAAAGCGTCAAGACCAACGGTCCGACCACCACCATCAAGGACAAGACCGTTTAATCTTCTGCCCTGAAACGAAAAGGCCCGACAGGACAACCTGTCGGGCTTTTTGTTGGGCGCTGCTTTTTTGTAGGGGCCAGGCGTGTGTTGTGCCTGATAGACCGCGATCGCGAGCAATCGAGCGTCGACCGGCCGCTCCTACAGAAGCGGGTGACGCCCTGGCTTCTGTAGGAGCCAGGCTTGCCGGCGATGAGGCCCGCAAGATCGCCCCCTACAGCGAAGGCCCGATCAGCGGACTGCGTTCAACATGGCCTGCAATTGATTACGCCCAGCCTCACCCAGCGGGAACACCGGCAAGCGTGGGTCACCGACCTGCAGCCCGGTCATGTTCAACCCGGCCTTGATGGTGGTCGGCAGGCCCCCCTTGAGGATGAAGTCGAGCACCGGCAGCTGGCGGTAGAACAGCGCGCGCGCGAGGTCCAGGTTGTTGTCCAGCACGGCATGGTAGAGGTCCAGGTTGAGCTGCGGGATCAGGTTCGCCGCGGCGGTGCACCAACCCTTGGCGCCGGCGGCGAAGGCTTCCAGGGCCAGTGGGTTGCAACCGTTGTAGAACGGCACCTGGCCTTCGCCCAGCAGTTGCAGCTTGTGCATGCGCTGGATGTCGCCGGTGCTCTCCTTGACCATGGTCACGTTTTCCACGGCATTGAAGATTCGCAGGATCAGCTCCACCGACATGTCGGTGCCGCTGGTGGCCGGGTTGTTGTAGAGCATGATCGGCACGCCGACGCTGTCGCCGATGGCCTGGTAGTGGGCGAGGATCTCGGCTTCGCTGAGTTTCCAGTAGGAAGCCGGCAGGACCATCACCGCATCGGCGCCCTTGGCCTCGGCGAACCGCGCGCGGCGCACGGCCTTGGCGGTGGTCAGGTCGGAAACGCTGACGATGGTCGGCACGCGCTTGGCGATGTGACGGATGCTGAACTCGGCGACCTGGTCCCACTCGGCGTCGCTCAGGTAAGCGCCTTCGCCGGTGCTGCCCAGGGGCGCGATGGCATGCACGCCGCTGTCGATCAGGCGATCGATGGAGCGGCCGAGGGTGTCCAGGTCCAGTTGCTCACTGTTGGCGGTGAACGGGGTGATGGTGTAGCCGATGATGCCGTGAATGTTGGTGTTCGACATGGAGACGCTCCTTTAGCGAATGAGGTGGTTTCAGTTCAGGCAATCGGCGTGTTGCTTGAGGTTCTGCCGAGCGTAGTAGTTGAAGGCGGCGGCGTGACGCTTGGGCTTGGAGATCCAGTCATGGGCCTCGCGGCCGAGCTCCGGCTGGATCGGTTTGATGGTGCCGGCGGCCATGGCCAGCAATTGCAGCTTGGCGGCGCGCTCGATCAACTGGGCGATCACACAGGCTTCCTCGATGCTGGCGCCGGTGGACAGTTGGCCGTGGTGCGAGAGCAGGATGGCGCGCTTGTCGCCCAGGGCCGCGGAGATGATCTCGCCTTCTTCGTTACCCACCGGCACGCCCGGCCAGGCCTCGAGAAAGGCGCAGTCGTCGTACAGCGGGCACAGGTCCATGTGGGAGATTTCCAGCGGCACTTCGATCATCGACAACGCGGCGACGTGGGTCGGGTGGGTGTGGATGATGCAGTTCACGTCGGGGCGGGCGCGGTACACCCAGCTGTGGAAGCGGTTGGCCGGGTTGGGCATGCCGTGGCCTTCGAGCACCTCCAGGTCTTCGTTGACCAGCAGCAGGTTGCCCGCGGTGATTTCGTCGAAACCCAGGCCCAGTTGCTGGGTGTAGTAGGTGCCCGGCTGCGGGCCGCGGGCGGTGATCTGCCCGGCCAGGCCGGAGTCGTGCCCGTTCTCGAACAGGATGCGACAAGTCAGCGCCAGCTTTTGCCGGTCGGTCCACGTATTATCCGCCAGGGTGTTTTGCATCTGGGTCAAGGCTTGCTTGACCAGTTGCTCTTTGGGTAGTGCTAATGTCTTGGCCATATCGGTGTCCTTTGGTCGTTTCAATGGACGTCGGATTTGCCAGCTCCCGCTGCTCGCAAGGTCGTTGGGTGAAAGCAAATGACACTAAAGAGGCTATATGACACTTTGTGTCATTGGCAAGGACAAATCGTCGCCTCCTTGATGGGTTAACCGTTCTACATGTCTATCCGCTTGAAATTATTGAGAAAAAAACTTGGCGTGACGCTGGAGGCCCTGGCCGAGAAATCCGGCATGACCAAGAGTTACCTGTCGAAAGTCGAACGCGGCCTGAACACGCCCTCGATCGCCGCGGCGTTGAAACTGGCCAAGGCGTTGAACGTGAACGTCGAGGAGCTGTTCGCCGAAGACAAGGTCAGCCTCGACAGCTACAGCCTGGTGCGCAGCGACGAACGCCAATCGCTGGCGGCCAACGACCAGGCGCCGGGTTACGCGGTGCTGGCGCATCAGGTCAGCGAGCGCAGCCTGCTGCCGTTCATCATCTACCCGCCCAGGGAGTTCACCGACAAGAGCTTCAAGGAACACCTGGGGGAGGAGTTTCTGTTTGTCCACGAAGGGCAGGTGGAAGTGGATTTCATGAACGAACGGGTGATCCTCAACCGTGGCGACGCGTTGCACTTCAACGCGCAGAAACCCCACCGCCTGCGCTCGGTGGGCGAGGTGCAGGCGCAGTTGCTGGTGGTGGTGCACAGCGGCGAGGAGTGACCCGCTGCGTTATCTGTAGGAGCGAAGCTTGCTCGCGATGGCGTCCTTGCAGGTAGACCGCGGTGCCTGGATCGCGGGCAAGCCTCGCTCCTACGGATAGCGGGTAGCTTTCAGCGCTCGACCGGCACCGACAGCGCAGGCGCGCCCAGGGCATGGCTCTTCGAATCGAAGAAGCGCAGCGTCACCTCCATCCCCTCGAACAGCTTGGCGTAGCGCCGCTTCTGGTTCTGGATAAAGGCCTTGCTGCGCGGCTGGATCGAGATCGCCAGGGTCCGCACCCCGGCCTGGCGGATCGCCTGCACCAGGTGACTGTCCTGGGGGCCGAGCTCGTGGCCGAAGATGCACAGCGCGTCGCTGTGGTTGAGCAACTGCTGGTAGCAGAACGACAGGTAGTCGCTGCTGCGAATGGTCTTGAGCTTGTCCGCCACCGGCCCCTCGCTGACGAACAGCGGCACATCGTCGAGGGTCTTCAGGGTGTTGTTGATGGCGAAGTTGCCCAGCAGGGTGCCTTCGGTGGAGCCCAGCTTGCGCGCGGTGCCGTCCTGGTTGCGCACCAGGTGCAGGCCGCCGTGCAGGTACAGCACGCGGGTCTGTTGGCTTGCGGTCTGGCCGATGTCGAAGCTCGGGTCGGCGCCCTGGAACAGGTCGTCGATGCCCTGGGTATCGTGCTGGATCGCCCAATAGTTGAGCAGGTCGTAGTTGCTAGTGAACACAGTGCGGTAGCGGCGCAGTTCCTGGTTGATCTGCGAAAGGCCCGCCGGCTGCACCAGGCGCCACGGAATGTGCACCGCATGCACGGTATTGATCAGCGCTTCCTTGATCGCGTAGTAGCGATTGCGCGGCGCCGCGGAGCTGACGGCCAGGGCCTTGTTGACCCGGCTGGTGGTTTTCAGCGCGCCCAGCACCTGCTCGAAACTGCGGGTCTGCAGGGCGTCGAACACGCTCAGCTCGGATTGGCTCAGGGGCTTTTCTTCGACGGTGCGGGCGTTCTCGAACAGCGAGTCGTAGGCGAAGTCTTCCCACACCGCTCGGCTGGCGCCGTTGCCGATCAGCAGGCCGGCGATCGGCGTGCTGGCGCGCAAGGCGTTCCAGTCTTCAAGGTCGGTATCAAATTCCTGGAAATCCATCATCGCGGTTCGTCGTCTCAAGGCAGAAGGTGTACAGGGCGCCGACTTTATCACGACCGACCCTTGAGCCAGATCAACAACGCGCGTGACCGATGGGTCGATCCTGTGCGCATTTGCCGGATCGGCACGGCTGATCCGCCCCTAGCCTGGAGGACGCGCCATGAGCAGCACTTTTTTCATTCCCGCCGTGAACATCATGGGTATCGACTGCCTCGACGAGGCCATGGTCGCGATTCGTAACTACGGTTTTCACAAGGCGCTGATCGTCACCGACGCCGGCCTGGCCAAGGCCGGGGTGGCCGGCATGATTGCCGAGAAGCTGGCGATGCAGGACATCGATTCGGTGATTTTTGACGGCGCCAAGCCCAACCCGAGCATCGACAACGTCGAAAAGGGTTTGGCGCAATTGCAGCAGAGCGGCTGCGATTTCGTGGTTTCCCTCGGCGGCGGTTCGCCCCATGACTGCGCCAAGGGCATTGCTTTGTGCGCCACCAATGGCGGGCATATCAGCGACTACGAGGGTCTCGACCGTTCGACCAAGCCACAGCTGCCGCTGATCGCCATCAACACCACCGCCGGCACCGCCAGCGAAATGACCCGTTTCTGCATCATCACCGACGAGAAGCGCCACGTGAAAATGGCCATCGTCGACCGTAACGTCACGCCGCTGCTGTCGGTCAACGACCCTGCGCTGATGGTCGCCATGCCCAAGGGCCTGACCGCCGCCACCGGCATGGACGCGTTGACCCATGCGATCGAAGCCTATGTGTCCACCGCGGCCAACCCGATCACCGATGCCTGCGCGCTGAAAGCCATGACCATGATCAGCCAGAACCTGCGCCAGGCGGTGCACGACGGCAGCGACCTGGTGGCCCGGGAAAACATGGCTTACGCCCAGTTCCTCGCCGGCATGGCCTTCAACAATGCGTCGCTGGGTTTTGTGCATGCCATGGCGCACCAGTTGGGCGGCTTCTACGACTTGCCCCACGGCGTATGCAACGCGGTGCTGCTGCCCCATGTGCAGAGCTTCAACGCCATGGTCTGCGCCGAACGCCTGACCGATGTGGCCCACGCCATGGGCGCGGACATCCGTGGCTTCAGCCCGGAGGAGGGCGCGCAGGCGGCCATCAGCGCCATTCGCGGCCTGGCCCGGGATGTCGAGATCCCCAGCGGCTTGCGTGACCTGGGCGCCAAGCTGACGGACATTCCGGTCCTGGCCGCCAACGCCCTGAAAGACGCCTGCGGCCTGACCAACCCCCGCAGCGCCGACCAGCGCCAGATCGAAGAAATCTTCCGCAGCGCGTTCTGACCCATCCCCATTTCCTGTAGGCGCGAGTTTGCTCGCGATGTCCGTCAAGACAACGCGGGACATTGTCTTGATCGCTGACGCGATCGATCGCGAGCAAGCTCGCTCCTGCAGGAAGGGCACAAATGGGGCTTGCCAAAAAAATGCCTCCAGTGTTTAACTGAGTAATCACTCATTTATCACCAGGCACATCCTTCCCCATGGCCCGTCCCAAAAGCGCAGACAAACGTAACGCCATCCTCAGTGCCGCCATCGAGGTGTTCGCCGAGCAGGGCCTGGCTTCTCCTGCGCTGAAAATCGCCAAGGCTGCCGAGGTCGCCGAAGGGACGCTGTTCAACTACTTCGCCACCAAGGACGATCTGCTCAACCAGCTTTACCTGGAGCTCAAGAGCGAGCTGCGGGATGTGATGATGCCCGATTATCCGCGCGGCGAGACGGTGAAAAAACGTCTGCTTCATGTCTGGCAGGCTTACATCGACTGGGGCGTGGCCGAGCCGCAGAAGCGCAAGGTCATGACCCTGCTCGGCCTGAGCGGGCAAGTCACCGAGCAAAGCAAGTTGAGGGGCATGCAGGACTTCGTCGAGGTCAATACCCTGATCCAGGAGAGCATGGTGTCCGAGATGTTTCGCGCCGAGTCGCCGGCCTTTGTCGCGGCGATCCTGGGGGCCATGGCGGACACCACCGTGGACTTCATCATTCGCGAACCCGCCCAGAAAGAGCAGTACAGCGAGGCGGGGTTCGAGGCGCTGTGGAATGCGATTGCCAGGAAATAAGGCGCAACCTTTGCGCTTTTTTCTTACGCGGAATATGAGTGAGTAATCACTCATTAGCTTGACCTTAGTGTGCAGCAGGAGTGAGTCATGTCCAGAGTCTGGTTGATTAGGGGAAGTGCGAGTGGCCTGGGACGCGATATTGCCGAGGTCGTGCTGGCGACTTTGTCGCCGTCGATGGGCTGCTGGTCTTTCCCGCTCAATAACCAATAGGTATTGCCATGAGAGTTCTGCTATTCGGCGCCACCGGCATGGTCGGGCAGGGCGTCTTGCGTGAGTGTCTGCTGGCCCCCGACGTGCAGGAAGTGCTGGCCATCGGTCGTACGCCGCTGAGCCGTACACATGAAAAACTGCGCCAGTTGCAGCACCGCGATATGTTCGACTACAGCCAGCTGGAGTCGCAATTGCAGGGCTTCGACGCCTGCTTCTTCTGCCTGGGTGTGTCCGCTGTGGGCATGGCGGAAGCGGAGTACAGCCGGCTGACTTACGACCTGACCCTGGACGCCGCCACTATCCTGGCACGGCTCAATCCGCAGATGACCTTTGTCTATGTTTCCGGCGCCGGTACCGACAGCAGCGAGCAGGGGCGAGTCATGTGGGCGCGGGTCAAGGGCCGCACGGAAAACGCCCTGCAGCGCTTGCCGTTCAAGGCGGTCTACCTGTTCCGCCCGGCGGCTATCCAGCCGTTGCACGGCATCCGGTCGAAAACGGCCTTCTACCAGATGTTCTACAGCGTGTTCGGGCCCTTGCTGTCCTGGGCACGCCGACGCTGGCCCAACGCGGTGACCAGCACCGAGGAGGTCGGCAAGGCCATGCTCACAGTGGCCCGGCATGGCGCGCCCACGGCGATCATCGAAGGGGAGGCGATCAACCGGCTTGCGTCCGGGCGCTGAAGGGGCGACCTAATTCGCGAGCAGGCTCATCTCTGCCGTCGGGCTTGTGAAGTCGCCTGTCCCTGCCAAGGCTTTGCCGAGTTTGTCGGCTTGCCAGGCCTGGCCGGTCAGATACTCTTGCATTGCATCCACGATCAGGACTTTCTTCCTACAAGGACTTTGCATGCTGACCGGCCTCAACCACCTGACCCTCGCCGTTACCGATCTGAACCGCAGCCTGGGGTTCTACCGCGACCTGCTGGGCCTGCGCCTGGACGCCAGCTGGGACAGCGGCGCCTATCTGTCGCTGCCGGGCCTGTGGTTGTGCCTGTCGCTGGACCCATCGCACCGCTCGGCGGAAGTGCCGGACTACACCCATTACGCCTTCAGCATCGAGGCCGGGCATTTCGTGGCATTCGCCCAACGCCTGCGCGCCGCCGGCGTGCGGGAGTGGCGCGACAACCGTAGCGAAGGGGCCTCTTTCTATTTTCTCGACCCCGACGGCCACCAGCTGGAAGCCCATGTCGGCGATCTGGCCTCGCGCTTGAGCGCCTGCCGGCAGCAACCCTATGCCGGGATGAGGATATTTACCGACGAATGACCGGCTGCCGCCGCTTCAAGACGCCTGACTGTCGCTGTGACGACCATTGTGGGGTGGTGCGGGAGCGCACAAGCCGGCAGAATCCTGCGATCAAAACCGCGCCACCTTCGGCGCTTCGGAGTGTGGCATGACTTCTTCGCTGTTACTGGCCGTCCTTGCCTCGGGTTTTATCTACGGCATTACTCCCGGGCCTGGCGTGCTGGCGGTATTCGGCATTGGTGCCGCGCGCGGGCGACGGGCCGGGGCTGGCTTTCTCTGCGGGCATCTGCTGGGTGACGTGGTCTGGTGCAGCACCGCGCTGATCGCCATCGTCGGCGCGCGGGAGATCGGCAGCAGCGCCTTCGATGTGCTGGGTGTACTCAGCGGCCTGTATCTGTTCTGGCTTGGCCTGCGGGCGATCCGCAGCCAGCGCGGCAGCGGGCAGGAGCCCCAGGGTCCGGCGCGCCAGCCGTTCTGGCACGGGATCCTGTTCGGCCTGACCAACCCCAAGGCGTACCCGGTAGCGGTGGCGACTTTCACCGCGCTGCTGTCCAGTCGCGCCGAGCTGCTCAACTGGTCGATGCTGCCCTGGCTGATCTTCCTCAGTTTCCTCGGCGGCATCGGCGCATACGCTATTCTCATTGGCATCGTCGGTGCGCGGCGGGTGCGGACCCTGTATCAGCGCCACGAACTGGCGATCACCCGGCTTTGCGGCGTGATGTTCATCGGGTTTGCCATCAACGCCTTGCTGCATGCCGTTCCGGGATTGCTGGCGAACAAGGCATAAAGGCTGTTCGCAAGGTTGCGACAGTCACGGACAAGCAGCGGCTTTGCGCCGCTGCCGGAACCCAGGGATTGATACTCGGCGCTTTATCTTCACAGGCAGTGTCGTTCCCTGATGGCAACCAACAACTCCGCGCCCCTGGCCAGTTTCATCGACCTCCTGCTGGACGCCGTCTGCGCGGTGGATGTGGAAGGTCGTTTCGTCTTTGTCAGCGCCGCCTGCGAACGCATTTTCGGTTACACGCCGGACGAACTGGTTGGCCGGCGCATGATCGAGTTGGTGCACCCCGCGGACCGCGCGCGCACCCTGCAGGCCGCCGACCGGATCATGGCCGGCGAACCCATGCCCAACTTCGAGAACCGCTACCTGCGCAAGGACGGGCAGGTCGCCCATATCCTCTGGTCGGCGCGCTGGTCCGAGGTCGACCAGCTGCGCATCGCCGTGGCCCGCGACATCACCGAACGCAAGCAGGCCGAGTCGCGGCAGGCGGCGCTGTATGCGATCTCCGAAGCGGCCCATGCCGCCGAGGACCTGCTGGCGTTGTTCGGGCGCGTGCACCGGATCATCGGTGAATGGCTGCCGGCGCTGAATTTCTCCGTCGCGCTGTACGACGAGCAATGCCAGGCCCTGAGCTTTCCCTATCACGTCGACGATCGCGAGCGTTGCCCGGAGCAGCCGGGTACGCTGACCGGCAGCCTGTGTGCCGAGGTGATCCGCAGTGGCCAGCCGTTGCTGCTGACCCCTGACGATTATGGGCCGCTGGCGGATGCCACCGCCGACCCGCACTCACCGTGCTGGCTAGGTGTACCGCTGAACTCGCAGAAGGGCACCATCGGCGCACTGATCGTCAAGAGCGCGCCGGGCGACGAGCGATACACCGAGCAGGACAAGGAGCTGTTGCAATACGTCTGCGCCCAGCTCGCCACCGCCATCGAGCGCAAGCAGCTGCATGCGCGCCTGCAGTACATGGCCCAGTACGACCAGTTGACCCAGCTGCCCAACCGCGAATTGCTGCGCGAACGCCTGCGCAGCGCCCTGGCCCGTGCCCGTCGCGAGTCCGGGCGCATGGCTTTGCTCTACGTCGATCTGGACCGGTTCAAGCAGGTCAACGACACCTTTGGCCATGCCGTGGGCGACATACTGTTGCAGGCCGTGGCCAACCGGCTCAAGGCTTGCGTGCGCGAGAGCGACACCGTGGCGCGGATCGGTGGCGATGAGTTCGTGGTGCTGCTCGGCTGTATCCAGCATGCGGAAGATGCCGGCATCGTCGCCGGGAAGATTCGCCAGGCGCTCAACGAACCGCTGCGTCTGGATGGGCATCAGATGAGCATTCTGCCGAGCATCGGCATCGGTCTGTTCCCCGAACACGGCCATGACGAAAAGCAGCTGTTCAAGCACGCCGACGAGGCGATGTACGCTGCCAAGCGCGCCCAGCGGAGCCCGTCCCGGGCCTGAAAGAAGCCGCGGAGCTGATGGTTTTTTGGCAACCGTTCGTCGTGGCCGATGCAACTTTTTCAAACCTTCGATGGCCTGAAAACTCTCACTCTGTGCAGGCGCCGTGCGCCGCCACCTGATCAAAGGAGGCCGACACCATGAGCTTCATGGCCACCCATCTGTCCCGCACCTGCCTCGCGCTGCTGCTCGGCCTGAGCGCCAGCGCGGCGTTCGCCCAATCCCCCGCGGAGTTTATCGACGACGCCTCGGCCAAGGGCATGGCCGACATCGAGGCCAGTCGCCTGGCCCACCAGAAGACGTCCTCCAAGGCGGTCAAGGACTACACCATCCTGGTCATCAACGACCGCACCACCGCCAACCAGCACCTGGCGAAAATCGCCAGGAAACTCGACCTGCCCGTGGCGTCCCGGGAAGAAGTGATCAACAAGGCCAAGGCCTTGATCCCCGAGGTTCCGGAAGGCGAAGCCTTCGATGCCGCCTATGCCGAGAGCCAGGTCAAGGCCACCGAAGAAGCCATCGAGCAGATCCAGCAACAGGCCGAAATCACCGAGGTCCCCGAGCTCAAGGCCTTCGCCGAAGAGACCCTGCCGAAACTGCAAAACCACCTGCAAATGGCCAAGGCCCTCAAGGCTGGCCGGGCCTTGGATCAGTTGGATGGTTGAATGCCGTCTTGCAGCGGTTTCTCCAGCCGCTTGAGAACCAGCCCATCCCGGCATTCTCTCTAGAGTGGGGGCGTCTTTCTTTGTAGCGGTTTGTGTCTAGTATCAAGTGGTAGTCGATTTGCCATCACGCTAAAACACGGATCGAAACAGGTAAGAGGCCACTCATGGAATTTTTCGAGAAGTTAACCAGTCTTGCTGCCAAGGTACGTCTGCAGGGAGCAGCTATTCAGACGGAGGAAGCGACAAAAAATGCTTTTGTCATGCCCTTCATCAGCACGGTGTTGGGTTATGACGTATTCGATCCGACGGAGGTGACGCCAGAGTTTGTCTGCGATATAGGAACCAAGAAGGGCGAGAAGATCGATTACGCGATTATGAAAGATGGGGAGGTTCAGATCCTCATCGAGTGCAAGAAGATCGGCGAACCCTTGCATATCAATCATGCGTCGCAATTGTTTCGTTACTTCCATGTCACCAGTGCGCGTATTTCCATCCTTACCAATGGCCAGGTTTATAAGTTTTTTACCGACCTGGATGCTCCCAACAAGATGGATGAGAAACCCTTCCTTGAACTGGATTTGCTCGATATCGACGAGTATTCGGTGCCAGAGCTGACCAAGCTGACCAAGTCGTCTTTTGATGTGGAGTCGATTATCAGCGCGGCAGGTGAGCTGAAGTACGTTAGCCAGATCAAAAAAGTCATCGCTTCTCAGGTTAGTAAGCCAGACGATGACTTCGTCAAAGTCTTTGCATCGCGGGTATACGACGGAGTGATTACCCAAAAAGTCCGTGAGCAGTTTTATGAGCTGACTCGAAAAGCGGTGGGGCAATTTCTCAATGACCAAATCAATGATCGTCTCAAGTCTGCAATGAGTGGCGCTATCCAGCCGTCTCTTTCGGTTGCCTCCTCCTCCGGAGCGGGGAGTGCCGATAACGATGATGCAGAGACAGCGGACGATAAGGTGCTGACGACGCTGGAGGAGCTTGAGGGCTATCACATCGTACGTGCGGTGGTTCGCTCTGTGGTCGATGCCAAGCGTATCGTCCAAAGGGACACTCAGAGCTACTTCGGTATATTGCTCGACGACAACAACCGAAAACCGATTTGCCGCCTGCATTTCAACCGTTCACAGAAGTACATCGGGATTTTTGACGAGGAAAAGAATGAAACCCGTCATCCGATCAGCTCTGTCGATGAGATCTACGAGTACTCCGATCACCTGAAAAAAACCGTCGGGTATTACGACTAGAAAATCTTCATTTGGTACGAGTTAAAGAACCGGTGGGCTACGCCGGTTCTTTTTTGTCTGACTCACTCCGCCAGCGTCACCTCGATTTCCCGTTTGAAATACCCCAGTACCTGGCACTGGGTGTCGACCAGCATGAAGTAATCTCGCAGGTTTCGACGCCGCCAATGGCGATCTTGTAGGTCAGCACGCTGTGCTCGGCGCGCAGGGCGATGGTCCGGTCACGGAGATGAAAGACCTGACCGATGCTGGCAACTATGTTCAAAGCGTCGTTGGTCCCATCGACCTGGGCCCTCAGACCCAATTCGCCACCGGCCTGACTCTCTACCTTCGCTCATCAAGAGCGTTTGAGCGGGGTATCGGATTGGCCTCGGGGCCCGCTGATTTCACGCTGGAACGCCGCTTGTGCCCGGGCGCAGGTGAGGATGCGGTAGCGCGTGCTGCGTGAGACGTTTTGGTCGCGAAAGCGCTGGTACACCGGCTGAAAGATGGTGCGGTCCAGGTTGGGTTGCGCAGCGTTCAGGTAGGCCTCGCAAAGCCGGTCGTAATCCTGCTGCGAGATGAAGCGCCGGAACCAGAAGCGGTAGAAGTAACCCAGCAGGAAACCCAGGCTGAAGTCGCGGTCGAGTACCGAGTGGGCGCAGCACTCGAAGTCGATCAGGCGCAGTTGGCCGTCGGCGGCGACCAGAATGTTTTTCGGGTGGGGGTCCATGTGCACGAAGTCGTCGTCGAGCATCTGGCCGAACAGCCGGAAGATCGCCGACAACAGGGTTTCGGCCTGCTCGGGATGGGCCAGCAGGTGGTCGTCGACACTGCAATGATCCGCCCAGAAACCCACCAGCAAGTACTCTTCGCGCAGGAACGGAAAGCGCCCCTTGTAGCCAAACGCCGAGACCTGGGGCGAGAGGGCGGATTTGCCCGACACCACCGACAGGTTGATGAATTCATTGGTCAGGTCGTGCAGGCCGAAGCTGCGCTTGAGCCCGAGGAAGTTCTGCAGCTGCTTTTTCCAGTGAGTCAGGCGGTTGCGCTTGAGCACCCATTGGCGTTCGCCTTCGAGCAGGAAGACGCCCCGGGTGTCTTCCGGAATATCCAGCGTGGGGTATTGCTCGGGCTTGGCAAAAAAACGCCGTATCAGCCTGTCCAGTTCGTGCCGATGGGATGGATCGAAATGGAAGGTCACGCCATTGATCTGCTGCCGATGCAGCGTTCGGGTGAAGCTCCTGAGGTGAAGCATGTAGGGTTCCTGGCCTTGGATGGCGAACGAGGGGTGGCGCTGTGAGCCTGTGCTGATACGCGGGCCGAAAGGGCGCGCATCATAATTCATCGCAGGTCCTGGCGTTCACGAAATTCATCCGGGTTCTGCGGCCTTGTGTGCCCTGGCGATGGAAAAAAACATGCAACGATTTGTCCGGCCGCAGACCGTGTTGGTCGGGGCTGAGTCGGCTCGTGGAATACTTCAGTGCATAGCGTTCTGGCGGAACTGCCGTGGGCTGACGCCGGTCAGGGCCTTGAACTGGCGGCTGAAGGCGCTGTGGTCGGTGTAGCCGCATTGCAGGGCGACGTTGGTGATCGGCAGTTCGCCGAGCAGCAGGCGCGAGGCGTGTTCCAGGCGCACCTTATGGATCATCTGCCGTGGGGTGAGGTGGAGGATGCGTGTGCAGTAGCGCTCCAGCTGGGCGATGGACAGGTCGGCGATCAGCGTCACCTCGATCTCCCGTTTGAGATACCCAGTACCTGGCACCGAGTCGGACCGAGGGCGCGCGCGCAGCCTCAGGTATTGACCAACCAGCGAGCCTGGCGACTGCTGCGCCAGTTGAAACTGCTCAGTGCCAGCAAGAGTAAGAGTATCGAGTAGATGGCGTAGGTCCCGAGCTTATCGTAGGCCCAACCCGCCAGCAGAATGCCAACGAGTCCGGCAAAGCGGCTGATGAAGTCGATCGAGCCATACCAGCTGCCAATGATTTCCTTGGGCACGGTGAGCTGGATGGCACTGGCCGTGGTACGAAAATACAGCGTGGTACCGAACTGGAATACGAACATGCCGGTGCCCGCGAGCCAGATGTTGCCGCGCAGGCATAGCGTGATGCAGACCCCCGAGATCATGATCAGGTGGGACAGCAATATCGTGCCCGGCACCCGGGAGGCCTGGCCACTGGCGCGCAAGGCGAGTCCGCCGGCTATGGCACCTGCTGCTCCAACGGAGAACAGGTAGCCGGTCTGTGCCTCGGAAAACCCATGAAAGCCCCGCAGCAGGGGGACCCACAGGAGCGCCAGCACGCTGACCACCAGCAGGCAGGTGGCATAGGAGGCGAGGAAATACCGCCAGCGTGGAGCGCGCAACAGATCGACAGTGGCTCTTGACGCGCCGGTGACACTTTCCTGGAAGCGTTGGGCAAACGACATGCTGCAGATATCGAGGGTCGAGGTCTTCTCATTCAAGGCGCTCAGGCTGATCGTCAAGGCGAGCGCCGCCAGCATGAAGGCAATGGAGGCCAGCAGTGAGATCGACAAGCCGAAGCTGAAGATGACCAGGGCGCCGATGACCGGCCCCAGGGTCCTGGCGACGCCATTGAAGGTGGCGAGCAGGCCGTTGATTCTGGGGATGTTGTCAGCGGTGAAAAGGAAAGGGATCAAGGCAAACATGATCAGCCGTGAGTACTGATGGATCAGGTCGACGAAGAAGGCAAAAAACCACACCCACTCCACGGAGCTGTCGTAGATCCTGAGGACAAAAACGGCCAGGGCAAACACCGCAATGTTGACCAGTTGCGTGGCAATGAACAGTTTCCATTTGTTGAAACGATCGATAAAACCCGCGCCTAGCAGGGTCACCAGTATTTCAGCGCTATAGCCGACGGCGTAGGTGGTGGTAACGGCGAGCGTCGTTCCGCTGATGGAGTAGGCGAGGTTGGCGAATACCAGGTCGTAGATGGCTTCGGAAAGTATGAGTAACACCCCCAAAGCCACAAAGGACCACACGGACCGCGCTGTTGAACTGAAGGAGGTGGGCACAGAAATTTAATCCGTTAAATTTTCTATCACGGGGCCAGGGCGTCGATGTGGGCGGGCAGGCGCGGCTGGGCTGTTCAACGTTTCCGGGGTGTTTTTCTCGTTGCCATCTTATGCCGTGCGGGGGCATGAAAAATAGCGGAGTCATGGGGCCGATATGGAACATTAGGTTATGAGCCAGGGGCTTCTGGCTCTAACGGGATGCTCTTTTATCCAGTGCCTGGCCCCAGGAAAAGTGGGCCCAGGTCAGTGCGCGGCGTTCTGCCGAAACTGCCGTGGGCTGACGCCGGTCAGGGCCTTGAACTGGCGGCTAAAGGCGCTGTGGTCGGTGTAGCCGCATTGCAGGGCGACGTCGGTGATCGGCAGTTCGCCGAGCAGCAGGCGCGAGGCGTGTTCCAGGCGCACCTTGTGGATCATCTGCCGTGGGGTGAGGTGGAAGATGCGTTTGCAGTAGCGCTCCAACTGGGCGATGGAGAGGTCGGCGATGTGGGTCAGGTCGTCGAGGCGAATGGCTTCGTTGTAGTGCTCGCGGATATGCCGGTCCACCGCGGCCAGGCGTTCGTAGGCCGGGTGCGCGTCGCGGGCGGCCTGCAGGTCGAGGGAGATGCCGGCCATGCCGATGATCCGCCCGTCGCGCCCGTGCAGCGGCAGCTTGTGGGTCAGGCACCAGCCGGGTTCGCGGCTGCCGTACAGGTGCAGTTCCAGTTGGCCCTTGATGGTGATGCCCTGGCGCAGCACGCGCTGGTCCTGCTCGGTATAGACCGGGCCGAGCACGGCGGGAAACACCTCGGCCGAGGTCTTGCCCAGCAGCGGCGTGACGTTCTTGAAACCGCAGCGCTGGGCCAGGGTCAGGTTGGCGGTGAGGTAGCGGGCTTGCAGGTCCTTGATGAAAAACACCGCGTTGGGCAGGGTGTCGAGCAGCGGGATCACCAGGGCCATGCTGCCCAGCAGGTCGTGAATGTCCTCGGGCGCCTGGCTGGCGATGGCTTCGGGCAGGCGGTGCAGCTGAGCGGTGTCGATCATCAAGGGCTGCTCTTGTTAGGGGGCGGGGCGCGCCCCGCGACTTTGGGTCTACTGGCTCATCCTTGAATTCCGCGGCGCCATTGGCGGGCGGCCAGCGGCAACGGTCTGCTCTTCACTTCACGCCGGGCGTCGATGATTCCATCAGCAAGGTCTCGATCCGCGCCGGCACCAGGGGCGCTCGTGGTGTCGGCGCGGCCCAGCCGAACAGGGCCTGTGCCGCCGTGGCGCAGACCCGCCCCTGGCAGGCGCCCATGCCGCAGCGGCTGTGCAGTTTGGCCTCGCTCCAGCCCGCTTCGCCAGCCACGGCGGCGTAAGGCACATCCTCGCAGCGGCACAGCAGCGTATCAGGTCGTGCCAGGCACAGAAGCGCGGGTTGCAGAGCGAAGGTTTCACTCACTCGCTCGGCGAACGCCTGCCAATGGGCCCGACGCTGGATCAGCGCGGTGGCCTCCTGGGTCTGCCCGCTGGCGGCCAGCCCGGCGATCTCGCCTTCGACCCTCGCCAGTTCGCTGCCGCCGACCCCGGTGCATTCGCCGGCCGCGTAGACCTGAGCCAGGCTGGTGCCCTGGTAACGGTCTACCGCGATGGCATTGGCCTGTAGCTGGCAACCGAGATGGCTAGCCAGGGTGGTGTTGGGCACCAGGCCGAAACCGCAGGCGAGACGTTCGCAGGGTATTTCCCGAACCTGCTCGCCCTGCTGGATACGCACCGCTTCCAGGCGATCGTCGCCCAGGGCTTCGAGCACATGGGCGTTGTAGCGATAGGCTGTGGTGGCCAGCCCGGCGGCCTGGCCGAGCTTGGCCGGCCAGCGCCAGAGCCCGGCGGTGAATGTCGCCAGTGCGGCCAATGGGGCTTGTTCCAGGACCGCCTCGACCCGGGCACCGGCCTGGCGGGCGGTGGCGGCGCTGGCCAGCAGCAACGGCCCGCTACCGGCGATGACCACCCGCTCGCCAGCCACCGCCAGGCCGTTTTTCAGCAGGGCCTGTAAGGCCCCTGCGCCGGTCACTCCGGGCAAGGTCCAGCCGGGGAAGGGCAGCAGCAGTTCGCGGGCGCCGCAGCACAGAATCAGGCTCTGGTACTGGACGAGCAAAGCCTGCTCGGCATTTTCCAGGAGCAGGGCATTGGCGCCGGCGCCGGCCACCACCCGGGTGCCCGGCAGGTAGCGCAGCCGCGGATGCTCCAGCACTTGCAAGGCTTCGCGGGCGATACCGGGGAGCGCGACGCCTGGCCCATTGCGCCAGATCTGACCGCCGGGGCGCGGGTTGTCGTCGAGCAGGACGATGGAGAGCTCGCTGCGGCTTGCCGCCCGGGCCGCAGCGAGGCCCGCCGGGCCACTGCCGACGATAAGGATGTCGCAGGTCAGGCGCTGTTGGTTCATGGCGTGCGCTCCACATGCATGCCTTCGCGGCACAGGGTCTGGCAGGCCAACTGGCGCCGGCCGTCGATGGTCATGCGGCATTCCTGGCAGATGCCCATGCCGCAGAAGGGCGCCCGGGGCTGGCCGGTGCAGGAGGTTCGGGTACGAGGGTCGCCGCTGCCGGCGATGGCGGCGGCGACGCTCAGGCCATCGCCCACGGTCAGCGCCTGACGGTCCAGGTAAATGATCATGGGGCGCCTCCAGTCAGGGTGGTGGTCAGCTCGGCGAAGCGTTCGGGGCGATAGGCCTGGGCGTCGATATCCGGCCGTTCGCCGAGCATCAGATGGGCCAGCAGACGGCCGCTGCCGGGGGCGGTGGTGACGCCCAGGCCTTCATGACCGACCGCCAGCCACAGGCCTTTGTATCGTGGATGTTCGCCAAGGATCGGCAGGCCATCCGGGGTGGCGGCGCGAAAGCCGGTCCAGGCGCGGATGCCGTTCAGTTGCGCCAGCCCCGGCAGATAGGCCACGGCCCGTTGCAGCATCGGTGTCAGCACCTCGGGCTCGATGGCCGGGTCGAGAGTGTCGAACTGTCGGGACGAGCCGATCAGCAATTGCCCGGTCGGCCGTGGCTGCACATTGAACGCCACCGAGGTGCCGTTGCTGGCGTGGGCGCTGGCGGCGTAGCCCAGCTCCACCAGTTGGTGGGACACCTGTTGCGGGTAACGATCGGTGATCAGCAGATGGCCTTTCTTCGGCCGCAGCGGCAATTGCGGCAGCAGGCTCCGCGCCGCCAGACCGTTGGCCAGCACCAGGTACTCGGCACGCAGCACGCGTCCGTCATCCAGCTCCACGCGCTGGGCGGCGATGGCGCTGACCCTGGCCCGCTCGCAGCTGATCCCCGGTGTGTTGTGCAACAGCCAATGGGCCGTGGCCGGGGCGTAGAGGATGCCGTCGCCGGGGATCTTCAGGGCGCCGCCAAGACCTTTGCGCAACATGGGTTCGAGCTCGGCCAGGGTTGTACTGTCGAGCAATTCTCCCGTCACCCCGTGTCGGGCCAGGGTCGCCTGCTTGGCCCGGGCCAGGTCCATTTCCGTCGGGTCCGCGGCCAGCCACAGGGTGCCGCAATTGCGGTAGGCACAGGCGGCCGGCAGGTGCGCGCGCAGTTGGTTCCACAGGCCGATGGAGTAGCGGCTCAGCGCCAGTTCGGCGGGGTTGTCGTCCATCGCCACCAGGTGGCCCATGCCCGCGCCGGTGGCGCCGCCGCTGGCGTTGTCGAGCACCCGCACCCGCAGGCCACGGCGAGCCATTTCGTGGGCACAGGCGGCTCCGACTATGCCGCCGCCAATCACCAGTACATCGGCTTCGGCCGGCTCGCTCACGAGAGGATGCCCCAGCCGAAAGGATCGCTGTCTTCGATCAGCAAGGTGGCTTCGGCGCTGATATGGGCGGTGCCGCGAATGGTCGGGATAACCTGCTCGCCCACCTGCTCATAGCTGGCGCTGAACTGGCTGCCGATCACGCTGGCCTGACGCCAAACCGCCCCGGGCGCCAGCTTGCCATCGGCGGCCAGGCAGGCCAGCTTGGCGCTGGTGCCGGTGCCGCAGGGGGAGCGGTCGTAGGCCTTGCCAGGGCACAACACGAAGTTGCGGCTGTCAGCATTCTCGTCGTCGGCGAACAGCTCGATATGGTCGATCACGCCACCGTCGGCACCGCTGATACCGGCGGCCTCCAGGGCTTCGCGCACAGCCCAGGTGTAGTGGGTCAGGGCTTCGACGTTGTCCAGGGCGATGCGCTGGCCATGCTCGCTGATCAGGAAGAACCAGTTGCCGCCCCAGGCGATATCGCCGCGGACGGTGCCGTGGTTGGGCAGCTGCAGCTCGACGGCGCTGCGGTAACGGTAGGCCGGCACGTTATGCACGCTGACCGAGAGGTCGTCGTGCAGGGTGGCGCTGACGGTGCCCACCGGGGTTTCGATGCGGTGCACGCCGGGTGCGATGCGGCCCAGGTGATGCAGCGAACGCACCAGGCCGATGGTGCCGTGGCCACACATGCCCAGGTAACCGCTGTTGTTGAAGAAGATCACCCCGGCACAGGCATCCGCCGCCTGGGGTTCGCACAGCAGGGCCCCCACCAGCACGTCGCTGCCCCGCGGTTCCAGCACGCAGGCTGTGCGCCAGCGATCGTGATGCTCTTGGAGGATCGCCAGCCGTTCGGCCATCGAGCCGCTGCCCAGATCGGGAAAGCCGTCGACAACCAGGCGAGTCGGCTCGCCCCCTGTATGTGAATCGATGACGGTTATTTTTTTCATGGCATCACCTGACGGAAAAGGCCTACAGATTGGCTCGGGAAAGGGCCGTATCGCTTGTGGGTTTTCTCTGCGGCGGATGACGAAATCGGCACAGCGCCAATTTTGTAGCCGCTGCCGAGGCACGAGGCTGCGATCGGCTGCGCAGCAGTCGTAAACCCGGCAACTCGGTTTGTCAGAGAGACCGAGGACACAGGGCTGGCGGCCGCTTCGTCGGAATGCCGCCCAACCCGATCGCAGCCTCGTACCTCGGCAGCGGCTACAGGTGTGCGGTGCGGCTGCTGGCGCAGGGGATTTCAGGCGGGTCGAAGGAGGGTAGTGCGCAGGCGCAATGGACAGAAAAGGTCCGTGGGCGATTGGGCAAATGTGCCGATTTCGTCTTGCTTAGACGGGAAAAGTCTCAAGCTGCGAGGCGGCGAAAGGCGGAATCTGTTTTTCGTTTCCAACGCCTGTCGGCCCCGACCGACTCAACTAACAAGGACAAGACCATGAGCCGTAAAGCCATCCACTGGAGCGGTGTGTTCCCTGCTGTCAGCACCCAGTTCAAAGCTGACTTTTCCCTGGACCTGGACGCCACCCACAGCGTCATGCGCAACCTGGTGGCCGACGGTGTGTCGGGCCTGGTGGTGTGTGGCACCGTGGGCGAAAACACCTCGCTGAGCACCGCGGAAAAACTCTCGGTGATCGAGGTCGCCAAGGACGCCGCCGGCGGTCGTGTACCGGTGATCGCCGGGATCGCCGAGTTCACCACCGAGTTCGCCCGCAACACCGTGCGCGAAGCGGCCAAGGTCGGGGTCGACGGGGTGATGGTGATGCCGGCCCTGGTGTATTCGGCCAAGTCCCATGAAACCGCCGCGCACTTTCGCAGCATCGCCACCGGCACCGACCTGCCGGTGATGGTCTACAACAACCCGCCGATCTACAAAAACGACGTCACCCCGGACGTGCTGATCGCCCTGCAGGACTGCGAAAACATCGTCTGCTTCAAGGACTCCTCCGGCGATACCCGGCGCTTCATCGACCTGCGCAATGCCGTGGGCGACCGCTTCGTGCTGTTCGCCGGCCTGGATGACGTGGTGGTGGAAAGCATCGCCGTGGGCGCCGAGGGCTGGGTCTCCGGCATGTCCAACGCCTTCCCGAGAGAGGGCGAAACCCTGTTCCGCCTGGCCAAGGAAAAACGCTTCGAGGAAGCCCTGGCGCTGTACCGCTGGTTCATGCCGCTGCTGCACCTGGATGCGCGTCCGGACCTGGTGCAGTGCATCAAGCTCTGCGAGGAACTGGTCGGCCGCGGCTCCTCGATCACCCGCCCACCCCGCCTGGCTCTGCAGGGCGAGACCCTGGCCGAGGTCAAGGCGATAGTCGCCAAGGCCCTGGCCGAGCGTCCGCAATTGCCCGACGTCGGTCTGTAAGCCCGCCGACAGGACGCTCCCGCGCGCTGGGTGGCGGGGGCGCCCTGGTCTACGAGAAGAACAATCAGGTACTCGCGCAGTGCCGTGTTTCACCACGCCGGTACCCCGTCCGCGGGAGGCCGGCGCGACATTCGATCTGCCTACTCCAATAACTCAATAAGAAGGCGCGCCTATGTCAGGCCAAGGCAAATTCAAGAAACAGCTCTCTCTGGTTGACCTCACCTTCATCGGCCTGGGGGCGATCTTCGGTTCCGGCTGGTTGTTCGCCGCCAGCCATGTCTCGGCCATCGCCGGGCCGGCGGGGATCTTCTCCTGGCTGCTCGGCGGTTTTGCCGTCCTGCTGCTGGGCATCGTCTATTGCGAGCTGGGCGCGGCCTTGCCGCGAGCGGGCGGGGTGGTGCGTTATCCGGTGTTCTCCCACGGGCCGCTGCTGGGTTACCTGATGGGCTTCATCACCCTGATCGCGTTTTCCAGCCTGGTGGCCATTGAAGTGGTGGCGGCGCGGCAATACGCGGCGGCCTGGTTTCCGGGGCTGACCCATGCCGGCAACAGCAACCCGACCATTCTCGGCTGGCTGGTGCAGTTCGCCCTGTTGTGCCTGTTCTTCTGGCTCAACTACTCCAGCGTCAAGACCTTCGCCAAGTCCAACAACCTCATCAGCCTGTTCAAGTTCGTCGTGCCGCTGCTGGTCATTGGCGTGCTGTTCACCTTCTTCAAACCGGAGAATTTCCACGTCCAGGGCTTTGCTCCCTTTGGGCTGTCCGGCATCGAAATGGCGGTCTCCGCCGGCGGCATCATCTTCGCCTACCTGGGCCTGACGCCGATCATTTCGGTGGCCAGCGAAGTGCGCAATCCACAGCGCACCATTCCCATCGCGCTGATCCTTTCGGTCCTGCTCTCGACCCTGATCTACGGCCTGCTGCAACTGGCATTCCTCGGCAGCATTCCCACCGAGATGCTGGCCAGCGGCTGGAGCAGTATCAGCAAGGAATTCTCCCTGCCGTATCGCGACATCGCCCTGACCCTGGGCGTCGGCTGGCTAGCCTATCTAGTGGTGGTGGACGCGGTGATTTCCCCCAGCGGCTGCGGCAACATCTACATGAACGCCACGCCACGGGTGGTGTACGGCTGGGCGAAGACCGGGACCTTTTTCAAGATATTCACCCGCATCGACGAACAGTCCGGCATCCCGCGCCCGGCGCTGTGGCTGACCTTCGGCCTGTCGGTGTTCTGGACCTTGCCGTTCCCGTCCTGGGAAGCGCTGATCAACGTGGTGTCGGCGGCCCTGGTGCTCAGTTATGCGATTGCCCCGATCAGCGTGGCGGCGCTGCGCAAGAGCGCGCCGGACCTGCCGCGGCCGTTCCGGGTCAGCGGCTTCGGCCTGTTGGGGCCGGTGTCCTTTGTCATCGCCGCGCTGATCGTCTACTGGTCCGGCTGGAGCACGGTGTCCTGGTTGCTGGGCCTGCAGATCCTGATGTTCGTCATCTACCTGGGCTGCAAGCGCCTGGTGCCCACCGACCACCTGAGCCTCACCGAACAGGTGCGCTCGTCCCTGTGGCTGATCGCCTTTTACGCCCTGACCATCGTCATTTCCTACCTGGGCAGCTTCGGCGGTATCGGTGCGCTGACCCATCCCTACGACACCCTGGCCGTCACGCTTATGGCCCTGTGCATCTACTACTGGGGCGCCAATACCGGGGTGCCGGGCAGCAAGTTGGTGCTGGAAGGGGAAGACGAATGACTGCTAGGCATTTCACGCCATTTATTCAGAGAGGTAACCCATGCCTGTAACAGGACAACTGCTGATCGGCCAATCCCGCGTGCGTGGCGGCCACGGCGAAGTACATGCGCTGGCCGCCACCACTGGCGAGGCCCTGGCGCCGAGTTTTGGCGGCGCCGGCCCGAATGACCTGGAGCGCGCCTGCGCCCTGGCCGAAGCGGCGTTCGACCGCTATCGGGAAACCAGCCTGGAACAACGGGCGGCGTTCCTCGAGAGCATCGCCAGCAACATCCTCGCCCTGGGCGACGAGCTGATCGAGCGCTGCATGAGCGAGACCGGCCTGCCTCGCGCCCGCCTGGAAGGCGAGCGGGGGCGCACGGTCGGCCAACTGCGCTTGTTCGCGGCGGTGGTGCGCGACGGCAGTTTCCTGGAGGCGCGCATCGACCCGGCCCAGCCGGAGCGCCAGCCCTTGCCCAAGGTGGATCTGCGCTTGCGCCAGATCGCCATCGGGCCGGTGGCGGTGTTCGGTGCGTCGAACTTTCCTCTGGCGTTTTCCGTGGCTGGTGGTGACACCGCCTCGGCGCTGGCCGCCGGTTGCCCGGTGGTGGTCAAGGCGCATTCGGCGCACCCGGGCACCTCGGAACTGGTAGGGCAGGCGATCCAGCAGGCGGTGCACAGTCACGGCTTGCCGGAAGGGGTGTTCTCCCTGCTGTTCGATTCCGGCCGCAGCATTGGCCAGGGGCTGGTGGCGGACAGTCGGATCAAGGCCGTCGGCTTTACCGGTTCGCGCAGCGGCGGTGTGGCGCTGATGAAGATCGCCGCGGCCCGCGAGGAGCCGATTCCGGTCTATGCCGAGATGAGTTCGATCAACCCGGTGCTGCTGTTGGCCAATGCGCTGGCCGAGCGGGGCGAAGCCATCGCCAAGGCCTTTGTCGGCTCCCTGACCCTGGGCGCCGGCCAGTTCTGCACCAACCCGGGGTTGATCCTCGCTGTCGACAGCCCGGCGCTGCGAGCATTCGAAGCCGCGGCGGCCGCATCGCTCAAGGTGGCGCCGGCGCAGACCATGCTGACGCCGGGCATCCACGCCAGCTACTACCAGGGTGTCGAGCGGCTGCTGCGGCATGCTGAGGTGGACACCCTGGGGCAGGGCGTCGACGGCGAGCGTTATCAGGCCCGCGCCGCGCTGTTCGCCACTTCGGACGAGGCCTTTATGGCCAGGGTGGAGTTGCGGGAAGAAGTCTTCGGCCCGGCCTCGTTGATCGTGCGCTGCACCGACGCGGCCCAGATGAAAGCGCTGCTGGCGAGCCTGGAAGGTCAGTTGACCATCGCCCTGCACCTGAGTGACGACGACCATCCGCAAGCCCGGGAACTGCTGCCGTTGCTGGAGCGAAAGGCCGGCCGCCTGCTGGTCAACGGTTTTGGCACCGGTGTCGAAGTCGGCCATGCCATGGTCCATGGCGGGCCATTCCCAGCCACCTCGGACACGCGCACCACCTCGGTGGGCAGCCTGGCGATCCAGCGTTTCCTGCGCCCGGTGTCCTATCAGGACGTGCCGCAAGCACTGCTGCCGCAGGCCCTGCGCAGCGACAACCCCTGGCAGATTCCGCAGCGCCTCAACGGCGAACGTCCACGTTGAGAGGGTTGTAGCGAGTGCGCCGGGTTGGCTGCGTGCTGCTCAGGCGCATTTCACCCAATAGGTTTTACGTCGCCCCCGCCTTATAGAGGCGGTTTTGTCTTCACTATCATGAGGCAGTGAAATGTCCGAACTCATCACCCTGTCCCTCGACCAGGTCCGCGACCTGTCCCTCAAGGTGCTGACCCGCCACGGCCTGTCCGATGCCCATGCCCGGGCCATTGCCGAGGTCATCACCCAGGGGCAGCGCGACGAGTGCCACTCCCACGGGGTGTATCGCCTGCTGGGCTGTGTGCGCTCCGTGCGCGAGGGCAAGGTCGACCCGCTGGCCGAGCCGAGCCTGCGGCATATTTCCGCGGGTGTGCTGGAGGTGGATGCGCACTACGGCTATTCCTTGCTGGCGTTCCAGACCGGTCTGCCGTTGCTGGCGGAAAAGGCCCGCAGCCAGGGCCTCGCGGCCATGGCGATCAAGCGCTGCTTCCACTTCTCGGCGCTGTGGCCGGAGGTCGAGGCGATCGCCGCCGAAGGGTTGGTGGGCATCGCCATGAACCCCAGCCACAGCTGGGTGGCGCCGGCCGGAGGCAGCAAACCGGTGTTCGGCACCAACCCCCTGGCCTTCGCCTGGCCACGACCCACGGGCCAGCCGTTCGTGTTCGACTTCGCCACCAGCGCCATCGCCCGCGGCGATATCGAACTGCACGCGCGCCAAGGCAAAGCCATCCCCGAACACTGGGCCATCGATGCCCAAGGCCAACCCACCACGGATGCCAAGGCGGCCCTGCAAGGCGCCATGCAAACCTTCGGCGGACACAAGGGTTCAGCCCTGGCGGCGATGATCGAACTGCTGGCCGGCGCGCTGATCGGCGACCTCACCAGCGCCGAGTCCATGGCCTTCGATGACAGCGTCGGCGCGGCGCCCTGCCACGGCGAACTGATCCTCGCGTTCGACCCCAAAGTGTTTTTGGGCGAGGACTATCAGCAAGGTCTGGCTCGAGCCGAAGGACTGTTCACGGCCATCACCGAGCAAGGCGCGCGGCTGCCGTCGCAGCGGCGCTTCGAGGCCAGGGCGCGCAGCGCGCGACACGGCGTGCAGATCCCACTCGCGCTGTTCAACGATATCCAGGCGCTGTTGGCGTAGTAACCACGGTCCCCTGTAGGAGCGAGGCTTGCCCGCGATGGCGTCGGTGGCCTTCAGAAAGGGATTGCTGCCTGGAACAGGGTGGATGCCTGTGGTGGCCTGGTCGCGAGCAAGCTTCGCTCCTACAGGTGTCTGCGTGTCAGGGGGAAGTTCTGCTACTGATATCCGGCGATGCCGACGCCAACCTGCTACTTTCACTGCGGCGTTTTTTACCCTCGGTGAATATGGAATGGATATCCAGTTGATGAACCTCCACTTCGAAACCCCCAACCTGCTGCTCCGCCCGCGTACCCTCGAACACTTCGAGGCGTGCATCGCCATGGACCTCGATCCGCAAGTCACCCGCTACCTTCCCGGCCCCTGGGACGGTGGCGAGGAGCACCGCGATTTTGTGCGTTCGCGTATCGAGCGCGATTTTGGTGAGCACTGCGGTTACTGGGCGATCTTTGCCAAGTCCGCGCCGGAGGAGTTTCTCGGCTGGGTGTCGTTCATTCCCTACGAGGCCGTCGGCCCGGAACTGGAAATGGGCTGGCGCCTGGTGCGGCGGGCATGGGGCAAGGGCTTTGCGTCCGAGGCGGCGGGGCGCATCGTCGAGCATGCTTTTCTTGGGGCTGGAGTCGAGCGCATCGTGGCCGATGCCCATGCCTTGAACCAGGCCTCGTTGGCGGTGGCGCGCAAGCTGGGTTTTCGATTTGTACGGGATGGCGAGTTCGAGGGGCTGCCGAGCAAGTTTTTCGAGATGACCCGGACGGATTTCGACGCCCAAGGACGTTGATCTGCCGCCGCTGATTGGCTGTTTGTCGCCACTGCGTTGTCGCTATCTGCCGGCCGCTGTCAGGTTCAGCAAGCAGACAGTTTCGAGCTGTTAAAACACTCCGTACGCCTGGCAGGAGCCGGGTGGTTACAGGGGGCGTTGTCAGCAGTTCAAACGTCGGCGTCAAGCGCCGGGGAGGCAGCATGTTGTTACGTTACACGGCTCTGGTGGCGGTGGTCGTAGTGGCCTCCGGGTGTGTGCAGGAACGGGTGGTGCATGAGCGGCGGGTGGTCGAACGCGCGGCGCCGGTGGAGTACGTCGAGGTGGTTGCGCCGCAGCCACCGCCGGTGCGGGTCATCGAAGTCGAACCCATGCATCGCCCGGGTTATGTCTGGTCCCGGGCTTACTGGCACTGGGATGGCCGGCAGTATGTAGCGGCCCATGGTCACTGGGAGCCGTTGCGTCCCGGGTACCATTATGTGCACCCGTTCTGGGAGCCTCGCGGCGATGGCTGGCACCTGCATGTGGGTGGCTGGGCCAGTTGACCGAGGGCGAGCCGGCGCGCAGGCAAACCGATGAAAACGACCCGAACGGGTCGTTTTTTTGTGCTCGGCAGAGCGTTGCGGGCCCCGCTGTCAGGAGCGCCACGAACCTTCGGGAAGTTCGACCTCTCGTTGCGCCTCCGCCAGGGCCGCGCGCAGCCCCGGTTTATCCAGCGGGATGCAGTAGGCCGGTTTGGCCCGTTCAAAGCGCCAGCTGTCCGCCAGGCCGCCGCCATCGACAGCGTCGAAACCCAGCTCATCGAGCAATTGCACGACCTGCGCCTTGGCCTGCGGATCGTCGCCGGCAATCGGCAGGGCACGACGATCAGGGGCGCCGTTGGGACGGCCGTCGGTCAGCAGGTCCTGGGCGAGGATGGCATTGAACACTTTCACCACCCTGGCGTCTTCGAGGTGCTTGGCGAGCAGTTGGCTGGTGGTGGTTTCGAAACGGTCCAGGGCCTCGATATGGCCGTCGCGGGACGGGTAATAGTTGTTGGCGTCCAGCACCGTCTTGCCGGCCAGCAGGGCTGTGGGGAGGCTGCGGTAATGGGCCAGCGGGATCGCCGCCAGCACCAGCTCGCCGAACTGCACGGCGTCTTCCACGCTGCCGATGCGGCTGCCGCGAATGCCACTGGCCACGCTACTCATGGTCTGCGGACCGCGGGAGTTGCTGAGCATCACCTCATGCCCCGCCGCCAAGGCCAGTTGCGCCACGGCGCGCCCGATAAAACCTGCTCCGATAATGCCGATACGCATGTCCATGCTCCGTTGAAAGGGTCGAGCGGCTATGATGATTCACCACCAAGTGGCGATAAATAAGCATCTGGTACTTGGTCTTGTTACTGGGAGTGTTGAATAGTGGATCGTCTGACCAGCATGGAAGCCTTTGTCGCGGCCGCCGAAAGCGGTTCCTATGCCCGTGCGGCGACTCGCCTGGGGCTGTCGCCGCAGATGGTCGCCAAGCATGTCGCGGCGCTGGAGCAGCGGCTGGGCGCGCGCCTGCTCAACCGCACCACGCGCCGGCAAAGCCTGACCGAGCTGGGCAGTGCCTACCTCGAGCGCTGCAAGCACATTCTCGGCGAGGCCCAGGCCGCCGATTCCCTGGTGCAGATCATGAACGCCACGCCCCGGGGCAAGTTGCGCATCAGCGCGCCAGTCACCTTCGGTTCCTACAGCCTCATGCCCTTCGTGACAGGTTTTTTGCGCGAGCATCCGGAGGTGGAAATCGACCTGCACCTCACCGATCGCTACATCGATCTGGTGGAGGAGGGCTACGAGGCGGCCTTTCGTATCGGACCCCTGGCCGATTCCAGCCTCACCGCCAGGCCGCTGGCGTCCTATCGGCTGATTGCCTGCGCGGCGCCTGCCTACCTCGCCGCACGGGGCACGCCACGGGTGCCGGCCGATCTTGAGGAACACGAGTGCCTGGGGTACGCCTACTGGTCACGGCCGGCGGACAACCAATGGCAGTTCCGCCGCGACGGTCAGGTGCATGAGGTTCAGGTGCGCAGCCGCTTGCAGGTCAACGAGAGCAAGGCCCTGCTGTCGGCGGCCGTGGATGGCTTCGGCATAGTGCTGGGGCCGGCGGATTTTCTCGAGCCGGCGCGGGCTGCGGGGGAGTTGGTGCAGTTGCTACCCGGCTATGAGGCACCGAGCCGCGCGATGCATCTGCTGTACCGGCCGGACCGGCAGATGACCGCCAAGCTGCGGCACTTCGTCGATGCGGCTATCGCTCGCTTTGGCGCCTGAGATCACTGCCGAAACCCCTCGCAGCGCTCTAGACCATAGGTCTTGAGAACCATACTTTTTTGTAACCTATACCGTTCGTCCGACGGATGGGTTTGGCAAGCGCCTGCCCGTCAGTCATTCTGGAGGGCGAGATGTCCTAGTGCCACTACTGCATTCATGGCTGCCGCGTCCCCCCAGCCTCCCTGCGAAAAGGTTGTTTATTGTGATGATCGCGTTATCCCGGCCCGAGGTTGTGTATGCCTGACAAGGCGATTGCCGAGGAGCGGCGCCTGGCCGCCCTGCATGCCCTGGAGTTGCTGGACACCGCCAGTTGCGAGAATTTCGACCGGATCTGCCGCATGGCGGCCGAGTACTTCAAGGTGCCGACCGCCTTGATCAGCCTGGTGGACCGCGATCGCCAGTGGTTCAAGTCGCGGGTCGGCTTCGATGAGCCGCAGACTCCCATCAGCCAGTCGTTCTGTGCCTTCACGGTGCAAGGCCGCGAGGTGCTGGAGGTGCGCAACGCGGCGCGCGATCCGCGCTTCCACGACAACCCCTTGGTGACCCGGGACCAGGGCATCCGCTTCTACGCCGGGGCACCGCTGTTGACCGCGTCCGGTTATGCCATCGGCAGCCTGTGCATCATCGATAAGGTCGAGCAGCAGTTGAGCATCGTCGAGCGCCAGCAGTTGCGGGACATGGCGGCGATGGTCATGGAGCAGGTCGAGCAGCGCCAGCGCCTGCGTCGTCGCGACCCGGTCAGCGGCCTGGCCAATCGCGAGCAGTTCCAGGGCGACCTGCGGGACCTGGCCGAGCACCACCTCGGCGAAAAGCGCGTGCTGGTACTGATCGATGCCCTGGACATGAAGGTCGCCCACGAACTGACCCTGGCCCTGGGGCTGGCGCCTTTCGAGGCCATCATCCGTTTTCTCGCGCTGCGCCTGCAGGAATACCTGGGGCGGCATGTGCGGGTCTATCACGTGTCGGTCAAGCGCTTCGGCTTCCTGCTGCCGGCGCCGGCCCAAGGGCTCAATCAGCTGCTCGATGCCCTGGTCAGTCGCCTGCGCCGCCAGCCGCCCGGGCTGGGGTTTCCCATGATTCCCACGGTCTGCGCCGGGACCGTGGAGTTCGAGATCGATACCCAGTCGGTGGACGATGCCTTGCGCAAGGCCATGTTCGCCCTGGAACTGGCCATGGCCAGGCGCAGTTTCTGGGCGCATTACGATGCCGGGCGCGATCACGCCCAGCGCCGCGCGTTCAACCTGGCCTCGGACCTCAACGATGCCTTGCGCAGTGGCCAGATCTACCTGATGTTCCAGCCACGCTTCGCCCTGCCCGATGGGGCCCAGGTGAGTGCCGAAGCCTTGTTGCGCTGGGAGCATCCGTGGCTGGGGCCGATCTCTCCCGCCGAGTTCATTCCGGTGATGGAGCGCAACGGCCTGATTCATCAGGTGACCCGCTGGGTCATCGACACGGTGTTGAGCAAGTTGCGCGGCTGGGGCCTGCCCGAGAGCAGCAAGCTGTCGATCAATCTGTCGCCCAAGGATTTCGAGGACCAGGATATCGCCGAGCTGATCCGTCGCGCCTGCGAGCGGCACCGCATCGACCCACGGCGGCTCGAAGTGGAGATCACCGAAGGCGAGTGGCTGCGTTCCAACCCGAATGTCCTGGCGCAGCTGACGCGCATTCGCGAGCTGGGCATGGACGTGGCCATCGATGATTTCGGCACCGGCTACAGCAACTTCGCCTACCTGCACCAGATCCCGGCCAATGTGGTGAAGCTCGACAAGTCGATGATCACCGACCTGGAGCGCAACACCCAGCACCAGAAGATCACCCGCTCGATCATCAGCCTGGCCCGCGAGCTGGGTTATCGCACCGTGGCCGAGGGCATCGAGAGTTTCAAATGCCTGCAGATGCTGTACGCGTTTGGCTGCGATGAAGCCCAGGGTTATTTCCTCGCCAGGCCGATGCTGCAGGAGCGCTTCCTGGCCTGGAGCGGGGCGAATCGTTTTCCGCTGCAGCCCTGCGTCTAGGACAGGCCTGCGGCTCGCCGACGAGCCTGTGCCTTAGCGGGTCTGGTCGAGGGCCTTGGCCATGGCTTCTCCCGCCAGGGCATGGACCTTGCGGGTCGGGTGCCATTCATCCCAATAGAAATATTCGTTTGGATGGGCGCATGCCGGCTTCACCTCGGGGTAGGTCGGCTGGCATGGCCGGTCGAGCTGGGCCAGGCCATGTTCGGTAGGCTGGCGGCGCAGCTGGTCGCTGAAGGCGATGTGGTCGAAGTAGGTGATCCGTACATCGAGCTTTTTGCTCTCGGCCACCAGCAGCGGTGGCAGTTGCCATTCAAGTATCTGCTGATAGCGCAGCGCCTGTTCGCTCTGCCCGCTGGCCACCACCGCCGGGGCATGGCGTAGGTCGGTGCTGCCGACCACCAGGAAATGCCTGGCGCCGGCCTTGGCCAGGCGGCCGACGGCATTCTGGATATGGCCGATGCTGCTGGTGGCCAGTTCGTCGATCGGCTCCTTGTGGCCGAAGTCGGCGTGCTCGAAAAAGTCGTTGGCGCTGATGAAGATGAAGTACAGCGCGCGAGGGTCGGCCTGGCCTTTGGCGTTGGCCAGGTAGTCGTCGATCTGCCCGCTCACTCCCGTGTCGCGGTACGCGGTCATCCAGGCGTAGTAGTTGTTCTGCCCACTTTTCGCGCCACCAACGGCGTGGTCGGTGAGGGGCAGCCGCAGGCTTTTGGCAAGTACTTCGACGGCGGTCGGGCCGTTGCTCCAGCGGCCTTGCCAATACAGCTCGCCGGGCAGTTGCTGAGCGTCCTTGAGCTGGTGGGCGAGCATGTCCCGGGTCAAGCGGTCGCTGGCGCCGTTGTCAGAGTAGCTGTCGCCGAAGGCGTACAGATGATCGAACGAAGGGCCGGCCAGGCAGCTGCCGGTGGCCAACGAAAGTGCGAGCAAGGGAGCGAGCAGGATCTGGCGCATGGGCGGTCTCTACGGTGAAAGGCGAGGGCTCATCGTAGAAGTTTCGAGCGCTGCCGATGCACCGGATGCGACCTGGGTGTAGCCGTGCTCGTCCGCGCGTGTCTGTGGACGACCTGTACGACTAAAGTCTCATCGCGACGAACGGGCGAGCAAAGCCTCGACCTTTTGTCGGAACGCCTCCAGCGCGGCCTGCTCTTCGGCGCTGTATTGCTTGGCGCTTTCATGCAGCGCGCAGACGGTGCCGAACACCTCGCCATCGGCATCGCGCACCGGGTAACCCAGGTAGTTGCTCAGGCCGAATTCCACCTCGTCCTCGTTGCCCGCCCACTCGGCTTCCAGCCGTGAATCCTTGACGTACAGCGGCTGGCCGCTGTCCACCACCCGCTCGCAATACAGCGCCTGGCCGTTGTGCGCGAGGCTGCTTTTCTGGCCCTGGGCGCCAATCGGATAAGTATCCTCATGTCGCCCGCCCGAGGCTTCGACCTGCATGTGCTGGGGCAGCGAACGCATGATCAGAATGGAGCTGACGCCCAGCTGCCTGGCCAGGGCATCGATATCGGCCTGCAGCGAGTCGAACAATGGGGAAGATTTGGCCACCTGGGCCTCCTGTCTGTTTAGCCTGGGGAGGGCCGACTATAACGGGGTGGGTGGGGCGCTTTTAAATACCGAATGGGTCCTTGCTTATATTCGTTTGCGGGTCATTTGCCCGAGCGCTAGCCGGTTCAGCGTTGAGCGGCCACCCACAGCATCATGGGCCGCTCACGTTCTTCGATCAGGGCGGCGTGTTCAGTCTTGCTGCAATACCTTCAATGCAGCCGAAGCGAGAAAACCCGAGCGGCTCTTCGCTTCCGGGTGATGCAGCACGTATTCGTCGATGCGGTTCAGCAGGTAGCCGGGCAGGGTGATGTTGAGCTTCTGCGCCTTGCCCAGGTACTTGGTGACATCGATGTCGATCAGCGCCCAGGTGCAGCCTGCGTACTGAGGGTTGGCCGCGTGCAGGGTGACCTTGTTGGCGGACGGGATGGCGGCACCGTCTTCGGCGAGAATCTCGAAGTGCCCTTCGATGGCTTCGCGGGCCATGGCCATGGCGTCATCGAGGTCGTCACCGGCCGAGAAACAGCCAGGAATGTCGGGGACTTCCACGCCCCAGGCGTGTTCGTCATCGCCCATTGAAATTGCAATCGGGTAAAGCATGTGTGGAACCTCCAGGGCGCAGTGAATCACCTTCACATGAGCAGCGCCTGTTTCAGAATGCTGATGGCGGTTTTTCTCAGCAGGTCCTTTTTGGGATGTGGAACTGTCACCAGCCCCGGTTTACTGGGGGGCCTGAAAGGGTGGTGACTGCCTCTGACCCTGACCAGATACCAACCGTCTGCGACGATTTGGCCGATCAAATACCGACTGTTCACATCACCTCCTTGTGATGTCTGGTGGTTACTATACCTACCAAAAAAATGTGTTCAATACCTGGCCCGCCCGACGGTCGTTGGCAGGGGAACTCCGCAGGCTGAAGTGTAGAAAGAGCGAGTTTGGAACGCGGCGGATAAGAGCGCTGGCTGTGTTGCAGGATCCTTCTCGAACCGCGATATCTGCCGAAGTACTGGCCAAGCTGATTTTGTTGAGGGGCGACAGGAATACAGATGAGCGGGCCTGGTCAGCATCTTTGAAGATGAGCGAACCCGGTCGAGGCGCTGGAGGACAGCACGGGGCTATTCGGGGCTATTGCCATTTCCGTGCTCGTTCATCGTGGCCGCAGGTTGATAAAGCGCCCATAAAAAAACCGGTCACTCGAGGACCGGTTTTTTTGTTTCTGCATCCCTCGTCGGCAGGGCCTGACGCTGGACTCGAATGAAGTGGAGCGGGTGAAGGGAACAGCGCCCGATATCTAACTTTTTGATTAACAAAGATTTTTGTGGATGCAGATACCGTATTGGACTACATCGTGGACTAGATTCCTCCATATCAGCGGCATCGACGCCCAGACGCTGCAGTCCCTCACCGTCGAATGGGCATTACGATGCTACGAAGCTTTCAGGACGGTTGTCCTCGACAGGAATACGTAGAACATCGCATGTAGTGAAAGGGGGGCATAGTCCGACTCTCCTGGGTGGCGAAACCAAGAACGCAGGTTGAGCGAGTTGGGCAGGAGCCAGACCGTATTGTGGCCCGGCAAATCTGGGGCTTGGGTGCGATGCAGTACGTCGGGCCTATGGCTCTTTCCTCGAACACCGAATTCGCACCATCCGGTTCCTCATGCGGTGCCTCGCTATTTCGCAGATGAGTGAGCACGTTGTTCCTTTTAGGAATCGTCCTACTGCTTGCGACGCCTATCTACTGTAGTTTTCCTGCCTCCTGACTTTCTCGAACGTCATGAATGCCCGCACGGTTCGCCTCGTCGAGTCATCGATGTTTTTGCATGGCGCGTGACAACGGGGGGGCTGCCCTTCGACGCATACCGAGGTAGAGAATTTACCGTGAAGACCCCAGTCATCGCCGGATTGATTCTGGCCAGTTTCACCCTGCTTTTTTCTGCTTTCTCCCAGGCCGGCATCAACCTGGAAAATACCCGTGTGGTGCTTGCGGCACCGAGCAAGGAAGCGTCCCTGGTGATCAAGAACAGCGCGACCGAGGACCTGATGTTCCAGGCCTGGGTCGAGTCGGCCGACAAAAGCGAGGATGTGCCTTTCGCCATCACCCCGGTGCTCAAGCGCCTGGCTGGCGAACAGCAGCAGGTGTTGCGCATCCTGTACAGCGGCAAAGGCCTGCCGACCGACAAGGAGTCGGTGTACTGGCTGAACGTGCGGGAGGTTCCGCAA
This sequence comes from Pseudomonas chlororaphis subsp. piscium, assembly GCF_003850345.1. Taxonomy (NCBI): domain Bacteria; kingdom Pseudomonadati; phylum Pseudomonadota; class Gammaproteobacteria; order Pseudomonadales; family Pseudomonadaceae; genus Pseudomonas; species Pseudomonas chlororaphis. Next base: position 1,565,784 of record NZ_CP027707.1, read on the forward strand.
AAGTCCCGGGAGGAAAATACCCTGCAAATCGCCTTGCAGCAGCGCCTCAAGCTGTTCTACCGGCCGGCCGGGCTACCCGGCAAGGTCACGGAGGCCCCGCAACAGCTGAAGTGGCGCCTGCTTGCCAAAGACGGCAAGCCCTATCTGGAAGTGACCAACCCGTCGGCTTTCCACCTGTCTTTTGCCGCTATCACGCTGCGGATGGGAAACAAGAGTTTCACCGCGCCGATCGATATGATCGCGCCGGCCACGACTTCTCAGGTCGAGATTGCGGAACTACCGAACGGCGTCCAGGCCAACGACCTCCAGGTTGAATTCGAAGTCATCGGCGATTTTGGTGGAATCCTCAAATACGACGGCGCCATTTCCGGCTGAGGCCAGGCGTCATCTGGTGGCGACGAGAGAGTTTTCACCACTTTTCTTTAGCCATCATTGACTTGTACCTGGGCTCTAAATGGGGCTTGGGAGAGGGGGCTGTATATATGCGCAAACTGATACTCACCTTGTTGTTCTTATCCGGTCTGTCTGCTCAGGATGCATTCGCGGCTTGCAGCTGGATGGGTACTCCACCGCAGCTTACAAAGGATATTACTCTTCCCTCTAAAACGATCATCAAGGCAGCCGCCATTGGGCAGGAGCTTGCCAAGCATAGATTGAAGCTCTGGCCTTATCAGACCGTCCAATGCTCTGGGCCAGGTAATGTTGTCTCTATTGTGGCGGACACTGCGTTGTTGCCTTCGGCGCTGCCAAATGTTTATGAAACAGGTATCGAGGGCGTCGGGGTCAAGTTCTGTCTGACACTGGGTTCAGGTACCACAACTTTCTGTGTCCCATATTCCTTTCAAATCGTGCTGAATGGAATGCCGGCTGTGCCCGACTTAATGGATGTTGTGTTCGTTCGTACCGGTCGTGGCGTAGCATCGGGAAATGCCTCTATGAAGTTCAACGTGACATGGGCAGTCGGTGGTTTATCAGTTGTGGTCAGATCACAAGGTGCTACCGAACTGGTCAACGATATATTTTTCGCTGGATGTGAATCAGTAGGAGCGGCGGTCAATGTCCCCATGGGCAAGCAGACTATCGACAACCTCAAGAAGGGAAGCGTCAAAGAGGTGCCATTCAACTTCGATGTCCGCTGCGAAGGCTTGAAACCTGACACGAAAGTTCCGGTAAAAGTCTACTTCGAAGGCAATTCTCAGGCCGACGGCCTGCTCAAACTTGCCCAGCTAGGTCAGGCGGGGGTCGCATCGGGGGTGGGCATTTCCCTGGTCAACGACAAGGGCGTCAAGTTGCCATTTGCTATCTCCAGGTCCATCGCCCTCGATTGGAACCGGGAGATCGCGGAAGGCTCCATTTACCGATTCTCCGGCAGTGCCAAATATGCCCCCACAGGTGGCGAGATAAAGCCGGGCAAGGGCGATGCGACTATGAGCTTCGTTCTCAACTACAACTGATCGTCATCGGTGGCGAGCACATATTCTTCTGCTCGCTGGCCCCTTCGTGCCTGGTCGGATGTGGCCAATTACTTCCAGATTCGGGCCTTGATGCCCCAGTCACTGCGCAGCAGGTAGCGCTGGGCCGGCTTGAGTTGCTCCAGCAAATAGCGAACCACCTCGATGGCCTGGCAGAGCTACCACATCCAGGTCGGAGGCAGGACTCTGTTCAAGGCCGGGCACGACCACCAGCGCATAGCGGAACATTTGATTGAACCAGCCGCGAACCTTCTCCGCTACCGAAAGTGCCTTGCGCCGCTCGATGTTGCCAATGACTTCGAGCAGATCGATTCGCTTGACCTCGTAAATCGAGCGATGGCCCAGCATCGGCAGCACATCATTGTCGAAGATGCGCGGGATCATTGATTGGGTGGTCTGGCGTCCTTCTTCGTATGTCAGCCCGCGATGCGCGAGCCATTTCACAAAGACTGCCTTGAAGGTGTTCTCGTCGGCCAGGCGAACGGCCGCTCGTTTTTGCTTTCGGTCGCGGTGTGGATTGATTCCTTGGCCACCAGCGCACGGGCTTCGTCGCGCAGGACGCGGGCATCGCGCAGCGACAGTTCTGGGTACGTACCCAGGGACATCCGCTTTTGGATGCCATGCCATTGATAACGGAAGTGCCAAGATTTGCCCCCACCCGGCGCTACGGCCAGTGAGAGTCCATCCAGATCTGCGAGGCTGTATGCCTTGCCGGTGGCCTTGGCCTTGCGGACAGTGAGGTCGGAGAGCGCCATGTTCCAGCTCCTGAATTTGAGTCAGGAACCAGATGCTGATCACAGTCGATCCGCACTCCCAGCAACAATCCGAACACCGCGCCACCCTAAAGATGGACTAAATAATGGACTAAAAAGTCCCGGCTTGGCGTGGATTTCAGTGGACGTCTCTGGATCGAGTCAGAAGAGAAAAGTGTTTATCTTCAATGACTTGAGATGCGCAGTGGACGTTCTTGGAAACCCTTGGAAAGTTGAAGTGGAGCGGGTGAAGGGAATCGAACCCTCGTTATCAGCTTGGGAAGCTGGAGTAATGCCATTATACGACACCCGCTCGGAGCGGCTGACTTTGTACCAGAAGTGCGCGCGGATTTGAAGTTTTTCTTTGCCGGGCCTGTGTTTGCGAAGCGGCGGGAAATGCACGCAGGCACGCTTCTACGCCGTCATCGCGGCGACGGGGCGAAGACCGGCTTGCGGTCTATCGCGGGCAAGCTCGCTTCTGGGGCAGGGGACGAGTTGCTCGCGATGACGTCACTTCAGATAGCCAGGGCATGGTGGTCCTGCAGGTAGTGATAGCGCGGACGACTGGTGTGCTGGGTCGGTTTGAGGAACCCCATCAGCGCGTTACGGCTGTCCCGGCAGGCGGCCTTGTGTTCCATGTCGAGGAAGTGCCCGGCGGCCTGGATGGTGCTGAACGTCGAGTGCCGGACGTGGTTGCCGAACAGCCGGGCGTCATTGGCGGCGGTGTATTCGTCCCATTCACCGTTCATGAACAGCATCGGTACCTCGATGTTCTTCGCCGCTTTCAGGTAGCACTGGCGGTCGCTGTTGAGGATATGGCTGATGTGGAAGTGCATCTGCCCGTATTCATGCTCGGCCAGGGTGCTGACATGGCGATAGTTGAAACGCTTGAACAGCGACGGCAGGTGCTTGCCGATGGTCTCGTTGACCAGGTGCCCGACACGATCGCCGTCCAGGCTGCCGAGGTAATCGACGCCGCGTTCGAGGTAGTCGCGCATCGGCTCGTTGATCACCGGCGAGAACGAGCTGATCACCGCCTTTTCAATGCGCCGCGGGCGTTGTGCCAGGGCGAGCAGCGTCGGCGCGCCACCCCAGGAGAACGACATCACGTGCTCGGCGGCGAAGTGGTCGATCAGCTCCAGCAGGATCAGCCCCTCGACTTCCTTGGTGAGCATTTTCTCGTGTTTGTTGTGGGCTTTCGAACGACCGGCGTAGGGCTGGTCGTAGAGCACCACATTGAATTGCGGATGCAGATTCTTCACGGTCTGCGCAAAAGACGCAGTGGTGGCCATTGAGCCGTTGACCAGAATGATGGTCTTTTCTGCGGCATCTGCGCGATAGAACTCCGTGTAAACCCGATACTGACCTTGTATATCCAGCACAGCGATTTCTGGCCTCATGTCATAAGACTCCTGGCAAGCGGGTATGCGCGCAACCGAGGGTGCACGAGATTTGTGACAGGTAGGCATACGCCTGGAATTTTTAGCCCATGTCGATCCGCACAGATGGTCGACGGGTGTTGTTATAGGCGGGCAATTTGCCGGACAACAGGAATGAGCACAGGCGGCTCGGACGGCAAAGGATTTCTTAGAGTATGTTCGTGACTCATCGGTCACATTTCGGCCGACGGACTGATTCAAGCAGGGAGAACGCAGTCTCGCAAGTGCCGTTGGTAAATTGTTCGACAATTTCGGCTGAATGGTGACGACCGTCGTCGATGGCTTACAGCCGCTAGAGAAATTGCAGGCAATCAGATCAGGCGGATTTCTTCATCGGTCAGCGATCGGTACTCGCCAGGCGCCAGGTTTTCGTCGAGGGCCAGCGGTCCCATGCGTTCGCGGTGCAGGCGCAAGACCTTGTTGTCGAAATGGCCGAACATGCGCTTGACCTGGTGATAGCGGCCTTCGACGATGCTCAGCCGCGCGCACCGGGGGCCGAGGATCTGCAACTCGGCGGGCAGGGTGGTGAGGTCCTCGAAAGCGAAGTACAGGCCCTGGGCGAAAGTCTCGGCGTACTCCGGGCCTATGTCCTGTTCCGTCTCGACGTAATAGCGCTTCGGCAGTTTGGTCTGCGGCTGGGTCAGGCGCCGTGACCAACTGCCGTCGTTGGTGAGGATCAGCAAACCGGTGGTGTTGTAGTCCAGGCGCCCGGCGATGTGCAGCTCGTGCTTGTCCGGTTCGTCCAGCAGATCGAGCACGGTGCGGTGTTCGGGATCGCGGGTGGCGCTGACGCAGCCCATGGGTTTGTGCAGCATGAAATAGCGTGGTGGCTTGCCGGCCTGCAGCACTTCGTCGTCGAGCTCGACCCGGCTGAACTCTCGCACCTCGGCGTGGGGATCGCTGACCACCTGACCGTCGATACGGACGCGCTTTGCCACCAGCAACAGGCGCACCTGCTGGCGGTTGAAGCGGGGCAGGTTACTGAGGAAACGGTCAACGCGCATGGCTATCGGCAGGCTGGCAAAAGGCTGCGCATCTTACGGGATCGGCCTGGCGGCCGCTTGCAGTTGCGCGTCGACCTGGGCACAGCGCGGACACAGGCAGGCGCGATCGCGCAGCTCCGGCGGCAGGGCTTCGAGCACCGCCGGGTCGATGCTCACGCTGTAGCACCAGCAGGCCTGGTCAGCGGTACGCGGGTCGGCCAGGCTGCAGTCATTGCGGGCGCCGCAGGCCGGGCAGAGGGTGGGGCTGTTCAGGGTCGGTTCATTCATAACTGGAGTGAGGCATTTCCACGCAGGTTCGGTTACGGCCGGTCTGCTTGGCACGGTACATCGCATGGTCGGCGCGCGACAGCAGGCTGTGCAGGGTATCGTCCGCCTGCAGCGTGGTCACGCCGATACTGACGGTCAGCCGCAGATTCTTGCCCTCATAGGCATAGCTCTGTTGCTCGATCAGCAGGCGGATCTTCTCGGCAATCTTCAGCGCCGTGGCGCCGTCGGTGTCCTTGAGCAGCACGATGAACTCTTCGCCGCCCCAGCGGCAAACGATATCGGATTGGCGCAGGCAGCTTGCCAGGTGCCGGGCGAAGCCGCTCAACACCTGGTCGCCGGCGAGGTGGCCGTGGGTGTCGTTGAGGCGTTTGAAGTGATCCAGGTCCAGCAGCAGGGCGGTCAGCGGCTTGGGTTCGCGCTGGGCCTCATGCATGGCCTGGCCAGCCAGCAGGTCGAAGCCGCGACGGTTGGGCAGGCCGGTGAGGCTGTCGAGGGTGGCCTGGGTTTCGATCTTGCGCTGGAAACGTCTGATCACGCCGTTGAGCAGGGCCAGCACGATCAGGGTGATCACCAGGCAGATCAGCAGATTGAGGTACAGCGAGCGGCGGATATCGCCCAGCGCGCTGCCCTCGTGCTTGTCGACGAACAGGTACCAGTTCAGCTCGGGAATGAAGCGCACATTGAGAAAGTGCCCCTGGCCCTGGGCGTTGTATTCATAGCTGCCGCTGTGGGGCTTGGGCAGCTTGGCCTGCAGGTCGTGCAGGTTTTCCAGTTCGAGCAGCGACTGGCCGGCCCGCGCGCCTTGCGGACCGCCTTCGGCCCCGGTGAGGACGATCCGGCCCTGGCTATCGGCGAAATACACACTGCGCTGATAACGCTGCTGGTAGCGGTCGATCAGCTTGATCACCGTATCTACCTTGAGGCCGACACCAGCGACGCCGATGAAATTGTCCTGGTAGTCGTAGACCTTGTAGTTGATGAAAAACGTCAGGTTGTTCTGGTTGGCCTGGTCCGGATCGACATTGATCTCATACGGCGTGGCCATGTCGCGGACGCGAAAATACCAGGCGTCGAGGGGGGTATCAGGATTGATTTTTTTCAGCACACCCTTGGCGTGGTAGTAGGTCAGGGTGCTGTTGGAGACGAAGAAGGCGGTGTAGGCGCCGTAGTGGGTCATCACCTCGTTGAGGTAGCGGGTCATCTGCTCGGGGTCGCGTTCGCCACCCATCACCCAGTCGCGCATGAAGGTATCGCGGGACATCATCGAAGAAATCAGGATCGGTCGTACCAGGTCTTTCTGGATCTCCGAATACAGGGTGTCGGAGGTCAGCGGCAGCTCGGTGTTGACAATGTTGTCGCGGATCGAGGTCCGCGAGGCGTAATAGCTGAGCAAGGAAGTGGCCATAAAACCGCAGCCCAGCAGCGCGATGAGCGTGATGATCAACCAGCGTTGCGAATACAGCGGGGAACTAAGCGGCATGGGCGACTCCGTGGCAGTGACCCGATGCAAGCATTCTAGTGGCAGTGCCGGTGAGTAGCTGCGTCATTCGATAGCTCGCCAGTAATGGCACGCAGGCCGCAAAAACCGGGCATTTTCGGATCCAAAATCCTTGCGTGGCGACTTGTATCAAGGTGTAACGAAAATCGCACCAGACCCCGTTTTCGCGGTCAGATATTCCGTCAGCCAGAACATCCTTGGCTGCCGCCGGCCAGCGTCGTTGGCATGGCTCATCAGCGGTCCAGGAGGCCGCCATGTATCGTCGAATTCTTCTCACTGCGTTCCTGGGTTTGGCTCTTTCTGCCTGCGTTCCCTATTACGACTACGACGGAGGTTCCACTTACTACCGCTCTGAGGTCTATACGACGCCGGCGCCGGTCTACTACGGCGGTTCCTATTATTCTTCCGGCCGCGGCTATTACGCGCCGCGTTATTACCAATCTGCGCCTCGGTACTACCAACCAGCGCCCCGGTACTACCAGCCCCGGTATTACCAACCGGCACCGCGTTACTACCAGTCGGCGCCGCGGGCGGTTTACCGCACCTACCCGAACCGGGGCTGGGATGGCCACCGCCAGGGCTGGAACAACGACTACCGGCATGACGGCCGCCGCGACTATGACGGCCGGCGTGGCGATCGAGACTGGAGCGATCGCGGTCGCGACGATCACCGCCGTGACCGTCATCACAACCGCTGATCTACCACAACGAAAAAGCGGCGCCTGGAGCGCCGCTTTTTTATGGCTGACCTTCAGAGCTGATTTTCAAAAGTCTGACAGATCGGCCAAGGGGTGACGGCCTTCCCAGGCCTTGTGGAAATGTGCCTGCACCACAGCGTCGGGGATGCTGTTGATGTCCGGCCAGTGCCAGTGGGGTTTGTGGTCCTTGTCGATCAAGCGTGCCCGCACCCCTTCGCTGAATTCGGGATGCCGGCAGCAGTTCAGGCTCAGGGTGTATTCCATCTGGAACACCTGGGCCAGGGACAGGTGCCGGGCCCGCTGGATCTGCTCCCAGACCAGGCAGGCGGTCAGCGGGCAGCCTTCGCTGAGGGTTTTCGCCGCTCGCGCCAGCAGGGTATCCGAGTGATTGTGCAGCTGGCTGATGACCCGCCAGGCACAGCGTACGTCGCTGACGTCCAGCCACTCGTCGATCTGCTGGCGCCGTGGCAGCCACTGGGCCGCGGGCATCTGTTCCATGGCCTCCTGTTGCAGGGCCTTGAGCAGGCTGTTGAGCTGCATCGGCGTCTGTTCCTGCCAGTTGAGCTGCAGCAACCCGTCGATCAGCGCTTCCTGCTGATCGTCCCGCAGGAAACGGTCGGCCAGGTCCAGGTCGATGGCATCACGGCCGTTCATATGCGCGCCGGTCAGGCCGAGGAACAGCCCGAGCTTGCCCGGCAGGCGCGAGAGGAACCAGCTGGCGCCGACATCCGGGTACAGGCCGATACTGATTTCCGGCATCGCCAGGCGGCTGCTCGGCGTGACGATACGAATGCTGGCGCCCTGCAGCAGGCCCAGGCCGCCGCCGAGCACATAACCGTGGCCCCAGCAGATCAATGGTTTCGGATAGGTGTGCAGGCGGTAGTCGAGACGGTATTCCGCAGCGAAGAATTGCGCGGCCAGTGGCGGCACTTCGCCGGGGTTGGCCAGGCAGGCCTGGACCAGGCTGCGCACTTCACCGCCGGCGCAAAAGGCCTTGGCGCCGTTGCCGCGCAACAGCACACAGACCACTTGCGGATCCCTGGCCCAGGCTTCCAGGCGGTCGCTCAACAGGTGGATCATCGGCAGGGACAAAGCGTTGAGGGATTGTTCGGCATCCAGGCTGGCAATTGCGATGCGCGCGCCGTCGGTGCCGGTGAGTTCTTCGAAGTGCAGATTCATCGTGACCTCGATCGGGAATTTGAGCGTTCAGTATGATCGCTATAGGCGAAAGTGGCGGTTCTGCGTCAGATCAATTGACAAGCGTGGTGGGCTTTCCTAGGGTGCGCCCATTGATTTTACCGGGTGCAACCATGACCGATGACGACCGTATCAAACTCGAACCCAGCTGGAAGCAAGCACTGCGTGCCGAATTCGACCAGCCTTACATGGCGGAGTTACGCGAGTTCCTGCGTCAGGAACATGCCGCCGGCAAGGAGATCTACCCGCCGGGCCCGTTGATTTTCAATGCGCTGAATTCGACGCCGCTGGATAAGGTCAAGGTGGTGATCCTCGGCCAGGACCCTTACCACGGTCCGGGCCAGGCCCACGGCCTGTGCTTCTCGGTGCAGCCGGGCGTACCGGCGCCGCCGTCCCTGGTGAACATCTATAAAGAGCTCAAGCGCGACCTGAACATCGACATGCCCAACCACGGCTACCTGCAGAGCTGGGCCGACCAGGGCGTGCTGATGCTCAACACCACCATGACCGTGCAGCGGGCCAACGCGGCTTCCCACGCAGGCAAGGGCTGGCAGTACTTCACCGACCGGATCATCGAAGTGGTGAGCCAGCACCAGCCGCACCTGGTGTTCCTGCTGTGGGGTTCCCACGCCCAGAGCAAGCAGAAGCTGATCGATGCCACCAAGCACCTGGTGCTGACCTCGGTGCACCCGTCGCCCCTGTCGGCGTACCGCGGCTTTATCGGTTGCGGGCATTTCAGCCGGACCAACAAGTACCTCGAGCAGAATGGCGAAACGCCGATCGAATGGCGGTTGCCGCCGGTTTGATGGGGTTTTGAAGGCCCCATCGCGGGCAAGCCTCGCTCCTACAGAAACAACGGGATTCAGTAGGAGCGAGGCTTGCCCGCGATAAGAACGACCGGATACGTCAGACGCTCTCTGGCTGCCGATTCCAATGCCGGAACAGCGGCTCGGCCAGGAACAGCACGAACAGCAAACGCATCACCTGCATCGCCGTCACCAGCGGCACTGACAGTTGCAGGGTCTCGGCTGTCAGGCTCATTTCCGCGATGCCGCCGGGCATCATGCCCAACGTCAGTGAACGCAGATCCAGATGAGTCAGGGCGCTCAGGACCACGGCCGCGAGGCTGGCGATCAACATGGTCAGCGCCGTGCCGATCAGGGTGCGGCCCATGAACGAGGGCGCGCGGCGGAAGAACTGGCGATTGAAGTGACAACCCAGGCCGCTGCCGATCAGCCACTGGCCGATTTGGCTGCCGCCGTCCGGCAGGCCGATGTGCAGGTCCCAGCCGATACTGACCGCGGCGCTGACCAGCAGTGGCCCGAACAACCAGGGGTTGGGCTGGCGCAGACGCTGCCAGAGCCAGGCGAGCAGGGCGCCCGCCGGAAACAATACCGCCAGCCAGCGCCAATCGACGCTGGCCGGATGCAATTGAGGCACGCCTTCACCCAGCAGGTACTTGAAGGCCGCCGGTACACACAAGACCACTACCAGCACCCGCAAGCTCTGCCCGGCCGCCACACGGCTGAGCACCGCGCCGTTGCGCGCGCCGAGGTTGACCATCTCGCCGGAGCCGCCCGGCATGCTGGAGAAGAAGGCGGTGGCCCGGTCTTCGCCGGTGCGCCGCAGCAGCCACACCCCGACCACGCTGGACAGGCTGGTGACCAGGGCACCGAAGAAGATCAGGCCGAAATGGCTCATGACCTGCTCCATCACCACCGGGGTGAAGTGCAGGCCGATGCCGATGCCCACCACCCATTGCCCGCATTTGCGGCCGCCGGGGATTTCCCCCAGTTGCCAGGGCGTCAGGCAGCGCACCAGGATGATCGCCAGCAACGAGCCGACCATCCACGGCAGCGGCCAGCCGATCTGGCTGGCGAGGTAACCGCCGACCAGACCGACCAGGGGCGTCCCCCACCACTGTTTGAAGCTGGCCTCAGACATCGGCCACGGCGCGTTGCAGGGCCGAGCGCTTGCGCCAGATGCGCAGCAGCGGCATCAGCAGCATGATCACGGTCAGCACCCAGACGCCGACGGTGATCGGGCTGGACCAGAGGATTTCCATCGCGCCGTTGGAGATCGACAGCGCGCGCCTTAGGTTCTGCTCCATCAGCCCGCCGAGGATAAAGCCCAGCAGCACCGGCGACAGCGGGAAGTCCAGCTTGCGCAGGATGTAGCCGAAGATGCCGATGCCGACCATCAGGAACAGGTCGAAGGTGGTGGCGTGCACCGCGTAGACGCCGATCCCGGTGATGATTGCAATCACCGGCACCAGGGCCCAGTTCGGCACGGCGAGGATGCGGGTGAAGACGCGGATCATCGGGATGTTGAGGATCACCAGCATGATGTTGGCGATGAACAACGAGGCAATCAGGCCCCAGACGATGTCCGGTTGCTGCTGGAACAACAGCGGGCCCGGGGTGATGTTGTACAGCGACAGGGCGCCGATCATCACCGCGGTGGTGCCCGAACCCGGGACGCCGAGGGTCAGCATCGGTACCAGGGCGCCGCAGGCCGAGGCACCGATCGCGGTTTCCGGAGCCGCCAGGCCGCGCTTGTCGCCCTGGCCGAACTTGCCGCTGGCGCCGGCGATGCGTTTTTCGGTCATGTAGGCCACGGCGCTGGCCAGGGTCGCACCGGCACCCGGCAAGACGCCCATGATGAAGCCCAGCAGGCCGCAACGGATGTTCACCACGAACACCGACGCCGCTTCCTTGAAGTTGAACATCATCCGCCCGGTGGCTTTCACCGCTTCCTGGCCACGGTGGGTTTTTTCCAGCAGCAACAGGATCTCGCTGATGGAGAACAGGCCCAGTACCAGCACCACGAACTGAATACCGTCGGTGAGGTGGATGTTATCGCCGGTGAAGCGGTACACGCCGCTGTTGGCGTCGATGCCCACCGACGACAGGAACAGCCCGATCAATGCCGCGATGAAGGTCTTGATCGGTCGGTCACCCGCCATGCCACCGAGGCAGACAATGGCGAACACCATCAGCACGAAGTACTCCGCCGGACCAAAGGCGATCGCCCATTTCGCCAGCAGCGGGGCGAACATCACCATGCCGCAGGTGGCGATGAAGGCGCCGATGAATGAACTCCAGGCCGACAGCGACAGGGCCACCCCGGCCAGGCCCTGGCGCGCCATCGGGTAACCGTCGAGGGTGGTCATCACGGTGGAGGCTTCACCCGGGATGTTCAGCAGGATCGAGCTGATCCGGCCACCGTATTCGCAACCCAGGTACACCGCAGCCAGCAGGATCAGCGCTGACTCCGGTGGCAGGCCGAGGGCGAAGGCAATCGGGATCAGCAGTGCCACGCCATTGATCGGGCCCAGGCCCGGAAGCAGGCCGACCACAGTGCCGATCAGGGTGCCGGTCAGGGCGGTGACCAGGTTGTAGGGGCTCAGCGCGACGCCGAAACCCTGGCCCAAATAGCCAAGCGTATCCATATCAGTTCTCCAGAACGTCGAGCAGGCCCAGGGGCAGTGGCACGTCCATCACCCGGTCGAAGAGCAGGTACAGACCGATGGCCATCAGCGTGGTGACCACGGCGCTGGGCACCCAGCGGCCGCCGTACAGGCGTGCCATCGGAATGCCGATCAGGATGCTGCTGAGAATGAAACCCAGGGGTTCGAACAGACCGGCGAAGATCAGCAGCAGGACCACGCAGATGCTGATCTTGGTCAGGGTTTCACGGTCCAGCGGCGGCTCGTCTTCGCTGTGCTTGATCGGCGCCGGGCGAAACACCATGTACAGCAGCGCCAGGCCCATCAGCCCGAGCATCAGCAGGGGAAAGGCGCGCGGGCCGACCGGTTCGTAGGAAAAAGCGGCCTGGTAGGGCCAGGCCATCAGTGCCAGGCCCAGGCAGACCAGGAGCAGCAGCGAGGCGAAAATGCGTTGTAAGAGCATGGGAAACTCCTGGGCCCCGTCCCCGTGAAAGGGACAGGACCGCTAGACAGGGGCGATCACTGGATCAGGCCGAACTCTTTGGCCAGGGTCTTGTAGTCGGCCACCTGTTTCTTCACGTAGGCGTCCAGTTCCGGCCCGGTCATGGCGAACGGGAAGAGTTCGCGCTGGTCGCGCAGCTTGGCGAACTCTTCGGAAGCCAGCAGCTTGTCGAAGGCGTCTTTCCACCAGGCGTAGTCTTCGTCGCTGACCTTTGGCCCGAGGTAGAAGCCGCGCACCACTGGCCAGACGATGTCGTAGCCTTGCTCCTTGGCGGTCGGGATGTCCTTCATTTCCGGCTCGTCCAGGCGCTTGTCGGAGAACACCGCCAGCAGGCGCATGTCACCGCTCTGGATGTGCGGCATGGAGTCGGAGATGTCGGTACTGCCGACCTGGATGTGCCCGCCCAGCAGCGCGGTGGCGATTTCGCCGCCGCCTTCCAGGGCCACGTAGCGCAGGTCGCGCGGGTTGATCCCGGCGGCCTTGGCGATCAGCGCGGTCTGCATCCAGTCCTGGCTGCCGACGGTACCGCCGGAGCCGATCACCACCGAGCTCGGGTCTTTCTTCAGTGCCTTGACCAGGTCGTCGAGGGTTTTGTACGGCGAGTCGCTCTTCACTGCGATGGCGCCATAGCTGGTGCCGACCGCGGCCAGCCAGCGCACCGCGCTTTCATCGAAACGGCCGAACTTGCCCTGGGCCAGGTTCAGCAGCGAACCGCTGGACCAGGCTACCAGCGTGCCGGCGTCGGCCGGACGCTGGGCCACCACTGCGTTGTAGGCCACCGCGCCGACACCGCCGGGCATGTAGGTCACGCGCATCGGTTTGGTCAGCAGCTTTTCGTTGACCAGCGCGCTCTGCGCCAGTTTGCAGGTCAGGTCGAAACCGCCGCCGGGGGAGGCCGGGGCGATGCATTCCGGGCGCTTGGGTTCGCCGCTGGCGGCAGCGAGCAGTTGACCGGCGAACAGCATACAGCCGGCGGCGAGGGCCAATTTACGCAGTGATGGGTTCATGCTTGTCTCCACAGGAGTTGTTGTTGTGTATTGCATGCCAGGGCCTTTGGCAGGCGCGGTGCCTGCCGAAGGTCGGTCGATTACCAGAGCGCCAGGCTGTAGCTCACCAGCAGGCGCACTTCATCCGCATCGCGAGCCGAATAGTTGGAGCGGTAGGTGGCGTTGCGCAGGCGCACCGCGACGTCCTTGAAGGTGCCGCTTTGCACCACGTACTTGATCTCGGTGTTGCGTTCCCATTCCTTGCCGGTGTCGCCGTTTTTCAGGGCGATGTTGTCACCGCTCAGGTAGCGGGTCATGAAGGTCAGGCCGGGGATGCCGAGCTTGCCGAAGTCGTAGTCGTAGCGGGCTTGCCAGGAGCGTTCCTCGGCGCCGGCGAAGTCGTTGATCTGCACGAAGTTGACCAGGTACGGGTCGGCCCCGTCGAGGTAGGGAAAGGCGCTGTCGCCGGACATGTGCTGGTAGCCGGCGCTGAGTTTATGCCCGTTCAGGGCGTAGCTCACCAGGCCGTTGAGGGACTTGTTGTCGATCTTGCCGCCACGGGCCTGGCCCTGGTCGTCACTGACGGCGAAGCGCAGGTCCGTGGCGAAGGTGCCCGGGCCCATCGGCTGCGAGGCGAGCAGGCCGAAGAAGTGCTGGTTATAGACTTCGGCGAGCTGGGCGAAGTGGTAGCTGCCGGTGATCTTGTCGGTGAACTTGTAGTCCAGGCCACCGAAGTCGAAGTGCTTGCCGGCGACGGTGCCGGCGAAGCGGCTGTTCTTGTTGTTGAGGGCGATGTCCTCGAAGTCGGTGCTGTCGCGATCCTTGGCTTTCTCCAGGCGGCCGCCGGTGAAGGTCAGGTTCTTGATTTCCTTGGAGGTCAGCAGGCCGCCCTCGAAGGTCTGCGGCAGGATGCGTCCGTCGTTGGGCTTGATGGTCGGCAGTTCCGGGATCAGGCTGCCGATCTTCAGTTCGGTGGCGGAGATCTTCATTTTGCCGGTCAGGCCGACCTTGGAGTACTCGTCGGCGGCGCGCCCGTCGTCGTGGGTCGGCAGCAGGCCGGTGCCGGTACGGTCGGGGCTGGAGTCGAGCTTAATGCCGAGCATGCCCAGCGCATCGACGCCGAAGCCCACAGTACCGTCGGTGTAGCCCGATTGCAGGTTGAGCATGAAGCCCTGGGCCCATTCGTCGCGCTTGGATTGCTGGGCACTGGTGCCGCTGCGGAAATCGCGGTTGAAGTACATGTTGCGGGTTTCGAGGGTGGCGCTGCTGTCTTCGAAGAAGGCGGCCTGGCTGATCGGTGAGAAACCGGCAAGGGCGGCGGCACTGGCGAGGGCGGTGTGGCTGAGACGGGAAAAACGAACAGGCTGGCAAGCCTGAGGCTGCATGGACAGCATCGTGTTGTACTCCGTTATTGTTCTTATTGGCGAAAACGCATCGAGGCGTTTTTCGGGAGGCCACCGGAGGTAGCCACGGAAGTCGAAACAATCCGTAACAGGACTCTAATGGGCCAACCTTTCGCTAACCTTTCAGCAGACTTTCACGGTTTTCGGGCTTCACAGCAGCGGTCCCGGCTGTAAACTCCGCGGCAATAAAAAGTGCCGTCGATCCCCTGAACGAGGTAGGAAATCCATGCGCGTGCTTCTCGTCGAAGACCACCTGCAGCTGGCTGAAAGTGTCGCCCAGGCGCTCAAGAGCACGGGTTTGACCGTGGATGTGCTGCACGATGGGGTCGCCGCGGACCTGGCCCTGGGCAGCGAGGATTACGCCATGGCGATCCTCGATGTGGGCCTGCCGCGCCTGGATGGTTTCGAAGTGCTGGCGCGCCTGCGAGCGCGGGGCAAGAACCTGCCGGTGTTGATGCTGACCGCGCGCAGCGATGTGAAGGACCGGGTCCACGGCCTCAACCTGGGGGCGGACGACTACCTGGCCAAGCCCTTCGAACTGACCGAGCTGGAAGCGCGGGTCAAGGCCCTGCTGCGGCGCAGCGTGCTCGGCGGCGAGCGGGTGCAGCGCTGCGGAGTGCTGGCCTACGACCTCGATACCCGGCGCTTTACTCTCGGTGAGGAGCTACTGACGTTGACCTCCCGCGAGCAGGCGGTGCTCGAGGCGCTGATCGCCCGGCCGGGGCGGGTCATGAGCAAGGAGCAACTGGCTTCCCAGGTGTTCGGCCTGGATGAAGAGGCCAGCCCGGATGCCATCGAGATCTATGTCCATCGCTTGCGCAAGAAACTCGATGGCCAGCCTGTGGCCATCGTCACCTTCCGCGGTCTCGGTTACCTGCTGGAAAGTCGCGATGCATAGGCCCAGCAGCCTGCGCTGGCGCCTGCTGTGGAACCTGGCGCTGCTGCTGGTGGTGCTGATGCTGGCCAGCGGCATGAGTGCCTACTGGAACGGCCGCGAGGCGGCGGACACCGCCTACGACCGCACCTTGCTGGCCTCGGCCCGGACCATCGCCGCCGGCCTGTCCCAGCGCGACGGCGGCCTGAGCGCCAATGTGCCCTATGTCGCCCTCGATACCTTCGCCTACGACAGTGCCGGACGGATCTACTACCAGGTCAACGACATCCACCAAAAGCTGATTTCCGGTTACGAAAACCTGCCCGGTCCGCCGCCGGGCACGCCGCGCACCGACGATTACCCGGCGCTGGCACGGTTCTACGATGCCACCTATCAAGGGCAGAACGTCCGGGTGGTGAGCCTGCTCAAGGCGGTCAGCGAGCCGAACATGAACGGCATGGCGGAAATTCGCGTGGCGGAGACCGACGAGGCGCGGGTCCGCATGGCTCGCAGCCTGATGGCCGATACCCTGCTGCGCCTGGGCATGCTGGCCATCGGCGCGTTGCTGTTGGTGTGGTTCGCGGTCAGCGCTGCGTTGCGTCCACTGGAGCGTTTGCGCAGCGCGGTGGAAGAGCGTCAGCCCGACGACTTGCGGCCATTGCCGCTGGTGGAGGTGCAACGGGAGTTGTGGCCGCTGGTGCGGGCACTCAATCACTTCACCGAGCGGCTGCGTGGGCAGTTCGAGCGCCAGGCGCAGTTCATCGCCGATGCCGCCCATGAATTGCGCACTCCGCTGGCGGCGCTCAAGGCGCGGCTGGAACTGGGGCTGCGGGCGTCAGAACCCGAGACCTGGCGAAGCACCCTGGAAAGCGCGGCCCAGGGCACCGATCGCCTGACCCACCTGGCCAATCAGCTGCTGTCCCTGGCGCGGATCGAAAACGGCGCCCGGGCGATTGCCGAGGGCGGCGCGCAATTGCTCGATCTCAGCCAGCTGGCCCGCGAGTTGGGCATGGCCATGGCGCCCTTGGCCCACGCTCGGGGGGTCGCCCTGGCCCTGGAAGCCGACGAGCCGGTCTGGCTGCGCGGCGAGCCGACCCTCTTGAACGAGCTGCTGAGCAACCTGGTGGACAATGCCCTGGCCCACACCAAACCCGGCGGAAACGTGATCCTACGGGTCAGCGCGCCGGCGGTGCTGGAGGTGGAGGACGACGGCCCGGGAATTCCGCTGGAAGAGCGCGATCGGGTGTTCGAGCGTTTCTACCGGCGCAACCCCCATGTCGCCGGTTCCGGCCTGGGCCTGGCGATCGTCGGCGAAATCTGCCGCGCCCATCTGGCGCAGATCAGCCTGCACGACGGCGCGCAGGCGGGGCTGAAGGTGCGGGTGAGCTTCAACGCGGGTTGAGATTGCGCTGTCTCAATAGAACATGGACTGCGATTCAGCCAAGTCGTCGCACATTGCCTTGTTCTCGGGGTCGATCCCGAGCTTTTTGAAGGCCGGCACGCTGAAGGCGTCGATCTTCGCTAGCGGATGATCGCTGTCCTTGTGGCAATACAGGCTGGCGACCTGCACCAGGTCGACGTAATCCAGGCGCGCGGATTGGCGCTGGAAGTCCAGGTACTGCCCCGGCAATTTCGCCAGTTGTTCCGGAAACTCCCAGACCTGCAGCAGCTTGTCCCCCAGCAATGGGTGGATGTGCTCGATCACGTGGTTGAGGCTGACCGGGTCGGACAGCAGCTCGTAGTGATCTTCCGCATAGGTCAGGATCGGCAGCACGCCGATCTGATGCACCAGCCCGCCAAGGGCGGCCTGGTCGGGCTTCAACTGGGTATGGCTGCGGCACAGGGCATAGCTGACACCAGCCACTTCCAGGCTCTTGCGCCAGACGTCGTGCATCTTCTGCGCGATCACCTCCGAGCGGGCATGGAAGATCTGCTCCATGACCAGGCCGATGGCCAGGTTGCTGCTGTAGTTGACCCCCAGCCGGGTAATCGCGGTGTGCAGGTCGGTGACTTCCTGGGTGGCGCGCAGCAGGGGGCTGTTGACCACTTTGATCAGGCGCGCCGACAGCGCCGTATCACGGCCAATCACTTTGCTCAGGGTACTGACGCTGATTTCCGGATCTTCAGCGGCCCGGCGAATCTGCAGGGCCACTTCCGGTAACGTTGGCAGAACCAGGTCATCGTTATCGATGGCCTCAACCAAATCCTGTTGGACCTTTTCCGCCAGCTCACTCATTTCTGTTCTCTAGGGGTATTGCAGGAAGTTGCGGCGATCAGCGCTGGATTTCTCGATCGCGATCCAGCTGGTAAGGCAGGTCCAGCAGTTGCAGCCCGGGACCTTCGAGCGCGCCGAGATGGAGATTGCCATCCTCTGCAGCTTCGGCTTGCAGTACGGCCAGGAGTTCAATGTTTTGTTCGGCGCGTGCGGCGATCACCACTTCACCGATGGAACTGCCGTGGGTCGGGGAGAACAGTGGGGTGCCGGGCTCCGGCAGCTCTTCGACGTTCAGGGCCAGGCGGTAGAGGCGGCGCTTGAGTTTGCCCAGGTACTGCATGCGCGCGACGATTTCCTGGCCGGTGTAGCAGCCTTTCTTGAAGCTGACGCCGCCGATGGCCTGCAGATTGAGCATTTGCGGGATGAACAGCTCGCGGGTGGCCGGCATGACCTGGCCGATACCGGCGCGGATCTGGCCCAGCAACCAGTGGTTGAGATCGCCTTCGGGCAGTTGCGCGGCCAGCTTTTCACGCAGGCCTTCAGCTTTATCTGCGGGTGCCCAGAGCTCGGTCCGCTCCGCTGAAATACGAATGGCGATCAGGCCGTCGTTGCGGGCGACCGCGCCGTCTTCCGGCGGCAGCTCCAGCCCGAGACCGGCCAGCAGCGCAGCGGCGTTGCCCAGGCCGAAGCGCGCCCACAGGGCGCTTTCATCGCTGAGCTTGGCCTTGGAAAACACTGCGTATTTTTTCAGGTCCGCCAGTTGCGGCTCCAGCAACTCGGTGGCCATGGCCAGCAGGCAGCCATCGCCTTCGAGCAGGATGCGAAAGCTCGATTGCATGCGGCCTTTCTGGGTGCAACGGGCGCCCAGGCTGGATTGGCTGTCGCTGAGGTAATTGAGGTTGCAGGTCAGCTGGCCCTGAAGGAACTTGCTGGCATCGGGGCCGCGGACGGCGAGAACGCCCTCGTGGGACAGGGAGCAAAAAAAAGCGGAATCAGCCATGGGTCATCGCAGGGTAAAAAGTCTGGCGAACATCATAAGGTGGCGCCCTTGAAATGGGTAGTTCACAAAGGATGGGTGGTGACCGACCAAAGCCGACTGTTCTGGCGTCCCTCGGGCTGTATACTTGCGCTCTATTTGAGGAGCGCTCCATGGTCGAAGATGTTGAACTGAACCGCCTCTACTGGCACAGCCGCCGCGGCATGCTGGAACTGGACGTGTTGCTGGTGCCATTCGTGAAAGAAGTCTATCCGCATCTGAACGATGTTGATCGTGCCTGCTACGTCAGGCTGCTCGAGTGCGAAGATCAGGACATGTTCGGCTGGTTCATGGAACGCTCCGAATCCGAAGATCCCGAGCTGCAACGCATGGTCCGCATGATCCTGGATCGTGTCCAACCCAAGTAACACCTTCGAATGCCGCTGGCAGCCTTCCAGGCAATTGCTGGCGGCCTATCTTCTGGCCCAGTTGTTCGCGCTGGGCGCCTTGCTGATGCTCGATATTCCGCTCTGGGCCGGTCTGCTCGGGGCTCTGCTGTGCCTGGGCCACGGAGTCTGGGCATTGCCGCGGCGGATTCTACTGAGTCATCCCTCGGCTTTCAGCGGTCTGCGCCGTAATGCCGATGGCTGGCAGCTGTGGTGCGCCGGGCAGGGCTGGCGACCGGTGCAATTGCGGCCTGACAGCCTGGCGCTGCCGTTGCTGGTGGTGTTGCGTTTTCGCCTGCCGGGCGAGCGCTGGGTGAGGTCGGTCTGTGTGCCGCGAGATGCGCAGGCGGCCGATGTGCATCGGCGCCTGCGCGTGCGGCTCAAGTTCAGTCGCCGTAGGTGGGCGGCACCAGAATAGTGTCCAGTGCTTCGGGCAGCAGGTTCGGGTAGTCGAGGGTGTAATGCAGACCCCGGCTTTCCTTACGCTCCATGGCCGAGCGAATCATCAGCTCGGCGACCTGGGCCAGGTTGCGCAGCTCGATCAGGTCGCGACTGACCTTGTAGTTGCTGTAGAACTCATCGATTTCGTCCAGCAGCAGGCGCACCCGGTGCTGAGCACGTTGCAGGCGCTTGTTGGTGCGCACGATGCCGACATAGTCCCACATGAATCGCCGCAGTTCGTCCCAGTTGTGCGCAATGATCACGTCTTCGTCGGAGTCGGTGACCTGGCTGGCATCCCAGGCGGGCAGGGCGATCGGAATGGCGATCTGCGGCAGTTGCTCGAGAATGTCGGCTGCCGCGGAACGGGCATAGACGAAGCATTCCAATAGCGAGTTGCTGGCCATGCGGTTGGCGCCGTGCAGGCCGGTAAAGCTGGTTTCGCCAATGGCATACAGGCCCGGAACGTCGGTGCGACCCTGTTGGTCGACCATCACCCCGCCGCAGGTGTAGTGCGCGGCCGGTACCACCGGGATCGGCTGCTTGGTGATGTCGATGGAGAATTCCAGGCAGCGCTCGTACACGGTCGGGAAGTGGCTTTTGATAAAGGCTTCCGGCTTGTGGCTGATGTCCAGGTACACGCAATCGATACCCAGGCGCTTCATTTCATGGTCGATGGCCCGGGCGACGATATCCCGCGGCGCCAGTTCGGCGCGCGGGTCGAAACGCGGCATGAAGCGTTCACCGTTGGGCAGCTTCAGGAGTGCTCCCTCGCCGCGCAGGGCTTCGGTGATCAGGAAGCTCTTGGCCTGCGGATGGTAGAGACAGGTCGGGTGGAACTGGTTGAACTCCAGGTTGGCCACCCGGCAGCCCGAACGCCAGGCCATGGCGATGCCATCGCCACAGGCGCCATCGGGGTTGCTGGTATAGAGGTAGACCTTGGCGGCACCGCCGGAAGCGAGGATGACAAAACGCGCACCGTAGGTATCGACTTCGCCGGTGGCGCGGTTGAGTACATAGGCGCCGAGGCAGCGATCGCCTTCCAGCCCCAGGCGTTTTTCGGTAATCAGATCGACGGCGACCCGCTGTTCCAGCAGCTCGATGTTCGGGCGTTGCCGGGCCTGGTCCAGCAATGTGGTGAAGATGGCCGCGCCGGTGGCGTCGGCGGCATGGATGATGCGGCGATGGCTGTGGCCGCCTTCGCGGGTCAGGTGGAATTCGAAACCGCCGTCTTCATTGCCCGATTGTTCGTCGCGGGTGAAGGGCACGCCCTGATCGATCAGCCATTGAATGGCCTCGCGGCTGTGCTCGACGGTAAATCGTACTGCGTCTTCGTGGCACAGGCCGCCACCGGCATTGAGGGTGTCGTCGACGTGGGATTCGACGGTGTCGGTGTCGTCCAGCACTGCCGCGACGCCACCCTGAGCCCAATAGGTCGAGCCATTGGCGAGATCGCCCTTGCTCAATACGGCAATGCGCAGATGACCGGGCAAGGTCAGCGCAAGGCTCAAACCGGCAGCGCCGCTGCCTATCACCAGAACATCGTGTTGAAACTGTTGGCTCATTGGAAGATTCCGCTCAAAAGCGACCCGGGTCGGGGTTGGCGCAAGACGCCTGGATCGGCGAGTCAAAGCAGCCATGCAGCCCACTAGTATATAGAGGGGGGGATCGGCACAATAGCGGTGCCTTCGTGGCATTATGAAATTATGGGCGCGGAAAAGGCGGTCTTGCGAGGCAGTGATGGGTGGCTCTATTTTTCCGTCAAATCGGGGAGCTGGCGACTGTATCGAAGATGTAGCAACCTTTTTCTCTTCATGGTTACACAATGTTCGCTCTGCACGGCTATAAAGATTGGGAACTTTTGATACGGCCCCAAACTCAATAGAAGGTTGCCTGATAGAAGGGACAGCGTCGGTTTTATGCAGGACTTGTGTTGTGGTCGTGCAACGCAATTCGACGACAGGATTATTCGCGCAGCCGGCCTTGCCCGCGCTGCGTTTTTCGTGCGTGCCAAATCAGAGCCCGCAGGAAACTTGCTTGGAGGGGGAGAACTTTTGCGAAAAGCCCGAGTCTATGTTTGCAAGCTTGATCGTTTAGTTATGCAAGCCTCCTCCGAGCTTATCGAGGAGTGTTCATGCTAACCCAGGAAGAGGATCAGCAGCTGGTCGAGCGCGTTCAGCGCGGCGACAAGCGAGCGTTCGATCTGCTAGTGCTGAAATACCAGCACAAAATTCTCGGGTTGATCGTGCGTTTCGTGCACGACACCCATGAAGCCCAGGATGTTGCACAAGAAGCTTTTATCAAGGCTTACCGTGCGCTTGGTAATTTCCGCGGTGACAGTGCGTTTTATACGTGGCTGTATCGTATCGCCATCAACACGGCGAAAAACTATCTGGTTTCACGCGGCCGCCGGCCGCCGGATAGCGATGTCAGTTCCGAGGATGCGGAGTTCTACGATGGCGATCATGGCCTCAAGGATCTCGAATCGCCGGAGCGCGCATTGCTGCGGGATGAGATCGAAGGCACCGTCCATCGAACCATTCAGCAACTGCCAGAAGATTTGCGTACGGCTTTAACTTTACGTGAATTCGATGGTCTGAGTTACGAGGACATTGCCAGTGTCATGCAATGTCCGGTGGGTACCGTGCGCTCCCGGATTTTCCGCGCTCGGGAGGCCATCGATAAAGCCCTGCAGCCGTTGTTGCAGGAAACCTGAGACAGCGGCGACAGCCAAGAGAGGAACCGCCATGAGTCGTGAAGCCCTGCAGGAATCGCTGTCCGCGGTGATGGATAACGAAGCGGACGAACTGGAATTACGTCGGGTATTGAATGCCGTCGACGAAGTGGAAACCCGTGAGACCTGGGCTCGTTACCAGATCGCCCGGGCGGCCATGCACAAGGAGTTGCTGCTTCCGCGTCTGGATATCGCCGCGGCTGTTTCTGCTGCGCTGGCTGACGAAGCCGTACCGGTCAAGGCCACTCGTGGTCCATGGCGCAGCCTGGGTCGCCTGGCTGTTGCCGCATCGGTGACCGTTGCCGTATTGGCGGGTGTTCGCCTGTACAACCAGGACGAGATCGCTGGTGTCGAACTGGCACAGCAATCGAACCAGCCAACCCTGGCTGCTCCTCAAGTAAAAGGCCCAGCTGTATTGGCCGGCTACAATGAGAGTTCGGAAGCCACTGGTCCTATGGCCAATGGCGTATTGCAAGGTCAGCCAGGCTGGCACGATCAGCGTCTGCCGAGCTACCTGCGTCAGCATGCTCAACAAGCTGCACTGAAGGGCACTGAAAGCGCTCTGCCTTATGCTCGTGCGGCGAGCCTGGAAAACCGTTAAGGAGGATCATGCGCGCCATCCCTCTACTCTCGCTTCTGCTCAGCGGCTGGTTCATCGTTCCAGCCCACGCCGACGAAGCTCAGGATTGGTTGAAACGTCTTGGGCAAGCCGAACAGCAGCAAAGCTTCCAGGGTACTTTCGTCTACGAGCGTAACGGTAGTTTTTCTACCCATAACATCTGGCATCGCGTCCAGGATGGTCAGGTCCGCGAGCGACTGATTCAGCTCGACGGTTCCGCTCAAGAGGTTGTGCGTGTTGATGGGCGTACCCAATGTGTCAGCGGTACGCTGGTGGCTGGACTGGGGGATGGCCCCAACGCTTCGGCCCACTCACTCGATCCAGAAAAGCTCAAGAATTGGTACGACCTTGCCGTCATCGGCAAGTCGCGTGTGGCTGGGCGTGCGGCGGTCATCGTTTCCCTGACCCCGCGGGACCAGCACCGTTATGGTTTTGAATTGCATCTGGACCGCGAAACGGGCCTGCCGCTGAAATCGTTGCTGTTGAACGATAAGGGGCAGTTGCTCGAGCGTTTCCAGTTCACTCGCCTGGATACGACGGATATACCGAAGGACAGCGAGCTGCAGGCCAGCGCCGAATGCAAGGCTGTGGCCCTGGACAGCGACAAGGCTTCCGCGGTGAAGGCTGCACAGACCTGGCACTCGGATTGGTTGCCGCCAGGCTTCGAATTGACCAGCAGCAGTGCACGCAAGGATCCCGACACCAAGACCATGGTCAACAGCCTGATGTACGACGATGGCCTGGCCCGCTTCTCGGTGTTCCTCGAACCGCTCAATGGTGCGACGGTGACCGACACCCGCACTCAGCTGGGCCCGACCGTGGCGGTCTCCCGACGCCTGACCACGCCAGAAGGCGAGATGATGGTGACAGTGGTGGGTGAGATACCTATCGGCACCGCCGAACGGATCGCCTTGTCGATGCGTACCGACGCCGCTGCGCCCAAGGCGCAGTGAGTATCAGCCTCAGGTGTTCATCGAGCGTTAATGTTGGTTGTGTAAGAGGTCTGCAATGCCAGCTCTGCAATCGAGATATCTACATGTTCGGTGATCATTTTCATTTGCAAAACCCCCTGTTTTTTCTTATAGGTCAGAGCCACTAGGTCCTGGCCTTGTTTGTCGTTTCCGGGACAAAAGTACTGCGCGAGTCGCTTGGTATTTCTTGTTCCCTATCGCTTAACCACGCTCGTTGCAATGGGAGCCGTATGTCGATACCACGTTTGAAATCCTATCTTTCCATTTTCGCTACTGTGCTGGTGCTCGGTCAGGTCGTCAGCGCGCAGGCGGCGGACTTGCCCGACTTCACGCAACTGGTCGAGCAGGCATCGCCTGCCGTGGTCAACATCAGTACCACGCAGAAGCTCCCGGACCGTAAGGTTTCCGCCCAGATGCCGGACCTCGAAGGCTTGCCGCCGATGCTGCGCGAGTTTTTCGAGCGTGGCATGCCGCCGCAGCCGCGTTCGCCACGGGGTGATCGCCAGCGTGAAGCCCAGTCCCTGGGTTCGGGCTTCATCAT
Source organism: Pseudomonas chlororaphis subsp. piscium (assembly GCF_003850345.1). NCBI lineage: Bacteria > Pseudomonadati > Pseudomonadota > Gammaproteobacteria > Pseudomonadales > Pseudomonadaceae > Pseudomonas > Pseudomonas chlororaphis. The sequence goes on from NZ_CP027707.1 coordinate 1,590,264, forward strand.
TTCGTCGGACGGTTACATCCTGACCAACAACCATGTGATTGCCGATGCGGATGAAATCCTTGTCCGTCTGGCCGACCGCAGCGAACTGAAAGCCAAGCTGATCGGCACCGATCCACGTTCCGACGTGGCATTGCTGAAGATCGATGGCAAGGACCTGCCAGTGCTGAAACTGGGCAAATCCCAGGACCTGAAGGCCGGTCAGTGGGTAGTGGCCATCGGTTCGCCGTTCGGTTTCGACCACACCGTGACCCAGGGCATCGTCAGTGCCATCGGTCGTAGCCTGCCGAACGAAAACTACGTGCCGTTCATCCAGACCGACGTGCCGATCAACCCGGGTAACTCCGGTGGTCCGCTGTTCAACCTGGCCGGTGAAGTCGTGGGTATCAACTCGCAGATCTACACCCGTTCCGGCGGCTTCATGGGGGTGTCCTTCGCGATCCCGATCGATGTTGCCATGGACGTTTCCAACCAGCTGAAAGCCGGTGGCAAAGTCAGCCGCGGCTGGCTGGGCGTGGTCATCCAGGAAGTGAACAAGGACCTGGCGGAGTCCTTCGGCCTGGAGAAGCCGGCCGGTGCGCTGGTGGCACAGATCCAGGACGACGGTCCGGCGGCCAAGGGCGGCCTGCAGGTGGGCGATGTGATCCTGAGCATGAACGGTCAACCGATCATCATGTCGGCGGACCTGCCGCATCTGGTGGGTGCCCTCAAGGCGGGCGCGAAAGCCAACCTTGAAGTGATTCGTGACGGCAAGCGCAAGAACGTCGAATTGACCGTTGGTGCGATTCCGGACGAAGACAAGGCCCTGGACGCCATCGGCAAGTCCGGTGTCGAGCGCAGCAGCAACCGTCTGGGCGTTGCGGTGGTCGAGCTGAGCGACGAGCAGAAGAAAACCTACGACCTCAAGGGCGGTGTGGTGATCAAGGAAGTTCAGGACGGCCCCGCGGCGTTGATCGGCCTGCAGCCGGGCGACGTGATCACTCACCTGAACAATCAGGCGATCACTTCGACCAAGAACTTCACTGAAATCGCCCAGGCGCTGCCGAAGAACCGTTCGGTCTCGATGCGGGTTCTGCGTCAGGGACGCGCCAGCTTCATTACCTTCAAGCTGGCCGAGTAATCCGTGTAGCGGATTGATTGCGCAATAAAAAGCCCGCCTCGAAAGAGGCGGGCTTTTTTGTGGGTACCGGTTGGGCTCAGCGCATCATGTCCTTGACCATCTGCTCCTGGTCCATCAGCTCACGCTGACGAGCGTCGATCCGCGAAGACAGGGGGAAATTGCTGCCGGCGCGACGTTTAGCGAAATCCAACTGCTGGATCGCCTGGCGATAGTCGCCGACCAGGGCAAAGTATTCGGCCCGCGCCTGATGCAGGCCGATGATATTGCCGGACAGGCCACGGGTTTCCGCCACCGAGTACCAGACGTCCGGATCGTCGGAGCGTGTCTTGAGCAGATTTTCCAGGGCCTTTTCGGCGTCCGCAGGGCGATTCTGCTTGAGCAGCAGATCGACCCTGACCTGGTTCAATGGGTAGTTGCCCGGGTACTGGGCAAGCATTTTATCCACCCGGGCCTGGGCGTCGGAAAAGCGGCTGGTAGCGGTATCCAGGTCGATCTGGGCCAGGTTGTAAGTAATGTCGTTAGGCTGCTTGGCCAGCAGCTGCTTGAGGTTTTCCCGGGCATCGTTGAACTGGCTGCCCTTGATCTGGGCGATGGCGAGGCCGTAGCGGGCGATATCGTTTTTCGGGTTTTCGTCGAGCTGGGCGCGGAAACGCTTGGCGCCCATGCCGGGAGACTCTTCGTAGATCAACTGCACCCGTGCGCGGATCAGTTGATAACGCAGGCTGTCTTCCTTGCCGCCGGCCTTGGCCTGTTCTGCGCGGTTGCGGGTGTCGGCGATCCGCGATTCGGTGACCGGGTGAGTCAGCAAGAACTCCGGCGGCTTGGCGTCGAAGCGGTACTGGCGCATCAGACGCTCGAACATGGTCGGCATGGAGCGCGGGTCATAACCGGCTTTTTCCAGGTTGAGGATGCCAATGCGGTCGGCTTCCTGCTCGTTCTGCCGAGAGAAGCGCCGTTGTTCCTGGATGGCCGCGGCCTGGGTGCCGGCAATGGCGGCGATCCCGGCGTCGCCACCGCCTGCCGCGGCGATCACGATACCGGCCAGCAGGGCGGCCATCATCGGCACCTGCATGCGCTGCGAGGCCTCGACGCCACGGGCGAAGTGGCGTTGCGACAAGTGCGCCAATTCGTGAGCCAGCACCGAGGCATATTCGCCTTCGGTCTGGGCGTTGAGGAACAGCCCGCCGTTGACCCCGACAATCCCGCCTGGAGCAGCAAAGGCGTTGAGTTGCGGGCTGTTGATCAGGATGAATTCGAGGCGCCGGTCATTGACCTGGCTGGTCTCGACCAGCTTGTAGACGCTGGTTTCGACGTAATCCTTGAGTTGCGGGTCGTTGAGTTGCGAAACCTGGCTGCGCAGCAGCGCCAGCCAGGCGCGGCCCAGTTGGTGTTCTTGTTGGGGGGAGACAATGGCAGAACTGGCATCACCGAGTGACGGCAGGTCGTCGGCGAAGCCTGGTGAGGCGAGCAGGCAAGCGAGCGTCAGCAGGGTAGGGCGCAAAAAAGTCATGCACAAAGCCTTAGTCGACAAAGAGTCTACTGTAGCCGGACACCAGGCCTTGGACCAGATATTCTAGGCACCTCGACGACCCTCCCGGAGTGACGCAATGACTGATGCTGTAGCCCACGACGCCGAGCTCGATGCCAGCGGCCTGAACTGCCCGCTGCCGCTGCTCAAGGCCAAGATGGAACTCAATCGCCTGGCCAGCGGCGCGGTGCTCAAGGTGATCGCCACGGATGCCGGTTCCCAGCGCGACTTTCGCACCTTTGCCCGTTTGGCCGGTCATACCTTGCTTCGCGAGGAAGACGAAGCCGGGGTCTATCGTTACTGGCTGAAGAAGGCCTGAACCGCCCCGGAAATCATCGCGCCTCTGTCTAAGGATCATTGATGTTCAAAGTGTTACGCGACTGGATTCAGCGCTACTTCTCCGATGAAGAGGCCGTGGTACTGGCCGTTCTGTTGTTCCTGGCCTTCACCGCGGTGCTGACCCTGGGCGGCATGCTCGCGCCGGTATTGGCGGGGATGGTGCTGGCCTACCTGATGCAAGGGCTGGTGCTGACCCTGGAGCGCTGGCGTTTGCCTGGCGGGGCGGCGGTGGGGCTGGTCTTTGCCTTGTTCATGGGGCTGCTGCTGGTGTTCATCGTGGTTGTCGTGCCGCTGCTGTGGCACCAGTTGATCACCTTGTTCAACGAGCTGCCGGGAATGCTCGCCAAGTGGCAATCGCTGCTTCTGCTGTTGCCGGAGCGTTATCCGCACCTGGTGTCTGACGAACAGGTGTTGCAGGCGATCGAGGTGGCGCGCGGCGAGATCGGCAAGTTCGGCCAGTGGGCGCTGACCTTTTCGCTGTCCAGCCTGCCGCTGCTGGTCAACATCATGATCTATCTGGTGCTGGTGCCGATCCTGGTGTTTTTCTTCCTCAAGGATCGGGCAATGATCAGCCAGTGGGTGCGCGGTTACCTGCCGCGCGAGCGGGCGCTGATCACCCGGGTGGCCCAGGAAATGAACCGGCAGATCGCCAATTACATTCGTGGCAAGGTGATCGAGATCGTCATTTGCGGCGGGGTGACCTACATCGCCTTCGTGGCCTTGGGGCTGAATTACGCGGCCCTGCTGGCGCTGCTGGTGGGGATTTCGGTGGTGGTGCCCTACGTCGGGGCGGTGGTGGTGACCGTGCCGGTGGCGCTGATTGCCTTGTTCCAGTGGGGCTGGAGCGATCAGTTCATCTATTTGATGGCGGTCTACGGGATCATTCAGACCCTGGACGGCAACGTGCTGGTGCCGCTGCTGTTCTCCGAGGCAGTGAACCTGCATCCGGTGGCGATCATCTGTGCGGTGCTGCTGTTTGGCGGGCTGTGGGGCTTCTGGGGGGTGTTTTTTGCGATTCCCCTGGCCACCCTGTTCAAGGCGGTACTGGATGCCTGGCCACGCAAGGAGCCGGTCGTGGCGCCTTTGCTGTAGAGCGGTTCTGTTCTGGAGACGAAAAGGGGGCGGCTGAATCAGCCGCCCCCTTTTTTTAGTCGGTTGCCCTGCTCAGGCCTTGTTCAGCGCCTGCGCGGCAGCCAGTACCGCATCCACGTGGCCCGGTACTTTCACGCCACGCCATTCCTGACGCAGCACGCCGTCCTTGTCGATCAGGAAGGTGCTGCGGTCGACGCCCATGTATTCCTTGCCGTAGAGCTTCTTCAGCTTGATCACATCGAACAGCTGGCAGACGGCTTCGTCCTTGTCGCTGATCAGCTCGAAGGGGAACTCCTGCTTGCACTTGAAGTTCTCGTGGGACTTCAGGCCATCGCGGGAGATGCCGAACACCTCGGTGTTGGCGGCCTTGAACGCGGCGTATTGATCACGAAAGCCCTGGCCTTCGGTGGTGCAGCCCGGGGTGCTGTCCTTCGGATAGAAGTAGATCACCACCTGCTTGCCCTTGAGCGCGGCGAGGCTGACGGTCTGACCGCTGGTGGCCGGGGCTTCAAAGTTGGCAACAGCTTGGTCGATGGCAACGGCCATTGGGGCTTCCTTACATTGGGTTCTGTGGGCGCCAAGGTTCGATCAACGCATCGAGATTCATTGCGTCGGCGAAGTCCAGGAACTGATCGCGCAGCCAGCTGATCTGGGTGCCGGCCGGCAAGGTCACGGTAAAGGTGGCGTTGAGCATGGTGCCGCCGGTCTGCGGGGCCTGATAGGTATCGCAGGTCAGGCTTTCCAGCTCGACATGATGATCGATGAAGAACTGGCACAGTTCATTGACGATGTCCGGGCGGTAGGCGGCGCTGACGTAAGCCACATAAGGCAGGGCCTGCGGGCGGTTTTCCAGGGCCGCGCTGCGCACCACATTGACGGTGAAGGCGTATTTCTTCGCCAGCGACGGCAGGCCGGCCTCCAGGCGCGCCAGGGCATCCCAGCTGCCGGAAACCTCCAGGACCAGCGCGCTGCACTCGCCGTGGCGGGTCAGGCGGGAGGTCACCACGGCGCAGCGGTTTTCATGGCTGGCGCGGCACAGGACGTTGGTCAGCTCCATGGGGTTGGCGCCGAGGGCACTGATGACAAGGAATTGTTCGCGGACTGTGGGGGTGGACATGCAGCATTCCTAAAGCGATGAGCGGTCGATACTTTTGCGGGCTCGAGTACTGGGTAAACATCCGGATGCGGTTTCAGAAGCCCTGAACCGCCAGGTTGCGACGAGCTCCATAAAAGGCGAGAGCGAAGGGCGGCAACGCGGGATTGGGGCTTCGGATGCCGAAAAGGGAGGCTGGAACCCGGCGTACAAGCTTAGCAGTACCGATCAAAGTCTGAAGGGTAGCGAAATACATCGCTCAGGGGAATGCTCGCCGCGCGGTACTTCGCTTGTGCAAGCATCTTGGCGCCAGTACCATTACCGCTCTCTTTTTCCGGCAGGAGCGGTTGCATGATTGCGGGCAGTATGGTGGCACTGGTCACACCCATGGATGCACAGGGTCGTCTCGACTGGGACAGCCTGAGCAAACTGGTGGACTTCCACCTGCAAGAGGGCACCAACGCCATTGTGGCGGTCGGCACTACAGGTGAGTCGGCTACCCTCGATGTGAACGAACACATCGAAGTGATTCGTCGCGTGGTCGCTCAGGTTGCAGGGCGTATCCCGGTGATCGCCGGTACCGGCGCGAACTCGACACGCGAGGCGATCGAGTTGACCACCAACGCGAAGATCGCCGGTGCCGACGCGTGCCTGCTGGTGACCCCTTATTACAACAAGCCGACGCAAGAAGGCCTGTATCAGCATTTCCGCGCCATTGCCGAAGCCGTCGATATCCCGCAGATCCTCTATAACGTGCCGGGTCGCACTGCTTGCGACATGAAGGCCGAGACCGTGATCCGCCTGTCGACCGTGCCGAACATCATCGGCATCAAGGAAGCCACCGGCGACCTGCAGCGCGCCAAGGACATCCTGGCCGGCGTGAGCAGCGACTTCCTGGTGTACTCCGGCGATGACGCAACCGCCGTCGAGCTGATCCTGCTGGGCGGCAAGGGCAATATTTCGGTGACCGCCAACGTGGCGCCAAAAGCCATGAGCGAGATGTGCGCCGCCGCGATGCGTGGCGATGCCGTCACCGCCCGGGCGATCCACGAGAAGCTGATGCCGCTCAACAAGACTCTGTTTATCGAATCCAACCCTATTCCCGTGAAATGGGCCCTGTGCGAGATGGGCTTGATGGCGAACGGTATCCGTCTGCCGCTCACCTGGCTCAGTGCTGCCTGTCACGAACCGCTGCGGCAGGCCATGCGCCAGTCCGGCGTATTGGTTTAATTGAGGAAGTACTACGCATGAAGCGATTGGCCGGACTTTCCGCACTTGCCTTGATTATCTCCAGCACCAGTGGCTGCGGTTGGATCTGGGGGCCGGAAGGCTACTTCCGTGACCGCGGCAGCGATTACCTGCAAGCGCAACAGACCGCACCGATGCAACTGCCGTCGGATGTCAGCACCTCCAAACGCCTTGATCCGCTGTTGCCGATTCCGCGCAACGTGGCCGACGACACCGTCAAGGGCGAATACATCGTGCCGCGTCCGCAGCCGTTGGGCTCGGTGGCCGATGCCAGCGACTACACCCTGCAGAAGAGTGGCGATGCGCGTTGGGTCATGGCCCAGCACGCCCCGGCCGAAGTCTGGCCGGTGGCCATGCAGTTCTTCCAGGACAACGGTTTCCGTATTGACGAACAACGCCCGCAAACCGGCGAGTTCACCACCGCCTGGCAGCGTTCCGACGAGCTCTCCGCATCCATGGCCAAGCGCCTGGGCAGCGTAGGTTCGGCCGATAACGAAACCCGCGTGCGGGTGCGTATCGAGCCAGGCGTGCAGCGCAATACCAGTGAAGTCTACGTGGTCAGCGCCGAGCGTCCTGTCGGCAGCACGTCCAGCGTCGATTTCACCAACCGCTCGGTCAACACCAGCCTGGATGCCGCGCTGGTCGACGAAATGCTCGCCAGCATGAGCCGCAGCGCCGAGAAGGGCGGTTCGGTCTCCCTGCTGGCCGCGCGTGATTTCGATACCCCTAGCCGTGTCAGCCTCACCGAAGACGGCAGCGGCAACGTGGTGCTCAACCTTGGCGAAGACCTCGACCGTGCCTGGTCGAGCGTCGGCCGCGCCCTGGAACAGGGCGAGTGGCGGGTTGAGGACATCAACCGCAGCCTGGGCCTGTACTACATCAACCTGGCGGAAAAAGCCGAGAAGAAAAACGACGAGCCGGGCTTCTTCGGCAAGTTGTTCGGCAGCGCGCCGGCCAAGGAAGAAATCGAAGCCCGCGCCGAGCGTTATCAGGTTCGCCTGAGCAAGGTGGGCGACAACGTCCAGGTCACCGTCGAGAAAGACATCAACACCGTTGCTCCGCCTGAAGTGGCGCGCAAAGTGTTGACTGTGATTCAGGACAACCTGGGCTGATCCGATGCGTTTCGCCGTTCTCGGCAGTGGTAGTCAAGGGAATGGCACGCTGATAGCCAGTGACGACACTTACGTCCTGGTGGATTGTGGTTTCTCCTTGCGCGAAACCGAGCGGCGCCTGCTGCGCCTGGGGGTAGCCCCCGCGCAGCTGAGCGCGATTCTGGTAACCCACGAACATGCCGACCACGTGCATGGCGTGGGTTTGCTGTCTCGGCGCTACAATTTACCGGTCTATCTCAGTCGCGGCACCTTGCGCGGGATGCGCAAACCGGTGGAAGCCGCGGGTTTTCTCGCCGGGGGCGAGACGCTTCAGGTCGGTGCCTTGAGCATCGACGTGACCCGCGTCGCCCACGATGCGCTGGAACCCGTGCAGTACGTGTTCAGTGACGGCCAGCGGCGTTTCGGCCTGCTGACCGACCTGGGTTCCTACTGCGAGACGGTGATCGACCGCTATCGCGGGCTGGATGCCTTGATGATCGAGGCCAATCACTGCCGCGACATGCTGGCCCGAGGTTACTACCCGTATTTCCTCAAGCAGCGGGTCGGTGGGGAAATGGGACATTTGAACAACCATCAGGCCGCAAGCCTGGTGGCCGAGTTGGGCTGGCAGGACCTGCAGCATCTGGTACTGGCCCATCTCAGCAGCAAGAACAACCTGCCGCAGCTGGCCCGGCAATGTTTTGTCGACACCCTCGGGTGCGACCCGGACTGGCTGCAACTGGCCGATCAAGATTCAGGGCTCGACTGGCGACACATCGCCTAGCCCACCTACTTAGCAAGCGGAGCCCATCATGGAAAAACGTGAAGAACTCTACCGTGGCAAAGCCAAATCGGTTTACAAGACCGACGACGCCGACCGCCTGGTCCTGCTGTTTCGCAACGACACCTCGGCGTTCGACGGCAAGCGTATCGAGCAGCTCGATCGCAAAGGCATGGTGAACAACAAGTTCAACGCCTTCATCATGCAGAAGCTCGAAGAGGCCGGCGTGCCGACCCAATTCGACAAACTGCTGGGCGACAACGAGTGCCTGGTGAAGAAGCTGGACATGATTCCGGTTGAGTGCGTCGTGCGTAATTACGCCGCCGGCAGCCTGGTCAAGCGCCTGGGTGTGGAAGAGGGCCTGAAACTCAACCCTTACACCTTCGAACTGTTCCTGAAGGACGACGCCAAGGGCGACCCGTTCATCAACGAGTCCCACGTCGTGGCGTTCGGCTGGGGCACCGCCGAGCAACTGGCGCGCATGAAAGAACTGTCGCTCAAGGTCAACGAAGTCCTGAGCAAGCTGTTCGACGACGCCGGCCTGCTGCTGGTGGACTTCAAGCTGGAGTTCGGCGTATTCCACGGCCAGATCGTCCTGGGCGACGAGTTCAGCCCGGATGGCTGCCGCCTGTGGGACAAGGAAACCCGCAAGAAGATGGACAAGGACCGCTTCCGTCAGGGCCTCGGTGATGTGATCGAAGCCTACGAAGAAGTCGCAAACCGTCTGGGCGTACCGCTGTAATCGACGCAACCGACTGATAGCACGGAAAAAATTTGCTCGAGGGGCTTCGCTTCGGGCAAAGGTGCTGTTATGATGCGCGCCGTTGGAGAGATGCCAGAGTGGCCGAATGGGACGGATTCGAAATCCGTTGTACCTTCGCGGGTACCTAGGGTTCGAATCCCTATCTCTCCGCCATTATTGAAGTAGCCGAAGCCCCTGAAAACGTTAAAGTTTTCAGGGGTTTCGTCGTTTCTGGCTGTTTTTATTCCCCCGCTTGTTCCCCCATTCGGATTTCGAGGGGGCACTCGATTCACATCGAGCATATTTACCCTCCCAGTCAGCTCCAGCCCAATGCATCACGCCGTCAGCGTATGGTCGGCCTCCCCGAACCAGGTGCGCACCAGATCGGGGCTGGGCGTAATAGCGTGGTCTAGCACCGCCACATCGACGAAGTGCTTGCCATTGTTGGCGCCATCGGGATCCACCTGCACAGTGATGTCGCTGCCGGACTGCGCCAGTTGGACAAAGTCGGCCACCTGGCTGGTGCCGCTGACGAAGTTGGCGTTGAGCAGCGCGGAGAGGTCGACGCTGTCACCTTCGGCGTAGTTGTAGTCGAGGATATGGTCACCGCCTTCATTTGCGTTGAGGTAGGCGAACACGTCGGCTCCCGCGCCGCCGCTGAGGGTGTCCTCGCCGCCACGACCCACGATGATGTCGTTGCCGTCGCCGCCACTGAGCGTGTCCGCGAGCATGCTGCCCACCAGTGTGCCGCTGGATTCGCCGTGGTAACTGACTTGGGTACCGGCTTCGCCCCCGTCGGTGACCTGGAAGTCTTCCGCCGAGTAGTGCCCCAGCAGGTTCACTTCGGCTCGATGTGCGCCGTCCTCCACCGTCAGCAGGCCACCGGCGCCAGAGGCGTTGGCGTTGTAGCTGAGCTGGGTGTTGGCGCCGAACGCGAGATCGCCGAACGTCAGCAAGTCATCGCTCTCGAGGCCGAGGATGCCGACCAGCGAGCCCGCTGCTTCAGCCTGGGCGATCACCAGCGAGCCCGCACCTTCGCCGTGGAAGGCGACGGAGGTGTGTGCGGCGCCGGCGAAGGTCAGGCTAGCGTCGCCGTCGATGGTCGCGCTGCCATTGCCGGTCACGTCGGCCAGCAGGTGCAGGTCGCCACCGTTGGCCCACAGATGGCCGGTGTTTTCGACCGCGCTGGCCACCGTCATGCCGCCTGTGCCGGTGGACTCCAGTACACCGCTGTTGGTGATGGTGTGGGTGCCGGTGTCGAGTACCAGACTGTTCAAGCCGCTCGCCAGGATCAGCCCCGCATTGGCCAGGATCATTTGCCCGCCACCCAACTGGCCGGCGCCGGAAATACGGTTGTCGACATTGGTCAGCACGGTGTCGGCGCTGCCGCCGAAAATCACGTTTTGCGCGTTGTCCGATAGCAGCACCTGGCCGCCACCGGTCAAGGTCGCGCCACGGAACAGAATCTCGAGGCTGGTCTCGTTGCCGGCGGAGCCGAGCTCGATGATGCCGCTGTTATGGATGCCGCCACCGAACGGCATGATCGCGCCGTCGGCAATACTGAGGGTGCCGCTGTTGTGGGTGAGCGGGTCCACATCGAACTGGAAGTTCGCTTCGCCCAGGTCCGCCGCATCGACACCTCTGAGGGTGACCGTCTGGCCGGAGCCGATGCTGACCAGGGCATTGCCGTTTGCATCGTTGGTGATGCTCAAGTCAGCGAAGGTGGTGGCGCCTGTGAAGCCGATCAAGTCGATCTTGTCCGCCGCGACGTCGAAATTGTAGATCTGGTTGTTGCCGATCGGCTGGGCGAAGACGAACGTGTCGGCACCGGACGAGCCGCTCAGGTTATCGTCAGCGGACAAGGCGAAGATCGGCGAGCCTGGGGCATAGACTTCGACGTTGTTGAACACGTAGGCGCTTGCGGTGCTGCCGTCACTGTTGCTCCAGTACAGGTTGACATCAAGCACCAACGCGCCCGCGAAGTCGCCTGGGGCTGTCACGGTCAAGGCGCCGGGATCGTTGGTCTGCACGGTCCAGGTACCGTCGCCATTGTCGGTTCCTGCATTGAACACCCACCCCGAAGGAACGCCGCTGATGGCCACTGTTACGGGGCCGTTAATCTCGGCCAGTGGAATGTTGAGGGCCAGGTTGATGGGCTCGCCGGCAACGCCTGCCGGAAGGTTTGCACTGCTCCCGGCAGCACCAGGATTACCCGCCAGGTCGGTGTAGCTGTTCGCGGCAACGTCGACTTTCACGCTACCGCCCTGCGTTCTGGTCAGCGTCGCTGTGTAGGTATCGCCATCAACCTGGGTAAAGTTACTGAAGGTTCCGCGGGGCGTTCCGCTCGTCGTAGTCACCGAGACATCCGAGAGGTTGAAGCCGCTCACCGTCTCACTGAACTGGAATGTGACCGTCGACGTCGAGCCAATCGAACCGCCTAAGGCTGTCCCTGTCACTGTCACCGTTGGCGGCACGCTATCGATTGGCGTCTCGACGACGTTCTGCACGTTTACCGTAATGGTCTGCGTGTCGGTTCCGCCATTGCCGTCGGCCACCTGAACGTCCACGACGTAGGCATTGTCGCCGCCGGTACCACCGATATCCTGGGGATTCTCGTAATCGGGCGCCGAATTGAACGTCAGCACTCCGCTCGCACTGATCGAGAATTTGCCGAAGTCCGTCCCGGCCGTATTCAGGATCGAGTAGCTCAGCGTCTGCGCGGGTAGATCGGCATCGGTCGCTACCACCGTGGTGACTGCCGTGGTGTTCTCCGCCACATTGACCGAAGCCGTCGTACCACCGCCGTTGGAGGTGATCACCGGGCTGTTGTCGTTGACGCCCGTCACGGTTACCGCGATCGCCTGGTCGTCAAACAGCGTGCCGTCCGACGCCCGCACAATCACGTCATAAACGTTGTTCGTTCCCGAATCGGTCGGCGCTTCAAAGTTGGGGGCAGAGATAAAGCTCAGCGCGCCTGTGCCTGAAGCGATCGAGAACTTCGTGGCATCCGCTCCGCCGACGATGCTGTAGCTCAGCGTTTGTGCCGGTAGATCAACATCGGTCGCCGCCACTGTCGTGACTGCTGTGCTGTTCTCCGCCAGGTTGACCGAAGCTGTCGCACCACCGCCGTTGGAGGTGATAGTCGGCAAGTCATTGCTGCCGGCGATATGCACCGTGACCGAGGTGGGGGTGCCATCGGCACTGCTCACCGCGAAGGTGTCGGTGTAGGTGGTGCCAGCGGCGAACTCGTTGTGCGCGGTATCGGCGACGTAGGTCCAGACACCGCCGGTGCCGATGGAGAACTTGCCGTAGCTGCCGACGGTGTTGGTTTGGGCGACGAAGATTGCGGAGCTGTCGACGTCGCTGATGGTCAGGGTGCCGGTGGTGGAGATGTCGACGGCGGCATCGGTCTCGGTGAGGTTGGCGATGCTAGCGGACAGCACGGCGGCATCGTTGGTGCCGAGAATATGCACAGTGACCGAAGTGAGGGTGCCATCGGCACTGCTCACCGCGAAGGTATCGGTGTAGGTGGTGCCGGCGGCGAACTCATTGTGGGCGGAGTCGGCGGTGTAGGTCCAGGCGCCGCCGGTGCCGATGGAGAACTTGCCGTAGTTGCCGGCGGTATTGGTCTGCGCGACGAAGGTTGCGGCGCTGTCGACGTCGCTGATGGTCAGGGTGCCGGCGGTGGAGATGTCGACGGCGGCATTGGTCTCGGTGAGGTTGGCGATATCGGCGGACAGCACGGCCGCATCATTGGTGCCGGCGATATGCACCGTGACCGAGGTGAGGGTGCCGTCGGCACTGTTTACCGCGAAGGTGTCGGTGTAGGTGGTGCCGACGGCGAACTCGTTGTGCGCGGTATCGGCGACATAGGTCCAGGCACCACCGGTGCCGATGGAGAACTTGCCGTAGTTGCCGGCAGTGTTGGTTTGGGCGACGAAGGTTGCGGCGCTGTCGACGTCGCTGATGGTCAGGGTACCGGCGGTTGAGATGTCGACGGCAGCATTGGTCTCGGTGAGGTTGGCGATATCGGCGGACAGCACGGCCGCATCATTGGTGCCGGCGATATGCACCGTGACCGAGGTGAGGGTGCCGTCGGCACTGCTTACCGCGAAGGTGTCGGTGTAGGTGGTGCCGACGGCGAACTCGTTGTGCGCGGTATCGGCGACATAGGTCCAGGCACCGCCGGTGCCAATGGAGAACTTGCCGTAGTTGCCGGCGGTGTTGGTTTGGGCGACGAAGGTCGCGGCGCTGTCGACGTCGCTGATGGTCAGGGTGCCGGCGGTGGAGATGTCGACGGCGGCATTGGTCTCGGTGAGGTTGGCGATGCCGGTGGACAGCACGGCGGCATCGTTGGTGCCGAGGATATGCACAGTGACCGAAGTGAGGGTGCCATCGGCACTGCTCACCGCGAAGGTGTCGGTGTAGGTGGTGCCGGCGGCGAACTCGTTGTGGGCGGAGTCGGCGACATAGGTCCAGGCACCGCCGGTGCCGATGGAGAACTTGCCGTAGTTGCCGGCGGTGTCGATTTGCGCCTAGAAGCTTTCCGGGCTGTCGATATCGCTGACGGTCAGGCTGCCGCCGGTGGTTAGCGGAGCATTGGTTTCGCTCAGCGTGACGCTGGCCGAGGACAGCACGGCGGCGTCGTTGGTACCGGTGACGGTAACGGTCACCAACTGGGTATCCACGCCGCCGAGGCCATCGCTGACCTGAACACTGAACACTTCGTCATGACTTTCGCCCGCCTTGAGCGATTGCACCGAACTGGAAACGCCATCGGTGCCGTTGGCCAGGGTGTAGGTCCACTGGCCGCTGCTGTCCACAGCAATCGAACCGTAGCTGCCAGTTGGCGAGCCATTGATGCTCCAGCTGGCGGTGGCATCGTGGTCGATATCGGCCGAGCTGAATTGACCGCTGACGCTGAGGGTGGTGTCTTCCTTCACGGTGCCGGCATCGTTGCCGGTGGCGACGCTGATCACCGGCGCGTCGTTGCTGCCGGTGACGGTAACGGTCACTAGCTGGGTATCGACGCCTCCGAGGCCATCGCTGACCTGCATGCTGAACACCTCATCATGACTTTCGCCAGCCTTCAGCGATTGCACCGCACTGGCAACGCCATCAGTGCCGTTGGCCAGGGTGTATGTCCACTGGCCGGTGCTGTCCACGATGATCGAGCCATAGCTGCCGGTGTTTGCCCCAACGATGCTCCAGGTGGCCGTGGCATCGTGGTCGATGTCGGCCGAGCTGAATTGGCCGCTAATGCTAAGGGTGGTGTCTTCCTTCACGGTGCCGGCATCGTTGCCGGTGGCGAAGTTGAGTACCGGTGCATCGTTGCTGCCGGTAATGGTGATGGTGACGGTCTGCGTCGCTGAAGCCGCGTTTGCCGCGCCGCTGTTGTCGGTGGCGACCACCCTGTACGAGAAGGTGATGGTTTCACCGGCGCCGAGGAAGTCGAGGTTCTGGCTGCTGCTGTAGTCCCAGCTGTTCTGATCGACCGAGAAGCCGGCGACCAGTGCCGAAGCCACGCCCGCATTGAGTGTGCCACCGCTCCAGGCGATGTTGCCGTTGGCGGTGTGCGACACGGTCACCACGTCGATGTTGTCCAGGTCGGCAAAGCTCAGGGCGCCGCTGTCGCTCAATGTGGCGGTGCCGTTGCCTTCGTTCATCGCTCCGGTAGTGTCGGCAATCGTCAGCGTCGGCCGGTCGTTGGTGCCGGTGATGGTAATGGTCACGGTCTGCACCGCGCCGTCGCCGATCGCCACGTTATAGGTCTGGGTGAGGGTCTGGCCTTCGCCCAGGAACTGCAGGGCGGCGTTGTCTACCGCGAAGTGCCAGCCCAGCGAGCCGCTGCCCGTGCCGGTGCTGTCGTTCAGCGGGTCTGTAGTGAAGCTGCCCAGGTAGCCGGAAGCGCCCGGCGTGACGGTAACGCTGTGGGTGTCGATCAGGTCGGCGTCGGTAAAGGTGATGTTGCCGCTGGCAGCGTAGTCGCCGCTGTCTTCCTTGGCATCTCCGGCCTGCACGCCGCTGGTGATCTGCACCTGGTCGTTGGTACCCGTGATGGTGATGGTCACATTCTGCGTTGTCGACGAGCCATGCCCGTCACTGACGGTGACCACATAAGTTTCGCTGGCCGTCTGACCCTGGGCCAGGGACTGGGCTGCCGCGTTATTCAAGGCATAAGTCCAGTTGACGGTGCCGTTGGCCGCATTGGCGGCTTCAGTCACCGAAGCGAGGGCGAAGTTGCCCAGCGCTGTGGCATTGCCTGGCGCCGCCTTGAAAGAGGCGGTATGCGTGTCGCTCAGATCGACATCGTTAAAGGCAATCGTGCCCGTCGCGCTGTGCGAGTCGGTCGGGCTCGATGTCGTGGCCGCATCTTCGGTTACGGTACCGGCCTGTGCGCCAAGGCTCATCGTCACGCTGTCATTCGCACCTGCAAATTGCACCTGCGCAGTGGCCCAGCTGAGCGTGCCATTGCCGAGACGAATCGCGTACGTAAAGCTGTCTGTCAGGGACGTTCCGGCAGCAAGCGCCTGAAGTTGCGCCTTGAAAGCAGTCGATAAGGTCGCGGCGTCGTAGCCGACTTTTCCATCCGACGTAATCCAGATTTTTGCGCCATTGAAGCTGGTGTCAGAACTCGTCGCCTCGACTCTGCTCGTGTCCTGGAGCAGGAGATCGGCCGGAGCATAAACCTTGGTGGCAGTAGAAAGGCTGGTCGCGTTATCGAGTGACCAGAGTGTCTTGGCGTTGCCGCCCAGGTCGTTGGACATGACGTCCAGATACACGATCCCCAGCAGGTCTTCAGTGATGGCCGCGCTGCTCGTGCCAATGACACCTGTAGTGAAAATGTCGTCCTGCGCCTGCGGTGTATTGGAAAACGAGGTTGTGGTGCCGCCGCTGGTCGTTGTGGTGGTAGCCATGTCTTTCTCCCGAGAATGCTTTTTTTAGAATCGCCAGGTCCTGCTGACAGGACGAAGTCCCATGCTTGTACCGCTCAGGGTGTCAAGGAGCGGTGCGAGCTGATCCCGGACATCGTCGGCCGTCTGGGCCTGCCGGAAGAGGGACGCCGGTGGCGTGCAGGTGAAGAAGTTCGCCGTACTTGAAAAGCGAATCGCAGGAGCGGTCGGGCGAACATGGGCCCAAGCCTGGGGCTGCGCTGCGCATGGTGCGCAATAGCCTGAGAGCGCCCATATGAAAGGGACTCCTGAAGTAATGGCTGGATGAAGCCTTGTCTTGGGATCGTTCTGATTCAGGGATACGGCCTTTCCTGATATCAGTTTGATAGTTGTTTAGTTGTGGGGTCAGGCCTTGTAAAGGTGTTAACCGGGAGTAACAGTACGAAGTGCCAATATTCCGACGGGCGGGTGTTTTGGTGTCAATATTATGTCGATGTGTTTTTGGCGAAATGCTCGCAGGCACCCAGCACTGGCGCGGCTCGATGAGCTGAAACCCTTGTGCGACAAGGGCTGGCTGGGTCATGCCGGTGCTGGACAGCCGCAAGTTGCAGCGTCAGCGGTTAAAAAAGTCCGCCAGAGCATTTTTCTGGCGGGCTTTTTTCATGCTGCCTGGACTTCAGTGTCTGGGGAGTGGCGCCCTGAACAAAGTTGCCTGTCCAACGCTTTGAGAAATGTCTGATATTCGCTCCAAGGAGTTTTGCCTAGCCTGACCCCTATTCAGTGAACGGGCCGCGGCATATTCAGGTGAGGCAGGGAGGCGGATATGAATAGGCAGGATGTACAGGCCGGTGCAACGCCGGAGGCGGCAGGTTTCAATGCGGACGTGGGTGCGGATGACGAGGTGCTTCAGGCTATCCGGGTCGGTTCCGCCGTGTCGTTGCTAGAGGTGCTTGGCAGGCTCATGGACCTTGCTGGCGACAATGAGCAAATCGCCCGACGGCTCATCGACGATGTAAGGACCTACCAGCTCAAAGACCTTGAGCTGTTGCGGGCGTACTGCGAACAAAACGATCGGCAAGCCCTTGCCAGGCTGTGCCACAAAATGGCGGGTGCAGCTTGTGTGCTGAAGTACCAGCCGCTGATTTCCAGCTGCCAGCAACTGAGGGAAGTCAGTATCGCAGGGGCCTGGCCGGTGCTGTTGGAAAGGGCGCAGCTGGTCGAGCAGGCGTTGCTCAACCTCAAGGACATCTGTCTTGTAGCCATACAGGATGATGGGCCAATCAATCTGAGAGAACTGCCTCGTGAGCGCTGATTCCTCTGCTGCTCTAAGAGCGTCGTGCTCGATGTCCCGTCGCAAAACCGATAAGACGCTGATTCTGGAACGGACAGATGTCCATGCGCTGCTGGGTTTCGCAAGAGGCCTATATGATTCCTTTCTGCCTGGCTATTTCAATCAGGGCCAGAAGGTTGGTGGTGTTGAATTTCTTCAAGAGTCTTACTTTGTAAGTGCTGACCGTTTTGTGGCTGATAAGCAGAGTCGCTGCAATCTCCCTATTGTTAAGACCCTGCGCCAATAACCTTAATGTGGTGATTTCCCTGTTGGTCAGCTGGGAGGCGGCAATGCTTTGCATCTGGTTGGTGTGAATGCTTTCCTGCAATAGGAGCAGAGAACTTTCAGGGAAATAGGTATGCCCTGATAACAATGCTTTCACTGCGTCTCCCACCTCATCCAGCGCTTCGTCCTTGCAGATGAAGCCTGCTGCGCCCCCATGCAAGCAACGTACGGCAAAGTTCTTCGAGTCGCTGGACGTCAATATCAGCGTTTTTACCAGGAAGTTATTTGCCTTGAAATGAGTGAGTACGGATAAGCCGTCCAATTGCGGTAGATCGAGGTCAAGTATCACCAGATCCGGTTTATGTGTGCGAACAACTTGAATGGCGTCGACGCCATTGTCTGCCTCGGCGACGATATGGTGCCCGTTACGTTCAAGTATGACTTTCAATGCAACCCTGACCAGGGGGTGGTCGTCGACTATGACTATGGATCCCATAGTGTGCTCTCTCTATATTGGTTATGCGTGTAGGTTTTATATTTTTACTCTCTATATTCAATTCTTCTCATTGAGGTTGGGCCTTTTTGTCGGCGCTCATTGCGCAGGCCAGCGGGTAGACTCCTTTCATTTTTTATTGAGTAGCTAGTTGGCCTGGTTCAGGCTACTGCGACGCGAGCACTTGGTAGAGTTCAGCTAACACGCAACGCGTTGAAGAAGTACACAGTCTTGTCTCATAAGTAAAGACGAAATCAATGGGCGGTTTATTAAGATATTTCTGATGGGTGCTTCGGCCGTCTCTCAATTCAAATTCGAAGGTTGATCGGTAAGCTACGGCTTCCTTTGGGTGTTCTTCATGGGGCACCTAAAGGAGCTTGCTATTGTTGTCGACCCATCGACTTAGACTTTGAATGAGAGAGGCTTGGGCTGCTATGGCTGGCGCGATTTGGTCATGGCTGAACCGGGAGGACGATCAAACTGATTGCACTTCTTTTGCCGATCAACGTGAACAAGGAAATCACATGAAACGCACATCTTTACTATCCCTGGTAACTTCCAGCTTGATGCTTGCTGCACTTGTTCCTTCGTTATCTCATGCCACTGATGGCGTGGTTAACTTCTCTGGCAGCATCTCTGACGTGACTTGCAATATCAACGGCCAGGCACCGGGTGAAAACAACATCACCAACGTGGAACTGGGGCGCATCTCTCCTTCGATCTTCAAGGCCATTGGCGATGCTTCTCCGTTCGAGAAGTTCGCGTTGGTACTGTCCGGCGCGCAATGTGCCAATGGAACCAAGGTCGTCGTTGATTTTGACCAGGTGGGTAACGTCGACGTGGTGACCGGGAACCTCAAGCTGATCGGCGCCGCGCCTGCCACCGGTGTGCAGATCCAGGTGTTCAACGACGATGTCGCGGCTGGTACGAAAGTCCCACTCGGTCAGTCGGAAGCCACGCCACAACTCGCCACCGTTGCAGGCAACACGGCAACCCTCAAGTTCAAGGCGAACTATGTTGCGACCGCCGCCACCGTTGGTGCGGGTTCGGGTAACTCCTTCGTTCGATACACCCTGTCGTATAAGTAAAGGCAAGCGCCCGAGGAGTGATTCATGACGCCGAAAGCGCGTATTTTTTCTTCTTTCGTTCTCGGCGTCATGTTCTTGGGCGTATGTTCTGGAACCGCACAGGCGTCGGTAGTCATCCAGGGCACTCGGTTGGTTTATCCGTCGGATGCTCGTGAAGTTACAATAAAAATGAACAACACCGGTGCTTCTGCTTCATTGGCCCAAAGTTGGATTGATGATGGTGATTCAACTAAAGGGCCAGAGGAAATGAAAGTTCCATTTTTGGTGTCCCCTGCGGTGATTCGCCTGGATCCGGATAGTTCAGCTTCACTGCGTATTTCCTACACGGGTGAAGAACTTACAGAAGATCGGGAATCCTTGTTCTGGCTCAATGTACTGGAAACGCCTCCGCGCAAGGAAGTCGATGAAAATGTCTTACAGTTTACCTTCAGAACCCGAATCAAAGTGTTCTTTCGACCCAAGAACTTGAAGTCGGATGTGGACTTGGTGGCGAACAAACTCGATTGGCAATTCAAGCAAGCCAGTCATCCGGATGGAAAAGGCAAAGTCGAGAATCGCCTGGGAGTTCAGGTAAGCAATCCGACGGCGTATTACGTGTCTTTCGGCAAGATCGAAGTTGCCCTGGATGGGCGAAGGGTTGCAGTTAAAGATGAAATGATCGCGCCATTCAGTAGCGGGTTTTTCCCATTGCCTGAACAGGCTCCTCAGACTTATCGGAAAGCCTCTGTTCATTACGAGGTCATTAATGACTTCGGTGGACGGCGCGTACTTGAAAAACCGTTGTCCCTGTAACTTTTCTCACCCTGCAGTTTTTGTCATCTCTATGACCTGGCTGCATGCCGGTATCGAATATGTTGAACGTCCAGCGTAGTTATCTGGTTGTTTTTGCTTGTGCGTTAGTTTCGTACGGTTGGAGTCCAGGTCGGTTTTTTCTATGTCTTGTTTCTACGGCGGCTATTGTCATGGCGACTGAAACATGGGCTGAAACTTTCACTGCCGAGCCCGCGGGGCAGGGCGTGGTATTCGATTCGCAGATGTTGTTTCAGACCGAAGGTGCCCCCATCGATACCAGCCGCTTTGAGCGCCAGGGCTTTCTCATTCCGGGCAACTACCGCATCGACCTGTTGGTCAATGGTCAGTGGCGCGCCACGCAGAACATCGAGTTTCGCGACACCCATGGGCCGCAAGGGGGCCAGCCTTGTTATGAGCGTTCGTTGCTGGTCCGCACCGGTATCGATCTGGACAAGGCGGCTTCGGCGCAACCTTCCTCCGAAAGCATGCCGGAGGGCACCTATTGCGCAGACCTGGCTCGCTACATTCCTGGCCTTACCACAAAGATCGATCTCAAGAAGCTGACGATCGATCTTTCGGTGCCGCAATATTTCCTGCAGAAAGGCCGGTCGAAAACCTATGTCGATCCGGCGAATTGGGATCGCGGCATTTCTGCAGGGCTGCTCAACTACAACACCAACCTGTTCAGCGCACAGAATAACGGCCGAACCCAGACCAACGCTTACGCCGGTCTGAACATGGGGCTCAATATGGGGTCGGTGCGCTTGCGGCATAACGGCACCCTGACCTGGTCCCCGGAAGCGGGTAGCCGTTATCAGCGTGGCTCCATCTACGGCCAGACCGAATTGCCGGCATGGCGTTCACAGTTGCTGGTGGGCGAAAGCGTCACCGATGCCAATCTGTTCGACTCCGTATCGTTTCGCGGTGCCCAACTGACCAGCGATGACCGGATGCTGCCCGACAACGAGCGTTTTTACGCGCCCGTTGTCCGGGGGACGGCCAGCTCGAACGCCAAGGTATCTATTTATCAACGTGGTTACCTGATCTCGGAAACGTCCGTTGCGCCGGGACCCTTCGAAATCAGCGATCTTCAAGCCGCCAGCTTCGGCGGCGACTTGAACGTCACCGTGACCGAGGCCAACGGGAAGAGCAGCAGCTTCACCGTGCCATTCGCCACGACTGTTCAGTTACTGCGCCCTGGGAACTCCCGATATAGCTTCACCGCCGGCCAGATCATCGATCCTGGGCTGCGCGGCAGTAACCAGTATGTGCTGCAAGGGACAGCCCAGCGCGGTCTGGATAACGACATTACCGGATACATCGGCAGCGCCGTCACGGGCAGTTATATGTCGGTACTGATGGGGAGCGCGCTCAATACCGATGTAGGAGGTTTTGCCTTCGATGTGACCCAGGCCAAAACCAACGTGCCCAGGAGGGGCCGTCTGAAGGGGACGAGCCTGCGTCTTTCCTACAGCAAGAACCTGCCCAATAGCGGTACCAACTTCTCGTTACTGGCTTATCGCTACTCGACCAGCGGCTATCTGGGACTGCATGACGCGGTCGCATTGCAGGACTTCGTCGAGGGCGGCGAACGGGTGGAAGCCTTCTCCCGGATGCGTGACAGGCTGGATGTGAATATCAGTCAGCAGTTGAAGGCCACTGGCGGGCATTTCTATGCCAGTGGTTCGGCGCTCAATTACTGGAATAGACAAGGCAAGGCCCTGAGCTTTTCCACGGGTTACAGCAATCAGTGGCGGGGCAACAGCTATTCCTTCGCCGTACAACGCACGTTGGGACAGAACCGGTATTCAGGGCGTCGGGCAGTCAGTAGCAATACGACCTTGAGCTTGACCCTTACGATCCCGCTGGGCCGTGAGACCCGGGGCGCAACGGTGCTCAATAACTTCGTCAGTCACGACCAGAGTACGGGAACTCATTTGACCAGCGGCGTTTCCGGGACAGTGGACGACGCGGGCAAAGCCTCCTATGCCGTGGCTGTTTCCCGTGATGCTAAGCAACGGGAAACCAGCCACAACGCCAGTCTCAATTATTCCTTGCCCCAGGTGGCTTTGAGTTCCAGTTTTTCCCAGGGCAGCGATTACCGTCAGGCATCCGTCGGCGCGTCCGGCGGCATGATCCTGCACCCCGGCGGCCTGACGTTCGCCCAGACCCTGAGCGAAACCATCGGCCTGGTCTACGCGCCCCATGCCCTGGGCGCGGGAGTCGGTTATAGCGGGGCGCGGGTGAACGGCAGTGGCTACGCCGTGGTGCCCAGCCTGACGCCTTTCCAGCTCAATACCGTGGATGTCGATCCGCTGGGCGTGCCCGACGACGTCGAGCTGCAGGTGAGTTCGCGTAACACGGCACCGGTGGCGGGGGCCGTGGTGATGCTGGCGTACCCGACCCGCAAGGCGCGTTCTTTCCTGATCAACAGCCTGCAACCCAATGGCGCGCTCCTGCCGTTTGCCGCGATCGCCACCGACGCCGAGAGCGGGGTGGAAATAGGCGCGGTCGGCCAGGGCAGTCGCCTGGTGCTGCGCAGCGAAAAGGACCAGGGTTCGATTCGTGTCGAATGGGGCGATGAGCCCGGGCAGCAATGCCTGATCGACTACCGCCTGCCCGAGCGCGGTGCAGCCTCTGCCAAGGTGGCTGAGGCGAAGGGCTATGAGGTGTTCGACCTGCCATGCCGCCCGGTACCTCCCGACACTGCCGGGGCACCTGCTCAGGTGAGGAGCGACTGATGCAGCAGGCATGCGGCTTGTGCCGCCCCTCGGCCATGGCTCGGTGGATCTGTGGTGGCCTGATGTCGGCCTGGTTGCTGATGTCGCTGTGCGCCGACGCCCAGGCGGCGCTGGCCATTACCGGTACGCGCTTCATTTACCCGGCCAATGCCTCGGCGTTGACGGTCAGGGTCGGCAATACCGGCGATGCGCCGATCCTCCTGCAAGCCTGGCTGGACCGGGGGGATACGCGCGCCGACCCGAGCCGTCTGACGGTGCCGTTCGTACTGTCGCCGCCCATTTCACGGTTGGACCCACAACAGCGCAGCGCCCTGGTGGTGCGTTACACCGGCGAACCCTTGCCCGGCGATCGCGAGTCGGTGTTCTGGATCAATTTCCTCGAAGTGCCACCGGTGACGACCACCGACAGCAATCTGCTGCGCCTGGCCTACCGCATGCGCATGAAGCTGCTGTACCGCCCTTCAGGCCTTGCCGGCAAGGCGGACGAGGCAATCGGGCAAGTGGTCTGGAGCCTCGACAAGGCCCCCGGAGCAGACGGGCAGATGGCGCTGCTGGCCACCAGCCGGGCGCCTTACTACGTGTCCATCCCGCAGCTGGAACTGGGCAGCGGAGCTCAATCGGTCAGTTGGCAGGGGATCACGCTCGAGCCTTTCGGCACGACACGTATCGCCCTGCCCGCAACAAAAAAGGCAGCCGTCGCCAGCGCGACGGTCGTTCGTTACCAGGTGGCGATAGACAGCGGGGAGACGCTGAGTGGAAGTGCGCGGTTACAACAGTAGTTTTGCGACGGACAGAGTCGGGACGAGTGCGTGGTTATGCGGTTGCGATCGAGCGCCTGATGGCGCGAGACCGGCGGGCATGAGTCTGGGGCGGCGTGGGTCGTGTTTCGTCCTGGCGGCGTTGCTGCCATTGGCATTGCCTAATATCGCCCTAGCCTTGCAGGTGCCTAACGCCGGTCAGGCGATGCGTGATATCGAGTCGGTCCAGCCGGCTCAGCCAGCCCCTTCGGAGCTGGAGTTGGATCTGCCCAAGGCCGAGACACCTGCCGCACCGGCAGCCCCGGACACTTCCGGGATCCGGGTGCAGGTCGAGACGTTTGCCATCGAGGGCAACCAGGTTTTCAGCACCGAGCGTCTGCAGGCGCTGCTGGCCGACCTACAGGGCCAGGAGCTGGACCTGGCCGGTCTGCGCGGGGCCGCGCAGCGTATTACCGACTACTACCAGAAGCAGGGTTATGTACTGGCCCGCGCTTTCCTGCCACCCCAGGACATTGAAAACGGCCTGGTGCAAATCGCGGTGGTCGAGGGGCGTTACGGGCGCATCGAAGTGCAGAACCGTTCGCGTGCCCTGGATCAAGTGGTGCGGGCGCCGCTGTCGTCGCTGAACAGCGGCGAGGCGGTATACGACGCGGACCTGGAACGCAGTCTCTTGCTGTTGAGCGACCTGCCCGGGGTCCAGGCCCGAGGCACCTTGCGTCCTGGCCAGGAGTACGGGACCACCGACCTGGTGGTCGATACCGAGTCCGGGCCACTGTTGAACGGCACCCTGGAGGCGGACAACTTCGGCGGTTATTACACCGGCGAATACCGCCTGGGGGGCAGCCTCAACCTCAACAACCCCTTGCGCCTTGGCGACCAACTGAGCCTGCGCGCGATGCGCAGCGACGAGTCGCAGCGTTATTACCGCGCGGCCTACCAGTTGCCGGTCGGCCCCTGGTCGACCCGCATCGGCGGGGCGTACTCGGAAATGAGCTACCGCCTGGGCAGGAACTTCGAGGTACTGGATTACCACGGTGTCGCCAGCTTCCGCAGTTTCTTCGTCGCCCAGCCACTGGTGCGCAGCCGGACCTTCGACCTCACTGCGCAACTGCAATACGAAGACAAGCGGCTGCGTGATGATATCGACCTGTTCGAGTTCAGCAGTCGCAAACAGATCGACCTGTGGACCCTGAGCCTCAGCGGCAACAGCCAGGACCGTTTTTTCGGGGGCGGCCAGAGCTTCTTCGATCTGTCCTACGGCAGCGGGCGGTTGCGCTTCGGCGACCGCGAGGAGGAAGTCCAGGATGGCCGCACCGCGGGGACCTCGGGCGAGTTCGCCAAGCTCAATCTCAATGCCGCGCGCCTGCAGCGCCTGAGCGACCGCTTCCAGCTCTATACCCGGCTGAGTGCGCAATGGG
The DNA here is from genome assembly GCF_003850345.1 of Pseudomonas chlororaphis subsp. piscium. Taxonomy (NCBI): domain Bacteria; kingdom Pseudomonadati; phylum Pseudomonadota; class Gammaproteobacteria; order Pseudomonadales; family Pseudomonadaceae; genus Pseudomonas; species Pseudomonas chlororaphis. The sequence continues at coordinate 1,615,033 of NZ_CP027707.1, forward strand.
CCAACAGCAACCTGGACAGCTCGGAAAAGCTCGGCCTTGGCGGTCCCTACGGTGTGCGCGGCTATCCATTGGGTGCTGGCAGTGGCGACCAAGGCTGGCAGGCCAGCGCCGAACTGCGCTACGCCCTGGCCCCGCGCTGGCAGCTCAGCGCCTTCGCCGACAACGGCACGGTCAAGGTCAACCGCCAACCCTGGACCTCCGAAAACAATACCCGCCGGCTCACGGCGACCGGTATCGGCGCCAGCTGGGCGGGGCCTTCGCAGCAAATCAACCTGACGCTTGCCTGGCCTCTGAATGACAACGGCAACAACCCGGAAAAGCCGGAGCGCCGCCCCCGGGTCTGGATGAACGCAACGCAATATTTCTAGTACCTGCTCGTAGCAGGAGTGGTGTCGTTCTGCAAATGGTTTGCAGAGCGTTCTTTAGTGAAGAGGGCGTTACCGTGAACAAAATGTATGCACTGGTTTGGAACCAGGCCCTGGCATGCTGGAATGTGGCTCATGAGGGCGCGCGGCGCCGGCGCAAGTCGGGCGCACGCAAGGGCATGGTCGTGGCGGCTGTCAGCCTGCTGGGGGTGGGCGCCATGTCTTCGGCATTCGCCCTGCCAACGGGAAATACCCATGTGTCCGGAGACGCCAATATCCTGACCTTCAACGATGGCAAGGAAATGTCGATCAACCAGAAAAGTGACAGGCTGATCACCAACTGGAACGACTTCAGCGTCAAAAAGGGTGAGAAGGTCTCCTTCCACCAGCCCACTAAAAGCTCGGTTGCACTGAACCGTGTGGTCGGAACCAATGCCAGTGATATCCAGGGCCAGATCAATGCCAACGGCCAGGTGTTTCTGGTCAACCCCAATGGCGTCGTGTTCGGCCAGGGCGCCCAGGTCAACGTGGGGGGGCTGGTGGCTTCGACCCGGGACATTGCCAATAAAGACTTCGAGGCCGGCAACTACACGTTCTCGGGCAACTCGCCGGCGGAGATCATCAACAACGGCGACATTATTGCCGCCCAGGGCGGTAACGTGGCGCTGCTGGGGACCAACGTGCGCAACGATGGGGTAATCCAGGCGCAAATGGGCCGGATCGCGCTGGGCGCGGGGGACAAGTTCACCCTGAACTTCGACGGCAACAACCTGCTCAACCTGCAAGTCGAGGGTGCCGCAGTGGATGCCCTGGTGAAAAACGGCGGCCTGCTCAAGGCCGACGGTGGCCAGGTGCTGATGACCGCCAAGAGTGCGGACGCCATGTTGCAGACCGTGGTCAACAACCAGGGCACCATCGAGGCCAACACCCTGCGTGGCACGGCCGGCAAGATCACCCTCGATGGCGGCGACATGGGCAAGGTGCTGGTGGGCGGGGCGATGACTGCCAGCGCCATCGGCACCGTGGGCAATGGCGGTGTGATCGAGACCAAAGGCGCGAACACCGAGGTGCAACTGGCGACCCGGGTCAATACCCTGGCCAGCAACGGCCAGACGGGCAACTGGAAGATCACTTCGAGGTCGGTCAAGGTCAATCCGACAGCGGCCTCGGGCACCGACACAGTCTACGCCGACACCTTGTCGAACAACCTGGCGACCACCCATATCGAGCTGGCCAGCAGTGTTGGCGATGTAGTGGTGGGCGGCCCCGTCACCTGGAACAGCGGCAATCAGTTGAAGCTGTCTTCCAAACGCAACATCGAGGTCAATGGCGGGCTGGCCAGCACCGGTATCAAGGCCCGGGTCGAGATGAATGCTGAAGAAACCATCCGGCTCAACGGCAACGTGACCCTCAGTGGCGCCAATGCCAGCCTCGGGCTGAACCATGGCAGCGGCTATGCCCTGGGGCAGGACGCGAAGGTCACCTTGTCCGGTAGCGGGGCTTCGTTCGACTCGAATGGTGCGCTCTACGATGTCATTCAAAACACCGCCCAGCTGCAGGCGGTCAATAACAACCTCAATGGCCGGTATGTCCTGGGGACCGACCTCAAGGGTTCCGGCGCCTTCAAGTCCATCGGCGGCAATAGCGCTTTCGCCGGCGCCTTCGACGGCCTGGGCAATACCATCAGCGGTTTCACCGTGACCAATACCGGGCCTATGGTTGGCCTGTTCGCCGGCAACTCGGGCAGTATCAGTAACCTGAAACTGGCCAACATGACGGTGAATGGCACTACCTCCGGAGCGGGCTTCAGCTATATCGGCGGCCTGGTGGGGTTGAACACCGGCACTCTGACCAACGTCAGCACCACTGGTCTGCGGGTCAACGCCAACGCCTCGAACACCAACGTCGTGGGTGGCCTGGTCGGGCTCAATTCGGGCGGTGTTATCAATCGCGCATCGGTGGCAGTCAACTCCTACGTGAATGGCAACGCCTACACCTCATCGGTGGGTGGCCTGGTCGGTGAAAACGTTTTGGGTGTGACTGGTCCCGCAAGCATTACCAACAGTTTGGCGAATGTCGCCATCGGCGGGTACCTGGCACGTACCTTTGCAGGCGGTGCCGGTGGCCTGGTCGGGACCAACAGGGGCGGTTACATCGCCGACTCTTCCAGCAGCGGTTCAGTCGGTAACAACTCGTGCAGTTATGTGGGCACGAATATGGGCGGGCTGATCGGTTACAACCAGACCGGTACGGTCGAGCGCTCGAGCTCCTCGGCAGCGGTGCGGGGTAACAGCGCCAGCAATATTGGTGGGCTGATCGGGTTCAACACCAACAGTGCGGTCAGGGAGTCCAGCTTCAGCGGCACGGTCAACGGCTACGGCAGTGCATCGGCAGGCGGGCTGATCGGTTACAACCAGAACAGCACGTTGAACGACGTCAGGACCAGCGGTACGGTCAACGACACCTCGGGCACCCATGTGGGTGGTCTGGTCGGTCAGAACTTCTACGGCAAAATAGACACCGCCGAGGTTCTGGCCAATGTCACCGCGGGCACCAACAGCAATACCGGCGGGCTGATCGGCAGCAACTACGGCGGTTCTGTCAGCCATGCCGTGGCTCGCGGCAAGGTCATTGCAGGCACCAACAGCCATGTTGGCGGACTGATCGGCAACAACGACGGTGACTTGAACTCGGTCGAAGCCAGTGGCGACGTCCGGGCCGGTACCAACAGCTTCGTGGGTGGCCTGGTGGGCACCAACGGGCGCACCCTGGGCTCGGTCATCGAAACCGCTACGGCCAAGGGCGCTGTCTATGGCGACCAGCGCAGCGTCATCGGTGGGCTGGTGGGGCAGAACCATGGCCAGATCCTCAACTCCCTGGCCCTGGGGCCGGTCAGTGGCAGTTATTACGCGAGTCTGGGAGGGCTGGTGGGGTTGAACATGGGCACCGTCCGTCAATCGGTGGCCAGCGGTAAGATCAACGGCAACGGCAATTACCCGAGCTACCAGACCTACGGTGGCCTGGTCGGCGTCAACTATGGCGAGATGAAATACAACTCGGCATTGGGCGAGGCGGCCCAGGTGCCTCTTGCCGGCCTCAACGTCGGAGTCATCCAGTAACCCTCGGTACCTCCCGCTGATACCCAGGTATCGCGAAGGTCTCGATACGCCATGCTGCGGCATGGCGTATCGGTTTTATCGATTCATCCCCCTCTTTCAGGATGAGCCGCGACGCGGATCGTCCATCTAAACGAAGCCCGGTCGATCAACGCGGCCGTGCTCAAGCAGCACATGGAGAATGGCCCCCATGACCTACCCATTGGCATTCAGACCTGTCTGCCACAGGCGCCGGCTTTACCGCACCGTCCAGGCATTGGCCTGCCTGTTTCCGAGCCTGATCGGTGCGATGGCACAGGCCGCCGTGCTGGAAAGCCAGGCGATCGACTGCACGTTCAGTAACGGCGCTGGCCGGCCCTGGGTGGAAGTGACGCCATTGACCAGCACCACGCCGGTCGGCGCTGTCTTGTGGCAACGGCCGGTGGCACTGATCACCAACTACAAGTATGGCGGCACTACCGGCAACAAGGCCCATGAGCTGGTATCTGCCGCGTACTGGACCGCGGGCACGCCATTGTCCGATGCCATCGCGCCAACCAATATCAGCGGCATCGGTTTCAAGATTGCCGTGAGTTCCTCGGACGGTGTGCTCAGGGACATCACCCAGACGCCCAAGCCCGTCGCGCTGGAAAAGAACCTGGTTCTGTTCGACCCCAGCGTTGGCCAGAACCAGCGCTCGCTGATGGTGACCAACTACCTGCAATCGCTGATCCTCACGGTGCCCCCCAGCCAGTTGCCCAGCGGCGAGCTGGTGATCAACCGGGTCGCCGGCAGTTCGGGACTGATGCTGTATGCGGTCGACTTGCTCAAGGATGTGGCCAGCCTGGGGGGGCAGGTCGATATTCCGAGCGACAACATACCCATCGGCATTTGCCGCAAACCCTACCCGTTGATGGGGCCCGCTATCATCAATATGGGGGGCGGGACCGGGCCCATTATTCCCAACAAATGCGAGGTGGAGTCGTACAAGACCATCCCGGTGAAGCTTGGGCGTTTCTCCCTGGCCAATTTTCCCAAGGTGGGTTCCACCTCGTCGCCGGTGCCGTTTCGCATCGAGCTGAGCCAGTGCGCGTTGAATGCCAGGCCGCAGATCACCTTCACCGACAAAGTGCCCGGCCACACCGACCCGTCGGTGCTCAACCTGACGGCTTCGCCCAACAGCGCCAAGGGCTTCGGCATCATCATGATCAACGACCTGAACCAGCAGCGGATCAAGTACGACGGCACCCTCTACGACATGCAGCGGGTGGGCGACAGCGCGATCATTCCCCTGCGGGCCGGCTACATCCGCACCGGCAGCGATGCCGAGCTCAAGGTCGGCGATGCCGATGGCGCGGCGGAGTTCACCTTTACCTTCCCTTGAGTCATTCCGGCTTGAACTAAGGCCCTTCGATGGCGATAGACGCCGTTGCGGGGCCTTTCTACACTGGGCTCCGACCTGGGGATGGAGCACGCGGATGAATCGCAACGAACTGCGCAAGGCCGATATCAACCTGATGGTGGTGTTCGAAACCCTGATGCTCGAGCGCAATGTGACCCGGGCGGCGGAGAAGCTGTTTCTCGGCCAGCCGACCATCAGCTCGGCGCTCAATCGCTTGCGCGCGATCTTCAACGATCCGCTGTTCATTCGCGTGGGCCACCGGATGGAGCCGACCGCCCGCGCCGAGGAGCTGATCCAGCACCTGTCGCCGGCGCTGGATGCCTTGTCCTCGGCCTTGAGCCTGACCCATGATTTCGATCCCGCCAGCAGCACCATGACCTTCCGCATCGGCCTGTCCGACGACGTCGAGTTCGGCTTGTTGCCACCGCTGTTGCGGACCTTGCGCCAGGAAGCGCCGAATGTGGTGTTCGTGGTGCAGCACGCGGACTACTGGCGGATCCCGGACCTGCTGGCCGCCGGCGACATCACCGTGGGCATCAGCCAGACCCGTGGGCTGCCGGCCAACGCCAAGCGCAAGCTGCTGCGGCATATCCAGCCCAGCGTGCTGCGCGCCGATGCCAGCGACACGCCGCTGACCCTCGACGAATACTGTTCGCGCCCGCATGTGCTGGTGTCGCATACGGCCAATGTCAGCGGCTTTGCCGATGAGTGGCTGGCCGAGATCGGCCGGCAGCGCCAGGTGGTATTGTCGGTGCCGCAGTACAGTGCGCTGCCGGCGTTGCTGGCGGGGACCGACATGATCGCCAGCCTGCCGGACTACGCGGCGGCGGCCATGGCCGCGTCGGGGCAGTTGTTCCAGGAGCCGTTCCCGTTCAAGACCCCGACCCTGGACCTGTCCATGGTCTGGCTCAGCCATGTCGATACCGACCCGGCCGAGCGCTGGCTGCGTTCGCGGCTGGAGGCCTTCATGAGCGACCGCGACGTGGCGCCGCCCAAGGCCCATTGAGCTTCTTATCCCTTGGTAGAGGATTCAGGCAGGCGTGTAGTATGGAGCGCCTTTTTCCTCACCTTTCAGGGAGCTCTGCCATGCCTCATCTGCATATGGAATACACCGCCAACCTGCCGCAACTGGATGCCGACAAGGCCTTGCTGCGGTTCAACCACGCGTTGGTGGCGTCCGGGCAGTTCGCTGAATACGACATCAAGAGCCGCGCGCGCAAGGTCGAGACGTTTCGCGTCGGCACCGGTCTCGGCGAGCGGGGATTCGTGCATGTGAAGCTGTCGTTGCTCAGCGGGCGTTCGCCAGAGATCAAGAAGCAGCTTTCGCAAAGCCTGCTGGCGGTGTTGCAGGAACTCTGCGAATGGCCGGCCGGCGTCGAGTTGCAACTGGCGGTGGAGATCCTGGATATCGACCGCGAGTCCTACGGCAAGCTCAGCATCGGTCACTGAGCCGGAATGCGGCAGGGCCTGAACCTACAATAGGCCCTGCTGCGCGCAGACCTTGACCACCTGCTCGCGGAACCAGGTGTTGGCGCTGTCCTGGTCGGTGTGCGCGCTCCATTGCATGTCCAGGGTAAAACCCGGCAGGCCGTTGGGCGCTTCGCAATGGCTGAACACCGCGTCGTTGGTCAGCAGCGCCTGGATGCGCCGCGGCAGGGTCAGGATGAAGTCGGTGCCGGTGATCATCTTCAGCGCCGCGCTGTAGCTGTTGGAGCGCGCGACGATCTGCCGCCGATGGGCCTGGCGGGCCAGCCAGCCGTCGACCATGTTGGTGGTCGAGGTCCAGGGCGTGGGGTAGACATGCCGGCGCTCGACGAACGACTGCAGGCTGAAACGCGGTTCCAGCGGCGGCGTCGCGCGCTTGTCGAAGACACACACCAGATCATCCTCCAGCAGCATCTGCGACTTGAGGTCCGGGTGGTTGTGGTGAAAGTTCGGGCCGAAGCAGATCACCAGGTCCAGGCTGCCGTCGCGCAGTTCATCGGCGGGAATGTCGGTTTCCAGCTTGTGCACATTGACCGACACCGGCAGGTCGGCGAAGTCGAAGCCCTTGAGCAGACGGGGCAGGATCAGCAGTTCGAAATATTCCGGCGCGCAGACATTGAAGGTGACGGCCTGGCGGGTCGGGTCGAAGGCCTGGACCCCGGAGTGGCACAGGTTGATGCTCTCGAGAACCTTCAGCACGTGGCTGTACATGGTGGTGGCTTTGTAGGTCGGACGCATGCCGGTGCGGGTGTTGATAAACAGCTCGTCCTCGAAGCCGGTGCGCAGTTTTTTCAGGCAGTAACTGACGGTCGACTGACTGACGCACAGGGTTTCCGATACCCCGGTCACACTGCTTTGCTCGTACACGGCGACGAACACCATCAAGTCCTGCATATCGAGCTTTCTAAGCAAGTTACTGTTCAGCATCAGTTCCGTCTCGTTAAGCACCTCGCGCGGTCGTGCGCAAACTCGCCTGATGCTAACGGAACGATCGTCCTAATTGAATCCTTGCCCCGGGGTTTCACGGATAACGAGGGGACAATTAATTCCGATAACACGACCTGCGCAGTGTGGAGCAGCGCTTGGCGGCTTGTCCCTGTGTCTTGTGCGTTCAGCCGAGCGCCGGTGCCGGCCGGCGGCTGCCGAGGATCAGCGCGAGCATGCCCAGGCCCACCAGCAGCGTGCCGAGCAGCTCGCTCGGCAAGGGTTGCCGGCCCAGCCCGAACCAGTGGAAGAGGGCGATGAACAGGGTGCTCAGGTAGATGTAGGAAATGACCGTGGCCGGCGCGATCACCCCGATGGCCCGGTGTAGCAGCCAAAAAGTCGCCAGGGTGGCGAACAAGGCCAGGTACAGCAGCCACAGACCATCGTTGAGAGTGAGCAGGGCGGCGCTGCGCCAGCTACCGCCCGGCAAGCAGAAGGCGAACAGGAACAGCGCGCCGAACAGCATGTTCCAGAAGGTCATGGCGGCCGGGCTGCGATCTTTCAGGCTGGTGGCTTTCAGCCGTTGGCTCAGTGGCGAATAACAGGCCATGGCCAGGCAGCCGACCCCATACACGCCGACCGCGTAGAGCGACGGCATGCCCTCGGCGCCGCCGCCCCTGAAGGTCAGCAGCATGGCCCCGGCGGCCGCCAGCAGCATCGGCAACAGGCGGTTTTTTGCTGGGCTGCCGCTCAGCAGAACACTCTCGAACAGCAGGGTCAGCAGCGGTACCAGGGCAAACAGGATGCCGGTGTTGACCGCCGAGGTATGCCGCAGCGCCTCGAACAGCGAGGCGAAGTACACCGCCAGCAACAGGCCCAGCACGGCATGCGCCCGCAACCCGGCGCGGGTGATCCGGAACGCGCCGTTGAGCCACAGCGACGGTACGAACATCAGGGCCGACAGCAGCAGGCGCAGGCCGGTCAGCAGGAGCGGGTCGACGGCCTGGCTGACCTGGGCCGCGGCGAAGAACGAGGCGGCGATCAGCACCGCCCATAGCAGCATGCCGAGGTGGGCGTTGAGCAAGCTGGCGGGTTTCATCGGTGCGTTTCCCAGGTCATTGGAAGTGGCGGTGGTAATGCCGTGGATCGAAGCGCAGGACCATCAGGATCATCAGCGCCATGACCGCGGTCAGCGACCACCAGGCCCACTCGAAACTGCCCAGGCGGTCGCGGATGATCCCGGCGAGCAGCGGCGACAGGCCGGCGATCAGGTAGCCGATGCCTTGCACGAAGGCCGTCAGGCCACCGGCGCGCCGCGGATTGTCCAGGTGGTCGAGGGACACGATCAGGCTCATGGGAAACAACCCGCCGATGCCCAGGCCGAGCAGGCACGGCCAGAGCAGGCTCAGGTGCTGCGGGCTGAGGATCAGCCCGCAGAAGCCGGCGATGATCAGCACCAGCAACGCCACCAGCACCAGGCGGCGGTCCTGGCTGCGGTTGGCGATGGCCGGCGTCACCAGGCCCGAGACCACTTCCATGGCGGTGAGAAACCCCAGCAGCAGGCCGGCGTTCTGTTCGCTCCAGCCCTGCTCCACGTAGTAGGGGGCCAGCCACGCCAGGACACAGGTGTAGGACGCCGTGCCCAGGCCGAAGAAGATCGCCAGCAGCCAGGCGCGACGGTTGCCGGCAAAGGCTTCGTGGCGGGTTGCGGCGCCCGGCAGTTTCGGCATGGCCGCCCGTTGCGCGTACCAGAACAGCAGCGCCAGGACCGCCAGCGCCGCCCAGATCGCCAGGCCCAGGCGCCAACTGCCGGTGCGGCTCATCACCAGCGGAGCGAAGGACGCCGCGACTGCCGCGCCGCCCATGATCGAGGTGACGTACAGGCCCATGAACAGCGAGACATTGTCGGGAAAACGCGACTTGATCAGCGCCGGCATCAGCGCCTGGATCAGGGCGATGCCGAGGCCGGCGAGCACGGCGCTGAGGATCAGCTCGGCCGCCGAATCGAGGAACAGCCGCGACAGGGTGGCCAGGCCAATGACCAGCAGCGAAATCACCACGCTGCGGTGCTCGCCCAGGCGCTGGCCGATGCGCACGCCGAAGAACATCGCCAGGCCCATGGCCATGACTGGCAGCATGGTCAGCAGCGCGGCGCCGCTGAAGCTCAGGGCGATATCGCCACGGATGCTGGACAGTAAGGGGCCGACGGCGGCCATCGACGGCCGCAGGTTCAAGGCCACCAGAATCACGCTGAGCATCAGCCAGAAGGCGGGGCGGGTTGTTGCGCGAACGTTTTCCATAACCAGGCCTTGAAGAATTCAGGCGCTGATTAGGCGGGGAGGGGCGTGGTTGGGGCAAATCAGAAAGTTTGCAGGACTATCTAAAAATTAAATAACACCTGCGCAGGCTGCGCTGGGCTGCGAAGCGGCCCCCAAACCTGCGCAAGCGGTCTGCCGGAAGCACCGCGTTGCCGGTTCGCCAGTCCTGCGGCCTGGATCGCAGCCTGCGGCAGCGGCTACAGGGGGCTCAGAACGGCTTGGTCGGCAGGTACTTGCCATCCAGGGTGATCACCGCGCGGGAACCGCCTTCCGGGTCTTCGACTTTCTTGATGTCGAGCTTGAAGTTGATGGCGCTGATGATGCCGTCGCCGAACTGCTCGTGGACCAGCGCCTTGAGGGTCGAACCGTAGACCTGGAGCATTTCATAGAAGCGGTACACAGTCGGGTCGGTGGGGATGCCGCCGGGGATGCTGCCGCGCGACGGGATGCTTTGCAGCAGGCGGCTGGCGTCCTGGTCCAGGTCGAGCTTGCTGCAGACCAGGTCGGCGGCCGCGGCCGGCAAGGCGTGCTGGCCGAGCAGGGCGGCGGTGACGAAGGCCAGGCTCAGGCCGGTGCCGTCGGTGAGTTGTTGCCACGACAGGTTCTTGCGCGCCTTGGCATCGATGATGGTGTCGGCCAGGGCCAGGCGTGGGGCTTGGGCGAATTGGGATTGCAGCATGTCGAGTTCCTCTTTGGGGATGGTGCAGCGGTTGTTGAAAAGGCTTGTGGAAAAAAGAGCACTTAAGCCGCGTGTCGCGGTTTGCCGACCAAGGCGCAGGTGTCGGGGTGTTCGGCCAGGGACACGAAGCCCTGGCTCGGGCCGTCCAGCGCGGCAATGTCGCCGCTGGCGATGTCGTAGACCCAGCCGTGCAGGTTCAGCCGGCCCTGTTCCAGGGCCAGGGCGACCGCGGGATGGGTCTTCAGGTTAGCCAACTGGGCGATCACGTTTTCCCGCACCAGGGCATCCAGGCGGGCCTCGTCCGAGACGTGGCTGCGGGCGGCATTGACCACCTTGGCCGACTCGGCATGGCGCAGCCAGTTGGCCACGGCCGGCAGGTGGTCCAGGCATTTGCAGGTGGAAATGGCGGTCATGGCGCCGCAGTCCGAATGTCCGCAGATCACGATATCGCTGACCCCGAGCACCGCCACCGCGTATTCCACTGTGGCCGACACGCCGCCCGGTTCCGGCCCGTAGGAGGGCACGATATTGCCGGCGTTGCGGATCACGAACAGATCGCCCGGCTCCTGCTGGGTCAGCAGTTCCGGTACCACCCGGCTGTCGGAGCAGGTGACGAACAGGGTGCCGGGGTTCTGGGTGGTGGCCAGCTGCTTGAACAGCTCGCTGCGTTTCGGAAAGGCTTCGCGCTGGAACTTGAGAAAGCCGTCGATGATGTGCTGCATGGTGGTTCTCCTTGCATCGCTGATGGCGCAAGGATGGGAAATTTCAGCTATAGCGTCCAAGACCGGCTTGTTATGCTTTCCATAAGTACTGCCTATAGTTGGAAGCCCAGCATGCTGCTACGCCATATCCGTTACCTGCTGGCCGTCGCCGAGCACGGCAACTTCACCCGCGCCGCCGAAGCCTTGCATGTGTCCCAGCCGACGCTGTCGCAACAGATCAAGCAACTGGAGGACAGCCTCGGCGCGCCGCTGTTCGACCGCTCGGGGCGCACCGTGCGCCTGACCGACGCCGGCGAGGCCTATGTGCGTTATGCGCGGCTGGCCCTGCAGGACCTGGAGGCGGCCAAGCGGGCCATGCATGACGTGCAGGATCTGCGGCGCGGCTCGTTGCGCCTGGGCATGACTCCGACCTTCATCACTTACCTGGCTGGGCCGCTGCTGACCCGTTTCAACCAGCGTTATCCGGGGATCGCCCTGAGCCTCGAAGAAATGACCCAGGATCAGCTGGAAGCGTCCCTGGCCGAAGACCGCCTGGACCTGGGCATCGCCTTTGCCGGGCAGCACCTGCCGGACATCGACAGCCAGTTGCTGTTCGAGGAGAGCCTGAGCCTGATGGTGAGCCGCGAGCAGCAGCCCGAGCTACCGCGGCAGCTGACGGCGGCCGAGCTGGAGCGGCAGCCGCTGGTGCTGCTCAGCGGCGATTTCGCCACCCGCCAGCATATCGACCGTTATTGCCGCGAGCAGGGCATAACACCGCGCATCGCCATCGAAGCCAACTCCATAGGCGCCATTGTCGAAATCGTCCGCCGTGGGCAACTGGCGACCATCCTGCCGCTGGCCATTACCCAGGAGCAGCCGGGCCTGCGCCCGGTGATCCTGCAACCGGCCCTGGCGCCCCGCAGCGTGGCGCTGCTGGGGCGCAAGGGCGCCTATCGCAGCGCCGCGTGCCAGGCTTTTCGCGAGCTGCTACGACTCAGGGCGTGGGCGCCGCCAGCCACTGATTGACCACGCCGGTGTAGAAACCGGTGGCCTTGCTCAGGTGTAGCCACTGGTCGACGTAGCTTTTCCAGGCGACGTCGTCCCGTGGCAGGAGGAAGGCTTTTTCACTGTATTGCAGGTACTGCTCGGGGTTCACCGCGCATAGCCCTGGCTTGAGCTTCTGCTGGAAGCGCGCTTCGGAAGCGTCGGTGATCATCACGTCGGCCTTGTTCTGTAGCAGTTGCTCGAAGATGGTCACGTTGTCAGGAAACAGGGTCAGGCTGGCCTTGGGCAGGCGGGCCCGGGCGAAGACTTCGTTGGTGCCTCCCGGCGGCTCGATCAGGCGCACCGAAGGCTGGTTGATCTGTTCGACGGTCTGGTAGCGCTGCTTGTCCGCGCAACGCACCAGGGGGATTTTCCCGTCGACGCCCAGGGTGTCGCTGAAGAAGGCTTTCTTCTGCCGCTCCAGGGACACGGAAATGCCGCCCACGGCGATGTCGCACTGGTTCGCCAGGAAGTCCGGCATCAGGGTTTTCCAGGTGGTCTTCACCCACTTCACCTCGACCCCCAGGCTTTGCGCCAGGGACTGCGCCATCGAAATATCGATGCCTTCATAGGCGCCGTCTGAGCGCAGGTAGGTGTAGGGCTTGTAGTCGCCGGTGGTGCAGACGTTCAGGTGGCCACGTTCGATGACCTGATCCAGGTGCGAGGCGTTGGGTGCGGCAAATGCCGGGGCGCTGAGGGTCAGCAGCGAGCAGAGCAGAAGGCGTGCTTTCATGCGGTCGATCCTTGATGACGAGGGGAGTGGCCGAGGGCGACTCATTATTTGCGCCGGGCCCGAGCAGGGCAAGGCACATCGCTTGCCAGTGCGTTGCGGAGTGTTTTCGCCGAAAAAGTTTTGGCAAAGAGCCATGCCAACTATTTGTTGGCTTCTTTTTCACGAAACGTTGATGGTCGGCTACCTAAAGTCCGTGCTGTCGTGGGCAGTCATTGAATAACGGGCTTGTTGACGACGCACTTCTTTCAAGGAACAAGCCGATCGTCATGCTGAACATTAAACCCCTGCGCCCCGAATGGGTGACGCTGATTGCCAGCGCCTTTTTATTACTGGGCTGCAACTTTGTGCTCTGGCAGCACCTGTTTAGCATTACCGACTCGGACACCCGTGGCATCGCCATGCGCTTGGCCTTCGGGGTGATGATCTTCTGCGCCTTCAACATCATTCTGACCTTGCTGGCGTTCCGCCGGGTGCTCAAGCCGGTACTGGTTCTATTGTTTATGGTCAGTGCCGGTGTGGCTTATTTCATGAGCCAGTACGGGGTGTTGATCGATGCCGGAATGTTTCGCAACTTCGCCGAAACCAATGCAACGGAAGTGCAAGGCTTACTCTCGCTGAAGTTGCTTGGTTATATTCTGTTCCTGGGTGTGTTGCCTTCCTGGTTATTGTTCAAGACCCCGATTAATTATCGTCGCTGGCACCGCGAGTTATTGAGCAAGTTGCTGGTTTCCGTTATTTCCGCGGCAGCCATCGGCGGGGTGGCCCTGGCCAACTATCAGGGGCTGGCCTCGCTGTTTCGCAATCACCATGAACTGCGCCTGATGATAGTGCCGAGCAACTACGTGGGCGCTTCCATCGGCTACCTGCGTGAGCAAGTGGTCTCGGCGCGCCAGCCCTTCGTCAAGATCGGCGAGGACGCCCAGCGTAATCCGACCTGGCAGGGCCACGCACGCAAGTCGCTGACGGTGCTGGTGGTCGGCGAAAGTGCCCGGGCCGAGAACTTCGGCGTACTGGGCTACGAGCGTGATACCACGCCGAAACTCAGTCAGGAAAAGGGCCTGATCGCGTTCACCGACGTGTCTTCCTGCGGCACCGAGACTGCGGTATCGGTGCCTTGCATGTTCTCCAACATGGGGCGCAAGAACTACGACGCCAGCAAGGCGAAGAACGAAGAAGGGCTGCTGGACGTGCTCAAGCGCGCCGGGCTCGAGGTGATCTGGCGGGACAACCAGTCCGGCTGCAAGGGCACCTGCGATCGGGTGACCCTCGACGACGTCAGCAACCTCAAGGACCCGGCGCTCTGCGCTAACAGTGAATGCCGCGACGAGATCCTGCTCCAGGGCCTGCAGCATTTCATCGATACCCTGGACAAGGACACCGTGCTGGTCCTGCACCAGATGGGCAGCCACGGGCCGGAATACTTCAAGCGCTACCCCAAGGAATACGAGCGCTTCACCCCGGTGTGCCAGAGCAACGCCCTGAACAATTGCAGCCGCGAGAGCATCGTCAATGGCTACGACAATACGCTGGTGTACACCGACCACGTGCTGTCGACCCTGATCGACCTGCTGCGCAGCAACCAGGACAAGGTCGACACCGCCATGCTCTATCTGTCGGACCACGGCGAGTCCCTGGGCGAATACAACCTGTTCCTGCATGGCACGCCCTACATGCTCGCGCCGTCGCAGCAGAAACACGTGGCGATGCTGGCCTGGTTCTCGGACAGCTATCAGAAGGCCTTCTCGGTGGACACCCATTGCCTGCAACTGAGCCGGGAAAAGCCGCTGAGCCAGGACAATCTGTTCCACTCGATGCTTGGTCTGCTGGAGGTCGACAGCCAGGTCTACAAGCCCGACCTGGACCTGTTCGCCGGCTGCCGGGGCAGCGTGGTCGACGGCGTGCTGGCGCGGCAATGAAGCCTTGATCGGCGTTCGACCTTTTTTTCACGATCAGGGCGGTAACCTGTTTTTCATCCAAGACTTACAAGAGCCAGCAGAACCATGTCCGCGCACCCTCCATCCCCCCTCGAGCTTGAGTTCGCCAGGCGCTACGACCAGGCGCATGCGCGCGTCTGTGGCGACGAGCGTCCGCTCGGGATGGGGCGGCGCCTGTCGCTGTGGCGTGATGAGCGGCTGGTCCGCCGCGCGCTGAAGGTGGCGGGCGAGCCGGGCCTGATTCTCGACCTGGCCTGCGGCGCGGGGCGTTTCTGGCCGGTGCTGGGCGAACACAGTAACCGGGTGATCCTGGCGGCGGACCCGTCCCAGGACATGCTCAACCACGCCCAGACCCACCATCCGGCCAGCCTGCTCAAGCGGGTCAAGACCTTCCAGAGTTCATCGTTCAGCATCGGCCTGTCGGCCAATGCGGTGGACTGCATCGTCTGCCTGCAACTGTTCCCCCATGTCGCCAGCAGCGAGGCGCGCCTGGCGTTGCTGCGCGAGTTTCATCGGGTCAGTCGCGATTCGGTGATCCTCGCGGTGCGCATCGACAGTCGCTTGAAAGCCCTGTACGAGCGGCTGGAGGACAACGGCACCCTGCAACTGCAACGTGCTCCACAACTGGAGATCAGCAGGTCGCAGGTCGAGACCGAGTTCAAGGACGCGGGATTCGAAGTGCTCAGCCACCAGGATTTCATTCCCGGCTGTGCCGCCTGGCGGGTTTACGTACTGCGCAAACAGGGCTAGCCGACGGGGTGCGGACTATTCTTGTGGCCGGGCGCCGATTTCGCGCAGGCTCTTGTCGAGTGAATGCTCAGAAATCGCCAAGGGCGATATATACTGCGCGCCATTCTTCAAGGGAGAGCCGTGTGGCCATCGATATTCACTGGATTCGCGACAACGATAGCCTCGGTCAATTCTGCACCGAGTGGCAGAAGCTGCCATTCGTCGCCCTCGACACCGAATTCATGCGGGTCGACACCTTCTATCCGATCGCCGGCCTGTTGCAGGTCGGCGATGGCCAGCGCGCTTACCTCATCGACCCCTTGACCATCGACGACTGGCAGCCGCTGGCGGCCTTGCTGGAGAACAGCGCGGTGGTCAAGGTGGTGCACGCCTGCAGCGAGGACCTTGAAGTCCTGCTGCGCCTGACCGGCAGCCTGCCGGCACCGCTGTTCGACACGCAACTGGCCGCTGCCTACCTGAACCTGGGCTTCTCCATGGGCTACTCGCGACTGGTCCAGGAAGTGCTGGGCATCGAGCTGCCCAAGGGCGAGACCCGTTCCGACTGGTTGCAGCGTCCGCTGTCGGATACCCAGGTCAGCTACGCCGCCGAAGACGCCGTGCACCTGGCCGAGGTCTTCACCCAGTTGCGGCCGAAACTGTCCGAGGACAAATACAACTGGGTGCTGGAAGACGGCGCCGAGCTGGTGGCCAACCTGCGCCGCGAAGTCGACCCCTACGAGGTCTACCGCGAGGCCAAGCTGGCCTGGAAACTGTCCCGCGCGCAGCTGGCGGTCCTGCGTGAGCTCTGCGCCTGGCGCGAGCGCGAGGCACGGGCACGGGACCTGCCGCGCAACCGTATCGTCCGTGAGCACTCGCTGTGGCCGTTGGCCAAGAGCCAGCCGGACAGCCTCGGCGCCCTGGCAAAAATCGAAGACATGCACCCGCGCACCGTGCGTCAGGACGGCGAGTTCCTGCTGGGCCTGATCAAGCGTGCCGCCAGCGTCGGCCCCGACCAGTGGCCGCCGGCCGTCCCCGAGCCGTTGCCGATGGAAGCCTCGACCCTGCTCAAGCGCCTGCGCGCCGTGGGCCAGGCCGAAGCCGAGCGCCTGGGCATCGCCCCGGAACTGATGCTGCGCAAGAAAACCCTGGAAAGCCTGCTCAAGAGCGGCTTCCCCAACGGACCCTACCAATTGCCCGATTCGCTGCGTGGCTGGCGCCGCGAATTGATGGGCCAGGCGCTGCTCGACAGCCTGGCTACCGCCGGAGAACAGCCATGAAACGTATCTGCTCCATCTACAAAAGCCCGCGCAAGAACGAGATGTACCTCTACGTGCTCAAGAGCGATGCCCTGGAGCGCGTGCCGGAAAACCTGCTGCTGGCGTTCGGCAAGCCGCAGCACGCCTTCGACCTGGTGCTGACCCCGGAGCGCAAGCTGTCGCGCGAGGACATTCACCAGGTGCTGGAGAACCTCGACAAGCAGGGTTACCACCTGCAGATGCCACCGGCCGAGGACGAGTACATCGAGCACTTGCCCGAAGAGCTGTTGCGCCGTAATGATCCGGTCTGACAGACACCTGTAGATGCCCTGTCCGGGGCATCGTTGAAAATGGAACTGACTATATCTGGCGGCTGCCGCGATCGATGGAGCGATACTCCGTCGGCGGCCGCCTGCACCGTTTTGTAAGGTTTGAACCATGCGCGTTCTGATTGCCGAACACGATCACGCTATTTATGCCCGTTTGTTGCGTCAGCTGGCACCTGACCTGGAAGTGCTCACCAGTGGCGATTCCGCCGAACTGTCGAAGCTGGCCGCGGACTGCCCGGTCTGGCTCGGCCAGCCGGACCTGCTGGCCACTCTGTTGCGCCAGGGCCACCAGCCACAGTGGCTGCAGTCGACCTGGGCCGGTATCACGCCGCTGCTCGCCGACGGCCTGCCACGGCATTACCGGCTGACCCGCGCCGTGGGGATCTTTGGCCAGGTCATGGCCGAATACGTGCTCACCTACATGCTCGGCCACGAGCGCGAAGTCCTCGCGCGCCTGGTCAGCCAGGTCGAGCGCAAGTGGGATAACCGCACGGGCCAGAGCCTGGCCGGGCGCAAGGTGCTGATCGTCGGCGCGGGCGATATCGGCCAGAGCGTGGCGCAGTTCCTGCTGCCATTCGGCGTCGAGCTGTACGGCATCGCCAGCGAAGCCCGGGAACAGGAACCGTTTATCGAAGTAGCGGCGTTGTCGGAGCTCGGGCGCCTGGTGGGCGAGGTGGATTATGTGGTCAACCTGCTGCCCAACACCCCGCACACCCATGACCTGTACGACGCGGCGCTGTTCAAGCAGTTCAAGCCAACCGGCCTGTTCATCAACACCGGCCGCGGTGTCGCGGTGGTTGATGCGGATCTGGTGGAGGCCTTGAAGGAAGGGCATCTGGCGGGGGCGGTGATCGACGTCTGCCGTCAGGAGCCGTTGCCGCAGCGCCATCCGTTCTGGACCGCCTGGGGCCTGCTGCTGACCGGTCACAGTTCGGCGCCGACTTCGCCGACCCTGATGGGGCAGCTGTTCATCGACAACCTGCGGGCCTATCAGGCCAACACGGCATTGCGTGGCGAAGTGGATTTCGCCCGGGGTTACTGAGAGGGATCACGAACTCTGTAGCCGCTGCCGAAGGCTGCGATCGCCCACAACGTGGGCGCAGGATCTGAAGATCGCTGAAGTCCTTCGGACTTATCGCAGCCTGCGGCAGCGGCTACAGGGTGTATCAGGCTTACAGGCTGAAGTCGCCTTCGGCCACGGTTTCGCTCAGCGGGCGACGTGGGCTTGGCTCTTCACGGGCCTGCAGGTACTCGGCGAGGCTCGCCTTGTCACCCAGTTTGCCGACGGCCACGGCGGCATGCAGGGCATAACCTTCTGGAATTTTCAGCTCCTTGCGGGTCAGTTCCTGGTCGAACCCAGCCATGCCGTGGGTGTGCCAGCCGCTGATGCTGGCTTGCAGCGCCAGGTGGCCCCAGGCCGAACCGGTGTCGAAGGTGTGCCACAGGGCCGGGGTTTCTTCGCTGGCGCCAGGCGCGGTGAAGGTGGTTTTCGAGATCACGATCACCAGCGCCGAGGCGTGCTGCGCCCAGCCACGGTTGAACTCGTTGAGCAGGCCGAGGAAGCGTTCCCAGTTCGGCGTGTCGCGGCGCGCATAGAGGAAGCGCCACGGCTGCGAGTTGTAGGCCGACGGCGCCCAGCGCGCGGCTTCGAAGAAGCTCAGCAGGGTTTCCTCGGGGATGGCTTCGCCGGTGAAGGCGCGGGGCGACCAGCGATCGGTGAACTGCGGGTGAATGGCGTACTCGGCAACGCGGGGATTGGCGCTCATGACAGAGATTCCTGGCTACGTTTGAGAATGAAATGTGGAGAAACCGGCGAGCGCAGTTGAACTGAGCAATGGGGTTTTTTCCTGACCCTGGGCGGTTCACCGGTGCGACGCGGTCGAGCGTTAATGGCACGCGGACATAGGGCTTTGCGACAGGCAAAGCTACTGCGCCGCATGCGGCCTGACAAGTAGTGCCTTACCGACAGTCGCCAGCGCTTGGCCCGCGGGGCCTTGGGCACTAGACTGGCGGCCTTTTCCCTGTCCGATACCGATTACCTGAGCCATGGCCGCCAAAGTTGAACCCTTCTGGATCCGCAAAACCCTCGAACAACTCGATCAGGAGGAGTGGGAGTCGTTGTGCGATGGCTGTGGCCTGTGCTGCCTGCAGAAGCTCGAGGATGAAGAAGACAACAGCGTCTACTACACCCGCATCGCCTGCAAACTGCTGGACCTGAAGACCTGCCAGTGCAGCGACTACGCCAACCGCCGCGCCTCGGTGCCGGACTGCATCCAGCTCACCCCGGGCAAGGCCGATGAGTTCAAATGGCTGCCGCCGACCTGCGGTTATCGCCTGGTCAGCGAGGGCAAGGACCTGCCGCTCTGGCACCATCTGGTGTGCGGTGACCGCGACGCGGTGCACCACGAGCGTATTTCCCAATCCGGACGCATGCTCGCCGAAGGCAGCGTGGCCGAAGAGGACTGGGAAGATCATCTGATTTTCCGCGCCGGCTGAAGGTACGCCGCGCTCGCGTTCAAGGTTGTTTCACGAAGGAGTGTGTATGGCTGTGGGGGCAAGGCTGGCGCTGGCCGGCTGGCTGCTGGTGCTCAGTGCGCCGGGGTGGGCGGCGAAAAAAGTCGATCTGGATTACCACGTGCGTCTGTTGCCGCAGAGCGACCAGGCGGAGGTGCGCCTGACCCTGGCGGACGGTGCGGCGGTGCGCAGCCTGGATTTCGACCTGGGCAAGCATGGCGATTACAGCGACTTCAAGGCCGACGGCCAATGGCAGCCCGGCACAGCCAAGGCTCCTGCGGTACAGCGTGGCGTGTGGCGTCCGGCCAGTGGCAAGGCCAGCCTGAGCTACCGGGTACGGATCAGCCACAGCCTGAAAAAAGACAGCTTCGACAGCCGCATGACCCCGCATTGGGCCTTGTTGCGTGGCGATACGCTGGTGCCGGCGGCGAAGCTCGACCAGCAGGACGGCATCGAACTGGTATCGCGCCTGGAGTTCGAGTTGCCCGCGGGCTGGAAAAGCGTGGAAACCGCCTGGCCGCGGATCGGCAAGAACCGTTTCCGTATCGATAACCCCGCGCGCCTGTTCGACCGGCCCACCGGCTGGATGCTGGCCGGCGCCCTGGGCAGTCGCCGCACCCGGCTGGGGGAAACCGAAGTCACGGTGGCCTCGCCGCAAGGGCAGGGCATGCGGCGCATGGATGTGCTGACCCTGCTGACCTTCGTCTGGCCACAGATCCAGGCGACCTTTGCGCGCCATCCCAACAAGTTGCTGATCGTCGGCGCGGCTGATCCTATGTGGCGCGGCAGCCTGGCCGGGCACGATTCGCTGTTCTTGCACAGCCGTCTGCCGCTGGTCAGCGAGAGCGGCACCAGCCCGCTGCTGCGCGAGGTGATCCAGGCCTTTGCCCGGATCAACGACAGCGAGCGCAGCGACTGGATCGGCGAGGGGCTGGCGGAGTACTACGCCATCGAATTGATGCGTCGCGCCGGCGGCATGAGCGACGAGCGTTATCAGGCCCTGGAGGCTCGGTTGGCCAAGAGCGGCCATGGCGTCAGCAGCCTGCGCGGCGAGCAGGTGGACGCGCCGGTGGTGGCCAGGGCCGTGCTGCTGTTACAGGAGCTGGATCGGGAAATCCGCCTGAAGACCCGCAACAAGCGTTCGCTGGATGACGTGACTCGGGCGGTGATGGGCCTGGAAAGCGTCAGTACCGAAGAGTTTGTGAAGCTCAGTGAAAACGTGCTGGACGGCTCGTCGAAGGTGCTCGACAGCGATTTGTTGCGCTAGTGGAGTCGACCGCTTTGCGGTCATCGCGAGCAATCGAGCGTCGACCTCGGGACTCCACAGGACCTGTAGGAGCAGCCGGTCGACGCTCGATTGCTCGCGATAGCGTCCCGTCATTCAACGCGAGTTTCGCGTCCGACTATCAGACCCCGGCCTTGGGCGATTTCAGCGAATCGTTGCCGGTCGCGGTACGCTTCGCCGCCTCGGCATTGGCCTTGAGGGTTTTCAGTTCCGCGCCGGCGCGCTCGATCTTCGCCCGCACGTTCTGCATGTCCTGGCGGCTTTTCTCCAGCAGGCTTTTCGCCGAGCTGTGGCCGGTGATGCCGCGGGCCAGGGCGACCCCGCCGATGGCCACCTGGATCAGGCCGAAGACCCCGCCACGGCGCAGGCCCTTGCCGACCATCGCCACGCCGCCGGCCAGCGAGCCGACGCGCTCCCAGCCTTGTACGTTCTGCTCCGGCGGGCTCTGCAAGGGAGTGGTTGCAATAGCTTCCAGTTGTTTGCTGTCGCTCATGATCTGTCTCCAGGGGGATGGATATAACGCTGACCGCGCTGGCGCGTCGCTTGTTCCATCGGATGGGCTGCGGACTCGGAACAGCGCTCAGAACAGCGCTTAAAACTTAGGACCGGAGCGGGTGTTGTTGCCCTTGGCCAGGCGGTCGTAGAGCACCACGTTGACGGTGGCGGCGAGGTTCATGCAGCCGGTGGTCGGGATATAGACCACGTCTTCGCACCAGTCGCGGATGTCCTTGTCCAGGGAGCCGTCTTCCGGGCCGAAGATGTACAGCGCGCGATCCGGGTGGGTGTACTCCGGCAGCGAGCGGGCGCCCTCCACCAGTTCCACCGCCACCGGCACGCAGCCCAGGGGCAGGATCTTCTTCAGGTCGTCGATGCCGATCAGCGGGATGTCCTGGTGGACCTTCTTGGTGTCGGTGACGAAGTCGCGGGCCCGTTCATAGCGCTTGCCGGTGTAGAACACCGACGCGACGCCATAGCAGCCGGCGGCGCGCATCACCGAACCGACGTTCTCCGGTGACTTGGGGTTATACAAACCAATGCAGCTGTACCTTTTGTTTGCCACGAGCGGGGTGCCTTCGAGAAAAATCGCGATTATACGGGGATTGTCGGCCGGCGGTTGGATCCGGCAAATGCATCGCGGGCAAGCCTCGCTCCTACAGAGTCAGCGTCTGTAGGAGCGAGGCTTGCCCGCGAGAGGCCGGTCCTGTCGAACCGCAAAGAGCGAAGGTTACTCGTCGTCTTTCTTCATCAACCCCGCCAGCGCGGCGAAGGGGTTGTGGGTGGCCTTGGCGACTTTCGGCGTGCTCAGGGAGCCTTCGCCGAAGTACTGCTGGTCGGTGTAGCGCGAGTGTTCGTTGTCGTGGCAGTACAGGCACAGCAGTTCCCAGTTGGAACCGTCCTGCGGGTTGTTGTCGTGGTTGTGGTCGCGGTGGTGCACGGTCAGCTCGCTCAGGCGCTTGCCGGAGAACTCGCGGGCGCAGCGCCCACAGACGTGCGGGTACATCTTCAGGGCCTTGTCGCGGTAGCCCATCTCGCGGTCGCGCTGGGCGTCGGCGAGGATGCGGTCGAGCTTGGATGTGTTGGTCGAACTCATGGGTTCACCTTTATGCAAAGACTAATGACGGTAATGAGCCAAGTTTAGCTCAGGCCTTGAGCTTCTCGGCAATCCAGATGGTGTGGCGGGTGCCCTTGTTGCCGTGGGCGAAGACCTGTACTTCCTTGGCCTTGAAGCCGGCTTTGCGCAGCTTGTCGGAATACTGCTTGTCGGCGCTGGCCGACCACACGGCCAGCACGCCCTTGGGCCGCAGGGCCCGGGCGCAGGCCGCCAGCCCGGCGGCGGAGTACAGCCAGCTGTTGGCCTTCTGGGTCAGGCCTTCGGGGCCGTTGTCGACGTCGAGCATGATCGCGTCGAACCCCTGGGGCTCGGCCTGCAGCACCTTGGCCACGTCTTCCATGCGGATCACCGTGCGCGGGTCGAGCAACGGCCGGCCGGATTTCTCCCCCAGCGGCCCACGGTTCCATTCCACCACCCCCGGCACCAGCTCGGCGACCACCACTTCGGCGCCCTTGCCCAGGTGCTTGAGGGCCGAGGCGAGGGTGAAGCCCATGCCCAGGCCGCCGATCAGCACCCGTGAATTCGGCCGTCCGGCCACCTTGCGGCAAGGGATCTCCGCCAGGGCGTCTTCGGAACCGTGCATGCGCGTGTTCATCAATTGCCCGCCGTCGCCGCCCTGGATCTTGATGACAAAATCCTCGCCGTATTCGAACAGGCACAAGGCACCGCCATTTTCGGGAATCGGGGTGGTGTCCAGCAGAACGAAACGTTTCATGAGGGTCTCAATGAGGAAGGCAAACCGGCCCGGTTGGGAGTAGCCTGAGGGCTGACAATAGCGATGGAGCCATTGATGAAGCGCACTATTCTAACGGTCATTGCCCGCACAGCGCTCTTGCTAAGTGCGGCGCTCGCGATGAGCGCCGTGCACGCCGAGGAACTGCAGGCCGTGCCCGTGACCCCGGTCCCCGCCGCCGGCTCGCCCGGCACCGCGACCCCGACCCCTTATCCCCAGGTCACGCCGCCCAGCACCCCCAAGGCCTCGGCCCATGGTGGCGCGCCATTGCTGCCACCGATCGACATGCCCAAGCCGCCGAAGGATCAGACCTTGCCAGGGTTGGAGCAGAACGAGGCGAAAGCCAAGACGCCGGGTGGCTAGACCTGTTGCGACAGCAACTGCCCGTCGGCCATGCGCAGGCGCTTGGACAGTGACACGGCGAGGGCGCGGATGATCTTGGCGGCGATCTTCGGTGCGTCGTTGAGCATTTTTTCCAGCGAGTCCTTGCCCAGGTTGAGCAACTGGCAATCGCTGGCGGCCACGCAACTGGCCGAACGCCGCTCGCCATCGAGCACCGCCATCTCGCCAAAGGCCCGGCCGCTGCGCAGGGTGGCGATGGTCACGCGCACGCCTTCGCTGTTGGTCTTCTGCACCGCCACCTGGCCGGAATGGATGATGCACATGAAGCTGCCGGCATCGCCTTCGCGGAAGATTTCCTGGCCCTGGGCGATGCTGCTGATGCTGAAGTAACCGGCGGCGGCATTGAAGTCGGCCGGCAAGAGTTGATCGAACAATCCGCAGTCCATCAGCCAATCGCGGATTTCGTTGTTCAACAAGGTGGGTTCTGGCATGTCGTCACGGTCTTTTTCTTGTGTCTGTTGCGGTCGGTATGGCCTGGGGCCGGCGGTCCTGTGTTAAGACAGGAGCGCCGGCCGGAGTTCCTCAGGCAATGCCCAGAATCTTGAAAACAAATGCATATTCGAGCGCTACGTCACGCAATCCCTGGTAACGCCCGCTCATGCCGCCATGGCCGGCGCCCAGCTCGGTCTTGAGCAGCAGCAGGTTGTCGTCGGTCTTGGTGGCGCGCAGCCGGGCCACCCACTTGGCCGCTTCCCAGTACTGCACGCGGCTGTCGTTGTAGCCGGCGATCACCAGGGTCGCCGGATAGGCCTTGGCCTCGACATTCTCGTAGGGCGCGTAGGCCTTGATCCGCGCGTAGACCTCGGGCTCCTCGGGGTTGCCCCATTCGTCGTACTCGGTGACGGTCAGCGGCAGCTCGGGGTCGAGCATGGTGTTGAGCACATCGACGAACGGCACCTCGGCGATCGCCGCCTTGAACAGTTCCGGGCGCTGGTTGAGTACCGCGCCGATCAACAGGCCGCCGGCGCTGCCGCCGCTGATGGCCAGTTGTCCGGAAGTGGTCAGGCCCTGGGCGATCAGGTGTTCGGCGCAGGCGATGAAGTCGCTGAAGGTGTTCTGCTTGTGTTCCTGCTTGCCGGCGCGGTACCAGGCTTCGCCCAGCTCGCCGCCGCCCCGCACGTGGGCGATGGCGAAAGCCACGCCGCGCTCCAGCAGGCTCAGCCGCGCATGGGAGAACCACGGGTCGAGGCTTTCGCCGTAGGCGCCGTAGCCGTAGAGGTACAGCGGTGCCGGCCGGCCCAGGGCTTCGCGCTTGATCACCAGGCTGATCGGCACCTGGGTGCCATCGGCCGCGGTCGCCCACAGGCGCTGGCTGACATAGGCATCCGGGTCGAAGACGCCCAGCACCGGGGTTTCCTTGAGCACTTTCTGTTCGCCGCCGGCCAGTTCCAGCTGGCGGATCTGCGCCGGGCGGTTCAGCGCTTCGTAGCGCAGGCGGATGCGCTGGCTGACGAATTCCAGGCTGTTCTGCACATGCAGGCTGTAGGCCGCATCCGGCAATTGCACGCGATAGGCCGGCAGGCCCTCGGGGTGCACCTCGATGATCGGCAGGCCGCCTTCGCGCAGGCTCAGGGTCATGGCCGAGTCGTTCAGGCTCAGGCCTTCGAGCATCACGCTGTCGCTGTGGGGGATCAGGTTCTGCCAGTCGGCCTGGCTTGGCACCGTGCCCTGGTCCGGCGCCTGGTAGAGGGCGAAGTTGATGCCGTCGCGATTGCTGCGGATAAACCAGGTCCACTGGCCGTCGAGCAGGCCGTGGTCGACGTCGTACTCATGGTGCTCGACCCGCGGCGCCAGGCAAGTGAAGGCGTCCTGCGGCTGCGCCGCGTCGAGTACCCAGACCTCGCTGGTGGTCTTGCTGCCCAGGGACAGCAGCAGCTGTTTCTCCGAGCTTGAGCGGTAGCAATGAAGGAAGAAACGCCCGTCCGGCTCATGGAACACCTCTTCGGCGGCGGTGCCGTCCAGGCGATAGCGGAAAAGCTTGTGCGGGCGATGGGTGTCGTCCAGCTCACCGAAGAACAGGGTCAGGCTGTCGTTGGCCCAGGTCATGCTGCCGTCGCAATCAGCGAACGCCAGTTCGCTGATCTTGCCGCTGGACAGCTCCTTGACGAACAGGGTGTAGACCTCTTCGCCGCTGGTGTCGAGGCTGTAGGCCAGGCGCTGGTGGTCGGGGCTGATGCTGAAGGCACCGAGGGAGAAGAAGCCGCCGTTGGCCAGCTCGTTCGGGTCCAGCAGCAGCTGTTCCTGGCTTTCGTCGACGCTCAGGCTGTCGTCGGCCGGACGCGGGCAGCGGTAGTGCCGGGCGTATTCGTCGCCGGCGGTGGTGCGGGTGTAATACAGGTACGGGCCCCAGGGGGAGGGCAGGGACAGGTCGGTCTCCAGGATCCGTCCCTTGATTTCCTGGAACAGGGTTTCGCGCAGCTCGGTCTGGTCGGCGAGGGCGGCTTCCTGGTAGCTGTTTTCGGCCTTCAGGTAATCGAACACGGCGTCGGTGTCGCGCTCCTGGAGCCAGGCGTACGGGTCCGGGCCTTCGGCCTTGCGGGCGATCGGGGCGCTGGTGACGGGGGCGGATACGGGCATGAAGGGCTCTCGGGGCGGTGACAATTAAGGGCGCGGCAGACGGCGGTGCAGCCTGACATGCGAAAAGCCGTTATCATAAGCGCCTCTTTGCCTGCCTTGCCATGGACACCATGACCGAGAACGACTATCTGATCGCCTGGGGGCTTTACGCCTTCGCCGCCTTGGGCTGCCTGCTGGTGTGGATGCGCCTGACCCGCTGGATGTGGCGCTGGCTGCGCGAGCCGCTGCGAGTGCTGGTGGCGGTGCTGCTGTTCAGCCCGACCGTGGTCGACCCGGTCAAGGAGATGTTCGCCCCGGCCGTGGCCATCACCGCCCTGGACATGCTGTTCAAGGTCGGCAACAACGCCTGGCGCGCGGTCTCGGACCTGTTCATGTACGGCGTGATCGCCTTTGGCATCTACCTGGTGTTCGTCCTGATCCGCTGGCCGATCGAGCGCGCCTCCAAGGCCCGCAAGGAACAGGCCGAGGCCGCCAAGGCCGCGGCCCGTGCCGAAGAGCCGGACGACCAGCCTTTCGGCGGCGCCGGCGACGATCGTTATGGCCGCCCGCCAGTGCCCGGCAACCCCCAGCGTTCGCGGATCGAGCCGCGTCTGTAACCCGCATTGAAGCGAGAGTCCGAGCATGTGTGAGTTATTGGGCATGAGCGCCAATGTACCGACCGATATCGTGTTCAGCTTTACCGGGCTGATGCAACGCGGCGGGCGTACCGGCCCGCATCGCGACGGCTGGGGCATCGCGTTCTACGAGGGCCGTGGCCTGCGCCTGTTCCAGGATCCGGCGGCGAGCAGCGAGTCGGAAGTGGCGAACCTGGTGCAGCGCTACCCGATCAAGAGCGAAGTGGTGATCGGCCATATTCGCCAGGCCAACGTCGGCAAGGTCTGCCTGTCCAACACCCATCCGTTCGTGCGCGAGCTGTGGGGGCGCAACTGGTGCTTCGCCCACAACGGCCAACTGGCGGATTTCCAGCCGGCCGTCAGCTTCTATCGTCCGGTGGGCGATACCGACAGCGAAGCGGCTTTCTGCGATCTGCTCAACCGGGTACGCGAAGCCTTTCCCGAGCCGGTGGAAGTGGAAGAACTGCTGCCGTCGCTGGTGGCCGCCTGCGCCGAATATCGCAGCAAGGGCGTGTTCAACTGCCTGCTCAGCGACGGCGACTGGCTGTTCTGCTACTGCTCGACCAAGCTGGCGCAGATCACCCGTCGCGCGCCCTTTGGCCCGGCCCGCCTGAAGGACGTCGATGTGATCGTCGACTTCCAGGCGGAAACCACGCCCAACGACGTGGTGACAGTGATCGCCACCGAACCCCTGACCGAAAACGAAACCTGGACTCGCTACGAGCCGGGCCAATGGAGCCTGTGGCGGCGCGGTGAATGCGTGCTGCACGGCCAGACCGAATAAGGACATCCCCTATGTTGCTCAGTTATCTGCGGCTGGTGTTGTTTGCGGCGGGCCTGTTGGTCGGCGTCCAGGTGCCGGGTTTCATCAGCGATTACGCCAAGCGTGTCGAGGCTCACCTGATCGAGGCCCAGGCCAGCCTTCAGGGGTTCCAGGGCACCGCCAACCAGTTCTTCAAGGGCGATCTGCAGGCGCTGGTCGCCCACTATCGGGCCAGCGACGATCCGGTGTTCCGTAGCGACGCCGACAGCCTGAGCAACTTGCTGGGCCGCCAGCGCGCCCTGGACAAGCAGTTCCAGGCCATGCAGGGCCCGTGGTACATCCGCCTGCTGCAAGTGGCGCTGGCCGCCGACCCGGATATCCGCAAGGAAACCTGGAACGGCTACAGCTACCAGATCCTGCTGACCCCGCAAGCGATGATCTGGGCCATGAGCGGCGCCTTGCTGCTGTCGTTCGGCCTGGAATGCCTGTATCGCCTGATCGACTGGGTGGTGCTCGGCGGCAAGCGCCTGCGCCAGAGCCGGCCGATCGAAGAGCGTGACTTGAAGGGTTTGTGACCGTAGCCGCTGCCGCAGGCTGCGATCGACGGCGCAGCCGTCGTAAACCAGCCGACGCGTTTTTCCAGGCAGATCGCGGATGCAGGTTGTGCGGCAACTGCGTTGCCGTTCGCAGCCTCGCAGGCTCGGCAGCGGCTACACGGACGCCGCGATCCCTGTAGCCGCTGCCGCAGGCTGCGATCGGTTGCGCAGCAACCGCAAAGATGGCTGGCTCACAAACCCTCATCGAGTCGATTCACGCAGGCTGCGCCCGCGATCGCAGCCTTCGCAGCGGCTACAAAGGCCTTCGCGGTGAGTCAGCCCGCCAGCACGATATAGTCCGGCCCCACCTTGCGCGCATAACACTCCAGCACTTGCTGGCACAGCACCACCACCTCTTCCACCAACTCGACACCCACCCGCCACGACACCACCACCTGCAGGTTCGGCGGGCGCTGGTCGATGGCCAGCAGGGTCAGTTCGCCGCGCGCCAGTTCTTCGCTGACCAGTACCGGCGGCAAGGCGCCGATGCCGAAACCGTCGCGCAGCAGGCGAGTGATGGCCGACACCGAGTTCACGCAGTTGAGCCGTGGCGCGCTCACGCCGTTGGCCTGCATCAGGCTCAGCACTTCCTGGTGCGGCAGGGAGTTCTTCGAGTAGGTGATGATGCGTTCCCGGGCCAGCTCGGCCAGGTTGGCGTACTCGCGGTTGTAGATCGAGTTGCTGGCGACTATCCAGCCCATCGGGTGGCTGGCCAGTTCCAGGCTGCGAATGGATTCCTGGCGCAGCAGGTCGGTTTGCAGCACCAGATCGAGAAAGCCTTTCTGCAGTTGGTCGCAGAGGTTCAGCGAGGTGTCGGCCACCAGCTCGATTTCCACCTGGGGATAGCTGTCCATCATCCGCGCCACCAGGGGGCTGAGCCAGGTGTGGATCACCGTGTCCATGACACCGATGCGAATCCGCCCGACCTTGCTCGAGCGGGTCTCGATCGACTGCTTGAGCGCCTGCATGGTGTCCATCATCTGCTCGGCATAGTCGAGCACCTTGAGGCCTTCCGGGGTCAGGGTCACGCCGCGCGAGTCGCGCAGGAACAGCTTCACCCCGAGTTCGCCCTCGAGCACGGCGATGCGGCTGGAGATCGATGCCTGGGTGGTGAAGAGTTTGTCGGCGGTCAGGCGAAAGCTTTTCAGGCGCGCCACCCAGACAAAGGTTTCAAGGAACTTGAGGTTCATGCGATCAACTTTTCTTATGTCTGGAGGCGGTTTTTATTAGTTGGACGGGGCAGGGCGCGGGCGCCAAGAATCGCTGCGTCTCACGATAAGCGTCGTCGGGGCCCAGAACAATACCAATAAAACCAAGGTGGAGATTTGCCATGAGTGCGCCCGACACGCTCGCCGCCAGCAAGGCCAAAGGCCGCGCCGGCCCCTTCGACTGGTACCGCGACATCAACCAGCAGGAACGCCGCACGTTCTGGAGCTGCAAGGCCGGTTACGGCCTGGATGGCATGGACACCCAGATGCTCAGCTTCGTCATCCCGACCCTGATTGCGCTGTGGGGCATCAGTTCCGCCGAGGCCGGCCTGATCCACACCAGCACCTTGCTGGCCTCCGCCCTGGGCGGCTGGATCGCCGGCATCCTGTCCGATCGCATCGGCCGGGTGCGCACCCTGCAACTCACTGTGCTCTGGTTCGCCTTCTTCACCTTCCTCTGTGGCCTGGCGCAGAGCTACGAGCAACTGCTGATCGCCCGGACCCTGATGGGCTTCGGTTTCGGCGGCGAATGGACCGCCGGTGCGGTGCTGATCGGCGAAGTGATCCGCGCGGAAAACCGCGGCAAGGCGGTGGGCATGGTGCAGTCCGGCTGGGCCTTGGGCTGGGGCATCACGGCACTGCTATATGCGCTGATGTATTCCCTGCTGCCGCCGGAAGACGCCTGGCGCGCCTTGTTCCTGCTGGGCATCCTGCCGGCGATCTTCGTGATCTTCGTGCGTCGCCTGGTCAAGGACCCGGAGGTCTATCGGCAAACCCGGGCCCGGGAAGTGCCTGACAACCCCTCGCGCTTCTACGAGATTTTCGCCCCTGGCATTCTCAGCACTACCCTGCGCGCATCGCTGCTCGCGGCCGGCGCCCAGGGCGGCTACTACGCCATCACGTTCTGGCTGCCGACCTTCCTCAAGACCGAACGGGGTTTGAGTGTGCTGAGCACCGGTGGCTACCTGGCCATGGTGATCTTCGGTTCCTATGTGGGCTATGTGATCAGCGCCTATCTGACCGATATTCTCGGGCGCAAGAAGAACTTCGTCCTGTTCGCCGCTGGCTCCTTCACCATCGTCCTGCTGTACACGCAAATGCCGGTGAGCAACGCGGTGATGCTCTGGCTGGGTTTCCCCCTGGGCTTCTTCGCCTCGGGGATCTTCAGTGGCATGGGCGCCTTCCTGACCGAGCTGTTCCCCACGCGGATCCGCGGTTCGGGCCAGGGCTTCTGCTACAACAGCGGCCGGGCGCTGGCGGCATTGTTCCCGCTGCTGATCGGCCTGCTCAGCCAGCACATTCCGCTGGGCGCGGCCATCGGCACCTTCGCTGCGGTGTCCTACGGCATCGTGATCCTGGCGGCCCTGAGCCTGCCGGAAACCCGTGGCAAGCAACTCGAAGCGCGCTAACTGATAATCTGTGGGCATCCCACCACGATCCCCGCAGCCAAAACGACAACCGCTACAGGAGCACTGACCGTGAGCCGCCTGTTATTGAATTGCGACATCGGCGAAAGCTTTGGCAACTGGACCATGGGCCTGGATGCCGAGGTGATGCCGTTCATCGATTGCGCCAACATCGCCTGCGGTTTCCACGCCGGCGACCCGAGCATCATGCGCAAGACCGTCAGCCTGGCCCTGGCCAATGGCGTGCGCATCGGCGCGCATCCGGCCTACCAGGACCTGGCCGGTTTCGGCCGCCGCTCCATGGCCTACGGCGCCCAGGAACTGCAGGACCTGCTGCATTACCAGATCGGTGCCCTCGACGGCATCTGCCGGGCCCAGGGCAGCCGGGTGAGCTACGTCAAACCCCATGGCGCCATGTACAACGACATGATGGCCAACCCGGCGCAGCTGCGCGCGGTGATCCAGGCGGTGGCCGCCTACGACCGGCAACTGCCGTTGATGCTGATGGCCACCCGGGACAACAGCGCGGCCCAGGCCCTGGGCGACGAGTTCGGCGTGACCCTGTGGTTCGAAGCCTTCGCCGACCGCGCCTACGACAACGCCGGCCATCTGGTTTCGCGGCAACTGCCGGGAGCCGTGCATCACGACCCGGAAAAGATCATTGCCCAGGCCCTGACCATCGCCCGTGGCGACGCGCTGCTGGCCAGCGACGGCAGCGCCCTGCACCTCAAGGCCAATACCCTGTGCGTGCACGGTGACAACGCCAGTTCGGTGGCCGCCGTGCAGCGTATCCGCGTGGCCCTTCAGCAGTTGCCAGCATGAAAATACGCATTGAAGTGGTGGCCATCGACTGCCTGATGGTGCGCCTGTTCGATGCCATCGCCGAGGCCAACATGCCGTGGATGCTTGCTGCCAGCGAGCGCCTGAGGGCGGCCTTCGGCGAGCGGTTGATCGATCTGGTGCCGTCCTACACCACGCTGATGGTGCACTACGACCTGCGAGCCCTGAGCCCGGCCCAGGCCCGGGAGCTGATTGATCTGGCGCTGACCGACCTGACTCCCGACTCGCGCAGCGGCGGCCAGCGCCATGTGCTGCCGGTCTGGTACGACCTCAGCGTCGGCCCGGAGCTGAGCCTGTTGTCGCGGCGCAGCGGCCTGTCGGTGAGCGAGGTGATTCGTTGCCACAGCGAGCGCGAGTACCAGGTGTTCGCCCTGGGGTTTGCGCCGGGTTTTGCCTTTATGGGGCTGGTGGACGAAGTGCTGGCCGCGCCGCGCCTGGATACGCCGCGCAAACGCGTGGCGGCCGGTAGTGTGGGCATTGCCGAGCGGCAGACCGCGGCTTACCCGGTGGTGTCGCCGGGGGGCTGGAACCTGATCGGGCGTACGCCGAGCCGGCTGTTCGATCGCGAGCGCGACGGCTACAGCCTGATGCAACCGGGCGACAGCGTGCGTTTCGCCGCGGTGGACCACGCCGAATTCATTCGCCTGGGTGGCGACGACAGGCCACTGGAGGTGCCGGAATGAGCCGCCTGACGATCGAAGCCAGCACGCCTTTGTGCCTGTTGCAGGACGCCGGCCGCTTTGGCGTGCGGCACCTGGGCGTGACCCAGGGCGGCGCGCTGGACTGGGTGTCGATGTCCTGGGCCAACTGGCTGCTGGGCAATGCCCTGGATGCGCCGGTGATCGAGATCACCCTTGGTGGTTTCAGCGTGGTGGCCGAGGAGCTGTGCCTGCTGGCGCTGGCGGGTGCCGACCTGGGGGCCTGTATCGACGAGCGTCCGCTCAGTCCGGGGCGCAGTTTTATCCTGCAAAAAGGCCAGCGGCTGCGTTTTACCCAGCCCTACCTGGGGGCACGGGCCTATCTGGCGGCGCCCGGTGGCTTCAACGCGCCGAAGGTGCTGGGCAGTTGCGCTAGCGTGGTCCGCGAGGAACTGGGCGGGCTCGACGGCTTTGGCCGGCCGCTGGCCGAGGGCGCGCGGCTGGAGTATTCCGGGGCAGGAGTGAACCTCAAGGAACTGTCGGGCAAGCAACTGCCGGACCTGCGATCGAAGGCGCCGCTGGAGGTGATTCTCGGGGCGCAGATCGGTCAGTTCAGCGGGCAGAGCCTGTTCGATGCCTTCAACAGCGCCTGGACCCTGGACAGCCGCGCCGACCGCATGGGCATGCGCCTGCTGGGGCCGCAGCTGCGTTATCAAGGGGCGCCGATGATCTCCGAGGGCATTCCCCTGGGGGCAATCCAGGTGCCGCCGGACGGCCAGCCGATCGTGCTGCTCAACGACCGGCAGACCATTGGCGGGTATCCGCGGCTGGGAGCCTTGACGCCCCTGGCGCTGGCGCGGCTGGCGCAATGCCTGCCGGGCAGCGAGGTACGCCTGACGCCGGTGGTGCAGGAGACGGCGTATCGGCAGCAGATCGAGTTTCTACGGCGGTTCGTGTAGGGCACAAAAAGCATCGCGGGCAAGCCTCGCTCCTACAGGTTGTTCGTCCATCTCGCGAACGACACATACCTGTAGGAGCGAGGCTTGCCCGCGATAGCGTCAGATCGGCCAACGCCAATCATTTGGAGAGAAACCGCATCCCTTCTTCCAGGCCGCGCAAGGTCAGCGGGTACATCTGGTCTTCGATCAGCTCGCGCACGATGTTGGTCGAGGCGGTGTAGCCCCAGGTGTCTTTCGGGTAGGGGTTGATCCAGATGAGCTTCTTGTACTTCTCCATGAAACGCTGCATCCACACGTAACCGGCTTCTTCGTTCCAGTGCTCGACGCTGCCGCCGGCCTGGGTGATTTCGTAAGGCGCCATGGCGGCGTCGCCGACGAAGATCACTTTGTAGTCGGCGCCGTACTTGTGCAGCACGTCCTGGGTCGAGGTGCGTTCCGAGCCGCGGCGCAGGTTGTTCTTCCACACCGACTCATAGATGAAGTTGTGGAAGTAGTAGTACTCCAGATGCTTGAACTCGGTCTTGCAGGCCGAGAACAGCTCCTCGCAGATCTTCACGTGGGCATCCATCGAGCCGCCGATATCGAACAGCAACAGCAGCTTGATGCTGTTGCGCCGCTCCGGGCGCATCTGGATGTTCAGCAGGCCGGCGTCGCGGGCGGTGTGATCGATGGTGCCATCGATATCCAGCTCGTCCGCCGCGCCCTGGCGGGCGAACTTGCGCAGGCGGCGCAGGGCCACCTTGATGTTGCGGGTGCCCAGTTCCACCGAGTCGTCGAGGTTCTTGTACTCGCGCTGGTCCCAGACCTTGACCGCCTTGCCCTGGCGTTTGCCGGCGTCGCCGACGCGGATGCCTTCCGGGTTGAAGCCGCCGGAGCCGAAGGGGCTGGTGCCGCCGGTGCCGATCCACTTGTTGCCGCCGGCGTGGCGTTCCTTCTGTTCTTCCAGGCGCTTCTTGAACTCTTCGATCAGCTTGTCCAGGCCGCCGAGGGACTGGATTTGCGCCCGTTCCTCATCGGTCAGCGAGCGCTCGAACTCCTTGCGCAACCAATCCTCGGGGATCAGCGCCTGCAGGTGGTCGTCGAGTTTTTCCAGGCCATTGAAGTAGGCGCCGAACGCGCGGTCGAACTTGTCGAAGTGCCGTTCGTCCTTCACCAGGATCGCCCGGGACAGGTAATAGAACTCGTCCATGTCGGCGAAGGTCACGCGCTGCTTGAGCGCGTTGATCAGGTCGAGCAGCTCGCGCACCGACACCGGAACCTTGGCGGCACGCATTTCATTGAACAGGTTGAGCAGCATGACAATGCCCTCTCAGCGGGTGCCGCGACGGCTCATGAAAGCCAGGCGTTCCAGCAGTTGTACGTCCTGCTCGTTCTTCACCAGGGCGCCGGCCAGCGGCGGGATGGCCTTGGTCGGATCGCGTTCGCGCAGCACCGCTTCGCCGATGTTGTCGGCCATCAGCAGCTTGAGCCAGTCCACCAGCTCGGAGGTCGAAGGCTTCTTCTTCAGGCCCGGCACCTTGCGCACGTCGAAGAACACGTCCAGCGCTTCGCTGACCAGATCCTTCTTGATGTCCGGGTAGTGCACGTCGACGATCTTCTGCAGGGTGGTGCGGTCGGGGAAGGCGATGTAGTGGAAGAAGCAGCGGCGCAGGAAGGCGTCCGGCAGCTCTTTCTCGTTGTTGGAGGTAATGATGATGATCGGGCGCTGCTTGGCCTTGATGGTCTCGTCGATTTCGTAGACGTAGAACTCCATCTTGTCGAGTTCCTGCAACAGGTCGTTGGGGAACTCGATGTCGGCCTTGTCGATTTCGTCGATCAGCAGGATCACCCGCTCCTCGGATTCGAAGGCCTCCCACAGCTTGCCCTTCTTCAGGTAGTTGCGGATGTCATGCACCTTGTCCACGCCCAGCTGCGAATCGCGCAGGCGGCTCACCGCGTCGTACTCGTACAGGCCCTGGTGGGCCTTGGTGGTGGACTTGATGTGCCAGGTGATCAGCTTGGCACCGAAGGACTCGGCCAGTTGCTCGGCGAGCATGGTCTTGCCGGTGCCCGGTTCGCCCTTGACCAGCAGCGGCCGCTCCAGGGTGATGGCGGCATTGACTGCCAGCTTCAGGTCATCGGTGGCGACGTACGCGCTGGTGCCTTCGAACTTCATCTGCAATTCCTCGAACGGTAACGCCGACGTGCATCGAGCAGGTCGGAAGAATAAAACACGATGGCCGACTATAGCGCGCCGCCCGGTCGACTGTGAACGCAGACGCCCCATTCAGTCTCTGAATGGGGCGTCACATGGTGACTCAGTCAGCGGATGGCTTGGGGCGCTCATACTGGGCGTTGAAGGCCTCGATGAAACCGTTGCGTAAAATCTGCAAAAAAGCCTGGAATGCGCTGACATCACGCTGATGTACGCTGCCTTTGAGTTCGACCCGGGTGGCGAACTGGTTTTTCCCCTGGTTTTTCAGCAGGGTTTCGCTGGCGCCCACCAGGGCTTCCCAGATCGAGCGGAATATCCCCTTGTCCTTGTTCTCGACATCCTGCTGCCAGTTGAACACATCGACATCGCGCAGCAGCGGCTTGATATAGCCGGTGAGTTGGCCCTTGTTGGCCTCGGCTTCGATCACCAGGTCACCGTGGCCGGCGTTGAAGTCGAATTTGCCATAGGCGGCGGCGAAGTCGTTCAAGCGCTTGAGTTCGACGTCCTGCACGCGCAGGCGGAACGCGAAGTCCTGGAAGTCGCTCAGCGGGTCGAAGGTGGCGTTGGTTTCCAGGGGCGCATCGCCCAGCAGCAGGGCCTTGCCTTCGAAGCGGGCGTCGCGTTTGCCTTGGGTATCGACCACGTTGGTCAGGTTGTAGGCGTTGGCGTTGACCTGGGTGGCGCTCATGTTCACCGGCGGTTTGGAGTTGAAGTTGCGGAAACTGATCTGGCCGTCGCGGACCTGTACTTCGTTGAGGGTGATGGGCAGCAGTTTGTTCAGTTGGGCCCGCCAGTCGGTGCCTTCGCCGGTTTGCGAGTTCTGTTGGTTGGCGCCGCCGTCGACGAAGTTGACCTGCGGCCCGACGAACTGCACTTCGGCCACCACCGCATGGTCGTACCACAGGGAGTGCCAGCTCACCGACAGATCGACCAGTGGTGCATTGACGAAGGGGACTGGCACCTTGCCGTCGACCTTGACGATTTTCAGGCCGTTGATCCGGTAGGCGCCACGCCACAGGGCCAGGTCGACGTCGGTGATCTGGCCGCGGTAGTCGCCCATGCTGGCGAGCCGCTCATTGAGATAGTCGCGCACCAGATAGGGCAGGGCGACGTGCAGGGCGGCCAGCAGCACCAGCACCCCGGCGAGGGTCCACAGGGGCCAACTGTAGCGACGTTTCATGGGCATGAATCTCCAGCCGTATGCCTTATAGCGATTGACTCCCCGGCAGCGCAGTCGTTCGTCCCGACTGGACGCTCATGGGTGCGAGGCATACCCTTGGAGACTTCCTTTCACGCTGTACAAGGACCCAGCCATGAGCCGCATTTTCGTCGACAACGCCCATTCCATTGGCAATACGCCGCTGGTGCAGATCAACCGCATCGCGCCCCGCGGCGTCACCATCCTGGCCAAGATCGAAGGGCGTAACCCAGGGTATTCGGTGAAGTGCCGGATCGGCGCGAACATGATCTGGGACGCGGAAAGCAGCGGCAAACTCAAGCCGGGCATGACCATCATCGAGCCGACCTCGGGTAACACCGGCATCGGCCTGGCGTTCGTCGCCGCGGCCCGTGGCTACAAGCTGGTCCTGACCATGCCGGCGTCGATGAGCATCGAGCGGCGCAAGGTGCTCAAGGCCCTGGGGGCCGAACTGGTGCTGACCGAGCCGGCCAAGGGCATGAAAGGGGCGATCGAGAAGGCCGCGCAAATCCTCGACAGCGACCCTGGCAAATACTTCATGCCGCAACAGTTCGATAACCCGGCCAACCCGGCGATCCACGAGAAAACCACCGGTCCGGAAATCTGGAATGACACCGATGGCGCCGTGGACGTGCTGGTGGCCGGCGTCGGCACCGGCGGCACCATCACCGGGGTTTCCCGCTACATCAAGAAGACCCAGGGTAAACCTATCCTGTCGGTGGCGGTGGAGCCGAGCGTCTCGCCGGTAATCACCCAGAAACTGGCCGGCGAAGAGATCAAGCCCAGCCCGCACAAGATCCAGGGCATCGGCGCCGGTTTTGTGCCGAGCAATCTCGACCTGTCGATGGTCGACCGGGTCGAGCTGGTGAGCGACGAGGAATCCAAGGCCATGGCCCTGCGCCTGATGCAGGAGGAGGGGATCCTCTGTGGCATCTCCTGCGGCGCGGCGATGGCAGTGGCGGTACGCCTGGCGGAAACCCCCGAGATGCAGGGCAAGACCATAGTGGTGGTGCTGCCGGATTCGGGTGAGCGTTATCTGTCGAGCATGCTGTTCAGCGACCTGTTCACCGAGCAGGAGAATCAGCAGTAAGACACAAGGAAAGGTGATCGCCGGAGCCGGCTTGCCGGCGATCGAAGGTACGGCGGCTGCCGCGTGCAGGGCACAGTGCAATTGTGCTGACCTGCATCAGCTGGCGTTCAGCTGGCGTGTGTTAATCAGCGTTTTATTGCACGACTGTTAACACTGAATGTTGGTTTGTGCGGGTTTTTCCAGGGGCCAGGAGTGTTTATCATGGCAGGCTGCCATGCCGGATGAATGCTGCCCCGCTGGTCATTATTTCAAGGAGATATTGCATGAGCCTTTCGTTTGCCGCCAAGTCCGCGGTGTTGCTGCTATTCATCGGCAGTACTCTCTACGTGCATTTACGCGGCAAGGCTCGACTGCCGGTGCTGCGTCAGTTCGTCAACCATTCGGCGCTATTCGCTCCTTATAACGCCTTGATGTACCTGTTTTCCGGCGTGCCTTCCAAGCCCTACCTGGACCGCAGCAAGTTCCCCGAGCTGGATGTGCTCAAGGACAACTGGGAAGTGATCCGCGACGAAGCCATGCACCTGTTCGACGAGGGTTACATCCGCGCCGCCGAGAAGAACAACGACGCCGGTTTCGGTTCGTTCTTCAAGAAGGGCTGGAAGCGTTTCTACCTCAAGTGGTACGACAAGCCGCTGCCATCGGCCGAATTGCTGTGCCCGAAGACCGTTGAACTGGTCAGCCGCATTCCCAACGTCAAGGGCGCGATGTTCGCCCTGCTGCCCGGTGGCAGCCACCTGAACCCGCACCGCGATCCGTTCGCCGGTTCCCTGCGTTATCACCTGGGCCTGTCCACGCCGAACTCCGACGATTGCCGGATTTTCGTCGACGGCCAGGT
Source organism: Pseudomonas chlororaphis subsp. piscium (assembly GCF_003850345.1). Classification (NCBI taxonomy): domain Bacteria; kingdom Pseudomonadati; phylum Pseudomonadota; class Gammaproteobacteria; order Pseudomonadales; family Pseudomonadaceae; genus Pseudomonas; species Pseudomonas chlororaphis. The sequence continues at coordinate 1,653,491 of NZ_CP027707.1, forward strand.
CTATGCCTGGCGCGATGGCGAAGACGTGATGTTCGACGAGACCTACGTGCACTGGGTGAAAAACGAAACCGACAAGACCCGGGTCATCCTGTTCTGCGACATCGAGCGTCCGCTGAGCAACCCGCTGATGACGCGTATCAACCGCTGGATCAGCGCCTGGCTGGGGCGTGCCACCGCGCCGCAGAACCTCGACGACGAGCGCGTCGGCGGGATCAACCAGGCCTATGCCTGGAGCAAGCGTTTCAGCGACCGCATCAGCGGCGTGGTCAAGCAATGGAAGCGCCGCAATCCGAAGCTTTACCGCGTCATGCGCCCGGTGCTGGCGGTGGTGGTCCTGACCGCCCTGGGCTACTGGCTGTTCGGATAAGGCGTTGCAATGAATATCGGGCGCTGGTTATAGTCGGCGCCCGGTGTATCAGAAGATTCACCTTCCTCTTCAGAAAGATCAGCACATGCCTCATTCCCTCATCAACGCGGTAGTCGATTCAGCGGTCAACGCTGGCGTCGTGCCGTGCGGGAACCAGCAGCCTGTGCAGATCAGTCATTACCCCCCACCTGTCAGTAGCACGCCGGTGTGCGCCGTCGTATCACCGCCAGGCGTTGTCGTACGGGGCTGATCAGCAATCTCTGCTGTTGCCCGTGCCCGCCAGAAAAAACTACTGAATTTCAGCCTCGGCTGAGTTGGCTATTTGCCTGATTACAGGTGGTATTCATGTTGTTCATATCGAAAAAGTCCGCGCTTGCGGCGGCTTCCACGAGCCTGTTCGTCCTGCTCTGGAGCAGTGGCGCGATCTTCTCCAAATGGGGCCTGGCCCATGCCTCGCCCTTTGCCTTCCTGTTGTTTCGTTTCGCCATCGCCCTGTGCGGGCTGGTGCTGTTGATTCCCCTGCTCAAGCTGCGGTTGCCCCGCGGGCGCAAGCCGATGCTGTACGCGGTGGCCACCGGGCTGGTGTTGCTGGGGGCGTACCAGATCTTCTACCTGCTGGCCCTGGACCTGAAGGTCACCCCCGGGGTGATGGCCACCATCATGGGGGTGCAGCCGATCCTCACCGTGGTGATCATGGAGCGTCAGCGTTCCTGGAGCCGGATGTTCGGCCTGGCGCTGGGCCTGGCCGGGTTGATCATGGTGGTGTACCAGGGCATCGGCCTGGCCGGCATGTCGCTGGCCGGGATGCTCTTCGGCCTGTTGGCCCTGGTGAGCATGACCCTGGGCTCGATCATGCAGAAGCGCATCAGCGACAACCCGCTGGGCACCCTGCCGGTGCAATACCTGGCCGGGCTGTTGCTGTGCGCGCTGTTTGTGCCGTTCCAGCCGTTTCACTTCGAGCACAGCGTCGGCTTTATCGTCCCGGCGCTGTGGATGGGGCTGGTGGTCTCGGTGCTGGCGACCTTGCTGCTGTACCGGCTGATCGCTCGCGGCAATCTGGTGAATGTCACCAGCCTGTTCTATCTGGTGCCGGCGGTGACGGCCGTGATGGACTACCTGTTCTTCGGTAATCGGCTGGCGCCGCTGAGCGTGCTCGGCATGCTGTTGATCATCGTCGGGCTGGTGTTCGTGTTCCGCAAAAACAGCTGATTCATGAGGAGCGGGCGCTGCGCCTTTTTTTGTTCGGGGCGCCCCTCTTCAGATTGGCCAGGACTGGCCGATAGAGGTGATGGCTCATTGCCATTAAAATTGATTCGCTTTTACCTTATTTGTTGCAGCTTTGGGAATAGGAAAAACCTTAAAAATTAAAGATTACTTCTACACTGACGACATACTCTTCAGGCCCAATGGAGATAGTCAGAATGAGTAGCAAGCTGGTTTTGGCAGGTGTCGGCATGTTTCTAGGCTTGAGTGGAATCTGTTCCGCAGCCCCTCAAAGCATTCAGGGAACGATTTATTTTCACGGCAGCATCGTCGAGGAACCTTGCACGCCAAGCTCGACTGCCAATGGCGGGGCCGTATTGAGCCTGCGCCAGTGCCCACAACTGTCGCGGAGTAACGACATCCGGGTGCAGGGTGTCGGTCCGTCAAGCACGGTGACGGCCGTCGGCCAGTCGCCGGTCAACGTCAAGCTGGTGACGGACAGCGGCAAAGAGGGGCGCTACTACGATCAGCAATATGCGCTGGTCGATGGGGCGGGCAAACCGGTGAACTCGGGGACCTACCTGATTACCCTGACGTCGCCATGACACAGGTATAGGTCAATACCCGGCGCTAGCGTGCCGGGTATTGAATGGCAGTCACGGATGCCCCCGTTGCTGCTGGAGGCATGCCCTGACCAAGGGCTAAAAAAAGACCGGCAAGTGCACCTTGCCGGTCAATCCACAACACGCAGCGACGGGGCCGCCACTGCGTGATCAGTACAGGGTCAGAAGCGGTAGCTGGCGTTCAGGCGCAGGCCGTGTTCGCTGGCACCGCTGCCCAGTTGCCCGCTGTAGGCGGCGCCCAGGCTCAGCTCGGGAGTCACCCGGGTTTCCACCCCAGCTTCGACGACCGCGCTGTTGCGCGAGTAAGCCGCGCCTTCGGTGCGGAACGCATCGCTGCCGTCGAAACGGTAGGTGTTGGACGGCGTGTTGCTGCCCAGGGCGTGTTTCCAGCCGGCGCTGCCGTACAGGGTGAGCAACTTGCCGTTGTCCAGCTGCTTGTCGGCGCTGGCGCGCAGGCCCAGGGTGGAGAACGTCTGCTCGTCCGACGCGTGCTTGGCGCGCAGGGCCGCCGGGCCGCCACGTTCCTTGAAGCCTTCGCTCTTGACCTGCACATAGGCCAGGTTGGCGAAGGGTTCCAGCTGTACCGAAGGGCTGAGGTCGAAGCGCCGGCCCAGTTCGCCGAAGGCTTGCAGGGTATTGGCGTCATGCTTGGACTTCAGGTGGTCGCTGTAGCCGGCGAAGTTCACCGAACGCTTGGCGTCGATCCGGCTCCAGGTGTAGGCCATGCCGCCACGCAGGTCGAAGCCGCCGGCCTGTGCCCCGCCATAGACACCCAGGTGGATGTTGTCGTTGTCGCTCGAGGAGTCGCGTGACGCGCTCTTGAGTTCGGTACGGCTGTAGCCGGTCAGCACGCCGACATGGCCGCTGTCACCGACCGCGGTATCGACACCGGTGAGCAAGCCCTTGGTGTCGCTGCGCAGGGTGGCGGTATTGGTGTCGCCCTTGACCTCGCCCCAGTTGCCCAGTGTGGTGATCCACGGAGTCAGGCCGGAGTGCGCGTCGCTCGCGCTGTCACCCGCCTGGGCGGCAGTCGCCGAGCGCAGGCGGTTGTTCGTCGCGTCGCGAACCAGGCGGCTGTCCTGGATCAGCGCCGAACGGCTGGAGTTGTGGAACTCGCCGGACAGTTGATCGAAGGCATCCCGTGCCTGGTGGTCATCGGGCAGATAGGCGATGGCCTCGAACAGCTTGTTGTGCACCGGTGGCGTCAGCGCCGGCACGGCCGCGCCTTTCAGGCTTTGGGCCGCGGTGGCCGTGGCCCGCTGGTTGCGGGTGAAGGCGGCTTCCTGGAACAGGCGCGTCTGCTGCACATCCAGGTAGGCGTTGTGGCTGTCGTAGTTGTCCACCAGGTCATAGAAGGTCGATACCCAGGTATCGCCCGTCAGCTGGTAACGACCGCTCAGGCCCTGCTGGGTCGCAAGCACCAGGTAACGACGGTCCAGCTCGTAGCGTTTGCTGTCGAGTTTGTCCGCCTTGATGATGCTGCCGTCCTCGAGCCGCGCGGCGCCGTTCACCAGCAGCCGGTCGTTGGCCCCGGTGCTCAGCAGCTCGGCATGGAAGGTCGAACCGCTGTGCTGGTCGAGATCGCCGGTCAGGCTCAGGGTGCCGATGGAGTTGCCGGGGGCGATGGTCGCGCCTTTGTGCAGGGTGACGTTGCCGACCTGGCCGTTGCCGGCCAGGGTCGCGCCGTCATGCACTTCGGTCGAGCCGCCGAGCTTGCCGTTGACGGCGAGCATGCCCGAATCGACATAGCTGCGGCCGTGGAAAGCGGAGCTGTCGCCGCTCAGCTCGGTGCGCCCGGCACCGCGCTTATAGAGGGTACCGGTGCCGGAGAGGGCGCCGCCGAAGGTGTAGCCGTTGGCGCGGTTGAATACCAGGCTGCCGGGGGCGTCGATCTGCACGTCGCCGAGGATCGAGCCGCTGTTGCCGCCGTTCGCGCCGGCACCCAGTTGCAGGGTGCCGTTGCTGATCAGCGTGCCGCCCTTGTAGGTGTTTTTGCCGGTGAGCAGGGTGCTGCCCGTGCCGCGCTGCTCGACCGAGCCGCTGCCATGGATGACGTGGTCGTACTGGTACTGGTTGTTGCGATCGAACACCACCTGGCCATCGTTGCTGATGTCGCTGAGCACTTCGCCTTGGCTGCCATTGAAGGCACCGATGTGCAGGCTGGCGTTCTTGTCGACCTGCACTTGCCCGGCCATGCGGTTGTTCAGCAGCAGTTCGCCGCCCTTGACCCGCAACTGGCCGGTGAAGTGGCTGGAGTCACCGTTGAACACAGTCTGCCCGGCGATGTGATTGATGCGGCCCTGACCTTCGAAGCCGGCATCGAACTGGTAGTCGCGGTCGCTATGGTTGAACTGGACCAGGCCCTGACCTTCGCCGAAGACCACGCGTTTGGCTTCCAGCCGGCCTGCGCCCTTGGCGTCGGCGGCCTTGTCACTGGTCGCTCCCACATAAAGCGTCGCGTTGGAGCTGCTGTCGGCGGCGATCCGCAAGGTGCCACCGCCGACTTTGGCCACGCCCTGGTTGGCGAGCACCAGGCTGGCGTTGCCGCCCTGGCCCAGGATCATGTCGCCGAGGGTTTCCCACAGGCTGCCTGCGCCATCGACGCTGGCGCTGCCACTGGCGCCCTGGTTGGCACCGATGACGCCGTCCTGACTCTCTACCTGACCGCCATTCTTGATCTCCAGGGCACCGTTGCCGGCGCCGCCGACGATCAGGGTCTTGTCGGTGGACAGTGTGCTGTTGTCGACGCTGACCGAACCATTCGAACCTTTTTGTGCGCCGAGAACGGTGCTGCCACCGTTCTGCACCTTGGCGCCGTTGGTGAGCAGCAGCGAGCCGTTGCCGGCCTGGCCCACGATCATATCGCCGAGGGTCTTCCACAGGCTGTCCGCGCCATCGAGGCTGGCGCTGCCATTGGCGCCCAGGTCGGCGGCGATGATGCTGTCCTGGCTGTTGACCTGACCACCGTTCTTGACCTGCAGGGTGCCGTTGCCGGCGCCACCGACGATCAGGGTCTTGTCGGTGGACAGGGTGCTGTTGTCGACGCCGACTGTGCCGCTGCCTCCTCTGAGCGCACCGACGACGGTGTTGCCACCGTTCTGCACCTTGGCGCCATTGGTGAGCAGCAGCGAGCCGTTGCCCGACTGGCCGACGATCATGTCGCCCAGGGTCTTCCACAGGCTGTCCGCGCCATCGAGGCTGGCGCTGCCATTGGCGCCCAGGTCGGCGGCGATGATGCTGTCCTGGCTGTTGACCTGGCCACCATTCTTGACCTGCAGGGTGCCGTTGCCGGCGCCGCCGACCACCAGACGCTTGTCGCTGGTCAGCATTGACCCGCTGTCGACACTGAGGATGCCGGATGCGCCGCGGTCCGCGCCGATCAGGGTGTCGCCCTGGGAGCGGGCCTTGGCGCCGCCTTTGAGGGTCAGGTCGGCGGAGCCGCCTTTGCCGACGATCAGGTCGCCGCCGGTGTTCAAGGTCGCGCCGTTGTTGAAGGTGGCCTTGCCCGTGGCGCCCTGTACGGTGCCCAGGGTGAAGCTGTCACCGACGTTCAGCTTGCCGCTGCCGCCGACATTCAACTGGCCCAGGCCGTTGTTGGCGGTGCCAACGTTCAGGCTACCGACCGTTCGCGCACTGTCCAGTTGCGCGACCTGGTTGTTGCGTCCGGCGAGGGGGAGATCGATGTTGACCGCCTCATTGCTGGCGGGAGCGCCGTTGCTCCAGTTGCCGCTGTTTTCCCAGGCGTTGCTGTCGTCGACGCGGTAGGCATTGCCTTCTTCGTCATAGACAAAGTGATGGGCGTCTCCGGTCCAGTTCGTGGTGGCGAGTACGGCCGGGGCGAAGGTGCTCAACGCCAGTGCGACGGCGAGCGCGGTGCTGGAGGGTCTGAAACTGTGGGGTGTCATGGTCTTCTTTTCCAAGGCGGTGCCTGTGTGGTCGGAGGGGTAGAAATGGCGTCGAGTGCGCTAGGGATCAGCGGCGCGCGCCGAGGGTTAAAGCGTTCGATGGCTGCCCGCAGGCGCGAGGCGCTTCCTGATCGGGAGCGGAGTTTTTGGGCTATGAAGTGCAATAGGGCCGCTGCTGTAACAGCGCGACCTGAGTGATCTGTTCATAGGTATTGAAGGGCTGATCAAGTTGTCCGGAAAGTTGCGAGAGGGCCGGTAACTTAATAAAGAAGAAGGCGGGAATATACGTGGGGAGAGAGGTCGAGAACTTTTTTGAAATTTTTCAGAAATATCTTTGTGGTGATCGAGAATAATCTTTGTTAGTTGTGGTTAGTTCTTTGCTGTTATCAGCTGACCTCTCTGGTGCAGGCTTTTTAGCGAATTATGTTTAAGTTTTATGGGGGTTGGTCGAGGGGGCGTAAAAGAAGGTTGTGAAAATAAAGACGGCGAGGGGAATGTTTTTTGTTTTTTGGAGGGAGGATTTTATTGGGGGAGTGGTATTTGTTCTTTTTGAAGAGGGCGACAATTTTATTGTTTCTAAGTTGTTTTGCCGAAGTGCGAAAGTTAGGTCGTCCGATATGCAGTTCGGCTACCGCCCCAGCCTGATCGAGACTGCCGGGCAAGTAGCGAGCGCGCCCATGTTTCAGGACCGCTCGCAATGCCGAGTGAATCGACGCGATCAGCGATCCGCCAGTTCCTGGGGCGAGGCGACCCGCGCCCCCGGCTTGAGTACCAGCCACAAGGCCGCGGCGATCAGCACGCCGCCATACAGGTGGGCCATGGACAGCGGCTCGTCCAGCAGCAATGCGCCCCACAGCACCCCGAACGGCGGGATCATGAAGGTCACGGTCATGGACTTGACCGGGCCGATAGAGCTCAGCAGGCGGAAATACAGGATGTAGGCAAAGGCGGTGCAGGCCAGGCCCAGGCCCAGCAACGACAGCCAGACGCTCCAGCCGCCCCAGCTGGCGGGCGGCTGGCTGATGGCGCTGTAGGTGAAGACCGGCAGCAGGAACAGGCTGGCGCCGAGCATGCTGCCCAGGGCCGAGAGGCGACTGTCGAGGCCGCCGGCCTGGTCCAGCCAGCGCCGCGCGAGGAAACCGGCAAAACCGTAGCAGGTGGTGGCGAGCAGGCAGGCCAGCGCGCCCAGCAGCAGTTCCAGGTCGAATGCCATGGGGCCGGCGCGGGTCAGGATGCCCACGCCGAACAGGCCCAGGCTGACCCCGGCGATTTTTGTCGGGGTCAGTTTCTCGTGGAAGAACAGCCCGCCGATCAGCACGCCCATCAAGGGTGTGGTGGCATTGAAGATTGCCGAATAGCCGGCCGGCAACACCAGGGCCGCCACCGAATACATGGTGGCGGGGATACCGGAGTTGATCACGCCGAGCAGCAGCACGGTCTTGAACTTGCCCTGGAAGTCCCAGCTGATGCGCATCAGCGCGAGGATTACCAGCAGGCCGGTGGCGGCAATGGAGACACGAAAGAATGCCGTGGGAATGCTGCCGATCACTGGAGCGATGATGCGCATGAACAGAAAACTCGCGCCCCAGATCGCGGCCAGGGACAACAAACGCAGGGTATCGACAAGTCTCACGGCGCAACTCCTTTGATGGCCCTTGCAACGGCCCTTTTTTCGGCAGGGCGAGAGTGTTGCCGAGAGACGGGGCGCGAGCAATCGCTATCTTGCGGTTGAATTGGCGGGATCCTTCGCCATCCGCGGAAAAATTGCACTTCTCCTGCACCCGGTTCACTGGCTAAGCTCAGGCTTTTCCGAATTCCCGCAGAGGTCTCACCATGCCGCAGAAATGGCCCGCCGCCGATATCGCTCGAACGATCCTCGATGGCTTCGACGATTACCGCGAGCACTTTCGCCAGATCACCGACGGTGCCCGGGCGCGCTTCGAGCAGGCGCAGTGGCAGGAGGCGCAGACTGCCTCGGCGGCGCGGATCAACTTGTACGAGGAAAAGGTCAGCGAGACGGTACAGCGGCTGCGCACGACTTTCGATCTGGAGACCCTGCTCGACGTCAATCAGTGGCCGCTGGTGAAAAGCGCCTATATCAGCCTGATCGACCTGCGCTTCGACGATGAGCTGTCCGAGACCTGGTACAACTCGGCCTTCTGCGGCCTGTTCAGCCACGACCTGATCAGCGACGGCTGCATGTTCATCCACACCACGCGGCCGAGCCTGCGCCGCGCCCGGGCCGCGCAGACCCGCACCTACCGCCCGCAAGGCCATCTGTCGACGATGCTCGAACAGATCTTCGTCGACTACAGCTTCAGCGAGGCCTATGCCGACCTGCCCGGCGACCTGCGGCGCCTGGAGTCGCAGTTGCGGGAGAACCTGCCGGACTGGGTGTGCAAGGACCCGGAGCTGGCGGTGGAGCTGTTTTCCTCGGTGCTGTACCGCAACAAGGGTGCCTACCTGGTGGGGCGCATCTACACCCATGACGAGCAGTGGCCGCTGGTGATTCCGCTGCTGCACCGTGAAGGGCGGGGCATCCAGATCGACGCGCTGATCACCGACGAAGCCGAGGTGTCGATCATCTTTTCCTTCACCCGTTCCTATTTCATGGTCGACGTGCCGGTACCGGCGGAGTTCATCGGTTTCCTCAAGCGCATCCTGCCGGGCAAGAACATCGCCGAGCTGTACACCTCCATCGGTTTCTACAAGCACGGCAAGTCCGAGTTCTACCGGGCGCTGATCAACCACCTGGCCAACACCGACGACCAGTTCATCATGGCCCCGGGCGTGCGCGGCATGGTCATGAGCGTGTTCACCCTGCCGGGCTTCAACACCGTGTTCAAGATCATCAAGGACCGCTTCTCGCCGTCGAAAAACGTCGACCGCGCCACGGTGATCGAGAAGTACCGCCTGGTGAAAAGCGTCGACCGGGTAGGGCGCATGGCCGATACCCAGGAGTTCGCCGATTTCCGCTTTCCCCTGGGCAAGTTCGATCCGGCCTGCCTGGCGGAACTGCTGGAAGTGGCGCCTTCGACGGTGTCGGTGGAGGGCGATACGGTGCTGATCCGCCACTGCTGGACCGAGCGGCGCATGACCCCGCTCAACCTCTACCTGGACCACGCCAACCCGGCCCAGGTGCGCGAGGCGCTGGAGGACTACGGCCTGGCGATCAAGCAACTGGCTGCGGCCAACATCTTCCCCGGCGACATGCTGCTGAAGAACTTTGGCGTCACCCGCCATGGCCGGGTGGTGTTCTACGACTACGACGAGATCTGCTTCCTCACCGAGGCCAACTTCCGCCACATCCCGGCACCGCGCACCCCGGAGGACGAGATGGCCTCCGAGCCCTGGTACTCCATCGGCCCGCTGGATGTGTTCCCCGAGGAGTTCCCGCCATTCCTGTTCGCCGACGCCGGGCAGCGCAAGCTGTTCGACCAGCTGCACGGCGAGCTGTACAACGCCGACTACTGGAAAGGCCTGCAGGACGCCATTCGCGCCGGCAAGGTGATCGATGTGTTCCCGTATCGGCGCAAGGAGCGGGATAACGAATAGAAGGGGCAGCAGCCAGCGGCAAGTTACAAGCGGCAAGCTAAAAGCGCAAAGCTGCGTTAATCTTGCGGCTTTTCGCTTGAAGCTTGCCGCTGCTTTCCTATGACTTCCGAATCGCCTGCAATCGACCAACTGCTGAAAAACCTCGACCAAGCCATGCTCGCCGACCGTCACCGGTTGCGCCGGCAGTTGCTTGAGCTGCGCAAGAAACCCGACGAGGCCAAGCTTGGGCAGTGGGTCGAACGCATGCAGGCGTCCTGCGCCCAGGTGGTGACACGGCGCGCCAGCGTACCGTCGATTCGCTACGACGACAGCCTGCCGATCGCCGCCAAGCGCGACGAGATCAAGGCGGCGCTGCAAAAGCACCAGGTGCTGATCATCGCCGGCGAAACCGGTTCGGGTAAAACCACCCAGTTGCCGAAGATCTGCCTGGAAATCGGCCGCGGCCAGCACGGCCTGATCGGCCATACCCAGCCTCGGCGGATCGCCGCGCGCAGCGTGGCCAGCCGGGTTGCCGAAGAGCTGGCGACGCCGCTAGGTGCCTTGGTGGGTTACCAGGTACGCTTCGAGGACCAGAGCGACTCGAACACCCTGATCAAACTGATGACCGACGGCATCCTGCTGGCGGAAACCCAGAACGACCGCTACCTGGAACGCTACGACACGATCATCGTCGACGAAGCCCACGAACGCAGCCTGAACATCGATTTCCTGCTGGGCTACCTGAAGACCCTGCTGCCGCGGCGCCCGGACCTCAAGGTCATCATCACCTCGGCGACCATCGATCTTACGCGCTTCTCCAAGCACTTCGACGACGCGCCGATCGTCGAGGTTTCCGGCCGCACCTTCCCGGTGGAAACCTGGTATCGCCCGCTGACCCTGGAGCAGGACGAAGAGGGCAACCGGGTCGAGGACGACCTGACGGTGGACCAGGCGATCCTCGCCACCCTTGACGAAATCGCCGCCCATGAGCGCAGCGAGCGCCGCAGTCCGGGTGACGTGCTGGTGTTTCTGCCGGGCGAACGGGAGATTCGCGACGCTGCCGAAATGCTGCGCAAGGCCCAGCTCAAACACACCGAAATCCTGCCGCTGTATGCGCGCCTGTCGCCGGCCGAGCAGCAGCGGATTTTCCAGTCGCACCCGGGCCGCAGGGTGGTGCTGGCGACCAACGTCGCCGAGACCTCGTTGACCGTGCCGGGCATCCGCTACGTGATCGACAGCGGCACCGCGCGCATCAGCCGCTACAGCTACCGGGCCAAGGTCCAGCGCCTGCCCATCGAGGCGATTTCCCAGGCCAGCGCCAACCAGCGTAAAGGCCGCTGTGGCCGGGTCGAGCCGGGTATCTGCGTGCGCCTGTACAGCGAAGAGGATTTCAGCGGCCGTCCGGAGTTCACCGACCCGGAGATACTGCGTACCAACCTGGCGGCGGTGATCCTGCAGATGCTCCATCTGCGCCTCGGTGAAATCACCGCCTTCCCCTTTATCGAGCCGCCGGATGGCAAGGCCATCAGCGACGGTTTCAACCTGCTGCAAGAACTCTCGGCGGTGGACCGCAACAGCCAGCTGACGCCGCTGGGCCGCCAGTTGGCGCGGCTGCCGGTGGACCCGCGCATGGGTCGCATGCTGCTGGAAGCGGCGAAGCTGGGCAGCCTGCAGGAAGTGCTGATCGTCGCCAGCGCCATGTCGATCCAGGACCCGCGCGAGCGGCCGCCGGAGCGCCAGCAGGCGGCCGACCAGGCCCACGCGCAATGGAAGGACGCCGACTCGGATTTCGCCGGGCTGGTCAATCTGTGGCGCGGTTTCGAAGAGCAGCGCCAGGCGCTGACCGCCAGCCCGCTGCGTAACTGGTGCCGCAAGAATTTCCTCAACTACTTGCGCCTGCGCGAGTGGCGCGACTCCCATCGCCAACTGAGCCTGATCTGCCGCGACCTGCAGCTGAGCCTGAACAAAGAGCCGGCCGACTACCCCAAGCTGCACAAGGCGGTGCTGGTCGGCCTACTGAGCCAGATCGGCCAGAAGACCGAGGAGGGCGACTACCTCGGTGCTCGCCAGCGGCGCTTCTGGGTGCATCCGTCGTCCGGGCTGGGCAAGAAACGTCCGCAGTGGCTGATGACCGCCGAGCTGGTGGAAACCACCAAGCTCTATGCGCGCATGGTGGCGAAGATCGAGCCGGACTGGATCGAGCCGCTGGCCGGGCACCTGATCAAGAAGAACCACTTCGAACCCCATTGGGAGAAGAAGCGCGGGCAGGTGGTGGCCTACGAGCAGATCACCCTGTTCGGCCTGATCGTGGTCGGCCGCCGTCCGGTGCATTACGGCCCAGTGGACCCGGTGGTGTCGCGCGAGCTGTTTATCCGCGAAGGCCTGGTGCGTGGCGAGATCCAGTCGAAAGCCAAGTGCCTGAGCGCCAACACGCGCTTGCTGGAGCAGCTCGACGAACTGGAAGCCAAGGCCCGGCGCCGCGACATTCTCGCCGACGAGGAAACCCTGTTCGCCTTCTACGACGCGCGCCTGCCGGCGGAGATCCACCAGACCGCGACCTTCGACAGCTGGTACCGGGTTAACAGCCAGAAAGACCCGCAGCTGCTGATCATGCGCGAGGAAGACGTGCTGGCCCGCGAGGCCAGTGAAGTTACCGCCATGCAGTACCCGGACACCCTGCAGATCGGCGACCTGGAGCTGGCCCTGAGTTACCACTTCGAGCCCAACCACCCTCGGGACGGCGTGACCCTGCGGGTGCCGGCGCCGCTGCTGCCGGCCTTGCCCGCCGAGCGCCTGGAATGGCTGGTGCCGGGGCTGGTGGAAGCCAAGTGCATTGCCCTGGTGCGCAACCTGCCCAAGGCGCTGCGCAAGAACTTCGTGCCGGTGCCGGACTTCGTCAAGGCGGCCCTGGCGCGTATCGATTTCGCCCAGGGTTCGCTACCCCAGGCGCTGGGTCGCGAGCTGCTGCGCATGACCGGTGCGCGAGTCAGCGACGAGGCCTGGGCCGAGTCGGCGCAACAGGTGGAAAGCCACCTGCGGATGAACCTGGAAATCGTCGACGCCCAGGGCAAGTTCCTCGGTGAAGGCCGGGATCTGGCCGAGCTGACCGCGCGTTTCGCCGAGGCTAGCCAGGCTGCCTTGGCCGTGCCGCAAACCGCGAAAAGCCAGCAGCCGGTGGAGGCCAAGGTGTTCGCCGCGGTGGCGGAGAAAACCCAGCAGAAGATCGCCGGGCTGTCGATGACGGTATATCCGGCGTTGGTGGAAGAAGGTGGCACGGTCAAGGAAGGGCGTTTCTCCACCCCGGCCGAAGCCGAGTTCCAGCATCGCCGCGCCTTGCAGCGCCTGTTGCTGCAACAGCTGGCCGAGCCGGCCAAGTTCCTGCGCAACAAGCTGCCGGGGCTGACCGAGCTGGGCCTGCTGTATCGCGAACTGGGGCGTGTCGATGCCCTGGTGGAAGACATTCTGCTGGCCAGCCTCGACAGCTGCGTGCTGGAAGGCGAGGACAGCCTGCCCCGGGACGGTGCCGGCCTGGCGTCGCTGGCCGAGCGCAAGCGCGGCAGCTGGACCGAGCACGCCGAGCGCCTGGCGCGCCTGACCCTGGACATCCTCAAGCTCTGGCACGGCCTGCAAAAGCGCTTCAAGGGCAAGATCGACCTGGCCCAGGCGGTGGCGCTGAACGACATCAAGTCGCAGCTCGGCCACCTGGTGTACCCGGGTTTTGTCCGCGAAACCCCGACGCAATGGCTCAAGGAACTGCCGCGTTACCTCAAGGCCGTCGAGCTGCGTTTCGAGAAGCTCGGCAGCCAGGTGCAGAAGGACCGGGTCTGGAGCGGCGAGCTGGCTGGCCTCTGGAGCCAGTACCAGGCCCGTGCCGGCAAGCACGCCCAGGAAGGCAAGCGCGACCCGCAGCTGGAGCTGTACCGCTGGTGGCTGGAGGAATACCGGGTATCGCTGTTCGCCCAGCAATTGGGCACCAAGGCGCCGATTTCCGACAAGCGCCTGAACAAGCAGTGGAGCCAGGTGGAAGCCTGATACGACGCCTGTAGCCGCTGCCGCAGGCTGCGATAAGGTCAGAAGGACCTTCCCGCGATCTCAGGGAGCACGCCCTCTTCGAGGTCGATCGCAGCCTGCGGCAGCGGCTACAGGGATCGGTGGCGTTACGGCGATTACGCTTGCCGATGGGGCCAAACGCCAGCGTTTATGGCAAACTTCGCCGTTATAAATGCCGGCCCCGCGGTTTTGAGCGTTCGCCGCCCGGGCAAAGCGCAATAAAGCGATGTCAGGTCCGATTCCGCCAGTCGGGATAGACCATTTACGGTTTGGTACGACGGTGCCAATACCTTCTGCCTGAACAGAATAGAGGAACGAACGTGCATAACGTCGTCATCAGCGGCACTGGCCTGTACACCCCGGCCAACAGCATTTCCAACGAAGAGCTGGTGGAGTCTTTCAACACCTACGTGCATCAGTTCAACGCCGACAACGCGCAAGCGATCGAGCGCGGCGAGGTTCAGGCCCTGACCGAATCCAGCGCGGCCTTCATCGAAAAGGCCTCCGGCATCAAAAGCCGGTTTGTCATGGACAAGGACGGCATCCTCGATCCGCAGCGCATGACCCCGCGCCTGCCCGAGCGTTCCAATGACGAATGGTCGGTACTCTGCCAGATGGCCATCGGCGCCGCCGAGCAGGCCCTGCAACGCGCCGGCAAGACCGCCGCGGACATCGACGGGGTGATAGTCGCCTGCTCCAACCTGCAGCGCGCCTACCCGGCCATCGCCATCGAAGTCCAGGAAGCCCTGGGCATCGCTGGTTTCGGTTTCGACATGAACGTGGCCTGCTCCTCGGCCACCTTCGGCATCCAGGCCGCCTGCAACAGCGTGCAACTGGGCCAGGCCCGGGCGATCCTGATGGTCAACCCGGAAATCTGCACCGGCCACCTGAACTTCCGTGACCGCGACAGCCACTTCATCTTCGGCGACGCGGCCACCGCGGTGATCATCGAGCGGGCTGACCTGGCCACTTCGCCGTACCAGTTCGACATCATCAGCACCAAGCTGCTGACCAAGTTCTCCAACAACATCCGCAACAACTTCGGCTTCCTCAACCGCGCCGCGGAAGAGGGCATCGGCGCGCCGGACAAACTCTTCGTGCAGGAGGGCCGCAAGGTGTTCCGCGACGTCTGCCCGATGGTGGCGGAACTGATCGCCGAGCATCTGCAGGAAAACCAGCTGAACGTCAGCGACGTGAAGCGTTTCTGGCTGCACCAGGCCAACCTCAGCATGAACCACCTGATCGTCAGGAAGCTGCTGGGCCGCGAAGCCACCGAAGAGGAAGCACCGGTGATTCTCGACACCTACGCCAACACCAGTTCGGCCGGTTCGGTGATCGCTTTCCACAAGAACCAGGATGACCTGAGCAGCGGCTCGCTGGCGATACTCAGCTCGTTCGGCGCCGGTTATTCGATTGGCAGTGTGCTTCTGCGCAAGCGTTGACAGTCTTATGGATCGCAGCCGCTGATCGGTGGCCGTCGGCTCCTGCCAGGAGCCGGCGGCGCTGGCCGGCTGTGATCCCTGATTCCGATTACGAGGCATGAATGTCCGCAGCTGACGACACGCAACTGCTTGAACGCCTGTTGGCCGGCGAGCAAAAGGCCTACAAGGAACTGGTCGGCACCTACCAGAGCGCCATGCGCGCGGTGGCCTACGCCATTGTCGGCCAGCGCCACGCCGACGAAGTGGTGCAGGATGCCTGGCTGTCGGTGGTACGCAACCTGGCCGGTTTCCAGGGGCGTTCCAGCCTCAAGACCTGGCTGTTGACCATCACCGCCAACTCGGCGAAAAGCCGCTACAAACAGAACCGCCGGGAAGTCCTGCTGGATGACTTGCCGGCCCCCCACGGCACCATTGGCGACGAACGTTTTTCTTCCTCTGACGGTCACTGGCTGGTGGCGCCGTTCGCCTGGCACGCCGATACCCCGGAAGCCCTGCTGACCGAGGCCGAGCTGCGCGAATGCCTGGAGCACACCTTGCTGAGCCTGTCGGAACTGCAAGGCAGCGTGTTGACCCTGCGCGAGCGCCAGGGCCTGGAGCTGGAGGAGATCTGTAATCTTCTGGACATTTCCCTCTCCAATGTCCGGGTGCTGCTGCACCGGGCGCGGCTGAAGATTTTTGCCACGGTGGAGCACTTCGAGGAGACCGGCCAATGCTGACCTGCAAGGAACAAGTGGCACGCTCCAGCGACTATCTCGATGGTCAGCTGAGCTTTCGCCAGCGCCTGATCCAGCGCCATCACCTGTTGTTCTGCCCCAATTGCCGGCGTTTCCTGCGGCAGATGCGCCTGATGCAGGCCACCTTGCGCAAGATGCCGGAGGCGCCCGTCGCCGACGTCGACGCACTGGCCGAACGCCTGGCCGCCGAGCGCAACCGCAACGCCTGATTCACCCGACAATCCTCCCGTAGCCGCTGAAGCCTCAAGGCCCTCAAGAGCGCGACCGCTTCGCGCTCGATCGCAGGCTTCGCCAGCGGCTACACCAACGCATGCAAGGCGTACGCATTCCTGTAGCCGCTGCCGCAGGCTGCGATAAGGCCGAAGGCCTTCAGCGATCTTGAAGTCGCTGCGGCCGTTCGGCCGATCACAGCCTACGGCAGTGGTTACCTCGCTTTTCTTCGAAATCCCCCGCCCAAGGCTCTAGAGCAGGCTTTTTGCCTTATTTCGTTTGGAAGTAAAAAAGTTCCGCTGTCATTAAATCTTTATCTAGCAGCAACTCCCCTGAAATAACCCGCCGCCAAGATTCCCTCCCAACACAAGCGGGCCTGACTCGCGTGTTTTTTCCAGCGCTACAGACCACCAATTAGGGGAAATCTTCGATGATCCGTAAGCACTTCGCCGGTTTTGCCGCCAGCGCCCTGGCCCTGGCAGTTACCGCCCAGGCTTTCGCTGGCACCGTCACCACCGATGGCGCCGATATCGTAGTCAAGACCAAGGGCGGCCTTGAGGTTGCCACCACAGACAAAGAGTTCAGCTTCAAACTCGGTGGTCGCCTGCAAGCCGACTACAGCCGCTTCGACGGTGTCTACACCAAGAATGGTGACAGCGCCGACGCCGCTTACTTCCGTCGCGCGTTCCTCGAGCTGTCCGGCGTGCTGTACACCGACTGGGCCTACACCATCAACTACGACTTCTCCCACAACACCGGTGACTCCGATAACGGCTACTTCGACGAAGCCTCGCTGGCTTACAACGGCTTCAAGCCGGTGTCGATCAAGGTCGGTCGCTTCGACCCGGACTTCGGCCTGGAAAAAGCCACCAGCTCCAAGTGGGTCACCGCGCCGGAACGTAACATCTCCTACGACATGATCGACTGGGCCAACACTCACCAGAACGGCATGGGCCTGCAGGCTTCCAGCACCTTCGCCGACTCCTTCTATGCCTCGGCCGGCGTGTTCAGCAAGGACACCGACGACACCGACGGCGACAGCGTCAAGCAGGTCAACGGTCGCTTCGTCTTCGCCCCGATGCACGATGCCGGCAACGTCCTGCACTTCGGTGTGAACGTGGCTTCGCGCGATGTCTCCGACACCGCTTTCGACTCCCGTTATCGCACCCGTATGGGCATGCGTGGCGTCGAGACCCTGGGTGGTAACGATGCCGGTACCAACGGCAACCGTCCGGTGCTGGGCGGCAGCTCGACTTCGCCAGCCGGCTCCTACGACCGTGACACCGCTTTGGGTCTGGAAGCCGCGTTCGCCATGGGCCCGGCCTCGATCCAGGGTGAATACATCACCCGTAAGACCAAGGCTGATTCCAACGCCTACGAAGACATCAAGGGCCATGGCTTCTACGTGCAGGGCGCTTACACCCTGACCGGCGAATCCCGCGGCTACAAGGTTGGCAAGTTCGACGCCATCAAGCCGGCCAACAAAGCCTTCGGTGCCTGGGAAGTGTTCTATCGCTACGACAGCATGACCGTCGAAGACGACAACATCACCACTGCCAGCCTGACCCGCGACGTCGGCGATGCCGAAGTCAAGGTGCACAACCTGGGTGTGAACTGGTACGCCAACGAAGCGGTGAAAATCTCCGCCACCTACGTCAAGGCCAAGACCGACAAGGTCACCAACGCCACGGCCGCCAGCGGTTCGACTCCGGCCGCGCGTACCGGTGACGACGACGGCGACGGCTTCATCGTTCGCGCGCAGTACGTGTTCTGATGTCGATGCACTTGCTGTAAAGAGCTCTTTCTCATCCGTTAAAGCTCCTTTCGTTTCAGCCCCGCTTCGGCGGGGCTTTTTTTCTTTGCCTGTCCCCTCAGACTGGGCTGGAGTGAATGTCGGCTACTGAAATTTAAGCGAATGCAGGCCTGAAGCTAACCAGGCCTGTCGAGAGCTGATTCAGCGAGTCGGCTACCGACAGTCACAGACACAATGGAAATGACCATGCAAAGAATGGCGAGTGACTATCGCGCCGGGCCTCAAACCATTGCTGTGCTGGCAAGCGGTGAAACCGTATCGGTAGGAACAGTGCTGAAAGCCGAAGTAGACATGCTGTACATCGTTAGCACCATTACGACTGATGGCAAGAAAATCGCTTTCGATCTGCGCGAGCTTCCAGAACTAGCAGATGCTTTTGCAGGAGTGGGCCGCTCAAGGCATGTACGGCTATCTGCCCTTGGGGGTCGGGTCACTATGAAATTTGCAGCCATGGACAAGTTCAATAAGCAGGTTGCGGCTATCGGCAACGAATTACCCCATTGACCACGGAAAAGTAGCCATGACCCATGTATTGACCCAGGAACAGGAAGCCGAGAAGTAAGCAGGAAAATCAGACCATGCCACGTAAGAGCAAATACGTAGGTCACGTCTACAACCACAACAGCCACGGAACAATAGTTCAGAATCGTCCTAAAGCCTTAGCCATCGCCACTTGCTAGGTTCGCAAAGCTCTACAAGGAGCCGAGTTTTTCTCCCGCGGATCAGCTAATGCAAGGACGATAAATGCTCTCTTCTGCTCGACTGGGTGACAAACACGTCTGCCCACTTCCCGGTCATGGCACCACTCCAATTGCCTCTGCTTCTGGCGACATAAGCATCAACTTCATGGGCGCTGCCCGAGTTGGTGACACCTGCAGTTGTGGGGCGGTCATCACCACGGGGTTTCTCTCGATCATCCTGAATGGCCGCCCCATGGCCCACTTAGGGAGCCCGACCAGTCACGGTGGAACGATCATCTCAGGCAGCCCCGATACCTTCGGCGGCTTCCAGTTCGGCGGTGCGGCAATCCAGGCTATCGTTGACTTCGCCAAGCTTGGTGCCGTTCGCCTGGACGGCTCAGTGGATGATCAACTGATGTCTGAGCTGCTGGCCGACCCACAACTGGAGCAGCGCGCCTTGCTCTCGGGTGCTCTGGTGCAACCTGGCAATTCGTCCTCAACAGCCCCCAAGGAGCCGTTGACTCCCGAGCTAATAGCAGTCGCCGGTAGTCAGCACGACAAAAGCGCGGGCAACCAAATGATGTTCATCGGTCAAGCCGTGCGCGAGCTGGCCGAATTCAAACGCAGCAAGCCCGCCCTGACGCGGACGCTGATGGTGTTCACCCCGTCATACAGTGAAACAATGCTCAGTGCTGCACGCGAATCCGCCGACGCCTATGGTGCTGGCTTTATTGGCGTAGCCAACGTCCAGGAACTGATCGACTACCTGAACCAGGGCAAGGACCGCAAGCAATCACCCATCGAACACTTATCGCTGTTCAGCCACGGCGTGCCGCATCGGATTGCCTTCGGCTATCAGCTTGCCGGGGATTTCCAAATGTCCTTAGACGTACTGAGCTACGACAAGATTTCACCTTCGGCGTTTGCCAGTTCGGCGCAGATCGACAGCTACGCCTGTAGGACCGGTATGGGCAATCGGTCGGACTTCCCTGTCGAAGATGGCATCCAGTTCTTTCCACAGACCAACGAAAGTCTGGCGCAGTTGCTGGCCAACCACCTGCGAATCAAGGTGCATGCCTTTGTTCGACGTTCAGACTACAAGAACACCTGGGGTTCGTTCGAGGAACGCCAGCTGGGTAAGCTGTGCGGCATCAGCAATAACGCAGCCCCCGGAGAAGAGTGGTGCAGGAAGTGGGGTGAACTGAAAGATGAACGAAATGAAAGCCAAGACGTGCTGAAATTCACCTATCAGACCATGGGGGCTATTAATCCTGTGATCTCAGGCTACACGCCCATTGGCGCACCGGGAGGCCACTTTGAATTTTCGCCAAAATAAAGGGGCGTGGATTGCCCTTGCTATTTTCTCTCCACTGCTGCTGATCTGGGGCTACTACGAGCTGAAAACTATGACGAGCGTATATAAGCAAGATTATGGCAATGGCGTGGTTGTCCACGCGGATAAATACGTAAAGACGGGGCGCTGGGTCTTCGACTGCGAGTATTCACGGTTGATCAGTCGCGAGCCGCTGCCTATACCACTATCTGAGCTGGAGAGTGCCGGGAAACTTACCATCGGCAATATGTTCTTTTTGAAGGACTCAGACAGGGAGCCAGCGAAGGAAGCACTGAGAGCCATAACGGGCATACGTGACTGGTACAAGAGTCTGCGCTATCTCTACTCCAGCTTGGATGAAAATAGCGACCTCAACACTCATGTTTTTGACCTGCTGGCTAAACATGAAGGTCGGCAGTGGGCATTGAAAGTTCGGCAGAGACTTGACCATCAGGGCAAGTCGAGTTTCAGGATCACAGCAGAGCCCTACGATCCCGAAACTTACATGGACTATGCCAAGGCACTCCAGGCCGCCGCCAAGAGCTGTCCTGGTCCGCAGTAAAGGCATCAGGGGGGACCGGCTGATTTTCCGTGAACAGCACGGCACGCGGGCCTGTAAGCTATTCAGGAGGCCCGCAACCCACTCTCTCAGGATCGTCCGCGATTCGTCACCAATCCTGACAGAGAACCCCATGACTGTACCCATCCGCCGCGCAACATCTCTTCGCCCAGGGCAATTCAAACACCTGATTCGCGTTGCATCCGTTACTGGCCGTCTGCCAGAGCGTGATGTGATGCTTTTGTGGCTCACACACACCACTGGGATTCGCGTCAGCGAACTGGCCTTACTGGAGGTCGCAGACGTGCTGTACCCCAGCGGAGCCATCAAGCCCGAGGTGCATCTACGAGCGGACATCACAAAGGGTTGCCGACCGCGCAATGTGTACCTGACACATGCTCGATACCCTACACGCCTTATATGTGAAATCGGGGGGACACCTTGACGAGGAGCCCCCTTTTTTTGCCTGGGCCGAGGCCGGCGGCTAACGCCAGACCGGCAGCAGGTCGAAGCTGAACAGCAGGTGGGCCAGGGCGTTGGCCAGGCCGAACAGCAGCACCAGGACGATCATCGGCGTGCCGCCCCAGACCCGGTACAGTGGGCTGGCGAAGCGTTTGCGCGAGGCATGGGCGAGCAGGGCCGGGGTGATCACCGCCCAGACGGTCGCCGCCAGGCCGGCGAAGCCGATGGCGAGGATGAAGCCTTCCGGCCAGATCAGCGCGCAGCCGATCGGCGGGGCGAAGGTGACCAGCGCGCTTTTCAGGCGGCCCCGGGGGCTGTCGTCGAAGCCCAGGGAGTCGGCGATGTAGTCGAACAAGCCGAGGGTGACGCCGAGGAACGAACAGGCCACGGCAAAGTTGGAGAACAGGGTCAGCAGCAGGTCGACCCGGGCGCTATTGAGCATGCTGCCCAGGGCGCTGATCAATACATCGATGGTGCCGCCCTGGCGGGCGATGTCCTTGAACTGGTCGCGGGGCAGGGTGCCCATGGTGCAGAGCATCCACACCGTGTACAGCACCAGGGCGATCAGGGTGCCGATCAGCAGGCAGTTGCGGATGCGCTGCGGGTCCTTGCCGTAGTGCTTCATCAGGCTCGGCACGTTGCCGTGAAAGCCGAAGGAGGTCAGGCAGAACGGCAGGGTCATGAACAGATAGGGCAGGTAGTCCGGTTGCGGGTTGCCGCGATCGAGCAAAACCTGTGGCTGCACATGACCGAGCAGGCCGCCGAAGGTCAGGAAGAAGGCGAGGATCTTGGCGCCGAATACCAGGGTGGTGATGCGGCTGACCGCCGCGGTGCTGAGCCAGACCACCAGGGCCACCGCGAGGGCGAACACCAAGCCGCCGTTGCGCGAGGAAATCTCCAGGCCCAGGTTGTGGGCGGTGTGGCGGATCACCGAACCGCTGGCCGAGATATAGGCGTAGGTCAGGATGTACAGGACGAACACCAGGGTGGCGCCGTTGAACAGGCTCCAGCGCCGGCCGATCAGGTCGCGGGTGATGGTCGAGAAGCTCGCCCCCGGCCGGTAGTTGAGATTGGCTTCGAGGATCATCAACCCCGAGTGCAGGGTGCAGAACCACGACAGCACCAGCACCGCGAGGGAGCCTTGGAACCACAGTCCCGACATCATCACTGGCAGCGAGAACATGCCGGCTCCGACAATGGTGCCGCCGATGATCATGGCGCCGCCGACGACCGAGGGCCGGCGTTCGGCGACCGTGCAGTGGGAGGTTGAAGGGGATGAAGCGATGGACGTACCGCGCATGGCAAGGCCTGCAATGAAATTGTTATTGGAGTTAGCGAGGGTGCGCCTCGGGTGTGCGGAAAACCGGCAGGCCGGCTCCCGCGCACCCGGGCGACGAATCAGCGTAGGGCTAGCAGGCGGCTCAGTTGCTGCGCCATTTGCAGCAGTTGGTGGTCCTGTCCGGGCAAGGCGTCGAACGACAGCCCGACCGGCAGGCTGCCGGCGGCGGCTACCGGCACGCTGACACTCGGCGCCGCCAGGTTGCTGGCTGGGTCGGTGTTGCGCACGAAATGCTCGAAATGCTCCTGGGCGCCGCTGTCGCTCAGCAGTGGCGCGGTGCAGCTGACGGTCGGGTAGGCGATCAGGTCGAGCCGGTGCTGCTGGAACAGCCCGGCATATTCGCGGTCAAGGCGCAGTTTGCTCATCAAGGCCTGCACATAGTCTTCGTAGGAAATGGCTGGGCTTTCCAGCTGCGCCATAAGGGTCTTCTTGATCTGCGGGTCGCGGATCTGGCCGAGGATGTCGAGGAAGCGTTCGCCCTGGCCGGCCTTGAGCAGGAACCGCGGGAAGTCGATGAAGAACTCGAAGATCGGCAGCGGGAACTGGATGCTTTCGTTGATCTCGCCGATCAGACGGTCGTCCACCGGCACCATCTCCACGCCCTGGTCGGCCAGGCAATCGATCGCCGCGCGGCAATCGCTGTGCACCTTGGTCTCCAGCTCGGACCAGAAGAACTGCTGGGGAATGCCGATGCGCAGGTGCTTGGCTTCAGTCGGCGCGGCGAAGGAAGCGCCGGTCAGATGCCGATGCACGAACAGCGCGTCTTCCAGGCTGCGGGTCAGCAGGCCCGGCGAGTCCTTGGTCTGGGACACCGGGACGATGCCGTCGCCAGGGTAGACCCCGGTGCTCGGGCGGAAACCCACCACGCCGCAGAAGGCCGCGGGAATCCGCACCGAGCCGCCGGTGTCGGTACCCACCGCGCAGGGCACCAGGCCGGCGGCCACGGCCGCGGCACAACCGCCGCTGCTGCCACCGGCGCTGTGTTGCAGATGGCGCGGATTGACCACCGCGCCGTAGCTCAGGTTGGCCGAGGTCACGCCGAACGACAGCTCGTGCATGTTGTTCTTGCCGGCGACCCGCGCGCCCAGCGCCTTGAAGCGCTGGACGATGCCGGCATCCTCAGCCGGCTGGTAGTCGGCCAGGCCGGGCGTGCCGGCGGTGGTCGGCAGGCCGCTGACATTGATGTTGTCCTTGAACGAAACCGGGATGCCATAGAGCGGCGCCTGGCGCTGCTCTGGCGTGCCGGTGTCGCCGCTGAACGCCTGCGGGGCGAAGCTGATGAAGCTGTTCAGGTGCCCGGCGTCGGCGTATTGGTCGAGCAGCGCGCGATGCCAGGAATCCAGGCAGAGATTGCCCTGGCGAAACCCGTCAACGAGCGCTTCGATCGAAAGCTGGCTGTACATGAAAAAGTCTCAACGAAAGTCGGTAGGGGCCTGGCTCAGCAATAGCGGAAGTGCGATTGCAGATCGAACAGCGGGTTGCCTTCCAGCAGTTCGCCACCGAGGCTGGCGATCACCGCGCAGGCGCCGTTCAGCGCGGTCTGCACCGCGCCTTCGGCCCAGCCGCCGGTAAACGAGCTGCCGCAGCCGGCCAGGTACAGGCCGGTGTCCTGCTGCGGGTCGAGGGCGGTCTTGAATTGATAGAACAGGCGCTGGGAGTACAGATCGTCGCCGGGGAAGTTCAGCTTGAAGGCACCCAGGGCCTGCTTGTCGGTGAGCCAGTCATATTCCAGTACGTAACGCTGGTAGTCGCCGTCCAGCGGCACCAGGTGGCTAGCGAACTCCGGCGCGCTCATCGCCAGTTCATCCACCAGACGCTTGCAGCGCTGGACCTTGTCGGTCATCGAAACCATTTTGTGCGAGTCGTCTTCCCAGGTGTAACTGATCAGCACCACGCCCCAGGAGTCCGGGTCCTGCGGGGCGTAGTCCAGGCAGTAGACGCCCTTGACCAGGGTGTCGGTCTGGATGTTCTGCGCCAGGCCATGTTTGAGCCAGAACTTGTCGCGGGTCAGGATGAACAGCTTGGACGAGCCGACCATGTGGGTTTCGTTGATCGCCCGGGCCACATCGCGATTGACGAACTGCTCGGCCTGGGTGAGGCGCATGTTCACTTGCAGGGCGCGGGTGGTGGCGGTGGTGATCACCCGGTCGCAGCCATAGGTTTCACCGTTGCAGCCCTGCAGCAGGATCTGCCCGTCGGCGCCCTTGCTGATGGATTCGATGCGGGTGCGGCAGATCCGGTCGCGTAGGGCGATGCCATGGAATTCCTCGTCGGCGATTCGCTCCCAGAGGGTGGAAATGCCGTTGGGCACCAGCCGCTGGTTGACCTCGAAGGCGTTGATCACCAGCCGCAGGATCTCGGTGAACGAGGCCCGGTACACCGACTGGAAACCACCCGAACCGATGCCCAGGGAGCCGAACAGGTGGAAGTCTTCCGGCTTGCGCCAGCGCTTGCCGCCCGGCGGGTTTTTCGAGGTGAAGATCTGCACCATGGCCGAGTAGAAGGAGTGATCGCCAAAGCAGTCCAGGTAGCGTTGCCATTCCGGCTGCACTTCCTCGAACTGCTGTTTTTCCAGCAGGTCGGTGAGCAGCAGCGGCGGCGCCAGGTAGGTGCCGTCGTCCAGGTGCACGCCTTCCTTGAGAAAGGCGTTCCAGCCCCGGTGCACGGTGTTGAAGATCGGCGGCGGATTCTCCCCGGCCGGCCAGTGGTGGGTTTCGCCGCGGTAGTGGATTTCGGTGTCGACCACCCCAGGGTCGGGGAAGGCCTCGGTGGTGCCGATGCCGAAGCGGTCCAGGTAATGGAACAGGCCGACTTCGCTCGGCGGGAAACGCATGGCGCCCATCTCGGCGATGAACTGCGGTTGGCTGTCGTCGAAGCACTGGGTCAGGAAACGCCCGCCGAGGTGGTCTTTCGAGGCCTCGAACAGGGTGATGCGGGTGGCGCCGGCGCGCAGCAGTTCATAGGCCGCGATCAGGCCGCTGAGGCCGGCGCCGACGATGCCGATGTGCTTGTCGGCGATTGCCGGCGGCAGGTGACCGATGGCCTGGGTGGCACGGCGCAGGAACTGCCCATAGTCGTACAACAGGTCGATGTTGGGGAACGAGCGGGTGCCTTGGGTTTCTTCGAAACCGGAGTGGGAGGAGTTCACAGGTAAGGGTCTCGGAAATCAGATGATGAGCTGCAGGCTTTCAAACGCGCGGGACGGATTGAGCAGGAGGACTTTCTTGCGCTGGATTTTCCACTGGCCGGCGAGGCACAGCAGTTGGTGTTCCACGGTCACCGGGTAATGCCATTCGCTGTCGCCACGGGCTTCGCAATACAGCATGGGGGTCAGGCAACAGGCGCTGAGGCCGTCCGGGTCGAGGCTGATCGCCGGCCGCTGGGCAATGTGCAGGCCGCGGCTCTTGGGCTGCTGCGAGAAATTGCGGGCGCTGGCCAGGCGGTTGATGCGCAGGGTGGTGAGGAAGCGGTCCTCATACAGCAGGGAGGATTCGCGCAACGGGCAGGGTTGATCGTGGCGCAGGGGAATCCAGTAATGGAAGTCGTCGCACAGCAGCTGTTGCCAGGCGTCGAAATCCTGTTGGTCGAGAAGCGCGATCTCTTGGTAGATCAGCTGTTCGAGGGGTGAATTATCCATGGGCGGTCGATCCGTCTTGGGCCTGCATCAGCTGCTGCCAGGTGTTGTAGAAGTTGCGCATGGCCCGTTCGCTGGTGCCGGACACCACCTGGGTCTGCTCATGGGATTCATCCGGTTCGAACAGGCGGGCGACATTCACCCAGTCGTTGGCCTGGCTGCGCAGCCCGTCCATGGCCCGCTCGTACATTTCCACGTCGTCGTGGGCGACCATCGAGCACGGCGAGTTGATCAGGTTGTTGTACTGCACGGTTCTTTCCAGCAACTGCACCGGTGCGCCCACCAGCTCGAAGATCCACGACTCGACCACGGTTTCGCTGGCCGAGATCGGGCGGATCACCCGCAGGGTCTGGATCGGTCCCTTGACCATCAGGTTGGGGAAATACACGGTGTTGTGCCGGGTATCGTCGAGGATCGCCGCGGCCTGGGTTTCGCCGTAGCTCTCGACCATCAGCTCCCAGTAACCGGGGATGCTGGAGTAGGCCTTGTGGATCGAGTTGCTGACGCCAGTGTGGCCGTGGCCGTTGGGCCAGGTACGGATACCCATGGCGCTGAAGAACTCGTAGGACGCCATGAACGGCGAGAACAGTTCCACGGCCATCGGCGGTTGGCCGTCATGCCCGGTTTCCTTCCACAGGCGAATGGCTTCGCCGGCCGAGGATTCGTGGGCGACCATCGGGTGGCAGGTGTCGGTCTGGTTGTCGACCACCATCTTCCAGTTGCAGCGATGGCGGTGCAGCAGGGGCTGGCCGATGGCGCGCAATTGCCCCTGGGGCGAGCGCATGACCATGTTGTCCAGGGTCGACAGCGAGTCGCCGAAGAACTCGTTGAAGCCGATGCCCTGTTCCTTGAGGCGCACGAACACGAAGCCCCGATAGTTCTCCACCGCGGCCACCGGCTGCATGCCCTTGTGGGCGGCGCAGCTGCTGAGGTCGCAGTCGTCGTATTCCTTTTTCACCGGGATGCTCAGCAGCTGGCCGTCGGTCTTGAAGGTCCAGGCGTGGTACGGGCAGCGGATGAACCGGCCGACATTGCCTTGCGGCTCGGCCAACACCTTCACGCCCTTGTGCGGGCAGCGGTTGTGCAGCACGACGATCTCGCCGTTTTTCTGCCGGACCATGGCCAGCGGTTGGCCGGCGATGTCGCCGGTGAAGAAGTCGCCGGTTTCCGGGACCAGGCTTGCATGGCCCAGGTAGCACCAGCTGGCGGCGAATACCTGTTGTTGTTCTCGCTCGAAGAGCGACGGATCAAGGAACAGCGTGCGATGCACTTCCTTGCCGTTGAAGTAGTTGTCCAACGAGGTTCTCTCTTTAGATGACCAGTTTCAGGCTTGGGCTTTTGGCCCGGGATACGCAGGGGTAGATCTTGTTGCTGCAGGCGGCCTGCTGCGGGCTCATGATGAAATCGCGGTGATCGACTTCACCTTCCAGCACGTCCAGCTCGCACACCCCGCATTCGCCGCGACGGCAGTCGTAGAGCGGGTCCAGGCCGGCCTCTTCGAGGGCGTCGAGCAGGGTCTGGCCAGGCTGCACCCGCAGGTCGATACCGGAGTCCGCGGCATGTACGGCGAAGCCGGGTTCGTCTTCCGCCAGCGTGGTGTTGAAGATTTCGAAGTGGATGCGCTCGCGAGGAAAACCCAGGTTCTGGGCATGGCTGAACACGTCGTTGAGCATGGCTTGCGGGCCGCACACATACAGGCGGTCCCGGGGCTGCAACTGGCCCAGCACCGCAGCCACCGACGGGCGCCCCTCGGCCGAGTCGGAGCAGTGCAGGCTCAGGCTGTCCTGCAACAGCTCGCGCATCTGCGCGGCATAGGCGGCATCGCCTGCGCTCTTGGCGAAATAGTGCAGCCGCGCCGGGCGCTGCCGGGCCCGCAGATGCCTGAGGATACCGGTCAAAGGGGTGATGCCGATGCCGCCGGCGAGGGCGATGTCGGCGCCGTCGTTGTCGTCCAGGTCGTAGTCGAAGGCATTGAACGGGCCGTCGAGCCGTACTTGGTCGCCAATGTTCAGCTGGCGGATATAAGCGCTGCTGGGCGAGTCGGGGTTCAGGCGAATGGCGAACACCAGGCTGCCCTGGGGCAGCTCATGTTCGGCCAGTTCGACCCGGGAGTAATGACGCCATTGCTCGAGTTGGGGAATCCACCATTTGAAGTGGGCCCCGGCGGTGGCCTCGCAGGGGGCCGGCACAAGAGGCGCCAGAGTGATTTCCTTGATGCTTGGCGAGAGCATCCGGCACTGGGTGATCTGGTAATTCATGGGGTGACTCGCTGTCAGCTTAACGGTGTTTCGTGCAGGTACAGCCACTGGGCCGAGTGCTCATGGATACGGATCACCACCACCGAGAGGCGCGAGGTTTCCTTCTGCTCCAGGCGATGGGTTTCCTTGTAGCGGATCGCCGCGCTGTGGCCTTCGTGCCAGACGGTGTGCAGGTCGCTGACAAGGATCTCCAGGCCGGGGCGGGCACCGACCGCGCCGCGGAACATCTGTTCGACCTGCTCGCGGCTGACGATGGCGCCCGCGGTGGTGACCATGCTGAAGTGCTCGGCGAAGGCCGGCAGCAGTTGGTCGATGGCGGCGGCGCCGTTGCCGTCCTGGTCGGTGAAGACCGCGTGGATCAGCTCGTGGACCGCATGGATGCTGTGTTTGGCCTGTTCAACGATTGTGTTGTGCATGACATTCCTTTTGCGTGGTCAGGTTGCTCATCTGCAACAGGGGTAACAGACCCATCACCGCCGCGATGACGAAGGTCAGGTGATAGGCCGGGGTAGACGCCAGGCTGGCGAGCAGCAGGTTGTAGATCATCAGGAACAGCGCGGCGCCGATGCTGAAGGACATCTGCCGGTTGATGTTCCAGATCACGCTGCCCTTGTGGGTATCGGCACCTTCGAAGTCCATCAGCGAGGTGGTTTGCGCAGTGTTGGCGCCAATGCCGCCGCCGATGCCCATCAGGCAGTAGGCGATGACGATGATCGGCAGGTCGGCGGCGCTGTCGACCAGGTAGAGGGTGGCGATGCCGGCGCTGTGCAGGAGCATGCCGAGGGTGAACAGGCGCCGGGCGCCGAAGCGGTTGTAGACCCGGCCGCAGACCAGCATGGCGATGAAGGCGCCGCTGGCGTAGAGGATCATGAACATGCCGGTCAGCTTGGCGCTGAAGTGCAGGCTGTTCTGCAGGAAGAAGATGCTCAGCAGGTTGACCCCGGTGAACACCCCGGGAATTGCGTAGTAGATGAAGATCGAAGTGCTGAGCTTCTTGCTCTTGAGCAGGCTCAACTCGACGATGGCGTTGTCGCAGCGGCGGTAGTGCAGGACATACAGCACCACGCAGGTGACGCCCAGCATCAGGCAGCTCAGGGCGGCCAGCGGCGGGTAGTCGCCACCGTACAGCGACATGCCCATCAACAGGCTGCCAAGGGCCGCGCTGACCAGCAGCAGGCCCTTGATGTCCGGGCGCGCCAGGCTGGCGGGCCGGGCTTCCTTGATCCACAGCCAGGACAGGGCGGCGGCGATCAGCGAGAACGGAATGTTGCTGTGGAACACCCAGCGCCAGGAGCTGCTGTCGACGATCACGCCGCCGATGGTCGGCGAAATGGCCGGGGCGATCAGGGCGACGGCCATCACCAGGGTGGAGATCTTGGCCCGCTGCGGGCCCTGGAACAGGTTGAAGGTCAGGGCCTGGCCCACCGGGATCAGCAAGCCGCCGCCGATGCCCTGGACGAAACGCCAGATCACCAGTTCATGGAAGCTGCCGGCCATCCCGCACATCCACACGGCGGTGCTGAACACCAGCATCGAGGCGGTGAGGGTTTCGCGGCTGCCGAATCGTCCGGCCAGCCAGGTACTCACCGGAATGATCAGGGTCAGGCCGAGAATATAAGCATTGGCCACCCAGGCCACGGATGAAGTCGAGACGTGCATATCATGGGCAATGCTCGGTAAAGCCACGGCCGACATGAATATGTTTATACAGTCGATAAAGAATCCGATGAGGAATATAAGAGCCACTTTGTAGCGATAAGTCATATGATCTCCCTTTTGCGGCGGGATCATAGGAGCGATAGACCGAGGGTGTCGATACGCCTATACTTGAAACATTGTTTGATGGGATTTAACAATGATTTACAAAAACAGTGAGCTATAACATGCACACGCATCTAAATCGCGTCCAGACATTCCTGGCGGTTGTCGATTTCGGTTCCTATACCAAGGCGGCCAACTACCTGTGCATCAGCAAAGCCATGGCCAGCCTGCATGTCAAGGCGCTCGAGGAAGTTTTGTCGGCGACCCTGTTGATCCGCAATACCCGCAATATATCCCTGACGGAAATAGGCCAGGACTTTTATAACGAGTTCAAGGGCATTGTCGCGGACATCGACAATGCCTTCGAGAATGTCCTGCATGGGCATAATCGTATTTCCGGAAAGTTGCGTTTCAGTTCAACTAGTGAGTATGGTGAGCGCTATATACTGCCGATCATTTCCAAGTTCACCGAACGTTATCCGGAGATCCGTCTTTGTTATAACTTCAACTCTTCGTTGAATGACCTTGTGGCGGAAAAACTCGACCTGGTGATCCGCCTGGGCAACCTCGCCGACTCGGCTTTCAAGAGCCGCAAGCTGGCCGATTACGAAATCGTCCTGGTGGCCAGCCCGGACTTTCTGGCGCGCCATCCGGTGGGCGAGCCCCTGGACCTGAACAGCGTGCCGTGGATCGCCAACAGCAACCTGCAAGGGCCGACCAACTGGACCCTGAGCCACCCGCTACTGGGCCAGGTCGAAGTCAACGGGCCCAATCATTTCGAGTCCAATTCCTCCACCGCCATTCGCGCCATGACCCTGTCGTCCCTGGGGGTGTCGGTACTGCCCGGCTGGGTGGTCGAGGACGACCTGGCGAGCGGCCGGCTGGTGCGCTTGCTGCCCGACTACGTCTTGCCTTCGCAGTCGGTGAACGTGGTGTTCCCCAACAGTTCGCACTTGCCGCACAAGTCGCGGGCGTTCATCGATTT
The DNA here is from genome assembly GCF_003850345.1 of Pseudomonas chlororaphis subsp. piscium. Taxonomy (NCBI): domain Bacteria; kingdom Pseudomonadati; phylum Pseudomonadota; class Gammaproteobacteria; order Pseudomonadales; family Pseudomonadaceae; genus Pseudomonas; species Pseudomonas chlororaphis. The sequence continues at coordinate 1,684,383 of NZ_CP027707.1, forward strand.
CCTGTTGCTGCACCTGGGGCAGTGATGGGCGATACTCGGCGCGTTCGTGGCATCACTTGTGGGGAACCCAATGCCGTTGCAATCCTTGACCAGCCTGGCCGCCGTCGATCCGCAGCAATGGGACGGCCTGCTCAGTGACGGCCAGCCGTTTCTGCGTCACGCCTTTCTCAGTGCGCTGGAAGACAGCGGCAGCCTCGGTCCGCGTTCCGGCTGGCAGGCCGAACACCTGTTGCATGTGCAAGACGGGCGCTTGATCGCGGCGCTGCCCAGCTACCGCAAGTGGCACTCCTACGGCGAGTACGTGTTCGACCATGGCTGGGCCGACGCCTGCGCCCGGGCCGGCATCGAGTATTACCCCAAGCTGCTGAGCGCCGTGCCCTTCAGCCCGGTCAGCGGCGCGCGGCTGCTGGCGGCGAGCCTGGAGGACGGCCTCGAACTGCTGCAAAGCCTGCCCGGTTACCTGGAGATCGAAGGGCTCTCCAGCGCCCATATCAACTTCACCGACACCTTTACCGATGCCGCCCTGGCCGGGCAAGCCGACTGGCTGCAGCGCCTGGGTTGCCAGTTCCATTGGCAGAACCGCGGCTATCGGGACTTCCAGGATTTTCTCGATACCCTCAGCTCGCGCAAGCGCAAGCAGATGCGCAAGGAACGCGAACAGGTGGCGGGGCAGGGCATCGAGTTCGAGTGGCTCGAAGGCCGGCAACTCAGCGAAGCGCAGTGGGATTTTGTCTACGCCTGTTACGCCAACACCTATGCGGTGCGGCGCCAGTCACCCTACCTGACCCGGGCCTTTTTCAGTCTGCTGGCCGAGCGCATGCCCGAGGCCATCCGCGTGGTGCTGGCCAAGCAGAACGCCAGGCCGGTGGCCATGGCCTTCAGCCTGATCGGTGGCGACAGTTTTTATGGGCGTTACTGGGGCTGCCTGGCGGAGTTCGATCGCCTGCATTTCGAAACCTGTTTCTACCAGGGCATGGACTACGCCATCGCCCAGGGCGTGCAGCGTTTCGACGCCGGGGCCCAGGGCGAGCACAAACTGATTCGGGGGTTCGAGCCGGTGATTACCCGGTCCTGGCACTACCTGCGGCACCCAGGCCTGAAAGCGGCGGTGGAAGATTTTCTCCAGCAGGAGCGGGTGGGCGTGCTGGCTTACGCCGAAGAGGCGAGGGCCGCGCTGCCGTATCGGCAGGCGTGACCCTCGGGGTGCTGTCAGCTGTCTTCCTTGCCCAGCCAGCGATAGATGCCACCGCCGACCACCGCGCCGAGAATCGGCGCCAGCCAGAACAGCCACAGTTGCTGGATCGCCCAGCCACCGACGATCAAGGCCGGCCCGGTGCTGCGCGCCGGGTTGACCGAGGTGTTGGTCACTGGAATCGAGATCAGGTGGATCAGCGTCAGCGCCAGGCCGATGGCGATCGGCGCGAAGCCCACCGGCGCACGTTTATCGGTGGCGCCGAGGATGATCACCACGAACATCCCGGTCATCACCAGCTCGCTGACAAAACCCGCCGCCAGTGAGTAGCCCCCCGGCGAATGTTCGCCATAGCCGTTGGAGGCCAGCCCGCTGGCCAGCTCGAAACCGGGCTTGCCGCTGGCGATGAAGTACAGCAGCGCCGCGGCGATCACCCCGCCTATCACTTGCGCGACGACATAGGCGGGCAGTTCCTTGAGCGGAAAACGCCCGCCGACCACCAGGCCGACGGACACCGCGGGGTTGAGATGACAGCCGGAGATATGGCCGATGGCGAAGGCCATCGTCAGGACGGTAAGACCGAAGGCCAGCGCCACGCCCAGCAGGCCGATCCCGACATCCGGAAACGCGGCCGCCAGTACGGCACTGCCACAACCACCCAATACCAGCCAGAAGGTACCTAACAACTCAGTGACTGAACGTTTGAACAGCGACATAGAAGTTATTCCTTATCGATCCGATAAAGCCGTTATGCAGCCGTGCAGCCTGGCTACAGGCCCTGCACCAGAACCTAGGCTCTGAGTACAGCAGGCTTTTTTTACAATTCCAGTGTGAAAAAAAACGCCAGGGCCCGGTGTAAAGGGCTCTGGCGTTTTCTGTAGCCGCTGCCGAAGGCTGCGATCGACCGCGCAGCGGTCGTAAATCTTGCAACCTTGATCTGCCTGAGGGAGCGCATTCACCGGTTTGCGACTGCTTCGTCGGAATGCCGCCCAAGCCGATCGCAGCCTCGCGGGCTCGGCAGCGGCTACTGGGCTACGGTCAGTCGATACCGACAAACCCTCCGGTCTGGTGCTGCCACAGGCGCGCATACAGGCCACCCTGGGCCAGCAGTTCGGCATGGCTGCCGGTCTCGGCGATGCGGCCTTTCTCCAGGACCACCAGGCGGTCCATGCGGGCGATGGTCGAGAGCCGGTGGGCGATGGCGATCACGGTCTTGCCCTGCATCAGGGTCTCCAGGCTTTCCTGGATCGCCGCTTCGACTTCCGAGTCCAGGGCCGAGGTGGCCTCGTCCATGATCAGGATCGGCGCATCCTTGAGCAGTACCCGGGCAATGGCGATGCGCTGGCGCTGGCCGCCGGAGAGTTTCACCCCACGCTCGCCGACGTGGGCATCGAAGCCGGTACGGCCCTGGGCGTCGGAGAGTAGCGGGATGAACTCGTCGGCGCGGGCCTTGCGCACCGCTTCCCAGAGTTCCTCGTCGGTGGCGTCGGGCTTGCCGTACAGCAGGTTGTCGCGGATCGAGCGGTGCAGCAACGAAGTGTCCTGGGTGATCATGCCGATCCGTTCGCGCAGGCTTTCCTGGGTCACCTCGGCGATGTTCTGGTTGTCGATCAGGATGCGCCCGTCCTGCAGGTCATAGAGCCGCAGCAACAGGTTGACCAGGGTCGACTTGCCGGCGCCGGACGGGCCGATCAGGCCGATCTTCTCCCCCGGCTTGATGATCAGGTTCAGGTCGCTGATGACCCCGGTCTTTTTCCCGTAGTGGAAGTCCACATGCTCGAAACGCACTTCGCCGCTGGCCACCGCCAGGCGTGGCGCCTGTTCGCGATCGCTGACGCTGATGGGCTGGGCGATGGTCTGCAGGCCGTCCTGGACCATGCCGATGTTCTCGAAGATGCCGTTGACCACCCACATGATCCAGCCGGACATGTTGACGATGCGGATCACCAGGCCGGTGGCCAGGGCGATGGCGCCGACCGAGATCAGCGACTGGGTCCAGAGCCACAGGGCCAGGCCCGTGGTGGAGACGATCAGCAGGCCGTTCATGGCGGTGATCACCACGTCCATGCTGGTGATGACGCGCCCGGCCAGCTGGCTTTTCTCGGTCTGTTCGCCGATGGCTTCGCGGGCGTAGTTCTGCTCGAAGTGGGTGTGGGCGAACAGCTTGAGGGTGGTGATGTTGGTGTAGCCGTCGACGATCCTGCCGACCAGCTTGGAGTTGGCGTCCGAGGAAATCACCGCGCGTTTCTTGACCCGTGGCACGAAGTACCGCAGGGCGCCGATGTAGCTGGCGATCCAGATCAGCAGCGGGATCATCAGGTGCCAGTCGGCCTCGGCGAACAGCACCAGGGCGCTGACCGCGTAGATCAGCACATGCCACAGCGCGTCCACCGCCTGCACCGAGGAGTCGCGCAGCGAGTTGCCGGTCTGCATGATGCGCTGGGCGATGCGCCCGGCGAAGTCGTTCTGGAAGAAGTTCAGGCTCTGCTTGAGCACATAGCTGTGGTTCTGCCAACGAATCAGGCTGGTCATGCCCGGGCTGATGGTCTGGTGCACCAGCAGGTCGTGCAGGGCGACGAACAGCGGGCGGAAGATCAGCGCGACCACTGCCATCCAGGCCAGCTCGAGGCCGTGGGTCTTGAAGATCTCGACATTGGGCGTGCCCTGGGCCAGGTCGATGATCGTGCTCAGGTAGCTGAACAGCGACACTTCGATCAGCGCCACGAACAGGCCGACCACCAGCAGGGCGACGAAGCTCGGCCAGACCTGCTTGATGTAATAGAGGTAGAAGGGCAGTACGCGGTTGGGGGGAGCGGCAGTGGGAGCGTCGCGGAAAATATCGATCAGCTGTTCAAAACGACGATAGAGCATGGGATCTGACGCCCGCGTGGCGGGCTCTCCTTATCAGTAAGCAGGCGGAGCACTGCACCAGTGCTCCGCCGGGACTCCCGGTGACGCATTAGTCGATGCGCTTGGCCGACTTGATCAGCACGGGGTCGATCGGCACGTTCTGCATGCCTTGTTTGGTGGTGGTCTGCGAGTTGACGATCTGGTCGACCACGTCCATGCCGCTCACCACTTTGGCGAACACCGCGTAACCGGCATCGCGGCCCGGATCGAGGAAGGCGTTGTCGGCGACGTTGATGAAGAACTGGCTGGTGGCCGAGTTCGGGTTCGAGGTGCGGGCCATGGACAGGGTGCCACGTACGTTATGCAGGCCGTTGCTGGCTTCGTTCTTGATCGGGTCGCGGGTTTCCTTCTGCACCATCTGCGGGGTGAAGCCACCGCCCTGGACCATGAAGCCCGGGATCACCCGGTGAAAGATGGTGTTGGTGTAGAAGCCGCTGTCGACGTAGTCGAGGAAGTTCTTGCTGGAGATCGGGGCCTTGACCGGGTCCAGTTCGACTTCGATCTTGCCGAAGCTGGTGTCCAGCAGGACGTGAGGCGCCTTGGCCGGTTGGGCGGCCATCAGGTTGGCAGCGAACAGAACGGAGCCGGCGACGAGGGCGATTTTTTTCAGCATGGGTCAGTGATCCTGGGTGGTGGTGTCGACTGCGGTTAAAAACTCGAGCAGGGTTTGGTTGAAGCGTTGCGGCTGGTCCAGCGGCGTGGCGTGACGCGAATCGGCGATCACCACCAGGCGCCCGTCGGGCAGCAGTTTCACATAGCTTTCTTTCAGTGCGACCGGGGTGTAGTCACGGTCGGCGCTGATGACCAGGGTTGGACAGGCGACTTGCGAAAGTCGTTCCTGAACCCCCCAGCCAACGATGGCATCGAAGCTTGCGAGATAAGCACGTTTGTCGTTTTTTGCCCAGCGCTCGGCCATCTTTTGCCGCAGCTCGCCCTGCTCCGGCTTGGGGAACAGTTTGCCGCCCAGGGCGATGCCGATGGCTTCGAGGCTGAGCAGGCGCATCAGGCTCCAGCGCTTGAACCATTGCCAGGCGTCGTTGGCGCTGCGGATCTTCACCTCGGGCGCGCTGTTGACGATGCACAGGCTTTTCAGCAGCCCGGGCTGATCCACCGCAAGCTGGAAGGCGATCATGCCGCCCATGGACAGGCCCGCCAGATGCACCCGCGAAAGCTTCAGGTGCTCCAGCAGGGCGACCAGGTCGGCGCTGAAACCGGCGATGCTGTAGGGCTCGCGGGGCTTGTCGGAGCGACCATGGCCGCGCACGTCGGGCAGGATCAGGCGGTAGTGGGCGGACAGCTCGGCGATCTGCTTTTCCCAGTCCTGGGTGCTGGAACCGAGCCCGTGAACCAGCACCAGCGGTTCGCCATGGCCGTATTCCTCGTAGTGCAGGGTGCATCCTTCGTGTTCGAAATAGGCCATGGCTGAATTCCTGTTCAGGCGCGTGGAGGGTTCAAGTGTGGGTTCAGGCTTGTTCCGGGGCGGCGAACGGTGCGTCCAGCGGCGCGGTGTCGAAGGTGCGCAGCAGTTCGACGAGGATCTGCGTGGCCGGGCCCAAGGGTTTGTCCTTGTTCGAATACAGGTAGAAGGTCGGGTGCCGGCTGCCGCCCTGGTCCAACGGTAGCACCTTGAGCAGGCCCTCCCGGAGTTCGCGTTCGATCATATGGCGCGGCAGCCAGGCAAAGCCCAGGCCGCTGCCGACGAAGGTGGCGGCGGTGGCCAGGCTGCCGACGGTCCAGCGCTGTTCGGCGCCGAGCCAGCCGACGTCCCGCGGCTGCTGGCGACCGGAATCGCGGATCACCACTTGCAGCTGGCTTTCCAGGTCCTGGAAGTTCAGCTCGCGGTTCAGGCGGTGCAGGGCGTGTTCCGGGTGGGCCACGGCGACGAACTCCACCGAGCTCATTTCCGTGCCCAGGTAGCCGGAGATATTGAAGCCGCTGATGGCCAGGTCGGCCACGCCTTCGAGCAGCACCTCTTCGACCCCCGACAGCACTTCCTCGCGCAGGCGTACCCGGCAGCCGCGGCTTTGCGGCATGAAGGCGGTCAGGGCACGGACCAGGCGCGCGTTGGGGTAGGCGGCGTCCACCACCAGGCGCACTTCGGCTTCCCAGCCCTGTTCCATGTGGTGGGCCAGGTCTTCCAATTGGCTGGCCTGTTTCACCAGTTGCCGCGAGCGGCGCAGCAATACGCCGCCGGCCTCGGTGAGCACGGCCTTGCGTCCATCGATACGCAGCAGCGGCACGCCCAGTTGGTCCTGCATGCGCGCCACGGTGTAGCTGACAGAAGATTGCGAACGGTGCAGCGCCTCGGCGGCCTGGGCGAAGCCGCCGTGGTCGACCACGGCCTGCAGTGTCCGCCATTGATCGAGGGTAACGCGGGGCGCTTTCATGAGGAGCTCCTCTTGTCCTAAGCTGGCGCTCCTTATTGGAGACTGCCGAATGAGAAAAATCTGTTGTGTGTTGCTGGCCCTGCTGCCGCTCAGTGCGTTCGCCTATCCCATCGACGTGAAGAAACACCTCGAAGGCGTGAGCATCGACTACACCGCCTACGACACCGATGCCGATATCGGTTCGATCCAGGTGAACAACTACGGCACCACCGATGCCGCCTGCACGGTGGTCTTCCGCAACGGCCCCGAAGCCCCGCGCACGCGCAAGGTGGAAGTGGCGGCCGGCAAGTTCAAGAACGCCACGGCCAAGTTCAACCGCAGCATCATCAAGCTGCGCATCGACCTGACCTGTACCGCCAAGTAAGCGCAAAGCGGAGCAGGGTGCGCGGCCTGCTCCGCTTATAAACGAATTTATTGATTGGTTATAGCAGTTATTTGCGCTTTTTCATCGATATGACTCTGTTTAATCTGCGCTCCATCGACCTACAGCATTCCCGATGGAGGCTACATCCCATGTCCCGCGTTCTGATCATCGAAAGCAGTGCCCGTCAGCAGGATTCCGTTTCCCGTCAGCTGACCCAGACCTTCATCAAGCAATGGCAAGCGGCCCACCCGGGCGACCAGATCACCCTGCGTGACCTGGCGGTAACCCCGGTGCCGCACCTGGACAGCAACCTGCTGGGCGGCTGGATGAAACCCGCCGAGCAGCGCAACGAGATCGAAGAGGCCTCGCTGCAGCGTTCCAACGAACTGACCAATGAACTGCTGGCCGCCGACGTGCTGGTGATGGCCGCGCCGATGTACAACTTCGCCATTCCGAGCACCCTGAAAGCCTGGCTGGACCACGTGCTGCGCGCCGGTGTGACCTTCAAGTACACCGAAACCGGTCCCCAGGGCCTGCTCAACGGCAAGCGTGCCTATGTGCTGACCGCTCGTGGCGGCATCTACGCCGGCAGCACCGCGGATCACCAGGAACCCTACCTGCGCCAGGTCATGGGTTTCATCGGGATCCACGACGTCGAGTTCATTCACGCCGAAGGCATGAACCTGGGCGGCGACTTCCAGGAGAAGGGCCTGAACCAGGCCAACGCCAAACTGGCCCAGGTCGCCTGATCCGTTAATCGCCAGATAATCGCGCGGTGGTCTAGTAGGCCCTGCGCTCCCCTTCAAGTTTGTTTGCGCATCGAACCTCCCTTTGCACTTGTTGCTCCTGAGTGCTCCGGCCCGATTGAACGCTTTGCGAGATCGGGCTTTTTTTTGCCCGCGATTTATCACTCCTCTGTAGGAGCGAGGCTTGCCCGCGATCCACGCAAGCGGCCAGACTTTGCGTTGCCTGTCGGATCGTTATCGCAAGCAAGCTTCGCTCCTACAGACGCGGGGATTGTCTGCCGGATGTTTCATTGTTCGGGGCAAAACCGCTATCGTCGCCGCCTCTTCAAGACGAGGCGAGCATGGGCTATCTACTTTTTGTCACGCTGATCCAGGCGTTTTCCTTCAGCCTGATCGGCGAATACCTGGCCGGGCATGTCGACAGTTATTTCGCGGTGCTGGTCCGGGTGCTGCTGGCCGGGCTGGTGTTCATCCCGCTGACCCGCTGGCGCCAGGTGGAGCCGGCGTTCATGCGCGGCATGCTGCTGATCGGCGCCTTGCAGTTCGGCGTGACCTACGTCTGCCTGTACCTGAGTTTCCGCGTGCTGACGGTGCCGGAGGTGCTGCTGTTCACCATCCTCACGCCGCTGCATGTGACCCTGATCGAGGACGCGCTGAACCGGCGCTTCAACCCCTGGGGCCTGCTGGCGGCGCTGGTGGCGGTGGCCGGGGCGGCGGTGATCCGCTACGACCGCATCAGCCCGGATTTCTTCATGGGCTTCTTGCTGCTGCAACTGGCCAACTTCACCTATGCCGCCGGGCAGGTGTTGTACAAGCACCTGGTGGCGCGCCATCCGAGCGACCTGCCGCATTACCGGCGTTTCGGCTACTTCTACCTGGGGGCGCTGGCGGTGGTGTTGCCGGCCTTCCTGCTGTTCGGCAAGCCGGACTTCCTGCCCGAAGCGCCGTTGCAATGGGCGGTGCTGCTGTTTCTCGGGCTGGTGTCCACCGCGCTGGGGCTGTACTGGTGGAACAAGGGCGCCTGCCTGGTCACTGGCGCGACCCTGGCGGTGATGAACAACCTGCATGTGCCGGTGGGGCTGCTGATCAACCTGTTGATCTGGAACCAGCATGAAGAGCTGGGGCGTCTGTTCCTGGGGGCGTTGGTGATTCTGGCGGCGGTGTGGATCAGCCGTCGCGGCGTAAAAACCGCGATTACCGCCACTGCCCTGTAGGAGCGAGGCTTGCCCGCGATAGCGATCTGGCAGACACCGCGAGGTCAGGCCGCTGCGCGGATCGCGAGCAAGCTTCGCTCCTACAGATAGGCAGATAGAGCAGATAGGCGGATAGAGGGTTGATCGCCCCGGGGAATGGGCGATCAGGCGGGGGTTACAGCGCGCGTTTTTCCGCCTCGGGGATATGGCTGGCGCCCAGCACCGCTGGCAGCAGGCCGGCGCGCAGGTCGTTGCCGCTCGGCTGCTGATACAGGCTCAGGCCGAACTCCGGCATCACCGCCAGCAGGTAATCGAAGATATCGCCCTGGATACGCTCGTAGTCGGTCCACGCCGTGGTGCGGGTGAAGCAGTAGATTTCCAGCGGAATGCCCTGGGCGGTGGTCTGCATCTGGCGGACCATGCAGGTCATGTTCGGCTGGATGTCCGGATGGCTCTTCAGGTACGCCAGGGCGTAGGCGCGGAAGGTCCCCAGGTTGGTCATGCGGCGGCGGTTGGCCGACATGGCGGCGACATTGCCCTGGGCTTCGTTCCAGCTCTTGAGCTCGGCCTGCTTGCGACTGATGTAGTCGGTGAGCAGGTGGACCTTGCCCAGGCGCGCCTCTTCCTCATCGTTGATGAAGCGCACGCCACTGGCGTCGATGTACAGGCTGCGCTTGATCCGCCGGCCACCGGACTGCTGCATGCCGCGCCAGTTCTTGAACGACTCGGACATCAGGCGCCAGGTAGGGATCGAGACAATGGTCTTGTCGAAGTTCTGCACCTTGACCGTGTGCAGGGTGATATCCACCACATCGCCGTCGGCGCCGACCTGGGGCATTTCGATCCAGTCGCCGACCCGCAGCATGTCGTTGCTGGTCAGCTGCACGCTGGCGACGAACGACAGCAGGGTGTCCTTGTAGACCAACAGGATCACCGCCGACATGGCGCCCAGGCCGGACAACAGCAGCAGCGGCGAGCGGTCGATCAGGGTGGCGACGATGATGATCGCGCCGAACACGAACAGCACCATCTTCGCCAGCTGCACATAACCCTTGATCGAACGGGTGCGCGCGTGTTCGGTACGGGCGTAGATGTCCAGCAGGGCGTTGAGCAGGGCGCTGATGGCCAGCACCTGGAACAGGATGGTGAAGGCCAGGGCCAGGTTGCCGAGGAACACCAGGCTGGTCTTGCTCAGCTCCGGCACCAGGTGCAGGCCGAACTGGACCACCAGCGACGGGGTCATCTGCGCCAGGCGATGGAACACCTTGTTCTGGCGCAGATCGTTGAGCCAGTGCAGGGAGGGCTGGCGGCCGAGCAGCTTGACCGCGTGCAGGATGAGGTAGCGCGCCACTCGTCCGACGAGCAGGGCCACCACCAGCAGGATGACCAGGGCCAGGCTGGAATGCAGGAGCGGGTGCTCATCGAGCGCCCCCCAGAGGTCTTGAACGTTGAGCCAGAGCTGTTTGAAATCCATGGGGTCAGAAGCTTCCTCTATGAGACGAGACGAATCGATTAGAACATTTAAGCCGTCGAAAGTTACCGTTAAGGACGAATCGCTGACAAAAACCAATTGTTTACTGTGGTTTGCGTGAAAGAAACTCGGCCTTCGCGCCCGAAACCGTTACCCTATGCAGCTGTTTTTTTGCATATCTTCGAGGTAGCACCCGTGTTTTCCCAATTCGCCCTGCACGAACGCCTGCTCAAAGCCGTGGCCGAGCTTAAATTTGTCGAGCCAACGCCTGTGCAGGCAGCGGCCATTCCGCTCGCGCTCCAAGGGCGTGACCTGCGGGTGACGGCACAGACCGGCAGCGGCAAGACCGCCGCTTTCGTCCTGCCGATCCTCAATCGCCTGATCGGCCCGGCGAAGATCCGCGTCAGCATCAAGACCCTGATCCTGCTGCCGACCCGCGAACTGGCGCAGCAGACCCTGAAGGAAGTCGAACGCTTCTCGCAGTTCACCTTCATCAAGGCCGGCCTGATCACCGGCGGCGAAGACTTCAAGGTCCAGGCCGCGATGCTGCGCAAGGTGCCGGATATCCTGATCGGCACCCCGGGTCGCCTGATCGAGCAACTGAACGCCGGCAACCTCGATTTGAAAGAAGTGGAAGTGCTGGTCCTCGACGAAGCCGACCGCATGCTCGACATGGGTTTCGCCGACGACGTGCAGCGCCTGGTGGACGAGTGCCCGAACCGTCAGCAGACCATGCTGTTCTCCGCCACCACCGGTGGCTCGGGCCTGCGCGAGATGGTCGCCAAGGTCCTGAACAACCCTGAGCACCTGCAGCTCAACGCGGTCAGCCAGCTGAACGACACCACCCGTCAGCAGATCATCACTGCCGACCACAACCAGCATAAAGAGCAGATCGTCAACTGGCTGCTGGCCAACGAGACTTATCAGAAGGCCATCGTCTTCACCAACACCCGCGCCATGGCCGACCGTATCTACGGCCGACTGGTGGCCCAGGAGTACAAGGCGTTCGTCCTGCACGGTGAGAAAGACCAGAAGGACCGCAAGCTGGCCATCGACCGCCTGAAGCAGGGCGGGGTGAAAATCCTCGTCGCCACCGACGTCGCCGCCCGCGGCCTGGACGTCGACGGCCTGGACCTGGTGATCAACTTCGACATGCCTCGCAGCGGCGACGAATACGTGCACCGCATCGGCCGTACCGGCCGTGCCGGCAACGACGGCCTGGCCATCTCGCTGATCTGCCACGGCGACTGGAACCTGATGTCGAGCATCGAGCGCTACCTCAAGCAGAACTTCGAGCGCCGCACCATCAAGGAAGTCAAAGGTACCTACGGCGGGCCGAAGAAGGTCAAGGCCTCCGGCAAGGCCGCCGGCGTGAAGAAGAAAAAGACCGACGCCAAGGGCGACAAGAAAAAAACCGCGGCCAAGGCCCCGACCAAACGCAAGACCGCCAACCGGCCGAAAAGCGATGCCCTGGTCAGCCAGGACGGCATGGCGCCGCTCAAGCGCCGCAAGCCAGCACCGGCTGCCGAATAAGCCGTAGCGCAAGACAAAAAGCCCGGACCCTGTCCGGGCTTTTTATTGGCCGGTGATCAGCTATTGGCCTTTTTCTTGGCTGTGCCTTCACTGGCTTGGGCCCTTCGATGACTTGACTTCTTTGCTGGAACCCCCGTTGCAGAGCCTCTCTCCTGCACCGGCCGGCAGGATGAATGATTGACGCCAAAATGATGGCCAATTAACATATTGATATCATTTTGATACTAATGCGTCTCGAGGGATCGAACATGTACTCACCCGCCCTCGCGGGGAGGTTGTGCCTGGCTTTGCTGTGCTTGACTCCGCTACACCTCGTTCATGCTGCTCCCACCCCCGGTGACACCGATCTGATCCGCGAACGCCAGGACCGCCTGCTCGAAGAGCAGCGCCGGCGCCTGGAAGAACTCAAGGAGCTGCCCGGAAAAGAGGCCGCTCCTACAGCGCCAGCGGCACCTGTCGACAGCTGCTGGCCTCCGACAGCTTCGAAGGCGGTGGCGGCAACTGGAGCAACGATGGCCTGATCGCCAGTGACGGCAGCCTGAACCTGCAACTGTCGGGCGCCTACGGTGGCAACGGCCGATTGACCAGCCTGGGTGACATGAGCTTCGGCGCCGCCCAGCTCGACCTGCCAGGTACCGCGACTATCGCCGGTGGTGGCGACACCCGGATCAATGTCGGCGGGCTGCTTACCAATCACGGACGCCTGAGCTCCGTCCAGGGGCTGACCGTCAATGCCGGGGCGATCAATAACTATGGTTCGCTCGGCAGCGCCGGGGCGCTGACCCTGAATGCCGGGACGCTGCTCAATTCCGGTGTCAGCGATGCCGAGCACAGCTCGATCTTCAGCGGCGGCGACATGCAGTTGCTGGGCAACAGCTTCACTAATCGCTATGCCGACGTTTACAGCATGGGCAGCCTGCTGGTGGCCGCCAATGCCGGGCAGGCCCAGTCGAGCCTGCTGGAAAACCGCTCCGGCACGATCGAAAGCCTGGGCAACATGACCATTCGCGCCATGACGGTGAAGAACGTCATGGACATCCTCACCTACTCGGAACACGAGAAGTACTACGCCGCAATCACTGAGCTGTCGTGCGCGCCATTTGGGGTATGCCATGTCAAGAAAAAGGGCAATCGGCGCAATGCGGTCTGGCAGCTCACCGAGCGTGATCGCCTGCAGGTGACCGCCAGTACGGCGGCCTCCAGTATCTCCAGCGGCGGGCAGTTGAACATCGGTGCTCGGGAATTGAGCAACGAAAGCAGTGTTATCGCTTCCTCCGGCAACCTGGCGATCGATGCCGTCAGCATCAAGAACCAGGGGGTGGTGCCTCAGGACATTGAAACGACCACCATCAAATACAACCATGTGGATGAGTACCAGGGCGCGGTCGCCGCGGTGAGGGACTTCAATGCCAGAAATGGCACCAAGCCCTCCGCTACCTTCGAAGCCGACCTGGCGCGGTTCAATGCCCTGATGACCGGTACCCGAAAACTGGCGGGTGGTGGTACCAAGGCTCTGGCAAGCAGCGACGGCAAGCGCTTCGACGCCATCATCCAGTCCGGTGCCAGCGTCCAGCTCAACGCCTCGGAGAAGATCGACAACGGCGTAGTGCGTGGTTATTACGCCTATGTCGGCGGCGGCAAGAAGACCGGCGACACCTCGGCGGGCAGCCAGTATTCGACGCCGATCTACATCAACTCGCAATTGCCGCCAGACCTGGCCAAGCAGCAGATCAACCCCTTGGCCCTGCCAGGCTTTACCTTGCCGGTCGGGCAACACGGCCTGTTCCGCCTGAGCAGCGAAGGAGCCGGCGACACCGCGGCAACCCAGCGCAATCCGGCGCCGATGGACTGGAGCATGGGCAGCATCAGCCTGAGATTCGCCGAGCGCGAGCAGAACCTGGCCCAGAGCCAGGCGCGGGCGCTCCAGGCCGCTCCCGTGGCCCCGGTGGCGGCGACCGAGCGCAAGCTGGCGCAGGTTGACGCTGTGCAGCCTGGGGTCGATGTCAGTCTGCCGACGATTGCCGTCGCGACCCCGACGGATAGCGCAGCGGCTGCCCAGCCGGCGGTATACAGCCGTACCCCGGCGGAACAGGTGCAAAGCAGCATTGTGCGGGTCCAGGGCATCCCGACGCTCGACAATCCTCCTCAAGCGCACAAATACCTGGTTGAAACCAACCCGGTGCTGACCAACCAGAAACAGTTCATGAGTTCGGACTACCTGCTGTCGAACCTGGGTTACAACCCCGACAACAGCTGGAAACGCCTGGGCGACGGTTTCTACGAACAACGGCTGATCCAGCAGGCGGTGGTCGCCCGCACCGGCCAACGTTTCATCGATGGCCAGAACTCCGACGAGAAGCTGTTCAAGTACCTGATGGATAACGCGCTGCAGAGCAAGCAGCAGCTCAACCTGGCGATCGGCACCTCGCTGACCTCCGAGCAGGTCGCGGCCCTGACCCACGACATCGTCTGGCTCGAATCGCACCAGGTGAATGGCGAGAACGTGCTGGTGCCGGTGCTGTACATGGCCCACGCCAACAACCGCCTGGCCGCCAATGGCGCGCTGATCGCCGGTCAGGACATCAGCCTGATCGCCGGCAAGGACCTGCTCAACGCCGGCACCCTGCGCGCCACCAACAACCTCTCGGCCAAGGCCGGCAACGACCTGGTCAATAGTGGCCTGATCGAAGCCGGCAATCGCCTGGACCTGCTGGCGGGCAACAACCTGGTGAACAAGGCGGGCGGCATCATCGCCGGTCGCGATGTGAACCTGACCGCCAACGGCGACCTGATCAACGAACGCACGGTCACCAGCCACCAGAACAGTGGCGGTGACCTGCAACAGCGGCGTGACTTCCTTGACAGCGCCGCGCGTATCGAAGCCGCCAATGACCTGACGCTCAAGGCCGGTCGTGACTTCAACAACGCCGCTGGCGTGCTGCAAGCCGCGCGCGATACCACCATCAACGCCGGCCGGGACGCCAACCTCACCGCTGTCGAACAGCAGGACAACGAGACCCGGACCAACTCCCTGCACACCAGCACCAGCCAGCACGGCTCGGTGCTCACCAGCGGCCGCGACCTGACGATCAACAGCGGCCGCGACCTGTCGGCCATCGCCAGCCAGATCGACGCCAAACGCAACCTCGCCATGGCCGCCACCGGCAACCTGACCCTGGCCTCGGCGGCGGACGAACAGCACTCGTACTCCAGCTCCAAGAAGTACAAGGGGCAGTCCGACAAGGTCAGCCAGGTCTCCACGGCGGTGACTGCAGGTGGCAGCGTGGCCCTCAGTGCCGGCAAGGATCTGGAGCTGATTGCCAGTCGGGTGAGTGCGGGGGACGAGGCGTATCTGGTGGCCGGCGGCAACCTGGCGCTGGAGTCCGCGGAGGACAGCAACTACAGCTTCTACAGCAAGACCAAGAAGAGTTCGTCGGGCAAGAAGAGTCGGCTTGATGAGGTGGCGAGTACGACCAATATCGGCAGTTCTGTCACCTCGGGAACCGACAGTGTACTGGTCGCAGGGAATGACTTGCTGATCAAGGGTAGTGATGTCACCGCGGAAAAAGGTGCCGCGAAGTTGATGGCGGGTAATGACGTTCAGATCCTGGCTGTTAGCGACTCAAATAGTGCCCGTCACGAAAGCAGTAAAAGCAAAAGCAGCTGGGGCGGTCTGAAGTCGAGCAAGGTCAAGGATCAGGTAGCCGAGACCCAAACCACGGCAGTCGGCAGCGTCATCTCCGGCAACACCGTGGAAGTGGCGGCCAAGCGCGACGCGACCGTAACAGGCTCGGCATTGGTCAGTACTCAGGACCTGGCAGTTCAGGCTGGGCGCGACCTGACCATCGATGCGGCCGAAAACACCTTCACCCGTAGTGAGTTGCATAAGCAGAAGAACCGTGACCTGACGGGAGTTCTCACGGCCAACAATCTGGGCGTGGACGACATCACGGGCAACCAGCATCTGTCGATCAGGAGCGGGAACCACACCGGTAAGGCGGCGCAAACCACCTTGACGGGCAGTACCGTGGGATCGAGTGAAGGCAGTGTGAGACTTGAGGCTGGGCGCGAACTGAAGGTGGTGTCCAGTGATTTGGTCAGCACCAAGGAGATGAATCTTACCGGTTCCAATGTGACCATCGCCGCGGATGTGGAAACTGCCACGCAAAGCAGCACCGACAGCTCGAAGAGCCTGGCGGTCGGTCGTGTCGTGGGTGGCATGGTCGTCGATACGGTCAAGAGCATTCGTAATGACATCCGTGCAGCCAAGGATGCCGATGATGGCCGTCTGAAGGCAGTCAAGAGTGCTCAGGCATTGCTCTCTGCCTACAACGCGGCCGACAGCTTCAGCGCCGATGCGGCGAATCAATCCCAAGGTAAGCCAGCCAACAGCAGTGGCTCGCTTATCAAGATTGGGACTGAGTTGGGTTCGACCCGAAGCAAAAGTACCAGCGAATACAGCAGTGAAACGGCCAAGCAATCGAGCTTGACCAGTGGTGCAGGTCTGGTCATTTCGGCGGTAGGGGACGCGCCGGGTACCCGGGGCGATATTCATGTCGTGGGTAGTAGCCTCAAGGCAAAAGACACGCTGTTGATGGCGAAAAACGACATCACTCTGGAAAGCGCGCAGGACCGTGCGCAATGGGATAACCAGAATCGCAACAGCAAGACCAGTATCGGCGCCAGCTTCAATATTGGTGATCAGAACGGCTTCACCCTCGATCTCGGGGCGCAGATGGCCAAAGGCATGGGCACGGGCCACTCGGTCACCCAGGTCAACAGCACAGTGGATACTGGCCTGCTCATGCTGAAAAGCGGCCAGGACACCACCCTGGCTGGTGCGCAGGTACGAGCCGATACCATCAAGGCAGAGGTGGGTGGCAACCTTAATATTGCCTCCCGGCAGGACGAAGCCGATCAGAAAAACCGCCAGACCAGCGGCGGTTTCGGCGCCAGCATCTGTGTGCCGCCGTTCTGCTACGGCTTCATGGTGACCGCCAGCGGCAATATCGCCGGTAGCAAGATGAACAGCAATTACCAGGCGGTGACTGACCAGACCGGACTGTATGCAGGTAAAGGGGGATACGACATTTATGTCGGGGCCAATACCCAGCTGCAAGGCGCGGTGATTGCCAGTGAAGCCAGTGCCGACAAGAACCATCTCGACACTGGTCGCCTGATCGTCAGCGACATCAAGAACACCAGCGAAATCAAAAGCCAGTCGGCCAGCCTGAGTGCTTCTTACACCAGCACCAAATGGGACAAACCAGGGCAACCGGTGACGCCAGACAGCGAAAGGAAGTGGGCGCATTCGGAAATGGGCGGCACTCTGCCGCTGGCCCTCAAGGAGTCCGATCACAGCAGCACTCGCAGTGCCGTCAGCGAGGGGACGATCACCATCCGCGATCCAGCGGGCTCCCAGGATCTGGTAGGGCTGAATCGCGATACCAGCAATGCGAATCAGCATCTTGACCGGCCGGACGAGAAGAAGATGCAGGAGCGCATGGATCTGATCCAGAGTTCCGCGCAGCTAGCGAGTACCACCATCAATCTGATAGCTAAAGCCAAGGCGGATTCCGCTAAAGAGCTGCTAAGCAAAGCCAAAACCGATGAACAGAAGGCGAAGGCCAACGCGGCCCTTGCGGATGCTGCTAGCTGGAGCGTCGGCGGTGACAAACGCATCATGGCCGACATTGCCTCGGGCCTGATCGCGGCGGGCCTCGGAGGCGTTGGTGGCGCGACGGCAGTTGGCATCGTTGCCAATACCACGGCCAACGACACCTTCAAAAAGATTGGTGATTACGCTGATGCACAGAAGCGCAATGCTACTGATGACACCAGCCGAGCGGCATGGGCTGAAGGTGGTGCTGCCCGGGTATTGCTTCACGCCTTGGCTGGTGCTGCGATGGGGCTGTCGAGCGGCTCTGTACAGAGCGGTGCGTTGGGAGCGGGGGCGTCGGCAGCCCTGATGCCTGCGATTGCAGAGGCGCTGGGTAAAACTGGTATTGAACAGAGCAATCAGGAAGCTATTGCAACACTCATCGCCACGGGGCTTGGAGCATCGGCCGGATCGCTGGGAGGTACTGCCGGAGCAATCGCAGGTGGCGGTAGCGGGGCAGGGGTCGAGGTTAATAATCGCCAGCATCATCGTGATCAAGAACTTCCGCTGCTGAAGAAAAAAGCCGAGGAGCTGGAGCAGACACTGGGCAAACCGAAGTCTGACGCCCTTTGGGAGGATCTGCTGCTCCTCGCCAGTGGTGAAAAAATTGACGCAGTTGAAAAAGCGCGCTTGGAAGCCTTGGTTGAGAAGTGGGGGAGTGACCCGACCACGGATTGGTTCAAGCGCGATCTGGATGTTGCAAAAAACGCCGTAAAACAGTTGGCGGATCAAAAAATCCCGCTGACCTGGGCAGATGGCAAGCCGATCATTGCCTATGGCAACCCTGTCTATGCGTTCGCCTCGACGCCAGAGCAGTTTAATGACTCAGGTTTGTTCAACGGCCTTGGAAAGGGTTATTACGGCGAACTGACGGCGGCCGAAAAATGGAAGCAGTACGGGAAAGCTCAGGCTGAGGCATACAGCAAGGAAATCCTGGATTTCTCGAGTAACAACCTAGCCTCGAAAAATGCCGCTGATCGGATATTGAAGCTGGCGGTGAAGAATACAGAGTCGGTGAGTATTATCGACGATGTCATCCTGTCGTTGGGTGGAGTGGTCGGAGGTAAGGCTACTCTCAAGACGATATTGGAAGCTGTAGCAGAAAGGCGGGCGGCGAAGAAGGTTGCGGCGGAAGCTGAGGCTTTAGCCGCCAAAGATATGGGGCCCTTTGTACCCCAGTTAAGTAAGTATGAGGATCGGATTAAACTAACACCTATTAATGGTGGGGCGTGGACAGGGGGGCGAGGTGAGTCCAGATTTATATTTGATAATCCTGAGATGAAGAATATCTTGCCTGAGGGGATAGCTTATAAAAATGGGTATCCGGACTTCTCTCCAATAGCAATACAAGAGGTAAGGCTGAGCGGCTTAATATCGTTGGATCGAAATGCCAATTTCAAGGAGGCGAATAGAATGCTGGCCCAAAAGCTAGGGATCAAAGAAAAAGACGTCGCGGGATTCCTGAAAGAGCAGAAGTTTACTTGGCATGAAGTCGAGGATATGAGGACCATGCAATTGGTGCCTTCTTTCATCCATACAGGGAAAGTGGGGTCGATGGACTTTGGAGTGAAATACGGCCACTTTGGTGGTATTGGCGAGAAGACTTTATTGGAGAAAGCAGGGAAATGATCACTGTCGAGGATGAGCTTTTTGGTCGGTTGGAGTTTGATGGGGTTTGGTCAAGACCTTATGAGATTGAGATCTTTAATAGGAAGGTCAATGTTGTACTTATTGTCCAGACTTTTGATGATGACCCTATTTCCAACAATCAAAGAATGACTTTTTTAGAGTTTGCAGGTAGTCAGAAGTCAATTATCGAGCGCGTAGAGGTCGCAGCTCTGAATTACTACCTTTCAAAGGTTGAGGATTATAGAGCATGTTTTGATCGCGATGAGGTCGAGAGAAAGGCACCAAAAACTTGTGACGTTTTTGGGTTTGGAGAGCTGGTTGAATTGAAGCAAATAAAAATAATGTATACGGATGAGGGTCGTGATAGAGAGGTGGGTTTTGTATTTGACGCAGTCTTTGATGAGCAGTTAGGTGTTGGTGTACTGGTCTCTAATGGGGTTGTAATAGATGTAGATGTTCAAGATATTGTATTGGGGTGATTGTATTGCTCTGGGATTGAAATCGAATCAAGGGGATTTAAGGTGTTTGATTAAGGGTTTCTGTATTTGTCGGTGGGACTCCGCCACAGTTACCAACCCTTTCTTCATTATCCGAGCTTGACGTTTTCATTCAATTCAAAGTCTGCCTGCCGCAACCACAGCCCCGTAGCCTGATTCCAATGTACGGGACGGGTGATGGAGTCGTTATTTTTTTCGTTGGTCGGCAGGAATCGCAGACTATTTTCAACCCGTGTTCGGTGATGAATATCGGTGGCGCATGATCAGCCTTAGCCATGTCAAAATTTTAGTAAGTATCTGGGCTAATTTTTTAACTGATTGAAAGACAGGGCGGCTTAACACCGCCCATTACTACTTAGATTGAAAGCCTTTCTTGCAGCCGCCGTCCCGTCACATCCATCAAATCACACCCATCACGTAGCAGGATGGTGCAGACTAATGTCAGCTCCTGAAGAATGACTGGTTCTCGATGTGAGGCTTCAGCTATCGAAAAGCTTTCCAGCAATTGTGTCACTGCACGAATGCGATAAGCCGCGGCGCTGTGCAATACGTCGACGGGGGCTTGGGTGTCGATAAGCAAAGAGGGAATGTTGCAGTCGTGGCCGGTAATGGGCATGTAGCGGTTCATATGTGTAACTCCATTCAGTTGAAAAGAGCTATCACTCAAACGTCGCCAAACGAAAGGTGGCAGCTGTACGCGGGTTGGCGAGCCGGGAATGGAAAACCGACAGGCCCGAAGGCCTCCCGCGCACAACTGCCGTAAAGCAGCTTTGCATGCGCAAAAGCTTCTGTAATTAGAAATCTTTTGCACACCATTCCCCAGGTCGCCAAACCCGGTCGCCATCTGGGCGACCCACCGACTGTAAATCGCACTGTGGTTGGCGGGAATAAGGGGAGTGCACAGCAGGCTGTAGGGCTTTTCTGATTAGCCCAGAAGGAAGCTGTCGGCTTGGCGGGCAGCTCCAATGCTCAATAAAACACCCCGTGCGTTTCCCAGAATACGGCTTCCTGCAAAAAGCTTCGGGCAATACTGGCACTCTGCTAAAAGTGCTGGGTCCAGGTGAGAACTTTCAGCCCCAAGCTCTGTTACCATTCGGCGCGCACATCCATTCGGCAGGGGCTGTAGCGGCTGTTTCAGCGGTTCTGCCCGCTGTCTGTCTCGGGTAACACCCTGCGCGGGATGTGCACGCATAGCCTCCTGATTTCCAGACGGCACCGTCTTTTGCACGGTGCTTTCGATGCTCCTGTCTGTACCTGATTCCGAGGGGTGGAAGCCCCTTCGCCTATTCACCTGTCAAAGGATGATGGAGCTTTTGAACCAAGGCTCCACACTGGGAATACGCTCATGAACTACCTCGAACGCTCCATGTCTGCCCTCCGCTCGGTCGGTATCAACTTTCCCACCCAGGATGCACCCGTGCTGGCGCTGCTGGACAAGGTGGCGGTGTACGACGCCAACCGGGTGACCAATATCGCCGCGACCTTGCAACAGTCCACGGTGTTCAATGCTTCGGTGCGCGACAAGTTGCAGAGCATGGATATCAGCACCCGTTATGCCGATATCGCCGCCAGTTTCGATTCGATCCAGGCCGATGCGCAGCAGATGATGGAGTGGATGGCCGACGGCAAGCTGCAGTTCTCCGAGCGGATCCAGCTGACCTGGCTGAACATGCGCCGTGGCTCGATTCCGGATCGCTTCGAGGACATTCGCAAGAATTATCTGGCGGTGGCCAAGTCGGCCAATGAGCAGATCCAGCTGGAAACCCTGATTCTCGAGGCTTACCAGGATTATCGGCTGGCCATGAAAACGGCCGAGGTCGATGCCTGTGAGGTGCAGAAGGTGGCCCAGGCGCAGCTCGATGCCGGGCGTAAAACCCTGGCGGACGCCGGTACGGCGCTGGAGGTGGCCGAGCTGGAGGCGGCCGAGCGGGTGAAGCTGGAGCTGGCGCGGGATGTGGCGTTGCGCAACCTGCAGGACGAGGACAAGCGCTACCAGATCATCACCGACATCGCCGATCAGCTGAAGGCGGGCTACAACGCGGCCGAGCTGGTGTTCGCGCGCTTGAGCCAGTACCACTCGGTGAAGGAGCGCCTGTATCAGCGCGCCGTGAGCTTTTTCGCCACCAATGAAATCGTGCTCACCGGCCTGGCGGCGGGCTTCACGTCGTCCGGCGGGTTGGCCGAAGTCACCCAGACCCTCAATGCCATGAACGACGGCATAAACTCCAGCCTCGAGGCCCAGGCCAAGGTCGGCGGGGAGCAGCTCGAGGCCGCGCTCAAAGCGGGCTACGGGACCAACCTGAAAGTCAGTTCGGTCAAGGCCCTGGCCGAGGCGGTGGTTGACTTCCAGGCCAGCAGCCTGAGCCTGATCCAGGAGCTGCGCAAGGAGTCCGCTTCGGCGGCCGCCGAGATCGAGTCGATTACCGAGGACAGCAAGCGTCGCTTCAGCGCGCTCCTGCAAAAGGGGCTCTGAGGTGAGCCAGGTTTCCCTCACCGAACAGATGGGGGCCATGGCCCTGATCGACGAGCTGCGGCACAGCCAGGCCGAGGTGCAGAAACACCTGGACCTGCCTCGGCACCGGCAAGCGGTGGCCGAGCGGATTCGCGAGTTCTACCGCTCCCGGGGGATCGAGGTCGAGGATGCCCTGGTCGAGGAGGGAGTGCGCAACTTCTTTGCGGCCCGTTTTACCTACCAGTCCCCACCGCTCGGCTTCTGGTCAAGACTTCTGGCTGAGTTCTACATCAGTCGCAGTAAATGGCTCGGACCTGCGTCCGTCGCTTTTGTCTTGAGCGGGGTGGTGATATTCGGCTTTTCTTTCTCGTCGAGTTTTTTGGGCGGGATGAAGACAAGTCTTGTCCAGGGCAAGGTCGACAGGGCCCAGGGGCTTGCACAAAGTGAGGCTGTGCAGCTTGGACAACTGCAAAATCGCCTGTCCGCGCTTGAGGCCGATATGTTTGCGGCAAATGTGCCGGCAGCAGAGCGCATGTTCGAGCTGGCTAGAGAACGGCTGGATCGGGTTCGTGGCCTGATGCGGATCACACTCCCGTCGAAGGTCTCCGCCGAGAGCCGGAAACATGACCTCGCACTGGTCGACCAGGCGAACAAGAATTTGCAGCAAGGCACTGCTGATCTCCAGGCTGTCGAGGCTTGGTTGAATGACCTGTCGCAGCTCCTGGCTGCCGAAGCGAAATTGAGAGAGCTGCTGGCCTCTGTCCCGTACACCTCACTCAGCAGTACCTTCCCTGAATTGATGGCCCAGGCTGCCGATGCGCGATCCGCGCTGGACCATGCCGACACCCAAGGGGTGCCGGCGGCGCGGACAGCGGTCGATAAGCTGGGCGCCCTGATCCCCCGGATCAACATGATCAGCCCCTATCTCACCCGCTTGCAGGACGCACAGAACGGGGTCCGCAAGATGGGGTTGAGCACAGAGGACTTGGCTCAGTTTCAACCCCTGTTGTCAGCGGTGAATGAGGCTGTCTTGGGGCTGAATACGGCGGCGGCCGAGCATGGCCTGCAGGAGCTCGAGCGACTGCGGACCGTCGCAGCCACGCCGTTGACGCTGGAAGTGGTCAGCCGTACCGGCGAGAAGTCGATGATCGAACGCAACTATGATCCGACTGGAGGCAAGACCTGGTATCTGCTGACCGAGGCGAGCGATGCCTCAGGCAATGTGGTCTCGGTACCCATCACCAGCATCGAGAGCGGGGAACGGCGTTATGCCTCGATCTTTGGCGTGCGCGTCAGCCAGGCAACCTATCAGGCCGCCAAGAATGACAAGCTTCTGGATGGTCATGTCGATGATCGCTTGATGGGTAAAAAGGCGGCCAACTCGTTGGCCTTTACCTTCGTTAAAGGGCCTGTCAAAACCAAACCCGATTACATCCTGGAGTGGTAATGAACTCGAGCAGCATGATTGCGTCCCTTGGCGAGAACTCTCGGCGATACGAGGCCGAACTGCGTAGGTTCCAGCTCGAGTTGTCCAATGCCCACGAGCAGGAGCTGCGCCTGCAACAACAGATCGCTGGCGTCTTTCCACAGATTGCCAACCTTCAGTTGGCCGGCGGGGCTCGGCTGTCGGACGAGGTTCAGCGTTTGCTGGGTCAGCGGGAGCGGACCGAGTCTGGGTTGCGTGAGGAGTTGGCGGTGGCGGAGGCGGGGGTTGCCAAGCACCTGCAGGAGATGTCGAGGGTTTCCCAGGAAATCGAGGCCCTCGTTGCCGATGTCAACCGGCAGTTGAGGGTAGAGCCGGCGTACCAACAGCAAGCCGCGATCCTCGCGGAAGCTGTCGAGCGCTGCAACGAGGCGGCTGCGTCTTACCAGGAGCTGCGTGATGAATGTCGCGGCAAGCTTCGGGTTTTTCAGACCGAGCCGCTGTACCTCTACTTGAAGGGCCGCGGGTTCGGTACGGATCGTTATGTTGGCCGAACGTTCTTTCGGGAATTGGATCGATGGATTGCCCGCCTGTGTAATTTCCCGCAGAACAGTGGGGTCGAGCAGAGCCTTCTGGCCATGCAGGAAGCCAATGAGGGCGCCCAGTGGCAACGAGACAGCCATCGGGCCGTTCAGGAGGCCGAGCTGGCGCGGCTGTATCAGGAAGCACTGGCCGGCACCCTGTTATCGGTGCTGCAAGCGCGCCTGAAGACGGAGCGCGAGGCCGTGGAGGCCGGCAAGGCTCAGGCCAATGCCGTTCATGAGCGTCTGGGGCTGTTTGTCTCCAAGGGGGACGAGCATTTTGCTCAGGTTGCTGAATTGTTGTCCCGACAATTGGCCGAGATGAGTGATGCCAAGCTTGAGCATCTGGCCGGGCAGACAGCGACGCAGCAGGACGACGAGCTGGTGCAGAGGGTGCGTGATTTACGCGCTGAACTCGATGATCTGCGGCTGCGCGTGCCGTTCCTGGAGATGAAGTGCAGGGATACCGAGCGCGACTATGCGAGAGCCAAGCAGCTTGAGCGCGATCTGCAGTCGGGTGGGTATATCAGCAGTAGCTACAGCTATTCCGCAGGTATGAATCTTGACTCTCTGGTTGCCGGGTTCATGCAGGGCGCGCTGTCCCTCTCCCAGGTGGCGAATGAGGTGGGGAGCCATCGCCGCGCAAGCAGGCCGGCCCCGAGCTTGTGGAGCAGTGGTTCCAGCAGCGGCTCCAGCGGCAGCTCGAGCAACAGTTCCAGCAGCCGCCCGAGCAGTTCCTCAAGCAATAGCTCAAGTTCCAGCAGCTCGTTCAGTTCTTCCCGATCGACGGGTGGGGGCGGGTTCTCTACCAGCGACAGTCTCTAGACCGAGTATTCCTGAGGTGCAGAAAACGGGGCAGCACAGACTGCCCCGTATCGTTTCGCCCAAGCCCAGAGCGGCTTACAACGCCTTCACCGGAATGCAGATCTCACACTCCAGCTCCCCTGTCTTCATGTCGTATTTCGCATCCACCGGATAACGTTCGAACGCTGGCCGTGCATCGAATTGCATGCCGCTCTTGGGCAGCCAGTCGCGGCACAGTTCGGTCCAGGCGTCGGCGATGTCGGGGCCTTTGCCCTGGTAGTGGGCGACGGCGTAGAGGCCGCCGAGCAGAGTGGTGACAACGACGGGGGCGTTGGCCTTGAAGTCGGCAGGGACTTCGACGCAGGCGTCGTAGCGGCATTTTTCAGGTGGGGTGACGTAGGGATCGTCGTGGCCGATACCATAACGCACGCGGCCCAGCAGACCGTTCTCGACCATCCAGAGGGCGACGGTGTCGCGCCAGAAGGTGCCGATGCCCGGCCCGTAGGGGCCGATATAGCGCAGGTAGGCGACGCGGACCGGAGGCAGTTCCTTGAGGGTGACGTTCATCGTGAGCTCCTTCAGGTGGATGAAGGCGTCAGGATCGTCGAAGGCCGGGATGTGTGTCTGATCAGGATTGCTCAATTCTCGCAGGCGCCGTTCGCGGACGTCACTGAGGCGGCGGTGCCAGCGTTTGGGTTCGGTGCTGCGCCAGGTGCTCGGGGTGACCGAGAAATGCTGCTTGAACGCCCGGGAGAACGCTTCGCCGGAGCTGAAGCCGACTCCCAGTGCCACCTCCAGAATGCTCATTTCTGGATGGCTGGCCAACTGATAGGCAGCACAGGCCAGGCGGCGTCGGCGCAGGTAGTCGCCCAGGGTTTCGCCGACCCAGGCGGTGAACAGGCGATGGAAGTGAAAGGGCGAAAAATGCGCGACCTGCGCGAGTTCGGCCAGCTCCAGCGGCTGGTCCAGGTGTTGGTCGATATGCTCCAGCACCCGGTTCATGCGCAGGGTGTATTCGTGGAGGCTGTGATAGGCAGGGCTCATGGAGCCAAGTTTAGCCGGGGGCCAAGCCAGAGTTTTGTGTCGAGCGGATTTTTTCCATCGGCCGGACGAACGTGATCGCGAGCCAGCTCCTGGGGCAGCGGGCTGGCTCGCGATCGCGGCCTAGCGCTCAGGAGCCGCCATGGCAGCAACTGGCGGCCGGTTTGTCATCATAACGATCATGGTGCCTGACCCAGTCCATGATCTGTTCTTCGTTGCGCCCCTTGGGTGTCAGGTCCAGGTAGTTGTAGGCCCCCACCAGCAGGTCCAGGCCACGGGCGTAGGTGGAGTAGGTGTGGAGGATCTCACCGGCTTCATTGCGGTAGAACACGCTGAGGCCGGGCAGCTCTTCTTCGGCGCCGTCGGTTTTTTCGTAGTTGTAGGTGGCGCTGCCGGCGGCGACCTCGTCGGCCCGGGCGCAGACCCCGAAGTCGTAGTTGAAATCACAGCCGGCGGACGAAACCCAGTCGAACTTCCAGCCCATGCGCCGCTTGAACGCCTGGAACTCGGCGAAGGGCGCGTGGGACACCGCCACCAGCGCGATGTCGTGGTGGGCCAGGTGCTGGTTGGCGCCGTCGATGTGATCGGAAAGGAAGGAGCAACCCGGGCACCCTTCGTCCCAGCCTTCGGCGAACATGAAGTGGTAGACCACCAGTTGGCTGCGACCGCCGAACAGATCCGCCAGGCTCAGTTCGCCGTGGGGGCCCTGGAAGCGGTAGGGCTTGTCGACTTTTACCCAGGGCAGGGCACGACGCTCGGCGCTGAGCTGGTCGCGTTGGCGGGTGAACGCCTTTTCGTGAATCAGGTGCTGCTTGCGGGCCTGTATCCATTGTTCCCGGGATACGACCGGATGATCGTTGAGGTGCATGATGTCTTCTCCTGCGACAAGGTGGCGCGGCGACAGTGCCTACACAGGCTAGTCGTTTCACCCGTGGGCAGATCGACAGCCGCCGGACGGTTCCGCCCAACGGTCGCCCGCCTGTCCCACCTCGTTGAATGGCTATTCAGGCGTCACTTCTGGCGTGCCGTCTTCATGCATTTCAACGCTTCGAATTCATCGCGCACGCTCTGCAGCTTGTTGCGCAGGTGATCACGCTGGGCTGGCGTGCTTTGGGCCATCACGTCCACCAGCAGGCTGCGCGCCGCCTGTTCGCTGTTGGCATAGGCCTGGCGATAAGCCGGTGTCCAGAAGCTTTCGCGATCCACCAGCAGGCGCTCGATGCGGTTATCGAAGTCGCTGCTCTGGCGTCGCTCCAGCGCGGCACTGAACTGCGCCTGCCAGTTGGCCCGGTTGGCCAGCCAGAGCTGGTTCTGTTCGCCAAGGGAGGTTGACCAGTCCGCCACCCGCTGGGTCTGCTCGGGCGTGAGGGGGCCGAGCCAGGTATTCAGGCGTTTGTCCATGCGTTCGGCGCGCAGTTTGATCTGTTGCTCCAGTGGCGGCTTGAGGTATTTGCTGCGGCGTTGGCGCATGTCCTTGGCGAAGGCTGCCTTCATTTCCGCGACCTGTCGGTCGTCCAGGCCCCGCAGCAACTCGACGGCCGAAGGCACAATTGCGCGGGCGGTCTGGGCAATGGCCTGCTTGGCGTCGCGGGTGAGCTCTTGCAGCTCGGCATCCTTGACCTGATTGCGTTCGACCATCTGCTGCAGACGGTCCAGCCACTCCAGGTAGTCGGGTAATTGTGTGCTGCAGTGCCAGATCAGGTGTTCCTTGAGGCGCTGGTTGAACCAGATTTTCTGCTCGCGGTTCATTTCCAGGTAGTCGCTGAGCGTCCAGGGAATGATCACATCGAGGTTGCGGTAAGCCAGGCCGACACGGTTGCAGGAGGTCAGCACCAGGCTCAACAGCAATAACAGGGTGAGGTGTTGCAACCGGCGTGACATGGCGAATCCTGGTAAAGGCCTGGGTTTGTAAGGCATGGGTTTCTGATCTGAGCCGGGAAAGCCTCCGGCCGTTCAGCCGCTCAATAGAACGAATGCTCGGCCTTGAAGGTGAGCAGCCCGTCGCATTGCGCGTTATGTCCAGAATAGGCCGAACAATCGCTGCCGTTGAGGTTGGAGTCGCTGTAGATCAGTTTCAGGTCGATGCCCATCCAGGGGCGGGAGAACTTGATCGACCAGTCGTTGAAGCTGCCGACATAGCCATTGCTCACCGAAACCGGGTTGCCTAGCTGATGAGTGGTGTACTTGATGCTGACGCCGATGCCGAAGGGCTGGTTGCCGCCCAGGTCGGCGAACAGGGTGCTGTTGCGCTTGTCCGGGTCCTGGCTGAACGCGGCGCCGAAACGGCTGCCCAGCAGCGTCAGGCCGCCGTAGAACTCCTGGCTGTCCTGCGGGGCCAGTTGCGGGTAGTTGTAGTGGATCATCCCCACCTCATAACCCAGGGTCTGATCGAAGGGGCGCTTGAAGCCCAGGTAGGAGTCCACTTCCAGGTCGCTCTCGCCCAGGCCCATGCTCGGCGACCACTGGCCGATGTACCAGCCGCTGTCGTGGGTCAGGTCCAGGCCGCCATGGAACGAGCCGCTGGCCGAGGGTTTGACCAGGCCCTGGGCCATGCTGCGGCTCGGGGTGCTGCTGAGCTTGAGGTCGAAGTCCCCCAGTTCGCGCTGGAAGATCTGCCCGTGGGCCAAGGGGCTGGCGAGGAGGCTGGCAAGCAGCACATGGGAGGGTTTGAGCATGCTTCACTCCATGAAATGCGAGGAGCAGGAACCGCGGAACCTACTGAAATGCCCGATCTAGACGTGTGCAAGGATACCGGCGAAACCTCGGGGATGAGGGCCGTTCGTCGATTTCTACTGGAGGGAAGGGATCAGAACTCTAGTCCTAGCGCCTTGAGGTTCAAAGCGCTTAGGGACCAGGAGGTATTGCGGGGAATTACTTCTTGCCCAGGCTGATCTGCTTGGACGGGCCGAAAGTCTGGCCGCTGACGCCTTTGGCAATTTGCTGGATCTCGCCGCCGGACTTCAGGAAAGCAGCAATCTGATCGTTGATCGATTCGCTGGTTTCAACGGCTGGAGCTGGCTTTGCTTTGCTGTTGGATGCTTTTACACGCATGGCGGCCATTAACCTTCAGAAAATTAATTTGGCCAGCCATCATACATGAAATGCTTGACAATTGCTTGGTAAATATCTTCCTGAAATAACAGCGGAAAACTCCCGAATATTCCTAAGTTGGTCTCGGGAATATCCCCATAAGCTGCTGTTTTAAATAAAGACAATGGCACAAAGAGAGGCTTGTTTGGGGGCGCTGAGGCAAAAGCCGCTGCCGGTTGGCCTGACGGGCGGAGCCGGTTGCTGGCGCAAAGCCATAAAAATCAAGGTATTCAGGAAAATATCCGTTGCTATCCGGCGACTCGGGCCAACCAGGCCCGGAAAACCGGGTAGAATGCCGCCCACGCAATGAGGGTATTGGAAATGGCTTTAGTCGGGCGCTACAACAGTTTGCAAGTGGTTAAACACACTAACTTCGGTTTATATCTGGACGGCGGGGCGGACGGCGAAATATTGCTGCCCAATCGTTATATTCCCAAGGATATTCCCAGTGAAGATGAAGACTGGTTGAATGTTTTTGTTTATCTGGATAGCGCCGACAAGTTAATTGCAACTACCGAAAAACCAAAAGTTCAAGTCGGTGAGTTCGCCAGTCTTAAAGTCGTGGAAGTTAACAGCATCGGTGTGTTCCTCGACTGGGGCCTGCCCAAGGACCTGCTGCTGCCGTACTCCGAGGAAAAGCGTCAGCTGACCGCCGGCGAGTATTGCGTGGTGCACGTCTACCTCGACAAGCACACCCGTCGCATCACCGCCACGGCCCGCCTGGACCGCTACCTGGACAAGGCTCCGGTGACCTACAAGGTTGGCCAGGAAGTCGATCTGCTGGTGGCCGAGAGCACCGACATGGGCTTCAAGGCGATCATCAACAACAAGCACTGGGGCCTGATCCACAAGAACGAAGTGTTCAAGTTCCTGCGTCCGGGCAAACAGGAAAAGGGCTTCATCAAAGAGATCCGCGCCGACGGCAAGATCAGCCTCAGCCTGCAACCGGTGGGCGAAGAACTGGCCAGCAGCCTGAACGCGAAGATCCTCGCCAAGTTGCGGGAAAACAACGGCACCCTGCCGGTCAGCGACAAGAGCGACCCGACGGTGATCAGTGGCCTGTTCGGTGTCAGCAAGGGCAACTTCAAGAAGGCCATCGGTGCCTTGTACAAGAACGGCCAGATCGTTATTCATGCCGACCGCATTGAACTGACCTGAGTATTCGTTCTCTCGAAGCTTTTTTCGGGCGTGTTTTTCTGTCCGTTTGGTTGATAATCGACAGCACATCCATTCTTCGCCCCGGACCGGTTCCGGGGTTTTGTCGTTTCTGTCGAGTAACTGCCATGTCCATGAATCTGCCTGAGGGGCTGCGGTGAGCATCGAACGGCGCAGCGCCGATGGGTTCGCGCTGCAAGTGATGTTGGGGCTGTGCCTGATCTGGGGCGTGCAGCAGGTGATGATCAAGTGGGCCGCGGCGGATATCGCGCCGGTGATGCAGGCCGCCGCCCGTTCGGGCATTTCGGCGCTGCTGGTGGCCCTGCTGATGTGCTGGAAGGGCGGCTGGTCACAGATTGGCAGTACCTGGCGCGGCGGTTTGCTGGCCGGCGGCCTGTTCGGCCTGGAGTTCCTGTTTATCGCCGAAGGCCTCAAGCTCACCAGCGCCGCGCACATGTCGGTGTTTCTCTATACCGCGCCGATCTTCACCGCGCTGGGGGTGAACTGGCTGCTGCCCAGCGAACGCCTGAGGCCCCTGCAATGGCTGGGGATCCTGCTGGCGTTCGTCGGTATCGGCGTTGCCTTCGCCGGCGGCATCTCGCTGGATAACCTGGACACGCGCATGCTGCTGGGCGACGCCCTGGGCGTGCTGGCCGGCCTGGCCTGGGGCGCGACCACTGTGGTGGTGCGCGCTTCGCGCCTGTCCGAGGCGCCGGCAACCCTGACCCTGTTCTATCAGTTGATCGTCGGTTTTGTCGGCCTGCTGCTGATCGCCGCGCTGAGCGGCCAGGTCACCCATGTCAGCCTGACCCCGGTGGCGGTGGCCAGCGTGCTGTTCCAGGGGCTGGTGGTGTCCTTTTTCAGCTACCTGACCTGGTTCTGGCTGCTGCGCCGTTACCTGGCCGCCAACCTGGCGGTGTTTTCCTTTATGACGCCGCTGTTCGGCGTCACCTTCGGGGTCCTGTTGCTGGGCGAACCCCTGAGCCTCAATTTCGTGATCGGCGCGGTGCTGGTGTTGCTGGGCATCACCTTCGTCAGCGCCGAACAGTGGCTGCGCCGGCGGATCCGCAGCCTGCTGTAACCCCAGGCTCAGGCGGTGGCGTGGCACTCCCGGGCAAGCGGTTGTTGGGTCAACAACAAGACCCCTGCCAGCAGCAGGCTGCTGCCGGCGACGATCAGCGCCGGTTGCAGGCTACCGCTGAAATGGCTGCTCAGGGCCGCCAGCAGTGGCCCGCTCAACTGGCCCATGGCGAAGCAGGCCGTGAGCAAACCGGCGTTGCGCTGGGCGGCGTGGGGCGCCAGCTCCCGCGAGCGCTGCATCACCAACTGCATGCAGGCCAGGAACGGCGCGCCGCAGAGAATCACCCCCAGCGCCAGGCCGGCGCCATTGCCCAGCAGACAGGCGAAGACCCCGGCGGCTTGCAGCCATAAGGTCGCCATCAGCCAGTGCCGGGTGGCGTTCGGGCTGTGTCGGCGCAGGCTGACCAGCCCCACGCCGATGGCCGCCGCCAGACCGAAGCACGGCCAGAACAGGTCGGCCTGCCATTGCCCTTGAAAGCGCGCGCTGGCCATCTGTGACAGGAAGGTTGCCGGGATGATGTAACCCAGGCCGTACAGCGCATAAATCAGCCCGAGGCGGGGAATGCCGGGCTGGTTCGAGGCGTGTGGCATCTGTGCCGCCAGCGCGGGCAGGGCGGGTTGCGGCAGGATCGGCAGGATCACCAGCAGCATCAGCAGGGCGGCCGCGGCGTACACCAGCCACAGGGTCGCGGAGCTTTGCCCCAACAGGTTCGAGCCCAGGGCCAGCAAGCCAGTGAGGAAAATCCCCAGCCCGGGCCCGGCAAACACCAGGGCGCCCAGGCGTGGCCGGCCGGCGGCCAGGGCCAGCGACTGGCTCAGGGCGGCGATCATCACCATCACCCAGGCACTGGCCACGCCGGTGCCGAAGCGCAATACCGAATGCGCCCAGAAGCCGTCGGCCCAGAACGAGGCCAGGGTCAGCAGCACGCACAGCCACAGCCCGCCCAACAGACGTCGGCGGACCTGGGCCGGGCGGCGGGCGAACATGGCATCCAGCGCGCCGATGAAATACCCCAGGTAGTTGGCGGCGGCGATCAGGCCAGTGTCGGTCAGGTCGACCTGGCCCTCGCTCAGCAGGTGCGGCAGCTGCGGGGTGAGGGCGAAGCGACCAATGCCCATGGCCATCATCAGGGCAATGAAACTGGCGAGTAAGCGAATCAGCGGTGACATGGGCCGGGCTCCGTCGAAGAGGCAATGACCCTCAGGCTAGGACTGATTGACTTTCTATAAAAATGAATAATATTAAGTAACTTGTTCGCTTTTGGAGAATGGTCGTGGAGTTCAGCCAGTTGCGCATCTTCCAGGCGGTCGCCGAGGAAGGTTCCATCACCCGGGCGGCCGAGCGCCTGCATCGGGTGCCGTCTAACCTGTCGACGCGGCTCAAGCAACTGGAAGAGCAACTGGGGGTCGAGCTGTTCCTGCGGGAACGGCAGCGGCTGCAACTGTCGCCGGCGGGCAAGGTGCTGCTCGATTACGCCGCGCGCCTGTTCGCCCTGCGCGATGAGGCCCATGGGGCGGTGCAGGGCGGTCAGCCGGCCGGGGATTTTGTGCTGGGCACCATGTACAGCACGGCGGCGATTCAATTGCCGGCGCTGCTGGCGCGTTACCACCGCGCCTACCCGGCGGTGAACCTGCAGGTGCAATCGGCGCCCAGCAGCGAGTTGCTCGAAGGCTTGCTGGCCGGGCGCCTGGATGCCGTGCTGGTGGACGGCCCGCTGGAGCTGGCCAGCCTGGACGGGGTGCCGCTGTGCGATGAAAAGCTGGTATTGATCAGCGAAGCGGATCACCCGCCGATCCGCAGCGCCCGGGATGTCGAAGGGCGCGCGGTGTTCACCTTTCGCCGCGGCTGCTCGTACCGCCTGCGCCTGGAGTCCTGGTTCGCCCATGACCATGCTGCCATGGGGCGGGCGATAGAAATCGAGTCCTATCAGGGAATGCTGGCCTGCGTGATTGCCGGGTCCGGGGTGGCGCTGATGTCGGCGTCGATGCTCGCCAGCCTGCCCGGTCGCGAGAGCGTGGCGGTCCACCCGCTGGCCGAGCCATTCGCCAGTGCCACCACCTGGCTGATGTGGCGCAAGGGCATGCTCGGCGCCAACCTCAATGCCTGGATCGAGCTGCAACAGGCGAGTCAGACGGATCAGCGGGCGACGGCCTGAAACGGGCAGGCTGATTCAGATTAATCCGGTAACAGATCATTGCCATCCAGGTTGAGCAATGCGCGGAACTTAGCGCTATTATCAGAGCTAAGCGGCTCCTGAACCCTGCCGCTGGGCATGACCCTTAAGGGGGGCACTATGAAAGAGAAACTGCAAAACTGGCTTCACGACCTCGGGGTCGCACTGGGACTGATCGAGCCGCCATTGCAGCCGGTACCAATCCGCACAGACGACGAACAACGGCGTCGGCAACAGCGTCGCCGCTAACTATCGGCTCGGGAGTGGGGCAGGCATCCAGCCTGCTCCCGTCACTTTTCAGCCGCGCGAGGGCAGGTTCACTCGCGAACGGTTGCCGCCTTCTGATTCAACCCCGTCAACTCGCAACCCGCCAATGGCATTCAGTGCCGTGAAATCCTTAGCGCCGTGAAATCTTCAGCAGAAACCGGCTCAGGTCATTGGCGCTGTTCGCCGCCTTGAGCATCTGGTCTTCTTCGTGGGTGAAGGCGGTCACTCCAAACTCATCTTCCAGGTGGAAGATCAGGTCCTCGATATCCTGCTTGTCCAATCCCAACGCCTGCAGACTCAGGTCATCGGAAAATCCGTCATTGCCATCCAGCAGGCGGCTGATGAAGTCATGCACGGCTTGTCGGACTTCGGCTCTATTCATGTCGCTCTTTTCGCCAGGGGCCTGCGCAGGGGCTTTGAAGCGGGCGGGATTGTGTGCAGTACAGCACAGCTTCATGGGTGCCGACGGATCCAATCCGCGATCATCGCGCGCAGCTGCGCGCCCGAAAAACTGCCGAAATGGCCACCGTGCACGGTACGCACCGGCAGCTGGTACAGGCGTTTCAGGCTGGCGGCGTAGTCCTCCAGGTTGGAGTGGTAGGCGTCTTCGACCAGCGGGCCGTCGTAGATGATGTCGCCGCTGAACAGGGTGCCGCTGGCCGCCTCCCAGAGGCTGATACCCCCCGGGGAATGGCCGGGCGTATGCAGCACCTGGAGGCTACGGTTGCCCAGGTCGAGTACGTCGCCTTCCTCGATCAGGCGCGTTGCCGGGGCGGCCTTGACCCGATATTCGGCGTAGCACAGCGGGCAATCCGGGTGGGCCTCGAACATCTCGTCGCCGACGTAGGCGGCAGACAGGGTATTGGCGCCGTCGGGCGCGGCGAGGATCTGCGCTTCGGCCGGGTGCACCAGGCGTTCGGGGAATTCGTGATGCCCGGCGATATGGTCGAAATGGCAATGGCTGGCCACCGCCAGCAAGGGCCGTTCGGTGAGCCAGGGCAACTGCTCGCGCAAGCTGATCAGGCCGGAGCCGCTGTCCAGCAGCAGGTCCCTGTCGCGGCCCTGGATATGCCACAGGTTGCAGCGATAGAACGGCCGGATATAGGGCTCGTGGATCAGCCGAATCCCGTCGCTCAGGTTTCTGACTTCGAACCAGCGGTCGCGGCTGACAATCTTCATCGACTTTCCTCCAGGCGAAAAAAAACGGGTGCAGCCACCGACGCTGCACCCGCCGAAGAAAAATGTACGGCGTCTGACCTGAGGTTAGATCGCGTTGGCCAGGGTTGCCGGACGACGAGACAGCAGGCTCACCACCACGAAGCTCGCCAGGCCGACAGCCAGGCTGTAGTAGATCGGGGTGTTGGCATCCAGGCCGTCCTTGAACATGAACACCAGCGCGGTGAGGAAACCCAGGCCCATGCTGGCGATGGCGCCGGCGGTGGTCGCGCGTTTCCAGAAGATCGCCCCGATCAGTGGGATCAGCATGCCGCCCACCAGCAGGTTATAGGCCAGGGTCAGGGCGCTGATCACGTCGTTGACCACCAGGGCGATGCCCAGTACCAGGATGCCGGTCAGCAGGGTGAACAGGCGGTTGATCCCCAGGCTCGACTGCTTGCCGCCACGCAGCTTGGGCAGCAGGTCTTCGGTCAGGGTGGTGGAGGCGGCCAGCAGACCGGCGCTGGCGGTGGACATCATGGCGGCCAGGGCCGCGGCGATCACCAGGCCACGAATGCCGTCCGGCAGCGAGGCTTTGACGATGGCGGCGAAGGCGTTGTTGACGTTGTCCAGGTCTGGCAGCAAGACGTGCGCGGCCATGCCGATCAGGGCACAGGCCAGGCCGTAGAGGATGCAGTAGAAGCCGGCGACGGTGCCGGCGTATTGCGCGACTTTTTCGGTCTTGGCGGTGAACACCCGTTGCCAGATGTCCTGGCCGATCAGGATGCCGAAGAAGTAGATCATGAAGTAGGTGATGATGGTGTCCCAGCCGATGGTGGTGAAGCTGAAGCTGGACGCCGGCAGCTTGGCCACCAGTTCATCCCAGCCGCCGACGCGATACAGGCAGATCGGCAGCAGGATGAACATCAGGCCGACGGTCTTGATCACGAACTGGACGATGTCGGTCAGGGTCAGCGACCACATGCCGCCGATCGCCGAATAGATCACCACCACGCCGCCGCCCAGCAGCACCGAGATCCAGAACGGCAGGCCGAACAGCACTTGCAGCACGGTGCCGATGGCGAGGATCGAGGTCACGCCGATCATCAGCGCGTAGGCCAGCATGATCACCGCGCTGGCCTGGCGGGCCATCGGGTTGTAGCGTTTTTCCAGGACCTGGGTCACGGTGAAGATCCGCAGCTTGAGCAGGGGTTTGGCCAGCAGCAGGTTGAGGGCGATGATGCCCAGGCCCAGCGCCGCGCACAGCCAGAAACCGGAGATGCCGTGGACGTAGCCCAGGCGCACGGTGCCGACGGTGGAGGCCCCGCCCAGCACGGTGGCGGCCATGGTGCCCATGTACAGGGTCGGGCCCAGGTTGCGGCCGGCCACCAGGTAGTCCTCGTGGGTCTTGGCCTTGCGCATGCCGTAGTAGCCGAGCACCAGCATGCCGGCGGCATAGATGAGTACGACGAATAGATCTAAAGCCATGGTGGCGTGTCTCCGATTGTCTTTCTTATAGAGGCTTCCCGCAGGAGCGAGGCTTGCCGCGATCAAGGCGACGCGGTCTGGCGGACCCGTCGTGTGAGGCGTGATTGCCGGCGAGCCTGCTGCTACAGGTC
Organism: Pseudomonas chlororaphis subsp. piscium; assembly: GCF_003850345.1. Taxonomy (NCBI): domain Bacteria; kingdom Pseudomonadati; phylum Pseudomonadota; class Gammaproteobacteria; order Pseudomonadales; family Pseudomonadaceae; genus Pseudomonas; species Pseudomonas chlororaphis. Next base: position 1,720,805 of record NZ_CP027707.1, read on the forward strand.
ATGCTTGAGTCAGGCGGTTTGGCGCATGACCGGTTTATCGAGCGAATCCGTGCTCTTGCTGCGTGGATCCTTGGGGCCGTAGACCGCGGGCGGTTCCGGGAACAGGTTGAGCAGGGCCAGGTACACCAGCGAGGCCAGGCCCAGGGTCACCGGCAGGCTGATATCGATGCCGTCGGCCAGGTTGCCCAGCGGGCCGACGAATTGCCCGGGCAGGTTGACGAAGCACAGGCCGACCAGTGCGCTGGGGATCCAGGCCCCCAGGCCACGCCAGTTCCAGCCGTGCTGGAACCAGTAGCGGCCACCTTGCTCGCCACGGGTGAAGACTTGCAGGTCGTCCGGGCAGTAGAAGCCGCGACGCACCAGCAGGCCGATCAGCATGATCACCATCCACGGGGTGGTGCAGGTGATGATCAGCACGGCGAAGGTCGACACGCTCTGCACCAGGTTGGCGGCGAAGCGCCCGATGAAGATGAAGGCGATCGACAGCACACCGATCAACAGGGTCGCCTTGACCCGCGACAGCACCCGCGGGAACACGCTGGACATGTCCAGGCCGGTGCCATACAGCGAGGTGGTGCCGGTGGACATGCCACCGATCACCGCGATCAGGCACACCGGCAGGAAGAACCAGCTCGGCGAAACCGCCAGCAGGCCGCCGACGTAGTTGTTGGCGGCGATGTAGTCGGGCGCCTTGATCGCCACGATGGTGGCGGTGGCCAGGCCGAACAGGAAGGGAATCAGGGTGGCGATCTGCGCGGCGATCACCGCCAGCATGATCCGGCCTTTCGGCGTTTCGCGGGGAATGTAGCGCGACCAGTCGCCGAGGAAGGCGCCGAAGGAAATCGGGTTGCTCATGGCCACCAGCGCGGCGCCGATGAAGGCCGCCCAGAAGCCCACCTGGCCGAGGGCCACCGTACCGGCGAACTGGCTGTCGAAGGCCGGCGCAAAGGCAAAGATCCCCAGCAGGAACAGCAGGCTCGCTGCCCATACGGCAATGCGGTTGACCCACAGCATGAAGCGGAAGCCGTAGATGCACACCGTCAGTACCAGGATCGCGAACAGGCCGTAGGCCAGGCCCAGGGTCAGGTCGGTTTCCGGCAGGTCGATCAGGCGCTTGGCGCCGCCCACCAGGGCATCCCCCGAACTCCACACGGAGAGCGAGAAGAAGGCGATGGCGGTAAGCAACGACAGGAACGAGCCGACGATCCGCCCGTGCACGCCGAAGTGCGCACCGGAAGAGACAGCGTTGTTGGTGCCGTTGATCGGCCCGAACAGGCCCATGGGCGCGAGGATCAAAGCCCCCAGGATCACGCCCAGCACGATCGCCCAGACACCCGCCTGGAAGGACAGGCCGAACAGCACCGGGAAACTGCCGAGCACGGCGGTGGCAAAGGTATTGGCGCCGCCGAAGATCAGGCGAAACAGGTCGCTGGGCCGGGCGTCGCGTTCATGGTCGGGGATCTGTTCGACCCCGTTTGTTTCGATGCTGCTAAGGCTTTTTTCTTTGTTGTTGTTATTCATGATCTGCTCCGATCACAAAGGCGCGCTCATTGTTTGTGAGCGTCACCTGTCTGGCTAGCTTCTGTACGTAAACTGCCTGCGCGTCGATCATGCTGCGTTAAAAACAGGCTCGGAATGCTCATTTAGGGGCCTAAAGTCGTCCGCGACCCCGGCCGTTCCTCGCCTGTTTTTGCCTTGCCTGATCGCCGCTCGGCGACTTTCCGTACAGAACCTAAGGGGGTGGCAGCCCTTCCGGCATTGCGGACAAATGTTCGTGACAGGCCAGCCATAGGCCTTGTTGTTGTGTGCCGGACCCTTGTTTACGGAAAACAATGGTCTCGCGCTCCTGGCTGAAGTGTTGCTCCCCTTGCATGCGCAGCTCGGTGGCGACGTCATGAATAAATACCGCGGTGTCCCCCTGCAAGCTGACAAACGCGTTGCTCGAGGTGCAGGACAGCACCTCGAAGCCATCCTCGCGGCGCCAGCTGTCCCACAGCGCCTGGTAGGCGTCGCGGGACAGCAGGGGCTGGGCGAGGGTGTAGAAGACGAAGCTGGCGTCGCTGCTGAACGCACCGAAGTAGGCTTCGCGATCGTTACGGGCAAAGGCCGCCACCAGCTCGGCCGCGGCGTTGAGGACCTGCTCGCGCTCGTTCATGGCCGGGCCTCAGCGACGCGCCACGCCCGGCAGTACGCAGAGCATTTCATACAGCAGGTTGGCGCCCAGCAGCGAGGTGTTGCCGGTGGTGTCATACGGCGGCGAGACTTCTACCAGATCGCAGCCGACCAGGTCGAGGCCCTGGCAGCCACGGACGATCTCGATCGCCTGGATGGTGGTCAGGCCGCCGATTTCCGGGGTGCCGGTGCCTGGCGCCCAAGCCGGGTCGATGCCGTCGATGTCGAAGCTCAGGTACACCGGGCCGTCACCGACTTTCGCCCGTACTTCGGCCATCAGCGGTTCCAGCGACTTGTGCCAGCACTCTTCGGCCTGCACCACGCGGAAACCCTGCTTGCGGCTCCAGTTGAAGTCTTCGGCGGTGTAGCCCTGGGCCCGCAGGCCGATCTGCACCACGCGGTCGCAGTCCAGCAGGCCTTCTTCGACGGCGCGGCGGAAGGTGGTGCCGTGGGCGATCTTCTCGCCGAACATGTGGTCGTTGACATCGGCGTGGGCGTCGATGTGCACCAGGCCGACCTTGCCGTGTTTCTTGTGGATGGCCCGCAGGATCGGCAGGGTGATGGTGTGGTCGCCGCCCAGGGTCAGCGGGATCACATTGTGCTCGAGGATACCGTCGTAGGCTTCTTCGATGATGCGCACGGCGTCCAGCAGGTTGAAGGTGTTGATGGCCACGTCGCCGATGTCGGCCACGTTCAGCGAATCGAAGGGCGCGGCGCCGGTGGCCATGTTGTACGGACGGATCATCACCGATTCGGCGCGGATCTCACGGGGCCCGAAGCGGGTGCCGGCGCGCAGCGAGGTGCCGATGTCCAGCGGTACGCCGACAAAGGCGGCATCCAGGCCGGCCGGGGTAGGCACATGGGGAAGACGCATCATGGTGGCGATGCCGCCGAAGCGCGGCATTTCGTTGCCGCCCAGTGGTTGGTGGAGAATCTTGTCCACGGGATTGGCCTCATCGTTGTTTTATTTATAGGGTTTTCAGCGCAGCAAGGAGTGCCGGCGAAACCGAGTGGGGCCGATTCTGCGAAATGTAGTGGGCGGGAAGAATCGCTACGGGCAAATACTTAGTTCAGGTTTTTCTAAACTAATGGCGGCGCTAGAGGATAGACTTCGCGCTGTCGAAGGAGGGTGGCGTCAGGGCTGACGCTATCGCGGGCAAGCCTCGCTCCTACAGAAACGCGTGCTCCTGTAGGAGCGAGGCTTGCCCGCGATTGGCTGCATAGCAGCCATAATCAAGATCGCCAGATTCTCTATGGAGGAACGCTGATGGGCCTGGATGACCCTGACACCCGATCCCCATTGTCGATTTTCCTTGTGGAGCTCCCATGGCCAACGCTTTACCTGATCTGAAACTATTGCGCATCTTCGTCAGCGTGGTGCGGCATCAGGGGTTCGCCAATGCCCAGCACGAACTGAACCTCTCGACGTCGGCCATCAGCACCTACATGAGCCAGCTCGAGTCGGCCCTGGGGCTGGTGCTGTGCCACCGTGGCCGTGGCGGTTTCAGCCTGACCAGCAAGGGCGAGCTGTTCCATCAGGAAACCCTGCGCCTGCTGGGCGAACTGGAAGGCTTCGAGCAGTACGCCGCGGCGCTCAAGGGCGAACTGCGCGGCACCCTCAACCTGGGGGTGATCGACTCGACGGTGAGCGACAAGGCCCTGCCGTTCGCCGAAGCCATCGGCGCCTACAGCCAGGAACACCCGGCGGTGCATTTGCACCTGTCGGTGCTCAGCCCCTACGAATTGCAGCTCGGCGTGCAGGACAACCGCCTGGACCTGGCCATCGGCGCGTTCTCCACGCGCATGAGCGGGCTGGTGTATATGCCGCTGTACCGCGAGCAGCACTGGCTGTATTGCAGCAGCCGGCACCCGCTGTTCAACGAGCGGCGCATCCCCGAGCAGGTGATCACCCAGCAGCGCATGGTCGGTCGTGGCTACTGGAGCCAGGCCGAACTGGCCCGCCACGGCTTCAAGCACAGCGCGGCGACGGTGGAGAGCATGGAGGCGCAACTGATCCTGGTGCTGTCCGGCGCCTACATCGGCTACCTGCCGGAGCATTACGCCCAGGCCTGGGCCGACAAGGGCGACTTGCGCGTGCTGCTGCCGGCCACCTTCGGCTATCAGGCGCCGTTTTCGATGATCGTGCGCCGCGGCCGTAGCCGTGAACCGTTGATCCAGACGTTCCGCGACCTGCTCAAGGCGCAGCTCAACCAGGTCTGAGGAGGCCAGTATGTCGAGAGTCCAGTGCCCGCGTTGCCTGCGCCCGAAAACCCATTGCCTGTGCCCGCTTATTCCACGGCTGGACAGCCGTACCCGGGTACTGCTGTTGCAGCATCCCAGCGAAGTGAACCACGCGCTGAACACCGCGCGGCTGGCGGCGCTGGGGTTGAACAATGCCGAGTTGATCGTCGGCGAGGTGTTTGACGATCTGCCGAAGCTGTTGAACTGCCCCGGGTATCAGGCGCGCCTGCTGTTCCCGGCGGAGGACGCGCAGCCGTTGCAGGCCTACTCCAGCGCGCCGGACGAACAGCCCTTGCTGCTGGTGGTGCCCGACGGCACCTGGCGCAAGGCGCGCAAGTTGCTGCACCTCAATCCGCTGCTGGCGGCGTTGCCACGGGTGACCCTGGCCGCAGGCGCGGTGTCCCGTTACCGGCTGCGCAAGGCGCCCGGGCCGGGGGCCTTGTCGACCATCGAGGCTATCGTCCAGGCCCTGCAGACCCTGGAGGCGCCAACCTCGTTCGAGCCCTTGCTGAAACCTTTCGAGGCCTTGATCGACGGGCAGATCGCGGCGATGGGGGAAGAGGTGTTCCAGCGCAATCATGGTGAGGGCAAGGCTTGAGGGCTTCATCACGAGCAAGCTTCGCTCCTACAGGGAATGTACAACCCTCTGTTGGAGCGAAGCTTGCTCGCGATAGCGTTTCTCCGTACACCACAAATCCGAGGGCCTAACGCTCGCGCATCGCCTCGGTCCGCGCCTTGAGCACCGGCTTGAGCAGGTAGTCGAGCACGCTTTTCTCGCCGGTGATGATGTCCACCGTGGCGACCATGCCAGGGATGATCAGCAGCGGCTTGAGGTCGCCGCCCAGGTGGTTCTTGTCGGTGCGCACCTGGATCAGATAGAAGCTGTTGCCCTTGTCGTCGGTAATGGTGTCGGCGCCGATCAGTTCCAGCTTGGCGCTCAGGCCGCCGTAGATGGTGTAGTCGTAGGCGCTGAACTTGACCATGGCTTTCTGCCCGGGATGGAGGAAGGCCACGTCCTGCGGCCGCACCTTGGCCTCGATCAGCAGGTTGTCCTCCAGCGGCACGATTTCCACCATGTCGCTGCCTGGCTGGACCACGCCGCCGATGGTGTTGACCTTGAGCTGCTTGATCACCCCATGCACCGGCGAAGTCACGGTGGTGCGGGTCACCCGGTCGTCGATGGCGATGCTGGTGGCGGTGATTTTCGACAGGTCGGTGCGTTTCTCGTTGAGCTCCTTGGCGGCGTCGGAGCGGAAGCTTTGTTCGGACTCGTCGATCTTGCTCCTGATCTCGTTGATCGCCGATTCCGCCCGGGGAATGGCCAGGGTCGTGGCGTTCAGCGAACCGCGGATTTCCACCGCGCTGCGTTTCAGACGCAGGATTTCCACCGGTGACACCGCGCCGGTACTCACCAGCGGCGCCGACATGTTCATCTCCTGGTTGAGCAGGGCCAGGCTGGAACTGAATTGCCCCTGTTTCGAGCGGAACTCCGCCAGTTCCTGGGTCTTTTGCCGCAGTTGTTCGCTCAGGGTCCGCTGTTCGCTGGCCAGGCGGCGCTGGCGCTGTTCGTACAGCGAGCGTTCGTCCTCCGCCACCTGGGGCGCCTTGGCCACCACCTCGTCGGACGGCTTGAACGGCCGACCCTCGGCTTCGGCGGAGAGGCGTTCGACCTGGGCCATCAAGGCATAGCGGTCGGCCTCGCTTTCGCCCTTGTTCGACAAGAAGCGCGTGTCGTCCAGGCGCAGCAGGGTGTCGCCCTTGTTCACCATCTGCCCTTCGCGCACGAAGATCTCGGTGACGATACCGCCCTCCAGGTTCTGCACCACCTGCACCTTGCTCGACGGGATGGCCTTGCCTTCGCCGGTGGTGACTTCCTGCAGCACCGCGAACTTGGCCCAGAGCAGGGCACTGACGAGCAGCCCGGTGGTCAGCCAGACGACAATGCGCGAGCCGCGGGGCGAGTCCTGCAACGAGGCGCCGGCGGTTTCGGGCATGAACTCGCTTTCCGCGCTTTTGCGCAGGCTGGCGAAGTAGCCGCGCGATTGCGATGAGGCAGGCATGGGGCGACTCCTAGACCGTCGCAGAGCCGACACGGCCCTTGCGCAGTGCATCGATGACCGCTTCTTTCGGGCCGTCGGCGACGATCCGTCCGTTGTCCAGGACCACCAGCCGCTCCACCAGGCTGAGCATCGAGGTGCGGTGAGTCACCAGCAGCAGGGTTTTGCCTTGTACCCAGGCGTGCAGGCGCTGGCGCAGGGCGTCTTCGCTGCTGTTGTCCATGGCGCTGGTGGGTTCGTCCAGGAGCATGATCGGCGGGTCCAGCAGCAGCGCCCGGGCCAGCAGCACGGCCTGGCGCTGGCCGCCGGACAGCAGCTGGCCACGCTCGCCCACCGGCCGGTCGAAGCCCTGGGGATGCTGGCGGGCCAGCTCGGTGACCCCGGTCAGTTCGGCCACTTCCAGCATGCGTGCATCGCTGATGTAGTGGGCGCCGAGGGTCAGGTTGTCGCGCAGGCTGCCGGCCAGCAGCGGCAGGTCGTGGGCGACATAGCCGATCTGCTGGCGCAGGTCGGCCACGTCCAGTTGGCGCAGGTCGAGGCCGTCCAGCAGCAACTGGCCTTCCTCGGGGGCATAGAAACCCATGACCAGGCGCCCCAGGGTGCTCTTGCCGGAGCCGCTGCGGCCGATGATGCCGATGCGTTCGCCGGGCTGCATGCTGAAGCTGATGTTGCTCAGGGCCGCGGCATTCTGCCCCTGATAACGGAAGGTCACCTGGTTGAGCGCCAACGCGCCTTGCAGTTGCGTGCGCTCCAGCGGGCGCTGGCGGGCATCGCGTTCCTGGGGCAGGGCCATCAGGGCGTCGGTGCTGCGCATGGTCAGCTGCGCCTGCTGGTAGCGGGTGATCAGCCCGGCGATCTGCCCCAGTGGCGCCAGGACCCGGCTGCCGAGCATGTAGGTGGCCACCAGCGCGCCGACGCTGAGGTTGCCGGCGATGATGCTGTAGACCCCGGCGACTATGGTCGCCATGCCGCAGAACTGCTGGATGAACAGGGTGCCGTTGGTGGCCAGGGCCGAGAGATTGCGCGCGTGGCTGTCGAGGCGGGTGAGGGCGCCGTGGGTGCTTTCCCAGCGGTGCTGGCGTTCGCTTTCGGCGCTGCAGGCCTTGAGGGTTTCCAGGCCGCCGAGGGTTTCGATCAGCAGGGCCTGGCGTTCGGCGCCCAGGCTCAGGCTCTTTTGCACAGTGTCGCGCAGGCGTACCTGGATCAGCATGGCGAAGAGGATGGTCAGGGGAAACGCCAGCAGCGGAATCACCACCAGCCAGCCGCCGAGCAGGCCGATCACCAGCAGCATCAGCACGGCGAAGGGCAGGTCGATCAGGCTGGTCAGGGTCACGGCGGTGAGAAACTCGCGCAGGCCCTGGAAGTCATGGATGCTCTGGGCAAAGCCGCCGATGGTCGCCGGCTTGGCTTTCATCGCCATGCCGGTGATGCGCTCGAACAGGGTGGCGGAGAGGATCACGTCGGTGCGCTTGCCGGCGCTGTCCAGCAGGTGGGCGCGCACCACTCGCAGCACCAGCTCGAAGCCGGTGCCGATCAACAGGCCGATGGCCAGCACCCAGAGGGTCGAGGTGGCCTGGTTGGGCACCACGCGGTCGTAGGTCTGCATGACGAACAGCGGCACCATCAGCCCCAGCAGGTTGATCAGCAGGCTGGCGAGGATCGCGTCGCTGTACAGCCAGCGCGAGAGTTTCAGGGTGTCGCGGAACCAGGCTTCGACCCGCGGCACCAGGGAGCTGCGCAGCTCCTCCAATTCATGGCGTGGCCGGGCGAACAGCGCCTGGCCACTGTAGTCGTCGTTCAGCTCAGCCTGGCTGACCCACTGCTCGCCGCCTTCGGCTTCGCTGGGCAGGATCAGCGCCTGGCCGTCATCGCCCCAGCGGCGCAGGACCGCGCAGCGACCATGCTTGAGGATCAGCAGCACCGGCAGGTTGAGCTTGGAGATCGCCGACAGCTCACGCCGCAGCAGGCGCGCCTGCAGGCTGGCGCGGGCCGCGGCGCGGGGCAGCAGGTCCAGGCTCAGGCGCTGCTGGGCCAGGGGCAGCCCCGCGCTGAGGCTGGCACGACTGACGGTACAGTCGTGCAGTTTGCAGAGGATCAGCAATCCGTCCAACAACGGGTCATCAAAGCTCAGGCGCGGATCGACGCTTGAGCTCCCGGGTTCCATGCTGGTCACATTGAAGTCCTCCGAGGACTTAACGCATCTCAGGCAGACGGGCGTCGCTCTTCACTTCGGTCTGGGCGATCGCTTCGGCCGGCACCACGACTTTTTCCTTGTTCAACAACTCGCCCATGTTCGCCAGCACGCGATACATCGAGAACTCCTCGGTGTAGCGCACTTCGGTGTAGCGGCGGTTGGCGTTGTACAGCTCGTTTTCGCTGTCCAGCAGGTCGAGCAGGGTGCGCTGGCCGAGACCGAACTGGTCCTGGTAGGCGGCCCGTACGCGGGTGGTGGTTTCAGCGTATTCGCGGGCCGTGGGGGTCTGCTTCTTGGCGTTGACCATGGCGTTCCAGGCCAGAGTGATGTTCTCGTTGAGCATGCGCAGCGCGTTGTTGCGGATGTCCATGGCCTGGTTGATCTTGTGCGCGTCAGATTGCAGGCGCGCCTTGTCGCTGCCGCCGCGGAACAGGTTGTAGTTCATCACTACGCCCACCCGCCATTCATTGTCGTGGCCCTTGTCGCCTTGCACGTTGTCGTTGGCGCCCACCGCGGCCTCGGCGTCGAAGCGTGGGTAGAAGGGCGACTTGGCGACCTCGTACTGGCTCTCGGCCGCGTGCACGTCGGCCTGGGCCGATTTCAGGTAGGGGTTGTTCTCCAGCATGCTCTGCCGGGCATCCGGCAGGCTGGCGGGGATCTCGCCACGCACCGAAGGCAGGCTTTCCAGTTCGTCGGGCATACGGCCCACGGCGCTGAAGAAGTTGGCCTCGGCGTCGGCCAGGTCGACCTGCGCGGTGTCGTAGTTGTTTTCCGCCAGGGCGCGACGGGCCTTGGACTGATCGAGGTCGGCGGTGCTGCCGACGCCGCGTTCGCTGCGCAGGCCGATCTGGTCGTTGACCCGCAGGTGGGCCTGCAGGTTGTTCTTGGCCAGGGTCACCAGTTCGCGGCGCTTGAGCACTTCCAGGTACACCTCGATGGTGCGCAGGGCCAGGCTCTCGGCGGTGCCGCGGGTGTAGTAGGCCCGCGAGTTGGAGACCGACTGGGTACGCCCGACTTCGTTGGCGGTATTAAAGCCGTCGAAGAGCATTTGCCGCAGGCGCAACTCCGACTGGGTATAGGTCAGCGTCTCGGTGTGATGGTTGCCCAGCGCGCGCGTGGTGGTGTTGTCGCTGTAGCCACGGCCATAGGCAGCATTCAGGTCCAGCGATGGATAGAAGCCCCCTTTGGCGACCTTGACGTCCTCATCAGCCGACAGACGGTTGTTCTGGCTCGCCCGCAGTTCCGGGTGGTTGTCCAGCGTGCTTTGAATCGCCTCCGTCAGAGACATGGCTTGGGCCTGATGAATGCAGGCCACGGCTAATAAAATCGCGCTACTGAGGGGGGTGAAAACGCGCATGAGGTACATCTCCCTGGTCCATGTATGGTGCTTTGCAGTCGCCAAAAAAATGACGAACTTTATAGGTCAAACCGTTTCAGGCTTGTAACAACAGAGCTAAGAACATCCTGAGCGGAAGCTAAGAAGAATTTCTCATAAGGCTTATGCTGAAAAAAACTTATGCACTCTGTGAAATCCAGCACATTGTTCAGTTCGCAAGCCCCGTATTTATAGGCTCTAGAGAGCTTTTCAGGGGCTTGAAAAGGTTCAAAAAAATTTGCGACATAGGGCGGGAGAGGAGCGGTGGGGAGGGTGCGATACGGATTTTTCAGCGACATTTTTTTGTCACTTGCAGTGTTTGAATCCATGTCGCGACTTTCGCGGGAGGGCTGTCCGAAGCCTGAATGCGTTTGATTGCATTCGGTTTTGCCTTCGGCAGAAACAGCAGGCCAGCGAGGGACGAGCGAGAGGGACAGGCCGGTGCGCAGGTTCGACTGAGCAGCAATCAGTGAACCTTCAGGCTGGCGTTTCCCGTCGGTGACCCGATAACGCCATAGCACTTTTCCGTGCAACCAGATGCCGATAGCGGTCGGCAGCGGAGGAAGTGCTCATGGCTAGGTTAATCGGTGTCGTCAGTAAGGTAATCGGGCAGGTGGTAGCGGTAGCGGCGGATGGCAGCCGACGCGTTCTGGTAGAAGGCGATCGTCTGTTCGCTGGGGATCAACTGGCGACCGGTGCGGAGGGCGCGGTGGCCGTGCATCTGCAGAACGGCCAGGAACTGACCCTCGGGCGTGACAGCAGCCTGCAAATGACCCCGCAACTGCTGGCGAACCAGGCGCCCCATGTGCAGGCTCCTGAAGCCGTGACCCCCAGCGAGGCGCAACTGACCGATGTCGAGCAACTGCAGAAAGCCATCGTTGCCGGCGCCGACCCGACGCAAACCGGCGAAGCCACCGCGGCCGGCCCCGGTGCTACGGGGGGCTCTGCTGGCGCCCTGGGTGGCGGGCACACCTTTGTACTGCTTGAAGAAGTCGCGGGGCGGGTCGAGCCGATCATTGGTTTCCCCACCGCGGGCTTCAATGGCATCCCCGAGTTCGTGCCTGAGCGGATTGCCGCGGTACCGCCCAGCGACGACGGCGATATCGCGCCGCCGCCCCCACCGAACAACCCGGTCACCCTGGGCGGCCTGTCGGTCGCCAATGGCGAGTTGACCCTCAGCGAAGCCAATCTGCCCCAAGGCTCGGCGAGCAATCCGGCGGCGCTGGTGCAGAACGGCACCTTCAGTGTTTCTGCCCCCGACGGGCTGCTCAACCTCAGTGTGGGCGGGATTGCCGTGGTCAGTGGCGGGGTGGCCGCCGGCTTCCCGCAGTCGATCACCACCGCCCTGGGTAACACCCTGACGGTCACCGGTTTCGATCCTGCCACGGGTACGGTCAGCTACAGCTACACCCTGGTCGGCAACGAAATCCATTCCGCCGCCGACGGTGCCAACAACCTGAGCGAGCATTTCACCGTGCTGGCCAGCGACAGCAATGGTGATTCGGCGAGCAACTCGCTGGATATCAATATCACCGACGATGTGCCCCAGGCGTTCAACGACAGCAATGGCGTTGCCTCGGAAAGCCAGCTGACCCTGAGCGGCAATGTCCTGACCAACGACGTGCAGGGCGCCGACCGGGTGCCCAGCGGACCGATCACCGCCGGCACTTTCAACGGCACCTACGGCACCCTGGTGCTGGCCGCCGACGGTACCTACACCTATACCGTGCATACCAGCGATCCGGCGTTCCTCGCGCTCAAGGGCGGCGGCAACGGTACGGACAGCTTCACCTACACCCTGACCGATGCCGACGGCGACAGCAGCACCGCCAACCTGGTGCTGCAGGTGCACAACAATGACGACCCGGTGGTGATTCAGGGCCTGAACCTCGAAGGCGCGGAGCTTACGGTCTACGAGAAGAACCTGGCGGACGGCAGCAGCCCGGATGCGGGCGCGCTGACCCAGAGCGGCACCTTCAATGTCTCGGCGCTCGATGGCCTGAGCACCATGACCGTGGGCGGCATCACCCTGGTCAGTGGCGGGGTGGCCGCCGGCTTTCCGCAATCGATCAGCACCGGCCTGGGCAATACCCTGACCATCACCGGCTACGACCCCGGCACCGGGGTGGTCAGCTACAGCTACACCCTGGTCGACAATGAGGCGCACCCGACCGGTAATGGCAGCAACACCCTGGGTGAGAGTTTCACGGTGGTCGCCACCGACGTCGACGGCAGCAGCACCAGCGGCTCGCTGGATATCAATGTGGTCGACGACCTGCCGACGGCAGCCAACGACAGCAACGCCGGCATCGCCTCCGAAAGCCAGCTGACCCTGAGCGGCAATGTGCTGACCAACGATGTGCAGGGTGCCGACCGGGTGCCCAGCGGGCCGATCACCGCGGGCACCTTCAACGGCACCTACGGCACCCTGGTGCTGGCCGCCGACGGTACCTACACCTACACGGTCCATACCAGCGATCCGGCGTTCCTCGCGCTCAAGGGCGGCGGTAACGGTACGGAAAGCTTCACTTACACCCTGACCGATGCCGACGGCGATACCAGCACCGCCAACCTGGTGTTGCAGGTGCACAACAACGACGACGGCGTGACCCTTAATGGTCTGGACAGCAACGGCGGCGAACTGACGGTCTACGAGAAGAACCTGTCAGATGGCAGCAGCCCGGATGCGGGCGCGCTGACCCAGAGCGGCAGCTTTACCGTGACCGCGCTGGACGGCCTGCAGACCCTGACGGTGGGCGGAATTAATGTGGTGACCGGTGGGGTGGCCGCGGGCTTCCCGCAATCGGTGACCACCGCCTTGGGCAATACCCTGACCATCACGGGCTACAACGCGGCTACCGGAGTGATCAGCTACAGCTATACCTTGGTGGACAATGAGGATCACCCCACCGCCAATGGCGCCAACAGCCTCAGCGAACACTTCAATGTGGTGGCGACCGATGTCGATGGCAGCACCGCCAGCGGTTCGCTGGACGTGAATGTGGTGGACGACCTGCCAACGGCGGTCAATGACAGCAATGGCGTCGCCTCGGAAAGCCAGCTGGTGCTCAGTGGCAATGTGCTGACCAACGACGTGCAAGGCGCCGACCGGGTCCCCAGCGGCCCGGTCACTGCTGGTACTTTCACTGGCACCTACGGCACCTTGGTGCTGGCAGCCGATGGCACCTACACCTACACCCTCAACACCGCGGATGCCGACTTCAAGGCGCTGCACGGCAATGGCAACGGTACCGAGACCTTCGCCTACACCATCACCGACGCCGATGGCGACCCCAGCATCGCCAACCTGGTGCTGAATATCCATAACAATGACGACGATGTGACCCTTAATGGCTTGGATAGCAACGGCGGCGAACTGACGGTCTACGAAAAGAATCTGTCAGATGGCAGCAGCCCGAATGCGGGCGCGCTGACCCAGAGCGGCACCTTCACCGTCACCGCCCTGGACGGCCTGCAAACCTTGACCGTGGGTGGCATCAGTGTGATCAGCGGTGGAGTCGCTGCCGGTTTCCCACAATCGATCACCACCGACCTGGGCAATACCCTGACCATCACCGGCTACAACGCGGCTACCGGGGTGATCAGCTACAGCTACACCCTGGCGGACAACGAGGATCACCCAACCGCCAACGGCGCCAACAGCCTCAGTGAGCACTTCAATGTGGTCGCCACCGATACCGATGGCAGCACCGCCAGCGGTTCGCTGGATGTGAACGTGGTGGACGATTTGCCAACGGCGGTCAATGACAGCAATGGCGTCGCCTCGGAAAGCCAGCTGGTGCTCAGTGGCAATGTGCTGAGCAACGACGTGCAAGGCGCCGACCGGGTACCCAGCGGTCCCGTCACCGCTGGTACCTTCACCGGCACCTACGGCACCCTGGTGCTGGCAGCCGATGGCACCTACACCTACACCCTCAACACCGCGGACGCCGACTTCAAGGCGCTGCACGGTAATGGCAACGGTACCGAGACCTTCGCCTACACCATCACCGACGCCGACGGCGACCCCAGCACCGCCAACCTGGTGCTGAGTATCCATAACAATGACGACGGTGTGACTCTCGACTGCCTGGATATCCCGGGCGGCGAACTGACGGTCTACGAGAAGCACCTCAGCGACGGCACCAGCCCCAATGCCCCGGCCTTGACCCAGAGCGGCTTCTTTATCGTCACCGCGCCGGACGGCCTGCAAACCCTGACTGTGGGCGGGATCAATGTGGTGACCGGCGGGGCGGCCGCGGGCTTTCCGCAATCGATGACGACTGCCTTGGGCAATACCCTGACCATCACCGGTTACGACGCCAGCACCGGCGTCGTCAGCTACAGCTACACCCTGCTCGACAATGAAAACCACCCGACGGGGCTGGGGGCCAACAGCATCGCCGAGCATTTCACTGTGCTGGCCAGCGATAGCGATGGCAGCAGCGCCTCCGGGGTGATCGATGTGAATATCGTCGATGACCTGCCCACCGCGAATCCTGACGTGGTGATGGCTGATCAGGGCACGACCATCAGCGGTAACGTGCTGGGTAACGATATCGGGGGCGCCGATGGCCCGGCCGCCACGGGCGCGGTGGTCGGCGTGCGCGCCGGCAGCGATACCTCGACCTCGGCCATTGGCGGCTTGAATACCACCATCAACGGCCTGTATGGCACGCTGACCCTGGACGCCTTCGGCAACGCGACCTATCACAGCTATCCAAACTCGGTCACCGCTCCCGACTCGGAGGATGTGTTCGTCTACACCGTGCGTGATGCGGATGGCGATGAAAGCACCACCACCATCACCATCCAGATCTGCGGCAACCAGCTCACGGCGGTCACTGACCAGGATGTCACTGTCTTCGAAAAGGCCCTGGATCTGAGCAAGGACGGCCAGGACCTGGCGGCCGGCACGGTGATCGGCAGCGACCCGGGCAACACCGGCGAAACCGCCACCGGCACCCTGGTCGGTTCGGTCACCGGTGGCAGCGGTGCGATTACCTATACCCTGGTCGGCAGCGCCACCGGCACTTACGGGCAGATCCTGCTCAACCCCGACGGCACCTACCGCTACACCCTGACCTCGGCGCCGAAAACCCAGCCCAATGCCAATGACGGCCCGAACGTGCTGAGCGAAAGCTTCACCTACAAGGCCACCGACGCGGTGGGCAATACCACCACCAGCACCATCCAGATCAGCATCGTCGACGACGTGCCCAAGGCGGTCGCCAGTGAGCGTGCGGTCACCGCGCTGGAAGTTGATTCCAACCTGCTGCTGGTGATCGACGTCTCCGGCAGCATGGTTGACCCGTCCGGGGTGCCGGGCCTGTCGCGCCTGGACCTGGCCAAGCAGGCGATCAGCGCCTTGCTCGACAAGTACGACGACATGGGCGACGTGAAGGTGCAGATCGTCACCTTCAGCAGCAGCGCCACGGACAAGACGCCGATCTGGGTCGATGTGGCGACGGCCAAGTCGATCATCGCCTCCCTGACCGCGGGCGGCGGCACCAACTACGATGCGGCCGTGGCCGCGGCGAAGCTGGCGTTTGTCACCAGTGGCCAGATCACTGGCGCGCAGAACGTCGGTTATTTCTTCTCCGACGGCAAGCCCACCGATGGCCAGGAGATCGGCACCGCTGACGAAACCGCCTGGAAAGCCTTCCTCGACGCCAACGGCATCAAGAACTATGCAATCGGCCTGGGCAGCGGCGTCAGCAACAGCAACCTCGACCCGCTGGCCTATGACGGCAGTACCCATATCGACACCAATGCCGTGGTAGTCACCGACCTGAACCAGCTCGACTCGGTGCTGGCCGGTACGGTACAGGGCACTCCGGTCACCGGCAGCCTGCTCGGCGAAGGTGGCTCGTTCGGCGCCGATGGCGGTTTCATCAAGACCCTGGTGGTCGATGGCACCACCTACACCTATGACCCCAAAGGCAATAGCAACCAGGGTTCGCTGAGCTTCAGCGGCGGGGTCAACCACGGCACCTTCAACACCCTGGACAACAGCCTCAGCATCGCCACCAACAATGGCGGCACGCTGGTGGTGAAACTCGACACGGGCGATTACACCTACAGCTCGCAGAAAATCACCAGCGCGGTGCTGACCGAGACGGTCGGCTTCACCGCCAGCGACAACGACGGCGACCTGGCCAGCTCGACCCTGGTGATCAAGGTCAATCCGAACGCGGCGCCGATGGCGGGCGACGACCACATCATCACCAACATTCTGTCGGGCACTATCCTGGTGCCGGCCGATGCCCTGCTGGCCAACGACAGCGATGCCAACGGCGATCCGCTGACGGCCGCGCCGACCAGCTTCAACACCGGATGGCTGTCCCCAGGGGCGGACTTTACCGCCGGCAGCCTGCAGACCATCGGCTTCACCGGAGGGTCCAGCCAGACCCTGACCGTCGCCCGGGCCTCGTTCAATGCCAATACTGCGGCCATGACGGCCGCGGTGGTGATCAGCGGCTTCCTGGGCAGCATCAACAACGGCAATGACAACGACGAGGATGTGATCAGCGTCAACCTGAAACAGGGCGAGACCCTGAACCTGGATCACAACCTGACGGCGGGCCGGGTGGGCATGGAGTACGCCTTCAATGGCGGGGCCTACACCGCGATCGCCGACGGCGGAAACTTCACCGCGGGGGCGGACGGCACCTACCAGATCCACATCACCAACCTGACCAACCCCAGCGGCGGCAACGCCAACGGTTCGGAAAACTACCAGCTGACCATGACCGTCAACTACGCCGGCGGCCAGGACTCCACGCCGGATTACCACGGCACCTACACCGCCAGCGACAGCCATGGCGGCAGCGACAGCGCGGCGGTGAGCATCAGCTATCAGGGCGGCCATACCCTGACCGGCACCGCTGGCGACGATGTGCTGCTGGCCGGCAGCGGCGACAACCTGATCAATGCCGGCGATGGCAACGACGTGCTCATCGCTGGCAGTGGCAACAACACCCTGCACGGCGACGCTGGTAACGACCTGCTGTTCAGCGGGCCGGGTAACGACCTGCTCGACGGCGGCACAGGCAACGACACCGCCAGCTACGCCCATGCCAGTGCCGGGGTCACGGTCAATCTCGGGCTGCTCGGTGCGCAGAATACCGGTGGCGCCGGTACCGACATCCTGACCGCCATCGAGAACCTGGTGGGCTCCAACTACAACGACAGCCTGACCGGCGACAACAACGCCAACATCATCACTGGCGGCCTGGGCAACGATGTGCTCAACGGTGGTGGCGGCGACGACCTGTTGATCGGCGGGCTGGGTAACAACAGCCTGACCGGTGGCAGCGGCAGCGACACCTTCCAGTGGCAACAGGGCAACAGCGGGCATGACCTGATCACCGACTTCACGCCGGGCACCGACAAGCTCGACCTGTCGCAACTGCTGCAAGGCGAGAACGCCAGCAGCGCATCGCTGGATGACTACCTGCACTTCACGGTCACCGGCAGCGGTCCGTCCCTGGTCACCAGCATCGATGTCAGCGCGGCGGCGGGGGCCACGCCGAGCCAGACCATCGACCTGGCCGGAGTCAACCTGGCGGCGCATTACGGGGTGACGCCGGGTGCGGGCGGGGTGATCGCGGGTGGCGTGGATACCGCGACCATCATCAACGGCATGCTCAACGACCATTCGCTGAAGGTCGATAACGTCTGAGGCCAGGCGGGTCCGGCGCCAGCCTCGACCGAGGCTGGCGCCGGAGCTATGCGGGGGAGGGGCTACATCGGTTCCGGTGGGCCGATCAGCCGCCCCATGACCCCGAACAGGCCCAGGGCCTTGAGGGTGTCCAGTTCGCCCTGGGTTTCGACCCGTTCAGCGATCAGCGGCAGGTCGATGCTGTGGGTGGCGCGAAATACGGCCTCGATGAACAACTGTTTGTCGCTTTGCCGGTCGATATCGCGGATGTAGCAGCCATCGATTTTCAGGTAGGCCAGGCCCAGGTGGGCGAGGTTGCCGATCTGGCTGAAGTTGCCGCCGAAGTGCTGCAGGCCGATTCGGTAGCCGCTGTCCCGCAGGCGCTGGCTCAGTTGCTGCAGCTCGCTGGCCGAGGGCAGTTGGCGTTCGTCGATCTCCAGGGTCAGGAGCCTGGCCAGGTCGGGCAGGGCCTTGAGCTGGGCAAGGATCCGCTGCAAGGCGTCGGGGTCGCGCAGGGTGCTGCCGGACAGGCTCAGGGCCAGCGGCCAGGCATGCTCGACCAGATAGTCCAGGGTGTGTTCGAGCATGGCCAGGTCGAAGCGCGCCGACCAGCCGAGGCGCTCGATCCATGGCAGGAAATGCCCGGCGGCGATGGCTTCGCCCTGCGGGTCGAGCAAACGCGCCAGCACCTTGTGATGCAGCACCTCGCTGGTGTCGGCGCACTGCACCACCGGCTGGAAATACAACTTCAACTTGCCGTTATTCAGGGCCTCGTCGATCCAGGCGCGCCAGTCATGCTGCGGCTGGCTGGGGCCGGCGGCGAAGTCCTGCAGCAACGCCCAGGGGCGCTCGGGGTGCTGCTGGGCCTGCGCCAGCGCCTGGTCCAGGCGCAACCAGACGCCGCTCAGCGGGTCGCCCGTCCGGTAGGCGACTATGCCCAGGTGCGCCACCGGCGTGCAGTCGCTGGCCCCGGTCAGGCGCAGGTTTTCCAGGGTGGCGCTGATTTCCATGGCCAGGCGCTCGGCGCCGCGGCTGTCCAGGCCCGGTGTGAGCAGGCTGAATTCGCCGCCGCGATTGCGCGCCGCCAGCCAGTGGCGTCGATCGCTCTGGGCGCTGATGCGTTTGAGCAGGTCGCCGATGCTTTTGATCAGGGCGTCGGTGCGCTGGCCGCCCAGGCGCTGGTTCAGGCCACTGAGGTCATTGACCCGCAGCATCAGCAGATAACCATCGCCACTCTGCTCGTTGAGCAGCAGTTGATCGCTGAGCTGCTCGTCCAGCAGGCGCCGATTGGCCAGGCCGGTCAGGCTGTCCTGATAGGACTCGGCCCGCAGTTTCTCGCTGCGCGCGGCCTCTTCGGCGAACAGGGCTTTGAGTTTCTCCACCATCTGGTTCATGGCCAGGACCACCCGCTTGAGTTCGGGGGTGCGCGGCACTCTCGGCAGGCTGATGAACTCACGATGGCTGATGGCTTCGGCCTGCCTGACCATGGCATCCAGCGGCCGCAACTGGCGCCGCAGCAGCCAGCCGCCGAACACCGCACTGAGCAACCCGCAGACCAGCAGCCAGACCAGGCCGCCGAGGCTGCTGTCCCAGAGCCTGGCCAGGGCGAACTGCGGGTTGCTCAGCACCTCCACCCGCGCCACCTGTTCCCAGCCACGCATGACCAGGGCGTCGCCGCCTTGCGGGTGCAGGTTCACCAGCCTGACGAACCACTGGGGTACGCCCTCGACGCTGGCAGACGCCGTACGCTCCAGCAGAATGCTTTCGTCTTCGATGTTCACCACCCGGATGCTGTTGTAGTAGCCGCTGTCGAAGATCGAGCTGACCATCAGCTCCATCATCGCCGGGTCGTCGACCTGGCTGGTCAGGGACAGGCCCAGGGCGGTGGCCGCATCCTGGGCATGGGAGCGCAGCTGGCTGAGCATCTGCTCGCGGGAGCTTTCCAGGCTGACAAAAAAACTGCCGCTGAAGGCCACCAGCAGGAACAGGCAGATGGCGAGAAACAGTTGCTTGAGTAGCGACATTCGGCACTCCCTGTCGGATCAGCCATTGCCCACGGTGAAGCCCTCGTCCCGCATCTTTTTCAGCACGTCCTGCCAGCGCGAGAGTTTTTTCGGATCGATGCTGCGTTTGTCGCCAGCCGCTCCGGGCAGGTACAGCCCCTCGGCATTGAAGGCGTATACCGGGTTCGGGTCCTGGCGTTGGGCGGCGGAACGAATGGCGCTGCTGAGGTTGTCCAGTATCAGCGGTCCGGCGCTGGGGCTGGGGTAATAGGCCAGGACCATGTGCGGCTGGTTGCCGTGTCTGGCCTTGACGTAGGTGAGGCGCAGTTTGTCGCTGGAGATCCCCAGGCTGCGCAGGCTGAAATACTTGGCCAGCGCATAGTCCTCGCAATCCCCGGCGCCTTTGAGCAGGGCCTCGATCGGCGTGGCCCAATAGTCGCTCTGCTGCCAGGTGCTCTGGTCCTCCTTGAAGCTCAGTTGCTGGTTGAAGAAACGGTTGATGGCGTTCAGTTGTTCGTATTCCGGTCGCCCGGTCACGTCTTGCAGTAACTGGTTCCAGGCCTCGAGACGTTCCCGGGGCGGGCCCAGGACCTGATGGCGGAGCTCGAAGGTGCTCAGGGCAGAAACGAATTCCCAGTTCGCCCGGACATTGCCCGGGTCGGTCCACAAACAGACCAGCAACAGCGACCAGCCGGCCAGCCGAAGCCGGAGCAGTGTCCAGTCGGGGCGATGCGGGCTTGCGGACATGGCAGGCTGCTCGAATGCAGGTTTTTGAAGTCTAGGCGGTATTTTTTGTGAGCATGGGCAACTGGTCGGGTTGCCACGAACGGAGGAAGGAGGCGCGCAGGGGCCGGGCTCAAGGCTTGTGCAGGGTCTTCTGGCGCAGGATGTAGAGCGTCACCAGCACTGCGCTGGTCAGCATGAAACCACGGGCCCAGGGCAGGGGCACCAGGTAGCAGGACAGGCCGATGCTCAGCCACATCAGGCCGATGGCGTAGACCTTGCCTTTGAGCGGGATGCCGTGGCCGTCCAGGTAATCGCGGATCCACGGGCCGAGCCGCGGATGTTTCACCAGCCACTGATAGAAGCGCGGCGAACTGCGGGCAAAGCAGGCGGCGGCCAGTAGCAGGAAGGGGGTAGTGGGCAATACCGGGAGGAAAATGCCGATCACCCCCAGCACTACGCTCAGCCAGCCGATGGCCAGCAGAACGTAACGCAGGATCAGGGGGCGGTTGCCTATGGGCTTGGCCATAGGCAACGACTCAGTGGTGACGGGGCTTGAGAATGGCCGGTTTTTCGTCCGGCGCGTTGCACAGCAGGTACAGCGCGGTCAGGGCTTCCGGGATCTGCACGATCATGTCGTCCATCAGGTTGGCATCGCTGGCGATGTCGGAGAACTCGGGTTGTTCGTCGAACAGACCGGAGCCGACCATGATCGGCAGGAGCATCTCGCTGACTTCTTCCTCGGCGGTTTCGAACCAGGCCGCTTCGCGCAGGAACACGCCTTCCATGAAGCCGATGCACCAGCCGCGCAGGTCGGAGTCGTCCGGCTCGTCGCCGAGGTCGAGGTCGCACGGCAGCTCGAACTCTTCGTCGGAGGCCAGTTGGCGGGCGATGTGGGCCTTGAGGGCGATCAGGGTGGATTCGATCTCTTCGCGCTGGGCGGCGTCGCTGTAGTGCGGCTCCTCGGCGAACAGGGCGTCGATCCACTCACGGTCGGGAACGCTTTCGGAACAGATGGACAGCGCGGTCAGGTAGCCGTGGGCGGCCACATAGTCCAGCGCCTCGTCATGCAGCTCATCGGCGTCGAGGAAGGCTTGCAGGCGGGTTAATTGCTCAGCGAAGGACATTGAAGGACTACCTTGGGAATAAACGATGCTGAATTCTAGGCCTTCTTGAGCGCTCAGGCCAGCCGCAGCGCAGATTTGCGCGCTTCTAAAGGTTACCAGCGGTCCATTGTCGTCGCCCTTCGCCGGCAAGTGCTCGGGTATACTTGCGCGTTTTGTGATGCCCGGCAGGCGTCGTAACGGTCCAGGAAAAGTCCGCTAACGGATTTGTCAGTGAAAACCGTGGTCTTTTCGGCCAGCCTGCGCACAGGGATTTCAGCGATTTTTGGAGTTTTTCATGCTCGAACAGGCTCAACGCGTCCTCAAGGACATCTTCGGCTACGACAGTTTCCGTGGCCGCCAAGGTGCGATCATTGAGCGCGTGGCCAGTGGCGGCGATGCCCTGGTGCTGATGCCTACCGGCGGCGGCAAGTCGTTGTGCTTCCAGGTTCCGGCCTTGCTGCGCGACGGCCTGGCGGTGGTGGTCTCGCCGCTGATCGCGCTGATGGACGATCAGGTCGCGACCCTGGAGGAACTCGGGGTCGCCGCGGCGGCGCTGAACTCCACCCTGAGCGCCGAACAGCAGCGCGACCTGGCCGCGCGGATCCGGCGGGGTGAAGTGAAGATGCTGTATCTGGCGCCGGAGCGCCTGGTGCAGCCGCGGATGCTGGCGTTCCTGCAGAACCTCGACATCGCCCTGTTCGCCATTGACGAGGCGCATTGCGTGTCCCAGTGGGGGCATGACTTCCGTCCGGAATACCTGCAGCTGGGCCAACTGGCGGAAATGTTCCCCCAGGTGCCGCGCATCGCCCTGACCGCCACCGCCGACAAGCGCACCCGTGAGGAAATCGTCAATCGCCTGCACTTGCAGGATGCCGAGCGTTTCCTCTCCAGTTTCGACCGTCCGAATATCTTCTATCGCATCGTTCCCAAGGAGCAGCCGCGCAAGCAACTGCTGGCGTTCCTCAGCGAACGGCGCAGCGATGCCGGCATCGTCTACTGCCTGTCGCGCAAGAAGGTCGACGAGGTTGCCGCATTCCTCTGCGAGCAAGGCTTCCCGGCGCTGCCGTATCACGCCGGGTTGCCCAGCGAACTGCGCGCCTATCACCAGAAGCGTTTCCTCAACGAGGAAGGGCTGATCATGGTCGCGACCATCGCCTTCGGCATGGGCATCGACAAACCCAACGTGCGTTTCGTGGCGCACCTGGACCTGCCCAAGTCCCTCGAGGCCTATTACCAGGAAACCGGGCGTGCCGGGCGTGACGGCCTGCCTGCCGATGCCTGGATGGCCTACGGCCTGCAGGACGTGCTGATGCTCAAGCAGATGCTGCAGAACTCCGAGGGCGACGAGCGCCACAAGCGCCTGGAGCAGCACAAGCTCGACGCCATGCTGGCGTTGTGCGAGGAAACCCGTTGCCGGCGCCAGACCCTGCTGGCCTACTTCGACGAAGACATGCCGCAGCCGTGCGGCCATTGCGACAACTGCGTCGATGGCGTGCAGACCTGGGATGCCACCGAGCCGGCGCGCCAGGCGTTGTCGGCGATCTATCGCACCGGCCAGCGTTATGGCGTCGGCCACCTGGTGGACGTGCTGCTGGGCAAGGACACGGAAAAAGTCCGCAGTTTCGGCCATCAGCATCTTTCCGTATTCGGCGTGGGCAAGGCCCGTAGCGAAGGCGAATGGCGCTCGCTGTTCCGCCAACTGGTGGCCCGCGGCCTGGCCGATATCGATCTGGAAGGTTATGGCGGCCTGCGTCTGAGCGACAGCTGCCGGCCGCTGCTCAAGGGCGAGGTGACCCTGGAGCTGCGCCGCGACATAAAGCCGCAGACTGCCGCCAAGAGCAGCACTAGCCAGGCCAGCCAACTGGTACGTGGCGAAGAGCGCGAACAGTGGGAAGCCTTGCGCGCCCTGCGGCGCAAACTGGCGGAAGAACACGGCGTGCCGCCCTATGTCATTTTCCCCGACTCCACCCTGCTGGAAATGCTCCGCAGCCAGCCCGGTTCCCTGGCGGAAATGGCCCGGGTCAGTGGTGTTGGCGCACGCAAACTGGAGCGCTACGGCGAGGCGTTCCTCGAAGTGTTGGGCGGCCAGGCGGAAGCGCCGAAAGTGGTGGCCGACATCCGCCACGAGCTGATTACCCTGGCTCGCGCCGGCATGACGCCGCTGCAGATCGCCGGGCAATTGCAGTGCTCGGAAAAGAACGTTTACACAATGCTCGCCGAAGCCGTGGGCAAGCAGCAGTTGTCCCTGGAGCAGGCGCTGGACCTGCCGGAAGACCTGCTCGGCGAGATCCAGGATGCCTTTCTCGACGGCGAAGGCGAGCTGCCCCCGGTGAGCGAAGTGGCCGAGTTGTTTGCCGGTCGCGTGCCGGAAGGTGTGCTGTATTGCGTGCGTGCGGCACTGGAGTCGGAATTCGAAATGTGAGTTGTCCGGCGGCAAGATGTAACGATTCAGTTCATTCCAAACCTTGCCACTCGGCAACTGTCATGCTTAGCTGACTAATAATTAGTTTTTCTTAATTTTCAGTCTACTAACTCATGAGTTGTTTATGCCGTTAACCGATCAACACCGTTTTGGCATGCAGTTGGCGCAGATGTCCCGAGGCTGGCGCGCCGAACTGGATCGCCGTCTGGCCGGACTTGGCCTGTCCCAGGCCCGCTGGCTGGTGCTGCTGCACCTCGCCCGTTTCGATGAAGCTCCGACCCAGCGTGAACTTGCCCAGAGTGTCGGCGTCGAAGGACCGACCCTGGCGCGGCTGCTCGACAGCCTGGAAACCCAGGGGCTGGTGCAACGGCAGTCGGTGGTCGAGGATCGCCGGGCGAAGAAGATCGTTCTGTGCGCCCCGGCGCTGCCCTTGATCGAACAGATCGAAACCATCGCCACCGCCCTGCGCAGTGAATTGTTCGTTGGTGTCGATGAAGAGGATATGCGGGTATGCATGCGGGTTCACGCGCATATCCTGGCCAATCTGGAAAAGTCTTGAGGCATAACTAGCGCCGCGGATTTTTGAGCTACCGACACCGGCAGACTATAAGAAATACCAGGTCCACAGCGGCATGCGCAGCCAGCGTATCGCCGCTGTGGTCGCTTTCGGTCCTCAAAAAGGGTGCTCATGTTCCAGAGTCTGCTGGCCGCTCTGCGCGGCTCCATCGGGTCATCTTGCCTGGGGAAACATCGTCCCTGGCTCCTGCTGCCGGTACTGGCGACCCTGTATTCGTCCCTGGCCTCGGCTGTGGGCCTGGGTGAAGTCGCCGTGCATTCGGCGCTGAACCAGCCGCTGGAGGCGGAGATCGCCCTGGTGCAGGCGCAAGGTCTGGAGGAGGGCGAGTTGTCGGTCAGCCTGGCGACCACCGGCGAGTTCAAGCAGGCCGGTGTCGAGCGCTTGCCGTTTCTCGAAGACTTGCGTTTTACCCCGATCCTGCAGGGTGAACGCAGGGTGATCCGGGTGGTGTCGAGCAAGCCGGTGAACGAGCCGTTCCTGGATTTCCTGCTGCAGGTGAACCAGGCCAATGGGCGGCAGTTGCGCGAATACACGCTGCTGATAGATCCCCCGGGAAGCCCCGAGATAGTGCCGGCCCCGCTCAGGGAGGTCGCGAAACCTGAACCGGCGATTGCCACCCAGGCTCCAACTGCGGCGGCCAAGGCGACCGACCCTGCGGCTGGACAATTGGCGCAAGCCCTGCAAGCCAACCAGCAATTGCAGGACCAGTCCCAAGAGCTGCGGAACACATTGCAGCAACGGGACGAACAACTGGCGCGCCAGCAGCAACAGCTGGTGGAGCTGCAACGTCAGTTGGCCGAGATCCAGAACAAGCCCGCAGATCATCCTGCCCCGGCTTCCGCACCTGCGACACCCACCATCGTCAGCCCATCCCCGCCAGCCGAACAGGCGCCAGAGGCCGAGGACTCGAATCCCTGGCTGATGCTTGCCGCCTTGCTGCTGACGGCCTTGCTGGTGGTGCTGGTCATGCGTCGCCGTCGTCAGTCAGCAGCCGTAGCGGAAGTACAGATACCCGCCGAGAGCCGGCCCACGCGAACGCTGGCCAGTGCTGTGATGACTGTTGCCGCCGAGGAGTCGTTCAGATCAACGCCCCCAGTTACGCCGGTACAGCCCCCGCCTGTAGCAGGGGATCGGCTGGCCGATCGCGAACCGTCGATCGATGTCGACTGGGACCTGATCGCACCATCCGAACCCTCCGGCGTGCCGCCGTCTCCTGCCGCCGCACCGACGCCCTTCAATGCCGACTCGATCGTCTGGCGCCTGGAAGAACCAGACGAGCCAGGCTCCAACACCAAGGCCAAGTTGGACACTGAGACTCAGAACGTCTGGCCCAGGTTGAGGTAGACCGCTTTCTGGTTGTCGTCGTTGATGCCATAACTGAAATTCAGCGGCCCCAGCGGGGTGTCGAAACCGAGGAAGATGCTTGCAGCGTTGATGTAGCCACTGTCGAACTCGTTGTCGTTGTTCCAGGCACGCCCCCGCTCCAGGGAGCCACCGAGGTACAGCGGGAAGTCCAGGGGCAGGTAGGCGCGGGGTGTCAGCCGCCGGTAGTAGACGCCCCGCATCAGGCTGATGTTCTGGCCCGAGAGGGCGTCCTCGCGAAAGCCCGACAGCTGGCGGGCGCCACCAAGCACGAAGCTTGAAGTCACCACTTCGGCCTCATCCAGGGTCCGGCCATACCGCCCGCCCAGGATGAAGGTGTTCGGGCCGCTGCTCAGGGCCTTGTCCAGTTTGAACTCCCACTGCCGGTAGCGCTTGTCCGAGCCCAGGCTGGGTTCGAACTGGCGCAGCGACAGGCCGATGTCCTCGCCCGCATGGGGGAAGTAGACATTGTCCAGGGAGTCGAACGAGTAGCGCAGTTCGTAGTAGCCCTCGTTGAAGCTTTCGCTGGGCAGGTCCTGGTCGCCGACGCGCACATCGGCCTTGCCCCAGGCCTCACCGACACCGAAACGGATCTCGCCGCTGTTGCCGATCTGGCGCCCGATATTGAGGCCGAGACCGTAGCGCTGCAGGCGGTATTCGGCGATCGGGTCGTTGTCCAGCACGGCTTCGATGTTCTGCGATTCGATGCCGATGTAAGGCGCGATGAAGTAACGCGAGCCTACATCCAGCGGCTGATAGAACTCGCTGTAGAGTTCCTGCTGATCGCCGATCTGCACCCGGGTCAGCCATTCGGCGCCGAGGCTGTTGATACCGTTGACCCGGTAGCTGGCGCCCAGGTTGAAGGCACTGTCGCCGCGCATGTCGTCGGACAGGTTCAGCCCCAGGCGCAGGTAGTCGGTGCCGCTGCGCTTGCCCCGGGCGTTGATCACCAGGGTGTGCTCATTGCCCTTGTGGACCACGCGGTATTGCACCTGCTCGAAGTAGTCCAGGCCATACAGCGTGCCCATGTCGGTCTGCAGCCGGCCCAGGTTGAGAGGCTCGCCGATAGGCTGGCGGATGTAGTAACGGATCACGTCGTCGCTGACTTTCGAATCGTTTTCCACCCGGATCGCGGTGATGATCGGGGTGCGCTGGCCGGGCGCGCGCGCGGCGCTGAGTTCGGCATTCATCGGTTCGGCCGGGCGCAGCGACGCCAGGCGTGCGTCGAGGATACGGGTGGCGCGGTAGCCGGCGTCAATCATTTCCTGGGCGCGGCCGAAGTCGGTGACCCCGAAATTGGCCAGGGGCGGCTGGATCAGCACGTCATTCTTGTGCAGGGTCGCCAGTTGTTCCTCGGAGTTGCGCCGGGTCATCAGGGTGATCGACTGGTTCAGCACATCGACCACGGTCGCCAGCTGCTGGCGCGAGCGCAGCGGGGTGCCGATGTCCACCACTATGGCGATGTCCACACCCATGTCGCGGGCCACATCCAGCGGAATGTTGTCGGTCATGCCGCCGTCCACCAGCAGCCGGCCGTCCAGCTCCACCGGGGCGAATACCGCGGGGATCGACATGCTGGCGCGAATCACCCGGGGCAGGTGGCCCTTGCGGAATACCACCTTCTCGCCGCTGGCGATGTCCGTGGCGACCGCGCGGAAGGGGATCGGCAGCTTGTCGAAGTCGCGGGTATCGCTGGCGTGGGCGAGCATGCTTTCCAGCAGCAGCGCCAGGTTCTGGCCCTGGATGACCCCCAGTGGCAGGCCGAGGCTGCCGTCGTCGCGGAAGCTGAGTTTCTGTTTCACCAGGAAGTCGCGGTCATCCTGCTTGCGGCGAAACGGCACGTCAGCCCGGGGCGGGGCGTCGGACAGCGCCTGTTGCCAGTCGATGCCCAGGGCCAGCTTTTCCAGCTCGTCGATCTTGTAGCCCGAGGCGTACAGCCCGCCGATCACCGCACCCATGCTGGTACCGGCAATCGCATCGATCTTCACGCCTTGCTCTTCCAGGGCCTTGAGCACGCCGATATGCGCCAGGCCACGGGCGGCACCGCCGGACAACACCAGGCCGATCTTCGGCCGTGGCGCCTCGGCGGCGTGCAGGAACACGGGGAGCAAACACAGGATCAGGCAAGACAGCAAACGACGCATCATGGATCTCGGGGCGAGCGATAAAGGCGGCTATTATAACGACGCCCTTGAGCCCAGGAGTCGGCAGCACCATGTCAGAACGTAAACCCGAAGTGGTCATCACCTATTGCACCCAGTGCCAGTGGCTGCTGCGCGCCGCCTGGCTGGCCCAGGAACTGCTGAGCACCTTCAGCGACGACCTGGGCAAGGTGTCCCTGGAACCGGCCACCGGCGGCACCTTCCGCATTACCTGCGACGGCGTACAGATCTGGGAGCGCAAGGCCGATGGCGGTTTCCCCGAAGCCAAGGTGCTCAAGCAGCGGGTGCGCGACCAGATCGATCCGCAGCGCGACCTCGGCCACAACGATCGTACTCAGTGAGACGCGACTTCCGCCACTGCCGCTTTTTTGCTTGAGCCGGACAGGCTGCTGGAGACCACGATGGCGAGGATGATCAAGACGCCGCCGATCAGCATGCGCAGCGTCGGCGTTTCGCTGAACAGCAGCCAGGCCAGGGTAATCCCGTAGACCGGCTCCAGGGCGAACACCACCGCCGCGGTGCGGGCCTTGATCACCGCAAGGCTGGCGACGAACAGGCTGTGGGCCAGGCCGGTGCAGAAGATGCCGAGCAGGCTGATCCACAACCAGTCGAGGGCCCGGACCTCGCTCAGCCCCGGGGCCGCCACCGGCAGCAGGCACAAGGCAACCACCAGGTTCTGGCACAGTGCCGCCTGTACCGCCGGAATGCGCGCGGAGCTGGCGCGGTTGTTCAGTGACAGCAAGGCGAACAGCAGGCCCGATCCCACGGCCCAGAGCAGCCCGCTGGTGGCTTGGCTGGCGAGGTCGAAATCCGGCGTGACCAGCACCAGGCCGACGCTGACCAGGACCACCAGGACGATCTCGTTGAGGCGGATCCGCTCACGGAATATCAGCCCCTCGAGGATCACCGTGAAAGCCGGGAAGCTGGCGAACCCCAGGGTGGCGATGGCCACGCCCGCGACTTTCACCGCGATGAAGAAACTCACCCAGTGCCCGGCTAGCAGCAGGCCGCTGAGCAGCAGGCGCCACCAGTCCGTGGCCTGCAGCCGTTGCCAGCGGATGCTGCTGGCGCAGCGGGCGAAAAACGCCAGGGCGAGCACCGCGAACACCGCGCGACCAAAGACGATGATGGCCGGCGAAGCGGCGGCGAGTTTGCCGAATACACCGGTGAGGCCGAACATCAATGCGCCGATATGCAGGGCGCCAAGGGCAGTACGCGGAGTCATTTCAATCCTTCAAAACAGTTGAGCGGAGCGGTGCCAGTCTAAAAGCCTGGGCAGGATCCGGTCTGTCGCGATCCTCGCGTTTTTTGTCGACAGCCTAGCGGTGGCCTGTGGTACGCCGCAGCTTGCCGGGGGAGACGCCGAACTCGCGCAGCACCGCCGCGGCGAAAGCGCTCTGGGAGCTGTAGCCGACGCGGCTGGCGATTTCGCCGATGGGCAGTGCCGAGTCGCGCAACAGGCCGACGGCCATGTGCAGGCGCCGGCTGCGGATGTAGTCCATCGGCGTCTGCCCGCATTCGGCGACAAACCGCGCATGCAGGCGAGCGCTGGACAGCCCGGCGATCCGCGCCAGGTCTGCCACTTGCAGCGGGTGGGCGGCGTGTTGATCGATATGGGCATTCAAGGCGGCGTAGGGCAGGCGTCGGCCGCCGATGCCGACGGGGCTGGCCTGGTTGAGGCTGGCCAGCAACAGCACGGCGCCTTGCTGGGCAATCAGCGGGTCGTTGACCGGGCTGCCGGCCAGCCAGTTGACCAGTTGGCTCTGCGCCGTATCCAGGGGCAGGCGCCCGGCGTTGTCGAGCAAGCGGCGACTGGCATCGGCGTGATCGCCCAGCGACTGCACCAGCCAATGTTCGTCGGGCACGTCGAGCACCAGGCAGCGACTGCCGTTTGGGCTGCCGCAGGCATGGTGGGCGCCGGAGGGCACCACCACGAAGCTCTGCTGGACCACCTGGCTGCCCTGGCCGTCGACCTCGAAGTCGAGCTGGCCCGACAGGCCGAACACCAGTTGCGCGTGTTCGTGGCTGTGGACGATCAGGTCGTGGCTGTATTGGCGTAGCGTGAGGATCGGTCTCATCGCAGTCTCCTTGGCAGAACGGCAGTCTACACCGACGGCCCGGGCTCCAGCGCTGTCATTGGACTGCCGTATTTCTGTCACAGGCGATTAATCGCCCGGGTGCAAGCTCGCAGAAAATGCAGGAGTGTGCCCATGACCAGTGCCGAACTCGCCAGACCCAGCCGTAAACAACGCGTGCGCACCTTGTGGATTTCCGATGTGCATCTGGGCACCCGGGACTGCCAGGCGGAGCATCTGTCGCAGTTCCTCAAGGGTTACCACGCCGACCGGATCTACCTGGTCGGCGACATCATCGACGGCTGGAAACTGCGCGGCGGCATGTACTGGCCCCAGGCACACACCAACGTCATCCGCCGCCTGCTGACCATGAGCAAGCGGGGTACCGAGGTGATCTATGTCACCGGCAACCACGACGAATTCCTGCGCCGCTATTCGAAGCTGGTCCTGGGCAATATCCAGTTGGTGGACGAGGCGGTGCACGTCACCGCCGATGGCCGGCACTTGCTGGTGATCCATGGCGACCAGTTCGATGTCATCACCCGCTACCATCGCTGGCTGGCCTTTCTCGGCGACTCGGCCTACGAGTTCACCCTGACCCTCAATCGCTGGCTGAATCACTGGCGGGCGCGCTACGGCTACGGTTACTGGTCGTTGTCGGCCTACCTCAAGCACAAGGTCAAGACCGCGGTCAGCTTTATCAGCGACTTCGAGGAAGCCATCGCTCACGAATGCGTGAAGCGCGAGCTGCATGGCGTGGTGTGCGGGCACATTCACCATGCCGAGATCCGCAAGGTCGGCGAAGTGGACTACCTCAACTGCGGGGATTGGGTCGAGTCGTGCACCGCCCTGATCGAGCACTGGGACGGCACCATCGAGCTGTATCGCCTGGCCGATGCCCAGGCGCGGGAGGCGCAGCGCAAGGCCGAACTGGCGAAGGTGGCGGAGCTGGCTTGAGGCTTTGGTCGCCTGATCTGAGGTTATCGCGGGCAAGCCTCGCTCCTACAGAAGCAAGGGCGAGCTTGCCCGCGACGACCTGCGAAAGCGGTCAGGCCGGCGCGTGTTCCTGCGTGGCCGCCTTGTAGATCGAATTTTTCGGCTGGGCGAACAGGCGTTCGAGCATGGGTTCGAAAAAGCTCAGGGGCAGGCTGTCGTAGCTCGGATCGAACGCCGCGGCATCGTACTTGGCACAGAATTCGACGGTCCGCAGATACAGCGGATGGTCCTTGAATTGCTCGCGCAGGTGCCGGTCCATGCCCAGGTGATGGAAGAAGTAATAGCCCTGGAAGATCCCGTGCTTCTCCACCATCCACAGGTTCTCAGGGCTGACGAAGGGCCTGAGGATCGCCGCGGCGATGTCCGGGTGATTGTAGGAACCCAGGGTGTCGCCGATGTCGTGGAGCAGGGCGCAGACCACATATTCCTCATCGCGGCCGTCATGCCAGGCCCGGCTGGCGGTTTGCAGCGAGTGGGTCAGGCGGTCCACCGGGAAGCCGCCAAAATCGCCCTCGAGCAACTTCAGGTGCGCCACGATGCGCGCCGGCAACTGCTTGGCGTAGGCACTGAAATCCGCGGCGATGATCGCCCAGTCTTCCTGGGTGCCATCCTTCATGTGGGTGAAACGGGCATGAGCGTTCATCGGCAATCCTCTTGTTGTTTTTTGCGCAACGATTGGAGTCTATGCCTTGGATCCAATCCTGCACTGGCTGCGCGGGACGGCTTGCTGTCCGTCCAGGCCTAGAACGGCACCTTGCCGATCAGCATGTCGCGGTACATGACGAAATCGCCCACAAGGCTGTAGAGCGGATGCTGGAAGGTGGCCGGGCGGTTCTTCTCGAAGAAGAAATGACCGACCCAGGCGAAGCTGTAGCCAGCCACCGGCAGGGCCAGCAGCAACAACCAGGCGCCTTTGTCGATGGCGAAGGCGAGGATGAAGATCACCAGGGTCGTGCCCACGAAGTGCAGGCGGCGGCAGGTGCTGTTGCTGTGTTCGCTCAGGTAATAGGGATAGAACTCGGCGAAGCTGTTGAATTGCTTGATGTTATCCACGACTGCGATCTCTGTGGTTATTGTTCTGCCAGCGGGACGCTCTGCGGGGAGCTTATTTGAGTCTAGAGTCATCAGTGGCCGGGGCCAGTGACAATGGGCGCCACTTTAGTATCCTTGGGAAATCGGCCGTGGCATGCGGCTCATCATGTAAAAGAACCCACCATGAGCGAACGAACGACTTCTGCAAGCTGGGCGATGGGAATTGTCAAAGCTCTGGAGATGGACGGCCTGGATTGCCGTGCATTGTTCAAGCAGATCGGGCTCGACTATGCCGCGCTGGACGACCCGGACGCACGCTTCCCCCAGGACTCGATGACGCGTCTCTGGCAACGTGCGGTGGAACAGTCCGGCAACCCGGCGATCGGCCTGAACATGGGCAAGGTAGTGCGACCGGCCTCCTTCAACGTGGCCGGGTATGCCCTGATGTCCAGTCGTACCCTGTCCGAGGGGTTCCAGCGTTTGGTGCGCTATCAGCGGATCATCGCGGAAAGCGCCGATCTGAGTTTCCGACTTTTACCTGAAGGTTATGCGCTGATTCTGACGGTGCACGGCGATCATCTGCCGCCGACCCGGCAAAGTGCCGAAGCCTCGCTGGCCTGTGCGCTGGCGCTGTGTGGCTGGTTGACCGGGCGTACGCTGCAGCCACGCCAGGTGCTGATGCAGGGGGCTGTGCCGGTCGATCTGGAGCCCTACAAGCGGGCGTTTCATGCGCCGCTGGTGTTCAACGCGCCTTACGATGCATTGATTTTCGAGCGTGCCGATATGGAAGCGCCGTTGCCGACCGCCAATGAGGCCATGGCGTTGCTGCATGACCGCTTCGCCGGTGAGTACCTGGCGCGGTTCTCCGAAAGCCGGGTGACGCACAAGGCGCGCCAGGCGCTGTGCCGGTTGTTGCCCCAGGGCGAGCCGAAGCGCGAAGCCGTGGCCCAGACC
Source organism: Pseudomonas chlororaphis subsp. piscium (assembly GCF_003850345.1). Taxonomy (NCBI): domain Bacteria; kingdom Pseudomonadati; phylum Pseudomonadota; class Gammaproteobacteria; order Pseudomonadales; family Pseudomonadaceae; genus Pseudomonas; species Pseudomonas chlororaphis. Next base: position 1,753,919 of record NZ_CP027707.1, read on the forward strand.
CTGCATCTGTCTCAGCGCACCTTGCAACGGCGTTTGCAGGAGGAGGGCACCAGTTTCCAGACCCTGCTCGACGACACCCGTCGTGAGCTGGCCGAGCAGTACCTGGCGCAGCCGAGCATGACCCTGCTGGAGATTGCCTATCTGTTGGGGTTTGCCGACCCGAGCAACTTTTTCCGTGCTTTCCGCCGCTGGTTCGATGCCACGCCCGGCGAATACCGGGCGCGGCTGCTGGAGTCCGGGGTAGCGATCAGTGACGCCAGAATGCCGGAATACACAACACGAATACGGTGATGATCTCCAGCCGGCCGAGCAGCATGCCCAGGGACAGAATCCACTTGGCGGCGTCCGGCAGGGTGGCGAAGTTGCCGGCCGGGCCGATGGTTTCGCCCAGGCCCGGGCCCACACCCGACACCGTACTGGCCGCGCCGGTCAGGGCGGTCATCCAGTCCACCCCCAGCAGCGATAGCGCCAGGGCGATGACGCAAATGGTGATGGCGAAGAAGAACGAGAAGGTCAGGATCGAGCGGACGATCTCCTCGTCGAGGCGGTGACCGTTGTACTTCTGCTTGATCACCGCGCGGGGGTGGATCAGCTGGTTCAAGTTGGCCTTGAGCAGGATGTAGGCGACCTGGAAGCGGAAAATCTTGATCCCGCCGGCGGTCGAGCCGGAACAGCCGCCGACGAAGCCCAGGTAAAAGAACAGCATCAGCGAGAAGTTGCCCCACAGGCTGTAGTCGCCCAGGGCGAAGCCGGTGGTGGTGACCACCGAGGTGACGTTCAGCGCGACGTGACGCAGGGCTTCCAGCCAATGCAGCTGGGTGGTCCACCAGTACCAGGTGCCGAGCACCAGCCAGGTCACCAGCAGCATGCCGAGCAAGCCCTGGACCTGCTGGTCCTTGATCAGCGCCCGGCGGTTGCCGCGCAGGGTGGCGACGTACAGGGTGAAGGGCAGGCTGCCGAGGATCATGACCACTACCGCTACCCAGTGCACTGCCGGTTGCGGCCAGTGCGCCAGCGAGGCGTCGGAGGTGGAGAAGCCGCCGGTGGAAATCGCCGACATCGCGTGGTTGATCGCGTCGAACAGGCTCATTCCGGCCCACCAGAAGGCCAGGCTGCCGAGAATGGTGATGCCGACATAGGCCGCCACGATCAGGCGCGCCACCATGTGCGAGCGCGGCATGACCTTTTCCGAGCGGTCCGAGGATTCGGTCTGGAACAGGCGCATGCCACCGATGCGCAGCAGCGGCAGGATCGCCACCGCCATGCCGATGAAGCCGATGCCGCCGAGCCAGTGCAGCAGCGAACGCCACATCAGGATGCCTGGCGACATGGTGTCCAGGCCGCTGAGCACGGTGGCGCCGGTGGCGGTGATGCCGGACATGCTTTCAAAGAACGAGTCGGTGTAGCTGATGTGCTGGGTCAGCAAAAAGGGCAGGGCGGCGAAGATGCACACCACCAGCCAGCTGGACACTGTCAGCAGGTACATGTCCCGCGGACGCAGGTGTACGTGCTCCGGGCGCCCCGGTATCACCAGGGCCAGGCCGGCGACGAAGGTGATCATGCTGGCCCAGAGGAACGACGGCAGGTCGCCGGTACGCTCGAACAGGACCAGCGTCGCCATCGGAATGACCATGGCGATGGCCAGGGTGATCAGGAAAATGCCGATGATGAAACCAATGATCCGTAGGGTCGGCAACGCCATGAGGTCCGCTCGGGGCTGATAAGGAGGGCGCCATTCTACCTGCGGTGCGGAGCATGTAAACCGGCACCTGGAAGGCACTTATCGGTAGAATGGCCGGACATTTTTTTCAGGAGGTGGCCGATGGAGGCTCTCGACGCATTGCTCAACCGTGTTTCCGTACCGCGTCTGGTGGACCCGGCGCCGACGGCGGCGCAACGCGAAGCGCTGTTCGCAGCGGCATTGCGTGCCCCGGATCACGGCCAGTTGCGACCTTGGCGCTTTCTGACGGTGGAAGGCGCGACCCGTGAACAGCTGGGCGAGCTGCTGGTGGAGGCGGTGCAATTGCAGGGCGGCGAAGTGACCCAGGCCGCTCTGGACAAGGCTCGTGCCATGCCGCTGCGCGCGCCGTTGGTGGTGGTTGTGGTGGCCCGCCTGCAGGAGCACGTCAAAGTGCCGAAGTCGGAGCAACGGCTGGCGGCCGGCTGTGCCGCCCACGGTATTCTGCTGGCGGCCTACGCCCAGGGTATCGGTGCGGTGTGGCGTACCGGCGAGCTGTCCTATTCGCCCCATGTGGCTAAGGGCCTTGGCCTGGGCGAAGGTGAAGAAATCATCGCCTTCCTGTACCTGGGCACGCCGCTGAACGAGCCACGGGTCGCGCCCAAGGTGGATACGGCGGAGTTCGTCAGTGCCTGGTCGGGCAAGGCCTGATCCTAAAATTGGGCAGTAGCTGATAGCCAATCGCGGGCAAGCCTCGCTCCTACAGACTCGCGTCGTTCACCCATCTAGCGAACGGCACCAACCTATAGGAGCGAGCGGGCGGCGATCTGACTTGCCCGCGATGCTTTTCAGGCCTGAGCGCTAACGCCTGGCACCAAGGGCAACTCCAGGCTGGCGATAAAGCCACCCTGGGGATGATTGTCCAGCGTCAGGCTGCCGCCATGGCGTTCCGCGGCGCGCCGGGCGATGGCCAGGCCCAGCCCGTGACCCGGTGTGGTCTGCCCTGGGGCGCGGTAGAAAGGTTCGCCCAACAGGCGCAAATGTTCGGCCTCCACACCGGGGCCGTGATCACGCACGCTGAGCAGGATCCGGTCTCCCTGACGCAATGCCTGCACTTCGATCGGCTGTCCGGCCGGGTTGAAGCGCTGGGCATTGCGCAGCAGATTGTCCACCGCCCGTTCGATCATGGTCGGCCAGCCCTTGAGGCTGAGCTGCGGTTCAGCCTGGATTTTCACCGGCTGTTCCGGGCAGGCCAGTTGGGCATCCTTCTGCAGGTTGCCGAGCAGGGCGTTGAGGTCCACCTCTTCGGCGCTGGCGTTGTCGGCATCGACCCGGGCCAGTACCAGGATTTCGCTGATCAGCGCTTCCAGGCGATCGCACTCGCGGGTCAGGCGCGGCCACAGGCGCTCGCGCTCCTCGGCCGTGGCGCGTTCGGCCAGCGCCAGGGCAATGCGCAAGCGTGCCAGCGGCGAACGCAGTTCGTGGGAGACATCGCGCAGCAGCTGGCGCTGGCTGCCGATCAGGCTTTGCAGGCGTGAGCCCATGCGGTTGAAGTCCTTGGCCAGCACGCCGAACTCGTCGCGGCGGTCGGCCAGGCGGGCCAGGCTGTTCTGTTGGTAGGTGGTTTGCCCCAGGTCATGCACCGCACCGCGTAGACGACTGAGAGGGCGGGTGATGGACAGGGTCACCAGCAGGCTGAACAGGGTCAGCACCACCAGCGCGATGGTCAGGGCGCTCAGCGGCCACATCAGGCTGTCGCGGTGCCAGGCGCCCAGCTCCGGGTGGGGGATGCGGTAGATCAGCAGGTAGGTGTCGCCGGTTTTCGGGCTGGTGTACTCGGTGGTCAGGCGCCGCCAGGGCAAACGCCGGTCGTCGTTGTTCTGCCGGGCCTCGAAGGCCGCCGCGCGGCGCGGGAAGGTACCGCGGACCACCGGGTCGCCGCTTTCGTTGAGTACCTGCACATCAATGTGGTACTGGCGCTTGCGTTGTTGGAGGATCTCCTGCGCGGCGTCCTCGCCTTGTTCTTCGTAGGTCTGGGTCCATTCCTCGGCCAGGGTATTGAGGCCGGGATGGCGACTGAGGATCCAGGCATCCTGGTTCAGCATGTGCCCAAGCAGAATCGACAGCCCTGCAACCAGGGCGATGGCCAGCCAGAAACTGGCGAGGATGCGCCAGAACAATGAACGCACGGGAAGTCCTCAAACAAGGAAAGCCCAGTGGGGCGCCACTGGGCTGTGGGATAAGCGCTAGGTTCTGTGCGTAAACTGCCTGCGCGTCGATCATGCTGCACGCTGGGCGCCAAAGGCGCTACGCAGAAACAGGCTCGGAATGCTCATTTAGGCCCCTAAAGTCGCCCGCGACCCCGGCCGTTCCTCGCCTGTTTTTGCCTTGCCTGATCGCCGCTCGGCTACTTTCCGTACAGAGTCTCGAGCATTATTGCGCTTTTTGCGGTTGTTGCGCTTTCCAGGCCTTGAATTCGGCCCATTCGGCGCGGCGCTCGGCGTGTTTCTTCTGGATGGCGTCAAACTCTTTCTGTTGTTCCGGCTTGAGCAGGGCGCGGATATCCGCCTCGGTTTTCTGGCGCTTGGCGGCGATCTCGTCCTTCATTGCCTTCTGGTCGGCCGGCGACAGTTTTTCCAGGTACTTCTGCACCAGCTCTTTGCGCTCGTGCATCTGCTCACCCATCAGCTTGCGGATCTGCTGGCGCTGTTCGCGGCTCAGGTCCAGCTGGCTGTAAGGGCCTTTACCGCGCATGTGTTCACTGTGGCGCGGGCCGTCCATCGGACCCATGGGGCCTGCGCCTTCCGGCATGGCCATGGCCACGGTCGGCAGGGCGGCGGCGAACATCAGAGCGATCAGGGTCTTGCGCATGGTGTATCTCCTTGTCTCATTCCCGGTCAGTTCCGGATGTGTGCAGATTACGGAGATCAAGGTCAGCGGCGGTCAGCGAAGGGTAAAGCTTGGGTAAAGACGTTTTTTGGCGAAACTGACATATCCCCTGTAGCCGCTGCCGAGCCTGCGAACGACCGGTACGGTCGCAGGGATCTTGCGAATGCAGGAGGGCCTGCGGCAGCGGCTACAGGGATCAGCGATAGGTTCAGAGGCTGTAGTAGTAGCCACGGCTGCGCAGGGCGACGATGCGCGGGCGGCCGTCGGGGTGGGGGCCGATCTTCTTGCGCAGGTTGCTGACGTGCATGTCCAGGCTGCGGTCGTACAGGGTCAGTTTGCGGCCCAGGGCGATCTGCGCCAGTTCCTGCTTGTCCAGCGGCTCGCCCGGTTGCTTGAGCAAGGCTTCCAGCAGGCGGCTTTCGGAAACGGTGAGGGTGATGTTCTGTTCGTCGATGCTGACTACGCCGCGTACCGGGCTGAAGCACAGGTCGCCCAGCTCCATCTGGCTGGACACCGCGGCCGGGTGACTGCGGCGCAGCACAGCGCGCAAGCGGGCCGTCAGTTCACGCGGATCGCAGGGTTTGGCCAGGTAGTCGTCGGCGCCCAGCTCCAGGCCGAGGATGCGGTCCAGGGGCTCGCCGCGGGCCGAAAGCATCAGCACCGGCAAGTCCGGGTGGTCGTTGCGCAACTGCTTGAGCAGTTCCAGGCCGCTGCCGTCGGGCAGCATCACGTCCAGCACCACCGCCGCCGGAGCGTGATCGGCCAGGGCGCGACGGGCACTGTGGCCATCGTGGCAGGCCCGTACCTGAAAACCTTCCTGGCCCAGCCAACTGGTCAGGAGCTCGCAGAGTTCCTGGTCATCGTCAATCAGTAACAGGTCGCTCATGAATCACTCAATTTAGCCATTGTCGACGCTTTCTATGTCCACCACTGGCGAAGATACCGCAGAGCAGGGCCAATAGCGCTACTCCGGCGCCGGTGACGAACCACTGCTGCTGATCGGTCAGCAGGCGCGGCACGGAACTGGCCTGGGCTTCGCGCAGTTGCAGCTTGAGGCGCTGGTTCTCCTGGCGCAGGCGGCTCAGCTGGGCGCTTTCACGTTCGCTGTCGGCGCTCTGCAATTGCCGGGTCAACTCTTCGCGCTGGCGCTCGCTGTCTTTCAGGCGCTGCTGCAATTCGTTGATCTGGCTGCCGGCACTCAGGGACAAAGGCGTCGAATGCCCCGGGTCCGTGGTTTCTTCGGCGGAGGCGCTCGCCCCGATCGTTAACATGACCAACAACAGGCACAACAGACCTTGGCGCATCGGAACTCCTGATTCCAATCGAGTGTTGGGCAAGTTGTCGGCAGTCAAACGAGAATAATGAGCGATTGAGAGCGCGATGAACCGATAAGGTTCACCGCGCGGGAGAGGATTTACGGCAGGACTTGCTTGAACGGCTTGACCAGGACGCTGGCATAGACGCCGGCGGCGACGTAAGGATCGGCATCGGCCCAGGCCTGGGCGGCGCTCAGCGAGTCGAATTCGGCGACGATCAGGCTGCCGGTGAAACCCGCGGCACCGGGATCATTGCTGTCGACGGCAGGGTGTGGCCCGGCCAGTACCACGCGACCTTCGGCCTTGAGCTGCTGCAACCGCTCCAGATGCGCCGGGCGCGCGGCCAGGCGGTTTTCCAGGGAGTTGGCGACGTCTGTAGCAATGATTGCGTAAAGCATGTCAGTCCTCGGTTTTCGAAGTGGTGGGTTCGGTGTCGTGAAGATGGCGCGACAGGTAGATGCCCTGGCCGACCAGGAACAGCACGGTCATGCCCAGGCTGCCGAAGACCTTGAAGTCGACCCAGATGCTCTGGAAGGTGAAGGCAACGAACAGGTTGGCGGCGCCGCAGAACAGGAAGAAGGCGATCCAGGCGATGTTCAGGCGGGTCCAGACCGGGTCCGGCAGGGTCAGCGCGTGGCCCATGATGCGCTTGATCAGCAGGCGGTCGCCGATGAAATGGCTGCCGATAAAGGCCAGGGCGAACAGCCAGTTGACCACCGGCGCCTTCCATTTAAGGAAGGTTTCGCTGTGGAAGGCCAGGGTCAGGCTGCCGAATACCAGGCAGGCGACCAGGGTCAGCCATTGGCTTTTCTCCAGCTTGCGCTGGGAGATGAACAGCGCGCCGTATACCACCAGGGAGCTGATGATCAACACCGCCGTGGCGCTGTAGATACCGCCTAGGGTCAGTTGTTGACCGGCAATGTCGACGACTCGGGGATCGATTTTGTAGACGATGAAAAACAGGAACAGCGGGATGAAGTCGATGAATTGTTTCACAGTGGCAGCCAGAAGCAGGATGTGGCGGCATAATAACAAACATCCATGGCAGCGAAAGCGCCAGCTGACTTGAGGTTGAACAGTCCCGTGAATGTTGATTTGCACTGCCACAGCACGGCCTCCGATGGCGCCCTGGCGCCCGCGACTCTGGTTGCGCGTGCGTTCGAGAAAGGCGTGCGAGTCCTGGCCCTGACCGATCATGACACCCTGGAAGGCCTTGACGAGGCTCGCCTCGCGGCGCAGGAACTGGGCATGCAACTGGTCAATGGTGTCGAATTGTCCTGCACCTGGGGTGGGGCGACCATTCATGTGCTGGGCTACGGTTTCGACGTCAATGCGCCGTCATTGGTCGAGGCCATCGGCAAGTTGCACGACGGTCGCTGGCTGCGTTCCGAAGAAATAAGTCGCAAGCTCGCGCTCAAGGGCATGCCGGGTGCCCTCGAAGGGGCCCGGGCGATCCAGCAGGAACTGGGCGACAGCGGCAATGCGCCGGCCCGGCCGCACTTCGCCGATTACCTGGTGCGCGCCGGTTTCGTGAAGGACCGCGCCGAAGCTTTTCGCAAGTGGCTGGGGGCCGGCAAGCTGGGCGACGTCAAGCAGCACTGGCCGACCCTGGAGGAAACCGTCGAGACGCTACGCGCGGCGGGGGCCTGGGTCAGCCTGGCCCATCCCTGGCATTACGATTTCACCCGCAGCAAACGTCGCCGCCTGATTGCCGACTATATTCAAGCAGGTGGCCACGCGATCGAGGTGGTCAACGGCCACCAACCCGCCGAGCAGGTGGGCAGCCTGGCCATCCTTGCTCGGGAGTTCGGTCTGCTGGTGAGCGCCGGCAGTGATTTTCATGGCCCTGGAGGCTGGTCCGAGATAGGCGAGTATCGCCCTGTTCCGGAGGATCTGCCGCCGCTCTGGTGTCGGTTCAAACATGACCCAATTATTGCCGCCGTCTGAACAGGTAGAGAATGTGAGTCAATTTTTCCAGATTCATCCGGAAAACCCGCAACCGCGCCTGATCAAACAGGCTGTCGAAATCATCCGCTCAGGTGGCGTGGTGATCTACCCGACCGACTCGTCCTACGCCATTGGCTGCCAGATCGGCGACAAGAGCGCGGTCGAGCGCGTGCGGCGTCTGCGGCAACTGGATGACAAACACAACTTCGCGCTGATCTGCAGCGACCTGTCGCAGCTGGGCCTGTTCGCCAAGATCGATACCGGCACCTTTCGCCTGCTCAAGGCTCATCTGCCGGGGCCTTACACCTTCATCCTCAACGCTACCCGCGAAGTGCCGCGGCTGTTGCTGCACCCGAAGAAACGCACCATCGGCCTGCGGGTGCCGAGCCATCCGATCGCCCTGGCGCTGCTGGCCGAACTGGGCGAGCCGCTGATGAGCGTCAGCCTGATCATGCCCGGTGAAACCGAGCCGATGAACGATCCTTATGAAATGCGCCAACTGCTCGAGCATCAGGTCGACCTGATCATCGATGGCGGTTTTGGCGGCATCATGGCCTCCACCGTGATCAACCTGGCCGATGGCGAGCCGGAAGTGATCCGTATCGGCTGCGGCGACCCGGCTCCCTTCATGGTCGAGGCCTGAATGTCCGCAGTGGAACACGTTGACGACCAGGCCGGAGCGCAGCAGGAGCTGCCCTTTGCGATGGTCTACGGCCAGGCGGTCATGGAAATGCCGCTGGACTTGTACATCCCGCCGGACGCCCTGGAAGTCTTTCTCGAAGCCTTCGAAGGGCCGCTTGACCTGCTGCTGTACCTGATCCGCAAGCAGAACATCGACATCCTCGACATCCCGGTGGCGGAAATCACCCGCCAGTACATGGGCTACGTCGAATTGATGCAGTCGGTGCGCCTGGAGCTGGCCGCCGAATACCTGGTGATGGCGGCCATGCTGGCCGAGATCAAGTCGCGCATGCTGTTGCCGCGCTCGGCCGAGGTGGAAGAGGAAGAGGAAGACCCGCGCGCCGAACTGATCCGCCGTCTGCAGGAATACGAGCGTTTCAAGGCCGCCGCCGAAGGTATCGATGGCCTGAGCCGGGTCGGTCGCGACGTCATAGTGCCCAAGCTCGATGCCCCGGAAGCCCGGGCGCGCAAGCTGCTGCCGGATGTCGCCCTGGAAGAGGTGCTGATGTCCATGGCCGAGGTGCTGCGCCGTGGCGACATGTTCGAAAGCCATCAGGTCAGCCGCGAGGCGCTGTCCACCCGCGAGCGCATGAGCGAGGTGCTGGAGCGGCTCAAGGGCGGTGGTTTTGTGCCTTTTGTCGAGCTGTTCACCGCGGAAGAAGGACGCCTGGGGGTGGTTGTGACCTTCATGGCGGTCCTCGAGCTGGTCAAGGAATCCCTGGTCGAGCTGGTACAGAATGAGCCTTTCACGGCTATCCATGTGCGGGCGCGAGCCGAATAACGAGCTGAAACAATGAATCTGAATGAACCCCGCGAGCTGGCGCCGCTGCTTGAAGCCTTTCTGTTGGCCTCAGGAAAACCGCAATCCATGGAGCGCCTGTTCGAGCTCTTCGAGGAAGGCGAGCGGCCGGACCCCGCGGTCTTCAAGAAAGCACTGACCATTCTGGGCAAATCCTGCGAAGGGCGAGCCTTCGAACTCAAGGAAGTGGCCTCCGGGTATCGCCTGCAGGTGCGGGAAAAATTCGCGCCCTGGGTTGGCCGGCTGTGGGAAGAGCGGCCCCAGCGTTACTCCCGGGCGATGCTGGAAACCCTGGCACTGATTGCCTACCGCCAACCGATCACCCGTGGCGAGATCGAGGATGTGCGGGGCGTGGCGGTCAACAGCCAGATCGTCAAGACCCTGCTGGAGCGCGAGTGGATTCGGGTGGTCGGCTACCGTGACGTACCGGGCAAGCCGGCGATGTTCGCCACCACCAAGGCCTTTCTCGATCACTTCAACCTGAAGAACCTCGACGACCTGCCGCCGCTGGCCGAGCTGCGCGAGATCGAAACCGAGCCGGTCCTCGACTTCGACGACGCGCCGGTGCCCGCCAGCCTGCAAGCCCTGGCCGACGCCAGCGCCGAGCCGGAAGAGCCCAAGGAAGAGACCAGTTTCCACACCTTGCTGCTGGAGCTGGATTCGATGGAGGAGGGGATCAAGACCGACTTCGACGACCTGCATCGCGATGGCGCGGTGGATTCGTCCGGGGACGATTTTGTTGCCGACGCCGAGGTGGACGCCGGGATCAACCCCGAAACGCAAACTCGTACCGAAGCCGAAGCCGAAGCCGAAGCCGAAGCTGGAGCTGGAGCTGGAGCTGGAGCTGGAGTGCCAGTCGAGCACGACGCGGAGCTGGAAGCCGAGCACGAGGCCGAACTCGAAGCGGATGCAGGCGACGAGCAGGAGCACGAGGTCGATGACGATGTGCTCGGCGTCGCCGAAGCCCGGGCCAAGCTGCTGGCCGCCGTGGCGGCACTGGAACCGCCGGCTCCAGAGTTGAGCGACGAAGAGGCCGAAGCCCTGGCGCTGGCCGAGGCCATCGAGAACGAAAGACGCGAACAGGAAGACTGATCAGGCCACGCTTCTGTAGGAGCGAAGCTTGCTCGCGATGAACGTTGATGCGGTGTGCCAGGCATGTCGCGTCGTTCTCGATCGCGGGCAAGTCGGATCGCCGCCCGCTCGCTCCTACAGGTCCGCCGCCCAAGTGCCCGCGCTGCCACCGGCCAGCGGAAAAACCGGTAGGCCGCCACTTATCAGCTAGTCTCTGATGCGCAACCGACGCCATGAGCGTATGATTCGCGACCCTTTGGCGATCCCTTCGCCACAAGACCTGTTTTTACTACCCTTCAGGCCGCTCAAGCCTGAATCGACACACCGGGAGGTGCCCAGATGAGTGAACATGATCAGCAAGACCACCAGGAAATCGGCCCAGCAGGCGAAAAGCTGCAGAAAGTCCTCGCCCGTATCGGCGTCGGCTCGCGCCGTGACGTGGAGTCCTGGATCAGCCAGGGCCGGATCAAGGTCAATGGCAAAGAGGCCACCCTTGGCCTGCGCGTCGACCTGCATGACGCCATCTCCATCGATGGCAAGGTGATCAAGCGCGAAGAAGCGTCCGAATCGGTCCGCCGCGTGATCATGTACAACAAGCCCGACGGCGAGATCTGCACCCGTGACGACCCGGAAGGCCGTCCGACCGTGTTCGACAAGCTGCCGCGCCCACGAGAAGGCCGCTGGATCAATATCGGTCGCCTCGACATCAACACCACCGGCCTGCTGATGTTCACCACCGACGGTGAGCTGGCCAACCGCCTGATGCACCCGTCCTATGAAATGGACCGTGAGTACGCGGTACGTGTGCGTGGCGAAGTCGACGACGAGATGATCGAGCGCCTGAAAGCCGGCGTGATGCTCGAAGACGGCCCGGCCAAGTTCACCGACATCCAGCAAGCACCCGGTGGCGAAGGTTTCAACCACTGGTACCACTGCGTGGTGATGGAAGGCCGCAACCGTGAAGTACGTCGCCTGTGGGAATCCCAGGGCCTGGTGGTCAGCCGCCTGAAGCGCGTGCGTTTCGGTCCGGTGTTCCTCAACTCCGACCTGCCGATGGGCCGCTGGCGCGAAATGAGCCAGTACGAAGTGGACGTCCTCAGCGCCGAGGTTGGCCTGACGCCGGTGGCGATGCCGCAGCTCAACGCCAAGAGCAAGGACAAGCTGGAGCGCATGCAGCGCAAATCCTCGCGCCCGGTGGGCAAGAGCGAGCGCGTGCGGACCCTGCGCCCGGCCCATGGCGCGCCTGCCGCCGGTGCCCCGCGCCCGTCGCGCGAGCCGCAGATCGAAGGCGAGCGTCCAGGCCGCAAACCCGCGCCACGCCAGGATGGCGAGCGCGCTCCACGGGCGCCGCGTCCGGCTGCCGGTCGTGGTGAATCGGGTCGCGGTACGCCAGTGGCGGATCGTCCGAGCGACACCAAGCGCCCGGCCAAGCCAGCGCCGAAGTCCAAGCGTCCGGGCATCGTCCTAGTCGACAAGGACGCACCGTCGGGCAAGCGCCGCGGCGCCCCGGCCGGTTCCGGCCAGCGCCCGGGTTTCGGTCGCCGCAAGCCCGAGTGAGGCAGCCTTGAGCTGCAAGCTGTAAGCGACAAGAAAAAACGCCAACCTCAGGGTTGGCGTTTTTTTTTGCCTCTATGTAGCCGCTGGCGAAGCCTGCGATCGACTGCGTAGCAGCCGCCAAACGGCAACGGTGATCTGTCAGGCAATCCGCGTTCAGGCATCTTGCGGTCGCTGCGCGACCGATCGCAGGCTGCGCCAGCGGCTACAGGGCTACAGGGCTACCGGCTCAGAACACGAACCTGCCATCGAACACCGGCTTGTCGTCCAGCGCCAGTACCCCGCTGGCAAAGATCAGGTCCAGGTGGTGGCTACCCTTGGCACCGCCGCCCAGCCCCAGGTGCAGGCCGCAATGGCGCTCCTCGAATCCCGAGTTGCGCGCGTAGAGGTCTTTCACCCCTTCGTTGGTGCCGATGCCCAGCTCCTCGATGCGCCGGTTGGACGGGTTGGCATCCAGGTACTTGTTGAAGTCATCCGCCAGCCCCGGCACGTCGGTGGCGATGCGGCTGATGGTGGAGTTCTCGATCCACAGTTCCAGCGGCGATTGCAGCACGCCGTACTTGCGCGCGAAGGGGATAGTGCCAAGGAAGGTGCCGACGAATTTCACCCGGCCATTGATGGCCTCGCTGTGGCTGGCGATTTCTCCGGGGGCCAGATCGTAGTTGCCCACGCCGTTGATGTTGGTCCACTTCTTGATGCTGTCCAGCGGCGCTTCGAAGTACGAACCGTGGTCGTCGCGAAAGCTCAGGGTGGTGGCCTCGGACATATGCTGGATCAGGGTTGCGTTGAGCTCGGCGATGCGTTGCGGCTCGACGCTGAAGGTGTCGTAGAAGTAGTCGCCGTAGTCCTTGAACAGCAGCGACTTCTTCCAGTTCTCGGCCATCACGCCCTGCAGCGCCTGGATGAACTCCGGGCCTTGCGGGCGGGGTGGCGAGAGGGTGGAGGAGTCGTAGAAAAAGATATACAGATCGCAGTCGGCGATGGCCTGGGTCAGCACCGAGGTGGGCTCGAGGTCGAGGCGCAGGGCAGTGAAGCGGAAGGGCTCACCGGCCTGTTCGATGATGGCGGCACTGGTGGCGGTGTATTCGGCGGTGTGGCCGATCAGGACCCTTGCGCTCTGGCGGTCGGCCAGGGCCGGATGGTGTTCGAGGTAGTAAAGAAAATGCCGGATGGCAGCGGTGTTGTCCATGGATCCTCCCTGACGGACAGCGAGTGGAGACAGGGGCGGCCGCCGGGCCGCTCCTGCCTGATGGCCGTTTTTACAAAGGCCACATCGCCGTGCCGAACGGTACTACCGCGTCGGCCTGCATCATTTCCACCGCGGCCTCGTGGGTCGCTGCTTCAAACCAATCGTCCAGTTGCAGTTCAGTGTCCAAGTCTTTTTCCAGTGCTTGCATCGTGAATCTCCTAGATGACTTTTTCGGATAAAAGCAGTCGGTGAGGCGGCTCGGGTGTTCTACGGAGGAGTGCGTGAAACCCCCAGCTGCTCAACGTGGCCGCTCGACTTGTCGGGGGTGTGGTCCGGCAAGTGGCTGGAAACCTAGTCCAGGGCTTTTTGAAATGCAAAAAAATAATTGAATTATTTTTATTGAACTTTTTGTTCTGTTTTTGCGCTGGAAAATTATCAAGAAAAAACAAAAAGCTGAGCGAACAGACAGATAAAAAACCACTGGCCGTCAATTTGCAGTCGCCGCGGATGCCGATCTGAAGTGGAAAAAATACGTTCCGCCTTGTAAAGAAATGCTTACGAAAAACCCGCTATCGAGTCATGGAATCGAGCTTCGTCCAGCGCTGTAAGAGAAACCTTCCGTCGCTGCCTGGATATTGCCCGCCGCCGGGCTCCAAGCCGCTTGTTCCGCGGCCTCAAGGCAGGTGTGATGCAGCCCATGCCTGTGTGCAGGTGCATAACAAGAAGGAGGCGCAATGAACGCCATGGCTCACCTCAACCGATTCCCTCCGAAGGGCGATTGCTGTCGTACCTTCGTCGACGACCCCGATGGGTCTGTCCCGAACCTTGCCGCCGATGCCAAGCATCGAGCAGGCCCCGTGCGATTCCGGCACCCGACGCGCTGATAAGCCGCGTCTGGCGGCAGGGAGTCAGGGGTGTACAATGCGCGGCGTTTTAACTGTGACCCAACTGCGTATCCGCGCATTTTGCGCCCCAACGACTGGTTTCAACGCATGACGAGCCCTGGCTCGAATGCTCGAAACACGCTCCCAAGGCCAATAATCTCAAGGCTATCCGCCTTGTTCACTCCGCCGCGTCACAAGCGTGGTGGGTTCGATTTCGTCACAGATAAAAACAAACAGGTGACGCATGACTGTTAAACAAAGGCTGAACTCCTGGTGCCTGCGCTGGGGTTTGATCCGCGCTGCTTAAGCCTGCTGTCGGCTGCAACGTCTATCGAACATCATCAAACCTTGCGTGAGACCCTTTTCATGAGTGGACAAAACCCGCATTCAGGCGAGCTGAAACGCGGCCTGAAAAATCGCCATATTCAACTGATCGCCCTGGGCGGCGCGATCGGTACCGGATTGTTCCTGGGCTCCGCCGGCGTGCTCAAGTCCGCCGGCCCGTCGATGATCCTCGGCTACGCCATCTGCGGCTTCATCGCCTTCATGATCATGCGCCAGCTCGGCGAGATGATCGTCGAAGAGCCGGTGGCCGGTTCCTTCAGCCATTTCGCGCACAAGTACTGGGGCGGTTTCGCCGGTTTCCTCTCGGGCTGGAACTGCTGGATCCTGTACATCCTGGTGGGCATGTCGGAGCTGACCGCGGTCGGCAAGTACGTGCACTACTGGTGGCCGGACGTGCCGACCTGGGCCTCGGCCGCGGCGTTTTTCGTGCTGATCAACCTGATCAACCTGGCCAACGTCAAAGTCTTCGGTGAAGCCGAGTTCTGGTTCGCGATCATCAAGGTGGTGGCCATCGTCGGCATGATCGCCCTGGGCAGCTACCTGCTGGTCAGCGGTCACGGCGGCCCGCAAGCCTCGGTGAGCAACCTGTGGGAACACGGCGGGTTCTTCCCTAATGGCGTCAGCGGCCTGGTGATGGCCATGGCGATCATCATGTTCTCCTTCGGTGGCCTGGAGATGCTCGGGTTTACCGCGGCCGAGGCCGACAAGCCGAAGACCGTGATTCCCAAGGCCATCAACCAGGTGATCTACCGCATCCTGATTTTCTACATCGGTGCCCTGGTTGTGCTGTTGTCCCT
This sequence comes from Pseudomonas chlororaphis subsp. piscium, assembly GCF_003850345.1. Classification (NCBI taxonomy): domain Bacteria; kingdom Pseudomonadati; phylum Pseudomonadota; class Gammaproteobacteria; order Pseudomonadales; family Pseudomonadaceae; genus Pseudomonas; species Pseudomonas chlororaphis. Next base: position 1,769,069 of record NZ_CP027707.1, read on the forward strand.
GACCCCATGGAACAGCCTGCTGGAGACCCTGAATGCCTCCGGCGATGCCTACAGCGGCAGCCCGTTCGTCCAGGTATTCTCGATGCTGGGCAGCGACACCGCGGCGCACATCCTCAACTTCGTGGTCCTGACCGCGGCCTTGTCGGTGTACAACAGCGGCACCTACTGCAACAGCCGCATGCTGCTGGGCATGGCCGAGCAGGGCGATGCGCCGAAAGTCCTGGCGAAGATCGACAAGCGCGGCGTGCCGGTGATGTCGATCCTGGCCTCGGCGGTGGTGACCTTCGTCGCCGTGGTGCTCAACTACCTGATCCCGCAGCATGCGCTGGAGCTGCTGATGTCGCTGGTGGTCGCGACCCTGGTGATCAACTGGGCGATGATCAGCTACTCGCACTTCAAGTTCCGCCAGCACATGAACCGCACGAAACAATCGCCGCTGTTCAAGGCGCTGTGGTACCCCTACGGCAACTACATCTGCCTGGCGTTCGTGGTGTTCATCCTCGGCATCATGCTGATGATTCCGGGCATCCAGATCTCGGTGTACGCGATTCCTGTCTGGGTCGCCTTCATGTGGGTCTGCTACGGCATCAAGAACAAGCGCAGCGCGCAGAACAACCTGCAGGCGGCCAACGCTTCGCTGAAGTGAGGTCCGCGCAATAACGGAAAACCCGGCTTCGGCCGGGTTTTTTGTGGGCGCTGCAAATCCGTAGGCGCGGTATCCTGAACGCCCTGAAAGCGGATTCCTTTTCCATGCTGGTGATTTCCAATCACTTACTCTGATTTGTAAAAAAAAAACCGTAAGCCCCTTTAATATAAGGGTTTATTGTTTTTTGATGAGAGGAAAATGTTTGGTATCTTTTTATTTTTTCCCGTTTTGATCCCGTATCTATCCACTGTCAAGTACACAGAACAAAGCCAGAAGACCAAAAAAAGGCCCCGCCGTGTGATGCTCGGTGGAGCTTTTTTGTTCGTGCTCAGACGGCGGCATAGCCTACGTTTCTTTTTATAAATGAGATAGTGCACCTTTTTATTAGGACTTCTCCTATATCAGGTTTGGTGCTTTCTTTATCAGTCTAGCCCTCCGAAGATAAGGAGTGGTACGGATGGCAAGTCATAGCTATATGAGCATTTCCGGTAAACGACAAGGATTGATTTCTTCCGGTTGCTCGGGTCCAAGCTCTATCGGTAACAAATGCCAGATCGGTCACCAAGACGAAATCATGGTGCTGGCTTACACACACGACATGATTACGGGCAATGATGGCAGCGTGGCGGGCGGTCGTGGTCAGCATATGCCTATCATAATAACCAAGGGTATAGACAAAGCCTCGCCATTATTGGCGAATGCGCTACATGAGCGCGAAGAAGTAGAGTGTACGATCAATCTTTACCGAACTTCTCCGGTAGGGGGGCAGGAAAAATACTATTCAATACGCCTTACAGGTGCGCGTATTGCGCATATCAGCCAGCAGGTCCCTCACGCTATTCATATGAATGATGCGGAACCGCAAGAAAGGGTGTCCATTCGGTATAGAGATATTGCTTGGGTGCATATTCCAGGGGGCACAAGCGCGCAGAGTACTTGGGGAAATGAGCGTGAATGAAACTTCATGTGACATTCACGACGTGACAAAGGCTGCATCCGATCTAGTTTCGGTCGGATGCGATATAGGTATGACGCATTTCCTTGATGGGTTTACGCGACTTCAATTTAGCTCGATTGTTTCAGACTATGTTAATGAGATTATCCGTGCTGTTGATGATGGAGTAATCAGTGCGTGGCAGGGACTATAAGAGATCAGGGCCGAGTATGCAGAACTATCGTCCACGGCGCTTTTTTATGCCCAAAACGGTATAGGGGTCTTGGCTGGGGGAATGCAAATTGAAGCAGGTATCGCGATTACAGGAGCATCGGGTGGGATTGGGATTGTGCCCGGCGCGCTTCTAGTCGGTCATGGGGCTAACAACATTGCCGAAGGTGTGGCGAATATCTATAACGGCCCCAATGCGCTAAGCGCGCAAGGGCCTATGAGGCGCGTTTATCAAACCCTTTTCAGGGATACGTATAAAGGTGATATGGCGTACTACTCTACAGACTTGTTTTTGTCGGGGTATGGCATGTTCAGATCAGTACGAGCTCCAGGATCGGTACAACTATTTAGATACGACCCTGTCAACAATGAAAAAGCCTACCGACAAGCCGGAAAGCTGGCCTTATTTTTCGAAGGGCTGGTCGACTCTATAACTTTGAACTCTATGGTCAAAGAAGAAAGACCAATGATGGAAAATAAGTGATATCGTGCGGCATAATAAATATTATGCCGCGCCACGTAGTCTTGGGATATAGAAGCGTAAACCTAATATAACGACAAGAATGTATGTGGTCACGTATGCGATTTTTAACGCATGCCCATCTAGTGGGATTAATTCTGTTATGGCCCAAACAATTATCCCCATAATTGGGATTGAGCAGCCGAAAACCAAAAGGGATACAGATAAATAGTAACGAAAATTTTCTAGGCTCATGAATATCATATTCCTGATTGTGTGAAATTAGATTAGTATAATTGTTCGAAAAAATGCAACTCCCCTTTTTTAGCGACAAGAGCTTTTTAGTGGAATAGGGGGTAACAACACCAGTCGTTACCTAACTCTCTTTCCTCGCTGCTCAATCTATGCATCAAAACCTCCCAGACTTCACCTGCACCCGCTGGCAAGGTGCTTATTTTTTGTGTCGTGCCTGACTCGCATTAGCTAGCCCCATAGGGTGCCAAAATCTGGGGGAAGAAAAAAACAGCATGAAAAAGCACTTATCCCCCCTCCCGCCGACGTGCTCTGCGTGATTTTTTTGTGCAATTCCAGAGGTAGTGGAATCAGAGGGCTAGCCCAGACTGGCCGTGGGGCCTTGTAGGTCATAGCCCATTTCACTTTGTGCAAGACTTTGCAAAGGAACTGCACAGGGTCTGGCTGGGCGTAGCGTTTTAAGCCGAAAGACCAGCGTACATATCGGTTCAGATTTCTTGTCTTTGACGTTGTAGGCTTTCATTTCTGTCAGTCGAATGCGCTCGGCCATTTTCCCGTTTTACCTGAAAAGCCACGTTGTATTGTGAAACACTGAGGTAATAGAAGAGCGCCTAAACCCTAATAATCAAGGGGTTTGTGGGCGTAGAGAGGTTTTAGGAATCGCTATGAGAACGCAATGCTGAGGGTTTCCAACAACGTGCATCTGCCGGATGCCGAGATCGAGTTGACCGCCATTCGCGCGCAAGGCGCGGGTGGGCAGAACGTCAACAAGGTCTCCAGCGCGGTGCACCTGCGCTTCGACATTCCGGCCTCGTCCCTGCCGCCGTTCTACAAGGAGCGGCTGCTGGCGTTGCGCGACAGTCGCATTACCAGCGATGGGGTGATTATCATCAAGGCCCAGCAATACCGGACCCAGGAACAGAATCGCGCCGATGCCCTGGAGCGCCTGGTGGAGTTGATCCTCGGCGCCATCAAGGTGGAGAAGAAGCGCCGGCCGACCAAGCCGACCCTGGGCTCGAAGACCCGGCGCCTGGAGTCCAAGAGCAAGCGCGGCAACATCAAGGCCGGCCGCGGCAAGGTCGACTACTAGGCTCTGTACGACAAGTACGGACCTAGCGCTCGCTACGTTCCTCGCGATACTTCGGTGCCTGGCGGTACAGGTAGAGGCTCAGCAGCAAACCGCTGCAGGCGGCGAGGGCGGCGAACAGGAAGATCGAGGCAAAACCGAAACCGGCGGCGATCGCCCCGGCCAGCGGTCCGGTGATCCCCAGCGACAGGTCGATGAACAGCGAATAGGCACCCACCGCCGCGCCACGGCTGGAGGCGGGGACCAGGTTGACCGCTTCCACCCCCAGCGCCGGGAATACCAGGGAGAAGCCGAAGCCGCTCAACGCCGCGCCGGCCAGGGCCCAGTGGGCATCCGGCGCCAGCCACAACAGCAGCAGGCCGAGGGTTTCCACCGACAGACAGGCGATCGCCACGCGAAAGCCGCCAAGGCGGTTGATCAGGTTGCCGAACAGCAGGCGCGCGCCGATAAAGCTGGCGCCGAACAGGCTCAGGCACAGCACCGCGTTGGACCAGTTCTGGGTGGCGTAATACAGGGTGATGAAGGTGGCGATGGTGCCAAAACCGATCGAGCCCAGGGCCAGTCCACAGCCGTGGGGAAACACCCGGCCCAGGACATGGATGAATGGCAGGCGCTCACCGGCGACGATCGGTGCCGCCAGTTTCGGCCAGGCCAGCGCCAGGCCGAGGAGCGCCAGGAGGATGATGCTCACGCCCATGCTCCACAACCCCAGGCGATCCACCAGCAACACCCCCAGCGGCGCGCCGACGGCCAGCGCGCCATAGCTGGCGATGCCGTTCCAGGAAATCACCTTGGCGGTGTTCTGCGCGCCGACGCGGCCGATGCCCCAGCCGATGGAGCCCGAGCCAACCAGGCTCTCGGCGCTGCCCAGCACCAGGCGCCCGATCAGCAGGCTGGCCAGGCTCAGCACCGGCAAGCTGCTCAGCCACGCCGACAGCAGCATGAACACGCCGCTCAGGCCGCAGCCGGCCAGGCCGTACATCACCGCGCGCTTGCTGCCCAGGTTGTCGATGATCTTCCCGGCATAGGGACGGCTGAGCAGGGTGGCCAGGTATTGCACGCTGATCACCAGTCCGGCGATCACCGCGCCGAAGCCCAGTTCGCTGTGCACGTAGCCCGGCAGCACGGCCAGGGGGATGCCGATGTTCAGGTAGCCGATAAAGGTGAAAAGGACGATGGAGACGACTTGCAGCGTGACCGCCAAGGGGCGCTGGGTATCTGGCATGGGAAAGGTCCACGGGCGCGGCAGAAATAGATAGGCTGCTTATGATACCGAGGGTTGAAACGATTCAGGTGGAGAAATCGATGGGCTGGCGCAAGTTTTTTGCGCGTCGCAGGTTCAGGCCTGGGCGGGTGCCAGCAATTGGGTGGTGACCAGGGCGGCCAGGGCGTTTTCCTGGGTACCGAAGCGCGCCAGCAGGGCGGCCTGTTTTTCCGGCGTCAGGCGGTTCCAGATCTCGATCATCTTTTCGGCGGTGCCGATCAGCACGCTGGCTTGGGTTTCGCTGAAGGCGTCGGTCATGGAGGCGGTTCTCGAAAGCGGGTTTCAGGCGGTGTGGAAAGCGCATCAAAGAGCGCTTTCCACACTGTCTGGGTGTTGCGGTCAGTCTTCGCTGTCGGCCTTGTGGCCGGCGGCGGCTTCTTTCGGCTCGGGCTGTTGGGCGCCAGCTTGTTGCGGGGTTGTCTGCTCAGTTTCGTGCAGGCTTGGGAAGGGGAGATTAGGAATCTCGTGCATGTTCGTTGCTCCTCGCAAGGTCTGTTTTTTAAATCGCTGGGTAGATCCGCGCTTTTAAAAAGCCTGGGCAGGATACAGCACTGGAAATGACAAAAAGATTTTTATCTGGGGTTTTGGGATGAAAGGTGTTTCATGCAGCGGGGGATTTTTTAACGGCATCGCGGGCAAGTCGGATCGCCGCCCGCTCGCGCCTACAGAGTCAGGTGACATCCGTAGGAGCAAGGCTTGCCCGCGATAGCTTTTTTCAGTTTTTGCAGACTTCGGCGATGGCTTCGGCCAGCAGGTCCAGGCGGGTGGCGTCGATACCGGCGACGTTGGCCCGGCCGGAGCTGACCATGTACACGCTGTGCTGGCTACGCAGTTTGCCGACCTGCTCCGGCGTCAGGCCGGTGTAGGAGAACATCCCGCGTTGTACGCCGATGTGGGCGAAGCGTTCGGCCAGGCCAAAGGGTTGCAGCGCTTCCACCAGGCCCGAACGCAGCTGGGCGATACGCAGGCGCATGGCTTCTACTTCGTCGGCCCAGAGGCTTTTCAGCTCCGGGTCGCCGAGGATGGTGGCGACCACCGCGGCGCCGTGATCCGGCGGGGTGGACCACAGGTTACGGGCGATGTGGGCCAGTTGGCTGCGTACGTCCAACAGCTTTTCGGCATCCCGGGTGCAGACGATCAGCGCGCCGGTGCGGTCGCGGTACAGGCCGAAGTTCTTCGAGCAGGAACTGGTGATCAGCAGCTCGGGCAGTTTGGCCGCGAACAGGCGCACCGCCCAGGCATCCTGCTCCAGGCCGTCGCCGAAGCCCTGGTAGGCGAAGTCGATCAGCGGCAGCAGATTGCGGCTGCGCACCACGTCCAGCACCCGATGCCAGTCATCGTGGCTCAGGTCGAAACCGGTGGGGTTGTGGCAGCAGGCGTGGAGCAGCACCACGTCGCCCTTGGGCACCTGGTTCAGGGTCGCGAGCATGGCCTCGACGTCGAGGCGGTTGTCGCTGCCGACGTAAGGGTAGTGGCTGACCTGGATGCCGGCGGCGGCAAAGATGGTTTCGTGGATCGGCCAGGTCGGGTTGCTCAACCACACGCCACGGCCCGGCAGGCAGTGGGCGATGAAGTCGGCGCTCAGGCGCAGCGCGCCGGTGCCGCCCGGGGTCTGGGTGGCGCCGGCGCGTCGCTCGGCGATCAGCTGCGAATCGGCGCCCAGCACCAGTTCATTGATCACCTTGCCAAAGGCCGCGTCGCCGTGGCCACCGATGTAGATCTTGGTGGTCTGCCGGTCGACCAGGCGCTGCTCGGCCAGCTTGACCGACTGCGGGATCGGCGTCAGGCCCTGGGAATCCTTGTAGACACCGACGCCGAGGTCGAACTTGCGTGGGTTGCTGTCCGACGCATAGGCCTCCATCAGGCCAAGAATCGGGTCGCCGGGTACTCGGCCTATGGCGTCGAAATGCATTACTTGCGTCCTTCTGCGGTCTTGGCCACTTCGTCGGTGCGAGCGGCCATGATGAAGTCGTTGCGGTGCAGGCCCTTGATGGAGTGGCTCCACCAGGTCACGGTGACCTTGCCCCATTCGGTGAGCAGGCCAGGATGATGACCTTCTGCCTCGGAAATTTCACCCATTGCGTTGGTAAAGGCCAGGGCGAATTTGAAGTTTTTGAACAGGAAGACTTTTTCCAGTTGCATGACGCCATCGCGCACTTCGATGTTCCAGTCGGGGATCTGCTTGATCAGTACCGGCAGTTCTTCGTCGCTGACTTGTGGAGCATCGGCACGGCAGGCTTCGCAATGGGCTTGGTTGAGAGCGGTCATGGTGGGTTCCTGAAATCGATTCTTGTTGGAAATTACGGGTTTTATGAGCGCCGCGCGAGGGCAGGGCGCTCAGGCCGCCTTGGGTTTGGGCGGAAACTTGGGTGCGTGCAGGCCCATCTGCATGCCCTGGTGCACCAGGGCCATGATGTCTTCATGGGCCAGGTCGAACAGGCGCTTGAGGTTGGGCAGCACAAAGTAGATGGGTTGCAGGATATCGATGCGGTACGGGGTGCGCATCGCTTCCAGCGGGTCGAAGGCCTGGTGTTCGGGCACGTCCGACAGGCTGTAGACGGTTTCCTTCGGCGAGGAGAGGATGCCGCCGCCGTAGATGCGCTGGCCTTGCGGGGTGTCCAGCAGGCCGAATTCGATGGTCATCCAGTACAGGCGCGCCAGGTACACCCGCTCTTCCTTGGTGGCCTGCAGGCCGAGCTTGCCGTAGGTGTGGGTGAATTCGGCGAACCAGGGGTTGGTCAGCAGCGGGCAGTGGCCAAAGATCTCGTGGAAGATATCCGGCTCTTGCAGGTAGTCCAGTTCTTCGCGGGTACGAATAAAGGTCGCGACCGGAAACTGTTTGCTGGCGAGCAATTCGAAGAAGGTCTGGAAGGGGATCAGCGCCGGTACCCGGGCTACCTGCCAGCCGGTGGTTGCGCCCAGCACCTTGTTGATTTCGCCCAGCTGCGGGATGCGGTCGTGGGGCAGGCCGAGTTTCTCGATGCCATCCAGGTATTCCTGGCACGCACGACCCTCGATCACTTTCAGCTGACGAGTGATCAGGGTGTTCCACACCGCGTGTTCTTCATCGGGGTAGTGGATAAAACCTTGGGCGTCGGGCTCGCGGGCCACGTACTGCGTCTGCTTCATGCTGCTCTCCTGTCAGGGGCTGCGTTCTTGTTATCAGTTGACGCTAGAGATAACTCAAGGTTGCAGCCCATGCAGCAGGTTGACGTGAACGTAATGGGCGGATTTGGGGTGATTTCGTAAAGTTTTCGTTACGAAAGCGCCGCAGCGCCGCTATTACTGAGAATAGTCGATTTGAAAAGACCGGTGACTGTCACATAATCTTGACGATTATCTGCGTCACACCGCAGAAAGTTCGTGCCAGGAGGTGCCAAAAGTGCCGCTTTCTGGCGTTCACGCCCTCCATTACCTGTTCCAGGCCTTCCTTTATGCGTATCAAAGTCCATTGCCAGAATCGCATCGGCATCCTGCGCGACATTCTCAACCTGCTGGTGGAGTACGGCATCAACGTCGCCCGGGGCGAGGTGGGCGGCGAGCATGGCAATGCCATCTACCTGCATTGCCCGAACCTGATCAATCTGCAGTTCCAGGCGCTGCGGCCGAAGTTCGAGTCGATCGCCGGGGTGTTCGGGGTCAAGCGGGTCGGGCTGATGCCCAGCGAGCGGCGGCACATGGAGCTCAATGCCCTGCTCGGGGCGTTGGAGTTCCCGGTGTTGTCCATCGACATGGGCGGTTCCATCGTCGCCGCCAACCGCGCGGCGGCGCAGTTGCTGGGGGTGCGGGTGGACGAGGTGCCGGGGATTCCACTGTCGCGGTATGCCGAGGATTTCGATCTGCCGGAGCTGGTGCGGGCCAACAAGTCGCGGATCAACGGCCTGCGGGTCAAGGTCAAGGGTGACGTGTTTCTGGCGGACATCGCGCCGCTGCAATCGGAGCACGACGACAGCGAGGCCATGGCCGGCGCGGTGTTGACCTTGCATCGCGCGGACCGGGTCGGCGAGCGCATCTATAACGTGCGCAAGCAGGAACTGCGCGGGTTCGATAGCATCTTCCAGAGTTCGAAAGTCATGGCCGCGGTGGTGCGCGAAGCGCGGCGCATGGCGCCGCTGGACGCGCCGCTATTGATCGAGGGCGAGACCGGCACCGGCAAGGAACTGCTGGCGCGGGCCTGTCACCTGGCCAGCCCGCGCGGGCAGTCACCGCTGATGGCGCTCAACTGCGCCGGCCTGCCGGAATCCATGGCCGAGACCGAGCTGTTCGGCTACGGGCCGGGGGCCTTCGAGGGCGCGCGGGCCGAAGGCAAGCTCGGGCTGCTGGAGCTGACTGCCGGCGGCACGCTGTTTCTCGACGGGGTAGGGGAGATGAGCCCGCGCTTGCAGGTCAAGCTCCTGCGCTTTCTGCAGGATGGCTGCTTCCGCCGGGTCGGCAGCGACGAAGAGGTGTACCTGGACGTGCGGGTGATCTGCGCGACCCAGGTCGACCTGTCGGAACTGTGCGCCCGTGGCGAGTTCCGCCAGGACCTGTACCACCGCCTCAACGTCCTGTCCCTGCATATCCCGCCGCTGCGCGAGTGCCTCGACGGCCTGACGCCACTGGTGGAGCACTTCCTCGACCAGGCCAGCCGGCAGATCGGCTGCGGCTTGCCCAAGCTGGCGCCGGCGGCCATGGAGCGCCTCAGCCATTACCACTGGCCGGGCAACGTGCGGCAGCTGGAAAACGTGCTGTTCCAGGCGGTGTCCCTGTGCGACGGCGGCACGGTCAAGGCCGAACACATCCGCCTGCCGGACTACGGCGTGCGCCAACCCCTTGGCGATTTCTCCCTGGAAGGCGGCCTCGACGAAATTGTCGGACGCTTTGAAAAGGCCGTGCTCGAACGCCTGTATTCCGAGCACCCCAGCAGCCGCCAACTGGGCAAGCGCCTGGGCGTGTCGCACACCACCATCGCCAACAAGCTGCGCGAATACGAAGTGGGCAAGGGCAACGGCCCGGAAGAATAAGCGCGCCAAGGATTGTGTCGGGGACGAGAGGCGGAGCCTTGCCGTAAGCGGCATATCTGCGCCGGTTTTTCGTCTTTGACACAATCGCCCGATTCCCTTCGACCGCCCTCAAGTTCCCGGATTTCCTGCCTTCGACCGCCCGAAAAACAAGTTGGTGCGCTTATTGCTTATGGCTCAGCAGTACAGCGGTGGGCGGCAAACGCCCGACAGGCAGAGGAAAGACTGTGGACAAGTACCTTTATGTGGCCATGACCGGTGCCAGCCAGAATGCGCTGGCGCAGAAGGCGCATGCCAACAACTTGGCGAACATCTCCACCAACGGTTTTCAGCGCGACCTGGAGCAGGCGCGTTCGATGCCGGTGTTTGGCGACAGCTTTCCGGCGCGGGCCTTTGCCATGTCCGAGCGCCCGGCTACCGATTTCACTCCGGGCTCGCTGGTGGAAACCGGCCGCGACCTCGACGTGGCGGTCAGCGGCAATGGCTGGATCGCCGTGCAGAGCCCCGATGGCGGTGAAAGCTACGTGCGCACCGGCAGCCTGAATATCGACGCCCTGGGCGTGCTGCGCGCCGGCAACGGCATGCCGGTGATCGGCAACGGCGGCCCGATCGCCGTGCCGCCGGAGCAGCAGGTGGAAGTCGGCCAGGACGGCACCATCAGCATCCGCGCCATGGGCGAAGGCCCACGGGTGATGGCCGAGGTCGACCGCATCAAGCTGGTCAACCCGGACCTGAAGAACATGACCAAGGGTCTGGACGGTTCGATCCATACCAAGGACGGCAAGCCGGCAGCGGCTGACGCCAATGTGCAACTGGTCTCGGGTTTCCTCGAGTCGAGCAACGTCAATGCGGTCGAGGAAATGACCTCGGTGCTGGCGCTCTCCAAGCAGTTCGAACTGCACATCAAGATGATGAATTCCGCCAAAGAAGACGACCAGGCCATGGCTCGGGTCTTGCAGATCAGCTAATTACCAGTACGTCGCGCCGTAAAACAGGCGCACGAGGAGAATCGAATGCTTCCGGCTCTATGGGTTGCCAAAACAGGTCTGTCCGCCCAGGACACTAACCTGACCACCATTTCCAACAACCTGGCGAACGTTTCGACCACGGGTTTCAAACGTGATCGCGCCGAGTTCCAGGACCTGCTGTATCAGATCAAGCGCCAGCCTGGCGCCCAGTCGACCCAGGACAGCGAGCTGCCATCGGGCCTGCAACTGGGTACCGGTGTGCGCATCGTCGGCACCCAGAAGAACTTCACCGCCGGCAGCCTGCAGACCACCGAGCAGCCGCTGGACATGGCCATCAACGGCCGCGGTTTCTTCCAGATCCTGCAACCGGACGGCACCACGTCCTACACCCGTGACGGCACCTTCCACCTGGACTCCAACGGCCAGATCGTCACCGCCAACGGTTTTACCCTGGAGCCGGCGATCGTCGTACCGAACGATGCCCAGACCTTCACCGTGGGTCAGGACGGCACTGTCTCGATCACCACCGCCGGCAACCCGGCCTCGCAAGTGATCGGCAACCTGCAGACCGCCGACTTCATCAACCCGGCCGGCCTGCAAGCGACGGGCAACAACCTGTTCCTGGAAACCGCCGCCAGCGGCGCGCCGCAAGTCGGCACCCCGGGCCTCAACGGTTTCGGCACCACCCTGCAGAACACCCTGGAAACCTCCAACGTCAGCACCGTTGAGGAGATGGTCAACATGATCACCACCCAGCGCGCCTACGAGATGAACTCCAAGGTGATCTCCACCGCCGACCAGATGCTCTCGTTCGTCACGCAGAATCTGTAATCAAGTCCTAGGGGCGGCCCAGCGGCCGCCTGCAGCACCATGAGGTAGGGTCATGAATCGCTTTGTATCTGTTCTCGCACTGAGTGGGTTCGTCGTGCTCGGAGGCTGCGTGGCCCCGACGCCGAAGCCCAATGACCCGTATTACGCTCCGGTGTTGCCACGTACTCCGTTGCCGGCCGCGGCCAACAATGGCTCGATCTACCAGGCCGGCTTCGAGCAGAACCTGTACAGCGACCGCAAGGCGTTCCGCGTGGGCGATATCATTACCATCACCCTCAACGAGCGGACCCAGGCGAGCAAGAACGCCAACTCCCAGGTCGACAAGAACAGCAAGACCGGCATCGGCCTGACCTCGTTCTTCGGTGGCGGCCTGAACACCAATAACCCGGTGGGTAGCGGCGACCTGAGCCTCGATGTCGGCTACAGCGGCGACCGGGCCACCAAGGGCGACAGCAAGTCCGGCCAGAGCAACAGCCTGACCGGTTCGATCACCGTGACGGTGGCCGATGTGCTGCCCAACGGCATCATCGCCGTGCGCGGCGAGAAGTGGCTGACCCTCAACACCGGCGACGAGCTGGTGCGGATTGCCGGCCTGGTGCGCGCCGACGATATCGCCACCGACAACACGGTGTCCTCGACCCGCGTCGCCGATGCGCGCATCACCTATTCGGGTACCGGTGCCTTTGCCGATGCGAGCCAGCCGGGCTGGTTCGACCGTTTCTTCCTCAGCCCGCTGTTCCCTTTCTAGGTGGCTACGTTGAATTTCAAACGCCTCATGCTGGCCGCGCTGTTGCTTTCGGCGGCCTGCAACGTTCAAGCCGAACGGCTGAAGGACATCGCCAGCATTTCCGGCGTGCGCTCCAACCAGTTGATCGGCTACGGCCTGGTGGTCGGGCTTAACGGCACCGGCGACCAGACGACCCAGACACCCTTCACCTTGCAGACCTTCAACAACATGCTGTCGCAGTTCGGCATCAAGGTGCCGCCTGGTTCCGGCAACGTGCAACTGAAGAACGTCGCGGCAGTGTCGATCAGCGCCGATCTGCCAGCATTCGCCAAGCCGGGGCAGCAGGTCGATGTCACCGTGTCCTCCATCGGTAACTCCAAGAGCCTGCGTGGCGGCACCTTGCTGCTGACGCCACTCAAAGGTATCGACGGTAACGTCTACGCCATCGCCCAGGGCAACCTGGTGGTGGGCGGTTTCGATGCCGAGGGCCGTGACGGTTCGAAGATCACGGTCAACGTTCCGTCGGCCGGTCGTATCCCGGGCGGTGCCTCGGTGGAGCGATCGGTGCCGAGCGGTTTCAACCAGGGCAACAGCCTGACCCTGAACCTCAACCGTTCCGACTTCACTACCGCCAAGCGCATTGTCGACAAGATCAACGACATGCTCGGTCCGGGCGTGGCCCAGGCCATCGACGGCGGTTCGATTCGCGTTACCGCGCCGCTCGATCCGAGCCAGCGCGTCGACTACCTGTCGATCCTCGAGAACCTGGAAATCGATCCGGGGCAGGCGGTGGCCAAGGTCATCATCAACTCGCGTACCGGCACCATCGTCATCGGCCAGAACGTCAAGGTGTCACCAGCCGCCGTGACCCACGGCAGCCTCACCGTGACCATCACCGAAGACCCGATCGTCAGCCAGCCTGGCCCGTTGTCCAACGGCCAGACCGCGGTCGTGCCGCGCTCGCGGGTCAACGCCGAACAGGAAGCCAAGCCGATGTTCAAGTTCGGCCCGGGCACCACCCTCGACGAGATCGTGCGTGCGGTGAACCAGGTCGGCGCGGCACCGGGCGACCTGATGGCGATCCTCGAAGCCTTGAAACAGGCCGGCGCGCTGCAAGCCGACCTGATCGTGATTTGAGGTAGGGGCCATGGATATTCGCAAGAGCGGTCTGGTCAGCAGCGGGGATTCGGGTTCCTACTCGGACCTCAACCGGCTTAACCAGCTCAAGGTCGGCGACAAGAACAGCGACGCCAACATGCGCAAGGTGGCGCAGGAGTTCGAGTCGCTGTTCCTCAACGAAATGCTCAAGTCCATGCGCTCGGCCACCGAAGCGCTGGGCAAGGACAACCCGCTCAACACCCCGGCGGCCAAGCAATACCAGGAAATGTACGACCAGCAGCTGGCGGTTTCCATGTCCCGTGAGGGCGGCGGTATCGGCCTGGCCGATGTGCTGATGCGTCAGATGTCGAAGAACAAATCCAGCAATCCTGCCGCGGCGGCGACCTTGCCTGGCGCCCAGGCTGAAAAGGTCGCGACGCCAACCGCCATCGCTGCCGGTACCACAGCCCTGGGCGGTCCGTTGTCGCGGGTCAATGGCCAGCGCCCGTTGTGGGCCTCCCGTGCACTGGAGCCGCAGCGCGCCGCCGACAGTGGTACCCATAACGATATGGCGCTGCTCAACCAGCGGCGCATCTCCCTGCCGAGCAAGCTGACCGATCGCCTGCTGGCGGGCATCGTGCCGTCGGCCGACAGTACCGCCACCAACCGGACGGCCTTGCCGGAACGCACCACGGCCGCCACCGACGCGCTGGTCAAGAACAGTTCTCGCAGCTTTGCCGCCGTGCCCCACGGGCGCATGCAGATCTACGGTCGCGCCATGGCCCAGCCACCCTTGGCGCCGGCGAAGAAGGCCTTCAGCTCGGCGGACGAATTCGTCGCCACCATGCTGCCGATGGCGCAGCAGGCCGCCGACCGCATCGGTGTCGACCCACGCTACCTGGTCGCCCAGGCCGCGCTGGAAACCGGCTGGGGCAAATCGGTGATGCGCCAGCAGGACGGCAGCAGCAGCCACAACCTGTTCGGCATCAAGGCCGGCAGCAGTTGGAAGGGCGACCAGGCGCGGGCGATCACCAGCGAATTCAGAAATGGCCAGATGGTCAAGGAGACGGCCGAGTTCCGTTCCTATGCCTCGTATCAGGACAGCTTCCACGACCTGGTGACCTTGTTGCAGAGCAACAATCGCTATCAAGAAGTGCTGAAGGCGGCCGATAACCCAGAACAGTTTGTACGCGAGTTGCAAAAGGCCGGGTATGCAACCGACCCGGACTACGCAAGCAAGATTTCGCAGATTGCCAAGCAGATGAAGAGCTACGAGAACTACGCTGCGGCGGGCGCTTCCACGAATTTATAAGGTCTGAATCATGAGTTTGCTCAATATCGGGATGTCGGGGCTGTCAGCCAGCCAAACGTCGTTGATGACCACGGGTAACAACATCGCCAACGCCGATACCGCCGGTTATTCGCGCCAGCAGACCGTGCAGGGCACCAAGGCTTCGAACCAGTACGGCAATGTCTTCATCGGCAGCGGCACCACCCTGGCCGACGTGCGCCGGGTGTACAACAGCTACCTGGACGCCCAGCTGCAGACCAAGACCTCGCTGAACAGCGATGCCGCCGCCTACCTGGGGCAGATCACCCCGGTGGACAAGCTGCTGTCGGACAGCGGCACCGGCATCACCGGCGCGCTGACCAAGTTCTTTGCCTCGATGCAGAACGTCAACGCCAAGCCGGCCGACGATGCCTCGCGCCAGTTGCTGCTCAGCGATGCGCAGGCCCTGAGCAATCGCTTCAACTCCGTTTCCAGCCAGTTGAACGAGCAGAACGCCAATATCAACGGCAACCTGAGCAGCATGGCTGACCATGTCACCAAGCTGGCGGCCACCATCGCCCAGCTGAACCAGCGGATTTCCGAAGTCTCCAGTGGCGGCGGCATGCCCAACGACCTGCTCGACGCGCGCAACGAGACGCTGCGCCAGCTGTCGGAGTTCGTCAAGGTGGATGTCTCGACGCGCGGCTCGAGCGTCGACCTGTACCTGGGCAGCGGCCAGCCGCTGGTCGTGGGCAACACCTCCAGTACCCTGGAAGTGGTCGCCGGCAAGACCGACCCGACCCGTTCCTCGCTGCAACTCAATCGCGGCTCGAGCACCATCGATGTGACCTCGGTAGTCACTGGTGGCGAGATCGGCGGCCTGCTGCGCTATCGCAGCGAGGTGCTGGACCCGGCGATGAACGAACTGGGGCGCGTGGCCCTGGTGATCGCCGACCAGGTCAACCGCCAGCTCGGCCAGGGCATCGACAAGAACGGCGAGTTCGGCGCGGCGCTGTTCAACAACATCAACAGTGCGGCCCTGATCAGCCAGCGCAGCATTGCCAACGGCAACAACAGCGCAGGCTCGGGCAACCTCGATGTGACCATCAAGGACACCGGCAAGCTGACCATCAGCGACTACCAGGTGACCTTCACCAGCGCCACCGACTACACCGTCAAGCGCTCCGATGGCACCAGCCTGGGCGCGTTCAGCACCACCACCACGCCGCCACCAGTGATCGACGGTTTCACCCTGAGCCTCAACGGCGGGGCGATGAGCGCCGGCGACAGCTTCAAGATCACCCCGACCCGCAACGCGGCCACCACTATCAAGACCGAGCTGACCGACGCCAAGCGCCTGGCCATCGCCGCGCCGCTGAACGCCGAAGTGCTGCCCGGGGCGACCGGTTCGCTGAGCATTCCGGGCCTGCCGACAGTCAAGCCGGCGCTGGACATCTACGACTCGGCCGCCAACGCCGAGATGCAGACCGCGATCAAGAACTCGGTACCGGTCAAGCTGGTCTTCGACGCCCCCGCGGGCGGTAGCCAGGGCTACAAGTACTACGATGCCAAGGGCACGTTGATGGGCACCGGTTCGATCGTTCCGGGGCAGAACAACACCCTGAGCCTGCAGATCAAGATGGTCGATGCCAGCGGCAACCCGATCACCGACGGCGCTACACCGCCGGTGCAGAAAACCTTTACCGTGGAAATGAGCGTCGCCGGTTCGCCGAAGGAAGGCGAAGGGCTGAACGTCAAGTTCAACGGCGCCGGTTCCACCGACAACCGCAACGGCACTGCGCTGGCGGGGCTGCAGAGCAAGCAGACCGTGGATACCGGTTCGGCCAGCAAGGGCATCACCCTGGTCGACGCCTACGGCAAGCTGGTGGAGAACGTCGGTGCCAAGGCCAACCAGGGCAAGCTCGACGGCGCGGCCACCGAGGCGATCCTGGCCAACGCCAAGAGCTCGCGGGATTCGTTGTCCGGGGTCGACCTGGATGAAGAGACCGGCAACCTGGTCAAGTACCAGCAGTACTACACCGCGTCCTCGCAGATCATCAAGGCGGCGCAGGAAACCTTCGCCACCCTGATCAACAGCCTTTAAGGAGTCGTAGCTCATGCGTATTTCCACCGCCCAGTTTTACGAATCCTCGGCTGCCAACTACCAGAAGAACTTCGCCAATGCGGTCAAGAGCAGCGAAGAGGCCAGCAGCCTGGTTCGCGTCAACACCGCGGCCGACGATCCGGTAGGCGCCTCGCGCCTGCTGCAGTTGGGCCAGCAGGCTTCGCTGTTGAGCCAGTACTCGGCCAACACCACCTCGATCAAGGCGTCCCTGGGCCAGGCCGAATCGGTCCTGACCAGCATCACCAACGTTCTGGCGCGTGCCCAGGAACTGGCGAGCGGGGCCGGCAACGCCGGTTTCACCGACGACGACCGCAAGGCCAACGCCGCCGAACTGGCGCAGATCGAAGAGCAGCTGTTGAGCCTGATGAACACCCAGGACGAAAACGGCAAGTACATCTTTGCCGGTTCCCAGGGCGACACCGTGCCGTTCACCCGCAACTCCGACGGCACCTACAGCTACAACGGCGACCAGACCACGCTGAACCTCCCGGTGGGCGACACCATGTCCATGGCCACCAACACCACCGGCTGGGCCGCCTTCCAGCAAGCCATCAACACCAGCCGCAGCCAGGTCAGCATGACCGCCCCGACGGTGGATGACGGCCGGGTGACGCTGTCCAACGGCCAGGTGTCTTCGAATCCGAAGTACAACAGTGAGTTCCGCAGCGGCGAGCCGTACACCATCAGCTTCCTCAGCAGCACCCAGTTCAAGATCACCGACAGCGCCGGCAACGACGTGACGTCGGAGGCCAGCCAAAATGGCTCCTTCAGCTCCAGCAAGGGTGCAGAGGCACAGACCGTCAGTTTCCGTGGCGTCGATCTGCGCCTGAGCATCAACCTGAAACCCGGTGATGCCACCCCCCCGAACACGGAGATCGCCGGTCACAGCTTCACCCTGGCGGCCAAGCCTGATTCCTTCAACGTCTCGCGCAGCCCGGGCAACCCGTCGACCGCGGTGGTGACTGGCGCCAGCGTCAGCAACACCAACGCCTACAACGCCAGCTTCCCGAGCGGTGGTGCGATCATCAAGTTCACCAGCGCCACCAACTACGAGCTGTACGCCTCACCGTTGACCGCCGACAGCAAGCCGGTTTCCACTGGCACCATGGCCGGCTCCACCGCCACTGCGTCTGGCGTGAACTTTACCTTCAGCGGTACACCGGCAGCGGGCGACCAGTACGTGGTGGCGGTCAACAACCACCAGACCCAGAACGTCCTCGACACCATCAGCCAGCTGCGTTCGGTGCTGAATACACCGACCAACGGTGATCCGATCGCCATCCAGAAACTCAACGCCGGGTTGCAGGCGGGGATGGCCAACCTGGCCAGCGGCGCCAACCAGGTGGCGAGCGCGGTCAGCGACATCGGTGGTCGGGGTTCGGCGCTGGAGATCCAGAACGAAACCAACCTGAGCCTGAGCGCGGCCAACACCCAGACCCAGTCGGCGATCCGCGATTCCGACCCGGCCGAGGTGATGACCCGCCTGACCCTGCAACAGACCATGCTGCAAGCCTCGCAACTGGCCTTCAGCAAGATTGCCCAACTGGGCCTGTTCAACAAGGTCTGAGTCTGAGCCGGTCGCGCTCCTGTGAGCGCGGCCGCACCGCCGAGCCGTCAGCCGTCTTCATTAAGCGGTTCCGGGGTCCGCCTGATCAGGCCGGGCCCACCGCTCGAGAGTTTCCCGCCGTGAATCAACACCCTCTAGTCAGCATCGTCATCCCTGCCTTCAATCCGCGCTTCTTCAGCCAGGCCCTCGAGAGTGCGCTGGCCCAGACCTGGGAGCGGATCGAAATCGTCATCTGCGACGACTCGGCCGGCGACGAGATCCGTCAGGCGGTGGACGCCATCGTCGAGCCACCCCATCCGGTGCGTTATCTGCGCAACCCGCAACGCCTGGGTCTGCAGAAGAACCTGCTGCGCTGTGTCGAAGAGGCGCGGGGCGAGCTGATCAAGATCCTCTGCGACGATGACCGCCTGTTCGCCCCGAGCATTGCCCTGCAGGCACAGGTGCTGGTCGACCACCCCGAGATCAATCTGGTTTGCGCGCTGCGCATGATGAGCGATGCCGGTAATTTCATTCTGCCGCCGCGGGTCGAGAACGCCCGGTTGTCGCCGAACGACGCGATGCTCAAGGGCGATGACATGCTGGCGATCCTCGAGAGTACGCCACGCAACTTCCTTGGCAATTTCAGTTCGACCCTGATGCGTCGCGCCGACGTGCTGGAACTGTTGCCAGCCTTGACCCAAGAGAGCGCAGGCTTCCTCGCGCTGCTGGATCTGGCGTTGTTCGTATGCTTGATGCGGCGTGGCAACCTGGCGCTGATCAATACCGTGCTGAGCACCGAGCGCCTGTATCCGGAACGCTTGAGCAAGCAGCCGGAGATGTTGCGGGCGGCGAAGCTCGAGTGGGACTGGCTGGCACAGATGCTCGCCGCGCGTAGCGGCGAATCGGCCCCGGCCTCGGGCTGGGTACGTTACGTGGACCTGGCGAAAATGACGGAGCCGGGCTGGCAGTGGGGCGAGCTGTGCGTGACCCGGGTGCTCGGCAACCGCAACACCGTGGTCAGTGGCCGGGTCGGTGGCGAGACTGAAAGTTACGCCGACTTCTACCAGGAGTGGCTGGCGATCCGGTGTTTTACCGAGACCGAGAAACGTCATCTGCCACAGCGTATCGCCAGCTGGCCGGTGCGGCCGCAGATCGTACCCATCGTGATCGATGTGGAGGCCGATGCTGTGGCCCTGGAGTCGACCTTGCAGAGCCTGGCGCAGCAGTTGTATGCGCCGCAGGCGATCCTGGTCCTGTCCAATGCCGAGTGCACGGAGCACGAGCGTGTGCTGCAACTGCCTCTGGAAGCGCAGTGGCCGCAGCAGCTCAATGCCCTGGTGCCGCAGCTGGAAGGTTGCCACTGGTTTTACCTGCTGCGCGCCGGCGACCTCCTCAAGGAATCGGCGCTGCTGATCCTCGCCGAGCGCATTGCCGCGACGCCGGGCGCGCTGTGCGTCTACAGCGACGAAGGCGCACGGGGCGAGGGCGAGTCCATCGACCCGGTGTTCAAGCCCGATTTCAACCTGGACCTGATGCGCGGTTACCCCTATGTCGGCCGGACGCTGGCATTCGAGCGCCAGCGCTTTCTGGCCCTGGGCGGATTCGATCCGGCTTTCGGCGAGCTGGCCCCTCATGACGTGCTGTGGCGCCTGGTGGAAGAAGCGGGGCCGCAGACCATCGAACACATTGCCGAGATCCAGGTCGAGAGCCCGTTCAATTTCGCCGACTGGCTGTCGCTGCCCGAGGTGATCGAGGGCAACGCCGGACTGGTCGGTGCGCATCTGAACAGAATCGGCGTGGAGCACCGCATCAGCCACGACGAACTGCCGCTGCTTAATCACATCGATTACCTGTTCCCGCAGCGGCCGCTGGTGTCGATCATCATCCCGGCGGGTGATTCGCTGGCGGCGTTGCAGCACTGCACCGAGAGCCTGATCGAAAAAACCGCCTACAGCCATTACGAGATCCTGATCGTCGACAGTGGCAGTCGCGACCCGGCCATGGCCGGCTGGCTGGAGGCCATGGCGCAGCTGGGTGCCGATATGTTGCGGGTGTTGCCGTTTACCGGCAGCGCTAGCGATGTGGCACTGCGCAATTACGCGGCGCGACAGGCGCGCGGCGAGTACTTGCTGTTGCTCAGCGCCAATGCCCTGATCTGCTCCGGCGACTGGCTGGACGAGCTGCTCAATCACGCGCAGCGGCCGGAAGTGGGTGTGGTCGGCGCGCGCATGCTCGGCCTGGATGGCTCGATCGTGCACGCCGGACTGATCCTCGGCCTGGCCGGCGCCGCCAGCTCGCCGTTCTACGGCGAGGCCGCCAGTGCCCGCGGTTACATGCAGCGCTTGCAGGTGCCGCAGAGCTGGAGTGCGGTCAGTGGTGATTGCCTGATGGTGCGCAAGGAAGTCTTCGACAGTGCCGGCCAGCTGGATGAGGTCAACTATTCCCGGGGGCTGAGTGATGTCGACCTGTGCCTGAGGATCAAGCGCGACGGTTACCTGGTGGTCTGGACGCCCTTTGCCAGCGTGGTGCTTGTGTCGGCCGAAAAGGTAGCGCAGGAGCCCGAGGAGCTGGCAGTACGGGAGCGTGAACACGACACTTTCTACCGCAGCTGGATGCCCCAGGTCGCCCGTGATCCGGCCTACAACCCGGCCCTGAGCCTGGGATACTCCAGCTTCAGCCTGGAAGTGGGGCTGCGCAATAACTGGAACCCGTTCTCGACCCGCGCCTTGCCGCTGGTGCTCGGCTTGCCGGTGAACAGCTCGGCGGTGGGCCATTACCGGGTGACCGCGCCTATGACGGCGCTGGAAGAGGAAGGGCGGTTGATCGGCCGGTTCGCCTACGAGTCCCCTTCGAGCGTGGAAATCGAGCGCCTGTCCCCCGACTCGATTATCCTCCAGTGCCGCTACAGCGACGGCGCGGTGAGCGATATCCTGCGCATGAAGAAGTATTCCAGTGCGCTGCGGGTTTTCGAGCTCGACGACTATGTGGTCAGTGCGCCGAAGAAAAATACCCATGCGCGCAATCAGCCGCTGAATACCGAAGAAATGCTGCGCCAGGGCATCGCCCTGTGCGACCGGGTGGTGGTCACCACGCAGCCCTTGGCCGATGCGCTGTCGAGCATGCACAGCGACATCCGGATCGTGCCGAACATGCTGCCGGTCGATCCCTGGGGCAGCCTGACCTGCCGTCGCGGTACTTCGAGCAAGCCACGGGTGGGCTGGGGCGGAGGCACTAGCCACACCGGCGACCTGGAAATCATCGCCGATGTGGTACGCGAGCTGGCCCATGAAGTCGAATGGGTGTTCTTCGGCATGTGCCCGGATGAACTACGGCCTTACGTACATGAGTTCCATCCGGCGATAGGCTTGCAGACCTACCCGTTCAAACTGGCCAGCCTCAACCTCGACCTGGCCCTGGCGCCGCTGGAGTTCCACATCTTCAACGACTGCAAGAGCAACCTGCGCCTGCTGGAGTACGGCGCCTGCGGTTACCCGGTGATCTGTACCGACACCGAGGCCTACCGCGGCTATCTGCCCTGTACCAAGGTCGTGAGTAACAGCACCCAGGAGTGGATCGAGGCGATCCGCATGCACCTGGCCGATCCCGAGGCCAGCTACCGCATGGGCGATGCGCTGCGTGAAGAAGTCCTGCGCGACTACATGTTGCGGGGCAACAACCTGAATCTGTGGATGCAGGGGTGGTTGCCGGATTGATAAGGCGCGGGAACACAACAAGCCAGGCCTGGACGCCTGGCTTTTTTATGGCGGCGATCCAGGGGCAGGTTTCTCCGCTCAAGGCGACCCTCGTCGTGTCGTTCCACTGCCCCAGGGCCATGGGCCCGGGACCCAGGAGCTGGCGCGTTTCCTGCAAGCCCCCCTCGATATCGCCATAAAACGAGCGTTTTCGCAGACCAGCGAGGCGCCGTCAACGGCACAAGGTTTTATCCAGAAGGCCCGCAAAAAGCTCGGTACAGCTTGGCAGAGCCCTGTGACGAACAAGAGGGGAGACGATGAAGGCAGTTATTTTGGCGGGTGGCCTGGGCACGCGCATCAGCGAGGAGTCCCATCTCAAGCCCAAGCCGATGATCGAGATTGGCGGCAAGCCAATTCTCTGGCACATCATGAAGCAGTACTCCGCCCACGGCATTCACGACTTCGTGATCTGCCTGGGCTACAAGGGGTACGCGATCAAGGACTTCTTCGCCAACTACTTCCTGCACACCTCCGACGTCACCTTCGACATGCGGGAAAACCGCATGGACGTTCACCAGAACTACAGCGAGCCCTGGCGTGTGACCCTGATCGACACTGGTGAGGAAACCATGACCGGCGGCCGTCTGCGCCGGGCCGGCCGCTATCTGCAGGATGAAGAAGCCTTCTGCTTCACCTACGGCGACGGCGTGTCCGACCTGAATATCGGCGCCCTGGTGGACTTCCACCGGGCCCACGGCAAGCACGCGACCGTCACGGCAGTGCAGCCGCCTGGCCGTTACGGCGCCCTGGAGCGCGACGGTGACAGCGTCCTGGGCTTTACCGAAAAGCCCCGCGGTGACGGTGGCTGGATCAACGGCGGCTTCTTCGTGCTGTCGCCCAAGGTGTTGCCGCTGCTGACCGCCGACGACACGGTGTGGGAAGCCGAGCCGCTGGCCACCCTGGCCCGGCAAGGCCAGCTGCAGGCCTTCCAGCACGATGGCTTCTGGCATCCGATGGACACCCTGCGTGACAAGAACCACCTGGAACAGCTCTGGCAGAGCGGGGAGGCCCCATGGAAGCAGTGGGACTGAGCCCGCAATTCTGGCGTGGCAAGCGGGTCCTGCTGACCGGCCACACCGGTTTCAAGGGCAGCTGGCTGACCCTGTGGCTGCAAAGCCTGGGGGCTGAAGTCAGCGGTTTCTCCCTGGACCCTGCGACCGAGCCGAGCCTGTTCGAGCTGGCGCGGGTCGCCGAGGGCATCAACGACCAGCGTGGCGACCTGCGCGACCTCGGCGCCTTGCTGGAGCTGATCGCCGAGACGCAGCCGGAAATCGTCCTGCACCTGGCGGCGCAACCGCTGGTGCGCGAGGGCTATCGCGACCCGCTGGGTACTTACTCCAGCAACGTGATGGGCACCCTGAACCTGCTGGAAGCAATCCGTCAGGTCGGCGGCGTGCGTGCCTGTGTGCTGGTGACCACCGACAAGGTCTACGCCAACCAGGAATGGCTGTGGCCGTACCGCGAGGAAGAAGCCCTCGGTGGTCACGACCCTTACAGCAGCAGCAAAGCCTGCTGCGAATTGCTGGCGCAGTCTTACGCGGCGTCGTTTTTCCCGGCCGACAAGTACGCCGAGCACGGTCTGGCATTGGCCACCGCGCGTGCCGGCAACGTGCTGGGCGGCGGCGACTTCGCGCCTGAGCGGCTGATTCCCGACGTACTCAAGGCCTGGACGGCGGACGAGCCGGTGACCCTGCGTTACCCGCAAGCCGTGCGTCCGTGGCAGCACGCCCTGGAGCCGCTGGCCGGCTACCTGCAACTGGCCGCCGGGCTCTACGAACAAGGACCGCAGTTCGCTGGGGCCTGGAACTTCGGGCCAAGCGAAGCGGACATGTGCAGCGTCGGCGAAGTGGTCGAGTTGCTGGCCGCGCGCTGGCCGGCGGCCCCCGGGCTGCGCATCGAACCGAGCGAGCTGCACGAAGCCGGCCTGTTGCGCCTGGACAGCAGCCGCGCACGCCAGCTGCTGGCCTGGCAACCGCGCTGGTCGCTGCAGCAATGCCTGGCGCAGACCCTGGACTGGCACCTGGCCTGGCAGAACGGTGACGACATGCGCACCGTGACCCTCGCTCAACTGAATCTGTACCGGGGCGCGCTGTGAGCGAGTTTTCCTTGAAACAACTGCCGCTGGCCGGACTGTTCAGCGTCCAGCACAAACGCTTCGAAGATCAGCGCGGACACTTCGCCCGACTGTTCTGCGAAGGCAGCCTGAGTGCATTCGGCAGCGAGTTTCATATCCGCCAGATCAACCATTCCTGTACCCGCGAGAAGGGCAGTGTGCGCGGTCTGCATTACCAGAACGCCAACGCGCCGGAAGCCAAGCTGATCACCTGCCTGCGCGGCGAGGTGTGGGATGTGGCGGTGGATCTGCGTCCGGACTCCGAGACCTTTCTGCACTGGCACGCCGAGCACCTGAAGGCCGGCGATGGCCGCAGCCTGCTGATCCCGGCCGGATTCGCCCACGGCTTTCAGACCCTCACCGACGATGCTGAGCTGCTCTACCTGCACAGCACCGATTACACGCCGGAGCACGAGGGTGGTCTGTCGGTGAACGATCCACGGCTGGCGATTGCCTGGCCGTTGCCTGTCAATAATCTGTCGGCCCGGGATTCCAGCCATCCCGCGCTCGATCAACACTTTGCTGGAGTGCGTCTATGAACTGCCGTGGGTGCGCCGCACCGCTGAGCCTGCCGCTGATCGACCTCGGCACCTCACCACCGTCCAACGCCTATGTGCATGCCGATCGTCTTGAACAGGCCGAGCAATGGGTGCCGCTGAAGGTCGCCGTGTGTCAGCAATGCTGGCTGGTACAGACCGAGGATTACACCAGCGCCGAAAGCCTGTTCGACGCCGAGTACGCCTACTTCAGTTCGTTTTCCAGCACTTGGCTGGCCCACGCCGAGCGCTATGTGGCCGAGACGGTCGAGCGCTTTGGCTTGACGGCTGACAGCCGTGTGGTGGAAGTCGCCGCCAACGACGGTTACCTGTTGCAGTACGTGGCCGCTCGCGGGATCAAATGCCTGGGCGTCGAGCCGACCCGCAGCACCGCGCAAGCCGCGCGGGAAAAAGGCCTGGAGATTCGTGAACTGTTCTTCGGTCGCGACACCGCCGCGCAGCTGAAAAACCAAGGCTGGGCGGCGGACCTGATGGCCGCCAACAATGTGCTGGCCCATGTGCCGGACATCAACGATTTCCTCGGCGGTTTCGCGACGCTGCTCAAGCCGACCGGCGTGGCCACCTTCGAGTTCCCGCAACTGCTGACGCTGATGGCCGGCGCGCAGTTCGACACCCTGTACCACGAGCACTATTCCTATCTGTCCCTGACCGCCGTGCAGGTACTGTGCGAGCGCAACGGTCTGGAAGTCTTCGACGTCAGCCAGTTGGCCACCCATGGCGGTTCGCTGCGGGTTTTCGTCCAGCGCAAGGACGGCGAACGCCGCGCCGTGCAACCGGCGGTGCAGCAGCAGTTGCAAGCCGAGTTCGACGCGGGCGTGAAAACCCCCGAGTTCTACGCCACGCTGGCACCCGCTGCGGAACGCATCAAGCATGACCTGCTGCGCTTCCTGCTCCAGGCCAAGGCCGAAGGCAAGCGCGTGGTGGGTTATGGCGCCGCGGCCAAGGGCAACACCTTGCTCAATTACGCCGGGATCAAGCCGGACCTGCTGGCCTGGGTCGCCGACGCCAGCCCGCACAAACAGGGCAAGTTCCTGCCCGGCAGCCGGATTCCGGTGGTCGCGCCAGAGCGTATCGACAGCGAGCGCCCGGACTATGTACTGGTGCTGCCGTGGAACCTGTTGCAGGAAGTCAGCGAGCAGCTGGCCCACGTTCGCCAGTGGGGCGGGCGCTTCGTGATCGCCGTGCCCGAGTTGAAGCTGCTGTGAGTGGCATGAAAGTACTGGTCACCGGCGCCAGCGGTTTTGTCGGCCGGCATCTGGTCGCCGCCTTGCTGGCCCGCGGCTGCCAAGTGCGGGCGCTGGCCCGTGATCCACAAAAACTCGCCGCCATGCCCTGGGCCGGGGCGGTGGAGCAGGTGGCCGCGGATGTGCATGCCGCCGACACTGATATCGCCTCTCTGGTCGACGGCGTCGATGCCCTGGCGCACCTGGCCTGGCCGGGGCTGCCGAACTACAAGGCGCTGTTCCATCTCGAGCACAACCTGATGGCCGACTACCGGTTCATCAAGGCCGCGGTCGAGGCGGGCGTGCCCCAGGTCATGATCACCGGTACCTGTTTCGAATACGGTATGCAGAGCGGTCCGCTCGACGAGCAGACGCCGGCGCAGCCGAGCAATCCCTACGGGCTGGCCAAGCATAGCCTGCGGCTGTTCCTGGAGAGCCTGCAGCAGCATGTGCCTTTTACCCTGCAATGGGTGCGGCTGTTCTACCTGCACGGTGCCGGGCAGAACCCCAACAGCCTGCTGGCCGCCCTGGACCGGGCGATCGATGCCGGCGACGCGGTGTTCGACATGTCCGCCGGCGAACAGCTGCGCGATTACCTGGCCATCGAGGACGCCGCCGCCAGCCTTGCGGCACTGCTGCAACGGCGAGAGTTTTCCGGAGTGGTCAACTGTTCCAGCGGCCAGCCGATATCGGTTCGGGCGCTGGTCGAGCAGCGTGTGCGCGAGCGCGGCTCGATGATCCGCCTGAACCTGGGGCATTACCCCTATCCCGCCCATGAACCCATGGCGTTCTGGGGGGCGAACCAGCGCCTGCAACAACTATTGGGAGCAGAACATGGGGCATGAGTTGTATCGGGTCATGGACCTGCCGGTGCTGCAGAACCGCACCTTCGCCGACGCGCACAGCGCCAGGGCCTCGGCCTGTGCCGACATGGTGCTGGTGCAGGACGAGGAGAGCGGCCTGATCTTCAACCAGGCCTTCGACCCCGACAAACTGAGCTACGACAGCGACTACCAGAACGAGCAGGCCCACTCGGCGCAGTTCCAGCGTCACCTGCAGGATGTCGAGGGCATCATCGCCCGGCATTTCAAGGGCCGCGAGCTGATCGAGGTCGGTTGTGGCAAGGGCTACTTCCTCGAACTGCTGCGTGAGCGGGGCTACCGCATCACCGGCATCGACCCGGCCTACGAGGGCGATAACGCCGATGTGATCAAGGCGCCCTTTACTCGTGGCCTGGGCCTGTCGGCCGATGCCGTGGTGTTGCGCCATGTGCTGGAACATATCGCCGACCCGCGGGCGTTCCTGGCGGAGATGGCCGAGGCCAACCAGGGCGGGCAGATCTACATCGAAGTGCCGTGCTTCGACTGGATCGTCGAGCATCGCGCCTGGTTCGATGTGTTCTACGAGCATGTGAACTACTTCCGCCTGGATGACCTGCGGCGCATGTTCGGCACCGTGCACGAAGCCGGCCACCTGTTCGGCGGCCAGTACCTGTACGTGGTGGCTGACCTCGGCACCTTGCGCGAGCCTGGCGAGACACCGGTCGCGCGCCTGGAAATGCCGCTGGATTTCACCGCCAGCATCGAGCGCGCCAAGCAGATCATCCAGGCGCAGCCCGAGGCGGGCTCGGCGATCTGGGGCGCGTCGTCCAAAGGCGTGATCTATTCGCTGTTCCTGCAGCGCGCGGGCGTTTCGGTGGACCAGGTGGTGGATATCAATCCGGCCAAGCAGGGCCGTTATCTGCCCCTGAGCGGCGCCCGTGTGTCGTCCCCCGAAGAGGTCATGGCGACCTTGCCCGAGGGCGCCAACCTGTTTGTGATGAATTCCAACTATCTCGACGAAATCAAGCGCATGACCGATGGGCGTTATGTCTATCACGCGGTCGACAGCGCTTCGTTCAAATGACGTTTATTGAGACCCGACCATGACCGACAACAGCATCATCCAAGCCTTCGAAGCCGAGTGCCAGGAACAGATCCGCGCCCAGGGCGAAGACCAGAAACTCAAGGGCCTGGCGCGCGACTTCTTCAACCAGTCCGCCGGCCACAAGTACAGCTATCACTTCTCCTGGATGGGCCGCCCGATCATCCAGCTGCCCCAGGACATGATGGCCATGCAGGAGATCATCTGGCGGGTCAAGCCGGACCTGGTGATCGAATGCGGCATCGCCCACGGCGGCTCGATCATCTACTACGCCTCGCTGCTCGAACTGCAGGGCCACGGCGAAGTGCTGGGCATCGACCTGGATATCCGCGCCCATAACCGCGAAGCCATCGAAAGCCATCCGATGAGCAAGCGCATCAAGATGATCGAAGGTTCGAGCATCGACCCGGCCATCGCTGCCAAGGTGCGCGCCGCCGCCGAAGGCAAAAAAGTGATTCTGGTACTGGACTCCAACCACACCCACGAGCACGTGCTCGAAGAACTGCGCCTGTATGCGCCGCTGGTATCGGTGGACAGCTACTGCGTGGTGATGGACACCGTGGTCGAGGACATGCCGGCGGACTTCTTCCCGGACCGTCCATGGGGCCCGGGCGACAACCCGAAAACCGCGGTCTGGGCCTACCTGGAAGAGAACCGCGACTTCGAGATCGACTACCAGATGCAGAACAAGTTGCTGATCACCGTGGCGCCAGATGGCTATCTGCGTCGCGTTCGTTGAATTCAATGGTTGTAGCTAACAGCACTTTGCCAGTTGTGGGGAAACACTGATGCAGGTTCAAGACAAGGCTCAAAACACTAGCGCACCGTTGAGCGAGCGTTTCACGCTGGTGGTGATGTCCCACAATCGCAAGGCGTTCTTGCGCCGCACCTTGCAGTACTACAGCACCTACCCCTGCAAGATCCTGGTGCTGGACTCTTCGCTGCACGCCGACGAAAGCCTGGCCGCGCAGTTCCCCCAGGTCGACTATCGGCATCTGCCGCAGTACACCTACAAGGGCCTGCAGGACAAGCTCAGCTACGGTGTCGGGCAGGTGACGACGCCGTACATGGTGTTTGCCGCCGACGACGACTTCCTGCTCCATGGCGCGCTGACCGAGTCGGTGGAGTTTCTCGAAGCCAACCCCGACTACGGCCTGTGCCATGGCTACGGGATGATGTACCTGGCCCGCGCCGCCGAGGTGAACTACTACCGGCGCGACTGCCGGGTGATCGAGGACTACGCCTCGGAAGATGCCGGCGAGCGGGTCATGGCGTTCATGAGCCATTTCCTGCCGCCGTTCTACGCGGTGACCCGCACCGACCTGCTGCAACAGTGGTACAGCCTGCTGCCGCCGGGGACCAGTTTCGAATGGCAGGAAATCGGCCATACCTTCTTCCTGCTCGCCTCGGCCAAGGCGCGGATCCTGCCGATCCCGTTCGCCGTGCGGGAAGTCAACTACAACGCCTCGGAGCACAACACCGATGTGTTGACGGTGCTGACCT
Organism: Pseudomonas chlororaphis subsp. piscium; assembly: GCF_003850345.1. NCBI lineage: Bacteria > Pseudomonadati > Pseudomonadota > Gammaproteobacteria > Pseudomonadales > Pseudomonadaceae > Pseudomonas > Pseudomonas chlororaphis. The sequence continues at coordinate 1,798,579 of NZ_CP027707.1, forward strand.
ACGGCGACGCCAAGTCGGTGGCCCGGCGCGAGGAGTTCGCCGGCTTCCTGGCGTCGTTGCCCACCGGCTTGAGCGCCCAGGGGCCGCAGCAGGCCAAGCAGCTTGCCCTGGACAGTTTCAAGGCCATGGCCGAGTGCCTGCTCACCGGGCGCTCGCTCAATGGCAAGATGATTTTCCGTTCGGCCTGGGTCGAGCCCGGGGCCGAGCCGGTGCGTTCGTTCGGCCCGGAACAGTTCGTCGAGATGCCGTTCTACAACAAGCCGATGTTCGACCTGTTGACCGAGTTCGAATTCCTCATGCATGCGATGCCGGCTGGCCGCCTGCAACTTCTGGAACTCGAAGGCGTGCTGCTCAAGCAGCAGCAACTGATGCAGGTGCAACCCAACGACACCGACCGTACCCTGCGCAGCCGCTTGTGGGAGGCGCTGTCGTGCAACCTGTTCAACCTTGAGGTGGTCCAGCGTCTGGCGTCTTCATTGCAAGGCTCTGAGGAACAGGAGGATGCCCGCAAGCTGCAGGCCTGGGCCGAGCGCCTGGCATCGGTGCCTTTCCAGGACGGCCCGGGGCTGCTGGAGAACATGCCTTCGGGGCGCCTGCTGAAGTGGCTGGAGGCGCGCAACCCCGAGGCGCAGCAGCTCAAGTCGATCAACGAGCACCTGGCCCGGCACAACGGCGGGCCGAGCTTCGGCATCCTGCTGCTCGATCTCGACGCGGACATGGTCAAGTTGCAGGCGACCTTCGACAGCCTGGTCAACGGCCATTGCCGGTCCTTCCAGGTGGTGGTCTTCACCACGGGCGACCTGCCGGCGACCACCACCGCCCAGGACACCGTGCATTTCGTCAAGGTCAGCACCAGCAACTATGTGGAGCGAATCAACCAGGTCGCGGCGCAATCTTCCCGCGACTGGTTGCTCCTGGCCCGTGCCGGCGAGCGTTTCACCGCAAGCGGCCTGCTGCGCGCCAGCCTGGAACTGCTCGGCGCCGAAGGGTGCCGCGCGGTGGCCATGGACGAAATCCACTACGGCGCCGATGGCGCGTTGAAAGATGTGTTCCGCCCGGGCGTCAACCTTGACCTGCTGCAAAGCGTGCCGGACATGATGGCCGGCCACTGGCTGATTCGCCGGGATGTGCTGGTGGCCGCCGGTGGTTATTCGACGGCCTTTCCGCAGGCCATGGAATACGACCTGCTGCTGCGCCTGATCGAAGACGGCGGGCTGGCCGGCCTGGCCCATCTGGCCGAACCGCTGTTGCTCGGCCAGGCCGCCGAGGCGCAGGAGAACACCCAGTACAGCCAGGTGTTGACCCGTCATCTGGGCAACCGTGGCTACCGGGCCCAGGTCAGCGCGGCGCAGCCAGGGGTCTATCAGATCAACTACGGCCATGGCGAACGTCCGCTGGTCTCGATCATCCTGCGCAGCGAAGACAACCTGAAGCAGCTGCAGCGTTGCCTGGTCAGTGTATTGCAACGCACGCGCTACCAGCGCTACGAAGTGGTCATCGCCGACAACCATAGCCAGTCCGAAGAGCTGGCCAGCTGGCTCACCAGCCTGGAGCAGAAGAGCGATCGTATCCGCGTTCTGCGCAGCCCGCAGCGCCTGAGCGTCGCGGCGCTGTACAACGCGGCGAGCCAGGAGGCCCGGGGCGACTACCTGGTGCTGCTGGCGGCCGACGGCGAAGTGGTCAATGCCGACTGGATGGAGAGCCTGCTCAATCAGGCGCAGCGTCCGGAAGTGGGGATCGTCGGCGCGCGCCTGGTGGACGCCAAGGGTGGGACCACCTCGGCCGGCCTGGTTCTCGGGCTGAACGAGCATCTGGGGGCGGCGTTCGCCGGTGAGTCGAAAGGCGCCAGCGGCTACCTGAACGGCTTGCTCGCCGAGCAGAACTATTCGGCGGTCTCCGGCGCCTGCCTGATGATTCGCAAGGACGTCTACAACGCTGTCGGTGGCCTGGACGAAGAGCATTTCGCCGAGTCATTCGCTGATGTCGACCTGTGCCTGAAGGTGGCCGATGCCGGGCTGTTGACGGTCTGGACCCCGCAGGTGCAGATCCTCCATCCGGGCCTCCTGGCGGACGATACCCAGGCCGCGGCGGCGCTGCGTGACAAATGGCAGGCCCGCTTCGAACACGATGTGGCCTACAACCAGAACCTGAGCCGGACCGGCAAGGGCTTCACTCCTGGCGCTCCTTCCAGTGTCGACTGGTCGCAGCTGCTCGCATAAGCCCGGCTGACAGGAAAAAGGACTCAAGGCATGTTCAACGGCAAATCGATTTTCATCTCTGGTGGCACCGGCTCGTTCGGGCGCAATTTCATCCGGCGTCTGCTGGAGCAATACCAGCCCAAGCGGGTGGTGGTGTTCTCCCGTGATGAGCTGAAGCAGTACGAAATGCAGCAGACCTTCAATGCGCCCTGCATGCGTTATTTCCTCGGCGACGTGCGCGATGCCGAGCGTCTGCGCCAGGCCATGCGCGGGATCGACTATGTGGTGCACGCCGCGGCTCTGAAGCAGGTGCCGGCGGCGGAGTACAACCCCACCGAGTGCATCCGCACCAATGTCAATGGCGCGGAAAACATCATCTCCGCGGCCATCGACAACGGCGTGAAGAAAGTCATTGCCCTGTCCACCGACAAGGCGGCCAGCCCGGTCAACCTGTATGGCGCGACCAAGCTGCTGTCGGACAAGCTGTTCGTCGCGGCGAACAATATCGCCGGCGACCAGCAGACCCGTTTTGCCGTGGTGCGCTACGGCAACGTGGCCGGTTCCCGGGGTTCGGTGGTGCCGTTCTTCAGCAAGCTGATCGCCGAAGGCGCCCGCGAGCTGCCGATCACCGACGCGCGCATGACCCGTTTCTGGATCACCCTGGATCACGGGGTGCAGTTCGTGCTCGACAGCTTCTCGCGCATGCATGGCGGTGAAGTCTTCGTGCCGAAGATTCCGTCGATCCGGATCGTCGACCTGGCGCGAGGCATGGCGCAAAACCTGCCGCACAAGCAGGTGGGCATTCGTCCGGGGGAAAAACTCCACGAGCTGATGGTACCGCTGGATGACGCGCGCATGACCCTGGAGTTCACCGATCACTACACCATCCAGCCGTCGATCCGCTTTACCAACGTCAATGTCGACTTTGCCGTGGACGGCCTGGGCGAGCGGGGGCGGCCGGTGGACGAGCAATTCGAATACCGCTCCGACACCAATCCGCATTTCCTCTCGGTGGGCCAGATCGCCGCGCTGCATGCCGGGCTGTCGGCATGATTCCCTACGGGCGCCAGAGCCTCGACCAGGCGGACATCGATGCAGTGGTCGCGGTGCTGCAGTCCGACTGGCTGACCCAGGGGCCGACCATCGAACGCTTCGAACAGGCCATGGCCGCTCGCTGCGAGGCTGGCCATGGGGTGGCAGTGTGCAATGCCACGGCGGCCTTGCACATTGCCTGCCTGGCCGCCGGGCTGGGGCCGGGAGACCGGCTGTGGACCACGCCCAATACCTTTCTGGCCTCGGCTAACTGTGGACGTTATTGCGGTGCCGAGGTGGACTTCGTCGATATCGACCCGCACACCTGGAACATGGATGCCCGGGCGTTGGCGCTCAAGCTTGAAGCTGCCGAACGCACGGGCAGCCTGCCCAAGGTGGTGGTGGCGGTGGCGTTTTCCGGGCAGAGCTGCGACATGCGGGCCATGGCGCAGCTGGCACAGCGTTATGGTTTCGTGCTGATCGAGGATGCCTCCCACGCGGTGGGTGCCTCCTATGCCGGGCGGCCGGTGGGCTGTGGCGAATTCGCCGCGATGACGGTGTTCAGCTTTCATCCGGTGAAAATCATCACCAGCGCGGAGGGCGGTATGGTCCTGACCAACAGCCCGCAGCTGGCGGACCATCTGCGGCGCTTGCGCAGCCACGGCATGACCCGCGACCCGGCGCAGATGACCGAGCCCAGCCACGGCCCCTGGTACTACCAGCAGACCGAGCTGGGTTTCAATTACCGCATCACCGACCTGCAGGCAGCCCTGGGTTTGTCCCAGCTGGACAAGCTCGACGCTTTCATCGCCCGGCGCCGGCAGCTGGCCGCCCGATATGACCGCCTGCTGGCCGATCTGCCGCTGACCCTGCCGCAGGCTCAGGAGCAAGCGCAGTCGGCATGGCACCTGTACGTGGTGCGCCTGCAACCCGAGCGCATCCGCCGCTCCCATCGCGGGGTGTTCGAGGCATTGCGCGAGGCCGGGGTCGGGGTCAATCTGCATTACATCCCGGTGCACCTGCAGCCTTATTACCGCGACCTGGGATTCGCCGCGGGGGATTTCCCCGAGGCCGAACGCTACTACGCCGAGGCCATCAGCCTGCCGCTGTTTCCGGCGCTGGACGATGAGCAACAGACGTATGTGGTCGAGCAATTGCGCCAGCTTATCCAGGAGCCCGCCCAGCCTTGAGTGCCATCGCGATCATTCCCGCCCGTGGCGGCAGCAAACGCATAGCGCGCAAGAACCTCAAGCCGTTCGACGGCGTGCCGATGATTGCCCGCTCGATTGCGACGGCGCTGCGTTCCGGGTTGTTCGATCAGGTGCTGGTCAGTACCGACGATCCGCAGATCGCCGAGCTGGCCAAGGCCAGCGGCGCCAGGGTGCCGTTCATGCGTCCGGCCGAGCTGGCAGACGATTTCACCGGCACCGGGCCGGTAATCGTGCATGCCTTGAATGCGTTGCGCGAGCGTGGCGAGACCTTCGATTACGCCTGCTGCATTTACGCCACCGCGCCCTTGTTGCAGCTGCGCTACCTGCGCCAGGGCTTGGAGACGCTGGAGGCTCATCCTGAAAGATCCTTCGCCTTTTCCGTGTGCAACTTCGCTTTCCCGGTGCAGCGAGCCCTGACCCTCGACGACCAGGGCGCGTTGACTTCGCTTTATCCGGAGTTTCGCAACACCCGCTCCCAAGACCTGCCGCCGGCCTATCAGGATGCCGGGCAGTTCTATTGGGGGCGCAGCGAGGCCTGGCTGCGCGGCGACCTGGTGTTTTCCCCGCTCAGCCTGCCGGTGATTTTGCCGCGCCATCTGGTTCAGGATATCGACACCGAGGAAGACTGGCTGCGCGCGGAGTATCTGTACGCGGCGCTGAAGGCCGGTGGAGAACTGGAGTGAGGGTGCTGATCCGGGCCGATGCTTCGTCGGCCATTGGCAGTGGCCATATCGCCCGCTGCCTGACTCTGGCCAGGGCGTTGCGCGAGCAGGGCGCCACAGTGGCGTTCGCTTGCCGAAGCTTGCCCGGACAGCAGCTGGACCGTCTGGCCGAACTGGGTTTCCAGACGTTCACCCTGCCGGCGAGTTATCCGGGTGAATGCGTGCAGGGCATCGAGGCGTCGTTGCCCTGGCAGGCGGATATCGCCGCCTTGCAGGCAGCGTTGCAGGATCAGCCGCGATTCGATTGGGTGCTGGTCGATCACTACGGCCTCGACTGGCAGTGGCAGCAGGCGGCGCGGCAATGGGCACCGCGGATTGCCGCCATCGATGACCTGGCCAATCGACGGCATGCCGTTGATCTGTTGCTCGACCAGAACTTCAGCGGCACGCCCCAGGCCTACGCCGGCCTGATCGACGCTGAGTGCCGGGCGCTGCTGGGGCCGCACTTCGCCTTGCTGCGCGAGGAGTTTCGTTGCCCGCCGATCGCCATTCGCGAGCGGGTGAGTCGGGTTCTGGTGAATTTCGGCGGGTTCGATGTGGCCAGCCAGACATACAAGGCGATGCTGGCTTTGAGTGCGTTCGACGACCTGGAGGTGGATTTTGTCGCCGGGGCCGGTAACCCGGCCTGGGCGCAGATGCAGGAGCTGGCGGCCGGTCGTGGGCATTGGCGTTTGCACGCCTATGTCAGCGACTTTTTCCGCGTGATGGCCGAGGCGGACCTGTTTATCGGTGCCGGCGGCGGCACTAGCTGGGAGCGCGCCGCCCTGGGCCTGCCGACCCTGTGCATCAGCGTGGCTGGCAATCAAGAGGTCAATGCCCGGCTGTTGGCCGAGGCGGGCATGCATGTCTACCTGGGACCCTGCGAGCAGGTGAGCGTCGAGCAGATCCGCCAGGCGGTCGCGGCGCTCGTCGGCGATTACCCGCTGCGCCAGAGCCAGGCGCAGCGCTCCCGGCAACTGGTGGACGGGCAGGGCGCATCGCGGGTGGCGGCGGCCCTGTTCGAGATGGCCCGGAATCCATTGCGCCGTGCCGGGGATGATCCGGGCACTGACGAATTTACGCGTGAATCGAAGGAAAACCCCAATGACTAGTTTCAAGATCGGCTCGCGCTCGATTGGCGCCGGCTCGCCGCCGTTCATCATTGCCGAGATGAGCGGCAACCATAACCAGTCGCTGGACGTTGCCCTGCAGATAGTCGAGGCGGCGGCCAAGGCCGGCGCCCATGCCCTGAAATTGCAGACCTACACCGCCGACACCATGACCCTGGACCTGGAACATGGCGAGTTCTTCATCAAGGATCCGGCCAGTCTCTGGGCCGGCTCCTCGCTGTATGCCCTGTATGAAAAGGCCCACACACCCTGGCAGTGGCACGCGCCGATCTTCGCCCGCGCCAGGGAGCTGGGGATGCTGGCGTTCTCCACGCCGTTCGATGAGAGCGCGGTGGACTTCCTCGAAAGCCTCGACGTGCCGGCGTACAAGATCGCCAGTTTCGAAAACACCGACCTGCCGCTGATTCGTCGGGTCGCGGCCACCGGCAAGCCGCTGATCATTTCCACCGGCATGGCCAGCATCGCCGAGCTGGACGAAAGCGTGCGCGCGGCCCGGGAGGCGGGCTGCAAGGATCTGGTGTTGCTCAAGTGCACCAGTACCTACCCGGCTTCGCCGGAAAACAGCAATATCCTGACCATTCCCCATCTGCGCGAGCTGTTCGGCTGCGAGGTCGGTTTGTCCGATCACTCCATGGGCGTCGGGGTTTCGGTGGCCGCCGTGGCGCTGGGCGCCACTGTGGTGGAGAAACACTTCACCCTCGACCGCGCCGCCGGCGGGGTGGATGCGAGTTTTTCCCTGGAACCGGCGGAGCTGCACAGCCTGGTGGTGGAAACCGAACGTGCCTGGCAGGCCCTGGGCCAGGTGCGTTACGGCGCGACCGAGGCCGAGCGGCAATCGGTGTTGTACCGCCGATCCCTCTATGTCACCCGCGACATGGCGGCGGGGGAGGTGTTCAGCCGCGATAACCTCAGGGCCATCCGTCCGGGCCTGGGGCTGGCCCCCAAGCACATCGACGCGGTCCTTGGGCGTTGCGCGCGCCAGGCCCTCAAGCGCGGTACCGCACTGGATTGGGCATTTGTCGAATAGCCGTTTGTATGGCTGATTCGGCAAAATAGCGTGACCTGCGAGTCATAACGCGCATCTTCACTGTATTGTATTGACCGGGGAGATGGCGCCTGGCCGGTAAACGGTGCAGTGATAGCCTTCTATTTCTTCCCGCTGTCGCCCGTCAGGGGCGCCAGGATGTCTGTTTGTCGGCAGCCCCGGTCCCTGTGGTCGGGGTATTCAGCTGTTTATTATTGGGAAGCCGTAATGATTGGCATAAAGAGCATTGCGAGCTACGTGCCTGTAGCCGGCGTAGACAATTACGCACAAGGTGCAAAATTCGAGAAGGATGAAGAGTTCATCCTGGGCAAGATCGGTTCGGCCTTCCTGCCGCGCAAAGACGCCACGCAGGAAACCTCGGACCTGTGTGTCGAAGCAGTCAATGCGCTGTTCGCCAACAACCCGCAACTGTCGCGCGAGTCGATCGACGCGCTGATCGTCGTCACCCAGAACGGCGACGAAGAAGGCCTGCCGCACACCGCCGCCATCGTCCAGGACAAGCTGGGCCTGCCGACTAACGTCGCGGCCTTCGATATTTCCCTGGGCTGCTCCGGTTATGTCTACGGCATCTACGCGCTCAAGGGCTTCATGGAAGCCGCGGGCCTGAAGAACGGTCTGCTGGTCACCGCCGACCCTTACTCGAAGATCGTCGATCCGGAAGACCGCAACACCACCATGCTGTTCGGCGATGCGGCGACTGCTACCTGGATGGGCGAAGACGCTCCCTGGCAGCTGGGCAAGGCCAAGTTCGGCACCGACGGTTCCGGCGCTCCGCACCTGAAAGTCACCGATGGGGTGTTTTTCATGAATGGCCGCCAGGTGTTCAACTTTGCCCTGCTGAAAGTCCCGGCGCACTTGAATGAGCTGCTGGCTGAGTCCGGCCTGAAGGCTGAGCAGATCGATGCGTTCTGCATCCACCAGGGCAGTGCGGCGATCGTCGACGCCGTGGCGCGCCGTTTCGAAGGCGAGCCGGAGAAGTTCATCAAGGACATGGTCGAGACCGGTAACACCGTGTCGTCGAGCATTCCGCTGCTGCTGGAAAAGCATGTGCTCGAGTCGACGTGGCAACGTGTGGCCCTGAGTGGCTTCGGTGTAGGGCTGTCCTGGGGCTCGGCGATTATCTATCGCCCATGAGTTGATCCCGCGGCATCCAAAAATAGCGCCAGGGTGTACCCTGAGCGCTATTTTTTTTGCATGAAGATAGGCGAGACAGCATGAGCGAAAGCTTCGAGGGCAATGCCCAGGCAATACAGGCTCGCTGGCCACGACTGCTCGAGCGGTTGCTGGCGGAGGACAGTGCTGCATTGCAGGCGGATCTGGTCGAAGGGCTGGGTTCTACCTTGAGTATTTCCGGCATTCAGCTCACCAGCCGCCACGATCGTACGACGGAAGCCCGAGCCCAGGCGGCGAGCCTGCCGGCCGACAGCCCGGTGATCCATCTGTACGGTACCGGCTTGGGCGACTTGCAGCAGATACTGCTGGAAAACCCGGCGCTGCAACGTTTGCAGGTGCATATCCTGAACGGCGCGGTATTTGCGTTGGTGCTGCAATTGCTCGATCAGCGGGCCTGGTTGAACGATCCTCGAGTCGAACTGGGTTATGCCGGCGATCTGGCGGAAATCCAGTTGCCGTTCTTTGCCTTGCCCTCCGAGCTGGTGTTGGCGGATGACTACAACGCCAAGATCCGCGATCGCCTGGTCAGCGAGGTGCACCTGGCCTTCAATAACCGTGACTTCGTGGTCGATTCCCCGGAGGTTGCCCAACGCCTGCAATCGAGTGCCGAGCTGGTGGCCAGTGACAGTGATGTGGCGCAGTTGTTCGGCACCCAGCCGGGGCGAGAGGTCTTCGTGATTGCCACCGGGCCGAGCCTGGAGCGGCATTTCGAGCGCTTGCGCGAGATTCGCGCCCAGGCCCAGCGCCCTCTGCTTATCTGTGTCGATACCGCTTACCGGCCGCTACTCAAACAGGGGATCGAGCCGGATATCGTGGTCAGCATCGATCACCGGATTTCCGGCCTGCACCTGCCGCCAGAAAAATCGGCAGCCATTACCCTGGTCTATCTGCCGATGGTCGATCCGCAGATTCTGACGCTCTGGCAGGGACCGCGGTATGTCGGGTATTCCGCCAGCCCGATTTACACGCGGATGCGCGAGCAACTGCCCAAGGCGCAGCTGTATGTCGGTGGCAGCGTGATTCATCCGGCGGTGGACCTGGCGGTAAAAATGGGCGCCGAGCAGGTCACCTTGTTCGGTGCCGACTTTGCTTTCCCGATGAACAAGACCCATGCCGGCTGGCTCGACGGTGAGCTGGGGCCACAGCTGGGCGCGGCCAGGCATTGGGTGCTGGACGGGCATGGCCAGCGGGTCAGGACCCAGCTCAATTTCCGCAGTTACCTGTGCGAGCTAGAGCGCTTTATCGCCGGTCATCCACGGGTGCGCTTCTATAACAGCAGTCGGGACGGGGCGATGATTGCCGGGACGACCTATCATCCGGAGTTCAGCCAATGAGCGCGATCGAAGGGCTGATCGCCCGCTTGCAGCAATGCGCCGAGGGCTTTCGCCTGGGGCACGATGTCGAGGCGGCCATGACCATGGTCCAGTTGATGGGGGCGATCCAGCCGCTGATCGATACCGCGCCGCAAGAGCAGCGCCAGGACTGGGAGGTGTTGCTTGGCCTGATGTTCGAATGTCAGCAAGGGCAAAACTGGCTGGCCCTGGCCGACTACCTGCAATACGAATGCGTTGAAGTGCTGCGTTCCCTCTCTGCCAGCTGAAGCATTCCCTGCCTGCCCGGGTGATCTTCGCGCCCGGGCCCTCTGCGGCATTTTCCTGGCGCCATTTTTCTACCCTTTAAAATCGTCAAGCCCTTGATTTACGAGGGGTGGCACGCTGATGGCAAAATTTTTTGAAAATCCCCTAAAGCAACTTGCATTGCCGACGATAACTATTACGAAGGTTCTCTAGGCCATACCCGGCGGTTGCCAGGGCCGGAAGCCGCAGTACCCAACCAACGAGGAATTCGTCATGGCTTTAACAGTAAACACTAACGTCACATCGTTGAACGTTCAGAAGAACCTGAACCGTGCTTCCGACGCTCTGTCGACTTCGATGACTCGCCTGTCTTCCGGCCTGAAAATCAACAGCGCAAAAGACGACGCCGCCGGCCTGCAAATCGCTACCCGTATGACTTCGCAGATCCGTGGTCAGACCATGGCGATCAAGAACGCCAACGACGGTATCTCCATCGCTCAGACCGCTGAAGGCGCGATGCAGGAATCCACCAACATCCTGCAACGTATGCGCGAACTGGCTCTTCAATCGCGAAACGACTCCAACGGTACCGCTGACCGTGTTGCACTGAACAAAGAATTCGCTTCGATGTCGGACGAGCTGACTCGTATCGCCAAGTCGACCAACCTGAACGGCAAGAACCTGATCGACGGCAGTGCTGGCACCATGACCTTCCAGGTCGGTTCCAACACCGGTGCTACCAACCAGATCACCATCACTCTGGCCAGCGGCTTCGACGCTGCAACCCTGAGCGTAGGTTCTGCAACCATCGCCATCACCGGTAACAGCAGCGCCACCGCCGAAGCCAGCACCAAGGCTTCGATCGACGCAATCGAAAAGGCCCTGGCAACCATCAACTCCAGCCGTGCTGACCTCGGTGCTGCACAAAACCGTCTGACCAGCACCATCTCCAACCTGCAGAACATCAACGAAAACGCCAGTGCTGCACTGGGTCGCGTACAAGATACCGACTTCGCTGCTGAAACTGCACAGATGACCAAGCAGCAGACTCTGCAACAAGCTTCCACCGCAGTTCTGGCCCAGGCCAACCAACTGCCGTCCGCTGTACTGAAGCTGCTTCAGTAATAGCTGACTAAGCTTTGGCGGGGGAGTGCGCTGGTCGTGCTCTCTCGCTTTTTACTTTAAGAGGTGATGGACATGGATATGAGCGTGAAGCTGAACTTGTCTTATCCAGCGGCCAAGCCGGCAACACCTGTTGCTGACAAGCCTGTGGAGAAGCCTCAAGCAGACGTTGTGGCGCTGCCGACTGTCAAGGAAGAGAGTAAGGGTGGGCAAACCGAGCGGGACAAACTGAAAATGGCCATTCAGGAAATTGAAAAGTTTGTGCAATCGGTCAAGCGTAACCTGGAATTCTCGATCGACGAGCCTTCTGGCAAGGTCGTCGTCAAGGTCATTGCCAGTGACTCCGGTGAGGTGATCCGTCAGATCCCCAACGAAGAAGTCCTGAAGTTGGCCAATAGTTTGAATGATGCGAGCAGCCTGTTGTTCAGCGCTAAAGTCTGACAGCTGGCATGAAATTTGTTGCTATGTTCTTTTGGGCGTTGTAATGGTCAAAAGACCGGCGACACACTGAAGGGAGATCTCCATGGCAAGTCCAATTCTACCGGGTACCGGTCTAGGCTCCGGCCTCGATACCGGTGCTATCGTCAAAGCCTTGGTGAACGCTGACAAAGCGCCCAAGCAAGGTCAGATCGACCGGGGAACTGCGACCAACACCGCAAGCATCTCCGGTATCGGCACCTTGAAGTCCTTGTTGTCGACCTTTCGGACCACCATTACCGAACTCAGCAGCAAGACCAATCCGCAATTTCCCGGCTATGCCGCCACTACTTCCGACAGCAAGTATGTAACGGCGGTCGCTGGCAATACCGCGGTCAATGGCAACTATGTTGTCGATGTACAGAATCTCGCGACCTCCTCGAAAGTCGCCAGTGCTGCCTTCGCTGGCGGTACTACAAGCGCTATTCCGACTGGTACCCTCAAAATCAGTCAAAATGGTGCTAACTACAATCTCGATATAAAAGCTGGCGCTACCCTGCAGTCGGTGCGTGACTCGATCAACGCCGATGCATCGCTCAAGGGCGCGGGTATCAGCGCGAACATCGTGACCGACTCCTTTGGGTCGCGTCTGGTGGTGGGGTCGACCACTACCGGTGCGGGGTCCGACATTTCTCTTAGCGGTATTGCCGGTCTGGAAATCGACGGCAGCAATGTCGTTGGCACTTCCGGTTCGCCAATGACCGCCACTTCTGCGGGCTCCATTGGTGCCCTGGCGGTGGATGCCAAGTTCACCGTCGACGGCATGGCGCTGACCAGCAAGAGCAACTCGGTGGACAAGGCGGTTTCCGGGATGACCTTCAACCTGGTCGCCAAGGGCGCTTCGACCATTACCGTCGCGGCCAACACCGACGGCTTGAAGGCTTCGATCCAGAAGTTCGTCGATGCCTACAACGCGGTGGCCAACAGCGTTACCGCGCTGACCAAGCCGTCCCTGGATGACAATGGCAAGCTGACCATCCCGGCACAGCTGACCGGCGACTCGTTGCCGCGCTCGATTCTGGCGGCTATTCGTGCGCCGCTGTCGGAAGTCGGATCTGGCGACAAACTGACCGTTCTGTCGCAGTTGGGGATAACCACCAACCAGAAGACCGGTGCCCTGGACTTCGACTCCACCAAGTTCACCGCGGCGATGAACGACAAAAAGCTCGGTGGCGAGGTGCAGACCCTGTTCACCGGCGAAAACGGCCTGCTGAGCCGCATGGACGACGCCATCAAGCCTTTTGCCCAGACCGGCGGTGTTCTCGATCAGCGCAAGACTGAGCTGGACAAGGCCAAGGCCAAGCTGACCTTGGATCAGGAAGCCCTGGATCGTCGTATCGAGACCCTGACGGCGGTACTGACCAAGAAGTACAACGACATGGACACCCTGGTGGGCAAGTTGAAAGCCACCGCCAGCAACATCACCTCGATGTTCGAGGCGTTGGCTGCGCAACAGAAAGGCTGATTGATACCAGGCGCCAAAAGCCCGGCAACGTTTGTAGCGTTCCGGGCTTTTGGCTTTTGATCTAAAGTTTTTTGACGCCAGGTCGATACGCTGGTTATACGAACCCTTGAGTTTTGATGAGGTAGAACATGAATCCGATGTTAGCCCTTCGGCAATACCAGAAGATTGGTGCCCAGGCGCAGACTTCCGAAGCCAGTCCCCATCGTCTGGTGCAGATGCTGATGGAAGGCGGTCTGGATCGTATCGCCCAGGCCAAGGGGGCGATGGAGCGCAAGGATATTCCCGGCAAGGGTGTGTTCATCGGCAAGGCCATCGGCATTATCGGCGGCTTGCGCGAAGGGCTCGATCTGGAAAACTCATCCGACACCCTGGGTGATCTGGACGGCTTGTACACCTACATGATGACGCGCCTCACCGAGGCGAACATCAAGACCGATCCAAAGATTCTCGACGAGGTCGCCGATCTGCTGCGCACCGTCAAGGAAGGCTGGGACGCCATCGCTGCGCCGGGTCCGCAGTTCTAAGGAGATCACCATGAGTCTTGTATTGCAGCGCATCGAAGAAACCCGTGAAGCACTGGTTGCCGCCCTGGCCGAGCGTAACTGGGAAGCGATCGGTCAGTTGGATCTGGCCTGCCGTTCCTGCATGGAAGACATCTTGAGTGAAGCTCCGGAAGATGAAGCCGCGTTGCGCGAGAATTTGCAGGAGCTGTTGGGGGTTTATCGGCAGCTTCTTGAGGTGACGACAGGCGAGCGTCAGGCAATAGTCGACGAGATGTCGCAGATCCATCAAGCACAGAACGCGGCAAAGGTTTACCATCTGTTCGGTTAATTAACCCCTAAGTTAATCCGAATCCAGTGCGCCATAAATTTGACTGTGCACGCTTTTTTGACTTAACTAGTGGCTGTTTTCAGATTTCAGACGTCTATCAGGCACAAAATGCCTACAAGCGTCTAGCTTGCCCTGATTCCGGGCATTGAGTTGACTAGGGAAGTTGCTATTGCATGTGGCGTGAAACCAAAATTCTGCTGATTGATGACGATAGCGTCCGCCGCCGCGACCTGGCGGTGATTTTAAATTTTCTTGGCGAAGAAAATTTACCCTGCGGTAGCCATGACTGGCAGCAGGCTGTCGGCTCATTGTCATCCAGTCGTGAAGTAATCTGTGTCCTCATTGGGACTGTAAATGCTCCTGGTGCACTTCTGGGCCTGTTAAAGACACTCTCAACCTGGGATGAGTTCCTTCCAGTTTTGTTAATGGGCGATAATTCTTCCATTGACTTGCCGGAAGACCAGCGTCGTCGAGTGCTTTCCACCCTGGAAATGCCACCCAGCTACAGCAAGTTGCTCGATTCTCTGCACCGCGCCCAGGTCTATCGTGAAATGTACGATCAGGCCCGTGAGCGCGGTCGCCATCGCGAGCCCAACCTCTTTCGCAGTCTGGTCGGCACCAGCCGGGCGATCCAGCATGTCCGGCAGATGATGCAGCAAGTGGCCGATACCGACGCCAGCGTGCTGATCCTCGGCGAGTCCGGGACTGGCAAGGAAGTGGTTGCGCGTAACCTGCACTATCACTCCAAGCGTCGCGAAGCGCCGTTCGTGCCGGTCAACTGTGGCGCGATTCCGGCCGAGTTGCTGGAGAGCGAACTGTTCGGCCACGAGAAGGGCGCCTTCACCGGAGCCATCACCAGCCGTGCCGGGCGTTTCGAACTGGCCAACGGCGGCACCCTGTTCCTCGACGAAATCGGCGACATGCCGCTGCCGATGCAGGTCAAGCTGTTGCGCGTGCTGCAGGAACGTACCTTCGAGCGCGTGGGCAGCAACAAGACCCAGAGCGTCGATGTGCGGATCATCGCGGCGACTCACAAGAACCTCGAAAGCATGATCGAGGTCGGCAGTTTCCGCGAAGACCTGTACTACCGCCTGAACGTGTTCCCGATCGAAATGGCGCCGCTGCGTGAGCGGGTGGAAGACATTCCGCTGCTGATGAACGAGCTGATCTCGCGCATGGAGCACGAGAAGCGCGGTTCGATCCGCTTCAACTCCGCAGCGATCATGTCGCTCTGCCGCCATGGCTGGCCGGGCAACGTTCGCGAACTGGCCAACCTGGTGGAGCGCATGGCGATCATGCACCCCTACGGTGTTATCGGCGTGGTCGAGCTGCCGAAAAAATTCCGCTATGTCGACGACGAAGACGAGCAGTTAGTGGACAGCCTGCGCAGCGACCTGGAAGAGAGGGTGGCGATCAATGGCCATACGCCGGACTTCGCCGCCACCGCCATGCTGCCGCCGGAAGGCCTGGACCTGAAGGACTACCTCGGTGGTCTGGAGCAGGGCCTGATCCAGCAGGCGCTCGACGATGCCAACGGCATTGTCGCGCGGGCTGCGGAGCGTCTGCGTATCCGCCGCACCACGCTGGTGGAAAAAATGCGCAAGTACGGCATGAGCCGTCGTGAGGGTGATGAACAGGCGGATGATTGACGCCTGTTTTTTAACCTGTTGAAAACTGGGCGGTTTTTTTCCGGCACGGGTATTGCTAAGTCTCTCTCAACGTTCCGTTTAACTGACGGTCAGCCACGCGAGAGAGCACGATGCCCCAAGCCGCCCAGATGTCTCCTGTTCCTGAAACCCAGGGGCAATCGTCGTCCGTAGAGCAGGCAAGTCGGCTTGGCCTTGAGCAGGCGTTCGCCTTGTTCAACCAGATGTCGAGCCAGCTTACCGACTCCTACAGCATGCTTGAGGCTCGGGTGACCGAGCTCAAGGGCGAACTGGCCGTGGTCAGCGCCCAGCGCATGCAGGAGCTGGCGGAAAAAGAGCGTCTGGCCAACCGTCTGCAAAACCTCCTCGACCTGTTGCCTGGCGGCGTCATCGTCATCGATGGCCAGGGCATTGTCCGTGAAGCCAACCCTGCCGCCTGCGACCTGCTGGGCCTGCCTCTCGAGGGCGAACTGTGGCGGCATGTGATCGCCCGTTGCTTCGCGCCACGGGAAGACGACGGCCATGAAATTTCCCTGAAGGATGGACGGCGGTTGTCGATTGCCACCCGTTCGCTGGATGCCGAGCCAGGCCAGCTGGTGCTGCTCAACGACCTGACTGAAACCCGTCACCTGCAAGATCAACTGGCCCGTCATGAGCGTCTGTCGTCCCTCGGGCGCATGGTGGCGTCCCTGGCGCATCAGATTCGTACGCCATTGTCCGCCGCGCTGTTGTACGCCAGCCACCTCACCGAGCAGGAGCTGCCCGTCGCCACCCAGCAGCGCTTTGCCGGGCGGCTGAAGGAGCGGCTGCATGAGCTGGAGCATCAGGTTCGCGACATGCTGGTGTTCGCCCGGGGCGAGCTGCCGCTGACCGATCGCGTGACGCCCAAGGCGCTGCTGCAGTCGCTGCAGGCGGCGGCCCTGACCCATGTGCAGGATGTGCCCGTGCGCTGGCAGTGCGACAGCCATGCCGGCGAGTTGCTGTGCAACCGCGACACGCTGGTGGGGGCGGTGCTCAACCTGATCGAGAACGCGATCCAGGCGAGTGCCGGCCAGGTGCGTCTGAAAGTCCATATCTATACCCGTGGCAACAGCTTGCGGCTGTGTGTCAGCGATAGCGGCAGCGGTATCGATGCTGCGGTGCTGGAGCGCCTGGGTGAACCGTTTTTCACCACCAAGGCTACGGGAACCGGCCTGGGGCTGACAGTCGTCAAGGCGGTGGCGCGTGCCCATCAGGGAGAATTGCTGCTGCGCTCGCGTCCTGGGCGCGGTACATGTGCGCTGGTGGTTCTGCCACTGTTCTCCGGCGCTCAAGGAGTGGAGTGAAGGTAATGGCAATCAAGGTTTTACTGGTTGAAGACGATCGCGCCCTGCGCGAGGCCCTGGCGGATACGTTGCTGTTGGCCGGTCATGACTACAAGGCGGTCGGCAGCGCGGAAGAAGCGCTGGAGGCCGTGTCTGGCGAGTCGTTCAGCCTGGTGGTCAGCGACGTCAACATGCCAGGCATGGACGGTCATCAGTTGCTGGGCCTGCTGCGTGCGCGCCAACCGCAATTGCCGGTATTGCTGATGACCGCCCATGGCGCGGTCGAGCGTGCGGTCGAGGCCATGCGTCAAGGAGCTGCCGACTATCTGGTCAAGCCCTTCGAGCCCAAGGCTCTGCTGGATCTGGTGGCGCGACATGCCCTGGGTTGCCTGGGGGCTGCCGAGGGCGAAGGGCCGGTGGCATTCGAGCCGGCCAGCGCGCAACTACTCGAGCTGGCGGCACGGGTCGCTCGCAGCGATTCCACAGTGCTGATCTCGGGCGAGTCCGGTACCGGTAAGGAGGTGCTGGCGCGCTACATCCACCAGCAGTCCCATCGCTCCAGCCAGCCCTTTATCGCCATCAACTGCGCGGCGATTCCGGACAACATGCTCGAGGCCACGTTGTTCGGTCACGAGAAGGGCTCCTTTACCGGCGCCATTGCCGCCCAGCCCGGCAAGTTCGAACAGGCCGATGGCGGCACCCTGCTGCTGGACGAGATCTCCGAAATGCCCCTGGCCCTGCAGGCCAAGCTGCTGCGGGTGCTGCAGGAGCGCGAAGTCGAGCGGGTAGGGGCGCGCAAGCCCATTGCCCTGGACATCCGGGTGGTGGCGACCACCAACCGCGACCTGGCTGGCGAAGTGGCAGCGGGGCGATTCCGTGAAGATCTTTACTATCGACTGTCGGTATTCCCGCTGGCCTGGCGTCCGCTGCGCGAGCGCACCGCCGATATCCTGCCGCTGGCCGAGCGCCTGCTGGCCAAGCACGTCAATAAAATGAAACACGCTGCCGCCCGGCTGTCCGCCGAAGCGCAGGCGTGCCTGCTCGGTTATCCATGGCCGGGCAATGTGCGTGAACTGGACAACGCCATCCAGCGCGCGCTGATCCTGCAACAGGGTGGCCTGATCCAGCCGGAAGACTTCTGCCTGGGCGGGCCGCTGGCCTGTGCGCCGTTGCCGGCCATGGCGCCCGCCGTGGTGGCTGTGGCGCGCAGTGCGCCAGTGGAGGCCGAGGTGTCGCCAGCCGAGTCGGCGGGGGCCTTGGGCGACGATCTGCGGCGCCGGGAGTTCCAGATGATCATCGACATCTTGCGGGCCGAGCGCGGCCGGCGCAAGGAGGCCGCCGAGCGCCTGGGTATCAGCCCGCGTACCTTGCGCTACAAGTTGGCGCAAATGCGCGATGCCGGAATGGATGTCGAGGCGTATCTGTTTGCAACATGAGTCATTTAAGACTGAAGCCGTGCAGGCTTTTGTTCGGTGTCTCCGCGGAGCTGGCACCCTTGTTGCTAACACCTCACTAACCGCTGCGTGAGTGTCAAAAAATTGCGGGTCGTCGGAGAGAGTAGACCATGAGCCAAGGTATTGAATTTAATCGGTTGATGTTGGACATGCGGGCCATGCAAATGGACGCCATGGCCCAGCCAAAATCGGCCGCGGTGCCGCAGGTGAGCGGCAGCAGTTTTTCCGACATGCTTGGGCAGGCGGTGAACAAGGTCAACGACACTCAGCAGGCGTCCAGCCAGCTGGCCAGTGCCTTCGAGATCGGCAAGAGCGGTGTCGACCTGACCGACGTGATGATCTCCTCGCAGAAGGCCAGTGTGTCCTTCCAGGCGTTGACCCAGGTGCGCAACAAGCTGGTTCAGGCGTACCAAGACATCATGCAGATGCCGGTTTAAGGACGAGATTGAGTCATGGCAGAAGCAGTCGCCGATAACGTACCGGCCAAGGCCACTCCGACAGAAGGCAAACCGCCGCTGTTCGGGTTGTCCTTTCTGGAAAACCTCTCCGAGATGACCATGTTGCGTCAGGTTGGCCTCATGGTCGGTCTGGCTGCCAGCGTGGCGATTGGTTTTGCCGTGGTGTTGTGGTCCCAGCAACCCGATTACCGTCCGTTGTACGGCAGCCTTGCCGGCATGGACGCCAAGCAGGTCATGGACACCCTGGCCTCCGCCGACATTCCCTACACCGTCGAGCCCAACTCCGGTGCCTTGCTGGTCAAGGCCGACGACCTGCCGCGCGCGCGCCTCAAGCTGGCCGCTGCCGGCGTGGCCCCGGGCGACGGCAATATCGGTTTCGAGATTCTCGATAAAGAACAGGGCCTGGGTACCAGCCAGTTCATGGAAGCGACCCGTTACCGTCGCGGCCTGGAAGGCGAACTGGCGCGGACCATTTCCAGCCTGAACAACGTCAAGGGTGCACGTGTGCACCTGGCGATCCCGAAAAGCTCGGTGTTCGTGCGCGACGAGCGCAAGCCCAGCGCTTCGGTACTGGTCGAGCTGTATTCCGGTCGTTCGCTGGAGCCGGGCCAGGTGGTGGCCATCGTCAATCTGGTGGCGACCAGCGTTCCCGAACTGAGCAAGTCGCAGATCACCGTGGTCGACCAGAAGGGCAACCTGCTCTCCGACCAGGCGGAAAACTCCGAACTGACCATGGCCGGCAAGCAATTCGACTACAGCCGCCGCATGGAAAGCATGCTGACCCAGCGTGTGCACAACATCCTGCAGCCGATTCTGGGCAACGACCGCTACAAGGCTGAAGTGTCCGCCGATGTGGACTTCAGTGCCGTCGAGTCGACTTCCGAACAGTTCAACCCGGACCAGCCGGCCTTGCGCAGCGAGCAGTCGGTCAACGAACAACGCTCCAGCAGCCAAGGCCCGCAAGGCGTTCCTGGCGCCCTGAGCAACCAGCCGCCGTCGCCGGCCAGCGCGCCGCAGACCACCGGTGGTTCTGCCGCTGCCGCCGGCATGGTGCAGCCAGGCCAGCCGCTGCTGGACGCCAACGGCCAGCAGATCATGGATCCGGCCACCGGCCAACCGATGCTGGCGCCGTACCCCAACGACAAGCGTCAACAATCCACCAAGAACTTCGAACTGGATCGCTCCATCAGCCACACCAAGCAACAGCAGGGTCGTCTGAACCGGCTGTCGGTGGCGGTGGTGGTGGACGATCAGGTCAAGGTCAACCCGGCCAACGGCGAAACCACCCGCGCACCCTGGAGCGCCGACGAATTGGCGCGCTTTACCCGCCTGGTGCAGGACGCCGTGGGCTTCGACGCCAGCCGTGGCGACAGCGTCAGCGTGATCAACGTGCCGTTCTCGACCGATCGCGGTGAAGTGATCGCCGACATCCCGTTCTACTCGCAGCCCTGGTTCTGGGACATCGTGAAGCAGGTCCTGGGCGTGCTGTTTATCCTGGTCCTGGTGTTCGGCGTGCTGCGCCCGGTGCTCAACAACATCACCGGTGGCAGCAAAGGCAAGCAACTGGCGGGGCTCGGCAGCGATGTCGAACTCGGCGGCATGGGCGGCCTGGATGGCGAACTGGCCAACGATCGCGTCAGCCTCGGCGGCCCGCAAAGCATCCTGCTGCCTAGCCCGAGCGAGGGCTATGATGCACAGTTGAACGCAATCAAGAGTCTGGTGGCAGAAGACCCGGGTCGCGTGGCCCAGGTCGTGAAAGAGTGGATTAACGCAGATGAGTGATAACCGAGCCGCTACCGCCAAACTGACCCGGGTCGACAAGGCCGCGATTCTGCTGCTGTCCCTGGGTTCCACCGATGCCGCGCAGGTGTTGCGCCACATGGGCCCCAAAGAGGTCCAGCGAGTGGGCGTGGCCATGGCGCAGATGGGTAACGTGCATCGCGAGCAGGTCGAGCAGGTGATGAGCGAGTTCGTCGACATCGTCGGCGACCAGACCAGCCTTGGCGTGGGCTCCGACGACTATGTGCGCAAGATGCTCACCCAGGCCCTGGGCGAGGATAAGGCCAACGGCCTGATCGACCGCATCCTGCTGGGTGGCAACACCAGCGGCCTGGACAGCCTGAAATGGATGGAGCCGCGTGCCGTGGCGGACGTGATCCGTTACGAGCACCCGCAGATCCAGGCGATAGTGGTCGCCTACCTCGATCCGGACCAGGCGGGCGAAGTGCTCGGCAACTTCGACCACAAGGCGCGCCTGGACATCATTCTGCGGGTTTCCTCGCTCAATACCGTGCAGCCGGCCGCCCTGAAAGAACTCAACCAGATTCTCGAGAAGCAGTTCGCCGGCAACTCCAACGCCTCGCGTACCACCCTGGGCGGTATCAAGCGCGCTGCCGACATCATGAACTTCCTCGACAGCTCGATCGAAGGCCAGTTGATGGACTCGATCCGCGAAGTCGACGAAGACCTGTCCGGCCAGATCGAAGACCTCATGTTCGTGTTCAACAACCTGGCCGATGTCGACGACCGCGGCATCCAGGCGTTGCTACGCGAAGTGTCTTCCGACGTGCTGGTCCTGGCCCTCAAGGGGTCGGACGAAGGCGTCAAGGAAAAGATCTTCAAGAACATGTCCAAGCGGGCTGCCGAACTGCTGCGCGACGACCTCGAGGCCAAGGGCCCGGTGCGCGTCAGCGATGTGGAAACCGCGCAGAAGGAAATCCTCACCATTGCCCGCCGTATGGCCGAAGCCGGAGAAATCGTTCTCGGCGGGAAGGGCGGCGAAGAAATGATCTAAGGTCGCTTTATGTCGTCCAGCAGTGATGAATCCCACAGCGACCTGATTCGCGCTCGGGACGTCGGTGGTTTCGACGTCTGGGCGCTGCCCAGTTTCGACCCCCATGTCCCCGAGCCCGAGCCGGAACCGGTTGAAGAACCGCCGGCGGAGATCGAGGAAGTGCCGCTGGAAGAAGTCCAGCCCCTGACCCTCGAAGAGCTCGAGAGCATTCGCCAGGAAGCCTATAACGAAGGCTTCGCCACGGGTGAAAAGGAAGGTTTCCACAGCACCACGCTGAAGGTCCGCCAGGAAGCCGAAGTGGCCCTGAGCGCCAAGCTGGCAGCGCTGGAAACGCTGATGGGCAATCTGTTCGAGCCGATCGCCGAGCAGGACACCCAGATTGAAAAAGCCCTGGTCAACCTGGTGCAGCACATGACGCGCCAGGTGATCCAGCGCGAGCTGGCCATCGACTCCAGCCAGATCGAGCATGTCATGCGCGAAGCCCTCAAGCTGCTGCCGCTGGGCGTGGGCAATGTGCGCCTGTACATCAATCCGCAGGACTTCGCCCAGGTCAAAAGCCTGCGCGAGCGCCATGAGGAGAGCTGGCGCATCGTCGAGGACGAAGCCATGCTGCCGGGCGGCTGCCGGGTCGAGACCGAGCACAGCCGTATCGACGCGACCATGGAAACCCGGATCGCCAAGATCATGGACAAGCTGTCCGACCAGCTTCACGAGCAGGCTTTGCATCCCGCCGAATCGGACCTGAGCGTCGAGCTGGGGGCCGCCACGGGCAAGCCCGCCGCGGATGTCGACCCTGTCGACCTCGCGCAGGACCCCGTCGATGCGCCTTGACCGCACCAGCTTCGGCAAGCGCCTGAGCAGCTACGCCGAAGCCACCGAACTGCCGAACCAGCCGATTCTCGAAGGCCGCCTGCTGCGCATGGTCGGCCTGACCCTGGAGGCCGAAGGCCTGCGGGCGGCCATGGGCACGCGCTGCATGGTGATCAACGACGACAGCTATCACCCGGTGCAGGTCGAGGCCGAGGTGATGGGCTTCTCCGGCAGCAAGGTATTCCTGATGCCGGTCGGCAGCGTCGCCGGCATCGCGCCCGGCGCTCGTGTCGTGCCGTTGGCCCATACCGGCCGCCTGCCGATGGGCATGAGCATGCTCGGCCGGGTCCTCGACGGCGCCGGCCGTGCGCTGGACGGCAAGGGCGGAATGAAGGCCGAGGACTGGGTGCCAATGGACGGTCCGACCATCAACCCGCTCAAGCGCGACCCCATCAGCCGGCCGCTGGACGTGGGCATTCGCTGCATCAACGGATTATTGACGGTGGGTCGCGGTCAGCGTCTTGGCCTGTTCGCCGGTACCGGTGTGGGCAAGAGTGTGCTGCTGGGCATGATGACCCGCTTTACCGAGGCCGACATCATCGTGGTCGGGCTGATCGGTGAGCGGGGCCGTGAAGTTAAAGAATTCATCGAGCACATCCTCGGTGAAGAGGGGCTCAAGCGCTCCGTGGTGGTGGCATCGCCGGCGGACGATGCGCCGCTGATGCGTCTGCGTGCGGCCATGTACTGCACGCGTATCGCCGAATATTTTCGCGACAAGGGCAAGAATGTCCTGTTGCTGATGGATTCCCTGACCCGTTTCGCCCAGGCCCAGCGGGAAATCGCCCTGGCCATCGGCGAGCCGCCCGCGACCAAGGGTTATCCGCCGTCGGTCTTCGCCAAGCTGCCGAAGCTGGTGGAGCGCGCGGGCAACGCCGAGGCCGGTGGCGGTTCGATCACCGCGTTCTACACCGTGTTGTCCGAAGGCGACGACCAGCAGGACCCGATCGCCGACTCGGCCCGTGGTGTGCTCGACGGGCACATCGTGTTGTCGCGGCGCCTGGCGGAAGAGGGGCATTACCCGGCCATCGATATCGAGGCGTCCATCAGTCGGGTCATGCCGGCGGTGGTGACCCCGGATCACATGACCCGCGCCCAGTATTTCAAGCAGCTGTGGTCGCGTTACCAGCAGGCGCGCGACTTGATCAGCGTCGGTGCCTATGTACCGGGCGGCGATCGCGAAACCGACGCCGCCATCTCGCTGCAGCCGTCGATGGTCACCTACCTGCGTCAGGGGCTCAACGACAGCATCAGCCTGGGTGAAAGCGAAGCCCATCTGGAGATGGTTTTCGCTCCGGCGCCGGGCGGCTAATCCGCCATGGCCAACAGCCGTGCCGCGCGTCTGGCGCCCGTGGTCGAAATGGCCGAAAGCGCCGAGCGCACCGCCGCCCAGCGCCTGGGGCATTTCCAGGGCCAGGTGCGCCTGGCGGAAAGCAAGCTGGGGGATCTGGAACGCTTTCGTGGCGAATACCAGCAACAGTGGATCGAGCGGGGTAGCGGTGGGGTTTCCGGCCAATGGCTGATGAACTACCAACACTTCCTCAATCAGCTGGAAACCGCCGTGGGGCAGCAGCGGCAAAGCCTGGCCTGGCACCAGAACAACCTCAACCGCGCCCGGGAAACCTGGCAGCAGGCCTATGCCCGGGTCGAGGGCTTGCGCAAACTGGTGCAGCGCTACATCGATGAAGCCCGCCAACTGGAAGACAAGCGCGAGCAGAAGCTGCTCGACGAGTTGTCCCAGCGCCTGCCGCGTCAGGATCCTTACTGATCGCCATCCCGTTCGTCGCCGCCAGGCGCTTGTCAGCGACGCTTCGGCGGTTCGGGTTGCCCATGTCTGTACGGGGTGCTAAACCTTGTACAGATTGCCAATCACAAGGAAGCGGTATCATGTCAGTCGTTACTGAAGTATCACCGGACGGGCAAAAACTGACGATTTCGATCAAGGGACGTTTCGATTTTGGCCGGCATCAAGAGTTTCGCGAGTCCTACGAGCACCTCAACAAAAAACCCGACTCCATAGTGGTGGACCTGAAAGACGCCACCTACCTCGACAGTTCTGCCCTGGGCATGCTGCTGTTGCTGCGCGATCACGCCGGCGGCGACGATTCCGACGTGCGAGTGATCAACAGCAACTCGGACGTTCGCAAGATTCTCGCCATTTCCAATTTCGACAAGCTGTTCGACATCAGTTGATCGACATGCAGTCGATTGAGGCACCTCTGTGCGTGCTGATCGCCGAGGACGGCACGAGCGACCGTATGTTGCTGTCGAGCATCGTCCGGCGCCAGGGGCACGAGGTGCTGACGGCGAGCAACGGCGCCGAGGCGGTGGAGCTGTTCATCCAGCAGCGCCCGCATCTGGTGTTGATGGACGCGATGATGCCGGTGATGGACGGTTTCGAGGCGGCCCGGCAGATCAAGCGCCTGGCTGGCGAAGCGCTGGTGCCGATCATTTTCCTGACCTCGCTCACCCAGAGCGAGGCGCTGGCGCGCTGCCTGGAAGCCGGTGGCGACGATTTTCTGGCAAAACCCTACAGCCCGGTGATCCTGGCCGCCAAGATCAAGGCCATGGATCGCTTGCGGCGCTTGCAGGAAACGGTGCTGCAGCAGCGCGACCAGATCACCCAGCACCATGACTACCTGCTCAACGAGCAGCGGGTGGCCAAGGCGGTGTTCGACAAGGTGGCGCACTCCGGATGCCTGAACGCGCCGAATATCCGCTACCTGCAGTCGCCGTACGCGCTGTTCAACGGCGATTTGCTGCTGGCGGCCTTTACCCCGACGGGCGACATGCATGTGCTGTTGGGGGATTTCACCGGCCACGGCTTGCCGGCGGCCGTGGGCGCGATGCCCCTGGCCGAGGTGTTCTACGGTATGACGGCCAAGGGTTACGGGCTGCCCGAAACCCTGCGCGAGATGAATGCCAAGCTCAAGCGCATCCTGCCGGTGGGCATGTTCTGTTGTGCGACGCTGCTGTGCCTGAGTTTCCAGCGGCGGGCGGTGGAGGTGTGGAACGGCGGCATGCCGGATGGCTACCTGCATCGCCTGGCAAGCGGAGAGCGGGTGCCGCTGGTGGCGCACCATTTGCCGCTGGGGGTGCTGGGTGCCGAGGCATTCGACGACCGCACCGAAGTCTTTCCCATGGCCCTGGGCGACCGGGTGTTCCTGTTGTCCGATGGGGTGATCGATACCTGCGACGCCAACGAGCAGTTGTTCGGTGTCGAGCGCCTGCAGCAGGTGTTTGCCGCCAACCGCGAGCCGGACCTGTTGTTCGAGGAGATCCAGCGGGCCCTGAGCGAGTTTGGTGGCGATGCGCGGGACGATGTGAGCATGGTCGAGGTCAGTCTGCTCGAGGCCCGGCAGCTGGCGCCGCCGGCGCTGGTGTACTCCGACAGCGGTCAGTCCTGCCCGCTGGACTGGTCGGTGAGCTTCGAGTATCGCGCCGCCACCCTCAAACGCTTCAATCCTCTGCCTTACCTGCTGCAGCTGTTGCTGGAAGTGCATGGCCTGCGGGCGCAGAGCGGGGCGCTCTACAGTGTGCTGGCCGAGTTGTATTCCAACGCCCTGGAGCATGGCGTATTGCGCCTGGACTCGAGCCTCAAGCGCGATGCCCAGGGCTTTTCCCGCTATTACCGGGAGCGCGCGGTACGCCTCGAAGCGTTGCAGGAGGGTTTTGTGCGGGTGCACCTGCAGGTGGAGCCCCAGGGTGCCGGTGGTCGCTTGCTGATCCGGGTCGAGGACAGTGGCGGTGGTTTCGATGTCGGGCGGGTGATGGCGCGGCCCGTCGATGGTGATCGCCTGTCCGGGCGCGGCGTCAGCCTGATCCGTCAGCTCAGCCAGCGTGCCAGTTGGTCTGACGATGGTCGTAGTGCCTGCGTGGAGTTTTCTTGGGAGCCTCTGGCATAATTCGCCGATTCTTGATCAAGGAGTGAGCAAGTGGCTGAAATTCATCTGGATCACGAGGTGCTGAACGCATTGCAGGAAGTCATGGAGGATGAGTATCCGTTGTTGCTCGACACCTTCCTTTGCGACTCCGAAGAGCGTTTGCGCCAGTTGCACAAGGTCGACGACCCCCGTCAACTTGTCGCCACCGCCCACAGCTTCAAGGGCAGCAGCAGCAATATGGGGGCGATTCGCCTGGCCGAGCTCTGTCATCAGTTGGAGCAGCGTGCCCAGGACTCGTCGTTGCGCGGTATCGAGCAGCTGGTGGGCGAGATCGATGGCGAATTCGCCATTGTCCGGCAGCTGTGCGAGCAGGAACGCCAGCGTTTCCACTGCTGAAAAACCCTCGCAACCCAGGCTTTTCCCCGCGAGCCAGCAAAGCTGGCTCGACCTTTGCAACCAAGTCTCCCAACTGTACCTACGATCCCAGTGCAGCGGAGACCGTTTTCATGCCCCTTACCCCGAACATGCTGCTTCAGGCCGCTTCCCAGGCCAAGACTCAAGCGGCTTCCGCCAGTCCCCAGGCAAGCGCCGCCGAGCCCGGGGATAAAGGCGCAAGCTTTGCCCGGGTGTTCGCCAGGGAAGCGCTCGGCAAGCCGGTAGCGGCCGCCGACGGCCCCATCAAACCGGCTCGCGACAAGGCTGGCGAAGCCGCCGTCAAGGTGGATCCGGGCCAGGGCAAGACTGCCGTCCCCGAGCCGGCGGTTGCCGATAGCGGCAAAACCTTGCCTGCCGACAAGGCCGCTGCCAGTGACGACAAGGTCGCCGATGACCAAACCGCGAGCAGCGATCAGCCGCTGGCCGACGGTACGCCGGTCGACCCCACCCTCGATCCGGCGCTGATGCAGGCGACCCAGCCGGTGCCATTGCCGGTGCCTGAGCCGGAAGTGGTGGCCGCGCCGGTTTCGGCATCGCCGCAAGTGCAGCCGCAAACGCAGCCGGTTGCGCCGCTGGTGACCAGTACCGTGACGCCGGTGCCGGTCGACCCTGAATTCGATCCCGAAGCCGATCCGCTGGATGCGCTGCCGGTGGTGCGCCTGGCCATGGAGCAGAGTGGCCATGTCTCGGCTTCCAGCCAGGCGCAGAACAAGGCGGCGCCGCCCCTGGTGGCCGATGACGGGCCGACTTCGGCCCAGACCTTCGCCAGCGGCATGGCTAACATGCTGGATCTGCAGGTGAACAAGGACAGCACCGAACAGGGCGGCGAAAAGGCCTTCAGCGGTCTGCTCGATGACGGTCTCAAGGACCTCAAGAGTGCCGCCAGCGACACCCGCGTCGACGATTTCGCCAACCGCCTGGCGGCCCTGACCCAGGCGGCCACGCCCAAGACCGCCAACGCCATCCCGGTGAACCAGCCGCTGGCCATGCATCAGAGCGGCTGGACCGAAGAAGTGGTCAACCGGGTCATGTACCTGTCCAGCGTCAATCTGAAGTCGGCCGAGATCCAGTTGCAGCCGGCCGAGCTGGGGCGCCTGGACATCCGCGTGAACATGGTGCCGGACCAGCAGACCCAGGTGACCTTCATGAGTGCCCATGTCGGCGTGCGCGAGGCCCT
This sequence comes from Pseudomonas chlororaphis subsp. piscium, assembly GCF_003850345.1. Lineage (NCBI taxonomy): Bacteria > Pseudomonadati > Pseudomonadota > Gammaproteobacteria > Pseudomonadales > Pseudomonadaceae > Pseudomonas > Pseudomonas chlororaphis. Next base: position 1,826,560 of record NZ_CP027707.1, read on the forward strand.
CGAGGGGCAGATGCATCGCCTGCGCGACATGTTCCACCAGCAAGGTATGGGGCAGGTGGACGTCAACGTCTCCGACCAGTCGCGCAACTGGCAGGGTGGTCAGGAGCAGGCCCAGCAGGGGCAGCATCGCAGCAACGGCACCAGCGCCAGTGGCGGGCGCCTGGATGGCGGGGATGAGGAGCTGCCGCCGAGCGTGGCCGAAGTCGCCGCCAGCACCAGCACGGTCATTGGCACCAGCGCCGTCGACTATTACGCCTGACCCGCTCAAGCGTCATTGAACAGAAGATCGTCAGTCGCGGGATACCGCGGCTGGCGATCTTTTGCTTTGCGCTTCCCTATCCCTTCAGTTCAGACAAATCTGGCATAACACTTGCTCTTGCCTTGCCGTGCGACTGTGAAAACCCGATTAGTGACGGATTATTGGCATGGCGAAGAGCGAAGCAGCAGAGAAAACCCCCGCCGGGAAAGGCAAACTCAAGCTTATCCTCTTGATTGTTCTGGCCTTGTTGCTGGCGATCGGTTTGTCCGTCGGGGCTACCTGGTACTTCATGCACAGTAGTGCCCAGAGCAAGCCTGCCGAGACGGCCGAGGCAACCAGCAGCGTCAAGCCAGCGGCCATCTATGAGCCCATGGCGCCGGCCTTCGTGGCCAACTACACGCAGAACGGCCGCCAGCGCTACATGCAGGTGAGCATCACCCTGCTGGCGCGCAACCAGGCCGATCTGGACGCGCTGAAAGTGCATATGCCGGTGATCCGCAACAACCTGGTCATGCTGTTCTCCGGCCAGAGCTTCGACACCCTGGCGACTCCGGTCGGTCAGGAAATGCTGCGCCAGAAGGCCACCGCCAGCGTGCAGGAAGTGGCCCAGAAAGAGGTCGGCAAAGTGGTGGTCGAGCAGTTGCTCTTTACTAACTTCGTACTGCAGTAGGAACACGACATGGCCGTGCAGGACCTGCTGTCCCAGGATGAGATCGACGCGCTGCTGCATGGCGTCGATGACGGTCTGGTACAGACCGAACACGCCGCCGAGCCCGGCAGCGTCAAAAGCTACGACCTGACCAGCCAGGATCGCATCGTCCGCGGACGCATGCCGACCCTGGAGATGATCAACGAACGTTTTGCCCGCTACACCCGTATCAGCATGTTCAACATGCTGCGCCGTTCGGCGGACGTGGCGGTGGGCGGCGTGCAGGTGATGAAGTTCGGCGAATACGTGCACTCGCTGTACGTGCCGACCAGCCTCAACCTGGTGAAGATCAAGCCGCTGCGCGGTACCGCGCTGTTCATCCTCGACGCCAAGCTGGTGTTCAAGCTGGTGGACAACTTCTTCGGCGGCGACGGTCGTCACGCCAAGATCGAAGGTCGTGAATTCACCCCGACCGAATTGCGCGTGGTGCGCATGGTGCTGGAGCAGGCCTTCGTCGATCTGAAGGAAGCCTGGCAGGCGATCATGGAAGTCAACTTCGAGTACATCAACTCCGAAGTGAACCCGGCCATGGCCAACATCGTCGGCCCGAGCGAAGCGATCGTGGTCTCGACCTTCCACATCGAGCTCGATGGCGGCGGCGGCGACCTGCACGTGACCATGCCGTACTCGATGATCGAGCCGGTGCGGGAAATGCTCGACGCCGGCTTCCAGTCGGACCTGGACGACCAGGACGAGCGCTGGAGCAAGGCCCTGCGCGAAGACGTGCTGGACGTGGACGTGCCCTTGAGCGCCACCGTAGCTCGCCGGCAGTTGCGCCTGCGCGACATCCTGCACATGCAGCCAGGGGATGTGATCCCGGTGGAACTGCCTGAAGACATGATCATGCGCGCCAACGGCGTACCGGCGTTCAAGGTCAAGCTCGGTTCGCACAAGGGCAACCTGGCCCTGCAAGTGATCGAGCCGATCGAGCGCCGTTGAGCGGTGTTGTTATGAATTCGCTTTGTTAATGATTTTTTGCCCGCCGAGGACAACATGGCTGACGAACACGAAATGACTTCCGCAGAAGACCAGGCCCTGGCTGATGAGTGGGCGGCTGCCCTGCAGGAAACCGGCGACGCCGGGCAAGACGATATCGATGCCTTGCTGGCGGCCGACGCGGCCAGCGCGCCGGCGTCCAATCGCCTGCCGATGGAAGAGTTCGGCAGTGTGCCGAAGAACAATGAGCCGGTGACCCTCGACGGTCCGAACCTGGACGTGATCCTGGACATCCCGGTGTCGATCTCCATGGAGGTCGGCAGCACCGACATCAACATTCGCAACCTGCTGCAGCTCAACCAGGGGTCGGTGATCGAGCTCGATCGCCTGGCCGGCGAGCCGCTGGATGTGCTGGTCAACGGCACGCTGATCGCCCATGGCGAAGTGGTGGTGGTCAACGAGAAGTTCGGCATCCGCCTGACTGACGTGATCAGCCCGAGCGAACGCATCAAGAAGCTGCGCTAAGTGAGAAAGGCACTCGCGTTGTTCCTGGCCTGGCCGCTCTGGGCCCTGGCCGCCGAGCCGGCGGCTGGCACCGCTGCGCCGGTGGTTGGCAGCAGCGGCGTGGCCGGGCAACTGACCCAGCTGGTGCTGGGCCTATTGCTGGTGGTGGGGCTGATCTTCTTCCTCGCCTGGCTGTTGCGCCGGGTGCAGCAGGCCGGACCGGCCGGCAAGGGGCAGGTCATCGAGCTGGTCGGCTCGCGGGCGCTCGGTCCACGAGATCGGCTGGTGCTGGTGCAGGTCGGCAACGAACAGATTCTGCTCGGTCTGACGCCGGGCACCATCACTGCGTTGCACGTGCTCAAGGAGCCGGTGCAGGTGCCGAGCACCGAGCAGGCGACTCCGGAGTTTGCCCAGCGCCTGATGGAGCTGCTGGGCAAGGATCAGAAGGATAAGAAGTAATGCCGTTGCGCCTCCTCTTGATGTTGGTCCTGATGCTGGCGGCGCCGCTGGCGCTGGCGGCCGACCCGTTGTCGATCCCGGCGATCACCCTCGGCACCAATGCCGACGGCCAGCAGGAATACTCGGTCAGCCTGCAGATCCTGCTGATCATGACCGCGCTGAGCTTCATTCCAGCGTTCGTCATGCTGATGACCAGCTTCACCCGGATCATCATCGTGTTCTCGATCCTGCGTCAGGCCCTGGGCCTGCAGCAGACGCCGTCGAACCAGATCCTCACTGGCATGGCGCTGTTCCTGACGATGTTCATCATGGCCCCGGTGTTCGACCGGGTGAACCAGGATGCCCTGCAGCCGTACCTGGCGGAGAAACTCAACGCCCAGGACGCGGTGGCCAAGGCCCAGGTGCCGATCAAGGACTTCATGCTGGCCCAGACCCGCAGTAGCGACCTGGAGCTGTTCATGCGCCTGTCCAAGCGTACCGACATCGCGACGCCGGACCAGGCGCCGCTGACGATCCTGGTGCCGGCCTTCGTCACTTCGGAGCTGAAGACCGCGTTCCAGATCGGCTTCATGATCTTCATTCCGTTCCTGATCATCGACCTGGTGGTCGCCAGTGTGCTGATGGCGATGGGCATGATGATGCTGTCGCCGCTGATCATTTCCCTGCCGTTCAAGATCATGCTGTTCGTGCTGGTGGATGGCTGGGCCCTGATCATCGGTACCCTGGCGGGCAGTTTCGGTGGTGTTTAGAACCTTGTTGGCGGGTGACGCGTTATGACGCCTGAAGTCGCAGTAGACCTGTTTCGCGAAGCGCTCTGGCTGACCACCATGATGGTCGCCATCCTGGTGATCCCCAGCCTGCTGGTGGGCCTGCTGGTGGCGATGTTCCAGGCCGCCACCCAGATCAACGAACAGACCCTGAGCTTCCTGCCGCGCCTGCTGGTGATGCTGGTGACGCTGATCGTCGCCGGTCCCTGGCTGGTGCAAACTTTCATGGAATACATCCTGCAGCTGTACGGCAGTATTCCGCAGTTGATCGGCTAAGCCATGTCTCTGCTGGCGCTTACCGATACGCAGATCAGCACCTGGGTCGCGACTTTCATGCTGCCGCTGTTCCGTATCGGCGCCGTGTTGATGACCATGCCGGTCTTCGGCACGACCCTGGTGCCGACCCGTGTCCGCCTGTATTTCACCCTGGCCATCACCGTCGTGGTGGTGCCGGGCCTGCCGCCCATGCCGGCGGTCAATGCGCTGGATCTGAGCGGGCTGCTGCTGATTGCCGAGCAGATCATCATCGGCGCCTTGTTCGGCTTCTCCTTGCAGTTGTTCTTCCAGGCTTTCGTGATCGCCGGGCAGATCATTTCGACGCAGATGGGCATGGGCTTCGCGTCCATGGTCGACCCCACCAACGGCGTTTCGGCGGCGGTGATCGGGCAGTTCCTGACCATGCTGGTGACCTTGCTGTTCCTCGGCATGAACGGTCATCTGGTGGTCTTCGAGGTGCTGACCGAAAGCTTCACCACCTTGCCGGTGGGCAGCACGCTACTGGTCAACCACTTCTGGGACATTGCCGGCAAGCTCGGCTGGGTGCTGGGCGCCGCCCTGTTGCTGGTATTGCCGGCGATCACCGCGCTGCTGGTGGTGAACATCGCCTTTGGCGTGATGACCCGCGCGGCGCCGCAGTTGAACATCTTCTCCATCGGTTTTCCGCTGACCCTGGTGCTGGGCCTGGTGATTTTCTGGGTCAGCCTGGGCGACATTCTCAACCAGTACCAACCGCTGGCCGTCGAGGCCCTGCAGTTGCTGCGCAACCTGGCACAGGCGCGTTGAGCCATGGCTGAGAGCGAGAGCGGTCAGGACAAGACAGAAGACCCCACGGAGAAACGTAAAAAGGACTCCCGGGAAAAGGGCGAGATTGCCCGCTCCAAAGAGCTCAACACCCTGGCGATCACCATGATCGGTGCCGCCGGCCTGCTGATCTACGGCGCGGGGGTGGCGCAAGACCTGCTGGAAATCATGCGCCTGAATTTCTCCCTGCCGCGCGAGGTGCTGCTCAGCCCCGGCGCCATGGGCCTGTACCTGCTGCATTCGGGCAAGATCGCGATTATCGCCGCGATGCCGATCCTGCTGCCCCTGGTGCTGGCGGCACTCATCGGTCCTATCTCCTTGGGCGGCTGGCTGTTTTCAACCAAGAGCCTGGCGCCCAAGTTCAGTCGCATGAACCCGCTCAGCGGCATGAAGCGCATGGTGTCGCCGACCTCGCTGATCGAGTTGCTCAAGGCCTTCGCCAAGTTTGTGGTGATCTTGGTCGTGGCTTTGTCGGTGCTGCGCTCGGATATCGACGACCTGCTGCGGATCGCCCACGAGCCGCTGGAGCAGGCGATTATCCACAGTGTGCAAGTGGTGGCCTGGAGCACCTTGTGGATGGCCTGCGGGCTGATCCTGATCGCCGCGGTGGACGTGCCGGTGCAGCTGTACCAGAGCTACAAGAAGCTGCTGATGACCAAGCAGGAAGTTCGTGACGAGCACAAGGACCAGGAAGGGCGCCCGGAGGTCAAGCAGCGGATTCGCCAGGTCCAGCGCGAGATGTCGCAGCGGCGGATGATGGCGGCGATTCCCGAGGCGGACGTGGTCATCACCAACCCGACCCACTACGCCGTGGCGCTCAAGTACGACGCGGAGAAGGGCGGGGCGCCGGTGTTGCTGGCCAAGGGCAGCGATTTCCTGGCGCTGAAGATCCGCGAGATCGCCGTGGCCAACGAAGTGCTGTTGCTGGAGTCGCCGGCGCTGGCGCGTTCGATCTACTACTCCACCGAGCTGGAGCAGGAAATCCCCGCCGGGCTCTATCTGGCGGTGGCCCAGGTGCTGGCGTATGTCTATCAGATTCGCCAGCACCAGGCTGGCAAGGGCAAGCGTCCCGATCCGCTCAAGGATCTGCCGATTCCGCCGGATTTGCGTCGCGATTCTTGATCTGCGCCTTGGCGTCGACGGCGCTGGAGTCGCCCTTTTTAGCCGGTGATGGCGCAACGCCATAAATCAGTTTGCCTTCCAGGCCAAAGTTGGAAGGCTTCTTGCAATACCCGCCCTGCGCCGCCTCCAGGCGTCAAAAGTTTGCTTTAGGGAACGGGGAATACCGGTGGATCGCTCTCAGTTAATCAGTACGGCTCGCACTAACCTGGCTGACCTCAGTCGGGGGAACCTGGGTGTGCCGCTGTTACTGCTGGTCATGCTGGCCATGATGATGCTGCCGGTGCCGCCGTTCCTGCTGGACGTGTTCTTCACCTTCAACATCGCCCTGTCGATCGTCGTGCTGCTGGTCTGTGTGTATGCCCTGCGGCCGCTGGATTTCGCGGTATTCCCGACCATCCTGCTGGTGGCGACCCTGTTGCGCCTGGCGCTGAACGTGGCCTCCACGCGGGTGGTGATGCTCCACGGCCAGGACGGTCACGCCGCCGCCGGTAAAGTGATCCAGGCCTTCGGTGAGGTGGTGATCGGCGGTAACTACGTGGTCGGTATCGTGGTGTTCGCGATCCTGATGATCATCAACTTCGTGGTGGTGACCAAGGGTGCCGGGCGGATTTCCGAGGTGAGCGCGCGTTTCACCCTCGATGCGATGCCGGGCAAGCAGATGGCCATCGACGCCGACCTCAACGCTGGCCTGATCGACCAGGCCCAGGCCAAGGCGCGGCGCCAGGAAGTGGCCCAGGAAGCCGAGTTCTACGGTTCCATGGACGGTGCCAGCAAGTTCGTCCGCGGTGACGCCATCGCCGGCCTGCTGATCCTGTTCATCAACCTGATCGGCGGTATGGCGGTCGGTATCTTCCAGCACAATATGTCCTTCGGCGATGCCGGCCGGGTCTACGCCTTGCTGACCATCGGTGACGGTTTGGTGGCGCAATTGCCATCGCTGCTGCTGTCCACCGCGGCCGCGATCATGGTGACCCGTGCTTCCGGTTCCGAAGACATGGGCAAGCAGATCAACCGGCAGATGTTCGCCTCGCCCCGGGCCCTGGCCGTCGCCGCCGGCCTGATGGCGGTGATGGGCCTGGTGCCGGGCATGCCGCACTTTTCCTTCCTGAGCATGGCGGCCCTGGCGGCCGGTGCCGCGTACCTGTTCTGGAAACGGCAGAACGTGGTCAAGGTCCAGGCGCTGGAAGAGGTCAAGCGCCAGCAGGAGCTGCTGCCTTCGCCGGCCCGCGCCATGGAAACCAAGGAGCTGGGCTGGGATGACGTGACCCAGATCGACATGATCGGCCTGGAAGTCGGCTATCGCCTGATTCCCCTGGTGGACCGCAACCAGGGTGGGCAACTGCTGGCGCGGATCAAGGGCGTGCGCAAGAAGCTGTCCCAGGACCTGGGCTTCCTCATGCCCACCGTGCATATTCGCGACAACCTCGACCTGGCGCCCAGCGCTTACCGGCTGACGCTGATGGGGGTGATCCTGGCCGAGGCCGAGATCTATCCGGACCGCGAGCTGGCGATCAACCCGGGGCAGGTCTACGGCAGTCTCAACGGCATCACCGCCAAAGATCCGGCCTTCGGCCTGGAGGCGGTGTGGATCGAGATCAGCCAGCGCGCCCAGGCGCAGTCGCTGGGTTACACCGTGGTCGATGCCAGCACCGTGGTCGCCACCCACCTCAACCAGATTCTGTACAAGCACTCCAGCGAGTTGATCGGCCACGAAGAAGTCCAGCAGCTCCTGCAACTGCTGGCCAAGGGCTCGCCGAAGCTGGCGGAAGAACTGGTGCCGGGCGTGCTCTCGCTGTCCCAGCTGCTCAAGGTGCTGCAGGCGCTGCTGGCCGAACAGGTGCCGGTGCGCGATATCCGCAGCATTGCCGAGGCCATCGCGAACAATGCCGCCAAGAGTCAAGATACTGCCGCTTTGGTGGCCGCGGTGCGGGTCGGATTGTCGCGCGCCATCGTGCAAAGCATTGTAGGGACTGAGTCCGAGCTGCCTGTGATCACCTTGGAGCCCAGGTTGGAACAGATTTTGCTCAATAGTCTGCAGAAGGCAGGACAAGGCTCGGAAGAGGGTGTTCTGTTGGAGCCAAGCATGGCTGAGAAGCTGCAGCGTTCGTTGATCGAAGCCGCGCAGCGCCAGGAAATGCAAGGTCAACCGGTGATTCTGCTGGTAGCCGGTCCGGTCCGCGCGATGCTCTCGCGGTTCGGACGCCTGGCGGTCCCGGGCTTGCACGTGTTGGCTTACCAGGAAATCCCTGACAACAAGCAAGTGACCATCGTTGCGACAGTAGGGCCCAACGGCTGAGGTAGTGGGTTATGCAAGTTAAGCGTTTTTTCGCCGCCGATATGCGTCAGGCCATGAAGCTGGTTCGTGATGAGCTGGGCGCCGACGCCGCCATCATTGGCAATCGCCGCATCGCCGGCGGTGTCGAGCTGACGGCTGCCCTGGATTACAAGCTGTCGGCGCTGGCGCCGCGGGTGCCGAACATGGAGCTCGAGGACGAACTGCGCAAGACTCAGTCGCGCATCGTTACCGCCCAGGCCGAACTGAGCCTGCGTGGCGACGGCGATGCCAGCACCAGTCGCCAGCTGTTCGCCGGCCTGCCGCTGACCGCTGCCGAGCCGCTGATCGAACCTACGTTCAGCGAGCCCCAGCGCCCGGCCCCGGTGGCCGCCGCGCCGGCTGTGGATCAGCGGGCATTCGACTCGATGCGTTTTGAACTCAACGGCCTGCGCGAGCTGCTGGAAGTCCAGCTCGGTTCCCTGGCCTGGAGCCAGCTGCAAGGCAGCCGGCCCGAGCAGGCCAACCTCTGGCGGCGCCTGCAGCGTATCGGCTTGTCCGGTCCGCTGGCCCGCGACCTGCTGGCGCTGATCACTGAAATCGACGAACCCCGCCAGGCCTGGCGCATGCTCCTGGCCCACCTGGCGCGGATGATCGTGACCCCGGAAGTCGAGCCATTGGAGGAGGGCGGTGTGATCGCCATGGTCGGCCCCGCCGGCATGGGCAAGACCACCACCCTGGCCAAGCTGGCCGCCCGTTACGTACTCAAGTACGGCGCGCAGAACATCGCGCTGGTGAGCATGGACAGCTACCGCATCGGCGCCCAGGAACAGCTCAAGACCCTGGGCCGGATCCTCAATGTCTCGGTGACCCATGTCGACCCGGGCCAGTCCCTGGCGCAAGCCCTTGATCCGCTGCTGCGCAAGCGCGTGGTGCTGATCGACACCGCCGGCCTGCAAGCCAGCGACCCGGCCCTGCGCATGCAGCTGGAAAGTCTGGCCGGACGCGGGATCCGGGCAAAAAATTATCTGGTCTTGGCAACCACCAGCCAGAAACAGGTTCTAACCGCCGCGTACCACAGCTACAAGCGTTGCGGGCTGGCCGGCTGCATCCTGACTAAACTGGATGAAACCGCCAGCCTTGGTGAGGTGCTGAGTCTGGCGATCAGTCACGAACTCCCCGTTGCCTATCTGACCGATGGCCCGCGGATTCCGGACGATCTGCACTTGCCGCGCCGTCATCAGCTGGTCAGTCGTGCGGTGAGCGTGCAGATGCAGGAAGAACCCAGCGAAGAAGCCATGGCTGACATGTTCGCTGACCTCTATCACAACCCGACCAAGCGGGTTGGCTGAGGGAATCATGAAAAGATTGCAATGTACCTACATCGATGGTCTGCCAGGCATTGTTCCGTTGGTGAACGCGCAGCCAGTTATGTGGCCCCGTCTAAGTAAGACAAGGTAAAGAAAGAACATGGGCAGCATGCATCCCGTACAGGTGATCGCGGTGACCGGCGGCAAAGGTGGCGTCGGCAAGACTAACGTGTCAGTGAACTTGTCCCTGGCCCTAGCGGAGCTCGGCCGGCGCGTCATGCTGCTGGACGCCGACCTGGGTCTGGCTAACGTCGACGTGCTATTGGGGCTGACCCCCAAACGGACCCTCGCCGACGTGATCGAAGGCCGCTGCGAGCTGCGCGATGTGCTGCTGCAGGGGCCGGGTGGAATCCGCATCGTGCCGGCGGCGTCCGGCACCCAGAGCATGGTTCATCTGAGCCCGGCGCAGCATGCCGGCCTGATCCAGGCATTCAGCGACATCGGCGACAACCTCGATGTACTGGTGATCGACACCGCTGCCGGTATCGGTGACTCGGTGGTCAGCTTCGTTCGCGCCGCGCAGGAAGTCTTGCTGGTGGTCTGCGACGAGCCGACCTCGATCACCGACGCCTACGCGCTGATCAAGCTGCTCAACCGCGACTACGGCATGAACCGCTTCCGCGTGCTCGCCAACATGGCGCAGAGCCCGCAGGAAGGCCGCAACCTGTTCGCCAAGTTGACCAAGGTCACGGATCGCTTCCTGGACGTGGCCCTACAATATGTCGGCGCCGTGCCTTACGACGAATGCGTGCGCAAGGCCGTGCAAAAGCAGCGTGCGGTCTATGAGGCGTTTCCGCGTTCGAAATGCTCGCTGGCGTTCAAGGCCATTGCGCAGAAAGTCGATACCTGGCCGTTGCCGGCCAACCCACGTGGGCATCTGGAATTTTTCGTCGAGCGGCTAGTGCATCAGACAGCGGGACCGGTGCTATGAGCGCCAGCGGCTACAACCTTTACAAAAAGTCAGCACGTGACAGCCAGTACGAATTGATCGAGCGTTATGCGCCACTGGTCAAGCGTATTGCCTATCACCTGCTGGCGCGCCTGCCGGCCAGTGTCCAGGTCGAAGACCTGATCCAGGCCGGGATGATCGGTCTGCTCGAAGTGTCGACCAAGTACGACGCGAGCAAGGGCGCGAGTTTCGAGACGTACGCGGGTATCCGTATCCGTGGCGCGATGCTCGATGAGGTCCGTAAAGGTGACTGGGCGCCGCGTTCGGTACATCGCAATACCCGGATGGTGAGCGATGCCATTCGTGCAATTGAAGCTAAAACCGGTCGTGACGCTAAAGATCATGAAGTTGCGGCCGAACTTCAATTGAGTCTCGACGATTATTACGGGATTTTGAACGACACCTTGGGCAGTCGCCTGTTCAGCTTCGACGACCTGTTGCAGGACGGCGAGCATGAAGGGCTGCATGAGGATGGCGCGAGTGCTCATCTCGAGCCGTCGCGCGACCTGGAGGACGAACGTTTCCAGGCAGCGCTGGCGGACGCGATTGCCAATTTGCCGGAGCGTGAGCGACTGGTCTTGGCGCTGTACTACGACGAAGAGCTGAACCTCAAGGAAATCGGTGAGGTCCTGGGGGTCAGCGAATCGCGGGTCAGCCAGTTACACAGCCAGTGCGCGGCCCGTTTGCGGGGGCGTTTGGGAGAGTGGCGAGCGCGCTGACAGGCAGTGTGGGGGACACTGCGGACGAGATTGGCACGACGTTGCCGGTCTTGCGGTGTGTATTCCATGCAGTCGTTGAGTGCTCTGCCTGATTGATTGAATGGCGCGTTCAGGTGCTGGACGCGTTTAAGACTGCTTGGAGGTCGAATTGGACAAGAACATGAAAATCCTCATCGTTGATGACTTCTCAACGATGCGGCGGATCATAAAAAACCTGTTGCGTGACCTGGGGTTCACCAACACGGTCGAGGCTGACGATGGCACCACCGCCATTCCGGTCCTCAACAGCGGGAGCATCGACTTTCTGGTAACGGACTGGAACATGCCTGGCATGACCGGTATCGATCTGCTGCGCCATGTGCGCGCCGATGAAAAACTCAAGCACCTGCCGGTACTCATGGTGACCGCTGAAGCCAAGCGCGAACAGATCATCGAAGCTGCCCAGGCCGGCGTAAACGGCTATGTGGTCAAGCCCTTCACGGCCCAGGCGTTGAAAGAGAAGATCGAGAAGATCTTCGAACGCATCGGTTGAGATGTGGAACCATTCCGCCACGGGGGAGCTATGGAGCACAACGAATCTTCATTGGGCGATTTCGAATCGACCCTGAAAAAACACGCAGTGGAACTGGTCGACAGCCTTGAAAAAGGCAAGTTCGGCGAAGCAGTGCAACTGATCCATGAGCTCAACCAGACCCGTGACCGCGGCCTGTATCGGGAAGTCGGCAAGCTCACCCGCGAGCTGCATAGTGCCATCGTCAATTTCCAGATTGACCCGCATATGCCGCAAGCCGAGGAGGTTTCACAGATCACGGATGCCACCGAGCGCCTGTCCTATGTGGTCAGGCTGACCGAGGCCGCGGCCAACCGCACCATGGACCTGGTCGAGAGCGCCACCCCGTTGGTCAATGGCCTGAGCAACGAAGCCCAGACCCTGAGCGCCGACTGGGGGCGTTTCATGCGCCGCGAACTGGGCGCCGAAGAATTCCGCGACCTGGCCCGCCGGGTGGACGGTTTCCTGACCCGCAGCGAACAAGAGACGCGCGCGGTATCGAGCAACCTCAACGACATTCTGCTGGCGCAGGACTACCAGGACCTGACCGGTCAGGTGATCAAGCGCGTGACCCAGTTGGTCACCGAAGTCGAGAGCAATCTGCTCAAACTGGTCCTGATGGCCAGCCAGGTCGATCGTTTTGCCGGCATCGAACATGACCGTGAATCGATCCTCGCTGAAAAAGATCCGCAAAAACATCTGGCCAAGGGTGAAGGTCCGCAGATTCATGCCGATAAACGTGAAGACGTTGTATCCGGTCAGGACGATGTCGACGATTTGCTTTCCAGCCTTGGATTCTAGGAGCACCCATACATGAGCTTCGGCGCCGATGAAGAAATCCTTCAGGATTTTCTGGTTGAGGCCGGCGAGATTCTAGAGCAACTGTCCGAACAACTGGTCGAGCTGGAAAGCCGACCGGACGATGCGGATCTGCTCAACGCAATTTTTCGCGGTTTTCACACTGTAAAAGGGGGCGCCGGCTTCCTCCAGCTCAACGAGCTGGTGGAGTGCTGCCACATCGCCGAAAACGTGTTCGACATCCTGCGCAAGGGTGAGCGCCGCGTCGACGCGGAACTGATGGACGTCGTGCTCGAAGCGCTGGACGCGGTGAACGGCATGTTCGGCCAGGTGCGTGAGCGTACCGAGATCACCGCCGCCACTCCGGAATTGCTGGCCGCCCTGGCCCGCCTGGCCGAGCCTGCGGGGGCCGAGGAGGTCGCCGCACCGGTGGCCGAGGTTGAAGCCGTTGCCGAGCCGGTCGCCGAATCGACCGAAAGCGAGTCCGGCGATATCACCGACAGCGAGTTCGAGCAGTTGCTCGATTCGCTCAATGCCGCCAAGGCCGAGGCCGAAGCCCCGGCCGCTGTTGCACCTGCTGCGCCTGTGGCCGGTGGCGAAGCGGCCAGCGACGAAATTACCGACGCCGAGTTCGAGTCGCTGCTCGATCAATTGCATGGCAAGGGCCAGTTCGCACCGGATGCGGTGGCACCTTCGGCCACGGCGCCCGCTGCGGAAAAAGCCGCGGCCAGCGATGAAATCACCGATGACGAATTCGAAGCCCTGCTGGACCAGTTGCACGGCAAAGGCAACTTTGCGGTAGAGGCGCTGGACTCCGCGGTGGCCGCGGCGGTACCGCCGGCTGCGCCAAGCGCGGCCGCCGCCGGTAGCGACCTGATCACCGACCAGGAATTCGAATCCCTGCTCGACGAGCTGCATGGCAAGGGCAAGTTCTCTGAAGTACCCGCTGCCGCAGCGACCGTGGGTAGTGCAACGGCTGTCACGGCCTCGGCACCTGCTGCTGTCGCCAAGCCTGCGGTGAAGAAAGCCGAAGCCAAGGCCGAAGCGCCGAAACCAGCTGCGGCTGCAGCTCCGGCACCCGCTCGTGCTCCGGCTGCCGCCCCGGCGGAAAAGCCGGTCAGCGAAGCCGAAACCACCGTGCGGGTCGATACCGCGCGGCTGGACGAAATCATGAACATGGTCGGCGAGCTGGTGCTGGTGCGTAACCGCCTGGTGCGCCTGGGGCTCAACAGCGGCGACGAAGCCATGTCCAAGGCCGTGTCGAACCTCGACGTGGTCACGGCCGACTTGCAGACCGCGGTGATGAAGACCCGGATGCAGCCGATCAAGAAGGTCTTCGGGCGCTTCCCGCGCCTGGTTCGCGACCTGGCCCGCCAGCTCAAGAAAGAGATCAACCTGGAGCTGGTCGGTGAAGAGACCGACCTCGACAAGAACCTCGTCGAGGCCCTGGCCGACCCGCTGGTGCACTTGGTGCGCAACGCCGTCGACCACGGTATCGAGTCGCCGGAAGAGCGCGAGGAGGCGGGCAAGTCCCGTGGCGGCAAGGTGGTGCTGGCGGCCGAGCAGGAAGGCGACCACATCCTGCTGTCGATCTCCGATGACGGCAAAGGCATGGACCCGAACGTCCTGCGCGCCATTGCGGTCAAGCGTGGGGTGATGGACAAGGATGCCGCCGATCGCCTGAGCGACACCGAGTGCTACAACCTGATCTTCGCCCCGGGCTTCTCGACCAAGACCGAGATCTCCGACGTGTCCGGCCGCGGTGTGGGCATGGACGTGGTGAAGACCAAGATTTCCCAGCTCAACGGTTCGATCAATATCTACTCGACCAAGGGCCAGGGTTCGAAGATCGTCATCAAGGTGCCGTTGACCCTGGCGATCATGCCGACCCTGATGGTGATGCTGGGCAACCAGGCATTCGCCTTCCCGCTGGTCAACGTCAACGAAATTTTCCACCTGGACCTGTCGCGCACCAACGTGGTCGACGGCCAGGAGGTGGTGATCGTTCGCGACAAGGCGCTGCCACTGTTCTACCTCAAGCGCTGGCTGGTCAGTTCCGCCGCTCACGAAGAGCAGCGCGAAGGCCACGTGGTGATCCTTTCGGTCGGCACCCAGCGGATCGGCTTCGTCGTCGATCAACTGGTCGGCCAGGAAGAAGTCGTCATCAAGCCACTGGGCAAGATGCTCCAGGGGACTCCGGGCATGTCTGGCGCCACCATCACCGGTGACGGCCGCATCGCCCTGATTCTCGATGTTCCGAGCATGCTCAAGCGTTACGCCGCACGGCGTATTTGAATACCGGAGGGGCGGGGCCATTTGCCTTGCCCCGCCTAACGGAGTGTTTATGGCAGTCAAGGTCCTGGTGGTGGATGATTCGGGTTTTTTCCGCCGCCGCGTCTCGGAAATTCTTTCAGCGGATATCAATATCCAGGTCGTCGGTACCGCGACCAACGGTAAAGAGGCGATCGATCAGGCTCTGGCTCTCAAGCCGGACGTGATCACCATGGACTACGAGATGCCGATGATGGATGGCATCACGGCGGTGCGGCACATCATGCAGCGCTGCCCGACGCCGGTATTGATGTTCTCCTCGCTGACCCATGAAGGCGCCCGGGTGACCCTGGATGCGCTGGACGCCGGCGCGGTGGATTTCCTGCCGAAGAATTTCGAAGACATCTCGCGCAATCCCGAGAAGGTCAAGCAACTGCTGTGCGAGAAGGTCCACAGCATCTCGCGCAGTAACCGTCGTTTCAGCAGCTACAGTGCTCCGGCGCCACAACCGGCAGCGACGCCTGCGCCATCGAGCACCAGCAGCTTCAGCAGCACGGTCCCGGCGCGTCCGGCTCCGGCGCCGGTTCCTGCCCGCGCGGCGGCCACTGGCTCGTCGGCGGCACCCAAGCGCAAGGCCTACAAACTGGTGGCCATCGGTACCTCCACCGGTGGTCCGGTGGCGCTGCAGCGGGTGCTGACCCAGCTGCCGGCCAACTTCCCGGCGCCGATCGTGCTGATCCAGCACATGCCGGCGGCCTTCACCAAGGCGTTCGCCGAGCGCCTGGACAAGCTCTGCCGGATCAGCGTCAAGGAAGCCGAGGATGGCGACATCCTGCGTCCGGGCCTGGCGCTGCTGGCACCGGGTGGCAAGCAGATGATGGTCGACGGCCGTGGCGCGGTGAAAATCCTCCCGGGCGACGAGCGTCTGAACTACAAGCCGTGCGTGGACATCACCTTCGGTTCGGCGGCCAAGTCCTACGGCGACAAAGTTCTGGCGGTGGTCCTCACCGGCATGGGCGCCGACGGTCGCGAAGGCGCGCGCCTGCTCAAGCAGGGCGGCAGCGCGGTCTGGGCCCAGGATGAGGCGAGCTGCGTGATCTACGGGATGCCGATGGCGATCGTCAAGGCGGAGCTGGCGGATGCGGTGTACGGCCTGGACGACATCGGCAAGCATCTGGTCGAGGCCTGTCTCTGATGGATGTGCTAAGCCTCATCGGGATCATCATGGCGTTCGTCGCCATCATCGGTGGCAACTACCTGGAAGGCGGTCATCTGTCGGCCCTGGCCAATGGCCCGGCGGCGCTGATCGTGCTGGGCGGGACCATCGGTGCGGCGTTGCTGCAGTCGCCGCTGAGCGCCTTCAAGCGGGCCATGCAGATCCTCGGCTGGATCCTGTTTCCGCCGCGGGTCGACCTGGCCGGTGGCATCGATCGCGTCGTCAACTGGAGCCTCACCGCCCGCAAGGAAGGCCTGCTGGGCCTGGAGGGCGTGGCGGATGCCGAGCCCGACACCTATTCGCGCAAGGGCCTGCAACTGCTGGTGGACGGCGCCGAGCCGGAATCCATCCGCAGCATCCTGGAAGTGGATTTCTACACCCAGGAAAGCCGTGACATCGAAGCGGCCAAAGTCTTTGAAAGCATGGGCGGCTACGCGCCGACCATCGGCATCATCGGTGCGGTCATGGGCCTGATCCATGTCATGGGCAACCTGGCCGACCCGTCGCAGCTGGGCAGCGGTATCGCCGTGGCCTTCGTCGCGACCATCTACGGCGTGGCCAGCGCCAACCTGGTGTTGCTGCCGATCGCCGCCAAGCTCAAGTCCATAGCCTTGCGGCAGTCGCGTTATCGCGAAATGTTGCTTGAAGGAATCCTGTCGATTGCCGAAGGTGAAAACCCTCGTTCCATTGAGTTGAAGCTGCAAGGCTTCATGGATTGATGGGGGTAATGGACTATGTCCCGTCGTCGCCGGCATGAAGAGCATGTCAACCATGAGCGTTGGCTGGTGTCCTACGCGGACTTCATCACCTTGCTGTTCGCCTTTTTCGTGGTCATGTATTCGATCTCCTCGATCAACGAGGGCAAGTACAAGGTCATTTCCGAAGCGCTGATCGGCGTGTTCACCGATTCGGACCGCGCCCTCAAGCCGATTCCCGTCGGTGAGGAGCGGCCCCAGACCGTGACTCCGGCCAAGCCGCTGGTCAAGGACAGCGAGCAGACCGATGCCGGTATCGCCGGCGCCAGCGACCCGCTGAAAAGCATCGCCGACGATATCAGCGCGGCTTTTGGCGACCTGATCAGCTCCAACCAGATGACCGTGCGCGGCAACGAGCTGTGGGTCGAGATCGAACTCAACTCCAGCCTGTTGTTCGGCAGCGGCGATGCCATGCCCAGCGACCTGGCGTTCAACATCATCGACAAGGTGGCGGCGATCCTCAAACCCTTCGACAACCCGATTCACGTCGAGGGTTTTACCGACAACCAGCCGATCCAGACCGCGCAGTACCCGACCAACTGGGAGCTGTCGTCGGCCCGTTCGGCGAGCATCGTGCGGATGCTGTCGATGCAGGGGGTCAATCCACAGCGCCTGGCGTCGGTCGGCTACGGCGAGTTCCAGCCGGTAGCCAATAACGCGACGGCCGATGGCCGTGCCCGCAACCGTCGGGTGGTGCTGGTGGTGTCGCGCAATCTCGATGTACGCCGCAGCCTGACAGGCACCGGCACCGCCCATGCAACACCGGATGCGGCATTGAAGCGGGCTGGCACACAAACTGCACCTACGCCAGTCAAGACGCCGGGACGCGAGAGTGCCGTCAATTCTCCGTCACCGGCTTTATAACTGGGTGCTATTTCTCGGTCGGCCCGTGCCTGCCGGGAGGAACAATCTGAATGAGAGTCTGGGCAGTTGCCAATCAAAAGGGTGGCGTCGGTAAGACCACCAGTTCCATCGCTTTAGCCGGGTTGCTGGCCGAGGCGGGCAAGCGCGTGGTCGTGGTCGATCTCGACCCCCACGGCTCCATGACCAGCTATTTCGGCTATGACCCCGACAGCCTGGAACACAGTAACTACGACCTGTTCCTGCACAAGGGCAGCGTTCCCGAGGGCTTGCCCGGGCAGTTGCTGCTGTCGACCAGCGACGAACGTATTTCCCTGCTGCCATCGAGCACCGCGCTCGCCACCCTGGAGCGCCAGTCGCCGGGGCAGAGCGGCCTGGGCCTGGTGATCGCCAAGAGCCTGGCGCAGCTGTGGCAGGATTTCGACTATGCGGTGATCGACAGCCCGCCGTTGCTCGGCGTGCTGATGGTCAACGCCTTGGCGGCGAGCCAGCAACTGGTGATCCCGGTGCAGACCGAGCACCTGGCGGTCAAAGGTCTGGAGCGCATGGTCAATACCTTGGCGATGATCAACCGCTCGCGCAAACAGGCGCTGCCGTTCAGCATCGTGCCAACCCTGTTCGACCGCCGGACCCAGGCGTCCCTGGGCACCCTGCGGGTGTTGCGCGACAAGTTCCCGGATGAGATCTGGCAGGGCTATATACCGGTCGACACGCGCCTGCGCGATGCCAGCCGGGCCGGGCTGACGCCTTCGCAATTCGACGGCAAGAGCCGCGGCGTGCTGGCCTATCGCGCCTTGCTCAAGCACCTGCTGGCCCAGCAACTTGTCCCGCAGGTGGCCTGACGTGCCGGATCATTCAAGTCTGCTGCCGGTCTGGCCGATAAACCCTACAGGTCACTGTGCTGGGTTTTATCCGTGGGCATCCTCATGAACCGTCCTGTCGACGTTACGTCCCGACCGCAGCTGGCGCTGCAGTCTTACCTGGACGCGTTGCTGCAGGACGCCACCGAAGAAGAGTTCGTGGTTCCCGAAGCACTGCCGCAGGTTCAGGCAGCCGTTGAAGAGGTGGTGGCTTCGAGCGAGGTCCTGGATGAGTTCCAGGCCGCGGTGCTCGAAGAGCAGGCTCGCGATGCCCTGGTCCCGCACAAGCCGCCAGCCGCGGCTGTTGTCGCGCCGCTGGTCCGGGTTGAGGAGCCTGTGATCGCCCCGGTACTAGAGGCGCCCGCGCCACTGCCGGCCACCCTGTCGACCGTTGCGCCCTTGCTGCAAGGCCTGGTCGAACCGGTGGTCGAGGTGCATCGGCCGCCCAGCAGCACACCACCACCGGTGGCGGGTGACGACCGGCCAAGCTGGGCGGCGGAACCCTTCGAGTGCCTGCTGTTCGATGTCGCCGGGTTGACCCTGGCGGTGCCGCTGGTCTGCCTGGGGTCGATCTACTCCCTGGCGGGGCATGAACTGACGCCGCTGTTCGGCCAGCCGGAATGGTTCCTCGGGATCCTGCCGAGCCAGGCCGGCAACCTGAAAGTGCTGGATACCGCGCGCTGGGTAATGCCCGATCGTTACCGAGACGACTTCCGCCAGGGCCTGCAATACGTGATCTCGGTCCAGGGCTACGAGTGGGGGCTGGCGGTGCATCAGGTCAGCCGCTCGTTGCGCCTGGACCCGAACGAAATCAAATGGCGCAGCCACCGTGGCCAGCGGCCATGGCTGGCGGGTACGGTCATCGAGCATATGTGCGCGCTGCTGGACGTTTCCGAGCTGGCCGAGCTGATCGCCAGCGGCGGGGCGAAACACATGGCTATCAGTAAACCGGCGCCGAAGCCGATATAGACCAACAACAGGCTGCGCCGACGGTGCAGCCACACAGAACACACACCGTTTCCAACGGTTTTTTGAGGGGTCAGGGGTATGAATAAGTCGTCGTCTGCACAGAGTTCCGAAGATCCGATCCTGCAATGGGTAACCTTCAAGCTGGATAACGAGTCCTACGGCATCAACGTGATGCGCGTGCAGGAAGTCCTGCGCTACACCGAGATCGCACCGGTACCGGGTGCCCCGAGCTACGTGCTGGGCATCATCAACCTGCGCGGCAACGTGGTGACCGTGATCGACACCCGCCAGCGCTTCGGCCTGGTGCCGACCGAGGTCAACGACAACACCCGTATCGTGATCATCGAAGCCGACAAGCAAGTGGTCGGGATCATGGTCGACAGCGTGGCGGAAGTGGTTTACCTGCGTCAGTCGGAAGTCGAGACCGCGCCGAACGTCGGTAACGAAGAGTCGGCCAAGTTCATCCAGGGCGTGTGCAACAAGAACGGCGAACTGCTGATTCTGGTTGAGCTGGACAAGATGATGAGCGAAGAAGAGTGGTCGGAACTGGAGAGTATCTGATTGATTCTTGAGGTTGCGGTAATTGTCCTGTTCCTCTTTTGGGCAGGCACACTGGCGATGTTCCTGACCTATATCCGCGCTCAGCGGCAGATCGCCGTCCAGCAGGCCCAGGGCGATGCGCTGCGCGATCAGCGCATCAAGGACCTGGCCAAGCGCGTCGACGATTACCAGAACGGTACGGTGCGCATGGGCGAGGACCTGCATGAGCTGCGCGCGGTGGTCGGCCCGTTGCCGGACAAGCTGGCCCAGCTGGAACAGCGCGATCCGTCGAGCCTGTCCTTCGCCCAGGCCGCGCGCCTGGTGGGCATGGGCGCCAGCGTCGACGAACTCACTCAGTCCTGCGGCTTGACCCAGGCCGAGGCCGAGTTGATGAGCAAGCTGCACAAAAGCTGAAATCCCTCTGTAGCCGCAGCCTGTGGCAGCGGCTACAGATCAGTAATCCTCCCCGCTTTCTGTCACATCCTTCTCCAGCGCCGCTTCCTGCGGCTCATGCCCGGCCGGGAACTTGCCCTTGAGGTTCCAGGCGAAGGCGATGATTTCGGCAATGGTCCGATACAACTCCTCGGGAATGCTGTCGCCCAGTTCCATGCGCGCCAGCAGTTTCACCAGTTCGGCGTTCTCATAGATCGGCACTTCATAGTCGCGGGCGATCTTCAGGATGGCTTCGGCCAGTTCGTCGTCGCCCTTGGCGGTCAGCGTGGGGGCGTGCTGCCCGTCGTACTTGAGGGCGATGGCCTGGCGTGGCGGGTTGGGATTATTCATGCGGTTTCATCGACCCAGCGTTGTTCCAGTCGGGTTTTCGGACCTTGCGGCGGCGTGCCGAGATGGCAGTCCAGGTCGCCGACATCCAGGCCGGACGCCAGCAGCCGTTCACGCAGGCTGCCCAGATGGCTTTCTATCAGGCTCGCGGTAAATGGCCGTTCCGCCCAGAGCTGGCTGGACAGGCGGCCCTTGAGCAATTGCGCCTGCACCTGCAGCGGGCCCAGGGGCTCGAGGTCGAACGCCAGTTCGACGCGCCACAGCTGCTGTTTCGGTTCGCGCTCCTGGCGTTTTTCCTCGGGCGGTTTTTCCGCCGGATCCTCGCGCTGGAGCTTGACCTGCAAGGGCACCACGTCCTGCATCGTGCGCATCGGGATTTCCAACTGCCAGGTGGTCAGCAGCCGTCCGTCATCGGTCAGGCCGCTCTGTTCCAGGCTCGCCAGCTGATGGCTCTGCAAGCGCGAAACAGCAGCCGCGGCCAGGCGCAGCAGATGTTCCAGGTCGCCTTCCTCCTCGAGGCTTTGCAGCAGCCGCGAGGGCAGGGGGAAGCCACCCGGCTGGGGCTTGGCGCTGACCTGGCCGAGGGTGCCCAGGGCGCTGCGGACAAAGCTCGGCAGCACTTGGGCCAGGGTATTGGCGGCAATGATCGCGTTGAAGCTGGTGCTGCTTGGCAGGCCCGGCGTCATCTGGGCGATCAGGCGCAGCAGGTTGCCTTTCAGGTCGCCGGCCAGGGCCGGATTGTCGCCGGCCAGCAGCCGCGATTCGAGGAAGGCGCCGCTGTTGCCCAGGGCCTGGGCCAGCGCCTTGGGGTTGCTCAGTTGCTGGAGGTCGGGCAGGCCGGCGAGCAGCTTGTCCACCGCGGTGCGCAGTTCGCTGGAAGCACTGTCGGACGGCGGCAGATTCTGCAAGGCATTGATCAGGCCGGTCAGCGAGGCCTGGCGGCTTTGCTGGGTGGCCAGCTGCTGGGCGATCGCCAGTTGCTCCTGACGCCCGCTCAGCGGCACCAGGCTCAAGCTCTGCGAGCCCTGCACCAGGGCGCTCAGCAGGCTGCCGATACGCAAGGGTTGTGGGCTGTCGATGCTCAGGGTGCTGCCGCTCAGGGTGGTGTTGAGCAGGCTCACCAGCGAGCGGTAGACCGCCGGTTGTCCGGCTGCCTGGGGTTGCAGCTGGGTGGTCAGCACCTTGCCTTGCAGCAGGGTGCCCACTGGAAGTTGCGTGGTGTCGATACGGGTCAGGGTGGCGACGCTGGCGGCAATCGCCTGCTGCGCGGTAATGGCCAGGTTGCCGGCCGATGGCTGGGTCACCGCCAGGCTGGTGCCCAGGGGCAGCGGCTGGTTGCTGGTGGCCTGGACGGTGGTCTGCCGGCCGCTGTCGAGGGTCAGCTTGAGCAACAGCTGGAATGTCTGGTCCGCCTGCTTGAGCGACAGCACTTCGGCCTTGGCCGATTGGCCGGCGGCGATCAGGCCTTCAAGCGGCTGCAGCAACTTGAGCAGCTCACCGCTGATCGGCAGCGCGCGCAGGGTTCCCGGCGTCAGCTGTGGCAGCGGAGGAAGGGTGATTTCGCCTGTCATCTGGACACAACCTGTGGAGAAATAAGCCCTCTTGAGAGTAGGGCATCGCATGTATAATGCCGCCCGTCTTCGGGGGGCGTGGCGAAAACATCGCAAAAGTTTGACGCAGCTCTCTGGAACAGGCCGCCGATGCGTTTATTCTGCATCTCTTTAACGGCTGCTCCACCGCCGACTTGAACCCTAAAGGCCCGCGATCATTTGACCAGTCCTCTTCTAGAAGCCGTAGCGCTAGCCTGTGAGCGCGACCTGCGGCTGCTCTTCGAAAAGCTCGAACTGCGTCTGGCCAGCGGCGACATGTTGCAGATCAGCGGCCCCAACGGCAGCGGCAAGACCAGCCTGTTGCGCCTGCTGGCGGGGCTGATGCAGCCGACCAGCGGCCAGGTGTTGCTCAACGGCCAGCCGCTCAACGCCCAGCGTGCGGAGCTGGCGCGCAACCTGTTGTGGATCGGCCATGCAGCGGGGATCAAGGACCTGCTGACCCCTGAGGAAAACCTCAGCTGGCTCTGTGCCCTGCATCAGCCCGCCGGGCGCGAGGCGATCTGGCAGTCCCTGGCGGCAGTCGGCCTGCGCGGTTTCGAAGATGTGCCCTGTCACACCCTGTCCGCCGGCCAGCAGCGCCGGGTGGCGCTGGCCCGCCTGTACCTGGACAGCCCGCCGCTGTGGATTCTCGACGAACCCTTCACCGCCCTGGACAAGCAGGGCGTGGCACAACTGGAAGAACACCTGGCCGGCCACTGCGAACGTGGCGGCATGGTGATCCTTACTACCCACCACACACTGAGCCGCATGCCGGCCGGCTATCGCGACATCGATCTGGGGCATTGGGCCGTATGAGTGTTTTCGGACTGCTGGTTGCCCGCGAATCCCGGCTGCTGTTCCGCCGTCCCGCCGAACTGGCCAACCCGCTGGTATTTTTCGCCATTGTCGTCTCACTGTTCCCATTGGCGGTGGGACCTGAGACACAATTGTTGCAAACCTTGTCTCCAGGGCTAGTCTGGGTAGCGGCCTTATTATCGGTTTTGCTCTCGCTGGACGGGCTTTTTCGCAGTGATTTCGAGGACGGATCCTTGGAACAGTGGGTCCTTTCGTCGCACCCCCTGCCTCTTCTGGTTCTGGCCAAGGTACTGGCACACTGGGCCTTTTCCGGCCTGGCACTGGTATTGCTTGCGCCCCTGTTGGCATTGATGCTCGGTCTGCCCACAGCCTGTCTGCCGGTGCTGTTGCTGTCCCTGTTGCTGGGTACTCCGGTGCTCAGTCTGCTGGGAGCGGTGGGCGCGGCGTTGACGGTAGGACTCAAGCGTGGCGGCCTGTTGCTGGCGCTGCTGATCCTGCCTCTGTACATCCCGGTATTGATTCTCGGCAGCGGCGCCTTGCAGGCGGCCTTGCAGGGTATGCCGGCGACCGGTTATCTGCTGTGGCTTGGGAGCCTGACCGCCCTGGCAGTAACTCTGACACCTTTTGCAATAGCGGCTGGCCTGAAGATCAGCGTCGGCGAATAATGAGGTCTGATCAAATTTTGATCAGTAAAGACCCTGGCCGTGCGTGACAACGCGCGGCACCCGTGATGGAAACAGTATGAACTGGACCTGGTTTCATAAGCTCGGCTCACCCAAGTGGTTTTACGGCATCAGCAGCAGGTTGTTGCCCTGGTTGAGCATCGCAGCCTTGCTGCTGATCACCGTCGGCGTCGTTTGGGGCCTGGCCTTCGCGCCGCCGGACTATCAGCAAGGCGACAGCTTCCGCATCATCTACATCCACGTTCCCGCCGCGATGCTGGCCCAGTCCATCTACGTGATGCTGGCAGTGTGCGGGGTGGTGGGCCTGGTGTGGAAGATGAAACTGGCCGACGTCGCCCTGCAATGCGCGGCCCCCATCGGCGCCTGGATGACCGCCGTGGCGCTGGTCACCGGGGCCATCTGGGGCAAGCCGACCTGGGGCTCGTGGTGGGTCTGGGACGCACGCCTGACCTCCATGCTGATCCTGCTGTTCCTGTATTTCGGCCTGATCGCCCTGGGCAACGCCATCAGCAATCGCGACAGCGCGGCCAAGGCCTGCGCGGTGCTGGCCATCGTCGGGGTGATCAACATCCCGATCATCAAATACTCGGTGGAGTGGTGGAACACCCTGCACCAGGGCGCGACCTTCACCCTCACCGAAAAACCGGCGATGCCCGTCGAAATGTGGCTGCCGCTGTTGCTGACGGTGCTGGGCTTCTATTGTTTCTTCGGCGCGGTGCTGTTGCTGCGCATGCGTCTTGAAGTGCTCAAGCGCGAAGCCCGCGCCAGCTGGGTCAGGGCCGAAGTGCAGCACAGCCTGGAGGCGGCATCATGAGTTTTTCTTCCTTCGCCGACTTTCTCGCCATGGGCCATCACGGCCTGTATGTCTGGTCAGCCTACGGCATCTGCCTGGTGGTGCTGGTCCTCAACGTGGCGGTGCCGTTGCTGGCCCGCAAGCGTTACCTGGAACAAGAGGCGCGTCGTCTGCGCCGGGAGAACAATCAGTGAATCCGCTGCGTAAAAAGCGTCTGTTGATCATCCTAGGCGTGCTGGGAGGCGTGGGCGTTGCCGTCGGCCTGGCGCTGAGCGCCCTGCAACAGAACATCAACCTGTTCTACACCCCGACCCAGATCGCCAACGGCGAAGCCCCCCATGACACGCGGATCCGCGCCGGCGGCATGGTGGCGATGGGTTCGCTGCAACGTTCCGCGGATTCGCTGGACGTGCGTTTCGTGGTCACCGACTTCAACAAGTCCGTGACCATCACCTACCGCGGCATCCTCCCGGACCTGTTCCGCGAAGGGCAGGGCATCGTCGCCCTGGGCAAGCTCAATGCCGATGGCGTGGTGGTGGCCGACGAAGTGCTGGCCAAGCACGACGAGAAGTACATGCCGCCGGAAGTGACCAAGGCCCTCAAAGACAGTGGGCAAATGGCGCCGGCTCCGGCCAAGGAGGGCTGATCGATGACATCCGCAATCTTCATTCCCGAGCTCGGCCATCTGGCGATGATCCTGGCCCTGTGTTTTGCCCTGGTCCAGGCCGTGGTGCCGCTGCTCGGCGCCTGGCGCGGCGACCGCCTGTGGATGGGCCTGGCGCAGCCCGCGGCCTGGGGCCAGTTCGCCTTTCTTGCGTTCGCCTTCGGCTGCCTGACCTACGCCTTCATGGTCGATGATTTCTCGGTGGCCTATGTCGCCAGCAACTCCAACAGCGCCTTGCCCTGGTACTACAAGTTCAGCGCGGTGTGGGGCGCCCACGAGGGCTCGTTGCTGCTCTGGGCGCTGATCCTCGGTGGCTGGACCTTCGCCGTGTCGGTGTTCTCCCGGCAGTTGCCGCAAGTGATGCTGGCGCGGGTGCTGGCGGTGATGGGCATGATCAGCACCGGCTTCCTGCTGTTCCTGATCGTCACCTCCAACCCCTTCGCGCGGATTCTGCCGCAGGTGCCCGGCGATGGCCGCGACCTCAACCCGCTGCTGCAGGACATCGGCCTGATCGTGCACCCGCCGATGCTCTACATGGGCTATGTCGGTTTCTCCGTGGCCTTCGCCTTCGCCATCGCCGCGCTGCTCGGCGGTCGCCTGGACGCGGCCTGGGCGCGCTGGTCGCGGCCCTGGACCATAGTCGCCTGGGCATTCCTCGGCATCGGTATCACCCTCGGCTCCTGGTGGGCCTACTACGAACTCGGCTGGGGCGGCTGGTGGTTCTGGGACCCGGTGGAAAACGCCTCGTTCATGCCTTGGCTGGTGGGCACCGCATTGATCCACTCGCTGGCGGTTACCGAGAAGCGCGGTGTGTTCAAGAGCTGGACCGTGTTGCTGGCCATCGCCGCGTTCTCCCTGAGCCTGCTGGGGACCTTCCTGGTGCGTTCCGGGGTGCTGACCTCGGTCCACGCCTTCGCCTCGGACCCCGAGCGCGGCGTGTTCATCCTGATTTTCCTGCTGTTCGTGGTCGGCGGTTCGCTGACCCTGTTCGCCCTGCGCGCGCCGGTGGTCAAGAGCCAGGTCGGCTTCAACCTGTGGTCGCGGGAAACCCTGCTGCTGGGCAACAACCTGGTGCTGGTGGTGGCCGCCTCGATGATCCTGCTGGGTACCCTGTACCCGCTGGTGCTGGACGCCCTGACCGGAGCCAAGCTGTCGGTCGGCCCGCCGTACTTCAACGCGCTGTTCATCCCGCTGATGGCGCTGCTGATGGTGGTGATGGCGGTCGGTGTGGTAGTGCGCTGGAAAGACACCCCGGTCAAATGGCTGGTGAGCATGCTGACCCCGGTACTGCTGGGCAGCGCCGCGCTGGCGGTGGTGGCCGGTATCGCCTACGGCGACTTCAACTGGGCGGTACTGGCGACCTTCATGCTGGCGGCCTGGGTATTGCTCGCCGGGGTCCGCGACATCTTCGACAAGACCCGCCACAAAGGCCTGATCAAGGGCCTGCCAGGCCTGACCCGCAGCTACTGGGGCATGCAGCTGGCGCACCTGGGCATCGCGGTCTGCGCCCTGGGCGTGGTGCTGTCGAGCCAGAACAGCGCCGAGCGCGACCTGCGCCTGGAGCCGGGCGAGTCCATGGACCTGGCCGGTTATCACTTCGTGTTCGAGGGCGCCAAGCATTTCGAAGGCCCCAACTTCACCTCCGACAAGGGCACGGTGCGGGTGGTCCGCGACGGTAAGGAAGTTGCCGTGCTGCACCCGGAAAAACGCCTCTACACGGTACAGAACTCGGTGATGACCGAGGCCGGGATCGACGCCGGTTTCACCCGTGACCTCTACGTCGCCCTCGGCGAGCCGCTGGGCGATGGCGCCTGGGCCGTGCGCGTACACGTGAAACCCTTCGTGCGCTGGATCTGGTTCGGCGGCCTGCTCACCGGTTTCGGTGGCCTGCTGGCGGCCCTCGACCGGCGTTATCGGGTCAAGGTGAAAACCCGGGTGCGCGAAGCCCTGGGCATGACAGGAGCCACTGCATGAGACGCTGGATAATGTTGTTGCCGCTGGCGCTGTTCCTGCTGGTGGCGGTGTTCCTGTACCGCGGGCTGTACCTGGACCCGGCCGAGCTGCCGTCGGCGATGATCGACAAGCCGTTCCCGGAGTTCTCCCTGCCGTCGGTGCAGGGCGACAAGACCCTGACCCGCGCCGACCTGCTGGGCAAGCCGGCGCTGGTCAACGTCTGGGGCACCTGGTGCATTTCCTGCCGGGTCGAGCACCCGGTGCTGAACAAGCTGGCGCAGCAGGGCGTGAACATCTATGGCGTCAACTACAAGGACGTCAACGCCGACGCCCTGAAGTGGCTGGCCGAGTTCCACAACCCTTACCAGCTGGATATCCGCGACGAGGAGGGCACCCTGGGCCTGAACCTCGGGGTGTACGGCGCGCCGGAAACCTTCTTCATCGACGCCAAGGGCATCATCCGCGACAAATACGTCGGGGTGATCGACGAAACGGTGTGGCGCGAGAAGCTGGCCGCCAAGTATCAGGCCCTGGCCGATGAGGCCAAGCCATGAAGCGCTGGCTGGCCGCGGCCGTCCTGGGCCTGAGCATCGCCGGCGTGGCCCACGCCGCGATCGATACCTACGAGTTCGCCAACGACGCCGAGCGCGAGCGTTTTCGCGAACTGACCAAAGAACTGCGGTGCCCCAAGTGCCAGAACCAGGATATCGCCGACTCCAATGCGCCGATCGCCGCGGACTTGCGCAAGGAGATCTTCCGTATGCTCGGCGAAGGCAAGGACAACCAGCAGATCATCGACTTCATGGTCGACCGCTATGGCGACTTCGTGCGCTACAAGCCGGCCCTGACCGGCAAGACCGCCTTGCTCTGGTTCGGCCCCGCCGGCCTGCTGCTGGGTGGTGTGGTGATCATCGCCGTGATCGTCCGGCGTCGGCGCGTAGAGCGCAGCGACAGCCCGAGCACACTTTCCGCCGAGGAGCGTCAGCGCCTCGACCAACTGTTGGATAAAGACCACGAATGATTGATTTCTGGCTCGCCGCAGGCCTGCTGCTCCTGGTAGCCCTGAGTTTTCTGCTGATCCCGGTTCTACGCGGCCGTCGCGCCCAGCGTGAAGAGGATCGTACCGCGCTGAACGTGGCGCTTTATCAAGAACGCGTGGCCGAGCTGCAAGGCCAGCAGGCCGAAGGCGTGCTCAGCGCCGAGCAGATGGACAGCGGCCGCGCCGAAGCCGCGCGCGAACTGCTGGCCGACACCGAGGGCGCGGAACCGGCCCGGGTATCGCGTCTGGGCAAACCGTTGCCATTGCTGGCGGCGCTGCTGGTGCCGCTATTGGGCCTGGGCCTGTACCTGCATTTCGGCGCCAGCGACAAGGTCGAGCTGACCCGTGAATTCGCCCAGGCCCCGCAATCCATGGAAGAGATGACCCGCCGCCTCGAACGTGCCGTCGCTGCCCAGCCGGATTCCGCCGAGGGCCTGTACTTCCTCGGTCGTGCCTACATGGCCCAGGAGCGCCCGGCGGACGCGGCGAAGATCTTCGAGCGCACCGTGGCCCTGGCCGGCCGCCAGCCGGAACTGCTCGGCCAGTGGGCGCAGGCGCAGTACTTCGCCGACGGCAAGCAGTGGTCGGACAAGGTCCAGGCCCTGACCGACGAAGCGCTGAAGGCCGATCCGAAGGAAGTCACCAGCCTCGGCCTGCTGGGGATCGCCGCCTTTGAAGGCGAGCGTTATCAAGAGGCCATCGATTACTGGAACCGCCTGCTGGCGCAACTGCCGGCGGACGACAACTCGCGCGCCGCGCTGCAGGGCGGTATCGACCGGGCGACCGAGAAGCTGCTGGCCAGCGGTGGCAAAGTGGCCCAGGCGCCCGCGCCCAAGGCCGCCGCGCTGCTCAAGGTGCGCGTCGACCTGGCCGCCGATCTGAAAGCCAAGGTGCAGCCGGGCGATAGCGTGTTCATCTTCGCCCGTGCCACCTCCGGGCCGCCGGCGCCGCTGGCGGCCAAGCGCCTGACGGTGGCCGACCTGCCGGTGACGGTGGAGCTGGGGGATGCCGACGCGATGATGCCGCAGTTGAAACTGTCGAACTTCCCGGAAGTCCAACTGGTTGCGCGCATTTCTCGCGCCGGCCAACCGACGGCCGGCGAGTGGGTCGGTCGCAGCAAGCCTCTGGCCAGCAGCACCACCGCGCCGCAACAACTGACCATCGACAGCCCGGATAAATAAGAGACGCCGCCATGACCGCCATTGCCCGCATCACCCTGTTAACACTGGTCCTGGGGTTGAGCGCCTGTGCGGTCCAGGAGCCAGCGCCGCCTGGCACTCTGCCACCAATTCCGCCTGCGCAGCCCAGCACCAAGCCGACGCCGCCAAGCACCCCGAGCAAACCTTCCACGCCGATCAAGCCGGCCAAGCCGTTGCCGCGCACTTCCGCGAGCTTTGCGCCGCCGCCGGGTGGCAACAGCCACTGGGATCCGCGCCTGGGCGTCTATGTGCTGGATAACCAGACCAACACCTTCTACCGCCAGCGCACCTACTACCGCTGGAACAACGGCTGGAGCCGCTCCATCAGCCCCGACGGGCCATGGGAAGAGACCGATATCCACGGCGTGCCGTCGGGGCTGGGGCGCCAGTTCCAGTAAACGGCTACCACTGAGCGGACCGCGGGCGGGTCCGTTCAAGCAGCAGGGTGGATGGCCGATACACCAGGGTGTTCCTGAGTATCGCCATCCGAGCGCCCGATGAAGAAAAGCCTGAACAAACCCTATTTCGCGCCCATGGCCGTCTGGCTCTGTGTTGTCGCTGTCCTGCTCGCCCTGTATGGCTTCGCCGATGTCGAAGTACCGCAGCTGATCTACCTATCCCTGGCGCCGGTGTACCTGCTGGTGCTGTTCATTTTCCTCTACTACTTCTTCTGCTGGAGCTTTATCTCGGTCTTTCCCCTGGGCGAGATCGGCTGGAAGCGGGTGGACTACGGCTGGCTGCTGCTGGCGTCGCTGGCGCTGATCAGCGAGACCCAGAGCGTCAGGACCGAATGGTTCCAGAGCGACTATCGATTGGCCGAATCCCATCAGGCCTCGACCCGCCAACGCATCAAGACCGAAATCGATGACCTGGTGGGTCAGGAACACTGCCGCACCGCATCGACCCTCTATAGCGCCCCTGATGCCGCGCAGGTGAATGAACTCTGTCAGCGTTTTGCGCCACTGGGCAGAACGCCTGAAGGTAGGCTCTCGGATCTCGCGGTGGGGAAAGTGTATGGAGCGCTGGAAGAGGTGCGCGCCGGCTATTCGGCAGAGCCCGTGGTGATCTGGCTTGACCGGCTCAAGGAAAGTTTTGGCGATCTTGAAAAGGATCGTAACGAGGTACACAGGCTATACAAGCTGACCCGCGCCAGCAACGCCGAGACGGTCTATCGCTACTTCGTTCCGGTATTGCTGGTGTTCGCCCTGGCCCTGCGAGCCTCGAAGGTCACCGGCGAAGTGCTGCTCAAGGCCCCGCGCAAACGCAAGGTGTGGATGATCATCAACCGGCGCATGGTGATCGACGGCCTGGGGTTTGTCCGCGGTGCCCGCAGCCGCTTCGACGAAGCGCTGCGCAACTGGCGCGTGGCGAAGTGGGACGTGGTGCACCTGGCCTGTCCGTTCCTGCCCGAGGTCAGCGCCCAGGACACCCGGGTCGCGGTGGCGCCGGGGTTCTATGAAAACGAGTTCCAGCTGGCGTCTGTCAGTGCTTTCGAGCAGTGCGGCTTCGTCGAGTGGGCGGCCAGGCAGTCGATCGAGACTCTGTACCTGGTGGGCGAGACCGACCTGGCGCTGATCGAGCGGGTGCGCCAGTGGGGCGAGACGGCCAAGGTCGAAGTGCTGGTGCGCGAGCGGATCTGAATCCGCCGCGGACCTCGGCTCAGTCTTGGGCGTCTGGCCCGGGGCTGGCCAGCTGCTGCTGGACAAACTCGACGAAAGCCCGGGCCTTGGCGCTGGTCAGCCGCCCAGTGGGAAACACCGCCCATAGCTCCTGCCGGGGCAGCGTCCAGTCCGGCATCGCCTCGCGCACCGCGCCGCTGGCCAGCTCGGGAGCGAACATCCATTGCGAGGCCATGGTCAGCCCCTGGTGGGCCAGCACCGATTCGCGCAGCCCCTCCGCGGCGCTGACGCGAATCCGCCCGCGGACCGTCACCGACTGCTGTTCGTCACCCCGTTCGAAGCGCCAGTGGGCACCGCCGCCGAGGCTGTAGATGATCGCCTGGTGCTTGCCCAGGTCGGCGGGGCAGGCAGGTTCGCCATGTCGGGCGAAGTAGTCCGGGGTGGCCAGCACCACGCGCCGGCATTCGCCGATCCGCCGCGCGGTCAGCCCGGAGTCGCTCAAGGGCCCCATGCGCAGGGCGACGTCGATGCCGGCCTCCACCAGATTGATATTGCGGTCATCCAGCACCACGTCGATGTCGAGGTCGGGATGGCGGTCGAGGAAGGTCCCCAGGTGCGGCACGATATGCAGGCGGGCGAAGGTCACCGCGGCGCAGATCCGCAGCGTACCGCTGAGCCCCGAACCAGCCCCGCGCGCCGCGAGATCGGCTTCGTCGGCCTCTTCGAGGGCCCGCCTGGCGCGCTCGAAAAAGGCCATGCCGGCTTCGGTGGGCGTCAGGCCGCGGGTCGAGCGCAGCAACAGCCGTACCGCCAGCCGCGCCTCCAGCTGGGCGATGGTTTTCGATACGGCCGGCTGGCCGATATCCAGACGTCGGGCGGCGGCCGAGAACGAGCCGCTTTCCACCACATGAACGAAGGTTTGCATGGCTGCCAGTCGGTCCATCGAGACTCCTTGTGTTTGAACGATCGAGCATGGCCCCCGGTTTTGCGACCCAAGGGGACCAGGATGCATCAGGCCGTAACGGGCAGGGCCTTCTGCGAGGTGCCCAGGAAACGCAGCAGGGCCAGCAGCGGCAAGGCACTGCCGACGCCGACTATACCCAGCCAGCCGGCGTGTTCGTACACCGCGCTGGCAATCGACGAGCCGACGGCGCCGCCAATGAAGATGCTGGTCATGTACAGCGCGTTGAGGCGGCCGCGGCTATGGGCATCGAGGGCGTAGACCGCGCGCTGGCCGAGGACCATGTTCATCTGCACGCAGAAATCCAGGAGCACGCCGGTCACCGCCAGGCCGATGACGCTGTAGGCCGGGTGGATAAAGGCTGGCAGGAAACTCAGGGCGGCGAACAGCATGGCCAGCAACGAGGCGCCGCGGGTGTGGCCGGCGTCCGCCAGGCGCCCGCTGATGGGCGCGGCGATGGCGCCGATGGCCCCGACCAGGGCGAACAGGGCGATCTGGCTTTGCGACAGGCCGTGGTTGCGCGCCAGTTCCAGCGGCACCGCGGTCCAGAACAGGCTGAAAGTGGCGAACAGGCAGGCCTGGTAAAACGCCCGCTGACGCAGCACCGGTTGCTGGCGCAGCAGGCTGCCCAGCGAGCGCAGCAACTGGCCGTAAGTGGCACTGTGGGCAGGCTGGCGCTTGGGCACGGTCAGCAGCAGGACCACACTGATGGCGGCCATCAGCACGGCGGCGGCGATAAACATGGCGCGCCAGCCGAAGAGGTCGGCCACCACGCTGGACACCGGACGCGCCAGCAGGATGCCCAGCAGCAGGCCGCCCATGATGCCGCCGACCACCCGGCCGCGGGACTCCTCCGGCGTCAGGTGCGCGGCCAGGGGAATCAGGATCTGTACCGACACCGAGCTGAAGCCGATCAGCAGCGAGACCAGCAGAAAGGCATTGGGCTGCTCGGTGAACGCGGCGCCCAGCAGGCTGGCGATGGCCACCAGGCTGGTGAGGATCATCAGCCGGCGGTTTTCCAGCAGGTCGCCCAGGGGCACCAGGAAGAACAGGCCCAGGGCATAGCCGATCTGGGTCAGGGACACGATCAGGCTGGCCATGGTGCTGCTCAGGCCGATGTCCGGGGCGATCAGCTCGATGATCGGCTGGGCGTAGTAGATGTTGGCGACTATGGCGCCGCAGCAGAAGGCGAACAGCAGCACCATGCCGCGGGTCATGGTCGTGGTGGCGGCAGGCAGCCCCTGGGGGGTGGAAGTCATGGCGATTCTCGTGGCAGCGAAAGGGATGCGGGCGAGGCTAAGGGGCTGGCCCGTGACGCGGTAGAAGCTGACGAGCGATAGCATTCATGCCGTGCAGGAATAAATGCCTGGCGAGACCGGCGCAGAGCGGCAGATGACGACCGGCATCGCGCTGCGATGATACATTTACTTACATTCAGTTCGATAGCTCGCTTATTGTTCCGCGGACGCTGGAGTGCTTTCGTTTCGACGTCTGTGCCACCTTTCATCACAGGAAGCCCGTCCCATGAATCTGTGTCTTCGCCGCCTGCTCGGCGGTGTTCAAGCGATCACCCTCGGCGCACTGCTGCTGGCCGGCCCGGCCCAGGCCCAGGACGCGCCGGGCATGCGCATCGGCGTGCGCGGGGAAATCACCAGCATCGCCGGCGACGCGGTGCGAGTGCACGTCAACAGCGGCGAGAACGTCACCATCAACCTCACGCCACAGACCCAGGTCCGCGCCGTGACCCTGGCCAATATCGAGGACATCAAGCCCGGCAGCTACATAGGTTCGGCCGCAGTTCCCCAGGCCGATGGCAGCCTCAAGGCGCTGGAGGTCCATGTGTTTCCACCGCAGATGGCCGGCACCGGCGACGGTCATCGGCCCTTCGACCTGGTCAAGGGCAGCAGCATGACCAACGGCAGCGTCGGCGACCTGGTGGTGAGCAACGGCCGGACCCTGACCGTCAACTACAAGGGCGGCCAGCAGAGGATCCTGGTGCCGGACGACGTGCCCATCGTCAACCTGGTGCCGGGCGACCGCAGCCTGCTCAAGGCCGGGGTCAAGGTGGTGATGTTCGTGTCCCAGAGCGCGGACGGCACCCTCACCGCGCAGTCGATCTCCGCCGGCAAGGATGGGGTGACGCCGCCGATGTAGCTGTCGGGTTGTTACGTTGCCAGGTGTTTCAACGGCCTGGTTTCGGATGGCCTTGGGCAGGGGCTTGGTTTAGGGTTTCCGGTCGTCTATCGCAGCGGAGTTCCCATGCATAAATCAGTCTTCAATCCGCCCAGTGTCTTCAATTCCATGCAGTACGGTTTCAGCCAGGCCGTGGAGGTGCGCGGTGGGCGGCGCCTGCTGCTGTCCGGCCAGGTGGGGGTCGATGAGCGCGAGGTCTGCGTCGGCCCGGGGCTGCAGGAGCAGACCGAGCAGAGTTTCGACAATATCGCCCGGGTCCTGGCGGCGGCGGGCGGCGACCTGAGCCACGTGGTCATGCTGCGGATCTACATCGCCGAAGCGGCCCGCGAGCAGCAGGAGCAGATCAGCCAGGTGCTGTTGCAGCGTTTCCCCCAGCAGCCACCGGCGTCCTCGTGGATCATCGTCAGTGGCCTGTCCCTGCCCGAGTGGCTGATCGAGGTCGAGGCGGAGGCGATGTTGCCGGAGCTGCACGAGGTTCGGGGCGCCGCGTTGGTGGATGTGGCCGCCGGGCTTTAGGCGCCAGCAATAAAAAAGCGACCTGAGGGTCGCTTTTTTATTGGGTCGGTTGGTTATTTCCCGCCGTAGATCTGGTCGAAGATCCCGCCATCGTTGAAGTGGGTCTTCTGCACGGTGCGCCAGTCGCCGAAGGTTTTTTCCACCGACAGGAAGTCGACTTTCGGGAAGCGATCGGTGTACTTGGCCAGGACTTTCGGGTCCCGTGGGCGCAGGTAGTTGTTGGCGGCGATTTCCTGGCCTTCCGGCGACCACAGGTACTTCAGGTATTCCTCGGCCGCGGCGCGCGAGCCTTTCTTGTCGACCACCTTGTCCACCACCGACACTGGCGGCTCGGCTTCGGCGGAAACGCTCGGGTAGATGACTTCGAACTGATCGCGGCCGAATTCCCGGGCGATCATTTCCGCTTCGTTCTCGAAGGTCACCAGCACGTCGCCGATCTGGTTGGTCATGAAGGTGGTGGTCGCGGCGCGACCGCCGGTGTCGAGCACCGGTGCCTGCTTGAACAGCTTGCCGACGAAGTCCTTAGCCTTGTTCTCGTCGCCACCGTTCTTCAGCACATAACCCCAGGCCGACAGGTAGGTGTAGCGGCCGTTACCCGAGGTCTTCGGGTTCGGCACTATCACCTGCACGCCATCCTTGAGCAGGTCCGGCCAGTCTTTCAGGGCCTTGGGGTTGCCCTTGCGCACGATGAACACAGTGGCCGAGGTGAAGGGCGCGCTGTTGTTGGGCAGGCGGGTCACCCAGTTGTCCGGCACCAGCTTGCCGTTGTCCGCCAGGGCGTTGATGTCGGTGGCCATGTTCATGGTGATGACGTCGGCCGGCAGGCCGTCGATCACTGAGCGCGCCTGTTTGCTGGAGCCGCCGAAGGACATCTGCAGGGTGATGTTCTCGTTGTGCTCGGCCTGCCAGTGCTTCTGGAAGGCGCTGTTGTAGTCCTTGTAGAAGTCTCGCATCACGTCGTAGGAAACGTTGAGCAGGGTCGGGGCGGCCTGGGCGACGCTGCCCAGTGCCAGGCCGGCGGCCAGGAGAGAGGCGCTAACGAGTTTTTTCACTGCACATTCCTTTTATTAGAGAGTGAAGGCAATTTGCCGCCGACTATAGCCGGGGCGGTATATCTCTTTAAAGATTAAAAAGTGCTTTGCTTATTCAGTTTCCCTGAACCACTTTCGGGAACAGCGCATTGCCGCACCGCGAGCAGAACGCGGCGCCGTGTTCATGGTTGTTTTTACTGCACACCGGGCAGTCGTGCTTGAGCTGTTCGCCGCGCATGGCATTGGCCAGTTCCGCGGTGAAGATCCCGGTGGGCACGGCGATGATCGAGTAACCGGTGATCATCACCATCGACGAAATGATCTGGCCGATCACGGTCTTGGGCACTATGTCGCCGTAGCCGACGGTGGTCAGGGTGACGATGGCCCAATAGATGCCCTTGGGAATGCTGGTGAAGCCGTGTTCCGGGCCTTCGACCACATACATCAGGGTGCCGAACACCGTCACCAGGGTGCAGACGCTGAGCAGGAACACCAGGATCTTCTGCTTGCTGCCGCGCAAGGCGTCGAGCAGGTAGTGGGCCTGCTTGAGGTAGGGGCCGAGCTTGAGCACGCGGAAGATGCGCAGCATGCGGATCACCCGGATGATCAGCAGGTACTGGGCGTCGCTGTAATACAGGGCGAGGATCCCCGGCACGATGGCCAGCAGGTCCACCAACCCATAGAAACTGAAGGCATAGCGCAACGGCTTGGGCGAGCAATACAGGCGCAGGCCGTATTCGATGGCGAAGATCAGGGTAAAACCCCATTCGATATAGGCCAGCACATTGGCGTAGTTCTGATGCACCTGGTCGATGCTGTCGAGGATCACGATCACCAGGCTGGCGAGGATGATCAGCAACAGGATGCTGTCGAAGCGCCGACCGGCCACGGTGTCGGTCTGGAAAATCATGACGTAGAGGCGCTCGCGCCAGTGCTTGTCGGTGTCCGTGGTGCTGTCCATGTTGTTCGCCTGAATCGAAGGTCAGCGAAGCCTAGGGGGATTGCCCCCGGTAGCGCAAGGCGTGCTGTCCGTGGCGGCCTGGCGCAGCACACGGGTTGCCGCACGGACCAGCCAGCAGGCGAGGATAAAGGGCGCGGTGAGAGTGGGCAGGCCCAGCGCGGCGAAGCCCGGGGCGAGCAGCAGCGCCAGGAGCATTCCCGGCAGCGCCAGCCAGGAGCGGCGGCGGTCCTGGCTCAGGGCCAGGGCGACCAGGGCGCTGTTGTAGCCGCCAAGGCCCAGCAGGGCGCTGGCCTGGTCCTGTTGCAGCAGGGCAAAGCCCAGGCCCGCCGCCGAACCGAACAGCGCCCAGGCGGCCGCTCGACGATCGGCCAGTAATAGCCCGAGGG
The DNA here is from genome assembly GCF_003850345.1 of Pseudomonas chlororaphis subsp. piscium. NCBI lineage: Bacteria > Pseudomonadati > Pseudomonadota > Gammaproteobacteria > Pseudomonadales > Pseudomonadaceae > Pseudomonas > Pseudomonas chlororaphis. Next base: position 1,863,709 of record NZ_CP027707.1, read on the forward strand.
CGATCAACACCCCGGCCAGCGGATGCTCGAGGAACATCACCTGGCCGAGCCCCTGGATCAGTGCCTGCAGCAGTGCCAGCGCATCGGGTTCGGCCCAGGGCGCTTCGACACTGGCGGGCAGCGGCGCGGCCAGGCCCAGCAGCAACCAGCCGAGGCCGACGAAGGGCGCGGTGTAGGCCGGTAGAGAATATGGGGCGCGGGCGCGTTTGAGCCATTGCTGGGTGAGGATCGCACTGATGCCGCCGCAGGCGATGATCAGCGGTGGCAGCAGCACCGACCAGTCGAAGCGCAGGCTCAGGAGCAGGCCGAGCAAGACCCCGTTGTAGCTGAACAGTCCGGCTTGCCGGTCGGCCTTGGCATAGCCCCGGCGCTGCGCGGTAAGCAGCCCGGCCACACCGCCCAGCAGCGCGCCGCCGAGCAGCGCTGGAGCGGTCAGCAGGATGGCCAGCATGCACAGCAGGCCGCACAGCGGATGGCGCTGGAGGAAGATCTGGCTGAAGCCGTTGAGCAGGGCGGTGGCCCAGTCGGGGCAGTGGGCGTTGAAGTGTTCTGAAGGCATGGAAGGTTGACTCTTGTAGCCGCTGCCGAGCACAGCGAGGCTGCGCCCGGCCGCGTAGCGGCCGTCAATCAGGCAATGCCGCGTTTTGGGCCTGGCGAGGACTGCATCCTCGAGCGCAGCCTCGGTAGCGGCTACAGGGGGCTCAGATCAGGGTTTCGATGCGCAGCGAGTTGGTCGAGCCCGGCTGGCCGAACGGCACGCCAGCGGTGATCAACAGGGTGTCGCCACGTTTGGCCATGCCTTGCGCCTGGGCGATTTCCAGGGCGGTGGAGCAGACCTCGTCGACCTGGCGCAGGCGGTCGTTGACCACCGAATGCACGCCCCAGGCCACCGTCAGGCGGCGCGCGGTGGACAGGTTCGGCGTCAGGTTGAGGATCGGCACCGTCGGCCGTTCCCGGGCCGCGCGCAGGCTGGAGCTGCCGGACTCGCTGTAGTTCACCAGCACCGCCACCGGCAGGATGCTGCTGATACGGCGGATCGCACAGCTGATGGCATCGGACACCGTGGCTTCGGCCTGGGGCCGGCTGACGTCGAGCTGGGTCTGGTAGTCCGGGCCGCTTTCCACCTGGCGGATGATCTTGCTCATCATCTGCACCGCCTCCAGCGGGTATTCGCCGGACGCGGTTTCCGCCGAGAGCATCACCGCGTCGGCGCCTTCGGCCACTGCGTTGGCCACGTCCGTGACCTCGGCCCGGGTCGGGGCGGGGGAGAAGCGCATGGATTCGAGCATCTGCGTGGCCACCACCACCGGTTTACCCAGTTGGCGGCAGGTGCCGATGATGTTCTTCTGGATCTGCGGCACGCTTTCGGCGGGCACTTCGACCCCCAGGTCGCCACGGGCCACCATGATCGCGTCGCTCAATTCGGCGATCTCGCGCAGTTGAGTGACTGCCGAGGGTTTCTCGATCTTGGCCATCAGGAACGCCTTGTCACCGATCAGCGCGCGGGCTTCGCGAATGTCCTCGGGGCGCTGCACGAACGACAGGGCGACCCAGTCCACCCCCAGTTCCAGGCCGAAGTCCAGGTCGCGGCGATCCTTGGCGGTCAGCGGGCTGAGGTCGAGCACCGCCTGCGGGACGTTGACGCCCTTGCGGTCCGACAGCTCGCCGCCGTTGAGCACCGTGGTGTCGATGGCGTCGGCGTGCTTGGCGGTGACCCGCAGGCGCAGCTTGCCATCGTCCAGCAGCAGGTCCATGCCTGGCTCCAGGGCCGTGATGATTTCCGGGTGGGGCAGGTTGACCCGGCGCTGGTCGCCCGGGGTGCTGTCCAGGTCCAGGCGCAGGGCCTGGCCACGGTGCAGCTGGACCTTGCCGTCGGCGAACTTGCCGACCCGCAGTTTCGGGCCTTGCAGGTCCATCAGGATGCCCAGCGGGTAGTTCAGCTGTTTTTCGACTTCGCGGATCCACTGGTAACGCTGGGCGTGATCGGCGTGGTCGCCATGGCTGAAGTTGAGGCGAAAGATATTCACCCCGGCCTGCACCAGCTCGCGGATATCGTCGATGCTGTCGATGGCCGGGCCGAGGGTGGCGAGGATTTTGACCTTTTTGTCAGGCGTCATGTTTGGGGCTCTCGAGGATCAGGATGGCGCGGAAGTCGTTGACGTTGGTGCGGGTCGGTTCGGTGACGATCAACCCATCCAGGGCCGCGAAGTAGCCATAGCCGTTGTTGTTGTCCAACTCGTCGCTGGCACTCAGGCCCAGGGCGGCGGCGCGGGCGTAGCTATCCGGGGTCATGATCGCGCCGGCGTTGTCTTCGGAACCGTCGATGCCGTCGGTGTCGCCGGCCAGGGCGTAGACGCCGGGCAGGCCCTTGAGGCTGTCGGTGAGGCTCAGGAGGAACTCGGCATTGCGCCCGCCGCGGCCATTGCCGCGCACGGTGACCGTGGTTTCACCGCCGGAGAGGATCACGCAGGGCGCGGCCAGAGGCTGGCCGTGCAGCACCACCTGGCGGGCGATGCCGGCGTGGACCTTGGCCACCTCGCGGGACTCGCCTTCCAGGTCGCCGAGGATCAGCGGGCTGAAACCGGCCTGGCGGGCTTTCACCGCGGCGGCCTCCAGCGACTGCTGCGGCCGGGCGATCAGTTGGAAGTGGCTGTGGGCCAGGCTCGGGTCGCCGGGCTTGACGGTTTCCGACTCGGGGCTTTGCAGCCAGCTGCGTACCGCCGCCGGTACCTCGATGGCGTAACGCTTGAGAATCGCCAGGGCCTCGGCCGATGTGCTGGGGTCGGCCACGGTGGGGCCGGAAGCGATGACCGTGGCCAGGTCGCCCGGTACATCGGAAATCGCGTAGGTGTAGAGGGTAGCCGGCCAGCAGGCCTTGGCCAGGCGGCCACCCTTGATCGCCGAGAGGTGTTTGCGCACGCAGTTCATCTCGCCGATGCTGGCGCCGGACTTGAGCAGGGCCTTGTTGATCGACTGCTTGTCCGCCAGGCTGATGCCCGCGGCGGGCAGGGCCAGCAGGGCGGAACCACCGCCGGACAGGAGGAAGATCACCCGGTCCTGTTCCGACAGGTTGCTGACCAGCTCCAGCACGCGCTTGGCCACGGCCAGGCCGGCGGCATCGGGTACCGGATGAGCGGCCTCGACCACTTCGATTTTTTCGCAGGGGGCGCCGTGGCCGTAGCGGGTGACGACCAGCCCGCTGACTTCACCCAACCAGCAGCGTTCGACCACCTGGGCCATGGCCGCGGCGGCCTTGCCGGCACCGATGACGATCACCCGACCGCTGCGGTCGCTGGGCAAATGGGCTTCGAGGACATGCTGCGGGTGGGCGGCGTCGATGGCTGTGGCGAACAGCTCACGGAGGAATTGTTGCGGATCGACCGGCATGGCGGGCTCCCGGATTTCTTGTTATTCGAGGTGTGGCGGGTAGGGCTCTTGTAGGCGCGAGCGGGCGGCGATCCGACTTGCCCGCGATAGCGTCGTGTCAGGCACTACGTCATCGCGGGCAAGCCTCGCTCCTACAGGGGGGCGGCAGAAGCCCCCTATAACAGAGGGCTTACTTATCGCGAATCGAGAAGTTCGCCATGTGTTCCAGGCCCTTGATCAGCGCCGAGTGGTCCCAGTTGCTGCCGCCGATGGCCGCGCAGGTGCTGAACACTTGCTGGGCGTTGGCGGTGTTGGGCAGGTTGATGTTCAGCTCCTTGGCGCCTTGCAGGGCCAGGTTGAGGTCCTTCTGGTGCAGGCTGATGCGGAAGCCCGGGTCGAAGGTGCCCTTGATCATGCGCTCGCCGTGCACCTCGAGGATCTTCGAGGAGGCGAAGCCGCCCATTAGCGCTTCACGCACCTTGGCCGGATCGGCGCCGTTTTTCGCGGCGAACAGCAGGGCTTCGGCCACCGCCTGGATGTTCAGGGCGACGATGATCTGGTTCGCCACCTTGGCGGTCTGGCCGTCGCCGTTGCCGCCGACCAGGGTGATGTTCTTGCCCATGGCCTGGAACAGCGGCAGGGCACGCTCGAAGGCCTGGCTGTCGCCGCCGACCATGATGCTCAGGGTCGCTGCCTTGGCGCCGACTTCACCACCGGACACCGGGGCGTCCAGGTACTGCGCGCCTTTCTCGTTGATCCTGGCGGCGAAAGCCTTGGTCGCGGTCGGCGAGATCGAACTCATGTCGATCACCACCTTGCCCGGACCGACGCCCGCGGCCACGCCGTCGGCGCGGAACAGTACATCGTCGACCTGCGGGGTATCCGGGACCATGACGATGATGAATTCGGCTTCCTGGGCCACTTCCTTCGGGCTGGCCAGGGCGACTGCGCCGGCGGCGACCAGGTCGGCCGGAGCCGCGTCGTGGTGCTGGGACAGGAACAGGCTGTGACCGGCTTTTTGCAGGTTGGAGGCCATTGGGTGACCCATGATGCCGGTGCCGATGAATCCGATTTTAGCCATGAGAAAATCCTCTTGTTTTTATGCGCTTGCCGCGTAAGAGCGGTTGCCAGCGATTCGAAAGATACGGTGGGTCAGTGATGCCGCCTCGCGGGCAAGCCTCGCTCCTACAGGCAGGTAGGTTCTTGTAGGAGCGAGCGGGCGGCGATCCGACTTGCCCGCGATGAACGATGACGCGGTACCCGATCAGATTGCGTTATGGCTCTTGAGCCAGCCCAGGCCGGCCTCGGTGGTGGTCAGCGGCTTGTATTCGCAGCCGACCCAGCCCTGGTAGCCGATCTTGTCCAGGTGCCCGAACAGGAAGTGGTAGTTGATCTCTCCGGTGCCCGGTTCGTTACGCCCCGGGTTATCCGCCAGCTGGACATGGTTGATCGCGTCCAGGTGACCGGACAGGGTCCGGGCCAGGTCGCCCTCCATGATTTGCATGTGGTAGATGTCGTATTGCAGGTACAGGTTGCTGCTGCCGACCTGTTCGCGGATCGACAGGGCCTGGGCCGTGTTGTTCAGGTAGAAGCCCGGGATGTCACGGGTGTTGATGGCTTCCATCACCAGCTTGATGCCCGCGGCCTGGAGTTTTTCGGCGGCGTACTTGAGGTTGGCGATAAAGGTCTTTTCCACCGTGTCATCGTCGACGCCCTGTGGGCGGATGCCGGCCAGGCAGTTGATCTGGGTATTGCCCAGCACCTGGGCGTAGGCGATGGCCAGGTCGACCCCGGCGCGGAACTCCTCGACCCGGTCCGGCAGGCAGGCGATACCGCGCTCGCCCTTGGCCCAATCGCCCGCGGGAAGGTTGAACAGCACCTGGGTCAGGCCGTGGGCGTCGAGTTGCGCCTTGATCTCGGCGGAGCTGAATTCGTAGGGGAACAGGTATTCGACACCACTGAAGCCGGCCTCGGCGGCGGCCTTGAAGCGGGCGAGGAAGTCCTGTTCGGTGAACAGCATGGACAGGTTGGCGGCAAAACGCGGCATGGTGGTCTCCTGTAGAGGTTCAATCCCTGTAGCCGCTGCCGCGGGCTGCGATAAGGCCGAAGGCCTTCGACGATCCTGAGATCTTGCGCATCCTGCGGATGCGATCGCAGACTTCGGCAGCGGCTACACAGTGGTGTCAGTCGAGCAGGGAAATCGCGGTCGGGGCGTCGTTGCCGACCAGCGCCAGGTCTTCGAATTCGTTGACCGCGTTGATCTCGGTGCCCATGGAGATGTTGGTGACACGCTCCAGGATGATCTCGACGATCACCGGCACCTTGAATTGCTCGAGCATTTCCTGGGCCTGGCGCAGGGCCGGCTGGATGCCCGACGGCTCGAATACCCGCAGCGCCTTGCAGCCCAGGCCCTCGGCGACCGCGACGTGGTCCACGCCGTAGCCGTTGAGTTCCGGGGCGTTGAGGTTGTCGAAGGACAGCTGCACGCAGTAGTCCATGTCGAAACCGCGCTGCGCCTGGCGGATCAGGCCCAGGTAGGAGTTGTTCACCACCACATGGATGTACGGCAGCTTGAACTGCGCGCCCACGGCCAGTTCTTCGATCATGAACTGGAAGTCGTAGTCGCCGGACAGCGCCACCACCTTGCGACTCGGGTCGGCCTTGACCACCCCCAGCGCCGCCGGAATGGTCCAGCCCAGCGGGCCGGCCTGGCCGCAGTTGATCCAGTGGCGTGGCTTGTACACGTGCAGGAACTGCGCGCCGGCAATCTGCGACAGGCCGATGGTGCTGACGTAGCAGGTGTCCTTGCCGAACACCTGGTTCATCTCTTCATACACACGCTGCGGCTTGACCGGCACGTTGTCGAAGTGGGTCTTGCGTTGCAGGCTCGACTTGCGCTGCTGGCAATCCTGCAGCCAGGCGCTGCGGTTCTTCAGCTTGCCGGCGGCCTGCCATTCGCGAGCGACTTCGAGGAACACGGTCAACGCCGAACTGGCGTCGGAAACGATGCCCAGGTCCGGGGTGAACACCCGGCCGATCTGGGTCGGCTCGATGTCCACGTGGATGAATTTGCGGCCCTCGGTGTAGACGTCCACCGAACCGGTGTGGCGGTTGGCCCAGCGGTTGCCGATGCCCAGGACCAGGTCCGACTTGAGCAGGGTGGCGTTGCCGTAGCGATGGGAGGTCTGCAGGCCGACCATGCCGGCCATCTGCGGGTGATCGTCGGGGATGCTGCCCCAGCCCATCAGTGTGGGGATGACCGGGATGCCGGTCAGTTCGGCGAATTCCACCAGCAGTTCGCTGGCATCGGCATTGATGATGCCGCCGCCGGCCACCAGCAACGGACGCTCGGCCTGATCCAGCAGGGCCAGGGCTTTTTCGACCTGGACCCGGGTCGCCGAAGGCTTGGCCAGCGGCAGCGGCTGGTAGGCGTCGATGTCGAATTCGATCTCGGCCATCTGCACGTCGAACGGCAGGTCGATCAGCACCGGGCCGGGGCGACCGGAGCGCATTTCATAGAAGGCTTTCTGGAAGGCGTAGGGCACCTGGCCCGGCTCGAGGACGGTGGTCGCCCACTTGGTCACCGGCTTGACGATGCTGGTGATGTCGACGGCCTGGAAGTCTTCCTTGTGCAGACGGGCACGCGGGGCCTGGCCGGTGATGCAGAGAATCGGGATCGAGTCGGCCGAGGCGCTGTACAGGCCGGTGACCATGTCGGTGCCGGCAGGGCCGGAGGTACCGATGCACACGCCGATGTTGCCGGCTTTGGTGCGGGTGTAACCCTCGGCCATGTGCGAGGCGCCTTCAACGTGGCGAGCGAGGACGTGATCGATGCCGCCGACCTTTTGCAGGGCGGAGTACAGCGGGTTGATGGCTGCACCCGGGATGCCAAAGGCGGTATCGACCCCTTCACGGCGCATCACCAGAACGGCGGCTTCGATTGCTCTCATTTTGCTCATGGTTTTGTGCCTCTTACGTTTTGTAATTGTATACAAGTGGCTTTGTGTGGAGTGTATTCACGGCGAGCGTCGCAGGTCAATCCATTTTCTCTACCGCTTGAATGCGTTCGTCCGATGCCTATAAACAGGCGACTTTTCGTCGGAATCAGGGATTTGCGAAAAATATTGTATACAAAAATAAGGTTTGTTGTGCTCTATTTGTTATATCGATCTTCTTATCGGAACACCCGGATTTTTCCCAATAACAAAATAAGGACGGCACCCATGAGCGCTTTAACCTTGAATGTTGCAGTCAGCCTGGCCGGCCAGGCCCTGGCCTTCGGCCGTGAGATCAGCGCGGCACCCTTGACCATCGCGGTGCTCGATGCCGGCGGGCATCTGGTGACCTTGCAGCGCGAAGACGGGGCCAGCCTGCTGCGGCCACAGATCGCCATCGGCAAGGCTTGGGGCGCGATTGCCCTGGGCAAGGGTTCGCGCCTGCTGGCGCTGGATGCGCAGCAGCGGCCGGCCTTCATTGCCGCGCTCAACAGCCTGGGGCAGGGCAGCGTGGTGCCGGCCCCGGGTGGGGTGCTGATTCGTGATCAGCAGGGGGCGGTGGTGGGGGCGATCGGTATCAGCGGTGACACTTCGGACATCGACGAGCAATGCGCGATCAGTGCCATCGAGGCGCAGGGCTTGCAGGCGGATGCGGGCGTGAGCGCGTGATTCTGTAGCCGTGTAGCCGCTGCCGCAGGCTGCGATCGCACACAAGGTGTGCGCAAGATCTGAAGATCGCTGAAGGCCTTCGGCCTTATCGCAGCCTGCGGCAGCGGCTACAGGGGCTGGTTTACTGGTCCGTTTCGCAGCCCTTGAGCACCAGGCGGATGATGGTCCGGGCGGCGGCTTCGTAATCGGACTCGTCCAGCTTGGCCTTGCCGGTCACCACCGAGATCTGCCAGTCGAAATCGGCATAGGTCTGGGTCGCGGCCCAGATGCTGAACATCAGGTGGTGCGGGTCGATGGGCGCGATCTGGCCACGATCGATCCAGGTCTGGATGCAATCGATGTTGTGTTTGGCCTGGGCGTTGAGCTGCTCGACCTGGTCCGGGCTCAGGTGCGGGGCACCGTGCATGATCTCGCTGGCGAACACCTTGGAGGCGAAGGGCAGGTCGCGGGAGATGCGGATCTTCGAGCGGATGTAGCCGCTCAGCACTTCACTGGGCACGCCGTCGGCGTTGAACGGGGTCGAAGCCTGGAGGATTGGCTCGATGATGCTTTCCAGGACCTCGCGGTAGAGGTTTTCCTTGGATTTGAAGTAGTAGTAGACGTTGGGTTTGGGCAACCCCGCCTTGGCCGCGATGTCGCTGGTTTTGGTCGCAGCGAAGCCTTTGTCGGCAAACTCTTCACTGGCTGCCCGCAGGATCAGTTCTTTGTTGCGCTCGCGGATGGTGCTCATAAACCAGGTGATTCCTTGCCTGTTCGGGCGGTTGCGCATGGTAGCACCGGCCTTGCGCGAGGCTCAAGAATGCCCCGCCAGACCCTGTTGCGCGCTATGCTTCGCCACATTTATGACCTCAAGGAACCCTGATCCATGGCCGGAAGCAGTTTGCTGGTGCTGATCGACGATATTGCCGCGGTACTCGACGATGTGGCGCTGATGACCAAGATGGCGGCGAAGAAGACCGCCGGGGTGCTGGGAGACGACCTCGCGCTCAATGCCCAGCAGGTCTCCGGGGTGCGCGCCGAGCGCGAGTTGCCGGTGGTCTGGGCAGTGGCCAAGGGCTCGTTCCTGAACAAGCTGATCCTGGTGCCCGCGGCGCTGGCCATCAGCGCCTTCGCGCCCTGGCTGGTGACGCCATTGCTGATGCTCGGCGGTGCCTATCTGTGCTTCGAGGGCTTTGAAAAGCTCGCCCACAAGTTTCTCCACAGCAAGGCCGAGGATCAGGCCGAGCACCAGCAACTGATCGAAGCCGTGGCGGACCCGGCCACCGATCTGGTGGCCTTCGAGAAGACCAAGATCAAGGGCGCGATCCGCACCGACTTCATTCTCTCGGCCGAGATCATCGCCATTACCCTGGGCACCGTTGCCGACGCGCCGTTGATGCAGCAGGTGGTGGTGCTTTCGGGCATCGCCATCGTCATGACCGTCGGGGTGTATGGCCTGGTGGGCGGCATCGTCAAGCTCGACGACCTTGGCCTGTGGTTGACGCAGAAGCCGGGCCAGGTGGCGAAAAGCATTGGCGGCGCCATCCTGCGCGCGGCGCCCTACATGATGAAAAGCCTCTCGGTGATCGGCACCGCGGCGATGTTCATGGTCGGCGGCGGTATCCTCACCCATGGCGTGCCGGCGGCGCATCACTGGATCGAGACTGTCACGGCGCACACGGCCGAGGCGGTTGGCGGGATTTCGCTGATCATGCCGACGCTGCTCAATGCCGTGGCCGGCATCATCGCCGGTGCTGCGGTACTGGTCGTTGTGTCGCTGGGCAGCAAGTTGTGGCGCGCGGCCAGGGCCTGATTCGCTGAAGGCCCTCGCCGCACTAGGACGAGGGGCAGGGGCGAGGATCTGTCAGGCGGGGAGCAGTTGCGCGACCGCCAGGCCGATCTTGTTGATCGCCTGTTCGATCTTGCGGTTGGGCACGCCGGCAAAGTTCAGCCTGAGGCAATTGCGGTATTTGCCGGCCGCGGAAAAGATATTGCCGTTGGCGATCTGGATGTCCTCGGCTTCCAGCAGCCGGTTCAGGGTGTAGGTGTCGAACTCGTCCGGCAACTCCACCCACAAGGTGAACCCGCCCTGGGGTTTGCTGACCCGGGTGCCTTCCGGCAGATAGCGGCTGACCCACTCGGTCATCAGGTCGCGATGGCGCTGGTACTGTTTGCGCATCCGTCGCAGGTGCGGCAGGTAATGCCCCTTGGCAATGAATTCGGCGACCGCCAGCTGCGGCTGGGTCGCGGTGGTGCCGGAGCCGACGTATTTCATGTGCAGCACTTGCGGCAGGTAACGCCCCGGGGCGATCCAGCCGATCCTCAGGCCCGGCGCCAGGGTTTTCGAGAACGAACTGCACAGCAGCACGCGCCCGTCGTCGTCGAATGACTTCAGGGTGCGCGGCCGCGGGTAGCGGAACGCCAGGTCGCCATAGATATCGTCTTCGATGATCGGCACGTCGTAGCGCTGGGCCAGGCGGATCATCGCGCGCTTGCGATCGTCCGGCATGATGTAGCCCAGCGGGTTGTTGCAATTGGGCGTGAGCTGGATGGCCTTGATCGGCCACTGTTCCAGGGCCATTTCCATGGCTTCCAGGCTGATGCCGGTGACCGGGTCGGTGGGAATCTCCAGGGCCTTGAGGCCGGCGGCCTTGAGCAGCTGGATGATGCCATGAAAGCAGGGGGAGGCGATGGCCACGATGTCGCCGGGCTCGCACAGCGCGCGGATGGCGATGGACAGGGCTTCCTGGCAGCCGCTGGTGACGACGATTTCCGCGGGCGTCAGGCGGCAGCCGGAGTCGACGCCAAGGCGGGCAATCTGCTCGCGCAGGCTCAGCACACCCTGCAGGTGGTTGTATTGCAGGCTCGGGCTGTCGCTGCGTCGGCTGATCCGCGCCAGGGCGGTCAGCAGCGGCTTGAGGGTCGGCGCCGTGGTGTCGGGCATGCCGCAACCCAGTTGAATGGCATTGGCGTTCTGCTCCTGGCGCATCAGGTCCTGCACCAGGTCCCACTGGGAGATATCCACAGGCCGCAACGACGGCCGTCCCATCTTCGGCAACTCCGGCAAACGCCGGCCGGCCGGGACGAAATAGCCCGACTTGGGTTTGGGGATAGCCAGTCCCGAGCTTTCCAGGACCCGATAGGCCTGTTGCACGGTGGTGAGGCTGACGCCGTGCTCGAGGCTCAGGGCCCGCACCGAAGGCAATCGCTCCCCCGGCCCGTATAACCCCTGCTCAATGCGGCTACTTATGTATTCGGCGAGATTCAGGTATCGAGTCATGCGGGGGACTGTAGCGACTCATCTGTCGTATAAAAAGTTACAGATTTCACTTTTTTTGAAAATTTTTTGGGGATAAAAAGCAATCTGTACTGAGAAAAATCATCTGGCGTGTACCTATAAGACAGTGGTTGCCTTTGGGAAGATGGCCCGCATCGCGCTGTACTGGTTGTTCTTAAATACAGTTGCGGCGCAATTCAGAGTCCCCCCGGGCAACGTGCAACGGGCTTCCCCCTCAGACTACTTTAGACGATGACTTCTCAAGGAAGAGCAGGGTAATGACGGCAAGGATCAAACTGACTCCACAGATGGCTGAGTACGAGCAGAAGTTCACCGACGGTGGTGAGGTTCGCTGGCTGCCTTATTTGATGTATTTCCATCCTACCGATCACAGTTCGGAGGTGGTCAATACAGATGCCTCGGGCTTCCGCTATTCGGAGTTGCTGGGCATACAGTATTCGGTGGTCAACAGCCGCCACGCCAAGAGCGTGCGGGTGCTGGCCGGTAGCTCGACCGTGTTTGGCATCGGTGCCAGTTCGGATGCCTGGACACTGCCTTCGCGCCTGGCCGAGAACGATCCGGACAGCAAACCCTGGATCAACTTCGGCGGACGCAGCTTCAACTCGACCCAGGAACTGACGCTCTTCACCCTTTACCGTCATTTGCTGCCCAAGGTCGACGAGATTGTGCTGTTTTCCGGGTTCAACAACCTGGGGCTGGCCCGCCAGCCACAAAGCAGCCGTGGCGAACACGGCGCTTTCTTCAACTGCAACCAGTTCTTCGACGCCATGCGTCCGGAGACTCAGGCACCCAAGCGCGGCATGTTCCGCGCCTTGCTCGGCAAGGAACAGGAAGAGCCGACGCCCGAGCCGCCACCGTCCATGGAAGAGCAGATCGAATACGCCGCCGACCTGACCCTGCGTCACCTGGATACCTGGCGCGCGCTGGCGGCCGACATGGGCGCCAAGCTGACCTTCATTCTACAGCCGCTGGCCGGCTGGGTCCGGGAAAAGGGCTGCAACGAGGAAGAACAGCTGTTCGCCGAGCTGGATCGCGCCGGCAGTTTCAGCGAGGTCTATGGCGACATCCTGCAGCCTAGCGTCTGCGAGGCCTATGCCGCTCGCCTGCGCGAGGGCGCACAGAAGATGGGCGTGCGTTTCGTGAACATTACACCGCTGCTGTCCGAGGCCCTGCGGCCTGAACAGTGGCTGTTCGTCGACCGTATTCACTTCACCGACCAGGGGAACGATTTCGTCTCGAAAATCATCCTCGATGTTCTTTAAAGGAGTCTGCCATGAGTTACATCAAGAGCTTGTTCCAACGCCTGTTCGGCAAGAAGAAAAAGAAGAAGCCGGACTCTTCGATCTACCCGATGTTCTGATCTCGACACCCGACGTCATTGCTTGCCGATGACTGAGGGCCGGCAATGGATTGCCTTGGTCTCCAACCTGGAAGGGAAGTAAACAGTATGTGGCGCCAGTTTTATCGATCAGTCAGCAACCCCGAGAGCTTTCTGGGGGATGTCAGTATTCGGCGTCTGATGGGCCTGGCCGCACCGGGTGAAACCGGTGCGGAAGGCTTGGCCGGGTTGCGGGTGCAGATCGAGCACTGGCGTGACGAGCAGGCCCAGGCTTACCGCGAACTGGCCAGCCAGGCCGCGGAACTGGGCAACCAACGAGAATTCGCCGAGGCACTGCTGGTGCACTCGGCGCCATTGGCCTCGGTGCTGGGCTGCTGGCTGCAAGGCATGAGCGCCCCCGGGGTCTTCGAGGACAGCGCGCAGCTCAAGCTCATGGAGCTGCTGGCCCACGACGTGGGTGTCGGGCGGCCCCTGGCATCGCGCGGCGATCACTTCAAATCGCTGTTGGTACAGGCGGGGCTGACCGCCTACGCGGTTTCGCCGTTCGAGCTTTCCACGCTCCCCGACCTGCCTGACGAACTGTTCGAATTACCTGCATTGCTGCAAGCGGTGAGCCGCCGCAGCGATGCCTTTGGCGACACCCTGTGCGGCATCGACTTTGCCTGGCGTGCCCTGGGGCTGAGCCCATGGTGGTCGGTGCTGGATGCCCGGCAACTGGACGTCCGCCGGCTCGACCTGAACCAACTGGATGAAACCGCGGGCGACAGCTCGGCGCTGGAGATCTCCCAGTGGGTCTGCGAGCAGGTCGCCTGCCTGGGCAGCCTGCGCCGCCTGCAACTGGAGGCGGGCGCCCAGTGGTTATTCGCGGCCCTGAAGACTTTCAACGAGCGGCTGCTGGCGCACTGTCGGGCCGCGGTATCGCCCGAGCGCCTGATGGGCAAGATGATCCAGCGCATGGCCCGGGCCGGCGCGGTCTATCACCAGGATTACAAGATGGAAGGCCGCAGCCTGGCACAGTGGCTGCGCGAGGCCCAGGTCGACCCCGTGCCGCTGCTGGAAATGCTTTCGCGCAGTCGCCTGATCGTGCCGGGCAACGCCGAGAAGAGCCTGCTGGTCAACACCCTGGTCGCGCCGAACGGGCGCATGTTCCGGATTTTCAGCGAGGCCGACCTGAGCGTCATCCGCAAATGGATCGATGGCCTGCCTGGCCCGATCCAGCGCGCAGAAACTGCCGATGTACCAGCGCCAAGCCCTTGCCATGCAGTGGTTCCACAGGTGCTAGGCGAGGACATTCAGGAGCAGGGCCAGTGGCCCAAGAGCCTGCGCGAGGCCTATTTCGTCTTGCAGGGCAGGGCGCTGGCGCCTCGCACCCAGGCTTTTGCTCTGGCGTATGTGACGCGCTGGCTGGAGCAGTCGCGCCGCTCGCTGCAAAACTCCGAGCGCACCTTGCCCGAGTCCTGGAATGTCGGCGTATTGCGCGAATGGTTGCTGGACAAGCACGACCGCCATGGCCAGGAGTTCGAAGAAAGCGACCCGGCGGCCATGCCCTCGCGCGAGGAAATCGTCGACTCCACCCTGCAACTGGCGCCGCTGACCCTGATCGACGGTGCCTGGCTCCAGGGTTTCACCGACCTGACGCTGGCCTCGTCCCATGTCGGGTACGCGCTGTTCCAGACTTACTGGGACGAGCTGGGCAACGGCTCCTATGCGCTGAACCATCCGAAAATCTACCGCGACGGCCTGCGCCAGATGGGGCTGGAGCTGGCGCCTACCGGTGCCCACGAGTTCGCCGAGGATGAGCGGTTGCGTGAGGCGTCGTTCCGCTTGCCGGTCTACTGGCTGTGCCTGGGCAAGCTGCCGGTGACCTTCATGCCGGAAATCCTCGGCATGAACCTGGCGATGGAACTGTCAGGGGTGGGCGGCAGCTATCGCTCGGCCCGACGCTTCCTCCGGCACTACGGCTTCAGCACGGCGTTCGTCGACCTGCACAACACCATCGATAACGTCTCCACCGGGCATTCGGCCTGGGCGGTGGACGCCATCGACGCCTACATGCGCCAGGTCGCCGCGTCGAAGCCGGCGGAACTGGCAGAACACTGGCAGCGGGTCCGCGTCGGCTACGAGTCTCTGGCACCGCAGCCGGACCGACTGACGTCCTGGTTGCGACGCCTGGGTATCGGCTCGGCGGGCGCGGTCCTGCCCCGGAGCAAGACGCGGGGCGAGGATCAGGCGCTGTTCCATCACGAACCTATTGTCCCTGCCGCGCCGGTTGGCGTAACGGCCTGAACATCAAGGAGTGTCCATGTCTCTGGTCAATGTGCACAACGAGTGGGATCCGCTGGAAGAAATGATCGTCGGCATCGCTCAGGGCGCGCAGGTGCCTCGCCCCGACCGCGGCCTGTTCGCCCTGGATTACAGCGAGCAGCATGACTACATCGAGGACATTCCATCCGGCCCCTACCCGCAGCAGGTCATCGAGGAAGCCAGCGAGGACCTGGACGCCTTTGCCGCCTTCCTGCGCTCCCACGGGGTCATAGTGCGGCGCCCGGACGTCACTGACCATCGCGCGGTATTCGGCACCTGCGCCTGGAAAACCGACGGCGAATACAACTACTGCCCGCGGGATGTGCTGCTGCCCATCGGCCAGACCATCATCGAGGCGCCGATGGCGCTGCGCAGCCGCTATCTGGAACCGTTCGCCTATCGTCGCCACCTGGCCGAATACTTTGCCAGCGGCTCCAACTGGATTTCCGCGCCCAAGCCGCAGCTGCTGGACAGCACCTACCGGATCAACCCCAAGGACGGCTCGATCATTGCCAATGACGAGCCGATCTTCGACGCCGCCAACGTGATCCGCGTCGGCGAGGACATCCTCTATCTGGTTTCTCGCAGCGGTAATGAACTGGGTTGCCAGTGGCTGCAGCGGGTACTGGGCGATCGTTACCGGGTGCACCCGGTGAGCGGTGTGTACGACGGCACGCACCTGGATACCACCATCACCGTGGTCCGCCCGGGGCTGGTGGTGCTGTGTCCGGAGCGGATCCGCAAGGACCAGGTGCCGGCGCTGTTCAAGAACTGGGACATCATCTGGGCGCCGGAGATGGTCGACACCGGCTATTGCTGGTCCTACCCGCGTGCATCGATCTGGCAGGGCATGAACTTCATCATGGTCAACCCGGCGCTGGCGGTGATCAACGACCAGCAGGTGCCGCTGATTCGCGCCCTGGAAAAACAGGGTATCGATGTGGCGCCGCTGAAAATGCGCCATGCCCGCAGCCTGAGTGGCGGCTTCCATTGCGTGTCGGTCGACATTCGTCGCCGCGGCACCCTTGAAGACTATCGTTGAGCGGAGCCTGGGGCATGCAGAATCTGGACTACTACGCCGTCATCCTGTTCGCGATTTCCACCTGCGTGACGCCGGGGCCGAACAACGTGATGCTGATGTCCTCCGGGGTCAACTTCGGCATCAGCCGCACCCTGCGCCACGTCGCGGGCATCAACATCGGCTTTCCGCTGATGCTGATCGCGGTGGGGCTTGGCGCTGGCGCGGTGTTCCATCGTTATCCCAGCCTGCACGACATCCTGCAGGTGATCGGTGCCCTGTACATGCTGTACCTGGCCTACCGGATCGCCACGGCGCCCACGGTCGATCTCGACGACCAGGGCGGGCGTCCGCTGGGCTTCACTGGCGCGGCGCTGTTCCAGTGGGTCAACCCCAAGGCCTGGATCATGGCGGTGGGCGCGGTCCTGGCCTACACCACGCCGGTTGGTTCCTACAGTGCGCAGATCCTGCTGATCGCCTTGATCTTCTTTCTCTTCGGCTCGCCCTGCTCGATGGTCTGGGTGCTGTTCGGACGTTATTTGCGGCGCTTTCTCAGCGAGCCGAACCGGCTGCGGCTGTTCAACATTTCAATGAGTGTGTTGTTGGTGGTGTCGTTGATTCCGGCATTAAAAAGCCTGCCGGTCTCAAGTTGGTTGCACGGATGACGGACTGTGCACAGACACAGGGAATTTCCATGGATTGGCATGAAGCTATGAGGATGAGCGTTTAAATGGCTACTTACGTATTAGGGATTTCGGCGTTCTATCACGACAGCGCCGCGGCGCTGGTGAAGGACGGGGTGCCGGTGGCGGCGGCCCAGGAAGAGCGCTTCACGCGGGTGCGGCACGACGCGGCGTTTCCGGCCAATGCCATCAAGTACTGCCTGGACGCCGAGGGTATCGGCCTTGATGAGCTGACCGCCGTGGTCTACTACGAAGACCCGCAGGAAAAGTTCTCGCGGATGATTTCCTCCTTCGCCAGTGGCGGCATCAGCGGCGCGCGCACCTTCATCAGCACCATGCCGGAATGGATCCGCTGGAAGCTCAACGTGCTCAAGTTCATCGATGAGAAGCTCGAGGAACTGGGACGTGGCACCGGACCGCTCACCATCGCCTCGCAGCACCACCGTTCCCATGCCGCGGCGGCGTTTTTCCCGTCGCCGTTCGAGCAGGCGGCGGTGCTGTGCATCGACGGCATCGGCGAATGGCATTCGACCACGATCTGGAAGGGCGACGGCTCCAAGCTCGACCTGATGAACTCGATTTCCTATCCGCACTCGGTCGGCCTGTTCTACTCGGCGTTCACCTATTACTGCGGCTTCAAGGTCGACTCCGGCGAGTACAAGCTCATGGGCCTGGCGCCCTACGGCCGGCCGATCTATGCCGACAAGATCCGCAAGGAACTGATCAACATCCGCGCCGACGGCTCCTTCACCCTGAACATGAAGTACTTCGAGTACCTGCGCGGCGAGCGCATGGTCGGCGAGGCCTTCGAGGAACTGTTCGGCGGCCCGGTGCGCAAGCCGGAGAGCCCGATCACCCAGCGCGAATGCGACCTGGCGGCCTCGGTGCAGCAAGTGACCGAGGAAGTGGTGCTGGGGCTGGCCACCGCGGCTGTGCGGCAGACCGGTTACCGCAACCTGTGCCTGGCCGGTGGCGTGGCGCTCAACTGCGTGGCCAACGGCGTGCTCAGCCGTTCCGGACGTTTCGACGCGATCTGGATTCAGCCCGCGGCCGGCGACGCCGGTTGTGCCCTGGGGGCGGCCATGGACTATTCGGTCAAGCGCACCGGGCGTCCGCACCTGGGCAGCAAGAAGCTCGACGCCATGAGTGGCAGCCTGTTGGGGCCGGGCTTTGGCGATGCAGAGATCCAGGCGTTTCTCGACGCCAACCAGTATCCGTACCAGCGCTTCGAGGGTGCCGAGCTGTATGACGAAACCGCGCGGCACCTGGCCGACGGCGCCGTGGTCGGCTGGTTCCAGGGACGCATGGAGTTCGGCCCGCGAGCCCTGGGCGCGCGCTCGATCCTCGGCGATCCACGCAATCCCGAGATGCAGCGCACCATGAACCTGAAGATCAAGTACCGCGAATCCTTCCGGCCCTTTGCCCCGGCGGTGCTGGACGAGGACGCCCAGGTCTACTTCGACATCTGCGAGAAGAGCCCGTACATGTTGATGGTTTCCCAGGTCACCGACTCGATCAAGACCGAGGAATCGCGCAAGCCGGGTGGCCCCGAGCGTGGCCTGGGCAGCATCAATTCGATCCGTTCGCAGCTACCGGCGGTGACCCACGTCGACCTGTCGGCGCGGGTGCAGACAGTGACCGAAGAAAACAACGCGCCGTTCACCCATCTGCTGCGCAGTTTCAAGAAGCGCACCGGCTGCTCGGTGCTGGTCAACACCTCGTTCAACGTGCGCGGCGAGCCGATCGTGTGCAAGCCGGAAGAAGCCTACGCCTGCTTCATGCGCACCGAGATGGATGTGCTGGTACTGGGCAACTTCATTCTCGAGCGCACGACCCAGCCGGAGTTCGTCGAAGAGGTCGACTGGCGCAACGAGATCCCGCTGGACTGATCGTTCACTCACTTTTTATTCAGGAGACAAGGCCATGCTCAGGTTGCTTTCGTTGTTGATGTTCGCTGTGGTGTTGCTACCAATCGGTTGGGCGCGCCGGATATTCAATTCCTCGCGCTTCAGCCAGCGTTTCCATCAAGGCTCGACGGCGTGGGACCACCCGGAAAACACCCGTTAGGCCGCATAACTGCAAGGGCTCGGATCCATGTCAACGGTCATCTACAAGAACTTGAATGCCTCACCGATTCACGCCGTCAATGGCGCTGGGGTCTGGCTTGAGGATGCTTCGGGCAAACGCTACCTCGACACGTGCGGCGGGGTGGCGGTTTCCAGCCTGGGACATGGACATCCACGGATCGCCGCGGCCATCGAGCAGCAGGCGAAAAAACTCAGTTGGGCCCATGCCGGCAGCTTCACCACGGCCGCCGCCGAGGAATTGGCGGACCTGCTGGTGGGGGCCTCCGGCGGGTTGGCCAAGGCGCAGTTTCTCTCCGGCGGCTCCGAGGTCATGGAGCTGGCGATGAAAATTGCCTACCAGTATCAGTGCGAGCGCGGGCTGCCAGGCAAATCGATCTTTATCTCGCGCCAGCAGAGCTATCACGGCAGCACCCTGGGGACCCTGGCGATTTCCGGCAACCTCCAGCGTCGCGGGGTATTCGAGCCGCTGCTCGGGCCTGCCGAATTC
Source organism: Pseudomonas chlororaphis subsp. piscium (assembly GCF_003850345.1). NCBI lineage: Bacteria > Pseudomonadati > Pseudomonadota > Gammaproteobacteria > Pseudomonadales > Pseudomonadaceae > Pseudomonas > Pseudomonas chlororaphis. Next base: position 1,882,934 of record NZ_CP027707.1, read on the forward strand.
GTCTCGCCCTGTTATGCCTATCGCTATCAGGGCGCCGATGAAAGCGACGAGCAGTACGGGACTCGCCTGGCGCTGGAACTGGACGAAAAAATCAGGGCGCTGGGCAGCGACAAGGTCGCGGCGTTTTTCGCCGAAACCGTGGTCGGCTCCACCAACGGCGCGGTGCCGCCGGTACCGGGATACTTCCGCAAGATCAAGGCGGTGTGCGAGCGCCACGACGTGCTGCTGATCCTCGATGAGGTCATGGCCGGCATGGGGCGTACCGGCAGGTTCTTCGCCTACGAGGACGACGGCATCGTGCCGGACATGGTCGCGGTCGGCAAAGGCCTGGCGGCCGGTTACCAGCCGATCTCGGCGTTGCTGGTCAGCAGCCAGGTGCATGAGGCCATGGCGGGCAACTCCGGGGTGCTGGGCAACGGCCAGACCCACGTCAACCATCCGCTGGCCTGCGCGGTTGCGCTGGAGGTGCAGCGGGTCATCCAGGACGAGAACCTGCTGCAGGCGGTGCGTCTGCGTGGCGAGCAATTGCGCCACGGCCTGCGCGAGTGCCTGGCGCGCTTCGAGCATGTCGGCGATGTGCGTGGACGCGGTCTGTTCGTCGGGGTGGAGTTCGTTCAGGACCGGGACACCCGCGAGCCTTATCAGGGTGGCGGTCGTTACGCCGCGCGGCTCAAGGCACAGGCGCTGGAACAGGGGCTGCTGATCTATCCGGGGTCGGGAACCGCTGACGGCGTCCTGGGTAACCACGTGCTGTTCGCGCCGCCCTTCATCTCCAGCGAAGCGGAAATCGCCGAAATGGTCGAGCGCTTCACGGCGGTGGTCGAGGCCTGCCAGCAGGACTAGCGGGGAGGGCGGACCGGGGTGTTTTCGAAATGTACCAACAGCCAATAATGGAAAAGACTATGCAGACCATCGAACCATGCAAGGACAAAGTTCTATTGTCGGTGTGCACCATGGACTGGTGCGATCACGGCGTTGAATTCGCCAAGACGGTTTTTTCCAACCTGGAAGTGTTCTGTTGGGACCCGGGCGACCCCTACCCGTATCACCTGGAAGACTGGGAAGGCGACTGGATCATTTCCTATCGTGGCGACTTCATCTTCCCGCCGAGCATCTATCAGCGGGCCCGCAAGGGCGCGATCAACCTGCACCCGGCGCCGCCCAAGTACCGCGGCCTGGGCAGCCAGCACTACGCGATCTACTACCAGGATGAAACCTACGGTTCGACCTGCCATCACCTGGCGCCCTCGGTGGACAGCGGCGACATCATCCACGTCGCGCGTTTCAACGTCGCCCCGGCGGAAACCGCGTCTTCGCTGCGCCTGCATGTCGGCGCCTATTGCCTGCAGCAGTTCATCCACCTGTTGACCGACTACATCCTGCAAGGCCGTCCGCTGCCGGTGTCGCCCGAGCGCTGGGGCGAGCGGCTGTACAAGCAATCCGAACTCAAACCCTGGATGGAAAAGATCCGGGCCGAAGAACCCGATCATCGCTGCTTCAAGTAGCGAGGATGGATGCCGGCCCGCGCGGGGCGGCATCCCCGGTTGGTAAACCCTGCTCCCGCGACTTCTACGAGAGACCGTCAAATGTTTGATTTATCGAGCTTTGGTGCTGCTATGGCCGTTTATGTCATCGGAACCGCCAGCCCTGGCCCGGGTAACCTGGCGATTGCCAACACCTCGCTCAGCTACGGGCGTACCCCGGGGCTGGCGCTGGCGGCCGGGGTCATTTCCGGTTCGTTGTGCTGGGGCGCGATGACGGCCGCGGGCGTCTCAGCCTTGCTGATGTCCAACACCCAGGTGCTGGTCTGGCTGAAGATCCTCGGCGCCTGCTACCTGTTATGGCTGGCCTACAAATCCATCCGCGGCGCCCTGAGCCCCAACGCGGTCAACCTCAACCGCGCCCGGGCCAAACAGAGCCGCACGCTGGGGTTCTACCTGCAGGGGCTGGGCATCCACCTGACCAACCCCAAGGCGGCCCTGACCTGGTTCACCGTGACCACCGTCGGCCTCAGCGCCACGGCGCCATCCTGGGCCAGCTTCGTGCTGGTGGGCAGCTGCGCGGTCGCCGGCTTCGTGATTTTCTGTGCCTATGCCCTGGCCTTTTCCGCGCGTTCGGCGGAGCCGTTTTTCGTCCGCACGCGCAAGGCTTTCGGCCTGGTGTGCGGCGCGTTCTACGCGATGGTCGCCGCGGGCTTCATCGGGTCCTTGCTGTAAGCGTGGATAGGCCTCGCCCGTGGCGATCGCCGGGGCGAAAACAATGAATCAGGGCTCTGTTCGGAGCATGTACTTCTCAGGATGACTGTATGCCGTTGTCGATCGACTTGTTGTTGGCTTTCGCCTTGTTTGCCTTTGTCACCTCGGTGACCCCCGGACCGAACAACACCATGCTGCTGGCCTCGGGGGTGAATTTCGGATTCCGCCGCACGGTGCCGCATATCCTCGGGATCAGTTCGGGATTCCTGGTGTTGGTACTGGCCGTGGGCCTGGGCCTGGGGGCGGTGTTCGAGGCCTACCCGGTGTTGTACAAGGTGCTGCGCTACGTCGGTGCCGCCTATCTGCTGTACCTGGCCTGGAACATTGCCCGTTCCGGGCCGGTGTCCCAGGAAGTCGATGGCCAGGGCCGGCCGCTGGGGTTCTGGGGCGCCGCGGCGTTTCAGTGGGTCAACCCCAAGGCCTGGGTCATGGCGCTGGGGGCCATCAGTACCTACACGCCGTTGCAGGGTTACTTCTTCAATGTGGTGGTGATCGCCAGCCTGTTTGCCTTGATCAATGCGCCGAGCGTCGGGGTCTGGGCCGGGTTCGGCAGCGTGTTGCGCAATGTCCTGCGCGACCCGCGCTGGCTGCGCCTGTTCAACTACGGCATGGCGTTGCTGCTGGTGATTTCGCTGTTCCCGTTGCTGCAAGCCTGAGGGGCTTTCGCAGGGCGTTATGCCGCCACCCGCCGCAACCGGCGCGTGGCGGTTTTTTTTGCCTGCTCATGGCACTTCGACGACAGCGGCCACGCCGGGTTGGTGGCGGGTCAGGCGGCACCATTTGTGCCAGGTGAATTGCAGTTGCAGCAGCGCCGCCCTGGCCATTTCCAGATTCTGTTCCGGCAGTTGCGGCGCCTGCTCCAGGGCCTTGAGCAGGGCGACGGTCGGAGCGTCCAGTCGGTCGCTGCGGCGTGGCGTCGGTCCGCCCGACTTGAGCAGCGTGGCGATGCTCTGCAGGTAGTGCCCGCGTTCGACACCCAGAGCGCCGGTCGCCGCGCCCAGGCTGGCGCGCAATTGCAGCAGTTCATCGCCCAGGTCGAGCCCGAGCAGGCCGTTGTCCCAGTGCTGGCGGCGTTCCTGGGGCAGGCTTTCGGAGTAACGCGCCAGGCGGATCAGGCGGTCGGCCATGCGCCCGCCGAACCAGCTCTCGGCTTGCTCCAGTGGGCGCGAGGTGAGTTGCGCCAGGTCGAACAGCGAGGCGCGGAACATCCGTCGATAGTGATGTTCGCCGGGGTTGAGGCTGACCAGGCGGAACACCAGGACCGCGATGCCGACGCCGACCAGGGTGGCCATGGCCTTGTTGAGGAAGTTGGCCAGGTCGTAGGTCATCAGGTTGCCGGGGCCAACGTTGTTGACGAAAAAGATGCAGAACGCCGACGCGATCGGCGCCATTCGCGGATTGCTCATGCACAGCGAGGCGCAAAACAGTGGCACCCCGAGACCCAGGCACAGCAGCGGGAAACCGTCCCAGCCGGGTAGCAGTCCCAGGCCGACGAAGCCGGCGACTGGCACCGACAGGGCGATGCCCTTGAGAAAGTTGAGGCTGGAGGCGGAAGGGTTTTCCCGGCCGGCGAACAGGCTGAGCACCACCCCGCAGATCGACACCGCGCCCAGGCCGGAGGGCCAGGCCGAGAGCACCCAGAAGCCGGCCACGGCGAGAAACGCCAGGGCGCTGCGCAGGCCGCCGAGAATGCCTTGCTCGATATCCCGATGCCAGGACAGGGCGCCAGGCGCGCCATGGGGCACTCGGCCCTGCTCGACGGCCTGCAGGGTCTGCGCGCTGCGTTCCAGCAGCGCTGGTACCTGAGCCAGCTGCATCAGGCACAGATGGGCGTCCTGCGACAGGCTGCGGTCTTGCAGCGCCTCTTGAAGGCGTGCCGACAGTTGGGCGATATCCTCCTCGCGGCTGTGTTCCAGGGCCGTGGCCAGTTGTTCGATCAGGGGGGCCACGCTGGCATTCGCCGCACTGTCGAGCATCAGCCGCTGGCGGGCCACGCCGCGGGCGGCGCGCAGCAGGCTCAGCAAGTCGCGGCTGAGCACCCGCAGGGCCTGGGAGCGTCGCCGTCCCTGGGGGCCTTCGAACCAGGCGTGATCGCGCTGGGCATCGACCGCCACCAGCTTGCCGAGGGCTTCCAGCAGCCCCTTGCGCTGGTCCTGGCCGATCAGCTCGGAGGCTGCGGCGCGCATGCCGGCTTGCCAGGCCAGCTTGCCCTGGGTGGCCAATGCCTGCTCGACCCGGCGCGGCCAGAGTACGGTGCTGGCGATCGCCGCGCAGATGATGCCCAGGCTGATTTCCGAACAGCGGGCCACGGCCTGGTCGAACACCTGCAGTGGATGGGCGGTGGCGGGCAGGGCGATGATCGCCGCGGTGTAGCCGGCCAGTACGAAGCCGTAGGACGCGTGATTGCGCAGCAGCGAGGCGCCGGTGGTGCAGAAGGCCAGCCACAGCGCCATGGCCAGCAGAAACAGCAGGGGGGCCTGGCCGAACAGGCCGATCAGCACGATCGAGGCCAGGGCCCCGCTAAAGGTGCCGAGCAGGCGGAAGGCGCCCTTGGCCAGAACCATACCGCTGCTGGGCTGGCTGACGATGAAGACGGTGGTCAGAGCCCATTGCGGCTGCTCGAGGTTGAAGCGAAAGGCCAGGTACAAGGCAATGACCCCGGCGATCATGTTCCTGATGGCGAACAGCAGGTCGTTGCGGCTGGGAGCCAGGACGGCCAGCCAGAAATCGGGGATTCGCAGGGTGGGGCTTTTCATTCGCAGGGCACATAGATAGCTAGCTAATGATTAGCATCGTATCTACTTGCCTGAAAAATTCCAATGAAGATTTTTCCGCGTCTGGCGAGGATGCAGGCGGGTAGGGGAGCGGGGTTTATTGGAGGGAGAAGAAAGAAAAAGGGCCCTGCACGGATGGCAGGGCCCTGGAGGAATCACTCGGCGATTTGCAACTTGCGGGCTTCGGTGTAGACGTAGCGGACTTTCTCGTATTCGAACGGCGAGTCCAGCTGGCCATAGCGGAAGCCGGTCTGATAGCGCTTGTCGATACCGCGCAGGACCCAGAGCTCCGGGTGGTTCGAGCTGACCTCGGAAACGTTGAGGAAGTTGATCGCCGACTCGGTGGTGTAGTCCACGGCCAGCCCGGCGGTGTCGCGAAGGTTCGAGGGGCCGAGGATCGGCAGGACGAAATAGGCGCCGCCCGGCACGCCGTAGAAGCCCAGGGTCTGGCCGAAGTCTTCGCTCTGGCGTGGCAGGCCCATGCTGGTGGCCGGGTCCCAGAGGCCGCCGATACCGATGGTGGTGTTGACCAGCAGGCGCGCGGTGGTGTTCAGCGAGCGCTGGCCCTTGAACTGCAGCAGGCTGTTGACCAGGTTGGGCACGTCGCCCAGGTTGTTGAAGAAGTTGCTCACACCGGTGCGCAGGAAGCTCGGGGTGATGTAGCGGTAACCGTCGACCACCGGCAGGAACACCCACTGATCGAAGCGGTAGTTGAAGTGGTACACCCGACGGTTCCACGACTCCAGCGGGTCGTAGACGTTCAGCGCACTGAGGCTCGAGCGCTCGAACTCGCGCTGGTCCAGGCCCGGGTTGAACTTGAGTCGCTTGAGGGGCTGGGTGAAGCCGTCCTCGTCTGCGACCACGGGTGTCGCGGCCTTGCTGTCGTCGGCATTGGCATAGCCTGTGCTGAACAACGCAGCGATGAGCAGGAGATGTTTAGCCACGGAAGAACTCCAGCATGGCGTCGCTGTTGACGCGGTAGTTGAGGTTGCCGCAATGGCCGCCATGGGGGTAGACCGTCAGCCGGTTGCCAAAGGTCTTGCGCAGGAACCCCAGGTCGCCCGGGCCGAGGATCACGTCGTCGGCGTTGTGCATCACGGCGATTTTCGGGCTGTCCTGCAGGTAGTCCTTGAGCGCGTACAGGCTCACCTGGTCGATCAGTTGCAGCACGCTGCCGCCGTCGGTGCGGGCGCGCCACATCGGAATCACCTGCTCGGTGATGTAGCAGTCGAAGTCGCATTGCATGGCGCGCTTGAGGAATGGGGTGAGGCTGGTGCCTTCGCTGATCGGGTACTTGGGTGGGGTGATCAGGCCGCGGCGGTTGATCAGGTCCGAGGTGAACGCGATGTCGGCGGCGGAGAAGCGGAACGAGGTGCCGATCAGCATCGCCATCTGCTCGTTGCTCAGGTGCTGCTTGGACTGCTGGAAGTCGTAGAGCAGGGCATCGTTGAGATCGATGTAGCCCTTCTGCTGGAAGTAGCGGGTCAGCTTGTTCAGTACCAGCTCGTAGAAGGTGGTGGTGTTATTGATGCCCTTGACCTCGGTCTGCACCAGCTTGTCGAGGTTGGTGATGGAGGTATAGAGGTTGACCGGTGGGTTGAGCAGCAGGACCTTCTTGAAGTTGAAGCTGCGTCGGGTTTCGTCCAGCTTGCTGACGAAGGCCGCATCCAGGGCGCCGAGGCTGTAGCCGGTGAGATAGAAGTCGGTGACCGGCAGTTTCGGGTTCTGCGCGCGCACCGCCTGCATCACGCGGTATATGTCCTCGGCGTCTTCCTTGGTCACGCCGGGGGTGGCGAACCGCGAGGCGGCGCTGATGAAGTCGAAGCTGGTGGGCGAGGACAGCTGCACCACGTGGTAGCCGGCCTGGTAATAGAGCTTCTTCAGGTATTCGTTGAGGCTGCTGTCATACCGCGCGCCAGTGCCGGCGATGAGGAAGATCAGTGGTGCGGCATGGTCCTGCTCGGCGATGCGGTAGGTGAGCTTCTTCACGGCCCAGAAGTTGTCCGGCAGGATGAACTCGCGCTCGGGGCGCAAGGTCAGGCTGCGGTCCGCCTGATTGATATCGTCATTGCTCGGCAGCTTCGGACGCAGGTCCGGCGGAGTGGTGGCAATGGTCGCCTCGAACGGATTGGTCAAGGGGTAGCCATAGCTGGCGGCATCGATGTCGACCGCGAGCGCGGACGCACTCGAGATAAGGCCGCCAAACAGGGCAGCGAAGCGCAAGGAACGGAGCATGACTAAATCCCTGTAGAGGAAGGTGCCGAGTGAAGTTCGCAGGCTATGACCACCGGGTTGCTGCCGAAGTGCCATGGCACGGCACAAAAAACGATCGAGGCAGGGCAAAGCCGGATCGGCGGTAATAGTCGCCAGACGATACACTTTGCCGCTGTTTGCTCAACAGTTATCTGTGTAACAGGCTTGCTTACCGGCCTCGGGCGATTATGCTGGGCGCCGTTTTCGCTTATCGGAGTGCTTCATGTCCCGCCGTCTTCCCTTGATTCTGCTGCTTGTTGTCCTGCCGATGTGGCTGGCCGCCAGTTATGGCGTGCGCTACGGCTTTATGGAGGACGCTCGATGGGTCGGCGTCTGTGTTGACGAGGCCAGCCGCTGGGAGTGCCAGGCGCGTTCCAGCCTGGGGTTGCTGATCCACTTCAAGGTCATGGGCTGGGCGGCGCTGGCGGCGTCGCTGATCGCCTTCGTGGTTCCGGGCCGTGCCGGCTGGAGCCTGGCGGTGCTGGCGCTGCTGTTCGGCTTTCCGGCGCTGGCGCTCTACAACACCAGCCTGGCGGTGTTTGCCATCGTGATCGGCGCCTTGCGGCTGGTGCGGGCGCCTCGCGCGGTGGCGTGAGACCAATCGCCGGTAATAAAAAAGGGATGACCATGGTCATCCCTTTTTTCTGTCAGGCCTCAGGCCTTGCGAGCCCGCAAGCTGCGCCACAGGGCGGCGACCATCAGCACGCTGACCAGGGCCCAGCCCCAGGCCTGTTGGTTTTCCAGGCCTTCGCGATACAGCTGAGGGGCAATGCCGGCGCCGACGATAAAGGTCAGCAGGGCGATTTCGCGACGTGGCACCCGCACCGGGCGGCACAGGTAGACCAGGGCCGGCAGGAGCAGGGCCGCGCTGGGGAAGCTGCGATAACGTGGGTCGAACACCAGTTCCAGCATCATCACCGCGGCGGCGAAACCGGCGGCGGCGAGCAGCCAGCCGGCATGTTTTTCCAGGCTGTCGAAAGCGCGTTGACGCCAGCCGGTGCGGGTGCTCAGGCTCAGTGCCGCGTGGGCCAGCACCAGCAGGTTCAGGGCCAGCAGCAGGGCCGCCCAGAACCATTCCCCGGCAAAGCGGCTGGTGGCCCGCGCCAGTTCGCCCCAGGCGCCGATGGAGCAGGCGGCGAGGGCGCCGAGCAGGGGCAGGACCAGGGCCGCGCGAGTGCCGCGGACCCGGCCACCGAGGATCAGCGTGGCGAGGAAGATCACTCCGCCCACGCCCAGCCACAATGGCCAGTAGGGCAGGTTCGACACCGGCCCGGCGAGCACGCCCTTGTCCTGGCGATCGGCATCGAACAGCCCCCAGTAACCGCCGACCGCGCCTTCGCTGGCGCGTTTCCACGGCTGGTCGAAGGCCTCGATCAGGTTGTAATGCCAGCCATTCTGTTCGGCCATGACCACAAAACCACGGATGAACTTGGCCTCGTTGACCCGGCTCGGCAGGGCGGTTTCGCGCTGGCGGCCTTCGCTGGGCCAGCCGGTTTCGCCGATCATCACGTCCTTGGGCGCGAATTTGTTGCCGAACACCTGGCGCACCTGGGCCACATGGTTCAGCGCGGCATCGATGTTGGACGGATCGTCTTCCCAGTAGGGCAGCAGGTGAATGGTCAGGAAGTCCACCGCCGGCGCGATTTCCGGGTGCTTGAGCCAGAACTCCCAGACGTCTGCGTAGGTGACCGGCTGTTTGACGTGGGCCTTGACCTTGTTGATCAGCCGGGCCAGTTGCGGGCCGGTGACTTCCTTGCGCAGCAGGGCTTCGTTGCCGACGATCACCGAGCTCACCACATCCGGGTTGGCATTGGCCGAGGCGATCAGCAGGTCGACCTCTTTTTCGCTGTCCACCGGGTTGCTGTTGACCCAGGCGCCGATCATCAGCTTCAGGCCGTGCTTGCGCGCCAGGTCCGGCAGGGCTTCGAGTCCGGTCATGGAGTAGGTGCGAATGCACTCGAAGCGCGTCGCCAGCAATGCCAGGTCGGCGTCCATGCGCTCCGGGCGCAGTTTGAACGGCTGGTCGAAGGGCGACTGGTCCTTGTCGAACGGGGTGTAGGACGCGCATTGCAGCTTGTGGCTGGCGCTGGCGACATCCGGCAGCACCACCGGTTGGCCGAGGCCGTACCAGAAGCCGCAGAGCGCGAAGAGCCCCAGCAGGCAGGCGAATAGATAGGGCAGAAGCGGGAAGCGGGCAATCGAGGGCATGGTCAGGCCGTCAGGAAACAAAGCCGGGCATCTTACCCGGATTTGCCGCTGCCCAGGTGGCCTGCATGATTTTGACATGCAAAGTTCGGGCGGGATTGGGCGACTGTTTTTGGCATGCCCTGATTACTGGCGAACGGGTGTCGTTGCTGAATGTTTTGAGGTCGCAGTCAGAGCAGGTCGCCTTTGGCGTCAGGTTGATGATCGACGCGTCAGAGCTCTCATAGGGCAATCGCGCTGATGTTCGAGCAAGTCGGTGGGGCGTGATGAGGGCGCTGGGCACCATAACAACAGGTTGACGCGGCTCGGCACCCGTCGGGCGCAGCACTTTCGGGGAAGTAACGATGAAGATGCGACGACTCTTAGGCGCAGGTGCCGGTCTGGTACTTGCGATCAGCTCCACCCTGGCCAGTGCCGACAGCAAAACCCTGAGCATCGGCTATGTCGACGGTTGGTCGGACAGTGTGGCGACCACCTATGTAGCCTCTGAGGTGATCAAGCAGAAACTCGGTTATGACGTGAAGCTGCAGGCCGTGGCGACCGGGATCATGTGGCAGGGCGTGGCTACTGGCAAGCTGGACGCCATGCTGTCGGCCTGGCTGCCGGTGACCCACGGCGAGTACTGGACCAAGAACAAGGACAAGGTGGTCGACTACGGCCCCAACTTCAAGGATGCGAAAATCGGCCTGATCGTACCGGAGTACGTCAAGCCCAAGAGCATCGCCGACCTGAAGGGTGACACCAGCTTCAAGAACAAGATCGTCGGTATCGACGCCGGCTCGGGCGTGATGCTCAAGACCGACCAGGCCATCAAGGACTACGGTCTGAACTACAAGCTGCAAGCCAGTTCGGGCGCGGCGATGATTGCCGAGCTGACCCGTGCCGAAGAGAAGAACGACTCCATCGCGGTCACCGGCTGGGTGCCGCACTGGATGTTCGCCAAGTGGAAGCTGCGCTTCCTGGACGATCCGAAAGGTGTTTACGGTGCTGCTGAAACGGTCAACAGCATCGGCAGCAAAGGCCTGGAGAAGAAAGCGCCTGAGGTTGCGGCCTTCCTGAAGAAGTTCCAGTGGGCCTCCAAGGATGAAATCGGCGAGGTGATGCTGGCGATTCAAGAGGGCGCCAAGCCGGAAGCAGCGGCCAAGGACTGGGTGGCCAAACACCCTGAGCGCGTCGCCGAGTGGACCGCTAACTGATCGCGGAAGTGTCTAGATAGCAGATCTTGAGGCCGTCGGGTGTTCGCACCCGACGGCCTTTTGTTTTGGCCGGTGCAAAAGTGCCTGTAAGGGGGGCTGTCGTTCTAATACTAAGGTCGTCTGGAACCGGCTCCAGAGCTGCATAGAGTGGACTACGTTCCAACTAAAATCTGTGCTGCGAGGATAAAAACAATGAACGACAGCATTTACCTCTCGATTCAAAACAGCTCGCGTTTCAAGGAGCTGGTCAGCAAGCGCGAACGATTCGCCTGGATACTGTCGGCGATCATGCTCGGGCTTTATTCGGGCTTCATCCTGCTGATTGCCTACGGACCCCATGTACTGGGGGCAAAACTCAGTCCTGAATCATCCATCACCTGGGGCATTCCCATTGGTGTCGGGTTGATTGTCGCGGCCTTTGTCCTGACCGGTATCTACGTGCGACGCGCCAACGGCGAATTCGACGACCTGAACAATGCGATTCTCAAGGAGGCTCAGCAATGATCCGGCGTCTATTGGCTTTTTTTAGCGTCGCGGCCTTTGCTCCAAGTCTCTGGGCGGCCGACGCCCTGACCGGCGAAGTACATAAACAACCCCTCAATGTCTCTGCGATCATCATGTTCGTGCTGTTCGTCGGGGCCACCCTGTGCATCACCTACTGGGCCTCCAAACGCAACAAGTCGGCGGCCGACTACTATGCCGCGGGCGGCAAGATCACCGGTTTCCAGAATGGTCTGGCGATTGCCGGTGACTACATGTCGGCGGCGTCCTTCCTGGGGATTTCCGCCCTGGTGTTCACCTCCGGCTACGACGGCCTGATCTATTCGATCGGCTTCCTGGTGGGCTGGCCGATCATTCTGTTCCTGGTCGCCGAGCGCCTGCGCAACCTGGGCAAGTACACCTTTGCCGACGTGGCGTCCTATCGCCTCGGGCAGACCCAGATCCGCTCGCTGTCGGCCTGCGGTTCGCTGGTGGTGGTAGCCTTCTACCTGATCGCGCAAATGGTTGGTGCCGGCAAGCTGATCCAGCTGCTGTTCGGCCTCGATTACCATGTGGCGGTGATCCTGGTGGGTATCCTGATGGTGCTGTACGTGCTGTTCGGCGGCATGCTGGCGACCACCTGGGTACAGATCATCAAGGCGGTCCTGCTGCTGTCCGGCGCCTCGTTCATGGCGCTGATGGTCATGAAGCATGTCAACTTCGACTTCAACATGCTGTTCTCCGAAGCCACCAAGGTTCACCCCAAAGGTGAAGCGATCATGAGCCCGGGCGGCCTGGTGAAGGATCCGATCTCGGCGTTCTCCCTCGGCCTGGCGCTGATGTTCGGTACTGCGGGCCTGCCGCACATCCTGATGCGCTTCTTCACCGTGAGCGACGCCAAGGAAGCGCGCAAGAGTGTGCTGTATGCCACCGGCTTCATCGGCTACTTCTACATCCTGACCTTCATCATCGGTTTTGGCGCGATCCTCCTGGTCAGCACCAACCCGGCGTTCAAGGACGCGGCGGGCGCTCTGCTCGGCGGCAACAACATGGCGGCGGTGCACCTGGCCAATGCCGTGGGCGGCAGTGTGTTCCTCGGCTTCATCTCGGCAGTGGCGTTCGCCACTATCCTGGCGGTGGTGGCTGGCCTGACCCTGGCCGGTGCCTCGGCGGTTTCCCACGACCTGTACGCCAGCGTGATCAAGAAGGGCAAGGCCAACGAGAAGGATGAAATCCGCGTCTCGAAGATCACCACCGTGTGCCTGGGTGTGCTGGCGATTGCCCTGGGCATCCTGTTCGAGAGCCAGAACATCGCGTTCATGGTCGGCCTGGCGTTCTCCATCGCGGCGAGCTGCAACTTCCCGGTACTGCTGCTTTCCATGTACTGGAAGAAACTCACCACCCGCGGCGCCATGATTGGCGGCTGGCTGGGCCTGGTCAGTGCCGTTGGCCTGATGATCCTCGGCCCGACCATCTGGGTGCAGATCATGGGGCATGAGAAAGCCATCTTCCCTTACGAGTACCCGGCGCTGTTCTCGATGGTCATTGCCTTTATCGGGATCTGGTTCTTCTCCATCACCGACAAGTCCACTGCGGCTGACAATGAGCGGGCGCTGTTCTTCCCGCAATTCGTACGCTCGCAGACCGGCCTGGGCGCCAGCGGAGCGGTATCGCACTAAGGCCCCTGTGTATCGGCTTCTATATATAAGCTGAGTTGCAAACCGATGCCCCTGTCGAGAGACAGGGGCATTTTTGTTGCTTCAGGTATGTATCCGCTTTCTGTAGCCGCTGGCGCAGCCTGCGATCGAGTGTGCAGCGCTCGCAAGCTCGTTCAGCGTGAGAGTGGTGTGGAGTTGGCGTTCCACATCCGCTGTGCGGCCGAATGCGGGCTGCTACAGGGAAATGGCAGGGGAGGGGAGCACAAACGAATACGGCCTCTATAAAGAGGCCGTATCCGGTGCAGTCAAGACGTTAGCGCAAGGCAACAGGTCTTACTTGCGATCTTCCAGCTTGGTGATGTCGCGCGACTCGTAGCCGGTGTACAGCTGGCGAGGACGGCCGATCTTGTAAGGGCTGGAGAGCATTTCTTTCCAGTGCGAGATCCAGCCGACGGTACGCGCCAGGGCGAAGATCACGGTGAACATGCTGGTCGGAATGCCGATGGCCTTGAGGATGATCCCCGAGTAGAAGTCGACGTTCGGGTACAGCGAGCGTTCGATGAAGTACGGGTCGGTCAGGGCGATCTCTTCCAGGCGCATGGCCAGTTCGAGTTGTTTGTCGTGCTTGATGCCCAGCTCTTTCAGTACTTCGTCGCAGGTCTGCTTCATGACGGTGGCGCGTGGGTCGCGGTTCTTGTAGACGCGGTGACCGAAGCCCATCAGCTTGAACGGATCGCTCTTGTCCTTGGCCTTGGCGATGAACTTGTCGATGTTCGAGACATCGCCAATTTCGTCGAGCATGGTCAGTACCGCTTCGTTGGCGCCGCCGTGAGCCGGGCCCCAGAGTGCGGCGATGCCGGCAGCGATACAGGCGAACGGGTTGGCACCCGAGGAGCCCGCCAGGCGTACGGTGGAGGTCGATGCGTTCTGCTCGTGGTCGGCATGGAGGATGAAGATCCGGTCCATTGCCTTGGCCAGCACCGGGCTGATCGGTTTGATCTCGCACGGGGTGTTGAACATCATGTGCAGGAAGTTTTCCGCGTACGACAGGTCGTTGCGCGGGTACATCATGGGTTGGCCCATGGAGTACTTGTAAACCATCGCGGCCAGGGTCGGCATCTTGGCAACCAGGCGGATCGCGGAGATTTCGCGATGCTGCGGGTTATTGATGTCCAGGGAGTCGTGGTAGAAGGCCGAGAGGGCGCCGACTACGCCGCACATGACGGCCATCGGGTGGGCGTCGCGACGGAAGCCGTTGAAGAAGGTCTTCAACTGCTCGTGAACCATGGTGTGGTTCTTCACGTTGCTGACGAACTGGGCCTTCTGTTCTGCGGTCGGCAGCTCGCCGTTGAGCAGCAGGTAGCAGGTTTCCAGGTAGTCCGACTTTTCAGCCAACTGTTCGATCGGGTAGCCGCGGTGCAACAGAATGCCGTTGTCGCCGTCGATATAGGTGATTTTCGACTCGCAGGAGGCGGTCGACATGAAACCCGGGTCAAAGGTGAAGCGGCCCGTGGCCGTCAAGCCCCGAACATCGATTACATCGGGACCAACGGTGCCGGTTAAAATGGGCAGCTCGACGGGGGCTGCGCCCTCGATGATCAACTGCGCTTTTTTGTCAGCCATGTGGCCTCCTATTTATGCTTGAAATCATCAGACAGACCCCCCACGCAGGGCCCGCACCACTATAGTGAGATAAATCCGAATGTCAATTTGCCTAAAGTCTTGCCCCAGAAGGCTTTAACCGGACTTTTTCCTCGAAATTCCCCGCCATTTACGCCTTTTATCCGCCTAACGCAATGAGCTATTAGGGGAAGGGGATTGCGTTGTCATTAGTAGCCTAACTGTCTATACTCGGCCACCGACCGCCATGGGCTTTCGGGCCCGGTTTGATGGGGGTCGTCACTCCCTGGGTGGTGGGTACCTGACCAGTGCACTCCCCAACAACTTTGCCCTGATTGTTAGGGGCTCTTCAGTGTGAAAAAAGCCGTGAATAGCCAACGACCTGTAAACCTAGACCTAAGGACCATCAAACTCCCAGTCACTGCTTACACGTCCATCCTTCACCGTATTTCCGGTGTCATCCTCTTTGTGAGCCTTGCCATCATGCTTTATGCATTGGACAAGTCGCTCAGCTCCGAGGAAGGCTTCGGCGAGGTGAAAGCGTGTCTGACCAGTCCGCTAGCCAAGCTAGTGATTTGGGGCATCCTGTCCGCCTTGCTGTATCACTTGGTTGCCGGTGTGCGCCATTTGATCATGGACATGGGCATCGGTGAGACGCTGGAAGGCGGCAAGCTGGGCTCTAAAATCGTTATCGCCGTATCCGTGGTGGTAATCGTTCTGGCAGGAGTTTGGATATGGTAACTAACGTCACGAACCTGTCGCGTTCGGGCCTCTATGACTGGATGGCACAACGTGTGTCTGCGGTCGTTCTCGCGGCTTATTTCATCTTCCTGATCGGATACCTCGTTGCGAACCCGGGCCTTGGCTACGAGCAATGGCACGCACTGTTCTCCAACAACTGGATGCGTATCTTCAGCCTGCTGGCCATGGTTGCTCTGGGCGCTCACGCCTGGGTCGGCATGTGGACCATTTCGACCGACTACCTGACGCCGATGGCGCTGGGCAAATCGGCGACTGCAGTACGTTTCCTTTTCCAGGCAGTATGCGGCGTTGCAATGTTCGCCTACTTCGTCTGGGGTGTGCAGATTCTCTGGGGTATCTGATTCATGGCTAACATTCCAACGATTTCTTTCGACGCCATCATCATTGGCGGCGGCGGCGCCGGCATGCGTGCCGCATTGCAGCTGGCCCAGGGCGGCCACAAGACTGCAGTGATCACCAAGGTGTTCCCGACCCGCTCGCACACGGTGTCGGCTCAGGGCGGCATCACCTGCGCCATCGCGTCGGCCGACCCGAACGATGACTGGCGCTGGCACATGTACGATACCGTCAAGGGTTCCGACTACATCGGTGACCAGGACGCTATCGAATACATGTGTCAGGAAGGTCCGGCCGCAGTTTTCGAACTGGACCACATGGGTCTGCCGTTCTCCCGCACCGAAACCGGTCGTATCTACCAGCGTCCTTTCGGCGGTCAGTCCAAGGATTACGGTAAAGGCGGCCAGGCTGCCCGTACCTGCGCAGCTTCCGACCGTACCGGTCACGCACTGCTGCACACCCTTTATCAGGGCAACCTGAAAGCCGGCACCACCTTCCTGAACGAGTACTACGCCGTTGACCTGGTGAAGAACCAGGACGGCGCGTTCGTCGGTGTGATCGCGATCTGCATCGAAACCGGCGAAACCACCTACATCCGCGCGAAAGCCACCGTATTGGCGACCGGCGGTGCGGGTCGTATCTACGCATCCACCACCAACGCTCTGATCAACACCGGTGACGGTGTAGGCATGGCGCTGCGTGCCGGCGTGCCGGTACAAGACATTGAAATGTGGCAGTTCCACCCGACCGGCATCGCCGGCGCCGGTGTACTGGTTACCGAAGGTTGCCGTGGTGAAGGTGGTTACCTGATCAACAAGCACGGCGAGCGTTTCATGGAGCGTTATGCTCCGAACGCCAAAGACCTTGCCGGTCGTGACGTTGTTGCCCGTTCGATGGTTAAAGAAATCATCGCCGGCAACGGTTGCGGTCCGAATGGCGACCACGTGATGCTCAAGCTCGACCACCTGGGCGAGGAAGTGCTGCACAGCCGTCTGCCAGGTATCTGCGAACTGTCCAAGACTTTCGCTCACGTTGACCCGGTGGTTGCTCCGGTTCCGGTTGTTCCGACTTGCCACTATATGATGGGCGGCGTACCGACCAACATTCATGGTCAGGCGATCACTCAGAACGCTGAAGGCGTGGACGAGATCATTCATGGTCTGTTCGCAGTGGGTGAGGTGGCTTGCGTATCGGTTCACGGTGCCAACCGCCTGGGCGGCAACTCGCTGCTCGACCTGGTGGTATTCGGCCGCGCTGCTGGCCTGCACCTGGAAAAAGCCCTGACCGACGGTATCGACTACGACGACGCCACCGACGCCGACATCAATGCGGCCCTGGCGCGTCTGTCCGCTCTCAACGAGCGTACCGATGGCGAAGACGTGGCTACCCTGCGTCGCGAGCTGCAAAGCTGCATGCAGAACTACTTCGGCGTATTCCGTACCGGCGAATACATGCAGAAGGGCATCGCCCAGCTGGCCGAGCTGCGTACCCGCATCGCCAACGTCAAGATCAACGACAAGTCGCAGGCGTTCAACACTGCGCGTATCGAAGCACTGGAACTGCAGAACCTGCTGGAAGTGGCCGAAGCCACCGCCATCGCTGCCGAAGTGCGCAAAGAGTCCCGCGGCGCCCACGCCCGTGAAGACTTCGAAGACCGCGACGACGAAAACTGGCTGTGCCACACCCTGTACTTCCCGGGTGAGAAGCGCGTTGCCAAGCGTGCCGTTAACTTCTCGCCGAAGACTGTTCCGACTTTTGAACCAAAAGTCCGGACTTACTAAAGGGTGATCGATATGTTGCAAGTCGAAGTTTATCGTTACAACCCTGACACCGACTCCGCGCCGAAAACCCAGGTTTTCCAGGTCGACACCGGTGGCAAGGATCTGATGGTGCTGGACGTACTGGCGCTGATCAAAGAGCAGGACGAAGGTTTCTCCTATCGTCGCTCCTGCCGTGAAGGCGTTTGCGGTTCCGACGGCATGAACATCAACGGCAAGAACGGCCTGGCCTGCATCACGCCGCTGTCTGCCGTGGTGAAGAACAACAAGCTGGTTGTTCGTCCGCTGCCAGGTTTGCCGGTTATCCGTGACCTGGTCGTCGATATGAGCATCTTCTACAAGCAATACGAGAAGGTGAAGCCATTCCTGCAGAACGACACGCCGGCTCCGGCCATCGAACGTCTGCAGTCCCCTGAAGAGCGCGAAAAGCTCGATGGTCTGTACGAGTGCATCCTGTGCGCTTGCTGCTCGACTTCCTGCCCGTCCTTCTGGTGGAACCCGGACAAGTTCCTGGGTCCAGCTGCTCTGCTGCAAGCCTATCGCTTCCTGGCAGACAGCCGCGACACCAAGACGTCCGAGCGTCTGGCTTCGCTGGATGATCCGTTCAGCGTATTCCGCTGCCGCGGCATCATGAACTGCGTCAACGTTTGTCCGAAAGGCCTGAACCCGACTAAGGCCATCGGTCACATACGTAACATGCTGCTCTCGAGCGGCGTGTGATTCAGCTGCTGTAACCCAGCTGTTGTAAAGGCAGGACCGCTGTACCCGTAGAGGCTACGGCGCAGGCTTCAACCGGCGCCGTAGTTTTAAGCTGAGCAGCAGCTCACAAAGTTGCCGCTCGTATTTTGAAGAAATGAGACAAGCAGGGGCATCCGGGCTGGTACCCGGACTATCAGCGTGATCCTAAGTGGCTTGTTTTGGTCGCTGCACTCGGACTTTTGCAAGTTTGCTCGGTGTCTTCGCCGGTGGTGTTCCCCTAACCGAGGGTGACCAAGCATGCAAGAAAGCGTGATGCAGCGCATGTGGAACAGCGCCTACCTATCCGGTAGTAACGCTGCCTATGTGGAAGAGCTCTACGAGCTCTACCTGCACGACCCTAACGCTGTGCCAGAAGAGTGGCGCACTTACTTCCAGAAGTTGCCTACCGACGGCAGCACTGCCATCGATGTTTCGCACTCGACAATCCGCGATCATTTCGTGTTGCTGGCAAAGAACCAGCGCCGCGCCCAGCCGGTATCCGCCGGTAGCGTGAGCAGCGAGCACGAGAAGAAGCAAGTTGAAGTGCTGCGATTGATCCAGGCCTACCGTATGCGTGGCCACCAGGCAGCCCAGCTTGACCCGCTGGGGCTGTGGCAGCGTCCTGCACCTGCAGACCTGTCAATCAATCATTACGGCTTGACCAATGCCGATCTTGATACGACCTTCCGTGCCGGCGACCTGTTCATCGGCAAAGAGGAAGCGAGCCTACGCGAAATTCACGAAGCGTTGCAGCAGACATATTGCCGCACCATCGGCGCTGAATTTACGCATATCACCGATTCCGAGCAGCGCCAGTGGTTCCAGCAGCGTCTGGAAAGCGTACGCGGCCGTCCGACCTACTCCACGGATATCAAGGGTCACCTGCTCGAGCGCGTCACCGCAGCTGAAGGCCTCGAAAAATACCTGGGCACCAAGTACCCGGGCACCAAGCGTTTCGGCCTGGAAGGCGGCGAAAGCCTGATCCCGATGCTCGACGAGCTGATCCAGCGTTCCGGTTCCTACGGCACCAAGGAAGTCGTGATCGGCATGGCCCACCGTGGTCGCCTCAACGTCCTGGTCAACACCTTCGGCAAGAACCCGCGCGAGCTGTTCGACGAGTTCGAAGGCAAGAAGAAGGTCGAGCTGGGCTCCGGTGACGTCAAATACCACCAGGGCTTCTCGTCCAACGTGATGACCACAGGCGGTGAAGTTCACCTGGCCATGGCGTTCAACCCGTCCCACCTGGAAATCGTTTCGCCAGTGGTCGAGGGGTCGGTACGCGCCCGTCAGGATCGTCGCAACGACCAGACCGGTGACAAGGTTCTGCCAATCTCCATCCACGGTGACGCGGCATTCGCCGGTCAGGGCGTGGTGATGGAAACCTTCCAGATGTCGCAGACCCGCGGTTTCAAGACCGGCGGTACCGTGCACATCGTGATCAACAACCAGGTCGGTTTCACCATCAGCAACCCGCTGGACTCGCGTTCCACCGAGTACGCCACCGACGTCGCGAAAATGATCCAGGCGCCGATCCTCCATGTGAATGGTGATGATCCGGAAGCCGTATTGTTCGTGACCCAGCTGGCCATCGACTACCGCATGCAATACAAGCGCGATGTGGTGATCGACCTGGTCTGCTACCGTCGTCGCGGCCACAACGAAGCGGACGAGCCTAGCGGCACCCAGCCTCTGATGTACCAGCAGATCGCCAAGCAGCGCACCACCCGTGAGCTGTATGCCGATCGTCTGGTCCAGGGTAGCGTGCTCGACGCCGAGCGTGTTCAGGCGAAAGTCGACGAATACCGCAACGCGCTGGATAACGGCCTGCACGTCGTGAAGAGCTTGGTCAAAGAGCCGAACAAAGAGCTGTTCGTGGACTGGCGTCCGTACCTGGGCCACGCCTGGACTGCGCGTCACGACACCACCTTCGATCTGAAGACCCTGCAGGAACTGTCCGCCAAGCTGCTGGAGCTGCCGGAAGGCTTCGTGGTTCAGCGTCAGGTCGCGAAGATCTACGAAGACCGTCAGAAGATGCAAGCCGGCGGCCTGCCGATCAACTGGGGTTATGCCGAAACCATGGCATACGCGACCCTGGCGTTCGAAGGTCACCCGATTCGCATGACCGGCCAGGACATCGGCCGCGGTACGTTCTCGCACCGTCATGCGGTCCTGCACAACCAGAAAGACGCCAGCACCTACATTCCGCTGCAGCACCTGTACGACGGCCAGCCACGTTTCGATCTGTACGATTCGTTCCTGTCCGAAGAAGCCGTACTGGCGTTCGAATACGGTTACTCGACCACCACGCCAAACGCGCTGGTGATCTGGGAAGCCCAGTTCGGCGACTTCGCCAACGGTGCCCAGGTGGTAATCGACCAGTTCATCACCAGTGGCGAGCACAAGTGGGGCCGTCTCTGCGGTCTGACCATGCTGCTGCCGCACGGTTATGAAGGTCAGGGGCCGGAGCACTCTTCGGCTCGTCTGGAGCGTTACCTGCAGCTGTGCGCCGAGCACAACATCCAGGTCTGCATGCCGACTACCCCGGCCCAGATCTACCACCTGCTGCGTCGTCAGGTGATTCGCCCGCTGCGCAAGCCGCTGGTGGTCCTGACTCCGAAATCGCTGCTGCGTCATAAACTGGCCATCTCGACCCTGGAAGATCTGGCGGAAGGTTCGTTCCAGACCGTTATTCCGGAAATCGATGCCCAGGATCCAAAAGATGTAGGTCGCATCGTTCTGTGTAGCGGCAAGGTCTACTACGACCTGCTGGAAAAACGCCGTGCTGAAGGCCGTGATGACATCGCCATCGTGCGTATCGAGCAGCTGTACCCATTCCCTGAGGACGACCTGATCGAAGTCCTGGCTCCGTACAAGAACCTCAAACACATCGTTTGGTGTCAGGAAGAGCCAATGAACCAGGGTGCCTGGTACTGCAGCCAGCATCACATGCGTCGCATCATCAGCGGTCACAACAAGTCGCTCGTACTCGAGTACGCCGGTCGTGACGCTTCTGCTGCCCCAGCTTGTGGTTATGCATCGATGCACGCCGAGCAGCAGGAAAAACTGCTGCAAGATGCTTTCACTGTTTAACGCCTTCGCGCACCTGAAACCGAATTTAAGGAACCACAGATAATGGCTATCGAGATCAAAGCCCCCACTTTCCCGGAATCGGTTGCCGATGGCACCGTTGCCACCTGGCACAAAAAACCGGGCGACGCCGTCAAGCGCGACGAACTGATCGTCGACATCGAAACCGACAAGGTCGTGCTGGAAGTTCTGGCCACCGCTGACGGCGTGCTGGGCGCTATCGTCAAGAACGAAGGCGACACCGTTCTGTCCGACGAAGTACTGGGCTCCATCGCTGAAGGCGCTGCTGCCGCTGCTGCTCCAGCCGCTGCCGCACCAGCTGCCGCTCAGGCTGCAGTTCCTGCCGCCGAAGGCGAAGAAGATCCAATCGCTGCTCCTGCCGCGCGTAAGCTGGCTGAAGAGAACGGCATCAACATCGCTTCCGTTGCCGGTACCGGCAAAGGCGGTCGCGTGACCAAGGAAGACGTGGTTGCAGCCGTTGCTGCCAAGAAAGCCGCTCCGGCTGCCGCGCCTGCCAAGGCCGCTGCTCCAGCCGCCGCTGCTCCGGTATTCGCTGTCGGCGACCGCGTCGAGAAGCGCGTTCCGATGACCCGCCTGCGTGCCAAGGTTGCCGAGCGTCTGGTCGAAGCCCAGTCGAACATGGCGATGCTGACCACTTTCAACGAAGTCGACATGACCGAAGTCATGGCCCTGCGTTCGAAGTACAAGGATCTGTTCGAGAAGTCCCACAACGGCGTACGCCTGGGCTTCATGTCGTTCTTCGTCAAGGCTGCCACCGAAGCGCTGAAGCGTTTCCCAGCGGTTAACGCCTCGATCGACGGTTCCGACATCGTTTACCACGGCTACGCCGACATCGGTGTTGCCGTGTCCAGCGACCGCGGTCTGGTGGTTCCGGTTCTGCGTAACGCCGAACTGATGAGCCTGGCTGAAATCGAAGGCGGCATCGCCACCTTCGGCAAGAAAGCCCGTGACGGCAAACTGTCGATGGAAGAGATGACCGGCGGTACCTTCACCATCACCAACGGTGGTACTTTCGGTTCGATGATGTCGACTCCGATCGTCAACCCGCCACAAGCGGCGATCCTGGGCATGCACAACATTCTGCAGCGTCCTATGGCGATCAACGGTCAGGTGGTTATCCGTCCGATGATGTACCTGGCTCTGTCCTACGATCACCGTTTGATCGACGGCAAAGAAGCAGTGACCTTCCTGGTTACCATCAAGAACCTGCTGGAAGACCCGGCTCGTCTGCTGCTGGATATCTGATTTCGTAGCATGGGCCGATCAGCGATGATCGGCCTTTCGCCGAAACGAACAGCTTCGTCCCACGACGGCCTCCACAAGGGGCCGTCCGGTTTGATTCGAGAAGGAATGACACATGACTCAGAAATTCGACGTGGTAGTGATTGGCGCAGGCCCAGGCGGCTATGTAGCTGCCATTAAAGCTGCGCAACTCGGCCTCACGACTGCCTGCATCGAGAAATATACCGACAAGGAGGGCAAACTGGCCCTCGGCGGTACTTGCCTGAACGTCGGCTGCATCCCTTCCAAGGCGCTGCTGGACAGCTCCTGGAAATTCCACGAAGCCCAAGACGGTTTCGCAATCCACGGTATCAGCCACGCTGGCGTGTCCATGGACGTACCTGCGATGGTCGGCCGCAAAGCCAACATCGTGAAAAACCTGACCAGCGGTGTTGCCACCCTGTTCAAGGCCAACGGCGTGACCTCCATCCAGGGCCACGGCAAACTGCTGGCCGGCAAGAAAGTCGAAGTCACCAAGCCAGACGGCTCGGTGGAAGTGATCGAAGCCGAGAACGTCATCCTGGCGCCAGGCTCCCGTCCAATCGACATTCCACCAGCTCCGGTCGATCAGAAAGTGATCGTCGACTCCACCGGCGCCCTGGAATTCCAATCCGTACCAAAACGTCTGGGCGTGATCGGCGCTGGCGTGATCGGTCTGGAACTAGGTTCGGTATGGTCCCGTCTGGGCGCTGAAGTGACCGTCCTGGAAGCCCTGGACACCTTCCTGATGGCTGCCGACACCGCCGTCTCCAAGGAAGCGCTGAAAACCCTGACCAAACAGGGTCTGGACATCAAGCTGGGCGCTCGCGTCACCGGCTCCAAGGTCAACGGCGAAGAAGTGGTGGTGACCTACACTGATGCCAACGGCGAACAGAACATCACTTTCGACAAGCTGATCGTAGCCGTTGGTCGCCGTCCGGTGACCACTGATCTGCTGGCTGCCGATTGCGGCGTGACCCTCGACGAGCGTGGTTTCGTGCACGTTGACGATCACTGCGCCACCACCGTACCGGGCGTTTACGCGATCGGCGACGTGGTTCGCGGCATGATGCTGGCTCACAAGGCCTCGGAAGAGGGCATCATGGTCGTCGAGCGCATCAAGGGCCACAAGGCTCAGATGAACTATGACCTGATCCCTTCGGTTATTTATACTCACCCGGAAATCGCGTGGGTCGGTAAAACCGAGCAGACCTTGAAAGCTGAAGGCGTTGAAGTTAACGTCGGCACCTTCCCGTTCGCAGCCAGCGGCCGTGCCATGGCAGCCAACGACACCGGCGGTTTCGTAAAAGTCATCGCTGATGCCAAGACTGACCGCGTACTGGGCGTCCACGTGATCGGCCCGAGCGCGGCGGAACTGGTTCAGCAAGGTGCGATCGGCATGGAATTCGGCACCAGCGCCGAAGACCTGGGCATGATGGTTTTCTCCCATCCGACCCTGTCCGAAGCCCTGCACGAAGCAGCACTGGCAGTGAATGGCGGCGCCATCCACATCGCCAACCGCAAAAAGCGTTAAGACAATAAGAAACCACGGCGGATTGCCCGTCGTGAGCCTTGCGAGCAAGACTCACCGCGGAACGTCCGCTGGACTCGACCTCACGGGAATCTTCAGGCGTTGTGCCGCAGCCCAGGCTGCGGATGCGGGGCAGGGGAGTCCGGTGAGGAGCGGTCACAGGTGGCGCGGCACTCATCAAGAGCGCAGCGCCGAATGCGCAGTACCTAACGAAGACGGTAAAAAGCATGAATCTTCACGAGTATCAGGGTAAGCAGCTGTTCGCTGAATACGGCCTGCCAGTATCCAAAGGCTACGCGGTAGACACCCCGGAAGAAGCAGCAGAAGCTTGCGACAAGATCGGCGGCTCCGAGTGGGTTGTCAAAGCCCAGGTTCACGCCGGTGGTCGCGGTAAAGCGGGCGGCGTAAAGCTGGTTCGCAGCAAAGAAGACGCTAAAGCATTCGCTCAACAGTGGTTGGGCAAGCGTCTGGTGACTTACCAGACTGACGCCAATGGTCAGCCAGTCACCAAGATCCTGGTTGAATCGTGCACTGATATCGCTAAAGAGCTGTACCTGGGCGCTGTCGTCGACCGTTCGAGCCGTCGCATCGTGTTCATGGCTTCCACCGAAGGTGGCGTGGACATCGAGAAAATCGCTCACGACACTCCAGAAAAAATTCTCAAGGCCACTATCGATCCACTGGTTGGCGCTCAGCCATTCCAGGGTCGCGAGCTGGCTTTCCAGCTGGGCCTGGAAGGCAAGCAAGTCACTCAGTTCGCCAAGATCTTCGTAGGTCTGGCCAAACTGTTCCAGGACCACGATCTGGCACTGCTGGAAGTGAACCCGCTGGTGATCAAGGCTGATGGCGATCTGCACTGCCTGGACGCGAAGATCAACATCGACGCCAACGCCATGTACCGTCAGCCTAAGCTGAAGACTTTCCACGATCCGTCCCAGGACGATCCGCGCGAAGCGCACGCTGCCAAGTTCGAACTGAACTACGTGGCCCTGGAAGGCAACATCGGCTGCATGGTCAACGGTGCCGGCCTGGCCATGGGTACCATGGACATCGTCAACCTGCACGGCGGCAAGCCAGCCAACTTCCTCGACGTAGGTGGTGGCGCTACCAAAGAGCGCGTGACCGAAGCCTTCAAGATCATCCTGTCCGACACCAACGTCGCTGCAGTACTGGTCAACATCTTCGGCGGCATTGTTCGTTGCGACATGATTGCCGAAGGCATCATCGGTGCAGTGAAAGAAGTCGGCGTGAAAATCCCGGTTGTTGTTCGCCTTGAAGGCAACAACGCTGAACTGGGCGCTAAAGTACTGGCAGAAAGCGGCTTGAACATCATCGCTGCTACCAGCCTGACCGACGCTGCTCAACAAGTTGTCAAAGCTGCGGAGGGCAAATAATGAGCGTCCTGATCAATAAAGACACCAAAGTTATCTGCCAGGGTATTACCGGTTCGCAAGGTAGTTTCCACACCCAGCAAGCCATCGAGTACGGCACCAAGATGGTTGGCGGCGTAACTCCGGGCAAAGGCGGCACCGAGCACCTGGGTCTGCCTGTCTTCAACACCGTGAAAGACGCTGTAGCTGCCACTGGCGCCACCGCCAGCGTGATCTACGTTCCAGCTCCTTTCTGCAAGGACTCCATCCTGGAAGCGGCTTTCGGCGGCATCAAGCTGATCGTTTGCATCACCGAAGGCATTCCTACCCTGGATATGCTGGATGCCAAGGTCAAGTGCGACGAGCTGGGTGTTACCCTGATCGGCCCTAACTGCCCAGGCGTGATCACTCCAGGCGAATGCAAGATCGGCATCATGCCAGGTCACATTCACTTGCCAGGCAAGGTCGGTATCGTTTCCCGTTCCGGCACCCTGACTTACGAAGCCGTTAAGCAGACCACTGACGCCGGTTTCGGTCAGTCCACCTGCGTCGGCATCGGTGGTGACCCGATCCCAGGCTCCAACTTCATCGACATCCTGAAGCTGTTCCAGGAAGACCCGAAGACCGAAGCGATCGTGATGATCGGCGAGATCGGCGGTTCGGCTGAAGAAGAAGCGGCTGCCTACATCAAGGCTCACGTGACCAAGCCGGTTGTTTCCTACATCGCTGGTGTGACTGCTCCTCCGGGCAAGCGCATGGGCCATGCTGGCGCAATCATCTCTGGCGGCAAAGGCACTGCAGACGAGAAATTCGCTGCTCTGCAAGACGCAGGCGTGAAAACCGTGCGTTCGCTGGCAGACATCGGCAAGGCCCTGGCCGAGCTGACTGGCTGGGCTGTCAAGTAAGCCTCGCGCTTAGCTTGCAACTCTGCTGACAAAGGCCACCTTCGGGTGGCCTTTGTGCTTTCTGGCTGTCGGGAAGGGCCAGCGATAATGGCAAACGGCTATTTATCTATATAAACGCGACACGGAAATGTCGCTTATCGGACAGATCGCCCTCTAACAGTGCGTTTGTCTTACAAATTCGGTAGTCTAGCCGCCTCTTTTGCGTCTGCGTCCCACAAGGAAGCTGCGCGCTAAACGGGTCAGTCCTATACGGATCGACAGCATTTCCCTCACCCATAAGGGAAATCCCTCTCTAAATTCCGATTCAGTAGTGTGGTATTTCCTTAATGAAAGTGTTGAAAGGCCAGGACATTCTGGCACTGGGTTTTATGACCTTTGCCCTGTTCGTCGGGGCCGGCAATATCATCTTCCCGCCTATCGTCGGCTTGCAGTCCGGACCTAACGTCTGGATCGCGGCGCTGGGTTTTCTGATTACCGCGGTAGGCCTGCCGGTGGTGACCGTCGTGGCTCTGGCCAAGGTCGGCGGCGCGATGGACGCGCTGAGCAGCCCGATCGGCAAAATCGCCGGTGGCCTGCTGGCGGCGGTCTGCTACCTGGCGGTCGGCCCGTTGTTCGCGACGCCGCGTACCGCGACCGTATCCTTCGAAGTAGGCCTGGCGCCGCTGACCGGTGAAAGCCCGCTGGCGCTGTTCCTCTATAGCTCGGTGTATTTCCTGCTGGTGTTTTTCATCTCCCTCTACCCGGGACGCCTGCTGGACACCGTTGGGCGTTTCCTTGCGCCGCTGAAGATCATCGCCCTGGCCGTACTGGGCATTGCCGCGTTCGCCTTGCCGGCCGGTGATATCGGTGTGGCGACTCCCGAATACGTCGCGGCGCCGTTCTCCCAAGGCTTCATCAATGGTTACCTGACCATGGATACCCTGGGCGCGCTGGTGTTCGGCATCGTCATTGTCAACGCCATCCGTTCCCGCGGTGTCGAGTCGCCACGCCTGATCACCCGTTACGCGATTATCGCCGGGCTGATTGCCGGCGTCGGCCTGGCACTGGTGTATGTCAGCCTGTTCCGCCTGGGTTCGGGCAGCCACGAAGTCGCGGCCGGCGCCACCAACGGCGCGGCGGTGCTGCATGCTTACGTGCAACACACCTTCGGCTCCCTGGGCAGTGGTTTCCTGGCCGTGCTGATTTCCCTGGCCTGCCTGGTGACCGCGGTTGGTTTGACCTGTGCTTGCGCCGAGTACTTCAGCCGCGTACTGCCGCTGTCGTACAAGACCCTGGTGATCATCCTGGCGGCGTTCTCGCTGCTGGTGTCCAACCTGGGCCTGACCAAGCTGATCGCTTTCTCCATCCCGGTGCTGACCGCCATCTACCCGCCGTGCATCGCCCTGGTGGCCCTGAGCTTCTGCAAGGACTTCTGGCATGAGCAGGGCCGCATCGTCGGTCCGGTGATGCTGGTGTCCTTCCTGTTCGGCTTGATCGACGCCCTCAAGGGCGCCGGCCTGGCGGACTGGATGCCAACCCAGTTGATGCACCTGCCGCTGAGCGAGCAGGGCCTGGCGTGGCTGGTGCCTTCGGTCATGACCCTGGTGGTCGCGGTGGTCTGCGACCGCCTGCTGGGCAAGCGCAGCGAAGCGCTGGCCTAAACCGCCATCTGCCGGGGCCCGTCACAAGCGGGCACCGAGTAGCCAAAAAAATGCCCCGTATCCAGCGATACGGGGCATTTTTTATGGGCGACGGATGGTGTCTTTTTTCCTCGATCAACGTCGAAGCAGTGCCAGTTGTATCCGCACTCTGCCAACGCCTATCCGGGAACCTGCATGTCGTTCGTCGAAGCCAACCTGATCCATCTCATCGCCGCACTCTGGTTTGTCATCTGCTGGGGCGGCTATACCCGCTACGCCACCTGGAAGGGCCGCGACACCGCGTGCCTGGCCAGCGTGCTGCACCTGTACCGGGAAGACTGGATGCGCCGCATGCTGCTGCGCGACAACCGCATCGCCGACGCCAGCGTGATCGGCAACCTGGAGCGCAATGCCTCGTTTTTTGCCTCCAGCACCCTGATTATCCTCGCCGGTATCCTCACGGTGCTCGGCGCTTCCGAACGCGCGGTATCACTGCTGGCCGACATTCCGATGGTGCAGCAGGCCTCCCAGGGCATGTCCGAGATCAAGCTGCTGTGCCTGGCCCTGGTATTCGTCTACGCCTTCTTCACCTTCAGCTGGTGCATGCGCCAGTACAACTTCGCCGCCATCCTCGTAGGCTCGGCACCGATGATCGGTGAGCGACATGTTTCCGAACAGGAGCGCAAAGCCTTTGCCCTGCGGGCTGCGCGGGTGATTTCCATGGCCGCCAACCAGTTCAACTTCGGCCTGCGTTCCTATTACTTCGGCATGAGCATGCTGGCCTGGTTCGTCAGCCCCTGGCTGTTCATGCTGATGAGCGCGGGCGTGGTGCTGGTGCTGTACCGCCGGGAGTTTCATTCCGACGTGTTGGACGTGATGGTCTATACCCCTACAGAGGCGCCATTGCCCGAGGTGAACAAGGAGATTGCCTGATGAGTATCGCGTTCTGGTGTGTGTTTATCAGCGCGCTGCTGATTTATGTGGCACGGATGCCGGTGGCCAGGGCCATGAAAGAGCAGGGCGGTTACAACAATCACCTGCCACGCCAGCAACAGGCGCAGCTCACCGGGTTCGGTGCCCGGGCGGTGGCGGCGCACCAGAACAGCTTCGAAGCCTTCATGTTATTCGCGGTCGGGGTCCTGATGGCCCATACCACCCAGACTCAGGGTTGGTTGATCGACGGCCTGGCGATCGTCTTTGTCATTACGCGAGTTATCTA
This sequence comes from Pseudomonas chlororaphis subsp. piscium, assembly GCF_003850345.1. Lineage (NCBI taxonomy): Bacteria > Pseudomonadati > Pseudomonadota > Gammaproteobacteria > Pseudomonadales > Pseudomonadaceae > Pseudomonas > Pseudomonas chlororaphis. Next base: position 1,912,001 of record NZ_CP027707.1, read on the forward strand.
TCTGCTGTGTTATTGGGCGGATCTTGCCTGGCAGCGCAGTCTGGTCTGGTTTATCGGTCTGCTCTGTTCAATGTTGCTGATGCTTAGTCCGATTTTTCGCCGCCTGTTGGCGTAGAGTTATTCCAGACAAAGTAAAGCCCGCACTAGGCGGGCTTTCTTTTTGCTGCACTAAAACCGGATTAGTTGGTTTTAGGAGCGGCTTCCTTGGCAGCTTCTTCAACAGCTGCTTTGCTCGATTCAACCTGATCTTTGGCTGCATCGACGGTTTCTTTTGCGGCTTCGCTCACTTTATCCTGAGCTTCGTTCAGTTTCTGTTGAGCTTGCTCAGCATGTTGGTTGGCATCTTGAGCTTTGTCCTCGGATTTTTTATCGCAGGCAGCGAGACCGAGGGAAGCGGTCAGCATCAGGGCAATAGCTAAAGTCTTACGCATGGGGTGTTTCTCCTTATTGAAGATATCTTCTGGCCTTTCGAGCATGGCTCTACAGGTTAAGTTCCTTGAAAGCGAAAGATATATAAAGTGCCAGCAATATGGAACTTTTAGCTGTCCCGTTAACCGAGCGGTTTTGACACCAACTAGAGAGTTGCCTTATGGAGCAAAACCCTGTTTTTGAGCGTGCGACGCGGTTTTTATCGGCGCTGCGCCATTGCCAGGTATTGGCAATGAGCGTGCACAGCGCTTCAAAAGACGGCATCACCCTGATGCTGCCTTACAGCCCGCAGATAGTCGGTAACCCTCAGACCGGGGTGATCCACGGTGGCGCGCTGACCTCGTTGATGGACACCGCCTGCGGCATGGCCACCTTGTGCGTCCTGCCGGAATTCGAAGTCTGTCCGACCCTGGACTTGCGTGTCGATTACATGCACCCGGCAGAGCCGGGCAAAAGCGTATATGGCTTTGCCCAGTGCTATCGGGTGACCACCGATGTGATTTTCACTCGCGGTTTTGCCTACCAGGACGATCCCGAGCACCCCGTTGCCCATGTGGTGGGCACCTTCATGCGCATGGGCAAGGGCCTCAAGGGCAGCAAAGATTTTGCCGGCGCCATCAAGGGTGAGCAGCCATGAGCGACGATTTCCAGAAGCAAGTGCGGCATGCCCACCAGCAAGGCGATTACGCGGCACTGCTGCAGCTGATTCCCTACGCCAGGCTGATCGGTATCGAGTGTTCGCGGCAGGGCGATGGGTTGCTGTTTCGCCTGCCCGCCAACCGCGACAACATTGGCAACCCGTTGCTGCCGGCCCTGCACGGTGGGGTGATCGCCGGTTTCATGGAGCTGGCGGCGGCCCTGCATCTGTTGATTGGCACCGGTTCGCCCGGAGTGCCGAAGATCATCGACTTCTCCCTCGACTACCTGCGGGCCGGGCAATTTCGCGATACCTATGCCAGATGCCAGGTCTGCCGCCAGGGCCGGCGGGTGGCGAACGTGGCCATCACCGCCTGGCAGAGCAGCGCGGAGGAGCCGATTGCCACCGCCCGAGCACATTTCAAGCTTGAAGAAAGTCCAGGCCCTTGAAATCTCAGGTAGAGCCCCCAACTCTGTGGACATCCCGCCGTAAGCCCTCCGGGCGCGGCTTATGCCATCTGATTGGAGTTTGATGACCATGAGTGTGGAAACTCAAAAGGAAACCCTGGGCTTCCAGACCGAGGTAAAGCAGCTGCTGCACCTCATGATCCATTCGCTGTATTCCAACAAGGAAATCTTCCTTCGCGAACTGATCTCGAACGCCTCTGACGCTGTCGACAAATTGCGCTTCGAAGCCCTGTCCAAGCCTGAGTTGCTGGAAGGTGGCGCGGAGCTGAAAATCCGTGTGAGCTTCGACAAGGACGCCAAGACCGTCACCCTCGAAGACAACGGCATCGGCATGAGCCGGGAAGATGTGATCACCCACCTGGGGACCATCGCCAAGTCCGGCACCGCCGACTTCATGAAAAACCTCACGGGCGACCAGAAGAAGGATTCGCACCTGATCGGCCAGTTCGGCGTGGGCTTCTATTCCGCCTTCATCGTCGCCGACAAGGTCGATGTCTTCACCCGTCGTGCCGGCCTCGCTGCCAGCGAAGGCGTGCACTGGTCCTCCAAGGGCGAGGGCGAGTTCGAAGTCGCGACCATCGACAAGGCCGACCGCGGCACCCGTATCGTCCTGCACCTGAAATCCGGCGAAGACGAGTTCGCCGATGGCTGGCGCCTGCGCAACATTATCAAGAAGTACTCCGACCATATCGCCCTGCCGATCGAGCTGCCGAAAGAGGCCGCTGCCGCTGAGGGTGAAGAGAAGCCTGCGCAGGAATGGGAAACCGTCAACCGCGCCAGTGCCCTGTGGACCCGTCCGCGCACCGAGATCAAGGACGAGGAATACCAGGAGTTCTACAAGCACATCGCCCACGATTTCGAGAACCCGCTGAGCTGGAGCCACAACAAGGTCGAAGGCAAGCTGGAATACAGCTCGCTGCTGTACGTGCCGGCCCGTGCGCCATTCGACCTGTACCAGCGTGAAGCGCCGAAAGGCCTGAAGCTGTACGTGCAGCGTGTGTTCGTGATGGACCAGGCGGAATCCTTCCTGCCGCTGTACCTGCGCTTCATCAAGGGTGTGGTCGACTCCAACGACCTGTCGCTGAACGTGTCGCGGGAAATCCTGCAGAAAGACCCGATCATCGACTCCATGAAGTCGGCGCTGACCAAGCGCGTACTGGACATGCTGGAAAAACTGGCGAAGAACGAGCCTGAGCAATACAAGGGCTTCTGGAAAAACTTCGGCCAGGTGATGAAAGAAGGCCCGGCCGAAGACTTCGCCAACAAGGAAAAGATCGCCGGCCTGCTGCGCTTCGCCTCCACCCAGGGCGACGACGGCGAGCAGAATGTCTCCCTGGCCGACTACCTGGCGCGCGCCAAGGAAGGCCAGGACAAGATCTACTACCTCACCGGCGAAACCTACGCGCAGGTCAAGAACAGCCCGCACCTGGAAGTCTTCCGCAAGAAAGGCATCGAAGTGCTGCTGCTGACCGACCGCATCGACGAGTGGCTGATGAGCTACCTGAGCGACTTCGACGGCAAGAGCTTTGTCGACGTGGCGCGTGGTGATCTGGACCTGGGCAACCTGGACTCGGAAGAGGACAAAAAGGCCGCGGAAGAAGTCGCCAAGAGCAAGGAAGGCCTGGTGGAGCGGATCAAGACCGCCCTGGGCGAGAGCGTCAGCGAAGTGCGGGTTTCCCACCGCCTGACCGACTCCCCGGCGATCCTGGCGATCGGCGAGCAGGACCTGGGCCTGCAGATGCGCCAGATCCTCGAGGCCAGCGGGCAGAAGGTGCCGGATTCCAAGCCGATCTTCGAATTCAACCCGGCTCACCCGTTGATCGAGAAACTCGACGGCGAGCGGAGCGACGAGCGCTTCGGCGATCTGTCGCACATCCTCTTCGATCAGGCGGCCCTGGCTGCCGGCGACAGCTTGAAAGACCCGGCCGCCTATGTGCGCCGCCTGAACAAGCTGCTGGTTGAACTGTCGGTTTAACTGCGTTGTATAAAAACCCGCTTCGGCGGGTTTTTTCATTCCGGTGTTTTTGAATCAGGAGTCTGAAATGAGCCAAGTCACTGTTCGTTCCCTGGTCTACCAGATTGATGGTCAATCCTATGAAAGCCGCCTGGCGTTCGATGCCAGCCACAAAGGGCCGCGTCCGGGGCTGTTGATGGCGCCGAACTGGATGGGGGTCAGCGCCGGTGCCGAGAAGATTGCCGAGGCGGTGGCCGCCAAGGGGTATGTGGTGCTGATCGCCGACCTGTACGGGCAACAGGTCCGTCCGAGCAACGGCGACGAGGCGGGCGCCGCCATGATGCCGCTGAAGAATGATCGGGCCTTGCTGCGCAAGCGCATGCAGGCAGCCTTCGAGGCGCTGCAAAGCCAGCGGGAAGCTGCGTTGGACAAGGCCAGGCTGGCCACTTTCGGCTTCTGCTTCGGTGGTTGCTGCTCCCTGGAGCTGGCACGCAGCGGCGCGCCCCTGAAAGCCGCGGTGTCCTTCCACGGCAGCCTGGATACGCCGAACCCGGCCGACGCGCGGAACATCAAGGGCGCGGTGCTGGTGCTGCATGGCGCCTCCGACCCGTTGGTGCCGAAAGAGCAGTTGCCGGCCTTCGAAGAGGAAATGAACGCCGCGGGCGTGGATTGGCAACTGCTGAGCTACGGCGGCGCGGTGCATTCCTTCACCGATCCGCACGCCAATGTGCCGGGAACGATGATGTACGACGCCAAGACCGCGGGCCGTGCCTTCACCTCGATGCACAACCTGCTGGATGAAGTGTTCAAGGGCTGAGCCCCGGGAACGGCAAGCCCGCCTGGCAACGCAATGCGGCTCTCAGTGAGCCGCCTTATACGCCAGGCGGGCTTTTTTGTGTCTGTCAGCCATTCAGATCCGCGTCAACGCCTGGGCCAGGTCGGCGCGCAGGTCCTCCACATCCTCGACTCCCACGGACAAACGCACCAGAGCGTCGCCGATACCGAGCTGCGCCCGGGTGTCCGCGGGAATGCTGGCGTGGGTCATGATCGCCGGGTGCTCGATCAGGCTTTCCACCCCGCCCAGGCTTTCGGCCAGGGCGAAGATCCGCACGTTTTCGAGAAAACGCTTGGCACCGGCCAGGTCGCAGTTCAGATCGAGGGAGATCATCCCGCCGAAACCGCGCATCTGCCGCTGCGCCAGGGCGTGCTGCGGATGTGACGGCAAGCCCGGGTAGTAGACCCGCGCCACCTGGGGCTGGCGCTCCAGCCATTGCGCCAGCTCCAGGGCATTGCTGCAGTGGCGTTCCATGCGCAGCGCCAGGGTTTTCACTCCGCGCAGGGTGAGGAAGGCGTCGAACGGCCCGGCGATGGCCCCCACGGCGTTCTGCAGGAAGCCCAGGCGCTCGGCCAGGTCGGGGTTCTGCCCGACCACCGCGATACCGCCGATCACATCGGAGTGGCCGTTGAGGTACTTGGTCGTCGAGTGCAGCACGATATCGAAGCCCAGTTCCAGCGGGCGCTGGATCCACGGGCTGGCAAAGGTGTTATCGGCGACGCAGATGATGCCCCGGGCGCGGCAGATGCGCGCGATGGCGGCGAGGTCGGTAAGGCGCAGCAGGGGGTTGCTCGGGGTCTCGACCATGACCATCTGGGTGTCGTCCTGCAGCGCCGCTTCGAAGGCCGAGAGGTCGGACAGGTCGACGAAGCTGAAGCGATGCCCGGCGCTGCGCCGGCGCACCCGTTCGAACAGGCGGAAGGTGCCGCCGTACAGGTCATTGCCGGAAACGATATGCGCGCCGGCGTCGAGCAATTCGAGCACGCTGGAAATCGCCGCCAGCCCGGAGGCGAAGGCGAAGGCCTGGGTGCCGCTCTCGAGGTCCGCCACGCAGCGTTCCAGCGCCCAGCGCGTGGGGTTGTGCGAGCGCCCGTAGTCCAGCCCCTTGTGCACTCCGGGGCTCTGCTGGGCATAGGTGGAGTTGGCGTAGATCGGCGGCATCAGCGCCCCGGTGGAAGGGTCCGGCGTTTGCCCCGCATGGATTACCCGGGTAGCGAAGGCACGCGGTGCGCCGGTTTCATCCTGTTGACTCATGTTAGCGATCTCCGTAAGTGATTGAGCATGTCGACCCGGGTAATCAAGCCGTGGAAGCCCGAGGCGTCGGCGATGATCGCCACGAAGCCACGGTCGAGTTCCGCCTCCAGTTCGGCCAGGCTGGCGCTGGGAGGCAGGGTTTCCAACTGATCGCTCATGGCGCTGGCCACGGTCTTGCGAAAGTGCGAAGCGTCTTCGTGCACGCCCAGCAGGATGTCCGACTCGTCGATCACCCCGATCAGCCGCTGCCCGTCCACCAGCACCGGCAGTTGCGAGACGTCGGCCAGGCGCATGCGCTGGAAGGCGGTGAGCAGGGTGTCGTCCGGCCCGACGCTGATTACCCGGCCGTCCTCGAAGCGTCGCGCGATCAGGTCGCGCAGATCGCCGTAGCGCTTGCGTGCAAGCAGGCCCTGATCGTTCATCCATTGGTCGTTGTAGACCTTCGACAGGTAGCGGGTGCCGGTGTCGCAGACGAAGCTGACCACCCGTTTCGGCTCGGTCTGCTCGCGGCAGTAGCGTAGTGCCGCGGCCAGCAGGGTGCCGGTCGAAGAGCCGCCGAGAATGCCCTCGGCGCGCAGCAGTTGGCGGGCGTGCTCGAAGCTTTCCTCGTCGCTGATGGAGTAGGCCTTGCGCACGCTGGAAAGGTCGGCAATGGACGGAATGAAGTCTTCACCGATGCCTTCCACCGCCCAGGAGCCAGGCGTATCCAGGGTGCCACTGCGGCTGTATTCGGCCATCACCGAGCCCACCGGGTCGGCCAGGACCATCTCCAGGTCCGGCTGCACCCGGCGGAAGAACCGGGTCAAGCCGGTCAGGGTGCCGGCCGAGCCGACGCCGACCACTATGGCGTCCACATCATGTTGGGTCTGGGCCCAGATTTCCGGCGCCGTGCTGCACTCGTGGGCCAGCGGGTTGGCCGGGTTGTTGAACTGATCGGCGAAGAAGGCGTCGGGAATCTCCTTGGTCAGTCGCGCGGCCATGTCCTGGTAGTAGTCAGGGTGGCCCTTGCCGACGTCGGAGCGGGTGATGTGCACTTCGGCGCCCATCGCCTTGAGGTGCAGGACCTTCTCGGTGGACATCTTGTCCGGCACCACCAGGACCACCCGGTAGCCCTTGGCGCGACCGACCAGGGCCAGGCCGAGGCCAGTGTTGCCGGCGGTGGCCTCGACTATGGTGCCACCGGGTCGCAGGCGGCCGTCGCGCTCGGCGGCGTCGATCATCGCCAGGCCGATGCGGTCTTTGATCGAACCTCCGGGGTTTTGCGATTCAAGCTTGAGAAACAGCGTACAGGGGCCGGTATCGAAACGGCTGACACGCACCAGCGGCGTGTTGCCGATCAGTTCGAGCACGGCAGGACGGGAGTCGTTTGGCATGTGGTCACCTCGCTGCGCAAAGTTGCGCTGGATGGACAGCGACCCACGGCGAATCATCGCGCGGCGGTCGCAGGCAATGCATCGCTTGGACCATAGGCCGGGATCCGGCTACCCGCAACCGCTCGCGGTCGGTCGGTACCTGGTTGCGCAACCAGGCGGCGGTGGAGACTGGCCGGTGTTTGGCCCGTTCCGAACCGCCGAACGCCAGCCGCTACAGGGGTGACGGCGAGCCTTTGCCTTTGGGCAATTCGATTCGTTCGCTTTCTCCCGGCACCCTCGGCCAGTCGCCGGCGGCCCAGCGTTGGCGGGCTTCATCGATACGGGCCGGGTCGCTGGAGACGAAGTTCCAGTTGATCCGCCGTGGACCGTCCAGCGGCGCGCCGCCGAACAGCACGGCGTGGCAGTCGCTGTCGGCGAACAGGGTGGGGGTGGTTCCGATCGGCAGGATCACCAGCGCATGGGGCTCTATGGGCTCGCCATCCAGCTGGGCGTCGCCTTCGAGCACGTACAGGGCGCGCTCCTCGTGTTCGGCGGGGATCAGCAGGGTGGTCGCGGTCTGAAGCTGTAGTTCGGCATACAGGGTCGGGGAGAGCACCGGGACCGGCGATTCCAGGCAGAAACCGCTGCCGGCGATCATGCGGATCTTGACCCCAAGGTTGTCGCTGACCGGCAGGGTCGCGGCCGGGTGGTGGCTGTAGTGCCCCGGGCCTTGTTCATGGGCCTTGGGGGAGGCCAGCCAGACTTGCAGGCCGTGCATGCTGAAGTCGCTGTCGATCAGCGCCTGCGGGGTGCGTTCGACGTGGGCGATGGCGCTGCCGGCAGTCATCCAGCTGACATCCCCCTGGTTCACCACCTGATCGGAACCCAGGCTGTCCTTATGCTGGATCTGCCCCTGGAACAGATAGGTCAGGGTCGACAGGCCGATATGCGGATGCTGGCGGATATTCATGCCCTTGCCCGCGGGGTAGCGGGTTTGCAGCATGTGATCGAAAAACACGAAGGGCCCGACACTGCGGCATTGGGCCGAGGGCAGCGGACGCAGGATGGGTTGGCCTTCAACGTCCTCGGCGCGAGGGCGAATCACGAGCGGTGTGTTCATGGTGCATTCCAGGCTGATCGGGTTATGCCCGGGAGCATAACCCGCTTGTGCAACCCTTGGCGCTATTGGCTGAACGCGCCTTCGGAGAGGTGGGTCTCGATGCTCACCTCGGCGGTGGTCATCAGCTTGTGCACCGGGCAGCGGTCGGCGACGCGATGCAGTTCTTCACGCTGGGCGTCGGTGAGCACGCCTTTGAGGGTCAGCTTGACGTGCAGCGCGTATTTGCCTTTCTGCTCCTGGCTGTTGTCGTGCTTGACCTCGACCGTGACGCCCGTGAGCGGAATCTCTTTTTTCTGCGCATACAGCTTGAGGGTCAGGGCCTTGCAGGCGCCCAGGGCGGCATCGAAGAAGTCGTGGGGTTCCGGCGCGGAGCCTTCGCCACCCAGGGTCTTGGGCAGGTCGGCGAACAATTGGTGGTCATCGATCTGGATGCTGTGGCGGAAACCTTCGCTGGATTCGGTGTTGACGGTGATAGTCATGGCGGACCTCGGGCAGTGGTGAGCAGTCGGAACAGAGGTTGAAAGGTGGTGCAGTTATAGAGCATTACGCTGTCTGTGCGTTCCACTTTTTCTACTTCGTGCTGCCAGGGACACGCTCTGCCCGTCGAGGGTCGAGGGTAGCGATGCAGGTTTGTCATCAGCCTGTCATGCCTGCGTCATAGGCTCGCGCCATCTCAATCAAGGAGCGCGATATGCACCTCACCCGTTTAAGCGCATTGGCGGCGCTGATGATGCTCAGTGGCCTTGCCAATGCTGAAGTCCGTGTCGAAGGACCGGTGGAATATGGTGTGTTTGAGGGGCCGAAGGCCGCGTTGCAGTCGGGTGAGCGGGTGCTGCGGCGCAGCAACGAGAATATCGAGCAGACCGAGATAGTGCCCGCGCGGCTGGGCACCAAGTTCGGCCTGCGTTATCAGCTGGCCGGCAAGGTGGCCGAGGATGTGCCGCTGACCCTGCTGTATTTCACGCCAGGTATCCGTACCCCGGATGGCAAGCGTCACGACAAGCTCGAAGTGACCCAGAAACTGGTGCCGGGCGCGCCGCAGGACATCATGGCCTACGAGTTCACCGAGAGTCATGAAGTGATCCCCGGCGAGTGGCGTTTCATGGTGTTCCAGGGTGACCGTTTGTTGGTTCAGCAGCGTTTTACTGTACGCTGAATCGTTTACGCCCAGGCATCGGAGTGCTTGGGCGTTTTGATATCACGTTTTCGTCTTAAGCAAATTTTCCGGGACCCGATACTTTCAACAGCAGCCCGCTGCATGGCGAATGCAGCGCTTTTGGAAGGAACCGGAGAATGAGCATCAGGAGTCTCAACATTGCACCGCGCGCGGGCCTGGGCTTCGGTCTGCTGGCGCTGATGGTGTTCGGCCTGGGGGCGTTCGCCCTGCTGCAGATGTCGAACATGCGTGCGCAGTCCGACGAGGTCGACAACAACTGGCTGCCCAGTGTGATGTCGGTGGGCGAAATGAATCAGGACCTGCTGCGGGTCCGCGCGCTGACCATGCGCTTGCTGCTCAACCGCAGCCCCCAGGCCCTGGCGCAGAACGAAAGCAAGCTCAATGAGATCAAGAGCGGTATGAAGGTGGCCCAGGAGCGCTATAACGCGCTGATTGTGCTGCCGGAAGAGCGCGTACTGTTCGATCGCTACAAAGCCGCCGAGAAACGTTACCTCGAGCACCAGAACCAGGTGATGGCGCTGTCGCAACAGGGACGGCTAGAGGATGCGGTCGCGGTGGTCAATGGCGAAATGAGCCAGCTGGCCGATGACCTGGCGGGTACCCTCAACGAACTGGTAGCCCTGAACCGGAACAATTCCAACCTGGCCACCGAGCTGGCCCGGGCGGTGTTCAACAGCGCCAAGGTCTGGGTGGTGGTGATGATCGTGGTGGCCGGCCTGATGACCATTGTCCTGGCCCTGTTGCTCACCCGCAGCATTGTGCTGCCGCTCTCGCAGTCGCTGAGCGTGGCCGAAGTGGTGGCCGGTGGCGACCTGACCGAGGACATCCGCATCAGCGGCAAGGATGAGCCGGCGCGCCTGCTACAGGCGCTCAAGGCCATGCAGCACAGCCTGCGGGAGACCATCCGGCGCATCGCCGACTCTTCCAGCCAGTTGGCCTCTGCCTCGGAGGAGCTCAATTGCGTGACCGAGGACGCCACCCGTGGCCTGCATCAGCAGAGCCAGGAAATCGAGCAGGCGGCGACGGCGGTGAACCAGATGACCGCCGCGGTGGAGGAGGTGGCCAGCAATGCCGTGGCGACATCCGAAGCCTCCCGTCAGTCCGACCTGATTGCCCAGCATGGGCGTGAGCAGGTGCGGCAGACAGTGCAGTCCATCGAGTCCTTGGCCGACGACGTGACCGCCAACGCCTCCCAGGTCGAAGAGCTGGCGCAGAAGGTCTATGGCATCAGCAAGGTGCTCGATGTGATTCGCTCGGTGGCCGAGCAGACCAACCTGCTGGCTCTGAATGCGGCCATCGAGGCGGCACGGGCCGGGGATGCCGGCCGCGGGTTTGCGGTGGTGGCGGACGAGGTACGGGCACTGGCTCATCGCACCCAGCAATCGACCCAGGAAATCGAGCAGATGATCGGCGGCATTCAGCAGGGCACCGACCAGGCTGTCAGCTCCATGCAGCAGAGCAACAGCCGGGCCCGCTCGACCCTGGAGCTGGCCAAGGCGGCGGGGGCGGCGCTGGAGGAAATCGCCGGGGCGATCACCCTGATCAACGAGCGCAACACGGTGATTGCCAGCGCCTCGGAGGAGCAGGCGGCGGTGGCCAGGGAGGTGGACCGCAACCTTATGAACATCCGCGACCTGGCCATGCAGACCTCGGCCGGGGCCAACCAGACCAGCGCCGCGAGCCAGGAGCTGTCGCGACTGGCGGTGGACCTGAACACCCTGGTGGCGCGCTTTTCGGTGTAAGTGCTTTGATACCAGGGAAAACAATCGCCCAATAAAAAACGCCCCGAACCAGTCGGGGCGTTTTTCATGTGGCGAAGCAGCGGGGCTTACTTGCCCTGCCAGCGCTTCAGGACCAGGGTGGCGTTGGTGCCGCCGAAGCCGAAGCTGTTGCTCATCACGGTGTTGATGGTGGCGTCTTCGCGAGTCTTGGTCAGGATCGGCATATCGGCCACTTCCGGATCCAGCTCGTCGATGTTGGCCGAACCTGCCATGAAGTTGCCTTCCATCATCAGCAGGCAGTAGATCGCTTCGTGAACGCCGGCGGCGCCCAGGGAGTGACCCGACAGGCTCTTGGTGGAGCTGATGGCTGGAGCCTTGTCGCCGAACACTTCACGCACACCTTTCATTTCCGCGACGTCGCCGACCGGAGTCGAGGTGCCGTGGGTGTTCAGGTAGTCGATCGGTGCGTCGACGGTGGACATGGCCATCTGCATGCAACGGATTGCACCTTCGCCGCTTGGCGCCACCATGTCGTAGCCGTCGGACGTCGCGCCGTAGCCAACGATTTCGGCGTAGATCTTCGCGCCACGGGCCAGGGCGTGTTCCAGCTCCTCGACTACTACCATGCCGCCACCGCCGGCGATGACAAAACCGTCACGGTCGGCGTCGTAGGCGCGGGAGGCTTGTTCCGGGGTGTCATTGCGCTTGCTGGACAGGGCGCCCATGGCGTCGAACAGGAACGACTGGCTCCAGTGTTCTTCTTCACCGCCGCCGGCGAACACGATGTCCTGCTTGCCCATCTGGATCTGTTCCATGGCGGTACCGATGCAGTGAGCACTGGTGGCGCAGGCGGAAGCGATGGAGTAGTTCAGGCCCTTGATCTTGAACGGAGTGGCCAGGCAGGCGGAAACGGTGCTGCTCATGGTCCGCGTTACGCGGTATGGGCCGACGCGCTTGACGCCTTTCTCGCGCAGGATGTCCAGCGCTTCCATCTGGTTCAGGGTCGAGGCGCCGCCGGAGCCGGCGATCAGGCCGGTACGCGGGTTGGAAACCTGCTCTTCGGTCAGGCCGGAATCGGCGATGGCGTCTTTCATGGCCAGGTAGGCGTAAGCCGCCGCGTGGCCGACGAAGCGATAGATCTTGCGATCGATCAGCTCTTCGAGGTTGAGGTCAATGGAGCCGGAAACCTGGCTACGCAGACCCATTTCGGCATATTCCGGGTTGAAGCGGATGCCAGGGCGACTTGCACGCAGGTTAGCGGAGACGGTCTCTTTGTCATTGCCCAGGCACGAAACGATGCCCAGACCAGTGATAACGACGCGGCGCATGCGGATAACCCTTAGAAGTTGTCAGTGGAGGTGAAAACGCCGACCCGGAGGCCTTCGGCGGTGTAGATCTCGCGGCCGTCGACGCTGACCGAGCCATCGGCGATGGCCATGTTCAGCTTGCCCTTGAGGACGCGCTTGATATGAATGTTATAGGTAACTTTCTTGGCGGTTGGCAGCACCTGACCAAAGAACTTCACTTCGCCCGAACCCAGGGCGCGACCGCGGCCCGGCAGGCCTTGCCAGCCCAGGAAGAAGCCGACCAGTTGCCACATGGCGTCGAGGCCCAGGCAGCCCGGCATCACCGGATCGCCTTCGAAGTGGCAGGCGAAGAACCACAGGTCGGGGGTGATATCCAGCTCGGCGACCAATTCACCTTTGCCGTACTTGCCACCCTCTTGGCTGATATGAGCGATGCGATCCACCATCAGCATGTTCGGGGCGGGCAGTTGCGCGTTACCTGGGCCGAACAGCTCACCGCGACTGCAGCGCAGCAGATCTTCCCGAGTAAAGGCGTTTTGTTTGGTCATGCGAGCTCCTCAATAGTCCCATGCGGCAGGGTGGGGCAAATCTTCCCGGCCGATCGAAGCGTTCATGCCTCGAGCCGGCAGCCTACTCATAGACTATTGCGTTGTGGTGAAAGTCACAGCACAAGGGACATGAATGTACACTTGTGCACTGAAATTATTATACAGGCCCTGTGAGGGGCCTGTTCGGGTGCCTAAGACTGCCGCACTTTCGCCCTTCACGCCAGTCGCAGATGGTCGATAAATGGCCGCTACTGCACCCAACGTTGGAGAATTTGCTGCAGATCCGTGCGTTTGAACGGCTTGGCCAGGTAATCGTTCATGCCCGCCGACAGACAGGCTTCGCGGTCGCCCTGCAAGGCGTTGGCGGTCAAGGCGATGATCGGCAGGTCGGCGCATCCGGGCAGTTGGCGGATCTGCCGGGTGGCCTCGTAACCGTCGATCAGCGGCAGCCGGCAATCCATCAGGATCGCCTCGAAGATCAGGCTTTCGGCGCTGCGAATGGCCTGGGCACCGTCGGTGGCAATGCTGACCGTGAAGCCCAGGCTGCGCAGCATGGCCTGGATCACGGTCTGGTTGACCGGGTTGTCTTCCACCAACAGCACGTTGCGCCCCTCGCCATGGGTATGCCCGCTGTGCACCCGCGGGGCCAGCACCGGCAGGCTTTGCTGGTACAGCGCCAGCGGGATCTCCAGGGTGAACACCGAGCCGCGGCCTTCCTCGCTCTGGGCGCGCAGGGTGCCGCCCATGCGTTCGGCCAGGGTGCGGGCGATCGGTAGCCCCAGGCCGGTACCGCCGTAACGCCGGGAAATCGAACTGTCGGCCTGCTGGAAGGCGTTGAACATCAGTTCCAGGCTTTGCGGGCTGATGCCGATCCCGCTGTCGCGCACGGTACAGGTGAACCACAGCAGTTCATGGTCCAGGGCCTGCCATTGCGGCTCGATGGTGACGCTGCCTTGTTCGGTGAACTTCAAGGCGTTGCCGATCAGGTTCACCAGGATCTGCCGGATCCGCGTCGGGTCGCCCTTGACTTGCAGCGACTCCATGCCGGGCGGCAGCCGCAGTTGCAGGTCCAGCCCGCGCTGCGCGGCGCTGTGCTGGAAGGCCTGGGCCGAGCTGCCGATGAGTTCGGCGAGGTTGAACGGGATGTGCTCCAGCTCCAGGGCCGAGCGCTCGATGCGCGAGAAGTCGAGGATGTCGTTGATCACCTTGAGCAGGTGCTCGGTGGACTCGGAGGCCAGCGCCGCGTATTCGTGCTGCTCATCGGTCATCTCGGTGGTTTCGAGCAGTTGCAGCATGCCCAGTACGCCGTTCATGGGCGTGCGCAGTTCATGGCTCATCATCGCCAGGAAGTCCGACTTGGCGTTATTGGCCCGCTCCGCTTCTTCGCGGGTCTGGATCAATTGCGCCATGGCCTGGTGCTGCTCGCGGCTGGCCTGCTCGAGGCCGGCGGCGAGGTTGTTGATGTGCCGCGAAAGATCGCCCAGCTCGGCATCGTCGACAATCGGCAGCGGGGTCTTGAAGTCACCCTGTTGAATGGCCTTGACTGCGGTGCCCATGGCGCTGATCGGCTGCGACAGGCTGGCCGCCAGGCGGCGGGCCAAAAGGAAGGTGAACAGCAGGGCGAACAGCGCGAGGATGCCGGCCTTGAACAGGATTTCCTGCTGACGCTGGCTGAAGGCGTCGTTGGACATGCCGACGATCACCCGCCCCAGGTAGTCCGCGTTGGGGGTAGTGCTGGCGCCCGGGTCGTCCTGGAAGAAATTGTTGTTGAGCTGGATGCGTTGCAGGCGCACCGGGGCCTGGAACACTTCCACCTGCTGCGAGCGGCTGTGGGTCTCCGAAGGCTGCTCGACGTACACCAGGATCTTGTTGCGGCTGTCCTGGACTTCGAGAAAGCGCACATGGGGCGTGGACAGGGTGGCCTTGAGCAGGCTTTCCAGGCCTTCGCTGTTGCCCGAAATCACCCCGTACTCGGTGGCCGGCGCCAGCTGGTTGGCGATCAACTGACCGGTGTGGTTCAGCTCCTGGCGCAGGTCCTGGATCCGCACGAAGGTAAAGAAGCTGATCAGCAGCAGGGTCAGCAGCAGCGCCGGGCCGAGGCAGATGATCTGGGTGCGGGTACTGATGTCCCAACGGCGACGGAAGGTCATGGGCGTTTTTCTCCTTCGGCCAGCTGGGTCGCCACCAATTGCTCGTCAATCGGTTCGACACCCAGGGAGCGTGCCACTTGCGGGTTGCTCAACACCTTGAACGGTTGCGGATACAGGGTACGCGGCCAGTGGGTCGTGGGCCGGTCCAGCAAGTCGTCGAGCACCTGCAGCCAGTCGTCCTGGTCGCTGTAGGTGCTGGCCAGGCTGCCGGCCTTGACGAAGCCGGCATTGGGGCCGATCAGCGCCAGCTGCCGGGCATAGCTGCTCAATAACAGATTCTTCGCGGTTTTCGGGTTGTACAGCTGCGGGTCGTCCAGACCCAGCAGGACGTCGCTGCTTTTCAACAGGCTTTGCAACGGGCGGCTGTCATTGGTGTCGTCCCAGCGCTCGGCGATGATTTCCAGCCCCAGGGGATGGGCGGCCTGGTGCAGTTCCTTGAGCAGGAATTCGCTGTCGGCGCCGTAGAGCACGCCGATCCGCCGGGCCTGGGGGAGGATCTTGCGGATCAGTTGCAATTGCCGAGCCAGCGGCGGGTCGCTCCATAACAGGCTCAGCCGGGGCGAGGGCGTTGCCCCCAGGCGCTGCTGGGCCTGGATCCGGCCGATGCGCAGCACCAGCGTGGCCGGGCCCTGGGCGTCCTGCTGGCGCCATTCGAGGCTGGCCGGGTCGAGCAGGATCAATCGGGTGCCCGCTGGCAATTGACCGGGGGCAGGCAGGTTGGCCAGGGGTTCGAAGCGTACGTCGTCCTGTGGCCGCTGTTGCGCCAGTGCCTGGGCAAAGGCCTGTACGCCGGCGCTGTCTTCGGCGCCGGTCAGCAACACCTGGGCCGCCCATGCGGGGAATACACCCCAGAGGCAACAGAACAGCAGCAGGCGAACCCGGAAACGGTTCAAGGTGGCGTCATCCCTGACTGACGGTGGCTCATGCTAGAACGTCAACTCCGCACTGAAGTAGAGGACGTGGTGCGAGTCATAGTTGTTGTCGACAAAGGTGGTGGGCTCGTCGTCGAGCCGTTGCTGGAGCACGCCGGCCAGCTCCAGGCTGCCCTTGCCCAGGGGGAAACGCTTGGCGACGCGGGTATCGACCCGTTCGAAGCGGTAACCGTTGAGCGCGCTGGAACCATAATAGAAGAGGGCGCTGGACCAGCCCTGGCCCCAGTCGCGCAACCAGCCCGCCGAGCCGCTGTGGCGCGCGGTCAATTGCTCGTCCAGCGGGTTGCTGGCCTCGGCGTCGACATAGGCGTACGTCAGGCGCAGCCGGTCCGCCGGGTTCAGGCGCCAGTCCAGCTGGGTTTCAGTGCCGGCGAAGCGTGAGCTGTTGCTGTTGCTGGCGATGTACTGGTTGTTGCGCAGCGGCTCGCTGATCATCCCGCTGATTTCGTCGTAGAACAGCTTCACATCGAGGTTCAGCCCGAGATCGGCGAAAAAGCCGTTGTAGCCCAGCTCCCGCGAGCGCATGCGCTCCTGGTCGAGGTTGCCCGGGCCGCGGGTCTTGACGAAATACTGGGCGCTGGGCTGGCCGTAGGCGGTCGGGCTCAGCTTGGTGACCCGGTAGCTCCAGTTGACGTTGTTCTCGAACATGTCCGGCGAGCGGATCGCTTCCGAATACACCGCCCGCAGGCCATGGCGCGGGTTGATCAGGTAGTTGACCGCCACCCGCGGGGTCAGCGAGCTGCCGCTCAGCTGCGAGTCCTCGAACATGGCGCCGCCCTGCAGCAGCCAGTGCTCGGTGGCGCGCCATTCCAGTTGGCCGAACGCACGCCAGGTGCTGTCGTCGAGGGTGCCGTTGAAATAGGTTTCCGAATCGGCGCGGTCGTAGCGATAGTTCAGGCCGCTGACCAGGCGCACGCCGTCGGACAGGCTCAGGGTGTCCTGCAGTTCGAGGTCGTAGCGCGACTCGCGGGCGCTCTGGTCGATATCCCCGCAGACCGTGCGCTTGGCGCCGTCCTTCCATTGGGTCAGCACCTGGTTGGCCAGGGCCTGTTCGGCCGCGGTGCCTGGTGGGGCGCCGGAGCCGGTGAAATTGTCCATGTGCCGGGCTAGCAGTTCGGCGTAGTTCGGGTTGAGCTGCCAGAGGCGGGTCAGTTCCGGGCTGAACGACACTTCGGCGTCACAGGCGCGCCAGTTCTGCTGGCGGTCCCAGTGCTGGGCCGAGCCTTGTATATAAAGGCTGTGGTCCGGGTTGATGTCCAGGTTCCAGCGCAGCGAGGCGGCATAGTCCTTGGCGATCACATCGGAGTTGTAGCCGGCCGAGGTGATACCGGAGAACACCGGGCGGTAGGTATAGGGGCGCTGGTTGCTGCCTTCCTTGGCGCTGAGCTGCCAGTCGATGCTCTGCTGCTCGTTGAGCATCTGGCTGACCGACAGGCTGAAGCGGTTCAAGCGCCGGCTGTCGCGGTAGTCGGCGCCGTTGCGATCGCTGTCGAAGCCGTCGTCCTCCTGCCCGGAGAGCGACAGGCGCAGGTCGCCGGTGTCCCAGCCGGTGCCCTGGCTGGCGTACCAGTCGCTGATACCGCGCTGGCCGCGGGTGACCTTGACCCGCGTGCCGTGGCTGTTGGCGGGCGAGCGGGTGATGATATTGATCACCGCCATCAGCGCGTTGGCGCCGTAACTGACGGTATTGGGGCCGCGGAACACCTCGATGCGCTCGATGTCCTCCATGGCCACCGGGATATCGCTCCAGTCCACGGTGGCCAGGCCCGCCCGGTACACCGAGCGCCCGTCGATCAGCACCTGCATGCGCCGCGCTTCGCTGGCATTGGTGCCGTGATAGTTCACCGCGGCCTGGTTGCCGCTGATATTGCCGACCATCATCCCCGGCACCAGGCGCAGCAGTTCGCTGATGTCGCGGGCGCCGCTGGCGTTGATCAGTTCGCTGTCGAGCACGGTCATGCTGCCGGGCACGGCCGCGGGGGACTGTTTCAGACGGGTGGCGGTGAGGATTTCCGGCAGCGGCTGGCTGTCCAGGAACAGATCGTCGGCCAGCGCCGGGGTGCTGCAAAGCAGCGCCAGCAAGAGCGATGGGCGGGAGAGGGGAGGGCCAGGATACACGGCACAGCCTTGATAACGGGTAATTGCCGCGCATGTTAACCGAGATGACCGGGTTTTCCAGTCGATAACCCCGACATTCCAGGTTCAAATCGGTGTTTTCCCGGCATTTGTGCCTAATTGTTCACGGGGCTGGCCGCCGCAGGGCCGCCCCGTATAATGCCGCCATCGCCACTGTATGGATTGACGGATTGCATATGACTGAACAGCGCCCTATCGCGGTCCTGGGAGGCGGAAGCTTTGGTACCGCCGTGGCCAATCTGCTGGCCGAGAACGGTCATCGGGTGCGGCAGTGGATGCGCGACCCGGAGCAGGCGGAGGCCATTCGCATTCATCGCGAGAATCCGCGTTACCTCAAAGGCATCAAGATTCATCCGGCGGTGGAGCCGGTGACCGATCTTCTGGCCACCCTGAACGACAGTGACCTGTGTTTTGTCGCCTTGCCTTCCAGCGCCCTGCGCTCGGTGCTGGCGCCCCATGCGCAGCTGCTCGCCGGCAAGCTGCTGGTCAGCTTGACCAAGGGCATCGAGGCGCAGACCTTCAAGCTGATGAGCGAAATCCTCGAAGATATCGCCCCGCAAGCGCGGATCGGTGTGCTGTCGGGGCCGAACCTGGCCCGTGAAGTGGCCGAACACGCCTTGACCGCCACCGTGGTCGCCAGCGAAGACGAAGAACTCTGCCAGCGCGTGCAGGCGGCCCTGCATGGCCGTACCTTCCGCGTCTATGCCAGTGCCGACCGCTTCGGCGTCGAGCTGGGCGGGGCGTTGAAGAACGTCTACGCGATCATCGCCGGCATGGCCGTGGCGCTGGGCATGGGGGAAAACACCAAGAGCATGCTGATTACCCGGGCGCTGGCGGAAATGACCCGTTTCGCCGTCAGCCAGGGCGCCAACCCGATGACCTTCCTCGGCCTGGCGGGGGTCGGCGATCTGATCGTCACCTGCTCGTCGCCCAAGAGCCGCAACTATCAGGTCGGTTTCGCCCTCGGCGAGGGCCTGAGCCTGGAGGAGGCGGTGGACCGGCTCGGCGAGGTGGCCGAAGGCGTGAACACCCTCAAGGTGCTCAAGGTCAAGGCCCAGGAAGTGGGCGTATATATGCCGCTGGTGGCCGGATTACATGCCATCCTGTTTGAGGGGCGCACGCTGAATCAGGTCATCGAGCTGCTGATGCGTGGCGAGCCGAAAACCGATGTCGACTTTATCTCCACCAGTGGTTTCAACTGAGCAGGACAGGAGCGAGACATGAACGATACGAATTCCGAAGCCAAGTACGAATCCATCCTCCTGCGTGTGCTGTGGATGCTGGTGTTCGTGCTGGTCTGGCAAGTGGCGCAATTCATCCTCGGCGCGCTGGTGCTGGTGCAGCTGATCTACCGCCTGATATACGGCTCGCCGAGTGCCAGCCTGATGAACTTCGGCGACAGCCTGAGCCAGTTCCTGGCGCAGATCGGTCGCTTCGGCAGTTTCCACACCGACCAGAAGCCTTGGCCGTTCGCCGACTGGCCGGCCCCGCGGGCCCCTGAAGGCGAAGCGCCGCATGTGGTGCCACCGGCGCCCCATCCGGTCCGTGACGAGGAGCCCAAGCTGTGAAGCTCTGGGTGTTGCGACATGGTGAAGCCGAGCCGCATGCGCGCAGCGACGCCGAGCGCAACCTGACCGAGCATGGCCGCCAGGAAGCGCTGCGCAGCGCCGCGCACCTGATCGGCCAGCCGCTCAGTGCGATCATCGCCAGCCCTTATGCGCGGGCGCAGCAGACGGCGAAGCTGGTGCGCGAAGCCCTGGGCTTCGAAGCGGAAATCCGCACAGTGTCCTGGCTGACGCCGGACAACAACCCGCTGTCGGTGGTCGCCCAGCTCGACTCGGCGGACAACGTGCTGCTGGTCAGCCACCAGCCGCTGGTGGGCAACCTGATCGGCCTTCTGCAGCACGGCCATCTGCGCAATCCCCAGCCGATGCACACGGCGGGCCTGGCGGAGCTCGAAGGCGACTGGCCGCTGGCCGGCCTGATGACCCTCAACAGCATCAAGAATCCCTGAGCCCCTAAGATGTAGGAGCGAGGCTTGCCCGCGATAAAAGGGTACCGCGTAGTTTCAGGCACTCCGTGTCGCGGCCTTTCGCGGGCAAGCCTCGCTCCTACGACGATCTGTTCTTTTCGCTACATTTCTTAACTTGCAGCGTTTCTTTGTGCGTGGAATAGTCGCCCGAGCAAGTGCTTGGTTGGCTAGCCTCACGATCAGAACAAAAACAAAGGAGCGAGTCGCATGTCTGCTGCTTTTCGTTTGCCGCTGGAAGTGTTCTACGAGCGCGAAGCTCGTCATCCCCGCCAACGTTTCCTGGTCCAGCCCCTGGGTGGTGGCCGGGTTGAAGAGCTGACCTGGGCCGAGGTCGGCCACCAGGCCCGCTGCGCCGCCCACTGGTTGCGCGCCCGCGAGCTGCCGCCGGGTAGTCATGTCGCGATCATTTCCAAGAACTGTGCCCACTGGATCATCGCCGACCTGGCGATCTGGATGGCCGGTCACGTTTCCGTGCCCCTGTATCCCAACCTGACCGCCGATTCGGTGGCCCAGGTGCTGGAGCATTCCGAGTCGGCCCTGGTGTTCATCGGCAAGCTCGATGACTGGCCGGCGATGGCCCCCGGGGTGAAACCCGGGTTGCCGACCATCAGCCTGCCGATCTGCCCCGAAGGCCGCTTCGACTTCAGCTGGGACCAGTTGCAGCAGTGCTCGCCGATCCAGGACGACCCCAATCCCGCCACCGAGCAACTGGCGACCATCATTTACACCTCGGGCACCACCGGCCTGCCCAAGGGCGTGATGCACAGCTTCGGCACCCTGGGTTTTGCGGCGACGCGCGGCACCCAGCTGTTCGGCCTTGGGCCGACCGACCGGCTACTGTCCTACCTGCCGCTGTGCCATGTGGCCGAGCGCATGTTCGTCGAGCTGGCGGCGATCTACACCGGGCAGACGGTGTTCTTCGCCGAGAGCCTTGAGACCTTTCTCACCGACTTGCAGCGGGCGCGACCCACGGCGCTGTTCGGCGTGCCGCGGATCTGGACCAAGTTCCAGATGGGCGTGTACGGCAAGATCCCGGCCAGGCGCCTGGATTTCCTGCTGGGCCTGCCCTTCATCGGCAAACGGGTCGGGCACAAGGTGCTGGCCGGGCTGGGGCTGGATGCCCTGCGGGTCGCTTTGTCCGGCGCTGCGCCGGTGCCGCAGACTTTGTTGAACTGGTACCAGCGCCTGGGCCTTGACGTGCTGGAGGTGTACGGCATGACCGAAAGCTGCGGTTATTCCCACATCGGTCGCAGCGGCCAGCATGTACCCGGTTGGATCGGCCGGCCCTGTCCGGACGTCGAGGTGCGGATCGACGAGTCCGGAGAGGTCCAGGTGCGCAGCGGGGCGACCATGCTCGGCTACTTCAAGGACCCGCAGAAGACCGCGGAAACCGTCACTGCGGATGGTTTCCTGCGCACCGGCGACAAGGGTGAGCAGGACGCCGACGGCAATCTGCGCCTGACCGGGCGGCTCAAGGAAATCTTCAAGACCAGCAAGGGCAAGTACGTGGCCCCGGCGCCGATCGAGAACCGGCTGGCGGTGCATTCGCGGATCGAGCAGGTGTGCGTGGTCGGCGATGGCCTGAGTGCGCCGCTGGGCTTGTGCGTGTTGTCCGCGGCCGGTTTGCAGGACGCCTCCGGCGGTGCCCGTGGTGGCTTGCATGCGAGCCTGGAAAGCCTTCTCGATGAGGTCAACGGCGCGCTCGACAAACATGAACGCTTGCACCGCCTGGTGGTGGTGAAGGACAGTTGGGCAGTGGAAAATGGCTTTCTGACCCCGACCCTGAAGATCAAGCGCAATGTCATCGAAGCCGCCTACGGCGAGCGCTTCAAAGAGTGGAGCGAGCACTCCGAAGCGGTGCTGTGGCAGGATTGAGCGCGGATAACCACCCTAAAGGATGCAGTGATGAGCCTATGGCGTACCACCCCGAACATCGAGCAACTGAACGCGATCCAGAAAAACACCATCGGTGAGGTGCTGGATATCCGCTTCGAGTCCTTCGACGACGAATCCCTGACCGCCAGCATGGTGATCGACCATCGCACCCACCAGCCCTATGGCCTGCTGCACGGCGGTGCCTCGGTGGTGCTGGCGGAAACGGTCGGCTCCATGGCCAGCTACCTGTGCATCGATGCCAGCAAGTTCTACTGCGTGGGCCTGGAAATCAATGCCAACCACCTGCGTGGCCTGCGTTCCGGCCGGGTGACGGCGGTGGCCAGGGCGATTCATATCGGGCGTACCACCCATGTCTGGGACATCCGCCTGAGCAGCGACGAAGGCAAGGCTAGCTGTGTATCGCGCCTGACCATGGCGGTGGTGCCGCTGGGGCAGACGCCGCCGGCACGCTGAGTGGTACCCATAGGCTGAAGCGGAGTGTCATCATTCTTGACCGTTACTGTCATTGCCGTCGGGTAATGGCGTGCGGACAATCAGCCATCGTTTTTTGTTCATGAGTTAGCCGGTATGTCGCAACAGGTGTTTTTCGCTCACGCCAACGGGTTTCCCTCGGGGACCTACGGCAAGTTGTTCGCCGCCCTGGCGCCTGAATATCAAGTGGCGCATTTGCAGCAGCACGCCCACGATCCGCGCTTTCCGGCGGACGACAACTGGCTGAACCTGGTGGACGAACTGATCCACCATCTGCAACAGCAGGCCGAGCCGGTGTGGGGCGTCGGCCATTCCTTCGGCGGCGTCCTGCATCTGCATGCGGCGCTGCGTTGCCCGGAGCTGTATCGCGGGGTGGTGATGCTCGATTCGCCGGTGCTGACCCGCGCTGATCAATGGGTGATTCGCGCCGCCAAGCGTTTCGGTTTTATCGACCGCCTGACCCCCGCCGGCCGGACCCTGGGCCGGCGCGAGGAGTTCAGCGACCTGGAATCGGCGCGCAACTACTTTGCCGGCAAGACCCTGTTTCGCGGCTTCGACCCCGAGTGTTTCGACGCCTACCTGCAACACGGCCTGCATCAGGTCGACGGCCGTTTGCGGCTGCGCTTCGATCCGGCCACCGAGATCAGCATCTATCGCGGCGTGCCGCACACCAGCCCGGGTCGCCCCCGGCAGTTGAAGGTACCGCTGGCGGTGGTGCGCGGGCGGCAGAGCCGGGTGGTGATGAAGCACCACGCCAGCAGTGTCGGGCGCATGCCCCATGGCGAATCCCTGAGCATGCCGGGCGGGCACATGTTCCCGCTGGAGCGCCCGCAGGACACCGCCGCCCTGCTGAAAAAACTCTTCAGCCGCTGGGAAGCCCGCGCCGAACGGAGCTGCGCATGAGCGCCGCGGTAGAAGAAGTCCGCCTGAGCCTGCCGCATATCGAGTTGGCGGCGCACCTGTTTGGCCCCGAGGACGGTCTGCCGGTCATTGCCTTGCACGGCTGGCTGGACAACGCCAACAGCTTCGCGCGGCTGGCGCCCAGGTTGCGTGGCTTGCGCATCGTCGCCCTGGACATGGCCGGGCATGGCCATTCCGGGCACCGGCCCCTGGGCGCCGGTTATGCGCTCTGGGATTACGTGTACGACGTGTTGCAGGTCGCCGAGCAACTGGGCTGGAAACGTTTTGGCCTGCTCGGGCATTCCCTGGGCGCGATCGTCTCGCTGGTGCTGGCCGGCTCGTTGCCCGAGCGGGTGAGCCACCTGGCGCTGATCGACGGGGTGATTCCGCCGACCGCCACCGGTGAGAATGCCGCCGAGCGCATGGGTATGGCTTTGCAGGCCCAGTTGGACCTGCGGGAAAAGCGCAAGCCGGTCTACGCCAGCCTGGACCGCGCCATCGAGGCACGGATGAAGGGCGTGGTCGCGGTCAGCCGCGAAGCCGCCGAACTGCTCGCGCAACGCGGCCTGATGCCGGTCCCGGGGGGCTACACCTGGCGCAGCGACAGCCGCCTGACCCTGGCCTCGCCGTTGCGCCTGACCCAGGAACAGGCCATGACCTTCGTCCAGCGCCTGGCCTGTCCGGCCCACTTGGTGGTGGCGGCCGACGGCATGCTGGCCAAGCACCCGGAGTTGCTGGAGCGGCTACCCTTTAGCCGGGAACAGCTGCCCGGTGGCCATCACCTGCACCTGAACGACGAAGCCGGTGCCATCCTTGTTGCAGACTGTTTCAATAGGTTTTTCGCCGTTTCTTGACTTGCAGCGGGCAACTGTCGAGGCTGGGCGGGTTGAAATGGGAGACAACCATGATAGATCTCTACACCGCTGCGACCCCGAATGGCCACAAGGTCTCTATCGTGCTCGAGGAACTCGGCCTGCCCTATACGGTGCATGCCCTGAGTTTCGACAAGAAGGAACAGAAGGCTCCAGGCTTTCTCAAGATCAACCCCAATGGCCGGATTCCGGCGATTGTCGACCGCGCCAACGGCGATTTCGCCGTGTTCGAGTCCGGCGCGATTCTTATCTACCTGGCTGAACTCAGTGGGCAGCTGCTGCCTAGCGACCCCAAGGGCCGCTCCCGGGTGATCCAGTGGCTGATGTTCCAGATGGGCGGCATCGGCCCGATGCAGGGCCAGGCCAATGTGTTCTTCCGCTACTTTCCGGAAAAGCTCCAGGGCGCCATCGATCGTTACCAGCATGAAACCCGGCGCCTGTACGAGGTGCTCGACACCCGTTTGCAGGAAGTCGAATTCCTTGCCGGCGACTACAGCATTGCCGATATCGCCACCTTTCCCTGGGTGCGTGGCCATGAATGGTCCGGGGTTCCGGTGGAGGGGCTGACGGCCCTGCAACGCTGGATGGCGACCCTCGAGGCACGTCCGGCAGTGCAGCGCGGGCTGCTGGTTCCGCAGCGCACGGATGACGCCAGTGTCATCAAGGGCGCCCAGGCCATGCTGATCCGATGAGAGCACCCATGCGTTTATTCAGTGTCCTGCTGTTGTCTTGTGCCAGCCTGTCCTGTGCCAGTCCCTTGCTGTTCGCCGCCGACTTGCCCGGCAGCCATGACTTGCCGATCGTGCCGCGCATGCCTGACGCGCAGATCGTCGACTACCGCCCGCCGGCCGAGATGGAGCGGATCTATCCCATGGGCTCGATTCGCAAGATCAGCGGCCAGCTGCGTTTCGATGGGCAGGTCGGCGCTCGCGGTACCACCACTTCGGTGACCTACGAGCTGCCACCGGAGCACTCCTCGATTGCGGCCTTTACCGCCGCCCGCGAAGCCTTGCAGGGGCAGGGCGCCGAACTGTTGTTCTGGTGCCAGGCTCGGGATTGCGGGGAAAGCAGCCTGTGGGCCAACGAGGTGTTCGGCAACGCCAAGCTGTATGGCGCCGATGCCCAGCAGGCCTACCTGCTGTTGCGCCGCGCCGCGCCCAACGACAACTCGCTGGTGGCCCTGTACAGCATTACCCGCGGCAATCGCCGGGCGTACCTGCATGTCGAGCAATTCGACGCCAGTACCCCCCTGGGCGAGTTGTTGCCGACCTCGGCCACCCTGTTGCGTCAGCTCAAGGACACCGGCGAGCTGGACCTGCCCAAGCTTGGCGGCGAACCCCAGCCCTCCTGGCTGACCTTGCTGTCGCGCGGGTTGAACCTCGACACCACCTTGCGGGTCAGTGTTTCCGGGCCGAATGCCGAAGCCTGGCGCCAGGCCCTGATCGGCCAGGGCGTGCGCGCGGCACGCATGGAGACCGGCGGCAGCGAGGCGCCTGGCTTGCGCCTTGAACTGCTGCGCTGAATTGCTGCATTGAACGGGCGTAGGCGAACGGGCGATGCGCCTTTCGCCTACGCTTGGTGAGTTGACCTTTTTCGAGAACCTACATGCTCAATAATGATCGCCTGTTGGTGCAGATCCTGCTGCTGGTGCTGTTCGGCGCCAGCTTCTGGGTCATGGCGCCGTTCTGGTCCGCGTTGTTCTGGGGGGCGGTCCTGGCGTTTGCCAGCTGGCCGCTGATGCGCCTGCTGACCCGCTGGCTCAATGGCCGCGAGTCCTTGGCCGCGGCCTTGCTGACCCTGGGCTGGATGCTGCTGGTGGCGGCGCCGCTGGTCTGGCTCGGCTTCAACCTGGCCGACCATGTGCGCGATGCCACCGCCTTTATCAAGGATGTGCAGGTCGATGGCCTGCCCGAAGCGCCGAGCTGGCTGGCTGGCGTGCCCTTCGTCGGTGAACGGCTGGTGGGGCTGTGGAACAGCATCGACCAGCAGGGCGCGGCGATGATGATGGCGGTCAAGCCTTACCTGGGGCAGGTCGGCAACTGGTTGCTGGCCCGCAGCGCGCAGATCGGTGGCGGGATTCTCGAACTGACCCTGAGCATCGTCTTCGTGTTTTTCTTCTATCGCGACGGGCCGCGCCTGGCGATGTTCGTCCATGGGCTGCTGGAGCGCCTGATTGGCGACCGCGCCGGCTACTACATCGAGCTGGTGGCCGGTACGGTGCAGCGGGTGGTCAACGGTGTGATCGGCACCGCGGCGGCCCAGGCGATCCTGGCCCTGATCGGGTTCCTGATCGCCGGCGTGCCGGGCGCGCTGGTGCTGGGGATCGTCACCTTCCTGCTCAGCCTGATTCCCATGGGGCCGCCGCTGGTGTGGATTCCAGCCACCGCCTGGCTGGCCTGGAAGGGCGAATACGGGATGGCGGTGTTCCTCGGTATCTGGGGCACCTTCATCATCAGTGGCGTCGACAACGTGCTCAAACCCTACCTGATCAGCCGGGGCGGCAACCTGCCGCTGGTGATCGTACTGCTCGGGGTCTTCGGCGGGCTGATCGCGTTCGGCTTCATCGGCCTGTTCATCGGCCCGACTCTGCTGGCCGTGGCCTACAGCCTGTTGACCGACTGGAGCGCCAGCCAGGCGCG
Source organism: Pseudomonas chlororaphis subsp. piscium (assembly GCF_003850345.1). Lineage (NCBI taxonomy): Bacteria > Pseudomonadati > Pseudomonadota > Gammaproteobacteria > Pseudomonadales > Pseudomonadaceae > Pseudomonas > Pseudomonas chlororaphis. The sequence continues at coordinate 1,938,830 of NZ_CP027707.1, forward strand.
AGTCGAAGACAAGCGCTGATTCATGCAGAACGCGGGCATCCGTGCCCGCTCTCCCCCTGTAGCGCTCAGGCGGCGACGTTGATGCTGCTGCCGACGCTGCTCGCCACGTTATCCAGTTGATACTGCCGGCTCAGGTTGGCGATCATCTTGCTCAGGGCTTCGGTCACCCGGGCCTGATCGTTCTGGGTGCCGCTGTTACGGGGGCCGTTGTCCTGGCCGCGGCCGGCCTGCAGGGCGGCCTTGAGTTCGTCGCTGCTGACACCGCCACTGCTGTCACTGTCGAGCACCTTGAGCAAGGCCGCGCTGGTGTCGGTGCTGGCCTGCAGGGCGCTGGTCAACTCGTCGGAGCTGATGCTGCCGTCGCCATCGGCGTCGAGCTGGCTGAACAGCTCATCACTGGAGGCCCGCTGCGGTGGCGGTGGTGGCGGGGTGAGGCTGGCGACCAGCTCATCCTGGCTGACGCTGCCGTCCTGGTTCTTGTCCAGGGCCGAGAAAATCTGGTTGCTGTCGGCGCTGCTGCCAGCACTGGTCAGGCCGCTGCTCAGCTCGTCGCTGCTGATCGCACCGTCACCATCGCTGTCCAGGGCGCTGATCAGGGCGTCGGCCAGTTCGGTGCTTGGCGGCTGGTCCCGTGGTGGTGGCGGAGGCGGGGCCATGGCGGCCATTTCTTCGCTGCTCAGGCTGCCGCTGTCGTCACTGTCCAGATCGCTGAAATTCTTGCTCAGGCTGACCAGGATGCCGTTGTCGCTTTTCTGCGAGAGGGCGCTGCTCAGCTCATCCTGATCGACCGAACCGTCGCTGTTGCTGTCGAGCCTGGCCAGCAGTTCTTTCTGGAATTGCTGGCTGCGGGCGTTTTGGGTGGTAGTGCTGCTGGAGCTGATGTAACTGGAGTAGTTACTGACGCTACCGATCATGGGGCTCACTCCCTGCGGATGGATAAGGCCGGTGGGTGTACCGGCTTATGCAGCCTCGGGCGGCGAGGTGTCGTGGGTATGTGAGCTTTGTACCGGTCGGTACACACGGGCGGTTCAGACGCGGGGCAGGCGCACCACGGTGGTCAGGCCACCGCCTGGGGTTTCTTCCAGGTGCAGTTGCCCGCCCAGGCGTTCGGCGGCCTCGCGGGCGATGGTCATGCCCAGGCCGACGCCGCCGGAGTTGCGGTTGCGCGAGCCTTCCAGCCGATAGAAGGGTTCGAACACTGCTTCGCGCTGGTCTTCGGCGATGCCCGGGCCATGGTCGATGACCCGGATCAGCACCTGCTCGCGACTGTCCTGCAGGCTGATGCGGGCATGCCCGGCATAACGCAGGGCATTGTCCAGCAGGTTGTTCAGGCAGGAGCGCAGGGCCATCGGCTGCACTTGCAGGGGCGAACAATGGCCATTGGTCTGCACGTCGGCGCCCTGGTCCTGGGCGTTTTCACAAAGCGATTCCACCAGCGCCTGCACGTCCATCCACTGCAGCGCCTCGCTGGTGCGTTGTTCATGCAGGTAGCTCAGGGTCGCGTCGAGCATGCTGATCATGTCGTCGAGGTCCTGGCTCATCTGGCCCTGCAGCTTGTGGTCTTCGATCTGTTCCAGTCGTAGCTTGAGGCGCGACAAGGGCGTGCGCAGGTCATGGGAAACCGCGCCGAGCATGCGCCCGCGCTGCTTGACCTGCTCCTGGATGCGCCGTTGCATCAGGTTGAAGGTGTGGGCCGCCTGTCGCGCTTCCCGCGGGCCGGACTCGTCTAGCGGCGGGCTGTCGAGGTCTTCGCTGAGGCGCTCGGCGGCATCGCTCAGGCGCTGGATCGGCCGGGTCAGCAGCTTGGCGCCGTACCAGGCGGCGATGATCAGCGAGATGAACTGGAAGGTCAGCGGCACGATCGGCCCGCCGAACCAGGGGCGCGGCGGTCGCGGCTCGAAACGACCGCCGCCGGGCAGCGGCTGGCCGCTGAATTCACCGGCCGGCGGGCGCGGAGGCGGAGGAGGCGGGCCGTAGAGGCGGAACCAGAAGAAGGCGAGCAGGTGGGCGAGCACGATCGCGATCAGCAACACCCCGAACAGGCGGCCGAACAACGTATCGAAGCGCCCACGCATCAGCCGATGTCTCGGGCGTCGAACAGGTAGCCTTCACCGCGTACGGTCTTGATCAGCTGCGGCGATTTCGGGTCGTCGCCGAGCTTCTGCCGCAGGCGCGAGACCAGCAGGTCGATGCTGCGATCGAAGGCTTCGATGGAGCGGCCACGGGCGGCGTCCAGCAACTGTTCGCGGCTCAGCACCCGGCGCGGGCGTTCGATGAACACCCAGAGCAGGCGGAACTCGGCGTTGGACAGCGGCACCACCAGACCGTCGGCGGAGATCAGCTGGCGCAGCACGCTGTTCAGGCGCCAGTTGTCGAAGCGGATATTGGCCCGCTGTTCGGTGCGGTCGTCGCGGACCCGGCGCAGGATGGTCTGGATCCGCGCCACCAGTTCCCGGGGCTCGAAGGGCTTGGCCATGTAGTCGTCGGCCCCCAGTTCCAGGCCGATGATCCGGTCGGTGGGCTCGCAACGGGCGGTGAGCATCAGGATCGGGATGTCCGACTCGGTGCGCAGCCAGCGGCACAGGGACAGGCCGTCTTCGCCAGGCAGCATCAGGTCGAGCACCACCACGTCGAAGTGTTCCGCCTGCAAGGCCTGGCGCATCGCCGCTCCGTCGGTCACGCCGGTGGCGTGGATATTGAAGCGGGCCAGGTAGTCGATCAGCAGTTCGCGGATCGGTACATCGTCGTCGACGATCAGCGCCCGGGTGTTCCAGCGCTTGTCGTCACCCGTGCCAGGTGCTTTCTGATCGTCATTGAGGGGAGCTGGAATGTTGTGCATGCGTGCGATCGTCTGCCAGGTAGGCTGCCTACCACAAAGAGGGGCGGCGAGGTGGTGGCTTCAGCATAGGCGTCCGGCCCTGGGGCTGGAAGTGCTGTTCGGGGGTGTTGCGGCTGGCGAGGGTAGCCGGGCTGGTTGTTGTCGGCGTGTCGGGAGTGTATCGGGCTCGACACAATTGCCGCCAGGCTCGGGCATTTGCGTGGTTTTATCGATACGGGAGCTGCCGTTGGTGATGAATTACCGATCATCGGGTCCCGGAGCGCCGCCGCTTGCGCTACAATCCGCGCCGATTTCGACTTGCCTGAGAGCCCCTTCATGTCCGCTTGCCAGACTCCTATCATCGTCGCCCTGGACTTTCCCACCCGTGACGCCGCACTGAAACTGGCCGATCAGCTGGACCCCAAGCTGTGCCGGGTCAAAGTCGGCAAGGAACTGTTCACCAGTTGCGCTTCGGAAATCGTCGGCACCTTGCGCGACAAGGGTTTTGAAGTCTTCCTCGACCTGAAATTCCATGACATCCCCAACACCACCGCGATGGCCGTCAAGGCTGCCGCGGAGATGGGTGTGTGGATGGTCAATGTGCACTGCTCCGGCGGTTTGCGCATGATGGCGGCCTGCCGCGAAGTGCTCGACCAGCGCAGCGGCCCGAAACCGCTGCTGATCGGCGTGACCGTGCTGACCAGCATGGAGCGTGAAGACTTGGCCGGTATCGGCCTGGATATCGAGCCGCAGGAGCAGGTGCTGCGCCTGGCCGCCTTGGCGGAAAAGGCCGGCATGGACGGCCTGGTCTGCTCGGCCCTGGAAGCCCAGGCCCTGAAGGCCGCGCACCCGTCGCTGCAACTGGTGACCCCGGGGATCCGTCCGGCGGGCAGCGCCCAGGACGACCAGCGGCGCATCCTCACCCCGCGCCAGGCGCTGGATGCTGGTTCCGATTACCTGGTGATCGGCCGTCCGATCAGCCAGGCGGCGGACCCGGCCAAGGCCCTGGCGGCTGTGGTGGCCGAGCTGGCGTAAGCCGCAAAGACAATCGCGGGTAAGCCTCGCTCCTCATCTTCTGTAGGAGCGAGAGCGAGGCTTGCCCGCGATGCTTTTCAGCCCTCGATGTTCAATCGACCTTCAGCACCAGCTTGCCGAAGTTCTCGCCGCTGAACAGCTTGGCCAGCGTTTCCGGGAAAGTCTCCAGCCCCTCGACAATATCCTCCTTGCTCTTGAGCTGCCCCTTGGCCATCCAGCCGGCCATTTCCTGCCCGGCGGCGGCGAACTGGGCCGCATAGTCCATCACCACAAAACCTTCCATGCGCGCGCGATTGACCAGCAACGACAGGTAGTTGGCCGGGCCCTTGACCGCTTCCTTATTGTTGTACTGGCTGATGGCGCCGCAGATCACCACCCGGGCCTTGAAGTTCAGGCGGCTGAGCACGGCATCGAGAATGTCGCCGCCGACGTTGTCGAAATACACGTCGACGCCTTTCGGGCATTCGCGCTTGAGGCCGGCGTGAATGTCTTCGCTCTTGTAGTCGATGGCCCCGTCGAAGCCCAGTTCGTCGATCAGGAACTTGCATTTGTCCTGGCCGCCGGCGATGCCGACCACTCGGCAGCCTTTGATCTTGGCGATCTGCCCGGCAATGCTGCCCACCGCGCCGGCCGCGCCCGACAGCACCACGGTTTCACCGGCTTTTGGCGCGCCGACGTCCAGCAGGGCGAAATAGGCGGTCATGCCGGTCATGCCCAGGGCCGACAGGTAGCGCGGCAGTGGCGCCAGTTTTGGATCGACCTTGTAGAAGCCGCGGGGCTCGCCGAGGAAATAGTCCTGTACCCCCAGGGCGCCATTGACGTAGTCGCCGACGGCGAAGCCGGGGTTGTTCGAGGCGATCACCTGGCCCACGCCCAGGGCGCGCATCACTTCACCGATGCCCACCGGCGGGATGTAGGACTTGCCTTCGTTCATCCAGCCGCGCATGGCCGGGTCGAGGGACAGGTATTGGTTCTTCACCAGGATCTGCCCAGCCGCCGGTTCGCCGACGGGAACCTGCTGGTAGGTGAAGGTTTCGCGGGTCGCCGCGCCCACCGGGCGTTTGGCGAGCAGGAACTGGCGATTGGTCTGGGTGGTCATGGCAGGCACTCGAGGATCAATGGAACCCTAGTTGATAGACCTTCAGCCCTGATGCCGCAAGGTTTGCCGCTGTAGCGAATAGCTGTCGATCCAGAGACGTGATGGTCCTATGGGGGCCTTCATCACCATCGCGGATAAGTGGGCAACCGGCCCTCTGATAGTGCTGCCGCGTGCTCATTGCCTGTGCCTAGACTGGGCGAATCCGATCCATGCATTCCATCGAGGGCATCACCATGAGCATGACGTTTTCCGGCCAGGTCGTTTTGGTCACCGGCGCAGCGGCGGGTATTGGCCGGGCCACGGCCCTGGCTTTCGCCGCGGAGGGCCTGAAAGTGGTGGCGGCCGACCTGGACGTCGCCGGTGGCGAGGGCACGGTGCAATTGATTCGCGCCGCCGGTGGCGAGGCGTCGTTCGTGCGTTGCAACGTCACCGACGAGGCGGATGTGCAGAACCTGATGGCGCAGGTGGTGAGCCGCTACGGCCGCCTCGACTATGCCTTCAATAACGCCGGGATCGAAATCGAGAAGGGCAAGCTGGCGGACGGCACCCTGGACGAGTTCGACGCGATCATGGCGGTCAACGTCAAGGGCGTCTGGCTGTGCATGAAACATCAGCTGCCGCTGATGCTCGCCCAGGGTGGCGGGGCTATCGTCAACACCGCATCGGTGGCTGGCCTTGGCGCGGCGCCGAAGATGAGCATCTATGCCGCCTCCAAGCATGCGGTGATTGGCCTGACCAAGTCGGCGGCCATCGAGTACGCGAAGAAGAAAATCCGGGTCAACGCGGTGTGCCCGGCGGTGATCGATACCGATATGTTCCGCCGTGCCTACGAGGCCGATCCGAAGAAAGCCGAATTCGCCGCGGCCATGCACCCGGTCGGGCGGATCGGTAAGGTCGAGGAGATCGCCAGCGCGGTGCTGTATCTGTGCAGCGACGGCGCGGCCTTCACCACTGGCCATGCGCTGGCGGTCGACGGTGGCGCCACCGCCATCTGAGGCTGGCGTGCCTTATGGACGGCCCTGGTGAGCGAGCATTGCCAGGGCTGTACCGGATCGACCTCGACCATTCTGAAAACGACCTGAACGTAGCTTTTTGCCATTATTCCGACGCCAGAGACTTGTGCTCCAGTACAGCCCGTTGCGAACCTGCAAAGCTGGACAATGGCCCTGTCGCCATTGGGGACTGGAAGGGGACTGAGCGCAATGAATTCGGCCACGAACGGACGTTTTGCCAACCTCGGCATGGCGAAAAAACTGGGTGTCGGTTTCACCCTGGTGCTGCTTCTGACGGCGCTGGTGGCCGCCATAGGCGTCTGGTCCCTGCAGACCATCAGCCAGCGTTTCGATGGCCTCAAGCAGATGTCGTCGCTCAACAGCGGCCTGCTCAAGGTCCGTCTGCTCGAGCAGAACTATGCCTTGCACGGCGACGCAAAAACCGCAGACGCCTTGCACGAGGGCGTCGATGGCCTGCTGGGCCTGGCGGCGCAGCTCAAGGAGCGCTCGGCGGCGAACGTGCCGGTAATGACCGACGTCGAGCAGGCGCTGGGGGCCTACCGCAAGGCCTTCGACGAGTTCGTCGAGCTGACCCAGGCCAAGGACCTGGCGTTGGAAATGGCCAGTTGGTCGGTGTCCAGCGTGGCCAACAACCTCGACGTGCTGCAGGCCGGTCTGGCCGACGACGGCACCTATAGCCTCAAGGAGTCCGCCGGCAAGGAGGGCAGCGAGTTCGTCGAGCAGGCCAATCAGGTCAGCCAGGTCTCGCGCTTGATGCTGCAAGCCATGAACGAAGCCCGGGTGCGCCTGGACCAGAGCCGCAAGGGCGAGGAAGAAGTCGAGCAGGGCAAGATCGAGCAGGCCGACCAGGCCCTGGCCCAGGCCGAGCAGCTCAAGACTGTGGTCAAGGACGCCGGTTATCAGACCGTACTCAACGAGGTGGTCGGGCATATAGGTAGCTTCAGCGAAAAGCTTGCCGAATACACCGGCTTGCTGGCACAGGAGAAAAAGGTCTATCAGCAGCTGCACGAGCGCGCCACGCAAGTGATGGAGCGGGTCGACCAGGCGTACGACGCGCAGGATCAGTCGATGCAGGCGGAGCTGAAAAAGAACTCGTTGCTGATCATCGCGTCCTCGGCCCTGGCATTGCTGGTGGGCGTGTTGGCGGCCTGGATCATTACCCGCTTGATCGTCACTCCGTTGCGCAGCGTGATGCGCGTGGCGCAGCAGATCGCCGCCGGCGACCTGAGCGCGACGGTGGAGGTGACGCGCCGGGATGAAATCGGCCAGTTGATGCTGGCCATGCAACAGATGGGCAGTGGCCTGAGCGGTATTGTCAGCGGCCTGCAGGCGGGTATCGAGCAGTTGGCCAGCTCCGCCCAGTCGCTGTCGGCGGTGACCGAGCAGACCAATCTGGAAGTCAGCAGCCAGAAGGAAGAAACCGAACAGGTGGCGACGGCGATGAACCAGATGACCGCCACCGTGCACGATGTCGCGCGCAACGCTGAAGAAGCCGCGCAGGCGGCGCAGACCGCTGACGACAAGGTCGAAAGCGGCCAGCAGGTGGTGCGCCAGAGCATGCAGCGCATCGAGCAGTTGGCGGATTCAGCCACCAGTGCCAGCTCCAGCATCGAAAGCCTCAGCGCCGAGATCCAGAACATCGGCACGGTGCTCAGTGTGATCAAGAGTGTCGCCGAGCAGACCAACCTGCTGGCGCTGAACGCGGCCATCGAAGCGGCGCGCGCCGGCGAGCAGGGCAGGGGCTTCGCGGTGGTTGCCGACGAAGTGCGGGCCCTGGCCAAGCGCACCCAGCAATCCACCGAGGAGATCGAGCGCCTGGTCAGTGCCCTGCGTTCGGCGGCGCAGTCCTCGGTGCAGCAGATCCAGAGCAGCGGCGAACTGGTCAAGCTGGCGGTCAGCGATGCGCTGCAGACCGAAAGCGCGCTGGGCAGCATTGCCACGGCGGTGTCGCTGATTCAGCAGATGAACCAGCAGATCGCTGCTGCCGCCGAGCAACAGAGTTCAGTCGCCGAAGAGATCAATCGCAGCGTCACCAGCATCCGCGCTAGCGCCGATCAGTCGTCGCTGGCCATGCAAGGCAATGCGGCGTCGAGCATCGAGCTGGCGCAGTTGGGGGCGGAGTTGAAGGGGATGGTCGGGCATTTCCGGTTGTAATGCCGCGGATGCTTGCCACAGGCTGCGCCGCCAGGGACGCAGCCTTATCGACCGTGCCGCGCGAGTTGCTCGCGCGGCCGTTGCCGGTCAGTCGTAGATGGCTTTCTTCTTCCAGTCGGCGTCGGCTTCGACCACTTTCAGGCCTTCGGTCAATTGGTTGACCTCGCCTTCGACCGGCTGGGTGGTGGTCAACACCATCGCGTTGGAGCGGGCCAGGAGTTTCTCCAGGTACTCCAGCTGTTCCCTATAGGTCGCCGGATCCGGCTGCTTGCGCAGATACTGCACGCCGCGCTCGAACGCCAGGCGCGCCTGGCCGGGTTGTTCCTGTTGCAGGGCGTACTGGCCGAGGTTGTTGAAGAACTCGATGTGCAGCAGCACCAGGATGTGGCGGATCTCCCGGATCCAGTGCTTGGCTTCGTTGGCCGGCAGGAAACCATCCTGGGCGGCGCGCGTCACCTGGCCATGCAGGGCTTCCAGGAGAAAGCGCACGTCCTTGGCCTTGGCCTCGGTCTGGATCGGGCAGGGCGGGTTGTTGACCGGGATTGATTCGCCCTGGCCGACCAGCGCGTTCAACTCGGCGATACGCGCCTTGAGCGCGGTATCGGACTTGTTCAGGTTCAACAGACGCTGAACGACGTTGAGCTCCAGGCGGGTTATCAGCAGCTTGAGCGCCGGCGACATGAACTGGCCGGGGAAGGTCTCGGTGATTTCGCCGCAGCGGCGCAGGCGGTCATTGAGTTCGACCTTGGTCCGGGCCTTTTCCAGTTTGTTGTTTTCCACCACATGGTTCATGTAGCCAATGGCGATCAATATTACGATCCCGGCTACTACTAGCAGGGTGATCATGAGTGGTGTCACCGTGTAAGACCTCTTTCTGGGGTTCGCGTACGAGTGGCGAGTGTAGTGACTTAGCCTTGGGGCGCCTAGCGCAGGTCGACGAGCAGAAACAGGCCGATTCTCTGCTTATATAGGAAATGTCTGGCTGGTTTCATATTGCCATCACCTAAGGATGTGGACTATAGCGCCTTGTCGAGTGTCAGAATATAGGCGTCAAGGCACAGGCTGCACAAATGCCCGAAAGGGCTCGCAAACCACCCCGAAGTCATTGATTTAAATAAATTTATATCAGGGGGTTGACGACCCTCCAATCCATCCATAGAATGCGCGCCACTTGCAGCGTAAAGCACACAGCGAAACGCAGCAGGGAGTGAATGTTGTAGTGTGTCCCCTTCGTCTAGTGGCCTAGGACACCGCCCTTTCACGGCGGTAACAGGGGTTCGAGTCCCCTAGGGGACGCCAATGCGGGAATAGCTCAGTTGGTAGAGCACGACCTTGCCAAGGTCGGGGTCGCGAGTTCGAGTCTCGTTTCCCGCTCCAATTTTAAACGGCACTGCTTTCGGGCGGGGCTGAGTGAAACCAGAGCCAAGTCTTCGGATGCGGAACTGGACACCGAAACACACACCATGTGTTCCGGGTAGCGTGTCCCCTTCGTCTAGTGGCCTAGGACACCGCCCTTTCACGGCGGTAACAGGGGTTCGAGTCCCCTAGGGGACGCCATTTGCGGGAATAGCTCAGTTGGTAGAGCACGACCTTGCCAAGGTCGGGGTCGCGAGTTCGAGTCTCGTTTCCCGCTCCAAACATAGAGCTACAGATTCTCAAAGGTCTGTAGCTCATCGAAAAAGGGTCCCATTCGGGACCCTTTTTTCGTTTCTGCCGGCAGTGGCCGAGCCTAGCTCCATTGTTCCCTGTAGCTCGGGATGACGCTGCTTTTCCCCTTGTCCTGTACGCTGCGCAGATGCTGCTCGGCGCCTGCATGCTCCTGACCCTGCGCCCAACCTTTGTGAGTGCGTATTTGGCACAGGGTTTGCGACGGCATGGACCTGATTGACCATCGATAGAGTGGTGCGACCTTTAAATGAGTATCTCCGTGGCGACAACTAAGGGTAATTGGCGGGCGGTCATCGCATTGGCCTTGGCGGCCTTTGTGTTCAACACCACGGAGTTCGTTCCCGTCGGGCTGCTGAGCTCGATCGGCAGCAGCTTCGATCTGTCGACGGCCCGGGTCGGCCTGATGCTCACGCTCTATGCCTGGATAGTGTCCCTGACTTCGCTGCCGGTCATGTTGCTGACGCGTAACGTCGAGCGGCGCAAGCTGTTGCTCGTGCTGTTCGGGATGTTTATCGCCAGTCACATCCTGTCGGGGCTGGCCACGAGTTTCGGCATGCTGTTGCTGAGTCGGATCGGAGTGGCCTTGTCCCATGCCCTGTTCTGGTCCATCACCGCCTCCCTGGCGGTGCGTCTGGCACCACCGGGAAAACAGGTCCAGGCCCTGGGCCTGCTGGCCACCGGTACTTCCCTGGCGATGGTGCTGGGTATTCCTCTCGGTAGGTTGCTGGGCGAGGCCATGGGCTGGCGGACCACCTTTATCGTGATTGCTGGCCTGGCTACTGCGCTGGTGTTCTGGCTGGCCAGGAGCCTGCCGTTGTTGCCCAGCCAGAACTCGGGTTCTCTCAGAAGCCTACCGGTGCTGTTCAAGCGGCCTGCGCTGGTAGCGCTCTATGTGTTGACGGCCCTGGTGGTCACCGCGCAGTTCACGGCCTACAGCTATATCGAGCCTTTCATCAAGGTGGTCGCCGGCTTGAGTGGCGATGTGGTGACCCTCATCCTGCTGCTGTTCGGCGGGGCCGGTATCTTTGGCTCGCTGCTGTTCAGCAGGTTTCACCGCTACAGCCCGCAGCGCTTTCTGCTGGTGACGGTGGCCTTGCTCATTCTGTGCCTGGCCTTGCTGTTGCCGTTGAGCGGGGAGGTTTCGTATCTGGGTGGGCTCAGCCTGATCTGGGGGATGGCGATCATGGGCTTCGGGTTGGCGCTGCAATCCAGGGTCCTGGTGCTCGCGCCGGACGCGACCGATGTGGCAATGGCGCTGTTTTCGGGGATCTACAACATCGGCATCGGTGGTGGCGCGCTGCTTGGCAGTTGGGTAGGGGGCCAGCTCGGGTTCGCCTATGTCGGCTTGGCCGGCGGCTTGCTGGCGACCTTGGCGCTGCTGTTCTACTGCGCATCCATCTACTGCCTCACCCGGTCCAGCATTTTGGGTGTCGACCCTGCTGAGACCGCGGCCGAAAAGTAGAGTCCCAGGAGGAGGGCGTCGAGAGGCGCCAGATAAAAAAAGAGGGGCAATGATTCGGCTGAATCATTGCCCCTCTTTTTTCACTCAGACATCAAACCCTGCCCCCTATAACGGCGGGCAGGGTTTCTACTCTCAGAACTGCAGGCCAACCGGCGGCACCTTGGTCGCTTCACCAAAGACGCTATTGAGGGATTGCGTCTCCGGCCAGAAGTCGATGCCGACCAGGCCACCATAGAATTGTCCGGCGGAGGCAGAGCCATCGACTTTGCCGCCTGCTGACGACTGGTATATCTTGGCGAAGTTCATTCCCGCCAGCCCACCCAGGCGCGCGCCATAACCGCCGCTGACGTCGCTGGTGGTTGTGGCGTTGCGGATCTCTCCTTCATTCTGCCCGACCAGACCTCCCACGCTGCTTTGAACGCCGCCTTTGACCGAGCCTTTGACGGAGACGTTGCTGGCCTTGCCCAGCAGCCTGCCGACCAGACCGCCGACCAGGCTGGTTGTACCACCGCTCACCGTGGCGGATACCACGGCATCGTTGATATCGCTACCTTGGCTATAGCCGACCAGGCCGCCGACCTGGCTATTTTTGTCGCCACTCACCGTGACCGATGCCGAGGAATTGTTGATACGGCTATCCTGGCTGTGACCGACCAGACCGCCGACGAGGCTATCGTCGCGGCCCTTCACCATGGCGGATGCCGAGGCGTTGGTGATATCGGTATTTTTGCTGTAACCGACCAGGCCGCCGATCCGGCTGCGGTAGTAGCCGGTCACGGTGGTAGATACCGATGAGTTGGCGATAGTGTCATTCAGGCTATGGCCGACGAGACCACCGATACGGGCATCATCACCGCCTGTAACAGATTGGGAGGTGGAAGAGGCATTAGCGATGAAGGACTTTTCGCTATAGCCGATCAGGCCGCCGATGTTCGCCTTGTCGCCACCCTTCACCATGCCGGTGACTGTCACATTATCGATACGGCTGTTCTGGTTGTAGCCAATCAGGCCACCCACATTGCTGCCGTACAGACCAGACACACTGCCTTTGGCCGAGCTGTTGCTGACCGAGCTGTTCTGGTTCGTGCCGATCAGGCCGCCGATATTGGCATTCCTGCCGCCTTTCACTGTGCCGGAGAACGAAGCGTTATCGATGCGGCCGTCCTGGTTGTGGCCAACCAGGCCACCCACATTTTTACCATACAGGTCGGACACGCTGCTGCTGGCAGAACTGTTGGCAATCGAACCACCCTGATTCTTGCCCACCAGGCCGCCGATCGCTTCCGTGCCATTGCCGGTGACCTCGCCGCTGGCGTGAACGTTGACCAGCGAACCCTGGTTGAACCCGACCAGGCCACCGATCCGACGCGCCTGGCTACCCGAGACATTAGTGCTGGAGCTGGAGTTGCTGATGCGGCCATTGCCAGTATTCTCCCCGACCAGGCCGCCGATATTCAGGTTGGCGCCGGCGAGGTTGATCGTGCCAGTGCTGGAGGCGTTGGCGATGATGCTGTCGCGGTTCGAACCCACCAGCCCACCTGCGTTTCCGAAATCATCCTTCATTTGCCCCCTGAGGGTGATATCGGCATGGCTATTGGTGATTCTTGCCATGCCATCGGGGTTGGAGACGCTTTCGCCCACCAGACCACCCATTGCAAGGGTGTACCTGTTGCCGATCACCTGGCCGCTGACCGAGGCGTTGGCGATGTCGCCGTTCAGGTTGAGACCGACCAGGCCGCCCAGGGAGTTGAAATAAGCCCCCGCGGTCACCCGTATATCCTTGGCTTTGACATTGCGGATGCTGCCCATATTCAACCCGGCAAGGGTGCCGATGCTTTGGCTCGAGGAGGAGCCACTGGTTGAAATGCGTTCGAGGTTCAGGTTGCCGATCTGCCCCAGGTTCGCGCCGAACAGCCCGACAAAGGCGGTGGTGCCATAGATCGAAAGGTCGCTGATGGTATTGCCCAGGCCATCGAGCTTGCCGGTGAAAGATTTGTTTTCACCAAGCGTCTTGAAGCGGCCTTGGCCGGTGATCTGGTTACCCAGTACATAACGGCCATTCATGTTGCTTTCGATATCGCGCAGTTGTTTCAGGTTCTGCACCACCTGATAGGCCTCGCCGTTGGCGCTGAAGCGGGCATCCGCACCGGAGAGTGTGACGCGCTTGTCATCCTTGAGGCTGTGGCCGTTTTTGGAATTCAGCTCCAGGCTGGCTCCCGATCCGGTCAGCGCGACATTGTCGTTCAGGCGGATGCCGCCCTGCGCGGCATTCAGGGCCAGGGCTGAGCCGGCGCCGGTGGCGGTCAATGCCGCATTCACCTGGACGTCGCCGTGTTCGGCGGTCAGGCCGAGTTTGTTACCGCTGCTCCAGGAAACCGCCTTGTTGACCGACAGGTTGCCCTTGCTGCTCAGTTCGACGTTGGTCCGGGCCAGGTTCTGGGCCAGGGTATCGGCATGCAGTGTCGGGGCAGTGCCGATATTGCCGCCAGTTCCGTTGTTGCCGTTGATCCCGCCGTCAATGACCAGTCCACGCATGGATGGATTCTCGGCCTTGGAAACGCTCACCTCGTTCGAGCGGATCTTCCAGGTACCGGTCGTGCCCTTGTCGGCGCGGGTGTCCACTTGCGAGGCCAGTTGCACTTCGACCCGAGCGCCGCGGTTTTCCACCACGCCACCGTTGCCCTGGCCGCCCAGGGCGCTGGCGTCCTGGCGTCCGGCCACCTGGACGATACCGTTGTCGCCACCGTCGAGGACAATCTTGCCGGCCTTGTTCTGCAAGGTCTTGGCCTCGATCACGCCCTGGTTGCTCACCACGTTTTTCAGCAGGCTGCTGGCGCTGCTGGCGGTCATCAACACCTGGCCGCCGTCAGCCTTGAGCAGGCCACCGTTCTGCACCAGGGCATCCACCGCGGCACCCTTCACCTGCAGGTTGAGCAGGCCGTTGCCGTCGAAGTTGACGCTGAAGTCCTTGCCCGCGCCCAGCGCGACACTACCCATCTGCGCCTGGATCACCCCGCTGTTGCTGACCTGGGCGCCGAGCAGGGCGACGCTGCCGCCTTCGCTGGCGGTGATCTGCCCGGCGTTGCTCACGGCAGCGCTGGAGTTGCCGGCAAAGCGGTAGGTGCCGTCGAGGAAGTCCTTGTCGCTGATGTTCTGGGTGGAGGCCACCAGGCCGCCGACGTTGACCTGGGCGGACTTGCCGAAGACCACGCCATTGGGGTTGATCAGGAACACCTTGCCGTTGGCGTTGATGCGGCCCTGGATATCACTGCCCTGGGTACCGACCACTCGGTTGAGGGCCACCGACTGGCTGCCGGGCTGATGGAAGCTGACGCTTTCGTCGCCGGCGACGCTGAAGTCGTTCCAGTTGGCGATCACTTTGTTGCTTTGCTGCTCGACGGTCATGTGCTTGCCGTCGTTGGTGGTGCGAATGCCGGCCTCGCCCGCGACTACCGCGGCGCCACCCGGCAGGGCAAAGGCCGGGGCCTGGGCCAGCAGGCCCAGCAGCGAGAAGCCGGCGGCAATCACGACCTTGAGTCGGCTTGATTTGCCTCGGCGCCGGGTCCCTTCGCTGGCGACGTTCCAGCAACCAGTGGCCTGGTTCCAGATCAATGCATAGCTTTTGTTCATGGTGCGTCCTCTATATGAATACTCTGCTGATCCCCCCAGCAGAATGGGGTACTACGGGTGCGGAGCAGGAATGACGGCCTGCTCCGAAGCGATCGTGAGAGGCGGTGTGTCAGCCCTCCCAGGCCATGGGAGGGGAGGCTGGAAGGAGGGGAGAGAGCCTGGCCTGCCAGGTGGTGAGCCAATACACTGTTGATCACCTCTGATTGCGTGTACTTGGGAGCGGCTGTTCGGAAGTCTCATGAAGAGCTTTATCTAGTCATGATTTTTAAAGGGCGTTCCGTACTTTCGATGTTCGATTGATTTGTTTGCTTGAAGTATTAATTGGCGCGGCTGTGGAGCCTTCTGAGGATCGCTTGTATTTGCTGGCTGGGCCGGGGTGCTTAATTAAGCAAAAGGGAGGGGGCAAAAAAACCAGAACTTTCTTAACTGGTGGTTAGCCCTTTCCGGTTTGAAAAGTAAGGCGGGAGGGTGTTGCTCGTTGCTGTGAGACCTGTCCTGACTCACGCCTGTAAGGAGGCAGAGTCGGCGGGGGTGTGGATAACCAGCGCTGCTCTTGCTTTGGCGCTGCTGGAGGATTTCAGCGTCGCTGTATGTTCTGTGGGGAGATTGTCGAAGTTGAAGTTTGGATATAAATGGTGGAGCGATAGTTTATTTTTGGGGGGAGTTGGTTTGTGTTCGTTTGGTTTCCAAACTTGGAAACTTCTTGTGCTGTTTTTTATCGTTAGTCAGGTTGATGGGGGCACAAGGTGGGTGATCATATTGTTGACTCCTTTTGCTCGTTGACCTGTTCCCAGCCCGGCCGGATCTCTGTCGCCAGCTCGCTGTTATCCAGCTTTTCCGAGCGCGCCAGAGACCAAATAGAAGGCCGTTCGAGAGAGGCTCTCGTCGCTGATTTCACAACAGCCGGCGCGCGGCTAGAATACCGACGGATCACTCTTGATCCATCCCCTATTGCCACAGATCAAAGCGGCACTCTCCATAAGAGGGTGACGCTGTTGTTCATGGGGCAACGCCCCGCTTGCGCAGGTTGCCGGGGTTCGATTTCCAGGAAGGTATTCCATGATTCCAGCGTGTTGCCGGGCTGTCGTTCTCTGCTTGTTACTTGTTTCATCGCCGCTACTGCTCGCGCAGGAACCAGATATCTCCCTCGTTGCAAGGGTGGCAGTGACCAGCCGACCATGGCTGAGCGAAGCAGACCGCCAGTGGCTGGCAAGCAGAGGTCCGCTCACGATCGGGGTGGCACTGCCCGATTACCCGCCGCTGGGCATGCTCGACGTCAATCGCTTTCAGGGAATCACTGCGGACTACCTGGCCTTGCTGTTCGAGATACCGTCCCACGTCTGCCTGTTTGCTTCCCGGCAAGCGGCGTTGACCGCGTTGCACAATGGTGAGATCGACCTGGTCGGCGGTGGCTCCGCAGTGGATGCCGAGGACAACGGCCTGCTACTGACCCAGGCCTATGAGCCGAACCAACCCGTGCTGGTAACAGCCGAGGGCCGCCCTTTCGACCCAGAGAAAACCGGCGCCCGGCTGGGCGTATTTGCCGGCTATCGTGTCGAGGAAAAAGTCTCCGCTGTTTATCCGAACAGCCAGGTCCTGCCCTTTGTCTCGCCGCTGCGCGCACTCGAGGCATTGAGCCTGGGTGAGGTCGATGGGGTGATCGACGATGCGGTGTCGGCTCACTACCTGATCAACATCAACTACCTGCTGGACCTGCATATCGAAAACTTCGCTCCGGTGGAAAGTCGTGGTTTCGGCTTCCTGGTGCGAGCCTCCGATACGCGATTGCATGGCGTGATCGAACGAGCCTTGCCGTCCATACGCTCGCGTCATAGCGAAAATATTCTGCGCAATTGGAGTGCAGGGAGCAGCCTGCGCCTGACCCAGCAGCGCGTGACACTGACGCCCGCCGAGAACCGTTGGCTGGCGGCACACCCGGAAATCCCGGTGAGCGTCAGTGACTCTCTTGGAGCATTGGGGCAACTGGATAGTGGTGGGCAGGTACGGGGTATCGGCCCCGACTATCTCAAGTTGATCAGCCAGCGAAGCGGCCTGACGTTCCGCCCTGTCCGGGCGCAGAACTATGCCGAGACGAAAACGCAGATAACCCAGGGCCAGACCCTGATGACCTCGGTCACGTCGGCAGATCCTGATACCGAGGCCGATATGGATATTCTCCTTCCTTATCTGAGGAGCTCGGTCGTGCTGATGGCCGGACCACGATCCGCACGCACCCAGGGCAGCCCTTTTCATAGCCTTGAAGACCTGCAAGGCAAGCGCCTGGCCAGCGTCCCCGGCTACTTCATCAACCCGATCATCCAGCAGGACTATCCAGATATCCGGCTACAGATCTATCCCAACTTTTTGGAGGCCATGCGCAGTGTCGATGACGGGCGTAGCGACGCGTTCATTGGTAGTGACTACACCGGCCGTTTCCTGTCTGCGCAGCGTTTCAACAACCGCTTGCGGGTGATCGGCATTCTTGACGAGTTCTCCCGGCCGGTCAGCCTTGGGGTGCTGAAGGGGCAGGAAGAGTTGCGCAGCATCCTGGAGAAGGCTCAGGTCGCTATCACCCCGGAGGAGGTGGCGGACATCGTGGCGCATTGGGAGCCCCGTATTTCTACCACGGGCAGCCACTTCTGGCGTGACCATCGCAGCAATATCCTGCGGCTCGGCGGCGTATTCGGCTTGCTGGTCCTGCTGTCGCTGATCTGGGGGTTCTACCTGACCCGCCAAGTGCGCAAGACCCGCCAGGCCGAAGGCGAGCTGGCGCTGGCGCGGGAGAAGGCCGAAGCGGCCAACGAGGCCAAGAGCGTCTTCCTGTCCACCATGAGCCATGAGATCCGTACCCCGCTGAATGCCATCATCGGCCTGCAGGAAGTGGTGCAGCAGAAGGCCGAACGGGGCGAGCTGGACCAGGCTTCGCTGGCGATCGCGCAAGAGGCGGCGCAGGGGCTGCTGTTGCTGCTCGGCAATGTGCTCGACCTGACCCGGATCGAGTCCGGCATGATCGATTCCGCGCCCGAAGCGGTGCAGCTCAAGGCGCAGATCGAAGCGATCGCGCCCCTGGTGGTTGGCATGGCGCGGCAGAAGCACCTGGCGTTCGAGATGCAGTTCACGGGCGACATGGAGCAATGGGTGCTGATCGACCCGCTGCATCTGAAACAGGTGCTGTTCAACCTGTTGAGCAATGCCATCAAGTTCACCGAGCGGGGCAGGGTGACGCTGCACGCCTCGGGCAGCCGGGAGGCAGACCATCTGCAGCTGGTGCTGGAGGTCATCGACAGCGGTATCGGTATTTCGGAGCAGGATCAGGCCAGGTTGTTCCAGCCATTCTCCCAGGTCAGTTCGGCCCAGGCCGGGCAAACCTTTGGCAGTGGGCTGGGGCTGAATATCACCCGGCGGCTGGTCGAGCTCATGGGTGGCAAGATCGTCCTGAGCAGCGAGCCGGATATCGGTTCCTGCTTCAGCGTGACCCTGCAGTTGCCCCTGGCCGAGGCGCCCGCCGAAGCCGCGGCAGAAGTGCCGCAGGCGAGCACGGAGCCGCTTTTGCTGAACATCCTCGTCGCCGAAGACAATGCGTTCAGCCGGCTGACGCTGGAAGAGCAACTGCTGGTTCTGGGGCATCGCGTGACGCTGGTCGAGGATGGGCAGGCGGCCTGGGAAGCCTGGCTGGCTGCCGAGTACGATGTGTTGATCACCGACAGCCAGATGCCGCGCCTGGGCGGCTATGACTTGACCCTGCGCATCCGCCAGAAGGAGCGCGAGGAGGGGCGCCGGCGCTGCTGGATCCTCGGTGCGACCGCCAGTGCCGAGGATGCGGAAATCCAGCGCTGCCTGGCCGCCGGGATGGATGATGTGGTGTTCAAACCGTTGACGCAGCAGGTGTTGCGACAAGCGCTGGAGAATACCCAGCGAGCCCCTGGGCGGGATTGAGCACGACGAACCTGTCACCGGGAAAGCATTCTGACTATCCCATCACGGACGATGGCGGCGCTGGTTGAGCTGGCCCCGCGCCGGCTTTCGCACTGGTCACCAAGGTGGCCAGAAAAGCGCGGCTGGCTGCTCCGGATAGCATGAAGCGCCTCGCCATACCTGCCTTGAAGCCTGCCGCCTCCAGCATCGCGCTGGCCTGCATGCCCCGTCTACACATCTCCCCGTGCTTCACTTGGGTCTACCGCTGCCTCGTTCACTTAAGTCGGTAAGATAAATCTTGGTAAATTTAAGATTCGACTGATTTACGTCTGATATGGGCTCCACTCACTCTTTAGCGCATTCGAGCCGCGTTCTGCCCACCTCCCTGCCTGCAGCCCCCAACCACGCGTGGCACTCCTCTCACAGAGAGCAGCCGTGGACAGCGAAGCCGATCCCCTGAAGTCACCCTGGCCAATGACGGATAGGTCCGAACGAACCGCAGATCGCTGACCAAGCCCCTTCAAACATTCCTTCCATCGGAGATGACAATGACCATTCTCTATCGCGACATGAATCAAGCCCAACTCGATGCGGCGTACAACAATACGCAAGCAGTGCCGGATTTCCCCGGTATCTACGCAGCCTTGCAGGCGCGTAGCGCCAGTTTCTATGCCTCTATGGCCGGTCGCCTCAATCTGCCTTATGGCACGGGGCCTCGACAGCGTTATGACTGGCTGCCCTGTGGAAAAGCCGACGCCCCGACCTTCATCTTCATCCATGGCGGGTATTGGCAGAATTGCAGCAAGGAAGATTTTGCATTCATCGCCGCCGGCCCCCTGGCGGCGGGGTTCAATGTCGTCCTGGCCGAATATACCCTTGCGCCGCAAGCCTCGATGACGCAGATCGTCAGCGAGATTGGCAGCCTGCTCGAGCATCTCCAGGTCGACGCCGATCAGCTGGGTATTGCAGGGCACAAGGTGGTGTTGAGCGGGCACTCGGCAGGTGGACACCTGGCGCTGCAGTTCCGCTCTCACCCATGGGTGACGGATGTCCTGGCCATCAGCGCACTGGTCGACCTGGAACCTATCAGCCTGAGCTGGCTGAACGAGAAGCTGAGTCTCTCGGATGCGGAAATTGATACGTATAGCCCGCTGCACCATATCGACAAGGGTGCCCATACATGGGTAGCGGTGGGCGCCGATGAACTGTCGGAACTGGTCCGCCAGTCCGATGAATACGCCAGGCAAGCCTTGGCTCACGGAGAGCCTGTGCAGCTAATTCATGTCCCGGGCTGCACGCACTTTTCGGTACTGGATGAAATGGCGAAACCTGAGGGGGCCTTGCTTCAGGCCCTGTCATTCGCCAACTGATCGTGAATCTGCACTGAGCAAGTCTGGATCGAGCCGCCAGTTGCTGGCGGCTCGATCGGGCAGGGCGTAGGGATGCTTACATCGACAGGATCAGGCGCCCGGCGAACAGAATCAGGATCACCCCCATGGTCCGTTCGAACCAGTGGCCCATGCGCATGAACAGCAAGCGCACCCGCGGGCTGGAAAAGAACAGCGCGACGATCACGAACCACAGCGCGTTCACGCAACACATCCACACACCGTAGAGCGCCTGCACCTTGAGCGGTGTGGTGGCGCTGATCACCGTGGTGAAAATTGCCAGGAAGAACAGCGTGGCCTTGGGGTTGGTGGCGTTGGTCAGAAAACCGGTCATGAAGGCCTTGGGCAAGGTCTGCCGTTGCGCCTGATCGTTGCCCGCATCGCTGCCTTCGATCGATGTCTTGGGTTTGCTGCGCAGCAGGCTGACCCCGAGATAAAGAATGTAGGCACCGCCCACCACCTTGGCCACGCTCAGCAGCCATGGCGTGGTGTGCATCAGCGCACCGACCCCCAACAGTGTGTACAGCACATGCACGGAAATCCCCGCGCCGATGCCGATGGCCGTGCACAGCCCGACCACCCGGCCAAAGCGCACGCTCTGGCGGATGGTCACGGCAAAGTCAGGCCCAGGAGCCACCACGGCGAGAAAGTGGATGGTGGCCAGGGCCAGGAATTCGCCTAGATAGTTGGAAAGCATTTCAACTCCAGAAGGTCAGGGGGGACGAGCTGCCGCGATAACCGACAAAAAAGGAAAGGCTCAGGCGCGGGTTGGCCACCCCCGGGGTGACGGCGTGCATGCGCCTTGAATTGAACATGATGAAATCCCCAGGCTCCGGGCGGACTTCCAGGGAGGGTGTGCCGAGCAGGGCGGGATCGATGCCGTAGCTGTCGCCGCGCATGTCGTCGAACTGGTCTGGCGAAATATCGTGATCCCACATCTGCAGGGCGCCGCCTGCGTCGGGCATGTTCAGGTAGAGGTTGCAGGCGAACTGCGCTTCCAGGCTGTGGGCCTGGAAGCTGTCGGGGGCGTCCTTGGCGAAAATGTCGTGATGGGCGAGGAAGCACACGCCGGGTTTCACCACCCGGGACAGGCCGACGTACATCTTGCGCCCGTACAGGTTTTCCAGGTGGGCGCCAGCTGGCCAAGACTCGTCGAGCATGCAGCGCAGGGTGTCGACGGGAGAGGCATAGGGTGAGCAACGCGAACGCAGTTCGTCGATGTTGGCGGTGGCGCGCTCGAAATAATCCTCGATCAGCAGCGGCTGGTTTTCCGCTTCATAAAACGCCATGCCGATGCGCCCGATGCTGGGGGCATTGATATAGCCCTCGAAGCCGGGGGCGAGAATCTTGTCACCCAGCTGGATCGCCTGGGCGTGCGGCAGGAAGTTCTTGATGCGCAGGGCGAGCACTTGTTCCTGGGCCAGTTTCTGTATGCACGTCTCATCGAGACGCTCGACGTCAAGCATCATCTGCAGATCCCTCTATCCGATAGTCGTCGAACCCGCGCACGCGGGTTTCCCCTGTGTCAGGCGATGCGTCGCGTGATGTGCAAGGCGACATCGCCGATGAATCAGTCCACGTCGTAGTGAACCGAAAGCATTCCTTTCTTTTGCGAGAGGGAGGCGATAGTGACGTTGCCCAGTTCCTTCAGGCGCTTCACGTGGGTACCCCCGCAGCCATAGGCGGGAAGCTCGCCGAAACCGATTTCCCGCGAACCTTCGCGCAGCGAGACCAGGCGCGGCAGGTCGGCGGCAATCCAGTGATCGATGCCACTTTGCAGGCTGTCGACGTCGAGTTCCTGCGGGCTGTCGCCGGGTTTGAAGGACACGCGGCCCTCGCCAGGCCAGTGATGGGCCTTGACCGGGACCCAGCCGCGGGTTTCGCCGAAATGGCCGATCAGGTGCCCGGCCGAGTGCATGCGGGTATTGAACTGGCGGCGCTGTTCATCGACCTGGACCTGGACCATGCCCGGTTGCACCGGCTGGCTGACGTAATGAACGATCCGTTCGGGTTCCTGGACCACGCGCAATACCTGGCTCTCGCCGATCCAGCCGGTGTCGCAGGGTTGGCCGCCGCCCTGGGGATGAAAAATCGTGGCACGCAAGACCACCGCGAACTCGTTGTCCTGCGGGGTGCATTCGAGCACTTCAACGTTGGCCTTGAGTTCATCATTATGAAAAAAGAGGCGAAGCGTCATATTCCGTGCCCTTATTAAAATGTCATTTTTAATTATATGGCGTGGCGGAATTGCGTGATAATCCGTTCAAACCTCAAAGGACTGTTGCGCTGTGAGCATAAATCTTCCCCTTCCGCTGCTGGGTGAAATGGCGATTTTCGTCAAGGTCGTCGAGGTCGGCAGCTTCTCCGAGGCCGCCCGCCAGCTGGGCTCTTCACCGTCTGCGGTAAGCCGCAGCATTTCCCGTCTGGAGAAGGCGCTGGCGACCCGCCTGCTGCAACGCACCACGCGCAAGTTGCGCTTGAGCGAAGGGGGCGAGGAGGTGTTCAAGCGTTGCAGCGAGATGGTCAGCGCCGCCAAGTCGGTGATGGAAATCAGCGGTCAGTTCACCCACGAAGCCGAAGGGCTGGTGCGGATCAGCGTGCCCAAGGCGGTCGGGCGTTTTGTCGTGCATCCTTATATGCCCGAGTTTCTGCGGCGTTACCCCAAGGTCGATGTCGAGTTGTTATTGGAAGATCGCGACATCGACCTGATCGACGACAACGTGGACCTGGCCATCCGCATCACCGATCGACCGCCGGCGGGGTTGGTCGGCCGCCAGTTGCTGACCATCGACCATATGCTGTGTGCCACGCCGCAGTACCTGGCCGAGCACGGGACGCCGAGCCATCCCCATGATCTGCTCAACCACAGTTGCATTTACCTGGGCGAAACCCCCAGCGACGCACGCTGGAAGTTCAAGAAGGGCAGCAAGTCGGTGACCGTCGGTGTGCGTGGGCGTTATGCGGCCAATCACACCGGGGTCCGGCTGGGGGCGGTGCTGGAACATATCGGCATCGGCAGCTTGCCGTACTTTACCGCGCGGCATGCCCTGGAGCAGGGCTTGCTGGTGCAGGTACTGCCGGACTGGACGTTTCTCGCTTCCTACCATGGCGGTGCCTGGCTGTTGCATTCGCCGACCCGTTACCTGCCGCCGAAGTTGCGGGTATTCATCGATTACCTGGTGGAGTGCCTGGCCAAGGAGCCGACCTTGAGCCGGCAGGGCAAGCAGGAGGCCAAAGGCTACGAACAGCCCGAAGGCGATGGCGCCGGTTGAGCCAGCCGCTCATGGGCAGAAAAACAAAAGGCCCGCCGGTTCAACCGTGCGGGCCTTTGTAGTGTCCGGGCCGGACTCAGTGCTTGCTGTCCTGGGCGGAGAGCGCCAGCAACTGCTTTTCCTGGTTCCAGTCGAACGGCTCATCGTTCTGTTCGGCCTCGTAGCGGCGCTCTTCAAGCGCCTGGTACAGGTCGATTTCTTCGTCGGGCATGTAGTGCAGGCAATCTCCGGCGAAGAACCACAGCAGGTCGCGCGGTACCAGATGGGCGACCTGTGGATAACGCTGCATTACCTGGCACAGCAGATCCTGGCCCAGGTACTGGCTTTCGATCGGATCGATCGGCAGCGAGGCGCGCAGTTCGTCGAAGCGTTCCAGGAACAAGGCATGGCTTTCTTCGGGAACCTGCTCGGCTTCACCCACGGCGACCAGGATACTGCGCAAATGGTCGAGCAGGACGAGATGATCGGCGACGACGTTGGACATGACATGAGTCCTCAACAGCAAAACGGGCGCGGGAGTATATAGCCCCCGCGCCCGGTTTCATAATCCGCCTGACGGTCTTGCGCCTTAGCGGGTTTTCCCTTCGCTCAGGGTCAGCTCTTCCTTGGTGAAGTCATCGACATCGATGACTTTGCGGCGGGCGGCTTCAGCCTCGCGCAGGGTCTGGGCTTCCACCGGCTGCAGCACGCCGGCTTCCATCGCGGCGTCGATGGCATGTTCGCCGGCGACCGGTTTGACCTGGCCGCTTTTCAGCGCCTCGTGCAGTTTTTTCTGCAGGGGATGGCTGGCACTCAACAAGTCGAAGGCCTGTTGCAGGGCGCCGACCGGGTCCTCTGCCGATTGTGGGCGGTAGCAGCCAGCCAGCAGTTCTTCCAGGGTCGGGTCGCCCTTGGCCCGACCGATGACCGCGGCGACCTCGGCGTCCAGCTGGTCGGACGGGCCTTTGTGGCGGCGGCCGAACGGGAATACCACCACCCGCAGCAGGCAGCCCAGCACTCGGTTGGGGAAGTTGTCGAGCAGTTCGTCCAGCGCCCGTTCCGAGTGGCCGAGGCTTTCTTCCATGGCCCAGGTGAACAGTGGCCGCAGGTGCTCCGGCGAATCCAGGTCGTGGTAACGCTTGAGGGCGGCGGAGGCCAGGTACAGGTGGCTGAGCACATCGCCGAGGCGTGCCGACAGGCGTTCGCGACGCTTCAGTTCGCCGCCCAGCAGCATCATGCTCAGGTCGGCCAGCAGGGCGAAGGCCGCGGCCTGGCGGTTGAGGGCGCGGAAATAACCCTGGCTGAGCTTGTCCCCCGGGGCCTGTTCCAAGTGCCCCAGGCCCAGGTTCAGCACCAGGGTGCTGGCCGCGTTGCTCACGGCAAAGCCGATGTGCTTGAGCAGCAGGCCGTCGAATTCGACCAGCGCTTGATCGTGGTCTTCGCGACCGGCCAGGGCCATTTCCTTGAGCACGAATGGATGGCAGCGAATGGCGCCCTGGCCGAAGATCATCAGGTTGCGCGAGAGGATGTTCGCGCCTTCCACGGTGATGAAGATCGGCGCGCCTTGCCAGCTGCGGCCCAGGTAGTTGTTCGGGCCCATGATGATGGCCTTGCCGCCGTGCACGTCCATGGCATGGCTGATGCACTCGCGGCCGCGTTCGGTCAGGTGGTACTTGAGAATCGCCGACAGCACCGAGGGTTTTTCCCCCAGGTCGACGGCGTTGGCCGTGAGCATGCGCGCGCTGTCCATCAGCCAGGCGTTGCCGCTGATGCGGGCCAGGGCTTCCTGGATACCTTCGAAGGCGTTGAGCGGGACGTTGAACTGCTCGCGCACCTGGGCATATTGGCCGGTCACCAGGCTGGTGAACTTGGCCGCGCCGGTGCCGACGGCCGGCAGAGAAATGGAGCGGCCGACCGACAGGCAGTTCATCAGCATCATCCAGCCCTTGCCGAGCATTTCCTGGCCACCGATAAGGAAGTCCAGGGGGATGAACACGTCCTTGCCCGAGTTCGGGCCGTTCATGAAGGCGGCGCCGAGCGGCAGGTGGCGGCGGCCGATTTCCACCCCGGGGGTGTCGGTCGGAACCAGCGCCAGGCTGATCCCCAGGTCTTCATCCTCGCCCAGCAGGTGGTCCGGGTCGTAGGCCTTGAAGGCCAGGCCGAGGAGGGTGGCGACCGGGCCCAGGGTGATGTAGCGCTTTTCCCAGTTCAGGCGCAGGCCAATGGTTTCCTCGCCTTGCCACTGGCCTTTGCAGATCACCCCGGTATCGGGCATGGCGCCGGCGTCGGAACCGGCCAGCGGGCCGGTGAGGGCGAAACAGGGGATATCGTCGCCACGGGCCAGCCGCGGCAGGTAGTGGTTACGCTGTTCGTCGGTGCCGTAATGCAGCAGCAATTCGGCCGGGCCAAGGGAGTTGGGGACCATCACGGTGGACGCCAGGTCGCCGCTGCGGGTCGCCAGTTTCATCGCCACTTGCGAGTGGGCATAGGCGGAGAAGCCCTTACCGCCGAACTCCTTGGGGATGATCAGGGCAAAGAAGCCGTGTTGCTTGATGTGCTCCCAGGCCGCGGGCGGCAGGTCCATGGACTGGCCGATCTGCCAGTCGCTGACCATGGCGCACAGCTCTTCGGTGGGGCCATCGATGAAGGCCTGTTCCTCTTCGCTCAGTTGCGCTTTCGGGTAGGCCAGCAGTTTGTCCCAGTCCGGACGGCCGCTGAACAGTTCACCGTCCCACCAGACCGTGCCGGCATCGATGGCGTCGCGTTCGGTTTGTGACATCGGCGGCAGGACTTTCTGGAACCAGCTGAACAGCGGGGCGCTGAAGTACTTGCGGCGCAGGTCGGGCAGTAGCAAGGGCGCCGCCACCGCGGCCAGCAGTACCCAGAAGATCAGCAGCAACCAACCCGGTGCACGGCTGAAGGCGCCCATGGCCAGCAGGTAGACGGCCACCACGCCCAAGGCGGGCAGGGGCGCGATGCGGCGGTGGGCCAGATAGGCAATACCGACCAGCAGAACCAGTATCCACAACAACAGCATATTTAATCCTCCGTGAAGCCAGGGGCAAAATCACCCAAAGAGCTTAGTCGGCATCCGACAAATGGGGTGACAGGGCAGTGCGCTTGAAGCGGTAAGAAGAAGCGGACGCAGCGCGTCAGGCATCGGGTCAGCAGCTTGTCGATCTTGTCAGGCTCGAGGCGGCAGCCTCTGATGTTTGGCCGAAACGTCGTTATCGCTGTGGCCAGGCCGTCGTTAGACTCGGGACTTCACTCGGAGATCATCCTCATGCACGAGTACTTGAGTCCCAGCCGCTTCATCGATAGTGACCACCCCGCGGTGGTGGAGTTCGCGGAAACTCATCGTGGCGCCAGCAGCGATCCGCTGGAGCAGGCGGTGAGCCTCTATTACGCGGTGCGCGAAACCGTGCGCTACAACCCCTACACCTTCAGTCGCGACCCCGAGACCCTGCGTGGCAGCCATGCCCTGGCCATTGGTGAAAGTTACTGCGTGCCCAAGGCCACACTGCTCGCCGGCTGTGCGCGGCATTGCGGGATCGCCGCGCGGATCGGCCTGGCGGACGTGCGCAATCACCTGTCGACCCCGCGTTTACTGGAATTGCTGCGCAGTGACGTTTTTGCCATGCACGGTTATACCGAGCTGTACCTGCAAGGGCGCTGGGTCAAGGCCACGCCGGCGTTCAACCGGAAACTCTGTGAGATGTACGATGTGGCGCCCCTGGAGTTCGATGGTCGCCATGACAGCGTATTCCACCCCTTCAACCGCCAGGGCGAGCAGATGATGGAGTACGTGCTGGACCACGGACAATTCGCCGACGTCCCCGAGACCTTCTTCTTCAAACACCTGGAAACCTGCTATCCGCATCTGTTCGCCGAGCAGATGCCGCTGCTGCTGGGCGACATGCAGGGTGATTTGAGTCAGGCCTGATCCGGCGTAGACTGCCTCGGCATTCATCACTGAGGAGCGGTCATGCTGAAGATCTGGGGTCGGAAAAACTCGTCGAATGTCAGGAAAGCATTGTGGTGCGCCGAAGAACTCGGCCTGACCTACGAGGCGGTGGATGCCGGTGGTGCTTTCGGCGTGGTGGATACCCCGGAATATCGGGCGCTGAATCCCAATGGGCGGATTCCGCTGATCGAGGACGACGGCTTTGTGCTGTGGGAATCCAACACCATCGTGCGTTATCTCGCCGCGCGCCATGCCACTGGTACGGCCTGGTACCCGAGCGATGTGCGGGCGCGGGCCTCGGCCGAGAAGTGGATGGACTGGACCACCTCGACCTTTGCCGAACCCTTCCGCCACCTGTTCTGGGGAGTGCTGCGCACGCCGGCGGAGCAGCAGGACTGGGACAAGATCAATGCCGCGCTGAACAGCTGCGGCGAACTGCTGGCGGTGGTCGACCAGGCCCTGGCCGAACATCCCTACCTGTCCGGTGACGAAATCGGCATGGGCGATATCCCGCTGGGCAGCTTCATTTATGCCTGGTTCGAAATGCCCATCGAGCGCCCGCCGTTGTCTAATCTGCAAGCCTGGTACACACGCCTGCAGCAGCGTCCGGCCTATCGCAAGGCGGTGATGACCGCGTTGACTTAATACTGACTATCAATACAGGTGACTGTACTTGTGCGGCGTCGGCAAGCACCATTGGGTGTATCCGGCGCCGTTGCAATGCAGGCGATCCGCCCTTACCTATAATGTTCTCCCTTCTTGGTGCGTAAATCCGATATGAGTTCCGCTCTGTCCATCCGGCAGCTAACCAAAACCTACGGCAACGGTTTCCAGGCCCTGAGTGGTATCGATCTGGATGTCGCTGAAGGTGACTTCTTCGCCTTGCTCGGCCCCAACGGCGCCGGCAAATCCACCACCATCGGCATCCTCTCGACCCTGGTGAACAAGACCAGCGGCACGGTGAATGTCTTCGGCCATGACCTGGACCGCGAGCCCGCCGCGCTCAAGCGTTGCATCGGCGTGGTGCCGCAGGAATTTAACTTCAACCAGTTCGAGAAGACCTTCGACATCGTTGTGACCCAGGCCGGTTACTACGGTATCCCGACCAAGGTCGCCAAGGAGCGGGCCGAGCAGTACCTGACCCAGCTCGGGCTGTGGGACAAGCGCGATGTGCCGTCGCGCTCGCTGTCCGGCGGCATGAAGCGCCGGCTGATGATCGCCCGCGCCCTGGTGCACGAACCGCGCCTGTTGATCCTCGACGAACCAACCGCCGGCGTGGATATCGAGCTGCGTCGTTCGATGTGGACCTTCCTCACCGAGCTGAACCAGAAAGGCATCACCATCATCCTCACCACCCACTACCTGGAGGAGGCTGAGCAGCTGTGCCGCAACATCGGCATCATCGACCACGGCACCATCGTCGAGAACACCAGCATGCGCCAGCTGCTCAGCCAGCTGCATGTGGAAACCTTCGTGCTCGACCTGAAGACCGACATGAAGGTGGCGCCGCAATTGATCGGCTATCCGAGCAAACTGGTGGACAGCCACACCCTGGAAGTCCAGGTCGACAAGGCCGTGGGCATCACCGCGCTGTTCAGCCAGTTGGCCCAGCAGAACATCGAAGTGCTGAGCCTGCGTAACAAAACCAATCGCCTTGAGGAGTTGTTCGTGTCCCTGGTGGAGAAAAACCTGTCGAAGGTGGCGGTATGAGTTCCGAGCTACGGCCCAACCTTGTCGCGCTGAACACCATCGTCTACCGAGAGGTCCGGCGTTTTACCCGGATCTGGCCGCAAACTCTGCTGCCGCCGGCGATCACCATGGTTCTGTACTTCGTGATCTTCGGCAACCTGATCGGCCGGCAGATCGGCGACATGGGCGGTTTCACCTACATGGAGTACATAGTCCCGGGCCTGATCATGATGTCGGTGATCACCAACTCCTACGGCAACGTGGTCTCGAGTTTCTTTGGCAGCAAGTTCCAGCGCTCCATCGAGGAACTGATGGTGTCGCCGGTGTCGCCGCACACCATCCTCGTCGGCTACACCCTGGGTGGTGTGCTGCGGGGGTTGGCGGTGGGCGTGATCGTGACGCTGCTGTCGCTGTTCTTCACCCACCTGCAAGTGCATCACCTGGGCATTACCTTGCTGGTGGTGGTCCTGACCGCGACCATCTTTTCGCTGTTGGGCTTTATCAACGCGGTATTTGCACGCAACTTCGACGATATCTCGATCATCCCGACCTTCGTGCTGACGCCACTGACCTACCTGGGCGGCGTGTTCTACTCCATCACCCTGCTGCCACCGTTCTGGCAGACGGTGTCGCTGGCCAACCCGGTGCTGCATATGGTCAACGCTTTCCGTTTCGGCATCCTGGGGGTTTCCGACATCCAGATCAGCGTGGCCATTACCTTCATGCTGGTAGCCACCCTGGTCCTGTACTTCGGTTGTGCCCGCCTGCTGGTCAGCGGTCGCGGCATGCGCCAGTAAGCTCGCACAGAAATAACAACGGCCTCCCTCGGGAGGCCGTTTGCGTTTCTACAGCCGGCTCTGCTTGCGACGGCGCCATTGCCGGCCGACCCACCAGCGCCAGTACAGCATGGTCAGGCAATAGGCGAGGGCGCCCAGCACCAGGCCGGCCACCACCGAGCCCAGCAGGAAGGGTTGCCAGAGGGTCGAGAGTTCGCCGCTGATCCATTCCCAGGTCAGCTCGTCGGGCAAGGTCCTGGCGGGCACGTTCATCAGCCAGGCACCGATCTGATAGGTGCAGAAGAACACCGGCGGCATGGTGATCGGATTGGTCAGCCAGACCAGGCTCACGGCAATCGGCATGTTGCCGCGCACGGAAATGGCCAGCACGGCGGCCAGCAGCATTTGCGCCGGGATCGGCATGAAGGCCGCGAACAGGCCGACCGCCATGGCGCGCGCCACGGAGTGCCGGTTGAGGTGCCAGAGGTTGGGGTCATGCAGCAACGTGCCAAGAAAGCGTAAGGACTTGTGTTCCCTGATGCTGGTCGGATCTGGCATGTAACGTTTGAATAGGCGCCGGGGCATAAGGCTTCTCGGTCAGTTCAGGCGGCAAGTATGCCCGGATTCTAAAAGGCGCCCATTCAGACTTTGTGACAAATGATAAAGCTGGCGCCCGGTCCGCTGAGCTAAGCCAGAGAGTGGGAACACTCAAAACTGCTCAAGGACGGGCTTATGCGCACAGGGATGCTGGCGTTGGCGGCGGGGCTGCTGAGCCTGCGCTTTTTGCCGGCGCTGCCAGCGATCGGATGGCTGGCCGTACTGCCGGTGGTGGCCTTGATGCTGCTGCCGTTTCGCACCTATCCATTGGCCTTTTTTCTGCTGGGCCTGGCGTGGGCCTGCATCAGCGCGCAATGGGCGCTGGACGATCGTTTGGCGGAACCGCTCGACGGACAGACCCGATGGCTTGAAGGCCGGGTGGTGGGGCTGCCGCAGCAGGCTGAGGGCGTGGTGCGTTTCGAGCTGGAAGGCGGACGGGCGCGGCGCGGACGGATCCCCCAACGCTTGCGCCTGGCCTGGTATGGCGGGCCACCGGTGCACAGCGGCGAGCGCTGGCGCCTGGCGGTGAAACTCAAGCGGCCCGTCGGCCTGGTCAATCTGCAAGCCTTCGATCATGAAGCCTGGCTGCTGGCCCAGCGCATCGGCGCCACGGGCACGGTCAAGGATGGGCAGCTGCTGGCCGCGACGCAGGAGAGTTGGCGTGCGCGCATTCGCCAGCGCTTGCTGCAAGTCGATGCCCATGGGCGCGCTGGTGGCCTGGCGGCGCTGGTACTGGGTGACGGCTCGGGGCTGAGCCGGGAAGACTGGCGTGTCCTGCAAGACACCGGGACCGTGCATCTGATGGTGATTTCCGGGCAGCACATCAGCTTGCTGGCCGCCGTGATGTACGCCCTGGTGGCGGGGCTGGCCCGTTACGGCCTGTGGCCGGGACGTTGGCCCTGGCTGCCCTGGGCCTGTGGGTTGGCGTTCGCTTCGGCCCTGGGGTACGGATTGCTGGCGGGCTTCGATGTGCCGGTGCGTCGTGCCTGCGTGATGGTTGCCCTGGTGCTGATCTGGCGCCTGCGCTTTCGTCACCTGGGCGCCTGGTGGCCGTTCCTGTTGGCGTTGAATGCGGTGCTGTTGTTCGAGCCGCTGGCCAGTCTGCAGCCAGGATTCTGGCTGTCCTTTACCGCGGTGGCGGTGCTGATCCTGATCTTCGGCGGGCGCCTGGGAGGCTGGCGCTGGTGGCAGTCCTGGACCCGCATCCAATGGTTGATCGCCATCGGCCTATGCCCGGTGCTGTTGGCGCTGGGTTTGCCCATCAGCCTCAGCGGGCCGCTGGCCAATTTGCTGGCGGAACCCTGGATCAGCCTGCTGGTATTGCCACCGGCGTTGCTCGGCACCTTGTTCCTGGCGGTGCCTTACCTGGGCGAAGGGCTGCTCTGGCTGGCCGGTGGTTTGCTGGACGTGCTGTTTCGCGGTCTGGCACTGCTGGCTGCCCAATGGCCGGCGTGGGTAGCGCCGGCCATACCGCTCTGGGCCTGGAGCATCAGCGCGCTGGGGGCCTTTCTGCTGTTGCTGCCCGCGGGCGTGCCGCTGCGTCCCTTGGGATGGTCGATGCTGCTGTTGATGGTGTTCCCGCCGAGAAACACGCTGCCATACGGCGAGGCGGAAGTCTGGCAGCTGGATGTCGGGCAGGGCCTGGCGGTGCTGGTGCGGACTCGCGAGCACGCAATGCTGTACGACGCCGGTCCGCGTTTTGGCGACTCCGATCTGGGCGCCCGGGTGGTGCTGCCGTCCTTGCGCAAGCTGGGCGTCGAGCACCTTGACCTGATGCTGCTCAGCCACGCCGATGCCGATCATGCCGGTGGCGCCGACGCTATCCAGCGCGGCTTGCCAGTGGCCAGGCTGGTCAGCGGCGATCCCGAGGGCTTGCCGGCCTATTTGCCGGCAGAGCCTTGCGCCAGCGGCGAGCAGTGGCAATGGGACGGGGTACGTTTTTCCCTGTGGCAATGGGCGGGTGCGCAGAACGGTAACCAGAAGTCCTGCGTGATGCAGGTCGAGGCTAAGGGCGAGCGATTGCTGCTGACCGGGGATATCGATGCCCAGGCGGAACGTGCGCTGTTGAATACCCCGCTGGCTGTCGAGACCCACTGGTTACAGGCGCCGCACCACGGCAGCCGCAGTTCGTCGTCCCCGGCCTTGCTCAAGACCCTTGCGCCTTCGGCGGTGCTGATTTCCCGGGGGCACGGCAATGGCTTCGGGCATCCGCACCCGCAGGTCGTCGAGCGTTATCGCCAGCAAGGGACCGTTATTTACGACAGTGCGGAGCAAGGAGCGCTGCGGTTGATGCTGGGTACCTACACCGAACCGACGAGCCTGCGGGCGCAGCGACGCTTTTGGCGCAAATGGCCACTATCTCCTTAAATAACCGGGAGTTATTAAAGCCTGAAGGCATGCGACATCAGGTTCTTCGGTGCATTCGGCCCCTATGTTAGAGTGGCGCACTTTTTCGAGGGGACTGTCACTGTGTGGGAATTGGTCATATCCGGCGGCTGGATGATGTTGCCGATCATTCTGAGTTCCATTGCCGCGGTCGGCATCATTGCCGAGCGCCTGTGGACCCTGCGGGCCAGCCGTGTTACTCCGCCGCATCTGCTGGGGCAGGTCTGGCGCTGGATCAAGGACAAGCAACTCAATAAGGACAAACTCAAGGAACTGCGCGCCCATTCTCCTCTGGGGGAAATCCTCGCGGCCGGCCTGGCCAACTCCAAGCATGGCCGCGAGGTCATGAAGGAGTGCATCGAGGAAGCCGCCGCCCGGGTCATTCATGAACTGGAGCGCTACCTCAATGCCCTCGGCACCATCGCCGCCATGGCGCCGCTGCTGGGCTTGCTGGGTACGGTGCTGGGCATGATCGATATTTTCAGCTCGTTCATGGGGTCGGGCATGACCACCAACGCCGCGGTGCTGGCCGGTGGTATCTCCAAGGCGCTGATTACCACCGCGTCCGGCCTGATGGTCGGTATCCCGGCGGTGTTCTTCCACCGTTTCCTGCAACGCCGGGTCGATGAACTGGTGGTGGGTATGGAGCAGGAAGCCATCAAACTGGTCGAAGTGGTGCAAGGCGACCGCGACGTCGATCTGGCCGAGGGCAAAGCGTGAAATTCCGCCGCAAGCCACGGGAAACCATCGATATCAACCTCGCGTCGCTGATCGATGTGGTGTTTATCCTGCTGCTGTTTTTCGTCGTGACCACCACCTTCACCCGGGAAACCCAGTTGCGCGTCGAGTTGCCTGAGGCCGTCAGCGGCTCGCCGGCCGAAGACCAGCAGACCAAACAGCTGGATATTGCCATCAGCGCCGACGGGGTGTTTTCGGTGAACAACCAGGTGCTGCCCAAGAGCGACCTGGCCAGCCTGATCGAAGCCTTGCAGAAGGAGTCGGCGGGTGACACCAACCTGCCGCTGTCTATCAGTGCCGACGGCAAGACCCAGCACCAGGCCGTCATTACTGCGATGGATGCCGCCGGCAAGCTCGGTTTCAGCCATCTGCGCATGACCACCGTCGAGGCGGCGCCAGCACCCTGATGGCCATGTCCGATCGTTTGCTCGCTGCCTGGTACAACGGCCACCCCGCGCTGAGCCTTCTGCGACCCCTGGAATGGCTCTACCGACGGGTGGTGGTGCGCAAGCGCGAACGCTTCCTGGCCGGAGAGGGCAATGTCTACCAGCCGCCGGTGCCGCTGGTGGTGGTGGGTAATATTACCGTCGGCGGTACTGGCAAGACGCCGTTGATCCTGTGGATGATCGAGCATTGCCAGCGCAGCGGGCTGCGGGTCGGCGTGGTCAGCCGGGGTTACGGCGCCAAGCCGCCGCAATTGCCATGGCGGGTCGCCGCCGAGCAGAGCGCCGATGTCGCTGGCGACGAACCCTTGCTGATCGTCCAGCGCACCGGCGTGCCACTGA
The DNA here is from genome assembly GCF_003850345.1 of Pseudomonas chlororaphis subsp. piscium. NCBI lineage: Bacteria > Pseudomonadati > Pseudomonadota > Gammaproteobacteria > Pseudomonadales > Pseudomonadaceae > Pseudomonas > Pseudomonas chlororaphis. The sequence goes on from NZ_CP027707.1 coordinate 1,973,197, forward strand.
TGATCGACCCCGACCGCAGCCGCGCCGTGCGGGCCTTGCTAGCCGCCGAGCCGCTGGACCTGATTCTCTCCGACGACGGCATGCAGCATTACCGCATGGCCCGCGACCTCGAACTGGTGCTGATCGACGCAGCGCGCGGGCTGGGCAACCGACGCTGCCTGCCGGCCGGGCCGCTGCGCGAGCCGGTCGAGCGCCTGCAAAGCGTCGACGCGGTGCTCTACAACGGCGCCAGCGACGATCGCGAGGATGGCTTCGCCTTTCGCCTGGCGCCCACCGCCCTGGTCAATCTGCAAAGCGGCGAACGCCGCGGGCTTGAGCACTTCGCGCCGGGGCAGGCACTGCACGCGGTGGCCGGCATCGGCAATCCGCAACGTTTCTTCACTACCCTTGAAACGCTACACTGGCAGCCTGTCCCGCATGCTTTCGCCGACCACGCCGAATACAGCGCGCAGGCGCTGAGTTTCACCCCGTCGCTGCCGCTGGTCATGACCGAAAAGGATGCGGTGAAGTGCCGTGCCTTCGCGGCTGCCGACTGGTGGTACCTGGCGGTGGATGCTGTGCCATCCCCGGCCTTCGTGGCCTGGTTCGATACACAGTTGATGCGCCTGTTGCCCGCTCGTCTTTTGCCTTAAACGCTTCTATCCAGGGAATTCTCATGGACACCAAATTGCTCGATATCCTCGCTTGCCCGATCTGCAAGGGACCGCTGAAGCTCAGTGCCGACAAGACCGAGCTGATCAGCAAGGGCGCCGGCCTGGCCTATCCGATTCGCGATGGCATCCCGGTCATGCTGGAAAGCGAAGCCCGCACCCTCAGCACCGACGAGCGCCTGGATAAATGACCACAGCCTTTACCGTTGTCATTCCAGCCCGATTCGCCTCCACCCGCCTGCCGGGTAAACCGCTGCAGTTGATCGCCGGTAAGCCGATGATCCAGCACGTCTGGGAACAGGCCTGCAAGAGCGCCGCCCAGCGCGTGGTAGTGGCGACCGACGATGTGCGTATCGTCGAGGCCTGCCAGGGCTTCGGCGCCGAAGCGGTGCTGACCCGCGAGGACCACAACTCCGGGACCGATCGCCTGGCGGAAGTCGCCAGCCAATTGGGGCTGGCCGCGGACGCCATCGTGGTCAACGTCCAGGGCGACGAGCCGTTGATCCCGCCAGCGGTGATCGACCAGGTGGCCGCCAACCTGGCCGCCCACACCGAGGCGAGCATGGCCACCCTGGCCGAGCCGATCGAAGACGTCGAGACCCTGTTCAACCCGAACGTGGTCAAGGTGGTCAGTGACATCAATGGCTTGGCCCTGACTTTCAGTCGCGCCACCTTGCCCTGGGCGCGCGACGCCTTTGCGAAAAACCGCGACCTGCTGCCGGAAGGCGTGCCTTACCGCCGCCACATCGGCATCTATGCCTACCGCGCCTGCTTCCTGCATGACTTCGTCAGCTGGGGCCCGTGCTGGCTGGAGAACACCGAGTCACTGGAGCAGTTGCGGGCCTTGTGGCACGGCGTGCGTATCCACGTCGCCGATGCCCTGGAAGCGCCGCCTGGTGGTGTCGATACCGCCGAAGACCTTGAGCGCGTTCGTCGCCTGCTGGAGGCCTGATGCGGGTTCTGTTTGTCTGCCTGGGCAATATCTGCCGTTCGCCGACGGCGGAGGGCGTGTTGCGCCACAAATTGCGCGAAGCGGGGCTGGCCGATCAGGTCGAAGTCGCGTCCGCAGGGACCGGCGAATGGCACATCGGCAAGGCGCCGGACAAGCGCAGCCAGCGCGCGGCGCTGTTGCGCGGCTACGACCTGTCGGCCCAGCGTGCCCAGCAGGTCAGCAGCGCGGACTTTGCCCGCTACGACCTGATCCTGGCCATGGACGAGAGCAATCTGCGCAACCTCAAGGCGCTGCAGCCGGCCCAGGGCAAGGCCGAACTGGACCTGTTCCTGCGTCGCTACGAGGCGGCGGTGGACGAGGTGCCGGATCCTTACTACGACGGTGAGCAAGGTTTCGAGCAGGTACTGGACCAGATCGAATACGCCAGCGACCGTCTGGTGATCGAACTGAAGGGGCGCCTATGAGCTTGCATCTGCAGTCCCAGGTTTCCCTCAAACCCTTCAACACTTTCGGCGTCGATGTGCGGGCGCAGCTGTTCGCCGAGGCCTACAGCGACGCCGACGTACGCGAGGCGCTGGCCTATTCGGCGCAGCATCAACTGCCGCTGCTGGTGATTGGCGGCGGCAGCAATCTGCTGCTGACCGCTGATATTCCGGCGCTGGTCTTGCGCATGAGTACCCGGGGCATTCGCCTGCTGAGCGACGATGGCCAGCAAGTGGTCGTTGAGGCCGAGGCCGGCGAAACCTGGCATCCGTTCGTGCAGTGGACCCTTGAGCAGGGCTTGTCCGGCCTGGAAAACCTCAGCCTGATTCCAGGGACCGTGGGCGCGGCACCGATGCAGAACATCGGTGCCTACGGGGTCGAGATCAAGGATGTGTTCGCCGGCCTGACCGCGCTGGATCGGCAGAGCGGCGAGCTGCGCGATTTCAGCCTGGAACAATGCCAGTTCGCCTACCGCGATAGCCTGTTCAAGCAAGAGGCTGGCCGCTGGCTGATTCTGCGGGTGCGTTTTGCCCTGGCCCGCAGCGAGCATCTGCACCTGGAATACGGCCCGGTGCGCCAGCGCTTGAGCGAGCAGGGCATCGAGCAGCCGACGGCCAGCGATGTCAGTCGCGCCATTTGCAGCATCCGCAGCGAGAAGCTCCCGGACCCGGCCGTGCTGGGCAATGCCGGCAGCTTCTTCAAGAACCCGGTGGTGTCCGCTGCGCTGGCAGCCGAGATCAGGCAGCGGCACGCGGGGCTGGTGGGTTATCCACAGCCGGACGGGCAGGTGAAACTGGCGGCCGGCTGGTTGATCGAGCAGGCGGGCTGGAAAGGTTTTCGTGACGGCGATGCCGGCGTCCATCGCTTGCAGTCGCTGGTGCTGGTCAACCATGGCCATGCCACGGGCCTGCAGCTGTTAAGCCTGGCGCGAAGGATCCAGCAGGACATCGTCGAGCGCTTCCAGGTTCAGCTGGAGATGGAGCCCAATCTCTATTGAGCCCGTTCAGTTGAACTAAGCTCAGAGCGCGTCACCAAAGCCTTGCACGGGTTCACTCCCTGCAAGGCTTTTTTGTTAATTGCGGCTTAACTTAGCCTGCTAACAATGCAAGTATTTGTACCTCCAAAGGCCCGATGAAGACTCCCCGTCTTCATAAGAGAGCCCATTAGCCTGAGTCGATCTGCTCCCGCAAGTCGTTGTACTCAACGGCAGATTGCTCGACCCCATAAACGGAAAATATGCGGGCGTGCCCATGATTACCCTGAAACTCAACGGTCAAGATCACCAACTGGATGTCACCGAGGACATGCCGCTGCTCTGGGCTATCCGCGACGTGGCGGGCTACAACGGCACCAAGTTCGGTTGCGGCATGGGCCTGTGCGGCGCATGCACCATCCATATCGACGGCTCCCCGGCGCGCAGTTGCATCACGCCGATCGGCTCGGTGGTCGGGCAGAACGTCAGCACCATCGACAACCTGCACAGCGACCCAGTCGGCAAAGTCGTGCAGCAGGCCTGGCTGGACAGCGCGGTGGCCCAGTGCGGCTACTGCCAGGGCGGGCAGATCATGTCGGCCACCGCCTTGCTTAAGGTCAACCCCAACCCCAGTGACGAACAGATCGAAGCCGCCATGGTCGGCAACATCTGCCGTTGCGGCACCTACAACCGGATCAAGACCGCCATCCGCCAGGCATCCACCCACCTGAAGGAGGCCAAGGCATGAGCCAGTTGCCGAATGATTTTGCCTTGAGCAACCTCAGCCGCCGCGGTTTCCTCAAAGGCGTCGGTGCCACCGGTGCGCTGGTGCTGGCGGCCAGTTGGGGCTGGCAGGATGCCTTTGCCGAAGAGAAGAAGTTCGGTGCCGATGGCATGCCCAACGGTTGGGTCGACGACCCCAAGGTGTACGTGAGCATCGCCGCCGATGGCAGCGTGACCGTGCTTTGCAACCGTTCGGAAATGGGCCAGGGCGTGCGTACCAGCCTGAGCATGGTGGTCGCCGACGAACTGGAGGCCGACTGGGCGCTGGTGACGGTCAAGCAGGCGCCGGGCGACGAGGCGCTTTTCGGTAACCAGGACACCGACGGCTCGCGCAGCATGCGCCATTGGTACGAGCCGATGCGACGCTGCGGCGCGGCCGCCCGGACCATGCTCGAGCAGGCGGCGGCAGAGCAGTGGAAAGTCCCACTGGCCGAGTGCCGGGCCCAGTTGCATAAAGTGGTCCACCAGCCGAGCGGCCGCGAACTGGGCTACGGTGCCCTGGCCGCCGCGGCGAGCGCCCTGGCGGTGCCGGCTCGCGATAGTCTGCGCCTGAAGCAGCCGAGCGAATTCCGTTACATCGGTAAGGAGGGTACCCGCGCCATCGACGGTGCGGACATCGTCAACGGTCAGGCGGTCTATGGTGCCGACGTGCATTTCGACGGCATGCTCTTCGCTACCGTCGCGCGCCCACGGGTCTATGGCGGCAAGGTCAAATCCTTCGATGGCAGTGCGGCGCTGAAGGTCCCGGGCGTGATCAAGGTGGTGCAGATCGACAGCCGTCCGCTGCCTTCCGAGTTCCAGCCGCTGGGTGGCGTGGCGGTGATCGCCAGCAATACCTGGGCGGCGATCAAGGGTCGCGAGGCGCTGAAGATCGAATGGGACGATGGCGTCAACGCCGGCTACGACTCGATTGCCTACCGCAAGGAGCTGGAAGCCGCGGCGCTCAAGCCGGGCAAGGTGGTGCGCAGCACCGGCAACATCGATGAAGCCATGAGCAGCGCCGACAGCAGCCTGGAGGCCTCCTACTACCTGCCGCACCTGGCGCAGGCGCCGATGGAGCCAATGGTCGCCGTGGCGCGCTTCAAGGATGGCCAGTGCGAAGCCTGGGCCCCGAGCCAGGCGCCACAGGTGACCCGCGAACGTATCGCCGAGCGCCTGGGCATTCCCTTCGACAAGGTGACGGTCAACATCACCCTGCTCGGCGGTGGCTTCGGCCGTAAATCCAAGCCCGACTTCATCATCGAGGCGGCAATCCTTGCCAAGGAAGTGCCGGGCAAGGCGGTGCGGGTGCAATGGACCCGCGAAGACGACATTCACAACTCCTACTTCCACACCGTGTCGGCGGAATACCTCAAGGCCAGCCTGAACAAGGACGGCATGCCGTCCGGCTGGTTGCATCGCACCGTGGCGCCGAGCATCACTGCGCTGTTCGCTCCGGGCATGAACCATGAGGCCGCCTTTGAGCTGGGCATGGGCTTTACCAACCTGGCCTATGCGATTCCCAATGTGCGCCTGGAAAACCCCGAGGCCGCCGCGCATACCCGGGTTGGCTGGTATCGCTCGGTGTCGAACATCCCCCATGGTTTCGCCATCCAGAGCTTTGTCGACGAGCTGGCGCACAATGCGGGCCAGGACCCATTGAAGTACCAGCTCAAACTGCTGGGGCCGGATCGCCGGATCGATTCACGGACCCTGAGCGAAGAGTGGAACTACGGTGAGTCGCCGGAGCGTTACCCGATCGACACCGCTCGCATGCGCGGCGTGCTGGAGACGGCCGCCAAGGCCGCGGGCTGGGGGCGCAGCCTGCCCAAGGGCCGCGGCCTGGGGCTGGCGGTGCACTACAGCTTCGTCACCTACGTGGCGGCGGTGATCGAGGTCGAGGTCAAGGACGACGGCACCCTGATCGTGCACAAGGCCGATATCGCCGTGGACTGCGGTCCGCAGATCAATCCCGAGCGTATCCGCTCGCAGTTCGAGGGCGCCTGTGTGATGGGCCTGGGCAATGCGGTGGTGGGCGAGATCAGCTTCAAGGACGGCAAGGTCCAGCAGGACAACTTCCATATGTATGAAGTGGCGCGCATGTCCCTGGCGCCGAAGGAAGTCGCCGTGCACCTGGTGACGCCGCCGGGCGATGTGCCGTTGGGCGGTGTCGGTGAGCCGGGCGTGCCGCCGATCGCGCCGGCCCTGTGCAATGCGATCTTTGCAGCCACCGGCAAGCGCATCCGCAACCTGCCAGTGCGTTACCAGCTGCAAGGCTGGCAACAAGCGGGCAAGGCCTGATGGACAGCGTCGACCTGAATGTCCTGCGCAGCGTGCTCGAATGGCGCCGCGCGGGGCAGGGCGTGACCTTGTACAGCGTGGTCCAGACCTGGGGCAGCGCGCCACGGCCGCCAGGGGCCATGCTGGCCTTGCGCGAAGACGGCATGGTGATCGGCTCGGTCTCGGGCGGTTGTATCGAGGACGACCTGATCGCCCGTCTGCACGATGGCCGCCTGCCTCAGGACGGGCCGCCGGTGCAGTGGGTGACCTATGGCGTGACCCGTGAGGAGGCCGCGCGTTTTGGCCTGCCTTGCGGCGGCACCCTGCGCCTGACCGAAGAGCGGGTTGGCGATCCGGCCTGGGTCGCCGAGCTGCTGGCCCGTTGCGAGGCCCATGAGATTGTCGCCCGGGAATTGAACCTGGGCAGCGGCGAAGTGCTGCTGAAACCGGCCAGCAAGACCGACGTGCTGAGCTTCGATGAGACGACCCTGCGGGCGATCTATGGCCCGCGCTGGCGGTTGTTGCTGATCGGCGCCGGGCAGTTGTCGCGGTATGTGGCGGAAATGGCGCGGCTGCTGGATTTCGAAGTGCTGATCTGCGATCCGCGCAAGGAGTTCGTGTACGGCTGGGAAGAGCAGCACGGGCGTTTTGTGCCGGGGATGCCGGACGATGCGGTGCTGAGCATAGAGACCGACGAGCGCACCGCTATTGTCGCGCTGACCCATGATCCCAGGCTGGATGACATGGCGCTGTTGACCGCACTCAATTCCCGGGCGTTTTACGTCGGGGCGCTGGGCTCTCGGGTCAACAGTCAGAAACGTCGGGAGAATCTGGCCCAGCTGGGGCTGGAGCCGCAGGCCATCGAGCGCCTGCACGGGCCCATCGGCCTGCATATCGGCAGCCATACGCCAGCGGAAATTGCCTTGTCGGTGATGTCGGAGATCGTCGCCATCAAGAACGGCATCGACCTGCTGCAGAAAAAGCCGTCTCAAGTCACTGCGCAGGTGAGCGCTTGAGTCAGTCGCTGTGCGTGGTGGTCTTGGCCGCAGGGCAGGGCAGTCGTTATCGGCAGGCGGCTGGGGCCGAGCAGGACAAGTTGCTGGCTCCATGCCAGGGGCGAGACGCCGTGGTCAGGCCGGTAATCGAACAGGTCTTGAAGAACTTGCCCGCGCTGTTGGCCCGAAGAGTCCTGGTGGCAACACCGGATCGCCCTGAAGTGATTGCCCTGGCTGAAGCCTATGGTTGCCAAGTGGTGCTTCTGGACTCGCCGGGCATGGGCGACAGCCTCGCGACCGCTGTCGGGGCCTGTGCCGATGCCAGTGGCTGGCTGGTGGTGCTCGGGGATATGCCCTTTATCCTGCCGTCGAGTATCGAGAGTGTGGCGCGGGGGTTGGGCGAGCAGATGATCCGGGTACCTGTGCATGACGGTGCCTATGGTCATCCGGTGGCTTTTGGCGCGGCCTTTGGGCAGGCGTTGCAGGGCCTGTCCGGGGATCGAGGAGCCAGGCCGCTGTTTGCCGCGGGGCAGGTTGTCGAGGTGCCGCTGGCGGATGCGGGCGTGTTGTGGGATGTGGATATGCCGCAGGCGTTGGTTTTTACCGGTTGAGATCGCTGTGCTCGTTCTTGCAGCGAACATGATGATCGAAGAATCGCAGGCATAAAAAAGCCCCGCCTGGGTGACTAGGCGGGGCTTTTTATCGGGCTAGGAATCAGACGAGAGGTTTAGGCTCGTGCTCTTCTTCCAGGGCCTTGGGCTTGTGCTCTACCACTTCTTCGACGGAGCGCGGGGCTTCGTCGGCGGCAGGGGCAGGTTGCTCGATGGCTGGCTCGGCAGCAGGAGCTGCCTCGACCACCTCGGCAACCACCGGCGCAGGCTCGGCAGCCACTACGGCTTCTACCGGAGCTTCAGCGGCGGCAGCGGCAGCCAGTTCGGCTTCCTTCTGCAGACGCTCGGCTTCGCGCTTGCGACGACGCACTTCACGCGGGTCGTTTGGCGCGCGACCGGTGCTGGTCAGGGCGCTGACCGGTACGGCCTCGACAGCTGGCGCAGCCACTTCGGCGGCAGGTGCTTCAACTGGTGCTGCCGGTGCGGCAACCACAGGCTCGGCGGCTACAGTTTCAGCAGCTACGGGTTCAACAGCTACAGGTTCAGCAGCCACGACTGCTTCAGCCACAACTTCTGCGACTGGTGCAGGCGCTTCGGCAACGATCGCCTCGGCGGCGCGCTCGAAGGCACGAGGTGCTTCCTGAGCTGGCTCTGCTGCTGGTGCTTCAGCGACTGGTGCTTCGACCACAGGCTCGGCAACTACTGCAGGTTGTTCTGCAACAACTGCAGGTTCCGCGGCCTGTTCTTCGCGCTGTTCTTCACTGGCCTGGGCGACTTCAACAGCAGGTGCTGCTGGGATCTCTACCGCAGTGGTGGCCTCGACTACCGGTGCTTCGACGGTCGGTGCGGCTTCCTGGGTAGCGGCGGTCGCACGTTCGGCCTGCTCGTGAGCCTGGGCTTCGGCCGGGGCGCTGATCAGGGTGCTGGCAACGGCGGCGGTGACCGCCAGGCCTGCGGCCAGATCGGCGCTGCTTGGCTCTTCGCTGTTTTCTTCCGAACCTTCGATCACATTGCCGTTGGCGTCACGCTGGCGCTCACGACGGTTGCTGCGACGACGCTGGCCACGGGAGCGGCGGCGTGGACGATCGCCCTCGGCGTTCTCCTGACCCTCTTCCTGCAGTTGTTCTTCGTTCGGCAGCAGCTCTTCTTCAGCTACGGCAGCGGCCTGTTCGGCACGAGGTTGGCGCTCTTCACGCGGTGGGCGAGGTTGACGCTCTTCGCGTGGCTGGCGAGCCGGGCGCTCTTCAGCGGTAGCGGCAGGAGCGGCGTCCAGCGGTTCGCGCAGTTCACGCACACGCTCTTCACGCTCGCCACGTGGCTTGCGGTCTTCGCGTAGTGGGCGTGGTTGACGCTCTTCCCGTGGCGGACGCGGCGCGCGCTCTTCGCGAGCGGTGGCCTGGACTTCCTCGCGAGCCTCGCGGACTTCACGTGGCTGACGCTCTTCGCGGGCTTCGCGCGGTGCGCGCTCTTCACGAGGGGCGCGTTCTTCGCGTGGCTTGCGCTCTTCGTCGCGGCGACCGTTACGGTTGCGGCTCTGCTGACGACCGTTGCGGCGTTCTTCGTTGCGCGCAGGACGCTCGGTGGCCGGTTTTTCAACCACGACCGGAGCGGCTGGCTCTTCCTTGGTGGCGAACAGGCTGACCAGGGACTTCACCAGGCCCTTGAACAGGCTTGGCTCGGCAACGGCGGCCGGAGCGGCAACAGGAGCAGCGGCAACTTCGGTTGGAACCGGTGCGTTGGCGCGGGCTGGAGCGGTCTTGACGGCGGCTTCCTGGCGAACCAGGGTGCGGGTCGCGGCGGCTGGCTGGACTTCTTCGGCTTCGGCAGCGGCAGCGGCGATTTCGTAGCTGGACTGGCTGATGCTGGCTTCCGGGCTGTCATCGCGCAGACGCTGGACTTCGAAGTGCGGCGTTTCGAGATGGTCGTTCGGCAGAATGACGATACGAGCACGGGTGCGCAGTTCGATCTTGGTGATCGAGTTGCGTTTTTCGTTGAGCAGGAAGGCCGCGACTGGAATCGGCACTTGGGCGCGAACTTCGGCAGTGCGGTCTTTCAGGGCTTCTTCTTCGATCAGGCGCAGGATCGCCAGCGACAGCGATTCGACGTCGCGGATGATGCCGGTGCCGTTGCAGCGAGGGCAGACGATGCCGCTGCTTTCGCCGAGGGATGGACGCAGGCGCTGACGGGACATTTCCAGCAGGCCGAAGCGCGAGATGCGACCGACCTGGACGCGTGCGCGGTCAGCTTCCAGGCATTCGCGGACTTTCTCTTCCACGGCACGCTGGTTCTTGGCCGGGGTCATGTCGATGAAGTCGATGACGATCAGGCCGCCGATGTCACGCAGGCGCAGCTGGCGAGCGATTTCTTCCGCTGCTTCCAGGTTGGTCTGCAGGGCGGTTTCTTCGATGTCGCTGCCTTTGGTGGCGCGGGCCGAGTTGATGTCGATGGACACCAGGGCTTCGGTTGGGTCGATGACGATGGAGCCGCCGGAAGGCAGTTCGACGACGCGCTGGAAGGCGGTTTCGATCTGGCTTTCGATCTGGAAACGGTTGAACAGCGGAACGCTGTCTTCGTACAGCTTGATCTTGCTGGCGTACTGCGGCATCACCTGGCGGATGAAGGTCAGGGCTTCGTCCTGGGCTTCAACGCTGTCGATCAGCACTTCGCCGATGTCCTGGCGCAGGTAGTCGCGGATGGCGCGGATGATCACGTTGCTTTCCTGGTAGATCAGGAAAGGCGCTGCGCGGTCCAGCGAGGCTTCTTTGATGGCGGTCCAGAGTTGCAGCAGGTAGTCGAGGTCCCACTGCATTTCTTCGCTGCTGCGGCCCAGGCCGGCAGTGCGCACGATCAGGCCCATGTCGGCAGGGGCTACCAGGCCGTTCAGGGCTTCGCGCAGTTCGTTGCGCTCTTCGCCTTCGATGCGACGGGAGATGCCGCCGGCACGCGGGTTGTTCGGCATCAGCACCAGGTAACGGCCGGCCAGGCTGATGAAGGTGGTCAGGGCGGCGCCCTTGTTGCCACGTTCTTCTTTTTCGACCTGAACGATGACTTCCTGGCCTTCGCTCAGGACGTCCTTGATATTGACGCGACCTTCGGGGGCTTTCTTGAAGTATTCGCGGGAGATTTCTTTGAGGGGCAGGAAGCCGTGGCGCTCAGAGCCGAAATCGACAAAGGCAGCCTCGAGGCTTGGTTCGATGCGAGTGATACGGCCTTTATAGATGTTGGCCTTCTTCTGCTCGCGTGCACCGGATTCGATGTCCAGGTCGTAGAGGCGTTGGCCATCTACCAGTGCAACACGCAACTCTTCGGGTTGAGTTGCGTTAATCAGCATTCTTTTCATGTAGTACCGTCGGTTTCCGGGCTGCCGGAAACGGCGTTCGGCACACACGACTTCTCACGGTCGGTGTCAGGTGCGTCAGGAGCGGTTGGCCGCTCCAGTGTCTAGCGAGACTCGACCAGTTGGGACGAACTCGCGACTCACGCGTCCTGCTTGCTGGGGTGACAAAAGGCACCTCTTAAGCAAAAGCTCAATCAGGAGGAGGAATCAACCGGCGACTGTGGACGAGATGAAGCGTCTTGATAAAGCCTAATGCTACACAGTCCGACGGTTGTGCATCTCCACCCTACACGTATCCCTGATAATTCGGGTGCTGCCGCGCGCAGAATCCGCAGCGGGTTGGCATTTACCGTGAGCTCCGAAAGGGGAGCTCACGCATCATGGCTAATTTAGGCGGTGTTTCCGAAGCGCTCGCTCGGGTTCGTTCGTAGCTGACTGCACTTTGTGAACTGGCCGTGAATATTTGCTCGAAAGGCGAGTGGGAACTCTGCTTTTCGGCGTGCTTCAGGCCTCATGTCACCTGCGCTTGTTACAACTGCAAAACTCCACCGTTCGTAGCGAAAGCCCCGTAGGATGGCCTCGCATCCTGGTGAATTGCGTTGGTCAGGGCCGGCTGTTGGCCGTTGGTCCGCTGTCCAGGCCGCTTTTGGCGGCGTTCGCGACTATAGCAGTAATCATTAAGTGCTTCAATTCCATAAAAAATTGTTATCATTTGCGCCATGACGACTACTGCCCCCTCGACCCCAGGCGTTCAACTGCTTGAGGTCTCGCCGGAATATGCCGGCCAACGAATCGACAATTTCCTCCTCGCTCGGCTCAAAGGCGTGCCCAAGACCTTGATTTACCGCATTTTGCGCAAAGGCGAAGTGCGAGTGAACAAGGGCCGGATCAAGCCCGAATACAAGCTGCAGGCGGGCGATATCGTGCGCGTGCCGCCGGTGCGTGTGCCGGAGCGTGACGAACCTGTGCCGGTGGCGCAGGGGCTGTTGCAGCGCCTGGAGGCTTCGATTGTCTATGAAGACAAAGCCCTGATCGTGATCAACAAGCCCGCTGGCATTGCCGTGCATGGCGGCAGTGGTCTGAATTTCGGGGTGATTGAAGCCTTTCGTCAGTTGCGCCCGGACGCCAAGGAGCTGGAGCTGGTTCACCGTCTCGACCGCGATACTTCCGGCCTGCTGATGATCGCCAAGAAGCGCAGCATGCTGCGCCATCTACATGAAGCCTTGCGCGGCGATGGTGTCGACAAGCGCTACATGGCGTTGGTGCGCGGCAACTGGGCGACCTCGATCAAGCAGGTCCGCGCGCCGTTGCTCAAGAGCAACCTGCGTTCCGGCGAGCGCATGGTCGAAGTGAACGAAGAGGGCAAGGAGGCCTTGACCGTATTCAAGGTGCTGCGCCGTTTCGGTGACTTCGCCACCATGGTCGAAGCCAAGCCGGTGACCGGTCGTACCCACCAGATTCGTGTGCATACCTTGCATGCCGGGCATTGCATTGCTGGCGACAGCAAGTACGGCGATGACGATTTCACCAAGGAAATTCGTGACCTGGGCGGTAAGCGTCTGTTTCTGCATGCCTACATGCTGACCGTGCCGCTGCCCGATGGTGGCGAGCTGAAATTGCAGGCGCCGGTGGATGAAATGTGGGCCAAGACTGTGGAGCGCCTGAGTGCACCCTGATTACAAGCTGCTGATCTTCGACTGGGACGGCACCCTGGCCGACTCCATTGGTCGGATAGTCGAGGCCATGCATGTGGCCTCCGATCGCTCGGGGTTTGCCCGGTGCGATGATTTCGCGGTCAAGGGCATCATCGGCCTGGGATTGCCGGAGGCGATCCGTACGCTGTATCCGCACATCAGCGATGCCGAGCTGGTGGATTTCCGCCAGCACTATGCCGATCACTACATCGCTCTCGAGGCTGAGCCTTCTCCGTTGTTTGCCGGGGTGGTGCAGTCTCTCGAAGCTTTCCGGCGCGAGGGATATCATCTGGCGGTAGCGACCGGCAAGGCGCGTCGTGGCCTGGATCGAGTGTTGAAGGCTCATGGCTGGGAAGATTATTTCGACATCACCCGCGCTGCCGACGAAACCGCGAGCAAGCCTCATCCGTTGATGCTCGAGCAGATCCTGGCACATTGCGAGGTGCGCCCCGAGCAGGCGTTGATGGTCGGGGATTCCTCCTTCGACCTGCTGATGGCGCGCAACGCAGGCATGGCATCGGTTGCGGTCAGTTATGGCGCGCAATCGCTGGAGGCCTTGCAGGCTTACGAGCCACGCCTGTCTATCGATAGTTTTCCTCAATTGCATGCCTGGCTCAGCCAGCGGGGCAATTGAGTCTTTTGGGGTAAAGGCATGAGCGACGAATGGAAAGCACCGAGCAAATCGGCTGCCGACAGTGCTGACGACAAGAGCTGGAAACTGTTGGAAAAAACCCTGCTGGCCGGTGTGCAAGAGCAGCGGCGTTCACGGCGCTGGGGGATTTTCTTCAAGTTTCTGACCTTTGTTTATCTGCTTGTGGCCCTGGCGCTGTTTACGCCGTTGATGGATATGGAAAAAACCGCTACCCGCGGTGCCGGTTACACGGCGCTGATCGAGGTGACGGGCATGATCGCGGACAAGGAGTCGGCGAGCGCCGACAACATCGTGACCGGCTTGCGTGCGGCTTTCGAGGATTCGAAAGTCAAGGGCATTGTGCTGCGTATCAACAGTCCTGGCGGTAGCCCGGTGCAATCGGGTTATGTCTATGACGAAATCCGTCGCCTGCGTGGTCTGCATCCGGATACCAAGGTCTATGCGGTGATTTCCGATCTGGGGGCTTCCGGCGCCTACTACATTGCCAGCGCTGCTGACCAGATTTATGCCGACAAGGCGAGCCTGGTGGGTTCCATCGGGGTTACGGCGGCCGGTTATGGTTTTGTCGGCGCCATGGAAAAGCTGGGTGTGGAGCGTCGTACCTACACCTCGGGTGAGCACAAGTCGTTCCTGGACCCGTTCCAGCCGCAGAAGCCCGAGGAAACCCAGTTCTGGCAGAGCGTGCTGGATACCACTCATCGCCAGTTCATCGCCAGCGTCAAGCAAGGGCGTGGCGAGCGTCTCAAGGACAAGGATCATCCGGAGCTGTTCTCCGGTCTGGTCTGGTCCGGCGAGCAGGCGCTGCAGCTGGGTTTGGTCGATGGTCTGGGGAATGCCAGCTCGGTTGCCCGGGATGTGGTCGGCGAGAAGGAGTTGGTGGATTTCACTGTTCAGGAGTCGCCTTTCGATCGCTTCTCGAGAAAGCTGGGTGCCAGTGTTGCCGAGCATCTGGCTATGTGGATGGGCTTTCAGGGGCCGACACTGCGCTGATTGCGCTGCATCAAAAAAAGCCGGCCTTGTGGCCGGCTTTTTTATGGGTGGGCAGTCAGGGGATTTCCACGCCTTCGGCGAGCAGCATGTCTACCAGGCGGATCAGTGGCAGGCCGATCAGGCTGCTGGCGTCGCTGCCCTCGGTGCTGCGGAACAGGCTAATGCCCAGGCCCTCGGCCTTGAAGCTGCCGGCGCAGTCATAAGGCTGTTCGGCGTGCAGGTAGCGCTCGATGCGGGCGGGGTTCAACTCACGCATGTGTACGGTGAAAGGGATGCACTCGACCTGGCAGCGGCCGCTCTTGCTGTTGAGCAGGGCCAGGCCGGTGAGAAAAGTCACGCTGGCGCCGCTGGCGGCGAGCAACTGTTCGCGCGCCTTTTCGAAAGTGTGGGGCTTGCCGATAATGCGCTCGCCGAGCACCGCGACCTGGTCCGAGCCAATGATCAGGTGTCCTGGGTGGGTGGCGGCCAGCGCTCGGGCTTTCTCTTCGGCGAGGCGCTTGACCAGCTCGGTGGCGGATTCCCCGGGGCGGTGGCTCTCGTCGATATCCGGTGAGCTGCAGGTGAATGGCAGGCGCAGGCGGGTGAGCAATTCGCGACGGTAGGCCGAGCTTGAGGCAAGTAATAAAGGCAGCATGCGCATCTCCTGAGGCTGGCCGCGAATTCTAGCGGGGCTTGCAAGTGACGGACAGGGCTGAATTTCCTTTGACATGGCCGGGGGCATCCCTATAATGCTGCGCCTATGTTGAATGACCCGATTCCACCTCACGTTGACCCGCGCAAATTGGCTGACCGTGGCACCACCCTTCAAGGTGAACTGCTGCTGGCCGATTTGGAGAGACTCTGCGACCCGCTTTCCGACAATGTCGGTACGGTGCAGGCTAAATTCGTTTTCGAGCGTGACGAGCGTAAAGCTGTAGTTATCCACAGCTCCATCGACGTCGAAGTCAAAATGGTTTGCCAGCGTTGTCTTGAGCTGGTCACCCTGCCGATCCATAGCGAATGCAGTTATGCTGTGGTGAAGGAGGGTGCGAATACCCAGTCGTTGCCGAAAGGTTATGACGTGCTGGAACTGGGCGAAGATCCTTTGGATCTGCAGGCTTTGATCGAGGAGGAGCTTTTGCTCGCCTTGCCCATCGTGCCTGCTCATCATCCGGAAGAATGCCAGCAGCCGGCGGGTCTCGATGAGCCCGAACCGAGCGAGGACGAGGTAACGCGGTCCAACCCGTTCAGTGTATTGGCGCAGTTAAAGCGTGACCCAAACGTTTAGGAGTTAATCAATTATGGCTGTTCAGCAGAACAAAAAATCCCGCTCTGCCCGTGACATGCGTCGTTCGCACGACGCTCTCGAGGCTAGCACCCTGTCCGTAGAAAAGACCACTGGTGAAGTTCACCTGCGTCACCACGTATCGCCAGAAGGCGTATACCGTGGTCGTAAAGTGATCGACAAGGGCGCTGACGAGTAATCCTTGTCCGCTCAAGTCATCGCGATTGACGCAATGGGCGGGGACTTCGGTCCCCGCAGCATTGTTCAGGCCAGCCTTGCTTGCCTGTCTGCTACCCCCTCGCTGCACCTGGCCCTCGTCGGTCAACCTTTCCTTCTAGAAGAACTGATTTCCGGTCATTCGACTGTGGATCGCGCGCGCCTGACGGTTGTGCCCGCTGCTGAAGTCATTGGCATGGATGAAAAACCTTCCCAGGCTTTGCGTGGCAAGCCGGATTCCTCCATGCGGGTGGCGCTCGAGCTGTTGCGCGATGGCAAGGTCCAGGCCTGTGTCAGTGCCGGCAATACCGGTGCGCTGATGGCGTTGTCGCGTTATGTGCTGAAAACCCTTCCGGGCATCGATCGTCCGGCGATGGTGGCGGCTATTCCGACCCAGCGTGGCTATTGCCAGCTGCTGGATCTGGGGGCCAACGTCGATTGCAGCGCCGAGCACCTGTTCCAGTTCGCTGTCATGGGTTCGGTGGCGGCTGAGACGCTGGGGATCGTTCGTCCGCGAGTGGCATTGCTCAATATCGGCACTGAAGACATCAAGGGCAATCAGCAGGTCAAGCTGGCGGCGAGCCTGTTGCAGAATGCCCGGGGTCTGAATTACATCGGTTTCGTCGAGGGCGACGGCTTGTATCGCGGCGAGGCGGATGTGGTGGTGTGCGACGGTTTTGTCGGCAATATCCTGCTCAAGTCCAGCGAGGGGCTGGCGACCATGATCGCGGCGCGTATCGAGGCGTTGTTCAAGAAAAATGCGGTTTCCCGTGTGGTGGGTGCCCTGGCGTTGCCACTGATGCGGCGTCTGCAGGCCGATCTGGCGCCGGCGCGGCACAATGGTGCGAGTTTTCTCGGTTTGCAGGGAATAGTCGTGAAAAGCCACGGTTCGGCGGGGGTTCAGGGCTTCCAGAGCGCGATTCAGCGGGCGTTGATCGAGATCCAGGAAAACCTCCCGGAGCGCCTGCACGGCCGGCTCGAAGATCTGTTGCTTTAGGCGTTTGCGCTCGGAAATGCTTAAATGTGACCGCTCAGTTCAATTGGCCATCCAACTGTCAGTTTCTTGCGTCCACCGCGGTGTGGCGTCAATTCTCCGACGACAAGATCATTAGGGGCTTGTTACATGTCTGCATCCCTCGCATTCGTCTTTCCAGGACAGGGCTCGCAGTCCCTCGGCATGTTGGCCGAGTTGGGCGCGCAGTACCCGTTGATCCTCGAAACCTTCAAAGAAGCTTCCGATGCTCTGGGCTACGATCTCTGGGCCTTGACCCAAGAGGGTCCCGAAGAGCTGCTCAATCAAACCGATAAAACCCAGCCGGCCATTCTGACCGCCTCCATCGCCCTGTGGCGTCTGTGGCTGGCGGAAGGCGGCGCGCGCCCGGCATTCGTTGCCGGCCACAGCCTGGGTGAATACAGCGCGCTGGTTGCCGCTGGCAGCCTGACTCTGGGCGAAGCCGTGAAGCTGGTAGAGCGTCGCGGCCAGTTGATGCAAGAAGCCGTTCCCGCAGGACAGGGCGGCATGGCGGCGATTCTCGGCCTGGAAGATGCCGATGTGCTGGCCGCTTGTGCCGAAGCCGCGCAAGGTGAAGTGGTCAGTGCAGTCAACTTCAACTCCCCGGGCCAGGTGGTGATCGCCGGCGCCAAGGCCGCTGTCGAGCGCGCCATCGAGGGTTGCAAGGCACGTGGCGCCAAGCGCGCCATGCCATTGCCGGTCAGCGTGCCATCGCACTGCGAGCTGATGCGTCCGGCCGCCGAGCGCTTCGCCGAGTCGATTGCCGCCATCAACTGGCAGGCACCACAGATTCCATTGGTCCAGAACGTCAGCGCCGATGTGGCGCCGGATCTCGACACCCTCAAGCGCGACCTGCTGGAGCAGCTGTACAAGCCGGTGCGTTGGGTGGAGTCGGTACAGGCTCTGGCGGCCAAAGGCGCTACCCAGCTGGTCGAGTGCGGTCCGGGCAAGGTCCTGGCGGGTCTCAACAAGCGCTGCGCCGAAGGCGTATCGACCTCTAACCTGAATACCCCAGATGCCTTCGCTGCCGCTCGCGCAGCGTTGGCCTGAATTAGGAGAAGCCTGCATGAGTCTGCAAGGTAAAGTTGCATTGGTTACCGGCGCCAGCCGCGGTATTGGCCAGGCCATCGCGCTGGAGCTGGGTCGCCTGGGCGCGATCGTTGTGGGCACCGCAACTTCCGCTTCGGGCGCCGAGGGTATTGCTGCCACGTTGAAGGAAAACGGCATTCAAGGCACTGGCCTTGAGCTCAATGTCACCAGCGACGAGTCCGTTGCTGCCGTACTGGCCAGCATTCAGGAGCAGTTCGGCGCGCCGGCGATCCTGGTGAACAACGCTGGTATTACCCGTGACAACCTGATGATGCGCATGAAAGACGACGAGTGGTACGACGTGATCGATACCAACCTGAACAGTCTGTATCGCCTGTCCAAGGGCGTTCTGCGCGGCATGACCAAGGCTCGCTGGGGTCGAATCATCAGTATCGGTTCGGTAGTGGGTGCCATGGGCAACGCTGGCCAAGTAAACTACGCCACCGCCAAGGCAGGTCTGGAAGGTTTCAGTCGTGCTCTGGCGCGTGAGGTTGGCTCGCGGTCGATTACCGTGAACTCGGTGACCCCGGGTTTCATCGATACCGACATGACCCGCGACTTGCCTGACGCGCAGCGTGAAGCGCTGCAAACACAAATTCCGCTGGGTCGTCTGGGGCAGGCTCAAGAGATCGCGCAAGTGGTCGCTTTTCTTGCGTCCGACGGTGCGGCATACGTGACCGGGGCTACAATCCCGGTGAACGGCGGGATGTACATGTGAGTTAAATGTGACGGATTGCTTCAAAAAAATGTCATACGAGCTGTCTAAAATCCGTTATAAAGCTGCAATCAATTTATAGGCAGGTGGCCAAAGGGTTTGAGGAGTGAAGCTTTCAGTTGAAAAGCTGAAAAGCCTTTCTATACACTTACCCACTGGCCAGCTGCCTGAATTTGTCCATTAGGAGTGAAAACAAGGTATGAGCACCATCGAAGAGCGCGTCAAGAAAATCGTTGCTGAGCAACTGGGCGTTAAAGAAGAAGAAGTTGTTAACACCGCTTCCTTCGTTGAAGACCTGGGTGCCGACTCCCTTGACACCGTTGAGCTGGTGATGGCTCTGGAAGAGGAATTCGAGACCGAAATCCCTGACGAAGAAGCTGAAAAGATCACTACCGTTCAAGCAGCTATCGACTACGTTACCAGCCACCAGGCTTAATCGTATTTAGTCGTCTTTTGCTGTCATGGAAAAACCGCACTGCCGTAACGGCGTGCGGTTTTTTCTTTAGGCCTGATGCAAAGTGTCGTCATTAGAAAAAAGGAGAGTGCTGTGTCGCGTAGACGCGTCGTAGTCACCGGTATGGGTATGTTGTCGCCACTGGGTACGGATGTTCCGAGCAGTTGGCAGGGCATTCTGGCTGGCCGCAGTGGCATTGGTCTGATCGAACACACCGACCTTTCTGCCTATTCCACCCGTTTTGGCGGCTCGGTAAAGGGCTTCAATGTCGAGGAGTACCTGTCGGTCAAAGAGGCCCGCAAACTCGACCTGTTCATTCAATACGGCTTGGCGGCCGGTTTTCAGGCGGTGCGTAATGCCGGCCTGGAAGTGACCGATGCCAACCGTGAGCGAATCGGCGTTGCCATGGGTTCGGGTATTGGTGGTTTGACCAATATCGAAGAAACCAGTCGCACGCTGCATGAATCCGGCCCGCGTCGAATTTCTCCGTTCTTCGTGCCTGGCTCGATCATCAATATGATTTCCGGATTCCTGTCCATCCATCTGGGTGCCCAGGGGCCGAACTACGCCATTTCCACGGCCTGTACCACCGGTACCCACTGCATTGGCATGGCGGCCCGCAACATTGCCTATGGCGAAGCCGACGTGATGATCGCTGGTGGCGCTGAAATGGCCGCCTGCGGCCTGGGCATGGGCGGCTTTGGCGCATCCCGCGCGCTGTCGACCCGCAATGACGAGCCGACCCGTGCCAGCCGCCCTTGGGACAAAGGCCGTGATGGCTTCGTGCTGTCCGACGGTGCCGGCGCGCTGGTGCTCGAAGAACTGGAGCACGCCAAGGCCCGTGGCGCGACCATCTATGCCGAACTGATCGGTTTTGGCATGAGCGGCGACGCCTACCACATGACTTCGCCACCCGCCGATGGCGCCGGCGCGGCGCGCTGCATCGCCAATGCGCTGCGCGACGCCAAGCTGAACGTTGAGCAGGTGCAGTACATCAACGCCCACGGCACCTCCACGCCTGCCGGTGACCTGGCGGAAGCCGAGGCGATCAAGAGCGTGTTCGGCGATCACGCCTACAAGCTGGCGGTCAGCTCCACCAAGTCCATGACTGGCCACCTGCTGGGCGCGGCGGGCGCAATCGAGGCCATCTTCAGCGTGCTGGCGATCAACAGCCAGGCAGCGCCTCCGACCATCAACCTCGATGAGCCGGATGAAGGTTGCGACCTGGATTTCGTGCCGCACACCGCGCGCAACATGGACATCGACGTGGTGCTGTCCAACTCCTTCGGGTTCGGCGGTACCAACGGCTCCCTGGTGTTCCGCCGGTTCGCCGGCTGATGGACAGCTGGGTCGACGGTCAGCCGGCTGACGTTCTGTCGCTCAAGGACCGCGGCCTGGCTTATGGCGATGGGCTGTTCGAGACCATCGCCGTGAGGGCGGGCCAGCCCTTGTTGCTGGAGCGGCATCTGCTGCGTCTGGCCGAGGGCTGTTCACGCCTGGCCATCGCTGCCGATCAAGCCTTGATCCGCAGCGAACTCACGGCCTACGCCTCGCTGCTGGGGGAGGGCGTGCTCAAGCTGATCCTCACCCGTGGCGACAGCCAGCGCGGTTATGCCGCCGACCCGCGGGCGCAGCCGCGGCGAATTCTCCAGGGTAATGCGCCAGCCACTTACCCAGCGGCGCATGCCGAGCAGGGAATTCGACTGTTCCCTTGCACCACCCGCCTGTCCGAGCAGCCCCTGCTCGCCGGCCTCAAGCACCTCAACCGACTGGAACAGGTTCTCGCCCGTTCCGAGTGGCAGGACAGTGAGCATGCCGAAGGCTTGATGCTCGATCTTTCCGGACGGGTGATCGAGGGGGTGTTCAGCAATCTGTTCCTGGTGCGCGACGGTGCCTTGTTCACGGCCGACTTGAGCCGTTGTGGCGTCGCCGGAGTGATGCGCGCTGAAATATTGTTTCAGGCCGCGTCGTTGGGGATCCCCACGGAAATCGCCGACATCAGTCTCGAACAGTTGCAACAGGCTGACGAAGTCTTTGTCTGCAACAGCGTTTATGGCATTTGGCCGGTGCTTGCCTGTGGCGCGCTGCGCTGGTCGGCCGGACGACTCACCCGTAAACTGCAACGCATTGCCCGCACGCTACTGGATGCCTGATTTGTGAGACGTAAACTATTGCTTCTGCTGGAGACCGGACTGGTTCTGGCAGGTCTGGCGCTGGGCGCTTCGGCCTGGAAGTTGAATTCGGCGCTGGAGCAGCCTCTCAACCTGACTCAAGAGCAATTGCTCGATGTGCCAGCCGGCTCGACGCCAGGCGGTACCTTCAACCGTATGGAAGCCAATGGCGTTCTCAAGGACGCGTTCTGGCTGCGCCTGTACTGGCGCTTCAATATGGAAGGGCAGCCGCTGCACAGCGGCGAATACCGCATGACCTCGGGGATGACCGCGCGAGGCCTGATCGGGGTCTGGCAGCGCGGTGAAGTGGTGCAGTACAGCCTGACCCTGGTGGAAGGCTGGACGTTCCGTCAGGTGCGCGCCGCGCTGGCCAGGCATGACAAGCTCGAACAGACCCTGAATGGGTTGAGTGACAGCGAAGTCATGGAAAAACTCGGTCATGGCGGCGTTTTCCCCGAGGGCCGGTTCTTTCCCGATACCTATCGTTTCGTGCGCGGGATGAGCGATGCCGAGCTGCTGGAAAAAGCCTACAGCCGCCTGGACGAGGTGCTGGCCAAGGAATGGAACAAGCGCTCGGCCGATGTGCCTTATACCGAGCCTTATCAGGCGTTGATCATGGCCTCGCTGGTGGAGAAGGAAACCGGCGTGCCCCAGGAGCGCGGACAGATTGCCGGGGTATTCGTGCGCCGCATGCAGGTTGGCATGTTGCTGCAAACCGATCCGACGGTGATCTATGGTCTGGGCGAGCGTTACAACGGCAAGTTGACCCGCGCTCTGTTGAAGGAAGCGACCCCCTATAACACCTACGTGATCAGTGGCTTGCCGCCGACCCCGATCTCCATGGTCGGTCGCGAGGCGATCCATGCCGCGCTCAACCCGGTGCCGGGCAGCAGTCTGTATTTCGTGGCGCGTGGCGATGGCAGCCATGTGTTCTCCGACGATCTGGATGCGCACAACAATGCCGTGCGCGAGTTCCAGCTCAAGCGTCGCGCCGATTATCGTTCCAGCCCGGCACCGGCGGGCAGCCCGGCGGCTTCCGAGACTCCGGAGTCGACTCCGGCGGCGTCGCCCGATACGGCGCCCGAGGTGGTTCCGCAGGAGTCCCCTGAGGAGCCCTCTCAGGAGGCTCCCCAAGTGAACTCGAAAGTACCGCCGCAAGCACCGGTCGAAACTCCCGTCGAGCCCGAGCCGAAAAGCCCGCAATGACTTTGATTAAGGACTGCCTGTGACTGGCTTGTTTATTACTCTGGAAGGCCCGGAAGGCGCGGGTAAAAGCACCAACCGTGAATACCTGGCCGAGCGCCTGCGCGCCGCCGGCATCGAGGTGCTGCTGACCCGCGAGCCGGGCGGCACGCCTTTGGCCGAGCGGATCCGCGAGGTGCTGCTGACCCCCGGTGACGAGGTCATGAATCCCGATACCGAGCTGTTGCTGGTGTTCGCCGCGCGCGCCCAGCATCTGGCCGAGGTGATTCGCCCGGCACTGGCCCGTGGCGCAGTGGTGTTGTGCGACCGTTTTACCGATTCCACCTACGCCTATCAGGGCGGTGGTCGTGGTTTGTCCGTCGAGCGCATCGCGACCCTGGAGCAGTTCGTTCAGGGTGAGCTGCGGCCTGACCTGACCCTGGTGTTCGACCTGCCGGTCGAAGTGGGGCTGGCGCGCGCCAGTGCCCGTGGCCGCCTGGATCGTTTCGAGCTGGAAGGCCGGGTGTTCTTCGACGCGGTACGCCAGGCCTACCTGAAGCGTGCGGCGGCCGATCCGGCGCGTTACCTGTTGGTGGATGCCTCGCAACCGCTGTCCCAGGTCCAGCAAGCGCTGGACGCCCTGTTGCCGAAATTGCTGGAGCTGCACCGTGGCTGAGGCCTTTCCCTGGCAGGACGAGCTCTGGCAGCAACTGGCGGGCCGTGCCCAGCATGCCCATGCCTATCTGCTCCATGGTCCGGCGGGTATCGGCAAGCGTGCGCTGGCCGAGCGCCTGATGGCGTGCTTGCTGTGCCAGCGCCCGGCCGGGCTGGATGCCTGCGGGCAGTGCAAGTCGTGCCTGCTGCTGCAGGCCGGCAGCCACCCGGACAACTACGTACTGGAGCCGGAGGAAGCGGACAAGGCGATCAAGGTCGACCAGGTGCGCGAGCTGGTCAGCTTCGTGGTGCAGACCGCGCAGTTGGGTGGGCGCAAGGTGGTGTTGATCGAGCCGGTGGAGTCGATGAACATCAACGCTTCCAACGCGCTGCTGAAAAGCCTCGAAGAGCCCTCCGGTGATACGGTGTTGCTGCTGGTCAGCCACCAGCCGAGCCGTTTGCTGCCGACCATCAAGAGTCGTTGCGTGCAGCAGGCCTGTCCTCTGCCCAGTGAGGCCATGAGCCTGCAATGGCTGAGCAAGGCCCTGCCGGATTGCTCGGAAGAGGAGCGGGTCGAACTGTTGACCCTGGCCGCCGGTTCGCCTCTGGCGGCTGTCAGCCTGCAAGCCCAGGGCGCGCGCGAGCAGCGGGCGCAGGTGGTCGATGGGGTGAAGAAGTTGCTCAAGCAGCAGCAATCGCCGACCCAACTGGCCGAAGGCTGGAATGCGATACCCTTGTTGCTGTTGTTCGACTGGTTCTGCGACTGGTCGAGCCTGATCCTGCGTTATCAACTGACGCAGGACGAGGAGGGGCTGGGGTTGGCCGATATGCGCAAAGTGGTGCAGTACCTCGCGCAAAAATCCTCCCAGGCCAAGGTTCTGGAGATCCAGGACTGGATCCTTGCGCAACGCCAGAAGGTGTTGAACAAGGCCAACCTCAACCGTGTGCTGTTGCTCGAAGCCTTGCTGGTGCAGTGGGCCGCACTGCCTGCCCGCAACTGAGGCGGCGCCTGGAAACCAACCGAATCGCCGGCTGCCGCTCGGGCCGGCTTGTTCATTGACCGAATGTGGTTGTCGCTTCTTATGCTTGTAGATTCCCATTGTCACCTCGATCGCCTCGACCTCGCCGCGCACGACGGCTCCCTTGATGCCGCCCTGGACGCGGCTCGTCAGCGCGGTGTCGGGCATTTCCTGTGTATTGGCGTCAGTGCCGACAACGCGGCCGACGTCAAAGCCCTGGCCGAACGTTATGACGATGTCGATTGCTCGGTCGGTGTCCATCCCCTGGATGTCCAGCCCGGCGCCGCGCCAGCCCTCGACTGGCTGCTGCAGGAGCTGAACCACCCGCGGGTGGTGGCCATCGGCGAGACCGGCCTGGATTACCACTACGAGCCGGAGGCGGCGCAGTTGCAGCAGGAGTCCTTCCGCCTGCACCTGCAAGCCGCCCAGCAGACCGGCAAGCCGGTGATCGTCCATACCCGTGGCGCGCGCGCCGATACCCTGGCCCTGCTGCGCGAAGCGGCGTTGCCGCAAGCCGGGGTCCTGCACTGTTTCACCGAAGACTGGGACATGGCCAAGGCCGCGCTGGATTTGGGGTTCTATATTTCCCTGTCCGGGATTGTCACCTTCCGCAATGCCGACGCGTTGCGGGACGTGGCGCGCCAGGTGCCGGCCGACCGTTTGCTGGTGGAAACCGATTCGCCGTACCTGGCGCCGATTCCTTATCGCGGCAAGCCCAACCTGCCGCAGTACGTGCGCGAAGTCGCCGAGTTCCTGGCCATGCTGCGTGGGGAGCCCTACGAGCGTTTTGCCGAGCAGACCACCGAGAACTTCAAGCGTCTGTTCCCGCTGGCGCATGTCAAGGGCTGAATTGCGGGCAAAAAAAACCCGGGTTCTGGGGGGTGAATCCGGGTTAAGACCATTAGGAGTAAAACAAAGGCACGCCATCCCTTGGTACCTTCATCGGCGCTTCACTTGGGGGAGATGTCACGCCGACACTTCAAGTATTGATCACTATTGAATTCAGTCCAGTTGGCCTTGCTCGTTTTTTAAACAAATTTGGAATACGAGCGCTTCGCTTGAGTTCTCATTGCCGGGCGATTTCCGCCACGATGGCGAGAGTTTCGTCGATCACACGTTTTTCGGTATAGAAATGCGGTGAAAATCTAACCCCGGGGCCGCGGGGGATGCACACCACCTGCTGCTGTTGCAGCGCCTCATAAACCACCTGATTATCGATGCCATCGATACTGAACGAAAAAATTCCGCCGCGTCGAGCGGGGTTGAGCGGGGTGTGCAGGCGTACGCCAGGGATAGCGTTCAAGCCGTCCTGAAGCCACTGCACCCGTTCGGCGATCAATGTCGCCACATGCTCCATGCCCACTTCTTCCAATAACGACAGGCTGGCTTCCAGGGCCATGGCGCCGAGCATGTTCGGGCTGCCGCACTCGAAGCGTCGGGCGCTTTTGGCGGGTTCCCATTCGCTGCGGCGGTAATCGCCCATGTGTTCCAGCATGTGCCAGCCGAACTCATGGAGCTTGAGCTGCGCGCGCAGCTCGCTGCGGCAATAGAACACGCCGAGGCCTTCAGGCCCGAGCATCCATTTGTGGCCGTCGGCCATGGCGAAGTCGCATTGATAGGCCTGGACATCGAAGGGTTGGGCACCCAGCTGCTGGATGGCGTCGATGCAGAACAGCACATTCTGCTGTTTGCAGCCGGCGCCCAGGCGCTGCAGGTCCAGGCGCAGGCCACTGGCGAATTGCACCGCGCTGATCGCCATCAGCCGGGTGCGCGGCCCGCAGGCGGCCAGCAACGCGCCTTCCGGATCCTCGCCCTTGAGGCTGACCTGAAGCACTTCCACGCCCTGGCTGGCCAGGGCTTCCCAGACAATACGGTTGGAGGGGAATTCTTCGTCGCTGATGACGATCTGGTCACCTTTTTCCCAGGACAGGCCAAAGGCGACGAATGACAGCGCTTCCGAAGTATTTTTGACCAGCGCGATGTCATCCGTTGACGGTGCATTTAGCAGACGCATCAGGCGTTCGCGCAGGCGTTGTTCAAGGGCCATCCAGTCCGGATAGTCCCGCGCGCCCAGTAAAACGTTCTCTTTGGCGAAGCGCGCCACGGCTTCGGCGGCTCGATTCGGCCAGGGTGCGACAGCTGCATGGTTTAAATAACGCAGGCCCGGGGCCTGTACAAATTCATCAAGAAACATAGTCATGGTCGGATGATCCGTGCATTTTGGCGCAATTTAGGCATAATACGCGGCTTCGATTTTGACCCCGACAGACCTTTTCTTATGCAGAAAGAACCTCGTAAGGTCCGTGAGTTTCGTCGCCGTGAGCAAGAAATTCTCGATACCGCGCTCAAGCTGTTCCTCGATCAAGGTGAAGACAGCGTCACCGTCGAGATGATCGCTGATGCCGTTGGTATCGGCAAAGGGACCATCTACAAGCACTTCAAGTCCAAGGCGGAGATCTATCTGCGCCTGATGCTCGATTATGAGCGCGACCTGAACGAGCTGCTGCACTCTGCCGATGTCGACAAGGATAAGGAAGCCTTGTCCCGGGCCTACTTCGAATTCCGCATGCGTGATCCACAGCGTTACCGGCTGTTCGATCGCCTGGAAGAGAAGGTGGTCAAGGGCAACCAGGTTCCGGAAATGGTCGAGGAGCTGCACAAGATCCGTGCTTCCAACTTCGAACGCCTGACCTTGTTGATCAAGGGCCGCATCAGCGAAGGCAAGCTCGAAGACGTGCCGCCTTACTTCCACTATTGCGCAGCCTGGGCGCTGGTGCACGGCGCGGTGGCGCTGTACCACTCGCCGTTCTGGAGCAATGTGCTGGAAGACCAGGAAGGCTTCTTCCAGTTCCTGATGGACATCGGCGTGCGCATGGGCAACAAGCGCAAGCGCGACCCCGATAGCTCCGGCAGCTGATTCATTCAGTCGCCTTATGGCGCCATGATTTCTCTATATGGCGCAGTGTCCCAGGAATATACTCAGGCATGGGACTTGCCAAAACCTGATTTTTGAGTCAGGTTTTGGTCGGTTCACTCTTCCTTCGCCGGAGTCATCCATGATCGTTGACCGTCAAGGCAGGCGTTTTCGCAATCTGCGTATCAGCCTGACTTCTGCCTGCAACTACGCCTGTACCTACTGCGTGCCCAATGGCAAGCGGCTGGTGGCTGCCCAGGACGAGTTGTCGGCCGAAGCCATGGCGCGCGGCGTGGCCTACCTGATCGAGGCGGCGGGCATCGAACGCCTGCGCATCACCGGCGGCGAGCCCCTGGTCAGCCCGAAACTCGAAGCCTTCATGGCGGCAGTGGGGCAGATGGGCCTGGAAGACATCAGCCTGACCACCAACGGCCAGTTGCTCGCACGCAAGCTGCCGCTGCTGGTGGATGCCGGTATCCGGCGCATCAACGTTTCTCTCGACACCCTGGATGCCTCGGCCTTCCGCAGCATCGCGCGTGGCGGCGATCTGGCGACGGTGCTCGACGGCATGGACCAGGCTCGCGCGGCGGGCATGAAAATCAAGGTCAACATGGTGCCGCTGCGCGGGCAGAACCTGGATCAGGTAATGCCGCTGCTCGACTACTGCCTGGAGCGTGGCTATGAACTGCGCTTTATCGAGCTGATGCGCATGGGCCATCTGGCCAGTGATTCCAACGCCTTCCTGCAGCAGTTCGTCAGCCTGCAGCAGTTGCTGAGCCTGATCGGCGAGCGCTACGAATACCTGCAGGCCGATGCACCGGTGGATGCCACTGCGGTGCGTTATGAAATCCCGGGGCAGGGCCATTTCGGCGTGATCGCCAACGAAAGCGTGCCGTTCTGCCGGACCTGCTCGCGCCTGCGGCTGTCATCCACCGGCTGGCTGCACGGTTGCCTGTCGTCGAGCAACCGGCATTACGTCGGCGACCTGCTGGACAAGCCGCGCCATCAAGCCTTGCCGGCCTTGCAGCGCCTGCTGGTCAAAGCCTTGGGCGACAAGCAGGATGTGGCGTTCTCCGGTGGTGCGACCGTGATGAAAATCATCGGCGGCTAAACCTCCATCTCCTTGATCCCCGTCCCCTGTAGCCGCTGCCGCAGGCTGCGATCGAGGGCGAAGCCCTCGCCAATCCAGACAATCCATTTCTCTCAGACCAATCGCATTCAGCGGGTTTGCAGCTGCTGCGTAATCTGCCGCAGCAGCTACAGGCGCCCGAGCTGGCGCGGAAGCTGCATCTCGTGGCCATTCGCCGGTTTTCCGTCACCGGCTTCTGGAGGGAAGGATGCGTAGCCTGGTTTTGCTGCTGGCTTTTTTGGGGCTCGGTGGCTGCATGAATGTCAGCGATATGGGCGAGGGCGTTCGCTATCACATGAGTGATGCGGGGTTCCTCGATCACAGTAATACCCAGCGCTCCAACTCGTTCCGCGTTCAGCCGGACTCGTTCATTTTCATCGCCCAGGGCGCCTTTGCGCCGCCGGGCAGCGCCTACCCGCGTCCCAACGTGGTGGCCGAGGAAGCCTTCAAGGGCTTTATCGAATACTTCCCCATGGTCCGCCGCGCCCGGGCGCCGGAAGGCCTGGACCAGGCCATGGCCGAAGCCCGTGAGGTGGGGGCGCATTACCTGCTGTACACCCGTTTCGCCAAGGCCGACGACCGCATCGGCAACTCCGATGAATGGTTCGACCAGGAAGCCGTGGATCGCCTGGGGATCGACAACGGCGTGATTCAGATCATGCTGATCGAGACCAGTACCCAATACCTGATCGACACCGCGCGGATTCGCAGTCGTGGCGGTTTACTGACGTTCCACGACAACAAGCCGGAAGACCTGCTTGGCCCGCCGCTCGAACAATACGCCCGCAGCCTGTTAGGCTTGAGTGATTAAGCCAAGCACGAGGAGAGCAGCATGAGTGGTCCGGGCAAAGCCAATGATCTGTTGGCGCAGATTCCCAAGGCGGAGAAGGGCTTGCCGCCGGTCCACCTGTGGAATCCCGACTTCTGTGGCGATATCGACATGCGTATCGCCCGCGACGGCACTTGGTACTACCTGGGCACCCCCATTGGCCGCAAACCCATGGTCAAGCTGTTCTCCACCATCATTCGCCGCGATGGTGACGACTACTTCCTGATCACCCCGGTGGAAAAGGTCGGCATCAAGATCGATGACGCGCCCTTTGTCGCCGTCACCCTGGAAGTCGAAGGGGAGGGCGAGGCCCAGCTCCTGCGCTTTACCACCAATGTCGACGAGCAGGTCAGCGCCGGTAGCGAACACCCGCTGCGGGTGGTGATCGATCCGCAGACCCAGGAGCCGGCGCCTTACGTTCATGTACGCAGCAACCTGGAAGCGCTGGTGCACCGCAACGTGTTCTACCAACTGGTGGAGTTGGCGGTGAGCCGTCCGATCGACGGTCAGAACTGGCTGGGCGTCTGGAGTGGTGGGGTGTTCTTCCCGATCGGCCTGGAGCCCTGAGTTCCGAAACATCTTGTTGATCGAATAAATATCTTGCGACCAGGATTCTGTTTCATGTATCAATTTGTACATGATTAGACATGTTCGATTTGACAAGAAAAAACGCGTGGTCGATGAGCTGATCCGACGCATCGAAAGCGGCCTCATGGAGGACGGTTTCCTGCTGCCGGGCGAGCATCAGTTGGCCCAGGAATTCTCGGTGAGTCGTGGCACCTTGCGCGAGGCCCTGGCCGAACTCAAACGCCGCAACTACATCGCCACCCAGAGCGGGGTCGGCTCCATCGTCACCTTTGACGGTGTGATGTTGGACCAGCAAAACGGCTGGGCCCAGGCCCTGGCGGACAGCGGGGCGCTGATCAACACCGAGGTGCTGCGTCTGGAGGCGGTGCAACGTCCCGACCTGTTCAGCCATTTCGGCACCGACCAGTTCATTGCCCTGGACCGGCGCCGGCGTTCTACCGACGGCACCGTGGTTTCCCTTGAACGTTCCCTGATGCCCGCCACTGGAGGCCTGGAGAGCCTGCCGCGAGTAGGGCTGATCGATGATTCCCTGACCATTACCCTGGCCGCCTACGGCTACATCGGCGAGCGCGGCGATCAATGGATCGGCGCCGAGCCACTGGGTGAAGAAGAAGCACGACTGCTGGGGCGTCCGGCCGGCAGTGTGTTTCTCAAGGCCCTGCGGACCACCTATGACCGCCGCGGGCGTTTCATGGAACAGGTGGAAAGTTTTCTCGACCCGCTGCACTTTCGCCTGCACCTGGAATTCGGAGCGCAGAAATGATCCCCCTGGATCGCGCTCTGGGCGCTTTTTACGGGCTGGCCCTGGGCGACGCCCTGGGCATGCCGACCCAATCCTTGAGCCGGCAGCAGATCAAGCAGCGCTTCGGGGCCATCAAGGGCCTGGAAGACGCCGGCCCCGATCAGCCGATCGCCGCCAACATGCCCAAGGGCTCGATCACCGACGACACCGAGCAGGCGATCCTGGTCGGCGACCTGTTGGTCGCGGGCAAGGGGCGGATCGAACCGGCGGCGTTGGCCCACAGCCTGATCGAGTGGGAAGCGGCGATGCAGGCCAAGGGCTCCCAGGACCTGTTGGGCCCGTCGACCAAACGTGCCATCGAAATGATCCTCGCCGGGCATACCGCGGAAGAGGCCGGGCGCTACGGCACCACCAATGGCGCGGCGATGCGTGTCACCCCGGTGGGCATCGCGGCGAATGTCGACGATGCCCAGGCCTTTATCCGTGCGGTGGTGGAGGCTTGCCAGGTGACCCATAACACCACGCTGGGTATCTCCAGCGCGGCGGCGGTAGCAGCGGTGGTGTCCGCCGGGATCAATGGCGTGCCGCTGGGCGATGCCTTGCAGATTGGCGTGCAGATCGCCCAGGAGGCGGAGCGGCATGGCCACTGGGTGGCCGGCGGCCGTATCGCCACCCGCATCAGTTGGGCGCGCAGCCTCAGTGTCGAAAGCGACAAGGCGCTGCTGGCCGATCTGCTGTACGACCTGATCGGTACTTCCGTCGCTTCCCAGGAATCGGTGGTGGTGTCCTTTGCCCTGGCGCATCAGGTGGCCATCGGCGAACTGCAGGCGTTCGAGGCGCTGTGCATGGCCGCCAGCCTGGGGGGCGACACCGATACCATTGCCGCCATCCTCGGCGCGATGCTCGGTGCCTGCCAGGGGATGGATTGCTGGCCGGCCACCTTGATCGAGCAGATCAAGCAGGTCAACGACCTGGATCTCGAACCTCTGGTGCAGGGGCTGCTGGCCCTGCGTTAAGGGCCGCGAGGCTGCATGACCGAGGCTCCCACCACCTGTGCGCGGGCCGTCGCTGAGGCCTATTTGCCATGGATAGCAGGAATACGGCGAGGAATGCCGGGACGTCTGATCGACTTCCGAAATTGCCGACAATCACAACAAAGGCAACAGGAGCTTTTTCATGAGTGCATCGAACCCCGGGCAAAGCGCCGGGCAGCTGGAAACCCGTGGCATCGAGCCGGTGCCGGAAGGCGAGTGCAACGGCCATCCGCTGCAACTGTTCTGGGTCTGGTTCGCCGCCAATATCAGCATCCTCGGCTTGCCGCTGGGGGCGACCCTGGTAGCCTTTCGCGGCCTGTCGATCTGGCAGGCGATCATCGTCGCCATCCTTGGCGCCGCCGGTTCGTTCGCGGTGGTGGGGATCATTTCCATCGCCGGGCGTCGCGGGCGGGCGCCGAGCCTGACACTGTCGCGGGCGATCTTCGGCGTGCGCGGCAATATCGGCCCGACCCTGGTGTCGCTGATGTCGCGGGTGGGCTGGGAAACCGTCAACACCACCACCGCCGCCTTCGTCCTGCTGTCACTGTGTTCGATCCTGTTCGGCTCGCCAGTGGAAGCCAAGAGCGCGCCGCTGCTGACCCTGGTGTTCATCGGTATTTTCGTGCTGCTGACCCTGGTCGTCTCCGGCCTCGGCCATGCGACCCTCTTGGTGATCCAGAAGTGGGCCACCTATGTCTTCGGCGCGCTGAACCTGCTGGTGGGCGGCTTCCTCTGCGCCACCATCGACTGGAGCGCGGTATTCAACGCGACCCCGGCGCCGTTGAGCGCGATGATCATCGGTATCGGCACCATGGCCGCGGGCACCGGCATCGGCTGGGCCAATACCGGCGCCGACATGTCGCGTTACCAGCACAGCAGCGTTAAGGCCTCGCGCCTGGTGGCATCGGCGGCCTTTGGTGCCGGCATTCCGCTGGTGCTGCTGATTACCCTGGGCGGTCTGCTGTCGGTGGGCAACGACGACCTGGCCTCGGCCACCGACCCGATCGTGGCGATTCGCGACATGCTGCCGACCTGGATGGCGGTGCCGTACCTGATCACCGCTTTCGGCGGCCTGCTGCTGTCGAACAACCTCTCGGTGTATTCGGCCGGCCTGACCACCCTGACCCTGGGGCTCAAGGTCAAGCGGGTGTATGCGGTGGTGGTGGACATCGTGGCGATCTTCGCCGGCTCCATCTACTTCATGCTGATCGCCGAGAGTTTCTATGGGCCGTTCATTACCTTCATTTCCTTGCTGGCGGTGCCTCTCACCGCCTGGGTCGGGATCTTCGTGGTCGACCTGATCCACCGTCACCACTACAGCCCCAAGGACCTGCTGGACGTCAGCCCGAGCAGTGCGTACTGGTATCGCGGTGGTGTCGAATGGCGGGCCTGCGGTGCCTGGGCGCTGGCCATAGTGCTGGGCTTCAGTTTCACCACCATCGGCACTACTGCCGACAACATCTGGTTCGCCGGGCCACTGGCCGACTCCTGGCTGGGCCATAACGGCCTGGGCTGGATCGTTACCTTCCTGGTGGCCGGTGGTGTGTATGCCGTGCTGGGCGGGGCCAGGGACCGCCGCGGCGCTTTTGTCGAGAATGCCAATGCCTAGAATGCTGCACACCGGCCAGGTCATCGTCGATCTGGTGATGTCCGTGGACCGCTTGCCGAGTTCCGGCGGTGACGTACTGGCGCAGTCCGCCAGCTTCGAGGCCGGCGGCGGCTTCAACGTGATGGCCGCCGCCCAGCGTAACGGCTTGCCGGTGCTGTACCTGGGGCGACACGGCAACGGCCGTTTCGGTGATCTGGCGCGTGAGGCGATGCGTGCCGAGGGCATCCAGGTCACTCTCGAGGCCAGCCGCACCGAGGACACAGGTCTGTGTGTGGCGCTGACCGAAGCCTCGGCCGAACGCAGCTTCATTTCCTACATCGGGGCGGAAGGCCAGCTGTCGGCCGAGGATCTGGCCGGTGTCGCGGTGCAGGCCGACGACTCTGTCTATGTCAGCGGCTACAGCCTGCTGCATGCCGGCAAGGCCGAGGCCTTGCTGGACTGGCTGCTGGCCTTGCCGCGGGCGATCCGGCTGGCGTTCGATCCGGGCCCGCTGGTGGATTCGCCGGACTCCGCGGCCATGCGCCGGCTACTGCCGCGTATCGATATCTGGACCAGCAACAGCATCGAGGCCTTGCGCTTCACCGGGACCTCGACCATCGCCGAAGCCCTGCAGCGCCTGCATAAGGGGCTGTCGCAGGAGGTGTTGCTGGTGGTCAGGGACGGGCCGCAGGGTTGCTGGGTCAGCCAGCATCGCCACAGCGCCCATGTGCCGGGCTTCAAGGTCCAGGCGGTGGACAGCAACGGTGCCGGCGATGCCCATGCCGGGGTCTTTGTCGCAGCCCTGGCGCAGGGGCTGGAGCCACTGCAGGCGGCGCGCCGTGCCAACGCAGCGGCGGCCCTGGCGGTGACCCGCTGGGGGCCGGCCACCGCGCCGGGTACGGCGGAGGTGGATGCGTTGGTCAATGGGGATGGTGTTCCAGCGCAGGCATTTGCCGACTGAACGAGAGTGATCTCGAGCAAGTTCGCTCCTACACGGAGTGTTGGGGCGGGAACAAAGCAGATAAGTGCTCGGGAATGGACGAATGGGGCTCTTGGTATCGACGCCAGAGGGTTGTGATCGTTATCACAGAAGCGCGGCATTCAGCGCAAAAGGGGCAGGCCAGGGCGGCCCGAGGTTTGCCAGGGCGGGGGGAGTCTCGCACAATGCCTGCGCGCAAACCCAAGGCTGTTACCGGTCCGCTGCGGTTGCCGTGCGGTCGCGGTGCACTTTTCCAAGGAATGAAAAAATGAAGACTCGGATGTTTTTGGCTGCGGCCCTGATGGGTGGCACCGTACTGCTGGCCGGTTGTGGCGATAAGAGTGAGAAAGTCAGCCAGCCTGTGGCACAGGTCGATGCCCGGCAACAGGAAATCGACAAATACAACCAGTACGTCGGTGCGGCGAACAGCATCAGCGAATCCTTCCAGACGTTCTTGCAGCGTTACCAGCAGTACGAGGTGCCGGCCCTGGCAGGCAAGGCGCCGATCACCGCTTTCAGCGTCGGCAACGATATCCTCATCGATCGCCTGAGCCGGGCCCTGGATAGCGCCCTGGCCGCCGGTACGCCGATCCCGGAAGTGGATCAGGCGGCCCAGGCCTTTTCCGCGGCTCTGAAAACCCTCTCGCCGCTGAGTCATGAGCTGCAGAACTACGCGACGTCCAAGGGCTATCTGAGCGACAACGGCGACTTGGCCCGTCGGCAGAGCCAGGCCTATCTGGCCGCCCTGACCGCGGTCAGCGACAAGGAGCAGGACTTCTACGCCGGCCTTGGGGCGCGTGACCTGGCGCTGACCAAGCAGGCCTTCGATGAGGCGCCGAAAGACACCGCGGCCTACTACCGGGCCGGCTTGATCTACTACGGCAAACTCAACACCGCGGATGCCGAGACGCTGTTCGCCGAGCCGAACGATCCGCAGGCCCTGGCGGCCTTCGAGAAGTCCCTGGCCCTGGTGGCCGACGCGGCCGCGGGCTGGAATGGCAAGGTCAGCGCCCAAGCGGCGCAGAGCGGCAAGTCGTGCGGTGGTGGCATGCTGGAAATCAATGAGTTCATCGGCCAGTCGCGTTCGATCATCCGCGACGTCAAGGACGGGGTGTACAAGCGCGCTCCCGAGGGCGCGATGAAGAACCTGTCGGCGCAGATGCAGAGTTCGAGCATCGTCCGCTCGGCCAACCGCTACAACCGCACCTACGGCAATATGATCAATCGCTTCAACCATCCGACCTGCTGAGCCGGTGCTTGAGGGGGCCTGCGGCATTCAACAGGGTCATGGCCAGGATCGTGGCGGCTGTGATCCTGCAGGCTTCGGAGTTAGCGCGAGGCGGAGTAAGTCAGCCGCCGATCTCATCGATGAATTCGTCCATGAAGCGCTTCAGGCGGGCATGCCGCACCTGCGCCAGGCGCGCGCCGGTCAGGGTCTGAAACCCCTCGGCCAGGTGCAGCAGCTTGGTGTGGAAGTGGTCGAGGGTGAAGTTCAGGTCGTCGTAGCCGCGGTGCTCGGCATGCGGGTCGTGGGGATCGTAGAAGGCTCGGTTCAACCGGCCGCCGACATAGAAGGTACGGGCCACGCCGAGAGCGCCCAGGGCGTCGAGACGGTCGGCGTCCTGCAGGATCTTCGCCTCCAGGGTGTCGGCCTGGATGGCGGCGGAAAAACTGTGGGCTTCGATGGCGTGGGCCACCGCGGCGATCTTCGCTTCGGGCCAGCCCAACTGGTGCAGCAGGGCCGAGGCCTTTTCCGCCGACAGGCGCGAGGCCTGGGCGCGCAGCGGTGAGCTCTTTTCCACGGCGACACAATCGTGCAGCAGGGTAGCGGCCAGCAACACTTGCAAGTCGCCGCCGTCTTCCCTGGCGATGCGCCGCACATTGGCCCATACCCGCTGCAGGTGCGACAGGTCGTGGGCGCCGTCGTCGACGGGCTCCAGCGCATGGGGCAGCAGGGTGTTGGCGAGATCGGGCAGGGGGGCAAAAGCGTGGGCGGTCATCTGGAGGGAGCCATCAGCGGGTGAATAACGCGCTACTGTAGCCGCTGTCGAAGGCGGCGATAAAGCCCATGGAGCTCTCACACCAGCGTCCTTTGTTGGGTGGCTGACCGGTAAGTCTGCGGCACGGGTTACAGGAGCCGGGCAATTCCGACATGGACAATCACCCGCCACGACCTCCAGGCACATCACCGTGAAATACCCGTGCATGTCCTTCCCCTGTCGATCTAATATGGCCGCCTGCCTTCCAACCGAGACCCGCCGATGTCCGTCGAAATCCGCCCAGCCGTGCCCAGCGATGCACCGCAAATCCTTGCCTTCATCAGGGAGTTGGCCGATTACGAACGCGCGCGCCATGAGGTCATCGCCAGCGTCGCCGACATCGAGCGCAGCCTGTTCAGCGAGGGCGCCACGGCCCACGGCCTGATCTGTCTGCGCGACGGCATGCCGATCGGCTTCGCGGTGTTTTTCTTCAGCTATTCCACCTGGCTGGGCAGCAACTGCCTGTACCTGGAAGACCTCTACATCACCCCTGCACAGCGCGGCGGCGGCGCTGGCAAACAGTTGCTGCGACACCTGGCGCGGATCGCCTGCGACAACGGTTGCGGGCGCTTCGAGTGGAGCGTGCTGGAGTGGAACGAACCGGCGATCCAGTTCTACAAATCCCTGGGCGCCCAGCCGCAGGAAGAGTGGGTGAGGTACCGCATGGATGGCGATGTGCTGCGCGCGTTCGCCCAAGGCTGAACCCACCGCTCCATGACAGCAGGCTGTAGCGCTGGCGAGGCTGCACAGCGCATGACCTATTTCTGGCGTTTGCGCCGGACTTGGCGGCTGAGGCTTCTTCCTCTGTAGGAGCGAGGCTTGCCCGCGATAGCGTTTTTTCAGACTTACCGCCATCGCGGGCAAGCCTCGCTCCTACGGGGTCGCGTTTATTGCTTGAGGGTGGCCATGTCGATGACGAAGCGGTACTTCACATCGCCGGCGATCATCCGCGCGTAAGCCTCGTTGATCTGGCGGATGTCGAGCATCTCGATGTCGCAGGTGATGTTGTGCTCGGCGCAGAAATCCAGCACTTCCTGGGTTTCGGCGACGCCACCGATCAGCGAGCCGGCCAGCACGCGACGCCCCAGCACCAGCTTGGCCGCGTGCACGGGCGGGTCCACCGGTTCGATCAGGCCGACCAGAATATGTACGCCGTCGAAGCGCAGGGTATCCAGGTAGGGGTTGAGGTCGTGTTGCACCGGAATGGTGTCCAGCAGGAAGTCGAAGCGGCCGGCCGCGGCTTTCATCTGTTCGGCATCGGTGGAGACGATCACATGATCGGCGCCCTGGCGACGACCTTCCTCGGCCTTGCTCGCCGAACGGGTGAACAGGGTCACTTCCGCGCCCAGAGCCTTGGCGAACTTGATGCCCATGTGACCGAGGCCGCCCATGCCGAGAATGCCCACCTTGTCGCCGGCCTTCACCCCGTAATGCTTGAGCGGCGAGTAGGTGGTGATGCCCGCGCAGAGGATCGGCGCGGCGCTGGCCAGGTCGAGCTTCTCGGGGATGCGCACGACAAAGTGCTCGCTGACCACGATGCTGTCGGAGTACCCGCCCATGGTGTTGCTGCCGTCGACCCGGTCCGGGGTGGCGTAGGTCATGGTCGGGCCTTCCAGGCAGTACTGTTCCAGGTTGGCGGCGCAGGCTTCGCAATGCCGGCAGGAGTCGACCATGCAGCCGACGCCGACCAGATCGCCGACCTTATGCTTGGTCACTTGGGCACCGACGGCGGTGACCTTGCCGACGATCTCGTGGCCCGGCATCAGCGGGTACACGGCGATGCCCCATTCATTGCGGGCCTGGTGGATATCGGAGTGGCAGACGCCGCAGTAGAGAATCTCGATGGCCACGTCGTCGGGGCGCGGGCTGCGTCGCTGAAAGCTCATGGGGGAGAGGGGCGTGGTGGCTGACTGGGCGGCGTAACCGATGGCTGTGTACATGATGAACCTCGCAAAAGCACTGACAGGTGAGGCGGGCCATTCTCGGCGCCGCTGCCTGACGCGAACATGGCGATTCCTCGCCATGTCATGCCTATTCCTCCGCCATCGGCCATTTGCCCGCGGCATTGGCGTTCAGACCTGCGATGATGTTTTCATCCCTTTTTTCGTGAAGTTTTCCCCATGTTGTTGACCCGTCATCTCGATGCCAACGCCACCCTGGTGTCCCTGATCCAGCCTCTTGCGACCCGCGACGGTTTCGTCCCCACGGAGCTGCCCGAGGTCAAGGTGCTGCGGGCCAGTTGCGATGTGGCCCGTGGCCCGCAGATCTATGAGCCGAGCCTGATGATCATCGTCCAGGGCAGCAAACTGGCGTACCTGGGCCCGCGGACCCTGGAGTACGGCGCCGGGCATTACCTGATCCAGGCGCTGTCGGTGCCCTTCGAGTGCGAGACCTTCGCCATGCCCGATGCGCCCTTGCTCGGGGTGTCCATCGCCCTCGACCGGGCGTTGTTGGGCGAGTTGGTGCTGGCAATGGGGGGCGCCGCAGGGCGCAGTGCCCAGGCGCAGACCCCGGAGTCCATGACCTCGGTGGTGCTCGACGACACGATG
The DNA here is from genome assembly GCF_003850345.1 of Pseudomonas chlororaphis subsp. piscium. NCBI lineage: Bacteria > Pseudomonadati > Pseudomonadota > Gammaproteobacteria > Pseudomonadales > Pseudomonadaceae > Pseudomonas > Pseudomonas chlororaphis. The sequence continues at coordinate 2,011,743 of NZ_CP027707.1, forward strand.
CGCGGTTGCGTGGAGCGCCTGCTGCACTGCCTGCACGATCCTCTGGAGTGCAAGGTGATGGGCCAGGCGCGCTTGCGCGAATTGATGTTCACCGTCTTGCGTGGGCCGCAGGCCGATGTGCTGCGTGCGCTGGTGGAGCAGCACGGGCAGTTCGCCCGGATTTCCGCCTCGCTCAATCACTTGCACGAGCATTACACCGAGCCGCTGAACGTCGAGACCCTGGCCCGTTGCGCGAACATGAGCGCCTCGACCTTTCATGAGCACTTCAAGCGCAGCACGCTGCTGTCGCCGGTGCAGTACCTCAAGCGCCTGCGCTTGCTCAAGGCGCAGCAGTTGCTGCTGGGGGAAGGGCTGGGCGTGGCCCAGGTGGCGCATCGGGTGGGGTACCAGAGCACCTCGCAGTTCAGTCGTGAGTACAAGCGTTACTTCGAGCGCAATCCGGGGGATGAGCGTGCGGCGTGATGGCGTGGAGCGACACTCTTCTGTAGGAGCGAGGCTGCCCGCGATAATAGCGACGCGGTCCGGCAGACGCACCGCAGTGATTTCATCGCACGCAAGCTGTGCTCCTACAGAAGCAGGGCAGTGGTACTGGCAATAAAAAAGGCCCCCGTTCGGGAGCCTTTTTTCAAGCGTACGCCTTACATGTTCGGGTAAGTCGGGCCGCCCGCGCCTTCCGGCGCGACCCAGGTGATGTTCTGCGCCGGGTCCTTGATGTCGCAGGTCTTGCAGTGCACGCAGTTCTGGGCGTTGATCTGGAAGCGCTTCTCGCCGTCTTCCTTGGTGATCACTTCATACACCCCGGCCGGGCAGTAGCGTTGAGCAGGCTCGTCGTACAGCGGCAGGTTCTTGCCGATCGGGATGCTCGGATCGGTCAGCTTCAGGTGGCAAGGCTGTTCTTCTTCATGGTTGGTACCCGAGATGAACACCGAGCTGAGTTTGTCGAAGCTGAGCTTTCCGTCCGGTTTCGGGTAGTCGATCTTCTTGCAGTCCGCGGCCAGCTTCAGGCAGGCATAGTCCGGCTTGGTGTCGTGCAGGGTGAACGGCAGTTTGCCGCCGAAGATGTTCTGGTCGACCCAGTTGAAACCGCCGCCGACGATGGCGCCGTACTTGTGGATCGCCGGGCCGAAGTTGCGGCTGGCGAACAGTTCTTCGTACAGCCAGCTGGACTTGAATGCTTCTACATAGGTGTTCAGCTCGTCGGCGCCTTCGGAGCCAGCGAACAGCGCATCGGCCACGGCGTCAGCTGCGAGCATGCCGGACTTCATGGCGGTGTGGCTGCCCTTGATCTTGGCGAAGTTCAGGGTGCCCAGGTCGCAGCCGATCAGCGCGCCGCCCTTGAACACCATCTTCGGCAGCGAGTTCAGGCCGCCTTTGCAGATGGCCCGCGCGCCGTAGCTGACACGCTTGCCGCCTTCGAGGTACTGCTTGAGCACCGGGTGATGCTTGAGGCGCTGGAATTCGTCGAACGGCGACAGGTAGGTGTTGCTGTAGGACAGGTCGACGATCAGGCCGACCACCACCTGGTTGTTTTCCAGGTGATAAAGGAAGGAGCCGCCGGTGTTCTCGGTGCCCATGATGTCCAGCGGCCAGCCAGCGGTGTGGACCACCAGGCCTGGCTGATGCTTGGCCGGGTCGACTTCCCAGATTTCCTTGAGGCCGATGCCGTAGTGCTGGGCGTCGGCGTCACTGTCCAGGTTGAAGCGCTTGATCAGCTGCTTGCCGATGTGGCCGCGGCAGCCTTCGGCGAACAGGGTGTACTTGCCACGCAGTTCCATGCCGGGGGTGTACAGGCCTTCCTTCGGATTGCCTTCGCGGTCGACACCCAGGTCGCCGGTGATGATCCCGCGGACCACGCCGTTCTCGTCGAACAGCGCTTCCTGGGCGGCGAAGCCCGGGTAGATTTCCACACCCAGGTTCTCGGCCTGCTGGGCCAGCCAGCGGCACAGGTTGCCCAGGGAGATGATGTAGTTGCCCTCGTTGTGCATGGTCTTGGGCACAAAGAAGTCAGGAACTTTGGTCGCGCTGTCGGCGTTTTTCAGGACATAGATGTCATCGCGCTTGACCGGGGTGTTCAGCGGGGCGCCGAGTTCCTTCCAGTCCGGGAACAGCTCGTTCAGGGCGCGCGGTTCGAACACGGCGCCGGAAAGAATGTGAGCACCGACTTCGGAGCCTTTCTCGACCACGCAGACGCTGATTTCCTTACCGGCTTCGGCGGCCTTCTGCTTCAGTCGGCAGGCGGCGGACAAGCCAGCGGGGCCGGCACCGACGATGACCACGTCGAATTCCATGTATTCGCGTTCCACTAGGCTATCTCCTACTCAAGGCTCAACGGTTTTTTTCTAATTGGAGGTTGGGTGTCGCATCGATGGTTTTCTCCGCCGGACAGGGGAGTGGACAATGAACGACCCGCCTTTCTCTCTAGGCGGCGCATTATATCTACACCACTCTTAGCGTCCAATACAAACGTTTGTTTGAATTTGCTGCAGCCCATGTAAATCAAAGAAGCGCGGCTTATGACTGGCCATTTTGGCGTATTGACCAGAATAGGCGTTCCGGTCAAGATACGGTCGGTTTTGCGCTCGCCGTAGGCTGACTGTTGGTTTCAAGAGCACCTCTAAAGACAGGGCGAAGGCAGTACAAGGTGACGCAACGTGCAGTTTACACGCCGCGCTAAAGAATGACCGGCCAGTCGCCACTGACGAACGGTCATCATCCCGTGAGCAGGGTCATCTGTCTGCTGTTGCAAGGGTCAATGCCAGCGTTTTTAGAGGTGCCCTTGTACCCGATGAGCATCAACCGCCAGGTTCGCCTAGGCGACTTTCTTTTCACCGGAGAGTAACGAGGAATCCATGAAGGTTCTTGTAGCTGTCAAACGCGTTGTCGATTACAACGTCAAGGTTCGCGTCAAGGCGGACAATTCCGGCGTCGACCTCGCCAACGTCAAGATGTCGATGAACCCTTTCTGCGAAATCGCAGTGGAAGAAGCCGTACGCCTGAAAGAAAAAGGCGTAGCGACTGAAATCGTCGTCGTCTCCATCGGTCCCGCTACTGCTCAAGAGCAACTGCGTACCGCCCTGGCGCTGGGTGCTGATCGTGCCATCCTCGTCGAGTCCGCTGATGAACTGAACTCCCTGGCCGTGGCCAAGCTGCTCAAGGCCGTGGTCGACAAGGAACAGCCTCAGTTGGTGATCCTTGGCAAGCAAGCCATCGACAGCGACAACAACCAGACCGGCCAGATGCTGGCTGCCCTGAGCGGTTACGCTCAAGGCACCTTCGCCTCCAAGGTCGAAGTGTCGGGCGACAAGGTTGCCGTGACCCGTGAAATCGACGGCGGTCTGCAAACCGTTTCGCTGAACCTGCCGGCGATCGTCACCACCGACCTGCGTTTGAACGAGCCGCGCTACGCGTCTCTGCCAAACATCATGAAAGCCAAGAAGAAGCCGCTTGAAGTGCTGACTCCTGATGCTTTGGGCGTTTCCACCGCCTCTACCAACAAGACCCTGAAAGTCGAAGCGCCGGCTGCACGCAGCGCGGGTATCAAGGTCAAGTCGGTCGCTGAACTGGTCGAGAAACTGAAAAACGAAGCGAAGGTAATCTGATCATGACTATCTTGGTAATCGCTGAACACGACAACAAGGTGCTGGCTCCGGCCACCCTGAACACCGTTGCCGCCGCTGCCAAAATTGGCGGCGACATCCACGTTCTGGTTGCCGGCCAGGGCGTTGGCGCCGTGGCTGAAGCCGCTGCGAAAATCGCTGGCGTGAGCAAAGTCCTGTCCGCTGACAACGCTGCCTACGCGCACCAGCTGCCGGAAAACGTTGCTCCGCTGGTTGCCGAACTGGGCAAGGGCTACAGTCACATCCTGGCCGCCGCCACTTCCAACGGTAAAAACATCCTGCCACGCGTTGCCGCGCAACTGGACGTCGACCAGATCTCCGAGATCATCTCGGTAGAAAGCGCCGACACCTTCAAGCGTCCGATCTATGCCGGTAACGCCATCGCCACCGTGCAATCGAACGCTGCCGTGAAGGTCATCACCGTGCGCGCCACCGGTTTCGACCCGGTTGCCGCCGAAGGTGGTTCGGCCGCTGTCGAAGCGGTTGCTGCCGCTCACGATGCAGGCAAATCGAGCTTTGTCGGCGAAGAGCTGGCCAAGTCCGACCGTCCTGAACTGACCGCTGCCAAGATCGTCATTTCCGGCGGCCGCGGCATGCAAAACGGCGACAACTTCAAACACCTGTACGCCCTGGCCGACAAGCTGGGCGCTGCCGTGGGTGCTTCGCGCGCCGCGGTCGACGCAGGTTTCGTACCCAACGACATGCAGGTCGGCCAGACCGGCAAGATCGTTGCGCCACAGCTGTACATCGCCGTCGGTATCTCCGGCGCGATCCAGCACCTGGCCGGCATGAAAGACTCCAAGGTGATCGTTGCGATCAACAAGGACGAAGAAGCGCCGATCTTCCAGGTGGCCGATTACGGCCTGGTGGCGGACTTGTTCGAAGCCGTACCTGAGCTGGAGAAGCTGGTCTAATCCAGCGGCTTCACTTATAAAGAGCCCGGTCTTTTGGCCGGGCTTTTTTATTGTCTGGAATTGGAGTGGGAGAATTTCGCCATGGATCTGCGCCGCCTGGGTGGCCTGTCAGTGCTGCTGGGACTGACACTGATGCCGTTGCCGTCGATGGCCGCCGGTAAATGCGAGCGCCTGGTGGTGACCGGCAGTCCGGATGCCCCGCCGTATCTGTGGCGCGACCCGCAGGACCCCAGTCACCTGATTGGCGCCAGCGCCGAGCTGCTGCAGCACGTGGCGCAGGAGCTGGGGGTCAAGGTCGAGCTGTTGTATGCCGGCAAGCGCTCCGCCGCCCTGGACGAAGTGCGCAGTGGGCGCATGGACATGCTGGCCGACGCGCCGCTGACGGTGAGTGAGCTGGAAGCACTGGACTACATTCATCCGCCGCTGCTGGAGAACGATTTCCTGGTCTGGACCCGCAAGGGCTCGACGCTGAGCTACAGCCAGCCGTCAGACCTGCATGGGCATACTGGCGCATTGTCGGAAAGGGCACGCCTGACGCCGTCCTTCGAAGCCTTCGCCAAGGAGCAATTGAGCCTGACCCGTATGCCGAACCTGACCCAGGCGTTCCAGAAACTGCTGCTGGGGGAGGTGGAGTACGTACTGGCCGGACGCTACGCCGGCACGGCCCTGTCCCAGTCGCTGGGTATGGCTAACGATCTGCTAGCATTCCCGCAACCTGCCGACAAACCTGGCCTGTTCCTGGCCGTCTCGCACAACTCCGCCTGCAACGACCCATGGTTGCGCGGACAGTTGGCGAAAAAGATGACAGAATTGCCCGCGTCCGGTCTGACGGAAGCCGTGCTGCAGCGCAATCTCGAGCGTTGGAAGGCACAGTTGCAGCAACCTGTCAGCACCCCCAAACAGTAGGGATTTCTAGTGAGTATTCGACCTCTTTTCGCTGCCCTGGCCGTCCTGGCTCTGGCGGGTTGCGCAGCCGATCCGGCGCCGAATGAACAAATGCGCCTGACCGAACAAACCCTGGCTCAGGCCAAGGCCGTGGGGGCCACGGCAGAGGATGTGCCGGAAATGAAACTGGCCGAGGACAAGTTCGCCCGCGCCCAACGCAACATGCAGGAAGAGTCGTTCAAGCACGCGCGCATGCGTGCCGAACAGGCGGAACTGGATGCACGCCTGGCCGAAGCGCGAGTCCTGACCCTGAAAAGCCAGGAACAGCTGAACCTCGTCCAGACCCGCATCACTCGCCTGCGCAAGCAGTTGGGAGATGCCCAATGATTCGTATGACTCGAGTATTGGGTGGCATGCTGCTGATCGCCTGCACCGGCCTCTACGGCTGCGCCGGGCAGCGCAGTGAAGCAGCGCTGGAACAGGCCGGCGAAGACTTCCAGAAGGTCAAGGAAGACTCCAACGTGCTGCGCATCGCGCCCAAGGATGTGATCCGTGCCGGTGAGTCCCTGGCCCGGGCCGATCGCCTGTCCAGCTACTGGGGCAGCGGTTCGGATGTGGTGCACTACGCCTACCTCAGCCAGCGCTACAGCGAAATCGCCCGCGAGCACACCAACCAGGCGCTGAACCAGGAGCAGGCGGCCAAGCTCGAACTCGAACGCCAGCGCCTGCAACTGGCCCTGCGCGAGGCCAAGCTGCTGAGCGTGCAGCAACAGGGCAAGTGGCTGGAAGAGCAGATCATCAACCTGGCCACGACCCAGACCGATCGCGGGCTGGTGATGACCCTGGGCGATGTGTTGTTCGACACCGGCGAAGCGGAGCTGAAAAGCTCGGCCAACCGCACAGTGTTGAAGGTTGTGCAATTTCTCCAGCTGAACCCCAAGCGCGTGGTGCGGATCGAGGGCTACACGGACAACACCGGCGACAAGCAGAGCAATCTGAAACTGTCCCGTGACCGGGCGCAGGCCGTGGCCGATATCCTGGTGGACCTGGGGGTCGAGGAGAAGCGGGTCCAGGTCGAAGGTTATGGTGATGAGTACCCGGTCGAGGCCAACGCCTCGGAGCGTGGGCGAGCGCAGAACCGTCGGGTGGAAATCGTCTTCTCCGACGAGAAAGGCCAGCTGGGCGCCGCGCGCTAAGACGTGGATGGTCAAAACAACCCGGTTTCCCTATGGAGCCGGGTTTTTTTGTGCCTGACGATTGGCACACAAAACAGTACAGTTTTTGCTGACACTGCCCTGTATGGTCGACTATTGTGGCAACTGTCCCAGTACACTTATGAACTGTTCCGGTATCGTCATCCACAAGAATAAAATGCCGGTGAAATCGAGTGCAGCGTCATGACCAATCTTTTGCTTTATCAACGTATCGCTCAGCAGCTGGCTGAAGATATCCGTCGTGGTGTGTACCAGCCCGGGGAGCGCGTACCCTCGGTACGCAAGATGAGTTCCCAGCTCAACGTCAGCCACGCCACGGTGCTCCAGGCCTACGCCAATCTCGAGGATCAGGGGCTGATCCGCGCCCGTCCGCAGTCGGGTTATTACGTGCATCAGACCCCGGCGCTGACCGCACCGACCCCGGACATCGCCCGGGTCGAACGCCCCGGCCTGGTAACACGCAGCAGCATCATTCATCAGGTACTGGTGGAGTCGCGCCGTGAAGGTGTGTTTCCACTGGGCGCTGCGGTGCCCAGTGTCGATTACCTGCCGGTGCGGGCGCTGCACCAGCAACTGGCCAAGGTCACCCGTTTTCACAGTCCGCGGGCCTTCAGCTACATGTTCAGCCCCGGTTTCGAACCGTTGCGCCGCCAGGTGGCGATCCGCATGCGCGACGCTGGCGTGGTGGTCGACCCGTCCGAAGTGGTGATCACCCACGGCTGCGTGGATGCCTTGCAGATGTCGTTGCGCGTGCTGACCCGCCCGGGCGACCTGATCGCCGCGGAGTCGCCGACTTACTATGGCCTGCTGCAACTGGCCGACCTGCTGGGGCTCAAGGTCATCGAGATTCCCAGCGACCCTTCCACCGGCATGAGCCTGGAGGCGTTGCAACTGGCGGCCAACCAATGGTCGATCAAGGCCCTGGTGTTGACCACGCGCCTGAGCAATCCGCTGGGCGGCACCATGCCGGAAGAGCGGCAGAAACAACTGCTGCGCCTGGCCTCGGATTTCGATATCCAGGTGGTCGAAGACGACATTTACGGCGAACTGATGTTTGAGGTCGGTCGTACCAAGGCGCTGAAAGCCTATGACCGGCTGGATCGGGTGATCTATTGCTCGAGCTTTTCCAAGACCCTATCACCGGGCGTGCGCATCGGCTGGATGATTGCCGGCAAGTACCAGCAGGAAATCCAGCGCTTGCAGACCTTCAGCACCCACTCGGCCTGCAGCGTCACCCAGATGGGCGTTGCGGCCTACCTGGAGAACGGCGGTTACGACCGGCATTTGCGCTTCATCCGCCAGGAGTACCGCAAGAACCTCAGCGCCTTTCAACTGGCGGTGCAGCAGTACTTCCCGGAAGGCACGCAGATTACCCGTCCGAACGGCGGTTTCATTCTCTGGGTTAGCCTGCCGGGGCGGGTCAATACCCAGGAATTGCACGTCCGGGCATTGCAGCAGGGCATCAGTATCGCGCCGGGGCTGATCTTCAGTAATACCGAGCAGTTCAACCACTGCATTCGCCTCAACTGCGGCACGCCGTGGAATCGCGAGGCCGAGCGGGCATTGATGACCCTGGGCATGCTGGCCAGCCAGCTGTGCCAGGAGGCCGCGGGCGGTTTTTGAAGGATCGGTTACCGCGCTTGTTTTCGCGCGGTCAACAGGCGAGCATATGGCTCTTTGCCGCCGATCCTGTTGTTTCCCTATGAAAGCGATTTTTCCTGTTGCCTGGGTATTGGTCAGTGTCTTGAGTGCTTTCTGCACGGCCAGCGTTTTCGCGGCTCCGGCCCAGGAAAAGGTCGCGGCAAGCGCCACCGCTAATAAGTCGCAGAAAACCGCAGCAGCCAAGAAAGCCGCGCCGGTAAAGAAGGCGACAGTTGCCAGCAAGGCCAAACCTAAGGCCAGGGCACCGCAAAGGCGCGCGCCGATTGCCTCCAAGTCCAAGTCTGCCAGCGAAATCGTGAAGATGCCTTTGCCTTCGGCCAAGGTGGATCTGAGCCTGCCGCCGGAAATGGTCAAGCAATTGCAGCCGATCGGCTCGGTCAATCAACCCAAGCGCACTCCGTTGTTGCCGCCGATGTTCGGTGAGAAACCCAAGGACGACAGTCCATTCCAGCTCAATGGCCGCCTGCTGAGCAACGAAATGCAGCTGCAGCTGCGTAATGACGAGCGGCGCGACGTGGAAGGCGCAGCGCTGGATTTCGAGTTCAAGCAGTAAACCCTCACCCTGACTGTGACCCGCGGCCCTGACGCTTTGTCGGAGACTGGTCAGTCACGCGAGCCTGAGAGCAAAAACCAGCAGGTGGCCAATTTCAAACGGCTGTTTTAGCGGTTACTCTAGTCCGCGTCATTTCAATACTTTGCCCGTCGCGAGGAGCTTGTCGTCATGAACTGCCGTGAAGGCTGTGGCGCCTGTTGCATTGCCCCTTCCATCAGTACCCCGATTCCCGGAATGCCCAATGGCAAACCGGCCGGAGAACGTTGCATCCATCTTTCTGTCGAACTGCTGTGCGGTTTGTTCGGCCAACCCGAACGGCCCGCCGTCTGTGGTGCGTTCCAGGCCGATGTCGAGGTCTGCGGCGGCAGCCGGGAAGAAGCTATCCGCCTGTTGGGCTGGTGGGAGCAAATGACGGCGGCGTGAAGTGTTTTCAATGAACGGAACTTCAACAATAAGGAATAAGACAATGGGTTCGCTGCATCGAATTGCTGTGCTCTGTGGGTTGACCGTTCTGCTCTCGGCAACCGCCCACGCTGAAGATTGGCAAACGGCCAAGGATGAGGACGGTATCAAGGTCTCCTTGAGTGAAGTGGCCGGTTCCAAATACAAGGCCTACCGGGGCGTGACCACCATGAAAACCAGTGTGGCCAAGCTGCGCGCGCTGCAGGATGACGTGACGGGCGCCTGTACCTGGATTCACGAATGCAAGTCGCAGAAGTTGCTCAAGCACGAAGGTGAGCAGAGCTGGACCTACACCCAGTTCAACACTCCATGGCCGGTCACCCCGCGTGATTCGGTGCTGCACATCACCACCAGCGAAGCGACCGACGGCAGCCTGACCCGCAAGCTCGAAGGGGTACCGACCTATGTTCCCGACGAGAAAGGTTTCGTGCGTGTCGCCCAGGTCCAAGGCTTCTGGAAATTCGTGCCCAAGGGCGCGGACCAGGTCGAAGTGACCTATCAGGTGCACACCGAGCCGGGCGGCAGCGTGCCGTCCTGGCTGGCCAACAAGTTTGTCGTGGATGCGCCGTTCAACACCCTCAAGGCATTGAAGGCGCGCGCCGAGAAGCCATAAGCGCCGATCGTTGCGAAAAGGCTGCCCCAGGGCAGCCTTTTTTAATGGTGCCGCCGGGCCCCTGGTTTGAACGATTATTGGTTCTTCAGGGTCGACATCTTGTGAGTCCATCCATGGGCTTCATCAAGGAGGCACTGATGCAAAAGTGGCAAGTCACTTTCGTTGACGATCATGGTGTCCAGTCAGTGGAGCAATTCGACTGTGAGCAGCAGCCCAGCATGGAGGAGGCGGCACAATTGATTCGCGCAAAGCTTCTGCCGGTTCCGGCCGAGCTTGACCTCAACGATCTGGAAGGGCGTACCGATGACCCTACGCTCAAGAGCCTGAAAGATCAGAACAGCATTCAAATCCTCAGCATTGCTCCGATTTAATCTTTAATGCGCAAAGCCCTACCGAGCTTGAACCCAGACCTTGGCAGCGCCTGCGTCTTGGCGCTACTCTGCATTCGAGATCAGCGAATGAATCGCTAAGGTCTGGTCTTGTCAGCTACATGCTTGTTTCCTGGCGGCGATCTTCTCGCTGCAAGCCTGCACCGTGCGGTGACAGGCAAGGGAGTACGGAAAGTCTATCCATCGGTTTGAGGAGGACGTTTCATGAGCACAGCCTATCAAGAAGACATCAGCAGCAGCGTGCTGCGCCGCATGAAAGAAGGCGGTTTCGACTTTTCACAATTCCATCCCATCGAGTTCTACGCCATTTTCCCGGACGAGGAGCGGGCACGCAGGGCGGCAGGGCAGTTCCGCGGTGAATCCTTGAATGCCCAGGTCAGCGTGCGCGATGACGGCGCCTGGTACCTGGAGCTGAGCAAGGTGATGTATGCCACCTACGGCGGCATCGGCGATTTTGAACAGGACTTTGAAGCGGTGGTCGCGCCCCTGGGCGGGATCATCGAGGGTTGGGGCGTGAAGCAGGAGGTTCGAGGGCGACTCGTTTAGTGCATATGAATAGCGTCAAGACTCAGCATCGGCTGACCCTCGGGTCGGCCGATTTCGTTTCTGCCACCGGGATCTGCGGGAGCGCAGCTTGCGTGTGATACGCGAAATTTCGGCAAAACCGCGTCGGCCTTATCGCGGGCAAGCCTCGCTCCTACAGAGGCGGGCAAAAAAAGGCCACCTGCTGAGGGTGGCCAAAAGGGAAGACCGGTAGGAGAGGAAACCGGTCGGGGACATTCCAGGCCCGGCCGCCATTGGCGCCATGAAGGGTGGGGCGTCGACTGCGCACCGTGGTGGTGCTGAAGTCATCTGCGCTGTTGCAGCGAATTCTGCGCAGTTTTGCCCAAGCGGTGAAATCAAGTCTGGCTATGCCGTCGATAGCCATTGCATTGCGTGCAATGGAGCGGCTGCCGGGGAATGCGCTCGACTGTAGGAGCGAGGCTTGCCCGCGATAACGTTCTGAAGAGCAACCCGAACGCCCGCCTTACTGCGCCACCTGCTTACGCCCCGCCATATGCTTCAGATACCCCACCAGCAACTCCAGCTCGGCATCCGGCAATACGCTGCTTGCGAAAGCCGGCATCTTCGCCTGCGGCCAGCGGCGCAGGCTCTGAGGGTCACGGATGTAACGCTTGAGGAAGTCCGCACCGAAGTACTCGGTGGGACTGTAGGGGATATTCAGGTCCGGGCCGAACTGCGAGTCGCCGGCGCCGTTGAGGCGATGGCAGGCCAGGCAGTTCTTCTGGAACAGGGCGAAGCCCTGGTTTACCGGATCGCCGGCCGCCAGCTTGGGGTCCGGGCGCAGGGCTGGGAAACGTTCGGCCACCGGCGCCAGGCGCTTGATACTGGCCACTTCGAACGGCCATTGCTCGGGGCTGATATGGCCGGCCTGGGGGTTGGTCCACACCAGGTAGAAAGGCCCGGCGCTGTGCTTGCCTTCAGCCAGGGGGGGCCAGGGCTTGGCCGGGTCTTCGATGGCCAGCCAGGCCTGGGCGCCGTCCTGGTTGAGCAGGGGGGCGGCGGGCAACTCGGCGGCGAAACCGTCCAGGGCGACGGCCTGCAGATGGTCGTCGGCCTTGACCCCAGTGAGCAGGGCCGAGATCGGTACCGCGCGGTAATTCATGTCGCGTTTGTACGACACGTCATCCTTGACGGTGACGGTCCGGGCCAGAGGGTGCTTGAGCAGTTCTTCAGTCTGCCAGGTGTGGCTGTCGGCCCCCAGTTCCAGGGTCAACTGCGCGGCATACACAGGCGTGGTGAGCAGCAGGGCGCTGCACAGGAGGATAAGAGATTTCAATTGATCGCTGTTCCGTCGCTGGGGTGGAGAGCGCCGCGTACGGCCTGTCTCCAGTTTTCTGATAAGCGCGACGACGCCCTGATTCAGCGTGGCCGCGGCGTCAGAAAGAGTGGCACACAAGTGCCTGCCCCGGTAGCGAACCGGAGCACAAAGATTCGATTGCGTGACGGGATGGCCACGCCTCTAGCCGATCACTTTGGTGAGGTTCGGCAAGATCAGAAGCAAGGTGGTTGCGAACAGAATGAGCCCCGCTTGACGGACTTTCGAATGCTTGAACATGGCTGAATGCCTTTTGTTGTTATTCCTGAACATCAACTGCATGCCTGCCGCTTCACTATGGTCAGGCGATGTGTCCCTTTTCTTACGCGTGCACCGGCAAGACCCGGCTGCAACGATTCACTGCCTACAGTTCCTACCTTAGGGTCCTTGTAACCCTTGGCTTAGATCCATTTCATATCAACTAATAGGCGAATGCTTTTAAAAACGCATGAGGCCTATTGCCATCTTCTTGCCCGCCCTTTGTCTAGACAGTTCCGTTATGCGGCAGGCGGAATCCATTAGCTCACTACCGTTCGTCTGAGCGTGACCGTCAAGGTCAGTGAGCGCATCGGTCATTGAATCCGGGGCCCTCGGGGCCAAAAGTGGGAGCCCTGTCATCATTCATCTGCACAGCGGTTCGAGGACGTCATGACCCAGGCTTTGATATTCGATGCATTACGCACCCCCCGTGGCAAAGGCAAGGCCGACGGCGCCCTGCACAGCGTCAAGCCGGTGAACCTGCTGGCCGGGCTGCTCGATGCCCTGCAGCGGCGTAGCGAACTCGACACCAGCCAGGTCGACGATATCGTGCTCGGCTGCGTGACGCCGATTGGCGACCAGGGGGCCGACATCGCCAAGACTGCGGCGCTGGTCGCTGACTGGGACGTCAGCGTGGCCGGGGTGCAGATCAACCGTTTTTGCGCCTCGGGCCTTGAGGCGGTGAACCTGGGGGCGATGAAAGTGCGTTCCGGCTTCGAGGACCTGGTGGTGGTCGGCGGCGTCGAGTCGATGTCGCGGGTGCCCATGGGCAGCGACGGCGGCGCCTGGGTGCTCGACCCGCAAACCAACATGCACAGCCATTTCACCCCGCAAGGTATAGGCGCGGACCTGATCGCCACCCTGGAAGGCTTCAGCCGCGAGGATGTCGACAGCTTTGCCCTGCAATCCCAGCAAAAGGCCGCGCGGGCCAGGGCGGCGGGGGCTTTCAGCAAGTCCCTGGTGCCGGTGCAGGACCAGAACGGCATCGTCCTGCTGGACCACGATGAATTCATTCGCGCCGATTCCACCCTCGAAGGCCTGGGCAAGCTCAAGCCCAGCTTCGAGATGATCGGCCAGATGGGTTTCGACGCCACCGCCTTGCGGGTCTACAGCCATGTCGAGTGCATCCATCACGTGCACACCCCGGGCAACAGCTCAGGGATAGTCGATGGCGCGGCGCTGATGCTGATCGGTTCCGAAGCCAAGGGTCAGGCACTGGGCCTCAAGCCACGGGCGCGGATTGTCGCCACGGCGGTCACCAGCACCGATCCGACCATCATGCTCACCGGGCCGGCGCCGGCCACGCGCAAGGCGCTGGCCAAGGCCGGGCTGCGGGTCGAGGACATCGACCTGTTCGAGGTCAACGAGGCCTTCGCCTCGGTGGTGCTGAAGTTCATCAAGGACATGGCCATCGACCCTGGCAAGGTCAACGTCAATGGCGGCTCCATCGCCATGGGCCACCCGCTGGGCGCCACCGGCTGCGCGATCCTCGGCACCCTGCTCGACGAACTGGAAGCGCGGCGCCAGCGCTACGGCCTGGCGACCCTCTGCGTCGGCGGCGGCATGGGTATCGCCACCATCATCGAACGCCTCTGAGCCCTGACTTCAAGGAAACACTTTCATGACCGAAGCCATCCGTTACGAAAAGGGTCAGGACCAGATCGTCGTTCTGACCATCGACATGCCGGGCCAGAGCGCCAACACCATGAACGCGGTGTACCGCGAGGCCATGGCCGCCTGCGTGGCCCGCCTGAAAGCCGAGCAGGAATCGATTGCCGGAGTGATCATCACTTCGGCGAAAAAGACCTTCTTCGCCGGCGGCGACCTCAATGAGTTGATCAAGGTCGGCAAGGCCGAAGCCCAGGCCTTCTATGACATGGTGCTGACCCTCAAGGGCCAGCTGCGGGCCCTGGAGACCCTGGGCAAACCCGTGGTAGCGGCGATCAACGGCGCGGCCCTGGGCGGCGGCTGGGAGATCTGCCTGGCTTGCCATCACCGGGTGGCGCTGGACGACCCGTCGCTGCAGGTCGGCCTGCCGGAAGTGACCCTCGGCTTGCTGCCGGGCGGTGGCGGGGTGGTGCGCATGGTGCGTTTGCTGGGGCTGGAAAAAGCCCTGCCGTATCTGCTGGAAGGCAAGAAGGTGCGGCCGCAGCAGGCGCTGCAAGCCGGCCTGATCGACCAACTGGCCAGCGACCGCGACGACCTGCTGGCCAAGGCCAGGGCGTGGATTGTCGCCAACCCGGCGGTCAAACAGCGCTGGGACGTGACCGGCTATCAGATCCCCGGTGGCACGCCGTCGCACCCGAAAGTCGCGCAGATGCTGGCCATCGCGCCGTCGATCCTGCGCAGCAAGACTCAAGGCTGCCTGCCGGCGCCGGAGAAGATTCTCTGTGCGGCAGTGGAGGGTGCCCAGGTCGATTTCGATACTGCGCAGTTGATCGAAACCCGCTATTTCACTGAGCTGACCACCGGCCAGGTGGCAAAAAACTTGATCGGCACCTTCTGGTTCCAGCTCAACGAGATCAATGCCGGTGGCTCCCGCCCCCAAGGCTTTGCGCCCTATGTGACCAGGAAGGTCGGGGTACTCGGTGCCGGGATGATGGGCGCCGGGATCGCTTATGTCAGCGCCGTGGCTGGCATCGAAGTGGTGCTCAAGGACATCAGCCTGGCGGCGGCCGAGAAGGGCAAAGCCCATTCGGCGGCGCTGCTGGAGAAGAAGGTCGCCCGTGGCCAGTTGAGCGCCGAGCAGCGTGACGCCACGCTGGCGCGAATCCGCACCACCGAGCAGGACGCCGACCTGGCCGGTTGCGACCTGATCATAGAGGCGGTGTTCGAGGATCGCGAACTCAAGGCCAGGGTCTCGGCGGCGGCGCAGCAAGTGGTGGGGGCGCAGGCGGTGATCGCCTCGAACACCTCGACCTTGCCCATCAGCGGCCTGGCCAAGGCGGTGCCGGATCAAGGCAAGTTCATCGGCCTGCATTTCTTCAGCCCGGTGGAGAAAATGCCCCTGGTGGAAATCATCAAGGGCGAGCAGACCAGCGATGAAACCCTGGCGCGGGGTTTCGACTTCGTCCAGCAGATCAAGAAGACCCCGATCGTGGTCAACGACAGCCGCGGCTTTTTCACTTCGCGGGTGTTCGGCACCTTCACCAACGAAGGCATCGCCATGCTCGGCGAGGGTGTGGCCGCGCCGATGATCGAGACCGAGGCGCGCAAGGCGGGGATGCCGATCGGCCCGCTGGCGATCTGCGACGAGGTTTCCCTGAGCCTGCTGAGCCATATCCGCCAACAGACCGCCAAGGATCTGCAGGCCGAAGGCAAGCCGCTGGTGGAGCATCCGGCCTTTGCCGTGGTCGACTTGCTGCTCAATGAATACAAGCGCCCAGGCAAGGCGGCGGGCGGCGGTTTCTACGACTATCCGGTCGGGGTGCAGAAACATTTGTGGCCGCAGCTGAAAACCCGCTTCGAGAAAGCCGACGGGCAGATTTCGCCACAGGACGTGCGCGATCGCCTGTTGTTCGTGCAGGCCATCGAAACCGTGCGTTGTGTGGAGGAGGGCGTGCTGCGCTCGACGGCCGATGCCAACATCGGTTCGATCTTCGGTATCGGCTTCGCGGCCTGGACTGGCGGTGCCTTGCAGTTCATCAACCAGTATGGCCTGAAGGACTTTATCGCCCGTGCCCAGTACCTGGCCGAGCAATATGGCGAGCGTTTCGCGCCGCCGGCGCTGCTGCTGGAGAAAGCTGCCAAGGGCCTGTTGTTCTGAGACTGAAGGGAACAAAGTGATGCATCGCGGGGCTTGCCTTGGCTGGGCGTTTCAAGGCAGGCTCTGGGGTGTTCATTATTCCCATCACGTGTCAGGTATTTTTTATGTCGCTACGCATCTGCATTCTGGAAACCGACATCCTGCGTCCAGAATTGGTCGATCAATATCAGGGTTACGGGCAGATGTTTCAGCGCCTGTTTTCACAGCAGCCGCTCGCTGCCGAATTTACCGTCTACAACGTGATGCAGGGCCACTACCCGAGCGACGACCAGAGCTTCGACGCCTATCTGGTCACGGGAAGCAAGGCCGACTCCTTCGGTACCGACCCCTGGATTCAGACCCTCAAGACTTACCTGCTGGAGCGTTATAAGCGCGGCGACAAGTTGCTGGGCATCTGCTTTGGCCATCAGTTGCTGGCGTTGCTGCTGGGCGGCAAGAGCGAGCGCGCGACTCAGGGCTGGGGCGTGGGTACCCACAACTACAAACTGGCGGCCAAGGCGCCGTGGATGAGCCCGGTGGTGGAAGAGCTGACGCTGCTGATCAGCCACCAGGACCAGGTGACTGCCTTGCCGGAAAACGCCACGGTGATCGCTTCGAGCGATTTCTGCCCGTTCGCCGCCTATCACATCAATGACCAGGTGCTGTGCTTCCAGGGTCACCCGGAGTTCATTCACGACTATTCGCGGGCCTTGCTGGACCTGCGCCAGCAGCACCTGGGCGAACAGGTCTATCAAAAGGGCATCGCCAGCCTGGAACGGGACCATCACGGCAGCACCGTTGCCGAGTGGATGATGCGTTTTGTGGCGCACAAGCCGCAGGCCGGGTCGGTCTGAATCCATAGCAACATCGCGAGCTGACTCGCTTCTACAAGGGCTTCAAAGCCCTTGTGAGCGAGCTGCTTCGTTGCGGGTCTGGGGCGCGTTTTCAATCTTGAGGGTTGAGGCCCTGCAAACCTGCTAAAACTTCCGAAGTACTGCGCATGATCTCCCTTAGGGCCTCCACCAGGGCGGCGGCGGCCGGGGATAATCCGACGCCGGAAAGTCGAGAGACGCCGATTTGCTCCAATACCAGTGGTTCGAAAGCGGGCAGACGAACAATCTCGGTGCGGTATGCCGGATCAAACGCCACCGACTGCGGCAAAATGCCAAGAAGATCCGTCTGCCTGAGTAACCAAAGAATATTAAACATGGACACCGTTTCGATGGTGGCATGGGGCGGATCGATATTTTCCCGGTAAAAAATATTATCGAATTGCTTGCGCAAGGTTGTTTCCGTATGTGGGAGCAGCCACGCCTCGCGAGCGAGTTGTTCAAGCTTGACGTTGGGCTGCTGAGCGAGTGGGTGATCCCGCCTCGCAACAATAATTGCGTTCTCGCTGAATAGAGCCTCCTGGGCCACAACCGCGCTTGTACTAACGTCGGACAGCCTTCCAATCAGGAAATCAAGTTCGCCCGATATGAGCCGAGGGATGAGCTCAGCACTCACCCCATCAACAATTTTGATCCGGATGTCAGGGCGGGATGACCTGAGCCGCGCGATCGCCGCGGGTACGAGGTAACTCGATCCTGTGAGCACACAACCTATAGCGACCCGCCCGGCATACCCTCTGCCCAGAGCGTCAATTGCATGCGAAACATGGTCGATCTGGGCGAGGACCATCCGGCTACGATCGACGAAGGCTTGTCCAAGCTCCGTAGGCGTCACGCCTCGACGGCCCCGGATGAAGAGCGGGGCACCAACCGCTTCCTCCAGATCCTGCAGCAGCTTGGTAGCCGTGGGTTGCGAAAGGTGAAGTGCGCGCGCCGCATGCAAGATGCTGCCGTACTCAACCAGTGCAATCGCTAAGCGGAAATGCCTTACCGTCGCCCATCGTTCAAGCCTGTCGAGTTTCATTTGGTATTCCGATTTCTGATATCACACTAAATATAATGTGAATTTACGGATAACAAAACCCTCCTTAGAATAACTTCGGACATGATCATTCTGCTTTGGTTGACACTTTGATGCGATGCGATGTGGTACGCGTGATTTATGCCTTGATCACAAGTACTTCTCGGCACTTTGCTCAACTAGGGAGTGTTTATGGCTTTTAACCATGAGAGGAGTTTCCAAGTGAGCGCTAAAAACCTGGAAGTCGTAAAAAATTATTTTCAATATTGCGTAGATGGCAAAGATGCAGAACGAGTGTCTGAGTACTTCGATGCCGATGTCATTGTACGTAGGCCCGACTGCGATGCCCCCATTCGTGGCGTTAGCAACTTCAAGCGTGCCTTGCGTGAAAATGTGCTGGAGCGATATGAGTCAATCACCACTACATTTAGCAAAGAGGTTATCGCTGATGATGTGGTCGTTGTTCATCTGACACATCACGCGCGTGGGTCGAACACATGGCACGGTTTCGATGTGCAAGGTAAGGATGTAACTTGGACGGCATTAACTTACTTTCGCTTCAACGATTCAGGCAAGATCGTTGAAGAGATTGTAGAACGCAATGAATTGTTCATGGCCAGGCAGCTTGGAATTATTGAATACACTTGAAAAGTGTAGCTGCCATACATTTGCAAAATGAAGGCATGGAATTTGGTCGTTCCGCAAAAAAGATAAAGCGATATGCCCAGTTCATGTTTGCCTGATGCTGGACATGGACTGGGCTGGGCTCATTGCGCCCAGCACCAGCTTATCGTTCTACAGTGATTGCTTACTTGATTCACAGCCACCCCGAGCGCTTGAAGCTCGCCCACAACCCCGTACAGCCCAGCACCAGGAACGCCAGCACGCCGAAGTAGCCGTAGTGCATCTTCAGTTCGGGCATGTTGTCGAAGTTCATGCCGTAGATCCCCGCCACCGCCGTCGGGAACGCCAGGATCGCCGCCCAGGCGGCGAACTTGCGTTGCACCACGCTTTGTCGCGAGGCCTCCAGCAGCACGCCGATCTCGATGGTCTGGCTGGCGATGTCGCGCAAGGTCGCCAGGTCTTCCATCTGCCGGGTGACGTGGATCTGCACGTCGCGAAAGTACGGGCGCATGTTCTTGTCGATAAAGGGGAAGCTGAGCTTCTGCAGCTCTTCGCTGATCTCCACCATCGGCGCTACGTGGCGCCGCAGGCGCAGCACATCGCGGCGCAGGCTGTGGAGGTGCTGGATATCCCGCTCGTTGAGGGAGCTGCACAGCACGCTGTGCTCCAGTGCGTCGATCTCGGCATGGATCGCCTCGCTGACCGGCTGGTAGTTTTCGGTGACGAAATCCAGCAGCGCGTAGAGCACGAAGTCTTCGCCGTGCTCCAGCAGCAACGGTCGTGCCTCGCAGCGCTGGCGGACGAACGCATAGGATTTGGAGTGACCATTGCGGGCAGTAATGATGTAGCCCTTGCCGGCAAAGATGTGGGTCTCGATGAATTCCAGCTTGCCGTTTTCGCGCACCGGCGAGTAGGTGACGATAAACAGCGCGTCACCGAAGGTTTCGAGTTTCGGCCGGCTGTGTTTTTCCAGGGCGTCCTCGATGGCCAGTTCGTGCAGGTTGAACTGGCGTTGCAGATTGGCCAGTTCCTGGGCGTTGGGTTCTTCGAGGCCGATCCAGACGAAGTGCCCAGGTTTGGCGGCCCAGGCCGCACCTTCGTCGAGGGTGATATCCGTGACTCTTTTACCCGCGCTGTAGACTGCGGCGGCAACAACTCTACCCATGGTTCCTGTTCGCTTCTTCTTATCGAAATGAGGAGTGAGACTCAGTGCAGCTTAGCCCTATGACTGATCAGAGTCAGCCTGTTGGGCGGAGTTCGCCGGCAATAAAAAAGCCCGCACGCGGCGGGCTGTTTTCAGGCGGTCTGTAGCTGGCGGTCCATCGACTCGATGCACTCGCGCATCTGTTCGCGGCATTGCTCGATCAGCCTCGGCATGTCGTCCAGGCTCAGTCCGGCGGTGGGGATCGCCGGCAGCGAGCGGATCAATATCTTGCCGCTGTGCCAGCGGTTGAGACGCATGTGGCGGATGTAGCTGCTGGCGCACACCGGGACGATCGGCACGCCGGCGGCGATGGCCATCTGGAAGGCGCCTTTCTTGAACGGCAGCAGGTCTTCGCCGAGGTTGCGGGTGCCTTCCGGGAAGACCCAGATCGAGGTGTCCTTGTGTTGCAGGGTGTGGGTGGTGGTCAGCATCGAGCGGCGCGCCTTGTGCGCGTTGCCGCGGTCGATCAGCACGTTGCCCGCCAGCCAGAACAGCTGGCCGAACAGCGGCACCCATTTCAGGCTCTTTTTGCCGATGCACACGGTGCGGTGGGGCACCACGTTGCCGAACACGAACAGGTCGTAGTTGGACTGGTGGTTGGCGATGATCACGCAGCTCTCGGGCTTGTCCATCAGCGGCCCGACTTCGGCCTTGACCCGCAGGCGCAGAATGCACATGGCAGGCAAGGCGTACAGGCGCGCGCACAGGCGGCTGTTATCCGGATTGAACGGGCGGCACAGCCCCAGCACTACGCCGAGAATCCCCGCTGCAACAAAATGCAGGCCCATCAATAACATACGAAACAGATACAGCATCTACAGGCCCACCGGGGACAAAAGGTGGCGCAGTGTACGGATGTGCACTGTTTTCGGCAATTACCTGTATAGAAGGGGAAGATGGCCGATGTTTAAGCGCATGTTTCCAACTCTTTGCTCAGCGGCGAGCTAGAGCATCGCACCAGTCTTTCTCGCGGAGCGGGCATAAAAAAGCCCGGCGCAGGGGCCGGGCCGATGTGCAGCGGGCCTGGGCTTAGCCCAGGTGTTCCTGATCGAGGATGATCGCGTTGTCCAGGGCTTCCAGCAGCGCCTTGCGCACTTTCAGCTTGGTGTTCTTGTGCGCGGTCATGTTGATCTTCTTCAACTGGTGCGCGGCGGCCAGGGCGGCGCCTTGCAATTCCTCGGCGCTCACCACCTTGTCGAGGAAGCCGGCATCCACCGCACCTTGCGGGTCGAACATCTCGCCGTTGATCACCGAGCGGTGCAGCGCGGATTTGCGCAGACGGTCACGGGCCAGCTCGATGCCGGCGTGGTGCATGGTCATGCCGATCTGCACTTCGTTCAGGCCGATGCTGAACGGGCCTTCGACACCGATGCGGTAGTCCGCGGACAGCAGCAGGAATGCGCCCTTGGCCACGGCGTGCCCGGGGCAGGCGACGATGACGGGGAAGGGGTGCGACAGCAGGCGACGGGCCAGGGTCGAACCCGAGGTCACCAGGCTCACGGCTTCTTTAGGGCCAGCGGTCATCACCTTCAGGTCGTAGCCGCCCGACAGAATGCCGGGCTGCCCGGTGATGATCACCACCGCGCGATCGGTGACTGCCCGATCCAGCGCGGCATTGAAGGCGGCAATCACGTCCGGGGAAATGGCATTGACCTTGCCATTGCTCAAGGTCAGGGTCGCGATACCGTCTTCGAGGTGGTAAGAAATCAACTCACTCATGACGCAATTCCTTGTATTGAAGTGGGGCAGACGTTACCCACCGTCACAGGTCAGGTAAAGCGCTGTGACTGACTGGTGAGTCAGCCCTTTCTGGCCTGACAAGCGTAGCCGGCCACCTGGGGCGCGTATCGGCCCTTCTATATAGCTGCCAGCCAGGCCAGAGATTGGCCGGTTTGCCATGGCGCAGATGCCAGCGCAGCGCAGGAATCCGAAGAAATGTCTTAAGCGCATGAAAATTCTGAAAAAAACCTTTGCCATCAGAAAAGCTTTCGACTACATTAGCGCGCCTCGACAGACTGAATCGGTTTGACGAGACACGGTTGGGTGTCCGAGTGGCTTAAGGAGCACGCCTGGAAAGTGTGTATACAGGAAACTGTATCGAGGGTTCGAATCCCTCCTCAACCGCCATATTCGATCTACGCAAAACCCCTGACTTCCTCGAGAAGTCAGGGGTTTTGTGCTTTCTGGGGCCTGTTCATGGCGGCAGTTTGACCTGCTGCGTCGAGCGCTTTTCGCTGAACGTCGTTGCCCCGCAACGGTGAAAATCATTGTGAGTTCGCAAAAACCAAAGCAGCTCCAGCAAGGTATCGATCACGCGGGATACCTGAGTTGTCTTTGGCTTTGTTGCCCATGGGAAACCAGGTGGTAAAGGATCGCCTTGAAGCTGAGGTTTTCCGCCGATATCAGGCAGGCTCCCCACGCTTTCAGGTCTAAAATGATCATGCGCATCGAGTGGGGCGATGCTGGCGGTCTGCGGGCGCGGGGTGATATTGCCGGCGTCGGCAGGCTTTGCAGCTACTCAATCGAGGGCACGATCATGTCCACGCACGAACAGGTCACCGAGCATAAATCCTTCTCCGAACCGGATGAGACCCGCGAGTTTTCCAATGGCAAGGCAGAGATCCTGAAGATCGGTCATTGCGAAGTGGGGCGCTTCACTTTCAAGCCGGGCTGGCGCTGGTCGAACGATATCCGGCCGCTGGCGCAGACACCGAGTTGCCAGGCGCCGCACTTTCAGTATCACGTGGCCGGCAAGCTGGCGATCCTGATGGATGACGGCACCGAAATCATCGCCGGACCGGGTGATATCACCTCCCTGCCTAAAGGTCATGACGCCTGGGTGGTGGGGGATGAAACCGTGGTGGTGGTCGACTGGTTCGGGGCCAGCAACTACGCTCGTAAGGTCTAGGCGAAACGCAGCCGGAAAAGGAGCTGATGCAGGCCGTCAGCTCCTTTTTCAACGACGATCCACACCCTTGGACGAAGAATTCCGGCTTGGGCCATTCGTCGGTCTTTTCTCTTGTGAACTGCAAGTCCTTAAATGACCGTCTAGTCTGAAACGCCGTGACGGCCGATATTTTTTAGGCAATCAGGTGTTTGCCGGTATCGTCCGGTTGTTGGAGGGAGCAGGGAGATGAGCGATCCTTTTATCGAGGACAACGGGGATGAGTTCCCAATCAACAACCTGGTGCGCTGCGGTCAGGCAGCGTTTGACAGTGAGCCTCCGGCCAAGGCGTCGGTGGCAGGCAAGACCAGATCCAGCGCGTTACCCAAGGTGACTCAGACAAAGTTTTTCCCAAAAGTGGCGCCCACGACGAGGCGCTGACTTGCAGCATGAAACCCCGCCTCGCAGCGGGGTTTTTTCGGCCTGAAAGTCTCGAAATTGATTGTTTCAGAACTATCCAGAAGGCTTTGAGATAGGTCCGCCTCCTCACATTTCGTGTGGGGCCGACATCCCGTCGGATACTGTTTTTGATCAGGTATAAGGAAATAGAACCAGTGAAGAAGGCTTTCAAATTCATTGCCCTGTCGACCCTCATCGCTGCCAGCGGTTGCACCAGCTACAACATCAGCCAACCCGCCGCCCCGATCGACAGCCAGGTCAAGGCTGACCTCAAGGCAGACGTTGCGGTAGGCGAGGCCATCTCGGGGCAATCCTCGGTGAACATTCTGTTCGGTGTGCTCAAGTTCGGTGGTGACACCCAGTTCGCCGATGGCGTGACTTACGGTGGCGATACCGGTGGCGGCCTGGGCATGCTGGATCCGGTCAGTGCGGTGAAATCGGCCGCAGCCTACAAGGCGGTCAAGGCTTCCGGTGCCGACCTGATCGTTGCGCCACGTTATGAAGTCAGTGAAGAGAACTACTTCGTCTTCAAGAAGGTATCGGTCACTGTCAAAGGCAACAAAGGCAGCATCCGTAGCATCCAGTAAGCCTGTCGCTGGAACTCCTGAACAAGGCAATTTGCTTGATACCCCGCGCGGAACCCCATGCCATTGGCCGCCCCCATGCTCCGGGGTGTTCTTCAATGGCACTGGTTCTTCGTGCATGAGTTTGCTTCAGCCGGGAGCGGGTGTGGAAACATGCCCTTGTCCCGCTTATTTGTGAGAGGCGTTGTTTTCACAATTTCTTCACAAGTGAGTGCGTAGGCTCGACTCATCCGTTAAAGCAAATCCTATTAGCCCGTCTCCCCAGCGGGCTTTTTTTTGCCTGGGTGAAAACTCTTTGCGCAAAAACGGTCCAACACTTTGACTAAAAGGATTACAGCGTTGCGCTGTCGCCGCTCAGCTTTAGTCAGACACCGCTATAGAATGACTCTCCAGCATCTTTTTCGAGGTTTACATCATGCGTTTAACACTGCCTGCTCTGGTTTTGGGGCTTCTGGCTGCTCAAGGTGCGATGGCTGCCGGTGATGGCACTGCTGCGGTCGGCGGCGGTTTGGGTGGCGCGCTGGGCAACGTGGTTGGACAACAGATTGGCGGCAGCACAGGTGCCGCGGTGGGTGCGGGTATTGGCGGCGCTGCCGGCAGTGCGGTCGGTGCCCGTAAAGGCAGCCGGACCGAAGCGGCCATCGGTGGCGGCCTGGGTTCGGCCGGCGGTTCGGTGATCGGCAACAAGCTGGGCGGCAAAACGGGCTCGACCATTGGCGCAGGCCTGGGTGGCGCGGCCGGTGGTGCTTTGGGCAGCAGCATGGGGGACGATGGTCGTCACTCCGGCGGCGGAAAGCACAAGAATAAACACAAGCACAAGCACGACTGATTCTGTTGCGGTGCGCAAAAAAAGCCCGGCCTTGTGCCGGGCTTTTTTATGGGAACGAATATCGCTCCAGCCCCTCGAATTCAATGATGGACACACTGTATCGACGAGGTTTGCCATGACTTCGGAAACTGCTGGCAAGAAAGAAGACGATTCCTCGGGCGTGCCCCAGGTCAACGATCCGGGCAATGAAGACCCGGGCTCGCTGATGGATGACGCTCTGGTCCCGCTGAGCGATGACGATGAGGCAGACGAGTCGGAGGAAAAGGGCCCGTGAAGTCTGCTTCCAGCACGCCGGCATGGCCGGTGTGAGGTGCATATGAAGCATGATCCGAAACATCTCGACCGGGATGACACTCCCGAATATCCGCTGCCTTCCCCCACGGATGCGCTGAGTCCCGAACAGATCCTCCCGGACGCCAACGCCGAGCAGGAGCTGTCTCGATCCGCGCCGCAGCGTAAGGCGGTCAGGGGCAAGCGTCGCAGCGCTCCGGGAGGCTCGTCATGAGCCGCGCAAAACTGCTGAGCCTGGTGCTGGTCGCTCTGGTATCGATTTTCTTCTTCTCCAGCCTGGCAGAATCCGCTGACGGACGGGCTTCAACCAATACTTCCGGGCGCTCTTTCGAGAGCGGTTCCAGCAACGATCTGATGCTGCGACCAGGGGCCCTGGGCGGGAATGGAATAGGCGTCACGGACAGCCGTTCACGGGCCGACAATCCGCGCGGCTCCTCCAGCCAAGGCGGCATGGGCTCCACCGGCGTCAATGGTTCCATCATGGGTGGCGGCGGTGCCGGCGGCGGAACCGGCAGCGCGGGTGGTGGCACCGGTGGTCCCGGTGGTGGCAGCGGACGCGCGGGGCGCTAGCTTGCTTTGTTCATTCATGATGCCGACGTTCGAGCCCGGCCTGCCCGGGCTTTCGTCTGTCTGCACGCTGGCCCGAGGTTGCTCCCCGTCATCCGCCGCGGCTATGCTGCTGAACCCTTTAATCGGGCAAAAAACTGGCCGTACCTGAGCCGCTCCCCGGGATGTTTTTTGTTAACGGATCAGATGCGATGAATGCACAGTTGAATGATGTGGGCCCGATCAAGGCCGTGATTTTCGATATGGACGGTTTGCTGCTGGACACCGAAGGCATCTACACCGAGGTGACCCAACTCATCGCCGATCGTTACGGCCGCACCTTCGATTGGACGATCAAGCAGAACATCATTGGTCGTGGCGCCGCGGACCTGGCCCGCTACGTGGTCGAGGCCCTGGACCTGCCGATCACGGCGGAGGAGTTCCTGGTGATTCGCGAGCCGCTGATGCGCGAGCGTTTTCCCCGTGCGCTGGCGATGCCGGGGGCGCAGGAGCTGGTGCAACACCTCAAGGCCAATAATGTGCCGATCGCCGTGGGCACCAGTTCTTCGCGCCAGTCTTTCGCCCAGAAAACCACCTTGCACGGCGACTGGTTCGCGCTGTTCGACACCATAGTCACCGCCGACGACCCGGAAGTGGGTGCGGCCAAGCCGGCGCCGGACATCTTCCTTACCGCCGCGCGGCGCCTGGGTGTCGCCCCCGAGGATTGCCTGGTGTTCGAGGACTCGCCCTTCGGTGTCACCGCGGCGAAGGCGGCGGGGATGACCGCGATCGCCATTCCCGACCCGGCGATGGCGGACGCCAAATACGCCCATGCCGATGCCATTCTGCGTTCGCTGAAGGGGTTCCAGCCGGCGGCCTGCGGCTTGCCGCTGCTGCAATGGAGCTGAGCCTGTAGCCGCTGCTGCAGGCTGCGATAAGCCCGACAGGGCTTCAGCGGTCTCAAGTGCGGCGCTTCCTGTGGAGTCGATCGAGCTGTAACAAAAAAACGCCGGGCCACCTGATGAAGGTGGCCCGGCGTTTTTCTTGGGGCTTGGATCAGGCGCTGAAGCCACCATCGATGCTCAGGCTGGCGCCGGTGATGTAACCCGCTTCCGGGCCTGCCAGGTAAGCCACGAAGCTGGCGATTTCTTCCGCGTGGCCGTAGCGTCCGATGGCCATCATCGGGATCAGGCTCTCTGCGAAATCGCCGTGGGCCGGATTCATGTCGGTATCGACCGGGCCGGGCTGCACATTGTTGATGGTGATGCCCCGTGGGCCGAGGTCGCGCGACAGGCCTTTGGTCAGGCCGACCAGGGCCGACTTGCTCATGGCGTAGGTGCCGCCGCCGGCAAAGGGCATGCGTTCGGCGTTGGTGCTGCCGATGTTGATGATGCGCGAGCCTTCGCCCATGTGCCGGGCCGCTTCCTGGGTGGCGACGAACACGCTGCGGATGTTGATGGCCAGGGTCCGGTCGAAGTCTTCCAGCTTGAAGTCTTCCAGCGGGCCGACGGCCAGGATGGCAGCGTTGTTGACCAGGATGTCCAGGCGGCCAAAGGTTTCCACCGTGCTGTCGACCGCCTGGCGGATGGCCGCGGCATCGGCGCTGTCGGCCAGGATCGCCAGGGCCTTGCCACCGGCCTGGGTGATGCTGTCTTGCAAGGCCTGGGCCTTGGCGGTGGAGCTGACGTAGGTGAAGGCCACGGCGGCGCCTTCGGCTGCCAGGCGCTGCACGATGGCCGCGCCGATGCCGCGGGAACCGCCTTGAACCAGGGCTACTTTGCCGCTGAGGGATTGAGTGGTCATGTCGTTCTCCAAAAAGTCCAAGGCGGGCTGCCTTGTGGTTGGAGTCGAGTATCGACCTCGGATTAGGTGCTGTGTAGATAGGAATCGCTATAGTCTGTGTAAACCAGAAGTTTATAGTGAGGCGCCATGGAAACCTTCAGCAGCATCGAATGCTTCGTGCGCAGCGCCGAAGTCGGCAGTTTTGCCGAAGCTGCGCGACGCTTGAGCCTGACCCCCGCCGCGGTAGGTAAAAGCGTGGCCAAGCTCGAGGCCCGGCTCGGAGTCAGGCTGTTCCAGCGCAGCACCCGCAGCCTGACCCTGACCGAAGCCGGCAAGCTGTTTCTCGGCGAGGTCAGCGCCAGCCTGCACACCATCCAGAACGCCGTGGCCAACCTGGCCAGCGCCGAAGGGCGCCCGGCGGGCACCCTGAAAGTCAGCATGGGCACGGTGTTCGGGCGGCTGTACATAGTGCCCATGCTCGGCGAGTTCCTGCGGCGTTTTCCGGAGATCAGCCCGGACTGGCATTTCGATAATCGCCAGGTGGACCTGATCGGCCAGGGTTTCGACGCGGCGATCGGCGGCGGCTTCGAACTGCCCCAAGGGGTGGTGGCGCGACGACTGACCCCGGCTCACCGCATCCTGGTGGCCTCGCCTGAGTATCTGGCGCGCTGCGCGGCGGTCGAGCAGCCCGAGGATCTACAACACTGTGAAGGCATCCTGATCCGCTCGCCGCAGACCGGGCGGGTACGCTCCTGGTCCCTGACCAGCCGCAACCGGCAGCAAAGCCCGCTGAACCTGAAGGCGCGGATGACCATGAGCGATTCGGAAGCGGCTTGCGCCACCGCTGCCCAGGGCCTGGGGGTGGCTCTGGTGAGCATGCCGTTCGCCGTCGGTTACTTGGACGCCGGCACTCTGCAGCGGGTCTTGCCGGACTGGTACGTCGACGACGGCAACATCTCGATCTACTACGCCGAGCACAAACTCCTGCCGGGCAAGACCCGGGCTTTCGTCGACTTCGTGATCGAGCAGTTCGCCGAGCTGGGCCTGGAGCAACACTTCAGCGCGGTTTGAAGAGGTGCGCAAACCCGCTTCCCTGGAGGCGCGGGCTTGCTCGTGACAGGCGATGGCTCAGCGCCCGAAGCGCCCAGGCCAGCCGATGATGGTCTTCGGCCGCGGCGTGGCGTAGGTGCGTACCTTGGAGGTGGACAGCCCGAGGCGCACCAGGGATTCGGCAATGGTCACTGCCGCGGTCACGCCGTCCACCACCGGTACACCGGTGCGCTGGCGGATCTGCTCGTCGAGGCCGGCCATGCCGCCACAGCCCAGGCAGATCACCTCGGCCTTGTCTGCGCTGACCGCCAGCTCGGCCTGGCGCACTATGGCTTCCACGGCGCGCGCCGGGTCTTCTTCCAGCTCCAGCACCGCCAGCCCGCTGGCCCGCACCGAGGCGCAGCGGTCGTACAGGCCGGAGAGTTTCAGGCGGTCCTTGATCAGCGGCACGGTACGATCCAGGGTCGTCACTACCGAGTAGGCGTGGCCGAGGAACATCGCGGTGCTGGCGCCGGCGTCGGTGATGTCCACCACGGGCACATTGAGCAGCTCCTGCAGGCCTTCGCGGCCGTGCTCGCCATAACCGGCCTGGATCACCGCGTCGTAGGGCTGGTCGTAGGACAGCACGCGGTCCATGACGGCGATGGCGGCCAGGTAGCTTTCGAAGTTGCCTTCGATGGAGTCGGCGCCGAAGTGTGGGGTCAGGCCGATGATTTCAGTGCCGGGCGCCGCCACAGCCTGGGCCTGGCGGGCGATGGCCTGGGTGATGGAGTCGGTGGTATTGACGTTGACCACGAGAATTCGCATGGGCTGTCCTTATCGGTGAGACATTCGAGGCCCGCCGCACGCGGGCCGTTCAAGGTTAGTGACAGACGTTGTCGACCGCGATGGATTCGCCGCTGACATCCGCATAGTGCGGCTGGCGTTTGGCGATGATCAGGTACAGCAGGCCGGCAATGCCGGCGCCGATCAGCCAGGAGAAGGGCGAGACGCTGGCAAACCCCGGCACCAGGGCCAGGACGATGGCGATCAGCGCCGACGGAATGAACGCTGCCACCGCTCGCAGGTTGACCCCGCGGCTGTAGAAATACGCGCCTTGCGGGTTTTCGCTGTACAGCTCGGGCACGTTGATCCGGCCTTTGCGCAGCAGCCAGTAGTCGACCATGATCACCCCGTACAGCGGCCCCAGCAGGGCGCCGAGCCCGGACAGGAAGTACACAATCACCAGCGGGCTGTTGTAGAGGTTCCACGGCAGGATCAGCACCGCGATGGTCGCGCTGATCAGCCCGGCGCGGCGAAAGGTCAGGTACTTCGGCGCCAGGTTGCTGAGCACGAAGGCCGGGGCGACGAAGTTGGCCATGATGTTCACCGCCACGGTGACGATCAGGAACGCCAGGCAGCCGAGCACCAGAAAGAAGGTGTTGGGGATCGAGGCGATGATTTCGGTCGGGCTTTCGATGATCTTGCCGTTGATCTGGAACTGCGCGCCACAGAGCAATACGGTGATGGTCGCGAACACCAGGATGTTCACCGGCAGCCCCCAGAAATTGCCGACCTTGATGGTCCGGCGGCAGGGCGAGGAGCGGGCGAAGTCGCAGAAGTTGAGCACCAACGTGCCGTAGATCGCCAGCCACAGCGCACCGCCGGCGAAGATCTGGCGCCACATCTCGCCACCGCTCAGCGGCTCGTGGATCGACCAGGCGATGCGGGCGTTGGCCTGGGTGAACATCCAGGCGGCGAGGGCGGCAACGGTCACCAGGATCACCGGGCCGGCGAAGGCTTCGTAACGTCGGACCATTTCCATGCCGTAGGCGAGGATCGCCAACTGGACCAGCCAGATCGCCACGAAACACACCCAGCCCAGGCTCGACAGGCCGAGGATCGAGTTGTGGTCATAGTCGGCGAAGCCGGGGTGGATGGCCGTGAGCAACACGCGAAACACCACCGAAGCCAGGTAGGTCTGGATGCCGAACCAGGCGATGGCGATCACCGCGCGGATCAGCGCCGGAATCTGCGCGCCATGGATACCGAAGCTGATACGGCTGATCACCGGAAAGGGCACGCCGGTCTTCTGGCCCATATAGCCGGACAGGTTCATGAAGAAGTACACCAGCGCCGCGCCGATCCCCAGGGACAGGAGGATCTGCCAGCCGCCCAGGCCCAGGGCATACAGGCCGATGGCGAAGGAGTAATTGGCGATGTTGTGCACGTCATTGGTCCACAGCGCAAAGATGCTGTAGCCGCCCCAGCGCCGGCCTTCGACCTTGGTTGGCGCCAGGTCGCGGTTGTGCAGGCGCGGGCTGAGGTCGACCGTGGCGACGGGGCCGTAGGCGATGCTGGGATCGAGGTTGGCGTGGACGTGGGAGGAGGGCAAATCCAGTGCGATGTCATTGGCAAGGCTTGTACGCATTCCGGCTGGCTCCTGATCGCGGACCGGCGCTGACTGTGCTTGAGCGCAAGGCTCGGCAGTCTTCGGCGCGGGTCCGGGAATCACTGGGTTCTGGGCATCAGCAGGCGGATTCGGGAACCCGGCTTGCGGATATGAAGTGTATGTATTTTTTATTTAAGTTGTATACAATATGCGAGGCGACTTAAGCCACTTCCGTGCCAGATCCCAATCTAAGCAAGCGACCGATAATTTCGGTTTGTTCTTAATAATTTTTAAATGACTGAAATTGCGAAATTATAAATTGACCGTTCGAACAGGTATTTATTTTTCGAGGGGGTGGGGTGTGAGCGCGGTGGAGGATGGCCCAGGGAGAAGGGTGTAACTTTTTGGGGCGTAGAGGCATAAAGTGCACACAAAAATGGCACCTGTGGTGACACTTATGTGTACAAGATTTTACCGAGAGGAGGGGCTTCTGTAGGAGCGAAGCTTGCTCGCGAGACGGCGTACCTGGCACACCGCTGCGCTCCTACAGACCAGGGGAAAGGGAATTAGGGGGCTTAGCCCTTGCTGATGATATTGCCGGCGTGCAGGCCGCATTCCTTCTGTGTGGCTTCTTCCCACCACCAGCGGCCTTCGCGCTCGTGCTGGTTCGGCAGCACCGGGCGGGTGCAAGGCTCGCAGCCGATGCTGATGAAGCCGCGCTCGTGCAGGCTGTTGTACGGCAGCTCGAGCATGCGGATGTAACCCCAGATCTCTTCGCTGGTCATCTGCGCCAGCGGGTTGAACTTGTACAGGGTGCGTTCCGGGGTGGAGAAGGCGCTGTCGATCTCCAGCACCGCCACCTGGCTGCGGGTGCCCGGGCTCTGGTCGCGCCGCTGGCCGGTGGCCCAGGCGCGGACGGTGGACAGCTTGCGGCGCAGCGGCTCGATCTTGCGGATGCCGCAGCACTCGCCGTGGCCGTCCTTGTAGAAGCTGAACAGGCCTTTCTCTTTGACGAAGGGGTCGAGCTTGGCGCGGTCCGGCGAAACCACCTCGATGTCGATCTTGTAGTGCTCGCGTACCTGCTCGATGAACCTGTAGGTTTCCGGGTGCAGGCGACCGGTGTCGAGGCTGAAGACCTTGACGTTCTTGTTCAGCTTCCAGGCCATGTCCACCAGCACCACATCCTCGGCACCACTGAAAGAGATCCACAGGTCATCGCCAAACTCGGCAAAGGCCAGTTTGAGAATGTCCTGGGCGGATTTTTGGGCATAGGTCGCGGCGAGTTCAGCGACATTGAACGATGGGCTCATCAGGGCGGTTTCCTGCAGGTCGGTGGCGCTGAGCGCTCTAGATACTGGCGATGGTAACAAATCCGCCCCCGCCTGGCGCGCTCCTTACGTTGCGTGGGCCAGGGCGAATCGCTAGAGTTCGGCAGTCCTTTTGCTCGCTCGAATAACCAATACAAATGGGAGTGTCTTGTGGAAATTGCCTGTCTCGACCTGGAAGGTGTACTGGTCCCGGAAATCTGGATTGCCTTTGCCGAAAAAACCGGGATTGAATCCCTAAAGGCGACCACTCGGGATATCCCCGATTACGATGTGCTGATGAAGCAGCGCCTGCGGATTCTCGACGAGCACGGCCTGAAGCTCTCCGACATTCAGGAAGTGATCGCCACCCTCAAGCCGCTGGACGGCGCCATCGAGTTCGTCGACTGGCTGCGCGAGCGTTTCCAGGTGGTGATTCTTTCCGACACCTTCTATGAGTTTTCCCAGCCGCTGATGCGCCAGCTGGGCTTCCCCACGCTGCTGTGCCATCGCCTGGTCACCGACGACAGCGGCCGGGTGACCGGTTACCAACTGCGCCAGAAAGACCCCAAGCGCCAGTCGGTGCTGGCCTTCAAGAGCCTGTACTACCGGGTGATCGCGGCGGGGGATTCGTACAACGACACCAGCATGCTCGGCGAGGCCGATGCCGGCATTCTGTTCCATGCCCCGGATAACGTGATTCGCGAGTTTCCGCAGTTCCCGGCGGTGCACAGCTTTGCCGAGTTGAAGCAGGAGTTCCTCAAGGCTTCGAACCGTGAGTTGAGCCTGTAAAGGTATCGCTGTAGCCGCTGCCGCAGGCTGCGATAGGACCGCAGGTCCTCGGCACCAGTGAGTGCGCCGCGGCCGTGCCGGCCGTTCGCAGCCTGCGGCAGCGGCTACAGATCAGAGGCTCTGCAAGGTCTCCAGCAGCACCTTCACCTTGGTGATGGACTCCTGATACTCGGCCTGCCAGTCCGAATCCGCGACAATCCCGCCACCGCCCCAGCAGCAGACCTGCCCGTCCTTGACCAGCAGGCTGCGGATGGCGATCGAGCTGTCCATCTCGCCACGCACGTCCAGGTACAACAGCGAACCGCAATACAGCCCGCGCCGGGTCGGCTCCAGCTCGTCGATGATCTGCATGGCGCGGATCTTCGGCGCGCCGGTGATCGAGCCGCCGGGGAAGCTGCCGGCGATCAGGTCCAGGGCATCCTTGTCGTCCGCCAGCTCGCCGGTGACGCTGCTCACCAGATGGTGCACGTTCGGGTAGCTCTCCAGGCTGAACAGCTCCGGCACCCGCACCGAGCCGATGCGGCAGGTACGGCCCAGGTCGTTGCGCAGCAGGTCGACGATCATCAGGTTTTCCGCACGGTCCTTGGGGCTGGCCAGCAGCTCGGCGGCGTTCGCCGCATCTTCGGCGGCATCCTGGCTGCGTGGGCGGGTGCCCTTGATCGGCCGGGTTTCCACCTGGCGCTCACTGATCCGCACGAAGCGCTCCGGCGACAGGCTGAGCACCGCGCCACCTTCCGGCAGGCTCTGGAACCCGGAAAAAGGCGTTGGGCAGGCCGCCCGCAGCGCGCAGTAGGCGCTCCACGGATCGCCGACGCAGGGCGCGCGAAAGCGCTGGGCGAAGTTGACCTGATAGCAGTCGCCGGCCTGGATGTACGCCTGGATACGCTCGAACGCCTGCTGATACTGCGCGGCGCTGAGGTCGGGACGCATCGGCTCGCTGAGCTTGAAGCTATCGTGGGTGTTGGCCGGCGCCTGGCTGAACAGGGTGATCAGGCGCTGGCGTTCGGCGGCGGTGAGGGCGGGGTGGAACACCAGTTGGCTGGTGCACTGCTGATGGTCGCTGATCAGCGCCCAGTCGTAGAGGCCGAAGCGCGCATCGGGCAGTTGCAGGTCGTCCAGGGCCTGGCTGGGCAGGCGTTCCAGATGGCGTCCGAAGTCGTAGCTCAGGTAGCCGATCAGCCCGCCGGCGAAAGGCAACTGGTAAGGCGCTGGGATCGCGGCCTGGCCCAGTTGGTCCAGGTTGAGCCGCAGGCGCTGCAGGAAATCTTCGCCGCTTTCGTTCTTGAGGACGGCCAGCTGGGCCCGTGGCCAGGCGCTGAGCAGGTCGTAGCGGCCGCGTTCGGCACTGGGCCGGCCGCTGTCGAGCAGGACGGCGCCCGGGGCATGACGGATCGCCGCGAAATACTCGGCGGGGTTGGTGCGGTAGGGCAGCGGGTGTACGGAGCAGGTCAACATGCGGGGCGGATCAGCCATCGGAGGAGCGCGGCTGGCGATTGTAGTCCCCTCAAGGATTTGCTCCTAGTGGGGATGTCGGGGATGAGCAGATTGGCGACAGGCTGAGAGGGGGGTGAAGATTGGCTATCGCGGGCAAGCCTCGCTCCTACAGGTCGGCATCTTGTAGGAGCGAGGCTTGCCCGCGATAGGTTTTGCCGTGGATCAGCCTTCCACCGCCGGGATATGGCCGAACAGGTCCTGGGCAAATTGCACGCGCTGCTCGACGGTTTCGCTGATACCGCGGGCTTTCAGCTCTGCCAGGTGCGCTTCGACCGCATGGGTGCGCTGGGTCAGGCCGCAGTCGTTGGCGATCTGGATGTTCAGGCCGGGGCGGGCGTTGAGCTCGAGGATCAGCGGGCCCTTTTCCTGGTCCAGCACCATGTCGACCCCGATGTAGCCCAGGCCGCACAGCTCGTAACAGCCGGCCGCCAGCTTCATGAAGCCGTCCCAGTAGGGCAGTTGCACGCCGTCCACCGCATTGGTGGTGTCCGGGTGCTTGGCGATGATGTTGTTCAGCCAGGTGCCGCGCAGGGTCAGGCCGGTGGCCAGGTCGACACCGACACCGATGGCGCCCTGGTGCAGGTTGGCCTTGCCGCCGGACTGGCGGGTCGGCAGGCGCAGCATGGCCATCACCGGGTAGCCCATGAGTACGATGATGCGGATGTCCGGCACGCCTTCGTAGCTGATGCTCTTGAAGATCTGGTCCGGGGTCACCCGGTATTCGATCAGCGCCCGGTCGCGGTGGCCGCCCAGGGAATAGAGGCCGGTGAGGATGCTGGAGATATGGTGCTCGATTTCTTCATGACTGATGATCTTTCCCGACACCGTGCGATAGCGACCCTCGAAACGGTCGGCGATCACGATGATGCCGTCGCCGCCGGCGCCCTGGGCCGGCTTGATCACGAAGTCGTTGCGCCCGCCGATGATCTCGCCGAGCTTGTCGATTTCCTTCTCGGTGGAGATCACGCCGTACAGTTCCGGCACATGGATGCCGGCCTTGATCGCGCGTTCCTTGGTGATGATCTTGTCGTCGACGATCGGGTACAGGCTGCGCTTGTTGTACTTGAGCACGTAGTCCGCGTTACGCCGATTGATCCCCATGATGCCCCGGGCTTCCAGGGCCTTCCAGGTCTTCCACAGGCCGAACATTACGAATCAGCCTTGACGAAGGCTTTGAAACGCATGAGCTCGGTCAGGCGGTAGCCGCGGTAGCGACCCATCGCCAGCATGAAGCCCACCAGGATCAGCAGCATCGCCGGGAAGGTGAAGACGAAGTAGATCAGCTCCGGCACGCTCATGATCAGGTGGGCCAGGGAGGCGGCGAACAGCGTGCCAATGGCGACTTTCATCGCATGGCCGGCGCCACGTTCTTCCCAGGTGATCGACAGGCGTTCGATGGTCATGGTCAGGATCACCATCGGGAACAGGGCGACCGACAGGCCGCGTTCCAGGCCGAGCTTGTGGCTGAACAGGCTGATGGCGGCGATCAGCACCACGACGAAGGTCAGTACCACCGACAGCCTCGGCAGCATCTGCAGCTTCAGGTGTTCCAGGTAGGACCTGAGCGACAGCCCGAGCGCGGTGATCACCGTGAACAGCACGATGCCGAAGCCCAGCTGGGTTTCGCGGAAGGCCAGGGCGATCAGCACCGGGGTGAAGGTACCCAGGGTCTGCAGGCCGATCAGGTTGCGCAGCACCAGGATCACCAGCACGCCGATCGGGATCATCACCATGATCATGAAGGTCTGCTGGGTCTGCAGCGGCAGGCCGTACAGCGAGTATTCGAGGAAGTTGGCGTCGGTGTTCTCGTCGGTCAGCTTGGCCAGGCGAATGGCGTTCATTTCGCTGTTGTTCAGGCTGAAGGTGACGGTGGCTTTCTTGCCGCCATCGACGGTGATCAGGTTGTCGTCACCGATCCACCACAGCAGGCGGTCGCTGGGCAGGCCCTGTTCGCCGGTTTCCGGGTTGAAGTACAGCCAGTCGGTACCGTTGAAGCTGCGCAGCCACAGTTCCGGGGCCTGTGGCTGGTCGGCCATCAGGCGGATGGTATGGACCTTCTCCATCGGTACGTGGGCGATGGATAGCAGCAGGTCGACGATCTTGGCCTTGTTCGCTGGCGACGGATCGCCCGCCAGGAGCATCTTGGCGTTGTCGTCGCTACTGTTGTTGACCCGCTTGATGGCTTCGCTGATGAAGGTCTCGACGTCGGCCGAGTGCTGGCGGATCGGCGCGAGCAGGGCTTCGGCGGCGATCTTTTCCGGGCCTTCGACGGCGATGCTGTCGCGGAAGGTCGGGCCCTTGATCTTGGCTTTTTCCGCGGTGTAGCGCTTGGTCAGGACCAGGCGGTAGTAGAGGGTCTGGTTGCCCTTGGCGCGGCGTGCCGACCAGGTGACCTTGCGGTTGCCGTCGACGCGGTTCACCGCCACCCCGTAGTTATTGGAGATGAAGCTCTCGTTCAGGCTGACGTAGTCGCGGCTCAATGGCGGCACGAACATCTGGATCTTGATCGGGTCTTTGGCGTTGGCGACGAATTCGACCTTGGCGTCGATGTTCCACAAGTCGTCGGTGGCGTCTTCGGTCACCGGGATGCCGAGCACGAAAATCTGATAGGCCGTGACCGAAATGCCCAGCACCACCAGGATGGCGATCAGCATTTTCAGATGGAGGGTAAGAGAGCGCATTGGAATTACTCTGCGGTATGAGCGTCGGTGGCGCAGGCAGGTTTGCCAGCAGCGTATTTAAGACTGGGGTCGACCAGTGCGTCGAAGCGCTTGAGTGCTTCGGAGCCGATCAAGAGCGGGTATTGGAATGCACTGCGGTCGGTCAAGTTCACTTCTATGCTGCGCAGGGCTCCGCCCATGCAGATATCCAGCTCGATGACCGGGCGCGCGGTGTACTTCTTGTTGTTTTCCTCATCGGGGTCGTAGTCGCCAGCGCGGCGCTTGATCTTGCTGACGCGGGCCAGCGGACGTTCGATGGGGTGGGAATGGGCGGCGTCGATGGCCAGGTAGAAGCGTACCCAGGATTCGCCATTGCGCTTGAAGCGCTTGATGTCGCGGGCGCTGAGGGAGGCGGTCTTGGCGCCGGTGTCGAGCTTGGCGGCGACTTCCAGGTCGATCCCGGACAGTCTGGCGTATTCATTCAGACCGTAAACGGTCTTGCCAGCGGCGGCACTCAGGCCCGGCAGGCCGAGCAGGCAGAACAGTATGGAGAAGGCCTTGAGTCTCATAGATCCTGGTGCGTTGCATGGGTTCTTCAGTTCAAGGCGACTGGCATTGCTGCGCAAGCTCCCTCGTGTGCTGCCTTATTAATATGACAGGCAAATGCGGGCGGCATTCTAGCATGCTGGTTTTATGGCGCCAGCGGAGGGGCGGGGGCTTTTGTGCCGGTTTGGTGCAAAGGGTTATTAGACGATTGTCGACAATATCTATTTTTCCTTTGACTGCATGAGCTGTATTGGCTAGTTTTTGTCGCATTGATTTTCAAGGTGTCGACAATATGCTGGATCAGCTCGATCCCCCCGCCGTGACGCAGGACGATTCGGAAACCTTGTCCGAAAACGTCTTCAGACGCATTCAGGCGGCCATCGTCAAGGGCGAGATCGCCCCGGGCAGCAAGATTTCCGAGCCGGAACTGGCGCGCACCTACGGCATCAGCCGCGGCCCGCTGCGCGAGGCGATCCACCGCCTGGAAGGCCAGCGCCTGCTGGTGCGGGTGCCCCATGTCGGGGCGCGGGTGGTGTCCCTGAGCCATGCCGAGCTGATCGAGCTTTATGAAATCCGCGAGTCCCTGGAAGGCATGGCCTGCCGCCTGGCCGCCGAGCGCATGACCAACGAGGAAATCGACGAGTTGCGCCGGGTCCTCGATACCCACGAGCGTGACGCGGCGTTCCAGGCCGGTGTCGGCTACTACCAGCAGGAAGGCGATTTCGACTTTCATTACCGGATCATCCAGGGCGCCGGCAACCGCACCCTCACGCAGATGCTCTGCGGCGAGCTGTACCAACTGGTGCGCATGTACCGCATCCAGTTTTCCGCCACGCCCAACCGCCCGCACCAGGCGTTCGCCGAGCACCACCGGATTCTCGATGCCATTGCCGATCGCGACGGCGAACTGGCCGAGTTGTTGATGCGCCGTCACATCGGCGCTTCCAAACGCAACATTGCCCGTCATTACCAGGACGGCGCCAAGCAGACAGCCACTCCACGAGGTGAGTCATGAGTTCCAACAACAAGAGCACTCCAGGCCAGCGCTTCCGCGATGCGGTCGCCAGCGAACGACCTTTGCAGGTGGTCGGCGCCATCAATGCCAACCATGCGCTGCTGGCCAAGCGCGCCGGGTTCAAGGCGATCTACCTGTCCGGTGGCGGGGTGGCGGCCGGCTCCCTCGGCGTGCCGGACCTGGGCATCACCGGGCTCGACGACGTGCTGACCGACGTGCGCCGCATCACCGACGTCTGCGACCTGCCGCTGCTGGTGGACGTGGACACCGGTTTCGGTTCGTCGGCGTTCAACGTGGCGCGCACCGTCAAGTCGATGATCAAGTTCGGCGCGGCGGCGATTCACATCGAGGACCAGGTCGGCGCCAAGCGCTGCGGCCACCGTCCGAACAAAGAGATCGTTTCCCAGCAGGAAATGGTCGACCGCATCAAGGCCGCGGTGGATGCCCGCACCGACGACAGCTTCGTGATCATGGCCCGTACCGACGCCCTGGCGGTGGAGGGGCTGGAGTCGGCCCTGGACCGCGCCGCCGCCTGCATCGAGGCCGGCGCCGACATGGTGTTCCCGGAAGCCATCACTGAGCTGGAGATGTACAAGATCTTCGCCAGCCGGGTGAAAGCGCCGATCCTGGCCAACATCACCGAGTTCGGTGCCACGCCGCTGTACACCACCGAACAACTGAAATCCGTGGATGTTTCCCTGGTGCTGTACCCACTGTCGGCGTTCCGCGCCATGAACAAGGCGGCGGAAAACGTCTACACCGCGATCCGTCGCGATGGCACCCAGCAGAACGTGATCGATACCATGCAGACCCGCATGGAGCTGTACGACCGCATCGACTACCACACCTTCGAGCAGAAGCTCGATGCGCTGTTCGCCCAGAAGAAAAGCTGAACCAACCTTTGTAGGAGCGAGGCTTGCCCGCGATGGACGTTAACGATAACGCGCAGCCCCTGATACACCGGGGTGGGCCGATCAGCGTCGCGAGCCGCTTCGTTCCTGCGGTGTCGGGGTGAGTCCCGACCCATGAAGTTGCCGATTCCCTAACAAATTCAAGATTGGAGAGAGCAATGGCCGAAGCAAAAGTATTGAGTGGCGCTGGCCTGCGTGGCCAGGTGGCCGGACAGACTGCCTTGTCGACCGTGGGCCAGGCCGGTGCCGGGTTGACCTACCGGGGTTACGACGTCCGCGAACTGGCGGCCGACGCGCAGTTCGAGGAAGTGGCCTACCTGCTGCTGTACGGCGAGCTGCCGACCCAGGCGCAACTGGACGCCTACGCCCAGAAGCTGAGCAAGCTGCGCGACCTGCCGCAGGCGCTGAAAGAAGTGCTGGAGCGCATTCCGGCCGACGCCCATCCGATGGATGTGATGCGCACCGGCTGCTCGTTCCTCGGCAATATCGAGCCGGAACAGGATTTCTCCCAGCAGCGCGACGTCACCGACCGCCTGCTGGCCGCGTTCCCGGCGATCATGTGCTACTGGTACCGCTTCAGCCACGACGGCAAGCGCATCGACTGCGTGACCGACGAGCCGTGCATCGGTAGCCACTTCCTGCACCTGCTGCACGACAAGAAGCCGAGCGAGCTGCACGTCAAGGTGATGAACGTGTCGCTGATCCTCTACGCCGAGCACGAGTTCAACGCTTCGACCTTCACCGCCCGGGTCTGTGCCTCGACCCTGTCCGACCTGTTCTCCTGCGTCACCGCGGCCATCGGTTCGCTGCGCGGCCCGCTGCACGGCGGCGCTAACGAGGCGGCGATGGAGATGATCGAGCGTTTTTCTTCGCCGGAAGAGGCGATCAAGGGCACCCTCGGCATGCTCGAGCGCAAGGACAAGATCATGGGCTTCGGCCATGCGATCTACAAAGACAACGACCCGCGCAACGAGGTGATCAAGGGTTGGTCGAAAAAGCTCGCCGATGAAGTGGGCGACAAGGTGTTGTTCCCGGTTTCCGAAGCCATCGACAAGACCATGTGGGAGCAGAAGAAGCTGTTCCCCAACGCCGACTTCTACCATGCCTCGGCGTACCACTTCATGGGCATCCCGACCAAGCTGTTCACCCCGATCTTCGTCTGCTCGCGCCTGACCGGCTGGGCGGCCCACGTGTTCGAACAGCGCGCCAACAACCGCATCATTCGTCCAAGCGCCGAGTACGTCGGCGTCGAACAGCGCAAGTTCGTGCCAATCGAACGTCGCTGAATGGTGGCTGCCTGAACGCCCTGGCTAAACCCGGAGCCCTGTAGGAGCAAGGCTTGCCCGCGAAGACGGACTGACATTCAACATCGATGTCGACCGTCAAACCGCTATCGCGAGCAAGCTTCGCTCCTACCGGAGAGCGGTTTCAGCAGCACCACCTTTTGCAATCACCGTGACCGAGTCCTGACGATGAACACAGAATTTCGTAAACCGTTACCCGGTACCCGACTGGACTACTTTGACACCCGCGCGGCCGTCGAGGCGATCCAGCCCGGCGCCTACGACACCCTGCCGTACACCTCGCGCGTGCTCGCGGAAAACCTGGTGCGTCGTTGCGATCCGGCGACCCTGACCGATTCCCTGAAGCAACTGATCGAGCGCAAGCGCGATCTCGACTTCCCGTGGTTTCCGGCCCGCGTGGTGTGCCACGATATTCTTGGCCAGACCGCCCTGGTGGATTTGGCTGGCCTGCGCGATGCCATCGCCGACCAGGGCGGCGACCCAGCCCAGGTCAACCCGGTGGTGCCGACCCAGTTGATCGTCGACCACTCGCTGGCGGTGGAATGCGGCGGCTTCGACCCGGATGCGTTCGCCAAGAACCGCGCCGTGGAAGACCGGCGCAACGAAGACCGTTTCCACTTCATCAACTGGACCAAGAAAGCCTTCAAGAACGTCGACGTGATCCCGCCGGGTAACGGCATCATGCACCAGATCAACCTGGAGAAAATGTCGCCGGTGATCCAGGCGCGCGATGGCGTAGCCTTTCCCGATACCTGCGTTGGCACCGACAGCCACACCCCGCACGTGGATGCCCTGGGCGTGATCGCCATCGGCGTCGGCGGCCTGGAAGCCGAAAGCGTGATGCTCGGCCGGGCGTCCTGGATGCGCCTGCCGGAAATCGTCGGCGTCGAGCTGACCGGCAAGCTGCAACCGGGCATCACCGCCACCGATATGGTGCTGGCGCTGACCGAGTTCCTGCGCAAGCAGAAGGTGGTGGGCGCTTACCTGGAGTTCTTCGGCGCAGGCGCCGCGGCGCTGACCCTGGGCGACCGCGCGACCATCTCCAACATGGCCCCGGAATACGGTGCCACCGCGGCGATGTTCTACATCGACCAGCAAACCATCGACTACCTCAAGCTCACCGGCCGTGAAGACGAGCAAGTGCAACTGGTCGAGACCTATGCCAAGCAGGCCGGCCTGTGGGCCGACAGCCTGAAAGGTGCGCAGTACGAGCGCGGCTTGCAGTTCGACCTGTCCTCGGTGGTGCGCAACATGGCGGGCCCGAGCAACCCCCACGCCCGGGTGGCGACCAGCGACCTGGCGGCCAAGGGCATCGCCGGCCAGTGGGAAGAGGTGCCGGGGCAAATGCCCGATGGTGCGGTGATCATCGCGGCCATCACCAGTTGCACCAACACCAGCAACCCGCGCAACGTGATTGCCGCCGGCCTGCTGGCGCGCAATGCCAACAAGCTCGGCCTGACCCGCAAACCCTGGGTCAAGTCGTCGCTGGCGCCGGGTTCCAAGACGGTGGCCATGTACCTGGACGAAGCCGGCCTGACCCACGAGCTGGAGCAATTGGGCTTTGGCGTCGTGGCTTTCGCCTGCACCACCTGCAACGGCATGTCCGGCGCGCTGGACCCGGTGATCCAGAAAGAGATCATCGACCGCGACCTGTATGCCACCGCGGTGCTGTCGGGCAACCGCAACTTCGACGGGCGCATCCACCCCTATGCCAAGCAGGCGTTCCTCGCTTCGCCGCCGCTGGTGGTGGCCTATGCGATTGCCGGGACCATCCGCTTCGACATCGAGAAGGACGTGCTGGGCCTGGACGCTAATGGCAAGGAAATCCGCCTCAAGGACATCTGGCCGAGCGACGAAGAGATCGACGCGGTGGTCAAGGCTTCGGTGAAGCCCGAGCAGTTCCGCAAGGTGTACATCCCGATGTTCGCCATTCATGAAGACACCGGGCCCAAGGTCGAGCCGTTGTACGACTGGCGCGAGATGAGCACCTACATCCGTCGTCCGCCGTACTGGGAAGGCGCCCTGGCCGGCGCGCGCAGCCTGACCGGCATGCGTCCGCTGGCGGTGCTGCCGGACAACATCACTACCGATCACCTGTCGCCGTCCAACGCCATCATGCTCGACAGCGCGGCGGGCGAGTACCTGGCGAAAATGGGCCTGCCGGAAGAGGATTTCAACTCTTACGCGACCCACCGGGGCGACCATCTGACCGCGCAGCGCGCGACCTTCGCCAACCCGAAACTGTTCAACGAAATGGTCCAGGAAGGCGGCAAGGTCACGCAGGGTTCGCTGGCACGGATCGAGCCGGAAGGCCAGGTCACCCGGATGTGGGAAGCCATCGAGACCTATATGCAGCGCAAGCAGCCGCTGATCATCATCGCCGGTGCCGACTACGGCCAGGGTTCGTCCCGTGACTGGGCGGCCAAGGGCGTGCGCCTGGCCGGGGTGGAAGCCATCGCCGCCGAAGGCTTCGAACGTATCCACCGCACCAACCTGGTGGGCATGGGCGTGCTGCCGCTGGAGTTCAAGCCGGGCACCGACCGCAAGACCCTGGGCATCGACGGTACCGAAACCTTCGATGTGGTGGGCGAGCGCAAGCCGCGCGCCACCCTGACCCTGGTGATCCAGCGCAAGAACGGCGAGCGCATCGAGGTGCCGGTGACCTGCCGCCTCGACACCGCCGAAGAGGTGTCGATCTACGAAGCGGGCGGCGTGTTGCAGCGCTTTGCCCAGGACTTCCTCGAATCGGCTGTCGCCAGTTAAGTGACGTACCGGGGGCGGGCCGCAAGGCGCCGCCCTCGGTCTTTATCAGGACCGAAATTCATGGCTTTCGTAGCGCAAATCAAGATTCCCGCCACCTACATGCGTGGCGGCACCAGCAAGGGCGTGTTCTTCAGCCTGCAAGACCTGCCCGAGGCGGCGCAGCTGCCGGGCGCGGCCCGCGATGCGTTGCTGTTGCGGGTGATCGGCAGCCCCGACCCGTACGACAAGCAGATCGACGGCATGGGCGGCGCCACGTCCAGCACCAGCAAGACGGTGATCCTGTCGAAAAGCATCAAGCCCGGTCACGACGTGGATTACCTGTTTGGCCAGGTGTCTATCGACAAGCCTTTTGTCGATTGGAGCGGCAACTGCGGCAACCTGTCGGCGGCGGTCGGTTCCTTCGCCATCAGCAGCGGCCTGGTGGATGCCGAGCGCATCCCGCAGAACGGCGTGGCGGTGGTGCGTATCTGGCAGGCCAATATCGGCAAGACCATCATCGCCCATGTGCCGATGACCAACGGCGCGGTGCAGGAAACCGGTGATTTCGAACTGGATGGCGTGACCTTCCCGGCGGCCGAGGTGCAGCTGGAGTTCATGGATCCGGCAGCCGAGGAGGAGGGCGCCGGTGGCTCGATGTTCTCCACCGGTAATCTGGTGGACGACCTGGAGGTGCCGGGCGTCGGGACTTTCAAGGCCACCATGATCAATGCAGGGATCCCGACCATCTTCATCAATGCCCGCGACATCGGCTACAGCGGTACCGAGCTGCAGGGCGATATCAATGGCGACCCCAAGGCGCTGGCGATGTTCGAGACCATCCGCGCCCACGGCGCGCTGCGCATGGGGCTGATCCAGCACCTGGACGAAGCGGCCAAGCGCCAGCACACGCCCAAGGTTGCCTTTGTCGCGCCGCCCGCGGACTACCAGGCTTCCAGCGGCAAGGCGGTGAAGGTTGCGGATGTCGATCTGCTGGTGCGCGCATTGTCCATGGGCAAGCTGCACCACGCGATGATGGGCACCGCCGCGGTGGCCATCGGCACGGCGGCGGCGATCCCCGGGACCCTGGTCAACCTGGCGGCCGGCGGCGGTGAGCGCAGCGCGGTGCGTTTCGGTCACCCGTCGGGGACCTTGCGCGTCGGCGCCGAAGCCGTGCAGGACAACGGCGAATGGAGCGTGACCAAGGCCATCATGAGCCGCAGCGCACGGGTCTTGATGGAAGGCTGGGTGCGTGTGCCTGGCGACGCTTTCTAAGGAAAAACCGCTACCTGTAGGGGACCGCCGGCCGGCGCTTCTACAGGGGGCGGATAAAATAAATAGACATAACCCGATCAGCCTGACCTTG
Organism: Pseudomonas chlororaphis subsp. piscium; assembly: GCF_003850345.1. Classification (NCBI taxonomy): domain Bacteria; kingdom Pseudomonadati; phylum Pseudomonadota; class Gammaproteobacteria; order Pseudomonadales; family Pseudomonadaceae; genus Pseudomonas; species Pseudomonas chlororaphis. The sequence goes on from NZ_CP027707.1 coordinate 2,056,600, forward strand.
AGGATGCAACCCACACCTAACCCTTGATGGAGTGAACTGCCCGTGAGCGCCAACGTTGATCTGAACGAACGCCCCGATTACGACCAGGTCCTGCAGGACATCGCCGATTACGTTCTGAACTACCGGATCGAGTCCCACGAGGCTCTGGATACCGCCCGCAACTGTCTGATGGACACCCTCGGCTGCGGCCTGCTGGCCCTGCGCTTTCCCGAGTGCACCAAGCACCTGGGGCCCATGGTCGAGGGCACGGTCGTACCCTTTGGCGCACGAGTGCCGGGCACCAGTTTTCGCCTGGACCCGGTCAAGGCAGCCTGGGATATCGGCTGCATCGTCCGTTGGCTGGACTACAACGACACCTGGCTCGCCGCTGAGTGGGGCCATCCTTCCGACAACCTCGGCGGCATCCTCGCCGTGGCCGATCACCTGTCGCAAAAACGCGTGGCCAACGGCGAGGCGCCGCTGACCATGCGCGTGGTGCTCGAGGCCATGATCATGGCCCATGAGATCCAGGGGGTGATTGCCCTGGAAAACTCCTTCAACCGGGTCGGCCTCGACCATGTCCTGCTGGTGAAAGTCGCCTCGACCGCGGTCACCGCCAAGCTGATGGGGGCCAACCGCGAACAGCTGCTGGCGGCGCTGTCCCATGCCTTTGTCGATGGCCAGGCGCTGCGTACCTACCGTCATGCGCCGAACGCTGGTTCGCGCAAGTCCTGGGCGGCGGGGGACGCCTCCAGCCGTGGCGTGCGCCTGGCGGATATCGCCCTGCGTGGCGAGATGGGCATTCCGGGAGTGCTGAGCGCGCCGCAGTGGGGTTTCTACGATGTGCTGTTCAGCCACACCAACAAGGACCTGGCGCTCAAGCCCGAAGACAAGCGCCGCTTCAGCCTGTCGCAGCAGTACGGCAGCTATGTGATGGAAAACGTGCTGTTCAAGATCAGCTTCCCGGCCGAGTTCCATGCGCAGACCGCCTGCGAGGCCGCGGTGACCCTGCATCCACAGGTCAAGGATCGCCTGGACCAGATCGACAGGATCGTCATCACCACCCATGAGTCGGCGATCCGTATCATTTCCAAGGTCGGCCCGCTGGCCAACGCCGCTGACCGCGACCACTGCATCCAGTACATGACCGCCGTGCCGCTGGCGTTCGGCAACCTGGTGGCCGAGCACTATGAAGACGACTTCCATGCCGCCCACCCGATCATCGATCAGTTGCGCGAGAAGATGCAGGTCGTCGAGGAGCCGCGCTACACCCGCGAATACCTGGAGGCCGACAAGCGCTCCATCGCCAATGCGCTACAGGTGTTTTTCAAGGACGGCTCGAGCACCGAGCAGGTGGTGGTGGAATACCCGATCGGCCATCGCCGACGTCGTGCCGAAGGCATTCCGCTGCTGGAGGACAAGTTCAAGGCCAACCTGGTCACCCGCTTCACGGCCCAGCGTTCGGCGCAGATCTTTGCCCTGTGCAAGGACCAGGCGCGACTGGAAGCTACGGCGGTGCACCGGTTCGTGGATCTGTTGGTGATCTGAGGGCAGGGTGGACCGTTGGTCCGATCGCGACAAGCTCGCTCCTACAAGATCTTGTAAACCCTGTAGGTGCGAGCTTGCTCGCAATAGCCTTCTATTGGTCAGATAGCGCTACTTGAAGCGCCGTTCGACGCCTTTTTCCACCAGGATCTTCGCCGAGATCTCTTCCACCGAGAAATGGGTGGAGTTGATGTGCGGAATGTTCTCGCGGCGGAACAGGTTTTCCACCTCGCGCACTTCGAACTCGCACTGGGCATAGCTCGAATAACGGCTGTTGGGCTTGCGCTCGTTACGGATGGCGGTAAGCCGGTCGGGGTCGATGGTCAGGCCGAACAGCTTGTGCTGGTGGGCGCGCAGGGCGGTCGGCAGCTGCAGGCGTTCCATGTCGTCTTCGGTCAGCGGGTAGTTGGCGGCGCGGATGCCGAACTGCATGGCCATGTACAGGCAGGTCGGGGTCTTGCCGCAGCGCGACACGCCGACCAGGATCAGGTCGGCCTTGTCGTAGTAGTGGGTACGGGCGCCGTCGTCGTTGTCGAGGGCGAAGTTCACCGCCTCGATCCGCTCCATATAGTTGGAGTTGCCGCCAATGGAATGGGACTTGCCGACCGAATACGACGAGTGCTCGCTCAATTCCAGCTCCAGGGGGGCGAGGAAGGTCGAGAAAATGTCGATCATGAAACCATTGGACGTCGCGAGGATCTCACGGATGTCCTGATTGACGATGGTGTCGAAGATAATCGGGCGAAATCCGTCCTTTTCGGCGGCGATGTTGATTTGTTGTACCATGGCCCGCGCTTTATCTACGCTGTCGATGTACGGCCGCGTGAGTTTGCTGAAGGTAATGTTTTCGAACTGCGCCAGGAGGCTCTGGCCGAGGGTTTCAGCGGTGATGCCGGTACCGTCGGAGATAAAGAAAGCAGATCGTTTCATTTGCACCTTGGGCCTTAAGCTAGTGACGAATCTTGGATATGATAGGCGCGATTTGCCGGCCTCCAATGGCCCGCATTCTCACTTATTTTCCAGGTCCAGGCCATACAGCTGGCAAGCGCTCCCCCGAGCAGCCGGCTTCTGAGCTTTTCCAACACAGTTAGTGGAGAGATCACCTTGGTAGAGTACGTAGTTTCCCTCGATAAGCTCGGCGTCCATGATGTAGAGCATGTGGGGGGCAAGAACGCATCCCTGGGCGAGATGATCAGTAACCTTGCAGGCGCCGGTGTATCGGTCCCTGGAGGCTTTGCCACGACGGCTCAAGCCTATCGTGATTTTCTCGAATTGAGCGGTCTTAACGACCAGATCCACGCCGCGCTCGACGCCCTGGACGTCGATGACGTGAATGCCCTGGCCAAGACCGGTGCCCAGATCCGTCAATGGATCATGGAAGCTGAGTTTCCCGAGCAACTGAATAGCGAAATCCGCACCGCGTTCGCCAAGCTGTCCGCGGGCAACCCTGACATGGCCGTGGCCGTGCGTTCCTCGGCCACAGCCGAAGACCTGCCGGACGCCTCCTTCGCCGGCCAGCAGGAAACCTTCCTCAATATCCGTGGCGTCGAGAACGTCATTCGCGCCGCCAAGGAAGTCTTCGCTTCCCTGTTCAACGATCGCGCCATTTCCTACCGCGTGCACCAGGGCTTCGACCACAAGCTGGTCGCCCTGTCTGCCGGCGTGCAGCGCATGGTGCGTTCGGAAACCGGTACCGCCGGCGTAATGTTCACCCTCGACACCGAGTCGGGTTTCCGTGACGTGGTGTTCATCACCGGCGCCTACGGCCTGGGTGAAACCGTCGTTCAAGGTGCGGTGAACCCGGACGAGTTCTACGTTCACAAGGGCACCCTGCAAGCCGGTCGCCCGGCCATCCTGCGCCGCAACCTGGGCAGCAAGGCGATCAAGATGATCTACGGCGACGAGGCCAAGGCCGGTCGCTCGGTCAAGACCGTCGACGTCGACAAGGCCGATCGCGCGCGTTTCTGCCTGACCGACGCCGAAGTCAGCGAACTGGCCAAGCAGGCGATGATCATCGAGAAGCACTACAAGTGCCCGATGGACATCGAGTGGGCCAAAGACGGCGACGACGGCAAGCTGTACATCGTCCAGGCCCGTCCGGAAACCGTGAAGAGCCGCACCCAGGCCAACGTCATGGAACGTTACCTGTTGAAGGAAACCGGCACCGTGCTGGTGGAAGGTCGCGCCATCGGCCAGCGCATCGGCGCCGGTAAGGTGCGGATCATCAAGGACGTGTCGGAGATGGACAAGGTCCAGGCCGGCGACGTGCTGGTGTCCGACATGACCGACCCGGACTGGGAACCGGTGATGAAGCGTGCGAGCGCCATCGTCACCAACCGTGGCGGTCGTACCTGCCATGCCGCGATCATCGCTCGCGAGCTGGGTATTCCAGCGGTTGTCGGTTGTGGCAACGCTACCCAGCTGTTGAAAGATGGCCAGGGCGTGACCGTATCCTGCGCTGAAGGCGACACCGGTTTCATCTTCGAAGGTGAACTGGGCTTCGACGTGAAGAAAAACTCCGTCGACGCCATGCCGGAGCTGCCGTTCAAGATCATGATGAACGTCGGCAACCCGGACCGTGCCTTCGACTTCGCCCAGTTGCCGAACGCCGGTGTGGGCCTGGCCCGCCTGGAATTCATCATCAACCGCATGATCGGCGTGCACCCCAAGGCGCTGCTGAACTACGCTGGCCTGCCCCATGAAATCAAGGACAGCGTCGACAAGCGTATCGCCGGTTACAACGATCCGGTCGGTTTCTATGTCGACAAGCTGGTTGAAGGCATCAGCACCCTGGCCGCGGCCTTCTGGCCGAAAAAAGTCATCGTGCGTCTGTCGGACTTCAAGTCCAACGAATACGCCAACCTGATCGGTGGCAAGCTCTACGAGCCGGAAGAAGAAAACCCGATGCTGGGCTTCCGCGGTGCTTCGCGTTACATCAGCGAATCCTTCCGTGACTGCTTCGAACTCGAGTGCCGCGCCCTCAAGCGTGTGCGCAACGACATGGGCCTGACCAACGTCGAGATCATGGTGCCGTTCGTCCGTACCCTGGGCGAAGCCAGCCAGGTGGTGGATCTGCTGGCCGAAAACGGTCTCAAGCGCGGTGAAAACGGCCTGCGCGTGATCATGATGTGCGAGCTGCCTTCCAACGCGATCCTGGCCGAAGAGTTCCTCGAGTTCTTCGACGGCTTCTCCATCGGTTCCAACGACCTGACCCAGCTGACCCTGGGCCTGGACCGCGATTCGGGCATCATCGCGCACCTGTTCGACGAGCGTAATCCGGCGGTCAAGAAGCTGCTGGCCAACGCCATCGCCGCCTGCAACAAGGCTGGCAAATACATCGGTATTTGCGGCCAGGGCCCGTCCGACCACCCGGACCTGGCCAAGTGGCTGATGGAACAGGGCATCGAAAGCGTCTCGCTGAACCCGGATTCCGTACTGGAAACCTGGTTCTTCCTGGCCGAGGGGCAGGGTGCGGTCTAAGCGGAATGAGGCACCGGCCAGCCTTCGGGCTGGCCGGTGCTTTGAGATTCAAGTAGGGCGGGCTCCATCTGGATGCCGCCCTTTTTTGTGCAAGAGCATTATGCAAAGCAGCAGCAACCTATTTCCCGTCGCCTTGATCAGTGCCGAACGTCGAGGCGACCTGAGTGAAGACGTCTACCGCCTGAAGCCCGGCAACAGCCCGGATGCCTCGGTCGAGCTGGCCGTCACCCGCCTGGGGATGGCGGACGAGCCCGAATCCCGTGGCGTGCCGGTGATCCTGCTGCACGGCAGCTTCTCCAACCGGCGTTTCTGGTATTCGCCCAAGGGCATCGGCCTGGGCGCGTATCTGGCACGCATGGGCTTCGATGTATGGATCCCCGAGATGCGCGGTCACGGTCTGTCGCGACGCAATGCCGACTACCGCAAGAATCGCGTCGCCGACTATGCGCAATACGATCTGCCCGCCATCGGTGCCTTCGTGCGGGAACAAAGCGGCCAGGTTCCGCACTGGGTCGGCCATTCCCTGGGTGGCATTACCCTGGCGGCGGCCTTGGGCGGCCAGTATCTGGGAGAGCCGGCAGTGGCGTCGGCGGCGCTGTTTGGTTGTCAGGTCAGCCGCACCTATTGGCCATTGAAAATCCCGGCGGTGGAATGGGGCGGTCGTTTCATTCTCAAGCGTTTTGCCCAGTTGTCCGGCTCGCGACTCAAGCGCGGCCCTGAAGACGAGCCCATTGGCCTGGCCCTGGAAGGCATGCGTTGGTACGGGCTGTTCGGGCGTTTCGGAGATGGGCAGAAGGACTGGTGGGCCGGTTTGTCCGATGTTTCGCTGCCGGTATTGGCAGTGAGCGCGGCCGGTGATCACCAAGATCCGACCTGGGCCTGCCGCAAGTTGTTTGACCAGTTGAGTTCCGAGCACAAACAGTTTGTCTGTCTGGGGCGCGAACAAGGGTTCAGCGGCAATTTCGGCCACGTCGAGATGCTGGTAAGCAAGGCAGCCCAGGCCGAAGTCTGGCCTTTGGTGGCGCGTTGGTTGAAGGATCAGCAGAGCCCGTTGTTGGCGTCGGGCACCGAACTGGCTGCCGCGAGTTGAGTTCGAAGGCTCTGACAGGGGCATTTCGTTTCGGTGCGCTTGCGGCTAAGATATGACGAATTTTGCGGTTCTGGTCACATTCGGTCGCCGGTCAGGCATTCTGTCCGTGCCGCCGAGCCTGCTGAAATTGGCGTATGGTGGTCGCATGAGGGGTGAGGGCTGGCTGAAATATTAAACATTCGCCGTCTGCCCTCGTATCACTCAGCATGAACCCTGCGAATTCCGACACCGCGACGTGTTCTTTCCATTACAGGAGTTTCTCGATGAATCATTACCTCACTCCCGACCTGTGCGATGCCTACCCGGACCTGGTACAGGTGGTTGAACCGATGTTCAGCAATTTCGGTGGCCGCGACTCCTTCGGCGGCGAAATCGTGACCATCAAATGCTTCGAAGATAACTCGCTGGTCAAGGAACAGGTCGAGCTCAAGGGCCATGGCAAGGTACTGGTGGTCGACGGTGGCGGCTCCCTGCGTCGCGCGCTGCTGGGCGACATGCTGGCCGAGAAGGCCGCCAAGAACGGTTGGGAAGGGCTGGTGATCTACGGCTGCATCCGTGACGTCGATGTCATCGCGCAAACCGACCTGGGCGTGCAGGCGCTGGCCAGCCACCCGATGAAAACCGACAAGCGCGGCATTGGCGATCTCAACGTGGTGGTGACTTTTGCCGGGGTGACGTTCCGTCCGGGCGAATATGTCTATGCCGACAACAATGGCGTGATCGTTTCGCCAAGCCCGCTGAAAATGCCTGAATAAGCAGTCGACCAAGCAAGGGATGAGGATGTTCGAGGAAGACAACGCGCAATGGGGGCTGGTACATGCCCTGGTGCTGGACGGTAAAGGTGGTGCGCGTGCGATTGCCCGAACTGAACTGGACGACCTGCAACTGCAAGCCCATGAGAGCCTCTGGCTGCATTGGGATCGCAGTCATCCGCAAACCCAGACCTGGCTGCGTAAATCCAGTGGTCTGAGCGAGTTCAGCTGTGACCTCCTACTCGAAGAAAACACCCGGCCGCGCCTGTTGGCGCTGCCGGATTCCGAGTTCCTGCTGTTTTTACGCGGCATCAACCTCAACCCCGGCGCGGAGCCGGAAGACATGGTTTCGGTACGCATCTTCGGTTCGGCCCAGCGAGTGATCTCTCTGCGCCTGCGACCATTGCGCGCGACCGATGAGCTGCTGGTGCAACTGGGCGAGGGCAAGGGACCGAAAACCGCCTCCGAACTCATCCTTTATATGGCTGAGTACCTGACCCATAAGGTGCAGGACCTGGTCAGCGACCTGTCGGAAGTGGTCGATGCCGAGGAAGAAAAACTGGATGCCGACGAACGGTATACCCCCGAGCACAGCAACATTCTGCAGATTCGTCGACGGGCTGCCGGACTCAAGCGTTTCCTCGCTCCGCAGCGGGATATTTTTGGTCAGCTCAGCCGCATCAGGCTGCCTTGGTTCGCCGATGACGATGGCGATTACTGGAACGAATTGAACAACAGCCTGACCCGCTACCTGGAAGAGCTTGAGTTGACCCGAGAGCGCGTGGGGCTTGTGCTGGAGGCCGAAGACCGACGCCTGAGCGTACGCATGAACCGCATCATGTTTCGCTTCGGGATCATCACCGGGATCTTTCTGCCGATGAGTTTTCTGGCCGGCTTGCTGGGGATCAACGTGGGAGGCATTCCGCTTTCCAGCAGCCCCTACGGGTTTCTGGTGGCCTGCCTGTTGATGGTGCTGGTGGCGCTGGGACAATGGTGGTTATTCCGACGTTTGCGCTGGGTCTGATCATGAACTATGTGACCCGAGGAATTTTGATCGCGTCTTTCACAGACATATCGAGAGGTGCGTATGCACGATCCGTTTGAACAGTCGTTACGTGACATGCTCAAGGCCACACCGTCCACCCGGGACGACGATGCGTGCCTGGGCCGCGTGCTGAAAACCGCCAACCGGCAGGTGGGGGCGGGGGATCTGTTCAGCCTGCTCGGCCGCTGGTTGCCGGCGCTGATGATTGCTCTGAATAACGGATCGGCCCATATCTCGCCGGTTTCCCGTCGTAAACCTACTGCTCGCACTGCTGATAAGGCTGATTGAATATGGAACTTGATCTCTGGACTCAGAGCCTCGTCACTGCGATGACTGCGTTGTGGACCAAGGTAGCGAACTTCATTCCCAACCTGTTTGGCGCGCTGGTCGTGCTGCTGCTGGGTTTCGTGGTCGCCAAGCTGCTTGATACCCTGCTTTCGAAATTGCTCGCCAAGCTGGGCCTGGACCGCTTGATGGGCGGTACCGGTTTGACCAAACTGCTGTCCCGTGCGGGCCTGCAGGTGCCGATTTCTACCTTGATCGGTAAAATCGTGTATTGGTTCGTATTACTGATTTTTCTGGTTTCTGCTGCAGAATCCCTTGGCCTGGAGCGGGTTTCGGCTACGCTCGACATGCTGGCGCTGTATGTACCGAAGGTTTTCGGGGCCGCGCTGGTGCTGTTGGTGGGGGTATTGCTGGCGCAACTGGCCAATGGGCTGGTGCGTGGAGCGGCCGAAGGGGTCGGTCTGGATTACGCCAGTGGCCTGGGGCGAATCGCCCAGGGGCTGGTGATCATCATCAGTATTTCCGTTGCGATCAGTCAGTTGGAGGTCAAAACCGACCTGCTCAACCATGTGATCGTGATCGTTTTGATTACCGTTGGTCTGGCTGTTGCCTTGGCCATGGGGTTGGGAAGCCGGGATATTGCCGGTCAGATTCTTGCGGGAATCTATGTGCGTGAGCTGTATCAGGTTGGGCAACAAGTGCGAATTGGCGAGGTCGAAGGGCAGATCGAGGAGATCGGCACGGTTAAGACTACACTGCTGACCGATGAGGGCGAGCTGGTCTCTCTCTCCAATCGGATCCTGCTGGAACAGCATGTAAGTAGCCGCTAACCCGGCAAACCCTGCTAATGTATGCCGCCGCAAAATGCCCTTGTCTGGGCTGCGGTGGACATTGACCTGACTGTCGGCCCGACTCGTTTTGAATAAAGCCCAATCGCTATCCACGCGCTATGACCCCCGTGAGCTCTCTGACGAGGAGTTGGTTGCGCGCTCGCACACGGAGCTGTTTCACGTAACGCGTGCGTATGAAGAGTTGATGCGACGCTATCAGCGAACCCTCTTCAACGTTTGTGCACGTTATTTAGGGAACGATCGTGATGCTGATGATGTCTGTCAGGAGGTGATGTTGAAGGTGCTGTATGGCCTGAAGAACTTCGAGGGGAAATCGAAGTTCAAGACATGGCTCTATAGCATCACGTACAACGAATGCATCACGCAGTATCGGAAAGAACGGCGCAAGCGTCGCTTGATGGATGCGTTAAGTCTTGATCCCCTCGAGGAAGCGTCTGAAGATAAGGCGCCGAAACCTGAGGAAAAGGGCGGACTTGACCGCTGGTTGGTGCATGTGAACCCGATTGATCGGGAAATTCTGGTGCTACGATTTGTCGCAGAGCTGGAGTTCCAGGAGATCGCAGACATCATGCACATGGGTTTGAGTGCTACGAAAATGCGGTACAAGCGTGCGCTTGATAAATTGCGTGAGAAATTTGCAGGCATTGCTGAAACTTAGTTCGGCGCAAATATCTCTTACGTCTAGGTAAGTTCTGATAGACTTACCGCCGAGTTGTCCCCCGGTATGTGGGACTGCTTTACAATCACCAGATGGGGATTTAACGGATGAAACTGAAAAACACCTTGGGCATTGCCATTGGTTCTATTGTTGCCGTGACTTCGTTCGGCGTTCTGGCGCAAGGCCAAGGCGCGGTCGAGGGTGAACTGTTTTACAAAAAACAGTACAACGACAGCGTTAAGCACATCGAAGACGGCTTCAACCCAGGCGCTCGCATCGGCTACTTCCTGACCGATGACCTGTCGTTGGACCTGAACTACGACAAAACCAACCACACCCGTTCGAACGACGGCACTGGCAACCAGAAGATCAAAGGTGACACCGGCAGCCTGCTGGCTACCTACCACTTCGGTCAAGCTGGCGTGGACTCCCTGCGTCCATACGTTTCGGGTGGTTTCGGTCACCAGAGCCGTACCAACGTCCTGGCTGACGGCCACAGCGGTCGCGACCAGTCGACCCTGGCTATCATCGGTACCGGCGTTAAGTACTACTTCACCGACAACCTGTTCGCTCGTGCCGGCGTTGAAGCCGACTACGCAATGGACAACGGCAAGTGGGACTACTCCGCTCTGGTTGGTCTGGGTGTGAACTTCGGCGGCAACGCTGGCAAGGTTGCTCCAGCTCCTGCTCCAGTTCCAGAGCCAACTCCAGAACCAGAAGCTCCGGTTGCTGAAGTTGTTCGTGTTGAGCTGGACGTGAAGTTCGACTTCGACAAGTCGGTCGTTAAGCCTAACAGCTACGCTGACATCAAGAACCTCGCTGACTTCATGAAGCAGTACCCACAAACCACCACCGTTGTTGAAGGTCACACTGACTCCGTCGGTCCTGACGCTTACAACCAGAAACTGTCTGAGCGTCGTGCAAACGCCGTTAAGCAAGTTCTGACCAGCCAGTACGGTGTTGAGTCGAGCCGCGTTCAATCCGTTGGTTACGGTGAGTCCCGCCCAGTTGCTGACAACGCAACTGAAGCTGGCCGCGCTGTAAACCGTCGCGTAGAAGCGCAGGTTGAAGCACAAGCTCAACAAGCTCAGTAATCTGTAGCTTGCAGCTTTGAAAAACCCGGCCTAGGCCGGGTTTTTCTTTGCCTGCGATTTGATGAAAAGGCCTGGAGTCAGGCCGAGAGTGCTGCCGCCAGGGCCGCCTCGGAAAGGGCTGGCAGTTGTGCGCCGCAAGCGGCCACCTCTCCGACGACCAGGATGGCCGGGCTTTTCAGTTGGAAGGCGTGGGCATCGTCCTGCATGGCCTGCAGATCGCTCCGGCACAGGCGCTGCTCGGGCAGGGACGCGTTTTCAATCATGGCCACCGGGGTATGCGGCGCCAGGCCGCCAGCGATCAGCTGTTCGCGTATCTCGCCCAGTTTGGCCACTCCCATATAGATCACCAGCGTCGTACCGCTTTGCGCCAGAGCCTGCCAATTCAGGCTGCTGTCGTCCTGGGTATGGGCCGTCAGCAGGGTGACGCCACGGGCGACACCGCGCAGGGTCAGCGGGATCCCGCACTGGGTAGCCCCCGCCAGGCCGGCGGTGATGCCGTTCACCAGCTCCACCTCGACACCACGTTCCTGCAGCCACTGCGCTTCTTCACCGCCACGGCCGAAGATGCACGGATCGCCGCCCTTGAGGCGTACCACGCACTTGCCATGACGGGCGTAGCGCAGCATCAGCCGGTGAATGAACGCCTGGGGCGTCGAACGACAGCCACCGCGTTTACCTACGGCAATGACCCGTGCCCGGGGGCAGTGCTCCAGCACCGCCGGATTCACCAGGTCGTCGATCAGCACCACATCGGCGTCGCCCAGGGCTCGCACGGCCTTGAGGGTCAGCAGTTCAGGATCGCCAGGGCCCGCACCCACCAGCCAGACTTTTGCGCTCATATTCGTTTCCTCACAGGGGGATTGCGACGGGCTGTGCCGAGCTGGCCAGCAGACGTTTGATTTCGGGGACGCAGGAGCCGCATTGAGTGCCGCAGCCCAGTTCCTGTTTCAGGCCATTGAGGTCCAGGCCGCGGGAGATCCCGGCGCAGACCGCGTTCTGGCTGACGTTCTTGCAGTTGCACAAGGTCTTGCCACTCACGGCGATCAACCCGGCCGCCCCTGGCGGTGCGCTCATTGGCGCCAGCAGCCAGCGGCGCAGTTGCTCATCGGCCTTGCCCTCCAGCCACAGGTTCTGCAGCCAGTGCTGGGCCAGGGTTTCACCGGCCAGGCGAATGGCGGTGATCCGTCCCTGTTCGATGCGTACCCGCTTGCCGATGGAGCGCCGTGGATCGTCATAGGCCAGCACCGGGCCTTCGTTGAGCCCCAGCAACTGGTCGATGTCCTTGAGCAGCTGTGGTGCCGGCGCCTCGGCGTTGGCCACCCGCAGCAGCAGGGCCGGGCGTTCGCGACCGGCCAGGCTCAGGCTGACGTAGGCGAAGTTTTCGCAGAGCGGACGCAGAGCTTCGAAGTGCCGCTGCACGTCGCCTTCGATCAGGGCGAACAGCTGCCACGGCAGCTGCACCGGCTCCAGGCGTACACCGCTGTGCTTGAGTTCCGGCTGCTTGGACAGTGGGTCGAATGCTGGTTGGGTCACGGCATTGACGCCACCCTTGAGAAACCGATCGCCCCAATGCATCGGCAGAAAAGCCTGGCCCGGACGCACGCTGTCGTCGTCCGCCACGGCGACTATCACGCTGCCGCGACGGCTTTTCAGCGACACCAGGTCACCCGCTTGCAGGTTCTGCCGCCGCAGCTCGTCCGGGTGCAGGCTGAGGACGGCTTCGCTGACATGCCCAAACAGCTGGGCCGCGGTGCCGGTGCGGCTCATGCCGTGCCATTGATCTCGCAGGCGGCCGGTGATCAGGGTCAGGGGGAAACGTGCATCACGCTGTTCCTTGGCCGCGCGATACGGGTCGCTGACGAACTGTGCCCGCCCGCTGGCGGTGGGGAAGCGGCCGTCAACGTACAGCCGCGGTGTCCCTTGTTCGGCGCCGGCGGGGAAGGGCCATTGCTGCGGGCCCAGTTGGTCGATCAGCGCGTGACTGATGCCGGAAAGGTCCAGGTCGCGGCCGCGGGTCAGCAGTTTGTATTCATCGAACAGCTGGGCAGGCGTATCCAGGGCGAACAGGCTGGGTTGTTGCGGGCGCAGGCGCTGTTCCAGGCGCCGGGCAAAGTCCAGGGTGATGGCCCAGTCCGGACGTGCTTCGCCTGGAGCGGCCACGGCGCGACGCACATGGGAGATGCGCCGTTCCGAGTTGGTCACGCTGCCTTCCTTCTCGCCCCAGCTGGCGGCGGGCAGCAGCAGGTCGGCAAAGGCCGCGGTCTCGGTGGTGCGGAAGGCTTCCTGCAGGACCACGAACGGGCAATTCAGCAAGGCTTCCCGCACCGCGTTCTGGTCAGGCAACGACTGTGCCGGGTTGGTGCAGGCGATCCACAGTGCCTTGATCTTGCCGCCGCGCAGCTGTTCGAACAGCTCGATCGCGGTCAGGCCGGGGTTGGCCGGCAATTGCTCGACGCCCCAATAGGCCGCGACCTCAGCCCGATGCTCCGGGTTGGCGGCGTCCCGGTGCCCCGGCAGCAGGTTCGACAGGCTGCCGGTTTCCCGGCCACCCATGGCATTCGGCTGGCCGGTGAGGGAGAAAGGGCCAGCCCCGGGGCGACCGATCTGCCCGGTGGCCAGGTGCAGGTTGATCAGCGCGCTGTTTTTCGCGCTGCCAGCACTGGACTGGTTCAGCCCCATGCACCACAGCGACAGGAAGCTCGGCGCGGTGCCGACCCATTCGGCGCACTGGCGCAACTGCTCGACGCTGATGCCGCACAGCTGCGCGACCATGTGCGGGCTGTAGTCGTGGACCAGGTTCTTCAGCTCGGCCAGGCCTTCGGTGTGCGCCTGGATGAAGTCGCGATCGATCCAATCCTGCCACAGCAGCAGATGCAGGATGCCGTGGAACAGCGCGACATCGGTGCCGGGCAGGATCGCCAGGTGCAGGTCGGCCAGGTCGCAAGTGTCGGTGCGCCGTGGGTCGATGACGATCACCTTCATCTGCGGGCGCAGGCGTTTGGCCTGTTCCAGGCGGCGGAACAGCACCGGATGGGCGTAGGCCATGTTGCTGCCGACGATCATCACGCAGTCGCTCAGTTCGAGGTCTTCGTAGTTGCAGGGTGGGGCGTCGGCGCCCAGGCTGCGTTTATAGCCGACCACCGCCGAAGACATGCACAGCCGCGAATTGCTGTCGATGTTGTTGGTGCCCACCAGGGCCCGGGCCAGCTTATTGAAGGTGTAGTAGTCCTCGGTGAGCAATTGCCCGGAGATATAGAAGGCCACGCTGTCCGGGCCGTGTTCGGCGATGGTTTCGGCAAATAGGTTGGCCGCATGCTCCAGCGCGGTGTCCCAGTCGGTGCGGCTGCGGGCCAGGGCCTTGCCCAGGCGCAATTCCGGGTACAGGGCGCGGGCCGCGAGGTCGCCGGTCAGGTGCAGGGTGGAACCCTTGCTGCACAGTTTGCCGTGATTGGCCGGGTGGCTCGGGTCGCCACTGACGCCGAGGATGCGTTCGCCGTCGTGCTCGATCAGCACGCCACAGCCAACGCCGCAGTAACAGCAGGTCGAGGCGGTCGTTTGGTGGTTCATCAGCCGGCATCCCGCAGGGCCAGCAGCACGCGGCCGTTTTCCACCCGCGCCAGATGGTGGTGGGCGCAGCCGATATCCGGTGCCTGCGCCTCGCCGGACTCCAGGTCGATCTGCCAGTTGTGCAGCGGGCAGGCGACCTTCTTGCCGTAGATCAGCCCCTGGGACAGCGGCCCGCCCTTGTGCGGGCAGCGGTCGTCGAGGGCGAAGACCTCGTCGTCGCTGGTGCGAAAGATCGCGATGTCGCCCTTGGGGCCGTTGACGATGCGCGAGCCCAGGGCGTTGATTTCGTCCAGGGCGCAGATATCCAGCCAGTTCATGGCTGCACCTCCAGCTGCTTGACGCGGATCGGCTCGAACTCTTTTTTCAGCTGCGGCTGTTCCAGGCGCTCCTTCCAAGGGTCCTGTTCGAAGGACAGGGCGAATTGCAGGCGCTCGTTGAGGGCCTTGCGCCGCTGTGGGTCTTCGATGATGGCTTGCTTGATATGCGCCATGCCGACCCGTTGCAAGTAGTGCACGGTGCGCTCCAGGTAGAAGGCTTCCTCGCGGTACAGCTGCAGGAAAGCACCGTTGTATTCGCGCACCTCGTCGGCGGTTTTCAGTTTGACGAAGAACTCCGCGACCTCGGTCTTGATCCCGCCATTGCCACCGATGTACATCTCCCAGCCCGAGTCGACGCCGATGATGCCGACGTCCTTGATCCCGGCCTCGGCGCAGTTGCGCGGGCAGCCGGAGACCGCCAGCTTGACCTTGTGCGGCGACCACATGTTGAACAGGTCGTGTTCCAGTTCGATGCCCAGCTGGGTGGAGTTCTGCGTGCCGAAGCGGCAGAACTCGCTGCCGACGCAGGTTTTCACGGTGCGGATGGACTTGCCGTAGGCATGGCCGGAGGGCATGTCCAGGTCCTTCCAGACCCCGGGCAGGTCCTGCTTCTTGATACCCAGAAGGTCGATGCGCTGGCCGCCGGTGACCTTGACCATCGGTACCTGGTACTTGTCCGCCACGTCGGCGATGCGCCGCAGTTCGGAAGGCGTGGTGACGCCGCCCCACATCCGCGGCACCACCGAATAGGTGCCGTCTTTCTGGATATTGGCGTGGGCCCGTTCGTTGATCAGGCGCGATTGCGGATCGTCCTTGGCCTCGCCCGGCCAGGTGGAGATCAGGTAGTAGTTCAGCGCCGGGCGGCAGGTGGCGCAGCCGTTGGGCGTGCGCCAGTTCAGGTAGCTCATGGCGCCAGCTATGGTCAGCAGGTGCTGTTCGCGGATCGCTTGGCGGATCTGCCCGTGGTTGAGGTCGCTGCAGCCGCAGATGGCCTTCTCGCTTTTCGGCTTGACGTCGGCCGCGCCGCCCACGGTGTTGATCAGGATCTGTTCCACCAGGCCGGCACAGGAACCGCAGGAGCTGGCGGCCTTGGTGTGCTTCTTGACCTCGTCGACGCTGAACAGGCCATGCTCCTGGATCGCCTTGACAATGGTGCCTTTGCACACGCCGTTGCAGCCGCAGACTTCGGCGCTGTCGGCCATGCTCATAGCCTTGTCCTGGCCCTGGTGGCCGACGTCGCCCAAGGCGTTCTCGCCGAACATCAGGTGGTCGCGGATCTCGCCGATGGCGTGGTTCTCGCGGATCTGCCGGAAGTACCAGCCGCCGTCGGCGGTGTCGCCGTACAGGCAGGCGCCGACCAGGACGTCATCCTTGATCACCAGCTTCTTGTACACGCCGCCGATGGGGTCGGAGAGGGTGATGGTCTCGGTGCCTTCGCCGCCCATGAAGTCGCCGGCGGAGAACAGGTCGATACCGGTGACTTTCAACTTGGTCGAGGTCACCGAGCCCTGGTAGCGGGCGAAGCCCAGTTGCGCCAGGTGGTTGGCGCAGACCTTGGCCTGCTCGAACAGCGGCGCCACCAGGCCGTAGGCGATACCACGGTGGCTGGCGCATTCGCCAATGGCGTAGATGCGCGGGTCGTAGGTCTGCAGGGTGTCGTTGACCAGGATCCCGCGGCTGCAAGGCAGGCCGGCTTTTTCCGCCAGCTCGGTATTGGGCCGGATGCCCGCGGCCATTACCACCAGGTCGGCGGGGATGATGTCGCCGTTCTTGAACTGCACCGAGCCGACCCGGCCATTGCCCGCGTCGTGCAGGGCCTGGGTCTGTTCGCTCAGGCGGAATTTCAGGCCACGGCTTTCCAGGGCGGTTTGCAGCAGCTGGCCGCTGGTCTTGTCCAGCTGGCGCTCCAGCAGCCATTCGCCGATGTGCACCACGGTCACGTCCATGCCACGCAGCATCAGGCCGTTGGCGGCTTCCAGGCCGAGCAGGCCGCCGCCGATGACCGCCGCGTGCTTGTGGGTCTTGGCGGTGTCAATCATCGCCTGGGTGTCGGCGATATCTCGGTAGCCGATCACGCCCTGCAGGTCGTTGCCGGGAATCGGCAGGATGAACGGGGTCGAGCCGGTGGCGATCAGCAGGCGGTCGTACTCGGCTTCGCTGCCGTCTTCGGCGATCACCCGGCGCTTGACCCGGTCGATCTGCACCACCTTACGGTTGAGCAGCAGCTTGATGTTGTTGTCCAGGTACCAGCTCAGGTCGTTGAGTACGATCTCTTCGAAAGTCTGTTCGCCGGCCAGTACGGGGGAGAGCAGGATGCGGTTGTAGTTGGTGTGGGGTTCCGCGCCAAAGACTGTGATGTCGTACAGCTCATTGCTCAGCTTGAGCAGCTCTTCCAGGGTGCGAACCCCGGCCATGCCGTTGCCGATCATCACCAGTTTGAGTTTCTTCATTTCGCTCTCCGCGTAGACAGGCCGTCGGGCATGCCGGGCCTGGCTCGATAAAGGTTGCGCAAACAAAAAAGGCGTCCCGCCAGTTGCCTGGCAGGACGCCTTTGTCCGGTCCCGTTCTCTCGGGAAAACCCATCCTTCGTCGTTGAAGGCCGGGTCGTATGTGCTGTTGGGAGAGTTAATGCAGTGGTTGTGCCAAGTTCCGCCAATGGCGGTTTTAGCGGGGCTGAAAGCCTGTCTCAGGCCTGGGAGGAGGATTTTCTGCACCGATTCAAAGCGTCTTGCCCGTTTCTGGAGCAACCTGTAGCCGCTGCCGAGCCCCGGCGAGGCTGCGATCGGGGCGCAGCCCCGTAAACCTGCCAGCTCGGTGTGCCTGACCTGCACGGTCGTTTGGATTGGCGCCCGCTATGCGGTCGAGCGCAGCCTCGCTGGGGCTCGACAGCGGCTACAGGGTTACGGGTGCTATCAGTGATGCAGGAACAGGTACAGCAACAGCAGGTTGAGCAACAGCGAGACCAGCGCCAGGGTGCGCCAGACCTTCAAGGGCTCGCGTTCCAGCAGCGGCCTGGGGCGCACGCTGAGGCTGCGGCGTTCGCCCTGTTCCAGCACCAGCAACCACTCTTCGGCGGTTTCATAACGCTGGGCCGGATCGGCCTGTACCGCGCGCTCCAGGCTCTCTTCGAGCCAGTCCGGCAGGTCCGGGCGATAACGGCTGGCGCTGACCGGGGTGGTGAAGCGCGGGCGCTGGAAGGCTTCGATTTCGCCGTAGGGAAAATGCCCGGTCAGCAAGTGGTAGAGGGTCACGCCCACTGCGTACAGGTCCTGCCGCGGTGTCGGCGCCACGCCGCTGAAAGCCTCTGGGGCGATATAGCTCGGGGTGCCGGGCAGCAGGTGCGCCTGGTCCTCGGACAAGCCGGGGCAATAGGCCAGGCCGAAGTCCAGCAGGCGCAGCTCGCCGTCGTCCCCGAGCAGCAGGTTGTCCGGCTTGATGTCGCGGTGCAGGATCTGCCGGCGGTGCAGCAGACCCACGGCCCGCAGCAGACGCTCGGCCAGGTCCTGCCACTGCGCCAGCGGCAAGGGGCCATGTTGTCGCAGATAATCGGCCAGGGTCTGCCCCGGGTATTCGCGCATCACGTAATACAGATGCTGGCGGGCGGTCGCGGCATGCACTTCGGGAAAGTGCCGGCCGGCCACCCGACGCAGGAACCACTCCTCTGACAGCAGCGATTGCCCGGCCTGGTGATCGTCGTGCAGATGGCCGGGCAGGGTTTTCAGCAGCCAGGGTTGTTGTTGCGCATCGAGCACGCGGTACAGCAGGGATTGCTGGCTCTGCCCGACCACCTCGGCGACCTGCCAGCCTTCGAAGTGCTGGCCCGGCTTGAGAGCCGGCGGCAGTGGCCATTGCTGCAAGTGAATCAGGGCATCGCCGATGGAGCTTTCGCCCAGGGCCTCGACCCGCACCAGCAGGGCGCTGGCATTGTCCTGGCTGCCGGCCAGGTGCGCGGCGCTGACCAGGGTCTGCACCGCACTGTCGAGGTCGGGCTGGTCGCGCAGGATCGCGGCGATGGCGGTGTCGCCCAGGGTGGCCCAGACCCCGTCGCTGAGCATCAGGAAACTTTCGTTTTCCCGCAGCTCGCCATCGAGGAAGTCCACCACCAGATGCTGGTCCAGGCCCAAGGCACGCTTGAGCACGTGCTGCATGCCGGGCTGGTCCCAGACGTGATCGTCGCTGATCCGTTGCAACTGATCGGCGTGCCAGCGATAGACCCGGCAATCGCCGACATGGGCCAGGGTAAAACGTCGGCCGCGCAGCACCAGGGCGCTGACGGTAGTCAGCAGCGGCTGGCCGCCGCCGTTGGCCTGCAACCAGCGATTCTGTGCCAGCAGCAGGCGCTCCAGGGCTTGGGCCACGGCCCAGGTTTCCGGGGTGGCGTAGTAGTCCAGTGCCAGTGCCTGCAAGGTCGAGCGCGCGGCCAGGCCGCCGTCGGCGCATTGGCTGACGCCGTCGGCGATGGCAAACAGCAGGCCCTTGCTGGCGGCCAGGGTCGGCGCCGGAGTGACCAGGCGCAAGGCGTCCTGGTTTTCCGTGCGCGGCCCGATGGCGCTGGCCTGGGCGTGGCTCAGTCGCAGGCTCATGGGCTGCTCAGACCCGCGCCGCGGTGACGGCAGCGGAGCCCCAGGTGGTCCGCCAGCGGCGTTTCACTCCGTGCAGGCCGAACCAGGCCAGCACGCCCAGGCTGGCGAACAGCCACAGGGCCAGTTGATAGCTGCCGGTGCTTTGCTTGATCGCGCCCATGCCCGCGGCCAGGGCGAAACCGCCAATGCCGCCGGCCATGCCGATCAGCCCGGTCATCACCCCGATCTCGCGGCGGAAACGTTGGGGCACCAGTTGGAACACCGCGCCGTTACCGGCACCCAGGCCGAGCATGGTGCACACGAACAGGGCCAGGGCCGCGTAGGAGCTTGGCAGGTTGAAACCGACCGCGGCGATGCACACCGCCGCGACGCTGTACATCACCAGCAGGGTGCGAATGCCGCCGAAACGATCGGCCAGGGCGCCGCCCAGCGGCCGCATCAGGCTGCCACCGAACACGCAGGCGGCGGTGTAGTAGCCGGCGGTGACCGGGCTCAGGCCGTACTGGTCGTTGAAGTAGCCGGGCAGGGCGCTGGCCAGGCCGATGAAGCCGCCGAAGGTCACGCTGTAGAAGAACATGAACCACCAGCTGTCGCGGTCGCCCAGGGCCTTGAAGTAGTCGGCCATGGATTTGGCCTTGGGCCGTTCCGGGGCGTTCTTGGCCAGCCAGGCGAACAGCACCAGGGTCAGGACCAACGGGATCAGGGCGAAGCCGAACACGTTGCTCCAGCCGAAGGCGCCGGCCAGCAAGGGGGCGAACAGGGCCGCGAATACCGTGCCAGAGTTGCCGGCCCCGGCGATGCCCATCGCCTTGCCCTGGTGCTGTGGCGGATACCATTGCGAAGCCAGCGGCAGGGCCACGGCGAACGAGGCGCCGGCCATGCCCAGGAACAGCCCCAGCAGCAAGGCCTGTTCATAGCTGTGGATGCCCAGCTTCCAGGCGCAGAACAGCGCGCCGATGACAATCACCTGGCCGATCAGCCCGGCGGTCTTGGGCGACAGGCGATCGGCCAGCAGGCCCATGGCGAAGCGTAGCACCGCGCCGGCCAGGATCGGCGTGGCCACCATCAGCCCGCGCTGCTGGGTGGTCAGTTGCAGGTCGGCGGCGATCTGCACGGCCAGCGGGCCAAGCAGGTACCAGACCATGAAGCTCAGGTCGAAGTAGAGGAAGGCCGCGAACAATGTCGGGGTGTGGCCGGATTTCCAGAAGCTTGAATTCATCGCGCACCTCAGCTGTTAAGAATCTCGAAAGGAGTCATGAGCTTTTGCGTGGGGCGCCATTACGGCCGCTCCACCGGCCCCGGGCTGTGGGGCCAAAACGAAAAAACGCCGCAACCCGTTTCGCTAGGGCGAGAAGGGTGTGCGACGTCTTTGTCGTAGGTGGGGCAACCGCCGTTGGTTACCTGTGTCGATTACATAGCCAGATTTGTGCCAAGAGTTGCAGTCCCGGTGTTCCTGATCGCGGGCAAGCCTCGCTCCTACAGAAGAAGATTGTGAGTTTCCGTAGGAGCGAGGCTTGCCCGCGATGGGGCCCGCACCGGCACCGCGAGCTTTCAGCCCAGCAACTCGCTCATGGCGATGATCTGTTCCGCCACCTGGATCAGCTTCTGCTGCCGGCTCATGGCCTGGCGGCGCATCAGGGTGTAGGCCTGTTCTTCGTTGCAGTCTTTCATCTTCATCAACAGGCCCTTGGCCAGCTCGATGCGCTTGCGCTCGGCCAACTGCTGGTCGCGGGCCTGCAGTTGCGCGCGCAGGGCCTGGTCGCTCTCGAAGCGGGCCATGGCCACATCGAGAATGGGTTGCAGGCGCTGGGCCTGGATGCCTTCGACTATGTAGGCACTGACCCCGGACTTGATGGCGTGGCGCATCACGTCGGGGTCGTGCTCGTCGGTGAACATCACGATTGGCCGTGGCTGGTCGCGGCTGACCAATACCACTTGCTCCATCACATCGCGGCTCGGTGACTCGGTATCGATCAGGATCACGTCCGGACGCACCGTTTCGACGCGCGTCGGCAGGTCGATGGTCAGGCCCGACTCGTCGATCACCTCGAAACCGGCTTCCATCAGGGCCGCCTTGAGCCGACCGACCTTCTTGGCGGTGTCGTTGATCAGCAGGATACGCAACATGGTCTCGGGCTCCTGTCAGCGGCTGGCGAGAAGAGGGGAGCTGTCGCTCATGGCGTGCAGCGGGAAGCTGCGGGCATAGGCGGCCGGGTCCGAACCGTCCCACCGCTTGCCGTCGATCAACTGGCTGCTGCGCATGTCCTGGCCCCAGGACGCGACACCGACGGCGGTGGCGGCTTCACGATAGAGCTCGAGTTGCTGCACCTGGCGCGCGATGCCCAGGTAGTCCGGGTCTTCGCGCAGCAAGCCCCAGCGGCGGAACTGGGTCATGAACCACATGCCGTCGGACAGATACGGCAGGTTGACCGCGCCTTCATTATGAAAGCGTAGCGCGTGCGGGTCCTGCCAGCGGTTGCCGAGGCCGTCGGCATACTCGCCGAGCAGACGCGGCTCGATGCAGTCCAGCGGTGCATCGAGGTAGTCGCTGGCGCTCAGCAGTTGCGCGGTGCTCTGGCGGTTCTCGCGGCTCTGCTCGATGAAGCGGCTGGCCTCGAGGATCGCCATGACCAAGGCCCGCGCGGTGTTCGGGTACTGCTCGACGAAGGCGCGGGTGCAGCCGAGGACTTTTTCCGGGTGGTCGGGCCAGATCGCCTGGCTGGTGGCCAGGGTGAAGCCCAGGTCCTGGTTCACCGCGCTGGCGCTCCAGGGCTCGCCCACGCAAAAGCCGTCGATGCGCCCGGCCTGCAGGTGCGCGACCATTTGCGGCGGCGGCACCACCACGCTGTCGACATCCTGCAACGGGTGGATGCCCTGGGCGGCCAGCCAGTAATACAGCCACATGGCGTGGGTGCCGGTGGGGAAGGTCTGGGCGAAGGTCAGCCTTGCCCGGCTTTGGTGCACATGCCGATGAAGCGCTTCAGGACTGGTCACGTTCAGGGCCTGCAGTTCCCGCGAGAGGTTGATGCTCTGGCCGTTCTGGTTCAGGCCCATCAGCACCGCCATGTCGCTGGCGTTGACCCCGCCGATGCCCAGGTGCACGGCGTAGATCAGACCGTACAGGCTGTGGGCGGCATCCAGCTCGCCACTCACCAGCTTGTCCCGCAGGTTGGCCCAGGACGCCTGGCGCTTGAGGTTCAGGGTCAGGCCGTAAGGCTGGGCGAAGCCCTGGGTGGCGGCGACCACCACCGAGGCGCAGTCGCTCAAGGCCATGAAGCCGAGGTTGATCGCGGTCTTTTCCGGGGCATCGCTGCCGTTGACCCAGGCCAGCGGGCTGACGGGGTGTTCATTCATGGGGTGGCGTCCTCCATAAAAAAGCGGCCATAAAAAGCTTCCATAAAAAAACGTCGCACCCGCACGCCAGGCAGAGCCGGCGGGGTAACGACGCCTTTGTCTTTCGACCCACGCCGCCATTGGCCTGGGTGCTGATGCCGGTTGTGGTGCAAGGCATATGCCATTCACCGCTGATTTCGCCGCGTGCCTCGCCTGCGAGCCCCATGCCCGGCTATAATCGCCGCCTCATTTCGCCGCCACCGAGTCAAGCCCGCCCATGTATACCCTGGCCCGCCAGCTGTTGTTCAAACTCTCCCCGGAAACCTCCCATGATCTGTCCCTGGACCTGATCGGTGCGGGCGGGCGTTTGGGCCTCAATGGCTTGCTGTGCAAGGCGCCGGCGCAGATGCCGGTGAAGGTCATGGGCCTGGACTTCCCGAACCCGGTCGGCCTCGCGGCTGGCCTGGACAAGAACGGTGCGGCCATCGACGGTTTTGCCCAATTGGGTTTCGGTTTCGTCGAAATCGGCACCATCACCCCGCGTCCACAGCCGGGCAACCCCAAGCCACGGATCTTCCGCCTGCCGGAAGCCGAAGCCATCATCAACCGCATGGGCTTCAACAACCTGGGCGTCGATCAGTTGCTGGCCCGGGTGGCGGCCGCCAAGTACAAGGGCGTGCTGGGGATCAACATCGGCAAGAACTTCGACACCCCAGTCGAGCGCGCGGTGGATGACTACCTGATCTGCCTGGACAAGGTGTATGCCCATGCCAGCTACGTGACGGTCAACGTCAGTTCGCCCAACACCCCGGGCCTGCGCAGCCTGCAGTTCGGCGAGTCGCTCAAGCAGCTGCTCGGCGCCCTCAGCCAGCGTCAGCAGGAGCTGGCGGTGCAGCATGGCAAGCGGGTACCGCTGGCGATCAAGATCGCCCCGGACATGACCGACGAAGAAACCGCCGAAGTGGCGCGGGCCCTGATCGAGACCGGGATGGATGCGGTCATCGCCACCAACACCACCCTGAGCCGTGTCGGTGTCGAAGGCATGGAGCATGGTGACGAGGCGGGCGGCCTGTCCGGCGCGCCGGTGCGCGACAAGAGCACCCACGCCGTGAAGGTGCTGGCGGGCGAGCTGGCCGGGCGTTTGCCGATCATCGCGGTGGGCGGTATCACCGAAGGCAAGCATGCGGCGGAAAAGATCGCCGCCGGCGCCAGCCTGGTGCAGTTGTATTCGGGCTTCATCTACAAGGGCCCGGCGCTGATTCGCGAATCGGTGGACGCGATCGCGGCGTTGCGCTGAGTTTTTGCGCGGCCAATAAAAAGGGCTCCTGAAAGGAGCCCCTGGGCCGCAGCCCGCCGTCCGGATGGGACGTGCGTGGTTAAGTCGTTACGTATTCAGATTTTGGTGTCGGAATGTGTGCCCTGTTTTAGCCGACGGCGTGAAGTTCGTTGAGTCTGTGGATTCCCGCAGTGCCGGTCATACCGTCCCAGTTGTCGCCGCGTCCTTCGCGCCAGCCATTGATCCAGGCTTGGCGTACCGACGGTAGAGTAAATGGGCAAAGCTCACGGGACTTGCCATGAACGCCATACTGATATCCGCGCAAAAATGCTCTTTCCAACGGATCACGCTTAAGTCTTCTCATAGGGTGTTTCCCTCACTTGTTGACTGTCTTATGTCCCGTCGACCTCGTTTGAGGCCGGGCAGAATGCTTCTGCCGTTGGTGCTCGCTGCCGGCGTCGCGAGCGTGGCGTTGGCGTCATTGCGGCGCCAACCTGAGTTGATTTCTAACCAATGCGTCACAACGTGGGAATGATCGTTTTGTCATAAGGACGTAACGATAATGATGTTGAGGCCATAAGAACGGCCTGTTTTTCATCGGGTCAATCAGGCAAACCTCGCTCTGATCAGCCTCTTACTGGATGATGGGCTTAATGCTTTAGTGAGAATTCCATCCCGTTGCACTCAGGTATTATTCGATGAAAGGTCGAGTTATGACCTTTTGTTTCACTGACTTTATTATCTGCCCCGGCATCTAAGCTCTTTTGACCCCAGTGGTCACCGCTAGCGGCGAGCTGAACAGCAGGGGCGGGACGGCACAGATTCGTGCCACGCGAGCGCTCTTCAAGAAAAGCGCTTGATTGAAAACCGGGCGGACGATGCGTTGTCCGTTCACTTATTGCTAAAGGCCCTGAACTCCCATGTCGGATCGCTACGAACTCTTCCTCACCTGTCCCAAAGGCCTTGAAGGCCTGCTCATCGAGGAAGCCGCCGGGCTTGGCCTTGAAGACGCGCGCGAACATACCTCGGCCGTGCGCGGCATGGCCGACATGGAGACCGCCTACCGTCTGTGCCTCTGGTCGCGTCTGGCCAACCGGGTACTGCTGGTGCTCAAGCGCTTCCCGATGAAGGACGCCGAAGACCTCTATCACGGCGTGCACGACGTCGACTGGCAGGACCACATGCTGGCGGACGGCACCCTGGCGGTGGAGTTCAGCGGCCATGGCTCGGGCATTGACAACACCCACTTCGGCGCCTTGAAGGTCAAGGATGCCATCGTCGACCGGCTGCGCACGCCGACCGGCGAGCGTCCGTCCATCGACAAGCTCAACCCGGACCTGCGCATTCACCTGCGCCTGGACCGCGGCGAAGCCATCCTTTCCCTCGACCTGTCCGGCCACAGCCTGCACCAGCGCGGCTATCGCCTGCAGCAGGGCGCGGCGCCGCTGAAGGAAAACCTCGCGGCGGCGATCCTGATCCGTTCCGGCTGGCCACGCATCGCGGCCAATGGCGGCGCCCTGGCCGACCCGATGTGCGGCGTGGGCACCTTCCTGGTCGAGGCGGCGATGATCGCCGCCGACATCGCCCCCAACCTCAAGCGCGAGCAATGGGGCTTCACCGCCTGGCTCGGTCACGTCCCGGCCCTGTGGCGCAAGCTGCACGAAGAAGCCCAGGCACGGGCCCAGGCCGGCCTGGCCAAGCCGCCGCTGTGGATTCGCGGTTATGAAGCCGACCCGCGGCTGATCCAGCCAGGGCGCAACAACGTCGAGCGCGCCGGCCTCAGTGAGTGGATCAAGATCTACCAGGGCGAAGTGGCGACCTTCGAGCCGCGCCCCGACCAGAACCAGAAAGGCCTGGTGATCAGCAACCCGCCCTACGGCGAGCGCCTGGGTGACGAAGCCAGCCTGCTGTATCTCTACCAGAACCTGGGCGAGCGCCTGCGTCAGGCCTGTCTGGGTTGGGAGGCGGCGGTGTTCACCGGCGCGCCGGACCTGGGCAAGCGCATGGGCATCCGCAGCCACAAGCAGTATTCGTTCTGGAACGGCGCCTTGCCGTGCAAGCTGCTGCTGATCAAGGTGCAGCCGGATCAGTTCGTCACCGGCGAGCGTCGTACTCCTGAACAACGGCAGATCGAGCGCGAACAGGCCGAGGCCGACAAAGCGCCGCTGGTTCCGCAGGAGCGCCAGTACAACAAGAACGGCAACCCGATCAAACCGGTGCCAGCTCCAGCCCCCGTGGTCGAGCAGGCGCGCCTGAGCGAAGGCGGGCAGATGTTCGCCAACCGCCTGCAGAAGAACCTCAAGTTGCTGGGCAAGTGGGCCAAGCGCGAAGGCATCGAGTGCTATCGCGTCTACGATGCCGACATGCCGGAATACTCCCTGGCCATCGACCTGTACCACGACTGGGTGCACGTGCAGGAATACGCCGCGCCGAAATCCATCGACCCGGAAAAAGCCCAGGCCCGTCTGTTCGATGCCCTGGCGGCCATTCCGCAGGCGTTGAACGTCGACAAGAACCGGGTGGTGATCAAGCGTCGCGAGCGCCAGAGCGGCACCAAGCAGTACGAACGCCAGAGCGCCCAGGGCAAGTTCACCGAGGTCAGCGAAGGCGGCGTGAAGCTGCTGGTCAACCTCACCGACTATCTTGACACCGGGCTGTTCCTCGACCACCGGCCGATGCGCCTGCGGATTCAGAAAGAAGCCGCCGGCAAGCGTTTCCTCAACCTGTTCTGCTACACCGCCACCGCCAGTGTGCACGCGGCCAAGGGCGGGGCGCGCAGCACCACCAGCGTCGACCTGTCGAAAACCTATCTGGACTGGGCGCGGCGCAACCTGTCGCTCAACGGTTTCTCCGACAAGAACCGTCTGGAGCAGGGCGATGTCATGGCCTGGCTGGAGACTTGCCGCGATGAGTTCGACCTGATCTTCATCGATCCGCCGACCTTCTCCAACTCCAAGCGCATGGAAGGGGTGTTCGACGTGCAGCGTGACCACGTGCAACTGCTCGACCTGGCCATGGCCCGGTTGGCCAGCGGTGGCGTGCTGTATTTCTCCAACAACTTCCGCAAGTTCCAGCTCGAGGAAAACCTGGCGGCACGTTACACCGTCGAGGAGATTACCGCCAAGACCATCGACCCGGATTTTGCCCGTAACGGCAAGATCCACCGGGCCTGGAAAATCACCGCCCGCTGAAGCTCGATTGGATCCACAGAGCCTTGATTTTCAAGGCTCTTTGCTCTAGCCAAATTAGTGGCTAATAGCTATAACTCAATGCAAGCCCATGTGACGCTCACGTTCGCTGGCGTTATGAGTTCTGCTTATGTCGTTGCACTCGGTACGCCCGAAAATCTTGGGCTTCATCAGCGAAGACGTGTCGGCCTGGCTGGTCGCGTTACTGGTATTGCTGTTTGGCTGTGTATTGACCGGGCTGCTGGCCTGGTCGACCCTCAATCTGTATCAGCAGCAGTTGCGCCAACGCTTCCAGTTGTTGGCCAGCGAACGTTATAGCCGCATCGAAGAGCGCTTCGAAGATCAGGAGCAGCGCCTGGATGGTCTCAAGCGCTTCTTCATCAATTCCGGCGAGGTCTCGCGCCAGGACTTCGACGGCTACACCAAACCTCTCTTGCATCGCACCCAGGCCTACGCCTGGGCGCCGCGCGTCAGTGGTACCGAGCGTGCATCGTTCGAGCGCATGGCGCAGGAACAGGGGGCGCCGAATTATTTCATTGCCGACCTGAATGCCGAGGGCAAGCTGCAGCGAGCTGTCGAGCGCGATGAGTACATCCCGGTGCTCTACAGCCAGACCCAAAGCCCGCTGGGCTCGCCCCTGGGGTTCGACCTGCTGGCCCAGCCGATGCGTCGCGACACCCTCGAGCGGGCGCGGTTGCGCGGCGGCGTGGCGGTTTCGCAGCCGGTGCGCTTGGTGGGGGTCGAGCCTTCCTATGCGCGCGGCATCATCCTCGCGAGCCCCGTCAGCCTGCGCGCCGATGTGGCCATGTCGACTCCCGAGCCTTACGGTTATGTGATCGCGGTGATCAGCATGCGCCAACTGGTGGTCGATGGCCTGCCCGAGCAGAGTCAGGACAACCTGTTCGTGCAGATCATCGACCTGTCGACCGCCGAGTCGTACGGCAAGCTCTATGAGTCGAGCAACGGCCCGGGGGACAGCCCGCTGGCGGTGAGCCGGGTGCTGAGCCTGGCCGACCATGATTACCGGGTGAACATCCGCCCCAGCGCGTTGTTTCTCCAGGCCAACCATTCTTCGGTGTCCAGCCAGGTGATCCTCGGCACTCTGCTGAGTCTGCTGCTCAGTGCCTTGCTGTATGTCCTGGTCAGCCAGCGGCAGCGGGCGCTGCGGCTGGTGGAACAGCGCACCGAAGAGCTGCGGGTCAGGGAGCAGGAGTTGCGCGGCACCCATGGGCAACTGCGCAGCGTGCTCAATGCGGCGACCCAGGTGGCGATCATCGCCACGGACCTGCGCGGCGTGATCAGCACCTTCAATGCCGGGGCCGAACGCATGCTCGGCTATAAGAGCGCCGAGGTAGTGGGCCATCTGACCCTGGAAAGCCTGCATCTGCCCGCGGAGCTGAATGTGCGTGCGCAGGCGCTCAGCCAGCGTTACGACCGGCAGATCCCGATGTGCCAGGCGATGCTGGTGGACGGTTCCGAAGAAAGTGGCGATGAAACCCGCGAGTGGACCCTGGTGCGCCAGGATGGCAGCCATCTGGTGGTGAACATGCTGGCCACCCCGGTACTGGACGATCACGGGCTATGGGTCGGGCACCTGGCCATCTGCATCGACATCACCGAGCGCAAGCGGGTCCATGAGGCGCTGGCGGCCCGCGATCGCCTGCTGAAAAAACTCAGTGCCCATGTGCCTGGCGGTATCTACCAGTTCCAGGTGGATGTCCAAGGCCATGCCAGTTTCCCTTACGTCAGTGACGGCATCCGCGATATTTACGAGATCGAGCCGCAACAGCTGCAGTTGGACGCCGAGCCGGTGTTCGAGCGTATTCACCCCGGCGATGTGGCCAGGGTGCGTACCTCGATCTGGACATCGGCAAAGAGACTCAGCCCCTGGCGCGAGGAATACCGGGTGCAGCTACCGCAACGCGGCCTGCGCTGGGTGCGCGGCGAGGCGACCCCGGAAAGGCTGGCAGGGGGCGGGGTGCTGTGGCATGGCTATCTGTCGGACATCTCCGACCTCAAGCGGGTCGAGGAAGAGTTGCGGGCCCTGTCGGTCACCGACTCGCTGACTGGTATCCACAACCGCCGCTATTTCCAGGAGCGCCTGCAGACCGAAATGGCGCGGGTCGAGCGCGGGGTGGGCAATCTGGCGGTGATCATGCTGGATATCGATCACTTCAAGCGGATCAACGACCAGCATGGGCATGCCATCGGCGACATGGTGCTGCGCGGTGTCTGTGAGCGCATCAGCCTTCGTCTGCGGCGCACGGATGTGTTTTGCCGGTTGGGCGGCGAAGAGTTCATGGTGCTGTGCCCGGATACCGATGGCCGGCAGGCCTATGTCCTGGCCGAGGAGCTGTGGCGTGGGCTGCGCAGTTCGCCGATCGATGGCGTGGGCGTTGTCACGGCCAGTTTCGGCATCGCCAGCTGGCGGGAGCACGAAGGGGCCGACGGGCTGTTGCTGCGGGCGGATTCCGGGGTCTATGCGGCCAAGCAGGCAGGGCGCGACCGGGTCGAGGCCGAGATGGTTTGAGGCGGGAGAGGGCAGAGGCGCGGGGTTGCCGCGCCATCTGCGAGTGACGGCTTACAGGGTCGAGGCGGTGTCTGCCAGTTTCGGCTGGCGATACAGATCCAGCAGCACCTGATCGAGCACCGAGGACGCGCCCCAGGGCTTCGGATCGTTGAGGATCGCCACCACGGCCCAGGTGTTGCCGTTGCTGTCGCGGCTGTAGCCGGCGATGGCGCGCACGGTGTTCAGGGTCCCGGTCTTCACGTGGGCTTCACCGGACATCGCGGTGCGCTTCAGGCGCTTGCGCATGGTGCCGTCCATGCCGGCGATCGGCATCGAGCTGATGAACTCCGCCGAGTACGGGCTTCTCCAGGCCGCTTGCAGCATGGAGGCCATTTCCCGGGCGCTGACCCGTTCGGCGCGGGACAGGCCCGAACCGTTCTCCATCACCAGATGCGGCGCGGTGATGCCTTTCTTGGCCAGCCACTGACGCACCACACGTTGCGCCGCCTTGGCATCGTCGCCATCGGCTTCGGTGCGGTATTGCGCGCCGAGGCTGAGGAACAACTGCTGGGCCATGGTGTTGTTACTGTATTTGTTGATGTCGCGGATGATTTCCGCCAGGTCCGGCGAGAAGGCCCGGGCCAGCACCTTGGCGCTGGCTGGAACGGCGGCCAGGCGGTCCTTGCCCTGGATGCTGCCGCCCAGTTCCTTCCAGATGGCGCGTACGGCGCCGGCGGTGTAGGTCGCGTGGTCGAGCAGCGACAGGTAGGTCTGGGAGCTGCAGCCGTCGCCCAACTGGCCGTTGACGGTCACGGTCACGCCGCCGTCCGCCTGCGGGACCGGGTTATAGCGAACGTTGCCGGTGCACTGTTTGCCGCCGATGGCCTTGACCTGATTGTCGATGCGAATGCTGGCAATCGGCGGTTCGACGGAAATCAGCACCTTGCCCGAGTCATTGCGCGCCACGAAGCGCAGGGCCTTGAGGTTGACCAGCAGCGAGTCGGGCTTGACCAGGAACGGCTTGTTCTCGTCATTGCCGTCGTCGTTGAACTGCGGCAGTTGCGGTTGCACGAAGAAGTTGCGGTCCAGCACCAGGTCGCCGGTCACTTGCTGCACGCCGTTGGCCCGCAGGTCGCGCATCAGCAACCAGAGTTTTTCCATGTTCAGCTTGGGGTCGCCGCCGCCCTTGAGGTACAGGTTGCCGTTGAGGATGCCGCCGCTCAGGGTGCCGTCGGTGTAGAACTCGGTTTTCCACTGGTGGGTCGGGCCGAGCATTTCCAGGGCGGCGTAGGTGGTGACCAGTTTCATGGTGGAGGCCGGGTTGACCGACACGTCGGCGTTGTAGACCGTGGCCGTACCCGGGCCGTTGAGCGGAATCATCACCAGCGACAGGGCGTTGTCTTGCAGTTTGCTGGCCTTGAGGGCCTGCTGAACCTTGGGCGAAAGGGTGGTGTTGACGGGGGCGGCGGAAACAGAAATGGCCAGGGGCAGAAGAAGACCGGCAAGAAAAAGTGGACGCAAAGATTTGATCATGTGAAGTAAAACCCTACAGCCGAGGGGAGAAAAGACGAGGGCATGACGATAAATTCCCTCAGTGGTCACGAAAGTGTCGGCATTATGCCCCAAGGTATAGCGGCTTGTGCCGTGCCGCGGCGAGCTAATCCGCTATTTTTTTCCCAATGGCAGGCTGAAGCCCTCATAGAGTCAGGCAATCGGTTGCTTAAACTGGTAAAGTGCCGCCCGATATTACTTATGAGGATTGTTCCATGGCCACTAACCGTTCCCGCCGTCTGCGCAAAAAACTGTGCGTAGATGAATTTCAGGAGCTGGGTTTTGAGCTGAACCTGGATTTCAAAGAAGATCTGGCCGAAGAGGCTATTGACGCTTTCCTCGACGCGTTCCTGAAAGAAGCGATGGAAGCCAACGGCCTCGGCTATGTTGGTGGCGATGACTTCGGCCTGGTTTGCCTGAGCAAACGCGGTTCGGTCAGCGAAGAGCAACGTGCCAAGGTCGAAGCCTGGCTCAAGGCCCGCACCGAGCTGACCAGCGTAGAAGTCAGCCCGCTGCTGGACGTCTGGTACCCGGAAAACTCGATCAATCCGGTAGCCTGATGTGCTGAGTCGGTGGCCCGTCCGGGCTGCCGACTCACGGCTGTCGCTGTACAGCCTTTATCTGTTTATTCCCCACAGAACCTTTATATGCCTCGGGCCTGTTTCCCGGGATTTCGCGTGGGCGGGTTGTAGCCGCTGCCGTAGGCTGCGATAAGCCCGAAGGGCTTCGGCGATCTTGAGACCTTGCGCGCCCTTCGGTCGCGATCGCGGCCTGCGGCAGCGGCTACAGGCTCATTCCTGGTTCCAGTTCAGGATCACCAGGGTCAGCACGCCGGCCACTATTCCCCAGAATGCCGAGCCGACGGAAAACAGGGTCAGGCCCGAGGCGGTCACCATAAAGGTGATCAGTGCCGCCTCGCGTTCCTTCACCTGGCTCATGGCGATGCTCAGGCCGTTGATGATCGAGCCGAACAGCGCCAGGGCGGCGATCGACAGCACCAGCTCCTTGGGCAGTGCCGCGAACAAGGCCGCCAGGGTGGCGCCGAAGATCCCGGCAATGCCGTAGAAAATCCCGCACCAGACTGCCGCGGTGTAGCGTTTGTTGCGGTCCTCGTGGGCATGAGGGCCAGTGCAGATCGCCGCGCTGATGGCCGCCAGGTTGATGCCGTGGGAGCCGAACGGCGCCAGCAGCAGGGAGGCGATACCGGTGGTGGTGACCAGTGGCGAGGCCGGGACGTTGTAGCCGTCGGCGCGCAGCACCGCGACCCCGGGCATGTTTTGCGAGGTCATGGCCACCACGAACAGCGGGATGCCGATGCTGATGGTCGCCGCCAGGGAGAAGTGCGGGGTGGTCCAGACCGGCGTGGCGACTTCCAGGTGAAATTCGCTGAAGTCCAGCAGGCCCATCACCCCGGCCAGCGCGGTGCCGATCAGCAGCGCGGCGAGCACCGCGTAGCGTGGCGACAGGCGCTTGACCAGCAAATAGCTGAAGAACATGCCCAGCACCAGGCCGGTGCGGTGCTGCGCCGCGACGAAGATCTCGCTGCCGATCTTGAACAGGATGCCCGCCAGCAGCGCCGCGGCGAGGGAGGCCGGAATGCGCTTGACCAGGCGTTCGAAGCTGCCGGTCAGGCCACAGATGGTCACCAGCACCGCGCAGGTGATATAGGCGCCGATGGCTTCGCCGTAGCTCACGCCGGACAGGCTGGTGATCAGCAGCGCGGCGCCGGGGGTCGACCAGGCGACGGTGATCGGGGTGCGGTAACGCAAGGACAGGCCGATGCTGCACACGGCCATGCCGATGGAGATGGCCCAGATCCAGGAGGAAATCTGCCCGCTGGTCAGCCCCGCGGCTTGTCCGGCCTGGAACATCAGCACCAGGGAGCTGGTGTAGCCGGTCATCATGGCGATGAAGCCGGCGACTACGGCCGAGGGCGAAGTATCGGCCAGGGGGCGTAACGGCGCGAGGGAGGCGTCGGACATGGAGCACTGTTCCTTGTTCTGATGAAGATATCTGCCACCCGAAAGCCCGGCGCAGGGGCGTTGGGTGACGAAAGCAGGGGCCAAGCCTAAACGTAAAAGTAACTATTCATTGCAATACAGCCAGGGCGGCAAATGGCCGTACAGTCGTTGTCACAGCCTGTGGACCATACAGTTATTGCGAATAAACCCTATGGGTTGTGTACAATGTGCCATTGTTTTTACGCGATACTTGTCAGCGACCCACTGTGCCGTATTACAGTCACGGTCAATTCGCCGCAGTTCTCCCGACTCGAGTGCCCATGAACGAACAGTTGCAACCCCTCAAGAAACAACCGCGAGCAGGCAAGGCCGGTCGCAGCGGGACCCAGGACGATATTGTCTACGCGCATATCTTCGAGGCCATCCTCGAACAGCGCCTGGCGCCCGGCACCAAGTTGAGCGAAGAGGCGCTGGGGGAAATTTTCGGGGTCAGCCGTACCATCATTCGTCGTGCGCTGTCGCGCCTGGCCCATGAAGGCGTGGTGCTGCTGCGACCCAATCGCGGTGCGGTCGTGGCCAGCCCGAGTGTCGAAGAAGCCCGCCAGGTGTTCATGGCGCGCCGGCTGGTGGAGCGGGCGATCACCGAGCTGGCGGTGCAGCACGCCACGGCCGAGCAGCTTGCCGAGCTGCGGCAGATGGTCAATGACGAGCGCGACAGTTTCTCCCGTGGCGATCGCGGCGCCGGTATCCGTCTGTCGGGCGAGTTCCACCTGAAGCTCGCCGAAGCGGCGAAGAATGCCCCGCTGATCAGCTTCCAGCGCAGCCTGGTATCCCAGACCTCGCTGATCATCGCCCAGTACGAAAGCGGCAACCGCTCGCACTGTTCCTACGATGAGCACACCCAGCTGATCGACGCTATCGAGGCCCGTGACGCGGAGCTGGCGGTGACCCTGATGATGCATCACATGGATCATATCGACAGCAAGCTCAACCTCGACGAAGAAAGCGCCTCGGACGACCTGCACGCGGTGTTCTCGCACCTGCTGCAAACCAAGAAGCCGGGCCGCTCTCCCGCCAAGCTCTGAGACATCGCAGCGGGCCCGCGATGACGGCCTGAAGGGCACAAAAAATCCCCCGGAATCCAAGGATCACGGGGGATTTTTTATGCCTGGGAAAACTTAGCGCTGGTGCACCAGATTGCCCGCGGCATAGGTCTGCGCCACGGTGCGGTCGTCGCCCAGGGTCATCAGGACGAACAGCGTCTCGGCGATGCTCTTGGACTGTTTCAGGCGATAGCTCAGCAGCGGCGTGGCGTTGTAGTCGAGCACCAGGAAGTCGGCGTCGGTGCCCGGCTGCAGGGTGCCGATCCGCTCTTCCAGGCGCAGTGCGCGGGCGCCGCCGAGGGTGGCCAGATACAGCGACTTGAACGGGCTCAGGCGCGCGCCCTGCAGCTGCATGACCTTGTAGGCTTCGTTCAGGGTCTGCAGCAGCGAGAAGCTGGTGCCACCGCCGACGTCGGTACCCAGGCCGACATTCAGCTTGTGCTTCTCGGCCATCGGCAGGTTGAACAGGCCGCTGCCGAGGAACAGGTTCGAGGTCGGGCAGAAGGCCACGGCCGAACCGGTCTGCGCCAGGCGCGCGCATTCGTCGTCGCACAGGTGCACGCCGTGGGCGAACACCGAGCGCTCACCCAGCAACTGGTAGTGGTCGTACACATCCAGGTAGCCCTTGCGCTCCGGGAACAGCTCCTTGACCCATTCGACTTCCTGCAGGTTCTCGCTGATGTGGGTCTGCATGTACAGGTCGGGGTATTCACCGAGCAGTTGCCCGGCCAGGGTCAGTTGTTCCGGGGTGCTGGTCGGGGCGAAACGCGGCGTCACCGCGTAGTGCAGGCGACCCTTGCCGTGCCAGCGCTCGATCAGCGCCTTGCTTTCCAGGTAGCTGGATTCGGCGGTGTCGGTCAGGTAGTCGGGAGCGTTGCGGTCCATCATCACCTTGCCGGCGATCATCCGCAGGTCGAGCTTCTCGGCCGCTGCGAAAAAGGCGTTCACCGATTGCGGGTGCACGCTGCCGAAGACCAGGGCGGTGGTGGTGCCGTTGCGCAGCAGCTCCTTGATGAAAATCTCCGCCACTTCCTCGGCATGGGCCTGGTCGGCGAACTGGCTTTCACAAGGGAAGGTGTAAGTGTTGAGCCAGTCCAGCAACTGCTCGCCGTAGGCGCCGACCATGCCGGTCTGCGGCAGGTGGATATGGGTGTCGATAAAGCCTGGGGTGATCAGCGCATCCTGGTAGTGAGTGACCTCGGTATCGGCGGGCAAACTGGCGAGCAATTCGCTGGCGTGGCCAAGGGCACTGATCTGGCCGTTGTCGACCACCAGCAGGCCATCCTCGAAATACTCGTAGGAGGCTTCGATGCCGACCTCGGCGGGGTCGGCGATGCTGTGCAGGATGGCGGCACGGTAGGCTTTGCGAGTCAGAGGCATGAGGCAGTCTCGGTTCGTGGCTTTTTAATGGGCGGCATGGCTGCGGCGCGAGGCCGGCAGCAGTTTGGCAATGGGTTCGGCGCGGACGCTGTGCTGGCCGAAATTGGCGTTATAGGTGGCGATGATTTCGCCGGCGATGGAGATGGCGATTTCCACAGGCAGCTTGCCTTTGACTTCGCCCAGCCCCATCGGGCAGCGCATGCGTTGCAGCAGGCTGTTGTCGAAGCCGCGTTCGCGCAGGCGGTGTTCGAACTTCACCCGTTTGGTTTTCGAGCCGATCAGGCCGAAGTAGGCGAAGTCGTTGCGCTTGAGAATCGCGGCGGTGAGCTCCAGGTCGAGCTGGTGATTATGGGTCATGACGATGCAGTAGCTGCCGGCGGGCAGGTCGTCGATTTCATCGACGGGCTCTTCGCTGACGATCTTGCGCACGCCCTGGGGGATCTGTTCGGGGAACTCCTGTTCCCGCGAGTCGATCCAGCGCACCTTGCACGGCAGGCTGGCCAGCAGCGGCACCAGGGCGCGGCCGACATGGCCGGCGCCGAACACCGCAATCTGCGCCTGGACCTGGCCCATGGGTTCGAACAGCAACACCGTCACGCCGCCGCAGCACTGGCCGAGGCTGGCGCCCAGGCTGAAGCGCTCCAGATGGGTGTCCTGCTTGCCGCTGGCGAGCATCTCGCGGGCGATCTGCATGGCCTTGTATTCCAGGTGGCCGCCGCCGATGGTGTCGAAACTCTGGGTGGCGCTGATGACCATTTTCGAGCCGGCATTGCGTGGCGTCGAACCCAGCTCTTCGATGATGGTCACCAGCACGCAGGGTTCACCGCGGGTTTGCAGGTCGGCGAGGGCGCTGATCCAGTTGTACATGTTTCACCTCAACATCGCTGTTGTCTGTTCGGCCGTCATCGCGGGCAAGCCTCACTCCCACATATCTGCACGGGTCTGTAGGAGCGAGGCTTGCCCGCGATGGGCGCACCTCGTTCTAGAGCGGCGCCAGTTCAGACTCGGCCTCGACGGCCTTGGTCACCTTCAGCTGGCGCATCTGCTCGCAGCCCCACAACACCCGCTCCGGCGTGGCTGGCGCGTCGATCCTTGGCTGGTGCCGGTAATCGCCAAGGCTGGCCACGGCGTCCTTGATCGCGCACCAGACGGCGATGCCGAGCATGAACGGCGGCTCGCCCACGGCCTTGGAGTGGAACACCGTGTCTTCCGGATTCTTGCGGTTTTCCACCAGCTTGACCC
The DNA here is from genome assembly GCF_003850345.1 of Pseudomonas chlororaphis subsp. piscium. Lineage (NCBI taxonomy): Bacteria > Pseudomonadati > Pseudomonadota > Gammaproteobacteria > Pseudomonadales > Pseudomonadaceae > Pseudomonas > Pseudomonas chlororaphis. The sequence goes on from NZ_CP027707.1 coordinate 2,093,389, forward strand.
GCAGGTCCAGCGGCATGTCGGCCACCGCGGGAATCTTGTAGCTGGCCGGGCCGTTGGTCATCAGCTTGCCCTTGGCGTTCCACACCAGTTCTTCCATGGTCAGCCAGCCCATGCCCTGGATAAAGCCGCCTTCCACCTGGCCGATGTCGATGGCCGGGTTCAGCGAGGCGCCGACGTCATGCAGGATGTCGGTGCGCAGCATCTTGTACTCGCCGGTCAGGGTGTCGACTATCACCTCGGCGCAGGCGGCGCCGTAGGCGTAGTAGTAGAACGGCCGGCCACGGGCCTGGGCACGGTCGTAGTAGATTTTTGGGGTCTTGTAGAAGCCGGTGCTGGACAGCGAGACCTGGGCGAAATAGGCCTGCTGGATCAGTTCCTCGAAACTCAGGATCTGGTCGCGGACCCGCACATGGCCGTTGTGGAATTCCACATCTTCCTCGCTGACCTTGTACTGCCGGGCGGCAAACTCCACCAGGCGTTTCTTGATGATTTCCGCTGCGTTCTGCGCAGCCTTGCCGTTCAGGTCGGCACCGCTGGAAGCGGCGGTCGGCGAGGTGTTGGGCACCTTGTCGGTGTTGGTCGCGGTGATCTGCACCCGATCGATTTCCACCTGGAACACCTCGGCCACTACCTGCGCCACCTTGGTGTTCAGGCCCTGGCCCATTTCCGTGCCACCGTGGTTGAGGTGGATGCTGCCGTCGGTGTAGACGTGCACCAGCGCGCCGGCCTGGTTGAGGAAGCTGGCAGTGAAGGAAATGCCGAATTTCACCGGGGTCAGCGCCAGGCCCTTTTTCAGGATCGGGCTGTTGGCGTTGTAGCGGCGAATCGTTTCGCGGCGCTCGGCGTACTGGCTGCTGGCTTCCAGTTCGGCGGTCATTTCTTCGAGCATGTTGTGCTCGACGGTCTGGTAGTAGTGGGTGATGTTGCGTTCGGTCTTGCCGTAGTAGTTGGCCTTGCGCACGGCCAGCGGGTCGAGGGCGAGATGGCGGGCGATGGCGTCCATCACTTCCTCGATGGCGACCATGCCTTGCGGGCCACCGAAGCCGCGGTAGGCGGTGTTCGACGCGGTGTTGGTCTTGCAGCGATGGCCGTTGATGGTGGCGTCGCCCAGGTAGTACGAGTTGTCGGCGTGGAACATCGCCCGGTCGACGATCGAGGCCGACAGGTCCGGCGAGCAACCGCAGTTGCCGGCCAGCTCCAGCTGGATGCCATGCAGGCGCCCGGTGCTGTCGAAGCCGACGTCGTACTCGATATAGAAGGGGTGGCGTTTGCCGGTCATCAGCATGTCTTCGACCCGCGGCAGGCGCATCTTGGTCGGCTGGCCGGTGAGGTGCGCGATCACCGCGCACAGGCATGCCGGGCTGGCGGCCTGGGTTTCCTTGCCGCCGAAACCACCGCCCATGCGGCGCATGTCGACTACGATCTTGTTCATCGACACGTCCAGCACCTCGGCCACCAGCTTCTGCACTTCGGTGGGGTTCTGGGTCGAGCAGTAGACGATCATGCCGCCGTCTTCGGTGGGCATCACCGAGGAGATCTGGGTCTCCAGGTAGAAGTGTTCCTGGCCGCCGATGTGCAGGGTGCCCTGGATACGATGCTCGGCGCTGGCCAGGGCCTTGGCCGAGTCACCGCGCTGGTGAGTGTGGCTGTCGAGGACGAAGTGGCGCTTGCGCAGGGCTTCGACCACGTCCAGCACCGGCTCCAGGTCCTCGTATTCGATGACCGCGGCCATGGCCGCCTTGCGCGCGGTTTCCAGGTCGCGGGCGGCCACGGCCAGCACCGGCTGACCGACGAACTGCACATCGTCGATGGCCAGCAGCGGGTCGCCGGGCAGCAGCGGGCCGATGTCTTTCAGCCCCGGGATGTCCTTGTGAGTGATGACGATGCGCACGCCGTCGAAGGCGTAGCAGGGCGCGGTGTCGATGCTGAGGATCTTCGCGTGGGCCCGGTCCGAGAGGCGCGCATACACATGCAACTGGTTGGGGAATTCCAGCCGGTCATCGATGTACACCGCTTCGCCGGACACGTGCTTGACGGCGCTGTCGTGCTTGACGCTGCGTCCGACGCCGGTGGCCAGGTCCTGCTGAAACAGGGCGCTCAGTTCGGCTTGGGTCTTCTCGACTTTGTGATGATTAGACATAAGCGGTCACCCGGGTCTCGATGTGCGGTGTTTGCAGTTCGATAAAGTATTTGCGCAGCAGGTTCTGGGCGCTGAGCAGGCGGTATTCCTTGCTGGCGCGGAAGTCCGAAAGCGGGGTGAAGTCCTCGCCCAGGGCGGCGCAGGCACGCTCGACGGTGGCCTCGCTCCAGGGCGCGCCGAGCAGCGCGGCTTCACAGTGCTTGGCGCGTTTCGGGGTGGCGGCCATGCCGCCGAAGGCCACGCGAGCGTCGGCGATCACGCCATTCTCGATGCGCAGGTTGAAGGCTGCGCAGACCGCGGAAATATCATCGTCCAGGCGCTTGGACACCTTGTAGGCGCGGAACAGCTGCTGGGCGCTGGCCCGCGGCACGATGATCTTCTCGATGAACTCGCTTTCCTGGCGCGCGGTGACGCGGTAGTCGATGAAATAGCCTTCCAGGGCCAGGGTGCGGCGGCTGTTGCCCTTGCACAGGACGATCTGCGCGCCCAGGGCGATCAGCAAGGGTGGAGAGTCGCCGATGGGCGAGGCATTGCCAATGTTGCCGCCCAGGGTGCCCTGGTTGCGGATCTGCAGCGAGGCGAAGCGTTGCAGCAGTTCGCCGAAGTCCGGGTATTCGGCCTTGAGGGCGTCGTAGCAATCGGAGAGGGCGGTGGCGGCGCCGATTTCCAGGCGATCGTCGAAGCGTTCGACGCGTTTCATCTCGGCGACGTTGCCGACGTAGATCATCACCGGCAGCGGGCGGTGGAACTGGGTGACTTCCAGCGCCAGGTCGGTGCCGCCGGCCAGCAGTCGGGCTTGCGGATAGGCGTCATACAGGTCGGCCAAGTCGGACAGGGTCAGTGGTACCAGGCAGCGTTTGTCGCCGCTGTTCAGCTCACCGGTCTCGCTGGGGGCGATGGCTTTCAGGCGCGCGATGGTCTCGGCTTCGCGGGCGTCGAACTGGTCCGGCTGTTTGCCGCAGCAGGCCTGCTCGGCGGCGGCGAGGATCGGGCGGTAGCCGGTGCAGCGGCACAGGTTGCCGGCCAGGGCTTCATGGGCCTTGTGCGAGTCGGGTTGCTCGGAGTTCTTCTGCATGGCGAACAGCGACATGACGAAGCCCGGCGTGCAGAAGCCGCACTGCGAACCGTGGCACTCGACCATGGCCTTCTGCACGCTGTGCAACTGGCCCTGGTGCTTGAGGTCTTCGACGCTGATCAGCTGTTTGCCGTGCAGCGACGAGACGAAGGTCAGGCACGAGTTGAGGCTGCGATAACGGATGTGCTCCGCGCCCGTGTCGTCGGTCTGCAATTCGCCGACCACCACGGTGCAGGCGCCACAGTCGCCACTGGCGCAGCCTTCCTTGGTGCCGGGCTTGCCCAGATGCTCGCGCAGATAATTGAGCACCGTCAGATTCGGGTCCAGGCTGTGCTCGCTACGGAGTTCCTGGTTGAGTAAAAACTGGATCACGGAAGGCCTCGCAGACTCATTATTGTTGTTAACCGACTGGGGCCGAATTTAGTCATGTCTGACTTTTCGGTCAATGAATTTCTGACTTAAGGGTCAGGAAATTGCTTTTTGCCGATCAACAAGCGCTTTCAAACAGTATTGACCCTCCCGGGCCGCAGTGCTTTTTGCTTATTCCGTGCCAAATTCAGGCTCTTGGGCACTCCGCGATGAGGTAGCAATTGCGCTACACTGCGCCGCTTGTACCGATCTAAGAGTTTGAAGGAAAACCATGACGTTCAAGGCGCCGGACAGCCTCGCCGAGCAAATCGCTCACCACCTCGCCGAACGCATCATTCGCGGCGAGCTCAAGCCTGGGGAGCGGATTCAGGAACAGAAGGTCACGCTGGCCCTCAACGTCAGCCGCGGCTCGGTCCGCGAGGCCCTGCTGATCCTCGAGCGCCGTCACCTGATCGCGATCCTGCCGCGTCGCGGCGCCCATGTGACCGAACTCACCCCGCACAAGGTGCAGAGCCTGTGCACCCTGATGAGCGAGCTGTACATCCTGCTGGGCAACTCGGTGGCCAACGGCTGGGAACTGCAGGCCGACATGGCGCCATTCCTGCAGATCCAGCAACGGCTGATCGCCGCCTACGAGCGCCAGGACATCCGCAGCTTCGTCGAAGACAGCTTCAACGTGATGCGCGCCGCCTATCCGTTTGCCGACAACCCGTACCTGCAGGAAACCGTCGAGAACCTGCAGCCGGCGATGAGCCGTGCCTATTTCCTGGCCTTGGAGCAGCGCAAGGCGGAAATGAGCGAATTCCTCGACCTGTTCGAGCAACTGCTGGCCGCCGTGCTGGCCCGTGACCTGCCGACCATCCGCCTGGTGCTGACGGCCTATGCCCGGCGCAGTTGCGATCTGGTAGTCGCTGCCTTGACGGTTGCCTGAGCGTGCGGCTCAAGTGCATCAAGCTGGCGGGGTTCAAATCCTTCGTCGACCCGACCACGGTGAACTTCCCCAGTAACATGGCGGCGGTGGTCGGGCCCAATGGTTGCGGCAAGTCGAACATCATCGACGCCGTGCGTTGGGTGATGGGCGAGAGCTCGGCCAAGAACCTGCGCGGCGAGTCGATGACCGACGTCATCTTCAACGGCTCCACCAGCCGCAAGCCGGTAAGCCAGGCCAGCATCGAGCTGGTCTTCGACAACTCCGACGGCACCCTGATCGGCGAGTACGCGGCCTACGCGGAAATCTCCATCCGCCGCAAGGTTACCCGCGACAGCCAGAACAGCTATTTCCTCAACGGCACCAAGTGCCGCCGTCGCGACATTACCGATATCTTCCTCGGTACCGGCCTGGGGCCACGCAGCTACTCGATCATCGAGCAGGGCATGATCTCCAAGCTGATCGAAGCCAAGCCGGAAGACCTGCGCAACTTCATCGAAGAAGCGGCGGGGATTTCCAAGTACAAGGAGCGCCGCCGGGAAACCGAAAACCGCATCCGCCGTACTCACGAAAACCTGGCGCGCCTGACCGACCTGCGCGAAGAGCTGGAGCGCCAGCTCGAACGCCTGCATCGCCAGGCCCAGGCTGCCGAGAAGTACCAGGAATACAAAGCCGAGGAGCGTCAGCTCAAGGCCCAGCTGTCGGCACTGCGCTGGCAGGAGCTTAACGAGCAGGTCGGGCAGCGCGAATCGATCATCGGCAACCAGGAAGTCGGCTTCGAAGCCCTGGTGGCGGAGCAACGCAATGCCGATGCTGCTATCGAGCGCTTGCGTGACGGGCACCATGAACTGTCCGAGCGCTTCAATCTGGTGCAGGGGCGCTTCTATTCGGTCGGCGGCGATATCGCCCGGGTCGAGCAGAGCATCCAGCACGGCCAACAGCGTTTGCGCCAGTTGCAGGACGACCTGCGCGAGGCCGAGCGCGCGCGCCTGGAAACCGAATCCCACCTGGGTCACGACCGTACCTTGCTTGCCACCCTCGGCGAAGAGCTGGAAATGCTCGAGCCCGAGCAGGAAGTCAGCAGCGCCGCCGCCGAAGAGGCTGCCGCGGCCCTGGAAGAAGCCGAAACCACCATGCACGGCTGGCAGGAGCAGTGGGACGGATTCAACCTCAAGTCCGCCGAGCCGCGGCGCCAGGCCGAGGTGCAGCAGTCGCGTATCCAGCAGCTCGAAGGCAGCATGGAGCGTCTGGGCGAGCGCCAGCGGCGTCTGGTGGAGGAGCGTGCGTTGCTGGCCGCCGATCCGGAAGACGCGGCAATCCTCGAACTCAACGAACAACTCGCGGCCAGCGAAGCGACCCTGGAAGACTTGCAGGCCAGCGAAGACGGTCAGGTCGAACGCCTGGAACAGTTGCGTCAGGAGCTGCATCAGGCGACTCAGGCCCAGCAGCAGGCCCAGGGCGAACTACAGCGTCTCAATGGTCGCCTGGCTTCGCTGGAGGCCTTGCAGCAGGCGGCGCTCAATCCGGGGACCGGCGCGGCGGAGTGGCTGCGCGAGCAACAGCTGGCCGAGCGTCCGCGTCTGGCCGAAGGCTTGAAGGTCGAGGCGGGTTGGGAGCTGGCGGTGGAAACCGTGCTCGGCGCCGACCTGCAAGCGGTGCTGGTCGACGACTTTGCCGGGTTCGACCTGGCCGGGTTCGAGCAGGGCGACCTGCGCCTGCTCCAGCTGGCGGGCGAGGGCGCGCGGATACCCGGCAGCCTGTTGGACAAGGTCGATGCCCAGGTCGATCTGGCGCCCTGGCTGGGCCAGGTCAAGCCGGTGGAAAGCCTTGAGCAGGCCCTGGCTCTGCGTGGCCAATTGGCGGCCGGTGAGAGCCTGATCAGCCGCGACGGTTTCTGGGTCGGCCGGCATTTTCTGCGGGTGCGTCGTGCCAGCGAAGCGGAAAGCGGCATGCTCGCGCGCAACCAGGAAATCGAGCAGCTGAGCCAGGAGCGCGACGAGCGCGAAGCCAGCGTGGAAGACCTGGAAACCCACTTGCAGAACCTGCGTGCCCAGCAGCGGCAGCAGGAGAACGGTCGCGAACACCTGCGCCGCCTGCTGCAGGACGAGGCTCGTCAGCAGGGTGAATTGAAAGCCAAGCTTTCCGCCGGCAAGGCCAAGGCCGAGCAACTGGCCCTGCGCCGTACCCGCCTGGATGAAGAAGTGGCGGAGCTGGGCGAGCAGCGCGCCGTGGAACACGAGCAGGTGGGCGAAGCCCGTCTGCAACTGCAGGAAGCCCTCGACAGCATGGCCCTGGACACCGAGCAGCGCGAATTGCTGCTGGCCCAGCGCGACAGTTTGCGCGAGCGCCTGGACCGGGTGCGCCAGGAGGCGCGCCAGCACAAGGATCACGCTCACCAGTTGGCGGTACGCCTGGGTTCGCTCAAGGCCCAGCACGACTCCACCCGTCAGGCCCTGGAACGCCTGGAGCTGCAATCGGAGCGTCTGACGGAGAAGCGCGAACAGCTCAGCCTGAACCTGGAGGAGGGCGCCGCACCGCTGGAAGAGCTGCGCCTGAAGCTCGAGGAATTGCTGGAAAAACGCATGACCGTCGACGTCGAGCTCAAGAGCGCGCAGATCGCCATGGAAGATGCCGACCGCGAATTGCGCGACGCGGAAAAACGTCGGACCCAGGCCGAGCAGCAATCGCAATTGATCCGTGGCCAGCTCGAACAGCAGCGTATGGAGTGGCAGGCCTTGAGCGTGCGCCGCAAGACCTTGCAGGACCAATTGCTGGAAGACGGCTACGACTTGCAGGGCGTGCTCGCCACGCTGACCGAACAGGCCAGCGAGAAAGAAGCCGAGGAAGAACTCGAGCGGATTGCCGCGCGCATTCAGCGCCTGGGGGCGATCAACCTCGCGGCCATCGATGAGTACCAGCAGCAGTCCGAGCGCAAGCGTTATCTGGATGCCCAGGACGCCGATCTGGTGGAAGCCCTGGAAACCCTGGAAAACGTGATTCGCAAGATCGACAAGGAAACCCGTAATCGTTTCAAGGATACCTTTGATCAGATTAACGGCGGTTTACAGGCGCTCTTTCCAAAAGTTTTCGGTGGCGGCAGCGCTTATTTGGAACTGACGGGCGAAGATCTACTCGATACAGGGGTAACGATCATGGCGCGTCCGCCAGGGAAGAAGAACAGCACCATTCATTTGTTGTCCGGTGGTGAGAAAGCATTGACGGCCCTGGCGCTGGTATTTGCCATCTTCAAGTTGAACCCGGCGCCGTTCTGCATGCTCGACGAAGTTGACGCCCCGCTGGATGACGCTAACGTTGGACGCTACGCAAGGCTGGTTAAAGAGATGTCGCAGACGGTGCAGTTCATCTATATCACCCACAACAAGATCGCCATGGAAATGGCCGATCAATTGATGGGCGTGACGATGCACGAGCCCGGCTGTTCGCGCCTGGTAGCGGTGGATGTCGAGGAGGCGATGGCGATGGTGGACGCCTGATATCCGGGCGACCAAAGCCGGTATGTAAGTGACAAGTAAGAGGTTTTTACCTGTGCCGAGTACTGGCTGATCGACATATTGAATGAAGCCGTTGCGACAGACGGTGTAAAGTTGTCTTTGGTCGTGCTAGTTTAATGTCAATTTTTCCTATACGTGGGCAAAACGCCAGTCAGAACATAGAGTTGGCGCCACGTTTTAAAGCGGTTTGCAGTTTGCTAAACCTCTTATTTTTCAGCATTTTTCATAGAGGCACGGGATTACATGGAAATCGGTCTGCGCGAGTGGCTGATCGTCATCGGCATCATTGTCATTGCCGGTATTCTTTTTGATGGCTGGCGCCGTATGCGCGGCGGCAAAGGAAAGTTGAAATTCCGTCTGGATCGTAGCCTGTCCAACCTGCCGGACGACGACAGCAGTGCCGAACTGCTGGGCCCGCCCCGCGTGCTGGATACCCATAAGGAACCGCAACTCGATGAGCACGACCTGCCGTCGATGAGCGCGCCAGTGCGCGAGCCGCGTGAATCCGGTTCCAAGCGTGGCAAGCGTGCCAGCGAGCCACAGCAGGGCGACCTGAACCTCAACCTGGATCTGGACGGCGGCCCGAGCTTCAGCAGCCGTGACGACGACTTCCCGGATGAAACCAAGGCTTCCGGTTACGCCGACAAGGACCAGCCGCAAGCCGAAGAAGTGCTGGTGATCAGCGTGATCTGCCGTGACTCCGGCGGCTTCAAGGGCCCGGCGCTGTTGCAGAACATCCTGGAAAGCGGCCTGCGTTTTGGCGAGATGGATATTTTCCACCGTCACGAAAGCATGGCCGGCAATGGCGAAGTACTGTTCTCCATGGCCAACGCGGTCAAGCCAGGCGTGTTCGACCTGGACGACATCGACCACTTCAGCACCCCGGCCGTGAGCTTCTTCCTCGGCCTGCCAGGCCCGCGTCATCCGAAGCAGGCTTTCGACGTGATGGTGGCCGCGGCGCGCAAGCTGTCCCAGGAACTGAACGGCGAACTGAAGGACGACCAGCGCAGCGTGCTGACCGCCCAGACCATCGAACACTACCGTCAGCGCATCGTCGAATTCGAGCGTCGCGCCCTGACCCAGAAGCGCTGAGCGCTTCGCGAGCCAGCCGCTCCGGCATAACCCTTGGCCTGCCGGAGCAGGCTCGCGACAGGGTCGCAAGACCCTCCAGACAAATATTGAGCAGCCTAGGCTGCTCTTTTGCTTTTTGAGAGAACATCATGACCGCCGTCGAAACCCGCATTCTTGAGCTGCGCGCTGAGCTGGATCAGCACAACTACCGCTACCACGTACTCGACGAGCCGAGCATTCCCGACGCCGAATACGATCGCCTGTTCCACGAACTCAAGGCGCTGGAAGCCGAGCATCCGGAGCTGGTCAGCAGCGATTCGCCCACCCAGCGCGTGGGCAGCGCGGCGCTCTCGGCCTTCACCCAGGTGCGCCACGAAATCCCCATGCTCAGCCTGGGCAACGCCTTCGAAGAAACCGACATGCGCGAGTTCGATCGCCGGGTGACCGAGGGGCTCGACCTGCCGGTGGGCGATCTGTTCGGTGGTGGGGCGGCGGTGGAATACAGCTGCGAGCCGAAGCTCGATGGCCTGGCGGTCAGCCTGCTGTATCTGGACGGTGTGCTGGTGCGTGGCGCGACCCGCGGCGACGGCACCACCGGCGAAGACATCAGCGTCAACGTGCGCACCGTGCGCAACATTCCGCTGAAGCTGCACGGCAGCGGCTGGCCGGCGACCCTGGAGGTGCGCGGCGAGGTCTACATGTCCAAGGCCGGTTTCGAGCGGCTCAATGCCGCGCAGCTGGAGGTTGGCGGCAAGACCTTCGCCAACCCGCGTAACGCCGCGGCTGGCAGCTTGCGCCAGCTGGACTCGAAGATCACCGCCAGCCGTCCGCTGGAATTCTGCTGCTACGGGATTGGCCAGGTCACCGCTGACATTGCCGACACCCATATCGGCAACCTGGAGCAGCTCAAGCACTGGGGCATGCCCGTCAGTCGCGAGCTGAAACTGGCCAAGGGCATCGACGAATGCCTGGATTACTACCGCGATATCGGCGAGCGCCGTAATGGCTTGCCCTATGAAATCGACGGCGTGGTGTTCAAGGTCAACAGCGTTGCCTCGCAGCGTGAACTGGGCTTCCGGGCCCGTGAGCCGCGTTGGGCAATTGCCCACAAGTTCCCGGCGATGGAAGAGCTGACCGAGCTGCTGGATGTGGAATTCCAGGTTGGTCGTACCGGCGCGGTGACCCCAGTGGCGCGTCTGAAGCCGGTCAAGGTGGCGGGTGTCACCGTCTCCAACGCGACCTTGCACAACATGGACGAAGTGGCGCGCCTGGGCCTGATGATTGGCGACACCGTGATCATCCGCCGCGCGGGCGATGTAATTCCGCAAGTGGTGCAGGTGGTGGCCGAGCGCCGGCCACAGGATGCACGCCCGGTGCATATCCCGCAGACCTGCCCGGTGTGCGGTTCCCATGTCGAGCGCACGCAACTGATCAAGCGCAGCAAGGGCAAGGAAACCATCAGCGAGGGCGCGGTGTACCGCTGCGTCGGTCGCCTGGCCTGTGGCGCTCAGCTCAAGCAGGCGATCATTCACTTCGTTTCCCGTCGGGCGATGGATATCGAAGGGCTGGGCGACAAGACCATCGAGCAGCTGGTGGACGAAAAGCTCATCGGTTCGCCGGCCGACCTCTACAAGCTCAAGTACGAGCAGATCATCGACCTGGAAGGCTTCGCCGAGGTCTCCAGCAACAAGCTGCTCAAGGCCATCGAAGACAGTAAGAAGCCGGGCCTGGCGCGCTTCATCTACGCCCTGGGCATTCCCGATGTGGGCGAGGAGACGGCCAAGGTCCTGGCGCGCTCCCTGGCCTCTCTGGAGCGCGTACAGCAAGCCTTGCCGGAAGTGCTGACCTACCTGCCGGATATCGGCCTGGAAGTGGCTCACGAGATTCACAGCTTCTTCGAGGACAGCCACAACCAAGAGGTGATCGGTGCCTTGCTCGATCCGCAGCAGTGCGCTCTTGAGCTGCAGGATCAGGGCGACCTCGGCGCCGAGTTCGCCGCCAGCACCACCCTGGGCGGCATGCTCGACAAGCTGAACATCCCGTCGGTTGGGCCGGGCGCCGCGCAGAAGCTGGCGGACAAGTTCGTCACCCTCGATGGTGTGGTCAAGGCGGACTGGCTGGACATGCGCCAGACCCTGCCGGAGAAGCAGGCCAAGGCCGTGCGCGAGTTCTTCGATATCGCGGAAAACGCCGAGCGGGCGCTGGCCATCGAAGCGCAGTTGCAAGCCTTCGGCATGCACTGGCAGAGCGAGAAGAAGGTGGTGGAAGGGCTGCCGCTGGCCGGCCAGACCTGGGTGCTCACCGGTTCCCTGGAACTGATGAGTCGCGACGTGGCCAAGGACAAACTGGAAAGCCTGGGCGCCAAGGTCGCCGGCTCCGTTTCGGCCAAGACCCACTGTGTGGTGGCCGGCCCTGGCGCCGGCTCGAAGCTGGCCAAGGCCAACGAGCTGGGCCTCAAGGTGCTGGATGAAGAGGCCTTCGTGGCCTTCCTCGGCCAGCACGGTATCTCGGCATAACCCTGTAGCCGCTGCCGAAGGCTGCGCAAGGTCCGCAGGACCTTCTGCGCCTGGCGGCGCAACGCCTGCTACGCGGTCGATCGCAGCCTGCGGCAGCGGCTACATGGAATCGCATTCCTCTGTAGGAGCGAGCTTGCTCGCGAAAAATCTCCCGGCTTGCACAGCAGGCGGCAGGGAAATCGCTTCGCGAGCAAGCTCGCTCCTACAGAAAAGCGGATCACCATCTAGGCGATGGAACAATAGTCCCGTCCCCATGATCTAGTCTTGGCAAGCCCAGGGAGAGATCGCCATGTACCGCTTTTTCGAGCAGCTCAGTTCCCGTATCGCCGCGCCCTTTGTCCGCGAGAACAGCCGCAACAGCAAAGTCTGGCCGTGTCGCTGCGGGCAGTCGCTGTTCTTTCGCAATAGTCAGTGCCTGGCCTGTTCGGCGGCCTTGGGTTATCAGCCTGAGCAGAGTCGCCTGTCGTCGCTGCAGCCGGGGTCGGAGGTCGATACCTGGCTGCTGGATGTCGACCCGCAGGCGGGGCTGTTCCGGCGCTGCGACAACCTCGATACCCCGGCGGCCTGTAACTGGCTGCTGCCGGCTTATGGCGCCGACACCTTGTGTGTGGCGTGCCGGCTGAACCGGACCATTCCCGATCTTGGCGTACCGGAAAATCCCGAACGCTGGCGCAAGGTGGAAATCGCCAAGCGCCGTCTGGTGGCGCAACTGGTGAGCCTGGGGTTGCCGCTGATCGCCAAGACCGAGGATGAAGCGGCTGGCCTGGCTTTCGATTTCCTCGGTGTCGATCGGCAGGGTAAGGCGCCGATGACCGGCCACGCCAACGGCCTGATCACCCTCGACATCAAGGAAGCCGATGACGCCTATCGCGAGCAGGTGCGGGTACAGATGCGCGAACCCTATCGCACCTTGCTCGGCCACTTCCGGCATGAGGTGGGGCATTACTACTGGGACCGCCTGATCGCCAACAGCCATTGGCTGGAACCCTGTCGCGCACTGTTCGGCGACGAGCGTGCGAGCTACGCCGAGGCCCTGGACCGGCATTATCAACAGGGCGCGCCGAACGATTGGTCGCAGGCCTACGTCAGCGCCTACGCCACCATGCACCCCTGGGAAGACTGGGCGGAAACCTGGGCCCATTACCTGCACATGATGGACGCGGTCGATACCGCGTTGGGCTTCGGCATGAGTGCCCGGGAAATGGACTTCGACTACCAGCCGTTCCCACTCGATACTCTGTATGACCCACAGCACCCAGGCGGCCCGGCGTTCCTCTCTTTCGTCAACGCCTGGATCGAACTGGCGGGCATGCTCAACGAATTGTCACGCAGCATGGGCCAGCCGGACTTCTATCCCTTCATCCTGCCACCGGCAGTAATCGCCAAGCTGCACTTCATCCACCTGGTGATCCAGCAAGCCGGCGGCAAGGCCGACGAAGTGCTCGAACAAGCCTGACACCGCCAACTGCTTCTGTAGGAGCGAAGCTTGCTCGCGATGCAGGCGACTCGGTCCGGCAGAAGACCGCGGCGATGCTATCGCGAGCAAGCTTCGCTCCTACCAGGGGCGGTCAGCGAGCTGTGCGCACGCCATCGAGCAGCGCATCAACCGCCGCGCGAGCCATCTCCACGGAATGCACCATGGACCAGATCAACCCGCGTTCGATGCCGCTGCCCTGTTCGGTGATTTCATCCGAGACTTCTTCGGCGCATTTGAGCAGCAGCGAAACATGCATCAAGGCTTCTTCGGCATTTACCCCGGCCTGCACCGCGAACAGCGGGCGCTGCTGGGCGTCGCGCAGGCCGAACGGCTGGCTGCGGGTTTCTTTGAGCTGTGTGAGCAGTGGTTGCTTCTGGTCGTTGAGCGACAGGAGCAGGGAGATATTCGCCGCATCCAGTTCAGGATCGCGTAGTCGGCGCGGGGTAGTGAGTGGCGGATCGGGGACGAGCTTTTTCATGTGGGTACCTACGACTCTCTGAAAGATGAAAGCCGCCAATCTCGCTTCCACACGAGAGGGTGGCAGCCATGCGTGGGTGTGGAAGACCGGGGAGTCCTTGGTACCCAAAACCCGGCGCACCCGAAGGTGCCCCACGCATGGTCGCCATAACACGGACCTGCGGACGCAAAACGTCAGCAGTCGCTGTTGAGCGCTGTACCAATGACTTTTCCAGACTTCCACATCCGGGTCGTTGAAACTGCAACGACCCACGCAGACTGCCCGATCAAATTCAGGGGTACAACCGGCCCAAAGGCGTTCCAGAGTTTCTAGGAAACCCCTTACAAAACAAAGCGAAAAATCGACTGCCGGCTCGCCGCAAAACTGCCATTCAGCTCATGCGTGGTCCCCTGTAGCCGCTGCCGCAGGCTGCGATCGACTGCGAAGCAGTCGCCAGCCATTTGATTGCGCGCCACCGAAACACGGTGTCACCCGCGATTGCGGCCGCTACGCGACCGAGCACAGCCTGCGGCAGCGGCTACAGGAATCGGCGACTGGGCGGGGGAGAGGGGTAATGATCCAAGTACTTGAAGCTGTTCAGATTTTTTAATCTTTACGGAGCGGTTGTAACTTCGCCGCAGATAGGTACAATGGCGCGGCTCGCCGTCAGGTGAGCGTCGTTATGGTGACCCCATTGGTCCCCTCGCAACGATCAGCCGTGAACCCGGTCAGGCCTGGAAGGGAGCAGCCGCAGCGGTGACATTGTGTGCCGGGGTGTGGCTGGTGGGGTTGCCTCCATAACGCCCAAGCGATTTGTAGTCGCCCCTCTGTTTATATCCCTCTTTCGTTCTTTTGTAGCAACGCACGATATTGATGATCTGCGTTTACTCTCCGTTCTGATATTTTTACTCCTTCATTACCTGTTAAGCCTTTCATGGCCCTTTGCCTTGCTTCCCTTCCTGCTATTGGGGAGAATCCTCGCCGCTTTGATACGCAATTTGTGTCATGGCATGGATGTTGTTACGGAAGTTATTCAAAAGGGTAGGGAGAAGGGCGTGAAGAAATTATTTAAGTGGGTAGGCATCATCTTTGGTTGCCTGGTGGTTATCGGGATGGTTTCCAACGCAATGAAGTCTCCTGAGCAAAAGCAAGCCGAAGCTGCGGCGCTTGAGCAGCATCGTGTAGAGCAGGCTGCTGCTGAAAAGGCTAAGGTAGTCGCTGAATTGGCGGCGATGCCTGTCGTAACTGCCTCTGCTATTGCCTCGGCTTATGATGCAAACACGGTCGCGGCTGACCAGCAGTTCAAGGGTAAGAAGTTCAAGGTGTCGGGCACTGTTGCAGATATCAACACCAACTTCATGGGGCAGCCTTATGTAACGTTGCGCGGTGGTGTGAATCAGTTCATGGAGCCGCAATTTGCCTTTGAAAAGTCTGATGCTGAGCAGTTGGTCAGTCTCAAAAAAGGTTCGAAGGTTATCTTGCTTTGCACAGGTAAAGGCGATGTGGCGAAAGTCCCGATGTCGGATTCTTGCTCGCTGCTCTGATTTATTTAACAGGCTCCATAAGAAGGGGGGGTCATTAAAAATGGACCCCTTTTTTGCATTCGGCCTTTGCTCATTCTGTATTTGACGGAAAAACGTCAGTCGACGTCTATCCAGGTCAACATTACAAGGGTGTATTCAAAGCCCAGTCGCTCGTTTCATTTTCCCAATCGCTCCTGCAACAACTGCGCAAACGCGTCCCGTGCGGTGTAGCGTTCTATTTCCTTGTTCCAGACAAAACGAATGTCGATCGGTTGCAGGTCGGCGAAGCGGTGGCGCGTCAGGTCCGCGGACAGGGTGTAGCGGTCGAGCACGCCTTCCGGGGCCAGGGTCATGCCGGCGCCGGCGCTGACGCAGTTGATGATGGTGCCCCAGCTGGCGTAGCCGATGATGGTCGCGGTCACGTCGTGAGCGTTCAGCCAGTGCTCCAGGGCGCGGCGGTAAGGGCAGCCGCCGGGCCACATGAACAGGGTCTGGTCTTGCAGGTCTCGTGGGTTCAGTACGGGTGCGGCGTCGGCGCTGGCGACCAGCACCAGGGGCTCGCTGTAGAGGGCGGTGCGCTCCAGTTTTGGGTGGGGCGTGTCGACTGCAACCAGCGCGCCGTCGATCCGGTGGTGTTGCAGCTCTTCGAACAGTTGCGACCAGGTGCCAGTTACCAACTCCAGGGTGACCTGGGGAAAGCGCTGGTGGAATTCCGCCAGCAGCGGCGGCAGGCGTCCGCCGGCACAGGATTCGATGGCGCCGATGCGCAGGATGCCGCTGGGTTCGGCCTGGCGATCGACGGCGCGTTTGGCCTCGTCCACCAGGGCCAGGATGCGCTCGCTGTAACCCAGAAAGATCTCCCCATCCGGACTGATTTTCAGCCCGCGACCCACGCGGATAAACAGATTGGTGCCCAGTTCGCCTTCCAGTTGCTTGAGGCGGTTGGTGATGTTGGAGGGCACGCAATGCAGTTGTTCCGCCGCCCGGGCAATGCTGCCGGTGCGGGCGACCGCTTTCACCATCTTCAGCTGGCTCAGTTCCATTGCTCATTTCCAGTGAGGTCTGGTCTCAGTATCCGTTAATTGTGGTGAGTTGTGGTGGGCGAGAGACTGAAGACCTTCCTTGTGCTGCTGAGTGTCTGTCCCTTGAACATCTCACCTGCGTTGAAACTGGTCCTGGCGACCGCCGCGGTCATTCTGTGTTGGGCCTATTCCCCGGTGGGTATCCACATCGGTCTGGAGGGTTACGAGCCTGGCCATCTGGCGTTGCTGCGCTTTCTGATCGCCTCGCTGTTCATGGGGGCCATCGCCCTGGTGAAAAGAATCGCCCTGCCACGCTGGCGCGATCTGCCCTGGTTGCTGGTGCTGGGCTTTTTTGCCATCACCCTGCATCACATCAGCCTCAACTATGGCCAGCAGGGGTTGAGCGCGGGGGCGTCCAGTGTGCTGGCGCAGTCCGCGCCGATCTTCAGCACCCTGATTGCGTTTTTCTGGTTGAGGGAGCCAGTCAGCAGCTGGCGCTGGGGTTGTGTCGGGCTGGGGTTGCTGGGGGCGGTCGTGGTGGTCTGGGGCGACCAGGGCGTGGCGTCGATTAAGCCTCAGGGATTGCTGGTGCTGCTGGCGGCCTTCTCCTGGGGGTTGTACTTCGTGTTGCAGCGGCGTTATTCGGGGCGTTACGACCTGTTGACCACCGTCTGCTACATGGTCTGGGCCGGCACCTTGCTGTTGAGCCTGTATTGGCCGGGGCTGGCGGTCGCGGTGGTCCAGGCGCCGTGGCGGGTGAACCTGGCGGTGTTGCTGCTGGGGCTGTTTCCCAGTGCGTTGGCTTACCTGGCGTGGGCTTATGTGCTGGCACGGGTCGAGGTCAGCCGGGCATCCATCGCCATGTACCTGATACCACCGATCGCCATGCTGTTGGCGGCGCTGGTCCTGCATGAGCGGGTGCATGGCGCGGTGGTCGTGGGGGCGGCGATCGTCCTCGGCAGTGTGATGGCGATGCAGCTGGAGGGGCGCTGGGCGCGGCGCCGCTCTGTGCTGCGGGGTGCTGTCGGCGTGGCTCCCGTTCACTCCAGGGCCGGGCAGAACACCCTGAGTCGATGCTCGTCCGGGTCCAGGGCGACGAAGGTGTAGCCGAAGTCCAGGCTGGTCGGGGCCTGGGCGATGCTCGCGCCGGATTCGACCCATTGGCCGTGCAGCCGGTCGACGGTCTGGTTATCGGCCACGGCCAGGGCCAGTTCGCCACCACCGCCGACGACCTGGGTGGCCGGCTCGACATCCTGCCTGGACCAGAGGCCGAGCTTGAGCCCCGAATCGAGGATGAACAGGGCGAAGGTCGGCGACAGCTCGACCGGTGGCCGGTCCAGCAGGCGGCTGTAAAAGTTGGCGCTGGTGGCGGGGCTGTCGACGTAAAACAGAAGGTAAGTGCTGGTGGCGATCATCTGGACTCCTGGAAAGGTTGGGCTGTGCACGCCAGTTTATGGGGCGTGGCTGTCAGTTCCTGTCAGGAGTCATCCGGGGGAAATAAAGAGGAGGCAGGCTATCGGCTTCGATAGGGCTGCCTCCTCTTCGTGTTGCTCGGCTCTAAGGCTTGGACAAGGCCAGGTCTACCGCTGCTATCAGCTTTCCCAGGTCCTTCGGGGTGGCTTTGTGAATGACACCGAACAGATACGCCCGCTGTTCGTCTTCGTCGCCCAGATCTGCGAAAAAGGCTTTCAGCTTCACCCCCAATACATCGGCCAGCAGGAACAGGGCTTCCACACTGGGGGTGTAGGTGCCGGTTTCGAAGCGGCTGATGGTTTTAGGGTCAAAACCGGTTTTTTCGCCTAGTTCAGCCTGAGTAAGCCCCGCTACCTTGCGGTAACGTCTGATGGCTGGACCCAAACTTGAAATTTGCATCGCTCAATTCCCATTTAGAATCAAGAACTTAACGATAAATCTTTGCATTAGGCAACGCCATGATTCATCACCTTGCCTTGCAAAATGTGATGCAATTCGTAGAATCGTCGCTTCGGACAGGCATTTGGTGATCTAGTTTCAGAAGATGAACTGATGAAACAAGAACTCATTGCATTTTCCTTGTTCACCAGAATCGAGGGTATGGCGCAGGCGCGAACGTCTCGCTGATGATTGCCAGTGTCCCACCCGCCAAATTCGGCTGATCCTTAACTGATTTTAGTTGATCTTCGTCGATTCGAAGGTCAATGACGGTGTCGGTCGCTGTACGGTTGCAATTGTGTCAGGTGGGGCGAGACGGTGCGCCATTTTCCGTGAGTCGGCCTCTTGCCGGCTTGTTTGGGCTGGCATTGTCGAATGCTGTCTATGGAGTTTTAACGTGCGTCTGAATGTGCCGGTCACCTCTGTTGAGCAGATATTTTCGGACCAGCAGCCTAAGCCTGCCTGGGATTGCGAAAATATTGAGGATGAACGCCCAAACATCTCTTCCGGGCCTCGTGCCTTGGTCGAGCGGTTTAACCGCTAGCGACAGTGAGCCAGACTCATGGATGAGAAATACCGCAGGGCCGTGGATGCAGCCGCTATTTTTTCCGAGACCGACCTGACCGGCCGGATCACTTACGTCAACGACCAGTTCTGTTCGATTTCCGGCTACAGCCGCGAAGAGCTGCTGGGTTCCAATCACCGGATCCTCGGCTCCGGCCTGCACTCCCCCGAATTTTTCAGCAACATGTGGCGCACCATTGCCCTGGGCCAGGTCTGGAAGGGCGAGATCTGCAACCGGGCCAAGGACGGGACCTTGTATTGGGTCGACAGCACCGTTGTGCCCTTGCTCGATGAGGCCACTGGCCGGGTCCAGCGGTATGTGGCAATTCGTTTCGATATCAGTGAAAAACGGCGCTTGCTGCACTCCCTGCAATGGCGTGTCGGCCACGATGTGCTGACCGGTTTGCCCAACCGTTCCTTCCTTTCCGATCTGCTCAACCAGGCGCTGGATTACTCGCGCAAAGAGAACATTGCACTGGCGGTGTGCATGCTCGATCTCGACGGCTTCAAGGCGGTCAACGATGGCTATGGGCACGCCAGCGGCGACTTGTTGTTGGTGGAGGTCGCGGCACGCCTGCGCTCGATCATTCGCGGCGAAGACGTGGTGGCGCGCCTGGCCGGGGACGAGTTCGTGCTGATCCTGCGCCATGTGCGTGACATTCGTGAGTTGCGGGCGGCGCTGCACCGGGTACTGGGAGTGATCTCCACGCCCTATCTGATCCAGGACAAGGAGATCAACGTCTGCGCCAGCATCGGCGTGACGCTGTTCCCCGCCGACAACGACGATGCCGACACCTTGCTGCGCCATGCCGACCAGGCGATGTACGTGGCCAAGCAGAGCGGGCGCAATCGCTTTCACCTGTTCGATGTATCGCGGGACCGCGAGGTCAAGGCCACCCATCAGACCGTGGAGCGGGTCCGGCAGGCGCTGGCGGCCGGCGAGCTGTGCCTGCACTTTCAGCCCAAGGTCAATATGCGCAGCGGCGAGGTGGTGGGTTTCGAGGCGTTGCTGCGTTGGCAGCATCCGCAGCGGGGCATGGTCGCGCCTCGGGAGTTCCTGCCGCTGGTGGAGGAGACCGACCTGATCGTCGATATCGGCGAGTGGGTGATGGAGCAGGTCATGGCCCAGTTGCGGCAGTGGCAACTGGCCGGACAGCGCTGGCCGATCAGCATCAATATCGCCGCCCGGCATTTCCAGCGGGCGGATTTTGTTGACCGGCTCAAGGCGGTGCTCGAGCGCCATCCGCAGATTGCCCCGCAGTTGCTGGACCTGGAAATCGTCGAGGCGGTGGCGGTGGAGAATATCCAGCACGTCAGCGCTTGCCTCGAAGCCTGCCAGGCGATGGGGGTGCAGTTCTCCCTGGGGGATTTCGGCACCGGGCATTCGTCGCTGAGCTACCTCAAGCGCTTGCGCACCCAGACCATCAAGATCGACCGCATGTTCGTGAGCGACATGCTGCACGACAAGGGCGATCTGGCGCTGACCCAGGCCTTGATCGGCCTGGCCCGGGCGTTTGACCGGCAGGTGGTGGCCGAAGGCCTGGAAACCCTGGAGCACGGCGAGTTGCTGATGTCGCTGGGCTGTGACGTGGCGCAAGGCTATTTCATCGCCCCGCCCATGCCGGCCAGCGAGGTGCCGGGCTGGGTGGCGACCTTCTTGCCGCCGCTGGAATGGTGCCCGCAGGACGAGGCCGGTTGACGCCTACGGTGTCTCATAGCTCTGCGGAGCGCTCTCGGTCGGCCTGTGGCCGGTGTACAGGCCGATGATGTCGTCGATCTCTCCTGACATTTTCATCCGCAACAAGGTGCGCAGCACTCGCTGTACCGGCAGTGCCGGATCGTTGCGGATGACGCAGCCGACCGCCTGTTCCTGCAGGACGGCCACGCCGTGCAGTTGCTGCTCGGGCGGCAGGGTCTGATTGAACCAGTCCAGCGTCCATTGGTTGCTCACCGCATAGCGGTAGCGGCCGGCCCAGAGTTTTTGCAGCACCTGTTCCTGATTGCGCGCGTCGTCGCGGATCAACTGGCGGCTGTCGAACAAGGGTTGCAGGGAAGGGTAGACATAGCTGAGGACGGTGCCGATGGGTTGCGTCGGTAGCTCCTTGGGAGTGACCGGGAGCGTGGGCTGCTCGCGGCTGATCAGCAGGTCGCGCTGGATGAACAGCGGGATACTCCAGACGTAATCGCCGGACGGGTTGGGCAGCCAGGACTGGGCGGCATAGCAGCGGATATCGATTTCCTTGTGGTCCATGGCCGCCTGCACGCGGGCCCGGGCCAGGACGTGGAATTCGGCCGGGTTGCCGACCTGGGTGGCGAGGCTGGCCATCATGTCGTGGAGAATGCCCTGGGTGGGACGGCCGCGTTCGATCTGTACCACGGGCATGGCCCAACTGTCGGCGATCGAAAAGCGCAGGGCCGGTTCTGCGGCAAAACCCTCCATGGCAACCAGCAAAAAGGCGCCCAAGGCTAAACGCATAGAGTCTCCATGCAGGAAAAAGGCCACTGACGAGCCTTACAAAGAGCAGCTTAGCCAGATTAGACGAGCGCACCGGATGCAATTTCGCCCTTGCTCCGCTAGCATTACGGGCTTCCGCTTCCCAGTCGCGACGGTTTTCGATGAGTTATCAGGTTCTTGCACGTAAATGGCGTCCGCGCTCGTTCCGCGAAATGGTCGGCCAGACCCATGTGCTCAAGGCTCTGATCAATGCCTTGGACAGCCAGCGGCTGCACCATGCCTATCTGTTTACCGGCACCCGCGGGGTGGGCAAGACCACCATCGCGCGGATCATTGCCAAATGCCTGAACTGTGAAACAGGTATCACTTCCACGCCCTGTGGCACCTGCTCGGTATGCCGCGAGATCGACGAAGGGCGCTTCGTCGACCTGATCGAGATCGACGCCGCGAGCCGGACCAAGGTCGAGGACACCCGCGAGCTGCTGGACAACGTGCAGTACGCGCCGAGCCGCGGGCGCTTCAAGGTCTACCTGATCGACGAAGTGCACATGCTGTCCAGCCACTCGTTCAACGCCTTGTTGAAGACCCTGGAAGAGCCGCCGCCCTACGTCAAATTCATTCTGGCGACCACCGATCCGCAGAAACTTCCGGCAACGATTCTTTCGCGCTGCCTGCAGTTCTCCCTGAAGAACATGACCCCGGAGCGGGTGGTCGAGCACCTGACCCATGTGCTAGGCGTCGAGAACGTGCCGTTCGAAGACGACGCACTGTGGCTGTTGGGCCGCGCCGCCGATGGGTCGATGCGCGATGCCATGAGCCTCACCGACCAGGCCATCGCCTTCGGCGAAGGCAAGGTCATGGCCGCCGATGTGCGGGCGATGCTCGGTACTCTCGATCACGGCCAGGTCTACGACGTTCTGCATGCGCTGATCAACGGCGATGCCAAGGCCTTGCTGGAGGCCGTACGCCACCTGGCTGAACAAGGCCCGGACTGGAACGGCGTGCTGTCGGAGATTCTCAACGTCCTGCACCGTGTGGCCATTGCCCAGGCCTTGCCGGACGGTGTCGACAACGGGCATGGCGACCGCGACCGGGTGCTGGCTCTGGCCCAGGCGTTGCCGGCCGAAGATGTGCAGTTCTATTACCAGATGGGCCTGATCGGCCGGCGCGACCTGCCGCTGGCGCCGGACCCGCGGGGTGGTTTCGAGATGGTCCTGCTGCGGATGCTGGCCTTCCGGCCAGCGGACTCGGCAGACGCGCCGAGACAGCCGCTAAAGCCAGTGGGGATCAGCCAGGCCACAGTTGATTCCGCCCAATCCGTGGCTGGCGCAGCGGTTGCTGCGCCGGTAGTTGCTGCTCCCGCACCGGTTGCGGCACCGGTGGTCGAGGCTGCTCCGGCGGTTGCCCCTGTCGCAGTACCCGCACCTGCTCCTGTAGCGCCCGTGGCGCCTGCGCCGCAACCGGTGGTCGAGACGCCGCCGCAGGCAGCGCCTGTCGTCGCCGAGGAGGTGGTCGACCTGCCGTGGAACGACCCGGTTGAACCAATTGTCGAGCAGCAGCCAGCCGTCGAGCCCGTGCTGGAGACCGCCGCGGAACAGCCTGAGCTGACCCCGATGCCGACCCCGACCCCGGACAGCGTGGTGCCGGATGCGCCGGAATGGGTCAGCGCCCCGGTGCCGGAGCCCAGCGTTGCCGAGGTCGATGCCGCGACACCGGGTATCGACCTGGACGACGAACCGCCGCTGGACGAAGACTACATCGAGCCGGACATGGATTCGGCCTACAGCTACCTGGACGAACTGGCCAGCGAACACGCCGCTGATCCCGAGCCGGAACCCGAGCCGTTGCCGGCTGCCCAGCCGGCCACCGGCCTGGCGCTGGAGTGGCTGGAGCTGTTCCCGAAACTGCCGATTTCCGGGATGACGGCGAGCATCGCCGCCAACTGCACCTTGATCGCCGCCGAGGGCGACAACTGGTTGCTGCACCTGGACCCGGCCCACAGCGCCCTGTTCAACGCCACCCAGCAGCGCCGTCTGAACGACGCCCTGAACCAGTACCACCAGCGCACGCTGACGGTGAGCATCGAGCTGATCAAGCCCGAGCAGGAAACCCCGGCCCAGGCGGCGTCGCGCCGTCGTGCCAATCGCCAGCGGGAAGCCGAGGAGTCGATCCACGGCGATCCGTTCATCCAGCAGATGGTGCGGGAGTTCGGCGCGGTGGTCCGTCACGATACTATTGAACCTGTCGAGGCCCTGGTCAGCCAGGGTTAATAACTGAAGGGCGCCGGGCCTTGAGGCCGGGCGCTGTTTTTATCCAAGTACTTTGAGGTGATTCCCATGATGAAAGGTGGCATGGCCGGCCTGATGAAGCAGGCGCAGCAGATGCAGGAAAAGATGGCCAAGATGCAGGAAGAACTGGCCAACGCCGAAGTCACCGGCAAGGCGGGTGGCGATATGGTCACCGTGGTCATGACCGGTCGTCACGACATCAAGCGTGTGAGCATCGACCCAAGCCTGCTGGAAGGCGTCAGCGAAGATGACCGCGAAGTGCTGGAAGATCTGTTCGCCGCCGCCGTCAACGACGCCGTGCGCAAGATCGAAGCCAACAGCCAGGACAAGATGTCCGGCGTGACCGCTGGCATGCAACTGCCTCCGGGTATGAAACTGCCGTTCTGATTCGCGCCAGCGCATCGGTCGGACTCGAAAATGCCAGGCATCGCGCCTGGCATTTTTGTTTGTGGCGCCTGTAGCCGCTGCCGCAGGCTGCGATCGAGCGCGGAGCGGTCGTCATTCAGGCGACGGAGTCTAGCTGGATGGCCGCGGTTGCAGCCTGCGGCAGCGGCTGCGGGAGGAGAAACAGCGAACGCCGAGCGCTGTACGATAGTCTGTAGTCTGTATGGACTGAGCATTTGACGCTAATCGGAGGCGCGGGTATAAACCGCGTCTCGTCGTTTTGTCGGACCTTTACCCATGAGCTTCAGCCCCCTGATTCGCCAACTGATCGATGCCCTGCGTACTTTGCCGGGCGTGGGTCAGAAAACCGCCCAGCGCATGGCCTTGCAGCTGCTGGAGCGCGACCGCAGCGGCGGTACGCGACTGGCCCAGGCGCTGAGCCAGGCCATGGAGGGCGTCGGCCACTGCCGCCTGTGCCGCACCCTGACCGAGGACGATCTGTGCCCGCAATGCGCCGATCCACGGCGTGACGACACGCTGTTGTGCGTGGTCGAGGGGCCGATGGACGTCTACGCGGTGGAACAGACCGGTTATCGCGGTCGTTACTTCGTGCTCAAGGGCCACCTGTCGCCTCTCGACGGCCTGGGCCCGGAAGCCATCGGCATTCCCCAGCTGCTGGCGCGGATCGAAGAGCAAGGCAGCTTCACCGAGGTGATCCTGGCCACCAACCCGACGGTGGAAGGCGAGGCGACCGCTCATTACATTGCCCAGCTGTTGAGCAACAAGGGTCTGATCACCTCGCGTATCGCCCATGGCGTGCCTCTGGGCGGCGAGCTGGAGCTGGTGGACGGCGGCACCCTGGCGCACTCGTTTGCCGGGCGCAAGCCGATCAGCCTGTAAGCGTTTCGGCCAGCAAGCTCGCCCCTGCGGGGACGGCTTGCTCGCTGGCCGCGTTCCATCGCTTAAACGCGACTCTTCTTGAAAACCAAGCAAGCGCTAGGTAAGTTTCCTCAACCTTCAGAGGAGCTTGCCGATGTCTGCCTGCCAGGAATACTTCGACCCTAGCCATCAGTTGGTCCGCGACAGCGTTCGGCGTTTCGTCGAGCGGGAAATCCTCCCGGACATCGATCAGTGGGAGGAGGCGCAAGGCTTCCCCCGCGAACTCTACCTCAAGGCCGGCGCGGCCGGCATCCTGGGCATCGGCTATCCCGAGGCCCTGGGTGGCAGCCATGAGGGCGATCTGTTCGCCAAGATCGCCGCCAGCGAGGAGCTGATGCGCTGTGGCTCCGGCGGCCTGGTGGCGGGCCTGGGCTCGCTGGACATCGGTTTGCCGCCGGTCGTCAAATGGGCGCGCCCCGAGGTCCGCGACCGGGTGGTGCCGCAGGTATTGGCGGGCGAGAAGATCAGCGCCCTGGCGGTCACCGAGCCCGGTGGCGGTTCGGACGTGGCCAATCTGCAGACCCGGGCGCTGCGTGACGGCGATTTCTACCGCGTCAGCGGCAGCAAGACCTTTATCACCAGTGGCGTGCGCGCCGATTTCTACACGGTGGCGGTGCGTACCGGCGAGCCTGGTTTCGGCGGCATCAGCCTGCTGCTGATCGACAAGGGCACGCCGGGCTTCACCGTCGGCCGGCAACTGAAGAAGATGGGCTGGTGGGCGTCCGATACCGCCGAGCTGTTTTTCGACGATTGCCGGGTGCCGGTCAGCCACTTGATCGGCGTCGAGAACATGGGCTTCGCCTGCATCATGGGCAACTTCCAGAGCGAGCGTCTGGCGCTGGCCCTGATGGCCAACATGACCGCGCAGCTGGCGTTGGAGGAGAGCCTGAAGTGGGCCCGGGAGCGCGAGGCGTTCGGCAAGCCCATCGGCAAGTTCCAGGTGATCAAGCATCGTCTGGCGGAGATGGCGACCGCGCTGGAGGTGTCCCGCGAGTTCACCTATCGCCAGGCGGCGAAGATGGCGGCGGGCCAGAGTGTGATCAAGGAGATCTCCATGGCCAAGAACTTCGCCACCGACACGGCCGACCGCATCACCCACGATGCGGTGCAGATTCTCGGTGGGCTGGGCTACATGCGTGAGAGCCTGGTGGAGCGGCTGTACCGCGACAACCGCATCCTGTCCATCGGCGGCGGCACCCGGGAAGTGATGAACGAAATCATCAGTAAGCAGATGGGGCTGTAGGCCTGCCAGAGGAGTGGGGCGCTATCTGTAGGAGCAGCCGGTCGACGCTCGATTGCTCGCGATAGCGCCGGCCCTGGCAAGCCAAATGGCAGCGATTTACCGCTCGCTCAACGAAAACTGCGTCAGGCAGAAGGTTGGAATGCCCATGTCTTGCAGGCGCTGCGAACCGCCCAGTTCCGGCAGGTCGATGATGGCGGCGGCCTCGTAGACTTTTGCCCCCATGCGGCGCACCAGGTTGGCCGCGGCGATCAGGGTGCCGCCGGTGGCGATCAGGTCATCGAACATCAGCACCGAATCGCCTTCGCACAGGCTGTCGGCATGCACTTCCAGGAAGGCTTCGCCGTATTCGGTCTGATAACCCTCGGCAAGCACATCGGCCGGCAGCTTGCCTTGCTTGCGGAACAGGATCAGCGGTTTGTTCAACTGGTAGGCGATGATCGAGCCGATCAGGAAGCCGCGGGCGTCCATGGCGCCGATGTGAGTGAAGTCTTCTTCGACATAACGCTGGGCAAAGGTGTCGGCGACCAGGCGCAAGGCCTTGGGCGACTGGAACAGCGGGGTGATGTCACGGAAGATCACGCCGGGCTTGGGGAAGTCGATGACTGGGCGGATCAGGGATTTGATGTCGAAGGAGTCGAAGGCCATCGTGGCGGTGTCCTGGCGGGCATGAAGTGGAGCGCGCCAGTATAGCCCCGACCGAGCCGCTTGGCTCGGTCGGGAGGCTCTGCCTCAGCCTTCCAGGGAGCCGCCGGCGAGGGCGCACAGCTGGATCGGGTCGAGAATGTGCACCTCTTTGCCTTCAGCGGCGATCAACGCGTTCTGCTGGAAGCGGGTGAACACCCGGGACACGGTTTCCACCGCCAGGCCCAGATAGTTACCGATCTCGTTGCGCGACATGCTCAAGCGGAACTGATTGGCCGAGAAGCCGCGGGCACGGAAGCGCGCCGACAGGTTGACCAGGAAGGTGGCGATGCGCTCGTCGGCGGTCTTTTTCGACAGCAACAACATCATCTGCTGGTCGTCGCGGATCTCGCGGCTCATTACCCGCATCAGCTGGCGGCGCAGTTGTGGCAACTGCAGGGCCAGTTCGTCGAGGCGTTCGAAGGGGATTTCACAGACCGACGTGGTTTCCAGGGCCTGGGCGGAGACCGGGTGGATCTCGGTGTCCATGCCGGACAGGCCGACCAGTTCGCTGGGCAGGTGGAAGCCGGTGATCTGTTCTTCGCCGCTGTCGCTGAGACTGAAAGTCTTCAGCGCACCGGAGCGCACAGCATAGACGGAGTCGAATGCGTCGCCCTGGCGAAACAGGAACTCGCCTTTTTTCAGGGGGCGGCCGCGTTTAACGATTTCGTCCAGCGCATCCATGTCTTCCAGATTCAGAGAAAGTGGCAGGCAGAGGGGGGCCAGGCTGCAATCCTTGCAATGGGCCTGGTTGTGAGCGCGCAGTTTTACTGGCTCGGACATTCAATAGAATCCTTGTGGGAAAACACACATAAGCCGTAAGGGTAACTCACGGGAGGAGGTTCCGGCCAGTCCGTGGCGTATTGGCGCTTAGTCGTAAAGCTGTCCGTTTGTAGCCTCCAGGCCACTCCGGGAAAATGCGCTCGTGCAGTCCATTCAAGGTATTTCCAGCGCTGACCGTCACTTGCACTCGCCGATTGTCTCGGCGTCAAGTATCAGGCTCGCTTACGTCCTGTCTCTCCAGACAGTTTTTGCCTGTCATCTGCGACAAGTTGCCGCGCCGAACGGTCAGGTCGCGGCTCATGAGGCCCTAGATGACCCGGGAAAAACGCTGTCGATTCTGTTGCTCCAGATACGTGTCGAACACCATGCACACCGAACGCACCAGCAGGCGCCCGGCCGGCAGCACTTCAATGCCTTCGTTGCTCAGCTTGATCAGGCCGTCTTCGGCCATGGCTTGCAGTTGTGGCCACAGCTCGCCGAAGTAGCCTCGAAAGTCGATGTTGAACTGCTGCTCGATGGCCTCGAAGTCGAGGCTGAAGTTGCAGATCAACTGCTGGATCACCGCGCGTCTGACGCGGTCGTCCTGATTGCACACCAGGCCACGGCTGGTGGCCAGTTGCGCGCCGCCCAGCAGGTTCTGGTACTGGGTCAGGTCGCTGCTGTTCTGGCAGTACAGGTCGCCGATCTGGCTGATAGCCGAGACGCCCAGGCCGATCAGGTCGCAGTGGCCGTGGGTGGTGTAGCCCTGGAAGTTGCGTTGCAGGGTCGACTCTTCCTGGGCGATTGCCAGCTCGTCGTCGGGCAGGGCGAAATGGTCCATGCCGATGTAGCGGTAACCCGCGGCCGTCAGTTGTTCAATGGTGCGCTGCAGCATCTGCAGCTTTTCCGCCGGGGCCGGCAGCTCGTGGCTGTTGATCCGCCGTTGCGGCATAAAGCGCTCCGGCAGGTGGGCGTAGTTGAACACCGAGAGCCGGTCCGGTTGCAGGTTGATGACTTCCTCGACGGTGCGGGCGAAGTTGTCCGGCGTCTGTTTCGGCAGGCCGTAGATCAGGTCGATGTTGATCGAACGAAATTGCAGGGTGCGTGCCGCTTCGATCACCGCGCGGGTTTCTTCCAGGCTCTGCAGGCGGTTGACCGCGCGCTGTACCGCCGGGTCGAGGTCCTGCAAGCCGATGCTGACCCGGTTGAAACCCAACTCACGCAGCAGGCCCATGGTCGACCAGTCGGCTTCGCGGGGGTCGATCTCGATACCATAGTCGCCCGAATCGTCGTCCAGCAGGTTGAAGTGCTGGCGCAGGTGGCCCATCAACTGCCGCAGCTCGTCATGGCTGAGGAAGGTCGGGGTGCCGCCGCCGAAGTGCAGTTGCTCGACCTTCTGCCCGGGGTCGAGGTGGCAGGCGATCAGCTGGATTTCCTGTTCCAGGCGTTGCAGGTAGGGCAGGGCGCGCCCGCGGTCCTTGGTGATGACCTTGTTGCAGGCGCAGTAGTAGCAGATGTTCGCGCAGAACGGCACGTGCACGTACAGCGACAGCGGGCGCAGCGCCTTGCGGCTTTCGCGCAGGGCGTGGAGCAGGTCGAAGGTGCCCACCTGGCTGTGGAATTGCACAGCGGTGGGGTAGGAGGTGTAGCGCGGTCCCGCCAGGTCGTAACGGCGGATCAGATCGGTGTCCCAACGAATGGCGTCGAGCATGCGGGAATTCCCCCGGTAGGCAGGCAGTGTTCGCGAGTCTAGGGGGTTAGCGCCCGGGCTATCTTGATTTGCATCAAGGGTGGCGGGTGGGTGGTGCCCGCCAGGCGGGCCTTTTGTCGTCTCTGCCAAGGGCCGAATACATCGGGAAGGATTGCCTCAGTGCCCCATCAACCAATGCTGATGTGGACCGGGCAAGGTCCAGATGCCGAACAGGATTACCAGCAGGCCACCGGCCATGCGCACGCTGCGCCGACGCAGCAACGCGGTGACCCGTTCCGCCGCCAGGCCGGTCGCCAGCAGCACCGGCCAGGTCCCCAGGCCGAAGGCCAGCATCAGCAGGGCGCTGTCGAGGGCATTGCCCTGGCTGGCGGACCACAACAGGGTGCTGTAGACCAGGCCGCACGGCAGCCAGCCCCAGAGTGCGCCCAGCAGCAAGGCGCGCGGTAGGCTCGACACTGGCAGCAGGCGGTTGGCCACGGGCTGTATGTGGCGCCACAGGCCGCGTCCGAGGCTCTCGATACGGGTCAGGCCGCTCCACCAGCCGGCCAGGTACAGGCCCATGGCGATCAGCAGCAGGCCGGCCAGGACACGCATGGCCATGGCCGCCGGGCTGCTGGCCACCGCCCAGCCGGCCAGGCCGATCAGCAGGCCCGCGGTGGCGTAACTGAGGATGCGCCCCAGGTTGTAGGCCAGCAGCAGGCGAAAACGCCGGCTGCGTTGTTCCTGGGGAATGGCCAGGGTCAAGGCGCCCATCAGGCCGCCGCACATGCCCAGGCAGTGACCACCGCCGAGCAGGCCGAGGATCACGGCGGAAACCAGCAGTGGCGCCAGCTCAAGCATGGGGTGGCGCCTGGTCTTTGTGCGGCGGCTGCTCGGCCGTCGGCTGGCCCTGGGCCTCGTCGACCGCGGCGGTGTGCTTGGGGTCCTGGTCGTCGAACAGAATGCTATGGGCGGGGCCGTCGAGGTCGTCGTACTGACCGCTGTCGACCGCCCAGAAGAAGATGTAGATGGCGATGGCCACGATCAGCAACGCCGCCGGGATCATCACGTAGAGAGCTGGCATGGGTAGGCTCCATGCCCGCGCGGCTCAGGCCGGCAGCGGGCGAGTGTGGGGCGTGGCCTCGGCCTGGGGCTGACGCGGCAGGCGAGTCAGGCGCAGGGCATTGAGCACCACGGTCAACGAACTGATGGACATGCCGATGGCGGCCCAAACCGGAGTGATCCAGCCGAGGGCGGCGAACGGCAGCATGAGGCCATTGTACAGCCCGGCCCACAGCAGGTTCTCGACGATTATCCGGCGTGTGCGGCGGGCCAGGCTGAAGGCCTGCACCAGCGCATCCAGGCGATTGGACAGCAGCACCGCATCGGCGCTGGTCTTGGCCAGGTCGGTGGCCGAGCCCATGGCCACGCTGATATCGGCGGCGGCCAGCACCGGCACATCGTTGACCCCGTCGCCGAGCATCAGCACTTTGCGGCCTTGGCGATGCAGTTGTTGCAACACTTGCAGCTTGTCGTCCGGACGCAGGCCGCCGCGGGCTTCGTCGATGCCCAGTTCGGCGGCGACGCTGGCGACCATCGGCGAGCTATCGCCCGAGAGCAGCAGGGTGTTCCAGCCCCGCGACTTGCAGGCGGCCAGCAGCGCCGGCGCGTCGCTGCGCAGGCGATCGTCGAGGACAAACCAGGCCAGCGGCCCTTGGGTATCGCCCAGCAACAGCCATTGGCCGGCTCCGTCCGGTATCGCCGGGACCGCACAGGCGCTGAGCTCGCAGACGAAGGCGGGTTGGCCGATGCGCAGGCGTTGCTCACCCACCAGGCCTTCCAGGCCCAGCCCGGGCATGCTCAGGACTTCTTCTGCGGCTAGCGGCGCACGGCCGAAGGCCCGGGCAATCGGATGTTCGGAGCGGTTTTCCAGGGCGGCAGCCAGGCCCAGGCACTGCTGGCTGTCGAGGTCTCCCAGGGGGAGAATCGAGCGCAGGGCCAGGCGCCCTTCGGTGAGGGTGCCGGTCTTGTCGAAAATCACCGTGTCGATCTGGTTCAGGCCTTCGAGCACATGGCCGCGGGTCAGCAGCAGGCCGAGTTTGTGCAGGGTACCGGTGGCGGCCGTCAGCGCGGTCGGGGTGGCCAGGGACAGGGCGCAGGGGCAGGTGGCGACCAGCATGGCCAGGACGATCCAGAAGGCCCGGGAGGAGTCCAGTTGCCACCAGAGCAGGCCGATGGCGGCCGCGGCGATCAGGGAGAACAGCAGGAACCACTGGGCGGCGCGGTCGGCGATCTCCGCCAGGCGCGGTTTTTCCGCCTGGGCCCGGTCCAGCAGGCGCACGATGGCCGACAGGCGAGTGTCCTGCCCCAAGGCCAGGACTTCCACGGTCAGCGCGCCCTCGACGTTGAGGGTGCCGGCGGTGACCGCATCGCCGATGCTGCGCGGTTGCGGCAGGTATTCGCCGGTGAGCAGGGATTCGTCGATGCTCGACTGGCCATCGAGGATCTTGCCGTCGGCCGGCAGGATGGCGCCGGGATGCACCAGCACCTTGTCGCCCAGGCGCAGTTCGCTGAGCAAGATGCGTTCGCTCTGGCCGTCGGCGCCCAGGCGCAGACACGAGGCCGGCAGCAGGTTGACCAGTTGTGCGGTGGCGGCGGCAGTGCGTTCGCGGGCGCGGCGTTCCAGGTAGCGCCCGGCCAGCAGGAACAGGGCGAACATGCCCACGGCATCGAAGTACAGCTCGCCGACACCGGTGATCGAAGTCCAGATCCCGGCGATATAGGCGGCGCCAATCGCCAGGGACACGGAGACGTCCATGGTCAGGTGGCGGGTGCGCAGGTCGCGCAGGGCGCCCTTGAAAAACGGCGCGCAGCTGTAGAACACGATCGGTGTGGTGAGAAACAGCGCGACCCAGCGCAGGATGGTGTGCAGCTCGGGGCTCAGGTCGATATTGAATTCCGGCCAAGTGGCCATGGTCGCCATCATCGCCTGGAACCACAGCAGCCCGGCCACGCCCAGCTGACGCAGGGCCAGGCGGTTTTCGCTGGCCAGTTGCTCGGAGGCACGGTCGGCCTGGTAGGGGTGCGCGGCGTAGCCGATCAGGCGCAGTTCGCTGAGTACCTGGCTCAGCGGTAACTGGCTGTCGGCCCAGCGCACGTGCAGGCGATGGTTGGACAGGTTCAGCCGCGCCTCGGCCACCGCGGGCAGGCTGCGCAGGTGTTTCTCGATCAGCCAGCCGCAGGCGGCGCAGCTGATGCCCTCCATCAGCAGGGTGGTTTCGGCCAGCTCGCCCTCATGTCGGACGAAGGGTTGCTGCACATCCGCCCGGTCGTACAGTGCCAGTTCGTCCACCAGTTGCACCGGCAGGGCTTGTGGGTTGGCCGAGGCTTCGCTGCGATGGCTGTAGTAGCTTTCCAGGCCGCCGGCGACTATGGCTTCGGCCACCGCCTGGCAACCCGGGCAGCAGAACTCGCGGGGGGCGCCGAGCACGATGGCGGTGAAGCGGCTGCCGCTAGGAACGGGCAGGGCGCAGTGGTAGCAGGGCAGTGGCGTGGTCATCGCGGGTCTTTGTTCTGTGGGCGGACCTCATCGCCAGCAGGCGGCCTGCCGGCGATACTCGGAGGCGCTTACTTGTCCAGGTGTTCCGCGCCTTGCAGCGGTTCGTCACCCAGCAGCAGGTCCTTGTCGTGGCTGACCTGTTCTTCTTCGAACATACGCCAGGTCTTGTCGCCCTCGACCCCCAGCAGCTCGACAAAACGGCGGCCATCGACCTTGTCGCTCAGTTGGCCAATGTAGCGGCCTTGTTCGGTCTCGCTACGGGCGAGGGTGATCTTGCGGTCCTTTTCCGGCTGGGTCGGCGAGATCAGGTTCAGTTCCAAGGTGGCGGGCGCGCTGTTGCCGCTCAGGCGCAGGTCGACTTCGCCGGTGAGGTCGTCCAGGTGCACGCTGGCGCGCATTTGCAGGGTCTGGGCCAGCAGTTCGCGGTCCAGGGAGCGGTTGATGCCTTTGCCGGCCTCGTAGTAGTTGTCGTTGACCAGGTTGTCCGGGTTGTTCACCGCGATGGTCACCATGGACAGGGTCAAGGTCACCGAGCAGGCCAGGATACCGATGATGATCCAGGGCCAGAGGTGCTTGTACCAGGGGCTTGTGGCGGTCGCTGCGGGCATGATGACTTCTCTTAACGAATTTGTGGGCCGATGAACCGGCTCTTGGCTTCAATGTGGACGCTTTCGTCGTCGGCGTCCTTGAGGATGAATTTCACCTCGTTGGTGCTCGACGGCAGTTGCTCCGGCGAGCTCGACAGCTCGACCGGCATGCTGACGATATCGCCGGCCGCCACCTTGATCTCGCGTCGGCCTTGCAGCTTGAGGTCCGGCAGGCCGGCGGCGTCCAGCACATAGGTATGGTCGCGCTGGTCCTTGTTCATGATCTTCAGGCTGTAGACGTTCTCGATCCGGCCTTCGGCGTTCTCGCGATAGAGCACGCGGTCCTTGCTGACATCGAAGCCCACCAGCGAGCGCATGAAGAAGGCGGTGACCAGCAGGCTGATCATCGCCAGCAGCACCAGCGCATAGCCGATCAGGCGTGGACGCAGTTTATGGGTTTTCTGCCCGGACAGGTTGTGTTCGGTGGTGTAGCTGATCAGGCCGCGCGGGTAGTCCATCTTGTCCATGATGTTGTCGCAGGCGTCGATACAGGCGGCGCAGCCGATGCATTCGATCTGCAGGCCGTCACGGATGTCGATGCCGGTCGGGCAGACCTGCACGCACATGGTGCAGTCGATGCAGTCGCCCAGGCCCATGGCCTTGTAGTCGGCGCCTTTCTTGCGCGGGCCGCGACCTTCGCCGCGACGCGGGTCGTAGGACACGATCAGGGTGTCCTTGTCGAACATCACGCTCTGGAAGCGGGCGTAGGGGCACATGTAGATGCACACCTGTTCGCGCAGCCAGCCGGCGTTGCCATAGGTGGCGAGGGTGAAGAAGCCGACCCAGAAGTACGACCAGCCATCGGCCTGGCCAGTGAAGAAGTCGATGACCAGTTCGCGGATCGGCGAGAAGTAGCCGACGAAGGTCATTCCGGTGACAAAGCCGATCAGCAGCCAGAGGCTGTGTTTGCTGAACTTGCGCAGGAACTTGTTGGCGCTCATCGACGCCTTGTCGAGCTTGATGCGCTGGTTGCGGTCGCCTTCGGTGACCTTCTCGCACCACATGAAAATCCAGGTCCAGACGCTTTGCGGGCAGGTATAGCCGCACCAGACGCGCCCGGCGTACACAGTGATGAAGAACAGGCCGAAGGCGGCGATGATCAAAAGCCCCGACAGCAGGATGAAATCCTGGGGCCAGAAGGTGGCGCCGAAGATGAAGAACTTGCGCTCCGGCAGGTTCCACCAGACGGCCTGGTGGCCACCCCAGTTGAGCCACACCGTACCGAAATACAGCAGGAACAGGGCCGCGCCGCCAACCATCCGCAAGTTGCGGAAGAGGCCGGTGAAGGCGCGTGTGTAGATTTTTTCCCGAGAGGCGTAGAGGTCTACGCTGTTGTTCGAATTCTTGGCAGGAGGGGTAACGTCATGTACCGGAATCTGGTTGCTCATCATTGCATCCCACGGCAGTGGAGAAATGCCCCGGTCAGTACGTGCCGACCGCGATCAAATAGGGGTGTTGCAGTGGCGCAATGATACGCCTGTCGCTCTAGCTCAAGGGTGCGACCTTTGGTCGCGTTGGGGGAAATCAATTGATGGTGTAATGACTTGAATCAATTGACTTGTGAATTATGGACGCTTTTCGCCGCGACCGCGTTCAATCGTTCCATGGGTTGAGCAGTCGCACACCGCTGGACTGGAAGTCGGCGATATTGCGGGTAACGACTGTCAGCCCATGTTCCAGGGCGGTCGCCGCAATCAAGGCATCGCATTCATTGCTGCGATCCGGAACATGCAATCGGGCGCAGCGCATGGCGATAGCGTGGTCAATGGCCAGGATTCGTCCGTCGAAAGCGGGCATCACGCGCAGTTCCAGCCAGGCGCGCAGCAGCGCCCCTTGGGTGTGATCACGGCGTTCTAACCGCAGGATGCCGGTTTCCAGTTCCAATAACGTTATGACTGACAAAAACAGGCTGGTTGGCGCCACGGTCTGAGCCCAGGCCACTACCTGGCGATCAGCGTTGGGCTTGCGTAATTCGGATACAACATTGGTATCGAGCAAAAACATCAGGACAGATCGATCTCGCGAGGAATGATGGTGGCGCGCTCTGTTTCGAAATCGATTTCAGGCGCTTCGGGCATGGCCAGCATGTCGACGATGCTGGTGTTCAGGCCACTCAGTTTTTCGTAGTCCTCAATGCTTAGCAGCACATGGGCGGGCCTGCCACGGTCGGTGATGATGACCGGGCCGTTTCTTGAGGCTTTTTTGGCACCACTTGTGTCCTGATTGAATTCGCGACTGGAGATGGTGATGGTAGCCATAGTCATACCCTCGACAAAAGTTTCATGTAGCAACGTTACTACTCTAGGCGTGGAGGGGGCAATCTCAAGCGGGGGCGGAGCGACGGACGTAAGGGGAGAGGAAAATAAAAAGGCCCCGCCAATGTCCATTGGTGGGGCCTTTTTATTACCCGAAGGTGTCTGCCTTACTCGGCGTCCGCCGGCTTGTCACTGTGGGACAGGCTGTAGACGTAAGCGGCCAGCAGGTGAACCTTGTCGTTACCTTGCAGCTGTTCCTGGGCAGGCATCTGGCCCTGACGGCCGTAACGGATGGTCTGCTGCAGTTGGGCGAAGCTCGAGCCGTAGATGAACGCGCCCGGGTGGGTCAGGTCAGGTGCGCCCATGGCTGGGGTACCTTTACCGGCCGGACCGTGGCACGCCACGCAGTTGGCGGCGAAGATCTTCTGGCCGTTGGCCGGATCGGCCTTGGCGCTTTCCGGCAGCTTGCGGCCATCGAGGTTGGTCAGCACATACGCCGCCACATCGCTGACGCCTTGCTCGCCGATGACTTCGGCCCAGGCCGGCATCACCGCGTGACGACCGCCCATGATGGTGGTCTTGATGGTTTCCGGCTCGCCGCCCCAGCGCCAGTCGGCGTCGGTCAGGTTCGGGAAGCCATAGGCACCCTTGGCGTCGGAACCGTGGCAGACCGAGCAGTTGGAGGCGAACAGGCGGCCACCCATCTTCAGGGCTTGCGGGTCCTTGGCGACTTCTTCGATCGGCATGGAGGCGAACTTGGCGAAGATCGGACCGAACTTGGCGTCCGACTTGGCCATTTCCTTTTCCCACTCGTGCACGCCGGTCCAGCCGGTCTGGCCGTTGGCGAAGGGGGTCTGCTTTTCGGTATCCAGGTAGTTGTAGCCTGGCAGGATGCCTTTCCAGTTACCCAGGCCCGGGTACAGCACCAGGTAACCCAGGGCGAAGACGATGGTGCCGACGAACAACATGAACCACCATTTCGGCAGCGGGTTGTCGTACTCCTCGATCCCGTCGAAGGAGTGGCCGACCGTCTCGTCGGTCTGCTCGGCGCGCTGGCCCTTGCGGGTCGACAGCAGCAGCCAGGTCAGGGCGAAAATGGTACCCAGACTGAGGACTGTGACGTACAGACTCCAGAACGTAGTCATTCTTTGTTACTCCTAGAAGCTTGCTCGACGTGCTTGATGGCTTCGGGATCATCCGCGAACGGCAGCAAGGTGGCGTCTTCGAACTCGGACTTGCGCTTGGGGCTGAACACCCACAGCGCCAGGCCGATGAAGGCCACCATCACCACTACGGTGCCCAGGCCACGAATCATCCCGATATCCATCTAAATCACCGTTTGCTTTTGATGATGGTGCCCAGGCCTTGCAGATAGGCCACCAGCGCGTCCATTTCGGTTTTGCCCTTCACGGCATCCTTGGCACCGGCGATGTCTTCGTCGGTGTAAGGGACGCCGAGCGTGCGCAAGACTTCCATTTTTTTCGCGGTGTCTTTGCCGTCGAGCTTGTTTTCTACGAGGAACGGGTAAGCCGGCATTTTCGACTCAGGTACAACGTTGCGCGGGTTGTACAGGTGCGCACGCTGCCAGTCATCGGAGTAACGGCCGCCAACGCGAGCCAGGTCCGGACCGGTACGCTTGGAACCCCACAGGAACGGGTGGTCCCAGACGCTTTCACCGGCGACCGAGTAGTGGCCGTAGCGTTCGGTTTCGGCACGGAACGGACGGATCATCTGCGAGTGGCAGCCGACACAGCCGTTGGCGATATAGACGTCGCGGCCTTCCAGTTCCAGGGCGGTGCGCGGCTTCATGCCTTCCACCGGCTTGTTGGTGACGTCCTGGAAGAACAGCGGGACGATCTGGGTCAGGCCGCCGATGCTGACGGCGATGACCATGAAGAAGGCCAGCAGGCCGATATTCTTCTCTACTGCTTCATGCTTCATCAGTGAGCTCCAACTACAGAGATCTGAGCGGCGGCGTCGGCGTCAGCCGGGTTCGAGGCGCGAACGGTACGGAACACGTTGTACGCCATGAACAGCATGCCGGCGGCAAAGAACGCACCGCCCAGGGCACGCACGATGAAACCAGGATGGCTGGCCTGCAGGGCTTCGACGAAGGAGTAGGTGAGGGTGCCGTCATCGTTGATTGCACGCCACATCAGGCCCTGGGTGATGCCGTTGACCCACATCGAGGCGATGTACAGCACGGTACCAATGGTAGCCAGCCAGAAGTGGGTGTTGATCAGGCCGATGCTGTGCATCTGCTGACGACCGAAGACTTTCGGGATCATGTGGTACAGGGCGCCGATCGAGATCATCGCTACCCAACCCAGAGCGCCGGCGTGTACGTGGCCGATGGTCCAGTCGGTGTAGTGCGACAGCGAGTTGACGGTCTTGATCGCCATCATCGGACCTTCGAAGGTCGACATGCCGTAGAACGCCAGGGACACCACCAGGAAGCGCAGGATCGGGTCGGTGCGCAGCTTATGCCAGGCGCCCGACAGGGTCATCATGCCGTTGATCATGCCGCCCCAGCTTGGCGCCAGCAGGATGATCGACATGGCCATGCCCAGGGACTGTGCCCAGTCCGGCAGCGCGGTGTAGTGCAGGTGGTGCGGACCAGCCCAGATGTACAGGGTGATCAGCGCCCAGAAGTGCACGATGGACAGGCGATAGGAGTAGATCGGACGCTCGGCCTGTTTCGGCACGAAGTAGTACATCATCCCCAGGAAGCCGGTGGTCAGGAAGAAACCTACGGCGTTGTGGCCGTACCACCACTGGATCATGGCGTCGGTCGCGCCCGAGTAGGCCGAGTAGGACTTGAAGAGGCTGACCGGCAGGGAAGCGTGGTTGACGATGTGCAGCATCGCGGTGACCACGATGAAGGCACCGTAGAACCAGTTACCCACATAGATGTGCTTGGTCTTGCGCTTGACGATGGTGCCGAAGAACACCAGACCGTAGGTGACCCAGACGATGGCCAGCAGGATAGCCAGAGGCCATTCCAGTTCCGCGTATTCCTTGGTGGTGGTGTAACCCAGCGGCAAGGTAACGATCGCGCCGACGATCACGGCTTGCCAACCCCAGAAGGTGAAGGCCGCCAGGCTGTCGGAAATCAGTCGCGTTTGGCAGGTTCGCTGCACGACGTAGTAAGAAGTGGCAAACAACGCACATCCACCGAAGGCGAAAATCACCAGGTTGGTGTGCAGCGGGCGCAGGCGTCCAAAGGTCGTCCATGGCAGACCGAAGTTCAACTCCGGCCAGACCAGTTGCGAGGCGATGAAGACACCGAGCCCCATGCCAAGGATCCCCCAGACCACCGTCATGATGGCGAACTGGCGGACTACCTTATAGTTATAAGCAGTCGGACTGATTGCTGTGCTCATTCTAAGGTTCCACGGTTTGGGTGTTTTATTAGGAGTAAAAATCGGCCGCAAGTATGGAGAAAGCAGGGGGTCATTGCAACGCGCCATGACCTGGGTCAATGCTTTCAAAAGCTGATTCTGCGGCCTTTCCATGCGCGGAGTAAGGACAAAATCAGCCTCGGACAAAATGTCGCAGCGGATGAAAAAGGCGAGGGGTACAGGTCAGTTGTAACCGGGTGTGTGGAAAGCCCTTGAACGAGCGACAGACGGTAAGTGGCGCGACAGCCGGTATAAACCAGCCTTTGCGGCCTGTCCTCGAACGACGGCTTCGAATGGAGCGGCTACTTCTGGTCTGTGACCGGCCAGTGCCAGTCCACTGCGAAGCAGCTTAGACCCGAATTCGGAGAGTTGAAAGGCAGGGAGTAGAGAGGGTGCGACACTTGGTCGCGCAGAGGCAGGGAACTGCCGCATCGAGCGATGCGGCAGTGGAGGGAGCGGTTATTGCTCGCTTGAGGTTTCAGTCTGCGGCTGGTTGGCCGCGTTGTGGGACAGGCTGTAGACGTAGGCTGCGAGCAACTGGACCTTGTCGTTGCCGAGCAGTTCGTTCTGCGCCGGCATGTGGCCCTGGCGACCGTGGCGAATGGTCTGTTGCAGTTGGGTCAGGCTGGTGCCGTAGATGAAGCCCGCCGGTTGCGTCAGGTTCGGCGCGCCCATGATTTCCGTGCCTTGGCCGTTGGCGCCGTGACAGGCGACGCAGGTGGTGCTGAAGGCTTGTTTGCCAGCGACGAGGTCGGCGCTGCTGTCGGCAGGCAACGGCAGGCCGGCGAGTTCATGACGCACATAGGCCGCGACGTTCTTCACCCCGTCCTCGCCCAGCACTTCGCCCCAGGCCGGCATGGCCGCCATGCGACCGCCCATGATGGTGGCCTTGATGGTGTCGGCGTTGCCGCCCCAGCGCCAGTTGTTGTCGGCGAGGTTAGGGAAGCCGAAGGCGCCCTTGGCGTCCGAGCCGTGGCACACCGAGCAGTTGGAGGCGAACAGGCGTCCGCCCATTTTCAGCGCCTGCGGGTCCTTGGCCACTTCTTCCACGGGCATGGCGGCGAACTTGGCGAAGATCGGGCCGAACTTGGCGTCTGCCTTGTTCATTTCCTTTTCCCATTCCTTGGTCTGGGTCCAGCCGTCCTCGTAGCCCGGCAGGATACCTTTCCAGTTGCCCAGGCCCGGGTAGAGGATCAGGTAGCCGACGGAAAACACCAGGGTGCCGGCGAACAGCAGGAACCACCATTGCGGCAGGGGGTTGTCGTACTCCTCGATGCCATCGAACGCGTGCCCCATGGTCTGGTCGACGCTGCCCTTGGTCTCGCCCTTGCGCGTGCCGATCAACAGCCAGGTCAGGCCGATCAGGCTGCCTATGGTCAGTACGCAGATGTACGTACTCCAGAAGGTGGTCATGGCCGAATGCTCCTTGTCGCATGCTCTTCGGATTGAGCGTCATCAGATGGATTGCCGGGCACTTCCGGCGAAGGTTCGTCGGCAAAGGGCAGCAGGCGCGCCTGGGCGAACTCCGGGTTGCGCTTGGCGTTGAAGACCCAGATCGACAGGCCGATGAAGGCAATCATCACCACCAGCGTGCCGAGCCCGCGGATCATGCCGCTATCGAGTTCAAGACCCATGGCTCACCTCTTGCTCTTGATCGCAGTGCCAAGCACTTGCAGGTAGGCGACCAGGGCGTCCATCTCGGTCTTGCCCTTGAGGGAGGCGACGGCACCGGCGATATCCTCGTCGTTGTACGGCACGCCGAGGGTGCGCATGGCACGCAGCTTGGTCTCGGTGTGGCTGCTGTCGACCTGCTGGGTGACCAGCCATGGGTAGGCCGGCATCTTCGACTCGGGCACCACGTTGCGCGGGTTGTACAGGTGCGCGCGGTGCCAGTCGTCGGAGTAGCGGGCGCCGACCCGGGCCAGGTCCGGACCGGTACGCTTGGAGCCCCACAGGAACGGGTGGTCCCAGACGCTTTCACCGGCGACCGAGTAGTGGCCGTAGCGTTCGGTCTCGGCGCGGAACGGACGGATCATCTGCGAGTGGCAGCCGACGCAGCCTTCGCGGATGTAGATATCGCGGCCTTCCAGCTGCAGGGCGGTGTAGGGCTTCATGCCGTCCACCGGCTTGTTGGTGACGTCCTGGAAGAACAGCGGGACGATCTGGGTCAGACCGCCGATGCTCACGGCAAACACCATCAGCAGCATCAGCAGGCCGACGTTTTTCTCGATGACTTCGTGTTTCATGGCGGACTCCTCAGGCCATCTGCGCAGCGGCGGTGATTTCGGCAGGCTGGGCCGCGCGTACGGTGCGCCAGGTGTTGTAGGCCATCAGCAGCATGCCGAAGAGGAAGATCGCGCCACCGACGAAGCGCACGATAAAGCCCGGGTGGCTGGCCACCAGGGTTTCGACGAAGGAGTAGGTCAGCGTCCCGTCTTCGTTGACGGCGCGCCACATCAGGCCCTGGGCGATGCCGTTGACCCACATCGAGGCGATGTAGAGCACGGTGCCGATGGTGGCGAGCCAGAAGTGCGCGTTGATCAGGCCGATGCTGTGCATCTGCTGACGACCGAAGACTTTCGGGATCATGTGGTACAGGGCGCCGATGGAGATCATCGCTACCCAACCCAGAGCGCCGGCGTGTACGTGGCCGATGGTCCAGTCGGTGTAGTGGGAGAGGGCGTTGACGGTCTTGATCGCCATCATCGGACCTTCGAAGGTCGACATGCCGTAGAACGCCAGGGATACCACCAAGAACCGCAGGATCGGATCGGTGCGCAGCTTATGCCAGGCCCCCGAGAGGGTCATCATGCCGTTGATCATGCCGCCCCAGCTCGGTGCCAGGAGGATCAGCGACATCACCATGCCCAGGGACTGGGCCCAGTCCGGCAGGGCGGTGTAGTGCAGGTGGTGCGGGCCGGCCCAGATGTACAGGGTGATCAGTGCCCAGAAGTGCACGATGGACAGGCGATAGGAATACACCGGACGCTCGGCCTGCTTGGGCACGAAGTAGTACATCATCCCCAGGAAGCCCGCGGTCAGGAAGAAGCCCACCGCGTTGTGGCCGTACCACCATTGCACCATGGCGTCGGTCGCACCGGCATACACCGAGTAGGACTTGGTCAGGCTGACCGGCAGTTCCAGGTTGTTGACGATATGCAGGATGGCCACGGTGATGATGAAACCGCCGAAGAACCAGTTACCGACGTAGATGTGCTTGGTGTTGCGCTTCATCACCGTGCCGAAGAACACGATGGCGTAGGCCACCCAGACGATGGTGATGAGGATGTCGATCGGCCATTCCAGCTCGGCGTATTCCTTGGAGCTGGTGTAGCCCAGCGGCAGGCTGATGGCCGCCAAGAGGATGACAAGCTGCCAGCCCCAGAAGCAGAACGCGGCGATTTTCGGCGCGAACAGCTGGGTCTGGCAGGTGCGTTGCACCGAGTAGAAGGAGCTGGCGAACAGTGCGCAGCCACCAAAGGCGAAGATCACCGCGTTGGTGTGCAACGGGCGCAGGCGACCGAAACTGGTCCAGGGCAGGTTGAAGTTGAGTTCGGGCCAGACCAACTGGGCAGCGAGAAAAACCCCGAGCCCCATGCCGACGATGCCCCACACCACCGTCATAATGGCGAATTGGCGGACCACCTTGTAGTTGTAGGCGGTACTGATAGAAGTGTTCATGGTTCCCCATCCACGGTTCAGCTGAAGTGAAAGCGACTGCGCACGGCAAGGCGCGCTCACTTCTTCTGGAGTTATAGGCAGACTAAAAGCGAGGTAAGCATGGGCAAACGGCAAGGGGCTGTTATTGACGGGGATCAATGGGCGCAGTGCGTGCGGGAACGGGGCTGGCTCTGGGATGTCGCGCAGGAGCCGCTGGCCGGCGAACCCCTGACCCTGATCCTGGCCCATGGCGCCGGCGCGCCGATGGACAGCGCTTTCATGAGCGACATGGCCGCACGCCTTGCGGCGCATGGGGTCAACGTTCTGCGCTTCGAGTTTCCCTACATGGCCCAGCGTCGCCTCGATGGTGGCAAACGGCCGCCTAACCCGGCGCCGAAGCTGCTGGAGTGCTGGCGCGAGGTGTATGCCCAGGTGCGACCTCATGTCGCTGGGCAATTGGCCATCGGCGGCAAGTCCATGGGCGGGCGCATGGCCAGTTTGCTGGCCGACGAGCTGGGCGCCGATGCGCTGGTGTGCCTGGGTTATCCGTTTTATGCCGCCGGCAAGCCGGAGAAACCACGGGTCGCCCACCTGGCCGAATTGCGCACCACGACCCTGATCGTCCAGGGTGAGCGCGATGCCCTGGGTAACCGCGAGGCGGTCGAAGCTTATGTGCTGGCACCGGCTATCGAGCTGTTCTGGCTGGCGGCCGCCGACCATGACCTGAAACCGCTCAAGGCCTCAGGC
This sequence comes from Pseudomonas chlororaphis subsp. piscium, assembly GCF_003850345.1. Classification (NCBI taxonomy): domain Bacteria; kingdom Pseudomonadati; phylum Pseudomonadota; class Gammaproteobacteria; order Pseudomonadales; family Pseudomonadaceae; genus Pseudomonas; species Pseudomonas chlororaphis. The sequence continues at coordinate 2,136,665 of NZ_CP027707.1, forward strand.
TTCACCCATGAGCAGCACCTGGAGGCAGCCGCGCGGAAGGTTGCTGATCTGTTACGCGGTTTGAATAGCTGAATACCTGTAGGAGCGAAGCTTGCTCGCGATGCGGCCTGGCAGTCGCCACCGTTGTCGCCTTGAAAAACAATCGCGAGCAAGCTTCGCTCCTACAGGGCGAGCGGGGCTTGAAAACAGGCAATAAAAAACCCGGAAGGCTGGCCTTCCGGGTTTTTTGTTTTGCGGCTTAGCGGTTGAAGCGTTCGACCAACGAGTACTGCGTGTTGGCGGTGCGAGTCAGTTCTTCGCTGAGCTGTGCCGAGTTCAGGGCCTGCTCAGAGGTCTGGTCGGCCAGTTGGGCGATGGTGCTGATGTTGCGGCTGATCTCTTCGGCCACGGCGCTTTGCTCTTCGGTGGCGGCAGCGATCTGGGTGGTCATGTCGGTGATGTTGGCCACCGCTTCGCTGATACCCACCAGCGCCTGGTCGGCTTCCAGTACCCGGGCCACGCCTTCCTCGGCCTGACGATGCCCGGCGTCCATGGTCTGCACCGCCGTGCTGGCGGTTTGCTGGAGCTTGGCGATCAGGGTGTGGATCTGGCCGGTGGATTCGCTGGTGCGTTGCGCCAGTTGGCGAACCTCGTCGGCCACCACCGCGAAGCCGCGACCCATTTCCCCGGCGCGAGCCGCTTCGATGGCCGCGTTCAACGCCAGCAGGTTGGTCTGGTCGGCGATGCCCTTGATCACGTCGACCACGCCGCCGATTTCGTCGCTGTCCTTGGCCAGCTGGGTCACGGTCAGGCCGGTTTCGCCCACCACCACCGACAGGCGCTGGATCGCTTCGCGGGTCTCCCCGGCGATGTCGCGACCGCGGCCGGTGAGGCGATTGGCTTCCTGGGTCGCATCGGCGGTGCGCTGCACGTGGCTGGCCACTTCCTGGGTGGTGGCGGCCATCTGGTTGACCGCGGTGGCCACCTGTTCGGTCTCCACGCGCTGGCGTTCCAGGCCGCTGGAGCTGTTGTGCGCCAGGGTGTCGGACTGCCGTGCCTGCTCGTTGAGGTGCTCGGCGGTGTCCTGCAGACGGGTCAGGCAGGTTTTCAGGCGGGCTTCCTGGCTGAGGATCGACATCTCCAGGCGCGCCTGGGCGCCACGGCTGTCGGTGTACATCTGGGCGATCAGCGGGTCGGAGGTGGTCTGCTCGGCCAGGCGCAGCAAGCGCTTGAGGCCGCGCTGTTGCCAGCTCAGCCCGAGCAGGCCGAGCGGCACGGAAAGGCCGGCGGCGAGAGCAAAGCCCCAGGAGGAGTTGAGCCAGGCGCCAATCAGGAAGCTCAACTGGCTGACCAGGATGAACGGCAGCCAGTCCTGGAGTATCGGCAGCCATTTATCGCGTTTCGGAATCGCCGACTTGCCCTGGTTGATGCGTTGGTAAAGCGCTTCGGCCCGGCGGATCTGCTCGGCGGTGGGCTTGACCCGCACCGACTCGTAGCCGACCACTTGCTGACCTTCGAAGACCGGTGTCACGTAGGCGTTGACCCAGTAGTGGTCACCGGTCTTGCAGCGATTCTTGACAATGCCCATCCATGGCAAGCCTTGTTTCAGGGTGGCCCACATATGCGCGAACACCGCGGCCGGAACGTCGGGGTGACGGACCAGGTTGTGCGGTGCGCGGACCAGTTCCTCACGAGAAAACCCGCTGATTTCAACGAAGGCATCGTTGCAGTAGGTGATCACGCCTTTGGCATCGGTAGTGGAGATCAACCGTTGCTGAGTCGGAAAGGTACGTTCGCGCTGGGTGACGGGCTGGTTGTTACGCATGGTTTTTCTATCCGCAAGGCTTTGATAGGTTGTCGGCGGTCTTCGCCAATTATTGAAGTTTTTTTCTGGAATTTGAGAAGTGCTTCATTGACACAGACCTGATTCTGCAAGGAGAGGTGAGGGGAAGCGGCGAAGCCGAGGCCCGTTCAGGGAACCCCGGCTTCGCAAGGGTCAGCCTGCCAGCATCGGGTAGGTAAACAGCCCGAAATGCAGCAGGTTCAAACCGAAATGGGTGGCCACCGCGGCGCCCAGGCCGCCAAAGCGGTAGGCCAGGCCATAACCGACCCCGGCGATACTCGCCAGCAGCCACCATTGCCAGCCGGCGCCCACATGCATCAGGCCGAACAGCAGGGCCGCGCACATCAGCGCCAGGTTTTCACCATAGGGCAGGTGCTTGAAGCGACGGCTCAGGCCGCCCTGAATGTAGCCACGAAACAGCGCTTCTTCCACCAGGGTGACCAGCAGCAGGTTGTTCAGCACCCATAGCCAGGCTTGATCCGGCCATTTCGGCGCCCAGTTGATGATGCCCAGCAACACCGCGCCGCCCAGGGCCGCCAGTGCGGTCAGGGTCAAGGCCAGGGCGGTGGTGTAGAGGGGCAGGCGCAGCGAACGCCGGCCGATGATCCAGGGGCAGACCAGCAACAGCCAGAAGCCGATCAGCGGCTTGTCCTGGTTCAGGTACATGGAAAACGGCACGGCATCGGCGGTGAAACGTTCCGGGCCGATCGCCCGGCCATTGTAGAAACCGGGCAGCCAGTGCATGGCCAGCGCCAGGGCCAGTACCACGAACAGGCCGTGCCCCAGGTAGCGCGCGTAAGGGCTTTTCTGCTGGCGCACGGCAAAGCCCGCGCATAGCAGCAAGGCGACGGAAACCGCCGCCAGCAGGCCCAGTTGGCCGTAGCTCAGGGCCAGGGCGTAACCAATGGAGAGAAGTGCCAGGTACATCCATGGCAGAACAGTCATGTGAAATCCTTGTTGCGAAAAGAATGGAATCAGCCGCTCGCGCCACCTGCGTCAGCGGTTACTGGATAGAACGAACGGGGGGCCAGTATAACGAGGCGGGGGCGATGAATAAGTGAAACAAAAACACCGCCCGGAGGCGGTGTTGGTTTTGCGGTATGGCGTTACGCGGCGATCAGCTGTCGCAGGACGTAGTGCAGGATCCCGCCGGACTTGAAGTATTCCACTTCGTTCAGGGTGTCGATGCGGCACAGCACCTCGACCTTTTCCTGGCTGCCATCCTCGCGGGTGATCACCAGGGTCAGGTTCATCCGCGGCGTCAGTTCGACGCCGGTCAGGCCCTGGATATCCAGGGTTTCCTTGCCGGTGAGGTTCAGGCTCTTGCGGTTCTGGTCGAGCTTGAACTGCAGCGGCAGCACGCCCATGCCCACCAGGTTGGAGCGGTGGATGCGCTCGAAGCTCTCGGCGATCACCGCCTTGACCCCCAGCAGGTTGGTGCCCTTGGCGGCCCAGTCGCGGCTGGAGCCGGTGCCGTATTCCTGGCCGGCGATCACCACCAATGGCGTGCCCGCTTGCTGGTAACGCATGGCCGCGTCATAGATCGCCAGTTTCTCGCCGGTGGGGATATAGAGAGTGTTGCCGCCTTCTTCGCCACCGAGCATTTCGTTGCGGATGCGGATGTTGGCGAAGGTGCCGCGCATCATCACCTGATGGTTGCCGCGACGCGAGCCGTAGGAGTTGAAGTCCCGCGGTTCCACGCCTTGTTCGCGCAGGTAGCGGCCGGCCGGGCTGTCGGCCTTGATGTTGCCGGCCGGGGAAATGTGGTCGGTGGTCACCGAGTCGCCCAGCAGCGCCAGGACCCGCGCACCCTTGATATCCTCGATCACCGGCAGGGGGCCGGCGATGTCGTCGAAGAAGGGTGGATGCTGGATATAGGTGGAATCCGCCTGCCACACGTAGGTCGCGGCCTGCGGCACTTCGATGGCTTGCCACTGGGCGTCGCCGGCGAACACCTCGGCGTATTCCTTGTGAAACATCCGGGTGTTGACCTGGGCGACGGCCTCGGCGATTTCCTGGGTGCTCGGCCAGATGTCGCGCAGGTAGACCGGCTTGCCGTCCTTGTCTTCGCCCAGCGGCTCGCGGCTGATATCGATGCGCACGCTGCCGGCCAGGGCGTAGGCCACCACCAGCGGCGGCGAGGCCAGCCAGTTGGTTTTCACCAGCGGGTGCACGCGGCCTTCGAAGTTGCGGTTGCCGGACAGCACCGAGGCGACGGTCAGGTCGGCTTTCTGGATGGCTTTCTCGATCGGCTCCGGCAAGGGCCCGGAGTTGCCGATACAGGTGGTGCAGCCATAACCCACCAGGTCGAAACCCAGGGCGTTGAGGTATGGGGTCAGCCCCGCGGCCTGGTAGTAGTCGGTGACCACTTTCGAACCCGGGGCCAGCGAACTCTTCACCCAGGGTTTGCGCTTCAGGCCTTTTTCCACGGCCTTTTTCGCCACCAGGCCGGCAGCCATCATTACGCTGGGGTTGGAGGTGTTGGTGCAAGAGGTGATAGCGGCGATCACCACCGCACCGTTTTTCAGGCGATAGGTCTGGCCGTTGTGGGCGTAATCGATTTCACCTATCAGGTCGGCGCTGCCTACGGCCACGCCACCACCTCCTTCGCTTTCCAGGCGGCCTTCTTCCTTGCTGGTGGGCTTGAACTGCAGATCGAGAAAGTCAGTGAAGGCCTGGCCGACGTTGGGCAGGGAGACCCGGTCCTGCGGCCGCTTCGGCCCGGCCAGGCTGGCTTCCACCGTGCCCATGTCCAGCGCCAGGCTGTCGGTGAACACCGGCTCCTGGCCCGGCAGGCGCCACAGGCCCTGGGTCTTGCTATAGGCCTCCACCAGCTTCACCACGGCGTCCGGGCGGCCGGACAGGCGCAGGTATTCCAGGGTGACGTCATCCACCGGGAAGAAGCCGCAGGTGGCGCCGTATTCCGGGGCCATGTTGGCGATAGTGGCGCGGTCGGCCAGCGGCAGGTCGGCCAGGCCGTCGCCATAGAACTCGACGAATTTGCCGACCACGCCTTTCTTGCGCAGCATCTGGGTGACGGTCAGCACCAGATCGGTGGCGGTGATGCCTTCCTTGAGCTTGCCGGTCAGTTTGAAGCCTATGACTTCCGGGATCAGCATCGACACCGGCTGGCCGAGCATCGCCGCCTCGGCCTCGATACCGCCCACGCCCCAGCCGAGCACGCCGAGGCCGTTGATCATGGTGGTGTGGGAGTCGGTGCCCACCAGAGTGTCGGGGAAGGCATAGGTGCGGCCGTCTTCGTCCTTGGTCCAGACCGTGCGGCCCAGGTATTCCAGGTTGACCTGGTGGCAGATGCCGGTGCCCGGCGGCACCACGCTGAAGTTGTCGAAGGCGCTCTGGCCCCAGCGCAGGAAGGCATAACGTTCGCCGTTGCGCTGCATTTCAATGTCGACGTTCTGTTCGAAGGCGGTGCTGCTGGCGAACTTGTCGACCATCACCGAGTGGTCGATCACCAGGTCCACCGGCGACAGCGGGTTGATGCGTTGCGGGTCGCCGCCGGCCTTGGCCATGGCCGCGCGCATGGCCGCCAGGTCGACCACCGCCGGCACGCCGGTGAAGTCTTGCATCAGCACCCGCGCCGGGCGGTACTGGATCTCGCGATCCGAGCGGCGCTCCTTGAGCCAGGCGGCGAGGGCCTTGAGGTCGGCGCCGGTGACGGTCTTTTCGTCTTCCCAGCGCAGCAGGTTTTCCAGCAGGACTTTCAACGACATCGGCAGCTTGTCGAGATCGCCAAGGCGCTTGGCGGCTTCCGGCAGGCTGAAGTAGTGGTAGGTCTTGTCGTCGATTTTTAATGTTTTAAGGGTTTTCAGGCTATCGAGGGACGGCATTGAATCACTCCTTTTGGTCCGCACGGCTACGGACCTGACGGGAAGGGCAGAGCTCTTAAGCTAGCCCTGTTTTCAGTAGCTGGCTAATAACTGGACTCTATGGACAAGTCCAAGGTTCCGAACTCGGCTATCATGCGCCGGTTTTCGTGACAGGCTTTGCAACAGCGGGTTTGCGCATGATTGATTGCCAATTGCCCAGGAGATTCGATGAACACCCTCTTTATGCACTGCCGGCCGGGCTTCGAAGGCGAAGTCTGCTCCGAGATCGCCGACCATGCCGCGCGCCTGAACGTGGCCGGGTATGCCAAGGCCAAGCCGAGCACCGCCTGTGCCGAGTTTGTGTGCAGCGAAGAAGACGGCGCCGAGCGCCTGATGCGCGAGCTGCGTTTCGCCGAGCTGATCTTCCCGCGGCAATGGGCGCGGGGCGTTTTCGTCGATCTGCCGGAAACCGACCGTATCAGCGTGATCCTGGCCCATCTGGCGAGCTTCCCGACCTGCGGCAGCCTGTGGCTGGAAGTGCTGGATACCAATGACGGCAAAGAGCTGTCGAACTTCTGCAAGAAATTCGAAGCACCGCTGCGCAAGGCCCTGACGGCGGCCGGCAAGCTGGTGGACGATGCCGGCAAGCCGCGCTTGCTGCTGACCTTCAAAAGCGGCCGTGAGGTTTTCGTCGGCCTGGCCGATGCCGGCAATTCTGCCATGTGGCCGATGGGCATTCCGCGCTTGAAGTTCCCCCGTGAAGCACCCAGCCGCTCGACCCTGAAGCTGGAGGAGGCCTGGCATCACTTCATTCCTCGCGAGCAGTGGGACGAGCGCCTGCACGGCGACATGACCGGCGTCGACCTGGGCGCCGCCCCGGGTGGCTGGACCTGGCAACTGGTCAACCGCGGCATGCTGGTCACCGCTGTTGACAACGGGCCGATGGCCGAAAGCCTGATGGACACCGGCCTGGTGCAGCACCTGATGGCCGACGGTTTCACCTTCAAGCCCAAGCAGCCGGTGGACTGGATGGTCTGCGACATCGTCGAGAAGCCGGCGCGCAACGCCGCCTTGCTGGAAACCTGGATCGGCGAGGGGCATTGTCGTGAAGCGGTGGTCAACCTGAAGCTGCCGATGAAGCAGCGTTACGCGGAAGTGAAGCGTTTGCTCGAGCGGATCGAGGACGGCTTCAAGGCCCGTGGCATTCGGGTGGCCATCGGCTGCAAGCAGCTGTACCACGACCGTGAAGAAGTGACCTGCCACCTGCGCCGGCTGGATGAAAAGAAGCCCAAGGCCCGTTGAGCGCGGTTGCGGCGCAATGTCACAGATAGCGTCGATGCCGGCATTGCGCGACAATGCCGGCCAGTTTCAGGAGTGAGTTATGAGTCAAATCATCGATACGCCGGTCGACGGCACGCTGGATGCCACCGGGCTCAATTGCCCGGAGCCGGTCATGATGCTGCACCAGCATATTCGCGACCTGCAGCCCGGCGGCCTGCTCAAGGTGATCGCCACCGATCCCTCGACCCGCCGCGACATCCCCAAGTTCTGCGTGTTCCTCGACCATGAGCTGGTCGCCCAGCAGGAAGAGGCCGGCACCTATCTGTACTGGATTCGCAAGAAGTCCGGTTAACCCGCCGCCTGGCTGATGCGGATTCGCTTGCGCGCGCTGCGCGCCAGGCGGATCGACAGCATCAGCGCCGCGCAGCTCAGGCCGGCGATCAAACCTTCCCACAGCCCGCTCGGACCGCTGGCAGGGCCGAACCAGTCGGTCAACCCCAGCACATAACCCACCGGTAAACCTATGCCCCAGTAGGCGAGCAGCGTCAGGACCATGGTCACCCGGGTGTCCTGATAGCCACGCAGGGCGCCTGCGCAGATCACCTGGATCGCGTCGGAGAACTGGTAGAGCGCGGCGTACACGATCAGCATCGCAGCCACCTGGATCACCGCGGTGTCCGGGGTGTAGATCGAGGCGATGGATTCACGCAGCAGCAGGATCAGGCTCGCGGAGAACAGGGCGAAGGCCAGCGCCGCGCCCAGGCCGACGCCAGCGGCGAAGCGCGCCTGATGCGGGTTGCCGGCGCCCAGGGCCTGGCCGACCCGCACGGTGACCGCCATGCCCAGGGAATACGGAATCATGAACAGCAGGGAGCTGATATTCAGGGCGATCTGGTGCCCGGCCACCACCGTGGCGCCGAGGCTGCCGATCAGCAGGGCGATCACCGCGAAGATGCTCGACTCGGCGAACACCGCGATGCCGATCGGCAGGCCGACGCTCAGCAGGCGCTTGATCACTGCCCACTGCGGCCAGTCGAAACGCTTGAACAGCTGGCTGCTCTGGTAGGCCGGGGCCCAGCGGGTCCAGCCGGCCATGGCCAGCATCATTGCCCACATCACGATGGCCGTGGCCCAGCCGCAACCGACGCCGCCCATGGCCGGCACGCCAAGGTGGCCATAGATGAACACGTAGTTGATGGGGATGTTCAGGGCCAGGCCGAACAGGCCGATGACCATGCTCGGTCGGGTGCGGCCCAGGGCATCGCTGCAGCAACGCAGCACGTAATACAGCGCCACCGCCGGCAGGCCGCTGGCGATGCCGTGCAGGTATTCCATGCAGGGGCCGATCAGCGTCGGGTCGACCTTCATCAGGTGCAGCACCGGCTCGGCACTGAGCAGAATCAGGCTGGCGCCCAGGCCGACCGCCAGGGCCAGCCACAGTGCCTGGCGCACGATCGGGCCGATCTCGCCATAGGTGCCGGCGCCGACCCGCTGGGCCACCTTGGGCGTGGTGGCCAGCAGGGTGCCGGTCATCAACAGGAATACCGGTATCCAGATTGAGTTGCCCAGCGCCACCGCCGCCAGGTCCCGTGGGCTGAACCGCCCGGCCATCACCGCATCGACGAAGCCCATGGCCGTGGTCGCCAGCTGCGCGATCATGATCGGCAAGGACAGGGCCAGCAGGCTGCGCAGTTCAAGGCGCACCCGGGCCGGGCGGTTGAGGGAGGTGGCAGGGGTATCGGTCACGGAATTCACAGGCGAAGCGTCCACAGGGTTGATGCGCAGGGCGGCGTATTCTACGCATTGACGGATGAGTCAGGAAAAAACCTCTGTTGTCGATTTGTAAGTGCTGGCGGAGGGCGGCGAGGTGGATTGCTCGCTGGCCCAACACGGCCTTCTACGCCTAAACTGCGGCTCCGCGAAAGGAGCCTGCCATGCTGATTGTTGCCGACGAAAATATTCCCCTGCTCGATGCCTTTTTTGCCGGCTTCGGCGAGATCCGCCGTTTCCCGGGGCGGGCCATCGACCGCGCCGCCATCGAGGGCGCCGATGTGCTGCTGGTGCGTTCGGTGACCCAGGTCAGCCGCGCCCTGCTCGAGGGCAGTCAGGTGCGGTTTGTCGGGACCTGCACCATTGGTACCGATCACCTGGACCTCGAGTACTTCCACGAGGCGGGCATTCGCTGGTCCAGCGCGCCGGGCTGCAATGCGCGCGGGGTGGTCGACTATGTGCTGGGCAGCCTGCTGACCCTGGCGGAAATCGAAGGCGCCGACCTGACGCAACGCACGTACGGCGTGGTGGGCGCGGGTGAGGTCGGTGGGCGGCTGATCGAGGTGTTGCGCGGCCTGGGCTGGAAGGTCCTGGTCTGCGATCCGCCACGGCAGGTGGCGGAAGGTGGCGACTACGTCAGCCTGGAACAGATCCTCGACCAGTGCGATGTCATCAGCCTGCACACCCCCTTGACCAAGGCCGGCGAGCTGCCGACCTGGCACCTGCTGGACAAGCCACGCCTGCGACAGCTGCGCCCCGGCGCCTGGCTGATCAACGCCAGCCGTGGCGCGGTGGTGGATAACAGCGCCTTGCGCGAAGTACTGCTCGAGCGTGAAGACCTGCAGGCGGTGCTGGATGTCTGGGAGGGCGAGCCCCAGGTCGATGTGGCCCTGGCCGACCTGTGCGTGCTGGCCACGCCGCATATCGCCGGTTACAGCCTCGATGGCCGGCAACGCGGGACGGCGCAGATCTATCAGGCGCTCTGCGATTACCTCGGCCAGCCGCAAGCGATTCATTTGCGCGACCTGCTGCCCCGGCCATGGCTGTCGGAAGTGAGCCTCGATGCCAATAGCGATCCGGCCTGGTCCCTGGCGATGATCTGTCGGGCGGTCTACGACCCGCGGCGCGACGATGCGGATTTCCGCCGCAGCCTGGTGGGCAGCGTGGCCGAGCAGCGCGCGGCCTTCGATGCGTTGCGCAAGGGCTATCCGCCGCGACGTGAAATCGATGGGCTGGCCGTGCGTATCCAGGGCGAAGCGCCAGGCTTGCAGCAAATCGTATCGGCCCTGGGGGCGGTGTCGGTTCGCTGATCGGGTCTGGAACCGGGTCGTTTCCGGCAGGCATAAAAAACCCGGCTTCAGGGCCGGGTCAAGAGGACGTGAGGCTATGTGTCAATCTTGCTGCGCAGGCTTGACCAGTCGCTTTTCCAGTTCGCGGCAGGCGTTCTGGATCATGTCTTCGGTGATCGGTACTTCGCGACCCTGAGCGTCGATGATGGCGCATCCCAGAGACTGGTCGGGGTGGGTACGAATCACTTCAATCTTGTCATTGCTGCTGTTTTGCAAGGACATGGCCTGTCTCCTCATCAGGTTGTGCGCTTACTTTAAAACCGCCAGGTGACCAAGCTGTGACAACTCCCTGCAAGATCCCACTACGGCGTTTTCTATCCGGTGCAGTCCTCAGTCCAACAGAAATGCCTGTGGACTTCCACTCGGACCTTAGACCAATAGCATCTAGGCTCCAGTATCAGCGGACATAATTAACCTGACTCATTGTGATTTACCGAAGTTCCAGGAAAAGAAGGTTCCAGGAAAACAGGTTCCAGGAAATCGGTTCCGACAAACAGGGCTGCGCCTCATGACTGTGCTGGATCACCCAGCGGTGGATGGGGCGGGGCGGTTCCCAGGTGTGCTTCCGGATGAACTTCATGCTTTCTTCGCGTCAACGCCGGGCGATTCGCCTGGCCAGTCGTTTCATCGCGCCTTATCGCTGGCAGGCCCTGGGGGCGTTGCTGGCGCTGGTGGTGACCGCGGGTATCACCCTGTCCATGGGGCAGGGCATCCGCCTGTTGGTGGACCAGGGTTTCATGACCGGATCACCGGACCTGCTCAACCAGTCCATCGGCCTGTTTCTGCTGCTGGTGATGGGGCTGGCGGTGGGGACGTTCGTGCGTTTCTACCTGGTGTCGTGGATCGGCGAGCGCTGCGTGGCGGACATCCGTCGGCAGGTGTTCAATCATCTGATCTACCTGCACCCGGGCTTCTATGAGAATAACCGCAGCTCGGAGATCCAGTCGCGGCTGACCGCCGACACCACCTTGCTGCAATCGGTGATCGGCTCGTCTCTCTCGCTGTTCTTGCGTAATGCGCTGATGGTGATCGGCGGCATCGTGTTGCTGTTTGTCACCAACCCCAAGCTCACCAGCATCGTGGTGATCGCCTTGCCTCTGGTGTTGGTGCCGATCCTGATTTTTGGCCGTCGGGTACGCAGCCTGTCGCGCTTGAGCCAGGACCGTATCGCCGATGTCGGCAGCTATGTGGCGGAAACCCTGGGCCAGATCAAGACCGTCCAGGCCTATAACCACCAGCCCCAGGATGAGCAACGTTTTGCCCTGACGGTGGAGGAGGCGTTCAACACCGCGCGCCGGCGTATCGTCCAGCGTGCCTGGCTGATTACCCTGGTGATCGTGCTGGTGCTGGGGGCGGTCGGGGTGATGCTCTGGGTCGGCGGCATGGATGTGATCGCCGGGCGCATTTCCAGTGGCGAGCTGGCGGCCTTTGTCTTCTACAGCCTGATCGTCGGCAGTGCCTTCGGCACCCTGAGCGAAGTGATCGGCGAGCTGCAACGGGCCGCCGGCGCGGCGGAGCGGATTGCCGAGTTGCTGCGTTCGGAAAACCTCATCCAGCCGCCGAGCGATGGCCTGGCCACCTTGCCCGAGCGGGTACGGGGCGAGCTGGTGCTGGAGAACCTGCGCTTCTCTTATCCGTCGCGTCCGGACAGTTATGCCGTCGATGGCTTGAGCTTGACTATCCACGAGGGGGAAACCTTGGCGCTGGTCGGGCCGTCGGGGGCGGGCAAGTCGACCATCTATGATCTGCTGCTGCGTTTCTATGACCCGGAGCAGGGGCGCATCCTGCTCGATGGCGTGCCCTTGACCCAGCTCGATCCGCAGGATGTGCGTCGTTGTTTTGCCCTGGTGTCGCAAAGCCCGGCGCTGTTCTTCGGTAGCATTGAGGAGAACATTCGTTATGGCAAACCCTCGGCCACCTCGGAGCAGGTCAGGGAGGCGGCAAGGATCGCCTACGCTCACGACTTCATCGAGAAAATGCCCAAGGGTTATCAGACCCATCTCGGCGATGCGGGGCTGGGACTTTCCGGCGGTCAGCGCCAGCGCCTGGCGATTGCCCGGGCGCTGCTGGTGGATGCGCCGATCCTGTTGCTGGATGAAGCCACCAGCGCCCTGGATGCGCAGAGCGAGCATCTGATCCAGCAGGCCTTGCCGAGCCTAATGAAGAATCGCACCACCCTGGTGATCGCCCATCGCCTGGCCACGGTGAAAAATGCCGACCGGATCGCGGTGATGGATCAGGGTCGGTTGGTGGCGGTGGGTACCCACCAGGAGTTGATCGCCAGCAATCCGCTGTATGCGCGTCTGGCGGCGTTGCAGTTCAGCGACGGCCGGTCTGTGCCCTGACCTCGCGCTGGAAACAAAAATGCCCGCATCGCTGCGGGCATTTTTTATAGGGCGTTATCGCTTACTGATCGTCGAAATACCGCTCATGCCAATCCACCAATGGCTGTGGCGAATTGAGTTTCTGGCCGTAGATCACCGAATAGGACAGCACGTTCTGCACGTACTGGCGGGTTTCGTCGAATGGAATGCTCTCCACCCAGACGTCGAAGCTCAGGTGGTCGGCACCCTTGAGCCATTGGCGTACGCGCCCAGGGCCGGCGTTGTAGGCGGCGGAAGCGAGTACCCGGTTACCGTTGAACTGGCTGTGCACCTGGCTCAGGTAGGCGGCGCCGAGCTGGATGTTCTTGTCCGGGTTCAGCACTTGCTGCGGCGAGGCCAGCGGGATGCTGAACTTGCGCGCGGTTTCCTTCGCGGTGCCGGGCATCAGCTGCATCAGACCGGCCGCGCCGACGCCCGAACGAGCGTCGTCCATGAACGCGCTTTCCTGGCGGGTGATCGCGAATACCCAGCTCGAGTGCAGGCCACGGACCTTGGCTTCGCGCACCAAGGTGTCGCGGTGGGCCATCGGGAAACGGATGTCCAGGTCGTCCCAGTACTTCGCCTGGCTGATGGTGCGGATGGCCGGGAAGTACCATTTCAGGTCGTAGGCCAGCTTGGCCTGGGCGACCATCTCGTCACGGCTGAAGTGACGGCTGACGTGGTACCACTCACGCCGGCCATCGACGATCTGGCCGCGGGCATGGAACTCCAGGGCGCGCCGCACACCCGGCGTATTGCGCACCTTGTTGATTACCTGCTGGCTGAGCACCAGCGGTTTGTTGTTCAACTGATAAGGCAGTTGGGTGCGGTCGGCCGCGAGGAAACCATAGAAGTCGCGTTCGTTGGCCAGGCCTTTGTAGAGGGTCTGGGCCTGAGGGTTCTGCGGCTGGGCCAGTTCCAGGCTGCGTGCTTGCCAGTAGCGCCAGCGGTTGGTGGTCGCCAGGTCCTGGGGCAGTTTGCGGGTCAGCTGGTAGGCATCCTCCCAGCGAGCCAGGCGCAGCAGCAGGCGCAGGCGCCATTCGGAAACCGTGTTGTCGCGCAGCTCGGGATCGTATTTGGTCATCACTTCAAGGCCGCGGCTGTCGAAGCGCCGCGCCAGGGTCAGGCCGATTTCCCGGGCAATCGCCACTTTTTCGTCACGGGAGAAGTGCATGCTGCTGGCATAACCGTCGAGCAGGGCCATGGCCCTGTCCGGATCCTGGCGGGCCAGGCGGCGCAGACCCAGGCCGACCACGTCGGACATGGCTTCGCTGGCCGGGGTGAAGCGCGACGGCTGGCTGAGCAGCTCGGGCTTCTGGGCAACGTCTACCAGCAACCGGCCTTGAGGGGCGAGGGTGGTCATGCTTTTGACCAGGCTGTTGGCCAGTGGATAGTTGCGGGCCTCGGCGGCCAATTTGGCGCGCTGCCAGCGTTTCTGTTCGGTCAGCTGGCCTTCGGCGGCCCACTGGGCGAACAGCGCATCGCAGGTCGCGGGCAGGGATTTGCCGCTGAGCCAGAGCTTGTCGGTGGCGGCGTAACCTTCGGCCTTGAGGTTGTGGCCCAGTTGGTATTGCGCGTTCAGGCAGTCCAGCTCGGTGAAGTTGAGCTTGGGGTCGTAGTACTTGACGAAGGTGGCCCAGTCGCCGCGTTCGGCCAGCCAGCGCAACCAGCGCAGTTTCATCCAGTTGGCCTGGGGCAGGTCGCCGTGTTCACGGAGAAACTTTTCGATCTCGGCGTTGCTGGCGGTCTTTAACCGGGCGGTCAGTTCGTCATAGGCCAGATAGGGCTCGAGCGGGTAGTCGGCCAGGACCTGGCTGTAGCGGAAGTACGGACCGGAGTCACCCTTGGCCAGGGCGCGCTTGGCTTCATCGTAATACTGACGCTGGAGGGAAAGGTCCGCGGCCTGAGCGGTGTGCACGGCAGAGGCAGAAAGAAGCAGGCAGGATAAAAGACTGAAAAGGCGACTGCGCATGAGACATCCGGGCAGAGAAATCATGACAAGTGCCGACAAGGCCAACACTGATTATTCCCTAGCTTAGCCTTTTGCCAACAGCGGGTGAAAGCTTTGCCGGCCTCTTGTCGCCAGTTCGCTGCAAATGTTGTTCAGGGTGCTTCAGGAGTGAAAATGCCGGCCTTCTGAGGCCTCAACTCAGGTAGAATGCGCGCCCGGTTTTTGGAGAAGCTCATGACCCTGCTCAAATTCAGCGATGTGTCCCTTGCGTTCGGCGCTATGCCGTTGTTGGACAAGGTGTCCTGGCAGATCGCCCGTGGTGAGCGGGTGTGCATCATCGGCCGCAACGGTACTGGCAAATCCAGCATGATGAAGCTGGTCAAGGGCGATCAGAAGCCCGACGACGGTTCCGTATGGCGTGCGCCCGGTCTGAAAATCGGCGAGTTGCCGCAGGAATTGCCAGTGGCCGACGAGCGGACGGTGTTTGACGTCGTCGCCCAGGGCCTCGATGGCGTTGGCGAACTGCTGGCGCAGTATCACCACCTGAGCCAGAACATCGTCACCGATGCCGATCTGGAAAAGCTCATGCACGTCCAGCATGACCTCGAAGCCCGTGACGGCTGGCGCTTGCAGACGCTGGTGGACAGCACTCTGAGCCGCCTGCAACTGCCGGCCGACAAGACCCTCGCCGAGTTGTCCGGTGGCTGGCGTCGTCGCGTCCTGCTGGCCCAGGCCCTGGTGTCCGAACCGGACCTGCTGCTGCTCGACGAACCGACCAACCACCTGGATATCGGTGCCATCGCCTGGCTGGAAGAAGCCTTGAAGGACTTCCAGGGTGCCGTCCTCTTTATTACCCACGACCGTTCCTTCCTGCAGAACCTGGCGACCCGGATTCTCGAACTGGACCGTGGTGGGCTGATCGACTGGAACGGCGACTACGCCAGTTTCCTGGTGCACAAGGAAGCGATGCTGGCGGCCGAAGAGACGGCCAACGCGTTGTTCGACAAGCGCCTGGCCCAGGAAGAAGTCTGGATTCGCCAAGGCATCAAGGCCCGCCGTACCCGTAACGAAGGCCGCGTGCGCGCCCTCAAGGCCCTGCGGGTCGAGCGCAGCGAGCGTCGTGAGCGTACCGGCAAGGCCAATATCCAGCTGGAAACCGCGGACAAGTCCGGCAAGCAGGTAATGGTGCTCGAAGACGTGAGCTTCGCTCATCCGGGCGGGCCGTTCCTGGTCAAGAATTTCTCCATGGTCCTGCAGCGCGGCGACCGTATCGGCCTGCTCGGCGCCAACGGCACCGGCAAGACCACACTGCTCAAGCTGATGCTGGGCGGCCTGGTGCCGAGCAGTGGCAAGGTCGAGGAGGGTACGCGCATCGACGTGGCCTACTTCGACCAGCTGCGTCACCAGTTGGACCTGGAAAAGACCGTGATCGACAACGTCGCCGAAGGTCGCGACTTTATCGATATCGATGGCCAGAGCCGTCACGTGCTCAGCTACCTGGGGGATTTCCTGTTCAGCCCGCAGCGTGCCCGCACGCCGGTCAAGGCGCTGTCCGGTGGCGAGCGTGCCCGGCTGTTGCTGGCCAAGCTGTTCAGCAAGCCGGCCAACCTGCTGGTGCTCGACGAACCGACCAACGACCTGGATGTGGAAACCCTCGAGCTGCTGGAAGAAGTGCTGCTGACCTTCCAGGGCACCGTGCTGATGGTCAGCCACGACCGGGCATTCCTCGATAACGTGGTGACCAGCACCCTGGTGTTCGAAGGCGAAGGCAAGGTTCGCGAATATGTCGGTGGTTATCAGGACTGGCTGCGCCAGGGCGGTTCGCCACGCCTGCTGGGCGTGACCGAAAACAAGTCCGGCAAGGCCGAGCTGAATTCGGCGGTGGTTGCCCCTGTCGCGGCGGAACCTGCTGCGGCACAGGAAGCGCCTGCGGCCAAGAAGAAGCTCAGCTACAAGTTGCAGCGGGAACTCGAGGCACTGCCTGGCCAGATCGAAGCCATGGAACAGCAGATCGCCAGCGTGGAAGCGGAGATGGCCGACGCCGGCTTCTATCAGCGTCCTGCGGCCGAGACCACGGCGGTCATCGCCCAACTGGAACAGCTCAACGCTGAACTGGACGTGATGGTCGAGCGCTGGGCCGAGCTGGATGCCTGAGTGACCTGGCGTCAATAAAAAAGCCCGACATTCATGTCGGGCTTTTTGCAGGGCCGGTGCGGGCGGAGAATTCTTCCGGTGGCAGGCTCAGCGTTTGACCAGGTGTACGGCCAGTACGTCGCAAGGGGCGCCGTGCAGCACGTCGTTGGCGGTCGAACCCAGTAGCAGGGCCAGGCCGTGGCGGCCATGGCTGCCGACCACGATCAGGTCGCATTCCTGTTCCTTGGCCAGGTGGTGGATTTCCTGGCGTGGCTGGCCATAGGTCAGGTGGCTGTATTCCTTGGACAGCTCAGGGTATTTGGTGATGAGGCGATCGAGACGCTCTTTGGCCTGGTCGAACTGCTGCTGTTGCAATTGGGACAGGTCCATCGGCACGTCGCCGCCGAACGCCATGGCCATCGGCTCGACAATATGCACCAGGGACAATTTGGCGCTGTTGCTGACCGACAGCTCGCGAGCCCGGTGGATAACAGGATCGCACTCTTCGGTTAGATCTACGGCGACCAGAATATGGTGGTAGGGCATGAGGTGCTCCTCCTGAGGATTGCAATAGCTTCAAGTATGGCTGGTTTCAAGCGGATTGGTTCCGACCTGGATCAATCGGCTCATCAAGAATCGGGAGTACAGATATGACGGTCTGGATAGTGGTGTCAATCCTCGCGGTGGTGTTGAGCCCGCTGGCCTGGTTGCGCCCGTCGCGCCGCCAGAGCGGGCAGATCGCCTTGCGCATGGAGGCGCGCCGCATGGGCCTGGGTATGCAACTGGCGCCTCAGGAGTGGCCGCACTGGATGGATCCGCAGCCTCCAAGCCCCTGTGCGCAATACCATCGGCCGCGGCGCGGCGCACAGCCGGCCTGCTGGGCCTACTGGCAAAGCGCGCCGGGCATCTGGGTCAACCAATGGCGGGAAGCCTGTGCGGACCCGACCTTGCTCGAGCACTTTCGCACGCTACCGGCCAATGTGTTCAAGGTCGAGGCCGACCGGCAGATGATCGTCTTGTATTGGGGCGAACGTGGCGAAGCCAGTGTTTTGCAAGACATTGCCGCGGTGCTCAAGGCGCTGGCGTGAAACATGACCTGCGTTGCAATGGCGCGGGTTATTGAAAGGCAGGCAATAAAAAGCCCGACAGGGTCGGGCTGGGTTGGCCAGGCAGGCCGGTAAATCCTTCTGATCCCTTGGTTCTGAGTGGCAGGGGATCGGGTTGTCGCTGATCTTACGCCTGGTTTTCGGCCAGGCGTCCATATTTTTGCTCCAGGGTTGTGCCAGCGTAGCCGCGAATCGGTTATGGGTGCCACGCATTAGGGCGACTTTTCTAAAGATTGATTCTATGAATGTCCTGGGATGAGCAGGCTTGTTGATGGTGCGTGCCCGTCTGAAGTGACTAAGAAGTCGTGTTTTAAACAACCTTTTGGGCGATTGACAATTGTCGGATTTTGCCTGAATGTGGCGTACCCAAATCAAACGGGCGTATGAATTGAGCGTTTGTATTACCAGACGGCTCTTCCAGAATCCCGACTATCGCGTTGGCGGGTGTGCCTGGCGGATTGGCGTAGCATCGATGGAAACGTCGCTGCCGAGTCAGAAGTTAGCGTCCGACGTGTACTGTTCAGCTTCCATATCGTGGAGATCAGTTGATGATTTACGAAGGTAAAGCCATCACGGTTAAGGCTCTTGAAAGTGGCATCGTCGAATTGAATTTCGACCTCAAGGGTGAGTCCGTCAACAAGTTCAACCGTCTTACCCTGAACGAATTGCGTTCGGCCGTAGACGCCATCAAGGCAGATGCGTCGGTCAAGGGTGTGATCGTCAGCAGTGGCAAGGACGTCTTCATCGTCGGCGCCGACATCACCGAATTTGTCGATAACTTCAAGCTGCCGGATGCAGAGCTTGTCGCAGGCAACCTCGAAGCCAACAAGATTTTCAGCGATTTCGAAGACCTCAACGTTCCGACTGTTGCCGCGATCAATGGCATCGCGCTGGGCGGCGGTCTGGAAATGTGCCTGGCAGCTGACTATCGCGTCATGTCCTCCAGCGCCAAGATCGGCCTGCCGGAAGTCAAGCTGGGCATCTACCCGGGCTTCGGCGGTACCGTTCGCCTGCCACGCATCATCGGTGCCGACAACGCCATCGAGTGGATTGCCGCCGGCAAGGAAAACCGTGCCGAAGACGCACTGAAAGTCGGTGCGGTCGATGCTGTCGTCGCCCCGGAAAAACTGCATGAAGCGGCTCTGGCTACCGTCAAGCGCGCCATCTCCGGCGAGTTCGACTACAAGGCCAAGCGTCAGCCGAAGCTGGAAAAGCTCAAGCTCAACGCCATCGAACAGATGATGTCCTTCGAAACCGCCAAGGGTTTTGTCGCTGGCCAGGCTGGCCCGAACTACCCGGCGCCGGTCGAAGCCATCAAGACCATCCAGAAAGCCGCCAACTTTGGTCGTGACAAGGCGCTGGAAGTCGAGGCTGCAGGCTTCGTCAAGCTGGCCAAGACCTCTGCCGCGCAGAGCCTGATCGGCCTGTTCCTGAACGACCAGGAGCTGAAGAAAAAGGCCAAGGCCTACGACGAAATCGCCCAGGACGTGAAGCAGGCCGCCGTACTCGGTGCCGGCATCATGGGTGGCGGTATCGCCTACCAGTCGGCGTCCAAAGGCACGCCGATCCTGATGAAAGACATCAACGAACACGGTATCGAGCAGGGCCTGGCGGAAGCCGCCAAGCTGCTGGTCGGCCGTGTCGATAAAGGCCGCATGACCGCGGCGAAGATGGCCGAAGTGCTCAACGGCATTCGTCCTACGCTGTCCTACGGTGACTTCGGCCACGTCGACCTGGTGGTCGAAGCGGTCGTCGAGAACCCTAAGGTCAAGCAAGCGGTTCTGGCCGAAGTCGAAGACCAGGTCAAAGAGGACACCATCCTCGCTTCCAACACCTCGACCATTTCCATCAGCCTGCTGGCCAAGGCCCTCAAGCGTCCGGAAAACTTCGTCGGCATGCACTTCTTCAACCCGGTGCACATGATGCCGCTGGTCGAAGTCATCCGTGGCGAGAAGTCCAGCGAGCTGGCCGTGGCCACCACCGTTGCCTACGCCAAGAAAATGGGCAAGAACCCGATCGTGGTCAACGACTGCCCGGGCTTCCTGGTCAACCGTGTGCTGTTCCCGTACTTCGGCGGTTTCGCCAAGCTGGTCAGCGCCGGTGTGGACTTCGTGCGCATCGACAAGATCATGGAAAAGTTCGGCTGGCCGATGGGCCCGGCCTACCTGATGGACGTGGTTGGTATCGACACCGGCCACCACGGTCGTGACGTGATGGCCGAAGGTTTCCCGGATCGCATGAAAGATGACCGTCGTTCGGCAATCGACGTGCTCTACGAAGCCAAGCGCCTGGGCCAGAAGAACGGCAAGGGCTTCTACGCCTACGAGGCCGACAAGAAAGGCAAGCAGAAGAAAGTGGCCGACCCGTCGGTGCTGGAAGTGCTCAAGCCTATCGTGTACGAGCAGCGTGAAGTCACTGACGAGGACATCATCAACTGGATGATGATCCCGCTGTGCCTGGAAACCGTTCGTTGCCTGGAAGACGGCATCGTCGAGACCGCGGCCGAAGCCGATATGGGCCTGGTGTACGGTATTGGTTTCCCTCCATTCCGTGGCGGTGCGCTGCGCTACATCGATTCGATCGGTGTTGCCGAGTTCGTTGCCCTGGCCGACCAGTACGCCGATCTGGGCGCGCTGTACCACCCGACCGCGAAGCTGCGCGAGATGGCCAAGAATGGCCAGAGCTTCTTCGGTTAAGCGCCCCCTACTAGAGCGAGAGTGAATATATGAGCTTGAATCCTAGAGACGTCGTGATTGTCGACTTCGGTCGTACTCCGATGGGCCGCTCCAAGGGCGGCATGCACCGCAACACCCGCGCCGAAGACATGTCGGCGCACCTGATCAGCAAATTGCTGGAACGCAACTCCAAGGTCGATCCGGCGGAAGTCGAGGACGTGATCTGGGGCTGTGTGAACCAGACCCTGGAGCAGGGCTGGAACATCGCGCGCATGGCGTCGCTGATGACCCAGATCCCGCACACTTCGGCCGGCCAGACCGTCAGCCGTCTGTGTGGCTCGTCGATGAGCGCGCTGCACACCGCCGCCCAGGCAATCATGACCGGCAACGGTGACGTATTCGTGGTTGGCGGCGTCGAGCATATGGGCCACGTGAGCATGATGCACGGTGTCGACCCGAACCCGCACATGTCCCTGTACGCGGCGAAAGCCTCGGGCATGATGGGCCTGACCGCAGAAATGCTCGGCAAGATGCACGGCATCACTCGCGAACAGCAGGACGCCTTTGGCGTGCGTTCCCATCAGCTCGCCCACAAAGCGACGGTGGAAGGCAAGTTCAAGGACGAAATCATCCCGATGCAGGGCTATGACGAGAATGGTTTCCTGAAACTGTTCGACTACGACGAAACCATTCGTCCCGAGACCACCCTGGAAAGCCTGGCGGCCCTCAAGCCGGCCTTCAATCCGAAGGGCGGTACCGTGACTGCCGGTACTTCGTCGCAGATCACCGATGGTGCTTCATGCATGATCGTGATGTCGGCGCAGCGTGCCCAGGACCTGGGCATCCAGCCGCTGGCGGTGATCCGCTCGATGGCGGTGGCGGGTGTGGATCCGGCGATCATGGGCTATGGTCCAGTACCGGCCACGCAGAAAGCATTGAAGCGCGCGGGTCTGGGAATTGCCGATATCGACTTCTTCGAGCTCAACGAAGCTTTCGCGGCGCAGGCTCTGCCAGTGCTGAAAGATTTGAAAGTGCTCGACAAGATGGACGAGAAGGTTAACCTGCACGGCGGCGCGATTGCCCTGGGTCACCCGTTCGGTTGTTCCGGTGCGCGTATCTCCGGCACCTTGCTCAATGTCATGAAGCAGAATGGCGGCACCTTTGGCGTGTCCACCATGTGCATTGGCCTCGGTCAGGGTATTGCCACCGTCTTCGAACGCGTTTAAGCGTTGCGTTGACGGAAGCCGGGGCCCAGTGCCCCGGTTTTTGTTTTTCTGAAGATTTATTATTTTTTATTTTGCGCGAGGGCCAGAACATGCAATTACAACCCGGGCTCTATCAGCATTACAAGGGACCGCAGTACCGCGTTTTCAGCGTGGCGCGGCATTCCGAGACGGAAGAGGAAGTGGTGTTCTATCAAGCCCTGTATGGCGATTACGGCTTTTGGGTGCGTCCCTTGAGCATGTTCCTGGAGTCGGTCGAAGTTGACGGCGAGCAGGTGCCACGCTTTGCTTTGGTGCAGGCCGAACCCAGTCTTTTTTCACGGCCATAAGCCGAGGTCGCGCAGAACCCTGCGCTTGACCTCACCTTGTTGCCACTATATATAGCGGTGCCGCGTCAGGCGCCAACCGCCTCTCACTTCTCGAATTCAGGAATTTTCCGATCCATGGGCAAATCGCTGGTCATTGTGGAATCCCCGGCTAAGGCCAAGACCATCAACAAGTACTTGGGTAACCAATACGTGGTGAAGTCGAGTATCGGCCATATCCGAGACCTGCCCACCAGCGGTTCGGCGAGCGCCGCCAAAGAGCCTGCCGCCAAGCGTGGCAAGGCGGCTGCTGGTGAAGCACCGGCGCTGTCGGCCAAGGAGAAGGCGCGCAAGCAGCTGGTCTCGCGCATGGGAGTCGATCCGGACCACGGCTGGAAAGCCAAGTACGAGATCCTTCCAGGCAAGGAAAAAGTCATCGAAGAGCTGCGCCGGCTCGCCAAGGATGCTGACACTATCTATCTCGCAACGGACTTGGACCGCGAAGGGGAGGCTATTGCCTGGCACCTGCGGGAAGCCATTGGTGGGGATGACAGCCGCTACAAGCGCGTGGTGTTCAACGAAATCACCAAGAAGGCGATCCAGGAAGCCTTCTCCCAGCCGGGCGAGCTGGATATCGATCGGGTCAATGCTCAGCAGGCGCGTCGCTTCCTCGATCGCGTGGTGGGCTACATGGTTTCGCCGCTGCTGTGGGCCAAAATCGCCCGTGGCCTGTCTGCCGGTCGCGTGCAGTCGGTGGCGGTGAAGCTGGTGGTGGAGCGTGAGCGCGAGATTCGTGCCTTCATCCCTGAAGAGTACTGGGAAGTTCACGCCGACCTCGGCACCGCCAAGGGCGCCAATGTGCGTTTCGAAGTGGCCCGTGAAAACGGCGAGGCCTTCAAGCCGCTGAACGAAGCCCAGGCCATGGCGGCGCTGGAGAAGCTCAAGGCTTCGACCTACACCATCGCCAAGCGTGAAGACAAACCGACCAGCAGCAAGCCGTCGGCTCCTTTCATTACTTCCACCCTGCAACAGGCTGCGAGCAACCGCCTGGGCTTCGGGGTGAAGAAAACCATGATGATGGCCCAGCGTCTGTATGAAGCCGGCTACATCACCTATATGCGTACCGACTCGACCAACCTCTCGGCTGATGCCCTGACGATGGCGCGGACCTATATCGAAGAAGAGTTCGGCAACAAATACCTGCCGTCCTCGCCGAACTTCTACAGCAGCAAGGAAGGGGCCCAGGAGGCGCACGAAGCGATTCGTCCGTCCGATGTGAACACTCATCCAAGCAAGCTGTCGGGCATGGAACGTGATGCTGAGCGCCTCTACGAGTTGATCTGGCGCCAGTTCGTGGCCTGCCAGATGCTGCCGGCGCAATACCTGTCGACCACCGTCAGCGTCGCCGCTGGTGGCTTCGAGTTGCGTGCCAAGGGCCGTATCCTCAAGTTCGACGGTTACACCAGGGTCATGCCGCAGATGAGCAAGCCGGGCGATGATGATGTCCTGCCGGACATGGCGCAGGGCGATGTGCTGAAACTAATCAAGCTCGACCCGAGCCAGCACTTCACCAAGCCGCCGGCGCGTTACTCCGAAGCCAGCCTGGTCAAGGAAATGGAAAAACGTGGCATCGGTCGTCCTTCGACCTACGCGGCGATCATTTCCACCATCCAGGATCGTGGCTACGTGGCGCTGCACAACCGTCGCTTCTATTCGGAAAAGATGGGCGACATCGTCACCGAGCGTCTGTCCGAGAGCTTTTCCAACCTGATGGACTACGGCTTCACCGCCGGCATGGAAGAGCACCTCGATGACGTGGCCCAGGGCGAGCGCGACTGGAAAAATGTCCTCGACGAGTTCTACGGCGACTTCAAGAAGAAGCTCGAAGTGGCCGAAGGCAGTGACAGCGGCATGCGCGCCAACCAGCCGGTGATGACCGATATCCCGTGCCTCACCTGTGGTCGTCCGATGCAGATTCGCACAGCGTCCACCGGTGTGTTCCTCGGTTGCTCGGGTTACAGCCTGCCGCCGAAAGAACGCTGCAAGGCTACCGTGAACCTGGTGCCGGGCGACGAGATCGCCGCGGACGACGAGGGCGAGTCCGAATCGCTGGTACTGCGCGGCAAGCACCGTTGCCCGATCTGCAGCACGGCGATGGACGCCTATCTGCTGGACGAGAAACGCAAGCTGCACATCTGCGGTAACAACCCGGATTGCGCGGGCTACGAGATCGAAGAGGGCAGCTACCGCATCAAGGGCTACGAAGGTCCGAGCCTGGAATGCGACAAGTGCGGCAGCGAGATGCAGCTCAAGACCGGTCGTTTCGGCAAGTTCTTCGGGTGCACCAACCCGACCTGCAAGAACACCCGCAAGCTGCTCAAGAGCGGTGACGCGGCGCCGCCGAAGATGGACCCGGTGAAGATGCCCGAGCTGAAATGCGAGAAGGTCAACGACACCTACATCCTGCGCGACGGGGCATCGGGCCTGTTCCTGGCGGCCAGCCAGTTCCCGAAAAACCGTGAGACCCGCGCACCGTTGGTGCTCGAGCTGATCCCGCACAAGGACGAGATCGATCCGAAGTATCACTTCCTCTGCGAAGCGCCGAAGAAGGACCCGGAGGGTCGTCCGGCGGTGATCCGCTACAGCCGCAAGACCAAGGAGCAGTACGTGCAGACCGAAGTCGACGGCAAGCCGACCGGCTGGCGTGCGTTCTACGACGCTGGTAGCTGGAAAGTCGAAGACAAGCGTTAACGTCCGCATTGGATGCTTCTGACAGGCCGCGTAAACTTCTCAAGGGTACGCGGCCTTTCTTTTGCTTGCGGTGGGCTGGAGTGTTCCACGACACTGTACGGCCAGCCTGCTGTTATCTATTCGTTGTGGAGATTGCCGTCATGGCCCACGAACTCTATACCCGTACCAACCAGAAAATTTACTTCGCCGGCCTGTCGCTGGAAGCCCTGGCGCGAGCCGAAGCGGGCGGGGCAATGAATGCGCAGGCGCTGGTGCAGGCAGGGCGAGAGTCGGTGTTGTTTCACCTGTACGGCGCGCTGCTTGGCTTGTGCCATGAAATTGCTGGCTTCTATCGCCTCCCACAGGCCAATGCGCCCCGCGCGGAGTTGCTGCTGACCCGCGAGGTGCTGGAAAGCATTGCCATCCCTGAGTTGGCCGAGCTCGTAGAGCTGGCCCATAACCCTGAGACTTGGCTGGCGAAGCTGCTGGCTGCCCATTCGGCGATGTTCCAGCCACCGCGAGTGCCGCATAAACCCAAGGGCGATGTCACCCAGCCCCTGATCGTCGCGGTGAACCTCGACGAAGAAGAGCAGGAGCCAGAGCTGAGCCGGGAAGAGCTGGAGCAATGGCGTCAGAACCTCAAGGCTTTGGCTATTCGCTTCCGTGACGGGCTGAATGAGTGTTGAGCCGCCGCTAGTACAACCCATCATTCCAGGGTGAGTAGGCGTTCAATAACTGCATCCAGATGTCCCCGAACTCCCTGGTCAGCGCGGTCATCAACAAGAAGCAGGCCATTACGCCGTTTTCCGGTAAGGAAGCCGTCGCCAGTTTTGATGACGGGCCGAATTTCTGATGACAAATGTATGTTTGTAACGTCAGGCCAATAAAGAAAACCCTTTGGGCCCGCGCGAGGTCGGGGTGATGACTGATATAATCCCGGCCTTTCGTGGAGAACAGACCTTTATGCCAACGTCCTTTCTAGAAATTGTCGAATTGCCAGACGGTCGTATTGAGCTGCGCAGGGCCGAGGACGAGGGTTCTCTGGTCACTCTGGACTTTTCAGAGGATGCCAAAGCCTTCTTGCAAGGCCAGCATGTCGAGGTGGCCAAGGCCATGTTGAGTGTGGGTGTGCAGATGGCGGGTCGCCTGGTTGAAGGCGAATTGGAGAAAGAAGAGGGGCCACGGGTTCTTCATTGAGTCCGTTTGTCGGTTTTTTTGCTGTCGTTCGTCGCCTCCTTTCGGCTTCTCAATCCTGGAGAAGCCTTGTGTCATTCAAGCGTATCCATCGACGCTTCTAGCGGTCAGCCCAGACGAATATTCAGGCTTTGTGCGTCGCCCGTGCGGGCTGCGCTGATGAGCTGTTGACGGGCGCTGCTGTTCAACGGGTTGAGCCAGCTGACAACGGTGTGGCTGCGTCCCAGGCGCAGGGCCTCGCAAGCCAGTTGTTGCGCGCTTTGGGCGCCGCGTGGGTGCAGCAGCAGAATCCGTTCGCGGTTCAGGCCGGCATCTCGCAGCCAAGCCTGGGTCAGGCTTGCCGGTGGGGCAATCAATGTCAGCCAGCGCGCGTCCTGATCCTGGCTCAGTTCCCTGAGGATAGGCGCTAGCAGGCTCAGGCAGTTCCCGGCGGCACCGCGTAACGACAGTTCACTGAAGGCTTCCGGTTCGTTGCTCCAGGGCGATTCGACTACCTCTTTGAGGATAGGCGCCAGGGGTTGGGCCATGAAGGCTTCGAACAGTGGCAGTTGTGCATGCTGTGGTGTGTGAGGGAACTGCATAGAGCCTCCTTTAGCGGCGAATGACGCCGACACTCAAGCCTTCGATCACCAGGTCCTGATCTTTCAGGTTGACTTCGATAGGGGCGAACTCAGGGTTTTCGGCAATCAGCCAGACTTTGCTGCCTTCGCGCTTGAAGCGTTTCACGGTGACTTCATCGCCGATGCGGGCGACGACGACCTGGCCATTGCGGGCCTCGCGAGTGGTGTGCACGGCCAGCAGGTCGCCATCGAAGATGCCGATGTCCTTCATGCTCATGCCGTGAACCCGCAGCAGGTAGTCCGCGCGTGGATGGAAGAAGGCCGGATTGATGTTGCAGGACTCTTCGATGTGCTGCTCGGCGAGAATCGGCGCGCCGGCGGCAACCCGGCCGATGATGGGCAGGCTGGAATCGTCGGGCTTGGCTTCGAACCCCGGGATGCGAATGCCGCGGGAGGCGCCTGGAGTCATTTCGATCGCACCCTTGCGGGCCAGCGCCTTGAGGTGTTCTTCGGCGGCGTTGGGCGACTTGAAACCCAGTTCCTGGGCGATTTCCGCGCGGGTCGGTGGGTAGCCGTTGTCTTCGAGGCAGCGTTTGATAAAAGCCAGAATCTCAGCTTGGCGTGGCGTCAGTTTTAGCATGTCGATCGCTCTGTCTTTTTATACAGTGACTGGAATTATATACAGTGAATAGCGCTTGGCAATCCTCCTTTTTCCAATCGCCGCTGGACGGTCGGGTTGTCGCTGCGCATGCCTGGTGTCGCGTGGCTGGCTACAGGAAGCGGTAGGTATGGTTAAATAACTGACTGGCCGGCCGCAAAACGGACAGGCAGGCTTGACAAGGCTGGGGCTGAAACGTATGTTTCAAACAAGTGTTTGTCAGGCGGAGTAGCCATGGCCCAGTCGGAAACCGTTGAACGCATTCTCGATGCTGCCGAGCAGTTGTTCGCGGAAAAAGGTTTTGCCGAAACCTCATTGCGGCTGATCACCAGCAAGGCCGGGGTCAACCTGGCGGCGGTGAATTATCATTTCGGTTCCAAGAAGGCCCTGATCCAGGCGGTGTTCTCGCGCTTCCTCGGGCCGTTCTGCGTCAGCCTCGATCGGGAGCTGGAGCGGCGTTCGGCCAAGCCGGACAGCAAGCCAAGCCTCGAAGAACTGCTGGAAATCCTCGTCGAGCAGGCCCTGGTGGTCCAGCCTCGCAGCGGCAACGACCTGTCCATCTTCATGCGCCTTCTGGGCCTGGCCTTCAGCCAGAGCCAGGGGCACCTGCGGCGTTATCTGGAAGACATGTACGGCAAGGTATTCCGCCGCTACATGCTGCTGGTCAACGAAGCCGCGCCACGCATTCCACCGATCGAACTGTTCTGGCGTGTGCACTTCATGCTGGGAGCGGCGGCGTTCAGCATGTCGGGGATCAAGGCCTTGCGTGCGATTGCCGAGACCGACTTCGGGGTCAATACCTCGATCGAACAGGTGATGCGCCTGATGGTGCCGTTCCTCGCGGCCGGCATGCGCGCCGAAACCGGCGTCACCGACGATGCCATGGCCACTGCGCAGCTCAAGCCGCGCAGCAAATCGACTCCGGCGGTCGCCAAGGCCTGACCGTCCGGGTGGGCGCGGCAGCTTACATCCGCTAAGCTAGCCGCCCATGTCGACTCTCGTTTCCTACCTCCTTTCACATCTTTCGCCGATCGTCGCTTGCCGGGCTTTGCCGCCGGCAATGGACTCGTGCGTCCGCGCCACACCAGCACCCTCCGCGATGCCGTGCGCGCACTTCGTTACTAAGGAATTGCTATGACCACAGGCCTGCAAGGCTCCTTGATGGTGGATGTCGCCGGTACCTGGCTGACGGCCGAAGATCGCCAACTCCTGCGCCAGCCCGAAGTGGGTGGGCTGATCATCTTTGCCCGGAATATTGAGCATCCGCGACAGGTGCGTGAGCTGAGTGCGTCCATTCGTGCGATTCGCCCGGACCTGCTGCTGGCGGTGGACCAGGAGGGCGGCCGCGTGCAACGCCTGCGCCAGGGTTTCGTGCGTCTGCCGGCCATGCGTGCCATCGCCGACAATCCGAATGCCGAGTACCTGGCCGAGCAGTGCGGCTGGATCATGGCCACCGAAGTGCTGGCCGTCGGCCTGGACCTGAGCTTCGCGCCGGTGCTGGATCTCGATCACCAGCGCAGCGCCGTGGTGGGCACCCGTTCCTTCGAGGGCGACCCCGAGCGCGCCGCGTTGCTGGCAGGTGCCTTTATCCGTGGCATGAACAGCGCCGGCATGGCGGCCACGGGCAAGCATTTCCCCGGGCACGGCTGGGCCGAGGCGGACTCCCACGTGGCGATCCCCAACGACGAGCGCAGCCTCGACGAGATTCGCGCCAAGGACCTGGTGCCTTTCGCGCGCCTGAGCAAGCAATTGGCGGCGGTGATGCCGGCCCACGTCATCTACCCTCAGGTCGATGCCCAGCCGGCCGGGTTCTCCCGCCGTTGGCTGCAAGAGATCCTGCGCGGTGAATTGCAATTCGACGGCGTCATCTTCAGTGACGACCTGTCGATGGCCGGTGCTCACGTGGTGGGCGATGCCGCGAGTCGGATCGAGGCGGCGCTGTCGGCCGGTTGTGACATGGGCCTGGTGTGTAACGACCGGGCGGCGGCCGAGCTGGCCTTGAGCGCGGCCCAGCGTCTGAAGGTGACGCCATCGGCGCGTATCGCGCGGATGCGTGGCCAGGCGTTCGCTTGCACCGACTATCGCCAGGATCCGCGCTGGCTGGCGGCGCTTGGCGCACTCAAGGATGCCCAGCTGATCGATTAAGGACTTTTGCGATGACGGTTTACGCGATTATCGGCGGTACCGGCCTGACCCGGCTCGAAGGCCTGAGCACTCACCAATCCTTGCCCCTGGACACGCCTTATGGCGCTCCGTCGGCGGATATCCAGAAGGGTGAATACGCTGGGCGCGAGGTGCTGTTTCTGGCGCGCCATGGTCATCCGCATCGCTTCCCGCCGCATCAGGTGAACTATCGGGCCAATCTCTGGGCGCTGAAGCAGGCTGGCGCCGAGGCGATTCTGGCGGTCAACGCGGTGGGTGGCATTCATCCGGCGATGGGCTCCGGGCATTTCTGCGTGCCGCATCAACTGATCGACTACACCAGCGGTCGCGAGCACACCTATTTTGCCGACGATCTGGAGCAGGTCACCCACATCGACTTCAGCTATCCCTACAGCGAGTCGCTGCGCCAGCAGTTGATCGCTGCACTGGAGGCCGAAGGCTGCGAATTCGGCAGCCAGGGTGTGTACGCCTGCACCCAGGGCCCGCGCCTGGAAACCGTGGCGGAGATCGCCCGCCTGGAGCGTGACGGCTGCGACATCGTCGGCATGACCGGCATGCCGGAAGCGGCGCTGGCCCGTGAGCTGGAACTGGACTACGCCTGTCTGGCGCTGGTGGTGAACCCGGCGGCGGGCAAGTCCGTGACTGTGATTACCATGGCCGAGATCGAGCAGGCGTTGCAGGACGGCATGGGCAAGGTGAAGTCGACACTGGCGCGAGTCCTCGCGGCAAACCTGTAGCCGCTGCCGAAGGCTGCGATCGAGCGCGTAGCGCTCGTAAAACCTGAATCCGCGCTATTCACGCCTGCTGCGCAGCCGATCGCAGGCTGCGCCAGCGGCAACAGATCAGCGTCCGCCTTTCTTGTCGGGCAGCGGGGCGAAGAGGGCTTCGATGTCTTCGCTCTGCAGCTTCCAGTCCCCAGCCTTGCGCCCATCCAGCACTCCCGCCGCCAGGTCGGACTTCTCCTGCTGCAGGTGCTGGATTTTTTCTTCCACCGTGCCGCGGGCAATCAGCTTGTAGACGAATACTGGCTTCTCCTGGCCGATCCGATAGGCGCGGTCGGTGGCCTGGTTTTCCGTGGCCGGGTTCCACCAGGGGTCGTAGTGGATCACGGTGTCGGCTTCGGTCAGGTTGAGGCCGACACCGCCGGCTTTCAGGCTGATCAGGAAGATCTGTAGTTTGCCGCTCTGGAAGTCCCTGACCGGCGTGCGGCGGTCGCGGGTCTGCCCGGTCAGCAGGGCATAGGCGACGTTGCGCCGCTTCAGCTCGGCCTCGATCAGGCTCAGCATCGAGGTGAATTGCGAGAACAGCAAGATGCGCCGGCCCTCGTCGAACAACTCCTCGAGCATTTCCATCAGGCTGTCGAGCTTGCCGGAGGAGCTGCCTCGCGTCGGCACCGCGTCTTCGTTGACCAGGCGCAGGTCGCAACATACCTGGCGCAGTTTCAGCAGCGCTTCAAGAATGATGATCTGGCTGCGGGCCACGCCTTTGCGGGTGATTTCGTCGCGGACTTTCTTGTCCATGGCCAGGCGCATGGTTTCGTACACATCGCGCTGGGCTTCATTGAGCTCCACCCAGTGGATGATCTCGGTCTTGGGCGGCAGCTCGGTGGCCACCTGTTCCTTGGTGCGACGCAACAGGAAGGGCTTGATCCGCCCGTTGAGGTGCTGCAGGCGCACTTCGCTGGCGTGCTTTTCGATCGGTACGCGGTAGTCGCGATTGAAGCTCTTCACGTCCCCCAGCCAGCCGGGCAGCAGGAAATGGAACAGTGACCACAGCTCGCCCAGGTGATTCTCCAGCGGCGTGCCGCTCAGGCACAGGCGCTGCCGGGCATTGAGCTCGCGCGCGGCCTGGGCTGCCTTGCTCGACGGGTTCTTGATGTATTGCGCCTCATCCAGCACCAGGACATGCAGGGGCAGGGCGGCGAGCTGCTCGACATCCTTGGGCAGCAGCGCGTAGGTGGTCAGGATCAGGTCGTAGTCGGTCAGCCGGGCGAAGTGCTTCTTGCGACCGGCGCCATACAGGGCCAGGACCTTGAGTTGCGGCGTGAAGTGCGCCGCCTCGTCGAGCCAGTTGGGGATCAGGCTGGTGGGCATCACCACCATGCACGGCCGGTCCAGGCGCCCGGCGTTCTTTTCGCTGAGCACGTGGGCCAGGGTTTGCAGGGTTTTGCCCAGGCCCATGTCGTCGGCCAGGATGCCGCCGACTTCCAGCTGGCGCAGGGACTGCATCCAGCTCAGGCCTTCGAGCTGATAGGGGCGCAAGGTGGCGTTCAGGCCGTCCGGCGCGGGGGCGGAGTAGTCCTTGATATCCCGCAGCCGTTGGGCGAAGGAGCGGATATGTTCGCCGCCCTCCCAGAGCAGGGGCAGGTCTTCCAGCGGATTGAGGCGGGTCGCGTCGGCGCTGCTCAGGCGCAGCGTGGTTTCGCCGGGTTCCTGCAGATAGAACTCACCGAGGGTGGCCAATACCGGTTTCAGTCGGCCGTAGGGCAGCGCCACCTGCAGGGGGCCGTTGGGCGAGTTGGGGCGCCCGGGAATGTTCACCAGGATCAACTCGTCGTCCCGGCGTCTGGCCAGGCGTTCCGGATTGAGGATCTCGGTGTGGGAGCGCATCAGGTTGAGCAGGATCGGCAGCAGGCTCAGGCGCTCGCCGTTGACGATGATGCCCAGTTCCAGGTCGAACCAGTCACGCCCCGGGGCTTCGTCCACCGTGGCGTACCAGTCGTCCACGGCGGTCAGGTCGAAGCCGAAGTCGTCGTCGATCTGCAGCTCCCAACCCTGGCTGCGCAGCTTGGGCAATTCGTTGAGGGTGAAGGTCAGCCAGGCGCTGTCGTTGACCATTTCATACAGCTCGCCGGCGCTTTCCGGCAGGGCCTTGCTCTGCCGGGTGGCGATCTTGAAACCCAGCGCCCGCAGTTGTTCGCGATAGCGTTGCTCGACTTCCGGCTGGCGCTTGATGCGCAGGGTCTGGTGTTCCTGGCGAATCACCACGTCGGCGTTTTTCTGCCCGCTGACGTATTCCTCCAGGTAGCTGAACGACAGCGCAGCACGGTGCTGGATATAGCGCTGCATCTTGCCGTTGCGCGGTTCGAAGGCGCTGAACTCGATGCTGGCCAGCCACAGCCGGGGTACCGGCTGCACGTTGTCCACGATCTGTTGCGGCAGCGGGGCGGGGCTGCGGTTTTCCAGCACGGCCTGGAGTTTTTCCAGCAGCTCGGCATCTTTCGCCGCCGCCGGGTAGGCCAGGGTTTCCTCGATTTTCAGCAGCACCGCGGCAATGTGTTTGCAGTTGCTGCGCACCGGGCAGGTACAGGAGGCGTCGACCATCAGCAAGGTGTTCTTGGCCGACTCGCGCAGGCTGATGGTCTGTCGATAGACGTTGCCCCCCGAGCCTTCGCAGCTGGCGGTGATGACGCTGTCGCCGGCCTGGACGATCCTGACGCGGTTCTCCAGGGCGTAGCGGCGGCCACGCTCCAGGGCTTGTTCCTTGAATCGGCTGACCCAGGAAGGTGCCAGGGGTTTGGTCAGGGTCGGGGGCATAGGGACTTCTGTCAGTCCACGATTTCAGGAGGCGCCTCGCGCGGCGCAGGGGCCGACAGCGAGGTGATCTTGATCAGCAGGGCCAGGTGACCGTTGTCGAGGTAGTTGAGCTGGCCGTTCTTGGTGTGGCTTTCCTGCTTCAGGCGTTCGCTGGCGGTCACCAGGCCGTTACCGTCGATCTGGTTGACCCAGAACTGCGCATCCACATCGGTGAAGCGCCCGAGCTTGAGGGTCAGGGTGCCCTCGATCGGGAACTGGCCGAACTGTTCCCGGCCCTCGCTGACCGCGATTTTCACCGGGTTTTCGTCCAGCACCTGCTGCCAGGCCTTGTGCATCAGCACGCTGTAGTCGCCGCTGGCGGTGAGTTTCTCGACCACGCCGCCCAGTGCCGGGGTGCGCTGGCTGTCGGCACCCAGGCGTTGGGCGCCGGCGGCCCAGTCTTCGGGGGCGGCGCGGCTGACGATGGTGGGAACCGCATTCTGCCGCACCAGAATCATTTCGACCTGATACATGTCGGCAAACGCCGAGGGAGCGACCAGGGTCAGGAGCAAGGTCAGTGAACGAAACA
The DNA here is from genome assembly GCF_003850345.1 of Pseudomonas chlororaphis subsp. piscium. Taxonomy (NCBI): domain Bacteria; kingdom Pseudomonadati; phylum Pseudomonadota; class Gammaproteobacteria; order Pseudomonadales; family Pseudomonadaceae; genus Pseudomonas; species Pseudomonas chlororaphis. The sequence goes on from NZ_CP027707.1 coordinate 2,169,879, forward strand.
GGCGCATGGGGCGTCCTTCAAGCAGTTTTCGGGGTGAGGCGCTCGAACAGCGCCTCCAATGTGTTGAAGCGTTCTTCCGGACGTTCCATCGGCACCATGAATTTGAACAGCGTGGCGCCTTCAAATTTGTAGCGATTGGGTTGGCCCTGGATGAGTTTGATCAGCGCCAGCGGGTCCACCGGGGTATCGGCGGCGAACTCGAGACGGCCGCCTTGCGGGCCGCCGTCGACCTTCTTGATGCCCAGTTGCTCGGCCTGCAGTTTCAGCAGGGTCAGGCGTACCAGGTTCTTGGTCGGTTCCGGCAGCAGGCCGAAGCGGTCGATCATCTCCACTTGCAGGTCTTTCAGGCCGTCCTCGTCGGTGGCCGAGGCGATGCGCTTGTAGAGGATCAGCCGCGCATGCACATCCGGCAGGTAGTCTTCGGGGATCAGCGCCGGCAGGCGCAGGTTGATTTCCGGACCGCCGCCCAGGGGCTGGTCGAGGTTCGGCTGCTCGCCCTTGCGGATGGCTTTCACCGCGCGTTCGAGCATCTCCATATAAAGGGTGAAGCCCACCGCCTGGATCTGACCGCTTTGGCCGTCGCCCAGCAGTTCGCCGGCGCCGCGGATTTCCAGGTCGTTGGTGGCGAGCACGAAGCCGGCGCCGAGGTCCTGGGTATTGGCGATCGCCTCCAGGCGCTTTTCCGCGTCCGGGGTGATTTGCTGGCGCGGTGGCGTCAGCAGGTAGGCGTAGGCCTGGTGGTGACTGCGACCGACCCGGCCGCGCAACTGGTGCAACTGGGCCAGGCCGAACTTGTCGGCGCGCTCGATGATGATGGTGTTGGCGCTCGGCACGTCGATGCCGGTCTCGATGATGGTCGAGGCGATCAGCACGTTGAAGCGCTTGTGGTAGAAGTCGCTCATCACCTGTTCGAGTTCGCGTTCGCGCATCTGCCCGTGGCCGATGCCGATGCGCGCTTCCGGCACCAGTTCGGCGAGGTCGGCGGCGCATTTCTCGATGGTCTTCACATCGTTGTGCAGGTAGTAGACCTGGCCGCCGCGCAGCAGCTCGCGGAGCAGGGCCTCTTTGACCGTGCTCTTGTTCTGCTCCATGACGAAGGTGCGCACCGACAGGCGTCGGGCCGGCGGCGTGGCGATGATCGACAGGTCGCGCATGCCCGACACTGCCATGTTCAGCGTGCGCGGAATCGGCGTGGCGGTCAGGGTCAGGATGTCGACCTCGCTGCGCAGGGCCTTGAGCTGCTCTTTCTGGCGCACGCCGAAGCGGTGTTCTTCGTCGATGATCACCAGCCCGAGGTTCTTGATCTTCACATCGTCCTGCAACAGCTTGTGGGTGCCGATGACGATGTCGATCTTGCCTTCGGCCAGGTCGGCCACCGCGGCATTCACTTCCTTGGCGGACTTGAAGCGGCTCATCACTTCCACGCTCACCGGCCAGTCGGCGAAGCGGTCGCGGAAGCTGTTGTAGTGCTGCTGGGCGAGCAGGGTGGTGGGCACCAGGATCGCCACTTGCCTGCCGCCGTGCACGGCAATGAAGGCGGCGCGCATCGCCACTTCGGTCTTGCCGAAGCCGACGTCGCCGCAGACCAGGCGATCCATCGGCTTGGCCGCGAGCATGTCCTCACGCACCGCTTCGATGGTGGTTTGCTGGTCGGGGGTTTCTTCGAACGGGAAGCCGGCGCTGAAGGTGGCGTAATCGGCTTTCGGGTCGGCGAAGGCATAACCTTCGCGGGCCGCGCGGCGAGCGTAGATGTCCAGCAGCTCGGCAGCGACATCGCGCACCTGTTCGGCGGCCTTGCGCTTGGCTTTCTGCCAGGTTTCCGAACCCAGGCGGTGCAACGGCGCCAGGGCGTCGTCGCTACCGGTGTAGCGGGCGATCAGGTGCAGGTTGGCCACCGGCACATAGAGCTTGGCGCCCTCGGCGTATTCCAGGGTGAGGAATTCGGCGGCCTGGTTGTCGATTTCCAGGATCGACAGGCCCAGGTAGCGGCCTACGCCGTGATCGATATGCACCACCGGCGCGCCTTCGCGCAGCTCGGTGAGGTTCTTGATCACCGCATCGTTGTTGGCGTCGGCGCGTTTTTCCCGGCGCCGACGCTGCATCACGCGTTGGCCGAACAGCGGGCTTTCGGCCACCAGCGCGAGGGCCGGATCGTCCAGCAGCAAGCCTTCGTCCAGCGGCGCGATGGTGATCGCCAGGCGGTCCTTGCCGGCGACGAAGTCCGGCCAGCTGTCGACGGTCTTCGGTCGCAGCTTCAGGCGTTCCAGCAACTCCAGCAGCACCTCGCGGCGCCCGGCGGATTCGGCGGTGAACAGCACGCGTCCGGAGAACTCGTCGAGGAAGTTCGCCAGGGCCGCCAGCGGCTGGTTGGCCTTGGCTTCGATGGCGAGGTTGGGCAGGGCCTGCGCCGGGAAGCGCTCGCGACCACCACCGGCCTCGATGTCCTGCTGGCTGGCGACCACCCGTGGCCAGCTTTTCAGGCGGGCGAAGCAGTCTTCCACCGGCAGGAACAATTCGGCGGGCGGCAATAAAGGACGGGACGGATCGACGCGGCGTTCTTCGTAACGGTTGCGCACGTCGTTCCAGAAGTTCTCGGCCGCCTGTTCGATGCCCGGCAGGGAGAACACCTGGGTGTCCTGGGGCAGGTAGTCGAACAGGGTCGAAGTGTCTTCGAAGAACAGCGGCAGGTAATACTCGATGCCGGCCGGGGTGATCCCGCTGCTCAGGTCCTGGAAGATCGGGCAGCGGCGGAAGTCGACGTCGAAGCGCTCGCGGAAACGGGCCTTGAACCGGGTGACGGCCTCTTTCTGCAGTGGGAATTCTTTCGCCGGCAGCAGGCGCACCGAATCGACCTTGTCGATGGAGCGCTGGTTTTCCGGATCGAAGGTGCGCAGGGTCTCGATTTCATCGTCGAACAGGTCGATGCGATAAGGCAGTTTGCTGCCCATCGGGAACAGGTCGATCAAGGCGCCGCGCACCGCGAACTCGCCGTGCTCGTAGACCGTGTCGACACAGCGATAACCGCTGGCTTCCAGGCGGGTACGCATCTGTTCGACATCCAGCTTCTGGCCGATGTCCAGCACCAGGCTGCTGCCCAGCAGGAACTTGGTCGGCGCCAGGCGGTGCAGTGCGGTGGTGATCGGCACCACCAGCACACCGTGCTCCAGCTCCGGCAGCCGGTACAGGCTGGCGATTCGCTGGGAGATGATGTCCTGGTGCGGCGAGAACAGGTCGTAGGGCAGGGTTTCCCAGTCCGGGAAGTGCAGCACGGGCAAATCCGGGGCGAAGAAACTCAGCTCCTGCTCCAGCCGTTCGGCACTTTGGCTGTCGGCGGTCAGCAGTAGGGTGAAGCGCTTGGCGGCGCTGGCAGCCTCGGCAATGGCCAGGCTGAGGGCGGCACCGGGCAGGTTGCCCCAGTGTTGTTTGCCGGCGGCGGCAGGGAGTTGCGGTAGACGCAGAACGGGCACGGAAGGTTGAGCTCCAGCGTTGCGACAAAGTCGGTAATTGTAGCGGTCCGGCGTACCGGCTGTCAGTTGCTGATGTGTCTATTACGCGGTTGTGGAAAATGTAGTGGTTATGACAAAAAAACACGTTTTTTGGTGGGAAATGTAGTGCCGAATCGGCGCGGTGTTACGGAGGGTTACAGACAACGCTGGGTTGCCGCGCAAAATGAGGCCTTTCTGAAACCCGCGTATTTACTGGGCTGGAGCGGGGCGTGATTTTTCCGGATGGCGTTTTGTTACGTTCTGCGCGACAGGCGCGCATTGCTACGCAGGGGACTCGGCGGCATAATGTAGCCCCTTTTTTCAGCCCCTACATGTGGAAGGTTCCCGTGACTCAGAAGCCCGACCAGTGTCTTGGTGAATGGATCGACCGTGAAGCGCTCGCAGAAGCGATGATTCCGCTTATCGGTCAGCTCTACCGCAATAACAATGTGGTGAGTTCGATCTATGGCCGCAGCCTGATCAACCAGTCTGTCATCGCGATTCTCAAAGCTCACCGCTTTGCTCGCCATCGTTCTTCCGACGATAGCGAACTCTCCGTCCACGAAACATTCCCACTGCTCAAGGCTATGAGCGAGCTCAAGCTCGGCGCTGCCTCGGTGGACCTGGGCAAGTTGGCGTTCAAATTCCGCAACGAAGGCAATGGCCGCACCGCCGAGCAATTCGTTCGCGAAGAGCTGGCTGACGTGGTTGGCCAGCAGAACGCTTCGCCCCGCAAAGGCACCGACGTGGTCCTGTACGGCTTCGGTCGTATCGGCCGTCTGCTGGCGCGCATCCTGATCGAGAAAACCGGTGGTGGCGATGGCCTGCGCCTGCGTGCCATCGTGGTGCGCAAAGGCGCCGAAAACGACCTGACCAAGCGCGCCAGCCTGCTGCGTCGCGACTCGGTGCACGGTTCGTTCAACGGCACCATCACCATCGACGAAGCCAACAACACCATCACCGCCAACGGCAACCTGATCCAGGTTATCTACGCGAAGAACCCGACCGAGGTGGACTACACCCAGTACGGCATCAAAGACGCGCTGCTGGTGGACAACACCGGTGTATGGCGTGACGCCGATGGCCTGGGTCAGCACCTGGCCTGCCCGGGTATCGACCGCGTCGTTCTGACCGCGCCTGGCAAAGGCAAGCTGAAGAACATCGTTCACGGTATCAACCACGCTGAAATCACCGCTGACGACAAGATCGTGTCCGCCGCTTCCTGCACCACCAACGCCATCGTGCCGGTGCTCAAGGCAGTGAACGACAAGTTCGGCATCGTCAACGGTCACGTCGAAACCGTTCACTCGTATACCAACGACCAGAACCTGATCGACAATTTCCACAAGGGCGATCGTCGTGGCCGTAGCGCCGCGCTGAACATGGTCATCACCGAGACCGGTGCTGCTACCGCTGCTGCCAAGGCCCTGCCTGAGCTGGCCGGCAAGCTGACCGGTAACGCGATCCGCGTTCCGACGCCAAACGTGTCGATGGCCATTCTCAACCTGAACCTTGAGAAAGCCGCTACCCGTGAAGAGATGAACGAGTACCTGCGCTACATGGCGCTGCACTCCGATCTGCACAAGCAAATCGACTTCGTCAATTCCCAGGAAGTGGTTTCCACCGACTTCGTCGGCTCGCGCCACGCCGGTGTGGTGGACGCTGAAGCGACCATCACCCAGGATAACCGCGTTGTGCTGTACGTCTGGTACGACAACGAATTCGGTTACAGCTGCCAGGTGGTTCGCGTGATGGAAGACATGGCTGGTGTGAACCCGCCTGCGTTCCCGCGCTAAGCCTTAGCCGCACATGAAAACGCCCCGACTTGTCGGGGCGTTTTTGTTTGTGGCGTTTGCTTGGGTGCGCTTGTATCTGCTTGGGTGTTATCGCGGGCAAGCCTCGCTCCTACAGAAGCATGAGGTTGCCCGCGATAGCGTCCTGTCAGGCGCCATCGGCTACCGCTGCTTGTGCACTGCGCAGTTCGTGGCGATTGCCGCGGAACAGCACCAGGGTTGCGATCAGGCCCAGCACCGCCGCGCCGCTGAGCCAGATGCCCGGCGCCGCCTTGTTGTCCAGCACATGGATCAGGTAGGTGCAGGCCGCCGGCGTGAAGCCGCCAAAGGTGGCGGTCGCCAGGCTGTAGGCCAGGGAGAAACCGGTGGTGCGTACTTCAACCGGCATGATCTCGGTGAGGGCCACCACCATGGCGCCGTTGTAAGAGCCATAGAGGAAGGACAGCCACAGCTCGACGATCAACAGGTGACTGAAGCTCGGGTTGGCCGCCAGCCAGGACAGTGCCGGGTAAGCCGTCAGGATCGCCAGGACGGTCGCCGCCAGCAGCAGCGGCTTGCGCCCGACCTTGTCCGAGACGGCGCCCATCACCGGCAGCCAGAAGAAGTTCGACAGGCCGATGCACACGGTGACCAGCAGAGCGTCCAGGTCCGACAGCTGTAGTTCGGCCTTGCCGAAGGTCGGGGTGTAGGCGGTGATCAGGTAGAAGGACACGGTGGTCATCACCACCAGCGCCATGCCGGCCAGGACGATGCCGAAGTTCTGGCCGATGGAGCGGATGATTTCCTGCAGGGTAGGGCGGTGTTTGCGTGCCTGGAACTCTGGGGTTTCTTCCAGCGAGCGACGGATCATGAAGATCGCCGGCACTATCATGCAGCCCACCAGGAACGGCACGCGCCAGCCCCAGTCGCCCATTTGCTCCGGGCTCAGCCAGTGGTTCAGGCCCACGCCCAGCAGGCCGGCGAAGACCACGGCGGCCTGTTGGCTTGCCGATTGCCAGCTGACGAAGAAGCCTTTGCGGCCCGGGGTGGAGATTTCCGCCAGGTAAACCGAGACGCCCCCTAGCTCCACCCCGGCAGAGAAGCCCTGCAACAAGCGGCCGAGCAGCACCAGCAACGGCGCGGCGACGCCGAGGGTGGCATAACCCGGGACGCAGGCGATCAGCACGGTGCCCGCTGCCATGAGCAGCAGGGTGATGATCAGGCCCCGGCGCCGACCATGGCGGTCGATATAGGCGCCGAGAAAGATCGCGCCCAGAGGGCGCATCAGGAAGCCGGCGCCGAAGGTCGCCAGCGACAGCATCAATGACGCGAAAGCACTGTCGGCAGGGAAGAAGGTCTTGGCGATGGCCGTGGCGTAGAAGCCGTAGACCATGAAGTCGAACATCTCCAGAAAGTTGCCGCTGACAACGCGAAAGATCGCCTTGCCTTTGCCCGTGGTCGTGGACATTTTATTCACTCACTTTGGCTATTTTGTTAGCGATCCCTGGTCGTTATCCGTCCTGGTTGCACGGTCTGGGACGGCTAAGCCGCGGGCCAGACAGTTTGTAACAATATGTGTATGGATCTGCCGAGGCAACAAAAACTCTTAGCTTGCTTGCTAAGTAGATGGAAGGCTTGGGATTTATTGCCAGTCAACTCGCCGAATAAACCCGCAGGAGCGAGCTCGCGATGGGCAGGGTTAGACCTGCATCAAATCCGCGGTGGCTGCCGCATAATGGCCCGCCCTGGTCGGACGAAGCCGAGGGGGAAATCGATTGTCGGGAGGCGAAGCTTTGCTGGGTGGATCTTGGGTTCGAGGGTGGCTTCCTGTTGTCTTGGTCATGGCCCTGGCTGGATGTGATCGGGGCGATTCGCTGGAAAGTTTCGGCGGCCCGACCATGGGCAGCACCTACTCGATCAAGTACGTGAGGCGGGCAGGCCAGGCCGCGCCGAGCGAGGTGCAGACCCAGGTCGAGCAGATACTCGCGGAGGTCGACCGGCAGATGTCGACCTATCGCAGCGACTCGGACATCGAACGTTTCAACGATCTGCCGGCCAATAGCTGCCAGGCGATGCCGGTGGCGGTCTTGCGCTTGATCGAGGTGGGCCAGCAATTGTCGCGGGACAGCCAGGGCTCCTTCGATCTGACGGTCGAGCCCTTGCTCAATCTCTGGGGCTTCGGCCCGCAGGGGCGCGGGGAGATGGTGCCGAGCGATGAGGCACTGGCGCAGGCGCGGCAACGAGTCGGCTATACCCATCTGCGCATCGAGGGCGACCGGCTGTGCAAGGACGCCGCGGTCGAGGTGGACTTCAACAGCATCGCCGCCGGTTATGCGGTGGACCGGATTGCCGCCAGGCTCGCGGAAATGGGCATTGACAGTTACCTGGCCGAAGCCACGGGCGAGCTCAAGGCAGTCGGCAGGAAACCCGACGGTTCGGCCTGGCGCATAGCCCTGGAGGAGCCGCGGGACGATCGACAGGTGGCCGAGCGGGTCATAGCTGTCGACGGTTATGGGGTTTCGACTTCCGGCGACTACCGCAATTATTTCCAGCGCGACGGGCAGCGTTATTCCCACACCTTCGACGCCCGTACCGGCAGGCCTGTCGAGCATGGGCTGGCCTCGGTCACGGTGATTCATCCCGCGGCCGTGATGGCCGATGGTCTGTCGACCCTGTTGTTGATCCTTGGCCCCGAGCGCGGTTGGGACTACGCAGAAAAACACGATATCGCCGCATTTTTTGTGATTCGCGCCGATACAGGCTTCGTCACACGCAGCAATCGCGCGTTTGATCGCCTGTTTGCCGGACAAAAGCAGTAATCTTGCGCGGTGCCGCGGCGCGATGTCGCAGGCAAAAGTAGCCGGCGACGCGACCAAGGGTTAATGTGCGCGGCGTTGACGCTTCTATAGACTGTGCCCGGGTTCGTAACCGAGCCAAATTGATCCTTCATGCCGCTGGCCGCGACATGATTTAGCCGCAGGCGCCACATCGGGTGCCGCGGCCTGTTCTGAGGAGTACGCATGGCTGTCTACAACTACGACGTAGTGGTGCTGGGTTCAGGCCCCGCTGGAGAAGGTGCGGCGATGAACGCCGCGAAAGCAGGACGCAAGGTAGCGATGGTCGATAGCCGTCGCCAGGTCGGCGGTAACTGCACCCACCTGGGCACCATCCCGTCCAAGGCCTTGCGTCACTCGGTCCGGCAGATCATGCAGTTCAACACCAACCCGATGTTCCGGGCCATCGGCGAGCCGCGCTGGTTCTCATTCCCCGACGTACTGAAAAGCGCCGAGAAGGTCATCTCCAAGCAGGTGGCCTCGCGCACCGGCTACTACGCGCGTAACCGGGTCGACGTGTTCTTCGGCACCGGCAGCTTCGCCGACGAGCAGACCATCGAAGTGGTCTGCGCCAACGGTGTGGTCGAGAAACTGGTGGCCAAGCACATCATCATCGCCACCGGCTCGCGTCCGTATCGCCCGGCCGATATCGATTTCCACCACCCGCGCATCTACGATAGCGACACCATCCTCAGCCTCGGCCACACCCCGCGCAAACTCATCGTTTACGGCGCTGGCGTGATCGGCTGTGAATACGCCTCGATCTTCAGTGGCCTGGGGGTACTGGTCGAGCTGGTGGACAACCGCGGCCAGTTGCTGAGCTTCCTGGATTCCGAGATCTCCCAGGCGCTGAGCTACCACTTCAGCAACAACAACATCACCGTGCGCCACAACGAGGAATACGACCGCGTCGAAGGCCTCGACAATGGCGTGATCCTGCACCTCAAGTCGGGCAAGAAGATCAAGGCCGACGCCTTGCTCTGGTGCAATGGCCGGACCGGCAACACCGATCGGCTGGGCATGGAAAACATCGGGGTCAAGGTCAACAGCCGTGGCCAGATCGAGGTGGACGAGAACTACCGCACCTGCGTGCCGAACATCTACGGCGCCGGTGACGTGATCGGCTGGCCGAGCCTGGCCAGTGCCGCCCATGACCAGGGTCGTTCGGCCGCCGGCAGCATCGTCGACAACGGCAGCTGGCGCTTCGTCAACGATGTACCGACCGGGATCTACACCATTCCGGAGATCAGCTCGATCGGCAAGAACGAGCAGGAGCTGACCCAGGCCAAGGTGCCGTACGAAGTGGGCAAGGCCTTCTTCAAGAGCATGGCCCGCGCGCAGATCGCCGGTGAGCCGCAAGGCATGCTGAAGATCCTGTTCCACCGCGAAACCCTGGAAGTCCTGGGCGTGCACTGCTTCGGCTACCAGGCTTCGGAAATCGTGCACATCGGTCAGGCGATCATGAACCAGCCGGGCGAACTCAATACCCTGAAGTACTTCGTCAACACCACGTTCAACTACCCGACCATGGCCGAAGCCTATCGGGTAGCCGCTTACGACGGCCTCAACCGGCTTTTTTGAGCGACTCCGGCCGGTGGCCTGAGCCGGCCGGGGAGACCGATTTCAGTAACTCTCGAGCGTGGCGCTGGCCAAACCGGGAAAGTCTGTAATCAGGCTGTCTACGCCGAAGTCGGCGAGCCTGCGCATCAGCGCGGGCTCGTTGACTGTCCACACCGACACATGCAAGCCCTGACGCTGCGCCCGCTGCAGCCGCTCCGGGGTGCAGAGTGTCCAGTTCAATGCCAGCATCTCGCAGCCGTAGCTTTGCGCGACCTTCAACGGGTCGAGCCAGGCGTATTCGGCAACCAGCCCGCGCGACAGGTCCGGGGTCAGCTCGACTGCTGCCTTGAGCACTTCCCGTGAGCTGGAGGTGACGGTGACCTTGTCCAGCAGGCCGAAGCGCTGCGCCATTTCGCGAATCGCCAACACCGTAGTGGCGGCACGGGTGCGCGAGGCACTCTTGACCTCCAGCTGCCAGTGCTCGAAGTCGCACTTTTCGAACAGTTCTTCCAGGCGCGGGATCGGGCAGGGCTTGACCCAGCCCGGGCCACCCTTGCGGGCGTCGTAGGTCACCAGTTCCTCGGCGCTGTGTTCGACCACCTTGCCGCGGCGGTCGGTGGTGCGCTTGAGGGTCGGGTCGTGGATCACCATCAGCTCGCCGTCCATGGACAGGTGCAGGTCCAGTTCGCAACGGCGCACGCCATGCTTGAGGCACTGCTGGAAGCTGGTCAGGGTGTTTTCCGGTGCTTCGCCTTTAGCGCCGCGGTGGCCATAAATCAGGGTCACGATTGCTCCTTACATGGAAATTTTCCATTAGATGGTCAGTGCTGCGCGATGGTGCCACAGGTCAGTCGGCTGCGGGGTCGTTCTGCTCTCGGGCCTGGCGACGTTCCTGGGCCTGCTTCTGCAGGATATAGCGAGCCAGCAGCTGGCGTTGGGCATCGGTCAATGCTTCGAACTCGGTGCCGATTTCGAAGGTGCCGAAACTGCGGGTTTCACAGTGGGTGACCTTGGCCCGCAGCAACAGGCCCAAGGCCTGGGGCATCAGCAGCAGCTTGACGGCCAGGTGGGTGCCGGCAGGGTAGGACAGATGATGTTCGAACTCGATGCCGCCCTCGGAGAGAATCACCCGCTGCGGCTCGCCGAACTTGCCGAGCACGGTCTGCGCCACTACCTGGCTGAGCAGGTCGATGCGCTTGTTCATGGTCTTGAGGTAGTTGGCCAGGGTCCGGTCGCGCTCGCTGACCTGGCGCAGCAGGTGCTGCGATTCGAATTCGCTCAGATGCAGCTCGCTGAGCAGGTTGAACAGCGGCGACGCATCCTGCAACACTTCCTTGCTCGCCGCTTCGTGGGCGGACAAGGGGCTAATTTCCAGTGCGATCGTGTCCTCGATACGGTAGTATTCGCGGCGATCTTCTTCATCTAATGTCGACATGGCGAACCCATGGTAGCGGCGGTGGTCTGAGTGTAAAGCTGCTTACCTGGACCCGCCACAAGGACGTCTTCTTTTCCTCCGAACAAGCCCCGACATGTTCAGACCTCTCTTCGTATTCATTGGCACGCGTTATACCCGTGCAAAGCGCCGCAATCATTTCGTGTCATTCATTTCCCTGACCTCGATGATCGGCCTCGCCCTTGGCGTGGTCGTGATGATCGTCGTGTTGTCGGTGATGAATGGCTTTGATCATGAGATGCGCACCCGCGTGCTGGGCATGGTGCCCCACGCGACCATCGAGTCCGGTGAGCCGATCAGCGACTGGCAAGGCCTGGCCGACAAGGTCAAGCAGAACCCCAAGGTGCTGGCGGTTGCGCCGTTCACCCAGATGCAGGGGTTGCTGACCAATAACGGTCAGGTGCAGAAAGTCCTGCTCAACGCCATCGATCCGGCCAAGGAACGCCAGGTTTCGATCATCGATAACTTCATGAAGCAGGGCAAGCTGGACGACCTGGCGCCCGGCAGCTTCGGCATCGTGATCGGCGACAAGGCGGCGACCAAGCTGGGGGTTGGCCTGGGCGACAAGCTGACCTTCGTCGCGCCCGAGGTCACGGTGACCCCGGCCGGGATGTTCCCGCGCATGAAGCGTTTTACCGTGGTCGGCATCTTCCATGTCGGCGCCGGCGAGCTGGACGGCTATCTGGGCCTGACCAACCTCGACGACCTGGGCCGCCTGCACCGCTGGAAGCCGGATCAGGTCCAGGGCCTGCGCCTGAAGTTCGACGACCTGTTCCAGGCGCCACGCACTGCCTGGGAAATTGCCGAGCAGTTGGGCGAGAACCAGTACTACGCCCGTGACTGGACCCGTACCCACGGCAACCTGTACCAGGCCATCCGCATGGAAAAAGCCATGATCGGCCTGCTGTTGCTGCTGATCGTCGCCGTGGCCGCCTTCAACATCATCTCCACCCTGGTGATGGTGGTGAACGACAAGAAGGGCGATATCGCGATCCTGCGCACCCTGGGCGCGACGCCGGCTACCATCATGGCGACCTTCATGGTCCAGGGCACGGTGATCGGTGTGATCGGTACCTTGATCGGCGCCGTGGTCGGGATGTTCGCGGCGTTGAACGTCAGCGCGGCGATTTCGGCCCTCGAAGGCCTGATCGGGCACAAATTCCTCAATGCCGACGTGTACTTCATCGACTACCTGCCATCGCAACTGATGGCCGAAGACGTGTTGATGGTCTGCGGCGCGGCACTGGTCCTGAGTTTCCTCGCCACCCTGTATCCAGCCTGGCGTGCCGCGCGCACCCAGCCTGCGGAGGCGCTACGTTATGAGTGAGTTGGGCATGAGTGAAAAAGCAATTCTGAGCTGCCGCGACCTGGGCAAGTCCTACGAGGAAGGTCCGGAATCGGTGGTGGTGTTGTCCGGCCTGCAATTGGAGTTGCACCCGGGCGAGCGCGTGGCGATCGTCGGCACCTCCGGTTCGGGCAAAAGTACCTTGCTCAACCTGCTGGGCGGTCTCGACACGCCAACCAAGGGTAGCGTCTGGCTCGACGGTGAAGAGCTTTCGGCATTGAGCGAGAAGGGCCGCGGCCTGTTGCGCAACCGCTCCCTCGGTTTCGTCTACCAGTTCCACCACTTGCTGCCGGAATTCACCGCCCTGGAAAACGTCTGCATGCCGCTGCTGATTGGCAAGACCGCGATCCCGGAAGCCCGTCAGCGGGCCACGGCCTTGCTGGAGCGGGTAGGTCTGGCCCATCGTTTGGAGCACAAACCAGCCGAGCTGTCCGGTGGCGAACGCCAGCGTGTGGCCATCGCTCGCGCCCTGGTCAACAAGCCGGGGCTGGTGATGCTCGACGAGCCGACCGGCAACCTCGACTCCCACACCGCCCAAGGCATTCAGGACTTGATGCTGGAACTCAGCACCTCGATGCGTACCGCGTTCCTGGTGGTGACCCACGACATGAACCTGGCTCGCCAGATGGATCGCGTCCTGCACCTGCAGGAAGGTTTCCTGACGCCCATCTGACTGGCTGCAACCCGGTGCCTGAAGCAGGCATCGGGTCTTTAATTTCCATACGGTGCCCCAGCGAATGTTCAGACCGTTATCGATCTTTATCGGCACGCGCTATACCCGCGCCAAGCGCCGCAATCGCTTTGTTTCCTTCATCTCCATGACCTCGATGATCGGCCTCGCCCTGGGCGTGCTGGCGATGATCGTGGTGTTGTCGGTGATGAACGGTTTCCAGCGCGAAATGAGTTCGCGCATCCTCGGCATGGTGCCCCACGCCACCATCGTCGGCGTCAAGCCGATCGACGACTGGCAGCCGGTGGCCGCCGCGGCGATGAAAAATCCCGAGGTGACGGCCGCGGTGCCGTTCACCGAGATGGAAGGCATGCTTTCCTACAAGGGCTCGATGCAGCCGATCCAGATCAGCGGCATCGACCCGGCCCAGGAAGGCAAGGTCTCCATCGTTGCCCAGCACATCGTGCAGGGCCGTCTGGATGCCTTGAAACCGGGCGAGTTCGGGGTGGTGATCGGGGAGATCACGGCACGGCGCTTCCGCCTGAATGTCGGCGACAAGCTGACCCTGATCGTGCCGGAAATCAGCTCCGCGCCGGGTGGCATCACTCCGCGCATGCAGCGTTTGAACGTGGTCGGGGTGTTCAAGGTCGGTGCCGAGCTTGACGGTTCCATGGGCTTGATCCATGTGGCCGACGCGGCCGAGATGCAGCATTGGCAGCCGAACCAGGTGCAGAGTGTGCGCCTGGCGGTCAAGGACCTGTACGCCGCGCCCAAGGTTTCCAGCGATATCGCGGCCGGCCTGGGGGCTGACTTCAAGGCCGATGACTGGACCCACACCCAGGGCAGCCTGTTCAGCGCGATGAAGATGGAAAAGACCATGATCGGCCTGTTGCTGCTGATGATCGTCGCCGTGGCGGCGTTCAACATCATCGCCACGCTGATCATGGTAGTGAACGACAAGGGCGCGGACATCGCGATCCTGCGCACCATCGGCGCCACGCCACGGCAGATCATGGCGATCTTCATGGTCCAGGGCACGGTGATTGGTATCGTCGGGACCTTGATCGGCGGTGTGCTGGGGGTGATCGCGGCGTTGAACGTCAGCGCGCTGGTGGGGTGGCTGGAGCGGGTCAGCGGCCAGCACATCTTCAGCTCCGACGTGTACTTCGTCAGCAACCTGCCTTCCGAGCTGCAGGGCGGCGACGTGGCCCTGATCTGTACCGCGGGTTTTGTCCTGAGCTTCCTGGCGACCCTGTATCCGGCCTGGCGCGCGGCCAAGGTCGAGCCGGCGACGGCGTTGCGTTACTCGTAAGACCCAAGACCGCCATCGCGAGCAAGCTCGCTCCTCCGGGGAGCTTGCTCGCCAGCCCTCCGCTAGTCCTGCCTCGGCAACTCAATCACAAAGCTCGTCCGGCCCTGCGCCGATTCGCAACTAATCTGCCCGCCATGGGCACGGATGATCGATTGGGTGATGGCCAGCCCCAAGCCCGCATGTTCACTGCTGCCTTCATGGCGCGCCGGGTCGGCGCGGTAGAAGCGGTCGAACAGCCGTGGCAAGCGTTCAGGCGGAATGCCTTCGCCGGTGTTTTCCACCCGCAGGTATGAACCCTTGGCGGTCTCGCCAAGCCGCACCCTCACTTCGCCGCCGGCCGGGGTGAAGCGCAGGGCATTGTCCAGCAGGTTGGAAAGGGCGCGGCGCAACATGCTGCGGTCACCCTGGATTTTCGCGCTGCCTTCGCGCCCCAGGGCGATGCCGGCGTCTTCGGCTAGCGGCGTATAGAACTCCAGCAGCATGTCGGTTTCGTCACCCAGCTCCAGGGCTTCACGTTTCGGCGTCAGCAGGCCGTGGTCGGCCTTGGCCAGGTAGAGCATGTCGTTGACCAGTTGGGCCATCCACTGCAGCTCTTCGAGGTTGCTGTGCAGGGCTTCGCGATAGTCTTCCAGCGCCCGTGGGCGGGTGAGGGTGACCTGGGTGTGGGTCAGCAGGTTCGACAGCGGGGTGCGCAGTTCATGGGCGATGTCCGCCGAGAACGCGGAGAGGCGCTGGAAGGAGTCGTCCAGGCGCCCGAGCATGGCATTGAAGGCGTGGGCCAGTTCCGCCAGTTCGCCGGGCATCTGCTGCTCCGGCAGACGCTGGGTCAGCGAGCTGGCGGAAACACCCGCGGCCACCTCGCTCATCCGCCGTAGCGGACGCAGGCCGCTGCGCGCGGCCCAGGCCCCGAGCAGCGCAGTGGCCAGGGCCGAAAGGCCGACGGTCAGCCAGATCAAATGCTGCATGCGTTGCAGGAAGTGTTGGTGATGAGTGATGTCTAGCATCAGGGTCAGCTCTGGCGAGCCGGCTTGGCCAGGCTCCAGGGCCGCGCTGTAGATGCGGTAGGCGGTACCCTTGTGTTGCAGGCTGTGCAGCCCGGTCGGCTGGGCCGGGGCGGCCGGTAGCGCCTTGGCACTGTCGAACCAGACGGTGCCGTCCGCGCCTGTGACCCGCAGCGTCAGGTCCGGTTGATGGCTGAGTTCATCCTGCAACTGCGTCTTGCGTTCGGCAAAACGCTGTGGGTCGTCGGCACCCTGCAGCGCGCTGCGCATGGCGATCAGCTTGCCTTCCAGCAGTTGCTGGTCGAGTTCGATGAAGTGCGCTTCGCTGGCACGGCTGAACAGTACCCCGGCGAGCAGCGAAACCACCGCGGTGCAGCCAGCGAACAACAGGGCCAGGCGGCCGCTCAGGGTCAAGCGGCGCATCAGGCCTGGCGCTCTTCGAGCACGTAGCCCATGCCGCGCACGGTGTGGATCAGTTTGTTCGGGTAATCGTCATCGATCTTCAGGCGCAAACGGCGGATCGCCACCTCGATGACGTTGGTGTCGCTGTCGAAGTTCATGTCCCAGACCTGCGAGGCGATCAGCGTCTTGGGCAGCACTTCGCCCTGGCGCCGCAGGAGCATTTCCAGCAGCGAGAACTCCTTGGCGGTGAGGTCGATGCGCTGGCCGCTGCGCTCGACTCGCCGGCGAATCAGGTCCAGGCGCAGGTCCGCCAGTTGCAGGGTGGTTTCCTGGGGCGTGGAGCTGCCGCGGCGCAGCAGGCTGCGGACCCGGGCCAGCAGTTCGGAGAAGGCGAAAGGCTTGACCAGGTAATCGTCGGCGCCCAGTTCCAGACCATGAACCCGGTCTTCCACCGCATCGCGCGCGGTGAGGAACAGCACCGGTATCTCCAGTCCGGCGCTGCGTACGGCTTGCAGGATCTGCCAGCCATCGCGGCCCGGCAGCATCACGTCGAGAATCAACAGGGAGTAGTCGCCGGTCAGCGCCAGGTGTTGGCCAGTGGTGCCATCGGCCACCAGCTCGGCATTGAAGCCGGCCTCGCTCAGGCCCTGGCGCAGGTATTGGCCGGTTTTCGGTTGGTCTTCGACGATCAGCAGTTTCATGGGCGGCTCATGGCAAATGGAACGCGGGCTTTATACCGTGGGTGGCGGCCGCACGGTACAAGCTGACAAAGTTGTAATCTAGCAGTCAGCTGGCTGGCAGCGGTGCGGCCTTAGAGTTTCACACAAGCTGAACCTCATCTTGTTGGAGTGCGATTATGTTTTTGCCTAAGGGTGTTTTACCTCGTTCATTGACGTTGGCCGCGTGCCTGCTGGCGTTGAATGTGCCGGCCTGGGCATCGCCGGCGCAGAGCTACGATTTCGGTCAGGCGGCTTCGGCCTCCAAGGCGACACGTACGGTGGAACTGGTCATGGGCGACATGTCGTTCAGTCCCAAGACCCTGGATATCAAGGCTGGCGAGACCGTGCGTTTCGTGTTGATCAACAAGGGGCAGATGCTGCACGAGTTCAACCTCGGAGATGCGGCCATGCATGCCAAGCACCAGCAGGAAATGCTGAAGATGCAGCAGAGCGGAATGCTCACGCCCACCGCGGTCAAAGACATGCCCACCGGGGCCATGGATCACGCCGCCATGGGACATGGCGCGATGCCTGGCATGAAGCACGACGACCCGAACAGCGTGCTGGTGGAGCCGGGCAAGACCGCCGAGCTGACCTGGACCTTCAGCAAGGCCGGCAGCCTGGAGTTCGCCTGCAATATCCCGGGGCACTATCAGGCGGGCATGGTCGGCAAGCTGACCGTCAGCCAGTAAGCGCCTGGGGCTCAAAGGCGGAGGCAAAGACTGATAGAATCGCCTGATTCTTCAGTCAGGTTTCCGCCATGCATCCCGCAGCCGAACATTCGCCGCTGGGCAAGTCCAGTGAATACGTCTCCACCTACACGCCGTCCTTGCTGTTCCCGATCCCGCGGGCGGCAAAATGGGCCGAGCTGGGCCTGAGCGCCGACACCCTGCCTTATAAAGGCGTGGACTTCTGGAACTGCTTCGAATTGTCCTGGTTGCTGCCCTCCGGCAAGCCGGTGGTGGCCATCGCCGAGTTCAGCATTCCGGCGGACTCACCGAACATCATCGAGTCGAAGTCGTTCAAGCTGTACCTCAACTCGCTGAACCAGACGCCTTTCGCGGACCGTCAGAGCCTGGAAGAAACCTTGCGTGCCGACCTCTCGGCGGCGGCCGGCAAGCCGGTGGGCGTGCGGATCCGCAGCCTGGGCGAAGTGGAGGCGGAGGGTGTGGTGGCCTTGCCGGGGACCTGCATCGATGAGCTGGATATCAGCGTCAGCAGCTATGAGCATCCACGTCCGGAGCTGCTGCAGTGCGACAGGTCGCGGATCGTCGAAGAGAGCGTGCACAGCCATCTGCTCAAATCCAATTGCCCGGTTACCAGCCAGCCGGACTGGGGCAGTGTGGTGGTGGAGTACCGTGGCCCGGCGCTGGATCACGCCAGCCTACTGGCCTACCTGGTGAGCTTCCGTCAGCACTCGGACTTCCACGAGCAATGCGTGGAGCGGATTTTCCTCGACCTGCAGCGTTTGCTGCAGCCGGAGAAGCTGACGGTGTATGCGCGTTATGTGCGTCGTGGCGGTCTGGACATCAACCCGTATCGCAGCACCGAAACCGCGAGTTTCGCCAACTTCCGACTGGTTCGCCAGTAATGAAAAGCCCCGCTCTGGTAGCGGGGCTTTTTTGTCTGTAAGGGGTTAAATCCCCATGTTGCCGAGGGTTTGCACGATGTTGCGCAAGGTTCCGGCAATGGCGGGGTGTTCAAGCTCGAAGCGTTCGACGGCGAGGTTGACCCCGTCGGCCAGGCTGGTGTCCTGGGTGGCGTTTTCCAGTTTGAGCTCGAGCTCGATCTGTTGCATCAATTCCTGCAGATTGGCGCGTTCTGCTTCCGAAAGCGGTGGGTTCTGCTCCAATTGCTCGCGCAGGGTATTGAGCTGTTCTTGCAGTTCGCGGGCAGGCATGGCGTTCTCCCTTCATTGATAGTCACAGCCATGGACCGCGCCGATTCGCTAAAGGTCCATGTCTGAACCTTAGCGTAATCCACTCACGGGCAATGTGCATGATCTTGATCAAGTCAGGGTTTTTCACCCTTCAGGCGACGCTGGCCGATGTCGGCCAGGCAGGTCGGCAGCTCGCCCAGATGGTCGATCACCGAGTGCACGCCAAGGCTGAATAGATGCAGGGTCGCCTTGCCACGCTTGAGCTCGCACTCCTGCTGGCTCAGTGCCTGCCATTGCGCCGGGCTCATGCCGCAGAGCGAGCCGCAGGACGCCAGGCCGATGGTCCACAGGCCGGCGTTGAGGCCCGATTGCAACAGGCGCGGTTCGCCGCTGACCAGCACGCAGCCGTCCAGCCGGCTGACATTCAGGGCCATCAGCGCTTGCCAGCAAGCGTCGGGAGCTGGCCAGCGGGAGCCTGTGTTGGGGGAGGGGGTGACCCAGTTGGGTAGGGAACTCGCCAGGCTCTGGCTGAGCGTGGCGGGCAACTCGTCGAGCCAGGCACAAGGTACGCCCTGATGTTGCAGGCTGTGCAGAATGTCCAGGGCACCGTGGGTGGCGTGCGCCTGTTCCAGGATCGGGTGATCGGCGCTGTGCAGGCGCATCCGCGCGCCGAAATCCACCAGGCAACCGCTGAGGCCAAAGAGCACAGCGGTCAAGGTGGGGGCGGATACAGGCAAGGCTTCGGCGTGAGGCATCGTGACGTCCCTGAAATACCTTGCAAGAGTATCGACGGCAGATGACCGTTGGGTGACATCCCTGTGAATAGGCCCTGCAAACGAGGGGCGAGAGGGGGAACCACTGTGCCAGTGCTGCATAAATGGATATATCCGACTTATACTAGCTCGCTTACCGCCAGGGCATAGCGCCCGCGACAGTATAATTCAAGGAGTTTTTGCTATGCGCTGGAGCAATCGTTTCGCTCAGCTTATGTGTGCCGGCATGCTGTTGGTGCCAGTTTTGGCCCATGCCGCGGAAGAGGATCCGTGGGAAAGCATCAACCGCCCGATCTTCACCTTCAACGACACCATCGACACCTATGCGTTGAAGCCTCTGGCACAAGGTTATCAGGCAGTAACGCCGCAATTTCTCGAAGACGGCATTCACAACTTCTTCCGTAACATCGGCGATGTCGGCAACCTGGCCAACGATATCCTGCAAGCCAAGCCCCATGCCGCTGCCGTCGACACTGCGCGGCTGCTGATGAACACCACCATCGGTGTGGCGGGTTTCTTCGATGTGAGCACCAAGATGGGCTTGCAACGTAACGATGAAGACTTCGGCCAGACCCTGGGTTACTGGGGCGTCGGCAGCGGTCCTTACGTGATGCTGCCGTTCTTCGGTCCGAGCACCCTGCGTGACGCACCGGCCAAGTATGTGGACAGCTTCACCGACGGTTACCGTTATGTGAACGACGTGCCGGTACGTAACAGCGTATTTGCCCTGGAGGTCGTCGACACCCGCGCCAGCCTTCTGTCGAGCGAGAAGCTGATCAGTGGCGACAAGTACACCTTCATTCGCAATGCCTACCTGCAGAACCGCGAATTCAAGGTCAAGGACGGCAAGGTCGAAGACGATTTTTAAGCCTTGACCCAGTCATGAAAAAGGCGGCCCCGAGGCCGCCTTTTTCATGGGTTTCAGAATCAGTTCATCTTCAGGATTGTAAGGCCAAGTTTCTGGCCGTTGCCTTCCAACTCGGTGACCCAGACCACTTCGGTGTCCGCTTCCAGTCCCCTGAGGGCGGCGTGCTCGGAATCGATACGCACGCTGAGCTGGTCGCCGACCTTGAATGAGCGTGGGGCCTGAACCTGCATGCCACTGCTGGAAAGGTCGATGCAGACGGCTGGAATCACCTGGCCCTGGTGGATCAAAGTGACCTCTGCATCCACCCGCATGCGGATGTAATCGCGCTTTTCACTGTAGTCACGATCGTTTGGGCTCATAGGCTCCATCCTGCGTTTAAGTTGCGGATTTGTCTGTTCTTATAACTCCCGGTGATTTGAGGTGTAAAGACGTCCAGCGACCATCGGCATGAGCTTGAAACGCCCCGCGGATGGGAGTACCGTCTGCGCCTTAGAAGGGCACCTCTGATTGGTCGAGCGTGCAGGGCTGCGGGCCCTGGCTCCATTTCCAGAGTGGCTAGAAAGCGAATCCAGTAGTGTGTGCCAAGGCATTGTGCCCAGCCACCTACGCCAACCTAATTCTGGCGCCGTTTGCCCACATGCCAAAAACCAGTGCCACGCTGCTGATAATCGATGACGACGAAGTAGTGCGCGCGAGCCTCGCGGCCTATTTGGAAGACAGTGGCTTCAGCGTCCTGCAGGCCAGTAACGGCCAGCAGGGACTTCAGGTGTTCGAGCAGGAAAAGCCCGACCTGGTGATCTGCGATCTGCGCATGCCGCAGATGGGCGGCCTCGAACTTATCCGTCAGGTAACCGACATCGAGCCGCAAATCCCGGTCATCGTGGTCTCCGGTGCCGGTGTGATGAACGACGCTGTCGAGGCCCTGCGCCTGGGCGCGGCGGACTACCTGATCAAACCGTTGGAAGACCTCGCTGTGCTGGAGCACTCGGTGCGCCGGGCCCTGGATCGTGCGCGGCTGCTGCTGGAAAACCAGCGCTACCGGGAGAAGCTGGAAGCCGCCAACCGCGAGCTCGAAGCCAGCCTGAGCCTGTTGCAGGAAGACCAGAACGCCGGGCGCCAGGTGCAGATGAACATGCTGCCGGTGAGCCCCTGGACTATCGATCAGTTCAAGTTCGCGCACCAGATCATCCCGTCGTTGTACCTGTCCGGCGATTTTGTCGACTACTTCCGTGTCGACGAGCGCCGCGTAGCCTTTTACCTGGCGGATGTTTCCGGACATGGCGCGTCATCGGCCTTTGTCACGGTACTGCTCAAGTTCATGACCACGCGCTTGCTGTTCGAGTCCAAGCGCAATGGCACTTTGCCGGAATTCAAACCCTCGGAAGTCCTTGGCCATATCAACCGTGGCCTGATCAGCTGTAAGCTGGGTAAACACGTGACAATGGTCGGTGGCGTCATCGACGAGGAGACGGGCTTGTTGACCTATAGCATTGGCGGACACCTGCCATTGCCTGTGTTGTACACGCCAGACAGTGTGCGTTACCTGGAAGGGCGCGGTCTGCCGGTGGGCTTGTTCAATGAAGCCACCTATGAAGACCACATTCTGGAACTGCCTCCAACCTTCAGTTTGACGCTGATGTCTGATGGCATTCTGGACCTTTTGCCGGAACCCACACTCAAAGAAAAAGAAGCCGCCTTACCTGAACGGGTGAGAACGGCAGGCGGCAGCCTGGATGGTCTGCGGCAGGTTTTTGGATTGGCCACGCTAGGGGAGATGCCGGATGATATCGCCCTGTTGGTGTTGAGCAGGAATCTTTAATGAGTACCGGTAGAATCCAATTCGCCGAGCAGGACGGCACCTTCGTCCTGAAGTTTGTCGGTGAAGTGCGCCTGACCCTGTGTTCGGCGCTGGATGCGACTATTGAGCGGATCTTCACGGCGCTGAACTTCTCGGCGATCGTGATCGACCTGACCGAAACCCGCAGCATCGACAGCACCACTCTGGGCCTGCTGGCCAAGCTGTCGATCCTGTCGCGGCAGAAGGTCGGCCTGTTGCCGACCGTCGTCACCACCCACGAAGACATCACCCGACTGCTGCAGTCCATGGGCTTCGATCAGGTGTTCAACATCGTTGACCGTCCGATCCCATGCCCGGAATGCCTGACCGACCTGCCATCCCAGGATCAGTCGGAAGAAGTGGTGCGGCTCAAGGTGCTGGAAGCGCACAAGATCCTCATGGGCTTGAACGACTCCAACCGCGAGGCTTTCCACGATCTGGTGAACGCCCTGGAGCGTCACTGATCCGATAAAAGCGTCAGCGCATAAAAAAGGGCGGACCCGCGAGGGTTCGCCCTTTTTGCGTTGGTGCTCGCTCGATCAGAGCTTGGCGGCCAGCAGCGCCTCGAGTTTTTCCTGGTCGCGGGCGAACTGACGGATGCCTTCGGCCAGTTTCTCGGTGGCCATGGCGTCTTCGTTGGAGGCCCAGCGGAACTGTGCTTCGTTCAGGCTCTGGCGGGCTTCGCCAGCGTGGCCCGGAGCCAGTTTGCGCTCCAGCTTGCCGGTGTCGGCGGCCAGTTTCTCGATCAGGTCGGGGCTGATGGTCAGGCGGTCGCAGCCGGCCAGTTGCTCGATCTGGTTCAGGTTGCGGAAGCTGGCGCCCATGACCACGGTCTTGTAGTCATTGGCCTTGTAGTAGTTGTAGATGCGGGTCACCGACTGCACGCCTGGATCGTCGGCACCGGTATAATCGTTGCCGCTGGCCTTCTTGTACCAGTCGTAGATACGGCCCACGAACGGCGAGATCAGGAACACGCCGGCCTCGGCGCAGGCGATTGCCTGGGCGAAGGAGAACAGCAGGGTCAGGTTGGTCTGGATGCCTTCGCGTTCCAGTTGCTCGGCGGCGCGGATGCCTTCCCAGGTGGAGGCGATCTTGATCAGTACGCGGTCACGGCCGATGCCGGCCTTGTCGTACAGCTCGATCAGGCGATGGGCGCGCTTGAGCATGGCGTCGGTGTCGAACGACAGACGTGCATCCACTTCGGTGGAAATGCGGCCCGGGATCACTTTCAGAATTTCTTTGCCCACCGCGACGCCAAAACGGTCGCTGGCCAGGCCGATATCGCCCTTGACGTCGCTGACACTGGCGTTCAGCAGCTCGGCGTAACCCGGAATGGCCGCGGCCTTGAGCAGCAGGGAAGGGTTGGTGGTGGCGTCTACCGGTTTGACCCGGGCGATAGCGTCGAAGTCGCCGGTATCGGCAACCACGGTGGTGAACTGCTTGAGTTGTTCCAGCTTGGAAGTCATGAGAGTGCTCTGTCCTGTGGGTCTGTTGACATTACCCGAGCGCTGACAACCGCTCAAGGGCGTGAATACGTAACCGGATGCCTAAACCAGCCCCAAGGGCAACAACCTGAAAACAGGTGTTTGAATGCTGGGGCGTTATCCGTCTACTACGATGCCAAAACACCCGTCAGGTTCAACCCGCGTGACCGTTAACGGCCTTCGAGCAACTGTCCTGCCTGATCCAGCAGCGCCAGCGGATCCTTGGCCTTGTGGATGTCCACCGAGAGCAGCTGACGGAACTTGCGTGCCCCCGGAAAACCGGTGCCCAGCCCCAGTACATGGCGAGTGATATGGTGCATGGCGCCGCCTGTGGCCAGGTGCCTGGCGATATAAGGCCGCAATTGCGCCAGCGCCTCGGCCCGGGAAATCACCGGTGCCGTGCTGCCGAACAACTGTTGATCCACCTCCGCCAGCAGGTAGGGGTTGTGATAGGCCTCGCGGCCCAGCATCACCCCGTCGAAGGTCTGCAAGTGCTCGTGGCAGGCTTCCAGGGTCTTGATGCCGCCGTTGAGGATGATCTCCAACTCAGGGAAGTCCGTCTTCAACCGTGCCGCCACGTCATAACGCAGGGGAGGAATGTCACGGTTTTCCTTCGGCGACAGCCCCTCAAGAATCGCGATCCGCGCATGCACGGTAAAACTGGTGCAACCAGCCTCGCGCACCTGGCCGACGAAATCGCACAGTTCTGCATAACTGTCGCGGCCATTGATGCCGATCCGATGCTTGACCGTTACCGGAATGCTCACCGCATCGCGCATCGCCTTCACACAATCGGCCACCAACCCCGGATGTCCCATCAGGCAGGCGCCGATCATGTTGTTCTGCACCCGATCGCTCGGACAGCCAACGTTGAGGTTCACCTCGTCGTAACCATGCTCCTGCGCCATCCGCGCACAAGCCGCCAGATCCGCCGGCGTACTGCCACCCAACTGCAACGCCAAGGGATGCTCGGACTCGTCATGACGCAGAAAGCGCTCATGATCGCCATTGAGCAACGCACCGGTGGTGACCATCTCGGTGTAGAGCAGGGCGTGCTTGGACAGCAGACGCAGGAAGAAGCGGCAGTGCCTATCCGTCCAGTCCATCATGGGCGCCACGGAGAAGCGGCGAGAAAGGACTGGCGAGTCAGTTGGAGCAGAAGATAAGAGCATTGGGCAATCTGGATGGGTGAGGCGAAGGAGGGGAAGTTTATCAGGAATGGCGTTCCGGGGTTGGAAGGGCGAGCGTACCAGGAGGATGAATGGTCTTTGGTCCCTATATTTCGGTTGGTTGTATGAGCAGCGGCAGGGTAATAAAAAAGCGGGCGGCCTTAAGGTCGCCCGCTTTTTTTGTGTGGTTCGATAACGGCGCGGTTAGGCGAATTTTCGCTGCATTTGCATCACTTGAGGCTGTCCGCCAGCTCCCGAGCCCGATTCCCAGCCTCTTGCCGCGCCGCTTGATCCACCTCATACCCCAGGATGGTCTTTTCCACGATCAGCGCGTGCACCTGGGTGACTGCGACGAACTTCAGCCAGGCCTCGACGTAGGGCTTCTGGAAGTCAAAGCGTTCCGCCGGTGTGGCGGATTGCGCTGAGAAGTCGAGGCCGCGGGCGTAGGCGACGACCGCGGTTTTGTTGTGCAGCAGGCCGCGCAGGCCGTGTTCGGCGCTGAAGCTGAAGAGGATGTCTTTCTGCGTGACCAGGTCGATGAAGTGCTTGAGCTTGTAGGGGATGCTGTAGTTCCACAGGGGCACGGAGAGTACCAGCAGGTCGGCGTTGTGCAGGTGGGCGGCGAGGGTTTCGAGGGTGTTCCAGGCGTCTTGCTGGTCGGGGGACAGGGCTATGCCTTGCAGTCCGGCGTATTTGGCGTCCAGGGCGTGCTGGTCGAACTCCGGCAGGTCCAGGCTCCACAGGTCCAGGGTGCTGACTTCGGTGTGGGGATGGTGGGTCTGGTAGCGGTCGATAAAACCGCGGGCGATTTGTTGCGAGGCGGAGCGCTCTTTGCGGGGGGAGCATTGGATATGCAGCAGGCGGGTCATGGGGGCATCTCGGAGGAGGAATGCCGGGCATTGCAACATAGCGCTTAACGGAATATAAATCGTAAATAAATAGCTGATTAATCACGTATCTCTATATGTTCGATGTTCTGTTGCTCAAGACCTTTGTGACGGTGGTGGACGAGGAAGGCTTCAGCCGTGCCGCTGAACGGCTGCACCTGACACAGTCGGCGGTCAGCGGGCATCTGCGGCGCCTGGAAGAGCAGGTCGGCAAGCCGCTGCTGACCCGTACCACGCGCTCCCAGCACTTGACCGCCGATGGCGAGCGCCTGATGGCCTATGCCCGAGCCATCCTCGCCTTGAACCGCGATGCCTGGGCCGAGTTGACGCGTTCGCCGTTTCACGGCCGGGTGCGGATCGGCATGTCCGAGGACTTTGTCGAGCCCCGCCTGCTGCGCCTTTTGCAGGAGTTCGCGGCGCAGTACCCGGGCATGGAAATCGATATCCAGGTGAATATTCCCGGCACGCTGTTGGAGCGCATGCAGCAGGGTGCTCTTGAGGTGGTCATAGGTTCGCTGTGTGAAACCCGTGAGCCGGGCCTGCTGTTATGGCAGGAGCCACTGGTATGGGCCAGCTCCGCATACCTGGTCGGCCGCTTGCCGACACCCTTGCCGCTGGCGCTGTTTCCCGAGCCATGCCCTTATCGGGCGGTGGCCCTGCAGCGCCTGGCGCAAGCGGGAATTGCCCAGCGCACGGCAATGCTTTGCCCGAGCAACGCGGCGTTGCGCACAGCGGCCCTGTCCGGGTTCGCGGTGGCGCCGATAGCCACCAGTCAGTTGGGGCAGGGGCTTGCGGTGTTAGGGGCTGAGCATGGTTTGCCGGCGTTGCCTGATGCGGAGTTCCGACTGTTCACGGCCAGGGACGCGGATCAGGGCATAGTGGCTGCGTTGTCCCAGGTGATAGTGGCCTATTGTGCGGCGCGGCGGGTCTAGCTGCCGGCTTCAGCGGGGCGACTGCCCGAGGGGCAGTCGCTTGAGCGGAGGTCAGAGATCCAGGCCTTCCTGGATTACCGACAACAGGGTGTCTTCATTGAGCTCGAGCGGGTCTGGCCTGGTTTTGTCCGAGCCGGGAACCGTCTGGATCAGCCAGTGTCCCTCACCATGCTCGCTGCCGTTGCGCAGCATGTAGCGTTCCGGGCCTTTGCCATGGATTTCGACACGCCCGGCGCCATCGCTGGTGAAGCGGGCGATGGGATCGAGGAGGATGCTTTTATGGTTGCCCTCGATCAGCAGCTGATCGATGGCGTAGTTGAAAGTGGCGCCTGATGAGTGGCTCTCGAATACGCGAGTGGGGACGCGCCGGATATTCAGGCCGACCTCTGAAAGTGGAGTCAGCCAGGTCTCGACCTGGTGGTACATCTCATAGACCTGTGCAGGCCACAGCTCGATAGCCTTGTCTGCCGAGATGTCTTCCTTGGCCCAGCTGTCCTGTTTTTGTTTCAGCCTTGCGGCGAGTTCATCGACCTTACTCATTCCGACTTCCTATCGTGATGTGAGGGTAAGTGTAGTCTCGGAAGGTACTTTACCTTGGCGGACGGTGACCAGCGATTCATGACCACCTGCAGGATAACGATGCTTGTATTGTGACGAGGTGTTTCTTATATATCCCTGATGGGCATCAGAAAAATGCTCTACATTTTCAGAAGGTGCCACCCTGAATTGTCCGGTATTACCTCTTAGGATTGGCCACTAACGGCGCCCGGCTGCATAGCATGCCTTACCCTGCCAGGATGATGCTTTGCCTATCCCGATTCACGATCCTCACCATTCTTCCGACCGAACCTTGAAGCGACTCCCGCTGCTCAAGGCCGCGGTGGTATTCATTTCGAT
This sequence comes from Pseudomonas chlororaphis subsp. piscium, assembly GCF_003850345.1. Taxonomy (NCBI): domain Bacteria; kingdom Pseudomonadati; phylum Pseudomonadota; class Gammaproteobacteria; order Pseudomonadales; family Pseudomonadaceae; genus Pseudomonas; species Pseudomonas chlororaphis. Next base: position 2,197,158 of record NZ_CP027707.1, read on the forward strand.
GGTTTGCCTGTGCCTGTGCGGCCTGCTTTATCTGCAGCTGGCGCAGTCCTATCACTACGATATGGCGCGGGCGCAGGTCGCCTCGTCGAACCTGGCCCGGGCCATGGCGCAGCAGGCCGAAGATACCTTCGTCGAGGCCGATCTGGTGCTGGCCAGCCTGGCCGACTGGATTCAGAAGGATGGTTACGGCTCGGTGCAAAAGCCTTTCCTACAGAAGATCTTTGCGCAGAGGGCACTGGCGCTCAAGCAACTGCATAGCCTGTACTTGTTTGATCAGACGGGGCACTGGGTCGTCACCTCGTCCAATCAGATACCGCTTGGAGAGGGGGTGGTCGACCGGGACTACTTCCGCTTCCATCAGCAGAACACCTCCTTGCTGGCTCACGTCGGCCCGGCGATCCGCAGTCGGGAAAGCGGCGAGTGGATCATTCCGCTGTCGCGGCGCTTGAATGACAGGCAGGGCAATTTCGAGGGCGTGTTGATGGCCGGCATCAGGCTGGCCTATTTCGACCAGTTCTTCAAAAGCTTCGACATCGATGACAACGGCACCATGTTCCTTGCCCTGTCCGATGGCACCTTGCTGGCGCGGCGCCCGCTGGAGGAGCGGCAGATCGGCGCGTCCCTGGCGCGCGGGGAGATTTTCAGCAGGTACTTGCCTGAGTCTCCCTCGGGTACGGCGATGATTCGTTCGCTGGTCGACAACAAGATGCGGCTCTACGGCTATCGCCAGCTGGAGGCTTACCCGCTGGTGGTCGGCGCAGCCAGCTCGAAGGATGCGGTCCTCAAGGACTGGTATGCCAGCGCCTACCAGTCCAGCGCCATTGTCGCCCTGGTGGTTATGGGAATCGGTCTGTTCGGCTGGGTCTTCGTGCATCAGGTGCGCAACGGCGAGCGCATCGAGGCTGACCTGCGGACCGCGCAGGCGGCGCTGGAAGTGATCGCGACCCATGACAGCCTGACCGGCCTGGCCAATCGCCGGCTGTTCGAGCGGGCGCTGGAGACCGAGTTCGGGCGCGGAGGGCGGCAGGCGAGCCCGCTGAGCCTGATCATGCTCGATATCGATTTCTTCAAGCGCTACAACGACACCTACGGCCATGTCGCCGGGGACCGGTGCCTGGCCGAGGTGGCGCAAGTGCTGAGGGATTGCTGCCAGCGCAAGGCCGACTTGGCGGTGCGTTATGGCGGGGAGGAATTCGTGGTCCTGTTGCCCGACACCGAGATGCCGGGCGCTCTCGCCATGGCCGAGCAGATCCGTCGCAGCCTCATGGAGAAAAACATCCCGCATACCGGCTCGCCCTTCGGCCGGGTCACCCTCAGCCTGGGTTGCTACTGCTTCGTGCCGAGTGGGAGCGACAGCAGCGAAGCCTTTCTCAAGCACGCCGATGCCGCGCTGTATCAGGCCAAGAAATCCGGGCGCAATCAGGTGGCGATCGAGAGCGTCAGCCAGCCGTTGGCTCGCTCGGATCGCTGACAGCCTGTTGCCTATGCCTCCGGGTACTCGGTTCTAATCCGGGTAATCCAGCTGGTGTTCGAGACATTGCCTCACTCCGGTTCATGACGCACGATTCCTGCCTGCTTCGCCTCCAGATGCAGGATTGCGTTGCACGCCTTCTGGTTGATATGGCCGGTTTTTCCGGCAGTGAAGGCGGCCCATTAACGGGCTGTTTCGAGCAGGGATATTGGCCAAATCAATTGTCGGTTCGGGGCTTTTATGGCTTATACATAGCGCCGATACGCGACACCTCATGCATAAGGACAACTCCATGAGTCAGCCCCACCTGATGAACTTCGCGCTTTACCTACAACGGCTCGGCTACGACAGCGCGCCGCCGCCGACCCTGGCGACCCTGCGCGAGCTGCAGTTGCGCCATACCAGCACCTTCGCCTTCGAAAGCCTGTCGACCCTGTTGCGCGTGCCGGTGCCGATCGACCTGGCCTCGGTGGAACACAAGGTCCTGCATGAGGGCCGTGGCGGCTATTGCTACGAACTCAACCAGATGTACCAGGTGCTGTTGCAGCACCTAGGCTACGAGGCGCGCGGCATTACCGGGCGGGTGGTGATGGGCGGGCCGGAAGATGCCTGGTCCGCGCGCGCTCACCGCCTGGTGCTGCTGACCCTGGATGGCGTGCGTTATGTCTCGGATGTGGGCTTTGGCGGCATGGTGCCCGCCGCGCCGCTGCTGCTCGATACCGAGGACGAGCAGGCCACGCCCCATGAGCCCTATCGCATCACCGAGCGTGACGGCAGTTACACCCTGCGCGCCAAGGTCGCCGGCGAATGGCGGGCGATGTATGTATTCGACCTGCAGCGGCAGGAAGCCGTGGATTACGAAATGGGTAACTGGTTCGTGTCGACCCACAAGAACTCGCCGTTTCTCGGTCAATTGAAGGTCGCGCTGACGGGCGCAGGCCTGCGCCGGACCCTTCACAACGGCAGCTACGCCGTGCATCGCCTGGGCCAGGACAGCGAGCGGCGGCAGATCACCGACCCCGACGAGCTGATTGCTCTGTTGCAGAACGAGTTTGCCATTCGGGTCCCGCAGCATCCGCGGCTGCGTGAAGCCCTCGGCGAATTGCTCGCGCTGCCGCAACCGGCCTGATTGCCCCGGGCTTCAGGGTTCCTCGGTGTCGAGGTCGATAGTCAGATAGAAATAGTCGATATCTCCCCAGGCTTCGCGGCGATCGACGAAGGTTTCCGCCGACCCCATGAACAGGCTGTAGCCCAGCTGGCTGCGCGGGTCGCGGTAGAAGCCTGGCGGCGCATCCCAGACGCAGCAGGAGTGCCGCAGGGGTGGCATCCGGAACTGCTCGCCCAGGTAGCGTTCGGCGGCCTGGGCATCACGCCCCGCCAGGCGATAGGTGGCGCGCAGCGGCTTGGTCTGCAGCTCGGGTTCGGCGTGACACTCGAGGAACTCGATATAGGCGGGTTTATTGCCGATTTGTGCCAGGAAATCGCCGCAGACCGGCGCGGCCTGGGCGCTGGACGCCAGCATCAACAACGCAGGGCCGATCAGGATCGACAGGCATCTGTTCACGTGGCGATTCCTTCCTGGCTGAGCAGTCTGTTGTTGAGCAAAGCCCTCAGGCAGCTCAGGGTCAGCGCCACAAAGGTATCCGCTCATAACCATCCTTCAGCTGGCGCCGATACGTCCAGTGAGTCAGCAGCGCAATCAACGCACTGTCCAGCAGCCAGAACGGCATCAGCAAGCGCAAGGCTGGGTGGAGGCAGAGTACTCCAGCAATCGTCAATCCCAGCAGCAGGCTGCTGAGCCAATTGGCTAGGCCCTTGGCGCAGAGCAGGGCGTACAGCGGGGTAAACGCCAGTGCCATGGGCAGAAAGCCAAACAGCAGGCCACCGCTGACGAACAAGGCGAATGCCCCAAGGGCAAACCAGAACCCTTGCCACAGGCTATCGGCGAAACAGGCACCGAATACTGCAATCGCGAAGCCCTGTAGCACTATGACTGTGCGGAAGCTGCCATAGGCGAGGATAAAGGTTTGCCATAGATGATTCATTCAAGCGCTTCCGTGCGTAGACGAAGGGTGTTGCCTGGGTGGGCGCCCTTGGAGGCGGGGATTCTATCAGGGTGTCTGGCGCGGTGTTCGGGAGGTGAAAGGCAGGGGATGGCTATCGGATGTCGCGAGTTTATGAGGTTGGGCGGCACCGAATAAAGTGTATACAACTCTATAGACATTTGTCTCTACTGTTGAATACAGTGTGCCCCATAACAAAAACCAGGGAACCCCCCAACCATGAAAACGCCCTCCGTTTCACCGCAACGGCCTGAAGATGAAAACCTGGGTCTTGGCGCGAATATGGCCTACGGCCTGCAGCATGTTTTGACCATGTATGGCGGTATCGTTGCGGTGCCTTTGATCGTCGGCCAGGCTGCCGGCCTGGCACCGGCGGACATCGGCTTGCTGATCGCGGCGTCGTTGTTCGCCGGCGGCCTGGCGACTCTCCTGCAAACCCTCGGCCTGCCGTTTTTCGGTTGTCAGCTGCCGCTGGTCCAAGGTGTGTCCTTCTCGGGTGTGGCGACCATGGTGGCGATTGTCAGCAGTGGGGGCGAAGGAGGCTTCCAGTCGATCCTCGGGGCGGTGATCGCCGCCTCGTTGATCGGTCTGCTGATCACTCCGGTATTTTCACGCATCACCCAGTTCTTTCCGCCGCTGGTCACGGGCATTGTGATCACCACCATCGGTCTGACCCTGATGCCAGTGGCCGCGCGCTGGGCCATGGGTGGCAACAGCCATGCGGAAAACTTCGGCAGCATGGCCAATATCGGCCTGGCGGCGATCACCCTGGTCCTGGTGTTGCTGCTGAGCAAGATCGGCAGCGCGACCATCTCCCGCCTGTCGATCCTGCTGGCGATGGTGGTGGGGACGATCATCGCGGTGTTCCTGGACATGGCCGATTTCTCCATGGTCACCCAGGGGCCGATGTTCGGCTTTCCAGCGCCGTTTCATTTCGGCATGCCGACCTTCCATGTCGCCGCCATCCTGTCGATGTGCATCGTGGTCATGGTGACCCTGGTGGAGACCTCGGCCGACATCCTTGCGGTGGGTGAGATCATCGATACCAAGGTCGACTCCAAGCGCCTGGGCAACGGCCTGCGCGCCGACATGCTGTCGAGCATGATCGCGCCAATCTTCGGTTCCTTCACCCAGAGCGCCTTTGCCCAGAACGTCGGGCTGGTGGCGGTGACCGGGATCAAGAGCCGCTACGTGGTGGCTACCGGCGGGGTGTTCCTGGTGATCCTCGGCCTGCTGCCGTTCATGGGGCGGGTGATTGCCGCGGTGCCGACCTCGGTGCTCGGCGGTGCCGGTATCGTGCTGTTCGGCACCGTGGCAGCCAGCGGTATCCGGACCCTGTCCAAGGTCGACTACCGCAACAACGTCAACCTGATCATTGTCGCCACCTCGATCGGCTTCGGCATGATTCCCATCGCCGCGCCGAACTTCTACGACCACTTCCCGAGCTGGTTCGCCACCATCTTCCATTCCGGCATCAGCTCGTCGGCGATCATGGCCATCGTGCTGAACCTGACCTTCAACCACTTCACCCTGGGCAACTCGGACCAGCAATCGGTGTTCGCCGTGGCGTCCGAGCGCACCCTGCGCTACCAGGACCTGGCGGTGTTGCGCGAGGGTGATTATTTCAGCGGCGGCAAGCTGCACGATGCCGAGGGTAACGAGATCCCGGTGGTGGATACGTCCCATGGCGAGCATTCTCCAGCTGCCCATCAGCCCTCGGCCCATGCCACGGGCGCGGTCGAAATCAGCAAGGTCTAGGGCTGAGTCGCCAGGCTGGACGCAATCGGTCCAGGCCTGGCGGCTAGCTACTCCGTGACCCGGTCCGGCAGTCCTTGCCGGACCAGCGACAAGGCGAACACCACCACCACGGCGGCCGCCACCGACAGCGTCAAAGGCAGGCCGTGGGCGCCACCGCTCATGGCTGCACCGCTGAGCAGTGGGCCCAGCAGGCTGCCGATCCCCCACAACAATCCTGCGCTGGCGTTAGCCGTGACCAGGTCGGGGCCGCTGAACGCCTGGCCGATCAGGATGATCGCCAGGGTATACACCCCGCCGGCCGCCGCGCCGAGTATCACCAGGCTCGGCCAGAGCAGCGCCGGGTAGTTCATCAACAGTGGCAGCCCCAGGCCGATCACCAACGACGCCACGCCGCAGCCCAGGTAGATGGCGGCGCGTCCGGCCTTGTCCGACAGCCAGCCCAGGGGAAACTGGAACGCCGCATCCCCCAGCAGAATGATGCTGACCATCAGCGCCGCGAGCTTGATGGCGTAGCCGTGAGTCGCGGCGTAGACCGGAAACAGCGAGAGAATCACCGTATCGAAGAAGGCGAAGAACAGGATGCCCACGCACAGCGCCGGCGCCACCCGGATAAAACCCAGTACCGAGAAGCTCTGGTTCTCGGCATGTCCGGCGACAGGGCGCTGGCGTGGCAGGGTCAGCCAGATCACCGCAATGGCCAGCAGGTAGCCCGCGCTGACGCTGGCGATCACTGCCGGACCCTCGGTGCCGAGCAGGGCCACCAGGCCGGGGCCAATCATTTGGAACACCGTGAAGCAGGTGGTGTAGACCGCAATCACTCGCCCGCGCACGGTGTCCGCGGCCATCTCGTTGACCCAGGTTTCTCCCAGAATGATGATCAGTCCGGCGCCGAAGCCCATGACGATCCGCGCCAGCCCCAGGCCGGTCAGGCTGATCCCGGGGATTTCCAGGGCGCCGATGCTGAGGGCGCACAGGCTGAAGCACAGCAGGTAGATCTGCCGGCGGCTGAGCCTCTGGCACAGGCCGTTCACCAGGAAAGCCGACAGCATCATGCCGGCGGCGGGGAGGGCCGACATGATGCCGATCTGGGTGTTCGAGGCGCCGGCCTGATACAGGCGCAAGGCAATGACCGGCACGGTGGAGCCGATGCTCAGGCCGACAATCGAGATGCCGAGGATCAGCGCGGCCAACAGGGTTTTGTTCATAAAAGACACCTGCGCCCGATGGATCGGGCGCTCAAAGACGGTTTGCTGTGGCGCGGCGCTTTGGTTCGGGCAGGGTTCCGGTTCGGCATACGCAGGCGTAGGCCGGGTCAGGATGCTGCGGTGCAAAGCGCTGGATGGATCGATGCGCGGCAGACAAGGTCCGCGGCGGCATCAGGTCCGCGCCGGGTTCGGGCGCAACGCTGGGGTTCAGGCGTGAGGGGAGAAGGTGAAGGCGAACAGCACGCTGCGGCGGCGTCGATTGATCGCGCAGTCGGATTGCGACACCGCGAAGGTCTGCGATGGGCTCATCGAGAGAGAACTGTGATGGGACTGTGCGGGGAGAAACATGGGTCGTGACGGCTGGCGTGAGAAGGGGCACAGCCTACTTGAGGTGCTGGCATCAGGCAATCGGAGGCAGGCTAGAGTCGGGCGCGGCACAAACGCGTATCCACATGCTGGTCTGGCATGCGGTGAATCGATCTTGGGGGAGGGTGACGCTGAACTGATTCGCCGCAGGAGCAGGGCGCTCCTGAAAGTGTTGCTGGCCAATCAGTGTAGGAATATGGCTCCACGACCTGGACTCGAACCAGGGACCCAGTGATTAACAGTCACTTGCTCTACCAACTGAGCTATCGCGGAATGCGGCGTATCTTACTGATTAAAAAGGAGAAGTCAAGCATCCAAAAACAAAGTTTCGCTTGGGTGGGCTTGCTTGGTCCTGGTCATGACGCCAATCCGCGGCTATTTGGCCGTAGGCGGTTACCGGAACCGCGGCACAGGTCTACCATGGCGCCCCGGCAGTGGTTTCACGCGCTCCCGGCTTCCAGCCGAAAAGGTAACGCTTATGACCCTGTTCAAGTTTTTATCCGCCGTAGTGCTTGCCCTGTCGCCTCTGTCTGAGGAGGTTTTATGAGCATCGAGCAGATCAGCCTACCCAAAGGCGTCGGTCCCCAGGCCATGAAACTGTGGGACGCCATTACCCAGGCCGGATCGGCCGCTGAATTGAACCGTGCGGGTGGCAAGGCCGAGGGTTTTGTCCTGGGGCTGGAAAGCACCAAGGCCATCAAGAGTCAGGTCGCCGAGTCGCTGTATGTGGCCTTCGATGATGCCGCCAGCCAGCGCGGCGCTGAACTGGCCGGTTGAGCGGGCTTAACCGCCGAAGGTGAAGGTGCCCAGCATGAACTTCGCGGCCAGCGAGGTGACGGCCAGTTGCACCAGCCACAGCGCCAGGCCGCCGAAAAACACTCCCAGGGCAATTTGCAGGACCAGGTTCTTTTCGCGTTTCGGCGGGCGGGGGAAGTGCTCCAGTTCGTCGCGGTCGGCGCGCAGGTCGTCGTGTCTCATGGGAAATTCTCGATATGGGGAAGATGGGTTCAGTCTAGTGGGCATCGGGCCGGCGAGGGCGGCCCACAAAAAAGGGGGGAAGCCTTCAGGCTTCCCCCCTTTTCATTCACCGCGCGTGGCTCAGATCACCTGGATGATGGCCTTGGTCACGACGTCGATGTTGCTCTGGTTCAGCGCGGCCACGCAGATGCGGCCGGTGTCCAGGGCGTAGATGCCGAACTCGTTGCGCAGGCGCGTCACTTGTTCGACGGTCAGGCCGGAGTAGGAGAACATGCCGCGCTGACGGGCGACGAAGCTGAAGTCGCGCTGTGGCGCGCCCTTGGCCAGCAGGTCGACCATCTGCAGGCGCATGCCGCGGATCCGCAGGCGCATTTCGGCCAGTTCGGCTTCCCACTGGGCGCGCAGTTCCGGGCTGTTGAGCACGGCGGCGACGATGCTTGCGCCGTGGGTCGGCGGGTTGGAGTAGTTGGTGCGGATCACGCGTTTGACTTGCGACAGCACGCGCGCGCTTTCTTCTTTCGACTCGCTGACGATCGACAGGGCGCCAACGCGCTCGCCGTACAGCGAGAAGGACTTGGAGAACGAGCTGGAGACGAAGAAGGTCAGGCCCGATTCGGCGAACAGGCGCACGGCGGCGGCGTCTTCGGCGATGCCGTCACCAAAGCCCTGGTAGGCCATGTCGAGGAACGGCACCAGGTTTTTCGCCTTGATCACCTGCAGTACGTTTTTCCAGTCTTCCGGGCTCAGGTCGACGCCGGTCGGGTTGTGGCAGCAGGCGTGCAGGACCACGATCGACTGGGCTGGTAGCGCATTCAGGTCTTCCAGCAGGCCGACGCGGTTCACGTCGTGGGTGGCGGCGTCGTAGTAACGGTAGTTCTGCACCGGGAAGCCGGCGGTTTCGAACAGCGCGCGGTGGTTTTCCCAGCTTGGATCGCTGATGGCCACGACCGCGTCAGGCAGCAGCTGCTTGAGGAAGTCGGCGCCGATCTTCAGCGCGCCGGTACCGCCGACGGCCTGGGTGGTGACCACGCGACCGGCGGCCAGCAGCGGCGAGTCGTTGCCGAACAGCAGCTTCTGCACGGCCTGGTCGTAGGCGGCGATACCGTCGATCGGCAGGTAGCCACGGGAGGCATGTTGAGCGGCGCGGATCGTCTCGGCTTCGACAACGGCGCGCAGGAGTGGAATTCGCCCCTCCTCGTTGCAGTAAACACCGACCCCCAGGTTGACCTTATTGGTACGGGTATCGGCGTTGAATGCTTCGTTGAGGCCCAGGATAGGATCGCGTGGTGCCATTTCGACAGCGGAGAACAGGCTCATTATTACGGCGGCTCTGAATGGAGTGTGGAGGGACGTGTCGCGCTCCAGCCGAATGCACTAGAGCGGTGCACAAACGGGGAGCTAGTATAGAGGCACATCGCTGTGCGCGGCGACAGCTGAAAGGGCTTTTCCGGCAAGTTTTTCGGTTTATTTTTCGACCGTTAGTCTTATTGCAACAGCAAAGTCGTAGAGGGGCTTGGGACCTTTACCTTGAAAGCTGTGGAATTTGCCTCCACATCCAGCACAATCCAGTATTTTCCCTGCGACACTCGTCGTTTGCGGTCTTTCTCGTTCCTGTGCGGCGGCGTCGCGCTGGAGTGAACCCAGAGGTACGTTATGTCTGAATTCCAGCTAGTTACCCGCTTCCAGCCCGCCGGCGACCAGCCGGAAGCCATCCGCCTGATGGTCGAGGGTATCGAGGCCGGGTTGGCGCACCAGACACTGCTCGGTGTGACCGGCTCGGGCAAGACCTTCAGCATCGCCAACGTGATCGCCCAGGTGCAGCGTCCGACCCTGGTGCTGGCGCCGAACAAGACCCTGGCCGCGCAGCTGTACGGCGAGTTCAAGGCGTTCTTCCCGAACAACGCGGTGGAGTACTTCGTTTCCTACTACGACTACTACCAGCCGGAAGCCTATGTACCGTCCTCCGACACCTTTATCGAGAAGGACGCCTCGATCAACGACCATATCGAGCAGATGCGCCTGTCGGCGACCAAGGCGCTGCTGGAACGCAAGGACGCGATCATCGTCACCACGGTGTCCTGCATCTACGGCCTGGGCAGCCCGGAAACCTATCTGAAGATGGTGTTGCACGTTGATCGCGGCGACAAGCTCGATCAGCGCGCCTTGCTGCGCCGCCTGGCCGACCTGCAATACACCCGCAACGACATGGATTTTGCCCGCGCCACCTTCCGGGTACGCGGCGATGTGATCGATATCTATCCGGCGGAATCCGACCTGGAAGCGATCCGCATCGAGCTGTTCGATGACGAGGTGGAGAGCATTTCCGCCTTCGACCCGCTGACTGGCGAAGTCATCCGCAAGCTGCCGCGCTTTACCTTCTACCCCAAGAGCCACTATGTGACGCCGCGGGAAACCCTGCTGGACGCCATCGAGGGGATCAAGGTCGAGTTGCAGGAGCGTTTGGAATACCTGCGCAGCAACAACAAGCTGGTGGAAGCCCAGCGCCTGGAGCAGCGCACCCGCTTCGACCTGGAGATGATCCTCGAGCTGGGTTACTGCAACGGCATCGAAAACTACTCGCGCTACCTGTCCGGGCGTCCTGCCGGGGCGGCGCCGCCAACCCTGTACGACTACCTGCCGGCGGACGCCTTGCTGGTGATCGACGAATCCCACGTCAGCGTGCCGCAGGTCGGCGCCATGTACAAAGGCGACCGTTCCCGCAAGGAAACCCTGGTGGAGTACGGCTTCCGCCTACCCTCGGCGCTGGACAATCGGCCGATGCGCTTCGACGAATGGGAAGGGGTCAGTCCGCAGACCATCTTCGTCTCCGCCACGCCGGGCAACTATGAAGCCGAACATGCCGGCCGCGTGGTCGAGCAGGTGGTGCGCCCGACCGGCCTGGTGGACCCGCAGGTGGAAGTGCGCCCAGCGCTGACCCAGGTCGATGACCTGCTGTCGGAAATCACCAAACGCGTGGCCGTGGAAGAGCGGGTGCTGGTGACCACCCTGACCAAGCGCATGGCCGAGGACCTGACCGATTACCTCGCCGATCACGGTGTACGCGTGCGTTATCTGCACTCGGACATCGACACCGTGGAGCGGGTCGAGATCATCCGCGACCTGCGCCTGGGCACCTTCGATGTGCTGGTGGGGATCAACCTGCTGCGCGAAGGCCTGGATATGCCGGAAGTGTCGCTGGTGGCGATTCTCGATGCGGACAAGGAAGGTTTCCTGCGTTCCGAGCGCTCGCTGATCCAGACCATCGGTCGTGCCGCGCGTAACCTCAACGGCCGGGCGATTCTCTACGCCGACCGCATCACCGGCTCCATGGAGCGGGCGATCGGCGAGACCGAGCGCCGTCGTGACAAGCAGATCGCCTTCAACCTGGCCAATGGCATCACCCCCAAGGGCGTGTTCAAGGACGTCGCCGACATCATGGAAGGCGCCACGGTGCCCGGTTCGCGCAGCAAGAAGCGCAAGGGCATGGCCAAGGCCGCCGAGGAAAATGCCCGCTACGAAAACGAACTGCGTTCGCCCAGCGAGATCACCAAGCGCATTCGCCAGCTCGAAGAGAAGATGTACCAGCTGGCCCGCGACCTGGAGTTCGAAGCCGCGGCACAGATGCGCGACGAAATCGGCAAGCTGCGCGAGCGTTTGCTGACGGTCTGATCTGCAACCGCTACAGATTCGTTTCATGCTCCGCGACGCAGTCCAGCCGGCGTCGCAAGCCATTAATGGGCTTCTCCGGCCTTGATCCCCGCCGGTAGCGCCTTGCTCAGCAGAATTGCCAGCATGCTGACACCCAGTGGTAAATGCCACGGGCGGACAATCGGTGGTTCAGCGGCCCGGGCGACCCGAGTAGCCTCGACCTTGGCTTAAATGCCCTGCTCACTGGAGCGGGGCCGGTATCGCCTGTTACCATTCGCCTCTTGTTTGATCTTTGCTTTTCATATTCTTTCCGAGACATGCCATGACCACCGTCCGCACGCGCATCGCGCCATCGCCTACCGGGGATCCCCACGTAGGTACCGCTTACATCGCCTTGTTCAACTACTGCTTCGCCAAGCAGCATGGCGGTGAGTTCATCCTGCGCATCGAAGACACCGATCAACTGCGTTCGACCCGCGAGTCCGAGCAGCAGATTTTCGACGCCTTGCGCTGGTTGGGCATCAACTGGAGCGAAGGCCCGGACGTGGGCGGCCCGCACGGCCCTTACCGGCAGAGCGAGCGCAGCGAGATCTACCAGAAGTACACCCAGCAGCTGGTCGACATGGGCCATGCCTTCCCGTGCTTCTGCACCGCCGAAGAGCTGGACCAGATGCGCGCCGAGCAGATGGCTCGTGGTGAGACACCGCGTTACGACGGCCGCGCGCTGCTGCTGTCCAAGGAAGAGGTCGCCCGTCGCCTGGCCGCTGGCGAACCCCACGTGATCCGCATGAAGGTGCCGAGCGAAGGCGTCTGCGTGGTGCCGGACATGCTGCGTGGCGATGTCGAGATCCCGTGGGATCGCATGGACATGCAGGTGCTGATGAAGACCGATGGCCTGCCGACCTACTTCCTGGCCAACGTGGTCGACGACCACCTGATGGGCATCACCCACGTGTTGCGTGGCGAAGAATGGCTGCCTTCGGCGCCGAAACTGATTCTGCTCTACGAGTATTTCGGCTGGGAGCAGCCGCAGCTGTGCTACATGCCGCTGCTGCGTAACCCGGACAAGAGCAAGCTGTCCAAGCGCAAGAACCCGACTTCCGTGACCTTCTACGAGCGCATGGGCTTCATGCCGGAAGCCATGCTCAACTACCTGGGCCGCATGGGCTGGTCGATGCCGGACGAGCGCGAGAAGTTCTCGCTGCAGGAAATGGTCGACAACTTCGACCTGTCGCGCGTCTCCCTGGGCGGGCCGATCTTCGATATCGAGAAACTGTCGTGGCTCAATGGCCAGTGGCTGCGCGACCTACCGGTGGAAGAATTCGCCAGCCGCGTGCAGACCTGGGCGCTGAACCCCGAGTACATGATGAAGATCGCGCCGCACGTGCAAGGCCGGGTGGAAACCTTCAGCCAGATCGCACCGCTGGCCGGGTTCTTCTTCGCCGGTGGCGTGACCCCGGATGCCAAGCTGTTCGAATCGAAGAAGCTTTCGGGCGACCAGGTACGGCAGCTGATGCAACTGATCCTGTGGAAGCTGGAAAGCCTGCGTCAGTGGGAAAAGGACAGCATCACCGCGACCATCCAGGCCGTGGTCGAATCCCTGGAACTGAAGCTGCGTGATGCCATGCCGCTGATGTTCGCTGCGATCACCGGTCAGGCCAGTTCGGTCTCGGTGCTCGACGCCATGGAAATTCTGGGGCCGGACCTGACCCGTTTCCGCCTGCGCCAGGCCATCGACCTGCTGGGTGGCGTGTCGAAGAAAGAAAACAAAGAGTGGGAAAAGCTGCTGGGCGCCATCGCCTGATTCAGCACTCTGATTCGCGGGAGCCGGCATGCTGGCTCCCGCGGACCTGCGCAAACAGGGAAATTGCGGTCGTTGCTGGAGGGCGCAACGGTCCGCAAAAGCCCCGGATTTACGGGGGAGGGCGGTAAGTGATTGTTATGCCGGCAAATTTTTTTAAAAAAAGCTGAAAAAAAATTTGACAGCCTTCCGATACGCCCTTAAGATTCGCCCCGTCCTCAGCGATGACATCAACGATGAGGGGCTATAGCTCAGCTGGGAGAGCGCTTGCATGGCATGCAAGAGGTCGACGGTTCGATCCCGTCTAGCTCCACCAATTTACAGTTCAAGGTCTGGCCACACCGGCCTTGAATCGATCAGTTCTCAGCGCTGGTCAGTTGTACAGAAGGGTTTGCGTCCCCTTCGTCTAGTGGCCTAGGACACCGCCCTTTCACGGCGGTAACAGGGGTTCGAGTCCCCTAGGGGACGCCAGTTTTACAGAAGCGATGTTACAAGATGTCGCTCCGCCGCGAGGCGAAAAATCTGGGGCTATAGCTCAGCTGGGAGAGCGCTTGCATGGCATGCAAGAGGTCGACGGTTCGATCCCGTCTAGCTCCACCAATTTTACAGTTCAAGGCCTGGCCACACCGGCCTTGAATCGATCAGCTCTCAGCACTGATCAGTTGTATAGAAGGGTTTGTGTCCCCTTCGTCTAGTGGCCTAGGACACCGCCCTTTCACGGCGGTAACAGGGGTTCGAGTCCCCTAGGGGACGCCACGATTACCCGCTCTGCGGGATTTATAAGGGTCATTCAATTATTGAATGGCCCTTTTGTTTGTCTGGCGTTTGGCCAATTCTCCCTTTCTCCCCACACTGTTCTTCTGACCGGCGGTCACACTAACGACTTGCTAAAATTTATTATGAGAATAATATTTTGATCGTAATATTCGGAGGCAACGATGAACGATAAAAAAGCTCAAACCCGCGAACGCATTCTCCAGGCCGCCAGCTCCGCGCTGGTGCAACGTGGCCCGGCCGAGCCGAGCGTGGGCGAAGTGATGGGTGCCGCGGGCCTGACGGTCGGTGGCTTCTACGCGCATTTCGAAAGCAAGGACGCCCTGATGCTGGAAGCGTTCAGTCAATTGCTGGCCCATCGCCGGGGCCTGATTGCCGATATGGATGCGTCGTTGACCGGCGAAGAGCGGCGGGCGCTGGTGGCGGCGTTCTACCTGTCGCGCAAGCACCGCGATTCCACCGAGCAGGCCTGCCCGATTCCCGCGTCGGTCGGTGAGATGGGGCGCCTGCCGGACGATTTCCGCAAAGTCCTGAGTGAACACATCGAGCTGATGCTGGCTCAGTTGGCGACCACCCCTGAAGACATCGACAAGGCCCTGGCCGACCTGGCCCTGATGGTGGGCGGCTTGTCCCTGGCTCGGGCCCTGGGAGCCGGTGAGCTGTCGGACCGTTTACTGCGTGCTGCCAAGTCGGCGGTGCTATGACCTGAGGCCCAGGCCTGAGGAGAGAAGTGATGAGCACGTTAAGTTGGGTTCGTGGCGTTAACGGCACCTTGGGCTGGGTCGCACCTAAGCTGGTCGCCAGCAAGATGCGACTGGCATTCATGACGCCGCGCGAGCGCCTGCCGCGTGACTGGGAGCTGCCGCTGCTGGCGCGTTCGGAGCGCATCACCCTGCGTTTCGGGCTCTCGGCATTGCGCTGGGGCCAGGGGCCGGCGGTGCTGCTGATGCATGGCTGGGAAGGGCGTCCCACGCAGTTCGCCAGCTTGATCGATGCGCTGGTGGGCGCCGGTTACAGCGTTGTGGCGCTGGATGGTCCCGCTCACGGACGTTCTCCCGGTCACGAGGCCAATGTGATGCTGTTTGCCCGGGCCATGCTTGAAGCCGCCGCGGAGTTGCCGCCGCTGCGCGCGGTCATCGGCCATTCCATGGGCGGCGCCAGCGCCATGCTGGCAGTGCAACTGGGCTTGCGCACCGAGACCCTGGTCAGCATCGCCGCCCCGGCGCGGATACTCGGCGTGTTGCGCGGCTTCGCCCGTTATGTGCGCCTGCCACCAAAGGCGCGCTCGGCCTTTATCCGCCAGGTGGAGCAGGATGTCGGCATGCGCGCCGCGGCCCTGGATGTCGCGCACTACCAGCTGGATATGCCCGGGTTGATCGTGCATGCCGAAGACGACAACTTTGTCCCGGTCAAGGAATCCGAGCTGATCCACGAGGCCTGGTTCGACAGCCGCTTGCTGCGCCTGAAGGAGGGCGGTCATCAGCGCGTATTGGCCGACCCGCGGGTGATCCAGGGGGTGCTGACGCTGTTGGCCGGCCACAGCCTGCAAGCGCGCCAATCCGCCTGAGCAATCCGTTACACTGCCCCGGTCGAATAATCTGACCGGGAGTGGGGTATGGGCTGGGATCTGGCAACGCCATTTATCATCGATCTGCAGGTGGGTGCCGAAGACATCGACGGCTTGGGGCATGCCAACAACGCGGTGTATGTCACCTGGCTCGAACGTTGCGCCTGGCGTCATTCCCAGCGCCTGGGTCTGGACCTGAGCGAGTACCGCCGCCTGGATCGGGCCATGGCGGTGGTGCGCCATGAAATCGACTACCTGGCGGCGGCCTATGAAGGCGACGAACTGCAACTGGCGACCTGGATCGTCGATTGGGACCAGCGCCTGAAGATGTCGCGGCGCTTCCAGCTGGTGCGTCCGAGCGATGGCGCCACCTTGCTGCGGGCCCAGACCACCTTTGTCTGCATCGAGCTGTCCAGCGGCAAGCCCAAGCGCATGCCGGCGGAGTTTCTCGAGGGTTATGGACCGGCGTTGCAAGGCGCGAGCTGAACCTTCGGCGATGGCTTCATCGCCGCCGGTGACCATCCACCCGCTGAAATACCTGCTCCCCAGCGAAACCCAGTAAACTGCCGCACGTTTTTTTCCGCGTTTTACGTTGAGTGTGATTCATGCAAATTGCTTTGGCGCCCATGGAAGGGTTGGTCGATGACATCCTGCGGGATGTGCTGACCCGGGTCGGTGGTATCGACTGGTGCGTGACCGAGTTCATCCGGGTCAACGACCAGTTGCTCACGCCGGCCTATTTCCACAAGTTCGGCCCCGAGTTGTTGAATGGCGCCCGGACTGCCTCCGGCGTGCCGCTGCGTGTGCAACTGCTGGGTTCCGACCCGGTGTGCCTGGCGGAAAACGCTGCGCTGGCCTGTGAGCTCGGCTCCGAAGTCATCGACCTGAACTTCGGCTGCCCGGCCAAGACTGTCAACAAGTCCCGTGGCGGCGCGGTGCTGCTCAAGGAGCCGGAGCTGCTCAACCAGATCGTCGAGCATGTGCGGCGTGCCGTGCCTGCGCACATTCCGGTGACCGCCAAGATGCGCCTCGGCTTCGACAGCCCGGATGGCTCGCTGGTGTGCGCCACGGCGTTGGCCGAAGGTGGCGCGGAACATATCGTGGTGCATGCGCGGACCAAGGTCGACGGCTACAAGCCGCCGGCGCACTGGGAGTGGATTCCACGGGTGCAAGACGTGGTCAAGGTGCCGGTGTTCGCCAACGGCGATATCTGGAGCGTCGACGACTGGCGCCGCTGCCGCGAAATCAGCGGCGTGGAAGACATCATGCTCGGTCGTGGCCTGGTGTCGCGTCCGGACCTGGCCCGGCAAATCGCCGCCGCGCGGGCCGGGGAAGAGGTGGTCGAGATGACCTGGGCCGAGCTGATGCCGCTGATCCAGGACTTCTGGCTGCAAGCCAAGGCGCAGATGACCGCTCGCCAATCGCCGGGCCGCCTGAAGCAGTGGCTGGCGATGCTGACCCGCAACTATCCCGAGGCGGTTGAGCTGTTCACCGTCCTGCGCCGCGAAACCGAGCCGGATCAAGTCTCGCGTTTGCTGGGTTTGCCGGTGGCCGAGGCGGCCTGAAAAAATCTGCGAAAAGTCTCTTGAAATGCAATCGGCGGTCCCTATCTAAGGGTTACGCGATGCCGAATTCGGGTCGCGGAGATAAAAAACTTGCTGATTGTTTTCAGGAGATTTGAACCATGAGTACTGCATTTTCCCTCGCGCCACTGTTCCGTTCCTCGGTGGGTTTCGACCGTTTCAACGACCTGTTCGAAACCGCCCTGCGCAATGAGCCAGGCAGCACCTATCCGCCCTACAACGTCGAAAAGCACGGTGACGACCAGTACCGCATCGTCGTGGCCGCCGCCGGTTTCCAGGAAGAAGACCTGGAGCTGCAAGTCGAGAAGGGCGTGCTGACCATCAGTGGCGGCAAGCGTGACGCGAACGAAGGCGTCACCTTCCTGCACCAGGGCATTGCCCAGCGTGCATTCAAGCTGTCCTTCCGCCTGGCCGATCACATCGAGATCAAGGCCGCCGGCCTGAGCAACGGTCTGTTGAGCATCGACCTGTTGCGGGTGATCCCGGAAGAGGCGAAAGCCAAGCGCATCCCGATCAACGGGACGCAGAAGCCAGCGCTGCAGCATTGATCCATGCGCCGCCACACAGGCGTTTGATCGAGCGCTGAGTCGCTGAAAAAGGCCCCGACAAGTCGGGGCCTTTTTTATGCCCGAGAAAATCATCGTTCGCCTTTGCCGCGTTGTGGCGCTTTCTCTACAATCCGCCGCAGTTTTGCCGACCCCCCATTCCTCTCCGGTCGGCCTGGAGCCCTTTTCATGGACGAGATACAACAGCGCTGGCTGTGGAGCCTCTCTGCGCCGATGGTTGCGCTCAACCCTCGCGCCGGATACGACAACCCCGCGTTCTACCCCGGCTCGGAATCCATCGACCTGCAAGGCAGTTGGGGCATCAGTGACCGACGGCAGTTGCTGGACATGCTGGAAAAGATGACTGACAACGGTCATGCCACCCACCTCGACGATGCGTATCGCGCCTGGCAGCGTTGCCTGCCGAGCGAATGGCAGGCCCTGCTCGAGACGCTCGAACCCCGTGAACGCATCCTCCATGAGTTCGCCAGCCGTACCTTTGGCGCTTGCGGCCCGGGTGGGATCCTGGCCTGGGATTACGGGCGCATGGGGTTTCTCTTGCGTTGTGGCGTGCGCAACCAGTGGATCGATCTGGCCGAGAGCCTGTGGCTGCACGGCCGGCTGGCGGTCAGGGCGCAATACCACTACGGCAGCTGGTTCGCCTATTTCAACGGATTCCTGGTTGGCCGCGCGTTCTGGGGTTGCCTGGGCAATAGCGATGATGAACTGGCTTACGAGCTGGATCGACAGGGGGAGAACCCCAATAGCCAGATGATTGCCCGGGGGCTCGCTCAAAACATGCCGGATTGTCTGGCTGACTTGCCTTGGCACCTGGATCTCGACTTGCCGCAGCGTCCGGCGTCGCTAGAGGAGTTCGACTGGTCATGAGTTGCTGGATAAAGCTGGGCATCGACCCTACCACCGATGAAACGCTGATTCGCAATGCCTATCGTGCCCGTCTGCCGGAGCATCACCCGGAGACCGATCCCGAAGGCTTCCAGGCGCTGCGCCAGGCTTACGAAAGCGCTCTGCGGCTGGTGCGAGACAACGAGCAGGAGCTTGAGGAGTCGCAGGAGAGCGAGCCGGAGCCCTCACAGGCGATCCTCGATTTTGATGCGCTGCTGAGTGATCCGGCGCGCCGCTTCAATCCGGATGCCTGGCAGGCCTTTATCAAGACACTGGATCAACTGCCGCTCGGCCTGCTCGATGACCTGCGCTGGGAGTTGTTCCAGCAGACGGCCAACGCCGGGCCGCTTTCCTACCGTTGCGCGGGCCTGCTGGCCCAGCGCATGGGCTGGGAGCATCAGTTGCTGGAGCTGGGTTTCGACCAGGCCCGGCATGTCGAGGACTATCTGAACCGGATCAAGACCCCGGACCCATTCGATACGGCGCTGATGGGGAGCTGGTCGGAACCGGCGCAGACCGAAAGCCTGTGGTACGCGCGCAGTCTCGACTTCATCTTCGACCGGCGACCGCTCCACGAATACGAAGGTTTCGCCAGCCAGCACACCTGCCTGCCGTTACCGAACGATGCGCTCTTCATCAAGCGCTTGCTGGTGCAATTCACCCAGGCCGGTATCGGTGGTCCGGGGCTGCTGCAGTTGTGCGTCGAACAGCAGCGCGAAGCGCCGGATGATGTGGACTGGCTTTACCTGTTGGCGTGCCAGAACAGCCTGCTGGGGCTGGACGATCAGGCGTTGCCTTGCTGGGTCCGGCTTTGGCAGGAGCATCGTCATCCCAAGGCTGAGAGCCAATTGTTGGCGTTGTGCGCCAAACGTCAGCCGGACTTTTTGCCGCTGCTGATTCAGGCCTTTGATCGTCTGGAGAACTTCAGCGACTGGTCCACCGATCTCGCCCACGTCACCCAGGAATATGGCAGCCCTTCACAACGTCCCGAGACGCTGATCCGCTGGCTCGGCGTTGGCCGGCTCGAGCTGCAGGGGTTGGCGCGGGCCTTTATCGATTGGCGGATGACCGGCGACGAGTTGCCCTTGCTGGCGCAGTTGCTTGGCCAGAACACCGATACCCGGTTGTTGCGCCTGTACCGGCATGCCTGGGCCTTGCACCGTGGCGCAGCAGAGCTGTTGCAACAGGTGCTGGACGAGCCGCAGCCGCTGGATGCCCTCGAAGCTCTGGTGCTGAGCGGGTTCAAGGACCAGGCCGGGCAGCACCTGCGCTGGTTGAGCCAGGCGCCGATTCCGTTGGCGATGAAAGCCTTCATCGATGAGGGGGCTGCTTCAGCGCAACTGGCCGCCGCGCTGACGACCGGTGAGCCGCACCAGATCTGCCGTTTGTGGCTGCGCCGATTGCGTCCTTACGGTGACGCCGCCCTGGAGCGTATCGCCGAGTCTTTCGAATTGGGCGATACAGATTCCGCTAGCGATGTGTCGGAGCTGAACTTGCTGCTTGAACTGAGCCAGCGCGGCGTAGTG
Source organism: Pseudomonas chlororaphis subsp. piscium (assembly GCF_003850345.1). Lineage (NCBI taxonomy): Bacteria > Pseudomonadati > Pseudomonadota > Gammaproteobacteria > Pseudomonadales > Pseudomonadaceae > Pseudomonas > Pseudomonas chlororaphis. Next base: position 2,217,349 of record NZ_CP027707.1, read on the forward strand.
TTGCCGCCACCAGGGACGGGAGAGGCGGTCTGGCACTGGTACGCCCATACGCTGTTCCTGATGGCATTGCTGGAGCAGCCGGAACGCTGGTGGCAATTGATCGACCCGCAGTGCCTGGAGCGCCTGGCGCTCAATCCGTCCCATCCGCTCAGCCGGCTGCAACCGCAGCTTGCCCAGTTACAGCGCGAACAGGGTGACCTGAGCGCTTTGCTCGGCTGGCTGCAATTGGACGATCCGGTGCATGCCTTGCTCGACCGACAGTTGCTTGGCGTCCAGGAAGCGCTCGACAGTGCGCGGTTGTTGAGCAACGAGCGCCTGTTCGCATGCCTGCGCGGTGACCTGCCGGCCTTCGCGGACGATTTGCTCGGGCGCATGCTCCTGAGTGGCGTGCTCTATCACGACCCGGTGATCGATGCGCAGCAGCGTCGATATCTGCTCGACCGGATTACCGAAATCACCAATCCCCAGGACTGGTTCGACGGCTTCCGCCACGGCCTGATCAAGGGCGAGCCGCCACGGCCGCCGCAGCAGACGCTGGCCGAAGACGAAGGGATCGACAGCGAGGCCTTTTACCTGGCCCTCGATGTGCTCAAGGGGCTGGTGCGTTACGGCAGTGCCGGTGTGCCGCGGCAGAAAGTGCTGCTGCGCATGCAGCGGGCCAAGGACAACCCGGAACACGGACTCGGCCTGCGCTTTGCCTTCAGTGCGTTGCTGTCCTGGAGCGAACCTCTGCTGCTGGCCAAGGGCGACAGCCGTCCGACACCCGCCGCGGCGTTCTGGCGGCTGGGCACGCGGCTGGGGCGTGGGGCGTTCTTCTGGCAGGTACTGGGCACTGTGCTGGTCACCCCGGTGGCTGCGTTATTCAGCGGCACGTCGCTGTCCGCGATCGTGGTGTCGTTGCTCGGCACCGTGTTTTTGCTCGGGGTGGTTCTGCGCCGTCTGCATGATATAGGCCGTGGCATTCCGACCTTGCTGGTGCTGGGCTGTCTGTCGGCGTTCTTTCCGTTTCTGTCGCTGATCCTGTTCGCCTTTCCTGGCGACAAACTGCCCAACCGCTATGGCGTACCGCCGGACAGCGCCGGTGAGGATGCGCTGCCCGGTGGTTTGCAGGCCAGCTTACGGCGGCTCAACGGCTAGAGACGCAGTTGATCCAGCGCCTTGTTCAGTTGGGTCCGATGGCTGGCAATCTCCGCCGGTTGCTGGCCGCCGAGCACGGCGGTGAAGGTGTCCAACCAGTCGGCGATGCGCTCGCGCTCGTCGCCCAGGCTTTGCATCCACGCCCGTTCCAGCCGTGCCAGCAGCGTGCGGTTGGGCAGGGCGTCGCGGGGGTGGATTTTCAGCGCGGTCAGCCGCTCATGGCTAGCTTGTCGGGATTGCGCATCGAGCCCGGTGGGGCTGCGGTCGATGCTGTGGCTATGACGTTCGCCGCTGGCCAGCAGGGTGACGTCGACTTCGAGCAGGCCGTTGATGTCATAGCTGAAGCGTACGTCCAGGGATTGGATCTGTTCGCTGGGCGTCAGGGGCACGTCGAAGGAATCGATGAAAATATTGTCCCGCACCCAGGGCCGCTCGCCCTGGTACACCGCAATGCGGATAAACGCCTGATGTGGGTGAGTGGTGTAGAACTGCTGCACCCGTGACGTCGGGATCACCGTGTTGCGCTCGATGATCGGCGAAAAGGCCCCGCTGACCTGTTCGCCGCGACTGGTCGAAATCCCCAGGGTGTAGGGGCAGACGTCAGTCAGGATCAATTCTTCGATGGCCCCGTCCCGGGCCTTGCAGGCGGCCTGGGTGGCCGCGCCCAGTGCGACAATCGTATCCGGATCGAGGTGGCGGTAAGGCAGGCGTCCGAAGAGCGTGGCGACCATTTGCTGCACCGCCGGCATCCGGGTGGCGCCGCCCACCAGCACCAGGCTGTCGAGGTCGCGGGGCTTGAGGCGGGCATCGCGCAGGGCCTGTTCGATGGGCGCGCGCAAGCGGGCCAGTAGCGGCTCCCAGATCTTCAGCGCCAGCGTTTCGTCCAGGGTCCATGCATATGACCGGTCGCCATGACGCCAGCTCAGTGACTGAGTGCCGTCGGCGAGTTTGCACTTGAGCTGTTCCAGGGCGTCACCCAGGCTGGCCATGCCCTGGGCGTCGATCTGCTCCGGGGTGAGTTGCCAGTCCTTGAGGCAGGCCTGCAGCAGGGCCTCGGTAAAGTCCTCGCCGCCCAGGAAGTTGTCGCCGGTGGAGGCGTGCACTTCAATCAACGGCAGTGCGTATTCCAGCACCGTGACGTCGAAGGTGCCGCCGCCCAGGTCGAAGATCAGCGTGCGTTCGAACTTCTGTTCATGCAGCCCGTAGGCCATGGCGGCCGCGGTCGGCTCGTTGATCAGTCGCGACACTGTCAGGCCTGCCAGTTCGGCGGCGAATAACGTGCGCTTGCGTTGTTCGTCGCTGAAGTAGGCCGGCACCGAAATCACCGCTTCCTGCACCGGATGGCCGAGAAAGGCTTCGGCATCCTGTTTGAGCGAGCCGATCACCAGCGCCGAGAGTTCTTCCGGGCTGAACGGCCGGCCGCCCAGTTCGAGGCGCTTGTCGCTGCCCATGAAGCGCTTGAAGGCGGCGACCGTGCGTTCCGGGTGGGTTGTCAGGCGGGCCCGCGCGGCTTTGCCCACCAGGATGCTGTCGTCTTCATCGAGGCTGACCACCGATGGGGTGAGGACATCGCCGAGGGCGTTGGGGATCAACTGGGCGCGGCCGTCCTGCCAGACGGCGATCAGGCTGTTGGTGGTGCCAAGGTCAATGCCCAGCAGGGCCGGGCGGGGGAGGGTTGCATCCTGCATGATCGATCTCGTGGGGCGTCACAAAAAACGCGACCCTACAGGTTGCGCCAAACCCTGGCAATTGCTGCCCGGTTGATCTGTCAGGCCGGAGATTGCATGTTCGTCCGTTCAGGCCAGCAGGGCTTTCAAACCCTCCAGCGGCAACGGTCGGCTGTGCAGGTAACCCTGATACAGGTGGCAGCCCAGGCCTTGCAGGAACTCGAGCTGCTCCGCGGTTTCCACGCCTTCGGCGATCACGTTCAAGTCCAGGCTGCGGGCCATGGCGACGATGGCGCGCACTATCTCCGCGTCGTTGGGGTCGTGGGTCGCGTCGCGAACGAAAGACTGGTCGATCTTCAGCGCATCCACCGGCAAGCGCTTGAGGTAGGTCAGCGACGAATAACCGGTGCCGAAGTCGTCCATGGCGAAACTCACGCCGAGTTTTTTCAGGCGCCGCATCTTGCTGATGGTGTCTTCCAGGTTCTGGATCACGATGCCTTCGGTGATTTCCAGCTTCAGCAGCGAAGACGGCAACTGGTAATGGCTCAGGCTGCGCTCTATGCGCTCGACGAAGTCGTTCTGGCGGAACTGCCGCGGGCTGATGTTCACGCACAGGCTGAAATCGAGCGGGTTCACCAGGCCTTCGGTGATCAGCTGGCTGAAGGCCTGGCAGGCTTCGTCGAGAATCCAGGTGCCGACCTCGAGGATCAGGCCGCTGTCTTCCAGGACCTTGATGAACTCGGTGGGCGATTGCGCCCCCAGTTCGGGGTGGTGCCAGCGCACCAGGGCTTCAGCGCCGACGATGCGGTTGTCGCGGGCATCGACCTGGGGCTGGAAGTGCAGGCTGAACTCGCCCCGGGACAGGGCCAGGCGCAGGTCGGTTTCCATGCGCAGGCGCTCGCTGGCGGCTTTCTGCATGGTGTTGTGGAACATCTGGGTGGTGTTGCGCCCGGAGTCCTTGGCCCGGTACAGCGCGATATCGGCGCGCTTGAGCAGGTCGGTGGGGGTCGAGCCGTGATCGGGAATCAGGGCCACGCCTATGCTCGGGGTCACCTGCAGGCGCTGGCCGTCGAGGAACATCGGCTCGGACAGCAGTTCACGCAGGGTGTCGGCCAGTTCCCGCACCTGATCGCTGACTTCGCTGCGGCTACCTTCCAGGCCGCTGAGCAGGACCACGAACTCGTCGCCGCCCAGGCGCGCCACGGTGTCTTCCATGCGCACGCTGGCTTCGAGCCGCGCGGTGACGATCTTCAGCACGGTATCGCCCACCGGGTGACCGAGGGAATCGTTGATGTGCTTGAAATGGTCCAGGTCGAGGAACAGCAGGGCGCCGCGCAGGTTGTGGCGCTTGAGCAGGGCGATCTGCTGGCTCAGGCGATCCATCAGCAGGGCGCGGTTGGGCAGGTTGGTCAGCGGGTCGTGGTAGGCCAGGTGGCGAATCTGCGCCTGGGCGTTTTTCAGCAGGCTGACGTCCCGCGCGGTGAGCAGCAGGCAGGCGGTTTCATTGAGGGTGATGGGTTCGACCGACACCTCGACCGTCAGGATGTCTCCGCGCTTGTTGCGGCCGAGCATTTCCAGGTGATTGACCCGGCCTTTGATCTGCAGCTCGGCGAGCAGGATCGAGCGCTGTTTTTCCTCGGCCCAGATACCGACCTGATACACGGTGCGGCCGATCACTTCTTCGGCGCGGTAACCGGTCAACCGGCAGAAGCCATCGTTGACCTCCAGGTAACGCCCGGTGTCGCGCTCAGTGATGGTGATGGCGTCGGGGCTGGAGTGGAATGCCTTGGCGAACTTCTCTTCGCTGGCCTTGAGCGCGGCCTCGGAGCGTTGCTGCTGGGTGATGTCGCGCAGCGTGGTGACAATGCAGGGCTGTTTGTCGACGGTGATCTGCCGGCTGGAAATGATGCAGGTCAGGGGTTGCCCGTCCTTGTGCCGGACCATCACCGCGACGTTGTTCAGCGCCTGTTCGCGGATCACCTGCTCGACCCGCTGCAGGCGCTGCGCGGAGTCGTCCCAGAGGCCGATCTGGTCGGCGCTGCGGTTGAGCACTTCGTCGAGGGTCCAGCCGAAGGTCTGGGTGAAGCTGGAGTTGATCTCGATGAACTGTCCGGTTTCCTGGAGTGTGACGCAGATCGGGTCCGGGCTGACCTGGAACAGGCTGGCGAATTTCTCCTCGGACGTCACCAGGCGCTGCTCGCGTTCGACCTGTTCGGTGATGTCCAGCAAGGTCCCGGCCATGCGCAGCGGATGGCCCTGCTCGTCGCGGTAGAGGCGGGCGCGGCTTTCCAAAAAGCGTGACGAACCGTCGGCCAGCTGTACGCGGTAGGTCAGCTGATAATTGCCCGCCGGGCCTTCGCGCAGGCTGCGGTAGGCGTTGCGCATGCTGTCGCGTTCTTCGTCGGGCACACCCTCGAAAAACGCATCGAAGGACTCGTGGAAGGGTATCGGCTCCAGGCCATGCAGCTGTGCGGCGCGGGCCGAGCCATAGAGCATGCCGCTGGGAATGTGCCAGTCCCAGGTGCCGAGCTGGGCCGAGTCCAGGGCCAGATCGAGGCGTTCCTGGCTGTCCTTGAGGGCCTGTTCGGCGAGCTTGCGTTCGCTGGTGTCGAGAAAGGTGCTGAGCAGGTAGGCCTGGCCTTCCAGCTCGACTTTCTGGGCGCTGAGAATGCCGTCGTGAATCTGCCCATTGCTGGCGCGCAGTTGCACCTCGAGGGTGGCGGCCTGGCCGCGCTTCTGTACTGCCTTGACCATTTGCGCCCGTTGTTCCGGGTCGACCCACAGGCCCAGTTCGAGGGTGGTGCGGCCGATGACGTGCTGCACCGGCCAGCCGAAGAGGATTTCGAAGTACTGGTTGGCTTCGCTGATCAGGCCATCTTCCAGGCGGGTCAGCAGCACCATGTTCGGGCACAGGTGAAACAGCGTGGCAAAGCGTTTTTCCGAGCTGCTGAGGGCCTGTTCCCGCTGGCGTTGATGGGTGATTTCGCGAATCACCCCGATCATTCGGGGCTTGCCGTGTTTGTCCGGCAGCACGCTGCCATTGATTTCCAGCCAGTGCAGGCTGCCGTCGGGCCAGCGGATGCGGTGATGCATCGCCTGCTCCAGCGGCGCGCCGGCCAGCACCGAATGGAAGGCTCGAATGGTTTTGGCGCGATCTTCCTCGGGCAGCAGGTCGAGGTATTCCAGGTCTTTGGGCAGCGTCTGGCGCGGATCGAAGCCAAACAGCGCCTGGGTGCCCCGCGACCAGCTGATTTGCCCGCTTTCGATGTCCCAGTACCAGGCGCCCAGCCGTGCGCCATTGAGCGCGGCGAGCAGCTGCGGGGCGCTCTCCCAGCTTTGCTCCGACTGTTTAGGGTCGAGCGCGTGAATGCGCGGCATGGGCGGTAGACGGTCAGCGGGTTTTGGCATGAGCAGCGGGCCCTGGGCTGAAAAGAGCGTTGGGCGCGGGTTCAGGCAATCAACGGGGGGGCATAAGTCATTCCGGGACGCTTACGCCTTGGTCCCTGGCCAATCGACTTGTGCATCCAGTAAGGCCATGAAAGCCCGCGCAGCATTCGACAGCGTCCGTTCGGTATGCAGGATATAGCCTAGCTGGCGAGTGAGCTGTATGCCCGGTAAAGGAATGCGCGCCACCTGATCGTCGAGCATGGTGCGGGGCAGTACGCTCCAGGCCAGGCCGATGGACACCATCATCTTGATGGTTTCCAGGTAGTTAGTGCTCATGGCGATGTTCGGGGTCAGGCCCTGGGCCTCGAACAGGCGCTGGACAATATGGTGAGTAAAGGTGTTGCCGCCGGGAAATACCGCCGGATGCAGGGCGATATCGGCCAGGCTGACCGTGCCGTTGCTCACCAGCGGGTGCTCGGGGGCGGCGACGAAGTCCAGTGGGTCGTCCCACACCGGCGTGGCCTTGACCAGCGTATGGGGCTCGGGGGCCAGGGTGATCACCGCCAGCTCGGCGCGACCGTGGAGGATCTCTTCGTAGGCCACTTCCGAGTCGAGAAACTGGATGTCCAGGGCCACGTCCGGGTAACGCCGGGTAAAGGCGCGCAGCAAGGGCGGCAAGCGGTGCAGGCCGATATGGTGGCTGGTGGCCAGGGTCAGGCGGCCGCTGACTTCGCCGGTCAGGTTGGTCAGCGCCCGACGGGTGTCGTCCAGCACGTTGAGGATCTGATAGGCCCGCGGCAGCAGGGCGCGCCCGGCCTCGGTCAGGCCCACTTCGCGGCCCAGGCGATCGAACAGCCGCACATTGAGTTGTTGCTCAAGGCCGGCAATGCGCTTGCTGATGGCCGGCTGGGTCAGGTGCAGGCGCTCGCCGGCCCCGGAGAAGCTGCCGGTTTCGGCAATCGCGATAAAGGCATTGAGGTTGGCCAGGTCCATGGTCGTATTCCAGTCGGTTATCCAAAGTATAAAAAATATGAATTTGAGTTATTTAATGTAACGCCATAGCATCAGCCTCACAAGCCAAGGGGTTATTGACCGGTGTCAGAGACCCGTGGCATAGAAAATGATGAGGAACCGTCTGATGGCCGGCAAAACGCTCTACGACAAGCTCTGGGATTCGCATTTGGTCAAGCAGCGCGACGATGGTTCGGCGCTGATCTATATCGATCGTCACATCATCCACGAAGTGACCTCGCCGCAAGCCTTCGAAGGCCTGCGTCTGGCCGGGCGCAAGCCTTGGCGCATCGATGCCAATATCGCGACCCCGGACCACAACGTACCGACCACACCGGAGCGTAAGGGCGGCATCAGCGCCATCGCCGACCAGGTCTCGCGTTTGCAGGTTCAGACCCTCGACGACAACTGTGACGAATACGGCATCGTCGAATTCAAGATGAACGACGTGCGCCAGGGCATCGTTCACGTCATCGGCCCGGAGCAGGGCGCCACCTTGCCGGGCATGACCGTGGTCTGCGGCGACTCCCACACCTCGACTCACGGTGCCTTTGGCGCCCTGGCGCACGGCATCGGCACCTCCGAGGTCGAGCACGTGCTCGCCACCCAGTGCCTGGTCGCCAAGAAAATGAAAAACATGCTGGTGCGGGTCGAGGGCAAGTTGCCATTTGGCGTGACCGCCAAGGATATCGTCCTGGCCGTGATCGGCAAGATCGGCACCGCCGGCGGTAACGGCCATGCCATCGAGTTCGCCGGCAGCGCGATTCGCGACCTGTCCGTCGAAGGCCGCATGACCATCTGCAACATGTCCATCGAAGCCGGCGCCCGCGTGGGCCTGGTGGCGGCGGACGAAAAGACCGTGGAATACGTCAAGGGTCGTCCGTTCGCACCCAAGGGCGCGGAATGGGACCTCGCTGTCGAAGCCTGGAAAGACCTGGTGTCCGACGCCGACGCCAAGTTCGACACCCTGGTCGAGCTGGATGCCGCGCAGATCAAGCCGCAAGTCAGCTGGGGCACTTCGCCCGAGATGGTGCTGGCCGTCGATCAGAACGTGCCGGACCCGGCCAAGGAAATGGACCTGGTCAAGCGCGACTCCATCGTCCGCGCCTTGAAATACATGGGTTTGACCGCCAACCAGGCGATCACCGACATCCAGTTGGACCGGGTATTTATCGGTTCCTGCACCAACTCGCGGATCGAAGACCTGCGTGCCGCGGCGGTCATCGCCAAGGGCCGCAAGGTGGCCTCGACCATCAAGCAGGCCATCGTGGTCCCGGGTTCGGGCCTGGTGAAGGCCCAGGCGGAGTCGGAAGGCCTGGACAAGATCTTCCTCGAAGCGGGCTTCGAATGGCGCGAGCCGGGCTGCTCGATGTGCCTGGCGATGAACCCGGACCGTTTGGAGTCCGGCGAGCATTGCGCTTCGACCTCGAACCGCAACTTCGAAGGTCGTCAGGGCGCCGGTGGGCGTACTCACCTGGTCAGCCCGGCCATGGCCGCGGCCGCCGCCGTCAACGGTCGTTTCGTCGACGTCCGTGAATTGATCTAAGGAGCGCAGCATGAAAGCTTTCACCCAGCACACCGGTCTTGTCGCGCCTTTGGATCGTGCCAACGTCGACACCGATCAGATCATTCCCAAGCAGTTCCTCAAGTCGATCAAGCGCACCGGCTTCGGCCCGAACCTGTTCGACGAGTGGCGCTACCTGGATGTCGGCCAGCCGTACCAGGACAACTCCAAGCGTCCGCTGAACAAGGATTTCGTGCTCAACGCCGAGCGCTACCAGGGCGCCAGCGTGTTGCTGGCCCGGGAAAACTTCGGTTGCGGCTCCAGCCGCGAGCACGCCCCCTGGGCGTTGGAAGAATATGGTTTTCGCAGCATCATTGCGCCGAGCTACGCCGACATCTTCTTCAACAACAGCTTCAAGAACGGCTTGCTGCCGATCATCCTCAGCGATGCTGAAGTCGATGAGCTGTTCCAGCAGGTCGAGGCCAATCCGGGCTACCAACTGCAGATCGATCTGCAGGCCCAGACCGTGACCCGTCCCGATGGCAAGGTGTTGAAATTCGAGATCGATGCGTTCCGCAAGCATTGCCTGCTCAACGGTCTGGACGATATCGGCCTGACCTTGCAGGACGGCGACGCGATTGCCGCCTTCGAGGCCAAGCATCGTGCCAGCCAGCCGTGGTTGTTTCGCGACGCCTGATCGGCGTTAAAGTGATGCATTGATCGCGAGCAAGCTCGCTCCGGCAGGAGAGGACACAAAACCTGTAGGAGCGAGCTTTTTGCTCGCCGGAACCGCCAAAAAAAGCCATGGCGGCTTGATATTCGGGCCAGCGCTTCGTTCTTTACAGATGAACGGGCGCCGCGGGCCAGGCAACAGCATTTTTCCGGGCGTGCCCATCAGCACACCGACAGAGCAAATGAGGAAAGCATGAGCAAGCAGATTCTGATTCTCCCAGGTGACGGTATTGGCCCGGAAATCATGGCCGAGGCGGTCAAGGTGCTGGAGTTGGCCAACGACAAGTACAGCCTGGGCTTCGAGCTGAGCCATGACGTGATCGGTGGTGCGGCCATCGACAAGCACGGCGTGCCGCTGGCCGACGAGACCCTGGACCGTGCGCGGGCAGCCGACGCGGTGCTGCTGGGCGCCGTGGGCGGCCCGAAATGGGACAAGATCGAGCGTGATATCCGTCCTGAGCGCGGCCTGCTGAAGATCCGCGCGCAGTTGGGCCTGTTCGGCAACCTGCGTCCGGCGATCCTCTACCCGCAACTGGCCGACGCTTCCAGCCTCAAGCCGGAAATCGTGTCGGGCCTGGACATCCTCATCGTTCGCGAGCTGACCGGCGGTATCTACTTCGGCGCGCCACGTGGCACCCGCGAGCTGGAAAACGGCGAGCGCCAGTCCTACGACACCCTGCCGTACAGCGAGAGTGAAATCCGCCGCATCGCCCGCGTCGGTTTCGACATGGCCCGTGTGCGCGGCAAGAAGCTCTGCTCGGTGGATAAGGCCAACGTCCTGGCGTCCAGCCAACTGTGGCGCGAAGTGGTCGAGCAGGTGGCCAAGGATTACCCGGATGTCGAACTGAGCCACATGTACGTCGACAACGCCGCCATGCAACTGGTGCGTGCGCCGAAGCAGTTCGACGTGATCGTCACCGACAACATGTTCGGCGACATCCTTTCCGACGAAGCGTCGATGCTCACCGGTTCCATCGGCATGCTGCCGTCGGCGTCGCTGGATGCCAACAACAAGGGCATGTACGAGCCATGCCACGGTTCGGCGCCGGACATCGCCGGGCAGGGCATCGCCAACCCGCTGGCGACCATTCTGTCGGTATCGATGATGTTGCGTTACAGCTTCAACCTGAACGACGCGGCGGATGCCATCGAACAGGCCGTGAGCCTGGTACTGGACCAGGGATTGCGCACCGGCGACATCTGGTCGGCCGGTTGCACCAAGGTGGGTACGCAGGAAATGGGCGATGCAGTAGTCGCCGCGCTGCGGAATCTGTAATCTTTCGGGCCCACCGCTCAGACGGTGGCCCACTTTTGTATAGGTGTAGTTGCGATGAAACGTGTAGGTCTGATCGGTTGGCGCGGTATGGTCGGTTCCGTGCTCATGCAGCGGATGCTGGAAGAGCAGGACTTCGATCTTATCGAGCCGGTGTTTTTCACCACTTCCAATGTCGGTGGCCAAGGCCCGTCCGTGGGCAAGGACATTGCTCCGCTCAAGGACGCTTACAGCATTGAAGAGCTGAAGACCCTCGACGTGATTCTGACCTGCCAGGGTGGCGACTACACCAGCGAAGTCTTCCCCAAGCTGCGCGAAGCCGGCTGGCAGGGTTACTGGATCGATGCCGCTTCCAGCCTGCGCATGCAGGATGACGCGGTGATCATCCTCGACCCGGTGAACCGCAAGGTCATCGACCAGCAGCTGGACTCCGGCACCAAGAACTACATCGGCGGCAACTGCACCGTCAGCCTGATGCTGATGGGCCTGGGCGGCCTGTTCGAAGCCGGTCTGGTGGAATGGATGAGCGCCATGACCTACCAGGCGGCCTCCGGTGCCGGCGCGCAGAACATGCGCGAACTGATCAAGCAGATGGGCGCGACCCACGCCGCCGTGGCGGATGACCTGGCCAACCCGGCCAGCGCCATCCTCGACATCGACCGCAAGGTCGCCGAAGCCATGCGCAGCGATGCCTACCCGACCGAGAACTTCGGCGTACCGCTGGCCGGCAGCCTGATCCCGTGGATCGACAAGGAACTGCCGAACGGCCAGAGCCGCGAAGAATGGAAGGCCCAGGCCGAGACCAACAAGATCCTCGGTCGCTTCAAGAGCCCGATCCCGGTCGACGGCATCTGCGTGCGCATCGGCGCCATGCGCTGCCACAGCCAGGCGCTGACCATCAAGCTGAACAAGGACGTGCCGATCGCCGATATCGAAGGGCTGATCAGCCAGCACAACCCTTGGGTCAAACTGGTACCGAACCAGCGCGACATCAGCATGCAGGAGCTGAGCCCGACCAAGGTCACCGGCACCCTGAACATCCCGGTGGGCCGTCTGCGCAAGCTGAACATGGGCTCGCAGTTCCTCGGCGCGTTCACCGTCGGCGACCAGCTGCTGTGGGGCGCCGCCGAGCCGCTGCGCCGCATGCTGCGGATCCTGCTCGAGCGTTGATCGCTTGAGATGTTGAAAGAGCCCGCGCCTTGCAAGAGGCGCGGGCTTTTTTATGTCGGAGCCGCTCCTGATTACTGGCTATGAGCATGTTTGCGAAAAGTCTGATGTGTCAGGTCTGATAAATTGCCTCGCCCCCAAGCGCCGGGTAAAGTGCCGCTCCCCCCGTTTCGCCAGAGGTAGCACCATGAACCAGTCCTTCGATATCGCCGTGATCGGTGCCACCGGTACTGTCGGCGAAACCCTCGTCCAGATTCTCGAAGAACGCGATTTCCCGATCGCCAACCTGCACTTGCTGGCCAGCAGCGAGTCGGCGGGGCACTCGGTGCCGTTTCGTGGAAAGAATGTGCGGGTGCGCGAGGTCGACGAGTTCGACTTCAGCAAGGTGCAGCTGGCGTTTTTCGCTGCCGGCCCGGCGGTGACCCTGAGCTTCGCCCCGCGGGCGACGGCGGCCAATTGCGCGGTGATCGACCTGTCGGGCGCATTGCCTTCGGCCCAGGCGCCGAATCTGGTGCCGGAAGCCAACGAGCGCGAGCTGGCAGGCCTGAAGAAGCCCGTTCAACTCAGCAGCCCCAGCGCCGCAGCCACCTCGCTGGCAGTGGTCCTGGCGCCGTTGCAGGCCCTGTTCGAGATCCAGCGGGTCAACCTGACCGCCAGCCTGGCGGTGTCCACCCAGGGCCGTGAAGCGGTAACCGAGCTGGCGCGGCAGACGGCCGAACTGCTCAATGCCCGCCCATTGGAACCGCGATTCTTCGACCGGCAGATGGCGTTCAACCTGTTGGCGCAGGTCGGCACGCCCGACGAGCAGGGTCACACCTTGTTGGAAAAACGTCTGGTCCGGGAGTTGCGCGAGGTACTGGCGCAGCCTTTATTAAAGATTTCTGTCACTTGCGTTCAAGCCCCGGTGTTTTTTGGCGATAGCTATAGCGTGACTCTGCAGTCAGCCACGGCAATCGACCTGGAAGCGGTCAATGCCGCGCTTGAAGCGGCTCCAGGCATCGAACTGGTGGAGGCGGGGGACTACCCGACCGCAGTGGGCGATGCAGTGGGACAGGATGTGGTCTACGTTGGTCGGGTGCGTGCGGGGATCGACGACCCGGCGGAACTTAATCTCTGGCTGACGTCAGATAACGTACGCAAAGGGGCCGCCCTTAACGCGGTGCAGCTGGCTGAGTTGTTGATAAAAGACCTTCTGTAAAAGATACTTGGCAACAATTTGCAGAATGATTCTAGCTGGGCGCTATGCTTGGCTGGTTGCTGGAGGTGAGCTGCCGTCGCGCTCTTCCAAGGCATGCAGACATAATCGCGCGAAACGGCCCTTCAGGCCGCACGCAATGCCTTACGGCAGCGCTACAACACCTTCTCGCTGGCCGAGGAATGTTCAAACAAAGGATGAGGCTATGGTTCAAGTTCGCAAACTGGTGTTAGCAATAGCGGCCGCATCGGCGCTGTCCTCCGGTATGGCGCAGGCGCTTGGGCTCGGGGAGCTGACCCTGAAGTCGACTCTGAACCAGCCACTGGTTGCAGAAATCGAGTTGCTGGACGTCAAGGATCTCACCGCCGCCGAGGTGGTGCCGAGCCTGGCCTCGCCTGAAGATTTCGCCAAGGCGGGCGTCGATCGCCAGGCCTTTCTCAATGACCTGAGCTTTACCCCTGTGCTCAATGCCAGCGGCAAGAGTGTGCTGCGGGTCACTTCGAGCCAGCCGCTCTCCGAGCCGATGGTCAAGTTCCTGGTGCAGGTGATGTGGCCCAATGGTCGCCTGCTGCGCGACTACAGCGTGCTGCTCGATCCTTCCAAGTTTTCCCCGCAAACCGCTGAAGCGGCCGCGCAATCCGCGGCGCCGGCTCCAGCGGTTGCCGCGCCGGTCACCGGCGCCGGCAAGCCTACCCAATACACCACCTCGGCCCGCGACACCCTCTGGGAAATCGCAGCCAAGGCCCGCAATGGCGGTTCGGTCCAGCAAACCATGCTGGCCATCCAGGCGCTGAATCCAGATGCCTTTATCGATGGCAACATCAACCGGCTGAAAACCGGGCAGGTATTGCGCCTGCCCGATGCCGTGCAGAGCACCAGCCTGCCGCAGCCGCAAGCGATCGCCGAGGTTGCCGCGCAGAATACGGCCTGGCGTCAGGGGCGTCGCCTGGCACCACGCGGAGCTCAGCAGCAACTGGACGGTACCCGGCGTGCCGGTGCGGACAAGGTACCTGCGCAAGGCGCGGTCAAGGATAGTCTGAGCCTGGTGTCTGCCGAGTCGGGCAAGGCGCGGGGCAAGGGTGCGGCTGGCGACAGCCAGGCGCTGAGCAACAAGCTGGCGGTGACTCAGGAAAGCCTCGATGCGGCCCGGCGTGACAACGCCGAGCTGAAAAGCCGCATGACGGACCTGCAGAGCCAACTGGACAAGCTGCAACGCCTGATCGAATTGAAGAACGACCAGTTGGCCAAGTTGCAGGCGGAAGGGGCGGGTGCCGTGGCGCCAGCACAACCGACCGCGGCCATGCCGGCGCAACTGGCCGAGCAGCCGGCGACCCCGGCGGCGCCAGTGACCGATCCTGCGGCAGCTCCGGGCGAGACCCCGGCTGAAGCGGCACCGGCCCAGGCGCAAACGCCGGCGTCCGATGAAGACAAATTCAACGACCTGCTAACCAACCCGATCCTCCTGGGTCTGGCGGGTGGCGGGGCGATCTTGGTGCTGTTGCTGCTGCTGTTGCTGGCTCGTCGCCGCAAGGCTCAGCTGGAAGCGGAAAAACATCTGCGCATGGCTCGTGCCCTGTCCGAAGAGGCTGAGCTGTCCAAGGATCTGGATCTGCCGGAAAGCAGCTTCGAAGGCCTTGAAGTTCCACCGCCGAGCGTCAAGCTCGCTCCAGCTCCAGCTCCAGCTCCAGCTCCAGCTCCAGTCGTGGCGCCTGTGGTGGCCGCGGCACCGGTGGCTGCCGCAGTCGAGCATCCGGCCGATGTGCTGGATCAGGCCCAGTCCCATATCAATGGCGGTCGCCTGAACCAGGCGGCGGCGATTTTGGAGGAAGCCGTCAAGCTGGAGCCGCAGCGTAGCGAGTTGCGCTTGAAACTGATGGAAGTCTACGGTCATCAGGGCGATCGCAGCGCCTTTGTGGCTGAGGAGCGTCAGTTGGTGGCCAATGGCAAGAACCACGCTGAAGTCGAGCAGCTGAAAAGCCGTTTCCCGGCGATGGCCGCGGTGGCGGCTGCGGGTCTCGGCGCGGCAGCTGCGGCGGCGGCGCTGGATGCTCAATACGTCAAGGAACTGCTGCTCGATGAGCCACAGGAGCCTACGCCGGCACCGGCTGTCGACGACCTGGATACCGATTTCGATCTGAGCCTGGACGATCTGGAGGCGGCCTCTCCGGCGTCGCTGGCGGCTCCGGCTGCTCCTGCTCAAGTTGAGCCCGAGCTGGACGAATTCCCGCTGGATGACGACCTGAGTTTCGAGTCGGTGTTGCAGCAGCAAACCGAAGCCAAGGAAAGCCTGGACGACCTGTCGGATTTCGACCTGGATCTGGGAGAGGATCTGCCTGCCGCTGCGCAAGCCGATGAGGATTTCCTTCTCAGCCTGGATGACGACCTGAAGGATCTGCCGGCTGTCGAGGTGCCTACGGTGACCGAAGCTGCGCTCGACGATCTTGAACTGCCTGCGGACTTCGACTTGTCCCTGGCGGACGAGATGGATGCGCAGCCCGCTGCCAAGGATGCTTTCGCGTCCGAGCTGGACGATGTCAACGCCGAGCTGGATCGCTTGTCGCAAAGCCTCGAACAGCCGGCGCTGGCCGAGCCGACCTTTACCGCGGAAGACGCTGCGGGCAGTGCCGACGAAGGGGATTTCGATTTCCTTTCCGGCGCCGACGAAGTGGCGACCAAGCTCGATCTGGCCCAGGCCTACATCGACATGGGCGATAACGATGGCGCGCGGGATATTCTCGGCGAAGTCATCAGCGAAGGTAATGACGGTCAGAAAAGCGAAGCCAAGGAAATGCTCGCGCGTCTGGTCTGAGTCTGCGCTAGCAGCAAAAAAACGGCAGCCATCGAGGCTGCCGTTTTTGCTTCCGGGCCAATGGCAGGGCTTGTACGGTTAGGCCAGCAGGTCTTCGTAGAAGGCACCGAACGGCCGGGTAGGGTGGGCGATCTGGATTTCCAGGATCCACAGGCCGACGTTGGGGCACGCCTCGAAGTTGCCCAGGTCGCCCGCTCGATAGATGGCGTGGGGGAAGTCGCTGACCCGATGCCCCTTGATCTCCAGGTTCAGCACCCAGCCCATGGCGCTCGCCTGTTCTTCGGCATAGCGATACAGGGCGGGACCGGCCACCTTGTGCTCGCTCCAGTGATCGCGGACCCGTTCGAACAGGGTTTGGGCTGCCGCGGCGCAGGCGTGCATCTCGGGATCGTTGCCGGTGACGAAGGTGGCGCCGCAATCGCCTTCGTGGCGGTCCCAGACCACCCCCAGGTCGATAAAGAAGATGTCGTTGTCACCCAGTGCCGGATCGCCTTCGGAGCGTTGCTTGAAGGTCTTCAGGGTGTTTTCGCCAAAGCGCACCAGCGCCGGATGCCAGATCCTGTCCATGCCCAGCTCTGCAAGCACCTCCAGCCCCGATGCGCGAGCCTGGGATTCGAGCATGCCTGGCTGGATGCGTGCGGCTATCTGCGTGATGGCTTCCCAGGTCTTGTGCTTGGCGTGGAGCATGCCTTGCAGGCTGTAGGCAAGGCCCACGGCCTCCTTGTTGATGGCGGTCATTGGTCAGGTCCCGGTCGAGTGGATTCATGCTTGTCGCTATATATTGACCTATATAGCGTTTGTCCTGGTTTTCACGCAATCCTGTTTACGCTCGCCGGCGCATATCAGCAAACCTCAACTAAAAGCGGGCCGTGCATGGCGTCTGCTTGCGCGCGCCTTATAATGGCCACCTTTGCGCATATCAGCAGGCTGTAAGTTCTTGGCAAATATAGATAACGCGGCCGCCGAAATGGCGGCCGCAGGCTTTTTCAGAATCGCGTTGGGTGTCGAATACAAGGGCTCGCGTTATCGCGGCTGGCAGCGTCAGGCTTCCGGTGTCCCAAGTGTCCAGGAAACCCTCGAAAAGGCGCTGTCCCGAGTGGCGGACTCGCCGGTGCTGCTGTCTTGCGCCGGGCGTACCGACGCCGGCGTGCACGCCTGCGGGCAGGTGGTGCACTTCGATACCCAGGCCGAGCGTTCGATGAAGGCGTGGGTGATGGGGGCCAATATCAACCTGCCCCACGACATCAGCGTGAGCTGGGCCAAGGTCATGCCGGCGCATTTTCATGCGCGGTTCAAGGCGATTGCCCGCCGCTATCGCTACGTGATCTACAACGACCAGATCCGTCCGGCGCACCTGAACGAGGAGATCACCTGGAATCATCGTCCGCTGGATGTCGAGCGGATGGCCGAGGCGGCCCAGCATCTGGTGGGTACCCATGATTTCAGCGCATTCCGCGCCGGACAGTGCCAGGCCAAGTCGCCGATCAAGGAGATTCACCATCTGCGGGTCACCCAGCACGGCAAGATGATTGTCCTGGATATCCGCGCCAGCGCGTTCCTGCATCACATGGTGCGCAATATCGCCGGGGTGTTGATGACCATCGGCGCGGGCGAGCGTCCGGTCGAATGGGCCAGGGAAGTGCTGGAGAGCAGGATTCGCCGCACAGGCGGGGTGACGGCGCATCCTTTCGGGCTGTATCTGGTACAGGTCGAGTATCACGATGAGTTCGAGTTGCCCGAGCGATACATCGGGCCACATTTCCTTACCGGCTTCTCGGAACTTGACGGCTGACGCCCGGAAAAGCATTTGCTACCATCCGGGACTTTCCCCGGATTTGCCCTGAGGTTTAAACGACATGTCAGCCGTTCGCAGCAAAATTTGTGGGATTACCCGCATTGAGGATGCGTTGGCGGCGGTCGAGGCCGGGGCCGATGCCATCGGGCTGGTGTTCTACGCCAAGAGCCCGCGGGCGGTGAACGTCCAGCAGGCGCGAGCGATCATTGCCGCGTTGCCGCCGTTCGTGACCACCGTGGGCCTGTTCGTCAATGCCAGCCGCTGTGAGCTGGGCGAGATCCTCGACGCGGTGCCGCTGGACCTGCTGCAGTTTCACGGCGATGAAACACCGGCGGACTGCGAGGGCTATCACCGGCCCTACATCAAGGCGTTGCGAGTCAAGGCCGGCGACGATATTGCCGGCGGTTGCGCGGTTTATGCGCGGGCCAGCGGCATCCTGCTCGATACCTATGTCGAGGGCGTGCCGGGTGGAACCGGCGAAGCCTTCGATTGGTCACTAGTACCGCAAGGCTTGAGCAAGCCGATCATCCTTGCCGGTGGCTTGACTGCCGAGAATGTCGGCCAGGCGATAGCACAGGTTCGCCCGTACGCGGTGGATGTCAGCGGTGGGGTGGAGCAGAGCAAGGGCATCAAGGATCACGCAAAGATTCGCGCATTTATGCAGGCCGTTCGCGGCAGCTGTTAGTCGATGTGACGGCTGGCAGTCTGCCGCCGTCCATAACACCACTGTACAAAACAGGCCGGCACCGTCGCTGGGCGGGCCGAAATCGAAGTGGCAACCGCTCTATCCGGGGGTTGCCGGGATGGCTGAGGAGCCGTTCGGTACAGGCAGGTCAAGCTCGCGCTGACCGCGGTAGCGAACAGATCATCGCCGCACACATGAATTTAGCTCAAGGGCATACGCGGGGCCGCGAACCAGAGCGTTCGGGCCGCCGGTACTGGAGAAAGAAAGCATGAGCAACTGGTTAGTAGACAAACTGATCCCTTCGATCATGCGTTCCGAGGTGAAGAAAAGCTCGGTGCCTGAAGGTCTGTGGCACAAGTGCCCATCCTGCGAGGCGGTGCTGTATCGTCCAGAGCTGGAAAAGACCCTGGACGTTTGCCCCAAGTGCAACCATCACATGCGTATCGGCGCTCGCGCCCGTATCGACATTTTCCTCGACGCTGAAGGCCGTGCCGAACTGGGCGCCGACCTGGAGCCGGTAGACCGTCTGAAATTCCGCGACGGCAAGAAGTACAAGGATCGCCTGACCGCGGCCCAGAAGCAGACCGGTGAAAAGGACGCGCTGATTTCCATGAGCGGTACCCTGCTGGGTATGCCGGTGGTGGTGTCGGCGTTCGAGTTCTCCTTCATGGGCGGCTCCATGGGCGCCATCGTTGGCGAGCGTTTTGTGCGTGCCGCCAACTACGCGCTGGAAAAACGTTGCCCTATGATCTGCTTCTCCGCTTCCGGCGGTGCGCGGATGCAGGAGGCGCTGATCTCCCTGATGCAAATGGCCAAGACTTCCGCGGTGCTGGCGCGCCTGCGTGAAGAAGGGCTGCCATTCATTTCCGTGTTGACCGACCCGGTCTACGGTGGCGTTTCCGCCAGTCTGGCGATGCTGGGTGACGTGATTGTCGCTGAACCCAAGGCCCTGGTCGGTTTTGCCGGTCCTCGCGTGATCGAGCAGACCGTGCGTGAAAAACTGCCGGAAGGTTTCCAGCGCAGCGAGTTCCTGCTGGAGCATGGCGCCATCGATATGATCATCCCGCGCCAGGAGCTGCGTCCGCGCCTGGGCAACCTGCTGGCCCAGCTGATGGGGCTGCCGACGCCTGAATTCGTGGCTGCACCTGTCGAGGCGATCGTGGTGCCACCGGTGCCTGCAAACATATGACCGAACGTACCCTTGGCGACTGGCTTGCCTACCTTGAGCAGTTGCATCCGTCAGCCATCGACATGGGGCTGGAGCGCTCGCAAGAAGTAGCGTCCCGCATGGGATTGGGCAGGTTGGCGCCTCGGGTTATCACGGTGACCGGTACCAACGGCAAGGGTTCTACCTGCGCGTTCGTGGCCTCCTTGCTGCGAGCCCAGGGGCTGAAGATCGGGGTCTACAATTCTCCCCATCTGCTGCGCTACAACGAGCGCGTGCAGATCGATGGCGTCGAAGCCAGCGATGCCGAGCTGTGCGAGGCCTTTGTCGCGGTCGAAGCCGGGCGCGGTGAAATTTCCCTGACCTATTTCGAGATGGGCACTTTGGCGGCCTTCTGGCTGTTCCAGCGTGCCGGTCTCGATGCGGTGGTGCTGGAAGTCGGCCTGGGCGGGCGCCTCGATGCGGTCAACCTGGTGGATGCTGATCTGGCGCTGGTCACCAGTATCGGCGTCGACCATGCCGATTACCTGGGCGACACCCGTGAATCCGTGGCCTTCGAGAAGGCCGGCATTTTCCGCCAGGGTGCGCCTGCGCTCTGCGGTGACCTGAATCCTCCTCAACCCCTGCTGGATAAGGCGCGTGAGTTGAACTGCCCGTTCTTCCTGCGGGGTCGTGATTTCGACCTGGGAATTACTGAGGTGAACTGGCAGTGGCGCGGTCTCGATGCGCGGGGCAATGCCGTCGAGCTGCGCGACTTGCCGCTGCTCGATCTGCCCATGGAGAACGCCGCGCTGGCCTTGCAGGCCTATTTGCTGCTGGGGCTGCCTTGGCAGGCCGAGCGCATCGCCGAAGCCTTGCGGCAGACGCGAGTGGTCGGGCGCCTGGATCGCCGTCAGTTCGAATGGCAGGGCAAGCGCCTGAACCTGCTGTTGGATGTCGGGCACAACCCCCATGCCGCGGAGTATCTGGCCGAGCGCCTGATACGCCGACCAGTGGCGGGCAAGCGCCTGGCGGTATTCGGCCTGTTGGCGGACAAGGATCTGGAGGGTGTGGTTGCTCGTCTGGATGCCTGTGTCGAGCATTGGGCGGTGGCGCCACTGGATTCTGCTCGAGCGCGTCCCGTTGCGGACTTGCAGGCGGCACTGGAGAACCTTGGGGCTTCGGTAACGTCTTATGAGAGTGTGGCTGCTGCGCTGGAAGGGCAGTGCGCGCAGGCTACGGCCGAAGACGAGATTCTGCTGTTCGGATCTTTTTATTGTGTTGCCGAGGCGCTCGAGTGGCTCGCCCGGCGCTCCACGGAGGAAGCTGCACATGGCTATGCTGGATAACGTCTACAAGCAGCGAATGGTTGGGGCCCTGGTTCTGGTGGCGTTGGCGGTGATTTTCCTGCCGATGCTGTTTTCCCGTGAAGATGAGCAGCGGCATGTCAATGTCGAAGCGCCAGCAGTGCCTCAGGCACCTGCGGTAACCCAGGTGCAGGTCGAGCCGGTCGTGGTGCCCGATCCGCAGGAGCCGGTACCCACCGATGAAGAGGTGGCCAAGCAGGTCGCGCCTTCGATGCCGATTGCTCCAAGCGCCCCAGTTGCTCCAGCCCCGGCTCCGGTGTCGCCGCCAGTCGCCGCGAGCAAGCCAGTGGCTCCGCCGCCAGCACCAACGCCTAAACCGGCTCCGGCCCAGCCGATTGCCGCGGCACCGGCCAAGCCCGATGCGACTCCAAGCCGTGTCGATGCGAATGGCCTGTCGGTCAGTTGGTCGGTGCAACTGGCCAGCCTGTCCAGTCGGGAAAGTGCTGAAAACCTGCAGAAAACCCTGCGCAGCCAGGGTTACAACGCCTATATCCGTTCCGCCGATGGCAAAAATCGGGTGTTCGTCGGTCCGTTGATCGAGCGGGCCGAGGCGGACCGCCTGCGCGATTTGCTGAGCCGTCAGCAGAACCTCAAGGGCTTTGTCGTGCGCTTCCAGCCTGAGCGTGGTTAAGGCTATCACCTTGATTTGCAAAGCACAGTGAATCGCAGCTTACCGACGGCCATGCGCTCTGTTAAAATGCGCCGCCTTATCCGTCTGTAGGCTGCACTGTGCCATTTACCTGGGTTGACTGGGCGATCGTTGCAATCATCGCCATCTCCGCTTTGATCAGTTTGAGCCGCGGCTTCGTCAAAGAAGCGCTGTCGCTGCTTACCTGGATCGTCGCAGGAGTCGTTGCCTGGATGTTTGGTGGCTCTCTGTCCGAATACCTCAGCGGATACATCGAGACTCCCTCGGCTCGCGTGATCGCGGGCTGTGCCATCATGTTTGTCGCCACTTTAATCGTGGGCGCAATGATCAATTATCTTATCGGCGAATTGGTTCGCGTCACCGGGCTATCCGGGACCGATCGATTTCTGGGCATGGCCTTCGGCGCGACGCGTGGCGCGTTGCTGGTGGTCGTGGCAGTCGGGCTGTTGAGCCTGGGACCGGTACAACAGGATTCCTGGTGGCAGCAGTCGCGACTGGTGCCACAATTTCTATTGGTTGCAGACTGGTCAAAAAACCTCATATTGGGGTGGAGCAGTCAGTGGCTGGCCAGCGGTATCAGCGTACCCGCTGAAATACCGTTCAAGGAACAACTCTTACCGGCCAAAACGCCTCAGTAAGATGTGTTCAGTTCAGTTTCATTAAGTAGGGGTTGCGTCGCATGTGTGGCATCGTCGGTATCGTCGGTAAGTCGAACGTCAATCAGGCGCTGTATGACGCGCTAACCGTCCTCCAGCACCGCGGCCAGGACGCTGCCGGTATCGTGACCAGCCATGATGGCCGGTTATTCCTGCGCAAGGACAACGGCCTGGTCCGTGACGTTTTCCATCAACGGCACATGCAGCGCCTGGTCGGTCACATGGGTATTGGCCATGTGCGGTATCCGACCGCTGGCAGCTCGACTTCGGCCGAAGCTCAACCGTTTTACGTCAACTCGCCTTACGGCATCACCCTGGCACATAACGGTAACCTGACCAATGTTGAACAGCTGGCCAAGGAGATCTATGAATCTGACCTGCGCCACGTCAACACCAATTCCGATTCGGAAGTCCTGCTCAACGTCTTCGCTCACGAGCTGGCCCAGCGCGGCAAGCTGCAACCGACCGAAGAAGACGTGTTCGCCGCCGTGACTGACGTGCACAACCGTTGCGTTGGTGGTTATGCGGTAGTGGCCATGGTCACTGGTTATGGGATCGTTGGCTTCCGCGACCCTCATGGTATTCGCCCGATCGTGTTCGGTCAGCGTCATACCGACGAAGGCGTCGAGTACATGATCGCCTCCGAAAGCGTGTCCCTGGATGTGCTGGGCTTCACCCTGATCCGCGACCTGGCGCCGGGCGAAGCGGTCTACATCACTGAAGACGGCAAGCTGCATACCCGCCAGTGCGCGACCAATCCGAAACTGACTCCGTGCATCTTCGAACACGTCTACCTGGCGCGTCCGGACTCGATCATCGACGGTGTGTCGGTGTACAAGGCGCGTCTGCGCATGGGCGAGAAGCTGGCCGAGAAGATCCTGCGCGAGCGTCCGGATCACGATATCGACGTGGTCATCCCGATTCCGGATACCAGCCGTACCGCGGCGCTGGAGCTGGCGAACCACCTGGGCGTCAAGTTCCGCGAAGGCTTCGTGAAGAACCGCTACATCGGCCGGACCTTCATCATGCCGGGCCAGGCTGCACGGAAAAAATCCGTGCGCCAGAAACTCAATGCCATCGAGCTGGAGTTCCGCGGCAAGAACGTGATGCTGGTGGATGACTCGATCGTTCGCGGCACCACCTGCAAGCAGATCATCCAGATGGCCCGTGAAGCCGGTGCGAAGAATGTCTACTTCTGCTCCGCAGCGCCGGCCGTGCGTTTCCCGAACGTGTACGGCATCGACATGCCGAGCGCTCACGAACTGATCGCACACAATCGTTCGACTCAGGATGTGGCCGATCTGATCGGCGCCGACTGGTTGATCTATCAGGATCTGCCTGACCTGATCGAGGCGGTCGGTGGTGGCAAGATCAAGATCGAGAACTTCGACTGCGCGGTGTTCGATGGCAAATATGTCACTGGCGACGTCGACGAGGCCTACCTGAACAAGATCGAAAACGCCCGTAACGATGCCTCCAAGGCCAAGACCCAGGCGGTCAGTGCGATCATCGATCTGTACAACAACTGATTTAGAGCATTAAAGACATAAGGAGTAGGCGGCATGAGTCAGGATTGGGATGCCGGTCGGCTGGACAGCGACCTTGATGGCGTAGCTTTCGATACCCTGGCCGTGCGCGCCGGCCAACACCGTACCCCGGAAGGGGAGCACGGTGATCCGATGTTCTTCACCTCCAGCTACGTGTTCCGCACGGCCGCCGATGCGGCCGCGCGGTTCGCTGGCGAGGTGCCGGGCAATGTCTATTCCCGTTACACCAACCCGACCGTGCGGGCGTTCGAAGAGCGCATCGCCGCCCTGGAAGGCGCCGAGCAGGCCGTGGCCACGGCCACCGGCATGGCGGCCATTCTCTCGGTGGTCATGAGTTTGTGCAGTGCGGGCGATCATGTATTGGTTTCGCGCAGTGTGTTTGGCTCGACCATCAGCCTGTTCGAAAAGTATTTCAAACGCTTCGGTATCGAGGTCGACTACGTGCCCCTGGCGGACCTGTCCGGCTGGGATGCGGCAATCAAGGCCAATACCAAGTTGCTGTTCGTTGAATCGCCGTCCAACCCGCTCGCCGAGCTGGTGGATATCGCTGCGCTGTCCGAAGTGGCTCACGCCAAGGGCGCGATGCTGGTGGTCGACAACTGTTTCTGCACGCCGGCGCTGCAGCAGCCGCTGAAGCTGGGTGCGGATGTGGTGGTGCACTCGGCGACCAAGTTCATCGACGGCCAGGGTCGTTGCATGGGCGGTGTGGTGGCTGGTCGCAGCGAACAAATGAAAGAAGTGGTGGGTTTCCTGCGTACCGCGGGGCCGACCCTGAGTCCGTTCAACGCCTGGATCTTCCTCAAGGGCCTCGAGACCCTCAACCTGCGTATGCGCGCCCATTGTGCCAATGCCCAGGCCCTGGCCGAATGGCTGGAGCAGCAGGACGGCATCGAGAAGGTGCACTACGCCGGTCTGCCAAGCCATCCGCAATACGAACTGGCCAAGCGTCAGCAGCGTGGTTTCGGTGCGGTGGTGAGTTTCGAGGTCAAGGGCGGCAAGGAAGGGGCCTGGCGTTTTATCGATGCCACTCGCCTGATCTCCATTACCGCCAACCTGGGTGACAGCAAGACCACCATCACTCACCCGAGCACCACCTCTCACGGCCGTCTGGCACCGCAAGAGCGTGAAGCGGCGGGCATCCGTGACAGCCTGATTCGTATCGCTGTCGGTCTTGAGGATGTGGTGGACCTGCAAGCCGACCTGGCGCGCGGCTTGGCAGCCTTGTGATCGAGTTGTCCGAACAGCAGAGCATTGCCAACGGCCGCGTCGCGCTGGTGACCGGCGCGGCACGGGGTATCGGTCTGGGCATCGCTGCCTGGCTGATCAGCGAAGGCTGGCAGGTGGTGCTGACCGATCTGGACCGCGTACGCGGCTCCCAGGTGGCCAAGGTCCTGGGTGATAGTGCCTGGTTCATCGGCATGGATGTGGCGGATGAAGCGCAGGTCGCTCTGGGTGTCGCCGAAGTGCTGGGGCAGTTCGGGCGCCTCGATGCGTTGGTGTGCAACGCGGCGGTCGCCGATCCGCGCAACATCACCCTGGAAAGCCTCGACCTGGCTTACTGGAATCGGGTGCTGGCGGTGAACCTCAGTGGTCCGATGCTCCTGGCCAAGCACTGTGCGCCGTATCTGCGCGCCCACGGCGGAGCCATCGTCAACCTGGCGTCTACCCGTGCCCGGCAATCGGAACCCGACACTGAAGCCTATGCGGCGAGCAAGGGCGGTCTGCTGGCCTTGACCCATGCGCTGGCCATGAGTTTGGGGCCGGAGATTCGGGTCAATGCGGTCAGCCCCGGCTGGATCGACGCCCGGGATCCGGCGGCGCGTCGGGCCGAACCTTTGAGCGATGCCGATCATGCCCAACATCCAGCGGGCAGGGTAGGGACGGTCGAAGATGTGGCGGCGATGGTGGCATGGCTGTTGTCGAAGAACTCCGGTTTTGTCACTGGCCAGGAGTTCGTGGTCGACGGCGGCATGAGCAAAAAAATGATTTATCGCGATTGATGGCATGTGAAGGGCGCAGCGAGCGCGGCTTGAGGTCGCCGGTGTTGTTGATCCCTTCCGCAGGCTTTGTCGTGATTTTGTCTTTTTCAGAAAAACTTCAAGCAGGGTATTGACTTAGCATCGGTATCTGCGTAAATTTCGCGGCCTCAACGAAGCAAAGGGTGATTAGCTCAGCCGGGAGAGCATCTGCCTTACAAGCAGAGGGTCGGCGGTTCGATCCCGTCATCACCCACCACTTCTTGAGTGTCTTTCGAAAGAAAGGCGGAGGCTTCCAAGGAAGCATCCAACCGACGCGCAGCGGTAGTTCAGTCGGTTAGAATACCGGCCTGTCACGCCGGGGGTCGCGGGTTCGAGTCCCGTCCGCTGCGCCATATTTTCCAAGTCAGGTGTTCCTGATTTGAGATTGAAAAGCCTCGAAGCTTTCCAGTCAGACGATTTAAACGGTTCACATGGACGCAAGTCCAAGCGATACGCAGCGGTAGTTCAGTCGGTTAGAATACCGGCCTGTCACGCCGGGGGTCGCGGGTTCGAGTCCCGTCCGCTGCGCCATATCTACTTGAGGGAATACTGAACGCCCTCAGGTGACGAAGAAGCCACAGGCTCTTCGGATCGATAGCAAAGACCCTGGTCGAAAGACTGGGGTTTTTTGTTTTCGGAATCCGGCTTTTTTCGATGTCGCTCAGGCTGTCGATATTTCCCCTCTGCAACGCCCCAAAAAAAACCGCCTTATGGGCGGTTTTTTATTTGGAGAGGGGCGGGGTTATCAGAACCCCAGCTTGTCCCGCAGGCTGTAATACCAGGCACCCATTGCAGTGAATGGGGTGCGCAACAGCTGGCCGCCAGGAAA
Source organism: Pseudomonas chlororaphis subsp. piscium (assembly GCF_003850345.1). Taxonomy (NCBI): domain Bacteria; kingdom Pseudomonadati; phylum Pseudomonadota; class Gammaproteobacteria; order Pseudomonadales; family Pseudomonadaceae; genus Pseudomonas; species Pseudomonas chlororaphis. Next base: position 2,243,921 of record NZ_CP027707.1, read on the forward strand.
GGGGTAGTGCGGCAGCTCGGCAAAGGCGTCAAAACGCTCTGCCTGGCCGCGCAGGGCCTCTGCCAGTACCTTGCCCGCCAGATGGGTGTAGGTGACGCCATGGCCGCTGCAGCCCTGGGAGTAGTAGATGTTGTCGCCCAGGCGTCCGACTTGCGGCAGGCGCGATAGGGTCAGCAGGAAGTTGCCGGTCCAGGCGTAGTCGATCTTCACATCCTTGAGTTGCGGGAAGGCCTTGAGCATCTTCGGTCGGATGATTGCTTCGATATTCGCCGGGTCCCGAGCGCCGTACACCACGCCGCCGCCGAAGATGAGGCGCTTGTCGGCGGAAAGGCGGTAGTAATCCAGCAGGTAGTTGCAGTCCTCGACGCAGTAGTCCTGGGGGAGAAGACTATTTGCCAGCTCATCGCTCAAGGGTTCGGTAGTGATGACCTGGGTGCCGCACGGCATCGATTTGGCGGCCAGCTCCGGCACGAGGTTGCCCAGGTAGGCGTTGCCCGCGACTATGACGAACTTGGCCCTGACTTTGCCTTGTGGAGTGTGTATCACCGGATTGGCGCCGCGTTCGATGCGCACCGCGGGGGATTGCTCGTAGATAACGCCGCCCAGCGACTCTACGGCTGCCGCTTCACCCAGCGCGAGGTTGAGTGGGTGGATGTGTCCACCGCTCATGTCGAGCATGCCGCCCTGATACAGGTCACAGGCGACGACTTCGCGAATACGACGCTGATCCAGCAATTCCAGCTGGGTGTGGCCGTAGCGCTCCCACAGGCGCTTCTGCGACTCCAGATGGCCCATCTGCTTGCTGGTAATGGCGGCGAACACTCCGCCGTCCTTCAAGTCGCACTGGATTTGATACTTGGCGACCCGCTCACGAATGATCCTGCCGCCTTCGAAGGCCATCTGGCCAAGCAACTGAGCCTGCTTGGGATCGACACTACGTTCAATCACGTCAATGTCGCGGCTATAGCTGTTGACGATCTGCCCACCATTACGCCCGGAAGCGCCGAAGCCAACCCTGGCTGCTTCCAGGACGGTGACTTTAAAACCGTTCTCAAGCAGGAACAGGGCGCTGGACAGGCCGGTGTAGCCGGCACCGATCACGCAGACATCGGTTTCCACATCAGCTTGCAGTGATGGGCGGGCTGGAGCGGCGTTGGCTGACGCGGCGTAATACGACTGTGGGTAGGGAGTGTTCGCCATCCTGCAACCTCTGTTTAATATTCTTGACGATTGCGTCGATCCTACCTGAGTTGAAAAACGCCTACCAGCCATCGAAAAATCTTCTTGCTGAGCCCGAAAAATAAAAATTCGCATATTCAGAGGGTTAGCTGCAAAAAAGGTGTTGACACCCCTCCGGAATTCCGTAGAATGCCGCCTCACAGCAGGCACGTAGCTCAGTTGGTTAGAGCACCACCTTGACATGGTGGGGGTCGTTGGTTCGAGTCCAATCGCGCCTACCAAACAAAATCCGCTCTGCTGGGCGGTCTAGAAGGGCTCACCGAAAGGTGGGCCCTTTTTTGTTGTCTGCGGTTTTCAAAGCCTTTGCAAAACTTTTGCAAAACCCCCACTCAAAAGGCCAAATCGGCACCCACCTCCAGGTACACGATCTCTTTTTCGGTGTGCCCCTCCTGATAGTGTTTCGTCATCTTCTCGTCGGCATGCCCCATCAGGGCTTGAATATATTCCTGTGGGAATTTCTGCTGTTCGTACAGCCATGCGCCCAAGGCGCGAATCTCATGAAAAGCAGGGCGCTCACCAGTGGGAATGTGGTCATACGCATGCGCAGCATCCCTGTTACTGCTGGCCACCAAGGCCAAGTGCGTCGGCGTAGAGACTGCTGCTCTTAAGAGAAAAACCTAATACTTTAGGAATCGTCCTACATCCTAAAATTATTCTGACTGTTAGAACCTTCCTTCTGATATTTACGAGGGAATGGAGTGTGTTTAGATTGTTGGGTTGGGTGTTACTGTGTTCACCGCTATTTACATTCGTGCATGCCGCGCCTGGTAGCAATTACTTCAATATCCCTGACTGGTCGGGTGACCAGGAATCATGCCCTTCACCACGAGATATCAAGGGCGAGATGGGGGTTTTTAGCGCGCCAGCTAAGAGTGAGGGCGCTGAGTGGGTAGGTGTGTTGGTTGATGGCGCCATGGAAGCTGTTACCAACTTTGAGAAAAGCTATTTTGTATTGACTCACCAAGGTGTCGATAAAGTTGGTTTTATAAATAACTGTATCTATGTGACCTCTGGTGGTAGGTATTTGAAGATGCACCTTGATCTCGGCGGTAATTACAAACAGGTCATGTGGATTGGAAATTCGTTATCATGGAAAGAGTCTCGGGACTTTTCCTCATCAACGATCCTGGAGTGCACTGATACCTATAGAGATGCGTGCAGTTTTTACTTGAGATAAATATCTCTGTTTGCGTGGATAGGCTTTGCCGTTCTTCGAGTCGCCGACATGCTTCCTCCCTCCAGGCTATGCCGTTGTCTTTTTGGCATCCTTAATGCTTATGCATTTCGTGACATTTTTGTGACATTTTTAAGTCAATTGCGGTCTGTATGTATGTTCCCTGTGCGATGCGGACAGGGTGTGGTCGGGTAGGGTGCAGGTATGAAGAGCAGAGCGACGGTTATTTGTGCACATGGAGGGCACATTCTTTTTGTTCGCAAGGATCGCTCCAAATGGTCTTTACCGGGTGGCAAGGTCGAGCCTGGGGAGTCTCTCGCTGCCGCCGCGATACGTGAGTTGCGGGAAGAGACAGGGTTGGATGCCAGCGAGCCTCTTTACATCCTGGAGTTCGAAGCTGGCAATGTGCGGCATCACGTGTTCGAGGTTGCCGTGGCCAATGCCGGGGATGCCCGTCCCTTGAATGAAATTGCGGCCATCGCTTGGCATGCCTATGGGGCTGCCAGCGAGCTGGATGCAACGGCCGCCACCAAGAGTATCGTGAGTTCGTTTTTACGCCGCCTGTAACCGAGGTGTTATCGATTCATGAAGAAGCCCGCCTTGCGCAGGCTTTTGTTTTTCTGGCCAGTGGGCGAAATGGCCTGCGAGCGGTTTTCTCACGGCCGAGAGCCAATTGTTTACCCTGTGAGTGGTACAGTCGCGTTTTCACGGCGAGGTAGCATGATGCGGGTGTTGATGGCGGTAATGGTCGCGGCGTTGCTGGCGGGATGTGCCGGTTCGGCGATGAATGAGGCGCGTTCGAAGAGCCCCTACAAGGTGCTCTCGTCGGCCAAGGCGGAGCAACTCGTGGCGCAGTGCGTGCAGTTTGCCTGGCAGGACGAAGCTGTGTTCGGTGTGGATGCGTCGGCCTATCTGGAGTCTGCCAAGGTGGGTGGATATACGGTCTACACCCGTTCGGCGGAGTCCTTTGCCGATATTCGGGGACAGGCTTCGGGTGCCACCGTCAATTATTACGCGACCCAGGACAACTGGGTTGCCAAGCGTAGACTGGCAGCGTTGGCGACTTGCCTGTAATTCCTTTCTGAATATTGTCCAGCAAACAGATCATGAGCCCGGCTTTTGCCGGGTTTATGTTTTCTTGGGGATGTCCATTGGTTGTCCTGAACGATTAGTTAGTGCAAAACTAGTTGGGTTTGTTCTTTTATTTGCTTGTGTAAGTTATTTGCCTTTCTCTCTGTAGGTTTGCGCTGTAATTGTTTTCTTGATATCCCGGCTTTGTTGAGGTGTGACAATTGGCTCGGCATTTTGTGTGCGGGAATCAGTAGACAAAACACTGGTTTGGACTAGTTTAAAAGCTCTCCTCAAGAAGGAGTTTTATTTAATCAAAGGAGTGAGAGTTCATGAATAAACCATTAGTTCAACCGAAACACGGCCGTGTCGTATCTCCATCCAGTCGTGGTGCTGTCGCCGTCGAGCTGGGGCTGCTGGGCACCTGGCAGGTCAATGAGATGGAAGGTGGCAAAAACTTCCCGGCCCTGGTGGGCGGACCTTTCCAGACACCTTACGAGAGTGACGTCGCCAGCGTTGTGCCACCTGCTGATGGGCATATCCTCAGCGGCGGCAAGACCGATGAGCGTGATTGCCTCAATTTCACTAATGAAGAAATGTCGAAGAAGCTTGGGCGTTCGTTCTCCTGGCCGTTGCTCAACGTCGATCCGGGGCAGGTGTTCCAGGTCAAGTGGGAGTACACCGCTCCTCATGTGACCCGTGGTTACAGCTGGTTCATCACCAAGGATGGCTGGGACCCGAAACAGCGCATCAGCCGCGCGCAACTGGAGCCGCAGGCTTTCTTCAAGGACTTCTACACACAAGTTCCGTATGACCAGCACGGCGATGAAATGAAGGCCAAGGTCGAGCATCAAGTAACCCTGCCCAAGAACAAGAGAGGCCATCACGTGATTGTTCTGGCGTGGATTGTCGCCAACACCGGCAATGCGTTCTATCAGGCGTTCGACGTCGACTTCAAATAACAATAGAAGTTGTCATTCTCTTTAAATGGTTCTGAAGGATTAGAACGTGAACAAGATCAACTTTGCATCGGTAAAGACCCAGGCTAATGATTCGGCATCGTTGATGCCGTCGATTGCTGGCAAGAAGATTCTCATGGGCTTCTGGCACAACTGGCCGGCAGGCCCCAGTGACGGCTACCAGCAGGGGCAGTTCGCCAACCTCGACCTAGTGAATGTACCCAAGGAATACAACGTGGTGGCGGTGGCCTTCATGAAGGGCAATGGCATTCCCACCTTCAAGCCCTACAACCTGTCGGACGAGGAGTTCCGACGCCAGGTTGGCGTGCTCAACAGCCAGGGGCGGGCGGTGTTGATTTCCCTTGGCGGTGCGGATGCTCATATCGAGTTGCACAAGGGCAACGAGCAAGCGCTGGCCAACGAAATCATTCGTCTGGTGGAAACCTATGGTTTCGACGGGCTGGACATCGACCTCGAGCAGAGCGCCATCGATTTTGCCGACAACAAGACCGTGCTGCCGGCGGCGCTCAAGCTGGTGAAGGATCACTACGCAGGCGAGGGCAAGCATTTCATCATCAGCATGGCGCCGGAGTTTCCCTACCTGATCACCGGCGGCAAGTATGTTGGTTACATCCAGGCGCTGGATGGCTACTACGATTTCATCGCGCCGCAGTATTACAACCAGGGCGGCGACGGTTTGTGGGTCCAGGAAGCCAACGGCGGGCAGGGTGCCTGGATTGCCCAGAACAACGACGCGCTGAAGGAAGACTTTCTGTTTTATCTGACTGAGAGCCTGGTCACCGGTACTCGTGGTTATATCGCCATCCCTGCCGACAAGTTCGTGATCGGTCTGCCGGCCAACGTCGACGCGGCGGCGACCGGGTATGTCATTGACCCCGCGGCGGTGAGCAATGCTTTCAAGCGTCTGGATCGTGCCGGATTGCCGATCAAGGGGCTGATGACCTGGTCGGTCAACTGGGATGATGGCCTCAACAAGTACGGCGTCCGTTACAACTGGGAGTTCCGTGATCGTTATGCACCGCTGATCCATGGCGGCAGTGGCGAGGAGCGACCTTCGGCGCCGGGCAGCCTGTTTTCTCCGGCGCAGACGGAAAACAGCGTGACCTTGAGCTGGAGTGCTGCCCACGGCGTTCGTCCGATCGAGTTCTACACCCTGTTCCGCGATGGCAAGCCGGTGGCCCAGACGGCCTCGCTGACTTTGAAGGACGAAGGGCTGAAAACCGATACGCTGTACAGCTACTTTGTCAGCGCCACGGATGCCCAGGGTAATCAGTCGCTGCCGAGTACCAGCCTGAGCATCAAGACCGCCGGCGGGGTACCTGACCCGCAATACCCGGAATGGCAGTTGAATCATCACTACCGAAAAGATGATGGTGTGACCTACCAGGGCAGTCTGTATCTGTGCTTCCAGGAGCACACCTCGAATGCCGGCTGGACTCCGGATGTCGCCTTTACCCTTTGGGCCAAGGTGGCGGTTCAGCGTCGTGCGTGAACGCGGGTAGAAGCAGTACAAAGGCGCCCCGATGACGGGCGCTTTTTTGTTGTGTGCCGGGCAAGGCAAAGCTGCGGGTTATGGGCTAATACTCACAGACCGTTTTTTTGTCATCCGTCAATGGAGAGTGGAGCGATGCTCATGCACTGGTTTCTTGCCGCCGTACACCTGTTGGCCTTTGCTGTCGCGTTTGCGGCGGTGCTCAATCGCGGTACGGCGTTGCGCCGCGTGGTCACCGAGGGGGCGGACGTGCGCCGGGCTCTGCTGGCCGACAACGGCTGGGGGTTGGCCGCCGCGGTGTTGTTGATCACCGGCTTGCTGCGCGCCTTCGCTGGCTACGAAAAAGGCACGGATTACTACCTGCACCAGCCGCTGTTTCACATCAAGATGACTCTGTTCGTCATCATCCTGTTGCTCGAAATATTGCCGATGGTGGCGTTGATCAAATGGCGAATCGCCCTGGGGCGTGGCGCCTCGATCGATACCGGCCGCGCCACGCTGTTTGCGCGCATCAGCCACCTGCAGGCGCTGCTGATTGTGCTGATGGTGGTAGCGGCCAGCGGCATGGCGCGTGGGGTCATGTTCAGCCAGTCATGAGTCGAGGAAAGAGCGACGAGTCGAGCGTTCTCGGGCTCGATGCGGGCTGTTGCGCGGCATCGAGCACGGCATTCTCTAGCAGAGTTGGCTGAAAGCCTTGCTGATGGTGGCCCGACTGGTTTTGAACTCGGCTTGCTGCACCGGAATGATGCCGAACTCGTCACTGACGATGGCCAGCGCGCGGTGCAGGTAGTCGACATTGGCCTGGGAGCGGAAGGTGAATATTCCGCGTTTGACTTCGTAGAGCCCCTCCGTCGAGCAGGCGGCAATGGTCCGCATCGCATTCAGGTCGTTGGTGATCAGAAGGTAAGCGAACTCTTGCATTGACCGCTCCTTGTTCGTAAAGCGTCTGCCGGTGGCAAGGGGGAGCCTCGGCAGGCTCGCGGAGGCGGTAGGTCCTGAAATTACTCCTCCTGCTCGTTGCCACGCTACTGAGTATTTATACAAACACGAGGGAAGGCCTTCTCCCGGCGAGTCGTATCGACGGATTGCCGGGATGGAGCGCTATCGGTGGCGGGCTTGGGTAATGCACTTTGCCGGGGCTGGCGGTGGCGGCCTTAACTGCGCCGCTACCATTTGAAGAGGGAGTGTACTGCGGGGGGAATCAATCAACGACGACGCTGCGCCAGCCATTGCGGTAAGACAAAGGGCTGGCCGCTCATGACGCTCAAGGTGTTTCGCGTTTGTCCGGGGCGGTGAGGCCGGCTTGGATCCGTTGGTAGATTTCTTCGCGATGGACTGCAACGTCTTTCGGGGCATTGATGCCAATCCGGACCTGCTGGCCGCTAACGCCCAGAATGGTGATCGTGATGTCGTCACCGATATTTATGCTTTCACCGACTTTGCGGGTGAGTATCAGCATGATCTTCTCCTTGATTGCTTTGTAGGGCACCTGATTCAGACAGTGCAGATGTCGGTAGTAGTGCGTATAGATTACTGCGAAGTACCACTGTGTGGGTGCCTCTTTCTGACGCGTAGACGCGGTATTAATTCCCGAGGTGCAACTATACAGAGGCGATAAATATCATTCTCCTTGTTTTGCGCTGATTTTGTGGCGTTTGCGCAGGGGATTGGGGTGCTAAAATCGCCGCCTCAGACTTTCAAGGGGTAGGTTGTGCGCACAGTAGCGATGATGATGGCGGTTCTGGCACTGGCGGGATGCGGTGAGGGCAAGAAGGTCGAGGTCGACAAGAAGGCGGCGCCGGTCGTCCAGGCACAACCGCCGCAGACCGCCGCGACGCCGCAATGGGATGTGCTGGTCGCTGGAACCCTGCCTCAGGCGACGAGCGACCTGGCCGGCTGGCTGATCGAACACGGGATCATTTCCTATGTCGTCGTCGAAGACGGCAAGGATCGGGTGCTGATCGGCCCGTTCGATTCCCAGGCCGAAGCCGAAGCCAAGAAAGCCGAGCTGGTCGAGAAGCTGACCAAGGCCAAGAAGCGCAATATCGAGCCGCAGGTGATCGAGCACCGCGTCGCGCAATAAGCCGTTCTTCTGAGTGCCGGGCCAGGCCGTCGCCGGGGTGTTGAGCGACCGGCCTTGCCGGCGCTCAGTCATCTTGAAGGGGCTGTCCATGCCCCAGACGCTTATCGGTAACCTGGACGGATATCAGCCGCAGGCCTTCAGGTTGACCGGGCCGACGAACTCGTTGCCGCGCCCCATCACACAGGCCACGCTCTGATTGCGCTGGCGCTCCCAGGGTTGTACCGGATAGGTCTTGTTCCAGGCTTCGTACAACTGGCGATCCTGTTTCGACAGGCGCAGGTTGTACTGCTTGCTCATATAAAAGTAAGTCCGGGCGATCATGCCGCGAATGGACGGGCGCGGCATGACCTTCTTGGCCTTGAAGTCGACCTGGGTCAGGCATGAGCCGTACTGGCCGGACTGCGCCGGCAGCCAACCGAAGCTGAAGTTGTTACGGTCGCCATTGACCTCGCCGATGCTCGGCACCAGGTTGTGCAGGTCGGCTTCGGCGCGTTGATAAATCGGGTCGTGGCGTGTGCAGTTCTTGCGCCCGCCTTGCTGCCAGCATTGGCGCTGATGGCCGATCTGCCAGGCAGGAACTATGTGTTCCCATTCGATGCGCGCGGCGCGATTGGCATTCTTGCGTGGTACATAACCGCAGGCAGCGAGGTTGACCCGATTGCCGCTGTACTTGCAGCCGCAGTAGAACTCGGTGGATTGCGGGGCATACAGCTTCCAGGCGATTTTCTTCGCTTCGTTGAAGGTACGGGGCGCCTCGGCGTGGGCATTCAGGGCAACGCAAAACAGCAGTACAGCAAAACAGCGGACAATCATCGACTCAGTCTTCCTTCGGCACGACCCAGAAAATCTGCACACCGCCGTCATCGCGATAGGCGAGGGTGACGTTGTCGTTTTCGGCGATTTCTTCGAGCAGGCGCTCCCACTCATCGACCGCTTCGTCGGGCTGACGGAAGATCAGGGCGGCTTTGGCTTTTTGCGCGTTGGGCGAGTTGATGATTTTCTGAACGCGCAAACCGAGGCGTTCATAAGAGCTTGGTGGGGTAGTTGCTGCGGCAGGCACGGAACATTCCTTATTAAGCTGTATGCGCATACAGTATTTTACTGTAGGAAATTTCGCAACCGCTTAAAATTCAAGAAGTTCTTCTGACAGCGATATCCGCGGATTACTGCAAAACGATTGAGTTTTTTATCTGCGGGACAAGAACAGGGCCGGCCAACTGAGGCGGAGCGCTCGCCCGGGCGGGCGAGTGCGGGGTAGAGCGGTGCCCGACCGGAGTAGGTCGGGCGGGGCAATCAGTACTCCCAGAACATCCGCTGCAGTTCCTTGCTGTCCTGGGTCTTGGTCAGGGCGACCATGGCCAGGATGCGGGCTTTCTGCGGGTTCAGGTCATTGGCCACGACCCAGTCGTATTTGTCGTCAGGCTGTTCCGCGTTACGCAGTACGAAGCCGCCGGCGTTGACGTGGGACGAACGAATGATCTGCACGCCCTCTTTGCGCAGCTCTTGCAGGGCTGGCACCACGCGGGAAGACACCGAACCGTTGCCGGTACCGGCATGGATGATGGCTTTGGCGCCGGATTGGGCCAGGGCCTTGTAGGCGGTGTCGCCGACGTTGCCGTAGCCGTAGGCGATTTCTACGCCAGGCAGGCTCTTGATGTTCTTGATGTCGAATTCCGAAGCCGTGGTATGGCGCTTGGCTGGCAGGCGGAACCAGTAGGATTTGCCTTCCACCACCATGCCCAGCGGGCCCCATGGGCTCTTGAAGGCTTCGGTCTTGATATTGATCATTTTGCTGACGTCGCGACCCGACTGGATCTCGTCGTTCATAGTGACCAGTACGCCCTTGCCATGGGCTTCCTTGCTACCGGCCACGGCGACGGCGTTGTACAGGTTGAGCATGCCGTCGGCGGACATGGCGGTGCCAGGACGCATCGAGCCAACCACGACGATAGGTTTGTCGGTCTTTTCCACTAGGTTCAGGAAGTAGGCGGTTTCTTCCAGGGTGTCGGTGCCGTGGGTGATGACGATGCCATCGACGTCCTTGCTGTCGGCCAGTTCGGCGACGCGGCGGCCCAGTTGCAGCAGGTTATCGTTGTTGATGCTCTCGGAGGCGATCTGCATGACCTGTTCGCCGCGCACATTGGCGACCTGGCTCAGCTCGGGGATCCCGGCGATCAACTGCTCGATGCCGACTTTGGCGGCCTGGTAGGTGGCGCTGTTGGCGGCACTGGCGCCGGCGCCGGCAATAGTGCCGCCGGTAGCGAGCACGACCACGTTGGCCAGCTTCTGTTTGGTTTCGACTTCCTTGGCCTGCAATGCAGTCGGAAGGAGCAAGAGGAGGGCCAAAGCGCCCGGAACAAAGGTGTTGAAAGCAGATTTCATTATTTTCTCTCTAGTAGTGAGACGGTGCTGGTGCAGGTTCATCTAGATACACCCGAGACAGATCTGAATGCCGCGGGCGAAAAGGAAGAGCAGGATCTGTACCAGCCGGACTGTGGCCGCAAAACTCTTTTAACTTAATGATTTATATCAATTTATTTTTATTTATCGGGTGCGCCGGACGTTTTGCTGTCCGGTTTTCCGAATAGTTGAAAGATTCGCGTTCGGTTGTCCGACAGTTCTGATTGTCATGAGGAAAACTCTGAATTAAAGAGCTGGTCCTTGCAGCCGATGCCCTTCAAGGATCGTTTTCTTATGGAGCTCACATGTCTATTTCTGTCGGTTTTCCTGCTGCCGGGGCCATCACCATCAATGGCAAATCGCCGGCCACTATCGATACCCTGAGCCAGGGCGCCGCCGATAACGCTGCGCAAGCCCTGGGGCTGGATGAAGACGGCAAGCAGGGGGTAGCGTCCGGTGCCGAGGCCGAGAAGGCCGAGACCCAAGGCTCCGAAGGGGACACTCAAAGCCTGGTGGTGAAAATGCTGCTCAAGCGCATGAAAGAACTGCAGGAACAATTGCAGGAACAACAGGAGCAGTTGGCTGCTGCCCAGGCGGCGAGTTACCCGACCCCTGAGGCCAAGGCGGCTGTAGTGATGGCGATTCAAGGCCAGATCGCCGCCACCAACGGTGCGGTACAGGAAGTGGCGGGGAAGCTGGTCAAGGAACTGAACAAGGACTCCGCATCGGGTGGGCTGGTCAGTACCACCGCTTGATTGCCCGATGTTCCGATTGGCGCAAGGCGGGGTGCCTGCCCTGGCATTCCGCGGCGCTTGGCTTCCCGTTGACAAATCCCGACAGGGTTCGCATAGTTCGTTCTACGCAAACGTTTGCGCAGGCCCTGGGCGATAAGAGTCATACGCGCCTCAGGTTCGCTTCAAGCCACGTTCATCGGGGTCTGAAGGTCGTCGAGCGTACTCCGGCGCAAGCGTTGCTCACAATAATCATAAGATCGGAGTGAACCCATGAAGCTGCCATTCGCTGGACGTCTTCTCGCTGTCGCTGTTCTGGCTGCCGCATCCGCTACGCTTCCTCTCGCTTCGGCATTCGCCGAGACCCCGGAAAAACCCAAGGTCGCCCTGGTCATGAAATCCCTGGCCAACGAATTCTTCCTCACCATGGAAGACGGCGCCAAGGCCTATCAAAAAGACCATGCCGCCGATTTCGACCTGGTTTCCAACGGCATCAAGGATGAAACCGACACCGCCAACCAGATCCGTATCGTCGAGCAGATGATCGTTTCCAAGGTCAACGCGCTGGTGATCGCCCCGGCGGACTCCAAGGCCATGGTGCCGGTGATCAAGAAGGCGGTGGACGCCGGTATCACCGTGATCAACATCGACAACCAGTTGGACCCGGCGGTACTCAAGAGCAAAAACATCAGCGTGCCTTTTGTCGGCCCCGACAACCGCAAGGGTGCGCGCCTGGTGGGCGAGTACCTGGCCAAGGACCTGAAGGCCGGGGACGAAGTCGGCATCATCGAAGGCGTATCGACCACCACCAACGCCCAGCAGCGCACCGCAGGCTTCAAGGATGCGATGGAGGCCGCGCAGATCAAGGTGGTCTCGCTGCAATCCGGTGATTGGGAAATCGACGCCGGCAACCGTGTCGCCGCCGCCATGCTCAGCGAATACCCGAACCTCAAGGCACTGCTGGCCGGTAACGACAGCATGGCCGTCGGTGCCGTCTCGGCGGTGCGTGCGGCGGGCAAGACAGGCAAGGTCAAGGTGGTCGGCTACGACAACATCAATGCCATCAAGCCGATGCTCAAGGACGGTCGCGTGCTGGCGACCGCCGACCAGTTCGCCGCCAAGCAAGCAGTCTTCGGTATCGAGACGGCGCTGAAGATTCTCAAGGGCGAGAAGGTGGACGGCGGCGCCAATGGCGTGATCGAAACTCCGGTTGAGCTGGTCACCCAGTAATCGTTCTGGCGGCGCAACGGCGCCCGCCTGAGCAGGCGGGCGCATGGAGAGTTTCTTATGTCAGTTTCCGCTGTGAACGCTGTCCTTTCAGTCAGCGGTATCGGCAAGACCTATGCGCAACCGGTATTGACCGGCATCGACCTGACGCTGATGCGCGGGGAAGTGCTGGCGCTGACCGGGGAAAACGGCGCGGGCAAAAGCACCCTGTCGAAAATCATCGGTGGCCTGGTGGCCCCGACCACCGGCGAGATGCGCTTCAACGGTCAGGCTTATCGCCCCGGCAGTCGTACCCAGGCCGAAGAGCTGGGTATCCGTATGGTCATGCAGGAGCTCAACCTGTTGCCGACCCTGTCGGTGGCCGAGAACCTGTTTCTCGATAACCTGCCCAGCCGCGGTGGCTGGATCAATCGCAAACAGTTGCGCAAGGCGGCGATCGAAGCCATGGCCCAGGTCGGCCTGGAGGCGATCGACCCCGATACCCTGGTCGGTGAACTGGGGATTGGCCACCAGCAGATGGTGGAGATCGCGCGCAACCTGATCGGCGACTGTCATGTGCTGATCCTCGACGAGCCGACCGCGATGCTCACGGCCCGCGAAGTCGAGCTGCTCTTCGAGCAGATCACCCGTCTACAAGCCCGTGGCGTAGCCATCATCTACATCTCCCATCGCCTGGAAGAACTGGCCCGGGTTGCCCAGCGCATTGCGGTGCTGCGCGACGGTTGCCTGGTCTGCGTCGAGCCGATGGCCAATTACAACAGCGAGCAACTGGTCAACCTGATGGTGGGGCGCGAGCTGGGCGAACACATCGATCTCGGCCCGCGCAAGATTGGCGCGCCGGCTCTGACGGTCAGTGGCCTGAGCCGTTCCGACAAGGTGCTGGACGTGTCTTTCGAGGTGCGCAGCGGCGAGATCTTCGGTATTTCCGGGTTGATCGGGGCCGGGCGCACCGAACTGTTGCGACTGATCTTCGGCGCCGACAAGGCCGACAGCGGCACGGTTGCCCTGGGTTCTCCCGCGCAGGTGGCAAATATCCGTTCGCCGGTCGACGCGGTGGCCCACGGCATTGCCCTGATCACCGAGGATCGCAAGGGCGAAGGCCTGCTGCTGACGCAGTCCATCAGCGCCAATATCGCCCTGGGCAACATGCCGGAAATCTCCAGTGGCGGCCTGGTCAATGGCCGTGACGAATCGGCGCTGGCGCAGCGGCAGATCGATGCCATGCGCATTCGCAGTTCGGGGCCGGCGCAACTGGTGTCCGAACTGTCTGGAGGCAATCAGCAGAAGGTGGTCATCGGCCGCTGGCTGGAGCGTGATTGCGCGGTGCTGCTGTTCGACGAGCCGACCCGAGGCATCGATGTCGGCGCCAAGTTCGATATCTACGGCCTGCTCGGCGAGCTGACCCGCCAGGGCAAGGCGCTGGTAGTGGTCTCCAGCGACCTGCGGGAGCTGATGCTGATCTGCGACCGTATTGGCGTGCTGTCCGCCGGGCGCCTGATCGATACCTTCGAGCGCGACAGCTGGACCCAGGATGAACTGCTTGCCGCCGCTTTCGCCGGCTATCAAAAACGTGATGCGTTGCTCCACGAAGCAGCGCCTAGGGATCTTCCATGACAACTGCATCTTCGGCCGGCAAACGTGGCGGCAACTACTACGGCCTGGGCACCTACCTGGGGCTGGCCGGTGCCTTGCTGGCAATGATTGCGCTGTTCTCGACATTGAGCAGCCATTTTCTTTCCTACGACACCTTCAGCACCCTGGCCAACCAGATCCCGGACCTGATGGTGCTGGCGGTGGGCATGACCTTTGTCCTGATCATCGGTGGTATCGACCTGTCCGTGGGTTCGGTGCTGGCCCTGGCGGCCTCCACCGTCAGCGTGGCGATTCTCGGCTGGGGCTGGAGCGTGGTCCCGGCGGCATTGCTGGGCATGGGCTGCGCGGCGTTGGCCGGGACCATCACCGGTTCGATCACCGTGGCCTGGCGCATTCCGTCGTTCATCGTCTCCCTCGGCGTGCTGGAAATGGCCCGCGGCGTGGCTTACCAGATGACCGGCTCGCGCACCGCCTATATCGGCGATGCCTTTGCCTGGTTGTCGAACCCGATCGCCTTTGGCATCTCGCCGTCGTTCATCATCGCCTTGCTGATCATCTTCATCGCCCAGGCAGTGCTGACCCGCACGGTGTTCGGCCGTTACCTGATCGGCATCGGCACCAACGAGGAAGCGGTGCGCCTGGCGGGCATCAATCCCAAGCCCTACAAGATCCTGGTGTTCAGCCTGATGGGGCTGCTGGCGGGCATCGCCGCGCTGTTCCAGATTTCCCGCCTGGAGGCGGCGGACCCGAATGCCGGTTCCGGCCTGGAGCTGCAAGTGATCGCGGCCGTGGTGATCGGCGGCACCAGCCTGATGGGCGGACGCGGGTCGGTGATCAGCACCTTTTTCGGGGTATTGATTATCTCGGTGCTGGCCGCGGGTCTGGCGCAGATCGGCGCGACCGAGCCGACCAAACGCATCATTACCGGCGCGGTCATCGTGATTGCGGTGGTGCTGGATACTTATCGCAGCCAGCGTGCAAGCCGGCGGAGCTGAGTCATGGCAACGATCAAAGATGTGGCGGCCCTCGCGGGGATTTCCTACACCACGGTTTCCCACGTGCTGAACAAGACGCGCCCGGTCAGCGAGGAGGTGCGGATCAAGGTCGAGGCGGCGATCCAGCAGCTCGACTACGTGCCCAGCGCCGTGGCGCGCTCGCTGAAGGCCAAGACCACGGCGACCATCGGCCTGTTGGTGCCCAACAGCCTCAACCCGTATTTCGCCGAGCTGGCCCGGGGGATCGAGGATTATTGCGAGCGCAACGGTTACTGCGTGATTCTCTGCAACTCCGACGACGATCCGGAAAAACAGCGCAGCTACCTGCGAGTGCTGCTGGAAAAACGCATCGATGGCCTGATCGTGACCTCGGCTGGTGGCGACGGTGGACTGGCCAAGGGCCTGGCGGCGGTACGCACGCCGATGGTGATAGTCGACCGCGGGCTGGAAGGGGTGGATGCGGACCTAGTGCGCATCGATCACGAATACGGCGCGTACCTGGCGACCCGTCATCTGCTCGAGTTGGGCCATCGTGATATCGCCTGCATCGGCGGTCCGGACTACACCAGCGTGGCGCAGCTGCGTCTGGCGGGGTTCCAGCGGGCGTTGCGCGAAGCCGGTGTGGAAGTGCTGGCGGAGCGCATCCTGCAGAGCGACTTCACCAGCACCGGCGGTTATCACGCGGCGGCCCAGTTGCTGGAGCGCAACCCGCCCAGCGCGATCTTTGCCGGCAACGACATGATGGGTATCGGTGTGCTGCGAGCGGCGGCGGAGCGCAATATCCGGGTGCCGAGCGAGCTGTCGGTGATCGGCTTCGACGATATCCAGATGAGCCGTTATGTGTATCCGGCGCTGACCACGGTCGGCCAATCGATCCTGCAGTTGGGCGAGCAGGCGGCGGAGCTGTTGCTGCGCCGCATCGCCACGCCTGGGTTGGCGACCGACCAGCGGATCGTCACCCCAAGCATTGTCCTGCGCGAGTCGACGGCGCCAGTGGCCGGCGCATTCTCCGAGTACCGTTGAACCGAATTGATGAGTATCGATGTATGCCAGCAAAAGTAGTGGTAGTAGGCAGCCTCAACATGGACCTGGTCACCCGGGCCGAGCGGCTGCCACGTGCCGGTGAAACCCTGATCGGCCAATCGTTCGCCACGGTTTCTGGTGGCAAGGGGGCGAACCAGGCGGTGGCGGCAGCCCGCCTGGGCGCCCAGGTGTCGATGGTCGGCTGCGTCGGTGATGATGCCTACGGCGAGCAATTGCGCTTGGCGTTGCTCGCCGAACAGATCGATTGCCAGGCCGTCACCGCCGTCGCGGGCTCCAGTGGCGTCGCCTTGATCGTGGTGGACGACAGTAGCCAGAACGCGATCGTGATCGTGGCCGGTGGCAATGGTCAGCTCACGCCAGAAGTGGTCGGTGGCTTCGACAAGGTGCTACAGGCGGCCGACGTGATCATCTGCCAGCTCGAAGTGCCGCTGTCTACGGTGGGGCATAGCCTCAAGCGTGGCCGTGAGCTGGGCAAGACAGTGATCCTCAATCCGGCACCGGCCAGTAGCCCGTTGCCGGCGGACTGGTACGCGTCCATCGATTATCTGATTCCCAACGAAAGCGAGGCCGCGGCGCTCAGTGGCTTGCCGGTGGACTCCCTGGCGAGCGCTGAAGCCGCGGCCGCCCGCCTGATCGCCGCCGGGGCCGGTAAGGTGATCATCACGCTCGGGTCCCAGGGTTCGCTGTTCGCCAATGGCACGAGCTTCGAGCATTTCCCGGCGCCCAAGGTCAAGGCGGTCGACACCACAGCCGCCGGCGATACATTCGTCGGTGGTTTTGCCGCGGCCCTGGCTGCCGGCAAGAGCGAGGCCGAGGCGATTCGTTTCGGCCAGGTCGCGGCGGCGCTGTCGGTGACCCGGCCAGGTGCGCAACCTTCCATTCCCACGTTGTCCGACGTACAGGCGTTCTCTCCCGCATGAAAAAAACACCCTTGCTCAATGTCGCCCTGTCGCGACTGATTGCCTCCCTGGGGCACGGCGATATCGTGGTCATCGGCGATGCTGGTTTGCCTGTGCCGCCGGGCGTCGAGTTGATCGACCTGGCCCTGACCCAGGGCATTCCGGATTTCCTCAGCACCTTGCAGGTGGTGCTCTGCGAGATGCAGGTGGAGGGCCATGTACTGGCTCGGGAGATCCTGGATCGGCAGTCCTCGGCCCTGCAGGCGCTCGAGGCGCTGAGCGCCGAGGGCGCGCTGGGTGCGCGCAAACTGTTGAGCCACGATGAGTTCAAGGTGCTCAGCCGCCAGGCGCGGGCAATCGTCCGTACCGGGGAGTGCCAGCCTTATTGCAACATCGCTTTGATTGCCGGGGTGACGTTCTGAGCGTTGTCCCTCTCTGTTTAATCACGCAAAGGAGTGCGCCATGCACCGCTATGCTCAGCTACTGAAACACCTGATCCGGAGTGTTCTGCTCGTGTCCCTGTTCACTGCTACAAGCGCCCATGCGGCAGAAAAAATCGATCTGATCATCGATACCGATCCGGGTGCCGATGATGTGGTTGCGTTGCTGTTCGCCCTGGCGTCGCCGGAAGAGCTGCATATTCGCGCGCTGACCACGGTGGCCGGCAACGTGCGCCTGGACAAGACCTCGCGCAATGCGCGCCTGGCCCGTGAGTGGGCGGGGCGCGAGGAGGTGCCGGTGTACGCCGGAGCGCCGAAGCCGCTGCTGCGCACGCCGATCTATGCCGAGAACATTCATGGCAAGGAAGGTATTTCCGGGGTCACGGTGCACGAGCCGAAAAAAGGCCTGGCCGAGGGTAGCGCGATCAATTACCTGATCGACACCCTGCGCGCCGCCAAGCCCCACAGCATCACCATCGCCATGCTGGGCCCGCAGACCAACCTGGCGCTGGCGCTGATCCAGGCACCAGATATCACCCAAGGCATCAAGGAAGTGGTGGTCATGGGCGGGGCGCATTTCAATGGCGGCAATATCACCCCGGTGGCGGAGTTCAACCTGTTCGCCGACCCGCAGGCCGCCGAGGTGGTGCTCAAGAGCGGTGTGAAACTGACTTACCTGCCGCTGGACGTCACCCACAAGGTGCTGACCAGCGATGCGCGCCTGCAGAAAATCGCGGCCTTGAACAACAATGCCAGCAAGGTGGTGGGGGATATCCTCAACGAATACGTCAAGGGTGACATGGAGCACTACGGCATTCCGGGTGGCCCGGTGCATGACGCGACCGTCGTTGCCTACCTGCTCAAGCCCGAGCTGTTCAGCGGGCGCCAGGCCAACATGGTCATCGACAGCCGTGAAGGTCCGACCTTCGGCCAGACCATCGTCGATTGGTACGACGGCCTGAAGCAGGAGAAGAACGTGTTCTGGGTGGAGAATGGCGATGCCCAGGGCTTCTTCGATCTGCTGACCGAGCGCCTGGCTCGCCTGAAATAAGCAACATTCCCGGCAGGTGCCAGCCTGCCGGGCGTTACGCCTTCCCTGTATCCGGCGTGCCCGAGTGCTCGCCGGGATACTTCTCGAATATCTGCTCGATGAACGTCTGGGCCGCTTCGGTGCCCAGCTCCCTGATCAGTAAGTCGATGCCGATGATCGCCAGCTCTTCGGGGCTGCCAGGGCTGTAGGAACAGTGGCCTTCGGGCCATTTGGCTTTGATGTCGGCGTCGATCGTCACGGTGGCCATGGAAGTCTCGCAAGCTCGGAAATGGGCGGGCCGGACAGGCGCTTGTCGAGGGCTTCCGGTCTTGTAGAGTTAAACACCTTGGCGGGCTTTTCGCACTCCGACTTAGGCATGAGGGGAGGGCTGTGCGACACTTGGTCATTGTCTGTTTTCAAAGGGTGCCAGTGTGCAGATCGATTTGAACAACCCTGATGCCTTGACCTCCGAGGCGGTGCGCCAGTTGCTGGCATCGGCCAGTGACGATGTGCATACCCAGCTGCGAGTGACCAAGACGGGCATTGCCTATATCTCGTCGGGCGTGGTCGGTGGCGCGGACATCGACGGCCTGCTGTTCAGGCTGGAAACCTGGGCTGCCGGCTCCGGTTATGTCGGGCTGGTAGCGGCCAGCGATGAGGTCTGGGTGACGCAGATTCTTAACGCATTGAAACAGAACTGGCCGAAACCACCGTTCGATTACATCGATATTTACTGAGGCTGTTCATATCCGGTCACGATTGCTGCATGAAAACGTGGCCGTACCTGATGCAGACTTGCCCGCTGTCTGGCCAGGAGCCATTGGCCAGTCCGTTTGTGAAACCAATAGTCAGAGCGGTTGTCGCACTATCTCTGCTTATTTTTGAAAAGGAGGCTTCATGCCTTGGAAGCTCGCGTCATTCGGTACCTTGTTGGCTGCAGTCGTTTTGGCAGGGTGCAGCACTTCTTCACCGGATAAGGATCCGGTAGCGACCGAGAGCGGCCATAGCCGCTGTGAGGCTAAGGCGGCCGAGTTCGCCATCGGCAAAAAAGCTTCGCCCGAGCTGCTGGAGCAGGCGCGTACTCGCGCAGGCGCGCAGAACGCCCGTATTCTCAAGCCGAATGACATGATCACCCTGGAATACCGTTCCGATCGGCTGAACCTCAACACCGATACCAACCTGGTGGTCACCCGGGTCAACTGCGGCTGATCTTGTCGGCGCTTTTGCATCTTGCATAAAAAACCCCGTCACATGGACGGGGTTTTTTTAGCTCGCTGAGAAATTACTCAGGACGAACTTGTGCAGCTTGCATACCCTTTTGGCCTTTCTCAGCCACGAAGGAAACGGTCTGGCCTTCTTTCAGGCTTTTGAAACCGTCGCTTTCAATAGCTTTGAAGTGTACGAACAGGTCGTCACCGCCACCTTGAGGAGTGATGAAGCCGAAGCCTTTTTCATCGTTGAACCATTTTACGGTGCCGGTTTGGCGATTAGACATGGTGTATCTCCAAGAAACATATATTTTCAGTAGTACTGTGCTGCTCAGGCCAACTGGGCACACCGAGCTATCATAGTCGAAATGTTCGACTTGGGAGCCCCCCGGACGTGCGGATTCCCAGGTGGTTGAGTCCGTTTTGTTGCTCCGATCGGCTGAAAGCCCCGGTTTAAGGGGCTTTCACCGAAAATATTCGGTGATAAAAAAAGCCGTAAAAGCTGCGTAAATTGTGAAAAAAGGCCTGTTTTCAGATCGCATCAAGCCTGAATCAAGGTCCTCTCTCACGCTTTAAAGACTTATTTCACCACCCGGCAAGCGGCAATGGCGTCCAGCGCCTTGGCTCTCAGCGCCGGATCTGGTTGAGTCTGCTTGCTCATGAGTTGTTTGATTTCGTCGGTAGTGAACTTCTCATTGAGCTTGTCCGCACCACAGGCGCAGTGCTTTTCCGCACTTTTCACATCAACGCTCTGGCTGGCGGCAGCCGTGCAATCCTTCATGTATTCGGCACGTACCCCGGCTGGCCAGGCGGCTTGCGCGCTCAATGGCAGCAGCAGGGCGAAAGGGGCGGCAAGGGCGAATAGTTGGGTGAGGCGCATGAGTCGAGCTCTCCTGGGATTTGGTACAAGAATGGCGATTCTCGGTGTATTTGAGACCGTGCGTACACATCAAGTTCACTTTCTAGTTTAGAAAGCGCTGTTAAGCTGCTCCCGGTGGGAAGTACGGCGCGATGACCGTTCATCTGTGCTAGCATGCCCGGCTTGGGTGTTTTCAGGCTCTGGGCGAGTTTCAATCCCACCGCGGTCTATGCCTCTATTTTTTGATTTGAACTCCAGTCACTCTGGTTCGTTTTACCGGTTGGCCGCAAGGCTCCTGCCACTGTGAGGCAGGCGTTCGTCACGAACGGCCTGGATCGAACCGCGTACTGGCTCATCCCAACCCACGTGACCTTTGGTAGGGGTCACCACTAGGAGAGGAGGCGCCATGCCCACTATTACTCTTCCCGACGGCAGTCAACGTTCATTCGATCATCCGGTTTCCGTAGCCGAGGTCGCCGCATCCATTGGTGCAGGTCTGGCCAAGGCCACCGTGGCCGGCAAGGTCAATGGCAAACTGGTCGACGCTAGCGATCTGATCGACGGCGACGCGACCCTGCAAATCATCACGCCAAAGGATGAAGAGGGGCTGGAGATCATTCGCCACTCTTGCGCTCACCTGGTTGGCCACGCGGTCAAGCAGCTGTATCCGACTGCGAAGATGGTTATCGGTCCAGTGATCGATGAAGGCTTCTATTACGATATCGCCTACGAGCGTCCTTTCACCCCGGACGATCTGGCGGCCATCGAGCAGCGCATGCAGCAGCTGATCGAGAAAGATTACGACGTCATCAAGAAAGTCACTCCGCGCGCCGAAGTGATCGAAGTGTTCAAGGCTCGCGGCGAAGACTACAAGTTGCGCCTGGTCGAGGACATGCCGAACGAACAGGCCATGGGCCTGTACTACCACGAAGAATACGTCGACATGTGCCGCGGTCCGCATGTGCCGAATACTCGCTTCCTCAAGTCCTTCAAGCTGACCAAGCTGTCCGGCGCCTACTGGCGCGGTGATGCCAAGAACGAGCAACTGCAGCGCGTCTACGGCACCGCCTGGGCGGACAAGAAGCAACTGGCGGCTTACATCCAGCGTATCGAAGAAGCTGAGAAGCGCGACCATCGCAAGATCGGCAAGCGTCTTGGCCTGTTCCATACCCAGGAAGAAGCGCCGGGCATGGTGTTCTGGCATCCGAATGGCTGGACTCTGTACCAGGTGCTCGAGCAATACATGCGCAAGGTTCAGCGCGACAACGGCTACCTGGAGATCAAGACTCCGCAGGTGGTCGATCGCAGCCTGTGGGAGAAGTCCGGGCACTGGGCCAACTACGCCGAAAACATGTTCACCACCGAGTCGGAAAGCCGCGACTACGCCATCAAGCCGATGAACTGCCCATGCCACGTGCAGGTATTCAATCAGGGCCTGAAAAGCTACCGCGAGCTGCCGATGCGCCTGGCCGAGTTCGGTGCTTGTCACCGTAACGAGCCGTCCGGTGCATTGCACGGCATCATGCGGGTGCGTGCCTTCACCCAGGACGATGCGCATATCTTCTGTACCGAAGAGCAGATGCAGGCCGAATCCGCCGCGTTCATCAAGCTGACCATGGATGTCTATGCCGATTTCGGCTTCAAGGACATCGAAATGAAGCTTTCCACCCGCCCTGAAAAGCGTGTGGGTTCCGACGAGCTGTGGGATCGCGCTGAAAATGCCTTGGCCGCCGCGCTTGATAGCGCCGGGTTACCGTATGACCTGCAACCGGGCGAAGGGGCGTTCTACGGTCCGAAAATCGAGTTTTCGCTGAAAGACTGCCTGGGGCGTGTCTGGCAGTGTGGTACCTTGCAGCTCGATTTCAACCTGCCGATCCGTCTGGGCGCCGAGTACGTTTCCGAAGATAACAGCCGTAAACATCCGGTGATGTTGCACCGGGCGATCCTCGGTTCCTTCGAGCGTTTCGTCGGGATTTTGATCGAGCATTACGAAGGGGCATTCCCTGCGTGGCTGGCTCCGACCCAGGCGGTGGTGATGAATATCACTGATAAACAGGCAGATTTTGCCCTCGAAGTGGAAAAAACCCTCAACCAAAGCGGATTTCGTGCCAAGTCTGACTTGAGAAATGAAAAGATCGGCTTTAAAATCCGCGAGCATACTTTGCTCAAGGTTCCCTATCTCTTGGTTATTGGAGATCGGGAAGTCGAGACGCAGACTGTCGCTGTGCGTACCCGTGAAGGTGCCGACCTGGGCTCGATGCCCGTCGCTCAGTTCTCGGAGTTCCTTGCACAAGCGGTTTCCCGGCGTGGTCGCCCAGATTCGGAGTAATTATTATTAAGCGTGAAATGAGACAAGATAAACGAGCTGCACCGAAAGCCCCGATCAACGAGAATATCTCGGCACGCGAGGTTCGGTTAATTGGCGCTGACGGCGAGCAGATTGGCATCGTCTCGATTGATGAAGCGCTTCGTATTGCTGAAGAAGCCAAGCTTGATCTGGTGGAAATCTCCGCCGACGCAGTCCCACCGGTTTGCCGTGTGATGGACTACGGCAAGTCGATCTTCGAGAAGAAGAAGCAGATTGCCGCGGCGAAGAAGAACCAGAAGCAGATTCAGGTAAAAGAAATCAAGTTTCGTCCAGGGACGGAGGAAGGGGATTACCAGGTAAAACTGCGCAACCTGGTACGTTTCCTGAGTGACGGGGACAGGGCCAAGGTATCCTTGCGATTCCGCGGCCGTGAGATGGCCCACCAGGAGCTGGGGATGGAACTCCTCAAGCGGGTTGAAGCTGACCTGCAAGAGTACGGTTCGGTCGAACAGCATCCTAAGATGGAAGGACGCCAGCTGATCATGGTCATCGCCCCGAAAAAGAAGAAGTAATCAACAGGGCACGGCAGGCCTTCTGATTATGTTTATCAACTGAATGCGGAGTATCCGAACATGCCAAAGATGAAAACCAAAAGTGGTGCTGCTAAGCGGTTTCTGAAAACTGCTAACGGTATCAAGCACAAGCACGCTTTCAAGAGCCACATCCTGACCAAAATGTCGACCAAGCGTAAGCGTCAACTGCGCGGTAGCAGCTTGCTGCATCCGTCTGACGTGGCAAAAGTCGAGCGCATGCTGCGCCTTCGTTAATTTTTGGATCAAGAATAGAGGAAGTAACTCATGGCTCGTGTAAAGCGTGGCGTCATTGCCCGTAAACGTCACAAAAAAATTCTGAAACTTGCTAAAGGCTACTACGGCGCGCGTTCCCGCGTATTCCGTGTTGCCAAGCAAGCGGTAATCAAGGCAGGCCAATACGCCTACCGTGACCGTCGTCAGAAAAAACGTCAGTTCCGCGCTCTGTGGATCGCCCGTATCAACGCTGGTGCTCGTATCAACGGTCTGTCCTACAGCCGTTTCATCGCCGGCCTGAAAAAAGCGTCCATCGAGATCGACCGTAAGGTTCTGGCTGATCTGGCAGTGAACGAAAAAGCGGCGTTTGCTGCGATTGTCGAGAAAGCTAAAGCCACTCTGGCTTAAGTACCCCCGACAGTCACCCGGGCTCACCTCTGTGGGCTCAGGTGTTAAACGTCATAAATAGGGGAAGAGCCTACAAGCTCTTCCCCTATTTTGTATCTGGAGTCTGTACATGGAAAACCTGGATGCGCTGGTCTCTCAAGCACTAGAGGCTGTGCAAAGCGCTGAAGATATCAATGCCCTGGAGCAAATCCGGGTTCAGTACCTTGGCAAGAAGGGTGAATTGACTCAGGTGATGAAGACCCTGGGGAATTTACCGGCAGAGGAGCGTCCGCAGGTCGGCGCCCTGATCAACGTTGCCAAGGAGCGTGTTACAGAGGCCCTCAATACGCGTAAGGCTTTGTTTGAAGAAGCCGAGCTGGCTGCCAAACTGTCCGCTGAGTCCATCGATGTGACCCTGCCTGGCCGCGGCCAGGTCTCCGGCGGTCTGCATCCTGTGACCCGGACTCTGGAACGTATTGAACAGTTCTTCACCCATATCGGCTACGGCATCGCCGAAGGCCCCGAGGTCGAAGACGACTATCACAACTTCGAGGCGCTCAACATCCCAGGCCACCACCCGGCCCGTTCGATGCATGACACCTTCTATTTCAACGCGAACATGCTGTTGCGCACCCATACCTCGCCGGTACAGGTCCGCACCATGGAATCGCAGCAGCCGCCGATCCGCATTGTCTGCCCAGGCCGTGTGTACCGTAGCGACTCCGATATCACCCACTCGCCGATGTTCCACCAGGTCGAAGGCTTGCTGATCGACCGCGACATCAATTTCGCCGACCTCAAAGGGACCATCGAAGAGTTCCTGCGGGTGTTCTTCGAAAAAGAACTGGCGGTGCGTTTCCGTCCTTCGTACTTCCCGTTCACCGAGCCGTCCGCCGAAGTCGACATGGAATGTGTGATGTGCAGCGGTAAAGGCTGCCGTGTCTGCAAACAGACCGGTTGGCTCGAAGTCATGGGCTGCGGCATGGTTCACCCGAACGTGCTGCGCATGTCCGGGATCGATCCGG
Organism: Pseudomonas chlororaphis subsp. piscium; assembly: GCF_003850345.1. Taxonomy (NCBI): domain Bacteria; kingdom Pseudomonadati; phylum Pseudomonadota; class Gammaproteobacteria; order Pseudomonadales; family Pseudomonadaceae; genus Pseudomonas; species Pseudomonas chlororaphis. Next base: position 2,268,909 of record NZ_CP027707.1, read on the forward strand.
AAGAGTTCCAGGGCTTTGCCTTCGGTATGGGCGCCGAGCGTCTGGCCATGCTGCGTTACGGCGTGAATGACTTGCGCCTGTTCTTCGACAACGACTTGCGGTTCCTCGCGCAATTTCGCTAGGTCGCACGCCCGTAACGAATCTTTCAGGAGAGCAGGATGAAATTCAGTGAACAATGGCTGCGCGGCTGGGTAAGCCCGCAGGTAAGTCGCGACGAGCTGGTTGCTCGTCTGTCGATGGCCGGTCTTGAGGTCGATAGCGTGACGCCGGCCGCCGGTGTTTTCAGTGGCGTGGTGGTGGGCGAGGTGCTGAGCACCGAGCAACATCCCGATGCCGACAAGCTGCGCGTTTGCCAGGTCAGCAATGGCGCGGAAACCTTCCAGGTCGTGTGCGGTGCGCCAAACGTGCGTCCGGGCCTGAAGATCCCTTTCGCCATGATCGGTGCTGAGCTGCCTGGCGACTTCAAGATCAAGAAGGCCAAGCTGCGCGGCGTCGAATCGAACGGCATGCTGTGTTCCCAGGTAGAGCTGCAGGTGGGAGAGGGCAATGACGGTCTGATGGAGTTGCCGGCCGATGCGCCGGTAGGCAAGGATTTTCGTGAGTACCTGGAGCTGGACGATGCCAGCATTGAGGTCGATCTGACCCCGAACCGCGGTGATTGCCTGTCTCTGGCGGGCCTTGCTCGTGAAGTTGGCGCGCTCTATGCCGCACCAGTCACCCGTCCAGTGGTGCTATCCGTTGCGCCTGCGCACGACGAAGTGCGTCCGGTTGAAGTGCTGGCGCCCGCGGCTTGCCCGCGTTATCTGGGCCGGGTTGTCCGCAATGTCGACCTGTCCAAGCCGACCCCGCTGTGGATGGTCGAGCGCCTGCGTCGTGCTGATGTACGCAGCATCGATGCGGCCGTGGACATCACCAACTACGTGATGCTGGAGCTGGGGCAGCCGCTGCATGCTTTCGATCTCGCTGAAATCAACGGTGGCATCCGTGTACGGATGGCCGAAGAGGGTGAGAAGCTGGTCTTGCTGGATGGCCAGGAAGTGACCCTGCGCAGCGATACCCTGGTTATCGCCGACCATACCCGCGCTCTGGCGATTGCCGGTGTCATGGGTGGCGAACACAGTGGTGTAACTGCGACTACCTGCGATGTTTTCCTGGAAAGTGCCTTCTTCGACCAGATTGCTGTCGCTGGTAAAGCTCGTTCCTATGGTCTGCACACCGACGCCTCGCATCGCTACGAGCGTGGTGTGGACTGGCAGCTTGCCCGTGAAGCCATGGAGCGTGCCACTGGCCTGTTGTTGGAGATCACCGGTGGCGAAGCCGGCCCGATCATCGAAGCGGTCAGCGAGCAGTACCTGCCGTCGATCGCTCCAGTCACCCTGCGTGCCGAGCGCATCACCCAGATGCTGGGTATGGAAATCGACGCGTCGGAAGTCGAGCGTCTGCTCGGTGCCCTGGGCCTGAAGATTTCCGCCGATGGAGCAGGGCAGTGGCGCGTTGAAGTGCCAAGCCATCGCTTCGACATCAGCCTGGAAGTCGATCTGATCGAAGAGTTGGCCCGTCTGTACGGCTACAACCGCCTGCCGGTTCGCTACCCACAAGCGCGTCTGGCTCCACAAGCCAAGGCCGAAGCTCGTAGCGATCTGCCTGAGCTGCGTCGTTTGCTCGTGGCCCGTGGTTATCAGGAGGCTATTACTTACAGCTTCATCGATCCGAAACAGTTCGAGTTGTTTAATCCAGGTGTCGAGCCGCTGTTGCTGGCCAACCCGATTTCCAACGACATGGCTGCCATGCGTTCGTCGCTGTGGCCGGGGCTGGTCAAGGCGCTTCAGCACAACCTGAACCGTCAGCAGGACCGTGTCCGTCTGTTCGAGAGCGGTCTGCGTTTCGTCGGTCAACTGGAAGGCTTGAAGCAAGAGCCGATGCTGGCCGGTGTGGTATGCGGCACTCGTCTACCGGAAGGTTGGGCACAAGGTCGCGACGTTGTGGACTTCTTTGACGTCAAGGCTGACGTGGAAGCGGTACTGGGCTTTGCCGGCGCACTCGATGCTTTCACTTTTGCGCCTGGCAAGCACCCTGCGTTGCATCCGGGTCAAACTGCGCGGATCGAGCGTGAAGGTCGCCTGGTTGGCTATATTGGCGCTATCCACCCTGAATTGTCGAAAACCCTCGGTCTCGATCGTCCGGTTTTCGTTTTCGAGCTGGTTCTGGCCGAAGTAGCTTCGGGAAAAATGCCTGAATTCCACGAGTTGTCGCGCTTTCCTGAAGTGCGTCGTGACTTGGCCTTGCTGGCTGATCGCGATGTTGCTGCCAGTGCGGTACTGGATGTAATCCGTGAGAATGCAGGCGAATGGCTGACAGACCTCAGGTTGTTTGACGTGTACCAGGGTAAAGGCATTGATCCTCATAGAAAAAGCCTTGCAGTTGGCTTGACCTGGCAGCATCCATCGCGCACTCTTAATGACGATGAGGTGAACTCCACGACGCAAAATATCCTCACCTCGCTCGAACAAAGGTTGAACGCCACGTTAAGGAAGTGACGTATGGGGGCTCTGACGAAAGCTGAAATGGCCGAACGTCTCTACGAAGAGCTGGGCCTGAATAAACGTGAGGCCAAGGAATTGGTCGAGCTGTTTTTTGAGGAAATCAGGCACGCTCTCGAAGATAACGAACAGGTCAAACTGTCCGGTTTCGGTAACTTCGATCTTCGGGATAAACGCCAGCGACCTGGCCGTAACCCGAAGACGGGTGAAGAAATCCCGATCACGGCACGCCGTGTGGTCACCTTTCGTCCAGGGCAGAAGTTGAAGGCCCGAGTTGAGGCTTATGCTGGAACCAAGTCATAACGACGAGCTCCCGGTCATTCCGGGCAAGCGCTACTTCACCATCGGCGAAGTCAGCGAGCTCTGTGCGGTCAAACCGCATGTGCTGCGTTATTGGGAGCAGGAGTTTCCTCAACTCAACCCCGTCAAGCGCCGCGGAAATCGCCGGTATTATCAGCGCCAGGACGTGCTGATGATCCGGCAGATCCGCGCGTTGCTTTATGATCAGGGGTTCACCATCGGTGGAGCGCGCCTGCGCCTTTCCGGTGATGAAGCCAAAGACGACACCACCCAGTACAAGCAATTGATCCGCCAGATGATCTCCGAACTGGAGGACGTTCTGGTGGTACTCAAGAAGTAATTTTCAGCTTTTAAAATACTTCCATATTTCAAAAGCTTGCGATATATTCTTGAGCGCTTCGTTAAGAAGCGAACCCAGTAACACGCCTAGTCGGGGCGTAGCGCAGTCCGGTAGCGCACTAGCATGGGGTGCTAGGGGTCGAGTGTTCGAATCACTCCGTCCCGACCATATTTTTCAATGACTTAGCCGCTTTCGAGCGGCTTTGTTGTTTGTGCCATAGTGACTTTTCGAGTGACCTTGGACTTTTTCTTCATGCCTCCCTCCTTTTCAGAATCGTCAGCGCTGGTGCGCGCGAGTCGGTTGCTGATACCTTATTTGCTGCCGTAATGAGCTGATCCAGTTCCGCCGCCGAGTAGTGGCTGGTGATGCTGCCATTCTTGTGGCCGAGCAATGCTTTCCGATCCTCCTCAGTCACGCCTGCTGCACGTAGCCTTCTCCCAAAGGTGTGTTTCAGGTCGTGTATGCGGATTCTGGCAAAGCCGTCATGTGCCGGCCGCAAGAACTTCTCCTGCCATTTCTTCGCCGATCGGACCCGCGCCTTCTTCCAGGCCGAGTCATTCATGCGGTGAACCGTCGTTTCATTCCCCTCGCCATCTGGCTTGCCAAACGGGAACACGTAGAGCTGATGATTGCCGCGCTGCTTCTCGATCACCGACTTGGCCACATCATTTAAAACGACCAGGCGCTCGTCTCGGTTCTTCACTCCAGACCTGGCGCTTCTTCCGCCAAATCCTGCTGGGATCAGGAACACACTCGTTCCCAGTTCCGGTACCGCAATCTCCCAATTCCACTGAAGCTTGCAAACTTCTTGCTCCCGACATCCCGTGTTGACCTTGAACAAGGCCATGGTCTGAAGGTGCGCCGGGAGCTCGGCGAACAGGATCGACTGCTCTTCCCATGAAAGCGGGTAGGGCTTTCGGCTGTTCGTCTTCTCATCCAGCAGAGAGATCATCGGCACAACATCGAGCAATGGCCGGCGCTCTTCATCCCGCCACTTCCGCGCACAAAGATTCAGCACTCGAATCACTCGTTGAAGCGCAATGTTCACCGTCCGGTTGGTGACAGGCTTACCCTCGGTCGGGTGCAGCTTCGACTGGATGTACGGGGCGAGCGCGTCATCATCGATATGGGTGAGCGGCATATCCCCAATGAATGGGTCCAGCTGCTCCATATAAGTAGCTGAAATGTGGATTGAGGCCTGGTCCTTTACTTCCAGCAGGAAGCGGGTCGCCGCCTCTCGCCATGTCCTGGTCCGCCGAACGCCATACACTTTCTGCTGGCGCAACTGCTCCAGCTTGTGGATCAGGTACTGCTCTGCTTCGGCGCGGATACTAGTGCCAGTACTCTCCTGAATTCGCTCTCCTCTGTACTTTTTGTCGATCTTCCAGATGCCGTTCGGCATTTGCTGGAGGCCTGTGATTGCTTTTTGGGCCACGGCAATTCTCCTTCCTTCTTGCCCTGGCGCTCGCTGCGAGGGCGATTGTTGTCCTGATTTGCGGCCTTTTCAATTGCCATAGACTCGATGTAGGCGTCGGCCCATGCGTCCAGTTCCAGGCGATCGAACCCAACGCCCTGTTTCCCAATAGGAAATTCGCGGACGTGAGGCCTTACGGTGTTCTTGAATTCGTCCTTGCACATGCCGAGGTAGCCAGGCGCATCTTTCGCGCGAAGGAACCGCGGCTGCAGGCCGGACTGCACAGCAGCAGTTGCATTTGCCATGGGTATTTGTCTCCATGCCGCGCCTGGCGGCCGGCTTCAGGTTTATTCAGAATTGTGTTCGGGACATGCGGCGCTGCTATGGATAGAGTTGCGCCGCTCGGCCGGCCCAGTGCACTTGTAAAGGGGCGAATGCGCTGTGGCCGGTACGGGCGCCAGTTCAGATTTAGGTAGGTTTTTTTCGGAAAGGTCTGATGGTTGCCGGCGTTGCGGGCGGCTATGGTTTCAGCGTTCGCCCAGTCCGTTGTCCTGGCTATCCGTCGACTGCGTTGCGGGCTGGGGCGAACTCCTATTGCGTGATCAGCTCGTCAGGCACTTCGAAGAAACCGAGCCGCCCCTTGAGCGGCACGAACGGCAGCGGCTTCGGATCGCGCAGCAGGAAGCCTTTCTGACCCATGTACCAGGGCGAGTCGCTGGTATCGAGGCTATCGACCAGCTCAACCGAGCCGATGATTCCGCCGCGCTGCATGTCGCTACGGTCGGGCATTGGCAGGCCGCGGTCATGGCAGTACAGCAGCGCCTGGGTAAACTCGTTGCGGGTCATGCCCTGAGCTGCGTGCACGAGGAACCGCCCGCGGAATTTCGTGTGCCAGGAACGGTTCTCGATGTCCTTGCCGCCGTGGAGGATCAGCCAGGCCCATGGCTGGCGAATGCTCAATGCCTTCATCGCTTCGGCCCTCGGTAGATGTTCCAGCCAATGAAGAGCAGTGCGGGGAGGGAGAGCAGGATCATGGCGCCACCTCCACATCGATATGCTGGATGTCTTCGATGTCGCTCAGGTCTTCCTCGTCGATCTGGCCGCCGGCGAGGTCGGGGAGCTTATGCAGTTGTTCGATCTCGTCCTCGTCCATGTCGGTCATGACCTTGCGGAACTTCACCACGGCATAGCCTGTAAGAATGACTGTTCGGCTCATGGCGCCACCTGCTTGCGGTAGTCCTGGTCATGCAGGTACAGGGCAAGGTTCTGATGCCTGTCCTTCGCCTCGCACCCTTGATACCCCGCCAACTCATCAGCAAGGGTATCAATAGCACTTCTGCGCTCTTCTGCCGCGATCTGCTCGGGCGTGCGCGCCGGTCGGAACTCGACTTCCTCGAAGCTGCGAGACAACTCGTTACCCTCGCCATCGCGGAAGAAAGCACGTTTCTCGCCCAGGCAAAGGATCGTCGCCGGCCTCCACACAAGGTTCGTGTTTGGTCGCCGAGACTCGCACAGCGTCCCAACAGGCGGCAGGCCTTCGCCGTCCCAGTTCTGGATTTCATTTTCTTCAGGCATGACTTGTCCTTGCCGCAGAAGCTGCGACTGACTTGAAGTGGGAGGGAGTAAGGCCAGACTTAGCAGTACATTCGGCTGAGCGAATCCCTACGGGATTAGTAGTTATTACATGACGCTGGTTATAGTGAAGCTCTTACATTGCAGGGTAGGAGTTTTTTGAGTTTGAAATTAACTGGTCGGGCTTTATTTCTTTTTGATCTTATGAGTTACTTTCTCATGGCTTGAATTGATGTTTTTTATTGCGTATTTTCGCTGTAATGGATGTTTTAATAAAAAGGAGCTATCAAGATGTCATCTCTTGCAAATGTAATTCGATTGAACTCACAGAGGCTCACTGCCGCGCAGGCGGCGTATAAGGTTACCGTCGATTCGATTACTCGTTATATGGTGACTGTTTCAAAGCAGGAGTCGCCTGTTTGTATAAATCCGCTCCCTAATATATCTGATTTTAAGAAGGATTTACTTGAGGCAAGGAAGAGGGCGGAGAATTGGAATAACAAGGTTCTAGTGGATTTAATGAATGTTCCTGGTTATATACTTGAAGATAAAGGGCAAGTGGGTCAGGCTTTTGATGATGCGATAACAGCAACTAGGCAATTGATTGCTAATCCTAAAGATCATTACGCTCCTGGTAATCTCAGTAAAAGTCTTAATCAGCTAAAGTATTTGTTTGGTAATGAGTCTAAAGAGGTTCAGCGTACGCTAGAGTTGTTGGAGGGTACACAAAATGATTTGCCACAAATAGCGGCTCAGTTAAATGCTGCTGCTGCTGATTGTACCGTGGGAGTTAAATATGATCAGGGGCAGATTGATCAGCTTAAAATGAGCATTTCTGATTTGGAGCAGGAAATAACTCGTCTAACGAAATCTATTATTGCTCTAGGCGGTGCTGAAACTGCCCTTATTGGTCTTGGTGCGGCTGCGGTCTCTGCTGCAGGTCTATTTGGTCTTGTAACGTGGATCGTTCTTGTGCCAGCTGTGGCTGTGGCTGGTTTTTATATTGCGCTTGATGGTTCGAAAATAAAATCGTGCAACAGCAAAATAGAAGAATTAACTAAAAATATGAGTGACTATACATTAGATATTTCAACTCTGCAGGTCACTTCTGGGATCTACACGGATCTGGCTGTTGAGTCAGAGGTTGCCAAGCAGAACCTATACAATGTTCAAGATGCTTGGAAAATTCTCGGTGGTGAGATAAGTAATGAAGTAGACGAAATTAACCTTGCTTTGAGTAATAGTGAGTTTAGTAAATATAATTTGGTTTGCAACGATCTAGAAGAAGCTCAAAAAGAATGGCTTGCGATTTATAGTCAAGCAGAGTCAATGGATGTGCCGTTGGGGATTAGTGACGCTGATCTTGAATTCGGTATGTCTTCAGCGCAGGTGCAGTCGGCTGTCGAGGCGGCTAAGATGATTAGTATTGACGAACTATTTATTTGATTAAAAGTCTGGATGGCCCGTCGCTTATTGTTGTTTTGATTCAATTGGCTCCGGGTCCGCTCAGCTACTTTTAGAAGGTGTTGCGCTCAGCGGTGATCCGGGCAAAACCCTCAGCGAGAACTACCGTAGGTTTGAGCATAACCTTACTCATGGCATCGATTCCCGGAAGTAACGTTCAGGTCGGACTGAAGGGCAGCTACTCGCTGTTCCAGGTGTTGGGTTTCTGTGGGCATGGGGAGTCCTTGCCGGGCGATGCCCGGGCAGTTGAGGTGCTACGATGGTGCCTTCCTCAAAGCGGGTAGGCCCATGACAAAGCACGATATCTATGACGAGCTGGAAGGATTTCAGCTCTGGAACTACATGGAGTGCGAGAAAGACGAGGAAGGCCGAGAGACCTGGAGGATCAACGTCGAGGTGAAGCGCGGCGGGGAAGTGGTGGTGCCGGTTGTTGCTGGCGATCGCACCTTTACCGACCGGGGCTTGGCTCAGCAGGCCGGCCGGGCGCTTGGGGCGAAGTTGCTGGCCGAGCGTTCAGCGTGATAGCTCCTTGGCGCGCTTCTTCGACCAAGCCAGCACGTCGAGCACAACACTCTTGCTGAACATGCTGCGCTGGCGGTAGTAGTCGACGGCATCGCGACTTACAGTGAAGCACACCGATTCCTTAAACTTCATTTTGCGCAGCTCGTCGTGGACATTCTTCTCGATGAATTCATGAGGTGTCATAGCGGCACCCATTCATTCTTTGCGTTGTAGTGCCCACGCCATTCGCCGAGCTTGAAGGTCAGGGTTCCAGGTGTGCACAGCCAGGCCCTGGTGATCGGCCCGCCGGTGAGCTGGTAGCTCCTTTTCAGGGCCCGCAGAACGCGCCTACGGATGCGAGGGCGCGACAGATCAATCCGCTTGATGCGGAGGGGGGGGTAGGCATTGTTGACCTCCAGGCGTGCGCCTGCCTCGCCGGCTGGCGTGTTGTGTGTTTGTGGGCTATTGATTGATGGCACGGCACGGGGCCGGAACAAAGGAGTGTTCTGATGAGCGAGATTCGGAAACTAACTCAGCGCGAGCTGTCCGTGGATCTTCAAATGTCTGAGAGCGAGGTGGCGCTCTACATTGCGAGCAACGAACCCATGGCAGATGGGTCTGGGCATTGGGTGTATTTTTCCGTGAATGCTGAAATCCCTAGGAGCCTTCTTTCTCGGCTTGGGGTTGGTCACGATCGCCGACTCCCTTTGTATAAGTCTTCGTCAGCGCACCGTTGACTGTATATCCTCGCTTTAGCACAGCCCGCGCCAGCGCGGCCCGGTCTTTCTGGCTGTGGCTGGCCTGGCCGAGCAAGCCGAAGTAGCTGTTTGCGGTCTCGCGCAGATCCTCGGCAGGTGCTGCAGCTGTGCGCTTCAGTGCCTGGGCAACTGATCGCTTCCGGGTAGTTCGCCTCCAGGGCTTGATCACGTGCCCGACGAAGTCCACGCCGCGGTCGACCGGTTGCAGGATCGTCTTCGTGGGGTTCAGCTTTGCGCCGAGCCTTGGCAAGAACTTCTCAACCTGAGTCAGCCACTCGTTCAGCTGCTGCGGCGATTCGTGCAGGAAGACGAAGTCGTCGACGTAGCGGATGTAGTAGCGCGCCTTGAGCGTGTGCTTTGCGAACTGGTCCAGCGCATCCAGGTACACATTCGCGAAGAACTGCGACGACAGGTTGCCGATCGGCAGGCCCAGGTGCGCAGGCTGCGCGGTGAGGCGCTTGTGCTGCGGCACCCGGTTGAACAGGTGCGCTGGGCTGCGGACTTCGTAGTTCTCGCGCGGGTCGTGCATCAGGATCTGCTCAGCCAGTGCCAGCCACCAAGGCTCGGTGATCCTGGCGGCCAGCTGCTCGAGCAGCACCTGCTTGTTGATCGCCACGAAGAAGTTGGCCAGGTCGCATTTCAGGTAGTAGACCGGCTTCGACCAGTTCTGGCTGGCGCTCCTTATCTTCGACTCAAGGCGCTTTGCGGCGTACAGCGTGCCGCGACCGGGGATACAAGCGCAGCTGTCCGCTATGAAGCTGCGCTCGATAGCGGGGCCGATGTGGTTGTACAGCAGGTGATGCACGATCCGGTCGCGGAAGTCCGCGGCCCACACCTCGCGAGCCTTTGGCCGAGTCACGACGAAACAGATAGACCGGCCTGGCCGGTAAGTGCCGGCTATCAGGTCGTCGTAAAGCTCCAGCAGGTTGATCTCCATGTCCTGCTCGTATCGCCTGGCGCTTGCGGTGTTCCGCTTGCGCCGGCGGCAATCGTAGTAGGCCTGGACGAGATCCTCGAACTGGAAGGGAGCAACACTTGATTCTGCGGACAGGGCGCACCACGCGCTCGTTGTTCTTGTCGTTGTTGTTGAGCCAGCCATCTTCGAAGTCCATGTTGTAGGCGTTGTTGGCTGAGTACTGCGACCTGTCGTGCTATCTACGTCGCTCTGCCGAAGGCGATGCCGATCAGCAGAGAAACTGCGCGAGACCAGCCCGAACGCTTTAGATCGGCGGTATCTCTGATGCGCATGGCGGTGGCCCAAGGGCCAGCGGCACGACCAGATTCAGCGCACAGGCAGGAGAGCCGTAACCCTCAAGCAGCGGGCGCGGTTGCGGATTTCTTCCAGGCGTTCGCCTGTCGGCCTACGGAGGCCGTGAGCTTCATCGCTTTGGCATGTTGGCCGCGGCTGATGGCGCTGTTTTCGGATAACGCCCTGAACAGGTAGTTGAGCATCCAGATGTTTTCGATGACCTCGGTGAGATACGGGCGCTTGTCTCGAGCCATATTCGCTCTACCGATCAGCACCAGAACCTCAAGACACACATCCCGAATCTTGCCGCCGGCAACCTGTTTCAGGTCGCGCGGAATATGGCGAACCAAGCTGAGTGCCATGCCGAACAACTCTTCGGCCACCTTATGGATCTCTAACTGTGTATGCAGGGCCATCCTGGCCTCCTAAAAGCGAGGGCGCCGAGGCGCCCAGGAATGAATCATTGAATGATCAGAAGTACTTTCTGCGGACAGGGCGCACCACGCGCTCGAGGTGCTTGGCGATGCCGTCGAGCCAGCCATCTTCGAAGTCCATGAGGTAGGCGGAGTTGGCTGAGGCCTGCGAACTGGTCCAGTGGTAACGCTTGCTGAACACATCCGGGACAGTGATCTCCAGGAACTGTGCTTCCCGGCGGGCCATCAGGTAGAAGTCCTTTTTCCCATCACGCTCGAAGGCAGCGCAGAACTGAGCAGCCGGATATTCGTCATCGGCTCCAGCAAGGTCAGCGGTGTTCGACAGGCCGTCATGCGGGCTGTTGGCTCCATCGAGCTCATCACCATAGCCACCCCACTGGAGTTCCCTCTCCGCGTCAGCGCCGATTGGAACGATCAGGTAGTAGGGCTTGTCGCCGCCCGGGAACAGGCCACCGTTGACACCACCTTCACCTGGCCAGTATTCGCCAATCTCTGGAATGCCAGATGGCGCCGCGGCCGGCTTTACGGAAGCGCTCAACCCGGTGAGCACCTGCAGTGCAAGGGCGGCGTCGGGAGTGGTCAACATGGTCTCGCCGTGACTTACGGTAATCATTTGCATGGGATGCTCCAGTGCTCGGAATCAGGTTGCAGGCGGCCGGCACTGCCCGGCACGTTTCTGGTCTGAGCGTCGTCCTGACGCTCCCGGAATCGCCTGCAAGAAAAGGAATGAAGAAGGGAATTAGCGAATTGGAAGGCTGCGGACAGGGCGCACCACGCGCTCGTAGTTCTTGCCGCCGTTGTCGAGCCAGCCACCTCCGAAGACCATGAAGTAGGCGCGGTCGGCTGAGTACTGCGTGCTCATGTAGTGCCAACGATCCTCGCGTAGCGTTACCAGGCCGTCAGCCTTTGCCGCCATCAGCAGTTGGCCTTCCAGGCAGGAGGGGATGTGCGCGCCCAGCTCCAGGGCCTTGATAGCGATCTCGCTGCCGGCCTCGGCCATGGCCCGAGTGTTCGCCTCGCCGTCGCTGTAGCTCTTGGCGCCAGGAACGTCTTGGCCATACTCGCCCCAGGCGCCGACCAGCTCGTCGTCGAGCAGTACCAGGGCGCGTTCTTCGCCGTTGAGCCAGTAGCGTGTAGCGAAGATGCCGCCGGCGAGAGGTTGGCCGCGCTCAGGAAGGTCCGCGGCGGCGATGGTTTGCTGTGCAACTTGGGTCATTGTGTTTCTCCAGGTGTGCGCCGCCCTCCGGGACCGGATGCGCAGCGTGGGGTAGGGGTTATTCGTCGTGACAGATGCGAAGGGATTCGCGGTTGTAGGCGAGTTGCAATTTGCGCGACACGTTTTCGCTTATCGTGATTTCGTGTCGCGGAGCTGAAAGGAACTGAGCTGATCCAGCAGGGCCCAGGCCGTGCAGATGGTGAATCATCAGCGTCATGGCCTCGCCCTGCTCCTCAATACCGTTCCAGTCCATCAGGTCGGCCAGGGCCTGGCGGGTTCCGGCCAGTGTATGGAGTCGCAATTCCTCTTCGCCGCGGCTCTTTCTCTTCGCCGCGGTCTTTGCTGAGCGGTCTTTCTGGGTGGCGGCCATGGCCTACCTCTTCTATTCCGCTGGCCGGCAGTGCCAGCCAGGTCTGTCGTTTACGTTGTTGGGTGCGAGCTATGCGGCGCATGAATCGACCTTTACCTGATGCCAGGCCCCGACCGCTTCGAAGATCCGCGCTGCATGATCCTCGTCTAGCGACATTGCCTCGGGAATGGCGATCCAGCCCGAAGCCACCATCTGGCTTTGGTTGGCTGAGTCGCGCAGCTCCTTGTAGCAATGCTCGATCACGTCCTCCAGGTGGTCGGAGAGGTAGACGCCTTCCGGAGCCACCTCAATCGACTTGCTGTAGCGGTCGCCGCGGGCATCGATACATAGAGCGCTGAGGTAGATCGTCCACCGGTGGGGGATGCCGCAGACGGCCTGGCCGATCTTCCCCGGCGCGATGTTCTTCAGCGACTTGTAATTGATCATGCCCTGGCGACCGCTCGGGTCGATGTTCACCACTGCGACGTGGTTGGTGCTGAGCAGGGCCCGGCAGGATCGTTCGATCCTGGCCTTGAGGTTGTGAGGCTTGCGCTTGCTCATAGTGAGTCCGCCATTTTTCGAAGGGCGCGGCGCTCGGCCAGGGTTAGCGGCCTTGGCTTGCGCTTGAGGACCGTTTCAGGGTCTATCCGGGTTGAGCGGGGAGGCGGCAGGGGATTTCGCGGTAGGCTTTTCAGTTGGGCGATCTGGCCGCCGGCCGCCAGGAACTGGGCGACTTGTGCCGATATCTCCTCGGCGCTTTGCCGCTGCCGCTCCACTAGGTTGAGGTGGTTGCTGATCATGCTGCCTTACTCCTCAGCTTGGCCTCGTACTGATCGACCAGCAGCTTGAACTGCCACAGGTCTTCCTCGAGCTTTTCGATGTAGTCCTCGTCGCGCTTAAACTCCTGCCACCAGAGCTGGCGGCCGACTGGCTTAAGGTCTGGGCAGTACATCCCGATATGCCACCACTTGCGGCCGGTGATCCACATACAGCCTTGCACTTGGTCCATGATGTCGCTGGCGTCATTGTCGATGTGGAAGGATCGCAGCTTTTCCGGCGCCAAGAAGCATTTGTACTCAGACCCGCCATCCTCGCCAATGAAGCCGTCGGCACTGGCGCCGAACACGCCATCATCGGTTTTAACCAATCCAACCTGAGTGACGATCAGCCCTGTCTGGATTTCGTGCTCCATGCGGGCCTCGGGCTCCAGTTCGTGGCCACGCTTCATCTGCCAGGTTTCGAATCCACCATCCAGCGGGGAGCCGCTGATACGCTCAACGGCCAGACGGAAGGCATAGTCCAAGGCCTTGGCGGTCGGCTCGCCCTTGTTGGGGCCTGACTTCAGCCGGGCGCGGGCGTCGCTGAACATGCTTGCTGTGATGACGCCGGCTCTTTCCTGATGCCAGGCGTCTGATCCTTGAGAGCAGTGAACGATGATCATTGGTCGGCTCCTTCTTGAGCGGGGGCGCTAAGCTGCTGCCCGCGAGTGGTGACCGCAACCTTCAATGCTTCATAGAGGTCGGTTGCCGTTTTTTTGTCGGTAGCTTTCAGGTCCTGGGAGGCCTGGACGCCTGCTTGCCAGATAGCCGTCAGAGCCTCTTTCGACTCGGCGGCGTAGGCCTTTGGTATCCACTCGTTTAGGAGCTCGCCAAGACCCTGTGTTTGATCTCCATTCCCGTCGTTATCCTCATTGGTCAGGACGACATTGAAGATCATCATCGTCAGATAGCGCCGGGCGTAGCTGTATGTCGAGCCGCTGGCGTGAACGCCTGTCTTGTTCACGCTGCCCTTGATGCCGGCCGAGTCAATCGGAAGATCGACGTGGTACTGCTTCGTGTGGCCAGCCTCATGCATGCAGTCGCATACCGTGCGGATGTGGCCGGCCAGCGGACTGTCTCCAGTGCCGAATGACAGTGAGAAGCCGTAAGCCGTGTAGACCGGCGATATTTTCCGGTCAATCGATTCAAGCGCGGCATAAGCGCTGTTCGTCTGTGCGTTGAACTTGTCGCGGAATACGGGGCCGATCTCGGCCTGAGCTCTAACCATCGCCGCGTTGAATGCTGCTGCAGCAGTACGATCGGTGTGCCGTTCGTACATCTCCATCATCTTCTGCATCTTGTCCGCGTCGAAGGCGGGGTCAGTGGCGGCACGCTGAATCATGGTCAGCATTGCGGTTGACTCGCTGGTGATCGCCGGGGAGGCGATCTGCCGAGCGTCAGATTTCTCGGCAAGTGCTGTATTGCTCATGGCGACCTCAATAGGCAATCGAAACGTTCGGGATCTGGCGCTTGGCGATCAGCGTGATTGCCTGCTTGGCGCATTCCTCGGTCATGCCGCCAGCCACGAAGGCTGCCAGGGCGGCGCGGTTGATCTTGGCTCTGTGTGCCGTATCGGCCTCGCGGGCTTCCTGCTGGCGCAGGATCTCGGCGGCGGCGTCGTTCTGGCGCTTGACCTCATCCAGTCGCGCCTGCTCCACCGCAGCGGCTTGCCGTTCGATGCCTTCCAGTCGCTCGCGCTCAGCCCTCTGTTCGGCCTCAACCTGCTCGCGCTTTGCCTGTTCAGCGCGGCGCTCAGCTTCTGCCGCCTGAAGCTTAAGGTCGTTCTCGCGCCTCTCGGCAGCCTCCTGCTCATCGCGAACGCGCTGAGCTTCTGCATCTCGAGCGCGCTGGGCCTTTTCTTCTGCTTCCTGCGTAGCGCGCTCAGCGGCTTCCCGAGCGATCTGGTCCTCACGATCTTTCTTGTCGCGCATTTCCTTCTCCTCGCGGAGGCGCGCCAACTCAGCCTGCTCTGCCTCATGCCGGGCTCGCTCGGCGTGCAGGCCGCGCAGCGTGATCAGCGCTTGATCCTTGGCCTGGGCCGCCTCGGGCAAGAACTCCTCCCAGGAGTCGTCGAGAGCCAGCAGTTCCAGGTCAGCGATGACCTGGGCGACATGGGCGGCTGTCGGCAGCTCTTCGAACTTGGCCAAGGCCTTGATCGCCTCGATGCCGTCGTTGTGCTTGTCGACCCTGGCATCTTCGGCGTCCTGCCAATCATCAAGCGGCTTCCTAACTTCTTTTTGCCATGCTTCAAGCGTGTCCCATACGCGCTTACGCTCGGCGTCGATCAGCTTTGGAATCTCCTTTTGCTTCGCGGAGATCTCTTTGCCTACCGCCTCAAGCGCAGTCTTCGACTTCGCGATCTGGTGAGCCATCGACGCGTATGCCTCACGCCCCTTTCTGGTCTTGAGATCAGGAAGTACCTTTTTAAACTCATCGACCTTTGCTCGAACTTGATCAAGCCAAGGGTCAAGGCCGTTAGGCGTGCTATAAACGGCGAGGGCGGTTTCTTGCGGCGGCACGACGGCCAGTTCGGTTTGTGCGGACACGAGCGAATCCTTGCCGCGACGTGCGCAGCACTTGAAGGAGTTGATTACTGAGTGACGCGATCAGCGAGGGCGCCGAGCAACATCAAGAAGGTGCAGAGGAGAAGGGTGACTGCGGATCCGCGCCAGTAGGCGAGCCTCCTAGCCTGCTGGAGAGTTCTCACTTAACCACCCCAGCGCAATGCGGAATCTGTGGGGTTTCAGGCTGATGCTCAATTGCATGCGACATGCCCCAGATTCCGGCGCCGCAGAACAGAAGCCAGACGGCGATGTTGATGAACTCGCGAATGGTCATGGCCTCACCCTCACGGCAATCCGGCCGCCCTTCATCGTCGGCGCCAAGCGCTGGGGCAGGCTGGCCACCGCGCGCTCGCGCGGCTGGCCGATCACCTCGTTGAAGGGCAGGCCGAAGCCCAGCATGATCAGCTTCGCTTCGATTTCGTCGAGCTGCTCATCGATCAAGGTTTTTACCGGTGGAGTACTCACATTGCCTCCTTGCGCCGCTGACAGGCAGTCATCAAGCGCTTGCAGTAGTGATTGAATTCGTCGGCGGTGATGGCGTCGTCGGTGAACAGGCGAGTGATCAGGCTCTGTACCAGGACGTCGATGTCCGACTGGCTGTTTGGATCTGCTACACCGTCGAGGGCCTGGTCGATGAGGATGTGAGGGCTCACCAGCCAACCTCCCGTTCGAGTTCGTCCTGCTCGGCCTGCAAAGCGACTGCTTTTGCTACGTGTGGACGAAGCAGGCCGAGGGCTACTTCCTTACGAGCCGTCTTGGAGCCCAGCAGGTACACCTGCAGGTCAAACATCCTGCCGCCGCTGCCGAAGTTGCCGGCCAGGGCCAGAAGCTCGCCGAAGGCGTCAATTTCGTCTTCGCCATCCTTCTGTCGCTGATTGGCCAGGTCCTGGAGTGCTTGCCAGTAGTCGGCCTGGGTGACTTCGCCGCGGTCCGACTTTTTGCAACCCCACTCGATGCGGTAGCCGAGCATCAAGCGTTCGGCGTTCGTTTTCAGCCATTCAGCCTCGGCTTCGGCCTGGGCTTCCTCGCTCACTGGAGGTGGCTGGCGGTTGTCGTACTCAAACTGTGCTTTGCGTAGTGCGCTCATGGTCGCCTCCAGGGTGGCGGGGTCAGTCGGTGTATGCGATGTACTTAAAGCGGCCGTGCTCTTTGTCGAACATCGAAAAACGGCCGCCGAACGTTCCGCGAACCTTGTCCTCGACATCTTTGGCAGAGGTTCCAACTGGGAAGACGCCTTCCTTGATCATCGAGCTGGCGGTGTGGAGCTTCGCCACCCAGTCGATTTTTGTGGGGTCGAGCACGCGCGGCTTTGTTTGGATGTATGGCAGTACGCCCAGGCTGATGGTCTCGATTTCTCGGACACACAGCGGATCATCAGCAGCGCGCCAACCACAATCAGGGCAGTGCATGTCGGTGTTTTCGTGATTCCAGCAAGGTGCCGATATGTGGCAGCTGCAATCCTTGACCGGCTCAAGTTCGATGATTCCTTCACAGCCATCACGAGCGCACGTGTCGCCCTCGCAATATCCGAAATCGCTCATGGCGACCTCCAGTGTTTGGGTTAGGCGGTGACTGGAACGGCTTCACGAAAGCGCGAGGGGCTCCAGTCGCAAGACTCATCAGCAGGGATGTGGCCGAACATCAGCGTGCAGCGGCGGCAGTGCACGCAGTCGCCGCAGGTCTTGCCCTCGGGCAGGTTCATCTGGTCAGCGTTGTCCGTCGACCGTGGAAGTGGCGCTCGTTGTTCGCTCATGTCTTGCTCCTGGTTGATCCAACAAAACTCGGCTGCACTCATCCATTCCGCTGGTTGCCGATGGGCGCGGAGGGGAGTGCATGCGGATGGTGTCGGAGGGGAAGGGTGCCGGTTACGCTGTCCGGCTCCTGCGCTCTGTGGGGCCTAAGCCCAGTCGAACAGGACGTTGGTGATGCAGATGGCCGGTGCTGCATCTCCGGCTTGCTGGCGGCTACCCTCCAGCACGTACAAGGGTTCACTTGTTTCCTTTCGCGCCTAACGCGGGTGCGATCTTGGCCAGCAAGAGGCCACCCGATCGTTCACGCTACGCATCAGCCTGCGCATTCATCTGCGTTGCCGGTTACGTCTCCGGCGCCGAGTTCCACGGCCGTGTTCAGTTCGCCAGCGCTCGATAACAACCGATTCTGGGATTTGATGCAGGTGGGCGGTTATAGGCCGCAGTTTCGTCCGCATCGGATTGCGATCTTGCTGAACTTCAATCAGCACCTCCCTCGCGAGCGGGCGCCCTGCCTGGAAGATCGCAAACCGATGCGCTCTCATAGAGAGGATCGGGCAGTTAACGACAGGCTGTCGTGGCGCTGGTTGGTCAGGCTGGAAATTTGAATCCGGAATCCTGAAGCGCCTTCAAGCGCTCACAGAGGGCAACGTACTCCCTCAGATCGGAAAGACTTTTTGAATCAAGATTGGACTTGAGTTGCTTGACTGCCTGGGTGATCTCGCCAACCTCTCGGGCGACTGTTTGCCTGTACAGCCGCAGCTCTTCGACGTTTTCCTTCTTTATTTCCTCGAAGATTGACTTCGCACCAATGACATTGGAGTAAGAGGTTTCTAGCGCTGCAACCGTCTCGTCGACTCGCGTTTTGAGCTGGATGCTTGTTTTCAGCATCTCCTCGTAGGAGGAGATTTCAGATGACAGGATCTGTTCGTTGGATAGCGACTTCATTTGGTGTCTACCCTTCCTTCGGCGGCGTTCATGCGTAACCATTTCTGAAGTTCATCTGCGAGAATCAACCGGCGCTTGCCTAGCCGAAAGCTTGGCAAACCACACACGTTCAAATATCCGGTGACCGTGCTGGTCTTGACTCCGATCAGATGAGCTGCCTCCGCTATGGAGTAGGAAATTTTGCCGTCTGGCAGCGACCAGGATGCGGTCGGCAGTTTGTTAGGCTTGCGTTTTTCTCTCGGCGCCGACCTGTGATCGTCTAATGCCTTAAGCATTACTTCGAGTTCTACAAATTCGATCCCTGCAGCAAGCATTTTTATAAGCCGAGTCATTTGCGCCTCGTTGTGCGCCTCCTGATCATCTTGTTTATCCATTTCAAGCTCCCGGTTGTTTTCCCAATGCACCCGTCACCAGGTGCATCAGTGAAAAATTCCGTGTTGCTATCCGCTCCATGCTCGGCGCCGCGGTTTCCCCACCTGGCCGGCGTCACACATTTCGTGTTCGGTGTTCTTCGCCGGCTGGCTTGCATGGTTTGGCGTCCTCCCATTTGGGGAGTCCGGCAGGTTCCAGAGCCTGCATGGAGATCGAAGTTTGTGTTTCGCGCTGTTCGCTGTTTCCAGCGATGCCTCAAGGGCTGCCCGTTGCCGGGGATCGATCCGCGAAGATTTCGTGTTGTTAAAGAGCGGCGCGGCTTTCGCTGCTGGCCGGTGTTGCGTTGGCTTGAGATAAATTTAAGCAAGCTGAAATAATCGTGTCAAGCATGCTTAATAATTAAATTCAGAATGCTGAAATTTATAGGCAATAAAAAGCCCGCTCAAAGGCGGGCTCATTTATGCGTCGCAATATTCTCGCCAGCCGATCCTGACGGCCCCATCATGCAGATGCTCTATACGTATTCCGACGGTATCGCCGATATCCTGTATGACCTGCTGCCATGCCTCCTGGCTCTCGTCATCGCGTCTTGAGACGACAACCGCCTGGACTTTCTGTACGCCTGGAGAGGCGATTATTCTCTGCAGACGTCGGCCTACAAGCTCATAGGAATTTCTTAGTTTTGGTTTTTGGGAGGGTGCTTGATTCACGGTTCGCTCTTTGCTTACACTGTATAAATATACAGTATTGATGCTGCCATAAATTGGCAAGAGGGAAGTGAGGCTAACCGTTTGAATAACCAGGAACCTCGAACGAATACCTCTCCGGCGGACACAAAAAAGCCCGCATTTGGCGGGCTGTGGGATCAGGCGGGAGTGGCAGGCTGTAGCCTTGCGGCTAGTATCCTATTCCTCGGTAGCAGGGCATCGAAGAGGAAAAGCAATGCACATCGACTTAATCGCCAACGTTGTCAGTGCTTGGGCCGAGAAACACAAAAGCATTTCCAGGGTATGGCTTTTTGGGAGTAGGGTGCGCGGAGATCATCGGGACGATAGTGATATCGATATCGCGGTGGAGGTTATCGCTCTGAATCAGGACGTTGATTGCTATTCGGTATGGAGAGAGGAAAAGCCTAAGCTCCTCAGTTCAATCTCCTCTCAGCTTCCAATGCCTGTTCATCTCGAGTGGTGCGGTGGCCAGGTTGAAACGCCGACAATTGAGCGGGGCTTGCTTCAGTCATCGCTGATTGTATTCGAGCGAATGAGTAACTCCGAAGGGGTTGAATGAAAAAGCCCGGCGCTGGACCGGGTAGATTCACGAGCATCACGAAAGTTACTGTATGGAGCCTAAATGCGCGCCATAACTAGCTTAGCCTGAAGTGTGTCGAGTAAGTCAAATGAAGTTATATAGTTTACTTTGAATGCTTTGCATATATTAGGGATTTTTATTTTTTTACTATTATCTGGCGCAAGAACTTCGTGCGTAACAATTGTCTTTCCTGTTGTTGATGCCTTTGCAATAAGCCATGGATCAGCCCCCTCTAAAAAACGCATTTTCTCTGGGTCAGTAGGCAGCTTCATTGCCATGACGTACTCCGCGATTCGACCAAAGGTTTCTTGGGTGTCTTTGTCGTCGATCGAGTCGAACTGTATTTGGCGCTGTTTAGCCCAGCTTGACAGCTCATCTCCATATTCCACGAGCTCTTTGTAAACCATCGAGATGCTGGAAAGGTGACCAAGTTGGAACGAGGAATCCAACCAATCCCAAAAGCCGGGACAGAAATTCATTCTGTAGTGGGAGTTCTTGGCTTGTATGTAAGAGTTAGCATCTAATAAATAACTCAAAATCCAAGTTCCTTCTTAGAGTATTCAGAGATTTTATGTGGCTTGATGCCAATCAGTCTGGCCGCATCTCTGAGAAGCATGCCCCCACTTAGAGCTTCACTCGCGACAGCGGCTGCGAGAGCCTTACTAACGCGTCCCGTTTGGAGACGGTTGTAAGGTGGAGCTCCATCTTTATTCCGGGCTTTATATGTCGCAATTTTTTCGGCGATAAACTTTCCATATTCAAGCTTGGTGATAAATCCACATGTGAGAGCTCGTCGTGCCGCTACCCACTCGCTAACGTGAAAAGTTCGCGTGATCAAGGGTAGGTTTTCTTTCCAATCTTCTAGTTGCTTCCAGATTGCACGGAACGCACGCTCAGGAGTTAAGAACTCAGCTGCAACAGCATTGCAAAACTCCTCCTCATTCATCTGGCTTTGAGGCTCAGAGTCAGACACACCAGATTTGCCAATCCATATGTGTGCTAGCTCATGGATTAGGGTGAATAGTCGCGCTTCAGGACAATCGCCGGTATTGATGAATATAAGAGGCGCAATTTTATCGCTTATTGCAAACCCCCGAAATTCATCAACGGAAAGTGGCCTGCTTGTATTGTTGTTCACAATACTGTTTCGCATGACAAGCACGCCAATATTTTCGATATTTTTCACTAGCTCGGAAAAATAATCGTCAAATGTTCCACGTCTAGGTAACTCAGGAAGCTGTAATTCTTTTCGCATACTCGATACGACAGCCATTACACCATCGTGCATGCTATGACGGCCGACTATTTCGTTTTCTTCATAGCCCTGCGTCTTCAGCCAGTCTCGGTACCATTCCTGTCGTTCCATAGCCCATCTGATAGTATCCCTGAGGGCCAGGCTGTAGCTTGGCTCTCTGCCATTAACGGTTCTGAGGTCTGGAAGAGGCAAATCCTCGACAGGAGGGTGGGCTAAATAAAGGTATCCGAATGGAATATGTGTGTGATGCGCATAATTCATTGCTTGGTTGAAGGTCGGCCTTTTTATGCCATCTTCCCAAGCTAGGACGTTGTCTTCGGCTGTACCAAGACTTTTTGCGAGCGTACCTGTACTGATGCGAGCCCGAGACCTAGCCCATCGCAGAATTTGTGGGTTGATTAGCGCTTCCATGTGCCGAACCTTTTTTTAGACATCACGCGTTTACTCTAGATTGCGAGGCGACTCTACGCCAAAGTGACGACAGGCAACACGTCTTCGTCACCGATAGAGGCTACCAGTCATCCCTTCGCTTCGCCTGTTAAGCCTAGAGCGTGATGACCGGTTAGGGCTGATGATCTGTCGCAAGTGCAGGTTCAGCTGTTTTGAGCGCTTAATGCATTCAGCGCGAATACATCGCCCACCAAATGTGAGGTCTACAATTCCTAGTCGCCCCTCCTTAATGGAGAGTCACGACCCTACGACTTTCACCAATCCTGATCCGATCCAGCGCCCGGTTTAGCGCGTCCAGGGCATCGAGAAGGGCTTTCGCCTCAGTCTCCCGCCCATCACCCCAAAGCCGCTCAGCCATTTTGTTGAGGGCCTGGATGGATCGCTCGATATCAGCAGCAGTCGCTGCTTTGGTAACCGCGGGCTGTTTCTTTGGCATCTAGTAGAACTTCTGCAGGGCCTGCACCACGACGCCCACAATCCGGCAGTTCTCGTCGACCGGCTCGATCGGGTAGCCAGGATTCAGCGGTTTCAAGAACAGTCGCCCGCCATCGCTCACCAGCTTCTTGAACGTTGCTTCATTACTGTCCGGTAGCTTGGCCACGACCAATTTGCCAGGGGCGACCTCGACCTCGGTGTCGACCAGGATCAGCGTTCCTTCAGTAATGCTCTGGCCGGCTGGAGCAGTCATCGAGTCGCCTTTGACCTTCAGCCAGAACGCCGGGCCTTTCGAGTCATATTCGGAAAACTCGTAGGTGTCAGAGATTCCCGCGGGGTAGGGCTCTACAGCTTCGGACCAGGCTCCGGCGGCGACCCAGCTGATAACAGGGTAGCGGAAGGACTTGGAGGGCTGGACAGCCATAGTGACATTCGACTCACGCGCCTCTTGCTCTTCTCCCTCGCCAATCGCAAGCCATTCAGCTCTGAATCCGGTCGCTTTCGCTAATGCGTAAAGGTTTTCTGGCCTGAGGCTTTTGCTCTCGCCAGTAATCCATTGAGTAACAGCAGAATTCGCAACGCCGCACAGCGATGCAATTTCGCCTTTCTTTTTTCCGCTGAGCTCAATGGCTCGGGCGATACGTTCGTGTCTTTCCATGGACCCAATTTTAAGTTAACTGAATTTAAGCATGCAGTAGGTAGAAACCGTCGTTGACGCAATAACTTAAGCATGCTGAAATTACGTAAAGCTCGAACGAGGATGCGCAATGAATACGCATGAAGTCGCCGAATTTTTCGGCAGCAAGACAAAACTGGCGCAGGCGCTTGGCATCCGTCCGAGCGCCGTAACCATGTGGGGGGAAACCATTCCTGAATCCAGGCAGTACCAGATTCAGGTTCTTTCCAAGGGCAAATTTAAGGCGTCGAAGAAGCCTCAAGCAGCCTGACATCGCTGGCCGATGACCATTTGAACGAATTCTCGCCCAGCACCTGGCAGGGCGCCACGGAAACAGAAGTGAGGTTTTACGAATGGAAGATTTCCTGCGGTCCTGCCAAAGCGCTGTGCTGGACAACGAGGCCAAGGCCCTGGCGGCAAAGATGGGCGTTCCCCACGTCAGCCTGTTGCAGCGCGCCAATCCGGATAACGACGCCCACCACCTGACGATTGAGCACCTGTTCGGGATTTTGCTGCACACCGGCGATATGCGCCCGCTCGCGGCTCTGGCCAATGAGTTTGGTTTTGACCTGGTGGCGCGAATTCCCCCTAAACCCCAGGCCCTGACCAAGTCTCTGATCAATGTTGGCAAGGAAGTGGCTGATCTGACGATCGCGGTACACGAAGCCCTGGGCGACAACCACGTCAGTGCTTTCGAGAAGTCCCTGATCCGCCAAGAGATCGACCATGTTCGCCACAGCCTCGACGTGATGGATGCGTCGGTAAAGGCCGCTTGAAATGCAATTCACCATCACGATCAATCAGGTGAAGGCGCTCGAGTGGGGGCTGAATTCTCAGCAGGCCCTGCTGTTCGCCTTCATCTACGGTTGCCCGAGCTGGACCAAGCCGGTAAAGACTGACGATGGGATCTTCTTCGCGCTGAGCAAGGCCAAGATCGTTGAGGAACTGCCGCTTCTCACCGACAAGCCAGACACGGCCTATCGCATGCTGAAGGTCCTGGATGAAGCAGGTTTAATCGAGCTTTCCAGCACTTCCAATATCAC
Source organism: Pseudomonas chlororaphis subsp. piscium (assembly GCF_003850345.1). NCBI lineage: Bacteria > Pseudomonadati > Pseudomonadota > Gammaproteobacteria > Pseudomonadales > Pseudomonadaceae > Pseudomonas > Pseudomonas chlororaphis. Next base: position 2,292,663 of record NZ_CP027707.1, read on the forward strand.
GCTTTTCCGGCTGACCGAAAAGGCCGTCGAGTGGAATCAGAAGCTTGATGGGTCGGAAAAATATCCGACCCCAGCAGAAAACAAAGGTCGGAAAAAAATCCGATCTACCTCGGAAAAATCTCCGAGCAAGGTCGGAAAAAAATCCGGGCTAGGGTCGGAAAAAAATCCGACAAATCAGGATACCAATCATCAGGATACCAATCAGGGTACAAGTCAGGACTTGCAGAACGGTCCGGGCAAGCCGGCACCGTCCGGTGGCTTGGTGGTTCTGGATCGCCTCGAAACGCCGCGGGTAGAAATTCCGGCCGACATGCCAGGCCCAAAGGACCCATCCTGCAAAACCTTCAAGGTTTGGGCGAATTACGCCATGGCCTACCGTAAGCGCTACAGCACATGGCCTGTGTGGAACGCCAAGGTCGGCAAGCAGATGACCCAGCTTGTGGATCGCCTCGGCGCCGATGTTGCTCACCACGTCGCAGCCCATTATCTGAAAACCAACGACGCCTCAATTCTTCGCAAGTGCCACAGCCTCAACGAACTGCTGGCCAACGCCGAGAGCTACCACACCCAGTGGGTGACAGGTCAGCGCGTCAATGGCGCCACTGCTCGTCAGCAGGAGCGCACTGAGGCGAACCTGTCCGCGGCAGAGCAGGCTGCTCAACTGGTCCTGGCCAAGCGCCAGGCGGGGGAGCGCAATGAGTACCTGTGAGATGAACGACGCGCAGGTCGCTGGTCTGGCCGCTGCCATCTGTGCCACAGCTGAAGCCATGGGGCAGGAGATGAATCCCGGTACCGCGGCGATGATGGCCGAGGATCTGTCCGTCTACCCCGTACCAGTCGTTCGCGCTGCGCTGAAATCCTGCCGGAATGAGGTGAAGGGCAAGCTCGCCATGGCGGACATCCTGTCGCGTGTACAGCTTAAGGATGGCCGGCCTGGGAAAGATGAGGCGTGGTCGATTGCGCTTCTCGCTGGCGACGAGATCGAAACTGTGGTGATGACAGCCGAGATCCAGCAGGCCATGACCGCTGCTGCTCCGATCCTGCGGCTCGGCGACAAAGTCGGCGCCCGTATGGCGTTCATGAGCGCCTACGACCGCCTGGTGGCAGCTGCTCGCGCAGAAGCCATTCCAACTACTTGGAGCGTTTCCCTTGGCTTCGACCCTGGTCGCCGGGTTATCGCCATCGAATCCGCGGTCCGTATGCAACTGATCACCCAGCAGTCCGCCACACAGTACTTGGCGGATCTCCGTATCGCGCCCATCACTGCCGATGGCCAGGCCATTGCCGGGTTGCTCACCGGCTCCACGGCGAATCCGTCGCCACATCTTCGCGAAAAGCTCGCTGAAGTCCGTCAGATCGTGGATGCGGCAAAAGCACGCAATGACCGTCAGCGGCTGAAGAAGGCCCAGGCTGATCGTGTCGACACTTATCTGCGCAAGCGCAAAGCTCGCGAGGCCATTGCTGCAGTGCAGCGCAAGGAGAGTTTCTGATGGCTATGAACGAATCCCGGCAAGCCCAAATCCTCGCCGGCCAGTCCTCAATCGCCCAGAAAATTTTTGGCTACGTGCCAATCCAGGCGCTTTGGAGCACCCACGACATCCACGGCGCTGTTCTGGCCGCAAACGCAACAGGTGCATCGGCATATGCCGTTCGCCGCGCACTCGGCGAGCTCAAGGACGCCGGGCTTATTCGTGAACCGGTAGGTGGGAAGTTTCAACGCGATGCAGCCACCCCAAAACCCAAGAAGGAGCAAGTCATGACCCAGGCAGCCAATCAGACCGTTGTTTCGATCAAGAAGCCCGAGGCCGGCGCCCTAGATGTCCTGGCGGCGCTTTCTGGTGAGGTGGTGAGCCTGTCTGAGGACTTCAGTAAGCGGATGAAAGCTCTGGCTGCTCGCATCGAGGAGGTCGCGTTGTCGGTCGAGGCGGAGCGTGAGAGCAATGCCGAGGCTCTGGGCAAGCTCCGGCAGCTGCAATCCTTGCTGAAGGGAATTTCGGAATGAATATCGACAAGGAAAAGCTGAAGTCTCTGCTGTGGTCCGTAGTGGCCTCATGGAAGGCTGAGGATGGCGACCTGCAGCGTCACACCGCTGCGCTGGATGAGCTCCTGGGCGACAAGACGGTGGAGGAGGTGGCACTGCAGCTGATCAAAGAGAACGATCGGCTTGAGGTAGAGCGTGACAGCTCGAAGACGTTGCTGAAGGACGCAATCGCGCGTGAGGACCGGCTCAAGGCCGAGAACGAGGCTCTGCGCAAGTCTCTGACTGATCTTCACGAAGCACTGGACCGAGAGTATTGGAGCGAGTACGCAGGACTGGACGAGACTCGCAGCATCCTTGACGCCGCCATGAGCAAGGGAGAGCAGCCATGACCGACAAGATCAGCGTCAACTGCCAGGCCAAGCTCTCAGAAGCGATCACCAAACTCAGTGCCATGTATCGGGACAAGAAGTTCGTCGTGGTATCCCTGCGCCCCGGGAAGGACCGTACCCTGGATCAAAACCGGTTGTGGTTCGCCATGTACAAGCGCATCGCCGAGATGACCCAGATCGGCGATGAAGCCGACGCTCGCCGGTACTGCAAGCTGCACGTCGGCGTGCAGATCCTGCTGAACGAGGATGCAGGGTTTCAGGCCGAGTGGTACCGGGTCATGCGCCATCTTCCCTACGAGACGAAGCTCGCCATGATGGGCGGCTGCAAGCTGTTTGGCCCGGATGGGTTCCCCGTCACCAGCCTGTTCAATCGCGTCCAGGGCGTGGCGTACACCGACCGCATCGTCGCGCGCTTTGCTCCTCAGGGTGTGTACTTCGACGATCTGCTGAGCCAGGAGGCCGCATGACGCGAACTGCGCTCAAGGAGATGAAGGCGCCTAAGCCGAAGAAGTGCAAGAACCCAGCGTGTGGCATCAGCTTCCCGCCGCAGCGCCTGGGGCAGAGAGTGTGCAGCCCCAAGTGTGCCTTGGCCATCGCACCAACGAACCAGGAAAGAGCGCGCAAGGCGATCCAGCAGCGCGAGCGCCGGGAGATCCGCACAGCCAAGGAGCGGGTGAAGTCGCGGGCAGATCATATGCGCGAGGCCCAGGCTCTTTTCAATCAGTGGATCCGTCTGCGGGATGCGCACCTTGGCTGCGTGAGCTGCGATAAGCCGGCGACCTGGAATGGCCAGTGGCATGCCTCGCACTTCCTCAGTGTCGGGTCATCGCCTGAGCACCGATTCAACCCGCTGAACGTGCACAAGGCCTGCTCGGTCTGCAACAACCACCTGAGCGGGAACATTCACGGCTACCGGCCAGAGCTTGAGCGCCGTATCGGTATCGAAGCAGTAGAGGCCCTATTCGGGCCCTGCGAGCCAAAACGCTACACCATCCCGGAGTTGCAAGAGATCAAGGTCGACTGCTGGGCGAAAATCAAAGAGCTGAAGGGGAGAGCAGCATGATCTATCCAGGCGTATTGAACGCAGTTGTTTCGGCCCTCGCTGCCGAAGCTATCGACAACACCAGCAAACAGGCATGGCAGAAGCTGTACAACTCTGCAGACGAGGAGGAGGGCGGCGACCTGGCGACACTGGTTCGCTCCCGCGGCGCCGACACCATCGATCGCACCCAGGTGGATTGCTGGGTGTCGGCCCGGCTGCATAGCCGTCTTGACCCGAAGCACTGGAACGCACTGGTGGCGAAGTACAGCACCCACAAGGGGCGTAAGGTGCAGGCCATCTCTGCATTGCAGGCCCTCATTAGCACCCCGGCCCCCAAGCTGTTCCTGTTCAAGGCGACCACCGCCTGGGCCATCCCGCAGCTCAAAGGTGCGCGGGCGAAGGTGGCCAAGTCCGTATCCGTCGAGATTCCACTCGATGCTCCAGAGTGGCGTCGTGAGTCGATGGTGAAGGCGGCGGTGGCAGCCGGCCAGGCCAAGGCCAAGAAGGACGAATCCCGGTCTGCTGACATGATCGTGCTGAAGGACAGCTTCTACGACATGAACACCTGGGATAACGACGGTACACCGGAGTCGACTCGGCGCCGGTGGCGGCAGGACATTGGTCGGGCTGCTGATGATCTGGTGAACGATGCCCTGGCACATGCCGCGGACATTCTGGAGGCTGAAGGTTTGCTGATTGAGCGGGCTGCGTGATTGCCTATTGACAGCAATGAGCGGATGAGCGAAATTAATCCCATCCTGTCATTCCTGCGCGTATCGAGGAGTGCCAAACAAGAACCCGGCCACCGCGCCGGGTTTTTTATTGCCCTAATGCAGGCGAAAGACCGGAAAGACCCTCCTGCCCAATCGACGTTCGAGGATCTACCGATGCACATCACCCGCTGCAAAATGACTCTCCGCTCCAAAGGGCCTGTTCAGGGCTCGACCGAATCGCTAACCCGCCTGCACTTCGGTGCTGTGTGGTCTGCAAACCCGGCGGAAGAGGACGCGATCTATGGCAAGTACACCCCGTACGGCGAATACGTCGTGAACGTGGCTGCCGATCGCGCCGAGCACTTCGAAGAAGGGAATGACTACTACTTCGATATCTCGCCAGCTTTCTGATTCACCTGTAGCCAGGACAGCCTTCGGGAAGGCCTGGACGTCGATAGCCGGATAGTGCGACGTACGGAAATAGCACCGGCAGCCCGCGGGCCCTGACCTCACATGCTGCAGGGCGGCGCGAAGCTTGAGCGGCGAGACCGATGCAACAGGGTGTCGGCGCAGCGATGGCTACGGCAGACGACGGGAAAGACCGCGCACCTATTCAGGGCCCCAGCATTCGCTGGGGCTTTTTCGTATTTGGAGCTTTGATATGGCACTCACGACCCTCCCAGTAGTGGCTGCCAGCACTGCGGCCGGCGCAGCATGCGGTCGCGGAGATCTAGCTGGGTGGCCAGCTGTTATTTTCTTGGCCGCCGCGGGAGTCGTAATACTTTTCGGCATTGGCGCTCTCATCCATATCGAGTGGCTTAAGCGCCGCTAATTCTTAGCCCCGACACTATCGGGGCTCTTTCGTTTAAGGATCACAGCAATGCAGAGTCCTGACTTCGTTGAGGGTGTATCTGGCTGGCGGTTGAGCAAGGATCGCCTCGAGCTGTACGGCATGGCTTCCCCGGTAATCCTGGGCAATCTCGACGCGCCAGAGAGCCGTTCAGCCACTGATCAACCCAAGCCCTTCATCGTGATCGATGGCGTGACCTACATCAGCCAAGCAGAGATTGAGCGCGCATCGATCACCAACGCGAAGATCGTAGCGGGGCTTGCGGAGCCAATCCGGCGTGGCTGCTTTTGCTCCGGTGGCTACACCGGCGACGGCCCCGAGAATGGTTCGGGGATTATCGCTTCGGGTGCCGACAGGCTGTCCGATACCTGGGTGGTGAAGATGGCGTCCACCCCGTCCGGGGAAAGGTACGTCGCCGGCTTTGGCGGTTTCGACTCCCAGTTTCTGGTAGACGCTGACCGCTGGAAAATCAATGACTCTGCCGGGGATGCCCCGCAGCCTGGTGATGCGCTGAAGGCTGGTGGTGTTGGCTCAATGCTTGACGCCATGGCCAGCACGATCAGCGAAACATCGCTCGGCAAGGAACTGTTGAGCGAGATCAGCAAGGTTCCAACAATCGCCGACCAGATCCGTGACGTTCTCCGCGCCGAGCTCAAGCCAGGCGGCATGCTGCACCTCCGCTGATCACCCCAACAACTGAAAATGGAGCAAGACCAATGGCCGAACCGAGCGCCGGCGTGATGGCGGGTACGGCCGTTGTGGGCATGACCACTGCGAGCCTGATCCCGGGTGTAGATGTGAATGCAGTGGTCGGCGCTTTCGCCGGCGCCATGTTCTTCGTGGTGTTCGCCAAAGAGCTTACCGCCTGGGCCAGGCTTGGTTACTTCATCGCTTCCTGGGTGGCTGGCTACTACGTCGCCATTGAAGTGATGGGCCGGGAGATCGCGAAAGCCTCAGGCCTGGCTGCCTTCTTCGGTGCCATGTTCTGTGTCGCGATCGGTATCAGCCTGCTGGAGTGGGTCGGTGGTGGAAAGATCCCTGGCTGGCTGCAATGGCTCCTCGATCTTCGTGGAGGTCGCCCTAATGGTTGATCCATGGACTTTGATAGCGGGTGCGCTGTGTGGCGCGATCTGCTTCCGCATTGCCGTCTACCGCCGTGATGGTGCCCGCTACCGAGCTGGCGTGTCCTGGCTGGCCTACCTGCTGGCCGTGGGTACTGGCTGCGAATCGCTGCAAATCACGTTGTCCGCGCTGATGGCCAAGCCCGCGCCGACGGTGTCGCCGTTCCTGCTGATGGTGCTGATTGTCCTGGTGGTGCTGGTGTACCGCGCCCGGGGCAACGTCGCCCGCATCCTGCGGATGGACTGAGCCATGGATTACGTCATCGGCGGCAATCACTACTCGGCCAGCTACCAGGACCTGCGCGAGGAGCACGCCCGATTCGCGGGGATGACCGACAAGCGCTTCCTGAAGGAGTTGCCCGCGGCACTGCACTTCGCCGTGTTCGTGTGCTGGTTCAAGGAGCTGCCGTCGAGCCAGGTCCTGTCGGATGAGGGGATCGTCCACCAGCTGGCCCACCTGATCCACTTGAAGGGCGAGCCTCTGGTGATGACCAGGCTTGGTGAGATTCGCGAGCTGTTCAACAAGCAGCTGCAGCTAGCAGTGTAGGTCGCGACACGTTTCGCGAATCAGCAAATTGTGTCGCGACACGCAGCTACCCGTTAATCACCGTGACTGTTGCGGTGATCTCATAGGTCGAAAAACCCTTTGCCTGGAAATCGTCCCAAACTGTTTGCGGGTCAAAGCCAATGAGCTTTTCGGATGTATCCAGCTCTCTGAATTGCTGAGTGACAGTCGGGCCAATCCAGGCGCGAGTTTCTGCGGAAAGATCTTCGAGTGTCTTGTCTTCTGGAATGGCAAGAGCTCGATGCTTCGACTCGTTGAAATATGCCTTCACTTTGAACTTCATATCTCTGCTCCGTGAGTGTTGGAGCGTAACCAATACCGGCAACACGCCACTATTTCAAGCTGGAGGTGACCTGTGGGCAGGCCATATCCGCCAGCGTCATTGCTTGAGCTGTCCAGCTTCGGTATTCGCCTGATCCCTGCGCCCGAAGTGTGGGAATGGCTTCAGGCCGAGATCCTTGCCGACACCGGCAGCATCCACAACGAAGAACACGCCCATCTGATCGATGCTGACATTCGCGTGATGTGGGCCTCCGCCGCCTTCACGAAGAAAGGGCGCACGGTGGTAGGGCAGGCCGAACAAGTCGCGTTCCGCGCCGGTGGCTGGCAGAAGGCCCGGATGGAACAGCAGATGCTGGATTGGTTCGGCGATGTGCCGGCCTACATCATCACGCTGGCTGCCGATTACTGCGCCGACTGTTCCGACGCTGACTTCTGCGCCCTGGTCGAGCATGAGCTCTACCACATAGCGCAGGCGACCGATAAGTACGGACAGCCAGCGTTCACCCAAGACGGCTTACCCAAGCTTGAGATGCGCGGACACGACGTTGAAGAGTTCGTCGGTGTCGTCCGCCGCTACGGTGCGAGCCCTGACGTTCAAGCGTTGGTGGACGCTGCAAACAAGCCTGCCGAGGTGGGGAAATTGAATATATCGAGGGCCTGCGGAACCTGTCTGCTCAAGTCGGCCTGATTCTAGACAGGCTCTAGACGGATGAGACCCTATGGCAACCCTGAAAAATGAGGTGAAGAGCTTCATCGTTCAGGCTCTGGCGTGTTTTGACACACCTTCTCAGGTGGTCGACTCCGTCAAGAACGAATTTGGGGTGGTGGTGACCCGCCAGCAGGTGGAGACACACGACCCAACCAAGGCCGCGGGTAAGGGGCTCGCGATCAAATGGCAGACCCTGTTCCACGACACCCGTAAGCGCTTTCGTGAGGACACGGCAGAAATTCCGATCGCCAACCGTGCGTACCGACTGCGCGCCATGAATCGCTTTGTCGAGCGCGCTGAGGGGATGAAGAACATCTCCCTGGCTATGCAGATCTTGGAGCAGGCTGCCAAGGAGTGCGGCGACGTCTACGTGAATCGCCGCCTTGAACCAGAAAAGCCGCTTGGGTCCCAGGCTGACCAGCCGCATGCGATCGCTGAGTACACCCTGGAGCCTGACGAGAATGTCCCCGCTACCCCGTACCTATGAGGCCCCGGTCAAGCTGACGCCGAAGCAGGCGAACATCTACGTCTGGGGTTACCAGCGGAATGCACGATTCCGTGACGCGGTTTGTGGTCGTCGTTTCGGCAAGACCTTCCTCGGCAAGGCCGAGATGCGCCGCGCGGCCCGACTGGCCGCGGAGTGGGGGGTAAGCGTCGAGGACGAAATCTGGTACGCCGCCCCGACGCAGAAGCAGGCCCGCCGCGTTTTCTGGCGCCGGCTGAAGCAGGCCATTCCCCGTGAGTGGCGAGACTGCAAGCCGAATGAGTCGGACATGCTGATCACTCTCAAGAGTGGGCACCTCATCCGCTGCGTGGGTCTGGAGAACTACGACGATCTGCGAGGCTCCGGTCTTTTCTTTGTCCTGGTGGACGAGTGGGCCGACTGCAAATGGGCTGCGTGGGAAGAAGTCCTGCGGCCTATGTTGTCCACCTGCGAGTACGTTGTACCTGGTGTTGGCAAGTGTAAGGGCGGCCACGCGCTGCGGATCGGCACCCCAAAGGGCTTCAACCACTGCTTCGACACATACCGCGATGGGCAGCCAGGCGGCGAACCTGACCACAAGAGTTGGCTCTACACCTCGCTGCAGGGCGGCAACGTCCCGGCTGAAGAGCTTGACGCGGCGCGTCGCAAGATGGACCCGCGCACGTTCCGGCAGGAGTACGAGGCCAGCTTCGAGAACTACGCCGGCGTCGTCTACTACACCTTCAGTCGCAGCGAGAGTCGGACCAGCGAGCGCATCAAGCCCGGAGAGGCGCTGCATATCGGCATGGACTTCAACGTCATGAAGATGGCCGCAGTTGTCTACGTGGTGCGCGAAGGCCTACCGCTTGCCCTGGATGAGTTCCATTCGGTGCGTGACACGCCAGAGATGATCGAGAAGATCAAGGCGCGCTTCCCAGGTCATGGCATTGCGGTCTATCCCGACGCCAGCGGCCAGAACACCAGTAGTAAGAATGCCAGCGAATCCGATCTATCCCTGCTGCGCAAGGCTGGTTTCACGGTGATCGTGGACAGCCAGAATCCGGGCGTAAAAGACCGTGTGAATGCCGTCAATGCCATGTTGCTGAACACATACGGCGAGCGACGGCTGAAGGTCAATGCCGACCAATGCCCGCAACTGACGCTATGCCTGGAGCGGCAGACCTATGACAAACACGGCGATCCCGACAAGGACCCCAAAAAGGGTCACGACCACATGAACGACGCCGCCGGCTACTTCATCGCTAAGCGCTACCCAATCAACGTGGAAATGACCACCAGCCAATCCTTGAGAATGTGACGATGAACGATAACCCAAGCATCACGCTGCCAGCTGTCAACGCGATGCGTGAATACTGGGGCGTGATTTCTCCGCTCATGGGCGGGACGATGGCGATGCGTGCTGCGGGCAAGACCCTGTTACCGCAATACCCGGCCGAGGATGACGATTCCTACAAGGAGCGCCTGCGGCTATCCACGCTGCTGCCGGCCTACTCTGAGACGGTAGGCAACATGACCTCCCGGGTCTTCGCCGAACCTCTACAGGTCGGCGACGATGTTCCAGGGCAGATCGTTGAGATGACTGCTGACATCGACCACTCCGGCAACGATCTCAACTCGTGGGGTGTTGAGTTCTTCCGCGAAGGGCTGAGTCACGGCCTGTGCCATGCGCTCGTTGACCACTCCCGCACTGAAGGGGTGCGCACCCAGGCGGAAGAGATCGCTGCCGGGGTGAGGCCCTATGCAGTGCTGGTGAAGCCTGAGCAGGTGCTGGGCTGGCGGGCCAAGGGCGGACAGGTCACGATGTTCCGCTATATCGAGATCGTCGAGGAGGAGGATGGTAAGTTTGGTGCTAAGTGCGTCGAGCAGATCCGTGTTCTCGAGCCTGGCTCGTGGCGGACGTACCGCAAGACTGGCAATGGCGGCTGGGAGTTGCATGAAGAGGGTGTCAGCAGTCTGAGCTATATCCCGCTTGTGACCTTCTACACCGGCCGGACCGGCTTCATGACGGCCAAGCCGCCGCTGTTGGAGTTGGCCCACCTCAACGTCAAACACTGGCAGAGCCAGAGCGACCAAGACAATATCCTCCATGTCATTCGCGTGCCGATCCTGGTGCGCATCGGCGTGCAGGCCACATACGACAACCAGGGCAAGCCGGTCCCGCCTGAATTCAAGGTTGGCACCGGCGCGTTGACGGATCTGCCCAAGGATGGCGACCTAAAGTACGTCGAACACACCGGGGCCGCGGTCAAGGCCGGCAGGGAAGCCCTGCAAGACTTGCTCGACGAGATGCGCATGGCTGGCGCCAAGCTGCTCACGCCCGAGAAAAGCGCAACAAAGACCGCAACCCAGGTGGATGAGGAGGCGGCACAAGAACTGTCGCCGCTGGCGCGGATGGCAAGCCACTTCGCCGACTGTCTGGCCCAGCTACTCCAGATCATGGCCGATTATCGTGGGCTGGGTGATGGTGGTGCAGTCGAGATGCGCGGCAACTTCGACGTGGACTACATGCCGGAGGTGTCCCTGCCGACGCTCGTGGCGATGGCGAATGCCGACATGCTGTCCAAGGAGACGCTGTTCGCCGAGATGCAGCGCCGCGGCGTGATCAGTGACGAATATGACTGGGCCAAGGAGCTGGCGAAAATCGAAGCCCAGGGCCCCGCGCTCGGTGCGCTGTGATGAAGACCGCCAATGAGAAGCTGTTAGATAAGCTGATTGGGCACGAGGTCGACCTGCAACACCTGAGCAATGCCCAGGTCGTGGCAATCATCAAGATCCTCAACAGCAAGGACGCCGAGTTGCGTGCGGCGCTGATTGAGGCAATCGACAACCTCGGCGACAACCTGTCGGCGCCCTCGGTGGATGCGGCTCTGTCTGTCGTCCTGCGCCTGAATCAGTCCACTTTCGTGGAGATCCGCCAGGCGGTGGACCAGGCCACCGACAGCTTGATCGGCTATGAGATTGCCTTCCAGCAGGGGGCGCTTCAGGCGGTGACCCCTGTCGTTGTGCAGGATGCCTTCCCGGTCGCCGCTGCTCAGTTCAGCCAGGTTAAGGCGATTGCCCAGGCCCGGCCATTCCAGGGGCGACTGCTCAGGGAGTGGATGGACGGCATCGAGGCGTCACGCGCGGCCTCGGTTCGCGATGCTGTGCGTGCTGGCGTGGTCGAGGGGCGAACTACTGCCGAGATCGTCCGCAGCATCATGGGCACCCGGACGGAGAAGTATGCCGACGGCATCCTGCAGAAGTCGCGCAGGGAGATCGAGGCCGTTGTCCGGTCTGCTGTTTCCAGCACCGCCGAGGCTGCCAGCGACAAGGCCTACGAGGCTAACAGTGACATTATCAGCCATGTCGAGTGGATCAGCACACTGGATACGCGCACCTCGACCACCTGCCGCATCAGGGACCGGCTGCCGTACACCCTTGGGACCTACCTGCCAATCGGGCACAAGATCCCATGGCTGGCCGGGCCCGGGCGAATCCACTGGTGCTGCCGCTCGACCAAGCTGCCGATCCTCAAGAGCGCATCGAAGCTTGGCTTCAGCGATGGCGCCACGCGCGCCTCCATGGACGGCCAGGTGCCGCAGTCAACCACCTACGCCGAATGGCTGGGCCGGCAGTCAGCAGCGCGCCAGGACGAGATCCTGGGGCCTGAGCGCGGAAAGCTGCTAAGACAGGAAAAGCTCAAGCTCGACGACTTCTACAACGACAAAGGCAAGTTCCTGACGCTCGACGAGCTGAGGGAGCGCCTGTAATTCCCCGCGACACGAAATGCCGACATTCGATTTTGTGTCGCAACCCAGGCCCCGCCAAGTGCGGGGCTTTTTTCTGCCTGCGGTTCGGATGGACGGGGCGCGACAGGGCCGGATGGCTCACCAACTGGCCGGATGGCCCAGAGAGACGAGATGAAACTGAAGACTGTTGAAGTGGATGGCAAGCAATACGCTGAGATCCAGGATGGCAAGCCCGTATATGTCGAAGACGACGGTAAAGAGGTCGCCTTTGATGCGGTGGGCACTCGCAGCACCATCACCCGCCTGAACGCTGAGGCTAAATCTCACCGTGAGCGTGCTGATGGCCTCGAAAAGGTCGCCAAGGCCTTCGAGGGCATCGACGATGCCGCTGCGGCCAAGAAAGCCCTGGAAACCGTCGCCAACCTCGACGCCAAGAAGCTGGTGGATGCCGGCGAGATCGAGAAGGTGAAGGGCGAGATCAGCAAGGCCTTCCAAAGTCAGCTGGACGAAGCCAACGGCAAGGCGCAGACCCTCGAGCAGCAACTGTACTCCGAGAAGATCGGTGGCAGCTTCGCCCGCTCGCAGTTCATCGCCGAGAAGATGGCGATTCCCGCGGACATGGTTCAGGCCGCATTCGGCGGCAACTTCAAGATCGAAGAAGGCAAGGTTGTCGCTTATGACGGCCAGGGCCAGAAGGTCTTCAGTCGTGCGCGCCCGGGTGAGCTGGCCGACTTCAACGAAGCGCTTGAGACCCTCGTTTCACAGTACCCCCATCGTGACCACATCCTCAAGAGCTCCGGCGCCAATGGCGGTGGCGCTCCCAACGGCGGTGGTCAGAACAAATCCACGAAGGGCAACTTCGGCGGCTCCAAGGCTGAACGCCTGGAAGCCATCAAAGGCCTGACCGCAAGCGAATAAGGAGGCCCAATGGCCCTTTCGAACATGAAGGTGTTCAACGAATACCTCAAGCGCACCACCATCGAGACCCTGGCGCAGGACGTTGAAAAATTCAACGCCGCTTCGGCAGGCTCCATCCGCCTGACTACCCAGGGTATCGACGGCGACTTCCTGCAAGAATCGTTCTGGGCTGGCCTGCACGGCGCCCAGCGTCGCGTTGACCGTTACGCAGCCAATGGCGCCCAAGCCGCCACCCCTCTGGCACAGAAGCAGTACGACTCCGTGAAAATCGCGGGCGGCTTCGGCCCCATCCTGTGGGAGCCAGCGCAACTGTCGTGGGTGCAGAAGAACCCGGAAGAAGCGCTGGAGGTCATCAGCCGCAACCTGTCCGAAGCCATCATGTCGGACCAGCTGAACACTGCCATTGCCGCCCTGGTGGCCGCGATCGGTAATCAGCCGTCCGCAACCAACGACGTGTCCGCAACCGGTGGCGTGAACTATATCGCCATCAACAACGCCCATGCGCTGTTCGGTGACGCCTCGCAACGCCTGATTGCCCAGGTCATGACTGGGGCCATGTACCACAAGCTGCTGGGCCAGAACCTGGCCAACGCCGAAAAGCTGTTCACCTTCAGCGGTGTGCAGGTGGTCGACATCCTCGGTAAGGCGGTGATCATCACCGACGCCGCGGCTCTGTACGAGGCCGGCACGCCGAACAAGCAGAAGGTGCTGAGCCTGGCCGACGGTGCTGCGGTGGTGATGGACGGTTCCGACCTGATCACCAACATCGAGACCTCCAACGGCAAGGAGCGCATCGAAACCACCATGCAAGCCGACTACACCTTCGGCCTGGGTATGAAGGGCTACACCTGGGACACCGCCAACGGCGGCAAGTCGCCAACCAGCGCAGAGCTGGCCACCGGAACCAACTGGGACCTCGTTGCGAACAGCATCAAGGCCTCGGCTGGCGTAATCACCATTGGCGACGCCGCCCAGTAATCAAACAGCGCCCTTCGGGGCGCAATCCCAGGAGAAGGGTAATGTCCGAAAAAATCGTTTACGAGAAACACCCGGTCACCGCTGAGCGAAAGGCTGAACTGCGCCAGAAGGGCTACAAGATAATCGACGCCAAGTTCGCGCCGGATGACTACAAGCACCCGGAGCCGATGAAGAAGGGCCCCTCTGGTGTCGACAAGCCGTCCAAGGGCCTGAAGGTCGACGAGATTAAGGCGAAGCTGACCGAGAAAGGCATCCCGTTCGACGCCGAAGCCGAGCGGCCAGCCCTCGCCGAACTGCTCGACAAACCGCAGGAGTAAAGCCCCGTGACGACCTACATCACCGTGGCGGACGTGGATGCCCTGCTGGGCGCGACATGGACGACCGAAGAGAAGAAGCCGCGCGCGGTGCTGATGGCGAACACCTGGCTTACCAACCTGCACTTGCCTGAGTTCGATCCGGTTCCGGAAGACGTGATCCAGGCAGGCGCCGAGGTGGCCAGGGAGGCCGCGGCCGGCAATTTGTACGGGGCCAAGGAAACTGGCGTGACGGCTAAGTCCGTCAGTGCAGGGAGTGTTTCGAGTAGCAAGTCGTTCTCCGAGTCATCCAGCACCATCAGCGCTGGCGAGTCTTTCGCCTTGGCGTTGTTGGCCCATTACCTTGGCTCAGGCCAGGTCAAAGTCGTGAGGTGCTGATATGGGCCTTCGCGATGACATCCAGATCGACTTGGCCGAGGCTTTCGACAACGAACTTGCCGACGCGGTGCAGGCGTTCACCGGAACTTACATGGGGCCCGGCGTGTGGGATCCGGTCAGCGAGACGACCACCGCCCAGCCTGTCACCTACACCGGGCGCGGCGTACTCGACAGCTACGACAGCCGACGCATCGACGGCCTCAATATTCTGGTGGGCGACGTTCTGTTGATCTGCCTGGCCAACGAGGTCACGGACAGGCCTGCGGTGGGGCACCAGATCACGGTCGAAGACCTGCTCACCGGACAGCAGGCCACGTATCGCATCATCAGTCCGGGCATCGACCCGGCCAAGGCCCATTACGAGATCCAGTTGAGGAAAGTCTGATGGCGAAAGGATGGAGTACATCACCGACGTTATTTGCTGATCAGATCGAGCAGGATATGGCTCGGCAAGTTCGAGTGATTGCTATGGCGATGCTCAACGAAATCGTGCTTCGGTCGCCGGTCGACACTGGACGTTTCCGTGGCAATAACATCGTAAGCATTGGATCTCCTGTTTACATCAACACCACAGAGGTCGATCCGAGTGGTGGCGAGACTATCAACCGCGGACTGTCCGCGGTAAGTGGTCTAAAGCCATTCACAGTGGTTTACATCCAGAACAATCTGCCATACGCCGAACGACTAGAAGACGGCTGGTCCGATCAAGCACCTGGCGGGATCTACGAGCTCGCCTTCATCAGTGTTTCCGAGGCCTACAAATGACCTTTGAGCAAATCCGGGCCTTGATCACTGCCCACATGGTCGCCTTCACCGGCATTGAGCAGGACAGGATCGATTACCCGAACCAGCCAGCGGTTTTCACGCCGCCAGCCGCGGGTCTGTGGTGTCGCCTGAACATCCAGCACGCCATGGCGTTCATGGCCGGCATGGCTGATCGTCCGCACACCCGCAAGCCCGGGCAGATCAGCATTCAATGCTTCGCCCGGACGCATACCGGGCTGAAGGCCCTGAACGAACTGGCCGACGCTCTGGAGTCCCACTTCGCCTACTGGCAGTCGGGTGACCTGGAGTGCATGGAGGCCAGCCAGGTGGTAGCCGGCGAGTTCGAGGGCTTCTACCAGATCAAGGTCAACATCCGGTTCAGGGCTGGTTAAAGACGGCCGCAATATTGACGGAGATTGAACCATCTCATATGAATCCCTAATTGCTCATATGCATCATCAGCTGTTTTGTATTTCGCTAATGGATCAGTTTTTCCTTCGGGCCAAGTGGCAAAGGAATGGATGATTATTGCAGACGTTTTCTGTATTTCGAGGCCGCCATTTCTCGCAGAGAAATAGTTTGCAGGTCCTTCAGAGATCAGCTCAAGTCGCAGAGAGAACTGATGCCGCCAATGCTCTTCATGGCTTTCGCATTCGCGCAGGGTGAGGGCATCTTTAATCATGCTTTTTGCTGATTTGTACTCCTCGATGAGTCTCGCGCAGGTGAGCCATGCTAGTCGATCTGATGCCGGTGGTTCTCCGGCAGCAGTTCCTTCGCACAAAGCCTGAAAAGCGCGCTCAAGGCTCGATTTAGCATGGTTCAGGAGGTGGGTGTTCTTCCTCTCCTTCGAAGCTTTTCTGATAGCCCATCCAGCAAATACCGCCGATGCAGCGCCGGCAAACGCGGCAGCAGCCTGAGAGATATTAACGATCAAAGTCCAGGTTACCGACTCCATTCTTCGTGCGTCCCTTGGGTCTTAAAGACCGGATGCTAAGCGAAGCTGCCTCACTCAATCCATAACCCGCCCCGCCTTGAGCGGGTTTTTTTTGCCCGCGAAAAGGAGGCTCCAATGAGCTCTGGCGCACAAGTCGTTTCTCACATCATTGCGGAGGTGACGCCTGGCGTTACCCCGGCCGGCACCTGGGACACCCTGCGGTTGACCGGCAACACACTCACTCCAACGGTAAACACCCAGGTCAGTGACGAGATCACCGACAGTCGACTCAGCCAGGGATCCGTAGCTACCAGCATCGATATCGGCGGGGATCTGACCGCGGAATTCTCGTTCGGCTCGTTCGATCAGTTACTGGAAGCGGCTTTCTACGGCGCCTGGACTGGCGATGTGCTTGCCGTGGGCGATACTCGCCATACTTTCAGCATCGCCAAGGGTTACAACGACGTCGACGTCTATGGCGTGTTCAAGGGCGCCCATGTGTCGACCTTCGCACTGGATATCCCATCCGACGGCAAGATCACCGCCACCTTCAACATGGCATGCCTGGACTACACCGACGGCGACACCCCGATTGTGGTTTCGCCGAACGCGCCGACCACCACGCCATTTCTGTCGAACAACAACGTCGGCACCATCCTGGTCGACGGCCAGTCGTTGGAAGGTGTGGCCTGTGTGTCCGCTATGACCGTGAGCCTGGACAACAGTCTGCAAACTCAGCGGTGCCTGGGGTCTGATCGGCTTGGCCCGGGCGCTCATATCGCCACTGAGGCGGCTATCACCGGCAGCATCACCCTGGCCTGGTCGAAGCGCGCCTGGGAGATCTGGAAAAACACCTTTACCCGCGCGCCGATTGGCGTGGTGTTCCCGATCACTGACAGCCTGGGCAACAAGTACACCTTCAACTTCCCGGCGGTGGAGGTGGACGGAGAGCTGCCGAACGGCGGCAAGCGCGACCTGATCGAGGTGACCCTGAACTACACCGTGGCTAAGGTCAGTCCGACCATTACCCGCGAAGCAGCGCCAATCGTCGTAACTGGCGTCTCCGTCACCCCGGCAACCGCCTCGATCGCGGTAGCAGCAACCCGCCAGATGGCCGCAACCGTGGCACCGGCCGGCGCAAGCCAGGCTGTGACCTGGTCCAGCGGCACGCCTGGCGTGGCAACGGTCAACTCGGCCGGCCTGGTCACCGGCGTGTCGGCCGGCACCTCGGTCATCACTGCCACCAGCGTGGCCGATGGCACCAAGGCTGGTACCGCGGCCATCACAGTCACTGCGTAACCCTGTACCACTCTTTGGCCGTCCCGGCAGTAACGCCGCCCGGGGCGGTCCTTTTATCGGCGTGGCGTTGAGGAATCTCCATGGCTTTGCAACTGACCAAGAAAGACCCAGTCACCAAGGGTGAGCGCTGGGCGAAGTTTGACGACGACACGAAGGTGCTCCTCGCCAGCATCGACAATGCCGAGTACCAGGTGGCGCTCGAGCGCATGCGCCGCCGGATTCAGCGGAATGACGCCCGGTTTGAAGAGGGCCAGGTGGGCGTGGTCGCCGGCGAGAAGACCGAGCACCAGAACCATGCCATGTTGCTGAGCCATTTCATCGTGAAAGGCTGGGAAGGCGTGCTGGATGCAGAGGGCAATCCGCTCAAGTACAGCCCAGCCATCGCAGCCGAGCTTTTGGAAACCAACATCGAGTTCTTCGTCTTCGTCCTGCGCGAAGGTGCGGCCGCCGCCAATGACTCCGCAGAAGAGCGGGCAGAGACGGTGGGAAAGCCGTCTCCCGCTTCGAGTGGGAGCAAGAGTGGGGCGGGGAAAGCGAAAAGCGGCGGGCGGTCTACGCGCGCCTGAGACTGGCCGTTCCGGACGAACCGGAGAACGACCCGATCACGGCCTACCTGTTGAACCTGTTCCGCAACGTCTGCCGCGGGCGCCGATACATCACAAGCATGGCTGGCGCCTTCCCGCTGCCGCTGTCGGCCAGGGAGATCTCTGACTGGCTGGAGTCGCATCCATCGCCTCTGGCGCGCGATGAAGTCGATGAGGTGATGTTCGCTCTGGATGCGGTGTGCCTTGCGGGTGATGACGACTGATTTTGTCGAGGCCCTCCAGTTGGTGCTAGATTCCTCTCTCGCACAGGGAGGGTTAGGCTTGAAACCACATTTCGTGTTTTTGATAGCGTTATCATTGTTGGCTGGGTGTGAGACAACGCGTGTCGCGCCAGAGAACGCATCTCAGGTGCCGGCAGAGGATGTATATGCTTTCGGACGGCCGAGCTCTGCTGATGACGCGCGCATCGTTTTCACTCAAGACTCTGGCGCGATGAGTTGCTTCGGAGCTGGTATGCAAGTGTTTCTGAACGAGCGGCTTGCAGCCGAAACCAGTAGCGGCAAATCAGTGAAGCTGTACCACAAGCCCGGCCCTGTACAGCTGAGCATCAAGAATAATGCGGCATGCGCCGGTGGCGATCTGCGAGGCCTCTTGCTGGATCTGAAGCCTGGGTACTCGTATTCAGTCAGAGGATACCGGGGCATGTGGGATAAGGCTGAGCCACTGTTAACAGCACCAGAACCGTATCAGTACAGGAAGTAGCGAGGACGCATGAAATCAATTTTCTTGGTAGGTATTGCGATCTTGACGGCCGCGGCAACATCGGCACATGCGGATGACAGTTCCTGTAAGAAGATCTCCGCTTTGGCCGGGCAGGCTATGACAGCACGCCAAAATGGGGAGTTGCTTGAGGATGCGCTCGATAAAATCGGGGATGGCAGCAAGTTTGCCAGAGGCATGATTCTCAGGGCTTATAAGCGTCCAGTAGCGATGGTCGATACCTTGAAGGAAGACTCCGTGAAGGAGTTCCAGAACGAAGCGTTTCGCGAGTGCTTGGACGCCAACGGATAAAGAAATCGAATTTAAAACCCGCTCCGGCGGGTTTTTTTATGCCTGGAGAAAAGCAATGGCTCAGACATCCCGTCTGGTTCTGGAGATCGATAGCCGGGACGCCGAGCAAAAGGCCGCTGACACCCGCAAGGCTCTCGAGGCCTTGGAAAGCGCAGGGCTTCGAGTCAAGCCTGCAATGGATAAGGCCGGGGCCGGCATGGATAGCGCAGGCCAAAGCGCTGAGAGAGCCGGAAAGTCATATGGATACTACAGCGATGAGGTCGAACAACTACTTGGCCGACTGGATCCACTTCGGAAGAAGCAACAGGATCTTGCCAGAAGCCAGTCCGAACTGGCGGCAGCATTCAAGCGCGGAGACATTGGCGAGTCTAGCTACAAAGAGTTTTCCGGTGTTATCCGCGGGCAGGCTGAAGCAATTAAGACTCAGCGTGCCGCGCTGACAAGCTTAAACGGTGATCTGAACAAAACCGGCATGACGGCGAAAGCGACGGCTGCAGCCTTGCGTGGTGTGCCAGCACAATTTACTGATATCGCGGTATCTCTCCAGGGCGGACAGGCGCCCCTCACAGTTTTCCTCCAGCAAGGTGGCCAGCTCAAGGATATGTTTGGTGGTGTAGCGCCGGCGGCAAAAGCCTTGGGTGGGTACATCCTTGGACTGGTCAACCCATTCACTGTTGCTGCTGCTGCGGTTGGCGTGCTTGGCCTGGCCTACTACCAGGGATCGAAAGAGCAGGATGCTTACCGGCTTTCGCTGGTGACTACAGGCAATGCCGCGGGCACGACCACGATCGCCCTCGCTGAGATGGCCAAGCGTGTCAGCGGCACCGTCGGTACCACGGCAGATGCTGCCGCGGCGCTGGCACAGCTCGCCGGCACCGGAAAAATCGCCAGCTCCAGCTTCGAGCAGATCGCCACTTCGGCAATCGCGTACGAGAAAGCGACCGGTAAGGCCGTGTCGGAAACCATCGCCGAATTTGTGCGGCTGGCGGACGACCCGGTAAAGGCAGTCGCTGAACTGAACAACAAGTACAACTTCCTGACTGCTTCGGTCTATGAGCAGGTCCGTGCTGCGCAGGAAATGGGCGAGAAGGAGGCAGCAGCAGCCATCGCGCAAGAGGCGTATGCCAAAGCACTTAGCGAGCGCTCGGCGACGATGAAGGCCAACCTGGGCACTCTCGAAAAGGCCTGGAACGATCTAGCTGGCGCCGCGAAGAGTGGTTGGGACGCAATCCTCGGTATCGGGCGCGAGTCAAATAGTGGTCCGGACGTGAAGGCGATTCAGCAGAAGATCAACTACCTGAAATCTACCCTTGATACTGGTTACGAGGACGACAACGCAAGAGAGCGTATCGCTTCGCTTCAGGCTGAACTGGATGCCTACGACAAGAAGTCGAAAGCCGAACAGAAGGCTGCTGACGATACCGCGCGAGCGGCTCAGGTTCAGCGTGATGGGCAAGTGGCGTACGAAGCATTTGAAAAGAGCCTTGAGCAGAACTTCACCAAGCGTCAAAAAATGAACAAGGCGCTTGAGGACGAAGAAAAGCGCATCAGTGCTGCTCGCGCAGCTGGATACACGATTACTGCTGAGCAGGAGGCTGCGGCGCTCAAGGCCATACGCGAGAACTCTATCTACAAGGAGGCGGCCGAGAAGAAGCCTAAGGCCTACACCGAAAACGCCGGCATGAAGGCGCTGGACCAGGCCCGCCAGCAGTACGCCGTGTTGCAGCAGCAGAACGCGCTCATCGGCGTACAGAAGGGAGAGGTCGACAAGCTCGGCGCCTCCGGCCAGGCCCTGGTGAAGTGGGAGCAGGAGCTCGCCGACATCAAGGGTAAGCAGACCCTGACCGCCGACCAGAAGTCCTTGCTAGCCAACCAGGAGCTGATCACTGCTCAGCTGAAAAAGAATGCTGCACTGGAGCGCGAGAACCAGTTGCGCAAGATAGCCACCGAGGAAACTCAGAAGCTGGCCGCCTTCCAGTCGAACCTGGCCAGCCAGTTGGCCAATGCCCAGACCGGACTCGATAACAATCTGGCTGGCATGGGGCTGGGCGATCAAGCTCGGCAGCGCCTGCAAGAGCAGTTGAGCATTCAGCAGCAGTACCAATCGCAACTGGATGGCCTGGTGCAGCAGCGCAACGAGGGGCGAATCAGCGAAAGCCTGTATAGCAAGGAGACGGAAGCCCTGCGTGCCGCGCTCCAGGCTCGCCTGGCGATGCAGCAGCAGTACTACACGGAAGTGGATAAGGCCCAATCTGACTGGTCGCTCGGCGCCTCTTCGGCGTTCCAGACCTATGCCGAAAAAGCCGCTGACGTCGCCGGCCAAACCCGCAATCTCTTCACCAACGCCTTCAGCAACATGGAGGATGGCATCGTCCAGTTCGTGAAGACCGGCAAGCTGTCCTTCAAGGATCTGGCCGACGGCATCATTGCCGACCTTGTGCGTATCCAGGTGCGGAAGGCTGCGGTAGGCATTTTCGGATCACTGTTCGGCGGGTTTGCAGGTGCTGGAGCTTCCTCGGCTGGCAGCGGCACCATGACCGGATTTAGCGAGACGATATCGCGCAGTGGGTTTTCCTCTGGCGGCTACACCGGCGACGGTGGCAAGTATGAGCCGAAGGGCGTTGTGCACGGCGGCGAGTTCGTTGTCCGCAAGGAGGTGGTGAGCCAGCCGGGCGCCCGGGAGTTCCTCGAGCGAATGAACGCGAACTCCAAGGGTTATGCGGATGGTGGTTACGTCGGGCCTTCAACTGCGGCCGCGACCACGAACGTCGTCCAAAGCACCTCGTCCAGCGCCCAGGCGCCAATCATCCAGCAGCAGTTCAGCTTCCAGGGCACGCCAGACGAAGCGACCGTGAACATGGTCAGGGAGGCGGCGCAGCAGGGGGCCAAGGGCGGCTATGAACTGGTCGTACGCGACTTAAAAATGAACGGAACCATCCGCCAGCTGATCGCGCGGCGCTAAGCCTTTAAGGAGTACCGCATGGCTCTCACGTGGCCTGCTTCGCTGCGCCCGTCAGAAATGACCTGGGGCATCGTCAACAACAGCCGGGCGTTCACGTCCATGCTGTCGAACGCTCAGCAGATCGTTGGCTACCCGGGCGCCTACTGGCAGTGCACGCTGACCTTCGGTTTGCTGGAAAGGTGGCAGGAACGCGAGCTTTCTGCCTTCCTCGGGCGTCTGGATGGGATGTTCGGCACCTTCAATCTTCCTGCCTTCACCCGCACGCGGGTCGACAATGTGGGCTCGCTGGTGGTGGTCACTGGCAATGCCCAGGCGCGCAGCATGCTAATCGCCGGGGCGACGCCGAGCACGCCCATCTTCGCGATGGGCGATTACATCACCGTGGCGGGCGAGATGTTCGAGGTGACCGACCTGGTCTCGTCGAATGCCCAGGGCCAGGCCACGGTCCCGCTCAACAAGAGGATTCGCAAGGCGCTGACCGCCGGCGCCGCCATTGAATACCGAAACCCCTATTCGGAGATGCGCATGACCTCTGACACTTGGTCTATGTCGGTTCGTCCGGTGGTGGCCAACGGTAGCTATCAGTTCAGGGAGGCCTTCTGATGCCCTCAGCATTCCCGTTCAGCCAGAGCGTTGTGAACATCATCGCCACCGGCAAGTTCTTGGCCGTGTATGCCGTGCAGCTCGACTTCATCGACGGCATGGTCTTCGCGCACACCGGCACCGGTCAGCTGGTGATCGACGGCATCACCTACGAAGGGGTGGGAAATTTCGGCCAGGTCAGCCAGTCGCAGGAGAGCGACAACTCGAACTCGCCGATGTCAGTCGAGCTGTCCCTCAATGGTCTGGATTCCTACATCGTGGCGGAGACCAACGTGCGCGGCTGCCGCGGACGGTCGGCGAAGGTCATGTTCGTGGTGTTCGACGAGGCCGGCAACTACGCGGCCGACATCCTGTTCTCGGGCCGCATGGACGCCGCCAAGTTCTCCTACGCCGGCAACGGCCAGGACGGCAACAGCATCACGGTGCCGGTGATCGATCGCATGGCCGAGTGGAGTCGCACCGGAACCGAGCGCTTCACCGACGAGAACCACCGGGCCCGCCACCAGGATGACCGGTTCTTCTACGCCATCGCCCAAATGTCCGAGTGGCCCATTTACTGGGGCTCGAAGAAGGACGCCCCAACATTCAATTACGGAAGCTAGTCATGCGCTATCGAGATTGGACCACGCGTTTAAACGACGTGATCAAGGCCGCCCAAGGGCGGCCTTTTTCATGGGGCGAGTTTGACTGCTGTCTGTTCGCCGCCGACTGCACCGCGGCGGTGTGCGGGGTCGATCCGGCCGAGCAGTACCGCGGTAAGTACAAGACCGAGGCCGGCGCGAAGCGGCAACTGAAAAAGCAGCACGGCAGCTTGGAAGCGGCGTGGGACGCCTGCTTTTCTCGGGTGGCCCTGTCCTTCATCCAGCGCGGTGACGTGGTGCTGTACGACGCCCCGGGCGGCCGGAGCATGGCGGTGTTCTGGGCAGGTGATTACTGGTCGACGACCGAAGACGGCGTTTGCCGCATTGAGTGCGAGCCTCTGGCCGCGTGGAGGGTTGAATGAGCGGCGGCGTCAAGAAACTCGCCCAGGTGGTGGTCGGTGCTGTAGTTGGTTTTGCCCAGGGCGGCCCATGGGGTGCTGTCGCTGGCGCAGCGCTGGCCTTCTACGCCGCCGAGCAGCAGGAGAAGCTGAACACCAAGTCGCCACTGCGCGACAACGAGCCATCGGCGCAGACCGTGCGATCATCGAAGGCACCGGTTCGTTTCATCCTCGGCCGCGTGGCCACCGGTGGCGTGCTTGTGTGGGCCCAGGAGCAGGCCAGCGGCCAGACCGAAGGCGAATGGCTGCACCTGGTCTATGTGCTGAGCGAGGGCGCCGTCGATGCCGTTGAAAACATCTACCTGGGCGAGGAGGAGATCGGTTCGTTCGGCGAATTCGCCAGCTATGAGCTGATCGTCAACCCGACTCAGGTGAACGCTTTCCTGAAGGCCAACTGCCCGGACTGGAAAGACAGTCAGATCGGCCGCGGCCTGTCGTTCGTGCGTGTGTCATTGAAGTACAGCGCGGAGAAGTTCCCATCCGGCATCCCGGATACCCGCTTCGTGGTCCGCGGCCGCAACGACATCTACGACCCGCGCACCGGCAACACCGGGTACAGCGCCAATACCGCGTTGCACATGCTGTGGTACCTGCGGACGCGCTGCGGTGTGCCTGACGATGAGATCGTGTTCGAGACCTTTGCCAGCGCGGCCAACGTCTGCGACGAGACCATCACCAATGCCGACGGATCGGTCAGCCAGCGCTACCGGACGGCCTGCGTTATCGGCGCCGACGAGCAGCGCACCGGCGTGCTGCAGAAGCTGGAAGCGGCGTGCGCGGGCAAACTGATCCGCGTCGGCGGTCGCTGGATGCTCCAGGCCGGGGCCTACTACGGCCCGTATGACTTCGAGATCACCGAGGATATGGTGATCGGCACCGTTACTGGCAGCACCGAACCGACCAACGATTCAGCCATCAATACCGTGCGTGGCACCTTCATTGACCCGTCGCAGTCCTGGACCGAGACGGACTATCCGGAGGTCAGTGTTGCCGAGTGGATCGTTGAGGACGGCGGAGAGGCGGCGGAGACCCTGACCTTTTCCTACGTCACGGACCCATACCAGGCCCAGCGCTTGGCCAA
This sequence comes from Pseudomonas chlororaphis subsp. piscium, assembly GCF_003850345.1. Classification (NCBI taxonomy): domain Bacteria; kingdom Pseudomonadati; phylum Pseudomonadota; class Gammaproteobacteria; order Pseudomonadales; family Pseudomonadaceae; genus Pseudomonas; species Pseudomonas chlororaphis. Next base: position 2,317,414 of record NZ_CP027707.1, read on the forward strand.
CATCGAGCTTCGCCGCCGGCGCGCGGGCGGCGCGATCAGCATCCCCATGAACTTTGCCGGCTACAACTGCCGGCCGGGCCGGGTGGTGCGGGTCAACCTGCCATCGCTGAACATGCTGGGCGAGTTCATCGTCAGCGACTGGTCGATGGGCGACAGCGAAGGCTGCACCGTGCAGGTCAAGCAGTACGAGGCGGCGATCTTCGATGACGCCGTGGGCGAGCCTTACAACCCGCTCGGCTTCATCAGCCTGCCGGCCGGCGGCCTGGGCTCTCCTACTGGGCTGACCTGGACGCAGAACACCGGCGCGGAGGTGGTGCAGGGCGTCCTGTCCTGGACGCCGCCTGCCGGGATTGTGTCGTCCTACGTCGTCATTGTCCGCCAGGGCGCGACCGCTGTTCAGTCGCACTCCATCCCGGCAACCTCGACGCAGTGCGCAATCAACGGTTTGCCGTCGGGCAACTACACGATGAGCGTGGCGGCGGTGGGCCCTATGGCACGCTCCGGTGAGGCGACCATCGCGGTCAGCATTATGGGGCCGCCGATCCCAGAGTCATGTGCGGTACAGTCCTCGATCGACAGCATCGTGCTGATTCCGCAGAACACGCTGCACGGCCTCAACGGCGGCACCTACGAGTATTTCTTCAGCACGTCGCCGACGGCCACTGCGGATGATGCGGATTATCTGGGGCAGGGTCTGTCCTTCACGCACACCGGACTTGGGTTCTACACGAACTATTACTACTTCGTGCGTTCGTCGAACGCCTATGGGAAGAGTGCGTTCCTGTATGTGCCGGCCGCCACCTCCAACGACGTCTCGGCGTACCTGGCGGCCCTGGCTGGCAAGGTCACCCGCACGGAGCTGGGTCAGGACCTGATCTCGGAGATCGACGGGCTGCAGGACCAGATCGACGCGCTCGATGACATCCTGCTCTATGACCCTGCCAAGACCTATGTGAAAAATGACATCGTCCGTCAAGGCCAGCGGCTGTATCAAGCATTGTCGGCCGTGCCAGCGAACATGCCTCCGCCGAATGCTACTTACTGGAAAGACGTTGGTCAGTCGATCGAGACGGCCAACGGCCTGGCCCAGCAGGTGGCGACCAACACCGCCGATATCACCGAGCTGGACGGCGTGGTAACGGCGCAGGCGAACTCAACCAACACGCTCCGCGCGTCCTGGCGGGAAGATGATGGCGCCGGCGACCTGGCCGATGCCATGAAGGGTTGGGACAACACCGCGGCGATTGTTACCGAGGAGAAGGTCCGGGCTACCGCGATTGAGGCCGAGGCCACGCAGCGGATTCAACTGCAAGCCACTGTTGGCCAAAACACGGCAGCAATCCAGCAAACGTCTTCAGCCCTGGCGAACACCAACGGCCAACTGTCCACGATCTGGTCGGTGAAAATGGAGACCACCGCCGGCGGCCAGAAGTACGCAGCCTCGTTTGGTCTGGGCCTACAAGTTGATCCTTCCGGGGTTTCGTCGCAGTTCGTTGTGCGCGCTGACACCTTCATGTTGCTGAACCTGGCCAACGGCACGCCGGTGTCGCCGTTTGCGGTAACCGGCGGCCAGACGTTCATCAATTCGGCGTTCATCCAGGACGGCACGATCACCAACGCCAAGATCGGCAACTACATCCAGTCGAACAACTACGTCGCCGGCAGCACCGGGTGGCGGCTGTGGTTTGACGGCACGTTCGAGATCAACAGCGCCCTGGGAGCCGGCGCTCGCCAGATTATCAACAACAACGGCGGCAAGGTGTTCGATGAGAACGGCATGAAGCGCTATCAATGGGGGAACTTAGCCGCATGAGCTACGGAATCAGGATCTGGGGCGCCGACGGCGCGCTCCAGGTCGACGAGAACTCATTCACGATTCGTGTGGTGTTGTCGACGCTGGTTACATTCGCCGTCGGGGCCGGCAAGAGCAATCAAGACTTCGCGGTCCCCGGTGTTGGGCCTGGCAATGGTACGGCAGTTGCCATTCCTATTGGCACTTACGACAACAACAGCCGGCAGTTTGAAACCGAAGTGCTAGATGGGGTTGTTCGGGTCTACAACCATACGCGCACCTTTGCCGCCAGTACGACATCGTCTGGGACTATGCGATTGATCGTAATGAGGTGGAGCTAATGAGCTACGGAATGCAGTTCACGAATAACGGAAATGTCGTGACGCTCGACTCGGAGTTTGCTCGGTTGGTGGTAATTTCGACCGGGCGCTATGCCCCAACGGGGGAGAATGGGCTCGGCTCTACCACCACATTTGCCAGGCCGGTGACCTCTCAGGAACCGCCGTTGGTGTTTATTCGGCCAGATACAGTCAATGGAGTAGCAGGCCTGTGTTTCATGCGTCTGATTGGTTCGGCCGGCAACTGGACGGGGTTTTATGTTCGCGCTTACAACGTAAACACTGCACAGCCTAATGGGCGCTACTTTGTTGCGGCGTTCGAAGCTCAGCCGGTGGCTCAGTATGGGGCTCGCCTGTGGGATGGCACCGGGAAACTGCTGTTCGACTCTGGCACCTCGGCGGCGAACTTTACTCGAGCTTTCCAGAACTGGAGCTACGTCAAGGACGACAAAGACCCGCAGGGCCTGACACGGATCTACTACACCGTGCCATTCAACTTCCCGCAGGACGAGTTTTTGCTGTTGAACAACTTCGGTATGGACATGAACTCGGGAAGCGGCATGGGGCGACAGCTGTACTGCTGGTGGGATTTTCCCAACAACAAGCTTTATGCGATCACGATTGCAGTAGCAAATCCGTACGCATTCTTCCTTCCGGCTGTCTTCGCCAAGATGAACAGCTGAGCAACACGAACCCTCACAGCCCGCCATGAGCGGGTTTTTTTGCCCAACAAAAGGATAAACCCATGGCTTGGATTCGAGCAGGGACCGTGGCCGTCACGAACGGCTCAACGACTGTGACTGGCACCGGTTCTGGCTTTGCTGCAAATACCCGGGTAGGGGATGCGTTCATCGGCCCTGATGGCCGTCAGTATGAATTGGGAAACGTCGCGAGTGACACTGTGATCTCGATCATTCCGGCTTACCAGGGGGCAACAGCGTCGGGTGCGTCCTACGCGATTATGCCGGTCCAGGGTTACCAGAAAAGTCTGGCCGATCAGGTCCGGTCCTGGGTGAACACTTACGGCGCCAAGATGGCCGCCCTGGGCACTACCGGCAACTACGACACCCTTCCGGTCACGAAAGGGGGCACAGGCGGTACTGATCAGGCTACAGCAAGGTCTGGCCTTGGCCTGGGCAGTGCTGCCACAGCAAGCATTACTGTTGGTGCCGATGACGCTACGCTCGGAAGACTGCTGAAAGTTGGGGACCGAGGCATCGGTCAGTATTTGACTGAGCGCCGCCCAACGAGTGCACTGGATGAGCGCCGTAACTATGGTGGTTTCGATTTCTCGTATTCCGGGTCCGCGACTGATATTCCCGCCGGGATGACAGCTGCCTCAGTTCTCACAATGTCCTACAGCAACGCTTTCTCCAATCAGCTAATGATCGACTACAACAGCAACACGATGTGGATCCGGAGCACCGCCAACGGTGCATGGTCGAGCTGGGACAAGGTTTACACAACAAAAAATACTAGCCGTGCTTCCGACGGCACTTTGAAGGCGATCTGAAATGGCAAGAGCAGCAATCAACATCCTCGGCGCGACCGGCGAGACCTACGACCTGGTGTCGTTGGGCTCATACGACGTTACATCAGCTCGTGCAGCAGTTGGCGTTTATACCGTCACTGGCGCGCTCGGCATGGTGCCATTTCCACCGGTAGATGTGGGTTGGGGCTACACGATCAACCAGGTGGACGGCCGCGCCGAAATTGAGATCGAGTTCGCCGACGGCGTGCTGACTGTGACCGTGACCAAGGACGGTCAGCCCTACGATCTCAAGCACATGATCACCTTGCACATCCTCGTCCCCGACGATCCAGAAATGGAGATGCCTCAGCAAAGCATCGAAGCCTGATAGCCGCCTGAACACCAATGCCGCCTTGAGCGGTTTTTTTTCGCCTGGAGAAAAGTTATGACTGCAACCGAAAGAGACTGCGACATCCTCGCGAGGACGCTGTGGGGTGAGGCTCGCGGGGAGGGCCTGGTCGGCCAGATCGCTGTGGCCTGGACCATTCGCAACCGTGTCAACGATGGCAAGGCCAGGTCCTGGTGGGGGGAGGGGTACGCTGGCGTGTGCCAGGCGCCGTACCAGTTCAGCTGCTGGAACAAGAACGACCCGAACTATCCGTTCCTCAGCGGCGCCAAGCCGATCCCGACCGGCCAGTTCGCCCAGGCCCAGCGCGCAGCTGATCAGGTGATCGCCGGTGCCGCGCCAGATCCAACTGGTGGCGCCACGCACTACTACGCGACCACCATGTCCAAGGCCCCAGCCTGGGCGGCGAAGGCCAAGCAGACGGTGCGAATCGGGCAACACGCCTTCTTCAAGGACGTGCCGTGATGACGCCGGTGCAGAAGCTGATCGGCTGGCTGGTGCTGGCCGGCCTGCTGATCTCCGGCGGCGCGGGCGTCGCCTGGAAGGTGCAGGACTGGCGCTACGGCAGTCAGCTGGCCGAGCAGGCACAGCTTCACCAGGATGACCTGGCCGCTATCAGTAGCGCGGCAGCAGCTCAGCAGCGCGCCGACCAGGATAAGCGCCTTGCGCTTGAGCAGCGCCTGGCCACCGCCGACCAATCCCACCACCAGGAACTGACCAATGCTCAGAAAAACCAAGCTCGCCTGCGCGATCGCCTTGCTACTGCCGATCTACGGTTGTCAGTCCTTGTCGACGCCGCGGATACAGCCAGTGGCTGCGCAGTGCCTGCCACCACCGCCACCGTCGGCCTGGTTCATGGAGCCCCGCACGCCCGACTTGACCCGGCGCATGCTCAACGAATTGTCGGCATCACCGACGACGGCGACCAAGGACTGATTGCGCTGCAGGCGTGTCAGGGCTATGTGCGAGAGGTTACGAAGCGGAAATAGTTGCTCTGAATTTTTTACTAATGATAGTCCGGGTACGCAGAGATAATGTACTTATTGTCGTTACCGCTGAGTATCACTTTTAAGTTGAAGCTCCCGCCGCTGCTGATGCTGGTGCAGTAATCTCCGGACTTGTCGTTGAAGGGCCCAGACCGCCCACATCGCTCATTTGGACTATTGCTGATACAGGCCCCCATCATAGATGTCGCGTATTCTATGCTGGCAATAACCTGATCCCCGGTGCAAGTATCTGGAAACATAGTTGATGTGGGCTTTGTCATCCAAGGACTTTGAACGTCGTTGCGAATTCCAAATTTTTCGTACTTGTATATGTCTGTAGAGCCAGGGATGGAGGTTTTTGTAGTTGCATTCACTGTCGACGGGTTAATACCGCCAGGTGCTGAGTGAAACCCTTCCGCATTATTACTTGTGGTCACCTGTCCACAAAAAATATGCTTTGTATTTACGGTGTAGGCATTGTTGGAGATCTTAATGTCGGCTGGAAAGGGGCAGCCGTAGGCGGTGGCTGCGGCAGCTGTAACCGATGGTTGATCATTGCTGCATGATGAAAGTAATGTGGCGGCTGTGAGAATTACTGTAAGCTCTATGAGGTTTTTCATTGTTCTTCCTTGAGGTTTTTTTGGCGTGACTATCTCAATATTAGAGCGCTTGCCGGATTTGCATGTTGATACTTTGTAAGCTTCATCCTAAGTCTGCGTAGGAGAAAGTCGAGTTTCTGCTGGATAACACTGCTGATAGAAAAAGTACTAGCAGCGGATCGGGTACAAGCGGGAACTTGTTGCCGCAGTTGGTGCCTGTAGGTAGCTCAAAAAAAGCTGTCTAGAACTAGCTCAACGTATCCCGGTTTTGCTGGCTTAAAATCGCCTCAAATGACACAAGAGTTTTAGGCGGTAAGTTGCTGGAAGCCACGTAATATGTGGCGTATGCACGATTCAAGCCCATACCGCTGCAGTATCAGCCGTTATTCACGAACGCCCCGCCATGGATCTCGCCTATAGGGTCGATCAAGTGCGCCCCCTGGTTCTTTGTGTTGCCCGCGGCGCGGTCGACCTTGAACCACTCGAACACTTCGGACGGTTCGCCCTGGTGCATCAGCATCAGCTCGGCCCGCTCCTTGGGTGTCGCAGGATCCAGCCATTCCCGGGCCAGCTCAGGCGTCAGGACCACTGGCCGTCGGTCGTGAATGTCGACCATGCCGCCGGCGGAGTCCGCGGTGATGATCACGAAGCCGTCATGCTCCCGAGGGGGCTCATCAGAATGCGGCCAATGGCCAATTGACGCGCACAGGCTGGGTAGGCCATCACGTCGCCGGATGTAGTAGGGCTGTTTTCCAGTTTCATCCGCGAGCCATTCAAACCATCCGTCTATTGGTGTGATCGCTCGATTTGGCCAGGCTGCCCGGTAATAGGGGTTGCGCGCGACCTTTTCGGAGCGGGCAATGGGTTCGGCTCGATTGGTTGCCCAATGCGGTTTCCAAGACCACCTGAGCAGGTCGGCATGTAGCGCGCCATTCTCCAGGTGGAGCAGGGCGACCTGAGTTGTCGGCGGCACGTTGTACCGCCCCAACGGCAGATCGCCGACGGTATTGACCAAGGCCCCGGGCATGCTGAGCACCGCAACAAAGTCGTGAATGCCGCGGTACTGTGAAATTCTTCCGCACATAGCCGATCCTCACTTTGAGGTTTGGCATAGCTATCGATAACGGCGTGTGCCGCTCACCCTTCGCAACTGGCGCTCCTGTTCCTCCAGGCGTGCTTCCAGCCTTTCATTCTCCGCTCGAAAATCTGTAAGCAGAAGTCTTTCTTTGGCTAGGGCAGCACGGGTGTACGCTCTGTCACGTTCGGCCGCCTCATACATCTCAACCAGCGTAGCGATGTCCTTCTTGGCCTTTGCCAAAGCCTCAATCGTTGTTTCATATTCCGCTTGTAGCAGCAAAATGTGTTGTTCCAGCATTTCAACGGGCGTAGGGATGCCCAGCGTAAATTCACTGTCGTCGATGTCCACGGTACTGCCTCACGCTTTGTTGCTGTATGTGCATACAGTAATCGAGGCTTGGAAGGTGAGCGATTTGAGGCGACGAACAGTATGAGATGGGGGAGGAGGGCAGGAAGCTCAGCGACTTTGTACTGGCCGGCCGGGGAGCCTGAGGTGTGCATTGTGCGGGTAGGGGTTCCGGTGCAGATTCCTTGCCGGGCACCGGAAGTATCGGCACCGGATTTCGCTGCGGCAGGATTGAAGGGGGCGGATTCGCTTGAGGTAAAAGTCAGGGCATTGCTGGCTGAGCGGCGACAACGGTCTGGTTACGAGCGAGAGCTCGTAGCCGCAGTACGGGCCTGCCAATGACCTAGGATTAATTCTGTTTTCGCTCTAAAACCGACTCCTTGAATCCGTATATTTTCAATCTTTCTGTATCAAGCTCGCCCGTGTACTGGGTGGCTGCGACATATCCGATCACCACGACAACGGCCAGAATCAACCAACCCTTCCAGGTTAATTTTCTCTCAGGCGGCGGATCCGGCAGATCTTCATAGCCGCCATTGGTGTTCTTATCATCCTTATCCTTCATGCATGATGCTCTCCTTGTTGGCGGGTGATGTTACCAGTTCTATTTGAGAAATTCTCTCAATGGATCCAATTCACGGCCGTCAGAGTGTGTCTATATATGAGAGAGAGGGGTGTAGCTCGACCTCAGAAAGAAATCCGTTTTGCGGTGCCGCTCCGTGACGACATCAACGTGAACAATGAATTGTGCCGGCAGCTGAACAGGACCAGTTGTGCTCGGTCGGCAGGACGCCGGAGGAGGGGAAAAGCAGCTCAGTGACTTTCCAAGTGACTTTGTTATTCGCTGTTCTTCTCTGTTGGGCATCGTTGCAGCGAGCGCCCAGCGCGAAGCCTTGTGTTTAGCGGCCTGTAGTGAGATCCGCTTGCATGGGGTGCTAGGGGTCGAGTGTTCGAATCACTCCGTCCCGACCATATTCCTAAGAGAGATCAAGCACTAGCGGCTTGATCTCTTTTTTCGTTTAGGGGCTGCGCAATACTCGCGCAAAACTAGCCAGTGATTTCACTGATATTCAGGTCGGGAATTGCCTCTGGCCAGATGATCTCGGCGTGGTCGCGCTGGTAGTTTTTGTCATTGCCTCACTCGCGTGCCCCGCGATCTTCTGCCCGTCTTTCCGGCCTTCTGGTACAGATGCAGCGACAGCGCCCTGACTTCGTGAAAGCCTGGCATCTCTTCCTCCCTCCCTCCTGTGTACTTGCCCGAACCCTGTGGGGCGAGGCGCGTGGCGAAAGCCCAGGCGGCCAAGTGACCGTGGCCTGGACAATTCGCAATCGTGTGAACGATGGAAAGACGAGTTCATGGTGGGGCGAAGGCTACGCCGGCGTGTGCCAGAAACCGTGCCAGTTCAACTGCTGGAACAAAAACAATCTGAACTTTCCGTACTTGAGCAGCGCGGAGCAGATCCTGTTCCGTGAGCTGGCTCAGGCACGGATTGCCGTTGATCAGGTGATTGATGACAAGGTGCCGGATCCCCTTGGCGGAGCCACGCACTATCACGCGATCGCGATGAAGACACCGCCGAGCTCGGCTGCTCCGCGCTGCTCAACCCAAAGTGTCAGCTCCATGATGGCGGCCTTCAGCGCGAGTTGGTTTTAATTGATTTGAATAACAGGGAAGGGAGCCGATCTGAGTTTTGCATGGCGAACCCTCCGCGAAGAGGTATTACAGAGCAGGGATCGTTGCTTGATTTTTCGAATTATACGGGTGTCCAACTCACTGTTTTGGCTTGGATTTTGCAAATTTCGCCTGTTGCCGTCAAAAAAATGAACCGCCAGCAGATTGTGCTCAGAAATTTGAATCTTGTAGTTACGGATGTGGCATCAACCTAAGGAGTGCTTTCCATAATGAACATGTTTATCGATATCGTTGGAGCTTGTAATTTAAGTTGCCCTTCCTGTCCCATGGGAAATTCTGAAAATAATAATTTCAAGAAATCCATGCAGCTCGAGATGTTTAGCAAGATCGTTGAAAAAGCCAAACTTGAGGGGGTTCACTCGATTCACCTTTATAATTGGACTGAGCCTCTGATTCATCCGCGCATTGGCGAGTTTATTCAGGTGGTTAACGCGGCAGGCTTGAATAGCGGAATAAGTTCTAACTTGAATATAGCCAAGAACATGGAAAAAGCCTTAATGGCTGAGCCCACGTTTTTTCGAGTGTCGCTTTCCGGCTTTCACCAGGAAACCTACAAATTAGGGCATGTGGGGGGGGATATCGAAGTTGTTAAAGGGAATATGATTAAACTGCATGATATCAAGCAGCAGTACAATCTCAAGACAGAAGTCGAAATTTACTATCATCGTTACCTGGATAACCTGGAAGAAGAAGGGTTGATGCGTGAGTTTGGCGAGCAGCTAGGCTTCAAATTTACCACCGGTTATTCGGTGATGATGCCGCTTGAGAAAACCCTTGCAATCATCGAGCGTGATCCTTCCGTCACAGACACAGACCACGAAACACTCGAAAGGCTCGCATTACCACCTTATGACGATCTGGTGAATTTACTCAAGCACTACCCGAAACATGCGTGCAGTCTAAAGAACAACATGTTGGTACTCGACTGTAACGGAAATGCTGTTCTTTGTTGTTCTGTTTTCAATCAGGCCGAGTACCACGTTGGCAAATATCTGGAACTTCCGCTTGAGCAACTGAGCAATCTTAAGAGTACCCAGAAAAACTGTGTCGATATGTGCAATCGGTGCGTAAAAAATGGTCTGCATTCTTATGCGACTGCACCTAACCACGGGCCGATGGAACGCCATGCCGTCAATCGCATCATGGACTTTCAACGTCGAAATATTCTGGGTCTTCCTATTGTCAGTGAGGATCTTGGGCGGGACGGTGAAGTCAGTGCTCAAGACTTTGATGAAATTCAATATCTTCAGGAGAATCAGGATGTAAGAGATGCGGTTGCCAATGGTGCTTTTTCCAGTGGCTATCAGCATTACCTGTTCTTTGGCCGTGTTGAAGGCAGGGTGGGGGGCTAGTTCTTCCTTTGTGTATTGTGAAGGCAGCAGGATGCTTGTAAAAGATTGAGCTCGGCTTGCAGAAAATACCTTGCCAGCCGATGCAGCAACCCAGCTCGCATTACTTTGAGTGGATGGACCTGTGTTGCTTTTACCCTCGAGTATGTCGGGCATCAGGCTTTTCCACGTTCATATTCACTTACGGATGTTCGATTTCGCCGAAGTCGCGGATATAGATCTTTCGATCTTGCATGAAACCTCCTGAGTGGGCGAATCATATCGCCCTTAAGAGGTGTCCGAGATTATCAGGCCAGTTCAGATATGTGGATTGAAGCCTGGTTCTTCACTTCAAGGAGGAAGCCGGGCGCCACCACCCTCCACGTCCTTACCCGTCGAATACCATAACCGCGGCTGCCATCGACTCGGCACAGGCGCTGCTGTGGTCAAGAAAGCCCGGGCACGGCGTTTGCTGAATGCCGTCCTGCTGAACACTGCAAAGGCTGAGCTTCCTGACCTGACCTCAGCCAAGCGCGTTAAGGCTCAACACTTGGTGATCCTGGCTCTGCAATCGTACAAAGGGGGGATGTAACTGACTTGCCCGGCGAAGAATCAGCAGAATAGAAAAGGGCCCACCGAAAGGTGGGCCTTTTTGTTTCTGTGGTGACTAGGCCGGTCAGGGCACACCCCTGTATGAGCGGAGGGTGTGCCCATCGAACGTCAGACCAGGCTGATCATATCCGCGCTCAGTTGCGCGGGGTTGAACCCTACCAGGGTGATGCTGCTGTCTCCCGCCACGATCAGGCTGTCGCTGCCTTGCTGGCTGGTGGCGCTGATGACGGCGGCTGCGGAGGCGAACAGGGATTTGGAGAACACCAACTGATCGAACCCGTTCTGGTGAACGTTGAAGTCGCTGATCAGGTCATGGCCGAAGCCGCCCTGGTCGAAGACAAACAGATCGCTGCCCACGCCACCACTGAGTGTGTCGTTGCCCAGGCCGCCCACCAGGATGTCGTTGTGGGCGCCACCATAGAGGGCGTCGTTGCCACTGCCGCCGAGCAGGGTGTCGTTGCCACTTCCACCGTGCAGCAGATCATTGCCCGCGCCGCCTTCAATAAGATCGTCACCGCCCTGGCCGAAGATCAGGTCGCGGCCGGCGGTACCCTTCAGGAGGTCTGCCAGCTGCGTGCCTTCGGTGGCCTTGGCGTAGCTCTTGTTCGATCCGAACAGGCCTTCGTAGTCGAGCTTGCTGCTGGTCACGGTAAAGGCCGGGGTCAAGGTCTGGCCCAAGAGGCCTTCGAACTCGACATGCTCGACGTCGTGCAGCTCCTTGAGGCCGTAACGTCCGCTGGTGTCGTTGAGAAACAGGCTGCCATCGCTCAGGCGCACGGCTTCGTAGCTGGAGACCGTACCCTGCAGGAAGACTTTGTCGTCGCCCACCCCGCCCGCGACTATGTCGGTGCCCGTGCTGACCCTGAAGCTGTCGTTGCCGGCGAAGCCGTCCAGGAAGTCATCGTTGCGGCCGTCCTGCAACTTGTCGTTGCTGTCCGTGCCGAGGAGAAAGGCCGGGGTGCCGAAGTGGTTGGAGGTGGCGGACGCTTTGTCGTGGACCCAGGTGAAGCCGCGGCTGATCGGGTCGAGGTTGCTGATGATGATGGTGCTGTCGCGCTCGATGTAGTCGTAGAACGTCGACTGGCCGATGCGCTGGATGGGATTGATGAAGATGCCTTCGAGGTGCGCCACCCAGCCGCTGGGATTGACCACGGAGAAGGGGCCGTTGGGCCAGGTGGGCAGGGCGTAGACCGTGTCGAACAGCACGATGTTGTCGGTGGTCGAGGTGTAGCTGGCGTCACTGCCTTTGAGGGCCGCGAGAATGGCGCCGCTCAGGTCGGTCTGTTCGCCGATGAGCCGATGCACGATGTCGTTTTCGAAGCCGAAGTTGAAGATGCCGTCGCTGTTGCTGGCCTTTGGCGAGGCCATGCCGAAGTAGTCCGAATCCTTGAAAAAGCCGTCGGCCAGGGTGTCCTTGCCCAGGTACATGCTGTTGGTCACGGAGCCGCCCTGGCTGTAGCCGGTGACCAGTACATCCTTGCCCGTCAGGTTATGGCTGGTGGCGTAGTTCTTGATCGAGTCGAGCAGGTAGTCGTAGCCGCGGATATAGGAGTTGTCGATCATCGCCGGATAACCCAGCAGGTCCATCGGCGAGTTGGTGCCGGCAATCGAAAAGCCCATTTTGACCAGCTTGCCACTCTCGTCGTACTGGCCGAACACCTTGGCCTGGGAGCCGGATACGTTCTCGCCCTTGAAGCTGCCCGTCAGGTCGAGGTGACTGCTGTCGATGTTCAGGTCGCTGGCGCTGATTTCGCGCCAGCCCTTGGGCAGGGCAAAGGTGTTGCCTTCGCCCAGGACCGCCCCGGGTAGGTTGTAGAGTGCCCCTACCGTCGCTACACCACTGGTGTAGGTGGCAAGGTTCCAGGCATCTGAAATGAGCACGCGGCCGTCTTGGCCCTTGTAGTCGAATATCGCCATGGTTCGTTTTCCCTCACAAACTAAAAAGTCATGAAAAAAAACAAGAGCTGAAGTCTTCTTGTTCTTCTTCGCTCGGATTTCGGAGCCTGGTGACTGCGTGCTCCGGAATCTGCGCCCAAGCTACTCATTCATTTGGAGGGTGTGGGTCGGGTAATGGGGTGTTGGCACGATCGTCCTAGTAAAAGCCCGATCCAGCCGCTATAAAATCAGCGTCATTACACTTTGGTTATCTCGAGGCTGATCCGCAGCCGCCCATCTTCCCTACCTTTGAGACCGGGTATCAGCCGCGCCGGCGAACCTTGGGCAACATGCGCGCAAGAATGTCGTCCTTGTCGAAGAAGTGATGCTTGAGCGCCGCCAGCACGTGGATCAGGATCAAGGCGCCGGCGCCCCAGGACAGCAGGCGATGTATCCACATGGCCAGGTCGTAGCGGGACTGATCCACCGGCGCTATGGGTGGCAGGTTGAACAGGCTCAGCAGCGGGATTGGATGACCGGCGACCGAACTCCAGTACCAGCCCGAAAGCGGCACGGCGAGCATGGCGACCAGGTAGAGCAGGGCGTGGGCGATATGGGCGATGCCGGACATCGCCCTGGAGACGCTGCTGGGCATGGCCGGGTAGCGGTGGGTCAAGCGATAGCAGAGCCGGGCGAGCAGCAGGAATAGCACGGTGCTGGCAATCGCCTTGTGCACGAAGACCGCTGGGCCGCCCCTGGGCACATCGCCACGCAGGTTGGCGGAGTAAAAGCCGATCAGCCAGACGCCGATGATGATCAGCGCCATGCTCCAGTGGAAAAGCCGCGCTGCCAGACTGTAGGAAGAGGAAGCATTCATAAGGACAATCTGCCGTTTTGAAAGGTGGAAGGGCTCCGGGTTGCCGTCGGTTGAGTCAACCGGGTGTCGCCTCCTTGGCTCGGTACGCGATGGCGGCCTTGGGTCGAGGGCGATCGCGGAAGGAGTATTTCAATCTATATTTGCATTTGCAAGTGTTGCATTTGCAATAGTTGTAAGTGCATGTTTGCCACCACCCCTTCCCGGGCAGCGTCGAATGGAAGGGACAGGCGCATTTCACCGGATCAGCTCAACGACGTAACATGCCCCCCGCGCAGAGCCGTCTCAGCAATGGATACCGAGGTCTGAATCTTTGAACAGTTACTGTTTTTCCACCGCCGTCCCATACCTGGTCACCCGTGTCGGGGTGCGCATGGGCGAGTGCTTTTCCCAGGAGCTTGGCGAGCATGGCCTGACGCTGGTCATGTACCGGGTGCTCGCGGTGCTTCGGGAACAGGGCGGGCTCAGTCTTGGCGAGCTGGGCGGGCGGGTCTCGGCGGAGATCTCCACCTTGTCGCGGCAAGTGACCAATATGCAGAAGCTGGGGCTGATCCTGCGCGAACGGCAGGACGCCAATGGCCGCCAGGTCTGCATCAGCCTGACGCCCGCGGGGCTGGCCCTGGTGGAGTCGCTGGTGCCACGGGCGATGCATTGGGAGGAGGTGGCCATCCAGGGTTTCAGCGAGGCGGAAGTGGAGCAGCTCAAAGCCATGCTGATGCGCATGCACGGCAACCTGGCGAAGGTGCCGGACATGTCGACAGCCGACTGAAAGTATTCAGTTGCACGGGGCTGACCGGGCACATTGAGGCTCCAGCGAACCCGCACTGAAACCACCCCATGCCCGGCGAACAATCCCTGCCTTACACCCAGCGCCGGAACAGCACGCTGGCATTCACCCCGCCAAACCCGAAGCCGTTGGACAAGGCATATTCCATCGCCAGCGGTTGCGCCTGGCCACGAATCAGGTTGAGGCCTTCCGCGCCGGCATCCGGGTTTTCCAGGTTGAGGGTGGCGGGGGCGATCTGGTCGCGTAGCGCCAGGATGGTGAAGATCGCTTCGATCCCGCCGGCAGCACCCAGCAGGTGGCCGGTGGCCGATTTGGTCGAGGCGATGGCCAGCTCGCTGTGGTTGCCAAACACGCTCTTGATCGCCGCCAGTTCGCCTTTGTCGCCCACCGGGGTCGAGGTGGCGTGGGCGTTCAGGTGCTGGACCTGGGACGGCTCGACGCCGGCCTGACGCAACGCCTGTTGCATGGCGCGACGGGCACCGTCGCCATCTTCTGGCCCGGCGGTCATGTGATAGGCGTCGGCGCTGGTGCCGTAACCCACCAGCTCGGCGATCGGCGTGGCGCCCCGGGCCAGGGCGTGTTCCAGCTCCTCGATCACCAGCAGGCCGGCGCCTTCACCCATCACGAAGCCGTCGCGGGCCTGGTCGAAGGGCCGCGAAGCGCGTTCCGGAGTGTCGTTGAAATCACTCGACAGGGCGCGCGCGGCAGCGAAACCGGCAAGGCTGACCCGGTGAATCGTGGCTTCCGTGCCGCCGCAGACCGCGACGTCGATCTCCCCGGCGCGAATCATCCGCGCGGCGTCACCGATGGCCTGGACACCCGCGGCACAGGCCGTCACCGGCGTGCCCAGCGGTCCCTTCAGGCCATGCTGAATCGACACATGACCGGCGGCCATATTGCTGAGGAAGGATGGAATGGTGAACGGCGAAAGGCGGCGCGGCCCCTTGCTGTCGGTGGTGCGCACGGCGTCGGCAATGGCCGGGAAACCACCCACGCCCGAAGCGATGATGGTGGCGGTACGTTCCTGCGCCTCCGCGGTCTGCGGTGCCCAGCCGGCCTGGGTCAGTGCCTCCCGGGCGGCGGCGAGGGCGAACAGGATGAAGCGGTCCATCTTGCGCTGTTCCTTGGGCGCCAGCAGCGCGTCCGGATCGAAGCCGGCCTGCGGGTCCTGGAGGCGGTCGGGAACCTGGCCGCCGATGCTGATCGGCAGGTCGCCGATCAGTTCTTCCGGTAGCCGGCGGATACCCGATTGCCCGGCCAGCAGGCGTTGCCAGACCTGTTCGACGCCGCAGCCCAGCGGGGTCAATGCGCCCATGCCGGTGACGACAATGCGTTTGTTCATGACCTTTGTGCTCCTTCATCTCGAGTGGGGTGTGTCGCTCTATGGACGTCACTATCATCATGAAAGTAACATGCCCGGACCACAAATACGCAACCACGAAATCCGAGGAACCGCCATGCAACGCAAGACCCTCCTTCACGAAGAATGTCCGATTGCCCGCAGTCTGGAACGGGTGGGCGAGTGGTGGAGCATCCTGATCATGCGCGACGCCCTGCATGGCCTGCGGCGTTTCGAGGAGTTTTCCCGCAGCCTGGAGATCGCCCCCAACATGCTCACCCGCCGCTTGAATTCGCTGGTCGAGGCCGGCTTGCTGGAGCGCCAGGCCTACAGTCAGCGGCCGCTGCGCTACCAATATGTGCCGACGGCCCGGGGCGAGGATTTTCGTGTGGTGCTGATGGCGTTCGTCGCCTGGGGCAATCGCCATTACGCGCCGGAAGGGGAAAGCGTGCAGATTGTCGAGCGCGCCAGCGGCCGGCCGGTGCGGCCAATGATGGCGGACCTGGTCGATGGTCGTCCGGTGCCGCTGGAAGAGTGCACGGTCCAGGTCGGGCCGATGGCCAGCGAAGGCATGCGTCAGCGGCTGGGGGGCATGCAGGCGATGGCGGCCAAGCGCGAGGCCTGAGGTACCGCGGATCGCCGCGGCGACAGGCGCCTGTCACTGGCCCTTTTCGCAGTTGACCATCCACGAGGCGCCGAAGCGGTCGACCAGCATGCCGAAGCGCGCCGCCCAGAAGGTGGCCTCCAACGGCATCTGGACAGTGCCCTGGTCCGCCAGCGCGGCGAACACCCGCTCGGCCTCGGCGATGCTGTCGACATTCAGCGATATCGAGCAGCCATGGATACCCGAGTAAGGACGATCGGGCGTGCTGTCCGAGCCCATGATGGCCTGGTCGCCCACCAGCAGGCGGGTGTGGATGATCAGGTTGTGATACTCGGCGGGAATATGCTCGCAGGCGGGGCTTTCGCCGAAGGTCATCATCATTTCGAGGGTGCCTTGCAGGCACTGGGCGTAGAACTTGAAGGCGGCTGCGCAATCGCCGTTGAAGATCAGGTAGGGATTGATTTTCATGGTGGGGCTCCCGGATAGGCAGGGGCAGCGGGCGCGTCTGCCCGCTGGCAAAAGCTGATGGGTGGGACCTCCACTAGCAAAGCCCAAACCTGTGTGGCAGTGGGCTCGTTTTTAGACGGTTTTCTCATGGGGCAGTGGCGGGTTATCGCCCTTGGTGCACCCCTCCTGTCAGGCCCGCCGCCTGGTCGGCGGCGAGCCTTGGGTGGAGCTACACCAGCCGGGTCTGGGGCATGCCCAGCAGGCCGGTCAGGCGGTCCATGATCGCCTGCTGCCGGGCGCGGTCGGCCAGGTAGTCGGCCTCGGCGCTGGCCACATCGGCCGAGCAGTGCGGGCAGGTGGTTTCGTGGGCATGGATGTACTGCCAGCAGCCGCGGCACAGGGCCAGTCGGGTGGGCAGGCGTCCCTCCTCGGGGGATTTCTGCCCCTGGTTGATCCACGCCAGCTTGATCACCTGGCCGCTGTCGCTGACGCTGCTGACCGTCTCGCCGGTGTCGATGCGTTCGGTGATCAGGTCGAAGCGACCGACCGCGAACGACGCCTTGGCGGCGTCCTCAAGCTTGACGATGCGTTCGCGCAGGCCCTTTTTCTGCAGGTCCAGGGCGCGGTAGTGGCAGTACGGATTGTTGCCCGGCTTGCCCAGCAGCGAGTGCGAGGTCCAGGTGCAGCCGCCGCGGCACACGTCGTTGTAGTAGCAACTGCGGCAATAACCCCAGAGGTCGTCGACCGAGCGCAGGCGGCCAAAATGCATGCCTTCGCTGTAGTGCCAGATGTCGTGCAGGCTCATGTCGCGCACATTGCCGCCGGAGAACCCCACCGTCGCCAGCGAAGGACAGCCCTTCACCGTGCCGTCGGCTTCCAGGGCCAGCACCGTTTGCCCGGCGGCGCAGCCGCTCCAGTGCACGCGCTCGTCGCCGAAGCCGCGCCACATATGTTCGTAAGGGCCGTAGTAACCGATGTTGTTGCCGATGTTCATCAGCAGGCCGCGTTCCAGGCCTTCGCGGTAGAGGCGCGCGAGCAGCGGCATGACTTCCAGCAGTTGATAGGGTTGCAGCAAGAGTTCCGGGTGATCCACTGCGTTGCCCATGGCCACCGTCAGCTGGATCTGCCAATGGGTGGCGCCCAGTTCGATGATCAGGTTCATCAACTGCGGCAAGTCGGGCAGGGTGGCCGCGCCGATCTGCGTGTTGACGCTGACCGCGAGTCCGGCCTGCTTGGCCCGGCGCAGGGTGTCCACGGCCTTGTCGAAGGAGCCCGGGACGTTGCGCACGGCGTCATGCAAGGGTGCCAGGCCGTCCAGCGAAACCCCCACGCCGTTGAGCCCGGCATCCACCGCGGCCTGCATTTTCGCCGGGGTGAGGTTGCGCCCGCCGGTCTGGATCGCGCAGTAGATGCCGTGGTCGTGGATGGCCTGGATCAGGCGAGTCCAGTCCTTGCGCAAATAGGCTTCGCCGCCGATCAGGGTGACTTCCCGCGTGCCGAGGGCGGCGAGGGCGTCTATCACGTCGAGGCATTCCTGGGTGTTCAATTCATTGGGGCGTCGGTGGCCGGCGCGCGAGCCGCAATGCAGGCATTTGAGGTCGCAGGCAAGGGTGATTTCCCAGACCACATGCACTGGTACGTAACGCTTGAGGTCGGTTTCGCTGAGGTAGCGGGCGGGGCGATTGGCTGACATGGACAGTCCTTTGGGCGCACACAGGCGCGCGGCACGAACCTGGCGGATGTCCGCGCCGTCCCTGGCGATGCCGGCCCGAGCGGACATAGGGTTTGCCAGTGGTAAACCGGGCCTGGCCCTGGGGAAGGAAGGCCAGGCCCGGACGCCACCTTTCAGCGAGCTTCGAGGCGGGCGATCTCGGCGTTCAACTGCTGCAAGGCGCTGCGCAGCGCATCGCTGCTGGCCAGCTGCTGTTCGCCCTGGCGGACCACCGCCTTGAGTTGCGCCAGGTCACCGCTGGCCTGGGCATGCTGCACCGCCACGGCATACAGCGGGATGGGGTGATGCGGCACGGGTTCGGGGTGCGGGATCGACGCCTGGCTGACGGTGCCGTGCTGCACGTCCTGCCAGCTGCCCTGGTAGTAGTACCGGTAGCTGGCGGAACCGCTGGCCCAGTCGAGCCCGAGAATCCCCCGCAGGTGGAAGGTCTCGGCGATCTGGCTGGTCGGACCGCTGGGGTTGCCGTCGAGCTTTAGAATGATGTGGCCTTCGGTCGAGGGGTCCAGGTGGAGCTGGGAATACTCACCCCACACGTCGGCGAAGAAGTTCACCGGCGGATAAGTGCTCTTGAACACGCGGGCCACGCCGCTGACTTTTTTCTGCGGTGTGTTGACCAGAAGGTCGAGGGTCAGAACCGGGGCCCCCAGCAGCGCCGTGGTGACGTGGAGGCGGGTGTGGAACAGTCCAGTTTGCATGGTGCAACTCCTTGTTCGTATTCAGGGAAGTCGGGTCAGGGGCGAGCGGCGGTCAGCGGCGCTCGAGCTTGCCGATTTCGTCCTTGGCTGCATCCAGCGCGTTGCGCAGTTGTGGCAACTGCTCCAGTTGCTGCGTGGCCTGGCTGGCCAGGGTTTTCATCTGGGCCAGGTCGCCGCTGGCGATGGCGCCATGGATTGGCGCGGCATACAGCGGATGGATTGGTGGATACGCCTGCAGGGCCGGAGCGGTTTCCTGGTGCGTTTGCAGGGTGTAGGAGGGCACCGGCCCGACCAGATGGGCCGGAACGTTTTCGACCGATACCCATTGATGGCCGTTGTAGTACTGGTAGTTGGCGACGCCGCTTTGCCAGTCTTCGTCCACCACCAACTGGATCTTGAAGGTGACGATCGAGTTGGAGCTCGGTCCGCCCTGATTGCCCTGGGCGGTCACCAGGATCTTGCTCGTGCTGGGCGGCATGACGGTCAGGTAGGTGTATTGCCCCCACACATCGGACGGCAATTCCAGGGGAGGATTGACGGCCTGGGTGATGAGCGAGGTGCCGCGCACAGTCTGGTCGGGGGTGTAGACCAACAGGTTGAGAGCAAGGCTCGGCGCGCCCGGGATCGGATTGCCGATCCGGTAGCTGAGGGGAAACAGGCCAACAGGGGACGTAGTGGAACCGGACATGATTGCCTCCAGTGCATTAGAAAATGGAACAGCCTTAGTGCCGTTCCAGACGGGCGACTTCCTGTGCCAACTGCTCGTAAGCGCTGCTCAGATCCTTGGATTCTTTCTGGGATTTATCGCGCTGTTTGAGCAGGGACTTCATCTGCGGCAGGTTGCCGAGGGAGATTGCTTTCTGAATCGCCACTCCATAGGGCGGAATGACATGTTGCGAGGATGAACTCATGGCGTTGCCTTCCGTGGGAGGTTGTAGAGACTGCGCTATCCGGCAGCTTTTGCAGTTAAGCAGGCCGGGCACGGGGCAAACGCAAGGGCCACCGAATAACTTCGAATAGCCGTTATCGGGAAAAAATATATTCAGGCGGGACAAGCAACTGGCGCGGCGACATAGCGCGTTTGGCAATCAGCAGGACGCGGCTTACGAAGAATAGATACAAGCGGCGGGGGGTACTTCGACTCCCGGGAGTGGGCGGAAAAGGGCAGGATCGCCCCGGCCCGGCATCAGGCCACGGCACTCTGCGGCGCGCTGTGCAACAGCCGCTCCAGGGCGCCGCTGAGCAGGTGTTCCAGCAGGGTTTCGCGCTCGTGTTCGGCCAAGGGCTGTTCGGCCAGCCAGCCGGGCGCACTGTTGAGCAGGCTGGCGATGGCATGCCCGGTGGCCAGCAGCGCCGCGTCGCCGAGCCGCGGCAGCGGGCCGAGGAGCATCAGCAAACGGTGTTCATATTGCTCGCGCAACTGGCGCACGCGTTGCTGCTGGTCCTGGTTCAGGCAACCGCTGTCGCGCTCCACCAGGCGAAAATGCCGGGGCAGTTCCCGGTACAGCTTCAGGTGGGCGCGGATCAGGGTGCGCAGGCGATCGTCCGGCGCCTTGAGCCGCCGTTCGATGCGCCCCAGGGTGTCGAGCAGCTCGTCGTAGAACTCTTCGATCAAGTCCAGCAGCAGGTGCTGCTTGCTCGGGTAATGGTGATATAGCGAGCCCGGGGTCAGCCCCAGATGGCTCGCCAGCTCGCGCATGCCGACCTGGCCGAAGCCCTTGCTGGCGAACAGCTCCAGGGCCTTGTCGCGGCTTTCGGCGAAACGCGAGCAACGCTCAGCCATAGCGGTGGAAACCACGTTCGGTCTTGCGCCCCAGGTAACCGGCGGCGACCATTTCCTTGAGCAGCGGCGCGGGCCGGTATTTGCTGTCGTTGAAGCCATCGTAGAGGGCCGCAAGGATCGCCAGCAGGGTGTCCAGGCCAATCAGGTCGGCCAGGGCCAGCGGGCCGATCGGCTGGTTGCAGCCCAGGCGCATGCCGGCGTCGATGTCCTCGGCGCTGGCCAGGCCTTCCTGCAACACCAGGATCGCCTCGTTGATCATCGGAACCAGGATGCGGTTGACCACGAAGCCCGGGCGGTTACCGGCGGTGATCGCGACCTTGCCCAGGCGGGTGGCCATGTCCAGGGCCAGGGTGTGGGTCGCGTCGCTGGTCTGCAGGCCGCAAATCACTTCGATCAGGCCCATCACCGGCACCGGGTTGAAGAAGTGCAGGCCGATAAAGCGCTCGGGCGCGCTGACGCTGGCGGCGAGCTGGGTGATCGACAGCGACGAGGTGTTGGAGGCGATGACACAGGTGCTGGCAACCTGGGCGGCGATCTGTTGCAGCACCCGCAGTTTCAGCTCGAGGTTTTCCGTGGCGGCCTCGATCACCAGCTGCGCATCGACCAGGCTGGCGTAGTCGGTGCTGGTGCGGATGCGCCCCAGAATCGCCTGTTTCTGCGCTTCGTCCAGGCCACCCTTGGCGATCTGCCGGTCGAGGTTTTTGCCCACCGTGGCCACGGCCTTTTGCAGGGCGCTGTCGCTGATGTCCAGCAAGGTCACTTCGAACCCGGCCTGGGCACAGACCTGAGCGATACCGTTACCCATGGTGCCGGCGCCGATCACGCCGATATTCTGCAGATTCATCTTGGCTTCTCTTTCTTCGTCCGGGCGTGTCGCAGAGCAGCGCGAACGCGTCTTGCAATGCAACCTTCGAGGCGCGAGTCTAGTGCCCGCGCCGACCCCGGCCTATGCCAAAAGCGCTCAGCCGCGCTGGCGTTTTTTGCCATGTCCACAGCCACAGAGAGCAGTCATTCCATGCGGGAAAAGGATTCGGTCGCGGTCTACTTCGTGCAGGTCATGGTCCACGCCTTGCGCGAGGAGCCCGAGCGCCTGGCCGCGGTGCTGGCCGAGGCGGGCATCGATCCGGCCTTGCTCGGCCAGCCCGAGGCGCGGGTGCCGGCCAGCGCGTTCGCGGCCCTGTGGCTGATCCAGATCCGCGAGCTGCGGGACGAGTTTTTCCAGCTTGATTCCCACGGCCTGCCACCGGGGGCTTTTGCCCTGATCTGCCGTGGGCTGATCCAGGAGCCGACCCTGGAAAAAGCCCTGCGCCAGTGCCTGGCCAACTTCGGCCTGTTCCTGCGCGACTTTCGCGGCAGCCTCAGTGTGCGTGGCAAGCGCGCGGTGCTGAGCCTCGACAGCCATCCCCGCGATGAAGCCGCCGGGCGTTTTGGCGAAGAGACCTTCCTGGTGCTGATGATCAGCCTGCTGTGCTGGCTCGGCGGGCGGCGCATTCCTATCGACCGCGCCGACTTCCGTTATCCGCGCCTGTCCCTGAGCGACGATGCCTTGCTCTGGGGGCCGAACCTGACCTTCGGCGCCGAGCGCACCGAAATCGAGTTCGCCAGCCGCTTTCTGCGCCTGCCGGTGGTCCAGGACCTGGCCGCACTCAAGGTCTTTCTGCGCAGCGCGCCGCAGTGGCTGGTGATCCGTTTTCGCAACCAGCACGGCCTGGCGACCCAGGTCTATCAACGCCTGCGCCGCAGTGATTACAGCCAATGGCCGACCCTGGAAGCCTTCGCCAGCGAAGCCGGGATCAGCCCCAGCACCCTGCGCCGGCGCCTGGAGCGCGAGGGCGTGTCCTACCAGGAAATCAAGGACGAAGTGCGCCGCGGCATGGCCGTCGAACTGCTGCGCCAGAGCCGCGCGAGCATCGGCGAAATCGCCGAACGCACCGGCTTCCAGGAGCCCAGCGCCTTCCACCGCGCATTCAAGAAATGGACCGGCGAAAGCCCCGGCCGCTACCGCGCGCGATTCCAGCCTGCGAGCTGACAGGCTGGCGCGCCCACCTCAGTTCAAACCGTCAATCCCAACGTCTGCAACTGCCGCCGGGTCTCAGCCGCGGACTGGTGGTGAATCGCATTCCAGCCCAGGGCCTTGGCGGCGACGATATTCGGCGCGTGATCGTCGATGAACACCAACTCCTGAGGCGCCACCTCCGGCAGGTGCGCGCGAATGCGCTGCAGGGTGGTGTGGTAGATCTCGGCATCAGGCTTGATCTGCCGCTCCTGCCCGGATACCACTATGTCGCGAAAGCGCCGCAGGAACGGATAGTTGTCCCAGGCATAGGGGAAGGTCTCCTGGGACCAGTTGGTCAGCCCGAACAGCGGCATTTGCGACTGGTTCAGGTCTTCCAGCAAGGCCACGCCTTCATCCAGCTGGCCGCGGAGCATCTCCGGCCAGCGTCCGTAATAGGCCTCGATCAGGGGCGCATGTTCCGGGTGTTCGGCCACCAGGCTGCGGGTCGCTTCGGCCAGCGTTCGCCCGGCGTCCTGCTGGGTATTCCAGGCCTGGGTGCAAATGGTGTCGAGGAACCATTGGCGGCGGGCATCGTCAGGGATCAGTTGGCGGTACAGATGGTGCGGATTCCAGTCGAACAGCACGCCACCAAAATCGAAAACCACAGCACGAATTGTCATGAACACGTCCTTTTGAGCGGTTGTGGGTCAGGGCGACATCCTGCGACGGCGTGCGGCGCAATGCAATTTATCGGCGGCCCAGGCCCGGTTTCCGGCGAACCGACATGCGCTGGTCGCGGCTTTTGGTGTCAGGGCCACAGCCATCCTTCAGTCGACAATCACCTGCTCGTTCGGGTCATCGCCCAGGCACACCGTCAGCTGTTGCCCGGCCTTGTTGAACGCACAGTTGGGCAGGGCCTGCTGCCTGATGGAGTTCAGTGGCGGGAGGATGAACAGGCTGGCCAGGATCAGCGCGCCGACGGTCTGGAGAAACAGCACATCCGTGCTAGTGGCGGCTGGCCGAGGCTTGAGACGCCCGCGCCGATACCAGTGCAGCCCGCTGAAGATAAAGCCGCAGCCGATCGCCATGGCGTAGTCCAGCTCCCAGGCTTGTGGGCTGAAGATCAGGTTGCCGTCGGCATCGTCCGGGTAATTGATCCGCCACCAAGCACCCAGCAGCAGCGGCACCAGGCCGGCGACGATCCAGGCCAGGCGAGCGCCGGGCATGCGGGTCAGCAGGGCCAGGGTCAGGCCGAGGGCGCAGAGGAGCCAGATTCCGAGGTACAGCTGAAAGCCCATGGCCCCGCCGAACAGCGTGCCGCTGACGTCCCGGGGGACGACCAGTTGCAGGTCGGCGAATACCATCAGCGCCAGCGGGGCCGCCACGGCGATTCCGCTCAGGAGGGCATTGATCCATAACCACAGGGTGAACAGGCGACGCATGGGAGTACTCGACAAAGACAGGGAAGGGGATGGCACGGGGCGTGCCGGATTCAAGGGAATAGCAAGCCGCTGCCGATGGCGGACAGGGCCGCGTCACCAGGCTGGAATAGGCGAGTAGCTAAGGTGTCGATCAGGTGCGCAGTGCCGGGCAGCAGCATGGCTGGACGGGCAATGATCGGGGCAGGCGCCAACACGTTTCTTCCTTGGGCGGTGTTCGGGGCGCGAAGTATGCAAGGCCGCCGCCGGTTTTGCACCAGCTGTCGTACAGTGTCGGGCAGCAGGGCGGGGCACAGAGGCCCCGCCCGAGGGGGTTAGAACTGCTCCGCTTCCAGGCCGAACAGCGAGGAGCTGCCGGCGCGGATGCTCTGTTCCAGGCTGAGGATGCGCGGCAGCAGGCGGCTGAAGTAGAAGCGCGCCGTGGCCAGCTTGGCGCCGTAGAAGCTTTCGTCCTCGGCGTGCTTGTGTTCGGCCACCTGGGCCATGCGCGCCCACAGGTAGGCGTAGGCCACGTAGCCGAACAGGTGCAGGTACTCGACGCAGGCGCTGCCCACCGCGTTGGGGTTCTGCACCGCCTGCTCCCGTAGCCAGTCGCTGAGGTCTTCCAGGCGCTGCACCGCGTCCAGCAGCTCGGCGGCGTAGGCGGCGCCGGGCAGGTAGGCGTAGTCGCGGATCTCGCCGGTGAACAGGCGCAGGGCCACGCCACCGTTGCCCACCACCTTGCGGCCCAGCAGGTCGAGGGCCTGGATGCCGTTGGTGCCTTCGTAGATCTGCGCGATGCGCACATCCCGCACCAGTTGCTCCTGGCCCCATTCGCGGATATAGCCGTGGCCGCCGAAGATCTGCTGGCCAAGGATGCAACTGTCCAGCCCGGTGTCGGTGAAGAATGCCTTGGCCACCGGGGTCAGCAGTGCCACCAGGGCCTCGGCGTTGTGCCGCTCGTGGGGCTGGTCGGCGAACTTGGCCAGGTCCAACTGCTGGCCGACGTAACTGGCGAAGGCCCGGCCGCCCTCGGTCATGGCTTTCATGGACAGCAGCATGCGCCGCACATCGGGGTGGACGATGATCGGGTCGGCGATCTTGTCCTTGGCCACCGGGCCTGCGGGCGAGCGGCTCTGGATGCGCTCGCGGGCATAGGTGCGGGCGTTCTGGTAGGCGTTCTCGGCGCAGCCGATGCCCTGGATGCCGATGGACAGGCGCTCGTAGTTCATCATGGTGAACATCGCCGCCAGGCCCTTGTTGGCCTCGCCGATCAGCCAGCCGGTGGCGCCGTCGAAGTTCAGCACGCAGGTGGCCGAGGCCTTGATCCCCATCTTGTGCTCGATGGAACCGCAGCTCACTGCGTTGGCCTGGCCCAGGTTGCCCTGGGCGTCGACCTGGATCTTCGGCACCAGGAACAGCGAGATGCCCTTGGGCCCGGCCGGGGCGTCCGGCAGCTTGGCCAGCACCAGGTGGATGATGTTTTCGGTCAGGTCCTGCTCGCCGCCGGTGATGAAGATCTTGCTGCCGCTGATCCGGTAGCTGCCATCGGCCTGGGGTTCGGCGCGGGTGCGGATGATCCCCAGGTCGGTGCCGGCATGGGCCTCGGTGAGGCACATGGAGCCGGCCCAGCGGCCTTCGTACATGGGCGGCAGGTACAGCGCCTTGAGCGCCTCGCTGGCGTGGGCGTCGATGGCCAGGCAGGCGCCGGAACTCAGGGCCGAATACAGGGCGAAACTGGAATTGGCGGCGTAGAGCATCTCTTCGAACTGCACCGCGAGCATCTTCGGCATGCCCATGCCGCCGTAGGCCGGGTTGCCGCTCAGGCCGACCCAGCCGCCCTGGATATAGGTGCCGTAGGCCTCCTTGAAACCGGCCGGGGTGCGCACCTGGCCGTTGTCCCAGGTGGCGCCTTCCTCGTCGCCGCTGCGGTTGAGCGGGGCGATCAGCTGGCCGGTGACCTTGGCCGCTTCTTCGAGAATCGCGTCGGCGGTATCGGCATCCACCGTCTCCGCCAGGGCCGGCAGCCGGGCCCAGAGCCTGGGTGCGTTGAACACTTCATGCAGGACAAAGCGCATGTCGCGCAGGGGGGCGTTGAATTCGGGCATTGCAGGAACCTCGTGCAAAAGTGGAGGTTGAACGGCCGGGGCCGGGTGATTCAAAAAGGCTAGACCCCGCCATGCCGACTCCCAGCAGGGCAACGGCGTGCGCGGGGTTTCTGTCTATTCAAGCTAGAGGTTTTTCGCCATGTCGCGCAGGACGAACTTCTGGATCTTGCCGGTGGAGGTCTTGGGCAGCTGGCTGAACACCACGGTGCGCGGCACCTTGAAGCCCGCCAGGTGTTCCCGACAGAAGGCGATGATCTGCGCCTCGCTGACCTGCTGGTGGTCGGCCTTGAGGGTGATGAAGGCGCAGGGCGTCTCGCCCCATTTCTCGTCGGGGCGGGCCACCACCGCGGCTTCCAGCACCGCCGGGTGGCGATAGAGCACGCCCTCCAGCTCGATGGTGGAGATGTTCTCGCCGCCGGAAATGATGATGTCCTTGAGCCGGTCGCGGATCTCCACATAACCGTCCGGGTGGGTCACCCCCAGGTCGCCGGTGTGGAACCAGCCGCCCTCGAAGGCCTCGGCGGTGGCGCTGGGGTTCTTCAGGTAGCCCTTCATCACGGTGTTGCCGCGCATGAAGATCTCGCCGATGGTCTGGCCGTCGCGGGGCGTGGGTTCGAGGGTTTTCGGGTCGGCCACCATCACCCCCTCCAGGGTCGGGTAACGCACGCCCTGGCGCGACTTGATCTGCGCCCGCTGTTCCAGGGGCAACTCGTCCCAGGCGGCGTGCCAGGCGCACAGGGTCACCGGGCCGTAGACCTCGGTCAGGCCGTAGACGTGGGTCACCTTGATACCCATTTCCTCCACCGCGCCAATCACCTTGGCCGGTGGCGCGGCCCCGGCGACCATGGCGTCGACCGGGTGATCAATGGCGGCCTTGGCCGAGTCCGGCATGTTCACCAGGGCATTGAGCACGATGGGCGCGCCGCACAGGTGCGTGACCTGGTGCTCGCGGATCAGGTTGAGGATCTTCTGCGGGTCGACCCGGCGCAGGAATACATGCACCCCGGCCAGGGCGGTGACGGTCCAGGGGTAGCACCAGCCGTTGCAGTGGAACATCGGCAGGGTCCATAGGTACACCGGGTGGTTGCCCATGGCCCAGGTCATCTGGTTGCCCAGGGAATTGAGGTAGGCGCCGCGGTGGTGATAGACCACGCCCTTGGGGTTGCCGGTGGTGCCCGAGGTGTAGTTCAGGGCGATGGCCTGCCATTCGTCATCCGGCCACTGCCAGGCGAATTCCGGGTCGCCCTCGGCGAGGAAGGCCTCGTAGTCCAGCTCGCTGACCGGCTGGCCTTCGCCGTACTCGGGGTCGTCGAGGTCGATCACCAGGGGCGGCTGGTCGAGCATGGCGACGGCGGCGTGGATCACTTCATGGAACTCGCGGTCGGCGATCAGCACCTTGGCCTCGCCGTGGGCCAGCATGAAGGCGATGGCCTCGGCGTCCAGGCGCACGTTGAGGGCGTTGAGCACGGCGCCGATCATCGGCACGCCGAAGTGGGCTTCGAGCATGGCCGGGATGTTCGGCAGCATCACCGCCACCGTGTCGTTCTTGCCGATCCCGCGCCCGGCCAGGGCCGAGGCCAGGCGTCGGCAGCGGCTGTAGGTCTGGGCCCAGGTGCGGCGGATCGAACCGTGGATCACCGCCGGGTAATCGGGGTAAACGGCGGCGGTGCGCTCGATGAAGCTCAAGGGGGACAGGGCGATATGGTTGACGGCCGTCGGCACGAGGCCTTGCTCGTAGATGGACATGGTTCGGGTACCCGGTGGCTGATTGTTAGCTCTATTGGCCGAGGCCATTTTTGCGGCACTCGGTGACTTATCCGGGAGCTTTTATATACTGCTTGGCAATGGATATGGAAGTACTACCTGAGTTGTATAGTATTTCTACTATATTAATAATTCGCTGATCCGGCCCGCAGGTTTATCGACGATGCCCACCTCCACCCACTTGAACCGCTGGCTGCGCCTGCAGCGTGAAGGCCGGCTGCCGGACTCGCCCTGGCTCGGCCATGATCCGCAACCCAGCCTGCTGCTGGATGCCGAGGCGCGGCCCGTAGACCTGAACCCGGCGCTCTTGCAATGGCTGGATAGCGAGGCGCCGAGCGAGGTCGCGGCGCTGCTGCCGGTCAATCACCCGGCCCTGGTCCGGGCGTGCCTGGAGCAACAGCGGGCCATCGAAGAGGTCGAGGCCCAGTGGGGCGAGCGGGTGCTGCTCTGGAGCTTTATCCCCGACCCGCACGGGCAGCGGGTCCTGGCCCGCTGCCGCGAAGCCACGGCGCAGATCCTCGCCGAGCGCGAGTCGGCCACGGCCCGGCGCCTGTACCGGCTGATCACCGAAAACACCACCGACCTGATTTCCCGGCATACCCCGGACGGCACCTTTCTCGACGCTTCGCCAGCCTCCTGGACCCTGCTCGGCTACTGGCCCGAAGAGCTGCGCGGGCGCCTGGCCCGCAGCCTGTTCCACAGCCAGGACCTGGCCGGGCTGACGCAGCGCGCCCGGGACGCCCTGGAGCAGGACGGCTACCACACCATGACCTACCGCATCCGCCATCGCGACGGCCATTACCTGTGGTTCGAAACCGCCTGCCGGGCGATCCGCGAAACCTACACCGGGGCGGTGGTGGAAGTGGTGGCGGTGTCCCGGGACATCACCTCCCGGGTCCAGGCCGAAGAGAACAAGCGGCGCCTGGCGGAAGTGGTGGAGGCCAACCCCGACCCGGTGCTGTTCATCCAGCCGGGCGGCGCGGTGACCTACCTCAACCCGGCGGCCCGGCGCACCCTGGGCCTGGAGGCCGGGCAGCCGATGCCGGACCTGGCAAGCATCCTCACCCAGGAAGTGCTGGACAGCCTGCAACGCGAAGGCTGGCACCACGCCGAACACAGCGGCCGCTGGAGCATCGAGGCACGTCTGCAACCGCCGGCCGGCGGCGCGTCGGTGCCGGTGTCACTGATGCTGCTGGCCCATCGCGCGGCCAGTGGCGAACGCTTCTATTCCCTGGTGGCCCACGACCAGAGCGAACGGGAATTGCGCGAGGCCCAGCAGCGCCATCACCAGGACGAACTGGCCCACACCGCGCGCCTGGTGACCCTGGGCGAACTGGCCTCGGGCATCGCCCATGAGATCAATCAGCCGCTGGCGGCGGTGGTCAATTACGCCAATGCCAGCCAGCGTTATCTGCAAGCCCTCGACACTCAGCCCGAGGCCGCCCGCAAGGTCGCCCAGGGCCTGGAGCGGATCGCCGAACAGGCCACCCACGCCGCCGAAGTGATCAAGCGCTTGCGGGCTTTCCTGCGCAAGGGCGGGCGCCGGGTCCAGGCCCTGGACCTTGCCGAAGTGGCCCGGGAAACGGTGCGCCTGTGCGCCTGGGAGGCGCAGGCCTGCCAGGTGACGATCGAGCTGCGCCTGGCGGATAATCTGCCGCCGGTGTACGCCGACCGGATCTTGCTCGAGCAGGTGCTGTTGAACCTGTTGCGCAACGCCATCGAGGCTAATCGCGAGGTGCATCCGCAGCAGGGCTCGCGGATCGTCCTCGGCGCCCAGGTCAGTAGCGAAGGCGGGGTCGAGGTCAGCGTCAGCGACCAGGGCCCGGGCGTCTCCGCCGAGCAGCTGGCACAGTTGTTTACCCCGTTCTACACCAGCAAGGCCAACGGCCTGGGGCTCGGGCTGTCCATGAGCCGCAGCATCGTCGAAGGCTTCGGCGGCGACTTGCAGGCCCAGCCCCAGAGCCATGGCTTGAAGATGTGCTGCCACTTGCCGGCGACGGCCCCGGCGCAAGCCGATTCACCCACCCAACCGACAACAGGAGCAAGGCAATGACGAGTGCGGCGCAGCAGCTGGTGTATGTGGTCGACGACGACCCGGGCATGCTCGACTCCACCGTCTGGCTGCTGGAGTCGGTGGGCCTCAAGGCGGTGCCCTTCACCAGCGGCCGGGAGTTCCTCGAACACTGCGACCCCAGCCTCGACGCCTGCGTGTTGCTGGATGTGCGCATGCCCGGCATGGGCGGGCTCAACGTCCAGGAAGAGCTACGCCAGCGGGATATCCACCTGCCGCTGATCTTCGTCAGCGGCCACGCCGATGTGCCGATCGTGGTGCGGGCGTTCAAGGCCGGCGCCGTGGACTTCATCGAGAAGCCCTACAACGAACAGCTGCTGCTGGACAGCGTGCAGCAGGCCCTGAGCCGCGCCGACGACCGCCACGGCCGCAACGCCGGGCAGGCCCGGGTCGAAGCGCGCCTGGAGAGCCTCACGCCGCGGGAGAAGGACGTGTTGCTGCCGTTGGTGCAGGGCTACAGCAATCGCGAGATCGCTGAGCAGCTGGGGGTCAGCGTCAAGACCATCGACCTGTATCGATCACGGGTGATGAAGCGCATGCAGGCCGAACACCTGCCGGAACTGGTGGGCATGGCCATCGCCGTCGGGCTGGTGGACCCGCTGCAATTGCGCTGAGGTTCGGCCGCCGCACTTTTTGCGTTTTTGCGGTTCTACTCCTGGCCAGGCCGCGCCGATTCCCCGCGCGGCCAGAGTCCAGAACGGTGCCGATGGTTTATCCGCTTTCTCGTTGTTTTCTGCATGTGTTGCGCCAGCCGCTGTGGTTGGCTGCTGTCTTGATGGCCTGCGCCAGTGGCTGCAGCCAGCAGCAAGGGCGTGACATGGTCCACCAGTTCAGCAATGGCAAGCCCCAGGAATTCTTCCAGACCAGTGTCGACCGCATGGCCACCCTGAGCATGCGCGACAACCTGCAAAGCCTTTACCTGCTGATGAACAAGCTCTACCTGCGCAACCCCAACCAGTGGCGCGAGTGGGGGTATACCGATGCCACCAGCGCCACGCGGGATATCCGCCAGGCCATCGAACAGCAGAAGGCCTTGCCGGCCCTGGGCAATCGCCGCGACCTGGCGGCGTTGAGTTATGCCTTGAGCCCGGAGTTTCGTGGCGACCGGGTCGGGGCCTTTATCTATGCGATCGGCAGCATGCTGGTGACCGCCTATGGCGGGCGCACTGAGTTTTTTATGACCGACACTATCGATCCGCAGTTTGTCAGCAATGCGGCGCGCAATATCGAGAAGGCCACTTGGATGCTTGGCCAGCGCCAGGGCGCTGACGGTGAGTTGCTGCTGTTTTCCAATGAGATTTCGGAGGAGGGGAGCAATCTGAGCTTTGCGGTGGAGTTTGGGAAGATTGTGGCGCGCCTCGACCTGCTGACTCAGATGCTTGACGAGCGCTACCGGCGGATTGGGTTGAACTATGCGCAAAGCCTGTTGCTGATGAATTTCTTGCCGGTGCAGTGAGAAGGGCTTTAGGTCGCGATCTTCTTGTGTGCAATCCGTTGCTGCGGGGGCTTCTGTAGGAGCGAAGCTTGCTCGCGATGGCGTCGGCTCTGACACTGCATTTCTTGGACGGTGTACATATCCATTCCTGCGGTAACGGCCACTTAGGGTTTCGCCCTTACGGCGAGTCACTTTGGAAAAGCGCCAAAGTAACCAAAACGCTTCGCCCCCCACTCGGTGCCTCGCCTAGGCTCGGCATGCCCGAACGAAGGCATTGATCCGTGGGCCGCCGCCACAGGCCATCCATGGCCTGGGGCGGCTAACCCGGCATCCCTGCCGGGTTACCCACGGCTCAATACCTGCGTTCGGCCATCGTGGTTAACGGGGCGTTCAGATCAAAAGCCAAAGCAAGAGCAAGACGGCGGCCTACCGGCCGGCCTGGGTTTGGGCTGGGTGTGGGAAGCTTTGGTTTTTAACGCCCCAGCTTTTCCATCGCCGCATCCGCCAGGAAAGACGACCGGCTCTTGATGTTGTGCTCCCGCACAAAACGGTCGATTCGTTGAATCACGTAACCCGGCAGGGTCACATTGACCTTTTCGGTTTTGCCCAGGTAAGGCGTGATATCGATATCCAGCATGCCCCAGCCCATCCCCTCGAAGTCGGGGTTGGCGCGGTGTATGCCGGTGGGCGAGGGCAGGGGAATGGCTTGCCCCTCACGGGCCAGTTCTTCGAGCATGACGTGGGCGATCTCGATGGCGGCGCTGTACGCGGCCTCGAAGGTGTCGCCGGCGGTGACCGCGCCCGGAATGTCAGGAATCTGGATGCCGGTGGCAGTGTGCTCGTCGCCCCACTCGATGCAGATGGGATATTGCACGGGAATCTCCTCAAAAGGTGCGAAGGCTGAAGGGGCTATAACAGCCCGGCCAGTTTCTGGATGGCCCTGACCGTCCCCCGTGGCAGATCCTTCTTCGGGTGAGGCACCGGAACGGTCTCGGGCCGGTAGGGATGCTTGAACAGATGATGGCTGCCGGTAACGCGCTCCAGCACCCAGCCTGCGGCTTCAAGCTCCTTGATCAACTGTCTGCTTTGCACCTCCATCTCCTTATCGGGGCGAGAGGTGCTTTATAACTCCAGGCGCATAGTAGCGCAGGTTGAATTGTGTGTCTGGAGTTATGTATCAGGGAGTGTCGTTCAGAGCGCACGTCACTATGGGATCGACGCTCCTGTAGCCGCTGCCGAAGAATGAGGCTGCGATCGGCTGCGCAGCAGACGCAAGTCCTACTTCCCGGATTTACCTGTTACACCGCGTTGCCAGGTTTGGCGGGTGCTTCGTCGGAATGCCGCCCAACCCGATCGCAGCCTCATTCTTCGGCAGCGGCTACAAACAGCATTTCAGGTTTGATCAGAGACTCAAATGTCGGGGCCGCTGCGTGCCCCGACCAAGTTTCCTCGCCACAGCTCAATAGCGCTCAGGGCTCCTGCGCCGTACGCCACTGAATCACCTCCAACACCGCACACCCTTCCCGGGTCAGCAGATGCACCCCTCGGGTCACCCGCGTCAGATCACAGTCGGAAATGTCTTTCAGGTTAAGCGTGGACAGGCTGTCCATCAGGTCGCGCACCACGGTGAAACGATGGGCTGCGCAAGCCGCCAGATCGCTCAAGGGCGCGTCGGTATCGAGGTAGAAAACGGGAGCGTCGGCGTCGTGGGTATCGACGGGGGTGAAGCGGGAAGTTTGATGGTCAATCATCGGTGCAGCTCCTATGAATAGAGCAACCACCTTTCGCGGCCAAGCGAATAAGGGTGGCAGCTGTACGCGGGTTGGCCGACCGGGCATAGGACACCGGCACACCCGAAGGTGTCCCACGCACAGCCGCCATGACACAAAATCGCAGGCACAAAAAAAGCGCCTGCAATGGTGTTTGGACGCTGAAGCGTTCCTATGCTCGACCGGCCAAGGTCGTTCGCGGATTTTGCCGCGAGCGCGAACTATAGGGGCGGCGCCTGAACGGTGCAACTGTGTATTGGAGGGGATGTTTGAGTGGTTGTGTCGGAGCGTTAGCAGGGACGGTGGTGGGGCGTAATCACATTGATTTGACGCCCCCTGTTGGTGTCGACCCTTTTTTATTTCTGTTGTCGATCATGCGCAAATGTCAGTTCACCGACCTCAAAGCCTGCAAGCAATTTCCTTCCACATGTAGTCGTAGTTGTACTTCAGCCATAGAACCAACCCTTTATCAAATTGCCTGCGTAACCAATTACGCTTCCGCGCCGCCAGCCTTTCCTCGATCCTGGCTCTGAGCCAGTCGGGGTCAAAGCCTGTCCAGACAGAGGGCAAGACTGCTGCAAGGTTGGAGAAGCACACAGGCGCCACTTCTGAATAAAAGATTTCGTAGAGTACGTCAGGATCGACGCCTTTGACCTGTCGTGCGATGTAGTCGTAATCGGTCGGAAAATAGTTGAATGGCTCAGACAGTGCGGTTCTGACTTCTGTCAGTTGTGGCTCGGTCAGAAAATGTCCCAATGCGAAAACTCCTCCAGTTCCTCATCAAGCGAGTCCGCGACCACGCCGCCTGCGGCGCCACCAACCACTGATCCCGCCAAGACGACCGCAATTGCGCAGATCGGAGCTCCAGGGCCACACAACGCACTGACGCCCATCCCAGCTAGTACGCCGCCTAACGCACCTCCTCCGACGAGGATGCCTTGTCGGGCCGTTTCTTTTGGTTTGTTTTCAGCATTCAGGATTTGATAAGTCGCCAGCGCAGCGGTCACGAGAACACCGAGTTTGCCCATGATCAGCATTTTTTTAGTGCCTTTCGTGAACTTAACATCGTTCCGGCCAGCAGCTTCCAAAATGATGTAGTGCTGCCGAAGGCTGCTATCGGGCTCGGCGGCACTCTGACGAAGCGCACGCCAAACCCGGTCACGCGGTGTAACAGGTAAAGCCGGGAGGCAGGATTTGCGCCTGCTGCGCAGCCGATCGCAGCCTTCGGCAGCGGCTACAAACAGCCTCCCAGGCTCAATAGCGCTTAGGGCTCCTGCGCCGTGCGCCACTGAATCACCTCCAGTACCGCACACCCTTCCCGGGTCAGCAGATGTACCCCACGGGTCACCCGCGCCAGATCGCAGTCGGAAATGTCTTTCAGGTTAAGCGTGGACAGGCTGTCCATCAGGTCGCGCACCACGGTGAAACGATGGGCTGCGCAAGCCGCCAGATCGCTCAAGGGCGCGTCGCTATCGAGGTAGAAAACGGGAGCGTCGGCGTCGTGGGTATCGACGGGGGTGAAGCGGGAAATCGATTGATCGTCCATGGTCGTTACTCGTTGTAGAGCTTCCACCCTTTGCGGCCAAGCAAATTGAGGGTGGCAGCTGTGTGAGGGTTGGCCGACCGGTTTACAACGACACCGGCACACCCGAAGGTGTCCCGCACACAGCCGCCATAACACAGAATCGCAGGCACAAAAAAAGCGTCTGCAATGGTGTTTTGGACGCTGATGCGTCGTTGTAATTCGACCGGCCAAGGTCGTTCGCGGATTTTGCCGCGAGGGCGAACTATAGGGGCCGCGCTTGAGCGGCGCAACCGCGTATTGGTGGGGATGTTTGAGGGGGTGTGTCGGAGCGTTGGCGGCGACAGTGATGGGTGAGTAATTACCCTGACTTGGCACACTCGTTTGTGTCGGACTACCACCAGTCGAGACTTTCTATTACGAATGAGGTTTATAACTCAGCAGCTTAGAAACTGAATCAAATTTGGTTTACGGGTATATATGAGAGGCCGTTTTTGGCCGAAAGAACTGTTCATGAGGGGGCGGCTTACGGCCAGAAGCTGACGCTCACACCCTACAGACGCAGGGGCATTTCCCAACGGGACATGCCAAGAAGCTAATTATTCGTCTAGAGATTATCTCAACTGCGTAAATCATTATGCCCTGGGACGAAAATAGCTAGCAAAGGGCCATGTCATACTCTAAAGTCATACGAGAAACTATCATGTTAGTTTGGTTTGGATGAACTGGAGAGGCAGGATGCGCTTAAATAACTTTAGAATATCAGGCTTTAAGTCTAAAACACGCAATGCTGAAGTAACTTTTTCAAACGGTAATGTCACTGTTATTTTTGGTGACAATGGATGTGGAAAAACAACTTTTCTTAAGGCTATAAACTCGTTTTTATCTCAAGATGATGCCGCATTGGCGGCAATGGAAATTGACGCTATTAGCTGCGCAGTTACGGAAGGTGACATCTCTAGAACTATAATTATAAAAAAAGAAGAGGGTGGCTACAACTGGGGGGATTTTGAGTCTTGCTTCCTTGGCAACTCTCGATCACTGTCCCTCGGTGTAGAGCGTGGTGTTAGCACTCAAGCCATGAAAGTAGATCCTGAAATTTTAATTGATTTCTTCACTCACTCAAAACGAGCAGGATTAATTTTCAACGAAGATAGATCACCATCCTCAGTGTATCAGCGCCGGCGAATAATAGAACTCTCAGAGGATTTGTCTCTTTTTTTGCGTAGAAGAAACGTTGCTAGATACAGCAGAATCAGGCGCCCTGAGATAGAATATGAAAAACCTCATCTGTACTTACAAAGCATAAAAATTGAGAATATTGAAGAGTTATTAACTCGGCGTTATAGAATCGCAAGATTCATGGCAACGAAGAAAATTCAAAGCGCATTATTCGACACCCTTTCCATTGCAATCGATATCGACAACAAACCTTCACAAGGGTCCACTGAGTCAATAGAGGACTTCTCCGCTCGTTTATTTGAAAACCGCGAACGAATAAAGGAAGCACTTGACGACGGTGAAGACAATAACTTTAAAAACAGAATCATTAACATCCTGAGCTCAATCGATCACGCAGAAGAGCTGACCAAGGTTCTAGAGCACTCTTTGCTAAGTCAGCTATTCAGAAACATGATCGATGAGCTCGAAGTAGAAAAATTAGTGCTTAGCTCGATAAATCTTTTAGTAGACAAATTTAACAGCTACCTGATAGACGATAAAAAGCTTGTTGTAAATGGGGAAGAAGTCTACATAGAAATCGATGGAAGTAAACACTCGCTCAATGATCTATCGAGTGGGGAGCGCCATATTTTGACCTTCCTAGCACTTGTTTTATTTGAAGGTCAAGGTAGAAACTTCCTCATCATCGACGAGCCGGAAATTTCTCTTAATATCAAATGGCAAAGGGAGTTGATGTCCATATTCTCCGAATTGCTACCTTCAACACAGATAATTGTGGCTTCACATTCGCCAGCACTGGCGAAACGCAACCCAAGCTTTTTGTCTGAATTGAAAGTTTGGAGAGACTGACTATGCCAGGGATTTTCTTTGAGGTTGATGAAGTACTAAACGAGTCAATCATGACTGGTGTACCTTCTTTAATAGTAGAGGGCATAGATGACATTGAAATATATATCAACTTAACCAGGCGAGTCCCATTTGACGTTGAAGTATATGCAGTTGAACACATAGAAGGTTATGGGCAAGGGTGCGGAGAAGTTATAAAGGCTATTGCTGCATTAGAAAATATCCCACAAACCCAGTACAAGTTACCGTCTCACATCCTTGGAGTAATCGATAAAGATGTAAGGGATTATAGAGGAGAACTCCCAACTTCCCCAGCTATACTAGTGCTAAAATATTACTCAATCGAAAGCCATTTCATCTCTAAAGCAATCATAGCAAACACATTAAGACTCTGTACTAAAACCTCACAAGACATGATTACCGAAGAGCTGTGCGATTTAATTATGTCAGAAATAGAAGTAAAGCTTTTAGATCTTTACTACCATTCTTTAGAAGCGTTGAAGAATGCTACTCAAGCCGGCTACGCGGCAGATTTCGCGTACTCATTCACTCCCGGGCGTATAAAGGATGTTCAGGCCAAAGCGTTGATAGAAGCCAAAAGGTCAGAACTCGATCAATTTGCAGACAGCCTGAACATAACCAGAAGTATAGATTCAGTAAAGTGCATAGCGCGCGGAAAATGGTTGATCGATGTGTTTTCTGATGAGCTTGTTTATTGCATTGAACGCCTTCAAAACCTTTGCCGCGCACATACAATAAACAGCTGCCTTTCATGTATTACCAACGCCTACGACAAGTGCTTATATCGCATGAAAGATGGCTTTAACAAAAATACAATAAAGAGCTTAGCCGCATCACATGTGGCAGGAGTAGAGTTTGATTATATCGTAAACAGAATCTTTGAGTTTCGTCCCGAAAAAAGAGCTTAAGTCGGACGAAACATATATCTCGTGTGCGACATTTCCTCACGTGAGACACTGAATCGCCCCAGTTTCGCAGACGCTTCAAATGACTGCTTGTGGCCGTTTGCTGCCGATTATGATCATTGCCGCATGTGGACCATTTTGTGTTTTGGCTCCTATGGCGACTTCATGCATTAGAAAGATCTCCATGATTTGGCGAAAATTCATGGAGATCTATTACCGAGTACAGAAGAGCTCGACCCACCACCGGACCTACAAAATCCGCAACATCCACAGCACACCAACGTAAACCGCCCCTATCCCCACCGGCAGCACACAAAGCAGTCGAACCTGCGAAAAGAACGAAGGCACGGCTTCCACCGGAGTCGACTCCTCCAGTTGCTGCAACGTCATGACCGCGACACCTTCTTCTGCTGGGGCGTTGAGCTTGGCCTGGATCAGCGGTTCGACTTCTTCGACTTTGCGCATCAGGGTTCGGCCCCAAGTAAACAGTGCCGCGCCGACGAAGATCAGCAGGTAGATCACCAGGAATTTCCAGTGGGGCGGGGTGCTCAGGTGGATGAAGTCGGGGGTTGGGCTGTTGTCCCAGAACCACTCCAGGGGCTGGGTGTTGTTGTAGACCATGGACACAAAGTCCTTGACCTGGCGGTTGAGGAGCGCCGCGGCGTCGCTGTAGCTGTTCATGCGCCAGTTGAGCATTTTCAGGGTGGAAAACAGGGTGGAGATCAAGGCGCCGGTAAACAGCAGTGCGCCTGCGGCGATGGACAGCCGGTATTTCAGTTGGGCCTGGGTGTAATTCATCTTTGCGTCCTGCGATGAAGAAAAAGGGGCGCAATACTATAGTTCGTCGCCCGTGGTCGATAGGGGCGGCCTTGGTTCATGGGCTGCCTTAGGGCCTCGAAGGTTTCAGCCGACCCGCCTGCGACCCTCGCTATTCCATCTTCGGCTGGACGAGCCAGCCCATGCAGCACGTGCAAGACGTCTTTAAACGCTACGCCCCAGGGCCCGTTGACGGTGTTGCAGGGGGTAACCTGCATCTGGAGCAGGGCAGTAACCTACAAAGCCCGGCAGCGCAACACTGCTGGGCTTTTTTGTCTGCGCTCACCCGGCCCTGGCGCGTCTCCTATACTGATTCGCGCCGACAGGTTCACGGCGTACCCGAACGCCGCCGCAACAGCCGTCAGTTCCCTGACAACTACCCCTCTCAGTCACTGCAAGGAGACCAACCATGGCAATCCGCATTGGCGACGAAGCACCCGATTTCACTGCCGACACGACCGAAGGTCCGCTGCACTTCCACGAGTGGATCGGCGACAAGTGGGCGATCCTGTTTTCCCATCCGAAGGACTTCACCCCGGTGTGCACCACCGAGCTCGGTTACATGGCCAGGCTCAAGCCGGAGTTCGACAAACGCAACACCAGGATTGTCGGGCTCAGTATCGACCCGGTCAGCGACCACCATGCCTGGGTCGGTGACATCCAGGAAACCCAGGGGCATGCGGTCAACTACCCGATGATCGGCGACGAAAACCTGGTGGTGGCCAAGCTTTACGACATGATCCACCCCAATGCCGGCGGAGGCGCGCGCACCGCGGTGGACAACGCCACCGTGCGTTCGGTGTTCATCATCGGCCCGGACAAGAAGGTCAAGGCCATGCTGGTCTACCCGATGAGCGCCGGGCGCAACTTCGATGAAGTGCTGCGCCTGCTCGATTCCCTGCAACTGAATGCCAAGCACACCGTCGCCACCCCGGTGAACTGGCGCCCGGGCGAGGATGTGATCATTCCTACCTCGGTATCCGACGAGGACGCCCGGAAGAAATATCCGCAAGGCTTCAAGACACTGAAGCCCTATCTGCGTACCGTGGAGCAACCGAAGTAACCACCACCGACAAGGGCTTGCTCGCGGAGCAGGCCTGCGGGAGCGACGCTACACCGGACGCTAGGGTTCACCCGGCAGACCGCTGCGGCGCGGCAGTCACTTCCATAGGTGCGCTTTCAGCCAGGATGGGCAGCAACTGCCCATCCGCGGTTCGAACAGTCCGAATCAATACCGCTGAGCGCAGGTTGAGCCCTGGGCGGAGTTGTGCGCCGCGAACCCTCGTGCTCCGACAAGCGCTATCCTTGAGCCTGCCCTCCGTTGCCAGAGCCCACCCATGCTCGATGTACAAGCCGTCTGCAAAAGCTACGCCACGCCCCAGGGACCGTTGACGGTGTTGCAGGGTGTCGACCTGCAGCTGGAGCAGGGCGGTAGCCTGGCGCTGATGGGCGAGTCGGGTAGCGGCAAGAGCACCTTGCTGCATTTGATCGCCGGCCTGGACAAGGTCGATCGCGGCAGCATCCGCATTGGTGATCACCAACTGGAGCGGATGAACGAAAACCAGTTGGCCAACTGGCGGCGGACCGAAGTCGGGCTGGTGTTCCAGCAGTTCAACCTGATCGGCAGCCTGCGGGTGGAGGACAACCTGGGGTTCCAGGCGCGGCTGGCCGGGCGTTTCGATGAGCGCTGGCAGGCGCAGTTGGTGGAGCGCCTGGGCCTGGGGGATCTGCTGCGGCGCTACCCGGAACAGCTGTCCGGCGGCCAGCAACAGCGGGTGGCCCTGGGCCGCGCCCTGGCCGGGAAACCGCGGCTGCTGCTGGCCGACGAACCCACCGGCAGCCTTGACGAAGCCACCAGCGACGACGTGCTGCAGCTGTTGCTGGAGCTATTGGCCGATACCCCCACCAGCCTCTTGATGGTCACCCACAGCCAGCGTGTCGCCGGCCGCCTGGGGCGGATCGCGCTGCTGCATGGCGGGCGTCTGGCCGGCGCGGACGAGCACTGAGGTGCGAGTTTTCTGGCACAGCCTGCGGGCGCTGCTCAGCCATTGGCGGCGGCACCCGGTGCAGTTCTTCAGTGTGCTGACCGGGCTATGGCTGGCCACCAGCCTGTTGACCGGGGTGCAGGCGCTCAACAGTCAGGCGCGGGACAGTTACGCCAAGGCCAGCCAGCTGATCGGCGGCGCGCCCCAGGCCAGCCTGGCCACTGCCAACGGCGCGCCATTTTCCCAGGAGCTGTTCGTTGGCCTGCGCCGGGCCGGCTGGCCAGTGTCACCGGTGGTGCAAGGCCGGCTGACGCTCAAGGGTCATGAACAGCAGCGCCTGCAATTGCTGGGGATCGAGCCGCTGTCGTTGCCGGCCGGGTCGCCGGTCGCCGGCCAGGTGCTGGATTCCGCGCGTATGGTCGAATTCGTCAGCCCGCCGGGCAGCACCTGGATCGCCCCGCAAACCCTGGAATCCCTCGGCTATCGCCAAGGCGATCGGCCGATGACCGCGAGCGGCCAGCCACTGCCGCCGCTGCACAGCCAGGCGGACATGGCCCCGGGGCTGCTGCTGGTGGATATAGGTTTTGCCCAGCCGCTGCTGGGCTTGCCGCAGCAGGTCTCGCGCCTGCTGTTGCCGGCGGATTTCGCCGCCAGCGCGCCGGCCTTGCCCGATGCGTTCAAGGGTCTGCTGGTGCTCAAGCGCGGTAGTGAGGAAAACGATCTGGCGCGCCTGACCGAGAGCTTTCACCTGAACCTCGATGCCCTGGGTTTCCTGTCGTTCCTGGTCGGCCTGTTTATCGTGCACGCCGCCATCGGCCTGGCCCTGGAGCAGCGGCGCGGCCTGCTGCGCACCCTGCGGGCCTGCGGAGTCAGCGCGCGGATGCTGATTGTCTGCCTCTGTGTCGAACTGGGCGGCCTGGCCTTGCTCGGCGGCTTGGCCGGGGTGCTCAGCGGTTACCTGCTGGCCAGCGTGCTGTTGCCGGATGTCGCCGCCAGCCTGCGCGGCCTGTATGGCGCCGAGGTGGCGGGGCAGTTGAGCCTGAGCCCATGGTGGTGGTTGGGCGGCATCGGCCTGAGCCTGCTCGGCGCCTTGCTGGCGGGGGCCAACAGTTTGCTGCGGGCTGCGCGCCTGCCGCTGCTGGCGCTGGCCGATCCCCAGGCCTGGCACCAGGCTTATGCGCGCTGGTTGCGGCGTCAGGCCTGGGTGGCGACGGCCCTGGCAGTGCTGGCCGGCGCGGCCTGGACCTGGGGCGACAGCCTGGGCAGCGGTTTCGTCTTGCTGGCGGGCTTGCTGCTGGGAGCGGCCTTGGGCTTGCCGGTGCTGCTCAATGCATTGCTCAGCGCGTTGCTCGGGCGCAGCCGTTCGGTGCTCGGGCAGTGGTTCCTCGCCGATTGCCGGCAGCAGTTGCCGGCCCTGAGCCTGGCGTTGATGGCGCTGCTGCTGGCCATGGCCGCCAATATCGGCGCCGGCAGCATGACCGCAGGTTTTCGCCAGACCTTCGCCGACTGGCTCGACCAGCGCCTGAGCGCCGAGCTGTACATCAACCCGCAAACCCCGGCACAGGCGCGGGAGCTGCAGGGCTGGTTGCCGGAACAACCTGCCATTGCCGCGGTGCTGCCGGTCTTGCAGGTGCCGCTGCAACTGCAAGGCTGGCCGGCGGACCTGTACGGGGTGATCGACCATGGCAACTACCGCCAACACTGGCCCTTGCTCGAAGCCCTGGGCGAGCAGCCCTGGAGCCAGCTGGCTAGCGCCGACACCTTGATGCTTAGCGAACAGACGGCGCGTCGGCTTAAGGTACGCCTGGGCGATCGGCTGGATATTCCCGTGCCGGTGGGGCAGTGGGCGCCGCAAGTGGTGGCGATCTATGCCGACTACGGCAACCCCAGGGGCCATCTGCTGGTGAATGCCGAGCACCTGTTGGCGCACTGGCCGCAGCTGACGCCCAACCGCTTTAATCTGCGCATCGAGCCGTCCGCCGTGGCGCCGCTGGTAAGCGCCTTGCAGCAACGCTTCAGCCTTGAGGACAGCCGCATCGTCGAGCAGGCGCAGCTCAAGGGCTGGTCCAGCCAGATATTCGAACGCACCTTCGCCGCCACTGCCGCGCTCAACAGCCTGACCCTGGGGGTGGCCGGCGTGGCGCTGTTTATCAGCCTGCTGACCCAGAGCCAGAGCCGCCTCGGCCAGCTCGCGCCGTTGTGGGTGCTGGGGGTGAGCCGGCGCCAGTTGATGCTGCTCAACCTCGGGCAAACCTGGTTGCTGGCGCTGCTGACCTTGCTCCTGGCGCTGCCGCTGGGCATCGCCCTGGCCTGGTGCCTGGACACGGTGATCAATGTCCAGGCGTTCGGCTGGCGCCTGCCGTTGCGGGTGTTCCCGCTGCAACTGGTGCAGTTGTTGGCCCTGGCAGTACTGGCTACCTTGCTTGCGTCGGCCTGGCCGTTGCTGCGGTTGTATCGCAGCCAGCCGGCGGATCTGCTCAGGACTTTCGCCCATGAAGATTGAACGGCTGCTTGGCCTATTACTGGTGTCAGCCCTGTGCGGCTGCGATAAAGCCGACGAGCCGGCGCAAGGTTTCGCCGGCCTGGGCGAGGACGCCGCGGCGTTCACCCAGGTGGTGCCGGGGCGGGTGTTCAGCTTCCCGGCAGACCATGGCGTTCATGACGGTTTTCGCATCGAGTGGTGGTACCTCACCGCCGACCTCAAGGCCAGCGACGGCCAGCGCTTCGGCGTGCAGTGGACGCTGTTTCGCAGTGCCTTGCGCGCTGAGCCCGACCAACCCGGCTGGCAGGCCCCCAACGTCTGGCTGGGCCACGCCGCGGCGACCTCGGCCAACACCCATCACGCCGCCGAACGTTATGCCCGTGGCGGAGTGGGGCAGGCCGGGGTGACCGTGCAGCCGTTCAAGGCCTGGATCGACGACTGGAGCTTTACCAGCCAGTCCGCCGACGCTGACCCGCTGGCGCACATGCAATTGCAGGCCAGCGGCCCGGGTTTCGCCTACCGCTTGCAGCTGCGCAGCGACCGGCCCCTGGTGCTCCAGGGCGAGGCGGGCTACAGCCGCAAGTCCGA
Source organism: Pseudomonas chlororaphis subsp. piscium (assembly GCF_003850345.1). Taxonomy (NCBI): domain Bacteria; kingdom Pseudomonadati; phylum Pseudomonadota; class Gammaproteobacteria; order Pseudomonadales; family Pseudomonadaceae; genus Pseudomonas; species Pseudomonas chlororaphis. The sequence goes on from NZ_CP027707.1 coordinate 2,361,106, forward strand.
GCAGGGCCAGGCGTCCTATTACTACAGCCAGCCGTTTTTCCAGGCCTCCGGCAGCCTGCAGATCGACGGCCAGACCTATCAGGTCAGCGGCCCGGCCTGGCTCGACCGCGAATGGAGCAGCCAGCCATTGGCGGCCGGGCAGAGCGGCTGGGACTGGTTCTCCCTGCACCTGGACAGCGGCGAGCGGCTGATGCTGTTCCGCGTGCGGGAAAACCACAAGCCGCCCTATATCACCGGCACCTGGATCGACCCCAACGGCCACACCCAGACCCTGCACAAGGAGGATATCCAGCTCACCCCGCTGGCGGACTCCAAGGTGGCCGGACGCACGCTGCCCACCCACTGGCGTTTGCGTATTCCGGGCCATGGTCTCGATGTCAGTGCCGAGGCGCTCAACCCCAAGGCCTGGATGAACCTGCGCATTCCTTATTGGGAAGGCCCGGTGCAGTTGAGCGGCAGCCATACCGGCAGCGGTTATCTGGAGATGACCGGTTACTGAAGCGCCTGAGCGGTAGGGCAACAAACTGGCGCCCAGCGAGGTGAAGTGCTCAATGGCGTCTATGCTCAAGCGGCACCGCGCACCTGAAAGGCGCGGGTCTTGTCTTCAATTACAGGGATGAACTTCTATGAAGCCGCTTCACTCTCTGGCCAAAGCCGTTGCCTTGGCCACTCTGTTGTCCGCTGCCAGCCTGCATGCCTACGCCGCCGACATTCCGTTGGCCGGTAGCGTGGAGGCCGATGAGCTGGTGACCAAGGTGCTCTCCGTCGACGCCGCAAAACATCGCGTGGTGCTGGAAGGCGCCCAGGGCCAACCGGTTCATGTGCAACTCAGCGATCAGGCCAAGGACCTGGGGCATCTGAAGGTGGGCGACCAGGTCAATGTGCGGGTCACCCACGCGGTGGTGGCGGTGCTGGACACCAATGTGGAAAAAGGCCTGCCGGATTCCGCCGAACGCACCGGGGTGACTCGCGCCACCAAGGACAACCCCAACCCGGGCGGTGAAGCCTATCGCCAGGTGCAGGTGCAACTGAAGATCACCGCTATCGACCTGAAGAACAACCAGCTGACCTTCCAGGGGCCGGCGGGCAACAAGAAGGTCCTGAACGTGGAAAAACCGGAAGTCCAGGCCCGGCTGAAAGACCTCAAGGTCGGCCAGAGCGTGGTGGTGACCTATACCGATGTGTTGCAAGTTACTACTCAGCACGAAGGTTGACTGAAACCGGGCGCTGGTCGTTGTGGCGGCCGGCGCGCCGGATCTCGGGAGGTCCGTGAGAGGAGTTGAACGAAAGTGAGCGAAATGAAAAATTTTCCGCCAGCTTTGTGTTCAGAATTCTTCAGAATATGTGCACGGACTTTCTTTTGTTGTTCGATTAAAATAGTTCTCGTTCGCCCGGTGCAAGGGCTCTTTACCGGTGCATGGATTGCCAGGCCAGAGCACTGGGCGAACACCCTCTTTGGGGTTCCCGCCCTACGATTCTCGCCAATCCGCTCATGCAACCCACACAGGCCCGACACTTGTTGTCAGCGCTTGCCAGGGCTTCTCAGCTGTTCTCTCCAGCCACACAGCTGGCACACACAACGTTTTCCTTTATTGCCCCGTACTTCCCGTTGCTACCTTGGCCAGCTTCAGCCACGGGGCACTGTGGTGCACAGCTGCAGGCCCAGCGCGCGCATGACCTTGACCACGGTATCGAAGCGCGGCTTGGCGCCCGGGGCAAAGGCCTTGTAGAGGCTGGCCCGGCCCTGGCCGGTGGCCTTGGCAATCTGCGTCATGCCCCGGGCCCTGGCGACGTGGCCCAGGGCGCGGATCAGTTCATCGGTATCGCCATCGGCCAGGACCTGGGACAGGTATTCGCTGATCGCCTGGTCACTGTCGAGCAGGGCGGCGATGTCGAAGGGAACCAGTGTGTCGGACATATCAGAACTCCTTGGCCAGGGAACGAGCCTGGCAGATGTCGGCTGGCTGGGTGGATTTGTCGCCGCCCAGCAGCAGGACGATGAGGGTATTGCCGCGAACCGTGAAATAGATGCGGTAGCCGGCGCCCATATTCACGCGCATTTGCGAGAGACCGCCGCCGAGGTTTTTCACATCGCCCAGGTTGCCCGCCGAAGCCCGCTCGATACGCCGAGCGATGGCTATCCTGGCGCGCAGGTCCCGTAGTCTGGTGTGCCATTGGGCAAAGACGGTCGTCTGCTGGATCTCGTAATCCATGAGTGACTGTATCCATATAGAGACAAAATAAAAAGGGGTAATGACCCCCAGGCGACTGACGGTGCGCCTGAAGATGTCATGGGAAGGTAAGCAGGAGAGGAGCGGGCGGGGCGGGCTGTTTCGTATCGGCATGTTGTCGATCAGGGCTGGCGAAACACCCTGTAGCCATTGCCCTGCGGCAGGTGCGGGAAAGGGCCAGCATCAGCCGTTCTGGCTGATGCTGTGGGACGCAAAATCAGAGAGCAGGCAGGCCCAGTGCCGTGGCGCATTCCTGGAGCGAGCGCTGTTGGGTGTCGGCGTACAGCAGCAGTTCATCGATGGTCGGGCGCCCTAGGGCCCGCTCGAAGGCCTGCCGGTTGGAGTGGCCGGCGTAATGGCTTTGCGCATCGTCGCCCAGGTTGGACTGGAAGATCCCGGCGGCGCTGACCGGCAGGAAGTCCTCGTACACCAGCGGCTCGGCCCGCACATGCCCGGCGCGGATCAGCGCCTCCAGGCTCGTCGGCCGGTCCGCCTGCTGGCGCGCGGCCAGGCCCTGGTCGCTGACGAAGTAGCGGAAGTACGCCAGGCCCTGTTCACGCATGGTCTGGTGGTTGTCGGGAAAGGCGCGGAAGTGTTCGGCCATCAGCGTGTTGTAACGCTGGGCGTTGGCTTCGTTGGGGAAGTCCCCCAGGGCATCACGCGCGGCGTTCAACAGCTGGTCGTACAGCGCCCGGCCTTTGGGGGTGAGGGCGGCACCGCGCTGTTCGATCTCGCCGAAGCGCGCGCTGTGGCTGCCGCGGCTGTCGGGCTGGTCGGTGAAGGATACGGCTTCCTCCAGCGCCTTGAAGCTGGTCTGGCGCAACAGGATCGGGCAGTCCCGGCGCGGCGGGCCTTCGATCACCGCCTTGGGCGTGATGCCATGGGCGGGCATCAGCGCCTGCACCTGGTCGATGTCCAGGGTGCGCGGCGTCAGGTGGTTGATGTGCGGCCCCTTGAACGCCACCACGTCGGCGATCAGCCGGTGCTGGGCGCTCAGTTGCTGGTACTGCTCGGCGGTGACCGTGGCGCTGTGGTGCCAGCGGAAGGTTTCCAGGGCCTGCTCGACGAATTCCTCGGCGGCGCTGTCGTCGAGGCCACCCTGGGTTTCGGCCTGTTCGATCAGGGCCAGGGCGCTCGGGGTGAAGATCGTCCGGCGGGCCAGCACCGATTCGGCGAAGTCGCGCAGTTGCGGGTTGTCGATCAGCTCCAGGCGCAGCAGCGAGGTGAAGACCCGGAACGGGCTGATCTGCAGGGCACTTTCATGCACCGCGCGAAAGGCCGTGGAATGCACCGGTACCCCGGCCGGGGTGAGGTCGTAGTAACCCACCGGCTGCATGCCCATGACTGCGAACAGCCGGCCTAGGGTCGCCAGTTCCGTGGCGGTGCCGACCCGAATGGCGCCGTGGCGCTCCAGGTCCAGGCGCTGGATTTCGCCGGTGCTGCGCAGCTGGCGGGCGATCCTCTCGTCGCGGCCCAGGACCCCGGCGTTGACCTGGGCCACCAGTTCCATCAGGGCGCCGTACAGCGGCACTTCCTCACGGTACATGTCCGACATCGCCCGTGAAAAACGTTGGCGGATCAGGTCTGGGCTGACGAAGCTCTGCAGGCTCATAAACAAGGATTCCCGGCGTAGTGAGACAAAGAGGGTAGCGGTGTTGGCTGGGCTTGATTCTGGTGGGCGCGGGGTGGGCTGACAAACGAAGTTTCTTCCGGACTTCATTCTGCAAATGAATGCAGGCGTGCAGGGCGGCTGGACGGTTTTCCCTGGACGGACACGGCCCCTTGCGACCAGGCGAGCCGCAGCGGTTCCGGGGGCTGAGCGGTGATGGCTATTTGCCGTTGCGCTGATAGACTTCTGAACACCACCGCATACCATGGCTTGCGTACCGTTCAACGGAGGCGACTTGGCCTTGACGCCGCACAATGGAGGAAAGGGACTTTCACTGGCCAGGAGGCTGTACAAAACGCGAATTCTGGGGTTGGCCCTGGGGTTTTTCTGCGTGGCTGCGGGCATGTACCCGCTGCATCCATCGCCCTGGGTCTGGGCGTTCATGCTGTTCAATGCCTTCATCTGGCCGCACCTGGCGTACCAGTGGGCACGCCGCTCGGCAGTGCCGTTCCGCGGCGAGCATCGCAACTTGCTGGTGGATGCCTTCCTCGGCGGGTTCTGGGTGGGGGCCATGCACTTCAATCCGCTGCCGACCACCACCACCCTGTCGCTGATGGCGATGAACAATATCGCCCTGGGCGGCGTGCCCTTTTTCCTTGCCGGTTGTCTGGCGCAAGTGCTGGGGATCGCCCTTGCGCTGCTGCTGTTCGGCGCTGGTTTCGTGGCCCAGAGCAGTTCGCTGCAACTCTATGCCTGCTTGCCGATGCTGACCCTGTATCCGCTGGCCCTGGGGTTTATCTGCTACCAGCAGGCCAATGTCCTGTCCCGACACAAACGCGAATTGCTGGCCCTGAGCCGCACCGACAGCCTGTCGGGCCTGCTCAATCACGGGGCCTGGAAGGATCAGCTGGAAATCGAGTTCCAGCGTTGCCGGCGCCAGGCCTCGACCCAGAACCAGGGCGGCGCCATCGCGCTGATCGACATCGACCATTTCAAGGCCATCAACGACACCTACGGCCATGTCGCCGGCGACATCGTGTTGCGCCAGTTGAGCAAGCTGCTCAAGCAGAACCTGCGGATCAGCGACCAGGCCGGGCGTTACGGCGGCGACGAGTTCTGCGTGATCCTGCCGGACGTGCCGCTGGAGCATGCCGCCGAACTGATGGAGGCCTTGCGTTGCCGTTTCGGCGGATTGGGCTATGAGCAGAATCCGGCCCTGCAGGTCAGCCTGAGCATCGGCCTGGCGGCCTATTGCCCGGACCATAGCGATGCCCTGGACTGGTTGAACGATGCCGACCAGGCCTTGTACGAGGCGAAAACCACCGGCCGCAACAAGGTCAGCTGCCGCCGCGGCGACCACTTGCCAAAGGTCCTGCTGAACTCGTTGTGAGGCCGCTCGCAGAGCATTGCGCCAGCATGGAGGGGGGCGAATTTGTCAGGTAGGGTGGGCGGGCATCTTCCGACACGAAACAAGGACCGATTCATGACGCAGACTTCCCCTCGCTCATTGCTGGCCGCCCGTATCGGCCTGACCCTTGCCCTTGGCCTGCTGGCCACCCAGGCTATCGCCGAACCCCACCCACAAGTACAGAACGATGCGCAGCAATACCAGGGCGATGCCCTGAAACTGCTGGAGCGCCTGGTGAACATCGACTCGGGTTCCGGCTACGAGGCGGGGCTGAACCAGGTGAGCGACATCGCCATCGCCGAGCTGAAGAAGCTCGGCGCCAGCATCGAAAAAGTCCCCAACGGCGCTGCCGGCGGCAGCCATGTGCTGGCCACGCTCAAGGGCACCGGCAAGGCCAGGATCCTGCTGATGGCGCACATGGACACGGTGTTCAAGGAAGGCACCGCGGCCGAGCGGCCGTTCCGCATCCAGGATGGCCGCGCCTACGGCCCGGGAGTGATGGACGACAAGGGCGGCATCGTCGCCGGGATCTACGCGCTGAAGGTCCTGGATAACCTCAAGTTCAAGGACTATGCACAGATCACCTTCCTGCTCGACGCCAGCGAGGAAACCGGTTCCGAGATCGCCACCGAGCTGATCAAGAAAACCGCCAAGGCCCACGACGTGACCTTGAACCTGGAACCAGGGCGCCCGGCCGATGGCCTGGTGGTGTGGCGCAAGGGCAGCGCCACGGCGCTGGTGGAGGTCAAGGGCAAGGCCGCCCACGCCGGGGTCGCGCCGGAGCTGGGGCGCAACGCGGCGATGGAAGCGGCGCACCAGATCCTGCAACTGGGCAAGCTGGGGGATGAAGCGAAGAAAACCACCATCAACTTCACCGTGCTCAAGGCCGGCGACCGCACCAACGTGATTCCCGACCAGGCCATCGCCAAGGCGGATGTGCGGGCGGCGGTGCCGGAAGAGTTCGACCGCATCGAGAAGGACCTGGCGCGGGTTTCGGCCAACAAGCTGATCGCCGACACCGAAGTCAAAACCACCTTGCAACGCGGTTTGCCGCCGATGCCGCAGACCGAGAAGTCCGATGCGCTGGTGGCCATGGCCCAGGGCATCTACGGCGAGCTGGGGCGCAAGCTGACCATCGAGGGCAGCGGCGGGGCGGCGGACTCCAGCCTGTCGGCCGGCGTCGGCACGCCGACCCTGGATGGCTTCGGCATCGTCGGCGGCAATATCCACACCCCCGAGGAATACGCCGAAGTCGAGAGCGTGGCGCCACGCATCTACCTGCTGGCGCGGATGATCATGGAGTTGTCGGCCAAGCACTGATCGCAGGGCTCGAAGATAACGTGGTGCTTCCCCGGCACCGCGTTGTCTCGAATTTTTTCGCGGGCAAGCCTCGCTCCTACGGGTTATGCAATCTTCTGTAGGAGCGAGCGGGCGGCGATCCGACTTGCCCGCGATGGCGATGGTGCGGGCACCTCCGATCCACCTGCCTATACTCGAAAGCCTCGTCCCCCCACAGCGGAGCTTTCAATGAGCAACCACCACCTTACCGAATACACTGACGCCAGCCCCGAAGTGCGGGCGGTGTTCGATGACATCATGCGTACCCGTCAGGTCGATCAGGTGAACAACTTCTGGAAATGCCTGGCGGCCCATCCGCCGACCCTGCGGCGTACCTGGGAGAGTCTCAAGGAAATCATGGCGCCGGGGGCACTCGATCCGCTGACCAAGGAGCTGATCTACGTGGCGGTCAGCGTCACCAACAACTGTCCGTATTGCATTGCTTCGCACACTGCCGCGGCGCGCAAGGCGGGGATGACGGAGGCGATGTTCGGCGAGTTGCAGGCGGTGGTCGGCATGGCCAACGAAACCAATCGCCTGGCCAACGGCTACCGGGTGCCGCTGGATGATGCATTCAAGCTTGAATGAGTCTGTGACCCGGAGGGATGCGGCCCTCGGCGCTGCTCGTATCGGCCAGCGCCGTCATCAGGCATTCAGGCCGCCGCTGCCTTGGCCTGGGTGGCGAGCAGCGGCACGGCGCGCACCAGGTCGCCGGGTTGCAGTTGCAGGCGCTTGGCGCTGAGGCGATCCACCAGCAGGCAGCCGGACACCAGGCGGCCACGGGCGCTGGTGACGCGGCAGCTTTCCAGCCGGCGGTTGTGGATCAGCCAGGTCGGCGCGTCATTGTCCGTGGTGCCGACCAGCAGCGGCAACACCTGGCTTTCGCGCACGGCGCGGACTTTGCCCAGCTCGGCCTCGATCACCGGTCCGCCGTCGAAGATATCGATATGGCCCTGATGGGCAAAACCTTCGTGGCGCAGGATGGCCAGCGCCGCCTCGGCGTTTTCGTGGGCCTGGCCGATCGCGGCCTGGGCCGGTTCGCTGAGCAGGCAGGTGTACAGCGGCTGGCGCGGCAGCAGTTCGGCGATAAAGGGTTTATGGCCGAGGCTGGACAGGTGGTCGGCCTGGACGAAATCCATCTGCAGAAAGTGCCGGCCCAGGCTGTTCCAGAAGGGAGAGCAGCCGTTCTCGTCGCCCTTGCCGCGCAGCTCGGCGATCAGCTTGTTGCCGAACAGGTGCGGGAACTCGGCGACGAACAACAGGCGCGCCAGGGACAGCAGCCGGCCGTTGCTGTCACGGCGCTGGTCGGGGCGCAGGAACAGCGAGCAGAGTTCCGATTGGCCGGTCATTTCGTTGTTCAGGAACAGGGTCGGGATCTGCCGCCGGATGCCCAGGTGCGGCGCCGAATTGACGGTCATGCCGACCCGGTAGCTGTACCAGGGTTCGCGCAGGCCCACGGCGCCGGTCAGGGCGCTGATGCCGATCACTTGCTGGTCGTCGTCTTCGAGCACGAACAGGTAGTCGGCGTCGGCCCGTTCCACCTGCTCGGCAAAGGTCCGCTGGGCCCAGCGAATCCGATGGGTCAGGCGCTCCTGGTTGGCCGGCAGGCTGGTCAGCCCCAGGCCCGCGCGCTGGGCCAGGGCCATCAGCGCGGGCAGGTCGGTCACGCGTACCGGGCGAACGATCATGATGCAGCTCCTTCTGCGCGCCTGTTGCGGCGGCGAATGTAAACCTGTCCGGGGGTCTTCATAGGGCGACCAGCCGTACTGGGTCGCCGGATTGCAGTTGCAGGGCCTGGAAGCTTTCCGGGTCAAGGTTGACCAGGTCCCCCGGTGCTTCGTCCAGGTGCACCAGGGCCGCCCGGTATTGCCCCAGGCGCTCGTTACTCGCCAGCCAGGCCCGGCCGCTGCCGCTCTGTTGGCCCGGGCAGGCGTTGGCGATCAGGCTGTGACGGATGGAGCGAACGCCGCTGTGGCGGGCGTACAAGGTCGGGCCACCGTCGAACAGGTCGACATAGTGGTTGGCTTCGAACCCCTCGCGCAGCAGGATCTCGTAGGCCTCGCGACCCTGGGGGTGGACCTGGCCGATGCAGTCCTGGGCCGCCTTGGGCAGCATCGGGATGTAGATCGGGTATTGCGGCATCAGGTCGGCGAGGAAGCTGCGGCTGCGCAGGGCGCACAGGCGTTCGGCCTCGACATAGGGCAGGTCGAAGAAGTGTTTGCCCAGGGCATCCCAGAACGGCGAGTGGCCGTCGTCGCTGCTGTAGCCGACGATCTCGGTGATGCTGGTGTCGGCGAAGCGCAAGCCATGGGCGGCGATGAACAGCAGGCGGGCCCTGGAGAGCAGCTCCGCCATGGGCGTGCCGACCAGGTCCGGGTCGATATGAAAGCCGCACAGCAGGCTGTGGTTGCTCAGGTCCTGGCACAGCGACAGGGTCGGCACGCCATGCTGCACGTTCAGCTCCCGCGAGTTGCTGACGAAGGGCCGGTTGCGCAGGCTGTAGAAGGGCGCGGAGAACCCGGCCATGGCGAGGATTTCCGAGCAGCCGCGCAGCTGGCCGCGGGCCGGGTCGTGCAGGACAAAAAAATAGTTCTCCGGCCCCGGCGCCTGCACGTTGGCGGCGAAGGAGGCGCAGGAGTCGAGAATCTTGTCCAGCAGGTGTTGTCGATCGTCCGGCAGGGACGTCACCCCCGCCAGGCTTTCACGGGCCAGCCGTTGCAACTCCGGCAAATCGTCTGGCGCAACTGGGCGTAAGACCAGCATGGATCTACTCCTGTATCAAAATGATCGACGCCTGGCCGCGAGACCTGGGGCGCCGAACCTGACAATCACTGTCGGTTTCCACGCATTACTGCCACGGCCCGCGAGGGCGGGCGGTGGCACGCGGGCGCCTGTCGGCGCCCACTCGGATTCGCCGGAGCACCTTCATGGTGCCGCGGCGGCCGGGGGTGTTGATTAAAGTGGATCGGCCAGCGCCGTATTGGCGCCCAGCTTGTTGAGGAAAAACAGGTAGACCAGGCCGATGGCGATCCAGATGCAACCGAGTTTCTGCGCATCGACCCCCATGTTGTACATGATCGCGCAGACAATTAGGAAGCCGATCACCGGACAAATCAGATGACGCAGCACCTGGGTCGACTTGTTGCGACGCCAGTAGTGATTGATCACGGTCAGGTGCAGCAGCATGAAACCGCTCAAGGCGCCGAAGTTCACCAGGGAGGTGAGGGTGTCCACCGAGTTGATGAACAGGTAGCAGATCAGCAGCGACAGCACGGCCACCAGGTAGATGCTGACGTGCGGCGTGTTGTGCTTGGGGTGGACCTTGGCCAGGATCTTCGGCAGCTTGCCGTCGCGGGCCATGCCGAACAGCAGGCGCGACACCGCCGCTTGCGAGGTGATGGCCACCGCCACGCCCCAGGCCAGCGCGGTGGCCACTGCGGTCAGGGTCGCCAGCCAGCTGCCGCCGGCGATTTCGGCGATCTCGTAGAAGGCCGTGTCGGCCGACTTGAAGCCCATGCCGGCGGCCAGGTCGGTGGCGATCCAGGTCTGCACCACGAAGATCGCGCCCATCACCAGCAGGGTAATCAGCGCGGCGCGGCCGACGCTCTTGCCCGGCTCGCTCTTGATCTCTTCGGCCAGGGTCGAGATGGCATCGAAACCGAGGAACGACAGCACGGCGATCGACACGCCTTGCATCAGCATGCCGAAGTGAAAGTTTTCCGGGCTGTACAGCGGCGCCAGGGTCAGCTGGCCGTTACCGGTGCCGCCGTGCAGGGCGTTCCAGGCGTAGAACAGGAAGATCCCCAGCACCACCAGCTGCGCCAGGAGAAACACAATGTTCATCCGTGCGGTGAAGGTGATGCCGCGCAGGTTGACGAAGGTGGCGCTGACCAGGAAGGCAAGGATGAAGCCGACCTTGGGAATGTCCGGGTACAGGTGGTTCAGCGCCATGGCCGCGTAGACGTACAGCAGCGGCGGAATCAGCAGGTAGTCGAGCAGCATCAGCCAGCCGGCGATGAACCCGACATGGGGGTTGAGCCCGCGCTGGGCGTAGGAGTAGACCGAACCGGCGATGGGAAAGGCGCGGGCCATGCTGCCGTAGCTGAGGGCGGTGAAGAGCATCGCCAGCATGCCGATGATGTAGGCCAGCGGCACCATGCCCGGTGCTTCCTGGTTCACATAGCCATAGACCCCGAACGGGGCGATGGGGATCATGAAAATCATCCCGTAGACCACCAGGTCGCGCAGCGTCAGGCCGCGCTTGAGTTCCTGTTTGTAGCCGAATTCTTCAATCTCCATGAAGAGGTTCTCCTTGTCAGCCAAAGGGTGGGCGGATGCCTGGCGCCGATGTCGATGGACGACCTGGAGCGGCAGGCAATGTATTTGAACCTGGCAGGTTTAAAGACACGCCACGGCGGTTTTTATAGTTGTTGTACCGGTACAGCAAACAGCTTTTTTACAACCACAGCTCCATCCTGATTCACAGCCTTTTCTACAACAGCGGCGCCAGATAATCCGTCCAGCACTGTATGGCTTGCGGGGTGCGCAGCAGGTCGTTGCGCACCTCGATCAAAACCGAATCCAGGCCGCGGGCATCGCCGTGGGCCGGCACGGTCATGTCGCCCAGGGCGTCGATCTTGTAGGGCTCGTTGCCGGCGATCTTCACGTCGTGGACCGACATGCCTTCCAGCAGGCGCCGGGCGTAACCCTCGGCGCGATCGAACAGCACGCCCATCTCCAGGGTGCGGCGCTGGCCGTAGTACAGCGGGGTAAAACTGTGGATGCCCACCACTCGCACCGGCCGGCCCGCGGCCAGGCGTGCGTCGATCAGCCCGCTCAGGCGTGCATGAAAAGGCCGGAACAGCTGCTTGCGGCGGTACTCGCGGGTGGCTTCGTCGAGGTGCTGGTTGCCCGGGATCTGGTAGATCTCGCTCTGCAACGGAATGCTGTCGTGGGCCTGGCACGGGCGGTTGAGGTCGATCAGCAGCCGCGAATAGTTGGCCGTCAGCAGGGTGGCGCCGAGGGTCTGCGACAGGTTTTCCGCCAGCTCCAGGGCGCCCGGGTCCCAGGCGATGTGCTCACGCGCCGCTTCCGGGTCCAGGCCAAGGTCGTTGAGCGCCGCCGGGATATAACGGCTGGCGTGCTCGCAGACCAGGATCAGCGGGTGCGCGGAATCTTCCCGCAGCAGTCGGTAGGCCGGTCGGGTGTACAGCCCCAGTTCAGTGGTTTCAGTACAGGTGTGCATAGTGTTCACAGAGTTGGGCAGGGGTCAGGTGCTCGGTCAGTTTCACTTCCTGGTGTTTGACGGCGAAATAGGTGTCCAGCAGCGGGGCTGGCAGTGCTTGCAGCAGTTCCGGGCAGTTGCGCAGGCAGTCCAGCGCCTGGGGCAAGGAGGCCGGAAGGGCGACGATGCCGCGGTCCTGGCGCTGCTCTGCGCTCAGTTCGTCCGGCACTTCGTCGGTCACGGCGCGCAGGGGCAGCTTCTGTTCGATGCCCAGGCGCCCGGCGATCAGCACCGCGGCCATGGCCAGGTGCGGCGAGGCGGTGGCGTCCAGGGCGCGGAATTCCAGGTTGTACTGCGGCGCCACCGGCTTGCCGCCGATGCTCACGGTGGGGCAGATGCGCAGCGAGGCTTCGCGATTGCGCTGGCCCAGGCAAGCGTAGGAGGCGCTCCAGTGATGGGGCTGCAAACGTGCATAGGAAATCGGCGTCGGCGCGGTAAAGGCGCAGATCGCGGGCAGGTACTTGAGCACCCCGGCGGCCCAGAATTGGCCGAGGGACGACAGGCTGTTGGCCCGTCCTTCCTCATACAGCACCGGTGCGCCGTCCAGGTCCTGCAGGCTCAGGTGCAGGTGCACGCCATTGCACACCGCGTGCTCCGCGGTCTTGGGCGCGAAGCTCAGGTCGTGGCCGAGTTGCCGGGCGATCTCGCGGGTGATCTCGCGCACGTTCACCGCGCGGTCGGCGGCGGCCACGCCCTGGGTCGGGCGGCAGGTGATTTCGTACTGGTGCTTGCCGTATTCGGGCAGGAACATTTCTGGCTCGACGCCCGCGGCGCGCAAGGCGCTGAGCAGCCAGCCGCCGAAGTCCGCGCCCTGGCGCTGGGCCTGCAGGGAGAAGGCCAGGCGCTCCGGTTGCGCGGTGGCGCTGTGCAGGTTGAATTCGTGCTCGAAGGCGGCGGTGATCTGCAGCCCCAGCTCGCTGGCGTAGCGCTGCACCTCGTTGCGCAGCAGGGTGCGCGGGCAGGCGGCCCAGGGCCGGCCGTCGGTCTCGCAGATGTCGGCGTGGATAAAGTCCAGCGGCGAGGCGCTGGCGTCCGGGCCGTTGCCGACCTGGACCCGGCTGGCCAGGTCGGGGATCAGCCGCAGGTCGCCACGGGCGCCCCAGGGGTTGGGCTCGGCAATGATGTCCTGCGGGGTCAGCGCGCTGTTGGCCGGGACCCAGCCGCAGCCGGCGCTGGTGTAGCTGTCCAGTTCGTCGCTGGGGAACGAGCGGCCACGGCTGACGCCGATCAGGTCGGTGGTGAGCAGGGTGGTCATGGCCACCGGCCGCAACGGCTCGCTGCCCCGGCTCATGCCTGCATCTCCCGCAGGCGGCCGAGCACAGTCTGGGTGTCGGTGATCCAGCAGTAGCCCTTGATCGCGTTCAGGCAGGCCTGGTGCCGGGCGTCGGTGTAGGTGGCGCAGGCGTCTTCCACCAGGGTCACCAGGTAACCGCGGTCGGCGGCGTCGCGCACCGCCATGTCGACGCACTGGTCGGTGACGATGCCGGCGACGATCAGGTGGCGGGTCTGCAGGTTGCGCAGCACGTAGTCGATGTTGGTCGAGTTGAAGACCCCGGAGGAGGTCTTGGGCAGGACGATTTCGTTCTCTCGTGCCGCGAGCGGATCGATGATCGCCGCCTGCGTGCTGCCCTTGGGCAGGTGCATGTCCGACAGCTTGTGGTCCAGCGAACGGTCGCGGCCGTCGGCGGTCAGGCTTTCGATGATGGTGTGCAGCACGTTCTGCCGGGCGCCGCGCATGGCCGCCAGGAGCTTCTGCTGGTTGGGAACCACCTGCTCGCGGGTGCGCTTGAGGAAGTACTCGGCGTCCGGCACCTGCAAGTGCGGGTCGAACTGAGGTTCGAGCCAGGCCCGTTGCATGTCCACCAGCAGCAAGGCGGTGCGGTCGAGGGTGAATGGCAGATCGCGAGGCGATTGGTGGGGAAGGCAGACCATCCTTATTTGTCCTCCAGCAGGTGAGTGGCGAATTCGTTGCGCAGGGCGTCGATGCCCTCCAGGCGTCGGTCCAGGTCGGTGCTGCGCAGGGTCAGGCTGGCGACCAGCGCCTCGACCTGGGCCAGGGCCGGCACCAGGGTGTCGAAGGCCGAGGCCGACTCCACCGGGGCGCTGATGATCAGGTCCGCCAGCTCCCGCAGGGGCGAGGCGTAGATGTCGGTGAACAGCACCACCCGCGCGTGTCGCGCCTTGGCCGCGCTGGCCACCCGCAGGGCCTGGCTCTGGTAGCGGCGGTAGTCGAACAGCAGGACGATGTCCTGGCGCTGCACGTCATACAGACGGTCGGGCAGTTGCGCGTTGTCGTCCAGGGCTATGCAGCCGGGGCGCATCAGGCGCAGGTGATTGAGCAGGTAGCTGGCGAGAAAGCTGCTGAAGCGCCCGCCGTAGCAGTACAGCACATGCCGGCTGTCCAGCAGCCAGTCGAGCAGGATGCGCACGTCTTCGGGCTGGGTCAGGGCCTGGGTCTGTTCCAGGCTGCGCAGGCTGCCTTGCAGGTAATGGCTCCAGGCATCGTCCCGGGGCACCTGGGCCCGTGGTTGCAACAGGGTGCTGGGCGAACGCAGGCGATCGTCCATGTCGCTGAGCAGCGCTTCCTGGAACTGTGCATAACCGCCGAAGCCGAGTTTTTTCACCAGCCGCACTATAGTCGGATCGCTGACGCCGGCGTGTTCGGCCAGTCGCGACATGGGCCCCAGGCCGTTGCGCGGGTAATGGTCGAGCAGGGCACGGATGACCTTGCGCTCCGAAGGCGTGAGGTCGAGGGCCGGGTCGGTGATTTGGTCTCTGAGAGACGGCATAAAACGCCTTCGCGAGTGGAATGTCGTTTTTGTTTCACTGAAAGTGAAAACAGTATTTATGTAATTTACGCTACATGTCTAGTGAAAAATAAAACCGGCCTCGAATGCCCCAAAAGGGGGCGCAAAAGCCCCGGTTTATTGGCTGTTCGAGGTTTTTCAGGGCGCGGTGTCAGCGTGGCAGGGTGCCGCGAAAGGCCGCGCTCAGGGCGCGCAGGGTTTCCTCGGAGCGGGCGTCGGTGGGCCGCGCAAGCAGGACGATTTCACTGACCGGCAGCAGCGGCAGGCCGAGGCGCTCGCCAACCTCCACCGCGCCGGCCGGCGCCACCCGATGGGCCAGCGCCGCCACCCCGAGCCCGGCACTGACCGCGGCGCAGACGGCCATCACGCCACCGCCGATAAAGACTTCGGTCCAGGCAATGCCGGCGTCGTCCAGCACGCGCACGGCCACATGCCGCACGCCACAGGGCGCGGCCATGGTCGCCAGCCGCAGCGGGGTGCCCGGAGCCTGTTGCCAGGCCGGCGCGGCGAACCAGCCGAAGCGCTCGACCACCAACACTTCGCCGTCCTGGCGCGCGCCTTCGTTGCGCACGATGACCGCGTCCAGTTCCTCGCGGTCGAAGGCCGCCGTCAGGTCCCGGGAGGATGCGATGCGCACCTCGATGATCAGCAGCGGATCGTAGGCGGCGATCCGGCTCAGCAGTTGCGGCAGCTCCGCGCCGGCCACGTGGTCGCTGATGCCGATGATCAGCCGTCGCGTCGGCGCCGCCTGCATGTCGCCCAGGGCCCGCTCATGGGCCCGCAGCAGGTCGCGGGCAGCCTGCATGAATTGCTCGCCGACCGGGGTCAGGCGCACATGCCGCGGCGTGCGCTCCAGCAGGCGATAGCCGAGGCGTTCCTCCAGGCGTTTGAGCTTGAGGCTGATGGCGGCCTGGGAGGTGTCCAGCGCCTGGGCGGCGCGGGTGAAACTGCCGAAGTCGGCGATCAGCACGAAGGCGTGCACGGTGTCGATGTCCAGCGGCCTGAGGGGTTCGCTCATATCGGATACTTATCGCAGGTATATGTACCGATATCTTGTTGTAATGGCTGGTCCTGCGCAAGCTGGCAACACCTTCAAGCACAGGAGCATCGCCATGTTGGCCAAACAGTATTCACACCGCCTGCCCGCCAACTACGACATGGGCGTGATCCGCCACCGCGCCGCGGATCGCGGGCCCTTGTGGGACGAGGTCGACGGGCTGCTGTTCAAGGTCTTCGCCGGCCAGGAGCGGGGCGTGCACGGCGCGCGGCATAACCTGTACGCCTCGATCTACCTCTGGGCCGATCCGGCGGGCGCCGCGCGGTTTCTCATGGGCAGCGGTTTCGACAGCGTGATCGACTCCTTCGGCCGGCCGCACATCGAGTCCTGGCTGCCCCTGGACTGGCGCCGCGGCCCCGGCGGCCAGGCGCGGACCCTGTACCGCGAGCACCTGGCGATCGATCCGCTGGCGGACCGCGCCAGGCTGCTGGCCGAGCAGGTGGAACACAACCAGCGGCTGGCCGATGACCCGGACACCTTCGCCGTGTTCGTCGCCCTCGACCTGCAGGCCTGGGAGCTGGTGCGCTTCACCCTCTCGGCCAGCGCGCCCGACAGCACACGCGGCGCCGAGCGCTATGAGGTGCTGTACCTGGCCCGGCCGGGGCTCGCCAGCGCCTAGGTTTGGCGGCGACAAGTTGGGAATCCCCCGGCGACAAATGATACAAACGCAGCCACATTGCCCACTGCGCCCATTCAACGTCGAGAAATTCCCCGTGCCGGCCACCCGCTTGACCCTGATCTGCCATGCCCGAACCCTCGCCCAGAAGCTGGCGCGCTTCCCGCTGGACGAACCGCTGGAGATGGACTGGCAGGCGCTGGCGGGCTCCCGGGCCGGCGCGTTCAAGCGTGCGCCGCGCCTGCTCAGCGGGCCGGAGCAACGGACGCGGCAGACCGCCGCCCTGTATGGCGCCAGCGTAGAGACGGTGCCGGCGCTGCGCGACTGTGACGTGGGCCGCTGGCAGGGCCTGTCCATTGACTATCTGCACCGTGAGCAGCCCGAGGCGTTGCAGGCCTGGCTGGCCGACAGCCACTCGGCGCCCCATGGCGGCGAGTCGGTGGCGCAGCTGTGCGAGCGGGTCGCGGCGTGGCTGGCGTCGCTGAGCGAGCAGCCCGGGCATGTGCTGGCGGTGACCCATCCGCTGGTCATCCGCGCGGCGCTGCTGCACGTCATGCAGTGCCCGCTGGCCAGTTTCAACGCCATCGATGTCGAGCCGCTGGCCCAGGTCGAACTGCGCTTCAACGGTCGTTGGCGCTTGCGCCTGGATCAGCGCGATTAACGCAGCCACCCTGTGACCTTACCCGGCAATCCGGCCATACTCGACCGCAGTATCGACACCGAGATGGCGCTCCCATGAAAACCCTCCTGATCATCGGCATCGGCGCCGGCAACCCCGACTACATCACGATGCAGGCGGTCAAGGCGCTCAATCGCACTGATGTGTTCTTCCTGATGGACAAGGGCCAGAGCAAGGATGCGCTGATCGACCTGCGCAGGGAGATCTGCGAGCGCTACATCGAGCAGCCCGGCTACCGTTTTGTCGAAGCGCAAAGCCCGGAGCGGCTGCGCGGCGCCGAGGTGGATTACCGGGCCAGCGTCGCCGAGCTGAACCGCGACAAGCAGCGCACCTTCGAGCGGCTGATCGACGAGGAACTGGCGGACGGCGAGACCGGCGCCTTCCTGGCCTGGGGCGATCCGGCGCTGTACGACAGCACCATCCGTATCCTGCAGGCGATCCTGACCAGCGGCCGCTGTGCGTTCGAGTTCGAGGTGATTCCCGGCATCACCAGCGTCCAGGCCCTGGCGGCGCAGCACAAGGTGCCGTTGAACCGCATCGGCCGCTCGGTCGAGATCACCACCGGCCGACGGCTGGCGGCGGGGCAGGTGAGCGATGCCGACAGCCTGGTGGTGATGCTCGACGCCGAGGATTCCTATCGCCAGGTGGCGGACCAGGACCTGGAGATCTACTGGGGCGCCTACCTCGGCACGCCGGAGGAAATCCTGATTGCTGGCCGGCTCAAGGATGTCGCGGGGCAGATCCAGCAAGTGCGCAAGGCGGCGCGGCAGGCCAATGGCTGGATCATGGACACCTATCTGTTGCGCAAGCCGGAGGATTGAGGAGGGTTGGGCCGGCCCTTTCGTGGGCAAGTCGGATTGCCGCCCGCTCGCTCCTACAGAAGCCGGTCCTTTGTAGGAGCGAGGCTTGCCCGCGATGACGTCCCCCCAGTCGCCACCTCACTCGGCGACCACCTTCTCCCCCCGCCCGAACCGCTCGCGATATGCCGACGGCGGCAGGCCCACCACGCTGCGAAAGGCCACGCGAAAGCTCTCCACCGAACGGTAGCCGCAGCGCAGGGCGATGGTCTCGGTGTGCTCGCTGCCGCTCTCCAGCAACTCCCGCGCCCGGGCCAGGCGTTCGTGCTGCAGCCAGGCCTTGGGCGAGACGCCGGTGGCCTGGTTGAAGCGCCGCAGGAAGGTGCGCTCGCTCATCAATGCCTGGCTGGCCAGGTCCCGCACTTCCAGCGGTTCATGCAGGCGTTCGCGGGCCCATTGCATGACCCGCGACAAGTCGTTGCGCGGCGTGCGGCTGACCGGCGCGGGAATGAACTGCGCCTGGCCGCCGGTGCGCTGCGGCGACATTACCAGGCGCCGCGCCACTGAGTTGGTGATGTGGGTGCCGAAGTCGCGGCTGACCAGATGCAGGCAGGCGTCGATCCCGGCGGCGCTGCCGGCCGAGGTGATGATTTGCCCCGAATCGACATAGAGCACGTCCGGGTCCACCTGGATGGCGGGAAAGCGCTCGGCCAGTTCATCGGTGTATTGCCAGTGGGTGGTGGCGCCCCGGCCATCCAGCAGCCCGGTGGCCGCCAGGGCGAACACCCCGGAGCAGATCGACAGCAGCCGCGCGCCGCGCTCATGGGCGCGCACCAGGGCCTCGCTCAGCCCGGGCGGCAGCGGCTCGTTGCGGCTGCGCCAGCCGGGAATGACGATGGTCCGCGCCTGCTCCAGCAGCTCCATGCCGCCATCGGCCAGCACCTGGATCCCGCCCATGGCCCGCAGCGGCCCGGGCTCGACGGCGACTATGCGGTGTTCGTACCAGGGGAAATCGAATTCCGGACGGGCCAGGCTGAAGATCTCCACGGCGATGCCGAACTCGAAGGTGCACAGGCCGTTGTAGGCCAGGATCGCGACTAAACCGGGGGCATTGTGCATTTGGCGGAAAGTTACCAGTCAGTGTCTTGTGCGCCACTGTAGCGGCGTCGGCCGGGTCGATAAAGTCCTGTCACACCCACTGTTGTTCTGGAGACACTGCAATGACCAGCCTGGTTCGTGACATTCCCGCCGCCCCCTCGGCCATCGCCCTGATGCATTTCTCCAACCGCCTGACCTTCGAGACTGACTGCTCCGATGTCTTCGGCAGCCAGGAAGCCGGGGAGGTCGACTTCGTCCTGCTGGATGTGCGCGGTCCCCTGGCCTTCGAGCGCGGCCATGTGCCGGGGGCGATCAACCTGCCCGGACGCCTGATCAGCGCCGAGCGCCTGGCCGGTTACTCCCGGGACACCCTGTTCGTGGTCTATTGCGCCGGCCCGCACTGCAATGGCGCCAACAAGGCCGCGGTCCGGCTGGCGGCCCTGGGCTACCCGGTCAAGGAGATGATCGGCGGCGTGACCGGCTGGCTGGATGAAGGCTTCAAGCTGAGCGTGGAGCTCGAACGGCCGGCGAGTGCGGTCGTGGAGTGTGCTTGCTAGAGGTTTTCGTGGGGCTTCCAGATCGTTGGAGGCCCTGCGACCAGCGTGGCCCGGGCTTGCGCAGGCTGCGCCAGCGGCTACAGGGATTGTGGCGGCTGGCAAAGGCCTGCATTCGCTCTGGGCGGCATCCCGCCGCGCTTCGCTGGCGTGTCCCGGATGAATGGCGCCGTCCGGGACGTTTTCAGGGCGACTGACGGGTCGCAATGCGGGCGCGAAAATCGGTGAACCTGCGGGGATCGGGGGTGTTTTCCAAGGTCGTTGCACCGCCAAAGAGCAGTCCTGAACCGGCTGTGTAATTTCTATAAGTATTTGTCGCATAAACACAATTTGCCTCCCGGGCGCCGCTCTAGACTGCTGGCCACTTCGATTTCCCCCAATCGAACCTTTCTGCCAATAAGAGCCTCCGTCTACGGGAGTTATAAATGAAGAAGCTTGTGATGTTCGGTGCCCTGGCACTGTCCATGTTGTCCCTGACCGCCGTGGCTGACGATGCCAAGCCGATCCGCATTGGTATCGAAGCCGGCTACCCGCCATTCTCGATGAAAACCCCCGACGGCAAGCTCACCGGTTTCGACGTGGATATCGGCGATGCGCTGTGCGAGCAGATGAAAGTCAAATGCACCTGGGTCGAGCAGGAATTCGACGGCCTGATCCCGGCGCTGAAAGTGCGCAAGATCGACGCCATCCTGTCGTCCATGACCATCACCGACGACCGCAAGAAGAACGTCGACTTCACCATCAAGTACTACCACACCCCGGCGCGCTTCGTGATGAAGGAAGGCACCGAGGTCAAGGACCCGCTGACCGAACTCAAGGGCAAGAAAGTCGGCGTGCTGCGCGCCAGTACCCATGACCGTTTCGCCACCGAAGTGCTGGTGCCGGCCGGGATCAACCTGGTGCGCTACGGCTCCCAGCAGGAAGCCAACCTGGACATGGTTTCCGGTCGCATCGACGCGCTGCTGGCCGACTCGGTCAACCTCGACGACGGCTTCCTGAAAACCGACGCCGGCAAGGGCTTCGCCTTCGTCGGTCCCGAGTACAACGATCCGAAATACTTCGGTGGCGGCGCCGGCATCGCCGTGCGCAAGGGCGATACCGAGATGGCCGAGAAATTCAACACCGCCATCACTGAAATCCGCGCCAACGGCAAGTACAAGGCCGTGCAGGACAAGTACTTCAAGTTCGACGTCTACGGCGAGTAATTCTCTGAGGTGAAAAAGGCGGCTACCGTGAAGACGGCGCCGCCTTTTTTGTGGGCGCGAGTTCGAGTGAGGGTGGGGCGCCTGGATGGCCGCGACCTTCCAATGACCGCGCAAATGCCTCAGGCTACGGCCCCCGCCGAACTCCATTTTTCTTCCGGAGCCCTTCATGCAACGCATCGACCATTCCTTGCCCTGGAGCCACCTGGGCACCCAGCGCCAGCTCAGCGTGTTCCGTTTTGGCAGTGGCAGCCGCAAGGTCTATATCCAGGCCAGCCTGCACGCCGACGAGCTGCCGGGCATGCGCACCGCCTGGGAACTGAAAAAACGCCTGAGCGAACTGGAAGCCCAGGGGCAGCTCAAGGGCGTGATCGAACTGGTGCCGGTGGCCAACCCCATCGGCCTCGACCAGCACCTGCAAAGCAGTCACCTGGGGCGTTTCGAAAGCGGCAGCGGGAAGAATTTCAACCGCGCCTTCGTCGAACTCAGCGGCCCGGTGGGCGACCTGATCGGTGATCGCCTGGGCAGCGATGCCGTGGCCAACGTCGCCTTGATCCGCCAGACCATGGGCGAAGTCCTTGACGGTCTGCCGGCTCCGACCTCGCAACTCCAGGCCCTGCAACGCCTGCTGCTGCGCCATGCCTGCGACGCCGAGATCACCCTCGACCTGCACTGCGATTTCGAGGCGGCGATCCATCTGTACGCGTTGCCCCAGCACTGGCCGCAGTGGCAGCCCCTGGCCGCGCGCCTGAAGGCCGGCGTGGCGCTGCTCTGCGAAGATTCCGGCGGCAGCTCGTTCGACGAGTCCTGCTCCACACCCTGGCTGCGCCTGGCCCGCGACTTCCCGCGGGCGGCCATTCCAGCGGCCAACCTCGCCACCACCCTGGAACTGGGCAGCATGGGCGACACCCGGGTCGAACAGGCCCAGGCCAACTGCGAAGCGATCCTCGGTTTTCTCGCCGAGCAGGGGTTTATCGGCGGCCACTGGCCGGCCACCCCGGACGCCTGTTGCGAGGGCATGCCGTTCGAAGGCACCCAATACCTGTTCGCCCCGCACCATGGGGTGGTCAGTTTCCTGCGCGAAGCCGGCGAGTGGGTGGAGCGGGGCGATGGGATCTTCGAGGTGGTCGACCCGTTGAACGACATCGTCACCCTGGTGCGCGCCGCCACCAGCGGCGTACTGTTCGCCCTGGACCGCAGCCGCTACACCGAGCCGGGCATCTGGCAGGCCAAGGTCGCCGGTCGCGAGCCGATCCGCAGCGGCAAGCTGACCAACGATTGAGAGGCGCTCGCCGCCGATGACGGTCGAGGGTTTTCCCTGATTGCAGTCCCGGCCACACAGCCAGGCCTGCCCATCTGCAAGGACGTCCCATGTTCAAGTTTCTGGCCCTGTTGCTGCTAAGTGTTTGCGCCAGCGTCCAGGCGCAGACGGAGCTGCACGACGACCTGCCGCTGCTCTATCTGGAACAGGCCCCGGCCGATTCCCATTACCGGCCGTTGGTGATTTTTCTCCACGGCTACGGCAGCAACGAAGAGGACCTGTTCGGCCTCAAGGACGGGTTGCCGGCGGATTACACCTACCTCTCGGTACGGGCGCCGCAGACTGTGGAAGAGGGCAGTTACCAGTGGTTTCACAAGCAGGGCGAAGGGGCTTATGACGGGGTGACCGCCGAGCTGGCCGATAGCGCCAAGCTGATCGACGAGTTCGTGGGGCAGGCGATCGCCAAGTACCACACCCGTGCCGACCGGGTATTCCTGGTGGGCTTCAGCCAGGGCGCGATCATGTCCTACGAGCTGGGCCTGCGCCATCCCCAGGCGGTCCGCGGGATTGCGGCGTTGAGCGGGAAGATCCTGCCGGTGCTGCGCTCGCAGCTCAAGAGCGGCGCGGGCCTGGAACGGCTGGCGATCTTCATCGCCCATGGCACCGCGGATATGCGCCTGCCTTACAGCGACGGTTCCGAGGCCGACAGCCTGTTGCGCGGGCTGGGCCTGGCTCCGCAATTCCATGTCTACCCGGGCATCGGCCATACCATCAGCGACACCGAGCTCCAGGACCTGAACCGCTGGTTGCTCAGCCTCAACCGCTGAACCCGTAGCGGCTGCTGTCGCTGCGGGTTCGCGAGGGTTTATTTTCCGACGATCTGGCTGACCAGTTTGTCGTGATTGGCCTTGTCGTTGATCCGCGAAATCACCTGCACCACCGCCATGCGGCTGCCCGAGCCGGCCAGCAGGGTGGAGCTCTGGGTCATGCCGCCGCCCTGGGTCGCGGTGCTGTCGATCTGGCGCAGGCCGAGGCCGCCACGGGTCATGCTTTTTTCGCTCTGCTTGCTGAAGTCCGGCAGGGCCGCCGCCTGTTGCGAGAGGAAGCCCGACACCGCGCTGTCGAGGAACTGCGCGTCGTTGTCCTTGGCCTGCACCGCATCGGGGATCAGGTTTTCCGCGGCGATGACCACGGTCTTGGTGCTGGCGTTGGTGTACATGGTGCCGGTAGCGCCGGCGGTGCCGCTGGCTTCGTCGCCGGCCGGCAGCGGGTTGGCGATGAAACCCTTGGGCAGGCTGAACTTGAACTTGCCGCCGAGCATCGAGACGGTCTCGACCTTGGCCTTCTTGTTCGTCGGCTGGGCCGCGGACACGTTCAGGGCGCTGAAGCCGGCCAGCGCCGCCAGGACCAGGACCGCGGCGTGTTTACCGAACAGGGACATGCAGATTCTCCAGAGTGAACGCGTTGGGGCGCGCATCTTCCCATGGCTGTCGCGGGGCACTCCAGCGGGATATTCGGTGGCGCGAAATTTCGGATAAAAGGGCGCGGCAGCAGCCTTCGTGGCGCTTATCGGGCATGACGGTTTTCGCTCGTCAACCCTGGGCGGAACGGGCCCCCGACGTCGCCAGCAGCGCCCCGGCGATGATCAGCAGCGCCGGCACCAGCAGCCACGCACTGGCCGGGCTTTGCCCGATGACGATCAGCAGCAGGGTGGAGATCAACGGCGCCAGGTACGACAGCGCGCCGAGCGTGGCCAGGTTGCCGTGTTTGGTGGCGTGGTCCCAGGCGAAGAAGGCCAGGCCGACCGGGCCCAGCCCCAGGCCGAGGATCGCCAGCCATTGCTTGAGGTCCGGTTGCACCGGGCTTTCGAACATCAGATGGCAGAGCAGCCCGGCCACCGCCACCAGCCCGCAGATGCCGCCGATCAGGCTGCTGGGCACGCTGCTGAAGCGGCGGTTGAGCACCGAGTAGCCGGACCACACCAGGGCACAGCCGAACGCCGCCAGGTAACCCGCGATCGACATCGCGCCGACCTGGCTGTAAGCGCGCTGCTGCATGATGAACGCGGTGCCGGCCAGCCCCAGCAAGGCGCCGGTCAGTTGCCGGCCGCGCAGCGGTTCGCCGCCGGCCCGGGCCGCCAGTAACACGATCAGCAACGGCCAGAGGTAGGCGATCAGGCTGGCCTCGGCGGCCGGCGCGGCTTTCAGGGCGAAGAAATACAGCGCGTGGTAGGCAAAGATCCCGCCGAACCCCAGGGCCCACACCGGCCAGGGCTGGCGCCAGCCACGAAAGCCGGCGCGCCCCCGCAGGCCCAGCAGCACCAGGCTGGCGCCGCAGGCCACGGCGAAGCTCAAGGCCAGCAACTGGAAGGGGGGAATGCCGGCGGTGAGGGTGGTCAGCAGCGCCAGGCACGACCAGAGAAATACCGCGATCACACCGATGGCGGTGGCGGCCCCGCTGCGGGAGGGGGCGAGGCGGGTTGAATGGATTGCGGTCATGGGCACACCGAGGCAAGGGTGGTGTGGCCAGCATAGAAGCCGCCGCGACGGCGGTATTGATCAGGCCTGCCGAAGTCTTGTCGCAGCCTGCGCCTGGGCGTCGCGAGCGGCCTTGCGCAGGGCGGCCGGGGTCTGGTTGCGCGCCTTCTTCAAGGCGTGGGTCAGGGCGCTCTGATCGGCGTAGCCGACCCGCTGGGCGATCTCGCTGATGGGCAGCAGGGTGCGGCCGAGCAGGTCGATGGCGCGGTCCAGGCGCAGGGTCGAGATATAGGCGAAGGGCGTGCTGTGCATGTCCCGCTCGAACAGCAGATACAGGCTGCGCTCGCTGACCCCCGCGGCCTGGGCAATGGCGCGGGCGCTCAGCGGGCTGCCCAGGTGCTGTTCGATATAGGCCAGGGCCCGCGCCAGCGCCTGGCGCTGCGGCGCGCTTGGCGTCGGGCGGGCCAGGCAGGCCAGCAACAGGGTGCTCCAGGCGCTGGCGACCTGGCTGCAAGAGCTGAGCGAGGCGCCACTGTGGCTGGCATAGCCGAGTAGGTGGCGGATCTGCGGGTCGATGGCGAAGAAGCGGGTATCGGCCAGAGACGGCTCGCAGCCGGAGCTATCCAGGTCGAGCACCAGAAAGGTGTTACGGCGCTCGGCCAGGAAGCTATGCCGGGCGCCCGGCGCAATCACCACGCCCTGGCTGGCGTCGACCTTGCCGCCACGGCCATCCACCTCGATTTCCATCGCCCCCGACTGCGGCAGCACGATCTGCGGAAAATCGTGATCGTGCAGCTCGACCTGTCCGGAATACGAACGCATCGCCAGGGCGACAGTGGGGTGGGCTGGAGTGTTCATGGCGCTGCTCCGCGGATGGCTGCTGCGCATCATGCCTGAAAATGCCGGTGCTGTAGGAGCGGCCGATTGAGGCGCGATGGCCGGTGATAAATGTTCCGGCTCGTGCTGAGTGGTGGCGGGCAGGAGGTCTCACTGGTGTGCTGGGAAGGAGCTGACAACCGACTCATTTCCTCTGTCGACACACCGCTATCGCGAGCAAGCTTCGCTCCTACAGATGCCGGGGCTCGGTGAGGCTGCAAAGGCCGGGGCAGGGCGCTATCAAGGCTTGG
Source organism: Pseudomonas chlororaphis subsp. piscium (assembly GCF_003850345.1). Lineage (NCBI taxonomy): Bacteria > Pseudomonadati > Pseudomonadota > Gammaproteobacteria > Pseudomonadales > Pseudomonadaceae > Pseudomonas > Pseudomonas chlororaphis. The sequence goes on from NZ_CP027707.1 coordinate 2,386,651, forward strand.
GCCGGTTCGCTGAAACGTCTAAGCTGGGCCACCGTTCCAGCCTTCCGGATGCCCGTGTGAAATTCACTCTCCCCAAAGTCGGTACCGCACCCTTCTGCCCGCCGGAAGTCGCCGGCACCATCGTGGTCGATCCCAAGGCGTCGTTGTTCAAGCGCATCCTGCGTTTCGCCGGCCCTGGCCTGCTGATTTCCATCGGCTACATGGACCCGGGCAACTGGGCCACCGCCATCGAGGCCGGCTCGCGTTATGGCTACAACCTGCTGTTCGTGGTGCTGCTGGCGAGCCTCGCGGGCATGGCCGTGCAGTGCCTGTGCTCGCGCCTGGGCATCGCCACCGGGCGCGACCTGGCGCAGCTTTGCCGGCAGCGCTACAGCACCTGCACGGCGCGTACCCAGTGGCTGCTGGCGGAGGTGTCGATCATCGCTACCGACCTTGCCGAGGTCCTGGGTTGTGCCCTGGCGTTCCACCTGTTGCTCGGCGTTTCGCTGACCACCGGGATTGTCATCACCGCCTTCGACACCCTGTTGATTCTCGCCTTGCAGAACCGTGGCTTCCGCCGCCTGGAGGCGATCATGCTGGTGCTGGTGGGCACCATCGGCCTGTGCTTTTTCGTCGAGCTGCTGTTGATCAAACCCTACTGGCCGGACGTGGCGCGAGGCTTCACGCCATCGCTGGCGGCGATCAGCGAGGCCGCGCCGCTGTACCTGGCGATCGGCATCCTCGGCGCCACCGTGATGCCCCATAACCTGTACCTGCACACCTCCATCGTGCAGACCCGCCTGGTGGGCCAGGACGAGGCCAGCCGACGGGATGCGATCAAGCTGGCGCGCATCGACACCATCGGCTCCCTGGCCTTGGCGCTGCTGGTCAACGCGGCGATCCTGATCCTCGCCGCCGCGGCCTTCCATGGCACCGGGCACACCGAGGTGGTGGAGTTGCAGGACGCCTATCACCTGCTCGATCCGCTGGTGGGCGGGGCGCTGGCCAGCGTGCTGTTCGGCGTGGCCTTGCTGGCCTCGGGGCAGAGCTCGACCTTCACCGGCACCATCGCCGGCCAGGTGATCATGGAGGGCTACCTCAACCTGCGCCTGCCGTGCTGGCAGCGCCGCCTGATTACCCGCGGCCTGGCGCTGGTGCCGGCCTTCGTCGGCGTGTGGCTGATGGGCGACGGCGCGGTCGGCCAGCTGCTGGTGCTGAGCCAGGTGGTGCTCAGCCTGCAACTGCCGTTCGCCCTCTACCCATTGATCCGTATGACCAGCGACCCGCAGTTGATGGGCGTCTTCGTCAACCGCTGGCCGACCCGCATCCTCGTCTGGAGCCTGTTCGCGATCATCAGCGGGGCCAATGCCTGGCTGATTGCGCAGTTGGTGGTGTAAGCACGCAACTGCATGTGGCGGCGACTGGGACAGGCTAGATCATGAGAAGGGCCCTTGAACGGCTTTCAGCAGAGTCCTTTTGTCAGGATTGATAGTGGATCGCTTTGACTGCGACGACTTCCAGCAAGAGAGTCAGCACCAGAAACCAGCCAACGCACTGCGATACAAGCAATCTGCTTTTAAGCGGCTCAGGAAAGTTGGCGACATCTTCCTTGTCCATCAAACCGTGTCGGGTGAGATAGGGGGCGAGCAACAAGCCGCTCCCCACCACGCCCGCCAGCGCCATTTTTTCCCAGGGTCCACTCTGGAGATGGAACTTGTACCTGTTGACCAATAAGCAGTGCCTGGAGCTGCTCAGCAAGATACCCATGTGCCGACAACCCAGGTACAGGTAATACCCGCCCAAGCCGAACATGCCTAGAAAGGTGGTCCCGATACAGGCACCCAGCACGATGTGTGCGGTGGTAATGATCATTCACTTCCCTGCTTCATAGATAAGCTCCCCCAAAAACGCCCCGGCCGACTCTCCACCCGTTCCAAGCCCGTAAGCAATCCCACCAGCTACCACCAGACCGCACGCCACAGCCCCGACACCCATGGTCGGAACCCCGATCGCTACGCAAATACCCCCTGCGACGCCTGTCCCCAGTAGCGGACCTGTGATGACTCCTCCAGCTATCCCACCGGTCAGACTTCCGGCCTCGGTGAATTTCACCTTCTCGCAGGCCTCTTTGTTGCCTGCTGTACAAACATCCCGAACCTTCATGTATGACGCCTCTCCACTGAGCGCCATACCGAGCCAGCCGCCATATTTAAGCACTCTGGAAGCCCTTGAGATGCCTTCCATGTGTGTGGCGTAACCCGGTATCTGGCCCGCTGCGCCCGCTTGGGTCCAACGGTGGACCAGGCTGCTGCTGGAAATTCCCAGGGCGCTTTTGAGCTTTGGATGTTCGGGAAAGGCAACGCTCATTTTGGTGATACCGATCAACTGGCTATCCAGGCGTGTAAACAGCTTTCGTCTCTCGCTAAAGAACTCGGCGCTACGCAGGTGCCCATCTCGTTGGAAGAACGTCTGGTGGAGCCTCTCGATATCCTGCAAGGTGCCTTTCAATTCGTTGACATGGCTACCAATCGCCGCTGTTCCCACGCCAGTAGCTGTTCCGCTGTATGCAAGGATCGAGGCCACCTGAGACCTGTACTGAAGCATGAATGTCGCCTCTTCATCCGTAAGAGATTCCAGTTCGATGCTGACCTTTTCGGCAGCCTCCATCAACAACGACTCTTCCCGGGTACACAGGTTATTGTCGGGATGGCTCAACACTACGAGGTGTCCTGGTCTTAGCCGCTCCGGTAGCTGGGAATTGAGCTGGAGAAATTTCTCCAGGACCGCCGGATCGGGTTGGCCGAAAAGAAGCGTTTCAAGGGCGGCACGGCTTATCGGCGACTGGACGATATGAAAGCCCGGCTCCACGCTTTGGTGGTCGGTGAGCATGGGGCGCAGTTCCGGGACGATTTCTGCACCCTTGAAACGCATCCCGCGGGCCTGCTCGCCGGGTACAGAGTCCGCGAATTCATTCTGTGGCCATCCCTCCTGTATCGCCTCGGCCCAGCGCTGCGAGTTCGCGACTCCCAGTGGCAGCCATTCGGGGTGGATGGGGATGGGCGGCTGGTCTTCCGAGAGAGTCGATTTCTGAGTGGCGACAAGGCGGTGGGTCCCTGTGGGACAGCCGCATTGCACCAGGCTGCCGTCGACCGCCGTGGGTTGTCGGGTATCCAGCCAGGTGTCATGTCCTTCGATGATGAAACCGACCGTCTGGCACATGGGGCACCAGACGGTATCAGTGACACGGGCGACTCTTTGGCCCTCGATGAATGATGTATCGGATCCCGATATGACCACACCTCCAGTAGTGGTGGGGTCGCCTTGTCGTGCTACGAAAGCCATGTTGCAACGTCCTGTACATGAGGTTTTCCTTGGGAACGTAGCAACGCCTTTCAGGAAAAAAAATCGGGGGAATCTGAAAGGCTGGCGGTAATTGTCTGCCTGATATTTTTCTTGCAACCCCTCTTGCTGGATCAGCCTTCGCAGCTCAATCCAGCGCCTGGGCGGCGAACCGCGCCACCTGGGCATCCTCCCCGGACTTGACCCCGGACACACCGACGGCGCCGATCACCTGGCCGTCGAACACCACGGGCACGCCGCCTTCCAGCGAGGTCAGCAAGGGCGCCGAGAGAAACGCCGTGCGTCCGCCGTTGACCATCTCTTCATAGCCTTTGGATTCGCGCCGGCCGAGGGCCGCGGTGCGGGCTTTTTCCACGGCGATATAGGCGCTGATCGGCGAGGCGCCGTCCAGGCGTTCGAGGGCCAGCGGGTGGCCGCCGTCATCGACGATGGCGATGCTCACCGACCACTGGTTACGCTCGGCCTCGTCCCGCGCGGCGAGCAGGATGCGCTGGACTTCGCGATGACCCAGGATGGCTTTGCTGTGCATGGCGTGCTCCTTTCAAGGGGTAACTGGTTGATGGGAAGAATCCAGGGGCGGCAGGGCGGCCTCGACCAGTTCGATCCAGTGCCGCACTGGGGTGCGCCCGGCACCGTCGAGGTGAGTCTGGCAGCCGATATTGGCGGTGACTATGACCTCGGGCCGGCCGCTTTCCAGGGCATTGAGCTTGTTGTCCCGCAGTTGCCGCGCCAGCTCGGGCTGGGTCAGCGAGTAGGTGCCCGCCGAGCCACAGCACAGGTGGCTGTCGGGCACCTCGGTGAGTTCGAAGCCCAGGCGCTTGAGCACCGCCTCCACCGCGCCGCCGAGCTTCTGCGCGTGCTGCAGGCTGCAGGGGCAGTGGAAGGCCAGGCGCTGGTCGCTGTGGGTGAGCAGCTGTTCCAGCGGTTCGTCGCGCAGCAGTTCCACCAGGTCCCGGGCCAGGGCGCTGACCCGCTCCGCGCGGGCGGCATACCGCGGGTCGTGGGCCAGCAGGTGGCCGTAATCCTTGATAAAGGCGCCGCAACCGCTGGCGGTCTGGACGATGGCTTCGGCGCCGTGTTCCAGGTGCGGCCACCAGGCGTCGATATTGCGCCGGGCCCGTTCCAGGCCGGCGTCCTGGGCGTCCAGGTGGTAATCCACGGCGCCACAGCAGCCGGCCTCGGCCACCGGCTTCACGGCGATGCCCAGGCGGTCGAGGACCCGCGCCGTCGCGGCGTTGGTGTTGGGCGACAGGCTCGCCTGCACGCAACCTTCCAGCAGCAAGACACGCCGCGCGTGGGCCGTGGTCGGGCGCGCCTTGGCCGGCTGAACCTGGCGCGGCAGCTTGCCTTGCACGGCCTCGGGCAGCCAGGGGCGCAAGATGGCGCCGGTGCCGATCAGCGCCTTGAACAGCGCCGGGTTCGGTGCCAGGGCGCGCAGGCCCTGGCGCAGCAGGCGCTGGCTGAGGGGCCGGGGGACGGCGGCATCGACCACGGCGCGGCCGATGTCCAGCAGGTTGTGGTAATCCACCCCGGACGGGCAGGTGGTTTCGCAGTTGCGGCACGACAGGCAGCGGTCCAGGTGCAGCTGGGTCTTGGCCGTGGCTTCATGGCCCTCCAGCACCTGCTTGATCAGGTAGATGCGCCCCCGCGGCCCGTCCAGTTCGTCGCCCAGCAGTTGATAGGTGGGGCAGGTGGCGTTGCAGAAACCGCAATGCACACAGGTGCGCAGGATGCTCTCGGCCTCCGCGGCGCGGGGCAGCTGGCGCGCCTGTTCGCTCAGGGTGGTTTGCATGCTTCGGGTCTCCGTTCAGAGCTCGGCGTAGAGCCGGCCGGGGTTGAAGATCCCTTGCGGGTCCAGTTGCGCCTTGAGCTGGCGGTGGTAGCGCAGCAGCACCGCCGGCAGCGGTTGGAACGGGCTGTCCAGCAGGCCGTGGCTGTAGCAGGTGGCGTGGCCGCCGACACGCTCGACCAGGCTGCGGATGCGCTCCGCGGGCGCCGCGGATTTCAGCCAGCGCTGGGCGCCGGCCCAATCTATTAATTGCTGGCCGATCAACTGCTGGCCGGGCAGCTCCAGGGGGCCAGTGTTATTGGGCAGCGACAGGCGCCACAGCGGCAGGCCTTCGTCGAAGAACACCAACTGTTGCTCATTGAGATTGGCCCAGTAGTCGGCGGCCAAGGGCTCGCCGCCGAGGCGGTCGCGGGCTGCGGCCACCGAGCCTTCGCCACCTTCCAGGCGCAGGTGCAGGCGCTGGCCGTCATGGCTGGCGGCGCTGATGGGCAGCGGTTGCTGGCCCCAGTCGGCGAGCCGGGCCAGGGCCTTGGCGCTGTCCATTTCCAGGCTCAGGCTGAGGCACTGGCGGGGTTTCGGCAGGACCTTGAGCGACACCTCGGTGAGCACCCCGAGGCAACCGTAGCTGCCCACCAGCAGGCGCGAGAGGTCGTAGCCGGCGACGTTTTTCATCACCTCGCCGCCAAAGCGCAGGAGCTTGCCGGTGCCGGTGATCACCCGGCTGCCGAGCACGAAGTCGCGCACCGAGCCGGCCCAGGGCCGCCGTGGCCCGGACAAGCCGGCGGCGACCATGCCGCCGACGGTGGCGCCGTCGCCAAAGGCCGGCGGTTCGCAGGCCAGCATCTGCCCGGCGGCGTCCAGCGCGGCCAGCAGTTCCGCAAGCGGCGTGCCGGCGCGGACCGTCACCACCAGCTCGGTCGGGTCGTAGCTGACGATGCCGCGATGGGCGCGGGTGTCGAGCACCTCGCCGGCAGTCATGCGGCCGAGAAAGGCCTTGCTGTTGCCGCCCTGGATCAGCAGTGGCGTGTCGTCGGCCAACGCCTGGCCGACCTGTTCCAGCAGCGCGCCGCTGGCGTCGTTATCCGCGTGTGCCGTCATCAGAAACGCTCCAGCTCGGGGAAGGGCAGTTGCCCGGCGTGCACGTGCATGGCGCCGAATTCGGCGCAGCGGTGCAGGGTCGGGATGTTCTTGCCGGGGTTGAGCAGGCCGCCGGGGTCGAAGGCCGCCTTGACCGCGTGGAACAGGGTCAGCTCGTCGCTGTTGAACTGGGCGCACATCTGGTTGATTTTCTCCCGGCCGACCCCGTGTTCGCCGGTGATGCTGCCGCCGACCGCGACGCACAGCTCGAGGATCTTGCCGCCCAGGGCTTCGGCGCGGTCCAGTTCGCCGGGCTGGTTGGCATCGAACAGGATCAGCGGGTGCATGTTGCCGTCGCCGGCATGGAATACGTTGGCCACCCGCAGCTGGTATTCGGCGGACAACGCGGCGATGGCCTTGAGCACTCCCGGCAGTTCGCGACGCGGGATGGTGCCGTCCATGCAGTAGTAGTCCGGCGACAGCCGGCCCACTGCCGGAAAGGCATTCTTGCGCCCGGCCCAGAAACGCACCCGTTCGGCTTCGTCTCGGGCCTGGCGGACCTCGGTGGCGCCGGCCCGTTCGAGCACCGCGCGGACCCGGTCGCAATCGTCGTGGACATCGGCTTCGACACCGTCCAGCTCGCACAGCAGGATGGCCTCGGCGTCCACCGGGTAGCCGGCGTGAATGAAGTCTTCGGCGGCGCGGATCGCCAGGTTGTCCATCATTTCCAGGCCGCCGGGAATGATGCCGGCGGCGATGATATCGGCCACCGCGTGGCCGGCTTTTTCCACCGAGTCGAAGGCCGCCAGCAGCACCTTGGCCAGTTGCGGCTTGGGCAGCAGCTTGACCGTGACTTCGGTGATGATCCCGAGCAGGCCTTCGGAGCCGGTGAACAGCGCCAGCAGGTCGAAGCCCGGCGCGTCCAGGGCGTCGCTGCCCAGGGTCAGGCGTTCGCCTTCGACGCTGAGGATTTCCACCTTGAGCAGGTTGTGCACGGTCAGGCCGTATTTCAGGCAGTGCACGCCGCCGGCGTTTTCCGCGACGTTGCCGCCGATGGAACAGGCGATCTGCGAGGACGGGTCGGGGGCGTAATACAAGCCGAACGGCGCGGCGGCCTGGGAGATCGCCAGGTTACGCACCCCGGGCTGGACCCGCGCGGTGCGGGCGGCGGGGTCGATATGCAGGATCTGGTTGAAGCGCGCCATCACCAGCAGCACGCCTTGCTCCAGGGGCAAGGCGCCGCCGGACAGGCCGGTACCGGCACCCCGGGCGACTACCGGCACGCGGCGTTCATGGCAGATCCGCAGCAGTTCCTGCACCTGCTCGATATGCCGCGGCAGGGCCACTAGCATCGGCGTGGTGCGGTAGGCCGAGAGGCCGTCGCATTCGTAGGGTTTGAGGTCTTCGCTCTGGTGCAGGAGGTCCAGGTCGGGCAGGCGTTGGCGCAGTACTTCGAGCAGTGCCGTTTTGTCGACGGGGGGCAGCGCGCCGTCGACGCGTTCGTCGTAGAGGATATTCATGGGTGGCTAACGACCCTGAGTTGTTTTTATTAGGCGGCCGGCAGGGGCGGGCCGCTCAGTTGCATCATTGGCCCGGCTGGCCTTACTGTCCACGGGGCCGGGGACTGGTCGAACCAGTTTGTTTCGCCAGCGATACCGGGTTTTTTATAAAAACTTAAGTATTTCAGTGGACTAGCCTGACGATCCGTTTGATCGGGTTTTTTCTTCATGGCTGGTCATACCAGTGGAGGGCGCATGGACAGAAGCGATTCGGGGCGGCATCAGGTGGCGGATGTGGTCTGTGAGCGCATCGAGCGCCTGATCGTCGACGGCGTACTGAAGACCGGCCAGCTGCTGCCCTCGGAGCGGCGCCTTACGGAAAAACTCGGGGTGTCGCGCACGGCATTGCGCGAGGGCCTGAAGCTGTTGCGGGCGCGAGGCATCATCGAAACCGAACAGGGCAAGGGCTCCTTTGTCGCCGAGCTGTCGGGGCAGGGCGCGACCTCGGCCTTGATGCATCTGTTCAGCTCCCAGCCGCGCACCCTGTACGACCTGTTCGAAGTGCGCAGCCTGCTGGAAGGCGAGTCGGCGCGGCTGGCGGCGTTGCGCGGCACCGATGCCGATTTCGTGCTGATCGGCCGCGCCTATCAGGCGCTGCGGGATGCCCACGGCCAGGCGCTGGAGGCCTCGGCCCATGCGCGGTTGGACCACGCCTTCCACCTGGCGATCTGCGAAGCCTCGCACAACCCGGTGCTGGTGCAGACCCTGCGCTCGCTGACCGACCTGCTGCTCAACTCGGTGTTCGCCTCGGTCAACAACCTCTACCACCGCCAGGCGCAGAAGCGGCAGATCGACCGTCAGCACGCGCGGCTCTACAACGCCGTCACCGGGCGCCTGCCGGAGCAGGCACGCAAGGCCGCCATCGCGCACATCCAGGGGATCTGCGACAACCTGCGGGAAATCGAAAACGAGGAGCAGCGCCTGGTGCGGGCGACCCTGCGCCTGGAAGGCTGGAACTGAAGCCGCCGCGACCAGGGGTCAATGGCGACGAGAGGCAGCCACTACACTGCTAGAGACGCGGCCAGCATCGCGTCGTCGACGACCACCACAAAGGAGTCACCCCATGTCCAACCAGACTTGTGCCTGCCCGGGCTGTACCTGCAAGGTCGGCGCCCATGCCATCGTGCGTCACGGCAAGCACTACTGTTGCCAGGCCTGCGCCAGCCACCATGCCAACGGCGAACCCTGCACCTCTACCGAAGGCTGCGATTGCGCCAAGGGCGCGCATCACTGACGGGTCGAAGTTGTCAGGTGGAAAAGCAGTGGAGCCGCTCAGGGCTCCACTTTCCATTTGCGAGCGTCCTGTTTGCGAGCGTCGATCCAGTTACAGGTGACCGCATTCGGCATGGCTCTCTCATCCAACGTATGCCCAAGGCCTCGGTTGGATCAGGTCGACGGTCGCCAGGTGACGTTCTCGATACCGAATTTTTCCGCCTGGGGCTTGCTGGTCTTCTTAACCCGTTCCAGGCCAAAACGGCCGATGCGGCCGACCCCGGCGTCACAGCTTGCCCAGTGCCACGCCTCGGCGTTGTCCATCTTCTCCGAGCGGATGATGAAGGACTTGGGGGCGCCGTGCAGGCTGTACTCGATGACGAAAAGTTTTGCGTTGTTCATAAGGCTATCAATCCTCCCTGTGATGGTTTAGTGACCCGCGTTGGCAGGGAAAAATTCACTCGGATTGTCGCGCGACGGTATCGGCGCCGGGGCAGGGCCCAGGCAAGCATGCGGACGGCTTCCTGGCTGTTGCAGCAGCGCCTGTTCGGATGTTTACCCAGTTTGCCGGGCGGGTCGGCGGGGTTACCATGGGCGCCTTCCGCTTGACGACGATGCCCGGCCATGGCCCTTGCCGCTCCTCCCGACCTCAGCGACACCGATGTGCCGGTGCAACCCCTGGCGCGCACCTATCCGCGTGGCCTGTTCATCGAGCCCCACGAACATGCCTGGGGGCAGTTGCTGTATGCCATGAGCGGGGTGATGTGGGTCGAGACGCCGAACGAGGCGCTGGTGGTGCCGCCGCAACGGGCGGTGTGGCTGCCCCCGGGCGTGCCCCACGGGATCCGCGTGGTCACCGACCTGCAGATGCGCAATATCTATTTGCGCCCGTGCCTGGCGGCGACCCTCGACAGCCAGGTGCAGGTGTTGCAGGTGGACAACCTGCTGCGTGAGCTGATCGTGCGTCTGGTGGAGCATGAGGGAGCGCCGCAGCCGGAGTACTACGACGCGCTGGTGAACCTGGCCTTGCTGGAACTCAAGCGGGCCCGGCGCTCGCAGCTGAAGATCCTGCTGCCGGACAGTTCCGACCGGCGCCTGGTCAGCCTTTGCCAGGCGGTGATGGCCGCGCCTTCCCTGGACATTCCCTTCGAGCGCCATGCCGAGGCGGCGGGCGCCAGCGTGCGCACCCTGGCGCGGCTGTTCAAGGACGGCCTGGGCATGGGCTTCGCCGAATGGCGCCGCCAGGTGCAACTGGCCACGGCCGCGGCCGAGCTGATCCAGGGCGTGCCGGTGAGCACTATTGCCCGCGAACTGGGTTACTCCCCCGGCAGCTTCAGCGACATGTTTCGCCGCGAGCTGGGGCTGGCGCCGTCGCAATACGCGGCTGGAGAAGCCCGCGCCTGAGCCGCATTTCCTGTAGGCGTGAAGTGTGTAGGTGGTACGGGCTCTGCGGTACGCAGGTACACCGTCATCGCGAGCAAGCTTCGCTCCTACAGGTATGCGGCATCCACAAAATAAAGGCCTGTCCGCATATCTTCTTCTGTAGGAGCGAAGCTTGCTCGCGATAGCGCCTTGTCTGGCTCGCCACGGTATCTGCATCGCCAACAAACCAAGCCGCCACGGCCCGTCAGCAGATTGGCCGAAATCCTGAAGTGCTTGGCCGGTTGCCTGATTCTGCGCTCCCTACACTCCCGGCATGCCCAATCGCCGCTGCCCAGGCGCGGTGCCCTGCACGGAGTTCGTCATGCATTACCTCATCTCCCTCGCCATCGGCCTCGGCGTCGGCCTGCTCTATGGCGCCCTGAACTTTCGCTCGCCGGCGCCGCCGGCCATCGCCCTGGTGGGGCTGCTCGGCATGCTTGCCGGCGAACAGCTGTGGCCCATGGGCCGGCAACTGGTGAGCAACTGGTTGTCCTGAGGCCTTTCGATCCTGTCTATCCCTGTTTCTATCCCTGCCCACGGAGGCGCTTATGCACGCCCTGCAATTTTCCAAGACCGGCGATCTGTCGTCGCTGCGCTACGTCGAGGTGCCGACCCCGGTGCCGGCGGCCGATCAGGTACTGGTGCAGATCAAGGCCGCCGGCCTCAACCCCAGCGACGTGAAGAACGTGCTCGGGCGTTTTCCCTACACCACTTTGCCGCGCATTCCCGGGCGGGATTTTGCCGGGGTGGTGGTGGACGGGCCGGGGGAGCTGGTGGGGCAGGAAGTCTGGGGCACCGGCAAGGAGCTGGGGTTCTACGCGGACGGCTCCCATGCCCAATACGTGGTGCTGTCGGCCAAGGGCGTGGCGCACAAGCCGGCCCACCTGAGCTTCGCCCAGGCCGCCAGCCTGGGCGTGCCTTACACCACCGCCTGGGATGCCCTGGAGCGCAGCGGAGTGGGCGCCGGCACCACCTTGCTGGTGATTGGCGGCGGGGCGGTGGGCAGCGCCGCCCTGGCCCTGGCGAAGATCCGCGGAGCCCGGCTGCTGGCCGCCGCGCGGCGCCCGGAGCAGGTCAAGGCCTTGCAGGCGCAGGGGTTCCAGACCCTGCAGCTGGACCAGCCGGAAGACCTGGCTGCCCAGGTCAACGCCGTGTTCGCCGGCGGCGCCGAGGTGATCTTCGACACCACCGGCTTCTGGCTGCCAGCCTCGGTCGCGGCCCTGGCGCCGTTCGGCCGGATCGCCATCATCGCCGCGCCGGTGGACGGTCATGTGCAACTGCCGGCCCTGGGCCTGTATCGCAAGGGCGGCTCGGTGGTCGGGATCAACTCGTTGCTGTACGGCGTGCAGGCCTGCGCGGCCATGCTCGAGCAGTTCGGCCGGTTCTTCGATGAAGGGCTGTTGCCATTACCGCAGGGGCTGTTCGAAGCGCCGCTGGAGCAGGGCGTCGAGCGTTATCACGAGGTGAATCGGGGCAGTGGCGAGAAGGTGATTCTGTTGCCGTAAGGGTGGCGGATCAGGGGATTGGCGTGGCTTGTTGTAGCCGCTGCCGAAGGCTGCGATCGCCCCGAAGGGGCGCGGCGATCTTGAGTTCGCCGAGGTCCTTCGGAGCTTATATTGAGCTCCTGCGGACCTATCGCAGCCTGCGGCAGCGGCTGCAGGCAGGGGGCTGGGTTTACGCCTCCGGCACGCCTTTCTCCCACGCCGACCAGTTCTTCAGGATGTCCTGCACCAGCGGATTACCGGTGCGATAGAGGTTTTCCAGGGCCGGGACGAAACCGCCCTGGTCGGCGTACTTGAGCAGGTTGTCGACCTCGCTGCCGCCCGGCTCGGGGCGGTCGAAGTCGGAGCCGGCGCGGACCACCGCCAGCCGCTGCACGTCCACCCGGCCTTCGCGGCTGGCGCGCAGCAGGGCCTCGTAGGTCGAGTTGTCTTCCTGCTGGGTGGTGCAGTACTCGCCCTTGTTGTCGGTCAGCAGGCGGGTCCAGACCTCGGCCCGCTCGCTCAGGCGCGTGCCGGAGAACCAGGTGTTGCCCGCCAGGGTGTCGCACTGGGTCACCACCGGCGGCTGGTTGGCCGGGGCCGCCGGGTACTTGAGGCGCCAGGCCGCCGATTCCTTGCTTTCGCTCAGGGTCACTCGGCGGGACAGGGCGAAGGCCTTGGCCTGGAGTTTCGGGTTGAGTTCGAAGACTTCAGTCTTGTAATCCAGCGGTGGTTTCTCGTTCGGCCCCTTGGTGTTGATGCCCAGGTAGCCGGTCGGCCAGTCCTTGGGCGCGTCCCGCGAATCCAGTTCCCACTGGGTACCGAATTCCACCAGGTAATGGGCCCAGGCAGCGGTGCCTATGGTGCCGTGTTTCGGGCTGATGCCAGCGATCCCGGCGACCAGGAAATAGCTTTTGCGCAGGTCGAATTTCGGCGACAGCGCCAGGGCCAGGGTCGAAGCCGCGGCGTTGGTCTGGCCCATGCCGGTGACCAGCAGGCAGACGTCCTTGGTATTGCAACGTATCGCCGGGTACTCCGCCGACAGGCCCGGTACGCGCACTTCCTGCTTCAGCTCCAGGCGTTCGATCCAGTGCTGGGCCTCGGGGGCGAACATGGTGATCAGCATCACCTTGGGTTTGATCGGTGTGGCCGGGGCCTCGGCGGCCCAGGCGGTCGAAGCGAGCAGGGTGCCGCAGGCCAGGCCCACGGAAAGGGAAAGACGGGTCATCGCGTGCATGAAAGCCTCCATTGCTTGAGTGATCAGAACTGGTAACCGATGCCAGCGTAGTAACCCCAGCCATTGGACCGGGCGCGGAAATCGCCATCGCCGAAATTCAGCTCGCTGCCGTCCTGCCAGTTGCCGCCGTTGTGGAAGTAACGGCCGACCAGAGTGAACCGCAGGTGGGTGAAGGAGTACAGCAGCACATTGGTGGCTACCGTGGCGTTGGCGGTGCGGGCCGGGTTGTCCTTGTGCAGGTCCGAGCCGAAATCGAAGTTGGTGAAGCCAATGTAGGTCAGCGACGCGCCGTTGCTGAACTTGTCGATGGGCACTATGTACTTGAGCTGGGCCCGGTAGCCGTCCCACGAATATTCATTGCTGGCGCCGTAGTTTTCCCACTGGTAGCGCCCATAGAAGTTGGCCGACAGGTTGACCCGCGAATGGGTGTCGATGTCGGTGCCCAGGCCGCTGTACAGGGTATTGGCGCGGTTGGCGCTGTTGCTGCCGTGGTCGTAGATCCAGTCGAAGGCCACGTACCATTCCTTGAACGGGCCGATGGCCAGGCTGCGTCCGGCCAGGTAGTCGATGGAGATCCGTGGCTCGTGCTCCATGAACACCGGCGAGCCGTGGTCCCACACGCCTTTGTCATGGCTGTTGCCGATGTTGAAGATCTTCGGGATGTCGATGTAGCCGTACAGCTCGAACGGCCCCTTGCGGCCGAAGTACTCGTATTCCAGGTAGATATCGTCGGCCGGCTGCGGGCCGAAACTGATGTCCTTGCTGCCGATCAGCGTCAGGTCCTGGTTGTACCAGTCCGACAGGTAGGGGCCTTTTTTTGGCGGGCTGGCTTCGGGGCTGAGGGCTTCGCCCTGGGCGGACTTATCGACGATGTCGGTCTGCGCCAGGGTGGCAGTACTGAGTAGTCCTGTAACGGCGCTTAGTAGCAAGGAAACAACCAAGGTGTGGCGGGATGCGGAGGGGGTGGAAGGTAGGTGCATTGAAAATCCCTGTTCGTGCGGTTCTGAAGCCCGAGTGGCCCGGCCTGGCCGAACTGGCGGCGAAAGCTCTCTTAGGCTGACCTCGCAAACGTTTGCATATGCTGTACCAACTTGAAATAGCTGATTGAAATAAAGGCGAAACCGGCCAATAAGCTGTCTTTTCGGTCAGTGCGTTGCACAGCGCTTGGGCGTTGTGCGCGAAGAAAGGGCGAACATGTCGGCGGCATAGGCGCCATGTGTCAGGCGGCAGGTGCGCAAGGCTGCCGCCTGGCACCTGCCGACGGTTCCTCGTTCAATCAGCGAGGTGCTGGAGATGGACGATCTCTTTGACGCCTCGGGTCGAGTATTCGTTGACTATCTGAATGTGGTCATCCACTTCATACAGGCAGTTCAACACCGTTTTCGAGGGGTGGTCTTCAGAGCCGTGACGGGCACAAATGAGTGCCAGTTGCCCCGGTATCGCGTCGATGAAGTCCTGCGAGTGATTATGGACGGAACCGTGATGCGGCAGCACATAAGTGCCGACGTGGGTCAGCACGTCTGCGAAACAGGCGCGGAAGTCCGCCCAGTGATTGTTCATCAGGCAATCGCCGGTGGTTATCCAGCCGACGGGGTCCCTGTTCAAGGCACGATTGATGACGCCGCGTTCGCTGTAGCGAAACTGGTAGTCGCTCCGGTCGTGGCCGGGAGGGCCACTGTAAAGGCTTAGCGAGGGCGTGTTGTGGTTGCTGGCATAAGTGCCTTTGGCATCCTTGATGATCGTGCGGCAGGCTTTGCGAATCGCCGTTTTATTCGCTTTCTCGTTCAAGGCGTCGATATGGGCCTTGGAAACAGTACCGGCATGGGTCTGGATGCCCTTTAGTGCCGGGATCTTGTCTATCGCCCTGGACATGGCCAGCAGCGCCGCACTGCTCTGTTTGTAACTCCATGGCCGCAGAACCCAGGGCAGTTGTTCCAGAGAGCTCCTTAACGCGATATCCGTACCACTTGGAAGATTCCCGGACAGCGGTTGCGCCTGCCCATCCTCCCGGATAACGACAGGCTGGAAGCGTTCGCCCCGCTCTTCGGCAGGGGGCGCTGGATCGAGGTTTTCCGGCGACTCATCGCCACCGACAACGGTCACGGGCACGCCGAACAGGCGGCGCGTACCTGTGGCAATAGCCAACAGGTTGTTGATGTAGTCGAGAGCCAGCACCAGGTCGTTGCTGGCCTGGTCGGCAATCAGGAAAACAATCTGGTCGACGGTGAAGTAGGGAAGAAAGATGCGCGAAACCGATTTCGCACCGCATAACATTTGCGCGCCGTTGTAGTGGTCGATGTCCAGATGTGAAATGAACAGCGCATCCACGATGTTGTTGGCAGGTTTGTAGTTTTCAATATGCTGGGACAAAAAGTCCTTCAAGGCTGTGTTGCCAGGGCCGACCGAGCGTGTGCCGCAGTCGAATACATATTCGTAGGTCGTTTTTTTCTCGTAATCCTGCCTGTTGTAGGGACCCCCTCTACGGATACGACAGGTATGGAACCCGCCTTGCCCCACGCCATGCTGCGTGCGTTCGATGGTGGTTCTGGAGTGCATCTGCGAAATCCTTTTGTCTTCAAGTGGTTTCCCTTACCGAGGGCGTGCGCGAGGCTGCAGAATTCCGGCCGGTAGTGCCAGTCGTGGCAGAGGTTGAAGAGGGCGTCCAAGGCAGTGCGACTTATTGTCTTGGTATCGTCGCGCTTCAACGTCGAGAACAGCGTCGCTTCTGAACCGTCGAGCCTCAGGTTGGCCAGTGCCATTCCGAAGCGGCTGTCGCGATTCTCCCCGGCGTGCCAGTGATGTCAATATGCCTTAAGTCTTGTGCTTGACGTTCTGCTTGGGGCGCTCTGCTAGAATCGCCGCTCCACGACTTCCAGAGGTGCCCCATGAGCGAGCCGATTCGCCTGACCCAGTACAGCCACGGTGCGGGTTGCGGTTGCAAGATTTCTCCCCAGGTCCTGGAGGTGATTCTGGCCGGCAGCGGCGCGCAGAACCTCGACCCGAAACTCTGGGTCGGCAACGCCTCGCGCGATGACGCGGCGGTGTACGCCATCGACGAAGAGCGCGGCGTGGTCTCGACCACCGACTTCTTCATGCCGATCGTCGACGACCCGTTCGACTTCGGGCGCATCGCCGCCACCAACGCCATCAGCGATATCTACGCCATGGGCGGCGACCCCTTGATGGCCATCGCCATCCTCGGCTGGCCGGTGAATGTGCTGGCGCCGGAGGTCGCCCGCGAGGTGATTCGCGGCGGGCGCGCGGTGTGCGACGCAGCCGGCATTCCCCTGGCCGGCGGCCATTCGATCGACGCCCCGGAACCGATCTTCGGCCTGGCCGTCACCGGCCTGGTGGAAAAGCGCCACATGAAGCGCAACGACACCGCCACCGCCGGTTGCCTGCTGTACCTGACCAAACCCCTGGGCATCGGCGTGCTGACCACGGCCGAGAAGAAGGGCAAGTTGCGCAGCGCCGACGTCGGCCTGGCCCGTGACTGGATGTGCACCCTGAACAAACCCGGCAGCCGCTTCGGCAAGCTCGACGGCGTGACCGCGATGACCGACGTCACCGGTTTCGGCCTGCTCGGGCACCTGGTGGAAATGGCCGACGGCAGCAACCTGACCGCGCGCATCCACTACGATCGCGTGCCGCGCCTGCCCGGGGTCGAGTACTACCTGGACCAGGGCTGCGTGCCGGGTGGCACCCAGCGCAATTTCGACAGCTACGCCGACAAGCTCGGGCGTATCCAGGCCCTGCACAAGCTGGTGCTGTGCGACCCGCAGACCAGCGGCGGGCTGCTGATCGCCGTCACGCCCGAGGGCAATGCGGCCTTCCTCGCGCTGGCCGCCGAACTCGGCCTGGAACTGGCGCCGATCGGTGAGCTGGTTGAGCGACAGAGCAACGCGGTCGAGGTGATCTGATGCCCATCGATATCACCGACTACCGCGAAATCTTCCTCAACGACCGGCCGATGATGGACACCCGCGCGCCGATCGAATTCACCAAGGGCGCCTTTCCCGGCGTGGTCAACCTGCCGCTGATGACCGACCACGAACGGCAGCGGGTCGGCACCTGCTACAAGCAGCAGGGCCAGCAGGCGGCGATTGTCCTCGGCCATCAACTGGTGTCCGGGGCGATCAAGGCCGAGCGTATCCAGGCCTGGGCCGACTTCGCCCGGGCCCACCCCGATGGTTACCTGTACTGCTTTCGCGGCGGCCTGCGTTCGCAGATCGTCCAGCAGTGGCTCAAGGACGAGGCCGGCATCGACTACCCGCGGGTCGGCGGCGGCTACAAGGCCATGCGTACCTTTCTGCTCGACACCCTCGAGGGCGCTGTGGCCGAGTGTGATTTTGTCCTGCTCGGCGGCATGACCGGCATCGGCAAGACCGAGGTGCTCCATCAACTGGCCAACGGCCTGGACCTGGAAGGCCACGCCAACCACCGCGGCTCCAGTTTCGGCAAGCGCGCCAGCGGCCAGCCGTCGAACATCGACTTCGAGAACCGCCTGGCGGTGGACATCCTGAAAAAGCGCGAGCGCGGCATCGCTCGCTTCGTGCTGGAAGACGAGAACCGCATGATCGGCAGTTGCGCCTTGCCGTTGCCGCTGTACCAGGGCATGCAGCGTTTCCCCATGGTCTGGCTGGAGGATGGCCTGGAGGGGCGGATCGAGCGGATCCTGCGCGACTACGTGATCGACCTGTGCGCGGAGTTTGTCGCGGTGCATGGCGAGGACGGCTTCGCGCGGTTTTCCCAGCGCCTGCTGGAAAGCCTGAACAACATCCGCAAACGCCTGGGGGGCGAGCGTCACCAGCGCCTGTACCAGCTGCTGGAGGCCGCCCTGGCCGAGCAGGCCCGCAGCGGCAGCGTGGACCTGCACCGGGCCTGGATCGAAGGGTTGCTCAAGGAGTATTACGACCCGATGTATGCCTTCCAGCGCGAAAGCAAGGGCGCGCGGATCGAGTTCGTCGGCGAGCAGGCGGCGGTACTGGAGTATTTGCGCGAACGGGCCAGCCAGCGGGGCTGAGTCGGTAGAAGGGCGGGGGCCTTTGGCCCCATCGCGGGCAAGTCGGATCGCCGCCCGCTCGCTCCTACAGGGGTTACGTGTTTTTCTGTAGGAGCGAGGCTTGCCCGCGATGACGTCCAGGCGGACGCCATCGAACTTTCGGTTACAGCAACGCCGCGCCAATCAACCCGCACACCACGCCAATCAGCATGGTCAGCCCGGCCACGGTCACCAGCACCCGCGCGTCGAAATCCTTGCGCAGCATCAGCAGCGACGGCAGGCTGATGCTCGGCAGGGTCATCAGCAAGGCCACCGCCGGGCCGGTGCCCATGCCCAGGGCCATCATGGTCTGCACGATGGGGATTTCCGCGGCGGTGGGAATCACGAACAGCGTGCCGACAATCGCCAGCGGCACCAGCCACAGCAGGCTGTCGCCGATCGCGCCCTCGACATGGGGGAACAGCCAGACCCGCGCCGCGCCCAGCACCAGCACCGCCAGCACATAGATCGGAATGGTGCTCCAGAACAGCTGCCACAGGCTGCGCGCCCAGCGGCTGAAGAAGGCGCCGTCGTTGCCTGTGCTGGCTTCGACCACGGCTTCCACCGCCGCCTCCGGCAGTTGTTCGGGACGGGCGATGCGCTGGGCCACTAGCGACACCCCCAGCACCAGCACGATGCCCGCCACCAGCCGCAGGGCGGTGAAACCCCAGCCGAGGACAAAACCCATGAACACCAGGGTTGCCGGGTTGAGCACCGGGTTGGCGATCCAGAAGGCCAGCGCCGCGCCCACCGAGACATTCTGCCGACGCATGCTGGCGGCCACGGGCGCGGCGCAGCAGGAACACATCATGCCCGGCAGGGCGAACAGGCCGCCGCGCAGGGTCGAACCGAAACCGGCGCGGCCGAACAGGCGCAGCAGCCAGTCCCGCGGGATCAGCACTTGCAGCAGCGAGCCGAGGATCACCGCCAGCACCGCGGCTTTCCAGATCGCCAGGAAATACACCTGGGCGTAGGCCAGGGCGGCGCTCAAAGGCGAGGAGGGCTGATCGTTGATGATCGAGGCGCCGATGCTGTGGCTGTCGGCGGCGATAAAGGCCTTGGCGTAGTAGGGCGACCACTTGACGAAGTAGAGGCCGACGCACGCCACCAGGACGAACAGGGCGGGTTTCCACCAGAACGACCAGCCCCGGACGGGGCTGGCAGGGGCAAGGCTGGGCATCGAGGTTATTCCGGACAAAGACAATAAGCCGGCAATCTTAGCGCAACGGCTTGCTCCGCACCGAACTGTAGCCGCTGCCGCAGGCTGCGATCGACCGCGCAGCGGTGGTAAACCTCGCAACGCGGAGTGTCAGGTCAAATCCCTGAATCCCTACCTGTGACCGCCGCGCAGACGATCGCTGACGGCGGCAAAAGTGTCATGGGCACTCAGAGTGTACGAATCGAGGTGCGAATCGCCCGCGCGCACTCGATCACCGAGGGCGCCAATTTGCGTTCGGCTTCTTCCAGGGTCCAGCGGCTGCTGGGGATCACCACGTGCACGGCAGCCACCGGCAGCCCCTGGCTGCCGATAATCGGCGCGGCGATGCTCATGTCGCCGAGAAACAGTTCTTCCTGGTTGAGGGCGTAACCGCGCTGGCGGGTGGCGACGATTTGCCCATGAATCGCGTCGACCTCGGTCAGGGTGTGCCGGGTATGGGCCTGGCGGTCGCTGGCCTGGAGCATCGCCAGGGCTTCCTGGTCGGGCAGGGCGCTGAGGTAGGCGCGGCCGGAGCCGGTGCAGTACATCGGGATGCGGCTGCCGATGGGCATGTGGATCGGGATGAACTTGGGCGCCACGAAGCGCGCGACATAGACCATGTCCAGGCCGTCGGGCTCGGTGAGGTTGGTGGTTTCGCCGGTGACCTGGGCCAGCTCGGCGAGGAACGGGTTGGCCACATCCACCAGGGTGTCGGCGGCCAGGTAGTTGTAGCCGATCTCCATCACCCGCGGGGTCAGTTGGAAGCGTTTGGTCTGCGGGTGCTTACGCACGTAACCGAGCTGCTCCAGGGTGTGGATCATGCGTTGCGCCGAGCTTTTGTTGATCTCGGCGGCCTCGGCGATTTCCGCCAGGTTCATGGTCCGTTGGGCGGCGTTGAAGGCGCGCAGGACCGCCAGGCCTTTTTCCAGCGACTGATTGAACAGGCTATTGGGGGTGTCGCTCATGGCGGTTCCTTTGGGGTTTTTGTGTTTTAAATATCGATATTCGATATTTATAAATCTCTTTACGATTTTTGTAAATTGTTTATAGTCGGTTGCATGCCTCCTGCCCCACGTTCAGAGGCCAACCATCACGGACTTCAAACAATAAAATCGTCCAATGGGAGATTCGCCATGCAAAAGCGTTTTCGTGTCCTTGCATTGTGCTGCGCACTTACCGCCGGCCTCGTCGGTTCCGCCAGCGCCGGCGCCGCGCCGGTGTATAAGGTCGGCGCCACCGCCACCGGCATTCCCTTCACCTTTCTCGACGTCAAGAGCCAGAGCATCGAAGGCATGATGATCGACGCCGCCCGGGCGGTGGGCCAGGCCGGCGGCTTCGAGGTGGACATCCAGCAGACCACCTTCGCCTCGCTGATCCCTTCGCTGACCTCGAACAAGATCGACATCATTTCCGCCGCCATGCTGCGCACCCCGGCGCGGGAGAAGGTGGTGCAGTACTCCAACCCGGTGTTCAGCTACGGCGAGGGGCTGATCGTGCGCGCCGACGACAACACCGCCTACACCCGCATGGAAGACTTCAAGGACCAGGTGGTCGGCGCCCAGGTCGGCACGGTGTTCATCGATGAGTTGAACAAGCGCGGGATCTTCAAGGAAGTGCGCGGCTACGACTCGATCCCCGACCTGCTGCGCGACCTGGCGCTGGGGCGGATCAAGGCCGGTTTCGCCGACCGGCCGATCGTCGCCTATCAACTGGCCCAGGGCATCCAGAACAAGGTGCAGCTGGTGAAAAGCTACCAGCCGGTGGTGATGGGTGATGTCTGCCTGATCGTGCGCAAGGGCGATGCGCAGACGCTGGACGAGGTCAACCGCGGCATCGCGGCGATCAAGGCCGACGGTTCCCTGGAGCGGATCATCGAGAAGTGGAAGCTCAACTGACCACCCCGTGGCCCGGCCGCCCGGCGGGGTCGCTTCACTCCTGATTGCGCAGGTCCTCCTATGTTTCTCCAGAACGCTCTGGACTTCCTCCCCATTCTGCTGAAAGGGGCGGTGGTCACCTTGCAGGTCACGGCCGGCTCCTTTGTGCTCAGCTCGCTGATCGGCCTGGTATTCGCCTTGATGATGGTGTCCAAGGTGCGCTCGATCTCGCTGTTCGCGATTGGCGTGGTCAACATCATTCGCGGTCTGCCGATCATCGTGCAGCTGTTCTACATCTACTTCGTGCTGCCGGATTTCGGTATCCAGCTCACGGCCATGCAGGCCGGGGTGATCGGCCTGGGCATCGCCTATTCGGCGTACCAGGCGGAGAACTTCCGCGCCGGCATCCAGGCCATTCACCAGGGGCAGATCGAGGCGGCCGAATCCATCGGCATGCGCGGCGGCATGATCATGCGCCGGGTGGTCCTGCCCCAGGCCTTCCGCATTGCCTTGCCGCCCTACGGCAACACCCTGGTGATGATGCTCAAGGACTCCTCGCTGGTGTCCACCATCACCGTGGCCGAGATGACCCGCGCCGGTCAGCTCATCGCTTCCTCGACCTTCGAGAACATGACCGTCTACACCCTGGTGGCCTTGCTCTACCTGGCCCTGAGCCTGCCGTTGTCCTTTGCCCTGCGTCGCCTGGAGGCGCGCTTCAGCACCCGGAGAAAGTCATGATCGAGATCAAGGGCGTACACAAGAGTTTCGGCAACGTGGCGGTGCTCGAAGGCATCGACCTGAGCGTGCAGAGCGGTGAAGTGGTGTGCCTGATCGGCCCCTCGGGTTCCGGCAAGTCGACCCTGCTGCGCTGCATCAACGGCCTGGAAAGCTACGAGCAGGGCGACATCCTGGTCAGCGGCGAGCGGGTCGACCGCCACGGCAAGACCATTCACCAGCTGCGCACCCAGGTGGCCATGGTGTTCCAGCGCTTCAACCTGTTCCCCCATCGCACCGCGTTGCAGAACGTCACCGAAGGGCCGATCTACGTGAAGAAGCAGAACCCGCAGCAGGCCCGGGAGCGGGCCGAGGCGCTGCTGGAAAAGGTCGGCCTGGCCCATCGCATGCACGCCTATCCGGATGAGCTGTCCGGCGGCCAGCAGCAGCGGGTGGCGATCGCCCGGGCCCTGGCCATGGACCCGCAGGCGATCCTGTTCGACGAGCCGACCTCGGCGCTGGACCCGGAGCTGGTGGGCGAGGTGCTGGCGGTGATGCGCAAGCTGGCCGACGAAGGCATGACCATGATCGTGGTCACCCATGAAATGGGCTTTGCCCAGGACGTGGCGGACAAGGTGTGTTTCCTCCACAGCGGCAAGATCGTCGAGGCCGGGCCGGCGAAACAGGTGCTGAGCGCGCCGCGCCATCCGCGCACCCAGGACTTCCTCAAGCGCCTGCTCAACCAGGGCGCGGAGGTGCAGGCATGAAGGCCGCCGAAACCTTGCGCCTGCCGCCTTCCCTGTGGGCCGCCACGGCGACTGCGGCGATCGAGACCCCGGCGCTGGCCGAAGACCTGCGGGCCGACGTGGCCATAGTCGGCGCCGGCTACACCGGGCTGGTGACCGCGCTGCGCCTGGCCGAGGCCGGGGTCAGCGTCTGTGTGCTGGATGCCGGTGAGCCGGGCTGGGGCGCTTCCGGACGCAACGGTGGGCAGGTGATTCCCGGGCTCAAGTACGACCCGGATCAACTGCTGGCCAAGTTCGGCCCGGCCCGCGCCGAGGCCATGCTGGAGGCGGCCGGCTCCGCGGCTGACGAAGTGTTCGCCCTGATCGAGCAGCATCGCATCGCTTGCGACGCGACGCGCAAGGGCTGGATCCAGCCGGCGTTTTCCGCCAGTTCCCTGCAGGCCATCGAGCAGCGCGCCGAGCAGTGGCGCCGGCGCGGGGTGGCGGTGGAGTTGCTCGACCGCGCCGCCGTCGGTCGGCGCATCGGCAGCCAGAACTACCTCGGCGGCTGGGTCGATCCGCGTGCCGGCAGCCTGCACCCTCTGAACTATGCGCGCGGCCTGGCCAGGGTGGCGCAGCAGCAGGGCGTGCGGATTCACGGGCAGACTCGGGTCGAGGCTTTACAGCGCGAAGGCGGGCAGTGGCAGCTGCGCACCGCCCAGAGCCATCGGGTCCAGGCCCAGCGCGTGGTGCTGGCGACCAATGGCTACACCGACGACCTGTGGACACGGCTGCGGCAGACGGTGATCGCCGCCAACAGTTTCATTATCGCCACCCGCCCGCTGTCGGCCGAGCTGCGCCAGAGCATCTTGCCGAATGGCGAGGTGTGTTCCGACGCCCGGCGCCTGCTGTTGTATTTCAAGCAGGATGCCCAGGGGCGTCTGTTGCTGGGAGGGCGCGGGCCGTTCTCCGAACCGACCCACAGCGGCGACTGGCGTCACCTGGAGCGTTCGTTGCTGGGCTTGTTTCCGCAGTTGGCGGGCACGCCCATCGAGTATCGCTGGAGCGGGCGGGTGGCGTTGAACCAGAGTTTCCTGCCGCAGTTGCATGAGCCGCAGCCGGGGTTGTCGATCCTGCTCGGCTACAACGGCCGCGGCATCGCCTTGTCCACGGCCCTGGGCAAGCACCTGGCGGCGCGGCTGTCGGGGGCGAGCAGTGAATTTCCGTTTCCAGTGACGCCGATCCGGCCGATTCCGCTGCATGGCTTGCAACGCCTGTACCTGGGGGCGGGGATCGCCTGGTACCGCCTGCTGGACGCCTTGCGCTGAGGGCGGCGCATCAGGTCGGGCAGCTTTCCTCGCCGTTATCCAGGCCCTGCTTGTAGCTGCGGCTGTCGAGGGTGGCCTTGCCGTTGTGCCAGGTCAGGGTCAGCACGTAGAGCGAGTCGAAATCGTTGGAGGCCCAGTCGTCGGTGATGGTGCGTTTTTCGCCGACGGCTTCCCGCGCCACCTTGTTGATCAGCTCCGGCAGGTAGCCGTGGGACCAGGCGGTGTAGATGATCGAGTTGTGATAGCGGTCGTGCAGCAGCTCGTCGGCCAGGGCGCTGGTGTCGTTGGCCGAGAACTCGATGTTCACCGGCAGGCCGAGCTTGATGGCGCTGGGGCTGATGGTCATCAGCGGGCGGATGTAGCTGTAGGAGTTGTCGAGCTCGCCTTCCTCGACATTGCGCGTCGGGTTGGCGGCGAACACGTAGTTGGCCTTGCCGAATTTTTCCGGCAGCAGGGAGGCCAGGTCGATGGCGCGGTTCAGGCCCTGGCAGTTGAGCTGGCCGAGGCCGCCGGCGGGTTTTTCCGCGTGGCGCAGGAAGATCAGGGTCTGGGTGCCGTCCACCGGCTGGGCGCGACTTTCACTGGATTCCAGCGACAGCAGCAGCGCACTGGTCAGCATCAGCGCCGGAAAGAACACGTAGGACCGGCGTTGCAGGCGTTGGGTGAAACTCAGCAGATTCTTCATTTGATTGTGGGTACTTCAGCGCAATCGGTTAAGGCTGACAAACCTTTCCACGGCGAGCTCCCGGCTTCGCGTGGTTTTCCCTGTCTTGAACGAGTATTTCTGCCCGCAGGCAGTGCTCTGAGTCCCAGGACGCCTTTTGGTTCGATCCGGGCGTGGGGCTGCGAGCGTGGGCCCGTTACTTTATCCGCACCGCTGTCTGGCTGCCGGGA
Organism: Pseudomonas chlororaphis subsp. piscium; assembly: GCF_003850345.1. NCBI lineage: Bacteria > Pseudomonadati > Pseudomonadota > Gammaproteobacteria > Pseudomonadales > Pseudomonadaceae > Pseudomonas > Pseudomonas chlororaphis. Next base: position 2,411,541 of record NZ_CP027707.1, read on the forward strand.
AGCTTAACCACCGGATGTTTCGAATTTAAGAATGCGCGTCGCGAACCGATGCCTATAATCTAGCGCCGTCGCGCCCGGCCCCGGGCCCCGGCCTTTCATCTGACTGTCATTGGAAGCCTGTCATGACCGATCTCTCCGCATTCCCCATCACCCAGAAATGGCCTGCGCAGTACGCCGACTGGATTCAGCTGTATTCCTTGCCGACCCCCAACGGCGTCAAGGTCTCGATCATGCTCGAAGAGATCGGGCTGCCCTACGAGCCGCATCGCGTCAGTTTCGAAACCCATGACCAGATGTCCCCCGAGTTCCTTTCCCTGAGCCCGAACAACAAGATCCCGGCGATCCTCGATCCCCATGGCCCGGACGACCGGCCGCTGGCGCTGTTCGAGTCGGGGGCGATCCTGATCTACCTCGCGGACAAGAGCGGGCAACTGCTGGCCCAGGAGTCCGCCGCGCGCTACGAGACCATCCAGTGGCTGATGTTCCAGATGGGCGGTATCGGCCCGATGTTCGGCCAGCTGGGCTTCTTCAACAAATTCGCAGGCAAGGACTACGAGGACAAGCGGCCACGGGACCGTTATGTCGCCGAATCCCGCCGCCTGCTGAGCGTGCTCGAAGGCCGCCTGCAAGGTCGCGACTGGATCATGGGCGAGCGCTACACCATCGCCGATATCGCCACCTTTCCCTGGGTGCGCAACCTGATCGGCTTCTATGAAGCCGGCGACCTGGTGGGCTTCAAGGACTTCCCCAACGTGCAGCGCGTGCTGGAGCGTTTCCTTGCGCGCCCGGCAGTGATCCGCGGCCTGGAAATTCCCAAGCCCGTTTGAACGCTCCGCACCTTGTAGCCGCAGGCAGCGGCAGCGGCTACAGGTTTCCATTTTGCAGGTCAGGCCGATCCAGGCCTGACCGCGTTCATTCAGACAAGGACCCGCAATGAGCCGATTCGATTTCAAGCAGGTGGATGTCTTCAGCAACGATCCGCTCAAGGGCAACCCGGTGGCGGTGGTGTTCGGCGCCGACCCGTTGAGCGATGCGCGCATGGCGGCGTTCGCCAACTGGACCAATCTCAGCGAAACCACCTTTATCCTCGAACCCCAAGACCCGCGGGCCGACTATCGCCTGCGGATTTTCACCACCCTGCAGGAGCTGCCGTTCGCCGGCCATCCGACCCTTGGCAGCTGCCATGCCTGGCTGGAGGCCGGCGGCGTGCCCAAGGGCGAGGAGATCGTCCAGGAGTGCGCGGTGGGCCTGGTGCGCATTCGCCGCAACGGCGCCGAGCTGGCGTTTCTCGCGCCGCCCTTGCTCAAGTCCGGCCCGGTGGAGGCCGGGTTGCTGGAGCAGGTGCGCCAGGGCCTGAGGCTGGAGCCCGGCGCCATAGTCGACGCGCAATGGGTGGACAACGGTGCCGGCTGGCTGGCGGTGCTGCTGGCCGAGCGCGACCAGGTGCTCGACCTGCAACCCGACTACGCGCAACTGACGGGCCTCGCGGTGGGGGTGATCGCGCCCTGGAACCCCGAACGCGATGGCGACGCGGCGCAGTTCGAAGTGCGGGCCTTTATCGCCGGCGACGGCATGCCGGAAGACCCCGCCACCGGCAGCCTCAACGCCGGCATCGCCCAATGGCTGCTGGGGGCTGGCCTGGCGCCGGCGTCCTACGTGGTCAGCCAGGGCCTGAGCATGGGCCGGGCCGGGCGCATCCAGGTCGAGCGGCTCGGCGATGAAGTCTGGATCGGCGGCTCGGCGGTGACCTGTATCGAGGGCAGCCTGCGGTTGTAGGCGAGGGCGCTCTCCAGTCCGCCCGGCCTGTCGTCTAAGTGGCCTTGGACGCGTGGCGATAGGTTCTGGGGGATACGCCGTACCAGCGTTTGAAGGTCTGGGAGAAACTCGACAGGTCGCTGTAGCCCAGTTTTTCGGCGATGTCGGTCAGCTTGAGCGCAGGGTCGCCGAGCAGCTCCAGGGCCGCGGCGCTGCGTGACTGCTCCAGCAGGTGCCGGTAACTGGTGCCTTCCTGGTGCAGGCGCCGTTTCAAGGTGCGCTCGCTGAGATTGATCAGGCTGGCCATGCTCGGCAGGTCTGGCGGTGCGCCCAGGGGGGTGATGTTCAGGTACTGGCGGACCAGGTTGGCGGTGCCCGTGCGGGGGATCCGGCGCTCCATCAATTGCGCGCACATCTGCTCGCACATCGAGACGGTGACGGTGTTGGCCTGGGGCAGCGGGCGGCTCAGCAGCGAACGCTCGAAGGCCAGGCTGTTGCTGTCGGCCAGGTAGTCGGGGCGTATGCCAAGAATACTGCCGGCACTGGCGGCCACCTGATCGACCGGGCGTTTCTTCTTCAGGGTAAAACCCGCCAGGGAGAACTCGCGGCCAGCTATTTCCTTGAGCAGCACCGCGGCGGCGGCCATGTCGCGCTCGATCACAAAGTCCCTGAGCGACTCATCCGCCAGCGCCGGTTCGGTGAACGTCAGGATGCCGAGCGGCGGTTGCTCATGGTAGGCGATCCGGGTGAACGCGTAGGTCAGCGGCAAGAACCGCAGGGCCAGCTGCAAGGCGTCACCGGCGGTCGCGCTGCTGATCAGGCCATAACCGAACAGCCCGTAGGTCGAGAAGTGATAGCGCTCGCCCACCTGATAGCCCAGCCCCTGCGGGTGCCCCGACAGGTTGAGCAGGTTATTGATCAGGCGCAGTTCCTGGGTGCATGACAGCTCGAAGTTGGGATCGGCCAGCCGGGTCAGCGACAGGCCCGAACCGGCCAGCAATTGCGCAGGCGAGAAGCCTCTTTCGCGACCGAAATCCACCATCAGCAGGGCACTGGCCGGCCCTCGCAACAACTCCAGCATGTTCATGCTTTTTACCCGGGTAAGGGAAAGGAATTGGCCTGAATACTAAAGTATCTGTCCCTTTACGTCATGGGCCTGGCGAGGCCGGGCAAGCATGATGGGCGCACAGGCTACGCTGATCGGGATTGCCGGGAAGGCCGTGGACCCCATCATGCGAAGACCTGCGCCTGCCCATGAAAAAAACAAGAAAAGAGGTGCTGTATGCCCCAACTCGAACCCGACCCGCAATCGACGTCGCCACTCACCGCCGTGATCGTCGGCAGCGGTTTTGCCGGCATCGGCATGGCCATCGCGCTGCGCAAGGCCGGTGTCACGGACTTCATCATCCTGGAAAAACAGCAGGATGTCGGCGGCGTCTGGCGGGACAACAGTTACCCGGGCGCGGCCTGCGATGTGCCGTCGCACCTGTATTCGTTTTCCTTCGAACCCAACCCCGGCTGGACGCGGATGTTCGCCCCGCAAGCCGAGATACAGCGTTATCTGCAGCATTGCGTGCGCAAGTATGAAGTGGCGCGGCACATCCGCTTCGGCGCTGAAGTACAGGCGGCGCGATTCGACGAGGCCAGTGCGCAGTGGTGCGTCACCGAAGTCGGTGGGCGGGTGCATCGCGCCGCCTTGCTGATCAGCGCCACTGGCCAGCTCAGCCGAACGGCGTTGCCGACGTTCGAAGGCATGCAGGCGTTCAAGGGTCAGGTGTTCCACTCCGCCAACTGGGATCACGGCTACTCGTTGGCGGGGAAACGGGTGGCGGTGATAGGGACGGGCGCGTCGGCCATTCAGTTCGTGCCGGCCATCGCCGACTCGGTGGCGCAGCTCAAGGTGTTCCAGCGCTCGCCGGCCTACATCCTGCCCCGGCCCGATCGCGCCTACAGCGACGAAGAACAGCAGCTGTTCGCCAGGAAGCCCTGGCGCATGGCGCTGCATCGTGCCGCCATCTACCTGCGCTACGAATCCAGGGCCCTGGGTTTTACCCGCCTCAAGGGGCTGATGAAGTGGGCGGTTGGCCTGCCGTTCCGCCGTTTGTTGAACCAGTCGGTGGGCGACCCGCAGCTGCGTCGGCAACTGATCCCGGATTACCCCATCGGCTGCAAGCGCATCCTGCTGTCCAGCGATTACCTCAAGACCCTGGCCAGGCCCAATGTGCAGTTGATCACCGAGGGCATCGGGCGCATCACCGAGCAGGGCATCGAGACGCTGGACGGCAAGCACCACCCGGTCGATGCGATCATCTACGGGACGGGGTTCGCGGCGACGCAATTCCTTGCGCCGATGACGATCGTCGGGCGCGGCGGGGTAGCGCTGCAGCACGCCTGGGAGCAGGGCGCACGCGCGTATCTGGGGCTGGCGGTGCCGGGTTTTCCCAACTTCTTCATGTTGTATGGCCCCAATACCAACCTGGGGCACAACTCGATCGTCTACATGCTGGAAAGCCAGATATCCCATGTCATGCGCTGCTGGCGCGCGATGCACAAGGCTGCGGCCACCACCGTCGAGGTCGATGAGCAGACGGAGCAGCGTTTTCATCAACGGATACAGCGCCGCCTGGCTGGTTCCGTGTGGAGCGGTTGCCAGAGCTGGTATGTCGACGCCGCGGGCCACAACAGCACCAACTGGCCGGGCTTCACCTTGTCCTATCGCTGGCTGACCCGTTATTCGGCATTGCGCGCCTATGGTTTTCCCAGGGTGCTGGCCAGCGAATCGGGGCAGGTCTACGGGCGGCTGGTCGCCGAGCCCCGCGATGGCCTCGAGGCCCTCAGTGCCGGCGTGTTGCGCCAACTCTTGCGGCTGAGCTTCCGGGCGCTGATCGGTCCGCCGCGAAGCCTTGCCACACAGCGGCGGATCGTCAACGGCCTGTCGTGGTCGATGTTTGGCTGCGCGGGCGTGAGCCAGGCACAGGCGCACGTCTCGGGCGTAGCGCTGCAGGTGCTGACACCGGACCATACCGAGGCGGGTGGGGTGATGCTTTATCTGCATGGCGGCGCCTTCTGCCTGGGCAGCCCTGGCACTCACCGTAGCCTTACCAGCCGCCTGGCCCGGGAAGCGGGGATGACCGTCTGGGTACCGGACTATCGGCTGGCGCCGGAACACCCGTTTCCCGCGGCCCTGGAAGATGCGTTGGCCTGTTACCAGGCGATCCGGGCGCAAGGTTATTCGGCGCGGCAGATCCTGCTGGCCGGCGACTCCGCGGGCGGCTCTCTCGCCCTGGCCCTGGCGCTTACCCTGCAACAGCGGGGCGAGCCCGTTGCCGCGGGCCTGCTGCTGTTGTCCCCGGTGACGGATGCGACGCTGAGCGGGTCGACCCTCATTACGCGCCAGTACGCCGATCCCATGCTGCGGCGCGACTGGCTCGAGCAAGGGCTGCGCGCCTACGCAGCGCCTGCCGATAGCCCGTTGCACAGCCCATTGACCGCCGACTTGCGCGGCTTGCCGCCGCTGCTGATCCAGGTGGGGGATCAGGAGTTGCTGCTGGCGGACTCCACGCGCCTGGCCGAGCGCGCGCTGCACTGCGGCGTGGCATGTCGCCTGGAAGTGCATGCGGCGAGGTGGCATGTGTTTCAGTTGCAGGCGTTCTACTTGCGTTCGGCCAGGCAGGCCCTGCGTTCAGCGGCCCGGTTCGCTCGTCGCCGCCTGGAGGATCGTGACGAGCCTTGTGCCGACATGGTTGCAGAAGCGGCGGTGGGGGATGTCGCAACCCTTGATGGGTAGGCAGGTTTTCCCGATCTGGCAAGCTTGTCGCCAGGATTTTCGGGCAAAAAAAAGCCGCCCAAGATGGCAGCGTTAAAGGAGAGCACGCATTACTGATAACGCGAGTATCGCTGCGAAAAATGACCAAATGATGACAGCTCCCTTGCCGCTGCAAAGCCTTTGAACCCCCTCCGTTACCGGGCAGCGGCAGGGCCAGGCCTGGGGGAGCGCCAGCCGGGCGTATCAAGGCGGGCGGCTGTCATCTTGGCGTCATCGACGGCATGGCAAGATCGCCGCAAACCCTCTTGGGTGCTCGACAGGCTGCGGCCTGCCGATTGATCAACCTGCCAGGAATCCCCCCATGAAAGGCGACGCCTCTCTGTTCGCAGCCATTGATCTTGGGTCCAACGCGTTTCGCCTGATGATCGGCCAGCCGGTCAGGCGCAGCCAGGGGTTCATGATCCAGGAAGTGAAGACCCTGCGGGAGCCGGTGCGCCTGGCCGAGGGCTTCCAGGAGGGCACCCTGGACGAGCTGGCGCTGGACCGGGGCTGGCAGGCGCTGGCGCGCTTTGGCAAGAAGCTGCGCGGTTTCGAGGCCGGGCGGGTGCGGGCGGTGGCCACCAGCGCCGTGCGCGAAGCCGACAATGCGCCGCTGTTCCTGGCCAGCGCGGAGCGCCACCTGGGGTTTCGCATCGATGTCATCTCCGGGCATGAAGAGGCGCGGCTGGTGTATGCCGGCGTCGCCCATACCGTGCCGGGCAGCGAAAGCATGCGGTTGGTGGTGGACATCGGCGGCGGTTCCACCGAGTTGATCCTGGGGCAGGGCGCCCAGCCCTTGCTGACCGAGAGTATCGCCATTGGCAGCGGGACCTTCGGCGTGCGCTACTTTCCGGGCGGCGCGGTCTCGGCTCACGCCCTGCAGGAAGCCGAGCGCATGGCCAGCCTGAAGTTCGAGAAAGTCGCCCGGCGTTATCGCCAGCTGGGTTGGCAGCAGGCCATAGGTTCCTCGGGCACCGCCCGGTTCCTGGCCAAGGTGCTCAAGGCCAACGGCCTGAACGATTATGGCCAGGACGGCATCACCTACGGCGGGCTGTTGCGCCTGTCGCTGCGCCTGCTGGAAGCCGGGCATGTCAAACGCCTCAGGCTGGCCGGGCTGCAGTCCCATCGCCTGAGCATCCTGCCCGGCGGCCTGGCGGTGATGCTGGCGGCGTTCAAGGTGTTTGGCGTCACCCATATGACGCCTCCGAGCCGGGGCTGCGTTTCGGCGTGCTGCATGGCCTGATATGTAACAACTGATTACCAATCGTCATCTGCAAACCGCTGGCCTTCCTCCGGCCAGCGGTTCCCACCAGGGTGTTCCGTCGCTCTATTTCAATCCTTCGCCGGCCACGCCGAAATCAATCGACGAGGCAACGCCTGCGCGCCGTCGCCGCGGCATCCCGCCGTCGAAAAACGGCTGTCATAAAAAGTGCGATTTTCCGGGGCACTATCCCAGCAGTCTGAAAACAGGGGAATGAACCATGAGTGACAAACGCCGCGTGCTGTTCGTGTGCGCCAGGAATGACGCCCGCTCGCTGATGGCCGAAGCGCTGCTGCGCCACGCCGACGCCGAAGACTTCGACGCTTTCAGTGCCGGCCTGGAGGCCAGCGAGATCGACCCGCGCACCCTGGAGTCTCTCGAACATATCGGCATCGACACCGAGGGGCTGCGCAGCAAGGCCCTCGACGAGTTCGCGGGGCAGCAGTTCCACTATGTCATCACCCTGTGCGACAAGTCCTCGGAAGAGGCCGCGCGCATGCCGTCCTCCGGCGAGGTGATCGTCTGGAACTTCGAGGACCCGGTCACCAGCGACAAACATGAACCGTTCCGCCACACCCTCCAGGAAATCCACGATCGGCTGCATATGTTCATCACCGTGAAAACCCGCTCGTGATGGGCAAGGATCACCGATCCTCTCTTGCTGAATCGCTGATTCTCCCTCGCTGACAAGCACGGCCGGGCCTTGTACCGGCCAACCCCTTGCCACCCCGAACCAAGACTCCCCAGGCGCGCCCTTGGCGGGAGCGCCTGGCCCTGGTCGTTTTGTTTACCCCGGGCTCTCTCCTCTGGCGGTCGCCAACCTCTGGCCGTCTACACTTAACTCCAGGCCACACAGGGCGACTGCCCTGGGCGCATTCAACCGGTATCAACAAAAACAATAGTCTCGGGAGAAACCTGATGTTCACAGCACTGCGTCGATTCAGCCGCGGCATGGCCATTGCCGCCAGCCTCGCCACGCTCACCCTCGCGACCCCGGCGCTCGCCCTGGATACGGTCAAGTTCATGGCCCCGGGCTCCGTGGGCGGCGGTTATGACCAGACCGCGCGGGTCCTGGGCAAGGCTTTGCTCGAGGCCGGCACGGCCAAGTCCGTGACCTTCGAGAACAAGGGCGGAGCCGGGGGCACCCTGGGGCTGGCGCAGTTCGCCAACAGCACCAAGGGCGACCCGAATGCGCTGCTGGTGGTGGGGGCGATCATGGTCACCGCGGTGGAGCAGAACAAGCCGCAGATCAGCCTCAAGGACGTGACGCCGATCGCCCGCCTGTTCACCGAATACAACGTGTTCGCCGTGCGTGACGAGTCGCCCTACAAGACCCTCGAGGACTTGCTCAAGGACTTCAAGGCCAACCCGGCCAGCATCAAATGGGGCGGTGGCTCCAAGGGTTCCATCGACCATATCGGCATTGCCGAGCTGGCGAGCAAGATGGACGTTCCGGTGAACAAGGTGAACTACGTTGCCTATGCCGGCGGCGGCGAGGTGGTGGCCGCGACCCTGGGCGGGCACATCACGGTGATCACCGGCGGTTATGCCGAGCTGGCCAAGTACGTGCAGTCCAAGCAGTTCCGCCTGCTCGCCATCGGCGCTCCGGAGCGCGTTCCCGGCATCGATGCGCCGACTCTCAAGGAGAATGGCTACGACGTGATCATCGGCAACTGGCGCGGCGTCTATGGCGCGGCCAACCTCACGGCCGAGCAGCGCAAGGAGGTCACCGACGCGGTCCTGGCCGCCACCAACAGCAAGGTCTGGCAGGACAATGTGAACGCCAACGCCTGGTCGCCGAGCATCCTTACCGGTGATGAGTTCGGCACGTTCGTCGACGAGGAACACCTGCGTCTGCGGGCGATGCTGGTCAAGGTCGGGCTGCTTTGAGATGGCCGGGCGCAGCAGGGTCGTGCTGTCGCAGTTGGCGATTGGCCTGGGGCTGGTCGCCGTCAGCCTGGTGCTGGTCATCGGCGCCTTGCGCTTTCCGCCCGAGATGGGCTTCGTCATCCTCGGTGCCCATGTCTATCCCTGCGCCGTCGGTGCTTTTCTGGGGGCCGTGGGCCTGCTGTTGAGCTACCAGGCCTGCACCGGTGGTTTCCGCGAGCTGGCCGAACCCGGCGACGACAGCGTCCAGGCCCAGCCCGGTGGCTGGCCGGGGGCGGCCTGGGTCACCGCCGGCCTGGTGGCGCTTGCCGTGCTGATCAACCTGATCGGTTTCGTCCTGGCCGCCGGGTTGCTGTTCGCCTGTTCCGCGCGAGGTTTCGGCAGCCGGCGTCCGCTGCGCGACCTGGCCATCGGCATCGCCCTGACCCTGCCGATCTACTGGCTGTTCAACGCCGGGCTGGGCGTGGCCCTGCCACCCCTGGTCAACGCCTGGATCTGAGCCGGGCCGAAGGAGGTCACACGGTGGACATTCTCTTGAACCTGGCGGCAGGTTTCTCCGCGGCGCTGGCGCCGATCAACCTGCTCTGGGGTTTTATCGGTTGCCTGCTGGGCACGGCGATCGGCGTGTTGCCGGGGATCGGCCCGGCGCTGACCGTGGCCCTGCTGTTGCCGATCACCGCCAAGGTCGATCCCACTGGCGCGCTGATCATGTTCGCCGGGATCTATTACGGCGCGCAGTTCGGTGGCTCGACCACCTCGATCCTGCTCAATACCCCGGGTGAGTCGTCGTCCATGGTCACCGCCCTGGAAGGCAATCTCATGGCCCGCAACGGCCGCGCCGGGCCGGCCCTGGCCACCGCGGCGATCGGCTCGTTTTTCGCCGGAACCATCGCCACGGTGTTGCTGACCCTGTTTGCTCCCCTCGTCGCCATGCTGGCGTTGAAGTTTGGCCCCGCGGAGTATTTCGCGATCCTGGTGCTGTCCTTCACCACGGTGTCGGCGGTGCTCGGCGCGTCCATGCTGCGCGGTTTTGCTTCGCTGGGGCTGGGCCTGAGCATCGGCCTGATCGGCCTCGATTCGACCTCGGGCATTGCCCGCTACACCCTGGGCGTTCCCGAAATGGTCGATGGCATCGAAGTGGTGCTGGTGGCGGTCGGTCTGTTTGCTGTGGGGGAGGCCTTGTACAGCCTGCTGTATCAGAAGGAGGAAGCGTCTGGCCGGCATCGCCTGACGTCGCTGTGGATGACCCGCGCGGACTGGCGGCGCTCGATTCCCGCCTGGCTGCGGGGCACCCTGATCGGCTTTCCCTTCGGTTCGATCCCGGCCGGCGGCGCGGAAATCCCGACCTTCCTGTCCTATTCCACCGAACGCAAGCTGAGCAAGCACCCGCAAGACTTTGCCGCCAACAAGGGGCAGGGCGCCATCGAAGGGGTGGCCGGCCCGGAAGCCGCCAACAATGCCAGCGCCACCGGTTCCCTGGTGCCGCTGCTGACCCTCGGCATCCCGACCTCCGCCACTGCGGCGATCCTGCTGGCAGCGTTCCAGAACTACAACCTGCAGCCGGGGCCACTGCTGTTCCAGACTTCCGGCGACCTGGTCTGGACCCTGGTGGCCTCGCTGTACATCGGCAACGTCATCTTGCTGGTGTTGAACCTGCCGCTGGTCGGGCTCTGGGTGAAACTGCTGCGGATCGCCCGGCCGTACCTCAATGCCGGGATCCTGGTGTTCGCCTCCATCGGCGTGTACGGCATGCGCCATTCGTCCTTCGACCTGTTGCTGATGCTGGCGATCGGCTGGGGCGGGGTGCTGATGCGGCGTTTCGACTTCCCGGTCGCGCCGGTGATCGTCGGTATGCTGCTGGGGCCGATGGCGGAAAAACAGCTGCGCAATGCCTTGTCCATCAGCCAGGGCGATTGGTCGATATTCGTCACCCAACCCATATCCGCCGCCTTCCTGGCGATGACCCTGCTGGTGCTGCTGGTGCCCCACCTGCTGCATGCCCGGGGTATCAAATTGCAAGAGGATGATTGAGCGGTGCGGGCCCCGCGATAGGCTTCTGGAGCCGGGTAAGGTCGTGCCGCATCGAGCGGCGTGCCTGGCGCCCGGCAATGAGCTGGAATAGGTAGATGGAGCATGGAACCTAGGGGGTTTACCAGGGTCAACGGCTGCACTTCCCGGTAATGTCCCAGCCCTGGCTTGGGTTCTTCAAGGACGAAGTAAAGGATGAGGAATGATTTCCTGTGTCTGACGGTGCGGCAAGCGCCTTTGCCCCAGTCGAGATCCCTACGACCAATAGCAATAAAACAGGGTGCCGGTGATGCAAGAAGTGGTAACCAAGGTTTTCTCTGGCTTCGACAAGATAAGAGTCTCGGTGTCGGTGCTTGTCCTGTGTTTGTTGGCGGGGGCTTTTGTTGTCGTCAAATTGAATTCGGCCGCGCGCGAGGCTGACTCGGCCCATACCATTCAAGTAGCCAGCAGTTACGCCAGCTCGATCGAGAAAGTCATACAGCACGCTTTGTCGTCGACCAATACCTTGGCGGTCATGGTTCATCAGGGGGAGGGCAGGGTTCCGGGCTTTAGCCAGTTGGTGCGCTACATGCTGCCCATGTACAAAGGCGCTTTTGCATTGTCGCTGGCGCCGCAGGGGGTAATTCGGCAAATAGAGCCGGCCGCTCCCAATATCCTGGTCAAGAACCATGATCTTTTCGAGGGCAAGGATCGCGCCGAAGTCATCAAGAACGTTCGCGAAGGCGAGTTGCTGTTCCGCGGGCCGTTCACCTTGATCCAGGGGCCGCAGGGCGCGATAGGAACGTTGCCGGTATTTCTGCAAGAACCGAATGGCAGGAAGTACTTCTGGGGTTACACGGTCGTGACCTTGAAGTTTCCGGATGCCTTTGCCGACTCGGATTTACCGTCCCTGGAGAAGCTGGGTTATGCCTACAGGTTTTCCGGGGTGAACCCGGAAACCGGGCAGGAAGAGCTGATCCAGGCATCCGCCGCGCCCTTGGGCGCGGATGCCGCGCGAATTCCAGTCACCCTGTACGAGGCGCAGTGGGAACTCAGGGTTTCCAGGATCGCCGACTGGCGAAATACCGCTCTGCTGCTGTTCGAGGTTTTTCTTGTGCTGCTGGGGGCAACGCTGATGGCCTGGCTCGCTTACTCCCTGGCGACCTTGGACCAGCAGCGAAAAAAACTGCAGGAAATCGCCATGTATGACCCCTTGACCCACCTTCCCAACAGAAGGTTGCTGGGCATGAAGCTCGATCAGATTCTCGAAAGAGTGCGAGGGCGAAACCCCAATGTGGTGGTCTGTTATCTGGACCTGGACGGCTTCAAGTTGGTCAACGATAACCTGGGGCATGCGGCGGGCGATCAGTTGCTGACCATCATCGCCGATCGCCTGCAGTCCTGTTTGCGGGAATGCGACCTTCTGGCACGCGTGGGAGGCGATGAGTTCGTGGTCGTCCTGGATGACCTTGGATCGATCGACGAAGTGACGCCGATTCTCGACCGGATCATTCATGCGGTCGGCCAGCCCCTGACGATCTCTGGGGTGAGGGCCGATGTTTCCGCAAGCCTCGGCGCGGCGTTCTACCAGACCCATGGGGTGGAAGCGGATCAGCTGTTGCGGGCCGCGGACCAGGCCATGTACCTGGCCAAGAAGCTGGGCAAAAACAGATACGTGTTCGCGCAAAGCGAGGGACCGGGCAGGGTTGCCCAGATCGGCAAATGACCACCTGTCATGGGGCTGCCTGCGCACCCGGGCCACCAGGCCGGTGGGACCTGCCGGCATCCGCCGCCGGGGCATTCGTCAGCAGTCCTCGGAGGGCACCCGGCGCTGCCCGGAACGCTCCCGCGGGCGGCTCGCTACGAGCATGAGACGAAGCCCTGACTCAGCGAACTGACCGTCCGCCCTTTCGATATGCCTCCAGTGAAGGCACAATGCGCATCCTTTTTTTGGCTGGCCTGGCCGGAGGCCTCGAAATGATCAAAACGCCGTACTACCTCATCGACAAACAGAAACTGCTCGGCAACATGGAGAAGATCGCTTACGTGCGTGAACAGTCCGGGGCCAAGGCCCTGCTGGCGCTCAAGTGCTTCGCCACCTGGTCGGTGTTCGACCTGATGCAGCAGTACATGGACGGCACCACCTCGTCGTCGCTGTACGAGCTCAAGCTCGGCCGGCAGAAGTTCGCCGGCGAGACCCACGCCTACAGCGTGGCCTGGGCCGACGATGAAGTCGAAGAGATGCTCGACAACTGCGACAAGATCATCTTCAACTCCATCGGCCAGCTGCAGCGCTTCGCCGCGGCGTCCGAGGGCAAGGTCCGCGGTCTGCGGGTCAACCCTCAGGTGAGCAGTTCCGATTACCTGCTGGCCGACCCGGCGCGTCCGTTCAGCCGCCTGGGCGAGTGGGACCCGGTGAAGGTCGAGGCCGTCATCGAGCAGATCTCCGGCTTCATGTTCCACAACAACTGCGAGAACAGCGACTTCGGCCTGTTCGACCAGATGCTGGGCACCATCGAGGAACGCTTCGGCCACCTGCTGCACAAGGTCGAATGGGTCAGCCTCGGCGGCGGCATCCACTTCACCGGCGAAGGTTATGCCCTGGATGAGTTCTGCGCGCGCCTCAAGGCGTTCTCCGAGAAGTACGGCGTGCAGGTCTACCTGGAGCCGGGCGAAGCGGCGATCACCCAGAGCGCCTCGTTGGAAGTCACCGTGCTCGACACCCTTTACAACGGCAAGCACCTGGCGGTGGTCGACAGCTCCATCGAGGCGCACATGCTCGATCTGCTGATCTATCGCCTGAACGCCAAGCTGGCGCCCAGCGCGGGCGAACACACCTACATGGTGTGCGGCAAGTCTTGCCTGGCCGGAGACATCTTCGGCGAGTACCAATTCGATCGTCCGCTGGCCATCGGCGATCGGCTGTCGTTCGTTGACGCGGCGGGTTACACCATGGTCAAGAAAAACTGGTTCAACGGCCTGAAAATGCCGTCCATCGTAGTGAAACAACTCGACGGTAGTGTCGAGGTGGTTCGTGAGTTTGGGTTCGAAGACTACCTGTCCAGCCTCTCGTAAGCTGGCGGAAAGGAGAGATGAAGAAATTGAAGAAGAACGTTCTTATCATTGGTGCAGGAGGTGTCGCCAAGGTGGTGGCCCACAAGTGCGCGCAGCACAACGACGAACTCGGTCGTATTGCTATCGCGTCGCGCAACATCTCCAAATGCCAGGCCATCATCGACAGCGTCAAGGCCAAGGGCAGCCTCAAACAGCCCGCTGAAATCAAGGCCTACGCGCTCAATGCGCTGGATATCGAGGCGACCAAGGCGCTGATCCGCGAGACCGAATCGCAGATCGTCATCAACGTCGGTTCCGCCTTCCTCAACATGTCGGTGCTGCGTGCCTGCATCGATACCGGCGTGGCCTACCTGGACACCGCCATTCACGAAGAGCCGGGCAAGATCTGCGAGACGCCGCCCTGGTATGGCAACTACGAGTGGAAGCACCTCGAGGAATGCCAGCAGAAGAACGTCACCGCCATTCTCGGCGTGGGCTTCGACCCGGGTGTGGTCAACGCCTATGCGGCCCTGGCCAAACAACAGTATTTCGACCGCATTGATTCGATCGACATTCTCGACGTCAATGCCGGTTCCCATGGCAAATATTTCGCCACCAATTTCGATCCGGAAATCAATTTCCGCGAATTCACCGGACAGGTGTGGAGCTGGCAGAACAACCAGTGGACCAGCAACACCATGTTCGAAGTCAAGCGCACCGACGACCTGCCGGTGGTGGGCGCGCAGAACCTGTACCTGACCGGTCACGATGAAGTGCACTCGCTGTCGAAGAACCTTGACGTGCCCAACGTGCGCTTCTGGATGAGCTTCGGCGAGCACTACATCAACGTCTTCACCGTGCTCAAGAACCTCGGCCTGCTCTCCGAGCAACCGGTCAAGACCGCCGAAGGCCTGGAAGTGGTGCCGCTGAAAGTGGTCAAGGCCGTGCTGCCCGATCCTGCGTCGCTGGCGCCGGGCTACACCGGCAAGACCTGCATCGGCGACCTGGTCAAGGGCACCAAGGATGGCCAGTCGCGCGAAGTCTTCATCTACAACGTGGCCTGCCACGAAGAAGCCTTTGCCGAAACCGACAGCCAGGGCATTTCCTACACCGCGGGCGTACCGCCGGTGGCTGCGGCCCTGCTGGTGGCCCGTGGCGAATGGGACGTGCAGCGCATGGTCAACGTCGAGGAACTGCCGGCCGAGCCGTTCCTCAAGGCGCTGGACGTGATGGGCCTGCCGACCCGGGTCAAGGACGAGAACGGCGACCGTCCCTGGAACTGATTCACCCTCCGCTGTAAAAAAACCAGGTGCGCCCACAGGGGCGCACCTGGCTTTCGATTCCCGTTACTCCCTCCTGTCAAGACAACTGCCTCCTGCCTTCAATCCCAGGGGCGCGACCGTATCCGAGCGACGCCAGAAGCACGCCAGCATCGAGGCTGGGTGGGTGGCCTATCGGCAGTTCAAGACCAAGCACCTGGCCCGGATCAAGGGCGTTCAGCGCCTGAAGACGAAAATCCCCATGCAGGAAAGCACCGGACTACCGGTGTGACGCTCGTCGGTTACCTGGAGGGAAACGGCTCGTCGGCGATACTCAAGGATCGGGACGAGCCCCCTCCAGAGGATGACCAGGATGAAAAAACATACCCGCGACGCCACGCCGGCAGAGCAGAGCGGTTGCGCTTCACAACTGATAGACGGGCGCATCGAAGAGCTGGGCGATTGGCGCGGCGAGATGCTGGCCCGGGTCCGGGGGCTGATCAGGCAGGCCGACCCGCAGGTGGTCGAGGAGTGGAAGTGGCGCGGGGTGCCGGTGTGGTCCCACGGCGGCATTCTTTGCACCGGCGAGACCTACAAGAGCGTCGTGAAGCTGACCTTTGCCAAGGGCGCCGCGCTGGACGACCCGGCAGGCCTGTTCAACGCCAGCCTCGAGGGCAATACCCGACGGGCGATCGATCTGCATGAGGGTGACAGCCTTGACGAGGCCGCCTTGAAGGCGCTGATCCTGGCTGCCGTGGCGCTCAATACGGCGCGCTGAGCGGGCGTGCCGGCGGCAAAAAAAGCCCCTTGCCGGTTGCCTGGCAAGGGGCTGGCTGGCCTGGGTCATTCGCCTTTGATCTGCACGACCTTGTCCGCATTCAGGGCGGCGGGTCTTTTCGGCAGCGAGATGCTCAGCACGCCTTTGCTGAAGCTCGCCTCGATCTTCTCGGCATCGACCCCCTTGGGCAGGTTGAATACTCGCTCGAAGGAACCGTAATGACGTTCGCTCAGGTGATAGCCCTTCCTGTTTTCTTGTGTTTCCTCTCTCTTTTCACCCTTGATGATCAGGCTGCCGTCGGAGAGTTTGATCTCGATATTCTTCTGATCCATGCCGGGCAATTCGGCAGTGATTTCGAAGCTTTCGTCTTTCTCGGTGATGTCCACGGCAGGCATGCCGCGGCCGATCAGTTCACGCCGCCAGAACGGATCCACATCGAACAGCCCGCGGCTGAAGGGAGACAGGCCGGGGCCACGATTGAAGTCTTCGAACAGGTGATCGACTTGATGCCGCAGTTTTTCCAGAGGTTGCCACAGGTCGCTCATGGTCGAGCGCCGGGTGGCCTTGTCTTCAGTCTGGATCGGCATTTTTTTCACGGAGTTGGCCATTTTCGCTTCTCCTCCCGGGTTGAGGGCGGGCCGCGAACCTTCCCTGGGGCGACCTGCCACGCCAGAACAGGAACCAGGCTGACCTGCCTGTAAGCCCGGTTCTCCCGTCCGCGACAGCCACCCTGCGCAGCTGGCTGCCGATGGGGCTCGCTCGAAGCCCTCGATGCGCTGCCCGGCAGAGGGTTGGCCAGGGGCTGTGTTCACGGACGAGTGGTCCTGCACACGCCGCGAATACGTGCTGGGAGCGCAGGTTTTTCATGCCTGCTTGAACGGCTCGGGCGTGTGTTCGTTAGATCAAAAATCGGCCCGACAGTTGCGTCTCGGGTCATTTGCCTGACAGGCGTACCGACCTGTTTTCACGGCATTGTTACCAAAGCGGAAACGCAGTCTTGGCGACGCGGTGTTTGTGCCGGTCGCGGCTTCGGGCATAAGCTTCGCTCTTTTTAGCTGCGGTCCTTTCGCACCCAGCCTTGCCTTACTTGGCCTGCCCTGAGGAAATCCCATGCCCAGCCAGTTCCCCCAAGCCCGTCCCCGTCGCCTGCGCCGTTCCGAACAGATGCGCAGCCTGTTCCAGGAAACCGAGTTCAGCCTCAACGACCTGGTGCTGCCGATTTTCGTCGAGGAAGAGATCGACGATTTCGTGCCGATCAAGAGCATGCCGGGGGTGATGCGCATTCCGGAGTCGAAGCTGGCCGGGGAGATCGAGCGTTACGCCCGCGCCGGGATCAAGTCGGTGATGACCTTCGGTGTGTCTCACCACCTGGACAGCAACGGCAGCGACACCTGGAACGACAACGGCCTGGTGTCGCGCATGTCGCGGATCGCCAAGGACGCGGTGCCGGAGATGATCCTGATGTCCGACACCTGTTTCTGCGAGTACACCGACCACGGCCACTGCGGCGTGCTGCACGGCCATGAAGTGGACAACGACCAGACCCTGGTCAACCTCGGCAAGCAGGCGGTGGCCGCGGCCCGCGCCGGCGCTGATGTGATCGCGCCGTCGGCGGCCATGGACGGGCAGGTCCAGGCCATCCGCCGCGCCCTCGACGAGGCCGGCTTCACCCAGACCGCGATCATGGCCTATTCCACCAAGTTCGCCTCGGCGCTCTACGGTCCGTTCCGCGAGGCCGGCGGCAGCGCGTTGAAGGGCGATCGCAAGAGCTACCAGATGAACCCGATGAACCGCCGCGAAGCAGTGCGCGAATCGCTGCTGGACGAGCAGGAAGGCGCGGACTCGCTGATGGTCAAGCCGGCCGGTGCTTACCTGGACATCATCCGCGACATCCGCGAAGCCTCGCGCCTGCCGGTGACCGCGTACCAGGTCAGCGGCGAGTACGCGATGATCAAGTTCGGCGCCCTGGCCGGGGCCATCGACGAGGCGCGGGTGGTGCGTGAAAGCCTGGGTTCGATCAAGCGTGCCGGCGCCGACCTGATCTTCACCTACTTCGCGATGGACCTGGCGTTGAGCGGGATCTGACGCCTCTGTAGCCTTCAAGGGCCTCATCGCGGGCAAGCCTCGCTCCTACGTAGGAGCGAGGCTTGCCCGCGATGACGTCAGCTCTAACACCGCAAAAAATCCCTGCTGCCCAGTCGACTGCGGCTGCAACACCACTCACAACACAATCTTGCGCTCCTCGAAATACCGCTCCATGACCTTCGGGTCCGCCGATTTTTCCGCCAGTGCCACGTAGGTGTCCGGCCGCAGCAGGTAGAAGCCGTTGCGCGCCAGGCCGGCGGCCTGGTGCGCCGTTTCCCAGTCGAACACCCTCAGCGGCAGTTGCCGCTCGGCGCACCAGGCGCGCAGGGCGTCGCTGGTGACGCCGTACACATGCACCTGCCACCCCAGGTAGTCGAGGCTGGCGAAGTTGTCGGTGACGGCGCCGTGGGCCCAGGGCAGGCGATCGCCGCCGTGGACATGACCGGCGCTGCCGCAGCTCAGGGGCATGTCGCGGTAGTTGAGGGTGATCTGCGACACCGTGCGAAACAGGAACTCGCGCGCCGCCTCCACCGCGGTCACCTTGGGAATCAGCAGCGGCGCCAGGCGGGTGCGCAGCAGGTTGGCGATCGGCCCGTCGGCGGTGATGAAACTGAACACCCGGTCGGTGGTGGCCACCAGGCGCCGGGCGAATTCGATGCGTTCGAACTCATAGGTCGCCAGCAGGTGCTCCTCGGCCTTGCCGCTGAGCACCGCGGCGAGTTTCCAGGCCAGGTTGATGGCGTCGCCGATCCCGGTGTTCATGCCCTGGCCGCCGGCCGGGCTGTGCACGTGGGCGGCGTCGCCGAGCAGGAAGGCGCGGCCGCTGAAGAAGCGCTCGGCCACCCGGTGATGCACGCGGTAGGTGGAGAACCAGTTGACCCGGTCGACCTGGACTTTGAGGCTGTCCATGGCGCGCCGGCTGACGTCCTCGAACTTGAGGGTTTCCGCGTGTTCGGCGCGTTCGTCGCGCACCGTGCCGATCAGCCGTGCCCGGCCTTTGCCGGCCAGCGGAAAGACCGCGAGGAAATCCGCCTCGTCAAGGTCCGCATGCAGTTCGCCATTGAGCGCCGGGCCCTGGGCGTCGACGTCCGCCACATAAAACACCTGCTGATAGGTGCCGCCGGGAAAGTCGATGCCGAGGGTCTTGCGCACTGTCGAGCGGGCGCCGTCGCAGCCGGCCAGGTAGAAGGCCTGGCAGGTTTCCTCCTGGCCGTCGGCGCCGCGCAGCTGGGCGCTGACCAGGTGGCCGTGGTCGGTGAAACTCAGCAGTTCGGTCTGGCGCTCGACCGTCACGCCGAAACGTTCCAGGCGCTCGATCAGCAATTGTTCGTGCTGGTCCTGCGGGTAGATTTCCAGGAAGGGGTAGGGCGTCAGGTCCGCGCCGATGCTGCTCAGGGGCAGGTGGGCGGCCTGTTCGCCCTTGACCCAGAGGTTGGCGGCCGGCACCTGGTGACCCTGGTCGAGGATGGCCTGGGTCAGGTCCAGCTGGCGGTACAGCTCAAGGGTCCGGGCCTGCACCGCCAGGGCCCGGGAGGTGGTGCCCGGGCCGGCGGTCTGGTCGAGGATACGCACCTTGACCCCCTGGCGGCTCAGCCACAGTGCCAGAACCAGGCCGGTGGGGCCGGCGCCAATGATCAGTACGTCGCTGCGGTTCATGTCCTTGCCCTCGTCGAGAGATCAATGTCATGCCGGTATTGCGTACAAGGTTTCAGCGCTGGGCGAACGCCAGGTTCAGGCCCAGGGCGGCGAAGCTGGCGGCAAAGCTGCGGCGCAGCCAGTTCTGCACCTGGGGCGACTCGATCACCGCCTTGCGGAACAGGTTGGCCAGCAGGCCGTAGACCACGAACACGGCGAAGGTCATCGCCATGAACACGCCGCTCAGGCCGAGCATCTGCATGGCTGGCGACGGGCCGTCGTGGCTGATGAACTGCGGCAGGAAGGCCAGGAAGAAAATCGTCAGCTTGGGGTTGAGGATGTTCAGCAGGCAGGCCTTGAGCACCAGGCCGCCGGCGCTGGTGGCAGGGGCGCTGGTGTCCACGGCGAAGGCCGAGCGGTCGCGCCAGGTGGCGTAGGCCAGGTACAGCAGGTAGGCGACCCCCGCGAACTTCAGGCCCTGGAAGGCCAGCGCGCTGGTGTGCAGGATCGCCGACAGGCCCAGCACCGAGGCCAGCAGGTGCGGGACTATCCCGGCGGTGCAGCCGATGGCGGTGAACAGGCTGGCGCGCTTGCCGGCCACCAGCGCCGTGGAAATGGTCAGGATCACGCCGCTGCCGGGGATCAGCACGACGATCAGCGAGGTAATGAGAAAGTCCAGTGAGAGCATGGCGCGGGGAACTCCAGGGCAGGTGACGGGGGTTCAGCTCTGACTGAACACTTCCAGCAGGTGGCCGTCGGGGTCATCAAAATACACCCGGCGAGCGCCTTCATGGCGGTTGATTTCATTCGGGCGCTGCTTGCCCGGGTCGGCCCAGAACGCCAGGCCGCGCTGGCGAATGCGTTGCAGTATCGGTTCGAAGTCGTCGGCGGCGACGAGAAAGGCATAGTGCTGGGAGGCGATGGGCGGGTCGTTGTCGTAGTAATCCAGGGACACGCCGTTATCCAGCTGCACCACCAGCATCGGGCCGAAGGGCGTTGGCGGCGGCAGGCCGAGCAGGTGCACGAGAAAATCCGCCGACCGTCGCTTGTCGCGGCACCAGACGATGGTGTGGTTGAGTTGCACGCTCATGATGGGCCCCGCGTGTTGTTTTTCTGTGGGCGATGAAGTTTCAGATTAGGTGAAATTCGCCGTCGGTCACGGGGAATGCTCAAATGGCCTGTCGCTGGCGCGGAACAGCGCGGCGTCTTGAGGGTCGATATCCGCGGCCGCGTGCCTCATTCAAGGTCCTCAAGGCGCGGGCCGTCTTCGGAATTACTGGGAAGCCATGTCTATCAAACCTCTGCATTCACTTCGCTGGGCCGCTGTCGCGGCCTCGCTGGCCCTGGCCGGCTGTGCCGGCCAGCTCGGTTCAAAGGCGCCGGCGCCAAGCCCGGCCGAGGTCCAGGCCCAGGTGGTGCGTCTGCTGCCGGCCAAGGTCGCCGATCGCCAGGGCTGGGCCCGGGATATCCAGGTGGCCTTTACCGCCCAGGGCATCGAACCGAGCAAGAGCAACCTCTGCGCGGTGCTGGCGGTGGCCGAGCAGGAGTCCACCTATCAGGTCGACCCGCCGGTGCCGGGGCTGGGCAAGATCGCCCGCGGCGAAATCGACCGTCGCGCGGCCAAGGTGCATGTGCCGTCGATGCTGGTGAGCGCGGCGTTGCTGGTGCGCTCGCCGAACGGCAAGTCCTACAGCGAACGTCTGGCCGGGGCGCGCACGGAAAAGGAACTGAGCACGATCTTCGACGACTTCATCGGCAGTGTGCCCATGGGCAAGACCCTGTTCGGCGGTTTCAACCCGGTGCACACCGGCGGGCCGATGCAGGTCAGCATCGACTTCGCCGAGCAGCAGGCGCGCAATTACCCCTACAGCGTGGACGGCTCGATCCGTCGCGAGGTGTTCAGCCGGCGTGGCGGCATGTACTTCGGCATCGCCCACCTGCTCGGTTACCCGGTGAATTACCCGCAGCCGCTGTACCGCTTCGCCGACTTCAACGCCGGCTGGTACGCCAGTCGCAATGCCGCGTTCCAGAACGCCCTGAGCGTGGCCTCGGGGATTTCCCTGACGCTGGACGGCGACCTGATCCGCTACGACTCGATCATGCCCGGCAGCACCGAGCTGGCGGTGCGCGCCCTGGGCAAATCCCTGGACATGCGCAACCCGACCATTCGCGACCAGCTGGAGAAGGGCAACAGCCTCGAATTCGAGGACACCAAGCTGTACAAGCGGGTATTCGCCTTGGCCGAGCAAGCCCAGGGCAAGGCCTTGCCGCGGCAGATCCTGCCGGGCATCCAGCTGAAGAGCCCGAAGATCACCCGCAAACTGACCACCGCCTGGTTCGCCAAACGGGTGGATGAGCGTTATCAGCGCTGCATGGCCAGGTGAGCAGGGCGCTGATCCGGGTGATGGCGATCGATTGGGGAATCCCGACGCCCTGAAATGAAAAAAGCCCGACTGGTAAGGCCGGGCTTTTTTTCGAGTACCGCGGACCACACAATCATACGGCGCGGCGCTCGATCAGACGGTCGGAACCACCTTCGGCAACGCGGCGCTCGATCAGACGGTCGGAACCACCTTCGACAACGCGACGTTCGATCAGGCGATCAGCACCACCTTCGGCAACACGACGTTCGATCAGACGGTCAGAGCCACCTTCGGCAACGCGGCGCTCGATCAGACGATCAGAGCCACCTTCGGCAACGCGGCGTTCGATCAGACGGTCAGAGCCACCTTCGGCAACACGACGTTCGATCAGACGATCGGCACCACCTTCGGCAACGCGGCGTTCGATCAGACGGTCAGAGCCACCTTCGGCAACGCGACGTTCGATCAGGCGATCGGCACCACCTTCGGCAACGCGACGTTCGATCAAGCGATCGGCGCCACCTTCGGCGACACGTTTTTCAATCAGGCGATCCGAGCCGCCTTCGGCGACCACCGGGTGGGCCGAGGACGCGGCAAAAGCGTTTGCTGCAAGAACCGAGAAAGCGATGCTGAGAAGGATTTGGCGTTTCATGGTGGTGTGCTCCGGGGTGTTGTTTGGTTGGTATGGAGCAGATGTTACGCGGCGGATTTTTTTTGAGAATTTCATTGGGTCGATGGTGACCATCGACGCCAATGATAGCCGCGCCAACCCCCGGAACAGAGCCTCAGGCCGGCTCTTCGCAAGCTTGCGGCGGGCTCCATTGCAGCCCCGAAGCCTGCAACAGCTCCCGGGTATAGGGGTGTTGCGGCGCACTGAAGATCGCCCGCGACGGCCCCTGTTCCACCACCTTGCCGTCCTTGATCACGATCAGGTCGTGGGCCAGGGCATGGACCACCGCCAGGTCGTGGCTGATGAACAGGTAGGTCAGGCCGTGGCGTACCTGCAACTCCCGCAGCAACTGGACCACTTGCTTCTGCACAGTGCGGTCGAGGGCCGAGGTGGGTTCGTCCAGCAGGATCAGCGCCGGCTCCAGCACCAGGGCGCGGGCGATGGCGATGCGCTGGCGCTGGCCGCCGGAAAATTCGTGGGGGTAGCGGTGGCGGCTCTGCGGGTCGAGGCCGACTTCCTCGAGCACGCGGATCACCGCCGCCTCGCGTTCCTCGGCGGTGCCGATGCCGTGGGTCAGCAGGCCTTCGGCGATGATCTGCTGCACCGACATGCGCGGGCTGAGGCTGCCGAACGGATCCTGGAACACCACCTGCAACTGCCGGCGCAAGGGGCGCATCAGGCGCTGGTTGAGAATGCTCAGCTCCTTGTTGCCGAAGCGGATGCCACCCTCGGACTCCACCAGCCGCAGGATCGCCTGGCCGAGGGTGGACTTGCCCGAGCCGGACTCGCCGACGATGCCCAGGGTCTTGCCCCGGTGCAGGCTCAGGCTGACGCCGTCCACCGCCTTGATGTAGTCGCGCTGGCGGCTGAACAGGCCCTTGGGCAGGGGAAACCAGACCTTGAGTTCACTCACTTCCAGCAGATTGTGCGAGTAGGCGCTGGGCACCGGGGCGCCGCTGGGTTCGGCTTCGATCAGCAAGCGGCTGTAGGGGTGCTGGGGGAAGCGAAACAGCGCCTCGCACTCGGCCTGCTCGACGATTTCGCCCTGGCGCATCACGCACACCCGCTGGGCGATGCGCCGCACCAGGTTGAGGTCGTGGCTGATCAGCAGCAGCGACATGCCCAGGCGTTGCTGCAACGCGATCAGCAGTTCGAGGATCTTGCGCTGCACCGTCACATCCAGCGCCGTGGTCGGCTCGTCGGCAATCAACAGCTCCGGCTCGTTGGCCAGGGCCATGGCGATCATCACCCGCTGGCGCTGGCCGCCGGACAGCTGGTGCGGGTAGGCCTTGAGGCGTTTGTGCGGTTCGCGGATGCCCACCAGCTCCAGCAGTTCCAGGGTCCGCGCCTGGGCCGCGCGACCGCGCAGGCCCTTGTGCACGTCCAGCACTTCGCCGATCTGTTTTTCCACGGTGTGCAGCGGGTTCAGCGAGGTCATGGGTTCCTGGAAGATCATCGCGATGCGGTTGCCGCGCAGGGTGCGCAACTGGGCGTCGCTGGCCTGCACCAGGTCCAGGCCGGCGTAGCGGATGCTGCCCTGGGTCTGCACCTTCTGCGCCGGCAGCAGGCGCAGGATCGAGTGGGCGGTCACCGACTTGCCCGAGCCGGACTCGCCCACCAGGGCCAGGCATTCGCCACGGCGGATATCCAGGTCCAGGCCATGGACCACTTCGGTGCCGGCGAAGGCCACCTTGAGGTTGCGGATTTCAATCAGGTTGTCGTGCATGTCAGCTCCGGGGATCGAAGGCGTCGCGGCAGGCTTCGCCGATAAACACCAGCAACGAGAGAATCAGCGCCAGGGCGAAAAACGCCGTCAGGCCCAGCCAGGGGGCTTGCAGGTTGCGCTTGGCCTGGCCGATCAGCTCGCCCAGGGAGGCGGTGCCGGCGGGCATGCCGAAGCCGAGAAAATCCAGGGCGGTGAGGGTGGCGATGGCGCCGGTGAGAATGAACGGCAGGTAGGTCAGGGTGGAGGTCATGGCGTTGGGCAGGATGTGCCGGCGCATCAGTTCGCCGT
Source organism: Pseudomonas chlororaphis subsp. piscium (assembly GCF_003850345.1). NCBI lineage: Bacteria > Pseudomonadati > Pseudomonadota > Gammaproteobacteria > Pseudomonadales > Pseudomonadaceae > Pseudomonas > Pseudomonas chlororaphis. Next base: position 2,436,114 of record NZ_CP027707.1, read on the forward strand.
CGCTCAGGCCCAGGGCCCGCGCGGCCTTGACGTACTCCAGGCTGCGGCCGCGCAGGAACTCGGCGCGCACCACGTCCACCAGGGCCAGCCAGGAGAACAGCGCCATGATCCCCAGCAGCCACCAGAAGCTCGGCGAGACGAACCCCGAGAGAATGATCAGCAGGTACAGCACCGGCAGCCCCGACCAGATTTCCAGCAGGCGCTGCCCGAGCAGGTCGACCCAGCCGCCGTAATAGCCCTGCAGGGCGCCGGCGGTGATGCCGATCAGCGCGCTGATGGCGGTCAGCACCAGGGCGAACAGGATCGACACCCGCGTACCGAAGATCACCCGCGCCAGCACGTCCCGGGCCTGGTCGTCGGTGCCCAGCCAGTTCTGCGCCGAGGGCGGGCTGGGCGCCGGTTCCGCCAGGTCGTAGTTGACCGTGTCGTAGCTGAAGGGGATCGGCGGGAACAGCATCCAGCCGCCCTGGCCCTCGATCAGTTCGTGCACGTAGCTGCTGGCATAGTCCGGCTGGAACGGCAGTTCGCCGCCGAACTCGGTTTCGTCGTAGTCGCTGAGGATCGGGAAATACCAGGCGCCGTGATAGCGGATGACCAGGGGCTTGTCGTTGGCGATCAGTTCGCCGCCCAGGCAGACCAGGCACAGGCCGATAAACAGCCACAGCGACCAGCGACCCCGGCGGTTGGCCTTGAAGTGTTCGATGCGGCGACGGCCCAGGGGAGAGAGTGTGAACATCAGGCAGTCCTCGCCGAGAAGTCGATGCGCGGATCGACCAGGCTGTAGCACAGGTCGCCGATCAGCTTGATCAGCAGGCCGAACAGGGTGAACAGGAACAGCGCGCCGAACACCACCGGGTAGTCCCGCGACACCGCCGCCTCGTAGCTCATGCGCCCGAGGCCATCGAGGTTGAAGAGGGTCTCGATCAGCAGCGAGCCGGCGAAGAACACCTCGATCAGCGCCGTGGGAATTCCGGCGATCACCAGCAGCATGGCGTTGCGAAACACGTGGCCGTAGAGCACCCGGCGCTCGCTCAGGCCCTTGGCCCGGGCGGTGACCACATACTGGCGGCTGATCTCGTTGAGGAAGCTGTTCTTGGTCAGCAGGGTCAGGGTGGCGAAGCCGCCGATCACCAGGGCCGACACCGGCAGCACCAGGTGCCACAGGTAGTCGCCGACCTTGGCCAGGGGCCCGAGGCTGGCGAAGTTGTCCGAGACCAGGCCCTGCACCGGGAACCAGTCCAGGTAGCTGCCGCCGGCGAACACCACGATCAGCAGGATGGCGAACAGGAACGCCGGCATGGCGTAGCCGAGGACGATGGCGCTGCTGGTCCAGGCATCGAAGGCGCTGCCGTTGCGGATCGCCTTGCGCACCCCCAGAGGAATCGACACCAGGTAGGTGATCAGGGTCGCCCACAGGCCGAGGGACAGCGAGGTCGGCAGCTTCTGCAGGATCAGGTCGGTGACCTTGGCCCCGCGAAAGAAGCTGTTGCCGAAGTCCAGTTGCGCGTAGTTTTTCAGCATCAGCCACAGGCGTTGGTGCATCGGCTTGTCGAAGCCGTAGTGGTGCTTGATCTCCTCGATCAGCGCCGGGTCCAGGCCCCGGCTGCTGCGTCCGCCGCCGCCCACCGCGGCGACCTCGGCGCCACCGCCCATGGCATGCCCGCCGAAGCCTTGCAGGCGGGCGATGGCCTGTTCCACCGGGCCGCCGGGCGCGGCCTGGACGATCAGGAAGTTGACCACCAGGATGCACAGCAGGGTGGGGATGATCAGCAGCAGGCGACGACTCAGGTAACGGCCCATGTCAGTGCGCCCCCACGGTGTCGCGCAGGGCACTCATCTGGCTGGCGGTCAGGGCCTTGGGGCTGACCTCCCACCAGGTGTTCAGGCCCTCGTCGTAGATCGGCGCGATGGCCGGCCGGCCGAAACGGTTCTGGAACACCGTGGGCGTGCCCTTGGAGTAGTAATTGGGAATCATGTATTGGCCCCACTGCAGCACCCGGTCCAGGGCCCGGGCGTAATGCACCATCTCGTCGCGGCTATTGGCCTGGACCAGGCCGTCGATCAGGCGGTCCACCGCCGGGTTGGCCAGCACCATGGAGTTGGAGCTGCCGACCTGGGTCGCGCTTTGCGAGCCGTACAGGCTGTACAGCTCGCGACCCGGGGAGACGATGGGGTCGCCGCTGCGGGGGAAGCTGGTGACGATCATGTCGTAGTCCCGGGCGTTGAGCAGGTTGATGTACTGCGCCGAATCGATGCGCCGCAGGTTGAGGGTGATGCCGATCTGCGCCAGGGTGCGTTTGTACGGCAGCAGCATGCGGTCGAAGCCGCCCTGGCCATCGAGAAAGGTGAACTCCAGCGGCTCGCCGGCGGCGTTCACCAGGCGGTTGTTGCGGGGTGTCCAGCCGGCCTCGGCCAGCAGGCGCAGGGCCTGCAGCTGCTTGTCGCGGATGCGGCCGCTGCCGTCGGTCTGCGGGGCCCGGTAGACCTGGCTGAAGACTTCGTCGGGGATCTGCCCGCGCAAGGGTTCGAGGATCTCCCGCTCGCGGGCGTCCGGCAGGGCGCTGGCGGCCATTTCGCTTTTCGGCCAGTAGCTCTGCTGGCGCACGTAGAAGCCGCGCATCATCTGCTTGTTGGTCCACTCGAAATCCCACAGCAGGGTCAGCGCCTGGCGCACCCGGCGGTCGTGGAACACCGGCCTTTGCAGGTTGAACACAAAACCCTGGGCGGCGGTGGGCTTGTCTGGCGCGAGGATCGCTTGTTGCAGGCGGCCGTCGCGCAGGGCCGGGCTGTCGTAGCCGACCACGTAGCCGGACGAGGAAAACTCGCGGTTGTAGTCGAAGGCGCCGGCCTGCAGCAGCTGGCGGGCGACGTCGGTGTCGCCGTAGAAATTCACCGTCAGGCTGTCGAAGTTGTACATGCCGCGGCTGACCGGCAGGTCCCTGGCCCACCAGTTCGGGTCGCGCTCGAAGCTGATGCTGCGCCCGGCGTCGACCTTGCCGACCTTGTACGGCCCGCTGCCCAGGGGCGGCTCGAAACCGCCGCCGTTGGCGAAGTCGCGGCTCTTCCACCAATGCTCGGGCAGCACGCGCAGGGTTGCCAGGTCCAGGGCCAGGGTGCGGTTGAGGTTGTTCTTGAAGTCGAAGCGTACCTGTCCGGGGCCTTCGATCACCACGTCCCGCACGTCGCCGTACTGTTGGCGATAGCTCAGGCTGCCCTTGCTCAGCAACAGGTCGAAGGTGTAGCGCACGTCTTGCGCGGTGATCGGCGTGCCATCGGCGAAGCGCGCCCTGGGGTCGAGGTAGAAGCGCACCCACAGGCCGTCGGGGTCGCGCTCCATGCGTTCGGCCACCAGCCCGTAGACGGTGTAGGGCTCGTCCAGGGAGCGAAAGGCCAGGGGCGAATACACCCAGTCGTTGACCTGGACCACCGCGATGCCCTGGTCGGCATAGGGGGTGATGTAGTTGAACTGGCCGATCTCCATCGCGGCGCGGCTCAGGGAGCCGCCCTTGGGCGCATCGGGGTTGACGTAGTCGAAGTGCTGGAAGCCCGGCGGGTACTTCGGTGGTTCGCCATAGACCGTCATGGCATAGCTGCCGTGAACGGCGGCCAGGGCTTCGCCGGCGGCGCCAAGCAGCGCGGCGGCCAGCGCCAGACCAGTCAGGGTGCGAGTCAGTGCAGACATGATCGAAAGGTTCCTCGTGATGCGGAAAGCCTGGGTCGGCAGGGCGAAAAGACCCACGGCGGCGGGCCGCCATGGGGCGCGAATTCGCAATGCGGCCGGGGCCGGCCGGAGTCTTGCGCGGCCCCGGCTGTGACTCAGAAGTGGTACGTCATGCGCGCGAACAGGGTGCGGCCCAGCGGGTCGGTGTAACGGGGGTCGTAGCCGCTCTGGAAGTTGTAGGCCTGGTTGGAGAAGGGTGGATTGCGGTCGAAGACGTTCTTCACCCCGGCGTCGACGTCCAGCACCTTGTCGAAGGTGTAGCCGGCCGCCAGGTCCCACACCGAGTACGAGGCCACCCGGGCATTGGTGCTGCGGTCGTAGTCGTTGTAGCCGGTGGTGAAGCGGTTGCTCAGCGAGGCCCGCGCGGCGCCCAGGGTCCAGGTGCCGGTGAGGTTGTGTTTCCAGCGGGCGATCACGCCATCGCCCTCGAAGTCGCCGACCTTGTCGGTGAACGGCCCCTTGATGGTGCTCTGGAAGTCGTAGCTCTTGACGTAGGTGCCCTGCAGCCCGAGGCCAAACTGGCCGTAGGGGGTATTGGGGAAGCGGTAGTCCAGGGACACGTCGACACCGTTGGTCTCGACTATGCCCAGGTTGGCGTTGCCGGTGACGATGTAGTTCAGCGAACCGTCGGCGTTGCGCACGAAGCGGTCGGCGTAGGCGCCGGACTGGTCGAACACCGTGGATTCGGGGAACGGCTGGATCTGGTTGGAGATGTGAATCCACCAGAAGTCCAGGCCCACCGACAGGTCGCGGATCGGCTGATAGACGAAGCCCAGGGTCACGTTGCGGGCCTTTTCCGGCGCCAGGTCGGTGTTGCCGCCGATCTGGTTGAGGAACTGCTGGCCGCAGTCGCGCCCGCCGTTGCCGCCGGGTTGTACCACGCCGCCGGTACAGAGCACCGGGTCGTTGTAGTAGCCCTGGGTGTAGGTGATGCTGCGCGGCGCATACAGCTCGTACAGCGACGGCGCGCGGAAGCCTTCGCTGTAGGCGCCGCGCACCACCAGTTCTTTGATCGGCTGGTAGCGGAACGAGTATTTCGGGTTGGTGGTGCTGCCGAAGTCGCTGTATTTGTCGTGGCGGATGGCGACGGACAGCTCCAGGCTGTCGAGCACCGGCACGCTCAGTTCGGCGTAGGCCGCCTTGACGCTGCGATCGCCCTCGACGCTGCCGGACGGGTCGATGCCCAGGCTCTGGATGTCGCCGGCGAACTCTTCGTAGTCCTGGTGGAATTTCTCCTTGCGGTACTCGCCGCCCAGGGCCAGGCCGGAAGGACCGGCACCGAACCAGTCGCCGATCTCGCGGCTGACGCGCCCATCGAAACCGACCACCCGGCCGACTGCCGTGGAGTAGGCACCGTGGTAGGCCGCTTGCTCGATGTAGTCCTGGCCGGCCTGGGTCTGTGGGCCGAACGGATTGAGCAGGCCGCTGGCCAGGCCGGCGATCATCGCGCGGTCGCTGACGTAGCCGTTGGTGACACTGGAGACCACCTTGTTCTGGTTGTAGGAGGCACCGAGGTTGTAGTCCCAGCCGGCCACCAGACCGTCGAAACTCAGGACGAAGCGCTGGCTGGTGTTCTGGTCCTTGGATTCCCGGGCACCGGCGGCGGTTTCGCGCCAGTTCACGCCGATTGGCTGGCTCGGGTCGAGGCTGAAGCCGGTCGGCGCCGGGGTGATGCCGTTGCCCGGGTAGTAGGGCGAGGAAGCGTCCAGGCTCAGGCCGGTGAGGGGCGCCGGGCCGACCGCCGTGGCGTTGTTGTTGCGCGACCAGAAGTACTCCAGGTTGACGTTGTGGTCGTCGGCCAGCTTGGCGGTGCTCTTGCCGAAGAACGAGGTCTTTTCGGTCTCCGGCACCAGGTCGATGTACTCGCGGGTACTGAAGCGGCACAGGCCCTGGCGGGCAATCAGGTTCGGCCCGTTGCAGTTGCTGCCGGCCAACGGGTTGGTGGCGTTGTCGCCCTGGGTGTAGTTGCCCGGAAAGGCCGTGCCCGAGGTCTGGTCGAGGCCGCGGCCGGGGCGGTAGTCGGTGGCGAAGGAGCGGTCGTTGGCATCGAGGTTCTGCTGCTTGTTGTAGTTGAACACCCCGAGCACGTTGAAGCGGTCTTCCTCCAGGTCGCCGAAGCCCCAGCTGGCGCTCATGTCCTTGCTCGCACCGCCGCCGCTGTGGGTCGGGGTTTCGCCGCCCAAGGTCAACTGGCCGTCGGTCAGGGATTTCTTGGTGATGAAGTTGATCACGCCGCCGATGGCGTCGGTGCCGTAGAGGGCCGAGGCGCCGTCGCGCAGCACTTCGACGCGGTCGATGGCGGCGAAGGGGATCATGTTCAGGTCCACCGCGCCGCCGGCCGAGTTGGTGCCCGACAGCGCGTTGTTGGCCAGGCGCCGGCCGTTGAGCAGCACCAGGGTCTTGTTGGCGCCGATGCCGCGCATGTCGGCGAAAGAGGCGCCGCCGGTGGCGGCTCCCACCGAGCCGGCGCTGTTGTTGATCGACTGGCTGCCGGTGATGCGCTGCACCAGTTCGGCGGTGGTGCTTACCCCCTGTTTGCGCAGCTCTTCGGCGCGCAGGATGGTGATCGGCACCGCGGTTTCGGCATCGACCCGGCGGATCGCCGAACCTGTCACTTCGACCCGTTGCAGCTGGGTGGTGGGCGCCACTGCCGTGGCACTGGCGGCCGGGGCGGTGGCGCTGCTGTCGGCCTCCTCTTCGGCGGCTTGCGCGGTGCCGACGCCCAGGCCCATGGCCATCAGGTACAGCGGGACAAAACGGTGCCGTTGCAGCGTGGTCACCAGTGGCTTGAGCGTGAAACGTGGAATGTTCATCAGCATGATTACTTCCGACTCTTTCAGACGTTTATCGAAATGGCCTTGTGGGCCCTCATTGCTCCGGCTGGGTTGTACCGACCCCGGAAAACCACTTTCTTCAAGCAAGCCGATCCCCTCCGCAGGCGCGTGGCGCCTTGCGGTCGGCCGATTGCGACGGGATTTTTCGAGGCAGTGCCTGGTGCATCCCTCAGGGGGCGCCAGGCACTGCCTTCATCGGGTGGTCATCACGGATATCCTGGTGATCCCCGAACGTTCGATGGAGGCCATGGCCTTGGCCACCTGGCCGTAGTTGACGGCGGCGTCGGCCTGCAGCTGCACGCGCACCTCGCTGTCCTTGGCCTTGACCTCCTTGAGGCTGCTTTCCAGCAGCTCGGGGGCCACTTCGGACCTGGCCAGGTAGAACTTGCCGTCCTGGTCGACGCTGACCACCACCGGGTCTTTTTTCTCGGCGGGGGCCACGGCGTCAGTTTTCGGCAGGTTGACCTTGATCGCGTTGGTCATCAGCGGGGCGGTGACGATGAACACCACCAGCAGCACCAGCATCACGTCCACCAGTGGCGTGACGTTCATTTCACTGAGCACTTCGTCGCTGTCTTGAGTAGAGAAGGACATCAGCTGGCCTCCCGTACGGCGTGGGCGGTCTTGCTGGCGATGGCCTGGCGGCTGATGGCGAAGGCGCTGCGCTGGGCCAGGGCGTCGAAGTCATGGGCGAAGTCGTCCATGCTGGCCGAGGCCAGCTTCAGGCGACGCAGGAAGAAGTTGTAGATCAGCACCGCCGGCACGGCGACGGCGATGCCCACGCCGGTGGCGATCAATGCATGGCCGATCGGCCCGGCCACGGTTTCCAGGCTGGCCGAACCGCTGGCGCCGATACTCTGCAAGGCCTCCATGATCCCCCAGACCGTGCCGAACAGGCCGATGAAGGGCGCGGTGCTGCCGATACTGGCGAGCACCGCCTGGCCGCTTTCCAGGGCCCGGCGCTCCTTCTGGATCTGCTGGCGCAGGTTGCGTTCCAGGCGGTCGGCGCGGTTGATGGTGTGGGCCAGTTGCTGGGTGGTGCGTGGCGACTCCTCCACCAGCAAGGCTTCGAAACCGCTGCTGGCGATGCGCGCCAGGGAGCCAGGGTACTGGCTGGCGTGCTCGGCGGCGGTGAGCAGGTCCGGGGCGCTCCAGAAGGCTTTGCTGAACTGCCGGTTCTGGGTCTTCTGCCGCAGGTACTGCGCCGACTTGACCAGCAGCAGTGCCCAGCTGACCACGGAAAACAGCACCAGGGCCCAGAGCACGCCGGGGACAATCAGGGATGTCAGGGAATCGTTCATGGCTACACCTCGCATGCGTAAACAGGTTGTGAGTTCAGGTCAGGCCGCGGTCATTGCGGCAATTTGAAATCGATGGTCTGGGTGGCGAAGCCTTCGATCGGCGTGTCGCCGCGCTTGGCCGGGATGAATTTCCAGTTCTTCACCGCGGCCACGGCGGCCTCGTCCAGTTGCGGCTTGCCGCTGGAGCGGGTGACCTCCACGCTGCCGGCGCGGCCGTTGGGCAGCACCTTGATGCGCAGCACCACCGTGCCTTCCCAGTTGCGGCGCAGGGCCAGGGACGGGTATTCCGGCGGCGGGTTGCCGAGGCTGGCCAGGCCGGAAACCGCCGCCGATTCCTTGACCGGCCCGGGGGCCGCGGCAGGCGCCGGAGCCGCGGCCGGTTGGCTGGGCGCGGTCGGTGGCGCGGGGGCGGGTGGAGCCGGCGTTTTCGGCGGCTCGGGCTTTTTCACCGGCTTGGGTTTCTCGACCGGCTTGGGCTTTTCGATGGGCTTGGGTTTCTCCACCGGCTTGGGCGGCGGCTTGAGCGCGTCTTCGTCTTCCACCGGTTGCTCGGGTTCGGGCGGCGGCGGAGGTGGCGGGGGTTCCGGGGGGGGCGGCGCGGGTGGGGTCGGGCTGCTCAGCTCGACGGTCATCTCCGGGATTTGCGGGGGCGTTTCCAGCGGCGCGGCGCGGGTCTGCTGGAAGAACCACCAGGCGCCACCATGGAGCAGGGCCGAGACCGTCACCAGCAACAGCACCTGGCGCTTGCTCAGGCCTCCGGGTTTCGATGCATTGCCCTTATAAGGACGGCCCCGCGCAACCTGGACGACGGCTTCATCGCCCAAGGGCCTCGGCAGGGTTCTGTTCTTTACCGCATCGTTCATTAAAGCTCCCTCGGTCGGATGAAGGGCAATAAGGCACCGTTCGAACATTGGCTGGAATGTTCGAAAGTCGGGTTTAACTTTTTCAAGGGTGAGCAAAAGCCGATAGTTGAACTATCCAGTTGAACGGGCTTGTGCAAACGAGTGGCTTAACGCCTTCGGCTTCGATTGTTCATTACCACTCCCTGGAACAGTGTTATGGGATGAGTCGGTGTTTGTAATGCACCTGTCTCGTACTCGTTACATATAGCAACCGCTATGCCAGATTGTGTCGCTCGTTATGCAATTGGCGATGGCTCGGAGTGCATGTCGCATTTATATAAATTTGCGCGAAAAACTGGCGCAATAACCTATATTCAGTGCCTCGAAAAGTTGACCTTAAATGCTTTTTACGGGCGAGCCCGCCTGCCCTGGGTTATCCGCTTTTCAGCCGGAAACAGGGGCGATCAGTGCCGTGGCCAACGCACTAAAAAGTGTCTGGCGAATTGATTTGGTGCAAATAAACAGTGACTAGCCGGTCATTGCCTGGGGGTCCTTGATCTTGTTGTCTTCAGGGCGCTGTGTAGCGTTTCTGCTGCCTTTGGCGGCCCGCTCCGGGGGCATCCTTGAGTATCCATGGCGCGCTCGCCAGCCCGTCATGGAGCAGGGTGGTGGCGGACGTCTTATCAGTCTGTTGGGGGTGTAAATAATTAACCGGTACGTACATTGAGTGTATGTAAATAGCGGTCCGCTCATTACCCAGTGGTCGATGCATTGATATTGAATTGCCTTATTGTCGGGCAAAACTCTGGTCATCCAGTTTTAACGCGCTTTGGCACGTTTGTTTGTTGTCGAATACGCAACGACAGAAATACGGATTTCGCTCAGTGAAGTGTCACTGAGTGAAAAATTAAGTTGGCCGCTTAGTGGTTAAAAAACAGTCGACTATAGGTCTTGTCGAAGGTTCTTCCGTCGACGCTACTTGGACAGTGGCGAGACCGGGCAGGGGGCGAATGTTTGTGTCGGGATACCCTTGGCAGTATCCGGGACGACGGGCTTGAATATCGGTATCGGGACAGGGTCGGCCTTATAACAGCCGCTGCCGCCAGCCTGGAAGTTATCCTGTCGACTGGAGCGGGGGGCATTACTAGAGGCTGGCACAGGCAGCGCCGCGTAGCGTGCGCAAGGTCGATCGTCGATGACGCACAGGGCGCGAGGGCCGGTCCGGGCAGGGCTGCCGGACGAGGCGGAACCAGGGGCGAAACGGTGGAGCCAATAGCGGAAAACGCCGGTGAACATGACTGCACATCGCACATGAGACTTCCTTATCGCCAGTCTCAGCTCAACGAGCTTTTGGCTCGCCGTCTGCACTTTATAGGGACGCGGATAGCGTCCGATGATTGCTATTGGTGCGGGTAGGCACCGTCGATGCGGCTCTTCCGGTGGGTCGATTCGCAAGCTGCAGGTGCATGGGAAAAACGTGCCAGTTCCAGGTACGTTCGTGCAGTTTTCTTCGCCAGTGCTCGCCAGGCCTTGTTTGGTGGGGCCTGGCGGTGGGCAGAGGGTGCTGGTGAGGCGAGGTTCGCCCATCGTGCCCATAAAAAAGCCCGGCGTATCAGGCCGGGCTTGTTGGGCTTTGCAGAGTGCTGCGACTCAACGACGGCGCACGAACCGGCGCCACAGCCAGACCCAGATCATCACCAGCGGGAAGGCCAGGACCAGGAACGGCAGCACGTAGCTGCCTTTCTCCAGGGCTTCGGCGGTGCCGTAGGCGAGGTTGTCCAGCAGGTTGTCGAAGGCCTGTTGCAGGGTCGAGCCGCGCTGGCTGCTGTCGGTGGGCACGAAGTTCAGGGTCAGGCGGTTGGTGTCGAGCCGTCGCTGGTGCCCGGCGGCGGCCTGGGCCAGGGCTTGCAGGTCGTTCTCGATGCTCGCCTGTTCCTTGCTCAGGGCGATCAGGTCGCTGACGGTGATGTCCTTGCGCGCCGCCAGCTGATCGAGGCGTTGCTGCTGGGCCTTGAGCCGCTCCTGCTGGCGCTGCACGTCGGCCACGGCGTCGGCCAGGTCTTCGGCGCTGGTGATGCGTTCGCCGATTTCGGCGCCCTGGGCGGCCAGCGCCACTATCGGTTCGACGCCGTCGGGCACGATGCGCAGGACCACCTGGGCGTGATACTGGCCTTGTTGCAGGCGCAGGATATTGCAGGCGCCGAACTTGGCGTTTTCGCAGGCTTCGCGGGTGGCGGCCAGGCGCGGCGCGATCTGCGCCGAGGGCAGCGACAGGCTCAGTTCATGTTCATAGGCCAGTTGCGCGCCGGCCTTGCCCTGGGCACCGCCGACCGCCACCGAGGACGAGTGATCGCTGGGAGAACAGGCGGTCAGCAGAGTGCTGAGCAGCACCACGGCGAGGCTGCGCAGCGGAGTAGGGGTGTCGTCCTGAGGGTGCATGGTCGCTCCTTGAAATAAATGATCGTGCCCGGGCTGGCGGGACGGCTGCGTATCTTATCGTCGATTGCCCGGGGAGGGGCGAGGATGTGGTGTCGCCGCGGCTTATCGCCAGGGATTTGCCGGATGGATACGACTGGGCGCGGGTACCGCTTCGGGGTACACCTCGGGGACCGATGACCCGCGCCCCCTGTCATCGCCATCGGCAACGGAGACCCGCCATGAGCACGCCCGAGTTACCCGAAGGTTATGCCCCCTTGTCCCGCAGCAGCCCGCTGCTGGAGCTGATCGGCCCGGTGTATTGCCGTGGCAGCGGCCTGCAGCTGGAGATCGGCCTGCGTGCCGACAGCCGTCACGCCAACGGGCGTGGCACCGTGCACGGCGGCATCCTCGCCACCCTGGCCGATATCGGCATGGGCTACGCCATGGCCTTCGCCAGCGACCCACCGCTGCCGCTGATCACCGCCAGCATGCACCTGGACTACCTCGGCGCGGTGCAGGTCGGCGAGTGGATCGACGTGCGCCTGGAGCATTCCAAGCGCGGCCGGCAGATGGCCTTTGCCACCGTCACCCTGCAGGTCGGCGAGCGGGTGGTGGCCAGGGCCAACGCGGTGTTCGCGGTGCCGGCGCAGGGTGGTTGAGAGCAGGGTGTTGCGGCGGCGCGGCTCAGCCTGCTGCTTCGACAATCTGCTTCCACTCCAGGCCGAAGCGCGCCAGGTACTTGCGCAGGCGGTCGGCGTCATTGGGCTGGGCCTTGGTCTGGCGGGACACGCCAAACAGCTTGCGTCCGGCATCGGACAGGCTGTCGGCCTGGCGGCAGACCTCGATCACCGCCCGCAATTGCAGGCGGTCGAACAGGTCGAGTTCGACGGTGTCGCCCAGCAGGGTGGCCAAGGGATCCTGCTCCTGGCTCAAGCCCCAGGCATAACGGAGCCGCTCGATTTCTTCCTCGGCCTGGGCTTCGTCGATGCGCCCGCTGTCGGCCAGGGTGGCCATGCGGGTGATGGACGCCGACAGTTCGCGGAAGTTGCCCAGCCACGCCGCCTCGCTGGAGCTGGCAAAGGCCAGGTAGCGCCGCCGAGCCTCGAGGTTGAAGCGCACCAGGCGCCCTTGTTCCCGGGCGTGGCGTTCCAGTTCGAAATCGATGTTCGGCTCGATGTCCTCGCGCCGCCCGGCCAGCCCCGGCAGGTTGAAGGTCCAGAGGTTGATCCGCGCATACAGGTCCTCGCGGAACAGGCCCTGGGCCACCCGGCCGCGCAGGTCGCGATGGGTGCCGGCGATGATCAGGAAGTCACTGTCCACTTCCTTGTCCGAACCCATGGGGAAGAAGCGCTTTTCCTCGATGGCCTTGAGCAGCATCGCCTGTTCGTCGAGCCCCAGTTCGCCGATCTCGTCGAGAAACAGCATGCCGCCATCCGCCGCCCGCAGCAGGCCGTCGCGGGCGTTCTGGGCGCCGGTGAAGGCGCCCTTGATATGCCCGAACAAGGCCGACATGGCGCCGTCGCCGCGCAGGGTGGCGCAGTTGACCTCGACAAAACGCCCCTGGACCTGATGCCGGCCGCGCTTGAGCTCATAGATGCGCCGGGCCAGGAACGACTTGCCGGCACCGGTGGGGCCGATCAGCAGCATCGGCGCCTTGGAGCGCAGGGCGACGCGCTCGATCTGTTCGATGGAGCGGTTGAACGCGACGTTGCGGGTGGCGATCCCCGACTTGAGGAAGGCCAGGCCCTCCAGGCGCTTGCCGGCGAAGCGCGAGGCGATGCGGTCGTAGCGCGACAGGTCGAGGTCGATCAGGGCGTGGGTGCCGGTGGCGTGCTGCTCCGGGTCGCGACGCCGCGCCGGGGAGGTCTGGATCAGCCGCGCCGGCAGGTAGCGCGCCTCGGTCAGCAGGAACCAGCAGATCTGTGCCACGTGGGTCCCGGTGGTGATGTGCACCAGGTAGTCCTCACGCTCGGTGTCGAAGGGGTAGGCGCTGGTGAAGTCGTGCAGGGCGCCGTACACCTCTTCGAAATCCCAGGGGTTCTTCAGGCCCATGGGGTGCAGGCGCACCTCGGTCTGCGGCGATACCTGGCGAATGTCGTTGGCCACCCGCTCGGCCAGGCTGACGTCCCGGGCGTCGATGCCGTGGATCAGCTCCAGGCGGTGGATCAGCACGTCCTGCTGCTGGCACAGGCCGACACTGGGGCGCCAGTGGCTCCAGCGGTTGGCGCCCTTGCCGACGCGATCGAGGGTGGAACCGACAAAACCTATGGCGACCGTGGGCTTGCCTGACATTTTTATACCTGAAGATAAAAGGCGATAAACAAAGATATAAAATTATCAGCGGCTTTGTCTCGAAGACTCGCAAAGGAAAAATGATTTAAAAATAAAAACGTTATAAATCAATTTGTTAAAAAATAATTCACAGGAAAAAATAAAACTGGCACAGCGGCTGCAATCTCTCTGGCAACGAACAAGACAACAGAGCGAGACGCCAAGATGGCCAACTTCCAGCTGTTCAACACCCAACAGGCAAAAGCGCCAGCGAGCGACACCCTGAACGCTGCCCAGGCCCCGGCCTATGCCTACAACGCCAAGCACCGCCTGGCCCAACTGGCGGTGACCGGTTGCCTGAACTCGACCTTCTACACCTCGCCTGAAGGTCAGCTGGAAGCGGTGCTGCAACTGGTGAGCGAAGTCGACAGCCGTTTCGTCGCCCAGGCCGCGCGTTACGCTCGGCAACAGGGTCATATGAAAGACATGCCGGCCTTGCTGCTGGCGGCGCTGACCGCGCAACGCTCGGCCCTGGTGCCGGAGCTGTTTGCCCAGGTGGTGGACAACGGCAAGATGCTGCGCAACTTCGTGCAGATCCTGCGCAGCGGGGCGACCGGGCGTAAATCCCTGGGGTCGCAGCCCAAGCGCCTGGTGCAGAACTGGTTGAACAGCGCCACCGAGCGCCAGCTGTTGCAGGCTTCGGTGGGCAACCAGCCGTCGCTGGCGGACGTGGTCAAGATGGTTCACCCCAAGCCAAGCGAGGCCTGGCGCGCAGCCTTCTTCGCCTGGTTGATCGGCAAGCCGGTGGATGTGCAGGCGCTGCCTGAGCTGACCCGCGCCTTGCTGGCCTTTCGCAGCGGTGCGACCACGGCTGTGCCGCAGGTGCCGTTCCAGTTGCTTGGCAACGAAACCCTGAGCCGCGAGCAATGGGCCGAACAGGCGCACAATATGGGTTGGCAGGGGTTGCGCATGAACCTCAACACCCTGGCCCGCCATGGCGCGTTCCAGGTGCCGGGTTGCACCGAGTATGTGGCGGCGCGGCTGGCGGATGCCGCGGAGGTGGCCAAGGCCCGGGTCTACCCGTACCAGTTGCTGGCGGCCTACCGCATGGCCGGGGACGAGGTGCCGCAGCCGGTGCGCGAGGCGTTGCAGGATGCTCTGGAGCTGTCCCTGGCCAACGTGCCGGCGCTGCAAGGCGCGGTGGTGGTGTGCCCGGATGTCTCGGGGTCGATGCACAGCCCGGTCACCGGTTATCGCCAGGGCGCCACCACGGCGGTGCGCTGCATCGATGTGGCGGCACTGGTGGCTGCCGCGGTGTTGCGCAAGCAGCCGGCGGCGCGGGTCATGCCGTTCGAGGTGGGGGTGGTGGATATTCGCCTCAACCCGCGGGACAGCGTGATGAGCAACGCGCAGAAACTGGCGGCCATCGGCGGTGGCGGGACCAACTGCTCGGCGCCCCTGGCACAGTTGGCCAACGCCAAGTGCAAGGTGGACACCCTGATCCTGGTCTCGGACAACGAGTCGTGGATCGATGCGCGGCGCCATGGGGCGACTGAAACCCTGCGCCAGTGGGAGCGGATCAAGGCCATCAACCCGCAGGCGCGGCTGGTGTGCATCGATATGCAACCCGGGGCCACCACCCAGGCACCGGACCGCGAGGACATCCTCAACGTCGGCGGCTTCAGTGACGCGGTGTTCGATGTGATCCAGCAGTTCACCGCGGGCAACTACGGTGCACAGCACTGGGTCGAGGCGATCGAGGCGATGGCGCCCTGATCGGCAAGACATGAGATAAACCCTGCGCCGCTCACCCGGCGCACGCCGAAGAATTTTTGTTCATTGGCCCTGAATGCCGCTGTGACTACATCCAAAGACGTCTCAGCAGATCTTGTCAGGGCCTGTGAAGGCACGAATACCAGTGGCTGTACATCATGGTTATGCCGGTTCGATTCCGGCGATCAGTCACTCCTTTTGTCGTGCCACCTTTTTTGCAGTTTCAGCGACGAATGCTGATGGAACTACATACCAGATTCGTGATGCGGGTTCGAGTCCCGCCGGTGCCTGAAAAGGTGCCGTAGTTCAAAGGTCAGAACACGAGTGCACTGTTTCATCGACCCTTGTCGTCGCAGGTTTTTCTCCCGCCCGAGCGGGATGGCAGCGAATGCCACAGGTACTACATCGTGTCGCGGGTTCGAGCCCCGCCAGCCGCAAGGCTGTAGCTCAGTCGGTAGAGCGCATGTGCCTGTTCTCTTGTCGTTGCCCGCGGGCTTGGCCTGCACCGATTGACCCGGCGAATGCCGGTGGAACTACAGGACAGCGTGGTCGCGGGTTCGATTCCCGCCAACCGCAAGGGGCTAGCTCAGTGGCAGAGCGCGCTGCATGTTTCACCTTCACTGGTCGCCGTTTATGCCGGACCACCGGTCACAGAACAAGGTCGGATTTTCGACCACAGAAAAAAGAGTCAGGAACATGGAACACAAGACCTACCAACTGCTGGAAGTCGCCAACGGCAAGCCGATCAAGATGTGGACCGAGGGCGTGCCCGTGGAAAACGAAGCCCGCCAGCAACTGATGAACACCGCGAAGATGCCGTTCATCTTCAAGCACCTGGCGGTGATGCCGGATGTGCACCTGGGCAAGGGCTCGACCATCGGCAGTGTGATCCCCACCCTGGGCGCGATCATCCCGGCGGCGGTCGGGGTGGATATCGGTTGCGGCATGATCGCCGCCCGCACTTCGCTGACCGCAGCCGACCTGCCGGATAACCTGCACGGTCTGCGCAGCGCCATCGAACAGGCGGTGCCCCACGGCCGCACTTCGCCGCGCAGCGGTCGCGACAAGGGCGCCTGGGGCGACGTGCCGCGCCAGGCCGACCACGCCTGGGCGGCCTTGCACCCACGCTTCAAGGCGATCACCGACAAGTACCCGGCGCTGGCCAACAGCAACAACCGCCAGCACCTGGGCACCCTCGGCGGCGGCAACCACTTCATCGAGGTCTGCCTGGATGAGGCCAACCGGGTCTGGTTCATGCTCCACAGCGGTTCCCGTGGCGTGGGTAACGCCATCGGCAACCTGTTCATCCACCTGGCCCAGGCGGACATGCGCCAGCACATCGCCAACCTGCCAGACCGCGACCTGGCCTACTTCGAGGAAGGCAGCCAGCACTTCGACGATTACGTCGAGGCCGTGGCCTGGGCCCAGGATTTCGCCCGGCACAACCGTGAACTGATGATGCAACTGGTGATCCAGGCCACCCGCAAGGTGATCAACAAGCCCTTCGACGTGGCGCTGGAGGCGGTGAACTGCCACCACAACTACGTGCAGAAGGAGCGCCACTTCGGTGAAGAGGTGCTGGTGACCCGCAAGGGCGCGGTGTCGGCGCAGAAGGGCGAGCTGGGGATCATCCCGGGATCGATGGGCGCCAAGAGCTTCATCGTTCGCGGGTTGGGCAACGAGGAGGCGTTCTGCTCCTGCAGCCACGGTGCCGGGCGCACCATGAGCCGCACCAAGGCCAAGAACACCTTCACCCTGGCCGACCAGATCCGCGCCACCGCCCATGTGGAGTGCCGCAAGGACACAGCTGTGATCGATGAAATTCCGATGGCCTACAAGGACATCGACCAAGTCATGCACGCCCAGCGCGAGCTGGTGGAAGTGCTGCACACCCTGCGTCAGGTGGTGTGCGTCAAGGGGTAGAACAATGGACGACATGGATGCAGTGATAGCGGCCCCGCCCAGCTGGCATGACCAGCTGAGCGACTACGAAGCCCGCCGCGTGCGGGAGGTGATGGACACCCTGGACAGGCACAGCGCCTGGCTGGAACTGAGCCGCTTCGGCAACGGGTTCGTGCGTCAGGCCGCGGTACGCGGCCTGGCCGCACAGCCTTCGGCAGAGGCCCTGGCCGCCTTGCTGGAGCGCCTCAACGATTGGGTGCCCCAGGTTCGCCAGGAGGCGGCCGCGGCAGTCGAGGCGTATTGGGCGCCGGAGCACGCCGGGCTGCTGTTGCAGACCCTGGCACCGTTGCTGGCCCTTACCAGCAAGCAGCGGGCCGACCACGGCGCGACCCTGGAGCGGGCCACCGCGGTGTTGCAACTGGCCCAGGTGCGCGACGAAGTGCAAGGGGCCTTTGGCGATTGCCGGGGCAAGGCCGCGCGCTTTGTCTTCGAGCTGTTGCTCAAGGGTGTCGAGGACCGGCCGGCGCTGCTGGCCATGGCGTTGCGTCACCCCGAGGTCAGCGTGCGGCAGATGGCGGTGGATGCCTGCGCCGAACTGCCCGACGAGCAGGCGGTGCCTTTGCTGGAAGAGGTGATGCGCAGCTGTGGCGCCAGTGTGCGGATCAAGGCCCTGCGGCTGTTGCTGCCGTTGCTGGCCGACCCGGGCGCGCATCTGCGCCAGGCCTTGCTGGACCCTTCGGGAGCCCTGCGTTGCCTGGCCCACTGGGCGGCGCCGCGTTATCGGCTCGACCCGCGGGAGGTATTGCTGGCCCGGCTGCTCGAGCCGGCACCGCTGAACAAGCGCGAGTGGCTGGGCCTGCTGGGGCTGGCCAAGGAACTGCGGGAGCCACAGGCCGACGCCATGCTGCAACAGGCCCTCGCCTCCAAGGCGCTGACCGTGCGCCTGCTGGCCCTGCAAGCCCTTGGCGAGCGTGGCCTGGCCCAGCAGCTGGCGGCCCTGGACGATCCGTCGGACAAGGTCTTCGACTGCGCCCTCGGCCTGTTGCGCGAGCAGCCCTGGGCGGCGTTCGAGGAGGCTCTGGAGCAGCGTCTGGACCAGCATTGGCATGACCTGCCCAAGGCGCGGCGCTGGGCCTTGCTGGGGCTCAAGCCGGGCTGGCGCCAGTTGCAATACCTGCTGCATCGCCTGGACCAGGCGGGCAGCGAGGCAGCTTATTGGCGCGAGACCCTGGCCCGTTGGTGCGATGCCCGCTACGCGATGTTCGACCCGGTGACCCCCAAGCCACTGCGAGAAGCACTGGCGCAGCGGTTGCAGGCGATGGAGGAGGCCGGTGAAGTGCCTCGGGGATCGCTCAAGCGCCTGCTGTGAACGAAGCAAGACGATCAGGCCAGCGTGAGAAGCGGCTGGCGATCGTCGATTGAACAGGACAAGGAACCATGGAACTGCATGAGCGTCACCCGTTGAGCAGCGCCATGCGCGAACGGGTACTGGAAGAGCTGGCGCGGATCGAGCGCGAGCGCAATGTGCGGGTGCTGTATGCCTGCGAATCGGGCAGTCGGGCCTGGGGTTTTGCCTCCACCGACAGCGATTACGACGTGCGTTTCGTCTATGTGGAGAAGCCCGAGTGGTTCATCCAGGTGGACTCCGGGCGGGACGTGATCGAGCGGCCTCTGGATGACGAACTGGACATCAGCGGCTGGGAACTGCGCAAGACCCTGGGGTTGCTGCGCAAGTCCAACCCGACCCTGCTGGAGTGGCTGGATTCGCCCCTGGTGTATCGCAGCGAGCCGGCGGCAACCGCACGCCTGCGCGAGCTGGCGGAGGCCTTCTACAGCCCGCCGGCGGCCCGCAATCATTACCTGTCGATGGCCAGGAAGAACTTTCGCGGTTACCTGCAAGGCGACAGTGTGCGGTTCAAGAAGTACTTCTACGTGCTCCGGCCGTTGCTGGCGGTGCGCTGGATCGATCAGGGGCGCGGCCGCCCGCCGATGATCTTCGCCGACCTGCTGAGCACCGTCGACCACCGGCCACTGCTGGACGAGGTGGATGAGTTGCTGGCCTTGAAACGCAGCGCCGACGAGGCCGCTTACGGGCCGAGGCGCCCGGTGCTGCACGCCTTTATCGCCGCTGAACTGGAACGCCCGGTGCCCAAGCTGGCGCGCACCCATCAAGACAACGCTTTGCTGGACGACTACTTGCGAGACACTGTCCGGCGTTATGCCTGAGGAATGTAATGAAACAGGATGTCATCGAACTGGACGGCGCCATCGGCGGCGGCCAGGTCCTGCGCAGTGCCCTGAGCCTGTCGATGCTCACCGGCAAGACCCTGTGCATCCACAACATACGGGCCCGGCGCAGTCGCCCGGGGCTGCTGCGCCAGCACCTGACCGCGGTGCTGGCGGCGGCGCAGGTCTGCGCGGCCAGGGTCTTGGGCGCCGAGTTGGGTTCCCGAGCGCTGACCTTCGAGCCGGGGCCGATTCGCGGCGGCGACTACCGCTTCGCCATCGGCACCGCCGGCAGCTGCACCCTGGTGTTGCAGACCCTGCTGCCGGCCCTGTTGCAGGCCCCGGAGCCCAGCCGCGTGAGCATCAGCGGCGGCACTCACAACCCGCTGGCGCCGCCGGTGGATTTCCTCCAGCAGGCCTGGCTGCCGCAACTGCGGCGGATGGGCGGGCAGGTGGAGTTGCAGTTGCTGCGCCATGGCTTTGTTCCCGCCGGCGGCGGCGAGCTGGAAGCTTTTATCCAGCCCTCGACCCTGCAACCTCTGCACCTGGAACAGCGCGGCGATTTGCTAGGGCGCCGGGCCTGGGCCCTGAGTGCCGGCCTGCCGGAGCATGTGGCGGAACGCGAATTGCGCCGGGTCGGCACTCGCCTGGAGCTGCCTCGGGAGCACCTGAGCCCGGTGCGGCTGGATGAGCAATGCGGCCCGGGCAACGTGCTGTTGCTGGAGTTCGTCTGCGAGCACCTGACCGAGCTGTTCAGCGGGTTTGGCCAGAGCAGCCTGCGGGCGGAAAGCGTGGCCGACCGCGCCATCGACCAGGCCCGGGACTGGCTGGATTCCGGCGCCGCGGTGGCCGAGCACCTGGCCGATCAACTGCTGCTGCCCATGGCCCTGGCCAGTGGCGGGAGCTTCACCACCCCGCGCATGACCGAGCACCTGCAAAGCAATATCCGGGTGATCGAGGCGTTTTTGCCGGTGCGTATCGAGTGTTCGACGAGCGCTCACGGGGGGCTGCGCGTCGAGGTTCTACCTCAGCGTCATTGAATGGAAGGTCTGCGCTGGCGGACCACTGAAGAGCGTATTGGATGAATTTCACTGAAGTCTTTTTGCAGAAGAAACTGCGCCTTACCGAACAGCTGTTGCAGGGGTTCGATATCGCCAATGATCTGGTGGTTTACTGTCAGAAAACCACGATCAAGGACGGAGCGTCGCATATCCATTTCAATGCAATCAGCTATCACTCCTCATTGGTCCGCAAGTCGCTGGACAGCCATGAGCATCTTTCAATGTTCCCCGTGGTCTTCGACTACCTGGACCTGATGGTCGACCAGCAGTACGGGACGAGCGACAAGTTGTTCCATGAAAAACTGAATATTTTCCGCCGCAGGAACCGGCAGCCCGATCCGTTGCTCAGGCATATCGAGATCATGGTTTTCGATTACGCGATCACCGTCCGCAACAAGCTTGTCCATCACAAGACCCGGTTCTCTGCGTGCGGCAAGTTCTTGCAGGTGAAGGCCGGGATGCGGCTGGAGATCGCGCGCTTCGGGCTGCTCAACCGCTTGATCCATTTCCTGGTGCGGCGCATGGCGGCTCCCAAACCGCTGAGCCTTTATCGGCGGGCGCTGCTGGTGAGTGCTTATCGTGCAGTGTTCGGGCATCTGGATCGCCGGCTTGATGGATGGGTCGCCAAGGGGCCACGCTTGCCTTCGATGAATATCACCTATTCTCGTTATCTGGTCGATATGGCCCAGGAGGCGGTGGCCGAGGACGTGGTGCTGTTCGATAAGCTGGCACGGTTTCCGGACCCTACCGGTTATCCCGATCGTCAAGCCTTCCTCAAGGCGCATCCGGATCCCGAGCGCAAGATCATGTATGGCAATTACACCTATCTTCTGAGCTACCGTGGGACTGTCCTGCGAGTGCCGGCCGAGGCGATCCATCAGCATCCGACCTACCGCCTCGCGGACTTCCGGCATTGGAATGAACAACCTGTGTAGCCCGTCGGCCGCAAGATCCAGTCAACCGAGGGAATGGTCATGTATCAACTTTATGGGGCGCAAGGCTCTGGTTCTGCCATCGTCGAGATCGCCCTGGAGTGCTGCCAGGTGCCGTACCGCATCCTTGAGGCCACCCCCTGGGAGGACTGCCCGGGGCTCGTGGCCCTGGCGCGGCTCAATCCGCTGAAACAGATCCCGACCCTGCAACTGCCGGACGGCAGCATCCTCACCGAAAGCGCGGCGATCCTGATCGAGCTGGGCCTGCGTTATCCAGGCTCCGGGCTGCTGCCGGAGGATGAGGGCGCCCGGGCCCAGGCCATTCGCGGGTTGGTGTATATCGCCGCCAACTGCTACTCGGCGATTGGCGTGATCGATTACCCGGAGCGCTGGTTGCGGGGCGCCGATGAGCCGTTGCAGGCGCGGGTGCGGGAAACAGCTCGGGAGCGCCTGCATCGCAGTTGGGAGATCTTCGCCGATCAGTTCGCGGCGCAGCTGTGTGCGAGCAGTACGACTCTGGCGGCCCTGGATTTTCACGCGGCGGTGGTGTCGCGTTGGGCGGGCAGTCGCGAGCATCTGCGCCGCGAACGCCCCGACTGCTGCGCGCTGCTGGAGCGCATCGACCGCCATCCGCAGGTGGCGCCGGTGCTGGCGCGGCACTGGCCGGACTGAGTGTGGCAAGGTGCGATGCAGCGAAAGCCGTCGATGGTTGAGCGCGAGGCTCTTATACTCGCCGGCTTTCTTTCATGCCTACTTCTCAAGAGGAACGCCCCTTGGCCAACGAATCGGATCAGGACTTCTACAACCGCGCCGATGCCATCATCGAACTGGCAAACACCCATATCAGCGACAGCAGCCGCGGCAAGGCCAGTGCCTCGCTGATGTATGCCAACTCGCGGTTTGCCGCCTGGGTCAGCGCCTGCGGTTGCCGCAACGCCGAAGAACTGGCGGCGGCCAAGCAGCAGGCGGTGGATTATTTCGTCGAGGAATTCCGCCTGATGATGGAAGAGAACCTCACCGACTACATCGAGAATTTCAGCCTCTACATGACGCCTCAGGACAGCTGAAAAAGCATCGCGGGCAAGCCTCGCTCCTACAGGTTCGCGTCGTTTCCGCCGTGGCGATCAACACGCGCTTCTGTAGGAGCGAGCGGGCGGCGATCCGACTTGCCCGCGATGACGTCAGTGGCGTCGCCGCAAAAAAAGCGACTTACAACCCCATCTCCAGTTCCAGCAGATCCGCCAGTGGCTGGCGCCGGCGGATCAGTTTCACCTGGCCGTCCTCGAACAGCACCTCCGGCAGCAGCGGCCGGCTGTTGTAGTTGGAGGACATGCTGGCGCCGTAGGCGCCGGTGTCGTGGATCACCAGCAGGTCGCCGACCCGGGCCTGGGGCAGTAGCTGCGGGGTCAGGCTTTCGTCGTCCTGGGTGAAGATATCGCCGGACTCGCACAGCGGGCCGCCGACCACAGTGGGCCGCGGTTCGCGCTGCACCGACTGGCCGTTGGCGTCGATCAGGCTCATGGCGTGATAGGCGCCGTACATGGCCGGGCGCATCAGGTCGTTGAAGCCGGTGTCGGCCAGCACGAAGTGATGATTGCCAGCATCTTTCACCACCCGCACTTCGCTGACCAGGCAGCCGGCCTCGGCCACCAGGAAACGCCCGGGTTCGATTTCCATGCGCACGCCGTGGCCGAGCCAGGCTTCGATTTCCTCGCGGGCCTGGCGCCAGGCATTGGCATAGCGACGCACGTCCACCGGCTCGTCGCCCGCGCGGTACGGGGTGGACAGGCCGCCTCCGATGGAGAAGGCCTCGATGTCGTGGTCCAGGGACTTGACCGCCGCCACCATGGCCGCGCCGACCTGTTCCAGGTGCCCGTAGTCCACGCCGGAGCCGATGTGCATGTGCAGGCCCACCAGCTTCAGGCCGTACTGGCGGATCACCGCCAGGGCTTCGTCGACCTGCTCGTGCCAGATGCCGTGCTTGCTGTTTTCGCCGCCGGTGTTGGTCTTGCGGCTATGGCCGTGGCCAAAGCCCGGGTTGATCCGCAGCCACACGCGGTGGCCCGGGGATTTCTCGCCGAGCTGGCGCAGCATGTCGATGGAACCGGCGTTGACCTCGATGTTCAGCTCCACCACCCGTTGCAGGGTGGCGGTGTCGAACAGGTCGCAGGTGAAGACGATGCCGGCCGGATCGCCCTCCGGGCTGAACCCGGCCAGCAGCGCCCGTTCGATTTCCCCCAGGGACACCGCGTCCACCCGCACTCCGGCCTCGCGGATCAGGCGCAGCACCTGCAGGTTGGAGCAGGCTTTCTGCGCGTAACGCACCACGTCGAAGGCCTTCAGTTGCTGGATGCGCACCTTGATGGTCCGCGCGTCGTAGCACCACAACGGGGTGCCGTACTGGCGGGCGGCGGCGGTCAGTTGTTCGGGAGAAAAGGGAATGGCCATGGCAATCGTCTGTGGCGAGGAAAGAGGCCTGCATGATGCCGAGGGCGGTGTATTCAATAAAATATCTATTCTTTGTATCTCGATTCAGTTTTGATATGGGTTGTGTAAGTTAGAGTCGCAAACCAAGGAGCAAGCGGTGGACATTTCCCTGCGCCATATCGAGGTGTTCCGCGCCATCATGCAGGCCGGCAGCGTCACCGGCGCGGCGCGCCTGCTGTTCACCTCGCAACCCACGGTCAGCCGCGAACTGGCGCGACTGGAGAGCCTGTCCGGGCTGAGCCTGTTCGACCGCGAGGGCGGCCGCCTGCTGCCGACCGCCCAGGCCATGCTGTTGCTGGAGGAGGTGGAGCGGGCCTATGTCGGCCTGGAGCGGATCAACAGCGTGGCGCAGTCGATCCGCCGCTTCGAGCATGGCCAGTTGAGCCTGACCTGCCTGCCGCTGTTCTCCCAGACCCTGCTGCCGCGGGTGTGCAAGCACTTCCAGCAGCGCCACGCCGGCATCGGCCTGAGCATCACCGCCCAGGAATCGCCCTTGCTGGAAGAGTCCCTCAGTGCCCAGCGCCACGACCTGGGCCTGACCGAAAGCGAGCACCTGCCTCGCGGCACCCAGGGCGAACTGCTGTTCTGCGCCGATATGGTGTGCATCCTGCCGGAAGGGCATCCGTTGCTGGCCAAGCCGCTGCTGCACAGCGAAGACTTTCGCGGGGTGAATTTCATCAACCTGTCAGGCCTGGACATTTATCGTCAGACCCTCGACGAGCACTTTCGCCAGGCCGGCATCGACCGCCGGGTGGTGATCGAAACCACCAATGCCGCCTCGGTCTGTGCCATGGTGCGCCAGCAACTGGGGGTGGCGATCATCAACCCGCTGAGCGCCATGGAGGAGGCGGGCAGGGGCCTGGCGATCCGGCCACTGCAGTTGTCGGTGCCGTATCGGGTGATGCTGATCCGCCCGGATTTCCGGCCGTCGTCGATTTTCGTCGAGGCCTTCTGCGCTTCCTTGAAACAGGAGGCGTCGGCCCTGGCCGCGGCCCTCGAGCGTCGATTGCAACGGGAGCCATGACGGGCAGTGCCGCTGTTGTCGGCCTAGGCTTGGAACAACCGGATTCTTGGTAAACCCTGGGGGATGTCTGTCATGGCGGGACCTGTAACGAGCGAATCCGGGAAACACCTGAGCCGCGGCATTCCGCGCACCGTCTGGGCGCTGGGACTGGTCAGCCTGTTCATGGACCTGTCGTCCGAGCTGGTACACAGCCTGTTGCCCCTGTACATGGTCGGTACCCTGGGGATCAGCATGCTGGTGGTCGGCATCATCGAGGGCGTGGCGGAAGCCACGGCGCTGATCGTGAAAGTCTTTTCCGGCGCCATCAGTGACTTTATCGGCCGGCGCAAGGAGCTCCTGCTGCTGGGTTACGGCCTGGCGGCGCTGACCAAGCCGCTGTTCCCCCTGGCGAGTTCGGCGGAACTGGTGTTCAGCGCGCGCCTGCTGGACCGCATCGGCAAGGGCATTCGCGGCGCACCCCGGGATGCCCTGGTGGCGGACGTGGCCCCGGCGGAAATTCGTGGCGCCTGTTTTGGCCTGCGCCAGTCGCTGGACACCGTAGGGGCGTTCCTCGGGCCGATCCTGGCCATCGGCCTGATGCTGTGGCTGGCCAACGATATCGCCCATGTCCTGTGGCTGGCGGTGATCCCCGCAGTGGTGGCCGTGGCGCTGCTGATCTTCGCCATCCGTGAACCCGAACATGCCCCCGGCACCCGGCACTTCCGGTCGCCATTGCGCCTGGCCTCGCTGCGGCGTTTTTCCCGGCATTACTGGTGGGTGGTGGCCATCGGCGCGGCCTTCACCCTGGCCCGTTTCAGCGAGGCATTCCTGGTGCTGCGGGCCCAGCAACTGGGCTTTTCCGCCGCCTGGGTGCCACTGGTGATGGTGGTCATGGCCGGGTTCTACATGGTCTCGGCCTATCCGGTCGGCAAATGGTCGGACCACATCAACCGCAGCGCCTTGCTCAGCGTCGGCCTGCTGTTGCTGATCCTCGCCGACCTGGTGCTGGCCTATGCCGAATCGGTGCCGATGGTGCTGCTCGGCGTCGCCCTGTGGGGCCTGCACATGGGTTTCAGCCAGGGCATCCTCGCCACCCTGGTGGCCGACACCACGCCCGCCGATCTCAAGGGCACCGCCTTTGGCGTGTTCAACCTGCTGAGCGGGATCGCCCTGTTGCTGGCCAGCGTGATCGCCGGCTGGCTGTGGCAGACCCACGGCGCGGCGCTGACGTTCTACGCCGGGGCGGGGTTTGCCGCTTTGTCGTTGCTGTTGCTGATGGGCAAGCCGAAATCGCAGTGACCGCCTCTCGGGGCAAGGCGCTAGCTGCTCCCGCCGGGCTGGTCGGCCGACAGGCTCCAGACAATCGAGGTCAGGATGCCCAGGTCGAGCAGCAGGGCTTGTGAGCGCAGGGCCTTGCGCAAGGGACTGTAGTCGGCCTTGGTCGCCTTGAAGCTGGACTTTTCCAGCACATGGATATGCTTGGTCACCGCAGTGACGGCCAGGTTGGCCAGCTGCTTCTCGGTGTCGGGTTCAGCGATACCCAGCTCCTTCAAGCGGTCCTGGAAGGCGGCGATGGCTTCTTTTTCACTGTCATCCCGGGGCTGGTAGAGGATCTTCCGCTCGGGGGCGCTTGCAGTGACTTTCTTGAACAGCACGGCTGACTCGTTGAAGTGTTGCAGGGCCGCTGCCTTGGCCTCGGTGGCATGCAGGGGTTCCTTCAGTTCGAGGTACATCAGCATTTCGTGGAATTTCTGAAAGCCCCGGTGCAGCTCGGCGCCGGCGTTGGCCGAGAGTTTCTCGAGCCCTTTTCTGTCCGCGTCGAAGGAGGGGCCGGCACTGGCCTGGAGGCCGGCCAGCCCCGTCAGCAATATGCAAAAGCCGGTGTAGAGCAGGCATCTGATCAGGCGCATGTTCCGCTCCTCGTTATCGGGTCGATGCAGGAGGCAAAGGACTGGGTGGCAGGCCGCGCTCTGCCCATGCGGGCTTGAGCGCTGTGATCCGGCTTCGACAGATAACGCACCGCGCACCGACCGGGACTGTTTCAGCCGTGAGTCAGTGGGCAGGAAGGAGTGGAAAACGGGTCTCGCCAGCCGTATGAGTTGAATGTAGCTGACGGATGGGCGGCTGCCAGAGGCCTCTGTTCAGCGTCTGCCGGGCCGCAAAATAAACCCGGCGCACCATGAGGTGCGCCGGGTGTGTTGCCGGCTGGCCGCCGGATGTCGTGGGTCCGAGGGCCGGCCGTGGTGCGCGGTAAGTTAGCGCTCGATCGCCAACGCCACGCCCTGACCGCCGCCGATGCACAGGGTCGCCAGGCCTTTTTTGGCATCGCGCTTGAGCATCTCGTGCAGCAGGGTCACCAGCACCCGGCAGCCCGAGGCGCCGATCGGGTGGCCGAGGGCGATGGCGCCGCCGTTGACGTTGACCTTGCTCGCATCCCAACCCAGCTCCTTGCCCACCGACAGCGACTGGGCGGCGAAGGCTTCGTTGGCTTCGATCAGGTCCAGCTGCTCCAGGGACCAGCCGGCCTTGTCCAGGCAGCGGCGGGTGGCCGATACCGGGCCGATGCCCATGATCGCCGGGTCGACCCCGGCGTTGGCGTAGGCGGCGATCTTCGCCAGCACCGGCAGGCCCAGGGCCTTGGCTTTGGCGGCGCTCATCAGGATCACCGCGGCGGCGCCGTCGTTCAGCGACGAGGCGTTGCCGGCGGTGACCGTGCCGTCTTTCTTGAAGGCTGGCTTGAGCTTGCCCAGGGATTCGGCGGTGGTGCCGGCGCGCGGCTGTTCGTCGGTGGCGAAGGCAATTGGGTCGCCCTTGCGCTGGGGAATCAGGATCGGGGTGATTTCATCGACGAAACGTCCGCCTTCGATGGCGGCCACGGCCTTCTGCTGCGAGGCGGCGGCAAAGGCGTCCTGGGCTTCGCGGCTGATGCCGTATTTGTCCACCAGGTTCTCGGCGGTGATGCCCATGTGGTAGTCGTTGAAGGCATCCCACAGGCCATCGCTGATCATGGTGTCGACGATCTGGCTGTGACCCATGCGCAGGCCGGTGCGGGCGCCGGGCAGCACGTAGTTGGCCAGGCTCATGTTTTCCTGGCCGCCGGCGATGATCACCTCGGCGTCGCCGCAGCGGATCGCCTGGGCGCCCAGGTGCAGGGCCTTGAGGCCGGAGCCGCAGACCTTGTTCAGGGTCAGCGCCGGCACGGCGTGGGGCAGGCCGGCCTTGATCGCGGCTTGGCGCGCGGGGTTCTGTCCGGCGCCGGCGGTGAGCACCTGGCCCATGATCACTTCATCGACCTGGGCGCCGTCCAGGCCGGTCTGGGCCAGCAGCTGGCGGATCACCGCGGCGCCGAGATCGACCGCGGAAATGTTCGCCAGCGAACCCTGGAAACTGCCGACCGCGGTGCGGGTGGCGGCAACGATTACGACGTCTTGCATGGTCTGGTTGCTCCTCAGGCGAACTGCATTTCAGGCACGTGGGCCGGCACGATCAGCTTGCCGGCGGTCTTGCTGACGATTTCCTCGACGCTCACGCCCGGGGCGCGCTCCTTGAGGATGAACGCGCCGTTCTCGATCTCCAGGTAAGCCAGGTCGGTCAGCACGCGCTTGATGCAGTTGGCGCCGGTCAGCGGCAGGCTGCAGCGCGACAGCAGTTTCGACTCGCCGTCTTTCGAGGCGTGGGTCATGGTGACGATGATGTTGTCCGCGCCGGCCACCAGGTCCATGGCGCCGCCCATGCCCTTGACCAGCTTGCCGGGGATCATCCAGGAGGCGATGTTGCCCTGCACGTCGACCTCGAAGGCGCCGAGCACGGTGAGGTCGATATGGCCGCCACGGATCATCGCGAAGGATTCGGCGGAAGAGAAAATCGACGCGCCGATGCGCGCGGTGACGGTCTGCTTGCCGGCGTTGATCATGTCCGCATCGACTTCGTCGTCGGTGGGGAAGGCGCCCATGCCGAGCAGGCCGTTTTCCGATTGCAGCATCACTTCCATGCCGGCGGGGATGTAGTTGGCCACCAGGGTCGGGATGCCGATGCCGAGGTTCACGTAGAAGCCGTCCTGCAGTTCGCGGGCGACGCGTTGAGCCATTTGTTCGCGGGTAAGAGCCATTTTTTATTCTCCGTCAGTCGTTGGGCGGGCGATTACTTGCGCACGGTGCGCTGTTCGATGCGTTTTTCGAACGTGCCGCAAATGATCCGGTCGACGTAGATGCCGGGGGTGTGGATCTGCGTCGGGTCCAACTCGCCCGGTTCGACGATCTCTTCGACCTCGACCACGGTGATCTTGCCGGCGGTGGCCGCCAGCGGGTTGAAGTTCTGGGCGGTGTGGCGGTAGACCACGTTGCCGAAGTGGTCGGCCTTCCAGCCTTTGACGATGGCGAAGTCGCCGGTGATGGACTCTTCCATCAGGTAGGCACGGCCGTTGAATTCACGGGTTTCCTTGCCGTCGGCGACCGGGGTGCCGACGCCGGTGGCGGTGAAGAAGGCCGGGATACCGGCGCCGCCGGCGCGCATTTTCTCGGCCAGGGTGCCTTGGGGGGTCAGTACCACTTCGATTTCGCCGCTCAGCAGTTGCTTCTCGAACAGGGCGTTTTCACCGACGTAGGAGGCCACCACCTTGCTGATCTGCCGGTCCTCCAGCAGCACGCCGAGGCCGAAGCCGTCGACGCCGCAGTTGTTGGAGACCACGGTCAGGTCGCGGGTGCCGCGACGCTTGATCTCGGCGATCAGGTTTTCCGGAATGCCGCACAGGCCGAAGCCGCCGGAGATCACGGTCATGCCGTCCTTGAGACCTTCGAGGGCTTCCTCGTAGGACGCCACGCGCTTGTCGAAACCTGCCATCTGCACATCCTCTTGTTATTGGTATTTGCGTTGCCAGCCGGCTGGCTGACCGTATGAATAGAGTGGACAGCAGTGTTGCGCCGAGGAATTCATTTGTTAAGTTTATTTTTAAGGTTGATTGATTTATAAAACAGAACAATTGGCCGCAAGCCGCAAGCCGCAAGCCGCAAGCCGCAAGCCGCAAGCCGCATCTAGCTTGCAGCTGCCTCTTTCTTGGAGCTCCGAATGACCGTCAAACAGATCCGCGCCTTCCTGGCCGTGGCCCAGAGCCTGAGTTTCGCCGTGGCCTGCGAGCGCCTGCACCTGTCGCAGTCGGCCCTGAGCCTGACCATCAAGGCCCTGGAGGACGGCCTGGGCGGGCGGCTGTTCAGCCGCAACACGCGCAACGTCGCCCTGACCCCGGAAGGCGAGGCCCTGGTGCCCCTGGCGCGGCGCCTGATCGCCGACTGGGACAACGCCGAGGACGAACTGCGCCAGCGCTTCACCCTGCAACGCGGGCGGGTGACCCTGGCGGCCATGCCGTCCTTTGCCGGCAACCTGCTGCCGCCGATTCTCAAGACCTTTCGCGCGCGGTACCCGCAGGTCAACGTCACGGTCAACGACGTGATCAACGAGCAGGTGCTGGAAATGGTCCGCGATCGCCAGGTGGAACTGGGGGTGGCTTTCGAGCCGCAGCAAAGCGCGTCGCTGCAATTCACCCCGCTGTACATCGACCGCTTCGTCGCCGTGGTGCCCAGCGATTCACCCCTGGCCAACCTGAAGGACATCGATTGGCAGTCGCTGCTGGAACAGCCTTTTATCACCCTGCAACGACCGTCCACGGTGCGGGTGATGCTCGAAGAACATCTGCGGGCGCGGGACATGAAACTGCCGGTGGAATTCGAAAGCCATCAACTGGCGACGGTGGGGCGCATGGTTGCCAGCGGTCTTGGCGTCAGCGCGGTGCCGGCCCTGTGCGCCGGGCAGATGCGCGAGCTGGGCGCCCGCTGCATCACCCTGCGCGACCCGGTGGTGGAGCGGGCCATCGGCGTGCTGACCAACCCCGGGCATGAACTGTCGAGCGCGGCCCAGGCGCTGTTCGACATTCTGCGCGGGGCCGGTCTGGCCGAGCGCCTGTCGGTGGCCTCCTAGGAGGTCAGGCGCTCGGCCAGCAGCGGCAACAGCTGCTCGCAGGAGGCGGCAATCTTCAGGTCCAGCAGTTCGTCGGCGCGGGTCTTGCCGAAGTTGATGGCGATCAGCGGCTTGCCCTGGTCGGCCATGACCTTGCACAGGCGAAAGGCCGAATAGGCCATCAGGGACGAACCCACCACCAGCAAGCCGGCGGCCTGTTCGGTGCTGTGCATGGCTTTGGCGGCGGTGGCCTGGGCCATGTTCTCGCCGAAGAACACCACATCCGGTTTCAGCCGCTCGCCATCGCAATGGGGGCAGCGGGGCACCTGAAAACGCTCTTCGAACATCGGGTCGAGCAGGGTGTCGCCGTCAGGCGCCTGCACCGCGTCGACGCCAGCCAGATAAGGGTTGTGCAGTTCCAGCAACTGCTGGATCGCCTGCCGATCGCTGCGTTGGCTGCAATCGAGGCAGACCACCCGGTGCAGATTGCCGTGCAGTTCGATCACGTCGCGGCTGCCGGCTTGATCATGCAGGGTGTCGACGTTCTGGGTGATCACCCCGGCGATCTTCTGCCGCGCCTGCAAATGCGCCAGGGCCTCGTGGGCCGCGTTCGGCCGCGCCTGGCGGATCCGCGGCCAGCCGAGCATGGCCCGCGCCCAGTAGCGCCGCCGGGCCTTGGGCTCGGCCAGGAACTCCTGGTACATCATCGGTTGGCTGCCGCGACGCACGCCGTCGTTGTCGCGGTAGTCGGGAATGCCCGAAGGGGTGCTGATGCCGGCGCCGGTGAGGACCAGGAAGGGGCGCTCGGCCATCAGTCGCTGCAACTGCTCCAGAGGGTTGTCCAGGCTGTCGGTCATGTGCGTCCTCCTACTCTGGTGGTGGCGCTGCGGACCGCAGCGAGGCCATACCTTGTGCCTGACGAGGAGTTTAGACAAGGGCGCGGGAGCTGGACGGTGGTGCCGCCGTCCAGCTTCCCGGGGAGGCGATTCAGGAGGACTGCGCGCTGTCGTCCTGGGGTTCTTCGCTGGTTTCTTCTTGCCCCGGCAGTTCGGTGATCACGCTGAAGTCACTGACTTCCACCGCGCCCAGGCCGTAGCCCAGCAGGTGGAAGGAGAAGGCCTTGCGCGATTCCGGGTTGGCGAAGCTGAAGTCCATTTCCAGCGGCTGGTCGGGGGTGACCAGCATCTCTTCCGGCAGGCCCAGGGCCACGTCCTGTTCGCGCTCCTTGCCCTTGAGCAGGATGTAGGCGTTCTGCTGCGGGTCGGCCGAGCGCACGGTGAAGCGCACGCGGGTCAGCGAGCCCTTGGGCATTTCCAGGTACTGCGCGCCGATCAGGTTGTCGGCCCAGTCGTCCTTGATCTGCGCTTGCAGCGGGATGATCGCCGGGCTGCCGAACTGGTAGTGCAGGTTCAGTGGCGATTGCAGCAGGGTGCGGTCCAGGCCTTCGGCCCGGGCGCTGATCTGGCGCGCCCGCAGGCCGCCGTACTGGCCCTTGAAGGTGGCGCTGTCGGCGATAAAGCCGGGGCTGGCGTAGTAGCGGCAGCGCTGCTGGAAATCGCATTCGGTCAGGGTGCCCTGGCCATCGTGATAACGCAGCTTGCCGTTGGTGTAGGACATGATTTCCCGGCCCAGGGTGTAGTCACGGAATAGCGAGCGACCGCTGAGGCTGTCCGGTACCTGGAAACCGAAATAGTCGAGCACCGAGGCGCTCAGGTCGACATGGCCGTAGGTCCCGGACTTGAGTTTGGGTAACTGCGCCTGCTCCGGGGCGAGCATCAGGTTGAAGCCCCAGGACGATGCCAGGCGCACGCCATCGATGCCGTGGGACTCATCCGAGGTGATCACCACCAGGGTGTCCTTCAGCACGCCCTGGCGCTCCAGCTGGTCCATGAACTGGCCGATGGCATCGTCCAGGTAGGCCACCGCGGCCTGCTTGGGTGTGTCGAAGCGGTTGAGGTATTCCTCCGGCGCGGAGTAGGGCTGGTGGGTGCCGACGGTCAGCAGGGTGAGCATCCACGGCTGCTTCTGCTTTTTCAGTTGGCCGACATAGTCCAGCGCGCCTTCGAAGAAGGCCTTGTCGTCCTTGCCCCAGGGGAAGTCCAGGTAGTTGGCGTTGCTGAACCACTCCAGGCCGTGGGTCGAGTCGAAGCCGATATGCGGCATGATCTTGTCTTTGGCCATGAAGCGCAGGCCGGCGCCTTGCAGGTAATGGGTATTGAAACCCTGCTTGCGCAGTTGGGCCGGCAGGCAGGCCTGGTTGCGCTGGCTTTGGGTCAGCAGCTCGATGCCCTTGGGCGTACCGTTGTCGAGCTTGTCGTAGTCGCCGCAGAGCATGGCGTACAGGCCGCGGATGGTCTGGTGGCTGTGCAGTACGTAGTCCGGGGTGTTCATGCCGCGTTCGGCCCAGGCGCTGAGCTTGGGCATCAGGTTGTCCTGGTAGCGGCTGTGCAGGGCCTCGCGGTTGGTCTTGATATAGGCCCCGGGAATGCCTTCCAGGGCGATCACCAGCACGTTGCGCGCCTGGCCCGGGGCGGCCAGCAGCGGCTCGCCGTCGAGGTCGAGCTGGGTCAGGCCGGCCATCTGCACCGGCAGTTCGGGCACGTCGCCTTCCAGCCATTGTTCCAGCTGCACCTGGCCTTGGCCGGCCGCGGCCGCGAGCAATTGGTGCGGCAGGTTGAACAGGCGCCATTGATCGGTTTCGCTGGGGTTCAGGTATTGCACGCCGCCATGGGCCAGCCACAGCAGCACCGGGGCGGTCCAGGCATGGCGCGGCAGGCGCGGGGCGCGGGTGCCGCGGGCTGCCCATTGCACGGCCAACCACAACGCCAACCCGGACAGCAGCGCCGCCGCCAGCCAGGGATGGGCCAGGCCGCCGCCGGTGGAGTTGCCGACGAACTGCGGGTCGAACAGGTAATGCAGGTCAGAGGCATTAGGCAGGCGGCCCACGGCGCTGACCAGCTCGGCGCTGGCGATGCTCAGCAGGGCCCACACCAGCAGCACCGGCAAGGCCAGCCACCAGGGCCGGCGGTACAGCAGCAGGGTCAACAGGCCCGCGGTGCCCAGGTCCGAGAGATAGCCCAGGGGATCGGACCAGCCGAGCAGCGCACGCGCCACCAGGGGCACGAGCAGCACCAGGCTCAGCAGTGCGCCGAGGGGCGCCAGGGGATGATGGAAAACACGCCGGATGAAATTCACAAAAAACCTGCCAGTCATTAAATCGTCACGCAAATGTGCGCCATGGTAACAACAGCTGGCGGCAAGACGTTTCTTATTCGAGAAGGAAATAAGGTTCCGGGCCGCTGGCGAAACAGCCCGGGGGGCTGCAGGACAGTGGCTTGAAGCCCGTATTCAGGCACTTGGCGGCGGGGCCAGGGAAGGAGGGGATGGCGCTTGGATTTACTATTTCAGAGTGTTTAAAGACGCGCGGCGTCAGGGTTCAGCTGGCCCACTTGATGATCAGCCGGGCGAAAAACGCGCCGCTGACGATCACCGCGAACAGCCGCAGGGTCTGCATGGCCAGCACCAGGCCGACGTCGGCGTGGGTGTCCACCGCGATGATCGTCATGGCGTCCAGGCCGCCGGGGCTGGTGGCGAGGTAGACCGAGAGGAAGTCCTTGTCCAGCCAGTGCGCCAGCAGCCAGGCCGACAGCGCACAGAGGGCGATCAGCAGCACCGCGCCGAAGATCATCGCCGGCAGGCGGGTCCAGACGTAGCGCAGGGTCGGCCGGTCGAAGCGCAGGCCGATGTAGCAGCCGATGGCGCCGTAGGCCAGGGCCAGCAGCCAGCCGGGCAGGGTGATGTGCAGCAGCCCGGAGATCTGCAGCGCGCCGCCAATCAGCAGCGGCACCAGCAGGGCCCCGGCCGGCACCCGCGAACCGAGCAGCACGCCCAGCACTATGGTGCCCAGGGTCAGGCCGAGGTTGAGCAGGGTGAAGGTCTGCAGGACCACCTCGGTGCTGTGGGCCTGGCTGCCGCCGGCCGGGACGCCGATCCAGTGGCTGGCCAGGGCGCCGATCATCACCACGCACACCACCCGCACGTACTGCATGGTGGCCACCACCCGCGAGTCGGCGCCGAAATCGTCGGCCATCGCCACCATGGCCGAGGCCGCTCCCGGAGCGGTGCCCCAGGCCGCGGTGCTGGGTGCCAGGCCGCCTAGACGCACCAGCGCCAGGCCGACCAGGGCGCTGAGGCAGACGGTGAGCAGGGTGGCGAACAGCATCACATGCCAGGACTGCGCCATCGAGGCCAGCACCGCCATGGTCATGGAGTGGGCGGCCAGGACCCCGACCGAGCCCTGGCCGAGGCGGAAGGCCTGGCGCGGCACGCGGATGCTGGCGCCGCTGACGCCGAAAGCGATAGCCACCAGCATCGGCCCGAGGAACTGCCCGGCAGGCACTTGGAAATGTTTTAGCAACTGCCCGGCGCCGCCGGCGAGGATCAGCAGCGCCAGCCATTGCAGGGCAAGGGGCCAGGCGGACAGGGACAAAGGCGAGGGACGAGGCAAGGGCATTCTCCAGCGCGCTGGCCGTTCCTGTTGCGGGACCGTTGCTACCAGCGCTTCGGAGCAAATTATTGATAGCGCAATTGATCAAGTCCAGTTTCTAATTGTGATCAACCAATAACTCTGGTTTATCGATTATGGACCTGCGCGACCTGACCTATTTCGAAACCATCGCCGAGCTCGGCCACCTCGGACGCGCGGCGCAGAAGCTCAATCGCAGCCAACCGGCGCTGACCAAAAGCATCCAGCGCCTGGAGGAGTCCTTCGGCACCAAGCTGTTCGAGCGCGACGGACGGCGGATCAAGCTGACGGCGGTGGGCGTGTTGCTGCAACAGCGTGCCCGGCAGTTGCAGCAGAACATCGCCGAGACCCATCGCGAGGTGCGCGATTTTGCCAGCGGCGTGCTCGGCAATATCCGCCTGGGCTGCGCCGCCAGCATGGCCGAACACCTGCTGCCGCAGATGACCGCGACTTTGCTGGAGCGCGCTCCGGACATCACCCTGAACCTGGTGATCGGCCAGGACGACGTGCTTCGCGAATCCCTGCGCTCGGGGCGCCTGGACATGGTGATCTGCCCGCTGTTCGAGGGCGACCCGCACCTGAGCCACCACACTCTGTTCGAAGACCAGGCCGTGGTGGTGGCCAGCCGCGACCATCCGGTGTTCGGCACGCCGATGCGCCTGCGCGACCTGTGCGACTACCGCTGGGTGCTGCCGGGGACCGGGGTCTCGGCCCGGCGCTGGATCGACAACGTGTTCCAGAGTCACAAGCTGCCGTTGCCGTCGGTGCAGATCGAGACCAACACCATCTCCCTGCTGCCGCGGCTGATCGCCAAGACCGGGCTGCTGAGCTTCCTGGCCCGGGAAACCCTGGACGACTTCAAGGGCATCGCCCACCTACGGGAAGTGCCGCTGGCGCAAACCCGCATGCATCGCAGCATCGTGGTGCTGGTGCGGACCGAAGGCTACCTGTCGCCGGCGGCCCAGTTGCTGCTGGATCTGCTCAAGCAGGATGGGCGGCAGTTCTTCACCGCGGGTTGATCCGTGCCTGATAACCGGCTGAGCGCCGGGGGCTTTTGTGTAGGAGCAGCCGGTCGACGCTCGATTGCTCGCGATAGCCGGCAAAGCCGGCGCTATGGCAGCCAATGCGCGACATCAGGTAAACCGCATGCATAGGTTTTGCGACCGCTACGCGGTCGATCGCGAGCTGTGTGCTCAGGCAGGGCGGTTTGCTTGCTGGTCGATCAGTGTGCGGAGCTTTCCGTCAGCGAGGCGGGAATGTCCCGCATGGCGTGCAGGACGCGCCACACGTCAATGTGGTCATCGTGCCGGGCGTAGAACACCAGATAGGGATAGCGGCTTAGTGGCCAGTAGAGAAGCCCTGGCAAGTCGAGCTCATGGGTGTAGCGGGAAAGGCCTGAGGCCGGATGCCGGGCGATATGGGCATAGGCGGCTTGCAGATCGTCGATGAAACCCAAGGCTGCCTGCTCGGCCTGTTGAGCCAGGTAGTAATCGATAGCGTCCTCTACATCCTGATTGGCCAGAGCCCTTGGAATGACCCGCTGTGCCTTCATTCCTTACGAACCCTGGCGCGCAGAGCGTCGAAGTAATGACCGTCCACCGGAGTGCCAGGAGCCGACTCAGCCCCTGCCAGTAGCAGGCCGCGCAGGTGCTGTCGATCCTGATCCTTGCGGATCAGCTCCCGCACGTACTCGCTGCTGGTGCTGTAGCCCCGCTGGCTGACCTGATCATCGACGAAGGCCTTGAGGGCCTCTGGCAGAGAAATGTTCATGGTGCTCATGGTTTTGTCCGCTTTTGACAAAATTTGCCAAAGTATACGCCGCTAACCTGGCCTTGCCACAGTCGATGAAGAGGAGTCCCACTGTGCCCGATTGCGGCGAGCGAGTCGGCGGGATGCTTGCGATGCAGGAGCCGGCTTGTGGGCCTCTTCGCCGACAAACTGGCTCCTGCGGGGGATGGTATTGGGGAGGAGAGGGCTTATTCGCCGCGAATGTACTGTTCCAGCTGGCGGATCAGGTCGGCCTGTTCGGCGATGGCTTCCTTGACCAGGTCGCCGATCGACAGCAGACCCAGCAACTGGCCGTCTTCCACCACCGGCAGGTGCCGCAGGTGGCTGTCGGTCATGATGCCCATGCAGGTTTCCACGCTCTGGTGCGAGTCCACGGTGATCACCGGCGAACTCATGATCGCGCTGACCGGCGTGCCCACCGAGGAGCGGCCGTGCAGCACCAGTTTGCGCGCGTAGTCGCGTTCGCTGATCACCCCGACCACTTCGCCGTTCTGCATCACGGGCAGGGCGCCGACGTTCTTCTCGGCCATCAGCATTAGCGCCTCGAGCACCATCTGGTGGGGCGCGATGGTGTGCACTTGCTGGTTGTGCTTGGCCTTCAACTTCAGTACTTCAGCGACGCTCTTCATGGGGCGCTCCTGTTGTTTTGCCTGGGACGGCCTGGCGCCGCCCCGCGGGGGTCTCTACAGAATCGTAGAGACTGAACGAAGGGGCAAGGTTGAAAGCGGCGCCCACAGAAGGAAAAACGTCACTGAATCGTTTCTTCCCGGAAAGCGCCCCATCCAGGGGCGTCCAGGCGCCGCTCAATGGCCGAAGCGCGCCAGGGAAAACGCGCTCAAATCGATCTCGCTGCGCCCATCCACCAGCCGCTGGGCCAGGGCTTCGCCAATCGCCGCCGAGTGCTTGAAGCCGTGGCCCGAGCAAGCGCTGACCACCGTGACATTGGCCAGGCGCGGATGCTCGTCGATGATGAAGTGCGAGTCCGGGGTCACGGTGTAGGCGCAGACGGCGGACTTCACCAACTGCGGCGTGACCCCGGCGATATTGGCCAACACCAAATCGCGATACATCGTCTCGCTCTGCGCCGCGCTGACCTGACGGTCCAGGCTGTCCGGCGTCGAGGTCTCGCTGTACTGCTCGGTGGCGATCTTCATGCTGCCTTCGCCGGGGATCGGCGGGAAGCCGTAGCAGGTCTGCTCGTCGCTGGCGCCGTGGACGATAAAGCTCGGTGACTGCTCGGGGAAGATCAGCGGCTCCGCCAACTGGTACCAGTACAAGGTCTGCCGGCACACTCGCAGCAGCTTGTCGAAGGGCGCGCCGAGCAATTGGCTGGACCACATGCCGGCACAGACCACGACTTTTGCCGCGCTGATGCGCCGGTTCTGGCAGGTGACCTGTACCCGGCCCGGGTCGCTGTCGATACCCAGCACCGTCTCGCCGGTGATCAGGGTCGCGCCCAACTGGCGGGCCAGGTTCAACTGCGCGTCGATGCAACGCTCCGGCCGCACATAACCGCCGCCGGGTTCGAAGTAACCCAGGGCGCTGTCGTGGATCGGCGCGAACTGCGGGAAGCGCTGGCGGATCTGCGCGGCGTCCAGCGCCTCATGCTCGATGCCGAATTGGCGGGCCAGGGCCAGGGTGTTTGCGGTGAAGTCCGGGGTGCCGTCCTGGCCGGTCGGGGTGGCGCTGGAGGTCATCACCAACACGCCGCATTGCTCGAACAACGGCTGCTCTGTCGGCACATCCAGCTCGGCTTCCAGCTCGCGCCAGATCTGCTGCGCGCGGATCGCCAGCGGCACATAGGCAACGCCTTCGCCCACAGCCTGGCGGGTGATGCGGGTGTCGCCATGGCTCGAACCCTGGTCATGGGGCGGGACAAAACGGTCGATGCCGGCCACCTTCCCCCCGCGCTTGGCCAACTGGTACAGGGTCGCGGCGCCCATGGCGCCCAGGCCTACTACAACAACGTCGAACTCGGGTGTCTGCATGGCAGTGTCCTTGAAAGTGGCGGCTCAGCGGCGATTGATGTTGGCCAGGGTCATGGGCGCGATGAGCCGGTGGAACGGCGCCACCGGCAGCATGTACAAGCGCCCCAACAGGTTGTGCGGATGGACCACGGTGGACAGCACTACCGGGCGTTGGCCCTCGGCGGTCAGCGGCAGGCGATTGAGGGACAGGTACACGTCCAGGTGCTTGTCGCGGTCCACCACCAGTACCTCGTCGGGGGCCTGGGCAACCAGGGTGAAGATGCCGACCCGATCGTCCGGCCGGTAATCTTCGTCCGCCCTGGCCAGGTCGATGCGTGTCAGGCGCCCCAGGTCCTTGAGGCCGAACAACTGCACCACGCGGTTGCGCAGGCCCATCATCCGGTCGATCCAGGCCGGGGTCTGGCTCATCAGGTTGAGCAGGTGGCGCATGGCCGTGCGGTCGGGGTCGTTGGCCAGCACCTGGCGGCAATCGATGAAGCTCGCCCCGATGGCCAGGTTGGCAATGCTGGACTGGCTGGGCAATGGGCAAGGCTGGACGGCGGTCTGCATCGATACGGTTCCCTGTAAAAGTGGCGGTGCCCGGCTGCACCGCAAGCGGCGAAAAATATCATTGTTTGGGGTTGGGAGGACCCGCCGGATGATGCCGCGCCCCTGTAGCCGCTGCCGAGCCCGCGAGGCTGCGACAAGGCCCGCAGGGCCTTCAGCGGTCTTGAAATCGCCGCGCCCCTTCGGGTCGTACGCAGCCTGCGGCAGCGGCTACAGGATTTTGTGCGGCCTGAAAGCAAAAAAGGCGCCCGAGGAGGGCGCCAAGGAGTCACCTGAGCCGAGGGAGCCAGGTGAGCCCGTTCGCAGGCGTGTCGCGGTGGTAAGGCGCGACTGAACGGAAGAGGGCTGCAGCGCCCGCCGCGATGGTCGGGCGGGCGCGATGTGTCATTTGCCGAGCTTGATCCGCGTCCAGCCACGGTTCATCACGCGCTGGATGGCGATCGGCTGGTCGGGCACCGCGTACAGGGTGGCGAGCACCGCTTGCGGCGGGTACGAGGCCGAGTCGTTGCGGATGGCTTCGTCCACCAGCGGCGTGGCGGCGGCGTTGGCGTTGCTGTAGCCGAGGCTGTTGGTGACCTCGGCGATGATGTCCGGGCGCATCAGGAAGTTCATGAACAGGTAGGCGTTGTCGACGTTGGTCGCGTCCTTGGGCATGGCCATCATGTCGTAGAAACTGCCGGCGCCTTCCTTGGGAATACTGAAGGCGACCTTCTCCTTATTGCCGGCCTCTTCGGCGCGCGAGCGGGCCTGCAGCACGTCGCCGGAGTAACCCACGGCCACGCAGATGTTGCCGTTGGCCAGGTCGGAAATGTACTTGGAGGAGTGGAAGTAGGTCACCGAAGGACGGATCTTCATGAACAGCGCCTCGGCCTCGAGGATCTGCGCCTTGTCCTTGCTGGTCACCGGGTAGCCCAGGTAGTGCAGGGCGGCGGGGAGCATTTCCGTCGGCGAGTCGAGGAAGCTGATGCCGCAGGCCTTGAGCTTCTCGGCGTTCTCCGGCTTGAACAGCAGGTCCCAGGAGTTGGTTGGCGCGTCGCTACCCAGCACCGCCTTGACCTTGTCCGGGTTGTAGCCGATGCCGATCGAGCCCCACATGTAAGGGAAGGCATGGGCGTTGCCCGGGTCGCTGGCGGCGGCGTTCTGCAGCAGCACCGGGTTGAGGTTCTTCCAGTTCGGCAGCCGCGACTTGTCCAGTTCCTGGTAGACCCCGGCCTTGATCTGCTTGGCCAAAAAGCTGTTGGAAGGGACCACTATGTCATAGCCGGACTTGCCGGTGAGCAGGCGCGCTTCCAGGGTTTCGTTGCTGTCGAAGACATCGTAGGTGACGTGGATGCCGGTCTCGGCCTCGAACTTTTTCAGGGTGTCCGGGGCGATATAGTCCGACCAGTTGTAGACACGCAGCTCCTTGTCGCTGGCTTGAGCGCCGGTCACCATCGCGCCCATCAAGGACAGGGTCAGCATGGTTTTGGCGAACAGTATCCTGCCAAGCATTTTCATCGGTACAACTCCATTTCTTATTGTGCAGATGGCTGCATTCGCAACGCGGTGTATCAGGTTGCACGCCTTCGCCAGCCGGTTGGCTGGCGAAGTTGGTTAATGAGGATTCAGGCCGTCGCTTGCATCCGTGGGCTTGCCGGTTGATAGGCTTCGTTGGCGGTGTATTCCATGGCTTCCTGGATCGCCCGCTTGCGGGCCGCTTCGGCGCGACGGCCGAAGTACCAGACCAGGAAGGTCACCAGCGACACCGCCAGCAGGATCAGGCTGGCCACCGCGTTGATCTCCGGCTTCACGCCGAGGCGCACCGCCGAGAACACTTCCATCGGCAAGGTGGTGGAGCCCGGACCGGAGAC
The DNA here is from genome assembly GCF_003850345.1 of Pseudomonas chlororaphis subsp. piscium. Taxonomy (NCBI): domain Bacteria; kingdom Pseudomonadati; phylum Pseudomonadota; class Gammaproteobacteria; order Pseudomonadales; family Pseudomonadaceae; genus Pseudomonas; species Pseudomonas chlororaphis. The sequence continues at coordinate 2,477,531 of NZ_CP027707.1, forward strand.
GAAGCTCGCCAGCACCAGGTCGTCCAGGGACAAGGCGAAGGACATCATGCCGCCGGCCGCCAACGAGGGCGCGATCATCGGGATGGTGATCAGGAAGAACACCTTCCATGGCCGCGCGCCCAGGTCCATGGCCGCCTCTTCGATGGACAGGTCCAGCTCACGCAAGCGCGCGGAGACTACCACGGCCACATAGGCGGCGCAGAATGTGGTGTGGGCGATCCAGATGGTGACGATGCCACGCTCCTGCGGCCAGCCGATCATCTGCGCCATGGCCACGAACAGCAGCAACAGCGACAGACCGGTGATCACTTCCGGCATTACCAGCGGCGCGGTGACCAGGCCACCGAACAGGGTGCGGCCCTTGAAGCGGGTGACCCGGGTCAGCACAAAGGCCGCCAGGGTGCCCAGGGCCACCGCGGCAATCGCGGTGTAGCAGGCGATCTCCAGGGAGCGCACTACCGAGCCCATCAACTGCTGGTTATCCAGCAGGCCGACATACCACTTCACCGACCAGCCGCCCCAGACCGTCACCAGCTTGGAGGCGTTGAACGAGTAGATCACCAGGATCAGCATCGGCAGGTAAATGAACGCCAGGCCGAGCACCAGCATCAGGCTGGAAAATCCGAAACGTTTCATGCCCGTCCCTCCATCTCTTTGGCCTGGCTGCGGTTGAACAGCAGGATCGGAATAATCAGGATCGCCAGCATCACCACCGCCAGGGCGGAGGCCACCGGCCAGTCACGGTTGTTGAAGAACTCCTGCCACAGCACGCGGCCGATCATCAGGGTCTCGGGGCCGCCCAGCAGTTCGGGAATCACGAACTCGCCGACCACCGGAATGAACACCAGCATGCAACCGGCAATGATGCCGTTCTTGGCCAGGGGCACGGTGATTTTCCAGAAGTTGTTGAAGTTGCTCGAACCCAGGTCCGAGGCGGCTTCCAGCAGGCTCTGGTCGTGCTTGACCAGGTTGGCGTACAGCGGCAGCACCATAAATGGCAGGTACGCATACACCACGCCGATATAGACCGCGGTGTTGGTGTTGAGGATTTCGATCGGCGCCGAGGTCAGGCCGCTCCACATCAGGAAGCCGTTGAGCAAACCGTTGTTGCTGAGGATGCCCATCCAGGCATAGACGCGGATCAGGATCGCGGTCCAGGTCGGCATCATGATCAGCAGCAGCAAGACGTTCTGCGTCTCCTTGCTGGCCTTGGTGATCGCGTAGGCCATGGGGAAGCCGATCACCAGACACATCAGGGTGCTGAGCAGGGCGACTTTCAGCGAGCCGAGGTAGGCCGAGATATACAGCTCGTCACCCACCAGCAACGCGTAGTTGCCGACGTTGAGCAGCAGCTGGAATTTCTGTTCGGCGAAGCTGTAGATCTCCGAGTAGGGAGGGATGGCCAGGGCCGCTTCCGAGAAGCTGATCTTCATCACCAGGAAAAACGGCAGCATGAAGAACAGGAACAGCCAGAGGAACGGAATGCCGATCACCAGCTTGCGACCGCTGGGCAGCACACGGGTCAAACGCCGATTGAGAGTGCTCATGGTTAACGTGCTCATGTGCGCAGTACCACGCCGCTGTCGTCTTCCCACCACACGTAGACCTGGTCGTCCCAGGTCGGCCGCGCGCCACGGCGTTCGGCGTTGGCCATGAACGACTGGACGATCTTGCCGCCAGGCAGCTCGACGTAGAACACCGAATGCCCGCCGAGGTAGGCGATGTCATGCACCTTGCCCTGGGACCAGTTGTAGCGGTGCTCGGGCCGGGTGGTGCTGACCAGCATCTTTTCCGGGCGGATAGCGTAGGTCACCGACTTGTCCTGCACCGAGGTGCTGACGCCGTGGCCGACGTAGATCTTCTGTTCCAGCTCCGGGCAATGAATCACCGCGTGGCCTTCCAGGTCTTCGATGACGGTGCCGTCGAAGGCGTTCACGTTGCCGATGAACTCGCAGACCATACGGCTGACGGGGGCCTCGTAGATGTCCACCGGGCTGCCGATCTGGGCGATCCAGCCCAGGTGCATGATGGCGATGCGCTGGGCCATGGTCATGGCCTCTTCCTGGTCGTGGGTCACCATCACGCAGGTCACGCCGACCCGTTCGATGATCTCCACCAGTTCCAGCTGCATCTGCGAGCGCAGCTTTTTATCCAGGGCGCCCATGGGTTCGTCGAGCAGCAGCAGCTTCGGCCGCTTGGCCAGGGAGCGGGCCAGGGCCACGCGCTGGCGCTGGCCGCCGGACAGCTGGTGCGGCTTGCGCTTGGCGTACTGGGTCATGTGCACCAGCTTGAGCATCTCGGCCACGCGGGCATCGATCTCGGCCTTGGGAATCTTGTCCTGCTGCAGGCCGAAGGCAATGTTCTGGGCCACGGTCATGTGCGGGAACAGCGCGTAGGACTGGAACATCATGTTGATCGGCCGCTCGTAGGGCGGCATGTCGGTGATGTCCACGCCGTCCAGGTAGATACGCCCCTCCGTCGGCCGCTCGAAGCCCGCCAGCATGCGCAGCAGGGTGGACTTGCCGGAACCCGAGCCACCGAGCAGGGCGAAGATCTCGCCCTGGTGAATGTCCAGGGACACATCGTCCACGGCCACGGTTTCATCGAACTTCTTGGTCACGCGGTCGACTCTCACCAGCACCTTCTGCGGTTGCGGGTGACCTTCCAGAGCCTTTCTGTACGTGCTGGAGGCGTTTGCCATGTGGAACTCCCAACAGATGTCAGTCGTCGGGCCAAAACGGCCCGGCTTAATAGATGGATGACAAACCCGCGGTGGCGGGTTTATTCGGCGCTGCCGTCCTGGCGGCCTGACGCTGGTTATTGTTTTTCAAAAGCAGGTTTTCGTATTGCTGGGTGTGGCTTGAACCGCCCCACGGGCCAAGGCGGGCGCACAAGGGCGCACCGCCGCCGGCCGGGGGCGTGGCAGTCAATTTCGCGGGTGAAGCTTTTAGTCAGTGGCCGTTGCGCTGCGCCGCCCGTTGCCGGCAGGCATCGCCGAAGGCCTGGAAGATCCGCAGGTAGACCGGGTTCGACAGCACCTGCCATTCCGGATGCCACTGCACGCCCAGGGCAAAGGCCGGACTGTGTTCGACCGACACCGCCTCGATCAGGCCGTCCGGCGCCAGGGCCTCGGCGCGCAGGCCGGGGGCCAGGCGGTCGATGCCCTGGCTGTGGATCGAGTTGACCTGGAATTCCTGGGGCAGATCCAGGGCCTGGAACACGCCGCCCGGTTGCACCCTGACGGCATGGGCGGGGGCGTATTGCACGGCCAGGTCCGGGTGGTCGGCTTCACGGTGATCGAGGTAGCCCGGCAACTCATGCACCTTCTGGTGCAGGCTGCCGCCGAAGGCCACGTTCATCTCCTGGAAGCCGCGGCAGATGCCCAGCACCGGCACGCCGGCGGCAATCGCCGCGCGCAGCAGGGGCAGGGTGGTGGCATCGCGCTGGGGATCGTGGGCGGTGCCCGGTTCGCTGGCCGGGCCCTGATAGTGGAAAGGCTCCACATTCGACGGCGAGCCGGTGAACAGCAGGCCGTCCAGGTTCTGCAGCAGAGCCTCGGTATCGATGAGGTCCGCCAGGGAAGGAATGATCAGGGGCAGGCCCTCGGCCGCGCTGCTGACAGCACGCAAGTACTTGTCGCCGCTGACGTGGTAGGGGTGCAGCCCGATCTCTTTGACGCACGCAGTAACGCCGATCAATGGCTTGAATGCCATTTTTATCACCTCGAAATTCACGCTGGAACGAGTTTTTCGAGAGCTTATCCTCGTTGATTTTAATTAACAACTTCCGTGTAAAAAATTCTAAACGTTTTTCGTCTGAAACCCGTGAGCGGCACGGGTTACGGGGTAAATAAAGATCTTGAGGCGCAAAATAATTGACGATCGGCGGCCATTTCTGGCGCTTGACTTCACTTTTCCTTTCGGATTGACTGCTCCTACGAAACCGTTTTGAACATAATAATTAACACATAGGTGCATCATGTCGGTCCCACTGCGTGCCGTTCAGCTCAACGAAGCCAACGCCTTCCTGAAGAACCATCCCGAGATCCTCTACGTCGACCTGCTGATTGCGGACATGAACGGCGTGGTGCGCGGCAAGCGCATCGAGCGTACCGCCCTGCACAAGGTGTACGAGAAGGGCATCAACCTGCCGGCCTCGCTGTTTGCCCTGGACATCAACGGCTCCACCGTGGAAAGCACCGGCCTGGGCCTGGACATCGGCGACGCCGACCGCATCTGCTACCCGATCCCCTGCACCCTGAGCGTCGAGCCCTGGCAGAAGCGCCCGACCGCGCAACTGCTGATGACCATGCACGAGATCGAAGGCCAACCGTTCTTCGCCGACCCGCGGGAAGTGCTGCGGCAAGTTGTCGCCAAGTTTGATGAATTGGGCCTGACCATCTGCGCGGCCTTCGAGCTGGAGTTCTACCTGATCGACCAGGACAACGTGAACGGTCGTCCGCAGTCGCCGCGCTCGCCGATTTCCGGCAAGCGTCCGCAGTCGACCCAGGTCTACCTGATCGACGACCTCGACGAATACGTCGACTGCCTGCAAGACATCCTCGAAGGCGCGAAAGAGCAGGGCATCCCCGCTGACGCCATCGTCAAGGAAAGCGCCCCGGCGCAGTTCGAGGTCAACCTGCACCACGTCTCCGACCCGATCAAGGCCTGCGACTACGCGGTGCTGCTCAAGCGCCTGGTGAAGAACATCGCCTACGACCATGAGATGGACACCACCTTCATGGCCAAGCCGTACCCGGGCCAGGCTGGTAACGGCCTGCACGTGCATATCTCGATTCTCGACAAGCAAGGCAACAACATCTTCGCCAGCGACGACCCGGAAACCAACGACACCCTGCGCCACGCCATCGGCGGCGTGCTGGAAACCCTGCCGGCGCAGATGGCCTTCCTCTGCCCGAACGTCAACTCCTACCGCCGTTTCGGCGCGCAGTTCTACGTGCCGAACTCGCCGAGCTGGGGCATCGACAACCGCACCGTGGCCGTGCGCGTGCCGACCGGTTCGGCGGATGCGGTGCGCATCGAACACCGCGTGGCCGGCGCCGACGCCAACCCTTATTTGCTGATGGCTTCGGTACTGGCCGGTATTCACCATGGCCTGACCAACAAGATCGAGCCCGGCGCGCCGGTGGAAGGCAACTCCTACGAGCAGAACGAACAGAGCCTGCCGAGCAACCTGCGCGACGCCCTGCGGGTGCTGGACGACAGCGAGGTGATGGCCAAGTACATCGACCCGATGTACATCGACGTGTTTGTCGCCTGTAAGGAAAGCGAGCTGGCCGAGTTCGAAAACTCGATCTCCGACCTCGAATACAACTGGTACCTGCACACGGTCTGACGGCCGTTCCTTTTCCTGCGTTGAGTATTTGCCATGACTAAATCCCGCAGCGACTGGGAGCAGCGCTTCCAGTCCTTGACCCTCGAAGGTCGCGCCTTTATCGACGGCCAGTATTGCCACGCCGCCAGCGCGGCCACCTTCGAGTGCATCAGCCCGGTGGACGGGCGTTTCCTGGCCAACGTCGCCAGCACCGACGAGGCCGACGCCAACCGGGCGGTGCAGGTGGCGCGCCAGGCGTTCGAGTCCGGCGTCTGGTCGCGCAAGGCCCCGGCCGAGCGCAAGCGCGTGCTGATCCGCTTCGCCGATTTGATCCTCGAGCACCAGGAAGAACTGGCGCTCCTGGAAACCCTGGACATGGGCAAGCCCATCGGCGACTCCCTGAGCATCGACGTGCCGGCCACCGCCAACGCGATCCGCTGGAGCGCCGAGGCTGTCGACAAAATCTACGACGAAGTGGCGGCCACGCCTCACGACCAACTGGGCCTGGTGACTCGCGAGGCCTCGGGCGTGGTGGCGGCCATCGTGCCGTGGAACTTCCCGCTGATCATGGCCAGCTGGAAATTCGCCCCGGCCCTGGCGGCGGGCAACTCCTTCATCCTCAAACCATCGGAAAAGTCGCCGCTGACCGCGATCCGCATCGCCCAGCTGGCGCTGGACGCCGGCATCCCCAAAGGCGTGTTCAACGTGCTGCCGGGCTACGGTCACACCGTGGGCAAGGCCCTGGCCCTGCATATGGACGTGGACGTGCTGGCCTTTACCGGCTCCACCGCGGTGGGCAAGCAACTGCTGGTGTATTCCGGGCAGAGCAACATGAAGCGCGTATGGCTGGAGGCGGGCGGCAAGAGCCCCAACGTGGTGTTCGCCGACGCGCCGGACCTGCGCGCCGCAGCAGAAGCGGCGGCCAGCGCCATCGCCTTCAACCAGGGCGAAGTCTGCACCGCCGGCTCGCGCCTGCTGGTGGAGCGCTCGATCCGCGAGCAGTTCATTCCGCTGCTGGTGGACGCCATCAAGGCCTGGAAACCCGGACATGCCCTCGACCCGCAGACTCGGGTTGGCGCGCTGGTGGATCAGCGTCAGCTGGACAACGTGCTGCGTTACATCGACATCGGCAAGGAGCAGGGCGGCCAACTGCTGGCCGGCGGCGCGCGGACCCTGGAAAACACCGGCGGCCTGTATGTCGAACCGACCATTTTCGACGGCGTGACCAACGCCATGACCATCGCCCGCGAAGAGATCTTCGGCCCGGTGCTGTCGGTGATCAGCTTCGACACCGAGGAAGAGGCGCTGACGATCGCCAACGACAGCATCTTCGGCCTCGCCGCCGGGGTCTGGACCAGCAACCTCAGCCGCGCCCACCGCTTCGCCCGTGGTCTGCGCGCCGGCAGCGTGTGGGTCAACCAGTACGACGGCGGCGACATGACCGCGCCGTTCGGCGGCTTCAAACAGTCGGGCAATGGTCGCGACAAGTCGCTGCATGCCTTCGACAAGTACACCGAGCTGAAAGCGACCTGGATCAAGCTCTGACTCTTATAACAACGGCGGGGCGGGCTTCGACCCGCACCCGCTGGGGAATTCGATAATGCAAACCTACGTAAACAGCTACTACGCCGCGACCCGCAACCAGACCACCGACTTTCCGGTGCTTGAGGAGCTGGTGGAATGCGACGTCTGTGTGATCGGCGCCGGTTACACCGGCCTGTCCTCGGCGCTGTTCCTCGCCGAGGCGGGCTACAGCGTCACCGTGCTCGAAGCGGCCAAGGTCGGCTTCGGCGCCAGCGGGCGCAACGGCGGGCAACTGGTCAACTCCTACAGCCGCGACGTCGACGTGATCGAGTCGCGCTACGGCGAGAAAAGCGCCGAAGTGCTGGGCAGCATGATCTTCGAAGGCGCCGACATCATTCGCCAGCGCATCCAGCACTACGACATCCAGTGCGACTACCGGCCGGGTGGCATCTTCGCCGCCATGAACAAGAAGCAGCTCAAGGGCCTGGCCGAACAGAAGGCCAGCTGGGAGCGCTACGGCAACAAGAACCTGAAGCTGCTGGACCAGGCGCAGATCGCCCAGGAAGTCGGCTCCGACGCCTACGTCGGCGGCCTGCTGGACATGCAGGGCGGGCACATCCACCCGCTGAACCTGGCCCTGGGCGAAGCCAGCGCCATCATCGGCCTGGGCGGCAAGATCTTCGAACAGTCGGCGGCGGTGGAAATCACCTACGGCGAACCGAACATCGTGCGCACCGCCAAGGGCGTGGTCCGCGCCAAGTACCTGCTGATCGCCGGCAACGCCTACCTGCAGCAGGACCTCGACCCACGGGTGACCCGCAAGAGCATGCCGTGCGGCTCGCAGATCGTGGTCACCGAACCGCTGTCGGAGAAAATGGCCCGCAGCCTGATCCGCAACAACTACTGCGTCGAAGACTGCAACTACCTGCTGGACTACTACCGCCTCACCGCCGACAACCGCCTGCTGTACGGCGGCGGTGTGGTCTACGGCGCCCGTGAGCCGAACGACATCGAGCAACTGATCCGGCCGAAGATCCTCAAGACCTTCCCCCAGCTCAAGGACGTGAAGATCGACTACCGCTGGACCGGCAACTTCCTGCTGACCATGTCGCGCATGCCGCAATTCGGCCGCATCGAAAAGAACGCCTACTACATGCAGGGCTACAGCGGCCATGGCGTCACCTGCTCGCACCTGGCCGGCAAACTGATCGCCGAAATGATCCGCGGCGACGCCGAACGCTTCGACGCCTTCGCCTCGCTACCGCACATGCCGATGTTCGGCGGCCGCACCTTCCAGGCCCCGCTGACCGCCATGGGCGCGGCGTACTACGCGCTACGCGACCGCTTCGGTATCTGATCCCGATACGCTTCCTGCGTTTGCCCGCGCTTGCGCGGGCTTTTTTCGGCCCCGAAACCCGCCTCCGAACCCGCAAACCTGTAGCCGCTGCCGCAGGCTGCGATAAGGGCCGCAGGCCCTCTCGAGGCCAGAAAGAACACCGCCGGTTTTCAACGCCTGGCACACCCTGCGGCAAGGCCAATCACCACCGTCGGCCACCGCTACAGCTCCACCCACAAACGTGATTTAATAGCCGCCTTTCAGGTTCCGGGGCCACTGGATCGGCGAACTTCGCAACTAAACTTCGCAACTAAAAGTCACCGGCCGCACTCCAACTTGCAACACCCCCCACGTACACCTCACACAAGGCTGCTATGGACACGGGCACTCGACTCAAACTCGTTCGCGAAAGCTACAAACTGTCCCAGCGCGAGCTGGCCCGGCGCAGCGGCGTGACCAACGCCACCATCTCCCTGATCGAACAGAACCGCGTCAGCCCCTCGGTCAGCTCCCTGAAAAAACTCCTCGAAGGCATCCCCATGTCCTTGGCGGACTTCTTCACCTTCGACCAACCCCCGCGCGAACACCAATACGTCTTCCGCGCCAACGAACAACCCGACCTCGGCCGCGACGGCGCCCGCCTGCTGCTGATCGGCGCCGCCCTGCCAACCCGCCAGATGCGCTTTTTGCGCGAACAATACGCCCCCGGCGCCAGCTCCGGCGACGAGCCGATCGTGCATGCGGAAGGGGAGGAGTGCGGCCTCGTCACCCGTGGCACCGTGGAGTTGACGGTGGACGGGCAGGTGAGCGTGTTGAACCCGGGGGATGGGTATTATTTTCCGACGACCTTGCCGCATAAGTTTCGCAATATTGGGCAGGATGAGGCGGAGATTATTAGTGCGAACACGCCGGCGAACTTCTGAGTTGGGCAACTCCTGAAACGCTTTCTTGTCATGAGCGGCTATTGATCGCCGCTTATCACTGCTGTGATTTTACGGGGCGCTTTTGAGCGATCTCTCGGTTTTTGAATACTGGCGAGTAATGTAGATATCTGCTTGGTTGAGGAGCGTCTGCTATCGGCCAGAAGCTGACATTGAGTTGCCTATGGATTGTCACCAACCCACCAATGGGGACACCTCAACAGGGCGGGTTCACCACGACCAAATAAACAATCTACACAAATCAAGCTTTTGCTCCTGCCCTTGAGGTGAGGTGCAGACACTTGTGGCTATTCCACCGGAGAATTACAACTTTAACTCTAAGATGATTGCCACATAAGAGTTGATCTCGAAACCATAGCTGATAGGTAGGTTCCGTGCGATCATTCACGTTTATGGCACTGCACAAAGCATTAGCTGCAAGGAAGACTAGTTGATGGAATTACCCGATACGGAACCAAGTCTCGAAAGCACCTCAGAAGATAACACATACTCTGGTACTGCAACTTTCTTGTATTCTTCGAAGATTACTGGAAACGTGAATCTCGAAGGAATGTGCGAAATCCTTGCTGAATCTGATGCTTTTAGTTTCGCGTTAACCAGCAGTGGGAAAATCTATTTCACAGAAGACAATAGACTTCGATCACAACAATTAAGCATTGAGCCAACAATAACCGAACAAGGTATGACTGTATCTGGACATAACGATTTTCTCAAAGCAACCCCGGAGACTCTAATGCCTATGCTTTATCTTTGGCTTTTGATTTACTCTTGTCTGACAAACGCTTGTTCAATTCTGCGTATGGATTCCCTACAGAAAGCGCTAGAATATTCATGCGCCCGATTGCCATCAGATGCGAAGATGACGAAGCTCATGAGCTAGTCATTCCTTACATTAGAGTTTACACGGGCGGCATAATCAGTATTTCGTTGCCAACCATTGCTGGCTTTGAGGAGTCTACGACTCAAAAAGTAGTGCGCAGCGAAGTAAATAAATCACGACGCAACCTTGCATCAGTATTGTGTGAAAGAGAATTACACTTAGCATGCACCGAAGGTCAGATAGCCCAGATGTCTCGGAGGAAAAGAATTGTTCAGCGAGAAGCATTTGAAATCATCATGGTGGCAGCGCTGAACACTCCGGGAGAAATGGAATTCGTAGATGAGCGTCTAACTGTCTACGAACTTGTACACACCGATCAACTTACCCTCACGGACATAGCGCGAAATTTATTATCGGTGGTCGCTCGCACCATTGCGGCAGGTGCCGTTCAAACCCGCATCAGATGGTATGGTAGCCAGTACAAAGACGACTCCATAGGACAACACTGGCGTGGCAAACCGATACTTTATATCAGCTCCCATACCAATCAAAAATGGAGTTCATCCGAAAACTGGTCAACCCATAAAAAGCTAGTCAACAGCGTAATGGCTCGAACGTTTCTGTCGGACAATATAAAACATACCGACTTAGGCCATAAGGACATGAGGAACTTTGACGACTACAACAACTTTTACTCCGAGCCTGTATCATTGATGCTAGCGTCCTCGCAGCTAGAAGCTTTTGTCAAGCAGCACGACTCTTACACTTTCAACAACTTAATCTCAGACATCCAAGTGCTCAATGAAGCATCGCACTTTATACAAACATACTACTCCTACGCTTCCCTAGGACTAGACAAATGCAAGACAGCAATAGACGTTGCTCGCCTCGAACTCGACATACTGGGATTTGAGGAGACTCTCCTGTCTGCACATAAATATGGAGAAATCGCCAAATACATCGAGGAAGTACAGAAAGGTGACCACCTAACTACTATCTACAAGCTGCTGCACAAGAAGATTGAAACTGTTCGCAAAGCCTTAGAGCTAGACGACAAGATCAAATCAGAATCTTACGCGCGCCGAATCACAATAATATTCGGAATTATTGCTTCTGCCACGTTATCCCCAGAGCTAATGCAACCAATCGCAAAACACCTTGATGTGGCGCCCGAAAACGGCGATCTTGCAAAACTATACGGTATAGGTGCTTCAGTAATTGTTGTGGCGGGTTTACTAACTCTCAGTCATTACACTTTCAAACTGAAAGACTGGATTATCAAAACTCTGAACAGGCGTTAATTTTTCAGAAAATCCCCCCCGTTTTTTTCAGAAGTTGCACAGGCTGGGGACGGTCTGTGGTCGGTGCTGGAAATATAAGCTGTAGCCCGCCCACACCTATGGACTGTCATCCTGCATACGTGGTTGCTGTAGGCGTGAGCGAGTGGGGGATTGTAATAGAAGCAAGATTTTGAGAGTGATTACCGGGTCGTCAAGCGGGACAGCTCACCCATACATGTATAAAAGGTCGTCGATCAGCTCAAGCTCTTGTTTTGTGTATTGCGCCTTATTGTACCGTCTAATGTCTTCGAGCATGCCCCTGATCGGGACTTGCCTTGAAGGATCTAGAACGATTTCGATCAAACGAACGTAATCGGGATCGCCACCCTTGAGGTGCTTTTCGATCAGTTCTTTGAGCGCTAAGCGGGCCTGTACATCGGTTAGCACTGTTGCTTCTCCGACTAGTGACTTCATCCCTCCACTTGTAACGGGTGCAGCAGCTAAAACACGACTTACCATGACCCGACGACAGAGCCGTCCTTTAGTTTCACGTTTATAACCTGGCCCTTTTCATCCGCCACAGTGAGAGTGGGACGTATCGGCTTAGGGGGCTTGATGAACCATTCCAGACAAGCATTCAAGACATCAGACTGAAGATGACCTTGCACAAACCTTTTCGTGAGATGGTCGGTCAGCAACTCATTCGGAAAAAAAAAGAAGTCCCCATCTCTACTTAGGTCGGTGTGAGACGATGCCATGGTTTCGATCTTTCGTTGGAATGACTTGGAAGGCGCCATAAATGGATGACCTGAGGATTTACAGGTCTCCGGAAAGATAGGGCTCATGAAATCCACAACGTAATCGCCGCACACCACCAGTGCGTGAAACGCATTATTGGAGCTACGAATTGCGTCACCTTCTAAGGTGGCGAAGCACAACACGTTAGCGTTTTCTTCATCCACCATCAGGCACATAGCCCCTGCCACGGCATGAGCATCTTTTTTATAATACTTTCTAAGAATAGCGGCACCCGCGACGCTGAAAAACCAGCAAGCGTGGGCTGTTTCCGCGCCGGCCATATCCAAAGTAGAGCGGATAACCCTATGAACTCTCAGGTAATCCTGTAGGGGAATCAGTGTTCCAAGGTTCTTCTTCATGGGCTAGTTATCGCTGGTTGAGCACGTCAGTTTGCTTTTAGCTGGATCTGCCTTCGGCACATTCAGCGGGTGTCGGCAGGCCTCGGGGCCTCCTGACAAGGGTATCAGCAGACCCTACTGGTGTTCACGGAAAATGAGGGAGGTTGTATAGGAATAAACGGTGTAAGCAATAAGCCAGAATTGCTTTAGGTATGCAGTCGCATACTGTAAGCGCTCACTATCGGGCGACACCAGAACCGCGCTGACTGTCTGCTTTTGGTCGAAAACAGCCATTCAAAAGCTGATCACGGCATATTTTTGAAACGATAAACCGAACAACCGTTTACGTAAAAGCTGTCCTTAAGCGAATACCGCTTCTATAGTTCAGCACGTCATTGCTGACTGATGACTGGTCATCGCGGGCCAAAAACTATGTGCATAGCGCCTCATTTATCAACCGACCCTCTGTCCGGTTGGATGACGGAGGCAGGGCTTGAATACTCATGGAGCTTCATCAATGACCCGCACAGAAACATGCAACCTCATTCCACTCACCCGCAACGACACCGACCACCCCGTCCTCTACCTGGACGCCAACGCCTCACTCTCCGATCTCTACACCTGCGCCCAACAACGCATCGGCGCTGCCCGCAATCTGCTGGAAATCCTCGACTGTGCTTCCGGCGCTCAAGATGTTGCTCAGATCCGCTTTGCCATCGGCCTGCTGCTCAGTGACGGCTGCGATCTGCTGCGTACCTTGGGCGATAAGTCTCAGGCGCTGAACGCTTAATCTCGACAACCAACGACCGGGCAGCGCAGGCCCGGTCGCCAACCAGCACTCCAACGGAGGGATAACAGCGAAGATGGTCATGGACGAAGTACTAGCAGTACCGCCAGAAAACTGGGGAGAAGGGATTGACGACCACAAATGCGAGTAAGGGGCGATCTGGATGTGCTTGGCTGCTATTCATTCCGTTACTACCGGTATTGTTTTTTGTCGGGCAGACCATTCTTGAGCCGACAGTAACCGTTCACTACGCCGAAAACGGCAAGGAAGAGCTGAAGTACATCTGGAACGTGCAGAACCGGATATATAAAGGACGGATGCAACCCGGAGGCGGAACATCAGATAACGGCTTTATATTTCCAGACGAAGACTTTTTCATGCAGTTGGATTGGTGGAGCGAAAAGGGCCGCCACCATTGCGTCAGCATCACCCCAAAATGGCCGAACACCCATATCTATCTCGACCTGAATGGGAACATCGACACAGAGAAAGGAGTTGGTACTGATGAGGACCGATTGGATCAGTGCAAAGGAGGCTGGGCAAAGCCATAAGACGATATTCCCAACCGGGCAGTGCAAGCCCGGTCGTTTATCCAGGCGGCGAAAACCAGCAGAGCCCAGCCGGCGCGCAGGGCTCTTTCTCGGTTTATCGGCAGGCGATGCGCACTGTCCGGTTCAGGCAATCAACTCGACTTTACCGGTGGCAAGGCGGTAGATGCCGCCTACGATTTTCAACCTGCCTTTGTCGAGCGCATCAGTGAGCAGTGGCGTGGCCCGTTTAAGGCTGGCGACCGAGTCCTTGACGTTTTGCACCGTGGCATTTTCCATCAGAGCCCCGGGTTGCTTGAGCACTTTCTCGATAGAGGGCTTGAGTGCATCGGTCAGTTTCTGGATATGCCCAGGAAAAACGGCGTGGTCTTTTACTGCTTTTATGCCGGCCTCGATGGCGCCGCAGCTCTCATGCCCCAGTACCAGAATAAGCGGGGCGCCGAGTACCGCGACGGCGTATTCGAGGCTGGCCAGGCCTTCGCCGGTGACGAAGTTGCCCGCAACGCGTATGGCGAAAAGATCGCCTCGGGCTGTGTCGAAAGCGTATTCGGGAGCGATCCGCGAGTCGGAGCAACTGAGCACCGCCACGAACGGGTTCTGCCCGGAAACCAGGGCTTCGCGCTCGTCCTTGAAGTCGTGGGTCTTTGAGTTTCCGCTGACATAACGCTCATTACCTTCGATCAGCCTTTGCAGGGCCTGGTCGGGGCTGATGGCGTTTTGTGGTTTGGGCGGCGCGGCGGTTTTTTCGGCGGCATGGACCAGCCTGTCTGGCAATACGCCGGCTATCAGCAGGGCGCCTGCCCCCAGTCCGGCGAAGCGAAGAAAACGACGACGATCGTGGGTGTTTGCGGCGGGTTTTGAATCACATGATTCGCACATGATGTTGTGTACTCAGGTCGACTCGATGGGAATGACTGCCGTTGGGAGGGCTTTCAGAAACCTTCGGCCCTGGAATACTGGAGTCTAGACGGTCTGTAACACGATGTTTCCCGCGGCCTCGAAGGGTTGCAAAGAGTGACCTTCGGACACTGCGTGACTCGCTGAACGCTTTTGCAAGCACCCATGAAGCGGAGGAGAGAAGAGCGGAATTGTTTTGAGGGCAACGGGTTCAGTCATCAGCCCCCGGCACCGCCGGGGCGTCTTGAAGCTGGGCCCGATAGGTTTTGTAGATCTGCTGGACTTGCGGGTTATCCAGGCTCTCGTAGGTGATGTCTTCTTTGTCGAGTCCATCCAGACCGCGAATGCCGCCGATCATCTGTGGCCACTCGTCACGGCTTGTTATGGCCGTAACGAAAGGTTTCAGGTAGTTGTCGAGGTGCCCCCGGCAAGGCTCCCGAATTTCGTCGCTCAGTGCTCGCAGGTAGTCATCTTTGTTCGTTCTGGACCAATTGATGGCGAATCTGGCCCGGTAGCAGAGTTCCATGAAAACCAGTAGGAGGGTGCGTCCGTTGCCGTCCAGGAAGGGGTGGGCGAATGCCAGTTGGCCCATGACTTCCCCAGGTTTTTCCCGAAACCTGTTCTTGTCTGCCGCCAGCTCAAGTGCATAGTCGACGGACCTTTTGATGAAGTCAGGGCGCTCGAAGGCGGTACTGCGTGGATCGTCGAATGCACCTTTGAATACGGCGAGATGCGGAACAAGCTGATTTCGATCTTTGCCAGCCCAAGGATAAAACCCGCCAAACAGGATCTTGTGAACCCTAAGGATGGCTTTGTAGTCAGGTCGCCGCTTTCGGGCCAAGTGTGAAAGCGCCTCTTCGATACTCAGTTCGAAGACAAAGTGCTCGGACTCTTTGACTTCGACAGGGTCTTTGAGGCGTTGATGATTTCGAAGATAGCCGGCCATTTCGAAATCACCGAAAGGATCGAAGCTCATGCGCTAAGTTTCTTTTTGGCCTGTCTCTTTTCCTGGAGATAGCGTTCCTGAAGTGCAAGGGTTTGCGTCTTGCTCAGCACACCTTTCTTTTTCAGATTGACCAGTAATCGCTCAATGCTATCCAACTCGACCGAGTCGCCGGCCAGGCGGGTGATGGTGACAGCCATGCAACTCATGCTGTCAGGCTCAGTGGTGACCTTGTGAGCCTTGGCAAGCTTGCGAACTTCACTGGCAACGCCAGCAGCGGCGGTTTTGCTCATCGAATAACCCTCCATTAGCCGTCAAATCATAGCATCAACGCCTACTTGTTTACGTCTGCGCCGAGCTTGCGACCGCCTCGATTTGGCGGTTAAGAGGCGTTAGGGAGGGGGAGCCGAGCGGGCTTACCTGGAAGCCTTGGCGGCGTGGCCGGTGGGGTTGTCGCCGTGCAGTCGGACCTGAGATCAGGCTATGTGGAATCCCGGCAATCTACCGGCCGATCAAAACAAAGGCCCCGACAAGTCGGGGCCTTTTGCTTTAAGCCGCTTCCGCCAGCTTAGTTCGTGCAAGTAAGCCGTGAATACTTCGGTGGATCGAGCAGAATCCCCGGGGTCATGAAGGTCGAGCAGTTGAATACGCGGCCCTTGGCGGTGGTGGCCTTGAAGGTCAGTTCCGAGCCGCCGAGAAAGTCTTCCTTGCCTTTGGTGACGGGACCCATGGTGAGTTCATCGGTGGAGGCCAGGCCGATCGTTTCCGCGGTGACCTTGTGTATTTGCAAGACATTGGGGTTGGTCGAGCAACCCGCCAAGGTACCCGCCAGCAGCAGTAACACGGGGGCAAAGATATGGTTTTTGTTCATGGCATATTTTCCTTAATAGTGTTTCGCCCTTGGTTATCAGCAATCCTCGACAGGGGGCAGGTCGGAAGACGTAAATCAGGGGATTTTGGCCAATCGCCCCCTTTTGAATCTGACTCAACGGAGTGATTCATTTCAGCATGGTGCTTGGGGGGCGCCTATAGGGCATATGTGCTATGCGGTGCTCACCTCAGCCACGACATTCCCCGCGCTGTACAACTCCCATCGCAAAACTCTAAAATGAGAAGCATTATCATTAATGCGGATCTGACATGCACGACGACAGCTTTGCTTCGCCCGTCGCCCGGTTGTATGCGAACCATCACGGCTGGCTTCGGGGCTGGTTGCATCGACGGTTGGGGCACAGTGCCGATGCCGAGGACCTGGCTCACGACACCTTTGTCCGGGTGATGCGCTCGCAGGAGGATGTGCGCGAGTTGCGCCAGCCCATGGCGTTTCTCGCGACCATTGCCAATGGCTTGCTGATCAATCGCTGGCGGCGCCAGGCGATCGAGCGGGCTTACCTGGAGGCCCTGGCGGCGCGGCCGGTGGCCGAGGAGCCTTCGCCGGAAGAGCGGCATTTGATGATCGAAACCCTGCTGCAGCTGGATTCGCTGCTGGTGGGGTTGTCGTCGCGGGTGCGGCAGATTTTCTTTTTGTCCCAGCTCGATGGCCTGACCTACCCGCAGATCGCCGCGCGGTTGAGCTTGAGCGTGGCCCAGGTGCAGCGGGCCATGGGCAAGGCGTTCAGTGTCTGTTACGCGAGCCGTTTTGAATGAGTGGCACCGTGGTTGATCCGCGGGTGCGGGATAGCGCCATCGATTGGATGGTCCGGGCGCAGTCCGGGCTGATGAGTGATGGTGAGCACCAGGCTTTGCAGCAGTGGCGGCAGGCGAGCGCCGAGCATGAGTACGCCTGGCAGCGGGTCAGCAGTTTGCCGCTGATGTTGCAGCCCGGAGCCAATCTGTTGGCCGATGCCACGGCGCGTCGGGCACTGGAGTCGGCCGGGGCCGATCCGCAGCGGCGTCGGCAGGTGCTCAAGTGCCTGCTCGCCCTGGGGCTGCTCGGCGGGATTTCCTGGCAGGGTGCGGATTCCACTCTGGTGCGTTCGGCCCTGGCGACTTATCGCACCAGTATCGGCGAGCGTCGGCGCTGGGCCCTGGCGGACGGCGGCTCGCTGTGGCTGAACACTGCCAGTGCGGTGAACCTGGAACTGACCCAACAACAGGGCAGGGTGCAGTTGATCGAGGGCGAAATGGCGCTGGATGCGCGGGCCGAATCACCGGCCGTGCAACTGCTGACCCCGGACGCGGTGTTGTACAGCCGTGGCGCCCATCTGCTGGTGCGCCATGATCGGCAGGGCACCCAGGTGACGGTGCTGCGCGGTCTGGTGCAGGTCAGTGCGCGGCGCCATTGGCTGCCGGTGCCGCTGGAGGCTGGTTGGCAAACCCGGGTCGACAGCCAGGGCGTGAGGGCGCCGAGCCGCGTCGATCTGTTCATGGCCCAGGCCTGGTTGCGGGGCATCTTGCCGGCCGAACGCATGCGCCTGGATAAATTGCTGGCTGAACTCTCGCGTTATCGCCCGGGCCTTTTGCGTTGCAGCGAAGAGGTCGCGGCCTTGCGCGTCACCGGCAGTTTCCAGCTGGACGACACCGATGCCGCGTTGGCGCTGGTGGCCAATACGCTGCCGGTGCGCATCGAGCGACGAACCCGTTATTGGGTGACTGTGGTGCCGGCCTGAAACTTTTTTTCTCCGGGGCGATAGTTTTTTCGATCTGGCTTGGCCTCTGGGTATGACCCACCGGGACAGGTGGGTGCCAACCCCTAGGAGCCTTGCATGATTTTCCCCGCCCGTGCCTTGTGTACCCACACCTTTGGCCTGCTTTTCCTCAGCTTGCAGCCGCTCTGCGGCGCGGCTGTGTTCGCCGCTGGCGAGCGCCAGCACTACAGCATCGACGCCGGCCCGCTGGACCAGGCGCTGTCGCGCTTCGGCGTGCAGGCGGGCATCAATATGGCGGGCAGCGCCACGCTGACGGAAGGCAAGCGCAGCCAGGGCCTGCAAGGCGATTTCAGCACCGAGGCGGGCCTGGCGCGGTTGCTGGCGGGAACCGGCTTGAGCTATCAGCGCCAGGTGGACGGCAGCTTCGAGTTGTATCGGGCGGGCGGGGAGATGGTGCTGCCATCGCAGAAAGTCGTTGGCGAAGACCTCGAACAGAAGGAGGTGTATTCGGCACCGCGATCCTCGCTGTATATCTCCGGCGAGGACATGCAGCGTTTTGGTGTGATCTCGGTCGGCGACGTGCTCAAAGGCCAGCCTGGGGTCCAGGTCGGCGACAGCCGCAATGGCGGCGGCCTGGATGTGAATATCCGCGGCATCCAGGGCCAGAGCCGGGTGGCGGTGACCGTCGACGGCTCGCAACAGGCGCTGGATGTCTATCGCGGTTATGCCGGCACCCAGCAACGCAGCTACATCGACCCGGACCTGATCAGCGACATCGCCATCGACAAGGGCCCGAGCCTGACCTCCAGCGCCATTGGCGGCACGGTGAAGATGCGCACCCTCGGCGTCGAGGACATCCTGCAGGACGGCAAGAACATCGGCCTGCGCTTGAAGGGCGATCTGTGGAACAACGGCGTGGCTCCGGCATCGCGTGACAGCCACTCGTTGACCGAGGAGCTGTACTCGGAACCGCACCAGAGCCGTGGCGGCCTGTTCGGTTCGAAGGCCGAGTCCGGCAGTGCCGCGTTCGCCTATAGCCATGAGTTCTTTGATGTGGTGGCGGCCTATGCCCACCGCAACCAGGGCAACTATTTCGCCGGCAAGAAGGGCCAGGACCGCTATCGCACCTACGACCGTTACGGCGGTGAAGAGATGACGGTGGCCACCACCTATAACGCCGGCGAGGAGGTGCTGAACTCCTCGGCGGAGACCGAATCCTTCCTGCTCAAGACCACCCTGCGCCCGGCGGACGGCCACAGCTTCGACCTGGGCTACCGCCGCTACGACGGACGCATCGGCGAGATCATGCCGTCGGACATTTTCCGTTTCGGCACCGGTGGCATCTACCAGTACCCGCTGGGCCATACCAAGATCGACACCTACACCGTGCGCTACCACTACCTGCCCGACGGCAACCCGCTGGTGGACCTGACGGCCAGCCTGTGGATGACCGACGCGCAGACCAGCCAGCTGACCTCGGTGGCAGCGCCGGCTTCGCAAGCCTATCGCTCGGATCGCAGCTGGAGCCGCCAGGCCGACCGCCGCATTGGTGGCGACCTGGCCAACATTTCGCACATGCAGAGCGACTATGGCGATTTCAAGCTGGACCTGGGCGGGTCGTTCCAGGTCGAGGACCTGCGGCCGCAAAAAAGCGTGGCCACCACCCAGCACGACATCAATGCCAACCGCATGCTGCGCGAAGGGGAGCGGCAGGAGTTCAGCCTGAACGGCAAGCTGGAGTACAAACCGATCGACAGCCTGACACTGTGGGGCGGCGGGCGTTACACCTACTACCGCACCCAGGATAAGGTCGCCCATGCGACGGCGCGCCGGGAGGAGCGCGACTTGCGTTACCTGAGCGTTTCCAACGAGCAAAGCTACGGCAACATGATGTGGTTCCCGGACTCGAACGGGCAGTACACCGACGCCACGGATCCGCGGTTGAACAACGGGATTGTCTTCAAGAACACCAACTATCCCTTCGAGGGCATTCGCTACAACGACTTCGGCGCGACCGACTCGAGGGTCTATCCGTCCGAGGTCGGCGAGGTGGTCAGCGGTTATGACTATTCTGGAAAGAACCGCAACAGCGGCGGCGCCTTCGCCCCGGCCTTCGGCATCAATCTCGAAGTGGCGCCGGACACCTTCGTCTATGCCTCCTACACCCAGGGCCTGCGCATGCCCTCGCTGTTTGAAACCAGCCAGGGTGTATTGCAGACCATGCCGGGCAAGGGCCTGAAGCCCGAGCGTTCCAGCAGTTGGGAAATCGGCGCCAGCACCCTGCACAAAGGCTTGCTGCTGGACAACGACTCGGCGGCGATCAAGCTGGCTTACTTCAACAACAGCATCAAGAACTACATCACTCGCTACTACGACCCGAGCCCGGGCCTGATGGGCCTGATGCGCTTCAGCAATACCGACAGCTACAAGACCAGCGGCCTGGAGCTGCAGTCGCACTATGACGCTGGACGGGTGTTCGCGGACTTTTCGTCCACCTACTACCTGAAGACCGAAACCTGCGACTCGGCCTTCGCCGCGCGGCTGCGGGCCAGCAGCAATCGCTATCGGGACCTGAGCAACACGCCGGACTGTACGCCGGGCAGCTTCATGGGCTCCTACTCCAACACCCAGAATCCGCCACGCTTCTCGGCGAACCTGACCTCGGGCCTGCGCTTCTTCGACCAAGCCCTGACCCTTGGCGGGCGCGCCACCTACAGCTCCGGCCCGACGGTCAAGGCCGACGAGAACTGGCAGACCGGTGCCACCACCCCGCAGCTGGTCTACCGCGAAGTGGCGCTGTTCGATCTGTTCCTCAACTACAAGTTGAAGGAACACACTCAACTCAGCGTGTCGCTGCAGAACCTGACCGACCGCTATTACCTGGACCCGCTGGCGCAGAGCTTCATGCCGGCGCCGGGGCGGACGTTGCGGGTGGGGGTGTTGACGAAGTTCTAAGGGCAGGGGCTATCGGTTAGCGGCAGGTGCTGACCGATAGCCGTTTGTCACGGGGGAGGAGCGCTCATCGGTCGCCGTCATCAATCGGCGTCAGCCCCGCGACCAGTGCCTCCAGCAGGACCCTGACCTTGGGCAGCGCTTCACGGCTTTTGATCCAGGCCAGGTTGATCGGCATCCCTTCGGTTGCCCGCTGGGCAAGCACCTCCACCAAGGTCCCTTCGTCCAGTTGTTGCTGGACGAGCCATGACGGCAACTGCGCGATTCCGCAGCCCGCCATCACCGCCGTCACTATGCCTTCGCCATTGCCCACGACGAGCTGGGCGGCGACTTGTCGGCGCGTCGTTGCGCCCTGGTCGTCGGTGAAGTTCCAGGGATTGATTCTTCCATCCACCCAGCCATAGGCGATGCACTGATGCTGCTGCAGATCGTGCTCGGTCAGGGGCATGCCCTGCCTGGCCAGATAGGCGGGGGAGGCACAAAAGAGGTGTCGCTCACGGGCGAGGCAACGCTGCCCCACCGTGTCGGGCCTGGCGTCCGCGCCGCCAATGCGCACAACGATGTCCACGCCTTCCTTGAACGGGTCGACGAAACCGTCGGAGAAGGAAATGTGCGGAGTCAGGGCCGGATGATCCTGAGCAAGGCGCAGCAGGATCGGCAGTACCTGGGCGCGACCCAAAGCCCCTGGCAGGTCTATGCGAACACTGCCCCGGACCTCGCTGGCTTCGGCCTTGAGGGAAAGCTCGGCCTCTTCCAGGTCGGCCAGCACGCCAGTGCAGGTGCGATAGAAGGTCATACCCGCGTCGGTAAGCGACAGCCGTCGTGTCGTCCGCTGGAACAGGCGAGTACCCAGCCGGCCCTCCAGGCGCGCGATGCTTTTACTGATGGCAGAGCCTGTCAGGTTCATTTTCTCGGCGGCGGCGGTGAAGCTGCCGGACTCGGCCACGCAGACAAATACATCGATGCCCTTCAAGCGTTCGGAGGAGAACATAAACATCCTTTATTCATGAATCTGGCTCCATGCTCGCGGTAAAAACCATCGGCAATGAGAGCTGGGTTCAGCAGTATGCTTGATCCGCACCCGCTATCGAGCGATTGCCAAAGCGCGAACCCGACAAAAATGATGGCTATAACGATGAGGCAAGGATGCTGGCCACGCTAAGAAACTATCCGACGACGGTAAACCTGCTGCTTTCAGCGTCCCTGGTCCTGACCCTCGCCCGCGCGATCACCCTGCCTTATCTGGTCATCTATTTATCGGGCAACTTCCATTTGAGCATCGCCGATATCGGCCTGGTCATCGGCAGCACGCTGATCATCGGGTCGCTGTTGAGCCTGTATGGCGGTTTCCTGGTGGACCGGATGTCCAGCTACCGGCTGATCCTGGTCTGCAGTGGCGTGTTCACCGCGGGTTTCCTCGGGACCTTTGTCGCGCGCGATCTCTGGCTGTTCTACCTGTGCCTGGTGTTGATCAACCTGGCCTACGCGGTCATCGATATCGCCGTGAAATCAGGCTTTGGCAGCCTGCTCCCCGCCGCCGGTCGGGGCGAAGTGTTTTCGATCAAATACACCCTGACCAATATCGGCTATGCCGTCGGCCCCTTTCTCGGCGCGGGACTGGCCGGGCTGGATATCAGCCTGCCGTTTCTGTTGTCCGCGGGGCTGGGCGCAGGGTTCTTTTTTATCTACTTCGTGTGGGGCGACAGGGGCTTGGCTGGCGTCGAGGCAAGCCAGCCCTCCGCGCCGTTCCTGGCCGTGGGCAGACTGTTGCTGCGCGATCGCCGGCTGGTGTGCTTTACCCTGGGCGGGCTGCTCAGCGCCGTGGTCTTCGGCCAGTTCACCGCCTATCTGTCGCAGTACCTGGTGGTGACCACCACAGCCGAAACCACCTACCGGATTATCAGCAGCATCGTGGCGACCAATGCCCTGACGGTGATCAGCCTGCAATACCTCATCGGCAGAAGAATCTCCCAGCAACACTTGAGCCTGTGGCTCGCCGCTGGGCTGGCGATGTTTGTCCTGGGGTTGGCGGGCTTCGCCCTGTCGACCACTCTGGTGTTCTGGGTGATCGCCATGGCCATTTTCACGCTCGGCGAGATTGTCGTGTTCCCCGCCGAATACATGTTCATCGACAACATCGCCCCGAGCCATCTGCGGGGCATGTACTACGGGGCGCAGAACCTGAACAACCTGGGGGCGGCATTGGGGCCGGTGCTGTGCGGGATGGTATTGGCGGCGCAGCCTGCCCACTACATCTTCTACATGCTGATGCTGTTCATTATCGCGGGCGGGATGCTGTACTTCCTGGGGGCTGCTCTTGCGGGCACTGCAGCGGCAGGGAGGGGGGACTGAAGGTGTCGCTGGCGGTCAGCGGGCTCAGGCCAGCAGCTCGCTGATCCAGTGGATCTGTTGGGTGATGTCCCGGACCTTTTCCTCGGGCAGGGCCTGCGGCGCCCGGGCGAAGTGGCTCAGGATCTTTTGCTTCTGGCGTAGCCTGCGCTGCCATTTGTCCAGGAAGGCCGGGCTGCGAGCCTGCATCTGCAAGGGGCCGAAGTACAGTTCCTTGGCTCTGTAGCTTACGGGCCCGGCGCGCTCGGCGACGATGATTTCGTAGTCGAAGCGGTTTTCCCGCAGCAGTTCCTCACAGAGGATGCGGTAGCCGTTGTCCATCAGCCATTGGCGCAGGGGCTGTTCGCCGCCGTTGGGTTGCAGGATCAGGCGCTCCTGGCCATTCAGGCGCGCCTTGCCGCTGTGGAGTATGTCGCGGATCGTCTCGCCGCCCATGCCGCAGAGGCTGATCGCTGTGATCCCGTCTTCCGGCTCGATCGCCGCCAGGCCATTGGCCAGGCGCACGGTGATGCTCGAGTCCAGAGCGTTTTCGCGCACGGTGCGTTGGGCCGCGTGGAACGGCGTCAACGCCACCTCACCGGCCACCGCCGCGGTGATGACACCACGGCGTAGCAACGCCACCGGCAGGTAGCCGTGATCCGAGCCGATGTCGGCCAGGCGCGCGCCCGCTGGCACATGCGCCGCCACGCGCTCCAGGCGCAGGGACAGTGTCTGTTGGTTCAACGGCAGGCCCTTTTCCTTGGCTCGGTCATCATCTGGAAACAGCCGCCACCTTGGCCCGCGCCGCGTGCAGCTTCTTGTAGCTGTCGATCAGGCGCAGGTGCCGGTCGATCCCTTCCAGCTTCATGCTGGTCGGGGTCAAGCCATAGAAGCGCACATCGCCATTCACCGAGCCAATCACCGCATCCATCCGCTCGTTGCCAAACATGCGACGGAAATTGGCTTCGTAATCCGCCAGGTCCAGATCTTCGTCGAGCTCCATCTCCAGCACCGCATTCATCGCCTGGTAAAACAGGCCACGCTCGGCGGTGTTGTCGTTGTACTGCAGGAACATCTCCACGCACTCCTTGGCTTCTTCATATTGCTGCAAGGCCAGGAAGATCAGCAGCTTCAACTCGAGGATGGTCAGTTGGCCCCAGGCGGTGTTGTCGTCGAACTCGATGCCGATCAGGGTGGTGATATCGGTGTAGTCGTCCAGCTCGCTTTCTATCAGGCGCTCGAGCAACGCCTGCAACTCATCCTCGTCGAGGCTGTGCAGGTTGAGGATATCCGCGCGGAAAAACAGCGCCTTGTTGGTGTTGTCCCAGATCAGGTCTTCCACCGGGTAGATTTCCGAGTAGTCCGGCACCAGGATGCGGCAGGCGGTGGCGCCCAGGTGCTCGTACACGGCCATGTAGGACTCTTTGCCCATGCCTTCGAGAATGCCGAACAAGGTCGCGGCTTCCTGGGCATTAGAGTCTTCACCCTGGCCGGAGAAGTCCCACTCGACGAATTCATAATCCGACTGGGCGCTGAAGAAGCGCCACGACACCACGCCGCTGGAGTCGATGAAGTGTTCGACGAAGTTGTTCGGCTCGGTGACCGCCTGGCCTTCGAACGTCGGCGGCGGCAAATCGTTCAAGCCCTCGAAGCTGCGACCTTGCAGCAGTTCGGTGAGGCTGCGCTCCAGCGCCACTTCCAGGCTTGGGTGAGCGCCGAACGAGGCAAATACGCCACCGGTACGCGGGTTCATCAAGGTCACGCACATCACCGGGAACTCACCGCCCAGGGATGCGTCCTTGACCAGCACCGGAAAGCCCTGGGCTTCCAGGCCCTGAATACCGGCGAGAATCCCCGGGTATTTGGCCAAGACTTCTGCCGGTACATCCGGCAGGGCGAACTCGCCTTCGATGATTTCGCGTTTGACGGCGCGCTCGAAGATCTCCGACAGGCACTGCACCTGGGCTTCGGCCAGGGTGTTGCCGGCGCTCATGCCATTGCTGAGGTAGAGGTTCTCGATCAGGTTGGACGGGAAGTACACCACTTCGCCGTCCGACTGGCGCACGAATGGCAGCGAAACAATGCCGCGCTCTTCATTGCCGGAATTGGTGTCGAACAGGTGCGAGCCGCGCAGTTCGCCGTCGCGGTTGTAGATTTTCAGGCAGTAGGGGTCGAGGATTTCGCTGGGCAGCTCATCCTTGGGGCCCGGCTTGAACCAGCGCTCGTCCGGGTAATGCACGAACGGCGCGTTGGCGATCTCCTCGCCCCAGAACTGATCGTTGTAGAAGAAGTTGCAGTTCAGGCGCTCGATGAACTCGCCCAGGGCCGAGGCCAGCGCGCCTTCCTTGGTCGCGCCCTTGCCATTGGTGAAGCACATCGGCGACTGCGCATCGCGGATATGCAGCGACCACACGTTGGGCACGATATTGCGCCACGAAGCGATCTCGATCTTCATGCCCAGGCCGGCCAGGATGCCGGACATGTTGGCGATGGTCTGCTCCAGCGGCAGGTCCTTGCCGACGATATAGGTGCTGTGCGAGCCCGCGCTCGGCATCAACAAGGCCTGGGCATCGGCGTCGAGGTTTTCCACCTCTTCAATCACAAACTCAGGCCCGGCCTGTACCACTTTCTTGACGGTGCAACGGTCGATGGAGCGCAGGATGCCCAGGCGGTCCTTGTCGGAGATATCCACCGGCAACTCGACCTGGATCTTGAAGATCTGGTTGTAGCGGTTTTCCGGATCGACAATGTTGTTCTGCGACAGGCGAATGTTATCGGTGGGGATATTGCGGGTATCGCAGTACAACTTCACGAAGTACGCCGCGCACAACGCCGATGACGCCAGGAAATAGTCGAACGGACCCGGTGCCGAGCCATCGCCCTTGTAGCGGATGGGCTGGTCGGCCACCACCGTGAAGTCATCGAACTTGGCTTCAAGTCGGAGGTTGTCGAGAAAGTTGACCTTGATTTCCATGGGGAACACCGAATAACGAGCAAAACGAAATGGCGGCCATTATCCGGTTTTTCAGCGCGAAGTCTTGCGCTTTTCGGCAAGCGGGTGGTCACGCTTCTTTGAGTACAAACTCAAGGCCAATACCTACTTCTTTCAATACCTGCGTAGCGCGGTCTACAAAGCGCTCGCCTTGCTCTGGCAGCTCATACAGGCCGGTGATGCGGATGATGGGAGATCTGCCTTTAGCTGCCGGGTAGCTTTCCAGAATTTCACCGCTTTCGATGAAGGCGATGTAAGTGTTGATTTTTTCTTGAAGCAACAGCAGATGCTCACCTTGTTCAGCCTTGTTGCCCCACTCCAGGTGATCGGTAATGACCAGCACCACCTTGTCTGGCTCCCAATCGGGTACAGCACAAATGTCGATGACTCGGGTATCCAGAATGGACATGGTTTTTCCTTCATGGAGGGCGTGCCAGGCCAGCCATATAGCGTTGGTCAGCAGTGGCAACTGATGTACAGCTCCAGATCTTTGGGGAGTGGGATGGCTGTAAGGCGTTCTATGGCTCTGGCTTGCTCTCGGGTGAGGAGGTAGCTATGTAGGGCGTCTGCTTCGCTCTGCCAACCCATGATCGGCATCAGTATTTCTGTAGTGAGAATCGGTAGTTTTGTCTCGAATACAGCGTCGTCACTGTTTGCAGGTGCGCCGTGTATTTCGAATTTCAGTGGGGCTTTTCCGGTGCGAAACACCATCACGACTTGAACCCTGGTAGCCCGTTGGCCCTGCGCCAGTTTTTTACGGTCTTGGTTATGCCCTCGGGGGAGTCATCGGCCCCATCTTCTGGATAGAAGATAAGGTCAGTACCGTCTGGGTGCTCGCTAAGCTGTCTGAATTGCATCAGCAGTTTGCCAAGGTCCTTGTCGGAACTTGCTTCGTTGATGGCAAGTATTTTATGGATGAGGCTAACGAACTCGGTCTCGGTGTAATCGGTAATGGATTTTTTAATGGTCATCGCTGTATGGGGTCTTGAACCCTGGCAGGCCGTTTGCCTTGCGCCACTCTTTGACGATTCGAGTGACTTCCTCGGGGGACCCGCTCGAACCGTTTTCGGGGTAATAAATCAAATCGGAGCCTGCCGGATGCTGGCTGATATTTTTGAAATGCAATAGAAGTGCGTCAGCACGAATATCTATTTCGGCTTCCATATCTTCCTTGAGAAGCTCCTCTAACAATTCGATGAATTCGGCCTCGGTGTAGTCCGAGAAGCTGTTTTTCATCAGTGTGTTTGTCATGGCTGGCCTACTCAGCACTCGTTTTGAACCCTGGCAAGCCATTAGCCTTGCGCCACTCTTTAACGGTGTTGGTTATACCTTCGGGGGTGCATTGCGTTTCCTCCTCCGGCCAGTAGATCAGGTCGGATCCGTCTGGATGCTCGGTAAGCCGTCTGAACTCGTCCAGAAGGTCATCCAGCACTTCATCGGAAGTGCCGTTCCCATTTGCGGTAAATATTACCTGCATGAAGCTAATGAACTCGGCTTGGGTGCATTCATTAAGACGACTTTTTGAGGCCATTGCTTTATGACTCCTTGAGTCCCGGCAAGCCATTGGCCTTACGCCAGTCTTGGACTGTTTTCAAAATTCCCTTTGGCGAATCGTCTTCGCCATCCTCGGGATAGTAAATCCAGTCAGATGCAGCCGGGTTGCCGGTCATTTCAATAAAGTGCTCTAACAGCTGATCCTGATATTTCTCCGTGCCCACCGCATTGCATATTTCTTCAAGCAGTTTAAGAAAATCGCTTTCGGTGTACTCAAGTAGAGAGCCTGGGAACCTGGTCATCTCAGTCGTAAATCTCATCACCAAACGCCATCACGATTTGAATCCTGGCAAGCCATTAGCCCTGCGCCACTCTTTGACTGTTTTCAAGATTCCTTCTGGCGAGTCATCAGCATCGTCAGAGGGGTAAAAAATCAGATCTGAGCCTTTGGGATGCTCTGAAATTTTCCGAAAATGCTGAACTAAAGCGGAATGATCTTCCTCGCTTTGACAGTTGACCTCGCAGATATCTGTCAAAAGTTGAAGGAACTCTTTTTCTGTGTAATCAGAAATGCTGTTTTTTAGCATGCTTAATTTGTTCCTCTATGAATATCAATGTGCCTTCTAGGTGTCGCTACGCTCAGGTTGTCAACATCGTAAATAGCGCCCCCTTGGGCAATTTCGACATGATGGTGTAGCTCGTACTTTTCTCGCGATCCCACTCGACCACTTTCTGGTGTGTATGGGGAAAACCCTTTATCTAGCAGCTTTTGGTTGACTGTTCTGAACTGACTTCTTAATTCTGAATCATTACCTACAGCCCTCCAAAACGCCTCCCGAAAAGCATCAAAGCTTCTGAACTCCTTCCCGCGCAACTGATCGGCAATCTCCGTGGGTATCGGAGAGCCCAACCCTGAGCCCGCCCCAGCAAGCCAGACTCCACCTATATCCTGCCCGTGACCCGTAACCGTACCGGGCGTCTTGCGCACGCTCAGCACGATATAGAGCGGCTGAACCCCAGACCCCGGCGGGAACACCAGGATGAAGTCCTTGTACTCCGGCGGGTAGACCGGGTTGACGATGATGGTGTCCGCCTGTTCGGTGGGCGGAAAGATCCAGATGTGGGGGGCCTGGGGCGCGGCCTCCAGCGGGGGGATGCCGGAGGTGCTGGACGGGTCGACTGCTGGGGTCCAGATCAGGGTGACGCCGTCGCCGAAGTCGGCCACCTGTTGCTGGCCTTTGGCAACGAAGCGCACCACCGGGACCATTTCCCAGCCACGCTGCTTTTGCGTGTTATAGCCGTAGCCCTTGAGCGTGCCGTCGGGCCGTTGTTCGATATGCAGGCGGACGCGGGTGCGGCCTTCCTTCAGGGCGTCGAGTTGCTCAGGCGTGTACAAGGCGCTATCGCCCAGGTTCGACGGCCAGAGCATGGCCACCAGGCCAGCCAGGGCACCCGCGACGACTCCGCCGGTTGCCGCGCCAGCCCCCGCGGACGCCATGGCCTCGCCACCCAGCGCAAGGCTGCCCAGCGCGGCGGGAAGGGCGCCGCCGCTGATTTTCTTGAGCGGGATATTCCCCGTCGCGTCGGCTCCACGACCACCCAGCAAGACAAGCTCGCCATAGTCCTTGATGGCGTCGGTGGGGATTGCTCCGGATGGGCTGAGGTAGTCCATGACCCCGTCGGGCAGCTTGCAGGATTTGGTGAAGGTGCAGCCGGCAATCGCCTGTTGCTTGCGGGGTGGGCTGGCGAGGCTGTCCGCATAAGCTTGTTGGCGGGCCAGCATCCGTTCATAGGCGTTTTGCCTGGCCTCTTGCTCCGCCAGTTCGCTGGGCGTCATGTCTCTATAGGTGACGTGATGCCCGTCGCCGGAAGGGGGATTCTTGATCGGGGAGAGTCTGTTGCGGGCCATCGAGCGTTCTGCCTGTCCATCCGTTGCGGTTTTCCAGCCGGAGGCGGGATGGCATCAACCCTATTGGGTAGGGCGGGGCATTACTGTGGGAGGAATCTGAAAGGTTTGAAGGGCGAGTCTTTACTTTTGTGGGCTGGCGGCCCATCTATGCTGCCGCACTGGGTTCCTGCTTAAATGCCAGCGCCTATCCACTCAGCGCGTCTGACACCATGAATACCTTCAAGGACGAACTCGCTCTCACCGAGCCACCAGCCGACGAGGCCTCGATCCGTCGCCGGTCGTTGTTTGCCGGCTGTGGAGCCCATGCCATCCATGATGGCCTGACCGACCTGATCTATGTCTTGCTGCCCATCTGGCAAAGCCAGTTCGGCCTGAGCTTTGCCCAGGTCGGGCTGTTGCGTGGGGCCTATTCGGGGATGATGGCCGGCTTTCAGTTGTTGGCCAGCCGCGCGGCCAGGCGCTGGGGGCGCGAGCGTCTGCTGGTGGGCGGTACCGCACTGGCCGGGTTGGCCTATCTGCTGGCGGGGCAGGCCGGGGGCCTGACGGTATTGCTGTTGGCCCTGATGTTGGGTGGGCTGGGGGCAAGTACCCAGCATCCGCTGGCGTCGTCGATGATCACCGATACCCATGAGGCTGGTGGCGGCGTCAAGCAAGCGTTGGCGCAGTACAACTTTTCCGGCGATATCGGCAAGACCCTGATTCCGGGGCTGGTGGGCCTGTTGCTGACGCTGCTCAGCTGGCGCGCCAGTGTCACCCTGATGGGGCTGCTCGGGCTGGCGGCCGCCGGGTTGCTGTGGTGGTTGATTCCGGCGCAGGCGGCGGAGTCGTCCAAGCCTGCAAAGACCGCCAAGACGATCAGCGGAAAAGGCTCGGCCAGCGGGCTGCGGGCGCTGATTGTCACCGGCACCCTGGACAGCGCGGTACGCATGGGTTTCCTGACCTTCCTGCCGTTTCTGCTGAAGGCCAAGGGCGCCGGCACGGCGGGTATCGGCCTGGCCTTGACCCTGCTGTTTGTCGGCGGGGCCTTCGGCAAGTTGCTGTGCGGTTACCTGGGCGCGCGCATCGGCATGATGAAGACCGTGTGGCTCACGGAGTTCACCACGGCGCTGCTGATCGTACTGGCGGTGTACTTACCCTATCTGGGCCTGATGGCGGTCCTGCCGCTGCTGGGGCTGGCGTTGAACGGCACCTCGTCGGTGCTTTATGGCGCGGTGCCGGATCTGGCGGGGGCGGGCAAGCGCGAGCAGGCGTTCGCGATCTTCTATACCGGCACCATCGGCGGCGGGGCGCTGGCGCCGGTGCTGTTCGGCAGCCTGGGGGACGTCACTGGCGTGCCCGTCGCGGTGATGGTGCTGGCGGCTACCTTGCTGCTGACGTTGCCCCTGTCCTGGTCTGTACAGCGCGGCCTGGATGCGGATGCTCGGCTGGTCTGAGCCGGCTCAGGCTTCCCGTCCATGGGCCGTCGCGGCCAACTGCTCGGTATCGACCCGCACGAAGATCGAGTCGCCTACCGCCGTCAGCACATTGCCAGCGTAGACCTCGCAGATCACCCGGCTCTTGCGGCCGAGTTCGCCTTCGACCTTGGCGCGCAAGGTCAGGGGCACGCCCATCGGCGTCGGCTTGATGAATTTGATGCCGAGGTTGCCGGTCACGCAGTTGATCCGCGGCTGGCTGTCCAGGGCGCGATTTTCGGTGCGGTAGTGGTAGGCCATGGCGGTCCAGTTCGAGTGGCAATCCACCAGCATGGCGATCAGGCCGCCGTACACCAGCTCGGGCCAGCCGCAGTATTGGCTGTCCGGCAGGTGCTCGGCCATCACATGCACCCCATCCTCATGCCAGTGGCTCTTGATGTGCAGGCCATGGGGGTTGCTGCTGCCGCAGCCAAAACAAACGCCGTCCGGCGCGGTGCTGTCTTGCAGGGAGAGTGGGTGCATGTGTTTGTCCTTTTTATTGTTGGAGAGGGTCCGGGCGAAGCGGTCAGGCCGCGACCTGGGCCTGGATCTGCAGATCGCCCTCGACTTCCTTGACCAGCCCGCTGGCCAGCAACAGCGGCAGTAGGCGCTTGTGCAGTTGCGGTTCGACGAACTCCTTGACGGTGTCCAGCGCCAGGTTGCCGCTGACTTCCAGCTCGGCCTTGGTGTAGGACAGCCAGGCCTTTTTCAGCACCAGCAGGACGTCGCTGCCCGCGGTGGTGGCGAAGCGGCGGTGGGTCGTCCGGCCGTCGAAGTCGAAGCTGTGCTGGTAGGCATAACCGCTCTCGTCGCCCGCGCTGGCGACACAACGACCGCAGGTGCATTTACCGTCGCCGAAGGCCGTGCGCAGATAGGTGTTGAAGTCCACCACGGGCTTGAGCCCCAGGCGCTTGTCGACTTCGAACAGATCCCCGGTCAGTTTTTCTTCAGTGCTCAACGTCCATTTCCTCAAGTCATGCGGCGTGTTTTTACAGGGCCGCACGATACCAGCCGGACGCTTGCAGGGGGTACTTTTCTGCCCGGAGGGAGAGCGAGAGTGCATGTGCCAGGAGCTTTAGGACAAGGCTCCTGGCGGGTCGAGGGGGCTAGATATCCTTGCCGAGAAAGCTGTCCGCATCTTCGGGTCGTGGCTTGAGCAGCCTGTTCAGCAGGCGGCCGTCGATGGCCGCCAGGCCCAGGGCGATCAGGGTCATGCCCAGGAAATGCTTGGCCTGCAGGTGCTCGTCCAGCAGCAGGCCGCTGAGGACGATGGCGCTGATGGGGATCAGGAAGGTCACCAGCATCAGGTTGGTGGCGCCGGCGCTGGAGAGAATCCGGAAGAACAGCACATAAGCCAGGGCCGTGGACAGCAGGGCGATGCCCAGCAGCGCGCCCCAGGTGGCCAGGCTCGGCACCGCCAGGGTCCAGGGGCGGTCCACCAGCAGCGCCAGGGGCATCAACAGCAGGCTGGAGGCGCTGATCTGGCCGGTGGCGCTGATCAGCGGGGCCACGCCCATGGCCTTGAAGCGCCGGCCGAACACGCCGGCAAAGGCGTAGGACAGCGCCGCCCCCAGCACCGCCAGCTGCGCGCCGAGGTTGTCGCCCAGGCCGGCCAGGGCGTCCATGCCGATCATCAGCGCCACGCCGATAAAACCGACAATGACCCCGGCCAGCTTGTTGCCGGTGAGCTTTTCATCGGCGGTCAGCAGGTGCGCCACCAGCACCGCGAACAGAGGAGTGGTGGCATTGAGGATGGCGGCCAGGCTACTGGCGATGTGGGTCTGGCCCCAGACGATCAAGCAGAAGGGGATCAGGTTGTTCAGCAGGCCCATGGCGAAAAAGGCCAGCCAGATGCGCCTGTCCCCGGGCAGCGACAGGCCCAGGATGCGAATCAGCGCCAACAGGGCGAGGGCGGCCAGGCACACCCGGCACATGACGATGGTCAAGGGCGGCAGCTCCTTCACCGCGATGCCGACGAAAAAGAACGACCCGCCCCAGAGGATGGACAGCGCGATCAACTGGCCCCATTCCACCACTCCCATGACTTTTTGCGTGGCCATGTCCGTCTCTCCTGCGTGACTGTCGATGATTGAGTTGTGCTCGTTGGCTTGCGTCAGCTTGAAACCTGGTTATGGCGAATTATTCTGAGAGTCGGAGGGCACTGACAAACGAGCATTTTTCGCTGGATGGTTGAGGAGGGCTAAACCTTGAATATGAACTTGCCGTCGCTGGGGGCGTTACGGGCGTTCGAAGCCACGGCGCGTCATCTGAGCGTGACCCTGGCCGCCGGGGAACTGAACGTCACTCCCGGCGCGGTCAGCCTGCAGATCAAGGAGCTGGAGGCGGCCCTGGGCATTCAGCTGTTTGTGCGCCGGCCGCGGCAGCTGATCCTGACCGCGCCCGGCGAGCAGTACTTCGCCACCTTGCGCACGGCCTTTCGCCTGATGCGCGAGGCCACGGTGGAGCTGCTGGGGCGGGCGCGCCTGGATGTGCTGGTGCTCAGTTGCACGCCGAGTTTCGCCATGCAGTGGCTGGTGCCGCGCCTGGGCGGGCTGGAGGCGCGGTTGCCCGGGGTGGACGTGCGTATCAGCGCCTCGAACCGCAAGGTCGACCTGGCCCGAGATGGCGTGGACCTAGCGGTGCGCCACGGCTTCGGACGCTACGACGGGCTGGTCAGCGAGCGTTTGCTGGATGATGAACTGATCCCGGTGTGCAGCCCGCAACTGCTGGGCGAACGCATCCGCCTCAGCGTCGATGACCTGGCGGACCTGCGCCTGCTGCACGATGAACATCGGCATGACTGGCAGCTTTGGCTGGAGGCCGCCGGGGCCTCCCGGGTCGATGGCCGGCAGGGCACGGTGTTCGTCGACAGCAACGGCGCCATAGAGGCCGCCAAGGCCGGCCTGGGGGTGGCTCTGGTGCGCCTGTCGCTGGTCCAGCGTGAGCTGGCCGAGGGCCTGTTGCTGGCCCCAATTGCCCGGAGCGTGGCCAGTGACCTGGCCTATTACCTGGTGTATCCGGCCACGGCCCTGGAGCGATCGAATGTCGCGGCGCTGCGGCAGTGGTTGCTGTCCGAGGCCGGCCGCGGCGCGAGCAGTGAAGTAAGTGGCCATTAAAAGAGCGGCATATTGCCTTCTCCAACCAGGCATCGTGCTGGCCCCGCAAGCGCTAAATCACCGCCAAAATCACTTTAATTTCAGGTGGTTAGGTAGATCGAAAAATGCGCAATGTGTGGATGACGCTGACCTCGTTCGCCTTGGTCAGCGTGGCTGTCGCGGCCGAGGGCAAGGAGTTGCCGGCCAATGACCGGTATGTGTGCAGTTGGGGCGCGGGGACGGCGGCGCGGGCGCAGGAGCTGAAACTGTCGGGGGTTTCGCTGTATGCCGCGCGGCAGAAGTTGCAGACCTATAAGTTCACCAAGGGCTGGATGCGCATGCTGGCCCTGGGCATTACCGAGCAGACCTACGACAGCCCCTCGCGGGCCAAGCCGGCCACGGTGCGGCAGAGTTTTTACGACGATTGCGTGCGCTACAAGCTGGCGCGCAAATAACCCAGGGGAGGCATGCGCAATTGCCGCGTTGCCCAGGCTGCCATGCTGGCGTGGGCGTCGGCGATCCTGGACCGGGGCATGACGGCTTTGCCTCCTGTCCCCGGACCTTTGGCCCCTGAGCCGGCAGAGCCCGTCGTCATCTGATCCGTATTTTTCTTCGTCACCTGCATCTGTATCGGGATCAGATCCGGCCTGACAATGACGCACCCCTCAGGCGCACCGGCCTGCCGGCTGGAGCCTGAGGCGGCGTTCTGCTTTTCGCGTTGGCGAAAACCTATTGTTCAGGAGGCCTTTATGGCGAAGATGGCGATTTTCTTGTTTGGATTCTTGGCGCTGACCATTGCGATTGGTCTGCTGGCGACCATCTCCCCGGTCTGAGGGGAAACCTCAGGCCGGCCCAGTCTCTCTGAGGTGGGCCGAACCGCTATTTCGAAAACTTCCTCGCCCCGGCCACGCACAAAATCACTGCCAGGGTCACTCCCAGCATGCCCAGGCTGACCTGTTCATGCAGCAGGGTGGCGGCCAGGGCCAGGCCAAAGAAGGGTTGCAGCAATTGCAACTGGCCGACGGCGGCGATCCCTCCCTGGGCCAGCCCGCGATACCAGAAGACAAAGCCGATCAGCATGCTGAACAGCGCGACGTACGCCAGGCTCAGCCAGGCGGGCAGGGTGATGCCGTTAAACGAAGGCGGGGCCCGCAACAGGCTCAGCACCACCATCACTGGCAACGCCAGTACCAAAGCCCAGGAGATCACCTGCCAGCCGCCCAGGGTCCGGGAGAGCTTGGCGCCTTCGGCGTAGCCCAAGCCGCACACCAGAATCGCCAGCAGCATCAGGATGTCTCCGGCCGGTGACGCGCTCAGCCCCTGGGACAGGGCAAACCCCACCACCAGCAGGCTGCCCAGCACCGAGAACAGCCAGAACACCGGCCGCGGCCGTTCGCCGCCGCGCAGCACGCCGAACACCGCGGTGGCCAGGGGCAGCAGGCCGAGGAAGACGATGGAGTGGGCCGAGGTCACATACTGCAAGGCCAGCGCGGTCAGCAGGGGAAAGCCCAGCACCACGCCCAGGGCGACTATCGCCAGGGGCCACAGCTGGTTTCTGCTCGGGCGTTTTTCCTGGAACAGCAGCAACAGGCACAAGGCCAGGACTCCGGCGATGCTGGCGCGGGCCACGGTCAGGAACAGCGGGTCGAACTCCAGCACGGCCATCCGGGTGACCGGCAGCGAGCCGCTGAAAATCAGCACGCCGATAAAGCCGTTGAGCCAGCCGCTCGCGGCTTTTTGGGTGCTGGGGTGTGGCAGGGATGATGTCCGTTCCATTCAGGGGCTCAGCTCTGTTCAAGGGTAAGCGCCGCGCTTCAGGGCGAGATTGTGCCTGGGCTGCTCAGGCCCCATCCTAGGAGTGCTAAGCAATACAATCAAAATATTGTCATGGATACATCCCGCTATGGCCCGTGCCCGCTACAAACAACTGGTCGATGGTTTTGCCGCCGATATCCGTGGCGGTGCATTGCCGCCCGGCACCCGCTTGCCCACCCACCGTGAACTGGCCGCCAGGGAAGGGCTGGCCCTGGTGACGGCATCGCGGGTCTATGCCGAACTGGAGGCCATGGGCCTGATCAGTGGCGAGACCGGGCGCGGCACCTTTGTCCGCGAGACCGCGCTGCCACCGGGGCAGGGCATCGACCAGCAGGCGACCGCGGCGGGCACCCTGGATCTCAATTTCAACTATCCGGCGTTGCCCGGGCAGGCCGAAGTGCTGCGCGGCGGCCTGCGCCAGCTGGCGGCTGCCGGTGACCTGGAGGCGCTGCTGCGCTACCAGCCCCACAGTGGCCGCAGCCATGAGCGGGCCGCCGTGGCCCGGCACCTGGCGTGTCGCGGGTTGCAGGTGGACGCAGACCAGGTGTCGATCGTCAGCGGCGCCCAGCACGGCCTGGCGACCACGGTGATGGCGCTGCTCAAGCCCGGTGATGTGGTGGCCACCGATGCCCTGACCTACCCGGGGTTCAAGGTGGTGGCCGACGCCCACGGCGTGGAGCTGGTGTCGATTGCCCTGACCGAGCACGGCCCCGATCTGCAGGCCTTCGAGCAGCTATGCCGCAGCCGGCGGGTGCGGGCGGTGTATGCCATGCCGACCTTGCATAACCCCATGGGCTGGGTGCTGGACCTGGCGTGGCGCGAGCGTCTGGTGCACATAGCCCGGCAGCATCGGCTGCTGATTATCGAGGACGCCGCCTATGCCTTTCTCGCCGAGAATCCACCCGCGCCTCTGGCGGCCCTGGCGCCGGAGCTGACGGTGTATGTGTCGGGGTTTTCCAAGAATGTCGCCACCGGGCTGCGGGTCGGTTTTGTCGTCGCGCCGCCGGCCTGGGTGCCGCCGATCGAACGGGTGATCCGCGCGACCACCTGGAACACCCCGGGGGTGATGACGGCGCTGGTCTGCAACTGGATCGACGACGGCACGGTGCAACGCCTGGAAGCCGAGAAACGCCAGGACGCGAGAACCCGCCAGAACCTGGCCAGGGAGGTGCTGGCCGGCCTGGCGTACATCGGGCATCCGGCGTCCTATTTCCTCTGGCTGCCGCTGCCCGAGGAGGTGCGCGCCGATCAGGTGGCGATGGCCTTGCTGCGGGAAAAGGTCTCGGTGTCCACCGCCGAGCCCTTTGTCAGCGCCGCGCCGGTGCCCCACGCCATCCGTTTGGCCTTGGGTTCGGTCGATATGGATCAATTGCGGGTGGCGTTGGAGCGGGTGCGGCAGGTGATTGGTCAATACGCCTATTGAAGGCTCCCGCGCGGCACGGCGCGGGAGCCTTCGGCCGTCAGACCTTGAACTGGGTCACCAGGCCGTTGAGTTCCACCGCCAGGCGTGACAGGTCCTGGCTGGCGGCGTTGCTCTGGTTGGCCCCGGCCGAGGTCTGGGTCGCCAGGTCGCGGATATTCACCAGGTTGCGGTCGACCTCGCGGGCGACCTGGGCCTGCTCTTCGCTGGCGCTGGCGATCACCATGTTGCGTTCGTTGATCGAGGTGATGGCCTGGGTGATCTGGTCCAGGGCCAGGCCTGAGGCGCGGGCGGCTTCCAGGGTCAGGTGGGCGCGCTCGTTGCTGTGGCGCATGGCGCTCACCGCGCCTTCGGTGCCTTCTTCGATGGTGTTGATCATGCTTTCGATTTCCTGGGTCGACTGCTGGGTGCGATGGGCGAGGGCCCGCACCTCATCGGCGACCACGGCGAAACCCCGTCCGGCATCGCCGGCCCGGGCCGCCTCGATGGCCGCGTTGAGGGCCAGCAGGTTGGTCTGTTCGGCGATCGAGCGGATCACCTCCAGGACCTGACCGATATTGCGCACATCCACCGCCAGGTGTTCGACCTGCTCGCAGGTGCGGGTCACCTCGTCGGCCAGGTCGCCGATGGAGTCGACCGTGTGTTGCACCTGCTGCCGGCCGTGGTGGGCGGTGGTGTCGGTTTCCCGGGATGCCTCGGAGGTGCTGACGGCGTTGCGCGCCACTTCTTCCACGGCCGCGGTCATCTCGTTGACCGCGGTGGCGGCCTGTTCCAGTTCGTTGCTCTGCTGGTGCAGGGTCTTGCTGGAGTCCTCGGTCACCGCATGCAATTCCTCGGCGGCCGAGGCCAGTTGGCTGGAGGAATCGGCGATCTTCTGCAGGGTGCTGCGCAGGCTGTTCTGCATGCGTTGCAGGGCGTGCAGCAGGCGCGCCGGTTCGTCGTTGCCGGTCACGCTGATGGCATGGCACAGGTCGCCGCTGGCGATGGTCTCGGCGACTTCCACGGCCTGGCTCAGCGGCCGCACGATGCTGCGGGTCAGCACTATGGCCAAGCCGACGGTCAGCACCAGCACTATGACCAGGATCGTCAGCACCAACCTGACGGCGCTCTGGAACACATCATTGCTGCGCGCGGCCGCCGCTTCGCCACCGTGGGTATTCACCTCGACCACGGTCAGCAGCTCCTTGAGCATGGCGTCGGCATTGGCCAGGAAGGGGCCGCCGTCGACGATCGCGATCGCCTCGTCCTTGCGCCCCTGGCGCGCCAGGTCGAGGACGCGCTGCTGGTCCTTGAGGTACAGCGCCTTGACGCCAAGGAAGCGCGCGTACGCGGCCTTTTCCTCGGGGGCGATACTGAGCTTTTCGTAGACCAGTTGCTGGGCCGACAATTGCTCTTCGAGCTGATTGATCCGGTCCAGCAGGGCCTCGACGTCGCTTCTGTCGCGTACCACCAGCTGGCGCAGGGTCAGGGTGCGGATCTGGGTGCTGGTCAGGGCCATGGCGTTGGCCGCGACGATCGAGGGCAGCCAGTTCCTGTCGACCTCGAGCGACTGCTCGTTCATGCGCCGCATTTCCAGCAGGGAGAAGGTCCCGAGCGCAACCGCCAGCAGCGCGATCAGGGCAAAGCTGAGGCCTGCACGGCGGGAAATGTTCATCGATCGTAAAAGCATGACTGTGTTCCTTGTGGCGGCAAAAGGCACAACCTGCGCGGCATCCGGCAGGTTCGCAGCAGAGCGGCGCGCGCTCGGAAAGGCTCCGGGGCGTCGTCGGTTCTTGCAGGCAAGGCAGGCGGGAGGCGCATCGTGGCGCCTTCTTTTATGGGGTCTTCCGGTGTGGGCGGGGTTGCCCGGGCCCCGGCCGGAGAGGTGGCGATGATATCACAGTGATATCGATGGCGTCGGCGAGGTGGAGCGCGCGGCTCCACCTCGAGGGGCTTAACCCTGCTGGATGCCCGCGCGTTTCAGCAACTGCTTGCAGCGTTCGGACAGGTGGGTCACCCGCAGGTGTTTGCCGGCCTTGCTGTAGCGTTCGCGCAGGGTTTTCAGGGCGGCGATGGCCGAGTAGTCGACGAAGCTCAGGTGGCGGCAGTCGAGGGTCACCTGGGCCGGGTCGCCCGCCGGGTCGAAGTGGTTGAGGAAGGGCGTGGTCGAGGCGAAGAACAGGGTGCCGTGGACCCGGTACAGCTTGCTGCCGTCGGCTTCCTCGTGGCTGTCGGCGTAGAGTTCGCGCGAATGCTGCCAGGCGAAGTTGAGGGCGGCGATGACGATGCCGCACAGCACCGCGATGGCGAGGTCGGTGAACACGGTGATGATGGTCACCGCGACGATCACCAGCATGTCGTTCAGCGGCACTTTGTGCAGCACCCGCAGCGAGCCCCAGGCGAAGGTCTGCTGGGCCACCACGAACATCACCCCGACCAGCGCCGCCAGCGGAATGCGCTCGATCAGGGGCGAGAGGAACAGCACGAACAGCAGGATCATCACCCCGGCGACCACCCCGGACAGCCGGCCGCGGCCGCCGGAACTGAGGTTGATCACGGTCTGGCCGATCATTGCGCAACCGCCCATGCCGCCGAACAGGCCGGAGGCGATATTGGCCGCGCCCAGGGCCACGCACTCGCGGTCCGGGAAGCTGCGGCTCTCGGTGATTTCGTCGGTGAGGTTGAGGGTCAGCAGGGTTTCCAGCAAACCGACCATGGCCATCAGGAAGGCGTAGGGGGCGATGATGCCCAGGGTTTCCAGGTTCCATGGAATCTCCGGCAGCACCAGGCTTGGCAGGCCGCCGGCGATATGGGCCATGTCGCCCAGGGTGCGGGTTGGCAGGCCCAGCAGGTGGACCAGCAGGCCGACTCCGAGGATCGCCACCAGCGCCGGCGGCACCGCGCGGCTCAGGCGCGGCAGCCAGTGGACGATCGCCATGGTCAGCGCCACCAGCCCGAGCATCAGCCACAGGGGAGTGCCGCCGAGCCAGTGTTCATCGGTCTTGAAGTGCTCCAGCTGGGCCAGGGCAATGATGATCGCCAGGCCGTTGACGAAGCCGAGCATCACCGGATACGGCACGATCCGCACCAGCTTGCCCAGGCGCAGCAGGCCGAAGGCGATCATGACCAGCCCGCCCAGCAGCACCGTGGCCAGCAGGTACTGCACGCCGTGTTGCACCACCAGCGCGACGATCACCACCGCCATCGACCCGGCGGCGCCGGAAATCATCCCCGGGCGGCCGCCGAACAGGGCGGTCAGGGTGCAGATGATAAAGGCGCCATACAGGCCCATCAGCGGGTTGAGGTGGGCGACCAGGGCGAAGGCGATGCACTCGGGCACCAGGGCGAAAGCGGTGGTGAGTCCGGCCAGGACGTCGGCGCGAAGGCGAGCGGGTTTCATGGTTTACCTGAAAGGGTGGCCAGCAGTGGCCGGGGATTGTGGAGAAGGCGGCGGATGTTACGGAATAGCTGTCGTGCCGGCCACCCGGGGCTTGTATTGACGGGCGAGCGCGGCAAGACTGCGCGCCCGCAGCAGCACAACCCCGGCCAGCCAAGGAGCCTCCATGCCATCAAGCAAACGCGAGCAGGCGCGTCTCGAACGCCGCCTGGTCGCCAGCCTCACCGACGCCTGCGAAACCGCCAAGGCGCAAATCGTCGGCTTCTCCTGACTGACCCATGTGCTCGATTACGCGGCGTTTCCCGCCAGCCTGAGGGTGGTGTGGGTCTTCGACACCCAGGCCAGCAAGACCCAGGCCCTGGCCAGCGGGCAGGGCGAACGCATGCTCGAACTGACGGCCATGGCCCTGCATGAAGCCGGCGTGGAGTTGCGGGCGCTGGCGGCCCATGTGCGGTACGACAGCGAAGAGCAATGCCAGCGCATCAATGGCGGCAACTGGCAAAAACGCCTGGCGCGGCTGGGCTGAGAGCCGCTGAAAAGCGCGGCTAAACGCCGCACCCGACCATGGTCGCACACAACCTGTCATCCATTTGGCAGGAAGAGGGCCGCCGCGTTTTGCTACCATGCGTGGCTTTTACGGATGAGCCGCCCGGCGGGTCATCTGGATTTTCGGCTCCTCAAAGGGCGGTAACGAATGAGTGTTTTGTTGAGTCGCCGCGAGGTGATTGCAGGTATGGGGGTGTTGGGTCTCGGTCTCCTGGCCGGCTGCGATACCCGGGGTCAGTTGTCGTACAAATATGGCAAGGATCTGAGCGACAAGATCATGGGCCGTACCTTCAAGCTGAAGGACACCGAGGGCAACGTCAGGACGCTCTCGAGCTATAGTGGCCTGATGCCGATGGTGTTCTTCGGTTTCACCCAGTGCCCGGCCATCTGCCCCACGACGCTGGCCCGCGCGGCCCAGGCCAAGAAACTGATGGGCCGGGACGGCGACCGCCTGCAGGTGATCTTCATCACCCTGGACCCCGAGCGGGATACCCCGGAGGTCCTCGACGCCTACGTCAAGGCCTTCGACCCGTCGTTCGTCGCGCTGTACGGCACGCTGGAGCAGACCGCGGCCACGGCCAAGGAATTCGACGTGTTCTACGAGAAGATCCCCAGCGGTTCGACCTACACCCTGTCCCACACCGCCACCAGTTTTGTCTACGACTCCCGGGGCACGTTGCGCCTTGGCTTGTCCCAATCGCTTACCGCGCAAGAGTGCGCGGAAGATCTACTGACCGTCATGGAGGTCTGCTGATGTACCCGGCCCTGAATAAAACCGCTATCGCCCAACGCGCCAAACGCATCCTGATCGGCCTGTCCCTGCTGGGCCTGGCTGGCCAGGCCGGGGCCCAGACCCAGGTCGACGACGCCTGGGTACGCGCCACCGTCGCCGGGCAACAGGCGACCGGGGCCTTCATGACCCTGACCGCCAGCGATGACAGCAAGCTGCTCAGCGTCGAGTCGCCGGTGGCCAAGATCGTGCAGATTCACCAGTCGAGCATGCACAACGATGTGATGAGCATGCGCCCGGCGGACTTCGTTGCCTTGCCGGCCGGCAAGGCCGTGGCCCTGGACCCCCATGGTTATCACGTGATGCTGATCGACCTGGTGGCCCAGGTGAAGGAAGGCGACAAGGTGCCGCTGACCCTGGTGGTGGAAAATGCCAAGGGCGAGAAAGAGTCGATCAAGGTCGAGGCCCAGGCCCGCGCGCTGAACATGCCCGACCACAGCAAGATGCAGCATTGATGGTCAGTGGCACCTGCGACGACCGACAGCCAGGCTGAAGCATGGCCAAGGAAATCGACAACCCCTGTATCGCCGTTTGCCAGTTGAGCGGCGACCTGTGCCTGAGTTGCGGGCGCAGCAAGGACGACATCCGCCAATGGAAGCGCATGAAACGCCCGGAAAAGATGGCGGCGGTGCAGCGGGCGAGCCAGCGCTTGAAGGCGTTGCGCAAGAAAGGCGGCGGCGCCAGCCGCTGATTTTCCCCGGCCGGCCATTGCGTGCCGGCGTTCAGACTCCCGGCGTTTGCGCCGCACACTCCTGCAACCAGGCGATACAGGCCGAGACCCGTCGCGGCATGGCCTCCAGTGTCGGATGGACGATGTAGTAGTCGTATTCGCCGCTGCGGGTAAACCCGGTGAACGGCAGCACCAGCCTGCCTTGCCCGATTGCCTCGCTGACCAGGTGCTCGCGCCCGATCGCCACGCCGGCATGGTGGATGGCGGCGGTGACGCAAAGGTCCGAGCGATCGAAAGTCACCCCGCGTTTCGGCATGGGCACGCCGTTGCCATGCTGGCGAATCCACAGCGCCCATTCGGAGTCGAAGGTGGCGTGGTCCCAGGCCAGCGAATCATGCAGCAGGGTGCACTGCTGCAGTTGCTCGACCGCCCCGATCAAACCATGGCGCTCGGCGTATTGCGGGCTGCACACCGGCGCGACCCGCTCCTGCATCAGCTTGTGCGCCACCAGCCCATGGAACTCACCATTGCCGTAGTACAGCGCCAGGTCGATCTGCCGGGTACGGAAGTCGATGCGGTCGTTGCCCACCCGCAGGTCCAGCCTGACCCCGGGAAAGCGCAGGCCGAACTCGGCCAGGCGCGGCACCAGCCAGGAATGGGCGATGGACGGGTGGGCGTACAGGGTCAGCGGCCCGGCCAGGTCGGCGTCGACCGGCTGGGCCAGGATTTCGGACAGGTCGCCCAGGGTTTGCTGGAGAATCTCGAAAATCCGTTCGCCAGCCTCGGTCAGTTCAACCCGCCGGGTCAGCCGGCGGAACAGCTGGATCGACAGCTCCGCCTCCAGCCGGGCGATGCGATGGCTGACCGCGCTGGCGGTCAGGCACAACTCATCGGCGGCCTTGCTGAAGCTCAGGTGGCGGGCCGCGACCTGGAAGGTGAACAGGTTCGAGAACTGGCTGCTGTTGAGCTTGGCATCCAGTCGGGGCGGTAGGTTGTACAAGCCGGCGCTTCTCCTGTCGGTCTGTTATGAGCCTTGCAGCACCCGGGCGCCTTGCGCCAGATAGGCCTGCATCTCGGTGTCCGGAACCATGCTGCCGCCCGTGGCCCAGACCAGGTGGGTGGCCCGGGCGTAAGCCTCGGCGCTCATGCCGCTGCGCCGCAGGTACTGGTCACGTTGTGCCTGCACGCGGGCGATACCCGGGACACCGGCCACCGCCGAAGGCTCCAGGTGCAGCTGTTGGTGCTTGCCCATCAGCCAGACCAGGGCATGCAGTTCGTCATCGCTGACCGTGTAGTACCCCTCGATCAGCCGCTGCATGGCGCGGCCGACAAAACCCGAGGCGCGCCCGACGGCCAGGCCGTCGGCGGCGGTGAGGTTGTCGATGCCGAAGTCCTGCACTGACACCTCGTCATGCAGCCCG
Organism: Pseudomonas chlororaphis subsp. piscium; assembly: GCF_003850345.1. Lineage (NCBI taxonomy): Bacteria > Pseudomonadati > Pseudomonadota > Gammaproteobacteria > Pseudomonadales > Pseudomonadaceae > Pseudomonas > Pseudomonas chlororaphis. The sequence goes on from NZ_CP027707.1 coordinate 2,521,924, forward strand.
GTGTGCACCCCGAGCAGCATGCACGGCGAATGGGTGGGCTCGGCAAATATACAGTGAACGGAGTCGCCGAACGCCAGCTTCAAGCCGAACGCCACGCCGCCAGGACCGCCGCCGACGCCGCAGGGCAGGTAGACGAACAGCGGGTGCTGGGCATCGACCCGGACCCCGGCCTGTTGCAGTTGCCGGCTCAGGCGCTCGGCAGCCACGGCGTAGCCGAGGAACAGATCGGTGGAGTTCTCGTCATCGACGAAATGACAGGCCGGATCGGCGCAGGCCTGTTGCCGCCCCTGGGCCACGGCGATGCTGTAGTCGCTCTGGTATTCCATGACATTCACCCCATGGGCGCGCAGCTTGTCTTTCTTCCATTGGCGGGCGTCGGCGGACATGTGCACCGTGACCTGGAACCCCAGCCGGGCGCCCATCAGGCCGATGGACAGGCCCAGGTTGCCGGTGGAGCCCACGGCGATTCGGTAGTGGCTGAAGAGCGCTCGGGCCTCGGGCGAGTCGAGCACGCTGTAGTCCTGGTCCAGGCGCAACAGGCCGGCTTCCAGGGCCAGGCGTTCGGCATGCTTGAGTACTTCATAGATACCGCCGCGGGCTTTGATCGACCCGGAGATCGGCAGGTGGCTGTCCTGCTTGATCCACAGCGCGCCGGGCAGGGCTTGGCCGTAACGACTGGCCAGCACCGCCTGCAAGGCCGGCAGCGGCTGGATCGGCGATTCGAGAATGCCGTTGTTGGCCAAGGTCTCGGGAAAGGCCACGCGAAAGTAGGCGGCGAAACGCCCGAGACGCGCGCTGGCGTCGGCCACGTCGGCGGCTGTCAGCGCAAGATCGCTCAGGCCATCGGCCAGGGGCGCGCGGGTGGGGGTGAACCAAGTGGTTTCGCGCAATGCCATCAGCTCTTCGAGCAGCGGGTAGCGGCGGGTCCAGGTAGCGAGTGGCTGGCCTGCGATCATGGGGATGACTCCTGTGGCAAAGGTTTTAAATGAAATGAGCGAGGCCCAGGGTCAGCAGCAGGGCCACCACCGAAGCCAGGACCGTGGCGCTGGTGAAGGTCTTGAGCGCGTCGGCCAGCGACACCCCGAGGTATTCCTTGACCACCCAGAAGGCCGAGTCGGTGACGTGGGTCCAGCCGATGGCCCCGGCGCCGATGGCGACCACGATGATCTCCTTGCTGTAGCCGGAGTCGACGCCCAGGGTTGGCAGCACGATGGCGGCGGCGCTCATCATGGCCACGGTGGCCGAGCCCACCGCGAAGTGCATCAGGCCGGCCACCAGCCAGGCCAGCACCACCGGGTTGATGTCCAGCCGGGTCAGGGAGTCGGCCAGCACCTTGCCCACGCCGCTGTCGATCAGGATGCCGTTGAAGGCGCCGCCGGCACCGATGATCAGCAGGATGCTGGCCAGCGGCGGCAGGCTTTTCTGGGTGTGCCCCAGCAGGTCCAACATGGACAAGCCACGGCGCAGGCCCAGGGACCAGTAGGCGAAGGCCACGGCGATCAGCAGCGCCACCAGCGGGTTGCCGAAGAACGACAGCAGCACGGACAGGGTCGAGCCGGCGGGCAGGGCGCTGGCGAAGGTTTTGCCGATCATCAGCAGCAGCGGCAGCAGGATGGTCAGCAGGGTCAGCCAGAAGCCCGGCAGCACTCGCGCGCCACGGGCCTCGCAACGTTCTTCGAGGAAGGCCGCCTGCCAGGGTTCGGCCCGGCTGCGCGCCACCAGGCGGATCCACAGCGGCCCGGCGACTATGGCGGTGGGCAGGCCGACGATCAGGCCGTAGAGGATCACCTTGCCAACGTCGGCCCCCAGCAAGTGGGTAATGGCCATGGCCGCGGGGTGGGGCGGCAGCATGCAGTGCACGCACATCAGCGACACCGCCAGCGGCACGCCGAGGTACAGCAGGTTGAGCCGGGTTTCCTTGGCCACCACGTACACCAGGGGAATCAGCAGGATATAGCCGACCTCGAAGAACACCGGGATGCCGGCGATGAACCCCACCAGCATCATCACCCAGGACGCGCGCTGCTCGCCCAGGGTGTCGAGCAAGGTCTGGGCGATGCGTTCGGCGCCTCCCGATTCCTCGAGCATCTTGCCCAGGATGCTGCCCAGCCCGATGATCGCGGCGAGAAACCCCAGGGTATCGCCCAGGCCCTTCTGGAAGGATTCGAGCATGGCATTCAAGGGCATCCCCGAGCCCATCCCGACCAGGCCGCAGGCGGCGATCAGCGCCAGAAAGGCATGCACCCGGAACCTGACAATCAACACCACGATCATCACGATCGCGGCCAACAACACCCACAGCAACGCGCCACTGCTTTGCATCGGCCAACCCTCTTATTGATTTTGTGACGGGGTCCGTCAAAGGACTTCGCGGGGCGAGAGTTAACTATCGGGCGCGCGGGGCTGACAAAAGATCATTGGTCAGCAGATGGGTGATGCTGGGTCAGGCGTGGGCACGGGTGTGGGAATGGGGGGCAAGGCCGGTCTGCCCGCCCGTGGAAGCCCGGGTCACGGACGTGACCCGGTCGAGGGTTGTGAATCAGCCGGCGGTGCTTTCCGGCAGTTTGGCGATGACCTTGATCTCGAAGTCGAAGCCATACAGCCAGGTCACGCCCACGGCGGTCAGCGTCGGGTGCGGCGCCTGGCCCCAGAATTCCGGCACCACCTTCCAGATGGTTTCGAAGCGGGTTTCGGGATCGACGATAAACACGGTGACGTCGATCACCTCGTCGAAGGAGCTGCCGGCGGCCGCCAGGATTGCGTTGAGGTTGGTGAACGCGAGGCGCACCTGGGCCTCCAGGTCCGGCTCGGGCGAGCCATCGCTGGTGCTGCCGACCTGCCCCGAAACGAACAGGAAACCATTGGCGCGGATCGCTGGCGAGTAGCGGTTGCGCTGGTAAAGCGCCTGGCGTCCGGGTGGAAAAACCACGTCGCGCTGAGTCATGTGTTGCCTCCATCGATAAGGGTCGAAATCGACCTGGAATGAACGATGAAGCCGACTCTAGGCACTTGCGCCTGGCCGATAAACGAGCAACCGTAGCCATCACTGTTTGTAGAATCCAAACAATCCGATGGTTAGCCGGGGTGGAAATGGACCGATTTGACGCGATGCAGGCCTTTGCCCGGGTGGTGGAGGCGGGCAGCTTCACCAAGGCCGCCGACACGCTGCACATGAGCAAGACCAGCGTGACGCAACTGGTGCAGCAACTGGAGGCACGCTTGCGGGTCAAGTTGCTCAACCGCACCACGCGCCGGGTCCACCTGACGGCCGACGGCGCAGTGTATTACGAACGCGTGGTGCGCCTGCTGGCCGACCTCGACGATGCCGAGACCAGCCTGTCCAGCGCCTCGGCGGTGCCCAGGGGACGCTTGCGGGTGGATGTGCCCAGCCCGCTGGCCAGCATGATCCTGGTGCCGGCGCTGCCCGGGTTTCACGCCCGCTACCCGGACATCCAGATTGACCTGGGCGTCAGCGACCGCATCGTCGATGTGCTCGGCGAGAATGTGGATTGCGTGGTGCGCGGCGGCGAGCTGACGGACCAGTCGCTAATGGCACGGCGGATCGGCGATCTCCAGCTGGGTGTGTATGCGGCGCCCAGCTACCTGGAGCGCCTCGGCACCCCCGCGCATCCGCGCGAGCTGGAGGATTCCTTGCATCGCATCGTCGGCTTTCTCTGGGCGCGCACCGGCAAGGCCTTGCCGTATGCCATGCGCGGCCACGGCGAGAGTCTGCAGATCAAGGGCCGCTACGTGCTGGCGGTCGACGATGGCAATGCCTACCTCGCCGCCGGCCTGGCGGGCCTGGGCATACTTTGGCTGCCGGACTACATGGCCAGGGCGCACCAGGAACGGGGCGAGCTGGTGCGTCTGTTCGAGGACTGGCAGCTCGATCCGATGCCGATCTATGTGGCGTTTCCGCCCAACCGGCACATCAGCATCAAGCTGCGAGTGTTCATCGACTGGGTCGCGGAACTGATGGCCCGGCATGCGCCGGTCGCCAGCCGAGCGGGGGCGTGAGGCGGTCGGCTGGATGAATTTTTTAGCCGGCCCCCCGAAACCCGCCAGAGCAGCTTTACTTGTGCAGGCAAGTCGCGCCTGTAGATGGCCGTTCGGCCGCCGCATTCTGCCCGGGACCGGCATTGCGAGAAGGACAGGGAATGTCGTTCACCCCCTTACACAACCCTTGTCGCCCCCCTGACATGAGCGCCTGCTGGAGCAGTCGTTTGCTGGCCAGTACCTCAGCGCAGTCTGGTCGCGCCCGCGCCATCGCAGCCCGGGCGCCGCCTCTTTAAAGGAGTAAAGAAATGACTCAGTACGACAAGCAACTCAACCACCCCAAACAGCCTTCGCGGCAGGCTCGCCTGGAAAGCACCGGCGCCGAGCGCCTCACGCTGGCCAACGCCGGGCCGATCCAGATGGGCTTCTGGGTGCCCAACCGGGTATGGGCCACGGCCAAGTTCCTGGTGCCGCTGCGCGACCTGATCGCCGAGAAGAAAAAGGCCGGCACCCTGACGCCGATGCGCAAGGAAATCATCGAGTTCAAGACCTGGGTCACCCACAACAGCGTGTACCGCATGTGGATCAATTCGATGATCGAACAGTCGAATGCCTACGTGGCGACCCTGGACGAGGCGACCCAGGAACAGATCAAGGACTCGGACGGCGATGTGCTGTGGATCGCCAGCTATGACAGCTTTTTCGAGATCCTCAACGAGATCATCAGCACCTCCCCGTCGTTCAACGCCACGGCCCAGGTCGGCACGCCGATGAACGCCTTCCTGGCGGTGTCGATGGGCACCGAGGCGGGTGTGGCAGTGTTCCATGACACGACCTTCAACCAGCAGTTCAAGAAGGTGCTCAACGCCTGGAATACTTTCCTCAAGAGCAGCGCTTCCCTCGACAAACTGGATATCAACGACCCGGAAAAAGCAGGCTCGTGGATCTCCAAGGCGGCCTACGAGGCCGGGGTCTGGACGCAGATGGAGTATGACCCGAACCTGCCCGGCTACGGCTTCGATTCCTGGAACGCGTTCTTCATCCGCAAGTTCGTGCCCGGTGCGCGGCCGTTCAAGGGCCTCCCGGCCACCCAGGTCGATATCGGCTGCGAGACCACGCCCTGGCAGTACGAAAACGACCTGGCGTTCGAGACCGAGTTCTGGATCAAGGACGTCAATTACTCGCTGCTCGACCTGTTTGCCGGCCAGGATAAGTGGGCCAGCCTGTTCCAGGGCGGGCAGGCCTACCAGGGCTTTTTGTCGGCGACCCACTACCACCGCTGGAACGCTCCGCTCGATGGCAAGCTGGTGCGTTCCTGGGTGCAGCCGGGCACCTATTTCGCCCAGCGTCCGGGGCAGGGCGAAGGCGAGGGCACCTGGGAGGGCACCGAGTCGCAGCCGTACCTGGGGCATGTCGCCGCCCGGGCGATCTTTGTCTTCGAGCACCCGGCCTGCGGGTATGTCGCGCTGATCTGCATCGGCATGGTCGAAGTCTCGACCTGTGTGATCGAGCCGCCGTTCATCGTCGACGAAGGCGCCGCCCCGGTGAATATCACCCGCGGTACCGAGATCGGCCATTTCGAGTTCGGCGGTTCGACCCACATGATGATCTTCCAGAAGGACCGGGTGCAGCTGGAGGACTGGGCGGTGAATGCGGTGGCACATCAGAACGACCCGATACCGACGCCCTTGGGTAGCATTATCGCCACGGCGTTGCCGAAGGAGTGAGCCGCTGAGTACAAGCGACGGCGCGCTCGCGCCGTCGCCCTCATCTCCGTGTCAGCCGCTGGCCTGGACCAGATGCTTGCGAAACCACGCCAGCGTCCGGTCCCAGGCCAGGTTGGCCGCCGCCTCGTCGTAGCGCGGGGTCGAGTCGTTGTGAAAACCGTGGTTCACCCCGGGATAGATATAGGCCTCGTAAGTCTTGCCCGCGGCTTTCAGCGCCTGCTCGTAGGCTGGCCAGCCTTCGTTGATGCGCGTGTCCAGTTCGGCGTAGTGCAGCAGCAGCGGGGCCTGGATCCGTTCGACTTCCGCGCTGTCCGGCTGGCGCCCGTAGAAGGGCACGGCCGCCGCCAGTTCCGGGTAGGCCACGGCCGCGGCATTGGCCACCCCACCGCCATAACAGAAGCCAGTGATGCCGACCTTGCCGGTGCTGGCGTCGTGCTCGAGCAGCCATTGGATGGCGGCGAAAAAGTCGTTCATCAGCTTTTCCGGATTGACCTTCTGTTGCAGCTCGCGGCCCTTGTCGTCGTTGCCGGGGTAGCCGCCGAGCGACGTCAGGCCGTCGGGGGCCAGGGCGATGAAGCCGGCCTTGGCCAGGCGCCGCGCGACGTCCTCGATATAGGGGTTGAGCCCGCGGTTTTCGTGGGCCACCACCACCGCCGGCAGCTTGCCTTCGGCTTTCGCCGGGCGCACCAGGTAACCCCGGACCTGTTCGTGGCCCTTGGGCGAGGGGTAGGTGATGTATTCGGCGACGATCTCCGGGTCGGTGAACGACACCTGTTCGGCCAGGGCGTAGTTCGGCGTCAGGGCGGCGAGGGTGGCGCTGGCGGTCAGCCCGACCAGGGTGAAGGCCGCCGCCCGGTCGAGAAACTCGCGGCGGCTGATCTTGCCGTGGGCGTAGTAGTCGTAGAGTTCGAGCAGTTCGGGGGCGAAGTCTTTGGCACTGAGACGTTCCATCGCACGCTACCTCTTCAATCATGGGGGGCGTCCTGGTGCCGCACGGCCTGTGGGCGGGGCAGGTTCGACCTGGGATTGAATCAGTAAAGCAAGCCTGGGCCCCAGTAGCCAATGCGCAGGGCGAGCGTTGTGTTTGGGCGGGGTCTTGGCTAATCTCGCATAAACACGCAAGAATAGGCATAACCATGCAAAGCCAGCATTCAATCGCCGAGCTGCCCCATGTGCGCCGGCAGAAGATCCTGTTGTTGCTCGAACGCGACGGCAAGGTCATGGCGTCCGAGCTTGGCCAGCATTTCGCAGTCTCGGAAGACACCATCCGCCGCGACCTGGCGGAACTGGCCGATGCCGGGCTGCTGCAGCGGGTCCACGGCGGCGCGCTGCCACGGCCCAAGGATACCGGCAAGGACGTGTTCACCCGCCTGGGCGAAAGCAGCGAGGTCAAGCGCCACCTGGCCAGGCTCGGCGCGCAGCGGGTGCAGGAAGGGCAGATCGTGATGTTCGACTCGGGCTCGACCACGCTGCTGATCGCCCAGTCGCTACCTGCCGATATCGGCATCACCGCGGTCACCGCTTCGCCGCTGATCGCCATCGCCCTGGCCGAATACCCGCGCAGCCAGGTGATTCTCGCCGGCGGTCGGCTCAACCCGGCGACCCTGTCTGCCGGCGGCCACGAGGCGGTACGCCTGATCCAGGGCATCCGCGCCGATCTGCTGTTCACCGGGGTGTGCGCGATTCACCCGGAAGTTGGCATCACCTCGCAGCACTTCGACGAGGTGCCGGTGAAGCAGGCCTTGCTCGACAGCGCTTCCCAGGTGATCGCGGTCACCACCGCCGACAAGCTCGGCGCGGTGGAGCCCTTTGCCGTGGCGCCGTGCAATCGCCTGCATACGCTGATCACCGAGCAGCACCTGGCCTCGGGCAGCATCGACGACTACCGGCGCCTGGGCATCGAGGTGGTGCAGGCGCCGGTGTGACGGCGGCGCCGCTTCAGCGTACTTTCCCTGGCCATGAGCCTCGCCAACAGGACAGCGTGTCGCCATGAAACCGAGCTTCGAGCAGATCCCCACCACGGCCACCGCTTCCTGGTCGATGCTCGATCGACGCCTGGCCGAGGCAATCCCCTTCGAATGGCACCACCACCCGGAATACGAACTGACTCTGACCCTCAACAGTCGCGGGCAGCGTTATATCAGCGGCGATGTGCGTGCCTATGACGACTGCGACCTGGTTCTGCTGGGGCCGAACGTGCCCCACAGCTGGAGTTCGCAGCAGCGGATCGATCCGCGCCAGCCCCATGTCGCCCTGGTGATCTGGTTTTCCGAAGCCTGGGCGACGTCCCTGGTCGAGCTGTTTCCAGAAATGGCCGGCCTGCGTCCCATGCTGGCCGCGGCCCGGGGGGCCGTGCAGTTCAGCGGCGAGGCTGCGTGGGAGTCGCGCCCGCTGATCGAGGCCATGGTCGCCCAGGATGAGCCGACGCGGCTGGTGTCGCTGCTGGCCTTGCTGACTCGCCTGAGTCGCGACCCTGGCGCCGAGAAGATCCTGCCGGCCGCCGCCGGGCCGGCGGTGATCGAGGACGGGCGCCTGCAGCGGGTGCTGGAGCATATTCACGCTCATTACTGCGAAGCACTGACCATCGCCGAGCTGGCGCGGCTGGCCTGTGTCAGCGTCTCGGCGTTTCACCGGATGTTCCGTCGCCATGCCCGGGCCACGCCCCTGGAGTACATCGCCCGCCTGCGTATCGGCCGCGCCTGCGAGTTGCTGGTGCAAGGGCCGCAGACCCCGGTGACTCAGGTCGCCGAGGCGGTGGGCTATGGCTCGCTGGCCTTGTTCAATCGCCAGTTCAAGGCCCGGCAGGGCATGACGCCTTCGGCCTTTCGCCAGCGCCACCGCGCGCACTTTCGCTGACAGCATCCTGCTGTCAGGCGCGATAGAGACGCCACAATCGTACCGGTCGACGCGCCAAACCCTACTGCCCGCGGCCAGGGCCCTGGGGTTTCATGGCGGCAGTGCGGCGCCATGCCCGCGCAGCGCTTCTCCCGACCAGAACAACACAGGCCATGACGATGAATCCTTCCGCTGCCTTCCACTGCAAAACCCTGCCCGACAATTACCTTGAGCACATAGTGCGGATGAAGCGCGCCTTGCGCGCGCGGATCGGCGACGTGCAGTCGCTGTTCGCCGAGGTCAGCGCTTTTATCGAGCAGGAGATCGCCTCGATCGATGCCCACGGCGGCCATGCCTGGCCGGAGCTGGACTATGAGCAGATCGCCGCCGGCCAGGTCAGCGCCGAACAGCGCGCGGCGATCCACCGACGCGGTTGCGTGGTGGTGCGCGGGCACTTTGCCCGGGACACCGTCAGCGCTTGGGATCAGGACCTGCTGGGCTATCTTGCGCAGAATGACTTCGAGCGGATCTACCGTGGCCCGGTCGACCGTTTTTTCGGCAACCTGGAAGCCTCGCGGCCGCAGATTTTCCCGATCTACTGGTCGCGGGCGCAGATGCAGTTGCGCCAGCACGAGCGCATGGCCCGGGTGCAGGGTTTTCTCAACCGGCTGTGGAAGAGCGAGTCCCAGGACCGGCAATGGTTCGACCCTAAGGTGAATGCGCTGTACCCCGACCGGGTCCGGCGCCGGCCGCCGGGTACCCGTTCCTCGGGCCTGGGCCCGCACACCGATTCCGGCGCCCTGGAGCGCTGGCTGCACCCGGCCTACCTGAAGGTCTTCGACAGCCTTTACCGCAATGACTTCGCGGCCTATGACCCCTGGGACGCGGCGCATCGCACCGAGGTCGACGAGTACGCCTACCGCGACACGGTGACCTGCTCGGTGTTCAGGACCTTCCAGGGCTGGACCGCGCTGTCGGACATGCGCGCCGACCAGGGCGTGCTGCACTGCGTGCCGATTCCCAAGGCCATGGCCTATCTGCTGTTGCGCCCGTTGCTCGACGACGTGCCGGAAGACCAGCTGTGCGGCGTGGCGCCGGGCCAGGTGTTGCCGGTCTCGACGCAATGGCATCCGTTGTTGATGCGGGCCCTGAGGCCGATCCCCGAGGTTCGCGCCGGTGACTCGGTGTGGTGGCATTGCGACCTGATCCACAGCGTGGCCGCGGTGGAGAACCAGCAGGGCTGGGGCAATGTGATGTACGTGCCGGCGGCGCCCATGTGCGCGAAAAACCAGCGTTACGCCAAGGCGGTGTATGGCGCTTTCGAGCGGGGCCTGTCGCCGCCGGACTTTCCCCGGGAGGACTATGAAAGCACCTGGCGGGGCCGGTTCAGTCCGCAGGAACTGAACGCCATCGGCCGGCGCGGATTGGGGCTGGAGTGAGCCGTGGGCTGCCGGTGCTCAGGCCGAGGGCGGCGGTGTCTGCTGCTGAACGGCCCGATAACGCTCTTCAAAGTCCTCGGCCAGCTGCGCCAGGGTGATTTTGCCCAGGCGCTCGACGAGCAAGGCCTGGGCGGCGTCGAAGACTTCGCTGAGGGCGGTATTGACGGCCTGTTCCACCAGGCATTGCGGGTGGTCGGTGGACAGGCCGATGGCGAAGATCGAACTGCTTCCCAGGGCCTGGTGAATGTCCAGCAGGGTCATCTCCGACAAGGCCCGGGCCAGGCTCCAGCCTCCGCGATGACCCTTTTCCGAACGCACGTAGCCCTGCTCCTTGAGCAGCGCCATGGTGCGCCGCACCACCACCGGGTTGGTGCCCAGCATCTGGGCGATGGTCTCCGAGGTGGCGGGGCTGTCATGCCGGTCCATATGGATCAGCACATGCAGCATGCGCGATAGCCGGGTGTCGTTTCTCATCGGGCGCTCAGGGTTCCTGGAGGGGAGGTGAGGGCGGAGTATCGCTTGTAATGATAAAAGTTACGAGATCATTGACCTTGTGCTTTCAAGAAACTTACGATGTGACGAGATATTTTTCTTCGTCCCGTACCTTGCCTGGGAGTGCCCACCATGGACTATCACGTGATCATCGTCGGCGGCAGCTACGCCGGTCTTTCCGCGGGGCTGCAACTGGCCCGGGCGCGCCGCCGGGTGCTGGTGATCGATGCAGCCGAGCGGCGCAACCGCTTTGCCGAAACCTCCCACGGTTTTCTCGGGCAGGACGGTCGCTCTCCCGCGGATATTGCCGACGAGGCTCGGGAACAGCTGCTGGCCTACCCGACAGTGGAGTGGCTGGCGGACACCGCGATCGACGCCGGCCAGGACGCCGAGGGTTTCTGGCTGAGCACCCGCGGTGGCCAGCGCCACAGGGCCCAGCGGCTGATCCTGGCCACCGGGGTGATCGATGAGCTGCCGGAGGTCGAAGGTCTGGCCGCGCGCTGGGGCAAAAGCGTGTTCCATTGCCCGTACTGCCACGGTTATGAGTTGGCCGGTGGGCCCATCGGCGTGCTGGCGACTTCGGAACTCTCGATGCACCAGGCGCTGATGCTGCCGGACTGGGGCCCGACCACCTTGTTCATCAATGACGCCTTTGCGCCGGACGCCGAGCAACTGGCGAGCCTTGAACGACGTGGCGTGCGGGTGGAACGCGAGCCTGTGCGGCGCATCGCCGGCGACAAGACCGAGGTGATCCTGGCCGATGGCCGGGCGATCGCGGTCGAGGGTTTGTTTGTCGTGCCACGTACCCGCATGGCCAGCCCGCTGGCCGGGGTGCTGGGCTGTGAGTTCGAGGAGGGGCCGCTTGGCGCCTTTATCAAGACCGACGCGACCCGCGAGACCAGCGTGCCTGGGGTATTCGCCTGTGGCGACGCCGCGGCGGCATTCAGCTCGGTGGCCATCGCCGTGGGCGACGGGGCCAAGACCGGTGCGGGTACGCATCGCTCGCTGATATTCGGCCTGGCCCCGGTGTAAAGGGCCGAGCGAGAGGCGCCGGGTTTACTCGACCCGGCGGAACACCAGGGCCTTCAAGCCGCTTTCGATATCGGTATCGGGAAACTCCGGTGGGTTGTCCAGGCGTTGCTCGAAGCGCAGGCCCGGGGCCTCGCGGGTGACGCCGTCGATCAGGAAGTCCGAGGCGACGGCCGGGTCGTTCATGCAGGCCAGCACGTAGCCGTCGGCGGTGAGCAGTTCCGGCAGGCGGCGCAGCACCCGGGCGTAGTCCTTGGTCAGCAGGAAGCTGCCTTTCTGGAAGGAGGGCGGGTCGATGATCACCAGGTCGTAGGGGCCGGCGTTCTTCACCTTGCTCCAGGACTTGAACAGGTCGTGGCCGAGAAAGCTCACCTGGCTCAGGTCATGGCCGTTGAGCCGGTGATTGTCGCGGCCACGGCTTAGGGCCGGGCGTGACATGTCGAGGTTGACCACATGAGTCGCGCCGCCTTCGATAGCGGCCACCGAGAAGCCGCAGGTGTAGGCGAACAGGTTCAGCACGCGCTTGCCCCGGGTATTGGCGCGCACCCAGTTGCGACCGTAGCGCATGTCGAGAAACAGGCCATTGTTCTGCTTCTTGCCCAGGTCCACCCGATACCGCAGGCCTTCCTCGACCAGGGTCCATTCATCGATAGGTTCGCCCACCAGCCAGTCCACCGGACTTTGCAGCTGATAGCGGTGTTGCAGCAGCAGGGTATGGGCGCCACAGGCCTGCCACTCCGGCGAGGTGCTGATTGCCAGCAACAGTTGCTTGAGCGCATCCAGCTGTTCCGGCTCCGGCTCCTTGAACAGCGCCACCAGCACCACGCCCTGCAGCCAGTCGACGGTCAGTTGCTCCAGCCCCGGCCAGCAACGCCCACGGCCATGGAACAGGCGCCGGGTTTCCGCGGGAGCGCAGGCCAGGGCTGTCAGCAGGTGGTGGTGGAGGATGGAGAGGGCGTCGGGGTTCATCGAAGGAGGGCCGGCAATAAAAGGGCGGGCATTTTAAACACAACTGACCCTGAGGACTTACAAAACCAAGGTCTAGCCGATTTTAAAGAGGTGCTACGCCTCAAAAGGTCATGGCAGGTGCTTCAGCCAAGTGCTTGTATCCACCTGGATGAGCATGCGGGGGCAGGCCTCTAAACGTCTGGGTATGGGGGGCTTGAGGTTCAGTCAGTGGCGATGTTTTTCGTCAGTTCACGAAAGCCTACTTCAACAAACCAAGGTTTGGTGTCTCTTGGTTACTCTGGTTGGCACTGTTTGTTCAATAAGCCAGGAAAGAGTTTTGGCGCGATTTTATTGTCAACAGCGATTGTTAAGTTGCTGGTGTTTAATTCGTTGCGGATAGTCGTGGTGCTGATTTTTATATTGTTTATGTAGGTGGCTAGCGTCTTGCCCAGGTACTTTCGTGAGACCTGCAATAGTTGTTCGGTTGCGTCTGGCTGCAGTTTTACTTCCAGTTTGATGAGGCCAGGGTTGATGTTAGCCTCGTCTTTAACGGCTATTTTCAGCTCTTTGAAGTCGCAGGAAGAGTTGAACCTGATTTCGGCTTCCGATGTCGAGGCCATGCTTTGTGAAGCCAGGGAAAGTGTAAGTAGTAATGTCGAGATACGAACTGTCGAGAACATGAATACCTCTTTTCAGTCGGAGTGATGGTATTTGGGATTGTCGTCTGCGCAGCAGCTTACTCTAAATCATGAGTGGGTTGTCAGCCTCTGGAATAAGCAGCCGAATAAAAATGGTGTGAGCTTATTCGCCCAGGGTTGAGGCTTGGTTGCCGGAGTTTTTACGGAGTTGAGCCCAACAGGCAGGTGTCCGGTTTCCTTAGACCACTACAGATATGTTTATAGGTGTCGAGGCTTGGGAGGGAGAGTTGTTAGAGAATCGACAAAGAGCCGGCATGATGGTCCTTGAGATCCCTTCAACAAATACCGCGTGGGGAGCGCGGCAAGTCAGTGGCCTGCACCCGTGCCGATGGCCGGGTGCCATATCGAGCGGGGCTGCCGATCAGGTGTGGAGCAGGGCGATGGCAAAGGAAACCACGATCATGCAGGCGACCGCAAAATTGATATTCATGACGTACTTGTCCGAGGGTTTAAAAGTGGCGCCATTTTGCCGACATCGGGCGCAAATGAAAAATTCGCTTTCATGATTTGTATGATCGACAGGAGTGATGACTGAGGGCGTCGTGCCACCGGGGATATCTACTACGGGCTTTGGTACCCGATCGTTATCGCGGTGATGACGGCGATCCTGGGCACCTTGTTCCTGCCGGAAACCAAGGACCGGGACATTCACCACACCTGAAGGCGCTTACCCGTCCTCTCCCGGGGGGAGAGAACGTATTGCCAACGTCATGCCCTAAAAGCGCACCACAGGCATCCGGTCCAGGATTTTAAGTTGGTATCATTCAAGGGCTTAAAAACCGGGTAGAAGAACATGAATCGTCGTAAAAAAATCAAGCAGCTATTAGAGGCTCACGCCAAAAAGGCCAGTGCCAAACTGGCACCGAAAAACAAGCCTAAATACATCAGCAAAGCTGACCGATTGAAGCTGGCTGCCGAGTCCAGTCCTGACTCGGTCATTTCTTCCGAGCGTTGATCTACGTGGGTTAAGTGCCAGCGTTATCCGCCGTGGAGGGGCCAGTGTATTACCTGTTCCGGGTTATGCGCCCTGCGGTACTAGCGACGGTTGCGATAGCGTTCGGTCAAGGACTGCACGAGGGTGACGTAGGATTGCGTCTCGGCGTAGGGAGGCACCCCGTTGTACTCGACCACGGACGCTTCGCCGGCGTTGTAACCTGCCAACGCCAGCATCTGGTTGCCGTTGAAGCGCTTGAGCAGCCAGGCCAGGTAGCGCACGCCGCCACGAATGTTCTGTCGTGCGTCGAACGGATCGTCCACAGCGAAGCGCTCGGCGGTGGCGGGCATCAACTGCATCAGCCCCTGGGCGCCTGCTTCGGAAATAGCGTTGGGGCGAAACGCCGATTCGGCATGTATCACTGCGCGGACCAGTGCCCTGTCGACACCATAATGATCCGAAGCGGCTTCGATCTCCCGTCGATAGGACTGAGTGTCCAGGCGCAGTGAGGCGACCTTGAAGTCCTTTGGCGCCATGCACAGATAGCAGCCCTTGATGTAATAGAGCTCAAGGACATCGACCCGCGCGGAAATCCCGACGGGGCGCCGGCTCACATATTGACGAATACCCCTGTGAATGAAGGTGTACACCAGAATCCGCACCGCGCCTGAGTCGTTCTCTCGCACAAGTCGTGGCCGGGCCAATGCCTTGGCGCCGACACCGGTGTTCGCCATGCCATTCAGGCGAGTGCAGCGGGCGCTGGGGATGGCTTGGCTGGTGTAGCTGACGGCTCCGTCCCTGGCTTGGCACTTGAACATGGCGCTGGCGCACAGTGGAGCGACCAGCAAGGCCAGCCCGATGCCGCCAAGAAGGCTCTTGCGAGCCCATCGCCATGCTCTGGAACTCATCACATCGCTCCGCGCTGCAGGCGCCGATTAGGCCTGGGGAAGCCTGGCCCGGGAGCTGTCTTTGGAGGGCCTACTCTGGGTGACCCGCCTTTTGTTCTGATAGTTATACCCCTTGTAACCGGCCTTGGAACTTGCGTTGACGTACGGGCTGCTCAAGCAGCCTCACAGCTCCGCCCGTCAAACTGTCCGCCTCATGTCCGCCTGGCAATGGACCCTGCAGGCAATGCTCGGTCCGTCTCCAGCGCAGTCAGTTGTTCAATGATCCGATCACACTCATTCTTAGAAGTCTCTCGGTCGGTGATCGAGCAGGGTTGGGCGTTAAGCCCACACTCTTATCAGCTCAAGCGAAGATGGCTCACCAGGGCTACGGTGAAGCTGCTGAAGAAGAAAACCCGCCTGGGTCCATTTGGGCATCAGTTCAAGGAGTGTCTGGCGTCGAGAGGGTGACAGCGTTACTGGGGCTCTGCGCAATCATCAGGGTGGATGTGTTGTCAGCTTGGCCAGGCACTTCGAAAGCTTAGGCGCTTTGGCTGGCGCAGGAGGAGTCGCGGTTGCTTGTGAGTGGCAGCAATCGACCCAGGGCCGTCGCTCGCTGCTAGCGCAAGCCAACCCTATCTGATGATTGCGCACGATCAGCTCTGCGCGAAGCAAACCTACAAAGCTTGCGACAGCGAGAGTGGCGGGGGGCAAACGGAGGGTGCGCTACTTGATCTGCACAATGACCGGTCCTTCCGTCACGATCGGCGGGTCGGCGTGGATATTCGAGGCATTTTTCTGAATCCAGTCGCGTGCGACTTTCAAGCTCGCATCGGTACCGGTCTTGTCCGTGCAAACCGTCACGGATGTACCGCCATCACCCGTATTCAGCAGTGTGTAGCTGATGAGGCCAGGCACCGTCCGCAGGGCCGCTTCGACGTCGGCGTTGCGCTCTTCCAGAAGCTTGAAAAGCTGCTTTGCTCCAGTACCCAGGTAGGTTCGTATAACCGCATACATGGTCGTCTCCTTGGGGAGTACGTCTTGATGTCAATCCAGATCCGCTGATAGCCGTTATCACTCAGGTTTCAGTCCGCCCTGATTTATTAAGCTTAGCCACGCGTCGGCGCCAGGCGAAAGGCAACGACCACTGGCCACTTTTGGCCGTTTGCGGCCCATTGGAAAAGACCAATCATCGACCTGCCCCAGTCGTTCGCAGGGAGCGTTAACCGTTCGATGACGCGCCTGCCATGGCGCGTTTACCGGGTGTCTGGCGGTCGAGGAGGCGGACCTTTTTACACAGTGGGCACAGGTGGTTTTCCCGCCGATTCGCCCACGTCCGGCGCCGGGCCTGTAGACTGGCGCACCAAAGCCGTTGCCCTGCGAGGCGCCGGCCATCCTTTATCACCCCGAACAAGAGAGCCCCATGGCCAACCACGATATCGACTTCATTCCCGATCCCGACGCGGACTCCATCTCCTCCGACGTTGCCGGTTTCGCTGGCATCCTGGTTTCCACCCAGATTCCCACCCGCGCCGACGGCAGCCTGGAACTGGGTGGCATCACCGAGCAGAGCGAGTGCACCCTGCAGGCGCTCAAGGTGGCCCTGGAAAAGGCCGGCAGCTCCATGGACCGGGTCCTGCACCTGACCATCTACCTCACAGACATGGCCGACCGCGCCGCCTTCAACCAGGTCTACCAGCGCTTCTTCGCCAAGCCCTGGCCGGTGCGCGCCGCCGTTGGCGTGGCGTCCCTGGCGGTCGAAGGCATGCGCGTGGAAGTCACCGCGATGGCGGCCAAGGCCTGAGTTCCAGCCTTTGGCCGGTGGCGCCGCTCGGCGAGTGGGCGCCATCGGGCAGTACACGGGTGCCGGTCAGGCGTTTCGCCGCTACAATGCGCGCCTCGACCGTGACAAGCCTGACTAAAAAAATATGTCCTTGCCCAAGCATCACCTGGAATTGCTCAGCCCTGCCCGCGATGTAGCCATCGCCCGCGAGGCCATCCTGCATGGCGCCGACGCCGTGTACATCGGCGGCCCGAGCTTCGGCGCGCGCCACAACGCCTGCAACGAGGTGAGTGAAATCGCCGAGCTGGTGGAGTTCGCCCGGCGCTACCACGCGCGGATTTTCACCACTATCAACACCATCCTCCACGACAACGAACTGGAGCCGGCGCGCAAGCTGATCCACCAGCTGTACGACGCCGGCGTCGATGCGCTGATCGTCCAGGACCTGGGCGTGATGGAACTGGACATTCCGCCGATCGAGCTGCACGCCAGCACCCAGACCGACATCCGCACCCTGGCGCGAGCCAAGTTCCTCGACCAGGCCGGCTTCTCGCAACTGGTCCTGGCCCGTGAGCTGAACCTCCAGGAAATCCGCGCCATCGCCGACGAAACCGACGCGGCGATCGAGTTCTTCATCCACGGCGCGCTGTGCGTGGCCTTCTCCGGCCAGTGCAACATTTCCCACGCGCAGACCGGCCGCAGCGCCAACCGTGGCGACTGCTCCCAGGCCTGCCGCCTGCCGTACACCCTCAAGGACGAAAAGGGCGGGGTGATCGCCTACGAGAAGCACCTACTGTCGATGAAGGACAACAACCAGAGCGCCAACATCCGCGCCCTGGTGGAGGCCGGCGTGCGTTCGTTCAAGATCGAAGGGCGCTACAAGGACATGGGCTATGTGAAGAACATCACCGCCTACTACCGCCAGCGCCTGGACGACGTGCTCGAAGACCGTATCGACCTGGCTCGCGCTTCCAGTGGCCGCACCGCGCACTTCTTCCTGCCCGACCCGGAAAAGACCTTCCACCGCGGCAGCACCGATTATTTCGTCACCGATCGCAAGATCGACATCGGCGCCTTCGACTCGCCGACTTTCACCGGCCTGCCGGTAGGCGTGGTGGAGAAAGTCGCCAAGCGCGACCTGCAAGTGGTAACTCACGAGCCGCTGTCCAACGGTGACGGCCTCAACGTGCTGGTCAAGCGCGAAGTGGTGGGTTTCCGCGCCAACATCGCCGAGCCCAAGGGCGAGTTCGAAGAGGATGGCGAGAAACGCTATCGCTATCGCGTCGAGCCCAACGAGATGCCGGAAGGCCTTTACAAGCTGCGGCCGAACCACCCGCTGAACCGCAACCTCGACCACAACTGGCAACAGGCGCTGCAGAAGACTTCCGCCGAACGTCGCGTGGCCCTGAGCTGGGTCGCGCGTCTGCGTGAAGAGCAGCTGGAAGTGACCGCGACCAGTGAAGAGGGGATCAGCGCCAGCGTGACCCTGAACGGCCCGTTCGGCGTCGCCAACAAGCCGGAACAGGCGCTGGAGCAACTGCAGGACCTGCTCGGCCAGCTCGGCACCACGCAGTACCACGCCATCGACATCAAGCTCGATGCGCCGCAGGCTTACTTCATCCCCAACTCCCAGCTCAAGGCGTTGCGCCGGGAAGTGATCGAAGCCTTGACCGCAGCGCGGATCGCCGCCCACCCGCGGGGCAGCCGCAAGGCCGAGACCACGCCACCGCCGGTGTACCCGGAATCGCACCTGTCGTTCCTGGCCAACGTCTACAACCAGAAGGCCCGCGACTTCTATCACCGTCATGGCGTGAAGCTGATCGATGCTGCCTACGAGGCGCACGAAGAGGCCGGTGAAGTGCCGGTGATGATCACCAAGCACTGCCTGCGTTTCTCCTTCAACCTGTGCCCGAAACAGGCCAAGGGCGTGACCGGCGTGCGCACCAAGGTGGCCCCGATGCAGCTGATTCACGGTGACGAAGTGCTGACCCTGAAGTTCGACTGCAAGCCGTGCGAGATGCACATCATCGGCAAGATGAAAGGCCACATCCTCAACATGCCGCAACCGGGCAGCGTGGTCGGCCATATCAGCCCCGAAGACCTGCTCAAGACCATCCCCCGCGCTCCGCACTGAGTGAATGGGCAGGCGCGTCGCCACGGCGTCGCGCTTGCCCGCTCGGTCACACGCTGGCTGTCGCGCATCAACGCCATTGTCGACCTGGGTCGGCAATGGCGTTCTTGTCTCGGGTTATGTTCCGGCTGGTTTCAACGCGCCGCAGCTTCCTCGGCACGCAACTGAATGCTCATGTCGTCGCAGCTTTGCGACCAGTCCTTCAGCCACTGTGGCAGCTCGGGCGACAGGTCCAGGCCCAGCTCGTGGACGAACTCGCCGGGGGCGATGGTGCCTTTGGCCGAGCGGAACAGCCCGCGCATCACCACCACGCCGGTGACTCGGCCTTTGCTCACGAAGCGGTGTTCCATAAAGCTCCATTTCTCGTCCCAGCCGAGGATCCGGCTGTGGACCTCGAAGGCTTCGAACAGCTTCAGTTCACGGCGGAACTTGCCCCACACATCACCGACGATCGGCACCGCCCTGTGGCGCAGGGCCACGCGGTAGGCGCCGCTGCGCAGGACGAAGTCCATGCGCCCGAGGTCGGCCAGGGTGAAGTAGCGGCCATTGGTGACGTGTAGGTTGAGGTCGAGGTCGAGCGGCCAGACGCGCATGCGCACGACGGTGGTGGCCAGGCCTTCGACCGGCTTGCGCCACGGACGACGAAACAGCATGAGCAGCATGCGGAACCAGAGATTCATGAATACACCGATGATTGAAAGGATGGCCGCACTTTAGGGGAGGGGAATCGGCTAAGGTAGGTGCGCAAATGACTTTTTTCATGCGAAAAGCGCAACGGAATCCACTATGCACGTCACCTTGCTCCTGGCCGATCACTGTTCCGCCGCCAGCGCCACCCTGGCCCTGGAAGTACTGAGCGCCGCCAACCTGTTCGCCGACACCGCCAGCGCGCCGTTCGAGGTGGTGGTCGCCTCGCTGGATGGCGCCGATGTCGATGCCTGGGGCGGGCAGGCGCTGCGGGTGCAGCAGTCCGTGGCCGAGATCGCCCGGACCGACCTGGTGCTGATCCCCGGCTTTCTCTTCACCTTGAATGAAGCCTTGCCGGCATTTGCCGGCTATGGGCCCTGGCTGCGACAACAGCACGCCCGGGGCGCGGTGCTGGCATCGATGTGCACGGCCACCTTCCTGTTGGCCGAAGCCGGCCTGCTGAAGGGCGCCCGCGCCACCACCCACTGGGCCTTTGCCGAGCTGTTCCGGCGGCGTTACGCCGGGGTCGAACTGGACGAGGGGCAGCTTCTCTGCGAAGACGATCGCCTGATCACCAGCGGTGGCGCGAGCGCGGCCATGGACCTGCTGCTGCACCTGGTGCGGCGCTTCGCTTCCCTGGAGCTGGCGCAGAAGTGCGGCAAGTATCTGCTGATCGACAAGGTGCGCAGCGAGCAGTCGGTGTATGTCATGTGGTCATTGCCGAAGAGCCATGGGGATGGCGAGATCCTGCGGGTGCAGGACTGGCTGGAGGAACACTTCGACCAGCCGCTGCTGATCGACGACACGGCCCGCCGTTTCGGCTTCGGCGTGAGGAACTTCAAGCGCCGTTTCAAGGACGCCACCGGCTACACGCCCCTGGCCTATCTGCAGACGTTGCGCCTGGAGAAGGCCAAGGAACTGCTGGAGTCCACGCGCATGACCCTGGACAGCATCACCTACAAGGTGGGCTACGAAGACAGCAACTCGTTTCGCCGGCTGTTCCAGCAACGGGTCGGCCTGCTGCCGGCGGCTTACCGCAAGAAGTTCCAGGCCGCCGGCTGAGTGCCGATGACCAGCGCCGGTCAGCGCAAAAAAGGCAGGGTAGTGGGCTTGCCTGCCCGCTACCCTGCCCGGATTTACCGCACAACTCTAGAGCGGCTGTTTGTCCCAGCCACCGCCCATGGCCCGGAACAGGTCCACCAGGGCGATCTGCCGCTGGGTGCTGATGCGGATCAGCGTGGACTGGTCGTTGAAGGCACTGCGCTGGGCGTCCAGGTAGCGCAGGTGATCGTCCAGGCCGCTGTCGTAGCGGGCCTTGGCCAGCTCCAGGGTGGCCTGGCTGGTGCGCGACAGACCCTGGCGCGCCGCCTCCTCGCGGCGCAGGGTGTCGCTGGCGGCGAGGGCGTCGGCGACTTCGCGGAACGCCTGTTGCAGCGTGCCTTCGTAGGCGGCCACGGCGCTGTCCTTGCGCACCTCGGCCAGGTCCAGGCTGGCCCGGTTGCGCCCGCCGGCGAAGATCGGGATCGACACCGAAGGCAGGAACGACCAGGACCGCGAACCGCCGTCGAACAGCCCGGACATCTCGCTGCTGGAAGTGCCCAGGCTGCCGCTCAGGGTGATCCGCGGAAAGAACGCCGCCCGCGCCGCGCCGATATCTGCATGGCGGGCCTTGAGCCGATGCTCGCTGGCCAGCACGTCCGGACGCCGGGCGAGCAGCTCGGACGGCGCCCCGGGCAGCATGTCCTGCACCAGCAACAGTTCGTCACGTGGTTGGGCGGGCAGGGCGCGCAGCGCGTCCGGCGTGCCCACCAGTAGGGTCAGGGCATTGCGCGCCAGGCGCAGCTGGCGGTCGGTGTTTTCCAGATCGGCCCGGGATTGCTCCACCAGGCCCTGGGCCTCCTGATAATCCAGGGCCGTGGCGGTGCCGATGGTGCGCCGCTGGCCGATCAGTCCCAGGGACTGTTCGCGGCTGCGCAGGGTGTCTCGGGTCAGGGCCAACTGGCGCTGGGCGCCATCCCAGGTCAGGTAGGCCTGGATCACCTCGGAGATCAGCGCCAGCTGGCTGGCGCGGGTGGCTTCCTCGGTGGCCAGGTATTGCTCCAGGGCGGCGTCCGACAGGTTGCGCACGCGGCCGAACAGGTCGATCTCGTACTCCGGCAGGCTCAGCCCCACCTGGTAGGTGCTGGATACCCCGGCCGTCTGGCTGGACGACAGGTCGGCCGGCAGGCGCTGGCGGTTGCCCGAACCGCTGGCGTTCAGCCCCGGCAGGCGGTCGGCGCGCTGGATGCGGTATTGCGCCCGGGCCGCCTCGATATCCAGCAGCGCCTGGCGCAGCGAGCGGTTGTTGGCCAGGGCGCTGTCCACCAGCACCCGCAGGTCGGGATCGAGGACGAAGGCTTGCCACTGCGGCAGCTCCTTCGGCGTCGCGGCCTGGCCTTCCCAGGTCGCGGCGATCGGCGCCGGCGGACGCTCGTAGCGCGGCGCCAGGGAACAGCCGGCCAACAGCAGGGCCAGGGGCAGGGCGGCGTAGATCAGGGGGTTGGATTTCATGCCGGTCATTCCTCGGTCCGCGCGGGTTGCAGGTCATCGTTGCTCGTCGTGGGTTCGCGGCGCAGCAGCGACAGCACCCAGACAAAGAAGATCGGGACGAAGATCACCCCCAGCAGGGTGGCGCTGAGCATGCCGCCGATCACCCCGGTGCCGATGGCGCGCTGGCTGGCCGCGCCGGCGCCGGTGGCCAGGGCCAGCGGCACCACGCCGAGGATGAACGCCAGGGAGGTCATGACGATCGGCCTGAAACGCAGGCGCGCCGCCTTGAGGGCCGCGTCCCGCAGGCTATAGCCCTCGGCCCAGAGGTCCTTGGCGAACTCGACGATCAGGATCGCGTTCTTCGCCGCCAGGCCGATGATGGTGATCAGGCCGACCTTGAAGTACACGTCGTTGGGCATGCCGACGGCGGTCACCGCGAGCACCGAGCCGAGGGCGCCCACCGGCACGATCAGCATCACCACCAGGGGAATGGTCCAGCTCTCGTACAGCGCCACCAGCAGCAGGAACACCACCACGAAGGCCAGGGCGAAGAGTTGCAGGGCCTGGCCGCTGGCGATCTTTTCCTGGTACGACAGCCCGGTCCATTCGTAGCCGATGCCGGCCGGCAGATGGGCCGCCAGGCGTTCGATCTCGGCCATGGCCTCGCCGGTGCTGACCCCGGGCATGGCGTCGCCGGAGATGCGAATGGTCGGGTAGCCGTTGTAGCGGGCGATCTGCACCGGGCCTTCTTCCCAGTGGGTGGAGACAAAGGCACTCAGGGGCACCAGGGCGCCGCTGCTGTTGGGGATATAGAGCTTGAGCACGCTTTCCGGGGTCATGCGCTGGCTCTGGTCGGCCTGCACCACCACCCGTTGCTGGCGCCCGGCGTTGGCGAAGTCGTTGATCACCGCCGAGCCGAAGGCGGTGGACAGCGCATTATTGATCGCGTCGAACCCCACCCCCAGGGCCTGGGCCTTGTCCCGGTCGATGTCCAGGCGCAGCTGTGGCGCCTCGGCCAGGCCTTCCATCATCGCGTAGAGGATCTTCGGGTTGCCGTAGGTTTCGCCGAGCAACTGGTCGCGTGCCGCCAGCAGGGCCTCGCGCCCCAGGCCGCCACGGTCCTGCAGGCGCAGGGAGAAACCGCCGGAGTTGCCCATGCCGTCGATTGGCGGCGGGCTGACGGCCATCACCGTACCGTCGTCGGGGCTGGCGAAACGCTGGTTGACCTGGGCGGTTTCCGCCTCGGCCGACTGCTCGGCGCCGCGTTGCGACCAGTCCGTCAGGGTCGGGAAGGCCAGGGCGGCGTTTTCACCCTGCCCGGAGAAGCTGAACCCCAGCACCAGGAAAGTGTTGGCCACGGCCTCGCGGGAGGCGAGGAACTGCTCCAGTTGCTGGCCGGTGGCCGAGGCGCGCTCGCGGGAGGCGCCCGGTGGCAGCTGCACGTCGACGATCATGTAGCCCTGGTCTTCCACGGGCACGAAGGACTCGGGCAGGCGCAGGTAGACGAAGCCCAGCAGCATCACCACGCCCAGGTAGACCAGCATGTAGCGCCCGGCGCGTCGCACCAGGTGGCTGTTCAAGGCGCTGTAGCGCTCGGTCAGGCGGCCGAACAGGCGGTTGAAGGCACCGAAGAAGCCGCGTTTCTCATGGTGCCCCGGGGCCACCGGCTTGAGCAGGGTGGCGCACAGCGCCGGGGTGAAGGTCAGCGCGAGGAACCCGGAGAACAGGATCGACACCGCCAGCGACAGCGAGAACTGCTGGTAGATGACCCCCACCGAGCCGGCCATGAACGCCAGCGGCATGAACACCGCTGACAGCACCAGGGTGATGCCGATGATCGCCCCCGAGACCTGGCCCATGGCCTTGACGGTGGCCGCCGCCGGGGACAGGCCTTCCTCGGCCATGATCCGCTCGACGTTCTCCACCACCACAATGGCGTCGTCCACCAGGATGCCGATGGCCAGCACCATGCCGAACATGGTCATCATGTTCACCGAGAAGCCCAGCAGGTACATCACCGTCAGCGTACCGGCCAGGCACACCGGCACCACGATGCTGGGGATCAGGGTGTAGCGCAGGTTCTGCAGGAACAGGAACATCACCAGGAACACCAGGACCATGGCTTCGATCAAGGTGTGGATGACCTTCTCGATGGCCACGTCGACGAAACGCGAGGTGTCGTAGGGCACGGAGTACTGCACGTTCTCCGGGAAGTTCACCGACAGCTCGTGCAGGCGCTCCTTGACCGCGCTGGCGGTCTTGATCGCGTTGGCCCCCGGCGACAGCTGGATGGCCGCGCCCACCGCCGGTTTGCCGTTGAGGCGGGTGGTGAAGTTGTAGTCCTGGCTGCCGACCTGGATCCGCGCCACGTCGCCCAGGGTGACCTTGGAGCCGTCCTGGTTGGCGCGCAGCACGATGCGCGCGAATTCCTCGGGGTTGTCCAGGGTGCCCTTGACCGCCAGGGTGGCAGTCAGCTCCTGGCCGATCGCGCCCGGTGCGCTGCCGAAACTGCCCGCTGGGACTTGCACGTTCTGCGCGCGGATGGCGTTACCGATGTCCTCGATGGACAGGCCGTAGCCCACCAGGCTCTGCGGGTCGATCCAGACCCGCATGGCCGCTTCCGAGGCGAAGAACTGCAGCTTGCCCACGCCTTCGACCCGGCGGATCTCGTTGTTGACGTTACGCGCGGCGTAGTCGGCCAGCAGGGTGGTGTCCTGCTCCCGGGCGCCTTCCTTGTAGCTCAGGGCGTAGATCATCAGGAAGCCGGCGCTGGTCTGTTCGACCTGGACGCCTTGGCTGAGCACGGCCTGGGGCAGGCGCGCCTCGGCCTTCTTCAGGCGGTTCTGCACCTCCACCTGGGCCATGTCCGGCTGGACGCCCGGCTCGAAGGTGACGACGATTTCGGCGACGCCGTTGGAGTTGCTGGTGGAGTCGAAATACAACAGGCCCTTGGCGCCGTTGAGCTCCTCCTCGATCACGCTGGTGACCGAATCCACCAGCACTTTCGCCGAGGCGCCGGGGTAGGTGGCGGTGATGCTGATCTGCGGCGGCGCCACGCTGGGGTATTGGGCCACTGGCAGGGCGGGGATCACCAGCAGGCCGGCCAGGGAAATGAATAAGGCGACGACCCAGGCGAACTTGGGCCGTTTGATAAAGAACAGAGACATGGTGTGTCCTCGAACGCAGGGCCGGGCTTACTGGCGGGCTGCCTGCTGCTGCGCGGGTTGCGGATCGGGCTGTTGAATGGCGACCTTGTCGCCGGGGTTGAGGCCGCTCATGCCACCGACAATGACCTTGTCGCCGCTGGCCAGGCCCTGGGTGATCTGCCAGCGCTTGTCCTGCATGACGCCGGTCTGCACCGGGCGCTGGGCGACGCTGTCGCTGGCGTCCACCACCAGCACTCGGGCCTGGCCGTCGCTGCCGCGCTGCACCGCGCGTTGCGGCACCAGCAGGGCCTGGCGGTCGGTGCCCTGGGGCACCTTCACCCGCACGTACATGCCCGGCAGCAGGGTGCCTTCGGGGTTGTCGAAGCGCCCGCGCAGGGACACCTGGCCGGTGCCGCGGTCCACCGAGACGTCGGAGAACAGCAGTTCGCCCTGGCTCTGGAACTCAGTGCCCTCGACCTGGATCGACAGCCGCGACTCCTCGCCGGCGGACAGGCTGCCTTGCTTGAGCGCTTCGCGCAGGCGCAGGGCCTCGGCCACCGGCTGGGTGAAGTCGGCGTAGATCGGGTCCAGTTGCTGGATGCGCGCCATCAGGGTCACTTCGCCCTGGCCCACCAGGGCGCCCTCGGTGACCAGGGCCCGGCCGATGCGCCCGGAGATCGGCGCGCGGACCGTGGCGTAACCCAGGTTGAGGCGGGCGGTTTCCACATCGGCGCGGGCCGACTGGCGGGCGGCCTGGCTGCTCTGCAGGGCGGAGCGGGCGGTGTCGAGGTCCTGCTGGCTGACCGCTTCGACTTTCGCCAGTTGTTCATAACGCTTGAGCCGGGCCTGGGTCTCGCTTTGTTGCGCCTCGATCCGCGCCAGTTCGCCCTGGGCGCGGGACAGCGCGGCCTTGAGCGGCGCCGGATCGATCTGGAACAGCAGGTCGCCGGCTTTCACGTCCGCGCCTTCCTCGAAGTGACGCTGGATCACGATGCCGGCCACCCGCGCCCGCACTTCGGCGACCCGCACTGGCTCGATACGGCCGGGCAGTTCGCTGCTCAGGGCCAGGGTCTCGGGGAGGACGGTCAGGGTCTCGACCTGCCTGGGCGCACTCGGTTGCGCTCCGGGCTGCTCGCCATTACCGCAGCCGGCCATGCCCATCAGGGCCACCGCTGCCAAGCTCAATACACGCAATTCGCGCAACGCATTCATGTTTCACCTGAAGGCTGGTTCTGGAAAGGCGCGAATAATATCTTCAAGGATCTTATGAGGCAAATTTGTCTCAAATGATTCTTTTGTGTTAAAAAGTGTCAACTCCCTTGAGCTTGTAGGGATTTTCTGCACAATGCGTGCGTTCTTCCTGCCCAGAATGAGTCTGCCCTTATGTCTTCGCCCGCTTCCGACGAAAAACTCCTCAAGGCGCTGGCCGTGGCCATCGTCGACCATCCGTGGGGGACACTGAAGGAACTGGCCGAGGCGGCGGGGGTGAGCAAGGCCACCCTGCATCGGTTCTGCGGCACCCGGGACAACCTGATCGAGATGCTGATGAGCCACACCTGCGAGGTGATGAAGCAGATCATCGAGACCGCGGACCTGCACCAGGCCGCGCCGGCGGTGGCCCTGCGCAATCTGATCCAGTTGAATCTGGCGCAGCGCGAGTTGCTGCTGTTCATGGTCTTCCAGTACCGCCCGGACACGATGGCGCCGAACGCCGAGGGCAATCGCTGGCAGCCATGTATCGACGCCCTGGACGCCTTCTTCCTGCGGGCGCAGCAAGAGGGTTACCTGCGCATCGACGTCAGCGCGCCGGTGTTGAGTGATCTGTTCATGACCCTGATCTGCGGCATCGTCGATTCCGAGCGCCTGGGTCGCGCTGCTCCAGCAGGATCGGCTTTGGTCCTGGAGCAGATGTTCCTGCATGGCGCGGCAACGCCGTCGTCCTGATTCCCGACGCGTCGCCAGCGCTGCTTGGCGAAATGCCCTGTGGCCAGCACAATCCCCAGCGTCAGAGGCTCGGGCCAGTCAGTGGCTCGAGTCTCATCCTCCACGGGTTTCGCCATGCCGGCACTGCACGACCAACATCAACCCCAGGACCCGGACCGGATCGACCGGCCGCTGTATGCGCTGCGGATCTCCATGCAGGCCACGCGCTGGGAGCGACCCTGGCACAGCCATCGCAAGGCGCAGCTGCTGTTCCCGCTGGCCGGGGTGATCACCTGCGAGACCGACGAAGGCCTGTGGATGGCGCCGCCGCAATGCGCGGTGTGGATTCCCGGGGATATGCGGCACAACGTGCGGGGCCTGGAGCGGACCGAGAGTTACTGCCTGTTCGTCGAACCGGAACAGGTCCGCGGCCTGCCCGGGGCCTGCTGCACCCTGGCGGTTTCGCCGCTGTTGCAGGCGTTGCTCAAGCGTTGCGTGGAAGTGCCCGAGCTCTATGACCTCGACGGCCCGCAGGGGCGCTTGATGGCGGTGGCCCTGGATGAACTGGCCGCCGCGCCCCAGGAGCAGATCCACCTGCCCATGCCCCGGCACCCGCAGTTGCGCGCCATGGCCGCGTCGATCATCGAGCAGCCGGCCGAGCGTCGCAGCCTGGGTGGCTGGGGCGAGCAGATCGGCATGAGCGAACGCAACCTGAGCCGGCTGATCCTGGCCGAGACCGGCCTGAGTTTCGGCCAGTGGCAACGCCAGTTGCACATCCTGCTGGGGATCAAGCGCCTGGCCCGGGGCGAGTCGGTGGAGAGCGTGGCGCTGGGCCTGGGTTATGAAAGCGCCAGCGCCTTTATCCGCATGTTCAAGAAGGCTGTGGGCCAGCCGCCGGCGCGTTTTCTCGCCGAGCGCGGGATGCTGCTGGGCGACCAGGCGCTGTCTCGGGACGCTGAATCTTCATTTGGCTGAATCGGTCAATAGCTTGTCCAGGTTGACTGATGCAGACAGTGTCTCCTTTGCAGATGATAGGCATTCTTGTTTGTCTCTTGTCGAGGAAGCCTTATGAACATCGATCATCGTCAGTTTCCCCTGGTCTGGATGCACTACCGCGGCGCGGCCGGCCAGACCGATCCTTTCAGCCAGCTCGACCAGTTGCTGCAACGCCAGAAGCCCTTTGTGCTGGTGACCGCCGACGCGCCTGGGGAACAACCGCAGCAGGGCGAAGACGCCCAGGCCAGCCTCAAGCAGGCCTCCTTGTGGATGAAGCGCAACAAGGAGGCGATCCGCCGCTGGATCCGGGCCAGTATCGTGATCGCCCCCGACGGCGCGACCCAGGCCCGGGTGGAGGCCTTCGCCGACAGCTACCGCAAGTTCTGGGGCTACCCCTTGCTGCACTGCGCTTCGAAGGCGGCTGCCGTGGCCATGGTCGACCAGTTGCTGGGGCACAAGCGGATCAATAGCCATAACTGGTAGGTGTTCCCGGCAGACCGCGTCGCGGCCATCGCGCGCAAGCTGCGCTCCTACGGAAGAAGATCACACACCACCCCGTAGGAGCGAGGCTTGCCCGCGATGAAGGATAACGCGGTGGGGCAGGTATTCTGCGTGGCTATCGCGGGCAAGTCGGATCGCCGCCCGCTCGCTCCTACGGGATTGTGGGAGTTGGGCGGTTCCGGTTCAGAGGGCCTTGCTCATAAAGACCCGGCTGCTGCCTTCGGGATCGCAGGCAATCTCGCCGAAGCGTTGCCAGCCGTGTTTTTCATAGAAGGACGGCGCCTGGAAGCTCAGGGTGTAGAGCACGGCCGAGCGGCAGCCGCGGCGCCGGCCTTCGTCTTCGCACGCCTGCAGCAGTTGGGTACCGAGGCCCGAGCTGCGCAGGTTTTCCGGCAGGTAGAACAGGTCGATGAACAGCAGGCCCAGGGAGGTGCGGCCGCTGATGCCGCCCAGGACTTGGCAGGTCTCTGGGTCCTTGAGTTCCACGGCCAGGGGTTGCCGGTCGTTGTAGCCGGTCATCTGTTCGTTGAAGGCGGCGAGGCCCCGGCCAAGCAGGGTTTCGAAGCTGCTGTCGAGGGTGTCGCTGATGACGATCAAGGGGCTGGCCGTGACGGCGGGTTTCATAGGGAGCATTCCAGTTCAGGCGTCGCGCAACAGGTCGTGGGCGTCGAGCAGGCGGTAGGCGATTTCCGGGTTCTTCTCCAGGCCGCGGCGGATGGCGGCGGGGATCGACTGGCGGGTCTTGCGGCACAGGCCCGGCAGCTCGTCGAGCTGGATGGCGATGCCGCGCATGCTGCGCACTTCGTTGAAGCTGGGGGCGATCTGCACGCGGATGCCCAGCAGTTCGTACATCCGCTGCTGCATGTGTTCGAGGTCGCTCAGGCTTTGCAGGTTCTCCAGCCGGTCGAGCAGGCGCTTTTCCTCCTGGCGGGTCAGGCCGAGGATGCGCAGGTCGGTGCCAGGGGTTTGCAGCAGGCGCTCGCGATCGCAGTCGCAGGCACCGGGTGGGCAAGGCTGGCGGATCTGGAAATCGGGCATCTATGGACTCCACTCGAAGCGATCGCAGATCGCCGTTGCCCATGGGGTTGCCTGGAAATATACACAGACGGGACAAGCTGTGGCGCGGGATTCGCTGGCCACGCCGTCGGTTTTTTCAAGGTCGCCGGCGCCGCCACAACAGCCGCCCGTAGACCAGGGCGTTGATCAGCAGCACCAGCGTACCGAGGACCAGCTGGATCTGCGGCGTCAACCCGGCCGGGTAGATCAGCGGGATCAGGTAGTGCTCGATGAAACCGTCGCCATAACCCTGCTGGCCGGCACCGTGACGCAGGCGGTTTTCCCAGTCGGTCAGGGGGCAGGGCAGGTGGAAGATTTCGACCGCCACGCCCCAGGTCGCGGCGGGCAGGTGCAGCCAGGCCAGGCGCGGCCACTTGAGCACCAGCAGGCCGCCGAAGAGTACGAACAGGATAAAGGTCAGGTGCAGTGATACCAGGCTGTCAGCGGCGAAGCGGTAGAGCATGTCGAGTCTCGTTGCGGTCAGGGGTACAGCAGGGGTTCAGGTTCGCGTGCGGTCGAACCAGCCCAGCGCGGTGCGCCAGATGCAGATGCCCAGGAAGTACGCCGACATCGCCAGCCACAAGCCCATCACCCAGGGGCCATTGTAGGGATGGTTGATCACCAGAGATAGGCTGCACAGCAGCCAGATGGCGGTCACCGCGATATTCACCGGCATGAAGCGGCGCACGCGGAAGGGGTGGAGGAATTTCATCCGGGTCAGGGTCAACAGCGCCAGGACCACGATGCTCGAAAGGGTCAGCCAGGGTGTCGGGGCAAGGATGTACAGCGCCAGCGCCACCACGTTCCAGGCCGCGGGGAAACCGACGAAATAGTTGTCCTTGCTCTTCATGTTGACGTTGCAGAAGCAGAACAGCGACGACACCAGGATCACCGAGGTCGCCAGCAGCGCGCTGTAGTCCGGCAGCGGGATATAGCGATAGATGAACAACGCCGGGATGAACACATAGGTCAGGTAGTCGATCACCAGGTCCAGCACCGAGCCGTCGAAATGCGGCAACACCGACTGCACATTGACCTTGCGCGCCAGCGAGCCATCGACACCATCGACGATCAGCGCCACGCCCAGCCACAGCAGGCAGGCCTTGGGCTGGTTGTCGAACAGCGCCAGGGTGGCGAGAAAGGCCGTGACCACGCCGGTAGCGGTGAAACCATGGGCGCCCCAGGCTTTGAGACTGGCGATGTGTCGGGTCGTTATCACGGGCGTTCTCCAGGAAATGAAACCAGCCGTACGACGCCCTATTGGAAGAAACGGGGGGCTTATCGCCAAACCTGGCCAGGCTGCATCTATCGACCGGGCAGGCGGCCATAAGGTTCACCGCTGCCTGTGTCTTTGTCAGGCCGCCCATAGGCTTGTCGGCACAGCATGGCGCCCAAGC
The DNA here is from genome assembly GCF_003850345.1 of Pseudomonas chlororaphis subsp. piscium. Classification (NCBI taxonomy): domain Bacteria; kingdom Pseudomonadati; phylum Pseudomonadota; class Gammaproteobacteria; order Pseudomonadales; family Pseudomonadaceae; genus Pseudomonas; species Pseudomonas chlororaphis. Next base: position 2,553,055 of record NZ_CP027707.1, read on the forward strand.
CCGTGGCGGCTCCTAAGACTGTAGCCACAGTTTGGCGAGGACGGGCCTCGGTGAAAGCGAATTTCTTCAGGGCGTTGGGGAGGCCGGGGCCCCCGAGGCGTTCACTTGCGGTGTCGTGGTGCTACATCCCGTTGGCGAAGGGTACGTCCTGGATATCGATGCACGAGCGCAGGTGCTTCATCGCACCGGCGTACTTGGCCAGGACCTCCAGGGTCCAGTCGGCGCGAGCGCGCAGGTGGCGTTCTTCAGGAGTGGGTTCGGCATGAGCATTGAATACGCCTTCCACCTGGCGAACGATCAGCTGTTCCGGCAAGTAGCAGATCCGGCAGTTCTTGTAGCTGGAGACGCGCAGCTCGGCGAGCGGGTAGGCGCCGCCCACGCCGGCCGAGACCCCGACCAGCAACGCCGGCTTGTGCCCCAGCTCGGTGTGGCCGGCATACACGAAGAAATTCTTGATGGCCGGGCAGGCCATGCCGTTCCACTCCGGCGTCACCACCACCAGCGCGTCGGCCTGGAGCAAGCTGGCCGAGTACTGGCTCCAGACGGCGTTCGAGTCCGGGCTTGGCCAGAGCGGCAAGGGCGAGCGCCCGAGGTCGAGCAGCGTGACCTGCTCGCAGAGTTTCAGTTGGCGCAGGCGTTGGCCCAGGTAATGGGCGACCTTGGCCGACTGGCTGTCGGGTTGGCTGGAGCCGGCGATCAGCACGATATGCAGGCTCATTGCGCCACCTCCTGCTTGGCTTCGGGACGCGCCGCCGGTTTGGGCGAACGCACCAGCGGCCAGAACAGTTCCTGCTGCCAGCTGATGGGGCGCAGGTCCTCGATGCCATAGGCGCTGGGCCGGCGGCGGGTGATTTTCGCGGTGCCGAACAGCACGTCCCAGAAGAACAGCAGATTGCCGAAATTGCCCTTGTAGTGGGTCACCCCGTCATGGGCATTCAAACCGTGGTGGGCGGAGTGGGTGGAAGGGGTCGAGATGATCCGTTCCAGCAACCACATCAGTGGGCGCAAGGCCGGGATGCGATAGAGCCTGTCATCCCAGGCGACGCTGCTGTGGGCGGCGAAAATCACCGTCATCTTGACGATCAGGTAGCCGTAGTAGACCGGCGCCAGGCCCATGTAGATAAGCATGCCGGAGAGCCAGATACCCGGCATCAGCAGGTAATAGAAGCTGTTGTTGCGGTAGACGATGCGGATGCTCATGTACGGCGCCGAATGGTGCGCGCGGTGCAGCGCATAGAGGAACGGCAGGCGGTGGGTCAGGCGATGCCACCAGTACTGGGTCATGTCATCGAGCACCAGGAACAGCGCTGCGCCCGCGACCCAGTGCAGGTCGCCCAGGCTGTTCTTCAGCGACGGCGCGAAGGTGTCCAGCAGCAGGGTGCTGAGGAACATCACCAGGGGGAAGGTGAGGCCCAGCAACAGCGAGGAACCTATGATCTCGATCAGCACATCGCGGCGCTGGCCCTTGGGTTGGCGAAAGCAGGTGCAGGCGATTTCCAGGAGGATGAAACCGAGGAAAATCCCGGCCACGACCGGGATTGGATTGTTGGCGAGCATTGTTGTATTCATGGCAATCTCGAGTCAGGCCCGACATGGGCATTGCCCGAACAATAAGAAACCAAGAGCCGCCCGGACCCTATGCGCGAACTGGACAAAAACACTGGCGAAGAGGCCAATCAACCGGTCCGCCGTTTTCACCGGGGCCAGCTCGGCCGGGTGCTGGAACGGGTGCTGCAACGCCAGACCCGCGGCGACCGCCAGGATTACAACCTGCTCGAGCTCGAACAGCTGTGGCGCCTGGCGGCGGAGCGCGACCCGGCCATCGGCCTGCACCTGTTCGGCGAATTCACCCCCCAGGACCTGCACGTACTGGCCTACATCTGCCTGTACTGCGCGGACGTGCGCGGCGCCATGCAATGTTGGGCCGACTACGCCGCGCTGGCCTCGGACATGGACCGCCTGAGGCTGGTCAGCGATGGCGATATGCTCGGCGTCGAACTGCGTATCGACGCACCCGCCGGGCTGACCCGCTACGTGGTGGAGCATTACTGCGTCATGGCCCTGACCCAGATGCGTCACAGCACCGGGCAAGCTGTGCGGCCGGTACGCGCCTGCTTCAGCCATCCGCGACCGGCTTACCACGAGGAATATCGCCAGTGGTTCGGCGACCACCTCAAATTCGATTGCCCGCACAACCGCCTGTACTACGACCAGGCCACCCTGCGCCTGCCGCTGCTGACGCGCCACGCCGGCATGCAGGAGTTGCTGCGCAGCGAACTGGACCGCCGCCTGGCCCAGCGCCTGCAACTGGGCGGCTGGACCGGCAAGGTCGCGGCCAGCATGCGCGACAGCCTGGCCCGTGGCGTGGTACCGAGCCTGGAGAACCAGGCCGAGGCGCTCTACCAGAGCCCGCGCACCCTGCGCCGGCGCCTGGAAGAGCAGGGCATGACCTTTCGCCAGTTGCTCGATCAGGTCCGCGCCGAGCTGGAACAGCAGCTGGAATTTCTCGGCGAGAGCCGTGCCCAGGTGGCGGCCCAGTTGGGTTACGGCGACCTGGCGGCGTACCTGCATGCCCGCAAGCGCTGGAAGTGCGACTGAATCCATCACGCTCGCGACATCACAGCAGGCGTCGTTAGGATTCCTAAAAGGAATCCACTCCATAAAAAACATGAATTTTATTTATCGAATTCGAGCCTGTAGCGTGGCTCCGTCCCTGACCGATGGAGCGCCCCGATGTCCACCCCGCAGTCGCTGTCTCCCGCCGAACGCTACTGGCAGCGCAACCTCGCGGTGTGCGCCCTGGGAGCGTTCACCACCATTGTCGCGATGACCCTGCTGTTGCCGTTCCTGCCGTTGTACGTCGAGCAACTGGGCGTCAGCGACCCGGCGGCCATCGTCCAGTGGTCCGGCGTGGCCTTTGGCGCGACCTTTCTGTCGGCGGCGGTCACCGCGCCCTTGTGGGGCCGCCTGGGCGACCGCTACGGGCGCAAGCTGATGCTGATCCGCGCCAGCCTCGGCATGGCGCTGGCCATGTCGCTGATCGGCCTGGCGGAGAACGTCTGGCAGTTGGTGTTGCTGCGGCTGCTGGCGGGCTTGCTGGGCGGTTATGCCTCGGGGGCGACCATCCTGGTTGCCACGCAAACCCCCAAGGCGCGCTCCGGCTGGGCGTTGGGCGTGCTGTCTTCGGGGATCATGGCCGGCAGTCTGGCCGGACCTCTGGTGGGCGGTCTGCTGCCGCCGCTGATCGGCATCCGCAACACCTTCTTCATCGCTGGGGCGGTGATCTTCGTGACCTTTCTGGCCACCACCTTTTTGTTGAAAGAGGCGCCGCGCGAGCCACGCCAGGCAAGGCAAAAGAGCCAGGCGCCGGATAATTCCTGGGCGTCGGTGAGGGACAAGAAACCGTTGCTGAGCATGTTCGCGGTGGCCTGTCTGCTGATGTTCGCGACCATGTCCATCGAACCGATCATCACTGTGTATCTGCAGGAACTGCGGGCGGATAACGTCACCCTGATGGCAGGGCTGGTGATGTCCGCCGCGGCCCTGGGCAGCATCATTTCCGCGTCGCAGCTGGGCAAGCTGGCCGACCGTATCGGCCACTGGCGGGTGCTGACTGTGTGCCTGGCCGCCGCGGCGCTGCTGCTGATTCCCCAGGCGTTGGTCAGTGCGCCCTGGCAACTGGTGCTGCTGCGCTTTCTCATGGGCCTGGCGTTGGGCGGGCTGTTGCCTTGCATCTCCAGCATCATTCGTCATTCGGTGCCGGAAAACATCGCCGGGCGGATGCTTGGCTACTCGACCTCCAGCCAGTACGTCGGGCAGGTGCTCGGCCCCCTGACCGGGGGCTTTCTCGGCGGGCACTTCGGCATGCGCACGGTATTTGTCGGCACCTGTGGCGTCATGGCCTTGTGCGCCCTTGTGACCTGGTGGTTCGGCTCGATGAAGCCTGCCGTGCCGGTGGCGGGCGAAGCCGGTTAGACCGTGCCGGCACCGCGCCGCGCGCTGCGCTCGACCATGGCGACAATGGTGTCGAACAGCTCGTCGCGGGCCTGCTCGCGGCTGATTTCTCCGGTGGCCGCCGCATGGGACAGCGCCTCGGCCGCCCCGAGCATTGCCCGCAGGCCGGCCGTTGCTATGGTCCCGGGCGCCGCGAAGGGGGCGAGGGCGGCGCGGCATTTTTCCAGGAAGATCAGCTCGTACTCCTCCTTGATCCGCGCCAGTTCCGGCGTACTGGCCAGCGCGGCGATCACCCCGGGAATCTCTCGTCCCTGGGTCAGCACACAGTCGACATAAGCGCCGGCGATGACCGTCGCTCGGCTGGCCAGGGTCGCTTCGCTGCGGTCCAGGGCGGTGTCCATCAATAGCGTCTGGCGCGCATCGAAGTCCTGGTACAGCGCCGCCAGCAGCCCGGCGCGGGTGACGAAATGGTCATAGACCACCGGCTTGGTCACCCCGGCCTGCTCGGCGAGGCGGCCCAGGGTCAGGGCCTCGGTGCCTTCCGCGCCGATCAATTGCCAGGCCACTTCCAGCAACTGTTGCAGGCGCTCTTCCCGGGACAGGCGACGACGGGGTGGTGAGGCCTCGGAGGGGGTGCTTGACATGCTTATATACCAAAAGTAACTTACTGTTCGTAACTTACCAAAAGTATATAGGGCTCGGTTGCTGCCCTCAATCCAATTTGCCGGAGCCTTCGCCATGCATGCGCTTATCGTTGTCGCCCACCATGATCCCCGTTCGCTCAGCCACAGCCTGGCGGCCCAGGTCGCCGAGGGGCTTGGGCCGTCCCACTCGTTCGAGATCGCCGACCTGTTCGCCGAGGCGTTCGACCCACGCTTCAATGCCGCCGACCACGCGGTCCATCGCCGGCAGGAACAGCCACCAGCCGACGTGCTGGCCGAGCAGGCGCGCATCGACGGCGCCGATGCACTGGTGCTGGTCTATCCGGTGTACTGGTGGTCGATGCCGGCGCTGCTCAAGGGTTGGATCGATCGGGTGTTCGCCAATGGTTGGGCCTTCGACTTCAGCCTCGAGGAAAACCGCACGCAGAAAAAGCTTGGACACCTGCGGGTGCACCTGCTCGGTGTCGGTGGGGCCGACGCCGGCACTTACGGGCGCCACGGCTACGAGGCGGCGATGAAGGCCCAGATCGACCACGGGATCTTCGACTACTGCGGTGCCCGGGTATTGACCTCGGAGCTGCTGCTGGAATCGGAAAGCCAGGATCCGGCGCTGCACCTGCGCACGGCCCGGAGTATAGGTCGCGATCTGTTCAGCCGCGCCGGGGCCACTGCGGCGGTTCAGGCGGGGTGAGGGGAGGGTGCCTGTGCGGCTGCGCGACGTCCCGGTCGCGCAGCGCAGGACGGCACAGGCCGTTAGTGCCCGGCTGGCTGCGCCTGTTGAGTGAGGATGGCCCTGGCCAGTTCTTCATCGCTGGCGTTGAGGCCTGGGTTTTCCTGGCGGATTTTCTGCAGCACCGACTCCAGGTAGACACCACGGATGGCGCCACCGCTGGCGACGAAACTGGAGGCATCGTCACGGGCGGGAATCACCATCTTGTCGTCCTTGAAGGTCGAGTACAGCGAGGCGGAAACCCCTGCCGAGGTGGCGACATCACCCGCATCGACACGGGCCATGGCTGAACCTGCGGGCAGACAGAGCAACAACGAAGAAACGAGTAATAGGCGGCGCATAAGGGCGTCCTCCGACAGCGTGAAGCGAAAAGGAAGTGCTACACAATCTAGGATGCGCGGCACTGCCCGGGAGTTCCCTGAGCGCTCGCTGTGCCCGCTGGCCGGGCGTTTTGCGTGGGGCAGGAAACGGCCCCCGGCGTTGCACCGGGGGCCGTCGTCAACGGGCTGTCAGCTCACGACCCGGTAGCACGGCACATAGGCCGCGCCGCCCGGCAGTTTCATCCGGTGCTGCTGGACGAAGGATTTGAGCAGGTGATCCAGCGGCTGCATGATCGCGGTGTCGCCGTGGATTTCGTACGGGCCGTGCTTCTCGATCAGGCGGATGCCCTTGTCCTTGACGTTGCCGGCGACGATGCCGGAGAACGCGCGGCGCAGGTTGGCCGCCAACTCGTGGGACGGCAGCCCGTGGTCCAGCTGCAGGCTGGCCATGTTGGCGTGGGTCGGGTCGAACGGACGCTGGAAGCCTTCGTCGATTTTCAGCAGCCAGTTGAAGTGGAAGGCGTCGTTGCGTTCGCGGCGGAACTGCTTGACCTCCTTGAGCCCCTCGGTCATCTGCCGGGCGACCTCGGCCGGGTCGTCGATGATGATCTGGTACAGGCTGTGGGCCGCGTCGCCCAGGGTCGCGCCGACGAAGGCGTGCAGTTGCTCCAGGTAGGGCGCGGCGCTTTTCGGCCCGGTGAGGATCACCGGGAACGGCAGCTCGCGGTTATCCGGGTGCATGAGGATGCCCAGCAGGTAGAGGAACTCTTCGGCGGTCCCGGCGCCGCCCGGGAAGATGATGATGCCGTGGCCGACGCGGACGAAGGCTTCCAGGCGCTTCTCGATGTCCGGCAGGATCACCAGCTCGTTGACGATCGGGTTCGGCGCCTCGGCGGCGATGATGCCCGGCTCGGTGAGGCCCAGGTAACGGCTGCCGCTCATGCGCTGCTTGGCATGGGCAATGGTCGCGCCCTTCATCGGGCCCTTCATCACGCCCGGGCCGCAGCCGGTGCAGACGTCCAGTTTGCGCAGGCCCAGTTCATGGCCGACCTTCTTGGTGTACTGGTATTCCTCGGTGCTGATGGAGTGGCCGCCCCAGCACACCACCATCTTCGGCTCCACGCCCGGGCGCAGGGTGCGGGCGTTGCGCAGCAGGTGGAAGACGTAGTCGGTGATGCCCTGGGAGCTTTCCAGGTCGATGCGCTGGCTGGCCAGTTCGCTTTCGGTGTAGACGATGTCGCGCAGGGCGCTGAACAGCATTTCCCGGGTGCTGGCGATCATCTCGCCGTCGACGAAGGCATCGGCCGGGGCGTTCAGCAGTTCCAGGCGCACGCCGCGGTCCTGCTGGTGGATGCGAACTTCGAAATCCTTGTAGGCGTCGAGGATGGTCTTGGCGTTATCGACGTGGGCGCCGGTGTTGAGGATGGCCAGGGCGCACTGGCGGAACAGGGCATAGATGCTGCCGGAACCGGCTTCGCTGAGTTGTTGCACTTCACGTTGGGACAAAGTCTCCAGGCTGCCTTTGGGGCTGACCGAAGCGTTGATGACGTGTCTTGGCTGCATTCTGGATTCCTTGAAAGCGAGACCACCGGCCCATGCGGGCCCATGGCTCAAGAATAGTGAGCGGCGGGCGGGACGCCGGGAAAAGCATTCTCCCGGGCTTCACGACGCGAAGGCAAACGGGGCCACCGGAACGTGCGGCGCGTCCGCCACGCTACTTTCTCACAGCTGGTGGTCCGAAGCGAAAGCGGCGTGCATCGCCCTTGGCTATGCTCAGCCCAGTCACCCATAGGGCTGGGGAGCGCCACCAGGCGCCAGCAGTGCCAGTCTCGTCACGACATCGGGAGCGCGTGAGCATGGCATCTGCATCCGACCGGTCCTCGGTCAAACAGGGCAAGGCTGCGGCTACAGCAAAAAAAGCCGAGAAGAAAACCACAAAAAAAACCGCCGCAACGACCGCCAAAGCTGGCAAAAAGGTCGCCAGCCGCAAGGCCGCCACGGCCCCTGTGCGGGTGTTGAACGTGCGACCGGACGGCCTGGATTTTCGCGACACCATGTATATCCCGACGCTGGTGGAAGTGCCGATCCGCCGGGAACTCAGCGACTACCGCAAGACCAGGGTGCCGGTGCTCGACCAGGGCCAGGAGAACGCCTGCACCGGTTATGGCCTGGCGACGGTGGCGCATTACCTGCTGCGCACCCGCCGCTATCAGTCCGACGCCACGCTCGTCAGCCCGCACATGCTGTATGACCTGGCTCGTCGTTATGACGAATGGGCCGGCGAGGCGGACGAAGGTTCCAGTTGTCGCGGGGCGATGAAGGGCTGGTACAAGCACGGGGTGTGCCCGGCGCCGCAGTGGCAGGCCGGCAACCAGGCCACGACCCTGACCCAGGTGCTGGCCGAGGAGGCGGCGCTGCGTCCGCTGGGGGCGTACTTCCGGGTCAACCACACCGACATAGTCGCCATGCACGCGGCGATTGCCGAGGTCGGTGTGCTGTACGCCAGCGCCACTGTGCACGAGGGCTGGCATGTGGTCGGTGGGGATGGCCATATCCTGCCCTCGGCGAACATTCTCGGCGGCCACGCCTTCGCGATCGTTGCCTATGACCAGGACGGTTTCTGGATTCAGAACTCCTGGGGCGAGACCTGGGGGTACGAGGGTTTTGCCCACCTGCGCTACGACGACTGGCTGGCCAACGGCGCGGATGCCTGGGTCGCGCGGCTCGGTGCGCCGATCACCCTGCGCGTGCCGCTGCAGGCGAGCTCGCAGGCCAAGACGGTGGCGGCGGCTTCGTCCAGCGAGACCCTGCGGGAGATCCGCCCGCATGTCATCAGCCTGGGCAACGACGGCGCCTTCGACCCGCGCGGCGACCTGGCGACCACCGCGGCCAGCGTCCAGGAAATATTTGCCGTGGACTTCCCGCGCATCACCGCCGGCTGGGCAAAAAAACGCATCGTGGTGTATGCCCACGGCGGCCTGGTGGCGCAGGCCGGGGCCATCGAAACCGTGGCCGGCTACCGCGCGGCCATGTTGCAGGCCGAATGTTATCCGCTGGCGTTCATCTGGAAGACCGATTACTGGAGCACCCTGGGCAACATGCTGGCCGATGCCGCCCGGCGCCGACGCTCCGAAGGAGTGCTGGATGCGACCAAGGACTTCATGCTCGACCGTCTGGACGACGCGCTGGAGCCCATTGCCCGGCTGCTGACCGGCAAGGCCGAGTGGGATGAAATGAAGGAAAACGGCCTGCGTGCCACGGTCAATGCCAACGGCGGGGCGCGGGTGGTGGCCAAGGCCCTGGCGCGCCTGGCCGCCCAGGGGGTGGAGATCCACATCGTCGGGCACAGCGCGGGCAGCATCCTGCTGGCGCCGATGGTGCAGTACCTGGTTTCCAAGGGCACGATGAACAGTGGGCCGATGGCACGCAGCCAGCTGAAGGGGCTGGAGGTGAAGATCGCCAGTTGCCACCTGTGGGCGCCGGCCTGCACCCTCAAGCTGTTTCGCGAGACTTACCTGGCACCGATTCGCGACAAACGCATCGAGAAGTTTGGCCTGTTCACCCTGACCGACCAGGCCGAGCGCGATGACCACTGTGCGCATATCTACAACAAGTCCTTGCTGTACCTGGTCTCCGATGCGTTCGAGGACAAGGTGCGCATCCCGCTGATCCGGCCCGATGGTGAGCCGATCCTTGGCATGGAGCGCTTCGTCACCAGCGAAAGCGATCTGGCGCAGCTGTTCGCCAGCGCCTCGAACGCCGGCTGGGTGCGCGCGCCCAACGACTTGCCGATGGGCCATCAGAATGCCTCCGGGGCCCGTCACCATGGCGACTTCGACAACGATGAAACCACGGTCCGCGCGACCTTGGCGCGGATCCTCGGGCAAGGTGGAGCGCGACAAGCCCTGGTGCTGGCGCAACCCATCGCCGAGCGGGCGCAACGGCGGCGTCAGGTGGACCTGGCCAGCAGCGTCGGACGGAGGTAACCATGAACATTCCTTTGCAGAACCGTCCCATCGAGGTGCCGGCCGACCAGTCCTGTGTCACCAGTGAGTTCGAAATCGAAGCCGGGCATCGCTACCGCTTCCAGGTAGAAGGTCTGTGGATCGATGCCAAGGACCCGCTGACCGGCCCCGAGGGCTTGCCGCACCCCGGTGGAATCCGCGAGCGGCTGGGCAGGGCCAAGCGCTTGCCCGAGGCGGCCTGGATGGCGCTGCTGGTGCGGACCAAGGGCCCGAAGGGCAAGTCGCCCTGGCGCCTGCTCGGGCGTGGCGACGGCGTCTGGTCGGACCTGCCGCCGGGGCGCTTGCAGTTCTGTGCCAACGACGTGCTCGGCTTTTACTGGAACAACTCGGGGAAGATGGACGTCAAGGTGATCGATGTCACTCAGGGTGGCTAACAGAGCACTCGGCGCGCAGAGCGGGGGAGCAAAGGTGATGCCGGCTGTGGTGATGCTTGTCGTGTTGCTGCTGCTGGGCGGCTGCGCCCGCGACCCGCAAGGCGGGATGCCAGGGCTCTATCGGGAACGGGCGGTGATCGGCGAGCCGAAGATCCAGTTTCTCGGAGTGGGCGGCTGGCTGCTGCACTGGCGCGGGGAGGGCGTGCTGCTGGCGCCGTCGTTCAGCAATCCGGCGGCCGTGAACTCAGGCTTCCTGCCGCCGGCGCGGGTGGTGGCCGACCACAAGCGCATCGACCTCTACATGCCGCGCGCCGATGACGTGAGCATGCTGCTGGTGGGGCACGGGCACTATGACCATCTGCTGGACGTCCCCTGGGTGATGAAAAAACACAGCCCCAAGGCCCTGGTCTATGGTTCGTCCTCGGTGGCGCACATGCTGCGTGCCATGGTCGACCCGAAGCGGGTGGTCAACGCGCAGTGGGCCATGGCCCGTCTCGAGGAGCGCGATGGCACCTGGCTGCCGCCGAAGCCTGGGACCTGGCTGTATTCCACCGGTGGGCGCATTCGGGCCATGCCGATCCAGAGCCTGCATGCCGGGCATGTCGCCGGTATCAACCTGATTCCCGGGCGTTATGTCCTCGACCTCAAGGACACGCCGGATTACATCTGGCAGTGGAAACCGGGGCAGCCGATGGCCTGGCTGATCGACCTGCTTGACGAGTCGGGCAAGAACCCGGTGTACCGCCTGCACTATCAGGATTCCGGCGCGCCGCCACCCTTAGGTTTTCCTCCGGCGCTGGCCGATGGCAAGGGGATCGACGTGGAAATCCTCAGCGCCGCGTCCTGGACCCAGGTGCCGGATTACCCCTGGCGCCTGCTCACGGTCACTCGACCGCGGATGGTGCTGATCGGCCACTGGGAAAACTTCTTCGGCAACGATCCGTACCAGCCGCGGCCGCTTCCCGGGCTCAAGCTCCAACCCTTCCTGGACACTATTGCCTGCCATGTCGCCCGTGGCGTTCCGGTGGTCTTGCCGGCGCCTCTGGCAGTCATCCCGTTGCCGCCGGCGCAACCGACGGTGCCTGCGCTGTCTTGCCCGGCACCTCGGCAGGCCGAGTGAATTTATCGGCCCGGCGCTGCTCATAACTCTAAACGGCGCAATCGCGCCAGGGTTGTGTACGCAGTCAGGGAGCGGCATCCACATGAGTCCAGTGTCATCCGTCAATCCAGGCCAGCCTTGTCACCTGCTGTTGGTGGTCGAGGACGAGCCGATGATCCTGGAGTTTCTCTGCGAGATCCTGCAGGACGAGGGTTTTGCTACCCAGGCCATGCCCAGCGCGGATGAGGCGCTGCGGTTCCTGGAAAGCCATCCAGAGCAGGTGCGCCTGCTGCTGACCGATATCAACATGCCGGGCACCTTGAACGGCGCGGGCCTGGCCAATCGGGTGCGCGAGTGCTGGCCGGGCCTGCCGGTGCTGGTGATGTCCGGTTATGAGACGCCGCAGAGTTCCGGCATCCGCTACCCGGTGGCGTTCATCCGCAAACCCTGGACCATCGGGCAGATCCTCGACAGTGTCGACGAGGCGTTGAACAGGGCGGGAGATATAGAGAGTGGGGCGGGGAGGTGAGGCGCGAAGCGGCTTTCGACCACCCAGGACCTCAGGTCCTCGGTGATCGCAAGGGAGGGTGAGCTAGCGGCTCACTCTTTGACGCTCATGAACTCTTTGGCCCAGACGATGTAGTCCTCAGGCTGGGTGTAGGTATGAGCCAGCTCGGTGGCGCTGAGGTCCGAGGCCTGGGTGAAGATCTGCCGCTGTTCGCGCAGGCAATCGTAGGTGGCCTTGATCGCCGCGAAGTACGCCGCATGGCCGTCGACGATGATCTTCGCACCCAGTTGCGCCAGGCGCGCATCGTCGCGCAGCGCCGGGTTGCCATAGGTCACCAGCATCAAGGGCACCGACAGATGCTCGGAGATCTGCTCCAGTTGCTCGAAATCCTTGACCCCGACCATGCAGATGCCGTCGGCGCCAGCGCGCTCGTATTGCTGGGTGCGGCTGATGATTTCCTGGATCGGCAGGATCGCCGCGTTGGTCCGGGCGATGATCGCCAGTTCCGGGTCGACCCGGGCTTCCAGGGCCGCGCGGATCTTGCCCACGCCTTCGGCGACCGAGATCAGGTCGGTGGACTTGCGCCCGAACTGGGCCGGCAGCAGGGTGTCTTCGATGGTCAGGGCGGCGACGCCGGCGCGCTCCAGTTCGACCACGGTGCGCATCACGTTGAGGGCGTTGCCGTAGCCGTGGTCGGCGTCGGCGATCACCGGCAGCTGGGCGACGCGGCCGATGCGGGTGGCCTGCTCGGCGAATTCGCTCAGGGTGATCAGGGCGAAGTCAGGCGCGGCCAGCACCTGCAGCGAAGCGACGGAGCCGCCGAGAATGCCCACTTCGAACCCCAGGTCGGCGGCGATCCGCGCCGACATCGGGTCGAATACGGAGGCGGTGTGAAAGCAGGAGTCTGAAGCGATCAACTCGCGAAAACTACGGCGTAAATCTTGATGAGACAGCCTGGACATACGAACTCCCGGAAGGAGGTAAAAGAGATGCCGACGATAGCGTCGAGTCAAAAATGCAATCGGTCGTCCAGCGAGCCTGTGTAGAAGGTTCGCTGCGAAAACCTGGGCAGATGAAGACGAAGCAAGCAGGTATGAAACGGCGGGTGACGCCGCACCGGATGGAAAAAACCAGGCGGGCGCTCTTGTTATGGCCGGGATGAAGGCTATCACGCCGCCGCGGCGAAAATGATGACGAATTCGTATGGGCCCATGCCAGAACGGCATAGGCCATGCCGGTTGTCATGGGCGCCAAGGCAGGTCGATCATGCCGAATAAGAGGGTTCGCTCATCACTGGCGTTTATGGGGGCGTCGACCGGTAGCAGCGAAAACGAGCGTGCGCAGCATTAGTTGCAGCGCCACGAACCACGGGAAAGGCTCAATAAAATGTCAGAATTTGAGTCCGGGTCTGGACCTTTTCCCCTGATGCGCAATCATTAGAGCGTGGATACCCAAAGGAGAGACGCATGTTCATTCGGTCATTGACCCTCGCAACGCTGCTCGCTGTCGTCGGCCCCGCAATGGCGGCCGACAACGAAGGCCCTCTGGCCCAGGATCAGGGCAAGGCGCGCCCACTGATCGTCATCGCTCCCAGCACCGTGGACCCGACGCTGGTGGCATTGAAGAAGTCCCTCGACGAGCCGGCCAACCGCCAGGCCTTCAGCGAACGCAACATGGTGCTCTACACGGTGATCAACACCATCGGCCAACGCGACGGCAAGGACCTGGACCCACAATCGACCATGGCGTTGATCCGTAGCCTGAAGCTCGGCGCCGGGGCGCAGACCAAGGTGATCCTGGTGGGCAAGGACGGCGAGAAGAAGCTCGAGCATTCCGGGGCCATCGAACTCAAGGAAGTCTTCAGCACCATCGACCAACTGCCGGCCGCGGAGAAGGAAGCCATTGCGCCGACCTTAGCGCCGGTCTCGGAAGTCAAGGCAGCCCACGCCGGCAAAGCCGCCAAATCGGGCAAGCCTGCGGCGCCACCGAAACCGCTGGACGACTGAGTCTGGCCATCACCCTTTCCTGATAGCCCATCGCGAGCAAGCTCGCTCCTGCAGAAACATACATGCCCCTGTAGGAGCGAGCTTGTTCGCGATAACGTTCTAACTCACCTCGCCTGACCATCAGGCATCGGTCACGACAGTGCCAGCATTTCTGCCTCTTTTGCTGCATCGCCATCGCCTTCAGTGCCTTGCAGCGTCCGGCTGATCCCGCGCACGATCATTTCCACTTCGCGTTCGTCGATGATCAGCGGTGGCAGCAGGCGGATGGTGGTGCCCCGGGTCACGTTGATCAGCAACCCGTGATCCTGTGCTGCCCGTAGCGCCAGTTCGCGCTGAGGCTTTTTCAGCTCGATGCCGATCATCAACCCCAGGCCGCGCACTTGCAGGACCTGCGGGTGATCGGCCAGCTCCACTCGCAAGCGTTGCAGCAGGTGTTCGCCCTGGCGCCTGGCGTTGGCCAGCAGGTCTTGTTCCTCGATGATCTCCAGCACGGTGCAGGCCACCCGGCAGGCCAGCGGGTTGCCGCCGAAGGTGCTGCCGTGGCTGCCAGGGGTGAACAGTTGAGCGGCCTTGCCCCGGGCCAGACAGGCGCCGATGGGGATGCCGTTGCCTAGGCCCTTGGCCAGGGTCATCACGTCCGGGATTACGCCGTCGTGCTGGCAGGCGAACCACTGGCCGGTGCGGCCGATGCCGGTCTGGATCTCGTCGAGCATCAGCAGCCAGTTGCGCCGGCTGCACAGCTCGCGCACGGCTTTCAGGTAGCCGGGCGGGGCCAGGCGGATACCGCTTTCACCCTGGATCGGCTCCATCAGCACCGCGGCGATACGCGGGCCGTGGGCCTGCGCGGCTTGCTCCAGGGCGGCCAGGTCGCCGAAGGGCAGCTTGAGATAATCCCCCGGCAACGAGTTGAGGCCCAGGCGCACCGCCGGCCCGTCGCTGGCCGCCAGGGTGCCCAGGGTGCGGCCGTGGAAGGCGTTCTCCATGACAATCACCAGCGGCCGCTCGATGCCTTTGTGCCAGCCGTGCAGCCGCGCCAGCTTCAGTGCGGTCTCGTTGGCTTCGGCGCCGGAGTTGTTGAAGAACGCCCGGTCCATGCCGGCCAGGCGGGTCAGCCGCTGTGCCAAGCGCTGTTGCCAGTCGATGCCGTAGAGGTTGGAGGTGTGCAACAGCAGGCCGGCCTGTTCGCTGATGGCGCTGACCAGCCTGGGGTGGGAGTGACCGACGCCCGTCACCGCCACACCGGCCACCGCGTCCAGGTACTCGCGGCCGGCCTGGTCCCAGAGGCGGGTGCCCAGGCCGCGGGTGAAGCTCAGGGGCAGTGGTTGATAGGTGCTCATCAGGCAGGTGGCGGTCATGACGGGTCGCTCCATCTAGTGTGGTGTGCAGGCAGTATCGTTAGCCACCTGAGCTAGATAAACTCGTCAATTCTTTAATCATCTTAAAGCCAGGGTTGATAATGGATCTGTTCCAGGCGATGACGGTGTATGTGAAGGTGGTGGAGGCGGGGAACATGACCGCCGCCGCCCGTGAGTGCGGCCTGTCCACCACTATGGTCGGCAATCACCTGCGGGCCCTGGAGCAGCGCCTCGGGGTCAGCCTGCTCAGCCGCACCACAAGGCGCCAGCGCCTGACCGAGTTCGGCGCCGAGTATTACCAGCGTTGCCTGGCGGTGCTGGGGCTGGTGGCGGACTCCGAGCGCCTGGCGGAACAGGTCCAGGGCGAGCCGTCCGGCACCCTGCGCATCACCGCGCCGCTGACCTTCGGCACCGAGCGCCTGGCGCCGGCCCTGAGCGAGTTCCAGCAGCGCTGCCCGCAGGTCAAGGTGGAACTGACGCTGGCCAACCAGCGCTTCGACTTGATCGACGGTGCCTTCGACGTGGCCTTTCGCCTGGGCAACCTGGACACCTCGTCGCTGATCGCCCGGCCCCTGGAGGACTACACCCTGACCATCTGCGCGGCGCCGGACTATCTGCAGCGCTGCGGCACACCGCAAGTCCCGGAGGACCTGCAGCACCACAACTGCCTGGCGTTCGCCTATCCGGCCGGCGACGAGTGGAGTTCCACCGCTACCCAATGGCCGTTGCGCGGGCCCGAGGGGGACGTGCTGATCCCGGTGTCCGGTTCGCTGCTGACCAACACCTCGTCCGGCCTGCACCGCGCGGCGCGGGGTGGCCTGGGGGTGGTGATGATGCCCGATGCCCTGGTGGAAGAAGACCTGCAACAGGGGCGGCTGGTGCCGGTGCTGCAGGACTATCAATTGCCCCTGCGGGCAATGCATCTGCTGTATGCCCAGGACCGCTACCGCCTGCCCAAGCTGCGCAGCTTCGTCGAGTTCGCTTTGGAGAAGTGGGGGCGCTAGCTGGCGCCAGGGCTGTAGGAGCCGGCTTGCCGACGATGGCGGTTGTGAGGACGCCATCGCGAGCAAGCTTCGCTCCTACGGGGGATCGCGGATGGCTTCTGTAGGAGCCAGGCTTGCCGGCGATGGCGATCTCAAGGATGCCATCGCAAGCAAGCCTGGCCAGCGGGGCTAGGACGGCACCGCTGTGCACAACTCCACCAGCAGGCCGTCGGGGCAGCGCACATAGGATACCGTCTGCCCCCAGGGTTTTTCACTGGGCGCGCTGAGTTCACTGGCGCCGGCGTCCAGCGCCCGTTGGTGGGCGGCGTGTACGTCTGCGCAGACCAGGCCGATTTCCATGCCCAGCGGCCTGGCTGAACTGTGGGCCTCGACGTGGCCGCCGCTGAAGTTCATCTCGCCCAGTTCATGGGCGGCGAAGGCCAGGGCGGTGGCGCCGGTTTCCAGCTCGCCATAGGTGCCGGACTCATGGAGAAAGCGGGTGGGCAGGCCGAAGGCGCGATTGAAGAAAGCCAGTGAGGCGCTGACATCCGGGACATAGAAAATGCAGTAGGCGAATTTCATGCTTGAGCGATCCTTGTTCATTAAAACCGGAGGGCCACGAAGGCCGGTTTATGTGTCGCCCTGACACCAGCTCGGGCGTGCGCCAGAGTAGGAGTGCCCGGTCGGTTTCAGTACTTCAGGGTCGTTGTCGTCGAAGCAGCCCAGCAGCAGGGCGACGGTGGGTTCATCGTCGATCGCGCCCAATGAGCTGCCGCAGTGGGGGCAGAACGCGCGGCTGGAGTAGTCGGACGAGCGAAAGGTCGCCGGCACGCCGCTCCAGGTCACCCGTTCCCGGGGGAACTCGACCCAGGCCGCGCTGAGCGCGCCGGTGTGCCGCTGGCACAGCTTGCATGAACAGTAGTGCGGATTGTGCGCCGGCCCCAGGGCCTGGAACCGGACCTGCCCGCACAGGCAGCCGCCGCTGTAAACCAATGGATTCATTGCCTGCTCCTTGAGCATTCAGGGTGCCGCGCAAGAGTACTACCCGATTCCAGGGGGCGATGATTTTCAATGGTTACAGATCGCTACCAGGCAGGGCATGGGCGCCAGGCTTGCCGGCGATGGCGGTCGTGAGGGCGCCATCGCGAGCAAGCTTCGCTCCTACAGAAGCGGGGAGTACGGGGGCTCAACGCAACCGTTCGAGCATCTGGTAGTACCACATGCCTGCCGCCAGCATCGGGTTGCCCAGCTGGTCGCCGAAGGGCACGCGGATGTGCTGGCAGGCGGCGAAGGTGTCGTAGTGCTCGAGGTGCCCGGTGATGGCCTGGGCCATGATCTCGCCCATGATGTGGCTGGTGGCGATGCCATGGCCGGAGTAGCCCTGGCAGTACCAGACGTTGTCCGAGAGTTTGCCCAGCTGCGGTATGCGGTTGATCACGATGCCCATGGCGCAGCTCCACTGGAAGTCGATGGCCACGCCCTTGAGCGCCGGGAAGGTGCGTTCGATGCACGGGCGCAGTTCGCCGGCGATGTCCCGCGAGTCCTTGCCGCTGTAGTTGGCGCCGCCGCCGAACAGCAGGCGGCCGTCGGCGGTCATGCGGTAATAGTCGAGCACGAAGCGGCAGTCGTAGACCGCCAGGTCCTGGGGGTTGAGGCGCTTGGCCAGGTCGCCCAGGGGCGCGGTGGTGACGATGCCGCCCATGGCCGGGAAGATCTTGCCCTTGAGCTGTTTCGGTTCCAGCTTGTGGTACACGTCGCCGGCCAGCAGCACCTGTTTGGCGTCGATGCGGCCGTGTGCAGTGATCACCGCCGGGCGTTCGCCGTGGACAATCTGCAGCACCTCGCTGTGCTCGAAGATCAGCGCGCCGAGGCTCTCGGCGGCGCGGGCTTCGCCGATGCACAGGTTCAGCGGGTGCAGGTGCAGGTTGCGGGAGTTCTTGATCGCGCCGTGGTACAGCGGGCTGTCCAGCACCTCGCGCACTTGTTGCCGGTCCAGCAGGCTGACCTCGTCGCCCATGCCGCGGCGCACCGCTTCCTCGTAGTCGGCGCGCAGGCCGGAGAGGTGGCTGGGCTTGTAGGCGGCGTGCAGGTGGCCGTGCTTGAGGTCGCAGGCGATGGCGTATTTGTCCACGCGCCGGCGGATGATCTGGTGCCCGCGCCAGCGCAGTTGCCAGATGAAATCGTCGACTTCGTCGCCCAGGGTACGGCGCATCTGCTTGCGCATGGCCTCGTCGCCGGACAGGCTGCCGGTGACCTGGCCGCCGTTGCGCCCGGTGGCGCCCCAGCCGATCTTGTGGCTTTCGACCAGGGCCACTTTCAGGCCTTTTTCCGCCAGTTCCACGGCGCTGGCGACGCCGGTGAAACCGCCGCCGATGATCACCACGTCGACGCTCACCTGGCCTTGCAGGGGCGGGTAGGCGGTTTCGCTGTTCAGGGTGGCGCTGTAGTAGGAAGGGCAGCGTTCGGCTGCCGGTGTTACCGGGTTGAATGCGGCTGTCATGGACTGTTCTCGAATGCTGGGAGGGGGCCGGGCCGGCGCCTTGACGACGGCCAGCGCGTCACGCCTGGGTCAGGTACCAGCGCCAGTCCTGCTCGCCGACTTCGGCCATGAACTGGCGGTATTCGGCGCGCTTGACCGCCAGGTAGACCCCGAGGAATTCGCTGCCCAGGGCGTCGCGGGCCCAGCTGGAGTTCTCCAGGGCGGTCAGCGAGGTCAGCCAGTCGGTGGGCAGCAGTTCAGTGGCCTGGGCATAGCCGTTGCCTTGTACCGGGTCGCCCGGATCGAGTTGTTCGCGCAGGCCGCGATGGATCCCGGCGAGGATCGCAGCCGCCGCCAGGTAGGGGTTGGCGTCGGCGCCGCAGATGCGGTGCTCGATATGCCGGCTGTTGGCCGGGCCGCCCGGCACCCGCAGGCTCACGGTGCGGTTGTCGACGCCCCAGGTCGGCGCCAGCGGCGCGTAGCTGTTGGCCTGGAAGCGGCGGTAGGAGTTGGCGTTGGGGCAGAACAGCAGCAGCGAGTCGAGCAGGGAGGCGAGCATGCCACCCACCGCCTGGCGTAGCAGCGGGGTGCCGGCCGGGTCTTCGGCGGCGAACAGGTTGTGGCCCTCGGCATCGGCGAGGCTCACGTGCATGTGCATGCCGGTGCCCGCCAGGTCATCGAAGGGCTTGGCCATGAAGGTCGCCTGCATCCCGTGCTTGTGGGCCACTGCCTTGACCAGGCGCTTGTAGCGCACCGCCTGGTCCATGGCTTCCAGGGCATCACCGTGCTCCAGGGTGATTTCCACCTGGCCCGGGGCGTACTCGGAAATCGCCGTGCGCGCCGGAATGCCTTGCAGCTTGCAGGCGGCGTAGAGGTCGGCGAGGAAGGGTTCGATCTGCTCCAGCTCGCGCAGGCCATAGACCTGGGTGTGCCGCGGTCGACCACCGTCGGCGTCCAGCGCCGGTTGCGGGCGGCCGTTGCCGTCGCGCTTGGCGTCCAGCAGGTAGAACTCCAGCTCGCAGGCCATCACCGGGTGATAACCCTCGGCCTTGAGCTGGTCGATGATCTTGATCAGCAGGTGGCGCGGGTCGGCGATGCTGGCCGGCAGGCCTTCCTGCGGGTGCATGCTGACCTGCACCGCGGCGGTGGGGATCTGCCGCCACGGCAGGCGCACCAGGCTGCCGGCCAGGGGGTAGGCACGGCAGTCGATATCACCGACGTCCCAGACCAGCCCGGAGTTTTCCACGTCGTCGCCCTGCAGGGTCAGGCCGAGGATGGTGCTGGGCAGCGGCCGGCCGCTTTCATAGACCGCCAGCAGTTCTTCTCGATGCAGCAGCTTGCCGCGCGGCACGCCGTTGGCGTCGAGGATGAACAGCTCGATCATGTCGATATCGGGGTTGGCGGCCAGGAAGCTACGGGCCTCGTCAAGGGCTGCAAATTTCATGATGCTCTCGCTTGCGCCATGGCGGCGCGCAGGTTCGGTTCATGCAGCGGCGCCGGCATGGCCCGGTTGCAATGGCAGATATCAAGGCGGCAAGGCTCGACGCGCGAAGGTGCGCGTTCAGAGCGAAAGCGAGAGATCCGGAGGGCGCGAGGAATGACGCAGGCGGGAGCGGCACAGGGCCATGGGCAGGTTGACCAGCAGTTTCATCGCTGGACCCCGGGGTTGCCGTGGAGATCGTCGTGAGTGCGTTGCGTTGTTTCCGTTCCAACGCCGATGCCGAGGCGGCTGCACGGGGCAGCAGCGCATGTCTGGCAGGGTGGGCGGCAACACAAGGCGTTCATCGGCCGGCGGATCTCGTCAAGAATTCACGGACATTTCGTGCAAGTGAGGCTCACCGTTTTACCGGGACTGGTCCTCGCTGCCAAGGGGCGCGTCACAAAATATTTAACACCGCCCCCGGCCGTACAGCGGGAAAAGTCCTCAGTAAACCCAGGGCACCAGGCGCCAGGTGTAGGCGCAGTAAAGGTCGTATTGCTTGCCGAACTCTTTGCGCAGCAAGGCTTCTTCGGCGTGGATGCGGGCGATCAGCGGGATCAGCATCAAGGCGGTCAGCAGCAGGCCGACCCCGGAGCGAAAGGCCAGGGCCCAGCCCACGCAATTGATCAGCAGCCCCAGGTAACTCGGGTTGCGCAGGGTGCCGTAGATGCCGGTGGTCACCAGTTGGTGGCCGGGCTGGATCGCCACCAGGCCACTGAAGCGATTGCCCAGCACGAACACCGGCCACAGCCGCAAGATGCCGCCGGCGATAAAGAACACCACACCGAACCAGCGCGTGTCGGTGCCACCCAAGGTCCAGAAATTCAGGCGGTCGGTGTAGGCGGGGAGAAAGGCCAGCAACAGCCCGAGGATGCCGAAGGCGACGAGGACCCAGCGGTTTTCCCGGTCTTCCTGTTTGCCGGGGCTCAGGTTGCCTTCGCTGAACTGGGCCACGCCGGCCATGGCCAGCAGGGACAGGGCGATGACCCACAGCGCCGGGTGGGAGAAGAACGCCACCAGCCCGCCCATGCCGAGGATGGCCAGGCCGAGGTAGACAAGGGTGGCGACCAGGCTGAGCGCTGCGAGTTTGGGAGAGTTACGCATGGTGGCCCCTCACGAATGCCGAGGTGTATGCATTCAGTGTAGGTCCATCGCCAGTACATCCCGTGCCGCCTGCTGCACCGATGTTGCGGTATCTCCAGCCTCTGTAGGAGCGAGGCTTGCCCGCGAAGCGGTGTGCCTGCTGTACCGCGTCGCCTGGATCGCCGGCAAGCCTGGCTCCTACAGAAGCCGAAGCGAGGTGGCCATCGGCGTGAAGTATCCCGGGCCCCTACGGATGCAGGGGCGGCTTGTCGGCCAGTTGGGCCACCAGGAACTCGATAAAGGCCCGGGTCTTCTGCGGCACGCGCCGGGCGGACGGGTACACCGCGTGGATGCTGATCGGCGGTGCCTGCCATTCGCACAGCACCGGCACCAGGCGGCCGGCGGCCAGGGCGTCGGCGACGATGAAGTCGGGCAGCAGGGCGATGCCCATGCCAGCCTCGGCGGCCTGGGCCAGCAGGTCGCCGTTGTTGGCGTGCAGCGGGCCTGTGACGTGGACGCGCTGGGTGTCCTTGCCGTTGCTCAACTGCAGGCTGACCCCGCTTTGCAGGTAGCCATAGTTCAGGCACTGGTGGGCGGTCAGGTCGCGGGGCGTCTGCGGGATGCCGGCGCGCTTCAGGTAGTCCGGCGAGGCCACCATGATCCGCGGCGCCGGGGCCAGCAGCTTGGCGACCATCGAGGAGTCGGCCAGGCTGGCGATGCGGATGGTCACGTCGAAACCGCCGCGCACCGGGTCCACCTGCTGGTCGCTGAGCACAAGCTGCAATTCGATGTTCGGGTGCTGCTCATGGAACAGCGGCACCAGCGGCCCGAGGCGACGCAGGCCGAAGGACATCGGCGCGTTGACCCGCAGCACCCCGCGCAATTCGCCGATACCGTCCCGCGCCCGTTGTTCGGCCTCGTCCACGGCGGCCAGGACTTCCCGCGCCGACTCGTAGTACTCGGCGCCGGCTTCGGTCAGGTGCAGGCTGCGGGTGGTGCGGTGCAGCAACTGCACGCCGATGGCTTCCTCCAGCGCCTGGATCTGTTTGCTGACTTTCGAGCGCGGCACGTCCATGGCCCGGGCCGCGGCGGCGAAGCCGTTGGCATCGACCGTGACGACAAACGCGCGCATGCATTCGATGCGATCCATGATTGTTCCTGTTTTGGAATCAATAAATCTCGATTTTATGGAATTGTCCCCTTTTGATCCAGCTCCTAAATTAGCCACCAAGCCGGCAGCAAAGCCTCCCCAGCGGAACCCGCGCCGAGCCCCCGAATTGTGCAAATCAACGCTTGAACCCACTCGACAGCAAAAGGAACGCGCCATGTCTATCCGTGAACTGCTCAACCCAAGCAACTCCGCCCTGATCCTGATCGACCACCAGCCCCAGATGTCCTTCGGCGTGCAGTCGATCGACCGCCAGACCCTGAAGAACAACACCGTGGGCCTGGCCAAGGCGGCGAAGATCTTCAACGTGCCGACCATCTTCACCTCGGTGGAAACCGAGAGCTTCAGCGGCTACATCTGGCCGGAACTGCTCAGCGTGTTCCCCGATCACCAGCCGATCGAGCGCACCTCGATGAACTCCTGGGAAGACAAGAAACTGGTGGAAGCGGTGAAGGCCACCGGGCGCAAGAAGCTGATCATGGCCGCGCTGTGGACCGAGGTCTGCCTGAACTTCCCGGCCCTGGAAGCCCTGGCCGAAGGCTATGAGGTGTACATCGTCACCGACGCTTCCGGTGGTACCACCCAGGAAGCCCATGACATGTCGGTGCAGCGCATGATCCAGGCCGGCGCCGTTCCTGTGACCTGGCAGCAAGTGCTGCTCGAGTTCCAGCGCGACTGGGCGCACAAGGAAACCTACGACGCGGTGATGGACCTGGTGCGCGAGCACAGCGGCGCCTACGGCATGGGCGTGGACTATGCCTACACCATGGTGCACAAGGCCCCGCAACGTCAGGTCAAGTAAGTCCCTCGCCAGCGGGCGCCACAGCGGCGCCCGCTGGATCCTTTCTTCTAATTCGGCGGCCAGGAGTCTGTGATGAACCTCGAACTTTCCGACGGCGTGGTCACCCTGCTGGTGCGGCACCGAGTCAAGGCGGGCCAGGACCAGGCGTACGAAGCCTGGTTGCGCCGGATCATCGGCACCGCCCGCAGCTACCCCGGGCACCTGGGGATCGATGTGGTGCGCGGCCATAGCGACGGCCTGGCACTGTTCACCAGCGTGCTGCGCTTTGCCAGCACCGAGCAGTTGCAGCACTGGCTCGATTCCGCCGACCGCCGCAACCTGGTGGCAGAGGCCCAACCCATGCTCGCCGACGGCGACCGGACCGAGATCAACGCCGACCGCGAATTCTGGTTCACCCCCAATGAAGCCGGGACCGCCACACCGCCTCCGCGCTGGAAGCAGGCGTGCGTGACCTTCCTGGTGATCCTGCCGCTGAGCTTCCTGGTACCGGCCCTGTGGCAACCGCTGTTCGCCTGGTTGCCATGGTTCGCTGGCTACATTCCGGCCAACGTGCTGATCACCTTGAGCATCGTGCTGCTGGTGGTCTATGTCTTCATGCCCTGGGTGACCCGCCTGTTCAGTCGCTGGCTGCAACCACGAACCCTTGCATGAGTGGCCCGAGCGGGCCTTACTTTTCGCCGACAAGGAGTACTGTCATGAGCAACGCCATTGCCGATCTGATCCTGCACAACGGCCGCCTGCACACGGTCGACCGGGCCCGGCCGACGGCCACCGCGGTCGCCATCAAGGACGGCCGGTTCATCGCCGTGGGCAACGACGCCGAGGCCATGGCCCTGCGCGGCAGCGCTACCCAGGTCATCGACCTCAAGGGCCGCACGGTGATTCCCGGCCTCAACGACTCGCACCTGCACCTGATCCGTGGCGGCCTGAACTACAACCTGGAACTGCGCTGGGAAGGCGTGCCGTCGTTGGTGGATGCGCTGCGCATGCTCAAGGACCAGGCCGAGCGCACCCCGGCGCCGCAATGGGTGCGGGTGGTGGGTGGCTGGAACGAATTCCAGTTCGCCGAAAAGCGCATGCCGACCATCGAGGAACTGAACCAGGCCGCGCCGGACACCCCGGTGTTCGTCCTGCACCTGTACGACCGCGCCTTGCTCAACCGCGCGGCGCTGCGGGTAGTGGGCTACAACCGCAACACGCCGAACCCGCCGGGCGGCGAGATCGTCCGCGATGCCAATGGCGAACCCACCGGCATGCTGGTGGCCCGGCCCAACGCGATGATCCTCTACTCGACCCTGTCCAAGGGGCCGAAGCTGCCGCTGGAATACCAGGTCAACTCGACCCGCCAGTTCATGCGCGAACTCAATCGCCTCGGCGTCACCAGCGCCATCGACGCTGGCGGTGGTTTCCAGAACTACCCGGACGATTACGAGGTGATCAACGAGCTGGCGGCCAAGCAGCAATTGACCCTGCGCATCGCCTACAACCTGTTCACCCAGAAGCCCAAGGAAGAGCTGGCGGACTTCAAGAACTGGACCAGCAAGGTCACCTATGGCCAGGGTGATGACTTCCTGCGCCACAACGGCGCCGGGGAAATGCTGGTGTTCTCGGCGGCGGACTTCGAGGACTTCCTCGAACCGCGCCCGGACCTGCCGCAGACCATGGAGCAGGAACTGGAACCGGTGGTGCGGCATCTGGTGGAGCAGCGCTGGCCGTTCCGCCTGCACGCCACCTATGACGAATCGATCTCACGCATGCTCGATGTGTTCGAGAAGGTTGACCGCGACATTCCGTTCAACGGCCTGCCGTGGTTCTTCGACCACGCCGAAACCATCAGCCCGAAGAACATCGAGCGGGTTCGCGCCCTCGGTGGCGGCATCGCGATCCAGGACCGCATGGCGTTCCAGGGCGAATACTTCGTCGATCGCTACGGCGCCAAGGCCGCCGAACAGACCCCGCCGATCAAGCGCATGCTGGCCGAAGGCGTGCCGGTGGGCGCCGGCACCGATGCCACCCGGGTCTCCAGCTACAACCCCTGGACCTCGCTGTACTGGATGGTCAGCGGCAAGACCGTCGGCGGCCTGGAGCTCTATCCCCAGGGCCTGAGTCGCGCCACTGCGCTGGAGCTGTACACCCATGGCAGCGCCTGGTTCTCCTCGGAGCAGGGTAAGAAGGGCCAGATCAAGGTCGGCCAGTTGGCGGATCTGGTGGCGCTGTCGGCGGATTATTTCAGCGTCGAGGAAGAGGCCATCAAATGGATCGAATCCTTGCTGACTGTGGTCGGCGGCAAGGTGGTGCACGCTGCCGGTGATTTCAGCAAGCTGGCGCCGCCGACCCTACCGGTGACCCCGGACTGGTCGCCGGTGGTCAAGGTGCCGGGCCACTGGCGCCCGGCCTCGCCGGTGCTCAACCAGGTGCACCAGTGCAGCGGCCCGTGCGGCGTGCATGCTCACGGTCACGAGCGGGCGCGGCTGTCCAATGTGCCGGTCAGTGACTTCCAGGGATTCTGGGGGGCTTTTGGTTGTTCGTGTTTTGCCTTTTGATCCGGTGGTGGCTGCATCGCGGGCAAGCCTCGCTCCTACAGAAGCCCCATCGTTTCTGTAGGAGCGCAGCTTGCGCGCGATAAACGATAACGCGCTTTACCAGAAACACTTTGCTATCCAAATAACCGACAAGTTTCAATAAAAAAGGGACGCTCTTATTGGGAGCGTCCCTTTTTATTTAATGGATCAGCAGTTCATCAGCGACAACGACAAGTTGTACTTAGCAGAACCGGTCAATCACCCGAACTTCCGACCTGTTCTGCAGCGCTTGCCATTCATTCTTCAGGGTATCCAGTACCCGTCCGATGAAGTCCCTGTCGGCGGCGGCCTTCTTGCCGACGTAGCCCTGGCCACGGCGGTACATTTTCAGGCGGGCCAGCAGGTCCTGGTTGTTCTTGTCGAACTCTTCTTCATGGGCGTGGGGCGACAGGCAGTCGATATGGACCTGGCCAGACTTGGCAATCCACAGGATGTGGCTGTCATGTTTGTCTTTCTGTGCCGCGAACATACGAGCCAGTTCATCAATAGTAGGTTGATTGTTCAGATTCATTTGTAAGCCCCTTGACCATTTCGATCTATCTAGTTGAGTCGCTAATTGATATCGCTACATCGGTAAGTTGAACCCTGATACCGGAAACAGGGCGACAGAGGGTGTCTGTCGGATACAGATAAGGCCCAGAGCCTGATGCGTGTAGTCGTCTTGATTAACTGCTACGCAATAGCGTCACAACGAAGAGAAGCAGCGTAAACCTGGATCAAGCTGCCGAAGTTTTCGGTTTCGGCCACAAGCATCTTGAGGAGTTTTCGCCAGCTTCCCGCCCTTTGTACTGGACGTTCATGCCAGGTCAGTTTCATCAATCTGCCTTGTGGGCAGTACACATCCGGGTTAACAGCTCGGCGGTCAGACGAGCTTGCTCATAACACCTTTGCCAAGTCTCCCGATCGGGGAGACGTCTGCATCATGCAAGGGCAAATTCGCCTCGTCAACGGTTTTGTAGTGAAAATTTTCAAGCACTACATATTGTCCGACAAAACCTTTCGGCACATGCCCGGAACGGGCTATCGCGACCGAGGACAGGTAGAATCGAGGCCTTGAAACAGGTTCTTGAGGTTGCAGTGGTGGATTTACAGCAGGGCTTCGTCCTGACCCGGCATTGGCGTGACACGCCGGCAGGCACGGAAGTCGAGTTCTGGTTGGCGACCGACGCCGGGCCGCGCCAGATCCGCTTGCCGGTGCAGACCTCCGTGGCCTTCATTCCCGCTGAACAGCAGGAGCAGGCCCGGCGCCTGCTGGCCGACGATCGCGATGTCGAATTGCGGCCCCTGGGCCTGTGCGATTTCCAGCACCGCCCGGTGCTTGGCCTGTATTGCCCGCAGCACAATCAATTGATCCGCCTCGACAAGACTTTGCGACGCGCCGGTGTCGAGGTGTTCGAGGCTGATGTGCGGCCGCCCGAGCGCTATCTGATGGAGCGCTTCATCACCGCGCCGGTGTGGTTTGGCGGCACCCCGGGCGAGGGCGGGATACTGCTGGAGGCGCAGATGAAGCCGGCGCCGGACTATCGACCATCGTTGAAGCTGGTGTCGCTGGATATCGAGACCAGCGAGACCGGCGAGCTGTATTCCATCGCCCTGGAAGGCTGCGGCCAGCGCCAGGTGTACATGCTCGGCCGCGCTCGCGAGGACGACAGCGCGGTGGACTTCGACCTGGAGTTCTGCGCCAGTCGCGAGCAGCTGCTCGAACGGCTCAACCAGTGGCTGGCGCGGCATGACCCGGACGCGATCATCGGCTGGAACCTGGTGCAGTTCGACCTGCGGGTGCTGCACGAACATGCCCGCCGCCTGGCGGTGCCCTTGCGCCTGGGGCGCGGTGGCGAAGAGATGCAGTGGCGCGAGCACGGCAGCCGGACCCATTATTTCGCCGCGGCCGCCGGGCGCCTGATCATCGATGGCATCGAGGCCCTGCGCTCGGCGACCTGGAGCTTCCCGTCCTTCAGCCTGGAAAACGTCGCCCAGACCCTGCTCGGCGAAGGCAAGTCGATCGACAACCCTTACCAGCGCATGGACGAGATCAACCGCATGTTCGCCGAGGACAAGCCCGCCCTGGCGCGCTACAACCTCAAGGACTGCGAGCTGGTGACGCGGATTTTCGCCAAGACCGAGCTGCTTACCTTTCTTCTCGAACGGGCCACGGTCACCGGCCTGCCGGCCGACCGCAGCGGCGGCTCGGTGGCGGCCTTCACCCACCTGTACATGCCGCTGATGCACCGCCAGGGTTTCGTCGCGCCGAACCTTGGTGAGAAGCCGCCGGAAGCCAGCCCCGGCGGTTTTGTCATGGACTCGCGGCCCGGCCTCTACGAGTCGGTGCTGGTGCTGGACTACAAGAGCCTGTACCCGTCGATCATCCGCAGCTTCCTGATCGACCCGGTGGGGCTGGTGGAAGGCTTGCGCCACCCGGCGGACGACGAGTCGGTGCCGGGCTTTCGCGGCGCGCGGTTTTCCCGCAGCCGGCATTGCCTGCCGTCGATCGTCGCCCGGGTCGCCGAGAGCCGCGAAGTGGCCAAGCGCGAACACAACGCGCCGCTGTCCCAGGCGCTGAAGATCATCATGAACGCCTTCTACGGCGTGCTCGGTTCCAGCGGCTGTCGTTTCTTCGATCCGCGGCTGGCGTCGTCGATCACCCTGCGCGGCCATGAAATCATGCGCCGCACCCGCCAGCTCATCGAAGCGCAGGGCCACAAGGTGATCTACGGCGACACCGACTCGACCTTTGTCTGGCTCGGCAGCGCCCACGCCGAGGCGGATGCCACGCGCATCGGCCGCGCCCTGGTGCAGCACGTCAACCAGTGGTGGCGCGATCACCTGCGCGATGAGTACGGCCTGGAAAGCGCCCTGGAGCTGCAGTTCGAAA
Source organism: Pseudomonas chlororaphis subsp. piscium (assembly GCF_003850345.1). Classification (NCBI taxonomy): domain Bacteria; kingdom Pseudomonadati; phylum Pseudomonadota; class Gammaproteobacteria; order Pseudomonadales; family Pseudomonadaceae; genus Pseudomonas; species Pseudomonas chlororaphis. Next base: position 2,581,537 of record NZ_CP027707.1, read on the forward strand.
CCCACTTCAGCCGCTTCCTGATGCCGACCATTCGTGGCGCGGAGGAGGGCAGCAAGAAGCGCTACGCCGGCCTGGTGACCCGCGCCGATGGCTCCCAGGAGATGGTCTACAAGGGCCTGGAAGCGGTGCGCACCGACTGGTCGCCGCTGGCCCAGCAGTTCCAGCAGGAGCTGTACCAACGGATCTTCCATCGCCAGCCGTACCAGGACTATGTGCGCGACTACGTGCGCCGCACCCTGGCCGGCGAGCTGGACGAGCAACTGGTGTACCGCAAGCGCCTGCGCCGCCAGCTGGACGATTACGAACGCAACGTGCCGCCCCATGTGCGCGCCGCGCGCCTGGCCGACGAATACAACCAGCAGCAGGGTCGGCCCCAGCGCTATCAGAACGGCGGCTGGATCAGCTACCTGATCACCCTGGCCGGGCCCGAGCCCCTGGAAAACCGCACCGCGGCCATCGATTACGATCACTACGTGACCCGCCAATTGCAGCCGGTGGCGGATGCCATCCTGCCGTTCGTGCAGGATGATTTCAGCACCCTGGTGGGGGGGCAGATGGGGCTGTTCTGAAACAGCTGCCCTGAAGCGGCGGACGGGGCGCGCAACCCCGTGCGCCCAGTGGCTCAGTCAACCATGAACAACTTGGCGCCGACCACGGTGAACGAGCGATGGGGTTCGGCGTTGTCCGCCACCTGGTAGCTCATGCCGGGCGTCAGCACGAACCGGCGGCCGTCTTCGAGTTCGGTGTGCAGCTCGCCTTCCAGGCAAAACAGGATATGCCCCTTGGAGCACCAGTGATCGGCCAGGTAGCCGGGGCTGTATTCGACCATCCGCGCGCGGATGGCGCCGAACTGCCGGGTGCGCCAGTAGGCGCTACCGGTTTCGCCGCGATGCTCGGTGGCTTCGATCTGTGACCAGTCGGTGGTGCCGAAGGGAATGCCTGCAATGTCCATTGAATGCCTGTCTGTCCGGGTTGAAGTGGCTCAGTCGTCGACCGAGGTGCAAATACCGCTGGCGCCTTGCTTGCCGGTATAGGTCACGACCACCGAATCGTCGTCCTCCACGCTGATGGTCACCGTGACGCCCGCGCCCGTGGCCTCGAAAAAACGCTCGTTGACCGTCTTGGTCTGGGCTTGCTTGCCGTTGATGAACACCGGCCCGCCCTGGTCCGCGCTGACCGGGATACTGCCCGGACAGTCGACGTTGAACGATGGGATGCCTTCGGCGTGGGCCGCACTGACAACGATCGACAGGGCGCAGCTCAAGAGGATTTTTTTCATTGTGGACTCCTTCAGGAAGCAGACAGAAGCTCGGGTGTGGCAATGGTTCCGTTAGCGCTGAAGCTTAGCGTATGGCACGCCGAGGCAGGGGGTGGTAGCGATTTTAATGAGGCGCGAAGTCGTCCGGGCATATTGTAGGACAATAAAAATCGTGGACGAGGCGCCGGCCTCTGTGTCAGTTTTTCCCCGCCTTGAATAGGGCGAGTGATAGGACGATCTCGCTAACAGGTCGCCGTGGTCTATCGGAAACTTTCAGCGTTGAACAAGGATGTAAATGATGTCAAAAGCCAAAGAAAATGCCGGTTTTTCGGCAGCTCCAGGTAGCGATGCCTACCAACTGATCACTGCTTTCAGCCACGCCTATGATCGTGGCGGCTCGGAGCTGGTGAATGGCAAGCCGTCGTACACCGCGGATCAGGCCGCCGACCAGATCCTGCGCAAGAACCTGTCCTGGCACGACCAGAACGGCGACGGCAAGGTCGAACTCAGCTACAGCTTCCTCACCCGCGAACCGGCCAACTACAACCCCAAGCTGGGCACCTTCAGCGAGTTCAGCGCGTTGCAGAAAGCCCAGGCGTTCCTGGCCCTGCAATCCTGGTCGGACGTGGCCAATGTGAGCTTCAACGAAGCGGCGAGCGGCGGTGACGGGCACCTGAGTTTCGGCAACTACAACGTCAGCACCGGCGGTGCGGCCTTCGCCTACCTGCCTTCGGGCAGCAGCTATGACGGCCAGTCCTGGTACCTGATCAACGATCAGTACCGGGTCAATGAGACCCCGGGCAACGGCAACTACGGTCGCCAGACCCTGACCCACGAAATCGGCCACAGCCTGGGCCTGTCCCATCCGGGCGCCTACAACGCCGGCAACGGCAACCCGACCTACAACGATGCCACCTACGCCCAGGACACTCGCGGCTACAGCCTGATGAGCTACTGGAGCGAGAGCAACACCGGGCAGAACTTCAGTAAGGACGGCGGTGGCGCCTACGCTTCGGCGCCGTTGATGGACGACATCGTGGCGGTGCAGAAACTCTACGGCGCCAACCACGAGACCCGCGCCGACGACACCGTGTACGGCTTCAACTCCAACACCGGGCGTGACTTCTACAGCGCCAGCTCGGCAGCCTCCAAGCTGGTGTTCTCGGTGTGGGACGGCGGCGGCAACGACACCCTGGACTTCTCCGGCTTCACCCAGAACCAGAAGATCAACCTCAACGAAGGCTCGTTCTCCGACGTCGGCGGCCTGGTGGGCAACGTGTCCGTCGCCCATGGCGTGACCCTGGAAAACGCCATCGGCGGTTCGGGCAACGACCTGCTGATCGGCAACGCTGCGGCCAACCTCCTCGAAGGCGGTGCCGGCAACGACATCCTCTACGGCGGCGGTGGTCGCGACACGCTGTGGGGCGGGGCAGGGGCGGACACCTTCGTGTTCGGCGAGGCTTCGGATTCGACCCTGACCGAACCCGACTGGATCATGGATTTCACCAGTGGCCAGGACAAGATCGACCTCAGCGGCCTGGCGCAATTTGCCTCGGGTCAGGCGACCCTGAACTTCGTCAGCGGCTTCACCGGCCACGCCGGCGACGCGATCCTGACCTACTACGCCGAGACCGACCAGACCAGCCTGATGGTCGACCTCACCGGCCTGGGCGCGGTGGACTTCGCCGTGGGCACCATCGGCCAGGCGGCGACCACCGATATCGTGGCCTGATCGACAGCAACGGAAGCGGCGCGCAATGCGCCGCTTTTTTTCAGAAGCACCGCCTCTCTCTCCAGCCTGTTGCCCAATCCCAAGTTGTGGTTTTTCTCCCAGGCCTTCGCGCGACATTTCTGGCAACATTTTTTCATCCTTGGTCTAGGCTGACTCCGAAAGCTCTCACCAGCACTGCGACAAGGAGGTCGCCATGCACCCAGCCGTTCGTTCGTCTTTTCTCCTGGCCTGGACTCTGCCCCTGGCATTCTGCGCGGCGGCCGCCCAGCCGCCGCTCGATCCGCTCGAGACCCTGAACCGCATCAACCGCAACTACAACACCCTCAAGGACGCCTGCCGGGAGCCCGACACCGGCGCCGCGCGCGGTCATTACTACTGCAGCGGCGTGACCTTGCGCATGGTCAACGACGGGCCGTTCAACCCCTGGGACTACAGCCCTTACGCGATCAAGATTGGCGCGACCTCCTACTCCTGGATCCGCAAGGACCTGAGCACCAAGATCCTCATCCACCCGGCCGGTTTCATCCTGCGCACGCCCACCGATGCGACGGCCTTGAAATTGCCGGTCAAGGAGCAGGGCTGGACCTGCATCTACGCCTTCGACGGCGGCACCGGGCCGGAACGCAAGTGGTACGGCTGCGGCTTCTTCGACAGCCGCGAACCGCCGCGCTCCGCCCAGGGCACCATGACCAACCGCAATGCCGCGCTGGCCTACGGTACCTGCTCGGAAGTCGGGGTCAGCACCGCCGAGCAGTGGACGCAGAAATACACCGGTTTGATGAAGGGGCCGATCCAGTACAGCCAGTGTTCCTGGAACGCGGAAAAACCCAGCGACTGGAGCGCCATGATCCGGGTCCACGAATCGCGGGTGAACACCACCAACAAGGACCCCTTCGCCTACAGCGCCCAGGTCAACGAATTCATGCTCAAGAATGCCTCGGCGACCAACGACGGCAGCGAGAACATGAAGTACATCGACGCCTTCATCTACAACGTCAACAGTACGCAGAACTTCGCCACCCGCGGTGACCAGGCACCGCCGAAGCCGGAGAACGGCCTGAACAGCGCGCGCAATTTCCAGAAAAAACTCCAGGCCCAGGGCTACAGCGTGCCGATCCTGCGGCTGGACTTCACCAAGCCGGCGGAGCAGCGCTTCAGCTATGTCGCCGCCGACCAGGCGATCGACCTGGCAACCGCTGGCGGCGGGCAGCCCGTGCCGCGCTATATCGCTGCGGCCTCCTGGGTCGAGCGCTACGACCCCGGCAGCAAGAAAAACGAATGGACCCTCAACGTCACGCCCACCGCCGAGGGCAAGGCGATCCAGGCCAGCGACCAGGAGGCGTTGTACAAGGAATTGTTCGAGCTGCGCGGCGCCGACAGCCAGTGGCGCGACAATGAAAAATCCCCGGGCAGCATGCGTCAGCAATTGAGCTGCCTGGTGCAGAACTACCCGGCCAAGACCGAGTGGAACCTGGAACCGTTCCGCCCCAACGTCACGCCTCAGGAAGCGGCCAAGGCCGGTTGCAATCCCGTGCCGGTGCAGGCGCCGCAGTACATCGCTTCCGCCGATTGGGTCAAGCGCTACGACCCCGGTACCCGCCAGGACGAATGGACCTTGAGCGTGGTGCCCACGGCGGCGGGGCGCGCCTTGCCCAACGAGCAGGCCGGGGTGCTGTACGACCAGTTGTTTGCCCTCAAGGGGGGCGATAGCAACTGGCGCGACAATGAGAAATCCGCCGGCAGCATGCGCCAGCAATTGAGCTGCGTACTGGTCAACTACCGCGGCAAGACGCCGTGGAATCTCGAGCCTTTCCGGCCGGCGCTGTCAGACAGCGAGACCCGCGCCGCGGGGTGCAATCCGGTCCTGCGCTGAGTGGCCGGCCGCTTGATTTTTTCGCCAGGCAGAAGGGAGGTGCAGTCACGCTCGGATGGATCGAAGAGTGCAGGTTGTGTTTTGGCTAATCAGGGAGATGCATGCCATGAAAAAACGTTTGAACAGGATTGTCCCGATACTCGTATTGCCGTTGTTCTTGCACATGACATCGGCCAATGCCGAGTCCTGCGAGGAGACGCTGAAACAGGTCGAAAGCCTCTACAACAAAACCGTCGACAGTTGCGGGAAAGATCCGGCATCGGACTGTTCGGGCTTGCTGATCAGGGGCACGCACCGCGCCGACCCGGCGAAGGGGCAGCAATGGGACGTATGGAACCCCAGCCCGAAGGCCCGGGAACTGGGGACGTTTGCCGCGTCCTGGATGCGCACCGACGGCATCAGCTATGAAGACCCGGGCATGAGCACGCAGAACGGCTACATCATCAAGCCGATCGACCTGGTGCGCGAACCCGAGACGCCGGTGCACGTCTACTGCGCGTTTCCCAACGACGCCTGGACCGACTTCCGGGATGACCGGGGCTGCGGCAACAACCGCAACACCAGCCAGACAGAGGCGGTATGCCAGGCCATGGCCCCGCCTATCACCAGCTCCAAGGCCTGGGTCGCGCACTTCACCCGGTTCAACAACGACCGCAAGCAAGACCAGTTGCAATGTGGCTTCAACATGCGCAAGCCCATGAGCAGCCAGGATCGGGTCAGCGCGTTTCAAAACTTCATGGGGGCCCGGCAAGTCATCAATACCCGTGAGTTCCAGACCCAGACAGAGTTGCGCCTGGGTAACCCGAAAGACGACGAGCTGCCGATCCTGGCGTTTTTCTACAGCGATCAACGGGGCTTGAACGATGCCCTGGCCAATCAGCGCGACTACAAGAACAAGACCGGCAAGGATCGCAACATCGTCAAGATCGACTTTCCCCGGACGCCGACCAGCAAGGCCAGCTTCTCGTGCATCCAGACCGCTACTGCGCCCACGCAGCAATTCTGCGATAAGTACATCGAGTCAAGCTCCTGGGTGCAACGCCCCGATCCGAAGCTCGGGCCCAACACCTGGTCGCTTCAGGTGGTGCCCACCGCTTGCGGCCGTGCGATCAAGGACGACCAGACCGACAGGATGTTTGCCGAGCTGTACAACAAGCACAAAGACGATGAGCAATGGCGGCAATACAGCGTCAATGGTGGCTCGCTCCGCCGGCAATTGGTGTGTCACCTGGCGGCCAGCTATGACGGCAAGCCGGTCAGGAACAAACCCGAGTGGAACCTTGAACCGGCGCGGCCTTACGTCGACCAGGCCACGGCCGTAGCCCAGCGCTGCAATCCTTACTGAGGCTTTTTCATCCGCAACGCAAACGGCCCGGATCTTCTGATCCGGGCCGTTTGCGTTTCTGGGCCCAGCGGACGGGGGACTGGAGGCCTGCGGTGGTCCTGGGATTGATCGCGAGCAAGCTCGCTCCTACAGGAAAATGTGCAGTCCTTGCAGGAGCGAGCTGGCTCGCGAAGTACTCGACATCAATTGTTGTCGATATCGACGTTGCGGGTTTCCCGCAGGCAGATCAGGCCGACGAGCAGGCTGACCCCGGTGATCACCACCGGGTACCACAGGCCGTAGAAAATATCGCCGGTGTACACCACCAGGGCAAAGGACACGGTGGGCAGGAAGCCGCCGAACCAGCCGTTGCCGATGTGGTAGGGCAGGGACATGGAGGTGTAGCGGATGCGGGTCGGGAACAGCTCGACCATCAGCGCCGCCAGCGGGCCGTAGCACATGGCGGCGATCAGGATCAGGGCGACGATCAGCACCACCACCATGGTTTTGTTGACGTTCTGGGTGTCGGCCGATTGCGGGTAGCCGGCCAGGGTCACGGCGCCGCGCAGGGCCGCTTCGTCGAAACCGTCGATCTGCACCTCGCCGACATTGACCTGCACCGGGCTGCCGGCTGGCGCGGCGACGCTGGTGTAGGGCAGGCCCTGCTTGACCAGGAAGGTCTTGACCTTGTCGCACGGGCTGTCGAAACGCGCCTTGCCCACCGGGTCGAACTGGAAGGTGCAGGTGGCGGGGTCGGCCAGCACGCTGATCGGCGCCTGGCGGCTGGCCTGGTCGATGGCCGGGTTGGCGTAGTGGGCCAGGGACTTGAAGATCGGGAAGTACAGCGCGGTGGCCAGCAACAGGCCGACCATCAGCACCGGCTTACGGCCGACCTTGTCCGACAGCCAGCCGAAGAAGATGAAGAACGGCGCGCCGATCACCACGCTGATGATCAGCAGCATGTTGGCCAGGGCCGGGTCCATCTTGAGGAACTGGGTGAGGAAGAACAGCACGTAGAACTGCGCGGCGTAGAAGGTCACCGCTTGCCCGGCGTTGATGCTGAACAGGGCGATCAGCACCACCTTGAGGTTTTCCCATTTACCAAAGGATTCGCGAATCGGCGCCTTGCTGGCCTTGCCTTCTTCTTTCATTTTCAGGAAGGCCGGCGACTCGTGCAGGCTCAGGCGAATCCAGGTGGAAATGCCCAGCAGCACGATCGACAGCAGGAACGGCAGGCGCCAGCCCCAGACTTCGAACTGGTCACCGGTGAAGTAGCGGCAGCCCAGCACCACCAGCAGCGACAGCAGCAGGCCGAGGGTCGCGGTGGACTGGATCCAGCTGGTGTGGAAGCCGCGCTTGCCCTGGGGCGCGTGCTCGGCGACGTAGGTCGCGGCGCCGCCGTATTCACCGCCCAGGGCCAGGCCCTGGAGCATGCGCAGGGCGACCAGGATGATCGGCGCGGCGATGCCGATGCTCGAATAGGTCGGTAGCAGGCCCACGGCGAAGGTCGCCAGGCCCATGAGAATGATGGTGGCGAGGAAGGTGTACTTGCGCCCGATCATGTCCCCCAGGCGACCGAACACCAGGGCGCCGAACGGCCGCACCACGAACCCGGCGGCGAACGCCATCAGGGCGAAGATAAAGGCGGTGGTGTCGTTGACCCCGGCGAAGAACTGCTTGCTGATGACCGCCGCGAGCGCGCCGTAGAGGAAAAAGTCATACCACTCGAACACCGTCCCCAGGGACGAGGCGAAGATGACTTTCTGGCTTTCCTGGCTGGTGGGCGCGGCGACGGCCGCGTCCATCGATTGAGCATGTTCCGACATATCGATATCCCTCACAGTGATTGTTTTTGTTGTTCCACTGTCGGCGCCAGCGTGGCGTCGCTATCTGCATCTTGTCGTTGCCTCTGTAGGAGCGAAGCTTGCTCGCGATAGGCCCTTGAGCCTTGCAGCGCCTTGCAGGCCGCCATCGCGAGCAAGAACCAGGCGTCCCCCTTGCTCCTACCCCATTCAGGCGGGGGTAACGGTTTGTTTTTCGGCGGCAGGGCTCCTGGTCGAGGTGGCGAGAATCAGCTCGGCGGCTTTCTCGGCGATCATCAGCGTCGGCGAACAGGTATTGCCGGAGGTGATGTACGGCATGATCGAGGCATCGGCGATGCGCAGGCCGGGGATGCCATGCACCCGCAACTCGGCATCGACCACCGCATCCGCGCCCTGGCCCATGCGGCAGGTGCCCACCGGATGGAAGATGGTGGTGCCGATGCGCGCGGCGGCCTGGTGCAGTTGTTCTTCACTGCGCAACTCGGCCCCCGGCAGGTATTCGCTGGGCTTGAAGGCTTGCAGGGCCGGCGCTGTGACTATGCGCCGGGTCAGGCGAATGGCGTCGGCGGCGACCCGCAGGTCTTGCGGGTGGCTCAGGTAATTGGGCTGGATCAGCGGCGCCGCCTGCGGGTCGGCGGAACGGATTTCCACCCGGCCCCGGCTTTGCGGGCGCAGGTCGCAGACCGACGCGGTAAAGGCCGGGAAGGCGTGCAGCGGTTCGCCGAAACGTTCCAGCGACAGTGGCTGCACGTGGTATTCGAGATTGGCCGAAGTCTGTTCCGGCCCGGAGCGGGCAAAGGCTCCCAGCTGGCTCGGGGCCATGGACAGCGGGCCGCTGCGGTCGTACAGGTAGCGCAGGCCCATACCCAGCTTGCCCCACAGGCTGCCAGCAATCTGGTTCAGGGTGCGGGCGTTTTCCAGCTTGTAGATCAGCCGCAGTTGCAGGTGGTCCTGCAGGTTGCCGCCGACCCCCGGCAGTTCGTGGGCGACGCCTATGCCTAAACGTTGCAGCAGGGCGGCGGGGCCGATTCCCGAACGTTGCAGGATGCTCGGCGAGCCGATGGAACCGGCGCTTAGGATGATTTCGCGACGGGCCTTGAAGGTCTGCGGCTGGCCCTGGTGCCGGGCGCTGACCGCGGCCGCGCGGCCGTTTTCCAGGAGCACGCGATCGACCTCGACATCGGTCAGCACGGTGAGGTTGGGCCGCTGGCGGATCGGCTTGAGGAAGGCCTTGGCGGCGTTCCAGCGTACCCCGGCTTTCTGGTTGACCTGGAAGTAGCCGCAGCCTTCGTTGTCGCCGCCGTTGAAGTCGTCGACGCTGGCGATGCCGCTCTGTTCGGCGGCGCTGCGGAAGGCATCGAGGATCGGCCATGACAGGCGCTGGCGCTCGACCCGCCATTCGCCGGCGGCGCCGTGGAACTGCGAGTCGCCGGCAAAGTGGTTTTCGCTTTTGCGGAACAGCGGCAGCACGTCCTGCCAGTTCCAGCCGGGGTTGCCGTCGGCGGCCCAGCGCTGATAGTCGCCGGCCTGGCCGCGCATGTAGATCATGCCGTTGATCGACGAGCAGCCGCCCAGCACCTTGCCGCGCGGGTAGCTCAGGCTGCGGCCTTGCAGGCCGGGTTCGGCTTCGGTCTTGAAGCACCAGTCGGTGCGTGGGTTGCCGATGCAGAACAGGTAGCCGACGGGAATATGAATCCAGGGGTAGTTGTCGCGGCCACCGGCTTCCAGCAGCAGGACGCGGTGGGCCGGGTTGGCGGACAGCCGATTGGCCAGCAGGCAACCGGCGGGGCCGGCGCCGACCACTATGTAGTCGTATGGATCGAAGGCAGGCAGCATCCATGACCTCGCTTTATCGTTCTTGTTGCGACTCATCCTAGTTGTTAGCTTTCGTTAAAAGAATGTTAGTTTTTGCTCAGCCGCTGTGCGTTTTTAAACAGCGGCTTCCCCCGGCATCTGCAAGGAAGAGTCATGTTCGACTGGAACGACCTGCGGTTTTTTCTCGAGCTGCAACGCAGCGGCCGCCTGCTGACCGCGGCCCAGCGGCTGAAGACCACCCACGCCACGGTGGCCCGGCATATCGAGGCGATCGAGAAAAGCCTCGGCACCGCGCTGTTCGTCCAGCACGCCCAGGGCTATGAACTGACGCCGGCCGGGGAGGCCTTGCTCAAGCACGCCGAGGCCATGGAGAACGTGGCCTTGCTGGCCCAGGAGGAAATCACCCAGTCCACCGCGCCCCTGGGCAAGATCCGGGTGGGTGTCACCGAGGGCCTGGGCATCATGTTTCTCGCCAGCCGCCTGCGCGGCCTGTTCGAGCGCTACCCGGGGCTGGAGGTGGAACTGGTGGCGGTACCGCGTTTTGTCAGCATCCTCAACCGCGAGGCGGAGATCAGCATCCACCTGGAGCGGCCCAACGCCGACATGCTGGTGACCCGCAAGCTCACCGACTACCGCCTGGCCCTGTACGCCAGCCAGGCGTACCTGGATCGCGCGCCACCGCTGCGCAGCCGCGAGGACCTGGGGCGACATGCCTGGATCGACTATGTCGACGACCTGCTGTTCAGCCAGGAACTGAAGTTCCTCAACAGTTTCTGCCGCAACCCCCAGGTGGTGTTCCACAGCACCAGTGTGCTCGCCCAGCAACAGGCCGCGCGTTCCGGCCTGGGGATCGCCGTGCTGCCGTGCTACATGGCCGCCGGCGATCCGCAGCTGGTGCCCTTGCTGCCCGGCGAGAGCATCCAGCGCGCCTACTGGATCAGCACCCGGCGCGACCTGCACAAGTCGGTGCGCCTGCGGGTGGTGTGGGATTACCTGGTCGAGCTATGCGCGGCCGAGCAGGGCTTGCTGCTGGCCGAGACTCGCTTTTTGTAGGAGCGGCCGGTCGACGCTCGATTGCCCGCGATGAGCGCAAGAACAACGCGTTCATCCAGGTGATACGCGTCATCGTTGACGTTCATCGCGGGCAAGCCTCGCTCCTACAGGGGCGCGGATCAGGCCTTTTTCGCTGCGCCCTTGAGCTGGACCAGCTGTCGCGCTTGCTCGGAGCAGTCCTTGGCTTGGCTGACCATGGCCTCGAACGGCGCGCTGATGATGTCCTCATGGCTCAGCCAGCGTTTTTTCTGGCTCAGGCGGTAGTGATAGCGGTACTCGCCCTTGACCCGTTCGCTGCGCAGGTCCATGTCGAACCAGGGCGAGCGCACGTTGCAGGCCTTGACGTCCTTGTCCAGCTGGGCGCCGGAGAGGGTGATGGTGTAGCGCAGGGTATTGGCGTCGCCGATGTACAGGTCCGCCAACTGGCCGTTGCGGCGGTAGTTGACCAGGAAGTCCCAGTCGCCCTCCAGGGCCGGGCTCTTGTAGAAGTAGCTGCCGGAGATGTTTTCCAGTGGCTTGAGGTCGGTCAGGGAGGCTTTGACCCGGTAGGTCTTGGGCGCGACGAAGGCGGTCGGCTCGCGGTCGATCTGGCAGTCGCGCAGTTCCCGGGTGAAACGCTCGCACAGGCTCTGGTCGTTGCTGGCGATGCCGCTCTGGTTGTCGGACACCATCAGCCGCATCAGCTCCATATGGCTGAATTCGATACGCGCGTTGACCCGGGCCTGGCCGGTGCGGTCGAAGTGCTCCTGCTTGTCCAGCACGATGCTGGTGTCCGGCGCTTCCAGGGGAATGTAGTCCTCGCGCACCTGGCCGTTGGCGTCGCTGACAAAGGCCCAGCGTTCCTGGATGTCCGGCATGCTGCGGCCCGGGTCGAATACCGGGTTGGTCGGGTCCAGCCACCACACTTTGCCATCGACCTCGGCCCGCACTATGGCGTGGTTCGGTGCGTGGGTGCCGGGGATCAACAGCGGCGCGACGACGTTCTCGCGGCTGACCCAGGCCGTCTCGGCCTTGATCCCGCTGACCTTGAGCATGGCCGCCAGGAGTACCGCCAGGTCCTTGCAGTCGCCATAGCCGCGCTGTTCGATCTGCTCCAGCTCGAAGGGCACGTAACCCCGTTCGGTGGCACGCCAGTCGCCCAAGTAGCGGTAGTTGTCGTTGATGTGCTGCATCAGCCCGGCGACTTTCGCGGCGGGCGGCAGGTCGCGCAGGCCGGCCACGGCCTTGGCGCTGGCCGGTGGCAGGGGCGTGGTGAGTATCTGCTGGTAACGCTGGGCCAGTGGGCCGAAATAGTCCTGCACCTCGGTGCTGCTGCCCAGCTCGACCCGCGGCACCCGCTGGATAAAGCCGATCGAGGGTTCATTGATGTAGTTGAGGAAGACCGGGGCCTTCTGCTCGATGGTGAGCTTTTTCCGGTCGCTGGAGGCCGTAAAGCGGTAGTCGTCCATCTGCTCGCTGCGCCAGATGATCGGGCGCGTGGCACGGTAGGTGATCTTGAAGCTGTCCTGGCGCACCGGCTTGGGGCCGAACTGCAGCACCGAGTGGAACTGCCCCAGCAGCGGTTTGGCCGCGTAGTGCTGCTGCACGGTGTAGCTGAGCCGGGTGCCGACCCGCAGGTTGGGGAAGGCCAGGGACGTCTGCTTCTCGCGCAGGAAACCCTGTTCCGGATTGGGCGCGGTGCGCGTATCGATCTGCGCCGGCGCCAGCGCGATGGGCTTGCCGCCCGGCTGGGTGAATTCGGCCTTGCGCAGTTCGAAGCCATCGGTCTCGGCATAGCTGAAGTCGACGCGCGAAAGCATTTCCCGACCCGCCGGGGTGAGGATGGTGTAGTGCTGGGTGGTGGTGCAGTCGCTGCTGTGGTCGGCGTTGAACTGGCATTCCATCTCGGCGTCGGCGGCCAGGGCGGCTTCCGATTGCGGTTGATAGGCAGCCAGAGCTTGCCAGGAGAGCAGTCCGAGACCGGCGCAGATCAGGGGACGGTAAAGCGGAAAACGGTACATGAGCGCCTCGGGTGAATCATTGGAATCAGCCACTTCGCACAGGGTAAATCAGACGTGACAGGCGGGTGGCTAGCGGGGGAGGCGCCAAATGATAATTTATCGCAATACGGATTTACAGCATTGTCTGACAATTCGTGTTGGCTGAAAGGCTTGAGATAGAGCGGTTTCTTTGAATGGATCGAGATTGCTGGATGGCTGGAGAGGGCGTTCGCGGCGCCGGGATTTTTCCTTGAGATACCGTTTTCGTCCCCGCAGATATGGCTCAAAGCCATATCTGCGAGCTGAACGATTCCAGGCGGTTTTCCATTGTTTTTGCAAGAAGTTGCTTGGCTGATTTTACGAAACAATTTGTTACGAGATCGGCGCCCGCAGGCTCAGCCATCGAGCAGGTCGGTGCCGTAGGAATTGTCGATCACACAACGCCAGGCGCCCGACGGCTCATGGCGAAAGACATAGGTGGCGCGCCGTTCCAGGGTGCTGGCGACCCCGTCCCGGTCCAGGGTGTCGAGCAGGGTGTGCATGATCACCAGCGCAGTGCCGGCGCCTTCGATGACCTGCATCGCGCCCTGCCTGACCAGCATGCTGTGGTTGAAGTGCTCGGCGATGGCCACGAAGGCCCGGCGGATCTGTTCCTTGCCCCGGGCTTCCAGGCCCGGCTTGACCACCAGGGTGGCGTCCTCGGCGTAGAAATCCATCAGGCTGTCGAAGTCTTCGGCGGTGATGGCGCGGTCGGCGGCTTCGATCAGGGTTTTCAGCGGATGGGCCGGCATGGTCGCTCCTTGCGCTTTCAGTCGTGGATATAGAACGCCGTGCTGCCCAGGCGCTCGCCGTTGACCAGGATATGCAGCACATGGCGCCCGGGATAGTGGCGGCGGGTGGTCAGTTCGCGGATGTGCTGGGCGCGGCCCAGATGTTCCCGGGCCTTGGCGGGCAGGGTGAAGGCCTTGAGCTTGAACACCTTGGCGCTGGTGCCGCCCGAGGCTTTGACGTAGTCGATGGCGTAATCCACCACCAGGCGCTGGCTGGTGTCGGCGGTGGATTCCAGGGCAAAGGACAGGTTGATCCGCTCCCCCAGGCGAATCACCGCCGGCTCGACCCGCAGGCCATGCAGCGTCACCTGCGGCGCATGCCCGGCGCCGACGATCGCCAGCGCCCGGCGATGGCCCTGCTTGATCAGGCTGCGCAGGGCGTGGCGGGCGATCCAGGCGGTGTGCGGGTTGTCCAGGGACCAGCCTTCGAGCAATGCCAGCACCCAGTCGGGATGGTCCTTGGTGATGTCGTTGAGGTGATTGGCCACCGACTTGCGCACGTACAGGCTGGGGTCGGCCTTGAGGCGTTCGAGGATAGGCGCCGCCAGGGTCGGGTCGGCCTGGATCCGCTCCAGGCGGAACGACCAGGGCAGGCGCGGGCGGCTGCCTTCGCTGGCCAGGCGGCGCACATGCTCGTTGTCGTCCCGGGCCCAGTCCCGCATCACCGCCAGGGTGCGTGGCAGGTCGCTGGCGAGGAACGGGCGGATGGCGAACTCCGAGGAGCCGAAGGCGGTGAAGTACTTGAGCGCTTGCATCGAACGCTCGAAGGCATGGCCGCCGTAGCTGGCCACATAGTGCGGCAGGAACATGCAGACGAAGCGGCTGTTCAGGCGCGGAGCGAGCTCGTACAACCGGGCGAGGTTGGCGTCGTAATCCGCCGGCAATACCGCCTGCAGGCTTTCGCTGACCCGCGCCAGGCGTTGCATCACCGACAGCTCGGCGAGGTCCTGTTGCGCGTGGGCGAGAAACCCTCGGTGGTCGAAGGCCGGGTACACCGCGAGCATTTCCCGGGCGATGTGTTCCAGGCGTTCGGCGTTGAAGATTTCCTTGAGGGCGGGGGCGCTGGGGGAGGTTGCGGTCATCGGCGTATCCATTCGGGACGGGGCGCCGAGCACTGTAGCGCAGTGGGCTGACAGATTGTGTCAGGAGCGCCCCGGCAAGCCCCGCTCGCTGGCCAGGCAGGCAATGCGGCGTCATCGTTCATCGCGGGCAAGCCTCGCTCCTACAGAGTCCCGCTCCTGTAGGAGCGAGGCTTGCCCGCGAAAGGATTCAGGCCGCATCGCGCGGCCCGATATTCAACGCGGTGGCGGCAGCACTCCGTCGGCCTGCTCGTCCTGCTCATCCGCCTCGAACAGCCGCGCCAGTTCGGCCCGGGCTTCCTGGGCCGATTGCAGGATCTTGGCGTGGTCGTCATAGATCGCGTGCTGAGCTTCGAGTACCTGTTCGTCGTGGTCGGTGAAGCGCTTGATCCGCGAGTCGGCCTGGGCGTGGGTCAGGCCCAGGCCGATCAGCGCCTTGCGGCTCATTTCCAGGCTCGAGTAGTAGGTTTCCCGCACCGCTTCGGCGCCCAGGTCCACCAGCTTGTGCACGTGCTGGCGGTTACGGGCGCGGGCGATGATCTTGATGTGCGGGTAGAGCTTGCGCACCACCGCCGCGGTGTTGATGTTGGTCTGCGGGTCGTCGGTGGCGATCACGAAATATTCCGCCTCGCCGACCTTGGCCGCCTTGAGGATTTCCGCGCGCATCGGGTCGCCGTAGAACACCGGCATGCCACCGAAGCTGCGGGTCAGTTCGATGGTGTCGACCGAGGTGTCGAGGGCCACGAAAGGGATCTTCTGCGCCCGCAGGATCCGCGCGACGATCTGACCCATCCGGCCCATGCCGGCAATCACCACCCGTGGCGCGTCGGTTTCGATCTCGCGGTATTCGGCGGGCATCTCCACGTGCTTCGCCTTGGGCTGCAAGAAGCGCGCGCAGGCCAGGAGCAGCAGCGGGGTCACGGCCATGGACAGGGTGATGGTCAGCACCAGCAGGTCATACAGGCGCGCCTCGAACAGGCCCTGATCGCGGCCGATCTTGAACACCACGAAAGCGAATTCACCGCCGGCTGCCAGCACCACGCCCAGGCGCACCGCGCTCAAGCGCCCCAGGCCACCGGCCAGGCGCCCGACCACGAACAGCAGCGGCAGCTTGATGGCGATCAGCAGCAGGGTCAGGCCCAGCACCGCGATCGGCGCGCTGAACAGCAGACTGATATTGGCGCCCATGCCGACGCTGATGAAAAACAGCCCCAGCAGCAGGCCCTTGAAGGGTTCGATCTGCGCTTCCAGTTCATGACGGTATTCCGAGTCCGCCAGCAGCAGGCCGGCAAGGAAGGCGCCGAGGGCCATGGACACACCGACCATGTCCATCAGCCAGGCAGTACCGATCACCACCAGCAAAGCGGTGGCGGTGGACACTTCCGGCAGGCCGGTGCGCGCCACCACGCGGAACACCGGGCGCAACAGATAACGTCCGCCGATCACCACCACGGCGATGCTGCCCAGCACTTGCAGGCCATGGCGCAGGTCTTCGGCGCTGCTGGTGTTGTGGTCGACCCCGGCCAGTACCGGAACCATGGCAATCAACGGAATCGCCGCGATGTCCTGGAACAGCAGGATGGCGAAGGCCAGGCGCCCGTGGGGGCTGGTCAGCTCCTTGCGTTCGGCCAGGCTTTGCAGGCCGAAGGCGGTGGACGACAACGCCAGGCCCAGGCCCAGCACGATGGCGCTGTTCAGTGGCTGGCCAAACAGGAACAGGGCTACGCAGCCGATCACCACTCCAGTCAGCAGCACCTGGGCCAGGCCGACGCCGAACACCGATTTGCGCATCACCCACAAGCGTCGTGGCGACAGCTCCAGGCCGATGATGAACAGCAGCAACACCACCCCCAGTTCAGACACATGGCTGATGCTCTGCGGGTTGCCCACCAGCCCCAGCACCGCCGGGCCGATAATCACCCCGGCCAGCAGATAGCCAAGCACGGCCCCCAGCTGCAGGCGCTTGGCCAGGGGGACGGTCAGCACCGCCGCGAACAGAAACACGACAGCGGCTTGCAACAGGTTGCCTTCATGGGGCATGGGCTTACTCCTGGGAAAACGGGTATTGATTGACGCGCGGAAAACCATGGTTGCGCCTCAGGCAACGGCGGCGGCCATCGGTTCCCCGGGGGGAGAATAAAGCCTGCCCGGGCTGGCGTCAGCCGCGGGGCAGGGATAGATGGCCGTCGCTCAGAGCGTGGCGGTCTGGGGGGATTCTACAGACGTCTGGGTGGATGCCGGCTGTGGGGCAGCGGGGGACAGCAGCGGTGGCATCGGGCAATCCAGCACGTCGGCCACGGCGCGCATCAGCTCGGCTTCGGCCACGGTGACCTGGCCGTCGTAGCAGACGCAGCGGGCCATGGCTTGCAGCAGCGTCGGCCGTTCCTCGGGCATCAGCTGGCGCAGGCGCACCAGGGCGGCATCCAGGTGTTCGAGGTCGACTTCTGCCGGTTGCGGCCGGGCGAAGGGCAGGCCGGTCCAGGCATGGGCCAGGGCCAGCTGGGCCTGCTGCGCGGTCTTTTGCCCGGCACTGGCCAGGGCGCCGAGCAGGACCGCCAGTTCTTCGCTGCGCTGGAACAGCCCCCATTTGTATTCGGGCGCCGGCAGGCCTTCGACATTGCGTTGCACGATGCGCAGCAGCGTCCACTCCAGTAGCTCGACCTGGTCGTCGGCGTCGATCAGTTGTCGCAGGTTGTCCATGAATGGCTTGCAGGCTTTCTTGTCCAGCTGCTGCAGGGCTGGAATCGACAGGTCCAGCAGCGGCAGGCGCAGGTTCGGGTCGAGGGCCGCCAGCTGTTTTTGCAGGGCTTGCAGGCAACCGAAGACCTCGGTGGGGCTGTTGGCGTCCAGCTGCGCGAGTTGGCGGCGGCGCATCGATTCGTTGGCGGACAGCAGCAGGCCATAGACCAGCGCCTGGGCGCCAGTGGTGCTGTGGGCGCTGCGTTGGAGCGCCGGGTCGAGGCTGACCAGCGCCGCTTGTGCCGCCAGCAGATGTTGCGCGTTCGGGCTGCCGATGCTGGCAATCGACTGCTTGATCGCATTCAGGTCGAAGACCAGGGCGCTGGTCGCTTGCGACTGGCGGCTGAACACGCCGGAGCTGTCCAGCCCGGAGCGGGCGGGCTCGGCCGGCAGCTCGATGGCTTCGATGGTGGGCAAGCGGCCGTCCCAGCCGGGTTCCAGGCGCCGGATCCGCGTCGAGAGGGGCGGATGGGTCGCGGACTGGCCATAGACGGAGAGGGTGGCCCCTTCACTGAAATACAGGTGGCTGTATTCAGAACTGAAGGCGCTGTCGAGCTTCGAGCTGGCGGCATAACCGCCGATCTTTTTCAGCGCGCCGACCAGGCCGGCCGGGTTGCGGGTGAACTGCACCGCCGAGGCATCGGCGAGGAACTCGCGCTCGCGGCTGATGGCGCCCTTGATCATATTGCCGAAAAAGGTCCCGACCGAACCCAGCAGGATCAGCGCCAGGCCACTCCACATCGCCAGCCCACCGACCCGATTCTGTGCCAGCCGGCCGGCCTGGTTGACCCCGTTGGCCATCGCCTCGCCGGTCAGGCCGATGACCAGGATGCCGTGGACAATCGCCACCAGCCGAGTGTTGAGGCGCATGTCGCCGTTGTAGATATGGCTGAACTCATGGGCGATCACCGCCTGCAGTTCCTCGCGGTTGAGCACCATGATGGCGCCACGGGTGACCCCGATCACCGCCTCCTGTGGGGTAAAACCGGCGGCGAACGCATTGATCCCGGCATCGGGCAGCACGTACACCTGTGGCACCGGGGTGCCCGAGGCCAGGGCCATTTCCTCGACCACATTGAGCAGCCGTTGTTCTTCCAGGCCGTCCGGGTGCAGGTTGATCAGCCGGCCACCCAGGCGCTTGGCGACCACCTTGCCGCCGGCTTTCAGTTCGGAGTGCTTGCCCATGCTGCTGCCGATCACCACCAGGAACACCACCGCGGCGATCATCGCGGTCAGCCGCCAGTCGAAGCTCGGCGACTGCTTCATTTCCTTGAGAAATTGCAGCCAGAGCAGGTTCAGCGCCAGGCTGGTGACAGTCACCAGGCACAGCACGGCCAGGATCATCAGCAGCACCAGGGTCCCGGTACGCCGTTTGGCCCGGGCCTGGTGTTCAAAAAAATTCATCGGACCATCCATGGTGGCAGGGGATTAGAACGCGACCTTGGGGGCTTCCTGGATCAGGGCGCTGTCGGCGAATTGCAGCAGGCTGGCGTCGGCGCCATGGCCGAACAGGCCGGCCAGGATCACCGGCGGGAAACTCTGCTTGTAGCTGTTGTAGTTCATCACCGTGTCGTTGAAGGCCTGGCGGGCAAAGGACACTTTGTTTTCGGTGCTGGTCAGCTCTTCGCTCAGCTGCTGCATGTTCTGCGATGCCTTGAGGTCCGGGTAGGCCTCCATGCTCACATTCAGCCGGCCCATGGCGTTGGACAGCGCGCCTTCGGCCTGGCCCAGCTGGGCCATGTTCTGCGGGTTGCCGGGCTCGGCCGCGACGGCCTTGAGACCCGCCAGCGCGGCGTTGCGTGCCGCGGTCACGGCTTCGAGGGTGTCGCGCTCGTGCTTGAGGTAAGCCTTGGCGGTTTCCACCAGGTTGGGGATCAGGTCGTAACGGCGCTTGAGCTGGACTTCGATCTGCGCGAAGGCGTTCTTGAAGCGGTTCCGGCGGGCCACCAGGCCGTTGTAGACGGAGATGACGTAGACCGCCAGCAGGGCCAGAACGAGCAGAATCACAATAGTTGAAACAGCCATACGGATGTCCTTATCGGCGTGCGGATTTCAGGGGGCGCCATGGTAACCGAATTTATCGCGGGCGCCGCCATGGGCAACCGCCGGCATGCGGTCTTCGGCAGCCCCTCGAACGAGGCAGGATGTGCAATCGGCGCTGTCGCGTTCTGAATGATTGCCGCTCGTTGTGGTCGGACCTTGCAGGGTGCGTCGTCGATCCCGGAGTCCCCGGCAGGCGCGCCACCCAACCTTGAGCCCGCCGGCCGCGCCGCGGGCGTCACCTTGTGAAGGATCATCCCGACCATGCTCGAACCCACCTGGACGGCACTCAAACACCATAAGCGGGTGCATCAGATAGTCGCCGTGCTGGCGGCCTTCGGTGCCCAGGATGTGCTGCTGCGCCTGGGCCTGGGGCGCTTGCTGGGCGAGCCGCCAGCCGCTGGTGAAGCGCCGCCTTCAGACTCGACGCCGCAGCGGGTCCGTCTGGCCCTGGAGAAGCTCGGGCCGACCTTTATCAAGCTCGGGCAGATCCTCGCCAGCCGCAGCGATATCCTGCCGCCGCACTGGATCAGCGAGCTGGAGTCGCTGCACAGCAGCGCCGCGACCTTGCCCTGGAGCGAGCTGGAGGACCAGGTGCGCGATGACCTGGGCTGCGAGCTGGAGCAGGTGTTCGCCGAGTTCGACACCGAGCCTCTCGCGGCGGCCTCCATCGCCCAGGTTTATCGCGCGCGCCTGCTCAGTGGCGAGGCGGTGGTGGTCAAGGTGCAGCGCCCCAGCCTGCGGCGCAAGATGAGTGCCGACCTGCAACTGCTGGAAGGCGTGGCGATGCTGGTGGAAGAGAACGCCGCCCTGGCCCATTACCAGCCGCGGCAGATGGTCCGGCAATTGGCCCGGGCGATGCTCGAAGAACTGGACTTCACCCAGGAAGGCCAGCACTGCGACACAGTGGCGGCGAATTTCGCCGAGCATCCACAGATCGCCATTCCGCGTATCCATTGGCTGCACAGTAGCGAGCGCCTGCTGGTCCAGGAATTCCTCCCCAGCCATACGCCGCTGGAACGTCAGGCCCTGATCGAGCAGGGGCTGGACCCGAGCCTGCTGGCGCAGCGCGGGGCCCAGGCCTTTATCAAGATGCTGCTGGAAGACGGCCTGTTCCATGGCGACCCGCACCCCGGCAACCTGCGGGCTATGGACGACAATCGCGTCGGCTTCATCGACTTCGGCATGGTCGGACGTCTCGATGAGCGTCGGCGCCTGGAGGTCATGGGCTTTATGCGGGCCATGACCGAGGGCAGTACCGAAGCGCTGGTGGCGGTGCTGATCGACTGGAGCGGGGAGCAAGTGCGCGACCTGTCCGCCATCGAACAGGCCGCGCGGGAATTCATGGGCCGGCACGGCGGCAAGGCGCTGAACATGAGTGCGATGATCGAGGACTTCCTCGGCCTGATGCGCGCATACCAGCTGTTGCTGCCGGCCGACCTGCTGGTGCTGTTCAAGGCGCTGATCACCGCCGATGGCGTGCTCACCCGGCTCGACCCGCAACTGGACCTGGTAGCCACCGCGCGCCCGGCGATTCACAAGATGCTTAAGGAACAGTTCAGCTGGAAACTCGCCCGTCGCCTGGGCCTCGACGGCCTGGAACTGAGCCGTGGCGTCGCCGTCGAACTGCCGCAACTGGCCCGCCTGCTGATCAACCGCCTGAAACACGGCGTGGTCGACCTGCGCCTCGACATGCCGGGCGTCGAGCGCCTGGAAAAATCCCTGCGCCTGGCCTCGACCCGCTTGTCCCTGGCCCTGCTGATCAGCGCGCTGCTGATCGCCTTCGGCCCACAGATCGCCGCGGCCGGGCCAGTCTGGCAGGGGTTGTCGGTGGTGGGCTGGCTGGCGGGAGTGGCGATCGTGGGCGGGTTGGTGGCGTTTGTCTGGAGCTTGTTCAGGCGTTCCTGAGGCGCAGGGGGGCAGGGCTTTGCCAGATCCCACTGGCACTCTTTCAACCTATCGACATTGGTGCCGCTGTCTTCCATTTGGGCGTGGCCCTTGTTCACATGTTGCGTATTTCTTCATCCGCTTTAAGGATGAACTCTAGCCCGATACCAACCCCTTTCAGCACCTCAGTAACGCGATCTATGAAGAACTCACCTTGTTCTGGTAGTTCGTACAGACCGTTGATACGAATGATGGGGGCTTTGTCTTTGGATGGTGGATAGCTCTCTAGGATTTCACCACTTTCGATGAAGGCGATGTAAGTGTTGATCTTCTCTTGCAGCAATAACAGGTGTTCACCTTGTTGGGTTTTATCACCCCATTCAAGGTGGTCCGTGATAACCAGAATCACGTTATCGGGTTCCCACTCTGGCACTGCAATAATATCTACGACTTTCGTGTCTACGATGGACATGTCTGTTCCCTCAGAGGGCCGGGTCAGGTCGGATGATTTCGACTCTGGTGGGTGGAATAGTGGTGCCTCCGGGGAAGCCGGGTTTACCTTTGTCTACAACGGTCGCACAGGTTTTCTCAATTTCCGGGAAAGCCTTTTTCTGGTTCTTGGTCAAAGAAGCCCCCGTCAGAGGGGGAGCGAAGAGCATTTGCAGTTGGCTTAGGGACGCTAGTGGATTCGGCTATGGAGGGTCTGTAGGGACAATCTGAAAATTTTGGCTGGGCCAGGAGGCATCAATAATGTGCCCTGCCTCAGCGCCCTCCAGGAACATGCCTGACAAGTCGCGAGGCCGAAAATTTGCTATTTTCCGCACCCTCGGTGGCCACTGGCGGCTGCCTCCAACAGAGAGTGAATAGATGAGCGACCCGTTGCAGGTGATCGATATCGAAGTGGGCGAGGGCAAGGCGGTGGTCAAGGGCGCCTTGATCACCACCCAGTACCGCGGTTTCCTGGAAGACGGCACGCCCTTCGATTCGTCCTGGGAGCGTGGCAAGCCGTTCCAGTGCGTGATCGGCACCGGGCGGGTGATCAAGGGCTGGGACCAGGGCCTGATGGGTATGCAGGTCGGCGGCAAGCGCAAGCTCTTGGTACCGGCGCACCTGGGCTACGGCGAGCGCTCGATGGGTAAGATCCCGCCGAATTCCAACCTGGTGTTCGAGATCGAGTTGCTGGAAGTCCTGACTCGCGACGACTGATTTCGCCCATCGCCCAGGCCGGGGCGCTGCCTGGCCTGGGCGCGTTATGCGGGCTCTATCTTTACTTTCTGGCCTGCAAACTCACGCTCTTGTAAACGTGTATCGATTCTCTGGGGCGCGGGTGGGGCTAGAAAATATGTCCCTATGCTTCAACGCCAATGTACAGTTTCAAATCAGTTGGGAGTGGTTGCCCTATGATTTCTGATATTGCTGCTATTTGTTCATTGGTTAGCAGCCATTCGCCTTCCGCCATGGCGTTAAGGCTGGTATGGCCGAGAGTTTCTACAATTTGCTTGTTATAGGTGCTGTCTACATCAAGCTCATACTTGAGCGAGTCATCTTCTCTGCTATTGAGCAAAAAACCAGTAATACACAAGTACATAAACACCTCTATTTTTCTACTGTTCGACCGGGTTTGACGGGCTTGGTCTGCTCACCCGTTTCAGGGTCGAATTCGCCAAGATGCTTCCCTTGTTTATCGTATATTTCGACCGCGCCATGCTGGCTGTCCCACTCGTAAATACGGCCTTTACGATCCTTCCAGCGTTTACGCATTGCTCCTCCGCCTTGAACCCTGGTTTTAGAGTCTGCTCTTACCGCGTCAGGAAAAGCTGTCAGGCCTTTAGGTGGTGGATAATAGCTATGGTCTCCCGGAACACTCAGCGAAATATAAATCGGCTGAATATCGGTGCTGGGAAACCAGATAATCGCGTCTTGGTAGTCGGGCGGATGCACTGGGTTGACCAGTATCTTATCGGCCTGCTCAGTGGGAGGGTAAACCCACACAGGTGGTAGTTGCGGGGCACCTTCTAGAGCAGGAATACCTAGGGCACTGTCAGGGCTCGCCGCTGGCGTCCAAGTGAGTCCAATCCCGTTACCGATGTCTGCGACGTAGTTTTCGCCGTCCTTCTTAGCCTTGATGACTGGAGCATTCTCCCAGTCCGTTTTACCGCCTGTGTAGAACCCGTAAGCGTTAACGGAGCCGTCCGGCAAGGTCTTCACGTTGACTCGCACACGAGTGCGGCCAGCATCAAGCGTGGAGTACTGATCGTTTTTGTAAAATGCGCTATCGGGGGAAATGCTGGTGTTTGGTATTAACAGGGCAATTGTGCCCCCAACAGCGCAAGCCGCGACAGCTCCGGCACTTTCTAGCAGTGTGAGAAAAAGTGATCCGCCAAGACGTTTGGCAATGGCGCTGCCAGTGGCAGAGCCGCCCACCAATTGGAGAGAGGAACCTTCCGCTGTGATTGCCGTCCCGGTAGCTAATACAGCCCATAGCCCGTAATCAGCCAGCTTCTCAACAGGCACAAATCCGGCCGGATTCTTGTGATCGATCACACCGTCAGGCAGGTTGCAGCTTTTGGCAAAGACACAACCCATGGTGACGGGTTTGTCTTCTGCCTTTGGCGGCAGGTCTTTGTATTCGGCCCAGCGTTGGGCGCCCAGATCGACGGGCTCTACACCCTTGTTGCGATAGCCCTTCGGGGCGTTCGGTACGTAGCCACTCATCCGTGTTCGCGTCCACATTGTCCATAAAGAAAGCCCCCGTCAGAGGGGAGCGAAGAGCATTTGCAGTTGGCTTAGGGACGCTAGTGGATTCGGCTATGGAGGGTCTGTAGGGACAATCTGAAAAATGGTGGCTGGGACCAGGGCCTGATGGGCATGCAGGTCGGCGGCAAGCGCAAGCTTTTGGTGCCGGCGCACCTGGGCTACGGCGAGCGGTCGATGGGCAAGATCCCGCCGAACTCCAACCTGGTGTTCGAGATCGAGCTGCTGGAAGTCCTGACCCGCGACGATTGATTTCGTCCACCGGTCAGGTCAGGAGATCTGCCTGATCTGGCCGCGATGCCTATGACCTTCCTCCGTAAACCCCTCCTTGAAATCGTGTCTCCGTGCTTCGTCAGGCGGGGCTGGGTCGTGGGTGATCGACAGGCAGTGGTGGACGATCGGTGTCATCGAGCCCTTGCGCAGGCCAGCGGCATCGGCCAGGATGTGCGTCATATAGGTATAGGGGGTATAGGTATGTCGCACACGCACGCACAGAAAGACGACTTGCTCAAACGGGTCCGGCGCATTCTTGGCCAGGTGCAGGCCGTGGAGCGGGCCCTGGAATCCGGCGCGGAGTGCGCCAAGACCCTGCACCTGGTGGCGGCCACCCGTGGCGCGATCAACGGGCTGATGGGGGAAATCATCGAGGCCCATGCCCTGGAGCATGTGGCTCACCCCGAACTCAGCGATGAAGAACGGGCCAAGGGCGTGAGCGAACTGCTCGAAGCCATTCGCCGATATTCCTGACCGGAGACCATCCCATGAGCCCCACCTTGCCAGCCACAGGTTTGACCCACGACCACCACTTCCTCGGTGCCGCCCACGATGAAAACGCCCGGCGTACGCTGTGGGTGGTGGCGCTGACCTTCGTCATGATGATCGGCGAGATCGCCGCCGGTTATCTCACCGGTTCCATGGCCTTGCTGGCCGACGGCTTCCATATGGCGACCCACGCCGGGGCCCTGGGCATCGCGGCGGCGGCCTACGGTTTCGCCCGGCGCAATGCCGACAATGCGCGCTTCAGCTTCGGCACCGGCAAGGTTGGCGATCTGGCGGGATTCGCCTCGGCGCTGATCCTCGGCCTGGTGGCCATCGGCATCGCCGGTGAATCTCTGCTGCGGCTGTTGCAGCCGACCCAGGTGGCCTTCACCGAGGCGACGGTGATCGCCGTGGTCGGGCTGCTGGTGAATATTGTCAGTGCTTTGCTGCTTTCCGGTGGCCATGCCCATCACGGCCACGATCACGGTCATCAGCATGCTCATGAGCATCCACACGAACATTCACAGGGGCATGGCCATCACCACGACAACAACCTGCGCTCGGCCTATGTCCATGTGCTGGCCGATGCCCTGACCTCGGTCCTGGCCATCGCCGCGTTGCTGGCGGGGCGTTATCTGGGTTGGGTCTGGCTCGACCCGGTGATGGGCATAGTCGGCGCCCTGGTCATCGGTCGCTGGGCCTATGGCTTGATGAAGTCCAGCGCGGCGGTGCTGCTCGATACCACGGACGAACACCTGGCCGGCGAGATTCGCCATTCGGTGGAAGCCGCCGGCGATGCGCGCATCACCGACCTGCATGTGTGGCAGGTGGGCCCGCAGGCGCGGGCAGCGATTGTCAGCGTGGTAGCGGCTGCCGGTGTCAGCGCCGAGACCATCCGCCAGCGTCTGGCGCCGGTCCACGAGCTGTCGCACCTCACCCTCGAATATCGCAGCCTGTAATGCTAGGCCCCTGTCTGCACCGCAGGCGGGCAGGGGTAGTTTCTCCCAAGAAAATCCAGCAACCGCAGATTGACCTCTTCGGCCTGTTCGCTCTGGATCCAGTGCCCGCAATCCGCCAGCCGATGCTGTTCCAGGCGTGGCACCTTGCCGGGCATGCGCTCCAGTGTACGGGCTTCCAGCTGGCCCACCGGGTCGCGGTCGCCGATCATGAACAGGGTGGGTTGGCTCACCTGGCGTTCGCCCAGGTGTTCGGTCCGTTGCCAGTTGCGCTCGAAGTTGCGGTACCAGTTCAGGGCACCGCGAAAACCTCGCCCCGCGAAGGTGCGCCGGTACACCGCGAAGTCCTCCGGCGTGCACCAGGCGGGCGGTGCCAGGTGCGGCGGCATGCCCTCGAACAGCAGGGCCGACGGACCTTTTTCATCCAGCAGGTGTTCGCAGTCGTGCATGAAATGCAGCAGGCTGCGGTCGATGTCGGCGTCCAGTTCCCGCTCGGCGACGCCGGGTTTCTGGAAGTACAGGATGTAATTGAAACGCTCGGCGAACAGCTCGGCCATGATCTCCACGGCCGGGCGTTTGGGGCGGCCGGCGAAAGGCACCGAGAGGGCCACCAGGGCCTTGACCCGCTGCGGCTCCAGCAGCGCCAGGTGCCAGGCGACCACGGCGCCCCAGTCGTGACCGACGATGCAGGCCTGCTCCTGTCCCAGGGCATCCATCGCCTGCTGGATATCGGCGCACAGGGTCAGTACGTCATAGGCGGCTACATCCTCTGGGGCGCTGCTGTCGCCGTAGCCGCGCATCTGCGGAATCAGCACCCGGTAGCCGGCGGCCACCAGCGGCGCCACCTGCCGGCGCCACGAATACCAGCACTCGGGAAAACCGTGCAGCAGCCACACCGGCGGTCCATCCAGCGGTCCGGTGGCATGCAGGTGCAATTCGATGCCATTGAGCTTCAGGGCATGTTGGGTCATCTGACTCATGATGGTGTCCTCCCAAGTCCAGGCATGACCCTAGCAGAAGCCCGATGACCCTCTGACCACCATTCATTGGTCGAATAGGCGCCCAGCAGTTTTACCCGGCATGGGCCTGACGGCTGTCCGCCGGCGCCTGGTCGCGCTGGGTCAGCCCGTAGTCGCGCGCCACTTCGGCGACCCGCAGCCGGTAATCGGCGAACACCTGGGTCCGCCCCAGGGCCTGGGCCGTGCGATGGCGTTCCAGGGTGCGCCAGGCCTCGACCGCTTGTTCGTCGCGCCAGAACGACAGGGACAACAGCTTGTCCGGCTCGCTCAGGCTCTGGAAACGCTCGATGGAAATGAAGCCATCGATCTCCAGCAGCAGCGGTTTCAATGCAGCTGCGATGTCCAGATAACGCTGGCGATGTTCCGGGTGCGGCAGGGCTTCGAATATCACGGCGATCATCAGTGCGACTCCGGCAGGTGGGTGAACAGGGGGATGCGCCCGTTGAGCGAGGGTTTGTAGGTCCAGCCGATGGGCTGGTCGAGGGTCGATTGCCGCAGCAGCGCACCGACCACCGCGCTGGCGATGCTCAGGGCCAGGGCCTGGCCGGGGCACTGATGGCGGCCGCTGCCAAAGCTGAAACTGCGCCGGTCCCCGCGTTCGAGCAGCAGGCGGTCCGGCTCTGGGTTCAGTTGCGGGTCGCGGTTGGCCGAGGCCAGTAGCACCAGCACTACATCGCCTGGCTTGAGCGTCACTCCGGCGATGCTGCAAGGGGCGGCGACGAAGCGCCGGGTGTTCTGCACCGCCGGGTCGTGGCGCTGCACTTCCGCCAGCAGGTCGGCGACCCGGGTGGGCGCCGCCCGCAGGTCCGCGATCAAGCGGCGATCGCCCAGCAAGGCGCAGAGGCTGTTGCCGATCAGCCCGGCGCTGGCCTCGAAAGTCTGGGACAACAGGCCGATCAGGTTGGCGATCAGGCTGTCGTGATCCTGAGCACCGAAGCCGTTGACGATCCGCTGCAACAACGGGCTGGCGGGCGCCTGATCGAGCAAAACTTCAAAGTGTCGGGTCAAGTGTTCGGCTGCCCGGTGGGCAGCATTCCGCTGCGCCTGATTGCTGGCCGGCGACAGGCCGGCGACAAAGTCCTGGGTCAGCCCGGCAATCTCTGGCAACTGGTGCGCGGCAAAGCCCAGCAGCCCGGCGACCACCGCCACCGGCAGGCGGAACTGGCCGTCATGCAGCCTGGCAGGGGTATCCCTCGGCAGGCCCAGCAGCAGGGCGGCGACCCGCTGCTGGATTTCCTCGGCAGGCACCAGTTGCAGGCCCGGCTCGATCGCGGCCCGCGGGCAACGCTGGCGCTCGCCGTCGTTCATTCGCATCAGCTGGCCGAACACTTTGCCGGCGGCGCCGTCGACTATGGCTTGGGGCACTGGCTCGTGCGCGGGACGTACCCGACACTCGGGATGGGCCAGCACCGCGGCCACCGCTGCGGCGCTGCTGGCCAGCCACATCCCCAGTCCGGGGTCGAAGGTCAGTCCACCCCGGGCTCGCAGGCTGGCGTAGTAAGGGTAGGGATCGGCCTGGGTGACGGCAGTAATCGGGTCCATGATGGGTGGCCTTATTCGCGGAGGAGAAGTGTTGCTACTATCGGCAACCTGCGAGGGGCACGATTCGTTCGGGAGCGAAATATGAATGCACAGCAGCATGACAACGCCGTATCCCAGGTCGCCGCGGCCATTGCCGAGCCGGCGCGGACGAAAATGCTCTGCGCGCTGATGGACGGCCACGCGCGCACCAGCACCGAGCTGGCGGCGATCGCCGATGTCAGCGCCTCCACCGCCAGCGCGCACCTGGGCAAACTCAAGGAACTGGCCCTGGTGCGCCTGCATGTGCAGGGCCGCCATCGTTACTACAGCCTCGCCGACCAGCGCGTGGCCCAGGCCCTGGAAGCCCTGATGGTGATCGGCCGCAACGCCACGCCGGCGTTCAGCCCGCGCACCCCGGACCGCCTGCAGTTCGCCCGCACCTGCTACGACCATATGGCCGGCACCCTGGCGGTGCAGCTGCATGACCGCCTGCTCGACGCCGGTTGGTTGCAGCAACCGCAGGAGGGTGCCCAGGAGTACAGCCTGAGCCCGGCCGGCGCAGAGTTTTTCGCCGGATTGGGCATCGATGTACAGGCCCTGGCGACCTTGCGCCGACGCTTTGCCTGCCCCTGCCTGGACTGGAGCATGCGCCGCCCGCATCTGGGTGGTGCGTTGGGGGCCGCGTTGTTGCAGGAGGCGATCCGGCGCAAATGGCTGACCCAGGACCTGGACAGCAGGGCGCTGGGATTGACCGCCCTGGGGCGCAAGGAGCTTGCCAGTCGGTTCGCTGTCCAGATTGAAGAACCGGACAGCCCAGCCCGGCGTGTCGGGAGCTCTGCCAAACCGGGTCGCCCGGCTGTTACCCAGGCTTCATAGGCCGGTCCACAACCTCATGGCTGGCGTTGCCGTCAGCCTTCGAATGCAGTCCTGGTTTGGAGTTTTCAGCATGCTCATCGTCTTCAGTGGCCTGCCCGGCAGCGGCAAGACCACCATCGCCCGGGCACTGGCCAGCCATCTGCGGGCCACCTATCTGCGCATCGACACTATCGAGCAGACGTTGCGTGACGGCGGGTTGGCGGAGGTCGGCAAGGCCGGGTACGAAGTCGCCATTGCCTTGGCCCGCAGCAACCTGGCCCTGGGCAACCGGGTGGTGGCCGATTGCGTCAATCCGGTCGCCGAGAGCCGCCAGGCCTGGCAGGGCATAGCCAAGGCCGAGCAGAGTCCCTTGCTCAATGTCGAAGTGGTGTGCACCGACATCGCCGAGCACCGGCGCCGGGTGGAAAGCCGCGGGGCGGATGTGCCCGGCCTGCGTCCACCGAGCTGGCAGTCGGTGCTCGATCACGATTACCAGGCCTGGAGCAGCGAGTGCTTGAGGCTGGACAGCTTCCTGCTGTCACCGGCCGAGGCGGTGCGGGTCATCCTCGAACACCTGGAAACCTTGTAGTACCTGACCCACCGCGGCGCCTGCATCGCGAGCAAGCTGCGCTCCTACAGGTTCGGTGGTGGGGGTAGGGCGGCGATAAATCCTGGCTGATTGCACTGAATCAATAAAAAGTGGAATGAAGAGTTCGGCGGATAACTTCGGCGAACGTTATTCCTTCGGGCGCGAACCGTGCACAGTCGGAAATGCCCGGTTCAATCCTGTCCGACACTTTTACAAACTAGCGCTGGCGAAAACCTGAAATTGCGCCAATAGTTGGCGCTATTGGGTGTTTCGTTCGCCGTTGGTGCGTTTTCCGGACCGCTAATGGTGCGCTGTTCTTTCTCTCGGCAGGCCGCGTCAAATCTTGCTTTGTGCAAAGCGATAACAACTGCTTTGCCAAAAATCCCCTTGTCAGGGCAAAAAAACCTTCCTCGACAGTTTCTGCACTTTTTTCGTTCGCGCCAGTGTTGTGCAAAGCCGTTCAGGCGGCCTTCCAGATAAAACGTTTCAGCGTCAACAGGGAGTGGAGCCCCCTGGCTGAATGAAAAGTGTCGCCGAAGTGTCATTTTTCCACCCTTGGGGACTTTATTCGCGGGGAGACGGGATTTGGGCACAGCGATTGCTAAAGCAGATAGACAGCCTTTGAATTCCAACGAAGTGTGCTGTTGAAGTTTCGGAAAACTTTCAGTTTGAAAGTTCACATTAAAACGAAAAAGGAGGTGACGAGTTCCACAACCAATGGACGTCATCGCGGGCGATCCATTGCTGAAAATCCATACGGGAAGTTTCGCCAAACGACTGGCGTCAATAAGTGGGGTATTTCCGCCGGCATCGAGTGGAATATTCAAGCCGCACAATGAGGTGCTCAACAGAACAGTTTCTATCGCTCAGCGTAAGGCCCGATTTATTGAAACAGAGAGTTTAAATAAAAAGCCGTTTAAACCACGGCGAGGAGTTGGGGTATGTCCCGTGCTTTTTTTAACGAAATGTATGATGCCAGTGGTGGCTGCCGCCCACATTACCAGGAGTTCGCCCGCTGGCTGGCGGACACCCCAGTGGAGCTGCTGGACCAGCGTCGGCGCGAAGCCGACCTGCTGTTCCACCGCGCTGGCATCACCTTCACGTTGTACGGTGACGAGCAAGGCACTGAACGGCTGATTCCCTTCGACATCATCCCGCGCAGCATCAAGGCCAGCGAATGGCGGAACGTCGAGCGCGGCTGCATCCAGCGGGTCCAGGCACTGAACCTGTTCCTGGCCGATATCTACCACGGGCAACGCATTCTCAAGGAGGGCATCATCCCGGCCGAGCAGGTGCTGGCCAACGAGGGTTACCAGGTGGCGATGCGCGGCCTGGACCTGCATCGCAATATCTATTCGCACATCTCCGGCGTCGACCTGGTGCGTGACGGCGACGGCAGCTACTACGTGCTGGAAGACAACCTGCGCACCCCCAGCGGCGTGAGCTACATGCTCGAAGACCGCAAGATGATGATGCGCCTGTTCCCCGAACTCTTCGCCGCGCAACGGGTGGCGCCCATCGACCACTACCCGAACCTGCTGCTCGATACCCTGAAAAGCTCCAGCCCGCTGGACAACCCGACGGTGGTGGTGCTGACCCCGGGGCGTTTCAACAGCGCCTATTTCGAGCATGCGTTCCTGGCCCGGGAGATGGGCGTGGAACTGGTGGAAGGCGCCGACCTGTTCGTGCGCGACGACCGCGTGTTCATGCGCACCACCTCCGGCGCCCAGGCGGTGGATGTGATCTACCGTCGCCTCGACGACGCCTTCCTCGACCCCTTGTCGTTCAACCCCGATTCCATGCTCGGCGTGCCCGGGCTGATCGCCGCCTACCGTTCCGGCAACGTGGTGCTGGCCAACGCGGTGGGCACCGGGGTGGCGGACGACAAGTCGATCTACCCCTATGTCGACGAAATGATCCGCTTCTACCTGAGCGAGGAACCGATCCTGAAGAACGTGCCGACCTGGCAATGCCGCAAGCCTGAAGAGCTGTCCCATGTACTGGCCAA
Organism: Pseudomonas chlororaphis subsp. piscium; assembly: GCF_003850345.1. NCBI lineage: Bacteria > Pseudomonadati > Pseudomonadota > Gammaproteobacteria > Pseudomonadales > Pseudomonadaceae > Pseudomonas > Pseudomonas chlororaphis. Next base: position 2,613,430 of record NZ_CP027707.1, read on the forward strand.
CCTGCCGGACCTGGTGGTCAAGGAAACCCAGGGCTCCGGCGGCTACGGCATGCTGGTGGGCCCGGCCGCTACCGCGGCGGAGATCGAAGACTTCCGCGCCCGGCTCAAGGCCCGCCCGGAAGCCTATATCGCCCAACCCACCCTGTGCCTGTCGACCTGCCCGACCTTTGTCGAGAACGGCATCGCGCCGCGGCATATCGACCTGCGCCCGTTCGTGCTGTCGGGCAGCGAAACCCGCCTGGTGCCGGGCGGCCTGACTCGCGTGGCGTTGCGCGAAGGCTCGCTGGTGGTGAACTCGTCGCAGGGCGGCGGCACCAAAGACACCTGGGTCGTGGAGGATTGACCGATGCTTTCAAGAACCGCTGCAGACCTCTACTGGATGTCCCGTTACCTGGAGCGCGCCGAGAACCTGGCGCGCATGCTCGAAGTCAGTTACTCGCTGTCGCTGATGCCCCAGGCGGGGCGTAGCGACGGCCATGCCGAGCTGGCGATGTCGCTGCTGGCCGCCGGCACCCTGGACGATTACAACCAGCGTTACGGCGAGCTGAATACCGAACGCATGCTGCACTTCTTCGCCCTCGACGAAACCAACCCCGGCAGCATCTATTGCTGCCTGCGGGCGGCGCGGACCAACGCCCACGCGGTGCGCGGGCGCATCACCGCCGACATGTGGGAAAACATCAACGCCACCTGGCTGGAGATGCGCAACATCGCCAAGAGCGGCCTGGGACGCTACGGCATCAGCCATTTCTGCGAATGGGTCAAGGAGCGTTCGCACCTGTTCCGTGGCGCGACCTCCGGCACCATCATGCGCAACGATGCCTATTGCTTCATTCGCCTGGGCACCTTTATCGAGCGGGCCGACAACACCCTGCGCCTGCTGGACGCGCGCTACGAAATGTTCGGCGAGGAATCGGAGGAGGTCAGCGACAACTCGGCCCGTGGCTACTACCAGTGGAGCGCCTTGCTCCGTGCCCTGTCCTCATTCGAGGCGTTCAACGAGATCTACCGCAACGCGCCGGGGGCCGAGCAGGTGTCCGAGATGCTGCTGTTGCGTGCCGATGTGCCGCGTTCGCTGCACGCCTGCGTCGAGGAGCTGGACCAGATCCTCGCCAGCCTGCCGGGCAACAACGGCCGTCCGGCCCAGCGCCTGGCCGCCGAGCTGAACGCGCGCCTGCGCTATACCGGGATCGACGAAATCCTCGCGTCGGGGCTGCACCTGTGGCTGAGCGATTTCATCGCGCAGATCCGTCACCTGGGGCAGACCGTCCACGAATCCTATCTGGAGGTTGTATGAAACTTTCCATACGCCACGACACCACCTACAGCTACGCCGACGAAGTTTGCACCAGCATCCAGTTCCTGCGCCTGACACCGCAGAACAGCGAGCGCCAGCAGATCCTCGAATGGCATCTGGAACTGCCGCGCCTGGTGCGCAGCCAGCTCGACCCCTACGGCAATATCCTGCACGTGCTGACCATGGACGAGCCCCATGGCGCCCTGGTCCTGAGCGCCTATGGCCAGGTGGAAATCGACCAGGCCCGGGAGGTGGAACACGATAGCCAGTCGCCGCTGCCGTTCCTGCGCAGCAGCCCGCTGACCAAGGCCGACACCGCCCTCAGCGCCTTCGCCGCGCAGCACTGCGGCACCCGGCGTGACCGCGCGGCGCTGATCGAGTTGATGCATGCCCTGGCCGCGCACATGGTCTACAGCCCGGGCGCGACCACGGTGGACACCACCGCGGCCGAGGCTTTTGCCGGCCGGGTCGGGGTCTGCCAGGACCACACCCATGCGTTCCTGGCCTGCGCCCGTGGCCTGGGGATTCCCGCGCGTTATGTCTCCGGCTACCTGTGCACCGAAGACGAAAGCCACCTGGCCAGCCATGCCTGGGCGGAGGCCTGGATCGACGACGGCTGGTACAGCTTCGACGTGACCAACCGCCTGGCGCGGCCCGAGCGACACCTGAAGCTGGCGGTCGGCCTCGACTACCTCGACGCCTGCCCGGTGCGCGGCATGCGTCGCGGCGGTGGCGCCGAGCACATGCTGGCGCGGGTTCAGGTGAACTCGATGTTCCAGGTCCAGCACCAGTAGCCGCGGCCTTTCTCGCACGCACCATCGGGCATGCCGGCCCCGGCATGCCCACCTCTTGAGCCAGGGAGCCGAGTGGCCCCTGCGCTTTTCTCAGTGTCTTTCAGACTTTTCCTAAAGACAGCCTTTTATCCCGGTCCCTAGCATTCGCCGTCCCACAGGCCCGCAAAGCAGCAGGCAGGCGCGGGAAAGGAAAGCAATGTTCAAGGGCAAGTCATGAAGAAATACACCACGGTCTTAAGCCTTTTGCTGGCGATGACCGGTTGTACCAGCAGCAACCAAGACACCTCCGAGGCAACACTCACAGAGAAAGAGGGCTACGTCCTTTCGAAAGGCGAAAGGGCGGTGGCGAAGAATCACCGGATCCGTTTCCTGGTCCTGCACTACACCGCGCTCGATCAGGAGAAATCCTTCGAAACGCTGACGCGATCGGAGCTGGTCAGCGCCAACTACCTGATTCCCGACCGGCCGAAGACCCACAAGGGCCTGCTGGTGGCCGACCAGTTGGTCGACGACCACGACCGCTCCTGGCATGCGGGAGTGAGCCAGTGGAAGAACCGCAGCAACCTGAACGACACCTCGCTCGGGATCGAGATCGTCAACGCTGGCTGGGACCAGGACACCGGCCAGTTGCTGGGCGAGCCCTACAACGAGCAGCAGATAGAACTGCTGATCAGCCTGACCCGGGACCTGGTCAGGAAGTACGACATACAGCCGACGGACATCGTCGGGCACTCGGATATCGCCCCCGGGCGCAAGATCGATCCGGGGCCGTTCTTTCCCTGGAAACGGCTTGCCGAAGCCGGCATTGGCGCCTGGCCCGACGAGCGCACCATCGACGACTACCTGGCTCGCTTCAGCGTGGCGCCGCCGAGCATGGTCCAGGTCGCGAAGGCGCTGCAAACCTATGGTTATGGCTACCTGGACCAACAACCGGAAAGGGTGGTGGAAGCCTTCCAGATGCGATTCAACCAGGGGAATATCAGCGGGATCGTGGATATCCGCACGGCGGCCATCCTGTTTTCCCTGATCGACAAGTATCACGGCAAGGACAAGGCGAGCGCGATTTTGCTGCCGCCGGAAGTGGCGGCTCTCGGCTAGGGGCACAGGTTTTCAGAGCCGTGTGGCCAGCATGAAAAAGCCCGCCGATCACCGAGGTGAAAGGCGGGCTTTTTTATAGGGGCGGGGGTCAGGTCAGACCTTGACGATCCAGCCCGCTGGCGCTTCGACGTCGCCGGTCTGTACGCCGGTCAGCTCTTTGTAGAGCTTCTGGGTGATCGGGCCGACTTCTTTTTCGCTGTAGAACACGTGCAGCTTGTCCTGGTACTCGATGCCGCCGATCGGCGTGATCACCGCGGCGGTACCGCAGGCGCCGGCTTCCTTGAAGTCCGACAGCTTGTCGATCAGCACGTCGCCTTCGATCACTTCCAGGCCCAGGCGGGTCTTGGCCAGTTCGATCAGCGACAGGCGGGTGATGCCTGGCAGCACCGATGGCGACTTCGGCGTGACGAATTTGTCGTCATGGGTGATGCCGAAGAAGTTGGCCGAACCGACTTCCTCGATCTTCGAGTGGGTCAAAGGGTCCAGGTAGATGCAGTCGGCGAAGTGCTTCTTCTTGGCTTCGGAACCTGGCATCAGGCTGGCGGCGTAGTTGCCACCGACCTTGGCCGCGCCGGTGCCTTGTGGCGCCGCGCGGTCGTAGCTGGAGATCAGGAAGTTGTGCGGGGTCAGGCCGCCCTTGAAGTAGGCGCCGACCGGAATGGCGAAGATCGAGAAGATGAACTCGGGGGCGGTGCGTACGCCGATGTTGTCACCCACGCCGATCACGAATGGGCGCAGGTACAGCGCGCCGCCGGTGCCGTAAGGCGGGATGAAGCGCTCGTTGGCGCGAACCACTTCCTGACAGGCGGCAACAAATTGCTCGGTGGACACCTGCGGCATCAGCAGGCGCGCGCAGCTGCGCTGCATGCGGGCGGCGTTCTGGTCCGGGCGGAACAGGTTGATCGAACCGTCCTTGCAGCGGTAGGCCTTCAGGCCTTCGAAGCACTGCTGGCCATAGTGAAGGGCGGTGGAGCCTTCGCTGATGTGCAGCACGTTATCTTCGGTCAGGGTGCCTTTGTCCCACTCGCCGTTACGCCAGTGCGACAGATAGCGCTTGTCTGTCTTGATGTAGTCAAAACCCAGCTTGTCCCAATTGATGCTTTCGTTACCCATGACACCCTCTATCGCTTAACAACCGTCGCAACGGCTCAAGGCTTCTGACGTTTTTTGGATGGGCACAACAATACTGCATTCCGGGGGGGCACCGCATCCCGGGCGATGGGAGGGGGAGCAAAAAAACTTAGCCTGCTCATGAACCCTCCTGTCGTCCTGTGGATCGAGCCCCAAAGGCTGCGGCGAGCTGTTTCTGTAGGAGCGAAGCTTGCTCGCGATGGCGCCGGCACAGACGGCTCGATATCCCTGCCGTGCTCACTGGCCCTATCGCGGGCAAGCCTCGCTCCTACAGACCCGGTGTTTACAGATGCAAGGCGTGGCCCAGGGCGCGCAATGCCGCTTCCTGCACCGCCTCGCCCAGGGTCGGGTGGGCGTGGATGGTGCCGGCGATATCTTCCAGGCGCGCACCCATTTCCAGGGACTGGCCGAAGGCCGTGGACAGCTCGGACACGCCGACGCCCACCGCCTGCCAGCCGACAATCAGGTGATTGTCACGGCGTGCCACCACTCGCACGAAACCACTTTTCGATTCCAGGGTCATGGCGCGGCCGTTGGCGGCGAACGGGAAGCTCGAGACGATGCAATCCAGGCCGGCGGCCTTGGCCTCGTCCGGGGTCTTGCCGACCACCACCAGTTCCGGGTCGGTGAAGCACACCGCGGCAATGGCCGTGGGGTTGAATTCCCGGTGCTGGCCGGCGATCAGCTCGGCGACCATCTCGCCCTGGGCCATGGCCCGGTGCGCGAGCATCGGTTCGCCGGCGAGGTCGCCGATGGCCCAGACATTGCGCATGCTGGTCTGGCAACGCTGGTCGATGCGGATGGCCGAGCCGTTCATGTCCAGGTTCAGCGCTTCGAGGTTCCAGCCCTGGGTGTTCGGCTTGCGCCCGACCGCCACCAGCACCTGGTCGGTTTCCAGCTGCAGGCTGTCGCCGTTCGGGTCACGCACCTGCAGGCTGTGGGTCGCGGCATCGAAGCCTTCGACGCTGTGCTTGAGGTAGAGCTTGATCCCCAGTTGTTTCACCGATTCGAGCACCGGCTGGGTCAGCTCGGCGTCATAGGCCGGCAGGATACGCTCCTGGGCCTCGACCACGCTGACTTCGGCGCCGAGCTTGCGGTAGGCGATGCCCAGCTCCAGGCCGATATAGCCACCACCGACCACGATCAGGCGCTTGGGCAGGGCCTTGGGCGCCAGGGCTTCGGTGGAGGAGATGATCGGTCCGCCAATCGGCAGCATCGGCAGGTTGACGCTTTTCGAACCGCTGGCCAGCAGCAGGTGCTCGCACTGGATGCGGGTGTCGGCGCCTTCGATTTCCACGGTCTTGCCGTCGATGACCCTGGCCCAGCCATGGATCACCTGGACCTTGTGCTTTCTCAACAGGGCAGCGACGCCAGTGGTCAGGCGATCGACGATGCCGTCTTTCCATTCCACGCTCTTGCCGATGTCCAGGGTCGGCGCCGAGACATTGATGCCCAGGGCCGAGCCCTGGCTGTGATGGCGGGTCTGCTGGAATTGTTCGGCGACATGGATCAGCGCCTTGGACGGGATGCAGCCGATGTTCAGGCAGGTGCCGCCCAGGGCCTGGCCTTCCACCAGGATGGTCGAGATGCCCAGCTGGCCGGCGCGGATTGCCGCCACATAACCGCCAGGGCCACCGCCAATGATCAGCAATGTAGTGTTCAGAGACTGTTGCATGCCTTGCTCCAGAAATGCCTATTCAACAAAGAGGCTGGCGGGTTGTTCGAGCAGGCCGCGAATGGCCTGGATGAAGAGCGCCGCGTCCATGCCGTCGACCACCCGGTGATCGAAGGAGCTGGAGAGGTTCATCATCTTGCGGACCACGATCTGGCCTTTGATCACCATCGGCCGTTCGACGATCTTGTTCACCCCGACGATCGCCACTTCCGGCAGGTTCAGCACCGGCGTGCTGACGATGCCGCCCAGGGCGCCGAGGCTGGTCAGGGTGATGGTCGAGCCGGACAGTTCGTCGCGGGCCGCCTTGCCCGTGCGCGCGGCTGTAGCCAGGCGCGAGATTTCCGCGGCGCTGTCCCACAGGCTGCGGGCTTCGGCGTGCTTGACCACCGGCACCATCAGGCCGACGTCGCTTTGCGTGGCCACCCCGACATGCACCGCGCCATGGCGGGTGATGACCTGGGCTTCGTCGTCGTAACGCGCGTTGATCTGCGGGAAGTCGCGCAGGGCCACGACCAGGGCCCGCACCAGGAACGGCAGCAGGGTCAGCTTGCCGCGGGTGGCGCCGTGTTTTTCATTGAGGTGCGCGCGCAGTTCTTCCACGGCGGTGACGTCGATTTCCTCGACATAACTGAAGTGGGCGGCGCGCTGGGTGGCTTCCTGCATGCGCTGGGCGATCTTGCGGCGCATGCCGATCACCGGGATCTGCTCCTCGTCGTGACGCTGGGCATAACCGGACGGCGCCGAGCCGCTGCGTGCGTTCTGGGTGCCCTGGGCCAGGTAGGCGTCCAGGTCTTCGTGGAGGATGCGTCCGGCGGGGCCGCTGCCCTGCACCAGGCGCAGCTGGATGCCCAGGTCCAGCGCATGCTTGCGCACGGCCGGGGAGGCCAGCGGGCGCTCGTCGGCGTCGCGGGCTACCGGCGCTTGTGGCGCGGGGCGGCACGCGGCGACGGGTTTGCTTTCCACCACTGGCGCGGTTTCGACCTTGGGCGCCACCACCGGTGCTGCTTCTTTAATAGGGGCAGGTTCCTTGACCAACTGATCGGACGCCTTGAGGTTGCCGGCGCCTTCGACCTCGATGCTGATCAATATACTGCCCACCGCCATCACTTCGCCGGGCTGGCCGCCCAGGGCGATGACCTTGCCGTGCACCGGGGAGGGGATATCCACCATGGCCTTGTCGGTCATGACGTCGGCCAGCACCTGGTCCTCGACCACCAGGTCGCCGACCTTGACGTGCCACTGCGCCAGTTCTACTTCCGCGATGCCTTCGCCGATGTCCGGCATCTTGATAACGTGCGTGCCCATTCAGACCTCCATGACCCGTTGCAAAGCCGCGCCCACTCGGGACGGGCCAGGGAAATACGCCCACTCCTGCGCGTGCGGGTAAGGGGTGTCCCAACCGGTCACGCGCTCGATAGGCGCTTCCAGGTGGTGGAAACAGTGTTCTTGCACCAGCGACACCAGCTCGGCGCCGAAGCCGCAGGTGCGGGTGGCCTCGTGGACCACTACGCAGCGGCCGGTCTTTTTCACCGACTTGACGATGGTCTCCAGGTCCAGTGGCCACAGGCTGCGCAGGTCGATGACCTCGGCGTCGATCCCGGTTTCCTCGGCGGCCACTTGCGAGACATACACCGTGGTGCCGTAGGTCAGCACGGTGACGTCCTTGCCCGGCCGGGTGATGGCGGCGACGTCCAGCGGCACCTTGTAGTAGCCGTCCGGCACCTGGGCCGAAGGGTGTTTCGACCAGGGGGTTACCGGGCGGTCGTGGTGGCCGTCGAACGGGCCGTTGTACAGGCGCTTGGGCTCGAGGAAGATCACCGGGTCATCGTTTTCGATGGAGGCGATCAGCAGGCCCTTGGCGTCGTAGGGGTTGGACGGCATCACGGTGCGCAGGCCGCAGACCTGGGTGAACATCGCCTCGATGCTCTGGCTGTGGGTCTGGCCGCCGTAGATGCCGCCGCCGCAGGGCATGCGCAGGGTCATGGGCGCGGTGAACTGGCCGGCGGAGCGATAACGCAGGCGCGCCGCTTCGGAAATGATCTGGTCCGAGGCCGGGTAGACGTAGTCGGCGAACTGGATTTCCGCCACCGGGCGCAGGCCGTAGGCGCCCATGCCGACGGCGACGCCGACGATGCCGCTTTCCGAGATCGGCGCATCGAACACCCGCGAGGTGCCGTACTTGGTCTGCAGGCCTTCGGTGCAACGGAACACGCCGCCGAAATAACCGACGTCCTGGCCGAACACCACCACGTTGTCGTCACGCTCTAGCATCACATCCATGGCCGAGCGCAGGGCCTGGATCATGGTCATGGTGGTCGTGGTCATGGCGGCTTCCAACTGGATATTGTTGTTGTGGTCGTTCATGTCAGATTCCCAGTTGCTGGCGTTGGCGCTTGAGGTGCTCGGGCATTTCCTTGTACACGTCCTCGAACATGGTCGCGGCGCTGGGGATCTGCCCGCCGGCGAGGGTGCCGTACTGCTCGGCCTGTTTCTGCGCGGCGATGACTTCGGCTTCCAGTTCGGCGCTGACCGCGGCGTGTTCCTCTTCGGACCACTGGCCGATCTTGATCAGGTGCTGCTTGAGGCGGGCGATCGGGTCGCCGAGGGGGAAGTGGCTCCAGTCGTCGGCCGGGCGATACTTGGACGGATCGTCGGAGGTGGAGTGCGGGCCGGCGCGGTAGGTGACCCATTCGATCAGGGTCGGGCCGAGGTTGCGCCGGGCGCGTTCGGCGGCCCAGCGGGACGCGGCGTAGACCGCGATGAAATCGTTGCCGTCCACCCGCAGCGAGGCGATGCCGCAACCGACGCCGCGACCGGCGAAAGTGGTGGCTTCACCGCCGGCGATGGCCTGGAAGGTGGAGATCGCCCACTGGTTGTTGACCACGTTGAGGATCACCGGCGCGCGGTACACGTGGGCGAAGGTCAGGGCAGTGTGGAAGTCCGACTCGGCGGTGGCGCCGTCGCCGATCCAGGCCGAGGCGATCTTGGTATCGCCCTTGATCGCCGAGGCCATGCCCCAGCCCACGCCTTGCACGAACTGGGTGGCCAGGTTGCCGGAGATGGTGAAGAAGCCGGCTTCTTTCACCGAGTACATGATCGGCAACTGGCGCCCCTTGAGCGGATCGCGCTCGTTGGACAACAGCTGGCAGATCATGTCCACCAGCGGCACGTCGCGGGCCATCAGGATGCTTTGCTGGCGGTAGGTGGGGAAGCACATGTCGTCGATGTTCAACGCCAGGGCCTGGGCGCTGCCGATGGCTTCCTCGCCGAGGCTCTGCATGTAGAACGACATCTTCTTCTGGCGCTGGGCGACCACCATGCGGTTGTCGAAGATCCGCGTCTTGAGCATGGTGCGCATGCCCTGGCGCAGCACCTCGCTGGGTACCTCTTCGGCCCATTCGCCCAGGGCATTGCCCTGGTCGTCGAGCACGCGAATCAGGCCACGGGCCAGGTCGGCGGTGTCAGCGGGTTCTACATCGATTGGGGGTTTGCGCACCGTGCCAGCGTCGGTCAGACGCAGGTAGGAGAAGTCGGTTTTGCAACCGGGACGGCCTGAGGGTTCGGGCACGTGCAGGCGCAGCGGTTCGTACGCTTGGGTCATGGCTTGTCTACGCTCGATCTTGTGAATTTCTTGTAGTGGGCGCGCTTAGCTGACAGTCATTCTTTGGGTAAAAGAAATCTTGTCCTACAACAATCATAGGCCGGGCCAAGGAGAATATTTATCTCTGTTTCGTTGCGCTAAAGATGATTTGCAGATAAAAAAACTGCATAAACATAAAAAACAGGTTGATTTGTCTCATGCGCAAACTGGACCGTACCGACATCGGCATTCTCAACAGCCTCCAGGAGAATGCCCGCATCACCAACGCCGACCTCGCCCGTTCGGTGAATCTTTCGCCCACCCCGTGCTTCAACCGCGTGCGCGCCATGGAGGAGTTGGGGCTGATCCGCGAGCAGGTGACCCTGCTGGATGCCGACCTGCTGGGGCTGCACGTCAACGTGTTCATTCACGTCAGCCTGGAGAAACAGGTGGAAGAGGCGCTGCAGCATTTCGAGGAGGCGATCGCCGACCGCCCGGAAGTCATGGAGTGCTACCTGATGGCCGGCGACCCGGACTACCTGATTCGCGTGCTGGTGCCGACCATCCAGGCCCTGGAGCGCTTCATGATGGACTTCCTGACCAAGGTGCCCGGCGTGGCCAATATCCGTTCCAGCTTCGCCCTCAAGCAGGTGCGCTACAAGACCGCGCTGCCGTTGCCGGCCAATGGGTTGACGCTGGGGAGTTGAGCTTCATTGAGGGCGTGCAGGGCAGGACCTGCCTCATCGCGGGCAAGCCTCGCTCCTACAGAAGAAGGTCGCACGCTTCTGTAGGAGCGAGGCTTGCCCGCGATAGGGCCCTCCCAAACGCTGCCAATCTCAGACCGGCCCGCTGAACACCCGCTCCACGCGGTCGGCCTCTCACCCGGCGGCAAAGCCTCAGTCGTTGTACACCGCCTCGCTGTTATCGATCAGCGGGTTGTTCTCCGTCAGCACGATCTGCGCGATCCGGTCCTTGCGCATAAAGCTGACCTTCGGATGGGACTGGGCGTAGCGGATAAAACGCTCCACCGCCTCGACCATCGCCGGCGTGCCGCCGATACGGTCGTGCAAGCTCACCGACATCATCCGCCGCCGGCTCGCGCCTTCGGCGTACAGGCGATCGAACTCCAGCACCAACTGCTGATAGAACTGCTCGGCGGAGAAGTGCCGGCCCTCGATCAGCACGATGTCGTTGTTGCGCAGGGTGTAGGGCACCACGGCGAATTTCTTGCCGCGCACCAGGGTGACAAAAGGTTCGTCACGGCTGACGTCATCGATGTGGTAGGTGAAATTCAGCTCCTGCAACACCTTCAGGGTGTTGGGGCTGCGCCGCAGCCAGTTGGCGTTGTAGCCGACCGAGCGCTGGCCGGTGAGCTTTTGCACCGCGTCCACGCCATCGTCGATGAACTGTTTTTCCTGGGCGTAGCTCATGTTGTAAGAGTCGGCCCAACGCATGCCGTGGGCTGCCACCTCGTGGCCGCGCTCGGCGATGGCCTTGACCAGCTCCGGGTGTTTCAGCGCGGCTTCACCGACCACATGGGAAGTGACCTTGATGCCGGTGCGGTCCCAGAGGTCGAGCAGGCGCCACAGGCCTTCCTTGTGGCCGTAGTCGAACCAGGTGTTGGCCGGCAGGTCGGGGTAGCCCTTGGGCAGCGGGCTTGCGGAAAACGGGCTTTCGGCGCCCTCCGGCTGGCCACCGGTCTCGAACTGCATGGAAAACGACAGCACCAATTGCGAGCCGTCCGGCCAAGGGCGCTCCTGGGCGAATGCCAGGGCCGGCGCCAGCAGGCTGAGGGCGAGCAGGCGCTTGAGCCAGCGCGAGTTTTTGTGGGGGGACATGGTGGCACTCCTCGAGGAAAAAGTGCCCATAGGCTGGCATCAGGTTTTTTCCTGAAACATCCCCTCGAAACCAGTTCACCTTTAAAGAAAATTTACCAATCGAGCATGAGGTTGCCCGGACTCACGCTATCGCGGGCAAGCCTCGCTCCTACAGAAGATATGCGTGCTTCTGTAGGAGCGAGGCTTGCCCGCGATAGGGCCCTCCCAGACTCAGAACGTCCCGCTGAACACCCGCTCCACTCCACCGGCCAGCCGCACCTTGCCCTGACCGTCCCAGCTGACGGTGACCGGCCCGCCGTCGCACAGCACCTTGACCGGGCTGTCCAGCAGGCCGCGGCGTATGCCGTTGACTGCCGCGCCGCAGGAGCACGAGCCGGACCCCAGAGGAATGGCGCCGTTGCGTTCCCAGATGCGCAGGCGAATGGTCTGGCGGTCGATGACCTGGACAAAATGCACATTGGTCTTCTGTGGGAACAGCGGATGCGCCTCGATCTGCGGGCCCAGTGTCGCCACATCGATGGCTTGCAGGTCCTCGACAAAAAAGGTGCAGTGCGGGTTGCCCATGCTGCACGCCGCCGGCTCGCCGGGCAGGGGCAGGGCCAGGCTGTCGAGCGCCGTCGCCAGCGGAATCTCCTGCCAGGCAAATTGCGGCACACCCATCTCCACCGACACCGACTGATCGTCCAGGCGAATGCAGTGCTGGATGCCGCGGACGGTTTTCACCCGCACCGAGTCTTCGCCGCTTTCGCGCATCAGCAGGTCGGCCGCGCCCCGGGTGGCGCTGCCGCAGGTGCTCAGGCTGGAACCATCGGCATTCCAGAAGGTCAGTTGCGCCGCCGTCTCGGGGCAATGGCTGAGCACCACCAGTTGATTGAACCCAACGCCGCGATGGCGGTCGCCCAGGGTCCTGGCCAGCTCGCTGGTGATCGGGTTGTCGCGCCCACGGGCATCGACCAGCATGAAGTCGTCGCCGTTGGCATGCAGCTTCTGAAAGGACAGGGGCATTGCAGGGCTCCGCGGGAGGCACAGGTGACGGCCGATTTTAGGGGGCGGGCAGCGGCAATGATAGGCAGGGCCTGTGGCGGATTTGCGTCAGCGCCACGGGTATTTCGTCCGGCGGCCGGCAGTGGGGTGAAAAAATCCTCCGCGGCGTGATTGGCTTTGCATAAAGTTCGTCAATCGAGCCCGGCAGTTTGCCTGGATCCCAAGGTTTTCCGGCACACTGCCGGGCACCCCGGAACAACTCTGGATCGTCCGCCACTCGGGCGGACATGGAACAAGGTCAGCGAATGGCAAGGTCACTGAATGGATAGCTACGCCCCGCGCAACTGGCAACCCCACGAAAAGCCCAGCTTGCCCGGCTCCCCCTCGACGCCGCTGCACCCCAGCCACAAGCGCCTGGCCTATGCCCTGGTCGGTTTGCTGGTGGCGATCACCGGCGGCCTCGGCAACTCCCTGGTGGTCGCCAACCTGCAGTATCTGCAAGGGGCGCTGGGCGCGACCACGGCGGAAATGGCCTGGCTGCCGGCGGCCTATGTGATGACCAACGTGTCGATGAACCTGCTGCTGGTGAAGTTTCGCCAGCAGTTCGGCCTGCGTGCCTTTACCGAGGTGTTCCTGGTGCTCTATGCGCTGGTGACCTTCGGCCACCTGTTCGTCAACGACCTGAGTTCGGCCATCGCCGTGCGCGCGGCCCACGGCATGGTCGGCGCGGCCCTGAGTTCCCTGGGCCTGTACTACATGGTCCAGGCCTTCCCGGCCAAGTGGCGGATGAAGGCCCTGGTGCTGGGGTTGGGCGCCTCGCAACTGGCCTTGCCCCTGGCCCGGCTGTTTTCCGAAGACCTGTTGCAGATCGCCGAATGGCGCGGCCTGTACCTGTTCGAGCTGGGGCTGGCGCTGGCCTCCCTGGGCTGCGTGTTCCTGCTCAAGCTGCCGCCCGGCGACCGTTTCCGCACCTTCGAGAAACTCGACTTCCTGACCTTCGCCATCCTCGCCAGCGGCGTCGCGCTGCTGTGCGCGGTGCTGTCCCTGGGGCGCATCGACTGGTGGCTGGAGGCGCCGTGGATCGGCTACGCCAGCGCCGGCTCCATCGTGCTGATCCTCGCCGGCCTGGCCATCGAACATAACCGCAGCAACCCGATGTTGATGACCCGCTGGCTGGGCAGCGGGGCGGCGATCCGCCTGGCCCTGGCGGTGATCCTGATCCGCATGGTGCTGTCCGAGCAGTCCACCGGCGCCGTGGGTTTTCTCCAGGCGCTGAACATGAGCAGCCAGCAGATGCGCCTGCTGTATGGGGTGATGCTGCTGGGCAGCATCGCGGGTCTGGCCACCAGCGCCCTGACCATCAACCCGGCGCACCTGCTGATGCCGCTGGTCATCTCCCTGGCGTTGATGGCCGTGGGTTCGGTGATGGACAGCTTCTCCAGTAACCTCACGCGCCCGGCCAACATGTATTTCAGCCAGTTCCTGCTGGCCTTCGGCGGGACATTCTTTCTCGGCCCGACCATGGTCCTGGGCACGCGCAACGTGCTGACCAACCCACGCAACCTGGTGAGCTTCTCGGTGCTGTTCGGCATCTGCCAGAACCTCGGCGGGCTGATCGGTTCGGCTCTGTTGGGGACCTTCCAGATCGTCCGCGAGAAATACCATTCCAGCCATATCGTCGAGCAACTGGTGATGATGGACCCGCGAGTGCTGGGCCGGGTGCAGAGCGGCGGGGCGGCGGTCGGCAGGATGATCGCCGACCCGCAGGCACGCGAGCTGCAAGGCATCCGCAGCCTGGCCAGCGCCGCCACCCGCGAAGCCAACGTGCTGGCCTACAACGATGTGTTCATGCTGATCGCGGTGATCGCCGTGCTGACCATGATCTGGATCTTCATTCGCAGCCTGTGGCTGATGAGCACGACCAAGGCGGTCACGCCCGCCACCTCGACTTCTGCCCCGACTCCCGTCCAACCCAGCGGTGCCATTTCTTCATGACCGAACCGACCATCACCACGACCAACGCCATTGCCTCGACGCCGGAAGGCAGCGCGCCGCCCTCGATGCCGATCACCGAGCCGCGTTCGCTGCGGGTGCGGATCATCTCGTCCCTGGGGTTCGCCGCGATCGCCATCAGCGGCGTGCTGGTCGTGCTTTATGCCTGGCAGCTGCCGCCGTTCAGCAGCGCCATCGAAAGCACCGAGAACGCCCTGATGCGGGGCCAGGTGACGATCATCGGGCCGCAGCTCAGCGGTTATGTGTTCGAGGTGCCGGTGCAGGACTTCCAGTTCGTCAAGGCCGGCGACCTGCTGGTGCGCCTCGACGACCGCATCTACCAGCAGCGCCTGGACCAGTCCCTGGCCCAGTTGGCGTCGCAGAAGGCGGCCCTGGCCAACGTGGTGCAGCAACGCAACAGCGCCGAAGCCACCATCAAGCTGCGCCAGGCGGCGCTGGCCGACAGCCAGGCCCAGGCGCGCAAGAGCGCCGCCGACCTGCGGCGCAACCAGGAACTGATCGCCGACGGCTCGGTGTCCCAGCGTGACCTGGACGTGACCCGCGCCGCCAACGCCCAGACCATCGCCGCGGTGGCCCAGGCCCAGGCGCAGCTGGACATCGCCCGCCAGGACCTGCAGACGGTGATCGTCAATCGCGGTTCGCTGGAGGCTGCGGTGGCCAATGCCGAGGCGGCTGTGCAACTGGCGCGGATCGACCTGTCCAACACCCGGGTCACCGCGCCGCGGGATGGCCAGCTGGGGCAGATCGGCGTACGCCTGGGGGCTTACGTCAACTCCGGTGCGCAGCTGATGTCGCTGGTGCCGAACCAGCTCTGGGTGATCGCCAACATGAAGGAAACCCAGATGGACAACATCCGCGTCGGCCAGCCCGCGAGCTTCACCGTCGACGCGCTCAACCACCGCAAATTCCACGGCCATGTGCAGCGCATCTCGCCGGCCACCGGTTCGGAGTTCGCCTTGTTACAGGCCGATAACGCCACCGGCAACTTCGTCAAGATCGCCCAGCGGATCCCGGTGCGCATCACCGTCGACCCCGACCAGGCAGAAAGCGAGCGCCTGCGCCCGGGGATGTCGGTGGTGGTGAGTATCGATACGGCTGGCGAGGGGGATGAGCACATCGAGTGATGTGCTCCCCTTGTAGGAGCGAGGCTTGCCCGCGATGAGGCCCGCCCGGCCAATACAGATCCGGAGCTGGCGTCAGATTCAAGATCCTATCGCGGGCAAGCCTCGCTCCTACAGATGCGCTCAGGCGGCGGTGAGGGGCGGCAGGGTGCCGAGCAGGGACACGGCCGCCACCGCGGCGATCCCCAGCAGCCATTCCAGCAGCACGCTGCGGCGCAGGGTGCCCAAGCGTTGCTGGCAGTCCTCGATCCGCAGGCGGTTGAACAGGGCCAGGGCGAACATGCCGCATACCAGCAGCACCTTGATCAGCAGGATCAGGGCGAAGCCGGACAGCAGCGGTGTCGGCCACAGCTGGCCGGTCAGGACCCGCACATTGATCAGCCCACTGAGGGTCAACCCGGCCACCAGCCCATAACCGACCCCACTGAAGCGCCGCAACAGCTGGCCCAGCGGCAGGCCGTCCGGCTGCCACAGAAGCATCAGCAGCACCAGCAAACCGCCGAGCCACAGGCTGACGCAGCTCAGGTGGACGATCTGGTTGAGAATCAGCAACTGGCCGCCGAGGCCGTCGAGCATGGCGCCGTGACCCACCGGGGCGAGGGTGGCCAGTAGCAGGGCGGCGAGAATTAGCCGTGGCGCCAGCCGCTCACCCAGGCGAGTCAGCAGCAAAACCACCAGCGCGCCATTGAGCAGCAGATGCCAGCTCCATACCTGGCCAAAAAAGGTGTTGCCCAGCACCAGTCGCAAGGTCGCCGGGTCGAGGGCCGCGGCGCCGCTGCCGGCCATGCTGGCGGTGATCAACAGCAACCAGCAGATGCCCGTGGCCAGGGCGATCCCGGTCAGCCAGCGACCGAGTCGGGTCAGGTTGCGATCCAGTGCGGCACAGGGTTCGCGCCCCAACAACAGGGGCCTGAACACCCAGGCCCCGAACAGCAGCAGGACTGCCGCGAAATGCACGAAGCGGCAGAGCACCAACAGGGTCGACATCGGTTACTGGCCGACCTTGAAGCTGTAGCTGCCTTCGCTCGTGTGGGTATCGACCGACACCGCGTGCCACTCGACCTTGTAGGCGCCCGCCGTCAGTGGCGCCGCCGGGGTCACGATCAGGGTCTTCTTGTCCGCGCCTTCGGTGGCCAGGGCTTTGACGGCGACCGCCGCGCCATCCTTGCTCAGGCTGACTTTGGTGAAGGTCGCCTCGACGCCTTCGGAGAACACCAGGCGCAGTTCGCTCGGCGCGCTCACCGTGCTGTCGGCCGCCGGGACCTGGCTTTGCAGGTGGGCGTGGGCGAAGGCCGAGGAAGCGGCGACGAGAGAGGCCAGCAGGGCGCTGGTGGTCAGGAGTTTTTTCAGCATGGGAAATACCTGTTCAATGAGTGTCGGGTAGTCGCTGCGCCTATGAGTATAAGGACCGCGGCAGGGTCGCTGGATGAAACATCGACGTGGCGTTCAAGGGGTTTTCAGGCGCATATGGATGATCGGGAACGGCCGGCCCTGGCCGTCGGTTTCCGAGCGGCCGATGTCTTCGAAACCGTAGTGCCGATAAAAACCATGGGCCTGGGGGTTCTGTTCGTTGACGTCGACACTGAGCCGAGGATGGCGGCTGCGCACGTGGTCCAGCAGTTGTCGGCCGACTCCCTGGCCACGGCGGACCGGTTCGATAAACAGCATTTCCACCTTTTCGCCGGCGCTGGCGATAAAGCCGGCCGGGGTGCCGTCGTCATCCACCAGCAACCAGACCTCGAGGGCCGGCAGGTAGGTGTCGCGCACCAGGGGGTAGAGCAGTTGGATATCGTCTTCGCTAATGAAGTCGTGGGTGGCCCGCACCGAGCGGTCCCACAGGGCGGCGAGCTGCGGATCGTCCGCGGGCCAGCGTTTTCGAATGTGCATGAGCATGATCCATGGCGGCGTTGCAGGATGGCCGAAACCCTCAGGGTTCGGCGGCGAAAGTCCTGCCTGCATGTCCGTGTCGCGAATCAACGCCTGGACGGAACACTTCAGGTGCCTGGGAATAAGGCGGGAAGGATCCTAACCAATCGTTTTGGCCGGGGAAAGCCAGGTACAGGAAGTTTCGTTTTTGTACGAGGGCCAATGCTAGTCTTGCAGCAGACTGTTTTCAGGGAGCCCCTATGGGCAATCACAAGATCGAGATCCGTCGCAGCAACGTCGAGAAGATCCTCCTGGCGGCGGAAAAGGTATTCGCCGAAAAAGGTTTCAGCGGCACCGCCATGGCCGATATCGCCGCCGAGGTGCAATTGCCGCGCTCCAACCTGCATTACTACTTCAGCACCAAGAGCGAGCTGTACAGCGCGGTGCTGTTGGAGCTGCTGGAACTGTGGAAGCAGGACGCCCTGTGCTTCGAGATGTTCGACGACCCGCGGGTGGTGCTCAGCAGCTACATCCGCGCCAAGATGAACCATTCCCGCAGCCGGCCTTATGGCTCGAAAGTCTGGGCCAACGAAATCATCCACGGCGCGCCGACCCTGGGTGAGGCCCTGGACGCCAGCCTGTACGACTGGGCGAAGATGAAGGAAGCGAAGATCCGCCAGTGGGTCGAAGACCAACGCATCCTGCCGGTGGAGCCGTCGAGCCTGCTGTACATGATCTGGGCCTCGACCCAGCACTACGCCGACTTCGACCACCAGATCATGATCATCAACGAGCACCAGCCGCTGTCGGACATGCAGTTCGAAAAGGCGGTGCAGACGGTGACCAGCGTGATTTTGCGGGGGATTGGGTTGGAGCCGTAGGCGTCCCTGAGATTGCTATCGATATCGCTGGAGCACCAGACAGTATGCGTTATCGTTCACCTCCATCGCGGGCAAGCCTCGCTCCTACAGAAGCGCACGGTCTTCTTCTGTAGGAGCGAGGCTTGCCCGCGATGACGTCAGTCCAGTCAATGAGCGTTATCCGGCGAATCCTCTAACCATCCAGTCACACCGCCTCGCGATACGGATTGCGCGGATCATGCTGCCAGTCGAGGAACGGCTTGCCGGTGTCCTGGGGCACCATCTCGATGCAGTCCTGCACCGGGCAGGTGATCTGGCACAGGTTGCAGCCCACGCATTCGGCGTCGATCACCTCGTACTTATGCGTGCCGTCGGCCTGCCTGAGGCTGGCGATGGCCTGGTGCGAGGTGTCTTCGCAGGCGATATGGCAGCGACCGCAGCCGATGCAGGCGTCCTGGTCGATCTTGGCGATCACCTGGTAATTGATATCCAGGTACTTCCAGTCGGTGGTGTTGCCCACGGCCTTGCCGGAAAACTGCTGCAGGCTGCTGTAGCCCTGGCTGTCCATCCACCGCGACAGGCCGTCCTTCATCTCCTCGACGATGCGGAAACCATGGAGCATCGCCGCCGTGCACACCTGTACCGCGCCGCAGCCCAGGGCGACGAATTCCGCCGCGTCGCGCCAGGTGCCGATGCCGCCGATACCGCAGATCGGCAGGCCCTGGGTCTGCGGGTCGCGGGCGATCTCCGCCACCATGTTCAGCGCGATCGGCTTGACCGCCGAGCCGCAGTAGCCGCCGTGGGTGCTCTGGCTGCCGACCATGGGGTTGGCCACCATGCGCTCCAGATCGACGCTGGTGATGGAGTTGATGGTGTTGATCAGCGACACCGCGTCGGCGCCGCCGCGATGGGCCGCGCGGGCGGCCATGCGGATGTCGGTGATGTTCGGCGTCAGCTTGACGATCACCGGCAGCGAGCAATAGGTCTTGCACCAGCGGGTGACCTGTTCCACGTACTCCGGCACCTGGCCGACCGCCGCGCCCATGCCGCGTTCCGGCATGCCGTGGGGGCAGCCGAAGTTCAGCTCGATGCCGTCGGCGCCGGTGGCTTCCACCAGGGGCAGGATGTTTTTCCACGACTCTTCGACGCAGGGCACCATCAGCGACACGATCAGCGCGCGGTCCGGCCAGTCCTTCTTGACCTGGGTGATTTCCTTGAGGTTGATCTCCAGGGAGCGGTCGGTGATCAGTTCGATATTGTTGATGCCCAGCACTTCGCGGTTGGCGCCGAAGTGCGCCGAGTAGCGTGACGACACGTTGACCGCCGCCGGGTCCTCGCCCAGGGTTTTCCAGACCACGCCGCCCCAGCCGGCCTCGAAGGCGCGGACCACGTTGTAGGCCTTGTCGGTCGGCGGCGCGGAGGCCAGCCAGAATGGGTTGGGGGCCTTGATACCGGCGAACACAATCGAGAGATCGGCCATTTACGCAGCCTCCACATTGAGCATGAGTTGGGCATGCATGGCTTCGGCGGCCCGCTTGCCGTGTTGCACCGCCTGCACGGTGAGGTCCTGGCCGAGGCTGACGCAGTCGCCGCCGGCATACACCCCGGGGATGCTGGTGCGCAGCTGCTCGTCGACCTCGATGCGTTCGCCGGCGCGCTTGAGTTCGCGGGCCAGCGGGTCGCCCAGGGCGGCGCCGTCGAACGCCTGGCCGATGGCCTTGAAGATCGCGTCGGCGGCCAGCTCGAAGGTTTCCCCGGTGGTCTGCAGCCGGCCCTCCACCAGGCGGGTACGGGCGAAGCGCATGCCGCGCACCCGACCCTGGGCGTCGAGCAGCACTTCCTCGGGGGCGGCCCAGGTCAGCAGGCGCACCTGATTGGCCTTGGCGATGTCCTGTTCATGTTGGGTGGCGCCCATGTCCTCGACGCCGCGGCGGTACACCAGGTTCACGTCGTGGGCACCGAGGCGGGCCATCTGCACCGCCATGTCGATCGCCGTGTTGCCGGCGCCGAGGACGATGCAGTGGTCGGCCAGGGGCAGTTGAGTGAGGTCGTCGGCCTGGCGCAATTCACGGATGTAGTCGGTGGCGGCCAGCAGGCCGGGGGCGTCTTCATGGGGCAGGCCCAGCTGTTTGCTGGCGGCCAGGCCGAGGCCGAGGAACACCGCGTCGAACTGCTGGTGCAGTTCGGTGAGGCTCAGGTTGTCGCCGAGCTTGTGCCCGTGGCGGATCTCGATGCCGCCGATCTGCAACAGGAAATCCAGCTCCTTCTGGGCGAAGTCGTCCACCAGTTTGTACTTGGCGATTCCGTATTCGTTGAGGCCGCCGGCTTTTTCCCGGGCCTCGAAAATCACCACCTCATGGCCGTGCATGGCGCAGCGGTGGGCGCACGATAGCCCCGCCGGCCCGGCGCCGACCACGGCGATGCGCTTGCCGGTGGCGGCGGCGCGCTGGAACGGGTGCTGGCTGAAGTGCGCGTTGTCCACCGCGTAGCGCTGCAGCAGGCCGATCAGCACTGGCGCGCATTCCTGGGCGTTGTTGCGCACGCAGGCCTGCTGGCACAGGATCTCCGTCGGGCACACCCGGGCACAGCTGCCGCCGAGGATATTGGCCGAGAGAATCTTCTGCGCCGCGCCCTGCACGTTGTCGGTGTGGATATGGCGGATGAACGAGGGAATGTCGATCTCGCTGGGGCAGGCGTTGACGCACGGCGCGTCGTAGCAATACAGGCAGCGCGAGGCTTCCAGATGCGCCTGGCGGTCGTTGAGCGGTGGCGCCAGGTCGCTGAAATGGCCGGCGAGGGTGGCACCATCCTCCTGGGGATGGGGCAAGTGGTTCAGGGTCTTGATCACGGTTTTGACCTCAGTTTTTTTGTCGATTGCCTCTGACGGGCAT
Source organism: Pseudomonas chlororaphis subsp. piscium (assembly GCF_003850345.1). NCBI lineage: Bacteria > Pseudomonadati > Pseudomonadota > Gammaproteobacteria > Pseudomonadales > Pseudomonadaceae > Pseudomonas > Pseudomonas chlororaphis. Next base: position 2,634,578 of record NZ_CP027707.1, read on the forward strand.
TGTTTTCACGAACGGGGCGGACACCCCGCTGGATTCGCTGCAACGCGTCCTGTAGCCGCTGCCGCAGGCTGCGATCGGCTGCGAAGCGGCCGCAAGGGCGGATACCGCGTTCTGTCTGGAGAACCGCGAGCGCTGGTTTGGCGACAACTGCGTTGTCGATCGCAGCCTGCGGCAGCGGCTACAGGTATTCGGTTTAGGTGCTTGGCTCAGCGTTTGACGGCAGTGGGCTTGTGCGCCTCGGCGCGCTTGCTCAGCAGGTCGAACACCGCCGGATAGGCCGGGCGCTCGACATAACGACCCGCGCCGCGCTCGGCGCGCAGGTCGCCGTCGGCCCAGACCAGCTTGCCCTGGCTGATGGTGTGGCTGGGCACGCCGCGCACGGTCTTGCCTTCGAAGATGTTGAAGTCCACCTGCTGGTGGTGGGTCGCGGCGGAGATGGTGCGGCTGCCTTGCGGGTCCCAGAGCACCAGGTCGGCATCGGCGCCGACGCGGATCGCGCCCTTGCGTGGGTAGAGGTTGAAGATCTTCGCCGCGTTGGTGGAGGTCAACGCGACGAAGTCCTGCATCGACAGGCGCCCGCTGTTCACCCCCTCGTCCCAGAGCACGGCCATGCGGTCTTCGATGCCGGCGGTGCCGTTGGGGATCTTGCTGAAGTCGTCGCGGCCGGCGGCTTTCTGCTCGGCGCAGAAGCAGCAGTGGTCGGTGGCGGTGGTGTGCAGGTTGCCCGATTGCAGGCCGTGCCACAGCGCGTCCTGATGCCCATGAGGGCGGAAGGGCGGGCTCATTACGTAGCCGGCGGCGGTCTGCCAGTCCGGGTGGCGGTACACGCTGTCGTCCAGCAGCAGGTGCCCGGCCAGCACTTCGCCGTACACCGACTGGCCCTTGCCGCGGGCGTAGGTGATTTCGTCCAGCGCCTCTTTGGTCGAGACGTGCACCAGGTACAGCGGCGTGCCGAGGGTTTCGGCAATGCGGATCGCCCGGCTGGCGGCTTCGCCTTCGACCTGGGAAGGGCGCGACAGCGGGTGGGCTTCCGGCCCGGTGATGCCCTGGGCCAGCAACTTGCGTTGCAGGTGGTAGACCAGCTCGCCGTTCTCCGCGTGCACGGTCGGCACGGCGCCGAGTTCCAGGCAGCGCTCGAAGCTCGCCACCAGGGTGTCGTCGGCGGCCATGATCGCGTTCTTGTAGGCCATGAAATGCTTGAAGCTGTTGACCCCGTGATGGCTCACCAGCTCGGCCATTTCCTCGCGCACCTGCTCGCTCCACCAGGTGATGGCGACGTGGAAGCCGTAGTCCGATGCGGACTTCTCGGCCCAGCCGCGCCACTGGTGAAAGGCCTCCAGTAGGGATTGCTGCGGGTTGGGAATCACGAAGTCGATGATCGAGGTGGTGCCGCCCGCCAGGCCCGCCGCGGTGCCGCTGAAGAAGTCTTCGCTGGCCACGGTGCCCATGAAGGGCAGTTGCATATGGGTGTGGGGGTCGATGCCGCCGGGCATCAGGTATTGGCCACTGCCATCGAGCACTTCGCAGCCTGCAGGGTTATCCAGATTGTTGTCCAGATTCTGGCCGATGGCCTTGATCACGCCGTCGGCGCACAACACATCGGCTTTATAACTTTCATCATGGGTAATAAGGGTGGCGCCACGGATCAACAGAGACATTCCGAGTTCCTCGCAGGCATGACCGGCTTATGCCGGTTCTAGTGTTCTGGTAATAAGCATGCTGCGGAATTTTTATTCCTGTCAGCGGTGTCAGGAATAAAAACTAGCTGGTGTTCAATCAATCGGCAAGATTATTTTTTATAAGCATATATCGATATTAAGTTATTGAAATATAAAGTTTTAATTCGTAAATCCGCAAAATGGTGCAGCCTTTCACCATTTTGACGCACTTGACAGGATCGAAATATGAGCAAGATTTTCTATGTGAAATCAGCCGCTTGAAGGAGGCCTGTGGCCCATACGAAAGTTTGAAAAAAGTTTGCGTGCACCAGATTGAGTCCTGACCCGATGGACAACTTGCCCGGCATTCGGCCTGAGTGAACCGGCAAGTTATCTTGGGCAGGAAGTTGTTCAGAATAAAACTGAAGAAACATCAGTTGTTTACATGGATTTTACCGACTGTGAAGCCGCCTCGACGGGCAAGCCGGCACGCTTATTGAGTGCCGCCGTCGACAGGATGGCCGGTCGGTAAAAGTCGTCAGTTCTCCGGCCATCGCCGGGCTGGCAGCACGTCTGCCGGCCCGCCCGATGAGCAAAAATAATCAGAAAAAAGTGGAGCGGCCATGCAACAGAACAGATCTCAAGTGACCGAGCGTGCCGGCCTGTACGAGCTGGACGCCGGCAGCGACGTGCTCGACAGCCCCCGTTACAACCACGATATCGCGCCGACCAAGGTCCACGAGCGCACCTGGAACAAATGGCACATCACTGCGTTGTGGGTCGGCATGTCGATCTGCGTGCCGACCTACACCCTGGGCGGCGTGCTCACCGCCTATTTCGGCCTGACGGTGGGTGAGGCGCTGCTGGCGATCCTGCTGGCCAATATCGTGGTACTGATCCCCCTGACCCTCAACGCCTTCGCCGGCACCAAGTACGGCATTCCGTTCCCGGTGCTGCTGCGTGCGTCGTTCGGCGTCATCGGCTCCAACGTGCCATGCCTGATCCGCGCTCTGGTGGCCTGCGGCTGGTTCGGCATCCAGACCATGTTCGGCGGCCTGGCGATCCACCTGTTCCTCGGCTCGATCTTCGAGGGCTGGAAAGCCTTGGGCGGCACCGGCGAGGTGATCGGCTTCATGATTTTCTGGACCCTCAACCTGTGGGTGGTGCTGCGTGGCGCCGAGTCGATCAAGTGGCTGGAAACCCTGTCGGCGCCGCTGCTGGTGGCGGTGGGCATCGGGCTGCTGGTATGGGCCTTGCCCAATGTGTCCCTGAGCGAGCTGCTGGCGATCCCGCCCAAGCGTCCGGAAGGCGCCAGCGTCTACAGCTACTTCTTCGCCGGGCTTACGGCGATGGTCGGTTTCTGGGCCACCCTGTCGCTGAATATCCCGGACTTCAGCCGCTACGCGAAAAGCCAGAAGGACCAGATCCTCGGGCAGATCTTCGGCCTGCCGCTGACCATGTTCCTGTTCGCCGCCCTGGGGGTGGTGATGACCGCCGCCTCGGTGAAACTGGTGGGCGTCACCGTCTCCGACCCGGTGAGCCTGATCGGCCATATCCAGAGCCCCGGCTGGGTGGCACTGGCCATGGCGCTGATCATCATCGCCACGCTGTCGACCAACACCGCGGCGAACATCGTCTCGCCGACCAACGACTTCCAGAACATCGCGCCCAAGCTGATCGGCCGTACCAAGGCGGTGATCCTCACCGGGCTCGTCGGCTTGGCGCTGATGGCCCATGAGCTGCTGAAAAAGCTCGGCCTGCTGGTCTCGGACGTCAGCCTGGAGACCGTGTATTCCAACTGGCTGCTGGGTTACTCCAGTCTGCTGGGGCCCATCGCCGGGATCATGGTGGTGGACTATTTCATCATCCGCAAACAGCAGCTGGACCTGGCCGGGCTGTACCGCGATGACGTCTACCCGACGTGGAACGGGTACGGCTTTATCGCCTTTGGCGTGCCAGTGGCGCTGACCCTGCTGTCCCTGGGCAGCGATGCGTTCAGCTGGTTCTACAGCTACGGCTGGTTCACCGGCTCGGCGCTGGGCGGGATCATTTACTACGGGCTGTGCAGCCTGGGCAGCCCGCAAACCGCGACCGCCAAGACGCCGGTGTAAAACGTAAAAGCATCGCGGGCAAGCCTCGCTCCTACAGAAGAAAATCGCATGCTTCTGTAGGAGCGAGGCTTGCCCGCGATGGGATCTATCGAACACTGCATCGCTCCAGACGAGTGCACCCTCAAAGGACCCCTCGTCAACCACAACCAGAAAAGCCTGAGGAGATCACCATGAACGCTGCCGTCGACGTTCTGCAATCCAGCCACCGGCACATCAACCGCGACCGCCTGTGGCAGTCGCTCATGGAACTGGCGAGGCTCGGGGCCACGGTCAAGGGCGGGGTCTGTCGCCTGGCCCTGACCGACCTCGACCGCCAGGCCCGTGACCTGTTTGTCCAATGGTGCGAGGCCGCGGGGTGCACGGTCACGGTGGATGGCATCGGCAATATCTTCGCCCGCCGCCCCGGGCGTAACCCGCAGCTGCCGCCGGTGATGACCGGCAGCCATATCGACACCCAACCCACCGGCGGCAAGTTCGATGGCTGCTTCGGCGTGCTGGCCGGGCTCGAAGTGCTGCGCACCCTCAACGACCTCGGGGTGGAAACCGAGGCGCCGCTGGAAGTGGTGGTGTGGACCAACGAAGAAGGTTCGCGCTTCCCGCCGTGCATGATGGGCTCCGGGGTGTTCGCCGAGAAATTCACCCTCGAAGAAACCCTGGCCAAGACCGATGCCGAGGGCGTGAGCGTCGGCGATGCGCTGAACGCCATCGGCTATGCCGGCAGCCGCAAGGTCAGCGGGCACAAGGTGGGGGCCTACTTCGAAGCCCATATCGAGCAGGGGCCGATCCTCGAGGACGAAAAGAAAACCATAGGCGTCGTACTCGGCGCCCTTGGCCAGAAATGGTTCGACCTGAAGTTGCGCGGCGTCGAGGCCCACGCCGGCCCGACCCCGATGCACCTGCGCAAGGACGCCCTGGTCGGCGCGGCGGCGGTGGTGGCCGCGGTCAACCGCGCCGCCCTCGGCCATCAACCCCATGCCTGTGGCACTGTGGGCTGCCTGCAGGCCTATCCCGGTTCGCGCAATGTGATCCCCGGGGAAGTACGCATGACCCTGGACTTCCGGCACCTGGAACCGGCGCGCCTGGACTCGATGATCGCCGAGGTGCGCCAGGTGATCGACAGCACCTGCGAAGAACATGGCCTGACCTTTGAAATGCAACCGACCGCGGACTTTCCGCCGCTGTATTTCGACAAGATCTGTGTCGATGCGGTGCGCGAGGCGGCGCAGGGGCTGGGCCTGAGCCATATGGATATCGTCAGCGGCGCCGGGCACGACGCGATCTTCGTCGCTGAGCTGGGCCCGGCGGGGATGATCTTCGTGCCTTGCGAAGGCGGCATCAGTCACAACGAAATCGAAAACGCCGACCCCGACGACCTCGCCGCCGGTTGCGCGGTGTTGCTGCGGGCAATGCTGGCGGCGTCCCAGGCGGTTGCCAAGGGGCAGCGCGTGGCCTGAGCCTGAATTGAGGGTGTTTGCACTGACGCCATCGCGGGCAAGCCTCGCTCCTACTGGAACGCGGATTGCTTCTGTAGGAGCGAGGCTTGCCCGCGATAATCGTAAGAGCAGCGCTGAAATCGCTGACAGACACCTGTAGCCGCTGCCGCAGGCTGCGATCGCCCGGCACGGGCGCGGCGATCTCAAGACCGATAGAGGCCCGTCGGGATATCGAGAACCGAGGCCCTGCGGGCCTATCGCAGCCTCGCGGGCTCGGCAGCGGCTACAGGGTGATGTTGTGATCGGCCATCGCATGCAGCTTGGGATCGTCCACCCGAACCTAAGCTAATTCCTAAAAAGTATTTATATCTTAATTCTTAGATCGATTAGCTTTTAGCGACTTTCCTGTCTCCCAGAAGGTCCGCCCCCATGCGCCTGCCCTTTGCTTTGCGTCGTAGCTTGTCGATCTCCGCCCTGGCCGGTCTGGCGCTGGGCATGGCCCTCGATGCCCAGGCCGATACCGACCTGCGTATCGGCTACCAGAAATCCTCGACCCTGCTGGCGGTGCTCAAGGCCCAGGGCACCCTGGAAAAACAACTGGCGGGGCAGGGCGTGAAGATCTCCTGGCATGAATTCACCAGCGGCCTGCCCCTGGCGGAATCGTTGAACGTGGGCAACGTCGACATCAGCGCCGACGTCGCCGACACCGTGCCGGTGTTCGCCCAGGCTGCCGGGGCCAAGCTGACCTATTTCGCCACGGAGACCCCGTCGCCCGCCGCCCAGTCCATAGTCATTCCCAAGGACTCTAGCCTCAAATCCCTGGCCGATCTCAAGGGCAAGCGCATCGCCGTGACCAAGGCCGCTGGCAGCCATTACCTGCTGATCGCCGCGCTGCGCGAGGCCGGCCTGAGCTTCGCCGATATCCAGCCGGTGTACCTGACCCCGGCCGACGGCCGCGCCGCCCTGGAAACCGCCAAGGTCGATGCCTGGGTCACCTGGGAACCCTTCGTCGCCAGCGCCGAACGCCAGCAGGGCGCGCGGGTGCTGCACGACGGCCAGGGCCTGGCCAGCTACCGGCGTTATTACCTGGCCTCCAACGATTACGCCAAGGCTCACCCGGAAGTACTGAAGCAGGTGTTCGCCGAGTTGCAGAAGACCGGCACCTGGGTCAAGGCGCACCCGACGGAGGCGGCGAAATTGCTCGGCCCGCTGTGGGGCAACCTGGATGTGACCACGGTGGAGCTGGCCAACAGTCGCCGCACCTACAAGGTGGAGGCAGTGCAGCCGGACGCCCTGGGCGAGCAACAGAAAATCGCCGATGCCTTCTACCAGGAAAAACTCTTGCCCAAGCCGGTGGATGCCCGCGCGGTGCAGCTGTGGAGCCCCACGCATTTGTGATTGAGCGTTAGTCCGCATTCGCCGGCAATGCCGGCTCCTGCAGGGATTTGTGTAGGAGCCGGCTGGCCGGCGAAAAGACCTCCCCCTTTTTATTTTCATCACCGCCGTTGGCTGCACGCCCGGCGTCAGGAGTTCCCGTGTCTGCCGTTCACCCCCAAGCGGCCTTTGCCGTCCCAGCCTCGTCCGCCCCGCAACCGGCCAGCGCCGAGGTGGTGCTGGAGCTGCGCAACCTGACCAAAAGCTACGGCCGCGGCTCGTCCGCGCCGGCGGTGGAGCAGGTCAGCCTCAGCGTGCGCCGTGGCGAAGTGCTGTGCCTGATGGGCACCTCCGGCAGTGGCAAGTCCACCTTGCTCCGGCATATCAACCGGCTGATCGAACCCAGCAGCGGCGAAGCGCTGATCGACGGCGCGGCGATCAGCCAGCTCTCGGCCAAGGACCTGCGCACCCTGCGTTCGCGGCGCATTGGCATGGTCTTCCAGCACTTCGGCCTGCTGCCCCATCGCAGCGTGCGCGACAACGTCGCCTTGCCCCTGGAGTTGCGCGGCGAACCCGAGGCGCTGCGCCAGGCCGCCGCCGATGTGCAGCTGCGGGCCATGGGCCTGGAGGGCTGGGGCGAGCACTATCCCCATGAGCTGTCCGGCGGCATGCAGCAGCGGGTCGGCCTGGCCCGGGCGCTGGTCAGCGAGCCGGACATCCTGCTGATGGACGAACCCTTCAGCGCCCTGGACCCGACCATCCGCCGCGACCTGCAAAGCCACTTCCTGCGCCTGGTGCGCGAGCGCGGCATCACCACCTTGCTGGTGACCCATGACCCGGCCGAGGCCCTGCGCCTGGCCGACCGCATCGCGGTGCTGCGCCAGGGCCATCTGATCCAGCTCGGCAGCCCCGACGAGTTGCTGCAGCACCCGGCGGACGCCGAGGTGGCGGATTTCTTTCAGGAGCACGGCGCGTGCAGCAACACAGTCGCCGCGGCGCCTGTTGCTTCGGCTAAAACAGCGGCCGCTCCGGCGCCCGTGGCCCCGGGGTTTTCCTTCCAACAGGCGCTGTTGCTGGGGCCGGCGGCCTTGGCCGCCAGCGGGCATGGCGCCTTGTATTGGCTGGGCTTCGCCCTGGAATTGGCGGCGGCCAGTGCCCTGGGCCAGTGGCTGGCCAGCGCCAGCCTGGGTTGGGCCGGGTTGGCGATTCTTGGCCTGTTGCTCAGCCGCCTGCTCAGCGTGACCCTGGCCCGCCGCCCGAGCCGCCAGGGCCGTTCCGACTGGCGCCTGCCGTGGCTGGTGCTGCTGTTGTGCCAGGGCCTGGTGCTGTGGCGGGTGGTGGCCGTGGATGCCAGCGGCCCCTGGCTGCAATTTCCCGCCGACCGCCAGGCGCTGCTGAGCACCGCGGCCGCCATCGATCAATTGATCGGTTGGTCCCAGGCCACCTTCGAAAGCACCTTCGTCGGCGTGATAGTCGCCGTGCGCACGGTGATCGAGAGCATCGAAAGCCTGCTGGGCTGGCTGCCCTGGCCGGTGCCGGCGCTGGCCCTGGTGCTGCTGGCCTGGCGCTCGGCCGGCGCGGCCCTGGCCCTGACCAGCGCGGCGGCCTTGCTCTATATCGGCCTGTTCGGTTTCTGGGAGCGGACCATCGCCACCCTGGCCCTGGTGGGTTCCTCGGTGCTGCTGTCGCTGCTGATCGGCGTGCCCGCCGGCATCCTCCTGGCCAAGCGCGCCCTGGCCCGGCGCCTGATCACGCCCTTGCTGGACGTGATGCAGACCCTGCCGACCTTCGTGTACCTGATCCCGGCGGTCGCATTCTTCTCGGTGGGCAAGACCCCGGCGGTGATCGCCACGCTGATCTTCGCCCTGGCGCCGATGATCCGCCTCACCGCCCTGGGGATCCAGGAAGTGCCCAGGACCGCCGTTGAAGCGGCCCTGGCCCACGGCGCCACGCCGTGGCAGATCCTGACCAAGGTCGAGCTGCCCCTGGCCGCCGGCTCGCTGCTGCTGGGGATCAACCAGACCCTGGTGATGAGCCTGTCGATGGTGGTGGTCGCGGCGCTGATCGGCGCCGGCGGCCTGGGCTACGACGTGATGACCGCGCTGCGCAATATCAAGGGCGGCGAGGGCATGTTGGCCGGCGCGGCGATCGTGTTCTGCGCGCTGATTCCCGACCGCATCATTCAAGCGACCCTGCGCCAGCGGGATCGCGCTTTCCATCAGCCATGAGGTGTCTCTTGAACAAGTCGTTTTCCCGTACCCTGGGCGCCGCCGCGCTGCTGTTGGGGTTGTCCCTACCGGTGCTGGCCAAGGACAAGATCGTCATCGGCGAACAGAACTGGACCGGCGCCATCGCCATCCAGAACATTCTCGGCGAGGTGATCAAAAGCCGCCTCGACGGCGACGTGTCGTACCTGGCCGGTGACATACCGGTACTGTTCGCCGCCGCGGCCAAGGGCGACGGTTCGGTGGATGTGCTGACCGATATCTGGCTGCCTAATCAATCCGCCGCCTGGGCCAAGTACGTCACCGGCGGCACTCGCTCCCTGGTGCCGAACAAGCAACCCTACCTCGGGGTCCAGGGCTTCTATATCCCCGGCTACCTGCAAGACAAATACGGCGTGAAATCGGTCTACGACCTGCAGAAAACCGAAGTGGCGAAACTCTTCGAACCCCTGGGCGGCGGCAAGGCGCAATTGCTGGTGGGCCCGGCGGGCTGGGAGTCGACCTATATAGGCCAGATCAAGGCCAAGGATTTCGGCTTTGCCGACCAGTTCGAGTCGGTGTCCACCGAAGCCTCGGTGACCTACGCCAAACTCGCGGCGGCCTACAAGGCCCAGCGCGGCGTGGTGTTCTACGCCTACACCCCGGACTGGATCTTCTCCGCCTTCGACCTGCGCCGCCTGGACGAGCCGGCGTTCGACGGCTACGCCCAGGACAACAAGAAGGGCGACCCGCTGTACAAGGCCGACGGCTGCTGGAAATTCGTCAGCCCGACGGTGGATGCCGACTGGCTGAACAAGAGCAAGATCACCTGCGCCTACCCGGACGCCCGGGTCTATGTCCTGGCCTCCACCTCGCTACAGAAACGCGCGCCACGGATCGCCGCCTTCCTGGAAAACTTCAGCATCGACCCGCAGGTGTTGAATGACCTGATCCTCAGGATCGAGAAGGAACAACAACCGGCGGCGGAAGCGGCCAAGGCCTGGGTCCAGGCCAACCCGGCGATCGTCGATCAGTGGCTGGGCGCCAGCGGCGAGAAAGTCGGATCGGTGCAGTGAGCGAGGAGTATCGGAACATGAGCGGGATCAAGCAGGCGACCTTCGGCGCGGGCTGTTTCTGGGGCGCGGAAGCCGCGTTCCGGGCGCTGCCGGGGGTGGTGGAGACACGGGTGGGCTACGCCGTGGAGGCGGCGGACGAAGCCTTGCAGATTGAAGTGGTGCAGGTGGATTTCGACCCACAGGTGCTGGCGTATACCCGCCTGATCGAACACTTCTGGGGGCTGCACGATCCCACCTCGGTGGATCGGCAGGGGGAGCATGGTGGGGGGAAATATCGTTCGGCGATTTTTTATCATGATGGTGGGCAGGCTGGGGAGGCGCGGGTGGCCAAGGTGGCTTTGCAGGACTCGGGACGTCTGAGTAAACCTGTGGCTACGGTGGTTGTGCCGTTGGGGCGGTTTGAGTTGGCGGATGAAGGGCATCAGCGGTATCTGGAGAAGAATGGGTTGAGTAGTTGCCATATCTGAGGAGCTGGATGCTGGCGGTTTCGTTCTCGCGGCAGGTCACGTTTTTTGGCATCTGTAGGAGCGAAGCTTGCTCGCGATGGCGTCGGTTCCGGCACTGCATTTTTTGGATGGTGTACATATCCATTCCTGCGGTCACGGCGGCTTATGGTTTCGCCCTTACGGCGAGTCCCTTTTTACAAACGCCTAAAAAGGAACCAAAAACGTTTCGCCCCACCACTCGGTGCCTCGCCTAGGCTCGGCATGCCCTCACTCCGGCATTGATCCGTGGGCCGCCGCCACAGGCCATCCATGGCCTGGGGCGGCTAACCCGGCATCCCTGCCGGGTTACCCACGGCTCAATACCTGCGTTCGGCCATCGTGGTTAACGGGGCCTTCAGATCAAAAGCCAAAGCCAAAGCCAAAGCCAAAGCCAAAGCCAAAGCAAGACGGCGGCCTGCCGGCCGGCCTGGGGGAGTGCGCTCCCTGTAGCCGCTGCCGCAGGCTGCGCACGGGCGCGAAGCGCCCGTAAAACCAGGCGCTGAGGTACATCAGGCAAACCGCGGATACAGGCTTGGCGTCCCTTCGGGCCGATCGCAGCCTGCGGCAGCGGCTACAGGGTTACACGGCTACAGAACGCACGCTTTCAAACACAGGCCGGCCGGTAGGCCGCCTCGCGTTGCTTTTGATTGTTTGCCCCATCGGGAGGCCGAGTGGAGGTTCTGCGCAGTGGGCAACTCGGCAGGGATGCCGAGTTAGCCGCCCCAGGCCATGGATGGCCTGTGGCGGCGGCCCACGGAGCAGGACCGGAGCGAGGGAATCCGAGCCTTAGCGAGGACCGGACGCCAGGGGCAAAGCGTTTTGGTTACTTTGGCGCTCTTCCAAAGTGACCCGCCGTAAGGGCGGAACCCTAAGTCGCCGTTACCGCAGAAACGGATATGTACGCAGGAGGATCGAGCTTTCTATAGCCCTGCCTCCGGCTTCAGGCTCCAGCTTTCCACCCCCCACCCAACGCCGTAACCAACCCCACACTCGCCAACAACTCCCGCGTCTGCAGCGCTTGCAACCCCCGCTGCGCCTGCAACGCTACGGTCTGCGCCGTCACCACCTCCAGATAACTCACCGCCCCCGCCCGATAGCTGTTCATGGCCAAAGTCTGCGTGTGCTGCGCGGCATTCACCGCCGCCTGCTGATCCAGCGCCTCCTGGCGCAAATCCCGCAGTTGTCCCAGGTTGTCCTCCACCTCGCGCACCGCCCGCAGCACCTGGCTGCGGTAATGGGCGGCGGCTTCCTCGAATTCGGCGTGGGCCTGGCGTTCGTTGGCGCTCAGGCGGCCGCCGTCGAAGATCGGCAGGTTGACCAGGGGCCCCAGCGCCCAATAGCGATTGCCCGCCGCCAGAAGGTTTCCGCTGCCCTGGGTCTGCCCGCCGAGCAGGCCGGTGAGGCTGAAGTCCGGGTACCAGGCGGCCCGGGCCACGCCTATGTTGGCGTTGGCGGCGAACACCCGGCGTTCGGCGGCGGCGATGTCCGGGCGGCGTTGCAGCAGGGCGCTGGGCAGCTGTTGTGGCACGCCGGGCAGGGTCAGTGCCTGAGTGGCCGCGGGCAGTTGGAACTGGCTGGCCGGCTCGCCCACCAGTTCGCCGATCGCGTGTTCGGTGAGGTTGCGTTGTCCGCGCACTTCGTCCAGCTCGGCCTCGGCGCTGGCCAGTTGGCTTTGCGCGCGGGTCAGGTCCAGCTCCGAGGCGATCTGCCCCTGGTAGCGGCTGCGGGTCAGTTGCAGGGCCTGGGCGTAATCGTCCAGGGACTGGCTGAGGATCGCGCGCTGTGCATCCAGGCCATTGAGCTGCACATAAAGCGCCGCCAACTGCTGTTGCAGGCTCAGGCGCACCACCGCCAGATCGTCGGCCGACGCCTCGGCCTGGGCATCGCCGGCGGCCACCTGGTTGCGAATCCGCCCCCACAGGTCCGGGTCGAAGCTCAGGGCAAAACCCGCGGTGTTGCTGTTGTACACCGAAGGCTGGCTGCTGCCGCGCAACGGCCGATTGTCCGACTGTCGTTGGCGCAGTGACTGGCCGCTGGCGCTGATCTGCGGGAACAGCCCGGCATGCAGCTGGCTGGCATAGACCTGAGCCGCGTCGAAGTGTGCCAGCGCCGCCGCCAGGTCCGGGTTGGCCTTGAGCAGGCGCTGTTGCAGGTCATCCAGGCGCGGGTCCTGGTACAGCAGCCACCACTGGCTGGCCAGTTGATCTGCTGGTTGCGCCGGATGCCAGGGCCCGTCGCTGGTCTGTTCGCGGTAGTGGGCCGGCAGCTCCACGGTTGGCACCTGGTAGCCGGGCGCCAGGGAGCAGCCTTGCAGGGCCAGCAACAGCAAGACAGCAAGCGGTTCAAGCCTTGGGCGCATGCTCACCTCCGGCGTCGGCCAGTTGCACCAGGTCGCCTTCGCGCAGGGCGTCGGGCGGGTTGTCGATCACCCGGTCGGCGGCTTGCAGGCCCTGGTCGATCACCAGCCGTGCGCCGAGGTCGAGGCCGATATGGATGTCCCGCAGGTGCACGTGATTGTGCTCGTCGAGCAGCGCCACCTGGGTGCCCTGGGCGCGGAAGATCAGCGCGCTGGCCGGGATGCTCAGGCCCCGGGTGTCGGCGGGCAGGGCCAGGGCGGCTTCGGCATAGTCGCCGGGCAGCAGCGCGCCGTCGGGGTTGTCGGCGACGAACTGGGCGAGCAGGGTGCCGGAGCGCTGGTCGATGGCGGTGGAGTCGCCGAGCAGCCGCGCGCTGAAGTGCTGGCCGGGGTGTTCCGGCACTGTCAGCTCGGCGCTGAGGCCGGGGCGGATCACGCTGGCGTAGTTCTGCGGCACCGGCACGTAGAGCCGCAGCTTGTGGGTGTCGGCCAGGTCGAACAGCTGCGGATCGCTGTCGTTGTCGGCCTTGATTAACTGGCCGATATCGGTGTGGCGCGCGGTGATGGTGCCGGCGAAGGGCGCACGGATGGTCTTGTAGTCCTCCAGGGCCGAGAGCCGCGCGTAATCGGCGGCGGCCGCTTCGGCATTGGCCTTGGCGGCCGCGGCGTTGGAGGTTTTTTCATCGGCCTCCTGGCGCGACACCGAGTGGCTGGCCACGAGGTTCTGCCAGCGCACGGCGGTGGTCTGCGCCAGGCGCGCATTGGCCTGTTCCTGCACCAGCCGGGCGTGGGCCTGGGCCATCTGCTGGTCGAGGTCGGGGCTGTCGATTTCGGCGAGAACTTGCCCGGCCTCGACCTTGGTGCCTATGTCGCTGTTCCAGCTTTTCAGGTAGCCGCTGACCCGGGCGTGGATCGGTGCCTTGCTCCAGGCTTCCAGGTGCGCTGGCAGGCGCAGGGTGTCGCCCTGGCGGTTCTGCTGTGGCTGCAACACCAGCACCTGGGGCACGGCGGCGGTTTCGGTCCAGGCGGCCACCGCGCGTTCATGGCGGCTGCGCGCGGCCAGACCGTTGGCCACCAGCAGGGCGGCCAGGGTCAGGCCGCCGATGCCCAGCCACAGCAGGCGTTTGCGCGAGGGGGTGTGTTCAGGCGACATGGGTACTTTCTCCAGCGACAGCGCGAGTGGGGTGACGCCCGTGGACCAGGCTGAACACCACGGGAACGAAGAGCAGGGTGGCAGTGGTGGCGAGGATCAGGCCGCCGATCACGGCGCGGCCCAGGGGCGCGTTCTGCTCCTCCGACAGGGCCAGCGGCAGCATGCCGATAATCATCGCCAGGGCGGTCATGCACACTGGGCGAAAGCGCGTGTAACCGGCTTCCAGCGCGGCCTTCAGGGCATCGCCGTGTTCGGCCAGGCGTTCGCGGCAGAAACTCACCACCAGGATCGAGTTGGCCGTGGCCACGCCCATGCAGAGGATGGCCCCGGTCAGCGCCGGCACCGACAGCGAGGTGCCGCTGAGGAACAGCATCCACACGATCCCGGCCAGGGCCGCCGGTAGCGCGGTGATGATCACGAACGGATCGAGCCAGGACTGGAAGTTGACCACGATCAGCAGGTAGATCAGCACCACCGCGCCCAGCAGGCCCAGGCTCAGGCCGCTGAAGGCTTCATGCAGGGCGTCGATCTGCCCGTGCAGGCTGATGGTCGCGCCCTTGGGCCGCAGCGCCTGGCTGTCGTCGAGGACTTTTTGGATATCCTGGGCCACGCCGCCCAGGTCGCGGCCCTGGACGTTGGCGTAGAGGTCCAGGGTCGGCTGGATGTTGTAGTGGGTGACCACCGCCGGGCTGTCCACCCGCGAGATGCTGGCCAGGCCGCCGAGGATCTGCGATTGGCCGTTGCTGCCGGTCACCGGCAGCGCCTCTAGGGACGGCAGGCTGTCCAGGCGGTATTGCGGAGTGGCGGCGACGATCGAGTAGGACACGCCGTTCTGCGGGTTGAGCCAGAAGGTCGGCGCCACCTGGGAGCTGCCGGCCAGCGACGCCACCATGCTGTTGGTCACGTCGCGCTCGGTAATCCCCAGGCCGTTGGCCCGCAAGCGGTCGACCTTGACCGCCAGCGAGGGGTAGCCGGTGGACTGCTGGATACGCAGGTCGGCGATGCCCGGCACATGTTGCAGGCGCCGTTGCAGCGCCAGGGCATAGGCGCGGTTGGCGGCGCCGTTAGGGCCGGAGATTTTCACGTCCAGCGGCGCCGGCGCGCCGAAGTTGAGGATCTGGCTGCTGATGTCCGCCGGCAGGAAGGCGAACTGGCTGCCGGGGAAACTTTCCGGCAGGGCTTCGCGCAATTGCTTCACGTAGTCGGCGGTCGGCGCGTGGCCGGGCTTGAGGGTGACCTGGATGTCGCCGTCCTGCGGGCCGATGGTGCCGCTGCTGCTGTAGGCCATGTCGATGCCGCTCAGGGGGATGCCGATATTGTCGATCACGCTGTCCAGCTGCTCCGGCGGAATCACCTCGCGAATCCGCGCCTCGATGCGGTCGAAGGCCGCCGCGCTTTCCTCGATCCGCGTGCCCAGGGGCAGGCGTACATGCAGGGCCAGGGCGCCGGCGTCGGTGGCCGGGAAGAAGTCCTGGCCGAGGCTCGGCAGTAGGGCGAAGGAGGCCAGCACGCAGGCGAGGAAACCCAGCAGGAAGCGCTTGCGGTGGGCCAGGGCCAGGGTCAGCAGGCCGTGGTAGGTGTCGCGGACAGTGGAGAAGCGCCGCTCGAAAGCCTGCTGGAACCCCAGCAGCCCACGCACCAGGGCATGCCGCGGCGGGGCGTGCTGCTCGCCCTCGTGGTGGTTGATGAATTCGTCTTCCGGGTGATGCCCCGGGCCTGCTTCCGGCACATGGGGCTTGAGCAGGTACATGGCCAGGGTCGGCACCAGGGTCCGCGAGAGGATGAACGAGCTGGCCATGGCGAAGATCACCGCCAGGGCCATGGGTCGGAACAGGTAACCGGCGATGCCCTGCAACAGGAACATCGGCACGAAGACGATGCAGATGCACAACAGCGAGACGAAGGCCGGGCCGACGATCTGTTTCGCACCATCGAGGATCGCGGCCTTCACCGCCTTGCCCTGTTCCAGGTGCCAGTTGATGTTCTCGATGGTCACCGTGGCGTCGTCCACCAGAATCCCCACCGCCAGCGCCAGTCCACCCAGGGTCATGACATTCAGGGTCTGGCCGCTGGCGGCGAGCAGGGCGATGGCCGCGAGCACCGCCAGGGGGATCGAGGCGGCGATGATTAGTGTGGAGCGCCAGCTGCCGAGGAACAGCAGGATCATCGCGCTGGTCAGCAGCGCGGCGATGATGCCTTCCCGGGCCACGCTGCCCACCGACTGTTTGACGAACACCGAGGCGTCGCCCAGCAGCGAAGTCTTCAGCGCCGGCGGCAGGGTTTCGTCGATGCGCGGCAGCATCTGGCGGATGCCATCGACGATCGACAGGGTGGAGATATTGCCGTTCTTCAGCGCCGGCATCAGCACCGCGCGATGGCCGTCGACCCGCACGATATTGCTCTGCGGCGGCGAGCCGTCGCGCACATGGGCCACCTGGCCGATGGTGATCAGCGCGCCGTCCACGGTCTTGATCGGCAGGTCGTTGAGCTCGTCGATGGCGGTCGGGCTGTTATTCAGCAGCACCGTGTATTCGTCGCCGCCGAGCTTGGCGGTGCCTACCGGGATGATCTGGTTCTGCGCCGCCAGGGCATTGCCCACGTCCTGTGCCGACAGGCCCTTGGCCGCCAGCGCCTGCGGGTCCAGATCCAGGGTGATCTGCCGCTGCTTGCCGCCCATGGGCGTCGGCATCGCCAGCCCCGGCACGGAGCTCAGGGGCAGGCGGATATTGTTCTGCACCAGGTCGCGGATTTTTGCTTCCGACAGGGTCGGGCTGGAGAAGGCCATCTGCAGGATCGGCACCGTCGAGGCGCTGTAGTTGAGGATCAGCGGCGGGGTGATGCCCGGCGGCATCTGCTTGAGCACGGTTTGCGACACCGCCGTGACCTGGGCGTTGGCGGTGCGGATATCCACCCCCGGCTGGAAGAAGATCTTGACGATGCCCATGCCCGGCAGCGACTGCGACTCGATGTGCTCGATGTCGTTGACCGTGGTGCTCAGGGAGCGCTCGTAGGTGTAGATCACCCGCCCGGCCATGGCGTCCGGCGACAGGCCGGTGTACTGCCAGACCACCGCCACCACCGGAATGCCGATATCGGGGAACACATCGGTGGGCGTACGCAGCGCCGCCAGCGGCCCGATGATGCAGATAAAAATCGCCAGCACGATAAACGTGTAGGGCTTGAGCAGAGCGGTCTTGACCAGCCCGAGCATGGGGTGGACCTCCGAGGCGGAAACAAAGCTCGGCAGTCTCCGGCGACCCACCTAACACGCGGCTTTCAGCCAGGTGAAGGAAGTTTTAGGTAAGGCCTGAATTTCCTTTCACGGGGATTCATTTGTCCTCTGAACAGGGCCTCGACAAGCTGCATGGCAATCCGGCGCGACTGCTTTTTTCGCTTCGCCCTGTGTCGATATTTACTGCCGAGGTACCTGCCATGAATGCCAAACCCCTGCTGCTGATTCCCGCCCTGAGCCTGGTGCTGCTGTTGTCCGCCTGCGCCGGCCCGATGCCCCAGCCCGACCCCAGGGAAGCCTGGATCAGCCTCGAAGAAGAGGGCCCCAGCGACCTGATGGCCGAGCGGGTCGACGGCAAGAACGTCGACGACGGCCGCTACTTCGAAGTCCAACCCGGCGCCCACCGCCTGGACGTGACCCTGTTCGAGGAGGTCGGCGGCGACTCCAACCAGGTCGATTGCCGCGGGCATGTGAGCTACCCGAACTTCCAGGCGGGGGAGCATTACAAGCTGGTGGAGTCGACCCTGGGCACCGAGGTGCGGGCGCGGTTGTTTGATGCCCAGGGGAAGCAGGTGGCGAGTGCGCATGGGTTTGAGTGCATGCCGGGGTGACAGAGCTGCCGGCGTTGCTCAATCCAGGAAATTTCGCTCAATAGAAAGAGACGCGGCTGACTGCACGTTGATTGAGGGCCGCCTGATGATGGTGGACTACATCCTTCAGGCAGGACCTTTTTTATGAATCAAGCACTGCCATCCACCGATGCGGCCTTCAACGAAGTGGCGCACATGATCGCCGCCGCGCGCCAACGGGCGGTGCGGGCGGTGAATACCGAACTGGTGGAGCTGTATTGGCAGGTCGGCGCCTATATCAGTCGCAAGATCCAGGCGGCGGAGTGGGGCGATGGAGTGGTCGAGCAACTGGCGGATTATCTTGCGCGGCAGCAGCCGGGGTTGCGGGGTTTTACCCGAGCCAATCTGTTTCGTATGCGCCAGTTTTATGAGGTCTATCGGGGTGAAAAGAAAGTCGCACCACTGGTGCGACAATTGTCTTGGAGCCATAACCTGGTCGTTCTTGGGCAGAGCAAACAGCCTAAGGAGCGTGAGTTCTACCTGCGCATGGCGGTTCAGGAGCAGTGGTCGCGTCGGGAGCTGGAGCGCCAGATCAAATCGGCCCTTTTCGAGCGCTCATTGACCCAACCGGCAAAAGTCTCGACAGCGTTGAGACAATTGCATCCCGAGGCGTTGAGGGTGTTCAAGGATGCCTATGTGGTGGAGTTTCTTGACCTGGCCCAGGGGCATAGCGAAGCCGATCTGCACAGTGGGTTAGTGCAGCAACTGAAAGACTTTCTGATCGAAATGGGGCGGGACTTCTGTTTTGTCGCTTCACGCTACCCATTGCAGGTCGGCGGGCGCGATTTTGTGCTGGATCTGCTGCTGTTTCATCGCGGGTTGAATTGCCTGGTGGCCATTGAACTCAAGGTCGGGCGCTTCGAGCCGGAACACCTGGGCAAGCTGGATTTCTACCTGGAGGCGCTCCCCGTTGTCTCTGCTCTCACTCGCTAGCCCAATTCTGAGCTATTGCAAAAAAGGATGAGTTTTAGGACGTTTCCTAAAGCAATTTTTTCGCAGCCTTGTTAGCGTACTCAAAAAGCGAGCTTGTGATGGCTCGGTGTGACTTGTTCAGTGTGTCTTTGGCACCACCATGGTCGTGACAAACCCCGTGCATCACCACGGTGAAAAGGAACAATGGATGTTCAATGTTTTTCCGCAAGCGCTATTCAGTTTGGCCCTTAACGGTCTCAAACATGCCTTTCAAGTCCTTGTCGTCATCGGCAATGAGCCCTTCGGTAAACCTGCGTATTCGACATTGACCTGGCCAGCAGGCGGTCAGGCCATATCCGAAGTATTGCTCCGAATGCTCAACGATGGTGCCTGTGACGCTCACGAGTCGGTTGCTGTATCTCGTTAGGTGCTCGCTAAGTATCGGCTCCGCTAAGCGGTTGAGGTTCGCTTCCCCGCGCAGCATCCATTATTTTGACTAGGGATTAGTTATATGCGCCAAAGGGATTTGAGATTCACCTTCTCCGTGCTGTCCGGCCGGATGGAGTTCGAGGTCGTAGAGTTCACCCTGGAAGAAGCCATTTGCGAGCCTTATCGGTTGACGCTCGAACTGGCCAGTGACAACCCAACCATCGATTTTGCCCAGGCCCTCGATCAGCCGGCGTTGCTGACGATCTGGCAAGGCACCACGGCTGTCCGCCATGTCCACGGTCTGGTCTCCAGCTTCACCCAGGGCAAAACCGGCTTTCGTCGCACCCGCTACCGCGTGGTGGTCGAGCCGCAGCTTGCCCGGCTTGGCCTGAGTTCCGACTGGCGGATCTTCCAGCAGAAAAGCGTGCCCGAAATACTCAAGTCGGTGTTGGCTGAGCATGGCATCCTGGACTATCAGCAGAACACCTATACCGAGCACCTGTCCCGCGAATACTGTACCCAGGCGGGGGACACCGACCTGTATTGGTTCGATCGGCTTTCCACAGAGGAGGGCCTGTTCTATTACTTCAAATCCGATGCGACCTCTCACACGCTGATCCAGAGTGACAAGCTCTACGTTCAGGAACGCATCCAGGGCGATCCGGTGCTGTACAGCACGCAGCCGGCGGGGGACGCTGAACGGCCCGTGCTGTACGCGTTCAGCTACACGGAAAACGTCCGCACGGCCGAACAGACTCAGCGCGACTACACCTTCAAGCGTCCCGCGTTCAACCAGCAACAGCGTCTGGTCGGCGAGGACCTGGAACACCAGGCGCCGCACTATGAGCGCTATGACTATCCAGGACGCTACAAGGCCAGCGCAGCCGGCAAACCCTTCACCGAAAACCGCTTGCGGGGCCACCGACAGGACACGCAGGTCGTCCAGGTCGAAGGTGACGATCCGCGCTTGATTCCGGGCCTTTCCTTCCAGTTGACGGGCCACCCCCGGCAAGACTTCAACTGCTGGTGGCGATCGGTGCGAATCACCCACCGAGGGGTGCAGCACGCCAGCCAGCAAGAAGAGTCCGCCGACGCCGAAATGGGCGTGAGCTACGACTTCACCGCCGAGATCATTCCCGAACAGATGGAGTGGCGCCCGGTGCCTCTGCCCAGACCTCGTATCGACGGGCCGCAGATCGCCAGCGTGGTGGGCCCGGAAGGAGAGGAGATCCACACCGACGAGTTCGGCCGGGTAAAGGTTCAGTTCCCCTGGGACCGGGAGGGCAAGGACAACGAGTTCAGCTCCTGCTGGATCCGGGTATCACAAAACTGGGCCGGTGCAGACTGGGGCCATATGGCGATCCCGCGAATTGGCCAGGAAGTCATAGTCGACTACCTCGATGGCGACTGTGACCAACCGATCATCACGGGCCGCACTTACCGTGCGAGCAACATGCCACCGTACCAACTGCCGAATCACAAGATCCTCAGCACCATCAAGAGCAAGGAATACAAAGGCAGCCGTGCCAACGAACTGCGCATCGACGACACCACCAAAGAGATCAGTGCCGCGCTGATGAGCGACCACGGCAGCACCGCGCTGCACCTGGGGTACCTGACTCACCCGCGTCCTAGCGGCGGCGCGCCACGGGGTGAAGGTTTCGAACTGCGTACCGACGAACATGGTGCAATGCGAGCAGCCAAGGGCCTGCTGCTCAGCACCGAAGAACAGTTGAATGCCAGCGGTGGTCACCTTGACCGTGGCACGGTCATTCAAGTGCTGGAGGCTGCCCTGCAATTGGCCAAGGGCCTGGGTGACTATGCCGCCGATAACCAAGGCATCGATCACGATAAAGACCCTCAGAAAACACTCAGCGAAGCAGTTCGCGATCTGGGGCATGGAGCCAATGATGAGTCAGGCAAAACCAACGGTGGTAAACCTGCTATCGCCCTGAGCGGTCAGGCCGGTGTTGCGGTGGCGTCGCCTAACAGCGTCATTCTGGCGGCTGGCGAGCATATCGACAGCGTGGCCCAGCAGAACCAGCAACTGACCTCGGGGTAGAGGTTCGTGGTCAATGCCGGCACCGACCTGGGGTTGTTCGCGCAAAGCGGTGAGATGCGCCACATCGCCCATCAGGGGCTGATGTTACTGCAGGCGCAGAAGAACAATATCCGCCTGGAGGCGGATCAGAGTGTGGAGGTCAGTGCGAGCAACAACCATGTACTGGTCTCCGCGAAGGAACACATCACGCTGATGTGCGGTGGCGCTTACCTCACCCTTAAGGGTGGCAACATCGAGCTGGGCATGCCGGGCAACTTTACCGTCAAAGCTGCCAAACACAGCATGCTGGGGGGCGCGAGTCTCGATACCGAGCTGCCGAAGTTCAAGGTGGGGGATACCCAACGACGTTTCATGCTCAAGCAGATCGATGGCCAATCGGCGATGCCCAATGTGCCCTACAAAATCACCATGGCCAATGGTGAGGTTGTCGAAGGCACTACCGATGCAACGGGAGCTACCCAGTTATTGCAGAAAGATGCGATGAACATCGCCAGTGTGCGCATGTTGCTTTCAAAAGCTGGGGCATAAAGATCCAGAGCGGGTGGGCCCAGCGGATTCGTAGCGGCCCCCAAATTCAGACAGCTGCCTGGTCAGAAGGATTACCAGGCAGAAGCAAGGAGAGCAGCAATGAATGATGCGGTTCGGATGAGAACAATCAGTTCAGGTAAGGCCATCACCCTGCCTGGCGGTGGTGACGTGCATCTGATTGCAACTCCGCCAAAACCTTGCGTGACCATCATTGTGCATGGGGTCAACGATCTTGCCGGTTGCTATGAGCGTATCGAGCGTGGTCTATGCCAGGGGCTGAACGAACGCCTGGATATGCCGCAGACCCTGCCCAACGGCGCCAGTAACCCGGGTTACCTGATATCGGCTGGATACAGCCTACCCTCTGATGATGACGGTAAGGCGAGCAACCCCGATGCCGTGTACTACCGGCGCAAGTTCAGCGCGTCCAGCGATGGTGGGACTATCCGCAGCGTGGTCATTCCGTTCTATTGGGGCTTTCGCGAGGAAGAAAAATACATTAACAAGACCGAGCCCCACGGTGAGTGGCTGGACCGCAACAACAACCGCCTGGATAAGACCGGCACTAAGGAGGGGGGGCAGTTCGCTAACGCTACCACCAATTTGCCCGACATGTGGGGGGAGGGTTTCAACGGTTATCCGTTCGGTATCCTTCCCCTCAATTTTGTTGGTGGCACCCTAACCCACCCGCTGTTTTCAGCCGCAGGCCGTCGTTACATGGTGCTGGCTTCCATGCGCTTGGCCATGTTGATCAAGATCATCCGCAAGCGTTATCCCAATGACACCATCAACATAGTCGGACATAGCCAGGGCACGATGCTCACCCTATTGGCCCATGCATTTCTCAAGGATGAAACGATAAAACCGGCCGATGGCGTGATCATGCTCAACTCGCCCTATAGCCTGTTCCAACCCTTCAACGAAAAGACCCAGAAATGGCTAGAGCAGCAAACAACAGCTGCCCGTATCGCTACCCTCAACGGCATCCTTCAGTTCATTGCGGGTACCCCGAACCCGGTTCCAGCACTGTCGAGTGTTGCGCTGAAAAACTGCCAGGGTTACGGCGCTATTGGCGGGCCTGGATGGACCGGCAGCACAGCATCTCAAGCCAATATCCGTGGAGAGTCCGTTTCATTTGACGAACGGGATAACCGAGGATGCACCTACCTTTACTTCACACCTCAAGATCAGACTGTGGGTCTTGGCAACGTACAGGGAATTGGTTGGCAGGGTATCGGGGATGTCGTTGATGGGCAGCCTGCACGTACCGTGTTGCCGCAGCGCTTCTACCAGCGCATCTTTACCTTGCGCAAGCGCAATGGGCAGAAGGAAGAAATCGGCAAGCACGTGCCTCCCTATTCTTACTCTCTGCTGCTTGAAGGGGAAAAAACCTGGGAAGACACCGGTTTAGGAGGATTGGACCGGAGTGGGCGTGCCAGTTTCAAGCCGGGCACCAGTGTGATGTTGACTGCTCCTCTATTGCCTGTGCCGGCAAAGGCAGATTTCTCGGCCGACGGAACCATGACCGCGCCAGGGGAAGACTCAAGCAGTGGTGTTTATCAGATCATGGACAAGCTGGACCCCATCGATGCGGCTATTGGTCTGAGTAATGACAAGTCCCTCCGTATCAAGTCTGCCTGGCGTCCCAAGGATCCGAAGTACGCCCGTCAGGAGACGCTAGATGAACAAGTAGCTTTTAAACGTGGCCGTGATACTGCCAGCGTGCAGCAGGCTCGTGACGACATCAATGAGCCCGCTCAGCGCGCTCATGTTTTTTCCGCACGGTCGTTGGGCAATGGTCAGGTACTGATCACCCGCGGAGAGACGCCTTACGAAGCCCGGTTGCGCCTGCAAAGCGAGGAGTATCAAGAGGCCCAGTCCTTTCACTCGGGCATTCCGAACAACCCGGAGCACAGTCGGCAGGTACTGGCCTATGACGTGGCCATCGGCGCAGGGGAGAGTGTCGATGACATGACGTTCTATGCGTATCTCTGTCGCGTGGCGGATTGGCGGTTGGATTGGAAGAGCAAGCGAGCGAAAGGAAGGGCACAGGCTGATGCAGATCTAGATAATGATCTTCCTGACGAATCTGTGCAGAGCTTTTATCGGATAGAAGACGATAAGAATCGCGATCTGATCGACTCCACAGTGACCTACCGCCAAAATGGCACATTGCCAGATACTGTAGGTAAGGCTGAGATGCCCTCCTTAGTGGCCACGCAGACCTGGGGTGGGAAAAGGCTGGGTAAATCCATCAGTTTTGGGGGGAAAGTCTGATGCACCGCATTCTCCCGTATCTATCTATCCCTGGTTTGCTGCTGACCAGCCATCTGGTTCTGGCGGCTACCCCCTCTCTGACGTCTACCCGCTGTTTTGCCAGCCCGGCCGCGGCCGTGACTGCCTATACCTCGGCCAAGGAGGCTACCACTGTGTCCACTGATACTCGTTACCGCGCCCCAACTACCTCACCACGTTTGGAAACTCTTGATGTACTCAGTATCGGCATGAGTCTGGATGTGTTTCGCCAGGGGCAGGCTTGGCAGACGTTACAAGAGCAGAATGCAAAACAGCCAGAGGCTCTGCATGTTGGCAGCATCCTGCCTATGGATCCGAAGAAGTATCCAGTGACTGCCGATGATAAGGATATGGCTTCTGAAAAGCGGGAAGCAGATGCGCTGGAGTTGGGGTTGCGAGACTTCCTGGAAAAGTGGCCGATTCCTACCATTACTGTGGTTCGTGGTTGGAATCCCCAAACCCCCAATTTACGTTTTACGCCTGAAGAGACCCAAGAAAGTCTGTCGGTCATGGTCAACGATATGCGGAATCCAGCGGGATTACATTGGCACCGCATTCGTAACTTACAGGACGGCATAGTCTGCAATGACACCCCCGAAGGGGTGGTGGAATCTCTGTTCCAGTTATTCGAGCGTAATCCTGATCTTCCTGCGTTGCTGGTATACGTTAACGAGGGGTTCAACATGGCCTTGTCATTGACGACCAAGGGCAATAAACCCATAGGGCTTGGGACCGGGCCTCGGCAACCAGGCGAGCTCACTGATTCAATGGTCGCTCTGGTCGTCGGTCGTCCCGAACGGGTCGAATGGCTGCGCTATTACGCCCAGTTTGCGAAGACGAACAAGAATCCCATTGATCCCGAGTTCACTGGTTGGGGCTGGCGCAAACCCGCCGTGGAATTCCAGCCATCGGAATTCATTCCACAGCCCTGGACCCAACGTGCTTTTGAGCAATGGGATGCTCTCCCTGTGTTGGCCAAAATTCACCGGCCTGTCACCGTGTCGTTGCAACGCCCTGATACTGGCGAGCGTCTGAAGCGCGAGGCCTTGACCGCCCAGTTAGCTGCTGGCTGGCAAAAAGCTATGGATGGGCTCACTCCGAAGCCAGCTCGGCTGTTCTACGATGGCGGTTTGAACACGGCCCCTCTGGCTGAACTGCTGCCTGCCCTGAAGGCCGCTCATAGCTCGCTTGACCTGCTTGAGTCACGGGAGAGCTACGATCTCACCCAACGGCTGGGTGACACAGGGGCGGCTTCGCCTTTTGTAGGCATCGCGCTGGCCACCATGGCCAGCTATCTGAATGCCGATACCAGCATCGTCATGCCCATGCGCCGGCAGGATCGGGCGACGATCATTTCCATCACCTCGGCCACACCAGGCAAGAAACCAGTCAGCAATCCTTTTGGGGTCAACCTGATGCCGCAGACTGCCAGCAGCGATGACCCTGCTCCCCAAACGCAGCCAGTAGGTAACCCTGTCGTGTCACCGACTCCGAAGCCGCCCGTTGTGCAAACGGACTACGCCTTGGAGGAGTTTTTGGCTGACCTGAAGCCGAACAGCAACTGGATGGACGAACTGTAAAACTCAGTAGAGATCAGTTCGTGTTGTGACGGAGGCTGTTTCCTCTCTGGACCATCACCTTCCACACCTGAACACTCATCCTTCGGTGGGCACAATGCCCGCTGAGGGAGAAGTGTTTGGTCATACAACGGAAAAGGAGCAGATGTGGACATCATCCGACTCGGCGACTCCACCAGTCACGGCGGCACTGTGATTGAAGCATTCAACCAAACCGACTTGAACAGCAAACCCATGGCCGGTGTAGGCCACAAGGTTGTGTGCCCATTATGCAAAGGGGTGTTTCCGATTTCCGAGGGCAGTGCCCTGCTGGATGTTGGCGGTATCCCCGTGGCGCTCGACGGAATGAAAACAGCCTGTGGTGCCAGCCTGATCGCCAGCAATCCGAAAGGAAATGCCGAGAGTTAGTCAGCGTAGGACGTATCGACGATCACGTACGGGCAGCTTGTCGATACCGGTTGGAAACTGATTTGCTCTACCGGTTACCGATTTAGTCAATGAGCAGCGCGAGTCGATACTGCGCTGAACCTGAGCAACCAAATCTAAATCCTCGTCCATCAGGACCACCGATACCCAGCATGACCACTCCCTCTCTTAAAACCATTGAAGGTATGCAGCAACTGGCCCAATCGCGAGGAGGGCGGTGCCTATCCGACTCTTATCGCAATCTGGCTACTCGACTGTCTTGGCGCTGTGAGCATGGTCATGAGTGGCTGGCGGACCCTTACCGCGTCATTCGGGGGAGTTGGTGCCCGGTGTGTGCTCGTGTGCGACGACGCAGTACCCTGGAGACGGCGCAGCGTATTGCATTCGAACGGGGTGGTCGCTGCCTGTCGGCTCATTGTGAGTCAGGGCGTATGCCTCTGGAGTGGCAGTGCGCCCAGGAGCATCGCTGGCAGGCAACACTGGCAAGTATCAAACAAGACCGTTGGTGTCCGACCTGCTGCCGCTTAGGCCGGCGCGATACGCTGGAGGCGATGCAGCAAATTGCGACCCAGCGGGGAGGTCGCTGTTTGTCCGAGAGCTATATCGACAGTGCAAGCGCCCTGCTCTGGGAGTGTGGCCAAGGTCATCGTTGGGAGGCAGTGCCCGCTAGTGTGAAACACCATAGCTGGTGCCCTGTATGTGCTGTGGAGGCGCGTTGCAACACCTTAGAGCAGGTTCAGGCCGTTGCCCGAAAGCGCGGTGGCGAGTGTTTGTCTTCACGCTATGTCAATGGCATCACGCCACTCACTTGGCGCTGTGCTGAAGGTCATGTCTGGGACGCTGGACCCGCAAGAGTCTTGCAAGGTACTTGGTGTCGGCAGTGTTATTACGACAGCATGCGCAGTGACATCAAAACCATGCACACTTTGGCTCAGGCACATGGTGGTCGGTGCCTTTCAGCACACTATGTCGATTCGCAAACCAAACTGCGTTGGATATGCAGCATCGGACACACCTGGGAAGCGATTCCTCACTCCATTACGCAGGGGACCTGGTGTCCGCTCTGTGCTTTTATGGCCAAATGCCGCAATGCTCATAAACGGCGAAAGTACTTGGGCGTTGGAGGTTGACTCTTGGGTGTTGTTGCCGGGGTGCCTGCCGGAGCGATTGCTTGATATTGCTGTTTATCCTGGTGTGAGGCGCAGTCTGTTACCCAGGGTTCTGACGAAAAACCGCGAGCCCGGTATCATGCTGCTCATCTTGGGCCGCATCTTCGTGATCGGTTTTTCATTTTCCATTGCGCAATTCATCTGCGTCGACAGCAGGAGTCAGTCCATGACGGGCCAAAAGGCTGCCAGCACTCTTGCCGACGGCCAGAAAGTGGGAGATTTGCGCTCGCACCGGCGCACGCCATTCACAGCGCAGCAGATAACCCCATGAGCCGCTACCAGCCGCCATTGACCCTGACCCCATCCATGCTCGCCTTGGTCGCCGAGATCAGCGAGCAAGTCGGGCGACTGTCGGCGCGGCATGAGTCGACCCTGACGCCACAGCTGCGGCGGGGTAATCGTATTCGCACCATCCAGGCCTCGCTGGCCATCGAGAACAACACGCTGAGTATCGAACAGGTCACGGCCGTGCTGGATGGTCGACGGGTGTTAGGCCTGCCCCGTGAGATCCAGGAGGTGCGCAATGCCTTTGCCGCCTATGAGGCCATGTCCGGTTGGCAGCCATCCTCTCGTGCGCACTTGCTGGGGGCTCATGGTTTGCTAATGCACGGGCTTATCGACGATGCCGGGCAGTTGCGTCGTGCCGGGGTCGGCATCTACCGAGAGGAAAGGTTGGTGCATATGGCCCCGCCGCCCAGCCGCGTGCCTACGCTGGTGGACGACCTGCTCAACTGGTTGTCCAGCACTGATCTGCACCCACTGCTTGCCAGCTGTGTATTTCACTACGAATTCGAATTCATCCACCCGTTCGCCGACGGCAACGGGCGGATGGGGCGCTTGTGGCAAACGCTGATATTGAGCCTATGGCGTCCCGTTCTGGCCTGGCTGCCGGTGGAGACGGTGATTCGCGAGCAACAGGACGCTTATTACGCTGCCCTGAGTGCTGCGGATCAACAAACCGAGGCCACACCTTTTGTCGAGTTCATGTTGCAAGCGTTGCAGCAGGCTCTGCTTGATAGCAGACAAAGCGACCAAGTAACCGATCAAGTAAGCGACCAAGTAGCTCGACTGCTGCACGTCTTGGACGGCAGCGTTGCCCTCAAAGCGGGAGAGCTGATGCAGCACTTGCAATTGGTGCACCGCCCCACCTTCCGTAACAACTACTTGGCCCCGGCATTAGCCGCCGGACTGATCGAAATGACTGATCCCGATTCGCCACGCAGCCCGGTACAGAAGTACCGGTTGACTGCGCAAGGGGCGAGGTGGGTGGCCAGTAAGTAGATGACCTAGCCAGTGAGGTTGGGTGAAGCAGCAGTTTCCGACCTTTGATGACCGGTACCGAACTGGTGGACCTGTATTGGCAGGTCGGCGCCTATATCAGTCGCAAGATCGAGGCTGCGGAGTGGGGCGATGGGGTGGCCCGGCAGTTGGCGGATTATCTTGCGCGACAACCGCCGGGCTTGTGGGGTTTTACTCGAGCGAATCTGTTCCGCATGCAGCAGTTTTATGAGCTTTATCGGGTTGAAAAGAAAGTCGCACCACTGGTGCGACAATTGTCCTGGAGCCACAACCTGGTTGTTCTCGGGCAGAGCACGTGAGTTCTACCTGCGCATGGCGATTCAGGAACATTGGTCGTGCCAAGAGCCGGAGTGCCAGATCAAATCCTCTTTGTTCGAGCGCTCACTGACCCACCCAGTAAAAGTCTCGACAGCGTTGAGACCATTTCATCGAGTTATGCCCTTGACCCTAAGGCGGTGTGAGTGTCGTTGCAGACATAGGGCTTGTGCGCGGTTTCGGCTTTGGACGGGGCGGGGAGAGGACGCCCTAAATTTATTTTCACCACCCCGTCACAAACCACCAGGCTGGCCCGTCATGTCGGTGTATCCCTCAAATAACGGAGCCACCCCCATGTCATCCAGCCACCCGACCCAAGCCGTCAACCTGCTGCAAACCATCCCCGAGATCTTCGAAAGCCTGGGCCAGGTCCACGGCCTGATCGACGCCCACGGCCTGGAACGCAAGCTGCACCATCTGGTGGTGTTGCGCGCCTCGCAGATCAACCAGTGCGGTTTCTGCGTGAAGATGCACACCCGCGAAGCCCGCGAAGACGGCGAAAGCAACGAGCGCCTGGACCGCCTGGTGGTCTGGCGCCATGTCAGCGACTTCAACGCCGCCGAACGCGCCGCCCTGGCCTGGACCGAAGCCCTCACCGTGCTGCGCGAAGACACCGACTTCGGCCCGTTGCGCGCCGCCCTGCGTGAACATTTCAGCGAAGCGCAGATCGCCGCCTTGACGGCCGATATCGGCATGATCAACCTGTGGAATCGCTTGCAGGTGTCGAGGCACTGAGGATGGATCGAATCGATGACACGACGGTATTCGAAAGCCGTCGCAGCTTCCTGCTGGGCCTGGCCTACCGCCTCCTCGGCTCCCGCGCCGAGGCCGAGGACGTGGTGCAGGACCTGTTCATCAAATGGCTGGAGGCCGACAAGGCCTCCATCGCCACCCCGGCCGCCTGGCTGACCACCGCCTGCACCCGGCACTGCATCGACCTGCTGCGCTCGGCCCAGCGCTCGCGCCTGGACTACGTCGGCACCTGGCTGCCGGAACCGATCCATACCCTGCATCACGACTCCCCCGAACAGAGCCACGAACTGGCCTCGTCGCTGTCCACCGCCTTCCTGCTCCTGCTCGAACGCCTGACCCCCAAGGAACGCGCCGCCTACCTGCTGTACGATATCTTCGACCTGGGCTACCCCCAAGTCGCGCAAACCCTCGGCGTCCAGGAAGCCACCTGCCGCAAACTGGTCTCCCGCGCCAAAGCCAGCCTGGGCAACACCCAGGCGCGCTACCAGCCGGACCCGTCGCGCCAGGAACAACTGCTGAGCGCCTTCCACAGCGCCATCACCAGCGGCTCGACCCAAGGCCTGGCCGCGATGCTCTCCGAAGACGTCGAGCTGTGCGCCGATGGCGGCGGCAAAGCCAGCGCGATTCGCGAGACCTTGTATGGGCTGGAAGCGGTGCTGGCGTTTGTGGGCGAGTCGTTGAGCAGGTACTGGCGGGAGTATCAGTGGCAGGAGGTGGAGATCAATGGTGGGCGTGGGGTGGTGTTGCGGGGGGAGGGGGAGGTGGTTGCGGTGGTGAGTTTTGGGTATGACGTAGGGGGGCGGGTGAACCGTGTCTTTATCATGCGGAATCCGGATAAGTTGGTGGGGGTGGGGAGTGGGGTGTTGGTGTGATGTTTGTATCACGCCGTTCCGAGTGCTGCGGATTAGCAAACCTAGGTGATTAATGCCGATCAGTTAGGCGACGGCGATCCATTGTAGGAGCAGCCGGTCGACGCTCGATTGCTCGCGATGGTCGTTAACGATAACTATGTATTGATTGGATACACGCAACGTTTTCAAGACCATCTCGGGCAATCGAGCCTCGGCCGATCTCAGCCAAAGCGACCAAGTAGGCGATCAAGTAAGCGACCAAGTAGCCCGCTGCACAAGAGGCAACGTGAGTGGCCAATAGTTAGATGACCCAACCTGTGAGGTTGGGTGACTCAGTGGTTTCCATATTTTGATAATGGTGCGGTTGCTGAGGTTACAAGCGATTAGTTTGATAGCGCGCTTTCACCTCCGCCACGCTCAGCCACTTACGTCGTGAATGCACCACACGATGACAATTAGCACATAGCAACGCCAGGTCAGTGAGCTTGGTTTTGTCGCCGGGTTGGAGTGTGTGCAGTGGCTTGGTGTGGTGAATGTCGATGATGCCTTCGATGTCCGCACCATAGGTTTTGCTGAAGTTGAAGCCGCAGGCTTCGCACTTGAGTTCACCGTGTTTCTTGAGGGCTTCGTCCTTTTTGTGTTTGACGAGCTTTTTGTCCCTTTCCCGTACCCGGTGTACTCGGGTGAGCACTTTGCCTTCCTCAGCTTCGAAGAAACCTGGCTCTTCCTCTTCATTTAAATTTATAGGGGTAGTCGTGCCGGACTCGACGTTGGCGTTGATGGCGGCCACTACTTCGGCGAGTCGTTTGGGGTTGTTAGCGAACTCCTGCCATACCAACTCTTCATCCTTGTTGCCTTTCGCAAGACCAGTCCGGCCGGAGTCGGTGTAGCTCGGGTCCCAGCGACGGAAATTGTTGAGCTTCATGCAGACACCATTGGTGTTGCGAAAGCTCTGGTTCTTACTCACGCCAGTGGCGTTGCCAATGAGATTGAGGCTCTGTGATAAGGCTTCCACTTCCGGGTGGTTCTTCCCGGGCAACCCACCGCGATGGCGGAGGTAAAGGTCCAGGGCCAGGACAAGTTCGTCGCGACTCCAAGCGGGATTGGATTGATTACTGGTGGGTGAGGAGGGCATGGGCTATCCGTAGGTTTCCCGTTTCTTTGTAGGAAGAAACGCAATATTCAATAAGAATATTCTCGCCTGATAGCGTTTGGGAATCATCCGGTGTGCGAATGATGTTCGCTGGAGAGGCTCACCCTGATTGGAGCTTCCCGAACACAGCCGCTTCCTTGAGTGCTGTGCTCGGGTTAGTGCCACTGATCAGTCGTTGCTTTGCTCGGCTAGCCGGTTTGCAAAATATTGCGCGGTTTCTGGATCGGTACAGTACAGATAGCAACCTTTCATCCCACGGGTCATCAAGGTTCGATAGGTGTTTTTGATGATTAGGTCCGTCTCTTGCTGCGCCAGAACTGGCTGCTCTTTCATCAACTTTTTCCAGCCGCGAATCGACTTGTCGTACTTGTCTCGCTCATGGGGCGAAGTCACTACCTGGCCATTACGCACGA
Source organism: Pseudomonas chlororaphis subsp. piscium (assembly GCF_003850345.1). NCBI lineage: Bacteria > Pseudomonadati > Pseudomonadota > Gammaproteobacteria > Pseudomonadales > Pseudomonadaceae > Pseudomonas > Pseudomonas chlororaphis. Next base: position 2,666,471 of record NZ_CP027707.1, read on the forward strand.
TCAAATCCGGCCCGATGATCACGCCGATGTAATCCACTTCCAGCCCTTGGCAGGTATGAATGCAGCCGACCTGTTCCACGGAGTTCTCCGCGATGATCCACAAGCTGCCGTCCTGATCCAGGTTCCATTGGCGAGCGTAGTGGTCACCGATCTCGATATCCTTGGCCTTGGAGTCTTTCTTGCTACGCCATGGCCAGCAGTAACCGGCGACAACCCGCGCTTTGTTTCCATGATTCTTTTGCTCGATGGCCTCGTGCATCGCTTGCGGGGAGTCGAACACCTTGAACTCGTACTCGCTGGCATCGAGCAACGGGTTGGCGGTCTGGCGAATACCCAGTACGTCATCCAGCCACGCCAAGTAGCCATCGGAACCACTGCAACGGAACTGGGAAGATAGGGTGTATTCCTCCACCGTTGCCCCTCTGGCCTCGGCAAACGCGCGGATCGCTTGTTTGCTGCCGATATCCTTTAAGGTCACGCGCTGATCTTCGTCGATAAAGAACACTGTGCATTTAGCGGACCCGATCAATTCCTTGATCTGGTTGTCGCCCTCATTGCCATAAAAACCACTTTTTTCATTGAGCCTGTGGGCTTCATCAACGATCAGCGCGTCATAAAAGTCGGGCTTAATCTCCATATAGGCGCCCGAACCGGAAAACAGGCTGGAGAACTTGGTGGGCTTGATGGTGCCGATCAGTTTCTTCTCGTACACGGCACGTGGCGCGGCGTTTTTCGAGACATACCTGCTCATCAACCGTAAGGCGGTGAGCGTTACTAACAGATTGATAGCCACGACCGTTTTTCCGGTACCTGGACCGCCTTCAATAATCACGACCTTTGGAGCCTCGGCAGAGGCTTCTTTGACCGCAGCCAGTACCGACTCAAAAACTTCCTTCTGATCATCAATCAGTACGAACTCAGGCTTGCCCTCCATCAGCCCGCTAAGTGCCTCAGCCAAGGCTTTGGACGGGCGGATCTTGCCGCTGGAAAGCTCGTAAAGCACCTCTTTGTTGTCGCCGTAATAGATGTGCTGCTTGAGGAAACTTCTCAGCTTCGTCAGCTCGTCTGGGCCCTTGAGGAACAACGGTGCCTTGCTGGTATAGGCGTCGTAGTGAGCTGAGTCGATAACGCCATCGCTGACGTAGTTATGCAGATAGGCGCAGGGGCGGACTTGGATGCCTTTGTCATAGACGGCTTCATTGAAACCCTCTAACAAAGTGGCGTACGACCACACCTGATAGGACGGGTGGATGGTTTCCACATGACTGCCACCTAGCGCCGTCTTCACGATCGCGTCCTTATTGGTGGCGCTGGCTTTGCTCCACTGTTTCAGTTCAACCAGCACTGCATTTTTGGTCTGATGTTGATCGTGGCCTGTCAGCAAGAAGTCGATGCGTTTCATGGACTGCGGAATGTGCAGCTCAATGGCCACGCCAGCGTCATCCGGCAGATCCTTATCGCGTAGGGCCTTGGCCATATAAGTCAGCGAACCCTGCCAAGATCTGATCTCCGAAGCCGCCACTTTCTTGCCCGTGGCCTCTTTGAAGTGCTTGAGGATGACCTCTTCGATATCGTCGTTATCGCAAACGTCGAGGAATTGCTGTTTGGTCGCGGCGTAAACGATCACGAATAGTCCTTAGAGCCCAGAGGGTCAGAGTTGGTCGTACTTCTTGCTGGTGCTTTTGGCTTTGTCGACGGGGTACTTCTGACCGTTCAACGTGAGTTTGCTGGTCACCGCTTCGTTGAGGTCGACGCCCAGCACAGTGCTTAGGCGCACCAGGTACATCAGCACGTCAGCCAACTCATCCTTCACCGCTTGAGCAGTTTCTGGGCGCTTGGCCGCGTCCATGGCATCGGCTTCGCTCATCCATTGGAAGATTTCGCAGAGCTCTCCGGTTTCACCGGTGAGGGCCAGGAGCAGGTTCTTGGGAGAGTGGAACTGCTGCCAGTCGCGGTCGTCGGCAAAGCGCTGTAGTGCGGTTGCAAGGTGTTGTACATCTATTAATTGTTTGACAGGTTGCTCTGTTTTGCTCACACAACTGACTCCCAGTGCCAAGCTGGTTTAACCAAAAAAGTAAGAAAACCGGACGAGGATTGTAAGGTTTTTCTTTGTCTTCGGGGAGCTATTTCTAGCTTTTTAAAAGCCAATATGGCTGAGGGGGGTTGGTAGGAGATAACTTGATGCTATATGTTTGGGGTATAAGTTTAAAAAATCAGGTTAAATGGTTGTTTTTGAAATTGATTGGATGTTGTAGTTTCGTGAGTGGCGGTATAAGTTCGCCCTAAAAACTTATGTCTTATATAAGTTTGCAAGGGCGAGATTGAAGGTGTTGTTCTGAATGGCTCTTCTTAAACTTTTGATGCGGAGTCTTTTGGTGATGCGTCTATTAGAATTATATGTTTAGATCCGGAGAGGCCGTTCTTTGTAAGGATTCTCTTGATGTTGTTAGCTTCAGTTTGGTTGAAGTATAGAATGGCCATTATTGGAGGGTGCGTGGCTTTAGAAGCATCGCTATAAATTTTAGCCTGGTTTTTTATGTTTTTTTCCATGTGTGAGTTTTTTGCAAGCTTGAACTCTATTATGGATTTGTCTTTGCTGCCGTAAGAGATTAGGAAATCGGCTGGTCCTCGACCGTTGTTTACCTCTGAGTCAGAGCTGAATTTTGATGCGAACCAGGTTAGTTTGAACATGATCTGTAGATCACTTTCTCTTGAGATAGGTATGCCTTTTACATAAAAGAGACGGTATCCATCCTGTTTTTCAATTACATGCTTTAAGAATACAACACGCTGCATGCCTGCCTCGTAGCTATTAGGCTCAGAGTTATAAAATGCAGTTTTATCAACTAAATCTACAAATTGACGTAGCTGGTCTTGAAATAGCTTTTGAGCAGTTTTAACTTTCTCTAAGCTAGAGGTGCTTGCGGTTTCCTTATCGAGTTCTCTTAGGTTGACATAGGTGTCCATAAGTGCCGGGTATTGAAGTGTAGTTTTTTCATAGGCTATTACCTGCTCTTCTTTTGTCGGTTCTGCAGGCATCACTTTCGTTAGATATAAGGTTATTTGGTCTCTTAGTTGGTCGTTGGGAATACTGGAGATTACCCTGCTGAAATCTTCAAGGAAACCCTTGTGGGATATCCAGGCTTCATCCTTAGTCAGTATGTCAATTGGAGTTAGTAGTACATATTCTGTACCATATTTTGGTAGTGTATATTGTTTGGAGTTCCAGGTTTCTGTCAGATAATTGAATTCTGCTTTTGGGATTCTAAAGGTTTGTAGTTTTTCAGGGCTTATGTTTTCTAAAGCAAACTTCTGTGTGTACTCAGCTAGGAAACCGTGAATTAGATTGCAAGTGAAGTCGCTAATCTGATCTTTTCCGACTCCGTGCTTTACAAGGGTGAGCTTTCCTAAGTGTGTGGAGCCAGATGGTTCATTTCCAAAGTCTGAAAAAATATCTTTAAAGTTGTTTTGTAGAGATTTTGCAAATGAAGGGCCAAGGCCACGCCCACTGTTGCCTGCTTTACTAAAACCAAACCAGTTTTGTTTTACTTCAGGGAAGAGGTACCACGCCTTTATTAAACCGGATGGCAAGTCAAGAGAAGATTTTTTCTTTAGAAATAGCATGTATTTTATTATGTTGGTGTGCAGTTTTTTGAAGGTTTCATCTTCGCTGTTGAATAGAAGAAAAGGGTCGACAAATAAAGGTAGATCGTTGATTAATGATATGTTAAATGCTCCGTAGGTTTCTATTTTTTTTGGTGAGGTGTTGAAGAAGTCTGAGAAGTAAATTCTGAGGTGTCTTTTTGGGTTTTCCATTTGTCGAATCCTTTTTGTTTATTTTTTAATGTTGGTGCTGGTTTATGTGTTGTGACGACTCTATCTTCTATATTGCTGTATTTTGTGAGGGTGTGTTTACAAGGGCAAGGTGAAGTGCATTGAATTAATAATGCTTGCAAGATTAAAATTTTATTTTTTAAATGGTTTGGAAGATGAAGTAGTGAGCTTGGATTTTGAATTGTTATATTTTGGGGGTTTGAAAAAAGGCATGGCGAGTTTTAATTGATGGTGAGTGGTCTGGGTTGCCTATTAAGTGTGTATGTGTTTTTCTTTAGTGGAAAATATAGCAAATCGCCAGCAAATAACAAATCCAATAAGAATTTTATTAAATGCTTTTCTGTCAATGAGTTGCAGTCATTCTTTTTAATTTTTCAAATATTTGACGGTTTTTTTGCTGTTTGTTCATTGCTGTTGATATGACAGGCAGTGATTTTCACTGCATGTCCATAGTGTGAGTTTAGATTCGACTGAGCCGTATCTTGTATCTATGGGATGAGAAATATACTTTCAGATGGGAGTGTATGGAGTTGTTTTTATTATGAGGTTAAGGCAAGAAAGATTCGTAAGCTTTGTGTTCTGGTTGTCTTGGGGTTTTGGTTTTGTAAGTGGAGGAAATAAACTAATCGGGAAGGGCGGGGTTGATTTTTGCTAAGTTTTTTAATGAGTTTGATTAGTTGGTTGCTAGGTTTGATGTTTAGTCTTCTTTTGGTGTGGGGGTAGTTGTTTGAATGTTTTTCAAAAGTGGTGGGTGTGGTTTGTTGTACTTGGTCTAAATGCGCTGAGGGTGATCATGATTGTGGGTTATTAGGGATGTGAAAGTGCTGTAAAGGATTTTGAAAGGTTTTTGATGTCTTGTGAGGTGAGGGGGGCTTTTCAAATAAAAATTAGTAATATGGTTTTGCTGGGTGATTTGATTTGGTTTTGGCTTGAGTAAAAGGCCGGTTTTTCTCGGCCTTTTAGTTTGATTTGTGTTTTAAATTCTAGTTTCAATTGCTGCTAATATGTCTTTTGTGTCCTGTAATAGTAATCGAGCTGTATTGGTTATAGTGTTAATATCTTTCTCGCTGGAGTCTCTCAGCTTAGTGCAGGCCATTAGATTCAAATAATCGAGAACAGTGTGCAAGCGCTCGCTGGCGCAGAAATGCAGATCCAGTAATGGAGCTTGACTGTCTATAAACAACACCGGGGTATCACTGGCGATTGGAGTGAGGGGAATAAAACGTTCGTGTGGAGTTTGGATATTCATCGCAGTTCCTTGCTGAAGAATTATATTGATTGAGTGTCCTCTCGATAAGGCTGCGAACCCCTGTGCTGATCAAAATCAGCAGACGTGAAAACTATAGGTGTGGGGTGGATTAGGGACAACGGCGGGGCTGTAGGAAAGCTCTCGAGTGTGGGTAGGGAGAGGCTGAGTTGTTGATCCTTGCCGCAGCTACTAAGAACTCTGTAGCGGTTACCTCAGGTCTAGGCCGTGGGGGAGCGTCCACTATTCAGCCGCTGAGGTGCATCTGAATAATCGTGGTGTGCCGATTTGGGGCCGCTTCGCGCCCCATCGCAGCCTCGCGGGCTCGGCAGCGGCTACAGGGCCGCAGCAACACCCTCTGATCCCCCCCAACCAACTTTGCTATCCTGCGCGCCTTTTACCCATTGCAAGGAGCGCAGGCATGACCCAGTCCGTTGGTGGTGGGAGGCGAGTAGGGGCGGGGAAGTGGGGTTGTGTGTCTCGCCTGGGGCATTTTCTATTCTGGTTGGCTCCGGCGCTGTTTGTGGGGTTGGCACTGAGTGTGCCCACGGCCAGCGCCAACCCCATCACCACCTACCGCGGCACGCTCGGTGACACGCCGGTGGAGCTGGCGCTCACCTATGACTCGCAATATGGCGGCGGGATGTCCGGCTATTGGTTTAGCGGGGCCGAGCGGGTGCCGATGCCTTTGGAGCTCACGCCGTTTCGTCAGGGCGGGGGGCTGTTGATCAATATCATGGACAACCCAACCTTGCCGGCGGCGGCTGTGTCGTTGCAGCCCTTTGCCGAGGGGGCCGAGGCGTTGCAGGGGGCCTTGGTCGATTTGCGCACGGGCGTGCAGCAGCCGTTGCAGTTGCAGCGGGTGATGCGTTTTGGTGGGAGTCAGCGGGAGGCCTTTGACGGTGAGTTGTTGCAGCCGGCGGCCGACAAGCAGTTCTATTTCAGTGTGCATGCCGTGCGTAATGCCGGGGAGGACACGGGGCGGGTGGACAACATCCGGGTAATGAGCCGGGCCACCGGCGAGGTGGTGCAGGAGGTGGGCGGGCAGTGGTGCCTGGCTCCGACCGGGACCCGCACCCTGACCTTCGAGCATTTCGATGCCGATTCCACCCTTGATTTCCAGGTGCAGGGCTACAGCTTGAACGGCCCGTACGGCAGTGTGCTGTGCGCGCCGACCCAGTATTACCTGTACCACCCACAGACCCAGGCGTATCTGCGCCACCCGCAATTGGAGCAGTTCGCCGCACAGGGCACGCTGCGCTTTGCCGCGGGCGGGCAGATGGAGTTCAGCAAGCAGGACTTTATCAACTTCAGTGCGGGCACCCGGCGTTGGGATTATTACCGCGTGATCAGCCCTGACCGGCTGGAATTTATTCAGTCTGGCGAGGAGCGTTTCTGATGCGGGTGGTTGATCTTTTTCGCGGGCTGGCGGCGTTGTTGCTGGTGTCGTGGCTAGTGCCGGCGCAAGCGGCCCATGGGGTGTACCAGGGCACTTTGGGCAAGCAGGCCATCGTGTTGACGCTGGGCAGCCAGAACGCGCTGTACCAGGGGACCTATGCCTACCAGCGCTATCGCACGCCGATCCGCCTCAAGCCGACCTTCAGCTTCAGCAACAAGGTGCTGGCCATGGACGAGCTGGACGAGCAGGGCCTGCCGGTGGCGCGCTTGCAGTTCAACGACCTGATGGTCAGCCGCCAGAGCGAGCAGGTGCGCGGCAGCTGGACCAGCTATCGCACTGGCAAGACCTTGCCCATCGCCCTGAAGCTGGTGGCCCTGGTGGACTCGGACCGCTCGTGGCCGCAGCCGAACACCACGCTGTTGCAGAGCGCGTCCACCCAACGCTGGTATTTCCAGGTGCCGATGCAGGGCAATGACCAGCGGATAACGGCGATCGAGGTGGTGGACAAGGCCAGCGGCAAACCGCTGCAGATCCTGACGCTGGCGGCGCCGGGTTGTCTGTATCAAGGGGTGGATATGTTGCAGGTGCAGGCGGAGGGGGAGAGCCTGCGGATCAGTTTGAGCGACTGCAAGTTGCCGGGGTTTCAGTGGAATGAGGGGAGTGGGCGGTTTGAGCCTTTGCCCTGAGTGGGTTTTGTCGGTTGGCCTGGGTGTTTATTCAGGCAAATCGCGTTTGCAGGTTTGGCGACTGCTGCGCAGTCGGGCGCAGCCTCGCGTTGCTCGGCAGCGGCTACAGGGGTGGCGTCAGTTCGCGTTGCATGATCAGGGTGCGTTCTTCGCCATGGTATTGCTCGCGCAGGGGACGAAAGCCCAGGTTGGCGTAGAAGCCTTCGGCGGTGATCGAGGAGGGCACGGTCAGCTGGGTGATGCCGGCGCCCAGGGCCTGGCGTTCGAGTTCGGCCATCAGCTGGCGGCCGACGCCCTGGCCTTGTCTTTTCGGGGCGACGAAGACCGAGCGCACTACATGGCCGTCGAGGCTGGCGGTGCCGACGATTTCGCCGGCCGCCTGTGCCACCCAGACCTGGCGTTTGCTCAATAACTGGCGCACCGCGTGCGGGCTGAAGTTTTGCCGCACCTGGGCGATCACGGCGGCAGGGTAGTCCTGGGCGTTGCTGGTCTGCAGGGCGGCGATGATCAGGCGGCTGATGGCGTCGGCGTCCTGCTCGTTGGCGGGGCGGATTTCACAGTCCATGTGGGCATCCTTCGAAGGGGTAGACCCGGACACTAGCCTTGTTGGGTCTGGTTCGCCAGGGGCTCAGTGCGTGCGGCGCGCTTCCAGCCACTGAAACAGCAGCATGCCCGCCAGCATGGCCAGGACAAATACCCAGGCCTGCCAATGGGGCGTGAGCAGCAGGGTCAGCCCCGGCCCCGGGCAGATGCCGGCGATGCCCCAGCCGATGCCGAACAGCAGGCTGCCACCGATCAGGCGGCGGTCGATATCGCGGCGGGTGGGCAATTGCATGGTCGCGCCGAGCAGGGCATTGGGCTGTTTGATGGCCCAGTGGAACGGCCACCAGGCAGCGCCGATGGCGCCGAGCATCACCAGGGCCAGGGACGGGTCCCACTGGCCCGCCAGGTCCAGAAAGCTCAGGACCTTGGTCGGGTTGGTCATGCCCGACAGCAGCAGGCCGAGGCCAAACAACAGACCGGCGATAAAGGCTGTGACCTTGCGCATTTTCATAGCCCCATCCCGTGGCGCAGCAGCCAGACCGTGATAAAGCCGGTCAGCATAAAACTCAGGGTGGCGACCAATGAGCGCGGCGACCATCGGGAGATGCCACAGACCCCATGACCACTGGTGCAGCCCGCGCTGTAGCGCGTACCCAGGCCCACCAACAGCCCGGCGCCGATCAGGCCGGCGATGCCGCTTTGGAACTCGATTGTCGGCAACACCTGGAACAGCCCCCAGAACAACGGCGCCAACAGCAGGCCCGAGAGGAACAGGGCCTTTTCGCTCCAGCCTTCGCTGCCCGGTTGCAACAGGCTGCCCAGCAAGCCGCTGATCCCGGCAATGCGCCCGTTGGCCATGACAAACAGCCCGGCGGCCAGACCAATCAGCGCGCCACCGGCGAGGGCGCTCCAGGGTGTGAAGTGCAGCCAGTCGATGTTCATGGGGAGGGGGACCTTGTGCAGGGGAAGGGTGAGTGGAGTTTAGTCTTTGGGGTGGTGATATGTGCGAGGTGGCTAGAGGGGAGTGGTGCTGTCAGGTGGGGAGTTGTCTGTGAGAGCAGCGGTATGCGGTAGAGCATTAGCGCGTCAGTTGGGCGATGAGTGCTCTCATTACCAAGGCGTCCAGTCAGGTGTGTGAGGGCCGTTGCTTACCAACTGCCATAGGGGATGCCGTATTTCTCTATGTACCGCTTGGAATTCTCGGGTAGCGGGTAGTAGTGCCCGTTTGATTTACCCAGGTGCGGCCCCAGCGGTTCAATCTCAGCTTGCGCACGGGCGACTTTGACTGTGTTGCGGCATTCATCTCTGACCCAGACTTGTACGATGCCACCGGGGGCCAGGCCTAAATAGACCGATGCCATATAGCGAGCAGTCTGATGCGGAGTTTCCGGGCAGCGTCGGTTGGTCGAGGTAGTCATGATTTTCCGGGCCTCTTCTGGAATATCCACCCATGCCCGATAAGCCTGTGGCTCTACGACCGATTGCCAGCGTACGAAAATGCGCTTGGGCAAGTCAGCGCCAACCACTGACTTAGCGCTACCTCCACCCCCACCACCCCATCCTCTGGCCCACTCTTTGTTGTAACCCATATCTCCACCCGCAGCGGAACCGCCGCCAGTACGACGGAATAGCTTGCCGTTGATATCTTCAACGGCGCTGTCTTCAACCCAAACTTTCATATAGAACGGCTCGATGAAGCCAAGCTCCCACCAAGGATCTTTGGGGTCGTTTTTTCCGGATAACGGATCACTGACCTGGCAGCCAGTCAACAGCAGTGCGCCCAGCAGGGTGATGAATGCTCCCATTACCAACGTGTTCAGCCGAGTAGATATAGGGTGTTCACGTAATAAAGGAGAGCTCTGCCTACCAACTGCCATAGGGGATGCCGTACTTCTCTATATAGCGTTTGGACTTCTCGCTGACCTTGTAGGCGTAACGCCCATTGTTTTTTCCTTGGTCCGGCCCTAATGGCTCAACTTCGGCCTGGGTCCGGGCGACTTTGACCGGATGACGGCATTCATCTCTGACCCAGACTTGTACGATGCCGCCGGGGGCCAGACCTAAATAGACCGATGCCATATAGCGGGCGGCCTGATGCGGTGTCTCCGGGCAGCGCCGGTTAGTCGAGGTCCACATGATTTTTCGGGCTTCTTCCGGGATATCGACCCAGGTGCGATAAGTCTGTGGCTCTACTATGGATTGCCAGCGTACGAAAATGCGCTTTGGTAGGTCAGCGCCAACCACCGACTTACCGCTGCCTCCAACTCCCCTCCCTCCCCATCCTCTGGCCCACTCTTTGTCGTACCCCATATCACCACCCGCAGCGGAGCCGCCACCAGTGTGAAGAAATAGTTTGCCGTTGATATCTTCAACAGCGCTGTCTTCGACCCAAACTTTCATATAGAACGGCTCGCTGAAGCCAAGCTGCCACCAAGGTGCCTTGGGGTCGTTTTTCCCAGATAGCGGGTCGCTAGCCAGACAGCCAGTCAACAGCAGTGCGCCTAGCAGGGCGATGAATACTCTCATTACCAAAGCGTCCAGTCAGGTACGTGAGGATGTTGCACACGCACGGCATCCACCGTGGGGGCGTTGATATAGACGACTTTAAGGCTGCCGCCATTTTGTTTACCAAGTGGGTGGTTCCAATGGGCCGAGAGATGGATATAACGCAGCTTGAGCATGGTTTCCTCGGCTGGAGTCGTACTGTAGTCACCAGCGACAAATCTGTCACAAAGCGCTTGAAGCTCCAATGGAACCGCGTACTCGGTTGTTTCTGGGATGTCCTCGAACTGCACACCGCTCTCCTTGGCCAGTTCATACATGACGCGCAGATACACCTTTGCCAGTTTGTTACTCATTGGTCTCTTGAGCTGCAGGCCGGCATACACTCGTTTTTGTCGTAAACCGAGGCGGTCCTGTGAATCCTGCGGCAGAACCATCGGCTCCGGCGTGACGATCTCCAGCCATTGTGTGGGCCAGCCCTTGGCCAGCCAGCGCGATTTTGCTTGTACCGCGTCTCGGTAAATCGAGGTTTGGGTCACATCAGTAGTGATCGGTACCTCCAGCGCCTGCATCGGGCTGACCAGTACACACTCCTGCATCTCATCCAGATAACCGCCACCGATATCCGAGTGCGCTCCGGGTAGGGTGATCTCGACATGATCGGGTTTGACCCGGCTCAGAGCAAAGTTGGCGCGGTACTCGTCGCGGGCGACCAATTGAACCACCGAGCGAAAGTAGCGACGGTCGAGGTGCAGCTTGATACCTGGGGCAATGGCGCTGCGCACGTTGCCCAGATTACTCAAGCCGGCAACCGACGGCACTGTGTCGAACAGGCCAATAAAACCCATGTCTACGTCGTTGCCGTACTGTCGGTTGAAGCGGGGGCTGAAGGCACTGGAGTAGTCGTGGAGAATTAGCTCGAGTGGCCCGAGCCAGCGCACGACTTCATTGGCAAAGTGTCGGGCCGCTGCGGCTCCTCGACTAAAGCCAAAAGTATCGAAGATCAGCGAAGTGATCTCAGCCTCAGAATTCTCTTCGTGGATGCCGCTGATATATTCTTTGATCTCAAGGAAAGCCCTTTGTACACACCCTAAGACACCCGTCTCGCCACGTCCTGTACCTGAGGTAATCAGGCTGTCTTTTTCGTCAGCTCGTGTACCAATGCCTTCGATATAGATTGAGTGAAAGGCACGCTTTTGCAGACCTTCACCCTCAGGTGTCTGGTTGGAATAGTACAAATCACTCAACCGCTTAACATTGCTCACATCATTCCCATAACTACTCTCCGGATCCCTCATATACGGCTTGCAACTGCCATCGAGATCCTTGGCCTCAATAGGGTGCTGGGCGCCACACAGCTGGCCCATAGCCGAATTGCTGGCGTTATTGCCGGTACCGTCAAAGAACACACCAATGCGCAGCGCCACCTGAACCTTTTCAGGCGGTGGCGCAGGTTCCTTGGCGTATTTCTCGTACTGGGCCCAGAGCTGTTCGCCGTAGCTGGGCTGTTCGGTCTCGGCGGCGCGTTCAGCGGGGCGCTGGTTGGGGTTGGCGGGCCGTAGAAGGTTGGGCATTGGCCCGGGTCCGTTGCTGGCCATGGGTGGTCCTGGTTCAGGCAAAAGGGGCGCTGGAAACCGTACCGGGAATGGCGAGCGATGGATTTAGGAGGAATCTGTAAGAGGTTGGGCAGGTACTGATTTGGTTGTAGGAGCGATTGATTGCCGAGATATTTTTGCCGTCTGGGCGGGCGCTATCGCGAGCAAGCTTCGCTCCTACAGAAGAGCGTTTGCTCGCGATTGCGGGTTCAACGCCAGGCGCCGAGTGCTCCGAGGCTGAGCATCACCGCCGCCAGCATCCCCACCAAGGCAAACAACTGCTGCAACCGCGGGCCCGCCAGGTAACGGGCGACTTGCCGACCGGCGATCAGCCCCAGTACTGCGCCGCCGGCGAAAGGCGCGCCCACCGCCCAGTGCATCACGCCGCTGAGGCTGGCGGTGATCACGCTGCCGGTGGACACCAGGGCGATCACCGCCAGGGAGGTGGCGACGATGCTTTTGCTGTCGAGGTTGGTGTAGCGGGTCAGCGCCGGGATGATCACGAAGCCGCCGCCGACACCGAGCAGGCCGGAGAGCAGCCCGGAGAGCATGCCGGTGAAGGTCAGGGCGCGAGCGCAGGGCAGGGTCCAGCGCAGTCGGCCCTGCAAGGGGTTGAGCACGCAAGGCTGGAAGGCTGCCCGGGGCGCCGGTTGGCCGTGGCGCAGTTCACGGGTGGCCTTGAGCAGGATGCGTCCGCAGGCGTACAGCAGCACCGCGGAAAACAGCAGGGCCAGCGGCAGGTTCGGCAGGCGGTGGGCCAGCCACAGGCCGACCGGCGCCATGAGAATGCCGATGGCGGCGACGAAGCCGGCGGCGCGGTAGCGCACTATGCCTTCGCGCAGCCCCAACACCGCGCCCACGGCGGCGGCCAGGCCCACCGCGAGCAGGCCGATGGGCGCCGCCTCGACCATGCTCAGGCCGAGGCCGAACACCAACAGCGGCACCGCGAGAATCCCGCCACCGGCCCCGGTCAACGCCAGGATCGCCCCGATCAACGCGCCGAGCCCTGCGCCCAACAAGCTGTACTCACTCATGATTCCGGCAGGTCCGTCACCAGGCTGGGCCGCGCCAGCCACTCATGGCCCTTGAGCATGCCGCGCCAGTACAGCGGCGGCAGGATGCGCTCCTTCAGCCACCAGGCGCGGCGGGTTGGCTGGCGCCCGTCCAGCAGCCAGGCCGGAAAGCTTGGCGCGACCTTGCCGCCGTAGGTGAATTCGGCGAGGACGATCTTGCCGCGCTCCACGGTCAGCGGGCAGGAGCCGTAACCGTCGTACTGCGCCCGGGTCGGCAGGCGCTTGAGGTTCACCAGCACGTTGGTGGCCACCACCGGCGCCTGCTTGCGCGCCGCCGCGGCGGTTTTCGCGTTGCTGGTATTGGTCCCGTCGCCGAGGCCATGGATGTTGCTGTAGCGCTTGTGCTGCAGGCTGTGCGGGTCGACATCGATCCAGCCGGCGGCGTCGACCAGCGGGCTGTTACGGATAAAGTCCGGGGCGGTTTGCGGCGGCACCACGTGCAGCATGTCGAAGGGCAGCTCGATGCGTTCCTGCTGGCCATCGGCGCTGTTGCGAACGAAAGTCGCCCGTTTGCCGGGGCCGTCCACCGCCACCAGGTTGTGGCCGAAATCCAGGGCGATGTCGTATTTCTTCACGTACTCCATCAGCGCCGGTACGTAGTCCGGCACGCCGAACAGCACGCCGCCGGCATTCAGGAAACGGGTGTTGATCTGCCCCAGCCGGCCGCTGCGCAGCCAGTGATCGCAGGACAGGTACATGGCCTTCTGTGGCGCGCCGGCGCATTTGATCGGCATCGGCGGCTGGCTGAACAGCGCCTGGCCCTGCTTGAGGTTCTGCGCCAGTTGCCAGGTGTAGGGCGCCAGGTCATAGCGATAGTTGGAGGTCACGCCGTTCTTGCCCAGGGTTTCGCTCAGGCCGTCGATGGCGTTCCAGTCGAGCTTGAGGCCCGGGCAGACCACCAACTGGTCATAACCCAGCACGCGACCGTCGTTGAGTACCAAGGCGTTGTGCTCCGGCTCGAAGCTGCTCACCGCTGCCTGGATCCAGGTCACCCCCTTGGGGATCAGCGAGGCCATGCCGCGGGCGGTGTCTTCGGCGCGGAACACCCCGGCGCCGACCAGGGTCCAGCCGGGCTGGTAATAGTGGGTGTCGGCCGGGTCGATGATAGCGACGTCCAGATGCGGTTCGCGGCTGATCAGGCTGGACGCGGTGGCAATGCCAGCTGCGCCGCCGCCGACGATCAGCACCTGGTGGCTGCCGTTGACGGCTCGTTGGATGGGGGAAATCGGGCGCATGGCAGCGTCTCCTGGTGGAGTGGCGTTATAGGTTTTTAAAGGGCGTTCAGCGGGATCTTCAGGTAGCTCACGCCGTTGTCGTCGGGCTCGGGGAACTGTCCGCTGCGCATGTTGACCTGCACCGAGGGCAGGATCAGCACCGGCATTTCCAGGGTGGCGTCGCGGGCTTCGCGCATGCGCACGAAGCTGTCCTCATCGATCCCTTGGTGAATATGAATGTTGTTGGCGCGCTGTTCGGCGACCGTGGTCATGTATTGCAGCTCGCGGCCGTTGGGCAGGTAGTCGTGGCACATGAACAGCCGGGTCTGCGGTGGCAAGGCGAGGATCTTGCCGATGGAGCGGTACAGGGTGCGCGCGTCGGCGCCGGGGAAGTCGCAGCGGGCGGTGCCGTAGTCGGGCATGAACAGGGTGTCGCCGACAAAGGCCACGGTCTCCTCACCGACTTGCACCAGATAGGTCATGCACGCCGGGGTATGGCCGGGGGTGTGCAGGGCGCGGGCCTGGAGGTTGCCGATGGCGAAGCGGCTGTCGTCTTCGAGCAGCACGTCGAACTGGCTGCCGTCGCGGGCAAAGCCCTGGCCTTCGTTGAACAGCTGGCCGAACACCTGTTGCACCACGGTGATCTGGTTGCCGATCGCCACCCGGGCGCCGAGCTGCGCCTTGAGGTAGGCCGCGGCGGACAGGTGATCGGCATGCACGTGGGTCTCGAGGATCCAGTCGACCTGGGCGTCCAGTTCGCGTACCCGGGCAATCAGCTTGTCGGCGGACTCGGTGCGGGTGCGGCCAGACTTGGGGTCGTAGTCCAGCACGCTGTCGATCAGCGCGCAGCGCCGGGTGTCGAGGTCCATCACCAGATAGCTGATGGTCCATGTCTGGTGGTCGAAAAAGGCTTCTACGCACAGCGATGCGCCGATGATCATTGGGCTCTCCGAACAATAGGGTGACGCCGGCCGGGGCGGGCAGTCATCCCTTGAACTGTCAATAAACGTGCCAACCGGCGCGCGCTGCTTTTACCGCCCATTCATTGAATTCAAAGGCTTGGGGCGGGCGTTCTGGCTGTCACTGTCAATTGTAGTTGGCAGTCGATTGACAGTTTCTGGCAGAAAATGGCAGAAGCCGGGCCCATGGTTTAAGCTGCCGCGCAACGCCCAGGAGTTGCCATGCCCCAGCCCACCAATGCCCTCGCCAATGCTGAAATGTTAGCCCTGATGTCCTATCTGGAACATGACGCCCAGCCGACGATCCTGTTAGACACCGACTACAACATCCTCGCGGCCAACACCGCCTACCAGCGCCAGTTCGGCGTCGAGGGCAAACCCCATGTCGGCGCCAAGTGCTATCGGGTGTCCCACCAGTTCGCGGTGCCCTGCGACCAGGCCGGCGAACATTGCCCGATGCGCAAGGCCTTCGAGACCCGCCTGCCGGAGCGCCTGCTGCATGTCCATCACACCCCGCGCGGGCCGGAGCATGTGGATGTCGAGCTGCGGCCGATCCTCGGCGACACGGGGCAGGTGGTGGCCTATGTCGAGCGCCTGAGTTCGGTGGCGGTGGCTTCGGTGCAGCCGCAGCAGAAGGGCCTGGTGGGTCGTTCGCCGGCCTTCAACGAGGCCTTGAGCGCCCTGCAGCGGGCGGCGCCGTCGCAGATCCCGGTGCTGTTGCAGGGCGAGTCCGGTACCGGCAAGGAGCTGTTCGCCCGTGCCCTGCACGACGGCAGCCCGCGTGCCAGCGGGCCGCTGGTGGTGGTCGATTGCACCGGCCTGACCGAGTCGCTGCTGGAGAGCGAACTGTTCGGCTACGAGAAGGGCGCCTTCACCGGCGCCCTGCAACGCAAGATCGGCCTGGCCGAGGCGGCCCATGGCGGCACCCTGTTTCTCGACGAGATCGGTGAAGTGCCGCTGGCGATGCAGGTCAAGCTGCTGCGCCTGATCGAGTCCGGCAGCTTTCGTCCGGTGGGCAGCCTGCGCACCGTGCATTCGGACTTCCGCCTGGTCTCGGCGACCCACAAGCCGCTCAAGGAAATGGTCGCCGCCGGCACCTTCCGCCAGGACCTGTACTACCGCATCAGCGCCTTCCCGATCCGCCTGCCGGCCCTGCGCGAGCGCAGCGACGACCTGCCGCTGCTGATCGACAGCCTGCTGCAACGCCTGGCGCCGGGCGCGGTGCCGCGGGTCGCTCCGGAGGCCCTGGAGCGCCTGGGCCTGTACGCCTACCCGGGCAATATCCGCGAGCTGCGCAATATCCTCGAACGGGCGCGGCTGTTCAGCGACGACGGGGTGATCCGGGTCGAGGACCTGCCCGAGGAATTGCGCGCCGGCAGCGGCGCCGCCAGCCAGCCGAGCCGGCGCCGCGCGGGCAAGGACCTGGAGCAACTGGCCCATGCCCTGGAAGTGTTCGACGGCTCGCGCAGCGAACTGGCCAAGGCCCTGGGCCTGAGCGAGCGCACCCTGTACCGGCGGCTGAAGGCCCTGGGCATTTCCTGAGCCTGTTCGCCCCCCTGTAGCCGCTGCCGCAGGCTGCGATCGAGCGGCACGCTCGCGACGATCTTGCCGGCGCCGGAGCCCCTTCGGGTCTATCGCAGGCTGCGCTAGCGGCTACAGGAATACTGCGTCCCCTCGATATTTCGGCCCCGCTCAATGCTTGTGTAGCCGCTGCCGCAGGCTGCGATCGAGCGGCACGCTCGCGGCGATCTTGCCGACGCCGAAGCCCCTTCGGGTCTATCGCAGGCTGCGCCAGCGGCTACAGGGATACTGTGATCCCCTCAATATTCCGGCCCTGCTCAATGCTTGTGTAGCCGCTGCCGCAGGCTGCGCTCGAGCGGCACGCTCGCGATGATCTTGCCGGCGCCGAAGCCCTTTCGGCTCTGTCGCAGGCTGCGCCAGCGGCTCAGGGGCGAGCAGGGTGGCTATCGGTTGTTGTGGCCGGGCAGGTCGCAGGCCATCACCCACATCCCTATCTGCTCCAGGTCGGTGTTGAAGGGCACCTCGCCTACCTGGCGCAGGCCGGCGCTGGCATAAAAGCGCTGGGCGCCAATGTTGCTCTTGAGCACGTCCAGCCACAGGCAGGGTTCACCGGCATCGGTGGCGCGTTGCAGCACATGCTCAAGCAAGCGGCGACCGTGTCCCTTGCCGGCCTGGGACTTGAGCAGATAGATCTTCTGCAACTCGGCACCGGGAATGCCGCTGCCCGGAGTGGGCCGCGCCCAGTTGAGTTTGGCGAAACCTATGGGGTGCTGTTGCTCGTCCAGGGCCAACAGCCACAGATGCTCGCTCTTGGCGGCAAGAGAGTCCCGCAGGGTACGGAGGGAGAAGTCCTGGTCGAGAAACTGCTGTATGCCTTCAGCGGTCCAGATCGAGGAGAAGTGCTCGCGGTAGGTGGCGCATCCGATGGCTTGGAGGGCATCGATATCGCGGCTGTCAGCTTCACGGATGGTGATCATGCTTCATTCCTTGATGGCATTGGCGGATCGGGCCGGGTGCGGCAGCTTAGCCTTTGCGCAGGTGAGGCTCCAGTACTCCGCTGTCATTGGTGCTTCAGCTTCAGGGCACGATGGCGATGCGCCGTGGTCGTAGCTTCTGCCCCCTTTATCCGCCGCCTTGCCAAGAGTGCGGGCACTTCAGGAGCTGCCATGAGCCAGGACCTACTCGCCACCGAAACCAATCGCCGCCAGTTGCAGCAGATCATTTCCGGACTGTCCGACGGGGTCATCCTGCTTGAGCCGGACCGGCGCATTGTCTGGGCTAACGAGGCGGCGCTGGCCATGCACGGGGTCGAAGCCATCGGCGAGCTGGGCGCCGATGACCGCCAGTACGCCGAGCGTTTCGCCCTGCGTTATCGCAACAATCACCCCCTGGCCCTGGAGAGCTACCCGATCAATAGGGTCGCCGCCGGGGAGACCTTCAGCGATGTGGTGGTGGAGGTGCGCAGCGGCGAGGGCGAGGGGGAACGCACCTGGGTGCATCGGGTGCGCAGCATGATCCTCACCGACCGCGCCGGCGAGGTGGAGTCCCTGGTGCTGATCCTCAGCGACGCCACCGAGTGGGCCAGCGCCGAACAGCGTTTCGAGAAGACCTTCAATTCCAACCCGGCGCCGGCGGTGATCTGCCGCCTTAGCGACCTGCGCTACATCAAGGTCAACCAGGGCTTCCTGGAAATGACCGGCTATGCCCGCGACCAGGTGATCGGCCGCTCGGTGTACGAGGTGGATGTGCTGGAGGGCGCCGAGCGCAAGGATCTGGCCATCGAGCGCCTGAACCAGGGCGCGACCATCCCGCAGATGCAGGCCGAGCTGCGCCTGCCCGAGGGTGGCAGCAAGCTGGTGATAGTCGCTGGCCAGCCACTGGATATCAATGAAGAAGACTGCATGCTGTTTTCCTTTATGGACCTGGAGCCGCGGCGCAAGGCGGAGACCGCCCTGCGCCAGAGCGAGGAGCGTTTTGCCAAGGCCTTCCGCCTGACGCCGGTGCCGACCCTGGTGTGCGGTGCCGACAGCCAGCAGATAGTCGATGTCAACGAGGCTTTTCTCGACAGCACCGGTTACGCCGCCGAAGAGCTGCTGGGCAAGACCGTGGAAGAGGTCGGCTTTATCGCCAGCCCGCAGGCCTGCGCCAGCCTGTTCGGCGCTCTGGAGAAAAGCGCCGATGTGCGCAACCTCGACCTCAGGGTGCTGAAGAAGGGCGGCGAACGGCTCGACTGCGTGGTCTCGGCCGACACCGTGGACATCCAGGACAAGCCCAGCTACCTGCTGGTGCTGATGGACATCACCGAGCGCAAGCGCTCCGAGCTGGAGCTGGTGTCGGCGATCGAGGAGGTGATGCGCGATGCCTCGTGGTTCAGCCAGACCCTGATCGAAAAACTGGCCAATGTGCGCAGCGCCAACCAGGCCGAGCAGCCCAGTGCGTCCTTTACCGACCTGACCGCCCGCGAGCGCGATGTGCTCGGGCTGATCTGCGAGGGCCTGGCCGACAAGGAGATTGCCGCGCGCCTGCAGCTGGCCCTCAGCACGGTGCGCAATCACCTGGCCACGGTGTATTCCAAGCTGGCGGTGCACAGCCGCGCCGAGGCCATTGTCTGGGCTCGCGAACGCGGGCTGTTCAGCGGCGACCGTCGCGGCAAGACACAGCGCTGAAAGGTGCAGCGCTGACCGGTGCAAATGCACCAGTGTCACCAGTACAAATGACGCTTCTGCGGCGTCACGGGGTTTCTTAGGCTGGGTGATATGCGGTGCCGTGGTGGACACGGGCCGTTCACCGAATATCATCAGCTGAAGGAATGCACGATGCGTAGCGAACAGATCAAAGGTGCGGTGGGCACGGTGGCCGGCAAGGCCCAGGGCGCAGTAGGCGAGTTGCTGGATGACCAGCAGATGCGCCTGGAAGGCGCCGCCCGCCAGGCCGCGGGGCAGTTGCAGGAAACCTATGGCGATGCCCTGGACAGCGTCTCCACTTTTGTCCGCAACAAACCCTTGGCCAGCGTCGCCATCCTCGCCGGGGTCGGCCTGCTGGCCGGCCTGTTGTGGCGCCGTCGCTGAGGGAGGCCTGGGTGATTTCCCAGGCGCAGTTGCGCCGCTATATCGAACAGGGCTTCGCGCCCCTGGCCTGTGCCTTCAGCACCGGCTCTGATTCCACACTGACCCTGCGGGTCTTCGAGCCTGAAAGCGGACGGGTCGACCTGGTGGTCACCGGCATCGACCCGCGCGCGCTTGCGACAGAAGCGGACGTGCTGGCGATGATCGAGGAGCTGCTGTACGAGTTGCGCAGCAACTCCATCAGCCTGGTGCACCTGTCCTGACCGCAGCGCCTGAGCGGGGAACCGCATCTGTAGGAGCGAGGCTTGCCCGCGATGGTGGTGAACGATAACGCGGGCTGCCTGAAACACCGCGTTGCCATGAGGATTTTTCGCGGGCAAGCCTCGCTCCTACAGATGCCTGCGTTGCCCAGTAGCGACGAGGCCAGTACTCAGCTCTTGGCGATCAGATTGGGCCGGCAGTCGAGGCTCAGGCGCGCGCCGCCGCTGTCGCTGCTGCCGACGTCGAGCTTGAAGCCGTGCAGGCTGACGATGGCCGCGACTATGGACAGGCCGAGGCCGAAGCCACCGTGGGAGTTGCTGTCGTCGACCCGGTAGAAGCGTTGGAACACCGCCTTGCGCTCGGCTTCGGGGATGCCGGGGCCGGAGTCGAGGACTTCCAGGCGCGTGCAGCCGCCATCCTCCACCCCGCGCAGAATCACCTCGCCGCCCGGCGGGGTGAACTTGATCGAATTGCTCAACAGGTTGGCCAGGGCCTCGAACAGCAGGGCGCGGTCGCCGGTCAGGCTCGGCAGCCTGTCGGGTACATCCAGGGTCAGGGTCAACTGGCCTTCCTCGGCCAGCGGCAGGTAAAAGTCATACAGCTCGCGCAGCAACGGCAGCGGGTCGAGTTCGACAAACCCCGAGCGGCGCTGGTGGTCCTCGATTTCGGAAATCCGCAGCAAGCCGCGAAAACGCGCCATCAATCGATCGGCCTCGGCCAGTACCTGGTCCAGCTGCAAGGCTTCGGGCGTGCCCTCGACCGCCTGTTGCTGCATGCGGTACAGCTGGGCGCGCAGGCGGGTCAGCGGGGTGCGCAGGTCGTGGGCGATGTTGTCGCACACGCCCTTGACCTCATTCATCAGCCGTTCGATGCGGTCGAGCATGGCGTTGACGATGGCCGCCAGCATGTCCAGCTCGTCGCGGCGGTTGGACAGCGGCAGGCGATGGGTCATGTCGCCGGCGACTATCGCCTCGGCGCTGGCCTGGATGCCGCGAATGCGCCGCAGCGGCCGGCGCCTGAGCAGGTGCCAGCCGGCGGCGCCGGGGATGATGGTCAGCGACACGCCCCACAGCAGCGCGTGGAGAATGATCCGCGTCACCGCGAACAGCGAGCCGTTGTCGCGCACCAGGATCAGCCAGCGGCCATCGCGGGTGTAGGTGGCCACCGCATCGCAACTGTCGCGGGGCAGGCTGGGGTCGTCGGAGTCGATGCAGCTCTTGAGCTCGTGGATCTGCCCGTCCAGCGGCAGGTCGTCGGGGATCTCGCGGATCGGCCCGCTGAGGTAGTGACGCCGCTCGTCGAACAGGCCATAGGCGTCGATGGCGCGCATGTCGAAGGTCATGCTGGTGGTCAGGGCTTCTTCCAGCTGCTCGCCCTGGAAGCGCGCGAACAGGTGCTGGCGCTGCATCAGCGAGTGCTTGGCGAGGCTTTCCAGGTAGCCGGACACCTCGTAGTACATGACGCCCATGAGGATGCAGCTCCAGGCCACGAACAGCGAACTGTAGAGCGCCAGCAGGCGGCTGCTGGAGGAGCGCCAGCCCTTAGAGGGGTTCAGCAATGACATAACCCGAGCCTCGCACGGTGCGGATCAGCGGGGTCATGCCAGGCGGATCGATTTTTTTACGCAGACGGCCGATATGCACGTCGATCAGGTTGGTGCCCGGGTCGAAGTGATAGCCCCAGACCTCCTCGAAAATCATCATCCGCGAGAGGATCTGGCCGGTGTTGCGCATCAGAAATTCCAGCAGCTTGTATTCGGTGGGCAACAGGCTCAGCAACTGGTCGGCGCGGGTCGCTTCGCGGCTGATCAGGTTCAGCTCCAGGTCGGCCACCCGCAGGCTGGTTTCGAATTCCTGCACCGTGCTTTTGCGCCGCAGCAGCACCTCGACCCTGGCCGCCATCTCGTCGGAGGCGAAGGGTTTGGTCAGGTAGTCGTCGCCACCGGCGCGCAGGCCGCGCACGCGCTCGTCGACATCGGACAGGGCGCTGATCATCAGGATCGGCGTCGACACGCCGATGGTGCGCAGGGTGGTGACGATCGCCAGGCCGTCCAGCTCGGGCAGCATGCGGTCGAGAGTGATCAGGTCGTAGTCGCCGCTGACGGCGCGCACCAGGCCTTCGCGACCGTTGTCGACCCAATCCACGTCCAGCCCGTGGCTGCTCAGTTCCGCCACGATTTCGCGGGCGGTTACGGCATCGTCTTCGATGGTCAGAATGCGGGTCATAAGGGCTTACCTGATTGGAGATTTCATGACGCAGGCCTGCATTTTGCCAAGAAATCGCCGCGGGCTTTCTAAAAAATCTTTCATCTTCATACCAGCGCCCTGGCGAACGCAGGGTAGCAGGCGGGCCGGGTGGGGCAATCGTTGATATCATCCAGCTATTACCGGCTGGCATGGACGCTGCGCAATGCACCTACCTGATTACCTCGACTGGAAAGCCCTGGGCGTTGGCCTGTTGCTGCTGGCGGCGGCTCCGGCGTTCGCCGCCAATCAGCCGTGCTCGGGCAAGAAAGGCGGGATCGCCGGTTGCGACGGCGAGCTGTTCCTGTGCAACGACGGTTCCATCAGCGGCTCCAAGCAAAACTGCGCCGCGCGCTACGGCAACTCGGGCCAGGCCGCGCGTCCACAGAGCCTGTTGCGCAGCAGCGACGGCTGCCCCTGTGGCGGTGGCAGTTTCTGCACCGGGCCACGGGGCGGGGTCTATTGCCTGACCCCGAGCGGCAGCAAAAGCTACAAGCGCAAATAACACCCGCAGACGCCGATTGGACAGGCCCGGGCGCCTCTACTAGCGTTGCCGGCACGGCGCCGCCGGAGGGCACTATCGAGGACAAGTCGAATGGACAAACAGCAAGCCAGGCGCCAAGTCATCGCCAGCCTCGAGGCCGGGCGCTCCAGGGGCGAAACCTTTGCCGCGTTTGCCGGCAGCGGGATCAAGGAGCGGCTGCTGGCGTTCTGGATTGCCGCTTATTCCGACCCAGAGCTCTATGCGCGGCACCGGCGCAAGATCCAGATCCTGCTGGCGGTGATGCTGTTGCAGGCGGTCGTCGGCGCGGTGGCCGGGTTCTTCCTCGGCTCGGTCATCGGCCCGAAGGCCGCATGGGTATTCGCGCTCTTGGGCGGCCTGGTGCCGCTGCTGTTCGCCTGGGGCTTCCATAAACCTTCGGTGAACGCCTACAGCCTCTATGCCCTTCTGACCCTGTCACAATTCCCCCGATTGTTCGAAGGTTATACCGAGGACCCGTTGGGTACCCTGATCGGCGCGGCCATGACCTTGGGGGTGGTGTTTTTCGCGATGTATGTGCGCAGTCTGATTTTTCCGGATTTCGCTTTCATCGGGCCGCGCAAGGTCAAGGGTCGCTACGTGTTTTCCAGTTAGGGCAGGACGGCGGGAGGCGCATTCCAGAGCCTTCCGCTTTGCTTGGCCCAGATCAATGTTCTTGTTCGACAAACCTACTAGATTGGCCTGGTGTTCAGCCCCGAGGAGCTGGCGTCGCGCAACCGTGATCAGGGTCGATGACCAGGCTCACGCCGATGCACAGCAGGACGCTGGCATTCCTCTTCACTCAAGGACGAATTTCCTGATGCGCCATACCGAACGAACCTTCGATATCCAGCCGCTGCAACAGGCGGATATGACCATCAGCCTCAATGGCCAGCCGGTGACGGCGGCGATTGGTGAAACCGTACTCAGCGTCATCCAGTCCCTCGGGCTGCGTCAGGTGGCGCGCAACGACCACGGCCAGCTGGCCGGCGCCTATTGCGGCATGGGCGTGTGCCATTGCTGTCTGGTGCAGATCGACGGCCGACACAAGCGCCGGGCCTGCCAGACCCAGGTGCGGCCGGGCATGCAGGTGCAGACCGAGGTCAACCGCATCATTGCCGCGGAGGAGGTGCTATGAGCCTGAATCCACTGATCGTCGGCGGCGGCCCCGCGGGCATGGCCGCCGCCATCGAACTGGCCGAGCACGGGGTGCGCAGCACCCTGATCGACGAGGCCTCGCGCCTGGGCGGTGTGGTCTATCGCGGGCCGCTGCGCGACGGCGTGCAGCTGGACTACCTGGGGCCGCGTTATTGCGAAGCCCTGGCGAAACTGCACGGCGCCTTTTCCGACTGCGAACAGATGATCGACGTACGCCTCAACCACCGGGTGGTAGGGGCCGAAGGCAAGGGCAGCCTGGTCCTGCTGGATGCCGACGAGCAACTACAGGAGGTGGCCTATCCGCAGTTGCTGCTGGCCGCCGGTTGCCATGAGCGCAGCGTGCCGTTTCCCGGCTGGACCTTGCCCGGGGTGATGCTGCTGGGCGGCTTGCAGCTGCAGATCAAGAGCGGCGTGGTCAAGCCGCGCGGGCCGGTGGTGATCGCCGGCACCGGGCCGCTGCTGCCGCTGGTGGCCTGCCAGTTGCACGCCAGTGGCGCGAACGTGGCGGCGGTCTACGAGGCCTGCGCCTTTGGCCGGATCGCCAAGGAAAGCCTGGCGCTGCTGAACAAGCCGCAGCTGTTCCTCGATGGCCTGAGCATGCTCGCCTACCTCAAGCTGCACCGCATTCCTGTGCATTACGGCTGGGGCGTGGTCGAGGCCCAGGGCACGGACGGCCTGGAAAGCGTCAGCGTGGCGCCGTACTCGGCGAGCTGGGAACCGGACCTGAGCCGCCAGCAACAGATCGCCGCCCAGACCCTGGCGGTGGGCTACGGCTTTATCCCGCGTACCCAGCTCAGCCAGCAGATGGGCCTCAACCACGGCTTCAGCCATGACGGCTACCTGCGGGCCACGGCCAATGTCTGGCAGCAAAGCAGCGAGCCGCACATTCACCTGGCCGGCGACATGGGCGGGATTCGCGGCGGCGAGGCGGCGATGCTCACCGGGCGCATCGCCGCGCTGTCGATCCTGATGCAGCGCGATGTGCTGAGCAACGAGGCGGCCCTGGAGCGGCGCCAGAAGTACCAGAGCAAACTGGCTTCCATCACCCGTTTCCGTGCGGCGGTGGACCGCTACACCGAGCGCGGCACCGGGCAGATCGAACTGCCGGCCGCCGACACCCTGATCTGCCGCTGCGAACACGCGACCCGTGGCGATATCGACCGCGCCCTGGAGCAGGGCGTGCAGGACATGGCCAGCCTGAAGATGCGTACCCGGGTGAGCATGGGCGACTGCCAGGGCCG
Organism: Pseudomonas chlororaphis subsp. piscium; assembly: GCF_003850345.1. Classification (NCBI taxonomy): domain Bacteria; kingdom Pseudomonadati; phylum Pseudomonadota; class Gammaproteobacteria; order Pseudomonadales; family Pseudomonadaceae; genus Pseudomonas; species Pseudomonas chlororaphis. The sequence continues at coordinate 2,691,531 of NZ_CP027707.1, forward strand.
CATGTGCGTGGGCTATTGCAGCGACCGTTTGCGCCAGGCCACCGGGCGCCAGGATGTGGGTTGGCTGCGCCCGCGTTTCCCCCTGGACCCGATTCCCTTTTCCGCTTTCCCTCAACCGAGCAAGGATGCTTTGAATCATGAGTAAGTTCTACGACGTGGTCATCGCTGGCGGTGGTGTGATCGGCGCTTCCTGCGCGTACCAGTTGTCCAAGCGCAAGAACCTGCGGGTGGCGTTGATCGACGCCAAGCGCCCGGGCAACGCCACCCGCGCCTCGGCCGGCGGCCTGTGGGCCATCGGCGAGTCGGTGGGGCTGGGCTGCGGGGTGATCTTCTTTCGCATGATGTCGGCGCGCAACAAGCGCCAGGCCCAGGGTTCGGCGGTGCTGGTGGACTCCAGCACGCCGCATATCCTGCCGCAGTCGTTCTTCGACTTCGCCCTGCAATCCAACGGCTTGTACCCACAGTTGCACGAGGAACTGCGCGAGCGCCACGGCATGGACTTCAAGTTCGAGCGCACCGGGCTGAAGTTCGTGATCTACGACGACGAGGACCGGCTCTACGCCGAGCACATCGTGGCCTGCATCCCGCACCTGTCCCATCAGGTGCGCTGGCTCGACCAGGCGGCGCTGCGCAAGGCGGAGCCGAACGTCAGCCATCACGCCCAGGGTGCCCTGGAGTTCCTCTGCGACCACCAGGTCAACCCGTTCCGCCTGGCCGACGCCTACACCGAAGGCGCGCGGCAGAACGGCGTGGACATGTACTTCAACACCAACGTTACCGGCGTGCTGCACCAGGGCAGCCGGATCAGCGGGGTGCAGACGGCGGAGGCGGGGCTGTTCCATTGCGACACCCTGATCAACGCCGCCGGCGCCTGGGCCGCCGAGCTGAGCCTGCAAGCCACCGGCGCGAGCATTCCGGTCAAGCCGGTCAAGGGCCAGATCCTGCTTACCGAGCGCATGCCGCAACTGCTCAATGGTTGCCTGACCACCAGCGATTGCTACATGGCGCAGAAGGACAACGGCGAGATCCTGATCGGCAGCACCACCGAGGACAAGGGCTTCGATATCAGCACCACCTACCGGGAAATCCAGGGCCTGGTGCAGGGCGCGGTGCGCTGCGTGCCGCAGCTCGAACAGGTCAACCTCAAGCGCTGCTGGGCCGGTTTGCGCCCGGGTTCGCCGGATGAACTGCCGATCCTCGGGCCGATGTGCGGGGTGGAGGGCTACCTCAACGCCTGCGGGCATTTCCGCACCGGCATCCTGACCTCGGCGATCACTGGGGTGCTGCTGGATCGGTTGGTGAACGAGGAGCCGTTGCCGTTGGATATCACGCCGTTCCTCGCCGAGCGTTTCGGCTTGCAGGCGGTGGCGCCGTTGCAGGTGGCGCTGGGCTGAGCCTGGCGCGGTGCTTCAGAAGCACCGCGTCGCCTTGTAGTTTTATCGCGGGCAAGTCGGATCGCCGCCCGCTCGCTCCTACAGATGCACACGTTCTTCTTCTGTAGGAGCGAGGCTTGCCCGCGATGGAGGTAAACGATAACGCGGTGTTACTGAAACACCGCGCCGTCTCGTGGCCTCAAACCATCGGCGTACTGACAAACAACTCCAACCCTTCCGCGTACTCCGCAAACGCCTTGACCCTTGGAAACCGCGTGGCATCCAGATGCTCGGCCACCACCAATTGGGTAAAACTCCAGGCCACGGCCAGGCTGATACCGGCCTGATCGATGCCGCCGTCAGTGGCCAGCGGACGTTTCTCCAATTCTCTCTCCAGCTCGCCATAGGCTGCCGCCAATTGCCCACGAACCCGCTCCAGCCACGGTTCGTGCTGTTTCTGTGCGGGGCGCAGCTGGTATTCGTAGTAGATCTGCACCGACTTCTCGCACGCCGCCAGCGCCAGGCCGATCAGCCGCAGGTCGTGGGCCCGCGCCTGGGGCGCCGCCGGCAACAGGCTACGGCCGGCCAGGGCTTCCAGGTAGTCGATGATCAGGCACGAATCCATTAGCACCGTGCCGTCGTCGCAGATCAGGGTCGGTGCCTTGACCACCGGGTTGATGCGCTGGAACTGCTCGAAGGTGCGAAACACCGACAACGCCTCATGCTCGAACGAGATATCCAGGCGCTTGAGGGTGAGGGCGACACGGCGAACATAGGGTGAATCGAGCATACCGATCAGTTTCATTGAGCATTTCCTTGTGCGAAACAACGAGACAGGGGAGGGCAATGGCTAATTTAGCGACAAATGTCCGGGGTTGGCTATCGGGGGCTTGGTTATTGCTGTCAATCACCGATGACGGGTATTCCAGGTTTAATGAGGCGAGGATGAAAGTTCTCGGGCAGCCTGTTGGTGCAATGTTCGAGGGAGCTGGAAACATGAGGTCGGTTACATGAGCGCGAAGTTGTAAAAGGCCCTCCAGGCACTTCTACCTGTGTATCGTTGATAACGATTGGAAACCCGCAGCCTGATATTGCGCTGCGGGTTTAAGCGTCCGAAGCAGTATTGAACACGTTCTACTGTTCCGGTTTGAAATGCTCAACAAAACGCTGTGCATCTCAATCCGCTGCCTTATTTTTCACTCCACGCGATAGCCCGATTGAATGCCTCATAGGTTTCGGACTCGATAAACTCTGCAGTCGGAACGATCTTGAGTGATTTCAGCAGATCCTCAATATCGTCCTCCTGTCCAATCTGGACGAAGAACTGCTGGATACTGCTCATCTCGCTGTTGGTCAGGCTGCCCAGGAAGTTCGTCCCTACGTAGTTTTCCGCTACATAAAAACTGTAGTTATTGTTGCCAACCTTGGACTTGTAGATTGACGTCAGTCCACCGGCCCCCAAGGTAACTTTGCCATCGCTTTCCTCTTTCATCTCCCTGGCGATAGTGTCGTGATCAGTCTCTCCCGCATTCTTGGTGCCACCGAAGAATTGCGGCATGCCGCCATAAACCAGATTGGCGCGTTTAATGGGGAAGTAAAGGTAGCCATTATCCTCGTCTTCGGAATACAGAAGAATTGCGTATGCTTTATCGGTCATGATGCGCTCCTTGCGTGAGTTTGAACTTGAACCTCAAACTTCCCTGGCACTGCGAGGGATTTATCCTGATGCCCATGACCAGCACTTGATTGAACAGCGCAGCACTCTTGTGCTGTGGAGCATCCGTTACCCAGCGTAGGTGAGCGACGTAGCCGGTGCCGGTCTTTCAGATGAAAAGCATGTCATGCGAGGGAGCCGCCAGACGGCCTCGTAGCCCGGTGTGGCAGCGCTATTGTGTAGGAAGCAATGGCTGAACATCGGCAGGAGAAGCGCTATGCATCCCACCCGAACCGCCCTTGTCCTTGCCGGTGGTGGCAGCCTCGGGGCTGTCCAGGTAGGGATGCTGCGGGCGCTGCTCGAAAAGCACGTGGTGTTCGACCTGGTGGTCGGCGCGTCGGTCGGTGCCCTCAACGGTGCCTACTTTGCCGCCAGGCCCAATGCCCGCGGGGTCGCCGAACTGGCCGATTTCTGGCGTGGCTTGCACAAAGCCGATGTGTTTCCGTTTTCCTTCATTGACGCGCTGTCTTCCTTGCTCAAGCGCCGCGGTTGCCTGTTGCCCTCGTCGGCGCTGGCGAGCCTGGTGCGCCGGGTGCTGCCGGTCACCCGCATCGAAGACACCGAACTGCCCCTGCATATCGTCACCACCAACCTGCTCACCGGGGCCGAGGAGCTGTTATCCAGCGGCAGCGTCGAGCAGGCCCTGCTGGCCAGTGCCGCGATTCCCCTGGTGTTTCCCTGGGTGCAGATCGGCGACAAGCTGCTGGTCGACGGCGGTGTCGCCAGCAACACCCCGATCGCCGCGGCGGTGTCGCTGGGCGCGACCCGGGTCATAGTGGTGCCGACCGGATTCGGTTGCGCCTGCCCACGACCGCCGAGCGGCTTGATCGCCCTGGCCTTGCACACCCTGAACCTGATGAGCATGCGCCAGCTGGTGCGGGACATTGAACTGTATTCGCCACAGGCGGCGATTCATGTGGTCGCGCCGCTGTGTCCGCTGGGCATTTCGGTGTTCGACTTCAGCCAGACCGAGCAACTGCTGCAACGGGCCCACCAGCAGACCCTGACCTGGGTCGAAGAGGGCGGCCTGATCCGCACCGGCGTGCCGGGGGCGTTGCAGGCGCATACGCACTCGGCGGGGTGAGGCTCAGTCCTCGAACCCCGCCTGCTCGTGAATCTCGTCGACCTTCAGTTCCAGGCGGTAGGCCACGGCGATGAACAGCGCCTGGCACAGGCACAGGGTCGCGCTCAGGGAGCGGAAGGCGAAGGAGCTGCCTTCGTTGACCAGCAGCACGCTGTTGGCGCGCTTGGCCAGGGGTGACAGGTTGCTGTCGGTGATGATCAGCGTCTTGGCCTGGTGGTGCTGGGCGATGCGCAGGCAGTGCTGGGTTTCCTTGGCGTAGGGGGTGAAGCTGATGGCGATCACCAGGTCGTTGGGGCGGATGCTGCGCATCTGTTCGCGGTAGCTGCCGCCCAGGCCCGACACCAGGTGGATGCGCTTGTTGGTGTGCTGCAGGTTGTACACCAGGTAGTCGGCCACGGCGAAGGAGCGGCGCACCCCGACCACGTAGATGTTGTCGGCGTTGACCACCAGGTCCACGGCCTTGTCGAAGGCTGCGTCATCCAGTTCCAGGCCCAGGCGCTCGATGCCCGACAGGGTGGCGTTGATGCATTCGCGCGCCAGGTCGCCGCCGCTGGCCTTCTGCGACTTGTTGGCGATCATGCTGCGGATGCGCTGCTGGTAGTTCTGTACCGGGGTGGTCTTGTGGGTGTAGGCCTCGCGAAACAGCGCCTGCATTTCACTGAAGCCGCTGAAACCGAAGCGCTGGGAGAAGCGCACGATGGCCGAAGGGTGCACCTCGCATTCGCGGGCGATGTCGCTGATGCGGTCGACCATGATCCGGTCGCTCTGCTGGCTCATGTAGCTGGCGATGCGCTTGAGCTGGCGCGGCAGGCTTTCGTATTCCTGGGTGATCAGCTGCAGCAGGCGTTCGGCATTGATCGGGGGGCTGGCGAGGTCGCTGTCTTGCGGGCTCTCGGTCGTGGCCGGCTGATCGGTGCGGGACATAGGCAATCCTTCTGTGCTTACTGGCTTGTACTTGATGGGAACGGGCCTGTTCATCCATTCCCTGACAATAGGTGGGCTGTGCGCAGTCTACAGGGTCGGCGCGGGGAAAATCTTGAGCCACGGACCCATAGGCAGCCTGCTGAAACGATGCACGCTGCCTGGACCGGCCTTGAAAAAGTTTATTGGAAAAAATATTCCACGTAAAAAATTTATAGAAAAAATATTGATTGGTGCCGGTGAACGTTTTAGTCTGCATCCACCAAGAGCGTTCGGCGCCTTCCTCGGTGCCACGCGCAGGCTGATAAAAATAACAGGAGCCAGCATGGGCCAGACTCGTTTTGCCAATGGGCGTCAATTGGATCTGATTTGCCTCGGACGCCTGGGCGTCGACCTTTACGCACAGCAGGTCGGGGCCCGGCTGGAAGATGTCGCCAGCTTCGCCAAATACCTCGGCGGCTCGTCCGCCAACATCGCCTTCGGCACCGCGCGCCTGGGCTTGCGCTCGGCGATGCTGAGCCGGGTCGGCGACGATCACATGGGGCGGTTCCTGGTGGAGTCCCTGGCCCGCGAAGGCTGCGACGTCAGTGCGATCAAGGTCGACCCGCAGCGCCTGACCGCTCTGGTCCTGCTCGGTCTCAAGGACCGCGAAACCTTCCCCCTGGTGTTCTACCGCGAGAACTGCGCCGACATGGCCCTGCGCGCCGAAGACATCAGCGAAGCCTTTATCGCCTCCAGCAAAGCCTTGCTGATCACCGGCACCCATTTCTCCACCGACGGCGTGTACCAGGCCAGCCTCCAGGCCCTGGAGTACGCCGAGCAACACAACGTCAAACGCGTGCTCGACATCGACTACCGCCCGGTGCTCTGGGGCCTGGCGGGCAAGGCCGACGGCGAGACCCGATTTGTCGCCGACCAGAATGTCAGCGCCCATGTGCAGAAGATCCTGCCGCGCTTCGACCTGATCGTCGGCACCGAGGAAGAATTCCTTATCGCCGGCGGCAGCGACGACCTGCTCGGCGCCTTGCGCACCGTGCGCTCGCTGACCGCCGCGACCCTGGTGGTCAAGCTCGGCCCCCAGGGCTGCACGGTGATCCACGGGGCGATCCCGGCGCGCCTGGAAGACGGCGCCATTTACCCCGGGGTGCGGGTCGAGGTGCTCAACGTGCTGGGGGCGGGCGATGCCTTTATGTCCGGCTTCCTCAGTGGCTGGCTGGAGGACGCCAGCGACGAGCGCTGCTGCCAGCTGGCCAACGCCTGCGGCGGTTTAGTCGTGTCGCGCCATGCCTGCGCGCCGGCGATGCCGACCCGCGCCGAGCTGGATTACCTGTTCAACAGCCCGGTGCCCATCACCCGGCCGGACCAGGACACCACCCTGCAGCGCCTGCATCAGGTCAGCGTGCCGCGCAAGGCCTGGAAGCAGCTGTTCATCTTCGCCTTCGACCATCGCGGGCAGTTGGTGGAACTGGCGCAGAAGGGCGGGCGCGAGCTCAAGGCCATCGGCCAACTCAAGCAGCTGTTTATCCAGGCGGTGGAGCGGGTCGAGGCCGACTTGCACGGGCAGGGCGTCGAGGCCGATGTCGGCCTGCTGGCCGACCAGCGTTTCGGCCAGGATTCGCTGAACGCCGCCACCGGCCGAGGCTGGTGGGTGGCGCGGCCGGTGGAAGTCCAGGGCTCGCGGCCGCTGGCCTTCGAACATGGGCGTTCGATTGGCAGCAACCTGATTGCCTGGCCCCAGGAGCAGATCATCAAGTGCCTGGTGCAATACCACCCGGACGACGAGCCGCTGCTGCGCCTGGAGCAGGAAGCGCAGATCAAGGGTCTGTACCAGGCGTCCCAGGTCAGCGGCCATGAGCTGCTGCTGGAAATCATTCCGCCCAAGGACCATCCCTCGACTCATCCGGACGTGCTCTACCGTGCCCTCAAGCGCCTGTACAACCTGGGCATCTTTCCGGCCTGGTGGAAGATCGAGGCGCAGAGCGCCGAGCAGTGGAAGCAGCTCGATGAGCTGATCGAGGAGCGCGATCCCTATTGCCGGGGCGTGGTTCTGCTGGGCCTCAACGCCCCGGCGACGGCCCTGGCCGAAGGCTTCCGCCAGGCCGGCAACAGCCGCACCTGCCGCGGCTTCGCCGTGGGCCGCACGATTTTCCATGAACCGAGCCGGGCCTGGCTGGCCAGTGAGATCGACGATGAAACCCTGATCCGTCGGGTGCAGGCGACCTTCGTCGAGCTGATCGACGCCTGGCGCGCCGCCCGCGGTTGACCTTCTTCTGTAGGAGCGAGGCTTGCCCGCGAAATCTGCCAACGCGGTCTCTCGGGTACACCGCGTCATCGTTCATCGCGGGCAAGCCTCGCTCCTACAGAGGCGAGGATCTGTCCAGGCTCCTACAGAAACAACGGCTTATTTAGAAAACAATAAAAGGTGCAGCCATGCCCGCAATCCGAATTGGCATCAACCCGATTTCCTGGAGCAACGACGACTTGCCGTCCCTCGGCGGCGAAACGCCTTTGAGCACGGCGCTGAGCGAAGGCAAGGAGATCGGCTACGAAGGCTTCGAGCTCAACGGCAAGTTCCCCAAGGATGCCAAGGGCGTCGGCGATGTGCTGCGGCCTTATGACCTGGCGCTGGTCTCGGGCTGGTATTCCAGCCGCCTGGCGCGGCGTTCGGTGGCCGAGGAGATCGACGCCATCGCCAGCCATGTCCAGCTGCTGGCGCAGAACGGCGCCAGGGTGCTGGTCTACGGCGAAGTCGCCGACTCGATCCAGGGCCAGCGCATTGCCCTGGTGGAGCGTCCGCGTTTTCACAGCGAGCAGGCCTGGCAGGAATACGCCGACAAGCTCACCGAGCTGGCGCGTTTCACCCTGTCCCAGGGCGTGCGCCTGGCGTACCACCACCATATGGGCGCCTACGTCGAATCGCCGGCGGACATCGATAAGTTGATGAGCCTGACCGGCAGCGAAGTCGGCCTGCTGTTCGATTCGGGCCACTGCTACATGGGCGGCGGCGAACCGCTGGAGGTGCTGCGCAAGCACATCGGGCGCATCTGCCATGTGCACTTCAAGGATGTGCGCAAGCCGGTGGTGCAGCTGGCGCGCAACAACCTGTGGAGTTTCCCCGACTGCATCATCAACGGCACCTTCACCGTGCCGGGGGATGGCGACATCGATTTCGCCGTGCTGCTGGACGAGCTGCTGGCCGCCGATTACCAGGGCTGGCTGGTGGTGGAGGCCGAGCAGGACCCGGCGGTGGCACCCAGTTACATCTACGCCAAGAAGGGCTACGACACCCTGCGCGCGCTGCTCGATAAGAGGACCGGACAATGAGCCTGCTGGTGAAAAGCGCGGCCAAGGGCCGGACCATGGTGCAGTTGACTGAGGGCCGATTGAAGTACGTCGGTTTTGCCGCCTACCGCCTGAGCCTCGGTGAAAGCCTGCCCCTCAGTGCCGGTGATAAAGAACTGTGCCTGGTGCTGCTCAGCGGGCGCATCGGCATTCAGGGCGAGGCGCCGGGGCAGGGCGCCTTTGGCTGGGACAACCTCGGCGACCGGCAATCGGTGTTCGAGGACAAGTCGCCCTTCGCCGTCTACCTGCCACCCGGCAGCCAGGCCCAGGTCACGGCCCTGAGCGATGTGCAGATCGCCGTCTGCGCTGCTCCCGGCGCTACTGCAAACAGCTCCGCCGCCAAGGGCCTCGGCCCCCGGCTGATCCTTCCTGCGAGCATGAAGCGCAGCGTGCGCGGCAAGGGCGCCAACACCCGCTATGTGTGCGACATCCTGCCGGACAGCGAGCCGGCCCATTCGCTGCTGGTGGTGGAGGTGCGCACGCCGTCCGGGCATTCCTCCAGCTACCCGCCGCACAAGCACGACACCGACGACCTGCCGCACCAGAGCTTTCTCGAAGAGACCTATTACCACCAGGTCAATCCGCCCCAGGGCTTCGTGTTCCAGCGGGTCTACACCGACGACCGCAGCATCGACGAGGCCATGGCCGTGGAGCACGGCGACCTGGTGGTGGTGCCCAAGGGTTACCACCCGGTCAGCGTGCCCTATGGCTACGAGTCCTATTACCTGAACGTCATGGCCGGGCCCAAGCGGGTCTGGCAGTTCCACAACGATCCGCAGCACAGCTGGCTGCTGGACCTCTGATTTCCAAAGTCTGATTTCCAACCTTCGAATGGAGAACAAGAACAATGAGTGACGCCCCGGTAATCGGCCATTACATCGACGGTCAGGTGCAGGACAGCGGCGAGCGTTTCGCCAATGTGTTCAACCCGGCCACCGGCCGCGTGCAGGCCCAGGTCGCCCTGGCCAGCCAGAAGACGGTGGACGATGCCGTTGCTTCGGCCATGAAGGCCTTCCCGGCCTGGTCCGAGCAATCGGCGCTGCGCCGTTCGCGGGTGATGTTCAAGTTCAAGGAACTGCTGGACCGGCACCATAACGAACTGGCAGAGATCATCACCCGCGAACACGGCAAGGTGCTGTCCGACGCCCGCGGCGAAGTGACCCGCGGCATCGAGATCGTCGAGTTCGCCTGTGGCGCGCCGAGCCTGCTGAAAACCGATTTCAGCGACAACATCGGCGGCGGCATCGACAACTGGAACCTGCGCCAGCCCCTGGGCGTGTGCGCCGGGGTCACCCCGTTCAATTTCCCGGTGATGGTGCCGCTGTGGATGATCCCGCTGGCCCTGGTCAGCGGTAACTGCTTCATCCTCAAGCCGTCCGAGCGCGACCCGTCCGCCAGCCTGCTGATGGCCCGCCTGCTGACGGAAGCCGGGCTGCCCGATGGCGTGTTCAACGTGGTCCAGGGCGACAAGGCGGCGGTGGACGGGCTGTTGCAGCACCCGGACATCGAAGCGATTTCCTTTGTCGGCTCGACGCCAATCGCCGAATACATCCACCGGCAGGCCAGCTCCCGCGGCAAGCGCGTGCAGGCCCTGGGCGGGGCGAAGAACCATATGATCGTGATGCCCGATGCCGACCTCGACCAGGCCGCCGACGCGCTGATCGGCGCGGTCTACGGCTCGGCCGGCGAGCGCTGCATGGCGATCTCCATCGCCGTGGCGGTGGGCGATGTTGGTGATCGGCTGATCGAGAAACTGCGGCCGCGCATCGACCAGTTGAAGATCGGTAACGGCATGCAGGGCGACAGCGACATGGGGCCGCTGGTGACCGCCGAGCACAAGGCTAAGGTCGAAGCTTTCATCGACCAGGGCGTGGCCCAGGGCGCGCAACTGCTGGTGGACGGCCGGGGCTTCAAGGTGCCGGGCGCGGAGCAGGGCTTCTTTGTTGGCGCCACCCTGTTCGACGGCGTGACGACCGAGATGAGCATCTACCAGGAAGAAATCTTCGGCCCGGTGCTGGGCATCGTCCGGGTAGCGGATTTCGCCAGCGCGGTGGCGCTGATCAACGCCCATGAATTCGGCAACGGCGTGTCCTGCTTCACCAGCGACGGCGGCGTGGCCCGGGCCTTCGCCCGCAACATCAAGGTCGGCATGGTCGGCATCAACGTGCCGATTCCGGTGCCCATGGCCTGGCATTCCTTCGGCGGCTGGAAGCGCTCGCTGTTCGGCGACCACCACGCCTACGGCGAGGAAGGCCTGCGTTTCTACAGCCGCTACAAGAGCGTGATGCAGCGCTGGCCGGACAGCATCGCCAAGGGCCCCGAGTTCAGCATGCCGACCGCCAAGTAAAGCTCTTCAACCCGTTGCCCAGGAGAACAAGAATAATGAGCCAGCCCCTGCGTTTCGCCCTGAATCGTATGGTTGCCCCACGTTTGACCCTGCCGGCGTTCATCGAGCTGGCGGTGACCCTGAAAGCCGATGCCATCGAGATCCGCAATGACCTCAAAGGCGTGGAAATCGAAGACGGCACGCCGCCACAACAGGTGCGCCAGTTGTGCGCGGCCCATGGCATCCAGGTGTTGTCGATCAATGCGCTGTACCCCTTCGATGTCTGGAACGACGAGCGTCGCGCCCAGGCCCTGAAGCTCGCCGCCTATGCCCGCGACTGCGGCGCCCGCGGCCTGGTGCTGTGCCCGCTGAACGATCGCGCCGACCCCTGCGGCGAAGCCGAACGCGCCACCGGCCTGCGCACTGCCTTGACGCAGCTGGCGCCGATCCTGCGCGAGCACGGGATTCTCGGTTTTATCGAACCCCTGGGTTTCGAGGAATGTTCCCTGCGGCGCAAGCGCACGGCGGTGGAGGCGATCCGCGCCATCGGCGGGCTGGATGTGTTCCGCCTGGTGCATGACACCTTTCACCATCACCTGGCCGGCGAGCAGGAGTTCTTCCCCGAGCTGACCGGGCTGGTGCATATCTCCGGGGTCGAGGATCGCGAGGCGCCGCTGGCGAGCATCCGCGACGGCCACCGGGTGCTGGTGGGCGAGGGCGACATTCTCGGCAACGCGGCGCAGATCGAGACCCTGCTTGCCAGTGGCTACAGCGGCCACCTGTCGTTCGAGCCGTTCGCCGACAGCGTGCATGGGCTGGTGGATATCCAGCGGGCGATCGGCGCGAGTATCGACCACCTCAAGCAGGCCCTGGCATAACACCGTTCCCTGTAGCCGCTGCCGTAGGCTGCGATCGACCGCGTAGCGGGCGCGCTCTTCAAGATCGCCGAAGGTCCTGCGGACCTTATCGTCCGAACGCGGCCCGAGCCTGCGGCAGCGGCTACAGAACAGCAGCAACCTTCACCCTATTCAAAGGTGCAGACATGACTACGACACGACTGACCATGGCCCAGGCCCTGGTGAAATTCCTCGACAACCAGTACGTCGAGATCGATGGGGTGCAGAGCAAGTTCGTCGCCGGGATCTTCACCATCTTCGGCCACGGCAACGTGCTCGGCCTGGGCCAGGCCCTGGAGCAGGACAGCGGCGAACTGGTGGTGCATCAGGGCCGCAACGAGCAGGGTATGGCCCATGCCGCCATCGGCTTCGCCAAGCAGCACCTGCGGCGCAAGATTTACGCCTGTACTTCGTCGGTGGGCCCGGGCGCGGCGAACATGCTGACCGCCGCGGCGACCGCCACCGCCAACCGCATTCCCTTGTTGCTGCTGCCCGGCGATGTCTACGCCAGCCGCCAGCCCGACCCGGTGCTGCAACAGATCGAGCAGTTCCACGACCTGAGCATCAGCACCAACGATGCCTTCAAGGCCGTGAGCAAATACTGGGACCGCATCAACCGCCCCGAGCAACTGATGACCGCGGCGATCCACGCCATGCGCGTGCTCACCGACCCGGCGGAAACCGGCGCGGTGACCCTGGCCCTGCCTCAGGATGTGCAGGCCGAGGCCTACGATTACCCGGATTACTTCCTGCAAAAACGCGTGCACCGCATCGAACGCCGGCCGGCCAGCGCGGCCATGCTCGAGGATGCCGTGGCGGCCTTTGCCGGCAAGCGCAAGCCGCTGATCATCTGCGGCGGCGGGGTCAAATACTCCGGGGCCAACGAAGCCCTGCAAGCCTTTGCCGAGCGCTTCGGTATTCCCTTCGCCGAAACCCAGGCCGGCAAGAGCGCGGTGGTCTCCAGCCATCCGCTGAACCTCGGCGGCATCGGCGAGACCGGTTGCCTGGCGGCCAACCTGCTGGCGAAAGAGGCGGACCTGATCATCGGCATCGGCACCCGCTACAGCGATTTCACCACCGCCTCGAAGTCGCTGTTCCGCGCCGATGCGCAGTTTCTCAACCTCAATATCAGCCCCTGCGATGCCCTGAAACTCGATGGCGTGCAGCTGCTGGCGGACGCCCGGGACGGCCTGAACGAACTGGCCGCGGCCCTGGCGCGCAGTGATTACCAGGCCGCCTGGGGCGACCAGATCAGTCAGGCGCGGGCGCAGCTGGACGCGGAGGTGGACCGGGTCTATCAGGTCGAATACCGCGCCGACGGCTTTGTCCCGGAGATTAACGACCATATGGACCTGGCGGTGCTGCGCGAATTCATCGAGCTGACCGGCTCCTGCCTGACCCAGAGCCGGGTGCTGGGTGTGCTCAACCAGACCCTGGCCGACGACGCGGTGATAGTCGCCGCCGCCGGCAGCCTGCCCGGCGACCTGCAACGCAGCTGGCGCAGCAAGGGGGTCAACACCTACCACGTCGAGTACGGCTATTCCTGCATGGGCTACGAGGTCAACGCGGCCCTGGGGGTCAAGCTCGCCGAGCCCCAGCGCGAGGTCTACGCCCTGGTGGGCGACGGCTCCTACCTGATGCTGCATTCGGAGCTGACCACCTCGATCCAGGAGCGGCGCAAGATCAACGTGGTGCTCCTGGACAACATGACTTTCGGCTGCATCAACAACCTGCAGATGGAACACGGCATGGACAGCTTTGGCACCGAGTTCCGCTTCCGCAACCCCGAAACCGGCAAGCTCGACGGCGCCTTCGTGCCGGTGGATTTCGCCATGAGCGCGGCGGCCTATGGCTGCAAGACCTACAAGGTGAGGACCGTGGAAGAGTTGCAGGCGGCCCTGGCCGATGCGCGGACCCAGAGCGTGTCGACCCTGATCGATATCAAGGTCCTGCCCAAGACCATGATCCACAAGTACCTGTCCTGGTGGCGGGTCGGGGTGGCGCAGGTGTCCACCAGCGCCCGTACCGATGCGGTGGCCAAACAACTCAATGAACGCCTGGCCAAGGCCCGGCAGTACTGATTGCTCTCAAGCGAACAACAACAGGAGTAGCACCATGTCTTTGAAACTGGGCGTCATCGGTACCGGGGCCATCGGCCAGGACCACATTCGTCGTTGCAGCCAGACCCTGCTGGGCAGCCAGGTGGTGGCGGTCACCGATATCAACCTGGAGCAGGCGGCGAAGGTGGTGGCCGAGTTGAAGATCGCCGCCGAGGTGTATCCCGATGGCCACGCGCTGATCAAGGCGCCGGAGGTCGAGGCGGTGCTGGTCACCTCCTGGGGGCCGAGCCATGAGGAGTTCGTGCTGGCCGCCATCGCCGCCGGCAAGCCGGTGTTCTGCGAGAAGCCGCTGGCGGTGACCGCCGCCGGCTGCCGCAAGATAGTCGAGGCCGAGGTGGCCCACGGCAAGCGCCTGGTCCAGGTGGGCTTTATGCGTCCCTACGATTCCGGCTACCGCGCCCTGAAGGCGGTGATCGACAGCGGCCAGATCGGCGAGCCGCTGATGCTGCACTGCGCCCACCGCAACCCGCGGGTCGGCGAGAACTACAAGACCGACATGGCGATCACCGACACCCTGATCCATGAGCTGGACGTGCTGCGCTGGCTGCTGGCCGACGACTACGTGTCGGTGCAGGTGGTGTTCCCGCGCAAGTCGAGCAAGGCCCTGGCCCATCTGAAAGACCCGCAAGTGGTGCTGCTGGAAACCGCCAAGGGCACGCGCATCGACGTCGAGGTGTTCGTCAACTGCCAGTACGGCTACGACATCCAGTGCGAAGTGGTGGGCGAGACCGGCATCGCCAAATTGCCGGAACCGTCCCAGGTGCAGCTGCGCAGCGAGGCCAAGCTGTCCAACGCGATCCTGATGGACTGGAAAGACCGCTTTATCGCCGCCTATGACGTCGAGCTGCAGGCCTTTATCGACGGCGTGCGAGCGGGGCAGGTGGGTGGCCCTTCGGCCTGGGACGGTTATGCCGCCGCGGTGGCCGCCGATGCCTGCATCGAGGCGCAGAACAGCGGGCAGATCGTCAAGGTCGCGCAGCCGCCGCGCCCGGCTTTCTATAGCTGAATGCTGATTTCGTAGGAGCGAGGCTTGCCCGCGATGGACCTGAGAGCGCCGCGTTTATCCAGAAATACGCGTCATCGTTAACGTCTATCGCGAGCAAGCTTCGCTCCTACAGGGTACACAGCAACTTTGTAGCCGCTGCCGAAGGCTGCGATCGCGACCGAAGGGCGCGCAAGGCCTCAAGATCGCTGAAGGCCTTCGGCCTTATCGCAGCCTGCGGCAGCGGCTACAGGTCAACACTTGAGATTCGGGGAGAACACTAAAATGCGTATCGCACTAGACCCCTACATGTACCGCCACCTGCCGCTGGGCAAGATGACCGACAAGGCCGCCGAACTGGGCTATGGGTACATCGAGCTGTCGCCCCGCGAGGATTTCCTGCCGTTCTACAAGGCGCCCCGGGTCGACCGGGCGCGGATCAAGGCGTTTCGCAAGGCCCTGAGCGACAGTGGCGTGCAGCTCTCATCGCTGTTGCCGATGTACCACTGGGCCGCCGCCGACGAAGGCTTGCGCGTGGCGGCGGTGCGCAACTGGAAGCGGGCGATCCAGATCGCCGTGGAAATGGACTGCGAGCTGGTCAACACCGAGTTCACCGGCCAGTCGGACAACCCGCTGGTGTGCGAGAACCAGTTCATGCGCTCCATGGACGAGTTGATCCCGGAGTTCGAGCGCGAGGGCATCAAGCTGGATATCCAGGCCCATCCCTATGATTTCTGCGAGCGCAACAACGAGTCGGTGGACATCATCCGCGGCTTCGACCGGGACTGGATCAACTACCTGTATGCGGCGCCGCACACCTTCTTTTATGACGACGGCAAGGGCGACATCGCCTCGATGCTCAAGTACGCGGGCAGCAAGCTCAGCCATCTGATCATCGCCGACACCTACAACCACAAGGCGTCGTCGAGCCTGCGTTATATCGTCAACCCGACGGGTGTCACCGCCACCGTGCACCAGCACCTGGACATCGGCCAGGGCGAAGTGGACTGGACGGCGTTCTTCGATACCTTGCGCGAGATCCAGTTCGACGGCATCGCCACGGTCTCGGTGTTCGCCTGGGAAGACCGCCCGGACGAATCCAACCGGATGATGCTGGAACGGGTCAGCAGCGAGCTGTGCCGCTGACATAAACACAGCCGCCTGTAGCCGCTGGCGCAGCCTGCGATCGAGGACAACGTCCTCGCAAAACCTGGCGGCGCGGATCGAACTGAAAGACCGCATGTGCCGTGATTGCGACCACTGCGTGGTCGATCGCAGGCTGCGCCAGCGGCTACATCGACTACATCGCCTACAGCAATACGGCGGGTTCTATATAAGGAGGGCTTTGCGATGCGCATTGGTTTAGTGGGTTACGGCCATGGTGGCCGACATTTTCACGCGCCGCTGATTGCCAGCCTGCCCGGCGCGACTTTCGTCGGGGTGGTTACCCTGTCGGCCGAGCGCCGGCAGTTGCTGGCGGCGGAGCATCCCGGGGTACGGGCCTTCGACAGCATCGAGCAACTGGTGGCAGCCGGGATCGACGGGCTGG
This sequence comes from Pseudomonas chlororaphis subsp. piscium, assembly GCF_003850345.1. Lineage (NCBI taxonomy): Bacteria > Pseudomonadati > Pseudomonadota > Gammaproteobacteria > Pseudomonadales > Pseudomonadaceae > Pseudomonas > Pseudomonas chlororaphis. The sequence continues at coordinate 2,707,838 of NZ_CP027707.1, forward strand.
TGATTTCCACCCCGCTGGAGGGCCGCGCGGCGCTGGTGCTGGAAGCCATCGAGCGCGGTATCCCGGTGGTCAGCGACAAGCCCTTCGCCAGCGACGTGGAACAGGCGAGGGCACTGATCGACGCCGCGGCAACCCGTCGGGTGCCGCTGAGCGTATATATGAACCGGCGCTGGGACTCGGACTTCCTCACCCTGCGCAAGCTGATCGACAGCGGCGCCCTGGGCAGCGTCAGCCGCTTCGAGTCACGGGTCGAGCGCTATGTGCCACAGGCCGTGGGCAATACCAGTGGCGGCGGGTTCCTGCGCGACCTTGGCAGCCATCTGGTGGACCAGGCCTTGCAGCTGTTCGGCCCGGTGACCCGGGTCTATGCCGAGTTGCAGTACGCCGCCCAGGCGCCGACCTGCGACTACGGGTTTTTCCTCGCCCTGAGCCATGCCAACGGCGTGGTTTCACATTTATCCGGTAGTTGTCTGCAGAACTGCCAGGGGCCGCGGTTCCGGGTCAGCGGTTCGGCCGGCAGTTATACGGTCGAGGGCCTGGACGGCCAGGAGGAGGCGCTGGTTGCCGGCCAGTCGCCACAGACCGAGGGCGAGCGCTGGGGCGTCGAGGAACATCGGCGCTGGGGCTGGTTCGAGCAAGGCGAGATTCGCGAGCGAATAGCCTCCGAGCGGGGCGACTGGTTGCAGTTCTATAAACGCTGGCAGGCGGCGCTGCAAGGGCAGGGGCCGCTGCCGGTGACGCCGGCCGAGGCCCTGGCTACCACCCGCGTACTGGACGCCGCGCGCCTGAGCTGGCGCCAGCGCCAGGTGGTGGAAATGGCCGATTTCCGGCTGCAGAATGAATTTGGAATAAAATTCTAAAATGAGTTGATATAGAAATTATTTTCCAATAAAGTCATTTCCAGGTTGCCGACTAGCAGGGTTCTCGCACCGACCTCAAGCCCGCCTTGAGCCGAGTGGAACCCGCCAACAAAAACAACAGGTACCGTCGATGAAAACCTTCAGTTCCGCTTTGCACCTGCTTCGTCGCGCGTTATTGCGCCGCCGTCCGCTGTCTCGCCAAACACCTAGGCACACCCCCGTCGTCCAGTCCCTGGTCCGCCTGCTTTGCGTCGAACGCAAGGGCGCGCTGGTGTGCTGCATGCCCGGCGCGCCGATCGTTCGTCTGCCTCACTGAGTGGTTTCTGCGCCTTATCCATAAAACCTACAAGAATGTGGAGAAAGACCTTTCATGAAGACCAAGACCCGTTTTGCCACGCTCGCCCTGTCCCTGTTGCTGGGTAGCGGCTCGGCGTTCGCCGACCTGAAGATCGGCGTGAGCATGTCGCAGTTCGACGACACCTGGCTGACCTACCTGCGCGAATCCATGGACCAGAAAGCCAAGTCCCTGCCGGACGGCGTCACCCTGCAGTTCGAGGACGCCCGGGCCGATGTGGTCAAGCAACTGAGCCAGGTGGAAAGCTTTATCAGCCAGAAGGTCGACGCCATCGTGGTCAACCCGGTGGACACCGCGGCGACCCGCAAGATCACCGAGGCGGCGGTCAAGGCCGGGATTCCCCTGGTCTACGTCAACCGCCGTCCGGACGACCTGAACCTGCCCAAGGGCGTGGTCACCGTGGCCTCCAACGACCTGGAGGCCGGGCAGATGCAGATGCAGTACCTGGCCGACAAGATGGGCGGCAAGGGCGAGGTGGTGATCCTGCTGGGCGACCTGGCGAACAACTCCACCACCAACCGCACCAAGGGCGTCAAGGAAGTGCTGGCCAAATACCCGGGGATCAAGGTCGAGCAGGAACAGACCGGGATCTGGCTGCGGGACAAGGCCATGACCCTGGTCAACGACTGGCTGACCCAGGGCCGCAAGTTCGATGCGGTGGTGGCCAACAACGATGAAATGGCCATCGGCGCCGCCATGGCGCTGAAACAGGCCGGGGTGGAGAAGGGTAGCGTACTGATCGCCGGGGTCGACGGCACGCCCGACGGCCTGCGCGCGGTGCAGAAGGGCGACCTGGCGGTCTCGGTGTTCCAGGATGCCAAGGGCCAGGCCGACGGCTCGATCGACACCGCGGTGAAGATGGCCAGGCACGAGCCGGTGGAACAGGCGGTGTGGGTGCCTTATCGCCTGATCACCCCGGAAAACGTCGCCCAGTTCAAATAAGCGCGTCCGTTCCATAACAACAATAAGCCGACGGGGTGGCCCGGCTGCCCCGCGGATGGAGTACCTGATCATGTTCGCTTCAGCGACTGCTTCGAGCATCCCGGCGGCGGCTGTGCAGCCAGCCGTCCAGTCTGCCCAGCCTGTGTCTGAACAGCAGCCCTACCTGCTGGAAGTCATCAACGTCAGCAAGGGTTTTCCCGGGGTTGTCGCCCTGTCCGATGTGCAGCTGCGGGTGCGTCCCGGCACGGTGCTGGCACTGATGGGGGAGAACGGCGCGGGCAAGTCGACCCTGATGAAAATCATCGCCGGGATCTACCAGCCGGACGCCGGCGAGCTGCGGCTCAAGGGCCAGCGGGTGAATTTCGAGACGCCGCTGGCGGCCTTGCAGGCGGGGATCGCGATGATCCACCAGGAACTCAACCTGATGCCGCACATGAGCATCGCCGAGAACATCTGGATCGGCCGCGAGCAGCTCAACGGCCTGCATATGATCGACCACCGCGAGATGCACCGCTGCACCGCGCTGTTGCTGGAACGCCTGCGCATCAACCTCGACCCCGAGGAGCAGGTGGGCAACCTGAGCATCGCCGAGCGGCAGATGGTGGAGATCGCCAAGGCGGTGTCCTACGACTCCGACATCCTGATCATGGACGAGCCGACCTCGGCCATTACCGAGAAAGAGGTGGCGCATCTGTTCTCGATCATCGCCGACCTCAAGGCCCAGGGTAAGGGCATCATCTATATCACCCACAAGATGAACGAAGTGTTCGCCATCGCCGATGAAGTGGCGGTGTTCCGCGACGGTGCCTACATCGGCCTGCAACGGGCCGACAGCATGGACGGCGACAGCCTGATCTCGATGATGGTCGGCCGCGAACTGAGCCAGTTGTTCCCGGTGCGCGAGAAGCCCATAGGCGAGCTGCTGATGTCGGTGCGCGACCTGCGCCTGGACGGGGTGTTCGAGGGGGTGTCCTTCGACCTGCACGCCGGGGAGATTCTCGGCATCGCCGGGCTGATGGGCTCGGGCCGCACCAATGTGGCCGAGACGATTTTCGGCATCACCCCCAGCGACGGCGGCGAGATCCGCCTCGACGGCCAGCCGGTGCGCATCAGCGACCCGCACATGGCCATCGAAAAGGGTTTTGCCCTGCTGACCGAGGACCGCAAGCTCAGCGGCCTGTTCCCCTGCCTGTCGGTCCTGGAAAACATGGAGATGGCGGTGCTGCCGCACTATGCCGGCAACGGTTTCATCCAGCAGAAGGCCCTGCGCGCCCTGTGCGAAGACATGTGCAAGAAGCTGCGGGTCAAGACCCCGTCCCTGGAGCAGTGCATCGACACCCTGTCCGGCGGCAACCAGCAGAAGGCCTTGCTCGCCCGCTGGCTGATGACCAACCCGCGGGTGCTGATCCTCGACGAACCGACCCGCGGCATCGACGTCGGCGCCAAGGCCGAGATCTACCGGCTGATCGCCTACCTCGCCGGCGAAGGCATGGCGGTGATCATGATCTCTTCGGAGCTGCCGGAAGTGCTGGGCATGAGCGACCGGGTGATGGTCATGCACGAGGGCGAGCTGATGGGCACCCTCGACCGCGGCGAAGCGACCCAGGAGAAGGTCATGCAACTGGCTTCCGGGATGTCCCTGGTCCACTAGCCGGCAAACGTATCAAGGCCGCCGGCGAGGAGTGTTCGCCGCCGGCCATACAAGAAGAAGGTGAAGGCTTATGAACGCGATACTGGAAAACAAACCCGCGGCGGCGCCAGCCAGAACGCGCCGGCGCCTGCCCACCGAACTGAGCATCTTCCTGGTGCTGATCGGTATCGGCCTGGTGTTCGAACTGTTCGGCTGGATAGTGCGCGACCAGAGCTTCCTGATGAACTCCCAGCGCCTGGTGCTGATGATCCTGCAGGTGTCGATCATCGGCCTGCTGGCCATCGGCGTGACCCAGGTGATCATCACCACCGGCATCGACCTGTCGTCCGGCTCGGTGCTGGCGTTGTCGGCGATGATCGCCGCCAGCCTGGCGCAGACCTCGGACTTCACCCGCGCGGTGTTCCCGTCGCTGACCGACCTGCCGGTGTGGATCCCGGTGGTGGCCGGGCTGGGGGTAGGGCTGCTGGCGGGGGCGATCAACGGCAGCATCATCGCCATCACCGGTATCCCGCCCTTTATCGCCACCCTCGGCATGATGGTCTCGGCGCGCGGTCTGGCGCGTTATTACACCGAAGGCCAGCCGATCAGCATGCTCTCGGATTCCTACACGGCCATCGGCCACGGCGCGATGCCGGTGATCATCTTCCTGGTGGTGGCGGTGATCTTCCATATCGCCCTGCGCTACACCAAGTACGGCAAGTACACCTACGCCATCGGCGGCAACATGCAGGCGGCGCGGACCTCGGGGATCAACGTCAAGCGCCACCTGGTGATCGTCTACAGCATCGCCGGGCTGCTGGCGGGGCTGGCCGGGGTGGTGGCCTCGGCGCGGGCGGCGACCGGGCAGGCGGGCATGGGCATGTCCTATGAATTGGACGCCATCGCCGCGGCGGTGATCGGCGGCACCAGCCTGGCCGGTGGGGTGGGGCGCATCACCGGCACCGTGATCGGCGCGCTGATCCTCGGGGTGATGGCCAGCGGTTTCACCTTCGTCGGGGTCGATGCCTACATCCAGGACATCATCAAGGGCCTGATCATCGTGGTGGCGGTGGTCATCGACCAGTACCGCAACAAGCGCAAGCTCAAGCGCTGATCTTTCCTCTGTAGGAGCGAGGCTTGCCCGCGATGGCGTACTGACTGATACACCGTTATCGCGAGCAAGCTTCGCTCCTACAGAAGCGTTAGACGCGCCATACTCCACAGCAACGGCAGGCCTTTTTCGGGCCTGCCGTTGCCGTTTGTCTTCTAAAAGACCCCGGCCGATGGAATTTCTTGTTATAAACGCACTCCGATAACCGCCGCCAAAGCCAACCCTGGCGGGCTTTCAGGGCTTGTCGGACAAATTCGATGTCATTTCAGTTGCTGAGGCCTCAAACGGGCCTTAGACTGCCGCCCCTCGTAAATTGAGTGCCGGGTGGCGCTTGGAATGTATGGCGCCTTTCCGATGCCCCGAAAGGGGGCACGGAAAACAGCTTTAATTCGCCTTAATGCACGTATTTTTTATAGAGAAATCAATGACAAAGGAAAAGTTGCTGGCCATGCCGGCGGATGACTACATGAACGCCGAGCAGCTGGCTTTTTTCACTGAGCTGTTGCAGGCGATGAAGGTCGAAACCCACGAGCGCATCGAACAGAACCGAATCGCCATTGAGAGCCTGGACACCCCGGCCGACCCTGCGGACGCGGCTTCCGTAGAGGAAGAGCGGACCTGGCTGGTCAACGCTATCGACCGCGACCAGCGCATGCTGCCGCAGCTGGAGCAGGCCCTGGGCCGTATCGGCGACGACAGCTTCGGCTGGTGCGACGACAGCGGCGAGCCGATCGGCCTGAAACGCCTGCTGATCAGCCCGACCACCAAGTACTGCATCGAAGCTCAGGAACGTCACGAGCAGATCGACAAGCACCAGCGTCAGGCCTGATCGCCAAGACTTCTCCCCTCGCGGGCAAGCCCCACCCCAAGGTCGCCACTGCACCTGGGATGGCGGGCTTGCCCGCGAGTCGTTTCCGGGCGCCCTGAAAGCCCCCGTGCATTTCTATTGATCTGCTGCAAACCTGCGACTAATGGACCATGGATAATGGCTTTTTAGTGGCGTTCAATGCAGAGCAAATAATTAGAAAAGCATGGGGTATTCCAGATGACGCAAGACGGATCTTTGTCGGCTGCCATTGCGCAACCGCTGTCAGTAGCCCAAAACACCCGGCGCTGGTGGGGGCCAGCCCTGCAAAGCGGCGCCTTGCTGCTGGTGTTGTATGCCCTGTCCCAGGGGCTGCTTTCTCTCTACCTCGCCGTGCCGCTGATGCTGCTGATTGTCTGGCTGCCGCGCCTGGTCGCGCCCAAGACCGTGACGCCGGCCAGCAATGTCGGTAATGGCGAGATCGCCGCGCTGACTCGCGACCTGTCCTACAGCACCAGCCATAACGCGCTGTCGGCCGCCGGCGTGGCCTATTCGGTCCGGCAACTGGCCGGGCGGGTGCAATCGCAACTGGACTCGGCGGCGCGCATCGTCAGCAGCGCCGAGGCGATGATCCACACCGAGCAACTGGCCGCACAGCTCAGCCAGCAGGCCCTGAGCGCCGCCAGCGAAGCCCATCGCAGCAGCGCCGAAGGCAGCGTGGTGCTGGGCGAGTCCATCACCCGCATGCACCGCCTCAGCCAAAGTGCCAACGACAGCCGTGAACTGATCGAAGCCTTGAGCCAGCGCAGCGAAGACATCCAGCGGGTGGCGCTGGTGATCCAGTCGATCGCCAGCCAGACCAACCTGCTGGCGCTGAATGCCGCCATCGAGGCGGCGCGGGCCGGGGAGCATGGTCGTGGGTTTGCCGTGGTGGCCGATGAAGTGCGCGGCCTGGCCGGGCGCACGGCCACCGCCACCGATGAGGTTGGGGTGATGGTCAGCGATATCCAGCAGCGCACGGCCCAGGTGGTGGAACAGATCCGCCAGCTGTCCAGCGACCTGAACACCGGGGTGGAGCAGGTGGAGTCCACCGGCCAGCACCTGCAGAACATTGCCCGGCTGGCGGCCGGGGTGGAAAGCCAGGTCGGCGAGATCGCCCGCGGCGCCGAGACCAATCGCCAGCAACTGGACAGCCTGTTCCATGCCGTGGAGCAGGTGCGCGGCGACCTGGCGGTGAGCGACCAGCAGACCCGCAGCCTGGCCGAGGCGGCGGTGCAGATGGAAGGGCAGGCGGAAATCATCAGCGAGCGCCTGGCCGAGGTCGGCCTGGACGACTACCACCAGCGCATCTACGACCTGGCCCAGGAAGGCGCCCGACGTATCGCCGAACAGTTCGAGGCGGACCTTGCGGCCAGTCGCATCAGCCTCGACGACCTGTTCGACTGCAGCTACCAGCCGATCGCCAATACCCAGCCGGTGAAATACCAGACCCGCTTCGACCGTTATGCCGATCAGGTGCTGCCGGCGATCCAGGAGCCCTTGCTGGCGCGTCATGAAGGCCTGGTGTTCGCCATCGCCTGCACGCCCCAGGGCTACGTGCCGACCCACAACCAGGCGTTCTCCCAGCCGCTGACCGGCGATCCGCAGCTGGACACCTTGCACAACCGCACCAAACGCAAGTTCGAGGATCGCACCGGCATCCGTTGCGGCAGCCACCAGCAGCCGCTGTTGCTGCAAACCTACACCCGCGATACCGGCGAGCTGATGCACGACCTGTCGGTGCCGATCAGGGTCAAGGGCCGGCATTGGGGCGGTTTGCGCCTGGGCTACAAGCCGGAGCAGGGTTCTTGATAACCCGGACTTAACCTTGGGGTCGCCAAGATATGGCCGCTGGCCATTGTTACCGACCCCGCAACGAAGCTGTGCAAGGGATGGCTTTTTCCCAGCAGGGGAACTCATTAATATGGTCAGCATTGTTAGCTAGCTAACTAGTTGCCAGGAGAAGTCCTCATGCAAAGCAAAGTCGATGTCGCAGTGATGATTGGTAGCGGTGTACCGGCCACCTTTCGCGCGGTCGGGCTGAATGTGTGCTGGGTCGTGCTGGTCAATGGCGAGCGCCGCGGCGCGCCGTTCGCCAGCCGGGACGAGGCCGTGGAGTGCCAGGCGTCCTGGCTGGCCCAGCTGGCGCAGGACAGGATCGGACACCCGCTGTTCAGTCGTTCGGCCTGAGGGCGCAGGCACCCGCGCCTTCAGACCTCGCTGCCGATCACCGCGCTTTCGGCCTGGAACAGCGCCACCTGGGCCATCGACAAGGCGCTGCTGGCGGCCTGGGCCTGGGCCCGGGCGGCGGACAAGGCCTGCATGTGCGCATCGGTTGTGCGATGCCGGGCAGCGCTTTGCACCATCGCCAGGCGCTCGTTGGCTTTGCGCAGCCGCTGCTGCAATTGCTCGATCTGTTTGCGCAGCAGCTTGATGCGTTTCTTTTTCGCTTCGAGCACGCCGTCGGGGGCGGCGTTGCTCGCCCGGGTGATCGCTGTGCGCAGGTCAAACGGATCGCTCGCCGGGCTTTCGCTGCCCGCCGTGCCTGGCAGGGCGAACTCGGCCAGGGAGGGGAGACGGGCAGGTGGGTTGAGGTCGATCATCATGGCGCTCTTTATCGGAAGGCTCGCCAATATGTCGGTCGTGCGCGGCAATCCTTTACCCTGGGCTCAGAGGTTCAGGGCGCCCTGGTCGACGGCCTGCTTGAGGGCGCGGGCAGCGTCCTTGGCGGCGGCTTCGGCCAGTTCCGCGGTCTTGAACCAGCGGTCCTTTTCCACCTGGTGGTAGCGCACGGTGCGCAGCGGTGGCTTGGCGCGCATCACGATCACGGCCTGGAACTCGCCCTCGACGTCCCGGGCTTCGCCATGAATGAAAAACTCGCCTATATCGAATTCCGTCACGTCCGACTTTCCCCTGGAAAATATGCTGGTGAAGCCTGGCCGGTGGCTGGCTTCAAGGTCGCGGCAGTATGGCAGTTGTTGCCCGTCGATGGCTGAGTTAAGTCACGCAAGTGGCTGACCGGCAGGATAAAAGAGGTTTTTTCAGCGATTTGCTCATGCATGGGTTGCTCTGAATACATAAAGTTGCTCTAGAATTGCCCCGGCGGTCAGAGATTGATGTTTACCTGCAGCACTCCCGTCCCATGAAGGGTGACGAAAGGATCGTGAGGTTTTCCGATCGACAGTGAGTGCGCAGCTTTCTCGGCGGGTCGGAACCACTTTCTTCTGCGCTTGATGCGGGCCAAACGGTCCGGTAGTCCTTCCGGTTGTTCCTGGGAGGGGCGCTCCGGTGTTTGCGCCTACGCGTTGGCGAGTGGTGCTTTTTCAGATTGTTTTCATGTGGAGTCACGGCGCCGGTTCGGCCGCCTTTTTTGCTGTCCGTCGTTTACGCGGACAGAGTCATTTTCAGCTTCGGGGACCTTTCCTTGGCAGTAAGTAATCTTGATATGCACGCGTTGTTTGTCCTGGGCGATTTGCGCGCCAAGCTGGTCAAACAGTTCCAGTCACGTTTCGTCTACATCACCGAACAGACGCCGGAAGGCATTTATGTCGCCGAAATCGATACCGAGACGGCGCTGGTCGTGGACGACAAGCCGCGCCTGGAACTCAAGGTCGGCGATCATTTCCGCGCGGCGGTCCTGCCCAGCCGTGAAGGTGGCAAGTTCGAAATCCGTTTCCGCGAGATCAAGCTGACCGTCTACGGCCTGGGCGAATACGCCTTTGTCAGCACCGCCGACGGCCACGCCATCCTGTTCAAGGAAGGCCACAGCGTGGTGACGGTGTTCGCCGCCAACCAGCAGTTGCAGGAAGGCCTGACCAAGACCCTGAAAGCCGTGACCGGCAAGGCCGCCAAATGGCGCAAGGGTGAGTTGGTGAGCTTCAAGGCCAGCGAGTGAGTCGCGCCGAATTCCACCAGCAGCATCTTGAGCGCGCTCGCGCCGAGGCACAGCGCCTGTTCGAACGCAAGGCCGTGCTGCAAGGCGCCTGGCTGGCCTGGGTGGCCTCGCAGCTGTATGTCCTGAAACCGGCGGAATACGCCAGCATGGTGCGCCGCGAGTTGCAGCGCCTGCAGGAGCAGGGCGAAAACTGAAGTCCCCATCGAAAGCAGGAACCTCTACTACAGTCAGATGACTTGAATAGTCAGAGGCTTGCGGCCCAGGGCCGCAAGACCATCCTGCAACGCTGTGAACAGCCAAAGGGGCACCAGGCATGAAAGGACTGCGGACACTGCTGGGCGGCGCGCTGCTCGGCTTCGGTATTTTGCTGGCGCCCGCCGGCGCTTGGGCGGCACCGACGCCGATCCACTTCGCCGACCTGAACTGGGAAAGCGGCAGCCTGATCACCGATATCCTGCGCACCATCGTCGAGAAGGGTTACGGCCTGCCGACCGACACCTTGCCGGGCACCACCATCACCCTGGAAACCGCGCTGGCCAACAACGACATCCAGGTCATCGGCGAAGAGTGGGCCGGACGCAGCCCGGTGTGGGTCAAGGCCGAGGCCGAGGGTAAGGTGGCGGCCCTGGGCGACACGGTGAAGGGCGCCACCGAAGGCTGGTGGGTGCCGGAATACGTGGTCAAGGGCGACCCGGCCAAGGGCATCAAGCCGTTGGCGCCGGGTTTGCGTAGCGTCACGGACCTCAAGCGCTACAAGGACGTGTTCAAGGACCCGGAAAGCCCGGGTAAGGGGCGCTTTCTCAACAGCCCCATCGGCTGGACCTCGGAAGTGGTGAACAAGCAGAAGCTCAAGGCCTATGGCCTGACCGACAGCTATGTGAACTTTCGCAGCGGTTCCGGCGCGGCGCTGGACGCCGAGATCACTTCATCGATCCGTCGCGGCCAGCCGGTGCTGTTCTACTACTGGTCGCCGACCCCGTTGCTCGGTCGCTTCAAGCTGATCCAGCTGGAAGAGCCGCCGTTCGATGCCGAGGCCTGGAAAACCCTGACCGACGCCGAGCACCCCAATCCACGCCCCACGCGCTCGCTGGCCTCGAAGCTGTCCATCGGCGTGTCCACGCCGTTTCAGAAGCAGTACCCGCAGATCGCCGAGTTCTTCGGCAAGGTCGACTTGCCGATCGAGGCGCTGAACAAGGCCCTGGCCGAGATGAGCGAAAAGCACACGCCGCCTCGGGAGGCGGCGCAGGCGTTTCTCAAGGCGCATCCGCAGGTGTGGCGGGCGTGGTTGCCCGGGGATGTGGCGGATAAGGTCAGTGCGAGTCTTGACTGAAGACGCTGTGGTGAGGATGAGATCGCTATCGCGGGCAAGTTCCGCTCCTACAGGCTGATGTCGTTCACGATGGAACGAACGACGTGACCTTTGTAGGAGCGAGGCTTGCCCGCGATGCTTTTAGAAGCGGCTTTGTACCGCCAGTTCGAAGGTCCGTGGCGTACCCAGGTAGTAAGCCGGCGAGACATGGGCGAACCTGGCGTAGACCTCGTCGGTCAGGTTGCGCACCCGCCCGGTGATTGAGGTGTGGTTGTCGAGCTTGTAGGTGAGGAAGGTGCCGTACAGGGTGTAGGAGGGCACGGTCAGGGTGTTGGCCGTGTCGGCGTACACCGAGGCCACATAACGCGCATCGACCCCGGTCTGCCACTGCGGCGCCAGGTCATAGGTCAGCCACAGGTTGCCGACCCGGTCCGGCACGTTGGTCGGGGTATTGCCCTTGCGTGACACCACCACGCCCGCGGCGTTCTTCTCGGTGAACTCGTCGTACTGCGCGTCGACCCAGGCGAAGTTGCCCTCGAACAGCAGCTTGGGGGTGACCCGCAGCGAGCTGGCCACTTCGATGCCCTTGGAGGTTTGCTGGCCCACCGGGATGCTCAGGGTCGGGTCCTGCGGGTCCGTCACCGCGAAGTCCTTGCGCTCGATGCGGTAGGCCGCCAGGGTCGCCGAGCCGCGGCCGTCCAGGTAATCGAACTTGCTGCCCACTTCCCATTGCTTGCCCGTGGAGACATCGAAGTCCTGGGTGCTGTTGTTGGGCTGCTCGGCGGCGGTGCTGTACTGCACATAGACGTTAGCGCTGGGGAGGAACTGGTAGGTCAGGCCGACCCGGCCGGTGACCGGCTCCCAGCTGCGCTTGAGGTGCCGTGGGTTGCTCGCGGTCACCAATCGGTGGTTGGTCACGTCCAGGTCGATGTCGTCGTAGCGCAGGCCGGTGAGCAGCGCCAGCTGGTCGGTCAGGGCCAGGCGATTCTCGACGAACAGCGCCTTGGTGGTGACCTCGTTGGTCTTGTCGGCGACAAAGCCCTGGCGGGTGCCCGGCAGGTCGTAGAAATGCCCCGGCTGGTAGTTGTTCGGGTCGACACTGTTGGCCGCCTTGACGTTCAGCGGCGAGTTGGTGGTGCGGTTGACCTTGTACTCGAAGCCACCGGACCAGGTGCTGTCCAGGCCGAAGATCGAGGTGTCGTGGCGCAGCTCGAACTGGTTGCCGTTCTGCTCGCCCTGATGCCGCACCTGATAGGCCGTGGAGCGGTTCACCGCGCTGTTGTCGGCGTTGTACTGGTAGGTTTCCAGGTTGCGGTAATCGCGCTGGCTGTCCAGGTGATAGAGGGTGTTGCGCAGGCTGGTGCTGTCGTTGATCCGGTAGTCGAGGATCGAGCGCACCCAGATCGTGCGCTGCTCGTAGCGGCCGTCCTCGACGTTGTAGTTGTTGAAGCGGTTGTGCTTGTCGATCTTCAGCTCGCCGGCCTTGGGGTTGAGCACCGGGGTGCCCCAGTACGGGCTGTCCTCGTGTTCGTCCTGGTATTCCAGGGCCAGGGTGTGGGACAGGTTCGGCGTCAGGTCGCTGAGCAGGGAGAACGCCATGCTCCAGGCATCCCGTTCCTGGCGGTCGATGTAGCCGTTGCTGGTGTTGTGGCTGACGTCGAGGCGGGCGTAGTGCTGCACCTCGTCGCCGGCTTCGCTGAGGGCGTGGTTGAGGCCGAAGGCGGTTTCCGTGGTGTCGTAGCTGCCATAGCTGACCCGGCCCTCGATGGCCCGTTCCTGGCGGTCGGCCAGCTTGGTCACGTAGTTCAGCGAACCGCCCACGGAGCCGGCGCCATTGACCAGTGAGGAGGGGCCGCCGAGCAGCTCGACCCGGTCATAGATCCACGAGTCCACCGGTCGCGCCAGGCCGCTGGACACATTGATGCCGTTGAACATCTGGGTGATCTGGCTGTTGGTGAAACCACGGTACGAGATGAAGCCGCCGAACCCCGGCGGGGCGCTGGCATTGACCCCGGGCAGGGTGTTGGCGGCGTCCTGGAAGTTCTGCGCGCCGCGCCGCTCGATGTCGTTGCGGTTGGCCACCGCCACCGAAGCCGGGGTCTCACGGACGCTCAGGCCCAGGCGCGAGGCCATGCCGCTGGACTGGTCGAGGGCCAGGCCGGGTTCTACAGGTTGGTCGCCGTCGATGGTGATCGGTGCCAGGTCGACGCTGGATTGCGCCCAGGCATTAACGGACAGGCAGCCGCACAGGCTGGCCAGCAGGGGAATGTGTTTCATCGGTACATCCTGAATTCTTGGCTAGGAAGCAGCCCACGAACAAACACCGTGCATTGGCACGGGGCGGGCTGATGACAAGGGCGGAAGACTCAGGCGAAGGCGGGCGGCGCGCGCGGGTGGGCCGCGGGCCAGGTGAAGCGGGCGGGGATGTCAGCGGTGGAGCGGGGCGCCAGCGGCGGGCTGTGGTGCTGCGGCAGGATCGCCAGGGTCAGGCTGGAATTGAACGCCGGGCCCATGCCGCCGGTGGAACACAGCGGGCAACCGAAGGCCTTGGACAGGGTCGGCAGCGATTCGTCGACCGGGTTGGAGGAGACCGGCGCCTGGGTGCGCGGGTCCACCGTACAGAACTGGCCGCCGATCCCGTTGAGCTGCTGGCCGACCATTTGCCCGTGGCCGATGCTGCAGGCGAACACATTGAACAGGACGCAGCAATAGAGCATCCAGGCAATGAGCGAGCGATCGGTTCGGGCTAATTTCATGGGGCGGCACTTTACCATCGCAGGCGACGAACGTACTTACAAAAACGCGTGAGGGGGTCCATTCTTCAGCAACATTTTTTGCCATGGATGTTTGCATATGAATGTTTTGATCGCGCAATGGATGGCAGGAGCCTTCCTGCTGATCAGCCTGATCCACCTGTACTGGGCCGCCGGCGGCAAGCGCGGCAGCGAGGCGGCGATCCCCCAGGTGCCGGGCAGGACACCGGGTGAGCTGGAGCCGGCGTTCAAACCCTCGGGGTTCGCCACTCTGTTGGTGGCGGTGGGCTTGCTGTTGATCGCGATGCTGGTATGCCTGCGGGTGGGCCTGTATTTGCCGACGGTGAGCCACCCGTCGTTGCAATGGGTGATCAGCGCGATGGCCCTGCTGATGTTCGCCCGGGCCATCGGCGACTCGAACCTGGTGGGGTTCTTCAAGGAGGTCAGCGGGTCCAGGTTCGCCCGGCTGGACACCCTGTTCTATTCGCCGCTGTGCGTGGTGCTGGGGGCGGGGTTGTTGGTGGTGGCCTGGAACTGAGTTGCTGAATGTTTAAAAGCATCGCGGGCAAGCCTCGCTCCTACAAAAGCCGCGTTGTTCATGTCATCGAGAACGATGCGACCCTTGTAGGAGCGAGGCTTGCCCGCGATGGCGTCTATCCAGGCGCTGAAAAACTCAGCTACCGCTCTCACTACGCCGGCTGCTGACTTCCGCCGGCACATCGTCGCCGGCCATGCGCTTGCGGAACAGCGCCGCCCGCGCCAGCAGCAGGGTGGTCACCGGCACGGTGATCGACAGCAGGATCGGAATCAGCCAGGCGTGCAGCACAGGCCCCGAGTTCATCCCCGAGAAATACAGGATCGACGCCAGGGCCACGCACCAGGCGCCCAGGGTCGAGGCCAGGGCCGGTGGGTGCATGCGCTGGAAGTAATCCTTCATGCGCACGATGCCGATGGCGCCGATCAGGGCGAAGGCGCTGCCGAGCACCAGCAGGATCGCCACCGGTACCTCGATCCACCACGACAGTTCACTGACGGCATTCATTCGATCACCTCGCCACGCAGGAGGAATTTGGCCAGGGCGAAGGAGCCGACGAAGCCGAACAGGGCGATCAGCAGCGCCGCCTCGAAGTAGGTGTCGCTGGCATATCGGATGCCCAGCACCAGCATCATCAGCATCGCCAGGATGTACAGGTAATCCAGGGCCAGGACCCGGTCCTGGGCCGAGGGGCCCTTGAACAGCCGGACCAGGGTCAGGACCATGGCCACGGAGAACAGGAACAGGCTGAGCAGGATCGCGTTCGTGAGCAGGGCACTCATTCGAAGATCTCCATCAACGGACGCTCGTAGGTCGTTTTGAAGTGCTGGATGAACGCCGCTTCGTCGTCCAGATCGAACACATGCAGCAGCAGGATGCTGCGGTCCAGGGACAGCTCGGACCACACCGTGCCCGGCACCACCGTGGTGATGGTCGAGAGCGCGGCCAGGCCGTTGGCGTCGCGCAGCTCCAGGGGGATCTTGACGAAGCGCGAGCGCGGCGGGCGGCGCCCGGCGTTGAGCACGCCCCAGGCCACGGCCAGGTTCGACAGCAGCACATCGCGGCCGACCACCAGCAACAGGCGCAGGATGGTCATGGGGCGGCGGATGCGGATCGGCAGCGGACGCAAGGGGCGCATCATCAAGGGCGCGCAGAACCCCAGGAGGGCGCCGAGCAGCAGGTTGCCGGGGCTGACGGACAGGTTCAGCACCAGCCACAGCAACCACAGCGCCAGCGACAACCAGGGGGCGGGGAACAGGCGCTTCATGGCTGCACCTCCTGCAACGCCGCCTGGGCTTCGGGGTTGGGGATCGCCCGGGTGCCGAGCACGGCCATCACATACTGTTGCGGGTCGTTGAGGCTGTCGGCGGCGGCCTGGGTAAAGCGCAGCAGCGGCTCGGCCTTGACGGTCAGCAGCATGCACAACCCGAGCAGGGCAATGATCGGCACGCACTCGAAACGCCGCAACACGGGCGAGGGCCGCTCTTCCGGGGTCCAGAAGCGTTGGATGCCCAGGCGCGAAAAGGCGATCAGCGACGCCAGGCCGGAGAGGATCAGCAAGGCCAGCAGGCCCCAGGCGGCGCCGGACAGCGGCGCATCGCTGGCCTGGCCCAGTCCGGCCGGGTTGAGCAGGGCGCCGATCAGGCTCAGCTTGCCGATGAACCCCGACAGCGGCGGCATGCCGATGATCAGCAGCGCGCAGGCGATAAAGCTCAGGCCGAGGAAGGCCATGGTCCAGGGAATCACCTGGCCGACCACGGCTTTCTGCTCGTCGTCGAGGTTGGTGCCCGGTGGCGGTTGCAACGACTCCTGAGGCCGGGGCAGGGCTTCGACCTCGTCGTCCAGGGGGATTTCGTTGGCCGAACGCGAGCGCTCGATCAATTCCGCCAGGAGGAACAGCGCGCTGAGGGCCAGGGTCGAGCTGACCAGGTAGAACAGCGCGCCGGCGATCAGCTTGGGCTGGGCGAAGCCGATCGCCGCCAGGAGGATCCCGGCGGAGACCAGGATGCTCAGGCTGGCCATGCGCTCTAGGCGCTGCGCGGCGAGGATCGCCAGGGCCGCGCAGACGATGGTCGCCATGCCGCCGTAGATCAGCCAGTCGCCACCGAAGTAGGCCGAGGCCCCGGCCTGGCCGGAGAACAGCAGGGTCCACAGGCGCAGCAGGGTGTAGATGCCAACCTTGGTCATGATCGCGAACATCGCCGCCACCGGCGCGCTGGCCGAGGAGTAGGCCGGCACCAGCCAGAAGTTCAGCGGCCAGATGCCGGCCTTGGCCAGGAACGCGGTGGCGAGGATCGCCGCGCCGGCGTGCAGCAGGCCACGGTCGGCTTCCGGTACCAGCGGGATCTTCAGCGCCAGGTCGGCCATGTTCAGGGTGCCGGTGACGCCATAGATCAGCGCCGCGCCGATCAGGAACAGCGACGAGGCCAGCAGGTTGATCGCCACGTAGTGCAGGCCGGCGGACACCCGCGCGCGGCCCGAGCCGTGGAGCATCAGGCCGTAGGAGGCGGCCAGCAGCACTTCGAAGAACACGAACAGGTTGAACAGGTCGGCGGTCAGGAAGGCGCCGTACAGGCCCATCAGCTGGATCTGGAACAATGCGTGGAAGCTGGCCCCGGCGCGGTCCCAGCGGGCCATGGCGAACAGCAGGGCGCTGACGCCGATGATCCCGGTGAGCACCAGCATCAGCGCCGACAGGCGATCGACCACCAGCACGATGCCGAACGGCACCTGCCAGTTGCCCGGCAGGTACACGCCGACGGAGCCGGGCACGCCGGTCTGCTGGGTCCAGCACAGCAACAGCACGGAGATGCCCAGGCCGAGCATGCTGGAGAACAGGTTGATCTTGGCTTTGAGCGGGCGATGTTTCTCGCCGAGCATCAGCATCACCGCGGCGGTCAGCAGCGGCAGCAGGATAGGCGCGACGATCAGGTGCGGCATCAGGTTCATTCCTTGGGCTCCCGGCCATCCACATGGTCGGTGCCGGTCAGGCCCCTGGACGCCAGCAGGACCACCAGGAACAGCGCGGTCATGGCGAAGCTGATGACGATCGCCGTGAGCACCAGTGCCTGGGGCAGCGGGTCGGTGTAGTGCAGCAGGTCCTGGGGCACGCCGTCCTTGATGATCGGCTCCTTGCCAATGAACAGGCTACCCATGCTGAAGATGAACAGGTTGACCCCGTAGGACAGCAGGCACAGGCCCATCACCACCTGGAAGGTCCGCGGCCGCAGCACCAGCCAGACGCCGGAGGCCGCCAGCACACCAATGGCGATTGCAATGACTTCTTCCATCAGGCGGCTCCTGGCTTGGCTTGGGGTTTGACTTGGGCACGCACCGACTGGTGCGCCAGCGCGGTGAGGATCAGCAGGGTCGAGCCGACCACCACGGCATACACGCCGATGTCGAAGAACAGCGCGCTGGCGATATGGATATCACCCAGCAGCGGCAGGTCCAGGTGCAGGGTATGGGTGGTCAGGAACGGGTAGCCGAACGCCAGGGCGCCGAGCCCGGTCAGGGTGGCGAACAGCAGGCCGGTGCCCATCCAGCGCAGCGGCCGCAGGCTCATCTGGGCCTCGACCCACTGGGTGCCGGCGACCATGTACTGCAGGATGAACGCCACCGACATCACCAGGCCGGCGACGAAACCGCCGCCCGGCAGGTTGTGGCCGCGCATGAACAGGTAGAACGACACCACCAGGGCGATCGGCAGCAGCAGGCGCACCAGCGCCGCCGGTACCATCATGAAGCCCAGGGCGGTGTCGCTGGCGTGGCGCGGGTTGACCAGGTCGGTGACCACATCGGGCGCCAGCAGGCGCTGCTGGGCCGGCAACTGCATGCTTTCTTTCGGTGGGCGGAAGCGCCGCAGCAGGGCGAACACGGTCAGGGCCACGGCCGCCAGCACGGTGATCTCGCCCAGGGTGTCGAAGCCGCGGAAGTCCACCAGCATCACATTCACCACATTGCTGCCGCCGCCTTCCGGCAGGGCGCGGCTGAGGTAGAACGAGGAAATGTCGTTGGGAGTCTGGCGGGTCAGCATGGCGTAGGACAGTACGGCCATGCCCAGGCCGACGGCGATCGACAGCAGCAGGTCGCGCAGGCGCCGGGCACGGGCCTTGGGCAGGCTGCTGGGCAGCGGCGAGACGTCTTCGATCCGCCGTGGCAGCCAGCGCAGGCCGAGCAGGATCAGCACCGTGGTCACCACTTCCACCACCAGTTGGGTCAGGGCCAGGTCCGGCGCGGAGAACCAGACGAAGGTCACGCAGGTCATCAGGCCGCAGACGCTGACCATGGTCAGGGCCGCCAGGCGATGGTACTTGGCTTGCCAGGCGGCGCCCAGGGCGCAGGCGATGGCCAGCAGCCAGAGGGTGACAAAGACGATGGAGCCCGGGATCTTCGGTCGGTCGCCCCAGCTCAGGCTGCTGTAGAGCATCGGGATCAGGCCGGCCAGCACCGCCACCAGCACCAGCAGGAACAGCTGGGTCTGCAGGCGCTTGGTGCTGATCCGCCGCTCCAGGCGCCGGGCCAGGCGCATCATGCTCACCAGGCTGCGCTCGAACAGGCGCTTGCCGTTGAAGCGGCCAATGAGCGGCGGGTAGGCGAAGTGGCCGCGCACCAGCGGGGTACGCAGCAGCAGGTAGAGCACGATGCCAGCGGACATGGCGATCAGGCTCATGATGATCGGCGCATTCAGGCCGTGCCAGATCGCCAGGCTGTACTCCGGCAGGGTGCCGCCGACCACCGGCAGGGCGGCCGCGGCTAGCAGCGGGCCGACCATCTGCGCCGGGAAGATCCCCACCAGCAGGCAGGTGAACACCAGCAGCTCCACCGGCGCGCGCATCCAGCGCGGTGGTTCGTGGGGCGTGTGCGGCAGGTCTTCGGCCGGTTTGCCGAAGAACACATCCACGGTGAAGCGCAGGGAGTAGGCGACGCTGAAGGTCCCGGCGATGGTGGCGATCACCGGCAGGGCGGCCTCGACCCAGGCGGTGGAATTGATGAACACCGTCTCGGCGAAGAACATCTCTTTCGACAGGAAACCGTTGAGCAGTGGCACGCCGGCCATGGAGGCGCTGGCGACCATGGCCAGGGTCGCGGTGAACGGCATCAGCTTGATCAGGCCGTTGAGCTTGCGGATGTCGCGGGTGCCGCTTTCGTGGTCGATGATGCCGGCGGCCATGAACAGCGAGGCCTTGAAGGTGGCGTGGTTGAGGATATGGAACACCGCGGCCACCGCGGCCAGCGGGCTGTTCAGGCCCAGCAGCAGGGTGATCAGGCCCAGGTGGCTGATGGTCGAGTAGGCCAGCAGGCCCTTGAGGTCGTTCTGGAACATCGCGCAGTAGGCGCCCAGCACCAGGGTCGCGGCGCCGGCGCCGCCGACGATCCAGAACCATTCTTCGCTGCCGGACAGCGAGGGCCAGAGGCGGGCGAGGAGGAAGACCCCGGCCTTGACCATGGTCGCCGAGTGCAGGTAGGCCGACACCGGTGTCGGGGCGGCCATGGCGTGGGGCAGCCAGAAGTGGAAGGGGAACTGCGCGCTTTTGCTGAGGGCGCCGATCAGGATCAGGGGCAGGAGGATGGGGTAGAGGGCATGGGCTCGGATGAGATCTCCGGCAGCCAGGACCTGGTCCAGGTCGTAGCTGCCGACCACATGGCCGAGCAGCATGACCCCCGCCAGCAGGCACAAGCCCCCCGCGCCGGTAACCATCAGTGCCATATAGGCGCCGCGCCGGGCATCGGAGCGATGGTGCCAGTAGCCGATCAGCAAGAAGGAGAACAGGCTGGTCAGTTCCCAGAAGAATACGATCTGGATCAGGTTGCCGGAAATCACCAGGCCGAGCATGGCACCCATGAAGGCCAGGAAAAACGCGAAGAAGCGCGGCACCGGGTCTTCCGGCGACATGTAGTAGCGCGCGTACAGCGACACCAGGGTACCGATGGCCAGCACCAGCATGGAGAACAGCCAGGCGAAGCCGTCCATGCGCAGGACGAAGTTCAGGCCGAGGCTGGGCAGCCAGTTGAACTCTTCACGGATCACGCCGCCATGGGCGATCTGCGGGTACATGGAGGCCACCGCCACGGTACCGGCCAAGGCGACCAGGCCTGCCAGCAGGGACTCGGTGTTACGCGCGTTGTGCGGCAGCAAGGCCGCCAGACAGCTGCCGATAAAAGGCAGAAGCAGTAGAACTATCAGGGACATAGGCTTCTAATCTGCGGGAAATTGTGATGCATCATACGTGCCGACTCAGGGATCACCAACCTTGAAGCTGTGGCAGGATCCTACAAAACCCTTTCGGCCAGCGTTCAAGGCAGGGGACAAAAAGCCGGTTGGCGCGAAAGTCATGGCAGTTTGCCCGGCGTGAATGACAACAAAGCGCTGCGCGCGGTGTTATGGTCACGCCGATCTGCAACGGACCCGCTTGAAAGGAAGCAGACAGGCCCTATGACCCTCGGAACCTTTACCCGCAAAACCCTCTCCAGCCTGCTGCTGATGGCCTTCGGCGGCTGGAGCGTCTGGCTGTGGCTGACGCTTGCCGGGCCCACCGCTGGCATGAGCCGCTTCAAGACCCTGGAACCCTTGTCGATCGAGGGGCAGACGGCGGCGGCCTTGCCCGCCGGCACCGTGCTCTATTACGACACCGGCTTTGCCGAGGGCCATAGTCGCTACCTGGCGTACTTCTATCACAAGGGCGTTATCGCTCAGGAAGCCTTGCCCAAGGCCTTCTGGCCGGGGCAAGCGTCGATCAGCCCCTTGTGGTTATGGAATGTCGATCCCGGGCAGGTCCCGGACCAAGCAGCGATGACACGAGAAGACATTGTCGCCGCGGTACAGGCCGGCCAGCTCTCTCGGCAGGAGCTGGCGGCCATTGTCGAATCGTTGCCGCGCTAGTTCAGCGTTGCGAATCCGCGGTTTCATCCAGCCGATCCGCCTCGACCGCCTCAGCGCTCTTACCCTTGGTCTTCAATTCGCTGACGATCACCGCCGCGACGATCAGCGCGCCGCCCAGCAGGGCCAGGGCCGGCAGGCGTTCGCCGGCGATGCGCCCAACCAGACCGGCCCACACCGGTTCGCCGGCGTAGATCAGGGTGGCGCGGGTCGGCGAGACGCTTTTCTGCGCCCAGTTCATCGCCACCTGGATCGCCGCGCTGGCGGCGCCCAGGCCCAGGGCGCTGGCCAGCAGCAGCCAGGAAAAGTCCGGGATGGCTTCCTGGGTCGGCACCACCATCAGGAACGACAGCACCGAGGTCGCAGCCAGTTGTACTACTGTGACCCGGCGTACATCGACCTGGCCGGCGTAGGTGCTGATCAGGATGATTTCCGCGGCGATGGCCACGGTGCTGATCAGGGTGGCGATTTCCCCCGGGCTGAAGTCCAGCGCGGCGCCGCTCGGCCCGGAGAGCAGCATCAGGCCGGTGAAGGCCAGCATGATGCCGATGCTCGGCATCAGCCCCGGGCGCTTGCCCATGAACAGCCATTGCAGCAACGGCACGAAGGGCACGTACAGCGCGGTGATAAAGGCCGACTGGCTGCTGGGAATGCTTTGCAGGCCCACAGTCTGCAAGCCGTAGCCGAGCATGATGGCGGTGCCGATGAAGACCCCGGCCTTGAGTTCGAACAGGGTCAGCCCACGCAGGCTGTGCAGGGAGAACAGCCCGACGATGCAGGCCGCCGCGGCAAAGCGCAGGCCGACGAAGAACATCGGGCCGCTGACGGTCATGGCGTGTTGCACGGTGAGAAAGGTGCCGCCCCAGACCATGGTGATCAGCACCAGCACGCACTCGGCTTTGCTCAGTTTGAGGAAGAAGGAGGAAGGTTTGGAGGAGTTCACAGACGTCATGCCCTTGCGCGCTACCCGGGGCGGCCGCACAATGCGCCGCGAAGTTGGGCAGTATACTGCGCAAATCCATACAGTGAGCAATATAGTGCACAAAGATCCTGGGCAGCGCGCGTCCGTGCTGCAGCATGTCAGTCACAACGTCCGGCGCTTGCGCCACGCCGCCGAGCTGAGCCAGAGCGCTTTGGCGGAGAAGTCCGGGGTCAGCCGACGGATGCTGGTGGCCATCGAGGCCGGTGAGAAGAATGTCAGCCTCAGCACCCTGGACCGGGTGGCCGAAGCCCTGGACGTGGCTTTCAGCGACCTGATCCAGGCCCCCGATGCCCGCGACCCGAGCCGCATCAATGAGCTGGCCTGGGCCGGGCTGCTTCCCGGGAGCAAGGCGGTGCTGCTGGCCAAGGCCAACGCCTGCCGCGAAGTGGAGCTGTGGGAGTGGCGCCTGGAGCCGGGCGAGCAATACCTGTCGGAACCGGACGCCGAAGGCTGGAGCGAGCAGCTGTATGTCTGCGAGGGTTGCCTGACCCTGGTCCTGGGAGAGCAGGAGCGGCGCCTGGACAGCGGCGAGTTCTTCATGTTCGCCAGCAACCTGCCGCACGCCTATCGCAACGATGGGGCGGTGGCGGTGCGTTTCGTGCGCAACGTGGTGATCTGAGTACTGTTGCCTGGGCAACAGTGCTTGAACACTTTGCCTGTTTTCAGTTGATGTTATTTATTGCAAATACAATTCAACTTACTGATTTATAAGATTTATAGGCTTAGGCACGACTTCTGCAATCTCCCGGTCAGAACGGATCTTCCGCATTCGACAGGACCTGGAGTTGGCCATGACAGCCACTGCTCAACCCACCCGAACCGCCCATATCATCCACTCCGATGCCGAGGCGATTGCCGTCGCCCGGACCCTGGCCGAGCGTTTCGCCGTCGAGGCCAGCGTGCGCGATCGCGAGCGGCGCCTGCCGTTCGCCGAGCTGGACGAGTTCTCCGCCAGCGGCCTGTGGGGCATCACCATTCCCAAGGCCTACGGGGGCGCCGGGGTGTCCTACTTGACGGTGGCGGAGGTGATCAAGATCATATCCGCCGCCGACTCGTCCCTCGGTCAACTGCCGCAGAACCATCTGGGTGTGCTCGACATCCTGCTGCAGACCGCCAGCGAAGAGCAGAAGCGCTATTACTTCGCCAAGGTGCTGCAGGGTTATCGCTTCGGCAACGCGTTTTCCGAAGCCGGCAGCAAGCATGCCGGCGCCTTCGAGACCCGTATCCGTTTCAACGCCGACGGCGCGCGGATCGACGGCGAGAAGTTCTACTGCACCGGCGCCTTGTTCGCCCATATCGTGCCGGCGGTGGCGGTCGATGAGGAGAACAAGGCGTTCATCGCCTTTATTGAACGGGGCAGTTCCGGCCTGACCGTGATCGACAGCTGGGACGGTTTCGGCCAGCGCACCACGGCCAGCGGCGGCGTTACCCTCGACGCGGTGCAGGTGCCGCTCAGTGCGGTGATCCCGGCCCACCGCGCGTTCGACGAGCCCACCGCCGACGGGCCGATCTCGCAGATCATCCAGGCGGCGGTGGACACCGGCCTGGCGCTCGGCGCCCTGGAAGAGGCCAAGCGCCACGCCCGCCAGTCGCGGCCCTGGATCGACAGCGGCCAGGACCATGGCTGGCAGGACCCGTTCACCATCGCTGCCATCGGCGACCTGGAATGGCGGGTGCACGGCACCGAAGCGATCCTGGAAAAAGCCGGCCTGGCCATCGACCAGGCACTGCGCGAACCCAACGAAGACACAGTGGCCCAGGCCTCGGTGGTGGTGGCGCAAGCCAAGGTGCTGTCGGCACAAAGCGCCTTGCTCGCCAGCAGCAAGCTGTTCGAGCTGGCCGGCACCCGCTCGGTGCTCGGCAAGTACAACCTCGACCGCTACTGGCGCAACGCGCGGACCCACACCCTGCATGACCCGGCGCGCTGGAAATACCACCTGATCGGCAACTTCCTGCTCAACGGCGTCAAGCCGGCCCGCCACGCCTGGAACTGAGGAACCGCCCATGAACGCATTGAGCCAAGCCACCACCCATGAAAAGCCCGAGCAAAGCCACGACGACCTGCGCCGCGCCCGCGAGTTGCTGCAGTCGACCCTCACCTTTGTCCGTGAGCAGGCCAAACCCTGGCCCGGCAGCGGCCTGGCCAGGGCCAGCGACGACCCTTATGTGATCAGCCGCTTTGGCGACCTGCTGATCCGTGTCGAAGTCGCCGCTGCCTTGCAGGAGCGAGCCCAGGCCTTGCTCGCCAGGGAACAGGATGTCGCCGAAGTCGGCGTGGCCCAGGCCGAGGCGGCCATCGCCAGTCGCGAGGCCTTGCTCGCGGTGAGCAACGCCGAGTTCGAGCTGACCGGCCAGCGCAGCCCGCTGCCCGCCGCGCTGGATGAGCCGTTGCGCTGGAAATACCCGTTGATCGGCAACTACCGCCTCAACGGCGTGGTGCCGCCCAGTTTCAGGAGTGTTGTTTGATGTCCCGTGAAATCCGTCTCAACGCCTTCGACATGAACTGTGTCGGCCATCAGTCGCCGGGCCTGTGGGCCCACCCCCGGGACCGTTCCTGGCAGTACAAGGACCTCGAATACTGGACCGACCTGGCGCGAATTCTCGAACGCGGCAAGTTCGACGGCCTGTTCATTGCCGATGTGCTGGGCATCTATGACGTCTACCAGGGCAACGGCGAGGCGGCGATCCGCCAGGCGGCCCAGGTGCCGGTGAACGATCCGCTGCAACTGATTCCGCCCATGGCCCTGGTCACCGAACACCTGGGCTTCGGCCTGACCGCGTCGCTGTCGTTCGAGCATCCCTATCCCTTCGCCCGGCGTCTTTCCACCCTCGATCACCTGACCAAGGGCCGCGCCGGCTGGAACATCGTCACCTCCTACCTGGAAAGCGGGGCGAAGAACCTCGGGCAGAAAGCCCAGACCGAGCACGACGCCCGTTACGACTACGCCGAGGAATACCTCCAGGTTTGCTACAAGCTCTGGGAAGGCAGCTGGGAAGAGGGCGCGGTGCTGCGCGACCGGGAACGGCGGATTTTCAGCGACCCGAGCAAGATCCATGAGATCCAGCACTTCGGCAAACACTTCCAGGTGCCGGGCATCCACCTCTGCGAGCCTTCGCCGCAACGCACCCCGGTGCTCTACCAGGCCGGGGCGTCGAGCCGTGGCAAGCAGTTCGCCGCCGAGCAGGCCGAGTGTGTGTTTGTCGCCGCGCCGTCCAAGGTGCTGCTGAAGAAGACTGTGGCCGATATCCGTCGCCGGGCCGCCGAGGCCGGGCGCGATCCAAGGAAGATCCTGATCTTCAACCTGCAGACGGTGATCCTCGGCGAGACCGACGCCAAGGCCAGGGCCAAGTTCGAGGAGTACAAATCCTGGGTCAGCTACGAGGGCGCGATGGCGCTGATTTCCGGCTGGACTGGCATCGACTTCAGCCAGTTCAAGCCCGATGAGCCGCTCAAGCATGTGCACACCAACGCCATCCAGTCGGCGGTGGAAGCCTTCTCCACGGCCGACCCGAACAAGGTCTGGACCCCCCATGAGCTGGCGGACTGGGTCGGCATCGGCGGCTTCGGCCCGCTGTTCGTCGGCAGCCCGGAAACCGTGGCCGACCTGCTCCAGGAGTGGGTCGAGGACACCGATGTGGATGGCTTCAACCTGGCCTATGCGCTGACCCACGAAACCTTTGTCGACGCCGTCGAACTGCTGGTCCCCGAGCTGCAGAAGCGCGGCGTGTACAAGACCGAATACGCCCCCGGTACCTTGCGCGAGAAGCTGTTCGGCGCCGGGCCGCGCTTGCCGGAAGTGCATCCGGGCAGCGCCTATCGCGACCTCGCGGCCTGGCATCGCCAGGAGCAGCAGGTGGCGTCTATCCGGGTACCGTCCCTGTAGCCGCTGCCGAAGGCTGCGATAAGACCCGCAGGGTCTTTGCCGTCAGGACCATCGCCGCGACCGTTCCGGTCGATCGCAGCCTGCGGCAGCGGCTACAGGTGCGGTGCAAACCCAAAAACCAGCCAGCGGACCACCGCACGCTTTTGCCCAAGGCATCGAGGTCAGCCCATGAGCGTGCATGAACTCAAGCGTTCGCCCCCGGCGGATGCACGAACACTGGAAAACACCGCGCTGCTGCCCGCTGCCCTGGAGCTGTTGCAGCACTGGGCCCAGGTCAGCCCGCTGGCCAGCGCGTTGCGTCACAAGCGCCACGGCCATTGGTACCACTGGCGCTGGATCGACGCCTTGCGGGATGTCGAGCGCCTGGCCGACGGGCTGCGGCAACAGGGTTTCAGCGAGCGCTCGCGGCTGGTGCTGAGTGGTCTGTTCGAGCCCGACCTGCTGCTTCTGGCCCTGGCCGCGCAAAGCGTGGGGGCCGAGGTCCTGACCCTGGACGATCAGCTCGGCCACGTGGCGCTGCGCCGGGCCCTGTGGCGCCTGCAGCCGAGCCATGCCTTCGTGCATTGCGCGCCGCAGTTGCTGCGCTGGGTCGCCGCCGGCGAAAGCAGCCCGGCCCCGCAGCTGTTGATCGCCCATCAGGCGGTGCCGCGTTTGCCTGACGCGGCGCGGCAACCGGTGCTGGCCTTCGATGATTTGCTCGGTGCCAGTGAAACGCCGCGGCGGCAGAACCTTTGGTGGCAGCCGGCCGCGGCCTCGCAGCTGTGGAGCGAAGAGGGCACGGAATGGCCGGATGGCCTGAGGGTGCTGCTGCAACAGTGGCTGCACAGCGGCCATAGCCTGGCGTTTCCGCAAAGCCGCGATTCGGCCAGCCGCGACCGCCGCGAGGTGGCCCCCAGCGGCCTGCTGCTTTCGGCCGCGCGCCTGCAATACCTGGCCGCTGACAGCGCACGCCGCCTGGTGCCTGCGGGCCATTGGCGACGCCGGCTGTGGGATTGGGCCAATGCCCAGCCGCAGCGCCCCTTGCAACGGCTGGTCAAACACCAGATACGTCGGCTCCTGGGTTTCCAGCGGCTGCATTACATCTGGCAAGCCCCCGGCAGCGCCGCGAAGTTTCCGCTATCGCCGTGGCTGGCCGGGCTCAAGCGCAACATTGCATGAAGCTCGCCGGGGCCGGGAGATTCCGTATCGTCGAACAACCTACTAATGTGGTGCCCAGCTACGCTACCCAAGCCTGCGTGCATCACCGCAACCCAGGTAAACACTGACCCGTGAGAACCCCATGAGCCAAACACCCAACGGACAGGCGAGCGGCGCCACCCGTGATGCCGATGTACTGATCGTCGGCGGCGGCCTGAGTGGCGCCTTGCTCGCCGCTCAACTGCTGCGCCTGCCGGGCCGGCGTCAGGTGCTGGTGATCGAACCGCGCAGCGAGCTGGGGCGCGGTGAGGCCTACAGCGCCGTCGAGCTGGGCCACACCCTGAACGGCAACGCC
This sequence comes from Pseudomonas chlororaphis subsp. piscium, assembly GCF_003850345.1. Lineage (NCBI taxonomy): Bacteria > Pseudomonadati > Pseudomonadota > Gammaproteobacteria > Pseudomonadales > Pseudomonadaceae > Pseudomonas > Pseudomonas chlororaphis. The sequence goes on from NZ_CP027707.1 coordinate 2,735,310, forward strand.
GCGCGCATGAGCGTCGATCCGGACAACGCCGACGACCTGACCCAGTGGCTGAGCGACTACCTCGCCGCCGGCGGCTGGCCCGAGTCGGACCAGCAGCATGTGCCGGTCAGCGAGCTGTTTCCGCCCCGCGGGATCTTCGGCCTGTATGTGCAGCAGCGGCTGGCCGAAGCCCAGGCGATAGGCGCCTTGCAGGGCTCGAGGGTGGAGCATGTGCGCGCCGAGGTGGTGGACTTGCAGGCCGACGCTGAGGGGGCCTTGCTGACCCTCAACGACGGCCAGCAACTACGCGGTGCCTTTGCCGTGCTGGCCACCGGCATGTTCCCGGCGGCGCGCACGCCACAGACCGAATCCAGCGGCCTCAACGCCGCCGCGCTGGACCCCTGGGATGTCTCGGCCATGAGCCGGCTCGACCCGCAGGCGACTGTGCTGATCATCGGCTCCGGGCTGACCATGGTCGACGCGGTGGTGTCCCTGGAGCAGGCCGGGCATCGCGGGCCGATCGAGGTGTTCTCGCGCCACGGCCTGTTGCCCCATGTGCGGCGCCAGCCACCGGCCTGGGTCGACTTCCTCGCCGAGGACCCCAGCATCCGCACCCCGCGCCAGCTGTTGCACGAACTGCGTCGCCAGTGCCGCCAGGCGCTGGCGGACGGCGTGGACTGGCAGGCGCCGCTGGACACGGTGCGCGCCCATATCGGGCGTTTGTGGAGCCAGGCCACGGATGGGCAGCGCCGGCAGTTCGTGCGCCATGTGCGGCCCTGGTGGGAAAGCCATCACCACCGTTCGCCGCCCCTGAGCGCCGAGCTGGTGGCGCGTTTGCACGGGGAAGGGCGGCTGTGCATCCAGGCCGCCTCGTTCAAGGGCCTGGAGCCTTCGGCGGATGGGCGCCTGGCGATTCGCATTCGCCGTCGCGGCGAAGCGCAAACCAGTTGGGTCGCGGGGGATGCGCTGATCAACTCCAGCGGCATCGAATACGACTGGCGCCGGGTCGCCCGGCCGTTGCCGCAGCAGCTGCTGGCCCGTGGCCTGATCAAGCCGGGACCGTTGGCCCTGGGGATCCGGGCCGACGCCGGCGGCGCGGTGGTGGACGCCGAAGGGCAGGTCGCCAGTCGGCTGTTCGCCATGGGCCCGCCGTTGCGCGGCATGTGGTGGGAAAGCACCGCGGTGACCGACGTGGCCAGCCAGGCCAAGGCGTTGGCGGCGCGGTTGGTGGCGTTAGGGTAAATCGCCGCTGCGCGGCTATCGCGGGCAAGCCTCGCTCCTACAACGATATGTATGTTTTTGTAGGAGCGAGGCTTGCCCGCGATGACGTCCTCCTTAACGCCATCACGCTCAAGGTCACACCGCGTTGACATCCACCCAACGCTGCTCCCGCGCCGCGACCCGGATCGCCGCCGCCAGCCGCTCCACCTGCCAGGCCTCGGCGAAATCCGTCCCGCCGTGCCCCTGGCCGCTAAGCGCCATGATCAATTCATGCACCTCCAGGGTCTTCAGCTCGTTGTAGCCCAGCTGGTGCCCCGGGGCTGGGCTGAAGGCGGCGTAGCCGGGCAGGGCGGGCCCGGCCAGCAGGCGCTGGAAGCCCTGGTCGCCGGCACGGTACAGGCGCAGTTCGTTGAGGCGTTCCTGGTCGAAGGCCAGGGTGCCGCGGGTGCCGCTGATCTCGAAGCTCAGGTGGTTCTTGTAGCCATGCTTGAGCCAGCTGCTGCTGAAGGTCCCGCGGGCGCCGCTGGCGAAACGCAGCAGGGCGTGGGTCTGGTCGTCCACGGCGATCGGGCGCTGTTCCTGGCTGCCAGTGCTGGCCGGGCGCTGGTGGTGCACGGTCTGGCTGTCGGCGCAGACCGCCTCGACATCGCCCAGCAGATAACGCGCCATGGCCAACAGATGGCTGCCCAGGTCGGCCAGGGCGCCGCCGGCATGCTGCGGATCGCAGCGCCAGGAGAAAGGCGAGGCCGGGTCGGCCATGAAGTCTTCGCTGAACTCGCCCTGGAAGCTGAGGATCTGCCCCAGTTCGCCGCTGTCGATCAGCGCCTTGGCCTGCAGGATCATCGGGTTGTGCTGATAGTTGTAGCCGACCCGGGTGACCACCCCGGCGGCCTGGGCCGCCTGTTGCATCTGCTGCGCCTGTTCGACGCTGACCGCCAGGGGCTTCTCGCAGTACACCGCCTTGCCAGCCTTCAGCGCGGCCATGGCCATGGGGAAGTGCAGATGATTGGGCGTGGTGATCGCCACCAGATCGACCTTCGGGTCGTCGATCAGCCGTTGCCAGTCGTCGTGGGCCCGGGCGAAACCCCAGGCCGCGGCGCACTGTTCGGCGCGCTGGCGGTCGGCATCGGCCAGCGCCGCCAGGTGCAGGCGCACCGGCAATTCGAATACCGCACTGACATTACGAAACGCCAGCGCATGGGCCCGCCCCATGAAACCGGTGCCGATCAAGCCTATTCCAAGTTCACCCATAGCCGACCCCTTTCAGAATTCTTATTGTAAGGAGTGCTATTTATGGAATAAAAATTCGGTAATTGCAATCTGTAGAATAAATTTTCAGTGGCGCGCCGCTGCTGCTCGGCAACCCGGCGGGGAAAAGCCGAAGGGCGCAAATAAAAAAGGGTGCAATGAACAGTCATTGCACCCATGGGCCGATCACCTGAGCAGGGTCAGAACTGGAAGGTGAACCCCAGGTTGACCGCGCTGCCACCGCCATGGCCGGACACCAGCCCGGTGTAGTTCAGCGACACCAGGGTGTCTTTGCTCATGGCCATTTCCGCAGCGGCCTTGACCACCGCGCCATCGCGAGACACCGGCACGCCGTTCACCGCGAAGGCCGCCGCACTGCCAGCGAATTTCAATGAGGTTTCACGATCCAGGTCGCCGTACTGGTGTTCCCAGCCCAGCTCGCCACGCAAGGTCACCGAGCGGGTGGCGCTCACCGGCAATTGCGTATGACCTCGCAGGCCAAGGGTCGAGAGCGTGGCGTCCTGGCTTTGCTTGCTGCCATGCAAGGCTGCCGCACCGCCGCGTTCCTTGAACGAGTCGTTCTGGAAGTTGATGTAGCTGAGGTTGGCGAAGGGCTCGAAAGCCGCCCACCGGGTGTAGCCGATTTCGCCGAACACCTGATCGGTACGCGCGTTGTAGTTGGCTTTTTCATGGCTCGACTGGTTGCCGTACGCCACGTCACGGGACGTGTCGAAGCGGTGCCAGGTGGTGGCTCCGCCGAGGCGCAGGGCGATGCTGTCGAAACGTTTGCCGCCATAGATCGACAGGTGATAGTTGTCGCTGTCGGCGGAAGTCCTGGAGGCTCCGTTCAGATCGGTTCTGGTGTAGCCGGTTGCCGCACCGACGCGCCAGCCATCGCCGACGTCGGTGTCCAGGCCGAGCAGGACGCCGGTGGTGGAAGTGCTGTAGCGCGTGGCGTTGTGATCGGCGTCGACTTGCCTGTGGCCGCCGAGCAATTGCACCCAGCCACCATTGCTGCTGGCCTGGATATCCATATCGGTACCCAGGGCCTGAGCCTGTTGCAGGCGGCCGTTGACCGCGTCACGCAGGTAACGGCTGTCAGCGATCTGCGCAGCGGCGATGTCGGCGTGCACCTGGCCATCGAGCTGGTTGAAGGCTTGTCGCGCCAGTTCCGCCGAGTCGGAGGCCAGGATGCTCTCGTACACCGGATTACCCGCGCTCAATGTGTCGATGGCGCTGGCGACGGCACGCTCGTTACGGGTCAAGGCTACGCTGGCGAACGCGGTCTGGTTGCGGTAGATGCCCAGGTTCAGCTGGTTCGGCTGGTAGTCCAGGCGGGTGCCGAGGAACAAGAAACTGGGGGCGACGGAAGCGAACTGGCCGTTGATACCCTGGCTGGCGCTGAGGATGTTGAACTGCTGGCCCAGGTAGCTGCTGGCCTGGGCCGCAGACAGCAGGTTGGGGCTGTTTTCCATGGAGAGGGTGACCTGTCCGCCGTTGAGAGTGGCCACGCCCGTGCTTTGGATGGTGTCGGTCTGCCCGTTGGCGGCGACTTCCACCGCGTACACCGAACCCGGGTTGAACGTGACGTCGCCGGTGTGCAGGGTGCCGACCGAATGGCCGGGGGCCACAGTACCGCCGTTGTTCACCAGCAGGCTGCCGATGCTGCCGTTGCCCGCCAGGGTGCCGCCGATACGGGTGACCACCTGATTATTGGCATCGACGGTGCCCACGGCGCTGCCATCGACCGTCACGCTGGAGGTCAATCTGCCGTCCACCGAGAGCTTGCCGCCACGGACCCAGGTACTGCCCGAATAGCTGCTCTGACCCTCGAGTACCAGTTCCCCATCCCCGGACTTTGTCAGGCTGCCGACATAGGTCTGGCCGGTCAGCGGGTCCAGGCCGCGGGTCAGCGTTGCCTGTTCCCGGGCCATGCCGATCTCGTACTGGAATTGATCGTCCGCCGAGGCCCCGGCCGGTAGGCCCTTGACCCAGCCTTTTTGCTGCTTGATCGCGCTCCAGGTGGCCTGTTCGGCAGCGTCTTCGCTGCGTCGGGCACGGATCGCTTCGTCGGAGATGTCGTTGGCCCAGATATCGCGGGTGCCGGCGGGCAGCGCCACGGCCAGTGCACCGACGAACTGTCCCGGGCCCTGCATGGCCTTTTTCAGGTTGGGCAGGCCCCAGCCGTTGACCACGCCTGGCACCTGCGGGGTGCCGGGAGCGGCGTCGTGCACCGGTTGCAGGTTGTCGTAGGTGCGTCCGCCCTTCCGGTCGCCGACCGGGGTGTCCGGGCCGTCCGGGGTTTGCAGGGTGGAGGTGGTCAGCAAGACATCGCGGGCCTGGCTCGCGGTCATGTAGGGAAAGCGCTGGATCACCAGGGCCAGGGCGCCGGAAACGCTGGGGGCCGCCGCCGAGGTGCCGTTGGCGTTGGGGATGATCTCGCCTTCCGGTCCTGCGGACGGAATGCCGGAAACCCCCATGACGCACCACCACTTGGAGGTGCCGCAACGGTTGTAGACCTGGGCGCCGGTCTCGTCATAGCCGGTGATGGACAGCCACTTGGATTCCAGGTCCGGCTTGAAATAGGGGAGGTTGGCGTTGGTGTCCGGGTTGGCGCCATGGCTGTCGTTGCCGGCGGAGATGATCTGGATGAACGAGTACTGCCGGCCGGCGTCGGCCATGGCATCCATCCAGGTCTTCTGGCCCGCGTGGGTCTTGTCCCAGAACGGCCGGTAGGCGGCGGTCATGTCCCTGAGGATATCCTGCGGGCTGTCGCCGACAGTGCCGAAGTGGTTCTCTACCTCATTACGCGAGTTCTGCCCCCAGCTCTGGTTGACGATCGACACTTTTTTCGCCGCCAGCGCGTCGTAGCTGGCCATGAAGGCGTTGTAGTCGAGGTCGTTGGAGCCTTGATAACGGTCGTTGTCGCTGCCGCCGGTGTTGGCCACGAACAGATTGGCGTCGAAGGCGATGCCGTGCATGCCGGTACCATTGCGACTGGCCGCCAGTACTCCGGACATTTCCGTGCCGTGGCCGTCGTTGAAGCTCGGGTCGTACTCACCTGGAATACTGAAGTGCTCACCTTTGTGGAACTCGCCGGCCGGCACCTCCAACCGATAGCGCGGATGGGTTGCGTAGTATTCGCCGGTAGAGGTGACCGCCTGCACACGGTTTTCGCCTGCGGCGTTCTTGCCCTGGAATTCCGAATGTTCACTGAGGATGCCCGAGTCCAGCACGCCGACGTTTACCCCTTTCCCGGTGATACCCAGGGCATAGGCGTAATAGGCGTTGGTCCGGTCCAGGCCGGAGTTGACCTGGGCTTCCGGAGTCTTCCAGGTTTGCGCGTTATTGCTCCAGTTGCCGGTCGCGGCGGACCATGACTGTCCGGCATTGAGTTGTTTGTGCAGGTCCGTGGCCACACCCGGCTCTATATAGGTATAAGGTTGGGCCGCCGGCAGGTTGGCAATAATCGCTTTGGCGAAGTCGTATATGTTCTGGGTATAACGGCCGGAGTTGCTGAACAGGCGGCTTTTATAGCGATCCAGATTGTTGTTGGAATCAAGTGGCTTGCTCGTATCGCCGAGCATTGCACTGATCGACAGGTTTTCCGCCTGCAACTCGTAGTTCTGCTGCAGCAACGAGTCGAACTTTGTCGATTGTGCGGCAAACTCTTTGGCTGCCAGGTCCAGGGTATTGCCTATACCAAAACGCAAGTTGGTATACACGGCGCTGCCCGGCGCGAATGACGCAGCGGCGTTCCTGAACGCAGCCTCCAATACCTGGGGCGTATAGGGCGAGCCGGTGGGCGGATTATCTGCCAGAGCCATCTGGCCCTGACCCAGCCACAAGGCGATGGCCATTGCGACAGGGCTCAGGGAAGCTGGTTTTAAAGGGTTGCTGCGTTTGCCTGAATCGATACCTGCTACGTCCATGTTCCTTTTCCTTGAGATATGTCCTTGGTCGAAACTGATGTTTCGATCTCTTGTAATAGGCAGGGTTTAAATGATGGGCTGAAACAAAGGTGCTGTTTGGAAACACCTGGTGTACTTATTGTTTTTACTGAGCAATAGGGAGTTCAGTCTCGGTTATCGTTACTGTTCGCTTGATACTCACTAGGTGGTACATATTAAGAAGTCGACAATCACCGAATGGTCAGTTGTTGATCCTCAAGTTGTTTTTCTTTAAGGCGCACATCGGCCTCCGCTGTTTTCAAACAATGGTGTTTCACATGAGTGGTGTTGCAGAAAAATAACTGCGAGAGGGTTATAGCATGACAAATGAGCTTGTAACAAAATATTTATAGAGTGCTACGAGCTTGATACCAAAACTGTGACAGGTTTGGTTTTCTGTTTGAGAAAGGTTGGGGCGAGGTGTGGGTGCCGGGCAATAAAAAGGCAGCCCGCAGGCTGCCTTTAGTTGTACGGCGAGGATCGCTCAGGAAAGGAAACCGCCGTCCACGTTCAGTGACACGCCCGTGGTGTAGCTCGAGGCATCGCTGGCCAGGTAGAGCACGGCGCCGGCCATTTCGCTCGGGTCGGCCACGCGCTTGAGGGGGATCTGCGCCAGGGCGGTCTTGAGGATCGCGTCGTTCTTCACCAGCGCCGAGGCGAACTTGGTGTCGGTCAGGCCCGGCAGCAGGGCGTTGCAGCGGATGCCGAACTGTGCGCATTCCTTGGCGAAGACCTTGGTCATGTTGATCACCGCGGCCTTGGTCATCGAGTAGATGCCCTGGAAGATGCCGGGGGACACACCGTTGATCGAAGCCACATTGATGATGCTGCCGCCGCCGTTGTCGCGCATCAGCTTGCCGGCTTCCACCGACATGAAGAAGTAGCCGCGGATGTTGACGTCGACGGTCTTCTGGAAGGCGCCGAGGTCAGTGTCCAGCACGTTGCAGAACTGCGGGTTGGTGGCGGCGTTGTTGACCAGTATGTCCAGGCGCCCGAACTGTTCGCGGATGCCGGCGAACACCTGGCTGATCTGCTCCATCTCGCCGATATGGCAGGCGATGGCGGTGGCCTTGCCGCCGGCGGCGACAATGGCGTCGGCCACGTGCTGGCAGCCTTCGAGCTTGCGGCTCGAGACGATCACATGGGCGCCTTGCTGGGCCAGCAGCTTGGCGATGGCTTCACCGATGCCGCGGCTGGCGCCGGAGACGAAAGCGATCTTGCCGTCGAGGTCGAACAACTGAGTCTTGGACATGGTTTTTCCTTATTGTGTGCCTGGCGCCGGGACGATCAGAGGCTGGATTTGTGGATGACCTGCAGGCTCATCTGCTCCAGCAGCTTGTTCATGTGAATGAACTGCGCGAAGCGTTTGTCCTGGGTCTGGCCATGGAAGAAGCGGTAGTAGATCTGCTGCACGATGCCGGCCAGGCGGAACAGGCCGTAGGTGTAGTAGAAGTCGAAATTGCCGATCTGGATGCCGGCGCGTTCGGCGTAGTAGTCGACGAACTGCTGGCGAGTCAGCATGCCCGGGGCGTTGCTCGGCTGGCGGCGCATCAGTTGCACCGGCGCCGGGTCGCCGGCTTCGATCCAGTAGGCCAGGGTGTTGCCCAGGTCCATCAGCGGGTCGCCCAGGGTGGTCAGTTCCCAGTCCAGCACGCCGATGATCTGCATCGGGTTGGCCGGGTCGAGGATCACGTTGTCGAAGCGGTAGTCGTTGTGCACGATGCTGGAGGTCGGGTGATCGGCCGGCATCTTGTCGTTGAGCCAGGCCTTGACCGCTTCCCACTTGGGCGCGTCCGGGGTCAGGGCTTTCTCGTAGCGATCGCTCCAGCCCTTGATCTGGCGTTGCACATAACCTTCGGGCTTGCCCAGGTCGCTCAGGCCGCAGGCCTTGTAGTCGACCCGGTGCAGCTCGACGAACTTGTCGATGAAGCTCTTGCACAGGGCCTCGGTCCTGGCCGCGTCGAAACCCAGCTCCGGCGGCAGGTCGGAGCGCAGGATGATGCCCTTGACCCGTTCCATCACATAGAACTCGGCGCCGATCACCGATTCGTCGGTGCAGTGCACATAGGCTTTCGGGCAATACGGAAAGCCGTCCTTGAGCTGGTTGAGGATGCGGTATTCGCGGCCCATGTCGTGGGCCGACTTGGCCTTGTGGCCGAAGGGCGGGCGGCGCAGGACGAATTCCTGTCCCGGGTATTCCAGCAGGTAGGTCAGGTTCGAAGCACCGCCCGGAAACTGGCTGATCTGCGGGGTGCCGGTCAGGCCCGGAATATGTGCCTTGAGGTACGGATCGATCAGGTTGGCATCGAGTTCCTCGCCGGAGCGAGTACGGGTGGACTGGTCAGTAAGCGCCATGCTTATCCCTTCTGCTTATTCTGGAGGCCAGAGATTATTGGCTAATCTAATGTGCCCACCTGAGCGCCACAATCGCCGCAGGCCTTTATAGGTGAGCGTGTTGCCGGACAATCATTGCTTTTGATACAAGCGTTTGAATGTGCCCGGCTTCACTCTAGTCCAGTTCGCCGGGCCTGAATGAGCATTCCGACCGGGCTCGCGCATCAGCCTGTTTGTGCGCAGCGCCGCCGGCGCCTTTCGTAGCGCGCCGGGTTCAGTTCGGGGCAGGCAGGGCGATGGGGGTCAACAGCGGCTGGCCGCTGAAGTGGGCGACGAGGTTCTTGCCCACCAGCTCCACCGTGGCCTGGGTCGCTTCCGGCGACAGCCCGGCGACGTGGGGTGTCAGCACCACATTGTTCAGGGTCTTCAAGGCATCCGGCACCCGCGGTTCGTCGTCGAACACGTCCAGGCCCGCGCCGGCGATGCTGCGTTGTTCCAGGGCCTGCAGCAGGTCGGCGGTATTGACCACGCTGGCGCGGGCGATGTTCACCAGGAAACCCTCGGGCCCCAGGGCCTGCAGCACGGCCTTGTCGATCAGTTGGCGAGTGCCTATGCCGCCAGGCGTGGCGACCACCAGGAAGTCCGAATGCCGCGCCAGTTCGGTCGGGGTCGGGCAGAAGCTGTAAGGCACGTCGCTGCGGATCTGCCGGTTGTGGTAGCTGACGCTCATGTCGAAGCCATTGGCGCAGCGCTTGGCGATGGCCAGGCCGACGGCGCCAAGGCCCAGGATGCCCAGGCGCTTGCCGGCCAGGGACGGGCGCATGACTTTCGGCCATTCGCCACGCCGCACGGCGGCATCGGCACGGGGAATGTCGCGGACCAGGGACAGCAGCAGGGCCATGGCGTGGTCGGCCACCGACGAGGCGTTGACCCCGGCGCCGTTGCTCACCGCTATCCCGCGGTTGCTCGCCGCCTGCAGGTCGACCTGCTCGTAGCCGGCGCCGATCACGCAGATGATTTCCAGGTGCGGCAGGGCGGCGATTTCTTCGGCGGTCAGGCCCAGCGGGCCGCGGGTGAGCACGGCGTTGATCTGCCCGGCATGGGCCTTGATGGCGTCCGCCCGTTCGCTGGGCGTCGGCGCGAGAATCAGGTGGAAACCCTGGTTTTCCAGGATCCACAGGTAGTCATTGATGGTTTCGACGAGGACCAGAACGGTGGCGGGCATGCGTGTCTCCTGAAGGACTGAAGAGGAACGGACGGCGTACGGCGCATCGACGGCAACCGGCGTACAGCTCCTGGAGCTGCTGTACCGTGATAAACCACTCAAGGGCTCAAGATTGCGGATTGCAGGGCGCTTTGGCAAGGCGCAGTCGCGGGTTTTTCCCGCGGCTGCGGCCTTCGAGAGCGTCGTCGCCCTTAAGGGCCTAATCGCCAGCAAGCTTGGCTCCTACAGAAGCAGCGGCGAGCCTGATACTTCTTCTGTAGGAGCGAGGCTTGCCCGCGATGACGGTCTGGAGAGCAGCATCGGCCTCAAGGGGTTATCGCCGGTAAATTGAGCTCCTACACGGAAGTGTTCAGAAGCGGATATCGGCAGTTTTCACTCGCCGGACAAAGGCGCCGTCCAGGGTCGCGTTGTGGTGGTCGATGATCGCCCGGGCCGGGAGCGCCGGGGTGTCCATGCAGGTATGGGCATCCTCCGCCAGCACGGCGGCGAACCCCAGGTCCAGGGCGGCGCGGCAGGTGGCGTCGATGCAGTACTGGGTTTTCATGCCGACGATCACCAGTTCATCGACCTGCGCCGCCCGCAGGTGTTCGGCCAGCCCGGTGCCGACAAAACAATTGGGGCGGGTTTTGTCCAGCCGCTGGTCGTTGGCCTCGAGTTGCAATTGCGGCAGCAGTTGCCACGGCGCGCTGCCGGCGGCGATGGGCGAGCCTTGCGGGCCGGTATGGCGCACGGCGATCACCGGCGCGCCGGCCTGCCGGGCGCGGTGGATCAACTGGTTGATGTTGTCGAGTACGCGCTGCCCCTCGAAGGGCTGCTGCGGTCCGTGAAACAGGCCGACCTGCATGTCGACGATCAGCAGGGCGGGGCGCTGGGCCTGGGGTGACGGCATGGTGTTTCTCCTTGTGAGCCAGCTGGACGGAGAAACAAAAGGCCCCGTCCATTGCTGGCGGGGCCTTGGGTTCGACTGCGCTGTTGTCAGCTCATGCAGCGACCACACGGCCCGCCGGAAGCGGTCGTGGTGGTAGTGCGGGTGAGGCGGCGCGGGAAAAGATTCATGGCGCCGATCATGGGGCCAGGGTTCGAGCACTGTCAATCCGAGAGGGATGTTTGTTTGGGCCGGGCCTTAGCGGTCTGCCGCTTTTGCCGTGCTGCATCAGCGAGCCGGGCGGGCGCATAATCGATGGGCCTGTGGGCTGCGCTGACCTTGCTTCAGTGTCTTGAGCGGGTGCGGGCCAGCACTCCCGACCGGCAGGTCGCTTTCAGGACACGATGGGTCGCCTGGGTGCAATCGCCGGGCTATGGTGATGGGCAAGCTTCCAGGATGCCCCGGACCCGGTGCGCCAAGACACTTGGCCGGAGAGCAAGAATGGCGACCGAGGATCCACGCCTCCGTGACGTGGTCGGGCGCTGCAGCCGAAGACTCCGGACGGCTGCCGCTATGCGGCGGTGGCGTTCGAGATGCCGAGGTACGTTTATGTCTGATGACACGCTTCACCTGCCTCTGATTCACAGCGTGTTGGAGCGCGAAAAGGACACTCCCGGTGCCTTGTTGCCGATTCTCCACGCCATCCAGGACGGTTGCGGGTACATCCCCGACACCGCCATCCCCGAGATCGCCCATGCCCTCAACCTCAGCCTGGCTGAAGTGCGCGGCGTGATCAGCTTCTACCACGATTTCCGTACCACCCCGCCCGCGCGCCATACCCTGCGTCTGTGCCGGGCCGAGTCCTGCCAGAGCCGGGGGGCCGAACACCTGGCTGCGCAACTGCGCGAACAACTGTTGCTGGACGACCATGGCACCACGGCCGACGGCAGTATCAACCTGCGACCGGTCTATTGCCTGGGGGCCTGCGCCTGTTCGCCAGCCCTGGAGCTGGACGGCGAGCTGCACGCCCGGATCACCCCCGAGCGCCTGCGCCAGCTGGTGAGTGGCTGCCTGGAGGATGGCGCATGCTGAAGCTCTATATCCCCCGCGATTCGGTGGCCCGCGCCGTGGGCGCGGACAAGGTGGCCGTTGCGCTGGTGCGTGAGGCCGAACGTCGACAACTGCCGTTGGAACTGCGCCGCACCAGCTCCCGTGGCCTCTATTGGCTGGAGCCACTGCTGGAGCTGGACAGCGCCGACGGCCGGCTGGGTTTCGGCCCCCTGACCGCGGAGGACGTGCCGAGCCTGCTCGACGCCCTGGCGGCAGACCCCGGCAGCCACCCATCGGCCCTGGGGCCGGTGGAGCAGATCCCTTATCTGCAGAGCCAGCAGCGCCTGCTGTTCGCTCGGGCCGGCATCACTCAACCGTTGTCCCTGGACGACTACCGCGCCCAGGGCGGTTTCCGGGGCCTGGCCCGGGCCATCCAGATGGAGGGCGCGCAGGTGGTCGCCAGCGTGCTCGACTCCGGCCTGCGCGGCCGGGGTGGCGCGGCCTTTCCGGCGGGTATCAAGTGGCGCACCGTGCGCGAAGCCGCGGGTACCCAGAAGTACGTGGTCTGTAACGCCGATGAAGGCGACTCCGGCACCTTCGCCGACCGCATGCTGATGGAGGGCGACCCCTTCCTGCTGATCGAAGGCATGATCATCGCCGGCCTCGCCGTGGGGGCCAGCAAGGGCTATATCTACGTGCGCTCGGAATACCCGGACGCCATCGGCACCCTGAACGAGGCCCTGCGCATCGCCCGCGAGGCCGGCTACCTGGGGGCGAACGTGGGCAGTAGCGGCCGGCCCTTCGAGCTGGACGTGCGGGTGGGGGCCGGCGCCTACATCTGCGGTGAGGAAACGGCGCTGCTGGAATCCCTCGAAGGCAAGCGCGGCACGGTTCGCGCCAAACCGCCGCTGCCGGCCCTGCAGGGCCTGTTCGGCTTGCCAACGCTGGTGCACAACGTGCTGACCCTGGCCTCGGTGCCGATCATCCTGGAGAAGGGCGCGCAGTTCTATCGCGACTTCGGCATGGGACGTTCCCTGGGCACCATGCCGTTCCAACTGGCCGGCAACGTCCGCCAGGCGGGCCTGGTGGAACGCGCCTTCGGCCTGAGCCTGCGTGAGCTGGTGGAAGGTTATGGCGGCGGTACCGCCAGCGGCCGGCCATTGAAGGCGGCGCAAGTGGGTGGGCCGCTGGGGGCCTGGGTGCCCCCCGCGCAGTTCGATACGCCGCTGGACTACGAGGCGTTCGCCGCCATGGGCGCGATGCTCGGCCACGGTGGCGTGGTGGTCGCCGACGACAGCCTGGACATGGCCCACATGGCCCGTTTCGCCTTGCAGTTCTGCGCCGAGGAGTCCTGCGGCAAGTGCACGCCGTGCCGGATCGGCTCGACCCGTGGAGTGGAGGTGGTGGACCGCCTGATCGCCAGCACCGACGCCGCGGCCCGCGAGGAACAGGCGCTGCTGCTGCAAGACCTCTGCGACACCCTGCAATACGGCTCGCTCTGTGCCCTGGGCGGGATGACTTCCTACCCCGTCGCCAGCGCCCTCAAGCACTTTCCCGCCGACTTCGGTCTGGCGACCACGGAGGCCGACCAATGATCAATATCTTCGACCCTACCAGTGATATCGACCTCGGCACCCCGGCCCGCGAAAGCGCGGTGCAGGTCAGCCTGACCATCGACGGCCGGGAAATCAGCGTCGCCTCCGGCACCTCGGTGATGCGCGCCGCGGCCTTGCTCGGCACCACCATCCCCAAACTCTGCGCCACCGACAGCCTGGAAGCCTTCGGCTCCTGCCGCATGTGCCTGGTGGAAATCGAGGGCATGCGCGGTTATCCGGCCTCCTGCACCACGCCGGTGACCGAGGGCATGGTCGTCCACACCCAGACTTCCAAACTCGCCAGCCTGCGGCGCAACGTGATGGAGCTGTACATCTCCGACCACCCGCTGGACTGCCTGACCTGCTCGGCCAACGGCAACTGCGAGTTGCAGACGGTGGCGGGGCAGGTGGGGCTGCGGGAAGTACGCTACGGCTACGAGGGCGCCAACCACCTGGACGAACAGAAGGACGTCTCCAACCCCTATTTCGACTACGACCCGAGCAAGTGCATCGTCTGCAACCGCTGCGTGCGCGCCTGCGAGGAAACCCAGGGCACCTTCGCCCTGACGATCAGCGGGCGCGGTTTCGATTCCCGAGTGGCGGCGGCCGGCGGCGACAACTTCCTCGATTCCGAATGCGTATCCTGCGGCGCCTGCGTGCAGGCCTGCCCGACCGCCACCCTGATGGAAAAGAGCGTGGTGGAAATCGGCCAGCCGGAGCGCAGCGTCATCACCACCTGCGCCTACTGCGGCGTGGGCTGCTCCTTCCGCGCCGAAATGAAAGGCGAGCAACTGGTGCGCATGGTCCCGGACAAGAACGGCCAGGCCAACCACGGCCACTCCTGCGTCAAGGGCCGCTTCGCCTGGGGCTATGCCACCCACCCGGACCGCATCACCAAGCCGATGATCCGCAAGCACATCAGCGATCCGTGGCAAGAGGTCAGCTGGGAAGAGGCGGTCACCTACGCGGCCAGCGAGTTGCGCCGCATTCAGCTGAAATACGGACGCGACTCCATCGGCGGCATCACCTCCAGCCGTTGCACCAACGAAGAGACCTACCTGGTGCAGAAGCTGGTGCGTACCGCCTTCGGCAACAACAACGTCGACACCTGTGCCCGGGTCTGCCATTCGCCCACTGGCTATGGTCTCAAGCAGACGCTGGGCGAATCCGCCGGCACCCAGAGTTTCGACTCGGTGATGCAGGCCGACGTCATCCTGGTGATGGGCGCCAACCCCACCGACGCGCACCCGGTATTCGGCTCCCAGCTCAAGCGCCGCCTGCGCCAGGGCGCGCGGCTGATTGTCATCGACCCACGGCGCATCGACTTGGTGGATTCGCCCCATGCCCGTGCCGACCTGCATTTGCAGCTGCGTCCGGGCACCAACGTGGCCATGCTCAATGCATTGGCCCATGTGATAGTCACCGAGGGCCTGGTCAACCAGCCTTTCGTCGATCAGCGCTGCGAGGCGGCGGACTTCGCCCGCTGGCGCGACTTCGTCAGCCTGGCGGAGAACTCCCCCGAGGTCCTGGGGCCGATTTGCGGGGTGCCGGCCAAACAGATCCGCGAGGCCGCGCGGCTTTACGCCACCGGTGGCAACGCGGCCATCTACTACGGCCTGGGCGTCACCGAGCACAGCCAGGGCAGCACCTCGGTGATGGGCATCGCCAACCTGGCGATGGTCACCGGCAACATCGGCCGCGAGGGTGTCGGGGTCAACCCGCTGCGCGGGCAGAACAACGTCCAGGGCTCCTGCGACATGGGTTCCTTCCCCCACGAGCTGCCTGGCTATCGGCATATCTCCAACGAGGCGGTGCGCGCCGAGTTCGAACAGGCCTGGAACGTGACCCTGCAACCCGACCCGGGCCTGCGCATCCCCAATATGTTCGAGGCGGCCCTGGACGGCACCTTCAAGGCGCTCTACTGCCAGGGCGAGGACATTGCCCAGAGCGACCCCAACACCCAGCACGTGACCGCCGCCCTGACGGCCATGGAGTGCGTGGTGGTGCAGGACATCTTCCTCAACGAGACGGCCAAGTTCGCCCATGTGTTCCTGCCGGGCAGCTCCTTCCTCGAGAAGGACGGCACCTTCACCAACGCCGAGCGCCGCATTTCCCGAGTGCGCAAGGTGATGGAGCCCCTGGCCGGCAAGGCCGACTGGGAAGCCACCATCGCACTGGCCGAGGCCCTGGGCTACAAGATGCAGTACAGCCATCCATCGGAGATCATGGACGAGATCGCGCGCCTGACGCCGACCTTCCACCGCGTCAGCTACACCGAGCTGGACCGTCACGGCAGCCTGCAATGGCCGTGCAACGATGCCGCGCCGGACGGCACGCCGACCATGCACATCGATGAGTTCGTGCGCGGCAAGGGCCGCTTCATGCTCACTGGCTATGTACCCACCGAGGAGAAGGTCAACAGCCGCTACCCGTTGCTGCTGACCACCGGACGCATCCTCAGCCAGTACAACGTCGGCGCTCAGACCCGGCGCACCGACAACGTGGCCTGGCACGAGGAGGACCGCCTGGAAATCCATCCGACCGACGCCGAGAACCGCGGCATCGTCGATGGCGACTGGGTCGGCATCGGCAGTCGCGCCGGGCAGACGGTGCTGCGGGCCAAGGTCAGCGAGCGGGTGGCGCCGGGGGTGGTCTACACCACTTTCCACTTCCCGGAATCGGGCGCCAACGTGATCACCACCGACAACTCCGACTGGGCCACCAACTGCCCGGAATACAAGGTGACGGCGGTAGAAGTCGTGCGGGTCAGCCAGCCTTCCGAATGGCAGAAACGTTATCAGGCGTTCAGCGATGAACAGGGGCGCCTGCTGAGGGAGCGTCGTCACGCCGAGAAAGCCGAGGTGCGCCGATGAGCAGCGAAAGCCTGATCAAGATGGCCAACCAGATCGCCCAGTTCTTCGCCAGCGAACCGGACAACGCCCAGGCAGTGCGTAGCGTGCGCCAGCACCTGCAAAGCTTCTGGACACCGGCCATGCGCAGAGAACTGGCGGCCTGGCAGACCACCCATCCCGGCGCGACGTTGCACCCCCTGGTGCAGGCCGCGCTGACGGAAGCGGAAGGGCAGACCTAGCGTTTGCCGTTGGCGGGCGGGCTCATTCGCTGGACAAGCCTTGAGCCCGACCGCCGAACCTCCTTGTTGCAGCCAACCAGAAGCCAGGGCCTTGCCCTGGCTTCTGCGTTTGATCGGCACATCCGACCCTAAGGCCTGAGAAACCTGAGCCTAGCGCTTGCTACAGATCAATGAAACGCTGTGCCTGCCCCCGCAAAACCGCGCTCCAGACAGCTGCGCCGGCAAACCGTTCCTCAGCTAAGTCTTTGCTTCTGGTGAGTAATCCCGGACAATCGCGCCCCTGTTTCGGCGAGGGCTCTGTCTGTCGGGTATTCCGACGCGTCCTGGCCGAGTGGCAAATGACCGGAATGTGGAGATCCCACCGGATGAATGATCAGGCCAACAGCGTTGATCAACGCTTTGAAGCGGCAGCCCCAGCGACCCTCGCTGGCTGGAATCGCCATGACACTACCTGGATGCTGGGCCTGTTCGGCACCGCCATCGGCGCAGGGACCCTGTTCTTGCCGATCAACGCCGGCCTGGGCGGCTTCTGGCCGCTGCTGATCCTGGCGCTGCTGGCGTTCCCTATGACCTTCTTCGCTCACCGTGGCCTGACCCGCTTCGTGCTCTCCGGGCGTGACGGCGCGGACATCACCGAAGTGGTGGAAGAGCATTTCGGGATCAAGGCCGGCGCCCTGATCACCTTGCTGTACTTCTTCGCCATCTTCCCGATCCTGCTGATCTACAGCGTGGCCCTGACCAACACCGTGGGCAGCTTCATGGAGCACCAGCTGCACATCATGCCGCCGCCGCGCGCCGTGCTGTCGCTGGTGCTGATCCTCGGCCTGCTGGCCGTGGTGCGCTGCGGCGAGCAGGTGATCGTCAAGGCCATGAGCCTGATGGTCTACCCGTTCATCGTCGCCTTGCTGTTCCTCGCGGTGTTCCTGATTCCGCACTGGAACGGCGGCATCCTCAGCACCGCCAGTACCCTGCCTGAGCCTTCGGCGCTCTTGCACACCCTGTGGCTGGCGATCCCGGTCATGGTGTTCTCGTTCAACCATTCGCCGATCATCTCGGCCTTTGCCGTGGACCAGAAGCGTCGTTATGGCGTGCACGCCGAAGAGCGCAGCTCGCAGATCCTGTCCCGCGCCCACCTGCTGATGGTGGCGATGGTGCTGTTCTTCGTCTTCAGTTGCGTGCTGACCCTGTCGCCGGCCCAACTGGCCGAAGCCAAGGCGCAGAACCTGTCGATCCTGTCGTACCTGGCCAACCACTTCAGCAACCCGACCATCGCCTTCGCCGCGCCGTTGATCGCTTTCGTGGCCATCGCCAAGTCGTTCCTGGGCCACTACATCGGCGCCAGTGAAGGTCTCAAGGGCTTGATCGTGAAAAGCGGCCGCCGCCCGGGCGCCAAGACCCTGGACCGCATGACCGCGGCCTTCATGCTGGTGGTGTGCTGGATAGTCGCCACGCTCAACCCGAGCATCCTCGGGATGATCGAAACCCTGGGCGGCCCGATCATCGCGGCCATCCTGTTCCTGATGCCGATGTACGCCATCCGCAAGGTGCCGGCCATGGCCCGCTACCGCGGCCAGGCCTCCAATGTGTTCGTCACCCTGGTTGGCCTGGTGGCAATCACCGCGCTGGTCTACTCCCTGAGCGCCTGACCCGCCGGCAACCCACCGCCTGTTGGCGGTGGGTTGCCGCGCAGAAATGCCTGATTCAGCGAAGCCACGGCCGCTGACTGCGTATAAAGCGCGGCGCGGCCGTTTTTCTGGTAGGCCGGAAAGTCCAGGGCCAGCAAGTGGTCGCGGTTGACCCGTTGCGGCTGGCCGAGCCGGCTCAGCGCCACGCCATGGCGCAGGAAGTAGCGCTCCAGCGCCGGCGTGGTCACCGCCACCACCGAGTTCGCCCCCAGGGTCCAGGCGGTGTGCAGGGTGTACCAGAACACCCGCATCGGCAGCTTGCCGTCTTCCAGGGCCGAAGCGGCGAAACGCGAGATTTCCCAGGTGTCGTCCTGCCGCGGCAGGGGCCGGTCGCAGAGAAAACCGAACACTTCCGACAGCAGATAGGGCTGGGTGGTCGGCAGCAAGCGGGCGCAGCCGTGGACCTTTTCCTCGCTGTCCAGCGCCAGGGTGTAGCGGGTGTCGGTGTGGTCGAACTGATCGACTTCGTGCCCGGGTCGGCGGGTGCCGGCGGGCAGTTGCCAGCCCAGTTGCTTGATGAAGACCGCGTGTCGATAGCGGCCGAGGTCGTCACGAAGTGCCGGCGAAAGCTGGCTTTCATGCCGTGAAATCACAGTGATCATGGGTCGATATCCTTATCGTCGGGTGAAGCGTCAGATCAGCCCCAGGACGGCGGCGTAGGCGGCGGCCAGCGTCTTGTTGGCCGCGCCGAATTTCTTCTGGATGACCTTGAGGTGGAAGTTCACGGTGTTCACCGAGATGCTCAGGATCACGGCGATCTCCCCGGAACTCTTGCCGTCGGCCGTCCATTGCAGGATTTCCCGCTCCCGCGCGCTCAGTTCCAGCTGTTCGGACTGGGTGCTGGGGTGCCCGAGTTCGCCGAGGCGCATGGTCACCAGCTCGATGATGCAGCGCAGGCGCAGGCGGATCTCTTCCCGTTCCACGAGGCTGATCGCGGTGCTCTCGCGGGCTACCGACAACAGGCTCAGTCCGCCGTCGGGCGTGCGGATGGGCAAGGTGGCGCCTACCCGCAGACCCCACTCCCGGGCCTCGCCCCACAATACCGAGCCTTTGCCGAACAAGGCGTCGCTCCATACCACCATTTCCGTGGAGCGCAGGCCGTTGAGGACCGCCGGGTCGATCGCGGCGTAGTTCTGTTGGTGGTAACGCTCCATCCAGGATTGCGGATAAGAGCCGTAGATCTCGGTTTTCGGGCGGGTGAAGGGGATCGAATGCCTGACTGCGTAAGCGTAAAAATCGAATCCCAGGGACCGGGCTTCCCGTTCCAGCAGCGCAAATACCTGTGTGCTTTCCTGTTGCTTGAGCATCTCTATGCGCAGGTCATTCCACCAGTGCACGAAATCCTGTTGTTTCTCCATGGCGGTCGCCTTGATGCCTTGCGAGGCAGGGAATCTAGTCCACGGCAATCCACTGTCAATGTTCATGGGGCTCATAAGGAACACCGCAGGCACTCTGGGCCCGGTGCTCTTCACGAGGCCACCCCGGCGCGGGCCCGGCCGCTCGGGCACAAGCCCGTTTCGATTGGGCTCATGGCCGGGGTCAAGGCCGGAATGCGGCGAAGTGTCGCGGCATGGCCGCGGACCTCGAGGGCGCTGCCTCGGCTGATAAAAGGGAAGACATTGGCGGCGAAGCCGATGGTGGTCAGGTGCATGACTCGTCCTTGAGCGTGCTGGCCGTCGTCGGCCAAGGGTGGGATAGCGCTAGCGGGCACTTGGCGACCGCGAAGCGTTGAGCACTGTTTCGATCACACAAGGGTCACGCCACATAGCACACCTCCATTTGCTGCTTCTGATGGGGCGAAAGAGTCCGCGGCAGCTGGCCCCAGCTGTCGTGCGCGGAATGTCTTTATAGTCGTGTGAGTGCTTGGAATGATCGGCGCGGGTTGGCAAATCTCAGCCCAGGGCCGTGACGAGTAGGCGGCGTGCGACGTTCAGACGAGCGTCGTTGGCAGTAACATGATTTTTAGCAAGGGCGCACGGGGGCAACAACTACCAGATCTGGTAGGGGAAAGCGCCTGGCGTTCTGGCGCTGGAGCGACTAGCGAGATAATCGCCGGGATAAAAAAACGCCGCGTATCGTCGTGGGATACGCGGCGTTCTTCATTGCCTTGCAGCCTTAGGCTTGAACCACCGGAATCTTGGCGTTCGCAGCAGCCTCACGGAACTCGGCGATCTGGTCGAAGCTCAGGTAGCGGTACACGTCCGCTGCCATGCTGTCGATCTTGCCGGCGTATTCCATGTACTCCTCGACGGTCGGCAGGCGACCCAGGATGGACGCAACGGACGCCAGCTCGGCCGAAGCCAGGTAGACGTTCGCGCCGTCACCCAGACGGTTCGGGAAGTTACGGGTCGAAGTCGAAACCACGGTGGAGTTCGGCTCGACGCGTGCCTGGTTACCCATGCACAGCGAGCAGCCCGGCATTTCCATGCGCGCGCCAGCCTTGCCGTAGATGCCGTAGTAGCCTTCCTCGGTCAGCTGGTGAGCGTCCATCTTGGTCGGCGGCGACAGCCACAGACGGGTTGGCAGCTGACCCTTGACCTGATCCAGCAGCTTGCCGGCAGCGCGGAAGTGACCGATGTTGGTCATGCAGGAACCGATGAACACTTCGTCGATCTTCTCGCCAGCAACGCTGGAGAGCAGGCGAGCGTCGTCCGGGTCGTTCGGCGCGCACAGTACAGGCTCGCTGATGTCGGCCAGATCGATTTCGATGACTTCGGCGTATTCGGCGTCGGCATCGGCTTCCATCAGCTCAGGGTTGGCGATCCAGGCTTCCATCGCTTGAGCACGACGCTCCAGGGTACGCGCATCGCCGTAACCTTCGCCGATCATCCAGCGCAGCAGGGTGATGTTGGACTGCAGGTACTCGGTGATCGACTCTTTCGACAGCTTGATGGTGCAACCGGCAGCCGAACGCTCGGCCGAGGCGTCGGACAGCTCGAAAGCTTGTTCCAGGGTCAGACCTTCCAGGCCTTCGATCTCCAGGATGCGGCCGGAGAAGGCGTTTTTCTTGCCTTTCTTCTCGACGGTCAGCAGACCGTTCTGGATCGCGAAGTAAGGAATGGCATGAACCAGGTCACGCAGGGTGATGCCAGGTTTCATTTTGCCTTTGAAGCGCACCAGGATCGATTCCGGCATGTCCAGTGGCATCACGCCAGTGGCAGCGGCGAACGCGACCAGACCGGAACCGGCCGGGAACGAGATGCCCATCGGGAAACGGGTGTGCGAGTCACCACCGGTACCCACGGTGTCTGGCAGCAGCATGCGGTTCAGCCACGAGTGGATGATGCCGTCGCCCGGACGCAGGGAAACACCGCCGCGGGTCATGATGAAGTCAGGCAGGGTGTGGTGGGTGGTCACGTCGATCGGCTTTGGATACGCCGCGGTGTGGCAGAAGGACTGCATCACCAGATCAGCGGAGAAGCCCAGGCACGCCAGGTCTTTCAGTTCGTCACGGGTCATTGGACCGGTGGTGTCCTGAGAACCTACGGTGGTCATCTTCGGTTCACAGTAGGTGCCAGGACGAACGCCTTTGCCTTCTGCCAGACCGCAAGCCTTGCCGACCATTTTCTGCGCCAGGGTGAAACCCTTGGTGCTTTCAGCCGGAGTTTCAGGCTTCTTGAACAGGTCGAACGGTGGCAGGCCCAGTTCGGCGCGAGCCTTCTCGGTCAGGCCACGGCCGATGATCAGCGGGATACGGCCGCCAGCGCGGACTTCGTCGAGCAGGACCGGGGTCTTCATTTCGAAGGTGGCCAGGACTTCGTCGCTGTTGTGCTTGGTGACTTTACCGGCGTGCGGGTACAGGTCGATCACGTCGCCCATGTTCATCTTCGACACATCGAATTCGATCGGCAGGGCGCCGGCGTCTTCCATGGTGTTGTAGAAGATCGGCGCGATCTTGCTGCCGAAGCAGAAGCCGCCCGCGCGCTTGTTCGGCACGTAAGGAACGTCGTCGCCGAAGAACCACAGTACGGAGTTGGTCGCCGACTTACGGGACGAACCGGTACCGACCACGTCGCCGACGTAGGCGATCGGGAAGCCGTCGTTGCGCATCTGCTCGATCTGTTTCATCGGGCCGATGGCGCCTTGCTGATCCGGAACGATGCCGTCACGGGCCATTTTCAGCATGGCCAGGGCGTGCAGCGGGATGTCAGGACGGGACCAGGCATCCGGGGCAGGGGACAGGTCGTCGGTGTTGGTTTCGCCAGTCACCTTGAACACGCGCAGGCTGATCTTGTCGGCCAGTACCGGGCGGTTCTTGAACCACTCGCCGTCGGCCCAGGATTGCAGTACGCCTTGGGCGTGAACGTTGCCGTTCTTGGCTTTTTCGGCGACGTCGTGGAAGGCATCGAACATCAGCAGGGTGTGCTTGAGCTGTGCGGCCGCGACCGGCGCCAGTTCGGCGTCGTCCAGCAGCTGGACCAGGGTCACGATGTTGTAGCCGCCCTGCATGGTGCCCAGCAGTTCAACGGCGCGCTTCTTGTCCAGCAGAGGGGATTTGGCTTCGCCTTTGGCCAGCGCGGAGAGGAAACCGGCCTTTACATAGGCGGCTTCGTCGACTCCTGGCGGAACGCGATTGGTGATCAGGTCAACGAGGAAGGCTTCTTCGCCAGCGGGGGGATTCTTCAGCAGCTCGACCAGGCCTGCAGTTTGTTCGGCGTTTAGCGGCTGGGGAACGATACCCAGGGCTGCACGCTCTTCGATATGTTTGCGGTAGGCTTCAAGCACAGTATTACCCTCATCAGTGGTCCCAAATGGGTGTCCGGGACGCTCATCCCGAAATTGCCGTACTCATGCGCTGCGTGACGTTGTGGGTCACTTGGCCAGAATTACCGACAATTCCTTACAGAAGCTGCTTTCAAAGTTTTACGCCTGCAGAACGGGAGCTGATGAGGGTTGGCGCTGGGCTTTCCCCGCTGGAAAGACCCATCGCCAACACCGCTCTGAAGGAACGACTGTGCTCGTGACGCTTTGAAAACAGCTTCTAACGGACATTGGCGCCTAAAAAGGCTGGCTGATTCTACGGCAAAAAAAAATTAAAGGTAAGTTCGCCCCTGAAGTTTGAGGGGTGATCAATGTTAGACAAAGGGCTAACATGCGGGCCTGTTTCGCTTTTTTCGCGTATTGCCTACTTATGCCCAATCAGACGATCAAGACCCCCTGCGTCGGCCTCTGCTCCACTGTCTACGGTGACCTGGTGTGCCGTGGCTGCAAACGTTTCCACCACGAAGTGATCCACTGGAACGGCTACAACGAGGAAGAAAAACACGCGGTGTGGCTGCGTCTCGAGCAATTGCTGGTGCAGGTGATGGCGGCCAAGCTGGAGGTCTTCGATCCCCAGCGGCTGCGCGAGCAGCTGGAGCAGCGCAAGATCCGCTTCGTGCCGCACCAGTCGGAATATTGCTGGGCCTATCAGCTGATCGCCCGCGGGGCGCGGGTGATCAACCAGCTGGAAGCCTACGGGATGGTGCTGCTGCCGGAGTTTCGCGACTGGGAACTGCCGGAGTTGCGCGATGCCATCGATCGGGAGTTTTTCCTCCTGTCGGAAGCCCACTACCAGCGGTATATCGCCCCGGGGTTTCTCAAGGACGCCTTTGGCGCCTGATCGCTAAAAGCATCGCGGGCAAGTCGGATCGCCGCCCGCTCGCTCCTACAGGCCGGTGGGATCTTGTAGGAGCGAGGCTTGCCCGCGAAGGCGGCCGAAAGGTTGCATTAATGCTTGCTGGCCACCTCTTCCAGGTGGTCCATGATGACCTCCGGCTTGAGCACCAGCACGTCGCTTTCCAGGGAGTCGAGCACCACTTCCGCGGTGTTGCCGATCAGCGCCCCGGAAATCCCGGTGCGCGCCACGGTGCCGATGATGGTCAGCGCCGCCTGCAATTCATGGGCGGTGTGCGGGATCAGCACGTCCGCCGGGCCTTCCTCTATATGCAGGTGGGTATCGTCGATATCGAATTCGGCCTGGAATGCCTTGCACTGCTCGCGGTAGCGCGCCTCGATGGTTTCCTTGAGCTGGAACACCGGGTCGGACGCCGACAGCATCGGCGACGGATGGGCGCTGATTACATGCAGCTGCGCCTTGGCCAGGCTGGCGATGTCGAAACCATGGTCGACGATGCTGGCATGCAGGGTGCGGTGCTCGCCGTCGGCATTGCCGACGTCGATGGCCGCCAGGATCACGCCGCCGGTCCAGGGCTTGGCGGTTTTCACCAGCAGCACCGGGCTTGGGCAGTAGCGCAGCAGTTTCCAGTCGGCGGGGGTGAGCAGGGCCTTTTTCAGCGGGTTGTCGGCAAAGTGCTGCTTGATCACCAGGCCACAGCCTTCGGCCTGCTGCACGTCGATGATGGTGCTGTGCAGGCTGTCGTTCCAGGCCTGCTCGGTGGTCACGCTGTAGCCCTCGCTCAGCAGGCTGCTCTTGAGCACGCTCAGCAGTGCCGAGTGCTCGTGCTTCTTGTCGCACACCAGCAGGTGCAGATGGGCCTGGGTCACCCCGGCGATCAGCTTGGCGCGCTTGAGCGCGAGGCTTTCGGAATGCTCGGGCTCGATGACCACCAGGATGCTGCGGATGGCTTGCATGGTCGGGATCTCCAGAGAGGTATTAAGGCTACTTTGCACAACTATAGTTGCTGCGCGTCGCCGTGGATGTTGATGCACATCAAGCGCCGCGGCTGGTGGTCTGTGGCGCGGCCGGTATAATCGGCGCCCTTCGCCGTGAACCCTTATGCCGTGAGCCCCATGTTATCTATCCCTGAAGTCGCCACCGTCCTGCCTTGCGAGCACATTATCTTCAAGGCTGCCCAGAAGGACGAACGGCCATGAACCTGCCGGAAATCCATGAGTTCCTCGGCTGCCGCACGCCGGATGCCTGGGTCCAGGCGGCCCTGGCGGATCAGGAAACCCTGCTGATCGACCACAAGAACTGCGAATTCAAGGCGGCCAGCACGGCCCTGAGCCTGATCGCCAAGTACCACTCCCATGTCGACCTGATCAACATGATGTCGCGCCTGGCCCGGGAAGAACTGGTGCACCACGAGCAGGTCATGCGCCTGATGAAACGGCGCAAGATCGAACTGCGCCAGCTGTCGGCCGGGCGTTATGCCTCGGGCCTGCGCAAGGTGGTGCGTAGCCACGAACCGGTGAAGTTGGTGGACACCCTGGTGGTCGGCGCCTTTATCGAGGCCCGCAGCTGCGAGCGTTTCGAGGCGCTGGTGCCGCACCTGGACGAAGAACTGGGCAAGTTCTATTTCGGCCTGCTGAAAAGCGAGGCCCGGCACTTCCAGGGCTACCTGAAGCTGGCCTATCAGTACGGCGACGCCAAGGACATCGCCCAGGTGATCGAGAAGGTGCGCGCCGCCGAGCGCGAACTGATCGAGTCGCCGGACGTCGAGTTCCGCTTCCACAGCGGCGTGCCTACTCTGTAAAACGGCCCAGGTCGGTTGAAAACTACGGGCAAATTGTAAAAAACTCTTAAAAGCATGAAACATCACTGAAAACCGGCCACCTGGGCCGGTTTTTGCTGTCTGTCCTGGTCTCAGACTTATCCGATGCCGCCTATAATGCGCACCCCAATTGTGCGCTCTCAGACTGGTATTTATGGATAACCCGGGTCTTGGCAAAGTATTGCTGGTGGAAGATGACGAGAAGCTCGCCGGGCTGATCGCGCACTTCCTGTCCCAACACGGTTTCGAGGTTCGGGCGGTGCATCGTGGCGATGTGGCGCTGACGGCCTTTCTCGAGTTCAAGCCGAAAATCGTCGTCCTCGACCTGATGCTGCCGGGCCAGAGCGGCCTGCACGTGTGCCGGGAGATCCGCAACGTGGCGGACACGCCCATCGTCATTCTCACCGCCAAGGAAGACGACCTGGACCATATCCTGGGTCTTGAGTCCGGCGCCGACGACTACGTGATCAAGCCGATCAAGCCGCCGGTGCTGCTGGCCCGCCTGCGTGCCCTGCAACGGCGCCAGCTACCGGAGCCGACGGTGCGCGGCGCGCTGGAGTTCGGCCGCCTGACCCTCGACCGCAGTTGCCGGGAAGTGCGCCTGGCCGGCGAGCTGATCGAACTGACCACCATGGAGTTCGAGCTGCTGTGGCTGCTGGCCAGTTCGGCGGGCAAGATCCTCTCCCGCGACGACATCCTCAACCGCATGCGCGGCATCGCCTTCGACGGCCTCAACCGCAGCGTCGACGTCTACATCAGCAAGCTGCGCGGCAAACTCCAGGACAACCCCCGCGAACCGGTGTGCATCAAGACCATCTGGGGCAAGGGCTATCTGTTCAATCCCTTCGCGTGGGAGCTCTAGATGCTGCGGCTGTTTCTGGGTTTGTACATTGTCCTGGCCATAGGTTTTGCCGGGGCGATCACCGCGGTCGATCACATCTTCACGGCGATCCTCGAAGACCCGCTGGAAGCCTACAACCGCGATGCGGTGCGCGGGCCGGCCTATAGCCTGGTGGAACAGTTGCGGCCGTTCGATAGCGTCGAACGCGAACGGCAATTGCAGGGGCTGCAGCCGCATTACGGCTTGCAGTTGCGCCTGGTGAACGCCGACGCGCTGGGCCTGAGCGCCCGTGAACAAGCCTTGCTGGCATCCAACCAGTTGGTGGTGCGGCAAGAGTTCACCGAGTTTATCGCCAGCATCGACCAGGGCCCGCAATTGCTCAGCATCAAGTTGCCGGAAGAGCCCTCGCTGACCCGCTTCTACACCATCGCCGCCTATGTCTTTCTCGGCGCGCTGGTGGGCATCGTCCTGTATTTCTGGGTGCGTCCGCACTGGCGCGACCTGGAACAGCTGCGGCTGGCGGCCGAACGTTTCGGCGACAACGACCTGAGCGCGCGCCTGCACCTGTCGCGGCGCTCGAACATTCGCGAGCTGGCCGAACACTTCAACCGCATGGCCAGCCGCATCGAAGGCCTGATCGCCAATCAGCGCGAGCTGACCAACGCGGTGTCCCATGAGTTGCGCACGCCCATCGCCCGCCTGTCGTTCGAACTCGACCAGCTCAAGCAGTCCGATCCGAAACACAACCGCGAGCTGATCGCCGACATGTACGCCGATCTCGGCGAGCTGGAGGAAATGGTCTCCGAGCTGCTGACCTATGCCAGCCTGGAACACGGCGCCACGGTGATCAACCGCGAGACTATCCAGGCCCACAGCTGGCTCGACAGCGTGGTCGGCAGTGTCGCCCTGGAGGCGGAAGCGGCGGGGGTGCAGATCCTGATCCGGGCCTGCGAGGTCGAGTGCATCAGCATCGAACCGCGGTTCATGGCGCGGGCGGTGATCAACCTGCTGCGCAATGCCATTCGCTACGCCGAGCGGCGTGTCGAGGTGTCCCTGGTGCGGGTCGGGCAGGGCTATGAAATCCAGGTCAACGACGACGGCCCGGGCGTGCCGGTGGAAGGGCGCAAGAAGATCTTCGAGCCATTCTCCCGGCTCGACGCCAGCCGCGACCGCCGCACCGGCGGCTTCGGCCTTGGCTTGGCGCTGGTGCGGCGGGTGTCGCAATCCCACGGCGGCCAGGTCGAGGTGACGGATTCGCAGTGGGGCGGCGCGTCGTTTCGCATGACCTGGGCGCAGGTCGAATAACCGGGAACACCTGATGGTCCGTGTCGCACCGATCGCGGGCAAGCCTCGCTCCTACAGAATGGCGTGCTTCTGTAGGAGCGAGGCTTGCCCGCGATGAACGATAACGTGGTGTACCTGATGTTCCGCGATAGCATCAGAACGGCCAACACCGCTTAAAAGCTGTACTCCAGCGTCGTCGCCAACGACGTCTGCATCCGCCGCTCGACAATCGGGCTGTCCGCCGCCTCCCGCCCCAGGTACTGCAGCGCCAGCACCGTCGAGACGTTCATCTGTTCACTGACCGGCACTGTCCAGGTCAGGTCGCCGCCACGGCTGAGAAAACCGCCCTTGGGGCGATAGGTTGCGAAGCGGGTCCTGCCGGCCTGGGCCGTGCTGACGCCATACCAGGTGCGCAGGTAATCGCCGTCGCCGAACTGGCTGTTGAGGCTGCCCTCGAGGCGCCCGTAGCGGCCTTCATACAGCGTGCTGCCAATGCTCAACTGCAGGTGGTTGTAGGCCGAGCCGGTGTCGGGGTCGTCGTTCTTCTTCAACGCGTGCTGCAGGGTGGCCCCGAGTTCCACGGTGCCCAGGGTGTAGCCCAGGTGGGCGCCGAATTGCGCGCGGGACTTGATCGAGCCCATGCCGGCCAGATGGTCCGAACCCTTGTAGCCGCTCTTGCGGTCCTTGCGTGCCGCGCTGGGGCCGACCCAAGTGCTGAACGCCAGGTCGCCCCATTCATTGCCCCAGCCAAGGCCCTGTTCGGTGTTGAGAAACACCCCGTAGGGGCTGACGATTGCGCCACCCAGGATCGGGGCGACGGTGCGTTCGTCGCTGCCGCTGTAGCGCGGCACACTGGCGGCGCCGGCTTGCAGCTGGTACTGCCAGTCCGCGGCGCAGAGCGGGCCGCTGGACGTCAGCAGGCACAGCGAAGCAAGAGGCAGGCACAAGGTTTTAGGAAGGATCGAGGTCTTCATCGGAGGCTAGAAACTCAGCAGGGTGTGGGAGGGGGTATTGGCTCGGGAATAGGCGCTGTCCAGGCCAGCGTGCGGCCGCTTGGCGACCTTGTGCGTCGGTTCGGGCTGGAAGAGGATTTCAGGCGGCGCCGCGGCGCTATACGTCGGGGCCATGGGCGGCGTGCCCTGGCAGCTGAGGCCGCCGAGCAGCACGCCGAGCAGAAAAAGACCGAGAAACCGACCGTACATGACGCACCCGTGGGGAAATGGATGCGCTCATGCTAGGGACGTGGGCGCGGGCAATCTTTGGCAGCTTTGTCGCAAAACTGTCAAAGACTGTGAATGCCCGGCGCTTAGCGTTGCAGGTCCAGGCGCTCATGCCATTGAGCAATGGATTCCTCGGGGTAGTGGGCGAATTGCAGGTCGTGGGGATGCCAGTCGATTTCCACCCAGGGCGCCCTGGAGTCGAGCATCAGGTGGGTGTGCTCCGGCGGTATCGGCAACGGCGTGTCAATGGCCGAGGCGAAGGGATGGATCAGTTCCGGCCACTGCGGGCTGAACAGCCACAACCCGGAGCCGCAGCGGCCGCAGAAATGCCGCTCGGCGCTGCTGCGCCGGGCACGTTTGCCGGGTTCCCTGAGCAGCGCGTGGTAGATCGAGATGTGCTGGCGGCCGCGGACTTTCAGGCTGGCGGCATCGCCGCCGAGGTTGATCGCATACCCGCCGCCGCCCTGGGTCTTGCGGCAGATCGAGCAGTAGCAGCGTTGATAAGGGTAGGGGTGGGCGCTGTTCAGGCTGAAGTGCACGGCGCCGCAATGGCAGGAACCTTCGAGTTGCATGATGGCCTCCGACGATTCATGGACTATGACCGTCAGCCTAGTCGTTGTCGGCTGGAGCGTTCTCCATGGGCGCTGGTCGGTACTGAGTTGACCCTGTAGCTACTTCAGGCTTTTTACTGTCGACTCTCTTTATCAGGAGTGATCGACATGAGCTTTTTCGAACGTTTGCTGGGCGGTCATCGGGGCCGTGGGCATGGCGGTTATCAGGGTGGCCACCACAGTAATGGGCATGGCGGTAATGGGCATGGCAGCGGGCATGGCCAGCGCGCAGATGGCGCAGCGCCGCCAGTGGGCGGTCCGCTGTGTCCGGACTGCGGGGCGAACAACGCGGCCAAGGCGCGGTTTTGCCAGCAGTGCGGGACCTCGCTGCAACCCGCCGCGTGCCGCCAGTGCGGCAGCACGCTGGCCGCCGGCGCGCGGTTTTGCGCGCAATGTGGCGGGGCGGCGGGCTGAGGCTGGTTTACAGCGCCAGGTGGTAGCGGACCTGGGTCGCATCGTCCGGGTCGATGGCCCGATTGAAACCCAGGGTCGCGGCCAGTTCGCGCATGCGGTGGTTGGCCGGGCAATCCAGGGAGTACATCTGTTTGAAGCCCTGGTCCTTGGCCCGGGCGACCAGGTGGCGCATCAGCAAGGCATCCAGGCCCTTGTGCTGCCACTCGTCGGCCACGGTGACGGCGAACTCGCAGGTGTCCATGTCCGCGCCGATCGTGGCGTAACGGCTGATGCCGATTTCCCGCAGCGAGCCGTTGTCGTGGACCAGGGCCACATAAGCCACGCGCTCACGGCCATCGACATCCATCAACTGGCTGAGCAGGGCCTCGCCGACTTCCTTCACTTCACCCAGGAACCGGTGGTGCCGGGTGGTCGGCGAGAGGTTCTCGATAAAGGCCTTTTCCCGGTCGCGGTCTTCGGCGCGCAACGGGCGGATCAGCACCGGGCTGCCGTCGTTGAGGGCGTCTATCCAGTGTTCGCCCTTCTGCTGGGCGAAGGCGGCCAGGGCAGGCGTGTGGATGGCGGTACTGGTCATGGGCAAGTCTCCGTGAAGGTGCAGAGGATTGCCTGAACATTCACACCTGTCAGGCGCCAGGCCCTTGATTCAGGTCAACGCGCCGCGGTGTCGGCGAAGGTTTTGCGCCAGGGGGTAGATGGCCCCCGAGCGATCAGGCCTCGGGCATCAAGGTGGCGATCAGCGCCCGCACGGTGCCGGGCAGGGCCTCCAGCTCGCGGACGATGATGCTGCGTTCGCGCATGGCCCAGGCCTCGTCGAGTTTCACCGTCACCAGCTGCATGGTGCGGCTGTGCCGGATGGCGGCCGATTCGGGAATGATGCCGATACCGACGCCGGCCTCGACCATGCGGCACACCGCTTCGAAGCTCGACACCTGGATCCGCAGCGACAGCTGCTTGCCGGTGCGTTCCACGTGTTCGCGCAGGAAGGTCAGCAAGGTGCTGCCTTCGTGCAGGCCGATGTGCTGGTAGGCCAGGGTCTGCTCCAGGGTCACCGCCTGCTGCGTCGCCAGTGGGTGGTCGACCGGCAGGATCAGCACCAGGTGGTCGGTGCTGAAATGCAGGACCTGCAGGCCGCTGGCTTCCACCGGGCCGGCGATGATGCCCATGTCGGCGGTGCCGTCGAGCACGCCACGCACGATGTCCCGGGACAGGCGCTCCTGCAGGTCCACCGTGACCCCCGGGCGTTTCGACAGAAAGCCGGCGAGGATTTCCGGCAGGAATTCGGTCACCGCCGTGGTGTTGGCGAAGATGCGCATATGCCCGGTGGAGTCACCGCCGTATTGGGTGAACTCGCTTTTCAGGTAATCCACCTGGCGCATGATCAGCCGCGCATGCTGCAACAGGCGCTCGCCCGCCGGGGTGACCTCGACGCCGCGGCTGTCGCGGTACAGCAGGCGGGTTTCGAGCTGGCTTTCCAGGGCCTTGATCCGCGCGCTGGCCGCCGCTGGCGAGAGAAAGGCGCGCTTGGCGCCCTGGGTCAGGCTCGGCGATTCGGCGATATGGATAAACAGACGCAGGTCGGCCAGATCGAAATGCATGGACGGGCTCCTGGGAGGAAGAGGGGCAAAGCGGCGTTCAGCATAACCGAACGCCGGTTTATTGAAATGCAAATTCTCAGAACGCACAGCGGCTTGCATGATCGGGCGCACCACCACTGCAATAGGGACCCGACCCGATGAGCGTGACCGACCCCAGCGCCTGGATAGGCCGTAGCCAGCAAGCCCGAGACCTGCTCAGCGACAACCTGCTCAAGCGCATCGCCGCGACCTTCGGCGAACCCGTGCCGGCCCATGGCGAGGCCTTGCCGCCGCTGTGGCAATGGTGTTTTTTCCAGGAGCCCCTGGCCGAAAGCGCCCTGGGCGGCGACGGCCATCCGGCCCGTGGCGGCTTCCTGCCGCCGGCGGCCAATCGCAATCGCATGTGGGCCGGTGGCCGGCTGGAGTTCTTCGAGCCGTTGCGCGCCGGTTTCGCTGCGCACTGCGTGTCGACCATCAGCCATGTCGAGGAAAAGACCGGGCGCACCGGCGCGCTGCTGTTCGTCACGGTGCGCCATGAGTATTCCCAGGACGGTCGCCTGGCGATCCGCGAGGAACAGGACATCGTCTACCGCGAGCCGAGCCCGCCCAAGCAGGGCAGCGGCGAAGCGCTGATCCAGGGCGACTGGCGGGAAACCGTCGAGCCCAGCCCGACCCTGCTGTTCCGCTACAGCGCCGTGACCTTCAACGGCCATCGCATCCATTACGACTTTCCCTACGTCACCGAGACCGAAGGGTATCCGGGGCTGGTGGTGCACGGCCCGCTGATCGCCACCCTCAGCCTGCGGGCGTTCTGCCGCGCCCATCCCGGGGCCCGGTTGCGGCGCTTCTCTTATCGTGGCCTACGGCCGTTGATCGCGCCGCAGCCGTTCGAGGTCGGCGGGCGCCTCGTCCGCCCCGGCGTCGCCGAGCTCTGGGCTGGCAACGACGCTGGCCTGGCCCAGCGCGGCGAAGTGCTGTTCGACCCGATCCCACAACAATAACCACAGGCGGAGCGCCGTTCGATGAACCCCAACAGCAACGAAGAATTGAATGCCATCCGTGAAGGCGTGCGTGCCCTGTGCGCCGAGTTCGACGCCGCCTACTGGCGCCGGATCGATGAAGAAAAAGGTTTCCCGGAAAGCTTCGTCAAGGCCCTGACCGACGCCGGCTGGCTGGCGGCGATGATCCCGGCCGAATACGGCGGCTCGGGCCTGGGCCTGGCGGAAGCCTCAGTGATCCTCGAGGAGGTGAACCGCTGCGGCGGCAACTCCGGCACCGTGCACGGGCAGATGTACAACATGTTCACCCTGCTGCGGCACGGCAGCGAAGCGCAGAAGCGCTTCTACCTGCCGAAACTCGCCAGCGGCGAACTGCGCCTGCAATCGATGGGCGTCACCGAACCTACCACCGGCACCGACACCACCAAGATCAAGACCACCGCCATCAAGCGCGGCGACAAGTACCTGATCAATGGGCTGAAGGTGTGGATCTCGCGCATCCAGCATTCCGACCTGATGA
This sequence comes from Pseudomonas chlororaphis subsp. piscium, assembly GCF_003850345.1. Classification (NCBI taxonomy): domain Bacteria; kingdom Pseudomonadati; phylum Pseudomonadota; class Gammaproteobacteria; order Pseudomonadales; family Pseudomonadaceae; genus Pseudomonas; species Pseudomonas chlororaphis. The sequence continues at coordinate 2,768,451 of NZ_CP027707.1, forward strand.
TCCTGCTGGCGCGCACCACGCCGCTGGCCGAGGTCAAGAAGAAGTCCGAAGGCATGTCGATCTTCCTGGTCGATTTGCGCGAGGCTATCGGCCATGGTCTGACCGTGCAGCCGATCGCCAACATGGTCAATCACGAGACCAACGAGCTGTTCTTCGACAACCTGGAAATCCCCGCCGACAGCCTGATTGGCGAGGAGGGCAAGGGCTTCAAGTACATCCTCGACGGCCTCAACGCCGAGCGCACCCTGATCGCCGCCGAGTGCATCGGCGACGGCCGCTGGTTTATCGAAAAGGCCAGCCAGTATGCCCGCGACCGCGTGGTGTTCGGCCGGCCCATCGGGCAGAACCAGGGCGTGCAGTTTCCCATCGCCGAAGCCCATGTCGAGATCGAGGCCGCCGACCTGATGCGCTGGCGCGCCTGCGAGGAATACGACAGCGGCGGCAACGCCGGGGCCAGCGCCAACATGGCCAAGTACCTGGCGGCCAAGGCCTCCTGGGAGGCGGCCAACGCCTGCCTGCAGACCCACGGCGGTTTCGGTTTCGCCTGCGAATACGACGTCGAGCGCAAGTTCCGCGAGACCCGCCTGTACCAGGTGGCGCCGATCTCCACCAACCTGATCCTGTCCTACGTCGCCGAGCACCTGCTCGAACTGCCGCGCAGCTTCTGAGGAACCGAGCATGAGCCATACCCAAGCCTTGGCCGGGTTCCTTGCCGGCCTGAACTACCAGCAGCTGCCCGACAGCGTGCTGGCGCGTACCGAAGAGCTGTTCCTCGACTGGCTCGGCTCCGCCCTGGCCAGCCAGGGCGCGCATCCGATTCCGTTGTTCGAGCGTTACGCGCAGCATATGGGCCCGGCCGATGGCCCGGCGCGGATCCTGGTCAACGGTCGCGGCAGCTCGGCCTATTTCGCCGCCCTGGTGAACGCCGCGTCCTCCCATCTGGTGGAGCAGGACGACCTGCACAACAGCTCGGTATTGCACCCGGCCACCGTGGTGTTCCCGGCGGCCCTGGCGGCGGCCCAGGACCTGGGCAAGTCCGGCCGCGAGTTGCTGCTGGCGGCGGTGACCGGTTATGAAGCGGGGATTCGCATCGGCGAGTTCATGGGCCGTTCCCATTACCGGATCTTCCACACCACGGCCACCGTCGGCACCCTCGCCGCGGCGGTGGCGGTGGGCAAGCTGATGGACTTCGACCAGACGCAGTTCATCAACCTGCTGGGCAGCGCCGGGACCCAGGCCGCCGGGCTCTGGGAGTTCTTGCGCGACGCCGCGGACTCCAAGCAGTTGCACACGGCCAAGGCCGCGGCCGATGGCTTGCTCGCCGCCTACCTGACCCGGGACGGGCTGACCGGCGCGCGCAATATTCTCGAAGGCGAGCAGGGCGTGGCCGCGGGCATGTCCTGGGATGCCGAGCCGAGCAGGCTGTCCGATCGGCTCGGTTCGCGTTGGGCCTTGCTGGAAACCTCGTTCAAGTTCCACGCCTCCTGCCGCCATACCCACCCGGCCGCCGATGCCTTGCTGGCGCTGATGCAGCGTGAAGGCCTGGGCCATGAGCAGATCGCCCGGGTGGAAACCCGCGTGCACCAGGGCGCCATCGATGTGCTGGGGCGGGTGAAGGTGCCGCAGACCGTGCACCAGGCCAAGTTCTCCATGGGCACCGTGCTCGGCCTGATCGCCGTGCATGGCAAGGCCGGCTTGCCGGAGTTCCATGAGCTGGCGCTGAACGATCCGGCGGTGGCGGCGTTTCGCGACAAGGTGTCGATGGTCCTCGACCCCGAGGTGGACCGTGCCTACCCGCAGCGCTGGCTTGGCCGGGTAGTGGTCAGCACCGACGACGGCCGTACCTTGCACGGCGCCATCGACGAGCCCAAGGGCGATCCGGGCAATGGCCTGTCGCGGGCGGAGCTTGCGGACAAGTTCCAGCGCCTGCTGCGCTTCTCCGGCGCGCGCACGCCGGAGCAGGGCGCGGCCCTGATCCGCCAGGTGTGGCACCTGCGCGACACCGCGCGACTGAACGAACTGCTTTGAGCCAGCCCCGAGGACGTTTTATGACAACCAACACCGCACAACCCCGGCCGCTGGACGGCATCACCGTGGTCAGCCTGGAACATGCCATCGCCGCGCCGTTCTGCACCCGCCAACTAGCCGATCTCGGCGCACGGGTGATCAAGGTCGAGCGCCCCGGCAGCGGCGATTTTGCCCGCGGTTACGACGAACGCGTGCGCGGCCTGGCCTCGCATTTCGTCTGGACCAACCGCTCCAAGGAAAGCCTGACCCTGGACCTCAAGCAGGACGCCGCCGGCGACATTCTGCAAAACCTGCTGGCCCAGGCCGACGTGCTGGTGCAGAACCTCGCGCCGGGCGCGGCGGCGCGCATGGGCCTGTCGTTCGAGGCGCTGCATGAGCGTTTTCCGCGGCTGATCGTCTGCGACATTTCCGGTTATGGCGAGGGCGGTCCCTATGAGAAGAAAAAGGCCTACGACCTGCTGATCCAGAGCGAGGGCGGGTTCCTGTCGGTGACCGGCGGCCCGGGCGAGGAACAACTGGCCAAGGCCGGCTGCTCGATCGCCGACATCGCCGCCGGCATGTACGCCTACAGCGGCGTCCTCTCGGCGCTGTTGCTGCGCGACAGGACCGGGCAGGGCAGCCGCATCGACGTGAGCATGCTGGAAAGCCTGGTGGAGTGGATGGGCTACCCGATGTACTACGCCTTCGACGGCGCGCCGCCACCGCCCCGGGCCGGCGCGGCGCACTCGACCATTTATCCCTACGGGCCGTTTCCGGCGGGGGACGGCGGCACGGTGATGCTCGGCCTGCAGAACGAGCGCGAATGGGCGGCGTTCTGCGACAAGGTGCTGTTGCTGCCGGAGCTGGCCGGCGACGAGCGCTTCTCGGCCAACTTCAAGCGCTCGGCCAATCGCGAGGCGCTGCGCCAGATCATTGTCGACAGCTTCGCCCGGCTGACGGTGGAGGAGGTGATCGCCCGGCTGGAACAGGCGCAGATCGCCAGCGCCCGGGTCAACGACATGCAGGGCGTGTGGCAGCACCCGCAACTCAAGGCCCGCGACAGCTGGCGCGAGGTGGACAGTCCGGCCGGCAAGCTGCCGTCGCTGCTGCCGCCGGCGCGCAATGCCGCGTTCGAACCACGCATGGACGGCGTCCCGGGGCTGGGCCAGCACAGCGGCGCGATCCTCGCCGAACTGGGCTTGTCTGCCGAGGCCATCGAACAGTTGCGGGCCAATGGCGTGATCTGAGATCCGTAGGCTTGCACTGCTTCTGTAGGAGCAGCCGGTCGACGCTCGATTGCTGGCGAAGAGGGCCTTGAGGTTTGCATCAGCCTTTAGGGCCTCATCGCGGGCAAGCCTCGCTCCTACAGAGGCGGGTACGCACAGGCCCGCAGGCTTGCATCGCTTCTGTAGGAGCCAAGCTTGCTGGCGAAGAGGCCCTCGAGATTTGCATCGGATTTGCGGGCTTATCGCGGGCAAGTCGGATCGCCGCCCGCTCGCTCCTACAGAAGAGGAAATCTGTCGTGTCCCGGTGTTCGGGAACGGCCCCGCATCACATACAAGGAATTCAACATGTCCAACCCTATTGTCCGCTCTGCCTTGTTCGTGCCGGGCAGCCGTCCCGAGCGTTTTAGCAAGGCCCTGGCCAGCGGCGCCGATGCGGTGATCGTCGATTTCGAGGACGCCGTGGAAGAGCCGCTCAAGCGCCAGGCCCGGGACAACCTCGGCCAGTTCCTCAACAGCCAACCCCAGGTCAGGTTGTGGGTGCGGGTCAATGCTCCGGAGCATGCCGAACATGCCGCCGACCTGGCGTTCTGCAAAGGCCACGCCGGGGTCGCCGGCATCCTGCTGCCCAAGGTCGAAAGCGCCGCCCAGGTGGCTACCGTGGCGGCCATCGGCAAGCAGATCTGGCCGATCATCGAAAGCGCCCGAGGGCTCTTGGCTTTGGCGGAAATCGCCCGGGCTCCCGCGGTGCAGCGCCTGTCTTTCGGTGGCCTGGACCTGGCGCTGGACCTCAACCTCAGTAGCGGTTCGGCGGCGGCGCAGTTCGCCCTGGACCAGGCGCGGCTGGCGCTGATCCTGCATTCGCGCGCCGCCGGGTTGGTCGCGCCGCTGGATGGCGTGCACCCGGCCATCGACGATCCGCAAGGTTTGCGCGCCTCTATCCGCCACGCCTACGAAATGGGCTTCGGCGGCGCCCTGTGCATCCACCCGAAACAGGTGCCGGTGATCCACCAGGCCCTGGCCCCCAGCGCCGAAGACCTGGCCTGGGCGCAACGGGTGGTGGACGCTGGCAGCCACGGCGCCGGCGCCTACCAGATCGACGGCCAGATGGTCGACGCGCCGGTGCTGCTGCGGGCCCAGCGCTTGCTGGCGCTGGCCTCTTAGGCAGCCCTGGCGGCTGGCAAGGGATCGTGCAGGCTGCTTCTGTAGGAGCGGCCGGTCGACGCTCGATTGCCCGCGAAGAGCACACCACGGAATACCTGACGCACCGCGTCATCGTTCATCGCGCGCAAGCTGCGCTCCTACAGAAGCGTGCGTATGACAAAAGTCCGCCGGCTTGCATGGCTTTTGTAGGAGCAGCCGGTCGACGCTCGATTGCTGGCGATGAAGTCCTTGAGCTTTGCATCGGCCTTGAGGGCCTATCGCGGGCAAGTCGGATCGCCGCCCGCTCGCTCCTACAGAAGAAGCTGTGGCGTTCGGTGCAGGTGAACGCAGGTATCAAAAATTCGAAATTCTCAATACGCGTGCCCTTAGGCACTCTGCGATCAACCACAACAATAAGAAGGTGAAGTCCATGTTCAAGCTCTCTCGGGCGTTGTTCTGTGCCGCCGCATTGCTGGGCGCCGGTCTCGCGCAGGCCGCCGACCCTATCGTGATCAAGTTCGCCCACGTGGTGGCGGAAAACACCCCCAAGGGCCAGGGCGCCCTGTTGTTCAAGAAACTGGCCGAGGAGCGCCTGCCGGGCCGGGTCAAGGTCGAGGTGTATCCGAACTCCTCGCTGTTCGGTGACGGCAAGGAAATGGAGGCGCTGCTGCTGGGCGACGTACAGTTGCTCGCGCCATCCCTGGCCAAGTTCGAGCAGTACACCAAGAAGATCCAGATCTACGACCTGCCATTCCTCTTCGACAACCTCGCCGCCGTCGACCGCTTCCAGCAGGCCGAGGGCAAGCAACTGCTGACCTCCATGCAGGACAAGGGCATCCTCGGCCTGGCCTATTGGCACAACGGCCTCAAGCAGCTGTCGGCCAACAAGAAACTGGTGGAACCCAAGGACGCCCGTGGCCTGAAGTTCCGCGTGCAGGCCTCCAGCGTGCTGGAGGAACAGTTCAAGGCGGTGCGCGCCAACCCGCGCAAGATGAGCTTCGCCGAGGTCTACCAGGGCCTGCAGACCGGCGTGGTCAATGGCACCGAGAACACCTGGTCGAACTATGAAAGCCAGAAAGTCCACGAGGTGCAGAAGTACTTCACCGAGACCGACCACGGCCTGATCGACTACATGGTGATCACCAACGCCAAGTTCTGGACCGGCCTGCCGCCGGATGTGCGCGGCGAGCTGGAAAAAATCATGGCCGAGGTCTCGGTGCAAGTGAACAAGCAGGCCGAAGCCCTGAACCAGACTTCCCGGCAGAAGATCATCGACGCCAAGACCAGCGAAATCGTCGCTCTGACTCCCGAGCAGCGTAACGAGTGGCGCGAAGCCATGCGCCCGGTGTGGAAGAAGTTCGAGGGCGATATCGGCGCCGACCTGATCCAGGCCGCCGAAGCCGCCAACCAGGCGCAGTAAGCACGCCCTGGCCGCTGCGCTCGCAGCGGCCCATCGGCAGCCGTTATCGGGCTGCACTCCACTGGCACTTTCGCGGAGAACCTCAATGCACAGGCTGAGGCGGTTCTGGGAACATTTTGAAGAGGCGTTCATCGCCTTCCTGCTGGCGGCCATGACGCTGGTGACTTTCGTCTACGTGGTGCTCAACAACCTCTACCCGCTGTTCTACTCCATCGGCGATGCCTGGGAAGGGGGCAGCGCGCTGTTCCTGGGGATCGGCGACTTCCTCATGGAGCTGGCCCAGGAGATGGTCTGGAGCGTGGCGCTGACCAAGATGCTGTTTGGCTGGCTGATCTTTTTCGGCATTGCCTACGGCGTGCGCACTGCCGGGCACCTGGGGGTGGACGCGCTGGTCAAGCTGGCCTCGCGCCCGGCCCAGCGCCTGCTGGCGGTGATCGCCTGCCTGTGCTGCATGGTCTACGCCGGGCTGTTCATGGTCGCCAGCTTCAAGTGGCTGATGGCGCTGATCCAGGCCGGCATCGAAGCCGAGGATCTGGACCAGTTCGGCATTCACCTGTCGCATATCGCGATGATCGTGCCCTTCGGTTTTGCCCTGGTGCTGATCCGCTACCTGGAAATCATGTGGCGCATCCTCATGCGCGGGCAGATCAACCTGGGCCTGGCCGATGAGGCGGCCGAGGCCAGCAAGCTTGCCAGTCACCACGAGGATCAGCACTGATGGCCATTCTCTGCCTGTTTCTGATGCTGTTCGTCTTCATGTTCCTCGGCGTGCCGATCGCCATTTCCCTGGGGCTCGCCGGCGCCACGTCGATCCTGCTGTTCAGCCCGGACTCCCTGAGTTCCCTGGCGATCAAGCTGTTCGAGACCTCCGAGGCTTACACCCTGCTGGCGATCCCGTTCTTCCTGTTGTCCGGGGCCTTCATGACCACCGGCGGCGTGGCGCAACGCCTGATCGATTTCGCCAACGCCTGCGTCGGGCACATCCGCGGCGGCCTGGCGATTGCCGCGGTGCTGGCGTGCATGCTGTTCGCCGCGCTGTCCGGCTCGTCGCCTGCAACCGTGGCTGCTGTGGGTTCGATTGCGGTGGCCGGCATGGTGCGTTCCGGTTACCCACGGGAGTTCGGCGCCGGGATCATCTGCAACGCCGGGACCCTGGGTATCCTGATCCCGCCGTCGATCGTAATGGTGGTGTACTCGGCGGCCACCGAAACCTCGCTGGGCAAGCTGTTCATGGCCGGAGTCGTCCCGGGGCTGCTGCTGGGCGTGATCCTGATGGTGGTGATCTACATCGTCGCGCGGATCAAGAAGCTGCCGGCGCAACCGCGGGTGTCGTTCCGCGAATGGCTGAGCACCGCGCGCCGGGCCTTCTGGGGCCTGCTGTTGCTGGTGATCATCCTCGGCGGCATCTACAGCGGCCTGTTCACCCCGACCGAAGCGGCGGCGGTGGCGGCGGTGTATTCGGCCTTCGTCGCGCTGTTCGTCTACAAGGACATGCGCCTGCGCGACTGCCCGAAAGTGCTGGTGGAGTCGGGCCGGCTGTCGATCATGCTGATGTTCATCATCGCCAACGCCATGCTCTTCGCCCATGTGCTGACCACCGAGCAGATCCCGCAGCAGATCACCACCTTCGTCATGGATGCCGGGCTGTCGCCCATCGGCTTCCTGCTGATGGTCAACGTGGTGCTGCTGGTGGCGGGCAGCTTTATGGAGCCTTCGGCCATCGTGCTGATCCTGGCGCCGATCTTCTTCCCGATCGCCATGAAACTGGGCATCGACCCGATCCACTTGGGGATTGTCATGGTGGTCAATATGGAGATCGGCCTGGTGCATCCACCGGTGGGCCTGAACCTGTTCGTCACCTCGGCGGTGACCGGCCTGAGCCTGGGCCAGACCATCCGCGCGGCCTTGCCGTGGCTGATGATCCTGCTGGCGTTCCTGATCCTGGTGACCTACGTGCCGTTCATTTCCCTGGCGCTGCCGAACTGGCTGGGGATGAACTGAAACGCTGGTGCGCTGACGGGGTGTGCATGGTCTCTGCAGGAGCCAAGCTTGCTGGCGATGAGGGCCTCTGGGGCGATGCTGTTCTTGAGATCGTCATCGCGGGCAAGCCTCGCTCCTACAGGGGCGTGGCGCGGAATCGAGATGGACACGCTTGCGTAGGAGCAGCCGGTCGACGCTCGATTGCCGGCGATCAACGCGCCGGCACCCGCCACAGATACCAGGCCGCCACCGTGCGGTAGGGGCGCAAGGCCTGGCCGATCTCGATCATCTGCTTGCGCGTCGGCTGCCGCTCCAGGCCCTTCAGGCGGCGGTAGCCTTCGCGCACGCCAAAGTCGTCGGCGGGCAGGATGTCCAGGCGTTCCAGGCTGTAGATCAGCAGCATCTCCACGGTCCAGCGACCGATGCCGCGCAGGCTGGTCAGGCGCTCGATCAGCGCCTCATCGTCCATGCTCCGGGCCGTCTCGTAGTCCGGCACCACACCGCTCAGGGTCGCCTCGGCGATGCCACGAATAGTGGCGATCTTGCCGGCGGAAAAACCGCAGGCGCGCAATGGCTCGAAATCAGTGGCAAGGATCTGCTCAGGGGAGGGGAAGGCCGCCGGGCCATACAACCCAAGAAAACGCCCGAGAATCGCATCGCCGGCGCGGGCATGCAGCTGCTGATAGGCAATCGCCCGCACCAGCGCCTCGCAGGGTTCGCGGGCCGGCTTGGCCTGGTGCAGGCAGGGGCCGACTGCCTCGACATGACGAGCCCAGTCGGGGTCGAGCCCGGCCAGAAAGGCACGGGCCTCAAGAAACGGATCGGGCATGGCAAGTCCTGGGCGAAGGGCGTCGCCAGAGATTAACCAGCAATGCCCGACGCCGCACTCGGTCTCTTGCGCTGGAATTCGTGGTGCGGGATTTGGATTTGCGGATTCTTGTGTGAAGCTTGAGGAACAAGCTTTTTGGGAGTTGAAAGGATGACGCGTTGGTTCGCGGCGTTTTGCCTATGTCTGCTGTGCTCTTTTGCTGTTAATGCTGCTGATCTACCCAAGGCTCGTGAAATGCTCAAGAACTACGGGCTGGCTAATTGCATCGACAGTCAGTTCAAGGAGCCGTCCGCAATCAAAGAGGATATCTCGTTGGCCATTGGTGCCTACTCTTTCATGGGAAAGGGCATGCACATGATCGTGCAGAATGAAGACACGCAGGAGGTGCTGCATGATCCTTATGCGGCAACAGAAAAATTCATCCTGGATGCCTACCAGAAGACCTCGGCCTTGAGTAAGTACTCTGATCAGAAGATGGTGTTTTATGGATGCCTGGACGTTTACAACTCCCAGGCATTCGACGCGTTTGTCAGAACACAGGATCAGTATGTTCCTCAGTAAGTGAAAGTCTGTGCCGGGGTTGCAATATCAGATCGAACGCTGATTGACCCGGCTGGACAGTGCCGCGGCGCTTTCCTTGCGTTCCGAGTAGCGGTCCACCAGCAGATCGGCGCGGCCGCGCAGGAGCAGGGTGAACTTCATCAGTTCTTCCATCACATCCACCACCCGGTCGTAGTAGGGCGAGGCCTTCATTCGGTCGTTGTCATCGAACTCGAGGAAGGCCTTGGGCACCGAGGACTGGTTGGGGATGGTGAACATGCGCATCCAGCGGCCCAGCACACGCAGCTGATTGACCGTGTTGAACGACTGCGAGCCGCCGCAGACCTGCATCACCGCCAGGGTCTTGCCCTGGGTCGGGCGTACCGCGCCGAGGGTCAGGGGGATCCAGTCGATCTGCGCCTTGAACACCGCCGACATGGCGCCGTGGCGTTCCGGCGAGCACCAGACCTGGCCCTCGGACCACAGCACCCGTTCGCGCAGTTCCTGGACCTTGGGGTGATCCACCGGTGCATCGTCCGGCAGCGGCAGGCCGCTGGGGTCGAAGATATAGGTTTCGGCGCCGAGGAATTCGAGAATGCGCGCCGCTTCCCGGGTCAGTAGGCGGCTGAACGAGCGCTCGCGGGTGGAGCCGTAGAGCAGCAGGATGCGCGGTTTGTGCGCGGCTGTTGCCGGGGTCTCCAGATGCTCCGGCGCCAAGGTTTGCAGCAGTTCGAGATCGAGGGCGGACAGCTGTTCTTCGCTGGGTTTGTGGTCGTCGTTCATCACAGCGCTCCGATGCGGTCGAGGGCGTTTTTCAGCTCGGTGGGCGAGAGGTGGTCGAGGTCCAGGGCGAAGAAGGCGGCGAAGCGTTGGCGGATCTTCTGCACGGTCTGTTCGAAGGCGGCCTGGATCGCCTGTTCATCGCCCTGGACCTGCGAAGGATCTTCCAGCCCCCAATGGCTTTTCAGCGCCGGGCCGAAATACACCGGGCAGGGCTCGCCGCCGGCCTTGTCGCAGACGGTGATGACGATATCGGGCGGGCTGTCGGCGAAGGCTTCCGAGCCTTTGCTGTACAGGCCTGCGGTGCTGACGCCGGCCTGTTCCAGGGTGGCCAGGGCGCGGGCGTTGAGCGTGCCGCTGGGGAAGCTGCCCGAACTCACCGCCTGATGAGCGGCCGGCGCCAGATGGTTGAACAGGGCTTCGGAAAGAACGCTGCGGCAGCTGTTGGCGGTGCACATGAAGAGGATTTTCATCGGGGCTTCCGGGCAGAGGGGCTGGGCCAGGGCGCGAAATGGGCGTCGCTGGTCTAAATATATGAATATCCGAATATACGTATGGAGTGGGAAATTGCCAAGTACCCGGCATGGTGGGCGGTCGAACGGATGCCCGGTGAGAGACGTGCTACGGCTGGAAGATGTTGCAAGTCAGGGGCACGCGCAGGCTCGAAACCGATTCAGCCGGTGAGCGCCGCGGCCTGGCTCTGGCGCTGCGCTAATGGCGGTCTTCGCCTTGCAAGCGACGCCCTCCCGCGGGAATCGGGACAGCGAATTCTTACTGCCGCACGCCTGCTTCGGTGAAGCACCGATAGCGGGCGGCGCGGCAGCCTCTACAGCAGCTGGTCGATCAACACCGCATTGCTATAGATCAGGCTGCCATCGCTGGCTCGATGCCCCACCAGGTGGAACTGGCCGCGGCCGTGCTGCAGGTAGACGCGCATCCGGCAGTCGGACAGGGGGCTGTACCCCTCGGGCATGATCAGCTCCATGGTGTCCATGTTGACGTCGACCATGGCCTCCTGTTCATGGGTTTTCTGCAGGCGTTCCTCGGCTTCTTCCAGGCGCAGGTGCAGGGGGCCATCGACGTAGAAATGGATCTCTCCCAGCGACATGGATTTTTGCCCATCGCTGGACTTGCACCAGCCTTCGATTGTCAGGGCGCTCATGATGAGACCTCCATTGTGAATGGCGGGGCTTTGTGGTGCTGCCCCATTCTCAATGCCATCACTGTTCAGACCGCTGCGAGGGCCGGTTCGTTTCCTTGGCGGGCGCCTGGCGGGCTACCGCGGGTCGCGTCAGGTCTTCGCGGGCCGATGGTCGCAGACGCCAGGCTTTTGCCAGCTTGCGGGCAGCCTTTTCCGGCAGCACCGTGGATCCGCTGTGCCGCACCGCCTTGGCATGCTCGGCAAGCCCTTCGACCAGTGCGGCCCATTCCGGCCGCGGGTCGTTGACATAGTCCCAGCCCAATCCCAGCCAGGGGCAGCGTCCACCGATCCAGGCCTGCACCGCGGGTGTCGCGCGCCGGATATAGTCAGGGGCCTTGGCCGCCTTGGGTCGGAGCGCGCGCGCCTTGACGGCCGGTATTTGTAGCTGTGGGGTGCCGTCTGGCTCGAGAGTCACCCGCATGGCCCCGAGCAAGGCAATGTCGAAGGGCACCGGCTGACCCTGGGCGGCATAAAAATACGCCAGGCGCCGGATGCTGTCGTAGTCGGCAACGGCGCGGTACAGGTAGGCGCAGATCACGCCCAGCATGGGGTCGGCATGCTTTTTATGGCACACGCCGGCGGCGAACTGGTCGATGTCTTCGGCCTGTAGCCGGCCAGCGGCGAAATCGTCGATCGCGCCGAGCATCGCCAGGTATCTGTCGGGGGCCTTGGGCATTCCATAGGCCTGGAAAATATCGCCGAGGGGGCTGGGCATCACCACGGCGTACTGACCCGCATAAGGCACCACCGGTGTGAAGCTGCCATCGGCCAGCTCCACCAGGACCGGCATCCCCTGGGGATCGCTGGTGGCGCGGAACGTCTCGAACAGCGAGGTGCTGTCCAGTCGCTCGATCGGGGCCCGGGACAGAAGCTTCGCGCCCTCGCCGTAGACGATCAGGTTGGCCTCGCCGGGGTCGCCGATCTGTTTCATCCGGCGGCGAACCTCGGTGGCCGCGGACTTGCGCATATCGGCGGCGGCATCCGCCTCCAGGCGCTGGACCAGCGCCTTGACCTTTTGCTTCTTCTCGGGAAAACGCGGGCTCTGCTGGCGGAGCACCACCAGGTCCTGCAGCAGCTCCTTGCTGGAGTCGGGAATGGTGATCATCTGGTCGGCGGGAACCGCCAGGTCATGCTGCTTGAGCCCGAAATCGGCGCCGAGCATGCGCTGGCGAAAGGCCGCGTCGCTGTGTACCCGCTCAAGGTTATGCTCGGCGGAGTCCACCGGGCCGGCGGCCGTGGACGGGCCCATGGTGGCGGCGTTGCCCGCGGCTGGCCAGGGCTGCAACCCGGCGGGGCCCGGCAACGGCTTGGCGGTGTTGTAGAGCACGGCCGGTTCCGGATCGACCAGGCACTGCGGATTGAGCTTGAGGCGATATTCTTTCGCCCGCTCGGTGGTGCGCGAGCGCACGCACATGCCGAGGGTCGCGGTGGTGATCAGGCCATTGCTGATGGCGGTCGGCTCGATGCCCCACAGCGCATCGGCGATCACCCCGGAGAACACGCATTTGCCCGGAGCGCCGGACATCGGCTCGGACACCATGTAACCCAGCTGCCCGTCCTGGCAGGCGGCCAGGCGATCGAACTTGGGGTTTTCCACTTGCGTGCCTTGCACGACGATCCCGCGCACCGCATCCAGTCGCGTCAGGTCGAGACTCTTCGGCGCTTCGCGGCAGGCATCGGTGATCAGGGTGATGCGCTGTACGCCGTGCAGTAGCAGCTCGGTGTAGAACGAGTCGGCCAGGACGCGGTATTTCTGGCGCAGCGAATCGCTGAACAGCCAGGAGATCGAGCCGATATTCGCGTCGGTCAGGCCATGGCCGCAAAACGCCAGGATCAATTGCTCGACCACTTCCGCTCCCGAGGGGAACAGCTCGTCCACCGCTTGTTGCACCCGCTCGCGGGTGACCGGATTGCCCTGGCCGTCTATGGGGCCGTCGTCGACGATCCTGACGTTGTCGGCGCCGAAGCCCGAGCGCAACGCCCAGTCGCCGATCGAACGGGCGGCGAGCACGGCGCCGTCGAGGTAGGCGAAACGCAGTGTCTGGTTGGGCAGCGGCGTCAGCGTGCTCACGCCGATCGTCAGGCAGGTCCGTCTAGTCATGGGAGTGCGCCACCTTGCGCGTAATAAGGAGCCAGAGATCGAGTCGAGGGAGCATCGCTGGCCAGTGCCAGCGCGGCCGATCGCCCGGTGCCAGGCGTTCGACCAGCATGATGGCCCCGGCCACCAGCATCAGCGGAATGTGCCAGGCCCCGCCCAGCAGTGGCACCAGCATCCAGGCCCAGCACGAAGCGATGCACAAGGCCCCGTGGGTTGCGCCGAAGACCAGGCAATCGCGGTCGGCGGCCCAGCCGAACAGACCGATCCGGCGCATGCGGTGGCCACGGTTGAGCGCCGCGCGCTGCCACGGGCTGGCGCTCCACAGCAGGGCAGCCAGCAGGGCCGTGGTCAGTGACGCGCCGGCGACGCTCAGTTGCAGCAGCAAGGCGAGCACCATCAGCAACGGTCCGGCGGCCATCCATAAGGCCGTGTAACCGAGCAGGAACACGAGCGCCGCACGGATGCGCCGGCGCGGCAGGCTGGAGTGCCAGACATGCATGAGCGGCATCGCCAGCAGGGGCGGCATCATCGCCAGCAGCATCAGGGCCCAGTCGGCCAGCATGTGCTGCGCCGGGTTCAGGGCCAGCTCCGCTTTCAGCGCGGTGGGCCAACTGGTGACGATGGACAGCCCACCCACAGCGCTGCAGAAGGCGGGAAGGGTGCTGTGCCCGGTGGTGTAGAGACACAGGGCCAGGCCCAGCCCGGCCGTTGCGAACAGCAACGGCCAGGGCGCCCGGGTGAAGCTGAGCAAGACCGGTCCGGGTTGCATGAGGCGTTACTCAGCTGACGATACCACTGCGCTTGAGCACGCTGATCCGCTCCACGGTCACCGGTTTATCCGCCGATACCTGCTCGCCCGGGACCAGGGTCACCCGCAGATAGTCCGGATCGAAATCGCCAGCATCGGTCAGGCGCTGGGCCAGGTCGGTGATGTCGATGGTATAGCCGAGCCCATGGCCGCCGTGGCCACCGTCCGGGCGCGAGGCGACGTTCAGCCCGAACAGCGTCAGGCTGCCGGCATGGCACTCGGGATGCTGTTGCGGATCGCTGTCTTTCGGCAGGTTGATGTAGACCGCAAGCTGCGGCGAGGGCGCGGAGCCGCGCACCGATTCCAGCGCCAGGTACAGCCGGGTCACCGGCTGGCCCAGGTCGGTGGCGCCCATCGCGGCGATGCCGGTGCTGGTGGCCTGGCGATCGAGGTCGACCTGGGTGCGCACCGGCGCGCCGCCGACCGTGACCACCGAACGGTTGGCACCGATAGGTTCGATGTTCTGTTGTTCCGGCGCACCCATCTTGACCCGTGTCACGGCCTCTACTCCTGGTTTCACGCCCGTGCCGATGCTCAAGTCGGCATAACTCGGGTGCAATTTGCCACCCTTCAAGGTGTCACGGCCGGTGAATTTCATGCCAGGGTCACTGCCACCGACCGTCGGCATGATGAAACGGCGGTCGGCCGGACCGTCGAGCCAGCGCGGATCGCGGACCATGGTCTTGCCCGCGGTGTTCATCCAGGCCTCCCAGAGCCGGTCGACGTTGCAATGGTGCAACCAGAAAATCGGGTCCAGGGCGGCGAGGTAGGGATCGGCCATGAAGCCTTCGCCACCGCCGATCAGACGATGCACGGTGTTGTGCGGGTTGTTCTCCAGGTCGCCGGTCCAGCGGGCGAACTGGGCGAAATTGCCGGTGACCCCGCCACCGAAGCCGATGCTGCCGTCATTGCCGACCTGGAAATCGTTCTCCTGCATCGCCGCCAGGCTGAAGGCATCGAGGGAGTTCGGCCGCAGCGTGGTAAAGCCCTGCCGGCGAGGGTATTTCTTCAGCGGGTTGGGGCTGCCGTCAGGCAGGGTGTTCGCCAGGAATGCTTCCGGGGCCCGCCGCGCCTCCGGGTTTTTGTTGTTGAGGTAGTTCCAGTACGGAAGCGCCCAGTCGTCGCCCGTCAGTTCCTTCACCTTGGCCGCGACAATTGCCTCGAAGGCCGCCAGGTAACCGCGGTGCCAGGACAGGAAGTACCAGCTGCCGTGCTGGCACTGGCTGCCGTAGGTAAAGTTGGTCAGGTCCTTGGGAACCGGATCGGCATCGCCCAGGACATTCACCTCAACCCACAACTGCCGGTCGAAGCCGTGCATGGCGCCGAGAAACTTCCAGCTGTTGCGGTTGGTGATCGGTAGTTTGTCCAGTTCGCGCATGGCCAGCGCGTAGTTGAGCAAGACCTTGTTGTTCCATCCGGAGCCGAGTGTTGCCACATCCTGTCGAGTCGTGTTCATGAATGCACCTCCCTTGCAGCATCAGGCCGGGTGGCACCTGTGGCGCCACACCCCTCGCAATCCTTTGCCGCTGGCGACTTCATGTTCACGGCGGAACTGCGCTCATGAGGCCCGCAGTGCTGGTGCGCGCCTCTTCGAAAATGAGTATAGAAGCCCGGGAAAAACGCCATGGCCGATTCCGATTATCCCGATGAACGACATGGGTTTTGCTTGCTTGTGCGGACGGGCGGGGGATTGGCGTGGGTCTATTGATGGGTGCAGTGCAGGAATCGTGGCTTCACAACGCCTGCAGCAGGCGCTGCAACTGCTGGTGTTCCCAGATGCTCAGGAGTTTGACCGGGTCGGTGCCGTAGCGCTGCCAGGCGTCGAGCGTCTCGACCCGGCCATCCGGCGAAAGGCACTGCTCGCAGTGGCTCAGGCTCTGGCCATGGCTGACCAGGGTCAGGGCCCAGCCGTCGATGTCGAGCCGCACCTGCCAGCTATCGTCCGCAGTCAATACGCGGTGGCTCGATGGGCCCAGGGTGCGGGTGCCGAGGGCCAGCTCTCTGAGCACCTGGCAGATTTCCCGGGCGGTGAGGGCGGTGATGCTTTGCATGGGGACGATCTCGGGCATGGACGGCGGCTATTTTGCCATTGTTGTCGGCCGGCATCAGGCGGGATGACGGATTCCTTGAGCCGAAAAAATACCCGTATCGCGAGAGACGGGCATTTTTCATGGGCCTCCACCAGGTCCAGGCGGGGCTGGCCGGGAGGCCATCAGCGGTATTCAGGGGCGGGGGCAAGGCTTACTTGGCGGACTTTCGCGCGCCGGACGAGCGCCAGGCCTTTTCTTCCCCGGGATGCTGCACGGCCAGGTAGGCCCTCACGCCCAGTCCCGCCAGACAAAAGACCATGCCTGCGATGAATTGAAATGTAGTCATGACATGCCTCCAAAACAATCAACAGGGGACCATCTCATTTAAGCCGCGCAGGGGCCAGCCGGAGTTGTTACAGGTTGTCTAAGGACGAGGTCATTCCGCTGATGCCGGAGGGTGTAACGGCAACGGTGCTGGTTCGTGGCTCAGCTGGTCGGCACGCGGGCCGGCACTGCCGCGGCGACCTTCGCCGGCCGGGCGTGCAGCAGGGTATTCAGGGCCTGGCGATAGCGCTCGCCGGCCAGGTGCATGCTGTTGTTGTGGGTGGCGCCGGGAACCAGCAGCAGTTGCTTGGGCTGCTGCGCGGCGTCGAACAGTTGCTGGCTGAAGCGCGCGGGCACGTAACGGTCGTCCAGGCCGTGGACGATCAGCAGCGGCATGCCGATATGGGCGATCTTGTCGAGGGAGTCGAATTTCTGCGACAGCAGCCAGCGCACTGGCAACGAGGTGTTGCCCAACTCGGCGGCGATAGCGGCCAGGGAGGTGAACGAGGATTCGACGATCAACCCGCGCGCCGGAATCGGCGTGCCGTCGCTGGCCGCCTGTTGCCCCAGTTGCGCGGCCAGTTCCACCGCCACCGCGCCGCCCAGGGAATGGCCATAGATCAGGCGCTTGCCAGCGTCGGGTTGCAGCCTTTGCAACTGCTCCCAGGCAATCCGCGCGTCCTCATAGACGCTGGTTTCCGACGGTGGCTCACCAAGGCTCTGGCCGAAGCCGCGATAGTCGATGGCCAGTACCGAGAACCCCAGGGCGTGCAGTTGCTCGATGCGGAACAACTGCCCGGTGAGGTTCCAGCGCACCCCGTGCAGATAGAGGATGGCCGGCGCATCGGCCCGCTGGGCCGGCCACCACCAGGCATGAATGTTCTGTTCGGGCTTGAGGCTGTCGCCCTTGAACTCCAGCTCGCGCACCCCGGCCGGCAAGCCGCGATACCAGCTGGCGTTGCCCGGTTCGACGCGAAACACCAGCTCGCGCTCCTTGTGCTCCAGCACCTGGCAGCCCACTGGCAGGCCTATCAACAGGGCAGCCATGCCGAGCAGCGAACACCGGCGAGAGCGCCAGCGCGAGAGAAACGAGGAGGACATGGGCTGTGGCACCGCGCACGGATAAAAACCGCGTTTTAGCAGATGCACTCACCAGCCCAATAATCATTTCGCCAATCTGTGGCTGGGGAAGCTTTACAAAATGTGGCGGCTGACCCGAGGGCCAGGGCGCTGAAAGATGAGGTTATAGCCCTTGAGGCGGACTGTCGGTCCATGGATGAAAAGCCGGGCGTTTGCCTTGAGAATTATGATTTATTGGATCCATTAAGGCTGGGTTCTGTAGCCATTCACAGCCATAGGACCCTCAATAGCCTGTGCCCTCTAAGTCTGGTCGATAATCGCCCGGAAATATCAGCCAACGACTTATTGATTAAATCATTGATTTTTATCTTTTAAATAAAAATGCCTCAGACTTTATCCAGGGACTTAAGCGATTTTTCCAGGGTTTAACCCGATCTCACCTCTTGTTGGTGGATCCATTGAATGATTGATTAGCCATCTGGCGATGGCGGGTCCCTCCCGACCGTCCCCCGATAAAAACTACAAGAAGGGTCTCGTCATGAATGGCTTATCAAGGGCGCGGAACTGCCTGGGTTCCGTCCGCCGCCTGTCTGTGTGCACGCTGCTGTTTTCCCTCTCGCTGTCGCCGCTATGCGCTGGGGAGGTGCGGTCATGACGCTCGACCTGAAGAGCCGCGTGGACAGCGGCCCGATGAGTTCCTTCCAGTGCCTGGCCATTGGCATCTGCATTGTCTTGAACATGATCGATGGTTTCGACGTGCTGGTGATGGCCTTCACCGCGGCCTCGGTGTCGGCCGAGTGGGGTTTGAATGGGGCGCAGGTCGGCCTGTTGCTCAGCGCCGGATTGTTCGGCATGGCGGCGGGTTCGCTGTTTATCGCGCCCTGGGCCGATCGGTTCGGCAGGCGCCCGCTGATCCTGTTCTGCCTGGCGCTGTCCGGGCTCGGCATGCTGCTCTCGGCCCTGAGCCAGACACCCCTGCAACTGGCGCTGCTGCGCGGCCTGACCGGTCTTGGCATCGGCGGCATCCTGGCCAGCAGCAACGTGATCGCCAGCGAGTATTCCAGCAAGCGCTGGCGCGGCCTCGCGGTCAGCCTGCAATCCACCGGTTATGCCCTGGGTGCCACCCTGGGCGGGCTGTTGGCGGTGTGGTTGCTGGGCCATTGGGGCTGGCGCTCGGTGTTCCTGTTCGGCGGTGCGGTGACCTGGCTGGTGATTCCCCTGGTGCTGCTGTGGCTGCCCGAATCCCTGGACTTCCTGCTTGCCCGCCGCCCCGGCAATGCCCTGGTACGGGTCAATCGCCTGGCCCGGCGCCTGGAGCAGCCCGAGCTTGAACAGTTGCCGCCAGAGCTGCCCAGGCAAGCCGGCGCGCCCAGCGGTTTCGGCCAGTTGCTGGCGCCGGCCATGCGCCGCACCACCTTGCTGATCTGGCTGCTGTTTTTCCTGGTGATGTTCGGCTTCTACTTCGTCATGAGCTGGACCCCGAAACTGCTGGTGGCCGCTGGGCTCTCGGCGCAGCAGGGGATCACCGGCGGGGTGCTGCTCAGCGTCGGCGGGATCTTCGGCGCGGCGCTGATCGGCGGCCTGGCCTCGCGCTGGCCGTTGGGCCGGGTGCTGGCGCTGTTCATGCTGATCACCGCCGGCCTGCTGGTGCTGTTTGTCGGCTCGGCCTCGTCGATTGCCGCGGCACTGGGCCTGGGGCTGCTGATCGGGCTGTTTTCCAATGGCTGCGTGGCCGGTCTCTATGCGCTGTCGCCAGTGGTCTACGACGCCTCGGTGCGCGCCACGGGCGTCGGCTGGGGCATCGGCATTGGCCGCATCGGCGCGATCCTTTCGCCCACCGTGGCCGGCTTCCTGCTGGATGGCGGCTGGCAGCCGCTGCATCTGTACGGGGTGTTTGCCAGCGTGTTCGTGATCGCCGCCGGCTGCCTGTTGCTGCTCAAGCCGGCCCGGGCCCGGGCGCAGCCAGCGATGGCCGGCGCCTAGTTCTGGCCCTGGCCGCTGATGATGGCGTCGGCGATGGTGTCGCAGAACCAGCGCAGGGCGGCGGAGCTGTCGCTGTTGGGGTGCCAGTTCAGGGACACGGCGAACTCGGCCACCGGGAACGGCAGTTCGAGCATCTTCAGCTCGCCTTCGTGGATGAACAACCGGGCGATCTGCGCCGGCAGCACCGCAAGCAGGTCGGTGCCGGGAATGATTTTCGGCAGCACCGAGAAGTGCGGCACATGCAGGCTGATACGCCGTTCCACATTCATGTTTTTCAGCACGTCTTCGACATTGCCGTGGCCGGTGGTGCGGGTCACGGCAACGTGCCGCTCGGCGAGGAACTGTTCGAGGCTCAGTTGCTGGTCGATGCGCGGGTGGCCGGTGCTGAGCAGGCACACATAACGCTCGTGCATCAGCACCCGGCTGCGGACGCCGGGGACCGGCTGGCGGCAGATCGCGGCATCGACCTTGCCGCTGGCCAGCCACTCGCCGACCTGGTCCACCTGCAGCGGCAGGACCTCGACTTCGGCCAGTGGCGCGTCCTGGTTCAGGCGCGCCAGGATCAGCGGCAAAAAGCCGATTTCGCCGAGGTCGGAGAGGGCGATGCGAAAGCGCCGCTCGGTGCTCGCGGGGTCGAACTGGCGGCAGCCCTGCACGGTGCTTTCGATGCGGGTCAGGGATTCGCGCAAGGGGCCGTACAGCTGTTCGGCGACAAAGGTCGGCTGGATGCCGTCGCGGGTGCGGCTGAACAGGGCGTCGTCGAACAGCTCGCGCAGGCGTGCCAGGCCATAGCTGACCGAGGGCTGGGTGACGAACAGGCGCTCGGCGGCCAGGGTCACGCTGCGGGCTTCGTAGAGGGTGACGAAGGTGCGGATCAGGTTCAGATCGATGTGGCTCATGTCGCCCCTTGCTGCCGTTATGAATATAGATAGGTCTTATTTTTGATAGAGATAGTATCGATTTGATCAATTTTGTAGTGGCTGCAAGAGTAACCCGAAATCCAATAACAAGGGTCCTTATGAAAACCGTTCACTCTGCGTCCTACGAGATTCTTCGCGAGCAAGGCCTGACCACCATCTTCGGCAATCCTGGCTCCAACGAGCTGCCGTTTCTCAAGGGTTTTCCCGAGGACTTCCGCTACATCCTCGGCCTGCACGAAGGCGCGGTGGTGAGCATGGCCGACGGTTACGCCCTGGCCACCGGCAAGCCGACCTTCGTCAACCTGCATGCCGCCGCCGGTACCGGCAACGGCATGGGCGCGCTGACCAATGCCTGGTATTCCCACAGCCCGCTGGTGATCACCGCCGGCCAGCAGGTGCGCTCGATGGTCGGGGTGGAAGCGATGCTGGCCAATGTCGATGCGGCGCAACTGCCCAAGCCCCTGGTCAAGTGGAGCCACGAACCGGTCTCGGCCCAGGACGTGCCGCGTACCCTGAGCCAGGCGATCCACATGGCCAACCTGGCGCCACGCGGGCCGGTGTATGTGTCGATCCCCTATGACGACTGGGCCTGCGCGGCGCCGGCCGGTGTCGAGCATCTGGCGCGGCGCCAGGTGGCCAGCGCCGGCCTGCCTTCGGCGGCGCAATTGCAGGCGCTGGCCGAGCGCCTGGCGGCGGCGCGTAGCCCGGTGCTGGTGCTCGGCCCGGATGTCGACGGCAGTGGCAGCAACGGCCTGGCGGTGCAGCTGGCGGAAAAACTGCGCATGCCGGCCTGGGTCGCGCCTTCCGCTTCACGCTGTCCGTTCCCCACCCGTCATCCGTGTTTCCGCGGCGTGCTGCCAGCGGCCATCGCCGGGATCAGCCGCTGCCTGGCCGAGCACGACCTGATCCTGGTGGTGGGCGCTCCGGTGTTCCGTTACCACCAATACGCCCCGGGCGATTACCTGCCGGCGGACTGTGAACTGGTGCACCTGACTTGCGATCCGGGTGAGGCGGCGCGGGCGCCCATGGGCGACGCGCTGGTGGGCGATATCGCCCTGACCCTCGAAGCCCTGGTCGAGGTGCTGCCACAGAGCGAGCGGCCGCTGCCGAGCGCCTTGCCGCTGCCGGCGCCGGTGCGCGAGGAGGGCGGCCTGCTGCGCCCGGAAACGGTGTTCGATCTGATCGACCAGCTGGCGCCGCGGGACGCGATCTACGTCAAGGAGTCCACCTCCACCGTCGGCGCGTTCTGGCAGCGGGTGGAGATGAGCGAGCCCGGCAGTTACTTCTTTCCCGCCGCCGGCGGTCTCGGCTTCGGCTTGCCGGCCGCGGTCGGCGTGCAACTGGCGACACCCGGGCGGCGGGTGGTGGCGATCATCGGCGACGGCTCGGCCAACTACGGCATCACCGCGCTCTGGACCGCTGCCCAATACGGCATCCCGGTGGTGTTCATCATCCTCAAGAACGGCACCTACGGCGCGCTGCGCTGGTTCGCCGATGTGCTGCAGGTCAGCGATGCGCCGGGGCTGGACGTACCGGGGCTGGACTTCTGCGCCATTGCCCAGGGCTATGGCGTGCAGGCGCAGCATGCGGCGACCCGCGCCGAATTCGCCGCCGCCTTCAGCGCGGCCCTGGCCGGCAATCGCCCGGTGTTGATCGAGGTGCCGACCCTGACTATCGAGCCCTGATCATCAAGGACTGAGTTCCTATTGCCGGGCGAAGACCCGGCATTGCCAACCGCGCCTTGCGCACACTCACCACAACAATAAAAAGAGGTGGCTATGAACACGACTTCGGTCAGTGAAGTGATGGAGGCTAGGCCCCAGCGGTCGAGCCCGGTTTCCGGCAGCGCCGACATCGGCACCCTGCTTGATGACGGGCCCTACACCGGGATGCAGAAGATCGTGGTGTTGCTGGCCGCGCTGTCGATCGTGATGGACGGTTTCGACGGTCAGCTCATCGGTTTCGCCATACCGCTGATGATCAAGGAGTGGGGGATCACCCGCGAGGCCTTCGCCCCCGCGGTGGCCGCCGGGCTGATCGGCATGGGCATCGGCAGTGCCTGCGCCGGGCTGTTCGCCGATCGTTTCGGCCGGCGCATGGCGGTCATCGCCAGCGTGATCCTGTTCGGCACCGCGACCTGCGCCATCGGCCTCTCGCCGGATGCGCTGACCGTGGCGGCGCTGCGCTTTATCGCCGGGCTGGGCATCGGCGGTGCCTTGCCCAGCGCCACCACCATGACTGCCGAGTTCACCCCGGCGCGCCGCCGCACCCTGGCGGTCACGGCGACCATCGTCTGTGTGCCCCTGGGCGGGATGCTGGCGGGGCTGTTCGCCTCCCACGTACTGCCGCTGTACGGCTGGCGCACCTTGTTCTTTATCGGCGGCAGCCTGCCCATCGTCCTGGGCCTGTTGCTGCTGGCGACCTTGCCGGAGTCGCCGCGCTTCCTGGCGCGCCGGCCGCAGCGTTGGGGCGAGTTGACCGCGCTGCTGGGACGCATGGGCCGGCCCATGCCCGAGGGCGTGCGCTACACCGATGCGCTGGAGCAGCAGAGCGAGCAGCAGGGCGGCTTCCGTGCCTTGTTCGCCCCCGGCTACGGGCGCGATACCCTGGCGGTCTGGGTGGCGTTCTTCATGTGCCTGACCGCCGTCTACAGCGCCTTCAGCTGGCTGCCGACCATGCTCCTGGCCGAAGGCTTGCCGCTGGCGCTGGCCAGCTCCGGCCTTACCGCCTACAACCTGGGCGGGGTGATCGGCGCGCTGGTCTGCGCGGTGGCCATGACCCGTTGGGGCTCGTTCTGGCCGCTGCTGATCTGTTGCGCCGGCGGCGCGGCCAGCGCCTTCGCCATGCAGACCCTGGACGTCGACCAGAACACCAGCCTGCTGATCTTCGGCTTTGGCGTGCACGGTTTGTTCGTCAACGCGGTGCAGTCCACCCTCTATGCGCTGTGCGCCTTTATCTATCCCACTGCCGTGCGTGCCACGGGCACCGCATCGGCCCTGGCCTTCGGGCGCATGGGCGCGATCCTCAGCGCCTTCGTCGGCGCCACGGTGATCACCCAGGGCGGTGCCCACGGCTATCTGACGTTGCTGGGAACGGTAATGGTCTTGGCGCTGATCGCCCTGGTGCTGGTACGCCGACATATTCCCCGGCGGGCGCCTGGATCAACCCGGGCCGACAAGCAGCACCTTGCCGATCAACCCTCACAACCATAAGGAGGTTCGATGAACATCAGCATTCTCGGGGCGGGCGCCATGGGCTCGCTGTTTGGCGGCCTGCTGGCGGAAAGCGGGCAGCAGGTCACGCTGCTGGACATCAACGACGCGCATCTGGAGGCGATCCGTCGCCAGGGCTTGCGCCTGGAGACCGACAGCGGCGACCGGCGCATCGGCGGCCTGAGCGCCTGCCGACCGGAGCAGGTGACGGGCCAGCCTGACCTGTTGCTGGTCTTCACCAAGGCCCAGCACACCGACAACGCGCTACGCGGTATTGCCGGCCATATCGGCGAGCACAGTCTGGTGCTGACCCTGCAGAACGGCCTGGGCAACGCCGAAACGCTGTGCCGCCACGTCGCCTCGGAGCGGGTGATGATCGGCATGACCACCTGGCCCGCCGACATGGCCGGGCCGGCCCATGTTCGCTCCCATGGCCAGGGCGTGGTCCGGGTGCTGTCGCTGGATGGCGTCGAGCGCCAGGGTGGCAACCAGGTTGCCGCGGTGCTGCAGGCGGCGGGGCTGCAATGCGCGGTGGACCCGCGGGTCTGGACCTCGATCTGGGAGAAGGTGGCGTTCAACGCGGCCTTGAACAGCCTGTGCGCTGTCACCGGTTGCACGGTGGGGCAACTGGATGCCGCGCCGGAAGGCGTGGCGCTGGCCCGGGCCATCGTGCTGGAGGTGCTCAGCGTCGCGCAGTCGGTGGGGGTGGCAACGGATGCGCAGCACTGCCTGGAGACTGTGGCTTATGCCATCGCCCACCACCGGACGCACAAACCGTCGATGCTGCAAGACGTACTGGCCGGGCGGCCCACGGAAATCGGCGCGATCAACGGCGAGGTCCTGGCCAGGGCGCGCCAGGCCGGCATCGCTGTGCCGCACACCGAAACCCTGCTGGGGCTGCTGCGCCTGATCGAGGCGCGGGCGGCCACCGGAGGCGGTCATGAATAGCCACGTAAACCCGGTTCGGCGGCCTGAGTCGCGAGCCCATCTTTCCTGTGAGTCCTGCCTTCGAGGAGTTTTGTCATGAGTGAGTCCCCAGCTGTCTACAGCGATCTGCACCTGCAACCCATCGCCGGGGAGTGGCGCGCCGGCGCCGCCGGTAAAACCCTGGCGGTGAGCAACCCGTTCGACGGCGCGCTGTTGCTGGAAGTGGCCCAGGCCAACCGCGCGGACCTGGATGCCGCCTATGCCAAGGCCGCCGCGGTGCAGCCGCAATGGGCGGCGCTCGGGCCGTCGGCGCGGGCGGCGGTGCTGCATCAGGTGGTGGCGGTGTTCGACCGGCGCCGCGAGGAAATCGTCGACTGGATCATTCGCGAGTCCGGCAGCACCCGGCTCAAGGCGCAATTGGAGTGGGGCGCGGCGCGGGCCATCGCCCTGGAGTCGGCGTCGTTCCCGGCGCGGGTCCACGGGCGCATTCTCGAGTCCGATGTGCCGGGCAAGGAAAGCCGTGTCTATCGCAGCGCCCTGGGGGTGGTCGGGGTCATCAGCCCGTGGAACTTCCCCCTGCACCTGACCCAGCGCTCCATTGCCCCGGCGCTGGCCCTGGGCAACGCGGTGGTGGTCAAGCCGGCCAGCGATACGCCGGTGTGCGGCGGCCTGCTGCTGGCGAAGATTTTCGAGGAGGCCGGCCTGCCGGCGGGCGTGCTCAGCGTGGTGGTGGGGGCGGGTAGCGAGATCGGCGATGCCTTTGTCGAGCACCCGGTGCCTTCGCTGATCACCTTCACCGGTTCCACTCCGGTGGGTCGTGGCATCGGCCGCATCGCCAGCGGCGGCGCGCACCTCAAGCATGTGGCCCTGGAGCTGGGCGGCAACAGCCCGTTCGTGGTCCTGGCCGACGCCGATCTCGAACAGGCGGTGAGCGCGGCGGTGTTCGGCAAGTTCCTGCACCAGGGGCAGATCTGCATGGCGGTCAACCGGATCATTGTCGACGACAGCCTCTACGACGCCTTTGCCGAGCGCTTCGTCGAGCGGGTCAAGGGCCTCAAGGTCGGCGATCCGCAATCGATCGAGACGGTCATCGGCCCGGTGATCAATGAGCGGCAGTTGCAGGGCCTGCGGGAGAAGATCGAACTGGCCCGCCGCGAAGGCGCCGAGCCGCTCTACGAGGGCGGGGCCCAGGGCAATCTGCTGGCGCCCCATGTCTACGGTGAGGTCAAGGTCGACATGGACCTGGCGCGCAACGAAATCTTCGGCCCGCTGGTGGGGCTGCTGCGCGCGCGGGACGAGGCCCATGCCCTGGAGCTGGCCAACGCCAGCGAGTTCGGCCTGTCCAGCGCGGTGTTCACTCGCAACCTGGAGCGCGGGGTGAACTTCGCCCGGCGGATTCGCGCGGGCATGACTCATATCAACGATATCCCGGTGAACGACGAGGCCAACGCGCCCTTCGGTGGGGAAAAGAACTCGGGGCTCGGGCGCTTCAACGGCGACTGGGCGATCGACGAATTCACCCGCGATCACTGGATCAGCGTGCAGCACTCGGCGCGTCGTTATCCCTTCTGATGCGTTGAGCTGACGATATCGCCCGGTCTTTGCCAAAAGACAGACCGGGCATTTTTGCAGCCGATAGGAGGCGGGCCTGGAGCGGCCTGTCGGGGAACGGCTGCGCCTATGCAAAGCGGAGAACAATAATAATGAACACCCCTCACTGCATCCTCGCGCGCTCGCTGGCCGCGGCTTCATTGGCACTGGGCACGGGCCTGCCGGCCTGGGCCGAAGACGGTGGCTTTTTTGAAGACGCAAAGACTGACCTGGTGCTGCGCAACTATTACTTCAATCGGGATTTTCGCGACCCGGGGGCGGCCAAGAGCAAGGTCGAGGAATGGGCCCAGGGTTTTATCCTCAAGTTCAATTCCGGCTACACCCCGGGCGTCGTCGGGTTCGGCCTGGACGGCATCGCCATGTTCGGCGTCAAGCTCGACAGCGGGCGTGGCACCAGTGGTTCCGAGCTGCTGCCGGTGCATGGCGACGGGCGCGCGGCGGACAACTACGGCCGCGCTGGCGTGGCGGCGAAAATGCGTATTTCCGCCACTGAATTGAAGGTCGGCGAGTTGCTGCCGGACATCCCGTTGCTGCGTTACGACGATGGCCGGCTGCTGCCGCAGACCTTCCGTGGGGCGATGCTCGATTCGCGGGAAATCGCCGGGCTGGGGTTGCAGGCCGGGCAGTACCGTTCGGTGAGCCTGCGCAACTCTTCGGATATGCAGGACCTTTCGGCCTGGGCCGCGCCCGGGGTGACCTCCGATGGCTTCACCTATGCCGGCGCCGAGTACCGCTTCAACCAGCAGCGCACCTTGATCGGTGCCTGGCATGCGCAGTTGGAAGACATCTATCAGCAGAGCTACTTCAACCTGCTGCACAAGCAGCCGGTGGGCGACTGGGTACTGGGGGCGAACCTCGGCTACTTCATCGACAAGGATGACGGCCAGGCGCGCATCGGCGAGATCCAGAGTCGCACCGCCTATGCCTTGCTCTCGGCCTCAACCGCTGGCCATACCCTGTACCTGGGCTTGCAGAAGGTCAGTGGCGACAGCCCGTGGATGTCGGTGTATGGCAGCAGCGGCCGGACCCTGGGCAACGATATGTTCAACGGCAACTTCAGCAACGCCGACGAGCGTTCCTGGCAGGTGCGTTATGACTACAACTTTGCCGCCATGGGCGTGCCGGGATTGTTGGCGATGGTGCGCTATGGGCATGGCGAGAATGCCACGACCAAGGCTGGGAGCAATGGCAAGGAGTGGGAACGGGATACGGAGGTGGGGTATACCTTTCAGAGTGGGAGTCTGAAGAACCTTAGTGTGCGGGTGAATAACGCTACCAATCGGCGCAGCTTCAATAGCGACTTTGATCAGACTCGGGTGATTGTGAGTTATCCGTTGTCGTTCTGAGGCTTCCGGCTCCATCGCGGGCGGGAGCGGCCGGTCGACGCTCGATTGCCTGCGATGGTGTTTGTTCTGGCGCTGCATTTTTGGGTGGTGCACATTGCAGTCACGGCGGATACGTTTGCAGGCTTCTGTAGGAGCGAGGCTTGCCCGCGATAGCGTCCGTGCTGGCGCTGCATTTTTTGGACGGAGTGCATATCCATTCCTGCGGTAACGGCAGCTTAGGGTTCCGCCCTTACGGCGGGTCACTTTGGAAGAGCGCCAAAGTAACCAAAGCGCTTTGCCCCACCACTCGGTGCCTCGCCTAGGCTCGGCATGCCCGAACGAAGGCATTGCTCCGTGGGCCGCCGCCACAGGCCATCCATGGCCTGGGGCGGCTAACCCGGCATCCCTGCCGGGTTACCCACGGCTCAATACCTGCGTTCGGCCATCGTGGTTAACGGGGCCTTCAGATCAAAAGCCAAAGCAAGAGCAAGACGGCGGCCTGCCGGCCGGCCTGGGGGTGAGTACATTCCCTGTAGCCGCTGCCGAAGGCTGCGATCGACCGCGAAGCGGGCGCAGGGATTTTTAGGCCGTTGAAGGACCTTCGGTCCTATCGCAGCCTTCGGCAGCGACTACAGGGGAGGCAGTAGGTTGCGCATCATCTGTAGGAGCGAGGCTTGCCCGCGATGAGGTCCGTGAGGTCGCCATCGCCAGCACGCCTGTATCAGCATGCCGCCAACGCAAGGCTTGCGGTACTATGGCCGCCCACGTTTTCTGGAAGTTGCCTGGATGAGTAAGCCCGGTCAATTGGTGCTGGTCGCGCTGCGCAAGATGATCGCCTCGGGCGAGCTGGCGGCGGGGGAGCGGTTGATGGAGATTCCCACGGCGGAGTTGTTCGGGGTGTCGCGGATGCCGGTGCGCATGGCGTTTCGCACCCTGGAGCAGGAAGGCCTGCTGGTGCGTTTTGGCGGGCGTGGGTTCCAGGTGCGTTCGGTGAGTGCCGAGGACATCGCCGGCGCGGTCGAGGTGCGGGGTGTGCTCGAGGGGCTGGCGGCGCGTCAGACTGCCGAGCGCGGCTTGTCGGAGGAGGCGCGGGCGGCCCTTGAGTTGTGCCTGGCCCAGGGCGACCAGTTGTTCGCCAAGGGTTATGTGACCGAGGACGACCTGGAGGTCTATCACGACCTCAACATGCGTTTTCACCAGGTGATTGTCGAAGGCAGCCACAACCCGGCGATCGCCGACGCCCTGGCGCGCAACGATCACCTGCCGTTCGCCTCGGTGACCGCGCTGGCGGTGGATCGCCAGGACATGGCCCGCGAATACCGGCGCTTCAACTACGCCCATATGCAGCACCATTCGGTGTTCGATGCCCTGGTCAATCGCCAGGGCGCGCGGGCCGAGGCGATCATGCGCGAGCATGCCAACGCCACCTTGCGTTATGCCGAGATCTTCAGCAGCGCGGCGGCGGACGAGCGGATGAAGGTCATTCTCCGCCCCGCGTGAATCCCCTCAGATATCCAGCACCAGCAGCGGCGTTTTCGAGCGTGAGCAGCAGGGGGTGAACTGGTCGTTGCGCGCCTGCTCGTCCTCGGTGAGGAACAGGTCGCGGTGCTCCGGCACCCCCTCCAGCACCCGGGTCAGGCAGGTGCCGCAAATCCCTTGTTCGCAGGACATGGCAATCTCGATGCCATGGCTCTCCAGAACTTGCACCACGCTCTTGTCCGCAGGCACCTCAAAGACCTGGCCACTGCTGGCGACCTTGACCGAGAAACCGCCATTGGCTCGGGTATCGAGGGGAGCGGCGGCGAAGTATTCGCGATGCAGGCATGGCTCCTGCCAGCCCGCGGCCTTGGCCGTGTCCAGCACGTGCTGCATAAAGCCGCCGGGGCCGCACACATAGACATGAACGTCGTTGCGCGGCGCGGCCAGGACCTTGGCCGCGTCCAGTGCTGTCTCGGGTTCCTGGTCGAAATGCAGGAATATCCGGTCGGCAAAAGACGAGCTACATAGACGCTGGACAAAGGCCGCGCGCTCCCGCGAACGGGCGCAGTAGTGCAGCTCGAAATCCGCGCCGCTGTGGGCCAGGCGTTCGGCCATGCACAGGATCGGGGTGATGCCGATGCCGCCGGCGAACAGCAGGCTGCGCCGGGCTTCATGGGCCAACGGAAACAGATTGCGCGGCTCGCTGATAGGCAGCCGCATGCCGGGGTGGATCTGCTCGTGCATGGCCAGCGAGCCGCCCCGTGAGCTCGGGTCCTTGAGCACGCCGATCAGGTAGCGATGGCGCTCTTCAGGGTGGTTGCACAGGGAGTATTGGCGGATCAAGCCGCCGGGCAGGTGCACATCGATATGCGCGCCGGCGCTGAAGGCCGGCAGCGGGCTGTCATCGGCGCTGGCCAGCTCGTAGCTGCAGATGTCCTGGGCTTCGTCGTTACGGGATACCACCACCACATCGATCATCGTCGGTCCTCCGAGTGCTGCCGCCCATGGCGGTCACTTCTGTTTCTTTTCTTGGGGAAAGGGCAGGGCGCGGCACCGGTGCACTGCCGGCGTAGTGCCGCGCCGGATTCAGGCCGTGGCCGTGGCGATCAGCTGCGCTTCGCCGGTGCGCTCCTGGGCGATCAGGCGCTCCAGCACCCGCCGCGACTGCACGCCGCCAGCGTCGATATTCAGCTTGAGCAGGTTGCGCGTGGGGTGGGCCAGCAGGTTCTGCTGCTGGCGTTCGAGCATCTCCAGGTCTTCGCTGAAAATCTTGCCCTGGCCTTCGCGAATGCTCGCGGTCAGCGCCTCGTCCTTCGGGTTGAAGTTGCGCGCCATGCCCCAGAAGTACCAGATCGAGGTGTCGCTCTCCGGGGTGATGAAATCCACCACTATGCTCGACGCCTTGAACTGCGCCGGCGCGTTGTAGCCGCCTTGGCCGGCATGGGCCACGCCGACTTCGATCAGTACATGACTGGGCGGGGTGAAGCGGCAGATCTGCCAGCGGTCCACCGGCACGTCGTCGGCCAGGCCGTTGCCGCGCAGGGCCATGCGCCAGAACGGCGGGGCCATGATGTTTTCCATATGCCGCGCGGTGACCACTTCATCGCCATCGACCCTGGTGGTCGGCGGCGCCTCGTCGATTTCCTTCTGGCCGATGCTGGAAGCGTGGACGTAGGTTTCGTGGGTCAGGTCCATCAGGTTGTCGATCATCAAGCGGTAGTCGCACTGGATGTGGAACAGCCCGCCACCGTAGGCCCACTCGTCGCTGACCGCCCATTCCAGATGATGGATCAGCGCCGGATCGGCCAACGCCTGATCGCCGGGCCAGACCCAGATAAAGCCGTAGCGCTCGACCACGGCAAAGGTCTTGTTGCAGGGAAAGCCGCGCACCCGTTGCCCGGGCATTTCCACGGTCTTGCCATCGCAACCCATCACCAGCCCGTGATAACCGCACACCAGGTTGCCGTTTTCCACATAGCCCAGGGAGAGCGGCGCGCCGCGATGGGGGCAGAAATCCTCGACCGCCGCCACCTTGCCTTCAGGCCCCCGGTAAAAAACCATCTTTTCACCACAGATCTGCCGCCCCAGGGGCTTGTCGGCGATTTCATCGGGGGTGCAGGCAACGTACCAGGTGTTCTTGGGGTACATGGAGGCTCTCCAGGATGGTGATTGTTTTTATTTAATGGATCCATTAGATGGGTGGTGGTGTTTGAGTGTCAACGAATGAAATAGAGTTTACGGTTATTTTATGGGCGATTATCGGACTATAAGTTACTGTTAAGGTTTTTAATGGATCCATTTTTGAATTTGCAAAAGGGCTCCAACCGCCGATAGAGGAGCAGAAGGCCTTGCCGAAGGAGAGGTTCGTCGACGCTGATTGGAGGGGCTCGCCTACTGGCGAGTCATGAACAGATCATGGGGCCGTACGTCGATCAGCCGCAGCAGGTACTGGAGATCGCGCCACGGCTTGGATCAAATCTGCCTGGCTATGGAGATATTTCGTTTGACGGGGAGGCTTGCAAGCGGGTTTTTGGCATCAGTGGACACAGAACCAGCAGCGTCAATTATTGATCTTCTTGGACTGATCCGAGAGCAAGAGAGACCGTAGCGATCAGCGGTAAGGTTGTCTTTTGCGCGATAGAGGCCAACTGGTTGGCCCTTGTTATCCAGCTGGTCTAAGGCTGCGGCACGGAATGGCAGCTTCTGGCCGGAAGCGAGCGCTCATTTCAGACCACGTTCGATTCAGCGCGGACGCGACTTAACGTTTGTAATGAACGGAGGCGACCTGTTTGCGTGGCAGAGTTCGCTTTATGGAAAGGTTAGCTATCAGCTTCAGTGTGTGCGGAATGTGTTCCATACATCTGTGTCTAGCTTCATGGCCGCAAGTACTTCGAAGGCGTACAACTCAAGGTCATTGTTGACTTCGATAAAGGCCACCGTCGTTTGGCGGAGGCGCCCCTGAGCTGAAAGAAAGACTTCCTTGAATTGTTCGTCTTTCATCGCTTGATCACGCTTCATTTCGTGCGGATAGTCTTCTGCAGCCATTTTGTAGACGAGGCTTGCGGTGTTGTGCGACTCGAAATTTAAATGCTGGACGAGCCTCTTTACTACCCCTCTCGAGATACCTACATAGACCGGCTTACCTTGATCGCTGAAGACGTAGCACCCTGGGAAGTCTGTGGTTCTACCCACCTTGGACAGAGCTTCTTTTGATGCGCTCTTGAAGCCAACAAAGGTTGCAGCAGGCATTGGAGTCTCTAGAGCAACCTTTAGCCTTGCAAAATGGCCAGGCAACACCGTTGAGGCAAGCTCTTCAAATGTATGAAGACAATTGTCGATGGGCATAAGTTTTCCTTTGTGATCCCTCACGAGGCATGGGTTCTAACCTCTATTGTTCGTTTCGGCTAGCACCAGGAGGCCAGCCAATGTGATACGTGTTGAGCTGCTCCCCATTGCACTGCAAAACCCTACTTCTGGTCGGGAGCTGCCTTCGGCTAGCAGTGACTCCCGACCCAAAGCGGTCACTCCCAGCCAGCCGACATGACAGATTACGCGGGCGCGGAAACGGCTCCGGCGCTGTTCTTACCGAGCACCGGCAACCCTAATACTGATGGTCTACAGAATGTCCTCTCTGTCGCCAGATGACTGCGCCAGAAACTCGGTGATCAGCGAGGTGATCTGCTGTTGGATCAACTCACGTGAGCGGCCGTTGTCGCCATCTCGGCAAATGATGCCATCGCCTGGTACTGCTTCTTCGAGCAATGCCACCGCACCAGGTTTGCACACCGACATGAAGCTGAAGTGGCTTGCGTCGCTGATTTCGACGTAACGGCTTGACGCTTGGGGCAGGCGTTTGGCCAAGTTGGCGGACTCCAACTGGGCGGGAAGCTCTTGCGAGGGTGCGCCGGCAGCGATCACTAGCGCTGGTACCGGCAGCGCCGCAAGGCTTTCATCGGTCAGCCCGCGTGAAAGGCCCAGGTCCAGTGTAACCACAGCGGTGACGCGTTTATCGCGCAAATCGGCGGCCAACCCGGCCTTCAATGCTGAGGTGCTTGCGGGGTTTATCTGTTGGTAATTGGTGCAACTGGACAACTGCGGGTGGGCTTTGCAGTCACGGGTGAATCGGTCTGGATCGAAACGAGCACCGGCGATCTCCATGACGGTCCAGCCGCCCAGCGAATGGCCCACTACAGCAATTCGGCGCTTCGCGACCAGGCCAAATTTTTCAGGTTGAGTCGTGACCGCTTCAATGGCTCGGCTCAGATCGACGGGCCGCTGCCATAACTGCGCCGCTGCTGGAGGGCTACGGTCACGGCTAGTGGTACCAGGATGGTTGACCGCGGCGACGATGTAACCCTTATGGGCCAGAGCACTGGCAAGCCAAGTCTGGTTGCTCCAGTTGCCCCCGAAACCGTGGGAGAGCACCACCAATGGGTGTTCGCCGGCGGCCGGTGGCGTGTCACGAACGGCAGCAGCACCGAAAAATGCCACATTATCGGAGATCAATTGCGTGGTGGCGGTAGTTGCACTGGGGTACCAGACGACCATCTCCAGCGAGCGGTCATTGTGCGTGTCCTGCAGCGTGGAGGACCGGAAGCCGACAGGGTTATCGTCAGCGAGTGCGTTGGCAGTCAGGCAGATCAGAAACAGGGCGCCGAAAGCTGTTTTCATTGTTGTTATCTTCCTTGATCAGACAAGCGCATAGCGATCTGCGGCAGGCTGTTGGGCCCATCTCGTATGCGGTCGAAACCCAATGTTGGGCACAGGTGAGTTGCCCGGACATTAAAGCCTATATTCGCGCCGACGCGCATGACTTTCATCGCTGGCTCAATCGTTCGCTGAGCGGCGCTCTGGCGCCAAGGCGAAACACCCGTTTCTGGCCGTTCTCTGCCGGTCATGGCGACGAAGCATGCGGGTCAAATTCGATGCAATCAGTAGTCAGAACGAATGCAAATGACTGGTCAGGTCGCATGCAAACGGGGGGCAAGTGGCGTGCAATTTCGCCGCTTGTGGCGAGAGTCCCTATCAGCCTGGTCGGGCTATATGGCCCCCCGGGGGCAAAATCTGCTGGATCGAAGCGCTCGCTCGTGTCCATCCGGATATTTCGCAGGCCCAGGGTTTCCAGGTGCGACGCATAGAGAGGCTCGGAAAAATAGCTGATCAGGAGCGAGCGGCGGCGTGCGCCGAGCGAGTTCAGGCTGCCGGCATGCACCAGGTCGACATCGAACACCAGGATGTCGCCGGCGGAGCCTGAGAGCTGCACGGACCGGGACTCGTCGGTGAAGTCGAATGGCGGCTCTCCCGGCCCGGGACGATGGCTACCGGGGACGATGCGGGTGGCGCCGTTCTCGGGGCCATAGTCGTCGAAAAAAGCCAGGGCGTTGGCGATGTCGCCTGGCCGTTGGGCCGACAGGTCGCGGTGCAACTGCTGATGACCGCCACCGACAAGGGGCTCGCGACCCTCCACCTGGGAGAGGAAGAAGCGTTCCCCGATCAACTCGCCCACCACCGCCAGCACCTGCGGCAAGCGACACACCGCCTGAACCTTCAAGTCAGAGTCCAGCAGCGAATGGCGCCAGTCCATGCCACGGGGCACGGGCCATTGGCTCGACGACATCACGCCCGCATCGAACGTGGCACGCAGGTCATCCAGCCACTCGGCCGGGATCGCTCGACGCAGCAGCACATAACCCTCTCGATGGAGTTGCTCGCGGTCAGTCATGGTTTTCTCGATTTCCTTATCAGCAACGCGTCCTGCGGAGCGGCCCGGGGTAATAGCCGGTCAATGATCAAGCGTAGCTTTTGCGAGTTCAGCGAAGGGTGTCGAGTGGCGTGCCCAACCAGGTTTTGTTGGAGAGGTTGTCATCTTGCTCGCCCCAGACACCTGTTCCCTACGCCTGGAAGAAGCGCCCGGGGCGGCAGGGGGCAAGGGCAGGGGATGTCGTGTCGTCGATGATCTCCTCGCTGGCCAGGCGGCCGACTATCGCCGCCAGCGTGACTCCAGGGTGCATCACGCAAACGTATACGCCGCCGATATCGGGCAGATAGCCGATGATGGGCGTGCCATCGACCGATATGGGCCTGAGCCCGACACAGGCCCATTCCGGCTCTATGGAGGCAACCCCATGGAGTTCGTTCCGGATGGCCTGGGCGGTTCGTAGCGCTATCGCGGCTGGCTGGTTTTCCAACGCGTCGTCCAGGTAATCTTCCGCCGCCAGTAGCCTGCCATCCGTGCCTTGCCGCACTTCCATTTCCGGGCTGGAGATTATGGTGCGCACGAGGTCGGGTTGTGAGGCGTAGCGGATGAATATGGCCGGGGAGGCCGCTATTGGAAGGGGCAGGTTCAGCTGCTCGGTCAGTTGGGTGATGCCCGTCCCGGCGGCCAGCACCACAATGTCGGCCTCGAGGCTGCCCCCTGTGGTTTCGACGCCCGTCACCTGTGCACCCTGGGTGGTAAAGCCGAGCACCCGAGTCTGGGTGAGCACCTGCGCGCCATGAGCCTGGGCACCGGCGAGCAACGCATGGGTGGCTTGCACGGCGTCCAGCGCGCCTTCTTCGGCGGCATACCAGGCCTGCTGCGGGGGATGCTTGAGGTTTGGCTCGAGGTCGAGAATCTGCGAGCGCGACACCAAGTTTGGCGAAGGCGGGTTGCCTGAGGCTTGCGGCACTTCACCCGGGCTTGCGCCGTAGGACAGGGCGCCGGTCCAGCGCACCTTAAGGCCAGGCAGCTCGGTTTCGAGCCGGCGGTACTCCTGGATCGCCGCACCGCGCAATGACGCAATGGGATCGGGCCCGCTGTGGGAGGTGTTGATCCAGGCGAATGAGCGTCCCGTTACTCCAGACGCTATGTCTTCAGCCTCCACCAGGATGACCTTGGCACCTTTGCCCGCCAGGTGATACGCCAGGGACGCGCCCACTATGCCCGCGCCAATGACCACGACTCGTTTGTTTACCGCGTTGCCCATATCAACCTCCGTGTTGTCGACCTGATGAGGGTAGGGCATCCGGATGAACTGATACCCTGAGAACCGAACGGCCCGCTTCGCTGCCTCCCTGTTATTTCTTGCGCACGGCTATTTCTTGCACTCCGCCAACACCACTTTGCAGGTGCTGGGCGTGCCGCCGGAGCGGCCGGCATAACGGATGCAGTTATTCAGGGATTTCTGGCGTGCCATGCTCAAGGTGGAGCCCCAGGCCAGGCCGCCTTCGCCGGAAGTGGGGAGCGCTTTGGCGTAACAGTTTGAGCCGATGCTGGCGGTCGAATAACGATACTTGGCGGCTTTGCTTGAACATCCCGCTACCAGCGCCAGGTTGATGGCGAGCAGGGAAAACAGGATCCATGACGAGTAGTGGCGTGCTGCTGTTCTGGTCATCCCGGTTCACCTGTATCAAGAGGGTAGAAGCCTGTTTGCAGTGCTGCTCTATTCAGCTTAGAGGGGATCGCGCCTGGCCTTGGAGCCGTCTGGCGGAGTGGAGGCGCCTGGGTGTGCCTTGCGTCGGTTGCCATCGGTTTTTACCTGATTGCAGTCATGGTTCTTGCGGCCAATGATCCTGGATTTCGTACCAGGTTGCCTTGAACGCCACCTGAATGTGTTTCTGTTTATTCGAGGTGAAGGGCGTATCCAGGGTGCCCAGGGCGATCGAGATCCAGTCGGCGTGTTCGCCCTGGTCTCTGGACCAGAACAGCGACGAGCCGCACTGCCCGCAAAGCTGGCGCAGCACCGACTCGGAGGATCGATAGGACTGGAGGCTCTCGGCACCCTGGACGATGCACAGATCGCTGCGCAACACACTGCCATAACTGGCGAACGCCGCCCCATGGCTTTTACGGCACTGGCTGCAATGGCAGTGGGAAAGCGCCTTGGGGCGGGACGAGAGCTGGTATTTGACGGCGCCGCACAGGCAGCTGCCCTGGAAGGTGTCAGTCATTTAAGGGCGCCCCTTGAGACGAAAGGGCGCCCATTTAAGCAGTCGCTGTTGAGGATGTCGAACGGCTGATAAAGCTCAAGGCGCTCGGGCAAGCAAGGTTAACCACAGTGCAATACCGAAGTCGCCCCTGATCGTATTGCGACTGCCCGCGGCACTGGCATAACCGTAATCCTTGGCCAGGGCATAAAGCGCTTCCGGACTTACGTTGCCGCCAAAAACAGAGATTGCATTTGAAAATGCTTGCGCAGGGAAGAAGATTCTTCCAAACCAGGATGCTCTCACTCCTGCAACTTCTAGAATTACATCCTCGTTTACTGCGACAAGTTCGTTGATGCTGCGATCAGAGACCGACTCCAGGCCTGTATCGAGGCTTTTCCCTCTTAGGGCGAGTACGGATGCGCCGTATATATGATTTGTGAGCTGGCCAAACTTCCTGCCCGGAACCTTGAAGGTAGAAAAGCTCTTGCTTTTCTTATAGATCAGCTGCGCAACTTTGTAATCCAGTTCGAATGCTTCTGAAACCGCTGAAAGATCGGAGCGATTTATCGGGAAGATGAATCCGAAATAAGCATCTCTGGTCGCATCAATTTTCTCATGAAGATGCCTCTCCTTTTCCTTGTATAGCAACTCAACGTCTTCGCGCGTCACGCTACTCAAGTG
Source organism: Pseudomonas chlororaphis subsp. piscium (assembly GCF_003850345.1). Classification (NCBI taxonomy): domain Bacteria; kingdom Pseudomonadati; phylum Pseudomonadota; class Gammaproteobacteria; order Pseudomonadales; family Pseudomonadaceae; genus Pseudomonas; species Pseudomonas chlororaphis. The sequence goes on from NZ_CP027707.1 coordinate 2,805,960, forward strand.
AATAACATCCGATGATCTGTTCATGGCAATTCCCTTCGACTATCCCGAGAGATGATAAGCGTTGAGTCGCGGGGGATCTCAACACCCTACCTGACGATTAAGCTCAGGGGCGGGCTTTAGCTCGTCCCTGCAAACGAAGCGAGCGATTCAAGCGCATTGTTATGTTTTTTATTAAAGATAAAGTTCCTCCGTGAAAGTGACTGCGAATGTATTACATATAGTTCGAAAATCGCGTTTCATAATATCAATGTGCGTTTGTTTATATAGCCAATCTCTCCAAGGGGGCAGCCAGGGATATTCCCTCCTTTGGCAAGTATGGGAGGCTAAATCAAACTTTGAATCGTCCCTGACTTCCTGGGCGCCCCCGAACGACCGCAAAGGGTTTAAGCAGCCAGGCGTGACGGGTCGCTATCGGCCCAAAGCGGTTGTGCCGAGATGGCGACCCTGCATTCATTCAAGGCAGGCTTCGGGCGTCGCCGGCAAGCTATCGAGAAACGCGGCAATCTGCCGGGCACCGCGCAAGTGCAGCGTAGGAACCAGCGGGCCTATGGCCAGGCGCACCGCCTCGATCCCCGGGCGGTAGCCACGGTCGAAATTCCACACGAAGTTCAGGAAGGTCAGGAACGCCCGGTCGAGCTTTTCCGTGCAGCCTGCGGCAAGGTCAGGCCGGGGACGGTTCATCAGGCTGCGGATGATCACCCGGGTGAAACAGGTGAGTCGCGGTGTATCGAGCCAGATGATCAGGTCGGCACGGGGCAGGCGAAGGTCGAAGGTCCGTCGGGCATAGTTGCCTTCGCACACCCAGGCAGCCGGTGCGACCGCTGCGCGGACCCGTTCGCGGAACTGCTCGGCGTCGGGTTCGACCCAGCCGGGCTCCCAGAACAGTGTGTCCAGGTGGACCACGGGCAGGTTCCGGCGCTTGCCGAGGGCGCGGGCGAGGGTGGACTTCCCGCTCCCGGCATTACCCAGAATCACAATCCGTTGCATGGGAACTTCCTGTCGCGAAAAAAGCCGGCGATTGTGCAGGTTTTGCAGCGCCAGTTAAAGGCGGATAGCGGGGGCGACCGTACCGGGAATGAAATTTGTGGTTCCTGAAGCCGAGAGCAGGATGTCGATCCATCCTTGTCCGCATTGAACGCCCGTTTCCGGCCGATTCCTGCCTGCCATGAAAAGCCGACTCCGACCCTTTGTCGCTTATCGGCAGCTCTCACCTTTCAGGGGTGTCTACTGCTAGTGAGGCTCTGTAGGTACAGAGAGGAGAGCATCATGAGCAATGAACAAGTGGCACCTGAAACCAAAGGTGTTGCAGTGCAGGTACTGGCAACCATTGACCTGGGTCCGGAGATCGAGGGTATGACCGGGCGCCAACTCAGAATGCGTCTGGTGACCATCGAGCCTGGAGGTGTATTCGGGCCGATTCATAACCATAAAGACCGGCCAGGCGTCGTCTACATACTGGAAGGAACCATCACTGACCATCGCAATGGCGGCGACACGGACTATGGCCCCGGAGTGGGGTGGCCCGAGGACAGGGACACCACGCACTGGCTTGAGAACAAAGGAACGGTTCCGGCACGGGAGATCTCGGTCGACATCGTCATGCAGGAGTAGGCCCAGGCCGAATATCGATAAGGGCGAATCCGAGGCGCGGTTCACTCAACCCCCGTTATTCCCCCGCGCCATTTGTAGGATCGCCCTCGGCCAGCATGCGGACCAGGATTTCCCGTTCCTTCGCCCCTGGCACCAGGCCGCGGGTCTGGCCTTCCAGCACGATGATGCCGTCTTCGTTGGTCATGCTGATGGCCGCCGTGGCCCGGCCTTGGTCATCCACCTCCTGGATGACCCAGTGGCAGGTGATGGTGTCGCCGGCATACACCGGTTGCTTGAACTGGAAGGTCATGGCCGAGGCCAGCCAGCCGATCTGCCCGCCGATTTCAGTGAGCAGGCTGGCGGTCAGCAGGCCGTGGGAAACCGGAGCCCTGAAGCGCCGGGCGGTGGCGAACTCGGCATCGAAATGCACCGGGTTGTAGTCGCGGGAAAGCCTGGCGAAGCCCTGGATGTCTGCTTGTGAAAAGCGGCGGGAGAGGGTGAAGCGATCGCCTGCCTGAAGCCCTTCGGCGGCACGCTGTCGGAAGCTTTTCATTACGGTTCCTCATCCTTGTGTTTATTCGGCGGGAGCACTGTATTCGAGCCCTTTGGATACCCGTGGAACATACAGGCTCAGCGCAGGATCTGCTCGATCAACAGCAGCACGGCGATGATGATCATCAGCGCTCCCGAGAGCCGGCTGACGGCTTGCGCGGCCACCGGGCGCGTGCGCAACACGGCGCGCGAACCAAAGCCCACCAGCAGGTAGATCACCCCACAACTGAAGGCATGCAGCAGCCCCAGCGCGAGGATCTGCAGCGGCACCGGCCAGGCGGCCAAGGGGTCGGTGAATTGCGGGAGCAAGGCCAGGAACAGCAGGAACACCTTGGGGTTGAGGCCGCTGACGCAGGCGCCCTTGAGTGTCCAGCGGGCCCAGGATGCCGAGGCCTGGGCGTCCCCGGCGCGCGGCACGGACGGGTGCCGGAGCATATTGATACCCAACCAGAGCAGATAGCTGGCCCCACCCAGGGTCAGCAGCGAAAGGGCCAGGGGATTGCTGGCGATCAACCCACCGACACCAGCGGCCACTATCACAGTGGCCAGCAGATGCCCGATCAACAGGCCGGCCACCGCGGGTATCACCACCCGCCCGAACAAACCCGCCGATATCGCGTAGGCCCAATCCGCTCCGGGCGTGATCACGAACAGCAATGACACCGCCCAGAACGCCGCGAAAATACTCAGGCTCATGGCCGTCCTGCCTTGTGCTGCTGGGCGAATGCTGTTTCTGGCCGGTTGACTGTGGTTTTAATCGGGGAGGGCATGGTTCTTTCTCGCAAAATCGGGTTCGCGGAAAGATTAATGAAGTGTGATTAGAATATTTTCTCTATTATTCCAGTCTGAATACGATTTTCGGGTAGATCCTTCCATATGGACAGAATTGATCAGAAGATTCTTGCCGAGTTGCAGGCGGACGGGCGTTTGTCGGTGACCGAACTGGCGGAGCGGGTCGGCCTCAGCCTGTCGCCGTGCCATCGCCGCGTGCGGGCCCTGGAGGAGTCGGGGGTGATCCAGGGCTATCGCGCCCAGCTCTCGCCCAGTGCCCTGGGCCTGACGTTTTCGGCGATGGTGTTTGCCACGCTGCGCGAAGGCGACCACCAGGCGGTTGCCGCCTTCGAAGCGGCGCTGGTGCCCATCCCGCAGATCGTCGAGGCGCAACGGCTGTTTGGCGAGCCGGACTATCTGCTGCACGTGATCACCCGCGACCTGCCGGCCTTCCAGCAGCTTTACGATGATCGCCTGTCCAAACTGCCCAACGTCCAGCGCCTGACCTCGACGCTGGTGATGAAACGGGTGATTCAGGACCGTTCGCTGCCGCTGTGAGGCGCGCCGGCGAACACATCAAACACTTCAGGGAGATAGCGATGCGTGAACGAAAGTCGGCAAGGTTGCTGGTCATCAGCCCTTCGCGAAAGGTCCTGCTGTTCCGCTTCCTGCACAAGGAAGGGGCGCTGGCGGGGGATGACTACTGGGCCACGCCCGGTGGCGGGCTTGAAGGGGCAGAAACCTTCCAGCTCGCCGCGGTCCGTGAACTGCACGAGGAAACTGGCATCCGGGTCGGCACGGTTGGAGAACCGGTGGCCGATCGCCGGTTCCCCATGCAACTGCCCAGCGGCGAGTGGGTCACCTCCGTCGAGCAGTATTTTGTGGTGCACGCGCCAGACCAGTCGCTCTCCCGTGCGGGCTGGACCTCGTCCGAGGTCCAGGTAATGGCCGACCATCACTGGTGGTCCGTCGACGATCTGCGATCCACCGAGGCCACCGTCTGGCCGGAATCGCTGGTGCACATGCTGGAGGCGGCGGGGGTGTTCGAGCGGTCTTTGTAGCGGTTTTTTTCGTGGGCTAATCCTGGCTTAATCCAGCTCCGTTGATATCGCCCGCAGCCGGGTTTTTTCGGCGACCTGTTTATGCGATCGGCGCAATTGTAAGAGCTGCTCTCCACCACTAGACTCCATTCCCATGAAACGCTACCTGCGGTTTTGTCTTGTCTTCCTGATCAGCCTGGCGCTTCCCCTCAGCGGGATGGCGGGCGTTCAGGCGCCGACCGAACCCTGCCCGATGAAGACCATGGGCATGGCGATGATGGACGACATGGGCATGGACTGCTGCAACGACATGAAAAGCCCGGTCGAACACGGCAAACCCTGCAAGCCGGGCCAGGAATGCAAGACCGGCGGCATGCTGCAAGTCTCGATCGTCAAGCCCGCCGTGACCCTGACCCACCCCGTTGTCCTGTCTTTCTCCAGCGATTTTTTGCCCGCGCAAAAACCTTCCGGGGTATGGCGACCGCCCCGGGCCTGATTCCTGTATCCCCCTGAACCTCATTCCGTATTAACGGGATGACATGGCTGTGCGCCTGTCTTTCGGGCGCGCGGTGGATCATCACAGGAATCGTCAACATGAACCCCAAGTGCTATTGCACAGGCAGGTCCCTCGTGGCCGGCCTGGCGGCGGGCGTGCTGGTGTGGCCGAGCCTCGCTGGCGCCTTGACCCTCGAAGAGGCGTTGCGCCTGGCCGAGAACAACGCGCCGTCACTGAGCGCCCAAGACGCGAAAATCCAGGCCGCCAGCAGCGCGGCCATCCCCGCCGGCGAACTGCCCGACCCCAAGCTGTTGCTGGGGGTGCAGAACTACCCTATTGGCGGTGCAGACCGCTGGCGCCTCGACCAGGACTTCATGACCATGCAGATGGTCGGGATCCGCCAGGAAATGCCCAACAGCGACAAGCGCAAGGCCCGCGTCGAGGTCGCCGCCGGGGCGGTCGAACGGGCCGCCGCCGAGCGTCGGGTGGAACTGCTTAACGTGCGCCAGGCCACGGCCCTGGCCTGGATCGGCAGCTATTCGGTGGAGCGCAAGACGGCGTTGCTCCAGGACTTCTACAAGGAAAACCGCCTGCTGGGCGACACCGTGCGCGCGCAGATCGCCGGTGGCCGCGGGTTACCGGCGGATGCGGTGACGCCCCGCCAGGAAGCCGCGCAACTGGCCGAGCGCGAGGATGAACTGATCAGCCAGCGGGCCCAGGCCCGGGCCGCGCTCAAGCGCTGGATCGGCGCCGCCGCCAACGACCGGCCCGAGGGACGCCTGCCCGAGTGGCCGGTGGACAGCGCAGGCTACGCCCACAAGTTGCAACACCACCCCGAACTGGCGGCGTTCGCGCCCATGACCCGCGAGGCACAGGCCAGGGTGCATGAGGCCGAGGCCGACAAGCAGTCGGACTGGAGCTGGGAGCTGGACTACCAGCGCCGTGGCCGGGAGTTCGGCGACATGGTCAGCGTGCAATTTTCCTGGGACTTGCCGTTGTTTCCCGGCTCGCGCCAGAACCCCAAAATCGCTGCCCGCCAGGCCGAGCTAAGCCAGCTGGAGGCCGAACGCGAAGCCCTGTCCCGGGAGCATGCCGAGCAACTGGAAGCGCAGTTGGCCGACTACCAGCGCCTGGATCGCGCGGTGCGCCGCAACCAGCAAAGCCTGGTGCCGCTGGCCCGGGAAAAGGTCGACCTGAGCCTGGCCAGCTATCGCGCCGGCAAGGGCGACCTGGCGGCGGTGGTCGCCGCCCGCCGCGAACTGATCGAGGCCCGCCTCAAGCAGATCGACGTCGAGGAGCAGCGTGCCCTGACCAACGCTCGGCTGTATTTCGCCTATGGGGAGAGTGCGCAATGAAGGCATCGATGTGGAAAGTGGCGGCGGTGGTCGGCGTCTCGATTGCCGTAGGTATCGCGGCCGGTTACTGGCTGGCCCGACCGCGCCTCAGTGAAGTACCCGCTGCCGCCGTTGGACAGGGAGCCGCGGCCGAACCCAAGGCGCTGTATTGGTACGACCCGATGTACCCGCAGCAGAAGTTCGACAAGCCGGGCAAGTCGCCTTTTATGGACATGCAACTGGTGCCGCGGTACGCGGAGGGCCAGGGAGCCCAAGGGGATGGCGCGGCGGTACGCATAGACCCGAGCCTGACCCAGAACCTCGGCCTGCGCCTGACCAGCGTCACGCGCGGGGTGTTGGCCAGCAGCGTCGATGCCGTCGGGGTGCTGGCGTTCAACGAGCGCGAGGTGGCGGTCGTTCAGCTGCGCACCGCGGGTTTTGTCGAACGGGTGTATGCCCGCGCCCCGGGGGATCTGCTCAAGGCCAATGCGGCCCTGGCGGATATCCTGGTGCCGGAGTGGGCGGCCGCCCAGGAGGAATTCCTCGCCCTCAAGGCCAGTGGCGATGCCGCTCTGCTGGCCGCTGCACGGCAGCGATTGCGCCTTAGCGGGATGCCGGCGGCCTTGATTGCCCAGGTCGAGCGCAGTGGCAAGGTCCAGCCGAACCTGACCCTGACCAGCCCCATCGGCGGTGTGCTGCAAGAGCTGAATGTCCGCCAGGGCATGACCCTGGCCGCCGGCGAGACCCTGGCCCGGGTTAACGGTTTGAACAGCGTCTGGCTGGCGGTGGCGGTTGCGGAGTCGCAGGCGGGCTCGCTCGTCGCGGGGCAGGTGGCCGAGGCTCGTTTGCCGGCCTTTCCGGGGGAGGTCTTCGCGGGCAAGGTCGACGCGATCCTTCCGGAAGCCAATGCCGATAGCCGCACGCTGCGGGTGCGGGTCGAGTTGCCTAACCCGCAAGGTCGGCTGCGGCCGGGCATGAGCGCCCAGGTCAGTCTCAAGCGTTCGACCCAGCAACCTCTGTTGTGGGTGCCCAGCGAGGCGGTGATTCGCACTGGCCGCCGGGCCCTGGTGATGCTCGCCGAAGAGGGAGGGCGCTACCGCCCGGTGGAGGTGCAGCCAGGGCCGGACAACGCTGGCCAGACGGCGATTTTGCAAGGCCTGGAGGAAGGGCAGCAGGTGGTGGCTTCCGGGCAGTTCCTGCTGGACTCGGAAGCCAGCCTCAAGGGCATAGTCGCCGCTTCCTTGGCGGCACCCGCAGCCGTCCTGCATGAAGCCGAGGGCCAGATCCTGGCCATCGACAGCCAGGAAGTCACGCTGGCTCATGGTCCCTTCAAGAGCCTGGGCATGCCCGCCATGACCATGACCTTTCCTCTGGCCAACCCCGGCCTGATGCAGGGCCTCAAGGTGGGCGACAAGGTGCGGGTGGCGCTGAGCCAGAGCGGCAATGAGCTGCGGGTCCAACGCCTGGATAAAACGGGGAGCCAGCCATGATCGCGGCCGTGATTCGTTGGTCGGTGGCCAACCGTTTTTTGGTGTTGCTGGCGACCCTGTTTGTCAGCGCCTGGGGTGTCTGGTCGGTGCAGAGCACGCCGGTCGACGCGCTGCCGGACCTGTCGGACGTGCAGGTGATCATCCGCACGCCCTATGCGGGGCAGGCGCCGCAGATCGTCGAGAACCAGGTGACCTATCCGCTGGCCACCACCATGCTCTCGGTGCCCGGGGCCAAGACCGTGCGCGGCTATTCGTTCTTCGGCGACAGCTTTGTCTACGTGCTGTTCGAAGACGGCACCGACCTGTACTGGGCGCGCTCGCGGGTGCTGGAGTACCTGAGCCAGGTGCAGAGCCGCTTGCCAGCCAGCGCCAAGCCGGCGCTGGGACCGGATGCCACCGGGGTCGGCTGGATTTTCCAGTACGCCCTGGTGGACCGCAGCGGCGGGCATGACCTGGCGCAACTGCGGGCCCTGCAGGACTGGTTCCTCAAGTTCGAGCTCAAGACCCTGCCGAACGTCGCGGAAGTCGCCACGGTGGGCGGCATGGTCAAGCAGTACCAGGTGCTGCTCGATCCGCTGAAACTGGCCAGCCTCGGCATCACCCAGGCCGAGGTCGGCGCGGCGATCGGCAAGGCCAACCAGGAAACCGGTGGCGCGGTGCTGGAGATGGCGGAGACGGAGTTCATGGTGCGGGCTTCCGGCTACCTGAAGAGCCTCGATGACTTCCGCGCGATCCCGCTCAAGCTCGGGGCGGGCGGGGTGCCGGTGACCCTGGGCGAGGTCGCGACTGTCCAGCTCGGCCCGGAAATGCGCCGCGGCATCGGCGAACTCGACGGCGAGGGCGAAGCGGTGGGCGGCGTGGTGATTCTGCGCAGCGGCAAGAACGCCCGGGAAACCATCGCCGCGGTGAAGACCCGCCTCGAAGAGCTGAAGCGCAGCCTGCCGGCCGGCGTGGAAATCGTCACCACCTACGACCGCAGCCAGTTGATCGACCGCGCGGTGAGCAACCTCGGCCACAAGTTGCTGGAGGAGTTCATAGTCGTCGCCCTGGTGTGCGGGATCTTCCTCTGGCACCTGCGTTCTTCCCTGGTGGCGATCATCTCCTTGCCGATCGGCGTATTGATCGCCTTTGTGGTGATGCGCCAGCAGGGGCTCAACGCCAACATCATGTCCCTGGGCGGCATCGCCATCGCGGTCGGGGCCATGGTCGACGCGGCGGTGGTGATGATCGAGAACGCCCACAAGAAACTCGAGGCCTGGCACCAGGCCCACCCCGGGCACAGCCTGCAAGGCGAACAGCGCTGGCAGGTGATCACCGAGGCGGCGACCGAGGTCGGGCCGGCGCTGTTCTTCTGCCTGTTGATCATCACCCTGTCGTTCATCCCGGTGTTCACCCTGGAGGCCCAGGAAGGGCGGCTGTTCGGTCCGCTGGCGTTCACCAAGACCTATGCCATGGCCGCGGCGGCGGGGTTGTCGGTGACCCTGGTGCCGGTGTTGATGGGTTACTGGATTCGCGGGCGGATTCCCAACGAGCAGCAGAATCCGCTGAACCGTTGGTTGATCCGCCTCTATCAACCGGCCCTGGACGCGGTATTGCGCAGGCCCAGGGCGACCTTGCTGGTGGCTTTGCTGGTGTTTCTCAGTGCGCTGTGGCCGATCTCGCGCCTGGGCGGCGAGTTCCTGCCGCCGCTGGACGAAGGCGACCTGCTGTACATGCCTTCGGCGCTACCGGGGCTGTCGGCGCAGAAGGCGGCGCAACTGCTGCAACAGACCGACCGGCTGATCAAGAGCGTGCCTGAGGTCGAGCATGTGTTCGGCAAGGCCGGCCGCGCGGAAACCGCCACCGACCCGGCGCCCCTGGAGATGTTCGAAACCACTATCCAGTTCAAGCCCCATGATCAATGGCGCCCCGGCATGACCGCGGAAAAATTGGTGGCCGAGCTGGACCGGGTGGTGCGGGTGCCGGGGCTGACCAATATCTGGATTCCGCCGATCCGCAACCGCGTCGACATGCTCGCCACCGGCATCAAGAGCCCGATCGGGGTCAAGGTGGCCGGCGGCGATCTGCAGCAGATCGATGGGGTGACCCAGGCGGTCGAGCGGGTGGCCAGGGAGGTGCCGGGAGTCAGTTCGGCGCTGGCCGAACGCCTGACGGGTGGGCGTTATATCGACGTGGACATCGACCGCCAGGCGGCCGCGCGCTACGGCCTGAATATCGCCGACGTGCAGTCGATCGTCAGTGGCGCCATCGGCGGTGAAAACATCGGCGAGACCATCGAAGGGCTGGCCCGCTTCCCGATCAGCCTGCGTTACCCCCGTGACTGGCGGGACTCGCTGGATGCCTTGCAGCAGTTGCCGATCTACACCCCGCTGGGCAGCCAGATCACCCTCGGCACTGTGGCCAGGGTCAAGGTCAGCGAGGGGCCACCGATGCTCAAGAGTGAGAACGCCCGGCCTTCGGGCTGGGTGTATGTCGATGTGCGGGGGCGGGATATCGCCTCGGTGGTCGCCGACCTGCGCCGGGCGGTGAGCGAGCAGGTGCGCTTGCAGCCGGGCATGAGCCTGAGCTACTCCGGGCAGTTCGAGTTTCTCGAGCGAGCCAACGCCCGGCTCACCTGGCTGGTACCGGCCACCTTGCTGATCATCTTCGTGCTGCTGTACCTGACCTTCGCCCGCTTCGATGAGGCCTTGCTGATCATGGCCACGCTGCCGTTCGCCCTGACGGGTGGGGTGTGGTTCCTCTACGGGCTGGGGTTCAACCTGTCGGTGGCCACCGGCGTCGGTTTTATCGCCCTGGCCGGGGTGTCCGCCGAGTTCGGCGTGATCATGCTGCTGTACCTGAAAAACGCCTGGGCCGAACGCCAGGAGTCCGGCGAGGGCAGCGAGCGCGGGCTGCTGGCGGCGATTCACGAAGGCGCGGTGCAGCGCGTGCGCCCCAAGGCCATGACCGTGGCGGTGATCATCGCCGGCCTGCTGCCGATCCTGCTGGACGGCGGCACCGGCAGCGAAGTGATGAGCCGCATCGCCGCGCCCATGGTCGGCGGCATGCTCACCGCGCCCCTGTTGTCCCTGTTCGTCATCCCGGCGGCCTATCGCCTGATGCGCCGCCGGCACCTTCCCTGAACCGCCTCTGTAAGTAATGCCGATTAAGTATTTTGATCCCTAGCCAATGAAGTCATGCAGGCAGATAAAAATGATAGACTTGAGAACTCGTTTCACATGTATAAGGACATTCCTGTGGTAAGAAAGACTCTGTTATCTCTCTGCACTTTATTGATGCTGACAGGCTGCCAAGTGCAATCATCCCCCCTGCCTAAGAGCCAAAAACTCTCGCCCGATAAAGTCGCTCAGATCGCTGCGACCATCGGGCAGAAATATCCAAAACTTTCCACCGAGACTCGCGGCAAGCTACTGAATACCGTTGTGCAATCACTGGACAACATGGTATTTGTCGAGGGTGGTGAATTCCAGATGGGGGATTTCGGTTGGCCGTATGATGATGACCCCAAAAATTTATGTGAATGGCCATGCGGTCTAGACCGAGATCAAATGGGTAACATCACCATATTCGGCGATGATGATTTCGTCCATCCCGTTAAGTTGAGTAGTTACTACCTATCTAAGTTTCAGACAACGATAGGTGACTTCGATTTATTTTTCATTGCCCAGGGCAAACCTGTTTTTAATGCAGAGCGCCGTAAGCGTGAAGATTTGAAGTCTCTCCATCAACCTAATCTGCCGGCTCCCGCCCAAAGTTGGCAAGAGGCCAAGGAGTACTGCGGCTGGCTAGGTCAGTTGAGTGGTTACCCCGTAGATCTACCGACTGAGGCTCAATGGGAGTATGCCGCCCGTAATCGCGGCCAACATGTGGTGTTTCCGACCGATAATGGCAGTTTGAACTACGGACGAAATTTTCCAGAGCCCGATGAAATGGATACATTTCCTGTGGATAAATTTGTCCCTAACCCATTGGGTATCTACAACCTTTCGGGTAATGCGACGGATTGGATTAATGACTGGTATGACAAAGATTACTATCGTCATTCACCCGTCGAAAATCCGAAAGGGCCAAGCTCGGGTACCCAACGAGTTTGGAGGGGCACAAATATGCTAGAGGATCCATTGTTGAGTGCCAGTACCATTCGACGCTGGGGTGTTGATCCGATGCAAGATGGCCACTATGCTGGCGTCAGTTTTCGCTGCTCAATTCAATCTGAAAAACCTCTATAACGTTAAAAAAACAAAGGCGCTTATTAAGCGCCTTTGTTGTAGGGGTATCACTAACTTAAGCCAAACCATCAAACCGCCCGCTGTTACGAGCAACCAGCAATATTTTCTCTTTACGCCAAGCATTGCTTGGGTTCCAGGCCACTCTGGTCGAAGTCCCAGTCAGCTGATTAATTGCCAGACTATCAATAAACCGATTGAACTGGTTTTGCTCGTAGCCATCCAACAAGGCGTTAATCCGCTCCAGACTATCCATCGCATTGACTTTCTCAGCCTTGGGCGAGCAGTGCTCAAGCACCTCGATGAATTGCCTCCAGTGCCGTATCTCTGAAAGCAAAATAACTAGTGCCTCTTCTTGCAGCTCATTAAAACTTTCGACAAATCCTTCGGTCAGTACATAGACCATTGGGCCAAGTGTTTCTGGCGGAAGTAGGCCAAAGGGCAGAGGTTGTCCCCGAATCATCATGACTTTGTCGGCTTTGTGCTGAATCACATAGTTGGCTAGGTTTTGCGCCTCGATCTTAGATGCGGCACGTACTTTCCACCAATCGCGCATCGCAACAACCCCATCATCAAATGCTTCATTAGCTACTTTGATGGGGCTGGTTGCCACCTGATATAGACCTGAGGTTATATAGCTGAAAGCGCCCTCCGTAACTCCCAGCAGATACCTGTAATCCATATCAGCCAAGGCATTGCAAAACAACAATGTAAGCTTCCCGACCTGCTCCAGGTCCACCACCGTACCAAACCCACCACCGGCCCCAGGACCAAAAACCACAGACCCCTTGCAATTAAATGCCAGTCGGTTGCTTGCAATACTGATACCGAACTCACCGCTGGCACCGATACCGAAAGCGGCATTTCCCTCCGCCTTGACCTCGGCCAGCTTGGCCCAACTGCTGCTAGCATTGGTCTGGCCGACGACGGCTTTTCCCGTACCTTGCTTGTCCGGCTCAACCCACTCAAATGCACCGCTCAGGGCACCGCCTGCTTGGGCACCGGCAAAAGCATCGCCTTTGACGCCGATGTTGCCGCTACGTCCGACTTCCATCGTCGGAGTACCTAACAAGGCAGTAGCGCCTGCCGGGGTTTCGGTAGGCTTATATTGTGTTTTTACCCCGGCTTCACCTTGTACCTTAGCTCCGACAAAACACGACAACTCCAACTTGCCGCTTACACGAAACACGCCTATGGGGTGCAAGACTTCTTTACCCACGGCATTGATATAGGACATGTTGGCAACGTATCCGCCCTGATTCGGGAAAAATCTATTCAGAGACGCTGAGGCCTCTACCAGAGAGAACGCCGCACTGCCTTTGACTCCGACATCAATGCTTCCCTCCTTGGGGTTCCAGTTGTTCACGCCGGCACTGGCGCTGGCAGCAAAGCGCAGGGCGTGAGCTTCTGCGGATACCGCATAGCGCGATGCATCACCCTGATTGGAGGTCCAGGCCACCTCTTGATGCAGCGTGTTGAGCAGATTGTCCTGTTTACTGGTCCAGGTACTGAGCTTCAGTTCAAGATTGCCCAAAGGGCCGGCCTTGCGCCGACCGCCGACCGCATTTTTGATGTCCTTTATCAGATCACTCGCCAGCTGCTTGCCGAACGGCTTGCCGGCCATGACCCGCGTTGGGACTCGAATATTCCAAGGTGTGGTGTTGCGGTACGGGATCGAGATGTAGTGACGCCGAGTGGGGTCGCTGAACAGGATGATTTCCACGACGGTAATACCGGACTTGGTTTGCTTACCGCGCTGACTTTCAATGCCGCGCCCCTTGCCATGCTTCAAGTCGGGCGCTGCGCTATTGGCACTGCTCGAGCTGTCTTCTGATTCGGCTTTTTTCTGCGCTGCCAGTTGGGCACGTAGTTTGCCGATTTTCCCATCCAGCTCCAGGATCTTCTTGTTTTGCAAGGACTTCCAGTTGGTTTCAAATTGCGTTGTTCCAGCAAAGCTGGGCGTGTAACGCTGATACCAGTCACGAGCCCCCTGCAAGTTCGCCAGCTGGCCTTGAAGGTCTTTATCAGTTGTCAGAGGAGCTGCTTTGGTCGGCTGCGGCTTGGTCTCGCGCATCAACAACCCAGCCCCTTCAGCCTTGACCGCCCAAGCATCTTTGATGCAACGGGCACAGGCGCAACTGGCCTTCGGGTCTTGAGGTTTCTTGCACTCAGTAGTGGGCAAAGCTTTGGACAGGTTCTGATGCAGTTCATCCATCAGTTTCTGAACCGCGTTGATTTCTTGCTTCAGTGCTTTGGACTGTTTGTCGGTCAACACATAGAAGTGAGGCTCACCGGTAATGTGGGCAACATCGACCAGTTCCTCGTCGCATTGAGCCTGCCCCTTGAGCGCGGTCGAGCTGGTGTTGTCTGCATGCATTGGGGGTGGTAGTTCGGGTTTTGAAGCGGCCCCGGGAAGCTTCAACTCCCAACCGGCTTTGATGTGGTTGGGGTCATTGATGATCGGATTAAGCGCCTGAATCTCAGATGCTTTAGCGCCATGTTGCTGGGCAATTTTCCCCAGGGTATCGCCATCTTTTACCGTGTAAGTACTGCTCATTCATCATCATCCTTGTGATTCAGAGACGTTCAAGCTCGATCAGCTTGTCGCCAAGACCCAGGTCGTTACGGGCCAGTAATTCGGTATGCGGGGATCGACTCCAGAAGTCATCGCCCTTGCTCAGCGACAGACGCAGCCAGCGCTCTTGCTCGGCCAACTGCAGATACCCTGCTTGCTGGGCCGTGAGTAGCTGTCGATACACAAAAGCCGCGGGCTCGGGCATGGGCAATACCGCCTGATAGTCCTGAGCAAACCGTCCGGCCAGCACCTTCAAGCGCTGCTGATCCATCAGGGCCTGCCGCTCGTGCCCCAGGTGCAGCCAGCCTGGCGCTTGGACCTCGGCTTCCGGTTCGGGATGAGGGTGAGCCTGATGACGCCAGCCCAGCTCGTTGCGCCAGGCCATGTCAGTGAGCGGCCCCATGAACTGCAACAGCTCGGTTTCATCGAGGCTGCTCAACAACGGCTCCAGCCAGCGTGGTTCAAAAAAACGCATCATCTGGGCCGGAGTGTCAGCGGTACTGACGGTGAGTAGGCTGCGCCAATGTTCAACGGCCTGCTCGAAGGACTGGTCATCCTTCAAGTAGGCCACGAATCCGGCATCGGCCTGTTCAAGCAGCGTACTGGCATACTCCATCAACGCACCGGGTACCGGACACAGCAAGGCGAATGGTCCCGCGGCTTGCAAGGCTGTATAGGGGGTGTTGTCGAACAGCGGGACGCAGCGTTCGACACCGTAGCTGATGGCCTGATCGACATGAGCCTGCAAATCCGAGTCAAAACTGGCATCCAGAATCACACACAGGACTCCTGGTGCTACTGGTGTTTGAAAGGGTGAAGAGATGGAGTTGATCATGCCGTCTTACCTGGATGGTGAATTGGGCAATGACCTGATGCGTCGAGTTGGCAGCCCGGAATGGGCAGGAGTGCACCGGCCACCGATTGCTATTGATAAAGCGATAGGTTGGGGAGAGGCAGTGTCGCGGGTGCTGACAGTCCTTCAAGCATTCCTGGCAACACTGGAGCAGCAGCCGTTCCCGCAGTGGGTGCACCACCGATTTGAATCTCGGTACTGCTGAAAATACCACCCGGGCCAATCACGATATGCTGACCACCACCCTTCAAGGTGATACTGGCTCCAGCGTCGAGGATCAGTTGGGCACCCGCTTTGAGGTGGACTTGTTGCCCGGCCTCAATCACCACGGTTTGCCCGACGCGGGTATGGCTGCTGCTAGCGACTTGCAAATAGTCGTTAGCTTTGAGATCCACTTTACGGTCAGCGGTGACGGTGCGTTGCTCTTCGGCTTCCAGCACCGTGATGCTGTTGCCCTTGATGGTTTCATGACGCTCGTTTCCGACCTCTAACCGACTGTCGTTTTCGACCCTCTGCTCCATGTCGCGTTGAGCACGCAGGTAGATCAGCTCCTGGCCGCTGCGGTCTTCAATCGACAGTTCGTTGTAGCCACCACTGTGCGGCGAACTGTGACTGCGCAACACGGTCTTGGTTTTGTTTGCCGGCAGGGGATAGGGCACAGGTGTGAGCTTGTTAGGCACGCACCCCGTAATCAACGGATTATCGGGGTTGCCCTCTAAATAAGTCACCACCACTTCCATACCGATACGTGGAATGGTTACCGCTCCGAAACTGTCCCCCGCCCAGCTCGATGATACCCGTAGCCAGCAACTGCTCTTGTCACTGCCAAGTTCGGCGCGGTCCCAATGGAACTCGACTTTGACCCGCCCATGTTCATCACAGAAGATTTCTTCGCCCACAGGCCCAGTGACACGGGCGGTTTGGCTAACCAAAACCGATTTGCGCGTGACCAGCGGTGGCCGATAGAACACGTCCCAAGGAATTGCACTGAACGTATTGCGGTAACCTTGGGTGAAGCCGTCTTCGGGTTTGCTGTCACTGGTGACCGACTCCTCAAGAGCCTGGGGCTGCTTTCCGGAGTGGGTCACACTGAGCAGCAGCCACAAGTCGTTGCACTGCTGGCGCGGGTGCTCGGTCAGGTCGAAGAAGTGACCACTGCGCAGGGTTGGCTGATCGCTTTTACCTTCAGCTAACTGGTAGTCGGTGCGGTGCCGTTCCAGTGCCTGTCGAGCCAACTGTTTCCCACGCTGTTCATTCTCGATCAGAGCTGGGTAGCGGTAGTCTTCGAGTGCAGGGCTGAACTCGGCAGTAAATTGACTTTCCAGCAACAAGCTTGGGCGTTTCAGGTCGTAATCACGCCGAGTCACCGTGCTGGTGCGAGTACTGAAACGCAGGGAGAACTGACTGATTACCGGGTTGTCCGCTGCCAAGCCAGAGCCTTGCTGATAAGGAGTTGCTCCCAGCTTAGGGAAATAAGCCTGATCGTCGGTGAACGCCAGTTGATGGCCATCCTGGCTGTGTTGGTGATGCCATGAAATCCCGTCTTCGCTGCACAGCCTCTGGATGAACTCGAAGTCGTTTTCACCATATTGAGTGCAGTACGCGCGCTGAGGGCTAGTGCTGACATTGAAGGTAAACGCATCGGCCTGAATCCCATGCCCCTGGAGCACTTTGGCCACGATTTGTGGCACCGTCAGATGCTGGAAAATTCGCTGGTTGTGGCTGAACTGCAAGTAATGCAGCGCTGGCACCAAGGTCAGGTGGTAACGGGTCAGGCGTTTACCGGCTTCTCCCACGAATACATCGTCGATACGCCCGTGAAGGCCTTCACCATTGAGGCCGAACTGGAGAAACGCAGGCTGGCTGAGCAGGCTTTCCAGATCAAAATCGGGATACTCACTGACCAGTTCAACCTGGATCGCATACAAGGTGCTGATCGCTTCGGCACCGTCAAAGGCCAGTACCTTGAAATCATTGCGCACAGAAGGAATCAGTAGTTCGAAGTGCGCAGTATTGGCCGGCGCGAACATAGGCTTGTCCTTAAGCTGATAGGCTAGAAATGAGCAGTGGAAAGCCCCTATTCCAAGAGCAGAAACCACAGAGGATTGCAGCGCTGACCGTCAAGACGTCAGGCTTGCTGCTGGATTTGTTGCGGGAGAAAGCGAGAGTTTGAAGGTTATGCTTGAGGTACTTGACCATCAAGCTGAGGCACAGGAGGTAAGTATTGAACATCCATTGTTCCTTTTTTGCCCCGGCGCAGGGCGGGCTCTGATGCGCAGGAAGGGCAAACTTCAAGTGCGAAAGCTCGACCATACTTGGCCCGGCAAATATAAATTGATGCACACGCTAACAAAGCTGAAAAGGAATTGCCGTAGGAAACGTCCTAAAAAGGCGTCTGAGTTTTCAATTATTCAGAACGCTTTATCAGCGCATAACAGGGACCATGGGAATGATGTCGAGTTCATTCTCTGCAGCTATGTGGGGGCTTTTCTTCTCTCAGTCGTTGAGCTGACTTCGGAAAAAACTAAAAATGGTTATTAATTTTAAGTTATTGAATTAATTGTAAAATATAAATTGTTAACGTTAGCAAGGCTCCAGGGAACATGAAACTGATCCAGATCGCATTCGCTAGCACCCTGGCCGCGCTGTCTCTTGCCGCCCACGCGCAGGACATGCCCGGCATGAAAATGGACGACATGAACATGAATGGCATGCCGATGAAGCAGGAAACCCAGCAGGCCCAACAGGCCACTGCCGAGGGCAGGATCAAGGCCATCGATACCGCCAAGCACAAAGTGACCATCGCCCACGGCGCCGTCCCCGCCGTGCAATGGCCACCGATGACCATGGCCTTTGCCGCGACCGCGGAGCAGTTGGCGGGGCTGGCGGTTGGCGACCAGGTGACTTTCGCGTTCCGCCTGGAAGGCGGTGCGGCCACTATCCTTTCCATCAAGAAATAAAACCGCGAGGCCGGCATGCGCAGGCATGCCGGCCTCACGCTCATTATTCACAACGGCGCCGGCGGTTCGTTCCTCTCTCTACCATCCAATAGAGGGAACCTACGATGAAAAACACTGAACTGAGCCACATCATTCTCAGCGACCACTCGCGTATCGAAGCCGCCATCAGTACCGGCGCGGCTTGGGAAGTCTGGTTCCAGGTCGAGTTTCTTCTGCTGCTGCGCGCAGCGCATCTGTCGACCGCTCGCGAAGTACCCTATCCACCGCCGAACCAGGCCTTGCACCTCGACCTACTCGTCCAACAGGGTGTCGAGAGCTATGCCATTGAGGTGAAAGTCGAGAGCGCCACCAACGCTGGCAACAAACTGCTGACGGAAACCCGCAAGGACATCGAGAAGATTGCCAAATACACCGAGCCGGTCGATGCCCGCTGGGTGGTTTCCCTGGCCTATAGCGACGTGGCCAAACGCTCGTTGCGCGGGTTCACTGCGGAGAACAACGGCCACGCCATCTACCATGAGTCCGGCGCGATCGGCTGCATGATCGTCACGGTTTGACCCGCGCAGGCGCCAGCAGGGCATGAGGCCTTCCTGGCGCCTGGCGGCTTTCGACAGTTCGCGCCCTTAGTGAGAGAACAACTGCCGGTCGCCCTGTTTCTGCGAGCCTGCGACGTAGTACGCCTCGAACCAGGCAGGCTGGCCCGAGATCGTCGTGGGTTTTTTCAGTAACAGTGGCAGTGGCTGCTTCCCCTGGGTCTCATCGGCGCCCGTGAAGGCCTTCTGCATCAGGCTGCGAAAATGCAGGTGGTCGAATATCAGCAGGGCCTGGATGGCATAGACCACGGCGATTTTCTGGTCCTCGATCAGGATCAGGTGATCGCCGTTTTTTTCTTCCCCCGAAATGGACAGGTTCGAGGAACCGGTGAAGACCTTGGCGCTCGGCAGGTTGAAGTCGGTGACGACAAACTTGTTGTGCACGGAAATCCCGGTGCCGCCCGACCACTCGCTGCGAAAAGGCTCCGGTGCGTACTTGGCCAGATAGGCGAAATCCACCTCGGCCGAGGTGCCATCGGGCTTGATCACATCCATGCCCGAGGCCTTGTCGGTCACGCCGTAGTTGAACACCGGGCGCTTGTAGAGGCGGCTGATCGAGTCGTGCAGGGGCCCGCTGGTGATCTGATTGAGGAAGGCGATGTTGAACAGCACCGAGCGGCTCGCCTGGTCGATCGCGCCGCCGATCGGGCTGAGCGACAGATCGCTGTGGTCATGCGGCGAGAAGCAGAAATGCAGGCGCGGGCCTGGCGCTGTCGCGGTGGCGGTTTCGATGACGTGCCATTTCTGCGCCAGGTCGCTGGCCTCGAAGTTTTTCGGGTCGTTGAAGCCGGCCTCGAAGACCCGGCCGAACAGCTCCGCTACTTCAGGATGCTTGAACAGCAGCGCATTGTTGTTCTGTACATAACAGCCGCGAAAGCTGAAGTTGGTGGAGCCACACAGCACCTGGTAGGGCTTGCCGTTGCGTCGGGCGATCAGCACCTTGTGGTGTTGCAGGCCATTGAAATGACTGCGTCGAACCCGGTCCGCGCCGGCCGAGGCCACCAGGCGGTTGGCGGCCCGGGTCTCGCAACTGTCGAGGGCGGCGTGATCGCCGGCGTCATCGATGATGATGCGCAGACGGTCGCCGAGGGCTTCCATCTTGGCGAGGATGTCCGGTTCGTTGAGGTCGTAGGCGAAGACATCGAGGCTGGTGTCCGGCTGCTGCAGGACCTCATCCAGCACCGCGAAAATCATCGACACTGCCTCGAAACCAAGCCATTGGTACATGGCCGTCTCGGTCTTCGGGTGGTCGAGCCCGTCCTTGGTTTTCGATGGAATCAGGCTCTTGCCGTAATCATTGACCTTGACGCCCGCGGGCACCCGGTCGCGAAAGGCCTGGGAGGAGGTGAAGCCCCGGGTGAAGCCAATGTCGAGGATGCCTTCGTAGCTGATGGGGTCGAGGTCGATCGCCAGTTCGATGGCCGTGCCGGGCACCAGTTGGCCGTCGTTGGCCATGTGCATCATCCGGCCGCGGTAGGTGAAGGTGCCTTGCTCGACCTCATGGGGCACATGAACCCAGCGAAACTTCTGGAAGGGCGCTTCCAGCGAGGAATACTTGCGCTGGCCATCCACCGCGCTGTGGGTGGGCTCGTCGTAGGCAAAGGCGATGCGGTTGGGCAGAGGCTTGAACTCGTCGGTGCCGGGAAACCTGCATTCGATGGCAAAGCCCACCAGGTCCGCGGGTGGGCTCTCGACGTCGAAACCGATCAGGCACATGCGTTCGCCGCGCCAGAGCTTCATGGTGAAACCATCGATCGTTTGGGCGTTCTGGAAATTGGCCATGGGGAGCGCTCCTTGCTATGGCATGCGGGTCAAGAGGGTATCCAGCTTTCTGTAGCCTAGAGCAAAACGCCAGCCCCCTCATGGCAGGGGGCTGGCAGCAGAACCCTGGTCAAAGACGATCCGCATCGATCACTGCCTGGGCGAACGCCCGCGGGTCTTCCTGTGGCAGGTTGTGGCCGATGCCGCCGCTGATCAGGCGGAACTGGTATTTGCCGGTGAAGCGTTTGGCGTAGTCCTCGGGGTTCGGGTGCGGCGCGCCGTTGGCATCGCCTTCGAGGGTGATGGTGGGCACGCTGATGGCAGGAGCCGTGGCCAGTTTCTGCTCCAGGGCGGCGTAGCGGCTCTCGCCTTGAACCAGCCCCAGGCGCCAGCGGTAGTTGAACACCGTGATGTCGACATGGTCGGGGTTGTCCAGGGCCTTGGCGCTGCGCTTGAAGGTGCTGTCGTCGAACTTCCATTGCGGCGAGGCCAGTTGCCAGATCAGCTTGGCGAAATCATGGGTGTTTTTCTCGTAGCCGGCACGACCGCGATCGGTGGCGAAATAGAACTGGTACCACCACTGCAATTCCGCCTTGGGCGGCAGCGGGTTCTGCCCGGCCGCCTGGTTGCCGATCAGGTAGCCGCTGACCGACACCAGCGCCTTGACCCGCTCCGGCCACAGCGCCGAGACGATATCCGCCGAACGCGCGCCCCAGTCATAACCGCCGAGCACCGCTTGCTTGCTCTTCAGCGCATCCATGAAGTCGATGACGTCACTGGCCAGCGCGGCCGGCTGGCCATTGCGCAGGGTTTTCGCCGACTGGAAACGGGTATCCCCATAGCCCCGCGCATAGGGCATCAGCACCCGATAACCCTTGGCGGCCAGCAGGGGCGCGACCTCGTCGTAGCTGTGAATGTCGTACGGCCAACCGTGTAGCAGAATCACCACCGGGCCATCGGCGGGGCCTGTTTCGGCGTAGGCCACGTCCAGCAGCCCGGCATCGACATGCTTCAGCGGGCCGAAAGGAGAGGGCACCGCGTAAGTGGTGCCGGCATTGCTCGTCTCCGGTTGTGCCGCTGTGCTCGTTTGTGCGTGGGCTGTGCCGAGGATGCCGAACAGGGTGAGGGCCAGGATCGACGCGCCGGTTCTGTGGTTACGCAGTGTCATCTTCATGCTGATCTCTCCATTGAATGCAAGCCGTGGGGCAGGGGACCTGGCTGATCCCCTTCAACCTGGGGTGCATTTGAAGGCAGCGACGTATCTGGCCTGTGTCCGAATCCCGGGCCGGATGCAAGCTTATGTAGCGGGAGGTTGTGTAGATACACTGCGATACACAGTGGATGGGCGGAAATTCGTAGAGACAGCGGATGACTGCTTCTGGCCGATTTAAGTCGTTCAGGAAAGGTAGAAAACGACCCAAAGCAGCCAGTTGAGATAGGCACAACAACCGGCCAGTAGCTGCCGTCGGCGACCGGCTCCTTATGGGGTCTCAAAATAAAACTCCGAGGACTGACCAAGATCAATGGGGCCTAACGTGGATCGACTCTTCTGACTGCGCTATGGTTTGCTGACCCGATTGCAGGTAGCTCTGCGTTGAGATCAGGGAGGGCACATGCTTAAGAGCATCGAAAAAATAAAAGGGCTTGGGGTCTACCAAAACTACAACAAGCCTGCAGGTACTCAAGAGTTCGGAATCAAGAACCTCATTTATGGTTGGAACTATTCTGGGAAGACAACCCTCTCCCGGCTGTTCGCCCAGCTTGAGGCAAAAACAACCAATCCAGACTTATTCGGATGCGAATTCTCCTTCGAAACTGACAATGATGCGATCACCGAAAAAAACTTCACTCTGAGCAGCATTTCAGTTCGCGTTTTCAATTCCGATTTTGTAAAGGCCAATCTGCACTTCGATGGCGGAAGCTTTAACCCCATCCTTCTGCTTGGTAAAGAGTCCGAGGAAGCACAGCGAAAGATCGACAAGCTAGTTGAGCGGATCAAACGCTCCGATTCGGTTCAACGCAAGCTGAATGGTGAAGTCGAGGCTCTGAAGTCGCGCATTGCCCAGACTAAGACGGAAGCTGCTAAGTTCATCCGCCAACGCTTAAAGGTTGACCCCTATACAGCCGCGCATCTGGGGCAAGATGTGCAGGTTGTGAGTATTCTCGACTCCCAGCTTTTGATGGAGAAAGAACTTTCTGATGCTATTGAATTGGCATTGACGCCTGACTCCAAGAGACCAAGCACTGTTGATGAGCTTCAAGCATCTCCTGCGATTGAGGCTCTGTACAAAGAGGCCGTGACGGTGCTTGCCGCAACGCCAAGCTTTTCTAGAACTTTGAAGCATCTTGAAGAGAACCCAGAAATTGAGCGCTGGGTGCAAAGTGGCTTGCATCTACACTCCACCACTGGTGCGTGTGAATTTTGCGGTAACGAGCTATCACCAGCTCGTCTTGAGGCATTACGTACTCACTTCTCGAAAGATCTGACAGACCACCAAGAGAAAGTTAACGGATTACTTGAGCGTGTGAAGGCGGCTGAGCTCAGATTGACATGGCCGAAAGCTGCCGAACTCAACCCGCAATTTCGAGACAGCTACAACCTCGCAATCGATGTATTGCCGGCTGCCATCAATGCCCTCAACCAAGCGATCAAGAAGCTCACCGGCGAAGTTCAACGCAAGGCTGATGATTCACGCAAAACTATGACGCCCAGCCCACTGGCCCAAGGCTTAGAGGTAGTGATCAAGGACGCAGTAACAGCGGTCAATGCAATCATCAAGCAAAACAATGAATTGGCCTCGAACTTCACGAAGGCCAGATCTGACTCTCTGCGTAAGGCAAAGTATCACTACGTGCAACAGTTCCTCGATGAGCAGGATGCCGCCGGCCTGGAAGTGAAGAGAGATCGGCAGGTCAAGCGGTACGAGCGGCTGAAGGCCTACGTCGCCAAGTTCCAGCCAGAGATCGACAAGCTCCAAGCCCAGATCAGTCAAGCTCAACAAGGTCGGGAGAAGATCAATGAGCGCTTGGCTTCGATGCTGGGTAGCGAGGCTGTTCAGATAAAGGTCGTCAAAGACCCAGCAGGCCAAGATCGATTTCAAATGATTCGAAAGGATGGGGCCCCCGCAAAAAATCTGAGCGACGGCGAACGAACGGCCATTGCTTTTTCATACTTCCTTACGAAACTGCAGGAGATCAAGCCTGCGGAGTTCAAGGAGACCATCGTCTACATCGACGACCCGATCTCAAGCTTGGACGCTAATCACATTTTTCAGGTGACCGCTGCTATACGGGCGCTGTTTTTCACACAACAGGACAAAAATGCACCGTGGAAGACGACTTGCAAGCAGTTCTTCGTCTCCACGCACAATTTTGAGTTTTTCAACCTGCTCAGGGAAATCAAGCCTGTGGCAAGCAAGCAGGGAGCACGGCTCTTTCTGATCAAACGAATTGCTGAAAAGTCATCAACGCTGGAAGACATGCCGGCGTCACTGGCACGCTATCAATCCGAATACCACTTCCTTTTCGAAGTCATTCATCAGTTCAACCAGGCACCGGATAAGACCGCACATGATGTGCTGATGTTGCTCCCGAATGCGATGAGACGCTTCGTCGAGCTCTACACCTACTCTAGGCTTCCTGGACCGAAGGACTCAGAGCTGGTTGACGAACGTGCAGAAGTTCTATTTGGTGTAGAGCGGGCGAAGCGAATCCTCAAGATCTTCCACTACTTCAGCCACGGCAATACGCTTGATCGATTTGCAGGCAACAACGAGCTGATCTTTGACCTAGAGCATGCTGTCAGGGATCTGATCGATGCCATCACGGAGAACGATAGGCCGCACATGGACGCCCTGATTGCAGCGACACAGCCCTGACCACATGTACGACTTCCGAACGCTTTCGCCCATTGACTTCGAGCTGCTTGTGCGCGACCTGCTGCAGGCGGAGTTCAACATCACAATGGAGAGTTTTGGCCCAGGAAAAGACGGAGGAATCGACTTCCGCTTTGCCGTGGCGGATCAAGGTGTCGTGGTTCAGGTTAAGCATCATGCTGAGGGCGGGAGCAGGAGTCTGGTTCTGGCTGCTGCCAAGGAGGACCCGAAGGTCCTGAGATTGTCTCCAAGTCGATACATCCTTGCGACGTCAGTATCACTTACGCCGGCGCTGAAAGACAAAGTTGTTCAAGCCATGCCATCCGCGCCCATAAGCGTTGGCGACGTGATAGGTCGCGAGGACTTGAACAACCTCTTGGGCAAGCATCCCCATGTGTTGCGCCAGCATTTCAAGCTTTGGTTGACCAGCACAGATGTTCTCGATCGAATCTTACACAGCGTGGTCTACAACAGGACGGACGCGGAGCTCGCGCGCATTAAACAACTGGTTCCCAAGTTCGTCCACAACGCGAGCTTGGGGGAGGCAGAGAGGATTCTGCAAGACCGCGGAGTGCTGATCATTGCGGGTGAACCGGGTGTCGGAAAGACAACGCTTGGACGCATGTTGCTTTGGTTGCATATGGAGCAGAACTGGAAGGTTTTCGTCGTTGACGACCTTCAAGAAGCTATGGCAGTAAGCTCGGCCGGTGAAAAGCGACTCATCTTTCTCGACGATTTCCTGGGTCAGATCAGCTTGACCAACGAGTTGCTCGGCAAAGTCGATCAGCGACTACCAGTTTTTCTGGACCGACTACGAAACAACAAAGATTTGCGTTTTATTCTGACGACCAGATCTTATCTTTTAAACCAAGCGCAGATTCAGTCGGATAAGCTTTCATCACCTCGCGTGACTGCGAGCGAAATGGTATTGAACGTCGGGGTCTATACCCGCAGCATCAAGGCAAAGATTGTATTCAACCACATCTATTTCTCGGATTTGGTCGACGAGGAAAAGGCCAGGCTCCTGGGCGGTGACTTCTTTCTCAAGATGATTGATCACCGGAACTTCAGTCCCCGCCTGATTGAGCTGCTGACGTCAGCCGACTATTACTCGGTGCGGGAGGAGCCCATTCAGACAACCGTGCTACGGGTATTGGAGAATCCGGCGGAGCTCTGGGAGAGGCCGTATAGAGCGCACTTGAGCGCCGATGCGAGGTGCTTGATGTGGGCAATCTTTTTCTCCGGCCCGTATGTAGGGACCAACTCTTGCTCGCAGATGTTCAAGCGCGTCACTGCAAGTGCGGGCTATCAGATATCACCATCGGAAGCAGCTGCACGGTTCCGCAATGGGCTGAAGGAATTGAGTGGTTCGTTCGTGTCGGTCAAAGAGCAGGAAATTTCGTTTGCCAACCCCGGCATTCGCGACTTTCTAAGCAAGGTGGTCACCGACGATCACCTTCTCCCAGTTGTCGTGCGAGCCGTAGCGACGATCTACGAGTTTCGCAGTGCATGGAGTTTCTTCAAACTTCATATCACGACATGTCAGAGCCAGTTTAGCGATGAAGGCCTGTGGGTCGAGGCTATGGATCGCATTCAGAACCATGGATGTACTACAGCAATTGCATCCCTCCGGCACATCCTCGAAATGGACGAACATTTGCCGGGGCTTCAGACTCAGTCGATTCTTGACAGAGTAATGAACGACTTGAGGGGACAAGGAATCGAGGGTAGTGATTATTACGAGTGCCTGTTTTCGCTGCGACAGTTGAAGCGGCTGCGGTATCAAACGGGCGACCTACTTGATCGAACTCGTGACGTGTTGACGGAAGCCGCTGCAAAAATGCTCGCCAACATTGGCGAAGACTTTGCGATTGACGACATCATGAGTATTGCCGATGCAATGGCTCAATTAGCCGACTCGAGCATGGTACGTAACGCAGCGGCTGATGCGTTACGAGGATTCATTGTCGGCATCGACGACAAACTCGCCGATGTTTCTTCCAGCCAAGAACTCAGTACCTTTCACGAAGAACTTGTCAGCGCTGCAAGGGCCTACGGTGTTGGCATCGACGAGGCGATCACCCGAGACATTGAGAACCGACGCGAAGTACTCGAAGAGCGCGAGCAAGAAGCTGACGAAACTCCCTATCAGCATACTGGTCCTCAAGCCGGGGCTGGTGATATCTCAGATTCGGAAATCAAGTCTATGTTTTCGATGATGAAGGGTATACAGCAGCTCAATGATGAGTAGTGAATCGCCCCTACTGTCGAAGACAGTTTTAAGCGTCAGTTTTAGGGTCGGAATCTACACTTGGAAAGTGTCCGCTTCTAGCCGATTACCGCCTGTTGAAATAAGAGGCGAAACATGTCTTTTACGACCCGCTAACGAACGATTGCAGCAAGGCAAATGTTACGGCTTCTGATCCAGGGTGACCTCCTGCCAGCTGTCATCGGGATCGAACCGCTTCATCGACTGCGCCAATTTATAACCCTCGGGTCCCAGGTCTTTCTCGAACACCTGGCCCTCATGGCTGATCATGAAACTCATCACCCCGGTGTCCTCGTATTTCGCCGGCCAGGCGATGAGGGCAAAGCCACGGCTCATCTTGTCGCCGATGAGGTAGCTGTAGGCGCCACCCGGTGCCGAGGGACCTTGTCCCGCGAGGATGCGGAAGTGGTAGCCATGCCAATCTTCATCGTCGATGGCATTGCCGAACAGTGGACCCAAGGGGCTGAGTTGACCGCTATCGTCATCCGCCCAATAGAGTCCGTCGTGCTTACCGGGAGTGCTGAAGATTTTCTGCGCATATTCGAGGGCGCCATCACCGTTACGATCCACTGACGCATAGTCCATCTGGGCGTCGTGATAGGTCAGCACCGATTGCACCGCGGCCAGTTCGTTGCTGCCGATTCGCCGCGTACGGACTTCGGCGCTACCGGCCTTGATGTCGAAGCGCCAACCCTTTTCGGCTTTTACCAGGGGTATCGGCAGTGTCCAGTGGTCACTGCCGACCGACAGGACAGCGTTGCGGTCACTGGTTTTTTCGATGGAATGTTGCTCGCGGTAGAGCTTCAAAAACGCATCCACGTCACTGCGCTGGACGCCACCTCGCGGGATGAAACTGCGCCAGTCTTCACCCAGCAGCTGGATCAGGCGTGCCTGATCGGCCTGTTGTGTACCCAGGGCTTCGACGAACGCCTGAGCGGCCTGTTCCGGGGTTGGAAATGCCTGCTGTGCCATAGCCGTGCATGACCATGCCAGGCTGGCGCTGATCATCAGGATGCGAGGGAGGGAGCCCATGAATGCTTTCACTCGAGGAAGTGTGTTCAACGCCGGCCCCCCCCTCTTTGTCGCATGGGAGCACTGGACGGCCTGCTGATCTGATGGCCGGCGGATCGCGCAGCACTGGGGCGCGTGGCGGATGCCTGGCTGGTTCGACCACGGAGGGCCTGGGCGTTCGACTGGGACGGCGAGCGCGCGCCGGCAAAAGCGTTATTGCGTGCACTGCCGGGGCTGGCGGTCGGGCGCTTTGGCGTTTCCTGGCGCGCTTGGGAGAGTTCCTGGCGGCGCTGATTCGTCTGAGCGTTCTGTTGTCTGGGTTGCTGATTGTCCCGGATGTTTCTGTCAGTGCCTTGGTTCCTGTCAGAGGCTCTCGGTCTGTCTGCCCCGGCTTGCATGCGATTATCGACCTGCGCTCTGCGCGCTTGATCACGGGCCTGGAGGTTAGTGGTGGCCGGTCGTTCGATACCGTGCCTGTCCATTGAACTGCGGGCTTTTTCACGCGCCTGGGCGCGTTGGGCATTATCCCCTCGAAAGGCTCCACGCTGATTGGCTCCGTCCAGTTGGCGACCGTAGTGTTCACGGCTCCTGCTGTCTCTATAGGGAACACCATCGCGATGAAGGGAGTTGTGCTGCCACTTGTTCTGGTTCCTGTTGATCTGGGTGTTGCGATTGATGTTGTTGTAGCGGTCGACGTCGATGTCGATGTCGTTGTTGTCCCAGTCGCAGTCGCCCCACAGCGAGGCGACGATCGCCACGCCGGTGCCAAACGCCAGCCCGGCCATCAAGGCTGATCCGGGGTAATACGCGGGGGGCGGTGGATAGTAGACGGGCGGCGAAGCAGGGTAGGCCCAGGTGCCATAGGTAGTGGTCGGATTGTACGTGGGGACGTAGACCACTTTCGGGTCGGCAGGCTCGATGACGATGATCGTGGAGCTGTTGGCAGGGGCAGGGGCAGGGGCTGCTGGTGCCGGTGCAGTCTGAACCGTCACGTTCTGATATTGGTTGCTCTGCAGGTTGCCTGCTGCTTGCGCCTGATGCCGCAAGCGCTGCACACCGTCCATGACATCGTCGGGTTGCGCCAGAAAGGCATCGCCCAGACGCTGTACCCAGACAGGGTCCTGTCCCAGCGTTGCCAGGACCTGCGGGAAGGCAACCAGCGCCTGTACGCTCGGGTCCCAGGTCTGGTTCGACACTTGTTTGACCGCATCATCGCCCTTGGCGCCCGGATGTGCTTTGGACCAGGTGACCGCCTCGGCGATTTCCCCGGGGTAGGTACTGGCCATCAATACCTGTGCCAACAGTGGGTCCGGGTATAACGCAATGGGGGCCAGCATTTGATCCAGCTGCTCTTGGGTAAACACGACATCTTTGGCCGGTGCCGTCAGGGGCGCTGTAGCCGCAGCGTTTGCAGGCGCATTCTGGGTCTGCGCCAGGCAAGAAAATCCACTTAGAACCAGTACAGCTGACACCGCGTAAAGTAATGAAATGCGCATCGCCCCACCTCATGTGGTCAGGCAGGCTTGAGAGGACTGGATCAATGTCAGGGAGTGAGAACGGCCGACCTCGATGACTCCGCTAAGGGTAGCAGACACCCATGCTTTAGCCTCCCGCAGTGTGGAGATTGAATTATTGAGGGCGGGGTAAATGAAAATTATTGTCAATGATGGCTTGTACTATTTCTATCGACCCATTTATGGCGAACTGAGCCCCCATACATACGAGTAGAAAGCCCATCAAGCGTGATACTGCATCAATGCCTGACTCCCCTGTTAGTTTCATTATGGGTCCTGAACTGCGTAAGCAGATCCAGAGAATAATGGAAGTAAACAAGAAGATTAATGGAGGTGCGGTTAATAGAACCCAGGCTGGAAATAACGTGCTGTGTTTAATGGTCGCGGAGGAGCTGATAATCATTGCGATCGTTCCTGGCCCGGCAGTACTGGGCATGGCCAGCGGAATGAAGGCAAAACTGGCCTGTTCCTTTGCGCTGTTGACGACAGGAGAAACATGGACAGGCTGCGGGAAGAGCATCTTCAAGCCCATTATTATGAGAATGCCACCGCCTGCCATGCGCAAGCCCGGAATGGAAATATTAAAAGCGTCCATAACAAACTCACCTACGTAATAGGTAAGTGCCATGATGAGAAAGACATAAAACGCAGTCGAAAGCGCCTGTTTGTTTTTTTCTTTTTGGCTAAGGCCTTTGCTCAGGGCAATAAATAAAGCCACTGTTGTAGGCGGATTGATCAGGGGTAGTAAGGCCAGTAATCCCAGCGCTATAGCATTCAATAGTTCTGTCATATCGAAGCGTCCGGAGTAGCCTTCATCAAGATCTCTGCTTGTCAGCCATATCAGCGCGAGGTTTTGACTTTCATTACCTCGGTGTAGATGGCGTTGATCGTCTGACCCACCTGGAGCTTCTTCATTCGGGCCTGAAGCTGTGGGTCCTCGACCTTCAGGACGGTCAGTTCGCCCTCCGGAGGTAGCAAGGTCACTTCATGCTTTTCCAAGTCAATGCGAGTGATCTTTGACGTGACCTTGACCTTGCGAACCGCCTCGCCGCCTGGGTCAGGATTGTCCTGTGTGGCACGGATAGTCATTGATTCGTCGCTAACCCCTGGCGCAGCTTCGACATTCGTGTCGAGCACATAGGCGACTGAGCGAACAACGTGGATATCGACCTTGTCGCCGACCTTCAGGTTGCCCAGGGCCTTGGCTTTTTCCGTGAGTTGGATGGATACCGGGCTTTTGTTGGTGTCTTCTATGGTGACTTGATGATTCACCGGATCAACGGCCAGCACCCGCGTAATGATGTGACCTTCCAGGGAACGGCTACCCAACGGCACCTCGGCTGCATGGGTCGTAAAGCCGATAGCGGCCATGATTGAGGCAAGGGCAACAACGGCAAGGGAGGGCATCGGTTTCATGGGCCTGTTTTTCTGGTGTTGGCTGGTAGAACAGCGCTATGGATTACCGGTCGGAGCGATTTGCACATTAGGTCAAAGCATAGTCATTGATTACCGAGATGCCCGGTCACAGTGTCGATTGGGTTGTTCACCTGTTTCGTCAGGTCTTCGATCAGCAGGTTGGAGTTGAACTTTCTGTCCTCGTCTTGAATGCGTGTGGCAGTTCTTGGGCCGATTGCAGCTTGATGCGAAGGTCTGTAAACGACCCAAAGCAACATTATCGAATCACCGAGTGAAGGGGCTGCGCGGCCATATCTTCAACAATACTCGCCCCGTCAATGCGCAAAACCTGCGCCGTTTGCTCCGCTATCCACGCCTCGTGTCGCGCCCGGAGAAATCCGGGTTGTCATATTGCGAAGCCCATTCGCGAAAGACCACGTGCGGCCAGCTTCTCAAGGCGAACAGCCGTTGCTGTCATCACGAACACGATCAGATCGACATCGGCTACCCCAGCAAAGATACGAGGGTATGACCCCATGTCGTCACGCCTGTACACGAAGCGCCTGTGATGTAGATCCTGAATACAAGTCGCTCATCACATTCGCCGAGGAGTTCGGCCAGGCCTTCTCTCAAGTTATGCGCCACCGCTCTATCGCCTGTGAAAAAACGTGCTAGACAATAATCTTGCTTGTCGTTGGGTAGCCACTAGCCTCGACAACAGCCTGTTCGCTTCACCCCGTCTGGCAGGAGAGTACTCATGAGCGAGCGAATCAATGTGGTGATACTGAGCTTTGCCCCAGGGCTTGCAGCGTTGCGCGATGGCCTTTCGGTCGCTCAGCGGATTGGCGACACACTGTGGGTGGCCAACGACGAAGCCACAAGCCTGGAGCGTCTGAAAGTCCAGGGCGCTGCACCAGGCGGCGTCGTGATCTGCGATGAGCACCAATCGTTCTCGCTCATGGAATACCTGGACCTGCCCATACCAGCGCCAGACGCCGAGATCGATATCGAGGGATTGGCCTATGACCATGACCGGGGTTACCTCTGGGTGGTGGGTTCCCATAGCCTCAAGCGCAAGAAGGCCGAGCCCGACAAGCCGGCGCAAAAGAACATCAAGCGCCTATCGACGGTAGAGGCAGACGGCAATCGCTTTTTGTTGGCCCGCATTCCGGTAGTACGGCAGGGCGACAGCTATGGCTTTGCCAGGGAGGTGGATGCCGATGGACGTACGGCGGCGCGGCTACGTGGCAACGCGCTTGGCAACGACTTGACCTGGGAAATTGCCAAAGACGATCAGTTACGGGACTTCCTGCCCATCCCGGGTAAAGACAACGGTTTCGATATCGAAGGGATGGCGGTCATTGGCCCGCGGCTGCTGTTGGGGTTGCGTGGGCCGGTCCTGCGCGGATGGGCCGTGCTGCTGGAGATCGAGCCTGAACTCAATGACGACTCCAGCGAAACCTTGGTGCTCAAGAAGATCGGGCCGGAAGGGCGGCGCTACCGCAAGCATTTCTTCGCGCTCAATGGCCTGGGGGTGCGAGACCTGTGCGTCAGCGGCGACGATCTGCTGATTCTGGCGGGGCCGACCATGGACCTGGACGGACCGGTAACGGTGTTCCGTTGGCGTGGCGGCTTCGCATCTGATGAGGAGCTTGTGGTTTTTGCGGAGCAATTGGAGAGGGTTCTGGAGGTGCCTTTCGGGCAAGGTGACGATCATGCCGAGGGTATGTGTTTGTTTGACGTGGGTGAGGAGGCTGGGGAAGGTCTGCTAATCGTTTATGACGCTGTCGCGCCGCGTCGTAAACACGGCGATCTGAGTGTGGAAGGGGACCTGTTTATCCTGAAGTAGTCACGCATCTGGCCTGATCGGGCACTTCAATGGCAACCCAGGCGAGCTTATGGTTGCGGGCGCTATCACCAGCGGTTTGGTCGGCCGGCGCAAGGTGATTTCGAATAGCACTTACAAAAGTTATTGCTAGGTCATGCACTCAGTGCGCACCAGGGGAGTCTGGCCCGATATCCTTAGCTGATATCATTCGAACACTTACCGGCCGAGCAGAAAAACATGAACCGTCGTAAAAAAATAAACCAGCTATTGAAGGCTCACGCGAAAAAGGCCAGTGCCAAGCTGGCCCCGCGCAGCAAGCCCAAGTACATCAGCAAGGCCGACCGATTGAAGCTGGCTGCTGAAACCAGCCCCGAGCCAATCCTTTCCCCTGAGAGCTGATCGATATCGCTCCTTTTCTGCGGGGCGTCATGCTGCCCGACACGCGGGATCGCGTGTCCACTGCTAGCCCTTAACGCAGGCTCCATGACACCCCGACATACATCGCCATGCCTTCCCCCGGCGTGGATCGCGCCGCGTCCATTCCCTTGTCGTCGTAGCCCGGGGTGACGGTGGCGGCGTAGTGCTGGTCGGTCAGGTTGCGCAAGTCCAGCCAGGTCTGCCAGTCGCCCTTGGGCGCGTTGTAGCCCAGGGTGGCGCCGAACAATGCGTAGGGATCGGCGTAGTAGCTGTTGGCGTAGTCCACCGCCACCTTGGACACCAGTTGCGTGTTGAGCGCAGCGAAGAAACCCTGGGGCCAGTCGTAGCGCAGTTCGCCCTGGTAGTAGTGCATCGGCAGGCCCGGCAGGCGGTTGTCGCCGAAGCGCTCGTCGTCGCGGTAGTGGAAGTCGCTGAAGGTGTAGCTCTGGCGCAGGCTCAGCTGGCCGCCGTCGTTCCCTGACCATAGGTTGCTTTGCAGGCTGGCTTCTACGCCCTGGTGCACCGTGGGGCTGGCGTTGAGTTCGTAGGGCGTGGTGGCGTTGGCATCCGGCAATACCGAGAGCAGTTCGTGGCGCACCTGGGCGTAGTACCAGGCCAGGCTCCATTGGCCCAGGGCGCTGTCGCCACGGCCGCCGAGTTCCAGGGTGGTGGCGGTCTGGTTTTGCAGTTTGATCGGGTCGCGCTGGGTGCCGGTGGCGGCGCCGCTGCCGGCCGGGAAGCGAATATTGGAGCTGTAGATCAGCGACCAGGGGTGTGGCGCCTCGACCGAGCGGCTGAGGTTGCCGAACAGCTGCAGGTCGGGGGTCAGCTGGTAGCGCAGGCCCAGGCGCGGCGCGTAGTCCCAGTCGCCGAGGCTGGTCTTGCCACCGCCGTCGGGGTAGGTCACGGCGCTTTCGCGGCGGGTGTAGATCGCGGCCAGGCCGGTGGTCAGCCACAGGTCATCGGCGATCTCCAGGTCATTGCCGACATGCAGGACGCTGTCCGAACCCTGGTAGGTGAAGTTGCGCATGTGGGTGCCCGGCGCGAAACCCGCGGTGTTGCCGCTGGGGATGCGCACCAGCTCGCTGGCCCCTGAGTTGGGCAGGTGCTTGGTCACCCGCAGGCCCAGGGTGCTGTGGCTTTCCAGGCCCCAGAGGGTATCGCGGCGCTTGTAGTCGAAGGTGCCGCTGACGTCGGTGTAGGCCACCTTGAGGCGGTTGGGGCCCTCGCGCAGGTCCATGGGGTAGTCGTGGTAGACCAGGCCGGTCTGGATGCTCGAATCGTCGTCGATGTACCAGGTGGTCTTGTTGCCGATAAAGGTGCTGCCCGGCTGGTCGCGGCTGTCGTTGCGCGTCACGTAGGCCGGATTGGCCGCCCGTGGGTCGTGCTCGATGGAACGCTTGGTGACCCGCCCGGCGAGGTCATTGTCGGTCTGGCGGTGGCGGATGTAGAAGCGGGTTTCCAGGTTCGGGTTGAAGCGATAACCGAAGTTGGCGATCACCCCCTGGCTCTCGCTGGCGCTGTGGTCCTGGTAGCCGTCGGAGCGGGCGTCGGTCAGCGCCAGGTAGTAGTCGAAGTCGCCCAGCACCTGCCCGGAGCTGACCTGGCGCTGCTGATAACCGTGGCTGCCGGTGGCGTAGCGCACCTGCAACTGTGGGGCGTCGTAGCCGGTGTGGCTGATGTAGTCGATGGCGCCGCCCAGGGCCAGGGCGCCGCGGTCGAAGCCGTTGGCGCCGCGCAGCACTTCCACCCGGTCCAGCCACAGCGGCTCCAGCAACTCATAGGGCGTGCCGCCCGGGCCGCTCAGCGGCAGGCCGTCGAGCATCGTGTACAGCCCCGAGGCATGGGCGCCCGGCGCGCGGTTGATCCCCGAACCACGGATCGAGATCTTCACCCCCTCGTTGCCCGCGGACTGGGCATAGACCCCCGGCTGATACGCCAGCACATCCTGGTTGCTGGCCACCCGACCCTGCAGCGGGCGGCGTAGGTCAACTAGGTTGGTGCCGCCGGGCACCTGGGCCAGCCGGGTCTTGGCTTCCTCGATCGATGCGTCTTCGCCGCTGCGTTCCTCGGCGCCGATCAGCACTTGCCCCAGCTCCAGGCCCTGGGCTTCGGCGAGGGCCGGACAGACAAGGGCCAGACCCAGCAAGGCAGAGGGCAGGGGACGGGGCGAAGGCATCGGGGGGAACTCCAGGCATGGGGAACGGGCAGTGAGAACTGCGACGTATGAAAGAACGAAGGAAACACATGGCAATTTGGCTTCTTTTGCCAGGTCGACGGGCGTCGGGTTTTATCAGCACCGAGGGTGGCCGTTGGCGAGGTTGCGCCAACGCGGCACTCGGGAAGACGAGCCTTGCTGGCCTGCAACGAAGGCTTCGATTCCAGGGCAGGCGCAGCATCGGACGATTCACCTGCGGTTGCCTGTGCGGCAATACCCCTGCGCTATCAAGGCTGTTCGCAATGGATATATCCACGCATCGGCGTTCGGCTATCGTCACCCTATATGACTCGATCGCGCAGCCGCTGTGCTTTTGCGTTGACGCTATGTTGGCCGCTGCTGCGATTCACACAGAGCTCTCAAACGCGAGGACATCACGATGAGCGCCCATAAAGCTGTCGCTGTTTCACTGGCCTTGCTCAGCGCGGCCTTCCTGGCCTCTGCCGCTCTGGCCGAGGGCACAGGGTTGATTGCCGCCACCCCGGCCGAACTGAAATGGACACCCGCGCCCGCGGTAGGGCCCGGCGTGATGATGTCGGTGATCGAAGGCGACCTGAAAAAACCAGAGCCTTTCACGCTGCGCCTGATGCTGCCGGCCAACACGAAAGTCGGGGTGCATACCCACCCTGTGACCGAGCGTGTCACCGTGATCTCGGGCACCTTCTACTTCGCCACCGGCGACAGCTTCGATGCGGCCAAGGCCAAGGCCTATCACCCGGGCGACACCCTGATCATTCCCGTCGGCATGCCGATGTACGCCGCCACCCGCAAACAGGAAGCCGTGCTCCAGCTGCACGGCACGGGGCCCTGGGGGATCACCTATCTGAACCCGGCGGACGACCCCAGGAACAGCAAAAAATAGGCAATGGCTGGAATAAACATCAGGCTGGGTTTGCTCTGAAATGTGTCAGGTCAGGACCTGACACATATCCCTCTTGATTGTTAACAGGCTACGGATTTTGCACCCTGGATATACTCTTCAACGAAGTTGTTGGCCGAGTGAACCCTTACGCCTTTGAGCTTCTTGAGTGGTGGGTTTTCCCAGTGCTCAGATGCGGTGATGGGATAGACGGGGAGTATGGAAACGCCCTGAGGCGGGTCAGCAACGAAGTCGAAGTCTTGAATCCCGTCTTTCGGGAAGTCGATGTAAAACCGCGGTTGCAATCTTGGGTTGGTCCAGCCCGGAGAGCCCACCAGGCCATGGGCCAATATATGCAGCTGTGGTGGGTTGGACTTGAGCAGTGACAGGTGAATGTCCAAAACTTTCAATATGCTAGCCATCTTCGATCTCCTTTCGATGAGTGCGCCTCTTTATCACCTCGGCGCTCGGGTGTAGAACCCTCTAGCTGAAAGCCTGATGTGTTTCAGAATGTCCCTTGGCAGGCAAGAAGTGTCACTTGCACTTCCTGGATGGTTCTCTCCTTGAGTACCGGGAGGAACGAGTAGGCGAACACGCTACTGTTCGAGAAGGAGTACGGCTTGGACAGTGAACTCAGGCCAGTTAAAACCGGTTCGGCTGCTGTTGGATAGACCCTAGTAAAGGAGCCCGCGGGCTGCCAGGCCCGATCATCGGATACCGGAGATGGCAGGGCGCCTGCTCTCGCAAGCGTTTCGCCAGGAGGCAACCGTGGGGCTTGCTAAACCAGGGGAGGCTCGATGCGCTGATATTTTATTGAAAAGAAAACCGACTCTGCTTATCTCTCATCCAGGGCACGATATTTCGCGCTCGCCATCAATCGCCGTCAAAGTTCCTCGAAGGTACCTCCATGCTGCTCGCCCGCTGGCTGCCAGGCTTGGCCAATCTCTTGCAATACCGCCGCGAATGGTTCAGGTACGACCTGCAGGCCGGGTTGTCGGTGGCGGCCGTGCAGATCCCGATTGCCATCGCCTACGCGCAGATCGTCGGGCTGCCGCCCCAGTACGGCTTGTATGCCTGCGTCTTGCCGATGATGGTCTATGCCCTGGTGGGCAGTTCGCGGCAGCTGATGGTCGGGCCGGATGCAGCCACCTGCGCCATGGTCGCCGGCGCGATCGCTCCCCTGGCGCTGGGCGATCCTGCGCGCCTGGCGCAGTTGGCCGTGATCGTCACGGTGCTGGTCGGCCTGATGCTGATCGGCGCCGGTATTGCCCGGGCGGGGTTCATTGCCAGCTTTTTCTCGCGGCCCATCCTGATCGGCTATCTGAACGGCATCGGCTTGAGCCTGCTGGCCGGGCAACTGGGCAAGGTGCTGGGCTACAAAATCGAAGGCGAGGGTTTCATTCTCAGCCTGTTGAACATGCTGCAGCGGCTGGGCGAAACCCATTTGCCGACCCTGGCCATCGGGGTAGGCGCCCTGGCGCTGCTGATCTGGTTGCCGCGGCGCTTCGCCAGGCTGCCCGCGGCGCTGGTGACGGTGGCCATCGCCACCCTGTGCGTCGGGGTGCTGGGCCTGGATAGCCGCGGGGTTTCCGTACTGGGCCCGATCCCTTCGGGCATGCCGCAGTTGAGCTGGCCGCAGACCAACCTGGCCGAACTGAAAAGCCTGCTGCGCGACGCGCTGGGTATCGCCACGGTGAGTTTTTGCAGTGCGATGCTGACCGCCCGCAGCTTCGCCGCCCGCAACGGCTACACGATCAACGCCAACCATGAGTTCCTGGCGCTGGGCGTGTCCAATATCGCCGCCGGGGTCTCCAGCGGTTTCGCCATCAGCGGCGCCGATTCGCGCACGGCGGTCAACAGCATGGTGGGGGGCAAGAGCCAGTTGGTGGGGATTATCGCGGCCCTGGTGATTGCCCTGATCCTGCTGTTCTTCACCGCGCCCATGGCCTGGATCCCCCAGGCGGCGCTGGGGGCGGTGCTGTTGATGGCGGGCTGGGGTCTGATCGACATCCAGGCGATGCGGGTCATCCGCAAGCTCAGCCGTTTCGAGTTCTGGCTGTGCGTGCTGACCACCCTGGGGGTGATTGGCGTGGGCGTGCTGCCGGGCATCATCGTCGCGGTGCTGCTGGCGATCCTGCGGCTGCTCAAAAGCATCTATCAGCCCACCGATGCGGTGCTGGGCTGGGTGCGCGGGATCGAAGGCCAGGTCGATATCAGCCAATACCCGCAGGCGCGCACGCTGGCGGGGCTGGTGGTGTATCGCTTCGATGACGCGATCCTGTTTTTCAACGCCGACTACTTCAAGGCGCGCCTGCTGGAAGCGGTCGAGCGCGAGCCCGAGCCCCGTGCCGTGCTGTTCGTCGCCGAAGCGGTGACCTCGATCGACGTCAGCGGCATCGTGGCCTTGAGGGAGGTGCGCGACACCCTGCTGGCCCGGGGCATAGTCCTGGCTATTGCCCGGCCGCACGGGACATTCCTGCGGATGCTGGTGCGTTCGGGCCTGGCGCGCGAGCTGGAGCAGAGATTGTTGTTCGCCTCGGTGCGCGCCGGCATTCGTGCTTATCGGGTCTGGCGCAATCAGTTGCAGCGTGAGGCGCAGAAAGAACCAGGCCGGGCCGGCGCCGCGCAACAGCCGTCCCATGACTGACCGCGGCCTTGGCTGGCCACCACCCACGCTTGACCCAAGAGGAGGTGCGGCATGGAACGATTCACTGGCGGTTGCCTGTGCGGCAAGGTGCGGATCGTCGCGGCGGGGCGCCCGTATCGGGTTGGCCTGTGTCACTGTCTCGACTGCCGCAAGCACCATGGCGCGCTGTTCCATGCCTCGGCGATATTCCCCGAAAGCGCGGTGACCATCGAGGGCGAAACCCGCGACTACGCCGGGCGGTTTTTCTGCCCCTGCTGCGGCTCGTCGGTGTTTGCCCGCAGCGCCGACGAAATCGAAGTGAACCTGGGCGCCCTGGACGCTCCCGATCAACTCAAGCCCACCTACGAAAGCTGGACTATTCGGCGCGAGTCCTGGTTGCCGGCGTTTCCGCTGGGCAGGCACTACGAGCGCGATCGTGATGCCAGCAGTCGTTTCGAGGAATAGCGGGCGCCCCGTTTATGAATAGGGCGTTTGCGGCGCCACCCCACGCGGGCGTTTCGCCAGGAGCTTGCGGGCGGTCTCGACGAAGGGCGTGACGATCAGGCTGTAGACCGTCAGGTAACGCTGCGGGTCCGGTTCCCCGGTGCCAAAGCGCAGCGGCTCGGGCGTCGAGCGGGTGACGTAGAGCGTGCCGAACATCCAGTCCCACAGGGACAGGTTGGTGCCGAAGTTGCGGTTGAAGTGGCGGGGCGCGTCACTGTGATGGATCTGGTGCTGGGCCGGGCTGTTCAGCACATGCTCCAGCAGCGGGCCGAACGACAGCCAGACATGGCTGTGCCGCAGGTTGGCCGCCAGGCTGTTGAAGATGAACACCAGGTAGGTCACGCCGAACAGGGTGTAGCGGCTGATCTCGCCGCCGCAGGCGTACCAGAAGCCACCGGCGTAGAGGCCCAGGCACAGGCTGATGCTCAGTTTCTCGACGATCTTTTCCACGAAGTGCACCCGGCTCGCCGTCGCCGGGACCAGCACCGGCGCCGAGTGATGGACCTTGTGGAATTCCCACAGCCAGCGCGAGTGAAAGGCCCGGTGCGCCCAGTAATGGATGAAGTCCTTGAGCAGGAACACTCCCAGCCCGTAGAGCAGCGACAACCCCAGGTTCTGCCCCAGGCGCGGGCGCTCGCCCCAGAGGTTGCTGAAAAACGCCAGGTAGTCCCCGGAGCGCAGGATGTAAGGGTCGACCAGGTGGACGATGGGCAGCACCAGCGCGACCTTGAGGATGGCGCGCACGAAGTAGTAGCGGTAATCCAGCAGCGCCGAGGGATGCAGGTGCACCCGGCCGCCGCCGATGAAGTGCCAGAACGAGCGGGCGTGGCCCAGGCCGCGGCGCTTTCTGAAGCGGAACAGGCCATAGGCGACGCCGTAGGACAGGCACAGGAACAACAGCCCGAGGCGGCCGTTCAGATTGAAAATGCCGAGAAACTGCTGGGTAATGGGGGCGATCACCCAGTCGATCAGGTGCTTATAGACAAGCGACAGAGCATCCACGAAACGCCAGCCTCAGGCAAAGGAACGGCATTGTAAATCAGTTCGGTTTGGCCGGGGATTGCCCCAGGCAGGTTCTTTTCCGCTTGGAAGTTGTCACTGATCCTGGGGTAGGCTGGCCGCTCGCTGTACCCCATGGGAGGTGCCTGGCTTATGAGCGTATCAAGGGAATCCGCAAACCTGTCGCTGCAACCTCGGGTCGGCGCGGGCTGCATCCGTGCGCGGGGCGCCGAGGGTGCGGTACTGCAGTCGGCGTCGCTGTTCGACGGCCTGGTGACCATCGATCATCGTCGCTGGGCCTGCCGCGAGGCAGAGCTCAGCTGGACCGCGCCGCAGCACGTGGTGATCCTCACCGAGCGCGGGGCCACGGCCAGGACCCACATCCGCAGCAGTTCGACGCTCAATTACGAGGGCTGCGACCGCCCCGGTTCGATCAGCTTCGTGCCGGCCGGCGTCGAGCGTCAGGGCTATTTTCGCGATGCCGACCTGATCTACACCGCCCTGTGGATCGACACGGCCCTGGATTTCCCAGGCTGCCCGCAATTGGCCGAGCTGCCCATGCGCCTCAACAGCGGCGATGGGGTGATCCACTCGCTGCTCGCCGCCCTCAGTGCCGAGATGGTCAGTGGGCAGGTCCTGGAAGCCAGCTATATAGAGCATCTGGTGGCGCTGGTGGGGCTGCGTTTGGGGCGGGTCGATATCGGCAGCGCTGGCAACGGGCGCCTGGGGCCGCAGTTGCTCAAGCGCTTGAGCGACTACATCGATGCGCGCATCGACGGCAGCCTCTCGCTGACCGAACTGGCGCGGATCGCTGGCATGCCTGTCGACACCTTCGCCCGTCACTTCAAGGCGGAAACCGGCATGGCACCCTATGCCTACGTGATCGAGCGCCGGGTGCGCCGCGCCGAAAGCCTGCTGCGGGCCGGCAGCATGCCGATCAGCGCCATGGCCCTGGAGCTGGGGTTCTCCAGCCAGAGCCACTTCACCTCGACCTTCAGGCGCATCACCGGGACCACCCCGAATACCTACCGCCAGCAGGCTTCCAGAATCCTGACAAGCTCGTCCTGATACCTGAAAGAACGGCGCCACGCCCTTGGCGATACTCGCGTCCAGCCGTTCATTTCAGGAGAGCACCATGGAAGACCTGGATTCACCGCGTCCGTCGCGCCGCGCGCTCCTGCAAGCCGGGGCCGCCGCCAGCCTGCTGTGGGTGGGCGGCGGCAGGGCCCAGCTCCAGTCTCAGCCCCCATCCGCCCCAGCGCTATCCACCCCGGCTCAGCCATTGCCGTCCCAGGCGATCACCCTGCGCATCAACGCCAACGACCAGATGCTGGACCTCGACCCACGCACCACGCTGCTCGACGCACTGCGTCATCAACTGGGCATGACCGGCTCGAAGAAGGGCTGCGATCACGGCCAGTGCGGCGCCTGCACGGTGCTGGTGAATGGCCGCCGGATCAACGCCTGCCTGAGCCTGGCGGTCATGCATGACGGCGACGAGATCACCACCATCGAGGGGCTGGCCAATGGCGACCTGCTGCACCCCCTGCAAGCCGCCTTTATCGCCCGCGACGCCTTCCAGTGCGGCTACTGCACGCCGGGGCAGATCTGCTCGGCAGTGGGCATGCTCCAGGAGGTGCGCGCCGGCTGGCCCAGCCATGTCACCGATGACCTGCAGACCCAGCCCGTCGCCCTGAGCGACGCGGAGATCCGCGAACGCATGAGCGGCAACCTGTGCCGCTGCGCTGCCTATCCGAATATCGTCGCCGCCATCCGCGACGCCGCCGAGGAGGCCTGAACCCATGCTGCCTTTCAGTTATGAGCGCGCGAGCGACGTACAGCAGGCCGTCAGCCTGATGGCCGCGCAGCCGCAGGCGCGTTTTATCGCCGGCGGTACCAACCTGATCGACTTGATGAAGCTGGGCATAGAGCGGCCCAGCCACCTGATCGATATCAGCCGCTTGCCCCTGGCGGCGATCGAGGACAGTGCCGATGGCGGCCTGCGCATCGGCGGCCAGGTGCGCAACAGCGACCTGGCCGCCGACAGCC
The DNA here is from genome assembly GCF_003850345.1 of Pseudomonas chlororaphis subsp. piscium. Classification (NCBI taxonomy): domain Bacteria; kingdom Pseudomonadati; phylum Pseudomonadota; class Gammaproteobacteria; order Pseudomonadales; family Pseudomonadaceae; genus Pseudomonas; species Pseudomonas chlororaphis. The sequence goes on from NZ_CP027707.1 coordinate 2,847,765, forward strand.
GTGTCCGCGAGCGCTACCCATTGCTGTCCCAGGCGTTGCTGGCCGGTGCCTCGGGGCAGATCCGCAACAAGGCCTCGGCCGCGGGCAACCTGCTGCAACGCACACGCTGCCCGTACTTTTACGACCCGGGCATGGCCTGCAACAAGCGCGTGCCCGGCAGCGGTTGTTCGGCCTTGCAGGGGCACAACCGTATGCACGCGATTCTTGGCGCCAGCGAGTCGTGCATCGCGGTGCACTCCTCGGATATGGCGGTGGCCATGGTCGCCCTGGAGGCGCGGGTGGAAACGGTCCTGCCCGACGGCAAGCGCCGTTCCCTGGCCCTGGATCAGCTGTACCGCCTGCCCGGGACCACGCCCGAGATCGAAACTCAGCTGGTCCATGGCGAGATGATCGAGGCCATCACGCTGCCGCCACCACCCCCGGGCCGGCAGCTGTATCGCAAGGTGCGGGATCGCTCCTCCTATGCCGTCGCCCTGGTTGCCGTGGCGCTGGTGATTGAAGTCCGCGCGGGGCAGGTCCGTACGGCCTGCATCGCCCTGGGCGGCGTCGCTCCCAAACCCTGGCGGGCCACGGCGGCGGAGCAGGCGCTGCTCGGCCAGCCGTCCGCTATGACGGTTTACCAGCACACCGCCGACATCGCCCTGGCCGGCGCGCGCGGGCAGGGCGGCAACGATTTCAAGATTCCCCTGGCCAAACGCACCCTGCGCCAGTTGCTGACCAGCGCGACCCAAGAGCGAGCATCGGCATGAGCACATCAGGACCCACCCCATCCGCCGCCAACGGCCCCATCGGCCAACCGCTGGACCGGGTCGATGGCCGGCTGAAAGTCACCGGCCGCGCGACCTACGCTTACGAGCAGCGGGAAATGGGCGACACCGCCTATGGCTACATCCTCGGGGCGACCATCGCCCGGGGCCGCATCAGCGCGATCGACACCCGCGAGGCCGAACGGACGCCGGGCGTGCTCTATGTCATGACCCACCGCAACGCCCCCGCCCAGGTGGCATTCGGCCCCGCGGTGACACCGACCACGGCCGAGGTGTTCAGCCGATCGCGCCCGGTGTTGGCGACCGATGCTGTGCGTTATTACGACGAGCCGGTGGCGCTGGTGGTCGCTGCATCCTTCGAGGCCGCGCGAGCGGCGGCGCGCCTGATTCGCGTGAGCTACACCCCCGAGCAAGGCGACTTCGAGCTCGCTTCACGCCTGGCCCAGGCCTACATCCCGCCGCGGACCAACGCCGGTCTCCAGACCGACAGTGCCGTCGGCGATTTCGAGTCGGGGTTCGCCAATGCCCCGGTCAAGCTCGACAGCACCTACAGCACCCCGTACCAGAGCCACGTGGCGATGGAGCCCCATGCGTCCATCGCGGTGTGGTCCGGGGACGACCTGACCCTCTATACCTCGGCGCAAACCCTGGCGAACTTCCGCGGCGGCCTGGCCAATACCCTGGGCATCGAGCCGGCGCGGGTGCGCATTGTCAGCCCTTATATCGGCGGCGGCTTCGGCTCCAAGCTGATCATTCATCCCGACGCGGTGCTGGCGGCGCTCGCCGCCCGGGTGCTCAAGCGCCCGGTGAAGGTGGCCCTGACCCGCCAGCAGATGTTTGCCAACGCAGGTTATCGCCCGGCCATGCAGCATCGGGTGCGGCTGGCGGCGGACCGCAGCGGCCAGCTGACGGCCCTGGGGCATGACGTCTGGTCGAGCACCTCGCGCTTTGAAGAGTTCTGCGAGCAGACCGCGGTGTTTGCCCGTTCGCTGTATGCCGCGCCGAACCGCCTGACCCGCCATCGGCTGGTACCGGTCGACCTCAATCGCGGCGAGTGGATGCGCTCGCCGGGCGAGGCGCCGGGCATGCTCGCCTTCGAAAGCGCCATGGACGAGCTGGCCGAACGCCTGGGCCTGGACCCCATCGAATTGCGGGTGCGCAATGAGCCGGAAGTGGACCCCGAGTTGGGTGTGCCCTTCGCCTCGCGCAATCTGCTGGACTGCATGCGCACCGGCGCCGAGCGCTTCGGCTGGAGCCGCCGCAAGCCCAAGCCCGGCAGCCTGCGCGAGGGCCGCAAGCTGATCGGCATGGGCATGGCCGCGGCGATCCGGCCCAACTACCTGGGGCTGTCCAGGGCCCTGGTGAGCCTGGGCCCGACCGGGCGAGTGCTGGTGCGCCTGGACATGACCGATATCGGCACCGGCACCTACACCATCCTGACCCAGGTTGCGGCCCAAAGCCTGGGGGTGCCGATGTCGGCGGTGCAGGTGCAGCTGGGTGACAGCCGCTTTCCGCAGACCTCGGGCTCTGGCGGTTCCTGGGGGGCGGCCAGTTCCTGCTCGGCGGTGGAGGCCGCCTGCCAGGCCCTGAAGCAGCGGATCATCCAGGCTGCCGGCGCGCCTTACAACCAAGCAGAGGTGCGCTTCGCCGACGGCCGTATCAGCACCGGCGAGCGCTCGGAACGCCTTAGCGACCTGCTGCTGCGGGTGGCGCCCGCGGGGTTGCAGGCCGAAGGCAGCGTCGGGCCGATGGGGGAGGACTACAAGCAGTTTTCCCAGCATTCCAATGGCGCGCATTTCGCCGAAGTCGCGGTGGACATCGACACCGGCGAAGTCCGTCTGCGGCGCATGCTCGCGGTGATCGGCGCCGGACGCATCCTCAACCCCAAGACCGCGCGCTCGCAGATCCTCGGCGGCATGACCTGGGGCGTCGGCGCGGCGCTGATGGAACAGACCCTGCTTGACACCCGCCACGGGCATTTCGTCAACCATGACCTGGCCGAGTACCTGGTGCCGGTCAACGGCGATATCGCGGCGATGGATGTGCTGTTTCTCGAAGAACCCGATACCAAGGCCAACCCCCTGGGCGTCAAGGGCCTGGGCGAATTGGGTGTGTGCGGGGTCGGGGCGGCCTTGGCCAATGCCGTCTACAACGCCAGCGGCATCCGGGTGCGCGAGTTTCCGCTGACCCTGGACAAGCTGCTGCCGGGGCTTGCCGCCATCGAGGACTGAGCGAATCCTGCATCGACAAAAAATCTCGACGGCCTGCGCTGGATTGGGCAGGCTTGTGGGTCTGCGGCAGCCCGGTGGGTTGCTGTGGAACTCAAGCCATCAGCCGACGGACGCCTCCATGAACCTTGCCACCCTGATGCTTTTCCTCCCGGCCTGTTTCGCCCTGAACATGGCGCCAGGGCCGAACAATCTGTTGTCGATTCGCAATGCCACCACCTATGGCTTCCGCGCCTCCTGCCTGGCGGGAGTAGGGCGGCTGGCCGCCTTCGCGGTGATGATCGCCCTGGCGGCGGCCGGGCTGGCGGTGGTGCTGCAGGCTTCGGAACTGCTGTTCCATGGGATCAAGATTCTGGGGGCTGGCTACCTGCTGTACCTGGCGTACCAGCTGTGGACCGCGGATACCCAGGTCGAGTCCGAGAAAAAGACCGCGCCACTGGGCCTGCTGTCCTTGGCCCGGCAGGAGTTTTTGGTGGCCATCGGAAATCCGAAAGCAATCCTTATCTTCACCGCCTTCCTGCCGCAGTTCGTCGACCCTCAGGCACCGGTGTCCGCCCAGTTCCTGGTGCTGGGCGTGCTGTTTCTGATCCTGGAGTGGATTGCCATCAGCGCCTACGCCTACATGGGCCTGCACATGCGCCGCTGGTTTGCCGAGCCACGGGGCAAGAAGATCTTCAACCGCTGCTGTGCGGTGCTGTTGTCGGGGGCTGCTTCGGTGCTGTTGTTGGCGCGGCGGGCGTGAGTTTGTCGGTAAGCATTGCTCTGTCTCGCGTCAGGCCCGTCCGAGTAGTGCTCAGCTGTTTTGGTTTAAGGCAAGTGGCAATAAGCAGGAAATCTCATGGCCCAATTCTCAATTTTTAGCGGACTGGTATTGGTGGGCTATTCAGCGCTTGAGTATGGCGATCCCCCCATGGGTGTTGCTTTCGGCCAGTTTGAGCCCGCTGATGGGTATGCCGTTATCAAGAGCGAGTGCTGCACGAATCATCGCGATCAGTCAGCTCTCGACCTTTCTGTTCAGACTGAAGCGGGTGTGGTGATTCCATGTGTGGGGGTGGGCATTCTGGACTACTCGGAAGAGCTTGTGCCGCCTTGCATTGAGATAAACATTCTGGGCATACAGCACCCATTGTACGGTGAGTTGTTTCCTCAACACGTCACTATGTACGAGCGCAATTTAGCTAGGGAGTAACCAGGCCATTGTCAGTTAGGGGGCAGAAGCAACCAGGGTGAAGGAGAGAGATAGTGATGGCGGGCTCCCATGACGTTCACCGCCAATATATGTTCTTGGACGCGGCAGGGAGAGCGGAGATCTGAATGGCCATGGGTAGGTTAGTGAGGGAGAAATGAGCAACGCGTTCAGCTACGTTTGGTTGTTGCCACTGCTTGAAAAGCCATATGAAGCGGTAGCACTCGATTTGCCTGGTGCTATAGGGGCCCTACGAATCAAACGAGCGCTACCAACCGAGATAGCCTTGCGACAGTTGCTGGTCACGGCCTTGGAGTCCCATTCCGAGTACTGGGCGGGGCTGGCTCTTCAATGGTTGGAACAGGGGGTTCCCCAAGATCCCAAACTGACTGAACTCCTGATGCATTGCTCCGAGAGCAGAACCCTGTCTCAATCCGACCGCCACAAAGCTCGCAGGCTTGCCAGTCGCGCACAGAACTGAGTGTTTAATGCTGTAGCAAAGGGCTGCTTCCGGTTGAATCCACAGTCGATAGCTGCCGTTTGCGATGGGCTGCTCTCAGCCGGAAGCACGGAAGATGACTAAACGCATGAACCGGCTATCGACCCTGCCCGCAATGATGGCAAGATGACTCCTCTTGGAGAAAGTAGCATTCGGCGCGAGGCGAAGCCGGATGTCATGCGCATAGGGATAAGGAATATGGCTTCGATTCAGGTGGATGGTGAGGACAAGACCGCAAAGATCAGCGACTGGGCGATTCGCTGGAGCGACAAGTACGAAGCCCTGGAACTGACCTGTCACTACCCCTCCAAGACAAAACACACCCACCCGCTCAGTAACTGCCAAGTTCTGCCCACCCGCGAGCTGACCAATGTATTGCTGCACAAGCCCGGCAGCACGATCGTCAAGCCCATTGCCAAAGCTACGATTTACGGTGACCGATATGCCGTCGTGCACTACTCGGGCGGCAAAAAACCCTACGTCTACAAGATGGACGGTATCGGCTTTACCGCCCCGACATCGATGAAGGAAACGCCGGTCTTCCGCTATTTCACTATCGTGGCGAATGCCCGACAGGATCACGCTGAGTCGAAGACTGATCGTGAAATTGCCGACAATGTGGTGCGCCAGCTCGGAAAACTGCCCGCCATCGCTGGCACTGCCTTGCAAGCCTATTGTACGGGGCGCAACGGCACGCTGGCGCCGGGTCGGGGGCTCATCTATCCGTTCGGGCTTAACGAGAGTCAGCTTCAGGCGGTCGAGCGGGCGTTCAGCGCGCAAATCAGCGTGATCGAAGGCCCGCCAGGGACCGGCAAGACCCAGACGATCCTCAACATCCTCGCCAATATTCTGTTACGTGGGCAGACGGTAGCGGTGCTGTCCAACAACAATGCTGCCGTGGAAAACGTCTACGAAAAGCTGGAGAAATACGGCCTGGGCCACTTGGTCGCCAAGCTTGGCAACCAGGACAAACGTGAGGCCTTCTTCGCCGACCTGCCTGCGTGGCCATCAAGCGCGCCCGAGCCGGCACCGTCCCTAGATGAGATCCAGGCCTTGCTGACCCGCTTGAAGCAGCACCTGCAAGACCACAACAGGGCGGCACAACTGCAAATCGAGCTGGACGAGCTGGTCATCGAGCGGCGCTACCTGCAGCAGTGGCAGGCAGAAAGCGATGTACAGGCCACAGGCTCGCTCGACAAGTACGGCCTGACACCGCGCAAGACTGCGGACCTCATGGCCTACCTGGCTTACCTCGGCGAGCAGCGCATTCATCTCAAAGACCGCATCGAGCTACTGTTCAAATTCAGAATCTTTCGCACCAAGCCATTCGCCGAGGGCGAGGCGCGCATGGCCGTTTTCCATGCATTGCAGATGCATTACTACGACAAGTCGCTACGGGACAAGGAAGCGGAGCTGCGGGCGTGCCGTGAATCGTTGGCACGCGCGAATTTCACGGCACTGCTGAAAGAACTGACAACAGCATCGATGCACCATCTGAAGCAGCATCTGCAACTTCAGGTACCGCCGTCGGACAGCTTCGATGCCAAAACTTACCGCAATCATTTCGATGCCTTCGTGCAGCGTTTCCCTATCCTGGGAAGCGGCACGCACTCCATCGTCAATTCGATCGCCCCCGGCGCGATCCTCGACTACGTGATCATCGACGAAGCCTCTCTACAGGATATCGTGCCAGGCATCCTGCCTCTGGGCTGCGCGAAGAACCTGATCGTCGTTGGCGACAACCGCCAGTTGGCACACATCCCCGTGAAGCTGGGACTGCAGGCGCCCACCGAGGCCTACGATTGCGAACGCTACAGCCTACTCGATTCGTGTATCAGCGTTTTCCAGGACGCGCTGCCCAGAACCCTGCTGAAAGAACATTACCGCTGCCACCCCAGGATCATCCAGTTCTGCAACCAGCAGTTCTACGACAACGCACTGGTGCCTATGACCGAGGACAAGGGCGAAGCCCCCCTGCGCCTGGTGGTGACAGCCAAGGGCAACCACGCCAGGAAGAACACCAACCTTCGGGAATTGGACTCCCTGCTGAAGGTGCTTGAGGACGAGGGGCAGCCCGTCGGAATGGACGGCGAAGGTCGCGGTTACATCGCCCCGTTCCGGGCGCAAGTCAACCTTTCCGACACGCACTTGCCGACGGATTTCGTCAAGGACACCGTGCACAAGTTTCAGGGGCGCGAATGCGACGAGATCGTCTTCTCCACCGTGCTGGACAAGAAGCGCTACAACCAGGCGCGAACACGCCTGGATTTCGTCGACGACCCACGCATGATCAACGTGGCAGTTTCGCGGGCCAAACATCGCTTCACCCTGGTGACTGGCGATGAGGTGTTCACTGACAACAATGGCCACATCGCCGCGCTGATCCGCTACATCAGCTATTACGCGCAGGACGAGCAGATCGTACGCGCGCCGGTGGTGTCGGCATTCGACTTGCTGTACCGCGAGTACGACCAGTCTCTGGCACGCTTGGACGCCCGCCTGCGGCCCGAGGATTCACGCTACAAGTCGGAGCAGATCGTGGCACAGTTGCTGCGCGAAGCGCTGTCAGCCCCGGCGTGCCAGGCATTGAAGTACCACACACAGATCCAGCTGGATAAGCTTGCATCGCCGGGTAGCCTCGACTGGACGGAGCCCCAGCGGGCGTTCATGAGGCGCGCCAGTTGCGATTTCGTGATCTATTTCAAAGTGGGCAAGAAACCGATAGGGGTGATCGAGGTCGATGGCGGGTACCACGACCGGCCCGTGCAGGCAGCTCGGGACGCCATGAAAAATGAGATTTTGGCTAGAAGTGGCATTCCTATTCTGCGGCTGCGGACAGTTGAGAGTGACATTGAGCGGAGAGTTGGCGACTTTATCGGGCAGTGGGCTAGTCCTACGCATGGCGCATAAGCACTGGGTCAGAGGCCGTCAGTCGCTGATGGTAGCAATCGACCCAAAGCGGTCAAATCACTAAACGCATGTTCCACCGACAAAGAATGGGATTCGCTGAATTTCCGCCTCGCTCATTACTCGCCAATCATTTGGCAAAATACCGTACTCGAACTCGGCGCTTTCTAGTGCCTCATCCAATCCCAGCATCAAGTGGTCGCCTTCAATTTGGAGTTTTCCGTAGTCATTAAAGCGTATCTCCAGATACACCAGGCCATCGTCTTCGGCCTTCAGGCCGAAAAGCACGATAGCGGTAACGTCAGGCCGGAAATCGCTGATTTTCCTTACATAAGCCAATAGGTGACTTGTGGGCTGGGGCATGGCGTCGGCCGCATCTATTGATGGTGGGTTATGGCATTTTATATGACTGCTCCTTGGCGTCGGCTCAGCACAACCTCTCGCGCACAGCCATCAACACCGCTTCGATGTGCCAGGTTTCGACGCCGATGGCGACTGCTTCGCCGGCATCAAGCACTAACTCGATTTGGGTGGTTATGCCTTGTTCGAGAAGCAGTCGCTGCGCGTCTTCAAGAAGCCTGCGTTTACCTGTGAGCCAAAGTCGTTGTATGCCAGTCAGCAACGCAAGGGTTTGCGGGTAGGTGCACTGCAGTTTTCGACGCAAATTGACCAGCGCCGGTTTGTCGCCTCGGTCAATTGCCGGGGTCAGTACATACTGGTTGCCCGACGCTGCCTCCAGGTCGTATTTGTCTTGCAGATACTCATCGACACTCATGCAACTGACGACCGTCTCACGCTCGCCCGTAATGACGTTGATCAAGTTCGCGTTAACACCGACGTAGCAGAATTCCGTCATGCCGTGGACGACGTAATCCTCACTGTTACTGCGAATAACCCAGTAATCACCGTTGGCGGAAAGCTCACATGACTGAATGACAAAACGCTCAGGTTTGCCATCTCTCATGACGCCGTCAAACAGGCCAAGCACGATTTCGCAGGCCTGCTCTGCGGTTAGCACGGCGTTTGATCTCTGTCACGCTTTGCCAAAGCCAAACAATGAACGCAGCCAGCCTGCCGACTTCCGTTCATAGAAGGGGGCGGTTTGCTTTAGGAAGTAATCGCTAAGGCCTGACTCCCCTTCGTGAACGCGATAGAGGTCAACGGGTTCACCATCCGGAGCAGTATCCCCGGCAACGTTACCGGCTTCGCGCATGACCAGTTCAATATCTCCGTCCGCTTCAATACCAATGATCAGATGAGGCTTTTGATCAGACGATGCGTCATGCATCAACGCAAGAAACGCACGCTTTACGTTGCGATGTTTGGCGAGTAATTGTGTGAGCGAATTGACCATCTTCGACGGATATTGCGACGGCTGTCCGAGCAGCACTTTGGTGTCTTTTTCGACCGTGCGCTGCACTGGCTTTTGGCCGATCTCGTCGGAGAGCAGATGGCGCACTTCCTCCGGGAAAAACTCTTTCCCGTAAGGAGACTTTGGATTGAGGAAAAGAGGGGTACCCAGTGTGATTTCAAACAGCGATCTGGCCGGGATCTCTATGTAGGACTCTTCGCTATCTATGGATCTTTGTAGTGTTTGCAACGAAGAAAAAAACGGGATGACAGCGGAGCCGTCAGGCTTCTGCCAATGCGCGATGCTGATGTTGCTACCAGCCTCGAGGTTGACTTGACCTTCGCCAGTGCCGGCAGTGCCAAGGACGTAGATCGTGGAATTCAACAGAGTCTTGAAAAAGTCAGGTCGATGGGCCGGTTCATCCGCCGCCAGCCTGAGTGATTTTTCGAGGGTGTTTTCTTGCTTGGTATCCATGATGTCCATCGGCAGTTCCATCAAAACAGACAAAAAGTGAGCGGCAAAGAGCGCGCAGTTTTTCACGCAGCTGTGAAAACAGGAAGAACAGGAGGCTAATAAATCTGAAGCATACGGAGAGTCACCCTGAACGGGTTTCCAAGGAGAGCTCCTCCATATCAGTGGTGGAATGAAGTGCGGTTCGCTGCGAAGGGCTGCTTCTGGCCGATTGCTGTCTTTCGCGGATGTCCCCTTTGGGTCCAGAGCGTGTAAAAATCTCCCGAGAGTTAATCTTGAAGAATGGACGTGCTGTCCGCGCAGATGAGTCAGTCAGGTACCAACGCAAGCACAGGGATATCGAGTGGTTACATCAACGGGCGAACTGGCGATACGTCAAATCTCAGCGCTTCCTCCGGAAATCCTGGTACTGGAAGCGGAGGCAACTGCAGAAGGTTTCAGGTTCCTCACGCGCTTGGTTGCGGATTGGAAAAACGGCTCCAATCGATTCGATCAACCAGGTGAATGCCTTTTGGGAGCCTTGCGCAATGGGCAACTGATTGCCATCGGTGGTCTTTCATATGATCCATATGCCGGGCCGGACATCGGCAGGCTGCGGAGGGTATACGTCGCGCGTGCAGCAAGGGGACAGAATGTGGGTAAGGCCCTGGTGCAGCAGCTTTTGGCCTATGCGGCTCAGCGATTTCGTGTCGTGCGCCTATCCACGGATACACCCGAGGGCGCAGAATTTTACCTTCGCTGCGGGTTCCGACCGATACAAGATGATTTTGCTACTCATGTGAAGTCGTTAGTCGATGCCACCTAAAACACCATTAAGGACTATGCATGCCGCTGATCTCGCAACGTGTCGAGTTAGCACGCAACGGAGCTAACGATAAAGTGATTTGCCGAATGGCCTCAGGTTGGGCGGTCATGGGCGATGTGCAATTTCTACCTGGTTACTGCCTGTTGTTGCCCGACCCCGTCGTTCCGAGCCTGAACGATCTGGATGCCGAGGCCAGAACCACCTACCTGCTCGATATGGCCCGCATGGGTGACGCCGTTTTACAGGCAACCGGGGCCCTTCGTATGAACTATGAAATTCTAGGGAATTCGGAGCCAGAACTGCATTGCCATATCTTTCCGCGCTACTCCTCTGAGCCCGAACAGAATCGCAAGATGCCCGTATGGTTTTATGACTGGAAAACAGCGATTCCCTACGCAGAGGAAACCCATGGGGATTTGCGTAAAAGAATTGCCCGGTTACTGGATGCATCGAGACAGGATGCCTGAGTGCACTTGGACAATGCCCGAAACGGGCCGCGCTTTTAGTGAGCCCATGAGCGACCCGTTGCTTGTCAGTGGCCGATGCCTGCTTTCAGCCTTGGGCCGAAAGCAACCACTCAACCGATAGTGAAATCAAGCTGGACTCGCAACGCACCAAGTATCAGCCCCGATCCCAGCCCATCAATGGAACGGAAAGATGTAGTTCATCCAGGCCGCCATGCGCAGGAGGATCTTGCGCATGATCGCCACATGGTGGAAGTGCTGGCTGTAGAGCGCCGCCTGGCCATAGGCGCCGCCGGGCATGAGTTTGGCGTAGGGGAGGTAGTCCGGGTCGGTGATTTCGATGACCACCGGCACCCGCCCCGGTGGCGGTGAGCCGGTGTAGCTGATCAGGGTGCCGGAAGGCTGTATCTGTCCTTCGCCGATCACCGTGATGACATTCTTGACCTGGCCCTTGAATACCTTGCCGGGGATGCCGTCGAACGCCACTTCCGCCTCGTCCCCAGGGACCAGGCGCAGCAGGCTGTTCTGGCGCATCCAGGCCGCGAAATACTGGCCCTCGTCCGGAACGAACACCATCGACGGGCGCAGCGGCAGCTTGCTTGCCATCATCCCCGGGCGCAGCGACACATGGGTGACGAAACCTTTGCTCGGGGCGCGGACCACGGTGTTGTCCAGTTCGAACTGGGCGTTGTCGATCTGTGCCTGCAGGTCGTCCACCTTGGCAATCGCGGCTTCCTGCTCGCGGCGGGTGCCGAAGTTGCGCTTGATCAACTCGTTGATCCGGTACAGGTCGCCCCGCGCCGCCACCTGCTGGGCCTTGAGGGACTTGAGCCGGTTCTCGAACGGCTCGGGGTCGATGCGAAACAGCACGTCGCCTGGCTCCAGCATCTTGTTGCCTTGCACCGGCACCTCGATCACCTTGCCGGTGACCACCGGGATCACCGGCACCGAGACGAAGTAGGAGCGCGCCACTTCCGAATAGGGGTGGTTGTAGTTCATCAGGAAAATCAGTGCGCCGATCAACACCACGCCGCCCAGCACGGCGGTGGGCACCGTCCATTTGTTCAGCGGGATACGGAATATCTTGAAGATGGCCACGCAGATGGCGCTGTAGGTCAGGATCAGTAACAGGTCCATGGGTCACATCTTCCTTTCCGGGCGGGCCCCGGCCTGGGATTGTCCCTCCAGGCGCTCGACCCGCTGGCGCAGCTCGGCCAGCTCTTGCGCCAGGCTCTGTTCGCCCTGCGGCTGCGGCTTGCCGGTGGCAAACCCCCAACCTCGATCCTCGCGGTACAACATGGCCCAGATCCACAGGAACGGCCACAGGGCATGGAGGGTGAACAGGCTGACCCAGCCGGCCGCGTGAATCGCGTCCTGGTGTGGATGGTTCCGATGGACGGCAATTTCGTAGGGAATATCGTGCAGGACGATGATTCCGTAGAACAGGACTATCCCGGCGAAGATAAGAATGCCCAGCGCAATCTGATCGAGCATGATTCGCCTCCCGGAAGCCTTCAGCTCGCACGCAACCGCTTATGAAGCACCTTGGTCAGCCACGGCCATCCGACAGTCTTATGGCACGGGCCTTACGCAATCCATACTAGTTCAAGTTCGTTCATCTGCCTGGCGGCCCTCAGGGCGCGCGCGGCCTTGAACCTGGAAAGCTGCGCTCGCGCGGGCAGCGGTTTATGATCCCTGCCTGTCGTCCATCGTTGCGAGCCCGATCATGTCTTTTGAACTGGACCTTCCCGAAATCCGCGCTGGCATCCTTGAATTCCCGGTCTGGCATGCGCGCGGTGGTACGTCCACCGGTCTGATCCTGGCTCGCGAGACCCTGCCCGAGGACCCGGCGCTGGTCGAGGAACTGCTGCGCCACTTGATGGGGGTGCCGCTGAGTGGCGACCTGCCGGGCAATAACCAGATCACCGGGCTGGGCCGTGGCGGGCCCACCAGCAACAAGGTGTTCATCGCCGAGCGGCGGCCCGGCGAGTCGCGTCTGGTCAGCACCCTGGCGCAGTTGGCGGCGGGTAAAAGCGCGATCGACTGGAGCGTCAATTGCGGCAACATGTCGGCGGCCTTGCCCTTGTATGCCCTGGAGCGTGGCTGGCTGAGCCCGGACGAGGACAGCGCGCAGATCGAGATCTTCAACAGCAACACCCAGACCACCATGCTCGCGCGCCTGGCGTTCCGGGATGGGCGCCTGCTGAGCGATACGCGCATTCCCGGGGTCAATGGCGTGTTCCCCGGGGTCGACCTGTTTCTCAGCGACCCGGTGGGGGCCAAGACCGGCCAGCTGTTTCCCACCGGGCAGCGCATCGACCTGCTCGACGGCGTGCGCGCCACCTGCCTCGATGTGGCGGTGCCGATGGTCATTGTCCAGGCCGCGGACCTGGGCAAGACCGGCCTGGAAACCCCGGCGCAGCTGGACGCCGATGGCGAATTCAAGGCGCGGCTGATCAGCCTGATGGTGCAGGGCGGCCTGCGCATGCAATTGCGCAACCGCAGCGGTGCCCTGATGAGCGCCGAGGAATTGCAGCGCAGCGAAACCCTGCCGAAGATCTGCATCGTCAGCCCGGCCCAGGGCACGGGGGATATCAATACCCGTTATTTCACCCCGCAGAATGCCCATCCTTCATTGGCCGTCTCCGGTGGCTGCTGCCTGGCCGCCGCCTGCCTGGCGCAAGGCACCGTGGCCCATGAACTGCTCAAGACGCCCAAGCCGCTGAGCGCCACCACGGCGGAATACCCGGTGTCGATCGAAAACCCGGCGGGGGTGCTGGACACCTTGATTACCGCGCGCGAAGAGGGCGGTTCGATGCGCATCGACGCGGCCGCCTACCGGCGTAGCGCGCAGATCCTGCTCAAGGGTCGGGTGCCGCTGTACAACGCTTCGGCGGCGTTGTTCGAGGCGTTGAAAGGGCGGGGCTAAATCCCGCATCCAGCAGATGGCAGCAAATCCGCTCAACCCTGTGAACGATATTCGCTGGGAGCGACCCCGAACTCGCGGCGAAAGGCCCGGCTGAAGGCGGCCTCGGATTCATAACCCAGCTGTTCGGCGATCTGCGAAATGCGCAGGCTGGAGGTCTGCAGGCGCTGACCGGCCAGTTGCATGCGCCAGTGCATCAAGTAGCGCATCGGCGATTGGCCCACCAGCTGGGTGAAACGTTGCGCCAGGTTGGAGCGCGACTGGTTGACCAGGCCGGCCAGGCGCTCGACGCTCCACGCCGCGCCCGGCTCGGCATGCAGCAGCGCCAGCGCCTGGCCAATCAGCGGGTCGCGCAGGGCAGCGATCCAGCCGCCGATGCCTTGCGGGGCATGGGCCAGCCAATGGCGCACGGCCCAGATAAACATGAGGTCGATGATCCGCGAGAGCATGATGCGGCTGCCGATCGAGGGGTTTTGCACCTCCTTCTGCATCGCCGCCACCGTCAGCGACAGCCATTCACGGGAGCCGATCAAGTCGCTCGGGTCCTCGCCCTGGCAACTGACTTGCAGCACCCCGGGCAAGCCCTGGATCAAGGCCTGGCCGCACCCACCCTCGAACTGAAAGACCCCGCTGGTGATGCGCGCCGGCAGGTCCGGGCTGGCATCGGCAGCGCTGTGCAGTTGATGAGCCTGGCCGTGGGGTACGAACAGGATGTCCCCGGGCATCAGCCGGGTGGCTTCGTTAGTGCCGTTGAGCCTGAGCTGGCAGCCGGCGTCCTGGATCACATGGAAACAGGCGCTGCCCGCCGCTCGCTGCAGCACCTGGTCGGGCTGCAGGAGCGTCTCGCCCAGCAGCTCGCCACGCATCCGGGCCAGGCTGAACACTTCGAAAAACACATCGGCGGCCGGGTGCCTGAGGTCGGTTGGCGAAGCGGGTGGGGTCAGGTGTCTCTGCACAGTCTTCGGCTTCTCGGTCATGGTCGGTCGGCACCGTCCCCTTCGATAATGAGCGCGCCCGAGCATAAGCCAGCACGGGGGAGGGCGTCTCCTGCCTTGTTGCCCGACGAGCGACCTTCCCTGCAGTGCCCTGGGCCGGCAGTACCGCCGCCATCGGCGAGCGGTCTTTATCCAGACAGAGGATTCAAGCTCATGAGTGATCAGCCTACGATTGTGTTGGTGCACGGTTTTTGGGGCGATGCGGCCCATTGGAGCAAGGTGATCATCGAGTTGGCGCGCAAGGGCTACGGCGCGATCCGCGCGGTGGAAATGCCCTTGACGTCGCTGGCCGATGACGTCGAGCGCACCCGCAGGATGATTGCCCAGGTCGATGGCCCGGTGTTGCTGGTGGGGCATTCCTACGGCGGCGCGGTGATTACCGAAGTGGGCGACCAGCCCAACGTGGTCGGGCTGGTGTACATCGCCGCCTTCGCCCCGGATGCCGGGGAAAGCCCGGGTTCCATCACCCAGCAGCAACTGCCCGCGGCGGCGGCCAACCTCGAGCCGGACAGCGATGGCTACCTGTGGCTCAAGCCGCAAGCCTTCCATGAGAGCTTCTGCCAGGACCTGGGCGCCGATGAGGCGCTGGTTATGGCGGTGACCCAGAAGGCGCCGCTGGCCAGCACCTTCGGCGATACCATCAGCGCGCCGGCCTGGAAGAACAAGCCGTCCTGGTACCAGATCTCCAGCGACGACCGCATGATCCATCCGCGCAACCAGCAGATGATGGCCGCCCGGCTCAACCCCCGGAAGACCCTCACCCTGGCCAGCTCCCATGCCTCGCTGGCCTCGCGAGCGGCGGAGGTCGCGGCCTTTATCCACGAGGCCGCCAGCGCCACCGTCAAGGGCTGACCAGGCTGTGCCTCAGGCCCCGCTCAGGAGAGGGGCCTGTTCGGCTCACAGATCCAGGTCGACCCACACCGCCGCGTGATCCGAGCCGGCGTTTTCCTTCTTGTCCAACTGCGGGTAGGCGTTCCAGCGTTTGGGCTTGCTGCCCGGCCACATGCCCTTGCGCCATACGCCGCCGGCGGTGACGGTGGCGAACAGCGCGGGCGACAGCAGCAGGTAGTCGATCTTGTTCGCCGCCTTGCAGGTGTCGAAGGTGCCGGGGTAACCGCCGTCATCGAAGGCCGGATGGACAAAGGCATCCTTGAGGTCGGTGCCCTTGAGCAAGGGCTCCAGCGGCGCGCTGTCCGGGGTGTCGTTGAAGTCGCCGACCACCGCGATATAGGCCTCGCCCTGGGCCACCAGCTCCTCGTAGATGGTCTTGATCCGCTCGGCCTGGGCCAGGCGTTTTCTCGCCGAGGCCGCGAGGCTGCCGTAGCCTTTGCTCTTGAGGTGGTTGACCAGCACGATCAGTTGTTTGCCGCTGGGTAGGGGGATCTGGAACTGCGCGCAATCGCGGGAAAAGATCAGCTCGCCGTTGGCCGCGGTGTCGTCGACATGGCTGCGCAGCTGGCCGATGGGGTAGCCCTCGGCGGTCATCAGGCCGACGTCGATGCCCCGTGTATCGTTGCCGTCGATCAGCATCACGTGCTGGTACAACGGGCCGCCCAGGGCGCCGATGATCTCCGTATTGAAATCGCGCAGGGCCGGGCGGCTTTCCGCCTCGACCACCGCCAGCACATCGGCTTGCAGGTCGATCATCACCCGCGCGGTGTTGCGCATGGCTTCCAGGTCCACCGGGGCGTCGATCAGCTCCAGCGAGCCGACCCACTCGGTGCGGCCGTTGGCGACAATCTCCAGGCCCCCGGCCTTGGGCCGCTTGACCAGGCTGCCGCGGTTCTGCCGCAGGATCACGAAGGGGCCCTGGTCCGACTTGCTCAGCCCCAGTTCGGTCAGCAGCTTGACCATCTGCGCCTTGTCCTGGTCCGTGTAGATGGGCTCGCCCAGCAACTGGTTGAGCCGGGCGAAACGCTCCAGCACAGGCCGGCCCTCGGCCCAGCCTTCCAGGTTCATGGCCTTGGCGCGGTTGAACAGGTTTTCAACGTTGTAGGACGCGAGTCTCATCGTGCTCTTCCTGTGAAAGGGGGCGGACGTCAATGAGCATTACAACCGATAAAAATGACTGAATGCCGACAGGCCGGGTCTGGGGACGGAGGGTTGCGTGGTGCTGGGCGACCCCGGCTACTAAGGCCGTTTCGGCTTCAGGACCCGGGACGGGCTGGTGCTGCCGGGTGTGCCAGCCGAATATTTTCAGGCGTTGTCCTTCGACGGCAGCAGCCCTCGGGGCGAAGTCCGTTTCCATGACGGGTTTGACGCCCAAGGCTAAAGGCTGGGGCTTAGAAGGTCGGCGGGGTAATCACCCAGATCACCAGCGCATCGACCTCGCCGGGATTGCCATAACGGTGGGGTTCCTGGCTGGAGAAACTGAAGCTGTCGCCTTCGTTGAGCTGGAAGTAGCGCTCGCCGACCCACAGCTCGAAGCTCCCGGACAGCAGATAACCGGCTTCCTCGCCGTCATGGCTGTAGTTTTGCTGGCTGTAGGTGCCGGGCGGAAAACGCGAGTGGAGGATTTCCAGCTGGCGGTTGGGCTGCGGGCTCAGCAACTGGTCGACGATACCGTCTTCGTAATGCACGCTCAGGCGGCTGTTCTTGCGTACGACATAGCCGCTGTCTTCAGGCGCGGTGCTGGCTTCGCTGGCGAAGAACCACTGGATGGTCACGCCCAGGCTGCGGGCGATATTGAACAGCGCGGGAATGGACGGGTAGGCCAGGTTGCGTTCCAACTGGCTGATATAGCCGGCCGTCAGTTCGCTCATCTGGGCCAGGGTGGCCAGGGTCATGCCGCGGCGCTTGCGCAGGCCGCGAATCCGCGTCCCGAGAAAGTGTGGCGCTGCCGCGCCGCTCGCTGGCGTGGGCGCGCTGCTGGCAGGCGGCGTCGTGCTGCTGTTGCTCATGGCGTGTTCCGAACCGGGAAGAAGACGGGCGCGTCGCTGCGCCCGCCTGAAGGCCTCGGAGTATAAACAGGCTCAAAGCTGCCAGGCGACCTTCAATCCTTCATAAATCGCTTCCTCGGCGGTGCGCGGCGCCAGGCAGTCGCCGATGCGCTGGAATTCCACCAGCCCCTGCAGCTCGGTGGCCAGGCTGTCCAGCGGCTGATGGCCCTGGCAGAGCACCAGGCTGTCGACGTTTTCCATCAGCATCGGCTCGCCGCTGGCGGTGTGTTGCAGGTAGACAGTGTTGTCGTCGCAGCCGTAGAGCCGGGCATAGGGCGTGATGGCAATGCCCAGCTTGTGCAACTCGCCCGCCAGTTGATCGCGCACATAGAGCGGCAGGTTTTCCCCGCAGTGGGTGCCGTTGACCGCCAGCTGCACCTGATGCCCGGCGCGGGTCAGGCGTTCGGCGATGCCGGGGCCGATCCAGTCGCAGCGCCAGTCGACCACCACCACCGAGCGCCCGAGTTGCACCTCATTGCGTAGCACCTGCCAGGCATCCACCACCTGTAGTTCCCCGCCACGCTCGAAGGCTGGCCAATAAGGCTCGGCCCCGGTGGCGATGATCACCACGTCCGGCCGCTCGCGCTCCACCAGGGCGCGGTCGACGCGGGTGTTGCGCACCACGCGCACGCCGGCCAGCTCCATCTCCCGCTGCAGGTTGGTGCTGGCGCCGCCGAATTCGCTGCGGCGCGGCAGCAGTTGCGCCAGCAGCACCTGGCCACCCAATTGCGCGCTGGCCTCATACAGGGTCACCTCATGCCCACGTTGCGCGGCCACCGCCGCGGCTTTCATCCCGGCCGGGCCGCCGCCGGCGATCATCACCCGGCGCGGCTTGAGGGTCGGGCGCAGGGCGCCGAACAGCAGTTCGCGGCCGGTTTCCGGGTGCTGGATACAGGAGATCGGCAGCCCCTTGTGAAAGTGCCCGATGCACGCCTGGTTGCAGGCGATACAGGCGCGCACGTCTTCGGCGCGCCCGGCCTCGGTCTTGTTCGGCATCTGCGGATCGCAGATCAGCGCGCGGGTCATGCCGCACACATCCGCCTGGCCGCGGGCGAGGATCAGTTCGGCTTCCTGGGGCTGGTTGATGCGTCCGGTGACGAACAGCGGAATCTTCAGGCTGGCCTTGAAGGTCCCGGCTTCCCTGGCCAGGTAGGCGGCCTCGATGGCCATCGGCGGCACGATGTGCACGGCGCCGCCGAGGGACGCCGAGGTGCCCGCGACTATATGCACGTAGTCCAGTTGCTCCTGCATGGCCTGAACGGCCGCCAGGGACTCGTCCTCGGTCAGGCCCTCGGGGTCGCGCTCGTCGGCGCTGATGCGCAGGCCGATGATGAACTGTTCGTCGGTACTGGCCCGGACCGCCGCGATGACCTCGCGCAGAAAGCGCAGGCGCTGCTGCAGGTCGCCGTTGTATTCGTCACTGCGCCGATTGACCCGCGGGTTGAGGAACTGCGCCGGCAGATAACCATGGCTGGCGACCACTTCCACGCCATCCAGCCCGGCCTGGTGCAGGCGACGCGCAGCGGTTGCGTAACCGTCGACTATCTCGTCGATCATGCCCTGGTCCAGGGCCCGGGGCATGACCCTGAAGCGCTCGTTGGGCACCGCCGAAGGGGCATAGGCGACCGCCAGCAGGCCGTCGCCGGACTCCATGATTTCCCGCCCGGGGTGAAAGATCTGCGACAGCACCAGGGTGCCGTGGGCGTGACAGGTCTGCGCGAGCTGCCGATAGCCGTCGATGCAGGCGTCGTCGGTGGCCATCAGCACATGGGAGGTGTAGCGCGCACTGTCGTGGACCCCGGCCACCTGCAGCACGATCAGCCCGACGCCGCCTTCGGCCCGTGCCCGGTGATAGGCGATCAGTTGTTCATTGACCAGATTGTCGGTGGGCATCGAGGTGTCGTGACCACTGGACATGATGCGGTTCTTCAGGCGCTTGCCACGCAGCTGCAATGGCTCGAAAAGGTGGGCGAAAGCAGGGCTTGAGATCGACATGCAGGTGCTCCAGCGGGGCCGCGGCCAAGAGGTGCGGCGTTATTGTTTTCCCTATAGAAATTTACCCAAAGTAAAAAATCAACTTGTTTTTTTACTAAGCGTTGCAGTAGCTTCGACCTGCGCCCACCCCTGGGGCGAACCTCACAACAATAAAAAAGGGCTGCGTCGGCACCTTGCCCGCGCGGTACCTGCACGAGGAACCAGCGATGAAATCCAATAGGCTCAAGCACGTTTTCTCCCCCTTGTTGCTGTCCCTGGCCGCAGGCCTGGGCTGCGTTCAGGCGGCACCGGAGATGGTGGTGGTCGGTTACGGCGGCGCCGGGCAAAAGGCCCAGGATGTGGCGTTCTTCCAGCCGTTCAGCGCCATTGACCAGAGCAAGTTGATCCAGAGCGAGTACAACGGCGAAATGGCCCGGATCAAGGTCATGGTCGACACCGGCAATGTCGATTGGGACCTGGTGCAGATCGAAGGTCCGGACCTGATGCGCGGTTGTGAGGAGGGCATGTACGAGCCATTGGACTGGAAGGTCCTGGGGCGCGCCGACCAGCTGATCGCCGACGCGGCGCAAGCCTGCGGTTCGGCGGCCCTGGTGTGGAGCGTGGCCATCGCCTATGACACGGACAAACTGGCCAAGGGGCCGGCTTCATGGGCGGACTTCTGGGACGTGACGACATTTCCCGGCAAGCGCGGCCTGCGCAAGCGCGCGGTGTACAACCTGGAGTTCGCGCTGCTGGCGGACGGGGTGAAAGTCGAGGATGTGTATGCGCAGCTGAATACGCCGCAGGGTATCGATCGCGCCTTCGCCAAGCTCGACCAGCTCAAGCCCTATATCCAGTGGTGGGAGGCCGGGGCGCAGCCGGCCCAGTGGCTGGCGGCCGGCGATGTGGTGATGACCTCGACCTATAGTGGCCGCGTCGCCCAGGCGGCCCAGGCCGGCAGCCATCTGGGGCTGGTCTGGCCCGGCAGCCTGTACGGCATGGATTACTGGGCGATCATCAAGGGTTCCAGGCATGTCGAGCAGGCCAAGCGTTTCATCGCCTTTGCCAACCGGCCCGAGGCCCAGCTCAAGTACGTCGAGCAGATTCCTTACGGACCGACCAACACCGAGGCGGCCGCCCGGCTCGATCCCGGCTTGTCGCGATGGGTGCCCACCGCCCCGCAGAACTTGAAGGGTGCGCTGGCGATGGACGTGGCGTTCTGGGTCGATCATGGCGAGGAGCTCGAAGAGCGTTTCAACGCCTGGGCCAGCAAGTAAGCGCCCGGGGCCAATCGTGGCGAGCGCTGGAGGCGGCCAAGGTTCTTGCTGTACAGTCGTTCAGCGCCGCCCCCATCGATTGCCCAAAGGAGATTGCCCCCGATGAGTCAGGAAGCCCGTTTTTCCCGGATGGAGCCGGAACTGCGCAAGGCCAATTTGATCGAGGCCACCCTGGTCTGCCTCAAGCGCCATGGTTTCCAGGGCGCTTCGATACGCCGGATCTGTGCCGAGGCCGGGGTGTCGGTAGGGCTGATCAGCCATCATTATTCGGGCAAGGACGAACTGGTGGCCGAGGCCTATCTGGCGGTGACCGGACGGGTCATGCACCTGTTGCGCGAGGCCATGGCCCAGGCCGCGCCGAGTGCCCGGGAGCGCTTGTCGGCGTTCTTTCGTGGTTCGTTCTCGGCCGAGTTGCTCGACCCGCAGTTGCTCGACGCCTGGCTGGCGTTCTGGGGCGCGGTCAAGACCGCCGAGGCGATCAACCAGGCCCACGAACATTCCTATGGCGAGTACCGCAACGAGCTGAGCAGGGTGCTCGGCGACCTGGCCGTGGAGGAGGGCTGGGAAGGCTTCGATGCCGACCTTGCCGCGATCAGCCTCAGCGCCTTGCTCGATGGGCTCTGGCTGGAGTCGGGGCTCAATCCCGGGACCTTCACCCCGAACCAGGGCATACAGATCTGCGAGGCCTGGGTCGACGGTTTGCAGGCCGGTGCCCGGCGGCGATTCCGGCGATAGACGGAGGGCTGTTGATCGATCGTTCAGCAGTAGCTAACCTCTGGGCGCTGATGCGGTAAAACTCTAATAAGAAACGCGCCTTCGGGCAGGTCCAGGACAACAAGCGATGACTCCTCGGGTACTGATCGTCGACGACGATCCGCTGATTCGCGAACTGCTGCATGCCTATCTCTCCCAGGAAGGTTACGAAGTGCACTGCGCCGAGACGGCGGAGTTGGCCGAAACCTTCCTGGCCTCCCACGTGGTCGATCTGGTGATGCTGGATATCCGCTTGCCGGGCAAGGACGGCCTGACCCTGACCCGGGAGCTGCGGGTGCGTTCGGAGGTGGGGATCATCCTGATCACCGGACGCAACGACGAGATCGACCGCATCGTGGGCCTGGAATGCGGTGCCGATGACTACGTGATCAAACCCCTCAACCCGCGCGAGCTGGTGTCCCGGGCGAAAAACCTGGTGCGTCGGGTGCGCCATGCCCAGGCGTGCAAGCCCGAGCCGGCGATTGCGCGCCCGGTCAAACAGTTCGCCGCCTGGGCCCTGGACACCGATCGTCGGCGCCTGATCGATCAGGCTGGCGGCGAAACCCTGCTGACCCAGGGCGAATATCAGCTGCTCAGTGTGTTCCTGCGCAACAGTGGGCATACCCTGAGCCGCGACCAGTTGATGGACCAGATCCGCAACCGCGAGTGGGTGCCCAACGATCGCTCCATCGATGTGCTGGTCGGTCGCCTGCGCCGCAAGCTGCATGACGATCCGGCCGAACCGCAACTGATCATCACCATCCACGGCGCCGGGTATCTGTTCACTGCCAGTGTGGCGGCATGAATGCCCGGGGGCGATGGCTGGCGCTGCTGATGCTGCTGGCGCCGCTCGGCACCCTGGCCGCCGAGCGCATCCGTTACTGCGACTACCCGGTGTATCCGCCGGTGTCCTGGAGCGACGGCAGGCAGGTGCGCGGCCTGGCGCCCAACGTGGTCAAGCAGCTGTTCGGGCAGTTGGGCTACGAGGTCGAGATCGTCGTACTCGGCAACTGGCAGCGCTGCCTGCTGGACGCCGCCGAAGGGCAGGTCGACGTGATCCTGGCCTACAGCACCGCGCAACGCGAACAGAGCATGCGTTTTTCCAGGGTGCCGGTGCTGCGCGAAGAGGTCGCGGTGTTCGTCAATCGCCGCCATCCGGTGCGCTTCGAGCGCCTCGACGACCTGGCCGGTTACCGCGGCGGCTTGCTGTTCGGCGAAAGCTACGGCCTGGAGTTCGACCGCTTTGTCGCCCGGCACCGCAATATCGAATGGGTGTCCGACAGCCAGCAGAATTTTGGCAAGCTGATTCGCGGCCGTATCGACTTCATCACCCAGGAGCGGCGCACCGGGCAGTTGTTCGTCGAGCGCCTGCCGGGGGCCGAAGACATCGTGGCCTTGCCCGCGGCCTTGAGCGTCGACTACCTGCGGATCGCGGTCTCGCGGCGCTCCCCGCTGGCCCGGCGCATGCCGGAAATCGATGCGCAGTTGCAGCGCATGGTCGATGCCGGCGAGATCGAACGCTGGCTGAATGAAAGCGAGGCCACCTATCGCGACATGCTCAAGCTACCGGCGGGTGCCCGATGATCAGCGCCCGGCCCGGTGGCCTGCTGCGGCGCCTGCTGTTGTTCATCCTGCTGTTCAGCCTGTGTTTCACCGTGCTTGCCAGCACCGTGCAACTGTATTTCGAGTACCGCCGGGAAATGCGCGACATCGATTCGCGCATGGCGCTGATCCGCGCCGGTTACCTGGCCAGCCTGGAGCGCAGCCTGTGGGACTTGAACCAGGAGCAACTGAATGTGCAGTTGCGCGGCCTGGTGGACTTCTCCGACGTGGCCCGGGTGCACTTGCGCAGCCCGGACTTCGACCTCGTGCAGGGCAACCCCGAGCCGACCGGGCCGCTGCGCATCGAGCGTTTCGAATTGGATTACCAGCCACCCAGCGGTGGCTCGCGGCACCTGGGCCAGCTGGAAGTCAGCACCGACCTGGGCGCCGTGCATCGGCGCCTGTACGCCACCGGGCTGACCAGCCTGTTGTGGATGAGTGTGTTTCTCTGCGGCCTGGCGGTGGCGTTGTCGGGGTTGTTCTACCGGCTGGTGACCCGTCACCTGCAAGTGATGGCCGGGTTTGCCCGGCGCGTCGCCGCCGGCGATTGGCACGAGCCGCTGCGCCTGGACAAGAGCCGCCACGGCGGCGAAGACGAAATCGATACCGTGGCCCACGCCCTGGATGACATGCGCCGGGCGATCCTCAGCGATATCGACCGCCGCGAAGTCGATCGCCTGGCCTTGCAGGACAAGCGCGACGAGCTGCAGAAAATGGTCGAGCGGCGCACCGCCAGCCTGATGCGCGCCAAGGACGAGGCCGAAGCGGCCAACCTCGCCAAGTCGCGGTTTCTCGCCACCATGAGCCACGAGTTGCGCACGCCGCTCAACGGCATTCTCGGCATGGCCGAACTGCTGCGCGGCGCGCCCCTCGACGAGCGCGACGGCAAACGCCTGGAAGCCCTGTACAAAGCCGGGGAAGGCCTGCTGACGATCCTCAACGAGGTGCTGTATTTCGCCCGGCTGGAGGAGGGTGAAAGCCATCCGGAGCCGGTGGACTTCTCGGTGCGGCAACTGATCGACGAAGTGCTGACGCTGCTGGAGCCGCGGGCACAGGGCAACGGTACCCGCCTGCGCAGCCGGATCGATGGGCAACTGGCCGAGCGCCTGCACGGCGCCGAGCAGTTCTTGCGCCAGGTGTTGAGCAACCTGCTGGCCAACGCGATCAAGTTCACCACGGCCGGGCAGATCCTGGTTGCGGTCGAGGTGGTGCCGCAGGCGACGCAGCAGGGCGGCCAGCGTCTGCGCCTGAGCGTCAGCGATAACGGCATCGGCATCGCCCCGGCGATGCAGGAGAAGATTTTCGAGCGCTTCACCCAGGCCAGCGAAGAGGTCGCGCAGCGTTATGGCGGCACCGGCCTGGGCCTGGCGATCAGCAAGCATCTGGTGGAGTTGCTCGGCGGTCGTATTGGCGTCGACAGTGAAGTGGGGCGGGGCAGTCGCTTCTGGTTCGAGCTGCAGCTGCAGGCCGCCACGGGCGGCAACGAAGTCGCGACGGCCAGCACGCCGGTGCAGGCGCTGGAAATTCTGGTGGTCGAGGATATGGCGCTGAACCGCGAGGTGGTCAGCGGCCTGCTGGAGAGCGACGGGCACCGGGTCTGGCTTGCCGAAGAGGGCGCTGAGGCCCTGACGCTCTGCCAGCAGCGGCGTTTCGACCTGATTCTGCTGGACGTGCACCTGCCAGGCATCAGCGGCGTCGAACTGTGCAAACGCATTCGCGGCACGCCGGGGGCCAATCGCGACTGTCGGATCTTCGCCCTGACCGCCAGCGTCCAGCCGGCCCTGGTGCGCAGCTATCTGGAGGCCGGCATGCAAGGCATCCTGGCCAAGCCGCTGAAACTGCACAGCCTGCGCCAGGCACTGGCGGGCCAGGCGCCGCTGGCTGTTGCGGCACAGGCCGATGAGGAACTGGACGGG
Source organism: Pseudomonas chlororaphis subsp. piscium (assembly GCF_003850345.1). Taxonomy (NCBI): domain Bacteria; kingdom Pseudomonadati; phylum Pseudomonadota; class Gammaproteobacteria; order Pseudomonadales; family Pseudomonadaceae; genus Pseudomonas; species Pseudomonas chlororaphis. Next base: position 2,872,825 of record NZ_CP027707.1, read on the forward strand.
GCGTTGCTGGAAACCCACCGCACCTTGCTGGGCACCGAGAAGCTCAAGGGCCTGCTGATGGTACTGCGCGATTCGCTGGCCCAGCACCGGGTGACGCTCACGGACGCCATCGCGGCCGACGACTGTACTGAAATCGCCCATCTGGCCCACCGTCTGGCCGGGAGCAGCGACTCGCTGGGCCTGAGCGCCCTGGCCAGGGTCATGCGGGCGCTGGAGGCGGCGGCCCTGGGCAACGATCAGCAGGCGGTGCAGCGCCTGGCCCCGCAGGTGAACGAGCAATTGCAACGTTCCATGCAGACCCTGGATGCGCTGCTGGAGGCTTGACGTACAAAATCCTTACGACTTTTTACATCTTTGATCTTTAGGTTCAACGCGAACTTACATGGCTTTCCAATAATCGCTTGAACCGCGCCGGGCGCGGTCCTCGAAGCTTATTGGAGATAATAATAATGAACTGCCGTAAAGCTGATCCTTCCCCGCGTCATGACGTCCTGTCGGCCGTCGCGCCCCTCACTGACTGCTGAGGTGCCGACATGAGCGAATCTATCGAACGCAAAGGCATCCACCTGACCCGGGCCTTGAAGAGCCGGCACATTTTCATGTTGTCGCTGGGCGGGGTGATCGGCACCGGGCTGTTCATGGGCTCTGGCGTGATCATCAACCAGGGCGGCCCGGTCGGGGCCATCCTGGCGTATCTGGTGGCAGGTTTTCTGATGTACCTGGTGATGGTCTGCCTCGGCGAACTGTCGGTGCAGATGCCGGTATCCGGTTCGTTCCAGACCCACGCCACCCAGTTCATCGGTCCCGCCACCGGCTTCATGATCGGCTGGGTGTACTGGATGAGCTGGGCCACCACCGTGGGCCTGGAGTTCACCGCCGCCGGGATGCTGATGGAGCGCTGGTTCCCTGGCGTGCCGATCTGGTACTGGTCGGCGCTGTTCGTGGCGGTGCTGTTCGGCATCAACGCCCTGGCCACCCGCGCTTTCGGTGAGGCGGAATACTGGTTCTCCGGGATCAAGGTGGCGGCGATCCTCGGCTTTATTGTGGTCGGCGTGCTGGTGATCTTCGGTGCTATCCCGCTGGCCAGCGGCGCACCGGCGCCGATGATGAGCAACCTGATCGGCGACACCCTGTTCCCCAACGGCCTCTCGGCGGTGTTCGCGGTGATGATGACCGTGGTCTACGCCTTCCAGGGCTGCGAGATCATGGGCGTGGCGGCGGGGGAAACCGACCATCCGGAAAAGAGCATCCCGCGGGCGGTGCGCAACGTGGTGTTCCGCGTACTGATCTTCTACGTGCTGGCGATCGTGGTGCTCTCGGCCATCGTGCCCTGGCAGCAGGCGGGGCTGATGGAAAGCCCGTTCGTCCAGGTGTTCGACATGGTCGGTATTCCTTATGCCGCCGACCTGATGAACTTCGTGATCCTCACCGCGATCCTCTCGGTCGGCAACTCGGGCCTCTATGCCTCGACGCGGATCCTGTGGGCGATGTCGAAAACCGGCATGGCCCCCAAAAGTCTGTCGCCGCTGAGCAAGCGTGGCGTGCCGCTGCGGGCGCTGAGCATCACCCTGGGCTTCGCCCTGATCTCGCTGATGACCAGCTTCATTGCCGCCGACACGCTGTTCATGGTGCTGATGGCCGTGAGCGGCATGTCCGGCACCGTGACCTGGATCGTCATCGCCCTGGCGCAGTACAAGTTCCGCCGCGCCTATCTGCGCGACGGCGGCCAGCTCAGTGACCTGAAGTACCGGGCGCCGTGGTTCCCGCTCCTGCCGATACTGTGCATCGGCCTGTGCTGCTCGCTGTTCGTGTTCCTGGCCATGGACGCGACCCAGCGACCCTCCTTGTACTGGGGCTTCGGCTTTATCGCGATCTGCTACGGCGCTTACTACCTGATCCAGCGCAAGCGGCAGATGGTGCTGGCGCCAACCGTGCCGGTCTAGGTCCGGCCGCCGCAACGAAAAACGCGACAGGTGACTGTCGCGTTTTTCGTTTGTGCTCAAGGTGGGCGTCGGGCATTCGGTTCTATCGCGAGCAAGCTTCGCTCCTACAAGGACAGGCGCCGTTCATGTAGGAGCGAAGCTTGCTCGCGACAGGCGGCGCAGCCGCCGCTCCCTCTGTAGCCAGTTGTTCAAAGTTGTAACACCACGCCGGCCGCGCACCGCGGAACAGAGAAATAACTCAATGAAAACAAGCAAGTAGCGCCTGTTTACGGCTGTTACAAGGCCTTGGAGCGCGGATTGTCGCCTTGCTGAACACTCGTTTAGTATCGTCGGCAAGTCGTCCCCACCTCACGCCAAACACAATAATTCGAGGACTCACATGACTACTCCATCGTCGCTGCTCTGCCAGGTCGAAGCAGGCGTTGCCTGGATCACCCTCAACCGCCCCGACCAACGCAATGCGCTGGACATTCCCACGCTGCAAAAACTCCATGGCCTGCTGGATGACTGCAACGCCGACCCGGCGGTCCGGGTGCTGGTGTTGACCGGCAGCGGTCGCAGTTTCTGCGCGGGCGCCGATCTGGCCGAGTGGGCCGAAGCCGAGGCCCGTGGCGCGCTGGAAAGTTATGGCTGGACCGAAACCGCCCATGCCTTGATGAGCCGGCTGTACAGCCTCGACAAACCGACCATAGCCGCGATCAACGGCACCGCGGTCGGCGCCGGCATGGACCTGAGCCTGTGTTGCGACCTGCGCATCGCTGCCCGATCGGCGCGGTTCAAGGCGGGCTACACCAGCATGGCGTACTCGCCGGACGCCGGCGCCAGTTGGCACCTGCCGCGGCTGATCGGCAGCGAACAGGCCAAGCGCCTGCTGTTTCTCGATGAGCCCTGGGGGGCCGAGCGCGCCCTGGCGGCCGGACTGGTCGGCGAGGTGTGCGCCGACGAACAGCTGTCGAGTGTGGCCGGGGCGCTGGCCGCACGCCTGGCCAGCGGGCCGACCTTTGCCTTTGCCCAGACCAAGCGACTGCTGCGCGAAGGCGCCGGGCGCAGCCTGCCCGAGCAACTGCGGGCCGAGCTGGCCGCCGGCCTGCTGTGCGGGCGCAGCGCGGATGGCGCCGAGGCCCTGCGCGCCGCTACGGAAAAACGCGCGCCGAACTTTATCGGTCGCTAGGCCCGACCCCGTAGGAGCAGCCGGTCGACGCTCGAGTGCTCGCGATGGCGTCATGCCTGACACCGCGCGGCGCCCACATCGCCAGCCAGCCGGCTCCTGCAGGTCCCTCAATAAAAACGCACAACAGGTAGCGCCATGAATTTCCAACTGAGCCAAGAACAAGAAATGTTGGTGGATGCGGTTCGCAGCTTCGTCGCCAAGGAATTGCTGCCCCACGAAGAGGCGGTGGACCGCGCCGACGAAGTCCCCCCGGAGCTGGCCGCGCAGATCCGCGGCAAGGCCATCGCCGCCGGTTTCTATGCCTTCAACATGCCCGAGGAAGTCGGCGGCGGTGGCCTGGACTATCTGTCCCAGGCGCTGATCGAGCGTGAGCTGTCCAAGTGTTCCTGGGCCCTGCATGTGTTTGTCGCACGGCCGTCGAAGATTCTCATGGCCTGCACCGGCCAGCAGATCGACGACTACCTGCTGCCCTGCATCCAGGGCGAGAAGATCGATTGTTTTGCCCTCACCGAACCGGGCGCCGGCTCCGACGCCAACGCGATCAAGACCCGCGCGGTCCGCGACGGCGACGACTTTATCCTCAATGGCAGCAAGCATTTCATCAGCCACGCCGGCCACGCCGATTTCGCGATTGTCTTCGCCGTGACCGACACCTACGAGCACAACGGTCGCAAGCGCAACGCCGTGACCTCCTTCCTGGTGGACCGCGGCACCCCGGGCCTGACCATTCGCCGCGGGCCCAAATGCGTGAGCAACCGCGGTTATCACACCTTCGAGATGTTCTTCGACGACTGCCGAGTGCCGGCGTCCAAGGTGCTGGGCGAAGTCGGCAAGGGCTGGGACGTGGCCAACGCCTGGCTCACCGCCGGCCGCGTGATGGTCGCGGCCAACTGTGTCGGCCAGGCCCAGCGCGCGCTGGATGCATCGCTGCAATGGGCGGCGGATCGCCAACAGTTCGGCCAGCCGATCGGCAGCTACCAGGGGGTGTCGTTCAAGCTGGCCGACATGGCCACGCAGATCCGCGCGGCCGAGCTGTTGACCCTGCACACCGCCTGGAAGATGGACCAGGGCAGCATGACCGACGGCGAGGCCGGCATGGCCAAGCTGTTCGCCAGTGAGGTGCTCGGGCGCGTGGCCGACGAAGCGGTGCAGATTTTCGGCGGCATGGGCCTGATGGACGAGGGGCCGGTGGAACGCATCTGGCGCAATGCGCGGATCGAGCGGATCTGGGAGGGCACTTCGGAGATCCAGCGCCACATCATTTCCCGCGAACTGCTGCGTCCGCTGTTGCGCTGAGCCGCCTGGAGAATGTCCATGTCCCAGATTCTTCGCGACAACCTCAAACGTCTGCTCGCGCCGCGCCACCTGGCCTTTGTCGGTGGTCGCAGCATGGCCCGGGCGCTGCGGCGCTGTGCCGAAGGCGGTTTTCAGGGCCAGATGTGGCTGGTCAACCCGCAGCATGCCAGCCTCGAAGGCATACCCTGCGTTCCCAGCGTGGCCCAGCTGCCCTGTGGCCCGGATGCGGTGTTCGTTGCCACCAACCGGGAGCTGACCCTGACCTGCGTCGCCGAGCTGGCGGCCAAGGGCGCGGGCGGGGCGATCTGCTATGCCTCGGGCTTTGCCGAGACCGGCGCCGCGGGCCAGGCCCTGCAACGCCAGTTGCTCGACGCCGCCGGCAACATGGCCCTGCTGGGCCCCAACTGCTATGGCTTGCTCGACTATCTGCACAACGCGGCGCTGTGGCCGGTGGCCCATGGCGGCCAGCCGGTGGAGAAGGGCGTGGCGGTGCTGACCCAGAGCGGCAACTTCGCCTACAACCTGTCGATGAGCGACCGCTCCTTGCCGGTGGCCTACATGGCCTCGGTGGGTAACCAGGCGCAGCTGGGCATCGCCGAGCTGATGGACGTGCTGCTCGACGAGCCGCGGGTGACTGCCATCGGCCTGCACCTGGAAGGCCTGAAAAACGTGCCCGGCTTTGCCAGGGCGGCGTACAAGGCGCTGGAGAAGGGCATTCCGATCGTGGCGCTGAAAACCGGGGTGTCGCAGATCGGCGCTGAACTGGCCTTGAGTCACACCAGTTCGCTGTCCGGTTCCGATGCGCTGTACGACAGCCTGTTCGCCCGTCTCGGGGTGATCCGCGTCAGCGGCCCGGTGAGTTTCGTCGAGACCCTCAAGGCCGCCGCCTGCGGCAAGCTGCCGGCGGGCGACAGCCTGGTGGCGCTGGCCTGCTCCGGTGGCGATGCCGGGTTGATCGCCGACTATGCCGAGCGCAACGAGTTGAGCCTGGTCAAGTTCGATGACAGCCAGTGCGCCGAACTGTCCCAGGTGTTGCCCGCTTACGCCAACCTGGTCAACCCGCTGGATTTCACCACTGCGATCTGGGGCGATGGCGAGGCCTTGGACCGCATGCTCGACAGTGCCCTGCGCAGCCCAGCCGACGCGGCCATGCTGGTGCTCGATTACCCGGCGTCATTCACCGGCGAGCGCCAGGAGTGCGACCTGCTGCTGGAGCTTTACTGCGCGGCGCTGGAGCGCCACGGCAAGAGCGGTTTCGTCACCTCGGCCTTTCCCGAACTGCTGCCGGCCAGTGCCCGTGAGCGTTTGCACGCCCGGGGTGTGGCGGCCTTGCAGGGGGTGGAGGACGCCCTGGCGGCCTGGGCGCGCATCGCGCGTTATCAAACGACCCGCCAGGCCCTGCTGGACCTCGGCGAGGCGGCGCTGACGCCCCTGTGCCCGCAGGCCTTGCCGGGCTCCTTGCCAGGGGGCGGGCGGCTGCTCGACGAGTGGCAATCGAAACAGGCCTTGCAGGTCTTCGGCCTGCCGATCCCCAGCGGGGTCTTGAGCACCCCGGACGATGCCCTGCAAGCGGCCCAGGCGCTGGGTTACCCGCTGGTACTCAAGGCGGTCAGCACGCAGTTGCCGCACAAGACCGAGGTCGGTGCCGTGGCGCTGAACCTGGGCTCTCCGGCGGCGTTGAAGGGGGCGCTGGAGCAGATGGGCGCACGGATCGCCGCCTGCGCTCCGCAGGTGCCGTTCGCCCAGGTGCTGCTGGAACCCATGGCCAGTGCGCCGTTGGCCGAGCTGATCGTCGGCATCAAGCGCGAAAACGATTTTGCCCTGGCGCTGGTCATCGGCGCGGGGGGCGTGCTGGTGGAACTGCTCCAGGACAGCCGCAGCCTGTTGCTGCCGACCACCGATGGCGCCATTCGCGCGGCCGTGCTCAGCCTGCGCAGCGCGGTGCTGCTGCAGGGCTTTCGCGGGCGCGAGCCGGCGGACCTCGACGCGCTGGTGGCGGCGATCCGCGCGGTGGCGGACTACGCCTGCGAAAACGCCGAGCAGTTGCTCGAACTCGATGTGAACCCATTGTTGGTCGGTGCCCGGGGCACCCTTGCGGTCGATGCGTTGATACGCCTCGGCCACGCCTGAGGAGATGAATATGCACAGCACTACCTTGACCGGCGGCCAGGCCCTGGTACGCCTGCTCGCCAACTACGGCGTCGATACGGTATTCGGCATCCCCGGCGTGCACACGCTGGAGCTGTATCGCGGCTTGCCCGGCAGCGGCATCCGCCATGTCCTGACCCGTCACGAGCAGGGCGCGGGTTTCATGGCCGACGGTTATGCCCGGGTCAGCGGCAAGCCGGGGGTGTGTTTCGTCATCACCGGCCCCGGCGTGACCAATGCCGCGACCGCCATCGGCCAGGCCTACGCCGACTCGATCCCGATGCTGGTGATTTCCAGCGTCAATCACACCGCCAGCCTCGGCAAGGGCTGGGGCTGCCTGCACGAAACCCAGGACCAGCGGGCGATGACCGCGCCGATCACCGCGTTCTCCGCGGTGGCCCTGAGTGCCGAGGACCTGCCCGAGCTGATTGCCCGCGCCTACGCGGTGTTCGACAGCGAGCGCCCGCGGCCGGTGCATATCTCGGTGCCACTGGATGTGCTGGCCGCGCCGGTGGCTCGGGACTGGAGCGCTGAAGTGCGGCGCCGCCCGGGCCGCGGTGTGCCGACGGTGCAGGCCCTGGATCAGGCGGCGGCCAAGCTGCAGGCTGCCCGGCGGCCGATGATCATCGCCGGCGGCGGCGCGCTCGATGCGGCGCAGGAGTTGCAACAGCTCAGCACACGCCTGGCCGCGCCATTTTTCAGCAGTGTCGCCGGCAAGGGCCTGCTGGCACCCCAGGCGCCGCTGAACGCCGGCTCGACCCTGTGTGTCGAGCCGGGCTGGCAACTGGTCGGCGAAGCCGATGTGGTGCTGGCCGTGGGCACCGAGATGGCCGATACCGACTATTGGCGCGAGCGCCTGCCGCTGAACGCCGAGTTGCTGCGGGTGGATATCGACCCGCGCAAGTTCAATGACTTCTACCCCTGTGCGTTGGCCTTGCAGGGCGACGCCCGGCAGACCGTCGCGGCCCTGTTGCAGCGCCTGGCGCCAACGCCCCGGGACGCGACGGCGGCCATCGAGGCCGTGGCGCGGCTGCGCGCGGCGGTACGCGCCGGCCATGGTCCCCTGCAGCTGATCCACCAGGCGATTCTCGAGCGGGTGGCCGCGGAGCTGCCGGAGCAGGCCTTTGTCAGCAGCGACATGACCCAGCTGGCCTACACCGGCAACTACCTGTTCGCCAGTCGGGCGCCGCGCAGCTGGTTGCACCCGACCGGCTACGGCACCCTGGGTTATGGACTGCCGGCGGGGATCGGCGCCACGTTCGGCGCGCCGCAGCGGCCCGGGCTGGTGCTGGTCGGCGACGGCGGCTTTCTTTACACCGCGCAGGAGCTGGCGACCGCCGTCGAGGAACTGGACAGCCCGCTGGTGATACTGCTGTGGAACAACGACGCGCTGGGGCAGATCCGCGACGACATGCTCGGCCTGGATATCGAACCGGTCGGCGTGTTGCCGCGCAATCCGGATTTCGCCGCGCTGGGCCGCGCCTTCGGTTGCACCGTGGCCCAGCCGCAGAGCCTGGATCAATTGCAGAACGAGTTGCGCAGCGGCTTTCGCCGCAACGGCGTGACCCTGATCGAACTCAAGCACGCTTGTGCGCGCTGACCCTCAACGCTTTTTGCGGGGACTCTTACCATGCGTTTTTCCGATCTGACTCAACGTATCGCCGGTGACGGTGCCGCCGCCTGGGGTATCCACTACCGGGCCCTGGCCAGGCAGGAGCAGGGCGAGGACATCCTGCTGCTGTCGGTCGGCGACCCGGACTTCGACACCCCGGCGCCTATCGTGCAGGCAGCCATCGACAGCCTGCTGTCCGGCAATACCCATTACACCGACGTGCGCGGCAAGCGCAGCCTGCGCGAAAGCATCGCCCGGCGGCATCGGCAGCGCAGCGGCCAGCAGGTCGACGCCGATCAGGTGATGGTGCTGGCCGGTGCCCAATGCGCGCTGTTCAGCGTTGCCCAGTGCCTGCTCGATCCGGGCGACGAGGTGCTGGTCGCCGAGCCGATGTATGTCACCTATGAAGCGGTGTTCGGTGCCTGTGGCGCCGTGGTGGTGCCGGTGCCGGTGCGTTCCGAAAACGGCTTTCGGGTGTTGCCCGAAGACGTCGCCGCGCGCATTACCCCGCGGACCCGGGCCATGGCCCTGAACAGCCCGCACAATCCCTCGGGCGCCAGCTTGCCGCGCAGTACATGGCAGGCCCTGGCCGAGCTGTGTATCAAGCATGACCTGTGGCTGATTTCCGATGAGGTCTACAGCGAACTGCTGTTCGATGGCGAGCACATCAGCCCGGCCAGCCTGGCGGGCATGGCCGAGCGTACGGCGACCCTCAACAGCCTGTCGAAATCCCATGCCATGACGGGGTGGCGGCTGGGCTGGGTGGTCGCGCCGCCGGCGTTGGCGGCGCACCTGGAAAACCTCGCCCTGTGCATGCTCTACGGCTCGCCGGAATTTATCCAGGATGCCGCCGTGGTCGCCCTGGACAGCGCTTTGCCGGAATTGGAGGCCATGCGTGAAGCCTATCGCCAGCGCCGCGACCTGGTCTGTGAATGCCTGGCCGATTGCCCCGGCGTGCGCGCGCTGAAACCCGATGGCGGGATGTTCGTGATGGTCGATATCCGCGAAACCGGGCTCAGCGCCCAGGCGTTCGCCGATCGCCTGCTGGAACGCCATGGGGTGTCGGTGCTGGCCGGCGAAGCCTTCGGCCCCAGCGCCGCCGGGCATATCCGCCTGGGGCTGGTCCTGGGTGCGGCGCCACTGCGCGAGGCCTGCCAGCGGATCGCCCGCTGTGCCCGTGAGTTGCTGGAGGCCGCGATCGATGCGTGATTACAACCGACTGTTCATCGATGGGGCCTGGCGCCTGCCGTCGGGGCAAGGCAGGGCCGAGGTCGCCGACCCGGCCACCGAGCAGGTGGTCGGTAGGGTCCCTCTGGGCGACGAGCGCGATGTCGATAACGCCGTGGCCGCGGCCCGGCGCGCCTTCGGCCCATGGTCGCGAACGCCGTCGGCGGTGCGTGCCGGTTATATCCGGGCGCTGGCCGGGCAGTTGCGCCAGCGGGCCGACGAGATGGCCGCGCTGATCACCGCCGAACTGGGCATGCCGGTGCAGTGGTGCCGTGCGGTGCAGGTCGACGGGCCGATCGTCGGGTTGGAGCAGTACGTCGGACTCGCCGGGGCGATGGATGAAGTGCGCGAGGTCGGCAACTCGCTGGTGGTCCGCGAACCCGTGGGCGTCTGCGCCTTTATCAACCCCTGGAACTATCCGTTGCATCAACTGATCGGCAAGCTCGCGCCGGCCTTGGCGGCGGGCTGCACGGTGGTGCTCAAGCCGAGCCAGGAAACGCCGCTGCATGCCTTTCTGCTGGCCGAAATGATCGAGGCCATCGGCCTGCCGGCCGGGGTGTTCAACCTGGTCAGCGGGCCGGGCTCGAAGGTCGGCGAAGCCCTGGCCCGGCACCCGGACGTCGACATGCTGTCGTTCACCGGCTCCACCGGCGCCGGGGTGCGCGTGGCTCAGGCCGCGGCGCCGTCGGTGAAGCGGGTGTGCCTGGAGCTGGGCGGCAAGTCGCCGCTGTTGATCGGTGAGGATGCCGACCTGGCCGCGGCGGTGCGGTATGGCGTGCAGGACGTGATGATCAACTCCGGCCAGACCTGCACCGCGCTGACCCGCATGCTGCTGCCGGCCCGGCGTTATGCCGAGGCGTTGGAGCTGGCGGTGGAAGAGGCGCGGAGCCTGCGCATGGGCGACCCTCGGGACCCACGGAGTTTTCTCGGGCCGATGTGCTCGGCCTCCCAGCGCCGCACCGTGGAGGCCTACATCCAGCTCGGCCAGCAGGAAGGCGCGCGCCTGCTGTGGGGCGGTGCGGCGCAGTACGAGCGGGGCCATTATGTCGCGCCGACCCTGTTCGCCGATGTCGACAACCGCATGCGCATCGCCCAGGAGGAAATCTTCGGCCCGGTGCTGTGCCTGATTCCCTATGCCGACGAAGACCAGGCCGTCGCCCTGGCCAACGATTCACCGTTCGGCCTGTCCAGCGGGGTCTGGGCCGCCAGCCCCGAGCGCGCCTTGGGCCTGGCCCGGCAACTGCGCGCCGGGCAGTGCTTCATCAACGGTGCGGCGTTCAATTATCAGGCGCCGTTCGGTGGCTACAAGCAGTCCGGCAACGGTCGCGAATGGGGTGAGGAGGGCCTGGCCGAGTTTGTCGAAATCAAGGCCATCCAGCGCTGATTCCCGTACTGCCGGTGGCGGGGCGCAGACCTTTGTGGTCTTGTGTCTCGTCACCTTGGTGCAGTCTTTATTCCGCCTTGCTCATTGGAACATGTCTAAGGAACCTGCCATGAATGTACTGATCGTCCACGCCCATCCCGAGCCGCAATCCTTTACCGCCGCCCTGCGTGACCAGGCGCTGCGCACCCTCGAGGCCCAGGGGCACCAGGTGCAGGTCAGCGACCTGTACGCGATGCAATGGAACCCGGTGGCCAGTGCCGCCGATTTTTCCTCGCGGGAGAATCCCGACTATCTGGTGTACGCGCTGGAACAACGCCTGGGGGTGAAAAGCCAGTCGATCGCCGCGGACATCCGCCAGGAGCTCGACAAGCTGCTGTGGGCGGATCTGCTGATCCTGAATTTTCCGATCTTCTGGTTTTCGGCGCCGGCGATCCTCAAGGGCTGGATCGACCGGGTGCTGGTGTCCGGGATCTGCTATGGCGGCAAGCGTTTCTATGACCAGGGCGGCCTGAGCGGCAAGAAGGCGCTGGTCAGCGTGACCCTGGGCGGTCGCGAGCACATGTTCGGCGAGGGGGCGATCCATGGGCCGCTGAACGACATGTTGCGGCCGATCCTGCGCGGCACCCTGGCCTATGTCGGGTTCGAGGTGCTGGAGCCCTTCGTCGCCTGGCATGTGCCCTATATCAGCGATCAGGCCCGCGAGGAGTTCCTGGTGGCTTATCGGCACCGACTGGAGCAGGTCGCCGACGACCTGCCCATCGAGTTTCCACGTTTGTCGCAGTTCGACGAGGCGCTGTATCCGCTCGGCTGACGCGGCCCGGGCGCCCAGGCAGACGGTTGGACCAGTGCTTGGCTATGCTGTTGGTGCCGACCGCCGGTTTGCCGTCGCCCCTTACAACCTTGGGCATCATGGCCTGGCCGTCGGTTCGCGCTGCCGAAAAACCGGGGGCCTGGAGTAACCTGACAGACAGCACTTTGCCCGGGCCGAATCGGAGGACAGGGCATGAATGATGAGTCCCGCGAGCCGTTCAAGCGGCTGTTCTTCGCCTTGCCCTGCACAGCCGCCCAACGCCGGGCCATCGCCCAGTGGCGCGGCGCGCTTGGCCTCAGGAGTGGCCGGCCGGTGGCGGCGGAAAACTTTCATCTGACCCTGATGTTCCTGGGCTCGGTCGCGGTGGCGCAGGTTCCGCGGATCTGCGCCGCGGCGGCGGGCGTGCGCACCTCCGGTGAGCCGCTGGACGTTCCGCTCGACCGCCTGGAGGTCTGGCGCCGGGCCGGGGTCTTGTTGCTGGCGCCGACACAGGCGCCGCTGGAGTTGCGTCAGCTGGTGTATGCCTTGCAGGAAGCGCTGCTGCCGCTTGGGCTGGTCGATTCGCCTCGGGAGTTTCGTCCGCACTTGACCTTGATGCGCGACTATCGGGCGCCGGTGCCCGAGTCCGAGACCCCTGCGGATTTTCACCTGAGTGCCCGGCACTTCGCCCTGTTCGAATCCCATAAAGGCCGTTATCGGCCGCTGGCCGAGTGGGCGTTGGCGCGGTGATTGGGGGCGCCATCTCGTCGGATTCGCCGACCGGCCGAAATCCGGATGCCTCAAGGCTTGCACGCTATAGTTGAGGGGCCGAATCAACGGGAGGGAGCATGCGCCAGATCGTCAGCAAAGAGCCCTGGTGGGCGGCGCCGCCGAAACCGGGCCAGGATGAGTCCGAGCTAGAGTGGGGTTGGCTGGTCACCTACAACGAGGGCGAACCGCGCTTCGAGTTCGTCAAGGAGCGTCCTTCGGAGCAGGAGATTCGTCAGCGCAAGAGTTGCCGGACCACACCGTCCGAGTAGCCTGTGGGCGCAGCGCTCACTGTTTGTAGCCGATTTGCCGCAACAGGTTCTTGCGCCACAGGATGTCGTCGTCGCCTTCCAGGCCCTTGGCGCAGAAGCCATCCACCACCCCCAGCACCGCCCGGCCCTGTGCCGTTTCAGCGAGAATCACCTGGGTCGGGTTGGCGGTCGCGCAGAAGATGCGGCACACCTCAGGCACCATCTTCAGGGTGTTGAGCACGTTCAACGGATAAAAACCGTCGCCGAGAAACAGGATGAAGCTATGGCCGGCGGCGATGGCCTGGGCGTTTTTTTGCGCCAGCGCGATCATCGCCGGATCGCTGCCGGACCAGCGCACCAGGCATTGGCCGGAGGCTTCGCAAAAGGCCAGGCCAAAGGCGATGTTCGGCACGGCGCCGACCAGGGCTTCGTGGATGTCCTCGACGGACTTGATGAAGTGGGTCTGGCCGAAAATGAAGTTGGTGGCTTCCGGCTTGTCGATTGTCACGCTGATCAGTTGCATCTCGAACCGCTCCTTGCCGATGTTGGGCGGCGCTAGGGGGGCGTTGACGGAAAAGGGGACGCCCGTCGCGGCCGGTTCTCGGGGGAGGCGGGATTGCTTCCAGCAACAGATCAAGCATAGCCATTCATTGACCGCTGCCGGGTTCGTGATGCTTGAACGATGGCCGTCAAAGGCTGATCGGCCAGTTCGCTCCTGACCGCCGGTATCTAGAACTTCGCGTAATTCAACGCGTCGACAATCAGCGAGCCGCCCACCCCGGTCAGCGACAGCAGCAGGGCGCGTACCAGTGGTTCTTGCGAGTAACTTGAGAAGGCCCCGGTATTGAGGGCAACGATGCGCCCGCGGATCAGTTCGAGCTTTTTGTAGACAGGTGTGCTGTCGGTGATTTCCAGCAGGTAGTTATCCAGACGCTGTAACGCTGCGCCACGCGCCTTTTCTGCGGCACGTCGCAGCGACAGCGCGGAGACAAGCAATATCAGTGTGGTCAGCAGGAATGAAATGACGATGCTGGGCGGGGTCGGCCAGTTGTCGAACACACTGTTGCGCGACGCAATCAGGATCAGCATGACGATCGTCGGGGCATAGATCAGGCGATTGACGGTCGCCGTGCGCTTGGCGATCAGTTGCATGTCCACCCAATCATCGATGCAGGGGTGCAGAGAAACACCGAAGAGCTTCTGGTGCTCCTTGCGTAACGCTCTTGGCCAGATCGCAAAATTCTTGCTCAGGTTGCGGATGAATCGCGTCAGCAGGCGGTTGGCATCCACCACCCAGAACACCAGCAACTGGAAGGCCAGGGTGGGCAGCAGCCAGCTCAACATCCAGATCGGCGACTCGCCCCGAATGGGCATTCCTTCCATTGGCCAGAGCACGAAGAGCGCGCTGGTGGCGACCATGAATATCCAGGTAGCGAGGATGCTTCGCAGCATTCGGGCGCCGAAGGTGCCACCCACGCAGTGCTCTTTCCAGAAGCTCGTCACGAAAATGATCCTGCGCTTGTCTGCAGCATAGGGCTGGACCGCGGCTGTCAGTCGCTTAGGCATGTTCCAATCGCGACTGTTGGTTGAGAGCGGGAACAGGGTCAGGAACAGGCAACGTCCAAGAGCGGCTCGCCACTTTTGCAGCGTTGTACCCTTTTCTCTGTGAACGAGGCGCCGTAGCAGACCCCACAGGCTCATCCGCAGCCTGCTCATGTACAGATCCAGGTGGTAGGCCTTTTCGATCTCGAGACTGTTGATGCGCAAGTTGCGCCAACCCCAGGCCAGCGCAGTGATCGAGATGATCACGGCGAGCAGGCGCAGGGCCACGGTGGGCCAGGCACTGATGCCCTCGAACAGGAACATTGGCTCACCCAGCCCGTCCTCCGTCAATACGCGCCGGATCTGGTACAACCACAGCAAGGCCAGGATGAATACCACGACCGGTACCATGAGGTACCACGCCGAGGCGTCGAACAATCCACTGGTCGCAGGGACGGGGGGCTGTCCGGGTTGCGCTGGTTCGGACTGATGACGGCGGGCAAGTTCCGAGCAAACGATGCCCAGCAGGATCAGCACGAACGCGGTCCACATGAACTCCACGCGCCAGAACTGCACGGCGAGCCATGCCGACAGTCCGGACACCACAAACAGCGTCAGCGGGATACTGCGTACCCAGGGTGGCAGTTTGTCGTCGCTGGATTGCACATAGGTCCACCACCAGCCCAGGAGAATCACCAATACCAGCAGGATGACCATAAGCGGCCCGGCCCAGAAAAGTGACTGCTTTTCATCGAGCTTGTCGCGTACCGACTGGGAGAGTTCGGGATAGGGAGGTGGCGACGGATCCTGCAGGCAGCGCAGCGCCATGATGTCGTGCGTCGATGACTGGGGATGGCCGGGTGCGGCGCAGTCCTTGGGACGTTCTGCGGTCAGCTTTCTGGGCAGGGGGATGAAGCCGCTGATGCCCACTTCATAGATGCCCGGCGAAAGCAGCTCCGATGTGGAGTAGTCGAACTTTGCACGCTTGGCCTCGTAGGGCTGTGGCGCCTGCGCGGCCAGAACCGCGATGGACACGGCACTTTGCAAACTGTCGCGGAACGGCGGCACATCCTGTTGCAGGGCACGCGTCAGCGTGAGTCCGTAGGGTGCTGCCAGGACGAGGTTGCGAGTGGTCTGGGCCTGACCGCGCTGGAGCATGCGTGCATCGAGGTTGGTCGAGAAAAACACCTTGTTTGGCATCCGGCCCTTGAGGGCCTGCAACACCAGCAGCTTGTCGTAGGTATCGGCCCCCAGCACCCCGATGGCGCCGATGCCGCTGGTGCCGTTACGGCGATAGGCTTCGTCCTCGCGGGCGATGTGGTCGGCGAGGCGGCGCAGGTAGTCGAGCTGGGAATTGCCGTCGGACTTCTCCAGCGGGCTCAGATCCAGGGTGTTCTTGTCCTTGCTGTTCTTATTGTCATCGGTGCCGGGCGTTTTGTTGGCGCTTGCGGCTTCCTCTGGCAGGCGCCCGTCCATGCCTCGCAGATAACTGAAGCGCAATACCCAGTCATTGACGGCAGCCTGGTCTTTGCTGTCGATGTCCTTGGCAACCTGCGATTTGAAACTCTCAATCAGTGCGCGGCTGTAGAAACTGTCCCACTCGGAGACCAGCGCAATGCGATTGGAGCGCTGCCAGCCTCCAGTATCGCAATGGGTTCCGACCCGCTGCGGTGCCCCTTCTCTGCATTGCACACCCGCGACTGGATTCACATGGCGCAGCTTCAGTTCGTCCAGCAGTAGGCGCGTCAGGGTGCCGTCGTGGCTGACGGTGCGCAGCAGTTTCATGGGTTCAGGCGTCGCTGATGTTTGCTGTTGGGAGGCGCCTTCGCCGGGCGAGGGCTTGCCTAGGGCACGCATCAATGTTTCGTAATCAGCGGTGGCCAGGGGGGAGTAAATCTCGATATCGGGCTTGGCGTGGCCGTTGGCTTCGTCCCTATACATATCGAGCAAGACTTTCGAGGTAGAGGGGCCGATGACCTTCAGCAGTGTCTGGTTGGACACCCCCGGGCAGGTTTGTGGCGGGCCGCAATCCGAATGAAGCCTGCTCTGCAGGGTGCGGCGCAAGGCTTCGAGTTGTTGTAGCGGGTGTGAACCCAGATGCTCCTGCTTTACCCAGAGCAGAATGGTCCGGGCGGATGGGCGCTGTTTGTCCTGCATGTCCCTGGGTGGGTCGAATGGATTGGCGATGAAGGCTTCATAGGGGATTTCTGCGTACGTCGGCTTTCCTTGCTGACCGGCTTGCGAGGTTATCGGCCTGTCTGACAGGTCGTCCGCAAGGGCCAGGCAGCGGATGTGCTGCTCATCCTCGGGCACCATGCGGGAGTTTTTGAACCCGGCCAGGATTGCATAGCGAATGCGCCGGCGCAGCTCCACTTCATCGGCATAGGGGCCGCCTTCGACCAGCGCCACCATGAGTTGGGGAGGCTCTGGCGGTGGTTGCTGCGGTTCGTCGTCCAGTACCAATGGTTTACTGACAACAAGCTTGGGGCTGCACTCAAAGTCAGTCCCCGCGGCCTTGTTACCGTCCTTGAACTTTTTGCGATAGCGCTCGAGGGCATCGAACGGGTCCTGCCACAGACGGGCTTCTATCGGCGATTGCACCTGGAATTGTGCGCCGATGGGGCGTGGCTCGAGGAAAGGCTCGCGGGTGAGGGCGAAGGTCGAGACCACCAGGCTGAGGATGAGGGCGCTACCCGGTAACCAGAGGACGAGGTTGTTACCCGAGCCATTGCTGTTGTCCATGGTCTCTTTCCCCTTCCTTAGGTGTAGGGCCGACCGCTATGCATAGGTATAGCCCCCGGATCAGGCTTTATCTACCGGCCCCCCGACGCTGCAAGGAGGGCGTTGCGGCGCCAATCGGGGGTGGTTTCAGGCGACTTGAGGAGCGAGAGGGATTGGGCCGCTGACCGGTGGCTTCATACTGGGGGCGGGAACAGGATCGGCGGTCATGCGGCGGGGGCGCAAGGCTGCTATTCCTTCCCTTGGGACAATCGTTTCAGACCAGACGGAATGCGGGTCGATACCGATGCGTGGCCGTGGTCAAGGTGCCTGCCAGGTGCGCGCGCAGAACAACGGGCGCCAGTTTCGCTGGAGGTGGCAAATGTTATTCATTGTCAGCTGGTCAATCAGCCCCGAACGTCGCAACAGTGCGATCGAGCGATTTCTCAAGACCGGCGGGGCGCCACCCGCAGGGGTGAGCATGCTGGGGCGCTGGCATGCCGTCGGCGGCATGACGGGGTTTGGTATCGCGCAGACCGACGATCTCACGCTGATGCAGAAATGGGTGCTGGAGTGGAGCGACCTGCTCAGGATGGACGTGCACCCGGCGCTGACCGATGAACAGGCCGCGCCGTTGCTGGCGGCGGTGATCGGCAGGCAATAGCCGTTGGCGATCGGCCTGAAGTTGTTGCTTCAGCAAGAGCGGAACAGAACTGGAGGTTGTCATGCCTAAATTTGTGATTGAACGCGATTTTCCGGGCGCTGGAGCGCTGTCGGCGCAGGATCTGCAAGGGATCGCGCAAAAGTCCTGCGAGGTACTCGATGAAATGGGGCCGCAGGTGCAGTGGCTGCACAGCTACGTCACGGGCGACAAAATCTACTGCGTCTATATCGCGCCAAACGAGGAGCTCATCCGGGAGCATGCCCGGCAAGGCGGCTTTCCGGCGGACCGGGTATCGCGGGTGACCTCGATCATCGATCCGACGACAGCGGAGTAGTGCCTTGCGCTGACAGGCGCGCGCCTGGCTCGGCGTACCCTTGCCCCAGGGCGAGGTGATGCCGCTGGCAGGAAAACAAGGTCGCCCTCGGGGCGGCCTTTTTCATCGGCGCGGCGTGCCGCGTTAGCGTCGCGGGGCGTCTTGCCAGACACAGGCTCGGCTATGCTGCACAGTCGACGGCCGGTTTGCGGCCGATGTCCACACCTTGAACCAAGAGCGCCATGAGAAAAACCACCCAGCAGATGTTGCTCCACGAAATCGCCGACTGGCGCCACCGTGGTTTGATCGATGCCGAGGCGCAGCAGCGGCTCGGCGCCCTGTATGAACGTCCCGAACACCGCCTGTCCACGGTCTTGCAATGGCTGGGCATCGGCGCGGTGCTGCTGATCGGCATGGCGGTGCTGGGCGGCATTGGCCTGCTGGCCGAGTCGGTGCTGGTGGGGGCGGTATTGTTTTTCGCCGCCGGTGTCGGGCTGTGGCTGATCGGCGCGCGCCTGGCCCGCGACCCGGCGCGGCGCATGCCGGTCACCGGGGTGGCGATCCTGACCATCGGCTTGATCCTGATGGGCGCCAGCCTGTTGCTCGGCAGCTCCGACAGCGAGACCGGCGAGTTCGGCAACCTGCCGCTGGCGCTGCTGGTCACCGCCGCCCTGAGCATCGCTACCGCCTATGGCTATCGTCTGCGCTGGCCGCTGCTGCTGGGCCTGCTCTGCGTCTTCCACGGTTTGGGTTCGTGGGAGTGGTATGGCGGTTCCGGCACTTACTATTTCGGCATCCAGGACCGGCGCTCCATGGCCGTGATCGCTGGGCTGGTGGCGCTCCTGGGGCTGTGGCACCAGCGCGCCGAGGATCATGCCTTGCGCCGGTTCAGCGGTTTCGGACGGTTGTATGTGATCTTCGGGCTGCTGTACTTCAACTGCTCGCTGTGGTTCCTCAGCCTGGAGGAGGCTTACCAGCAGACCCTGGCCTGGACCCTGCTGTTCACCCTCGGCGCCATCGCCCAACTGGTGCTCGGCGCGCGCTTCAAGCACCCCAGCTTCACCGGTTTCGGCGTGGTGTTCCTCGGCATCGACCTGTACACGCGCTTTTATGAGTACGCCTGGGAACACCTGAGCGCCGCGGTGTTTTTTGCCGTGGCCGGCGCGGTGGGCATGCTCCTGGGCTGGTTGTTCGAACGCACCACGCTGCGCGCCGGGGAGGCTGGCCAATGAACCCGGATCGCCGTAATCGCCAGGTGCACAACGCCCTGGACCAATGGCTGCGCGACGGCCTGATCGACACCCAGGCCCACGCGCGGATCGCCGAGCTGTACCCGCTGACCCGCTGGGACTGGTGCTCCCTGGGGCGCTGGTTCCTGACCTTCGGCGCCATCAGCCTGGCGGCTGGGCTGCTGATCCTGCTGCATGAACACCTGACGTTCACCTTGCCGAAACTGGCCGGTGGCCTGGGTGTGTTGATGGTCGGGCTGTTCGGCGCCGGACGCTGGCTGCTGGGCAAGCAACTGAAGCTGCTCGGCGCGACCCTGGAGTTGCTCGGCGGCTTTGCCCTGATCAGCCTGAGCCTGGTGCTGGGCATGATCTACTCCGACGGTTCGGGCAACTGGCCGGCGCTGTTGCTGGTGGACCTGCTGCTGTTGCTGGCGCTCAGCTACGTGCTGAACAACGTCTTGCTGCTGACCCTGTGCAGCGTGCTGTTCTTCGTCTGGTTCGGCGGGCGCAGCGGTTATGAATCGGGCTGGGGCGCCTACTGGTTCGGCATGAACTATCCGCTGCGTTTCCTCGGCGCGGCCCTGGCCATGGCCCTGTTCGGCTTTGTTCATCTGTGGGGCGAGGCGTCATGGCTGGCCCGTTATCGCGGCTTTGCCAAGGTGTGGATTTCCGCCGGGCTGTTCATGGCCCAGATGGCGTTGTGGCTGCTGTCGCTGTTCGGCAGCTACGACCTGATCGACGGCCCGTGGCACCTGGCCGAGTCCAGCGAGCTGGTTCTGTTCAACGGGTTGTGGGCGGCGTTCAGCCTGGGCCTGTTGGCGTTGGGCATTCGCCTGCGCTTTTCCATGCTGGTGGGCTATGGCGCGACCTTCTTCATCATCCAGCTGTACACGCTGTTCTTTACCCAGCTGGCGGAAACCCTGGGCTGGTTCGTCAGCCTGCTGATTGCCGGCGGCAGCCTGCTGGGGCTGGTGGTCTGGCTGGAAGGCGAACGGCAGAAGCGCCGGGCTGGGCCGAGCGAAGCGGAATCGGCGTAGGGCAGGGGAGTAGCCCATGCCCGAAGTTGCGGGCATGGGCGGACGACAGACGACGGGCGTCAGGCCGTCAGTCGTTTTTCAATATCCCGGTAGGTTTCGCTGTCTGTGGCCGCCAACAGTTTGCGGCCATCCTTGAAGGTGGCGATGAAGGTCACCTCGGTTTCCTTGCCGGCTATCAGGTAGCCCGCAAGAGCACCCACCGGACCCAGCAGCATGGCCCCGGCGATGCCGTAGCCAATGGCGTCCCTGTTGGTGATGCTGTCCTGTGTCGCGATTTCCAGATGTTTGAATGCGGAGGCTTTGACCTCGACCCCCGGTGAGGGGTTGGTGGCTGTGGCCAACCTGAAGACTCCCTGACGATACTCACCATTCCCTTGTAGAAAATCACCAGCCAATACATTGATCTTTGCCATGTTGAATATCCTTGTTCAAGCATTGCGGATTGACCATACAGCGCTGTCCGGCGCCCACCGTCAATGGGTGGACGATGAAGGGCGGTACCGCTGATCGTTGATGTTGCGCCTAACAGCATCGGTCTCGAGTGTAGACGCTTGTTTGATACAGATCAGTTCGTTGGTCGCAATGGCCTACCGCTCGTCCGTTTGATTCTGCGCGGGCTGCAAGGCAGCTGCGGAATGTCTGGCATTCATGTTCGGCAATGTTAATAAATGTTAGATTGAAAAAATACTTCACATAATCAGTTCATTGGTGGATGATCGGCCACAACCTGATAACAACAAATCACAGGACGGCCCTTCGATGTCCGACAAGGTCTCGATTCACCTGCCAAGCGACACTGTCGCCCCCGCCGCCCGTGCTCCCATTTACCCCGCGGCCCGCCGCTTGCGCCTTGCCGGCGTGGACCAGGCTGCTGTCTTCCCTGGAGTACCCCATGAATAACAAGAATGTCGGTGTTGTCGGTCTGGGCGCGATGGGCCTGGGCATTGCCCGCTCGCTGCTGCGCGCGGGCTTCAATGTGCATGCCTGTGACGTGCGTGAAGCGGTCACCCAGCAGTTCTCCAACGAAGGCGGGGTGGCCTGCGCGTCGCCGGCGCGAATGGCCGAAGCCTGCGATGTGATCATCACCGTGGTGGTCAACGCCGAGCAGACCGAAACCGTGCTGTTCGGTGGCGATGGCGCCGTGTCGGCCTTGGGTGCCGGCAGCCTGGTGATAGGTTGCGCCACCGTGGCGCCGACCTACGCCGTGGAGCTGGGCGAGCGCCTGGCCGAGCAGGGCCTGTTGTACCTCGACGCGCCGATCTCCGGCGGCGCGGCCAAGGCCGCCGCCGGCGAGATGACCATGATGACCTCCGGCCCGGCTGCCGCCTACGCCAAGGCCGAAGCGATACTCGCCGGCATGGCGGGCAAGGTCTATCGCCTGGGCGACGCCCATGGCCTGGGTTCCAAGGTCAAGATCATCAACCAGCTGCTGGCCGGGGTGCACATCGCCGCGTCCGCCGAAGCCATGGCCCTGGGCCTGCGCGAAGGGGTGGACGCCGATGCCCTGTACGAAGTGATCACCCACAGCGCCGGCAACTCCTGGATGTTCGAGAACCGCGTGCCGCACATCCTCAAGGCCGACTACACGCCGCTGTCGGCGGTGGACATCTTCGTCAAGGACCTGGGCCTGGTGCTGGATACCGCCCGCGCCAGCAAATTCCCGCTGCCGCTGTCGGCCACCGCGCACCAGATGTTCATGCAGGCCTCCAGCGCCGGTTTCGGCCGCGAGGACGACTCGGCGGTGATCAAGATTTTCCCGGGCATCGACCTGCCGACCGCCAAGCCCGAGCCTGTCTGAGGAACGCTCCATGACCGATTCCACCGCACGCCCGCTGCTGGGCTGCATCGCCGACGACTTCACCGGCGCCACCGACCTCGCCAACATGCTGGTGCGCGGCGGCATGCGCACGGTGCAAAGCATCGGTATCCCGAGCCGCGAAGTGGCGGCCGGGCTGGATGCCGACGCCATCGTCATCGCCCTCAAGTCGCGCACCACGCCGGTTGCCGAGGCGGTCGAGGAATCCCTCGCCGCCCTGGACTGGCTGCGCGAACAGGGCTGCGAGCAGATCTTCTTCAAGTACTGCTCGACCTTCGATTCCACCGCCGCCGGCAATATCGGCCAGGTCAGCGAGGCCTTGCTCCAGGCCCTGAACAGTGATTTCACCCTGGCCTGCCCGGCGTTCCCGGAAAACGGCCGGACCATTTTCCGCGGCCACCTGTTCGTCCAGGACCAGTTGCTCAGCGAGTCGGGCATGCAGCATCACCCGCTGACGCCTATGACCGACGCCAACCTGGTGCGCGTGCTGCAGGCCCAGACCCAACTGAAAGTCGGCCTGCTGCGCTACGACAGCATCGCTGGGGGCGTCGAGGCGGTGCGGGCGAAGATCGCCGAACTGCGCCAGCAGGGGATCGGCATGGCCGTCGCCGATGCGCTGTCCGATCAGGACCTCTATACCCTCGGCAGCGCCTGCGCCGACCTACCGCTGCTGACCGGCGGCTCGGGCCTGGCCCTGGGCCTGCCGGGCAACTTCCGCCGCGCCGGCAAATTGCGCGACTTCGATGTGGCGTCGCTGCCGACCGTTGAAGGCGGCGAAGTGGTGCTGGCCGGCAGCGCCTCGGTGGCCACCATCGGCCAGGTCGCGGCCTGGCTGGAGGCCGACCGTCCGGCCCTGCGCATCGACCCCATGGCCCTGGCCGCGGGCAAACCGGTGGTGGAGCAGGCCCTGGCCTTTGCCCGCGACAGTGATGAAACCGTACTGATCTACGCCACCAGCACCCCGGCCGAGGTCAAGGCGGTGCAACAACAGCTCGGCGTCGAGCGCGCCGGCACGCTGGTGGAGAACGCCCTGGGCGAGATTGCCGCTGGCCTGCGCCAGAACGGCGTGCGCCGCTTCGTGATTGCCGGTGGCGAAACCTCCGGCGCGGTGGTCAAGGCGCTCGGGGTCAACCTGTTGCAGATCGGCGCGCAGATCGACCCGGGCGTGCCGGTCACCCTCAGCAACTCCGCCGAGCCGTTGGCGCTGGCCTTGAAATCCGGCAACTTCGGCAGCCGCGACTTCTTCGCCAAGGCCCTCAAACAACTGGCCGGAGGTGGCCAATGAGCGCTGCGGCGAACAAGGAACAGGCCCTGCGCGAAGAGATCTGCGACGTCGGTCGCAGCCTCTACCAACGCGGCTACACCGTGGGCAGCGCCGGCAATATCAGCGCGCGCCTCGACGATGGCTGGCTGATCACCCCGACCGACGTCTGCCTTGGCCGCCTCGATCCGGCGGCCATCGCCAAGGTCAATCTGGCGGGGGAGTGGGTGTCCGGCAACAAGCCATCCAAGACCCTGGCCCTGCATCGCCAGGTCTATGACCGCAACCCGAGCGTCGGTGGCGTGGTGCATACCCATTCCACCCACCTGGTGGCGTTGACCCTGGCTGGCGTATGGCGGCCGGACGACATCCTGCCGCCGCTGACGCCGTACCAGGTGATGAAGGTCGGGCACATTCCGCTGATCGGCTACCAGCGCCCGGGTTCGCCCAAGGTCGCCCAGCAGGTGGCGCAACTGGCCAACAGCGTGCGCGGGGTGATGCTCGAACGCCTGGGGCCGGTGGTCTGGGAAAGCTCGGTGGCCAAGGCCAGCTACGCCCTGGAAGAACTGGAAGAAACCGCGCGACTCTGGCTGATGAGCAACCCCAAGCCCGCGCCGCTGGATCAGGCAGCCCTGGATGAGCTGCGAGAGACCTTCGGCGCGCACTGGTAGGTAGCGCGCCGCTGCAACTTGAAACTGAAAACCGACACTGCAAGCACTGCCCGGGAGTCGTCAGGCTCTCGACGGCCCCGGCTTGCCTGAAAAAACAATAACAACAGGACATCCCAGCATGACGTTCCCTGACTGCAGCTGTTTTGGCTTCACCACTGTTTCTTCCTCTTATGAGGGAGGTGCCGCGCAATGAGCCCGCTTATCCTGATGTTGACGGCCGGCGCGGGCATCGCGCTGCTGCTGTTCCTGGTGCTCAAGTACAAGTTCCAGCCCTTTGTCGCGCTGATGCTGGTGAGCATCCTGGTGGCACTGGTGGCCGGGGTGAAACCGGCCGACCTGGTGGCGACCATCGAAGGCGGCATGGGCAAGACCCTCGGCCATATCGCGATCATCATCGCCCTCGGCGCCATGATCGGGCGGATCATAGAGCTGTCCGGCGGCGCCGAGGCCTTGGCCAAGACCCTGATCGAGCGTTTCGGCAACCGCCGCACGCCGCTGGCGCTGACCATCGCCGGGTTCATCATCGGCGTGCCGGTGTTCTTCGAAGTGGGGGTGATCATCCTTATGCCGCTGGCCTATGGCGTGGCTCGCCGGGCGCGCAAGCCGCTGCTGGTGTTCGCCTTGCCGATGTGCGCTGCGCTGCTCACCGTGCATGCGTTCCTGCCGCCCCATCCGGGCGCCGTGGCCGCGGCCAGCCAGCTGGGCGCCGACCTGGGCCGGGTGCTGATGTTCGGCCTGCCGCTCACCGCCTTGCTGTGCTACGTCGGTTACCGCGTGGCCGGGCGCATGACTCGGCGCTTCTACCCGATGACCGACGACATCCGCGCCGAAGTCTATGGACCCCATGTGACCAACGAGGACCTGCAGGCCTGGACCAACGGCAATGCCAAGGACCCGCAACAGGCCGCAGTGGCCGTGTCCCACATGGGCCTGGAAGAATCCACCAGCGCCATAGTCGCCAAGCTGCCGCCGGCGCCCGCGCCCGGTTTCGGCCTGATCGTCAGCCTGATCCTGCTGCCGATCGTGCTGATCCTGCTGGGCACCCTGGCCACTTCGCTGCTGCCGGCCGAGTCAAACTTGCGTGGCGTCATGACCGTGCTCGGCGCGCCGCTGGTGGCGCTGCTGATCGATACCTTGCTGTGCGCCTGGCTGCTGGGTTCGCGCCGTGGCTGGAGCCGCAACCAGGTGTCGGACGTGATCGGCTCGGCCTTGCCGGGCGTGGCCATGGTGATCCTGATCGCCGGGGCCGGCGGGGTGTTCGGCAAGGTGCTGGTGGACACCGGGATCGGCGCGGTGGTCTCCGACCTGCTGCGCACCACCGGCCTGCCGGTGCTGGCCCTGGGCTTCTTGCTGACCATGCTCCTGCGTGCGGTGCAGGGTTCGACCACCGTGGCCCTGGTGACCACCGCCGGGATCATCAGCCCGCTGATCGCCACCCTGAACCTGACCCCCAACCACATGGCGCTGCTGTGCCTGGCCATGGGCGGTGGCGGGTTGGCCATGTCCCATATCAACGACGCCGGCTACTGGATCTTCACCAAACTCGCCGGGCTCAACGTGGCCGACGGCCTGCGCACCTGGACTGTGATCACCACCTTGCTCGGTACCCTGGGTTTCTGTATTACCTTGCTGATCTGGCCTTTTGTCTGAGCCGTTTTTAGGAGCCAACATGCCTCGTTTTGCTGCCAACCTAAGCATGCTCTACCCGGAACACCCGTTTCTCGACCGTTTCGCCGCCGCTGCGGCCGACGGTTTCGAAGCGGTGGAATACCTGTTCCCCTACGACTACAGCGCCGAGGAACTCAAGCAGCGCCTGAGCGACAACGGCCTGGTCCAGGCGCTGTTCAACGCACCGCCCGGCGACTGGGCGGCGGGCGAGCGGGGCACCGTGACCCTGCCCGGGCGCGAGGCGGAGTTCCGCGCCGGCTTCGACCGCGCCCTGGAATACGCCGCGGTGCTGGGCAACTCACGGATCCATGTGATGGCCGGCCTGCTGCCCTCGGAAAGCCTGCGCGAACGCCATCACGGGGTGTACCTGGAGAACCTGGCCTACGCCACCGCCCAGGCGGCCAAGATCGGGGTCACCGTGCTGCTGGAGCCGATCAACACCCGCGACATGCCGGGCTTCTTCCTCAACCGCCAGGACCAGGCCCAGGCGATCTGCAAGGAAGTCGGCGCGAGCAACCTCAAGGTGCAGTTCGACTGCTACCACTGCCAGATCGTCGAGGGCGACCTGGCGACCAAACTGCGTCGCGACTTCGCCGGCATCGGCCATATCCAGATCGCCGGCGTGCCGGACCGCCAGGAGCCGGACCTGGGCGAGTTGAACTATCCGTATCTGTTCGGATTGATGGACCAGCTGGGCTACGACGGCTGGGTCGGTTGCGAGTATCGGCCGCGGGGCGATACCTCCGCTGGCCTGCAATGGCTGCGGGACTGGAAAGCCTTCTGAGGAGCGGGCAGGGCGGTGGCGCTGGTCAGTGCGTGCCGCCCGCGAAGCGTGATTGCGCGGGAATCTGAAGATTTCTGACGGTGTCGGCTTGCGCTCCCCACCTGCGGGTACATTGCTCCCCGTCGCCAGGGCCATCACTGGTGCCATCAAGGAGCAGGGGAGCATGGGCAAGTCGATATTCGTAGACCAGTCGGGCCTGGACGACGCGCCTTGTCGCCCGCACGATCTGCATTGGGAACAGATCCCCACCCTGACCCTGGAGCGCATCGAGCGCGAATACCGCCGCGCCCGGCGCACCACCATGCTTGGC
This sequence comes from Pseudomonas chlororaphis subsp. piscium, assembly GCF_003850345.1. NCBI lineage: Bacteria > Pseudomonadati > Pseudomonadota > Gammaproteobacteria > Pseudomonadales > Pseudomonadaceae > Pseudomonas > Pseudomonas chlororaphis. The sequence continues at coordinate 2,899,428 of NZ_CP027707.1, forward strand.
CAGTGGATCAATATCGCCAGCGTGCTGCTGGTGGTGCTGAGCGCCGCCTGCGGCCTCTGGCTGTGGAACCACTTCCGCGCCCAGGGGCTGGACCAGGGCTTCGGCCTGCGGCAGTTGTTCGTGCTGTTGTTCTTTTTCGCCACCCTGTGCGCGGTGGTGGAATGGCTGCGGCGCATTCGCCGGACCACCCGGGTGGCCCTCGACGGCTTGAGCGAAGACCTGCGGGATATTGCCTGCGTGCTGTGGTTCAGAAAAAAACACCGCTGAGACGCGTTAGGCCGGCTGTCAGTCCTTCGCTGCCTTGGCTTGCAGGTCGGACGGCAGCAGCAATTCCACCCCTTGCTTGCGAATCCCGTCCGCCGCGGCCTGGGCCAGGTCGTCGTCGCTGATGATCACGTCGAACTGCTCCAGCCCGGCGATGCGGTACATGCTGAAGGTGCCGTACTTCGAACTGCTGGCCACCAGCACCACCTGGGACGCCGACTGCATCGCCACCTGCTTGACCTCGACCTTCAACGCCGACGGCGTGGTGATGCCGCGGCGCAGGTCCCAGGAACTGGTGGACATAAAGGCGATGTCGGTCACCACCTGACGCAGGGTCGCCACCGCCAGCCCGCCGACGCAGGAATGGTTGTCGTGGTCGAGCTGGCCGCCGGTGTGGATCACCGTCACCTGCGGCGCCTCCATCAGCGCCTGGACGATACCGAAGTCGTTGGTCACCACCGTCATGCCCGACAGCGCCTTGATGTACGGCACGATCTCCAGGGTGCTGGTGCCGGCGTCCAGGTACACCGTCATGTCCGCGTGCAACAGGCGCGCCGCCAGCCGGGCCATGGCCTGCTTCTGCGGCAGCTCGACCACCGCCTTGCTCTGGTGGCTCGGCTCGCTGTGCAACTGGCTGGCGATACGCACCCCGCCGGTCACCGAATAGGCCCGGCCTTCCTGCTCCAACAGGGCAATGTCGCGGCGCACCGTCATGTGCGAGCAGTCGAACATCTCCATCAACTGATGCACGCTCAGCACCTGGTGCTTGCGCAACTGGCGCAGAATCAGCTCGCGACGCTGCTCGGGAATCATCGGGGCGCCGCTATCGCTGGCGATGTCCTTGGGGTTGGGCATTGAGGCTCCGCAGTGGTTGGGCAGAAGGCGGGTAACTGGCGGACATAGTAGCGAATCCGCGAGATATGGACGAGAAGCACACAACGGATCGCCCTCGTATACGTGTGCCTTGCTTCTGTAGGAGCGCAGCTTGCGCGCGATGAACGATGACGCGGTACCCCGGCATTGCGCGTGACGGCTATCGCGGGCAGGCCTCGCTCCTACAGAATTGCGTGTACGGCTTCTGTAGGAGCGCAGCTTGCGCGCGATGAACGATAACGCGGTACCCCGGCATTACGCGTGATGGCTATCGCTGACAGGCCTCGCTCCCACAAAATGGCGCGTACCAGCGGTTACCAAGGAATGGTCATGGACCCGAAGCGTTATGAACACCTGACAATCAGCGTCGAGCCCCATGAAATGCGCATGAGCCATTGGGTGTATGCACCGAAGGTGGTGGATGGTCGCGATGGCCGGGTGCTGCTGGACTTGAGCGGCGGGCCGTGGGACCTGGTATCCAGCTCGTTATCGACTGCGGCGGTGGAGCTGCTGTTGCGCAAGTACCCCGGAGATCGCGAGGCGGTCTGCCTGAGCATTCGCCTGGCCGACAACAGCCTGTGGCTGGAGGGCACTCCGGTTGCCACCGAGGATATCGAATGGGCGTTGGAGCAGGCGCAGGGCTAAGCTGCGCCGTGGCGCATGCCGGCGAAGCGTCACCGGGGCCTGACGACCGTTGGTAAGCTGGCGGTTCTTTCTTTTGCCAAATGGCATTAGTATTAATGCCATCTGTCATCAGGCAGGGAGATGAGCATGACCGCCGCAGCCAAAAATACCGCCACCGTGAAACCTTCAGCCAAGCCCGAGAAGGTCAAGGCCGAGGTGCTCAAGCCCACCGCCCAGGGCGAACGGGCGAAAAAAAGCAAGGCCTACGCAAGATACGTCAAAGTGTTGGTGCGCAGCCCCAAGGCCAAGGCGAACCTGCTGCGCGAAGAGGCGGCTGTCTATGCGCTGCCTTCGCCCATGGTGCGCGGGCTGCTGCCGGGCACCGACGCCGATGACCCCATGGCGGTCTTCAGGGCCACCCAGCTGGGGTTCTCCCTCGGCGCGGTGATCGAGCTGGTGGAGTCGGTCGAGGCCTTCAAGCGCTACAACGTGCTGTCGAAGATCGTCGGTTTCTCCGAGCGCACACTGGCGCGGCGGCTGAAGAACCAGGACCAGGCCCTGACCCCCGAACAGAGCGCCCGCGCCTTGCATTACGCGCAAGTGCTGGAAAAGGCCGAGGCGGTGCTGGGCTCCCGGGCGCTGGCCGAAGACTGGATGACCCAGCCGGCCCTGGGCCTGGATGGCGAAGTCCCCATCGACCTGCTGGCCAATCCGGTGGGCTATGAACTGGTGACGGACTTTCTGCACCGGCTCGAGTTCGGGGTCTACTGATGCTCACCGACCCCTTGGCCCCGTCCCTGCATTTCTGGCGTCTCGACCAGGCCCGGCATGCCTCGACCTGGAACAGCGGCATCGGCGCCGAAGGCAGCGGCGGCCGCTGGAACCCCAAGGGCCTGCAAGTGGTGTACGCCAGCCTGGACGCCTCGACCGCCATCCTTGAGGTGGCGGTGCACAAGGGCTTCAAGGCCCTCGACTGCCTGCCCCACACCCTGACCGCGGCCCGGGTGCTGGACCCCTCAAAGGTCCACACCGTCCGCCCCGCAGACATCCCCAACCCCAACTGGCTGATCCCCGGTACCCCCAGCCACAGCCAACAAGCCTTCGGCGCCAGCCTGCTGGAACAGCACCCCTTCGTGCTGATCCCCTCCAGCGTGTCGCGCCATAGCTGGAACCTGCTGATCAACCCACTGCTGGCCACGGGGTTGTATGAGCTGGTGTTGCAGGAGCGCTTCGCGCTGGATGGACGGTTGAGTCCGCCGGAGCGTTGAGAGAAGACGCGCACATCCAATTCAGAATTTTCCTGCGACCTGCCTGTGGTCATTTAGGGTAACGTCCTGTTGCCAACTGCTAACAAACTCGCCTCCATCCTGATGGGGGCTTTTTTATGGGCAATGCGGAAGCGGACACGACCTACTGGAAAGGAGTTTTTATGTACCTATGCATCACTGGCTTTCTACCTGACGAAGCTAATGATGATTCATTGCAATACGAGTTGGACGTCTCATCTGAATTTGAACAGGCCGTAATGGAAATATTGGGTTGGCAAAGCTTGGCGGCCGAAGCCGATGGCGAGCTGCCGCTCACCAAGGAGCAGGTCAGGCAAGTAGCAACGGCCATCAAAGAAGCCTTACCTGACGACCTTGATATGTTCATTGGGGTACGAACGGCAGCGTCACCGTTGAGTCGATAGCTCAAGAAAAATCTATGAATAGGGCACTCCGCACGGTGCGGGTGAGGATGACAAAAAGGCAGGAAATCCGACTCTGCAACGACGGAATGAGCGAGGCCAGCAGAACCTGATGTTTTTATGTATCGCAGGCTTTTTCCCCGATGGTCACGAAAATGAATTTGTGCAATTTGAACTGGACGTAGCACCGGAATTCAATCAGGCCGTGCTTGATCTGATCGGCTGGAGTTCTCTCGAAGATGGCGTGAGACATGGCGTTGTAGCGTTAACCGCAACGCAAGTCAGGCAGATTGAGAGTGTGCTTGGGCAACCCATACCGAGTGATCTGGATATCTGTATTAGCGTTTTTGCCTAGGAATCGGGATACGGCCTATGCACCTGTACCTCACCGGCTTTTTACCCGATAGCTTTGACGACACATCATTAAAGTATGAGTTGGACGTTGCTCCAGAATTTGAACAGAAGGTCATGGATATCTTGGGTTGGGAAAGCCTCGCCGCAGAGGCTGATGGTGAGCTACCACTGACCAATGAGCAGGCCAGTCAGATAGCCGCAGTCATCAAAGAGTCCTTACCCAATCACCTCGATTTGTTTATCGGTGTGGTGGCGTAGCACCACCCATCATCCGTGATCCTCGTCGACCCGTTGAAGAGCGAATCAGGTGGTTCTGATCGTTCTTATTCGTCCCCTGCGGTTCATAGAGACTTTTAGTACGGAGGTTTGGGAAAGCTCTGATATTTACGACTTTTCTGCATTGATAGGGTCGGTGCCTGAATTTCTCAGACACTCAGGATGTACTCATGGCCTATGTCATCAGGGAAGGGGACCCGACCACGACGGGTGGGAAGGTTATCGCAGGTTCATCAACGACCATCGTTGAGTACCGCAAAGTTGCACGCATCACCGACCCCGTGTGGTGCCCGGTGTGCCAGTCAGTGGGTTATATCGCGGAAGGCCATAACACATGGCTGGATAACCAACAGGCTATCGCGGTAGAAGGGGGTGCTGTTCAGTGTGGCTGCCCTGTAGGTTCTAACCGTCTTGTCGCCACTCAGTCTTCTGTCCTCTCGGATAATCAGCCACCGGTTCCAGTTCCCACTGCCTTGGTACCGCAAGTTGTGGCGAATACCCACCAATGGGCCGAAGCGATCAGGCGGGGATACTCGCAAAACGAATTTGCAGATTCGGTGCCGCGCGATCAGGTGAAGGGACTGGCACCCATCAGAGAAACGGCGCTGTCAGCACCCGCTCAGGTGTCACAACAAAGCGTAGAGCCGGGCTTTTATATCGTTCAGTCTCCGATGAGCCGTGCAGCCCTCGAAGTGGTGCTTTTCGGTCAGCCCGACGCGGCCCTCCTGGAGAAATTTCGTCGGCTCAACCCCCAACTGACGGACACCGCCAAACCCGGCCAGATGGTGGTCCTCAGCCATCCCGAAAACCATCAGTGCACCCGTGAAGAAGCACTGCTGATGGACGCTGCGGAAAAGGTCAGCGCCGCGTTGGACACCCTCACGGCCGAGGAGGCGGCCTTTATGGTCCAGTACCGGCAGCAGATCGAGTCGGTGCTGTCTTATGGTTCAACCAGCCTGGGTGTTGCTACGTCAGCAGCCGGCAATCATCTGGACAGTATCAAAAGGACCTTGCAGGAAATCGAATCCCTCCATCAAACGTACTTCCTGCGGGATGGGCATCTACGCAGCGTCCAATTCTTTGCCGAAAGGCGAACGCTGTTTGCCCGGCTGGACACCCACCTGACGACCATCACGAAAATGAGCATTGCCTTTCCCGACCACCCTGATCTGAAAACGGCCTTGGGGATTTCAAGCCGTAGTTTGGTCCATCACTGGACCCGCGCAGGCGCGGTGGGTCAGATACCGGGTTACGCCACGCATATCGAGGGTGTCTCGAAGGCTTCCAAGGTGCTCAAGTATGGTGGCTGGGTAGGGATCGCTTTAGGGGGTGGCGCCTCTTATATGAAAGTTCAAGATGTTTGTTCTGCGGGGAATAAAAAGGCCTGTGAGAAAGTGAAGTTTACTGAGACGGGGAGTTTTGCAGTGGGAGTTGCTGGCGGAATATTTTCTACTTCGGCTTTGACTACTGCTTCAAACACTATCTGTGCCGCAGTGGCAGTGCCTACAGGCGGAGTCGGTGGTGTCATCTGTGGTCTGGTGGTGGTAGGTGGTGGTAGCTATTTGGTGAGTAAGAGCGGAGCGTCTTTCGGGGAACTTGTTGGGGAGATCATATATGAGGCTGGGCAGTGAGTAAGTTTGGTGTAGTGGAGTATGTGCTTGCTTCTTGTGGTGTTGTAACACTGTCAGGTGGGGTAATTATTTCAGGGGTGTTCTTTTATTGGGGGTGTACGCGAATGGATGAAATTTTAGGGTATGTTAAAAATTGCAAGGCCGTAATAAATAATAGGTTTTACCTTTATATGGGGGCGTGGGGGCGCATGGCTATGGTAGGGATGATTGCGGGTTCATTAGCCTATCCTAATTACCATGTGAGAAAAGGGTTGATGGATGCTGATGATGTGAATAATTTTCCTAAGCCTTTTAAGAAGAAACTAGTCGTGCTGTTTAATGTGCAGTTGGTTTTACTGTTTTGCTTTATGGTTGAACTAATTGTTCTAAAGTTAATCAGGCCCTGAACGTGGAGGATTAACCGACTCAGGCAGGGTGGAACAGAAATGGGCGAAGTGGTGGGTGCCACAATGTTGTCTGTGGTTTGGTGGTGGTTGGAGCGGGGGAGCTATTTGGCAGGGAAGGGCGAAGGGGCCTTCGGAGAGCTCCTCGGAGAAAATATTTATGGTGTCGGGCAATGAGTAAGCTAAGTACGGCGGAGTACGTGCTTACCTTTTTGGGGGTAGCCACGTTTTTGGGCGGGGGAATTGTTGGAGGGATGTATTTCTATCTGAGCTTCACCCGAATAGATGAGATTTTGGGGTATGTGAAAAATTGCAAAGTAGTAAATAACCAAAGGTATTACCTTTATATGGGGGCTTGGGGTCGATTTTTAATGGTTGGGATGATTTCGGGCGCCTTGGCATACTCTGGCTATCAAATTAGAAAGGGGCTAATGGATGCTGGTGATGTAGATAATTTTCCTGAATCGCTCAAGCGGATACTGATTGCAATGTTTAATATGCAGTTAGTGTTTCTGGTATGTCTGATAATCGAGTTTATTTTTATAAAGTTAATCAGGCCGTGAGTGCGAACCTCTGCACGACTGTGTTTCCAGTTGCGACCAGCGATGGCTGAACGCAGATAGGCTGAAACCTCGATACCGTGCGCAGAGCGCGGCTCTCCATGACTTACCGCAGTACACATATTTCCAAGACGATGGGTTCGACATAAACTGCCACGCCTTTGTCGTTGCTCCGTATCGAGCCCGGAACTAGCCTTTGATCGTCGCTGCCAACTCAGCGATCGGGCTTGGTAACCCATTTTGATACAGGCGCAACAGCGCCCCATTTCACAACTGCAGGCGCTCTTTTGTGCCTGCACACTCGTGCAATGGCGGCTGTGCGTGGGAGGGCTCGTCCCTGCCGGGTTCCTGTATCTCCGGTTTACCAACCTGCGCGCAGCTGCCACCCATTCGCTTGGTAACGAACGTGGCAGCTCTCACTTTGATATGGGAGTTTCAATCATGTGCGCTATCAAAGCCTCCGCAAATCGTGGTCGTTTCAACGGGGTAAAAGGAGGTGCGCTATGAGCACCTCCACCCCAGTCAAAACCCTCGGCTTCGTCACTTTCGGCCCTTGCGGCGACGGCGATCAAACCCTGTTTCGCGTCAACGCCGACGTGCCTCTGCACCAAGCCCTGGAACACGCTTCGACCCTGCTGTACTACGCCAAGAAACTCGCCCTGGACGCTGCAATGGAAGAGCAGGGCGAGCGTTACGCCTGGGCCGCGCACTTTCTTGCGGAGATGGGCAAGGCGGTGATTGATGATGTGGGGTTGGGGCTGAGGGAAGAGGAGGCGTTGCAGGTTTAACAGGTAGGTGGATGTTGGGGAGGGCGTCGTTTCTGGGGGGCGGGGAAACGGCGTTTTTTATGGTGGTTACCCCGGTATTGCACTGTCGATTTCCCGGAGTCTGGTTCGACTATCTTTCAGGGAATGAAGCCGATGGGGCGCAATGATCGTCGGCGCTCCCTGCCGGTGAGTTTTTACGCAGACGAACCAGGAGAAGACCATGCGCAAGCTCATCGTTGCCGCTTTCACGAGTCTGGATAACGTCATTCAAGCGCCCGGCGGGCCTGAAGAAGACACCAGCGGCGAATTCCGCTTCGGTGGCTGGATAGTGCCCTACGCCGACGAAGCCTTCGGCCGGGCCATACAGAAGCTGTTCTCGCAGCCGTTCGACTTGCTGTTGGGGCGGCGCACCTACGACATATTCGCCGGGTATTGGCCACACATACAGGCCGGTTCAAGCAACAGCGCCATCGCCGACCTGTTCAACCGCGTACCCAAGCACGTGGCCACCCATAGTCCCAACACCCTTGATTGGCACAACAGCCATGCGCTGCAAGGAAACCTTGCCGACGCCATACAGGCCCTCAAACAGCAGGACGGCGCCAACCTGTTGACCCAGGGCAGCGGTGAACTGGTGCGCCAACTGCTGGCCGCCGGATTGGTGGACGAGCTTCGGCTGATGATCCATCCCATCGTATTGGGGCGCGGCAAGCGCTTGTTCGATGATCAGGCACAAGCTTCGGCTTTCACTTTGGTGAACTCGACTAGCACGCCTGGTGGGGTGCTGATTGCTCGCTACGTTCGTAATGGTGAGGTGCGCACAGGAAGGTTCGAAGATTCAGCAGGCAAAGCCAATGACGCCTGACAACTTATTCAAAGCTGAGAACCCTCGTGGGCCAAGGCCTGGACTTGAGCAGGTGCTTGGATTGAACGGACAAGAGATTCTACTCAGTGGGAGTTTGGCTACAGATTCTGACATTCGTCGAGAGATTACTTGTGGTGTGTTTTAATCACTCGACGTTCTTGCCAGTACTAAAGCTTCGCCGCTCTTATCCCTGTGTCCGAAAGCTGCGTCAAAATGGATGGTTTCTCCCGCTCGATATCGCTTGGCTTCTTTTGTTCTTGAAGAAGATAGGTCACCGGGATGCCGAAGGCTTCAGCTATTGGAATAAAACACCAAATTGTCTGAAGCATCATTCGGAAAGAGTCGGAAGAAGCCTCCTCTTTATTATCGACAAAGAAAAAGGTGTCTGGATGAAAATCGGGAGGGGAAATTACGTCGCTGGTCAAAGAAACAGGAATTCCGTGCCTCTTAAGATATTCAATGTAGAATTCGCAATCGATAAACGGGGTGATGCGCCAAACATTCAAAAGTTTGGCTTTGATATAGAAGGTCTGCGGCCATCCTGCCTGAGAAAAAATCTCTCTCTGAGCTTCAACTAGCCCCATAAGTAAATTATAAAGAATACTTAGATTCACAACTGTAGTATTCTCGATTTTTGAGCTTTCAAGAAGCTGGACAAAATTCTGACCTTGTTCATATTTATACAACTCAGCTAGCAAATATGTCGTGCTTCCTTTGGTCCAGTGCAATGGGATTAGCACCTCACTACTGAGGTCTCTATAGAATTGCCAGGTGAGGCCGGCGTTGGTGGGGTCTCTTGTCGAACATTGTCTGGCAATTATGCCAGTTGCGGATGTATAAAACGTGTCAAACGGTATACTGGATACCCTACCTTCAGTTTTGTTCAATGCGTTCTTTATCGTATCAATATTTAGACCAAATTCGTTGCGGGGCATTTTCCATATATTGGGTGAAATCATTAGCCTCAAGTAAGGTGTTTCAGACTCTCCTTTTGAAAACTCAGGGTCTCTCTTTATCCATTTTTTAAATGACTCGACTATTTTTGTTGAACGCTGAAACATTTTTTCAATCATGTGGCGATCGGTTTCAGCCACTGGCTCAGAACCGTCAGCTATGCGCCTGTAGATGACTCCTCTGCTATGTACATGCGGTGCTTCAATGCTTTGTGGAACAGCTATGCATATGATGCACTTCGCCCCATCTAAGCTAATCTCACTACAAGGGCCGAATATTGCTTTTGCTTCATAATGGCAATCTGGATTGATCGCACTGGTTACGGCTTGCCTTATCTTTTGTAGCGACGCATCTGCCAAACTCTTATCTATTCCAATAAATTCACCTGCAACGCTGTTCTCTTTACTTTCTTCTTTTATTCCATAAAAAATCCATCCGCCATAGCTATTTGCCATTGCAGCAATTGACTTAGCTATTGATTCAGATTTAGGAACCTCTTGTTTATATTCAACGTACCAGCCTTCAGTAACGGCCTTGAGTGATGCAAGGTCTGGAGCATCTAAATCACTAAAGCTTTTATTAAATGGTGAGAAGCTGAACATTAGGTTGGCCTCCTATGTGTGTGCTTGAAAATTTTACATCCAATATCTACGGTCTGCTTAGTCTTAAGATTAGGTATATAAAAGTTGATGTTATTATGCTGGTCGTGTCCTGCACGTGCTAGCTTAAAAGGCTTATGTTTCTGGCCGTAATTTCTAAGATGTTAAAGGCGCTCGTAAGTAGTGCGCACAAGAAAAGAACCCAAGGTATCAAATAATCAGGAGTTTCTTCTTTTTTTGTTAAGAACTCAAATATCTTCCAGGTCTTAAACCATAGCCAGTGAAACCATTGGTATTTTATTGTGTATCCTCTGAAGTCATTTCCCGGCAAGCGCGGCTCCCTATAGTAAGCTTGATAAGTCAGACATAACTCCCCGTACTCGTACTTCAGTTCTTGCGGGTTAGTGAGGAAGTCAATATTGTTGTAAGTGCTTATACCTTGCTCTAATGCATAATCTTCTCGTTCTTTCTGGAATTTATCTTTTTGGTTTTTTACATAGTCTTCTCTAGCACGCTTCTCTAGTAGCCTGTAGAGCAAGGAGCCGTGCTTGCCGCTTAGGTTGGTGTTAATTGTTTTAATGAATCCATGCTTGATCATATTTCTCGAACTCAGATAAAACCGCCAAGCGAAGTATAGAAGGATAGTATGGGCAATCCATGGGAGTGCGGCTGGATTTGTGATTTCGTAATTAATAAATATAAGCCGGATAGAGTCGCCAGCGGGAGCGAGCCCTAATACCCAATACACAATGAACATCATTGAGATTAATTTAAGATTTCGAGAATGTAAGTTGGGTTCGGTAAAGGCCATTTTGATACTTTTCCCTTAGATTTTCTTATGAGGGGTGGGCTATGTAGGTAGTTTAGGTGGCTAACTGCTATTAGGCGGCATGCCATGTCTCGATGGCGTGTTGTACAATGCTCCTTACCTTTCTGAAAGTCCTTGTCTAGCTTAGAACAGGTCGCGGGAAACGCGATAATTCCAAGAGATAAATACAACACGGGTGACAGAAAACCCTGCTGCCTTCTAGACCCGAAAGCAGCATCGGTGACGCGACCTATGTCCATCGCTTCTAGTCTAGGCTGTAAAAGTGCAGACGCTATTTTGAAGTCCTCGCGTCTACGTTAAATCTGCAAGCGTCAGGTTAGTCAGCAGGCCTGAGTTTTGCGTAGGGGGCATGATTTTTACGTCGACTTCGATGGTTCATCTGCACAAAAGTGTTTTGACACAGTCTCGGTCAGAAGCCGATATTAGCCCACGCCTGCTAACGCATCTAAGCGGCCGATGGCCTTCCAGATGCCGGTGAACATGTAAGCGCTAGGGATTTATCGTATGGATATCGTGTATCTGGATCAGAACAAATGGATTGAGTTGGCGCGTGTTTATTCTGGCGCTGTGCGATCTGGCCCTCTGGCGGAAGTGTATTTCCAACTTCTTGCCGCTGTTGAGGCTGGACGGGCACTGTTCCCCCTTTCAGCATCTCATGTGCTTGAGACGTCTAAGCGGAACGATCCTGAAAGTAGAGGCCATGTCGCAGCTACACAAGCCGTATTGAGCAAAGGGTTCGCTTATCGAAGCAGGGCGAGCAGGCTTCAGGTGGAGATTTGCTCAGTCATGCATCAGATCTTCGGCAATCCACCAATGAACCTACCAGAGCATTGGTTTCTTGCTGAATGTTTTCTTGAGGCGTTCGAGTCGTTGGACTCCTTGATTAGCCAATCTGAGGAGGTCCAACGGATTTCGCGAATACTCACTGTCATCTCTCCAGCCGATTTGTATACCGACTATATGACTGGACAGAGTGATGAAGTACGTCAGATGGCACACGCCTCTCTAAAACAAGGCTTATCGGATCTTGTCGGTCGAATGGAGATGCGCCGGAAGAGGTTGACAGGAGAGCGGGTTGATCTACGCCGTCGTGCCTACTTCGTTCAACTCTTCATGGATCACGAAGAGTTATTCATACGCATCGCTGATCACCTCGGTTACTCATACGAGCGCCTGAAGTCGATCGGTGCTTCAGCAGTCAAAGCTCTGGTCGAAGAAGTACCCACATTAAATGTTGAGGCTGAAATGTCGGCTCGTCTGGAAGCTGAAGCTGGTGCACTGACCACGAATGACGTTTTAGATATGCAATCTTTCTACACCGCGATTCCGTACTCATCGCGAGTTATCGCGGAAAAAGCATCGGTTTCACGCGCTCGGCAAGCCAAGCTAGACGTCAGGTATCAAGTTGTGCTGTCGCACTCGTTGACGGATCTACTCAACCTTTACAACAAACCACCCACCTAATCAGTGCACACAGATCTAGGTGCCTGTCGGTTCAGAAAACTCCACGAATAGGAGCTTATGTACTGGCAGCTCAGGTCGGAGTGAATCCTCACTTCTAGTTTCGGTTTACGCTTCCAGGCAGCCACGGTTCAAAGCACGGATACCCAGGCACCACCCACTCACCCAAATACCCGCACCCCATTTTGTGTCACTTCAACCCAAACAACCTCCGCGCATTCCCCCGCCCAATTTTCTCCCTATCGTTCTCACTGATCAGCGCCTGATCAAACCAGTTACTCGCCGTCGCCATGCTTTCATACGGATAGTCCGCGGAAAACAGCACACGATCGACACCAATTTCGCTGATGGAATCCAGCAGGCCCTTGGTGTGGAAGTGGCCGGCGGTGGTCAGGTAGAAGTTGTGGCTGAAGTAGTGGCTGACCGGTTTTTTGGCGTTGCCCAGGCCTTCGCCTTCGCGTTGCATGTGCAGGCGGTGTTCCAGGCGTGGCAGCATCAGCGGCAGGCCTTCGGCCAGGTGGCCGAGGATGAGGGTCAGGTTGGGGTAACGGTCGAACAGGCCACTGAGCATCAGGCGGATCGCGTGGGTGGCGGTTTCGTGGGCGAAGCCCCAGGCCGAGCCGACCAGGGACGGATAGCCCTCGTAGATCCGTCGCTGGCTTGGCAGCGGTTCGCGTGGGTGCAGGTAGACCGGCACGTTGAGCGCCGCGACTCGCTCCCAGAATTCCCATACCGGCGGTTCGTCCAGGTACTGCGCGGTATCGGCGTTGCCGATGTTGGTGTAGCCGTTGATCAGTGCCCCCACCATGCCGTAATCCTTTACCGCACGTTCCAGTTCATCGGCCGCCGCCCTGGGCGATTGCAGGGCCACCGTGGCGAAGGCCTTGAAGCGCTGCGGGTGGCGGGAGACGAACTGCTCGGTGACCTGCTCGTTGGTGCGTTGCGCGAAGGCGATGGCCTGGCGCGGATCGAGCAGCGACTGGGCGCCGGGGGAGGTGAGGGACAGGATGGCGAGGTCGATGCCATGACGGTCCATATCGGCGATGCGCTGGTCGCTGTCCAGCAGGCGCCTTTCCACATCCGCCATATAGGCTCGGCCATTGCGCGTGGCTTCGCCGGAAGCATCCCACAGGCTGTTGTTCAGCTCGGTGCTGACGTGTTCCTCGAGTACGATTTTGCCTTTCATGCTGATGTCACCTCTTTAAGGATAAACAGGTACGTGGCGGGTCGACTGAGGCCTGGACCTATGCCCCGGCAGTCGACAGGCTGATGTGTTTGTATTCGATGAAATCGTCGATCGCCGCGGCGCCGTTCAGGCGGCCCAGGCCGGACTGGCGATAGCCGCCTTCCTCGAATTCGTCGTAGACCTTGGCCCAGTCGTTGATCCACACGGTGCCGGCCTGCACCTTGCGGGCGACGCGCAGCGAGCGCTGGGTGTCGCGGGTCCAGATGGCGGCGGCCAGGCCGTATTCGCTGTCGTTGGCCAGGGCCAGGCCCTCGGCTTCGCTGTCGAAGACTTGCAGGGTCAGCACCGGGCCGAAGGTTTCCTTCTGCACGATGTCCAGCTTCGAGTCGCTGACTTCCAGCAGGGTCGGGCGGTAGAAGGCGCCGTTGGCCAGCTCGCCGTCCGTGGCCGGGCCACCGCGGAGGATGACCTTGGCGCCTGCCGCAATTGCCGCCTCGACGGCCTGGTCGACCCGCTGCACGTTGGCCTTGTCGATCAAGGGGCCCATGTCGCTGCGCGGGTCGGATGCCGGGCCGACCCGCACCGCTTGCAGGCGCGCCGCCAGGCGCTCGCGCAACTGGTCGGCGATGCCGCGCTGCACCAGCAGCCGCGAGCCGGTCATGCAGAACTGCCCGGCGAACACGGTCAGGGCTTTTTCCAGGACCGGCAGGGCGGCGTCGAGGTCGGCGTCGTCGAACACCAGGTGCGGGGTCTTGCCGCCCAGTTCCAGGCCGAAGCGCTTGAGCGACTGCGCGCCCACCGCGGAAATCGCGCGACCGGTGGCGGAAGAACCGGTGAAGCTGATGACCGGCACTTGGGGCGAGGCGATCAGGCGACGCGAGCCTTCGCCGCCGGACTCGGTGAACAGGTTGATCACCCCGCGCGGCAGGGAAGGTGCCTCGGACATCACCTTGGCGATCAGGGCGTTGGTCTGCGCGGTCTGTGCCGGCATCTTGATCACCACTGTGGTGCCGGCGGCCAGGGCCGGTGCCAGCGAACGCACCATCAGCACCACCGGCGAGTTCCACGGCACGATGATGCCGGCCACGCCCATGGGCTCGCGCAGCACGATGGACAGTACGTCGGGGCGCGGGGTGCCGCTGTGGCCGCGTTCGGTGCGGGCCAGGGCCGCGTAGTAGCGCAGCTTGGACGGCACCATGCTGACTTCGAAGTGGGCTTCGGGCTTGATCTTGCCGTTCTCCAGCGCCAGTTGCTCGACCAGCGCCTCGCTGTTGCGCTCGAAGGCGACGGCCAGTTCGTCGAGGACCCGGGCGCGCAACGCGCTGTCGTCGGTCCAGTCACTGTTGAAGGCGCGCACGGCCGCGGCGATGGCCGCATCGGCCTCGGCGCCGCCGCCATCGGCGTAGTGGCCGATGACTTTGGAGGTGGCCGGGTCGATGGATTCACGGTGTTCGGTCGAATCGACCCAGGCGCCGTCGATCCAGTGTTTGGCAACGGTGTTGGATATAGTCATGGCAGTGTTCTCCGGCTCAGCTGTAGCGGCGCGCGATGTATTCGGCGGTGGCAATGGTGGTGACGTTGGTGGCGACCGAGATGGCGTCCGGGAAGATCGACGCGTCGACCACCCGCAGGCCCTGCACGCCGTGTACTCGGCCTTCCAGGTCGACCACGGTGCCGGGGTCGCCGGCATGGCCCATCGGGGCGCTGGAGGTGGGGTGGTGGTAGGTGTCGAGGGTGGTCAGCATCGACTGCTCGATCTGCTGGTCACTGCTGGCCTGGGCGCCCGGGTTCAGTTCCGAATGGATCAGGTCCTTCAGCGGCGCGGTCTGGCCGATCTTGCGCGCCAGCTTCACCCCTTCCAGCAGGCGGGCGCGGTCCTCAGCCTGGGCCAGGAAGTTGAGGTCGATCAGCGGCGCCTGGGCCGGGTCGCGGCTGGCCAGTTTCAGGCTGCCCACCGACAGCGGGCGGGTCAGGGCCACGGCCAGGACAAAACCGACCTTGGTCGGGCTCTGGTCGTGGGGGAACAGGTGGGTGGCGGTGATGTGCAGGTCGAGGTCGCCATTTTTCGCCGTGGAGCTGTGGGTCCAGAGCTTGGCGCCGATGGCCGGGGACTGCTTGCCGATCAGCTCGGGGCGCGCGGCATAGGCGTTGTAGTAGAAGGGGTGATCCTTGATCCGTTGGCCGACGGGCAGGGCGGCGACCAGGGGGATAGACAGCGACGCCAGGTGGTCGCGCGGGCCGATGCCGGAGCGCAGCAGAATGGCCGCGCTGCCGTAGGTGCCGGCGGACAGTATGACTTCGCCCGCATGGATGACTTCGCCGCTGGCCAGGCGCACGCCGGTGGCGCGGCGGCCGTCGAACAGCACCTTGTCCACCAGCACGTCGCCGCGGATCTGCAGGTTGCCGCGGGCCCGCACGGCATTGTCGAGGTAGGCGATGCCGGTGTTGACCCGCACGCCGTCGACGATGTTCATCGGGTAGGGGCCGACACCGTTGGCGTCGGGGCCGTCGAAGTCGTCGACCACGCGGTAGCCGTTGGCGACGGTGGCGTCGACGAAGGCTTGCTGCATGGGGGTGATGTCATTGCGGGTCAGTTGGTGCACCGGCAGGGGGCCGTCGTGACCATGCAGTTCGGCGCTGCCGGTGTTGCGTTTTTCCAGCTTCTTGAACGACGGCAGCAATTCTTCATAGGACCAGCCAGGCAGGTTCCAGTTGACCAGGTCCTGCTTGCGTGCGCGGATCGCCACCGCGCCGTTGACCGCCGAGCTGCCGCCCAGCACCTTGCCGCGAATCGCGTGGATCGGATGGCCGATGTAGCCGGGCAAGGTCTGGTAGCCCCAGTCGCTGCTGGCATCGCCACCGACGCTGTCGCTGCTGGCGATCACTTTCGGGTAGTCGCGGGTGCCGTAGACGTGGCCGGCTTCGAGCAGCAGCACCTGGCGCTCGCTGCGTTCGCTCAGGCGCCGGGCCAGGACCGCGCCGGCGGAACCGCCGCCGATGATCAGGACGTCGACCGGGTTGCCGGCACTGCCGTCGCGCTTGCCGTTGGCGCCTTGCGGGGCTGCCGCGAAAGCGGGGCCGGCGCCCAGCATGGAACCGATGGCCAGGGTCGCCGAGCCGGCGACTGTCTGGGCCAGCAGTTTGCGGCGCGAAGGGTTTTCTGGTTGGTGGTGACTCATCGCTCATCTCCCATAGCAGGCGAATGCCTGTCAGATGGAAGATGAGGCTAAGGTGCGCCCGGGTTGAGCGACAGCCACTCTAAAGTGAACCGCTGGTTCAGTATTACTTGACCAGGCAGCGGGCCCCGCGCAGTCAGGCGCTGGAGCCGCTCGCCAGCAGCCCGCGAGCGATCAAAGCCGCGTCCCAGGGCGCCGGGCGACCGATTTCCTCGCCGAGAAATTGAATCAGCGCCTGGACCTTGGGCGGGGTTTTCAGGGTCTTGAGGTACACCGCCGAGATGTGCCCGCCGGACGGCGCATAGTCGTCCAGCACCGACACCAGCCGGCCGTCGAGCAGGGCGTCGGCCGCCAGGAAGGTTGGCAGAATCGCCAGTCCCAGGCCGGCCAGCGCGCCTTCGAGCAACTGATGCCCGGAGTCGGTGCGCATCCGCACGCGGACCCGGAACGAGTGCTGCGCGCCGTCCAGCGGCAGGCTCCACATGCCGTTGGGCTCGCGGTTGTAGTAGATCAGCCCGTCGTGCTGCTGCAGGTTGCCGGGGTGTTCGGGAGTGCCCTGGCGCGCCAGGTAGTCGGGGCTGGCGCAGATCAGGTGGCGGTTCTCGGTCAGCGGCCGTGCCACCAGGCAGGAATCGTGGAGGTTGCCCAGGCGGATGGCGACGTCGAAGTGGCCATCTTGCAGGTTGGCGACCTTGTCCTGGGCTTCCATGTCCACGCACAGTTGCGGGTATTGCAGGGCGAAGCGCGCCAGCAGCGGCGCCAGGTAGCGCGGGGTGAAGGCCATCGGCGCGGCCAGGCGCAGGGTGCCGCCGAGGCTGGCCTGGCGGTCCTGCACCGACTCTTCGGCGCGCGCCAGGTCCAGCAGGATGCGCGTGCAATCGGCGTAGAACAGCTGGCCGGCCTCGGTCAGCTTCAGCGGCCGGCCACGGGTCAGCAACACCACGCCCAGGCGCTTTTCCAGCTGTTGCATGCGTTGGCTGACCAGCGACTTGGTGGTCCCCAGGCGTCGCCCGGCTTCGGAAAAACTGGCCGCCTCGACGACGGCGACGAAGGTGCTCATGTCCGAGAATTTATTCACCGCCACTCCTGTTGCCCTGGGTTGAAGAACCTGAAAAGAACCACGCAGGTTCGCGTGGTGCTCAGGGGCGCCATGAGAAGCCAAGCGCATCGGACAACGCAAGTGGCGAAATGGCCAGAGACGAAATGGCCAGCCGGGGCAACAGGCAGGGGCGGCTGTTGCCGATGGGCCAGCGCCCGAATTACCCGGTGTTGCCGAGGTTTGGCGAGGTTCGTACGGTTTTCCGTGGGCCTGTCACTTCGCGGCTATTCTCTAATTTCAGGTCGATGGCCTAGAAGATCCATGTCCACGCCTATGGCCTGATGTCCTGCTCGCCCGGGTAAAGCGCGTTTCTCAGTGTCGCTGAGCCGTGTCGGGTGTTGCTTCGAGGACCGGCCCCCTCCAGTTCGAGGGCTCTTGATGGCGCTTCACCGTGATCAGGGACGATGACCGTGATGGCATGCATGCAGTGGCGGCAATGGATATGAGCGTCGGGTCAACGACCGGAGAAGAGGCGGCTGACTTTTTCGCGCAGACCCTGGAACAGGCCAACGATGCCGTGGTGATCATCGACGATCGCAACCAGGTGGTGTTCTTCAATGCGGCGGCCGAGCGCTTCTGGGGCTGTCAACGGCACGAGGTGCTGGGCGGCGAGGTCGGCACGCTGGTGCCGATCCCCATCCGCTCGCGGAACGACGGCGAGACCGGGGTCAACAAGATCATCGGCACCAGCCGCGATGTGTGCATCACCCGCAAGGATGGCGAAGAACGCTGGGGCGCGATGGCAATCTCAAAAATCACTCTGCAGGGGCGCATGCTCTATGCCGCCTTTTTCAAGGACGTGACCCAGACGCGGCTGAAGGATATCGAGCAGCGCTTGCTGTCGATGTCGGTCAACGCCAGCAGCTCGGCCACCTGCATCGTCGACGCCGACGGCCGGCTGATCTACATCAACGACGGGCTGGTGCGCTTGCTCGGGTATTCCCGCGAGGAATTGCTGGAGCGCTCGCCGCAGATGTTCTTCGTCGCCGATACCCCGGGGGAGGCCCAGGCCGACGAGCTGCACCTGGAGAGCATCCTCAGTGGCCAGCCCCATGAAGCCTGTGGCCTGGTCAGCAAGCGCAACGGCCAGCGGCTGTGGGTGCATGTCTGCTCGGCGCCGGTGTTCGACGCCAAGGGGCGGATCGGCAACATCGTCATAGTGTTCACCGACATCACCCGTTCCAGGCTGCCCGAAGTGCTGCAGGACAAGGTCATCGGCGCCCTGTTGCAAGAGCAGCCCCTGGAGAACGTGTTGACCCTGCTGTGCCAGGAAATCGAGCGCCTGGCGCCGGAGGTCGTCGTCTCGATACTCAGCGTGGACCCGCAAGGGCTGCTGCATCACCTGGCCAGCCCCAGCCTGCCAGCCGACTACTCCAGGGCCATGGAGGAGCTGCCGATCGGGCCCGCCGCCGGCTCCTGCGGCACCGCGGCCTTTCGTGGCGAGCCGGTGCTGGTCACTGATATCGACACCGATCCGCTGTGGGCCGATTACCGCTGGCTGGCGCAGCAGGCCGGGGTGCGGGCCTGTTGGTCGATGCCGGTGCGCAACAGCGGCGGCAGGGTCTGCGCGACCTTTGCCCTGTACTTCAGGGAGAGCCGCAAGCCCGATACCACCCATACCCACCTGATCATGACCGGGACCCACTTGTGCATGCTGGCCCTGGAGCGCGAGGAGGCGCGCCAGTCGATCCGCCGCATGGCCTGCTCCGATGCCCTGACCGGCTTGCCCAACCGCAGTTCCCTGCTGGCCGAGGCCAACCGCAGCCTCGCCGAGGTCGCCCTGGAGCAGGGCGAGCTGGCGGTGCTGTATGTCGACCTGGACCGCTTCAAGCAGGTCAACGATGCCCTGGGGCATGCCTCGGGCGACGAGCTGCTGCAGGTCATGGCGCAACGGCTGTGCAGCGTGCTGCGCGAGTCGGACATCGTCGGGCGGCTGTCGAGCGACGAGTTCGTGCTGGTGCTGCCCCGGATGAACGCCACCCGGGTCACGGCCTTTCTCGAACGCCTGATGCTGACCCTGGGCGCCCCGGCCGATATTGCCGGGACCGCCATGATTCCTTCGGCCAGCGTCGGCGTCAGCCTGTACCCCAGCGACGGCCAGGACATGGAAAGCCTGCTGCACTGCGCCGATATCGCCATGTACCAGGCCAAGCGTACCGAGCGCGGCGGTTTCAGGTTCTTCCTCGAGGAGATGGACCAGCTCGCCCAGCAGCGCCTGCAGCTGGAGACGGCGCTGCGCCAGGCCCTGACCAGCGACGGCCTGCACCTGGTCTATCAACCGCAGATCGATTTGCACACCAATGGCCTGGTCGGGGTCGAGGCGCTGGCGCGCTGGGAGCATCCGAGCCTGGGCACTATCCCGCCCGCGCAATTCATCGCGCTGGCCGAGGAGTGCGGGTTGATCAACTACCTCAGCCAGTGGGTGCTGTGCGAAGCCTGCGAGCAACTGGCGCGCTGGCGCCAATCGGGAATTCGGGTGCCGTCCATCTCGGTCAACCTGTCGCCGATCAACTTCCATAACCTCAACCTGGCGGCCCTGATCGCCCGCCAGTTGCAGCGCTGCGGCCTGCAGCCGGCGGACCTGTGCGTGGAGGTGACGGAGGGCGTTTTCCTGTGCAGCAGCCCGACTACCGAGCAGACCATCCAGGACCTGCATACCCTGGGCGTGCGCCTGGCCATCGATGACTTTGGCGCGGGCTATTCCAGCCTGGGCTATCTGCGACGCTTGCCGATCAGCGAGCTGAAGCTGGACCAGAGCTTCGTCGAGGAGCTGGAGCACGACGCCTCCTGTCGCGCCTTGAGCGAGGCGGTCATCGGCATCGGCAAGGGCCTGTCCCTGCGGGTGGTCGCCGAGGGCATCGAACACGCCGCGCAGCGCGACATCTTGCAGGCGCGGGGCTATGACGTGGGGCAGGGCCAGCTGTTTTCCTCACCCATGCCGGCCCGGGTGTTCGGGCAGTGGTTTGTTGGTTGGCACGGTTAGCCGGCGGGGTGATTCGGGCCTGCACCGCCATCAAAGACCAAGGCCTGCCGGGCGCCAGGAACGGGCTGGGCTATTTGAAGAGTATTTTCCTTAAATCAAGTTATTAGCCCGTAGGAAACTTCTATTTTTCTTCGTGGAAAACCAACTAATCCTGACAGATTTTTAGTTATGGTTTATGGGCGAATAGCACTTTGCTAGTGTGTCGATTTTTTAAAACTTGTAACCGCTGGCGTATTCCCTGAGCGACTGATGTGATGCTGGAAAATCATTTGTCAGCGGTATTTTTGTGGGCTTTAGTGGGGAAGGAAAACAATCCAGGGACACTGCCATACCGCGTGAGTTAACTCATCGGTGGCTTAAATATAATAAAAAGGTGATCCATGACAGACTCCACAAAAGTGCCGGGTGCGTGCGACATGGCCGGCGATTTTCACAGCGAGAAAACCACTGGCGGGTTGAAACGAACCCTGACGCCCCGGCACCTGAGCATGATCGCCATTGGCGGCAGCATCGGCACCGGGCTGTTCGTTGCTTCGGGCTCGACCATTGCCCAGTCCGGGCCGGGCGGAGCGCTGCTGGCCTTTGTGGTCATTGGCGCCATGGTGTTCTTTCTGATGACCAGCCTCGGTGAACTGGCGTCCTGCATGCCGGTCACCGGTTCGTTTTCCACTTATGCCTCGAAGTATGTCGATGAAAGTTTCGGCTTCGCCCTGGGCTGGAACTACTGGTATGCCTGGGCGGTGACCATTGCTGTGGATCTGGTGGCCGCGCAGATCATCATGGCTTATTGGTTTCCGGATGTGCCGGGGTATATCTGGAGTGCGGTTTTTTTATTGATTATCACCGCACTCAATATGGCCTCGGTGCGCTTGTTTGGTGAGTCCGAATATTGGTTCGCCCTGATTAAAGTCATCACTATCCTGCTGTTTATCACGGTGGGCATTCTGATGCTGTTCGGCATTCTCAGCGGCGGCGAAAATGCCGGCCCCAGGCTCTGGTTGATTGGCGATGCGCCTATTGTCGGCGGCCTGGGGGCCTTGGTCGGGGTGGCGATGATCGTGGGGTTTTCGTTCCAGGGCACTGAGTTCGTCGGTATCGCCGCCGGTGAAACCCGGGACCCCGGGAAAAACGTGCCGCGCGCGGTGCGGCAGATCTTCTGGCGGATCCTGCTGTTCTACGTGCTGACCATCCTGATCATCGGCCTGTTGATTCCCTACAACGACCCCAGCCTGTTGAGGAATGGGGTGTCCGATATCCGGGTCAGCCCCTTTACCCTGATCTTCGAGCGAGCCGACATGCTCGGCGCGGCCGCGGTGATGAACGCGGTGATCCTGACCTCGGTGCTGTCCGCCGGGAACTCCGGCATGTATGCCTCCTCGCGGATGCTCTACAGCCTGGCCCTGGAAGGCAAGGCGCCAGCGATCTTCGCCCGTTTGAGCGCATCCGGCACCCCGCGCTGGGCGTTGCTGGCCACCGCCACGGTGGCGGCCCTGTGCTTCTTGACCTTCATTTTCAGCCCGGGGCAGATCTATAACTGGTTGCTCAACACCTCGGGCATGCTCGGTTTTATCGCCTGGCTGGGCATCGCGGTCAGCCACTACCGGTTTCGTCGCGGCTATGTGCGCCAGGGCCATGACCTGGGCAATCTGCCCTATGTGTCGCGGTTCTTTCCGTTCGGGCCGATTTTCGCCTTTGTCCTGTGCCTGTTCGTCACCCTGGGGCAGAACTATCAAGCCCTGCTCGGCGACTCGATCGATTGGGCCGGAATGACCGCCACCTATATTGGTCTGGTGCTGTTCCTGGTGATCTGGCTGGCGCACAAGCTCATCAGTGGATCCAGGTTTGTCAGGTTCGACGACATGAGCTTTTCAATGATTCGCAACAAGTCCGAGACTTGCCCGCCGCCGGAATCGGCTATGAATGAGAGTGCGGGTCTTCCTGTGCGAATGACCCAGCTCGGAGCCAAGTGATGAGTCAGGATTTTCTCGAAAGTTATTACGAAGCCACGGTTGAAAAGACCGCTTATCCGGCGCTCGGCGGCCGGGTGGAGGCCCGGGTGTGCATTCTGGGCGGCGGGTTGGCCGGGCTTTCCACGGCCCTTGGTTTGGCCGAGCGCGGCGTCAAGGACGTGGTGGTCCTCGAATCCCACACCCTGGGGCATGGCGCCTCGGGGCGCAACGGCGGGTTTGTGTTCGGCGGCTACTGCCTGGGCAATGCCGAGCTGCTCAAGACCCTGGGCCGTGAGGAAGCACGGCGGCTCTACCGGCTGACCATCGACGCGGTCGAGCTGATCCGCCAGCGTGTCCGGCAATACGGCATCCAGTGCGACCTGACCGACAAGGGCGTGCTGCTGGCCAACTGGTTCAACGACCCGGCGCGCCTGGAAAAGCCTCGCCAGTTGATGCAGGAGGTCTATGGCGTCGACTGGCAGTACGTGCCCCCAGGCGAGTTGCGGGAAAGGCTGAAGACCGAGCGCTACTTTGGCGCCTTGTTCGAGAGCAATGCCTTTCACTTCCACCCGCTCAAGTATGTGTATGGCGTGGCCGCGGCTGTCGCCGGCTACGGCATCGATATCCACGAACACTCCGCGGCCCTGGCGATCGAGCGGCAGGGCGGCAAGTACCTGGTCAAGACCGCGGGCGGCGAAGTGCTGGCCGAGCAGGTGGTGTTCGCCGCGGGTGGTTATGCCCGCGGTTTGTACCGCCCGGTGGAGCGGGCGACGCTGCCGATTGCCACCTATGTGGTGGCGACCGAGCCCCTGGGCGAGGCCCTGAAGGATTCGATCAACTGCGAGTCGGCCATTTACGACACCCGCTTTGCCTTCGACTACTACCGCCCGCTGGCGGACAGCCGGATCCTCTGGGGCGGGCGGATTTCCATCCTCAACCGTGGCCCGCAGGCGATCGCCGGCTTGCTCAAAGCCGACCTGGTGACGGTCTACCCGCAACTGGCCGACGTGGAGATTGAGTATTCCTGGGGCGGGCTGATGAGCTACGGTCGCCAGCAGATGGCGCAGATCGGCCAGGACGACAACGGCGTGTGGCATGCCGTGGGGTTTGGCGGTCACGGCATGGCCCCGACCACGGTGGCGGGGGAGGTGCTGGCGGATGCCATTGCCAAGGCCATCCCCATTCCCCAGGGGTTCGGCAAGTTTGGCCTGGTGCCCACCTTCGGCCTGGCCGGCCTGGTCGCGGCGCAGGCAACCTACACCGCCTATCAGGCCCTGGACGCCTACGATGCCCACCGTTTGAACAAATGACCGCCGCTTTTCCCTGGCTGTACAGGCCATGGGGCAATCTCAGCGTTTTCTGGCCCAAACCCCGGAATGAACTTATGCTGGCGGGCAAATCTGCACTCATTGAAAGCCCAAGGCGTGACGCGAGGACGTTCCGAGCGTCTACGACTTGAACAAGTGACGCTGCTGCAGCCCGTATTGGCTCTTGGCATATTGAAATTGGGAGATTGTGTATGGTCATCAAACCCCGCGTTCGCGGCTTTATCTGTGTGACGACCCACCCGGTCGGTTGCGAAGCCAACGTCAAGCAACAGATCGACTACGTCACCGAACAAGGCACCATCGACGCTGGGCCAAAGAACGTACTGGTGCTCGGCGCTTCCACCGGCTACGGCCTGGCCGCACGTATCACCGCCGCCTTCGGTTGCGGCGCCAACACCCTGGGTGTGTTCTTCGAGCGCGGCAGCGTTGACGGCAAGCTCGGCACCGCCGGCTGGTACAACACCGCAGCCTTCCACAAGTTCGCCGAAGAAAAAGGCCTGTACGCCAAGAGCATCAACGGCGACGCCTTCTCCGACGAAGTGAAGCGCCAGACCATCGAAACCATCAAGCGCGACCTGGGCAAGATCGACCTGGTGGTCTACAGCCTGGCCGCTCCGCGTCGCACCCACCCGAAAACCGGCGAAGTCCTGAGCTCGACCCTCAAGCCGCTGGGCAAGTCGGTGACCCTGCGCGGTGTCGACACCGACAAGGAAATCGTTAAAGAGACCACCCTGCAGCCAGCCACCCAGGAAGAAATCGACGGCACCGTAGCCGTGATGGGCGGCGAAGACTGGCAGATGTGGATCGACGCGCTGCACGAAGCCGGCGTACTGGCCGAAGGCGCGAAAACCACCGCCTTCACCTACCTGGGCGAGAAGCTGACCCACGACATCTACTGGAACGGTTCCATCGGCGAAGCCAAGAAGGACCTGGACCAGAAAGTCATCGGCATCCGCAAGGAGCTGTCGGAGCTGGGCGGCGACGCGCGGGTATCGGTGCTCAAGGCCGTGGTGACCCAGGCCAGCTCGGCGATCCCGATCATGCCGCTGTACCTGTCGCTGCTGTTCAAGGTCATGAAAGAGCAGGGCAGTCACGAAGGTTGCATCGAGCAGGTCTACGGTCTGTACAAGGACAGCCTGTACAACCCGAACCCGATCATCGACCAGGAAGGCCGCCTGCGTGCCGACTACAAGGAACTGGAACCGGCCATCCAGGACCGCGTGAAGCAGTTGTGGGATGAAGTCACCAGCGAAAACCTCTACCAGCTGACCGACTTCACCGGCTACAAGCAGGAATTCCTGCGCCTGTTCGGCTTCGAGATCGACGGCGTCGACTACGAAGCCGATGTCGATCCGGACGTGAAGATCGCCAACCTGATCCAGGTGTAAGCGAGCTTACTGCGTCATCGCCAACGCCCCTCTCATGAGGGGCGTTGTCGTTTCTGCGTCAGGCGGTTTTCACGTTCATGGTGATACGCGCGCTGAAGACCTTGAGGTCTTCCTCATCGTAGATCTCCACCGCGACAATCTTGTCGCCGCTGCTGTTCCAGTCCACCGCGCCGCCATCGGCCACCGCGCGCACCGACGTCTTGGCCTTGGCCAGGTATTCCACGGTCATGCCCTTGGGAATCCAGCGCGCGCCGGCCGGGATCGACACGTCGGTCATCACCCCGGCCGCCAGTTCGGCGGCGTTGCACAGGGCGATGGCGTGCACCGTGCCCAGGTGGTTGGTGATTTCCTTGCGAAACGGCACCTGCACCACCGAACGTCCCGCGCTCAGCTCGGCGATCAACGGATTGATGGTGCTGAAGTAGGGGGCCATCTGGCAGGCCATCTGACTGAATTTTTCCGGGCCGGCGGCGCTGAACATGCTGAGAACCTGACTCATGGGGATGCCTCGTATCGGGATTGTTTTCAGGGTTTACAGAATAATATTCTGTAAAAGAACAATATTCGGCTTTCGCGAAATATGTCAAGCTGGCGCCACCATTCACTGAGGCGTGCGCGCCTTGTTCCCTGGACCTTGGTTTTGTGATGGGCAATGGACACGATCGATCTGCTTGAACGCTGCTACCCCGGCCGCAGGGCCGAACTCAAACGCGACATCCTCCGCCGAGCCCTGGCGTGCTTTAACGAACAGGGCCTCGAAGCCACCACCATCGAAATGATCCGCGCGGCCTGCGATACCAGCGTCGGCGCGATCTATCACCACTTCGGCAACAAGGAAGGGCTGGTGGCCGCGCTGTTTTTCGCCGCGCTGGACGATCAGGCCGGCCTGCGCGAGCGCTACATGAGCGACGCCCAGACCCTGGAGCAGGGTGTGCAGGCGCTGGTGCACAGCTATGTGGATTGGGTCGACGCCCAGCCCGAGTGGGCGCGGTTCCAGTTCCAGGCGCGGTATGCGGTCGCCAAGGGCCCGTTCGCCGAAGAGCTGACCAGCCGCAACAAGCTACGCAACCGCCAATTGCGCGAATGGCTGACGGCCCACACCCGGGCCGACGAATTACCACGGATACCCGCCGAGCTGCTGCCGTCGCTGATCGTCGGGCAGGCGGAAAACTACTGCCGCGCCTGGTTGTCCGGCCGGGTCCAGAGTAGCCCGAGCACCTATCGCCAGGAACTGGCCGAGGCTGCCTGGCGCTCGATCGGCGCCCATCAGTGACGAGTTGAACGACACCCAATTGCCAAGGGGGAAGACCATGCAAGCCGCACCCGTGCGCATCACCGCCGAGGAGATGCTCTCCGACAACTGGTACCTGCTGAAGAAATACAGCTTCGACCTGCAACGCCGCGACGGCAGCTGGCAGGCGCAGACCCGCGAGGTCTACGACCGCGGCAATGGCGCGACCATCCTGCTGTACAACCGCGAGCGGCGCAGGGTGCTGCTGATCCGCCAGTTCCGCATGCCAACCTACGTCAACGACCACAGTGGCTACCTGATCGAGACCGCCGCCGGCCTGCTGGACAATGCCAGCCCGGAAGAACGCATCCGCCTGGAAGCCGAAGAGGAAACCGGCTACCGCGTCGGTGCGGTGGAGAAGGTCTATGAAGCCTTCATGAGCCCCGGCTCGGTCACCGAGCGCCTGCACTTTTTCATCGGCGAGTATTCCCCCGACGACCGCATCGGCGACGGCGGCGGCCTGGAGGAAGAGGGCGAGGACATCGAGGTGCTGGAGCTGGGTTACCAGCAGGCGCTGGACATGGTGCGCAGTGGCGAGATTGTCGACGGCAAGACCATCATGCTCCTGCAATACCTGGAGCTGCGCTTGATGCCGTCGCGTCGGCTGACGATCCTGGTGGCCGCGCCCCGGTATTCGGCGACCGACGATGCAGCGGCGCTGGCGCGGCAGGTCGCCAGCCTGGACGACTGTGCCGCGCGGCTGTTCGAGGCCGGGCACAGCCCCGTGTTCGGCCAGTGGCTGGGCTTGGCGGCGGAGGATTCGAGCGCTGCCGGTGAGCCAGGCGCCCGGTTCCAGGAGCGTGCGCGGCATCAGTTGCAGCGTTGCGACGCGCTGTTGCGCATCGGCGGTGCCTGCGCCAGTGCCGATGCGCTGGTCGCGATGGGTGAGGGCCTGGGCCTGCCGGTCTACCGCTCGCTGCAAGACATCCCGCGTTGTAATCCGGCCAGTTGAACCCGCGTTCAGCAGGCCGGGTGGTCGACAGCCTTGTATCGGAGTGTGTATCGGCCCGGCGCTGATACACCTGCTTGTCCTGGCGCCGGTTGCGCACACAACCCGGATACACCCCGCGGATTAACTACGTCCACTCGCCAGCACCGAGCTTCTCGGTGTCGGTGGCGGGAACCGTTAATCAATCCATCCAAGGGGTATCAGCATGTTCAAACTCTCCAATGTTTCCAACGTCGCGCTCGGCCTGGCACTGGTCGGCGGCCTGGGCCTGTCCACCGCCGCTTCGGCGCTGAGCATGACCGAGCTGTCCCAGGGCTACACCCTGGCCGCGGCCGACGGGGTCAAGACCTCCACCGAAGGCAAGTGCGGCGAAGACAAGTTCGCCAAGACCGACACTAACCACGACGGCAAGGTGTCCCGCGAGGAGTTCATCGCCGCCGCCCCCGAGCGCGCCGCCGAGTTCGACAAGATCGACGCCAACCACGATGGCGCCATCAGCCTGAGCGAAGCCAAGCAGTACCTGGCGGCCAAGGCCGGCTCGGCCGAAGGCAAATGTGGCGAAGGCAAGTGCGGTGCGGCGATCGAGTCCTGATCGGCGGTGGCGGGGAGCACCCAGGTGCTCCCCGATTTTTTCCGGGGCAACAGGAGATCGGGCCCATGCCTCCCTCAATACGACCCTGCAACATCCCATCATCCGCCCAAGCCCCACGGCAGCCCGTTTCGGCAGCCGTGGGGCTTGGCTTGCGTCGTGCCTTGCTCGACTCATTGAATACGGCGCCTGCGGGCGCTTTTGATTTTCTGGAACTGGCGCCGGAAAACTGGATCGGCATCGGCGGTGCCCATGGCGCCGCGTTGCGCGCCCTGGCCGAGCGTTACCCGTTGAGCTGCCACGGGCTGTCGTTGTCCCTGGGTGGTCCGGCGCCGCTGGACCTGGGGTTCCTGCGGGAAGTCCGGCAGTTCCTCGATCGATTTAATGTGCCGCTGTACAGCGAGCACCTGAGCTACTGCGGCGACGACGGGCACCTCTACGACCTGTTGCCGCTGCCGTTCACCGAAGAGGCGGTGCGCCATGTCGCGGCGCGCATCCGCCAGGCCCAGGATGTGCTGGGCCGGCGCCTGGCGGTGGAGAACGTGTCGTACTACGCCGCGCCACGCCAGGACATGGACGAGCTGGCCTTCACCAACGCGGTGCTGGCCGAAGCCGATTGCGACCTGTTGCTGGACGTCAACAACCTCTACGTCAACTCGGTGAACCACGGGTTCGAGCCCCGGGCCTTTCTCGCCGGCCTGCCGCCGGAGCGGGTGGTGGCGATGCATGTGGCCGGGCACTACGACCAGTCCGACAGCCTGAAAATCGATACCCACGGCGCGCCGGTCAAACCGGTGGTCTGGGACTTGCTGGCGCGCGCCTACCAGCTGTTTGGCGTGCAGCCGACCCTGCTGGAGCGGGACTTCAACTTTCCGCCATTCGCCGAGCTGCTGGGCGAGCTGGACAGCATCCGCCAGTTGCAGGCCGATGCCTGCCAGGCACAGGGGAGGCTGGCCCATGGCTAAGCCGCTGATCGCCCTCGACGCCCAGCAACAAGCCCTGACCGCCTACCTGCGCGACCCTGAGCGCCGCGCGCCGCCCGCCGGGATGGACCGCGCGCGGGTGGAGATTTACCGCGAACTGGTGTTCGACAACCTGCTGTCGTTGCTTGGCAATACCTTCCCGGTGTTGCGCTCGATACTGGGCGAGGCGGACTGGCGCCGGCTGCTGCGGGTGTTCCTGCGCGAGCACCGTTGCGCCACGCCGAAGTTCGGCGAGATCGCCGGCGAGTTCGTGGCCTGGATGGCCTCCGCGCCCGCCGCTTTGCAGGACGCCGGCTGGCCGGCCTTTATGCTGGAGCTGAGCCATTACGAGTGGATCGAAATGGCCCTGCAACAGGCCGAGGCCGAACCGCTGCCGGCCAGCGACCCGGAGCGGTTGCTGACCCAGCCCTTGCGCCTGTCGCCCCTGGCCTGGCCGCTGGCCTATGCCTGGCCGGTGCAGCGCCTGGGGCCGGCCTGGCGTCCTGCCGAGCCCGGGGCAGCACCGACCTTGCTGCTGATCCGCCGCGATGCCGACTACCGGGTGCACTTCTCCGAACTCAGCCCCCTGGCCTGGCGCCTGCTGCAACGTATCGAGGCCTTTCCACTGCTATCGGGTCGCGACCAGTTGCAAGGCCTGGCCCTGGAAGCAGGTATCGACGACCTCGAGACCTTTCTCGCCAATGGCCTGAACCTGCTGCAACAGATGCACGGCCAAGGCGTTATCGGCCCTGTGTAGCCGCAGGCTGCGCCAGCGGCTACAGGGATATGCGCCTGTTATCAAGCTTTCCACCCCGCAAAAACACCAAAGCCGCAGCTCAAGCTGCGGCTTTTTTCTGCCCCGAGGCATCAGTGCCCGTGGCGCAGGCGCCCGATCAACGCATCCAGGCTGAGCTTGCCCGGGCCCTGGAACAGCAGCGGCAGCAGCGCCGCCAGGTAGATCACCGGCAGCTTGAAGTTGCCGTGGCCCTTGTTGCTGATGGCGTAACCCTGGGCCAGTTCGCCGAGGGTCGACCACTCGGTCGGCCAGTGCACGGCGGCGGTGGCGACCACCGTGACCACCATCAGCACCAGCGCGGCGAAGCGGGTGCCCAGGCCCAGCAGCAGCGCCATGGCGCACAGCAGCTCGGCCCACATCGACAGCTGCCAGTTCAGGCTCGCCGGCAACTGGTCGAAGGGAAAGGGGAAGGCGGACTGGATCTGCTGGAACCAGTTTTCACCCCGCCATTTTTCCAGGCCCGCTTCGAAGAACTCCCAGGCCAGCAACAGGCGCAGGCTGAGGAGCGCGACCCAGGGGGAGACGCGGTTGAGGTGGCGTTGCAGCCCGTCGAGGGCGGACGAAAGCGTGAGGATCATGGGTGATCTCCTGTTAGGGGAATATCGCAAAAGCTGCGCCGCCTGCGGCGTTGATCGCAGCCTGTGGCAGCGGCTACAGGGCGGCGCGGTTGAGTTCAGCGTGGGCTCAGGGCCTGGCGTTGCCGGCGTTTGTTGGCCTGGGCCAGCTTGCCCAGCAGGTTGATCGTCATGGCCGAGCAGGTGATGGCGAAGGGCAGCAGGTACCAGGTGCTCAGGGGAATGCGTTTGAAATTGGAGAAAGCGAATATCGCGGCGATCACCCACATGCCGCTGGTGTGCAGGCGTTTCCAGGCGGTACGGCTGAGCAGCGATGCCGGGCCTTTGAACGAGGTCAGGGTCAGCAGCAGGATGAATAGGTAACCCACGGACCCGGGCAGGTTGTCCAGGGTGCTGCGGCCGGGCCAGAACTCCGGGTTCAGTTGCCCGTAGCTGTAGATCAGCAGCGCGTGTACCAGGTGCGAGAAGGCGAACGCCAGGCCGATGAAACGGCGCTCGCGCACCAGCGCCTGGCCCAGCGGCGAGGGCAGCAGCACAGCGAATGCCGAGGCGGTGAAGGCCAGCAGAAACAGCACGAAGGACGAACGCGCGGTGGCGCGGATGGCGCTACGGGTGGCCTCGACCAGGTCTGGATTGAGCAGCAGGATCAGCGCGGTCATCAGCAGCACGACGGCGGCCAGCAGGCTGAACAGCCGCCAGCCGTGGAAACGCAAGGGGAGGGATTGAGTGGGCATGAGGGGCTCCTTGAGGTTGGGCGCCGCTGTCGCGGCGCGTCCCAGGAGTCTTGCAAGGCCGTGTATATCGGCTGTGTCGGCAAAGGGCGGTTATGTATGCCTGTGTAGCAAAGCGTTCAGAGACTGGCCTGGTTGTCGCTGACCAGGATCAGTTCGGCGCACAGGCCGCCACCTTCGCGATTGCTCAGGCGCAGCGAGCCGCCCAGGGCCACCGCCAGTTGCTGGGCGATGGCCAGGCCCAGGCCGGTGCCGCCGGTGTCGCGGTTGCGCGAGCTTTCCACCCGGTAGAACGGCTTGAGTACCTCCGCCAGTTGCTCTTCGCTGATCCCCGGGCCACGGTCCAGGACCTTGACCGACAGGCGCTCGCCGGCTTGTGCCTGGACCTCGATCCGCGCCGCGCCGGAGAACTTCAGCGCGTTGTCCACCAGGTTCACCAGGACCCGGCGCAGGGCGTGGGGGCGGGTGTCGATCAGCGCGCCGTTCTTGCCCGCCAGCTCGACGTCCTGGCCGGTGTCCTGGTAGTCGAACACCAGGCTGTCGAGAAAGGCATCCAGGTCGATGCGGCAACTGGCCTCGGTGGCGCCATGGATGCTGCGGGCATAGGCCACGCCCTCGCGCACCAGATGCTCCATTTCACTCAGGTCGTTCCACAGCTTGTCCTTCTCGGTGGAGTCGTCCATGAACTCGGCGCGCAGCTTCATGCGGGTGATCGGCGTCTGCAGGTCGTGGGAGATCGCCGCCAAGAGTTGCATGCGTTCCTTGAGGTAGGCGCCGATCCGCGCCTGCAGGGCGTTGAAGGCCTTGGCCGCGTGCACCACTTCGATCGGGCCTTGTTCGTCCAGGTGCACGCCGTGGGTATTGGGGTCGAGGCTGTCCACCGCCTGGGCCAGCCGGGTCAGCGGGCGCACAGCGATACGCACCGCCAGCCAGGCGCAGAGGATCAACACCAGCAACTGCCCCAGCAGCACCGCCGGCAGCCAGGGCGACATCGGCATCAGCGCCGGGCGCACGTCGATGGTCACCGGGCTGCCGTCGACCAGTCGCAGGTGGGCCTGGTAGTGCTGGCGCGGGCCGGGAATGTTGTTGAATGCCAGCTCGTAGTCGCGGCCGAGGGCGTTCTTGATCGAGTACACCGAGACCGGTACATCCTCGCCGTCCAGGGGCTGGCCGGGTTCGCCGGCGCTGAGCAGGTAGCCATAGTTGCGCCGTTGCAGGCGTTGCAGCCAGGCGGGGCGCTCGGCGGCGGGCAGGCGGTCGAGAATGGCGATGGAGGTCGAGACGTCGCTCTCCAGGTTGCCGAGCATGGTCATCTTCGCGCTCTGGTAGCGCTCGTAGGACTGCGCGGCGAACGACAGGCCCTGGGCCAGTGCCAGGCCGATCAGGAAAATCAGCGACAGCCGCGAGGCGAGGGTGCGCGGCCAGTGCAGCGCCAGCTTCATGACGTGGCCTCGAGGATCTCCACCGGCAGCGAGAACACATAGCCCTCGCTGCGCACGGTCTTGATGTAGGCCGGTTCGCGGGCGTCGTCCAGCAGGCGCTGGCGCAGGCGGCTGACCAGCAGGTCGATGGAACGGTCGAACAGGTCGGCGTCGCGGCCCTGGGTCAGGTTGAGCAACTGGTCGCGGTTGAGCACCCGTTGCGGATGGTCGAGGAACACCCGCAGCAAGCGGTATTCGGCGCCGCTCAGGGCCACCAGGGTGCCGTCCTGGTCTAGAAGGTGGCGCGCGGTGGTGTCCAGGCGCCAGCGGCCGAAGCCCAGCAGGCGGCCGCTCTCGGTGACCACCAGGTTCGGCGGCAGCATGCGCGTGCGGCGCAGCACGGCATTGATTCGCGCCAGCAGTTCGCGGGCGGCGAAGGGCTTGACCAGGTAATCGTCGGCGCCCATCTCCAGGCCGATGATGCGGTCGGTCTCGTCGTTGCGCGCGGTGAGCATCAGCACCGGCGTGGCCTTGTGCTTGCCGGCGCGCAGCTCGCGGCACAGCAGCAGGCCATCGTCGCCGGGCAGCATGATGTCGAGCACGATCAGGTCCACCGGGGTGGTTTCCAGGAAGCTGCGCATCTGCCGTCCGTCAGCCACTACCGTGGTGCGCAGGCCGTTCTTTTTCAGGTAGTTGCCTACCAGCTCTCTGATCTCGCGGTCGTCATCGACTATCAATACGTGATCGACATGATCCATGGGGCTGCCTCTGTATAGGGTCGTGCTGCCTAGTTTATAGGGCCCGGCCGGCCTTGCCTGCGGGCCTTTGTATTGCAGTGTATCTGGCGCCTTGTTGAACACACGGCGATGCAAAACAAGGTTTTTCCGGCGCCTTTGTATCGCTCTGTATCCCCCGGCGGCGTGGATACGCAGGGAGACCGCAAGGGCGGTTTGCCGACACAAGCGCGATACCTCCCGCGCATTCAATGGGCGCCATCGAGGCACAGCCACTCGCCTCGCCACCCAAACCCATTGTCGCCCGAGGAAAGCATCATGAAACGCACCGCCCTCTACGCCGCCTGCCTGTTCGCCGCCCTGAATATCTGCACCCTGTCGGCCCGTGCCGAAAGCACCGTGCAGGCCCAGACCTACAGCTATGGCACCGAGCTGGATATCCAGAAAGTCCTGTCGATGACCGAAGACGCCGAGCCGAGCTGCGGCGTGGTCAATGCGCGCATGACCTACCTCGATTCCCAGGGGCGCACCCAGGCCCTGGATTACCGCAAGTTCGCCAACAACTGTAACGACGGCAACTGAGTGCACTCCCTTGTCATGTAGTCCCTGTTGAACATGAGGATCAGCCCATGAATACCCTGAAAACCTGCCTGCTTTCCCTGACCTTGGCCCTGGCCGGCGTGGCCGTGGATGCCAGCGCCGCCGAGGCATCCTGCTCGACCTGCTTCCAGCTCAGCCCGCTCTCAAGTGCCAGCCCCTTGAAGCCTGCCACCTTGAAAGCGAGCACCTTGAAAGCCAGCACCTTGCAGACGCACAGCTGGCTGGCCGAAGGCGGCTACGAGCGCACCCCGCAAGGGATGCGTGCCGACAACCAGGCCTGAACCCGGCCTGCCACCCCTGAATACGCCCGCCGCCGATGGCGGGCGGACATTGACCGATCACAGGTGATGCCATGTTGCTCATTGCGTTTCTCGGCGGGGTTCTGACCATCCTCAGCCCCTGCATCCTTCCGGTGGTGCCGTTCCTGTTCGCCCGGGCCGACCGCTCGCGCGGCTCGGTGCTGCTGACCCTCGGCGGCATGGCGCTGACCTTTGCCCTGGTGTCGAGCCTGGCGGTGGTCAGCAGCGACTGGATCATCCGCGCCAACGGCATCGGGCGCCAGCTGGCGCTGATCGTGCTGGGGCTGTTCGCCTTGTCGTTGATCTTCACCCGCTTCGGCAACTGGTTGGCGCGGCCCTGGGTCAGCCTGGGCAATCGCCTGGATGGCCTGCGCCTCGACCGGGCGCGCAAGCTCTCCGGGCCGCTGACGGCGCTGTTGCTCGGGGTGGCCACCGGTTTGCTCTGGGCGCCCTGTGCCGGGCCGATTCTCGGGGTGATCCTGACCGGCGCCATGCTGCAAGGGGCCAGCGCCCAGACCAGCCTGTTGCTGCTGGCCTACGGCCTGGGCAGTGCCTTGTCCTTGGGGCTGCTGATCTTCGCCGGAAGAGGGCTGGTCAACCGGCTCAAGCCGTCCCTGCCGGCCACCGCCTGGTTGCGCCGCGCCGCCGGTTACCTGGTGTTGCTGGCGGTGGTGGCGATCGGCAGCGGGGTGGACGACCGTCTGTTGGCCAGCACTTCATCTCAAGGTGGTGCGGCCCTCGAGCAGGGCCTGCTGAAGGCCGTGCCCAAGGCCCTGGACTACCTGATCGACAAGGCCGGCGCCACGCCCGTCGAGACGCTGCCGAGCAAAGGCCCGATGCCTTCGCTGAGTGGCGCGGTGCAATGGCTGAACTCGCCGCCGCTGGACGCCGAAACCCTGCGCGGCAAGGTGGTGCTGGTGGACTTCTGGACCTACGACTGCATCAACTGCCAGCACAGCCTGCCCTATGTGAATGCCTGGGCGAAAAAGTACGCCAAGGACGGGCTGCTGGTGATCGGCGTGCACACCCCGGAGTATGCCTTCGAAAAGGTCATCGACAACGTCAAGGCCCAAGTGCGCAAGCTGGATATCGGCTACCCGGTGGCCATCGACAACGACTACGCGATCTGGCGCGCCTTCGACAACCAGTACTGGCCGGCCCACTACTTTATCGACGCCCGCGGGCAGGTGCGCTACAGCCACTTTGGCGAGGGCAGTTACGAGGCCCAGGAGCAGGTGATCCAGCAGTTGTTGCAGGAGGCCAAGGCGTCGTGAGGCAGCGGTGGGTCAGTTACACCGCGTCGCGCCCAATCGCCGGCAAGCCTGGCTCCTACAAGTTTTGCGGCGTATGCCGGATTCGTGGCAAACCCCGAACCTGTAGGAGCGAAGCTTGCTCGCGAGGCGTCCTGCCTGACACCCCGCGCAGCCCCGATCGCCGGCAAGCCAGCTCCTACAACCACCACCGCAGCAGGAAAAAGAACGCCATGCTCAGCAGCATGCTGACCAGGGTGTTGCGGGTGTAGATCACCAGGACGATGGCCACCAGCGAGCTGATCAGGTACGGGTTGTCGTAGGCCAGGTTCAGCTGGTGCTCGGGCATGAACACGATCGGCCCGCAGATCGCCGTGAGCATGCCCGGTACGGCGAACCCGAGGAACTGTCGGGCGTTGCTGCTCAGGCGCACCGGCAGGCGCGGTTCGAGAAACACATAGCGGTTGAGAAACACCAGCAACCCCATGCCGAAAATCACTGCCCAGACCATCATGTGCGCTCCCGGTAGAACTTGTTGCAGAGAAAACCCGCGGTCATGCCCATCAGGCCCGACAGCACCAGGGCCGAGCCCCATTGCCAGTAGCTCAGCAGCACCGAGCAGAACAGCGACACCGCCACGCAGACCAGGGTCGGCACATTGCGCACCAGCGGGGTGATCAGGGCGATAAAGGTCGCGGCGATGGAGAAGTCCAGGCCCAGGTGTTCGAGCCCGGGAATGGCGCGCCCGAGGACGATGCCGGCCAGGGTGAACAGGTTCCAGGCGATGTAGAACGTCAGGCCCACGCCGAGGGCGTACCAGCGGTCGAACTGCTGCTTGTCGTGCTGGCTGGTCAGGGCGAACAGCTCATCGGTGAGCAGGAACCCCAGGCCGACCCGCCAGCGTCCCGGCAGCGGGGAAATCACCGAGCGCAGGCTCATGCCGTACAGCAGGTGCTGGGAGGTCAGCAGCAGGGTGGTGAGCAGGATCGAGAAGATCCCCGCACCGCCCTTGAGCATGCCGATCGCCACCAGTTGCGCGGCGCCGGCGAAGACGATGCTCGACAAACCCTGGCCTTGCAGGGGCGTGAGATTGGCCTCGATGGCCATGGAGCCCGCCAGCAGGCCCCAGGGCGCGGTGGCCAGGGACAGCGGCATGATGGCAACGGCGCCGCGCAGGAACGCGGTACGGGGAAGAAGAACGCTGGACATGACAGCCTGCAACCAAGGAACGGAAACCGACTGTGCCAGCCCTCGACGGGAATGGCTTGAACGATCTTGCGCACTTGGTGCCCGCGACCATTTTTTATTGCCAAGCCCAGGTTTGCCTCTGTAGGAGCGAAGCTTGCTCGCGAGGCGTCGTGTCAGGCACACCGCATCATCCCTATCGCCGGCAAGCCTGGCTCCTACAGAAGCGAGTGTTCGCTACAAATTCCACATTCGCCTGGCCATTCCGTAGAAGCCGCCCGCTGGCAATGGCGACAACCCGATCTGTCTGCTACAACGCTTCGTTAGCATCGGCCAGCTTCTCCCGCGGGGGAGGCGGGCTGTCATCTTCCTGCAACAGCCCCGTGCCAAGAAAGGTGTCTGGCCGATACCGGCCAGGTCACTAGGGGGCCGTTTACTAATCGCCCCATCCCAAGGAGAGGGTCTATGAGAAAACTTTTCGCAACCGCGGCGCTGGCCGCGCTGATGATCTGCACCGTCGGTGTCAGCCAGGCACGGGAGGCGCGGCAGCAGCGCGACTCGGTCGCCGGGGTGTTCGACTACTACCTGCTGTCGCTGTCCTGGTCGCCGACCTTTTGCCTGACCCATCCGGAAAACGAGCAGTGCTCCGGCAAGGGCTACGGTTTTGTCCTGCATGGCCTGTGGCCGCAATACGCCAAGGGCGGCTGGCCGGAGTCCTGCCCGCCCTTGACTCAATTGACCGCCGAAGAGCGGGCCAAGGGCCTGACCATGTTCCCCACCGGCAAGCTGCTGGAACACGAATGGAGCAAGCACGGCACCTGCAGCGGCCTGGGCGCCATGGGTTACCTGGATACCTCCGACCAGGCCCTGGGCAAGGTGAAGATTCCTGAAGTGCTGGAACCTTCGACCACCGTGCATTACTTCGAGGCCCGGGAGATCGAGCAGTTGTTTCGCCAGGCCAACCCGGGCATTCCCGACAAGGGCGTAGCGGTGTTGTGCAGCGGCCCGGAACTCTCCGAAGTGCGGGTCTGCCTGGACAAGAACCTGGGCTTCGGTGCCTGTGGCAAGGGCGTGCGCACCCAGTGCCGCAGCGGCGACATTCGCGTACCGCCGATTCGCTGACCGGCGAGCGGCCGGGGGAGGCGGCATAGGCCGGCCTGAGCATCTATGGTTGCAAGACACCCGTCTTCCTCCAAGGAGCCCATGATGCTGCATATCCGCACCCCCCTGATCCTGCATCCCGGGTTGTCCACGGCCACCCGGCGCATCTGGCTCAAGCTGGAAAACCTGCAGCCCAGTGGCTCGTTCAAGATGCGCGGCCTGGGCCTGCTCTGTGCCCAGGCCGCGCAGCAGGGCAAGCGCCGCGTGGTCTGTCCCTCCGGTGGCAATGCCGGGCTGGCCACGGCGATGGCGGCGGCCAGCCTCGGCCTGCAAGCCTGCATCGTAGTGCCGCAGACCACCCCACAAACCACCCGCGAGCGCATCGCCCGGACCGGCGCCGAGGTGCTGGTGCACGGCAAGGTCTGGGACCAGGCCAACGAGCGCGCGCTGCAACTGAGCAGCGACGCCGACAGCGAATACGTGCCGGCCTTCGACCACCCGGTGCTGTGGCAAGGGCACAGCAGCATGGTCGATGAAATCCTCGAAGACTGTCCGCAGGTCGACACCATAGTGGCGTCGGTGGGCGGCGGTGGCTTACTGGCCGGCATCCTCACCGGCCTGTTGCGCCAGCAGCGCCAGGACTGCCGGATCATCGCCTGTGAAACCACTGGCAGCGCCTCCTTTGCCGCGGGGCTGGCGGCTGGGCACCCGGTCAAATTGGCGAAGATCGACACCGTCGCCAGCTCCCTCGGCGCCGCCCAGGTGGCGGCCTGGCCGTTGCAGCAGATCCAGGGTTTTCCCTATCAGTCGCTGGTGTTGTCGGATGCCGAGGCGATCCTCGGTGTGGTGCGTTATGCCGACGATATGCGGCAATTGGTGGAGCCGGCCTGCGGCGTCTCGCTGGCGGTGGCCTACCTCGATCATCCGGCCATCGCCGCGGCGCGGGATGTGGTGATCGTGGTGTGCGGCGGCGTCAGCATCAGCGCCCGCCAGGTGGCGGACTGGGGCGCTTCGCTGCCGGGCTGAACGCGCCTGGTGTATGCTGGCCGACCTGTCGTGTCTGTGGTTTTACGGAGGGTTCGGATGGACGCCACCACATTGTTTCTGTACGTCGTCACCGTCAGCGCGGTGATGATGACCCCGGGGCCGTCGATGCTGCTGGCTCTCAATAACGGTGCCACTCATGGTATGCGTATCGCCGGTTGCGGCATGGCTGGCGCGATGCTGTCCGACCTGCTGCTGATCGGTGCGGTGGGCTGCGGCCTGGGTGCGTTGCTGCAAGCCTCCGAGCAGTTGTTCTCCCTGGTCAAATGGGGCGGTGCTGCGTACCTGCTGTACCTGGCGTGGGTGCTGTGGAAGGCACCGACCCAGGCGCTGGCCACGCAGACAGGCGGCAGTGCCAGCAGCGGGCGCGGGGCGTTTGTGCGGTCGTTACTGGTGGGGCTGTCGAACCCCAAGGGCCTGCTGTTTTTCTCCGCCTTCCTGCCGCAGTTCGTGCGCCCCGACCAGTCGGTGGCGCAGCAGTACCTGATCCTGGCGCTGGTCAGCACGGCGATCAATTGCGTGATGATGGCGACCTACGCCTTTGGCGGGCGCTATGCCATGCGCACCTTCTCCGCGCGGGTGATGCTGTGGATCAACCGCAGCTGCGCCGGCATGCTCGCGGTCCTGGCGGTGGGCCTGAGCCTGTATCGGCGCAGCGATATCCGTTGAAGCTGCATTGACCTGACAGACCGGCGTCCTGCTTCCTGCTTCTGTAGGAGCGCAGCTTGCGCGCGAAGCGTTGTGTCAGGCACACCGCGGCGTGTCTATCGCCGGCAAGCCTGGCTCCTACAGAAGCTGTCTTCGGGCAGCTTGCGCGCGAAGCGGCGTATCAGACACACCGCGTCGTCCTCATCGCCGGCAATCGAGCATCGACTGGCCGTTCCTACAGAAGCCTCTTAGAACCTCAAGGTCGCGCCGCTGGTCAGCCAGCGGTCGCGGCCTTCGTTCAGCTGGCCGCCCAGCACCAGGTCGAGGTCCAGGTTCGCTCCCAGATGCAGCCGTGGCCCGGCTTGCCAGGCCTGTTCGCCGCCGCGCTGGCCGTACCGTTCGGCGACCAGGGTCAGGCGTTCGCCCAGGTCGTATTCGAAGCCGCTGCCCCAGGTCCAGTGATGGTTCTGCTGACCATCGTCATAGGCGTGGGCCCAGCCGGCGTTGAAGTTCAGGCGCAGGCTTTCCAGGGGCTGATAAGTCAGCGGCAGGCTGATGTCGCCACCGTCGAACGAGTGGCCGCGGTCGAGGGCGAAATGCGCGGACGTCGCCAGCGCCAGTTGCAGGCCCAGGTCTTCGCGGTTCCACAGTTGCGCCTTGAGCTGCGGGCTCAGCTGGGTTTCGCCGTGGCCGTCCTCGCGGCTGCGCTCGATGGCGGCGCCCACCTGCAACCAGGGCAGGCCGGCGAAGGTGCAGGCCGGGGAGAACACCGCGCCATGGTTGGAACCCTGGTGGTGCAGGCTCTGGTACCAGATATCCAGGTTGCATTCCCCCGGGGCGTTGATCGCGCCGTCGTCCACCACGTAGGCGCCGCCCGCGGCGTTGGCCTTGGCGACCAGGGTCAGCAGGCCGATCAGACTCAGGGTGATGGTGACGAACATCAGGTTGCGTCGCAGCATGCGCCGTTTCGCCGGGGGCAGGTCGCGGGTCAGGCTGGCGAAGCGGTTGTGGCGGGAAGGGTTGTACTTGGACATGGCGGTTCTCGCTAAGGCATGGGAAGCGGTCGCGCCGCGCGGGCCGCTCCGTGGTCGAGTGGGGAAAAGGGTCATTGCCAGTCGCTCACTGACAGGGTCTGGATGCCGGCAGCCCTGGCCAGGGCCACCAGCTCTTCGGTGTCGTCGCCGCCGGGCAGGGCGATGACCAGGTCGGGCCGGCTGTCGCGCAGCATGAAGGCGTTGCGCAGGCGTTCGGCGAGCTTGCCGTGCAGCTGCCAGTTGGCCGGGTAACGCACGATGTCGGCGCCGATTTCCCGGCCCCAGTCTTCTATCTCCGCGCCGAGGAACTGGCTGCCGCCATGGATCAGCACCTGCACTTCATGCAGGCGCTGAAAGGCGTCGAGCACCCGCCGGCACAGCTGGACGTCGGCGTAATGGCGCCCCGCGCAGATCAGGACGCGCATCGTGCGCGCTCCTGCGCCGTCGGGTTGATGCTCAACGGGTTGTCCAGCAGCACGTCGCTCAGCTCGGCGTTATCCAGGTCGCGCTCGCCGGCCCGCTCCAGCGCCGGATAGGCCAGGGCCGCGATGTGGTGGTGCACGCGCCGGTAGTCGCGCAGCACCCGCTGGAAAATGTCGCCGGACTCGGCCCAGGCCGTGCGGTCTTCGCGCAGGCTGCGAAAGTGCTCGCGGCTGGCGTCGGCTTCCAGCCTCCTGACCAGTTCCTTGCGGTTCACCAATTGATGGGCGTTGGCCAGGTCTTCACGCAGGAACACTGTGATCGCCAGGCTCAGGCTGTCCACCACGGCCTGGTGCAGAGGCTCGATGCAGTCCAGCTCGAACACCGAGAACTGCTCGCCACGCCGCAGCCGGCGCGCCGCCAGCTGGGTCAGGCTGCTGGAGAGGATGTCGCCGGCGTGTTCCAGGTTGATCACGAACAGCAGGATTTCCTGGGCGCGGTCGGCGTCCTGGTCGCTGATGCCGTCCTGGCCGATATCCGCCAGGTAGGCGCGGATCGCGGCGCTGAGCAGGTCCAGCGACTGGTCGATGCGCCGCACTTCATCGGCACCGGCCGGGGTCGAGGCCT
Organism: Pseudomonas chlororaphis subsp. piscium; assembly: GCF_003850345.1. Taxonomy (NCBI): domain Bacteria; kingdom Pseudomonadati; phylum Pseudomonadota; class Gammaproteobacteria; order Pseudomonadales; family Pseudomonadaceae; genus Pseudomonas; species Pseudomonas chlororaphis. The sequence goes on from NZ_CP027707.1 coordinate 2,940,920, forward strand.
GGAACAGGCGCAGCACCCGGTCGAGCATCAGCGACAGCATGTCGGCCAGGCGCAGGGCCTCGCGGGCGGCGTTGGACAGGCCAATATTGGCCACCGCCAGGCCGGCTTCGTCCAGGTAGTGGGGCATGCCCGGGTCGACGTCGCGCGGCGGCTCCGGCAGCAGGCGGTTGAGCAGGGTTGCCATGGGCCCGGTCAGGCCGATGAACAGCAGGGCTAGCACCAGGTTGAACAGGCTGTGCAAGTAGACCACCTGCAAGCTGGCATCCACGGCGGCGACCGGCGCACTCTGGGCGATCCAGGGCAGGCACGGCAGCAGCGCGATGGCACCGCACAGGCGCACCAGCAGATTGCCCAGGGGCAGGCGCCGGGCGACGCTGGAGTCGGCGTTGAGCAGCGACGGCAGGGCGCCGCCGATATTGATCCCCAGCACCAGGGCCATGGCGGTCACCGAGGACAGCAGCCCGGTGGCGGCCAGGGACGCCACCAGCAGCACCACGGCGACGCTGGAATGGCACAGCCAGGTCAGCAGCGCCGCCGCCAGCAGGGCGATCAGCAGGTCGCCGTCGAGGCCACGCATCAGCGCGGCGAACACCGGCGTGCCTTCCACTTCGCCCAGGGTGCTGCCGAGCATGCGCAGGGCCAGCAGCATCAGCCCCAGGCCGATCAGCGCGCAGCCGAGGCTTTCAAAGCGCGAGTCGTCGCGCAGGCGGAACACGATAAAGCCCGCCAGCAGCACCAGCGGCGTGAGGATCGAGATATCGACGCTGAGCAGTTGCACCACCAGGGTCGAGCCGATATTGGCCCCGAGCATCACCGCCAGCGCGGGGGCCAGGCCCAGGGTGCCGGTGGCGGTAAAGGAGCTGGCCATCAGGCTCACCGCGGTGCTGCTTTGCAGGACCCCGGTGATGGCGATGCCGGACAGCAGGGCCATCCAGCGGTTGTTCAGGTGCTGCCCCAGCCACTGGCGCAACTGGGTGCCGAAGCCGCGCAGCAGCGCCGAGGAAATCATCTGGGTGCCCCATAGCAGCAGGGCGATGGAGCCGGCGAGGTTGATCAGCAGAGTAGTTCCCGACATGAGGACTCTCCCTTGTGTGTTTCATGGCTTGGCGGATCGCAGCAGGCGGATGCAGCGGCGATGAATGGCGCTGGCAAGGCCCAGCAGCAGGCGAATGGCAGCGCGGCTCAACAGGCTTCTGGCATACAGGCGGATGCCGACCAGGGTGATCAGGGCGGCGATGCCTTCCAGGGTGCTCACCAGCAGGGCGCGCAAGGTGCGCTCGCCGCGGGCCAGCAGCTCGGTGATAGGTTTCATGGTTGTTCTCCGGGTCGCATGCGACGCCAACCCCGTAGGAGCGAGCGGGCGGCGATTCGACTTGCCCGCGATGAAGGCGCCGCCGGTCATCAGAAGTACCGCGTCATCGCTGAGCGCTGGCAAGCCAGCTCCAACCGATGACGCGATCCCGGCTCAGTTCCTCAGAACCATTGCTTGAAGCGACGGATGTAGAGGGTCTTCATGGTCTGGGCGACGACGCAGTAGCACAGCAGGGTGCCGACCAGCCAAGGGAAGTATTCCCACGGCAGCGGTACCAGGCCGACCATTTCACCCAGCGGCGAGAACGGCACGTAGATACCCAGGGCCATCACCAGGCCGGTCATCAGCATCACCGGCAACGCCGCGGTGCTCTGGATGAACGGGATCTTCTGGGTGCGCAGCATGTGTACTACCAGGGTCTGCGAGAGCAGGCCTTCGATGAACCAGCCGGACTGGAACAGGGCGGCCATTTCCACGCTGTTGGCGGCGAACACGAACCACATCAGGGCGTAGGTGGTGATGTCGAAGATCGATGAGGTCGGCCCGATCCACAGCATGAAGCGCCCGATGTTCTTGGCGTCCCACTTGCGCGGCTTGCGCAGGAACTCCTTGTCCATCTTGTCCCACGGCAGCGACAGCTGGGAGATGTCGTACATCAGGTTCTGCAGCAGCAGGTGGATCGCCAGCATCGGCAGGAACGGGATGAACGCACTGGCCACCAGCACCGAGAACACGTTGCCGAAGTTGGAACTGGCGGTCATGTTCAGGTACTTCATGATGTTGCCGAAGGTCTCGCGGCCCTTGATCACGCCTTCTTCCAGGACCATCAGGCTCTTTTCCAGGAGGATGATGTCCGCCGATTCCTTGGCGATGTCGGTGCCGCTGTCCACCGAGATACCGACGTCGGCGTCGCGCAGCGCCGGGGCGTCATTGATCCCGTCGCCGAGGAAACCCACGGTGTGGCCGTTGGCCTGCAGGGCCTTGAGCACCCGGGATTTCTGCAGAGGGGTGAGCTTGGCGAACACCGTGCGTTCTTCCACCAGGCGCGCGAGCACTGCGTCGTCCATGCGTTCGATATCACGCCCGAGCAGCGGCTCGCCGACTTCCAGGCCGACCTCGCGGCAGATCTTCGCGGTGACAATTGGGTTGTCGCCGGTCAGCACCTTCACCGTCACGCCGTTCTCGCGCAGCGCGGCGATGGCCGGGCCGGCGGTTTCCTTGGGCGGATCGAGGAAGGTCAGGAAGCCTTCGATGATCAGCTCGCGTTCGTCGCTGGCGCTGTATTGCTGGCGGGTTTGCCCCGGCGCCAGGTCGCGGGTGCCGACCAGCAGCACGCGGAAGCCGTCGCGGTTGTATTCCTCGGCCAGCTCCAGCAGCGCCGCGCGGCGCCCGGCGTCGAGGGCCACAGTGACGCCGTCCTGGCGCACCCGGGTGGCGGTGTCGAGCATTTCCTCGACCGCGCCCTTGCACACCAGCAGATGATGGCCGCTGTCGTCGGCGAGGATCACCGAGAGGCGCCGGCGGACGAAATCGAACGGCAGTTCATCGACCTTGCTCCAGGCGTCGGGCGCGCTGAACTTCGGGTTGTTTTCGGCGTAGCTCACCACCGCGCGGTCCATCAGGTTCTTCATGCCGCTCTGGTGGTAGCTGTTCAGCCAGGCCAGTTGCAGCACCTGGTCGCAGCGGCTGCCACTGATGTCGACGTGGTGCTCGAGGATGATCCGGTCCTGGGTCAGGGTGCCGGTCTTGTCGGTGCACAGCACGTCCATGGCGCCGAAGTTCTGGATCGCGTTGAGGCGCTTGACCACCACCTTGCGCTTGGCCATGGCCGCGGCGCCCTTGGCCAGGTTGGCGCTGACGATCATCGGCAGCATTTCCGGGGTCAGGCCGACGGCCACCGCCAGGGCGAACATGAAGGCTTCGGCCCAGTCACCCTTGGTGAAGCCGTTGATCAGCAGCACCACCGGCACCATTACCAGCATGAAACGGATCAGCAGCCAGCTGACGCTGTTCACCCCGCGGTCGAAGGCGGTCTGGGTCCGCGAGCCGACGATGGAGCGCGCCAGGGAACCGAAGTAGGTGCGCGACCCGGTGGCCACCACCACCGCGGTGGCGGTGCCGCTGACCACGTTGGTGCCCATGAAGCAGATGTTCGGCAGGTCGAGCAGGTCCTGCTGGTCAGCAGCAGCCGTGCGGTGGGCGGATTTCTCCTGCACCGCACCCAGGGTGTCGTACTTCTCCACCGGCAGCGCCTCGCCGGTCAGCACCGCCTGGCTGATGAACAGGTCGCGGGATTCGATCAGGCGGATATCGGCGGGGATCATGTCGCCGGCCGACAGCTGCACGATGTCGCCGACCACCAGGTCGCGCATTGGCACTTCGCGCAGCGCGGCCTTCATGCCCATCTGCTCGCGGCGCAGCACGGTGGCGGTGGTCCGCACCATGGCCTTGAGCGCCTCGGCGGCCTTGGCCGAGCGGTACTCCTGCCAGAAACGCATCAGGCCGCTGGCCAGGACCATGACCAGGACGATGATCACTCCGGTCAGGTCGGTTTCCTCGCCGGCCTGCAGGGGCAGCCAGAAGTCGGTGAAGAAGCTGATGCCGGTCAGGGTCATCAGCACATAGATGAACGGGTTGTTGAAGGCTTGCAGCAATTGCACCAGCGCGTGGGGCGGCCGGTCGTGGGCCACCTCGTTGAAGCCGTCGCGCTGCAGGCGGCCTTCGGCGTCGAGTTCGGTCAGGCCGTTGGCGTTCGACTTGACGTTGTCCAGGGTCACGCCAAGGCTGTTTTGCGCTTCGCGGGCGGCACGCATCGACAGCCGGGTGTCGTCGCGGGTGGGGTTTTGCGAGGAGGAGGTGCGGGTTTTTACCGTAGTCATTACGTGTGCTCCTGCCGCAGGCTTGCGGCACGACACACAGACCACTCACCTATTCAAAGACGAGCGAACGTATGTCGAGCCGCAAGTAAGCGATCGATTCAGGTAGTTGCGTTTTATTGGTTTTAACGTTCGCCGCCTATTCAATGAGCATGAATAGACGACGAACCTACTACTGGCTTCGTCCATAACAATTACCACCAACTTTTAGTTTTAAGCAGGCAATAGGAAGTTGCCGAATTCCTTATTCAGGAAAACGTTCCGGAAGGACTTGAAAGTGCCTTCGATTGAACTAGAAGTGCGAGTCCCGGGACAGGCTCAGCAGCAGGCCGGCCTGCATCAGGAGGCCGGCCAGGCTCCGACTCTGCGGGTCCTGGCTGTCGTCGAAACTCCAGCGTTGCTGGAGCCGGCAGGTGACCGGGCAGACGCGCCAGTTGGCCCGCGGCCGGGTTTGCGAGGAGGGGGTGGAATACAGGGTGCCGACCCGGGAAACGCCAGCGCGCTCAGCGCAGGGCTTGACCCGCATGGTCGATGCGAAGGCGCGTACGCCGGGCATTACAGTGGATTTGAAGTTCATAACAGTTGCCTCGCGACCGGACTGGCTCCGGTGAAGGCAAGTTACGAAGGAGCGTCAAGCTCTAGCGCAGCTCACCCGACCGAAAAGTCGAGTCCCGTCATTTTCTGGGTTAAGTGCCCAGCCCTGCGCAAGCGCATCGACCAGACAGCGTCTAGATACTGTGTCCATTGGCTTCTTTAGTGAGTTGAAAAAAGGCCGGTTTGGCCGGCCCGCGCAATTTACTCAGGCCGACCTGTCAAGTCAAGATTAAATTGCCACGAATCATATATTCGTTCAGCTTTAAGTAAGGTCTGTATCGGAACTCAGATAAATGAAGGGGCAAGTTATATAGGGCAGGCCTGAGTAATTGTCATTGAAACAATATTATGAAGCCATGCGCTCGATAGTTATTGTGCTGCGACAGTTTGAACGCCTGGAGAAACAGGCCGAGGCGCATTGCGCGCCCCGGCGACTGTTCAGTCGAGGATCAGGTGCGGCAGGAAGCGGCTGGAGTCCTTGGTGATCAGGCTGTCGTCTTCGCGCACGCCGATGCCGGCGGCCTGGTCGCCGATGACCCAGGAGCCGATCAGGGTGTAGCTGTCGCCAAAGCGCGGCAGCGGGGCGAAGGACTGCAGGATGTAGGGCGCGTCGGTGTAGGGGCCGTCTTCCTTGACCACCTCGTCCTGCGGGGTGCGCAACTCGATGTTGGCGCCTTCGCGGGAAAAGAACGGCTTGCGCACCCAGCCCTTGGGCACGTCGCGCTGCGGGTGCGGGTCCAGGTGGGTTTCCAGCAGGTTCGGGTGGCCCGGGTGGGCCTCCCAGAGCAGCGGCAGGATGCCCTTGTTGGAGAGGATGGATTTCCACGCCGGTTCGAAGAACTGCGTGTCGCTGGCGGCAATCGCCGCGCCGAAGGGTTCGTGGAAGATGAACTCCCAGGCGTGCAGCTTGAACAGGTGTGGGATCCAGCGGTCCTGCAGGTCGACGAAGCGACCTTCGGCGGTGAGGCCGATGTCTTCCACGTCGATATGCCGCGACTCGATGCCGGCCTTTTCCGCGATCAGGCGCAGGTAGTCGGTGGTGGCGCGGTCTTCCACCGAGTCCTTCATCGAGGCGAAATAGAACGGACGTTCGATCCCCAACTGGGCGAAGGCCTGGTGCAGCCGGGTGTCGATGCTGTTGAACTGGTCGGCATGCCGCGGCAGCAGGCCGCGCTCGATGTTCTGCTCCAGCCAGCCCCATTGGAACGCCGCGGTTTCATAGAGGCTGGTGGGGGTGTCGTAGTTCAGCTCCAGCAGCTTGGCCGGGCCCTGGCCGTGATAGGAAAAATCCAGGCGGCCGTAGAGGTGCGGGTGACCCTCGAGCCATGAAGTGCGGATCATGTCGTAGAAGGCCGGCGGAATGCTCAGGCGATCCAGCAGGGCCTCGCTGCGCACCACCCGGTCCACCAGGTCCATGCACATCTCATGGATCTCGGTGGTCGGGTCTTCCAGGTCGTCCTCGATCTGCTTGAGGCTGAACTGGTAGTAGGCGCGTTCGTCCCAGTAGGCTTCGCCGTCGATGGTGTGGAACAGGAAGCCGAGTTTTTCCGCGGTCTGTCGCCAGTCCGGGCGTTCGTTGCAGAGGATCTTCTTCATGGCGCGGTTCCTTAGCTGCTCGAGCGTCCCGAGCTCCAGCTCGAGGAGCTGGAGCCGCCCCAGCCGCTGCGGGCGCTGGCCTGGCTGCCGAAGCCGCCACGGGAGGTGGAGGAGGACACGGACATCGGCCGGGTGGTGGTCCTAAAGCCGCTGCCCGACTGCGCCTGGCGTGACTTGGAGAAGGTCGAGCCGCTGGCGATGCGCTGGTTGAGCGTCGAGTTGGCGTAGCTGCCGCGGTCGTCGCGATAGCGGTAGACCGGCTCGGAGTAATAGTTGCGGTTGCCGCCGCTGAGCAGGTTGCCGATCAGCAGGCCGGTGAGCAGGCCGCTGTCATTGCTGCTGAACGACGAGCTGCGGCCGGCCTCGGGGCTGACCCCGGCTGCCGCCAGCTGCTCGCGGGTGAACGCGCCCTGGGCGTTGATTTCAAAACCGCCCAGCTTCGGCACGAACTTGCCGCTGGAATCCATCTGGCACCAGTTTTCGACGAAGTCGGCATCGCAATCGGCCTGATTGTCGTAGACCGGCGCCTGGGCGCGGTGCTCCGCCATGGCCTTGATATAGGCATCGGAGCAGACGTCCACGGCGATCTTGCCGTCCACGCATTCCTGCACCGACTGGAAGTTGAATTTCTGCTGGACCGCGAGGGTCTCCGGCTCCGAGTTGCAGCCCGAGATCGCCAGCGCCACCGAGGCGGCCAGGGAGAGCTGAACGTATTGGCTTCGTTTCATCGAGGGCTCCGTGCGGTCGATCAGTTCTGCGAAGGGGTCATGCAGGCGGCGTTGAGCAGGCCGACGCTGATGGCCACGGCGGCGACATAGATGCCGGCGGCGATCTCACCGTTGCGGATGCGCTGCGAAGTGCCCTTGAGCACCAGGCTGGTCATCAGGAACGCCAGCAGTTGCACCACGGCGGCGATTAGCGCCCAGACGGCGAAGTCCAGCAGGCTGATGGAGTAGGCGATGACGTTGCTCGCCGGGATGGCGAAACCGATGATGGCGCCGCCCAGGGCGATGGCGGCGGAGATGTTGCCCTCGCGGATCAGCTGGAACTCCTTGTGCGGCGTCAGGCGGGTGTAGACGAACTGGAACAGGGCGAACAGCACGGCCGCGCCGAGGATGTAGGTCAGGAAACCGACCACGGCGAATTTGTTCAGGGAAATGGAAAGGGCTTCAAGCATGGGTTCTGGTCCTTGTCAGAGGGTTTGCAGGTCGGTCATGTACAGGGAAATGCCCAGGGAGGTCACCAGGCTGACGCTGCCGTCGGCGTATTGCTCCACGGAAAACAGCAGGAACTCGCGGCGATTGGTCAGGCCGGTGTCACGGGCATACAGCATCGAATGGCTTTCGAAGGCGAAGGTCTCGTCCGGCTTGGACACCTGCTCGCGCAGCGGCACCAGCTCGGTCTGCCCGGCTTCGGTGCCCCATTCGCGCTGGTACTCGACGCCTTCGAGGCTGTAGGTGGGCTGGCCGATCAGGCTGTCCGGGCCGGCCAGGCGCCGCAGCTCGGCTTCGTTGTTGACAGCCTGGTTGCTCAGGTAGTTGAACAGGATGATCGATTTGACCTGGCCGTCGATGCCGCCACTGGTGTGCACCTGCAGCCAGTAGTCCTCGTCGTCCAGGTAGTAGCGCGACAGCCATTCGGACTGGCCCAGGTCCACCAGGCCTTCGCTGTAGACCGCCTGGTCGGCGGGAATCGCCACGCGGCTGTTGTCGGCGAGCAGCAGCTTGAGGCTGGCATCGAAGCGGATGCCCGCGCCCATGCTCAGGCCCAGTGGGCCGGTGGCGAAACTCGAGCCTGTGGTGGCCGGGGCCTGGAGCCCCAGAAAGCGTTTAAACCATCCCATTGTCGATGTCCTTGAGGCGGGTGGAAGCGATGTAGAAGAGTTCGCCGCCCTGGATCCGCGTATCGCTGTGCGGGTTGATCTGCGGGTGTTGCGCGCCGCGGGCGCGGTAGCCGATCAGGGTGGCGTTGTAGCGTTCCTTGAGGTGTACGTAGAGTTCGGCGAAACGGCCCTCGTAAGTCTCGGGCAGGCGCATGACGTATTGGGTGGCGCCCTGGCCGACGCACAGCAGTTCGTTGATCACCACCGAGGAGCCGGGGTCCTGGGAGGAGCGCACCAGCATCTCGATGGCCATGCTCGAGGTGCACTCCAGCTTTGGCGCGTAGGAGGCGGCCAGGGTGGCGATTTCACTGTCGTTGAAGTGGGCGACCACATGGCCGGCGGGGCGCAGCTGGTTGATCGCCAGCACGCTGGCCAGGGTCAGGTCGTCGGAACTGGTGCGCACCAGCACCCGTTCGGCGCCGGGCACTCCGGCGCGCAACAGCAGGGCCGCGGACGACAGGCTTTCGCCCCTGACGAAGGCGGCCTTGCCCTGCATCGGGTTCTCGTCGAGGGTCGCGTCGCAGATGACGATCAGGTTGTCGTTGGAGGTTTCGTCCTGCAGCAGCAATTCGATCACCCGCTCACTGGACGCGCCTTCCCAGCCGACCAGTACGGTATGCCCGGTCTGGCCGGTGAAGTCGCCTTTGCCTTTCATGCCTTTTCTCCATAGGTCCATAACGCTGCTGGTGGTCTTGCCGATGGCCGCGGTCAGCAGCGCGATGCCGCCGAGCATCACCCACACCGCCACGAAGACCCGGCCAGCGGCGGATTGCGGCGACAGGTCGCCATAACCCACGGTCAGGGTGGTGGTGAAATAGAAATAGATGAAGGTCGCGGGCGCGGTGAGGTGTTGCTCGCCCAGGGCCACCAGGCCGAGATAGGAGGTCGCGGCATGCACGCCGAGCGCGATGGCCAGGCCCATCCAGCCGAAGCGCTGGAAGAAGGTGGCCGCGTATACCCGAAGCAAGATGAAAATCGACATCGAATCCCTGATTTCCTGATGAGCTGATCTATCCGTGATGCAGCGCGCCGTGCCCGGGCAAGGCATGGCTCATTGCCGCGCGGCATTAGACATCGGCTTGGCGCCGGATAAAAGCATTTTTGCCGCGATGAACCCCGCGAAGGCACCAAAGATATGCCCTTCGAAGGAAACCCCGGCCCGTGGCAGGAACCCCAGGACCAGGCCGGAATACAGGAACATCGTCACCGCGGCGGCCAGCAGGCTGCTCCAGCTACGCAGCAACCAGGCACGGGTGAGGATGTAGGCCCACAGGCCGAAGACCCAGGCGCTGGCGCCGACATGGATGCCCCGGAAGCCGAACAGCCAGACCAGCGCGCCGCCGAGCAGGACGATGATCAGGCTGACCACCACGAAGCGCCGCTGGCCTTCGGCGATCACCATGGCGCCGAGGATCAGGAAGGGCACCAGGTTGGCGGTCAGGTGGGTAAAGGAGCCGTGGAGAAAGGGCGAGGTGAGTATCCCCGGCAAACCCTGCAGGGTACGGGGGATCAGGCCGAAGATATTCAGGCTGTAGCCGCTCAGGCTGTTGAGCACCTGTACGGCGATCATCACCAGGGCCAGTCCCGCCAGGGTCTTGAAACCGTTTGCAACTGCCATCGAGGCCCTCCCATAGGCCAGAAAAAGGGCACTGCGGATGTAGCCGCTGGCGAAGCCCGCGATCGGCTTGGGCGGCATTCCGACGCAGCAGTCGCGAAGCCTGAGTGCGCAGCCTTTCTGAAGTGCCGCGCCGCCTGGCCTTGCGACTGCTGCGCAGTCGTACGCAGCCTGCGGCAGCGGCTACAGGAGGGGCCTTACTCGGCCGACTTCTGTTTCTTCAGTCGCTCGAGGATCGCGTTGGCGCTGCCCTGGTCCGGTACGATGTTGGCTTCGCGCAGGCGACGTTCCAGGTCGTTGCCGTTGCTCGAATCGGCCAGTTGCTCCTGGGCTTCCATTTCCGCCGCGCGCTGATCCTGGCGGGCCTGCAGGCGGTTCAGGGTGTTGACCGCGGTTTCCAGCTTGCCGTTGGCGCCGCCGCTGGCGATCGAGGCGCTGACCTGGGCCTTCTGCACGCTTTCCCGGGCCTTGGCCATGTCCACTTGCTGGCGCAGGCTGCGGATGCGCGCTTCGGCCTTGCCGATGTCCTTGCGCATATTCTCGGCGTAGGCGCCGAATTCGCTGGCTTGCTTTTGTTCCGCTTCCAGGCCGGTGGTCAGGGTCGAGATGGCTTCGGCGACTTCCAGGGCCAGGTCTTCGCGGTTGGCCTGCAGCGAGGCGAGGGCCTTGGATTCCAGGTCGGCGATCTTGGCGGTGAATTCGCTCACTCGCTCCGAGGACAGCTTGTGCTTGGCCATGATGGTGACCAGTTCGCGCTTGGCGTTGGACAGGGCGTTGTCGGCGTCGCGGATTTCCTGGTCGAGGATGCGCAGGGCCTGCTGGTCGGCGATGGCTTCGCCGACTTCGTTGGCGCCGCCGCGCAGGGCGGTGAACAGTTTGTTCCAGATGGACTGAGTCATGTAGGCGTACTCCGGATTCTCGGCAATCAGTTGAAGAAGCTTTCGAAGGCTTCGGTGGCGCGTTGAACGTTGTCCACCAGGGTCTTGACCTCGGTCACCACGTTGGTCAGGTTCGAGCTGGCGCTCAGGGCGCCGAACATGTTGTAGACGGTCTGGCCGTTGGGCATGGACTCGATGCCGATCGAGGAGAGGGGGAACATCTCCCGGCTGCGCAGCACCGCGTCATTGAAGCGGGCGACGTCGTTGATCGACTCCAGGTCCACCAGCACGGTGTCGACGATGATCTGCTCGCCGACCACCGCGATGTAGATCGGCAGGCCGCCGAAGTCGTGCATTTCCAGCTTGATGCTTGGCTCGGCGCCTTGAATCAGGCTCAGGCCGATTTCGTTCGAGGTCACTTCGTCCAGGGCCTGCAAGGCGCTGAAGAGGCGGTCGATGGTCCAGTTCTCACCTGCGATCATGTCATTCTCCAATACCGGTGCGCCGCCGATCAGGGGTTGGCGCAGCTTCTTCTCAATGTGCTTGAGCACGCTCCGGTTTTCCGGAAGTACCCAGGTTTCGTGTTTCACATAACCAGCGGCACTCAGGCCCGCGCGCATCTGCTTCATGTAGAAGCTCGATGGTTTCTTGCCGGACGCCTTGTCGCTGGAAGCTTTCGAGCGCTCTCCTTGTCGACTCTCTGAGGAAGCCGGTAGGTCAGCAGGCTGACTGGCCGGGAGGGTCTTTTTCATGGGGTGACTCCGCTGTTCACGTATCACGCGTGAGAACATTACAGGGGATTTTGTTACGACTCAATGACTCACGCGTGATATTTTTTGATCCATCGAAAAAAGTAGCTGGAGGTCTCTGGAACGACGCTTTCCGTTGGCAAGACGATGTTGCTGGGACTCAGTCCAGGCTTGCCAGCCGCTGGCGCAGGCGTTCGACCTGCTGCGTCTGCTCAAGCTGTTCCGTGGCTGTCAGCGCCCGTTCGGCGTATTCGCGGCTGACGAACAGAATGGCGTCGTTGCCGTCGGGTTCGTCGGGATAATCCGGGTGTTCGACTATCTCTTGCAACAGTTCCCGGGTCACCGCCACCACGTGGAAATGCACGCTGAAGCCGCTGGAGAACCCCAGCTTGTAGAACACCACCTTGTGCGGCTGGTACTCCAGGCGCAGCAGGCGTTCGCTGAGGGCCAGAACCTGGCCCAGGGTTGTCAGCGCCGGTGGTGTGAGGTCGACGAGGTCGCTGGCCTGGGCGCGGGAGGCGACGATCAGGCTGCCCGGGTGGCGGGCATCGCGGCGATAGCTGATGCGCCAGTGCTCGGTTTCCAGAAGGCTCATTGAGTCCATGCCAGGGCGGTCCTTGTGCGGCGGGCGAGGCTGTTGACGATCGCGCCTCGATCATTGCCCGGGTGATGTCGGGGTGTGGAATTTATACAGGGTGCAGGGGTAGCCGTCTGCCGTGATTGGATGGCAGCTGTAGGCGTCGCCGATGAGCGCGGGAATGACCCGGGCCCAGAAATCCCGGGCCGGCCGGTTGTCATCGATATGGAAGATCTGCCAGTGCCCGGGCAGCAGCTCCAGCAGTTGCACCACCACCTGCCGGCCGATGCCGCGACCGCGAAAGCGCCGGACCACGAAGAAGTAGGCGAGGTTGTACTGCACCTCGGCAAAGTGCACCTGGACGTCGACTATGGCAAAGCCGGCCAGTTCGCCGTCGACCCGCAGCAGCCAGGGACGGGTGCCGGGCTGGCGCCAGTATTCGGTCTTCGGCTGGATCTGGAACAGGCCGTGGCGGCCGAGCTTGATCGGCAGCCACTCGCTGAATTCGTACATGAAGAACTGCATCAGGTTTTCGATGCATTCCAACTCGTCGCGCTGGGCCGGGTGCAGTTCGATCAGGCTCATGGTTCCAGGCTCCGAACCGTGTCGGTGGGCGATGTGGCCTGGGCCGCGAAGTAGCGTTCGGCGCTGAGGCTGTACAGCAGGCTGGGGGCCAGGCCGGGGAAGTCGTCCAGTTCGCCGTCCAGGGTCAGGCCCAGGCGTTCCAGGGCGCGGCGCGATGGCAGGTTGTCGGGGCGTACCAGGCCGATCACCTGTTCCTTGCCCAGCACGCGGAACGCCAGGTGCAGCGCGGCGTCGGCCATTTCGCTGGCATAACCCTGGCCCCAGGCATCGACGGCGAAGCGAAAGTACAGGTTCAGCCCGGTGCGCTCGCCGAAGCGGCTGTGCATGACGCCGCCGAACCCCAGCACCTGCTCGGGCTGCTCGCGGTCGCAGACCACCCAATAGCCGAAACCCTGTTCCTGCCAGTGTTGTATCCAGCCCTGCAACCGGTGCTGGCAGCTCTCGCGACTGTCCGGGCCGGCCGGGTTGTAGCGCTGGGTTTGTGGGTCGCCGTGGATCAGGTGGGTGACGTCCAGGTCGGCGGCCGTTGGCGCGCGCAACAGCAGGCGGGCGGTGAGGGTGGTCGCGGAGGAGGGGGTATCGAGCATGGGATTCGTCCGAACGCTAGGGGGTATTTTTCTTCAATACACTGGGCGGTCTGCGCACTTACCTTGGGCACCGGACTTTCCGATTGATCCTTTGAAGGTGTGTGATGAGCCTAGTGTTTTCCATGGCGGCCTTTGCGCTAGCCTCTTCGATTACCCCCGGCCCGGTCAATATCGTGGCCCTGAGTTCCGGCGCGCAGTTCGGCTTTCGCGCCAGCCTGCGGCATGTCGGTGGCGCGACCCTGGGGTTTGTCCTGTTGCTGGTGCTGATCGGCCTGGGCTTGCATGAGCTGTTGCGGCTGTGGCCGTTCCTGACCCGCGGCATCCAGCTGTTCGGGGTGGCCTTCTTGCTGTTCATGGCCTGGAAGCTGGCGCTGGACGACGGCCGGCTGAGCAGCGACGACAAGGCCAAGGCGCCGTCGGCCCTGTACGGGGCGATCATGCAATGGCTCAACCCCAAGGCATGGCTGGCCTGCGTCGCCGGCATGGGGGCGTTCGCCGCCAATGGCGAGGCGCTGCTGGTGTGGCAGTTCGCGCTGGTGTACTTCGTGATCTGCTACCTGTCGATTGCCTGCTGGGCCTACGCCGGGACTTTTTTGCGCCAGTACCTGAGCAACCCGAAGGGCATGCGCTTGTTCAACCGCAGCATGGCGGCGCTGCTGGTGGCGAGCGCGGTGTATCTGTTGTTGCCTTGAGCATCTGAGCGGTGTGCCGGGCATTTAGTGTCATGGCTATCGCGGGCAAGTCGGATCGCCGCCCGCTCGCTCCTACAGAAGCGGTTTGCGGGCTGCGATGAATCACCCGCGATATTGCCCCGGCGTCGCCGCCAGGTGCTGCTTGAAGGCGCGCTGGAAATGCGCCTGGTCGGCGAAACCGGCTTCCAGGGCCACGTCGGCGATCGGCTCGCCGTCACGCAGCCGGGTCTGGGCGAACTGCACCCGCTGGTTGACCACAAAGGCGTGGGGTGTCATGCCGTAATGCTGCTTGAAGGCGCGGATCAGGTAGGACGGCGACAGCTCGGCGGCCTGGCAGATTTCCTCCAGCTTCAGCGAACGGGTGCAGTGTTGGCGAATGTAGTCGGCCGCCCGTTGCAGCTTCTGGTTGCTCTCGCGCGGCGGCCGGCTTGCCGGGTTCAGGCGCTGTTGCAGGTCGCTGAAAAACGCCACCGCGGCGCTGTGTTTTTGCAGGACCTCGGCCTGTTCGTCCACCAACACCTCATACAGGCGATTGAGCCCGGCATAGAGTTCGGGGTCATCGCTGTGGGGCGTGGAAAAGGCGCGAAAGCCCTGGTCCTGGCTGAACCCCAGCTGGTGCTGCAGATCGGTCAGCCAGGGGGTGTCGACATAAAGCATGAGATACGACCAGGGCTGGTCGTCGATGGGGTTGCAGGCGTGCACTTCGCCGGGGTTCATCAGCACCACGGTGCCGGCACTGATGCGAAATTGCGCCTGCTCGTGCAGGTAAGTGCTGTGCCCGGCGGTGATGGCGCCGATGGAGAAATGCTCGTGGGCATGCCGGGCGTAACAGACCTTGCGCCCATCGGCGATCGAGCGGGCCTCGATAAAGGGCAGCGCCGCATCGCGCCAGAACTGCGGGGCGGTATCGAGGCTGGGGCTCAAGCTCGGCTTCATCAAAGGCATCCCATCGGCAAGCGTCGGTCTGCGAGTGTATTAGGTCTAGCCGGCGAAGGCTCGCTCCAGCGCGGCGATATCGAGTTTTTTCATCTGCAGCAGGGCCTGCATCACCCGCTGCGACTTGGCCGTGTCGGGGGCGGTCATCCAGTGGTTCAAAGCGCAGGGCACGATCTGCCAGGACAGCCCGAACTTGTCCTTGAGCCAGCCACACTGCTGGGCCTGGGGATCGCCGCCGTAGGACAGGGCGCTCCAGAAATGATCGATTTCCCCCTGGTTCTGGCAGTTGACCTGCAGGGAAACCGCTTCGTTGAACTGGAATACCGGACCGCCGTTGAGGCCGGTGAAGGTCTGCCCATCGAGCTCGAAGGACACGGTCATCACCGAGCCTTCGGGGCGGCCGTGGAACTCGAAGCCGGCCTTGCCGTAGTGGGTGAGGGCGGTGATGCGCGAGTGCTCGAAGACCGAACAGTAGAACTGGGCGGCGGCTTCGGCCTGATGGTCGAACCACAGGCAGGGCGTGATGCGGTGAATGTAAGACATGACGGTTCTCCTCGGCGGCTGGTCCACGCTTGAGCAAGCGTAGCCAGCCCGGGGGCGGCCGGGGCTGCCGTAGATCGACAAAGCGCAGCCGGGCGAGGAGTGGTATCGAGCCAGCGCATCCGCTTCAGAAGCGCCGCCCTTGCTCGGCTACCCAGGCGTTGGCCATGTCGATAAAAGCACGCAGTTTCGGTTGGCTCTGGGTGCGGCTGGGAAAGTACAGGTACAGGCCCGAACTCAGCGGTATGAAAGGCTGCAGCACAGACTCCAGGCGCCCGCTGGCCAGGTCGTCGGCCACCTCGAAGTCGCAGGCGTAGGCCAGCCCCTGTCCGCCCCGCGCCATGGCGACCAGCAAGTGCCGATCGTTGACCACCAGCGCACCCTCGACGCCGACGGTGAAATCCCGCCCATTGCGCCGGAACTCCCAGCGATGGGTCGTGCCCGAGGTGAGGAAGCGAAAGCCGATGCCCTGGTGCCGGGTCAGTTCTTCCGGGGTCTGCGGCTTGCCGGCCCGGGCGAAATAGTCCGGGGAGCCCACCACCGACCATTGCAGGTCCGGGGTCAGGCGCACGGCGACCATGTCCTTTTCGATCGATTCGCCCAGGCGGATACCGGCATCGAAGCCCTCGCTGACCAGGTCGACCGCGGCATCGTCCAGGGAAATCTCCAGCCTGACGTCGGGATAGGCCGCGCGATAGCGCGAGACCAAGGGTTCGATCAATAGCTTGCCGGATAGCCGTGGCGCGGTCAGGCGCAAGGTGCCCATTGGCCGGTCGCGATAGCTGCCCAGCACCGCCAGGGCGTCGCCGATTTCACTGGCGGCCGGGCGCAGGCGGATGAACAGGCTGCTGCCGGCTTCCGTCAGGGCCACGCGGCGGGTGGTGCGCTGGAACAGCAGCACCCCGGTACGCCGCTCCAGGGTCTTTACCGCATGGCTCACTGCAGTCGGGGTCACCCCCAGCTGGGTGGCGGCGAGGGTGAAGCTCTTGTGTTCGGCGACGGCGAGAAACTCGGTCAGGCCGTCGAAAGGGTCCTGGTTCATTGCAAGGCCATTATGAAAGAAAGGTTCATAGTGCTTGTAGCATGAGGCCATTTTTCCAGCCAATGCGCTTGCGTACCTTGTGCTCACCCACTTCTCACAAGGTACCGATCATGACTTCGCAAACGACTTTCAAACGTGTCTGGCTGATCACCGGGGCTTCCCGTGGCATCGGCGCAAAAATCACCGCCGCGGCCCTGGCCCATGGCGATGCGGTGGTGGCCACCGCGCGTAATGCCCAGTCGATCAGCGAGCGTTTTGGCGCGCAGCCGGGCCTGCTGGCGGCGCAACTGGATGTCACCGACGAGGCCCAGGCCCGCGACGTGGCGCAGATGGCCGTCGAGCATTTCGGCCGTATCGATGTGCTGGTCAACAATGCCGGTTTCGGCCTGCTCGGCGCGGTGGAGGAGGCCAGCGGCGACGAGATCCGCCGGGTCTATGAAACCAACGTGTTCGGCCTGCTCAATGTCACCCGCGGGGTGCTGCCGCACATGCGTGCCGCCCGCAGTGGCCATGTGATCAATATCTCGTCGATCGGCGGCTATCAGTCGGGGCCGGGCTACGGCGTCTACTGCTCGACCAAGTTCGCCGTCGAAGGCCTGAGCGAAGCCCTGCACAGCGAGCTGGCGCCCTTGGGGGTGAAGGTCACGGTGGTCGAGCCGGGCTACTTCCGCACCGACTTCCTCGACGGCAATTCGTTGCTGGAGTCGCCGGCATCGATCGCCGACTACACCACCACCCTTGGCCAGGTACGCCAGCAGGCCAAGGCCTATAACCAGCAGCAGCCGGGCGACCCGGACAAACTGGCGCAGGCGATGATCGCCCTGGTCGAAGCCGGGCAACCGCCGCTGCGCCTGCCCTTGGGCACCGACACCCTGGGCGCCATCGCGGCGAAGAACGCCTACGTCGAGCAGGAAACCGCGACCTGGCGGGCGCTGTCGGCCTCCACCGATTTTTGATGCTGTGGTCATCGCCCGGCCGCCCCGTCCAGGGCGGTTGGGCGTGACCGGCGGTCGCAGAATCCGGCCTGTTCGGCAAACTGCGCTTAGCTGTATGGAAAACCTCGCGGCGCGCGTAGGCCTTTGGCCACAGCGACGCCGCTCCAGGATCCCGTGAATCCTGTCCCCCTCGGCCTGAGGAACTATGCATGTTGACACTCAATATCAATGGCAAGGACCAGCAGCTCGAGGTGCCCGCGGACATGCCGCTGCTCTGGGTGCTGCGCGATGTGGCGCACCTGACCGGCACCAAGTTCGGCTGCGGCATGGCGCAATGCGGCGCCTGCACCGTGCACGTCGATGGCGCGCCGCTGCGTTCCTGCGTGACCCCGGCCGCGGCGGTGGCCAACGGGCAGAAGATCCTCACCATCGAAGGCCTGTCGACGGACGGCTCGCACCCGGTGCAGCGCGCCTGGGCCGAGCTGGACGTGGTGCAGTGCGGTTACTGCCAGTCGGGGCAGATCATGTCGGCCGCGGCCTTGCTGGCGAAGATCCCGTCGCCCACCGACAGCGATATCGACCAGGCGCTGTCCGGCAATATCTGCCGCTGCGGCACCTACCCAAGGATCCGCGCGGCGGTCAAACGCGCCGCCGAAATCGGCTGAGTCGGCATTAAGAGGGACAAGGCATGATCACTGCGTCGCGTCGTGGATTTCTCAAAGGGGGCGCGCTGCTCGGCGGCGGGCTGGTGGTGGCGTTCGTCATCCCGGGGGCCAATCGTTTTGCCCGGGCGGCGAGCGAAGAATTCGTGCCCAATGCGTTCTTGCGCATCGCCCCGGACGGGGTGGTCACCGTGGTGCTCGGCCATTCGGAAATGGGCCAGGGCATCTGGACCGGGCTGTCGATGCTGATCGCCGAGGAGCTGGATGCCGACTGGTCGAAGATCCGCGTCGAACACGCGCCGGCCGCCGC
This sequence comes from Pseudomonas chlororaphis subsp. piscium, assembly GCF_003850345.1. Taxonomy (NCBI): domain Bacteria; kingdom Pseudomonadati; phylum Pseudomonadota; class Gammaproteobacteria; order Pseudomonadales; family Pseudomonadaceae; genus Pseudomonas; species Pseudomonas chlororaphis. The sequence continues at coordinate 2,959,288 of NZ_CP027707.1, forward strand.
GGTGTATGGCTTGCCGGCATTCGGCGGGATGCAGATCACCGGCGGCTCGACCTCGACCTGGATGGAGTTCGACCGCTATCGCCAGGCCGGCGCCGCGGCCCGCCAGATGCTGATCGAGGCGGCGGCCAAGCGCCTGCAGGTGGCGCCCTCGACCCTGCACACCGAGCAGGGCTGGGTGGTGGCCGGGAAGCAGCGCCTGAGCTACGGCGACTTGGCCAACGACGCCGGGCAGCTGCCGGTGCCGGCCCCGGCCTCGCTGCGCTTGAAGGAGGCCAAGGACTGGCGGTTGATCGGCAAGCCGACCAAGCGCCTGGACACCCCGGAGAAAATCACCGGCCGCGCGCAGTTCGGCATGGACATGTATTTCGACGGCCTGCTGACCGCCGTGGTCCTGCGTTCGCCGGTGTTCGGCGGCACCCTCAAGTCCTTCGATCCCCAGGCGGCGCTGGCGGTGCCCGGGGTGCTCAAGGTGCTCCAGGTGCCCACGGGCGTGGCGGTGGTCGCCGAGCATTACTGGGCGGCCAAGCAGGGGCGTGATGCGCTCAAGGCCGAATGGGACCTGGGGCCGAACGCCAATATGAGCAGCGAAAGCCTGATGCAGAGCTTTCGCAAACTGGCGCTGACCCCCGGGACCAAGGCGGCCGAGGCTGGCGATGCGGCCGGGAGCATGGCCAAGGCGACCCAGGTGATCAAGGCCGAATACAGCGTGCCTTACCTGGCTCATGCGCCGATGGAGCCGCTCAACTGCACGGTGCGCATCGGCGCCGACAAATGCGAGATCTGGACCGGCACCCAGTTCCAGACCCTGGACCAGATGGTCGCGTCGAAGATCACCGGGCTCAAGCCGGAGCAGGTGCAGATCCACACGCAATTCCTGGGCGGCGGTTTCGGCCGTCGGGCCAACCCCACTTCGGACTTCGTCAGCGAGGCGGTGGCGGTGGCCAAGGCCGCCGCAGCCCCGGTGAAAACCGTCTGGTCGCGGGAAGACGATGTGCGCGGCGGCTATTTCCGTTCGGCGTTCCTGCATCAGGCGCAAGTCGGCCTGGACGCCCAGGGCCTGCCGCTGGCCTGGCAGCATGTGCTGGTGGGGCAGTCGATCATGGCCGGCACCTCGTTCGAGGCCAGCTTCGTCAAGAACGGTATCGATAACACCTCGGTCGAGGGGCTGGCGGACGGTCCTTACCTGAAGGGCACTCCACATCACCGGGTCGACCTGCATTCGCCAATGACCGGCATCACCGTGCTGTGGATGCGCTCCGTGGGCCACACCCACACCGCGTTCGTCGTCGAGTCGTTGATCGACGAGATGGCCGACGCGGTGGGCAAGGACCCGGTGGAGTACCGCCGCATCTTGCTCAAGGATCACCCGCGGCACCTGGGCGTGCTTAACCTGGCGGTGGAGAAGGCGAGCTGGGGCAAACCCGTGCCCAATGGCCATGCCTTGGGCGTTGCGGTGCACGAGTCCTTCGGCAGTTATGTGGCGCAGGTGGTCGAGGTGTCCCAGGAGGCCGAGCGGATTCGCGTGCACCGGGTGGTCTGCGCGGTGGATTGCGGCATTGCGGTGAACCCGCAAAGCATCACCGCGCAGATGGAGTCGGGCATCACCTTTGGCCTGGGTATGGCCCTGCACAGCCGCATTTCCTTCAAGGACGGCCGGGTGGTGCAGTCCAACTATCACGACTTCCAGGTGTTGCGCCTGAACGAGATGCCCCAGGTCGAGGTGCACCTAGTCGCCAGCACCGAGAAGCCCGGCGGTATCGGCGAGGCAGGCGTGCCGCCCACGGCGCCGGCGGTGGCCAACGCGGTGTTCGCCCTGACCGGCCAGCGCCTGCGCGAGTTGCCGCTGCAACTGGCGGGGGTGTGAGATGAAACGCCACCTGTTCCTCGGTGCGCTGATCCTGGTCGGCCTGGGCGGTTATGCCTCGGACCTGTTCGCCGCCGATGAACCGGCGCTGGCGGCGTTCGCGACGGTGCAGAAGGTGTTCCAGAGCCCACGCTGCCAGAACTGCCACATTCCCGGGGATGCGCCGTTGCAGTTCGACGCCGGTACGCCCCATGCCATGGCCGTGGTCCGTGGCCTGGACGGCAAGGGCGCGGCGGGGCTGCCGTGCGCCACCTGCCATGGCGCAAGCAACCCGCCGGCCAGCTACGGCCCGCACATGCCACCGGGGGCGCCGCACTGGAGCCTGCCGCCGGCGGCGCACAAGATGGCCTGGATCGGCCTGCCGGCCGACCGCCTGTGCCAGATGATCAAGGACAAGGCCAGCAACGGCGACCGCGACTTTGCCGCGCTGATCAGGCATGTCAGCGAAGACAAGCTGGTGCTCTGGGGCTGGAGCCCCGGTGGCAATCGCGCGCCGGTACCGGTGCCCCACGAGGTGTTCGTCAGCCAGTTCAAACTCTGGGCCGAGGCGGGCGGCCCCTGTCCGGCGGTCGGAAGTTGACGCCAGGGGGCCTCAGGGAGGGCTGGTTGCGGGGCAGGTGTAGGCCTCGGCAACTAAGCTCTATAGGTGATTCCCGCCAATGGAGTGTGCGATGTTTTCCCCAGACAAGCCTGTCCAGGCACCGGACCAGGTGCCATCCCCGGAGGCGGATGACCCGTCCCGGCAACTGTTGCGCGATCAGAACCGCCGGGCCGAGCAGGAGCTGGCCGCGGTGCAGGTAGCCAACCTCGATAAACTGACCCTGCTGCCCAACCCCCACGGCTTTGCGGTGCTGGCCGGCGATGCGTTGCAGGCCTGCAAGGACCTGAACTGCCCGGCGACCTTGCTGCTGTTCGATCTCGACGATATTTACCGCATCGCCCGCGCTTACGGGCCGGACGAAGGCGAGGCGGCGCTGAAAACCTTCGCCGACGGCCTGCGCATCGCCTTTCGCGAGAGCGACGTGGTCGGGCATCTGGAGTACCAGCGTTTCGCGGTACTGCTGACCGGCTCGGAACGGGTGGAAAAACTGGCGATCATCACCCGCCTGCAGGCCATCCTCGACGAGCGCACGGCCACCCAGCAGTGTATCTACGACATCTGCTTCAGCATCGGCCAGATCGAGTTCGATCCGGCCCGGCCGGTCGATGTGGAAACCTTGCTGGCGGATGCCGACAAGTCCATGAGCAGGCCTGGCCTCGGGCCGTTGAAGGCGTGATGCTGGACCGATATCGCAATACGGCTGGTTATTGCTCGGTGTCTGTCTGCCCTTGAAGCCTGTTGCGCAGCTCGGTGATCACGCGCAGGGCCGTTTGAATATCTTCAACCTCAAGTCCGGCCGACAGCTCGTTGACCAGCGGGGTGTACAGGCGGATAGCCTCGTTGAAGGCTGCCGTGCCCTTGTCTGTCAGCGTCACGAGCTGTGCGCGCCGGTGATGCGGGTTGGGCTGGAATGTCACCAGCCCTTCCTTCTCCAGATCGTTGACGATGCGCTGGACATTCTGCCGGTTGGCCTCCAGGTCCCGAGCGAGCCAGGCGACCGGCTGCGGGCGCTCCGCCGCCACGATCGCGCCCAGAATCTGCCAGCGGGCGCTGGTCAGCCCGAGGGGTGCGACTATCCGGTCGCCCCAGGCCAGCGTCAGGTTGCTGGCCCGGAACATACTCAGAATGAAGTCGGTCAGGGCAGCCCCGGCCGGGGTGGGTTCAGGTTCGTGCATAACGTGGTTATCCAGACAAAGTGATTCTTCAGGGATATTGACATCATGATGTCAATATCGCAATGTGGTTACGAATTCAGCCCTCACACCTGGAGCTTGCCATGCCTCTCATTCGCCCTATGGACCCCGCCTTTCCGATCGACCGCCAGATCACACTGGAAGCCTCGCCGGTCATCCTGATCAACGTCTTCACCCTGGACCAGGCCGACGAGCCGACCTTCCTGCAGGCCTGGCAAGACGATGCCAGCTTCATGAAGCAACAGCCGGGGTTCATTTCCACCCAGCTGCATCGCGCCATCGGCGAAAGCCCGACCTATCTCAATTACGCGGTCTGGGAGTCCAACGCGCATTTCCGGGCGGCCTTCGTGCATCCGGAGTTCAGGGCCAAGCTTTCGCACTATCCGTCCTCGGCGGTCGCTTCCCCGCATCTGTTCCAGAAGGTCGCGGTACCGGGCATCTGCGTCGCCTAGGAGGCCGAAACCTGGCTCAGGTGGTTGCGGCCGTGAGGTGTCTGCCGGCCACTGCTGCATCCGCGCTCGCCTGCTGGCCGTCGCCCGGTGACAGCAGGCAAAACTCACGCTCATGCCTCGCTGGCCGGCACCAGGAAGGCGGCCTCCAGCAACTGCCGGGTGTAGGGATGCTGCGGCGCGGCGAAGATGTTCTGCGCGTCGCCCTGTTCCACCACCTGGCCGTGCTTGACCACCATCAACTGGTGGCTCAGGGCCTTGACCACCGCCAGGTCGTGGCTGATGAACAGGTAGGTCAGGTTGTACTTGGCCTGCAGCTTGCGCAGCAGCTCCACCACCTGGCGCTGCACGGTGCGGTCGAGGGCCGAGGTCGGCTCGTCCAGCAGGATCAGCGCTGGCTTGAGCACCAGGGCGCGGGCGATGGCGATGCGCTGGCGCTGGCCGCCGGAGAACTCGTGGGGGTAGCGGTGCCGGGTTTCCGGGTCGAGCCCCACTTCCTTGAGCGCTTCGATGATCGCCTGTTCCTGCTCGGCGGCGGTGCCGATCTTGTGGATGCGCAGGCCTTCGCCGACGATCTGGCTCACGCACATGCGCGGGCTGAGGCTGCCGAAGGGGTCCTGGAACACCACCTGCATCTCCCGGCGCAACGGCCGCACCTGCTGCTGCGACAGGCAGTCCAGCTGCTTGCCTTCAAAGCGGATGGCGCCCTTGCTGGCGATCAGCCGCAGGATCGCCAGGCCCAGGGTGGATTTGCCCGAGCCGCTTTCGCCGACAATGCCCAGGGTCTGGCCCTGGGGCAGGCTAAAGTTGATGCCGTCCACCGCCTTCACATGGTCGACGGTGTGGCGCAGCAGGCCTTTCTTGATCGGGAACCAGACCTTCAGGTTCTCGACTTGCAACAGCGGCGGGCCGACCTCATTGGTCGCCGGCTTGCCGCTGGGTTCGGCCGCCAGCAGTTCACGGGTGTAGGGATGCTGGGGCGCGCGGAACAGTTCTTCGCAAGGCGCCTGCTCGACGATGCAGCCGCGCTGCATCACGCAGACGCGGTGGGCGATGCGCCGGACCAGGTTGAGGTCGTGGCTGATCAGCAGCAAGGCCATCCCCAGGCGCGCCTGCAGCTCCTTGAGCAGTTCGAGGATCTTCAACTGCACGGTGACGTCGAGGGCGGTGGTCGGCTCGTCGGCGATCAGCAACTCCGGCTCGTTGGCCAGGGCCATGGCGATCATCACCCGTTGCCGCTGGCCGCCGGACAGCTCGTGGGGCAGGGCCTTGAGGCGCTTGTGCGGCTCGGGGATGCCCACCAGCTCCAGCAGCTCCAGGGTGCGCTGGGTGGCGATCTTGCCAGTCAGGCCCTTGTGCAGACCCAGCACCTCGTTGATCTGCTTCTCGATGCTGTGCAGCGGGTTGAGCGAGGTCATGGGCTCCTGAAAGATCATGGCGATGCGGTTACCGCGGATATGGCGCAGGGTTTTCTCTTTCTGGCTCAGCAAATCCTGGCCGGCGTACTGGATGGTCCCGGACGGGTGGCGGGCCAGCGGGTAGGGCAGCAGGCGCAGGATCGAGTGCGCAGTCACCGACTTGCCGGAGCCGCTTTCGCCCACCAGGGCCAGGGTTTCGCCGCGCTTGATGTCGAAGCTGATGCCCTCGACCACCCGTTGCTGGTGTTCGCCGACGACAAACTCGACGGCGAGGTCGCGGACTTCGATCAGATTGTCCTGATTCATCTCATTTCCTCGGGTCGAAGGCATCGCGAGCGGACTCGCCGATGAATACCAGCAGGCTCAACATGATCGCCAGCACGGCGAAGGCACTGATGCCCAGCCATGGCGCCTGCAGGTTGGATTTGCCCTGGGCCACCAGTTCGCCCAGGGACGGCGCGCCGGGTGGCAGGCCGAAACCGAGGAAGTCGAGGGCGGTCAGGGTGCCGATGGCGCCGGTGAGGATGAACGGCATGAAGGTCATGGTCGAGACCATGGCGTTGGGCAGGATATGGCGGAACATGATGGCGCCGTTCTGCATGCCCAGGGCGCGGGCGGCGCGCACGTATTCCAGGTTGCGCCCACGCAGGAACTCGGCGCGTACCACGTCCACCAGGCTCATCCAGGAAAACAGCAGCATGATCCCCAGTAGCCACCAGAAGTTCGGCTGCACGAAGCTGGCGAGGATGATCAGCAGGTACAGCACCGGCAGCCCCGACCAGATCTCCAGGAACCGCTGCCCGGCCAGGTCGACCCAGCCGCCATAGAAACCCTGCAGCGCCCCGGCGATGACGCCGATGATCGAGCTGAGGATGGTCAGCGTCAGGGCGAACAGCACCGACACCCGGAAGCCGTAGATCACCCGCGCCAGCACATCGCGGCCCTGGTCGTCGGTGCCCAGCAGGTTGTCCGCCGAGGGCGGCGCGGGGGCCGGGACTTTCAGGTCGTAGTTGATGCTCTGGTAGCTGAACGGGATCGGCGCCCACAGCACCCAGGCGTCCTTGGCCGCCAGCAGCTCGCGGATGTACGGGCTCTTGTAGTTGGCCTCCAGGGGGAACTCGCCGCCGAAGGTGGTTTCCGGGTAACGCTTGAGCGCCGGGAAGTACCAGCCGTCGTCGTAATGCACCACCAGCGGCTTGTCGTTGGCGATCAGCTCGGCGCCCAGGCTCAGGCCGAACAGGACCAGGAACAGCCACAGCGACCACCAGCCGCGCTTGTTGGCCTTGAAGAGTTCGAAGCGCCGGCGATTGAGGGGGGACAGGTTCATCTCAATGCTCCCGGCTTTCGAAGTCGATGCGTGGGTCGACCAGGGTATAGGTCAAATCGCCGATCAGTTTCACCACCAGCCCCAGCAGGGTGAAGATGAACAGGGTGCCGAACACCACCGGGTAGTCGCGGTTGATCGCCGCCTCGAAGCTCATCAGGCCCAGGCCGTCGAGGGAGAAGATCACCTCCACCAGCAAGGATCCGGTAAAGAAGATGCCGATGAAGGCCGAGGGGAAGCCGGCGATCACCAGCAGCATGGCGTTGCGGAACACATGGCCGTACAGCACGCGGCGCTTGGTCAGGCCCTTGGCCCTGGCGGTGATCACGTACTGCTTGTTGATCTCGTCGAGGAAACTGTTCTTGGTCAGCAGGGTCATGGTGGCGAAGTTGCCGATCACCAGGGCGGTCACCGGCAGGGTCAGATGCCAGAAGTAGTCGAGGATCTTGCCGCCCCAGCTCAGTTGGTCGAAGTTGTTCGAGGTCAGGCCGCGCAGCGGGAACCAGTCGAAATAACTGCCGCCGGCGAACATCACGATCAGCAGGATGGCGAACAGGAACGCCGGGATCGCGTAGCCGACGATGATCGCCGAACTGGTCCAGACATCGAAGTGGCTGCCGTGGCGGGTGGCCTTGGCGATCCCCAGGGGGATCGACACCAGGTACATGATCAGGGTGCTCCACAGCCCCAGGGAAATGGACACCGGGAGTTTCTCGCGGATCAGGTCGACCACCTTGGCGTCGCGGAAGAAGCTGTCGCCGAAATCCAGGGTGGCGTAGTTCTTGATCATGATCCACAGGCGTTCCGGCGCCGACTTGTCGAAGCCGTACATCTTCTCGATTTCCTTGACCAGGGCCGGGTCCAGGCCCTGGGCGCCACGGTAGCTGGAACCGGCCACCGAGACTTCGGCGCCGCCGCCGGCGATGCGGCTGGTGGCGCCCTCGAAACCCTCGAGCTTGGCGATCATCTGTTCCACCGGGCCGCCGGGAGCGGCCTGGATGATCACGAAGTTGATCAGCAGGATGCCGAACAGGGTAGGGATGATCAGCAGCAGTCGCCGCAGAATGTAAGCCAGCATCTTATTGCTCCACGCCGGCGGAGGCGGCCTGCGAGTGGGTGTCCGGGGTCACGGCCGGCTTGGCGTCGGGCTTGATCCACCAGGTCTGGATGCCGATGTCATATTTGGGCGAGACCTTGGGGTGGCCGATATGGTCCCAGTAGGCCACGCGCGAGGTCTTGATGTGCCAGTTGGGGATCACGTAGTAGCCCCATTGCAGCACCCGGTCGAGGGCGCGGGCATGGGCCACCAGGCTCTGGCGCGAGTCGGCGTTGATCAGGTCTTCCACCAGGGTATCGATGGTCGGGTCCTTGAGGCCGATGAAGTTGCGGCTGCCGGGGTTGTCGGCGCTGGAGGACTTCCAGTATTCGCGCTGCTCGTTGCCGGGCGAACTCGATTGCGGGAAGCCGCCGACCACCATGTCGAAGTCCCGCGAGCGCAGGCGGTTGATGTACTGGGAAACGTCGACCCGGCGGATCACCAGGTCGATCCCCAGGTCCGCGAGGTTGCGCTTGAACGGCAGCAGCACACGCTCGAACTCGGTCTGGGCCAGCAGGAACTCGATCACCACCGGCTTGCCCTGGGCGTCGACCATCTTGTCGTCGACGATGCGCCAGCCGGCTTCCTGCAACAGCTGGTAGGCATGGCGTTGCTGGGCGCGGATCATGCCGCTGCCATCGCACACCGAGGGCTGGAAGGCTTCGCTGAAGACCTGGTCGGGAATCTTGCCGCGCAGCGGTTCGAGGATCTGCAGCTCGTCGGCGTCGGGCAGGCCGGTGGCGGCCATTTCCGAGTTCTCGAAGTAGCTGCGGGTGCGGGTGTAGGCGCCGTTGAACAGTTGCTTGTTGGTCCACTCGAAGTCCAGCAGCAGGCTCAGGGCCTTGCGCACCCGCACATCCTGGAACAGCGGACGGCGGAGGTTGTAGACGAAGCCCTGCATGCCGGTGGGGTTGCCGTTGGGGATCTGTTCCTTGATCAGCCGGCCTTCGGTCACGGCCGGGATGTTGTAGGCGTTGGCCCAGTTCTTTGCGCTGGTTTCCAGCCAGTAGTCGAACTGGCCGGCCTTGAGGGCTTCCAGGGCCACGGTGTTGTCACGGTAATAGTCGGTGGCCATGACGTCGAAGTTGAACTGGCCGCGGTTGATCGGCAGGTCCTTGCCCCAGTAGTCCTTGACCCGTTCATAGCGCACCGAGCGCCCAGCCTTGACCTCGATGACCTTGTACGGGCCGCTGCCGAGGGGGATTTCCAGGTTGCCCTTGGAAAAGTCGCGGTGTTCCCACCAGTGCTTGGGCAGTATCGACAGTTGCCCGAGAATCAGCGGCAGTTCGCGATTGTTGGTGTGCTTGAACTTGAACAGCACCTTGAGCGGGTCTTCGGCGATCACGTCCTCGACGTCGGCGTAGTAGCCGCGGTACATCGGCGCGCCGGCCTTCATCAGGGTCTGGAAGCTGAACACCACGTCTTCGGCGCGGATCGGCTGGCCGTCGTGGAAGCGCGCCTCGGGGCGCAGGTAGAAACGCACCCAGCTGTTGTCCGGGGCTTTCTCGATCTGCCCGGCGATCAGGCCGTACTCGGTGAAGGGCTCGTCCAGGCTCTGGCGCATCAGGGTGTCGTAGATCAGGCCGATATTGTCCGCCGGCACGCCTTTGTTGATGAACGGGTTGAGGCTGTCGAAGCCACCGAAACCGGACTCGCGGAAGGTGCCGCCCTTGGGCGCGTCCGGGTTGACGTAGTCGAAGTGCTTGAAGTTGGCCGGGTACTTCGGCGGTTCGTTGTACAGGGTCAGGGCGTGTTGCGGGGCGGCCTGGGCGAGGCAGGCGATTCCCGTCAGCAGCACGCCGCCGGCCCACGGGAGCAGGGCACGCAGGGGCATCATTGGGCTTTCTCCAGGGACTTCAGCCACCAGGCGCTCAGGCCCAGTTGGTAGGGCGGCGTGGTGACGAAGGCGAACCGGTTGCGGTACGCCAGACGATGATAGTTAAGGTACCAGTTGGGGATGATGTAGTGCTGCCACAGCAGCACCCGATCCAGGGCCCGACCGGCGGCCAGTTGCTCGTCGCGGCTCTGCGCGGCGAGCAGGTGTTCCAGCAGGTGATCGACGATGGGGTTGTTGATGCCCGCATAGTTCTTGCTGCCCTTGACCCCGACCTGGCTGGAGTGGAAGTACTGCCATTGCTCCAGGCCCGGGCTGAGGGTCTGGTTCAGGGTCATGAGGATCATGTCGAAATCGAACTGGTCCAGGCGCTGCTTGTACTGCGCCCGGTCCACGGTGCGCAGGCGCGCGTCGATGCCGATGCTGGCCAGGTTCTCGACGTAGGGCTGGAGGATCCGTTCCAGGTTCGGGTTGACCAGCAGCAGCTCGAAGCGCAGCGGTTGCCCGTTGCTGTCGAGCAGGCGCTGGCCGTTGAGCTTCCAGCCGGCTTCGGCGAGCAGGCCCAGGGCCTGGCGCAGGGTCGCCCGCGGGATGCCGCGGCCGTCGGTCTGCGGCAGGCTGAAGGGCTGGGTGAACAGGCTGGCGGGCAACTGCTCGCGGTAGGGCGAGAGCAGCAGCCATTCATGGCCGACCGGCAGGCCCGTGGCGGAGAACTCGCTGTTGGGGTAGTAGCTGGTCGCGCGCTTGTAGGCGCCGCTGAACAGGGTGCGGTTGGTCCACTCGAAGTCGAACATCAGGCCCAGGGCTTCGCGCACCTTGCGGTCGGCGAAGATCCCCCGGCGGCTGTTCATGAACAGGCCCTGGGTCTGGGTAGGGATCTGGTGCGCCACCTGGGCCTTGATGATGTCGCCGCGGTTGACCGCGGGGAAGTTGTAGCCGTTGGCCCAGTTCTTCGCCTGGTGTTCGATGTAGATGTCGAACTCGCCGGCCTTGAAGGCTTCGAAGGCGACGTCGCTGTCACGGTAGAACTCCACCGCGACCTTGTTGAAGTTGTTGAAGCCGCGATTGACCGGCAGGTCCTTGCCCCAGTAGTCCTTGACCCGCTCGAACAGCAGCGAGCGCCCCGGTTGCACCCGGGTGATGCGGTAGGGGCCGCTGCCCAGCGGCGGCTCGAAGGTGGTGGCCTTGAAGTCGCGGTCTTTCCAGTAGTGCTGCGGCAGCACCGGCAACTCGCCCAGGCGCAGGATCAGCAGCGGGTTGCCGGAGCGCTTGAAGACGAAGCGGATACGCTGCGGGCCGAGGATGTCCACCCGCTGCACTTCCTGCAGGTTGGTGCGGTATTGCGGGTGGCCTTCCTTGAGCAGCAGCCGATAGGAAAACGCCACATCGTAGGCGGTGATCGGCTTGCCGTCGTGAAAACGCGCCTCGGGACGGAGGTTGAACACCACCCAGCTGCGGTCTTCGCTGTATTCGACGGAGCGGGCGATCAGGCCGTAGCTGGAGGTCGGCTCGTCGCCGGACGGCGCGTACTGGCCGGTGCCGACCATCAGCGGCTCGTTCAGCTCGTTGACCCCGTATTGCAGGAAGTTAGGCGTGGAAACCGGGCTGCTGCCCTTGAAGGTGTAAGGGTTGAGGGTATCGAAGGTGCCAAACGCCATGACCTGCAAGGTCCCGCCTTTGGGCGCGGCGGGGTTGACCCAGTCGTAATGGGTGAACTTGGCGGGGTACTTGAGCGTGCCGAACTGCGCGTAACCATGGCTTTCAGTGATCGTTGCGCTTGCGGGAAAGCTCAAGGCCAGACTGATTAGGGACAGGAGGAGGGGACGCATCAAGGCAGAGATCCGATCCAGGCGGCTTGGGCTTTGTGCTCCGTACAGTAACAGCTTGTATCGACAGGAAAAAGGCCGCCCTCCGAAGGCTCTGTTACAGCCCTGAAAAAAAAGATCGCGGCCCCTGGTAGCGCCTGTGCCGGATGTTGAGATTCATCCGTGGGCGCTGCCGGGAACCGCGATCTTTTTCGATCCAGCCAGCCTTAGTGAGGCAGGTAGACGGTCAGCATCTGGCCTGGCTTGAGAGCCTGGCCGGCGCGGGGATTCCAGCGCTTGAGGTGTTGCATCTCGACGTTGAAGCGCTTGGCCACCATGTACAGCGAATCGCCTTGCTTGACCTTGTACTGGGTCGACTTCTTGTCGGCGCTGGCGACCATGGTCTTCTTGCCGGAGGCCTTGGCGCTGGTTTTGCTGCTGGTCTTGGCTTTGCTGGTGTCCTGCATGACCAGGGTCTGGCCGACCTTGAGCTGCTTGCCGCTCAGCTTGTTCCAGCGTTGCAGGTCCTTGACGTCGACCTTGTTGGCCTTGGCGATCTGCGACAGGTTATCGCCACGCTTGACCCGGTAGTTGCGCTTGGCCTGGGCCATTTCGCGACTGTCGGCACCCTCGAACACTGGCTTGAGCGAACGCTGGCTGATCAGCTCTTCGGGCTTCATGGTCGACAGGCTGGCGCTCAGCAGTTGCGCCTTGGACGTCGGCACCAGCAGGTGCTGGGGACCGTCGATGGTGGTGCGTTGTTTGAAGGCCGGGTTGAGCTGGACCAGCTCGTCCTCGTCGATGTTGGCCACCGCGGCGACCTTGGACAGGTCCATGCGCTGGTTGATCTCGACGACCTGGAAGTAGGGTTCGTTGGCGATCGGGTTCAGGTTGACGCCATAGGCTTCGGGCGCCAGCACCACCTGGGACAGGGCCAGCAGCTTGGGCACGTAGGCCTGGGTTTCCGACGGCAGCGGCAGGTTCCAGTAGTCGGTGGGCAGGCCGAGCTTCTCGTTGCGCTCGATGGCCCGGCTGACCGTGCCTTCGCCGGCGTTGTAGGCCGCCAGGGCCAGCAGCCAGTCGCCGTTGAACATGTCGTGCAGGCGGGTCAGGTAATCCATGGCCGCGGTGGTCGAGGCGGTGATGTCGCGACGGCCATCGTAGAAGCGGGTCTGGCGCAGGTTGAAGGAACGGCCGGTGGACGGGATGAACTGCCAGAGGCCTACCGCGTCGGCCCGGGAATAGGCCATCGGGTTGTAGGCGCTCTCGATCACTGGCAGCAGGGCCAGCTCTAGCGGCATGTTGCGTTCTTCAAGACGCTCGACGATGTAATGGATATAGAGGCTGCCGCGTTCGCTGGCATTCTCGAGAAACGATGGATTGCTGGCGAACCACAGGCGCTGCTGTTCGATGCGCGGGTTGACGCCGATGCCTTCCTGCAACTGGAAACCTTCGCGCATGCGCTCCCAGACGTCCTGGGGCAATTGCGGGCTGGGTTTTTCATTCAGCCAGATGGGTTTCTGCTTGATGCGGGCGTTGAAATTCTGGGTGTGCGAAGCGTCGGTTTGCGGGACGTGGCTCGTGCTTTGGCAGCCCGCCAGGGTGGCGGACACAGCCACCGCGATGGCTTGAGCCAACCGCGTCAATGCGTCTGAATTGATGGATTTACGAATAGATGACGACATTGGCTGGAAGTAAGTTCCGGGCAAAAATGTCGGGCGATTCTAGAAAGCGCACCCGGTGAGGTCAACCATTCAGAATTTTCGTACCAACAGGCAACCCGCTTAGAACTTATCTTTCCAAGCCCGCAAGGCAGCAAAAACCGCACTCTGAGCCCGGTTATCGAGGCCGTTCCGTTCGTCTGCTTTTTGTTTAACGGATGTTTCACCGGTACGCAGGAAGGGATTGGTAAGTTTTTCCAGGGCCAGGGTGGAGGGCAGGGTCATGCGGCCGTTTTCCCGCAGTTCGCTGACTTTGCGCAGGCGCTCGGCGATGTCCGGGTTGTCCGGTTCCACCGCCTGGGCAAAACGCAGGTTGCTCAGGGTGTATTCGTGGGTGCAGTACACCAGGGTGTCTTCGGGCAGCGCGGCCAGGCGGCTCAGGGAGTGGTGCATCTGCTCCGGCGTGCCCTCGAACAGGCGCCCGCAACCGGCGGCGAACAGGGTGTCGCCACAAAACAGCAGGCCGTGATGGTAGTAGGCAATATGCCCCAGGGTGTGGCCGGGCACGGCATAGATGTCGAAGTCCCAGCCAAGGATGTTGGCCTGGTCGTTGTCGTTCAGGGCCACGTCGCGCCCCGGGATGTTTTCGTTGGCCGGGCCCCAGACCTTGGCGCCGCTGGCTTTTTTCAGCTGTTCGACACCGCCGACGTGGTCGTGGTGGTGATGGGTCACCAGGATATCGCTCAACTCCCAACCCGGATGCCGGGCGAGCCAGGCCTGTACCGGTGCGGCGTCACCCGGGTCGACCACCGCGCAACGCTGATGGCGATGGTCCTGTAACAACCAGATGTAGTTATCGGTGAACGCGGGCAGGGCACTGATCTGTATCATCGTTGGAGTCGCCAAGCGGAAAACATTGGCGCATCTTAGAACTTCTTGGCGGGTTGGAGAATGCAATGACCGATAAAGCGTTCGCTCAGGCCGATCCTGACTGGCTGGCTCTGATCAGTGCCGCCCGTGAGTGGCTGTCCGGGCCACTGGGGCAATTTCTGCTGGATGAAGAACGGCGCATGCTCGACGACGAGCTGGGGCGCTTCTTCGGCGGCTACCTGGTGCATTACGGCCCATCGGCGCAAACCCCGCCGGCGGCGCCCCAGGTGCAGCGCAATGTACGCCTGGGCGCGCCGCTGCCTGGCGTGGAGATCGTTTGCGAAGAGCAGGCCTGGCCGCTCAGCGAGCACGCCGCCGATGTGGTGGTGCTGCAGCACGGCCTGGATTTCTGCCTGTCGCCCCACGGCCTGCTGCGCGAAGCCGCCAGCGCCGTGCGGCCGGGCGGGCATCTGTTGATCATCGGTATCAATCCCTGGAGCAGCTGGGGCCTGCGGCATGTGTTCGCCCATGACGCCTTGCGCCAGGCGCGCTGCATTTCCCCGTCGCGGGTCGCCGACTGGTTGAACCTGCTGGGCTTCGCGCTGGAGAAACGCCGCTTCGGGTGCTATCGTCCGCCGCTTGCCTCGGCGGCCTGGCAGGCTCGGTTGGCCGGCTGGGAGCGCAAGGCCGGTGACTGGCAACTGTCCGGCGGCGGCTTCTACCTGCTGGTGGCGCGCAAGATAGTGGTCGGCCTGCGCCCGGTGCGCCAGGTACGCCGCGAGCCGATGGGCAAGCTGGTGCCGCTGCCGATGGCCAAGGTCAACCGCCGGCACAGTGAACCCCCTCTTTAATTCAGCCGGGCCGAATCTGCCCGGCTTGGGCGTTGTCGATCGACGATCGGCAAGCCACAGGTATTTTCGATTGGAAGTCTGGCATGAGCGATAGCGTAGAAATCTTCACCGACGGCGCCTGCAAGGGCAATCCTGGCCCAGGGGGCTGGGGCGCACTGCTGGTGTTCAAGGGCGTGGAGAAGGAACTCTGGGGCGGCGAAGCCAACACCACCAACAACCGCATGGAGCTAATGGCAGCGATCCGCGGCCTGGAAGAGCTCAAGCGCGAGTGCCAGGTGATCCTGGTCACCGACTCGCAGTACGTGATGAAGGGCATCAACGAGTGGATGGCCAACTGGAAAAAGCGCGGCTGGAAAACCGCGGCCAAGGAACCGGTGAAAAATGCCGACCTGTGGCAGCAGCTCGATGAGCAGGTCAACCGCCACCAGGTCACCTGGAAATGGGTGCGCGGCCATACTGGCCACCACGGCAACGAACGGGCCGACCAACTGGCCAACCGCGGCGTCGACGAGGTCCGCGGTTACAAGCAGGCCTGATGCCCTGAACGGGTAGTCAGTTGCAACGCAGCGGCCGTTCGAGCCGCTGCTTCATTTCCCCCATCGCGCGGGGCGAATCCACCAGCACCGCATCCATCTTCAGGCAGGCGGCCGCCTGGTAATCCTCGGCCGTATTGACCCCGATCGCCAGCATCCGCACCTTGCCCCGGGACTGGAAGCAATCCACCGCGGCGGGCGTCCACAGCCGGGCATCTACCTTCGAACGGGCTTCGCCCAGGGTGAAGGTCTCGACCAGCTGCACCGGGCGCCGGTACTCGAAAGCCACCCAACTGGCTGGCGCTGGCGGCGCCGTGCAGCTGTGGGCCAGGGCGACGCTGGCCAGTCGATCCCGGGTGTTGTCTCGGGACTCGAACAGCCGCGCCTGAGGGTATTGGGCGAACGCCTGCTGGTAGCTGGCATCGGTGGAGTAGATCAGCACCCGGTTCCAGGCGTGCAGCTGCTCCAGCAATTGGGCGACCGCCTTGGCCTGGGGAGCGGCGGGCAGGGCCTTCATGTCGAGAATGACCGGCACGGCGTCGGGGATCGCCGCCAGCGCCTGTTGCAGTGAGGGGATGGTCACCGCCTGGGAGCGATAGGGAAATGTCACCTGACCATCGGCCGCGGTCTGCTTGAAGTTCCAGCCGGCATTCAGTGTTTGCAACTGCGCCAGGGTTTTCTCGCTGACCGCGCCGGACACCGGGGTATTGGCGCTCAGGTCCGCCGGTCGGTACAGCACCGGCACGCCGTCGCGGCTCAGTTGCACCGTCAGCCAGAGCATGTCTGCACGGTTGCGCAGGGCGTTGTCGATGGCCAGCAGGGTGTTCTCGGGAAAGTCTGCGGCACCGCCGCGATGGGCGACGATCAAGGGGCCTTGCCCGGCGTCGGGGCCAGTTGCCGGAAGGGAAGAGCAGCCACTGATGAAGGCCGCGGCCAACAGCAGTGGGATCATCTGTCGAGTCTTGAGCATGGGAGGGCGGTTTCCTGGAAGTGAGTGCAAGGCCGGGTGCCAGCACCCGCCCGCCTGAGTGGCCGTACGGTAGCGCAATGGCCTCGCCCATTTAAACAAACGCGTGATGCACAGGGTGAATTAGTGGCGCGGTGCCGGGGCGATCAAAGGGTAAGGATGGCGCTGGCCAGTTGCAGGTCTGAGTACCCTGGGTTGCCGAGCGTTTGGCGAATGTGCCGCATGGCGGCTTCCAGCTGGGCACCGCGGATCTCGCCGGCGCTGGCGACAAAGGCCGCGGCATCGGTCTTGGCGGCGAGCACTAGCTTGTCGTCCTTGAACGAGCTGGTGGCTTTCGAACTGCCTTCGGTGGTGCTCAAGGCCAGGCTCATGGTGATGTCGGTGCTGATCACCAGGCTGGTGGCCTGGCCGATATCGGCGAACAGGCAAGCGCAAAGCAGAAAGGTCAGGCGGGTTTTGCAGGGGGTCATGGCAGGCTGGAGTCCGTTGAAAATATCGTGCGGACCCTAACAAGCCGCCGCGCGGCGAACTGCATGAGCTTTGCGAATGATTGTTAAAAACTGCGCAGGCCGGCGCCAGGCGAATCCGCCATGCGTGCCATGCCGCGAGAGCGTGCTAAAATCCCGCGCCTTGAAAGACTTCCACCGTTGAGAACTGACCCCTGATGGCCAACAGATCTGTTGTACTCGATACCGAAACCACCGGCATGCCGGTGACCGACGGCCACCGGATCATTGAGATCGGTTGCGTCGAGTTGATCGGACGGCGCCTGACCGGTCGGCATTTCCACGTCTACCTGCAACCGGATCGCGAGAGCGACGAGGGCGCGATCGGCGTCCACGGCATCACCAACGAGTTCCTGGTGGGCAAGCCGCGCTTCGCCGAAGTCGCCGACGAGTTCTTCGAGTTCATCCAGGGCGCGCAGCTGATCATCCACAACGCGGCGTTCGACGTTGGCTTCATCAACAACGAATTCGCCCTGATGGGCCAGCACGACCGCGCCGACATCACCCAGCACTGCAGCATCCTCGACACCCTGTTGATGGCCCGGGAACGTCACCCCGGCCAGCGCAACAGCCTCGATGCCTTGTGCAAACGCTATGACGTCGACAACTCCGGCCGTGAACTGCACGGCGCCTTGCTCGACTCGGAGATTCTCGCCGACGTCTACCTGACCATGACCGGCGGCCAGACCAGCCTGTCCCTGGCCGGCAACGCCTCGGACGGCAACGGCAGCGAAGGTTCGGGCAACCGCGCCAGCGAAATCCGTCGCCTGTCGGCGGATCGCCAGCGCGGGCGGATCATTCGCGCCAGCGAAGCCGAACTGGCCGAGCACCAGGTGCGTCTCGAGATTATCGCCAAATCCGCCGGCGCCCCGGCGCTCTGGACCCAGCTGGCCGAAGCCAAGGCCCAGCAGCAGTAGTTGTTCGTGGGCGACCTTTTGTTACAGGAGGTCGTTGACGGGGTTCCGCGCCGGCCCCCGAGCTTCTACCCTGAGGTGATTGGCGGACCCTTGTCCGCAGCCTCAGGATGCCTGGTGCCATGTACAAAGACCTGAAATTCCCCATCCTTATCGTGCATCGCGACATCAAGGCCGACACCGTCGCCGGCGACCGGGTGCGGGGGATCGCCAGGGAGCTGGAGCAAGAAGGCTTCAGTATCTTTTCCGCGGTGGACTATGCCGAAGGGCGCCTGGTGGCTTCGACCCATCACGGCCTGGCCTGCATGCTGATCGCCGCCGAAGGCGCCGGGGAAAACACCCACCTGCTGCAGAACATGGTGGAACTGATCCGCCTGGCCCGGGTGCGCGCACCAAACCTGCCGATCTTCGCCCTGGGCGAGCAGGTGACCCTGGAAAATGCCCCGGCCGACGCCATGAGCGAGCTCAATCAGCTGCGCGGCATCCTTTACCTGTTCGAAGACACCGTGCCGTTTCTGGCGCGCCAGGTGGCGCGGGCGGCGCGCAATTACCTCGATGGCCTGTTGCCGCCATTCTTCAAGGCGCTGGTGCAGCACACGGCCGATTCCAACTATTCCTGGCACACCCCGGGGCACGGCGGTGGCGTGGCCTATCGCAAAAGCCCGGTGGGCCAGGCGTTTCACCAGTTCTTCGGTGAGAACACCCTGCGCTCTGACTTGTCGGTGTCTGTCCCGGAACTGGGCTCGCTGCTCGATCACACCGGGCCCCTGGCGGAAGCCGAGGCGCGGGCAGCGCGCAATTTCGGCGCCGACCACACCTTTTTCGTGATCAACGGTACTTCGACCGCCAACAAGATCGTCTGGCACTCCATGGTCGGTCGCGACGACCTGGTGCTGGTGGATCGCAACTGCCACAAGTCGGTGCTGCACGCGATCATCATGACCGGCGCGATCCCGCTGTTCCTCTGTCCGGAGCGCAACGAACTGGGGATCATCGGCCCCATCCCCCTGAGCGAATTCAGCCGCGAGTCGATCCAGGCCAAGATCGACGCCAACCCGCTGACCCAGGGGCGGCCGGCCAAGGTCAAGCTGGCGGTGGTCACCAACTCGACCTACGACGGCCTCTGCTACAACGCCGAACTGATCAAGCAGAGCCTGGGCAACAGCGTCGAGGTGCTGCATTTCGACGAGGCCTGGTACGCCTACGCGGCCTTCCATGAGTTCTTCGAGGGGCGTTACGGCATGGGCACCTCGCGCAGCGCCGACAGCCCGCTGGTGTTCACCACCCATTCCACCCACAAGCTGCTGGCGGCCTTCAGCCAGGCCTCGATGATCCATGTGCAGGACGGCGGCGCCCGGCAGCTGGACCGCGACCGCTTCAACGAAGCCTTCATGATGCACATCTCCACCTCGCCGCAGTACAGCATCATCGCCTCGCTGGACGTGGCCTCGGCGATGATGGAAGGGCCGGCGGGGCGCTCGCTGCTGCAGGAAATGTTCGACGAGGCTTTGAGCTTTCGCCGCGCCCTGGCCAACCTGCGCCAGCACATCGCCGCCGACGACTGGTGGTTTTCCATCTGGCAGCCAGAGCGGGTGGAAGGCATCGATCAGGTCAGCACCGCGGACTGGCTGCTGGAGCCGGAGGGCGAGTGGCACGGGTTCGCCGGGGTGACCGACGACTATGTGCTGCTGGACCCGATCAAGGTCACCCTGGTGATGCCCGGGCTCACCGCTGGCGGCGCCTTGAGCGAGCGCGGGATACCGGCGGCGGTGGTCAGCAAGTTTCTCTGGGAGCGCGGCCTGGTGGTGGAAAAGACTGGCCTGTATTCCTTCCTGGTGCTGTTTTCCATGGGCATCACCAAGGGCAAGTGGAGCACGCTGCTGACCGAGTTGCTGGAGTTCAAGCGCAACTACGACGCCAATGTCAGCCTTGCCGCCTGCCTGCCGAGCATCGCCCAGCAGGACATGGCGCGGTACCAGGGCATGGGCCTGCGCGACCTCTGCGACCAGTTGCATGCCTGTTACCGCAGCAATGCCACGGCCAAGCACCTCAAGCGCATGTACACCGTGCTGCCGGAGGTGGCGATGAAGCCCGCCGACGCCTACGATCAACTGGTGCGGGGCGAGGTCGAGGCGGTGTCCATCGATGCCCTCGCCGGGCGGGTGGCGGCGGTGATGCTGGTGCCATACCCGCCGGGCATTCCCCTGATCATGCCGGGCGAGCGCTTCACCGAATCGACCCGCTCGATCATCGATTACCTGGCTTTCGCCCGTACGTTCGATAGCAGCTTTCCCGGCTTTGTCGCGGATGTGCATGGATTGCAGCATGAAGACGAAGGCAATGGGCGGCAGTACACCGTCGATTGCATCAAGGTTTGAGGACGTTTCCCGCTATGCAGCCAATGATCAATCCCAAGTACCCCGGCCTGTCGGTGCGTGTCGCCGATGAGGGTTTCGCCGCGTATGTCTGGGGCAGCGATTTCAGCTTCGAAGTCAGCGCCTATGCCCAGGCGCAGAGCGAACAGGCAGTGGCCAAGTGGCCGTTGCACCACATCACCCCGTACCGCAAGTGCTACGGCATCGACCCCGAAGAATTCAGCAGCTATCGCGATGCCGCCGACAGCGCGGTGTTCATGGCCTACCTGGACGACGAGCCGGTCGGCCATGTGGTGGTCAGCACCAACTGGAACGGTTACGCCCATATCGACGAGCTGGCGGTGCACGCGCCGGCGCGGCGCCACGGGGTGGCCAAGGCTTTGCTGGATGTGGCGCAGTTCTGGAGCCGCAAGAAAAAACTGCCAGGCATCATGCTCGAGACCCAGAACAACAACCTGGGGGCCTGCCGCTTGTACGAGCGCTGCGGTTATGTGGTCGGTGGCATCGATCACCTGCGTTACCGTGGGATCGATCCGACTACGGCCGAGGTGGCGATTTTCTGGTATCGGCTGTTCAACGACGAGCTGGCGCGGGAAGCCGGGGTCTAGCCGGCCAGCATGCTTTCGGCCTTTTCCGTGAGGGTTTCCAGCAGCGCTTCCAGGGTGGGCGAGGACGGGCTGCCGCCGCGGGTCAGGGCATAGAGGGTGACCAGGATCGGTGGCGACAGCGGACAGACGTCCAGGCCGCCCTCGCGCGCGCCGAGGGCGGTGAAGGGGTCGACAATCGCCAGGCCTTCGCCGGCCTCGACCATGCTGCGCATCATCTGATGGGTCTGTACCCGGGTGTGGATGCTCGGGCTGGGGCGCAGGTTCTGCAACTTGCTGTCCAGGGTCACGCTCAGCGGATCCTGGCCTTCCAGGCCGACCATGGCCTGGCCCGCCAGGTCCTGCAGGGAAATGTACTTCTGCTTCGGTTGCAGCCAGCCGTGAGGGGCCAGCAGTTGCAGCTTGCCCTGTGCCAGGGCGACGCACTGGATATCGGGGTGATCGGGATTGTGCAGGCTCAGGCCCAGGTCGCCTTCACGCAGCAACAGGCTCTTGACCATGTCGCGGGTGCTCTGGCTGGCGAGATTGCACGGGGTGTCGGGAAAACGCCGGCGCAGGGCGGCGATGCTCTGTGGCAACAACTGCTGGGCCAGGGGCGGGGTGCCAATGATGCGCAAGGGCGGCGCCTGGTATTGCTTCAGGCTGTCGGCCAGACGTTGCACGGGCTCGAAGGCGTCATACAGGGTAGCGATCGCCGGTTGTAGCTCGCGAGCCTCCCGGGTGGCTTGCAGGCGTCCGCGAACACTGGCGAAGAGCATGAAACCCGATTGGCTTTCTGCGTCGCGCAGGATCGCTTCCACCTCGGCCACCGGCAGTTGCAACAGCTCGGCGGCCGTGCCCAGGTGACCGGTTTGCAGGAGCGCCTGAATCACTTCGATATGACGTAAACGCATGCTTGAAGTCCATGTCCAGCCGGTGAGGGATTCACACTGAATCCTAACTCATGTCTGCGCATATGACTTCTGCTCATAACGGCACGTTATGAGGGAAGAATGGTCTCGGGTTCGCGAATAAGGGTGACGCCCGATTGCACGAGGAGAAACTGGTTGTCGTCCATTTTGTTGACGCGGTCGCCAATGGCCAGGCGATAGGTGGTGACGGGCTCCGAGCCGGCGATGCCCTCTGAAGAGGGGGTGGATTCCTGGAACTCATGCACCGAATAGACACGACCTTCCGCGTCCCTTGCATGAAATTGTCCGACGAGTACTGCTGCCATCTTTAGAGCCTCTGGAGATAAAACACTCAATTCGCGGTCCTGTAGACCCTGCCTGGGCAAAGTAAGTTTAGCGACGGAAAAAAAATAGTCCGCGGCCCTGATTGCAACTGGCGTGCAACAGCGTGACGCCTGGAAGCGCTCAGGGAATTTCCTGCGGCGGGTGGCTGTGGGCGGGGTGGATCATCTATAACTACCAGCCTCCTCAACCAGAAGTCGGGAATTCACTATGAGCAACGTCTACACGATTGCAGTGCTGGTCGGCAGCCTGAGAAAGGCCTCGATCAACCGGAAAGTGGCGCTGGCCCTGGCGGAACTGGCGCCGGCCAACCTGCGGTTGAAGATTGTCGAGATCGGCGACCTGCCGCTCTACAACGAAGACATCGATGTAGACCCGCCGGCCGCCTACAAGGCGTTCCGCGAGCAGGTGAGCGCCGCCGATGCCGTGCTGTTCGTCACTCCGGAATACAACCGCTCGGTTCCCGCACCGATGAAAAACGCCATCGACGTGGGGTCGCGACCCTACGGCAAGAGCGCCTGGAGCGGCAAGCCGGGGGCCGTGATCAGCGCATCCCCGGGCGCCATCGGCGGTTTTGGCGCCAACCATCACCTGCGCCAGTCCCTGGTGTTCCTCAATGTGCCGTGCATGCAGCAGCCGGAAGCCTACCTGAGCGGCGCCGGTTCGGCCTTCGACGAGGCGGGCAAGCTGTCCGAGTCGCTCAAGCCGTTCCTGGAGAAATTCATCAACGCCTACGCCCAGTGGGTCGAGCAACACAAAAAGCTCTGATCCTGGCACCGCGGGAGTCGGCCAGCCGGCTCCCGCGGCTGATGGGATATTCCCCTCGTCGCGAGAAAAGCGCTTTACCGCATATCTGAATATTCATATATTCGCCGCTCCAAATGCCTGGAGTGGCCCCAGTGTCCGACACTCTCAACCCCGCCGAACTGTTCAAGGCGCTTGCCGACGAAACCCGCAGCCGCATCGCCTTGCTCGTGACCCGCGAAGGCGAGTTGTGTGTTTGTGAGCTGACCGCCGCCCTGGGGCAGAGCCAGCCGAAGATCTCCCGGCACCTGGCGCTGTTGCGCAGCTGCGGCCTGCTGGCCGACCGCCGCCAGGGGCAGTGGATCTACTACCGGCTGCACCCGCAATTGTCACCCTGGGTGACCACACTGCTGCAGGACACGCTGGAGGCCAACAGCCCCTGGCTGCAGGCTGACCTGCAACGGCTGCAGACCATGGCCGATCGCCCCGTGCGCTGCTGCTGAATTCCCATCCACCTCACTTTTCCTGCTCAAGGCTGTCCGGCATGCTGACTGCTTCATTGATTTTCCTGCTGACCATTACCCTGGTGATCTGGCAGCCCAAGGGCCTCGGCGTGGGCTGGAGCGCGGTGTTCGGCGCGGTGCTGGCGTTGCTGTTCGGGGTGGTGCAACTGACGGATATTCCGGTGGTCTGGCAGATCATCTGGAACGCCACCGGCACCTTCGTGGCCTTGATCATCATCAGCCTGCTGCTGGACGAGGCCGGGTTTTTCGCCTGGGCCGCCTTGCATGTGGCGCGCTGGGGGCAGGGCAGCGGGCGCAAGCTGTTTGCCTTCATGGTGTTGCTGGGGGCGCTGGTATCGGCGCTGTTCGCCAACGACGGCGCGGCGCTGATTCTCACGCCGATCGTGATCTCCATGCTGCTGGCGTTGCGCTTCTCCCGGGCCGCGACCCTGGCGTTCGTCATGGGCGCCGGGTTTATCGCCGATACGGCGAGCCTGCCGCTGGTGGTGTCGAACCTGGTGAACATCGTTTCCGCGGACTTCTTCAATATCGGCTTCAACCAGTACGCGGCGGTGATGCTGCCGGTGAACCTGGTCAGCGTGGCCGCGACCCTGGCGGTGTTGCTGTGGTTCTTCCGTCGCGACATTCCCCAAGCCTACGACCCCGAGGAGCTGGAACCGCCCGCCAGCGCGATCCATGACAAGGCCACCTTCGTCGCCGGCTGGTGGGTGCTGATCATCCTGCTGCTGGGGTGTTTTGCCCTGGAGCCGCTGGGCATTCCCATCAGCGCGATTTCCGCGGTGTGCGCGGCCTTGCTATTGGGCATCGCGGCCAAGGGCCACAAGATCTCCACCCGCAAGGTGCTCAAGGAAGCGCCGTGGCAGATCGTGATTTTCTCCCTCGGCATGTACCTGGTGGTCTACGGCCTGCGCAATGCCGGGTTGACCACCCACCTGGCCGGTTGGCTCGACTGTTTCGCCGACTACGGCATCTGGGGCGCGGCCATGGGTACCGGGCTGCTGACCGCGGTCCTGTCATCGATCATGAACAACCTGCCGACGGTGCTGATCGGCGCGCTGTCCATCGACGCTAGCCAGGCCAGCGGCGTGGTCAAGGACGCAATGATCTACGCCAACGTGATCGGCAGCGACCTGGGGCCGAAGATCACCCCGATCGGCAGCCTGGCCACCTTGCTCTGGTTGCATGTGCTGGATCGCAAGGACATCCATATCGGCTGGGGCCGCTACTTCAAGGTCGGCATCGTGCTGACCCTGCCGGTGCTGCTGGTGACCCTGGCGGCACTGGCCCTGCGCTTGTCGGTGATGTGAGGGCGCTGATGTACTGAGGGCGGCTCAAGCCGTCCCCGGCACATTCGGCCAGAGGTCCGCCACCAGGAACAGGCGTTCGGCTTCCTCCCAGTCGCCGGCGCGGTTTTCCGTCAGGCGCACCAATAGTTGCGCCGGGGCGTGCAGGTCGAGTTCCTCCAGCCAGGCTTGCAGCTGCGGGTCGCTCCAGGTCTGCTCCGCCGGGTAGGACGCCGGCGCCAGCCAGGCCTGGCGTGGCAAGGGTTGCCAGCGCCCGGGCGGGCTTTGCGCGATAAAGGCCGGCCAGTCGCGCTGGTGCAGCCAACGCCCGCGCAGGTGCTGCGGGTGGGCGCCGCGGGGCGGTTGGGTGGTGCCGGGCCAGGGGTAGAGCAGGTAGCCGCCGAGCCACAGGTGGGCGCTGAAGTCCTGGATATCCATGGCCGCCAGCACTTCCAGGCTGTCGGCCCGGGCGGAGATCGGCAACTGGTGTTCGTTCAGGTGCGCCAGCTTGCGGTCCAGGCGATCGTGGCAGCCAGGGCCCAGCCATAACGCGGTGTCCGCGCCGTTGCCATGTTGCGGGCCGAGGTAGAGCTTGATCGCCAGTTCCAGATGGTGGATGCCGTCGCGATCGCGCAGCAGCATGTCCAGTTCGCCCAGGGTGTGGCCGGCGCGGCGGATCGGCAGGTTGGCCGCCAGCAGTTCGACGCCGGGCGCGTGCTGTACGGCAAATTGCCACAGGCGTTCGTAATAGAGGCCCAAGCGTTTTGTCGGCCCGAGGGCCAGCCAGCGGCGCAGGGCGCGGCCGTCCTGGTCCAACTGACGCAACCAGTGCGCCAGCAGCTGCGGCGCCTGCACCCAGTCGCTGCCGGCCAGCGGATGGCGCTGCGGCCAGGGCGTCTCGTCGAGCATCGGCGGCGCGAGGATGACCCAGGCCAGGTCGCGCACTTCGGGGTGGCGCAACTGGCGGGGGAGGTCGAGCAAGCCGGGAAACAGGATCATTCTGCGAGCATAGCGCCTAACGTCGAGGCTGAAAGGATTTTGTCTATGGCCGGCTTTCGCCCATAATCTGTGCTTTGCCCGTCCCAGAACCCTGCAGGAGCCCCATGGAGCAATTTCGCAATATCGGCATTATCGGTCGCCTGGGCAGTTCGCAGGTGCTGGACACAGTTCGCCGACTGAAAAGGTTTCTGCTCGCCCGCCACCTGCATGTGATTCTCGAAGACACCATTGCCGAAGTGCTGCCCGGCCACGGCCTGCAGACCTCCTCGCGCAAGCTGCTCGGCGAAGTCTGCGACATGGTGATTGTGGTCGGTGGCGACGGCAGCCTGCTGGGCGCGGCCCGCGCCCTGGCGCGCCACAATATTCCGGTGCTGGGGATCAACCGGGGCAGCCTGGGGTTCCTTACCGACATTCGTCCGGACGAGCTGGAAGTCAAGGTCGCCGAAGTCCTCGACGGCCACTACCTGGTGGAAAACCGTTTCCTGCTGCAGGCCGAAGTACGGCGCCACGCCGAAGCCATCGGCCAGGGCGATGCGCTCAACGATGTGGTGCTGCACCCGGGCAAGTCGACGCGGATGATCGAGTTCGAGATCTACATCGACGGCCAGTTCGTCTGCAGCCAGAAGGCCGACGGCCTGATCGTCGCCACGCCGACCGGCTCCACTGCCTACGCCTTGTCCGCCGGTGGGCCGATCATGCATCCCAAGCTCGACGCTATTGTGATTGTGCCGATGTACCCCCATACCTTGTCGGGAAGGCCGATCGTGGTCGATGGCAACAGCGAGTTGAAAATCGTCGTGTCCAAGGATATGCAGATCTACCCGCAGGTTTCCTGCGACGGGCAGAACCATTTCACCTGTGCCCCCGGTGACACCATCACCGTCAGCAAGAAGGCGCAGAAACTGCGCCTGATCCACCCGCTGGACCACAACTATTACGAGGTCTGCCGGACCAAGCTCGGCTGGGGCAGTCGACTGGGTGGTGGAGGCGACTGATGCTCGATCCCGCGCGTAGCTACGACCTGATCGGTGACGTGCACGGTTGCGCCCTGACCCTTGAGCACTTGCTGGACAAGCTCGGTTATCGCAAGCAGGGCGGCGTCTGGCGGCATTCGTCGCGCATGGCGGTGTTCCTCGGCGATATCATCGACCGCGGCCCACGAATCCGCGAAGCCTTGCACATCGTCCACGACATGGTCGAGGCCGGCCAGGCGCTGTGCGTCATGGGTAACCATGAGTTCAACGCCCTGGGCTGGGTCACCCCGGCAGCGCCCGGCGGCGGCAGGCATTTCGTGCGCGAACACACGCCGCGCCATGCCCGCCTGATCAACGAGACCCTGGCGCAATTCGAGCAGTACCCCAAGGACTGGCACGATTTCCTCGCCTGGTTCTACGAGATGCCGCTGTTCATCGACGCCGGGCGTTTTCGCGTGGTGCATGCCTGCTGGGACGCCGGCCTGATCGAGCCGCTGCGGGCGCAATACCCCGACGGCTGCATCGACGAGCACTTCCTCCAGGCCTCGGCGGTACCCGGCAGCTTCGCCAATAACGTGTTCGACCGGCTGCTGCGCGGCACTGACATGCGCCTGCCCCATGGCCTGACCATGACCAGCGGCGATGGCCTGACCCGTTCGTTCTTCCGCACCAAGTTCTGGGAAGACGACCCACAGACCTACGGCGACATCGTGTTCCAGCCCGATGCGCTGCCCGAGCCGGTGGCCCGCACGCCGCTGTCCTCGGCGGAGAAAAACAACCTGCTGCGCTACGGCGTCGATGAGCCCTTGCTGTTCGTCGGCCATTACTGGCGCAGCGGCAAACCGGCGCCGATTCGCTCGAACCTGGCCTGCCTGGATTACAGCGCGGTGCTCTACGGCAGGCTGGTGGCTTATCGCCTGGACCAGGAAACCCGTCTGGACCCGGATAAATTCGTCTGGGTCTATGTCGAGCGACCGGAGGTGCAGCAATGAGTGCTGTTGCGGTATTGCGCCTGCCGTTGAATGTGGACCTGAGTGGCTTCGTCAAACTGTTGCAGCGCATGCAGGTGCCGCACCGGGTCAGCGAGGAAGCGGGGGAGCAGGTGCTCTGGGTGCCGGACGCCATCAGCGAAGACGTGCGTTCGTTGTACGAGCGTTTTCCGGCGGGCGATCCCGAGCAGCAACTGGACATCCCCGAGGCCGGCGCCGCCATGCGCCGCCCGGGGTTCGTCGAGCAACTGCGGCGTAGCCCGGCCACCGCGCTGATCCTGCTGCTGAGCCTGATCGTTGCTGCGCTGACCCTGCTCGGCGAGAACCTCGGCACCCTGCGCTGGCTGACCTTCCTCGAATTCCGCGTGGTCGGCGACTACATCCAGTTCACGCCCCTGGCCGACAGCCTGGCGGCGGGGCAGTGGTGGCGCCTGGTCACGCCGATGCTGATTCACTTCGGCTTCCTGCACATCGCCATGAACGGCATGTGGTACTGGGAGCTGGGGCGGCGCATCGAACAGCGCCAGGGCAGTATCAACCTGCTGGGCCTGACGTTGCTGTTCAGCCTGGTGTCGAACTACGCGCAATACCTGTTCAGCGGGCCGAGCCTGTTCGGCGGCCTGTCCGGCGTGCTCTACGGCCTGCTCGGGCATTGCTGGATCTATCAGTTGCTCTCGCCCAACCCGGCCTATCGCCTGCCTCGCGGGGTCCTGGCGATGATGCTGGTGTGGTTGCTGATCTGTATGTCGGGGCTGATCTCGGTGATCGGTTTCGGTGAAATCGCCAACGCCGCCCACGTCGGCGGGTTGCTCGTCGGATGCCTCACAGGTTTGTTGGGCGGCTTGTACAGCCGCCGTAAACTGGCCCTCTAATGCTGGAGACCGCTTATGTCGTCGTTTGTTGAAATGATTGAAAACATCACCCCGGACATCTACCAGAGCCTGAAACTGGCGGTAGAGATCGGCAAATGGTCCGATGGCCGCAAGCTCACCGCCGAGCAGCGCGAACTGTCCCTGCAGGCGATGATCGCCTGGGAAATGCAGAACCTGCCCGAAGAGCAGCGCACCGGTTACATGGGCCCGCAGGAGTGTGCGTCGAAGTCGATCGAAGTGCCGAATATCCTGTTCAAGTCGGATGCCATCCATTGATCGAGATTGGCCGTGGCTCCATCAGTAAAATGTCGGCGCGCCTGGACGGGGCGGATGTGCAGTACGCCTTTCGTCTTGGCGACACCGAGGTGCCGGTCAATCCATTGATCGGCAGCACCCTGCGCCTGGAATACCTGGGGGCGATCCACTGCACCCATTGCGGGCGCAAGACCAAGACCAGCTTCAGCCAGGGTTACTGCTACCCGTGCATGACCAAGCTGGCCCAGTGCGATGTCTGCATCATGAGCCCGGAACGCTGCCACTACGACGCCGGCACCTGCCGCGAGCCGTCCTGGGGCGAGCAGTTCTGCATGACCGACCATGTGGTGTACCTGGCCAATTCGTCGGGGATCAAGGTCGGCATCACCCGCGCCACCCAACTGCCGACCCGCTGGCTCGACCAGGGCGCCAGCCAGGCGCTGCCGATCATGCGCGTGGCGACCCGCCAGCAGTCCGGTTTCGTCGAGGACCTGTTCCGCACCCAGGTGGCCGACAAGACCAACTGGCGCGCCTTGCTCAAGGGCGACGCCGAGGCGGTGGACCTGGCGCAGGTGCGCGACCAGCTGTTCGCTTCCTGCGCCGAGGGCCTGCTCGCCTTGCAGGAACGCTTCGGCCTGCAGGCGATCCAACCGGTCAGCGATGTCGAGCCGATCGAGATCCGCTACCCGGTCGAGCAGTACCCGGCCAAGATCGTCAGCTTCAACCTGGACAAGAACCCGATTGCCGAAGGCACGCTGCTGGGGATCAAGGGCCAATACCTGATCTTCGATACCGGCGTGATCAATATTCGTAAATACACGGCCTACCAGCTCGCCGTGCATCAGTAGAAGGATTCGACGCATGCGCACCGAACAACCGAAGATGATTTACCTGAAGGACTATCAGGCGCCCGAGTACCTGATCGACGAAACACACCTGACCTTCGAGTTGTTCGAGGACCACAGCCTGGTCCATGCGCAACTGGTGATGCGCCGCAATCCGGTGCATGGTGGCGGCCTGCCGCCGCTGGTGCTCGATGGCCAGCAGCTGGAGCTGCTGTCGGTGTCCCTGGGCGACCGCGAGCTGACGGCCGCGGATTACCAGCTGAACGCCAACCACCTGACCCTGCAGCCGACCAGCGAATCCTTCACAGTCGACACCAGCGTCAAGATCCACCCGGAAAGCAACACCGCCCTGGAAGGCCTGTACAAGTCCAGCGGCATGTTCTGCACCCAGTGCGAGGCCGAGGGCTTTCGCAAGATCACCTACTACCTCGACCGCCCGGACGTGATGAGTAAGTTCACCACCACAGTGGTCGCCGAGCAGCACAGCTATCCGGTGCTGCTGTCCAACGGCAACCCGATCGCCAGCGGGCCGGGCGAAGACGGCCGGCACTGGGCGACCTGGGAAGACCCGTTCATGAAACCGGCCTACCTGTTCGCCCTGGTGGCGGGCGATTTGTGGTGCGTCGAGGACAGCTTCACCACCATGAACCAGCGCGAGGTCGCGCTGCGCATCTATGTCGAGCCGGAAAACATCGACAAGTGCCAGCACGCCATGACCAGCCTGAAGAAGTCCATGCGCTGGGATGAACAGACCTATGGCCGTGAGTACGACCTGGACATCTTCATGATCGTCGCGGTCAACGACTTCAACATGGGCGCCATGGAGAACAAGGGCCTCAACATCTTCAACTCCAGCGCCGTGCTGGCCCGCGCCGAAACCGCCACCGACGCCGCGCACCAGCGGGTCGAGGCGATCGTCGCCCACGAATACTTCCACAACTGGTCGGGCAACCGCGTGACCTGCCGCGACTGGTTCCAGCTGTCGCTCAAGGAAGGCTTCACGGTATTCCGCGATGCCGGTTTCTCCTCGGACATGAACTCGCGCACGGTCAAGCGCATCCAGGACGTGGCCTACCTGCGCACCCACCAGTTCGCCGAAGATGCTGGCCCCATGGCTCACGCCGTGCGCCCGGAAAGCTTTATCGAGATCTCCAACTTCTACACCCTGACCGTGTACGAGAAGGGCTCGGAAGTGGTCGGCATGATCCGCACCCTGGTGGGCGCCGAAGGCTTCCGCAAGGGCAGCGACCTGTACTTCCAGCGCCACGACGGCCAGGCCGTGACCTGCGACGATTTCGTCAAGGCCATGGAAGACGCCAACGGCATCGACCTCGCCCAGTTCAAGCGCTGGTACAGCCAGGCCGGTACCCCACGCCTGGCGGTCAGCGAGGCCTATGACGCGAAGGCGAAGACCTACAGCCTGACCTTCCGACAGAGCTGCCCGCAAACCCCGGACAAGGTGGAAAAACTGCCGTTCGTGATTCCGGTCGAGCTGGGCCTGCTGGACGCCAAGGGCGCGGCCATTGCCCTGCGCCTGGCTGGCGAAACCGCCGCGCAAGGCACTTCGCGGGTGATCTCGGTGACTGAAGCCGAGCAGACTTTCACCTTCGTCGACATCGCCGAACAACCGCTGCCATCCTTGCTGCGCGGCTTCTCGGCGCCGGTGAAGCTGAGCTTCCCGTACAACCGCGACCAGCTGATGTTCCTCATGCAGCACGACAGCGACGGTTTCAACCGCTGGGACGCTGGCCAGCAACTGGCGGTGCAGGTGCTGCAAGACCTGATTGCCCAGCATCAGCAAGGCCAGGCACTGGTATTGGACCAGCGTCTGGTCACCGCGCTGGCTACGCTGCTGGCCGACGACAGCCTGGACCAGGCCATGGTCGCGGAAATGCTCTCGCTGCCGGGCGAGGCCTACCTGACCGAAATCAGCGAAGTGGCGGATGTCGAGGCCATTCACGCGGCGCGCGAGTTCGCCCGCCAGCAACTGGCCGACAGCCTGTTCGATGCCTTGTGGAAGCGTTACCAGGCCAATCGCGAGGTCTCCCGGACCACCGGCTACGTTGCCGAGTCCGCGCACTTCGCCCGTCGGGCCCTGCAAAACATCGCGCTGTCGTACCTGATGCTCACCGAGAAGCCGCAAGTGCTGGCGGCGGCCATCGAACAGTTCGACGCCGCCGACAACATGACCGAGCGCCTGACGGCATTGGCGGTGCTGGTCAACTCGCCGTTCGAGGCCGAGAAGGCCAAGGCCCTGGCGGTATTCGCCGAGCACTTCAAGGACAATGCCCTGGTCATGGACCAGTGGTTCAGCGTCCAGGCCGGCAGCACGCTGCCGGGCGGGCTGGAGCGGGTCAAGGCGCTGATGCAGCACAAGGCGTTCAACATCAAGAACCCGAACAAGGTGCGCGCCCTGATCGGCGCCTTCGCCGGCCAGAACCTGATCAACTTCCACGCCGCGGACGGCTCCGGCTACCGCTTCCTGGCCGACCTGGTGATCCAGCTCAACGGCTTCAACCCGCAGATCGCCTCGCGGCAACTGGCGCCGCTGACCCGCTGGCGCAAATACGACAGCGCCCGCCAGGCGCTGATGAAAGGCGAGCTGGAACGCATCCGCGCCTCCGGCGAGCTGTCCAGTGATGTGTTCGAAGTGGTCAGCAAAAGCCTGGCCTGACCCTCTCTCCTAGGAACTGGCCCGACGCCTATAAAGGATGGGGTGTCGGGTTGGGGGGCTCGACGCCAGGGTTCATGCTCTGTAAGGCGTCCG
This sequence comes from Pseudomonas chlororaphis subsp. piscium, assembly GCF_003850345.1. Classification (NCBI taxonomy): domain Bacteria; kingdom Pseudomonadati; phylum Pseudomonadota; class Gammaproteobacteria; order Pseudomonadales; family Pseudomonadaceae; genus Pseudomonas; species Pseudomonas chlororaphis. The sequence goes on from NZ_CP027707.1 coordinate 2,991,638, forward strand.
ACAGATCCCGGTGATAGTTCTGCGCGCCTATGGCGTGCAGGATGCCGACCCGTTCAAGCTTGGTGTGGACCTTGAGGTTGGCTTCGCACAGCTTCACCACAATCCCGCGCTTGTGCAGCTGGCCTATCACTTCCTCCAGCATCTGCAAGCCCGTGATATCCATGAAAGGCACGTGTCTCAGGCGAATGATCAGCACCTGCGGGTCGCTGTGGGTCTGCGCCAGCGCGCGCTCGAAAGTCTCCGCGGCACCAAAGAACAGCGGCCCCTCGATGGTGTAGATCAGCACGCCCGGCGGCAGATGCAACTGGCCGTTGCCGTGCAGCTCGTGTTGCAGGTCCTGTTCCACCACCTGTTGTACCTCCACCGAGGAGGCCATGCGCCGCAGGAAATGCAGCATCGCCAGGATCACCCCGATATTCACCGCGATCACCAGATCGCTGAACACCGTGAGAACAAAGGTGGCCAGCAGAATCGCCACATCCGCCCGGGGCGCCCGTTGCACCATGCGCTTGAAGTGGTGCAGTTCGCTCATGTTATAGGCGACCACGAACAGGATCGCCGCCAGGGCGCACAACGGGATATTGGCCGCCAGCGGCGCGAGAAACAGGATGATCAGCACCAGGACCAGCGCATGGGTGATGCCCGCCAGCGGGCTGCTGCCACCGTTGCGGATATTGGTCGCGGTGCGGGCAATCGCGCCGGTGGCGGCGAATCCGCCAAACAGCGGCGTGGCCAGGTTGGCGATGCCCTGGCCGATCAGTTCCTGGTTGGAGTCGTGGCGGGTGCCGGCCATGCCATCGGCCACCACCGCCGACAACAGCGACTCGATGGCGCCGAGCATAGCGATGGCGAAGGCCGGGCCGATCAGGTCCAGCACCCGGGGCAGGTTGATTTCAGGCAGGTGCAACGCCGGCAACCCCTGGGGAATGCCGCCGAAGGCGCTGCCGATGGTGGCCACGCCGTCGAACTGGAACACTGACTGCAGAGCGGTGGCCAGGGTCATGGCGACCAGGGGTGCCGGCAGGCGTTTGAGCTGCGGGATTCTGGGCACGCCCCACAACAGCGCCAGGCTGAGCAGGGCCAGCAGGGTGGTGGCCGGGTGCAGGTCGGGCAGGGCCTGCAGCAGGTGCCAGAGCTTCTGGTGAAAATATTCGCCGCTGACGGCGGGCAGGCCGAAGAAATCCTTCCACTGGCTGACCCAGATGATCACCCCGATCCCGGCGGTAAAGCCGAGTATCACCGGGTCCGGGATGAACTTGATCAGCGCCCCGAGACGACTGATGCCCAGCAGGAACAGGATGATTCCGGCCATCATGGTCGCCAGTTGCAGGCCGTCGACCCCGTACTTGGCGGTGACCCCGGCCAGAATCACGATAAAGGCCCCGGTAGGTCCGGCGATCTGCAAGCGGCTACCGCCGAACAGCGACACCAGCAGGCCGCCGACGATGGCGGTGTAGATCCCCTGTTCGGGCTTGACCCCGGAGGCGATGGCGAAGGCCATGGCCAGGGGCAGCGCCACCACGCCGACAATCACCCCGGACACCAGGTTGCGGGCCCAGTGGGCGCGTCCCAGCAATCCGGCTTTCCACGCCTCGCGTATGGCAATCATCGCTCACTCCTGGAGTCCGACTCGCAAACCCGTGCAGCTCATCATAGCCAAAGCCAGGGGGCGGGGCCCATGGCCTGAATCAGTCTTTGCGCGACTATTGGGTACAGGCTGATACCGGCGCTGAGTGGAATCCGCGGCGTTTGCGTTCCAGCCTCGGCTACTCTTCGTACGCCGGGCCAGTATCGACTGAGTATTCAGGCTCCAGGCCGGGTACGGTGGTTAACAAAAGATAACGTGGCGTCGATTGTCAGACGTTTCGAAAGCCCGATAGGATAGGTCAGCTTCCGAAGGGGCTCTAGATTGCAGGTTTCAGGACATTGTCCTAACCGCCCCGAACGGCGCCCTGTAAAGGTTGAACGACCTAACAATAATAAATGGGGGAGAGGTCTATGAGTGAGCCTGTCATGGGTGTGAGTTCCTGCCGCCCGCCGGCCTTGCGCAGATTTGCGTTGCTGGCTACAGCGCTCTCGCTGTTGGGGGTCGCCCTGTTGCCGGCCCCGGTCCAGGCCGCTGCGTCCGCGGCGGACACTGTCTATTCCACCGAATCGGCCAAGGCCAGCAAGGGCCTGATGCTCGATGTCGTGCATGCCGGTTCGCGCCTGGTCGCCGTCGGCGATCGCGGGCACATTCTCTATTCCGACGACCAGGGCCAGACCTGGACCCAGGCCAAGGTGCCGACCCGGCAGCTGCTGACCGCGGTGTATTTCGTCGACGCCCAGCACGGCTGGGCCGTCGGTCACGATGCCCAGGTGCTCGCCAGCGAAGACGGCGGCCTGACCTGGACCAAGCAATTCGAAGACCTCAAGCGCGAAGCGCCGCTGCTGGACGTGTGGTTCCAGGACACCAACAAGGGTTTTGCCGTGGGTGCCTACGGCGCGCTGCTGGCCACCACCGATGGCGGCAAGCACTGGGAAGACGCCAGCGACCGCCTGGACAACGAAGACCAGTACCACCTCAACGCCATCGCTGCGGTGAAGGACTCCGGCCTGTTCATCGTCGGCGAGCAGGGCAGCATGTTCCGCTCCGCCGACTGGGGGCAGACCTGGGAACGCCTCGAAGGCCCTTATGAGGGCTCGTTCTTCGGCGTGATCGGCACCGCCCAGCCCGCCACGCTGCTGGCTTACGGCCTGCGCGGCAACCTCTATCGCTCCACCGACTTCGGCAGCACCTGGGAACAGGTCGAGCTCAAGGCCGCTCGCGGCAGCCTGGAGTTCGGCCTTTCCGGCGCCACGCTGCTGGACGACGGTTCGTTGGTGATCGTCGGTAACGGCGGCAGCGTGGTGCGCAGCACCGACAACGGCTTGACCTTCAGCGTCTACAACCGTCCGGACCGGATCTCCCTGGCAGCGGTGACGGCAGCCGGCAATGGCAACCTGATTCTGGCGGGGCAGGGCGGTGTGCGCTCGACCTCGTCGAATGGCGCCGATCTCGGAAAATAATCAGGGCAAGCAAGCCGGGCCAATAATAAGAAGGCGGGAACACTTCCATGAGCAGTCATCAAACCGACAAGGCGACGTTTCTCGAGCGTCTGATTTTCAACAACCGCCCGGCAGTGATAGTGATCTGCCTGCTGGTCAGCGTGTTCCTGTTCTGGCAGGCCACGCTGATCAAGCCGTCCACCAGCTTCGAAAAAATGATCCCGCTCGAGCATCCCTTCATCGAGAAGATGATGGAGCATCGCAACGACCTGGCGAACCTGGGCAACACCGTGCGCATCTCGGTGGAGGCCAAGGACGGTGACATCTTCACCAAGGATTACATGGAGACGCTGCGGCAGATCCACGACGAGGTGTTCTACATCTCCGGCGTCGACCGCTCCGGCCTGAAGTCGCTGTGGAGCCCCAGCGTGCGCTGGACCGAGGTGACGGAGGAGGGCTTCGCCGGCGGCGAAGTGATCCCGCAGAGCTACAACGGCTCGGCCGACAGCCTCGACCTGCTGCGCAACAACGTGCTCAAGTCGGGCCAGGTCGGGCGCCTGGTGGCCAACGACTTCAAGTCGAGCATCGTCGACATTCCGCTGCTGGAGTCCTACCCGGACCCGGAAGACCAGGGCAAGCTGCTGGCCCTGGACTACCAGAAGTTCTCCCACCAGCTTGAAGAGAAGATCCGTGACAAGTTCGAGGCGCAGAACCCCAATGTGAAGATTCACATCGTCGGTTTCGCCAAGAAGGTCGGCGACCTGATCGATGGCCTGATCATGGTGGTGATGTTCTTCGGCGTCGCCTTCCTGATCACCCTGGTGCTGCTGTACTGGTTCACTTGGTGCATCCGCAGCACCATCGCCGTGCTCATCACCACCCTGGTGGCGGTGGTCTGGCAGCTGGGCCTGATGCATGCCGTGGGCTTTGGCCTCGACCCTTACTCGATGCTGGTGCCGTTCCTGATCTTCGCCATCGGCATTTCCCACGGCGTGCAGAAAATCAACGGTATCGCCCTGCAATCTAGCGGCGCCGACAACGCCCTGACCGCGGCCCGGCGCACCTTCCGCCAGCTGTTCCTGCCGGGCATGATCGCAATCCTCGCCGACGCCGTGGGCTTCATCACCCTGCTGATCATTGATATCGGGGTGATCCGTGAGCTGGCCATCGGTGCGTCCATCGGCGTGGCGGTGATCGTGTTCACCAACCTGATCCTGCTGCCGGTGGCGATTTCCTATGTCGGTATCAGCAAGCGGGCGATCGAGCGCAGCAAGAAGGACGCCACCCGCGAGCATCCGTTCTGGCGCCTGCTGTCGAACTTCGCCAGCCCGAAAGTCGCCCCGGTGTCGATCTTCCTGGCCCTGCTGGCCTTCGGTGGCGGCCTCTGGTACAGCCAGAACCTGAAGATCGGCGACCTCGACCAGGGCGCGCCGGAGCTGCGTCCGGACTCGCGCTACAACAAGGACAACAACTTCATCATCAACAACTACTCCACCAGTTCCGACGTGCTGGTGGTGATGGTCAAGACCGCTTCCGAAGGTTGCTCGCGCTACGAAGCCATGGCGCCGATCGACGAGCTGATGTGGAAGATGCAGAACACCGAGGGCGTGCAGTCGGCAATCTCCCTGGTGACCGTGTCCAAGCAGATGATCAAGGGCATGAACGAGGGCAACCTGAAATGGGAAACCCTGTCGCGCAACCCGGATGTGCTGAACAACTCCATCGCCCGCGCCGACGGCCTGTACAACAACAACTGCTCGCTGGCGCCGGTGCTGATCTTCCTCAACGACCACAAGGCCGAGACCCTCGACCGCGCGGTGCATGCGGTGCAGGAGTTCGCCAAGGAGAACAACAAGGACGGCCTGGAATTCCTGCTGGCAGCCGGTAACGCCGGGATCGAGGCGGCCACCAACGAGGTGATCAAGCGCTCGGAACTGACCATCCTGGTGCTGGTGTACATCTGCGTGGCGGTGATGTGCATGATCACCTTCCGCTCCTGGGCGGCGACCCTGTGCATCGTCCTGCCGCTGGTGCTGACCTCGGTGCTGGGCAACGCGCTGATGGCGTTCATGGGCATCGGCGTCAAGGTCGCGACCTTGCCGGTGGTGGCGCTCGGGGTGGGGATCGGCGTGGACTACGGGATCTACATCTACAGTCGCCTGGAAAGCTTCCTGCGTGCCGGCCTGCCGTTGCAGGAAGCCTACTACCAGACCCTGAAATCCACCGGCAAGGCAGTGCTGTTCACCGGCCTGTGCCTGGCCATCGGCGTCGCCACCTGGATCTTCTCGGCCATCAAGTTCCAGGCCGATATGGGCCTGATGCTGACCTTCATGCTCCTGTGGAACATGTTCGGCGCGCTGTGGCTGCTGCCGGCGCTGGCGCGGTTCCTGATCAAGCCGGAGAAACTGGCGGGGCAGAAGGGCAACTCGCTGTTCGCCCACTAAGCTTCGAGGCCTCAACCAAAACCGCGACCCAGGTCGCGGTTTTTTATTGCCCGCTAAGGCTCACCGGTCCCTGTAGCCGCTGCCGAGCCCGTGAGGCTGCGAGCGACCGGCACGGTCGCGGCGGTCTTCCGGGCCCAGGAGGACCTTGGGCCCTGGCGCAGGCTTCGCCAGCGGCTACAGGGTTTGCAGCAGCAGCGCGCGAACTTTGCAATGCCACTACAGCCGCGCCGCGCCGGACCCGCTATCATGGCCGCTTTCCATTGCTGACTGACTACCATGACTGCCGCTACAGACACTTTGCTGACTGCCCTCCAAGCCTGCGACATGCTGGAAATCGACGGGCTGCATGCCTTCGACTTCACCCTTGACGACCAGCAGCTGCTGATCGAATGCATGGACGGCCGCGCGGCCAAGCGCTGGAGTTTCAGCCTGGCCCAGGTCAACGCCGCGACCTTCGACGACACCCTGCAAAGCTGGACCATCGTCGGCGATTCCGGTGAGCACCGCCTGGTGTGCATGAGTGCTTTCAGTGCCCGTAACGATGAGGAGGATGAACATGAGGATGCGTAACTTCTGGCCACTGCTGATGGCTGGCAGTGTCGGCGCCATGGCCGTGCAGGCCGCGCCGGTCGAGACCCAGGAACTGCTGGTCGGTTCCTACACCCAGGGCCAGAGCGAAGGCGTCTACCGCCTCAAGTTCGACGGCCGCACCGGCAAGATCGAGGCCAAGCCGCTGCAGGTGGTCAAGAGCGCCAACCCGTCCTGGCTGACCCTGTCCAAGGACCAGAAGCAGCTGTTCGTGGTCAACGAGAACGGCCCGGGACAAACCGACCCGATCGGCCGGGTCAGCAGCTTCAGCATCGAAGCCAAGGGCCACAAGCTGAACCCTATCAACCAGGTGCAGAGCCTGGGCAACGAGCCGACGCATTCCAGCTTGAGCGGCGATGGCCGTTACCTGTTCGTCAGCAACTACTCGGTGGTCGCGGATCCGGGCGGCAGCCTCGCGGTGTTGCCGGTCGGTACCGATGGCAAGCTGTCGCCGGTGGTCCAGCTCAGCAGCCACCCGGGCAGTGGGGTCAACCCTGAGCGCCAGGTCTCGGCCCACGTGCATTCGGTGGTGTCGTCGCCGGACGGCCAGTTCGTGTTCGCCAGCGACCTGGGCGCGGACAAGATCTTCGTCTACCGCTACGACCCCAAGGCCAACGCCGAACATCCCCTGACCGCGGCCGAGCCGGCGTTCGTCGAGCTGCCGCCGGGTAGCGGCCCACGCCACCTGTTGTTCAGCGCCGATGGCAAGCACGCCTACCTGACCATGGAAATGAGCGCCCAGGTGGTGGTGTTCGACTACCAGGACGGCAAGCTGACCCAGAAGCAGATCCTCGACTTGACCAGCGGCGGCAAGGACAAGAAGGCGGCGGGCGCGCTGCATGCCTCCAAGGACGGCAAGTACCTGTACGTGAGCAACCGCGGCACGGCCAATCAGTTGCTGGTGTTCGCCATCGACGAAGCCACCGGCCAGCTCAAGGAGATCCAGCGGCGTTCGGTGGAGGGCGATCACCCTCGTGAGTTCAGCCTCGATCCGAGCAACAAGTACGTGCTGATCGGCAACCAGAAGAGCAACGAAATCGTGGTGATCGAGCGCGACGCCAAGACCGGTTTCCTCGGCAAGACCGTGCAGAAACTGCCGTTCGATTCACCCAGCGATATCAAATTCCTGGTGCGTCAATAGGCCGCAGGCCCCGGTTGACGGGGCCTGAGCCTTTCTATTAATGACGCTGATATCTGCTACTGCTGGAAAAAATTTCAACCCGCCAACCCTCGGGCGTAGTTTTGCTTCACGGCCCGGCGCATCAAGGCTTCCGGGCAAACAAGCCGACTGCATACGAGGGTTACCCAATGAACTTCAATCTCTTCTCCGTGATCGCCGCTTCCGCCATCTCCGCTACCGTGGCCCTGCCAGCCAGCGCCAACGTGGAAATCAGCGAGAAGAAATCCGCGACCAACACCTACACCCAGAAATACCTGCAACAGAGCGCCAACTTCTACGCCGCGCTGGATCACAAGATCCAACACTGAAACTCCCCGCATCGCCCAGGTATGCAGGAGCGAAGTCACTGGCTTCCCTGAATGGACTCGTTCATCCGGTGGATCAGCAGTGATGTCGCTCCTGCATTACCTGTATGCGACGTTTTCCCCCATGCCAGGCAAATTAGCTTGGTAATGTCACATCGCCATATGTTTAAATTTGACGCTAATTAATTGACTCCTCCTTTCCAAGGATCGACAGCATGGCGATGCGTCTGGCAGTGGTTCTTCTGTTCCTTTATTCCACCCCGATTCTCTCGGCTGCCCAGCCTGTCGAAGGCGAGCCGGAAACCTCCCGCGAGCGCATGCTGACCCTGCTCCAGGATTGATTGGCCGCGGATTTACGATCAATCCAACTGATGGTGACTATGCACCGAGGTTGTTTCTGCGGCGGGCGCTTTTAACGGATTCTGTGGGCACTGAAACATGCCCACGGAGACCACCATGGCCCACTCGATCCTCACCTCTGCCAAGCGCGGCGCCTATGTCGCCATTGGCCTGTACCTGGCCATGGTGCTCCTGGTCAGCCTCTCGGCCCAGACCCCGTCGACGGTGCAACCGCCGATCCAGGTCGCTTACCCGGCCATCCAGTTCGAACACCGCGCGCAAGCCGCCGAGCAGGCTGCGGATGCGGGAGTGGCACTGCTATGAAGGGACGCAGGTTCTGGGTCATTGCCATCCTGGCGTTCATGACCAATGGCGCCTCCTTGCTGGGGATAGGGCAGGGCTCGGCGGGTTCGCTGGCCCGGGCCATCGAATGCAATCACAACATTGCCCACAACATTGAAACCGCCAAGGCCCAGGGCCTGCTGGCCGGCAACCCGCCAGCCAAACCCAAGGCCGCGATCCTGGGCCCATTCAGCGTCGATTGCTCGGCGTTGCAGATGTGCAGTGTGCTGGCCTGAACGCAACACAGTCTTCTGTAGGAGCGAAGCTTGCTCGCGATAGCTGCGCAGCAGCGCTCTATCCATCGCATCGCGTTATCGTTGCGGATTTATCGCGAGCAAGCTTCGCTCCTACAGAACAGGTGTCAGGCTCAGGCCTTGGCCATGATTGCGACAAACAGCTCCGACTCGAGAAACCGCTGCAACCAGCGCTGCAGATTCAGATAAGGCGTCTGCGCAAACCACTGGCGATCGACATGGGCGAACTGCCGCACGAAAGGCGCCAGGGCCATGTCCGCCAGGCTCGGATGATCCGCCAGCAGGTAATCCTGCTGGCTCAACAGCTCATCCAGCTGGCGCAGAAACAGCTCTCCCTGGCCACGGTAATGCTCCATCGGCTGCTCGGGATAACGCTCGGCGTATTTGTAGCGATTGAGGTGCAACTTGAACACCTGGTCGTTTTCCGCGATCAGCGCTTCGATCCGTTGCTGCGCTGGCCCATCGTCCTTCAACAACCAATCCTGCGGATCGTGCTGGGCCAGGGCCCAGCGCATGATGTCCAGGCTTTCGTCGATCACCCGCCCGTCAACGCTGAGCACCGGCACCGTGCCCTTGGGCGACAGCGCCAGCATCTCGGCCGGCTTGGCCTTGAGGCTGACTTCGACTATCTCCAGCGGCACCCCGCTGTAGCGCAGCGCAAGGCGCGCACGCATGGCGTAGGGGCAGCGGCGGAACGAATACAAAGTATTCATTTCACTTCCAGGGTACTCAGGCCATTGCCCTGGCGCCGTACCTGGATCTGCACCGGAATCCGCTCGTGCATTTCCTGCACATGGGAAATCACCGCCACCTTGCGCCCCTGGGCCTGCAAGCCGTCGAGGGCATCCATCGCCAGTTGCAGGGATTCCGGATCGAGGCTGCCGAAACCTTCGTCGATAAACAGCGACTCGATCTTCAGCGTGCTGGAGGCCATGGACGCCAGGCCCAGGGCCAGCGCCAGGGACACCAGGAAGGTTTCGCCGCCGGACAGCGAATGCACCGAGCGCAGTTCATCGCCCATTTCCGTGTCCATCACCAGCAGGCCGAGCATGCTGCCGCCGCGCTTGAGGCGATAGCGCCGCACCAGCTGGCGCAGTTGCGCGTTGGCATGATGCACCAGCAGATCGAGGTTGTAGGCCTGGGCGATCTTGCGGAAGGTGTCGCCGCTGGCCGAGCCGATCAAGGCATTGAGCCGCGCCCAGCGTTGCCATTCGGCGTAGGCCTGGGCGATCTGCTCGCTCAGCGCCTGGTTGGCGTCCTGCCGGCGCTGGTCCTCGCTCTGCTGGGCGCGCAGTTCGGCGCTCAGCTGTTCGCTGGCGGCCAGTTGGTTGTGCAGTTCGCTCAGGGCGTTGGCCAGTTGTTCGGCGTCGAGTTGGCCGTCGTGCTGGGCCTGATGGCTGTGCAGGCGTTGCTCGCGTTCGGTGACCAGGACCCTGGCCTGTTCCACCGCCTTTTCACTGGCTTGCAGTTGCTGACGCAGCGCGGCGACCTGCTGGTCGTCGAGGCTGAGCAGCTGTTCCAGGCCGCCGTCGTCCAGTTCCGGGTGCTGCTGGCGCCAGTCGGCGATCCTGCTGCCCAGTTCCTGCTGTTCGGTTTCCAGGGCCAGCAGGCGTTCTTCCTTGCCCTGCAGTTCCGCGCCCAGCTGCACCAGCAGGCTGCGGACTTCCTGCAACTGCTGGTTGGCCAGCACATCGGCGGCGCGCGCCTGTTCCACGGCCTGTTCCAGATGCTGCTGCCACTGCTCGGCACTGGCGTGTTCGCCCAGCAGTTGCGCGAGCTTGTTGCGGGCGCCTTGCTGTTGTTCGGCCAGGGTGTTGAATTGCTCCTGGGCTGCTTGCAGTTGCTGCACGCGGGTCTGCTGGCGGTCCTGTTCCTTGTCCAGGGCCAGCTGGCGCTGTTGCTGCTCCTGTTGTTCGTCCTTCTGTTGGTCGAGCTGTGCCAGGCGCTGCATGACCTGCTGGTCGATCTGCATAAAGGTCGCGGCCGGGTCGCTGCGCAGGGCTTCGAGGGTATCGGCCGGCAGCAGGGTGGCGAACGCGGACAGCTCTTCCTCCAGGCGCTGGCGATCCGCGCCCAGCTGCTGTTGCTGCTGGGTCAGCTGTTGCGTGGCTTCCTGGCTGGCCTCGACCGCCGCTTGCAGTTGCTGTTGCAGGCGCCCGGCGTCCTTTTGCAGTTTCAGCAGGGCGCCTTGGCGCTGTTCGTCCTGCTGGATGCTCTGGTTCAGCTGGCTCAGTTGCTGGTTCAGCCAGGCATCGCGCTTGCTGGCGTCCTGGTCGAGCAGCGCCGCCGACAGCGGATGGGCTTCGATACTCGGCGCCAGGGCCTGCTGCTGGCTTGCCAGTTGTTCCTGTTGCTGGAGGAATTCCTTCTGCTGGGCGATCAGGCCGCCGACCTGGCTGCGCAGTTCGGCGAGTTTTTCCTTGAGTTCATCCACCGCCTTGCGCGCGTTGGCTTCTTCGCTTTCGTCGTGGCGACCCAGGCTCTGCAACAGCGCTTCGGGCTGATGGTAGGGATGCTCGTGGCTGCCGCAGACCGGGCAGGGCTGATCGTCCTGCAACTGCTCGCGCAGCTCTTCGACACTGGCGCTGCGCGCCAAGCGCTGGCGCTCCAGCAGTTGCTGGGTCACCGTCAGGGTCTGTTCGGCGATCGTCAGTTCGGCCTTGCTCTGTAAGCCGATCCGGTTCAGCTCTTCGCGCTGGCGTGCGGCGGTCTGCAGCTTGTCCGCCAGCTCCGCGCCGCGCTTGTCCAGCTCCTGCTGGCTGGCCCACAGCCGCGCCAGTTCTTCGAACGCGCGCTGTTGCTTACGGTTGTCCTGCAGCAGGTCGCTGAGGATCTGCAACTGTTCGGCCACCGCATGGGGCTCGGCGCCGGCTTCGCTGTACAGCACTTGCAGCTCATCGCGTTGCGCCGCCAGTTGTTGCGCGGCGCTGGCGGCCCGTTGTTGCAGGCCGGGCAGTTCTTCCTGGCCCTTGTTCAGCCGGTTGCCGGCGAGCATCAGCTGTTGCAGGCGATCGCGATAGGCATTCCAGGCATCGCTCAGCGGCGCCAGATGGGTGCTGTGTTCCAGCTGCTCGGCAATCCGCTGCAGGCGTTCGCCCACCAGGCGCTGCTGTTCGAGCATGGCCTGGATCGCCTGCTGGCCTTGCTCGCTGGCCTGTTGCAGTTTGTCCTGGAGTTCGCCGGCTTCGCCGCAGGTCTTGCCCAGGTGGGCGAGGGTGCTTTGCTCGGCAAAGGCCTCGCGCAGCAGCGGGGCACTGGAACTTTGTTGTTCCTGGGCGGCGAGCAGAGCGGCCTGGGCCGTACCCAGCTGCTGCTCCAGTTCGCCCTGGCGTTGTTGCTCCGCGCCTTGTTGCTGACGCTGTTGCCGGATCTGCTCGCGCAGCGGCGTCAGTTGCTGGTTCAGTTCCACCTGCCGGGCGAACTGATGGCGTTGCGGCGCCAGCTGCTCCAGGCGGGTCAGCCTGGTCCGCTCGCTGGCCAGACCTTCCCAGGCTATCTGCGCCTGTTGCAGTTGCTCGGCGGCGCTCTGATGCTGGTCCTGCAACTGCTGCAGTTCCATGAGCCAGGCGTGTTGCAGCTCCAGCTGCTTGAGTTGCGCCTGCTGGGCCTTGAGCTGCTGCTGGGCGGCATCGAAACGCTGGTCCAGCTCGGCGCGGGCCTCGGGCTCCAGCGGGGTGATGCCGCTGGCCTGGGCCTTGAGGGTCTTGTGCTGTTCCTCGGCGTCCTTGCTCTTGCTGTAGGCGCGCCGCCCGAGCTGGCTGTAGATCGAGGTGTTGGTGAGCTTTTCCAGCAGCTCGCTGCGTTCCTTGTCGTCAGCCTTGAGGAAGGCGCTGAACTCGCTCTGGGCCAGCATCACCGCGCGGGTGAACTGCTCGAAGTTGAGCCCCAGCTTGGCTTCGATCAATTGCTCGTAGTCGCGCTTCTGGCTGGCCAGCAGTTGATTGCTGTCCAGGTCGTGCAGGCTCTGCTTGCTGGCCTGCAGCTTGCCGTTGGCCTTGTCCCGGGCGCGGTTGGTTTCCCAGCGGGCGCGGTAGCGATGGCCGTCGATGCCGACGAAGTCGACCTCGGCGTAACCGCTGCCGGTGCCACGCCGCAGCAGGGTGCGCGGGTCGCTGGTGAGCATCTCGCTGTCCACCTCCGGCACCTTGGTTTCGCGACCGATATTGTTCAGCCGCGGTACCGCGCCGAACAGCGCCAGGCACAGCGCATCGAGCAGGGTGCTCTTGCCGGCGCCGGTGGGCCCGGTGATGGCGAACAGCCCGGCGCTGGCCAGGGGCTCGGCGCTGAAGTCGATTTCAAAGGGGCCGGCCAGGGAGGCCAGGTTCTTCAGGCGGATGGCGAGAATCTTCATGGCTGCTCCTCCTCGTGCTGCACTTCCTGGAGCAGTTGCGCGAAGTCCTTGAGGGTCTGTTCATCCACCTCGCTGCCGTAGCTGTCCAGCCAGGCGCGGCTGAACAGGTCCTGGGGGCTGAGCTGGTCCAGCTCCACCAGTTGCGCGGCGCCGTCGTCGCCCTCGCGGCCGCCGTTGCCGGCGTACTCGGCGGCAATCCGCACCAGGCGCACGGCCTTGCCGTCCAGGGCGCTTTCCACCTGCTGGCGCAGGTCCGGCTGCGGCTCGTCCAGGCGTACCCGCACTTCCAGCCAGGGCTGGCGCTGTTCTTCGGCCAGCAGGTCGATGTCCGGCAGTTCCGCCAGTTGCAGCAGGATCTCCGCCAGCGGCGCCGGGCCCAGGCGTTGCAGGTTGACCGCGCGCGGGATCAGCCGCGGCTCGACGCTGACCAGGGTTTCGCCGTCGAGCTGGATATCGAGGATCTGGTGCTGGTAGCCGATCTCGGAGAACGACAGCGGGATCGGCGAGCCGCTGTAGCGGATGCGCTCCTCGCCGTTGACCTTCTGCGGCTTATGCAGATGCCCCAGGGCCACGTAGCTGATGCTCGGGCCGAACAGGCTGGCGGGCAGGGCCTCGGCGTTGCCGATGATCAGGCTGCGCTCGGAGTCTTCCGACACCGAACCGCCGGCCATGTGCGCGTGGCTGATGGCGACCAGCGCCTGGCCCGGCTGGCGCTTGGCATTGGCCGCGGCGATCAGCCATTCATGCACCTGGCCGATACCCCGCAGGTAATCGTCCCCCAGGTGCGCGCCAGTGACCTCCGCCGGCCGCAGGAACGGCAGCGCCAGGCACCAACCGGCAATTGCACCGCTGGCATCGGGCAACGGCAACAACAGACGCTCGCTGTCCAACTGCCCATCGTCCAGCCACAACACCCGACCCAGGGCATGGGTGCGCAGACGCCGCATCAAGGGTGCCGGCAACTCGATACGCGAACCGGAGTCATGGTTGCCGGCAATCATCACAATGGTCAGGCCGGGCTGCTGTTCATGGGCGCTGACGATAAAGTCGTACAGCCGCTCCTGGGCTTTGACCGGAGGATTGACCGTGTCGAAGATATCGCCGGCGATCAGCAACACGTCAGGGCTGTGCAGCGCCAGCTGGCGCAACAGCCATTCAAGAAAGCAGGCATGCTCGAAATCGCGTTCCTGGCCATGGAGGTTCTGCCCCAGGTGCCAGTCGGAGGTGTGAAACAGACGCAAGGCAAACTCCGCAAACAATCAGGTGAGCCGCAGGGAAGAGGAGAGCGGCGTGAGGGGGGAGAGTTTAATGGTAAATCGGGTGTGGGGTTTGGTTGGATGGCGGTTGCGTTTAGCGGCAGGTTGCCGGTGTCTGGCTGGAACCTGCATAAAAGGCTGCTAGCACTCGCCCAACATTCTTTTTTACCAAGAGAGAATGCCCTCTACACGGACATTCCCATCTCCAGTGCCCGGGGCTCGAACCCCAACTCCGTGTACATACGGGTTGCACGCGCATTGAACGTCCACACCGCCAGCCTTATATCTTTGGCGTTGTGCTCGATTGCCCAGTCTTGAACGAGTTTTACAAGGGCTCGACCAATACCTTTCCCCCAGAATTGCTCGTCTACGCACACCGATCCGATACGAACGAAATCCAACGGTTGCATCAGCGGACCGGAGCTTGTCGACAGGCTGGCGGAAATGAAACCAGCGGCCTGGTGGCCGATATTCGCAATGAAAACAACCTGGGTCGGTTTCTCGAAAAAACTCATCCAGTGCGGGAGGTCGCGCGAAAAGTCCTGGGTGGCAGCGGTGTAAATATCGGGACGGGCAGCGTGATGAATCGCGTTGAGTAATTGTCCCAACTCACAAATGGTCAGTGCATCCTCTACGGTCGCCGTTCGGTACGTGATGGCTTGATCCATGATGGGCAATTCTCCTTGAGTGTTAGGTCATCACCGCTAAGGGTTGAAATCAGTACACCACGAATGGCTTCGACGCTGTCACTTCATAGCGCCTTACAGTCAACTGATTCGAAAAAGACGGGATATCGCGACCAGGGCTTTCTCACCGTCAGCCTCATAGAGGTTATATAAGGCTGTTTGATCGCTAAGGTGATGCAGGCGGAAATGGTTGTAGAAAGCTTGGCCTAGGCGTTGTTCTTTGAAGAGCCCTCGACTCCACAGGTCTAGAAACTCGTCAAAGACGGCGCTCTCGATTTCCAGCGATCTGCTATCCATGTGAGCCTCGATTGATGATGATCGCTGGCAAGATCCTATAAAGCTCATGATGGCTGTGCAAGACGCCCTCAGTTAAGCGTCCGCCTCTGGGTGGCCGATTGCGAAGGGTTGTAATCGACCCAAAGCGGACATCACTAAAGCCAGTTGAGCGTCGTGCCTCGGCCGTCCCGGTTTCGAGCTATTGCGATATTTGCGACAACGCATGAATGACATCCGCAGCCATATTTTCAGTACTGTTCATCCCGTCAATCCGTAGGGCCGGAGCCGTTTGCTCTGATATCCACGACTCGTGCCACGCTCGGTTGCGTCCTGAAAAGTTCGGATTGTCATACTGCGAGGCCCATTCCCGGAAGGCCACATGTATCTCATGCATGTCACCACCGAGTGCTATTCGATTTCCAAAACGCTCTTTTTCACGGGCGGCTAGCCGTTCAAGGCGAACGGGCGTTGGTGTCACAACGAACACAATCAGATCGGCATGGGTAATCAGCGCATCTCCCCAACCAATACACGAACCGGTCAGCACCCAATCTTCGTCACCGAGTGTTTGCTGGATCAATGACACGCGTTCACTGACAGGTCGCTTGGTTGTAAACGGAGGGTTCGTGGGCATCCAGTAAAAATCATCGACATCGACATGTCGTACACCGAGCAGAGTTACGAGGTTTTGACCCAAGGTGGTCACCCCCGCACACGAGGCACCTGTAATGTAAATCCGCAATTTTTCCTCCATGAATACACGTCGATTTCGAGGTCAGTAAGATATCCCATACCCGCCCGAGTCTCACTTTTTTCTGGACTGTAAATGACCGATTTTGGCCGAAAGCAGATACGTCAGCGAAGTGTCAATTTCCCATCGTCAGGCTTACCCGATACCGGGTAAATCCGCGCCAGCCATCTCAGGTACATCTTTTCAACCAGGCTCCCGCACCACAGCCAGGCGGGACCCAATCCGCGTTGATCATACTGTTCGAACAGTTCAAAACGCTCCATGCGCCACCCAGTAGTGCACAGCGCTGGGGAGTCGGGCAGGGCCAGCCGGGACAGCCTGGCATCGAGCTCTCGATAGGTCTGACCCGACTGAATAAGCCACCCCAACTCAGTCTGCTCGACATTGCAGAACAACAACTGGCAATCAGCCTTCAGCTCATGATCGAGAATCGAGTTCAGCCGCTCACGCAGGTGGGTGTCTGGCTGGAGGGGGCTGCCACTCAAATGAGTGACAAGTAGAAATCGGGCGCTGGAGGTGATGATCAAAATTCGTGGCCTGCCTCGACGGGGGAGAGCGGGGATTAGCTCACTCTCGGCCCGTGCTGAGGAAGGGGAAAATTCTGAAATAGGGTGCAGAAAACGGAGCGGAAGGCTGCGCGGTTTCCTGGGTTATTTCGGGTACAGCGGCGGCAAGCTGCTGGTATCGGCCAGCGGGGTCTGCACATGCTCGGCGATCGGGATGGTGCGAATTGCGCGCCACAGTTCTTCGCCTTGCCAGTAGTGGCCGGTTTCGCTGTAGAGCGCGCCGTTGAGGCCGTCCAGGGCATCGGACAGGGGCACGAAGCGGGCGGCCATGTCGGCCAGGGTTTCCGGTTGCTGGCGGGCCCAGGCGTCCAGGGCCTGGCGGGTGGCTTGTGGGTCGTTGGCCAGGCTGGCGCGCTTGAGGTCGTCGAGCAGGGTGCGTGGGCTGGGGCCGGTCTGTGCGGCGCGCAGGATCGCCGGTTGCCAGCGCGCGCGCCACCACAGGCCGAAGCCCAGCAGGGTGGTGCAGGCGAGGAGCAGGGTGCTGAGTTTCCAGGCCCACAGGGTGCCGCTGTCGCCACCGGCGCCAGTTGTTGCCGCACCTGCCGGGGTGTCAACCACCAGGCTCGGGTTGTTCGCCACTTGCAGGGTACGCGCCGGCAGGCTGCTGCGTTCCAGGTGGTCCTCATGGGTGTTCCACCAGACCACTTCCACCGCCGGCAGCTCGATGCTGCCGCTGCGGTTCGGCACCAGGGCCTGGCTGTCTTCGCGGCTGCCGATCAGCCCGCGGTCGCTGACCTGATTGCTCAGTTGCGGCTGGTCCGGGTAGCTGCGCAGGCCATTGGCTTCGGTCACCGGCAAGGGCGGCAGTTGCGAGCTGGACAGGCCTTCGGCCTTGAGGGTCAGGCTGCGGGTCAGCGAGTCGCCGACCTGGCTGTGGTCCGGCTCGGGGTTCCAGCTTTCCCCCAGGCTCAGGCTGCGGGCCGGCAGCCAGGGCGCGTCGGCCGGGTATTCGACTGGCTTGGCCTTGACCGTCAATGGCATCTGCGCCGAACTCACGTGCATCAGCTTGCCCGGCTTCAGGCCCTGGGGCGCCGGGTCCTGGGTGTTCGCGGCATCGGCCAGGGTGGCGCTGAAGGTCAGTTCAGGAATGTTCAGCACACCGCTGTGCTGGGGGAAGATCGCGTAGCGGATCTCGATCACGCCGTGGCGCACGCCATTGATGACTTTTTCATAGGTACGTGACTCGCCGAGCTGTTCGACCCGGGCGTCGTCGATCTGCAACGGCGTCAGGCTGCTGTCGTCGTACAGCGACACCGAGTGATAGATGTGCAGGGTCAGCACCGCCTGGGCCTGCACATAGACGCTGTCCTGGTCGAGGCTGGCGTCGATGAACACCGGTTCCAGCGGCGCGCTGTCGCTGCGGCTTGCGCTTTGCAGCACTTGCAGGGTGATCGGCTGGCTCTGCACGTCGCCCAGTTGCAGGGGTGGGATTACCACGGTGCCGGTGGTCTTGGGCAGCAGGGTGATGATCCAGCGGGTGATGGCGCGGTTGTCGCCGTTGAGGCTGGTCAACTGGTTGACCTGGCGCGTGCCCTGGACCTCGAACTGCGCTTGCAGCGGCGTCAGGTCGGGTTTGCCGAACAGCGTGACATTGTTGGATTCCAGGGTCAGCTCGACGGTTTCCCCGGAGTTCACGCGGCTGCGGTCGACACTGGCGACCAGCCCCTCGGCCCGGGCCTGAAAAGCGCCGAGCATCAGCACAAGCGTGAGTAAGAGGGCGGTGAAGCGGGTCATCGAATTTTTCCCTGATCCTGATGTTGTTGCTGTTCGTACCAGAACTTGCGGCGCAGCAGTTCGCCCGGATCGTCCGGAATCTGCCGCAACCATTGTTCCAATGCCTGACGGTGTTCGCCGTCGAAATTGTCCTGGGCATCGCGCAGCGGCGGCGTGGTGGTCTGTTCGTCGCCCAGTTCGCTGCCGGGAATCGCATCGTTGCCCGGGGTGGCGACCTCGTCGTCCGTCGACTCGTCGGCGGTGCTGGGGTGGCTGTTCTCCGGGGGCTGCTGGCCCGGGGTGACCGGTGCCTGGGTCGCCGCGCCGGCTTGTGGCGGCTGGCGGGTTTCGTCGTTGTCCTCGCTTTCGCCCTTGGCCGGTTCTTCCGCTGGCGCGGGCTCGGTCTCCTGCAACAGGCGTTCGACCAGGGCCTTGTTCTTTTGCGCGGCCGAAAGCTCCGGTTGCAGCTCCAGGGCCTGCTCGTAGGCATCCAGCGCGGCTTCCAATTCGCCGCTCTTGGCCAGGGCGTTGCCACGATTGTAGTGGGCGCGGGCGTCGTTGCCTTCGGCGAAGCGCTGAGCGGCAGCGGCGTAGTTGCCGGCCTCGTACAGCGCCACCCCTTGCCACTGCGGGTCCTCGAAATGCTGCGCTGCCTCGCCGGGCCGCTTCTGTTCCAGCAGGCGCTGGCCTTGCTGGTCGGGGCGCAGCCACAGGTCGTTGAACTCGAAGGCGTAGCTGGGCTGCGGCACGGCGAACAGCAACAGCGGCAGGCAGAACAGCCAGCCGCGGCGCCCGGCGCAGGCGGCCAGCAGCAACAGCGGCAGGAGCAGCCAGTAACCCTGGTCGGCCCAGGTGTCCAGGCGCAGGGTCTGGCCGTCGCTGCGCAGGTTCTGCGGACCGCTGAGCAGGCCCAGGCCGCGCAGGTCGTTGTCGTCCAGGCGCGCCGGGCGATAGCGGCCGCCGACTTCGCCGATAAAGCGCTTCAGGCTCGGGCTGTCGAGGCGCGACATCAGAATCGCCCCCTGTTCGTCCTTGAGAAAGCTGCCGTCTTCCTGGGTCACTGGCGAGCCCTGGCGGCTGCCGACCCCCAGCATCAACAGTTGTGGCGCCTGGCCGCCGAGGGCCTGGCGGATGCCCTGGCGTTCCTGTTCGCTGAGGGACGAGCCGATCAGCAGGATCCGGCCTTGGCCCAGCGCGCCCTGGTCCAGCAGCTTCAAGGCCTTGTGCAGCGCCAGGTCGGCGCGGTGGCCGGGCTGGGGCATGATCGATGGCTTGAGGGCTTCCAGCAGGTTGCGGCTGGTGGCCAGGTCATCCGACAGCGGCACCAGGGTGTGGGCGCTGCCGGCATAGACCACGATCGCCGTCTGCGCATCGCTGCGCACCTGCAACAGGTCCAGCAGCTTGCGTCGGGCCTGTTCCAGGCGATTGGGCGGGACGTCGCCGGCGAGCATTTCCGGGGTCAGCTCCAACAGCACCACCAGCGGGTCGGCCGGTTTCTGGCTGGTCTGTTCCACCCGCTGCCAGCCGGGGCCGAGCAGGGCCAGCACGGCGAGAATCCAGGCCAGACCGAGGGCGACCCACGGCAGCTTGCTTTCGCGGCCGTTGCCGCCGCTGAGCAGGGCGGCGTGAAAGGCCGGCGGCAGGATCATCTGCCAGCGACCGGCGCGTTTCTGTCGGTGCCACAACTGCCACAGCAGCCAGCCGAGCAGCGGCAACAGCAGCAGCCACCAGGGGCGGAACCAGTGGGGCCAGAGTTCGGCCCAGAACGGCGCGCTCATCGACGTCTCCGCAGGCGCAGGCGTTTCAGCCGTTCGCGCCAGTGGGGCAAGGGCTGCAGAAAGCGCTCGCGGGTGAAGAAACGGTGCAGCGGATGGTCCGGCCAGCGCTCGCGCACCACCAGCAGCATGCTCAGCAGCAGCGCCGCGGCCAGCGGCCAGCTGTACAGCGCCTGCGTCGAACGGGCCTGGGTCGGTTGCTGGGTCACCGGTTCCAGTTGATCGAGGGTGTCCTTGATCGCTTGCAGTTCCTGGCCGTCGCGGGCGCGGAAGTAGCGCCCGCCAGTGGCTTCGGCGATGGCCTTGAGGGCTGGCTCGTCCAGGTCCAGGCTCGGGTTGAGGCCGAGGAAACCCAGGGTGCCGCTTTGCTCCGGGTCGGCGCCGATGCCGATCGGGTAGATTTTCACGCCTTCTTCGGCGGCCAGGCGGGCGGCGGTCAGCGGGTCGATTTCGCCGCCGTTGTTGGCGCCATCGGTGACCAGGATCAGCACCCGGCTCTGCGCCGGACGCTGGCGCAGGCGCTTGAGCGCCAGGCCGATGGCGTCGCCGATGGCAGTGTTCTTGCCGGCGATGCCGATCTTCGCTTCGTCCAGCCACACGCGCACGGTGTGCCGGTCGAAGGTCAGCGGCGCTTGCAGGTAGGCCTTGCTGCCGAACAGGATCAGCCCGACCCGGTCGCCTTCGCGGCGTTCCAGGAAGTCACCGAGCAGGTGCTGGACCAGGTTCAGGCGGCTGACGTCTTCGTCCTGCCACTGCATGTCGGGGAAGTCCATGGAGCCGGACACATCCACCGCCACCAGCAGGTCGCGGCCGCTGGCGGCCACGGGCAGCGGTTCGCCCAGCCATTGCGGGCGGGCGGCAGCCACCAGCAGCAACAGCCACAACAGAATGAAGGGGGCCTGCTGGCGCCAGGTCGGCAGGTTGGCCCGGGCGCGGCGCTTGGCCAGGCCTTCCAGGTCGCTGAGGAAGCTGACCTTGAGTGCCGGTTCGCCGCTGTCGGCCACCGGCAGCAGCACCCGCAGCAGCCAGGGCAGCGGCAGCAGGGCGAAGATCCACGGCCAGGCGAACTCAAACATGTTTGCGAATCCAGATTTCCACCGCCTGGGTCAGGCCGGCGATGGCCTTGTCGTCGAGCTTGCACTCGGGCTTGTAGGCGCCTTCCACCAGGACCATCCAGCGCGTAAGGCCGGCCGCCGGGCAGCGGTTGTCGAGGAACGCCAGCCACTTGCGGCCGTTGAGGGTGTGGCTCTGGCTGTAGGGGTAATGGTTGCGGCACAGGCGCTTGAGCAGGCCGTTGAGCTGTTGCAGCCAGGCGCCGGCGGGCGCGCCGTCGTAGGGTTTGGGCAGCAGCGCCAGTTCGGCGAGGGCGGCCAGGCGTACCGGGTCCAGCGGTTGTTCGGCGCGGGGCAGGGCGCGTTGGCGCGGCCAGAAGCGCTTGAGTTGCCACAGGCCGAAACCAAGCAGCGGCAGCAACACCAGTAGCAGCCACCAGCCTGGCGCCGGCGGCCACAGGCCAATGGCGGGCGGGGCGATCAAGGGTTGCAGTTGGTCGAGGCTGCTCATCGGGTTTTCCCCGGGCGCTGCGGGTTCAGGTACTCGCGCAGTTGCTCGACCATTTCGCTCTGGGTGCTCAGGGGCATCAGCAGCACCCGCAGCTTCTGCGCCAGCAGTTCCCAGCGGGCGATGCGCGCTTCGCTCTGGGCCCGATAGGCCTGGCGCAGTTCGTAGTTGAGGGTGTCCAGCTCCAGTTGCGCGCCGCGTTCGGCGAAGCGCAGCAGGCCGGCGGCGGGCAGGGCGTGGTCCAGCGGGTCGGACAGCGGCATCAGCAGCAGGTCGCAATGCCGCGACAGCAGGCTCAGTTGCTGTTCGGCGGCGTCGCTCAGGGCGCGCTCGTCGCAGATCACGATCACCAGGCTGCCCGGGCGCAGCACTTCGCGGCCACGGCGCAGGGCGGTGCCGAGGGCGTCGCGTTCGGGTTCGGTTTCGCTGTGCAGCGACTGGTTGACCCGCACCAGGCGGTTGAGCAGTTGCAGCAGGCTCTGTTTGCTGCGCCGTGGCTTGATCTCATAGTGGTCGTCGTCGCCGAACACCAGGCCGCCGACCCGGTCGTTGTGGCCCAGGGCGGCCCAGCCGATCAGGCTCGCGGCCTGGGCGGCGAGCACCGACTTGAACATCAGCCCCGAGCCGAAGAACAGCCGCCGGCTTTGCTCGACCATGATGAAGATCGGCCGTTCGCGTTCTTCGTGGAACAGCTTGGTGTGGGGTTCCTGGGTGCGCGCGGTGACGCGCCAGTCGATGGTGCGCACGTCGTCGCCGGCCTGATAGACCCGCACCTGGTCGAAGTCGACGCCACGGCCGCGCAGCTTGGAGTGGTGCAGGCCGACCAGCGGGCTGCGCTGGCTCGGCGTGGAAAACAGCTGCACTTCGCGCACGCGATGGCGCATCTCGATCAGCTCGGCGAGGCTGACGCGGATGCCCGGGGCATCGACTGTGCTGGCGTTCATCGGGGTCAAGCGACGGCTACGACGTCGAGAATCCGCTGGACCACCCGGTCCTGGTCGATACCGGCGGCTTCTGCTTCGAAGGACAGAATGATGCGGTGGCGCAACACGTCGAACAGCACCGCCTGGATGTCCTCGGGGCTGACGAAGTCGCGCCCGGCCAGCCAGGCGTGGGCCCGGGCGCAGCGGTCGAGGGCAATGGAGCCCCGCGGGCTGGCGCCATAGGCGATCCATTCGGCCATCTCCGGGTCGAACTTGGCCGGGGTGCGGGTGGCCATCACCAACTGCACCAGGTATTCCTCCACGGCGTCGGCCATGTACAGGCCGAGGATTTCCTTGCGCGCGGCGAAGATCGCCTGCTGGCTGATGCGGCGCTCGGGCTTGGTTTCGCCGTTCAGCGCTTCGCCACGGGCCTGCTGCAGGATGCGCCGTTCGACGGTGGCATCAGGGAAACCGATCTTGACGTGCATCAGGAAACGGTCGAGCTGGGCTTCGGGCAGCGGGTAGGTGCCTTCCTGCTCGATCGGGTTCTGCGTGGCCATCACCAGGAACAGCGGCGACAGCTCATAGGTGCTGCGACCGACGCTGACCTGGCGTTCGCCCATGGCTTCGAGCAAGGCCGACTGGACCTTGGCCGGGGCGCGGTTGATTTCGTCGGCCAGCACCAGGTTGTGGAAGATCGGCCCTTGCTGGAACACGAAGCTGCCGGTTTCCGGGCGATAGATTTCGGTGCCGGTGATGTCGGCCGGCAACAGGTCGGGGGTGAACTGGATGCGATGGAACTGCGCTTCGATGCCTTCCGCCAACTCTTTGATGGCCTTGGTCTTGGCCAGGCCCGGGGCGCCCTCGACCAGCATGTGGCCGTCGGCGAGCAGGGCGATGAGCAAGCGCTCGATGAGTTTTTCCTGGCCGAGAATCTGCGTTGAAAGAAAGGTTCGCAGCGCGAGTAGCGCTTCACGATGTTCCATCGATGACTGTTCCTGCAGAGGATGACCGAAGGCGTTCGAATAACGCCAGGGCTGGGGGCGTTACTTTAATCTATCCGGGCCCCTGGCGACTAACGGCACCTGGCAAATTTCTGTAAATAGTGGGTAATTGGCCTCAGTAAGCCTTGCCGCCGTTCAGCTCTCAAGGAGCGCTTATCCGCAACGGAAATCCGTACGATTCGAAAAGATCCCAAACGTCCTCGCGATCGAAGAGCCGCCACCCCAGTGTCGTGAACCGCATCAGCTCATCCTCGCCGGGAAAGGAGTAGTAGGCCCCGGCAGATGGATCTTGAGACGTCCCCGTCATGGGCTCATCGCGTTCCAGGCGCCTGATTGCGTTCATGATGAGACGCGCGCCTGGTTGATAAAGTGAAAGGATGTGCCACAGCAAGGAGCGCTCCTTTTCGACTGCCACACGCGCAGTCTCAATGATGCGACCCACATCGATGCCGGGACTGTCGATCCAATGGAGCGTACAACCGATCTCCGGGTCCCCGTTCAGCAGCGCCCGGAAGGTCGCGAGAACACCTCGATATTGAGGCAAGAGGCCAGAGTGAAGATTGAGGACGCCGCGTGGCGCAATGGCCAAGGCTTCACTCTTCAGGATTTGACCAAAGCGGATTGAGATGAACAGATCCGCTCCCGCATCCTGCAGCATTTGCAGGCCCGCAGGATCCCTCAAGCTGGGCAATACCCGCACAGGAACCCCAAAGCGTTGCTGCAGTTCTGCAAAACCGAGTCGATGCCCGCTGCTGAGCTGGTCGCTCGATCCGCTTAACCCAGGGGGCAAGGCATTGAAGAGGTCCTGCTCGATCAAGGCCAGTTGTCCGAGCATGCGTGGCACCTTCCTGCCCGATCCCACTCTCTCCGAGAGGAATATTCCCACTGTGCTCTGGTGAATCTCGGGCAACAGGAAATTGAGCGTGAGATTGCTCTCCACGTCCCGGTTCACCAGAAAAGCGATTCGCAACTTCAGACCTCCTCCGACAGACCTGCCTTGAGATGCAGCAACGGCCAATTCAACACAAGCGGATCGATCCCATTTCCATTGTTTTGCCACGACGTATGGGCGCAAGGCCCGATCTGCTCGATCAATTCCGACATCAGACCTAGCATAGTTGCTCTTTCGTCATTGCTACGTCCCCCGGCAGCTCCTGGCCGTTCTCTGCCGATCATGGTTACAAAGCGTGCTGGTGAAATCCGCTGCAAGCGGTGGTCAGGTCGAATGCAAACGGATGGCCAAGTGGAGTGCGATTGCGCCAATAACCGGTAATGGTCCGCAACGCTGGGACCTGTTGTGAGGATCGGCGCAAGGGGATGGTTGCGGGTGCCTGACGCGCCGCCAGCACGGCGCGCCAGTGGCGGGTGCTCAGTTCTTGAAGCTGGAGTGCTTGCGGCCCTGGTCGCACAGGGCGAAGACCACCACCATCACCGCCGAGACCGCCAGGATCAGCGCCACGCCATCGGTCGAGTGAGTGGCCGAGTTGGCCACCAGGGCCAGCCCGCCGAGGGGCGCCAGGCCGCCGGCGATGGCGGTGCCGATTTCCCGGCCGGTGCCGAAGCCAGAGGAGCGGGTCTGGGTCGGGAACTGGCGGCTGAGGAACGAGCCCTGGGGGGCGAACATCATCGGCGCCAATACCCCGGTGCCGATGGCGATGGCCAGGTAGATCATCAGCGGCTCGCCGGTATTGAGCAGGCTCAGGAAGGGATAGGCGAACAGCACCGAGCACAGCCCGCCGAGCATCAGCACCTTCTTGCTGCTCCACTTGTCGCAGAGCCAGCCGAAGCAAGGCACGGCGACGATCGCCACCAGGCTGGCAATGGTCACCGACAGCGAAGTGACATGGGCTTCGACGCCTTTGTACTGGGTCAGGTAGGCCAGGGAGAAGGTCTTGAAGATGTAGCTCAGGGCGTTGTAGCCGATGGCCACGAACAGCACCACGGCCAGGCCCTTGAGGTCGTTCTTGAACAGCAGCTTGAGGGGCGAGACCTGGGTCTTGGTGTTGTCTTTGTCGTGCTCTTTATCCAGCTTCTCGAACTGCGGGGTTTCCGGAATGCTGCGCCGCACCCACAGGCCGACGCCGACCAGGGCGATGCTGCAAACGAACGGAATGCGCCAGCCGCCGGAGAGCAGGAACTCGTTGCCGTTCATGGTCAGCAGGTAGACGGTCAGCGACGACAGCAGCAGGCCCAGGTTCAGGCCCAGCGCCGGCCAGGCACCCTGGCTGCCGCGCTTGCCTTCGCTGGCGTGTTCGTAGGAGGTCACCGCCGCCCCGGACAGCTCGGCACCGGCGCCCAGGCCCTGGATGATCCGCACCAGCACCAGGATGATCGGTGCCCAGATGCCGATCGAGGCATAGCTGGGAATCAGGCCGATCAGGGTGGTGCACACGCCCATCATGCAGAAGGTGATCACCAGCACCTGCTTGCGCCCGAACCTGTCGCCCAGGTAGCCGAACAGGATGCCGCCGAAGGGCCGGGCGATAAAACCTATGGCAAAGGTGGAGAAGGCCAGCAGCGAGGCGACTTTCGGGTTGCTGGGGTCGAAGAAGATTTTCGAGAAGACGATGGCCGCCATGGTGGCGTACAGGTAGAAGTCATACCACTCCAGCATCGAACCGAAGATGGTCGCCGCCGCCACCTTGCGCAGGCGCTTTTGTTTTTGTTGCGGCGTTTCGCATGCGGCCGGGGCCGCCTCATGTACTGACATCTGAGGATTCCTTGTTGTTTGTAGTTATTTTCAAGCGGGCGCCAGGCACCCGTGCAGCGGGGATCAACGGGCTTTGCGGATTCTCTCGGCAATCATCTGGCCGATGGGGATGGCCGAGGTCGCGGCCGGCGAGGGGGCGTTGCAGACATGGACCATGCGCGGGGTTTCGGCGAACAGGAAGTCGTGCACCAGGGTGCCATCGCGCATCACCGCCTGGGCGCGAATCCCTGCTTCATAAGGCAGCAGGTCGTCGACTTCCAGGGACGGGCAGTATTTGCGGCACTGCTCCAGGTAGCCGCGTTTGAACAGCGAGTTCTTCATTTCCGTGGTGCCGGAACCGAGGTTGTTCCAGAGGGTTTTCCAGAAGCCGGGGAAGGCTGCGTACTCGGCCACGTCGCGCCAGTTGACGGAGAACTTGCGATAGTTCTCCCGGCCCAGGCCGAGCACGGCGTTGGGGCCGACGGTGACGCTGCCGTCGATCATCCGGGTCAGGTGCACGCCGAGAAACGGCAGCTCCGGATCGGGAATCGGGTAGATCAGGTGATTGACGATGTTGTTCTTCGCCGCCGGCAGGCGGAAGTACTCGCCACGGAACGGGATGATCTGGTGGTCGATCCTGACCCCGGCCAGGGCCGCCAGGCGATCCGATTGCAGGCCGGCGCAGGCCACCAGCTGGCGGGCGCTCCAGACCTTGTCGTCGCTGCTGATGGTGACCTGGTCGGCGGTTTCGACGATAGCGCGCACTGTGGTTTGCAGCTGCACTTCGCCGCCGGCCTTCTGGATGACCCGGGCCATGGCTTCGCACACCTGCTTGTAGTCGACGATGCCGGTGGCATCGAGAAACAGGCCGCCGAGGCCGACGATATTCGGTTCGCGCCGTTGCAGCTCTTTCGCGTCCAGCTGTTCGACCTTCAGGCCGTTCTGCTGCGAGCGCTCATACAAGGCGTGCATGCGCTCGACTTCCAGCGGCGTGGAGGCCACCAACAGCTTGCCGCAGACCTCGAACTTGATCTGGTGCTGGGTGCAGAAATCCTTGGTCGCCTGGGCGCCGCGCTTGCACAGGTCGGCCTTGAGGCTGCCCGGGGCATAGTAGATGCCGGCGTGGATCACCCCGCTGTTGTGGCCGGTCTGGTGCCGGGCCAGGACGTTTTCCTTTTCCAGAATCAGCAGCGAGGCGCCAGGCTGGCGTTCGAGCAGCGCCATGGCGGTGGCGAGGCCAACGATGCCGCCGCCGATGATGCAGTAGTCGTAGATCATGCAGATGTCACCTTGGTTATTCTTGTTTGAGTCTGATCATCAGGTTGTCAGACAAAGCTAGCCAAACAAAGGACGCCGCACGGCAGCGTCCGCAGACAGTGGAGTTCAGGCAGTGGATTCAGGGCTTCAATCGATACTCGGCAGGTCGATTTTCAAGCGTTTGGCCGCGGCCCGCAGGTGCGCTTCGGCGCAGGCGGCGGCTTGCAGCCGGTCGCCGGCGGCGATGGCTTCGTACAGCGCCTGGTGTTCGCGGCCGGCATCGGCGGAGCCGCCGACCGAATGGGCCGCCGAGTTTTCCCAGGCGGTGCGCCGCGCTTCGGCCAGTTGGCCGCGGAGAAAATCATGGAAGGCGACGAAGTAGTGGTTCTTGCTGGCGTCGGCGATGGCCCGGTGGAATTCCACGTCGGCCAGGGCGGCCGCGGCCAGATCGCTGCGCTGGTCATGCATTTCCTGCAGGGCGGTGCGCATGCGTTGCAGGTCGGCGTCGTCGCGGCGCTGGGCGGCGATGGAGGCGGCCTGGGTCTCGATCCACAGGCGCATTTCGAACATCTGCACCAGGTCGGGCTTGCGTCCTTTCTGGCTGGGAAAACGGAACACGCTGCCGTTGGGGTTCTGCGAAATAAACGAGCCCAGCCCGCGGCGGCTGATCAGGATGCCGTCAGCCTTGAGCTGCGCCACGGCCTCGCGCACCACCGAGCGGCTGACATTCAGTTGCTCGGTCAATTGCTGCTCGGTCGGCAGGCGCGATTCGGCGGTCAGGCGGCCGGAGTCGATTTCCTTGCGGATGGCGTTGACCACTCGTTCGACCAGGGTGTCGGGGCGCTGGAGCTGAAGCATGGAGGAGGTGGCTCGTAAGTCAGGTTGTCAGACAATGCCGGGGCGCCGGTTTCTTGTCAAGAAACCAGTCAGTTGCTCACAGCTCGTTGATCGAAGCTCGTAGGATCAGAGCTCGCTGATATAGGTGCCGGTGCCCTTGAGGATGTTCCGCAGGGTTTCCTCGACTTCCGCCAGGTCCGCCGCCGCGGTGTTGTGGCGAATCTCCAGGTGGTCGCTGCCATTGAGCGCGTCGGCGTCGGTCGCGGCGATTTCGATCAGCAGGCGGGTGGGGCTCAGGGTGACTTTCACCCCGTCCAGGGTCGAGGGTTCGCCATCCAGGGTGATCTCCAGTTCGTCCTCGTCCGGGTAGCGGGTCATCAGGAACATCTCGCCCTGGTTGCTGTGGCAGCAGAGCATGGCCATGTTGTCTTCTTCGTCGTCGCACGGGTTGGCGATCAGGTGGGCGGTGGTCATTTGCATGGGGCGAGTCCTGGGTCGGGCTCCGACGGGGGAGCGGGGCGAATAAAGCGCAATTCTGCCAGCCCGGGGGAATTTCTGCTGCTTTGTGTGTCAGAGAACAGGTCACGCTGGCGTCGCCGCAACTGTCCGTTTCTGGTACGGCAGTCCCGTAAAGCCGCGCCGCGGCCGCTGTTTTGTCCAGCGGCTGCTAGTGTTGTTCAAGGCCTGGCCCGCCAGTTGCCTGCCAATGACCGAATATGTCGCAGCACCGCAAGCAGCGGGCTTGCCGCACTCGTTAAGCTGCGCAACGGATGAGCACCTGTAAAGGCATTGCCCGGCGCACCTGGGCAGTCGTTTTTGCAGATGCCCATCCGGGAACGGTGAATGTGACCTGAGCGTCTCGTACAGCTTCACCACCCTGTCATCCTGCGACCTCTGCCCGAGATCCAGGAGCAGGATGACCGACACCCCCGAAGGGGGATTGCATGCGACGCTTTCATCAATAACAAGCCCAAGCGGAGTACCACAGATGGCGTTCTTCACCGCAGCCAGCAAGGCCGACTTCCAGCACCAACTGCAAGCGGCACTGGCGCAGCACATCAGTGAACAGGCACTGCCACAAGTGGCGCTGTTCGCTGAACAATTCTTCGGCATCATTTCTCTGGACGAACTCACCCAGCGTCGCTTGTCCGACCTGGCGGGCTGCACCCTTTCTGCCTGGCGCCTGCTTGAGCGCTTCGACCACGCGCAACCGCAAGTGCGCGTCTACAACCCCGATTACGAACGTCATGGCTGGCAGTCGACCCACACCGCGGTCGAAGTGCTGCACCATGACCTGCCGTTCCTGGTGGACTCGGTCCGCACCGAGCTGAACCGTCGCGGCTACAGCATCCACACCCTGCAGACCACCGTGCTGAGCGTGCGTCGCGGGAGCAAGAACGAGTTGCTGGAAATCCTGCCCAAAGGCACCCAGGGCGAAGGCATCCTGCAAGAATCGCTGATGTACCTGGAGATCGACCGCTGCGCCAACACCGCCGAGCTCAATGTGCTGAGCAAGGAACTGGAGCAGGTGCTCGGCGAAGTCCGCGTCGCCGTCGCCGATTTCGAGCCGATGAAAGCCAAGGTCCAGGAACTGATCGATGGCATCGGCAACAGCCAGTTCGAGATCGACGCCGATGAGAAGGGCGAGATCAAGAGCTTCCTGGAATGGCTGGTGGGCAACCACTTCACCTTCCTCGGCTACGAAGAGTTCGTGGTGCGCGAGGACCAGCACGGCGGCCATATCGAGTACGACCAGAACTCCTTCCTCGGCCTGACCAAGCTGCTGCGCGCCGGCCTCACCGTCGACGACCTGCGCATCGAAGACTACGCCGTGAACTACCTGCGCGAACCGACGCCGCTGTCGTTCGCCAAGGCCGCGCACCCAAGCCGCGTGCACCGTCCGGCCTACCCGGACTACGTGTCGATCCGCCAGATCGATGCCGACGGCAATGTGATCAAGGAATGCCGCTTCATGGGCCTGTACACCTCGTCGGTGTACGGCGAAAGCGTGCGGGTGATTCCTTATATCCGCCGCAAGGTGGAAATCATCGAACAGCGCTCCGGCTTCCAGGCCAAGGCGCACCTGGGCAAGGAACTGGCCCAGGTCCTCGAAGTGCTGCCCCGCGACGACCTGTTCCAGACCCCGGTGGACGAACTGTTCAACACCGTGATGTCGATCGTGCAGATCCAGGAACGCAACAAGATCCGCGTGTTCCTGCGCAAGGACCCCTACGGTCGTTTCTGCTACTGCCTGGCCTATGTGCCGCGCGACATCTATTCCACCGAGGTGCGGCAGAAGATCCAGCAAGTGCTGATGGATCGCCTGAAAGCCACCGACTGCGAGTTCTGGACCTTCTTCTCCGAGTCCGTGCTGGCGCGCGTGCAACTGATCCTGCGGGTCGACCCGAAGAACCGCATCGACATCGACCCGCTGCTGCTGGAAAAAGAAGTGGTGCAAGCCTGCCGCAGCTGGCAGGACGACTACGCCGCACTGACCGTCGAAAGCTTCGGCGAAGCCCACGGCACCAATGTCCTGGCCGACTTCCCGAAAGGCTTCCCGGCCGGCTACCGCGAGCGCTTCGCCGCGCATTCGGCGGTGGTCGACATGCAGCACCTGTTGAGCCTGTCCGAGGCCAACCCGCTGGTGATGAGCTTCTACCAGCCGCTGGCCCAGTCCACCAGCCAGCCGCTGCTGCACTGCAAGCTGTACCACGCCGATACCCCGCTGGCGCTGTCCGACGTGCTGCCGATCCTGGAAAACCTCGGCTTGCGCGTGCTCGGCGAGTTCCCGTATCGCCTGCGCCACGCCAGCGGCCGTGAGTTCTGGATCCACGACTTCGCCTTCACTGCGGCCGAAGGCCTGAACCTGGATATCCAGCAGCTCAACGACACCCTGCAGGACGCTTTCGTCCACATCGTCCGTGGCGATGCCGAGAACGATGCGTTCAACCGCCTGGTGCTGACCGCCGGCCTGCCATGGCGCGACGTCGCGCTGCTGCGTGCCTACGCCCGTTACCTGAAGCAGATCCGCCTGGGCTTCGACCTGGGGTACATCGCCAGCACCCTGAACAACCACACCGATATCGCCCGCGAGCTGACCCGGTTGTTCAAGACCCGCTTCTACCTGGCGCGCAAGCTCACCGGCGATGACCTGGAAGACAAGCAGCAACGCCTGGAACACGCGATCCTCACTGCCCTGGACGACGTCCAGGTGCTCAACGAAGACCGCATCCTGCGTCGCTACCTGGACCTGATCAAGGCCACCCTGCGGACCAACTTCTACCAGACCGACGCCAACGGCCATAACAAGTCGTACTTCAGCTTCAAGTTCAACCCGCACCTGATTCCCGAGCTGCCCAAGCCGGTGCCGAAGTTCGAGATTTTCGTCTACTCGCCGCGCGTCGAAGGCGTGCACCTGCGTTTCGGCAACGTCGCTCGCGGCGGCCTGCGCTGGTCCGACCGTGAAGAAGACTTCCGTACCGAAGTCCTGGGCCTGGTAAAAGCCCAGCAAGTGAAGAACTCGGTGATCGTGCCGGTGGGCGCCAAGGGCGGCTTCCTGCCGCGTCGCCTGCCGCTGGGCGGCAGCCGGGACGAGATCGCGGCCGAGGGCATCGCCTGCTACCGCATCTTCATCTCCGGCCTGCTGGACATCACCGACAACCTGAAGGACGGCGCCCTGGTGCCGCCGGCCAACGTCGTGCGTCACGACGACGATGACCCGTACCTGGTGGTGGCGGCGGACAAGGGCACCGCGACCTTC
This sequence comes from Pseudomonas chlororaphis subsp. piscium, assembly GCF_003850345.1. Taxonomy (NCBI): domain Bacteria; kingdom Pseudomonadati; phylum Pseudomonadota; class Gammaproteobacteria; order Pseudomonadales; family Pseudomonadaceae; genus Pseudomonas; species Pseudomonas chlororaphis. The sequence goes on from NZ_CP027707.1 coordinate 3,023,521, forward strand.
TCCGACATCGCCAACGGCATCGCCATCGACTACGGCTTCTGGCTGGGCGACGCGTTCGCTTCCGGCGGTTCCGCCGGCTACGACCACAAGAAGATGGGCATCACCGCCAAGGGCGCGTGGGTCGGCGTACAGCGCCACTTCCGCGAACGCGGCATCAATGTCCAGCAAGACAGCATCACCGTGGTGGGCGTCGGCGACATGGCCGGCGACGTGTTCGGCAACGGCTTGCTGATGTCCGACAAACTGCAACTGGTCGCGGCCTTCAACCACCTGCACATCTTCATCGACCCGAATCCGGATCCGGCCACCAGCTTCGCTGAACGCCAGCGTATGTTCGACCTGCCGCGTTCGGCCTGGAGCGACTACGACACCAGCATCATGTCCGAAGGCGGCGGCATCTTCTCGCGCAGCGCGAAGAGCATCGCCATCTCGCCGCAGATGAAAGAACGCTTCGACATCCAGGCCGACAAGCTGACCCCGACCGAGCTGCTCAACGCCTTGCTCAAGGCGCCGGTGGACCTGTTGTGGAACGGCGGTATCGGTACCTACGTCAAGGCCAGCACCGAAAGCCACGCCGATGTCGGCGACAAGGCCAACGATGCGCTGCGGGTCAACGGTAACGAGCTGCGCTGCAAGGTGGTGGGCGAGGGCGGCAACCTCGGCATGACCCAGCTGGGTCGTGTGGAGTTCGGCCTCAATGGCGGCGGTTCCAACACCGACTTCATCGACAACGCCGGTGGCGTGGACTGCTCCGACCACGAAGTGAACATCAAGATCCTGCTCAACGAAGTGGTGCATGCCGGCGACATGACCGACAAGCAACGCAACCAGTTGCTGGCGAGCATGACCGACGAAGTCGGTGGCCTGGTGTTGGGCAACAACTACAAGCAGACCCAGGCCCTGTCCCTGGCGGCCCGTCGCGCCTTCGCGCGGATTGCCGAGTACAAGCGCCTGATGAGCGACCTGGAAGGCCGTGGCAAGCTGGACCGCGCCATCGAGTTCCTGCCGTCGGAAGATCAACTCAACGAACGCGTTGCCGCCGGCCACGGGCTGACCCGTCCGGAACTGTCGGTGCTGATCTCCTACAGCAAGATCGACCTCAAGGAGCAGTTGCTCAATTCCCTGGTACCGGACGACGACTACCTGACCCGCGACATGGAAACCGCGTTCCCGCCGACCCTGGTCAGCAAGTTCGCCGAAGCCATGCGTCGTCACCGCCTCAAGCGCGAGATCGTCAGCACCCAGATCGCCAACGACCTGGTCAACCACATGGGCATCACCTTCGTGCAGCGCCTGAAGGAGTCCACTGGCATGAGCCCGGCCAACGTGGCGGGCGCCTATGTGATCGTGCGTGACATCTTCCATCTCCCGCACTGGTTCCGCCAGATCGAAGCCCTGGACCACCAGGTCTCGGCTCAGGTGCAGCTGGAGCTGATGGACGAGCTGATGCGCCTTGGCCGTCGCGCCACCCGCTGGTTCCTGCGCAGCCGTCGCAACGAGCAGGATGCCGCGCGTGACGTCGCGCACTTCGGTCCGCACCTGGCGGCGTTGGGCCTCAAGCTCGACGAACTGCTGGAAGGCCCGACTCGTGAAGGCTGGCAGACCCGCTACACCGCCTACGTCGAAGCCGGCGTGCCTGAGCTGTTGGCGCGCATGGTGGCAGGTACCACCCACCTGTACACCCTGTTGCCGATCATCGAGGCCGCGGATGTCACCGGTCACGATGCCGCCGATGTGGCCAAGGCCTACTTCGCCGTGGGCAGCGCCCTGGACCTGCCGTGGTACCTGCAGCAGATCAGCGATCTGCCGGTGGCCAACAACTGGCAGGCCCAGGCACGCGAAGCCTTCCGCGACGACGTGGACTGGCAGCAGCGGGCAATCACCATCTCGGTCCTGCAAATGGCCGACGCGCCAGAAGACATGGAAGCCCGCGTGGCCCTGTGGCTTGAGCAGAACCAGAGCATGGTCGAGCGCTGGCGCGCGATGCTGGTGGAAATCCGTGCCGCCAGCGGCACCGACTACGCCATGTACGCGGTGGCCAACCGCGAATTGCTGGACCTGGCCATGAGCGGTCAATCGGGCCTTGTAACGGCCTGATCGAGCGCTAAATGAAAAAGCCCCGTATCGCGAGATACGGGGCTTTTTTCATGGCCTCAAGGAATGCTGTAGCCGCTTCTGTAGGAGCGAAGCTTGCTCGCGATCCGCGCAGCGGCCAGACGCCTTTTTATCGGCTTGGTTTTGTGCTGGCTGTACTGACGTCATCGCGGGCAAGCCTCGCTCCTACAGAAGAAACGCGGTCTGCGTAGGAGCGGCCAGGCGCTTACTGCTTCAACGGCGTCAGCACCTCATCCTTAAGGAATGCTGTAGCCGCTTCTGTAGGAGCGAAGCTTGCTCGCGATCCGCGCAGCGGCCAGACGCCTTTTTATCGGCTGGGCTTTATGCTGGCTGTACTGACGTCATCGCGGGCAAGCCTCGCTCCTACAGAAGAAACGCGGTCTGCGCAGGAGTGGCCAGGCGCTTACTTCTGCAACGGCGTCAGCACTTCATCCTTGGCGTCCTTGAGCATGAACACCAGCAGCCGGGCCGGTTTGCTGGCGCTGGCGTTGGCCGACACCGGGTGCTGCGAGCCGGCCGGTTCGTACCAGGATTCGCCCGCCTTGTAGGTGATGGCCGGCTCGTCGTTGACCCGCGAGGTGATCTCGCCTTCGAGCACATAGGCCAGGGCCGCGCCCTTGTGCATGTGCGGCACCGTGGCCTGGCCCGGCGCGTAGTCGACGGTGAGCATCAGCGCGGTCTTGCCCGGCAGGTTGCTCAGGGCATGTTCCTGCAGGATCTTGAGTTTCTCCTGGCCGTACTCCGGGTCATGGGCGGCGGCGCCCAGGGAGGTGAGCAAGGTCAGGCCGGCAAGGGCGGAAGTCAGGGCAGCGAGGGTCTTCATGGTCGGTTTCTCCGGTTCGAAAGGGGCTGACTCAAGGTAAGCCCGCTGGCTCGACCGGCCTATAACCAATCCCGGCAAAGAACCGCAGACCAATGCCTCAGTGTTCGAAGTCGAGGGCGCAGGCCAGGCGGCTGGCCAGCAGGTCGATAAAACCCTGGGCCGCCGGCAGATGGAAATGCGCCTGCATCTCGGCCGCCGAGCGCCATTGGCCGCGCACGCTCCAGCGGTGCGTGTCCGTGCTGTCGCGGCGCAGTTCATAACCCAGGCAGCCAGGCGCCTCGCGCAGGGCGGTCAGTAGCTGGTTCAGGTGTTCGCCAAGCTCGTCCGAGCGGCCCTGGGCGGCGCGGATCTGGACGCTGTTGGTCGCGGTACTGGACATGTCCAAGCCTCCGGAAATGCTGTGGCCGTCGCGCTACTCGATGACGGAGCGCGGCGCGAACAGCTGGGTGGACGCTCAGGGTAGGCCGCCAAGGTGACAAGTCCAATAACCAATCCCCGAGAAAAGCCCGGGGCCAATCAGGTGATCTGTTGCAGGATGTCCCGCACCTTGTCCAGGGCCGGGTCGATGTCCAGGGTTTCGATGGCGCCAAAGCCGATGAACAGCCCGTCCCTGACCGGCTCCTGATAAAAGAAGCCGTGCAGCGGGTAGAGCCCGACCTCGATCTTCTTCGCCAGCTCCAGCAGCAGCGGGATGTTCACCGGCACCTTGCACAGCGCCGCCATGTGGAAGCCGGCGGTGGACGGCACCGCCTGCAGCCAGGGCGAGAGGTCGCCGTTCAGGCGCTGCAGGATGCGCTCGCGGCGCCCGGCGTACACCGTATGGCAGCGGCGGATGTGCTTGAGCAGGTAACCCTCGGCGATGAACTTGGCCAGCGCCCATTGCGGCAGGGTCGAGGTGTGACAGTCAGTGAGGCGCTTGGCCTTGATCACCGCGCCGAGAATCGCCGGCGGCAGCACCGCGTAGCCCAGGCGCAGCTGCGGCAGCATGGTCTTCGAGAAGGTCCCGACATAGGCCACCACGCCGCGTTTATCCAGGCTTTGCAGGGAGTCGGTGGGCCGCCCCTCGTAGCGGAACTCGCTGTCGTAATCGTCCTCTATGACGATCGCCCCCAGCTCCCGCGCCCGCTCCAGCAGGGCCTCGCGGCGGGCCTGGCTCATGGGCATGCCCAGGGGGAACTGGTGGGACGGGGTGACATAGATCAGCCGCACGCCGTCGGGAATCCGCTCGACCTGGATGCCTTGGTCATCCACCGGCACGCCGATCACCGTTGCGCCCTGGGCGCTGAACAGCAGGCGCGCCGGGGTGTAGCCGGGGTCTTCCATGGCCACCAGGCTGCCGGGTTCCAGCACCACCCGGGCGATCAGGTCCAGGGCCTGTTGCGCGCCGTTGCAGACTACGATGTCGGCATCGCTGCAGACCACGCCGCGGGAGAACGAGACATGCCCGGCAATCGCGCTGCGCAGCGCCGGCAGGCCTTCCGGCTGGCTATAGAAACCGCCGCTCTGGGCGATCCGTCGCAGGGCGTCCTGGGTGCAGCGCCGCCACTCTTCCTGGGGAAACTGATTGCGGCTGGTGGCGCCGCCGATGAACTCGTAGCGCGAGGTGCCTTCCAGGGTCGGATGGCGCAGGGGCGTGGGCAACTCCTGCCATTTTTCCAGGCTCTGCGCGCAGGCCAGGTCGGCGGCGCTCTGCTTGGGTTCGGCCTTCACCGGCCGGGCATTGACGAAGGTGCCGCGGCCGATCCTGCCGATCAGGAAGTTCTCGTAGGTCAGCAGGCTGTAGGTGTCCGACACCGTCTTGCGCGAGATTCCCAGTTGCTCGGCCAGCAGCCGGCTCGGCGGCAACTGGGCGCCCGCCGCCAGTCGCCCGCACTCGATGGCGTCGCGCAGTTGCCGATACAGCTGGTCGGCCAGGTCCTTGCGCCCGTTGATGACGACATGCAGTTCCATCGATGAGATTCCAAAACGATCAGTGCCCGCCAGATTACCCGCCCGACCGGGTTTGGTGTAGCGGGCCGATAGCGGGCGCGCACTGCGTACGCGATCGCAGCCTTCGGCAGCGGCTACAGGGTACGACGCTGCCTTCGGACTGGGTGATGTAGCCGCTGCCGCAGGCTCGGGCCGCGTTTGGACGATCAGCCCGAAGGGCTTCGGCGGTCTTGAGCCCGACACTGTTCGGTGGACTGCCGATAAACCCCCGGATTGGCTATAGGGGCAGGCCGGCGCGGCCCTTAGGCTAGGGGGAACATGAATACAACGCCCACGGTGACCACGATGGAACCCCGCCTGGACTACTACAGCGCCTCGCCGGAAGCCCTCAAGGGCCTGTTGATGCTCGAGGCCCAAACCTTCGGCCTGTCCATCGACAAGCCCCTGCTGGAGCTGGTCAAGATCCGCGTCTCGCAACTCAACCACTGCGCGTTCTGCGCCGATATGCACGCGGTGCAGGCGCGCCAGAACGGGGAGAGCGAACCACGCCTGTACGCCCTCAGCGTCTGGCGCGATTCGGCGCTGTTCAGCCCGCGGGAACGCTTGGCCCTGGCCTGGAGCGAGTCGGTGACCCTGTTGGCCGACGCCGGGGTGCCGGATGAGTTGTTCCAGGCGGTGCGCGGCGAATTCAGCGAGCGCGAGCTGGTCGACCTGACCGTCGCGGTGGCCGCCATCAACTGCTGGAACCGCCTCGCCGTGGCGTTCCGCCAACAGCCCAGCATTTAGCCCAGATCTCTTTCCATCCAAGCAAGGTAATGCCCAATGAAACTGCTGCACGTCGATGCCAGCTCCAAAGGCGAACGTTCCAACTCTCGGGCCCTGGGCCGCTACTTTATCGAGCGGCTGCAAGGCCAGGGCGTCGACCTTAAGATCGACTACCTGGACCTGACGGTGGATACGCCGCCCCACGTCAGCGAGGCCTTCGCCATCGCTACCTACACCGCTCCCGAGGCCCGCACGCCGCAGATGCGCCAGACCCTGGCGGCCTCGGATGCCTTGTGCCAGCGGGTGATGGGCGCCGATGCCTGCCTGTTCGCCATGCCGATGTACAACTGGTCGATGCCCTCGACCTTCAAGGCCTTCATCGACAGCATCACCCGCACCGAGCTGACCTACCTCAATACCCCGGACGGCATCGTTGGCCAACTGACCCGGCAGAAGGTGCTGTTCCTCACCAGCCGTGGCGCCGACCTGCGCCCGGGCAATCCCATGGCCTGGATGGACGCGTTGACCCCGGCGCTGAAAGCCGCCTTTGCCTTTATCGGTGTGCAGAACCCGCTGTTCGTCGATGCCCAGCCGCTGCAATTCGCCAACCCCGAAGCCCGCGAGCAAGCCCTGGAACGGGCCCGGACGGAGCTGCAAGTGGTGGCGCGGCAGTGGGCGGGGGCGTAACCGCAGCAACGACGGCTGCGCCGTCTATCGCGAGCAATCGAGCGTCGACCGGCCGCTCCTACAGAAGCTCACGCGATCCCTGTAGGAGCGAGGCTTGCCCGCGATAGGGCCCGAAAGGCCAACGCAAAAACCTAAGGCCGCTGCGGCTTCACCGAAGTACCAAAGGTATTGCCCATCCGCGTGCTGGTGGCCGCCGGGGTGGACAGGCCCATCTGGTTCGGCGGGCGCTTGTTGATCGGCACCTGCATGGCTTCCTGGTTCTTCTGCTCGGCCTTGGCGCCGTCGGGGTTGTTGCCCATCTGCTTGCTCAGGCAACCGTAGTCCGGGGCCTTGTAGCCACCCACGCTGACGTCGACACAACCTTCTGTGGGCGCTTTGCCAGGAGCCGCGGCGGGCGCCTCGACCGGCGTGGCGGCATGGCCGGCCAGCGGCAGGGCGCCGAGCATCAGGCTGGCGACAAGGGTGCAAAGCTGTTTCATCGGGGGCCTCCTGGCGGGCCCGGGAGGGGCCGTTGCGGTCCTTGAGTGTAAAGCAAGGCGCGTGGCGAAAAGGTGATGGTTTTTTTGCGGGGGCGGTAACACCAGATTCATAAACTGGCCTCAGGATGACGGTTTTCAGGGACAGGTCAGCCGTGCAGCGACGCCGAGCAAAGGTCGGGTATCGGTCTTTCTTTCACGCGGGGTTCGCGCGCTGCGGTCTTGCGCTGCTGCTGGCGCTGGCGGCCGCGGGTATGGCGCGGGCGGCACCGCAGGAGCCGTCGATGGTGGATTCGCACCGGCTGCTGGACCTGAACATCGCCGCGCAAGACCTGGCCGAAGCGCTTGAACTGTTCAGCCGCTCGACCGGGATGGCGGTGCTGGTGGATCGCGAGCTGACCCGAGGGCGCCGTTCGGTACGGGTCCAGGGGCGCTACAGCGCCCGGGATGCCCTGAGTCGCCTGCTGACAGGAAGTGGTTTGATGGCCCGTTACGCCCGTTCCGATGCCTTTACCCTGCAAGTCGCCCAGCTCAGCGATGCGCCTGCCCCCAAGGGCGCGGGCGGCAATGCCGGGGCCTGGGCCAGCGACAGTTTCGCCAGTGCGCTGCAACGCGCGGTGGAGGCCGGCCTGTGCCGTTCGGAACTGACCCGGCCGGGTCGCTATCGGGCGGTGCTGCAACTGTGGATCGACCGTGGCGGGCATATCGAGCACAGCCGCCTGGTCACCACCACTGGCGATCTGCGGCGCGACGAGGCGCTGGTGCAGAGCCTGAGCGAGACCTGGGTCGAGCGGCCCGCACCGAGTTCGCTGCGCCAGCCAGTGACCTTGCTTCTGATACCCGACAGCGCAGGAAAACGCATGGATTGCAGGCAGCGAGAAGGAGCCTCCGGGGCATGAAGAATACCGGGCACAGTGCGATGGTCAGGTTGTTCCTGACCTCCTACGACGACTTCAAGGTGCGTCTGCGACGGCGCCTGGGCTCGGAGGACCTGGCCAACGATGTGCTGCATGAAACCTACCTGCGGGTCGACCGCATGGAAGAGCCGCCGAACCTGGCCCAGCCCAATGCCTACCTCTATCGCATGGCCCTGAACATCGCCGCCGACCGCCGCCAGGCCGACGCCCGGCTGCTCACCGGCAGCGAGGTCGAGGAGCTGCTGCAGATCAGCGACGAAGCCCTGGACCCGTCGCGGGTGGTGGGCGGGCAGAAGGAAATCCAGTCCCTGCTCAAGGCGCTCTACGAACTGCCGGCGCGCCGGCGCAAGATCTTTATCGCCGCGCGCCTGGAGGAGGCGCCACACCTGGAAATCTCCCAGCGCTTCGGCATTTCGACACGGATGGTCGAGAAGGAAATCAAGGCTGCCCTGGGCCACTGCGCCTCGCGCCTTGAAAGAAAAGTGATTCAGCGGTTCGGTCCCGGCGCCGGAAAACCGTCCTAGTCACTAAAGGCCCCGATTAATCCGTGAGTACCCGCACGCTTGAACATCTTTAGCATCTCCACTTCTCGGGCCACACCGGACCACCGGTTGCGCAACGAGGCCCAGGACTGGCTGCTCCTGCTGACCTCGGGGCGGGCCACCGCCGCCGACGCCCGGGCCTTGCAGCAGTGGTGCGCGCAGAGCCCGCAGCATGCCGAGGCCTTCGAGCAGGCCAAGTTGCTGTGGCACAGCCTGAAGCCGGCCGCCGAACAATGCCAGCAGCAGACCCAGCCGCGGCGCTTCGGGCGCCGGGCCTTTCTCGGTGGGGCGCTGGCGGCCTCGGTGGCGCTGGTGGCGGTGCGGGTTTCGGTGCCCGGCGGTTTTGCTGGGCTGAGCGCCGACTACCGCACCGAGGTCGGCGAACAGCGCCGGGTCGAGCTGGAGGATGGGCTGAGCCTGGAACTCAACACCCAGACCCGCATCAGCCGGCGCGAGCTGGCGCAAGGCGGGCAGGGCATCGAACTGCTCGAAGGCGAGGTCGAGGTGTCGAGCCAGGGCGCGCTGCCGGTGCGGGTCCAGGCCGGCAATGGCTGGTTGAGTGCATCACAGGCGCGTTTCAACCTGCGCAATATCAATCACAGCGTCTGCGTGACCTGCATCGATGGCGCGCTGCAGGTCGAGGTCGCGGGTCGGCTGATCCTTCTGGACAGCGGTCGCCAGCTGACCTACGACAGCCGCCAGGTCGGTGAGCCGAAGGCCGTGGACCCGGCGGCGGTGATCGCCTGGCGCGAGCAGGTGCTGGTATTCGACAACGCCACCCTCAACACGGTGATCGACGAGATCAACCGCTACCGCCCGGGCATGCTGGTGCTGCTCAACGCCGAGCTGGGCAAGCGCAAGGTGCAGGCGCGTTTCAACCTCAACCAGCTGGCCGGCGTGGCCCTGCTGATCCGCGATGCCTACGGGGCCAAATGCACCGAGTTGCCGGGCGGTGTGGTGCTGTTGAGCTGAAGCACAAAACCCGTAGGAGCGAGGCTTGCCCGCGATCCAGGCAACGCGGGTTGCCTGAACGGACGCTATCGCGGGCAAGCCTCGCTCCTACAGAGTCGCCGTCGACCCAGATGCCCCGTTGCCGCTGCGTAGCCGCTGCCGAGCGCAGCGAGGCTGCGATCGAGGTGGGCGGCATTCCGACGCAGTCCTCGCAAAACCTGGGTACGCAGTTTTCCAGGAAGGACAGGTTGTCCGGTTTTACGGCCGTAGGCCGTTCGCAGCCTCGCTGCGCTCGGCAGCGGCTACAACGGCGTCCAGCCTGACGCGGCAATTACTCCAACGGCCCCAGCACCTGGCGATAACGCTCTTCGCCCTGGGGTGTCTGCCGCACCAGGCGGATTTCCAGGCCCGGCGGATTCTCCTTGCGGTTGCCGCTGAGCTGGCGCCAGCCCTTGTCCCGATCCCAGACCCGCAGCTGCAAGTCACTGACGTGCTCCAGCACCGCCACGCCGATTTTCGGCGCGGGCAGCGGGTAACGATCGCGGGCCGGCGCCGCCGCGCGGTACAGGGTGTCGCCCTTGAGCCACCAGCGCACCCGTTGCAGGCCTTCGCCGGGTGTTGCCGCGGTGCGGATCACATCCAGGCGGAAGGTGCCGCTGTCGGCGCTGCGCACGGTCAGCGCCGGCGGCACATCGGGGGCTTCTGCATCAGCCCCCGCTGGCACCGGTTCCATCAGTTCCACGCTGGCCCGTAGCGCCACATCCCGCTCCAGCTGGTGCAGGGTGCGCAGCAGCGCTTCGGTCTGCTCGCTGCTGGCCTGCAAATGGCTGTCGGCCCGGCTGACGCTGTCCAGCCCGCGCCAGGCGATCACGCTGACCACGGCCATCAGCAGGATCGCCACCATCACCTCGATCAGGGTGAAGCCGCCTTGCCGCTGGTTGATCCGGGCCTTCATGGCAGCGCCACCACCCGCACCACGCCGGTGGCGGTGCGTTGCACCGTCAGGCTGTGCTGGCCGTCGGACAGTTGCACCTGCAGCGGCGCGTCTATCCATTCGGCGTTGAGCACCAGCCGCGGGCCGGGCTCGATGCGCACTTTGATCGACGAACTTTCCCAGGGTCGCGGGCGCAGTTGCGGGTCGTCCTTGAACTGGTCGAGGCCGCGGCCGTCGTCGCTGGGCCGGCTGAACGCGAAGCCCTTGGCGTCCGCCCGCCAGCTGATGGGCCGGCCATCCACGCGCGCCTCGGCCTGGGCCACCTGGAGCAACTGGGCCAGGCGCTCGGCATCCTTGCGCAGGCCCTGCAGCGGGTCGGGGCGGATGCTCAGGCTGATGGCGGCGCTGGCGATCCCGATGATCACCAGCACCACCATCAGCTCGATCAGGGTAAAGCCCTGTTGTCGGGATGGGGTCATGGGGCGCGCCTCCTGTGCGTCGCTTTTCATCCTGCCCGGTGAATGTGAAATAAAAACGTGACCATTGCGCGGTAGGCTGCGAAGACGGACAAACAGGAGGTCCTTGCCATGGCATTCGTCCATCGATTTTCCCCGCCGCAGCTGGTGCAGTCCCTGGCTCTGCTGGCGATCGTGGCCGGGGTGGCGACCTGGTCGTCGCTGCTGCTGACCCCCGCCGAGTCGCGCACCCCGCAGGCGCCGCCGCAAGCCCTGGCCGCCCAGGCCCAGAGCCCGGCGCAGCAATGGTTTTCCAACCAGCCGCTGGAGCTGGACATCAAGGTCACCGGGCTGATGGCCAGCCCTCGCGGCGCGGTGGCGATTCTCAGCCTCAACGACGCGCCGCCGCGCAGCTTCCTGGTGGGCGAGCGCCTGGCCCAGGGCGTGCAACTGGTGGCCATCGAGGGCGACGGGGTGGTGATCGAGCGCGGCGGCGAGCGCTCGCGGCTGGATGTCAGCAAGTTGCCGGAGAGCCCGGCGCTGCCTGTATTGACCCGACAATAAGACGACGGCCAGGCGCGGCCGATCGAGGCTCGATTGCCCGTGATGGGCTGAAGCGCGCTGCGTTTATCCAGCAAGAGGCGAGTGTGGTTGAGGGGCATCGCGAGCAAGCTTCGCTCCTACAGAGTCCCTTGGCCTTAACGATTGGAATTCTTCGGCACTCGCGCGACCAGGGTGTCCAGGCGGGCCAGGGGCGGGGCCTCGCGGCTGCGGTCGAGGACCAGCACGCTGACCCTGGACAGCCGCGGATCGGGGCTGGGGGCGATGTTCTGCTCGCAGCGCAGCTTGAGCCGGCCCTGGTCGCACTCGATGTTCTTGGTCCCAGGCGACAGGCGGCCTTCCAGGCGCAGTTCCGCCAGGCGCGACTGGGCCGCCAGCAGGGCGATGGATTTATCCCGCAGCAAACCGTTGCTCTGGGTCATCAACCCGGCCACGCGGATCGCCGCCGACATGGCCACGGCGATGATCGCCAGCGCCACCAGCACCTCGATCAGGGTGAAACCCCGTTGTTTAGTGGCTGGCCGTCTGGCGGGTCGTTTGGGGAGTGGCTGGCGTGGCCCCGGCATGGACGTCTCGCGGCGCAAAGGAAGGCTTGCAGCCTAACCGGCAAATTTGACCGATTGGCTACGGACGCTCCCGAGCAACGTCAATATCACTGACATATTTTCTTGCAACACTGCCCGACGAATCGAAATCAAGCCAAGGAACGTCGAGATGGATGTCGTGCGCTTCATGTCACACCCCCAGTCCAACCCCAAGCCTCGCCGCCCCCGCGGCCAGGGCGGTTTCACCCTGATCGAGATCATGGTGGTGGTGGTCATTCTCGGGATCCTGGCCGCGATGGTGGTGCCCAAGGTGCTCGACCGTCCGGACCAGGCCCGGGCCACCGCGGCCAAGCAGGACATCGGCGGGCTGATGCAGGCCCTCAAGCTCTATCGCCTCGACCACGGCACCTACCCGAGCATGAACCAGGGCCTGAAAGTGCTGGTGGAGCGCCCGGCGGATGCCAAGAGCAGCAACTGGCGCTCCTACCTGGAACGCTTGCCCAACGACCCTTGGGGCCGTCCTTACCATTACCTGAACCCGGGGGCCAACGGCGAAGTGGATGTGTTCTCCCTGGGGGCCGACGGCCAGCCAGACGGTGACAGCGTGAATGCCGATATCGGCTCCTGGCAGCTGTAAGCGCCGCCATGACAGCCCGTTCGCCGACAGCGGCGAAACAGCGTGGCATGGCCATTATCAGCGCCCTGTTGATCGCCGCCGTGGTGGCGGTGATCGCCGGCGGCATGCTGACCCGCCAGACCCTGTTCACCCGCGGACTGGAAAGCGAGCAGCTGCGGGTCCAGGGCAGCTGGCAGCTGCAGGGCGGCATGGAAGTCAGTCGCCAGCGCCTGTGGGAAGACCGCCAGCGCGACGTGCTGACCCGTCTCGACCAGAACTGGGCGCGGCCGATCCAGCTCGCGGCCCTGGGCCCGGGCGCCGGGCCGTTCGAGGGACGGCTGGAGGACGAGCAGAGCAAGTTCAACCTGCGTAACCTGCTGGCCAACGACCGCCTCGACCCCTTGCAGATAGAGAATTTTCAGCGTCTGTGCGAGCTGCTGGGGGTCAACCCGACCCTGGGCCAGCGCATCAGCCAGCGGGTGATTGCCTCCTACCCACGCCTGTTGAGCCCGGAAGGCACGGCGGCGCCGGTCAATAGTGGTTTTCGCAGCGGCCGCGATACCTCGCCCGAGGCCGCGCGCAAACCGCTGCTGGCCAAGCAGCCGATGCTGCGCAGCCTCGACGACCTGCTGGGGGTGAACGGCGTCGATGAAAAGCTGCTGGCGCGCCTGGAGCCCTTTGTCACCATCCTGCCGGCCAATACCTGGGTCAACGGCAACACCGCCAGCGCCGAAGTGCTCGCCGCGACGGTGCCAGGGCTGGCGCTGCCACGGGCCAAGGCGCTGATCGCCGAGCGCGACAGCGGCCAGTGGTTCATCAACCAGGGGGATTTCATCAACCGCCTGCGCATGCCGAACGTACCGGCGGACGCGGTGCGGGTCGGCATCACCAGCGAGTGGTTTCGCCTGCAAGGCCAGGCCCGCGGCGAACGGCGCCGGGTCAAGCTGCTGGCCTTGCTGCACCGCAGCGAAGACAACATGCCCCGAGTGATCTGGTCGCGGGTGGGCGTATGAGCCGCTTGCGCGTCAGCCTGCCGCCCTTGCATTCGTTGACCGCCGAGAGCCGGGTGAGCTTTGCCCGGCTCCAGGCTAAAGAAGGCCAGGTTAAAGAAGCCGGCGAAGCCAGCCTGATGCAACTGGGACAGATGCCCAAGGCGCCGGCCGTGGAGTGTTTCCTGCACCCCGAGGACAGCCTGCTGGCGAGTATCGAGCTGCCGGCCCTGGCGCCGGCCAAGGTCAGCGCGGCGGTGGCCTGCGCCGCCCAGGCGCTGATTCTCGGCCACAGCGACAACATGTATGTGGCCCACAGCCCGCGCGACAGCGACGGCCAGGTGCATATCAGCTGGTTGCCGCGCGAAACGCTGGCGCAGCTCGGCCAGGTGCTGGAGCAGGCTGGCCTGAAACTGCGCGGCCTGTACCCGGCGCCCTATGCCTTGCCGGTGCCGGCGGCGGGCCAGTTGACCGCCTGCCTGCAGGACCAGCACCTGTTGCTGCGCCACAGCCCGCAGCAGGGCAGTGTGCAACCGCTGCCGGAAGATGCCTTGCAGGCGTTGCTGGCCAATGGCGCCGGGCTGCAATGGGTGGGCGAGGCGGCCCCGCAAGGGGCGCTGGAGCAACTGCCGGACAGCTGCCGCTGGACCGGCCAAGCACCCGCCTGGGGCCTGCACGGCGGGGTGCAGAACAACAGCGCTCGCCAACAGGGCTGGGGCCGTGCCGCGACGCTGTGCGCGGTAGCGCTGATGGTCTGGACCCTGGGCCTGAACCTCTACGCCGCGCGCCAGGCGGCCCAGGGCCAGCAGCTCAAGGCGCAGATGAGCCAACGGGTGCAACAGGTGTTCCCGGAATTGCCGGTGATCCTCAACCCCCTGCAACAGGCGCGTCAGCAACTGGCGGCGCGCCAGAGCGGCTCCAGCGGCGACGCCCCGCAAAGCTTCAACAGCCTGGTGCAGCAGGCGAGCAACGCCATGCCCTTCGTGATCGGTGGGGTGGAGCAACTGATCTATGAAAACGGCGAGTTGCAGCTGAGCCTGCTCAGCGACACCCGCGTTCCTCCACCGGACAGCGGCTGGCAGGCCCTGCTGAGCCAGGCCGGGCTCGAAGCCAGTTCCGGCGACCAGGGCTGGACCCTGCGCGCGGCCAGCGCAGCGGCGACCGGCGCGGTGCCGATGGAAGCCGACGACAGCGAGGAAGACGAGGATGAATAAGCTGAGCCTCAGCCATTACCGGCAGCGCTGGCAGCGTCAAGTCGCCCAGGCGCGGCTGTACTGGAACGGTCTGGCCCTGCGCGAGCAACGCCTGCTGAGCGGCGCGGCGGTGGTGCTGGGCGGCCTGCTGGTGTGGCTGGTGCTGATCGAGCCGGCGTTGAAAAAGATCGATTACTGGCAGGCCGAGATCCCCAAGCTGCGCTCCCAGTCCGAAGCCCTGGAGCTGGTGCTGCATCAGGCCGGCGGGCCCCGAGGCGGTGAGCCGGGGCAGAGCCTGGAGCAGTCCTTGCGCCAGACCCTGGACGCCGCCGGCCTGCAGGGGCTGTACCAGTTGCAGGTGGCGGGCGAGGGCGAATCCCAGGCCTGGCACTTGAGTTTTCAAGAGGCCCCGGCGGATGCCGTGGTCGGCTGGCTGCTGGGCAATCCCCGGCAGTTTTCCCTGGAAGTGATGGAGGCCCGCCTGCAACGCGCGGGGCCGGCCGACATCGATGGCACGGCCGGCAAACTGTCCGGAACCGTTCGCATGGATCAGGCGCTTGGCGCTAAGGAAGCTTCATGAAGTGGTCAGGCTCTTTCTATGCTCGCCAGTCGCGCAAGGCGCTGCCCTGGCTCCTGCTGGGGCCGCTGGCCCTGGCGTTGGCGGCGTGCAGTAACAACAAGGAACCGCAGCCACCGTTGCTGGTGGACAGCGAACTGGGGCGGCCCCTGGGCGAGACCAATCGCAGTGGCGGCGATGTGGTGGCCGAGCGGGAGCGGGCCCAGGCGCAACAGACCCAGCGTCCCAAGTACCAGCATCCGATCAGCCGTGCGGGACGCGCCCCCGGTGCTCCTGCCACCAGCAGCACCGTGGTGCGCAATCCCCTGGGCGACCAGCCGGTGCGCCTGAACTTCGTTGATGTCGATATCCAGGCCGTGGTCCGGGCCCTGGCGCGTTCCACCGGCCAGCAATTCCTGGTGGACCCGCGGGTCAAGGGCAACCTGACCCTGGTCAGCGAAGGCGAAGTGCCGGCCCACCAGGCCTACGACATGCTGCTGGCGGCCCTGCGCATGCAGGGCTTCAGTGTGGTGGACGTCGGCGGCGTGGCCCAGGTGGTGCCGGAAGCCGACGCCAAGCTGCTCGGCGGGCCGATCTACAACGCCGGCAAGCCATCGGCCAACGGCATGCTGACCCGCACCTTCCGCCTGCAGTACGAAAACGCGGTGAACCTGATCCCGGTGCTGCGCCCGATCGTGTCGCCGAACAACCCGATCAACGCCTACCCGGGCAACAACAGCATCGTCATCACCGACTACGCCGAGAACCTCACCCGGGTGGCGCAGATCATCGAAGGCATCGACATCCCCAGCGCCCTGGACACCGACGTGGTGCCGGTGCAGAACGGCATCGCCGTGGACATCGCCGGCATGGTCTCCGAACTGCTGGAGTCCCAGGGCGCCGACCCGACCCAGAAAATCAGCGTGGTCGGCGATCCGCGTTCCAATTCGATCATCATCCGCACCGGCAGCCCCGAGCGCACCGAACTGGCGCGCAACCTGATCTACAAGCTGGACAACGCCCAGAGCAACCCGAGCAACCTGCACGTGGTGTACCTGCGCAACGCCCAGGCCGGCAAGCTGGCCCAGGCCCTGCGCGGCCTGCTCACCGGCGAGAGCGACAGCGGCACCGGCGACAACACGCGGGCCATGCTCGGCAGCATGGGCGGCATGAGCCAGGGCGGCAGCTCCAGCAGCGGCCAGAGCGGCAGCACCAGCTCCACCAGTGGCAGCTCCAGCCTCGGCGGCAGCAGTGGCTCCGGCAGCGGCTATGCCCAGGGCGGCAGCTCCAGCAGCAGCCAGGGCGGCACCCAGGCCTCCGACCAGAACCCCGCCTTCAGTGCCGGCGGGGTGACCATCCAGGCCGATGCCACCACCAACACCTTGCTGATTTCCGCGCCGGAACCTTTGTACCGCAACCTGCGGGAAGTCATCGACATGCTCGACCAGCGCCGCGCCCAGGTGGTGATCGAAAGCCTGATCGTCGAGGTCAACGAAGACGACGCCGCCGAGTTCGGCGTGCAATGGCAGACCGGCAACCTGGGGGGCAGCGGTGTTATCGGCGGCGCCAACCTGGGCGGCAGTGGCCTCAACCTCAACGGCAAGACCAGCATCGACGTGCTGCCCCAGGGCCTCAACGTCGGCCTGGTCAACGGCACCGTGGACATCCCCGGGATCGGCAAGATCCTCGACCTCAAGGTGCTGGCCCGGGCCCTGAAGAGCAAGGGCGGGAGCAACGTGCTGTCGACCCCGAACCTGCTGACCCTGGACAACGAAGCGGCGAGCATCTTTGTCGGCCAGACCATTCCCTTCGTCACCGGTAGCTACGTCACCGGCGGTGGCGGCAATAGCAACAACCCGTTCCAGACCGTACAGCGCGAAGAGGTGGGCCTGAAGCTGAATGTGCGGCCACAGATTTCCGAGGGTGGCACGGTCAAGCTCGACATCTATCAGGAAGTCAGCAGCGTCGACCAGCGTGCCTCGGTGGAGGCCGGCACCGTGACCAACAAGCGCGCGATCGACACCAGCATCCTGCTCGACGACGGCCAGATCATGGTCCTCGGCGGCCTGCTGCAGGACGGCTACAGCCAGAGCAACAATGCGGTGCCGTGGCTGTCGACCCTTCCCGGGATCGGCGCGCTGTTTCGCAACGAAAGCCGCTCGACCAACAAGACCAACCTGATGGTGTTCCTGCGGCCCTACATCATTCGCGACAGCGCCGCGGGGCGCAGCATCACCCTCAACCGCTACGACTTTATGCGCCGGGCCCAGGGCGGCCTGCAGCCGGACCGCAGCTGGGCCATGCCGGATATGCAGGCGCCGCAATTGCCTTCGGCGGAGCAGGGGGTGCCGGGTGTTGTGCCGGTGGCGTCGCCAGCGCCGATGCCGGGTTCGGGGCAGGTGCCGAGGGCTAGGATCAGGGCGGTGCCGGTGCAATGAGTTCGTTTGTTGCGTTTACGCGCCCGGCGTCTGGAGCGCTGGGTGATGGGGTGCATATCCGTTGCTGCGGTAACGGCGGCTTAGGGTTCCTCCCTTACGGCGGGTCACTTTGGAAGAGCGCCAAAGTAACCAAAGCGCTTCGCCCCTCCATTCGGTGCCTCGCTAGGGCTCGGCATGCCCTCACTCCGGCATTGCTCCGGGGGCCCGCCGCCACAGGCCATCCATGGCCTGGGGCGGCTAGCGCGGCATCCCTGCCGCGCTACCCCCTGCGCAACGCCTGCGTTCGGCCTCTGGGAAAGGGGCGGGTAGATCAAGGGCAAGATCAAAAGCCAAAGCCAAGCGCGTTTTACGCGCTTTTTGTAGCCGCTGCCGTAGGCTGCGATCGGGCGCGCAGCGCACGCCAAAGCAGACGGCGCGGTGTTTCAGGCAGATCGAGGCGCATGGTTTTGCGTCTGCTTCGCAGCCGATCGCAGCCTGCGGCAGCGGCTACAGGGAACGTGTTCTCAGACAGACCGGCCGGTAGACCACCTCGCATTGCTTTTGATTTTCTTGCCCCGTCGGGAGGTGGAGTGGAGGTTCTGCGCAGCGGGCAACTCGGCAGGGATGCCGAGTTAGTCACCCCAGGCCGCGGATGGCCTGCGGCGGCTACAGGGAACGTGCTCTCAGACAGGCCGACCGGCAGGTCGCCTCGCGTTGCTTTTGATTTTCTTGCCCCGTCGGGAGGCCGAGTGGAGGTTCTGCGCAGTGGGCAACTCGGCAGGGATGCCGAGTTAGCCGCCCCAGGCCATGGATGGCCTGTGGCGGCGGCCCACGGAGCAGGACCGGAGCGAGGGAATCCGAGCCTTAGCGAGGACCGGACGCTGGGGGCTAGAGCCCTTTGGTTACTTTGGGGCTTTTCCAAAGTGACCCGCCGTAAGGGCGGAACCCTAAGTGGCCGTGACCGCAGCAACGGATATGTACACCTACCCCGCCGCAAGGGCGGAACCTTAGGTAGCCATGACCGCAGCAACGGATATGTACACAGCCAAGGCCAAGGCCCGGAGATACTCCCATGAACCCACAGCTCCCTTATGCCTGGGCCAAATCCCAACGCATCCTCCTGCGTCACAGCGAGGAGGGCGCCGTACTCCTGGTCTGCCCCTCGACCCCCGGTTGGTCGATCAGCGAAGTACGCCGCCAGTTCGGCCCGGCGCGCCTGGAGCGGGTGCGCGACGAGGAACTCGACGGCCTGCTGGCCAGCGCCTATTCCGATACCGGCAGCGCCGCCGCAGTGGTCGGCGCCGCCGAGAACGAAGTCGACCTCGACCGCCTGATGCAGGACATCCCGGAAATCACCGACCTGCTCGACACCCAGGACGGCGCGCCGGTGATCCGCATGATCAACGCCTTGCTGACCCAGGCCGCGCGGGACGAGGCCAGCGATATCCATATCGAGCCCTATGAAAGTCATTCGGTGGTGCGCTACCGGGTCGACGGCACGCTGCGCGACGTGGTCTCGCCGCGCAAGGCGTTGCACGGCGCGCTGGTGTCGCGGATCAAGATCATGGCCCAGCTCGACATCGCCGAAAAACGCCTGCCCCAGGACGGTCGCATCGCCTTGCGCGTGGCCGGGCGGCCCATCGATATCCGGGTGTCCACGGTGCCCACCGGGCATGGCGAACGGGTGGTGATGCGTCTGCTGGATAAACAAGCCGGGCGCCTGCAACTGGAAACCCTGGGGATGGACCCGCAGGTGCTGGGCAAGCTCGATAACCTGATCCGCCAGCCCCACGGCATCGTGCTGGTTACCGGCCCCACCGGCAGCGGCAAAACCACCAGCCTCTATGCCGCCCTGGCGCGGCTGGACGCCAGCACCAGCAATATCCTCACCGTCGAAGACCCGGTGGAGTACGACCTGCCGGGCATCAGCCAGATCCAGGTCAACGCCAAGATCGACATGACCTTCGCCCTGGCCCTGCGCGCGATCCTGCGCCAGGACCCGGACATCATCATGATCGGCGAGATCCGCGACCTGGAAACCGCGCAGATCGCCGTGCAGGCTTCGCTCACCGGCCACCTGGTGCTGGCGACCCTGCACACCAACGACGCGGTATCGGCGGTCAACCGCCTGATCGACATGGGTGTCGAGCCCTTCCTGCTGGCCTCGTCGATGCTCGGGGTGCTGGCCCAGCGCCTGGTGCGGCGCCTGTGCCCGCACTGCAAGGAAGAAGACCCGACCGCCCCCGGCACCTGGCGCCCGGTGGGCTGCCCGGCCTGCAACCAGGTCGGCTACAGCGGGCGCACCGGCATCCACGAGCTGTTCTGCATCGACGACGACATTCGCAGCCTGATCCACCAGGGCGCCGACGAACAGGCGCTGCGCGCCGCCGCCCGCCGCGCCGGGATGTTCAGCATGCGCGAGGACGGCGAGCGCTGGGTGCGCAGCGGCGCCACCGCCCCTGAAGAAATCCTCCGCGTAACCCGGGACGCCTGATGAACCGTTATCGCTACGAAGCCGCCGACGCCCTCGGCAAGATCGAGTCCGGGCACCTGGAAGCCGACAGCCAGAGCGCGGCTTTCGGCGTGCTGCGCAGCCGTGGGCTGACGGCCCTGATGGTGCAGGTCGAGAGCAACACGCCCAAGGCCGGTGGCGGTGGCCTGTTCAGCGCCAAGCTGTCGGACAACGACCTGGCCTGGGCCACCCGCCAGCTGGCCAGCCTGCTGGGCGCCAGCCTGCCGCTGGAAGCGGCGCTGAGCGCCACGGTGGAGCAGGCCGAGCGCAAGCATATCGCCCACACCCTCAGTGCGGTGCGCGCCGATGTGCGCAGCGGCATGCGCCTGGCCGAAGCCCTGGCGGCGCGGCCACGGGATTTCCCGGACATCTACCGGGCGCTGATCGCCGCCGGCGAAGAGTCGGGCGACCTGGCCCAGGTCATGGAGCGCCTGGCCGACTACATCGAGGAACGCAACACCCTGCGCGGCAAGATCCTCACCGCCTTTATCTACCCCGGCGTGGTCGGGCTGGTCTCGGTGGGCATCGTGATCTTCCTGCTCAGCTACGTGGTGCCCCAGGTGGTCAGCGCCTTCTCCCAGGCGCGCCAGGACCTGCCGGGGCTGACCCTGGCGATGCTCAACGCCAGCGATTTCATTCGCGCCTGGGGCTGGTTGTGTTTCGGTGTGCTGGCGGGCGGTTTCTGGAGCTGGCGTATATACCTGCGCAACCCCCAGGCCCGTCTGAACTGGCACAGCCGGGTACTGCGCCTGCCACTGATCGGGCGCTTCGTGCTGGGCCTGAACACCGCGCGCTTCGCCTCGACCCTGGCGATCCTCGGTGGAGCAGGGGTGCCGCTGCTGCGCGCCCTGGAAGCGGCTCGCCAGACCCTGTCCAACGACCGCCTGAGCCAGAGCGTCAGCGACGCCACCGCCAAGGTCCGCGAAGGCGTCAACCTGGCCGCCGCGCTGCGGGTGGAAAAAGTCTTCCCGCCGGTGCTGATCCACCTGATCGCCAGCGGCGAAAAAACCGGCGCCCTGCCACCCATGCTCGAACGCGCCGCGCAAACCCTGTCCCGCGACATCGAACGCCGCGCCATGGGCATGACCGCCTTGTTAGAGCCACTGATGATCGTGGTCATGGGCGGAGTGGTGCTGGTGATCGTCATGGCGGTGCTGCTGCCGATCATCGAGATCAACCAGCTGGTGCAATAAAAGGAAGGCTTCTGTAGGAGCGAAGCTTGCTCGCGATGACGTCCGTCCAGACGACTCGCGTCGCCTGGATCGCGGGCAAGCCTCGCTCCTACAGATCGTGAGTTTCCTCGACGGGCGTATGCGAACGCTCCATAGCCGCTGCCGAGCGCAGCGAGGCTGCGATCGGGTTGGGCGGCATTCCGACGCAGCGGCCGCCAAACCTGAGCACGCGGTTTGCCAGGATCAACGGCATGGCTGGCTGCAACTTTTTTCTCGGCCACGCGACGCCACCCGAGCGGCAATCCCGCCGAACTCGGGTTCCTCGTTCTGTCATGCACAACCACCCCCATCTCCCCCAGCCCAAGACCTGCACCGCGCCTGGCCGAAAGCTGGCAAAAGGCCCAGCGAAACCTCGCTGTCACCTGCGCCGAAAAGCCCGTGCCAAAGCCCTGGAACACCCGAGAAAGTTTTTGAGAATCAAGCGCTTTCTCCCGAGGTTTTTTCCTTTATCTGTCACCGGAAGCTGCGAACTTCTTACCCATGGCCTCACCCCGCACAACGCTCTCAGAGCAGGGCAGAGGATCTGAGCGCCATGGCGTCATGCAAGAACCATTGACCTCCGTATACACACGACGAAAGGAGATTCTTCATGTTTAAGCGCACTATGATCGCAGCTTCCATGGCCGTAGCGGCTCTGGCTTCGGCCCAATCGATGGCGGCTGTCGTTGGTGGCGGTGCCACTCTGCCTCAACAGCTGTACAACACTCCGGGCGTTCTGAACTCCGGTTTCAGTGCCTACTTCGGCGTGGGCAGTGGCGGCGGCAAGACTGCTGTGCTGACCAACAACATCGGTTCACTGACCACCACCCTGCCAGCCGGCACCACTGTGGACTACGCAGGCAGTGATTCGATCCTCAGCGCCTCTGAAATCAGCACCTACCAGGCTGCCCACCAGGCTCCAGGCGTACCTGCTACTTCTGCTGACAACTGGGGGCCGCTGTTGCAGTTCCCATCGGCTGCTACCTCGGTGACCATTCCTTACAACAAGGCCGGTACCACCAACTTGAACCTGACCAGCGAGCAACTGTGCCTGGCCTTGTCGAGCAACAACGGCGCCGCCCGTACCTGGGGTGAAGTGCTCGGCACCTCCGACACCACTCCGGTTCGCGTGGTGTTCCGCTCCGGCAGCAGCGGTACCTCGGAAATCCTCACCCGTCACCTGAACAACCGTTGCCCGTCGGTGTTTACCTCCGTCAGCAGCACTTTCGCCAATGCCCACCCAGGCGCCGAGCCAGATTCCTGGATCCCCGTCAACGGCAGCGCCGCCGTGGCCAGCACCGTGGCTTCCACCGCCGGCGCCATCGGTTATGTCGGCCCTGAAGATGTCGACGCCACCAACAACGCTGTAGTGGCTCGTATCAACGGCCTGCTGCCTACCGTGGGCAACGTGCAGACCGCTCTGAGCACCATCGACCCTCCATCCACCGCCACCGACCGTGCCGACCTGACCAAGTGGGCTCCAGTACTGCCTAACCCGGCTACCGGCTACTCGATCGTCGGCTACACCAACTTCATCTTCGGCCAGTGCTACAAGGACACCGCGGACGTCACCTCGATCCGCACCTTCCTGAACAAGCACTACAACGCCACCTTCGCCAACAGCAACGACCAGGCAATCATCGACAAGAAACTGATTCCGCTGACTGCAAACTGGAAAACCGCTATTCGCGGCGCCTTCATTCCGCCAACCAGCGCCCAGGGCGTGAACAACGCCAGCGTGTGCAACGGTATCGGCCGTCCAGCCTGATCCAGGCCGAGGCTTAGTACCCGCAACACCGATCGGCAACGGCGCAAGCCGTTGCCGATTTTTTCTTCGCGCGAATTTCAAGTTGCCATGGGGCATCCCGGGCAACAGAGGGAATTGCCATGTCCAGATATCTGTTGATCGCCCTGGCTGGGGCCTTTACTAGCCTCTGTAGCGCTGCGGCCTCGGCTGCTCTCGACGGCGGTGGTTCGTACCTGATGCAGGGTTTCTACAACACCCCGGGCGTATTGCCGCCGACAGCCGGGGCCTATCGAGCCGCAGGCAGCGGGGCCGGCAAGAAGGCGCTGCTGATCAATGACAGTCAGGCACTGACCTCGGGCTCCTCTGTGCCGTTCTCCGTGGACTATGCCATCAGCGAATCACGGCTGACCGTCAATGAGCTCGCGGAATACCGCAGTAACCACCAGGTACCGGGGGCCGTAGCCGGCTCGGCGGCGGACTGGGGCCCGCTGATCCAGGTCCCGGTGGCTATCACCTCGGTGGCAATTCCCTACCGGGTGCGCTTGGCCAGCGGCCAGCCGGTGACCGACCTGGACTTGAACGGCGGCATGCTCTGCGGCCTGTTTTCCGGCGCCATCACCACCTGGGACGAGATCAACCCGGCCTATTCGCGCACGCCGGTAAAGGTGATCTACCGCGTTGATCGCGCCGGTACCAGCGAGATCCTTACGCGCCACCTCAACAGCCTCTGTCCTCAGGCCTTCAACATCGGCAACCTGTTCGTTTCGGCTCACCGGGGGGAGCTGCCCGGGCACTGGCAGGCGGTGAGCAGCGATCAGGCGCTGCTGGCCGGGGTCGCCGCCAATGAAGGCGCCCTCGGTTACTCGGGCCCCGCGGCCCTGGATATCACCAGTAACGCCCAGGTGGCGCGGGTCAACGGCCTGTTGCCACCCACCGCGAGCACCCCGATCAGCCTGACGCAGATAGCGCCACCGGCCAGCGCCAGCGATCGTGCCGACCCGCACAAGTGGGCACCGGATATCGCCAACCCGGCCTATGGCTATGCCATGGTCGGCTACAGCTACCTGATCTTTGGCCAGTGCTATCGCGACCTGCGGGACGTTACGGCGATGCGAAGCCTGCTGATGCGCCACTTCGGTCCGAACCCCCAGGTCAACACCGACGCCCAGTTGAACGCCCAGCACCTGATCCCTGTGGACGCGTTCTGGAAAAAGGCCGTGCGCGACAACTTCCTGCTGACTACCAACCCCCTGAGCCTGAACTACCCCAGTGTCTGCAACGGCATCGGCCGTCCGCTCTGAACCCACAGGTGGATGAAGTTTTCATGACAAAGGTTCGGTGCCGGCCGGTGCCAACCGCCTATTACCTGAGCGCTCCGTCCGTGACAGCGGACGGGGCCGCCGACTTATTTCGCGACCCTGTAAAAGGATATGTGAGCGATGCGCCTCGGTAAGCCCAACCCTGTTCTGAAGTCCGCAAGCCGCTGCGAGGCGTTGCCTGTCCTGCATCTCAAGCCCCTGGCCCATGCCATTGCCCTGTTGCTGGTGGCGGGCAGTGCCCAGGCCGAGACGGCATTCAGCGCCGGCTGGTTCGCCAGCAAGGGCGCGGCGCAGCAGGCGGCGGGCGCCGGAGGGGTCGCGGGCAGCCTGCCCAAGCCAGGTTCGCCTCCACCCCTGGCCCAGCAGTTGAAGGCCAACCAGCAGTTGCAGCAGTCGTTGAGCAATGTCAGCAACACGGTGGCCGCTATCGCCGCGCAGCAGGCGGCTCAGGCGGCCGGGCGGCGCTCGGCCCTGGTGGCGGCCTCGAGCATTCCCGATGGCCTGGGCGAGGGCGGGCTCAAGGTCGACGAGAATGCCCTGACCAAGGGCTGGACCAATGCCAGGAACCCGGTGCAGACCCAGGCCGACGGCAAGACCACGGTGAGCATCGGTCAGACCGCGGACAAGGCCATTCTCAATTGGGAAACCTTCAACGTCGGGCGCAACACCACGGTGGATTTCCAGCAGCAGGCCGACTGGGCGGTGCTCAACCGGGTCAACGATCCGCAGGCGCGGCCCAGCGAGATCCAGGGCCAGATCAAGGCGGCCGGCACGGTGATGCTGGTCAACCGCAACGGGGTGATCTTCAGCGGCAGCAGCCAGGTCGATACCCGTAACCTGGTGGCCGCCGCCGCGACCATCAGCGACAGCCAGTTCCGCGAGCGCGGGCTGTATGTCGACAGCAGCGGCTCGCAGCCGACCTTCACCGATGCCGCCGGCAAGGTCCAAGTGCAACAAGGTGCGCTGATCCAGACCCGGGCGCCGGGAGTGTCCACCGAGTCCGGCGGTTATGTCCTGCTGCTAGGCAACGAGGTGGACAACGCCGGTAGCATTGTCACGCCCAAGGGCCAGGCGACCCTGGCCGCCGGCGACAGCTTCTATATTCGCAAGGGCTCCGGCACCGCCGGCAATACCACCTCGACCACCCGCGGCAACGAGGTGGCCAGCACCCGCAAGGCCGGCAGCCAGGCCGGTAAGGTCAGCAACAACGGCCTGATCCAGGCCGCCACCGGCGATATCACCCTGACCGGGCACCAGGTGCAACAGAACGGCGTGGCCCTGGCTACCACCTCGGTGGACAGCCGCGGCACCGTGCACCTGCTCAACTCGGCCAGCGACAGCAGCTCCAGCGTGACCCTGGGCCAGGGCAGCCATACGGCGATCCTGCTGGACGCCGCCAGTGGCACCGCCCTGGACAGCCAGCGTGCCGCGGGCCTGGCCGGGATGGGGGGGCAGGGCAACAACATTGGCGGCGCCTTCGACAACCTCAGCAGCGTGGTCGACCGTACCGACCAGTCGCGGGTGGAGATCGTCAGTGGCGGCACCGTGGACTTCCAGCCCGGCTCCAGCACCCTGGCCACCGGTGGCCAGGTGGCGGTCAGCGCCGGCCAGCGCAGCCTGGTGCGCGACGGCGCGGTGATCGATGTGGCGGGTGCGGTCGGGGTCAAGGTGGCCATGGAGGCCAACAGCGTCAAGGTCAATATCCAGGGCAACGAGCAGCGCGATGCCGCCGGCAACCGCGACCAGGGCAGCCTGAACAACAACGATGTGTGGGTCGATGTGCGCGAGCTGGTCTATGTGCCGGCCGGGACCAACGGCTATGCCACGGATCGCTGGTACACCGGCGGCGGCCTGCTGGAGGTTGGTGGCTACCTGGGGACCCAGGCCCATGGGGTGGGCGAGTGGATGGCCCAGGGCGGTACCCTGACCTTCACCGGGCGCGATGTGGTGACCCAGGCCGGTTCGAGCATCAACCTGTCCGGCGGTACCCTCGATGTCCAGGGCGGCCTGGTTCGCCAGACCTGGCTCAAGGGCCCGCAAGGGCGCCTCTACGAGTTGTCCCGGGCGCCGGGCGACATTCTCTACAGCGGTATCTACAAGGGGTATGAGGACAACAGCCCGCGCTGGGGCCAGACCGATTACTACTACAGCCCGCTGATCGCGCCGCAGCAGCGCTACGAAGACGGCTATAGCGTTGGCCGCGATGCCGGCAAGCTGGTG
The DNA here is from genome assembly GCF_003850345.1 of Pseudomonas chlororaphis subsp. piscium. NCBI lineage: Bacteria > Pseudomonadati > Pseudomonadota > Gammaproteobacteria > Pseudomonadales > Pseudomonadaceae > Pseudomonas > Pseudomonas chlororaphis. The sequence continues at coordinate 3,050,001 of NZ_CP027707.1, forward strand.
GTTGGCACCGGCAGCGCGGTGCTCGAGGGCCAGTTGCTCGGCAACACCTACCAGGGCGAACGCCAGGCCCAGGCCGCCCAGGCCGGGCTCGATGGCTACGACCAGGCGCAGAATGCCGTGGCCCGTGGCGCGCAGTTGATAGTCGGCGACTACCGCCCGTTCTGGCAGAAGGACAGCGGCACCCTGCAAAACACCCTGCAGGCCACCGACAGGACCCTCAAGCAAGTGATCCTGGCCCCGGGGCAGGTCGCTGAGGCCCTGGCCATCGAACTGGACTCGGCCCTGGGCGAGCGCCAGGGGCAACTGCGCCTGGACACCGAGCAGCTCAACGGCTTTGGCCTGGGCGCGGTGCGGATCGCAGCCTTTGAGAGCGTGACGGTAGACGGTGACCTGCAGGTCGGGCCGGCGGGGGAGATCGCCCTGCACGGTCCGCAGGTACGGGTCAATGCCGGGCTGACCAGCCATGGCGGGCGCATTGCCTTGGGCAACGTGCTGCTACAGAGGCCCGCGTCGACAGCCGCCCTGGTGGATACGCTGATCGGCTCCACCGCCGGTCCCATGGCCAGCCTGGTGCTGAGCGACGGCGCTCACCTGGACACCAGCGGGCTGTGGAGCAACCTGTTGCTGGCGCCGCAGGACAACAGTGGCCTGGCCTTCGTCAACGGCGGCAGTGTGTCCCTACGCAGCCGTGGCGACCTGACCCTGGCCGCCGGCAGCCAGGTGGATGTCAGCAGCGGCGCGGCGCTGCTGGTGAACGGCAGCCTGCGCGGTGGCAAGGGCGGCGACCTGACCCTGGCGGCCAATGCCGGCAGCACCGCCGGCAGCGGCGTCCTGACCCTGGCTGGCCAGCTCAAGGCTCATGGGGTGAATGGCGGTGGCAACCTGAGCCTGCAAGCGGGCAAGGTGCAGATCGGTGGCGCGGCGGCGCCCGACGCCGCGACCCTGGTTCTGGCCAGCGACTTTTTCGGCAAGGGCTTCGGCGCCTACGAGATCATCGGCAACCAGGGGCTGACAGTCGCCGAGGGCGCCCAGGTGGATGTCCGGGTACCGGTCTACGCCCAGGCTGCCGGGACGGCCAGTGTCGCCAGCGGCGAACCGGCCGCCAGCGCCCTGCAGCCGTGGCTGCCGGAGCCTTACCAGGAGGACCCGGTCAACGGCCGCCTGAGCCAGCGTGCCGGTGCCAGCCTGACCCTGCAGACCGGCGGACTCGGTTCCAGTGCTGCCGATATCGCCAGCGTCGCCCTGGATATCGGACAGGGCGCCACCGTGAGAGTGGACAATGGCCAGTCCATCGCCCTGCGCGGGATCGGCCAGATCAGCGTCGATGGTCACTTGATCGCCCATGGCGGCAAGGTTTCGATCGGCGCCGTACAGCCACTGCAGCTGGAAAGCCAGCCGCTGATCAGTACTCATCAGCGCTCGATCCTGCTGGGGCCCAATGCCCTGGTGGATGTTTCCGGCTATGTGGTCAGTGCCCTGGATGCCCAGGGCCGGCGCTACGGCAAGGTCGGTGACGGTGGCAGCATTGTCATCGGCGGCGTCTTGGATCTGGCTACTGGTCGCGCGGTGGCGCCGGATCTGTTCGTGCAGCTCAAGGCCGGTTCACGCCTCGAGGCCTCCGGTGCCCAGGCTGCCCTGGATATCAAGGGCGCCGGTCCGATGACCCTGGCCAGCAATGGCGGCAGTATCAGCCTCAGCTCGATCAATGGCCTGTATCTGGACGGCGACCTGCGCGCCGCAGCCGGTGGCCAGGGGACGGCGGGCGGCCGTCTGGCGGTGGCTCTGGAGACTGGGACCTATGATCGCAACTTGCTGGACAGTGATATGCCCCTGGTACCGCGGGAACTGCTGCTCAGCCAGCGCCGCCAGACCCTCGATGGCACAACCTCGGGGCCGTTGGCCTATGGGCAGGGCCATCTCAGCGTGGAGCAGGTCGACGCCGGTGGCTTTGGCAGCCTGGCCTTGCTGAGCAACGGCCAGATCAGCTTCGACGGCGATGTCGATCTGGCCCTCGGCCAGAGCCTGCAGCTGTATTCGGCCTCCCTGGGCCTGGCCCAGGGCGCGGCGGACGATACCCGGGTCAGGCTCAGTGCGCCTTATGTGCGGCTGGCGGGTGTCGCCACGATCGGTGCCCGTGACAATAGTGTGACGGTATCTGTGGTACGCGGTGGCAGTTCGACCCAGGCGACCCAGGCGCAGCTGGTCGTGGCCAGCCAGTTGCTGGATATCCGCGATGAGGTCAACCTCGGTGCCCATGGCGACATCAACCTGCGCAGTGGCCAGTTGCCGCTGGACCAGCGCGGCTTTGCCACGATGGATGTGCGCAGCGCCGGGGACATGCGCATGCTGCGCCCCACCGGCAATATCTCCGTCACCCGCCTGAATACCCCAGGCGACCTGAACCTGACGGTGGCGCAGCTCTACCCGGAGACCCTGGCCCGTGCCGAGATCCGTGCCCGCCACCTGAGCATCGGCCGCAGCAGCGCCCAGGACCCCGACGTGCCCTATTCGGCCTATGGCAGCCTGCTGCTGTCCGCCCAGAGCATCGACCAGGGCGGGGTGGTTCGCGCGCCCCAGGGCAGCCTGGTGCTGGGCTTCAGCAATGGCCCGCAAGATAACAGCTCGATCATTCGCCTGCTGCCCGGCAGCCTGACCTCCCTGAGCGCGGCGGGGCTGGTGATGCCCTTTGGCGGTACGGTGGACGGCCAGACCTGGACCCAGGACGGCAAGCCGCTGGGCGAGAGCGTACTCAATCCCATCCTGGGTCCCGACTGGCTGACCCTGACGATGTTGGGGCAGTCGATCGATGTCCAGAGCGGTGCCGTGGTGGACTTGTCGGGCGGTGGCGAACTGACCGGCGCGGGCTTTGTTTCCGGGCGTGGCGGCTCCACCGATGCCCGTTTCAACCCCTTGGTGCAGATCGGCGCCGACGGTCGCTTCAACCTGCCGGGGCTGGCCAGCAATCCGGTCTATGCCATCGTGCCTGGCAACCAGGCCGGTTATGCCCCTGGCGCCGGACAGAGCGGGGCCCTGGACCCGGTGATCGGCCAGCAGATCACCCTGGAGGCCGGGGTGCCGGGACTGGCGCCGGGGGTCTATACCCTGTTGCCGGCGAACTACGCGCTGCTGCCGGGGGCGTTCCGGGTCGAGCTCAACGGCGGCGCCGGCCTGGCCGCCCAGCAGCCGGGCCTGGCCATGGCCAATGGCTCCTGGAGTACCTCGGGGCGTTTGTCGGTCCTCGGCACCGGGATCCAGGACAGCTTGTCGCGCCAGGTGATCCTGACCTCGGCCGATGTGCTGCGCCGCTATTCCCAATACAACGAAACTTCCCTGGCTCAATTCCTCGTCAGCGATGCGGCGCGCCTGGGCATTCCCCGCGCGGCCCTGACCGCCGACGCCAAGGGCCTGACCCTGAATCTGCTGCAGAACCAGACTGGACAACCGTCCTTCACCTATGCTGGCACCAGTCGTTTCAGCCCGGACAAGGGCGGCTACGGCACCGTCGCCAGCGTGCTGAGCCAGAGCCAGAGTTCCCAGATGGAGATCGTCGCGGGCGGCCCCAGCGCGGGCTTTACCGGCACCTCGATCGATGCGGCGCAGCTCAATGCCCTGGGCGCGGCCAGCCTGCGTATCGGTGGCACCGGTACCCGCCAGTATGGCCAGGGCGGCAATTACATCGCCTTCAGCTCCAACCTGACCGACCTGACCCTGCGCTCGGGGGCTCTGTTGTCGGCACCTGAAGTGATGCTTCTCAGTGGCCGGACCACGGGTGGCATCGTGGTGGAGCAGGGCGCCGGGATCGATACCCTGGGGCGCGGCGCCAGTGCCTACGATTCCCGCGATGGCTTTATCTACGACCCCGGCAGGACCAGCCTGCTGGCGGTGTCCAACGGCTGGCTCGACCTGCTGCCGCCGACCCCGGCGCAGAACGGCCAGGTGGGGCCGGGCAGTATTCGTATCGGCAGCTGTGCCGGCAGTTGCAACGGCGTGACCCAGTTGTATTCCGAAGGCACCCTGGCCGCGGCCACCGATAACCTGTTCGAACTGGGGGACGAGGTGCGTTATGGCACCCGCAACCTGACCCTGGCGGTGGGCGGGGTCAATGTCGGCAGCAGCCAGAGCCTGGCCGAAGCCGCCGCGGGCAATACCCTGGCACCGGGCCTGACCCTCAACCAGCAGGTGCTCGACCGGCTGCTGCGCGGCGACCGCGAACGCGGTGCGCCGGCCCTGGAGACCCTGACCCTGAATGCCCGGGATTCGCTGAACTTCTATGGCTCGACGCAGTTGAGCACCCTGGATCCGGTCACCGGCAAGTCCAGCCTGAGCAACCTGATCCTGGGCACGCCGGCGATCTACGGTCATGGCGGTGTCGAGGACGTGGCCAGCATCCGCACCGCCAACCTGATCTGGAACGGCACGGCGGGGCTGCCGGGCACGGTGATCAACCAGGGCGCGGGCACTGGCAGCGGTCGCCTGGAACTGGCCGCCGAGCGCATCGAGTTCGGCTACGGCCCACAATCGCAGCCCGACAGCCTGGCCTCCTTCGATCGCCTGGCCCTGGGTTTTGCCAGGGTCGACCTGCGCGCCAGCCAGCGCCTGACCGCCAACCACAAGGGCAGCCTGGCGGTCTACCAGAGTCAGGGGGCCTACGAGAGCGGCAAGGGCTACAGCTACAGCGGCGGCGACCTGAATATCGTCACCCCGTTGCTGACCGGTGAAGCCGGCTCGGTGAACCGGATCAAGGCCGGCGGCGATATCCGTATCTCCGGTGGTGGCGCTGCACCTGGGCCGATCAACACCCTGGGTGGCGAACTGGCGCTGCAGGGGCGCAGCATCAGCCTGGACACCGCGGTGGTGCTGCCCAGCGGCAAGCTGAGCCTGCTGGCCGAGCGCGACCTGGTGCTGGCGAACAATGCCCAGTTGGACCTGGCCGGGCGCACCGTGCCCTTCAATGACCTGAACAAGTACAGCTGGGGCGGCGATGTGATGCTGGAAAGCCGCGGTGGCGATATTCGCCAGGCCGTCGGCTCGCGGATCGACCTGTCGGCGCAGAACAACAAGGCCGGGACCCTGAGCGCCATTGCCCTGGACCCGGGGGCTGGCCAGGTAGCGTTGTTGGGGGCGATCCTCGGTGGCAGTTCCGGTCATTACGATGCCGGCGGCACACGGGTGCCGTACAAGGCCGGCGGGGTGGATATCCGCGCCCAGGGCGTGGGCGATTTCGCGGCCCTCAACCAGCGCCTCAACGAGGGCCAGGTCTATGGTGCGCGCAGCTTCCAGCTCAAGCAGGGCGACCTGCAACTGGGCAGCGAACTCAAGGCGGGGGAGATCAACCTGTCTCTGGACAATGGCCACCTGACGGTGCTCGGCACCGTGGATGCCAGCGGCGAGCAGGTCGGCAGCATCCGCCTGGCGGCGCGCAACGGCCTGACCCTGGGCGGGTCGGCGCTGCTCGATGCCCATGGCACGCAACTGCGGGTCGACAGCTACGGCAAGATCATCGATGCACCGAACCGCGCGGTGGTCGAACTGACCTCGGGCGAGGGCCGGCTGGTGCTGGCCGAGGGCAGCCGCATCGACTTGCGCCACGGCACCGCCGCGACCCTGGGCAGCCAGCCCGGGCAGCACGATGGTCAGGCCCGGGGCACCCTGGAACTCAATGCGCCACGGCTGGGCGGGGTCAGTGGCGGCGATATCGATATCGATGCCAACGGCCGCCAGCAGATCAGCGGGGCCAGGTCGATCGCGGTCAATGGCATTTGGCGTTATGACGACAGTGACAGCGACGCCTTGCTCAAGGACGGCAGCGACGCCGCCAGCGGGAGACCGTACCGGGTAATCGACCAGGCCTACATGAACTTCAAGCACGACCAGAGCACGGCCTTCATCGACGCGGCCCTGGCCAATACCAGGCTGCTCGACGGCAAGCTGGCCGGCCTGACCGCCGGCGGTTATGGCGATGCCCTGCACCTGCGCCCCGGGGTGCAGATCAGCAGCGAGCGGGACGTGGTGATCCAGGGCGACCTGGACCTGTCCGGCTACCGCTATGCCAGCCTCAACCCGCACTTTGCCAGGACTGCGGTCTACGGTTCCGGCGAGACCGGCAGCCTGGCGATCCGCGCCGCCGGCAACCTTGAAGTGCGCGGCAGTGTCACCGATGGTTTTACCCCGCCGCCCGCCACCCCGGACGATGCCGGCTGGGTATTGCTGCCTGGCAAGCAGCCGTTTGGCGGCGAGCTGGTGGTACCGGGCCTGGGCGTGACCCTGGCCGATGGCACGCTGTTCCTGGGCGGCAAGACCCTCAACTATGACTTGCCGATCAAGGCCAGCACCTTCGCCAGTGGCGTGGTGCTGCCCACCGAGGGCCGCCTGGCGCAGGCGCTGACCCTGGATGCCGGCAGCGTGTTGCGCGGCGATGTGCGCGCCGCCGACGGCAGCCTGCTATACGCCGCCGGCACCTTGCTGGAACAGGCGGTGACCCTGCCCGAGGGCACCCGGCTCGGCGCCGGGACCCTGTTGACCAGCCGTACCGCCTTGCAGGCCATGCTCTGGCCCAAAGGCGTGGCGCTGCCGGCGGCCCTCGATCCGAGTAGCGGCCAGCAGGACACTTATGCCCTCAATGGCGACCTGGCGCTGAAAGCCGGCGCGCTGATTCCGTCGCAGACCGACGTCAAGCTGCCCAACGGCGCCTTGTCGGTGGCCCTGCGCCCGGCCGATGGCGAAAGCCAGGGGCGCAACTGGGCGATCGCCGGGCTGTTGCCCGAGGGCTCGCAGTCCTGGTCGCTGCGCCTGGTCAGCGGCGCCGATACCTCGGCGGCCGACACCCGCAGCGTCAAGCCCCGGGTGGTCGATGGCCAGTTGATCCTGGCCGATACCCATTATTCGCTGTTCCGGGACCGCGAGATCGTTCCTGGCAAGCCGGGAGGCAACTGGGTCTGGGGGCCCGAGGCGGAGAGTCCGGACTGGAGCTGGTTGGGCGGCGTGGTGGGCCAACCGATGTCGCCGGAAGATCTGGCTAGCGGATATTGCGACTGGGCTCCGGGACTCTGTGAATTCAAGCCCAGTGTCGATAACTGGGTCTGGGGGCCTGAGGCGGAGAGTCCGGACTGGAGTTGGTTGGGCGGCGTGGTGGGCCAACCGATGTCGCCGGAAGATCTGGCTAGCGGATATTGCGACTGGGCACCGGGACTCTGTGTCTTCAAGCCTGGTGAGCCGGGCGAACCCGACAAGCCTGGAGAAGTGATCGCGGTGCGGGCCATGGCGCCGATCTTCAGCGTGCTGCGCACCGGCACTGGCGACCTGGACCTGATCGCCGGTGGCGATCTGAGCATGCAATCGGTCTTCGGCGTCTATACCGCAGGCACCCAGTCCCCGGCCATGGGTGCGGGTTTTGCGGCAACCCGCGGCGTGGGCAGCGCCGGCACGGTGCTGGGCGGGTACAACAGCCTCCCGCTGTACGGCAATGCCAACTACAAGGCCGGTTTCGACGAGCAGGTGGCTGCCTATGAAAAGCTGGTGACGGGCGTGGGCCTCTACCAGGCCTGGTACCCGGAGCAGGGCGGCAACCTGTTGCTGTCGACGGCGGGCAGCCTGCGCGGCGATGCCCTGGGCAGTACCTGGGACCAGAGCGCGAACAGCACAGCCATGTCGAGTGCCGGTACGGGCAACTGGCTATGGCGCCAGGGCAGTGGCTCGGCGGCGCTGGACCAAGCCGTCCCGACCGCCTGGTGGATCAACTTCGGTACCTATGTCACCCCGACCGTAGGCGCGCCCATGCCCCAGGTCACCGGTTTCACCGGAGTCGGCACCCTGGGTGGAGGCAATCTGGACGTCCGGGTCGGCACCGATGCCGGCACCCTGCTGCGCCGTGGCAACCGCGATCTGACCATGCCGCGTAGCGAGGCGCTGATCCTGGCAGTGGGCAGCACCGGGCGGGTGACCGCTGATGGCAGCCTGGCCCTGACCGGGGGCGGCGACCTCAAGCTGAATATCGGCGGCAGCCTCAACCCTTCCCTGGACGCTCGGGCTTCCAGTGTTGGCAGCGGGCCCGCAGTGGGGCAGAACCATGAGTTGAACGGCGCCCTGATCAACCTGCGGGGCAATGTGCAGGTTGATGCCGGGGCCCTGGGCGGCATCAAGCAGAGTTTCGGCCGCTTCAGCCTCAACCAGGACGCCAGCGAAGTGCGGGCCTATGATCCGTATTCGGCCTCGGTGGCCAGTGCCACCGGTGGCCTGGTGATCATTCCCGGCGATGCCACGGTCAGTCTCTCCACCCGTGGCGACCTGGTGCTCGGCGGGGCGGTCGACCCGGGCCGTACGCGGCAGCACAATACCTCGGCGTTCAGCCTGGACGGCACCGCCTATCTGGGCGGCGGTAGCGGCTGGTTTTCGCTCTGGACCGGGCATACCGCCATCGACCTGTTCTCGGCGGGGGGCAACCTGACGCCTTCGACCCAGACCGGCGAGCTGGCCATTGGCAGCAATGACACGCCACGGGCGCAACTCGATACCTCGCCCACCGACGGGCGCTTTATCTATCCGTCGATCCTGCGGGCCGTGGCCCCGGGCGGCAACCTGTACTACGGCTCTTCGGCGCTCTACACAGGCAGTGGCACTGGCAGCGGCCAGAAAAACTCGCCTTACTCCCTGGTACTGGCGCCTTCGCCTAACGGCCAGTTGCAGATGCTGGCCGGCGGCTCGATCTTTGCCGGTGGTTATGCACTCAACCAGTCCGGGGCCGACAGCCGTCTGTTGCCGACGCCGTTCGCGCCGGCCTTCGAAGGGCGCAGCGACGGGCGTTTGCTGGTGAGCAATCTCAGCCCCGATGGTTTGTCTTCCCTGCAAGGCATGGGCAGCTTCCCGCTCTTCGCCTTTGGCGGCGACACCCTGACTGTCCTCGGCGGTCGGCGTGAGCCGGCGCGCTTCTATGCCATGGCGGGCGACCTGGTGGGCATACGCTCGGGAGAGCAACTGAACTTCAGCGCTTCCGGCTCGCGCCCGGGCCAGACCTGGTACGACGCGGCCGCGCCGGTCTGGATGCTGGCCGGCCGGGATATCGTCAACAGCGGCACCCAGCTGGGGCAGGCGACGACCATCGTGCCGTTGCTGGGCGGTGGTTCGAGCAGCGGCAACCTGTTCGTGCACAACGATCCGCTGGATATCTCCCTGGTCTCGGCCGGGCGCGACATCCTCTATAGCAGCTTCAATGTCGCGGGACCCGGCCTGTTGCAAATCAACGCCGGCCGCGATATCCGCATGGAAGACAAGGCCTCGATCACCAGCCTCGGCGCCCTGGTGCCGGGTGACAACCGACCGGGGGCGAGCATCGTCCTGCAGGCGGGGGCCGGGGCCAGTGGGCCGAACTACACGGCCTTTGTCTCGCGCTACCTGGACCCGGCCAACCTGGCCAGCGACAGCGCTTCCCTGGCGGCGCAACCGGGCAAGGTGGCCAAGACCTACGAAACGGAATTGGCCAGTTGGTTGAAGCTGCGCTACGGCTTCAGCGGCAGCGACGAGCAGGCCCGGGCCTATTTCGCCGGCCTGTCGGCGGTGGAGCAGGGGTTGTTCGCGCGCCAGGTGTATTTTGCCGAACTGCGCGCCGGCGGCCTGGAGTACAACCAGGTCGACGGTCTGCGCCAGGGAAGCTACCTGCGCGGACGCAACGCCATTGCCGCGCTGTTCCCTGACACCGATGTGGCCGGCAACCCGATCGTCTACCAGGGCAATATCACCCTGTATGGCGGCGCCGGGGTGCACACCAATGTCGGCGGCGATATCCAGATGCTCACCCCGGGCGGGCAGCAGGTGTTTGGCATTGAGGGTGAGGCGCCACCGTCCACGGCGGGGGTGATCACCCAGGGCCAGGGCAATATCCAGCTGTACTCCCTGGGCAGCATCCTGCTGGGCCAGAGCCGGATCATGACCACCTTCGGCGGTTCGATCCTCGGCTGGTCGGCCGAGGGCGATATCAACGCCGGGCGCGGTTCCAAGACCACCGTGGTCTATACGCCGCCCAGAAGGGTCTACGACAACTGGGGCAACGTGACCCTGTCGCCGTCGGTGCCGAGCACCGGGGCCGGTATCGCCACGCTGAATCCGATCGCCGAGGTAGCGCCGGGAGATATCGACCTGATCGCGCCCCTGGGCACCATCGATGCCGGCGAGGCGGGGATCCGGGTCTCGGGTAACGTCAATATCGCGGCTTTGCAAGTGGTTAACGCGGCAAATATCCAGACCCAGGGCAAGTCCTCGGGGATTCCGGTGGTGGCGTCGGTCAATACCGGGGCCCTGACGTCGGCCAGCTCGGCGGCGTCGTCGGCGACCCAGGCCGCCGAGGATGTGGCGCGTCAGCAGCAGGCGGCGGCGCGGCAGAATATGCCGTCGGTGTTTAGCGTGCAGGTGCTGAGTTTCGGTCAGGAGCGCCTGGCGCCGACCCAGGATGGCGCCAGCCGGGCCAACCCCGGTTACAACCCGAACAGCCCGGTGCAGGTGCTGGGCGCCGGGCCGCTGAGCGATCAGGCGCGGCAGCAGTTGACCGAGGAGGAGCGGCGACAACTGACCTTATAGGTTCTCTCGTGGCAACACGCTTGGGGGCGATCATCGATCGCCCCTTTTTTGTGCTTGGGTGGAAAGGCCAAGGCGGTATGTGGCTGGAGGTTGAATGACACCTCTCCTGTAGCCGCTGCCGCAGGCTGCGATCGGCCCCGAAGGGGGCGCAGGATTTTGAGATCGCCGAAGGCCTTCGGCCTTATCGCAGCCTGCGGCAGCGGCTACAGGTGCCCGTGGTTTCAAGGATGCAGGCGCCAGCCCAAGACGTCGAGCAGGTCGCAGCTGTCGCGCAGCAGGATGGCGCTGGCGTTGGCCAGGTGTTGCAGGTCGGCGCTGTCGGCGTCTTTCAGGTCGAGGCGGGCGAGGCTTTCCAGCACTTGGGTGACGGCCAGCAGGCGGGCCGTGCTGTTGGCGTGGAGGACGTCCAGTGGGGTGTCCTTGTCGATCAGCAGGCAGGGGATGAGGCAATCGATGCCGGTAAGGGGAATGTATTGCTGAGTCATCGGTAACGCTCCTTAAGCTATTTGAAATAGCCGCCCGGTATTCGTCGCCAAACAAATGGGGTGGCAGCTGTACGCGGGTTGGCGAACCGGAAAAAGCCTAAGAAAAACCGGCAGACCCTGAGGTCTCCCACGCACAGCCGCCATTGAGTTTTTGACGAAGGCATGACTTCGCAAAAAATAAGGCACTGATGCGCGTCTCTTAAGTTTTATTTCCAGGTCGCCAAACCCGGTCGCCTTATGGATGAGCAAGGACTATAGGGCGGGGGAGCAGCAGCGGACAAGTCAGCACTTTCTGCAAGTTGTGTAGGGCCAATCGCTGCCCGTCGCCCTTTGTTTTGCGCGGGTTTCAGAGGGGCTACCTTTTCAGGATTGCCTGATTCAGCCGCCTGATATTGGTCGTTACGTTCGAGGCAAATTCCTCATCGAGAACGTAGCCCATGGCCTTTGTCATCAGGGAAGGCGACCCCACCACAACCGGCGGCAAGGTCATTGCCGGATCAGCCACCACCTTTGTCGTGGACCAACGCGTCGCCCGCATTGCCGACCCGGTCTGGTGCCCGGTATGCCAGGCAGTAGGTTTTATCGCCGAAGGTCATCACACCTTGTTGGATACCCAGCAAGCAACGGCGGTGGAAGGTAGCCTTGTGCAATGCGGCTGTCCGACCGGGGCCAATCGCCTGATTGCCACCCAGCGCTCGGTTATTTCCGGAGACCAGCCGACCATCCCGCTCGACAGCGATTACATCGGGCCCGCGGTGATCAATACCCAGCGCTGGGCCGACGCCATTCATAAGGGCTATCCGCAAAACGAGTTTGCTGATGCGGTGCCGCGGGATCAGGTACGCGGCCTGAGCGTTGCTCACGGCGATATCGTTTCACCGCCGCTGTCGGTGCAGGACACACAACATCTGGTGGAACCGGGGTTTCATATCGTGCAAACGCCGATGACCCGCGCCGCGCTGGAGACGGTGCTGTTCGGTCAGGCCGATGAGGCTGTGCTGGAGAAATTCCGTCGGCTCAATCCCCAGCTATCGAGTCCTGCCAAGCCTGGGTAACTTGTTGTGCTCAGTCATCCCGACAACTATCAATGCACTGGCGAAGAAGCGTTGCTGATGGAAGCAGCGGAGAAGGTCAGTGCGGCATTGGCGTCCATGAGCGATGAGGAAGCGGCCTTTATGCTCAAGCACCGGGCGCAGGTTGAATCGATACTGTCCTATGGCTCAATGGCATTAAACGTGGGGACGGGGGCTGCGGGTAATCACATGGATGGCCTGAAAAGAACTTTGCTGGATATCGAAGCGCTTCATCAGAAGTTCTTTCTGCGGGACGGACATCTGCGTAGTGTCGAGTTCTTTAGCGAAAGAAGAAAACTGTTCGCACAGTTGGACGCTAGCCTGCTGTCCATTGCAAAAATGAGCATTGCCTTTCCCGATCACCCCAACCTTAAAACTGCCTTGGGGATTTCCAGCCGGAGTCTGGTGCATCGTTGGACCCAGGCGGGCGCGGTGGGGCAGATACCGGGGGACGCGACACATATTGAGGGTGTTTCCAGGGCGTCCAAGGTACTCAAGTGGGGCGGCTGGCTTGGAATTGCTTTAGGCGGTGGGGCGTCTTATGTGAAGGTGCAGGATGTGTGTTCGGCAGGGAACAAGGAGGCATGTGAGAAGGTGAAGTTTATGGAGACTGGAAGCTTTACGGGTGGGGTAGCTGCGGGGGCTATTACAGGGGGCTTAATCAGTCTGGGAGGCGCGGGGGGAGTTTGTTTGGCTATTGGAGTCCCCACGGGAGGTATCGGCTCGGTAGTCTGTGGTTTGGTGGTAGCCGGCGGAGGAACTTATTACGCCGGGGAAGGGGGAGAGCTTATTGGGGGGATTATTGGAAAGGTTGTTTACGAGGTGGGGCAATGAGCAAAGTTGACACCGCCGATATTGTGCTTGCTTCTTTGGGGGGCGTAACTTTTCTCGGTATGTTTATCGTGATGGGGTACTACCTTTATTTAGGCTATACCCGCATGGATAGCATTCTGGAGGCGGTCAAGAACTGTTCGCTGATCAATAGCTATCGGTTTTATCTATTCATGGGGCCTTGGGGGAAGATGATGATGGTGGCGGGAGTGGGCAGTTGTTTGTTGTTCTCGAACTATCTCATTAAGCATGGGGCGTTGGACAAGGGGGATATCGAGAACTTTCCGGAGCCTCTCAAGGGGCGATTGCTGATGTTGCAGTACATCGGATGGGTTTTGTTGGCGAGTCTTTTTCTGGAGGTTATCGCAGTCAAAATTCTTAGAGGTCAAGTGCAACTATAAGGAGCGAGTGCTGAGGGAGCGCTTTTCATGTTCGGTATGGGAAATGCCGCCCTTTCTGATCAACTTCAGTGAACCGGCATGCAAGAATATTGCTCCATCAGGTCACTTCAAACAAGGACAACCCCATGACAGACCTCAAGCCCTCGCCACCGGGGGCTGTCGACGTTATTGCCTACAACCGGGCCTCTTCAGCCTTGCAGCGAGCATTTACCTTGCTGCAGCAGCGCGTCTATCCCGAGCCGGACGCGCCTGAACCAGCGGAAATGGCACCGTTGCACGATCCTGTGTTCGACGCGTTCTCGTTTTATATCTGCACGCACGACAGGGTGATCAGCTATGCCGCCGTTGTCATGAAGACGATCGAGCATGGCGGCGACACCTTCTACATGGGCGGGCTCAGTTGCGTCATGACCGATCCCGATTCTCAGGGGCAAGGCCTGGGGTTGAGGACCGTTGCCGCGGCCACCCGCTGCATGGAGCACAGCCATCTCGATATTGGCGTCTTTACCTGCGATCCGCCGTTGGCGCGTTTCTATGCCCGGGCGGGCGAGTGGCAGGTGGCGCCCGATGTGGTTCTGATCGGCAATCGGCACGAGGGGGCGTTGCGCAGCGATACGCTGGGGAAGGTCGTGCTGTTGCGGCTGTTTTCAGCGAAAGCCAGGGCGGCGGCGTCGGCATTGGCCAGTGGGGTCATCGATCTGGGCCTGCCAGACGGGCAGTTTTTATAGCGGCGATGGTGGTGGGCTGGGAGTCTTGTGTGGTCCATCCAGCTTACCGGCGATAGTGCCGACGCCATCGCGGGCAAGCCTCGCTCCTACCCGTTCCCTGAGCCCCAATGAACGCGAGGCTCCAGCCTTTTTCGACTCGTCTCCTGGCGGGTCAGTGCTATCTGGGCCGGTCTCACGGGGCCCCGTCTTTCTTGGATATCCCCTATCCGATTCGAGTACCTGGTGCTCTCAGCGTTGTCATCGCGAACAAACCCCACCCTCTGGTGAATGAAGCTTTTGTGACAAAAGTTCGGTAGCACTTCGCCAGTCCCGTCATGGATATGTGACGCGCTTGAGGGGGCCTTCTGGCCACTGTTCTGAGCCGAGGCGGGACGCCGGGAGTGAGGTTATGGGGACTATGGAACGCTACGCGAAAGTGGGCATGCAGGAGCTGGATCAGCGGCTGTCGAAGATAGTCGAGGCCGCGCGCAAGAAGCCGGTATCGGTCTACCGCTACGGTGCGCCGTGGGTCTGGATCGTTTCCCAGGATGACTGGCAGGGCGCCTTGAAGGAGGTGTCGAGCTATATCCCGCCGGGCCATTCGCTGGTGTTGCTGCGTCCGCAGATCGACGCCTTGCTCGACCAGCACCGCGACATTCTCCAGGGTCTGGATGCCGAGCCCGGCATGCTTATCGCCCCGCGCACGGTGATGCACATCCTGCTGTTGCAGCTGCTGTATTCGGTGCCCGGCGAGCAGCAGTTGTACGAGCAACTCAATTACAACCTGCTGTTTCGCTGGTTCGTCGGCCTGGACCTGAACCAGAAGGTCTGGAGCCTCGGCGTGCTGAGCCGTGACATCGCCACGCTGTTGAACGATGCGCGGGCGGTGCTGCTGATCCAGAAAATCATCGGTGAAGTGTTCTGTGGCGCCTTGCTGCAAATGCCCGAGTTCTCGTTGAACTTCGCGCTGCTGCACAGCTGGCTGGCCAAGCACGCCACGACATCGACCTTGAGCAATTGATGCGGCCAAACGCCGTACAGACGGCGACGGCGGTTTCGACGCGGTTCGACATTCTTGGAAATCTAGGGGGCGGTGTGGAGCATCTGTTCGATAGGGGGCGGCCGGGGCCGACCAGGCGCTGGCTGCCGGTGTGCGGCTGGCTGGCGCTGGTTGCGCTGAGCCAGCCGTTGTTGGCCGAGGAGGGCGGCCCGGTGGAAGGCGAACCGCTGCAAGGCAGCGCGGCGCAAGGCGAGGCCGGGCCCGCGCGGCTGGTGGATGTGAATGAGTACTTCGTGCGCGGCAACACCGTGCTCGATGCCCGGGCCATCGAAGAGGCGGTGTATCCCTTCCTCGGCCCGCAGAAGGCCCTGAGCGATATCGAGGGCGCCCGCGACGCCTTGCAGAAGGTCTACCAGGCCCGCGGTTACCAGTCGGTGTTCGTCGAGCTGCCGGAGCAGAAGGTCGAGGAGGGCATTGTCTACCTGCAGGTCAGCGAGACCAAGGTCGGGCGGGTGCGGGTGGTGGGGGCCAAGCATTATTCGCCGGTGGAAATCCGCGACGAGGTGCCGGCGCTGCAGGAAGGCGAGGTGCCGGACTTCGCCAAGGTCCAGGGCCAGCTGGCGAGCCTGAACAAGACCCCCGGGCGCCAGGTCATGCCGCTGGTCCGCGAAGGCCAGCGCCCCGGCACCATGGACGTCGACCTGCAGGTGGAAGACCAGAACCCCTGGCAGGCCAGCGTCGGCCTGAACAACGACTACAGCGCCGACACCAAGCACCTGCGGGCGGTCACCAGCCTGGGCTACAACAACCTCTGGCAGCTGGGCCACAGCATTTCCCTGACCTATTTCACCGCACCCGAGGACCAGGACAACGCCAAGGTCTGGTCCGGTTCCTACACCGCGCCGCTCAATGAGCGCTGGAGCCTGCAGTTCGCCGGCTACAAGTCCGACAGCAACGTCGCCACCATCGGCGGCAGCAACGTGCTGGGCAAGGGCCATTCCTACGGCCTGTCGCTGATCTATAGCCTGCCGGCCAGCGGCAGCTGGGCCAACTCGTTCTCGGTCGGGGTGGATTTCAAGGACTTCGAGGAAGAGCTGAGCCTGGGCGGCGAAAGCGACAAGGTGCCGCTCAAGTACGCGCCGTTCACCTTCGCCTACAACGGCTTCCGCTACACCGAGACTTCCCAGCTGGGCCTCGGCCTGAGCCTGGTGGCCGGCACCCGCAGCCTGTTCGGCTACGGCAGTTCGGACGAAGACTTCGACTACAAGCGCTACCGCGCCAACCCCAGCTTCGCCGTGCTCAAGGGCGATGTGAATTACACCTACACCTTTGCCAACGACTGGCAAACCGCATCCAAGGCCGTGTTCCAGCTGGCCTCGGGGCCGCTGGTGTCCAACGAGCAGTTCTCCGCCGGTGGCGCCACCTCGGTGCGCGGTTACCTGGCGGCCGAGCGCACCAGCGACGACGGCTACCTGTTTTCCCAGGAGCTGCGCACGCCGTCCCTGGCCAAGTACCTGGGCGGTTATGTCAACGAATGGCGTTTTTACGCCTTCGCCGAAGGGGCCCGGATGTACCTGCGCGACGAGCTTCCCGACCAGGAGGCCGACTACAGCCTGGCCAGCGTCGGCCTGGGCACCCGCGCCAGCTTGAGCAAATGGCTTTCCGGCAGCCTGGACTGGGGTTACCCGCTGCTTGATGGACCGAACACCCAGAAACAGGACTCGCGCGTGCACTTCAGTGTGCAGGCGACGTTTTGATCTTTCACGGAGTAACTTTCATGCAGCGCTTACTGATTTCCCTGTTGATCTGCCTGGGCTTCGTGCTCCCGGCGACCGCCCAGGCGTGGTGGCAGGACGACTGGCACTACCGCAAGCAGATCTCCATCGACACCACGCCGCAAGGCGCGGCCATCAACCAGGCCCTGGGCCGCACCGCGCTGCTGGTGCGCCTGCACACCGGCAACTTCAGCTTCGATGGGGTCAAGGAAGACGGCTCCGACCTGCGCTTCGTCAGCGCCGATGACAAGACGGTGTTCAACCACCAGATCGAAAGTTTCGACCCGCTGATGGGCATGGCCCTGGTCTGGGTCGATGTACCGAATGTGGAGGGCGGCCAGCGCCAGGACATCTGGATGTACTACGGCAACCAGAAGGCCCCGGCCAGCGCCAACGGCCAACTGACCTTCGACCCGAACTACATCGCCCTCTATCACTTCGACGGCGCCAACGGCACCCCGGCCAAGGACACCACGGCCTATGGCAACCACGCGCAGAACGCCACCGGCGCGAGCATCGACGGGGTGATCGGCCGGGCCTTGCAGTTCAACGGCCAGCCGCTGCTGTTGCCGGCCAGCCCGTCGTTGCAACACACCGCCGAGGGCGCCTTTACCTTCAGCGCCTGGCTGCGCCTGGACCAGGCCAGCGGCGAACAACTGCTGCTGGCCCGGCGTGAAGGGACCAGCAGCCTGCTGATCGGGGTCAACCAGGGCGTGCCTTTTGTCGAGGTCGACGGCCAGCGCGCAGTGTCGACCCAGCCGCTCAATCCCGGGCAGTGGCAGCACTTGGCCCTGACCGCCCAGGGCAGCCAGCTGGCGCTGTTGGTCAATGGCCGCGAAAGCGCCAGCCTGGCGGTGGCGTTGCCGGCGTTCAATTCGCCACTGGCCATTGGCGCCGACCTGCCGCCGGTCTCGGTGGCAGGGGCGGGCGCCGAGGCCAGTGCGTTCCTACCGTTCAACGGCGCCATCGACGAGCTGCGCCTGTCCAAGGTAGCGCGTCCCGCCGGCCTGCTGCTGGCCGATGCCGCGGCCCAGGGCGCCGAGTCGAAACTGGTGGTGTACGGCGTCGATGAAGAGCAGTCGGGCTTCGGTTTCGGCAGCCTGGGCTTCTTGCTCAAGGCGGTGCCGGTGGACGCCTGGGTGATCATCGCGGTGCTGGTACTGATGATGTTCCAGTCGTGGATCATCATGATCCGCAAGAACCGCATGGTCGGCCGCGTCAGCAGTGCCAACCAGCTGTTCCGCGAGCAGTTCGCCCGGGTCGGCACCCGCCTGGAGATGTTCGCCGACGACCGCGAACTGGCCCAGCGCCTGGAGCATTCCTCGCTGTGGCGCCTGTACCAGGTGGCGGTCCAGGAGATCCGCACCCGTCGCGAGCAGGGCGCCGACACCTCGTCGGTCTCGGCGGCGACCATCGAAGCCATCCGCTGCTCCATGGACGGCGTGCGCACCCGCGAGAACCAGCAGCTCAGTTCCAAGCTCTCGACCCTGTCCAACGCCATCGCCGGCGGGCCCTACATCGGCCTGCTGGGCACGGTGCTGGGGATCATGGTGGTGTTCCTCGGCACGGCCATGGCCGGCGACGTGAACATCAACGCCATCGCCCCGGGCATGGCCGCGGCCCTGCTGGCCACCGCCATGGGCCTGTTCGTCGCGATCCCGGCGCTGTTTGGCTACAACCGGCTGATTACCCGCAACAAGGAAGTCAGCGCCGACATGCGGGTGTTCGTCGACGAGTTCATCACTCGCCTGGCCGAGCTGCATGGCGCCAGCCAGTCCAGTGAAGCCGCGCCTGCGCGCGTTCATAACGCCAGCGTACCGGCCTGAGGAGAAACGTCATGGCTTCTGTGAACGCCTCCCACGACGACGATGACGACGCGGCAGTGGACAGCATCAACATCACGCCCCTGGTGGACGTGCTGATGGTGGTGCTGGTGATGTTCATCCTCACCGCCACCGCCCAGGTCTCCGGGATCCAGATCAACCTGCCCAAGGCCAGCGCCTCGGTGTCGCTGTCCGAGGCCAAGACCAAGGCGATCTCGGTCAACGATGGCGGCCAGGTGTTCCTCGACGCCTACCCGGTGACCCTGGCGGAGCTGGAAGAACGCCTGCGCATGGAAAAGGCCCTGAACCCGGACTTCCCGGTGATCGTGCGCGGCGACGCCACGGTGCAGTACCAGAAGGTCATCGAGGTCCTGGACCTGCTGCGTCGGCTGGAGCTGTCCCAGGTCGGGCTGGTCACCGGCAAACCGAGCCAGGGCTGACCCCATGACCGCACAACAACCGATCACACCACCGCCGATCCAGCTGCCGCCAGTGAAGAACCGCACGGCGCCGCGCCTGCTCAAGTGGGGCGTGGGCCTGCTGCTGGGGGCCGGCGCCGCCTGGCTGCTCTGGCAGTGGGCCAACGACATGAGCGGGGTGCGCCGCGAAGCGCCCAAGGTGCCGACCATCATCCCGTTGCCGCCACCACCGCCACCACCGCCGGAAAAACCCAAGGAGCCGGAGCCGCAGGTCGAGGAAAAAGTACCCGAGCCGGAACCGACCCCGGAGCCGGAACAGGTCAAGCCCGAGGAAGAGGCGCCGCCGTCGCCGGTGGACGATCTGGCTAATCCTATGCAGATGGATGGCGATGCCCAGGCCGGTAGCGACGCCTTCAACATTGGCGCCGGCAAGGGCGGCGGCATGGCCGGCTCCGGCGGTGGGCGCCTGGGCAACGGCACCTACAGCCAGTTCCTGGCCTTCACCTTCCAGCGCGTGCTGCGGGAAAACCCGGACCTGCGCAACCAGGCTTTTTCGCTGCAAACCGACGTCTGGCTGAGCGCCGTCGGCGAGATCACCCGGGTCGAGCTGGTCAAGTCCAGCGGCAACCCGCAAATCGACACCCTGGTGCTGGCCGCCTTGCGCGGCGCACCGCACCTGACGGAGCGGCCGCCGGCCTCCCTGACCCTGCCTGTACGCCTGTCCCTGCTGGGGCGGCGCCCGGGTTAACCGAACGACTGATGCAAGTTTTGCCAAAAGGAGCTGTGTGCAAATGATTTCCAACGTGAATCGATTGTCCCTGGCGATCGGCATGGTCATCGCGACCCTGGTGGGACCGGTAGCGGCCGCGCCCGCTGCGCCCTCGGAAAACGCCACGATCAATCTGATCCGTTTGCTGGTGCAGCAGGGCGTGCTGAAACAGGAGCAGGCCGACGGCCTGATCGCCCAGGCCGAGCGCGAAGCGCAGCAGGCGCGCCAGGCCAACACCGCGGTGGCGGCAGGGCCGGCGGCGACCCCGGGGGATGTGCGGGTGCAATACGTGCCGGCCATTGTCCGCGACCAGATCCGCGACCAGGTCAAGGCCGAGGTCATGGCCACCGCCAAGCAGGAGAACTGGGCCCAGCCCAACACCTTCCCGGACTGGGTGTCGCGCATCAGCTTCGACGGCGACATTCGCCTGCGGGACGAATCGCGCTACTACTCGGGCAGCAACAGCAACGAAATCGTCGACTTCGCCAGGCTCAACGACAAGGGCCCGTATGACGTCAACCCCAACAGCAGCACTAACCTGCCGCCCTTGCTCAACACCCGCGAGGACCGCGAGAACCTGTTCCGCCTGCGCGCCCGGCTGGGCATGAAGGCGCAGGTCGCCGAGAACTGGACCGCCGGCATCCGCATCGGCACCGGCTCGGACAACAACCCGGTGTCTACCACCCAGACCTTGGGCGGCGGGTTCGGCAAGAAGGACATCTGGCTCGACCAGGGCTACCTGACCTGGAAGGCCACCGACGACCTGACCCTGACCGGCGGGCGGATCGCCAACCCGTTCTTCTCCACCGACATGCTGTATTCCACCGACCTGAATTTCGACGGCGTGGCGGCGATCTTCAACCACAAGCTCAATCGTGACTGGGGCCTGTTCGGTACGGTCGGCGCGTTCCCGGTGGAGTACACCAACGACACCTCCACCAGCAACGGCTTCGACAAGGAAGAAAGCGACAACAAATGGTTGTACGGCGCGCAGATCGGCGCCAACTGGGCGATCAACAGCAACCACCGGCTCAAGGGTGCGCTGGCCTACTACCGCTTCGACGACATCGAAGGCCAGCGCTCCGGTGCCTGCGAACCCTGGGCCGGGGCGCCGGGCTGCGACAGCGACGGCAGCCGCGTAGCCTTCATGCAGAAGGGCAACAGCGTGTTCCTGCTGCGCGACATCACGCCCAACCCGCTCAACCCGGCCGCCACCCCGCAGCCGCAGTTCGTCGGCCTGGCCTCGGAGTTCAACCTGCTGGACCTGAACCTGGTGTGGGACGCCGACCTGCCGGAGAACTTCAAGCTGCGCAGCCAGGCCAACTACATCCACAACCTGGGCTACGACGAAGGCGAGATGCGCAAGCGCTCCGCAGGCCAGATCGTCAACAACCTGGACAGCAGCGGCGAGCTGGAAAGCGGCGCCAACGCCTGGATGGTGCAGTTCACCCTGGGCAACAGCCTGGAGCTGGCCAAGCAGGGCGACTGGAACCTGTTCGCTGGCTACAAGTACATCCAGCCCGATGCGCTGCCTGACGGTTTCAACGATTCCTCGTTCCACCTCGGCGGCACCAACGCCAAGGGTTATTTCCTCGGCGGCAACTACGGCCTGGCCAAGAATGTATTCGCCACTGGCCGCTGGCTGAGCTCCGAGGCGGTGTACGGCGCGCCGTTCGACATCGATGTCTTGCAGCTTGAAATCAACACGCGCTTCTAGGGCGCGAGGGGCACTGTCATGACCAGTCTTGCGATGAAAAGCACGGCGATGAAATGTACGGCTATGAGGAGCACGGCGATGAACGCGCGAGCCAGGGCAGGGCGCTGCCTGTTGTTGACCCTGGGCGTGCTGATGGCCAGCGGGGCCAGCGCCGAAGGCATGGAGGAGCGCCTGCGCACTCAGTTGCGCAGCACCACCCAGCAGTTGCAGGCGCTGCAGAGCGAACAGGCCCAGGCCAGTGCCGCCCGCGTCGCCGCCGAGAACCAGGCCAAGCAGGCGCAGGCGCAGATCAAGCAACTGAGCGCCGACCTGGCCAAGGCCCGCGGCGTCGCCGAGCAACTGGCCGGCCAGCAGCAGAACCTGCACAGCCAGGCCCAGGCGCAGATGGCCGCCAGCAGCGAACAGATCGGCAAGTTCAAGAAGGCCTATGACGAGTTGCTGGTCATGGCCCGGGCCAAAGAGGCCGAGCGGGCTCGGCTTCAAGCGCAATTGAGCGAACGTGACACACAAGTGCAGCAATGTTCGGTCAAGAATCAGCAGATGTATGGCGTGGCCAAACAGATCCTCGCGGCCTACGAAAAGATCGACGTGGCTGAGGTGATGAAAATCCGCCAGCCCTTCGCCGGCGGCGCCCGGGTCAAGTTCGAAGAGCTGGCCCAGGGCTTTGGCGACGACCTGTACAAAACCCAGTTCGATGCCCCCCAGGCAGCGAGCACCCACTGAATATCAGGGAAGAATCGAGCATGACTGAACCAACCCAACTGATCGCCAGCGTCACCCCGCAGAGCCTCACCGAACTGCTGCAAGGCGCCGGCTACCGGGTCAACCAGACCGACCAGAACGGCATCGTGCAACTGCTCAGCGCCAGCCAGGGCATCGGCTACGCCGTGCGCTTCGGCAACGCGGCGGGTGGTGCAGAGGGTAGCTATGTGGACTTCACCTTCAGCTGCGCGCTGCGGGTCCAGGGCGAGCTGCCGGCGGGCCTGGCCGAGCTGTGGAACGCCTCGCGACGCTTTGCCCGGCTCTCGGTGCAGGGCGAGTTCCTGGTGATGGAAATGGACGTGGTGGTGGCCGGGGTCGGCAACGATCACCTGCGCAGCCAGCTGGAACTCTGGGACCGGCTGTTGCAGGAGTTCATCGTCTACCTGCGCGACTACAGCCAGCACGCCGCGCGCCTGCAGGCCCAGGTCGATGCGCCTGAAACAACGCCTGAGGCCGTCGCCGAGGTGCCTGCGCAGTGAAGAAGCCAAGCCTGGTGGTCGGTGTCGGGGCCCTGGCCCTGGTGGCGCTCGCGGTGTGGCTGGGCGTGCGCCCGGGCAGCGACCCGGTGGCGGCGCAACAGCCCAAGCTGATGGCGGCCAGCCCGGTCGACGACGGCCCGGCGGTGGCGCGCCTGGGTAACCAGCGGGTGGCGCCGGAGGAGCTCAAGGCGCTGTTCGCGGCGTTGCCCGAGCCGTCCCGCGACCAGCTGCGGGGCAATCGCCCGGCCCTGGAAAATTGGATTCGCACCCGCCTGGCGGAAAAGGCCGTGCTCGAACAGGCCGATGCCCAGGGTTGGCGCCAGCGTCCGGACGTGGCCTTGCAGACCCGGGTGGCCACCGAGCAGATTGTCTTTCGCGACTACTTGCGCTCGGTCAGCCAGGTACCGGCCGGTTATCCCAGCGAGTCTGAATTGCAGCAGGCCTACGATGCGGGCAAGGCGCAGTGGCAGACCCCGGCCTTGTACCGGGTCAGCCAGATCTTCCTCGCGGTCGGCGACCCGCAAGCAATGGAGGCGACACGCAAGCAGGCCCAGGAACTGAGCAAGAAGGCCCAGGCCGCCCCCGGCGAATTCGCTGCCCTGGCCAGCCAGTATTCCCAGGACCCCGACAGCGCCCGGCGCGGTGGCGACTCCGGGTTGCAACCGTTGCAGCAGTTGGTGCCCGAGGTCCGCGCTGCCGTGGCGCGCTTGAAGGTCGGCGCGGTATCGGACGCGGTGCAGAGCGCGGCGGGTTTTCATGTGCTCAAGCTGACCGAGCAGCAACCGGCCCGCACCGCGACCCTGGACGAGTTGCGCGAGCGCCTGACCCAGGCCCTGCGGGCGCAGCGCCAGGAGCAGATCGCCAAGGCTTACCTGGAAGGCATGCTCGACACTGCGACCCTGAGTATCGACGGCGCGCAGTTGAACAAGGTGCTGGAGGAGAAGCTTTAAGGGGGCGGTGCGGCGTAGATCGCTATCGCGAGCAAGCTTCGCTCCTACAGGGGGATTGCGTTGCTTGTGTAGGAGCGAAGCTTGCTCGCGATGGGCGGCGCAGCCGTCCGACCCGCTATGACAACGTGCAATGGATGCCATCACCCACACGACAGGGAGTCACCCATGTCCTTTCTGGAACCCGTCCCGATCTCGGGCATCACACCCTACAGCGCTCCGGCCGAACCCCGGGAAGCCTGGCTGGCCCTGGCCGCCGGGATCGAGCCGGAGCTGGCCCAGTATTTCCTGGTCACCGCCCGTTGCGGCTGCTTCATGCAGGCGGCGCGCAGCCTGAACATCAAGTCGACGCTGCTGCGCAAACAGCTGGCGCACCTGGAGGAACAGCTGCGCCGCTCCTTGTTCAGCTTCCAGGGCAGCGCCCTGAGCCTCAGCCGCGAAGGCCAGCAGCTCAAGGCTCAGCTGATCGCCCTGGCCCACGAGCGCACGCTGCCGGTGCTCGAACAGCCGCTGCTGCGCCTGGCGGTGGCCGAGTCGATCCTGCATGACATCCTCGGCCGCGACCTGATCTCCCTGTTGCGGCGCAACGCCAGCGTGCGCCTGGAAATCATCTCCATCGACAGCGAG
The DNA here is from genome assembly GCF_003850345.1 of Pseudomonas chlororaphis subsp. piscium. NCBI lineage: Bacteria > Pseudomonadati > Pseudomonadota > Gammaproteobacteria > Pseudomonadales > Pseudomonadaceae > Pseudomonas > Pseudomonas chlororaphis. The sequence goes on from NZ_CP027707.1 coordinate 3,074,382, forward strand.
CTGTCGCTGCGGGCCCTCAGCGCCGACGTGGTGGTGTGGCTGGGCGGGGTGGACTCACCCAAGCCGGGGCCGAGCTTCGTCACCAGCCCGCCGCAGCCGCTGGTGCGCCTGGACTACCTGCCGCATATCGCCAAGCGTTACTCGCGGGTCGCGGCGCGCCCCGACAGCCTGGACGACCTGGCCGACTACATGCTGGTGCAGTGGCAGCAGGACCGTCAGGTCGAGCCGCTGCGGCCGTGGAACCAGCTGGTGGAGCAACGCCTGGCGGGGGTGGTGCAGGTGCATTCCTACGAGCTGATGCTGGAGATGATCCGCTGCAGCGCCTGCATCGGCCTGTTGCCCCATTACATGAGCCGCTTCGACCGCGGCCTGACGGCACTGCCCGGGCTGTTCGACGAGGCCATGCCGCGCCAGGTGTGGATGGCGGTGAATGCCGAAGTGGAGCACGACGCCGAGGTGCGGATGCTGGTGGAGCTGATCCTGCACACCTTCAATGAGCGCGGCGAATGGTTTGAATAGCCCCGGGCGCGCGCTTCTGCTTCTGTAGGAGCAAGGGGGGCGCCCAGCTCTTGCTCGCGATTGGCCGTACCGAGCCGTGCTCGCCACAACCGCCATTGGCGCTCTACACTCGATGGCCGTATCGCATGAACCAAGGAAGACTTATGCCCGCCGAGATCCCCACCATCGTCATCGAGCGTTTCAGCGAAGCCCATGTGCAGGGCATCACCGCGCTGTACAACGACCCCGCGGTCGCCCGCCAGGTGCTGCAGATGCCGTTTCAGTCCGCCGAGGTCTGGCGCAATCGCCTGGCGCCGGACAACGAGCGGCGGGTGGCCCTGGTGGCGCTGCACCAGGGGGCGGTGATCGGCAGTTGCAGCATCGAGCAGTACTCGCGCATCCGCCGCGCCCACTGCGGCGGCGTCGGCATGGGCGTGGCGGTGGAATGGCAGGGCCAAGGCGTCGGCAGCCGGCTGTTGGCGGCGGTGCTGGAGGTGGCGGACAACTGGATGAACCTGCAGCGGGTGGAACTGACGGTGTTCGCCGACAACGAAGCCGCCCTGGGGCTGTACCGCAAGTTCGGTTTCGAGAGCGAAGGTTTGCTGCGCGACTACGCGGTACGCGATGGCCAGTACGTCGACGTCTTGAGCATGGCGCGCCTGCGCCGCAGGCCACAGGCCTGATTCACCCCCTGTAGCCGCTGCCGCAGGCTGCGATGGTCCGGGCCACGTTGGTCGCAGGACCTCAGCGATCTGAAGTACGCCGCGCCCGTTCCGGGCGATCGCAGCCTCGCTGGCGCTCGACAGCGGCTACAGGTTTGCGGCGGTCAATAGGGTGAGGTCAGGCTCGATTTCAAGGCCACTACCACTCTCCATCCAAGGCAAACGCCACCGCCGCCCGCGCATGCAGCTCGGTGGTGTCCAGCAGCGGCAGGGGGCTGTGCTCCGGTTTGATCAGCAAGCCGATCTCGGTGCAGCCGAGGATGATGGCCTGGGCGCCGCGCTCCATCAGGGCCTGGATCACCTGCCGGTAGCGCTGGCGCGAGCTGTCGCTGATGACGCCCACGCACAGCTCGTCGTAGATGATCCGGTGCACGGCCTGGCGGTCCACGGCGTCTGGCACCAGTACCTTGAGGCCGCGATCGACCAGGCGTTGCTTGAGAAAATCCTGTTCCATGGTGAAGGCCGTGCCCAGCAGGCCCACGCTGAGGGTGCCAGCCTCGAGCGCGGCCTCGGCGGTCGGGTCGGCGATGTGCAGGAAGGGCACCGACAGCACGGCCTGAATCTGGTCGGCGACCTTGTGCATGGTGTTGGTACAGAGCACCACGCACTCGGCGCCTCCGGCCTCCAGGCGGCGCGCCGCATCCACCAGGATCTCTGCCGCGAGGTCCCAGCGCCCGGCGTGCTGGGCCTGTTCGACAGGCCCGAAGTCGAGGCTGTACATTAGCAACCGCGCCGAGCGCAGCGGGCCGAGACGGTCCCGTACCTGCTGGTTGATAAGGCGGTAATACTCGGCGCTGGACTCCCAGCTCATGCCGCCGATAAGGCCGATGGTGCGCATACACAGCTCCTGTTGCTGACCAACCTGAATGCCGAGAGTGTCCCGTGACACAGCCCTGCGATCTATCAAGAAATTTCATATGCCTGGCGTGCTGAGCAGCAAGGTCCAGGGTTACGAGCTGCTGCGCCGCGAACTGCTGGGCGGTACCCTCGACCTGCAATTGCTGCCGCGCGCGGCCTACAGTGCGCGCGATCCGCTGCAGTGGCAAAGCCTCGGCGTGAGCCTGGAACGGCAGCAGGGCGTGCATGCCATCGGCAGCGACCGGCGCGAGGATTTCGACAGCTGGCCGGGGACCCTGGCCTTGACCCCGGCCGGGGTCGAGGTGTTTTCCGAGTCGCCCCACGGCGGTGAATACCTGCTGCTGCGCTGGTTGGCCGAACCACGGAATCTGGGCATCGCCAACGGTTCGCAACGCCTGCAGCTGCCCGGACATGCCCGGGCCCTGGCGCTGGGACGGCAGGCGCGGCAGCTGTTGCTGGACCCCAACCAGGATCAACTGGCCCTGGAACAATGCGCCTTGCAGTTCGCCGGCCTGGCTGCCGTCGATAAACCAGCGGCCAAGGCCGCCAGGCGCACCGAGTTCAGCCGGGTGCTGACGCTGATCGAGCAGCAGTACGCCGAGCCCCTGTCGCTCACTGAACTGGCGGCCTGCACCGGACGCAACGAACTGCGTTTCCTGCGGGACTTCACCCGCGCCATCGGCATGACGCCCCATGCCTGGCTGGTCGAAGTGCGGGTCCAGGCGGCGCGCCGGCTGATCGAACACAGCGACCTGCCGCTCGCCGCCATCGCCCTGGAGACCGGCTTCGCCCACCAGTCCCATATGGGCAGCGCCTTTCGCAAGATCCTCGGCCTGACCCCCAGCCAGTACCGCGCCCTCGGCGGCTGACTGGGCTGAGGGCGAGCGCGTGGTCACCGTTCGGCAGCAGCGCGGTCCGCGTCCTGCTTTTAGTCATACGACACGGGCGGCATCTGCCATGCTCAAGGTGTGCAATCGCGGCTCTTCGGAGGGCTATGAACGTGGACGACGTACGGCAACTGGGCGAGATGCTTCGGCGCTACGCAGAAAGCGAAGCCCACAAGAAACAGCTGTTCGAAAGCCAGTCGGTGGTCTGGACGAACCGTATCGGCGAGCTGTTCGACCTTATCCAGCAGTGGCTGGCACCGGTGCTGATGCCGGACCTGCTGGTCTTGACTCGCGAGCCCTACGTGGCCTTCAGCCCCAGCGTCCCGGTGAAAAGCTCGACCTTCAAGACCGAGAAGCTGATCATCGTCATCGCCGGTAAACCGGTGGAGTTCGTGCCCGATGTGATGGGCGTCGCCGGGCAGATTTCCCTGGCGGTCATGGGCCTGACCGCCGCGCGGTATGGCAGCGTGTCCCTGGTGGGGCTACCCGACGGCAACTGGCAATGGCGCAAGGCCGACGGCCTGAAGGAGCCCGAGGTCTTTGCCTTCGATGGCGACTTCCTGGCGTCGCAGCTGCAGGTGCTGATTCCCCGGGAGCGTGGGTGAGTTCCATGCTGTCTGGCGAATGAAGGGATATCGGGCGTTGCGGTTGTTGCTCCAGCCCGTCAAGGGCATCCCTCAAACCTCCACATTGCCCCAGCCCGGCCGGGCTTCGGTCGGTTCCGGCGCCACGGCGTCGATCTTCTTGCCGGTGGCCAGTTCCACCCGGCGGGCCACTTCCGGGTCGTCGGCGAAGGGGATCAGGCTGGCGTCGTCGAGGCTCTTGGCCGATTGATGGCGCAGGCAGTAGCCGATGCTGAGGTAGAGGAAGGTCACGCCGAGCAGGTCAAGTGCGAATTCGATCATCGGGGGCTCGCTGTGCTGCAGGAGGGGGATAAGCGACGCGGGCCGGGTTGCGGCCCGCGTCGTGCTCTTGGGCGATCAGGCGATCTGGGCGTCGCTGAGGGCCAGGCGCGGGTCGGCCACGCGCACGGTACGCCAGGTGTTGTAGGCCATCAGCAGCATGCCGCTGAGGAAGAACACGCCCCCGGCGAAGCGCACGATAAAGCCCGGGTGGCTGGCCTGCAGGGCTTCGACGAAGGAATAGGTGAGGGTGCCGTCGTCGTTGACCGCGCGCCACATCAGGCCCTGGGTGATGCCGTTGACCCACATCGAAGCGATGTAGAGCACGGTGCCGATGGTCGCCAGCCAGAAGTGCAGGTTGATCAGCGGGATGCTGTGCATCTGCTCACGGCCGAAGACCTTGGGCACCATGTGGTAGATGGCGCCGAAGGTGATCATCGCCACCCAGCCCAGGGCGCCGGCGTGGACGTGGCCGATGGTCCAGTCGGTGTAGTGGGACAGGGCGTTGACCGTCTTGATCGCCATCATCGGCCCCTCGAAGGTCGACATGCCGTAGAAGGCCAGGGACAGCACCAGAAAGCGCAGGATCGGGTCGGTGCGCAATTTATGCCAGGCGCCGGAGAGGGTCATCATGCCGTTGATCATGCCGCCCCAGCTCGGTGCCAGCAGGATCAGCGACATGGCCATGCCCAGCGATTGCGCCCAGTCCGGCAGGGCGGTGTAGTGCAGGTGGTGCGGGCCGGCCCAGATGTACAGGGTGATCAGCGCCCAGAAGTGCACGATGGACAGGCGATAGGAATACACCGGGCGCCCGACCTGCTTGGGCACGAAGTAATACATCATCCCCAGGAAACCGGTGGTGAGGAAGAAGCCCACGGCGTTGTGGCCGTACCACCACTGGACCATGGCGTCGGTGGCGCCGGAGTACACCGGGTAGGACTTGAACCAGTCCACCGGGATCGACAGGTGATTGACCACGTGCAGCATGGCGATCACCAGGATAAAGGCGCCGAAGAACCAGTTGCCGACGTAGATGTGCTTGGTCTTGCGCTGCACCACGGTGGTGAAGAACACAATGCCGTAGACCACCCAGACCACGGCCATCCACACCGCGCCGGAGAATTCGATTTCCGCGTATTCCTTGGTGGTGGTGTAGCCCAGCGGCAGGGTGACCAGCATGATCAGGATCACCGACTGCCAGCCCCAGAAGGTGAAGGCGGCGAGCTTGTCGGAATACAGCCGCACCTGGCAGGTGCGCTGTACCGCGTAGTAACTGGCGGCGAACTGGGCGCTGCCGGCGAAGCCGAAGATCACCAGGCTGGTGTGCAGCGGGCGCAGGCGGCCGAAGCTGGTCCAGGGCAGGTCGAGGTTCATTTCCGGCCATACCAGCTGGGAGGCGATCCACACCCCCATGGCCATGCCGATCACGCCCCAGGCCACGGTGGCGATGACGAATTGGCGCACCACCTTGTAGTTGTAGGCCGGTTCCATTGTTGCTGTGCTCATGGTCAATGCTTCCACGGTTGCAAAGGCTTGCCAGGCCACCCGGCCTGGCATGCCATGCACTGTAGAAAGCACCGACGAAACAAAACAGGCTCAGAAAAAAACCATTAATACGGATCAGATTTGCCCGCCTGCCCGTGCAGGTCTGCGACCGGCTGATACGGTTTTTTAGTTTTTACCTGAATCTGTAACGCTCTGAGCCGTAAGGGCATAGTCACCGCCACACCAAAACCCCCGGATCACCCCTGGAATGCCGTAACCACTGTGGCCCTGTAGCCCTGTAGCCCTGTAGCCGCTGCCGAGCGCAGCGAGGCTGCGATCGGCTGCAAAGCAGCCGCAAGACCGACACATGTGTTCTGTCAGCCAGACCGCATCGTCCGGATTGCGAGCGCTACGCGCTCGGTCGCAGCCTCGCGCTGCTCGGCAGCGGCTACAGGATTACAGCGGCTTCAGGGGCGGGATCGGGGTCAGCACTGATGAGGCCGTGACATGTATCACTATGACGAGTACGACCGGGCCCTGGTCTTTGAACGGGTGGCGCAGTTTCGCGATCAGGTCGAACGCTTCATGGCTGGCGAGCTGAGCGAAGAGGAGTTCCTGCCGCTGCGCCTGCAGAACGGCCTGTACATGCAGAAACACGCCTACATGCTGCGGGTGGCCATTCCCTACGGCACCCTCAGTGCGCGGCAGATGCGCACCCTGGGCAGCATCGCCCGCGACTACGATCGCGGCTACGGCCACTTCACCACCCGGCAGAACATGCAGTTCAACTGGATCGAGCTGGCCCAGGTGCCGGACATCCTCGAACGCCTGGCCAGCGTGGAGATGCATGCGATCCAGACTTCCGGCAACTGCGTGCGCAACATCACCACCGAGGCCTTCGCCGGGGTGGCTGCCGACGAGCTGATGGACCCGCGGCCCCTGGCGGAAATCCTGCGCCAGTGGTCGACCATCAACCCGGAATTCCTGTTCCTGCCACGCAAGTTCAAGATCGCCATCTGCTCGGCCCGTCAGGACCGGGCGGCGATCATGATGCATGACATCGGCCTGTACCTGTACCGCGACTGGCGCGGGCAGATGCTGCTGCGGGTAATGGTCGGCGGCGGCCTGGGGCGTACGCCGATCCTCAGCCAGCAGATCCGCGACGGCTTGCCGTGGCAGCACCTGTTGTCCTATGTGGAGGCGGTGCTGCGGGTCTATAACCGCCACGGCCGGCGCGACAACAAGTACAAGGCGCGGATCAAGATCCTGGTCAAGGCCCTGGGCATCGAGGCCTTCGCCAAGGAAGTGGAGGAGGAGTGGCAGCACCTCAAGGACGGCCCGGCGCAGTTGACCGAGGCCGAATACCAGCGGGTCGCCAGTGCCTTTATCCCGCCGCTCTACGAGCGCCAGCCGGCCACCGATCTCGACTACGGCAGCCGCCTGGCCGAGGATCCGGCCTTCGAACGCTGGGTGGCGCATAACGTCAAGCCGCACAAGGTGCCGGGCTACGCCAGCGTGGTGCTGTCGACCAAGCCCGGCAGCGCCTCGCCGCCCGGCGACGTGACGGCGGCGCAGATGGAGGCGGTGGCCGACTGGTCCGAGGCCTTCGGCTTCGGCGAGATCCGTATCGCCCATGAACAGAACATCGTCCTGCCGGACGTGCCCAAGTCCGCTCTCCATGGGCTGTGGCGGCTGGCCGGCGAGCAGGGCCTGGACAGCGCCAACGTCGGCTTGCTGACCGACATCATCGCCTGCCCCGGTGGCGACTTCTGCGCCCTGGCCAACGCCAAGTCGATCCCCATCGCCCAGGCGATCCAGGCGCGCTTCGACAATCTGGATTACCTGCACGACCTGGGTGATATCAGCCTGAACATCTCCGGCTGCATGAATGCCTGCGGCCATCACCACATCGGCAATATCGGCATCCTCGGCGTCGATAAGAACGGCAGCGAGTGGTACCAGATCACCCTCGGCGGCGCCCAGGGCAAGCACAGCGCGCTGGGCAAGGTCATAGGCCCGTCGTTCAGTGCCGAGGAAGTGCCAGGAGTGATCGAACGCATCATCGCCACCTTCGTGCGTTACCGGGAAAGCGAAGAGCTGTTCGTCGATACCGTGCAGCGCATCGGCCTGGAGCCGTTCAAGGAGCGGGTCTATCCGAAAGTGCTGGAGGCGCAGTCATGAACCTGCAGCACGACCGTGCAACAGACAGCACAGCCATGAGCCAGGAGTTACAGCCGTGAGCGAGAGACTAAAACCATGAATAATCTGTTGCGCTTGCAAGATGGCCAGGCTGGGCGGGTCGAGGACGATCCCTGGAGCCTGGTGCGCGAAGTGGACGGCCCGCTGCCCGCGGGGCCGCTGATCTTGCCGCTGGCCCGCTGGCTGATCCGCCGCATCGAGCACGAGCCGGCGCGGGACGGGGTCTGGCTCGGTCCGGACGACGAGGTGGAAAGCCTCAGGCCCTGGCTCAAGCTGATCCCGCTGATCGCCCTGGACTTCCCCAGCTTCCGTGACGGCCGCGCTTATAGCCAGGCCTACCTGCTGCGCACCCGGCTGGGCTGGATGGGCGAACTGCGGGCAGTGGGCGATGTGCTGCGCGACCAGCTCAGCCATATGCGCCAATGCGGTTTTGACAGCTTTGCCATCCGCGAAGACAAATGCGCCGACGATGCCCTCAAGGGGCTGGCGGGCATGAGCGTGCTCTACGGGCGCTCGGCGATCGAGCCGCGGCCGCTGTTCCGGCGTCGCTGAAGAGGGGCGCCGGCACAGGTCGGCGCTTCGCTCGATGCTCACAGCCGCCCGGGAACCGGGCGGGCGACCGCCATTGTCTGGCCGCCAGGGGCATTTGTCCTTGGGTCGATGATGGCGCTTTGGTAGAGTCCCACCTCTTATGAAGGAGCCAGGGATCGGCGTCCGGCGATCAGCCGCAGGCGTGCCTGGCATGGGCCATCCATGGAAGAGAGTCGCGGCTGTGAGCGTTGCTAAAAAGATACTCGGGTTGTTTTCGTTGTTGCTGATCCTGACCCTGTGGGTCGGCTATTTCTATGTGTACCAGGATGCCCGCAGCGGGCGCCTCGGCGACACCCTCGACAGCTACGGCTGGTGCGGCCCCGCCACGGATTCGCCGCATTCCTTCAAGCGCGACTACCTGCTGCTCAGGGTCACCAACAGCACCCAGGGCGAGTTCAGGGTCTCGGGGGAGGTCAACGTTTCCGAACGCACCTACAACCGCTACGAACTGGGCCGCTACCCGCTGAAATTGCGCCTGGAACCCTTGCAGTCCACCTACAGCATGCCGCCGCTGTTCTTTGAAGAGGTCAAGGTCAAGCCCTTGAACCGCAATTTCAGCTCGCCGCACAAGAATGCCTACGCGGACCTGGAAAGCCGGTCGATCCGGGTGATCGGCGAGTCCAGCCGGTTTCCCTTCGAGGTGTACCGCTACGGCTACAAGCCGGTGCTGTACATCCTCAAGGGCAATGAGCAGGTCGACCTGCCGTTCAAGCGCGTCACCACGCAGGTGAACCTGTCCAACACCTTCACCCCGACCCGGATGTACAACCCGGCGGACTACATCGCCGAGCAGAACAGCCTGGTCCAGCCCGGCGACTATCCGGCCTATGGCGCCAGCGAGTGTGCCTTCAGCATCGAGCGTAAAGGCTCGTTCAAGATCATCGTGCTGCTGTTGTTGCTGGTGCTGTGCCTGCCGCTGTTGATGGTGCTGTACCGCGACGAGCCGACCATCGACTTTCTCGCCACGCTGCTGGGCGTAGCGGCGGTGCGGGTATTCCTGGTCGGGCCGCTGCAGGACTACCAGCTGTACGGCATCGACTTCGTGTTTGGCGCCGTGATCATCCTGGCCGGGACCTTTTCCCTGCTCAAGGCCATGCGCATCGACGCCCGGCGCGAGGCGGCGGCAAGGCGCGGAACGACTTGGTAACGGACGGGCTGGTAACGGGCTTGGGCAAGGTGCGGCTTTGACGCCGCACCTGTATCTGTCCGATTTGCTAAGAGTTCTCTGGCCTGCTTTGGCGATTAATCCGCTTTTACTGTGCTGATATGCCCGCTATTGGCTATACCTAAATTTCCTCAAACCGGTAGCGCTTCCGGATTTCTGACAGGAGTTACCCCATGAAGCTCGCATCAATGATGAGCACGCTGTGCCTGGCCTCCCTAGGGTTGGTGGGCTGTTCCAGCAACATCACCCAGCCCGACGAGTATTCCGGTTTTCTCGGCGACTACAGCCAGCTCAAGGAAGCCAAGTCACCGTCGGGTGTCGAGGTGATGCGCTGGGTCGATCCCAAGCTGGACCTGAAGCAGTACCGCAGCGTCTATATCGAGCCCACCCAGTTCTATCCCAAGCCGCAGCCAACGGTGAAGATCCCGCAGAACACCCTGTACGGCATCAACCGCTATTACGACGAGGCGCTCAAGCGCGAGATCGGCAAGGACTTGCCGCTAGCCACCGCACCGGGCCCGGGCGTGATTGTGGTGCGCGCGGCGATCACCGCCGTGAGCAGCAAGACCGAAGGCCTGAAGCCTTACGAAATCATTCCCATCGCCCTGGTGGCGGCGGCGGTGAGCACGGCCAGCGGGATCCGCGACCAGGAGACCACCCTGGGTACCGAGGCGCAGTTCATCGACGGCGGCAACAACAAGGTGATCGCCCAGGTGGTGCGCAAGGGCAGCGGCAAGCCGCTGCAGAACGACACCCAGGTCATGCAGCCTGCGGACGTGAAAAACGTCATCGACGGCTGGGCCTCCGACCTGCATCAGTCCTTCAACAAGCTGAAAAAACAGTAGGGGCCGGGGCCTCTCCCGAGCTTTTTTTGCCAACTGCGTCGGGGGTCAGGGCGGGTGCCTGACCCCCTTCATCGAGCAGGTCCGGCAGCCAATGAAGAACTCAGGTTTCGCTGGCGAGGCGAGGGCGCAAGGCCCACGGCGGCATCGCCTGTGACAGGATTACAGCGTCCGCACCCTGGCTGCGTGTTCCAGGATCGAGCGGTGACAGAGTTCCAGTGCCTGCTCAAGTCTTCATGTGGATTGTGATTATTTCCATGTATTTAAGGTGGTTAAGTTAATGTGGATTGTTAATAGAAGAAAATTCAATAAAAACATATAGATATAGTGAATATATGATGTTTAGCATCATGTTTATTGATGAGCTCAAGGAGTTTTTCCTGGCATGCCCGTGGTAGAGCGCACGACTTTCATCGCCGGTCGCAGCCCGGCCCAGGTGCTGGATTTCTGTCTTGAAGGCGCCAACTTCCCGAAGATCTTTCCCGAGCGCATCACCCCCTTGCGGGGCGTGGACATCAATAACCTGCGGATCAGCGCCGGGCGCCAGTTCAGCTTTCGGCACTGGATGTGGGGTGTCATACCGGCGACATGGACGGTTGTTATACGTGAAGTCAGCGATCGCCATTTCGTCGACGAGATGCTCAAGGGACCGCTGCGCGCCTTCCGTCATGAACACCGGGTCGAGGCCTGCGACGGGGGTACCCTGTATACCGACCGGGTGACTTATCGGGCACTGGGCGGCGCACCTTTGGAATGGCTGGTGGTCAATGCCTGCATGGCGCGCATTTTCGAGGCCCGGCATCGCAACATGCTGCGCTTGCTGCGCTTGCTGCGCTTGCTGCGCTGAGGGGCGTCGTGCGGCCTCGCTCCCTGTATCCAGTCAAGGGCGCAAAAGGGCGACAATTTGTATCCCGGGCATAGGTGGCCGGAGCGTTTCATGTTTAACTTCCGGCCTCTCGATTTTCTTTACAGCTGTTCAATGACAATCGTTTATAAGGACTCCGTTCATGGCTCAAGTCACCCTTAAAGGCAACCCGGTTCAAGTCAACGGCCAACTGCCACAAGCCGGCTCCAAGGCGCCAGCGTTTTCCCTGGTGGGCGCCGGTCTGGCCGACATCACCCTGAGCAGCTTTGCCGGCAAGCGCAAAGTGCTGAACATCTTCCCAAGCGTCGACACCCCGACCTGCGCCACCTCCGTGCGCAAGTTCAACGCCCAGGCCAACGACCTGAACAATACCGTGGTGCTGTGCATCTCGGCTGACCTGCCGTTCGCCCAGGCCCGTTTCTGCGGCGCCGAAGGCCTGGAAAACGTGCAGAACCTGTCGACCCTGCGTGGTCGCGAGTTCATCGAAAACTACGGCGTGGCCATTGCCGACGGCCCGCTGGCCGGCCTGACCGCCCGCGCGGTGGTGGTGCTGGACGAGAACGACACCGTGCTGCACAGCGAGCTGGTCAAGGAAATCGCTGAAGAACCGAACTACGACGCGGCCTTGGCCGTTCTGAAGTAACAGGTTTTACAATTATTCACGGCCTGGCCCTGTCCAGGCCGTTTTTATTTGTGCTTCAGTGGCTTAGCAGACACTTGCAAACGTAAGCCCAAGGTAAATTGCCGGTAAAGGCGCTTTGCTAAACACCGGCCAGTGCTTATCTTTCAGCCTTCTGAAAAAGATCCCCTCGCGCCCAATGGTTGATCATTCCATGCAATCCTCCGTTTCCCGCAACTCCCGTCGCTGGCTGTTCGGCCTGCTTGTCCTGTTGGCCATCGTCGGCCTGTGCTGGAAGTTCTGGCCGGCCTCGACCACCCACAAGGATGCCGCCGGGCAAAAGGCCGCGGCCGGACACACCGGGCGCAGCGGGGTGATGCGTCCGGGGTTCGGCGGCGCGACCGGGCCGATCCCGGTGCGGGTGGCGCCGGCCACGCGCGGAGACTTCCCGCTGTATTACAAGGCACTGGGCACCGTCACCGCGCTGAACACCATCAATGTGCGCAGCCGGGTGGCGGGTGAACTGGTCAAGGTTAGCTTCGAGGAAGGGCAGATGGTCAAGGCCGGCGACCTGCTGGCGGAAATCGACCCACGGCCTTACCAGAACGCCTTGCTCCAGGCCGAAGGCACGCTGTTGCAGAACCAGGCCCAGTTGAAGAACGCCCAGGTCGACTTCGAGCGTTATCGCGGCCTGTATGCCCAGGACAGTATCGCCAAGCAGACCCTGGACACCGCCGCGGCGCTGGTCGGCCAGTACCAGGGCACGGTCAAGACCAACCAGGCGGCGGTCAACGACGCCAAGCTCAATCTCGAATTCACCAAGATCCGCGCGCCGATCACCGGCCGCGTCGGCCTGCGCCAGCTGGACGTCGGCAACCTGGTGGCGGCCAACGACACCACCGCGCTGGCGATCATCACCCAGACCCAGCCGATCAGCGTCGCCTTCACCCTGCCGGAGAACAACCTGAACAGGGTGCTGGAGCGCTATCGCAGCGGCGCCAAGTTGCCGGTGGAAGCCTGGGATCGCGGCGACCAGGAGCTGCAGGCCAGCGGCGTGCTGCAAAGCCTCGACAACCAGATCGACACCGCCACCGGCACCCTGAAGTTCAAGGCGCGCTACGAGAACCGCGACCAGGCGCTGTTCCCCAACCAGTTCGTCAACGTGCGCGTGCTCGCCGACACCCTGAAAAATGTGGTGCTGGCGCCGTCGGCGGCGATCCAGTTCGGCACCAATGGCACCTTCGTCTACGCCCTGGACGGCGACAACAAGGTCAAGGTCCGCGAGTTGCAGGTCGGTGACAGCAATGGCGACTCCACCGTGATCAAGGCCGGCCTGGAAGCTGGCGACCGCGTGGTGCTGGAAGGCACCGACCGCCTGAAAGACGGCAGCGAAGTGGAAGTGGTCAACGCCAGCGAAGAAGTACCGGCCACCCCGACCCAGCACCTGCAGGGCAAGCCGGCCAGTTCGGCGACTACGCCTGCCCCGGCCGCTGACGCCCCGGCGAGCAAGGTCGGCGCATGAACCTGTCGCGGCTGTTCATCCTCCGTCCGGTAGCCACCACCCTGAGCATGCTGGCCATTGTCCTGGCCGGCCTGATTGCCTATCGCCTGTTGCCGGTCTCGGCCTTGCCTCAGGTCGATTACCCGACCATCCGGGTGATGACCCTGTACCCCGGCGCCAGCCCCGACGTGATGACCAGCGCGGTCACCGCGCCCCTGGAACGCCAGTTCGGGCAGATGCCCGGCCTGACCCAGATGGCCTCCACCAGCTCCGGCGGCGCCTCGGTGCTGACCCTGCGCTTCAACCTCGACATCAATATGGATGTCGCCGAGCAGCAGGTGCAGGCGGCGATCAACGCCGCGACCAACCTGCTGCCCACTGATTTGCCGGCGCCGCCGGTGTACAACAAGGTCAACCCGGCGGACACCCCGGTGCTGACCCTGGCCATCACCTCCAAGACCATGCTGTTGCCCAAGCTCAACGACCTGGTCGATACCCGCATGGCGCAGAAGATCGCGCAGATCAGCGGCGTCGGCATGGTCAGCATCGCCGGCGGCCAGCGCCAGGCGGTGCGGATCAAGGTCAACCCCGAAGCCCTGGCGGCCAACGGCCTCAACCTGTCGGACGTGCGCACCCTGATCGGCGCCTCCAACGTCAACCAGCCCAAGGGCAACTTCGACGGTCCGACCCGGGTGTCGATGCTCGACGCCAACGACCAGCTGACCTCGCCCAAGGATTACGCCGAGCTGATCCTGGCCTACAAGAACGGCGCGCCCCTGCGCCTGAAAGACGTCGCGCAGATCGCCGGCGGCGCCGAGAACGAGCGCCTGGCGGCCTGGGCCAATGAAAACCAGGCGGTGCTGCTGAATATCCAGCGCCAGCCCGGGGCCAACGTGATCGAGGTGGTGGACCGGATCAAGGCGCTGCTGCCGAGCATCACCGACAACCTGCCGGCCGGCCTCGACGTCACCGTGCTCACCGACCGCACCCAGACCATCCGCGCCTCGGTCACCGACGTGCAGCACGAACTGCTGATCGCCATCGCCCTGGTGGTGATGGTGACCTTCCTGTTCCTGCGCCGGGCCAGCGCCACGGTGATCCCGTCGATTGCCGTGCCGTTGTCGCTGATCGGTACCTTCGGCGTGATGTACCTGGCGGGCTTCTCGGTCAACAACCTGACCCTGATGGCCCTGACCATCGCCACCGGTTTCGTGGTCGACGATGCCATCGTGATGCTGGAGAACATCTCGCGCTTCATCGAGGAGGGCGACAGCCCGATGCAGGCCGCGCTCAAGGGTGCCAAGCAGATCGGCTTCACCCTGGTGTCGCTGACCCTGTCGCTGATCGCCGTATTGATTCCGCTGCTGTTCATGGCCGACGTGGTCGGGCGGCTGTTCCGCGAGTTCGCCATCACCCTGGCGGTGGCGATCCTGATTTCCCTGGTGGTGTCCCTGACCCTGACGCCAATGATGTGCGCACGCCTGCTCAAGCGTGAACCCAAGGAAGAAGAACAGGGCCGCTTCTACCGCGCCAGCGGCGCCTGGATCGACTGGCTGATCGCCAGCTACGGCCGCGGCTTGCAATGGGTGCTCAAGCACCAGCCGCTGACCCTGCTGGTGGCCGTCGGTACCCTGGCGCTGACCGTGTTCCTTTATATGGTGGTGCCCAAGGGCTTCTTCCCGGTGCAGGACACTGGGGTGATCCAGGGCATTTCCGAAGCGCCGCAGTCGGTGTCCTTCGCCGCCATGAGCCAGCGCCAGCAGGACCTGGCGAAAATCATCCTGGCCGACCCGGCGGTGGAAAGCCTGTCGTCCTATATCGGCGTCGACGGCGACAACGCCACCCTCAACAGCGGCCGGCTGCTGATCAACCTCAAGCCGCATCGCGAGCGCGACCTCAGCGCCACCGAGGTGATTGCGCGGATCCAGCCCCAGGTCGACCAGTTGGTGGGCATCCGCCTGTTCATGCAGCCGGTGCAGGACCTGACCATCGAGGACCGGGTCAGCCGCACCCAGTACCAGTTCAGCATGTCGTCGCCGGATGCCGACCTGCTGGCCCTGTGGAGCGGGCGCCTGGTGGATGCCCTGGCTCACCGGCCGGAACTCACCGACGTCGCCAGCGACCTGCAGGACAAGGGGTTGCAGGTGTACCTGGTGATCGACCGCGATGCCGCTTCGCGCATCGGCGTCTCGGTGTCGAACATCACCGACGCGCTGTACGACGCCTTCGGCCAGCGGCAGATTTCCACCATCTACACCCAGGCCAGCCAGTACCGCGTGGTGTTGCAGGCCCAGGCTGGGGAAACCATCGGCCCGCAGGCGCTGGAACAGATCCATGTGAAGACCGCCGACGGCGGCCAGGTGCGGCTGTCGAGCCTGGCCCGGGTCGAGGAGCGCCAGGCGCAACTGGCCATCGCCCATATTGGCCAGTTCCCGGCGGTGATGATGTCGTTCAACCTGGCGCCCGGTGTGGCCCTGGGCGAGGCGGTGAACGTCATCGAGCAGGTGCAGCGGGACATTGGCATGCCGGTGGGCGTGCAGACCCAGTTCCAGGGCGCGGCCCAGGCGTTCCAGGCTTCGCTGTCGAGCACCTTGCTGCTGATCCTGGCGGCGGTGGTGACCATGTACATCGTGCTCGGGGTGCTCTACGAGAGCTACATCCACCCGATCACCATTCTCTCCACGCTGCCGTCGGCGGCGGTGGGCGCCTTGCTGGCGCTGATCCTTAGCGGCAACGACCTGGGCATGATCGCGATCATCGGCATCATCCTGCTGATCGGCATCGTCAAGAAGAACGCGATCATGATGATCGACTTCGCCCTCGACGCCGAACGCAACCAGGGCATGGCCCCGGAGCAGGCGATCTACCAGGCGGCGCTCCTGCGTTTCCGGCCGATCCTGATGACCACCCTGGCCGCGCTGTTCGGCGCCGTGCCGCTGATGCTGGCCACCGGTTCCGGCGCCGAACTGCGCCAGCCCCTGGGCCTGGTGATGGTCGGCGGCCTGTTGCTGAGCCAGATCCTGACCCTGTTCACTACGCCGGTGATCTACCTGTACTTCGACCGCCTGGGCCGGCGCTGGCGTTCGGCGCCTGAGCCCGCGGAGTCGGTAGAGCAGCCATGAACCTGTCCGGACCCTTTATCCGCCGGCCGGTGGCCACCATGCTGCTGAGCCTGGCGATCATGCTGCTGGGCGGCGTCAGTTTCGGCCTGCTGCCGGTGTCGCCGCTGCCGCAGATGGACTTCCCGGTGATCGTGGTCCAGGCCAGCCTGCCGGGGGCCAGCCCCGAGGTGATGGCGTCCACCGTGGCCACGCCCCTGGAGCGTTCCTTCGGCGCGATCGCCGGGGTCAACACCATGAGCAGCCGCTCCAGCCAGGGCTCGACCCGGGTCATCCTGCAGTTCGACCTGGACCGCGACATCAACGGCGCGGCGCGGGAAGTGCAGGCGGCGATCAATGCTTCGCGCAACCTGCTGCCCAGCGGCATGCGCAGCATGCCCACCTACAAGAAGGTCAACCCGTCCCAGGCACCGATCATGGTGCTGTCGCTGACCTCCGATGTGCTGGAGAAGGGCCAGCTCTACGACCTGGCCTCGACCATCCTGTCCCAGAGCCTGTCCCAGGTGTCCGGGGTGGGCGAGGTGCAGATCGGCGGCAGTTCGCTGCCGGCGGTGCGTATCGAGCTCGAGCCGCAACTGCTCAACCAGTACGGCGTGGCCCTCGACGATGTGCGCAAGACCATCGCCGAGGCCAACGTGCGCCGGCCCAAGGGTTCGGTGGAGAACAGCGAGCAGATGTGGCAGGTGCAGGCCAACGACCAACTGGAGAAGGCCAAGGACTACGAACCGCTGATCATCCACTACAAGGATGGCGCGGCCCTGCGCCTGAAAGACGTGGCCAAGGTCAGCGACGGCGTCGAGGACCGCTACAACAGCGGTTTCTTCAACGACGACGCGGCGGTGCTGCTGGTGATCAACCGCCAGGCCGGGGCCAACATCATCGAGACGGTCAACGAGATCAAGGCGCAGCTGCCGGCGTTGCAGGCGGTGCTGCCGGCCAGCGTCAAGCTCAACCTGGCGATGGACCGCTCGCCGGTGATCAAGGCCACCCTGCACGAGGCCGAGATGACCCTGCTGATCGCCGTGGCCCTGGTGATCCTGGTCGTCTACCTGTTCCTCGGCAATCTGCGCGCCTCGCTGATCCCGACCCTGGCGGTGCCGGTGTCGCTGGTGGGCACCTTCGCGGTGATGTACCTGTATGGCTTTTCCCTGAACAACCTGTCGCTGATGGCGCTGATTCTCGCCACCGGGCTGGTGGTGGACGACGCCATCGTGGTGCTGGAGAACATTTCCCGGCACATCGACGAAGGCATCGCGCCGATGAAGGCGGCTTACCTGGGGGCCAAGGAAGTCGGTTTTACCCTGTTGTCGATGAACGTCTCGCTGGTGGCGGTGTTCCTGTCGATCCTGTTCATGGGCGGGATCATCGAAAGCCTGTTCCGCGAGTTTTCCATCACCCTGGCGGCGGCCATAGTCGTGTCCCTGGTGGTGTCCCTGACCCTGACCCCGATGCTCTGCGCCCGCTGGCTCAAGCCCCATGTGCCGGGCCAGGAAAACGGCTTGCAGCGCTGGAGCCAGCGCACCAACGACTGGATGGTGGCGAAATACGCCAGCAGCCTGGATTGGGTGCTGCGCCACAAACGCCTGACCCTGCTCAGCCTGTTTGTGACCATCGGCGTCAACATCGCGCTGTACGTGGTGGTGCCCAAGACCTTTATGCCGCAGCAGGACACCGGCCAGTTGATCGGTTTCGTGCGTGGCGACGACGGCCTGTCGTTCACCGTGATGCAGCCGAAGATGGAGATCTTCCGCCGCGAAGTGCTCAAGGACCCGGCGGTGGAGAGCGTGGCCGGCTTCATCGGCGGCAGCAACGGCACCAACAACGCCTTCATGCTGGTGCGCCTCAAGCCGATCAAGGAACGCAACATTTCCGCGCAGAAGGTCATCGAGCGCCTGCGCAAGGAAATGCCCAAGGTGCCCGGCGCCCAGCTGATGCTGATGGCCGACCAGGACCTGCAGTTCGGCGGCGGCCGCGAGCAGACCACCTCGCAGTATTCCTACATCATCCAGAGTGGCGACCTGGGGGCGTTGCGCGAGTGGTACCCGAAAGTGGTCACCGCGCTGCGCGCCTTGCCGGAGCTGACCGCCATCGACGCCCGCGAAGGGCGGGGCGCCCAGCAGGTGACCCTGGTGGTCGACCGCGACCAGGCCAAGCGCCTGGGCATCGACATGAACATGGTCACCGCGGTGCTCAACAACGCCTACAGCCAGCGGCAGATTTCCACCATCTACGACAGCCTCAACCAGTATCAGGTGGTGATGGAGGTCAACCCGAAATACGCCCAGGACCCGGTCACCCTCAACCAGGTGCAGGTGATTACCGCCGATGGCGCGCGGGTGCCGCTGTCGACCATCGCCCATTACGAGAACAGCCTGGAAGACGACCGGGTCAGCCACGAAGGCCAGTTCGCCTCGGAAAGCATTTCCTTCGACATGGCCGAAGGGGTAACGGTGGAGCAGGGCACGGCGGCCATCGAACGGGCGATCGCCAAGGTCGGCATGCCGGAAGACGTGATCGTCAAGATGGCCGGCACCGCCGACGCCTTCGCCGCGACCCAGAAGAGCCAGCCGTTCATGATCCTTGGCGCGCTGCTGGCGGTGTACCTGGTGTTGGGCGTGCTTTATGAAAGCTACATTCACCCGCTGACCATTCTCTCCACGCTGCCGTCGGCCGGGGTCGGCGCCTTGCTGTCGATCTATGTGCTGGGCAGCCAGTTCAGCCTGATCTCGCTGCTGGGGCTGTTCCTGCTGATCGGCGTGGTAAAGAAAAACGCCATCCTGATGATCGACCTGGCGTTGCAGCTGGAACGCCATCAGGGCCTGAGCCCGCTGGACTCGATCCGCAGCGCCTGCCTGCTGCGCCTGCGGCCGATCCTGATGACCACCCTGGCGGCGATCCTCGGCGCCTTGCCGTTGCTGCTGAGCAGCGCCGAAGGCGCGGAAATGCGTCAGCCCCTGGGCCTGACCATCATTGGCGGCCTGGTCTTCAGCCAGATCCTGACCCTCTACACCACCCCGGTGGTCTACCTCTATCTCGATCGCCTGCGCCATAAGTTCAACCACTGGCGTGGGGTTCGTACCGATGCCGCTCTGGAAACGCCGCTATGACTGACTGTTCGCCACGCAACCTTCCTCAGCGCCTGGCCCTGGCCCGCGGTTCGCGGCTGTTGAGCCTGAGCTTGTGCCTGGCGCTGCTCAGCGCCTGCGCCATCGGCCCGGACTATCAGCGCCCGACCGTCGCCGAGCCTGCGCAATACAAGGAGGCGGCGGGCTGGCGCCAGGCCAGCCCCAGCGATGCCCTGGCCCGTGGCGCCTGGTGGGAGCTGTACGGCGACCAACAGCTCAACGGCCTGATCGACAAGCTCAACAGCGCCAACCAGACCGTGGCGCAGTCCGAGGCCCAGTACCGCCAGGCCCAGGCCCTGGTGCGCAGCGCCCGTGGCTCGCTGTTCCCCACGGTGGACCTGAGCGCCGGGAAAACCCGCGCCAGCCAGGGCACCGGCAGCAGCAGTTCGGCCCTGAGCAGTTCTTCCAGCGGCATTCGCGACACCTACAACACCCAGCTCGGGGTGAGCTGGGAGGCCGATGTCTGGGGTAAGCTGCGCCGTGGCCTGGAGGCCAACGAGGCCAGCGCCGAAGCCAGCTTCGCCGACCTTGCGGCAATGCGCCTGAGCCAGCAGTCGGAGCTGGTGCAGAACTACCTGCAACTGCGGGTCATCGACCAGCAGAAGCGCCTGCTCGAAGCCACGGTGGCGGCCTACCAGCGCTCGCTGACCATGACCGAGAACCAGTACCGCGCCGGGGTTTCCGGCAAGGACGCGGTGGCCCAGGCGCAAACCCAGCTGAAAACCACCCAGGCCGAGCTGATCGACCTGATCTGGCAGCGCGCCCAGTTGGAAAACGCTATCGCGGTGCTGATCGGCCTGCCGCCGGCCGAGTTCAGCCTGGCCGAGACCCAGGACATCCCGGCCTTGCCCCAGGTGCCCTTGAGCCTGCCGTCGCAGTTGCTGGAACGGCGCCCGGACATCGCCTCGGCCGAGCGTTCGGTGATCGCCGCCAACGCCAATATCGGCGTGGCCAAGGCTGCCTATTACCCGGACCTGACCCTGAGCCTGGCCGGCGGCTACAGCAGCAGTACCTACGCCGACTGGATCAGCCTGCCGAACCGCTTCTGGTCGGTGGGGCCGAAACTGGCCATGACCCTGTTCGATGGCGGCCAGCGTTCGGCGGAAGTCGACCGCACCGAGGCGGCTTACGACCAGACCGTGGCCAAGTACCGCCAGACCGTGCTCGACGGCTTCCGTGAGGTGGAGAACTACCTGGTGCAGCTCAAGGTCCTGGAAGACGAGGCGGCGGTGCGCCAGCAGGCCCTGGATGCGGCGCGCGAGTCGCTGCGCCTGACCGAGAACCAGTACAAGGCCGGGGTGATCGCCTACCTGGATGTGGTGGTGGTACAGGCCACGGCGTTGAGCAACGAACGCAGCGTGCTGACCCTGCTGCAAAGCCGGCTGGTCACCAGCGTGCAACTGATCGCCGCCCTCGGTGGGGGCTGGGACGGCCAGCTGCAGGCCAGCAAAGAGTAATAGGTTGAATCCGTGATTCGCCCGGACAACCGTGGCGCCCGGGTTTATGATCGCTGCGTCGAAATACCGGTCTGACTCCCTGTAGCCGCTGCCGAGCCCGCGAGGCTGCGAACGGTTTGGGCGGCACTCCGACGCAGCGACCCTAAGCCCTGGCCCCGCGGCCTGCCTGGATAAATGCGCGGCCTGGTTTCACGACCGCTACACGGTCGCGCGCAGGCTGCGCCAGCGGCTACATCGATAGCGGCGTGCCTGGCGTTGTCAGGAGTCGAGTCGCTGTAACCGATTTGTTTTATCAGCCGGCTACTTTCATCCGACTGATGGCTTTTTGCTTACTTTGTGAGTGTGTTTCTGTACGCAATCAGTACAATTGCGCCTTTTACCGCCGGGCATGGAAGCTTCCGGCTAACGCCACGAGACGTTCATGCTCACCGGTACCTACTCTCCCGCACTGGTTCTGATTTCCCTGTTTGTGGCGATTCTCGCCTCTTACACCGCGCTCGACCTGACCGGTCGCATCGCTACCACTCGGGGTCGAGCGGCTCTGTTGTGGATGGCCGGCGGCGCCCTGGCCATGGGTATCGGGGTGTGGTCGATGCACTTTATCGGCATGCTCGCCTTCAGCCTGCCCATCGACCTGGGCTACGACACCGGCATCACCGCGCTGTCGCTGCTGATTTCCGTGCTGTCCTGCGGTTTCGCCCTGTGGCTGGTGAGCCAGCAGAGCCTGCCGCTCTGGCAACTGGCCTTCGGCGCGCTGGTCATGGGCGCCGGGATCAGCGCCATGCATTACACCGGCATGGCGGCGATGCGCATGCAGCCGGGCATCGACTACGACCCGAGCCTGTTCGGCGCCTCGCTGCTGATTGCCGTCGGCGCCTCGGCCGCGGCGCTGTGGATCGCCTTCCGCCTGCGCCGCAACACCCCTTATGTGCGCCTGGCCCGTTGCGGGGCCGCGGTGGTGATGGGCATCGCCATTGTCGGCATGCACTACACCGGCATGGCCGCGGCGCGTTTCGCCGACGGCAGTTTCTGTGGCGCGGCGGTGGACGGCCTGAGCGGCAAGGGCCTGGACAACCTGGTGCTGATCACCACCCTGGCGGTGCTGGTCATTGCCTTGCTGACCTCGGTACTCGACGCCCGCCTGGAAGCGCGCACCGCGGTGCTGGCCGAGTCGCTGACCCTGGCCAACCGCGAGCTGACCCAACTGGCGCTGCACGACACCCTGACCGGCCTGCCGAACCGCACGCTGCTGGCCGACCGGATCGACCAGGCGATGCAGCGGGTGACGGAGCAGGGCGGTTGTTTTGCGCTGATGTTCATCGACCTGGACGGCTTCAAGCCGGTCAACGATGCCTTCGGCCATCACATGGGCGACCAGTTGCTGCGCGAGGTGGCCGTGCGCCTGCGCGAAGACCTGCGCAGCCAGGACACCCTGGCGCGGATCGGCGGCGACGAGTTCGTGCTGCTGGTGCAACTGAACGAGGCGGACGATGCCTTGCGCCTGGCCGCGCGCCAGGTGGGCCTGATCGGCCAGGCGTTCCGGGTGGCCGAGCACGAGTTGCAGATCTCCGCCAGCGTCGGCATCGCCGTGTACCCGGGCAACGGCCTGACGCCCCAGGAGCTGCTGATGAATGCCGATGCGGCGATGTACCACGCCAAGGGCACCGGCAAGAACGGCTACAGCTTCTTCGATGCCTCGATGAACAGCGACGCGCGTCGGCAGCTGCAACTGCTGCAGGACCTGCGCCATGCCGTCGAGCACGGCGAGTTCAGGCTGTATTACCAGCCCAAGTTCGACGCCGCCAACGGCTCGCCGGTAGGCGCCGAAGCCTTGCTGCGCTGGGAACACCCACAACTGGGCTTGCTGCTGCCGGACAAGTTCATCGACCTGGCGGAAAAGACCGGGCTGATCATCCCCATCGGCGAATGGGTGCTCAACGAGGCTTGCCGGCAGATGCGCGAGTGGTACAGCGAAGGCTATGAAAGCTGGCGGATCGCGGTGAACATCTCGGCACTGCAGTTCTGCCATGTCGGGTTGGTCGACAGCGTGGCCAGGGCGCTGAGACTCCACCGCTTGCCGGCCAACAGCCTGACCCTGGAGATCACCGAGACCACGGCCATGAGCGATGCCGATGCCAGCATGACGGTGCTCAAGCAGCTGGCGGACATGGGCGTGGACCTGTCCATCGACGACTTCGGCACCGGTTATTCGAGCCTGATGTACCTCAAGCGCCTGCCGGCCAACGAATTGAAGATCGATCGCGGTTTCGTCCGTGACCTGGAGCACGACAGCGACGACGCGGCGATCGTCTCGGCCATCGTCGCCCTGGGCCAGGCCCTGGGCCTGCGCATCGTTGCCGAGGGCGTGGAAACCGATGTGCAGCAAAGCTTCCTGACCCAGCTGGGCTGCGATTCGCTGCAAGGTTATTTCCTCGGCCATCCGCTGCCGGCCGCACGCTTCATGCAGAACATCCATCAGGCCGAACGCCTGACCCTCTGAGCGCTGCCGTAGGAGCGAGGCTTGCCCGCGATGACGATGGACCAGACGGTACAAAATCCCAAGACCGTGCTACCGCAATAACATCACAGCCGTACCGGCCGATCGCAGCCTGCGGCAGCGGCTACATCGATAGCGTTGTAGCCGACTCCTGTAGCCGCTGCCGAGCCTGCGAGGCTGCGTCCGGTCTGGGCGGCATTCCGACGCAGCGGCCGCAAACTCCAAGCCCGCGATCTGCCTGGATGGACACGCCGACCGGTGACCCGCTACGGGTCGGATGACGGCTCCGAGAAGGTTTGCAACGCTGGCCCCAGGGTGTTTAATTGGCGGCGTTCAAAGATCAGCGAGGGAGTTGGCAGCATGGACAAAGTCATCCTCATCACCGGTGGCGGTCGCGGTATCGGCGCGGCCACCGCGCTGCTGGCCGCGCAACAGGGCTATCGCATCTGCATCAACTACCAGGCCGACGAACAGGCGGCCTTCCAGGTGCTGGAGCAGGTGCGTGGCCTGGGTGCCCAGGCGATTGCCGTACGGGCCGATGTCAGCATCGAGGACGAAGTGATTGGCCTGTATCACCGGGTCGACAGCGAACTGGGGCGGGTCACCGCGCTGGTCAACAACGCCGGGACCGTCGGGCAGAAGTCGCGGCTCGACGAAATGTCCGAATTCCGCATTCTGAAGATCATCAAGACCAATGTGCTCGGGCCAATCCTCTGCGCCAAGCACGCGGTGCTGCGCATGTCGCCAAGGCATGGCGGGCAGGGCGGCAGCATCGTCAACGTGTCCTCGGTCGCCGCCCGCCTGGGCTCGCCCGGCGAGTACATCGACTACGCGGCCTCCAAAGGGGCGCTGGACACCTTCACCATCGGCCTGTCCAAGGAAGTCGCCGGCGAAGGCATCCGCGTCAACGGGGTACGCCCGGGCTATATCTACACCGACTTCCACGCCCTGAGCGGCGACGCCGACCGCGTCAGCAAGCTGGAGTCCGCCATCCCCATGGGCCGCGGCGGTCGCCCGGACGAAGTGGCGGAGGCGATCATCTGGCTGCTGTCGGACAAGGCTTCCTATTCCACCGGGACCTTTATCGACCTGGGTGGCGGCCGCTGATCCAACACCGGCTACAGGTTCCAGGTTAACGTGGAGCGCCGGCCCGACCTCAGAACGACCGCACGATCCTGCCCAGGGTTTCCATGGCCTTTTCCGCCGCTTCGTTCCACGGGCTGCCGTAGTTGAGGCGGATGCAGTTTCGAAAGCGCTGGGTCGGCGAGAAGATCGGTCCCGGGGCGATGCTGATGCCTTGGGCCAGGGCCATCTGGAACAGCTTCAACGAATCCATCTGCGCTGGCAGTTCCAGCCACAGGAAGTAGCCGCCGGCTGGCTGGCTGACCCGGGTCTGGGCCGGGAAGTAGCGGGCGATGGCGGCGAGCATGGCGCTCTGTTGTTCTTCCAGGGCGTAGCGCAGTTTGCGCAGGTGGCGGTCGTAGCCGCCGTGTTGCAGGTAGTCGGCGATGGCCGCCTGGGCCGGCATCGAGGCGCACAGCGAGGTCATCAGTTTCAGCCGTTCGATCTTCTGCGCGTAACGCCCGGCGGCGACCCAGCCGATGCGATAACCCGGCGCCAGGCTCTTGGCGAACGAACCGCAATGCATCACCAGGCCCTCGGTGTCGAAGGCCTTGGCCGGTTTCGGTGCCTGCTGGCCGTAATACAGCTCGGCGTAGACGTCGTCCTCGATCAGCGGCACCTGATGGCTGCGCAGCAATTCCACCAGTTCCTGCTTCTTCGCCTCGGGCATGGTCGCGCCCATGGGATTCTGGAAGCTGGTCATGCACCAGCAGGCCTTGATCGGGTGCCGTTCCAGGGTCTGCGCCAGCACCCCGAGGTCGATGCCGTCCCGCGGGTGCACGGGGATTTCCACGGCCTTGAGTTTCAGGCGTTCCAGCACTTGCAGGCTGGCGTAGAAGGCCGGGGCCTCGATGGCCACCAGGTCGCCGGGTTCGGTCACCGCCTGCAGGCACAGGTTCAGGGCTTCCAGGGCGCCGTTGGTGATCAGCAGTTCTTCCATGGGCAGCATCAGCCCGCCGACCATGTAGCGCAGGGCGATCTGCCGGCGCAGTTGCGGGTTGCCCGGCGACATGTCGGTGACCACCACGCGCGGGTCCATCTCGCGGCTGGCGCTGGCCAGGGAGCGCGACAGGCGCTGCAGCGGGAACAGGGTCGGGCTGGGAAAGGCCGAGCCGAACGGCACGGTGGTTGGGTCCTTGATCGAGTCCAGCACCGAGAACACCAGTTCGCTGACATCGACTTCGGTGGACTCGTTGACCTGGCTGCTGATCACCGGCTCCGAGAACGGGCTGGGTGCATGGGTGTTGACGAAGTAGCCGGAGCGCGGCCGGGCGCGGATCAGGCCGCGCCGTTCCAGCAGGTAATAGGCCTGGAACACCGTGGACGGGCTGACCCCATAGGTCTGGCTGGCGTAACGTACCGAAGGTACGCGCTGGCCGGGGCCGAGCACCCCGGAGCGGATCAGTTCTGCGATGTCGTCGGCGAATTTTTCGTAGCGTTTCATGGGGCGGCTCGGGATAGGCGGTAATGGGGCCTGTGCTGGCGCCCCAGTGTAGGAGCGAGGCTTGCCCGCGATTTGGGCGACGCGTTCCGTCAGGCAGAACGCGGATACAGGTTTCGCGGCCGCTTTGCGGCCCATCGCGGGCAAGCCTCGCTCCTACGGGGAGGCAAAGCGGCGCCCAGTCTAAGGGATCAACGGTTCAAGGGCGCAACAAACCGGCTCTTGGCCACGCTGTAGACCTGCGGCTGGTCGGCGTCGATCACCTTGAAACTCAACTCCTGGGAACTGCTCTGCGGCTTGTCGGCGATCATCGCCACCGACACCGGCAGGTCGACGATCTCGCCCGCGGCCAGGCTGATTTCGCTCTTGCCCTGCAGCTGGAAGCCGTCGCCGTCCACCAGTTGCAGACGGTAATCCTGGCGTTGCTGGGTCTTGTTGATGATCTTCAGGCTGTAGATGTTCTCGATCTGGCCCAGGCTGTTTTCGCGGAACAGGCCACGGTCCTTGCTGACATCCAGCGACACCATCGGCCGCTCCACCAGCGCCAGGGCCAGGGCGCCGATCATCACCAGCAGCACCGCGCTGTAGCCGATCAGGCGTGGGCGCAGCAGGTGGGTCTTGCCACCTTGCAACTGGTGCTCCGAGGTGTAGCTGATCAGGCCCCGGGCATAGCCCATCTTGTCCATGATCGAGTCGCAGGCGTCGATGCAGGCGGCGCAGCCGATGCATTCCATCTGCAGGCCGTCTCGGATGTCGATGCCGGTCGGGCAGACCTGCACGCACAGCTGGCAGTCGATGCAGTCGCCGAGGCCGATGTCGGTCGGTTTCACGCCGCGTTTGCGCGGGCCGCGGATTTCGCCGCGGGCCGGGTCGTAGGAGATGGTCAGGGTGTCCTTGTCGAACATCACGCTCTGGAACCGCGCATAAGGGCACATGTGCATGCACACCGCCTCGCGCAGCCAGCCGGCGTTGAGGTAGGTGGCGCCGGTGAAGAACAGCACCCAGAACAGGCTGACGCCGCCGATCTGCAGGGTCAGCAGCTCCTCGGCCAGCGGCCGGATCGGGGTGAAGTAGCCGACGAAGGTCAGCCCGGTGAGCAGGCTGATGGCCAGCCACAGGCTGTGCTTGGCCGAACGGCGGATCAGCTTGTTCAGGTTCCAGGGCGCGGCTTGTAGCTTGATGCGCTGGTTGCGCTCACCCTCGGTGATCTTCTCGCACCACATGAACAGCCAGGTCCAGGAACTCTGCGGGCAGGTGTAGCCGCACCAGACGCGACCAGCGAACACGGTGATGGCGAACAGGCCGAAGGCGCAGATGATCAGCAGGGCCGAGAGCAGGATGAAATCCTGCGGCCAGAAGGTAGCGCCGAAGATATGGAACTTGCTTTCCGCGAGGTCCCAGAGCACCGCCTGGCGGCCGCCCCAGTTCAACCATACGGTGCCGAAGAACAGCAGGAACAGGAAACCCGCACCGCTCATGCGCAAGGTGCGGAACAAGCCGGTGAAGCTGCGGGTGTGGATCAGGTTGTCGCTGGATTTGGCCTTCGTCTTTGGGCGCGCAGGCTCGAATGTTTCTACTAATCGGACGGGGATTCTTTCGCTCATGGTCGTTCGCTCATCAGCCTCCATCAGGCAGATGAACTATGCCCAGCGATCTGTTTGCATAACAGACTCAGGTATCGCAATAAAAAGCAGATCAGATGGCCGCCAGGCGCCACCCTGCGACAACTTGCCATACCCCGCCAGGCGCCCGTTGCCGGGCGTCGGCAGCCTCTGGCACAGGCCTGCGCCGGGCGCCGTGATGCAGATCAGTCAAATCACCGAATCACTGTCGCTGGTGCGCAGATGACGCCGCCCCTCGGTGGCGCCTGCTACGGTCAATGGGGCGGCTTCTGCTTCGGTACGCGCCAATCGATTGTCTACGCTTGTCATGATTTGGGTGTAATGCTGTGACCGGAAATGCTGACCGGCGCCGGATCGATCGGCGGGTCCTCCTTGGGCGGCGGGGTGGTTTCTGGTGGCTCTTCTTCGGGCACCGGTTGCGGTTCTGTCGGCGGCAAGGTCGGGTGATCGATATTCGGATCGGGCGTTTCGGGAGGGATCGGGATACTCATTGGCATGGCCTCCTTTGTGCTTGGTTTTGCCCCGTCTCCCAAGGTGGACCTTCGACGCGGTGGTTTGACTCCCGGCGCGAAGGGAGGCAAATCCGGGTGAACTTTCCCGGCCCTGGTGTCTCGGAACCTAAGTGCTTCGCTGATCCGCGCGGGCCGTTGCCGATCATGAGGACCGATCCCAAGGGATGGCGCTGCGCCGGAATAGACCAGCAACAGAGCGTCCATGGGGCGTAAGGGGTGATGCTCGATGACTGCCGAAAAAAGACCGACTGAGCTGCAATACAACCCGAACCTGCCACTGTCGCAGGCCTTGCTGCTGCCGCGTATCGTCATCGAGAACACCCGGCCGCTGATCGACGGTGGCCAGTTCGCGGTCAAGGCGGTGGCGGGGCAGGTGGTGCAGGTCAGCAGCAAGGTGTTCGCCGATGGCCACGACAAACTGGCCGTGCGCATCCGCTGGCGCGCCGAAGCCGACAGCATCTGGCGCAGCGAGATCATGGAAGACCTCGGCAACAACGGTTGGGAAGGCCAGTTCAGCGTGCCCAGCCAGGGCCGCTATCTGTACTGCATCGAGGCCTGGATCGATCAGTTCGCCAGCTTCTGCTACGACCTGCAGAAGAAACACCAGGCCAGCATCGCGGTCAGCCTCGAGTTGCAGGAGGGCCGCGGCCATGTGCTGCATGCCGCCGAGCGCAGCGAAGGGCCGCTGCGCGAGCAGTTGCTGGCGCTGCACCATGAACTGGCAACGCTGCTCGAAGCCGAGCAGGTGGCGCTGTTCCTGCACGAGCGCAGTGCACGGCTGATGGCCGAGGCCGACTACCGCCCGTACCTGAGCCTGAGCCCGGAATACCCGCTGGACGTGGAACGCGAACGCGCGCAGTTCGCCAGCTGGTACGAGCTGTTTCCCCGCTCGATCACCGACGATCCGGCCCGCCACGGCACCTTCGACGATGTGTATTCGCGCCTGGCGATGATCCACGACATGGGTTTCGACGTGCTGTACTTCCCGCCGATCCATCCCATCGGCCGCAGCTTTCGCAAGGGCCGCAACAACGCCCTGACCGCCGGCCCCGACGAGCCGGGCAGCCCCTATGCGATCGGCAGCGAAGAGGGCGGCCACGAGGCGATCCACCCGCAGCTCGGCAGCCGCGAGGATTTCCGCCGCCTGGTGGCCGCCGCCGCCGAGCATGGCTTGGAGATCGCCCTGGATTTCGCCATCCAGTGTTCCCAGGATCACCCCTGGCTCAAGCAGCACCCGGGCTGGTTCAACTGGCGCCCGGACGGCAGCATCAAATACGCCGAGAACCCGCCGAAAAAATACCAGGACATCGTCAACGTCGACTTCTATGCCATCGAGGCCATCCCCAGCCTGTGGCTGGAACTGCGCGACGTGGTGGTCGGCTGGGTCGAGGAGGGGGTGAAGATCTTTCGCGTGGACAACCCCCATACCAAGCCGCTGCCGTTCTGGCAGTGGCTGATCGCTGATGTGCGGGCGCGGTACCCGGAGGTGATCTTTCTCGCCGAGGCCTTCACCACGCCGGCGATGATGGCGCGCCTGGGCAAGGTCGGTTATTCCCAGAGCTACACCTATTTCACCTGGCGCAATACCAAGAGCGAACTGGCGACTTACTTCACCGAACTCAACCAGTCGCCGTGGCGCGAGTGCTACCGGCCGAACTTTTTCGTCAACACGCCGGATATCAACCCGTTCTTTCTCCATGACTCGGGGCGCCCGGGGTTTCTCATCCGCGCCGCGCTGGCCACCATGGGCTCGGGCCTGTGGGGCATGTATTCGGGGTTCGAGCTGTGCGAGGCGGCGCCGATTCCGGGGCGGGAGGAATACCTGGACTCGGAGAAGTATGAAATCCGCCCTCGGGACTTCAGCGCGCCCGGCAACATCATCGCCGAGATCGCCCAGCTCAACCGCATCCGCCGGCAGAACCCGGCGCTGCATACCCACCTGGGCCTGCAGGTCTACAACGCCTGGAACGACAACATCCTGTACTTCGGCAAGCGCACCGCCGACCTCAGCAACTTCATCCTGGTGGCGGTCAGCCTCGACCCGGTCAACGCCCAGGAGGCGCATTTCGAATTGCCGTTGTGGGAGCTGGGCCTGCCCGACGATGCGCAGACCCAGGGCGAGGATTTGATGACCGGCCACCGCTGGACCTGGTACGGCAAGACCCAGTTCATGCGGATCGAACCCTGGCAGCAACCGTTCGGCATCTGGCGCATCAGCGTTGCCTGATTCGCGATCGGCCCGGAACGGGATGTGTTCCTGGGGGCCTCGAAGGTCCTTCGGACCTTATCGCAGCCTCGCGGAGCTCGGCAGCGGCTACAGGGCAGTCGCAGGTAGCCACGGACCCACGAATTTTCAGGAGTTACCCATGGCGAAGAAAACCAGGTCAGCCACCTTCATCAAGGACCCGCTCTGGTACAAGGACGCGGTGATCTATCAGGTTCACGTCAAATCCTATTTCGACTCCAACAACGACGGGATCGGTGATTTTCCCGGGTTGATCGCCAAGCTCGACTACATCGCCGATCTGGGGGTGAACACCATCTGGCTGCTGCCGTTCTATCCCTCGCCGCGCCGCGACGACGGTTACGACATCGCCGAATACCGCGGCGTCAGTCCCGACTACGGAACCCTGGCCGATGCCCGGCGGTTTATCGCCGAGGCCCACCAGCGCGGACTGCGGGTGATCACCGAGCTGGTCATCAACCACACCTCGGACCAGCACCCCTGGTTCCAGCGGGCGCGCAAGGCCAAGGCCGGTTCCAAGGCGCGGGACTTCTATGTGTGGTCCGATGACGATCAGAAATACGACGGCACGCGGATCATCTTTCTCGACACCGAGAAGTCCAACTGGACCTGGGACCCGGTGGCCGGCCAGTACTTCTGGCACCGCTTCTATTCCCACCAGCCGGACCTCAACTTCGACAACCCGCAGGTGATGAAGGCGGTGCTGTCGGTGATGCGCTACTGGCTGGACATGGGCATCGACGGCCTGCGCCTGGACGCCATTCCCTACCTGATCGAACGCGACGGCACCAACAACGAGAACCTGCCCGAGACCCACGACGTGCTCAAGCAGATCCGCGCCGAGATCGACGCCAACTACCCGGACCGCATGCTGCTGGCCGAAGCCAACCAGTGGCCGGAAGACACCCAGCTGTACTTCGGTCAAACAAAGAAGGGCGATGTGAAGGGTAACGACGGCGACGAATGCCACATGGCCTTCCACTTCCCGCTGATGCCGCGCATGTACATGGCGCTGGCCCAGGAAGACCGCTTCCCGATCACCGACATCCTGCGCCAGACCCCGGAGATTCCCGCCAACTGCCAGTGGGCGATCTTCCTGCGCAACCACGATGAGCTGACCCTGGAGATGGTCACCGACCGCGAGCGCGACTACCTGTGGAACTACTACGCCGCCGACCGCCGCGCGCGGATCAACCTGGGGATTCGCCGGCGCCTGGCGCCGCTGATGGAGCGCGACCGGCGCCGGGTCGAGCTGCTCAATAGCCTGCTGCTGTCGATGCCCGGCACGCCGACCCTGTATTACGGCGACGAGATCGGCATGGGCGACAACATCTACCTGGGCGACCGCGATGGCGTGCGCACGCCGATGCAATGGTCCATCGACCGCAACGGCGGTTTCTCCCGGGCCGATCCGGCGAGCCTGGTGTTACCGCCGATCATGGACCCGCTGTACGGCTACCAGTCGGTGAATGTCGAGACCCAGGCCGGCGACCCCCATTCGCTGCTCAACTGGACCCGGCGCATGCTGGCGATCCGCAAGCAGTCCAAGGCCTTCGGCCGCGGCAGCCTGAAGATGCTGTCGCCGAGCAACCGCCGGATCCTGGCCTACACCCGCGAGTACACCGGGCCCGACGGCAAGCACGAAATCATCCTCTGCGTGGCCAACGTATCGCGCAGCGCCCAGGCCGCGGAGCTGGACCTGTCGGCGTTTGCCGGCATGGTGCCGGTGGAGATGCTCGGCGGGAACGCCTTCCCGCCGATCGGCCAGCTGAATTTCCTCCTGACCCTGGCGCCCTACGGTTTCTACTGGTTCGTCCTGGCGGCGGAAAACCAGATGCCGAGCTGGCATGTGGAGCCGGCCCAGAGCATGCCGGACTTCACCACCCTGGTGCTGAAAAAAC
Organism: Pseudomonas chlororaphis subsp. piscium; assembly: GCF_003850345.1. Taxonomy (NCBI): domain Bacteria; kingdom Pseudomonadati; phylum Pseudomonadota; class Gammaproteobacteria; order Pseudomonadales; family Pseudomonadaceae; genus Pseudomonas; species Pseudomonas chlororaphis. The sequence goes on from NZ_CP027707.1 coordinate 3,106,557, forward strand.
GCCTCGAGGAATTGCTCGAGGCGCCGTCGCGCACCACTCTGGAGCAGAGTTCGCTGCCGACCTGGCTGCCCAAACGCCGCTGGTTCGCCGGCAAAGACAGCGCCATCGAGCAGGTGCACATCGCTTACGGCGTGCGCTTCGGCGATCCGCAGCATCCGGTGCTGCTCAGCGAGCTGGAGGTCAGCGGCGGCGGCCAGAGCGGGCGCTACCAACTGCCGTTCGGCCTGCTCGGCGAAGAGCAGATCGGCGCCGCGCTGCCGCAGCAACTGGCCCTGGCCCGGGTCCGCCGGGGTCGCCAGGTGGGGCTGATCACCGACGCCTTTGCCCTGGAAAGTTTTGTGCACAATGTCCTGCAAGCGATCCAGACGCACACCGTGCTGCCTTGTGGCGAGGGCGAGATTCGTTTCGAGGCCACGGAGCAGTTGGCCGGGCTCGGCCTGGGTGCGCAATCCGAAGTGCGCTACCTGTCCGCCGAGCAGTCCAACAGCTCGGTGGTGATTGGTGGCAGCCTGGTGCTCAAGCTGATCCGCAAGGTGGCCAGCGGGGTGCATCCGGAGCTGGAGATGAGCGCGTACCTGACCGCCGCCGGCTTCCAGCACATTTCACCCTTGCTTGGTTCGGTGATTCGCCGGGACGGGCAGGACGACAGCCTGCTGATGATCGCCCAGGGCTACCTGAGCAATCAGGGCGACGCCTGGGAGTGGACCCAGAACAACCTGGAGCGGGCGATCCGTGACGAACTGGCCGACGCCATGTCCGAGCAGGACCAGCATTACAACGCCCTGGGCGAGCTGCGCGACTTTGCCGGCATGCTCGGCCAGCGCCTGGGGGAAATGCACCAGGTCCTCGCGGCGCCGACCGCCAACCCGGACTTCCGCGCGCGGCCGAGCACGGCCAAGGATGCCCTGGCCTGGGCCAGACAGATTGGCGCGCAACTGGAACGGGCCTTGCACTTGCTCCAGCAGCATCAATCCGAACTGGCGACCGAGGATCAGCAGCGCGTGGCGTCATTGACCCAACACAAAAAGGCGATCCTGGCGCATATCCAGGATCTGGCGAAACGGGCGGTCGGCGGTCTGCGCATGCGCGTCCACGGCGACCTGCACCTGGGCCAGGTGCTGGTGATCAAGGGCGATGCCTACCTGATCGATTTTGAGGGCGAACCGGCGCGGCCGCTGGACGAGCGCCGGGGCAAGCACAGCCCGTACAAGGACGTCAGCGGCGTGCTGCGCTCCTTCGACTACGCGGCAGCGCTGGCCCTCGGCGGCCAGAGCCTCGACGCCTCGGTCTACACCCTGGCGGCCCGGCAGCGGGTCGCCGAGCGTTATCTGCACGAAGCCCGCGAGTCGTTTGTCCGGGCGTACCGGCTGGCGACAGCTAGTCTTGCTCATGCCTGGCAGGACAAAAACGGGGAGGACGCCGCGCTGGCCTTGTTCAGCCTGGAGAAAGCAGCCTACGAAGTGGCCTATGAAGCGGAAAACCGTCCGGCCTGGCTCGCGGTGCCGCTGCGCGGGCTGCAGGCGCTGCTAAGTGATATGAAGGTTGAGTGATGTGAAACCCTTTTCCGATACAAAAAGTGGTGGAGAGCAGTCATGAGTTTCTCGAACAAGGAACAGGGTGAGGTTAAACAGGCAATGCCCAGCGCCCGGGATGTCGAGGCGCTGGTGCGCGCCGAGCATCAGGATCCTTTTGCCGTGCTCGGCCCCCATGGCGACGATGCCGGCGGCCAATTCATTCGCGCCTTTGTGCCGGGTGCCCTGAGTGTGCAGGTGCTGGCCCGCGATGGCGCCAGGGTGCTGGGCAGCCTGGAGGGCACCGAGGTGCCGGGGCTGTTCGTCGGGCACTTTGCCCAGGCCCAGCCCTATCTGCTGCGCACGCAATGGGCCGGTGGCGAGCATATCGGCGAAGACCCTTACAGCTTCGGCCCGTTGCTGGGGGAGATGGACCTGTACCTGTTCGCCGAGGGCAACCACCGCGACCTCAGTAGCTGCCTCGGCGCACAGCTGAAAACCCTGGATGGCGTTGATGGCGTGCGTTTCGCGGTCTGGGCGCCGAATGCCCGGCGAGTCTCGGTGGTCGGCGACTTCAACGTCTGGGACGGGCGCCGGCACCCGATGCGCCTGCGTCATCCGTCCGGGGTCTGGGAGCTGTTCGTGCCGCGCCTGGGCCCGGGCGAAGCCTACAAGTATGAAATCCTCGGCGCCCACGGCATCCTGCCGCTGAAGTCCGACCCGGTGGCGCTGGCCACCCAGCTGCCGCCGGACACCGCCTCGAAAGTCGCCACGCCACTGAGTATCGACTGGCAGGACCGCGAGTGGATGCAGGCCCGTGGCGAACGCCAGCGCGCCGACGCGCCCTTGTCGATCTACGAGTTGCATGCCGGCTCCTGGCAATGCGAGGTGGACGATCTGGGCGAGGTGGCGCGCCAGTACGACTGGCACGAACTGGCCGAGCGCCTGATCCCCTATGTGCAGAACCTGGGGTTCACCCATATCGAGCTGATGCCGATCATGGAGCATCCCTTCGGCGGCTCCTGGGGTTATCAGCCGTTGTCGCAGTTCGCCCCCAGTGCCCGTTATGGCAGCGCCGATGACTTCGCGGCGTTCGTCAACGCCTGCCACCTGGCGGGCATCGGCGTGATCCTCGACTGGGTGCCGGCGCACTTTCCCACCGACGCCCACGGCCTGGCGCAGTTCGACGGCACCGCGCTGTACGAATACGGCAACCCTCTGGAAGGTTTCCACCAGGACTGGGACACCCTGATCTACAACCTGGGGCGCACCGAGGTCCACGGCTTCATGCTGGCGTCGGCGCTGCACTGGCTCAAGCATTTCCATGTCGACGGCCTGCGGGTGGATGCCGTGGCCTCGATGCTCTATCGCGACTATTCGCGCAACGCCGGGGAGTGGGTGCCCAATCGCCACGGCGGCCGCGAGAACCTCGAAGCCATCGATTTCCTCCGCCACCTGAATGACGTGGTGTCCCTCGAGGCGCCGGGCGCCCTGGTGATCGCCGAGGAGTCCACGGCCTGGCCCGGGGTCAGCCAGAGCACCCAGCAGGGCGGCCTGGGCTTCGCCTATAAATGGAACATGGGCTGGATGCACGACTCGCTGCACTATATCCAGCAGGACCCGGTGTACCGCGCCCATCACCACAACGAGCTGAGTTTCGGCCTGGTGTATGCCTGGTCCGAGCGCTTCATCCTGCCGATCTCCCATGACGAGGTGGTGCACGGCAAACATTCGCTGATCGACAAGATGCCCGGCGATCGCTGGCAGAAGTTCGCCAACCTGCGGGCCTACCTGAGCTTCATGTGGACCCACCCGGGCAAGAAGCTGCTGTTCATGGGCTGCGAGTTCGGCCAGTGGCGCGAATGGAATCACGACCAGCAACTGGACTGGTACCTGCTGCAATACCCCGAGCACCGCGGCGTGCAGAAACTGGTGGGCGATCTCAACCGTCTGTACCGCGAGCATCCGGCGCTGCACGACCAGGACGACGCGCCCCAGGGCTTCCAGTGGTTGATCGGCGACGACGCGATCAACAGCGTCTACGCCTGGTTGCGCTGGAGCAAGGAGGGCAAGCCGCTGCTGGTGGTGGCCAACTTCACCCCGGTGCCGCGCCAGGCCTACCGGATCGGCGTGCCCTTCGCCGGGCGCTGGGGCGAGTTGCTCAACAGCGACTCCGACACCTATGCCGGTTCCAACTATGGCAACGGCGGCGGGGTCGTCACCGAGGATGAACCGAGCCACGGCCAGGCGTTGTCGCTGGCGTTGAACCTGCCGCCGCTGGCGGTGCTGATCCTGCAGCCCGAGGGTTGACCGACAGCTATCGGGCGTCCCTGAAAACCCGATCCCTGTAGCCGCTGCCGCAGGCTGCGATCGGCGGCGCAGCCGACGCAAAGGCGCCATCGGCAATACGCGCTGTCCGGGTTGCGGGCCCTGCGAGCCCGATCGCAGCCTGCGGCAGCGGCTACACAGGCTTACCAGCGCATCCGCACACCCAGGCTGCCGATCAGCCCGTTGAGGTCGTTGTCGTCCACGTCGCTGCTGTAGTCGGCGCTCACGTACAGGCTGACGGCGGGGGTGAGCCTGGCCACCAGGCCCAGGCCGACTTCGACCGTGGAAGACTTGTGGCTGCTGCTGATCTTGTCGACCTTGTCCAGGCTCAGCATGTCGCCGCTGTACACCGTGTGCCACAAGCTGGTGCGCACATAGGGTTCCACCGAGTGCCCGGCGACGTCATAACGGCCTTGCAAGTGGGCACCGACGCGGCCGCTCCAGGAGTTCAGGTTGCCGGCGGAGCTGCTGCTGTTGTCGGCATTCGGGTTGTCCAGGCTGACGCGCTGGTTGATCAATTGCGCCTGGGGTTCGACCACCCAGTGGTCGCTGATGCCGATGGGAACCCCACCTTGTACCGACAGGGTCACCGCGCTGCCCTCGGCGGCCTGCCGCTGGCCTTGTTCGGTACGGCTGAAGCCGCTGACCCGGCCGCCGCTGGCCGACAGATCGACGTGCCAGCCCTGCGAGCCGGTCAGGCTCCAGAACGCGCCAAGACTTTGACCCTGGACATTGAAGCGGTCGTTACGCGGATCGCTGAAACCGCCGGGCACGCCCTGGCCGTTGGCCTGGAACTGGCTCTGGCCGCCCAGCAGGCCGATGCGCTGGGTATGCCCGCTGCTGCTTTCCAGGGTGTAGAGCACCGGGCCGTTGGGTGTGCCATTGATGCTGCTGGCAAAACGCGAGCCGAGGTAGCCGACTTCGGTCTGCCGCGCCGCGGGCCCGTACAGCGGGTCCCAGACCTGCGGGCTGCCTTGCACGATGCCCAGGCTGTTGCCTGTGGGGTGGTCGAGGGGCATGGGTGTCGCGGATGGCGCGGGTGTCAACAGACGGTTCAGGAGCAGGTCCTGGCGATACCAGAGCTGCGCCTCATCCTCGGCAGGGGATGCTTTTACCTCCATGGAAGAGCACAGCAACACTGAAGCGGAAACTGTGCACAGAATGATCTTGATCTCTTGTGGGGTGAGTGAAATTTTCATGGAGGGCTACCTTGCAATCGCATGCCGTGTCTCGCTGTGGCGTCTCTCCTACCCCGAATGAGGGGCGACCGAGTTCGTTGAGGCAAGGCTCGGCGACCCGCTCTAAAGCAGGTGTCCGAGGCTTGCCCCTGGTTGTGTTTCCGGGGGTAGTAAGCAGTAGCTAAGGAGACGACAGGGCAGCCGTCAAGAAAATGACCGACCAATGGCGTAGGTAATTTAGGCTTTGTAACCGACTGAAAAAAAGCAATTCTCTAAGTTCTTGTTTGTGCGAAAAAACGTCAGGAAAGGCGGGGGAAAGGGATTTTCGGTAGCCAACTACCGACTCGCCCTTTGCGGGCGAGTCGGTCATTTCCTTGCGCGAAGGACTGCGTCAGCCCTTGGCCAGCGCGCTGGCCGCTTCGTCGATCAGCCCGGCGACTTCGCTGGCCTGGGAGGCGAGGGAGGCATGGCTGGCCGCCAGGCTGATGATTTTTCTCGCCCCCAGGCGCGCGGCCATGCGCTGCTGGTTTTGCGGGGCGATCATCCGGTCCTCGGTGGAAATCTGATACCAGGACGGCTTGTGCTTCCAGGCAGGGGTGCCAATGGTGTCGCCGAAGGTGCTGGCCAGCGGCGCCTTCTGGATCAGGCCCATGACCAGCCCGTCCTGTTCCGGCAGGTCCTGGCAGAAGCTTTCATGGAACAGCTCCGGCTTGACCCAGAGGTAACCGTCGCTGTCGGGCTGCAGGTTCGCCGCGGCCACCGGCGGATGCTGCTGGGTGATGCTGCCCGGGCTTTCGCCGGAATCGGGAGCGAAGGCGGCGATGTACACCAGGCCCGCGACATTCGGCGCCAGGCCGGCTTCGGTGATCACCGCGCCGCCATAGGAATGGCCGACCAACAGCACCGGACCCTCCTGCTGGGCCACCAGTTTGCGGGTACGCTCGACGTCCTCGGCCAGCGAGGTCAGTGGCAGCTCCACCGCGCGAATCCGCGTGTAGCCCCGTTGCAACAGCTCGACTATGACCTTGTTCCAGTGGGCGGCTCCGCCCCAGAAACCATGGACCAGCACAATTACGGGTTTGTCACTCATGGGATGACTCCTAGCTAAGAACACCAGACATAGCCCGACGCTGCAGGCAGCGCGCGGAGTGGAGTGATCGAGTATCAGTGACAATCGCCGGCCGTGCACGGCCATTGGGCGGTGAATGTTTGAGCGGATGTTCAGAGGTGCACTTCTACCGCCAGCGGCAGGTGATCCGACAGGTGCGTCCAGGGTTTGTGCCCGAGGATCTTCGGCGCGTGGCTGCTGGCATTGCGCAGGTAGATGCGGTCCAGGCGCAGCAGCGGCCAGCGTGCCGGGTAGGTCTTGGCCGGGCTGCCGTGGTGGCGCTCGAAGGCTTCGTGCAGATCGTCGCGGCGGGCGAGGGTGGCGTTGCCATGCAGTTGCCAGTCGTTGAAGTCGCCGGCGATGATCACCGGCGCGTCGGCCGGCAGCGACTCCAGCAACTGGCACAACAACGCCAGCTGCAGCTGGCGATGGCTTTCCAGCAGGCTCAGGTGCACGCAGATCGCGTGCACTTCGGCATGCCCCGGTACATCCAGCACGCAATGCAACAGCCCGCGGCGTTCCGGGCCGGTGATCGAGACATCGAGGTTGCGGTACTGGCGGATCGGGTATTTCGACAGCAGGGCGTTGCCGTGATGGCCGTCGGGATAGACCGCGTTGCGCCCGTAGGCGAAGTCGCCCCACATGCTGTCGGCGAGAAACTCGTATTGCGACTGCTGTGGCCAGTTGCTGTAGCGGTTGGCGTGGCGGTCGTGCTCGCCCAGCACTTCCTGGAGAAACACCAGGTCGGCCTGGGTGCTGCGTACCGCGTCACGCAGCTCCGGGAGAATGAAACGGCGGTTCAGGGCGGTGAAGCCCTTGTGGGTGTTGACGGTCAGGATGCGCAGGCGATGGACCGCCGGGGTTTCGTCTGGCGCTGCCGACGTGACCGGGTGCCCGGTTGAATCGGTGTTCACGCTTGCTCCTCGTAATCAGGGCGATTACTCATGCGACTGACACTTTGCCGGTCAGTTCAGGTTTTCCCCCGGGTGGCGTACATCGGGGCGGTACTACATGAAAATGATTTCGTAGGACTGGCGCAGTCGCTCCAGCACCACCGGCGTCAGGGTCGGGGCCAGGCCGATGCCCGGATCGCCCTGCAACTGGCTGGCATAGGCATGCGCCGCGTGGCGCTTGCGGGCCACGGTCCAGGTGTCGAGGCGCAGCTTGCGGGCGCGGTGCCAGGGCAGCAGGTGTTCGTCGCGCGCCGGCCAGTGCCAGGCCCACACCGGAACTTCGTGGAACGCCACGCCGGCCCGGGCCGCGGCCTTGGCGCTGGCCCGGCCGACGGCATCGTGGTCGTCGTTGCCGTCTTCGCGCCAGGTGCTGAACACCACGTCATCGGGGCGCAGGTAACGGCCGATGAACTGGCTCAGTTGATGCTCGCGCTCCTGCAGCACACTGTCGGCAAAACCGCCGCGAATCCACTTCAGGCTGTGCAGGGGCAAACCCAGGCGGCGCAGGGCCTCGACACTTTCCTGGGGGCGGAACACGCTCAGGCGCCGCTCCGACCACAGGTCGGAGCCGGGGTGGCTGGCGCTGCCGTCGGTGACGGAAATCAGTTGCAGCGGATGGCCGTGGTGGGCCAGTACCTGCAGCAGGCCGCCGCAGGTCAGCACTTCGTCGCCGGGGTGCGGGGCAATGACCACCGCGCGAAATCCGGGCGGCACCAGGCTGGCAAGGTTGATGGGGGGGACGTCGAGCAGTTGGCGGGCGCCGTTCCAGACCTGCTCTGGCCAGTTGTCGCTCAGGGGTATGGGTCTCATGGGTGTCACATCCTTGTTCCGGGGCAGCCGGCGCGCGGTGATGAACCGGGCCGCTTGGGTTCGCACCCGGTGTCGGTCCGGGTGCCGGCGCTCCATACCTTGGATTGCCGTCCTGCAAGAGCGTTCAATCATACACAGCCGTTGGTCGCCGTCGCAGGGGCCAGCGGTTTTTTTCTGACGGCGACGCTCAGGTGTTCAAGATAGCGGGGAATGGGTGTCTGGCACCATCGTACATGTGTCTGATGGGCTGGGCACTGCCCGCCATTAAGTTCGGCAAATGGCCAGCCACCTGCTCAATCGTCGCTCTCATGCTGCAGTTCGAACAGCAGCAGCGAGCGGCCGGTCACCGAGTACGGGTGGCCGAACTCGAAGCGTTCCTGGCCTTTCACCGAGGGCTGGTTGGTGTCGATCATGCAGGTCCAGAAGCCGCCGTCGGGCACTTCCGGCAGGCAGAAGTTGACGATGTCGTGATGGGCGTTGACCACCAGCAGCAGGGTCGCGTCGGCGCCGGGGCGGCGTATTCCGGTTTCCTGGGCGCGGCCGTCGAGCAGCATGCCCAGGCAGCGGCCGTGGCCGTCCTGCCATTGTTCGATGGTCATTTCGCTGGCGTCCGGGGCGAGCCAGGTGACGTCCTTGACCCCGATGTCCTCGTTGTAGTTGCCCACCAGGAAGCGTCCGCGGCGCAGGATCGGGTAGGCCATGCGCAGCTTGACCAGGCGCTTGACGAACTTGAGCAGCGACTTGCCATCGTCGTCCAGGTCCCAGTTGACCCAGCCGATTTCGCTGTCCTGGCAATAGGCGTTGTTGTTGCCGTGCTGGGTGCGGGCGAACTCGTCGCCGGCGACCAACATCGGCGTGCCCTGGGCCAGCAGCAGGGTGGCGAAGAAGTTGCGCATCTGGCGCAGGCGCAGCGCATTGATCTGTGGGTCGTCGGTGGGGCCTTCGACGCCGTGGTTCCACGACAGGTTGTGGTTGCTGCCGTCCTGGTTGCCCTCGTCGTTGGCTTCGTTGTGCTTGTCGTTGTAGGACACCAGGTCATGCAGGGTGAAGCCGTCGTGGGCGGTCACGAAATTGACAGAGGTATAAGGCCGCCGCCCGCGCTGGTTGAACATCTCGCCGGAGGCGGTCATGCGCGCGGCGAAGTCGGCGAGCTGGCCGTCGTCGCCTTTCCAGAAGGCGCGCACGGTGTCGCGGAACTTGTCGTTCCATTCCACCCAGCCCGGCGGGAACCCGCCCACCTGATAACCGCCGGGGCCGATGTCCCACGGCTCGGCGATCAGCTTCACCTGGCGCAGCACCGGGTCCTGGCGGCAGGCCACGAGGAAGCTGTGGCGCTCGTCGAAGCCATGGTGGTAGCGCCCGAGAATGGTCGCCAGGTCGAAGCGGAAACCGTCCACGTGCATTTCCGTGGCCCAGTAGCGCAGCGAATCGGTGACCATCTGCAGCACGCAGGGGTGGCTCAGGTCGAGGGTGTTGCCGGTCCCGGAGTCATTGATATAGAAGCGTTTGTCGTCGGGCATCAGGCGGTAGTAGGAGGCGTTGTCGATGCCGCGCATGGACAGGGTCGGGCCTTGCTCGTTGCCCTCGGCGGTGTGGTTGTAGACCACGTCGAGTATCAGTTCGAGCCCGGCTTCGTGCAGGTGCGCGACCATTTCCTTGAACTCGGCGATCTTGCCGCTGGCCAGGTAGCGCGGGTCGGGGGCGAAGAAGGCGATGCTGTTGTAGCCCCAGTAGTTGGTCATGCCTTTGTGCAGCAGGTGCTGGTCGTTGACGAAGGCGTGGATCGGCAACAGCTCCACCGAGGACACCCCGAGCTTGCGGATGTGCTCCAGCACATCGTCGACCATCAACCCGGCGAAGGTGCCGCGCACCGCCTCCGGCACCGAGGGATGACGCATGGTGAAGCCGCGCACGTGAGTCTCATAAATGATCGTCTTGTCCCAGGGCACACTGACCCGGTGATCGTGGCCCCAGGTGTGGGCCGGGTCGATCACTTTGCTTTTCGGCACGAAGGGCGCGCTGTCGCGTTCGTCGAAACTGAGGTCGGCGTCGGGGTGCCCGATGGTGTAGCCGAACAGTGCCTCGGACCATTTCAGTTCGCCCACCAGTTGCTTGGCATACGGGTCGATCAACAGCTTGTTGGGGTTGAAGCGATGACCCTTGGCCGGGTCGTAGGGGCCGTGCACCCGGTAGCCGTAGATCAGCCCGGGATGGGCGTCGGGCAGGTAGCCGTGGAAGATTTCGTCGGTGTATTCCGGCAGTTCGATACGTTCCAGCTCGACTTCGCCCGAGGCGTCGAACAGGCACAGTTCGACCTTGGTGGCATTGGCCGAGAACAGGGCGAAGTTGACCCCCAGGCCGTCCCAGGTCGCGCCGAGCGGGAAGGGCAGGCCTTCGCGGATGCGCGAGGGCTCGGTCGCTGGCGAGGTGTTCGGCGTGGCGGCTGCTTTGGACGTGGTCATGGGTGCTCCTGGGAATCAGATGGGCGAACAGGCTCCCTGTGGCGCTCGGGCGCGCCACGCACATGGGCAAGGTCGACAGCGGAGGTGGCGCGAGCGCCTCGGCGGCAGGGGCGTCAGCTGGCCGCTGGCTTGCGCGGTGCCCGCGGCTTTTTCACCGCGCTGCTTTTGCCCCCGGGCGGCAAGCCTTTTTCTCCAGGAGACACCTTTTCTCCTGGGGCCAAGGGTGCCGCAGCCGTGGATTTGGCGACGGCCTTGGGCTTTGCCGCGGGTTTGCCGGGCTTGGCGCTGGCGGCACGGGTCGCCTTGGGTGGCTTGCTCGGGGCCAGGGCCTCGGCTTCGGCGAGCTTGCGGGCCATTTCCCAATGCCGGTGTTCCTGGCCGTCGGGCCGGCCTTCCGATTCCCAGATTTGATAGGCGAACTCACGAATGCGTTTGTCGTCGGTACTCATCGCAATGCTCCTGAACTGAACTCAAGTTTGGATGAAGAGGTTGACCGGGAAATCCCGCAATGCGCTGCTGATCATCAGATCCTTGTGGGGTGTGACTGCCCCCGTGGAAAAAAGTCCCTTCAGGTTTTGTCCTGGTGCGGCGAACGGTAAAGGCACCCGCGTATCGCCCCAATCCGGCGCGTCGACCCGGGGGGGCGCGCCGCTTTCCAGCAGCCCGGCGACCAGCCTGGGCACTATCACCACGGCGCGCTGGCCCTGGTGTTCGCGCATGAAGGCCAGCACCTTGTCGGCGTGTCGGCCCTGTACCGGCAGTGCCTGGTAAGTGCCCCGGCGAAACAGCTGCGGGTACTCGCCACGGCGTGTCAGCGTGGCGGCGATCAGGGCCTGCTTGATGCGCCCGTCGCGCCAGTGGGCCAGCAGTTCCATGGTTTCGCCGCAGGGGTCCAGCGCCTGCTGTCGGGCCGCGAAGTCCACCGGGCGGCGGTTGTCCGGATCCACCAGGCTGAAGTCCCAGAACTCGTTGCCCTGATACAGGTCCGGCACCCCCGGCACGGTCATGCGCAGCAAGGATTGAGCCAGGCCGTTGAGGGCGCCAACGGGCGCGATGACCTGGACGGCCGTGCCTATGGCGCTGCGCAACGGCTGGCCCGCGGGGCTGAGCAACAGTCGCTCGATGAAGTCATGGACGGCACTTTCATAGGACTCGTTAGCCGCTGCCCAGCTGCTGTGCAGCTTGGCTTCGCGCAGGGCTTTTTCCTGCCATTGCCACAGGCGCCGGGCATAGTCGCGCAGGCCCTGGCTGTCGTCGCTGTGCAGCTCCAGCGGCCAGCTGCCGAGCAGGGCCTGATAGAGGATCAACTCGTCGCCGGCGCCGGGTGCCTGGGGATCGCTGCGCAGGGCCTGGGCCAGGCTGCGCCAGTGTTCCACCTGTTCGACGTACCAGGGGCTGAGTTCGCTGAGCACCGCCAGGCGCGCGCGGGCATCTTCGCCGCGCTTGTGGTCGTGGGTGGCGCTGGCCAGCAGGTTGTCGGGGAAGGTCGCCAGGCGCTCACGGCAGGCCGCGTGGAAATCTTCCACCGGGGCGCAGAACTGCTCGGTGGAAAAACCCACGTCGTTGCGCGACAGCAACACTGCCGAGCGATAGAGCGCGGTGTCTTCCACCGCCTTGGCCGCGGTCGGCGAGGTCAGTTGCTGGAAGCGCACGCAGGCATGCTTGAGCACCTTGCGCTGCCGCCCCGGTGGCAGCTGGCGCCAGCCGCGGCCGCCGAGCCACTGTTGCAGGTAGGCCAGCACCGGCCAGTCGGCTTCGCCCAGGGTGTCGCGAGCGCCTTGCAGGGCCTGCTGGAAGAACACCTCGTCCGCCGCCGAGCGCCCGCAGGCGCCAATGTAGGTGCGGTACACCGGGAAGTGCACGATCAGTTCCTGCAAGGCGCGGCGAATCGCTCCCAGGGTCAGGTCGCGGCTCATCACATCGTTGCGCGCCACTTGCAGCAAGGCCTGGGCCACGCTTTCGAAGTCGCTGGCCAGCGAGCCATTGAGCAACTGCTGGCGCGCCAGCCGGGCTTCTTCGAGAAAGGCCGCCGGGCGTTCGCTGTGCCGGCTCCAGAGTTCGGACAGCGGTGAAGCGCCTTGCGGGTCGTGCTGCAGCAGCGACAGCTGGTTCATGAATTCGTAGCCGGTGCTGCCGTCCACGCCCCAGTCGCGGCGCAGGCTTTCGCCGGCGCCGAGGATCTTTTCCACGTAGATCGGCAGGTACTGGCCGGGGCGCAGGGCATCGACCCGGCGCCGCAGTTTACGGCAGTAGCCACGGGGATCGGCCAGGCCGTCGATATGGTCGATGCGCAGCCCGTCCACCAGGCCGGCGGCGATCAACTGGAAGATTTTCCCGTGGGTGGCCTCGAACACCGCCGGGCGCTCGACCCGCAGCCCGCCCAGCTCGTTGACGTCGAAGAAGCGCCGCCAGTTGATGTCGTCCGCCGCGGTGCGCCAACTGGCCAGGCGATAGCTCTGCTGCTCCAGCAGTGTGTGCAGGCGGGCGAAGCCCTGCGACTGGCGCGCGTCGTAGAGCGCCAGCTGCTGCTCGATGGCCGCGCGGATCCGCGGGTCACGGGCGGCGTCCCGCAGCTGCTGTTGCAGGGGCTCGGCCTGGGTGTGGGCGTCGGGCTGGTAGCGCAGGGTGCTGAAGGCATCGGCCAGTGACTTGAGGCATTCGGCCGGCTCGGCGTCGAGCTCGCCCTGGACCCGGAGCAGCTCGCCATAGTCGCTGGGGCAGATCGGGAAGTGATGCTGGTAATGCTCGACATGAAACTCGCCCCGTGCGGCATCGAAGCACAGCCTCAGCGCGCCTTCCTGCAGGGCCACGCCGTAGTCGTTGCCGAGGAAGGGCAGCAGCAACTGGCCCTCCAGCAAGGGGTCGGGGGAGTGCCACTGGATATCGAAGAACTCGCCGTAGGGGCTCAGGCGGCCCCAGCGCAGCAGGTCCTGCCACCAGGGGTTGTCCGCGCCGCCGACCGCCATGTGGTTGGAGACGATATCCAGCAGCAGGCCCATGTCGTGCTGGCGCAGGCTGCGGACCAGGCGCTCCAGGGCGGCCTCGCCACCCAGCTCGGGGTTGACCCGGGTCGGGTCGACCACGTCGTAGCCGTGCAGCGAGCCGGCGCGGGCGCACAGCAGCGGCGAGGCGTACAGGTGGCTGATGCCCAGGCGGGCAAAGTAGGGTACCAGCGGCACCGCCTCATCGAGGGTGAAGCCACGATGAAACTGCAGGCGCAAGGTGGCCCGCACAGACGGGGTCGCCGCCCGGTTCATCGGTCGCGCTCGTGGGCCTGTTGCCGGGCGCAGGCCAGCAGCTCCAGGCGGCGCGCGGCGTCCGGGTCATCGAGCAAGGCCGCGCTGCTGCCGGCCAGGCGCCGACGCCAGTTGGGGTGGCTGTCGAGGGTGCCGGGCAGGTTGGCCTGTTCGTCGATGCCCAGGGCGTCCTCCAAAGGCAGCAGCACCAGCGGCGCACGGGTATGGCCGAGGAAGCGCACGCTGGCGTCCACCACCTGGTCGGCTTCGTGGGTGTCTTCACGAAAATTCTGTGGGTCGCGGCTCAGGGCGTGGCGCAGGCCCTCGCGTTCGCGCTGGCGATGTTCGCGCCAGTGGGTTTCGCCGCTTTCGTCCACCAGGCCCAGGCGCGCGCTCCAGTCGATGTCGCGGCCTTGCCACCAGCCGTTGAGGGTTGGCAGGTCGTGGGTGCTGGTGGTGGCCAGGGCGTTGTCCGGCCAGTCGAGGATCGGCCGGAAATGGGTGCCGTGCTCCTGCTCGAACAGCAACACGCGCATGCCGAGCATGGCCCGCGCGCTGAGTTTTTCCCGCAGGCCGTCGGGCACCGTGCCGAGGTCTTCGCCGAGGACGATCGCCTGGTGCCGGTGCGACTCCAGGGTCAGCAGGCGCAGCAGGTCGTCCACCGGGTAATACAGGTAGGCGCCGTCGCAGGGCGGGGCGCCGAGGGGGATCACCCACAGTCGTTGCAGGCCCATCACATGGTCGATACGCAGGCCGCCGGCATGGGCGAAGTTGGCCCGGAGCATTTCGATAAAAGCGTGGAAACCGTTGCGCACCAGGCCCTCCGGGGAGAAGGCAGAGATGCCCCAGCCCTGGCCCTGGCGATTGAGAATGTCCGGCGGCGCGCCGACGGTCAGCGCCGCCAGCAGTTCGTCCTGGCGGCTCCAGGCCTGGCTGCCGCCGCCATCGGCGCCCACCGCCAGGTCGGCGATCAGGCCGATGCCCATGCCGCTGCTGCGGGCGGTGCTCTGCACCCGCTCCAGGCAACGGGCGATCAGCCATTGGCAGAAGGCATAGAAGCCGATGTCGCTGGCGTGTTCCTCGGCGAACTGCGCCAGCGCCGGGCTGCGCGGGGTGCGCCAGGCGTCGGGCCATTGGCGCCAGTCGAGGCTTTCGCCATGGGCCGCGCGCTGGGCCTGGATGGCTTCGAAGCAGCAGTGGTTTTCCAGGGCCTCGCCGCTGGCGTGGCGAAAACTGGCGAAGTCCTGGTGCAGCGGGTGCTCGCCCTGGCAGAAGCCTTCATAAAGAGCGCGCAGGACTTTCTGCCGGGCCTGGGCCGCCACCGGCCAGTCGACCATCGGCTGTTGTTCCAACTGTTGCAGTTGCGGCCCCAGGCCGCTGGCGTCGATGGCGCTGCGCCAGGCGCGCTCGCCGAGAATGGTTCCGGGGGCGGCGTACAGGCTGTTGAGAAACAGCCGGCTGGACGGCGAGTAGGGGCTGTAGCGTCCGGTGTCGCTGCTGAACATGGCATGCAATGGGCTGATGGCTAGGGACTCGGCACCCCGTTCGCCGGCGACCCGGACCAGGTCTTCGAGGGCCCCAGTGTCACCATAACCGCCATCGCCATAACCGCCGTCGCCGCTGCGCCGCAGCGAATACAGCTGCACGCCCAGGCCCCAGGCGCGGGGCGTGGCCTGGTCCACGGCGTCGGCGACGCTGTAGCAGCGCTCGGGCGCCACGGCCAGGGTGAAGTGCTGGCCTGCGATGCTGACCTCCTGGTAACCCACCGGGATCAGGCCCGGCAGCATGGAGTTGTCGTCCAGCTTGAGGTTCAGCACGCTGCCGTCTTCCAGGTGGATTTCACAGGGCGTGTCCGGGGCGAAGTAATGCCCCAGGTCCAGGCCCTGGCCGACATCGGCGGTCAGCAGCGGTGGCAGTTGCCGGCTCTGTTGCGCCTGTAGCAGCTGGCGCAGGCTGGCTTCGATCTGTCGGTCGTTGTCGGCCGGATGGCCGAGGCTGGCCAGCACGGCTCGCAGCACCCGTGGCTCGACCCGTTGCGGGCGGCCGTTGGCGTCGATCCAGTCGACGGCCAGGCCGGCTCGGCTGGCGAGGATTTCCAGTTGCGCGTCGCTCATGGGCGTTCTCCGTCAAGGTCAGGCAGTGGGGCGAGTGCGCCGAGGCTGACCAATGCGCTATAGGGGGTGAGATGGCCTCGCTGCAGAAGCTCGAAAGCCTGGGCCGGGTAGTCGAACAGGCACTGCGCTGCGCTCGGTGGCCGCTGCTCGACCTTGTGCGGGCTCAGGTTGAGATCGATCCGCAGTTCCTGGCCATTGCCCAGGCGCCAGCGGGCGCACAGCGCACCCTCGGCCAGCACCTCGGCACCCAGGGCTTCGGCGCCGGGCAGGTGGGGTACGATGTGCTCGCGGCGCAGTTGCAACAGTTGGCGATACAGGGCCTGGGTCTGTTCGCCCTGGGCCGGGTCCGCCTGCGGCCGCGACGCGAGGAAGGTGTCCGGTGCGTTCGGGTCGGGAATCTGCTCGCGTTCATGGGGATCGGCAAAGGCGCTGAAGGCGGCGAATTCACCGCGTCGGCCTTCGCGCACCGCGTCCGCCAGTTCGCCGTGATGGCTGGTGAAAAACAGAAAGGGCTGCGGCGCCGCCAGTTCGTCACCCATGAACAGCAGCGGGATCATCGGCGACAGCAGCAACAGCACCGTGGCCGCCCGCAACGCCTGTGGCTCGGCCAGGCGCACCAGGCGTTCGCCGAAGGCGCGGTTGCCGATCTGGTCGTGGTTCTGCAAAAACAGCACGAAGGCGCTGGGCGGCAGGTGGCCGCTGGGCTCGCCGCGGGCGGTGCCGTGGCGGGTGACATGGCCCTGGTAGGCGAAGCCCTGGCTCAGGCAGCGCGCCAGTTTCTCGGTGGGGCGTTCGGCGAAGTCGGCGTAGTAGGCGTCGGTTTCGCCGGTGAGCAGCACATGCAGGGCGTTGTGCCCGTCGTCGTTCCACTGCGCGTCGAAGTGCTGCTCCAGCAGGCTGGCCTGGTTGTGCTCGTTTTCCAGGGTCAGCCAGACCTGCCGCATCGGGTCGATCCGTTGGCGCACCCGCTGCGCCAATTCGTGCAGGAAGTCCGGGTCGTCGATGGCATGTACGGCATCCAGGCGCAGGCCGTCGAAGCGGTACTCCAGCAGCCACATCAGGGCATTGTCGATAAAGAAGTCGCGTACGGGCTGGCGGCGAAAGTCGATGGCCGCGCCCCAGGGCGTGTGCCGGTCCTCCCTGAAGAAGGCCTTGGCGTAGTGATGCAGGTAGTTGCCGTCGGGGCCGAAGTGGTTGTAGACCACGTCGAGCATCACCGCGAGACCCAGGCCATGGGCGCAGTCGATCAGGTGCTTGAGGTCGTCGGGCGAGCCGTAGGAGGCTTCCGGCGCATAAGGCAGGACGCCGTCGTAGCCCCAGTTGCGGTCGCCGGGAAACTCCGCCAGGGGCATCAGTTCGATGGCGGTGATGCCCAGCTCGGCCAGGCGCGGCAGGTGTTTTTCCACTTCGCGGTAACCACCCAGAACACCCACATGCAGCTCGTAGATTACCGCTTGGTGCCACGGCCGGCCTTGCCAGTGCGGGTGCTGCCAGCGATAGGCCAGGGGATCGACCACCAGGCTGGGGCCGTGGACATCGCCGTCCTGGGCCCGGGAGGCCGGGTCGGGCACGCGGATCCGCTCATCGATGTTGAAGCGGTAGCGAGTGCCGGGCGGACAGCGGCCGATGATCATGAACCAGCCGTTGGCCTGGGGCCGCATGGGCAGCGACGGCCCGTCTTGCAGCTCAACGCTGACATGACGGGCGTCCGGCGCCCAGAGGGCAAAGCGGGTGCGCTCGGCATCGAGTGGGACTGTGCCGTGGGGCCAGGTTTCCAGTGTCCTTGCCGGCATCTTGGGGTGCCTCTCAGGGTTTGGCCGATTTTCCCAAGGCCTTGGCCACCAGCTGTTCATAGAGTTCGGCGTAGGGTTCCACCGCCTTGCACCAGTTGAAGGGCGCGGCCATGGCCCGGCAGCGCATGGCGTTGAGCAGCTGCGGATAGGCGAACACCTTGAAGGCGCGGCTCAGGGCTTCTTCGTAGCTGGCCACCGTGGACTCGTCGAACAGAAAGCCGGTGACGCCGTTCTCGATGGTGTCGGCCAGGCCGCCGGTATTGCGCGCCACCGGCAACGAACCGAAGCGCTGGGCGTACATCTGGCTCAGGCCGCAGGGTTCGTAGCGCGAAGGCATCAGCAGGAAGTCGCTGCCGGCGAACATGCGGCGGGCGTCGGTTTCGTTGAAGCCGATATTCACCCCGATGCGCCCGGGGAAACGCGCGGCCAGGGCGCGCATGGCCTGTTCTTCTTCCGGTTCGCCGCGACCGATGATGGCGATCTGGCCGCCGGACTTGACGATGTACTCGGCCACGCCTTCGGTGAGGTCCAGGCCTTTCTGGTAGACCAGGCGCGAGACCACGGCGAACAGCGGGCCGCTGCTGTCATCGAGGCCGAATATCCGCCGTACATGGGCGGCATTGGCGGCCTTGCCTTGCCAGTCGCCGATGGCGAAGGGGCTGAACAGGTGCGGGTCGGTGGCGGCGTCCCAACTTTCGTCGATGCCGTTGGGGATGCCGCTGAGCAGGCCTTGCTGGGTCTTGCTGGCGAGGAAACCGTCGAGCCCGCAGCCGAAGGCCGGGGTGGTGATTTCCTGGGCATAGGTGGCGCTGACGGTGGTGATGTGGCTGGCGTAGGCCATGCCCGCCTTGAGGAACGACAGCTTGCCGTAGAACTCCATGCCTTCCTGTTGCAGGGCGTGTTCGGGGATGCCCAGCTCCGGGCAGCAGGCCAGGCTGACCACGCCCTGGTACGCCAGGTTGTGGATGGTGAACAGGGTCGGCGTGCGTTGCCCGCGCCAGTGCATATAGGCCGGCGCCAGCCCGGCAGGCCAGTCATGGGCGTGCACCAGATCCGGGCACCAGTGGATCTGCGCCAGGTTGGCGGCGATGTCGGCGGCGGCCAGGCCCAGGCGGGCGAAGCGGATATGGTTGTCCGGCCAGTCGCGGCCGTTGTTGGCGCCGTAGGGGGTGCCTTCGCGCTCGTAGAGTTCCGGGCAGATCAGCACATAGATCACCAGGCCGTCGGGCATGTCCATGCGCCCGATCTTGCAGGCCGGCAGGGCCGCGTGGCCGCCCAGTTCGCCAATGATATGAATCGGGTTTTCGCTGTGCAGCACTTGCGGGTAGCCGGGGATCAGCAGCCGTACGTCATGCAGTTGCGCCATGGCGCGGGGCAGGGCGGCCGACACGTCGCCCAGGCCGCCGGTCTTGACCAGGTCGGCGATTTCCGAGGTGACGAACAGGACTTTCTTGCGATTGGGGTTGTGATGGATCAGGGGCAGTAACGTCTTGCCGCCAGGGGCGAGAATCGATTTGGAAGCCGGTTCACCGGCCAGATGCAGAGGATGCGTTCCCTGGGTTTGCAATACGGCACTGGTCATCTGTCTCTCCCGTTTTATTGATCTGTTCCTGGCATCAGCCGGCGGTGTCAAAAGGCCGATCCGCTGGCCGGGCACAAAAACGTTGCGCATGCGAAAGCCGAACGCAGCCTCATGCGTCGACGCAAAGAGGGTGAAGGGGCCATTGCAAGGATTGCACCAGTCGCGAAGGCCCTACCTTTAACCTGACCCAAGGCGCGAGCCAAAAGTTTCGACTTTATTTCCCTGGAAGTGACTGCCTGGTCACTTTTCGAATTCCAGTCTAGGACAGAAGTTAGAGCGCGGGCGTGACGATTAGGTTTTCTCGGGGCGAAGGTTGCGCTACCGCGGAATAAAGCCGACGAAAGGCAGTCTCGCGCACCGGCCGGGGGCGTGGCTTTTTAGCCTTGGCGCGAAAACGGTGAGGGGGTGCGAGAAGGCGGTGCGGGGAAAAACCGCCCGCGCCCGATGATGGTGCAGGGCAGTGCTGGCGCAATGCCCTGAGGTGGTGTTCAGCCCAGCTGACGGATCGGCTGGCCGGCGGCCCAGGCCTGGATGTCCTCGATCATCTGGGCGAAGAACTGCCGGTAGTTCTGCTGGCTGACATAGCCGACATGGGGCGTGGCCAGCACATTGGGCAGGCGGCGCAACGGATGGTCGAGGGGCAGTGGCTCCTGTTCGAACACATCCAGCGCGGCACCGGCCAGGCGCCCGCGTTCGAGGGCGCTGATCAGCGCCGCTTCATCGACGATTGGCCCGCGGGCGGTGTTGACCAGCAGCGCCGAGGGTTTCATCCAGGCCAGCGCCTGGGCGTCCACCAGGCCACGACTGCGCTCGCTGAGCACCAGGTGCACCGAGAGTACGTCGGCCTGTTCGAACAGCTGCTGCTTGTTCACGTAGGTCACGCCGGCCGCCGCGGCCCGCTCGGCGGTGAGGTTCTCGCTCCAGGCGATCACCCGCATGCCGAACACCTGGCCGAACTGCGCCACCCGCTGGCCGATGCTGCCCAGGCCGAGAATGCCCAGGGTCTTGCCGTGCAGGTCGCCGCCCAGCCCCTGTTGCCAAAGGCCGGCGCGCAGGGCGCTGGCTTCGCTGAGCAGGTTGCGGGTCTGGGCCATGATCAGCGCCCAGGTCAGCTCCGGCGCCGCGTGCTTGTAACTGTCGGTGCCGCACACCTGGATGCCCAGGCTGGCCGCGGCCGCAAGGTCGATGGCGGCGTTGCGCATGCCGCCGGTGAGCAACAGCTTGAGCCGCGGCAGGCTGCGCAGCAGGGCCGCGTCGAAACGGCTGCGCTCGCGCATCACGCAGATCACCTCGAACGGCGCCAGGCGCTCGCTCATGGCGGCGGTGTCGCTGGGGTAGTCATGGATAAAGCTGACCTGGCCGATGCCGGACAGCAGCGACCAGTCCACGACGTCACGGGCAACGTCCTGCCAGTCATCGATTACCGCGATCTGCACACTCATGAAGGCTCCGGGGAAAACGCATCAATGTGGCGCCAGCCAGCCCAACAGGGCCTGGTGGAATTGCGCCGGTTCTTCCATCTGCGGGGCGTGGCCCAGGCCCGGGAACTCGATCAGGGTCGAGTGCGGGATGAGCCCGGCCACCTGCTTGCCCAGCACCTGGTAGTTGCCGATCCGCGCCTTGACCGCCGGCGGAGCGATGTCGCTGCCGATCGCCGTGGTGTCGGCGGTGCCGATCAGCAGCAGGGTCGGCATCTTCAGGTCCTTGAACTCGTAGTACACCGGTTGTGTCTAGCTAGGGCGCTAGCTCTGGTACATGACCAAGCTCGAAGCAGTGACGGCACATTAACTTGAGGTTTTCCGTCAGAACACAAATTTTTGAGTTGAAGCAGTGGAACGTGCCCTGTTCGAATTGGAAGCATATTTGGCCGTTCCACTGCGTACAGCCGGTCCCTCATTCCTACTTCGAAGGTTTATGTATCGGAAGCGTTGGGTGCTTCGGTTTGTTTTCTGGGTTTACATGACGCCTTCTGTCGTCTTTGCCGTCGTCTCTAGCAGGCTTTGGTCCGGGCTTGATATCAGTAAACATATTCTGTCCTTGTCCTTGGTGATGTTGATTCTGAAGTTGGAGAATGAGAAGTGGTCGCATTTATTTTGCTCCCTGTAACTTCCGACCCCGCAAGAACAGATAGCATCAATTTGCTATGGGTCAAGGTGAGTGATGTCATCTTGCCGGCGTAGACCTGACATCTCCAGCGGGCAAGATGAGTATGTTGGGGCTGGGGGCTGTTACTGAGTTTGAGCGTGACTTGCTGATCGAGCGTACCCAGCAAGATTTGATCCGTGCAAAGGCTGAGGGCAAGAGTTGGGTAGACCCGAGGCCGTATGGGTTTTCAGTACCCCTAGTCGCCCGAGGTTAAGTAGCTCGGGCAAAACTGCGTAGAACTACTCACAACAGCGCATCGGTTTTCCGGGGCGCGGGTGGGTAGGGAAATTTGCGTCCATATATCAAATGTCCTTGATAGGGATCGACCGAAGCATCATGTTTTTAGCTGACGTTGTGACCGTACCATGGTGAATCATCCACTGAACTATCTGTACTTGAGGGTAATTCAGGTGAAGATGCTGCATGATAGGCCCAAACTTTTCGCCATCCATTCGGATGAAGTGCACCTTCTTGAGAACAGTTGAAAGTATGGTGCGAGCACCTGCTTTAGGTGCAAGTAGTCGTATCTCTTTCTCGTGCGCCCAGTCTGTGTGCTTGATTGATGTCACTCGTGCTGTCGAAAGTATCCCCCGCCTACGACGGAAATCTTCCTCCAGCGATAATTCCTGAAGCTCTGCGAGAGTTGCATTAGGGGTCTTTTCTGCTAGATCAAGGAACAGTGCACGCCAGTCTTCCCCACTATTATGAACTCGGGCAGCATCGGTGTACGTTACTTCCACCGGGATCAACTGATAGTCCTCTAGGGTAGAAGCTGACCATTCGAGTTCGAAGCACACACCTTGGTTATTTTCCGCGTAGTAGGCCCACATAGCTTGATGATTGGGGCGGCGTGCAGCTGAAAAAATACCAACCTCATTGCAAGAGTTTCTAAAGCGTTCATTTTCTTTTTCGGTAGCTTTAGCTAAATCGGGAAGGCCTTGATTATCAAATGCCAAAGCAGGACCGCCACGTTTTTGACTTATCTCCGATAGGGTGTCCCCAACGATTTTGTTGTAAATGGTAAGGTCAACATGGTCAAACTTGGCTTCAAGCGCATCGTTTAGCTCGCCCGGCTTCGCAAAGTAAAGTGTACCTTCTTCGAGGCATCTAAGGGCACTCTCACCACTGCGGTACTTGAAGCAAGTCAGAGGCTGCTTCGAATCGTCTTTAACCATAAGTGTGTCTCTTGGTGTAGGTGCTGAATTTGGCAGGGCCAGATACTGGAGAATATCTCCTGTTACATGTTTCGTGTCGCCTCATCGTCTTTCAGCACAAATTCAAATCCGATACTTATTTCTTTCACTATTTGTGCAGCACTCTGGATCAGTTCTTGAAGCCCGGCAGGCCCTTGTCATGGCAATAGTTGCTGATAGTCCGGGTTACACCATCGGCTGAGTCGTCTTCCCCAGCCTCTGGGTAGAACAACAAGTCGCTTCCTGCTGGATGGGGAACGATCTTGTTGAAGTGATCGACAAGCTCACCTCGCTCTTCCTCGGTTCGTGCATCTTCAATCGCTTGGATCAGGGTCTTGAATTCCTGTTCGGTGTAGTAAGCCAAATGGCTCTTCAATTCCATTACTCAACTCCCCTGTGTATGTCGATATGGCGTCTCGGTGTGACGACGTTGATATTGTCAGTATCGTACACCGCGCCACCATCCTTGATCAGTTCGATGTGGTGCAGCTCGAATGAGATTCGCTTTCCTGCGTGACCGTTCCTTGGTGTAACTGGTGCTAGACCATTCAGCATGCCTTTCAGGTTACGTTCGTTGAACTGCTGACTTAACTCCAGGTCTTTGGCCACCAGCTCCCAAAGAGCCTCTCGGAATGAGTCAAAGTCTGTGAACTCCTGTCCATGCAACTGATCGGCAATCTGCGATGGTATTGGCACCCCCAAACCCGTACCAGCTCCGGCTAACCAGATACCTGTCACGTCCTGCCCTTGCCCTGTGACAGTGCCGGGCTTCTTGCGGACATTCATCACGATGTATAGCGGCTGGACCCCAGAGCCAATCGGGAAGACCAGAATGAAGTCTTTATACTCAGGCGGGTAGATCGGGTTGACGATGATGTTATCCGCTTGCTCAGTGGGCGGATAAATCCAGATTTGGGGAGTCTGTGGTGCAGCTTCTAGCGGGGGAGTTCCTGACATGCTGGAGGGATCAACGGCTGGCGTCCAGATCAGGGTCACCCCATCTCCGAAGTCAGCCACCTGCTGAGAGCCCTGAGCTACAAACTCGACTATAGGGATCATTTCCCAATCTGTACGCTTCTCAGTGTTGTACCCGTAGCCTTTCAGCGTGCCGTCAGTTTGCTGTTCTATGTGCAACCGGACACGTGTGCGGCCTTCCTTGAGCGCCTTGAGCTGTTCAGGTGTGTACAGACTGCTATCGCCCAAACTTGATGGCCAGAGCAGTGCAACCATGCCCGCCAATGCACCAGCAACAACACCAGTAGTAATAACCGTGGCACCTCCACCCGCACCGGCTCCAACACTGGCCCCGGTGCCAACCCCTGTAGCAGCTCCAGCAGTAGCAGCCGTTCCAGCAGTACATAGACCACCACAGGACACTCCGGCAGAGGTAAGAGCCCTTCCGCCGAGCGCAAGTGTCCCTAGTGATACCGGTATGTTTCCGCTGATCTTCCCAAGCTTGATGTTCCCCGAAGCATCGGTTTCACGGCCACCCAACAAGGCGAATTCGCCGAACTCTTTGATGGCATCGGTGGGAATGGCAGAGCTTGCGTAGTTGATAACCCCGTCAGGGAGCTTGCAGGGTTTGGTAAAGGTGCATCCGACAGCGTTGGGTTTGTCTTCTGCCTTTGGCGGCAGGTCTGGATATTCTGCCCAGCGTTGGGCGCCGATATCGACAGGCTCAACGCCCTTATTGCGATAGCCCTTCGGGCCATTGGAGACATAGCCGCTCATCCGTGTTCGCTTCCGCATTGTCCATAAAAAAGCCCCCATGAGGAGGCGAATAATTTGCAGTTGGCTTCGGGACGTTACTGATAGAGGCGGTTTGTAATCTATAGGGAAAATCTGAAATAAGCAGAGGCCATCGCCAGGGCGAAACGCTCCCTTTCGCAGTCGTGCTCGTTTGAGACCAGAGGCGTGCCCAGGTCGGCTCAACCGACCCAGCCGAGGGTCATCCAGGCCAGCACGCCATAACGCGCACCCTTGGCCAGGGTGACGATCAGCAGGAAGCGTTTGAGCGGTTCGCCCATGATTCCGGCCACCAGGGTCAGCGGGTCGCCGATGATCGGCAGCCAGCTCAGCAGCAGGGACCAATGGCCGTAGCGCTGGTAATGGTTGCGGGCGGTTTGCAGATGACGTGGGCCGACGGGGAACCAGCGGCGGTCCTTGTAATGTTCCAGGCGCTGGCCCAGCCACCAGTTCACCAGGGAGCCGAGGACATTGCCCAGGGTGGCCACGGCCAGCAGCAACCACAGGTTGAACTGGCCGCTGAGCAGCAGGCCCACCAGCACGGCTTCGGATTGCAGCGGCAGCAGGGTGGCGGCGCCGAAGGCCGCCAGGAACAGGCCGAGGCAGGCGGTGAGGATCAATGGGCCGGGTAGTCCGCGACCACTACGTCCTTGCCGTCTTTGGTCAGGCCGATGACCTGGTAGGCATCGGCGGGCATGCCGTCCATTTCCATGCCGGGCGAGCCCATGGGCATGCCGGGGGCGGCGACGCCGAGCAGGTCATCGCGTTTGCTCAGGGCCAGCACCTGGTCCGCCGGTACATGGCCTTCGACGAATTTGCCGTTGATCACCGCGGTGTGGCAGGACGCCAGGCGCGGGGCCACGCCCAGGCGCTGCTTGACTTCGCTCATGTTGCTTTCGACGTGGTCGTTGACCTTGAAGCCGTTGACTTGCAGGTGCTCGATCCATTTCTTGCAGCAGCCGCAGTTGGCATCGCGGTGCACATCGATGGGGATCAGGTCGGCGGCCTGGGCCAGGGAGCCGACGAGCAGGGCAGACAGGGCTGCCAGGCGCAGAGTGTTGTGCATAGGGCGTCTCTTGATCATCAGGGGCGCCACGGAGGGCGCGGTCTTGGGTCGATAGGGTGGCGTATTTTGCTACTTTTCTCGAGCGCGGCGCGGTGCTTGTGTTTCAACGTTATACCAAGTGCTGGCCATCCGGACGCTGGGGCTTGTCCGTTACGCCGCGTTATCGTTTATCGCGAGCAAGCTTCGCTCCTACAGAGGCGTGCATATTCTCTGTAGGAGCGAGGCTTGCCCGCGATAGCGGTCGCATCATTTCCGTGTTCATTCGGGGATCGGGCTCAGGATACCGAGCGTGGCCACAAGGCCGATAATCAGCAGGGCCGCCGCCAGTTCCAGGAACATGCTGCGGCGCAAGGCGGGCAGGGCTACCTGGGGCGAGGCCTGGTGCAGCGCCTGTTCCAGCTGCGGAACCAGATGGAAGCGGTTCAACGCGGCGAATACCAGCATGCTGGCGAACACCGCCACCTTCAGGCTGAGGAGCAGGCCGTAGGTGCTGGCGCTCAACGTTGCCAGGTCCGGGCCGACGATCAGCAGGTAATTGAGCACCCCGCTGAGGCCCAGGCTGACCACGATCAGCGTGCCCAGGCTGGCAAACCCCTTCAGGGCATCGAGCAGGTGGCCTGCCTGCTGTTCGTCTTCGCAGGCGCCACGGCGCAGCAGCAGGACGAAAGCCGCCAGCGCCCCCAGCCAGGCGCCGGCACCCAGCAAATGCAGGATGTCGCTGCCCAGGTGCAGGTAACGCTGGCCACCTTCGCTCATCGCCCCGTGGCCGCTCCAGGCCAGGGTGGCCAGGGCTGCCGCCGTGCACAGGATCAGGCCGTAGAGGGCGAATCTCGGCCAACCACTGCTGAACAGAAGCAGCGCGCCCGCCAGCAGCAACGCCGCCAGGCGCAGCAGCCAGCTTTGGCCGACATCGGTTTCCAGCATCAGCACGGGCACCAGCGCCGGGTCCAGTTCGGCCAGGCTGGTCGCGCCGCTCATCGACAGCGCCAGCTCCAGCAGCGCGGCACCCGATAGCAGCACGCCCAGCACCAGGGTGGTCGCCAGAGGCCGGCGAAAACGCCAACGGCTCTGCGCGCCACGCAGCCCGTAAAGGCTGAACAGCGCCAGGCCGAACAGCAGCGTCAGGTCGAGGTACAGGGCAAAACGCAGGGCGACGTTGATGAGTTCGCCCATGGCTCAGTTGACTTCGAAGGTCAGGTTGCCGGTGATCGGATGGGTGTCGGCGGACACCGCCCGCCACTCGACTTTGTAGCTGCCCTTCGAGAGCGGGGCGGCGGGGTTGATGATCATGCTTTTCGGGTCGCTGCCGCCGGCCACGCTGGCCTTGACCGGCATCGGTGCGTGGCTCATCCCGGGCATGCCGGTCATCAGCAGTCGGGCCCCGGAAAACTTGGTGGTGAGGGGTTCCGAGAATTGCAGTTCGATCTTCGCCGGTGCCGCGCCCTTGGCGCCTTCGGCCGGGGTCGAGGCCAGCAGCTTGGGGTGCGCCTGGGCGACGCCGGTGAGTAACAGGCCGGCACCGAAAGTGGCGGCGATGACGAGATGCTTGAGGTAGGACATGCAAGGCTCCAGGCGGCATTGGCCGCGTGATGTTTTTAGTTATCTATTGAACGAAAGTCAGAACCACAGGCGTACACCGAGCACCAGGCGGGCTTCGCTGCTGTCTTCGCCTTCTTCACGGGCGTAGTCCGCGGTCTTGCCGTAGCTGCGGCTCCAGGTCACGCCGACATAGGGCGCGAACTGCCGGTGCAACTCGTAGCGCAGGCGCAGGCCGGCCTCCAGCGAGGAGAGCCCCGAGCCAATGCCCCGTTGCGGGTCGTTCTTGCCGTACAGGCTGACCTCCGCGTTGGGCTGCAGGATCAGGCGGTTGGTCAGCAGGATGTCGTATTCGGCCTGGAGCCCCAGGGCACTCTGGCCGCCTTCGCCGAGGTAGGCGGTGGCCTGGCTTTCAAAGTTGTACAGGGCCATGCCTTGCAGCCCGAGGGCGGCCCAGGTCTGCGGCGCGCCGGGCTTGAAGTCCTGGCGCACGCCGCTGACCACATCCCACCAGGGGCCGATGGCATGGCCCCAGAGCGCTTCGACCTGGGCGTTTTCGGTCCGGCCGTTGGTGCGTTCGCCTTCGCTGCGCAGCCACAGCCGGTCGATGTCGCCGCCGATCCAGCCGTTCATTTCCCAGGCCAGGGCACTGCCGTCATCGGCGTCCTGGTACTCCAGGCGATCGATCAGCCACAGCGAGTTGATCGCCTTGTCGTTCACGCCGTGGCCGGCCACCGGCGGGAAGGCGGCGCGGCGGTCGGCGTCGGTGAGCACCGGGATCGGCGTGCGGCTTTGGCTGGGCGCCGCGGGCTCCATGGTCTGCAGCGGCTCGCCGTCCATGCCGCTCATCTGGCTGTGGTCCATGCCCGGCATCGTGCTGCCTTGCATGGCGGAAGCCGGCATGGACGAATGATCCATGCTGGAGTGATCCATGCTTTCGGCGGCCTGCAGGGTGCCGGCGCTGAGGCCGAGCAGGGTGGTGAACAGGGTCAAGGCGTTCTTCGGCATCATGCGGCGCTCCCGGCTTCGTCCACTCGTACTTCGCGAAACATGCCCATCTCCATGTGAAACAGCAGGTGGCAGTGATAGGCCCAGCGCCCCAGGGCATCGGCGGTCACCCGGTAACTGCGTTTGCTGCCCGGCGGCATGTCGATCGTGTGCTTGCGCACCAGGAAGCGCCCCTGTTCGTCTTCCAGGTCGCTCCACATGCCGTGCAGGTGGATGGGGTGGGTCATCATGGTGTCGTTGACCAGGGTGATGCGCACCCTCTCGCCGTAGATCAGGCGCAGGGGCTCGGCGTCGCTGAACTTGATGCCGTCGAACGACCAGGAGAATTTCTCCATGTGCCCGGTCAGGTGCAGCTCGATGGTGCGGCTCGGTTCGCGCCCGTCCGGGTCTTCGAAGGTGCTGCGCAGGTCGGCGTAGGTCAGTACCCGGCGGCCGTTGTCGCGCAGGCCGATGCCCGGGTCGGCGAGTTTCGGCGTCGGGCTCATGGTCTGCATGTCCACCAGCGGGTTGCCGTCTTCCGAGGCCGGGTGGCTTTGCATGGCGCCGCCCATGGCGCCGTGGTCCATGCCCGACATGCCGGCCATGGCGCTGTGATCCATGCCGGCCATGTTGCCGGAATCCATCCCCTGCATCTGGCTGTGGTCCATGCCCTGCATCTGGCCATGATCCATGCCGGGCATGGCGCCCATGTCCATGCCAGCCATGCTGCCGTGATCCATGCCCATGTCGGCCATGCTGATCAGCGGCCGCGGGTCCAGGGGCGGCACGGGCGCGCTCAGCCCCGGACGCTGGCTCAGGGTGCCGCGGGCGTAGCCGCTGCGGTCCATGGCCTGGGCGAACAGGGTGTAGGCCTCCTGCGAGCCGGGCTCGACCAGCACGTCGTAGGTTTCCGCCACGGCGATGCGCAGTTCATCGACACTGACTGGCTGCACGTACTGGCCGTCGGCGGCGACCACGGTCATTTTCAGGCCGGGAATGCGCAGGTCGAAGTAGCTCATGGCCGAGCCGTTGATCAGGCGCAGGCGCAGCTTCTCGCCGGGCTTGAACAGCCCGGTCCAGTTGCCGCCCGGGCTCTGGCCGTTGATCAGGTAGGTGTAGGTATAACCGCTGACGTCCGTGAGGTCGGTGGGGGTCATTTTCATCTGCGCCCACATCTTGCGATCGGCGAGGGTGGCGGCCCAGCCGTCGCGGCTGACGTCCTCGATAAAGTCACCGACCGTGCGTTTGTGGAAGTTGTAGTAGCCGGGCTGCTTTTTCAGGATGTGCATCAGGCGCTCGGGCGCCTCGTCGCTCCAGTCGCTGAGCATCACCACGTAGTCGCGGTCGTACTGGAAAGGCTCCGGCTCGCGGGCCTCGATCACCAGTGGCCCGTAGACCCCGGCCTGTTCCTGCAGGCCCGAGTGGCTGTGGTACCAGTAGGTGCCGTTCTGCTGGACCTTGAAGCGGTATTCGTAGAGGCCGCCTGGAGTGATGCCGTGGAAGCTCAGGCCCGGCACGCCGTCCATGTTGGCCGGCAGGATCAGGCCGTGCCAGTGGATCGAGGTGTCCTCCTTCAGGCGGTTGCGCACCCGGATGGTCACGGTATCGCCCTCGCGCCAGCGCAGCAGCGGGCCGGGCAGGCCGCCGTTGATGGTCATCGCGGTGCGCGACGTGCCGCTGTAGTTGACCTGGGATTCACCAATGAACAGGTCGAACTGCTGGCCGCTGAGGGCAGGCAGCTGGCCGTCCTCGCTGCGGGCCCAGAGCGGCTGTTGCCACAGCCCGGTGCCGGCCAGTACGCCACCGGCGGCCAGGCCCTTGATAAAACTGCGTCGTGTGGGTTTTACGTGCATGCCCCAAGGCTCCCTCGATCCTGTTGTGTCAGGTATGAGGCGACCTTAAGCGGCGCGGCCTGTCAGAAAACTGAGGTGAAGATTACAGATTTGTCAGCCAGCGCGACGCCACCCGTTGCCGGGTCAGTGGGCGATGTCCTCCAGGTTGCGCTTGAGGTTGGCCAGGGCCAGTTGGGACAGGTGCTCGATGCGCGGGCGCAGGCTGCCCAGGTTGAGGTCGGAGCAGTAGTGCAGGCTGCGCTTGAACAGGGTTCCGTCCCCGTATTTGCGCAACTGATAGTGGATCGAGCCGTCTGCTGGCGGAGAACTGAAGACGATCTTGAACTCCTTGGGAAACACCGCGACCAGCACCCGGCAGCTCATGTGGATCTGCAGGCCGAGCAGGTCGATGGTTTTGCTGAAGCGATGCCCCGCCGGCAACGAGCCGGCCAGGCCGGTATCGGCGCGCAGGGAAGCGGGATGCCACTCGTACCAGCGATCCGGCTGGGTCACGTAGTAGTAGACGGTATCGATCGGCGCGTCGATGTAGAGCTCATGACAGATGAGCTCGTCCAAAAGGTGCTGCTGACGTTGTTCCATGATGCACCTCCTTGTGTAGGGACCCTCAAATATAGTTGCCCCCGCGCCCGTCATGGGGCTAGGTCACCGACCGTCCGGCACGGACCACAACCGCCCATGAGAAACCGGGGATGGCCGTCGTACTTTCCCGAGCGGGGACGGTGGTGGGGAAAGTTGCGCAACCCCCCGGCAAATGGCGCGAAAGTTACTGGAAAAGCATCCGAAGCAAATTAACTGTCTGGTACGTTTTGTTGTGCAAGTTGTCGCTTAGTTGCTGTGGGCTGGATTGTTAAGCAATTGTTTCAGCCAGTAAAAACGCGGCTTCCAGGCATTTGTATCGAGAATGTACGAAAATTGTAAATTCTCGAAATATTTATTGGAGCAACCTTCTGCCGTGCCGATACTTCGAACATCTCTTCCCTTCAATCAGGCTTTCCAGACGGCCCTTAGTTGTACTTGCGCGATCTTCCCGTTGGCCGTGCAAGAGGGGCAAAAGTTGCGGGAAGCCCGCACACAGGAGTTTTTATGACAATCGGAAATGTCGGCGGCTGGACCAGCAAGGCCGGCCTGCTGGTGCAGGACACCGGCACCCGGGGCAAGCCGGTCAGCCAGAGCACCAAGGTCAAGCAGATGCTCGCCCTTGTCGGCCAGAACCCGCTGGCGCTGAACGTGTTCAAGATGGACGAAATGAAGCTGCACAAGCAGATCAAGGGGTTCGATCCGGAAAACGTCAGCGCCAAGCAACTGGGCAACATGAGTACCTTCCTGAAGGAAAAGGGCCTGATCAGCGACGTGACGGCGATGACCCTGCTCAACGCCGGCGACAAGTTCGACCGCTTCGGCGTGCAGAAGGACCCTGAAGCCAAGTTCAACGCCCTGGAATACTTCGCGATCCAGCTGGACACCATCCAGAGCAACAACCTCAAGGGCAACAAGTACGCCAACTACCTGATCCCCGAGTACAAGAAAGCCATCTACGTGCTGCAGAACCTGCAAAGCTACGGCAAGGGCAACGGCACCACGGTGACCGACAAGAATCGCTCCACCAAGGCGTGAGATAACCAAAAAGGCCCTCGACCGATAAGCCGGTCGAGGGCCTTTTTTGTGGCCAGTTGTCTAGCGGTCGAGCAAGGCCATTACCGCTTGAGGGTAGCGCTCGCCGGCGGTGGCGGCGGGGGTGAAGATCCGCTCCAGGGCCAGCAGTTCATCGGCGCCGAGGCGGACCTGCAGCGCGGCGACGTTCTCCTCCAGGTACTTGCGCTGCTTGGTGCCCGGAATCGGAATCAGGTAATCGCCCTGCGCCAGCACCCAGGCCAGCGCCAGTTGCCCGGTGGTGATGCCCTTGGCCGCCGCGAGTTGCTTGACCTGTTCCACCAGCAGCAGGTTCTTGGTGAAGTTCTCGCCTTGGAAGCGCGGACTGAAACGCCGGTAGTCGTCGGCGGCGAAGTCCTCCGGGCTCTTCAGGGCGCCGGTGAGAAAGCCTCGTCCCAGCGGGCTGTAGGGCACAAAGGCGATGCCCAGGCGCTGGCAGGCCGCGAGACAGCCGTTGTCTTCCTGGTCGCGGCTCCACAACGAGTACTCGCTTTGCAGAGCGCTGATCGGATGCACCTTGTGGGCCCGCTCCAGGGTCGCCGCCGAGGCTTCGCTGAGCCCCAGGTAGCGGACCTTGCCGGCCTGCACCAGCTCGGCCATGGCGCCGACGGTTTCCTCGATGGCCACGTCCGGGTCGATACGGTGCTGGTAATACAGGTCCAGGGTTTCCACGCCCAGGCGCCGCAGGGTGCCCTCGATCGCCTGGCGAATGTATTCGGGGCGGCCGTTCACACCGCGTGCCGCCGCGTCGCCCGGGTCGCGGACGATGCCGAACTTGCTGGCCAGGAACACCTGTTCGCGTTTGCCGCGAATCGCCTGGCCGATCAGGGTTTCGTTGCTGTGGGGCCCGTACATGTCGGCGGTGTCCAGCAGGTTGACTCCCAGTTCCAGGGCGCGATGCAAGGTGGCGGTGGCTTCCTTGGTATCGGTGCCGGTGGTGTAGAAGTCGGTCATGCCCATGCAGCCAAGGCCGATGGCGGAAACCTGCGGGCCGTTCTTGCCCAGTTGACGGGTTTGCATAGGAGAAGCTCCGGTAGTAGGTGTGGTGGCTATTGTTCTCCTCGACAAAAACAAGATAAACCGGCTAAAAGCACTATCACTATTCGTAATTTCTAAATAATCCGTGACAGGCCAAGCCAATGGACCGTTTTAACGCCATGCGTGTGTTCACCCGCATCGTCGACCTCGGCGGTTTCGCCAAGGCCGCCGACAGCCTGCAGATGCCCCGGGCCTCGGTGACGGTGCTGATCAAGCAGTTGGAGGCGCATCTGGGCGTGCAGCTGCTGTTGCGCACCACCCGCCAGGTCACGCCGACCCTGGACGGCGCCGCCTATTACCAGCGTTGCGTGCGGCTGCTGGCCGACCTGGAGGAAACCGAGGCGGTGTTCTCCGTTGCGCGCCACAACCCGCGGGGCACCTTGCGCATCGACATGCCGGCGGGGATCGGGCGGTTGGTGGTGATCCCGGCGCTGCCGGCGTTCTCCGAGCGTTACCCGTTGATCGATCTGGAAATCGGCCTCAACGATCGACCGGTGGACCTGATTCGCGAAGGGGTGGACTGCGTGTTGCGCGGCGGCCTGTGCCTCGACGACTCGCTGGTGGCCCGACCGTTGCTGGCGCTGGAGCAGGTGACTTGCGCCAGCCCCGCCTACCTGCGCCAGCGCGGTGTGCCGCAGAGCCTGGACGACCTGGCCGGGCATCAGATGATCGAGTATTTCTCCAGCGTCAGCGGCAAGCGTTATGGCCTGGAGTTCGAGGTGCAGGGCCAGGTGCTGTTGCCGGAGCTGCCCAAAAAGGTGTCGGTCAACAGCGCCGATGGTTACCTGGCCGCCTGCGAGGCGGGCTACGGCTTGGTGCAGACGCCTTATTACCATGTCGCCCAGCAGTTGGCCGAAGGGCGCCTGAGTGAAGTGCTCCGGCACATCCCGCCGCCCAGGATGCCGTTGAGCGCGCTGTACCCGCCGCACCGGCATCTGTCGACGCGGGTCAGGGTGTTTGTCGATTGGCTGGTGGAGTTGTTCGCCCAGCCGGGGATTCACAACACCCGGCTGGCATAGCCCGCTGGAATGACTGACGCCCGCGGCGAGGCGGGCGTCGGGTAATTTCGCGGTGGGGTTGCCGGAAGGGAAGTACCGGTGGGCTGGATGACTTAGCGGTGGTAGTAGCCGGGGCCGCCGTCGTAATGGCGGTGATGCCAGCCGTCGTGAGGGAAAATGATGCAGCCGGACAGGGTCAGCATCGCCAGCAGGGGAATCAGCCATGTGATTCGACGAAACATTGCGCAGTCCTCAAAGGGCTCTCGGGGTTAAAACCGCCGCGATGCAGCGAAAACGCTTCGGCGGCTGTAACATGAGACCCCGTTTGCCTGCGCCCATCCCCGATTCTCGGTAGGCGTTTGGCATCTGTTTCGATACAAGGTCGATACATTTTCAGGCCGCACTTTTACAGGTTCAGGAACCCGCAATGACCCAGAAGCAACGTTTGATCTATTCGATTGTGATTTCCCTGGTGGTACTGGGAATCATGCTTGGCCTTTCTTACCTGCAGAACGCCGGAATGATCACCGAGAAAATGTTCCAGTACATCGCCATTGGCGTGGCGGTGACCGTGGTCGTGATCAATGGCGTGATGCGGCGCAAGGTCAAGCCTTGAGAGACACCCCCCGACGGCCTCAGTCGCGGCCGTCGAGTATGGCTTCAGCCTGTTGATGCAGGCTGAAGCTCTTGTCTGCATTGAGGGTGATCACACCTTCGCTGCACAGCCGCTTCAACACCTCGCGCACGCTGAGGAACGACAGCGGGATATCCAGCTCCAGCAAATGACTGTGAATACCACGCACCCCCAGGGCGCGCTGGCTTTCGGCTGCCTGTAGCAAGGCATCGATGACTTTCAGGCGAATCAGGCTGGTGCGCAGGCCGAAGCTCTTGAGCAGGTGCCTGATGCGTTCGTTGCGGTTGCGCTCGGCTTGCTTGCCGAAGACACCGACACCAGCGTTCAGGGAGGACGCGGGTTGTGCGGTGTGGCCATCCGTTGGCAGTTGCGGGTCGTACATGCAAAAACTCCTTTTCAGAGCCTGATCAGGAAAATGACGGGTGCTCTCATATAACTAGACGAACGAGCCGCACAAATCATGAGGAATCAGATGTAGAAAATTTGTCAGGCCTTTGTCGTCGCCAGGTTGACGGGCGATCGGCGCCTGGCGCGAGGCGGCTAAATTTTCCGTGGCGGTTTCGTCTGTAAGGGCAGGCGGGCCCTGGCTGTTGCCGGGCCGCGCCGTTCTTTCCAGGCTGGAATCCGTGTCCCCTGTGCGTTCAGCGCATGCCGCGCCAGCCTTGGTTCTGCGTTTTTTCGATCAGGAGTCGGCGTGATTATTTCCAGCCAGTTGCCCAGGTTTTGCCTTGCGGGTTTGTTTCTGGGGCTGAGCCTTGCGGCTCAGGGGCGCGAGGTCCAGGGCGGCGAGGCGAGTGCCGACATTCGCCGTACCGGTTTTGGCGTCCCGCATATCCGCGCCGCCGACGAACGCGGCCTGGGTTATGGCATCGGCTATGCCTACGCTCAGGACAACCTGTGCCTGCTGGCCAATGAAGTGTTGACGGTCAATGGCGAGCGTTCGAAGTATTTCGGCCCGCAGCAACAGACCGTCGAGCAGCGGGAAAACCTCACCAGCGACCTGTTCTTCAATTGGCTGAACACGCCCCAGGCGGTGTTCGGCTTCTGGCAGGCGCAGACGCCGCAGGTGCGGCAACTGAT
This sequence comes from Pseudomonas chlororaphis subsp. piscium, assembly GCF_003850345.1. Lineage (NCBI taxonomy): Bacteria > Pseudomonadati > Pseudomonadota > Gammaproteobacteria > Pseudomonadales > Pseudomonadaceae > Pseudomonas > Pseudomonas chlororaphis. Next base: position 3,141,558 of record NZ_CP027707.1, read on the forward strand.
CGAAGGTTATGTCGCCGGCTATAACCGCTCCCTGGCCGAGCGCCGGGCCCAGGGCTTGCCCGAGCAGTGCCAGGGTGACTGGGTGCGGCCGTTGACCGCCCTGGACCTGGTCAAGCTGACGCGCCGGCTGTTGGTGGAGGGGGGTGTCGGCCAGTTCGCCGAAGCCTTGGCAGGCGCGACACCGCCATCCGCCACGGCGCAGCTAAAGCCATCGGCCCAGTCCTTCGCCCAGGCGGATGCCCGCGGCCAGCGTTTCGCCCTGGACCGGGGTAGCAACGCGGTGGCCGTGGGGCGCGAGCGCTCGTTCAATGGCCGCGGCATGTTGCTGGCCAACCCGCATTTCCCCTGGGTGGGCGGCATGCGTTTCTACCAGATGCACCTGACCATTCCCGGCAAGCTGGATGTCATGGGCGCTGCCTTGCCCGGCCTGCCGATGATCAATATCGGCTTCAGCCAGCACCTGGCCTGGACCCACACGGTGGACACCTCCAAGCACTTCACCCTGTACCGCCTGCAACTGGACCCCAAGGATCCGACCCGCTACCTGCTCGACGGCAAGTCCCTGCCGCTGGACAAGCAGACGCTCAGCGTCAAGGTGAAGGGCGAGGACGGCCAGCTCACCACCCTCAGCCACAGTGTCTACAGTTCGCAGTTCGGCCCGCTGGTGCAGTGGCCCGGCAAGCTGGACTGGGACAAGCGTTTCGCCTACAGCCTGCGCGACGCCAACCTGGAGAACGACCGGGTGCTGCAACAGTGGTACGCGATGAACCAGGCCCGCAGCCTCAAGGAGTTGCAGGCGTCCGTGCATCAGCTGCAGGGCATTCCCTGGGTCAACACCCTGGCCGTGGATGACCAGGGCCAGACCCTGTACATGAACCAGTCGGTGGTGCCCAATGTCAGCGCGGAAAAACTCGCACGTTGCAGCGACCCGCGGATCGGCACCCAGCTGATCATTCTCGACGGTTCCCGCGGCGCCTGTGCCTGGGACATCGACCCGACCGCCGCGCAACAGGGTATCTACCCGGCCAGCCAGCTGCCGCAACTGTTGCGCAGCGATTATGTGCAGAACTCCAATGACTCGGCGTGGATGGTCAACCCGGCCGAGCCGCTGCAAGGCTTCTCGCCGCTGATCAGCCAGCAGGACCTGCCGCTGGGGCAGCGGGCGCGTTTTGCCCTGAACCGTCTGATCGGCACGGGCAAAGCCGCGCCGCTGAGCGCCGCCGACCTCAAGCACATGGTGATGGACGATCAGGTGTACCAGGCCGGGCAGGTGATGCCGGACCTGCTGCAGTTCTGTGCCGCCGACCTGGGCAGCGATGCCCAGGCCCTGGCGCCGCTGTGTGCCAGCCTCAAGGCCTGGGACCGCAGCGCCAACCTGCAAAGCGGGGTGGGCCTGGTGCATTTCCAGAACGTCATGGAGCAGCTGGAGGCGGTCGACGACCGCTGGCGCGTGGCCTTCGATGCCCGGGACCCGCAGCATACGCCACGCGGCCTGGCGATCGACCGGCCGCCCGTGGCCAAGGCGCTGCGCGAGGCGATGCTGGCCTCGGTGCAACAGGTGGCCGAGTCGGGCCTGAAGGCCGACAGCCGCTGGGGCGATATCCAGGTGGTCAGCAGCGGTGGCCAACAGACGCCGATTCATGGCGGCCCGGCCAGCCTGGGGGTGTACAACGCGATCCAGAGCGTGCCCACGGCCGATGGCAAGCGTGAGGTGGTCAGCGGCACCAGCTACCTGCAAGTGGTGACCTTCGACGGCCAGGGCCCGCATGCCCAGGGCCTGCTGGCGTTTTCCCTGTCCAGCGACCCGGCGTCGCCGCACTCGCGGGACCAGACCGAGGCGTTCTCGAAGAAGCAGTGGAGTGTGTTGCCGTTCACCGAGCAGCAGATCCAGGCGGACCCGCAGTACCGGTTGCAGGTGATTCACGAAGTGGACGATCGGTTGCGCAAGGTCGCGACCCAGTAAGCGCACTCAATCTGGCGTCAAGCGCAGGCCGCACCCGCGAGGGTAGCGGCCTTCAGCTTTTTGGCGCGGTGCCTGGCAGCGAATTGATGACCGGATTGCCGTCCTGGTTGCGGGTCAGGTACACCGGCAACACCTTGGGCAGCGTGGTCACCAGGCTCTTGACCGCGGTGACGTCGTAGATGCCGCCGACCCGAATGTCGGCCGTGGCGCTGTCGGCCAGCATCACCGGCTTGCTGAGGTAGCGGTTGATCAGCGGCAGGGCCTCGCCGAGCGCCAGGTTGTCCAGCACCAGCTTGCCCTGGCGCCAGGCCAGCGAGCTGTCGTTGGCATAGGTCTGGCTGATCTGCGGCTGGTAGTCGCCCCGGCGATAACGCGCCTGCATGCCCGGATCGAGACGGAAGCCGCCATCGGGATGACTGTTGTCGCTGTTCACCAGTACCGAACCTTCCAGCAGGGTGACCCGTACCTGATCCTCGTACATCCAGACGTTGAACTGGGTGCCGGTGACCCGGACTTCGCCGCTGGCGGCCTTGACCACGAACGGGTGGCTGCTGTCGTGGCTGACCTTGAAGAAGGCTTCGCCTTTTTTCAGGGTGACCCGGCGCTGGTCCTTGTAGTTGCTGTAGGTCAGCTCGGTGCCCAGGTTGAGTTCGACCTGGCTGCCGTCGGCCAGGGTTACCTGGCGCACGCTGCCATCGGCCTGGAAATGTTCGTAGGAGGAGGGCAGCCAGCCCAGGCTCCAACCGCTGTAGGCGGCCAGGGGCAGGGCCAGGGCGCTGATCGCCGCGGCCATGCCGTAGGCGCGCCAGGGTTTGCGTGGCGCCAGGGGCAGGACGGTGGCGGTTTGCGGGCGTGGCAGATGGTCGGCGACTTCCCAGATTTCCTGCATCGCTTCGTACTCGAAGGCATGCAGCGGATGGGCATCGCGCCATTGCTCGAAGGCCTGGCGTTCGGCGGCCGTACAGTCCGCGGCATGCAAACGCATGCACCACTGCGCGGCGGCATCGGTGATGGCGTCGTATTCGGCTTCTGTGAGGTGCTGTTCGCTCATTGGCTCTTCCTGGTTTCGCGCATTCTACCCTTCGCAGCCAGGCTTGGAGAACCGCCGTCATGGCTGATGCCTATCAAAAGTGGAACTTATTTTTGCCCCGAAGCCCCTGAAACACAGGACTTTCGCCAGCAGTATCCACAGCTGGAGTGAAAAAATGATCAAAAACACAGGGGCCGCTGTCATCGCTACTGCCACCTTGGCTCGCCATCCTCGGCTGACGGCCTGTTCGTAGCTACTCCGTCAGTTCCTGGCATCGCCTGTGCGAGGTCATGGCGGAGGTTGACAGAGCGCGCGCAAAGCGTTGTTTAATCGTCGGGCGCACTCACCCACGTGCATCCTCATACGCTGTAGCCCATTCCAATAATTAATCCGGAGCTCCAGATGTCTGTATCGCCCCTGGCTGTTGAAACACCGCAGGAACACCTGTCGCTCGAGGCACTGGTGAAGCTGTTGGAAACGATCTTCCTGCGCCATGGCACCAGCGCCGAAGTGGCGCGCAGCCTGGCGCAGAACTGTGCCGCTGCCGAGCGCGACGGCGCCCACAGTCATGGCGTGTTCCGTATTCCCGGTTATGTGTCGACCCTCAATAGCGGCTGGGTCAACGGCAAGGCCGTGCCGGTGGTCGAAGACGTGGCCCCGGCCTTTGTCCGGGTCGATGCCGGCAACGGCTTCGCCCAACCGGCGCTGGCGGCGGCGCGCGGGCTGCTGGTGGAGAAAGCCCGCAACGCCGGGATCGCCATTCTGGCCATCCGAAATTCTCATCACTTCGCTGCGCTGTGGCCGGACGTCGAGCCGTTCGCCGAGGAAGGGCTGGTCGCCCTGAGCGTGGTCAACAGCATGACCTGCGTGGTGCCCCACGGCGCCGACCGGCCGTTGTTCGGCACCAACCCGATTGCCTTCGCCGCGCCCCAGGCCGCTGGCGATCCCATCGTCTTCGACCTGGCCACCAGCGCCATCGCCCACGGTGACGTGCAGATCGCCGCGCGCAAGGGCGAACGCCTGCCGCCGGGCATGGGCGTGGACGGTCTCGGCCAGCCCACCGATGACCCGAAAGCCATTCTCGAAGGCGGTGCGCTGTTGCCGTTCGGCGGGCACAAGGGCTCGGCGCTGTCGATGATGGTCGAGCTGCTGGCGGCGGCGCTGACGGGTGGCAATTTCTCGTTCGAGTTCGACTGGTCCAACCATCCGGGCGCGAAGACGCCCTGGACCGGCCAGTTGCTGATCGTCATCGATCCGAGCAAGGGCGCCGGGCAGAATTTCGCCGAGCGCAGCCAGGAGCTGATCCGGCAGATGCACGGCGTAGGGCTCAAGCGCCTGCCGGGGGATCGCCGCCATCGCCAGCGGGAAAAGTCCCTGCGCGAGGGGATTGCCCTGGACGCCGCGGAGCTCAAGCAGCTGCGGGAGTTGGCCGGGCTTTAAAACGTGGTTTCAAAACGCAAGGACCAGGCGAGCGTGACGCTGGCCTGGTCCTTTTTTCATCGGGCGGCAAGGCTAGTTACGAACGACGCCCCAGCAACAGGCCCACCACAAGGCCAAAGCCGGCGGAGATGGCCACGGTCTGCCACGGATGGCCGCCGATGTACTGCTCGGTGGCTTCCACCACCGGCTTGCTGCGCTCGCGCACGCTGGACACCGAGTCCAGCGCCTGCTTGAGTTTCAACCCCACCTGCTGGCGCAGGTTTTCGCCTTCCTCACCCACCAGCGACGCGCTGTTTTTCAGGAGCTTTTCCGATTCTTCGATCAGCGCCTGAAGTTCGCTGAATGCCTGGTCCTTGATTTGTTCGTCAGCCGCTTGCGCGGCAGTTTTACGAGCCATTGAGTTACTCCTTGCGGGTCAGTGATGCGATGAACAATGGAGTTGCGGGGGGAGCGAAAAGTTGCAGCAATTTTGCGCACCCGTTCCATGCCAGCGGGAAAACCCCAGCCGTCACAGTGTAAGATGTCGGCACTTTTACGCAGCAGGAAATTCCCATGAGCTTCAATCTGGCCAACAAGACTCTCGCCGAGCGCGCAGAGATCGAAGATGAAAAGTCCCGTCTGTTCGAGCTGTGGCAGAGCAACCTGGGCAAGGCCAAGGGCGAAGCCGCGCGGTTGTTTGGCGAGCGCGGCAAGCGCAAGGGCAAATGGGCCGAATGGGTGCGCTCCGAGCTCGACGGCATGTCGCCGCCGGAATACGCCAACATGGTGCGCAGTGAAGTCAATCGCCTGATGGCGGCGAACAAGTAGCTTCGAAGCTGGCGACTATCGCCTCGCGCACTTTCAGCACCACCGGATCGATCTGCGCGCTGGTGCGCCAGCCCAGCTCGATCGGGTAACGCGGCAGGTCCAGCGGGCAGGGCAGCAGCGCCAGCCCGGTCAGTTCGGCGATGCTTCGCGCGGCATGGGCCGGAATGGTCGCCACCGCCTGGCTGCCCTTGAGCAGATGGGGCAGCGCGGCAAAATGCGTGGTCGAGGCGCAGACCTGGCGACTCAGTCCCAGGGCCGCCAGACCCTCGTCGGTAATCCCGATAAAACCTTGCGACGACACCAGCACATGCTCGCGGGCGACGAACTCGTCGAGGTCGATGGCCTGCTGTCTCGGGCTCAGGCTCGCCGGGTCCGCCAGGCACAGGTAACCACCTTCCCCCAACACCTGACGGCTGAGCATGCGTTCGGCGAAACCGCCGGCGCTGATGGCCAGGTCGATGCTGCGCTGCAACAGCGCTTCGCCGACGATCTGGCTGTGGCTCTGGCGAAAGATCAGGCGCAGCTTCGGCGCCCGCCGGGCGACTTCCTCGATCAGGCGCCTGCCGTAGGCAATCTCGAAATCGTCCGACAGCCCGATCGCCACCGAGCGCCCCTGATAATGGCTGGCATGGGGATCGACCATGGCCAGGCTCTGCCGGCATTTGTTCAGCGCCTCGCTGACCACCGGCTTGAGCTGGTTGGCCCGCAGGGTCGGCGCCAGGCCGCGCCCGGTGCGCACGAACAACTGATCGCCGTACAGCTCGCGCAAGCGCCGCAGCGCCGCGCTCATGGCCGACTGGGTGACGCCCAGGCGGAGGGCGGCGCGACTGGCGCTGGATTCGTCATGCAGGGCTTCGAAGGCCTTGAGCAGGTTGAGATCGACCTGGGCGATATTCATCTGGTTCATATCATTCAGTATCAGGAGGGGCTTTCTGCATGATCGGCGAGCGCCGGACAATGGGCAACACTTCACCGCCACAGGAGCTTCCCCAATGTCCAAGTCCGTTGTCGCCGCGTTGCAGATCGGCTCCCTGCCAGGGGGCAAGGCCGCTACCCTGGAGCAGATCCTGTCCTATGAGGACGCCATCATCGAGGCCGGCGCGCAGCTGGTGGTGATGCCCGAAGCCTTGCTCGGCGGCTACCCGAAAGGTGAGGGTTTCGGCACCCAGCTCGGCTATCGCCTGCCGGAAGGCCGCGACGCCTTTGCCCGCTATTTCGCCAATGCCGTCGAGGTGCCGGGCGCGGAAACCGAGGCCCTGGCTGGCCTGGCGGCGCGCACCGGGGCCAACCTGGTGCTGGGGGTGATCGAGCGCGCCGGCAGCACCCTGTATTGCACGGCGCTGTATTTCGACCCGCAGCACGGCCTGGTGGGCAAGCACCGCAAGCTGATGCCCACCGGCACCGAACGGCTGATCTGGGGCAAGGGCGACGGTTCGACCCTGCCGGTGCTGGACACCCAGGTCGGCCGGGTCGGCGCGGTGATCTGCTGGGAAAACATGATGCCGTTGCTGCGCACCGCGATGTATGCCAAGGGTGTGCAAGTCTGGTGCGCGCCGACCGTGGACGAGCGCGAGATGTGGCAGGTCAGCATGCGCCACATCGCCCATGAAGGCCGCTGCTTTGTGGTCAGCGCCTGCCAGGTGCAGGCGTCACCCCAAGAGTTGGGGCTGGAGATCGCCAACTGGCCGGCCGAGCGCCCGCTGATTGCCGGCGGCAGCCTGATCGTCGGGCCGATGGGCGAGGTACTGGCCGGGCCGCTGGTGGGCCGTGCCGGCCTGCTGACGGCGCAGATCGACACCGCCGAGCTGGTGCGGGCGCGCTACGACTACGACGTGGTCGGCCACTATGCGCGCCCGGACGTGTTCGAGCTGACAGTGGACGAACGGGCCAAGGCCGGCGTGCGTTTTATCTGAGGCGGCGCCACTCCTCGCGGGTGATTTCCCAGATGTCCCGGGGCAATCGCCCGCAGACGAAGTCGTCTTCGTCACTGCGGATCAGGCGCATGCCCGCGCGTTCGGAAATCCGCCGCGAGGCCAGGTTCGGCGCGGCCTTGGGCACCCGCATCACCTCGCGCCCCAGCACTTCGAACCAGTATTGGGTGACCGCCGCACTGGCCTCGCTCATATAGCCCTGGCCTTGCCAGGCCGGAGCCAGCCAGAAGCCGCGGTTGTTGTCGGTCTGGTCCATCAGGCTGACATTGCCGATCAATTGTTCGGGTGCGCTTTTCAGGCGGATCGACCAGTGCCATTCCTCGCCGCGCTCGATGGCCGGTAGCGCCAGGTCGCGCAGGTAACTCAGGGCGCCATCGACGGGATAGGGCCAGGGCACCCGGGCGTTGAGAAAACGCACCACTTCCCAGTGCGGGAACTGCTGCTGGACGGCATCCGCGTCGGCCAGTTCCAGCGGGCGCAGGATCAGGCGCTCGGTGTAGAGGGTGGGGGTCGGCTCCATATGAAAGCCTTTCTCCTTGCGGGCAATGACTTCAGGGGTAGTCCATCTGTTGTCTAGTCGAGCATCCAGCTACTGTCGCCTTCGGTGAGCGTGCCCCCGTGGCTGGTCGTATCTCCTTGCCTGGCAACCGCTTTCCCCTCGATGTCTTCAGTTGGTGAGCCAGTTTGGATGACGGCACCGCAACTGATGCCATCACCCACTCGGGCGACCGCTTTGCCATTGATAGAGGCACTTGTCGCCCCACTGACAACCGTTCCTGCTCCATGTATCGGGCAATCATGGCTATGCCCAACAAGTACAACTGGTTTCATGCAAGTTCCCTCTTTGAATCAACCTGGGTTGCCGCCAATGAGCGATGGTCTCGCTAATGTTTGGCAAGGTTTTGCTACGCCAGCTTGTCAGCAAAACGCTAGGGTCCAATGATCCTGGCAGTCATTTCCATGTGCGCTGATGTACCAGGTTCTCCTTCGAGCGCTTGTTGCGGCGGGGCCGCCGGGCCTACGCGTAACAGGCGACAGGTCATCCACCAGCAAAGAGCAACGAAGAAGTTGTAGGGGAAGAGCACCAACCAAAGAGGCATCAGCCACCATTTCTTGCCCTGCTTTTCCCCCGGTTCTCCCGTGCGCCAAGGCACATAATGACGAAATGCCTGACGGGGTGTCAGGCAGATAGCGTTATGGGGCGCATACCACCAGTGGGGCTCTTGAGGAACGGGCAGCTTATCCGGACCATGGGCCATGAACTGACGAATGTACTCCCACACCTGAGCAACGAAGATCGGCCGAGGATCGCTGGGTTCATTGCTGTCTATGCAGATGCTATAGGTGGGCGCCCAGGATTTGGCGATCTGTTTGGCTTGCAGGCTGTCTTGTTGGGTACCGAATGCATTCAGGACCAAAGAAGTAGTGGTACTGAACGACCGGCCGGAAAACTCGGTTCGACCCGTTACTCCGGCTTTGACATGAGCCCAGTCACCGACCAGCAGGGTCTTGCCCTTGAGGTAGTAGATTTTCTGGGTGTGGCGATTGAAATAGAAGTTCGATTGACTCCTGATCAAGTGGATTCGGTAAAAAAGGAACAACGAAATTCCCAGCGGCAAGAGCAGGGGAATGAATAGAACCCAGGCTTCATCGGATGGTGTGTCATTGATAACGGCACAGAACATCCATAACCACAGCAGTAGAGTGATGACTATCGTGGCAGAGAACATCTTTGCCATGAAGGCTGAATCCGCAGGCATGGGATTGCGCAGGCACAAGACATTTTTTCCCATGGAAATGTACTGATCACCGATAGAGGGTGTCGCTTCTGCCTTGTCTGCCGGTGTCCACGTCCAACTGATGGTCATGTGTATCTCCTTAGTCGATCAGCTCAAACTTCGCAGTCGCGACGGCGGTTTCATCCCAGCCTTGGTTGGGTTTGTAGCTGACCTCGAGAGAGGTTCTGTCGCTATCAGTTGCGCCTATGTGTGGATCTGCTGTGGGTTTTTTCAGCGGCCGCCCAATACCAGGCGTTCGCTGAGAAAGTCGACGAACACTCGCAGTTTCGGCAGCAGATGTCGACTGCCGGGCCAGAGCACCGAGAACTTGCCGCTGTCGATCTGATAGTCGTCCAGCACCGACACCAGCGAGCCGTCGGCCAGCGCCGTGCGCACCACGAAATCCGGAACGAAGGCGAGGCCCAGGCCCTGGGTAGCGGCGAAGATCAGCGACTCGAGGTTGTTGCTGGTCAAGGCGCTGCGCAGCACCAGCGGCGGCGCATCGTCGGGCAGGCGAAACTTCCACTCCTGCAACTGCGGGGTACCGGGAAACTTGTAGCGCAGGCAGGCATGCCGCTCCAGGTCCCGCGGGCACTCGGGCACGCCATGGCGGGCGAAGTAGTGAGGGGCGCTGACCAGCACGAAACGGAACGGCCCCAGGGTGCGGGATTTGAGCTGGGAGTCCGCCAGCTCGCCGCTGCGGATCACCGCGTCGACGCCTTCGGCGATCACGTCGATCAGCCGGTCGTTGAAGTCCAGGTCCAACTCGATGTCCGGGTAGCGTTCGGCGAACTCCGGGAGGATCGGCAACAGCATGCGATAGCCGATGGCGGGCAGGCTGACCCGCAGCTTGCCGCGGGGCTTGTCGCTGATGCGCGCCAGCTCGGCCTCGGCGTCTTCCACCTCGCTGACTATGCGCTGGCAGCGTTCGAAGAACAGCGTGCCTTCGTCGGTCAGGCTGATGCGCCGGGTGCTGCGATTGAGCAGGCGCACGCCGAGCCGTTCTTCCAGGCGGGCCAGGCTCTTGCCCACCGCCGAGGCGGAGAGGCCCAGGCGTTCCGCCGCGCCGACAAAACTGCCAGCCTCTACCGTGCGCACAAAGGCCAGCATGCCACTGAGGTTGTCCATGGGGATCTCGATTGGAGCCTTTATGTCCGTAAAGAACGGACTTCAGCCCTGTTTGTGGGTGATTGCGGCGAATCTACCATTGATCGCCCTGCAACGTTCCCCCTGAGGTACCAATGAATTCGCCAATCGATGTGCCTGCTGCCCTCGATCACACCGTCGCCGGCGGTTCTTCCTACGCGGTACTGGCCGCGGTGTGCCTGGCGGCGCTGATCCTGCCGCTGACCTTCGTCGGCGTGGCCGTGGCGACCCCGGCCATCGGCCGCGAGTTGGGCGGTGGCCCCCTGGCCCTGAGCTGGATCACCAATGCCTTCATGCTGAGTTTTGGCAGCGTGCTGATGGCCGCCGGCACCCTGGCCGACGAGTACGGGCGCAAGCGTGTGTTCAGCCTGGGCGTCGGCCTGTTCGCCCTGACGTCGCTGGCCCTGGCCTTTGCGCCTTCGGTGCTCTGGCTCGACCTGTTGCGGGCCGTGCAAGGGCTGGCCGGCGCGGCGGCGCTGGCGGGCGGCTCGGCGGCCCTGGCCCAAGAGTTTGAAGGCCCGGCGCGGACCCGCGCCTTCAGCCTGCTGGGCACCACCTTCGGCGTCGGCCTGGCATTCGGGCCGATCCTCGCCGGGGTGCTGATCGAAGCCTACGGCTGGCGCTCGATCTTCGTCTCCGGGACCTTGATCGGCGGCCTGTCGCTGCTGTTTGGCGTGCCGCGTATGCAGGAGTCCCGCGACCCGGACGCGGCGGGTGTCGACTGGCCCGGCACCTTGAGTTTCACCGCGGCGCTGGTGGCGCTGACCTGGGGCATTTTGCAGGCGCCGCAAAGCGGCTGGAGCAGCCCGCTGGTCTGGGGCTTGTTGCTGGTGGCGCTGCTGGCCTTGCTGCTGTTCATAGTCATAGAGTTGCGGGTCAAGCGTCCGATGCTCGACCTGTCGCTGTTTCGCTACCCGCGGTTTGTCGGCGTGCAGTTGCTGCCGATCGCCACCTGCTATTGCTTCGTGGTGTTGCTGATCCTGCTGCCGATCCGCTTTATCGGCGTGGAAGGCTACAGCGAGATCGATGCCGGGCTGATGATGATCGCCTTGTCCGCACCTATGGTGGTGGTGCCGTTGCTGGCGGCGTGGCTGACCCGCTGGTTCGGCGCCGGGACCCTGTCCAGCGTCGGCCTGGTGATCGCCGCGCTCGGGCTCTACCTGCTCAGCCGGATCGCCCCGGGGCAGGCGTCGGCGGCCAATGTCTTGCCCATGTTGTTGATCGGTTTTGGTGCCGGTTTGCCCTGGGGCTTGATGGACGGGCTGTCGGTCAGTGTGGTGCCCAAGGAGCGGGCGGGGATGGCCACCGGCATCTTCAGTACCACCCGGGTGGCGGGCGAGGGCATTGCCCTGGCCCTGGTGGTGGCCCTGCTGGCCGGCTTGCTGCAACTGTCCATGGCTGCGGCGCTGCCGGAGCATCCGCAGCTGCCGCTGGCCGCCCAGCAGTTGGCCAGCGGCAACCTGCAGGCCAGCGCGGCGTTGTTGCCCGAGCTGGGCCGGGAGCTGTTGCTCGGGCTCTACGCCAAGGCCTTCACCTGGCTGCTGTATGCGCTGATCGCCATCACCCTGGTCGCGGCGCTGGTGGTGCGGCTGATGCTGCATGAACCGCGCCGGGGTTGAGGGTGTTCAGCGGAACTCGAAGAACTCGTAGTGCAGGTTGCGTTCGGGAATCGCGTGTTCGCGCATCAACGCCTTGACCCGGGCGAGCAAACCCTTGGGCCCGCAGAAACTGATCTGGATCTGTTGCGGATCGGTTTCGCTGGCCAGCCGTTTCAGGGTTTCCCCCAGGCGGTCGGCGCCGTCGGTGTGGCCGATGAAATCCACCCCGCGTTCCTCGGCCAGGCCCTGCAAGGTTTCGATGCTGGGGAAGGCTCGTGACGGGTTGCAGCAGTACACCAGGGTCGCCTGGTCGAAGCGCCCGGCGGCGGCATCCTGCAGCCAGGAGATAAAGGGCGAGATACCCACGCCACCGCCGATCCAGATCTCCCGGCCGGCATCGAGCCGGCGCTTGAAGCGGCCATAGGGTGCGTATAGGTCGGCGAGCATGCCGACCTTGACCTGCTGGCGCAGCTTCTGGGTGTAGTCGCCCAGGGCGCGGATCACGAACTCGATGCGCCCGTCGCTGGCGTGGGCGCTGGCGATAGTGAAGGGGTGCGGCTCGCGCAGGCCTTTCTCGCGCATGGCGAGAAAGGCGAACTGCCCGGCCTTGAAGGCGAAACCGCGGTGCAGTGGGGTCAGTTCCAGGTGCAGGGAGTTTTTCTCCAGGGTCACCGCGCTGACCCGGTATTCGCCGGCCTTGGCCAGCAGCGGATAGAGCAGCAGCTTGTACAGGGCGCCGAGCAGGCCCAGGCCGCAGAGTGCGGTGAGCCAGATGCCCGAGGGGGTATCCAGGGCAATCGGCGACTTGAAGCTCAGCCAGTGCAGGATGACGATCGCGAACAGCGGCCCGGACAGCTTGTGCCACCAGCGCCACTGGCCGTAGGGAATGTTGCGGTTCAGCGCCAGCAGCACGATCAGGCCGAGAGCCACGTAACTCAGCTGCCGCACCATGCGCGTCCAGTACTTGGACAGCTCGATGATCGGCACGCTTTGCCAGAGATCCAGGTTGGCCTTGAACACCAGGTGATAGCTGGCGAAGACCAGCGCCCAGATGCCCAGCCACTTGTGGGTTTCATAGACCCGGTCGAGGCCGCCGAACAGCCGCTCGACCCAGCGCCAGCGGCTGGCCAGCAGGCAGGACAGGGCCATATAGGCCAGCGCCGTGGCGCCGAGGACCAGGCTCAGGGTGGCGGAGGTCAGCCAGGTATCGCTGGGGATTTCCAGCAGCAGGGTGAGGGTGGTGATCAGCAGGACGCCGACCACCGAATACCAGGTTTTCAAGGGGGACACCTCCAGAAAGATGGCGCCAGTGTCGGCGCATAGGATGGGTCGCGGGCTGCGGGCGGGTGCTGGCGCAGCCGGGGTGAGGGGCTATTTTACCGGCGCAGCGGCGAGCCCGGGCTGATCTGCATCAGCGCCTGCTCAGTGCGGCTGGGGCAAGGGGTTTTCCACCAGCCAGGCCTGGGCGAAGTCCAGGTAGGCGCGGACGATGTTCGAGGGCGGGCGCTGGTCCGGGTAAAGCAGGTGCAGCTGTTGCTCCGGCATCGGCAGGCGGGGCAGCAGGGCCCGCAGACGACCGTCGCGCAGGGCTTCGGCGGCGAGAAAGGCCGGCAGCTCGGTGACCACCTTGGCGGTCAGCGCCAGCTGGCGCAGGTGCAGGTAATCGTTGGCGGCGAACAGCGGATTGGGGTTGTAGGACTGGTCGCCCAGTTGCCACTGTTCCCGGGCATCGGCATGGCGCGACCAGACGGCACAGGGAAAACCGCGAAGGTCGGCGGGGGTTTGCGGGGTGCCGAGGCGCTCCAGCAGCACCGGGCTGGCGACCAGCATATGGCGGTAGCTGCCGAGCAGGCGCGCCGGGCGATCCTCGTCGAACAGCGGCCCGGCGCGCAGGGCGACGTCGACCCCATCCTGCGCCAGGTCGCTTTCCCGCTCACTGGTGTAGACCGCGACCTGGACCTCGGGATGGCGCCGCTGGAACTCGGCCAGCAGCTTCCACCAGCTCTCGAACGCCGCAGGCACCGACACACTCAGGCGGCCCTGCAAGTGCATTCGATCATTTCTGACAGCCTGTTCGCCCTCGGCCAGGGCTTCGATACCACGGCTGGCGTGCTCGTAGAGCTGGCTGCCGGCGGCGGTCAGCCGGGTGCCGCGGGCGGAGCGTTCCAGCAGTTGCACGTTGAGGCTGCGTTCCAGTTCACGGATGCCTCGGCGGATGGTGGCCAGCGGTAGTTGCAGCAGGTTGGCGGCGGACGAAATGCTGCCGCATTGGACCACGCTGACAAACATCCTGGCGGCGTTGAGATCCATGAGCGCTCCCTGTCGAATATAGGGGAAAGCCTATCAGCTGCGGCTCCGCCCGATCAAAAAAGCGCGGCCCGCGAGCGATTTTTATCGCCGGTTTTTCTCCCGCGCGGAGGGCTGTACGGGGGGCGGGTGAGGGCTGTGTGAGGGCCGTGTGAGGGATAAGCACGACAACTGTGTTCTCGACCCGGCGGAGTGCGTCTAGCAGCGGTAGCTTCGCGGCGGTGCGAGGCACGAAGTGCGAGTCTGAACATGCAAGCGTTGTTGAACGAGATCCTCGACGAGGTCCGTCCCTTGATTGGCCAGGGCAAAGTGGCCAGCTACATTCCGGCGCTGGCCGATGTGCCGGCCAACCAGCTGGGGATTGCCGTGTATGGCAACGATGGCCAGGTGTTCAGCGCCGGCGACGCCGATACACCGTTCTCGGTGCAGAGCATTTCCAAGGTGTTCAGCCTGGTGCAGGCCATCGGCCATTCCGGCGAGGCGATCTGGCAGCGCCTGGGGCATGAACCCTCAGGGCAACCCTTCAACTCCCTGGTGCAACTGGAGTTCGAGCGTGGCCGTCCGCGCAACCCGTTCATCAACGCCGGGGCGCTGGTGATCTGCGATATCAACCAGTCGCGTTTCGCCGCGCCGGCGCTGTCCATGCGCGATTTCGTGCGGCGCCTGTCCGGCAACATGCAGGTGCTGGTGGACGGCCGCGTCGCCGATTCGGAATACCAGTACCGCGCGCGCAACGCGGCGATGGCCTACCTGATGCAGTCCTTCGGCAACTTCCACAACGACGTCGAGTCGGTACTGCGCAGCTACTTCAGCCACTGCGCGCTGCGCATGAGTTGCGTCGACCTGGCGCGGGCCTTCTGCTTCCTGGCCAACGATGGCTTCTGCAAGCACAGCGGCGAGCAGATCCTCACGGCGCGCCAGACCCAGCAAGTCAACTCGATCATGGCCACCAGCGGCCTGTACGACGAAGCTGGCAATTTCGCCTACCGCGTCGGTCTGCCGGGCAAGAGCGGCGTGGGCGGCGGTATTGTCGCGGTGGTGCCGGGGCAGTTCACGGTGTGCGTGTGGTCACCGGAATTGAACGCGGCGGGCAACTCCCTGGTGGGGATGGCGGCTCTGGAATTGCTGAGCCAGCGCATTGGCTGGTCGGTGTTCTAGGGGAGGGAGAATGGCAGCCGGTCGCAGGCTGCGCCAGCGGCTACAGGGCCGCTGGCGAGCCTGTCGATTACCAGGTGAAGTTGGCGGTCTTCGGCAGGCTCAGCTGACCTTTGTCGACGAAACGCATAGTGCCGAACGGGCCGCCGGCGAGCTTGCCGCGCAGCACGTAGGGCAGGTCGTCGAGGTTTTGCGTCTGGCTCAGGCCTAGGGTCTGGCGCAGTACGGCGAAGGCCGAAACGCTGACCGGCACCACCAGCACGCCCTCGGAGAAACGCGCGATGCTGCCGGTCTGGTTACTGACCCCGGTGGCCAGCGGTTGGCCGTTGACTTCCAGGTCCAGGGCCACGCCGTTGTAGTTGATCGTGGTTTCGTTGGGGTTCTGCAGGCGCAGCTTGACGGCGAAGCGCACTTCCAGGTCCTGGCTGGGCAGCGGCTCGATACCGACCACATTGATGTGCAACTGATCGCGCTGGGGAAACAGGGCGCAGGCGCTCAGGCTGAGCAACAGCACGGAAAGGGTGAGGCCGAGGAGTCTGCGCATTGGAAGCTCTCTGCAAAGAAAGAAGGCAGTGTTGAATCTATCGCGCCCGGGTCTGCACCACAAACCGAAGGTTGCTTGAGGGGGCGCCATCTTCTGTAGGAGCCAGGCTTGCCGGCGATAAGGCCGGCAGGGCTGGCATCGGGCTTGAGGCCGGGCGTCTGGTGGTGTTGCCACTGACGCCATCGCGAGCAAGCTTCGCTCCTACAGAAGACGCAGTGCCTACGGGTGTCGACCGACTGCTCTTACAGACGCCAGTGGTCAGGCGTTGGCTTTGGCGCTCACATCCGGGTCCTGCATGACCTTGAGGGTAGCCGCTTCTGGATCGAACTCATCTTCTTCCAGCTCGATGAACTCCTCCGGCAGGAAGATGTTCAGCAGGATCGCGCACATCGCGCCCACGGTGATTGGCGATTCGAAGATGTTGTGCAGCGCCTTGGGCAGTTCGCGCAGGACTTCCGGCACCGCCGCCACCCCCAGGCCCATGCCTAGGGAAATGGCCACGATCAGCACGTTGCGTCGATGCAGCCCGGCTTCGGCGAGGATCTTGATCCCGGCCACGGCCACGGTGCCGAACATGATCAGGGTGGCGCCGCCCAGCACCGGCTTGGGCATCAGCTGCAGCACCGCGCCGATCACCGGGAACAGCCCCAGTAGCACCAGCAGCCCGGCGATGAAGTACGCCACGTAGCGGCTGGCCACGCCGGTCAGCTGAATCACTCCGTTGTTCTGGGCGAAGGTGACCATCGGCAGGCTGTTGAACACCGCCGCCACCATCGAGTTGAAACCGTCGGCCAGCAGGCCTGACTTGATGCGCTTGATGTACAGCGGGCCCTTGACCGGCTGTTGGGAAATCATCGAGTTGGCGGTCAGGTCGCCGGCTGCTTCCAGGGGCGAGATCAGGAAAATCACCGCCAGCGGAATGAAGGCGATCAGGTCGAAGGAGAAGCCGTACTTGAACGGCACCGGTACGCTGACCATCGGCACTTCCGGCATCGTCGCCAGGTCGACCCGGCCCAGCAGCCAGGCGACGACGAAGCCCAGGGTCAGGCCGATGACGATCGAGCCCAGGCGCAGCATCGGATGACTGAAGCGGTTGAGCACCACTATGGTCAGCAGCACCAGGGCGGCCAGGCCCAGGTTGCTGGCGGCGCCCAGGTCCGGCGCGCCGAAGCCGCCGGCCATGTCGGTGACCGCCACCTTGATCAGCGACAGGCCCATCAGGGTGATGATGGTGCCGGTGACCACCGGGGTGATCAGCTTGCGCAGCTTGCCGATGAACTGGCTGAGGAACATCTCGATAAAGGCTGCGCAGAAGCAGATGCCGAAGATGGTCGAGAGGATTTCCTCGTTGCTGCCGCCACGGCCCTTGACCATCAGCCCGGCGCTGAGCAGCACGCTGATAAAGGAAAAGCTGGTGCCCTGCACGCACAGCAGCCCGGAGCCGATCGGCCCCAGGCGCCGGGCCTGGACGAAGGTGCCCAGGCCCGAGACGAACAGCGCCATGCTGATCAGGTAGGGCGTTTCGTTCTGCAGGCCCAGCACGCCACCGAAGATCAGGGTCGGGGAGATGATGCCGACAAAACTTGCCAGCACATGTTGCAGCGCGGCAAAGATCGCCGCGCTGAAGTGCGGGCGGTCCTCCAGGCCATAGATCAGGTCGGACTTGTAGCGCGGCGTGGAGCGATCAGGTGCGGTCATGGGAAAAAGCCTGCCAATGACGTGTCGATAGGGCATGAAACACGTGGAGAAAAGGGGCGCGACACGGGATGTCGGAGGACGTAAGGCAAAATCTGCGGACCCGGTCAGAAAAATGGAGGCGCAGGATGCCAGAAAGGTGGCCGGGTCAGAAGAGCAAAGCGCATTGCCGACTGAAACTTCAATCGGCGGCAGCGGCTAGAGGATCCGGCGCTTAGTCGAATGCGGCCAGCAGGTCTTCCTCGAAGGCCCGCTGCGCCTCCCCGGGAACCAGGGCGCGGTGGCGGGCCAGATAGAAGCCCACGTCGTAACTCAACTCCTCCGGGCGCAGGGCCTTGATCAGCCCTTTGTCTTCCCAGGTGCGGGCGAAGTGGCTAGGCAGGTAGCCGATGTGCTGGCCCGAGAGGATGAAGGTGAGGGTGGCCTCGACCTGCTGTGAACAGGCCGAGCCGGGCACACCTTGCAACGGCTCGTCGTTTCTCAGCAGCCGGTAGCTGTGGTCGACCTTGTCGGCGCGATGCAGTGCTTGCAGGTCCGGGTTGTCCTGGGCGAACAACGGATGGCCGCGCCCGCAGTACAGGTGCTGGGTTTCCGTGAACAGCTGCTGGTAATCGAAGGCGTGCTGCACCTTGGAGAAATAGCCGATCGCCAGGTCCAGGCGCTGCTGCAACAGCAGGCGTTCCATCTCGCCGGTCATGGCGCTGATCATCTCGATGCGCACCGACTCGTCGCGCTGGCGAAAGCGCCGGATCGCCTCGGCGACTTTCTGCAACACCGCCGGGTCGAGCGCCTCCGACAGGCCCAGGCGCACCTCGCCAAGCAAGCGCCCGGCCACCCCGTTGGACTGATGGCGAAACTGCTCGATGGACTCGAACAGGCCACGGGTCGCCAGCAGCAGCTGCTCGCCCTTGGGCGTCAGGCGAAAGCCACCCTTGCCGCGACTGCACAGGCGATAGCCAAGGCGGGTTTCCAGCTTGGCCATCTGCTGGCTGATGCTCGACTGGCTCAGTCCCAGTTCGCCCTGGGCGGCGCTGAAGCCGCCGCATTCGACCACGCAGACGAACAGGCGCAGCAGGTGCAGGTCGAGGTCGTGCAGTTGGCCGAGCATCAAACATTACTCCGGGGGAATGTCAGGTTAATACGCTTGATATTTTTCCAATGTATCGACCGGTGCAAGCTGCCGCCACAGATTCCTCGATGGCCGTCAGCGCGGGGATCTCTGTAACCCTTCGTTAGCCGCCAACCATAAGGACGAACCCATGGATATCGCCAACCGCAACGACCAGGCCCTGACCCGTGACAGCCTGTACGGCACCGCCGCCGAAAGCACCTACGCCGGCATCACCAGCTTTATGCGCCGCCGCTACAGCCGCGACCTGCGCGGGGTGGATGTGGCGGTCAGCGGCGTACCGTTCGATACCGCCACCAGCAACCGCCCCGGTGCGCGTTTCGGCCCGCGGGGAATCCGCGCCGCGTCCGCCGGCATCGCCTGGGAACGCCACTGGCCGTGGGCCTTCGATCCGTTCGACCATCTGGCGGTGGTGGACTACGGCGACTGCGCCTTCGATTCCGGGGTGCCGCAGTCGGTGCCGGAGAGCATCGAGGCCCATGCCGAGCGGATCCTCGGTAGCGGCAGCGCGATGCTGACTTTCGGCGGCGACCACTTCATCACCTATCCGCTGCTCAAGGCCCATGCGCGCAAGCACGGTCCGCTGACGCTGATCCACTTCGATGCCCACAGCGACACCTGGCCGGACGAAGAGGGCAAGCGCATCGACCACGGCACCATGTTCTGGCACGCGGCCAGGGAAGGCTTGGTGGACCCGGCGCGCTCGGTACAGATCGGCCTGCGCACCACCAACGACGATCACCAGGGGTTCCAGGTGCTGGACGCGCGGCAGGTGCATCGACGTGGCTGCGAAGCCATTGTCGAGGCGATCCGCCAGCGGGTTGGCGACCAGCCGGTGTACCTGACCTTCGATATCGACTGCCTCGACCCGGCCTTCGCCCCCGGCACCGGCACCCCGGTGTGCGGCGGCCTGAGCATGCTGCAGGCGCTGGAGATCCTCGGCGGCCTGCGCGGCATCAATCTGGTGGGCATGGACGTGGTGGAAGTGGCCCCGGCCTATGACAACGCGGAAATCACCTCGCTGGCGGCGGCCACCCTGGCCATGGAAATGCTCTGCCTGTACGCGGCGCGGCATAAGGTCGATCGGTAGGGCGGGAAGCGGGCGCGGGATTGCCGCAGACCTCCGGTTTGCGGCAACCGCGTTGCCGATCGCAGCCTCGCGGGCTCGGCAGCGGCTACAGGTTCCGCGGTGTCGTTGGGTTTGATCGCTACTGACAGATCCTGACAGGGGGCTCTGTTAAGCTGCGCCGATCCTTCCCTGTCGAGCTTGAAGACGTGTCGCGCACCACTCGTTTGTTGACCCTGTTGCAAGTGCTGCGCGGCAAGCGCTGCCCGGTGACCGCCGCGGCGCTGGCGGCCGAGCTGGAGGTGTCCGAGCGCACCCTGTACCGCGACATCGCCGAGCTCACGGCCCTGGGCGCGCCTATCCATGGCGAGGCCGGGATCGGTTATGTGCTGCGCAGCGGCCTGTTCCTGCCACCGCTGATGCTCAACGCCGACGAAACCGAAGCCATCGTCCTTGGTCTGCGTTATGTCGACCAGCGTGGCGACGAGGTGCTCGGCAAGGCCGCCGCCGATGCGTTGGCGAAGATCGCCGCGGTGCTGGCGCCGGCGGCCCAGGAAGCCTTGCACAACCCGACGGTGCTGCCCGGACCGCCGGCTTACCGCTACCCGGAAAACGTGGTGCCGCTGAACGTGTTTCGCCAGGCGATCCGCGAGCAGGCCAAGCTGCACATCGATTACGCCGATGTGAACAAGACTCCCAGCCAACGCCTGATCTGGCCCCTGGCCCTGGGCTTTATGAACGAGGCGCGGGTGATAGTCGCCTGGTGTGAGTTGCGCAACGATTTCCGCACCTTTCGCACCGACCGGATCGCCGCCGCGAGTGAGCAGGGCCAGCGTTATCCGGGACGGCGCAGCGACCTGTTGCGCACCTGGCGCCAGCGCATGCAATTGGACGATGCCGGGCGTTTCACTCCTGACAAGAACTGACGCGACGGCGTTTTAGCATGGCTCCAGCAACGATAAACAAGGAGTCGTAACACCATGTCCAGCACAGCCATTTCTCTCGCACCGGCCATCGCCGCCTACCTCGCGGCCACCAATGGCCGTGACAGTTCGGCGGTCGCCAGTTTCTTCGCCGAAGACGCCCAGGTGTTCGATGAGGGCCAGCATCAGGCCGGCACCCGGGCCATCGCCCAATGGATGGAAGACAGCGCCCGCCGTTACCAGCCACGGCTTGAGGTGCTCAAGGTCCAGCAGCGCACTGGCAAGGTGTTGGTGGACAACCTGATCTCCGGCAGCTTCCCTGGCAGCCCGCTGGAATTGCGCTACGTGTTCCGCCTCGACGAGCAGGGCAAGATCGCCCGGCTGGATATCTCGCTGTAGCCGCTGCCACGGTGATGCAGGCATTTGCTGTTTGTAGCCGCTGGCGAAGCCTGCGATCGGCAACGCAGTTGCCGTAATCCGGGCTGCGCGTTCTGCCTGATGCACCACGTGCTGAGGTTTTGCGGCAACTGCGTTGCCGATCGCAGCCTCGCGCTGCTCGGCAGCGGCTACACAGACACCGCACAGCGGTTGCCAGGTGAGGCATGGCATACTGCGCGGCCCATTTGCGGATGCGTGGACCCCATGCCTTTCGATTCCCCCCTCAGCGCCTATCAGTACGCCCTTCAGGAGCGCGGTTTTGTCGCCGACGAGGCCCAGGAGCGGGCGATGCTGGCCCTGCAGCAGTGCCATGTCGCCCTGCAGGAAGGGCGCAAGCCGATCACCGGGGTCTATCTGTGGGGCCCCGTGGGGCGGGGCAAGACCTGGCTGATGGACCAGTTCTATCAAAGCCTCGAGGTGCCGGCGCGGCGTCAGCACTTCCACCATTTCATGGGCTGGGTCCACCAGCGCTCGTTCCAGCTGACCGGCACCGCCGACCCGCTGCAGGCCCTGGCCCGCGAGCTGAGCGAAGAGGTGCGGGTACTGTGTTTCGACGAGCTGTTCGTCAACGACATCGGCGACGCGATCATTCTCGGGCGCCTGTTCCAGGTGATGTTCGAGCAGGGCGTGGTGATGGTCTGCACCTCCAACCAGCCCCCACAGCAGCTGTATGCCGACGGTTTCAACCGCGAGCGTTTCCTGCCGGCGATCGCGGCGATCGAGGCACATATGCAGGTGGTGGCGGTGGACGGCGCCCAGGACCATCGCCTGCACCCGGGGGCCGTCACCCAGCGTTATTGGGTCACCCCGGACGGCCAACCGAGTGCCCTGGGCCCGGTGTTCGAACAGTTGGCGGCGGGGCAGTCGGCGTCCAGCGCGATATTGCCGGTGGGTTACCGCGAGGTCCAGGTGATCAAGGCCAGCGAACGGGTGCTCTGGTGCCGTTTCGCCGACCTCTGCGAGCAGCCTTTCGCCGCCATGGACTTCATGGCCCTGTGCGACCGCTTCAGCGCGATCCTGCTCAGCGAAGTGCCCGAGCTCAGCGCGCAACAGCGCCCGGGGCGGATTGCCCGGGGCACCGAGGACGGCGCCGAGCGAGTGGAAGCGGGCGATCGCGAGTTGCCGCAATTGTCGGTGCACGATGACAGCGTGCGGCGGTTCATTGCTTTGGTGGACGAGTGTTACGACCGCAAGGTACCGCTGTATCTCGAAGCGCGGGTGCCGATGGAGGCGTTGTACACCGAGGGCTACCTGGAGTTTCCATTCCGCCGTACCCTCAGTCGTCTGAAGGAGATGCAACTGCAGCGTTTTGGCTGAACACTCCTGATCATTGCCAAGGGAGACCTGACCGTGAACCAGCCCCTGTCCCATCATCTGCTGACCATGGCTTACCAGAACGCCTGGGCCAATCACCGCCTGGGCAAGGCCTGGGAAATACTCACCCCGAGCGAACTGGCGGCGCCGCGGGTGAGTTTCTTTCCCAGCCTGAAAGCCACCCTCAACCACATCCTCACCTGCGACTGGTTCTACGTCGACGCGCTGGAGCGGGAGCTGCGCGGCGAGCCGCCAAGACCTGACTGCTATGTGTTTTTCGACGACGAGGAGCCCTTCGACCAGGCCGCCGACCTGCGGCGCGAGCAGGCCCTGGTGGACCGCCGGCTGATCGCCTACTGCGAGCAGCAGCGGGATGCCGACCTTGCACGCATCGTCACCATCGCCCGGGAAAAACCCCAACGGGATACCCGGCTGCGCATGCTTTCGCACCTGTTCGAGCACCAGTTGCATCACCGTGGCCAGGTGCACGCCATGCTCAGCGGCACCCGGGTGGCGCCGCCGCAGTTGGACGAGTTCTTCTGCGCGGGCGAGGCGGCATTGCGCGCCGAGGACTTTGCCGAACTGGGCTGGAGCGAAGCGCAGATCTGGGGCGAGGGCGCGGAGGCGGTCGAGGAAAAGAACGGTAGCGCTTGACGCGGTAGCCGCTCGTTTCGTCATGTGCCGATGTTTACAATCGCGCTTGCCGGAACACATCCGGATCAATCGAACCGTTGAGGACAGACATGGACGTTGCAGACGTATTGGTACTCCAGGCCAGCTACACCAACCCGGTACACGCCGAGGCGATCGCCCTGGTGCTCAACCACTATGCCCAGGACCCGATGGGCGGCGGCCAGCCGCTGGACGCCGATCTGTTGCGGCAATTGCCCGGCGAACTGGCCAAGCGCCCCCATGCTTTCAGCGTGCTGGCCTTTGTCGGTGGCGAACCGGCCGGGCTGGTGAATTGCTTCGAGGGCTTTTCCACCTTTGCCGGCCGGCCCCTGGTCAACGTGCACGACGTGTCGGTGATCGATAAATTCCGCGGCCTGGGCCTGAGCCAGAAGATGCTGCAGAAGGTCGAGGAGATCGCCCGCCAGCGCGGCTGCTGCAAGATCACCCTGGAAGTGCTGGAGGGCAACGCAGTGGCCCAGGCGTCCTACCGCAAGTTCGGTTTCGACGACGCCATGCTCGACCCGAGCCATGGCCGGATGCTGTTCTGGAACAAAACCCTGTAAACCCCTGGAGCCCGCCGGCCGATGAATTCACGCCCCTGGATACCCTGGTACCCAGTTCGTCCAGGGTCCTTACGCCCGCGGTGGATGATTGAGCCGGGTAAACACCAGGCGGAACAGGGTGAAGCTGCCGGGCACGCTGCTGACCTCGGTCCGCCCCTGGTGCAGGTTCATGATCGAACGCACGATCGCCAACCCCAGGCCAGTACCGCCTTCGGCGCGCGAGCGGCTGCTGTCGACCCGGTAGAAACGCTCGAACAGGTGCGCCAGGTGCTGCTCCGGGATGCCGGCGCCAGGGTTGCCCACCGACAGCGACACACTCGAATCGTGCTCCTCCACCAGAATCGAAATGCTCGACGCCCTAGGGCTGTGGCGGATGGCGTTGGACAGCAGGTTGGAGATGGCCCGCTGGATCATCAGGCGGTCGCCATACACCAGGCCATCGCCGGACAGGCTGATGCCCAAGTGCTTTTCCTCGGCGCTCAGGGCGAACAGTTCCGTGACCCGCCGCGCTTCCTCGCCCAGCGAGACTTCCTCGAACGCCACCTGGGAGGCCGGATGGCTGACCTGGGCGAGGAACAGCATGTCGCTGACGATCCGGGTCAGGCGCTCCAGTTCCTCGGTGCTCGACTCCAGCACCGCCTTGTATTCGTGGGGCGGGCGTTCCCGGGACAGGGTGACCTGGGCCTTGCCCATCAGGTTGGTGATGGGCGAGCGCAACTCGTGGGCCAGGTCGTCGGAGAATTGCGAGAGCTGCTGCACGCCGCCGTCGAGCCGGTGCAGCATGAAATTGATGCTGTGGGCCAGCTCGGCCAGCTCCCGCGGCAGGTTGTCCGGCGACAAGCGATGGGTCAGGTCCTGGGTCGTGACCTTGGCGGCCACCCGGCTGAACTGCTGCAACGGCGCCAGGCCGCGCTGCACCACCCACCAGGCGCCGATGCCGATCAGCATCAGTAGCAGGGGCAGGGCGATCACCGTGGAACGCAGGTAGGCGCTGAGCAGCGCCTGGTCGTTGGCCCGGTCCAGGGACAGCACCACCCGCACCTGTTCGCCATTGCGCAGGCTGATCAGGCTGGAGGTGCTGAGCAGTCGATTGCCGGCGCTGTCGAGCCAGTCGAGGAACGCCGGGCTTTCCGGCTGGGTCAAGGCGACCGGCAGCGGCTCGAGGTTGCGGTTGCCGATGTTCAACAGCGGTTCGGCCTGGGGATCGGCGCCGAAAATGCTCAGGTGCAGGTTGTCGTGGCCCATCACCAGGTCCAGCAGCGAATGCGGACGGGCGGCGATGTCACCGGTCTTCAGGTCGCTGGTCAGGGTGTGGCGGATCTGTTCGAGTTTGCTGTCCAGGCTTTCCCGCGCCAGGCTGCCCAGTTCATGGCTGAGGGCCAGGTAGGCCAGGGTCGCGAGCAGCAGCACCAGGCCGGCGCCCATCAGGCTGACGGTCAGGCCCAGGCGCATCGACAGGCTGCTGGCGGTGCGTTGTGGCGAGGCTTTCATTGGCGCACTTCCAGGACATAACCGACACCGCGGATGGTCTGGATCAGCTTGATATCGCTGGCATCGTCGATCTTCGCCCGCAGGCGGCTGATGGAGACTTCCACCACGTTAGTGTCGCAGTCGAAGTTCATGTCCCAGACCAGGGAAATGATCTGGGTCCGGGTCAGCACCTCGCCCGACTGCCGCATCAGCACCTGCAACAGGGTGAATTCCTTGGTGGTCAGATCGATGCGCCGCGAGCCGCGATAGGCCCGGTGCCGGCGCGGGTCGAGTTCGAGGTCGGCGACCCGCAGGGTATCGGTCGCCGGCAGGTTCTCGCTGCGCCGCAGCAGGGTGCGGACCCGCGCCAGCAGCTCGGGGAACTCGAACGGCTTGACCAGGTAATCGTCGGCCCCCAGGTCCAGGCCCTTGACCTTGTCGGCCAGGCGCCCGCGCGCCGAGAGCATCATCACCCGGGTGCTGCTGTCCTTGCGCATGTCTTCCAGCACCTGCCAGCCGTCCTTTTCCGGCAGGTTGACGTCCAGAATCACCAGTTCGTAGTTCTGCTGTTCGATCAGGTAAAGCCCGTCGACACCGGTGGCGGCGCGGTCGACCACATAACCGCTTTCGGTC
Organism: Pseudomonas chlororaphis subsp. piscium; assembly: GCF_003850345.1. NCBI lineage: Bacteria > Pseudomonadati > Pseudomonadota > Gammaproteobacteria > Pseudomonadales > Pseudomonadaceae > Pseudomonas > Pseudomonas chlororaphis. Next base: position 3,167,160 of record NZ_CP027707.1, read on the forward strand.
AGGCCCTGATGCAGATAATCGGCGGTTTTACGCTCGTCTTCGACAACCAGAATGCGCATGGAAAAGTGACCTCTTGATCATTAAAACGATTTCAATGGCGCTGGATATGAAGTTGTTGTTGGACCAGCCATAAAACCCACGAAGTTGCTGCTGATAAATAGCTTCAGCCGTTTGGGTGGGGGAATGCTCAAGCCTGAAGTGGCTTTAGGGTCAAGATTTAAAGTGCCTGATATCAATGGCTTGTGCCTGTTTTCGACAGTCGGTAGCCGGGCTTTGCCCGCAGGCAGGCGCTTTTTTGTCTGGTTGTGAGCAACAAGCGGAGTGTCATCGTTATTACTGTTTCAATATATGTCTAAGTTCGGCGGGAACTTATGTTAATACAGCGGGCAGTGACGGTTGCCTATATGGCGTAATTGTCATTTTGACGTCAGAAAGTTGATAGCCGATGGTCATCTCGTTGATATCGACGGGATAAAAAAGGCGCCCATGAACGGGCGCCACAAGATCCTCTCTACCAAAGGAGCATTATCGCCAGAGAGGAGTAGAGCTCGGGGCGTTTCAGGCATCTGGTTGCGCAGCGGCGCGGGTCGGGTCCTCGACGGGTGCTTGGGGCTTTTTCCCGTTTTCGGAGGACGCCTGTTCGCTATCGGTGCGAGGTATCTGCTGGCTGATGGGGAAGTTGTCCCAGTAGTGCTTCATGCGTTCAGCGCCGCCTTCGGCGAACGCTGCACCCGAGCTGGCAATCATCAGACCGGCGAGCAGGAGTGTGGAGGCTTTCATGTGCGGTGTCCCATTAACAGTGATCGGAATTCCGTCGCGTCCCTGTAACGAAGCAATAAGAGAAGTCTGGCGCGATCTTATTAACTGGGGGTTAACAGGGCGCTGAAGGCGGGATGACAATTCTGTCATCCCGGATGAGAGGCACTGACGGCCAACCGATATGAGCCGTGTAGGAAGAAGAGCGGGTTAAAGCTTCCAGTCCAGGCTCAGGGTCATAGTGCGCGGTTCGCCCCAGTAGACGCCGTTATAGAAGCCGACCCGTTCGTAGTACTTCTTGTCGAACAGGTTGGTGACGTTGAGCGAGGCCGACAGGTGCGAGTCGAACTCGTAGCGCGACATCAGCCCGGCCACGCTGTAGGCCTGCTGGTGGATGCGGGTGTTTTCGGTGACGAGGCGCCCGTCACCGTCGCGCCCCACTGGCCGCCGGCTGTTGCCGTAGATTTCGCTTTGCCAGTTCAGGCTGCCGCCGACGGTCAGTGCCCGCCATTGGCCCGGCAGGCGATAGGCCGTCGACAGGCGCAGCATGTTCATCGGCTCGCCACCGTCGGCGCGCTGCTTTTCGCCGTTCAGGGCGTGGGTGTAGGTGTAGCCGGCGGTGAGGTTCCAGCCCGGGAGGATTTCGCCCGAGACCTCGGCCTCGAACCCCTGGACCTTGCCGCCTTTGCCGCCCGATTTGTAGAACTCCTCGCCGGTGACCGGGTCCGGCGGCACTGAGCTGTCCAATTCGGCGACGTTGTCCTGCTTGCTCCAGAACACCGCGGTGGCCAGGTTCAGGCGCTCCTCCAGCAGGCTGCCCTTGAGCCCCAGCTCGTAGTTGCTGCCGACCACCGGTTCCAGGTATTTGCGGCTGGTGTCGCGCTTGTCCTGGGGCTTGAAGATATCGGTGTAGCTGACATACACCGTGTATTCCGGGGTGAGGTCGTACAGCAGGCCGGCGTAGGGCGTCCACATGTCGTTGTGCTGCTGGCGGGTGTCGTCCTGGCGGACCAACTGGTTGTCGGTGTCATAGCTGCGAGCCCGGCTGTGGATGCTCCAGCTGCCGTAACGGCCGCCGAGCACGGCATGCAGGTCGTCGCTCAGGCTCAGGCGGGTGGCCAGGTAGCCAGCCTTTTGCCGGGTTCTGTCGCTTTCGCCGGACAGGTTGGTCACGGTGTCGGGAAACTTGGCGATGCCGCCCATGTATTTCCAGTCGGCGATGTTGGTGTAGCCCGGCGGCGTCGGGCCGTCGACGGTGTGCGGCGACGATTCGCTGCGCTCGGCCTCGCCGTAGCCGAACATCAGTTCATGTTCGCGGCCCAGCAGGCTGTAGGGACCGGCCAGGTTGAAGTCGTACACGCGCATTTTCTGGGTGCCGATCATATGGCTGGTCCAGGCGGTCATGCCCGAACGGTCGGCCTCCGGGAAACCGGCGCCGCCGTAATAGACCTTGCCGTCGCTGTCGCTGTCGCGGTGGGTGTAGGCGGCTTTCAGGTGCCAGTCGTGGCCCAGGCGCTGGTCGAGGGTGGCGAAGGCGGTCTTGTCCCTGAGCGGCCAGGAACTCCAGTTCGCCGCCATGTTGGTGGAGCGCGGCAGGTTGGCCTTGCCGCCCGAGGCGTCCCAGTAGGGCACGGTGCCCCAGGAGGTGCCCTGGACCTGCTTGTCCTGATAGTCGTAGCCCACGGCCAGGGTGGTGCTGTCGGTCAGGTCGGCCTCGAGAATGCCGTAGCCGACTTCCCGCTGCAGCTGGTAGTTGTCGCGGAACGACTGGCTGTCACGATAGGCCAGCACTGTGCGCCCGCGCAGACGACCGTCGAACGCCAGCGGGCCGCCGACATCGACGTAGCTGTAGTAGTTGTCGTAGCTGCCGCCACTGACGCCGGCCTTGGCCGCCCATTCGTGGGTCGGCCGCTTGCGCACCATGTTGACGGTGGCCGAAGGGTCGCCGGCGCCGGTGGTCAGGCCGGTGGCGCCGCGGACCACTTCGATGCGGTCGTAGATGATGGTGTCCGAATCGGACTTCATGCGGTTGAAGGTGTTGAGCATGCCATCGATCTGGAAGTTGTCGATGGAGTAGCCGCGGGAGGAATAGATCACCCGGTCGGAGTCCAGGTGCTGCACCACCACCCCGGTGGTTTGCCCCAGCACCTCGGACAAGGTATCGAGTTTGAAATCGTCCATCTGCTGGCGGGTCACCACCGACACCGATTGCGGGGTTTCCTTGATCGACAGGTTCAGGCGCGTGGCGGTGCTCATGCTGCCGGTGGTGTAGGCCCCGGTGTTTTCCGTGGTCGCGCCCAGGCCCTGGGCGGTGACGCTGGTGGCATCGAGTTCCAGGGCCTTGGCGCCGTGGTCGACGTTCTGCGCGGGTTCGGTTTCAGCCAGCAGCTCGGGGCTCAGAACTGCGCCGCACAGGCCGAATGTCAAAGTCATGGAACGGGTGAATGGCGCGAGCATCGCTGCCGCCTCCTTGTCGTCGAGGGAAAAAATCCGTTTGCACTGAGACGAAAAGGAGGAGGGGTATTTAAGATAAACGAGAATAATTATTATCTTTCAGATACAAAAATGCCCCATGAAGGGGCATTGAAGTCAGGTGCTACGGGGGCTGCGTGAGCCCCGTAGGAAAAGGCTTATTTTTGCATTCCTTACTTTTGCACCACTTATTTCTGTACCACCGCACTGGGTGGCGGGGCCTTGGGCTTCATCAGGCTGAAGTCGATCAGGGCCTTTTCCTGGCGCTCGTAAGGGTTGCCGATCAGCAGCGGGCGCGGCTTGAAGCTGTCGCTGACCAGGCTCTTGCTGCGATCCAGTTCGTCGAAGCTCAGGCCGGCCATGTCGGCCCAGGTGTGGATCAGGTGCGAGCTGCTGTACGGGCGGCCGAGGTTGCCGGCGAAGTTCCAGTCATGGTTCTGCTTCCACTTCGGCGAGGCCCAGGCCATGAACGGAATGGTGTACATCGGCGCGGTCGGCTTGCCTTCGTTGCGGCCCAGGGTGTTGTGGCCGGCGGAGTCGAACACGTCTTCGCCGTGGTCCGACAGGTACAGCAGGAAGCCGTTGGGGTCGGTCTTGGCGTAGTCCTTGATCAGGCTCGAAACCACGAAATCGTTGTACAGCACGGCGTTGTCGTAGCTGTTGTAGGTCGGTACCTGGTCGTCACGCACGCCAGTCGGTACGCCGGTGCGGTCGGTGAACTTGTCGAAGGTCGGCGGGTAGCGGTACTGGTAGCTCATGTGGGTGCCCAGCAGGTGGACCACGATGAACTTGCGCGGCGCGCCGTCGGCCAGGGCCTTGGAGAACGGCTCCAGCACGTCGCCGTCATACTGGCGGGCGTTCTGGTTGCGGTTGTTGTTCAGATAGACCTGCTCGTCCGCCTGCTCGGAGAAGGTGGTGAGCATGGTGTTGCGCTTGGTCATGGTCTGCTGGTTGGTGATCCAGTAGGTCTTGTAGCCGGCCTGCTTCATCACGCTGACCAGGGATGGGGTCTTGAGGTACAGGTCCGGGTTTTCTTCGTCGGCGAAGGTCAGCACCTGCTGCAAGGCTTCGATAGTGTAGGGGCGCGGGGTGATCACGTTGTCGAAGACCGCCAGCTGGTCCTTGAGCTTGTCCAGCTCCGGGGTGGTCTGGCGCGGGTAGCCGTAGAGGCTCATGCGCTGGCGGTTGGTCGACTCGCCGATCACCAGGACCAGGGTCGAAGGCTGGTTGGCCATGCTGTCCTTGAGGTTCTGCAGCGGCGGGATCTTGCTCACGTTGTCGAGCATGCCCTGCATGTTTTCCAGCTGCTCGCGGTAGCGCCGGTAGGCCACCACCATCTGCCATGGCACCGCGGGCTCGATGCGCGTCTCGAATTTCTCCAGGCCGCCGGCGAAGCTGCCGGTGCGCGCGGTCTGCTTGATCAGCGGGTAGCCGATCACGGCGATCAGGATCGCCATGGCCGCCACCAGCGCACGGCCGCGCGGCAGGTAGACCGGGCGCAGGCGGGTCCAGAGGAAGATGGCGAAGGCGGTATGGGCGAGGAACGCCAGCACCATCCACCAGGCGAAGTACTGGGTCAGGTACTCACCGGCTTCGGAGGGGTTCGACTCGAACATGATGAAGATGACGCTCTGGGAGAACTCCTGCTGATAAATGAAGAAGTAACCCAGGCTGGCCATGGAACAGGCCCAGAGCACCACGCCTATGACGGCGGCCATCACGCGGGTACGGGCCGGGAACAGCAGCACCGGCGCCAGCCAGATCGCGCTCATGATGAAGGCCTGGCGGAAACCGGCGAAGCCGGAGGTGTCGGTCAGCTGGATCAGTAACTGGGTGATGCCGGAGAAGTACCAGAAGAACAGGAAGAGCCAGCCCAGGCCCGCCCAGTCAAACCCTTTCGCGGACGTCTTGTCGCGTTTAAACACAGCCATCGAGCGCTCCAGCTTCATTGAACAGGACGTTCGCCGGAAAGCTTCGACCACCTCGGCGAACGCGCGCCGCGCCCGTGGGGGCGGCAATATTGCGCCGGAGTATCCACAAGAAGGTGTGAAAACTTTGTGAGTTGGTACCTGCGTATCAGATAATGCCGTCGCCAGGCGCCAGGCAGGGTAAAAAACGACGGGCAAAAAGAAGCCGGCGATCCATCGAGGACTCGGCCGGCTTCATTAATAACCTGTTGCAAGGACCGGCCACGGCGGGCAGGTTCCTCGGATCCTCAGGCGTGTAGCTGGGTGACGGCAGCCACCTGACCCTGGTTCTGCAATGCCAGGCGCAGTTGCGCCAGCTCTTGCTTCAACTGGTCGCGCTCGTTCTTCAGTGCGCGCAACTCGTCACGACGGATAGTGACGTAGAGGGTTTGTGCAGGTTGTGCCGGTAGTACTGTGCCCATTGCTCACCTCGCAAATGGCGTGCATCAACTGTGGTCCGGCCGCTCGAATTCCGGGGCCTGAAACACTATCGGCGGCAATTTTGATTTCTTTTGCCGGCAAAGGGAACTTTTTTATTTTCAGCGGTCGTTGTGCCTTCTGGGCGATTTGCGTCGTTATCCACTCACTGCTTGGGAAACACTGTTTTGGAAACTTAGTCCAGATGCTCTGGACTAACCCTCACGAGCCTCGTTGGGCTATAACCTTTTGACACAATTTAGTAGTAAGGAGCATCAGCACATGCAACTGGGGATTATCGGACTGGGCCGCATGGGCGGAAACATTGCACGGCGCCTGATGCTCAATGGGCATGAAACCGTGGTCTATGACCGCAACAGCGCTTTTGTCAGCACCCTGAGCGGCGAAGGCGCCAAGGGCGTCGCCGACCTGCCGGCCCTGGTCGCCGGTCTGGAAAAGCCGCGCGCGGTCTGGGTTATGCTGCCGGCCGGCGCGCCCACCGAAGACACCATTGAAACCCTCAGCCAGTTGCTCGAACCGGGCGACGTGATCATCGATGGCGGCAACACCTACTACAAGGACGACATTCGTCGCGCCCAGGCGCTGGCGGAAAAGGGCCTGAACTACATCGACGTCGGCACCTCCGGCGGCGTCTGGGGCCTGGAGCGCGGCTACTGCATGATGATCGGCGGCGACGCCGAGGTGGTGCGCCGCCTGGACCCGCTGTTCGATGCACTGGCACCGGGCATGGGCGACATCCCGCGGACCAAGGACCGGGTGGCTGAAGACGATCGCGCCGAGCGCGGTTACATCCACGCCGGCCCAGCCGGTGCCGGGCACTTCGTCAAGATGATCCACAACGGCATCGAGTACGGCATGATGCAGGCCTTCGCCGAAGGCTTCGACATCCTCAAGACCAAAGCCTCGCCAAGCCTGCCGGAAGATCAGCGCTTCGACCTCAACGTCGCCGATATCGCCGAAGTCTGGCGCCGCGGCAGCGTGGTCTCGTCCTGGTTGCTGGACCTGACCGCCGACGCCCTGGCCACCGATCCGCAACTCGACGGTTTCTCCGGCGAAGTGGCCGACAGCGGTGAAGGTCGCTGGACCATCGAAGCCGCCATCGAGCAGGCGGTGCCGGTCCCGGTATTGTCCAGCTCGCTGTTCGCCCGCTTCCGTTCCCGCCAGCAGAGCACCTATGGCGACAAGATGCTGTCGGCCATGCGCTTCGGCTTCGGCGGCCACGTGGAGACTCCGAAAAAATGACCTCCTCGCGAAAGAAGTCCAAGGCTCAACCCGCTCCACCCACCACACTGTTTCTGTTTGGCGCCCATGGCGACCTGGTCAAGCGCCTGCTGATGCCGGCGCTGTACAACCTCAACCGTGACGGCTTGCTGGATGAAGGGCTGAAGATTGTCGGCGTCGATCACAACGCGATCAGCGATGTGGATTTCGCCAAGAAGCTCGAGGACTTCATTCGCACCGAGGCCGCCGGCAAGGTCGGCAACGGCGCGCAAGCGCTGGACCCGGCGCTCTGGGCCAAGCTGGCCAATGGCATCAGCTATGTCCAGGGCGACTTCCTGGACGACAGCACCTACGACGCGCTGGCGGCGAAAATCGCCGCCAGCGGCACCGGCAATGCGGTGTTCTACCTGGCCACCGCACCGCGCTTCTTCAGTGAAGTGGTGCAGCGCCTGGGCGCGTCGGGGTTGCTGGTCGAAGGGGACAACGCGTTTCGCCGGGTGGTGGTGGAGAAGCCGTTCGGCTCCGACCTGCACACCGCGCAAGCACTCAACGAATGCCTGCTCAAGGTGATGAGCGAGAAGCAGATCTATCGGATCGACCATTACCTGGGCAAGGAGACGGTGCAGAACATTCTGGTCAGCCGTTTCTCCAACAGCCTGTTCGAGGCTTTCTGGAACAACCATTACATCGACCACGTGCAGATCACCGCGGCGGAAACCGTCGGGGTGGAAACCCGTGGCAGCTTTTATGAAAACACCGGCGCCCTGCGCGACATGGTGCCCAACCACCTGTTCCAGCTGCTGGCGATGGTCGCCATGGAGCCGCCGGCCGCCTTCGGCGCCGATGCGGTGCGCGGCGAAAAGGCCAAGGTGGTGGGGGCGATTCGTCCCTGGAGCACCGAAGATGCCCTGGCCAATTCGGTGCGTGGCCAGTACGTGGCGGGCAAGGCGGGCGACAAGCCGGTGGCCGGCTACCGCGAAGAGGCCAACGTGGCCCCGGACAGCAACACCGAAACCTACGTCGCCCTCAAGGTGATGATTGACAACTGGCGCTGGGTCGGCGTGCCGTTCTACCTGCGCACCGGCAAGCGCATGAGCGTGCGCGACACCGAGATCGCCATCTGCTTCAAACCTGCGCCGTACGCGCAGTTCCGCGACACCGAGGTCGACCACTTGCAGCCGACCTACCTGCGCATCCAGATCCAGCCCAATGAAGGCATGTGGTTCGACCTGCTGGCGAAAAAGCCCGGACCGACCCTGGACATGGCCAATATCGAGCTGGGGTTCGCCTACAAGAACTTCTTCGAGATGCAGCCTTCCACCGGCTACGAGACGCTGATCTACGATTGCCTGACCGGTGACCAGACCCTGTTCCAGCGCGCCGACAACATCGAAAACGGTTGGCGCGCGGTGCAGCCGTTCCTCGATGCCTGGAAGGAAAAGGCCAAGGTCCATATCTACCGGGCCGGCGAAGACGGACCGGCGGCCGGCGACGAGTTGCTGACCCGCGACGGCCGTGAATGGCACAGCCTCGGATGAGCGGCGAGGGGCAGCCGGCCATCCAGTTCCTGCTCAGCGACATGGACGGCACCTTGCTGCTGCCCGATCACAGCCTGAGCCAGCGCACCATCGCCGCGGTGCGCGCGCTGCGCGAAGCCGGGGTGTTCTTCAGCCTCGCCACCGGGCGGCCGCCGCGGGCCATGTTGCAGCAGATCGAGGCCCTGGGCGTCGATCTGCCGACCGCGGCCTTCAATGGCGGCACCATCGTCAACCCCGATGGCAGTTTCCTGGTGCGCCACCATGTGCCGGTGGAAGTTGTCGTCAGCACCTTGGCGCTGCTGTCGCCGCAGCCGGAAGTGGAGGTCTGGGTCTTCGCCGACGGTGAATGGCTGTTGCGCAATCCCCACGGGCCGATGGTGCCGCGCGAGCAACATGGCCTGGGTTATCCGCCAGTGGTGGTGGAGAGCTTCGACGATTACCTGCCGCGCATCGACAAGATAGTCGCCGCCAGTGCCGACACTGAACGCTTGGTGGAGCTGGAGGCGCGTTTGTTGGCGCAGGTCGGCGGACAGGCGCAAATCTCCCGTTCGCAGCCGGTGTACCTGGATGTGACGGCGCTGCAGGCCAACAAGGGGCAGGCGTTGATCACCCTGGCGGAGTTCCTCGGGGTGCCGCTGGAGCGCACCGCGGCGCTGGGGGATGGCGGCAACGACCCGGCGATGTTCCAGCAGGCCGGGCTGTCGATTGCCATGGGCCAGGCCGAAGCGGCGGTGAAACGCCAGGCCGACCTGGTGACGGGCAGCAATGTCGCCGATGGCGCCGCCGAAGCGATCGAACGATTTATCCTGCCGCGCTAATGCAAAAACTGTAGCCGCTGCCGTAGGCTGCGATAAGGCCGAAGGCCTTCAGCGATCTGGAGACCGCCGCGACCCTGCGGGCCGATCGCAGCCTGCGGCAGCGGCTACAGGCTTACAGCCAGTAACTCACCGCATACCAGCCCAGCACACCCATCACCAGGGTGTAAGGCAACGCCATCCACACCATGCGTCCATAGGACAGGCGCACCAGCGGCGCGATCGCCGAGGTCAGCAGGAACAGGAACGCCGCCTGGCCATTGGGCGTGGCCACGCTGGGCAGGTTGGTGCCGGTGTTGATCGCCACCGCCAGGGTTTCGAAGTGTTCGCGGCTCATCTGCCCGGAAACGAAGGCCTGTTTCACTTCGGTGATGTAGATGGTGGCGACGAACACGTTATCGCTGATGGCCGACAACAGCCCGTTGGCGATAAACAGCATGCCCGGCTGCTGGCCCGCCGGCAGCGCCAGCACCCACTGGATCAGCGGGGTGAACAGCTGCTGGTCGTGAATCACTGCCACCACCGCGAAAAACACCACCAGCAGGGCGGTGAACGGCATCGCATCCTTGAAGGCGTTGCCCAGGCGGTGCTCGTCGGTGATGCCGGTGAAAGCGGTAATCAGCACGATCACCATCAGGCCGATCAGGCCGACCTCGGCGATATGCAGGGCCAGCGCGGCAATCAGGATCAGCGCCGCCACGCCCTGTACCAGCAGCGCCGCGCGTTGCCGGTCGGTGCGTTCGGCGTTGTCTTCGGCGGCGTAGTTGGCCAGCACCGCGCGCACGTTGTCCGGCAGCAGGGTGCCGTAGCCGAACCAGCGCAGTTTCTCCAGCAGCACGCAGGTCACCAGCCCGGCCACCAGCACCGGCAGGGATACCGGGGCGACCTTGAGGAAAAAGTCGGCGAAGTGCCAACCCATTTCATGGCCGATCAGCAGGTTCTGCGGTTCGCCCACCAGGGTGCAGACGCCGCCCAGGGCGGTGCCCACCGCGCCGTGCATCAGCAGGCTGCGCAGGAAGGCGCGGAACTGTTCCAGGTCTTGGTGATGCAGTTGGGGCAGGTGCTTATCGTCGTTGAATTCGCTGTCCTGGCGCGGGTCGTTGCCGGAGGCCACCCGGTGATACACCGAATAGAAGCCTACCGCGGCGCTGATGATCACCGCGGTGACCGTCAGGGCATCGAGAAACGCCGAGAGGAAGGCCGAGAGAAAGCAGAACAGCAAGCCCAGCAGCGCCTTGGAGCGCACCCCCAGCAACAGCCGGGAGAACAGGAACAGCAGCAGTTCCTTCATGAAATAGATGCCGGCCACCATGAACATCAGCAGCAGGATCACCGGGAAGTTGTGCACCAGTTCGTCGTACAGCGCCTGGGGTGTGGTCATGCCCAGCGCCACGGCTTCCAGCACCAGCAGGCCACCGGGCATCAGCGGGTAGCACTTGAGGGCCATGGCCAGGGCGAAGATGAACTCGGCCACCAGCATCCAGCCGGCCGCCACTGGCCCGACCGTGAACAGCAGCAAGGGGTTGAGCAGCAGGAAGGCGAGGATGCTGGCTTTGTACCAGCGCGGTGAATGGCCGAGAAAGTTGTGGGCGAAAGCCTGGGCCAGTGAACCGGACATTGGCTGCTCCTTGTAGTGAAGAAGCGCGCAACTTGCCGCAAGCACCGGTGAAGATCAAGAAACTCTGAAATCTTTTGCCACAAATACCGCCCGGACCGGTGCAGGAGCCGGCAAGCCAGCTCCTGCGGGCGGTGCCGGTCAGTCTTCGCGTTTGACCACCAGGGTCAGGATGTCGTAGCTGGCCACCAGTTCACCCAGCTGGTTGCTGACCTCCACGTCCCAGGCCACCACGCCCTGGGGGATACCTTGCGGGCTCTTCTTGCCCTGGTCGATCTTGCGCTTGCAGGTCAGGCGCGCCTGGATGGTGTCGCCAATGCCCACCGGGTTGATGAAGCGCAGGGTATCCAGGCCGTAGTTGGCCAGCACCGGGCCCGGCGCCGGGGATACGAACAGCCCGGCCGCCGCCGACAGCACGAAGTAACCATGGGCGATGCGCTTGCCAAATTGCGACTCCTTGGCCGCGATCTCGTCGAAGTGCATATAGAAGTGGTCGCCGGACAGGCAGCCGAAGTTCACCAGGTCGGCCTCGGTCACCGTGCGTCTGTGGGTCAGCAGCGACTCGCCGATCTGCAGGTCCTGGAAGAACCGGCGGAACGGATGCACCTCGGTCTCGATGACCTTGGCGCCACGCACGTATTCGCCGGTGACCGCCGCCAGCATGGTTGGCGAGCCTTGCACCGCCGCCCGTTGCAGGTAGTGCTTCACCGCGCGCAGGCCACCGAGCTCCTCACCGCCGCCGGCACGCCCCGGGCCGCCGTGCTTGAGCTGCGGCAGCGGCGAGCCATGGCCGGTGGATTCGGCGGCGGATTCGCGGTCCAGCACTAGCAAGCGGCCGTGCCAGGCCGCCGCAACCGGGATGGCCTTGGCGGCGATCTGTGGATCGCGGGTCACCAGGCTGGCCACCAGGCTGCCTTTGCCTCGCGCGGCCAGGGCCAGGGCTTCGTCGAGGTCGTCATAGGCCATCAGCGTGCTGACCGGGCCGAAGGCCTCGATATCGTGGGCGCCACCTTCGGCATGCGGGTCGCGAGCCTGCAACAGGGTCGGGGCAAAGAACGCGCCCTGGCTGGTGTTTGCCCCGCGCGGCTCGAAGCCGTCCCGGGCGCCGAACAACAGGTCACTGCTCTGCAACAAGCTCTCCAGGCGTTCGGCCACGTCCCGCTGCTGGTCGTGGGAGGCCAGTGCGCCCATGCGCACGCCTTCCACTGAAGGATCGCCGACCACCACCTTGGCCAGCCTGTCGCGCAGGCGGCTGGCGACCGCGTCGATGTGCCTGGCCGGCACTATGGCGCGGCGGATGGCGGTGCATTTCTGCCCGGCCTTGGTGGTCATTTCCCGGGCCACTTCCTTGATGAACAGCTCGAACTCTTCGTCGTCCGGGCTCACGTCCGGGGCGAGGATCGCGCAGTTCAGCGAGTCGGCCTCGGCATTGAACGGCACCGAGTTGCGAATCAGCTGCGGATTGGCCCGCAACCTGGCCGCGGTGTCGGCCGAGCCGGTGAAGGTCAGCACGTCCTGGCCCCGCAGGCGATCCAGCAGGTCGCCGGTACTGCCGATCACCAGTTGCAGGCTGCCGGCGGGCAGCAGCCCCGATTGGTCCATCAGGCGTACCACGGCTTCAGTCAGGTAGCTGGTGGCGGTGGCCGGCTTGACGATGCACGGCATGCCGGCGAGGAAGCTCGGGGCGAACTTTTCCAGCATGCCCCAGATCGGGAAGTTGAAGGCGTTGATATGCACCGCCAGGCCGCCGCGGGGCACCAGGATATGGGTGCCGGCGAAGCTGCCGAGTTTGCTCAACTGCAGCGCCGGGCCTTCGTGGACGATATTGCCCGAGGGCAGTTCCCGCGAACCCAGGCTGGCATAGGTGAACAGGGTGCTGTTGCCGCCCTCGATGTCGATCCAGCTGTCGGCGCGGGTGGCGCCGCTGTGGTGGGAAAGGGCGTACAGCTGTTCCTTGCGTTCGCTCAGGTACAGCGCCAGCGCCTTGAGCCGCTGGGCGCGCTGCTGGAAGTCCAGGGCCATGAGGGAGGCGATGCCCTGGCGCCGGCCATGGTCGAGCGCCTCGGCGAAATCCAGGCGCTCTTCGTGGGTACGGGCCAGTTCGTGGCCGTCGATGGCGCTGCGCAGCACCTGGGCGCCGTGTTGGCCGATCCAGCGGCCGGCGATGAAGCTTTGCAGGGTAGGGGCGTGAGGCATCACGATTCCTCCGGATGATGAATGAGGCCGGCGCGGCCAGCGACCGCGCCGGCGGGGTTTACCAAAGAGCCAGGGTGTAGCCGAGGATCAGGCGGTTCTCGTCGAGGTCGGTGGTCAGGCCGTTGCCCGAACGAAAAGTCACGTTGCGCCAGCGGATGCTCAGGTCCTTCAGCGGTCCGCTCTGGATCACGTAGGTGATGTCGGTGTCGCGTTCGGTTTCGCGGCCGTTGTCGACAGTGCCCGCCTTGACGTGGCGGCCGTCGGTGTAGCGGGTCATGAAGGTCAGGCCGGGCAAGCCCATGGCCGCGAAGTCGTAGTCGTAGCGCAGTTGCCAGGAGTCTTCCTCGGCGCGGGTGTAGGTGTTGTAGGTCACCAGGTTGACCACGTAGGGATCGCCGCCGTTGAGGAACGGGAAGGCGCTGTCGCCGGACAGCTGCTGCCAGGTGGCGCTGATTTTGTGCGGGCCCTTGATCAGGCTGAACATGCTGTTGAAGTTGCGGTTGTCGATCCGCCCGGCACGCTCGGCGCCATCGCCACGGCTGTCAAAGTAGCGCAGGTCGCTGCGCAGGCTGAAGCCGCCGCCCAGGGGCTGGGTATGCAGCAGGCCGAGGTAGTGCTGGCGATAGATCTGTTCGAGCTTGCCGTAGTAATAGCTGAGGCTCAGTTGCGGGCTGAAGGCGTAGCTGGCGCCGGCGAAGTCGAAATGATCGCTGCGAGCGGCGCCATAACCTATGTCGTCGTTGCTCGAGGAATCCCGCAGGTTGGCTTCGGTCAGGCGCCCGGTATTCAGCGTCAGGCCGCTGATTTCCTGGCTGGTCAGCAGACCGCCCTGGAACGTCGAACCCAGCAGGCGGGTGTCGTTGTAAGTGGCCACGGGCAGCAGCGGTTGCAGGGTGCCGATCTTCAAGACGCTTTTCGACAAGCGCAGCTTGCCGGTCAGGCCCAGCTCGCTGAACTCGTCCGCCGGTTCGTGGCTGTTGGGGCCGAACGGCAGCAGGCCGGTGCCACGGCGATCCGGGCTGGAATCGAGCTTGAGCCCGAGCTCGCCAAGGGCATCCAGGCCAAAACCCAGGGTGCCCTCGGTGTAGCCGGACTCGATCCGCGCGGTGAAGCCCTGGGCCCATTCCTCGGCCTTGGACTGCGCGGCGTTGGCCTGGCGAAAGTCACGGTTGATGTAGTGGTTGCGCATTTCGATCCGTGCCTTGCTGTCGCTGATGAAGTCGGCTTGTACGCTGCAGGTGAACAGGCCCAGGCCCAGCGAGGCCATGGCCGGCAGCAGGTGTTTCGGTGAGGCGATGGAAACGGGGTTCATTGTTGTTATTCCCTGTCATCGATCGGAACGGGTTCAGTGTTTGCTGGCGCCGGAAGCGCCGATGCCGGTCATCGAGCGGATGAACTGTGCGAGGTAGCGGCCGCGCTCCAGTTCGGCCCGCGCCGAGGTGTCGGTCACCGAGAACAGCCAGGCACTGAGGAACGCCAGGCTCATGGAAAACAGCGCCGGGTTGGAGTAAGGGAACAGCGCCCGCTCGTGATGCAGCACGTTGACCCAGACCGCCGGGCTCAGCACCAGCAGTACGATCGCCGAGACCAGCCCGGCCAGGCTGCCGGTCACGGCGCCGCGGGTGGTCAGGCCTTTCCAGAACATCGAAAGGAACAGCACCGGGAAATTCACCGAGGCGGCGATGGCCAGTACCAGCCCGGACAGGAAGGCGATGTTCTGTGACTCGAACAGCAGGCCGAGGACGATCGCCAGTACGCCGATGCACAGGGTGGCGATGCGCGACACGCGCATTTCCTGCTGCTCGCTGGCCTGGCCCTTGCGCAGCACGCAGGCATACAGGTCGTGGGACACCGCCGAGGCGCCGGACAGCGCCAGGCCGGCGACCACCGCGAGGATGGTGGCGAAGGCCACCGCCGAGATGAAGCCGAGGAACAGGTTGCCGCCCACCGCCTGGGCCAGGTGCACGGCGATCATGTTGCCGCCGCCGATGATCGCGCCGTTGGCATCGCGGAACGCCGGGTCGGTGCCAACCATGACGATCGCGCCGAAGCCGACCACGATCAGCAGCAGATAGAAGTAGCCGATGAAGCCGGTGGCGTAGAACACGCTCTTGCGCGCTTCCTTGGCGTCGCTGACGGTAAAGAAGCGCATCAGGATATGGGGCAGGCCGGCGGTGCCGAACATCATGCCCAGGCCCAGGGAGATGGCATCGATGGGGTTCGACAGCAGCCCGCCGGGGGCCATGATCGCGCTGCCCTTGGCATGCACGGCGCTGGCCCCGGCGAACATCGCTTCGGTGCTGAAGCCGAAATGCCTGAGCACCATGAACGCCATGAAGCTGGTGCCGAACAGCAGCATCACCGCCTTGATGATCTGCACCCAGGTGGTGGCGAGCATGCCGCCGAAGGTCACGTAGAACACCATCAGCACGCCGACCAGCATCACCGCGTAGAGGTAGCTGATGCCGAACAGCAGCTCGATCAGCTTGCCGGCGCCGACCATCTGCGCCACCAGGTACATCAGGGCCACGGTCAGGGTGCCGAAGGCTGAGGTCAGGCGCACCGGGGTCTGTTCCAGGCGGTAGGACACCACGTCGGCGAAGGTGTACTTGCCCAGGTTGCGCAGGCGTTCGGCGATCAGGAACAGGATGATCGGCCAGCCGGCGAGCACGCCCAGGGCGTACAGCAGGCCGTCGTAACCGTTGAGGAACATCATCGCCGAGATGCCCAGGAAGGACGCTGCGGAGATCATGTCGCCGGCGATCGCCAGGCCGTTCTGCAAGCCGCTCATGCCGCCACCGGCGGTATAGAAATCGCTGGCCGAGCGGGTGCGCAGGGCGGCCCAGCGGGTGACGCCGAGGGTGAACAGGACAAACACCAGGAACATGCCGATGGCGTTCCAGTTCAAGGGGCGCGCGCTGCCTTCGGCGGCCAGCGCCAGGTCGGTGGCGAACACGCACGGCAGGGCGAACAACGCCAATAAGCGCTTCATTGGGCGCACTCCTGCTTGAGCTTTTCGTTCAGCGGGTCAATGACGTTATTGGCGCGATAGACGTAAAAACCGGTGAGGGCGAAGGCCAGCAGCACGATTGCCACGCCCACCAGCATGCCGACCGTGGTCACCCCGCCACTCAGCGAGCGCCCCAGGGTGCTGGGGGAAAACGCCACCAGCAGGACGAAGCCGTAGTAGATCACCAGCATGGCCAGGGTCAGGGACCAGTAGAGGTTCTGTTTGCGCCGCACCAGCTGGATGAAGTCGGGGTGCTGGCGGATCTGTTCGATGTCTTGCGGGGTCATGGGAGCGCTCTCTTGATGTTGTTTTTGTTTTGGTTGAAACGCGGTGTGGTTCATTTGCTTCTGTAGCTGCTGCCTCAAGGGCGTGTCCGCTACGCAGCCCGCGGCAGCGGCTACAGGTCAGAGCTGGTCGAAGTCCAGCACCACCTTGTCGCTGACCGGGAACGACTGGCACGACAGCACGTACCCGGCCGCCACTTCGTAGTCCTCGAGGGCGTGGTTGCTGTCCATCTCCACTTCGCCTTCGATCACCTTGCACTTGCAGGTGGAGCACACCCCGGCGCGGCACGAATAGGGCAGCTCGGCGCCCTGGGCATTGCCGGCGTCGAGGATGCTCTGGCTGTTGCGCGGCAGGTCGAAGGCCAGGGCGCGACCGTCGCTGATCACGGTGATCTGGCTGACCGCCGCGTCGCGCTGCCGGGCCGCCTCGCGCGCCTCGCGCTTGTGCTGGCTGCCAGCGGCGGCGAACAGCTCGAAGTGAATGCGCTCGGCGGCCATGCCGCGGGCTTTCAGGCTGTCGCGCACGGTTTCGGTCATCTCCTGCGGGCCGCAGATGAAGGCCGCGTCCAGGGCCTTGACGTCGAGCCAGCGGGAGAACAGCCGGGCGCATTTGTCGGCGTCGATCCGGCCGTTGTAGAGGTCGACGTCCTGCTGTTCGCGGCTGAACACGAAGATCAGGTTCAGGCGTTGCAGGTAGCGGTTCTTCAGGTCTTCCAGCTGTTCGCGAAACAGCGCGGCGGAGCTGGAACGGTTGCCGTACAGCAGGGTGACGCGGCTGCGGGGCTCGGTTTCCAGGGTGCTCTTGATGATCGACAGGATCGGCGTGATACCGCTGCCGGCCGCCACCGCCAGGTACTGGCCATGGCGCGCGGGGTCGAGTTCGACATGGAAGTGCCCGGCCGGCGGCATCACGTCCAGGCAGTGCCCGGGCTTGAGCCGGTCATTGGCGAACGCCGAAAAACGCCCGCCGGCCACGCGCTTCACGGCAATGCGCAGTTCGCCGTCGTTGACCCCGGTGCAGATCGAGTAGGAGCGGCGCACTTCCTCGCCATCCAGCTGGGTGCGCATCACCAGGTGCTGGCCCTGGGTGAAATGAAAGCTGTCCTGCAGGTGCTGCGGAATCTCGAAGGCGATGGATACCGCGTCGCGGGTTTCGCTGCGCACATCCTTGATGGTCAGGCTGTGGAATTTGCTCATGGTTGTTCTCCCACTGACGCGGCGTCAGATGCACTTGAAATAGTCGAACGGCTCCAGGCAGTCCCGGCAGCGATACAGCGCCTTGCAGGCGGTCGAGCCGAACTCGCTGAGCTGTTCGGTGTAGGCGCTGCCACATTGCGGGCAGCGGATGGCGGCGCTTTCGCCCAACAGGCTGCGCTTGCTGCTACTGCCCACGGGCGGGGCGATGCCGTAGGCCCGCAGCCGTTCGCGGCCGCTGGCGGTGATCCAGTCGGTGCTCCAGGCCGGGGTGAGCTGGCGTTGCAGCCGGGGCGCGGAAAACCCGGCGAGCTCCAGGGCGGCGCGGATATCGCCCTCGATCACCTCGGTGGCCGGGCAGCCGGAGTAGGTCGGGGTGACCACCACCTGCAGGTGGCCGTCGTGCCAGTCGAGGCCGCGAACGATGCCCAGGTCCACCACGCTGACCACCGGCACCTCCGGGTCCATGACCGCGCCCAGGATGTTCCAGGCGGCTTCCAGGTCGCCCGGTTGCTGGGCACGGGCGCCGCGGTCGCTGGAAATCAGCTCACCAGGTCGCATCGGGGTAAGCTCGTGGCAGCGCCTGCATTTCCGCCAGCAGAATGCCCAGGTGTTCGCTGTGCAGACCGCGGCGAGCGTCCAGGTAGAAATGGCTGGGGGCCGGTGGCAGGGGCAGGGTGGCGCTGGCGAAGATCCGCGTCACAGTGGCCTGCCAGGCGCTGGCGACCTGTGCGGGATCGGCGATGAGGCCGGCGCCGTGCAGGTGGTTTTCGCTGTCGTCGGAGCTGATCAGCTCGACGGTGAAGCGCCAGAGCAGGGGAATCGCCTCCAGCATGCGTTGGTGGCTGTGCTCGGTGCCGTCGCCCAGGCGCTCGACCCATTCGCTGGAGCGACGCAGGTGATAGGTGACTTCCTTCACCGCCTTGGCGGCGATCCCGGCGATGCGCTCGTCGCTGGACTGGGCCAGGCCCTTGAGCACTTCCAGGTGCCAGGCGTCGTAGAGAAACTGCTTGAGCAGGGTCACGGCGAAATCGCCGTTGGGCTGTTCCACCAGCAGCAGGTTGCGATAGGCCCGCTCGTCGCGGCGGAACGCCAGGTGGTCGGCATCGCGGCCGTCGTCCAGCAATTCGGCGGCGTAGTCCAGCCAGTTGCGGGCCTGGCCCACCAGGTCGAGGCCGACGTTCATCAGCGCCAGTTCTTCTTCCAGGGCCGGCGCGCGGCCGCACCACTGGCACAGGCGCTGGCCCTGGACCAGGGCGCTGTCGCCCAGGCGCAGCAGGTATTGGATCAATTCGCTTCGCGTGTTCATGGTCGACCTCACATGTGCCCGACTTCGGCCGGCAGCTCGTAGAAGCTGGCGTGGCGATAGACCTTGTCGTCCGCCGGGTCGAACAGTGGGTCCTTTTCATCCGGGGACGAGGCGACGATCAGCGCCGAGGGCACCACCCACAGGCTCACGCCTTCGCTGCGGCGGGTGTAGAGCTCGCGGGCGTTCTCGATGGCCATGGCGCTGTCGGCGGCGTGCACGCTGCCGACGTGCTTGTGGTTGAGCCCGTGCTTGCTGCGCACGAAGACTTCGAAGAGGGTCCATTCAGACATAAGGGTGACTCCACATCAGGGGCTGAAGCGGTGTAGCCCTGGCCGCGGGTTGCCGCGGCCAGGGTTCACGCGGCGTTTTTATTGGTTTTCTTGCGAGCGTGGGCGACCGCGGCTTCGCGGACCCAGGCGCCGTCCTCGATGGCCTTGCGCCGGGTGGCGACGCGTTCCTGGTTGCACGGGCCGTTGCCCTTGAGCACTTCGTAGAATTCGTCCCACTGGATCTCGCCGAAGTCGTAGTGGCCGCGCTCGGCGTTCCACTTCAAGTCCGGGTCCGGGCAGGTGCAGCCGAGCAGCTCCAGCTGCGGGATGGTCTGGTCGATGAAGCGCTGGCGCAGTTCGTCGTTGCTCTGGCGCTTGATCTTCCAGGCCATGGACTGCGCGCTGTTGGGCGAGTGTTCGTCGCTGGGGCCGAACATCATCAGCGCCGGCCACCACAGGCGGTCGATGGCGTCCTGGACCATGTCCTTCTGCGCCTGGTTGCCCTCGCGCATCAGGGTCAGGAGGATTTCGTAGCCCTGGCGCTGGTGGAAGCTCTCTTCCTTGCAGATGCGCACCATGGCCCGGGAGTAGGGGCCGTAGGAGGTGCGTTGCAGCACCACCTGGTTGACGATCGCCGCGCCGTCCACCAGCCAGCCCACCGCGCCCATGTCGGCCCAGTTCAGCGTCGGGTAGTTGAAGATGCTCGAGTACTTGGCGCGGCCGCTGTGCAGCTTGGCGATTTCCTCGTCGCGGTCGGCGCCCAGGGTTTCCATCGCGCTGTACAGGTACAGGCCGTGGCCGGCTTCGTCCTGGATCTTGGCCATCAGTTGCAGCTTGCGCTTGAGGGTCGGGGCGCGGGTCACCCAGTTGCCTTCGGGCAGCATGCCGACGATTTCCGAATGGGCGTGCTGGGAAATCTGCCGGATCAGGGTTTGCCGATAGGCATCCGGCATCCAGTTCTTGGCTTCGATCTTGATTTCCGAATCGATTTTCTCCTGGAAGGCGCGCTCCTGTTCGGACATCTCCGAACGGGGCTTGATGCTTTTGACTCCGGTCTCTACCAGCTGTGCGTACATGGTGCGTCTCCTGCCGTGAAGGATTGCCTGGGCATGGAGAACTTTATATGTGATACAAAAATAAATATCAAACACAAAATAACGTGTCGCATGTGTTTTTGTATCGCTTTGCCTGGCGAGGGCTTTCCCGCGGGTAAAAAAAAGCCCCGCCGAAGCGGGGCTTTAAGCGCGAAAGGCTTATTTATGACGGTTGTCCACCACGTGGCTGGCCTTGCCCTCGGAGCGCTTGAGGGAAAAGGCCGGGCGTAAAACGATACGCGAGCTGATGCCGATATAGGTCTTGATGTGCCGGCTCAGTTCGTCGCAGATGGCTTTCTGCTGCTCGCCGCCCAGCTGCTGATGCTCGTTCTTGAGCTCCACATGCACCTCGACGCTGTCGAGGTTGCCGTTGCGGTACAGGTGGATCTCGTAGCATTCGCAGAGTTGCCGGACCTTGAGCACCTGCTCCTCGATCTGCGTGGGGAACACGTTGACCCCGCGAATGATCAGCATGTCGTCGCTGCGCCCGGTGATCTTGTCGATACGCCGCATGGGGCGCGCGGTACCGGGCAGCAGGCGGGTCAGGTCGCGGGTGCGGTAGCGGATCATCGGCAGGGCTTCCTTGCTCAGCGAGGTGAACACCAGCTCGCCCATCTGGCCATCCGGCAACACCTGGCCGGTCACCGGGTCGATGATCTCGGGGTAGAAGTGGTCCTCCCAGAGGGTCGGCCCGTCCTTGGTCTCGGCGCACTCCATGGCCACGCCGGGGCCCATGATTTCCGAGAGCCCGTAGATGTCCAGAGCGGTGATGCCCAGGCGCTGCTCGATGGCGCTGCGCAGTTCGGCGGTCCAGGGTTCGGCGCCGAATATCCCCAGGCGCAGGGCGAGCTTTTGCGGGTCTATGCCCTGGCGCTCGATCTCGTCGGCGATGTTGAGCATGTAGGAGGGCGTGACCATGATGATGTCCGGCTGGAAATCCTTGATCAGTTGCACCTGTTTTTCGGTCTGGCCGCCGGACATCGGAATCACCGTGCAGCCCAGGCGTTCGGCGCCGTAGTGCGCCCCCAGGCCACCGGTGAACAGGCCGTAGCCGTAGGACACATGGACCTTGTCGCCACGCCGGCCGCCGGCGGCGCGAATCGAGCGCGCGACCACCCTGGCCCAGGTGTCGATGTCGTTCTGGGTGTAGCCGACCACCGTCGGCTTGCCGGTGGTGCCGCTGGAGGCGTGCAGGCGCACCACGTCCTGGATCGGCACGGCGAACATGCCGTAGGGGTAGTTGTCGCGCAGGTCGGACTTGCTGGTGAACGGGAACTTCGCCAGGTCCTCCAGGCTGCGCACATCGTCCGGGTGCACGCCCAGCGCGTCGAAGCGCTGACGGTACAGCGGCACATTCCGGTAGGCGTGGTTCAGGCTCCAGCGCAGGCGTTCCAGCTGATGCTGGCGCAACTGGTCGACGCTGGCGGTTTCCAGCGGGTCCAGCAGGGGATCAAGCACGGCTTTGGCAATTGGCATGTTCATGGCTTCACTCGAATTATTGTTGTGTTGCGACCCGCCGGCGGGCGGGTCTTGAGTGCCTGCGCCCAGGATACCCGTGGGGGCTCCGGGCGCGGGTGTATCTGGTCTTAAAGTCGTTCGACGATCAGGGCGATGCCCTGGCCCACACCGATGCACATGGTGCACAAGGCGTAGCGGCCCTGGCGCTGCTCCAGCTCGTGCAGCGCGGTGGTTACCAGGCGCGCGCCGCTCATGCCCAGGGGGTGGCCCAGGGCGATTGCACCGCCGTTGGGGTTGACCCGCCCGTCGTCGTCCGCCAGGCCCAGCTCGCGCAGCACCGCCAGGCCCTGGGCGGCGAACGCCTCGTTGAGTTCGATCACGTCCATGTCCGCCAGGCTCAGCCGGGCCAGCTCCAGCACCTTGCGCGTGGCCGGCACCGGGCCGATGCCCATGATCCGTGGCTCGACCCCGGCGGTGGCCATGGCGACCACCCGACCACGAGCCTTGAGGTTGTAGCGTTGCGCGGTCGCGGCATCGGCCAGCAACAGGGCGCAGGCACCGTCGTTGACCCCCGAGGCGTTGCCCGCGGTGACGCTACCGCCCTGGCGGAACGGCGTACCGAGCTTCTGCAATTGTTCCAGGGTGGTGTCGCCCCTTGGGTGTTCGTCGTGCTCGACCAGGGTTGGCGGGCCTTTGCGCTGGGGGATGGGCACCGGGACTATTTCCCTGGCCAGGCGTCCGCTGGCTTGCGCCGCTGCGGCCCGCTGCTGGCTGCGCAGGGCAAAGGCGTCCTGATCGGCGCGGGAAATACCGAACTGCGCGGCGACGTTCTCCGCGGTTTCCGGCATCGAGTCGATGCCGAAACCTTGCTCCATCAGCGGATTGACGAAGCGCCAGCCAATGGTGGTGTCGAACAGCTCGGCCTGGCGGGAAAACGCGGTCTGCGCCTTGCCCATCACCAGCGGCGCGCGGGACATCGATTCGACGCCGCCGGCCAGCACCAGCCCGGCCTCGCCACAGCGCAGGGCGCGGGCGGCGGTGCCGATGGCGTCCAGGCCGGAGCCGCACAAGCGGTTGAGGGTGGTGCCGGGGACCTCCACCGGCAACCCGGCCAGCAGCGCCGATATGCGCGCCACGTTGCGGTTGTCTTCGCCGGCCTGGTTGGCGCAGCCGTAGATCACTTCGTCGACCCGGCTCCAGTCGACCCCGGGGTGACGCTGCATCAGGGCGCGCAAGGGTATTGCCCCCAGGTCGTCGGCGCGCACGCTGCTCAGGGCGCCGCCGTAACGGCCGATCGGGGTGCGGACTGCATCGATGATCAGGGCATCATTCATTGGAGGTCTCCTGCGCCAGCACCGGGCCGCGCACTTTGTAGGATTTGCCGTGGAACAGGGCGATCAGCACGCCATGCTGGTTTTCGATCCGCACGTCGTAGTTGCCGGTGCGGCCGCTACGGCTTTGCTCGATGCAATCGGCGGTCAGGGTGTCGCCCAGGCGGGCCGGGGCGATGTAGTCGATGCTGCAGCCGATGGCCACCGTGGCTTCGTCGTAGGTATTGCAGGCCAGGGCGAAGGCCGAGTCCGCCAGGGCGAACAGGAAGCCGCCGTGGCAGGTGCCGTGGCCCTGCAGCATGTCTTCGCGCACGCTCATGCCCAGTCGGGCGGCGCCGGGCGCCACCGACAGCAGGCGCATGCCCAGCGCCTGGCTGGCGTTGTCGCGTTTGAACAGGCTCTGGGCGCACGCGCTGGCCAGGCTCATGGCAGGGTGATCAAGCATGCAGCGTCCTCCCTTCGGCAACCCGGCGGCGCAACAGCAGGGACGGTCGATAACGTTCCTCACCGTAGGCGGCCTGCAGGTTTTGCAGGACCTCGAGCACCCATGGCAGGCCCAGGCGATCGGCCCAGGCCAGGGGGCCTTCGGGGTAATTGACCCCGGCGCGCATCGCCAGGTCGATGTCCGCCGCCGAGGCCACGCCTTGCAGCAAGGCGTCGGCGGCCTCGTTGGCGAGCATTGCCACCGTGCGCAGAACCAGCAGCCCCGGGCTGTCGCTGAGCTGGCTGACCTTGAACCCGGCACGCTGCAACAGCGCCACCGCCTGGTCGCGGGCCTGTGGGCTGGTGCCGGCGCAGCAACTGATGGCCAGGCGTCCGGCGCTGGCATAGTCATGGGCCAGGTCCAGCAGGATCAGGTTGCTCAAGCCTTGGTCGCGGGCGCGCTGGCTGGCCAGGCGCCCGTCGCTGACGACCAGCACCGCGTCGCCTATCCGCAACAGGCCATGGCCGTCACGTTCGATCAGGCGCACGCCGGACTCGCGCAGGCGTTGCAGCAAACCTTGGGCAACCCCCAGGTCGCCCTCGATCACGCAGTGCTCGATGGGCTGGTCGCTGTGCAGTTCGACAGGGGCCGGGCGTTCGGCGCCCTCGGCGTAGGTATAGAAACCCTGGCCGCTCTTGCGGCCGAAATGCCCGGCATCCACCAGTTCCTGCTGAATCAGCGACGGCTGAAAGCGCATGTCGCCGTAATAGGCCTCGAATACCGAGCGGGTCACTGCATGGTTGACGTCGTGCCCGATCAGATCCGTCAGCTCGAAGGCGCCCATGGCAAAACCACCGGCCTCGCGCAGCAGGGCGTCGAGGGTGGCGTAGTCGCCGGCGCCTTCCTGCAACAGGCGCAGGCTTTCGGCGTAGAACGGCCGGGCCACGCGATTGACGATAAAGCCCGGTGTGGAGCGGGTGTGCACCGGCTTTTTGCCCCAGCGGGTAGCGGTGTCGTACAGGCACTGCGCCAGTTGCCGGTTGCTGGCCAGCCCCGAGACGACCTCGACCAGTGGCATGACCGGCGCCGGGTTGAAAAAGTGCAGGCCCAACAGGCGTTCGGGGCGTTTCAGGCCGGCGGCGATGCGGGTGATCGACAGCGAAGAGGTGTTGCTGGCAAGGATGCAGCTGTCGCGGCACAGGCTTTCCAGTTGGCGAAACAGCTCACGCTTGGCCTCGAGGTTCTCGGCGATGGCTTCGACGATCAGTTCGCTGTCGGCCAGTTGCTCGATGGATTCGGCCGCCTGCAGCCGGGCCATGGTTGCCCTGTGCGTCTGGGCATCGAGCTTGCCGTTGGCCACGCGTTTGGCGAGTTGCCGGTCGATGCCGGCTATGGCCTGCGCCGCGGCGCCCGGGCGGTTGTCCAGCAGCCATACCGGGTGGCCGGCCTGGGCTGCGACCTGGGCAATGCCGGCGCCCATCGCGCCGGCGCCGATCACCGCGACACGGGCCTGGGATGTCAGTGCGCTCATGTTCAGCGTCCCTTGAAGGTCGGTGTGCGTTTGTTCATGAAGGCACTCACGCCTTCGCGGTAATCCTCGCTGCGCCCGGCCAGGCGTTGCAGGTCTTTTTCCAGTTCCAGCTGTTCGTCGAAGCTGTTGTTCAGGCTGGCGTTGAGGCTGCGCTTGATCAGCGCCAGGCCGTAGGTCGGCTGGGTGGCCAGGTGGCGCGCGAGCTTGAGGGCTTCGTCACGCAGTTCGGCATCTTCGACGCAGCGATAGATCAGGCCCCATTGCTCGGCCTGTTCGGCCGTCAGGCGATTGCCCAGCAAGGCCAGGGCCTTGGCCCGCGCCATGCCGACCAGGCGCGGCAAGGTCCAGGTGCCGCCGGAGTCGGGGATCAGGCCGATCTTGCAGAACGCCTGGATAAAACTCGCCGAACGGCCGGCCAGCACCAGGTCGCAGGCCAGGGGAATGTTGGCCCCGGCCCCGGCGGCCACGCCGTTCACCGCGCAGATCACTGGCAGCGGCAGGTCGCGCAACTGACGGATCAGCGGGTTGTAGAAGCGTTCGATGGACTCGCCCAGGTCCGGTACCTCCGCGCCGGGCGCCACATTGCGGTCGCCCAGGTCCTGGCCGGCGCAGAAACCACGGCCTTCGCCGGTCAACAACAGCACCCGGGCCTCGGGGTTGGCGCGCAGTTGCTTGAGCGCTTCGCGGACCTCGCCATGCATCGGCGCATTGAAGCTGTTGAGTTGCTCGGGGCGGTTCAGGCTGAGGAGGGCGACGCCTGCCTCGACGGAAAACAGGATGTGTTCGAAGTTCATGGTTCTGGCGCTCTCTGACTGATCGTGTGAGTCGTTGGCCGCTATGCCGGCCTAGTGGCCGGTGAAGCTGGGCCGGCGTTTTTCCTGGAAGGCGCGGATGCCTTCCTCGCGGTCGCGGGTGCCTGCCAGCACCGTGAAGGCATGGCGCTCGAAGCGCAGGCCGCTGGCGAGGTCGGTGTCCAGCGCCTTGAGCAATGCCTCCTTGGCCAGCCGCAAGGCCAGCGGCGCCTTGCCGGCGATCAGCCGCGCCAGTTGCAGGGCGCGCTCGACCGTGAGTTCCGGCTGGGTGACCTCGCTGACCAGGCCGGCGCGCAAGGCATGGCGGGCATCGATCGACTCGCCGCCGAGGACCATCTGCATGGCCAGGGATTTGCCGACCGCCCGCAGCAGGCGCTGGGTGCCGCCGGCACCGGGCATGATTCCGAGGTTGATTTCCGGCTGGCCGAAACGTGCGTCCTCGCCGGCGATCAGGATGTCGGCGTGCATGGCCAGCTCGCAGCCGCCGCCGAGGGCAAAACCGTTGACCGCAGCTATCAGTGGTTTGCTAAAGCCGGTGATCTGCTGCCAGGAAGCCTGGCGCGGGTCGTTGAGGATGCCGGTGAGGTCGCGCTCGGCCATTTCATTGATGTCGGCGCCGGCGGCGAATGCCTTGCGGCTGCCGGTCAGCACCACGACCCGGGTCTCGTTATCGGCCTGGGCGGCGTCCAGGGCGGCTGCCAGTTCGCCGAGCAATTCGGTGGTCAGGGCATTCAGGGCGGCGGGGCGTTGCAGGGTAATCAGGCGAACGCCGCCGTCGAGGCTTTCGACAGCAAGGGTTTGAGGCATGGCGGATGCCCTCGGGGTGCACGCTCGGCGCAGGGCCGGGTCATTATTGGATCGGCTGGGGAGCCGGTTTTCGCCGAGTATATCGCCAATACGATACATAAATGCAACGTAAAAATATTATTAGTGTGTCTTTATTTTTAGTGTTTGGTCGGTCGCGCCAAGGTAGAGATAGGTAGGAAAGTCGGTGGTTTCCATGGTTTTATTGGGATTTATGCCCGTTGTCTGGCGGCTCTCACTGTGCAGAGACGTGATACTGATTTTCCACTTTTTCGTTTAGATTTGATGTGATACAAGATAAATCCTGATCGGCATCGCTTTGCGCAATGTGTCGACTTGCCGCCCTAGCCAAGGAGTACCTCATGACCTGCTACAGCCTCGACGGCCTGACCCCGGTGGTCCATCCCAGTGCTTATGTGCATCCGTCCGCGGTGCTGATCGGCGACGTGATAGTCGGTGCCCACTGCTACATCGGTCCGCTGGCCAGCCTGCGCGGTGATTTCGGGCGGATCGTGCTGGAGGAGGGGGCCAACCTGCAGGACACCTGTGTGATGCACGGTTTTCCCGACAGCGACACGGTGGTCGAGCGCAACGGTCATATTGGCCATGGCGCGGTGCTGCATGGCTGCCGGATCGGCGCCGATGCGCTGGTGGGGATGAACGCGGTGGTGATGGACAACGCCCGCATCGCGCCACGCTGCTTCGTGTCCGCGGCGGCGTTCGTCAAGGCCGGCTTCCAGTGTGAGGAGCAGTCGCTGGTCATGGGCGCCCCCGCCAGCGTCAAACGCCGCCTCAGCGATGAAGAGCTGCACTGGAAGCAGGCCGGCACCCGTGAATATCAACAACTGGCCAGGCGCTGCCTGGAGCAGATGCAGGCCTGCGAGCCGCTCGCGGAACCGGAAGCCAATCGCCCGCGGATCAGTGACAGCGGCCTGCGCCCGAAAAATACCGGGCAGTGAACGGCCAAGGCGCATGGAGAGCGCGGTCCAGGCCACTCGAAACCGGCGAAACCCGGTATATTTCTTCCTTTTTGTCCGGTACGCCCATGTCGTCCCTAGCACCCCTGAATCACCTCGTGACCCGTTTCCAGGAGCAGACGCCGATTCGCGCCAGTTCCCTGATCATTACCCTGTACGGCGATGCCATCGAACCCCACGGCGGGACGGTGTGGCTGGGCAGCCTGATCCAGTTGCTCGAACCCATCGGCATCAACGAGCGGCTGATCCGCACCTCGATCTTCCGTCTGACCAAGGAAGGCTGGCTGACCGCCGAGAAAGTCGGGCGCCGCAGCTATTACAGCCTGACCGGTACCGGTCGCCGACGTTTCGACAAAGCCTTCAAGCGGGTCTACAACGCCAGCGTGCCGGCCTGGGACGGTTCCTGGTGCCTGGTGATGCTGTCGCAGCTCGGCCAGGACAAGCGCAAGCAGGTACGCGAAGAGCTGGAGTGGCAAGGTTTTGGCGCGATTTCGCCGGTGGTGCTGGCCTGTCCGCGCAGCGATCGGGCGGATATCAACGCCACCCTGGTGGACCTCGGCGCCCAGGAAGACACCATTCTGTTCGAGACCACCGCCCAGGACGTGCTGGCCTCCAAGGCGCTGCGCCTGCAGGTGCGCGAAAGCTGGAACATCGACGAACTGGCGGCTCATTACAGCGAGTTCATCCAGCTGTTCCGGCCGCTGTGGCAAGTGCTGCGCGAGCAGGAGCAGCTGCAGCCGGCCGATTGTTTCCTGGCGCGCCTGCTGCTGATCCACGAGTACCGCAAACTGCTGCTGCGCGACCCGCAGCTGCCGGACGAACTGCTCCCTGGCGACTGGGAAGGGCGGGCGGCGCGCCAGCTCTGCCGCAATATCTATCGGCTGATCTACGCCAAGGCTGAGGAATGGCTTAACGACGCGCTGGAAAACGCCGACGGTCCGCTGCCCGATGTGGGAGAAAGTTTCTATCGGCGTTTTGGCGGTTTGAAGTAAGGCGTTTTCAAGACGCAGCCCTCGTCCAGGAAAAACTCGAGTATCGGGGGAGCCTGGCGAGGGATGTGCAGATACTAAAGTGCCACGTCAGGCGCGGACTAAGGCTGTAATAAAGAGGTTTTAACGAATGTCTGAATACTCGCCTTGAAACAGGCGGGGGAAGGGCAAGTCAGGCAGGGAAAGTTGAACTTTCTGCAAACTGGCTAAAGTGCGGCTATATCAACTGCGACAAAATAACGCAGATCACCCGAAGGTGATCCGCGTCCGTGTTCTTACTCTGGCATGGCCCAGGATTGCAGTTTGTAACCTTCCTGACTCAGTTCGGCGCGGGCCTGTTTCAGCAGGTCTTCCAGTTGCGCCGGGTCGGAGTAGGCGCTGCTTGGAATCTGTTTGCGGCCAATACGGGTATTGGTGCGGTCGATGACGGTCAGGCTCAGTTCGCCGTTACCGTCTTGTGGGGCCCAGGCGACGCATTGGAATGGCTGGAATGCGCGGTCGGCGATCAAAAGTGCTTCGTTGATACGGAGCGGGGCGTTCATGGGGTCTTCTCTCTATGTGCCCAATCAAATGATGTGCCGTCGGTTGGGCTTACCGTTCGGCTGGTTACTTGTACTGATGTCTCGAACCAGGGATCAGGTCACATAGAAAGACCAGAATTTACAACTTTTGTTCACACCCGCGATGCAGAGCCTTCTTTTGAAAGCTGAATGAAAGATTGGCGCACGGAATTAAACCGGGCTTTTGGATCCATCTAAGGGTTAGTCCAAATGGTGATTGCCGCTATAAACAATCGATACAAGACCCCGTCAAGTTATTGCTAATGTTACAGCCAGGTTCGCCAAACTATTGTTTCTCATAACTTTTCCTATTTTTGGCGCCAAGGAACAGTCATGCTTGAAGCGACCGCCCAACGGCGTCTGTTAGTGGTAGACCCGTGCGACGATTGTCATCGTCTGCTGCCTGGATTACGCACGGTGGGCTGGGATGTCGACAGTTGTGACCTGGAAGCGGCCGTCGATCGTGGCTGTGACGTCGGCTTGCTGCGTTTGCAGCCGTTTCACCTGGAGCGACCGGAAGCGGTCAAGGACCTGATCAGCCGCAGCGGTACCGAGTGGATCGCGGTGCTCAGCCCGGACGTGCTGCGCCTGCAGAAGGTCGGCGATTTCGTCTGCGAGTGGTTTTTCGATTTCCACACCCTGCCGTTCGATGTCTCGCGGGTCCAGGTGACCCTCGGACGGGCTTTCGGCATGGCCCGCCTGCGTGGCCAGGGGCACATCCATGTCGCTCAGCCCGAGCATGAGTTGCTGGGCGACAGCCGACCGATCCGCGACTTGCGCAAACTCTTGAGCAAACTGGCGCCCACCGAGTCGCCGGTGCTGATTCGCGGCGAAAGCGGTACGGGCAAGGAACTGGTGGCCAGGACCCTGCACCGACAATCGCAGCGCCACAGCAAGCCCTTCGTGGCGATCAACTGCGGGGCGATCCCCGAGCACCTGATCCAGTCCGAACTGTTCGGCCATGAGAAGGGCGCGTTCACCGGCGCTCATCAACGCAAGGTCGGGCGTATCGAGGCGGCCCATGGCGGCACGCTGTTTCTCGACGAAATCGGCGACCTGCCGCTGGAGCTACAAGCCAACCTGTTGCGCTTCCTGCAGGAAAAACACATTGAACGGGTGGGCGGCAGCCAGCCGATTCCGGTGGATGTACGGGTGTTGGCGGCGACTCACGTCGACCTCGAGGCGGCGATCGACAAAGGGCGCTTTCGCGAAGACCTGTATTACCGCCTGAACGTGTTGCAGGTGGTTACCGCACCATTGCGCGAACGGCATGGCGATATCGGCATGCTGGCCAGCCATTTTTCCCACTTCTATAGCCTGGAAACCGGGCGCCGGCCGCGCAGTTTCAGCGAGGACGCACTGGTAGCCATGGGCAAGCACGACTGGCCGGGCAATGTCCGCGAGCTGGCCAACCGGGTGCGACGCGGCCTGGTACTGGCCGAGGGCCGGCAGATCGAGGCCCGGGACCTGGGGCTACTGAGCCCGCAGGCGAGCATCGCGCCCATGGGCACGCTGGAGGACTACAAGCACCGGGCCGAGCGCCAGGCCCTGTGCGATGTGTTGAATCGGCACAGCGACAACCTGAGTGTCGCGGCCAGGGTGCTGGGCGTATCGCGCCCGACCTTCTACCGTTTGCTGCACAAGCATCAGATCCGCTAGGGCGGTGCAACGAAAAGGCCCGCGGCGAGGTTATCGCCGCGGGCCTTTTTTACGCCTGTGGTTTAGAAGTAGTAAGGGAATTTCAAGCTGAAGGTGAAGTCCGGCGCATCGTCGGTCAGGCCGATGGACAGGTTGGGCACTATGGTCAGGTTGTCGGTGGCCGCCACGGTCATGCCGACGTTGAAGTAACCGGCGTTGGCATCGCTGGACACCACGGACTGCCAGTCGCCGCCATCTTCCTTGAGCTTGCTCTTGCGCTGGACCAGGTCCGAGAAGGAGAACGACATACTCATCTTCTCGTTCAGCGCGAAGGCGATGCCCATGCCAATCTGGAAGCTATCGCCGAGCTTGACCTTGCCCGGGGTCTTCTGGTTGACCGTGGAGCTGATGTCGTCGAAGGATTCTTCCAGGTTATGGGTGTAGGAGAGGGTACCGAACAACACCGCCGGATCGAAGGTCTTGACCAGCGTGATTCCGGGGGTGACCGACCAGACGCCGTTACCGGTCGGCAGGTCATCCGGGACGAACAGGTTGGTGTTGTCCTGGACCTGGCGCAACTTGATGCCGAACGGCTCTTCGCCGGTCGGCGCCTTGACGCGCAAGGTCAACACCGCGTCCGGGGTATTGATCGACTCGTCGAGGAATTTGTAGGCGATACCGAAGTTCACGTCGCCGAGGCTCGGGTCGTTGGACACGCTCTTTTCGCTGGTGACGCCCGCCGCGCCGTTCTGGGCGCCGCCGGACTGGTAGGTCGACTCGCGGTAGATCACCGGCACGTTGACGTCGAACTGCCAGCGGTTGTCCAGGTTGTAGCGGGCCGTGAGGTCGAGGGTCCAGTTGTCGGCCTTGATCCGGTCCAGGTTGATGTTGCCGAGGAAGATCGAGTCCAGCGCCAGGAAGCCGTTGAGAATCAGCTGCCGGGTGTCATAACGGGAGTAGGTCAGGCCGGTCTCGACACTGAACTTGCCGCCGCCGAAGAAGCCGCTGGCCTCGTCGTACAGGTTGG
Organism: Pseudomonas chlororaphis subsp. piscium; assembly: GCF_003850345.1. NCBI lineage: Bacteria > Pseudomonadati > Pseudomonadota > Gammaproteobacteria > Pseudomonadales > Pseudomonadaceae > Pseudomonas > Pseudomonas chlororaphis. The sequence continues at coordinate 3,198,889 of NZ_CP027707.1, forward strand.
ACACGCTCTGTGCCGGTTGCGAATCATCCTTGAGCGATTCCCCGTAAGAGCTGCCGCCGGCCGGGGTCGGGCCTTTGCTCGTGGTCCCGGCCACCTGCTGGTTGCCACGCATGTCCGCTGGCGACTTGGCCAGGCGTTTCGGTGGTGGCGCCGCCGGTTGCTCCTCGACCTGGCGTACCCGTTGTTCCAATACCGCCAGGGCTTTCTGCTGCACTTCGTAACGTTGCTTAAGCTCCAGTAATTCTCGTTTCAGGGACTCTACGTCGGCATCTGGCGCTGCCTGCAGCAGTGCAGCCGGGAAGAGCGTGCTCAAACATACAATTGCGCGCAGCGAGACTGATCGATACATGAATAAGCCGTCCCTTTGAGCCTAATGATCGAGAATCAGCGTAGTTCAATATCCCAGATTGCGAAGACCCTTGAGCTGAGTCAGGTTGCAGTCCAAAGCGCCGGTGCTCGCCCCGTTATTGTTGAGTACCACGTTCAGTTGGGTCAGGTTGCTGACCAGGTTGCTGTCGCCCAGCAGGCGGGTGTTCTGCAGCAAGCCGCCCTGGGCCACTTGTTGCAGGGCCGAGCCCTGGTTGTTATTGGCCTGGATGGCCATCTGGATGCCACCACCGGTGGCGGACACGGCCACGCTGCCCGCGGCATTGCTGCCGCTGATGGTTTGCCCGCTCATCAGCAGCTGGCCTTGCGCCGGCAGCAGCGCTGGAGCATGGCTGGCTTCCTTGACGTCGATGGAAACGTTGTTATAGGCGCTATTGCCATCGCCCGCCGCGCGTACGCTCTGGGTCACCCCCTGGGTGGTGGCCAGGCCCGCGCCGCCGATCACGTTGCCCGAGCCTTGGGTCGGCGTCGAGCCGTTGCCGGCTTCCTTGATCGTGGAGACATAGAATTCCGGCTTGATCGTCGATTGCTGGATCTGCATCGAGGTCGTGGCCCCGATCAGATCGCCCGAGGCGTTGCGCCAGGTGCTGCTCATGACAATGCCGAAGCTGATGATCCGCCCTGGCATGACGTAGCGACCACGGAGCTCGGAGAGTTCCTGGTCCTTGATTTCTATAGGCTTGAACCCTGCATAAGCGTACGCAGGAACACTGGTTACCAGGCAGGCGACGGCCAGCCAGTACGCGCTTTTCATCTGCTGCTCCCGGAGCATCCTGCCCCTTTATCCTTAGGGCGACCCTAGAAGAAGTCACTCTGAATGAAACCGAATTCCATCAGTTCTGCGTCTTTGACCGGGTTGAAGGTATCCAGCTTGTTCTTTGCGGTCAGCGGGTTGGGCGGGTCGAGCAAGGCGTTGGCCTTGTCGTAGCCGGGGCCGACGATGGCGAAGACGATACCGTTCCAGCCTTTGACAAAGTCTTCGTGGGAGTAGCGTTTATGGCCGAGGACAGGGTCGCCGATATAGACCCAGTCTTTCTGTGCCCGCTGCATGACCACGAAGTGCTTGTAACCACGAATGTCCATCAGTACCACCACCGGAATGGAAACCGCCTGCAGCTTGTCGGGAGGTATCCGGTAGCCCCGGGCGCGCATGCCGATGCTTTCCAGGTAGCGCTTCATGTCCAGCATGGAGAAACCCTGGGTGCGCACAAGGTCCTGGTCAGCGGTGGCCAGCATGCCTTTGATGACGTGCTCCTCATCGACGTCGAGCCAGTAGGCCTGGCGCAGTACCGTCGCCAGCGCGGCGGCGCCGCAGCTGAAGTCGGTTTTCTGCTCGACCAGGTCGGCGAATTTTCGCTCCCGCACGCTCTGCACCTGCTTGTACACCAGGTTTCCGCCCGGCAGCACGGCCACCGGCATCTGTGCGGCCTGAGCCAGGCCCGTCAGACAAAGCAAAAGGGAGAAGGTCGCAATTCGCATGATCGCTACGCCTTGTGAGACTGTGGAAAAGCCCCGTTTCCGGGGCTTTCGTCACTATCGTGATTACAGGCAGGCTCTGCAGCCGGCAGCGATGGACAGCGAGTTGCTTTGTTGGTTGCCGACACCCGCCGAGACGTTGGCGCCGCCGTTGCCGGAGAAGCCGTTCATCGAGCCAGACATCGACGCGTTGTTGATCACAGGGTTTTTCCAGCCGTCTTTGGTCAGCACTTGCTTCGTCCAGACGCCGGAAAGTTCGATCGTGCCTTGTTCCTTGAAGGTGAATTTCTGATCGTCGTTATCGTGGCCGCCACGACGATCGTCGTTGTAGCCATGATGACCACCGCCATGGTGATCGTCGTCGCCTTCGATCTTGCCGTAGCCAGTGCCTTTGTAGGTGCCCTTGGCGGAGAAAGTGCCTTCAAGAGTGTCTTTTTTGTAGGTACGTACACCCTTGTTGTCCACGTCCAGGCCAGTGGAGGTCTGGTCGGCCGAAGCAGACGCGGTCGCTACGCGTCCGCCGGATACGGCGATTGCCAGGTTGTTTTTCTGTTGGTTGAAGTCGCCGGCGGTGACGTTGATGCCGATGTTGCCGGAGCCGTTGTTGCCTGCATTGTCGAGTGTTGCGTTGTTTTGCGTGGACCAGTTTTTCACCGTGTTGTTGGTGTTGGTCTGGGTCGCGCTGGAGGTGGCTACCGCGCTGCCGAAGATGAAGCTTTCATCGGCGGTGGCCAGGGCGACGGCGTTGTCTTGTTGGTTGCCGTCGCCGGCAGCCACGTTGGCGCCCATGTTGCCGTTGGAGTTGTTCATCGAGTTGCTGGCGTCGGCGTTGTTGTTGGTGCCGCGGTTGCTGACGCTGTTGCCCGAGCTGAACTGCTCATCGGTCACGTTGGCCACAGCGCCGGCGGTGATTTGCAGCTTGGTTTTGAGGTCCAGACCGTCGTTGCCTCCATGACCGCCATGGCCACCGTGACCGCCGTGGTGACCATTGTGACCGCCATGGCCACCGTGGCCGCCATGACCACCGTGACCTCCGTGGTTGTCGTCATTACCACCTGCATGTGCAGCGATTGCCATCACTGCGGCAAGTGCAAAAACCAGTGGCTTGAGAGCCATTGTAGGTTTCATGGTGTTTCTCCGTGCTTATTAGTTGGTTAAGTGTTGGTACTTTCCAATCGCACTGCTGCGGGTCAGTCAGCGACCCGTATGCTCAGGGTGTTAGCCATTCGGTTCCCCACCCCGGCACTCTGGTTCACCTGAATCACTCCCCGGCTGCCGGTGAAGGCCTGGTCGCTGGTAACGACCTGGCGGCTGCCTTTGGAAGCCTCAGTTGCTCCCGAGCCTGGTAACAGCGCCACGTTCTGCTGGGACAGGACGCTGTCGTCGATGCTTTGCGGCTGGGCACTGATGCCCACCCGCATTGCGTTGACCATTTGGTTGTTGGCGCCGGCTCCCTGATTCACGCCCAGGACCCCGTTGCCGTTGCTGAAAGCGTTGCCGCCGATGCTGCTGGTGGCGTCGATCGCGCTGCTGGCCGGCGTGTCGAGTTTCTGCCGGACCACAGTGGTGGCCTGGGCGTCGGTGCCGATGGCGATGGCGCGTGTGTTGGTCTGTTGCTGCTGGTCGCCGGCGGCCTGGTTGACGTTGAAGTTGCCGTTGTAGCGGGCGCCGGAGTTGTGCAGGGTGGCGGTGTCCACCGCCTGGATGCCTGGGTCGGCCATCACCGAAGCGCAGCCGAACAGGGCAAGCCATACGAGGGTACGAGTCATCTCATTGGCCTCCGGCCAGTCTGCCCAAAGGAGCCAGGCCAGAATTCAGCGAGCGGTTGATGGTGCCGGAGATGGCGCCACCGCTGCCGCCGCCGTGGCCGGCGCTCATGCCGGCCATGCCATTGGGGTTGGTGACGGTGTTCAGCCCCTGCAGGTTGACGCCGTTGGGCATGACGCTGCTGCTGATCGTGGAACCGCTGCTGACCCCGGCAAAATCGCCGTCGCTCAATTCGGTGTTGCTGGTCATCTGTTTGACCCGGGCCGATGGGTTGGCATTGACGGTGGTCGGGTAGGGATCAGGATGCAGCGGAGGGCGGCCGACGGTATGAGGTTGAACGTCGCGGTCGAGAACGATCCTGCCGTCCCTGATATCGCCGGCAGCCTGGACCGGGAGGCTGAGCAGCGAGCTGATGGCACAGCCGATCAGTAGCAGGCGAGTCAGAGCTGAATTGAGATTCTCCACGGCAGCATTCCCTTCTTTTGTCGCTGGCCTTAGCCAGCGTTGCGAGGGAGAGAGCAGAAGCCGTGCCGCTTTTTGATTGTTTCAAAAATTCAACAGGTTACGAATAACCAGGGGTGTTGCCGGGGCAGGAGTGTTTCAACGATGAGACCACTACGGCCTTAAACAGCCCGGTACTACCGTGGCGAGGCTCTGGAACGGGGGGCTCGCGCTGGTTTGTATCGGCGCTTTAACAGATGGCCGAAGGACAATGAGAAGCCCTTTGATTTGGCCCTTTTACGCAGCGGCGGGTGTTTCAGGAATGGACATTTTTGTCGCTGGCAGGGGCGAAAAACCGCGGACAAGAAGAGTATTCGGCTAACCCTGAAGTAAGCGCTCGACCAGCTCGAATGCCCGTTGCCGGCGGGCTTCCCAGTCGCCGCGAATCACTTCGAAGGGCTGCTGGTGTTGCACCAGCCAATCACCGGTGGCCTTGAAGAAGGCCAGGCGTTCGCTCCGTTCGGGTTGGCAGCGCTGGCCGTCGTTGCTCCAGCCGACATCTTCCGGGGAGAGTAGCAGGTGCAGGTCGTAGCAGCGAGCCAGCAGCTCGGGTTCCAGCCAGTCCGGGCAAGTGCCGAACAGGGTCTGGCTCCAGAGCATATTGCTCAGCAGGTGAGTGTCGAGAATCAGCAACGACGGGTGTTGCGCCCGGGCCTGGTCTTCCCAGGCCAACTGGCCGCGGGCAATCTCCGGGATATCCGCCAGGCAGGTATCGCGCCGGTTCTGCTCGATGAAATGGCGGACGTACTCGCCCACCTGAATGCCACCGAAGTGCGCCTGCAAGTGGCCGCTGAGCCAGCTTTTGCCGCTGGACTCGGGGCCGGTCAGTACCAAGACCTTCATGCCGGGCGCAACGCCGGATCGGCCCGCCAGGCGCGCCAGCCCTGCACGGCCAGCAGGGTGAACAGCCCGTACAGCGCCGCTGTCAGGTACAGGTCCTTGTAGATGAACAGGCCGACAAAAATCACGTCGACGGCAATCCACAACGGCCAGCACTGCACGCGCTTCTGCGCCATCCACCACTGCGCCACCAGGCTGAAGCCGGTCAGCGCGGCGTCCAGCCAGGGTTGCGCGGCATCGGTCCAATGGGCCATGGCGGCCCCCAGCAGCAGGCTGCCGATGGCCCCGAGGCTCAGGCCGAACAACATCGAGCGGGGCGCCAGCAGGCTGACCGGACGCCCCTGATGACTGGCGCCGCCGCGGGTCCATTGCCACCAGCCATAGAGTTGCAGGGCGGCGTAGATCACTTGCAGCAGCATGTCCGAATACAGCTTCACCTCGAAGAAGATCCAGCTGTACAGCAGCACCATGACCAGGCCGATCGGCCAGCACCAGGGGTTCTGTCTGACTGTCAGCCAGACGGCGATCACGCCGAGTGCAGCGGCGAACAGTTCAAGCCCGGACATGAAAACTACCTGGAAGCGGAGGAGGGTGCGGATTGTAACCAGAAGCGGCCTTGTATGTTAGTGAAGGCCGGCAACCGTGGCGGGGCGAACCCCGCCACGCACAGCCTCAGACCCGGAACTGGCGCAACAGGCCGTTGAGCTGCTCGCTCAGCTCCTTGAGGTGCAGGCTGGCGGCACTGGACTGCTCGGCCGCCAGGGCGGTGCTGTGGGACAGGCCGGCGGCCTGGGTCACGTTCTGGTTGATGTCTTCCACCACATGGGCCTGTTGCAGGGTGGCGCTGGCGATGGAGGCATTCAGCCCGTTGAGATTGCGCAGGGCCTGGCCGATGGCATTCAGGCTTTCCCCGGCCAGCCCGGCTTGCTCGATGGTCTGCTGCGAAGCCCGGCTGCTGTCGCCGATGACTTTCACCGCGGCTTCCGAGTGCCCTTGCAGGCGCTCGATCATCGACTGGATCTCGGCGGTGGACTTCTGCGTCCGCTGGGCCAGCAGGCGTACCTCATCGGCCACCACGGCAAAGCCACGACCCTGTTCGCCGGCACGGGCGGCTTCGATCGCCGCGTTGAGCGCCAGCAGGTTGGTCTGCTCGGCAATGGAGTGGATCACCTCCAGCACGCTGCCGATCTGGGTGCTTTCCTGGGCCAGGGTGCGAATCACTTCCACCGCCTGGTCGATGGTGGCCGAGAGCCGGTCGATCTGTTGCAGGCTGCCGTCGATATTGACCTGGCCCTGCTGGGCCTGGGCTTCGGCGTCGCGCATCTCGCTGGCGGCGTGTTCGGCATTCTTCGCCACGTCCTGTACACCGTAGGTCACTTCGTTGATGGCGGTGGCCACCAGTTCCATCTGCTGCGATTGCTGCTGGCTGCGCTCCTGGGCCTGGCTGGCGTTGCTGCCCAGGTCGGTGGAGGATTGCGCCAGGGCGCTGGCCGACACCTGCAATTGGCTGACGACAAGACGCAGCTTGGCGGTGAAACCGTTGAAGTGGCGGGCCAGTTCGGTGACTTCGTCCTGGCCGTGGGTGTCGAGGGCGCGGGTCAGGTCGCTTTCGCCGCTGGCGATGTTGGCCATGGCGTGCACGGTTTCCTGCAGCGGGCGGACGATGCTGCGAGCGATCAACAGCACCAGCAGGGCCATGATCAGGGCAATGGCGATGCCGACGGCCGAGGCTTTCACCACCTGGCTGCGGAACTCGGCCTGCACGTCATCGATGTACACCCCCGAACCGATGATCCAGCCCCAGGGCTGGAACAGCTGGACATAGGAGGTCTTCTGCACCGGCTCGCTGGCGCCCGGTTTCGGCCAGCGATAGTTGACCATGCCGGCGCCCTTGGCCTTGGCGATGGCCACCATTTCGTTGAACACGGCAAAGCCGTCCGGGTCGCGAATGGCCGAGAGGTTCTGGCCGTCGAGCTTGGGGTTGGTCGGGTGCATGACCATGACCGGGGTCAGGTCGTTGATCCAGAAGTAGTCGCTCTGGTCGTAGCGCAGGCCGCGTATGGCGCTCAGCGCCTGCTTCTGCGCCGTCGCGCGATCGAGGCTGCCGGCGCTTTCCAGGCCCTGGAAATAAGCCAGCACGCCGTTGGCGGTCTGCACCACATGTTGGGTCTTCTGGGCCTTGGCCTGGTACAGGTCGTCGTGGATCTGCTTGAGCATCAGCATGCCCAGGGTCATCAGCATCAGTACCGCCACAATCAGGATCAGCCACAGCCGGCGGCTGATCGACATTCTGCGTAAGCTGTTCATGAATCTGTCACTCCCGATTGTTGTTCTTGTAATGGAAACACCCTGTACATCCGTCATGCGCTCCTTGCAGTCAGGTCCAGCCGATTCTCTCAACGCGACAGCGTTTATCGAGTATGTCTGCTAGGATTTCGGCCTCATCGCGAAAAACCTGAATCCGGCTGATTTTTCACGGAATTTTCAAGCGCGATGATGATCCTATTGCGGCTGCGAAGTCGCGACGCACGCGTCAGTGAACATTGAAGAAAAACTAAGAGGCATGCCGCGGCATGACCTTCGGGGGATTGATGGAGCTTTGGACCGCCGTACAGGCATTGATTTTAGGGATTGTGGAAGGGCTGACAGAGTTTCTGCCCATCAGCAGTACAGGCCACCAGATTATCGTTGCAGACTTGCTCAACTTCGGTGGCGAGCGCGCCATGGCGTTCAACATCATCATTCAGCTGGGGGCCATTCTCGCGGTGGTCTGGGAGTTTCGCCGCAAGATTCTCGACGTGGTCACCGGCCTGCCGACCCAGCGCAACGCCCAGCGTTTCACCATCAACCTGCTGATCGCCTTCCTGCCCGCCGTGGTGCTGGGGGTGATTTTCGCCGACCTGATCCACGAATACCTGTTCAACCCGATCACTGTCGCCACGGCGCTGGTGGTGGGTGGCGTGATCATGCTCTGGGCCGAACGCCGGCAACATGAAATCCACGCCAACACTGTGGACGAGATCAATTGGAAAGATGCCTTGAAGGTCGGTTTCGCCCAGTGCCTGGCGATGATTCCAGGCACCTCGCGCTCGGGCTCCACCATTATCGGCGGCCTGCTGTTCGGTCTGTCGCGCAAGACCGCCACCGAGTTCTCGTTCTTCCTGGCCATGCCGACCATGGTCGGTGCCGCGGTCTACTCGGGTTACAAGTACCGTAACCTGTTCCAGCCGGACGACCTGCCGGTGTTCGCCATCGGTTTCATCACCTCGTTCATCTTCGCGATGATCGCGGTCAGGGGCCTGCTCAAGTTCATCGCCAGCCACAGCTACGCGGCCTTTGCCTGGTACCGCATTGCCTTCGGCCTGGTGATCCTCGCCACCTGGCAGTTCGGCTGGGTCGACTGGACCGCGGCCCATTCCTGATGGACGCACGCAACCCGAACCGCCCCGGCAACGTCGCCGGGGCACGGATCCAGCAGCCACGGCTCAAGGCAGTGATGTTCCTGCTGCTCTGTGTCTTGCCCTTGTGCGGTTCGCTGCTACTGGGCGTGAAGGAGATTTCCTGGATACCGCTGGCGGCCTACGGCGCGGTCAGCGTGCTGACGTTCTTCCTCTACTGGAGCGACAAGCGCAAGGCCCGCAGCGACAGCTGGCGGACCCCGGAAAACGTCCTGCACGCCGTGGAGCTGGCCGGTGGCTGGCCAGGCGCCTTGCTGGCGCAACAGGCGTTTCGCCACAAGACCCGCAAGCTCTCCTATCAACTGGTGTTCTGGCTGATCGTGCTGCTGCACCAGGTGTTCTGGATCGACCGGCTGTTTCTTGACGGCAGCCTGTTCTCGTTGTTCTAAAGCAACAGGCCGACCTGTACCCGCTTGGGCAGCTTGCTCACCACCAACTGGTGCGAACGCTGCAACAAGTCCCGCAGTTCGCCGGCGCCCAGCGGGTAGGGCGTCTGCATGATGATCCAGTGCGCCCGGGCCAGGTACGGCGCCGGCGCGATGCCGGGGCGGTCGACATGGCCGAGGAACAGCTCCTTGTCCACCTTGAACGCCAGTGACTCGCCCCGCAGGTTCTGCAGGGCGAACATCTTGTTGCCGGCCACGGAAAACACCCGCACACCGCCCCATTTGTAGTCTTCGCGCGCGCCCGGCAAGTCCAGGCAGAATTGCGCCACATCCGCTTCAGTCATGGTTTTTTCCTTTTGTCGCGCTGTCACAGTGTGCGGTCCCCGCAGCCTTTGAAGGCTTCGCTGACATGCTCGATCCAGGCCCTTACCGCTGGCAATACACCGCGCCGGTGAGGGTAGACCGCCTGCAGCCAACCGCCAGGCAGCGACCACTCGGGCAGCAGTTGCACCAGTTGCCCGGTCTGCAGTTCTTCCTCGCAATACATCATCGGCAGGATGGTACAGCCAAGGCCGGCGAGGGCGCAGGACCGGCGCACGAGAAAGTCGTCGATGCCCAGGCGCGCCTCCAGGACCAGGTCGCATTTCTCGTCCTGGGCATTGAGCATGCGTAAATGCACCATGCGATCGGCCTCCAGGGCGCCCAGAACCGGCACTTTGTGCAGGTCTTCGGGAGTGTGGATCGGCCATTCCCGGGCGAACGCCGGGCTGGCGACCATCACGGTCTGTGCCTGGCGCAGGCGCCGGGTCACCAGCAAGGGATCTTCGTCGCCATGCTCGCGAACCCGCAGCGCCACGTCGATGCCTTCGGCGACCACATCGACCCGGCGGTTGAGCAGCTGCATGTCCAGCTGGACCTGGGGATATTGCTCGAGAAAGGAGCTGATGACGATCGGCAGCATATGATGGGCCAGGCCGACCGGGCAGGACACCCGCAGGCGCCCGCGAGGTTCGCTGGACATGCTGGCCACGGCCTCGTCGGCCATTTCCGCTTCCAGCAGCATGGCCTGGCAGTGGCGCAGGTAACGTTCGCCGACCGCGGTCAGCTTCAATTGCCGGGTGGTGCGTTGCAGCAGCCGGGTGTGCAGCCGTTCTTCCAGCTCGGCAATACGCCGCGACAAACGGGATTTGGGCACCCCGAGTAAACGCCCGGCGGCGGCGAAACCACCGGCTTCCACCACCTTGGCGAAGTAATAAAGATCGTTGAGGTCTTGCATAGAATGACTCGACTGTCCCGCTGATGGGACAAACTATCGCATTTGTGCCGACTAATCAGCTATTGGTTTCATCTGTAGGATTGTCCTCAATTGATCGCCTGGTGGCGATCCTCACTTGGAGAATCCCAGATGAAACTGTTGCATATCGATTCGAGCATCCTTGGTGACAACTCGGCTTCCCGTCAGCTGAGCGAAAGCGTGGTCAAGGCCTGGAAAAACGCCGACGCCAGCGTTGAGGTGACCTACCGCGACCTGGCCGCCGACGCCATCAGCCACTTCAGCTCCGCCACCCTGGTGGCCGCCGGTACCCCGGCCGAAGTGCGCAACGCCGCCCAGCAGCACGAAGCCGAGCTGAGCGCTTCGACCCTCGCCGAATTCCAGGCCGCCGACGCCGTGGTGATCGCCGCGCCTATGTACAACTTCACCATCCCGACCCAACTCAAGGCCTGGATCGACCGCATCGCCGTTGCCGGCCAGACCTTCCGCTACACCGAAGCCGGCCCTGAAGGCCTGTGCGGTGGCAAGAAAGTCGTGGTGGTTTCCACTGCAGGCGGTTTGCATGCCGGCCAAGCCACTGGCGTGGCTCACGAGGACTACCTGAAGGTGCTGTTCGGCTTCCTCGGCATCACCGATATCGAATTCGTCCGCGCCCACGGCCTGGCTTATGGCGACGAAGTCCGCAACAAGGCTTTGAGCGACGCCCAGACGCAAATCAGCGAGCAACTTTTCGCTGCCGCGTAAGGCTTGTGTAAAAGTCGCTTACGCCCCAGGCAACGCCCTTTAAACTCTGTATTCTGATGCCCTCCAGGCAGCGGAATACGGAGTTTTTCGTGTTCGCGCTGTTTATTCTGGCGCGGGTTATGCAGGGCGCGGGTTATACAGTTAGTGGGTCATGCGTTGGTTTGACCCGGCCCCGATAACTTCAGGTATCAGGCCAGCGAAACCCTGGCCAGCGAAGCAATGAATTGGCGTTTTCATCAGGTAGGGAAGGTGGTGCATCCATGATGCGTCTTTGGGCAATGTCACTGATCTGCCTGCTCGGCGGCCCGATTATCGTGCACGCCGCGCCCGCGCCTCATCCGCACTGGAGCGTGGGTTTCCACGAGATGAGCTTTCTCGACCCGCTGGACCAGCAGCCGATGCGCGCCATTGCCTTCTATCCCTCCACCGGCATCGAGCACCACAGCAAGGTCGAGGGCTATCAGATTGCCGCCTCCCGGGATTCGAAGATCGCCATCGGCCGTTTTCCGCTGTTGATGCTGTCCCACGGCAATACCGGCACACCGTTGGCCCTGCACGACCTGGCCACCTCGCTGGCGCGCAAGGGCTTCGTGGTGGTGGCGGTGATTCATCCGGGCGACAACTACAAGGATCACAGCCGGCTGGGCACCCTGAGCAATCTCTATGGCCGGCCGATCCAGATTTCCGAAGCCATCACCGCGACCCTGGCCGACCCGATGCTGTCGCCGTTCGTCAATGCCGGGCAGGTCGGGGTCATCGGTTACTCCGCCGGCGGCGAAACCGCGCTGATCCTGTCCGGGGCGACCCCCGACCTGGACCGCTTGCGCCGCTACTGCCAGGAGCGCCCCGACGATCATGATGCCTGCAATACCCAGGGCGAGCTGATCGTCGATCGCGACGACTTGCAGCCAGTCGCCGATCCGCGGGTCCAGGCCTTGCTGCTGATGGCGCCGCTGAGCCTCAAGTTCGGGCGGCAGACCCTGTCCGGCGTGCATGTGCCGGTGCTGCTGTACAGCGGCGACGTCGACAAGCTGGTGGCCCTGGACAAGAACGCCGCGGCCCTGGCCCGCAAGCTGCCGGTCGCGCCGGACTTCAAGCTGTTGGCCGGGGCCGGGCACTTCGTGTTCATGGCGCCGTGCACCGAGGAGCAGTTGCTGAGCATGCCGGCCTTATGCACCGACGCCGATGGCGTCGACCGCGAGGACATTCACCGCAATCTGATTGCCGAAGCCGGCCGCTTCTTTGCCCACGCCCTGGGCAAGCCGAGCCGGGCTGGGATGCAGACCGCGGATCAGTGATTCAGGCGAAGGCCCGGCGCTTGAGCAGCAGGGTTAGGCCCAGGGCGCAGAGGGACAGCAGCGCCGCGCAGAAGAAAATCCACGAATAGCCCAGGTTCAACGCCACCGCGCCCATCAGAGGGCCGGCAATCGCCAGCGCCAGGTCGAAAAACACCGCGTAGGCGCTCAGGCCGGCACCGCGGCTGGTGTTGGGCACCTGCTTGATCGCTTCCACCCCCAGCGCTGGGTACACCAGTGACAGGCCGAAGCCGGCGAGCCCGGCGCCGATCATGGCGAACGCCGTTGAGGGCGCCAGCCACAGCAGGATCAGGCCCAGGGTCTCGATGCTCATGCAGGCGATGGCCGCGCGATAGCCGCCAAAGCGGCTGATGCTGGAGATGAACAGCAGGCGCGAGAGAATGAAGCAGACGCCGAATACGGTCAGGCAATAGGCCGCGCCGGTCCAACCGCGGCTGAGGTAGAACAGGGTAATAAAGGTGGTCAGGGTGCCGTAGCCGATGGACGCCAGGCTCAGGCCGGCGCCGTAAGGGGCGATACGGCCGAACACCGCGCGAAATGACAGGCGCTCGCCACGGATCACCGGCACCGATGGTTTGTTGCGGATCAGCAGCAGGGCCAGGGCCGCCAGCAACGACAGGGCCAGCCCCAGGCTTTCGAAGCCGTAGTCGGCGACCATCACCACCCCCAGGGGCGCGCCGATGGCAATCGCGCCATAGGAGGCGATGCCGTTCCAGGAAATCGAGCGTGCGGTGTGTTCGGCGCCGACCTGGCCCATGCACCAGCTGATGGTGCCCACGCCGATCAGGCCCTGGGCCACCCCCAGCAACAGGCGTCCCAGCAGCAGGGTGCCCAGGCTCAGCAGCGGCAATGCCTGCAACAGGGTGGACGCCAGGGTCAGCAACCCGCTGAGAAGAATCCCCGCCAGGCCGTAGACGATCGCCCGCTTGGTACCGAGGTTGTCCGACAGGCGCCCGGCCATGGGCCGGCTGAGGAGGGTGGCCAGGTACTGCGAGCCGATGGTCAGCCCGGCCACCACCGCGCTGAAGCCCAGTTCGCCGTGGACATAACCGGGCAGCACCGCGATCGGCAGGCCGATGCAGAGAAACGCGATAAAGGTATAGAAGACGATGGAGACGATCTGCAGGGTGATCGCCATGGAGCTGGGCACGGGCTTTTGTTGCGCAGACATGAGGGCTCGTTCGCGGGCGGGCGGTTGGAGAACTGCATCATGGCGCGGGCTGGAAATAAAAGGAAGCAGGCTAACGATTTCTTTATGGCCTGCTATTTATAGGATTTGGGAGGACGTCATCGCGGGCAAGCCTCGCTCCTACAGGAGGGCGCATTCAATCTGTAGGAGCGAGGCTTGCCCGCGATGGGGCCGATACATTCAACATCGATGTGGCTTGCAGGACTGCTATCGCGAGCAAGCTCGCTCCTACAAAAAGCGGTTTGCGTCGCTGCAGGAGCAGTCGGTCAACGCCCGTTTGCTCGCGATGCCTTTAATAGCCGCACAAAAAAAGCCCCGTCACAGGGACGGGGCTTTCAGACCGGCAACCAACTGGCGTTCCTTAGAACACCACGCCCTGGCTGCGCAGGTAGTCGTCATAGGTGCCGCTGAAGTCGGTCACGCCGTTCGGGCTCAGCTCGATGATGCGAGTGGCCAGGGACGATACGAACTCACGGTCGTGGCTGACGAAGATCAGGGTGCCCGGGTAGTTTTCCAGCGCCAGGTTCAGCGCCTCGATGGATTCCATGTCCAGGTGGTTGGTCGGTTCGTCCATCACCAGGACGTTGGGCTTTTGCAGGATCAGCTTGCCGAACAGCATGCGGCCCTGTTCACCACCGGAGATGACTTTCACCGACTTGAGGATCTCGTCGTTGGAGAACAACATGCGGCCCAGGGTGCCGCGAATGATCTGCTCGCCTTGAGTCCATTGGCCCATCCAGTCGAACAGGCTGACGTCGTCTTCGAAGTCATGGGCGTGGTCCTGGGCGTAGTAGCCCAGCTCCGCGCTTTCGGTCCACTTCACCGAACCGGCGTCCGGGGTCAGCTCGCCCATCAGGGTGCGCAGCAGGGTGGTCTTGCCGATACCGTTCGGGCCGATGATCGCCACACGCTCGCCAGCTTCGACGGTGAAGCTGAAGTTCTTGAACAGGGTCTTGCCGTCGAAGCCCTTGGACATCTGCTCGATGGTCACGGCCTGGCGGTGCAGCTTCTTGGTCTGTTCGAAACGGATGAACGGGCTGACGCGGCTCGATGGCTTGACCTCGGCCAGCTGGATCTTGTCGATCTGCTTGGCGCGGGAGGTGGCCTGCTTGGCTTTCGAGGCGTTGGCGGAGAAGCGGCTGACGAAGGTCTGCAGCTCGGCGATCTGGGCTTTCTTCTTGGCGTTGTCCGACAGCAGCTGCTCGCGGGACTGGGTCGCCGCGGTCATGTACTCGTCGTAGTTGCCCGGGAACAGGCGCAGCTCGCCGTAGTCCAGGTCGGCCATGTGGGTGCAGACGCTGTTGAGGAAGTGACGGTCGTGGGAAATGATGATCATGGTGCTGTTACGCGCCGTCAGAATCGTTTCCAGCCAGCGGATGGTGTTGATGTCCAGGTGGTTGGTCGGTTCGTCGAGCAGCAGCACTTCCGGATCGGAGAACAGTGCCTGGGCCAGCAAGACCCGCAGTTTCCAGCCCGGAGCCACTTCGGTCATCGGGCCGAAATGCTGTTCCAGGGGAATGCCCAGGCCCAGCAGCAGTTCACCGGCGCGGGATTCGGCGGTGTAGCCGTCCATCTCGGCGAAGTCGGTTTCCAGCTCGGCCACGGCCATGCCGTCTTCTTCGCTCATTTCCGGCAGCGAGTAGATGCGATCGCGCTCGGCCTTGACCTTCCACAGCTCTTCGTGACCCATGATCACGGTGTCGATCACGGTGAATTCTTCGTAGGCGAACTGGTCCTGGCGCAGTTTACCCAGGCGCACGTTCGGCTCCAGCATGACCTGGCCGCCGGACGGCTCGAGGTCGCCGCCGAGGATCTTCATGAATGTCGACTTGCCGCAACCGTTGGCGCCGATCAGGCCATAGCGGTTGCCGCCGTTGAACTTGACCGAAACGTTCTCGAATAGCGGCTTGGCGCCGAACTGCATCGTGATGTTAGCTGTGGAGATCAATTACTTTACCTATCAAGGGGTTGCGAGCATCGTGTTGGCTCTTGGGCCATTCCTGGGGCATTTTGGAGCTTTTCCATTTCGCCCCAGTCATCGCCAGAGTCGAGCCAGCGAGCATAAGTAGACAGCAACATCTGGACGCTATGGCCAGGTTGCTGAGCAATAAAGGTGGGAGGTCATGTTGGAATTTGGCGCGCATTGTCGCATATGTGCGCCGGCAGTTGTATGACAGCGAACCAGGGATTTTTCATCCAGGCGGGTAAGTGTCCGTCGTTGTGAAAATCGCCGCTGCAGATTTGTCCCGGGCAATGCGACTTTTGTCGTGGCACAGCAGGCGGACACATTTTCACAAATCGGAGTTAACCTTTGGTTACAAACTGTGGCTAAAATGCCGACCAGTTGCCACATGCCATCATTGGCATGGGCTCAAGGACGTGCCTTCAGGACCTCTTATCGCTTTCGGACGCTGCACATGACCCCTCGGCCCAGGTGGCCCAAATGGGGGCGCAGTATGTTCTCTTCTGACATGTGACGATTTCCGTGAAACTCATCATTGCCGCTGTTTACGTTTTATCCATCGCGTATGTGCACCTGCGTGGTCGCGTGCGCCATAAACTGGGCCGCCAGCTGAGTGATCATTCGACCTTCCTGGCCCCCATCAACTGCTTCCTTTATCTGTTCTCGAAAATCCCCAACCGCCCGTTTCTCGATCCGGCCGACTTTCCCGACCTGAGCCCGCTGCAGGCCCACTGGGAAGAAATCCGCGCCGAAGGCCAGAGCCTGCTCAAGGCCGGGGAGATCAAGCGTTCGGAGCAGTACAACGACGTCGGCTTCAACTCGTTCTTCAAGACCGGCTGGAAGCGCTTCTACCTGAAGTGGTACGGCGACAGCCATCCTTCGGCGATGAAGCTGTGCCCGCGGACCACCGAGCTGGTGCAGAGCATCGGCTCGATCAAGGCGGCGATGTTCGCCGAACTGCCGCCGGGCTCGAAGCTGGTGCGCCATCGCGACCCTTATGCCGGTTCCTACCGTTACCACCTGGGCCTGGAAACGCCCAACAGCGCCGGTTGCTACATCAATGTCGACGGTGAGAAGTATCACTGGCGCGACGGCGAAGCGGTGATGTTCGACGAGACCTACATCCACTACGCGGAAAACACCACCGAACAGAACCGCATCATCCTGTTCTGCGACGTCGAGCGGCCGATGAAATACCGCTGGGCCGCCGCCTTCAACCGCTGGTTCAGCCGCACCGTGATGGCCGCCGCCGGCTCGCCCAACGATGCCGGCGACCGCACCGGAGGCCTGAACCGCGCCTTCACCAAGTTGTACAAGATCCGCCTGCGCGGCAAAGAGCTGAAAAAGCGCAACCGCAAGCTTTATTACCTGGAAAAGTGGGCGATCTTCGCCACGCTGTTGCTGCTGTTCATCCTGATCTGAGTCCGCTGAGCGACGATACCTTGTCGCGGGCAAGCCTTGCTCCTACCGGTCAAGCGTAGGCGCGAGGCTTGCCCGCGATAAGTCCTTCAAGGCCTGTCCGCGCCTACCGCCTCCCAATCCATCTATGCCGTGATCCACTGCCGCCTGGCCTGGCCTGGCCTAAATGCCTGAGCGGCAGCTTTCGGGATCTGTATCGCCTCCCTCGGGCGAGCCGATAACTCGTGTTACATGTCTGACGGATTATTTAATTAACAAGGCCGAACCTGCGACGTAGCCTGGACTCGAATGCGATAACTCGTCGCCATCCAGGAGGGTCGCCATGAACAACCTGCTTCGCGGTCTTGCCGTGTTCGCCCTGATGAGCGGGGCCAGCCTCGCGGCGTTCGCCGCACCCCAGGCGCACGCGGACAGCAACCCGGCGCCCGTCCTGCTGCTGACACAGAACCTGCCCGGCAGCAGCAACAACAATCCCTACAACAGCCCTATACGCCGGGCCAACCCCAACAGCATGCAGGGCACCCAGCCCAGTGCACCGGCTGTCCGTGGGGTTAATCCGGTACCGGTGCAACGCCCTCCGACCCTGGAGAATGGCGGCATCGGCAACGGTTACCCGCGCACCATCACCCAGCCGCGGATCATCGATCCGACACCCGTGACCCCACCCCGTAACCAGCAGCAGCGATAAACGCTGACCGCCCGAGGCCGATGCCGGCCCCGGGCGGACCTTTTTATCGACAGAAGGAATCGTGCATGTTGCGTAAAACCCTCTTGGCGACAGTCTGCGCCAGCCTTGTCCTGAGCAGCGCGCTACCCGCGGTGGCCGCCACCCGTCAACAGTTGCAGAGCGAGCAGGGCCCGCTGAGCGTGACCCCGGTGGTCGAGGGCCTGGACCACCCCTGGGCCCTGGCGTTCCTGCCGGACCGCCAGGGCATCCTGGTGACCGAACGTCCCGGCAACCTGCGGCTGGTCGGCGCCGATGGCAAGCTCTCGGCGCCCCTGGGCGGCGTGCCACAGGTCTGGGCCAAGGGCCAGGGCGGGTTGCTGGATGTGGTGTTGTCGCCGGACTTCAAGCAGGACCGCCTGGTCTATCTGTCCTATGCCGAAGGTGGTGGCGAGGGCGGCACGGCGGGGACGGCGGTAGGGCGCGGGCGGCTGTCCGAGGACCTGAAGACACTCAAGGACTTCCAGGTGATTTTCCGCCAGGCGCCCAAGCTCTCCACCGGTAACCATTTCGGTTCGCGCCTGGTGTTCGACCGCGACGGCTACCTGTTCATCACCCTGGGGGAAAACAACGACCGTCCGACCGCCCAGGACCTGGACAAGCTGCAAGGCAAGATCGTGCGCCTGTATCCGGACGGCCGGATCCCGGAGGACAACCCCTTTGTCGGTCAGCCGGGCGTGCGTCCGGAAATCTGGTCCTACGGCCACCGCAATCCCCAGGGCGCGGCGCTCAACCCCTGGAGCGGCACCCTATGGGAGAACGAGCATGGGCCCAAGGGCGGCGACGAAATCAACCTGATCGAGCGTGGCAAGAACTATGGCTGGCCCCTGGCGACCCATGGCATCAACTATTCCGGCGCACCGATTCCCGAAGCCCAGGGCAAGACCGCTCCGGGCACCGTAGGGCCGCGGCATGTCTGGGAGAAATCCCCCGGCATCAGCGGCATGGCCTTCTATGACAGCGATCGCTTCAAGGCCTGGCAACATAACCTGTTTATCGGCGCCCTGGCTTCCCAGGAAGTGATCCGCCTGCAATTCGACGGCGACAAGGTGGGCCACGAGGAGCGCCTGCTGGGTGAGCTCAAAGAGCGCATCCGCGACGTGCGCCAGGGGCCGGACGGCTATCTGTATGTGCTGACCGACGAGGACAAGGGCAAGCTGTACAAGGTCGGCCTGGAGTAATCACCTGTAGGAGCGAAGCTTGCTCGCGATAGCCGCGAAGCGGCGATTCATCCTGTCAACACGCGTTATCGTCGAGGATTTTTTCGCGAGCAAGCTTCGCTCCTACAGAGGCACTGTGGCTGGGTAGAGGACCACCGCCGCCTGCAGCTTGCCGCTGCCGAAACGGCACATCTTGGCGAACTCGCCGTGGCTCACTGGCAGGTGCTGGCAATCCATCGGCTGGCGGTGCTGGCTGTGGTCGACATCGGGATCGTGCAGGTAGACGAACTCCTCGTCGCAGTCGGTGACCATCACCCAATGCGGGGCCTTGGAGCGGGTCAGGCGGTAGCTGCTGATCAGCACCAGAGGCTGGCCGCCGTCGGCCAGCAGCCTTGGCAGGTCCAGCGGGCCGCCCAGCACCTGCAAGACATCGCTGCTATCCAGCTCTGCGCAGAACTCCTCGTGCACCAGGCGCATGACGTCTTTTTTATGCTCGTCGCGCACCCCGCCAAGAAACAGCGGCCCCCGGGTATTGACCTGCAGCCTGACCCCGAAGCCCCGGCGCCACGCGGCCAACGCCAGCCCCTGGGGGCTGCAGCCGCCATGGCCGGAGGTCATGAACACGGTGGTCGCCTCGCGCCACAGCTGCAGTTCTTCGCGCCGCTCCAGGGCCCGTCCGGGTTGCAGCGCGCCCATGGCCATCAGCAGGCAGGCCGGGCCGCAGGTGAAGTCGGTGGTCTGCTGGTAATAGGGCACGCTGATACTGCGGGTTTCCCGATGCTGCAGGATGCGCTTTTCCAGGCGCAGGGCATCGGTGTGGTCCTCGTAGTAGTCGTGCAGCACGGCGAAGCGCCGGTAGCCGCTGCGCTCGTACAGGGCGATGGCCGTCGGGTTGTCGGTGCGCACCTCCAGCCGCAGGTAGGCGCAGTCATGCTCCCGCGCGCAGGCCTCGATCCGCTCCAGCAGGCGCTTGCCCAGGCCCAGCCCGCGGGCCTCGACCGCCGTGGCTATGGAGTACAGACGGGCCAGGGACGTACCGCGATGGAACAACACCAGGGCGTACCCCAGCAACTGGTCCGCCTGCTCGGCGACGATCAGGCGCGCATGGGCGCGGCTGATCATCCACTGGAAGCTGCGCGCGGTGAGGCGATCGGTGGTGAAACACTGCTGTTCCAGTCGCACTAACGCGGGCAAATCCTCAGGTGTGGCAATGCGAAAGACAAGATCCATATAACCGCCGTAAAAGTTGCGTAACGAAACGAGACTTTCAGAAAAGTTCGTGCTTAATAGAAAAGGTCTTGTTCTTAAACGGATCAAACATTATGTCAGCGGTACAAGGTCATTGGCGTGGAGTATCCGAGCAAAGTCTGCCGGCGACAATAACTCCGGTTAATTATTTTTCAGCGGTGAGTGAAACTTCCAGTCAGTTGGTGATTATTGTCGAGCGCAAGGAAGATTGGGCTTCCTACTTCCCCAGCGAAGACATCCTCAGCGCCCAGGAGTACTTGGAACAGACGCGTGAAACCCAGCCCGGCAAGCGGGTCCAGGTGATCAACCTGTGCCGCAGCTACAAGTACCTGGGCCACGGTTACTACTGTTCGCTGCTGGCCGAGGCGCGGGGGCACAAGGTGATTCCCTCGGTGCGCACCATCAGCGAACTGACCCGAAAATCGCTCTACGGGCTGGCCCTGGACAACCTGGATAAAACCCTGGAAAAGGCCCTGAGCAATCATCTTTACAGCGATACCGAAGGTTTTACCCTGACCCTCTACTTCGGCAAGACCCATATCGAACCCTTGCAGGAGTTGGCGCGCCAGTTGTTCGAAGTTTTTCCCTGTCCGATATTGCTGGTGGACTTCAAACGAACTAACGGCTGGCATATCGAAGGCGTGAAGGCTGGTGCCTTACATAAGTTGCGCGAAGACCAGGAAGATCAATTCGCCCACTCCCTGGACAGTTTCAGCCGCAAGATCTGGCGCGTGCCACGTTCGAAAAGACTGGCTCGCTATGACCTGGCGATCCTGCATGACCCCCAGGAAGCCTTGCCGCCTTCCAACGCCCAGGCGCTGGAGCATTTTGTCCGGGTCGGCAAGGGCCTGGGCATCGACGTCGAGCTGATCGAGAAGAAGGATTACCCGCGGATCGCCGAGTACGACGGCTTGCTGATCCGCGAGACCACCAGCGTCGACAACCATACCTACCGCTTCGCCAAGAAGGCCGAAAGCGAAGGCCTGGTGGTGATGGACGACCCCACCTCGATCCTGCGCTGCACCAACAAGGTCTACCTGACCGATCTGCTGAAAAGCCACCAGCTGGGCATGCCCGCCACCGAGATTCTCTACAAGGAGCGACCGGAAGATTTCGAGCGGGTCGGCGAGCGCCTGGGCTTCCCTTTGGTGCTGAAGATTCCCGACGGCTGTTTCTCCCGCGGGGTGATCAAGGTCGAGAGCCAGCAGGCGCTGCTGGAGGCCACCGCCGAACTGTTCGAGCATTCGGTGTTGCTGCTGGCCCAGGAGTTCTTCTACACCGAGTACGACTGGCGCATCGGCGTGCTCAACCGCAAGCCGATCTTCGCCTGCCAGTACTTCATGTCCAAGGGCCATTGGCAGATCTACAACCACAAGGCCAAGGGCCAGGACATCAACGGTGAGTGCCGCACCCTGGCGATCCACGAGGCGCCGCGGGCGGTAGTGGAACTGGCGGTGAAGACCGCCAACCTGATCGGCGACGGCCTGTACGGCGTCGACCTGAAACAGTCCGGCGACAAGGTGGTGGTGATCGAAGTCAACGACAACCCCAACCTGGACGCCGGCATCGAAGATGCCTACCTGCGCGACGATCTGTATTCCCTGGTGCTCGAGGAGTTCGTCCGCCGCCTGGAGCTCAAGCGCCGCGGACAGGCCTGGTGACCGGCCGATGATCAAGAGCTATCAGCTGAGCCAGGGCCGCCTGCTGGCGGTGGAACGCCTGGACGCCGAGGTGATGCTGTTCAGCAATCCCGACCTCGCCGAGCGCGACCTGCTGCACACCGGCTTCAAGCTCGACGAACACGCCCTGGCCTCGGCCCTGGACCCGGACGAGGTGTCGCGCATCGAGTTCCACCCGGACAACCTGTTCCTGATCTGGAAGCGCCCGGAGAACTACTCCGGCGGCGGCAGCCTGTCGTTCGAGGTGTCGTCCTGCGGACTGCTGTTTTCCCCGCAACGGCTGCTGGTGATTGCCCATGACGACAGCCAGCTCAGCGGCCTGGGCGCGCGCCAGGCCTTGAATAGCCCCCTGGATGTGCTGCTGGACCTGCTGTCCAACAACATCCATCACTACCTGGGGCACCTCAAGGTGATCAAGATGGTCGCCCGGGAGTTGCAGCAGCAGTTCAACGACTCGATGGAAAACCGCCACCTGATCCAGATGTTCAACCTCAGCGAAAGCCTGATCTATTACATCAACGCCATTCACAGCAACGGCGCGGTGCTGACCCGCCTGCGCAACCATGCCGAGAAGGCGCATTTCAGCGCCGAGGCCATCGGCCTGATCGACGACCTGATCATCGAGAACAACCAGTGCTACAAGCAGGCGGAGATCTATTCGACGGTGTTTTCCGGGCTGATCGATGCGCGCGGCAACCTGATGAACAACAACATGAACAGCCTGCTGCGCAAACTGACGTTGATCAACGTGGTGTTCCTGCCCCTGAACCTGATCGCCAGCATCGGCGGCATGTCGGAATTCAGCATGATGACCGCCGGCACCCCCTGGTGGATTGCCTACCCCTTGTTTCTCGTGGCGATGCTGCTGGGGGCAGGGGGGATGGTGCTGGGTCTCAGGCGCCTGGCCGGGGGCAGTGGCAAGTGCGCCTGAGGTTTCAGGCCGGTTGCAGGGTCAGCACCTCATAGCCGTCGCGGGTCACCGCCACCGTGTGTTCCCACTGCGCCGACAGGCCGTTGTCACGGGTGACCACAGTCCAGCCGTCTTTCAGGCCGCGCACCCGGGCGCTGCCCTGGTTGATCATCGGCTCTATGGTGAACACCATGCCTTCGCGCAGCTCCAGGCCGGTACCGGGGCGACCGAAATGCAGGATCTGCGGTTCTTCGTGCATCTGCCGGCCGATGCCATGGCCGCAATATTCGCGCACCACGCTGTAGCCCCGGGTTTCCGCATGCTTCTGGATGGCATGGCCGATATCGCCAAGGCGCGCGCCGGGGCGGACCACCTTGATGCCTTGCCACATCGCCTCGAAGGTGGTGCTCACCAGATGCTGGGCCTTGGGGCTGACGTTGCCGACCAGGTACATCTTGCTGGAGTCGGCGATAAAACCGTTCTTTTCCAGGGTGATGTCGATGTTGATGATGTCGCCGTCCTTGAGAATGGCCTGCTCATGGGGCATGCCATGGCACACCACCTCGTTGATCGAGGTGTTGATCGAGTAGGGGTAGTTGTACTGGCCCTTGCTGGCCGGGCGGGCGCCCAGGTCGTGGCGGATAAAGCGCTCCACCGCGGTGTCCAGTTCCATGGTCGAAAGGCCGGGCGCGACCAGGTCGTCGAGAAAGGTGAACACCGTCGCCAGCAGGCGCCCGGACTCACGCATCAGGGCCAGTTGTTGCGGGGTCTTGATCAGGGCCTGGGTCATTCGCTGCGCCCCCGGATCAGATCGCTCTTGTTCAGCAGCAGTTTGTTGATCAGGTCGTTGTAGGCCAGGTGCGGATTGAGCTCGGCCAAGAGGCCGATCTTGATCCAGAACTCGGCCTGGGCGTTGATGGAGCGATCCATGGCGTCGCTGGCGACGCGGATCTGTTCATGCAGCTGATCTGAAATCTTGACGATGCCCACGGGATTCATGCTCCTGAAAATATACGAAGCATATACGTTTCATATATTCGTGGGCAAATGGGGATCTCTCGACCGGGTTCAAGCCTGCTGGCGGGCAGGGCTGGCGGACCTGCGGTCACGAAGGCCACGAACCACCAGATACAACAGCGGGCCAATGGAGACGAACACCGCCGTCAGCAGCAGGTAAGGCAGCACCGACAATGCGGACTGGCCACGGGAGCGGGCGTCCCGGTACATCCAGATGCCGGCCAGGGTCGCCAGCAGGTACAGGTCGATCACCACCTGCGCGGTGTCGGGGCGGGACATCAGGCCGAGGCCAAACTCGAGCAGCGATTGTTCCGCCTGCAGCATCACCGCGAAGGTGTAGCCGGCAAAGGCGATCAGGGCAATCAACGGCAATCCGACAGACTTCATGTTTCCTTCCTTGGTTGCTGAATGAGGGCTGATAAGCGAGCCGCGAGAGTAGCGCAGCCAGCGGCCGCTTCAAAGAATTGGCCATTGACTTGCCAGCAGCGCGCCGGTTAATTTCCTCGCCATGACTTTTTCCGCATTGCGTTCCCAGCCAAGCATTATTACCGCCATTCCTGATTGGCGGGTTTGCTGACGACTGCACCCAACCCGCCCTAGAGGCGGGTTTTTTCTTTCTGTCTCCGGGGCCTTCAACACAGCCAGGAGAGCCGTATGAACCATCCCGCCGAGCCAGACACGCAACTGGACCTGCTTGAGCACTACGTGAAGAAGATTCTCGCGGCGCCGGTCTACGACCTGGCGGTGCGTACGCCGTTGCAGCCGGCGCCGGCCTTGTCGGCGGCGCTGGGTAACCAGGTGCTGCTCAAGCGCGAGGACCTGCAACCGACCTTTTCCTTCAAGATCCGCGGCGCCTACAACAAGCTGGTGCAACTCAGTGACGAGCAAAAGCGCCGCGGGGTAATCACCGCGTCCGCCGGCAATCACGCCCAGGGCGTGGCGCTGGCGGCGCGGGAACTGGGGATCAAGGCGACCATCGTCATGCCCTCTACCACGCCGCAGCTGAAAGTGCAGGGCGTCAGCAGCCGTGGCGCCGAGGCGGTGCTGCATGGCGAGAGTTTTCCCTTTGCCCTGGCCCATGCCCTGCAACTGGCAGAGGGCAGCGGCCAGACCTTCGTCTCGCCCTTCGACGACCCGGACGTGATCGCTGGGCAGGGCACGGTGGGCATGGAGATCCTGCGTCAGCACCCCGGGCGCCTGGACGCGATCTTCGTCCCGGTGGGCGGTGGTGGATTGATCGCCGGCATCGCCGCCTATGTGAAATACCTGCGGCCTGAGGTGCGCATCGTCGGCGTCGAGTCCGAGCACTCCAACTGCCTGCAGCAGGCGTTGCAGGCCGGGGAAAGGGTACTGCTGCCCAGTGTCGGCACCTTCGCCGACGGGGTCGCCGTGGCACAGGTCGGCGCCCATTGTTTCGAGCTGTGTCGCTTGCTGGTCGACGAGGTGCTCACGGTCAGCAACGACGAACTCTGCTGCGCGATGAAGGACATCTACGACGACACCCGTTCCATCACCGAGCCCTCGGGAGCACTGGCGGTGGCTGGAATCAAGCAGTACGTGGCCCGCAGCGGCGTACAGGGCGAAACCCTGGTGGCCATCGATTCCGGGGCCAATATCAACTTCGATCGCCTGGGGCAGGTGGCCGAGCGCGCGGCCTTGGGCGTTGGTGCGTTGGCGTGAGGCTAACGGGTGTCATGTAGCCGCTGGCGAAGCCTGCGCACGAGCGCGAAGTGCTCGCCAGCCGAACCCCCGATGCACCGCGTTGCCTGGCCTGGCGGCTACTGCGTAGCCGATCGCAGCCTGTGGCAGCGGCTACATCACCTGCGATGCAGCCGCCGCGGTCTGGATTATTCCGCGCGGGCCTTCTCGACCTTGTCCGAGGCGGACCACAGGCGGTAGCGCACTTCGATGTCCTTGGGGGCGTAGATCACGATCGGCAGCTTGCTGTTATAGCGCAGCACGAAGCCTTCGCCGACCACCGGCACGAACGCCTGCTTGCTGGTGCCTTCGGGGCAGGCCATCAGGGTGCTCATCGGGCCGCTGACCTTGTCCAGGCGATAGTAGGGGTAGCCCCAGCCTTCAAGGTTCTTCTCTTCCAGGGTGCCGCCCAGGCGCTGACGGTTGCAGTCGACGGTCAGGGTCTTGCCGGCCAGCACCTCGACCTTGAAGTCTTCTTCCTTGGCCTGCTTGGGCAGATGGATCACCTGACGCACAAAACCGTCTTCGGCCTTGGGGTAAGGCGCCACGTCTTCGAGCTTGGCCGCATGGCTCAGGGTGGAAATACCGCTCAACAGCACAGCGATGGCGGTGGACACAGGAAAAAAGCGCATAAGGCCTCCTTGCAGGTTGATCGACGGCTCTCTCCATGGAGGGAGCCGCTTGTTTGAAACGCCGGGCAGTTTGACCGGGTAACGCCCGGTCATGCAAACCGTGGTCGGCTTTGCCGGGGTAACTGATATGAGGTTTTACTTCAATATGTATTGATAAATTAATGATTTATAACGAATTAAGTTGTTGGTAAGGGCGGCATGCTGATGTTCCATCCCCTATCGGCGAGAGGCCGGCATCCTGCTCGCAGGAAGGACCTCCAGCGGACGAAAATCCCAGGCCCGAGGGTGAAAAAAAGCCTCACTGCTCAGAGCAAAATAGAATTTAGTGGAAGCGCCAATACGGCCTAGTCTAATAAATGGCTTTCTCTTCCAGGGAGGTTTAGTCATGCCGTACGCCGTATTTCGGGGGTGGAATCCCGAGACGATATTCTTGCCATCATTGAATGGCCACTGCACCAACGGAGAGATCTGCCATGTTCTTATCTGCCTTGGAACTGCGCAATATCATTGAATGCAGCTTCCTGCCCAAACGCTGCGAGTGCACCCTGAGCCCCGACCTGCACATGACCGTGAAAGTCTATGGCGACCATGAAACCGACCGCGTGGACCTGGTGGTCACCGGTATCGATGCGGCGAGCCTCAACGGCTGCCGGGAGATCAACGACCTGATCGCCGAACTGCGCTACGACCTGGCCAATCATCCGGGCAGCCAGCCCATCACCCTGAAATCCAGGATTCATTGATCGGCGGCTTTGCCAATGCCTGCGTTGCCTGCCTGGCCTGGATAGATCCCGGGCCAGGCGCAAGCTCGACCCTCACCGCGAATAAAATCCCTGCCTGACTATCGCCGAGCTGCCTGCAACCTGGCGCGGGGTAGAGCAGGGCAGTCCTCAGTTCTGATAACTGCAGGCGTCCGACAGCTTGCGGTAGCTGATGGCTTCCAGCCTGCCCGCCTTGTCGATAAAGGTCATGTCCGCGGTGATCACCTTGCACTCCGGCGTCGCGGGCTCGGTCATCGACACCACCTTGGCCACCTTCAGCGGCATGCCATAGTGATAAGGCACCGGCTGCACCTGGGCCGTGTCCGCCTGAGCCACACCCACGACCCCGGCAAACGCCAGGGCCCCGACCAGCAAAATACGCATGTTCATGAGCGTTCTCCGATAAGCCCGACAAAACCTCTATCGAGCGCGCCGCGGAGGGCGACAGGGGATTCTGCGCTGCGCGGTCCTGTACAGTTTTGGGCGGCGGGATTAATCGGAGATTAAGTAGGGGGCTAATGATTTGTGCGGGAGGGAGACTGCCCGACGAAATGTGCTTTGCGCAGAAACGCGTATTTGGGGTTAGCGGGGGCTTGAAGGCAGGGGACAGAAGCCCCTGCCTTGCAGGTCGTCAACGCCTTGCCCGACTCCGGGCAGGCATTGAATGCACTTATTTCTTGTCTTTCTCCTTTTCTTCCTCTTCTTCTTTCTCCAGCAGATCGATCCCGCGGATATCGAAGTAGCATTGTCCGCTCACCGACTTGGCTGAGCGTTGCGCCAGGGACTGCACCAACTGGTCATGAATGAAGTGGCCGAACAACAGGCTCACTTCCTCCGGCAATGGCGACAGTTGTTCCTTGAACCATTCCTCCTCCAACAGCACCTGCCACACCAGCATCTGCTGCGGTGTGCCGGCGGCCCTGTAGCCATCCCGCGTCCGCCCGCTGCGCATGCTGCGGGCTTCACTGTCGACATCTTCCAGCCAGCCCAGCTCTGCCCTGAGCGCCTCGCGTTCGGTTTGCAGTTCCTGGGTGCGCTTGAGGCGGGCCTGCCTCTTTTCCGGGGTTTCCACCGGGCGGCTGAACATTCCGGCGCTATTTCCCGCGGCATACTGGCTGGCGTTCAGGCGATCTTCCTCTTCGCCGATCTCCCGCAGGCGCTGCACATAAGGGCGCGAGATCGATGCCAGCCAGCGGATATACAGGCGCATATGGCCGAGGAAGGGCGCTTTATCACCCAGGTTGAGGTTTTTCAGCTGGGCAATGCTGGCCTTGGCGGCCGACTGATACTTCTTGACCAGCCCAAGGGCCGTCTTGCCGTTGATATGGTCGTTGAAGGTGAACAGTCCGGCTGTTTTCATATCGATGTCTGGCAGGTCTTCGATATGTGGGAAGGGCACTCCCGCCTGGAATGCGGCGCGGTACATACGGTGCAGGCTGACCAGGGCCAGCTCGGCACTGGGTTTCTGCTCGCCGGGCAGCAGGCTGCCACCGATATCCTCGCTGACCCCGGGCATCAGTTCTTCGCGCCACTTGGCGTTGCCTTTGCCGAGCAGGCTGGCTCGCCGGTAAAAGCGTCGCTCGTGGGCGGCGACCAGATGCAGCGCCTGCCTGACCTGCTTGGGCAGGACATTGGCGTCCCCCAGCACGTTACTGGTGGGCACGGGTATATAGTCGTCGATCAGCGGTATATCGCTACGGCTGCGATCCACCGCGTCGAACAGGCCGGCGAACAGCACTACCACCTGTGCGCCCTGATACTCCACTTTCTCGCCATCGATCAGGCAGCGGTCCAGCAGGCGATACAGAAAGCCTCGGGCCAGGGTGGCGCCGTAGTCGAAGCCGTATACGGACAGTTCGATACGCTTCAGCGGCGGGCCGCTCAAGGCCTTGACCTTGCTCACTTCGTCGTTCAGGTAGTCGATGGCGCCATCGATGCGAATATTGGCTCCAGTCTTGGCTATCTCAGCCATGATGGGGTTGTCGCGCAGGGGCGGAATGACTTCAGACGCCGCGTCGACCACTACGCTCTTCAGTATTTTAAGGCCCTTAAGGGGGGCGCTGACCAGGTCCTTCAGGTCGCGTTTCCAGCGATCCCACCAGTTACGACCTTTCAGTACATCCTTGAGGATCTTTTTCCCTTCGTCCTTTGCCACATCCTTGGGCACATCGGCTGCCTTGCTGCCTGCGGTATCCACGCCGGCATTGGCGGTAACTGTCAGGTCTGCGATGTACTCCGCGCCCATGCCTGAGATATAGGCCTTGCGATAAGCAAAGTTGGGGTCGGGTTCCTTATTTGGCATATCGATAGGGTGGGCCAGGAACATTTTGCCCACGTTACTAACCCGGCCTGATTGCAGGTCTTTCAACAAATGACGCCCAAAACCGTCGAAAAAAAATCCGATCCGCAAGGTTCGTTCACAGGTAGTGACATGAGAGTTATTGAACGGGCCGGCACATCGGGCACTGGCAGCAGCCGCCAGATCAGAGTTTTTGGTGCTCATTGGGATGTGGTTTCCTGATCCTTGGTATTAGGCATCGGAGGGGCTTCTTTGAGGTTTTCATAAGGCGTGTCCAGATTGGGGCTCCAAGCCACACGGACTTGGTCCCCGGGAAAGAAGTGCACATGTAGATACCGGTCGCCGCGTTGGCGAGGAGGATTGGGGAGTTTGACCGAAAGGGTTTCCTCCCGAGCCCCCTGCTCATATTGGGTACGGGTCATACTTTTGATCCAGTCCACCTTCAGAACCTTGCCCTCAATGCGCCAACAGCAGGTCATACCTCCGTTCCCTCCCCAGTTGTCATTGACGAAATAGCTGAAGATGGGGCGATCCGTATGGTTGTGGCCATAGAGCATGGCTCCTGGCGTGCGGCTGTACTGCCAAATGAAATAGGCAGCGATCAGCCCCCCAACAACCAACACGTTGATCAAGGTCTTCTGTAGTCCAGACAAGGACTTCCAGCGATTTCTGAGCGATTGAATCGATGTCACAACAAACTCCTTGTCGGTCCGAACCTGTTTCTGCATACGGTCATGTTCTTTTGCCCAGGTTGGGCAGTTCGTATCGTATTAATGATTGATGCTGAAAATCGCTGACTCATTGAGCTTTGGCTGCCTGATCCTTGGTAGCAGGCACCGGAGGCGCTTCCTTGAGGTTTTCGTAAGGTGTGTCCAGGTTGGCACTCCAGGCCAGGCGAACCTGGTCGCCGGGGAAGAAGTGCACATGCAAATAGCGGTCACTGCGTTGTCGGGGAGGGTTAGAGATCTCGACTGATAGGGTTTCTTCCCGAGTCCCCTGCTCATACTGTGTTCGGGTCATGCTCTTGATCCAATCCACCTTCAGTGTCTTGCCCTCGATGCGCCAGCAGCAGGTTGCTCCGCCTCCGCCGTTTGCTGTGGCATTGCCTCCCCAGTTGTCATTGACGAAGTAGCTGAAGATGGGGCGATCAGTTTGGTTATGCACATAGAGCATTGCCCCGGGCATCCGGCTGTACTGCCAGATGAAATAACCGGCGACCAGCGCGCCCAGAACCAACCACTGGATCAGGGTTTTCTGGCGGCCGGGCAGGCGCTTCCAGCGCTTTGCGAGTGACGGCAACGACATCGCCTCAGGCGCCTTCTTGTGCGGCCAGGGCGTTTTCCAGGGTGTCCCGGTCATCGGTGACCTGACGCAGGATTCCCGCCCATTCGGGGCGCTGGTGCAGTGGGTTGCGGGTGATCAGGCTGTGCAACACGAAGGTCGACTGATCCTCCTGCCGGTCCAGGCCCTGGGCTCTGGCGATCTGCAGCAAGTCTTGCACCTGTTGCAGGCGTTCGCCGTGGCAGTCGCTGGCAAAGGCCTCGGGGGCGACGTTTTCGGTCTGCACCAGCAGCTGCTCGGCGTGGGCGTCATGCTGCAGGCTGTGCATCATCGGCTCATCCAGGCGGATCGGGTGGTACTCGGGCACTTCGCTGTGCGCCGGGCCGGCAAGACGCTGCCAGTCTTTTTCGGCCTTGACCCACCAGGTGTCGAGGGGGCCGAACAGCCACTGGTGCCATGGCTGGCCGACTTGCTGGTGGAGCAGGGGCAGTACCTCGGCGCTGTAGCTGCGGATCAGCAGCACCGCATCGTTGGCGTCCTGGCAGACCAGGGCGTCGCCAAGGTGGGTGGCCAGCCGATTGGCTGGCAGGGTGCTGCTCAACCAGCCGGCCAGGTTCGAGCCGAACAGTTCGTGGATCGCCACCAGCCGCTCGAAAGGTTGACCGGTCATGTCCAGCAATAGCGGCCCGTCATTGCGCAACTGGGCCAGCTCGGCCTGGTACATCAGGGGCCAGCGGGCACCTTCCAGTTCACCCAGGGCGTTGCGCTGCGGCGCGCTGAGCAGGGCCTGCTCGACGATCGCCGTGAGGCTCAAGCCCTTGGTCGCGGCGTTGACCCAGTCCTGCTGGCCTTGCTGCAAATCGCTCATGGCTGTGCTCCGGAGAGAATCGCCTGGCGTTGGCGGATGGCCTTGAGCAGACACTCGACGCAGATACCCTTGGGCGGCGTCAGGCGCGGTATGGGCGAGTTCAAACGACCCAGCAGCAGGCCGCCGGCCTTGTCGGCGTCAGCGAGCTTCAGCAGGCCCGGCAACAGCGGCGCCGCCGGCGTCCCAACCCCCGGCGCTCCCCCGGTATTGATCTTCACTTCGGCCCCACTGATGGTCACGCCACCAGCATCGAGCTTCACAAAGCTGCCGCCGGCCTTGGCGGTCAGTTCCGCGCCGGCCTCGACCACGACCTTCCCACCGGCCTTGTAGTGGATTTCCTGGCCAGCTTCGACGAATTGCGCGGTGCCGATGTTGGCGTGCTGGGTGACGGCCACGGTGAGGTGGTCGTTGGCGCGGATTTCGCTCTTGCGGTCGAGGTGGGTGATGCGGTGTTCTTCGGCCTTGAGTTCGGTGAGGGTGTTGGCTTCGACTGTGTCGTGGCGTTCGTTGCCGACGCGGATCCGCTGGTCGTGCTCGACGTTTTCGTCCCAGTCGCGCTGGGCGTGCAGGTAGATCTGCTCGGCGCCTTTCTTGTCTTCGATGCGCAGTTCGTTATAGCCCTTGCCGCCCGGCGAACTGAGGGTCTTGAAGGTGCTGCGGGTCTTGTTCGCCGGCAGGTCGTAGGGGACCACGTTTTCCTTGTGGTACAGGCAGCCGGTGACCAGGGGCTGGTCGGGGTCGCCTTCGAGGAAGGTCACCAGCACTTCCATGCCGATCCGCGGGATGGCGATGCCGCCGTAGGCCTTGCCGGCCCAGCCGCTGGCGACGCGGACCCAGCAGGAGGTGTTGTCGTCGGCCAGGCCGTCGCGGTCCCAGTGGAACTGCACCTTGATCCGCCCGTACTGGTCGCAATGGATTTCTTCGCCCTTGGGCCCGGTGACCACGGCGGTCTGGCTGCCCAGGGACTTGGGTTTCGGGTGTTCCAGCGGCGGGCGGTAGTGGGCGTCCCAGGGCGTGGCGAGGAAGCGGTTGCGGTAGCCCTGGTGGAAGTCGTCCTTGTTGCGGGTGACGTCGCTGGTGATGTTCTCGCCCAGCACTTGCGGCTGCTTGCCCTCGTGGATCACTTCCAGCAGCAGCCACAGGTCGTTCCATTCGCTGCGCGGGTGTTCGGCCAGGGTCAGGAAGTGGCCGCTGACCAGGCTCGGCTCGTCGCCTTTGCCTTCGGCCAGCCGGTAGTCGCTGCGGTGGCGTTCCAGGGCGCGGGTTGCCAGTTGCTTGCCGCGGGCCTGCTGGGTGAACAGGCCGGGGTAGTCGTAGTC
The DNA here is from genome assembly GCF_003850345.1 of Pseudomonas chlororaphis subsp. piscium. Taxonomy (NCBI): domain Bacteria; kingdom Pseudomonadati; phylum Pseudomonadota; class Gammaproteobacteria; order Pseudomonadales; family Pseudomonadaceae; genus Pseudomonas; species Pseudomonas chlororaphis. The sequence continues at coordinate 3,231,204 of NZ_CP027707.1, forward strand.
TTCCAGGTCCGGCATGACCCCGGACTTGGCCGCGCCCTCGGGCAGCAGGCGCGGTTTCTCGAAGTCGTAGTCGCGGCGGCTGACGCGGCTGGTGCGGGTTTCCAGGCGCAGGTTGAAGCGCTTGATCACCGGCTGTTCGGCGGCCATGCCGGAGTCCTGCTGGTAGTTCACCGCCGCCAGTTTGCGGAACACCGTCTGGTCGTCGCCGAATACCAGTTTGTGGCCGCTGGCCGAGTGCTGGAAGTGGAAGTGGATGCCTTCTTCTTCGCACAGGCGCTGGATGAAGTGCAGGTCGGATTCGTCGTACTGGGTGCAGTAGACCCGCTCCGGGTAGGTGGCGCCGAGCTGGAAACTGTAGGCGTCGGCCAGGATGCCGCGGGCCTCGAGGACCTGGGCGATGATTTTCGGCACGCTCAGGTGCTGGTAGATCTTCTGGTTGAAGCTGTGGCGCAGGTAGTTGAGCTGCGGGGTCAGGCTGATGCTGTAGCGGGTCAGCTTGCGCCCGGAGTCGCCCTGGGCGATGCGGTACACCAGGCCATGGATCAGGCCTTTGCCAGTGCTGCCGAACGTCAGGCAGGCCGGCTTGTGCAGCAGTTCCTCGAGCTTGAGGTCGGGGCGTGCGCTGACCAGTTCGATATCAAAGCAGAAGGGCTGATTGAGGGCTTCGCGGCCAACGAAACTGAGGACCTGAAGGTCGACCGAGGCGCCTTCGATCGTCAGGGAAATATGGGTAGCGTTAGCATCCAGCATGCCGTGAAATCCATCCATTGAATAAGCAGGGGGCGGATGGTGCAGGAATAAGCCAGTCGATTCAAGCAGGGTCGGCCGCCGCCATCCGCCCCCCTGGAACATTCAGAAATGTCCGTGCCAGCTATCACTCAAGCCTGACAACCCATCCGGCTAACGCCCTACGGGGATCAGCGGAGTTGGCTGTAGGCGATATGCCGATAGCCCCTCAGGGTTTCCCGTAGCAGCCGGTCCAGGGACTGACCCTCGGGCAGGTAGTCGTCACCGAAATCGCCGTCGGCCAGCTGGGTCGGATGGGCCACCACTTCCAGCGCACCGGCTGGCCGGAAGCCTTGCAGCAAGTCTCGAGGAGTACAGACGAACAGCACCGTGGCGCCGCTCAAACGGACGATGCGCCGGTTCAGGGCGTTCTTGAACAGGCGCTTGGCCAGGCCGATATTGCCCCCGACATTGCGCGCCAGGCGTACCGGCACCCCCTGTTGCGCGGCGAAGCGGGCGACGATCGGGGCAATCGGCCACAGGTTGTGCACGTGCTGATGGGAGTCGATATGGCTCGGGCGCAGACCCTGGTCGACGCAGCGCTGCCATTGCGCTTCGAGTTCCTCCCGGACCGCGGCCACGCAACTGTCCGGCAGGCGCAGCACCGAGCGCGACAGTCTGAGGTCGAACTCGCCGCTGCTGTTGCAGAACCGTCGCTGGCTGCGGATCGGCACGCTCAACGGCTCGCCGTAGGTCAGGTTGAAATGCAGGCCGATGCGTCCTTGTAGACTGTTCTCGCGGGCCAGCTGGCAGGCGTCCTCGAAGGCCGGCATATTGGCCATCAGGGTCGCGGAACTGATGACCCCACGCTCGAAGGCGCGCAGGGTCAGCTGGTTGTACTCGGGGTCGAGGCCGAAGTCGTCGGCATTGACGATCACCGCCGGCAGCTTCGCCGCAGTCTCTGTGCTGTTCAAACGGCTGTTCAAAGTAGCGCTCAAGGTCGGCTCTCTTGTTGTTGGCGGGCGGCACGGCGTTCGCGCCAGTTTTTGACATGGGGTTTGAGGGCTTGCCAGAGGCGATCGGCGAGGCCCAGCAGCAGGCCGCCGGGGCGGCGCGAATAGAAGCTCCAGCGCTGGTGCTCGACCTGGCCGCTCATGCGTTCGTGCAGTTGATGGCTGGAGCGGCTGAGGCTGACTCGCGAGGCATCGATCCACTGCCAGCCTTCGTCGAGGCCCCAGCGAATCCACTCGTCGAGCAGCAGCCGGCCGCTGCCCAGGCTGGCGTAGTCCGGCAGGAAGGCGATGTTGTAGTCGTACAGCCGCCCGCGCTCCAGCAGCCCCAGGCGATAACTGATGCAGCGGCCCTGGTGTTCGAGCAGCACCACGCGCACGCAGCCGTCGGCGGCCAGCCCGCGCAGGGCGCTGCGCATCCACCGCTGGCGGCGAGCGCCGGAGAAGATCCCCAGGCCGTCCGCGCCTTTCCAGCTGGCCTGTTCCACGGCGCCGATAAAGTCCAGCAGTGCGTCGATGCCCTCGCCATCGGGGCTGACGCGGATCACTCGGGCGTCGATTTCGGCGCAGCGTTTTTTCGCCCGGCGCAGCTCGTAGCGCAGGTTCTTGTCCCGGGCTTCCTGGCGGTCGGCCTCGACAATCAAGTGTTCCGGCGCCCGGCAACTGATTGCGCAGGCGCTGTACCAACTGTTCTCGCGCCAGCTCGCCAGTGCGGGGCCGGCCGCCAGCAGCTCGCTCAACTGCAGCAGGGCATGGGGCAACTCGCGGCGGATTTCCTCCAGCGCCTGGGGCATGGCCGACAGCCCGTCCTCGGCCACCAGCAGCGCCAGGCGGTCGCTGAGGGGGAAGCCCAGATGGCGCACTACTGGCAATGGCAGGCCAGCCTTGCGCTCGCGGCCATGGAGCAACGGCAGGCACAGCACCAGCCGTTCCCCGTGCCAGCCCAGCAGCACCCGCAGGCGTTGCCCGGCGTCCAGCGCCTGCTCGGCGCCGCGCAGCCAGGCCAGGCGATTGAAGGGCGTGGCCAGTTCGACCGTGTTGCGCAGTTGCTCGAAGGCGGCGACGGGAAAGTCCTCGTCCAGCAGGCTGGAGCGCCAGGCGAAGCGGATCGTCACAGCGGCTCCTTGGGGGAATCGGCCGAGGTTTGCGCTTGCATCGACAACTGTGGCTTGCGCAGGTGCAGCAGGCGTGGCTGGTGATAGGGCACGCGCCGATGGAAATGCAGGCAACGCAACAGGCAATAGACGTGGATCGATTCGCCGACCTCGGTAAAGCCCATGCGCACGTGCAGTTTCAGCGCCGCTTCGTTGCGTACGTTGACCACCGCCCGGGTGGCCTTGAAGCCGCGTTCGCGGTAGTGCTCCCAGATCAGTTTCTGCGCCAGCACCACCACCCCGGTGCCGCGATAAGGCTGGGCGCACTCGCCGGCGAACTGATAGATGCAGCCCGGCGGGATGCGGATCCAGCAGCGGTACAGCTGATCGTCGTAGTAGTCGCGCTCGTTGATCCATACCATCAGCATCACGTTGCCGTCGGCGTCGAGGTGGGCGTAGCCGCGACAGCCCTTGTCCAGCAAACCGCGGATCGCCGGCAACTGCGCGCAAAAGTACTTCTCGAAGGCCGGCAGCAGCGCGCGGTCGATCGGCACCTGGGGCCAGCGCCGCGTGGTGACCGGGCAAGGCACCGGCAGCGCCAGGGAACGTTCGACGCTGAGCAATTCCCAGTGGTAATAGAAGTAGCGCTCACGCAGGACCCGCAGGCTGTCGCGCAGGCCCTTGCGGCGGATTTTTTCCAGCAATGCGATCAATCGGCTCATAACGCTTTCCAGGTCAGGGCAAACAGGGTTTCGCCGGGCAGCTCGAAGCGCACCCGGCCATCACGGCATTCAAAGACCGCGTCGCGAGGCTGGTCGTCGGGGCCGAGCAAGCTCAGCTTGAGCTGCGACGCGTGGCACAGGCCGACGGGGCCACCCAGGCTCAGCGCCTGCACCCGCGAGGCCTTGTTCACCCCCAGCAGGCTGTGGCGGCCGGCCTCGCTCATGGCCAGGGCATCGACCTCGAAGGCCGGGTTGTCCAGGGCCTGCACATTGGCCAGCCAGTGCCGGGCAATGAACTGCTGGGCCACGGCCACCGGCTTGAGGCTGAACTGGCTGGTGCTGCGTTGCGCGAGCATGCCCTTGGGGTAGTCCGGCTCGTCGGCGGCCTGGAACCAATTGAGCATGTCCAGCAGGCCGTCGGCGGAGGCGTTGATCACCACCGAGGCCCACCACAGGCCGGCGTAATGGGTGTCCTGCTGGTAGGGGCTGAGGTCGCGGCCGCTGGAGATATTGGTCTGGCTCAGCAGCAGGACCTTGCGCGGCCGGCCCGCGGCATCCAGGCCCACCAGTTCGGCGGCGGCGCGCACGCTGTCGCGGTAGCGGCGGGTGGCGAGCAGGTCGCGGACCATCCATTCGTGCCAGGCCAGGGCGTCGATGTCCTCGCCGTGCCGCTCCAACAGCTTGCGCGCCCAGTCGATGCCGCGGCGTTGCCCGGCGCCAACCCGGAACGGCCCGTCGAGCAGCCGCGAACTGGCCGGCATGGCGATCCGCACACCGGCCGCGCGAGCCTCGGGATTGGCCTTGGCCCGGGCCAGCATCTGCTCGAAGTACAGGGCGTAGCTGCTGTAGTCCGGGTAGTTGAGGTTGGGCTCGTCGGCGAAGGCCAGGTAGTGCAGGCCCTGGCCAGCCAGGCGCACGCTGTCGGCCAGCCAGGCGTCGAGGCCGGCGAAACTCTGGGCGTCGGCGGCAAGCACGGCGCGGCGCCCGGTACCGGCCAGCAGGGTGATGTCGCGGTCGATTCCGAAGCGCTCGCGGTACAGCCGACGAAAGCCGATTTCCCGTTCGGGCTCTTGCTCGATCACATCGACGAAGCTGTAGAAGTTGGCCGCGCGGGCGCCAATCGCCTGCAACAGGCTGAAGGTGGACTGCGGCGGCTGGGCATAGGGCAGGGCGATGCCCAGGCGCGGCGTGGTCCCGAGAATCTGGGCTTTCAACTGCAGGCGTGCCTCGCCCCGGGGCTGGTCCAGCGGGTGCAGTTGCTGGACCTCCTGGGCAAACAGATTGGCCGTGCCGTCCAGCCAGAACGCCGCCTTGCCGGAGCCGCCCAGGGACAGGCGCCAGACTTCGTCCTGTTCGGCCGGCGGCAGCGCCACCTGGTCGAATTGCCCGTAGGCCGGGTGTTCTTTCAGTTCCAGGCGGACCTTGGCGCCATCGCTCAGGCGGCTGGCCTGCAATAGGCTGACGCCGCCGTAGTACTTGCCGGCCAAGATCGCCTGCTCGCCGGCCGCCACCCGGAAGTACAGCTCGGCGCCGCTGCGCACTTCGGCGCTGAAATGCACCTTGGTCGGCTCGAATTGCGCCGCCGTGCTGCCGCGGTGGCTGATCGTGAACCCGCGAAAGCTGTAGCCGGGAATCTGCAGGCGATAGTCGCCCGCGGCCGCTGGCAGTTCGATGTCCCGTTCGCCATAGGCCTGGTCGGCGCGGATCTCCAGTTGCTTGAACAGCTGGCCGTCGGGCTGCAGCAGGTACAGCTGCTCGCGATTGGCGTCGCTCTGCCAGGCCGGGCTCCAGCCGATCTTCAGCCGGTCCGGCTGGGCGGCGCGCAGGTACAGGCTGCCGTCGCGGATGCTCGACCACTGCATGGATTCGGCTTGGGCGCCCGGGGCCAGGCTCAGCAGGGCCAGGAGTGTGTAGAAACTGGCTTTCAGCATGCCGCCTCCCGGGGGCGCAACAGCGCGCGCAACTGCATCAGGTCTTCGGGCAGCAGGAGCAGGGTGCGGTACCAGGCCACGCCGCTCAGGCGGCAGTACATCACCAGCATCGCCAGGCTCACCGCCAGATAGGCCAGGGACGAGGCCAGGCCGGCGCCGACTATGCCCAGGGTGGGGATCAGCGCGGCGTTGAGCAGCAGGTTCAGCAGCGCGCCGCCCCCCAGCAGCCACGACAGCGCGCCGGGGCGCTGCTTGCCCAGCAGGTCCAGGCGCAGGATGCTCGCGTAACACAGGCCGAACAGCCCCGGCAGCAACGCCAGCAGGGCCGGATAGGCCGGGCCGTAGGCCTCGCCGAACAGGCTGACGATCAGCCAGTGGCCGACCAGCGCCATGCCTAGGCAGGCGCCAAGCATCACCGTGGCGGTGATGCGCAGGGCCAGCGGGGTCAGGCGTTCGATGCCTTCGCCCTGTTGCAGCAGGCGCTTCATCAGCGGCGTGGTCACCGCCTCGGGAATGATCAGCAGCAGTTCCGCGGCGGCGCTGGCCATGGCGTACAGGCCCAGGGCGACCGGGTCGAGCAGGGCGCCGATAAACAGGTAGTCGCAGCGCAGCATCAATTGCTGCGAGAGCACGCCGGGGTGGCTCTGGGCGCTGTAGCGCAGCAGCTTGCCTTGTTCACCCGGCTGCCAGCGCAGCCGCAACCGGTGATAACGCCCCAGCCAGTACCAGCCCGCCAGCACCACCAGCAGGGTGCCGCCGAGCCAGCCGACCAGCGCCGCCGACAAGGCCTGGTCGCGCCACAGCCACCACAGCAGCACGAACAGCAGCAGCGGCACTAGGGATTCCAGCAGGCGCAGGCCATTGAAGGCGCCGACCCGGCCATCGGCGTTGTGCAGGGTCAGCAGGCCGCTCTTGAGCACGGTCAGCGGCACCGCCAGCAGCAACAGCCAGGCGAAGGGGCCGAGCTGGGTGGTGATCGACCAGTCCTGGCCCAGGCTGTTCATCAGCAGCAGGCCAATCACGGTCAGTGTTCCGGCCAGCAGGCAGCCGTAGACCAGAATCTGGGTCAGCAACAGGCCCATCGGTCGCTGGCGCGCTGCTTCATAACCCACCGCGGTGTTCAGACCGCCGCTGGTGAGGGCGGCGATCAGGTCGGGCAGGGCGCTGAGCAGGGCGAACAGGCCACGATCCGCCGGGCCCAGCAGGCGCGCCAGCAGCACGTTGCGCAGCAGGCGAATGGCGATCATCGCCAGCCGCGTGCCCATGCTCAGCAGCAGGTGCCAGACATAGCCGTTGCGCTTCATGCCCGCGCTCCTTTCAACAGGCGCCAGGCCAGCAACGACGGGCGGCGGGCGCTGGCCTGACTGACATCGATGCGCGGCAGGGCCAGGGGCTCGTTGCGCGACGGCTCGATCAGCCCCGGGGCGGTGCCCAGGGCATAGCGATAACCGAGGTCGGCGACCGCCTGGCGCACGGCCGGGTCATGGTCGCCATTGGGGTAGCAATAGATCGGCAGCGGCGCGGCGCAATGGTGCTGCACGCAAGCGTGGGAGCGCGCCAGATCGTCTTTCAGGGCGGTGCTGTCGAGCTGGGTGAGGATGCCATGGCTGGCGCCATGGGGCCCGAAGCGCACCAGCCCGGAACGTTCCAGGCGCTTGACCTGGCTCCAGTCCAGGCTGTGGGGCGCGCCGTCCCGCGGGCAACTGTCGGCCAGCAACTGCAAGCTGTCCGGGGCCAGGGTTTTCAGGCGTTGCAGCAACAGCCCCAGGTCACGGCTGCGGGCCTCGTCGCTGCCGGGTTGCCTGAGGCTGGCCGGCAGCACCAGGCCCAGTACCCGCAGCTGTTCCTGCAATTGCCGGCCGGCGATGCTCTCGGGCTGGAACCACAGGGTCTCGCCTATGGCTTCCCACCAGAACGCTTTGCCGGTGCCGATAAAGTCGGTGGACAGGAAGATGCTCGCCGGCACTTCATGGCGTTCCAGCAGCGGATAGGCCTGCTCGGCATTGTCGCGCCAGCCGTCGTCGAAGGTCAGGGCCACCCGCGGGCGATCGCCGCCGGGGTACAGCAACAGGTGCTCCAGCGGCACGCAGTCGAAATGCCGGCGCAGCCAGCGCAGCAGGTGCTCGAAACTGTTGCGGCCGACACACAGCGGCCCGCGATGGGGCAGGTTCGCCGCGCGCTCGTCCGCCAGCACCCGGTGCAGCATCAGCACCACGCCGGCCTCGCTCAGGCGCGTGCGCCCGAAGCTATTGAGATAGGCCATGCCGGCCAGGCGCTTGAAGTGTTGTTTGAGTGTCATGTCAGCGGTTCTGCTGCGGGTTCCACAGGCTGTAGCGCTGCCCGCGGAGAAATTGCCAGAGGCCCATGCTCATGCCGGCCAGGGTCACCAGGACGAAGCCGGCCAGGCGAAAGGGTTTGGGCAAGCGCCCGCGCTGATCGAGCAGGCCGAGCATGCCGGCGCCATAACCGCACAGCTGGGCGATCAGGAACAGGCTGTAGAAGGCCCCGGCGTTCCACAGCCACAGGTTGCTGAGCAGCAGCGGGATCAGCAGCACCGGCGCCAGGCGGCGGATCAGTTTGTGGCTGATCAGCGCTATCGCGTAGAAGCCGTGGCGCCAGGGGTTCATCAGGCTCCGGCGCTGGGCCAGGCTCTGCAGGCCGCCGACCGTGACCCGCAGGCGCCGGCGGTATTGCTTGCCGACTTCGTCCACGCCCTGGTCCAGCACCTGGGCCTCCTCGACGTAGACAATGCGTTTGCCGGCCACCGGCGCGCAGGTGCTGATAAAGAAGTCGTCGTTGACCTCGGCCGGCACCCGTTCGAACAGTTCGCGGCGCAGGGCCAGCAGCGCGCCGTCGGCCGAGACCATGCAGCCGGTGCGGTTTTCCGCTTCGCGCAGCCAGGCTTCGTAGTGCCGGTACAGGCTGTCGCCCAGGCTCAGGGCGTGGCCGGGGTTGGGGATGATCATGTGCCCGCCGCAGGCCCCGACATCCGGGTCGGCGAAGGGCGCGAGCAGCTTGCCGAGGGTGTCGCCGGACCATTGGTTGTCGGCGTCAGTGAACACCAGGATCTCGTTGCGCGCCAGTTCCGCCGCGGCGTTCAGCGCTCCGGCCTTGCCTACTCGCGGCAGGTCGAGCACCAGCACACGCTGGTCATGGATCGCCAGCGCGGTGGCCACGGTGGCGTCGGTCGAGCCGTCGCTGGCGAGGATGATCTGCAGGTCGGTGGCCGGGTAGTCCTGGGCCAGCAGGGTGAGCAGCTTGTGCTCGATATGCCGGCTTTCGTTGTGCGCGGCAATGATCACGCTGACCGACAAGGGCGGCCCCGGCTCGACCCGGCGCTTGCGGATAAACAGGCTGATCAGTGCCAGGATCAGCGGGTAACCGATCCAGGCGTAGACCGGCAACAACAGGCATAACCAGAAGAGTGTCTTAGCCACGATCGGGCCTCACGGCAGTACGGTTGAAAAGGCCCTGCAACAGGGCACCGGCGCCCAGGTGCAGGCGCAGCCAGTGCAGCAGCCAGAGTTGCAGGAAAAACAGCGGGTCGCGGTGTCGGTAGCTCTGGCGCAGGGCCAGGCCCAGGGGCGCCAGGACGCTGCCGAGCAGGGCCAGCAGGGTTGCCGCCCATTGCCCGCCGAGCAGGCAGAGCAGGGCCAGCAGGCTGAGCAGGGCGGTGGCCAGGCACAACAGGGGGAAACGCAACAGCCGCGGGCTCAGGCCGCCATTGCGCAGCAACTGCACATGGCTGCTCTGGCGCCAGAACTCCTTGCCGCTCCATTCGCGCCAGCTGCCCTCGAAACCCCAGTGCCGCACCACCGGCGTGGCCAGGCTCAACTGGCGGGCGCCGGCGCGGTTCAGGCGCAGGCCGAAATCCTTGTCTTCGCCGGTGCGCAGTGCCTCGTCGAAACCGCCGATGCGGTTGAACCAGACCCGGGCCATGCACAGGTTGGGGGTGGGCAGCCATTGCAGCAGGCGTTCCTGCTGGTTGCCGGACAGGCTGCGGCGCTGCCAGGCACGGGCGAACCAGGGCGCGCTGCGCGGCGCGTCGCAGTCCAGGGCGAAGACATCGGCGCGCTGCGCGGCCTCGGCGGATTTCCACAGCAGCAGCCAGTTCAGCGGCACCTCGATGTCGGCATCGAGGAAGGCTAGCCAGTCGCCGGTCGCGCAGGCCGCGCCACGATTGCGCAGGGCGCCGATGGACAACCCGGGGTAATGCAGCACCCGCGCGCCCTGGTCCATGGCCAGTTGCGGGCCGTTGTCGCGCGAGCCGTTGTCGACCACGATCAGCTCGCATTCCAGCCCGGCCACGGCGGCGGCGCTGCTGACGCTGTCCAGGGTGCGCAGGATATGCCGCGCCTCGTTGAACATCGGCACTATCACGCTGATCCGTTTCATGACCTGGCTTCCTTGTAGGGGTGGCTCTGCGGCGCTTCGGCCTGGCGGCGCAGCACGCTGGACAGGGCCAGGAAGATCCACAGGTATTTGTGGTTCGGCGCACTGAGAAACAGCAGGAACACCGCCAGGGCCAGCAGGCTCAGGCCCAGGTGGGTGGCGATGTCGGCCTGGTCCTGCTGGCCCTTGTGCAGCCATGCGACCCGTGCCCGTTCGAAGTTGCGCAGGCCCATCAGCAGCAGGGCGACGAAGCTCAGGCCGCCGGGAATCCCCAGTTCGCTGAACAGTTCCAGGTAAGTGTTGTGGGCGCGCCGGTAGAGGTCCGGCTCGTTCATGTTTTCCGAGAAACCGCTGGCAAAGCCGGTCTGCGCGTAATGGATCGGAAAGGTTCCCAGGCCCGAGCCGAGCAGCGGGTTCTCGCGGATCATCTGCCCGCCGACCACCAGGTACGAGGTGCGCCGGCCCAGGGAGGTGTCGGCGGAGTGGGAGCCGGACTTGAGCAGGCTCAGGGACTGGATCCGCGCCACATAGTCCGCCGGCAGCGCGGCGATGCCCAGGGGCACGACGATTGCCACGGCGAACATGACGAACCCCAGGTGCTTGGGCCGCAGCCGTTGCAGCCGATGGCGGTAGTGCCAGGCGCCGATGGCGATGGTGAACAGCACCACCAGCAACCCGGAGCGCGAGTCGGTCTTGGTCATGCCGGCCATCAGGGTCAGGGTCACCCCGGCCCAGAACAGCCGCAGCGGCCAGTGCCGCTCGCGCAGGGCCAGGAGGATCGCCGGCGGCACCGCCATGGCGATCAGCAGGGCGAAGTAGTTGGCGTCCTGCAACAGGCCGATGGCCCGGCCACCGACCTGGTACTTGGCCGAGAACAGGGCGATCACGCAGGTGGCGGCCACGCTCAGCGCCAGCAGGCGGCAGAGCATCAGCAGGTTGACCTCGCGACCGATCAGCAGGGTCACGAAAAACAGCACCAGGCCCACCGCCAGTTCCCGCAGGCTGTCCAGGGACACGCCCAGGTTCTCGCTGTACATCAGGCTCAGCAGCAGGCACAGCAGGAATGGCAGCAGCGCCCGCCACAGGTTGCTGCGCAGGCGCGTTTCGTCGATCTGGCGCATCAGCAGCTTGAACAGCAGGATCAGGATCAGCGAGGCCCCCAGCAGCTTGGCCGCGGAAAAGGAGCTGTCCTTGAACAGGCCTTCGAACGGCACCAGCGCGCAGATGCCCAGCAGGCCCCAGCCGGTGCGGCGGTACAGCAGCGCCAGGCCGAACATGCCGACCACCACCAGCGGCGCCAGATAGGGCCAGGGGCTGGCGAGCAGCAGCAGGCAGGCCAGCCCCAGCAGGGCGCCCAGGGAAAGAGAGGCGATCATCGGTTCCAGGCCTCGTGGGCCGCGCGGTACAGGGCCTGCCAGCGCAGGGTCAGGCGCGGCAGATGATAGTCGCGGCGTTGCCGCTGGCGCGCCGCCAGGCTCAGGCGTTCGCCCAGGTCGGGGTCGTCCAGCAGCTCGGCGATATGCCCGGCCAGTTCGGTGCTGTCCAGCGGCTGGGCGAGCAGGCCGTTGACGCTGTGTTCGATCACATCGGGAATGCCGCCGACGGCAAAGGCGGCGATCGGCGTGCCGGCCTGCATGGCTTCCAGCAGGATCATCGGCGTACCTTCGGTGCGCGAGCTGAGCACCAGCACGCTGAGGCGGTGCATCCATTTGCTCATGTTGTTCTGGTAGCCCGGCATCAGGATCTGCAACGCCAGGCCGGCGTCCTGGATGCGCTGGCGCAGCATTTCGCTCAAGGGCCCGTCGCCGAGCAGTACCACCTTCAGCGCCGGGCGTTGCAGGCACAGCGGGATCAGTGCGTCGAGAAACAGGTCCGGGCCTTTTTCCTGGCTCAGGCGGCCGACGAAGCCCACCAGCGGCGCATTGGGGTCGCGCAGGTTCTGGTCGGGAATGCACTGCTCAGGCAAACCATTGGGGATCACCTGCAGTTTCTCCGCCTCGACCCCGGCCTGGCGATGCAAGCGGGCGATGCTCTGCGCCACGCAGGCCACCCGCCGCACCGTGCGCCGGCGGCACAGGCGCAGGCTGAGCCAGGTGTAGAACTTCTGCTTGGCGCTGCGCGGGGTGAACCCGTGCTGGGTCCATACCAGCGGCAGGCCCAGGCGCCAGGCGCAGAGCAGGGCAAACAGCTGGGCCTTGAAATTGTGCGCATTGAGCAGCACCGGTTGCGGGCCCAGGTGGCTGAGCATCGCTCGCAGCCCGCTGCAGCTGTGGCACTCGACGCCGCCCGCGCGAAAACGTTCGAGCAGGGCCGGCGGCGCGTCGATAAACAGCACCTGGTGCTGTCCGGGCATGCCCCGGCAATGGTCCAGCAGCATGCGTTCGGCGCCATAGAAACCGCCGCTGTGGATCACATGGACAATCGGCAGGTCGGCCATCAGCATCTCGCTTTCTGTGCGGTTCACTGCTTGGCCCAGTGCCAGAGCCACTGCCAGGTCCAGCGCGGGTAGGGGTTGACCACCGGCGCCTGCACCGCGTCGAGCACCATCAGCACCGGCAGGTTCAGGTGGTCGCCGACCTGGGCCGGATGCTTGAAGCGGTGATCGAAGAACTCGTAGACGTAGCCCAGGGCAATCGCCAGCAGCAGGCCAGTGAGCAGGCCCAGGGGGATGATCAGCATGGGTTTGGGGAAGGCCGCCTCGCTGGGTTCATAGGGCTGGCTGAGCACCCGGGCGTTGGACAGCTCGCCATTGATCAGGCGCTCGCCGCGGCTTTCTTCGTAGCGCTGGGTGTAGGTGAAGAACGCCTTGTGCAGGGCGTCGATTTCGGTGTCGAGCTGGCGCAGCTTGCTCAGCACTTCCTGCAGGTCGCGCACGCGGGTCTTGTACTCGTTGATCCGCGCGGTCTTCTGGGCGATCACCGAGTTGGTGATCTGCAGGTCGCTGGTGCGCTCGCGGACGCGGTTTTCCACGACCTTGAGGAACTGCGCGCGGGCGCGGACGATCTGCTCGCGCTGCTGCTGCATCGGCACGCTGTCGGCCCGGTAGGTGTCGGAAGTGGTGCCGTACTGGCTCACCAGGTTGGTCAGCTGTTCGCCCAGCTGTTTGATCTCGCGGTCCTCGTAGGCCACGTTGTCCACGGTGTTGGCGAAGGCGAAGGGGAAGGTGTAGTCGGTCAGGCTGCCCTTGCGCGCGGCCTTCAGGTTGTTTTGCAAGTAGTCCAGGCGACGCTGGTTCTCCAGGGCCTGGTCGCGGTAGCCATTGAGCGACTGCTCCTCGGTGTTGATGGCGTTCAGGCGGAAGGTGATTTCTTCCTTGGGATCGGAGGCATGGGCCGCTTCCAGCAGGGCCTGGCGCAAGCCTTCGAGATCATCCAGGCGTTCCTGGTACTGGACTTTCTTCTGCTCGAAGAAGGTCTGCGGCAGCTCGTTGGATTGCAGGTCCTGGCGGTTCTTCAGGTAGTTGGCCAGCAGGCGCTCGACGAAGCGCGTGCCCTGGGTCGGGTCGGCGCTGGCGTAGACCACCGAGATCACGTTGGAGCCGGGCAGGGTGGCGATCTTCAGGTCCTTGACCGCCTGGGTGGTCATGGCGTCGAGGGCGGTGTCGCGCACCGGTTCGATCTTCAGGCCCAGGGTCGCGCGCAGCGGGGTGGTCAGGTGGTCGCGCAGCGGGTTGAAGATCAGCCGGGCGAGCAGGCCCTCGCCATCGCCGAACTCCCCGGCGTCGCGCAACTGGCCGATGGTTTCGCGGATCAGCGTCGGCGAGCGCAGGATATTGCTCTCGGTTTCCATGTCCGCCAGGGACGGCGGGATGAACTTGTCGCTGTCCGGGGTGAGCACGGTGTTGGCGTCGCTCTGCGACAGCTTCTTCGACTGCACTATGACTTCGGCGGTGATCTCGTAGCTCTGGCGCAGCACCAGCGGCAACAGCAGGGCGATCACGGCGAAGCCGAGGAACACACGTTTGATCAGCCGGCGATTGACGAAGAACACGAGGAGGAACTCGTGCAGGTAGTTTTCGATTCTGTTCATCGCGGGAAGGCTCAATTGTTGTCCGATTCTTTGTTGTCGACGCGGTAGCCGAAGCTGAAGCCGACACCCTGGAACATGATGATGTCCGCCAGTTGCTTGCTGAACGCGCCGGCCTTGGCCAGGCGGGTCTTGGGCACGTAGAGCAGGTCGTCCGGTTGCAGATAGGCGAACTGCGCGGCGTTGCGGTCCAGCGCGGCGGCGACGTCGTAGGTGCGGGCCTGCACCTGGTTGCCGGTGCGGCGCATGATCACCACCGAGTCCAGGCGCGCGGTGGGGCTGGCGCCCTTGGCCAGGGTCAGGGCCTCGAGCACCGACACCGGGCGGCGGATCGGGTAGGCGCCGGGCTGGCCGACTTCACCGAGCACGAACACCTCGTTGGCCGCCGTCGACTTGAGCAGCACGTCGGCGCTGACCTGGCCGACTTCCTTGGCGTAGCGCTGGTTGATGGTCTTCTGCAGCTGGCTGAGGGTCATGCCCTGCAAGGACATGGCGCCGAGCAACGGGAAACTGGCGCGGCCGTCCGAGCCGACGGTGATCTCGCGGCTCAGGCCGGTGGCCGGGTTGGTCAGGCTGGTGCGCAGGTTGTCCAGCTGGGCCATGGCGTGGGAAATCGAAAAGGTCACCTGGGGTTTTTTCAGCACCCGCGAATAGGCGCTTTCCAGGGTCCGGCGCGCCTCTTCGGCGGTCAGCCCGGCGACCTGCACGTTGCCGACGTAGGGCATCTCGATGCTGCCGTCGGGCAACACCAGCTTGTTGCCGCCCAGCTCGGCGGCGCTGAGGAACGAGACGTCGACCTGGTCGCCCGGTTGCACCCGATAGCGGGTCTGGCTGGTGCTGCCGATGTGGAAGATCACGTCCAGCACGTCCTGTGGACGCAGGACCTGCTCCACCGGCAGTACTTCGGTCATCTGGCCCTGGCCGGCTTCGGCGCTGAGGACATGCACCGGCATTTCCTCGACGTCGGGGCTGGCGCAGCCGGCGAGGGCGGCCAGCAACAGGCAAAGGGGGAGCGCTTGAGGTTTCATGTGCAGACTTTCCTTGTGCCGGTCAGAGACGGTCGTAGACCCATTTGGGCATGTAGTACTTGCGCGCGTTGAACACGCTGCCGATCAGCTTCGCCTCGGCCTGGACCAGCCGTTGCGCGGCGGCCTGGGCCACTTCCCAGCGGGTTTCCTCGCTGCGCACCACCAGCACCACGCCATCGACCTGGGTACTCAGGGTGAGGATGTCGCCGTTGCTGTACACCGGGTCGCCGTCGATGATCACGAAGCGGTAGGCCTCGTTCAGCGCGGCGAACAGTTCCCGCAGCGGCTGGCTGGTCAGGCGTTCGCTGTACTGCTGGCGACGCCCCAGGGGCAGGAAGTCGAAGCCCGGGGCACCTGGGTGCTCGATGCAGGACGCCAGGCTCGGCGGCTGTTCGGCCAGCACCAGGTCGAGGAACCCAGGGTTCTGTTCCAGGCCCAGGCGCCGGGTCAGGCTGGTGTCGGCGAGGCTGGTGTCCAGCAGCAGCACCCGCCCGCGGCTGGTGCGCGCCAGCTCGTTGGCCAGGGCCAGGCTGCTGGTGGTCACGCCGCTGTTGCCGTTCGGCGCGGTGAGCAGGATCACCCGCAGTTGCTGGTCGAGTACGGTCACGGCCAGGTTGCTTTCGGTGGGGGTCTGGATTTCCAGACTGGCAAAGGTTGCAGCCGCCATTTCAACTTGCTCCGTGGCCGTTGAGGACTTTGAGAGGGGTTTTGAGCAGGATCTTCAGGTCCAGCCAGGGGCTCTGCTGAAAGATGTAGGTCATGTCCAGGGTCACCCGGCCGTCGAAATCCACATCGCTGCGCCCGGACACCTGCCACAGGCCGGTGATGCCGGGGTAGATGCTCAGGCGGCCGAGGTGGTGTTCCTTGTAGGTCTGGGCGTGGAACGAGGTCGGCCGCGGGCCGACGATGCGCATCTGGCCGAGCAGCACATTGATCAGGTTCGGCAGCTCGTCGAGGCTGGTGCGCCGCAGGAAACCGCCGATCCCGGTGATCCGCGGGTCGCGGTCGATCTTGAAGTCCACCGAGTCCGGGCCGTGCTTGTTCAGGTGGCGCACCGAGTCCTTCAGGGACTCGGCGTTGACCACCATGGTGCGGAACTTGTACATGCCGAAACGCCGGCCACGAAAGCCGGTGCGCAGTTGCACGAAAAACACCGGGCCGGGGCTGGTCAGCTTGATCAGCAGGGCGATCGTCAACAGCAACGGCGAGATCAGCAGCAGGATCAGCGCGGCCAGCAGGGTCGAGGTCAGGCGCTTGCTCAGGGACAGGGTCCAGGGGCAGCCGCCGCGGCGACCGGTCAGCCAGCCACGGCGTTGCAGCTCGACGGCGGCCTCGACCTTGCGCCGGAACGGGTCGCTGCGCCGGTCGATGTGGATCGGGCCGGCAGTCGGCGTCGGCTCCTCGGGAACAGAAGGCACGGGCGATGAGAATGGTCTCTCCATGTCCATCGGGGGTATTTCCATAGGCAGTGGGTAGAAAAGCGGCGAGCGGGTTCGCCGGTGCAGCTCGGTGCGACTCGTCAGGCCCGTGGCGGCGAGGGCGGCCGGTAGTAGCTCTGGAACCAGTCGACGAAGCGCCCCAGGCCTTCGGCCAGGGGCACCTGCGGGCCGAAGCCGGTGACGTTCTCCAGGGCGCTGGCATCGGCGCAGGTGTTCAGCACATCGCCGGGCTGCAGCGGCAGGTACTCGACCAGTGCCTTGCGCCCGAGCAGTTGCTCGAGGGTGGCGACGTAGTCCTTGAGTTCCACCGGGCGCTGCCCGCCGATGTTGAACAGGCGCCAGGGCGCCATGCTGGTGGCCGGGTCGGGCCGTTCGCGGTCCCACAGCGGGTCGCGCACCGGCGGCTTGGCCAGCAGACGCACCAGGGATTCGACAATGTCATCGATGTAGGTGAAGTCGCGCTGGTGCATGCCGTAGTTGAACAGCTTCAGCGGCCGGCCTTCGCTGATGGCCTGGGCGAACAGGATCGGCGACATGTCCGGGCGGCCCCAGGGACCGTACACGGTGAAGAAGCGCAGGCCGGTGGCCGGCACGTCGAACAGGTGGCTGTAGCTGTGGGCCATCAGCTCGTTGGCCTTTTTGCTCGCGGCGTACAGCGACAGCGGATGGTCGACGTTGTCGCTGACCTTGTACGGCGTGTGATGGTTGGCGCCGTACACCGAACTGGACGAGGCGTAGATCAGGTGCTCGACCGGGTAGCGCCGGCACATTTCCAGCAGGTTGAGAAAGCCGCCGAGGTTGCTGTCCAGGTAGGCCTTGGGGTTTTCCAGGGAATAACGCACCCCGGCCTGGGCCGCCAGGTTGATCACCACCTGCGGGCGGACCTGGGCGAACAGCCGGTCGAGGGCGTCGGCATCGCTCAAGTCCAGGCGGTACAGCGGGAAGGCGCCCACCTGTTGCTCCACCCAGCGCACCCGGTCGCGCTTGAGCTGCGGGTCGTAGTAGTCGTTGAAATTATCCAGCCCGGTGACCTGATGCCCATCCTTGAGCAAACGCAGTGCGGTATGGGCGCCGATGAAACCGGCGGCCCCGGTGATCAGGATATTCATGCGTAGAGCGCCCCCGGTAGGCGATAGGGTAAGCCGATGCTCAGGTAATGCAGGCCGGCATCCGCCGCCTGTTGCGGGTTGTAGAGGTTGCGCCCGTCGACGATCAGCCGAGCCTTGAGGCGCTCGCGCAGCTGGTTGAAATCGACCACGCGAAAGGCCTTCCACTCGGTGCAGATCACCAGCGCATCGGCGCATTGCAGGGTGTCGTCGCGGGTCGCGCACAGCTGCAGGTCGGGGCGGTAGCCGTACAGGCGCCGGCATTCGGTCATGGCTTCCGGGTCGTAGGCATGCACCGTGGCGCCGGCCTCCCACAGCGCTTCCATCAGGTAGCGGCTGGTGGCTTCGCGCATGTCGTCGGTATTGGGCTTGAAGGCCAGCCCCCAGATCGCAATGACCTTGCCCCGCAGGTCGTCGCCCAGGTGCGCCTTGAGCTTGCGGAACAGCACGTGCCGCTGCTGCTCGTTGACGTCGCGCACGGTCTTGAGCATGTGCGGCTCCAGGCCGTGGCTCTCGGCGGTGTGGATCAGCGCCTTGAGATCCTTGGGGAAACACGAGCCGCCAAAGCCGGCGCCCGGGTAGATGAAGTGGTAGCCGATCCGCGGGTCGGCGCCGATGCCCTTGCGCACGGCGCTGATGTCGACGTCCAGGCGCTCGGCCAGGTTGGCCATTTCGTTCATGAAGCTGATGCGCGTGGCGAGCATCGCGTTGGCGGCGTACTTCACCAGCTCGGCGCTGCGGTTATCCATGAACATCAGGCGGTCGTGGTTGTGGTTGAACGGTGCGTACAGCTCGCTCAGCTGCTGGCGCGGCTTGTCATGGGCGCAGCCGACGATGATCCGGTCCGGGCGCATGCAGTCGGCCACCGCGCTGCCTTCCTTGAGGAACTCGGGGTTGGACACCACATGCACCTTGAGCTCGGACTTGCCCAGGTCGGTGAGCTGCTCGATGACGGTTTCCAGCACCAGGTCGGCGGTGCCCACCGGCACCGTGGACTTGATCACCAGGGTCTTGTCGCTGTGCATCAGGCGGGCGATGTCGCGGGCCACGGCGATCACGTGATCGAGATCGGCGGAGCCGTCTTCGTTGGACGGGGTGCCCACTGCGATAAACATCAGCTCGCCATGGTTCACCGCGTCCTGGGCCTGGGTGGTGAAGGACAGGCGGCCGGCTTTCAGATTGTCCTCGATCAGCGTCGTCAGCCCCGGCTCGTGAATGGGCGCGATGGCGCGCTGCAATTGGGCGACTTTCTGGCTGTCGATGTCGACACAGACCACGTTGTGGCCGACGTCGGCCAGGGCGACTGCTTGTACCAGGCCGACGTAGCCGGTACCAAAAACGCTGACATCCAAGGGAGGAACCTCATCCGTGATGGGTAGTGAGTGAGTTTTTCTGCCCACTTCTTAAAGAACTGAATAGGTGCAAGCCCTTTTCGCGTTCTTTTTTTGACACTACCACAGCGCGGAGGCGGTTAATTGGCGTTTTGCCGTGTTATATAAATGACGATGGCATTTTGGATCCTTTTATAAATTGATTAATTGTTTTTAAAATCAATTAGATAGTGTGTCTGAAAGGGTGGTGAAAGCATTGTGTCAATTCCTTGATACAAAACTCGATAAGACAAATAAAGCCGACGAACGGTAATGTTTTGAGCGAAAAAACAGCGCTTTTATCCTCGGTGGACGCCTCCTTGGATCCAAAACCTCTGGGATCGCCCAATGAATGGCGCCTCGGTCAAGGGCGCCAATGAAGAAAAAAAGTGTTGGAAATGATCGTTTTATCGCAGACAGGGCAGTGCGCTGGAGGAGCGTGGGAAGCGCCAAAGGCTGTAGCAGCTTCAGACTAAAGTCGGGTGTAGCCCGTCAAAGCCATCTGCCATCATTGCGGGTCAACATTGATTTGATCAATTCACCTGGCCAGAAATGATTCGCCAGATGGATTGCTATTGCCTTTCTTTCATCCGCGTTACCGATGCACTGCTGGAGCTTTTCATGCGTCCCCCTTTCCCTTTGCTGCACTCATCCCGATCGCTGCGTTATCAAACAGTGGGCCTCGGCGCCCTTTGCCTGTGCGCGGCTTTTACCGTCCAGGCCGCGGGTTTCTTCGAAGACAGCAGCGCCAAGCTCGAGTCGCGCACCCTCTACTTCAACCGTGACTTCCGCGACGGCCATACCGGCAACGATCAGGGTGCCTCCAAGCGCGAAGAGTCGGCCCAGGGCTTCATTCTCAACCTGCAATCGGGCTACACCGAAGGCACCGTCGGTTTTGGCATCGACGCGCTGGGCATGCTCGGCTTCAAGCTCGATTCCAGCCCCGACCGCAGCAACAGCGGCCTGCTGCCGTCCAGCGGCCAGGACCCGCGGGGCTCCAAGGATCAGTACGCCAAGCTCGGCCTGACCGCCAAGGTGCGCCTGTCCCAGAGCGTGCTCAAGTACGGCGCGCTGCTGCCGGACCTGCCGCTGCTCAAGTACAACGACGGACGCCTGCTGCCGACCATGTTCAATGGCGCCATGCTCACGTCCAGGGAGATCAAGGACCTGACGTTCATGGCCGCGCGCCTGGACCAATACACCGCCCGGGACTCCACGGACGCCCAGGACATCCGCGTGCACTGCAAGAACAAACGCTATGCCTGCAATGTCACCGCCGACCATTTCGACATGTACGGCATCGACTACAAGTTCAACGACCGCCTGACCGGCCAGTACCACTACGCCGAGCTGGAAGACATCTACCGCCAGCACTTCATCGGCCTGCTGGCCAACCAGCCGCTGGGCCCGGGTGTATTGAAGGCAGACCTGCGCCTGCTCAAGAGTGCCGACAGCGGCGCCGAGCGCGCCGGCTCCATCGATAACCGCGCCCTGAGCGGCATGCTCGGTTACGCCATCGACGGCCACACCTTCAGCGCCGGCTGGCAGCGCATGAACGGCGACAACTCGATGCCCTACCTCGATGGCAGCAACCCGTACCTGGTCAACTATGTGCAGGTCAACGACTTCGCCGCCGCCCAGGAGCGTTCCTGGCAGCTGCGCTACGACTACGACTTCAAGGCCGTCGGCATCAACGGCCTGAGCTTCCTGACCCGCTATGTCAGCGGCGACCATATCAAGGTCCCGGGCAGCGACCAGGAAGGCCGCGAATGGGAGCGCGACAGCGAACTCAAGTACGTGGTGCAGAGCGGCACCTTCAAGGACGTCAGCCTGCGCCTGCGTAACGCCACCTACCGCAGCAACTACGAGAAGTACGCCCGGGACGTGGACGAGACGCGGCTGATCGTCAGCTACAACTTCTCGATTCTCTGACGGCGTTGCCGGAAGCTGAATCCGCGATATGCCTGGATAAACGCATTGGCTGGTTTTACGACTGCTTCGTCGGAATGCCGTCCAACCCGATCGCAGGCTACGCCAGCGGCTACAGGGATTGTGGTGTCCGTGTAGCCGCTGCCGAGCACCGCGAGGCTGCGATCGGCTGCAAAGCAGCCGCCAAACCACCGCACGCGGTGTAGCTGATGCAACGCGGTTGCCGGGTTTGCGACGGCTGCGCCGCCGATCGCAGCCTCGCAGGCTCGGCAGCGGCTACAAGCGCGTGGAGGCGGGGAGATCCGCGTCAGGCGCTTACAGCCAATTCCAGAAGCGGCTCCAGAAGCCGCGGTTCAGCTCTTCCCGGCAGCCGGCGTATTGCTGGCCGTAGAGGTTGGAGCGACTTTGCACTTTCCCCGCCACGGTCTGCAGCCAGGGTTTGGCCGTATAGGTCTGGCGGCGATAGCCGCCCCAGCCTTCGTGGTAGTTCAGGTACTGGCGGTAGGCGTCCTGCTTGGTCACGCCATTGACCCGCGTGGTCTGGTCCATGTACCAGCCGATAAAGTCGGTGGCGTCGGCGAAGTTGGTGCGGCTGGCCCAGTAGTTGTCGCCCTTGCTCTGGTAGTCGCCCCAGACTTCGTCCTTGGCCTGCGGGTAGCCGGCCGCCGTGCTGACCCGCCCCCAGGGAATCACCCACAACAGGTATTTGCGGGGCGGTAAGGCATCCTGCTTGAAGCTCGACTCCTGGTAGATGATCGACAGCGGCACCTGGATCGGCACCCCCCATTTCTCTTCGGTGGCCTTGGCGGCTTTGAACCAGTCGCTTTTCTCGCGAAAGATTTCGCAGATGTCGTTGGGGTTGGCCGGCGGCGAGGTCGCGCAGCCGGTCAGGACGAGGGGGAGTACTACGGCGGCACAGGCAAAGCGGGTCAAGGGCAAGGCTCTATTCGGGTCGATGGGAGCGCCACGTGGCGCTCTTTCGATCAGTTCAGTTGGTGGCGATAGGGCAGGTCCGGTCCGGTCTTGCCACAGGTCAGCGCCGCGGCGCGGATGGCGAACCTGAGCATCTGGTCGATCTGGTCCCGGCTCAAGCCCGCCACACCTTCCAACGAATCCAGCTGCCGTTCGGTCAGCCAGGCAATCAAGGCGGCCTGGAAGGTGTCGCCTGCGCCCACGGTGTCGGCCATCTTAATCGG
Organism: Pseudomonas chlororaphis subsp. piscium; assembly: GCF_003850345.1. NCBI lineage: Bacteria > Pseudomonadati > Pseudomonadota > Gammaproteobacteria > Pseudomonadales > Pseudomonadaceae > Pseudomonas > Pseudomonas chlororaphis. The sequence goes on from NZ_CP027707.1 coordinate 3,253,173, forward strand.
CATGGCCGGCGCCGACCAGCGGCCATGTGCCCGACTGAACACCGTCGCGCCCTCTGCGCCGCGGGTCAGGAACACCAGCTGGCAGTGATGCTGCAGCCAGCCTTCGATCACTTGCTGCGGGTCCTGGTCGGGGTAGAGCAGGTGCAAATCCTCGTCGCTGACCTTGATCAGGTCGGCCAGTCGGACCAGGGTGTCGATGCGCTGGCGCCACAGCTGGATATCCGGGGCCGGGTTGAGGCGCACGTTGGGGTCGAGGCTGATCAGGCGCTGGCCGCGCTCGCGGCGCACCAGTGCCAGCAGGGTGTCGGCGATCGGCTGCACCACCAGGGAAAACGAACCGATATGCAGGCCGCGCACCCGGCTGTCGAGCGGCGGCAGGTCGGCCAGCTGCAACTGGCGGTCGGCGCAGCCTTCGCCACGGAAGCTGTATTGCGGCGAGCCGTCGGCGCCCACTGCGACCATCGCCAGGGTGGTCGGCGCTTGCACATGCAGCAGGTAGTCTTCGCCCACGCCTTCGTCACGTAGCACCTGCAACAGGCGCCGGCCGAGGTAGTCGGTGGACAGCCCGGCGAACAGTGCTGCGTCCACGCCCAGGCGGCGCAAACCCACCGCGACATTGAAGGGCGAACCACCGGCGATTGCCTGGAAGTTGACCCGCGATGCCCGACCGCTGGCATCGTCTTCGCTGAAAAAATCGAACAGTGCTTCACCACAGACCAGGTACATAGTCATTCGCTCTTCAAAAGGGTTGCCACATGCTGTTGGTAGCGTTCATAGGCCTGATGGTAGGCCGCGACATTGGCCGCTATCGGTAAGGTTTCGCTGCTTGCATCGAGCCTCACGCAGCGCTGGCACAACTGCGCCAGGCTCTGCGCCTGGCCGCTGTCGTGGGACTCGCACCAGGCCGCCTGGATCGCCGCGCCCAAAGCCGCCGCTTCGCTCTGCTCGGTGCAGACCACCGGGGTGTGCATGATATCGGCGACCATCTGCCGCCACAGCGGGCTTTTCGAACCGCCGCCGATCAGGCGGATGCTCTGGCTCTGCAGGCCGTTCTGGCGCAGCAGGTCCAGGCCGTAGCGCAGGCCGAAGGTGGTGCCTTCCATCACCGCGCGGCACAGGTTGGCCCGGGTCAGGTTGTTGGCGGTCAACCCTAGCAGGCTGCCGCTGGCGTGGGGCAGGGCGGGGACCCGCTCGCCGTTGAGGAACGGCAGCATGCACAGGCCCTCGGCGCCGGTCGGCGCCTGGGCCACCAGCTGGTTGAAGGCGTCGATATCCAGCTCGAACAGTTCGCGCACCGCGCCTGTGGCGTTGGTCAGGTTCATGGTGCAGATCAGCGGCAGCCAGCCGCCGCTTGAGGAACAGAAGGTCGCCACCGCGGCATCCGTGCTGACCCGGGGTTGTTCGGCGTAGGCATACAGGGTGCCCGAGGAACCCAGGCTCATGGTGATTGCCCCGGGCTGGATATTGCCGGTGCCGATGGCCCCCAGCATGTTGTCGCCGCCACCGCTGGACACCAGCGCCCCGGGGTTGAGGCCCAGGTGCCGGGCGATCTCCGGCAGCAGGGTGCCCACTGGCTGGTGGGCTTCGAGCAGTTCCGGCAAGGCGGCTTCCAGGCGGCCGTCGGGGTCGATGTGCCTGAGCAGCGCCAGGTCCCATTGCCGGGTGCGCACATTGAAATAGCCGGTGCCCGAGGCATCGCCGTATTCGCTGCAGCAGCGGCCGGTCAGCCAGTAGTTCAGGTAGTCGTGGGGCAACAGGACATGGGCGATGCGCTGGAAGATCTGTGGATGCTGCTCCCGGGTCCACAGCAGTTTCGACACCGTGTAGCCGGGGGCAATCGCCACGCCGAGACGCTCCAGGGAGCCCTGTTCGCCACCCAGGTAATCCAGCAGGCGCTGGTTCTGCGGCGTGGATTCGGTGTCGTACCAGAGCTTGGCCGGGCGCAGCACCTGGCCCTGCGGGTCGAGCAGGACCAGGCCGTGCTGCTGGCCGGAGACGCCGATGCCGAGGATATCCAGGCCGCTGACACCGGCGGCCAGTAAGGCCCGGCGGGTGGCCAGGGCGAATGCCTCGCGCCATTGCCCGACGTCCTGTTCACGGCGGCCGTTGGCGCTGCTGATCAGGCTGTGGGGCGCCGCGCCCAGGCCCAACACTTCACCGCTGGCGGCGTCGAGGACGATGGCCTTGGTGCCCTGGGTGCCGCAGTCGATGCCGAGGAAAAGCTGTTGCGTCGTCATGGATGAACCTGCACAAAATTCAAATCAAACCCACTGTAGCCGCTGCCGAGCCTGCGAGGCTGTGACCGGATGCAGCGCAACCGCAAAACCTGAATCCGCAATCTTTCTGGATCAACGCGATAGCAACAGGCAAGCATCAGCTGTCTCGGGCCAATACCCGCTCCAGGGTACGGGTCACGCCGTTGTCGCGCAGGCTGCTGTAGCCGCGCTCGAAGGCGGCGGTGAATTCGGCGCTGGCGGGGATCGCCGTGCCGAAGATTTCCTCGACCGCCAACAACCGCTGGCTGATCAGTGCATCGTCCGCCACCAGTGCCTGACAGAACCCGGCGCGCGGGTCGGGGATGCTGTAGGTGGCGCCCTTTTCGTCCACGCCCTTGAGGTACAGGGCCCAGGCGGCGACCACCAGGGCGGCGCGCTCGGTGTCGCGGCCATCGGCGATCAGGCGGTTGATGGTCGGCACGCTGAACTTGGGCAGCTTCGACGAGCCGTCGGAGCAGACCCGCTCCAGCTGGTCGGCAATCGCCCGGTTGGAGAAGCGCGCCACCAGGGTGTCCTTGTAGTCGTTCAGGTCGATGCCCGGCACCGGCGCCAGTTGCGGGGTCACGTCCTGGTCCATGTAGGCGCGCATGTACGCCACGAACAGCGGGTCGGCCATCGTCTCGTGGACAAAGCGATAGCCCTTGAGGAAGCCCAGGTAGGTCAGGGCCAGGTGGCTGCCGTTGAGCAGCTTGATCTTCATCTCCTCGTAGGGCGTGACGTCGTCGGTGAATTGCACGCCGACCTTTTCCCAGGCCGGCCGGCCGCTGACGAACTTGTCTTCCAGCACCCATTGCGCAAAGGGCTCGCAGACCACCGGCCAGGCGTCGTCGATGCCGTGCTGGTCGTGCAGTTGCAAGCGGTGGGCGGTGCTGGTCATCGGCGTGATGCGGTCGACCATGGCGTTGGGGACGCTGACGTTGGCGGCGATCCAGTCGTGCAGGTCGGCGTCGTGCTGGCGGGCGAAGGCCAGCAGCGCCTTGCGGGTCACCGCGCCGTTGTGCGGCAGGTTATCGCAGGACATCAGGGTAAAGGCCGGGACCCCGGCCGCCCGGCGCAGGGCCAGGGCCGCGCAGAGAAAACCGAATACGGTCTTCGGCTGCTGCGGGTGGGCCAGGTCGTGCTGGATCTGTGGCAGGTGGGCCATGAACTCGCCGCTGCTGTCGTCGATGCAGTAGCCGCCCTCGGTGATGGTCAGCGAGACGATGCGGATCTGCGGGTCGGCCAGCTTGTCGATCAGCGCCTGGGCGCCATCCTCGGCCAGCAACATGTCGCGGATCGCGCCGATCACCCGCACTTCGGCGGCGTCGCCGTCGCCCAGTTCGAATAGGGTGAAAAGGTAATCCTGGCCGGCCAGGTCGTCGCGGGCGCGGCGGTCCTCGGCGCGCAGGCCGACCCCGCAGATGCCCCAGTCCAGGCCTTCGCCGGTGTTCATCAGGGCATCGGTGTAGTAAGCCTGGTGCGCCCGGTGGAAACCACCGACGCCGATATGCACCATGCCTTGCCGGATCTCGGCCAGGTCGTAGGCGGGCAGCCGCACTTCGGGGGCCAGGTGGTGGAGGTTGTGTCTGTTCAGTTTCATCGTTCGGTTCTCGTTCAGGCGGCGGCGCGCAGCGGCCTGGCCACGGCCACGCCGTCGGCATCGAAGAGGTGGCAGTGTTCGGCGTCCAGGTGCAGGTTCAACTGCTGGCCGTAGGCGCTGGCCAGGTCGCCGCGGATACGCAGGGTCAAGGCTTCGCCGGAAGGGGTGACGACGTGGCAGAAGGTGTCGCTGCCCAGGCGCTCGCTGACGTCGGCGGTGACTTGCAGGGTGCAGTCGCCGGGGCGGGCCAGTTCCAGGTGCTCGGGACGAATGCCCAGGGTCACCGGGCTGCCGACGCTCAGCCTGGCGCCGCTTTGCGGCAGCTGGATGCGGGTGCCGGCATCCAGCACCACCTCGCAGCCCTGGCCTTCGACCCGGCTGATCCGGCCCTTGAGGAAGCCCATCTTCGGCGTGCCGAGGAAACCGGCGACAAACAGGTTGGCCGGGCTGTGGTACAGCTCCAGGGGCGAGCCCACCTGTTCCACGCGGCCGCCGTTGAGTACCACCACCTTGTCGGCCAGGGTCATGGCTTCGACCTGGTCGTGGGTCACGTAGATCATGGTCGCCTGCAGCTCTTTATGCAGGCGCGCCAGCTCCAGGCGCATCTGCACCCGCAGCGCGGCATCGAGGTTGGACAGTGGTTCGTCGAACAGGAAGATCTTCGGGTTGCGCACGATGGCCCGGCCGATGGCCACGCGCTGGCGCTGGCCGCCGGACAGTTGCTTGGGCTTGCGCTCCAGCATCGGCCCCAGCTCGAGGATGCGTGCCGCTTCGTTGACCTTCTGTTGCACCTCGGCTTTCGGCACGCCGGCCAGGTCCAGGGCGAAGGACATGTTCTTGCGCACGCTCATGTGCGGGTACAGGGCGTAGGTCTGGAACACCATGGCCAGATCGCGCTTGGCCGGGCTGACTTCAGTGATGTCGCGGCCATCCAGTTCGATGCTGCCGCCGCTGACTTCCTCCAGGCCGGCAATCAGCCGCAGCAGGGTGGATTTGCCGCAGCCCGAGGGGCCGACGAAGACCACGAACTCCTTGTCGCGCACTTCCAGGTCGATGCCCTTGATGATGGAAAAACCTTCGAAGCCTTTTTGCAGATTGTTGATTTTCAGGTTGGCCATGGAATCTCTCCAAATTTCAAAATTTCGATGTAGCCGCTGCCGAAGGCTGCGATAAGGCTCGAAGAGCCTTCGGGACCGTCAAGAGCGCGTCCGCTAAGCGGCCGATCGCAGCCTGCGGCAGCGGCTACAGGTGTTGGGTCGTTTGGTTATTTCACGGCGCCGAAGGACAGGCCGCGCACCAGTTGTTTCTGGCTGATCCAGCCGAAGATCAGGATCGGCGCGCAGGCCAGGGTCGAGACCGCCGAGAGCTTGGCCCAGAACAACCCTTCGGGGCTGGAGTAGGAGGCGATCAGCGCGGTCAGCGGCGCGGCGTTGGACGAGGTCAGGTTCAGCGACCAGAACGCCTCGTTCCAGCACAGGATCAGCGACAGCAGCACGGTGGAAGCCAGCCCGCCCTTGGCGATCGGCAGCAGCACCCGGAGCATTTCCTGGCCCAGCGTCGCACCGTCCAGCCGCGCGGCCTCGAGGATGTCCCGGGGGATGTCCTTGAAGTAGGTGTAAATCATCCAGACCACGATCGGCAGGTTGATCAGGGTGTAGATCAGGATCAGCGCGATGCGCGTATCCAACAGGCCGAAGCTCTTGGCCAGCAGGTAGATCGGCATCAGCACGCCCACCGGCGGCAGCATCTTGGTCGACAGCATCCACAGCAGGGTGCGCTTGGTGTTGCGGGTCTCGTAGAAGGCCATGGAATAGGCCGCCGGCACCGCGATCAGCAGGCACAGGGCGGTGGCGCTGAAGGAGATCACCACCGAGTTCCAGGCGAAGGCCAGGTAGTTGCTGCGCTCGTTGATATGCAGGTAGTTCTCCAGTGTCGGCGTGAAGAGGAACTGCGGCGGCGTGGCGAAGGCATCGATTTCGGTCTTGAAGCTGGTCAGCAACATCCAGAAGATCGGGAAGAAGATCAGGATGGCGATGGCCCAGGCTAGGGTGCCGAGCAGCAGGCTGTGCAGGCGGCGGGATTGTTGCAGGGTCATGGCGCGCACCTCAGGGTTTGTCAGTCAGGTTTTTGCCGAGCATCCGCACCAGGATGATCGCGGCGATATTGGCGATGACCACAGCGATCAGGCCGCCGGCCGAGGCCATGCCCACGTCGAACTGCACCAGCGCCTGGTTGTAGATCAGGTAGGCCAGGTTGGTCGAGGCGTAGCCCGGGCCACCGTTGGTGGTGGTGAAGATTTCGGCGAACACCGAGAGCAGGAAGATGGTCTCGATCATCACCACCACCGCGATGGGCCGCGCCAGGTGCGGCAGGGTCAGGTGCCAGAAAATCGCGATGGCCCCGGCGCCATCCAGGCGCGCGGCTTCCTTCTGTTCCTGGTCCAGCGACTGCATGGCGGTCATCAGGATCAGGATCGCGAACGGCAGCCACTGCCAGGACACAATGATGATGATCGACAGCAGCGGGTAGTGGGCCAGCCAGTCAACCGGCTGGGCACCGAACAGCTTCCACACGGCGGCGAGAATCCCCGACACCGGGTGGAAGATCAGGTTCTTCCAGATCAGCGCGCCCACCGTGGGCATGATGAAGAACGGCGAGATCAGCAGCACCCGGACAATGCCGCGGCCGAGGAACTCGCTGGCCTCCAGCAAGGCGCTGATCAGCACCCCGAACACCACGCTGATCAGCAGCACGCTGCCCACCAGCAGCAGGGTGTTGCCGGCCCCGGGCAGGAAGCCCGAGTCGGTGAGGAAGTAGCTGAAATTCTCCAGCCCGACGAACTGGTTTTCCCCGGGGTACAGCAGGTTGTAGCGGATCAGCGAGAAGTACAGGGTCATGCCCAGCGGCACGATCATCCACAGCAGCAACAACGCCACCGAGGGGCTGACCAGGAACCAGCCGGGGTTGAGCAGGCGGCGCTTGCGCGCGACCTGGGGCACTTGCAAATGAGCTTTGGCAGTCGAGGTATTCATGGCGATCACAACCGTTCAGGTACAGATGCTTTCTTCTGTAGGAGCGGAGCTTGCCCGCGATAGCCGCACCGCGGTCTGTCCGATAACCGCGTTATCGTTCATCGCGGGCAAGCCTCGCTCCTACAGAGGACAAGGATTACTTGGGGTAGCCGGCGCGTTTCATTTCGCGTTCGGTGGTCTGCTGCGCGGCGGCCAGGGCCTGGTCGACCGTGGTCTGGCCGATCAGCGCGGCGGAGAACAGCTTGCCGACCTGGGTGCCGATGGCCTGGAACTCGGGAATGGTCACCAGCTGGATGCCGATGTAGGGCACCGGCTTGAGGGTCGGCTGGGTCGGGTCGGCGACCTTCAGCGATTCCAGGGTCACCCTGGCGAACGGTGCGGCCTGCAGATAGGCCTCGCTGTAGGTCGAAGCGCGGGTGCCTGGCGGTACGTTGGCGATGCCGTCTTTCTCGGCGACCAGGGCCCCGTACTCCTTGGAGGTGGCCCAGGTGGCGAAGGTCTGCGCGGCATCCTTGGCCTTGGAACTGGTGGGGATCGCCAGCGCCCAGGAGTACATCCAGGCGCTGCCCTTGTCGGTCACCTGTTGCGGGGCGTAGGTAAAGCCGACGTGTTCGCTGACCTTACTCTGGGACTTGTCGGTGACGAAGGAGCCGGCGACGCTGGCGTCGACCCAGATCGCGCACTTGCCGCTGTTGAACAGCGCCAGGTTCTCGTTGAAACCGTTGCTGGAGGCGCCGGGCGGGCCGGCCTTTTTCATGGTGTCGACGTAGAAGGTCAGGGCGTTCTTCCATTCCGTCCCGGTGAATTCCGGCTGCCACTGCTCATTGAACCAGCGCGCGCCGAAACCGTTGGCCAGGGTGGTGATCAGGGCCATGTTCTCGCCCCAGCCGGCCTTGCCGCGCAGGCAGAGGCCGTACTGTTCCTGCTCGGGCTTGTTGAGCTTGCCGGCGAATTCACCGATCTGTTCCCAGGTCGGGTGTTCGGGCATGACCAGGCCGGCGTCCTTGAACAGGTCGGTGCGGTAGTAGGTCATCGAGCTTTCGGCGTAGAACGGCAGGGCGTACAGCGTGCCCTTGGCCGACAGGCCTTCGCGTACCGCGGGGAAGATGTCCTGCAGGTCATAGGCGGCGGGCAGGTCCTGCATCGGTTGCAGCCAGCCCTTTGCGCCCCACAGCGCGGCTTCGTACATGCCGATGGTCAGCACGTCGAACTGCCCGCCCTGGGTGGCGATGTCGGTGGTCAGGCGCTGGCGCAGCACGTTCTCTTCGAGCACCACCCAGTTCAGCTTGATGTCCGGGTGCTCGCTCTCGAAGGCTTTCGAGAGTTTCTGCATACGGATCATGTCGCTGTTGTTGACGGTGGCGATGGTCAGGGTCTGGGCGCCGAGGCTGACGCCGCTCAGGGTCATGCAGGTGGTGACAAGCAGGGCGGTAATGCAGGGTTTCATCGTGCACTCCTCTTCCGGGCCCGGTGGGCGGCAGAAGGACGGTTATTGTTGTTGTGTCTTCCGGATGCCGGGAAGAATGTGAGGCTGATTACAGCCCTCAACGACCGCGCTGACAAATCATCCCTGACACTCGAATCGATACTTTTTTGCACTGCGATGAAATCCTCCACCCGGCGCAAGCCGCCATGGGCCAAGGATTCGCCCGTTCGGGCCGGGTGAGGCCGGGGAGATTGCGTATTGGTTTTTTGGCCGGAGCGGCCTCTGTCGGAGTACAGGGGGGCTGAGTCGATGACAGCGGCGAAGCCCCGGTCGAACGGGGCTTCGCGCTGAGGGGGAGGGGTCAGAAGCTATAGGTGGCCGACATGATCGCCGCGCGGGCGTCGCCGTATTCGATGGCCGAGGAGCGCGCGGTCGAGCCGCTCTGCTGGCGTACCCGTTCCACGTAGTCCTTGTCGAACAGGTTGTTGACGTTCAACTGCAGGTCGAGGTTGTGGTTGACCTTGTAGCCGAGCATGGCGTTATGCACCCAGTAGGCGTCCAGCTTGGCGCGGGTGCTTGAGGTCACGTTGCGCTCGCTGACATAACGAGTGCCGTAACCCAGGGTCCAGCCGGCTGGCAGTTCATAGGTGGTCCACAGGTTGAGCGAGCGCGGCGGCGTGTTGCCCAGGGCCTGGCCCTTGCGTGCGATACCCGAGGCGGTGTTCGCCGCTTTCAGGGTTTCGCTGTCGAGGAAGGTGTAGTTGGCGAACACGTCCCACTGCTCGGTGACATGCCCGGTGACGCCGATTTCCACACCCTGCACCCGCTGCTTGCCGGCCAGCTGGGTCGAGCCGTCGGCCATGGTTTCCCGGGCGTTGCTCTTCTCTACGCGAAACAGCGCCCCGTCCAGTTCCAGGCGCTTGTCCAGCAATTCCCACTTGGTGCCCAGTTCCCAGGTTTCGTTCTTCTCCGGCGCCAGGTCCTGGTTGCCCTTGCTCAAACCACCGCCGGTCGAGGCCAGGTTTTCGGCGGACGGGTTGAAGGAGTTGCCCCAGGCGGCATAGATGCGCCCGTTTTCGGTCGGTTTGAACACCAGGCCGGTGCGGGCGCTGGCCTTGTTCGTGTCCGAGACCAGGCTCTCGCTTTTCATATGGCTGCCCGAGTATTTGTCGACGTCGCCCTTGATCTTGTCGTAGCGCAGGCCGAGGTTGAGGTCCCAGCGCTCGCTCAGGGCGATGGTATCGAACAGGTAGTAGGCCTGGCCCTTGAGGGTGGTCTCGGTATAGCCGCTGGTGGCCTTGTTGACCGGGCCGTTCCAGCGTCCGGGCGGGTTGCCCAGGGCATAGCCATCGCGCGGATACAGCGCGGTGCCCAGGCCATGGTTGTAGGTCTTCAGGTCGAGGGTCTCCCGGGACAGTTCCACACCCGCCACCAGATCGTGGCGCATGCCGGCGAATTCGAAGTCGCCGATCAGGTTGCTCTGGTTGATCCACATCTCGGTGGTGGCGTCGCGCCCGTAGGCCTGGGGCCCGGCCGGGCGGTAGCGGCCCGCCGGCACGCCACTGGTGTTGACATGGGACGCCGAGACGATGGTGTCGCGCGCGGTGCGGCTGTAGCGCGTGAGGTTCTGCAGGCGCAGGTGGTCGCTGAAGTCATGCTCGAAATCGGCGGTGAAGGCGTTCTGTTCGATCTCCTCCTTGTCCAGATTCTTCCAGCCGAAATAGGCATCGCGCTTGACCCCAGCCAGCTTCTTGCCGTCGAGCGCCGGTACGCCGTAGTCCGGCAGGTTGTCGTCGGTCTGGTGGAAGGCGCTGAGGGTCAGCCGGGTGGTGTCGCTGAAGCCCAGGCGCAACGACGGTGCGATGCCCCAGCGCTCGCGGTCGATCTGCTCGCGGCCGGGCACATCGTTCTGATGGCCCATCAGGTTGATCCGCACCGCGCTGTCCTGGCCGACGCCCTCCAGGGGCTGGTTGCTGTCCAGCGTCAGGCGGTAGTAGTTGTCGGTGCCGAGGCTGCCGCCGAGGCGGGTGAACGCCTGGTTCTTGGGTTGCTTGCTGACCAGGTTGATGCTGCCGCCAGTGGTGCCGGCGCCGCCGAAGACCGAGTTGGGGCCCTTGATCACCTCCACCTGTTCGATGTTGAAGGTGTCGGAGCGGTTGGTCTGCGCGCTGTCGCGCAGGCCGTCGATTTGCATGTTGCTGTTGGCCGAGAAGCCGCGGATGTTGATGCTGTCCCCCGAGCCGCCACCGCCTTCGCCGGCGTTGAAGGTGATGCCGGACACGTTCGACAGCACCTGGCGCAGGCTCAGCGCCTGCTGTTCCTGGATCAGCTTGGGCGGCACCACGGTGATGGTCTGCGGGGTGTCCAGCAGCGGCGCCACGTACTTGGCGGAAGACGAACGTTCGGTCTTGTAGCCTTTGCCTTCCTCCGCCTCGACCTTGATGTTGTCCAGTTGCAAGACGTTCTGCCGTTCGCCAGCTACGGTGAGACCGGAGGCAGAGACGATGGCGAGGCCTATTGTGGGGGCCAGCAGACGGTGCTGTGGCAAGGAGGAGGGGGCTTTGCTATCCATGAGAATCACTCTTTGGGTTTGATGAGATTAAATCCTATTTGAGATTTATTATTAAAAACGGAATGTACAAGAACGCTTACAATTTTTTGGCGTTAATGAGATTTGTCTTTTTGTGGCGAAGGCAAGATCAGGACTTGTAAGAGATTTTTCTTTCGGTGTGCTGAGGCTTATCTGCCTGGGGCAAGGGCGAATGGGCGTGCGGCCCGTCGCTGCGCAGAGCACTGCAGGCAGCGGCGCACGAAGGTCAGGAAACCGGGCGGGACGAGCCGGGCCGCTTAGCCAGAAGTCCACTGGCTTTTTCCTCGTCACGGCCTAAGATGGCCGACAAATCTCTTTATGCAGGAAGCAGTTACGCGCGATGTCGGAAAAAGACACGATCTCCATGCAACTGGTGCGCGAAGCGCTGCTGCAAAGCTGCGCCCCGGGTGCCGCCAGCGAAGAAGTGCTGCTCAAGGTCGGCATCGACCCGGCCCAGCTGGACGTCAGCGCCGCCCGCGTGCCCGCGCTGGCCTATGCCCGGCTGTGGCGCCTGCTGGCCCGGCGCACGGACGACGAGTTCTTCGGCATGGACCCGCGCAAGCTCAAGTCCGGCAGCCTGGCGTTTCTTTGCCGCAGCGCCATGGCCCAGCAGAATTTGGCCGCAGGCCTGGAGTCCGGGCTGGCTTTTTTGTCGCTGATGCTCGAACACCTGCCGGCCCAGCTGGTGCGCCAGCAGAGCCTGGCGGAGATCGTCCTGCTGGAGGACGAGCAGGAGCCGCGCCGGGCCTTTACCTATTTCACCTACTGGATGATCGTCCACGGCGTGGCCTGCTGGCTGGCCGGGCGGCGCATCCCGATCCTGGCCATCGAACTGCGCTGCCCGGAGCCGGATTTCTGTGATGACTACCAGGTGATGTTCTCGCAGAACCTGCGGTTCGACCGGCCGCGCACGCGGATGATCGTCGCCGCCGACTGCCTGGACCTGCCGATCAAGCGCAGCGACGAGGAACTCAAGCGTTTCCTGGCCCAGGCGCCGGCCAATATCCTGGTCAAATACCGCGACCCAGAGAGCCTGGCCAGCCGCATCAAGCACGACCTGCGCCAGCTGCCCGCCGCCCAGTGGCCGGAAACCGAGAGCCTGGCCCACAGCCTGTGCATGTCGGCCTCGACCCTGCGCCGCCGCCTGGCGGAAGAAGGGCAGACCTACCAGGGCCTCAAGGACGGGGTGCGCAAGGAGCTGGCGATCGCCTGGCTGGCCGAGCCGCAGATCAGCTTCACGGAAATTGCCAGCCGCCTGGGCTTCGCCGACGCCAGCTCGTTCTACAAGGCCTTTCGCAAATGGTCCGGCTCCAACCCCGGACACTATCGCAGCCTGATCCTCAACGAGGCCGGTTGAAGGCGGCGGCGCCCAGGCCATCGTTATCGCAGGCAAGTCGGATCGCTGCCCGCTCGCTCCTACGGACTCAACCACCTGGCCTGCGCGCACTCCTGTAGCCGCTGCCAAGCGACAGCGAGGCTGCGCCCGACCGCGTAGCGGTCGCACCCCAGGCAACGCATTCCGCCTGACATACCGCAAGCTCAGGTTTTGCGGCAACTGCGTTGCCGATCGCAGCCTCGCTGTCGCTCGGCAGCGGCTACAGGGCGCCTTAGTCGCCGTGGCTAGCACGAGGTTCTTGGCCAAACCAGTCACGCAACTTGAAAGCTTTGACCATTGTCCCGCCCGGGCCGTGGCGCCAGTATTTGCCTGATGTTTTTGTAGTTCCCATCCTAATAAGAACAGTGAGGGATTCTGGCAATGCGCGATTACCTGTCTGCCACGGCACACTTCAATTACCAGCACACCGTCGACGCGGCCTTGCATGGCTCCTTGTCGGCACTCAATGCCTGCGTCGAATGCTGTGACCGGCACGCCTTGCCGGGGCGTATCGCGCTGTTCTGGGAGGGCCGCGACGGTAGCAGCGCGACCTACACCTTCAGCGAGTTGCAGGACCAGGCCGCGCGTTTCGCCAACTTCCTCCTGGCCCAGGGCGTAAAGAAGGGCGACAAGGTCGCCGGCCTGTTGCCGCGCAACGTCGAACTCTTGATCGCGGTGTTCGCCACCTGGCGTATCGGCGCGGTCTACCAGCCGCTGTTCACCGCCTTCGGCCCCAAGGCCATCGAACACCGCCTGAGCAGTTCCGGGGCCAAGCTGGTGGTGACCGATGCGGTCAACCGGCCAAAGCTCGCTGAAGTGGCCGGCTGCCCGACCATCGTCACGGTCGCGGGCGCCAAGGGCCAGGGCATCGTCCGTGGCGATTTCAGTTTCTGGGCCGAACTGGCCAATTACCCGACGCAGTGCGAACCCGTGCTGCTGACGGGCGAAGACCCATTCCTGCTGATGTTCACCTCCGGCACCACCGGCCCGTCCAAGGCCCTGTATGTGCCGCTCAAGGCCATAGTCGCGTTCCAGAGCTACACCCGCGACGCCGTCGACCTGCGTCCCGAGGACGCGTTCTGGAACGTCGCCGATCCGGGTTGGGCCTACGGCATCTATTTCGGCATCACCGGCCCGCTGGGCACTGGCCACCCGATCACCTTCTACGATGGTCCCTTCACCCTGGAAAGCACCTGCCGGGTGATCAACAAGTACGGGATCACCAACCTCACCGGTTCGCCAACCGCCTACCGCCTGCTGATCGCCGGCGGCGACGAGTTCGCCCGGTCGATCAAGGGCAAGCTGCGCATCGTCAGCAGCGCCGGCGAGCCGCTGAACCCGGAGGTGATCCGCTGGTTCGCCGACAACCTCGACGTGGTGATCCACGACCACTACGGCCAGACCGAGATGGGCATGGTCCTGTGCAACCACCATGGCCTGGAGCACCCGGTACATGTCGGCGCGGCTGGCTTTGCCTCGCCGGGCCACCGCATCGTGGTGCTCGACGACCAGCACCAGGAACTCTCGGTGGGCCAGCCGGGCATCCTCGCCCTCGATCGCAGCCAGTCGCCGATGTTCTGGTTCAACGGCTACGACGGCGTGGTGACCAAGGCCTTCGTCGGCGATTACTACCTCAGCGGCGACACCGTGGAGCTGAACCCGGACGGCAGCATCAGCTTCGTCGGGCGCAGCGACGACGTGATCACCACTTCGGGTTACCGGGTCGGCCCGTTCGACGTGGAAAGCGCGCTGATCGAGCACCCGGCGGTGATCGAGGCGGCGGTGATCGGCAAGCCCGATCCGGAGCGCACCGAGCTGGTCAAGGCCTTCGTCGTGCTCAGCGCCCAGTACCGCGCCACGCCGGAGCTGGCCGAGGAATTGCGCCAGTACGTGCGCAAGCGCCTGGCCGCGCACTCGTACCCCCGTGAAATCGAATTTGTCAGCGAATTGCCGAAAACCCCAAGCGGCAAGTTGCAGCGCTTCATCCTGCGCAACCAGGAAATCGCCAAGGCTCAAGAGGCCGCGGCGCACAAGGCTTCGGCCTGAATTACCCAGGAACTCATGATGCACATCGAAAACAAGGTTTTTCTCGTCAGCGGCGGCGCTTCCGGTCTCGGTGCGGCCACCGCGCAGATGCTGGTCAAGGCCGGCGCCCAGGTGATGCTGGTGGACCTCAACGCCGAGGCCGTGCAAGCCCAGGCGCGACAGCTCGGTTGCCAGAGCACGGTCGCCGATATCACTGACGAAGCCGCCGCCGAAGCGGCGGTGCAGGCCACGCTCAAGGCGTTCGGCGTCTTGCACGGGCTGGTCAACTGCGCCGGCATCGTGCGCGGCGAGAAGATTCTCGGCAAGAACGGTCCCCATGCCCTGGCCAGCTTCAGCCAGGTGATCAACGTCAACCTGATCGGCAGTTTCAACCTGATGCGCCTGGCCGCCGCGGCCATCGCCAACAGCGAGCCGAACGCCGACGGCGAGCGCGGGGTGATCATCAACACCGCCTCGGCGGCGGCCTTCGACGGGCAGATCGGCCAGGCCGCCTATGCCGCCTCCAAGGGCGCCATCGCCAGCCTGACCCTGCCGGCCGCTCGCGAGCTGGCGCGCTTCGGCATCCGGGTGATGACCATCGCCCCGGGCATTTTCGAAACCCCGATGATGGCCGGCATGAGCGACGAAGTACGTGCTTCCCTGGCCGCCGGCGTGCCGTTCCCGCCACGCCTGGGCAAGCCGGACGAGTACGCCGCGCTGGTCGGGCATATCATTAGCAACAGCATGCTCAACGGCGAGGTGATCCGTCTCGACGGTGCCCTGCGCATGGCAGCCAAGTAAGGAAGGAGGACTCCTCATGAACCAAGATCCGATCGTTATCGTCAGCGCCGTCCGCACCCCCATGGGCGGCTTCCAGGGCGAGCTGAAAAGCCTGACCGCGCCGCAACTCGGCGCCGCCGCCATCAAGGCCGCGGTGGAGCGCGCCGGGGTGGCCAGCGACAGTGTCGATGAAGTGCTGTTCGGCTGCGTGCTGCCGGCCGGCCTCGGCCAGGCACCGGCCCGCCAGGCGGCGCTGGGCGCCGGGCTGGACAAGGCCACCCGCTGCACCACCCTGAACAAGATGTGCGGCTCCGGCATGGCCGCGACCATCGCTGCCCACGACATGCTGCTGGCCGGCAGCGCCGAGGTGGTGATCGCCGGCGGCATGGAAAGCATGTCCAACGCGCCTTACCTGCTGGACCGCGCCCGCAGCGGCTACCGCATGGGCCATGGGCGGGTGCTCGACCATATGTTCCTCGACGGTCTCGAAGACGCCTACGACAAGGGCCGCCTGATGGGCACCTTCGCCGAAGACTGCGCCGAGGCCAACGGCTTCAGCCGCGAAGCCCAGGACAACTTCGCCGTAGCCTCGCTGACCCGCGCCCAGCAGGCGATCAAGGACGGCAGCTTCAAGGCGGAAATCGTGCCGCTGCAGGTCACAGTCGGCAAGGAACAGCAGACCATCAGCGACGACGAACAGCCGCCCAAGGCCAAGCTGGACAAGATCGCCGCGCTGAAACCGGCGTTCCGCGACGGCGGCACCGTCACCGCGGCCAACTCCAGCTCGATCTCCGACGGCGCCGCGGCCCTGGTGCTGATGCGCCGTTCCGAAGCCGAGAAACGTGGCCTCAAGCCCCTGGCGGTGATCCACGGCCACGCGGCGTTCGCCGATACCCCGGGGCTGTTCCCGGTGGCGCCGGTCGGGGCGATCAAGAAACTGCTGAAGAAGACCGGCTGGTCGCTGGACCAGGTCGAGCTGTTCGAAATCAACGAAGCCTTTGCCGTGGTCAGCCTGGTCACCATGCAGAAGCTGGAAATCCCCCACGACAAGGTCAACGTCCACGGTGGCGCCTGCGCCCTGGGCCACCCGATCGGCGCGTCCGGCGCGCGGATCCTGGTGACCCTGCTCTCGGCCCTGCGCCAGAAAGGCCTGAAGCGCGGCGTCGCGGCCATCTGCATCGGCGGCGGCGAAGCCACGGCCATGGCCGTCGAATGCCTGTATTAAGGAACCACCATGCTGCCTAATGACGAACAACAGCAGATCAGCGACGCGGCCCGGCAGTTTGCCCAGGAACGCCTGAAGCCGTTCGCCGCCGAATGGGACCGCGAGCATCGCTTCCCCCGCGAGGCCATCGGCGAGATGGCCGGGCTGGGCTTCTTCGGCATGCTGGTGCCGGAGCGGTGGGGCGGCTGCGACACCGGTTACCTGGCCTATGCCATGGCCCTGGAAGAGATCGCCGCTGGCGACGGCGCCTGCTCGACCATCATGAGCGTGCACAACTCGGTGGGCTGCGTGCCGATCCTCAAGTTCGGCAACGACGAGCAGAAGGAGCGTTTCCTCAAGCCCCTGGCCAGCGGCGCCATGCTCGGTGCTTTCGCCCTGACCGAACCCCAGGCCGGCTCCGACGCCAGCAGCCTGAAAACCCGGGCGCGGCTGGAGGGCGAGCATTACGTGCTCAACGGCTGCAAGCAGTTCATCACTTCGGGGCAGAACGCCGGGGTGGTGATAGTGTTCGCGGTGACCGACCCGGCGGCCGGCAAGCGCGGCATCAGCGCCTTTATCGTGCCCACCGACTCGCCGGGCTACAGCGTCGCGCGGGTGGAAGACAAGCTCGGCCAGCACGCCTCCGACACCTGCCAGATCCTTTTCGAGGATGTGAAGGTGCCGGTGGCCAACCGCCTGGGCGAGGAGGGCGAGGGCTACAAGATCGCCCTGGCCAACCTCGAAGGCGGTCGCGTGGGCATCGCCTCGCAATCGGTGGGCATGGCCCGCGCGGCCTTCGAAGCCGCCCGTGACTACGCCCGCGAGCGGCAGAGCTTCGGCAAGCCGATCATCGAGCATCAGGCGGTGGCTTTCCGCCTGGCGGACATGGCCACCCAGATCGCCGTGGCGCGGCAGATGGTGCACTACGCCGCGGCCCTGCGCGACAGCGGCAAGCCGGCGCTGGTGGAGGCGTCGATGGCCAAGCTGTTCGCCTCGGAAATGGCCGAGAAGGTCTGTTCCGCCGCCTTGCAAACCCTGGGCGGCTATGGCTACTTGAACGACTTTCCGCTGGAGCGCATCTACCGCGACGTGCGGGTCTGCCAGATCTACGAAGGCACCAGCGACATTCAGCGCATGGTCATTTCGCGCAACCTCTGACTTTTAGCAGGAGCTGATCCATGAGTTACGAAACCATTCTGTTGGAGATCAAGGACCGCGTCGGCCTGATCACCCTCAACCGTCCGCAGGCGCTGAACGCTCTCAATGCGCAGATCGTCAGCGAAGTGAACCAGGCCCTGGACAGCCTGGAAGCCAATCCGCAAATCGGCTGCATCGTCCTTACCGGCTCGAAGAAGGCCTTCGCCGCCGGCGCCGACATCAAGGAAATGGCCGAGCTGACCTACCCACGGATCTACATGGACGACCTGTTCAGCGACAGCGACCGGGTGGCCAACCGGCGCAAGCCGATCATCGCCGCGGTCAACGGTTTTGCCCTGGGCGGCGGCTGTGAACTGGCGCTGATGTGCGACTTCATCCTGGCCGGCGACAACGCCAAGTTCGGCCAGCCGGAAATCAACCTCGGCGTGCTGCCGGGCATGGGCGGCACCCAGCGCCTGACCCGCGCCGTGGGCAAGGCCAAGGCCATGGAAATGTGCCTGACCGGGCGTTTCATCGATGCGGTGGAAGCCGAGCGTTGCGGCATCGTCGCGCGCATCGTGCCGGCCGACGAGTTGCTGGACGAAGCGCTGAAAGTCGCGGCGCTGATCGCCGCCAAGTCGGTACCCGTGAGCATGATGATCAAGGAAAGCGTGAACCGCGCCTTCGAGGTCAGTCTGTCGGAAGGCGTGCGTTTCGAGCGCCGGGTGTTCCACGCGGCCTTCGCCACCGAGGATCAGAAGGAGGGTATGGCGGCGTTTATTGCCAAGCGGGAGGCGCAGTTCAAGGACAAGTGATCCGGGCTGTCGTTACCCATAAAAAATCGCAGCCTTGGCTGCGATTTTTGTTTGTGCGGTGCCTGTGAAGACGCTATCGCGGGCAAGCCTCGCTCCTACAGGTTTCACTGTCCGTAGGAGCGAGGCTTGCCCGCGATGCTTTTAGGGGATCACAACAGATAGTTCTTCAACTCCCGAGCAATCAACATGCGCTGAATCTCGCTGGAGCCTTCGTAGATCTGGGTGATCCGCGCGTCCCGGTAGTAACGTTCCACCGGGTAGTCCTCGAGGTAGCCGTAGCCACCGTGGATCTGGATTGCCGAGGAGCAGACCTTCTCGGCCATTTCCGAGGCGAACAGCTTGGCCTGGGAGGCTTCCGACAGGCACGGCTGGCCGGCGCTGCGCAGGCGCGCGGCATGCAGGATCAGCAGGCGCGCGGCGTTGAGGCGGGTGTGCATGTCGGCCAGCAGGTTGGCGATGCTCTGGTGCTCGATGATCGGCTTGTCGAACTGCACCCGCTCGCGGGCGTAGGCCAGCGCCGCCTCGAACGCCGCGCGGGCGATGCCCAGGGCCTGGGCGGCAATGCCGATACGGCCGCCTTCGAGGTTGGACAGGGCGATGGCCAGGCCCTTGCCGCGCTCGCCCAGCAGGTTGGCCTCGGGGACGGTGCACTGGTTGAAGGTTACTGCGCAGGTGTCCGAGGCACGGATGCCCATCTTGTGTTCGCTGCGATCGACGACGAACCCCGGGGTGTCGGTGGGCACCAGGAACGCCGACAGGCCTTTCTTGCCCAGCTCCGGATCGGTCACCGCGAAGACGATGGCCAGCTTGGCGCGCCGGCCGTTGCTGACGAACTGCTTGGCGCCGTTGATCACCCACTGGCCGTCCTTGAGTTCGGCGCGGGTGCGCAGGTTGTGGGCTTCGGAACCGGCCTGGGGTTCGGTCAGGCAGAAGCAGCCGATCGCCTGGCCGCTGGCTAGGTCCGCCAGCCAGGTCTGTTTCTGTTCGTCGCTGCCGTAGTTGAGGATCGGCCCGCAGCCCACCGAGTTGTGGATGCTCATCAGCGCGCCGGTGGCGCCGTCGCCGGCGGAGATTTCTTCCACCGCCAGGGCATAGGCCACGTAGTCGACATAGGTGCCGCCCCATTCCTCGGGCACCACCATGCCCAACAGGCCCAGCTCGCCCATCTTCGCCACCAGGGCGTCGTCGATCCAGCCGGCCTTTTCCCAGGCCTGGGCATGAGGGGCGATTTCACCGCGGGCGAAGTCCCGGGCCATGTCGCGGATCATCACCTGCTCTTCGCTCAATTCAATGTCGTGCATGGCTCAGCTCCGGCTCGGGTCGAAAGCGCTGAAGAAACTCGCCACGTGCGCGGCGTCCAGCGCCTGCAGGGTCGGCGGGTTCCAGCGTGGGTTCTTGTCTTTGTCGATCAGCAGGGCGCGCACGCCCTCGATCAGGTCGCCGCGCTCGAACCACTGGCGGTCCAGGTGCAGCTCCAGGGCGAAACACTGTTCCAGGCTCAGCTGGCGGCCGCGGCGGAGCATTTCCAGGGTCACGGCCATGGCCAGGGGCGAGCGAGTCGCCAGCAGGTCGGCGGTGCTGGCGGCCCATTCATGAGTATCGCCCAGGGTCACTTCGCGCAGCTGTTGCACGATGCTCGGTACGTCGGCCTGGGCGAAGAAATGGTCGATGGCCGGGCGCAGCGCCGCCAGCGGTGCGTCCGGCAACTGCCGTACGGCGAGCTTGGCCAGCAGGCCTTGCAGGTCCTTGAGCGGGGTGTCGCGCCATTGCAGGCTGTCGAGGCGCTGATCCAGCAGGCTCAGCTTGTCGCTCTCCAGGTACCAGTCCGCCAGCCCGCAGTACAGGGCATCGGCGGCGCGGATCTGCACGCCGCTGACCCCCAGGTAGATGCCCAGCTCGCCGGGGATGCGCGACAGGAAGTAACTGCCGCCGACATCCGGGAAATAACCGATGGCCACTTCCGGCATCGCCAGGCGGCTGCGCTCGGTGACCAGCCGCAGGTCGGCGCCCTGGACCAGGCCCATGCCGCCGCCGAGGACAAAACCGTCCATCAGCGCCAGCACCGGCTTGCGGTAATGGTGGATCGCCAGGTCCAGCGCGTATTCCTCGACGAAGAACTCTTCGTGCAGGGTCTGGCCATTCCTATAGCTGTCGTAGAGGGTGCGGATATCGCCGCCGGCGCAGAAGGCTTTTTCGCCGGCGCCGCGCAGGACCACCGCGTGCACCTGCGGGTCCTGGGCCCAGGCATCGAGCTGTAGCTGCAGGGTGCGCACCATGCCGAGGGTGATGGCATTGAGGCCGGCGGGGCGGTTGAGGGTCAGGTGACCGATGTGGTTGCGGACTTCGGCCAGTACGTCCTGTTGCGAGGCCTCGACCGACGTGGCGCCGGCGTCTCGCGTGGCCTGGGATGGAACCTGAGCAGTCATCACTAACTCCCTGCTTTTATTGTTCTTTATCGGTGTGTTCGCGCGCGAACGATGAGGGATCGTAACAGTGCAAATTTGCCATGTACAACCGGGATAACTGCAGGTTGGCTGTGCATTTTTGCATGAGGCGCAGCGCTGGCGAAGGCGCCGCCCAAGGCCGGTTTTCAACGCCCCACGCACTTGAATAGCACGCTCTGGCTGATCCGCAAGCGTTCCTCGCAGCCCAGGGGTTGCAGCTGCGCGCGGTGCTGGTCCAGGTGCGGGTCCAGGTCCTTGGCCCGGCGCGCCAGGTAGAAGGCGCCGCTGGCGGGCAGCTCGGCGAGGCTCTTGATCCGCCGTGCCTGGCCCCCACTGTAGAACTCCCCTGAATAGGAGCGCCGCCCCCAGTAGTACAACGGTGCGGCCTCCGTAGCCTGCAGGTCGTTCCAGGCCTGGGCCAAGGCTTGCTGGTTCTGTGGGCGCTGGAAGGTTCCGCCCTCGACCACCGCCACCGTCAATCCCAGGGGCAATGCCAGCGCCATGCCGGCCATCAGCTTGCCCGGGGCGTTCGAGCGCGTGCGCAGGGCCAGCGCCAGCAGCAGGCACCAGGCGGGCAGGGCGGGCAGCACATAGGTCCAGAGGATATTGCCGGAGAAGGTGAAGAACAGCGGGGTGGTGAGTGCCCACAAGGTGATGAAGCTCAGGGATAGACGCATGTTTGAATGTTGCCGATAGACCCCGTACAGCAGGGGCAACAACAGGCTCCAGGGGAACAGCGCCAGCAGCAGGTCGAGCCAGATGCTGCCGGTCGGTCGCGCATGGGCGCTGCCATACAGGTCGCCAGCCCAGTCGCTGACCACATAACGTTTCCAGTGTTCGCCCACCAGGAAGTAATCGAGAAACCCGGGGCTGCGCAGTTCGGCCCAGATATACCAGGGCAGCGCCACCAGCAGCATCAGCGACAGGCCGCTGAACCAGGGCAAGGCCCAGAGGGCACGCCACTGTTTGTTCAACAAGGTCCAGAGCCCCGCCTGGGCGCCCACCAGCACCAGCGCCAGCGGCCCCTTGGCCAGCAACCCCAGGCCGAGGCCGAAGAAACCGGCCAGGGCCCAGGCCCGGTCGCCATGCAGGGTGCCGCGCCAGAAGCCGTAGCAGGCCAGCAGCACGGCGAACCCCAGGGCCGGATCGGTCAGCACTACGCCCGCCGACAGCAGGCCCAGGCTGGAGCTGGAAAACAGGATGGCCGCCACCAGCCCGGTGCGCTCGTCGTACTCCTCGCGGGCAAAGCGGATGAGGATCAGGCAACTGCCGAGGTGCAACAGCCAGGCGGGCAGGCGTGCGGCGAACTCGTTGATGCCCAGCAGCTGCATGCTCAAGGCCTGGGTCCAGAAGGCCAACGGCGGCTTGCCCCAGAAGGGCACGCCATAGTCGAACATCGGCGTCACCCAGTCGTCGAGTTCGAGCATCTTGCGCGCCATCTCGGCGTAGCGCGCTTCCGAGGTGTCCATCAGGGGGTAGAGGCCGAGGGTCATCAGGCGCAGGCCCAGGATGCCGAGCAGCAGCCACCACAGGTGGCGGGTTGAAAGGCTGTTCATCGGATCTCGTCTTGTTCGCTGGATGGCACGGAGGGTGGCGCTTGCAGGCGCTGGGGAAAGCCGCCAAAGGTGCTGCGCAGGAAATACAGCGGGCGGTGCTTGACCTCCACCAGCGTGGCGCCGATGTACTCGCCGACCATGGCGATGCCCACCAGGGCCAGGGCCAGCGCGCCGAGGATCAGGTGATGCACGTCGAAGGCATCGATCAACCACTGGCGCAGCAGGTAGCCGCCAGTCAGCAGCAGGGTTGCCAGGCTGAGCAGGCTGAACCAGCGCAGGGGTTTGCGCGAGAAGGCCAGCACGCCCTCCATGGCCAGGTCCACCAGGGCCATGGGGCTCCACTTGGACTCGCCGGCGCCGCGCCGCGCGCGCTCGTAGGGAATCTCCACGGTCTTGAAACCCAGCCAGTTGACCAGGCCTTTCATCAGGGTGGCGCGCTCGGGCATGGCGCGCAGCGCGTGCAGGGGCGCGGCGCCGATCAGGCGAAAGTCGCTGACGTCCGGCGGCACCGGGTACTTGTCCACCAGCAGGTTCATCAGCTTGTAGTAGAACTGCGCGCCCAGGCGCTTGCCCGCGGTGTCGCTGCGTCGGTCGCTGCGCTGCATGTTGACGATGTCGTTGCCGGCCAGCCAGTGGCGGACCATCAGCGGAATAAGTTCGGGCGGGTCCTGCAAGTCGGCATCGATAAACAGCAGCGCATCGCCGGTGGCATGATCCAGCCCGGCGGACATCGCCGATTCCTTGCCGAAGTTGCGACTCAAGTTGAGACAGCGTACTTGAGGCGTTTGGCAGAACTCTTCCAACAACTCGGAACTGCCGTCCTGGCTGCCGTCGTTCACATAGAGAACTTCGTAGACCAGTGAAAGTGTCTCCATCACCAACATCAGGCGGCGGTGGAATTCGGGCAGTACATGGGCTTCGTTATAGCAGCAGATAATGATGCTGAGCATTTCGCGGGTGTCTGGTCGAGCACAACTAGGCAACTTCATGTTTAAAAGTCCAGGTTCGATTGATCCAGTAACTGACCAGGGTCAGGCAGAGGGTGCTGAGCACTTGCATCAGCAAGGGCGAGTCAGGTTCGAGGCGCAGCAGAAACAGCATCAGCAGGGCATTGCCGAGGTTGTAGCCAGCGGCCGTCAGGCAGAAGCGCAGGGCCTGATCGGCCCTGGTCTCGGGGGCCACCCGGGAAAAGGTCCAGCGCCGGTTGCCCTGATAGCTGACCCAGGTGCCCAGGCCGGCGCCGAGCAGGCTTGCCAGCAGCGCCGGCATGCAAGCGATCAGGGCCAGGAACAGCGCGTAGTGACTCAAGGTGGCGAGAACGCCCACCAGGGCGTAGCGGGAAAGTTGCTTCAGATAATGATGGAAGGGTGTTTTTAATATTCGCGACATCGACAATTCCCAGAGTGGCGAGCGCGTTAATTCTTGGAGGAGTTGTGTCGATGTTAAGTGGGTGTTTTGTGAAAATATCGTTTGTCCGGTCGGGGAAGATATTTCACGAAGTAACCTGATAAATAAGTCATTATTTGTTCGATGCCAGTAAAGTCGCGGTGTTGCTGAAATTGGCAGTAAGCAAACTTACCGGAACATATCCTGGTTGTTATTCAGCTGTCAGTTTGTAATGGTCAGCCGCTAGGCAAAAGTTGAAAGCCTGGCTCGAAAGCCCCGGGTCGTTACAATGGCGCTCGACTTTCGTGACCCAGAGGCAACATGGACATCGACCTGGCCCGCACCTTTTTGCAAATCGTCCGCAGCGGCAGCCTGATCGCCGCGGCCGAGCGCCTGCATCTGACCCAGACCGCGATCAGTGCCCGGGTGCAGAACCTCGAAGGCCAGCTCAACTGCAAGCTGTTCGTGCGCAACCGCGCCGGGGCCCGGCTGACCGCCGACGGCGAGGCGTTCATCGTCTACGCCAACCAGCTGGTGCAGACCTGGGAAGCCGCCCAGCGCGACCTGCCGCTGCTGGCCGGTTATCGCAACGTGCTGCATATCGGTGGTGAAGTCAGCCTGTGCAATCCGCTGATGCTCAACTGGGTAAGGCGCTTGCGCCAGGCGATTCCCAGCCACGCCGTACGCAGCCAGATCGCCGAGGGCGCGAGCCTGCAACGCCAGCTGGAACTGGGGGTGCTGGACGCCGCGCTGGTGTTCCAACCGGTGTACGGGCCGGGGTTGCAGGTCGAGCAGTTGCTGGAGGAAAAGCTGATCCTGGTGCGCCTGGCCGGCCGGCCCGAGCCTTATGTGTACATCGATTGGGGCGAGGATTTCCGCCGCCAGCACGACGCGGCGCTGCCGGACCAGGCCAAGGCCGCGGTGGGTTTCAACCTCGGGCCGCTGGCCTTGCAGTTCATTCTCGAAGGCGGCGGCAGCGGCTACTTCCGTACCCGGGTGGTGCAAAGCTACCTGGACAGCGGCGTGCTGGAACGGGTGGAAAAGGCCCCGGAATTCAACTTCCCGACCTACCTGCTGTATGCCCGCGAACGGGACTCGGCGGAGTTGCAGCAGGCCTTCGAAGTGCTGCGCGAAGTCATCGCCAGTGACACCGACTGGTCGCAGCGTTGGGATCCGATGATCTGAATCGAGACAACCTCAAGAAACGTGGCGTCTAGTTTTACGACCTCTACGCCCGAACGCGGACCGGGCCGATCGCAGCCTGCGGCAGCGGCTACAGGGCGCGGAGTTGCTGTAGCCGCTGCCGAGCCTGCGAAGCTGCGATCGGCAACGCAGTTGCCGTAAAACCTGAGTCCGCGATCCGTCTGGATAACCCGGATCACACCCGCGGCGCCAACACCTCACCAATACTCCGCCGGCGCGCATGAGCTTCGCTGGCATGGATCAGTTGCTCCAGGTCTTGCGGCGTGACGTCGAAGAACTCCTGCATTTCATCCAGCGCCAGCTTGAGGTCGGCGGCGGTGATGGCCAGGGCATCGGTGGATGGCTGATCGGCGGGCAGCTTGGTCGCGGGTTCACTCTGGCCCTTGGGGTAACGGATGCGGGTCAGGTTGTTGTAGGCCAGGGCGCTGAGCAACAGGCACAGGGCCGCCAGCATCACCGGGCCCAGGGCCAGCCAGTCGAGGGCGATGGTGGCCGGGTCGGCCAGCACCATCGTCAGGGCCACGGCGCCGGCTGGCGGGTGCAGGCAGCGCAGCCAGCACATCAGCACCAGGGACATGCCGGCGGCCAGGCAGGCGCTGCCCAGGGTGCGTCCAAGTACATGGGCCACCAGCAACGCCAGGACCGCGGCGCACAGGTAGCCGCCGAGGATCGACCAGGGTTGCGCCAGCGCCCCGGACGACACCGCGAACAGCAGCACCGCCGAAGCCCCCAGCGGGCCGATCAGGTGCAGCGCCACCTCCATACCGAACACCCGGCTGCATAACCAGACACTGAGCAGCGTGCCCAAGGCCATGCCGATCGCAGCGCGGCTCCATTCCGAGGGGCGGGTATTGATGGCGGCGGGTTTCCAGCGAGCAAGCATGACGAAGCGATCCAATTCCGGTTCAGCGGGCAAAAAGAAGGGCTTGTCTGGATCACCAGAAAGCCCTGAAACGTTCCAACATTTGGGGGGAGGAACCGGCACAGTGTGCCGATCAATCGAAGCGTCTACAAATTCATAATAATGCTGTTTAAGTGCACTATTTTTGCACTGTCGCGGCCTGGGCCACCCGCCGTCCGCTGATGAAACACAGCAGCCCGCCCAGGGCCGCCAAGGCGCTCAGGGCATAGAACATGGTCGGCGCCGGGGTGTGCACCAGCAGGTAGCCGCAGATCACCGGGCTCAAGGCGCCGCCCAGGGCCGCGAGGTTCTGTGCGCCGTAATAGCTTCCGCGCAATGCCTCGGGGGCCAGGGTGTCGATGAACAGGAACTCCGCCGGGTAGATGATCATCTCGCCGAGGGTGAAGACGAACATCGCCAGGCACCAGCCCAGCAGGCTGTCGGCCAGGCTGAAGCCGATCAGGCCGAGGATGAACAGGCTGGTGCCGACGGCGATCCAGTAACGCAGCTGTTCGCGCTTGAGGAAACGGCCGATCTGGTACTGCAAAAGGATCACGCTGATGGCGTTGCAGGCCAGCAGGGCGGCCATGGTGTCGAGGGCGCTTTTCGCGTCTTCGGTGACCAGCAGGTACTGCGACAGGTACAGGGTGAAGCGCCCGTGGACGATGGTGCTGAGCAGGCAGCCGCAGGTGAACATGATCAGCGTGCGGTTGTTTTTCAGGGTCACCAGGGTGTCGAGGAAACTCTGCGGCTTGCTCAGCGAGGACAGGCCCGGAGTCGGTGGAATGCCGCGCATCAGCAGGGTGCTGAGAAGGGCGATGGCGCCGGCGATCAGGAACGGCGCCAGCGGCAGGTGCCCGGCGATCACTACGCCGAGCATGGGGCCGGTGGCGTAGCCGATATTGGTCAGGGTGTAGCGCAGGGAGAACACCCTGGCCCTCTGACTCACCGGCAGGTTTTCGCTGATGATCGCCTTGGAGCCGATCAGGAACAGCGCCGAGGCGGTTTCGGTGATCACCAGGATCCCGGTGGTCAGGTAGAGGTTGTGGGCGAAGGTCAGCAGCACAAAACCGATACCGCTGGAGAGCATGGTCAGGATCAGCAGCCGGCGCTTGTCCAGGCGATCGAGAATGTAGCCGCCATACAGCGCGAGCAGGGTGGCGATGAACACCGCGATCCCCAGCAGCAGACCGACGTCCTGCTGATCGAGGCTGAGTTTTTCGCTAAGGAACAGGGTGAGCAGGGGGCTGGTGATGGCGCGACTGACGACAATGGTCAGCGAGCAGATCATCAGGCGGCGGATAACCAGCGAATAAGTGGCCACGGTGGTGCACGAGTCCTTGTTGTCTGAGTGGGCGATAATCCCTAGCGATCCTGCAGCCCAGGCTCGCCATCCTCTGACAGTTGCGCGGGCACTTCAAGAAGACCCGCGCCCCATCTCAAATACCGCCCCATCTTCTGTAGGAGCGAAGCTTGCTCGCGATGGTCGTTAACGATGGCGCGTACTCATTGGATGAACGCGGCGCACTCAGGTGCATCGCGAGCAAGCTTCGCTCCTACGATTGGCTTGGTTCAGCAGGCAGCGTCAGGCGCATGGCGCAGCGCCGGGCCGTTGGCAGGCCATGGCGGGCTTCCTCGGCCAGTACCTGTTGCAGGCGCGGCCCCAGTTGGTCGGCGTCCAGGGTGACAAACCCGCAGCGCTGGTAGAAGGGTTCATTCCACGGCAGTTGGCGAAAGGTGCTCAGGGTCAGGGCGCTGAAGCCTTGCTGGCGCGCCTGTTCGCGCACCGTCTCCAGCAGGCGGCGGCCAATGCCGCGCCCTTGGGCGTTGCTGGCGACCGAGATTTCCCAGATATGCAGCGCGTCGGCGCAGGCTTCGGCGTCGAGGAAGGCGCACACCTCTTGCTCGAGCACCGCCACCCACACCCGCTGCTGGCGGATATGCGCGCGATGCTGCGCGGCGTCGGGCACCGCGGCGTCGGCCAGCCAGGCCAGTTCGGGGTCGCGGCGAAACAGTGCGGCGGCGCTGCGCTCGATGGTGGGGAGCAGAATGGCATCGGCCTCTGTGGCCAGGCGGATTTGCAGAGTCATGGGGCGCGAGTGTAAGGAGCCAGGGGGCGGTGGGGCAACCTTCAGGGTTGGGGAGTGGCAGGCAGGTGCAGCATGACGAAGTCGTTCTTGTCGAAGCGCCCGCTGAGCACCGGGGCCAGTCGCGCCAGGGGCGTGGCCTTGAGCGTCGCCAGGTCGCTTTGATCCATGATCACCCAGGCCGGGCCTGGTATGGCCGCAAGAGCCTCGGGGCGCTCGGTGAACAGCGGCTGCAGGTCCTGGTCGAGGTTGACCATGAACTTGATGGCCTTGGCGTCCTTGCCCATGGCGTGCAACACCAGCGGCGCCGGGTCGTTCTGTATCAATCTTTGCGCCGCGAGGCTGAAGTCGCGGGTGTCGTAAAGCTGGCGTTCGACGGGTTCGAACACCCCGATGTAGGCGGCCCAGACCGCCAGCACCGCGGTATAGGCCAGGCCGACGGCACGCGAGTGCGGCCGGGCCAGCATCAGCAGCGCGGCCATTTGCAGCAGGCCGAGGAGCGCCAGCATCGCGCTCAGGTCCGGCAGTTGCTCGGGGAACTTGCGTTGCAGCACCAGCAACCCGCCGATCAACAGCCCCGGCAGCAATAGCCATATGCCTTGGATCGCGATCCGCAGCCAGGCCAGGAAGCGCCCCTGGCGCGCCTGGAACGGGTAGGCCGCGACAATCGCCGCCATGGGCAGCATCGGCAGCAGGTAGCGGGCTTTCTTGGCCTGGGGAATCGACAGGCCGATCATCACCAGCAGCCCCGCGGCGGTGCACAGGCGCAACAGCTTCAGCGCCGGGTCCGGTTCGTCGCGCCGGGCCAGCAGCACGCCGATCCACGCCAGGATCGCCAGGGGGTAGGCCAGGGCGTAGTTGCCCAGGGAACTGCTGAAGTAATAGGACCAGCCGCTGCTGCCTTCGCTGCCGTCCATGCGCCCCATGAACTGCATGCGGATCACCTCCTGGACAAAGGCCGGCCCGCCACTGAGTTGGGCCAGCCACAGCAGCAGGCCGACGCAGGCCAGCAGCAGGAGCAGCGCAACGCAGCCGAAACCGAACAGGCGGCGCCACTGGCCGCCCAGCAGGTAATAGCTGCACAGCATGCCCGTGGGGATCACCAGGCCGATCGGCCCGCGGATGGCGAACCCCAGCACCAGCAGGAGCAGGATCAGCCAGAGCCGACGGGGCGCGGCGAAATGGTCATGGGCGTAGCCCAGGTAAAACACCGCCAGCGCCAGGGCGGCGAGTATCTGGTCCAGGGACACGGCGCGGGTTTCGCAGATAAAGGTATTGCTGAGCAGCAACAGGGCGACGCTGAGCAGCGCCCAGGTCCTGGAACAGGGCGCCACCAGTCGATAGATCAGGCTGACTATGGTGGCCGAAGCCAGGGCCGTGGGCAGCCAGGCGCTCAGGCTGACGACCCGGCCGAACGGCAGCGAGAACAGATAGATCAGCAGCGTCGAGGCGCTGCTGTAGTCGGCATAGGGCTGGCCATAGGTGGTGGGGAAGAACCCCGGCCCATGGCGCAGCATTTCCTTGGCGAACAGGACGAACCTGGAATCGAAACCGGTCACCGTCTGCTGGTAGACCCCGGCACAGAACAGCAGCAGTGCCAGCAGCCCCAGCCCCAACGCTTGCCAGTGCAGTGTCTGGGCGGGGACGGCGCGCGGGGTCATTCAGGCTTCAACCGGTGTGCCGGCCCATTGCTGGTAAGGAATCGGCAGGTGGCGCGACTCGCCGCGGCCGATCGGGAAGTAGGTGAAGCCGCTGCGGGCCAGGCGCTCGGCGTCGTACAGGTTACGTCCGTCGAAGATCACCGGGGCCTTGAGGCGCTGTTGCAGCAGATGGAAATCCGGCGCCTTGAACTGCTGCCATTCGGTGCAGATGATCAGCGCGTCGGCGTCGTTGAGCACCGATTCCGGGGTGCCCATCAACATCAGCTTCGGCTCGTCGGGGTACAGGCGCTGGGTTTCCTGCATGGCTTCCGGGTCGAAGGCGCGCACATTGGCGCCGGCGGCCCACAGCGACTCCAGCAGCACCCGGCTGGGGGCGTCGCGCATGTCGTCGGTGTTGGGCTTGAAGGCCAGGCCCCAGAGGGCGAAGGTCTTGCCTTTCAGATCGCCCTGGTAGAAGGCGTTGATGCGCTCGAACAGCTTGTGCTTCTGCCGTTCGTTGATGGCTTCCACCGCTTGCAAAAGGTCGCTGGAGCAATGGGCCTGCTCGGCGCTGTGGATCAACGCGCGCATGTCCTTGGGGAAACACGAGCCGCCATAACCGCAGCCCGGATAGATGAAGTGGTAGCCGATGCGCGAGTCGGCGCCAATGCCCAGGCGTACTGACTCGATGTCGGCCCCCAGGTGTTCGGCCAGCTCGGCGATCTGGTTGATGAAGCTGATCTTGGTCGCCAGCATGCAGTTGGCGGCGTACTTGGTCAGCTCGGCGCTGCGCAGGTCCATGAACATGATGCGGTCATGGTTGCGGTTGAACGGTGCGTAGAGGTCGCGCATCACGTCGCGGACTTCTTCGCGCTCGCAACCGACGATGATCCGGTCCGGACGGCGGCAGTCGGAAACCGCCGAGCCTTCCTTGAGGAATTCCGGATTGGAGACGATATCGAACGTCAGGGCGCGCCCGTCCAGGGCCTTTTCGATGTGCGCTTTCAAGGTGTCGCCAGTGCCCACCGGTACCGTGGATTTCTCCACCAGGATCACCGGCTTCTCGCGGTGCCGGGCCACGGCGTCGCCCACCGACAGCACATAACGCAGGTCGGCCGAGCCGTCCTCGCTGGACGGTGTGCCGACCGCAATAAACAGCACCTGGCCATGTTGCACCGCGAGCTTTTCATCGCTGGTGAAACTCAGGCGTTTGCCTTCCAGGTTGTCGCGCACCAGGCTCGACAGTCCGGGCTCGAAGATACTGACGTGCCCCTGTTGCAGCTGCTGGACCTTGTGTTCGTCAATGTCCATGCAGATGACATCGTGGCCGACTTCGGCCAGCACGGCGGCCTGTACGAGGCCGACGTAACCACTTCCAAATACGCTGATTTTCATGGGGTATTCCTGGGACTTGTCGCGGGAGCAGGTCGTGAGTTGATGGTAATGACGCCGAGGATGACCAGCGCCACCCCCAGGGTTTTCGAGAGACTGAACGGCTCGTTGAACAGCGGTAGCGCGGCGGCCAGCAGGTAGACCAGGGCGTAGCTGATGCTGAGCAGGGAATAGGCCCGGCCCAGCGGCAGGTCGCGCAGGGCCAGCAGCCAGCAGAGCATCGACAGGACATAGGCGAGGATCGCCGCCAGCACCACGCCCAGCGCCAGCAGGTCGACCTGGCCGGTGGACAGCGCCGCCAGCCAGTCCGCCGGCGCCGGCAGGCGGGTCATGCTCCAGCGCATGCCCAACTGCGCGGCGCTGACCAGCAGCACGCTGCCCATGGCGAAGGTGAAGCCCAGAGCCCGGTTCATGCGTGGCGACTCAACAGCAGTACGCCACCGAGCACCAGCGCCACGCCCAGCCAGTGGCGGCGGTCGATGGTTTCATGGAAGACGAAGCGGGCGATCAGGGTGATCAGCACGAAGTTCAGGCTGAGCATCGGGTAGGCAATGCCGACCTCGACCCGCTGCAGTACCAGCAGCCACACCAGCAAGCCCAGGCCGAGGCTGGCCAGGGCCAGCCACAGCCAGGGCGAGCGCAGTTTGTCGAGCGCGCCCGAAGGCTGGCCACGCCAGCTTTCCACGGCGAACTTCTGCGCGATCTGGCCCAGGCAGGTCAGCAGGCAGGCGACGAGCAGCAGCAACAGGCTCATGGTTGGCTCTGAGGGAAGATCAGGATCACGAGATTGCCCTGGTCATAACGTTTGAAATCCTGCGGCAGCAGATCGATTTCGTAGTGTTCGTCGGCACTGACGCGCATCACCACGCCCACCTGGCCTTGCTTGCGTGCCTCGGGCAGCCATTCGCCGACCTTGCGCAGGTCGATATAGCGATACTGGGTGTCAGGATAGGCCAGGCCATATTTCACTTCGCCTGTCGTGTTGTACAAGGCGATATCCGGGCGCTTGAGGCGCCAGGCCAGCGCCGAGGCGGCGCCCAGGTCGTTGCTCACCAGGGTATGGCTCCGGGCGAGTTCCTCGGCGTGATCGATGATGAGTTGATCCGGCATCTTGTTGTAGACCACCGAGTTCGGCAGGCCAGCGGGCAGCAGGGCGATGAGCAGCCAGCTGCCGAGCGCCGGCGCGGCCCACAGTTGCAGCGGGCGGAAGGCCGGCAGCAGGTTGCTCATGTTCCAGCCAAGCAGGGCCAGGAACACCAGCACCAGATGCCCGGGCTCGTTGCTGTACAGCGGCTTCTTCAGCTGGAAATACACCAGCGCCAACAGCAGCAACAGGCCCAGCACCAGGTTGAGCACGGCGTTGAGGCGGATAATCCGGGTTTGCCCGGCGTGCAGCCGGTCGCTCAGGCTATTGCCCATCAGCAACGCCAGCGGCAGCAGGCACGGCAGGATATAGGCCGGCAGCTTGCCCTTGCTCAGACTCAAGAATGCCAGCGGCAGGATCAGCCACAGCAGCAGGAAGCCGATGCTTGCCTGGCGCCGGGTCTGCCAGGCCTGCTTCAAGGCGCCCGGCAACACCAGGACCCAGGGCATGCTGAACGCCACCAGCAATGGCAGGTAGTACCACCATGGCGAGGCGTGCTGGGCGTCTTCACCGGCAAAACGACGGATGTGTTCATGCCAGAAGAAGAAGCGCCAGTAATCCGCTTCCTGGGCATGCACCGCCAGGGCCCACGGTAGGCTCACGACAATCGCCACCAGCACCGCGATGCCGCCGTAGATGAACAGTTCGCGCAAGCGTTTCTGCCAGAACATGTAGGGCAGGGCGATCAGCACCGGCAGCAGCCAGGCGAGGAAACCCTTGGTCATGAAGCCCATGCCACAGGCGAAACCCAGGCCGGCCCAGGCCAGCAGGCGGCCGCGCGGTGTGCCGTTGTCCAGGGCAAACCACAGGGCCACCAGGCTCAGGTTGACCCAGAAGGTGAACTGCGGGTCGAGGTTGGCATAACCACCGGTGCCGACCACCACGCAGAAACTCATGTACAGCAGGGCGCAGACCAGGCTCTTGCG
Organism: Pseudomonas chlororaphis subsp. piscium; assembly: GCF_003850345.1. Taxonomy (NCBI): domain Bacteria; kingdom Pseudomonadati; phylum Pseudomonadota; class Gammaproteobacteria; order Pseudomonadales; family Pseudomonadaceae; genus Pseudomonas; species Pseudomonas chlororaphis. The sequence goes on from NZ_CP027707.1 coordinate 3,286,091, forward strand.
CGGGTCGTTCCACAACCGGCTGGCCATCAGGTAGGCCAGCAGCACGCTGAGGCCCATGCTCAGGGCCGAAGCCACCCGCACGCCGAACAGGTTCTGGCCGAACACCGCCTGGCCGAGGGCGATCATCCAGTAGCCGGCGGCCGGCTTCTCGAAATAACGGATGCCCATGAAATGCGGCGATGCCCAGTTACCGGTCAGGAGCATTTCCTGGCTGATCTGCGCATAGCGGGTTTCATCGGGAATCCACAAACCGTGGGTGGCCATCGGCAGCAGGAAGAACAGGCCGAAGGCAATCAGTAAAAGAGGCAGGGCCCAGCGTCTGGTCATGCGCCTTGCACCCCCAGCCAGCCTTCGCGGCCTTCGAGGGCGCCACGAATGACCTGCCCCTGGGGCAGGCTCTGCAAGGAGGCGGGCAACAGGTTGCCCAGGGCAGTGAAATGAATGTCGCGCTGGCGGGCTTGCGCCAGTAGCTGACGAAAATCGTTGGCCATCAGAATCCCTTCGACCTCGGCGTGAATGGTGTAGACGTTGAGCCTGTCAGGGCTGAACCGGTCCAGGATGAATGTGTTGAAGTCATGAGCCGCAACGGTCGGCCCGACTACTTCGTCGAAGGTCGGCAGGTCGACCGGAATCTGCGGGGCGCCCAGGCCGCCATCCGCCAGCCGTGGCTGGAAGATCGAGGTACCGCGGCAATCGCTGTTGTAGCGAAAGCCGAAGCCCTGCTTGGCCTCGATCACCGACTCGTCGGCGCGCCAGCCGGCGGCCGCCGAGCAGTCGACGTGCTGGCCGAGAATGTCATTGAGGGTGTCGACGCCCTGGCGGATCTGCTCGATCAACTGCGCCTGGTTCCAGCGCCCGGCATTGGCCTGCCAGCCGTGGTGATCCCAGGCATGCAGGCCGACTTCATGACCGGCGTCCCGGGCCCGGCGCATCAGGTGCCCGAGGTCGCGGCCGATCGGCTTGCCCGGCCAGGCGGTACCCGCCAGCAGGATGTCCCAGCCATAAAGGCTGGCGGCGTTGGAGCGCAGCATCTTCCACAGAAATTGCGGACGGATCAGGCGCCACAGGTGGCGCCCCATGTTGTCCGGGCCGACGCTGAAGAAGAAGGTGGCCTTGATCCCGGCTTCATCGAGCAGTTCCAGCAACCGCGGCACCCCCTCACGGGTGCCGCGATAGGTATCGACATCGATTCGCAGACCTGCCTGCATCAACGCTTGTCCGCGATTTCGAGCATGGCTTCGCGCAGGAAGAAGTCCAGCGTGTTGCCGATGGTTTCCTTCATCTCGACGGTCGGCTCCCAGTTCAGCAGGCGCTTGGCGTTGGCGATGCTCGGCTTGCGGTGTTCCACGTCCTGGTAACCGGCACCGTAGAACGACTTGCTCTCGACGTCGCGGAAACCGGCGAATGGCGGGAAGTTGCCACGCAGCGGGTGGGCTTCGAACTGACGCAGCAGCTCTTCGCCCAACTGGCGGATGCTGGCTTCGTTGTCCGGGTTGCCGATGTTGATGATCTGGCCGTTGCAGGCGTCATTGTCGTTGTCGACGATGCGCGCCAGGGCCTCGATGCCGTCGGCGATGTCGGTGAAGCAGCGCTTCTGCTCGCCGCCGTCGAACAGGCGGATCGGCGTGCCTTCCACCAGGTTGAGGATCAGCTGGGTGATGGCCCGGGAGCTGCCGATACGCGCCGAATCCAGGCGGTCCAGGCGCGGGCCCATCCAGTTGAACGGACGGAACAGGGTGAAGTTCAGGCCTTTGCTGCCGTAGGCCCAGATCACCCGGTCCAGCAACTGCTTGGACACCGAGTAGATCCAGCGCTGCTTGTTGATCGGGCCGACGATCAGGTTGGAGCTGTCTTCGTCGAAGTTCCGGTCTTGGCACATGCCATAGACTTCGGAGGTCGACGGGAAGATCACGCGCTTGTTGTATTTGACGCAGTAGCGAACCAGCTTGAGGTTCTCTTCGAAGTCCAGCTCGAACACGCGCAGCGGGTTGCGGGTGTATTCGATCGGGGTGGCGATGGCCACCAGCGGCAGGACCACGTCGCACTTCTTGATGTGGTACTCGATCCACTCGGAGTGAATGCTGATGTCGCCTTCGACGAAGTGGAAGTGCGGATGGTCGCGCAGGCGCTCGATGGCGTCGGAGCCGATATCCAGGCCGTAGACCTCGTACTTGTCGTCACGCAGCAGGCGCTCGGACAGGTGGTTGCCGATAAAGCCGTTGACGCCGAGGATCAGCACCCGGGTGCGCCGCGGGGCACGGCCGGATTCGGCGCCGCGCAGCAGCGAACCATCCACCAGGCCCAGTTCGTTGGCCAGTTGCGGGCCGCTCAGGTACAGGCCGTTGTCGTTGCGCTGGCCGGCGTTGATCAGCAGCGAGTCCTGGCCGCAGGCGATGCGCAGCGGATTGGTGCTGATCACCCGGCCCGGGGCCTGGCCTTCATTGCCCTTGACCACCTCGGCGCTCCAGACGATCAGCTTGTGCTCGCCCACGGCGCAGAACGCGCCCGGGTAAGGCTTGGTCACGGCACGCACCAGGTTGAACAGTTGCTCGGCCGGCTTGTTCCACAGCAGTTTGCCGTCGGCCGCGGTACGGCGACCGAAGTAGCTGGCCTTGGATTCGTCCTGGGCGGTTTCGCTGACCTTGCCTTGCGCCAGGGCGGGCAGGGTGTCGCGCAGCAGGCTGGCGGCGGCATCGCGCAGCTTGCCGTGCAGGCTCAGCGCGGTATCGCTGCGCTCGATGGCCACCCGCTGCTGGGCAATGATCGCCCCGGCGTCGGCACGCTTGACCATGCGGTGCAGGGTCACGCCGGTTTCGCTTTCGCCATTGACCAGCACCCAGTTGGCTGGTGCGCGGCCACGGTAGTTCGGCAGCAGCGAACCGTGCAGGTTGAACGCACCCTTGCTGGCGGTGGCCAGCAGCGCTTCGCTCAGCAGGTTGCGATAGTAGAAGGAGAAGATGTAGTCGGGGTTGAGCTTGGCGATGCGCTCGACCCACAGCGGGTGGTTGGCGTCTTCCGGGGCATGCACCGGGATGCCCTTGAGCGAGCACAACTGGGCCACGGAGCCGTAGAAGGTGTTTTCCTTCGGATCGTCGGCATGGGTGAAGACCGCGCCGATTTCATAGCCTGCGTTGAGCAGGGCTTCGATGCCTGCGCAGCCGATATCGTGGTAGGCGAAGACAACAGCTTTATGACTCATGGCGAAACCTGATCGGAGAGAGTGGAAGTTAGACCGTCAACCGTGACAGCGGGAGCAGGGGCGGCAGGCTGGCTGCGCAGAACTTTTTCAATGAAGAAGCGTGGGCGGGCGCGTACATCGCTGTACATGCGGCCCAGGTATTCGCCCAAGAGGCCCATGCCGATGAACTGGCCACCGGTGAACACGAACAGGATGGCGAACAGCACGAACATACCGTCGCCGGCCCATTGGGCGCCGAACACCAGGCGCAGGAAGATCAGCATCAGGGCGAACAGCACGCCGAGGCCGGCCATGCTGAAACCGATGATGCTCAGCAAGCGCAGCGGCGTGGTGGTCATGCAGGTGATCAGGTCGAACATCAGGTTGATCAGGCGCATCGGGCTGTACTTGGAATCGCCGTGTTCACGCTCGGCGTGGTTCACCAGCACCTCGGTGGTGTGGCGGGCGAAGCTGTTGGCCAGGATCGGGATGAAGGTGCTGCGTTCGCGGCAGGCGAGCATGGCGTCGACCACGCTGCGGCGGTAGGCGCGCAGCATGCAGCCGTAGTCGTTCATGGCCACGCCGGTGGAGCGTTTCACGGCCAGGTTGATCAGCTTCGACGGCCAGCGGCGCCAGGCGGAATCCTGGCGTTTGTTGCGCACCGTGCCGACCACGTCGTAGCCCAGCTCGGCCTGGGCCACCAGGCGCGGGATTTCTTCCGGCGGGTTCTGCAGGTCGGCGTCCAGGGTGATGACCACATCGCCGCGGCACTGCTCGAAACCGGCCATGATCGCCGCATGCTGGCCGTAGTTGCGATTGAGGATCACCGCCACCACCGGGCTGCCTTCGCGGCCGGCGGCTTCCTCGAGGATCTGCGCCGAGTCGTCGCGGCTGCCGTCGTCCACCAGGACGATCTCGAAATCGTGCTTGAGCTGGCGGCACGCCGCTTCAGTGCGCCGCAGCAGTTCGGGCAGGCTTTCTTCTTCGTTGTAGACCGGAATGACGATCGACACGAACTGGATTGGATAAGGTTTCAAAGGTTTCGGTCCAGACAGGTTTTGATGGCGCCGACGACCCGCTCGACATCGTCGAGGGTCATGTCGGGGAACAGCGGAATCGAGCACAGGCGCGCCGAGTTCCACTCGGTGTTGGGCAGCCGCACATCCGGGAAGCGCTGGCGGTAATAGCTGTGCAAGTGAGTGGCGACGAAGTGGATGCCGCTGCCGATGTTCTGCTCCTGCAGGGCCTTCATGAAGCCGTCGCGATCGATGCCGCAACGCTCGGCGTCGATGCGCAGGATGAACAGGTGCCAGGCATGTTGCTGCGGATACTGCGGCAGGTGCAGCGGTTGCACCGGCAGGTCGCGCAGTTGCTCCAGGTAGGCGTTGGCCAGGATCTCGCGCTGGCGGTTGATCGCGTCCAGGCGCTGTAGCTGGACCAGGGCGATGGCGGCATTGATATCCGCCAGGTTGTATTTGAAGCCGGGCTCGATCACCTCGGCCTGGGGCTTGCGTCCGTGGGTCAGGCGGTCATAGGCATCGACCCCCAGGCCATGGAACTTGAGCATGCGTACCCGATTGGCCAGGGCCTCGTCATCGCTGACGAACATCGCGCCTTCGGCGCAGGTCATGTTCTTGATCGCATGGAAGGAAAAGATCGCTGTGCCCCGGGCGCCAATGGGCCGGCCGCGATAGGTGGTGCCGGCGGCGTGGGCGGCATCCTCGATCACCGCGATGCCGTGTTTGTCGGCCAGGGCGTAGAGCGGATCGAGGTCGAAGGCGGCGCCGGCGTAATGCACCGGGATAATCGCTTTGGTCCGTGGCGTGATCGCTGCTTCAATGGTGGCGGCATCGGTCATCAGGGTGTGCGGATCGACATCGACGAAGACCGGAGTCGCCCCCAGCAGGCAGATCATGTTGGCCGTGGAAACCCAGGTCTGCGAGGGGGTGATCACCTCGTCGCCGGGGCCAATGCCCAGCGCCAGCAGGGTAATGTGCATGCCGCCGGTGGCCGACGACAGCGCCACCGCGTGCTGGCAACCGACCCGCGCGGCGAATTGCTGCTCAAGCTCCTGGTTTTTCGGTCCGGTGGTGATCCAGCCAGAACGTAGAACCTGCTCGACCGCTGCAATCTCTTCATCGCCAATACTCGGGCGCGAGAAAGGAAGGAAAGCCTGGTTCATTGAGACCTCGGGGAAAAAGGATTTTCAGCAATCGAAAGGAGAAAAAGCGCCTGTGTTACGGCTGGGAGTATTCAAAAAAGGCGTTTTTGGTTCGGTCATTGAAGCGCGTCCATAAGTGAGGTCGTTGTGGTCGTCCATGCCTGATTGCAGTAAAGACCATGCAGGGTAAAAGTAAAGCCAGATCAGTGTGTTAGCTTTTGTTTCAATCAGATGACCGGGCTGACTCCCTGCGCCTATGAATGGATTCAGGTTAAGCGGAAAAATGTGAAACGAACATGAAAAAAAGGCCAACGGAGCGTTTATCTTTCACCTAGACAGCCAGTGTTCAGACTTCGCCACTAGTTGACCGATAAAACCCCTGTTACAGCATCCCCAAGGTGTTTTTTTCGCTGACAACAGGGGTAAAAGTCACTTGGCCGAGAGACGTTTTTTACCTTTGCAGACGCCATTGTTTTCAAACACCACATGAACTAAGGAGCATCTGTTTGCACATCACCGACCCGTGGACGCTCTATCTTGCTGCCTTGACACCTTCGGGGCGCCGACCGATACGACCTTTGACAGGGCCGTGGCGTTCCCGTCGTATACTCCGTCGGGCTTGTAGCGGCGCCCGATCGCTTGCCTGAAGTCAAACGGCACTCTTGTCGGCAGAATCCGGGGGAGGGAAGGCGCCGGCAATAACACTGCTCTACCATTCACCGTTGAATAACCACCGGCCACTCAATAACGAATAGAAGCCAACAAGAGGCTCGTTGTGTGATTGACAGAACACCAGCCAAAGGCGTTTCTCTTTTCAGCCTGTTGTTACTGCCGCTATTGCTGGGAAGGGTTCCTGTGCTCGAGGCACACGAGTCTCTCGAGTTGCTGATGCCGGACGCGCCGCCCCTGACCATGGTCAATCAGGGCGATCGTCACGGCATAGTCGGCGACATTGTCTTGCGGGCGCTGAAAAACAGTGGATATGCCAGCGAACTCAGAAACCTGCCATGGGCGCGGGCGCAGAAATACGCCCTCGAGAAGGACAACGTGCTGATCGCGCCGCTCAGCCGGACACCCGAGCGGGAAGATCGCTACACCTGGATTGCCCCGATCATGCAGATGGACCGGGCGTTTTTCAGCCTCGAGCATAAAGTGACGAGCTTCGAAGAAGCCCGGCGGCGTTTCAAGGCCATCGCCGTGGGGTTGGGCAGTGCCCAGGAAGAAATCCTGCGCAGCAAGGGCTTCGCCCCGGAGCAGATCTATGCCATCAAGATCGGCGAGAACCCCGCGCAATTGCTGTTGAAGGGCAGGGTGGACGCCTGGTTCAACGGGGTCCAGGAAAGCCGCTATATCTGGCAGCGCGTCTCCAGCCGGCCGCTGTTGATGAGCCCGCCCCTGGTGAGTCATGAGCTTTACCTCGCCTGCTCCAAAGTATGCAGCGCCGAGATCGTGAGCCATGTTGCGAAGGCCATAGAGACCATGCGCCGTGACGGTTATATCGAGAAAGTCAAAGGCCGCTATCTAAATAACGACCCGCTGGAAAAGTCCGGCAGTTTGTAATTGAACGGCTTCAGGCTTTACCGGTCTTGCCAATAACCAAAGTCTGCCTGGCGACCAGGACAAGTTTATTCGGACAGGGCATCCTCATTGAGCCGAATGATCTCGTTCAGATTTTTCAGAGTGTTGTTGAAGTTGTCCTTGGCATGGTTGAGCTTCTTGAATTGCCCCACCAACTCCCTGGTTTTTTGCTGCAATGCGTCTTCACGTTTATCCAGTTCGCCCTGACGCGCTTCTTGTTGCGCGCGTATCGCACTGTCGGCTTGCCGATCCTGATCAAGTTGCCGTTGCAGTTGCTGTAACTGCTCTTCCTTTTGTTCGAGCAGGCGCTCTTTCTCCTGTAATTGAGACTCTCTGGAATCCAGGGTCTGCTGTTGCGTCTGGCTCTGCTGTTTCTGTTGCTTGAGCCGGTTGGCGATACTGGAGAACTCCATCAGGCTTGCCTCGACATCCTGCAGGAAGTGCTCGGGGTCGGTGCCCGGGAAAGGCCAGTCTTCATCCTGGGGTTCGGCCGGGGGCTGCTGCTCGGCTGGCATCGCCAGGGGGCCGGCATCGGAGTAGCGGATTTCGGCCGCGGGCGCGTCTGGCTGGGGGCTTTGGGTTTCGGAGCTGCCCGCAGTCTCGGTGGATTCGTGGCGTTCTTGTTCGGCGCTGTCGCCCGCCTGTTCGTCGAGTTGCGCCAGGGCGGCGTCGAGTTGCTGGTCATCTATGGCTGTGGGCGAATGTTCGATCGCCGAGCCAAATTGAGCCGAAGCCTGGAAACTCAGCAGCTTGGCGATCCATTCCTTCTTGGTGCTCAACAAACGATGGTCCGCCGCCGCGGCGGCGGGCAACTGTTGCTTGTTCAGGTCCAGCAGATGGTAGGGCACATCGCTTTCACGGTGTTCACCGGTGGCAGCCTCGCGCAGGATCTGGCTGAACACGCGAATCGCCAGTTGCCCGTCCTCGTCCGAGTCCAGGGCGCCCAGGCAGTAGTTGCCCCCTTCGCTGAATAACAAGGCGATATAGACGCGCAGATTATCTTCATCAAGGCTTTCATTCAGGCTATAGGCGAGAAAGTTTCGACCTGCTTCTGGAACAGAAAAACTGCAGAGCAAAGCCGCTGTCAGCATTTGCTGTTCTTTGTTTTCGATGAAGATAGTGCGTAAGAGCATAGGTCACCCAGTAAACTCAAGTAAGAATATGAGAGCTAGGATACTAGGAAATAATGTCAGCTGGCGTTAAGAGCAATACTCTGGCTGCATAGGATAAATCTTATATTTCTATCGAATGATCTTATTCATATGCCTTTATACCCGCATTAAAAATATCAACGTGTATTGTATTGCGCCCAATCCGGCACAACACCGCTATTGATCCTGTTGCAACTACCCAATCTCAACCCGCTGCTGAATATGAATGGCCTCTGGCTGTTCACCTCAGACTTCTCTTGCTGAACCTGGAAGCCATGATCGAAATATCCAAACTAACCAAGTCTTTTTCCGGGCAGGTCGCGGTCGACGATTTGTCCTGTCATATCGGCCCGGGAGAAGTACTGGGGATTCTCGGGCCAAACGGTGCAGGCAAATCCACCACGATGAAAATGCTCACCGGCTTTCTGGCGCCGACCTCCGGCACCGCGAGCATCCTGGGGTTCGACATCCGCACCCAGACCCGCCACGCCCAGCGGCAGATGGGTTACCTGCCGGAAGGCGCGCCCAGCTACAGCGACATGGCGGTACAGGGTTTTCTCGAGTTCATTGCCAGCGTTCGCGGCTATCGCGGTGCGCAGAAGCGCGAACGGGTGGACCGGGTGATCGACCTGCTGGAACTGGGCGACGTCCGGCGCCAGACCATCGAGACCCTGTCCAAGGGCTTCACCCGCCGGGTCGGCCTGGGCCAGGCGATCCTCCACGATCCGCGGGTGTTGATTCTCGACGAACCCACCGACGGGCTCGACCCGAACCAGAAGCAACTGGTTCGCCAACTGATCCAGGACTTGGGCCAGGACAAGATCGTGATCATCTCGACCCATATCCTCGAAGAGGTGTCGGCTGTCTGTAACCGCGCCCTGATCATCAGCAATGGCCGCTTGCTGGCCGACAGCACGCCGCACGAGTTGGAGCGCAGTTCCCGCTATCGCCAGGCGGTGACCTTGCAGGCCGACGAACCGCTGGACCTGCTGGCCCTGGTGGTCTTGCCGGGCGTGGCGGGCGTCGAGCAGAACCCGGCCGAAGGCAGCCTGACGCTGCTGGCGCGGCCCGGCGAGGTGATTTTTCCTCAGGTCAACGCGCTGGTGACCGCGCGTGGCTGGAAGATGAAGCGCCTGGAGCTGGAGCAGGGCCGTCTCGACGAGGTGTTCCAGACCCTGACCCGGGGAGAATCGGCATGAGACAGCTACCGGTGATTTTCAAGCGTGAGCTGGGCAGTTATTTCGCCACGCCGCTGGCCTTCGTATTCATCGAGATCTTCCTGGTGCTCTCGGGCGTCTTCACCTTCTACCTGGGCAGTTTCTACGAGCGCAACCAGGCGGACCTGGCGCCGTTCTTCGACGTCCATCCCTGGCTCTACCTGTTCCTGCTGCCGGCCCTGGCCATGCGCCTGTGGTCGGAGGAGCGCAAGTCCGGCAGCATCGAATTGCTGATGACCCTGCCGGTGAGTTGTTTCGAGGCGGTGGTCGGCAAGTTCCTCGCCGCCTGGGTCGTCGCCGGCATCACCCTGTTGTTGACCCTGCCCATGGTGCTGACCGTGAATTACCTGGGCAACCCGGACAACGGCGTGATCCTGACCGGCTATCTGGGCAGCTGGTTGCTCGCCGGCACCTACCTGGCGATCGGCTCCTGCATGTCGGCCATGGCCAAGAGCCAGGTGATTGCCCTGATCCTCGCCTTCCTGGTGTGTTTCCTGTTCGTCGCCTGCGGTTTCTCCCTGGTGCTGGATGCACTCAACCCATGGGCGCCGCAATGGCTGTTGGACTTGCTGGCCTCGCTGAGCCTGCTGACCCATTTCGGCACGATCAGCAAAGGACTGATCGACCTGCGCGATCCGCTGTATTTCCTCAGCGTGATTGTCGCCTGGCTGATGGCCACGGTGGTGACGGTCAACCTGAAGAAAGCCGAGTGAGGACGATTCGATGAAACGCATGCTGTATTCCACTTCCGGCCTGTTGCTGATTGCCTTGCTGTTCCTGGCCTTCAACCTGGCGACAGGGCTGCTGCTCACGGGTGTCCGGCTCGACCTGACCCAGAACAAGCTCTACTCCATCAGCGCCGGCACCCGGCAGATTCTCGCGGAGCTGAAACAACCGCTCGACCTGTATTTCTACTTTTCCGACAGCGGCTCGAAGGAGCTGATGCCGATGCGCGGCTATGCCCAGCGTGTCCAGGAACTGCTCAAAGTTTATGAACGCGAGGCCGACGGCAAGATCCGCCTGCATGTCATCGACCCGCTGCCGTTTTCCGCGGAAGAGGACAAGGCCAGCGAGTTCGGCCTGCAGGCCGTGCCGCTGGGGCAGGGCGGGGCGCCGGTGTATTTCGGCCTGGCCGGTACCGATGAGCAGAATAACGCCCAGACGATCGAGTTTTTCGCGCCGGACCAGGAGGAGTTTCTCGAGTACGACATCAGCCGCTTGCTGCAAGCCCTGGCCAACCCCAAGCGCCCCACCCTGGGCCTGCTGAGCAGCCTGCCGGCCAACGGTGGCTTCGATATCCGCACGCAGAGCAAGACCGAGCCGTGGATGATGCTCCAGGAGCTGCGTCGGGAGTTCGACCTGCAACAGCTCAAGCCCGATACCCAGGACATCCCGAAAGACGTCGACATCCTGATGTTGCTGCACCCGAAAAAGCTCTCGCAGCCGACCCTGTATGCCATCGACCAGTTCGTGTTGCGCGGCGGCAAGCTGCTGGCCTTCGTCGATCCCTACAGCGAGCAGGACTCCGGCGAGGAGTACTTCGGCATCCAGAGCAAGGACAAGTCCTCCAATCTCGAGCCGTTGTTCAAGGCCTGGGGCATTCATATGCAGCCGGGCAAGGTCCTGGGGGACAACCTCTATGCCTTGCTGGAGACTTCCGAGGAAGACGGGCGCCCGATGCCGCGGCCGTTCACCCTAGGCGTGCCGCAAGCCGCGCTGAGCCAACAGGACCCGAGTACCGCCGGGCTGGAGTTCATCGCCCTGACCACCGTCGGCATCCTCGAGCCGGTGGCCGGCGCCAGCACGCACTTCACCCCGCTGATGTATAGCTCCGACTCGGCCAAGACCTTCGAGGCGGACCGTTTCGACAAACCCGCCGACCGCAAACAACTGGTGCGCGACCAGGAGCAGCCGAGTCAGCGTTACGTTATCGCCGCCCGGGTGCAGGGCCCGGTACACACCGCCTTTGCCGACGGCATCGAGGGACGCAAGGACGGCCTCAAGGAAGCGCAGCAGGTCAACCTGGTGGTGGTGGCTGATACGGACCTGTTGACCGACCGGATGTGGCTGGAAATGCAGGACGTCAACGGACGCCCGGCAACGCGACCATGGGCCGACAACGCCTCCTTCGTGCTCAATACCCTGGACAACCTCGCTGGCTCGGACGCCCTGAACAGCCTGCGTTCGCGCGGCCCCTACAGTCGTCCGTTCGTGGTGGTGGAGCAATTGCGCCGCCAGGCCGAAGCCAGCTTCCGGGCCAAACGCTTCGCCCTCGAGGAAAGTCTCGAGGAGACCGAAGGCAAGCTGCAGCAATTGCAGGGTTCGTCGGACAAGGGCAAAACCCTCAGCGCCGAACAGCAGGCGACGGTGCGCCAGTTCATGCAGGAGAAAACCCGCATCCGCAAGGAACTGCGCGAGGTGCAATACCAACTGAACGCCGATATCGATGATCTGGGAAGGACCTTGAAGATGTTCAACATCGCCCTGGTTCCGGCGCTGTTGAGCCTGGGCATGCTACTGGTCTGGGCCGTGCGCTACCTGCGCCGGACCAGGACCCTGTCACGCAAGCCTGCGCCGACCGGCAAGCTAGCCGGCTCGCGGCGGGCGTAGGCGACCAGGACCCGACCTGCCATTCGTACGGCAGGTCGGGCCAGCCCCGGGGCGCCAGGGCGAGGCACTGCTACGCTGGGAGCAACTCCCTGACCTGTGACCCCGACATGACTGACCAGCCTCCGCACAAGCCTGCTTGCAGCGCCCAACAACTGCTGACCGCCCTCAACCTGGAGCCGCACACGGAAGGCGGTTATTACCGCAGGACCTTCCAGGCGGACCAGCGGCCGATGCTCGCCAGCGCGGGTGGGCAGCGTTACTTGATGACCTCCATCTATTACCTGCTGACCGGGGATTCGCCCATCGGTCACTTCCATCTGAACCAGTCCGACATCCTGCATTACTTCCACCTCGGAGACGCCCTCGAATACTACTTGGTGTTCCCGGACGGCCGCCTGCAAACCCTGGTGATGGGCAGCGATGTGTTGGCCGGCCAGTGCTTGCAGCTGCACGTTCCCGGCGGCGTGTGGAAGGCCTCGCGGCTGTTGTCCGGAGCGGTGGGCTACGGCCTGATCAGCGAGGCGGTGTGCCCCGGGTTCGACTACGCGGACATGCAGCTGGGCTGCAAGCGCCAGCTCAGCGAAGGCTTCCCGCAGCACGCCAGACTGTTCGAGCAACTCTGCCAGGCCTGAGGCCGTCACGGGGATTGCTCATTGCGATCAGTCAAGTGTCACTTGCGATCATTGTTGCCTGTCGCCCCCGGCGCTTATGGTGGGCCGGTCAGTCACTGTCGAACGACAGCTCCCCAGTCCTGCAAGAGCCCAACCATAACAAGCGACAGGAGAACACCATGTCCGATCTGCAACTGCACCCCCAGGCTGCCGCCTCCCTGCAACGCTGGCATGCCATGCTTGCCCAGGGCGACCTGAGCGCCTTGCCTGAACTGCTGGATGCGAGCGTGGTATTCCGCTCGCCCATGGCCCATACGCCTTACCCGGGCGCGCCGGTGGTCTCGACCATCCTCAATACCGTGTTCAAGGTGTTCAGCGACTTCACCTATCACCGTGAACTGGTCACCGCCGATGGCCTGAGCGTGGTGCTGGAATTCAGCGCCCGGGTCGGCGAGCGGCAGCTCAAGGGCATCGACCTGATTCGCTTCGACGAAGCCGGCAAGATCGTCGAGTTCGAGGTGATGGTCCGTCCCATGAGCGGTCTGCAGGCCCTCGGCGAAGAAATGGCGCGCCGCCTGGCGCCCTATCTGGCGGCGAGCAAGGCGTCTGGCTGAGCGGACCCGCGAGAGCAGGGCGGCCAGCCATTGGCCAGGAAAACGGGCGCCGTGGCAGGCGCCCGTTTTTCATGAGGCTCACCGGCAATCGACGGGCCGGACGCCTCCAGCTGTCCGCCAGGCAACAGTGGCTGAACACTCACGTCGTTTTGCAACAACCCGCTTGCTCCAGCCAACTCCTTGAAAGCCAACAGATAAAGCACTTTGCCATTTGGCATGGTCGGTGCATTGGCCCAAGGGAGATTGACTATACCTATAGAAACTCGCCTATTTTTTAATCAGGTGGGGAGCAAGACCTTGAAGCATGTGTCTCTGACAACAGCCGCGACAACCGCAACAACCTTCCGTCATTCCTCTTTATTCGCCGTAGGCACCGCGGTACTTGGCCTGGCCACTGGGGCCTCGGCCGCCGAGACTCCGGTGGCCGGCGAGAAGCGCCTGGGCACGGTCACGGTCGAGGCGGCCAAGCAGACCGCCGCGCAAGCCGCCCAGGCGGCACTGGACGAGATCCCCGGCGGCACCAGCCTGGTGACCCAGGCCGAGGTGGAGAAGGGCCGCTCGGCGACCCTCGAAGACACCCTGGCCTATCAGCCCGGGGTGTATGCCCAGGCAGCCGGCGGCAACGACGCGATCAAGATTTCCATCCGCGGCTCCGGGGCCAATACCTCGCCGGGTTATTTCCGCGAGGGCACCAAGTTCCTGTTCGACGGCCTGGCCCTGACCGGCCCCGGCGGCACGCCCTATGAACTGCTGGATACCCAGGGCCTGAACTACACCGAGGTGCTGCGCGGAGCGAATGCCTTCGAATATGGCGCCTTGTCCCTGGGTGGTGCGATCAACTTCGTGACCAATTCGGGGCTGACCGCGCCGGGTAACCGGATCAAGGTCGAGGGCGGCAGTTTCGGCTGGCAGAAACAGACCCTCAGCACCGGCGGTGTAGTGGGGGATGGCGATTACTTCGTCAGCGTCGACAATTCGCGGCGCGACGGTTACCAGGATTTCACCTTCACCAAGGCCAAGGGGGTGGTGACCAACTTCGGTTATCGCTTCAATCCGAAGCTGGAAACCCGCCTCTACGTGCGCTACCGCGAGGAGTACCACGAGAACTCCGCACCGCTGACCCGCGCGCAGATCAAGCACGACTCGTCGAAGACCACCGCCGCCGTGCGCGATGCCCGGGGCGACTCGACCAAGCGCGGCTCGACCTGGGTCGGCAGCAAGACCACCTATACCTTCGACGACGATGCCACCCTCGAAGCCGGGCTGGTGTACCACAACTACCCGCAGATCCTCAGCCGCCAGAGCAGCGTCAACCCCAACTACTGGGACTGGCGCGACATCAACTATTCGCTCAAGTACAGCCGCCACGACCAGGTGTTCGGCCTGCCGAGCACCACCACCGTCGGTTGGAGCAGCACCGAGCATATCCGCTCCGGGGTGCGTACCTACCGGGGCGACAAGGACCTGGGCGTGCTGCAGAAACAGGTCGAGTACGACGGCTCGTTCGACCATGTGTTCACCCTCGGCAACGACCTCGGCCTGACCGACAACCTGTACCTGTCCAGCGGGCTCTCGGCGATCGAGATCAAGCGCGATATCAACGTCACCTTCAGCGACCGCGCCAACACCAGCGGCCTGCCGGATCATTACCGCTATGACGAGTGGAAGCTCGCGCCGCGCGCCGGCCTGCGTTATTACCTGACCCCGGATGTCCAGGTGTTCGCCAACGCCAGCCGCTCCATCGACCCGCCCAGCTCCTGGTCCAGCTCCGGTTCCGGGGTCACCAGCAACTACGCCAAGCCGCTGGTGCCGCAAAGCGCCAACACCTTGGAGTTCGGCATCCGTGGCAAGAACGCGATCTTCGACGGCAGCCTGACCCTGTACAAATCCTGGATCAAGAACGAGCTGCTCAACGTCGAGGTGCTCCCGGCCACCCGTACCACGGCCGCGGTGGTCTCCACCTCGAACGCCACGCCGACCATTCACCAGGGCGTCGAGGCCGGGCTCACCACGCGGCTCTGGCAAGGCGGCAACGGCGATGTGCTGAGCTGGCGCCAGGCCTATACCCTCAACGACTTCCACTACCGCAACGACCCGCTGTTCAGCCAGAACGAGCTGCCGGGCCTGCCCAAGCATGTCTACCAGGGCGAACTGTTCTACCAGTACGCCAACGGCTTCTACGCCGGGATCAACGTGCGCGCGGTGTCGAGCACCGCGGTGGACTACGCCAACACCTTCTACGCCCCGTCCTACACCCTGTGGGGCGCGCGCTTCGGCTACGACGACCCGGGCAAGAAGTGGCAGCTGTACCTGGACCTGAAGAACCTCACTGACCAGAACTACGTGACCGCCGTGCTGCCGACCTACAACGCCAACGGCCGCGACACCGCGTCGCTGTACCCGGGCGACGGCTTCGGTGCCTTCACCGGTATCGCCTACAACTTCTGAGCCAGCGCGGCTGCTGCCCGGCGCGTCCCACGACGGCGGCCGGGCAGTGGCGGGAGACAGCAATGACCCTGACCACAAGGCTCGCCCGCCTGGCGGCGCTCGTCGCCGTGATGGCGCTGGCCGCCTGCAAGCCGGTTGGCGAGGCGCCGCGCGGCAACGGTGCCCTCGGTGACGGCCAACCGAGTGACGGCCGGCTGGGCAACGGCAGCCTCAGCTACGCCGCCGAGGACTACCGTGAAAGCGCGCCCGGCAAACCTGGCGGCACCCTGCGGGTGACGACCTCGTCCGACACCACCACCCTCGACGTGCATTCGATTTCCCACGGCAATGTGCAGTGGCTGGGGCGGATCCTGTTCGACTGCCTGCTGTACCAGGATGAGCAGGGCAATATCTCGCCCTGGCTGGCCAAGTCCTGGGAGATCTCCGCCGACGGCAAGACCTACACCTTTCACCTGCGCGACGATGTGACCTTCAGCGACGGCGAGAAATTCAACGCCCGGGCGCTGCAGGTCAACCTTGAACACATGCGCGACCCAGCCACCAAGTCGCCATTGGCGGCGGCCTACATCGCGCCCTATGTCGACGGCCGGATCGTCGACGAGTACACCTTCGAGGCGCATCTGCGCGAAGCCTATTCGCCGTTCCTCGACGTGCTCGCCCAGTCCTGGCTGAGCATGATCTCGCCGCGGCAGATCCTCGAGGCGCCGAAGACCATCGCCGAACGGCCGATCGGCTCCGGGCCCTTTGTGCTGGAAAGCTACACCCGCGACCAGGGCGCCAGCTTCGTCCGGCGCCAGGGCTACAACTGGGCGCCGCCGGTCACACGGCACCAGGGCGAAGCCTATCTGGAACGCCTGGAGCTGAGCATCGTGCCCGAGCCGATGATCCGCTTCAGCGCCCTGGAGTCGGGCCAGTCGGATTTCACCGTGGACGCCCCGGCGCAGAATGCCCGGGCCATCCGCGCCAACCCCGAGTTGCAGATGCGCAGCCGGATCCGCAAGGCCAACCCGTTTCGCAGCCTGACCTTCAACGTCGAGCGTTTTCCCTTCGAGGACGTGCAGGTGCGCCGGGCGGTGGCCAAGGCCATCGACCGCGAAGGCCTGGCCTGGATCACCGGGTTTGGCGAGTACCTGCCCAAGGGCGATTTCCTCGCTGCCAACACCCGCTACTACGACCCGGCGTTCAAGGATGTGCTGGCGTACGACGTCGACGCCGCCAACCGCATCCTCGACCAGGCCGGCTGGAGCCAGCGCGATGCCCAGGGCTATCGGGTCAAGGCTGGCCAGCGGCTGGCGGCGCGGCTGTTGACCTACGAAACCGGGGCTTTTCCCAGCAGCGTGCCGGTGGCGATCCAGGCCGACCTGAAAAAGATCGGCTTCGAGATGGCCATCGACCAGTTGCCCCTGGCCCAGGTCACCGAGCGCCGCTACGCGAGCAACTTCCAGGCAATCGCCGGCGGCTACTGGCACACCAACACCCCGGACGGCCTGTTCATCCTCTACCACAGCCAGGCGATCAGCACGCCCAAGCTGATCGGGCAGAACGCCGGGCGCTTCCGGGATACCGAGCTGGACCGGGCCTTGTCCGCCGCTCGCCAACTGCAGGATCCGGTGGCGCTGGCCGCGGCCTACCGGATTGCCCAGCAACGCCTGGTGGAAACCGTGCCCGCTGTGCCGGTGTTCGAAAGCCACGTGCTGGTGGCCTATCGCAAACAGGTCAAGGGCCTGATTTTCGACACCTCCCACAACACACCTTTTTTCACCAGCGTCTGGCTGGACCAGGAGGCCCGATGAACAGCCTGCGACTCGTCCTGCGCCGATTGTTGTCCGGGATCGGCGTGCTCTGGGGCGCCGCGACCCTGACCTTTCTCGCGCTCAACCTCAGTGCCGGCGACCCGGCCCTGGCGATCCTCGGCGGCCCGGAAGCCATGCCCAGCGCCGAGCTGATTGCCCGGGTGCGCGCCGAATACGGTCTCGACCAGCCGCTGATCGTGCAATACGGCCAGTACCTAGGGCGCCTGGCCCAGGGCGACCTGGGCGACTCCTATCGCCTGCGGATCCCGGTGGTGCAGGCAATCGGCGGGCAACTGGCGGCCACCGTGCAACTGTCGCTGGCCGCGGCGCTGCTGGCGGTGCTGCTGGCGATCGGGGTGGCGGTGCTGACCGCCAACCGCGCGCGCTGGATTCGCTCGCTGGCGTCCGGCACCGAGCTGGTGCTGTCGTCGGCGCCGTCCTTCGTCATCGGCCTGGCCCTGCTGCTGGTGTTCGCCTTCGGCTGGCACCTGTTGCCGCCTTCCGGCTCGAAGGGCTGGCGCGCGCTGATCCTGCCGAGCCTGGCCCTGGCGCTGCCGATCGCCGCGGTGCTGGCCCAGGTCTTGCGCCAGGAGCTGGAAGACATCCTCGAGCAACCCTTTATCGCCATGGCCCGGGCCCGCGGCCTGTCCGAGACCGGGGTGCGCCTGCGGCATGCCCTGCGCCACGCGCTGGTGCCGCTGGTGACCCTCTCCGGGTTTGTCTTCGCCAGCCTGCTCGGCGGGGCAGTGGTGATCGAGCTGCTGTTCGCGCGCCAGGGCATCGGCCGGTTGATGCTCGACGCGGCGAACAGCAAGGACGTGCCGTTGCTGCTGGGGATCACCCTGCTGGCGGCGGCGATTTATGTGGTCGTCAACTTTCTGGTCGACCTGATCAATCACTGGGTCGATCCGCGCGCGAAAGCCGTGTGACGCCCCGCAAGGACCTGTCATGACTGCACATCCACCCAAGCCCCAGTCTTACTCCGCGTTGCACGAGCGCTTGCGCCCGTTGTTCGAGCGCATCGCCGCCGGCGCCATCGAGCGCGAGCGGCAACGCAGCCTGGCGTTCGACGCCGTCGGCTGGCTGCGCGAAGCCGGGTTCGCGGCGTTGCGGGTGCCGGTTGCCCACGGCGGCGCCGGCATCGGCCTGCCGGTGCTGTTTCGCTTGCTGATCGACCTGGCCGCGGCCGACTCGAACCTGCCGCAGATCGTCCGCGCCCATTTCGGTTTCGTCGAAGGGCGCCTGTCCAGCGGCGACAGCGCGTCCCAGGCCTAC
Source organism: Pseudomonas chlororaphis subsp. piscium (assembly GCF_003850345.1). Lineage (NCBI taxonomy): Bacteria > Pseudomonadati > Pseudomonadota > Gammaproteobacteria > Pseudomonadales > Pseudomonadaceae > Pseudomonas > Pseudomonas chlororaphis. Next base: position 3,304,727 of record NZ_CP027707.1, read on the forward strand.
TGGTTCGCCAAGGTGCTGGACGGTCAGCTGTGGGGCGCGGCCATGGCCGAGCGCGGCGACAGCACCAGCAACTCGGTGCGGCTCAGCGCCGCCGACCCGCAGAATCCCGGCGCCGGCTGGCTGCTGGATGGCGAGAAGTACTACTGCACCGGGGCGATCTACGCCGACTGGGTCGCCGCCGTGGCCATGCTGGAGGAGGATTTCGTCAGTGTGGTGGTGGCGGTGGACGCCCCCGGGGTCAGCCGCGAAGACGACTGGGACGGCTTCGGCCAGCGCCTGACCGGCAGCGGCACCACCCGTTTCCAGCAGGTCGCGGTGCCCAGCGAGCATGTGCTGCGCCGCTTCAAGCCCGGCGAGCTGCGCGCCGAGTCGTACCTGTCGGCCTTCTACCAGCTGTTCCACCTGGCGACCCTGGCCGGCATCGCCCGCGCGGTGCTGCAGGACGCCACGCTGTTCGTCCAGGGCCGCACCCGCGCCTTCGGCGTGCCGGGCCAGTCCAGCCCCAAGGACGATCCCCTGGTGCAGCGGGTGATCGGGCGCCTGTCGAGCCTGGCCTATGCCAGCGAGACCCTGGTGCTCGGTGCCGCGGAGGTGCTCGAAGGCGTGCACCAGGCCGAACTCGCCGGCACGGTGCGGGAGTCCGACTACGTCGAGGCGGATATCCGCGTGTACCAGGCCCAGCAGATCGTTCTCGAACAGGCGCTGGAAGCCACCACCTTGCTCTTCGAAGTCGGCGGGGCCTCGGCCACCAGCCAGGCCCGGCGCCTCGACCGACACTGGCGCAACGCCCGCACCCTGGCTTCGCACAACCCGGCGATCTACCGCGAGCGGGCGCTGGGCAACTACTACCTCAACGGCATCAGCCCGGGCGCTGCCTGGCGCGCCCTGCATGAGCAGGACGCGGCCAGCGGCGGCGCGCGCGATGAAGCCAGCGCCGTCTGAACCCCACCTTTGCAGGAGTGACCATGAGCCAGCTTGAGCAGCAGATGAGTATCGGCATGAACATCCTCGGTTTCGGCGCCCACGCCGCGGCCTGGCGCAAGGCCGAAGTGGCGGCCGACGCTTACCTGGACATCGAGTATTACCGCAACATCGCGCGGATTTCCGAGCGCGGTTGCCTGGATGCGATCTTCCTCGCCGATGGCCCGGCGCTGGTCGGCGATGTCGCCCGGCAACCGGCCGGGCGCCTGGAACCGACGGTGCTGCTGACCGCGGTGGCCCTGGCGACCCGGCATATCGGGGTGATCGCCACGGCGTCGAGCAGCTACAACGACCCGTACAACCTGGCCCGGCGTTTCAGTTCGCTGGACCATATCAGCGGCGGCCGCGCGGCCTGGAACGTGGTGACCAACGCCGGCGACGCCGCGGCGCAGAACTTCGGCCTGGCCGGCGCGCCACGGCATGTCGACCGCTATGCCCGGGCCGACGAGTTCATCGACGTCACCCTCAAACTGTGGGACAGCTGGGAAGACCACGCGGTGATCGCCGACGCCGGGAGCGGGCGCTTCGCCGATCCGGCGAAGATCCATGCCATCGACTTCGTCGGCCAGCACTTTTCGGTCAAGGGTCCGCTGAACCTGCCGCGTTCGCCCCAGGGTCGCCCGGTGCTGGTCCAGGCCGGCTCGTCGGAAGGCGGCAAGGCCCTGGGCTCGCGTTACGCCGATGCGATCTTCACCACCCAGACCACCCTGGTGGACGGCCAGGCGTTCTATCAGGAAATGAAACAACGCGCGCGGCAGTGGGGGCGCAACCCCGAGCACCTGAAAATCATGCCGGGACTGTCCACGGTGATCGGCAGCACCGAGGCCGAGGCCCAGGCGCGTTTCGACCAGCTCAATGCCTATCACGGCGAAGAGGGCCTGTTGCAACAGGTCGCCTCGCGGGTGGGCCTGGCGGTCGAGGAGCTGGACCCGGACGCGCCCTTGCCGTGGCAGCGGATCGGCCCGATCGAAGAGTTCGAGCGTGGCTCCCATGGTTTCCTCGAAGCCCAGTTGAACCTGGCGCGCCGGGAAAACCTCAGCATCCGCGAATTGTCGCGCCGCATCCTGGTGGGCCACCGCCTGCTGGTGGGCACCCCGGAGCAGGTGGCCGACAGCCTGGAGCACTGGTTCCGCGCCGGCGCCGCCGACGGCTTCAACATCATGCCGGACGTGTTCCCGTCCGGGGTCGAGGCCTTCGTCGACCACGTGGTGCCGCTGCTGCAGAAGCGCGGGGTGTTTCGCCGCGAATACCGCGGCAGCACCTTGCGCGAGCACCTCGGCCTGCCGTATCCGGCCAGCCAGTACCAGCAGGCGGCCGTCGCCGTTTGAACCCATCCATCACCGACCTGGACAGACCATGGACTACCGCACACTTGGCAACAGCGACCTGAAGGTCAGCGCACTCGGCCTCGGCAGCATGACCTGGGGCCACCAGAACAGCGAGGCCGAGGCCCACCGGCAACTCGACGAGGCCCTGGCCCACGGCGTCAACCTGATCGACACCGCGGAGATGTACCCGACCCCGACCCACGCCGAGACCTGGGGCAGCACCGAAGGCTTTATCGGCAGCTGGCTGGCCAGTCGCGGGCGCCGCGATTCCATCGTCCTGGCCAGCAAGATCATCGGCCCGGCGCGCCAGCCAGGGGTGGGGGCACATATCCGCGACGGCCTGACCCGCCACGACCGCCGGAACATAGTCCAGGCCCTGGACGGCAGCCTCAAGCGCCTGCGCACCGACTACCTGGACCTGTACCAGCTGCACTGGCCGGACCGCACCACCAATATCTTCGGCCAGCGCGAATACCCCTATGTCGACGACCCCGAGGCGATTGCCATCGGCGAGACCTTGAGCGTGCTCGCCGAACAGGTGGCGGCGGGCAAGATCCGCCATATCGGCGTGTCCAACGAAACCCCGTGGGGCGTCGCGCAGTTCCTGCGCCAGGCCGAGATCCTCGGCTTGCCGCGGATCGTCAGCATCCAGAACCCCTACAGCCTGCTCAATCGCCTGTACGAGGGCGGGCTCTCGGAGTTCAGCCACCGCGAAGGCGTCGGCCTGCTGGCCTATTCGCCGCTGGCGTTCGGCGCGCTGACCGGCAAGTACCTGGGCGGGGCGCGGCCAGAGGGCTCGCGCCTGTCATCGCTGTACCGCAGCTTCAACCGCTACGACAGCCCGAGCGCACAGCAGGCGATAGCCGCTTATGTCGAGCTGGCGGCGGACCTGGCGGTCAGCCCGGCGCAACTGGCCCTGGCCTATGTGCTGGGCAAGCCCTTCGTCAGCAGCGCGCTGACCGGGCAGACCTCGCTGAGCCAGTTGCAGGAAAACCTCGGGGCCCTGGCGCTGTGCCTGGATGCCCAGGCGCTGGCGCGTATCGAGCAGATCCACGGGACCATCCCCAACCCGGCGCCCTGAGCGCCAACCCTTAGCCTGTGGAGGTGCCCATGGCGCCCATCAATCAAAGCACGCCGACGCCGGTCGGCCTGATCCAGACGGTGCCCTTGTTCGCCGCCAGGCGCCCGCGGGTTCGCGGCTGGGTCGCGCGTCCCGGGTTGCTGCTGGCCGGGCTGTTCGTGGTCCTGCTGTTGATCGCCGCGCTGCAACCGGCCTGGCTGGTGGCCGGCGATCCGCTGGCGGCCAATGCCCGCGAGGCGTTCCGGGCCCCGGACAGCCTGTACTGGCTGGGCACCGACGAGAACGGCCGGGACATCCTCACCCGGCTGGTCTACGCCGTGCGTCCCTCCCTGGTGCTGGGGCTGGCGGCGACCGCCATCGGCCTGCTGGTCGGCACGCTGTTCGGCCTGCTCGCCGGCCTCGGCCCGCGCTGGCTGGACGGTGCGGTGATGCGCCTGGTGGATGTGCTGCTGGCGTTTCCCGACCTGCTGCTGGCCCTGGTGATCATCACCTTCTTCGGCCAGGGCCAGCTCAACACCATCATTGCCGTGGGCATTGCCAGCGTGCCGCGCTACGCCCGCCTGGTGCACGCGCAAACCCTGGTGGTGCGCGGCGCGGCCTATGTCGAGGCAGCGACCACCCTGGGCCTCGGGCGATCCGCGGTGATCGCCCGGCATGTGCTGCCCAATGCGATCAAGCCGATCCTGATCCTGGCCACCATCGGCATCGGCGGCAACATAGTCGCCGGCGCGGCCCTGAGCTTTCTCGGTTTTGGCGCGCCGCCACCGGCGCCGGAGTGGGGCGGCATGCTCGCCATCGGCCGCAACTACCTGGGCAACGCCGGCTGGCTGGTGGCCTGGCCGGCCCTGGCAATCACCTTGACCGTGGTGTCGATCAGCGCGATCGGCCGCGAACTGCTGCGGCGCAGCGAAGGAAAACACCTATGAACCTCATTCCAGAAGGCCCCGAGCCGCTGATCCGGGTCAGCGACCTGCAGGTGCGCTTCGGCATCCATGCCGCGCCCACGCTCAAGGGCATCAGCTTCGAACTGCGGCGCGGCGAATGCCTGGCCCTGGTGGGCGAATCCGGCTCGGGCAAGAGCGTCACCTCGCGCACCCTGGCCGGGCTGACCGGAGCCAACGCGCTGATCCAGGCCAGCCGCCTGGAGTTCGCCGGGCAGGACCTGCGGCGCTTCGATGAGCGCGCCTGGCGACGGATACGCGGGGCGCAGATCGGCTTTGTCATGCAGGACGCCCTGGGTTCCCTCGACCCGCTGCGCCCGGTGGGCAAGGAGATCGCCGAACCCCTGGAGCTGCACAGCCCGCTGGACCGGGCACAACGCCAGGCGCGGGTACTCGAACTGCTGCGCGCGGTGGGGGTGCCGGAGCCCGAACTGCGCGCCCGCCAATACCCGTTCCAGCTCTCCGGCGGCCTGCGCCAACGGGCGCTGATCGCCTCGGCGATTGCCTGCAATCCACGGCTGCTGATCGCCGATGAGCCGACCACGGCCCTGGACGCCACGGTGCAGGCCCAGGTCCTCGGCCTGCTGGAATCCCTGCGCGGCGACAGCACCGCGATGCTGATCGTCAGCCACGACCTGGCGGTGGTCTCGCGCCTGGCCAACCGGGTGGCGGTGATGCACAACGGGGTGATCGTCGAGCAGGGCAGCGTCGAGGAGGTGCTGCACGACCCGCAGCATCCCTACACCCAATTCCTGCTGCGCGCGGGCAGGGCGGTGCATTTCCGGCGCCCCGCGCCGAGTCCGCGGCCGGTCCTGAGCGCGGTGGCGCCGGCCAGGGCCGAGGCGCCGCCGCTGTTGCAGGTGGATAAATTGAGCAAGGCCTTCAAGGGCCCGGACGGGCGCCTGCGCAGGGTGGTCGACGGAGTTTCCCTGCAGCTGCGCCGGGGCCAGACCCTGGGCATAGTCGGCGAGTCCGGCTCGGGCAAGACCACCCTGACGCGGATGATCCTCGGCCTGGAGACCCCGGACAGCGGCGATATCCAGCTGCTGGGCCAGCCCTGGCTGAGCTTGCCTGATGCGCAGAAACGCCAGCTGCGGCGCAGCATCCAGGTGGTGTTCCAGGACCCGCTGAGTTCCTTCGATCCGCGCTACAGCGTGCAGCGGGTGCTGTTCGAAGCGCTGCAGGTGGCCGGGCATCCGCGCCGTGACTGGGCGCACAAGGCCGCGGAGCTGCTGGGCCTGGTGCGCCTGGATGCGGCCTTGCTCGGCCGGCGCCCGCTCGAACTGTCCGGCGGTCAGCGCCAGCGGGTGGCCATCGCCCGGGCCCTGGCGGCCGGGCCGCAGATCCTGGTCTGCGACGAGCCGGTGTCGGCCCTCGACGTGTCGGTGCAGGCGCAGATCCTCGAACTGCTCGACGACCTCAAGCAGCGCCTGGGCCTGGCCTGCCTGTTCATTTCCCATGACCTGGGGGTGATCAACCATGTCAGCGACGCGGTGCTGGTGATGAAGGACGGCCGGGTGGTGGAGGCCGGGCCGGTGCGCGAGGTGTTCGACCATCCGCAGCATCCCTACACCCTGGCCTTGCTCGACGCGATCCCGCACCTGGAAAGCGGCCGGCGCACCTCCTTCGAATTTCTCAAGCTGGCGATCTGAAACCTGTGGCAGTACCTGTCTTTCGAGACCGCCCGCGACCCGGCGCCCGTTACCGCGACCTGACGGCGTTGAAGGCTCCGACAGCGGCGCTGCGTTTTGCCTCGGCCGGTTCCTGAGGCCGACTGTCATCAGCCACATCCAGTAGGCAGGAGTCGAGATGGAGAATATTGCCCAGGTCATCAACCCCGACGACTACCTCGAAACCGAGTTTGGCCGCGAGTTCACCCCCGAGCGCAACAAACAGGCCTGGGCGTTGGCTTACGCGCGGCTGGAAACGGAGCTGGCGAGGGCCGCCGCGGGTGCCCGCCTGTATGTGGTCATGGGTGTGCAGGGCGCGGGCAAGTCGCGCTGGGTCGCGGAGAATGCCGAACGGCTCGGCGCCCGGGCGATCGTCTTCGACGCGGCCTTGCCGGCCCGGCGGCATCGCCAGCATCTGCTGGCACTGGCCCGGCAGTACGCGGTGCCGGCGATCGGTGTCTTCGTCCGCGCTTCCCTGGAACAGGCGCTGTCGCGCAATGCGCGGCGCGCCTTGGACAAGCGCGTGCCCGAGGCGGCGTTGAAAAGTGTCTTCGCCATGCTCGAACCGCCCTGCGAGTCGGAGGGTTTCCTGCGGGTGGAAGCGGCGGGTGAGGGCGACCTCGGCTGAGGCGTCGACGGCACTGTTGCTCAGCCAACAGCGGCCGAACAGATTGTTTGCCTGCCACCTCTGCAACACCGGCCACAGCGCCTGTTTACGGGACGCAAAACCCGGCATGCCTTGTGCAATAGCCTGGTTCCCGGACCCAAGGCCTACCAGCACCCATGCGAGAACCCGCCCAGCCTCTGCAACGCCACAGCCCGCGACCCAGGTCGCCCAGGATCTCCCCCCACATCGCTTTCGCCACCCTTTGCAGCCTGTTGCTCGGCTGCGGCCAGGACAGCTCCACGGTGACCCGCAGCCCCCAGCCGGTGAGCGGCGGCACCCTGGTCTATGCCACCGACCGCGAGCCGACCTGCCTCGACCCCCATGTAGCGGGTGACATGCCGCAGGTGTTCGTCGCCCAACAGTACCTGGACTCCCTGGTCTCGATGGACGAGCAGGGCCGCATCGGTCCCTGGCTGGCCAAGAGCTGGGAAGTGTCCGCCGATGGCCTGAGCTACAGCTTCCATCTGCGCAACGATGTGCATTTCACCGACGGCACGCCGTTCAATGCCGCGGCGGTCAAGGCCAACCTCGATCACATGGCCAACCCGAAGACCCAGTCCAGCACCGCCGGCGGTTACATCCGCCAGTATCGCAGCACCGAGGTGCGCGACGAGTTCACCGCGGTGGTCCACCTGGCCACACCCTATGCGGCCTTTCTCGAAGTGCTGGCCCAGGGTTTTCTCGGCATCCAGTCGCCCACGGCGCTGCTGCGTCCGCGCGATGTGAATTGCGAGAGCCCGGTGGGCAGCGGCCCGTTCAAGGTAGTGCGCTGGGAACGCCAGAGCCAGGTGGAACTGGTGCGCAATCCCGACTACAACTGGGCGCCGCCGACGGCCAGGCACCAGGGGCCGGCCTGGCTGGAGCGCATTGTGTGGAAGTTCATCCTCGAGCCTTCGGTACGTTTCGCCTCGCTGCAGGCCGGCGAAGTGGACGTGATCGAGGCGCTGCCGCCGGAGTCCCATGAAGCCGCGCGGCGCAATCCGGACCTGACCCTGATCATCGCCCAGCGCCCGGGCAACCCCACCAATGGCACCCTGAACATCACCCGCGCGCCGTTCGACGACCTCCGGGTGCGCGAGGCCTTTGTCCGTAGCGCCGACATCGAAGGCGCGTTGAAAAGCGTGTACTTCAGCGAGTTTCCCCGGGCCGGCGGCCCGCTCAGCCCGGCGACCCGTTTCTACAGCGCCGACTTCCAGCACGCCCAGGACTACGACCCGGCCCGCGCCGCGCGCCTGCTCGACGAGGCCGGCTGGACCCAGCGCGACAGCGAGGGCTACCGCACCCGCAACGGCCAGCGCCTGCAGGTGCACGTGGTGATGGGCAACCGCACGCCGCCGTCGGAATACACCCTGTGGGAGCAGGTGCAGGCCACCACCCGCCTGGCCGGTTTCGAGCTGATCGTCGAACAGATGAGCGATGTCCAGGCAACCAAGCGCCAGGCCGACTGGGACTACGACATTCGCCTGGGCTACTGGAACACCAACACCGCCGATGTGCTGCGGATCATCTTCAGTTCCGAGTTCATCCGTCCGGCCGGGGTCGGCGGTTATCACCAGAATACCGCCGGCTTCAATGACCCGGTCTTCGACGGGATCCTCCAGCAGGCCCTGGCCACCCAGGACGCCGAACACCGCCGGGGCCTGTATTACCAGGCCCAGCAAATCGCCTCGGCGCAGTACCTGCAGCTGACCACTTACCCGCAGAGCACGCGGCTGGGGATCTACAAGACCACCCAGGGCGTGCGGCTGGAGCCGTCGCTGGCGGTGACTTATCTCTATGACGCATGGGTGAACAAATGAGCCGCACAACCCTGTCCCCGCGCCGCGAGTGCCTTGCCCGCCTGGGGCGCCGCGCCTTGTGGCGACTCGCCGGCGGCATCCTGGTGCTGTGGGCGGTTGCCACGCTGACCTTCTTCGCCTTGCGCCTGATGCCCGGCGACCCGGTGCTGGCGATCCTCGGCGGCCCGAGCGGCAACCCGACCGCGGAAACCATCGCCGAAGCCACCCGCGAGTACGGCCTGGATAAACCCTTGCCGGTGCAGTACGCCCTGTACCTGGGGCGCCTGGTGCAGGGCGACCTGGGCATTTCCTATTCCCAGCATTTGCCGGTGACCCGGGTACTGGCACAGCAGTCCTGGCCGACCCTGGAGCTGACTTTCAGCTCCCTGGCCCTGGCCTGGCTGCTGGTGCTGGCCTTGACCGTAGTCACCGCCGGGCGCCGACGCTGGCTGGCCAGCCTGGCTTCGCTGGCGGAAACCCTGGCCGCCGCCTTGCCGCATTTCTGGCTGGGCATCCTGCTGCTGGCGCTGTTCGCGTTCGGCCTGCGGCTGTTCCCGCCGGCCGGCAGCGATGGTTGGCGCACCCTGGTGCTGCCGTCGATTGCCCTGGCGATTCCCCTGGCGGGGTTTATCGCCCAGGTGACCCGGGAATCCCTGGAGCTGACCCTGGAACAACCCTTTGTCCTGACCGCCCGCACCCGTGGCCTCAGTGATCTGGCCGTGCGTTTCAAGCATGCCTTGCGCCATGCGGTGCTGCCGGGCGTTTCCCTGTCCGGCTGGGCCATCGGCGCGCTGATCAGCGGCGCGGTGGTGATCGAGGTGATCTTTTCCCGCAAGGGCCTGGGGCGCCAGCTGTACCAGGCGGTGCAAGCCCAGGATCTGCCGCTGACCATCGGCATCAGCCTGGTGGTCGCCGCCGGTTATGTACTGGCCAACATTGTCGTCGACCTGCTGTACCAGTGGCTCGACCCGCGCCAACAGGGAAATCCGGCATGAGCGAACTGACCCTTGAAGCCACGCTGCCCCTGGTACGGGTCCAGCGCCGGGCAAGCAGACTGCGACCGGGGCCGCTGCTGGCCTTGGCTTTCCTGCTGTTGCTGATCGTCGCGGCGCTGCTGCCCCAGCTGTTCGCCCACAGCGACCCGCTGGCGATCGTGCCCCATGACGCGTTCCACCCGCCGAGCCAGGCCCATTGGTTCGGCACCGATCAATCCGGTCGCGACATCTTCTCGCGGGTGATCCACGGCACCCGTCAGTCGCTGCTTATCGGCCTGGCCGCCACCGCGCTGGCGATGAGCATCGCGATTGCCCTGGGCCTGCTCGGTGGCCTGGGTGGCGCGCGCATCGACCGCGGGGTCGGCTGGTTGCTGGAAGTGCTGTTCGCTTTCCCCAGCCTGGTCCTGGCGCTGCTGTTCGTGGCGATCTTCGGCAGCGGCATCGGTCCGCTGATCATCGCCACCGGCCTCGGCGGGGCGCCGGGCTACGCGCGGATGGTCCGTGGCCAGGTGCTGGCGGTGCGCAACGCGGGGTACATCGAGGCCGCCAGGGCCCTGGGGCATCCGCCGCTGCGCATCATCGCCCGGCAACTGCTGCCCAATGCCATGCGGCCGCTGATCGTGACCCTGACCATGGGCGTCGGCCAGGCCATCGTCTGGGCCTCGGCCCTGAGTTTTCTCGGCCTGGGCGCGCGGCCGCCGGCGCCGGAGTGGGGGACCATGCTGTCCATGGGCCGCGACTTCATCGCCAACGCCTGGTGGCTGACGTTTTTCCCCGGGCTGTTCATCGTCCTGACCACGCTGTCGACCACGGTCGCCGGCCGTTACCTGCAACAACGCCTGGAGGGCCGCCTGTCATGAACGACAAAGGCTTGATCGTCGAGGGCCTGTCCATCGAATTCGCCGGTCAGTGGGTGGTGCGCGACCTGTCGTTCACCCTTGAACCGGGCAAGACCCTGGCCCTGGTGGGGGAGTCCGGCTCGGGCAAGAGCGTTACCGCTCGCAGCCTGATCGGCCTGGCCGGCGCCGGGGCGCGGGTCACGGCGCGCACCCTGAGTTATGCCGGGCACGATCTGCTCAGCCTTTCCGAGCGCGGCTGGCGTGCCTTGCGTGGTCGGGGCATAGGTTTTGTGTTGCAGGACGCCCTGGTGTCCCTGGACCCGCTGCGCCCGGTGGGCAAGGAAATCCTCGAAGTGCTGGAGACCCATCGCTGGGGCGATCGCCGCAGCCGCCCGCAGCGAATGCTGGAGTTGCTGACCCGGGTCGGCGTGCCGGAGCCGCAGCTGCGAGCACGCCAGCGTCCCGATCAACTCTCCGGCGGGCTGCGTCAGCGCGCGTTGATCGCCAGCGCCCTGGCCCTGGACCCCGGCCTGGTGATCGCCGACGAGCCGACCACCGCCCTGGATGCCACGGTGCAGGCGCAGATTCTCCAGGTCCTGCAAGCGATCAAGGCCCGTGGCGACTCGCTGCTGATCATCAGCCATGACCTGGCGGTGGTGGCCCAGCTGGTGGACGAGGTGCTGGTGCTGCGCCACGGCGAGGTGGTGGAGCAGGGGCCGATGCGCCAGGTGCTGCGCGAGCCGCGGCATGCCTACACCCGGGCTTTGCTCGATGCGGTGCCGGCCGAGCATGCGCGGGGCACGCGGCTGTCGCCGCAGCAGGGCGCGCGGACGCTGGCGCCACGCCCAGGCAACGACTCGCCGGTACTGCTGCGGGCGAGTGGGCTGGGCAAGCGTTATGTCGGCCCCGACCAGCAATCGCGGCAGGTGGTCGACGACGTCAGCTTCGAACTGCGGGCCGGGCGCACCCTGGGCATAGTCGGCGAATCCGGCTCGGGCAAGACCACGGTCGCACGCATCGTGCTCGGGTTGCTGCAACCGGATGCCGGCGCGGTGTCTTTCCTCGACCGGCCCTGGGCCGGGGTCGACGACGGCCGGGTAGAAGAGCGAACGCGCCGGCTGTATCGGCGCGATATCAGCGTGATCTACCAGGACCCGCTGAGTTCGTTCGACCCGCGCTGGAGCGTCGGGCAGATCCTCGCCGATGCCCTGGATGTGGCGAAGGTCCCACTGGCGCAGCAGCCGGCGCGCATCGCTCAGCTGTTGAGCCAGGTGCGCCTGCCGGCGGAGCTGGCCGAACGCCGGCCGTTGCAGCTGTCCGGTGGCCAGCGGCAGCGGGTGGCCATTGCCCGGGCGATTGCCAGCAACCCCAAGGTGATCATCTGCGACGAGCCGGTCTCGGCCCTGGACGTCTCGGTGCAGGCCCAGGTCCTGGATCTGCTGGCGGACCTGCAGGCCGAGCTGGGCCTGGCGTACCTGTTCATCTCCCATGACCTGGGGGTGATCCGCCATGTCAGCGACGAAGTGCTGGTGATGCGTCACGGCCGGGTGGTGGAAAGCGCGCCGGTCGAGACCCTGTTCCACAGCCCGCGCCATGAGTACACCCAGCGCCTGCTGGGCGCCGTGCCACGCTTGCCCGGTTCGGGCATCAGCCTGGTGGTGCCGCCCCTGGAACCGGAAAGCGCGGTGCTGCTGTTCGACGAATCCCGGCTATGGAAAATCGCCATCTAACCCCGAATGTTGCACAAGGAAATGCCATGAGCAGGTTATCCGCTGTACCCGAACGCCCGATTGTCTCGGTGCAACAACTCAATACCCGGGCCGACCGGCTGTTGCCGGAGATCGCCCAGGGCGCCGCGCAACGCGAGCGCGAGCGACAGTTGCCGTTCGAGGCGGTGGCGCAGATCGCCAAGGCGGGCTTTTTCACCTGCCGGATTCCCGGGCGCTACGGCGGCTCGGGCGGCTCGGTCAAGGAGGTGATCGCGCTGCTGATCCGCATCGCCGCGGTGGACTCCAACGTGGCCCAGGCGTTGCGCCCGGGCTTCGGTTTTGTCGAGGGCCTGCTGGCTTCCCGCGCCGAGGGCGCGGAGGCCGAGCGCGAGCGCTGGTTCGAGCGCTACCTGCAGGGCGCGGTACTGGGCAACGCCGGTTGGGAGGTGGGCGGCGCCAACGGCTCGATCAGCGCGCGCATCGTCCGCGACGGCGCCCATTACCGGGCCAGTGGCAGCAAGTACTACAGCACCGGGTCGTTGTATGCCGACTGGGTCAGCGCGGTGGCCCTGGACGAGAACGACCAGCCGGTGTCCTTCGTCCTGCCCCGCGATCGCCAGGGCCTGGAGCTGCTGGACGATTTCGACGCCATGGGGCAGCGCCTGACCGCCAGCGGCACCACCCACCTGCACCATGTGCAGGTCTTGGCCGAGGAGATTCGCACCCGTACCGTGGAGGAGGGCAAGCGCACCATAGTCACGCCGTTCCTGCAGCTGTTCCTCGGCGCGGTACAGGCCGGTATCGCGCGCAATGCGCTGAACGACGCGGTGGCCTTCGCCAATGAGCATGCGCGGCCGATCAAGCACAGCAGCGCCGCGCGCTCGGTGGACGATCCCTATGTCGAACTCAGCGTCGGCGACATCTCGGCCCGGGCCTTCACCGCCGAAGCGGTGGTGTTGCGCGCGGCCGAATCCATCGACCGCGCCTGGGCCGCCGATCTCGATCCGCAGGCGGTGGACCGGGCCGCGGTGGACGTGGCCCAGGCGCAATACATCGCCGCCGAGTCGGCGCTCAAGGCGGCGGAGTTGGTGTTCGACGTCGGCGGCGCCTCGACCACCGGCCGCGGCCATAACCTCGACCGCCATTGGCGCAACGCGCGCACCGTGGCCAACCACAACCCCCGGCACTGGAAAGCCGCGGCGGTCGGTGCCTGGCAACTGAAGGGCACCCCACCGCCGACCTCGGGGTTGTTCTGAATATGGCGAGCGTTCAACTGCCGACGAGCCTGGACACCGCACGCCTGCGCCTGGTCAGGCCCGACCTCGAACTGGCGCCGCGGCTGGCCGAGGCGCTGAATGCCAGCTACGGGCTGCACCAGGACTTCCTGTCCTGGAGCAAGCCGCACTGGAGCACCGAGGACACCCGGGACAGCCTGCGGCGGGCCCTGGAAGACTTCCCGCAGCCGGCCGGGGAGAAGAAGTTCTTCCTGCTGTTGCGGGCTGAAACCGAGCCCTTGGTGGGCTGTGTCGGGCTCAAGCCACGGGCCGATGGCGAAGGCGGTTTCGAGCTCGGTTACTGGGTGCGCCAGGGCCATGCCCGGCAGGGCCTGATGAAAGAAGCGCTGGCCACCCTGATCGGGCAACTGGCCGGCCAGCCATTGGGGTTGACCACGTCGTCGGCCAACATTGCCAGCCAGAAGCTGGCGCAGGCCGCGGGGTTTCAATGCATACAAACAATAACGGCGGCCCGCAGGTCGGCGACCTTCGGTATCTGCGACACCCTGGTCTATCAACGCCCGATGCTTTGAGCCAAGGGGCGCAGGGCAGCCAGCGCCGGGTGCCGATGATCATCGGCTGCGCGCTGTTCATGGAGCTGATCGACGCCACCGCCGTGCTCACCGCGCTGCCGCAGATGGCCCGTGACTTCAACGAACCCAGCGTGCGGATGAACCTGGTGGTGTCCCTGTACCTGCTGGCCGTGGCGCTGTTCGTGCCGGTCAGTGGCTGGGCCGCGGACCGCTTCGGCCCGCGCCGGGTGTTCGTCAGCGCCATCCTGCTGTTCACCCTGGCTTCGGTGGCCTGTGCCAGCGCCGGTTCACTGTTGCAACTGTCGTTGGCGCGCCTGGCCCAGGGCGCCGCCGGGGCGATGATGGTGCCAGTGGGGCAGGTAATCCTGCTGCGCTGGTCGGCCCGGGACAACCTGCTGCGGGCCATGTCCTACCTGACCATTCCGGCGCTGATCGGCCCGGTGCTGGGGCCGCCCCTGGGCGGCCTGCTGGTGACCTTGCTGTCGTGGCAGTGGATCTTCCTGATCAATGTGCCCATCGGCATCCTCGGGGTGCTGCTGGTACTGCGCTACATCCCCGACTATCCCGGCGCCCGCGGGCGGCCCCTGGATGGCCTGGGGTTGCTGCTCAGCGGTGTCGGCCTGGGTGGCCTGGTCTTCGGTTTCGAGGCGTTCGGCCACGGCCTGCTGGAGCGGCATTGGGCGCTGGCGCTGATCGTCGCCGGGGTGCTTTGCGCCGCTTTGTACGTCAGGCATGCCAGGCGCGTGGCGCAGCCGCTGATCGATCTTTCGTTGCTGAGCATCCCGACCTTCCGCCTGAGTTTCTGGGGCGGCAACCTACTGCGCCTGGGCAGCGCCTCGCAGCCATTCCTGCTGGTGCTGCTGTTCCAGCTGTGTTTCGGCCTCAACCCGCTGCAGGCCGGGCTGCTGAGTTTTGCCAGCGGGGCGGGGGCGTTCCTGATGAAGCTGCTGGCGGTACGGATCGTCAGCCGCTTTGGCTTTCGCCGCACCCTGACCGTCAACGCGCTGCTCACCGGGCTGACGATAGCGGCCTGCGCCAGCTTCGATATTTCCACGCCGTACTGGGTGGTGATCCTGCTACTGTTTGGCAGCGGCATCATCCGCTCCCTGCAGTTCAGCACCCTGGGCGCCTTGACCTACGCCGACGTACCCGCCGAGCTGTCCAGCCGCGCCAGCAGCCTGGCGGCCATGACCATCCAGCTGAGCATGAGCCTGTCGGTGGGTGTCGCGGCGGCGCTGCTCAGCCTGGTCATGGCGCTGCGTGGCCACGCCGGCATCGCGGCAAACGACGTGGCCCTGGTGATGCTGGTCGGCGGTGTGTTCTGCGCCTTGTCAGCAGTGGTGTTCCGCAGGCTTTCGCCGGTGGCAGGTGCCGCCGTGTATACCGGAGGTAGTCAATGATTCGCGTTGCTTGTCCCACCGATGCCCCGGCCATTGCCCAGGTGCAGATTCGCAGTTGGCAACAGGCTTATCGTGGGCTGATGCCCGACGATTACCTGGCCGCCCTGGACCGCACCCAGGAGCAGCGCCAGGCCTGGTGGAAACAGTCGATCGAACAGGGTTCGCCCGAGGTGTTCGTGGCCCTGGTCGATGAACGAGTGATAGGTTGGATCGCGGTCGGCAGCAGCCGCGACGAGGACGTGAACCGGCGCGAAACCGCCGAGGTCATGGCCTTCTACTTGCTGGCCGAGCACTGGGGGACAGGTGTCGGGCGCACCCTCTGGGCAACGGCCGTGGAGCATCTGCGCGGCCAGGGTTTCCAGGCCCTGAGCCTGTGGGTGCTGCTCGACAATACGCGGGCCACAGGCTTCTACCGCAAGGCCGGGCTGCTGGCCGACAACAGCTCGCAGCGCAGCATAGCCAGGGGCGGCTGGGCGCTGGAGGAAATCCGCTACCGGGCAAGGCTTTGAACGCAATATTTCAACGGGCGCCAGCGCGCCCATTCTTGCCTGGAAGCTGCGCGGCCACAGGTTTTATCCAGGAAAGCATCGGTCATGGGTTCATCCTCCTCGCCTTCGCGCGACTACAACCACTGGAAAGTCCAGCATCTGCCTGCCACGCCGGCGGCTTTCGTGCGGTTTTTCGCCGGCCACTTCAAGCTTTGGTACCTGGCGATTCATCTGCGGCAGATCTGTGCGGTGGTCTGCACCATTCTCGTTCCCTGGGGCCTGGGGCAGATCACCCGCACGGTCAGCAACGGCCTGGACAGTGCCCACGCCTTCGAAGTGTTGCAGTGGCCCCTGACGTTGTTTGCCGCGCTGCTGGTGGGCGAAGTGCTGTTCACCCGGGCCGCCGCTGGTTGCCACATCCATGTGCTGCCGTTGCAGCGGCGCATGGTCACCCATGTGGTGTTCGCCTACCTGCAGCAGCATTCCCATCGCTTTATCAGCAATGAATTCGCCGGGGCCCTGGCGCACAAAGTCTCCGAGGTTGCCCTGGGGGTGAACCAGGCGCTGGGTATCCTGCTGTTCGACCTGATCCCCCTGGTGGCGACCCTGAGCCTGGCCACGGTGCTGCTGTGGAGCGCGTCACCGGTGCTGGCGCTGTTCATGGCCGCCTGGTCGCTGCTGTTCATCGCCATCGGCTACCTGCTGGCCCGGCGCAGCCACCCCCTGGCCCAGCAATACTCGGCGGCGCGCAGCACCAGCAACGGCAAGGTGGTGGACGCGGTGTCGAACCTGGCCAACATCCGCCTGTTTGCCCGGCATGCCTTCGAGCACCGCTACCTGGGCAGCTTCCTCGACAAGGAGGTGAAGGCGGCCAATCGCTCCCTGGGCTACATGGAGAAGATCCGCTGGTTCCAGACCAGCTGCGGCGTGGTGCTCAAGCTCGGCCTGCTGTTGCTGGCGCTGTACCTGTGGCGCAGCCAGCGCATCGATATCGCCTCATTCGTCATGGCCACCAGCCTGTCGCTGCTGATCATCAATGATGTCGGCAACCTGTCCCGGCGTTTCCTGGAGTTGTTCGAGGCCACCGGCAACATCGCCAACGGCGTGAACACCCTGATCCGTCCCCATGAGGTGATCGATCAACCCCAGGCCAAGCCCTTGCGGATCCAGCGCGGCGACATCGAGTTCCGCGATGTCGGCTTTGCCTACGGTACGGGGCCGGTGATTTTCCAGCAGTTGAATATCGTCATCCCGGCCGGGCAGAAGGTCGGCCTGGTGGGGGCTTCCGGCTCCGGCAAATCGACCCTGGTCAACCTGCTGCTGCGCCTGTATGACGTGCAGCAAGGCGCGGTGCTGATCGACGGGGTGGATGTGCGCAGCGTGACCCAGCATTCCCTGCACCAACAGATCGGCCTGATTCCCCAGGAACCGGGGCTGTTCCACCGCAGCATCCGCGAGAACATCCATTACGGTCGCCTGGACGCCTCGCCGGAAGAACTGGCGCAAGCCATCCACCGCGCCGGCGCCAGCGAGTTCATCGAGGGCATGGAACTGGGCTATGAATCGCTGGTGGGCGAGCGCGGCGTCAAGTTGTCCGGCGGCCAGCGACAACGCATCGCCATCGCCCGGGTGTTGCTGAAGAACGCGCCGATCCTGGTGATGGATGAAGCGACCTCGAGCCTCGACTCGATCACCGAGCGCTTTATCCAGGACAAGCTGGACGAAATCATGGAAGACAAGACCGTGCTGGTGGTGGCGCACCGCCTGTCCACCGTAGCCCATCTGGACCGGATCCTGGTGTTCGACAAGGGCCGGGTGATCGAGGACGGCAGTCACGAACAGCTGTTGCGCCAGGGCGGGCAGTATCATCGGCTGTGGCGTCGCCAGTTCGACGAGGTCCTGGACGAGTCGCCGGTTTAGGCGAAAACCGGGTGTTTAAAAAAGAGAAGCGGCGCGCTGCAAGATCGCGCTGTGCCCGCGCGGCGTTCGCTACGCCACCGCGGCCAACACCGCCTATGACACCAAGGGGCGGGACTCGGCGAATTTCTATCCGGGGGATGCGTTCAACCTCACCCCCGAGGTGGCGTTTCGTTTCTAGGAGCTAAAGGCCGACTTGCCAGGCCACGGCATCGCGCACGTTGATCGGGGACCGGGCAAGGCGGCAGAACCGCGTATTCGCGCGGTTATTCGCTGGGTTCCTGGGCAAAGGAGGTGGCGAGGAAGTCGATCAGCGTGCGTACCGAAGGGCGCAAGCCTCGGCGCGACGGGAACACTGCGGTGATCACCCCTTCGGCGGGTTGCCAGGACCCCAGCAGTCGCTGCAACTGGCCGCTCGCCAGTTCGTCGCGGACCACCGCCAGGGGCAGGTTGGCGATGCCGGCGCCTTCCAGCACTGCACTCTTGAGCACCGCCATGTCGTCGCTGAGCAGCCGGGGCGTGTGGACGATCTGTGCGGTCGCGCCGCAGGTGTCGCGCAATTGCCACCAGTGGCTGGACTGCCCGGCGCTGGTCCAGCCGATGCTGGGCAGCTCGGCCAGGTCCTCGGGGGACTCCAGCGGGCCATGGCGGCGGACAAAGTCTGAGCTCGCCACCAGTACCTGCGGGCTTTTGCTCAGGACCTTCATCACCAGCTCACTGTCGTCCAGCGGTGGAAAACACAGGCTCAGGGCGATGTCGAAACCTTCACTGATGATGTCGACCCGCCGGTTGTAGCTCTTCACATAGAGCTCGACAGCCGGGCACTGGACCATGAATTTGCCAATCAGTGGCGCCACCCAGTAGTTCAGCAGCGGGGTGCTGCAACTCAGCCTGACCACGCCCCGGGGTTCGGACCTGTTCTGTTCGATGAGGTCTTCGGCCGACTCTGCTTCGGCCATCATCGCCACGCAATGCCGGTAGTAGGCCTGGCCGATTTCGGTGACCTGGAATTGCCGGGTCGAACGCTGGATCAGGCGCACTCCCAGGCGGGTTTCCAGCTGGTTGACCCTGCGGCTCAAGGTCGACTTGGGCATGTTCAGCGCCCGGCCGGCCGCCGCGAAGCCGCTGTGTTCGACCACTTTGGCGTAAAGGAAGAGTTCGTTCAGATCGATCATCGACAATCGCGTTGTTCCAATAATGAGACGGTGCAGTCTAATTCAATGACTACCGGCACCCAAGGCCGACCACTAAGGTAGTGCCCCTGAGCCGATTTGCGCGGCTGGTGGGGCAGTCATGAGGCCCGTCCTGTCAGCAGTCGTGGTTACACCGCTGGAACAGTCGAGAGGGGGCCATCAGGTAAACGACTGCCGCCAGGCCCCCGGGGCCGGCCCATGGCCCAGCCCCTACCCAGGCTTGCCCAGGACGGCAGCCAGCGCCGGGCATTCAGCCCGTTCCCCATGCCATGAGGGCACCCCACGCAGGAGAAATGGAAATGAGCACATCAGGACACGCAGCCAACTTCAATGGGGCCAAACCGACCATTGATCCGACCGACACAGCGATGTTGCTGATCGATCACCAGAGCGGACTGTTCCAGATCGTCAAGGACATCGAGGTTCCCCAACTGCGGGCCAATGCCATCGCCCTGGCCAAGGCGGCCAGCCTGCTGAAGATCCCGGTGATCACCACGGCCTCGGTGCCCCAGGGCCCCAACGGCCCCTTGATCCCGGAGATCCAGGAAGCCGCTCCCCATGCCCGCTACGTGGCGCGCAAAGGCGAGATCAACGCCTGGGACAATCCCGAGTTCGTCGCCGCGGTAAAAGCCACTGGCAAGAAAACCCTGGTGATCGCCGGCACCCTGACCAGCGTCTGCCTGGCATTCCCGTCGATTGCCGCGGTGCATGCCGGCTACAAGGTGTTCGCGGTGGTCGACGCCTCGGGCAACCATTCGCGCCTGGCCACCGATCTGACAATCGCCCGCCTGGCCCAGGCCGGGGTGGTGCCGATCGACATCATGGCCACACTCTCCGAACTACAGGGCTCGTGGAACCGTCCCGACGCCGAGGACTGGGCCCGCGTCTACACCCAGGCGATGCCGCACTACCAACTGCTGATCGAGAGCTACATCAAGGCTCAGCAAGTGGCCAACAATCACGAAACCCTCGACTCCCAGCGCAGCTGAACAGGGCCGGGGCTTTCTGCCTTTTCAGCGCAAACCATCGGGGTTTGTGCTGTTTCTCTGGAGATGGACATGACCACTACCTACAAGCGTCTCGACAAAAACAACGCCGCCGTGCTGCTGGTGGATCACCAGGCCGGCCTGCTGTCCCTGGTGCGCGACATCGACCCGGACAAGTTCAAGAACAATGTGCTGGCCCTGGCCGACCTGGCCAAGTACTTCCAGCTGCCGACCATCCTCACCACCAGCTTCGAGACCGGCCCCAACGGCCCACTGGTGCCCGAGCTCAAGGCGCTGTTCCCGGACGCGCCGTACATTGCCCGGCCGGGCCAGATCAACGCCTGGGACAACGAGGACTTCGTCAAGGCGATCAAGGCCACCGGCAAGAAGCAGCTGATCATCGCCGGCGTAGTGACCGAGGTTTGCGTGGCCTTCCCGGCGCTGTCGGCCCTGGAAGAAGGCTTCGAGGTGTTCGTGGTGACCGATGCCTCCGGCACCTTCAATGAGCTGACCCGCGATTCGGCCTGGAACCGCATGTCCACCGCCGGCGCCCAGTTGATGACCTGGTTCGGCCTGGCCTGCGAGCTGCACCGCGACTGGCGCAACGACATCGAGGGCCTGGGCACCCTGTTCTCCAACCACATCCCGGACTACCGCAACCTGATCACCAGCTACAACACCCTGACCTCCGGCAAGTAACCGCCGGGCAAGGGCTGCCGCTCCTGGCAGCCCTTGCCTGCGGGCCCGCCCAGCGAAATCTCGCTGGATAGCCGCGCCTCGATATCCCGCCTGACGATTGCTGAAACCACCATGACCACACGAAACCAACCCCTGGGTGTGCCTGCCATACGCCTGCAACGCTGGGCGATGACCCTCGGCCTGTCGCTGACACTGGTCGATGTCCGGGCCGACAACTCCCTGGGCCAGCGCGACAACCTCAGCACCGCCATCAACGAGCGGCAAAAGGCCGAGCTGGCGGTGCCGGCCGGGTTTGTCGGGGGTTCGTCGCTCAACGGCCTGCTGCGCAACTATTACCTGGCCCGGGACAACCACGATACCCCGGCGCGGCAGGACCAGCGCGAGTGGGTGCAGGGCCTGTACCTGTCGTTTCGCTCGGGCTACACCGACACGCCGATCGGTGTCGGCCTGGATGTGCACGGGTTCTACGGACTCAAGCTCGACGGCGGAGGCGGCAGTGGTGGGGCGGGGCTGTTGCCGCTGGATTCGCAACGGGCACCCCAGGCGGATTTCTCCGCCGCCGGCGCGGCCCTGAAGCTGCGCGGCTTCGACAGCCTGCTCCAGGCCGGCGACCAGTACCTGGAGAATCCGCTGGTGGCGGGCGGGGTCAGTCGCCTGTTTCCCCAGACCTTTCGTGGGCTGACGCTGAAGAACTACAGCCTGGAACACCTGACCCTGGACGTCGGCATGGTCGACTCCACCCGCCTGCGCAACCAGAGCGGGCAGAGCCACCTGACCACCAGCTATGGCAGCGGCACCAAGAGTGGGGTCGCTGCCGACCGCGAAGCCTCGCGCATGGCCTGGGCCGGGGGCATCTACAGCCCAGCGGATGGGCCCACGCTGACCCTGTATGGCGGGCAACTGAGCGATATCTGGCGCCAGTACTACGCAGGCGTGAGCCAGCCCTTCAAGCTGAACCAGGGCATCAGCCTGACGCCTTACCTGCATTACTTCAAAACCCGCGACCAGGGCCGCGGCCAACTGGGGCGCATCGACAACGATACCTACAGCGGCGGGCTGACCCTGGCCGGGGCGGGGCAGAGCCTGACCCTCGGGGTGCAGAAGGTCGATGGCAATACCCCGTTCGACTACATCGCCCAGGACGACCGGTCCTTTCTCTACCTCAGCAATTCGCAGCAATACGCCGACTTCAACGCGCCGGGGGAGCGCTCCTGGAAACTCCAGTACCAGACCAGCCTGGCCTTTATCGACGCCCCGGACCTGCAGTTCAGTGCCGCCTATACCCGGGGCGAGGCCGACCTGACCCGGGTCGACCCCGGCAGCCAGGGCTATGGCTACATCTATAACGCGGCCGGCAAGGACGCCCATCACTGGGAGCGCGACCTGTCGCTGCGCTACGCCGTGCCCGACGGCCGGGCCAAGGGCCTGAACCTGACCTTGCGCTGGGCCGCGCACCGCACGGGGCAGGGCTACACCGCCCCGGGCAATACCCGTGGCAATGCCAACGCCGACGAATACCGGGTGATAGTCGATTACCCGTTCAGCATTTTCTAACCGGCCGCAGAGGGGCTGTTGCATGAACCGAACGAAATGGGTCAAGGCGCTGGGCATCAGCTCGGCGCTGGCCTGCGCCACGAGCGAAGCCGACAGCGTCAGTCTGCCGCCCCTGGCCCTGGGCAATACCAGCTTCATGGACGGGGTCGCCGGCCCGGGCGGGCTGTTCGAACTGCCGGTGCAGTACTACCGCAGCCATTCGGCCTACGATGCCCGTGGCCACTCGGTCCCGGGCCGGCAGCAGGTGCACAGCACCACGGTACTGCCGCACCTGGCCTATTTCAGCAGCGACACCCTGCTGGGGGCGAATTATGGCGCCGAGGTGCTGTTGCCGCTGGTGAACCTGGAGCTGGACATCGACCAGGGCCCCAAGGGCCGGCGCACTCGCCAGGGCGATGTGATCGTCAGCCCGTTCCTGTTGCAATGGGCCCCGGTGTCGTTCTTCGGCCGGCCTTACTGGCAGCGCCTGAACTTCGTGTTCTCGCTGCCGACCGGTTCCTACAGCAAGGATTCGAGCATCAATACCGGGAGCAATGTCTGGGTGTTCAACCCGCACTATGTGTTCACCTGGGAGCTGAGCGAGCGCCTGGAAGTCAGCGGGCGCATTCATTACGCCTGGTCCAGCCGCAACCATGATCCGGCGTCGGTGCTGGGGGCCGATAGCATTCAGCCGGGGCAGGCGGTCCACTGCAACCTGGCGCTGTCCTATGCGCTCTCGGACCGTTGGCGGGTCGGGGTGGCGGGTTACCAGCTCAAGCAGATCAGCGACGACCGCATCGACGGCCATCGGCAGAAAGACTCCCGGGAACAGGTGCTGGGCATCGGCCCAGGGGTGATGTACCGCCAGGGCAAGCAGACTCTGTTCGCCAACCTCTACTTTGAAAGCGCTGCTGAAAATCGCGCCCAGGGCTCGCAACTGACCCTGCGTTACCTGCGCACCTTCTAGGCGCCGCGCCTGCTAAAGCGCCACATCGGGTGACCCGCGCCCCCGGTGTTACCGCGAGCACATTTTTCGCGCCCGACAAGCCCCGTCCTGGGGCATTTTCACTCGCCTTTCTGGCTGGCGATCTTCTTCGCCAGCCTTCCCGGATCAGCAAAATTCAACCGAATCAAGCACCTGTAAAACGTGCAGGGGCTTTGGCATGCAATGTGCTTTTTTTGGCTATATGGATAATTGGATACAAAAATTCAAAAGGTGCCGCCGATGAAATTCGCCCCAGCCTATACCGAGCGCCAGCCCGTGACCGCGGAGGAGGAGGCCTACAACTTTCTGCTGGAAGCGATCTGCAAAGGGCGTTTCCGCACCGGCGAGCGCTTGATCGCCGAGGACATCGCCAGCGAAATCAACATGAGCCGGATGCCGGTGCGCGAGGCCTTCCGGCGCCTGGATGCCGATGGCCTGGTGACCCTGCGGCCCAATCGCGGGGCCATTGTCCGTGGCTTGAACATCGATGAAATGCGCGAAGTCTTCGAAATGCGCAGCGCCCTCGAAGGCCTGGCGATCCGGGTGGCGGTGAGCAAGATCACCGAACGCCATTTCAGCCATCTGGAGCGCCTGCTCGATGAGATGGACGACTACCGCGAAGACGGCGCCGAGTGGGTCAGCCGCCATCGCGCCTTCCATGAATACCTGTGCAGCCTGAGCGAACGCCCACGGCTGATGCGGCAGATCTCGGCGCTGTATTCGGTGATCGAGCCGCACATGCGCCTGTGGCTGCAACACGCCGACAAACCCCGCAGCGCCCGTGACGAACACGCCTCGATCATTGCCGCGCTGCGTTCCGGCGACCCGGACAAGGCGGCGCAGGTGGTGTGCGAGCACATCGAAGGCACCATCCCGCGGCTGATCCAGTTCCTGGAGGCCCATCAGTAAAAAATTGCATTTCTTGCCGAGCGCTTAACGCCTGCCGTTAGCGCCAGCGCCCCTTGCTACCCGACATGACTGGAGTAATGCCATGCACAAGCCTTGCGCGTCAGCTGCCGTTCTTACCTTGAGTCTATGTTGCTCCCTATGGGCGCAAGCCGCCCCCGAGTTGCCGGAGCGCTTGAGCAAGAGCGAGAAGATCGTCTACTGCTCCGGCATGGACTCGCCGCCGCTGGTGTCGTTCGACACGCAACAGAAACCGGTGGGGCTGCAGGTGGACATGGGCGAGGCGATTGCCCAGCGCCTGGGCGGCAAGAAAGTCGAGTGGCGCATCTCGCCTTTCGCCGGGCTGATCCCGGCGCTGCTGGCGCAGCAGTGCGACATGATCGTCGACCAGCTGTTCGACAAGCCCGAGCGCCGGGAAGTGATCGACATCGTCAACTTCATGTACTCCAGCCAGTCCATCGTGGTGCCCAAGGGCAACCCGAAGGCGGTGAACAGTCTTGGGGACCTGTCCGGGCTCAAGGTGGCGGTGAGCAACGGTTCGACCATCCGCCTCCTGCTCGGCGCCGAGAACGACAAGCTGGTGGCGGCCGGCAAGCCGCCGATGAAACTGGTGGTGTACAACGTCGACGCCGATGCCTTCCAGGCGTTGCGCATCAACCAGGTGGACGCCTTCGGCACCACGGTGGAATCCGCCGGGCACTATCAGCAACTGGCCCCGGACCTGTTCCAGTCGGCGGTGCCGGCGTTCAACCGGATCCTCACCGGCTTCGGCGTGCGCAAGCAGGACCCGCAACTGAGCGCGGCGCTGGGCAAGGTCCTGCAGGACATGCGCGCCGACGGCAGCTACACCGCGCTGCTGGATAAATGGCACGTCGGCGGCGACAAACTGGACTGAGGGCAGGCTCGATGAACTTCAATTGGGACGTGTTCTGGCAGTACCTGTTGCTGCCCAGCGATGTCTACCTGACGGGGCTCGGGCTGACTTGCCTGATCAGCGTGTCGGCCATGCTCCTGGGCTGTGTGCTGGGGTTGCTGGCGGCGCTGATGAAGCTGTCGCGCAATCCGCTGTTGCAGTACCCGGTGCGCTTCTATGTGTGGCTGATGCGCGGCACGCCGCTGCTGGTGCAGATCGTGTTTCTGTACACGGCGCTGGCGGCCGGGGGGATTTTCCGCTTCGAGGACCTGGACCTGGGCTGGTTCGTGGTGCCGGGCAATATCCAGGCGGCGATCATCGCCCTGGGCCTCAACGAAGGCGCGTACATGGCCGAGATCATCCGCGCTGGCATCGGTGCGGTGGACAAGGGGCAGTACGAAGCTGGGCGTTCCCTGGGCATGACCTTCGCCAAGCTGATGCGGCGCATCGTGCTGCCCCAGGCGTTCCGGGTGATAGTCCCGCCACTGGGCAACGAGTTCAACGTGATGCTGAAGAACACCACCCTGGTCAGCGTCATCGGTGTGCAGGAGCTGTTGCTCAGTACCCAGATGGTCACTTCGGCGACCTTCCGGGTGTTCGAGTTGTACCTGGTGGTCGCCATCTACTTCCTGGCGTTGACCACGCTCTGGGGCTTTTTCCAGCGTTGGCTGGAGAACCGCTTCGGCCAGTCCGAGCGGCCGGCGCCGGCCGCCAGCCGCCTGTTTGGGCGTAACACTATGAAACTGCTGAGGGGGCGTTGAGCATGGCGCACATGAGCGAAGAACTGGTCATCGAAGCCCTGGATATTCACAAGTCCTTCGGCGACCTGGAGATCCTCAAGGGCATCTCCCTGCAAGTCCGGCGCGGCGAAGTGGTGGTGCTGATCGGCGCCTCCGGCTCGGGCAAGACCACCTTTATCCGCTGCATCAATCTGCTGGAAGACATCCAGGCCGGGCAGATCCGCGTCGCCGGCCAGCCCATGGGCTACCGCACCCGGGCCAACGGCAGCCTGGTGCGTGATTCGGAGCGCAACATCGCCCGCCAGCGCCGGGACATCGGCATGGTGTTCCAGCGCTTCAACCTGTTCCCGCACATGACCGCCCTGGAAAACATCATCGAAGCGCCAGTCCACGTCCTGGGCGTGCCACGCGCCGCCGCGGAGGAACAGGCGCGGGCGCTGCTCAAGCGCGTGGGGCTGGCGGAGAAGGCCGGCCACTATCCATCAATGTTGTCTGGCGGCCAGCAACAGCGGGTGGCGATCGCCCGGGCGCTGGCGATGAAACCCCAGGCCATGCTGTTCGACGAACCGACCAGCGCTCTGGACCCGGAAACGGTGGGCGAAGTCCTGCAAGTGATGAAGGAGCTGGCGGAAGAGGGCATGACCATGGTGGTGGTCACCCACGAAATGGGTTTTGCCCGCGAAGTGGCCGACCGGGTGGTGGTGCTCGATCAGGGTGAGCTGATCGAGCAGGGCCCGCCCGAACAGATCTTCAGCCAGCCCCGCCACGCCCGGACCCGGGCCTTTCTCAGCCGGGTGTTGTGAACCCGAACCCTCAACCTTGTGTGAGTCCTGCCATGTTCAAATTTTCTGCCCACGAGTATCCCTACGCTTCCCAGCGGCAAAGCGTGTTCGCCAAGCGCGGCATGGTCGCCGCCTCCCAGCCATTGGCCGCCGAGGCCGGCATTGAAATCATGCGTCGCGGGGGCAACGCCATCGATGCGGCGATCGCCACGGCGGCGGCCTTGACCGTGGTCGAGCCCACCGGTTGTGGCATCGGCGGCGACGCCTTTGCCCTGGTCTGGACCCAGAACAAGCTGCACGGCCTGAATGCCAACGGCGTCGCCCCCCAGGCCCTGAGCATCGAGGCAGTGAAAGCCGCCGGCCATGAACAGATGCCGTTGCACGGCTGGACGCCAGTGACGGTGCCAGGCTGCCCGTCGGCCTGGGCCGAACTGTCCAAGCGTTTCGGCCGCCTGCCATTCGCCGACCTGTTGCAGCCCGCCATAAGCCTGGCACAGGACGGCTTCCCGGTGTCGCCGGTGGTTGCCCTGCAATGGCAAAGCGCGTTGGAGAACTTCACCCCGAGCCGCAATACCGTGCTCGATAGCTGGTTCGACACCTATCTGATCGACGGCCGGGCACCCCGGGCCGGGGAGATGTTTCGCAACCCGGCGCAAGCCAGGACCCTGGCGGAGTTGGCCGCCACTGGCTGTGAAAGCTTTTATCGCGGAGCCCTGGCGCAACGCCTGGACCAGCACTCGCGGGCCACCGGCGGTTACCTGCGCGCCAGCGACCTGCAGGATTACCGCGCCCAGTGGGTCGAGCCGATCAAGGTCAACTATCGCGGCGTGGACGTCTGGGAGATTCCGCCGAGCGGCCAGGGCCTGGTGGTATTGATGACCCTGAAGATTCTCGAAGGCTTCGACTTCGATCACCGCGACAGCCAGCAGACCTGGCACCGCCAGCTCGAGGCGATGAAACTGGCCTACAGCGACGGCCTGCACTACATCACCGATCCCGCGCATATGCGGGTCGCGGTGGAGGACCTGCTCAGCGACCGCTATGCGGCCCAGCGCCGGGCGCAGATCGGCGAACAGGCCCTGGCCCCGCAGCCGGGCGACCCGCACGCCAGCGGCACGGTCTACCTGGCCACCGCCGATGCCGAGGGCAACATGGTGTCGTTCATCCAGAGCAACTACCACGGCTTTGGCTCGGGCGTGGTGCTGCCCGACAGCGGCATCGCCCTGCAGAACCGCGGCGAAGAGTTCAGCCTCGACCCTGCGCACGCCAACTGCCTGGCACCGGGCAAGAAGACCTTCCACACCATCATCCCGGGGTTCCTCAGCCAGGGCGGCGTGCCAATGGGGCCCTTTGGCGTGATGGGCGGCTACATGCAGCCCCAGGGGCATGTGCAGATGGTCATGAACCTGGTGGATTTCGGCCTCAACCCGCAGGCGGCCCTGGATGCGCCGCGCTGGCAATGGCTGGGCGGGCTGCAAGTGGGGATTGAACAGAACGCCTCGCGGGACATGACCGCCGCCCTGGCGCGGCGCGGGCACGAGGTGCAGGTGGCCTGCGACCTGACCAGCTACGGGCGCGGGCAGATCATCCTGCGCGACCCGCAAACCGGCGTGCTGTGCGGCGGCACCGAACCGCGCACGGATGCCCATATCGCGGTGTTCTGAGCCAAGGGGGCGGGCGAGGGCGCTTGTCCTTGCCGCGCTCCCAGTCGGCCTGCACAGCCCTGTGGATGCCGGATCATCGACTAGACTCACGCGATCTATAACGTCTGGCACGAGGTTCCGGTCATGGCAAAAAACAACAAGGGCGCCGCCAAGGGTGCTGCCGTTGAGCATGCGAAACTGACAAAAAAAGACTATGAGGACCAGTTGCGCCGCTTGCATGTGGAGCTGGTCAAGCTGCAGGAGTGGGTGCGCGAAAAGGGCATCAAGATCTGCATCGTCTTCGAGGGGCGCGACGGCGCCGGCAAGGGCGGGACCATCAAGGCCCTGACCGAGCGCCTGAGCACGCGGGTGTTCCGGGTGGTGGCGCTGCCGGCGCCGACCGACCGCGAGAAAAGCCAGATGTACCTGCAGCGCTACCTGCCGCACCTGCCCGCGGCGGGCGAAGTGGTGATCTTCGACCGCAGCTGGTACAACCGCGCGGGCGTCGAGCGGGTGATGGGGTTCTGCAGCGAAGAGCAGGCGGTCGCCTTCCTCAAGGCGGTGCCGCTGGTGGAGCGGGCGATCGTCGACTCGGGCGTGATCCTGCTCAAGTATTGGCTGGAGGTCAGCCCGGAAGAGCAGACCCGCCGGCTCGAAGCGCGGATCAAGGACGGACGCAAGATCTGGAAGCTGACGCCCATGGACGTCAAGTCATACAGCCGCTGGTATGACTACTCCCGCGCCCGCGACGAGATGTTCAAGGCCACCGACACCGAACATGGGCCCTGGCTGGTGGCCGACTCCAACGACAAGCGCCGCGCGCGCCTGAATATCATCTCCGACCTGCTCAGCCGCATTCCCTACAAGGACGTGCCACGGGAGCCAGTGGTGTTGCCCAAACGCCAGAAGCCGGGCGGCTATCGGGCGTCGGACCATCCGCTGCGGCGGGTTCCGGAGAAGTTCTGAGCGGCACCTGTAAGCCAACCTGCGCAGTACAGCAAAGGACCCGCGTCCCATGAGCCACTCGGGGTCTTCACCGCCCGTCCCGGAACCCGGCCGCATCGCCCGTCGGGATGCCGGCGACGGGCAGAACCGCTGGAGTCGCTGGCTACCGGGGCTGCGCATGCTGCGCGAATACCGGATCGCCTGGTTGCGTTATGACTTGGTGGCCGGGCTGGTGCTGACCACCATGCTGGTGCCTGTCGGCATCGCCTACGCGGCGGCGTCGGGCCTGCCCGGCATCTATGGCCTCTACGCGACCATAGTGCCGTTGCTCGCCTATGCGCTGTTCGGCCCCAGCCGGATCCTGGTGCTGGGGCCGGACTCCTCGCTGGCCGCGGTGATCCTCGCCGTGGTCCTGCCACTGTCCGGTGGTGACCCGCAGCGCGCGGTGGCGCTGGCGGGGATGATGGCGATAGTGGCGGGTGCGGTGTGCATCCTGGCCGGCATCGCGCGGCTGGGGTTTGTCACCGAGCTGCTCTCCAAGCCGATCCGCTACGGCTACATGAACGGCATCGCGCTGACGGTCTTGATCAGTCAGTTGCCGAAACTCTTCGGCTTTTCGGTGGACGCCGAGGGGCCGCTGCGCAACCTGTGGGCCATCGCCGCTGCGTTGCTGGAAGGGAACACCAACTGGACCGCCTTCATGGTCGGCGCGGCGACCCTGGCGGTGATCCTGCTGTTCAGAAACCACAAGCGGGTGCCGGGCATCCTGATCGCCGTCACCGCGGCGACGGTCGCCGTTGCTGTACTGGACCTTGCGGCAACCGCCGGCGTCTCGGTCCTGGGCTCGCTGCCACAAGGCCTGCCGGCGTTCGCCATGCCCTGGATCACCCGCGCCGATATCGTTCCGGTGCTGATCGGCGGCTGCGCGCTGGCCCTGGTTTCGTTCGCCGATACCAGTGTGCTGTCCCGTGTCTACGCGGCGCGGACCCGCACCTATGTCGACCCGAACCAGGAAATGGTCGGGCTCGGCGTCGCCAACCTGGCCGCCGGTCTTTTCCAGGGTTTTGCCATCAGCAGCAGCTCGTCGCGCACCCCTGTGGCCGAGGCCGCCGGCGCCAAGACCCAGCTGACCGGAGTCATAGGCGCCCTGGCCGTGGCCTTGCTGCTGGTGCTGGCACCGGACCTGCTGGAAGACCTGCCCAGCAGCGCCCTGGCCGCGGTGGTGATCGCATCCGCCATCGGCCTGATCGAAGTCAGCGACCTGCGACGGATTTATCGCATCCAGCGCTGGGAGTTCTGGCTGTCCATCGTCTGCACCATAGGCGTGGCCGTGCTGGGTGCGATCGAGGGCATCGGCCTGGCCATCGTGATCGCCGTCATCGAGTTTCTATGGGATGGCTGGCGCCCTTATTCGGCGGTTCTCGGGCGGGCGGAAGGCGTCAGGGGTTATCACGACATCAAGCGTTATCCCGACGCGCAGCTCATCCCCGGCGTGGTCCTGTTTCGCTGGGATGCGCCGTTATTTTTCGCCAACGCCGAGTTGTTCCATGACCGCGTGCTGGACGCCGTGGCGGCCTCGCCAACGCCGGTGCGCTGGCTGGTGGTGGCGGCGGAACCGGTGACCAGCGTCGACGTGACCTCCGCCGACATGCTGGCGGAGCTGGACGACAGCCTGCACGCGGCGGGCATCAAGTTGTGCGTGGCCGAGATGAAAGACCCGGTCAAGGACAAGCTGAAGCGGTTCGGGCTGTTCGCGCGGCTGGGCGAAGCGGCGTTCTTTCCGACCATAGGCGATGCCGTCGACAGCTACCTGGCGCTGTACCCGGTGGAGTGGGCGGGGCGCGAGGATCACTGAGGCGCGGCGGCAGCGCCATTCAGGTCACGGCCTCAGGCAGGGCCGGGGTGCAGATAGAAGACTTTACTGATCACTGTCCACTGCCCATCGATCTTCAGCAGATTGAGGAAGTCGGTAAACCTGTGGCCATCGACGTTATCCAGGTCGAGACGGACGCTGGCGGCGTTGCCGACGATATCGACGCGGGTGACGCTGGATTGCAGATCGGGGGAGGCCGGGAACCGATCGATGTCATCATACAACTGTTGGATATCCGGCCCGAAAAACTCAGTGCCGTTGAGGCCGTAAATCGTTGCCTGCTCATGAAACGCAGGCTTCATCGCCTCGCTGCTGGCCAGCCTGTTGCCTGCGATGTAGTGGCCGAGGGTGTCGATGATCCCTTGGTACTCCTGGATATGGCTTGGGTGGCTCATGCCTGACTCCTTGCAAGGTTGATTGGCGTTCACTCCATCAGCAGCACGGGCTTGATGGTGGCCCCCGATTTCATGTCGGCAATGGCGTTTTCTATCTCATCGAGGCGGTAGTGCCGGATCAGGCGGTCGATGGGGAACAGGCCATCGCGGAATAGCTTGACCAGTTGCGGCAGGAACTTTTTGGGTTGGCTGTCGCCTTGCAGGATCCCGCGCACGGTGCGCCCGAACAGCAAGTGGGTCATGTCCAGGCTGACCTCGGCGCCGGGCTTGGAACCGCCGATCAGGCCGCATATGCCTCGCGCCTGGAGCATCTGGAAAATCGACTGCAACACCGCGGGATGGCCGGTGGTGTCCAGCCCATAACGCACGCCGCCGGGGCAGAGCGCCAATACCGCTGGCAGCGGGTCGCTATCGGAAGAGTCGAAGACATGGGTGGCCCCCAGTTCCCGGGCCAGCGCCAGGCGCTCAGGCACCCTGTCGATCACGATAATCGGATGGCAATGGCTGATCGCCGCGGCCATCACCGCGGCGAGGCCGACATTGCCGGCGCCGGTAATCACCAGGGAGCTGCCGACCTCAGGCCGCAACGTATTGAGAATCGCCCCGGCGCCGGTCTGGAAGCCACACCCCAGGGGCGCCAGCATCTTCAGGTCGAGATCGGCGTCGACCACCACCACGTTGTCCTCGGTGGCAATGGCGTGGGTCGCCAGTGCCGACTGATTGAAGAAGGCGCCATTGATCCGCTCCACGCTGCCCGACGGCAGGCGCTTCAACAGCGGCGCCGGCACGTCCCAGGCCTTGCCGGAATAACGCATGCCGGAAAAATTCATCTGCATGTGGTGCCAGCAATAGGCCTTTGCCCCTTCCACGCAACTGGGGCAGCTGCCACAGGCGGAGAACGACATCAGTACATGATCCCCCGGCTTGACCGACTTCACCCCAAGCCCCACGGCCTCGACTATGCCCGCGCCTTCATGGCCGAGCACCACGGGCAAGGGGGTAGGGTAGAACTGGTCGCGGATGATCAGGTCGGTGTGACAGATGCCACAGGCAAGGATCCTGACCAGGACCTCGCCCTCCAGGGGCGCTTCTAGTTCCAGGTCTTCGATCAGGAAAGGTCCGCCAGACTCGCGAACAACAGCAGCCTTGATGTGCATGGTGGAAGTCTCTGCCTTGATTTTCGGGGAGCTCAGGGATGTCCAGGCGATGCGGCCGGTGGTTTGTCCAGCGCTGCAAGCCGGGTCGATGGAGCGGGATTATCGAAGGGCCAGGCGGGCCCGAATAATGGTATTTGGCGATCCATCCATGCCAGATCGGGTATAGGGCCAGCCTTTGGCGAGCATTGCGTGAGATGGGGAGGGCGATACGGGACGGCAGTAGGCGAATCTGCCGCGTCGCGGGCGGCAGATCTTCATGGTTACGGGACTCAGCCGAGCCGCATCGACAGCTCCACGTCGTCGCCGAAGGGCACGGACAGGTAGCCGCTGCCGGGCGAGCGGACACGTGCCAGGTAGTCCGGGCAGTAGTCCGTGTTGTCGGCGACGATCAGCGCGCCCGGCCGCAGGCGGCTTTCGACCAGGGCCAGGATGTCGGCATACAGCGCCTTGGCGCCGTCGAGCAGCAGCAGGTCGATGGACTCGGGAAGGTCGACCGCCAGGGTCTTCAACGCGTCGCCCTCGCGGATTTCCACCAGGTCAGCCAGGCCGCCTTCGAGCAGGTGCTGGCGCGCCCGTTCCACCTTGGATGCCTCGAACTCGCTGCCGATCAGGCGGCCGCCGCCGTTGTCGCGGATGGCCGCCGCCAGGTGCAGGGTCGAGATGCCGAACGAGGTGCCGAATTCGACGATGTGTCGGGCCCGGGTGCTGCGCGCCAGCATGTACAGCAGCCCGCCGGTCTCGCGCGAAACCGGCAGCCAGAGGTCCTTCAGGCGGCCATAGAAATCCAGGTATTCGGTCTTGCTGTGCATCAGGCGCTTGCGTTCCTCGCGGGGGATGCCGGCGACGGCCGGGCTGGTCGCCGTATCGGCCTGCTCGAACAGGCGATCGAGCAAGGGTGCGAGTGGGGAGGTAGTCAGTGTGGTGGTCATGGGGCATCCCTTCCGAAATTGACGCCTGGCGGCGCGTGGCTAAAATGCGATCAATTCGTCGCATTTAGAGGATATGAGCAAGTGACTGCATCCGCTATTCGCATTGGCTCCGGCCCTGTCAGGCCCTCATGAGCAACCGCCGAACCCCGCAGGTTTCCTCGCGAAAAGCGCCTAAACAGGCCCGCTCGACGGAGCTGGTCGCGGCGATTCTGCAAGCCGCTACTCAGGTTTTGGCCAAGGAAGGCGCGCAGCGTTTCACTACGGCGCGGGTGGCCGAAAAGGCCGGCGTCAGCATCGGCTCGCTGTACCAATACTTCCCGAACAAGGCGGCGATTCTGTTCCGGCTGCAAAGCGATGAGTGGCAACAGACCACGCAGATGCTGCGCAGCATTCTCGAAGACCTTGGCAAAGCCCCACTGGAACGGCTGCGCATCTTGGTCCAGGTGTTTATCCAGTCCGAATGCGAGGAGGCCA
The DNA here is from genome assembly GCF_003850345.1 of Pseudomonas chlororaphis subsp. piscium. NCBI lineage: Bacteria > Pseudomonadati > Pseudomonadota > Gammaproteobacteria > Pseudomonadales > Pseudomonadaceae > Pseudomonas > Pseudomonas chlororaphis. The sequence continues at coordinate 3,338,481 of NZ_CP027707.1, forward strand.
GGATGCGCGTGGCGCTCAACGACGCCGCGCCGTTGTATCGTCACGCCCCCGAAGCGCAGGCCGTCAAGGCGCAGGGCGAGAGGATTTTCCAGGCTTTCATGGAGGAGGCGCTGCCCGACGCGTCACCGGCAATCCGAGCCCTGGCCGCCGACTTGATTACCAGCACGCTCAGCAGCGCGGGCAAGGAGTTTTCAGAAAGCCCGCGTACCGCCGCAGAGATCGAGACCTACGCCGACGCGATGGCAGACATGTTCTGCGCCTACCTCACGCAATTGGCGCACCGCCATGGCTGACCGGTAAAGGCCGCGAGGTTGTCGGGTACCAGGGACGTCCTTCGATGCCGGTCAGGCGCGCGGGGGAATACTTTTATCCAGCCGTCAACACCTCTGGCGACACCACCCATACGCTGCAAGGCATCTTGTACAGCAACTGCTCCGCCGTGCTGCCGATCAGGCGCCCCAAGCCACCACGATGGCCGATCCGGCCCATGACAATCACGTCGATGTCATGGGTTTCGGCGTAGCTGGCAAGGACCTTGGCCGGGTTGCCCATGATCATGTGCTGGCGTTCCGCTGGAATGCCGTTGCGTCCGGCCAGTGCGTTGAGGGCAGCGCCCTGTGCGTCGAACAGGGTCTTGGCTTTGCTTGAGGAGAAGAACGTCGAGCTCTGGTCGAAATTGAATTCGTCCGCGCCGATAGAAGACAGGTCATGGGCATAGACCACCTCGAGTTCGGCGTTACAGGCACTGGCCAGTTTTGTCGCCTCATGCAGTATCCGGTCGTTGAAGTCCTGGTACTGGTCATCGCGATGGAATGGGTCGACCGCCGCGACGATCCTGCGGGGCAGCGCATGCTGCAGGTGGCTGACAAAATGCAGGGGCACCGGGCATTCGCGCAGCAAGTGGATATCCAGGGGGGTGAAAAACACCCTCGACAGCAGCGATTGGTGCTCCAGGGCCTTGATCAGCAGGGCCATGGGCTGTTCTTTGAGGTGCGTCAGGATTTCTTGCAGCGGGTTTTGCACCCACACCACTTCAGTGGTGACGGTGACACCCAGTTTGCGCATCGGGCGGGCCTGCTCTTCAAGCCATTGGCGATGGCGCTCGACGTAGCCTAGGCGCATTTGCTCCAGGGCCTGTTCGTTGACTAGGCTGGCCGTGGCCAAACCCTCCAGGTAGTCGAAGGCCACGATGTGCAGTGCCGCGCCTTCGGCCCTGGCCAGCGCGGCGGCCCGATCGAAGGCCGGGCTGTTTTCCATCAGCGGCGAGGCGACCAGCATGAAGCGTGATTGCTCGGACATGACAAATCTCCCGTGGGTAATGGCAGGCAACGGCAACGCGTCTGTGGCCGTGAAACCTTGCTGCGATCCTGCCTCTGGCCGGTGGTGTGCGTTTGATCTGTATCAAGCCGTCCGGTCGTGGAGCAGGCCAACTGACGTATGGTCAGCCGCGAGGGGGCCCATTGATGAATTATTGATCATGTCGGCGCATTGCGCGGGGATCTGACATGGATCAGCACCCTGGAGGCGCTAAGGGAGGAATCTGGATTGACGCGGATGCCTGTATCAATGGGCGTCTGGCGCCGAAGGCCCACCTGTCTGGAGGTTAGATCATGAGCCAGTATCAACGGTTGCTGCTGATCATCAACCCGGCTCAACGCCATGCCCACGCCATAGGACACGCCGCCGCCCTGGCCCAGGCCAGCGGTGCGAGCCTGCATATCGCGGCCTTGCTGAGGTCTCTGGATATTCTGTCGTTGCTTGAAGAGGGCGACCGCAAACAAGCCCGGGAAAGTTACCTGCAGGACCAGCGCGACTGGCTCGAGGCCCAGGTAGAAGACCTGCATGGCAAGGGGCTTGCCGTGACAACGGAGGTGGCATGGGTCGATGACATGGAGCAAGACATCCTCGACCATGTCGTGGAAATGCAACCCGACCTGCTGATCAAGCAGATACAGCATGAGCCGAAGCTCAAGCGCGCGTTCTTCACCCCTCTGGACTGGCACTTGCTGCGCCACTGCCCGATACCGGTCTATCTGATTGGCGGGAATGGCTACGCCTTGCCCCGCAAGATCGTGGCAGCGGTCGAGGTGTCGGATACCGAGCCTGCGGACAACGACCTCAATGAGCGGATCATCCATCAGGCCGCCGGCCTGGCATTGCAGTGCGATGCCGAGCTGCACCTGCTGTATGCCTGTGATATTTCCGCGGCCTTTCTGGCGGATATGGGCGGCGTCGACCTGACCCTGGCGGGTCTTACCAGGGAGTTGCACGAGGATCTGGAGCAATCTTTCCTCAGGCTGGCCGAGCGTTTTGGCGTGCCGGCCGAGTGTCGACACTTCATCAGGGGGCAACCCGTCTCGGTGCTGAGCGAGTTTGCCCACGCCCAGGATGTGGATGTGATCGTGATGGGCAGAAACCAGTCCCGTGGGCTGGCCAAGCTATTGGGCAGCACCACCGAACATATTCTGTATCAGGCGTCTTGCAGCGTTCTGGCGGTCTAGGGGAGGTCGGTATGGCCGGCCCCGGACTGACTCAAAGTGCCGCCACGGAGTCGAGTTGCTCGCGGGCCTGCTTGGCATTCGAAATGTCGACGGCGCGGGGCAGGGCGACCCCGTTCTTGGCGGCGAGGATCTCGGCCATGACGCTCACGGCGATCTCGGCGGGCGTCTTGCTGCCGATGTAGATACCGATCGGGCCGTGCAGGCGCTGGAGCGAGGCTTGGCTCTCGCCGAAGTGCTCGATCAGGCGTTCGCGGCGTTGCAGGCTGTTGCGCCGCGAACCTATCGCGCCGATGTAGAAGGCCGGGCTGTGCAGTGCCTCGAGCAGGGCCAGGTCGTCGAGCTTGGGGTCATGGCTGACGGCGACAATGCAACTGCGCAGGTCCGGGGCGAAGGCCCGGACCACGTCGTCCGGCATGCCGACCAACTGCTCCACGCCCGCGATGCTCCAACCGCCGATGTATTCGGGGCGGGGGTCGCAGACCGCGACCCGGAAACCGTTGAACAGCGCCATGGTCGCCAGGTACTCGGCCAATGCGCCAGCCCCGATCAGCAGCAAGCGGTAGCCGGGGCCCAGGGTGTTGACCATCTGTTGGCCATCGAAGACGAACTGCTCCGGCGCGTTGCTGGTGGCCAGGGCCACCTGGCCACTGCCCAGGTCCAGGCTGCGGCGCACCAGGTGGCCGGCGTTGAGCTGGGCCAGCAGCCGTTCGAGGGCAGGCCTCGATGGCGTGAATTCGAGGATCAGTTCCAGCGTGCCGCCACAGGGCAGGCCGAAGCGGTGGGCTTCGTCGGCGCTGATGCCATAACGCACCACCTGTGGCGGCCCGTCCGGCAGGCCGTTGCCACTGTAGGCGCTGGTGTAGCGGTGGATCAGATCGTCCTCGATGCAACCGCCCGACACGCTGCCCACCACCCGACCGTCGCCGCGCAGGGCCATCATCGAACCCACGGGGCGGGGCGAGGAGCCCCAGGTGCGGGCCACGGTGGCGAGCAGGACCCGTTGGCCGGCCTGGAGCCAGTCATGGGCGGTGCTCAGGACCAGTAGATCGATGCTTTCCATGGGGACCTCGGTTGTTCATGGGAGGGGCTGCCGGCAAATCCGATCCTGGAGGAGGGGATCGCCTGCAGCCCTTCTTTTCAGCGCATGTGCAGGACGATCGGGCTGCTGCTGGCCGGGTCGGTATGCCCGCGCAGCTTGCCGACCGCTTGTGCATCGACCGCGCTACCCTGGTTGCCCCAGGTGCCGCGCACGAAGGTCAGGACCTCGGCGATTTCCCGGTCCGACAACTGCTCGCGAAAGGCCGGCATGCGGTAGGCGTCCGGCACGCCGGCGCTGACGATGCGCTGCGAGCCGTTGAGGGTGATGTTGATCGCCGACGCGTTTTCCTTGGCCAGTGCCGAGGTGGCGCCGGCCAGGGGCGGCATCCACTCGGCCTGGCCCTGACCGTCCAGGCCATGACAGGAAGCGCAGCGGGTCACGTAGGTATGGGCTCCGGGGCTGTCCACTCGGGTGGCGGCGGACACGGCCTGGTACTGCCAGGGCGTGCCGTCGCGCTGCGGGTCGCCGGGCAGCGACTTGAGGTAGCGGGCGATCGCGGCCAGGTCCTCGTCGGCCATGAACTGGGTGGAGTTGTTGAAGGCTTCGGTCATCGAGCCGTAGACCACCGCATGCTTGTTGCGCCCGGTCTTGAGGAACTGCACGATTTCCGGCTCGCTCCAGCGTCCCAGCCCGGTGTTGGGGTCCTGGCGCAGGCTTGGCGCGTACCAGCCGTCGAGCAGGGCGCCAGCGAGGAATGGCGCGCCGGACTCGTCCAGGGCTTTCTCGTTGAACGCCAGGCCGCGCGGGGTGTGACAGCTGCCGCAGTGGCCCGGTCCCTGGACGATGTAGGCGCCGCGGTTCCACAGCGCGTCCTCGGCGGGCTTGGCCGCGTAGGGCGTGCTCGGGGCGAACAGACCGTTCCACAGCGCGATGGGCCAGCGCATATTGAGCGGCCAGGGAATATCGCTGGGGACGTTGGGCTGGTTGGCCGGTTGCACGCCTTTCATGAAGAACGCGTACAGCGCGCGCATGTCATCGTCGCTGAGCTTGACGTAGGACGGGTAGGGCATGGCCGGGTAGAGCCGCCGGCCGCCCGGCGCGACGCCATGGCGCACGGCGCGGTCGAAGTCGGCCAGGCTGTAGGCGCCGATGCCGGTGTCCCGGTCGGGGGTGACGTTGGTGGCGTGGATGGCCCCCAGCGGCGTGGCCATTTCCAGGCCGCCGGCGAAGGGCGTCTTGCCTGGCAGGCTGTGGCAGGCCACGCAGTCGCTGACCCGGGCGACGTACTCGCCGCGGCTCACCAGTGCGGGGTTGAAGCTGCTCGCTGCGGCCTGTTCCTGTTCAAAGGGCGAGGCAGGCTGGCGGGTCACATACCAGGCCAGCAGGCCTGCCGCGACCAGGCACGGCAAGGCCAGCCAGCCTGCGGTTCTTGCGAATCGGCTGTTATTCATGTGCAGTCCTTGTCGGTTAGCTGAAGGTGTATCGGCTCAATGGCAGGCTACGGATGCGCTGGCCGGTCAGCCGCGCCACCGCGTTGGCCACCGCCGGCGCCACTGCGGGGAGCGGTGGCTCGCCGATGCCGCCCATCTTTTCGCCACTCTCGACTATCCGCACATGCACCCGCGCCATGCGTGAAAGGGGCAGGATCGGGTACAGGTCGTAGTTGCGCGCCCGTGGCTTGCCGTCCACGTAGACAGCTTCCTCCAGCAATGTCTGGGACAACCCCAGGGCCACGGCGCCATTGACCTGGGCCTCGACTATCGCCGGGTTGACGATGCTGCCCGGGTCGATGGCCTGCCAGATGTCATGGACCTTGACCTGGCCGCTCTCGATCGACACCTCGGCGATCACCGCTGTGTGCGAGCCGAACGGCGAGGCCATGGCCACGCCGCGGGCGCGTCGGCTGCCGTCCTCGGCGGTGAACGGGCCACGCTTCCAGCCGCCGGACAGTTCGCCCACCGCCTGTAGCAACGTGGTCAGGCGCGGGTTGTCACGCAGCAGGTGCTGGCGTAGCTCATAGGGGTCGCGGCCACCTTTGTCAGCCAGTTCGTCGAGGAAGGCTTCGTAAAAGAAGTCGTTGAGCGAATTGCCCACCGAGCGCCAGTAGCCGAGCATGGCCGGACCCTTGACGTAGATCTGCGCGATGCGTTTGTTGGCAATGGCGTAGGACTTGCCCGACAGACCCTCGACGGCCGTAGGGTCGATTTTTTCGCCCTGCTTGCCGGCGATGGCTTCGGTGGGGCCTTCAGTGGCGCTCACCGCCTCGATCGCCACCGGCAGGCCTTCGGCGTCCAGCGCGGCACGGAACTTGACCACGGCGACCGGGCGCAGCACATCGCGCACGAACTCTTCCTCACGGCTCCAGATCAGCTTGACCGGACGGCCGACGGCCTTGGCCAGGGCGATGGCCTGTGGGTAGGGATTGCCCGAGTCATAGAGGAAATGCCGGCCGAAAAAACCGCCCAGCAGCGGCGAGTGCAGGGTGATCTGCGTGGAGGTAAGGCCGGTGCGCCTGGCGATGTCGTCGCGGAACATGTCCGGCGCCTGGTTGGGCAGCCAGACCTCGAGCGAGCCGTCGGGGTTGAAGCGCGCCAGGGCCGAAGGCGGCTCCAGCTGGGCGTGGTTGAGGTACTGGTTGTGGTAGGTGGCCTCGACCCTGGTCTTGGCGCTGGCCAGGGCGGCGGCCACATCGCCTTCGTTCTCGTCGTCGCGGGCCGGGCCTTGCTGGGTGGCGAGAAAGTCGCGGAAGCCATCGCTGGAAAAATCGGCGGGCATCGTCCGCACCTTCGAATCGGCGGACGCTTCCAGCCAGTCAACCTGGAGGGCTTCTACCGCACGCTTGGCGTGCCACCAGCGTTCGGCAACCACCGCCACAGCGCCGGGCAAGGTGTGAACGGAGTGCACGCCTTTCATGGTCTTGACCTGCGCTTCGTTGCGCAGGCTGCCCACAGTCATGCCCAGGCGCGGCGCGTGCTGCACGGCGGCGTGGAGCATGCCGTCGACCTTCAGGTCGATGCTGTACAGCGCCTTGCCGGTGGATTTCTCGTAGGCATCGACGCGCCGCACCGGCTTGCCGATCCAGCGGAACTGGCTCGGGTCGCGCAGGGTGATGCTGGTTGGGTCGGGCACCGGCATGTCCAGGGCGCGACCGGCCAACTCACCGTAGCCCAGCGAACGACCGGAAGCGGCATGCAGCACCCGGCCAGGCTCGGTGGACAGCTCGGCCACCGGGACGCCCAGTTGTTCGGCGCCGGCCTGCAGCAGCATGGCGCGGGCGAGGGCGCCCAGGCGGCGCATGGTCGGATAGCTCATGCGTACCGACATGCTGCCGCCGGTGATGCGCAGACCGTTCTCCATCACCACATAGGCTTCGCCGGGCGGCGCGCTCTCGACCACGAAGGTGGCGGGATCGGCATCCAGCTCTTCACCGACGATCTGGGCCATGGCGGTGTGGGTGCCTTGTCCGCCTTCCATGAAGGGGCTGAGCAGGCGCACGTTGCCGTCCGGGCGAATCTCGAGAAACGCCGGGACCTGGGTCCCGCGTTCTGCGGCAGTCGCCGTGGTGGCCAGGGCCCTGGCCGAGCCGAGCGGCAGGCCGAAGCCGAGCACCAGCGCACCCACGGCGGTACCGGTCAGAAAGCGCCGGCGAGACAGGTTGACCGGCTCGTCCAGCGCCAGGCTCAGAAGTTCATTAGCGGAGTCGATGGGCTTGTTCATCAGGCGCTTTCCTTCTTGGCGGGCTGTGCGGCAAGGTCATGCACCGCAGTGCGGATGGCGTTGTAGGTGCCGCAGCGGCACAGGTTGACCATCGCCGCCTCGATCTGCGCATCACTGGGCGCGGCGGTGTGCTTGAGCAGCGCGGTGGCCGCCATGACCTGGCCGGACTGGCAGTAGCCACACTGGGCCACCTGATGTTCGACCCAGGCGGCCACCACGCGCTTGCCCACTTCGTCCGTTTCGATCGCCTCGATGGTGGTGACCTCGCGGCCGACCACCCCAGCCACCGGGGTGACGCAGGCGCGCACCACGTTGCCATCCACCAGCACGGAACAAGCGCCGCACTGGGCCAGGCCGCAGCCGTACTTGGTGCCGGTCAGGCCCAGGTCATCGCGGATCACCCACAGCAACGGCGTGTCGGCGTCGGCATCGACCTGATAGGCCTTTTGGTTGATTCGTAGTTCCATGGCTCACCTGCTGATCATCGGTTGGTGTGTCTTTGTTTTTTCTTCAGGGAGGCGCTACGAGGCGCATCCTTGGTCAAGAAACGCTGGTAAAGGGGCAGGAACGCTAATCCGTTGCCCCGTGTGCCGGGCTGGCCGCGAATACTTCGGAGTTGGCCGTAAGGCCCGGTGAGTAAACGAGAAAATACGAGGAGGTATCGAGGGGTTGTGCCAGGGGCGATGCCTGGCCGGCGCTGGCTTGGGTCATGGCGGCTGGCTCCTAGTGATCGAACTCTAGCCCAGGGGGAAAGGCTTTCCTATCCGATACCCGGCAAGCTCAGAGGATCAGGCAAGTATTCCAGAGGATTGCGCAAAAGCGGGGGGGCTTGGGTGGCTGGAGCAACTGCACAAGGAGGAGGGGTGGGGGCGGTTACTGCTGAGGAGGAGGGCCAGGAAGGAGGGCGTCGTGATGAACCATCGGGCCGCGCAACCTGTGCGCGACCCGATGGGGTTGATCCCTGCTTAGATCCGGTGGATCTGGGTGATGTGCGGCTTGCCTTTAATAGGCGCGTAGATTTCCACTACTGCTTGCCAGCTGTCCGAGGAACCAGGCACCGTTGCTTTCGACAGATAGCGATAGTTCGTGCCGTTGACGACCTGGGTCGAAACCTTTTCAGGGGTGTAGTGCACACCCACGAACCCGGCCAGGGCCTCTTTGAATACTTCCCGATCCTTTGGAGTCAGTTCGTGATAAGGAGTCCATCCGCCAACAAAGTTTTCTTGAGCCGACATACGATATATCTCCATATATAAGTTCCTACTCGTCTGGCTTTTCGGAGTCCGCCCCGTTTATTGAATGGTTTCCGGAATCCATTGTGCTGGGCGGTTTTCCCAAGCGCTGTTCATCGTGAAACAGGGCGTTTGGGAGAGCACCAGCACGTACTGCACAAGTCGCACACTGCGGGCCATCAAGTGGCGAGCGCGAATCTTTGGTCATGGAGGATTAGGTGGTCGCCGGCTTCAGATCCTTGTCCCTGATGGAAACAGCCTTCGATGAATGATGACTGCCAGGCCTCCATGTCTTGTCTGCAGCAGCTCTGCTTATGGGGGCATGCTGCTGGATGGCCTTAAGCTATCAAACATCAGTAAAAAGTCTGTGCGCATTTGGCTGTGTGAGATGTAAGGCGTTGGCTATTGGCTACGAGCGGCTAGATCGACGGCGCTTCAAGCCTGGGAGACGATCTGGTTATGGAGTTGTTTGCGTGCTGACTGGCACTCACAGGCTCTGGTGCGCGCTCACCACGCAAGTCACGCACCAGGCCCGTCTGAATAATTACCACTGGCCGCTTACGAGGCAGCCGACGATTTCCCAACCGCTGTATTCCCACCAGGAATATCGACCATCGGAGCAACTTCTGGCCAGGCTGGCCATCTGGATTTCGCCAGCTGTTCGATGGGTTCCGAAAGGCGTGTCAATAGAAGCTGTCACCTGATTGACGGCCTGGGGAGCCTTGATGGTGGTCGGATGCACGGAAGCGTTCGCGACAGCTGCGGTGAAAGCGAGTGTCGCGGATACGGCCAGAGCAGTTATGGACTTTTTCATGTTCGAATCCTTTCAGTTATCTGGTTATCTGACATGCGGCTTATACATCGGCCTGACCTGCCTTTATCAATAATCTGAACAGATCGGGCACTCGCGTAGTGTGGCGCTATGAAAGCCTACTACCATGCAGCCTCCCGCACAGTCGCTCAACGGCACTATTGACAAGTTGGTAAAAGCCTGGATTTTTTCTGTTGGGAGAGCTGCCCAAGAGTTCGAGTTTGACGAGCTGTTGTTAACGGTCTCGCTGAAAATGTCAGCTTTATCCAAGAGTTAGCGATTTTTATCGGTGTGGCGCCAATTGCTATCGTCATGGTTTTAGACGGAGGGATGCCAACGGTGTTGTTTCTGAGGACGGCATTCAAATGTGCAGCGGCAACCGACGCCACACCGTGCATGATTACGAGAATGGAGGCTTTGCCAGGCTGCAAATCTGGCCACCAGAGCCCCAGCTCTGCATATGATGATTCGCATAATGTATATTATGTTAAATAATGTGCTATGTCAGATGTGTTCATGTGCTTCGTAAGACCTTGATTCGACAAAATCGCTTTTGCCATCCTGCGCCAATCGCGATTTGAGTGGAAAGTCCCCCTCCAAGCCCCTCAAACCCTTGAGTTCGAGGCAATCGGTACACACCAACTGACTTATCACTTCGTGGTATGTGCTCGCTGCGCTTTTGGCACCAAATGGCAAGTTTCCATCGGGGTGTTCTTATAGAGTTTGAAAAGGTAATGCCAACTTAAAAGAGCTAGAGGTTTAAATGTCCTACTCATCCACGGCCCGCATCCTCGCCCTGACGTTGACAGCTGATGAATTACGTGTTCCTCGCTGCCGCCACGGCCAAGGGGTCGATGGGCGCGAGGCGCAATGCCGTGAGCTGGCCCAGCGCCGCCACCGCTTTTTCCGCCCTGCCGAGCACGGTCAGCCGTGTCTCGGCGGACTTCCTGTCCGGCACGCTTCTGGCCGCGGCATCCTGACTCACCCACACAGCAAGGCCATCATGGAGAACGCTTATGAGTAGTGGAACCCCCAACCGTACCTGCACCGGTACCCTCACCACCTCGTGCCGGCTGGTGCTGGTCAGCACCCGGTACAGCCTCAGCGACGCCAACTGGACCACCACCCCGCCGACCTCGGTGCGGGCCAAGACTCCGACCACCGTGTTCGTCGCCAACGGCCAGACGCCGGCCGGCGAGGTCACCTACCAAGCCGAGGACGGCACCCAGTTCATCCTGCAGTTCAGCATGAACGGCACCAACTCCGCGAACATCCTCGGCGTCGGTGACAGGGTTTCGTCGTACAAGTACGAAAAGACCTTCCCCAGCACCGGCGACATCATCACCGTCGCCTACTCCCTGTTCAACATTTGAGAGGAAGCCCGTCATGAGCTACACAATGTCCGTGGACCGGGTGATCCAGCTTGCCCGTTGCGACGATTTCCCCGAGGCGAAGATCCGCGAGATGTTCGCCCAGTACAACGCCACCGAACTGCCCCTGGAGATCCTGGCGACCCTGCCGATCCCGCTGCCGGTGAAGGTCTTTCTTGCCCTGCAGGACGAGTTCTTCAGCGAAGCGGAATTCCGCGAACTGTCGCTGGCTTTCGCCAAGCACGCGGCCAGCAGCGACCCGGCAGTGGAAAGCAACCACTTCGTAAGCAGCGTCATCAGCGCCTACGAACAGGCCCTGTTGGAGACCCGCAGCCTGGCACGTGGCGTCGCCCTCAACGCCAATACCCGGCAACAGGTTGAGGGCTACCGTGGTGCTGTCAAGGCGTTGATGGAACCCCTGACCCAGGCGCTGCGCAGTGGCAGTGGCAACGGCGCGCCGTTACACACCGTCGCCGCCTATGAGGCGGTGTGGTTCGCCGGCTACGAGCACTACGGCATTGCCTGCCGCAACGCCGCCTCCTGCGCGGTGGCCGCGGTGCCCAAGGTGGAAGCCGACGCTGCCCTGCAATGGGTGCTGGACAATGCCGTGGCCGTGACCCAGGCCCGGGCGGCCTGACATGGCCAGCACCAGCACCGCCCTAGACGTCGCCGCCGCGCTCGCCCGGCTGCGTCGCGGTCCACTGTTGCAAGCCACTGCGGGATCCTCCGCGGTGGTTGCCTTTCCGCCCCTGGAACAGATGCTGCCGCACCGGCCGCCGTTCCTCCTGATCGACGGCGTCCTGGCCTGGGACCCGGACGACCATGTGCTGCACGCGCAGCGCCGGGTCGATCCCGAGGATCCGGTGCTCGGCGGGCATTTCCCCGGCAACCCGATCTACCCCGGTGCGCTCCAGGGCGAAGCCATCGCCCAGGCCGGCCAGTGCCTGTTGCACATGGCCCGGGGCTGCCCGGCGCAACCGCTGGACATCCTCGCCACGCGGGTGTTCGGCGCCCAGTTTCTTGGCCAGGTGCGCCCTGGCGACATCATGGACATCGAGGTACGAATGCTCGACGACAACGGCATGCTGGCGATCTTCGGCGGGCGCATCAGCGTCGCCGGCGCGGTGCGCAGCGTGGTGGTGATGGAGGGCTGCCATGTCTGAAACGCCCAATGTGGTAGTGACGGGGATGTCGGTGCTCACCGCCCTCGGCGAGGACCCCGGCAGCCTGCTCGACAACCTGCTGGCCGGGCGCTCGGGCATTCGCCGCTGGAGCAGCTTCGACCGCGAGATCGCGACCAAGGTCGGCGGCAGCCTGGAAGGCTTCGATCCGCGCCCCCGCCTTGCCGCCCTGGCCGACAGCCTGACGGATGCGCCGCGCCTGCGCCTGCGCCGGGCGAGCAACCGCCTGCCCTGGTCCACCGCGCTGTCGGTGCTGATGGCCGGGCGCGCCTGGCAGGACGCCGGGCTGTTCGACCTGTCTGCTGGCGACGACGGCGAAACCGCGATCATCGTCGGCGGCCACAACATCGGCCAGAACTACCACTACAACAATTTCCGCCAGTTCGAGCAGGACCCCGACCATATCGACGTTCAGTTCGGCCTCGCCGGGCTGGACACCGACCATGCTGCGGTGGCCTCGGAAGTCCTCGGCATCCGCGGCCCCGGCTACAGCGTCGGCGGTGCCTGCGCCAGCGGCGCCCTGGCGCTGCGCGCGGCGTTCAACGAGATCCGTTTCGGCGATGCCGAACGGGTCGTGGTGCTGGCCCCGGTGCTCGACTACTCGCCGCTGGAGCTGCATGCCCTGGCCCTGATGCAGGCGGTCAGCCAGCGCTCCTTCAACGACCATCCGGAACAGGCAAGCCGGCCTTTCGACCGCCGCCGCGAAGGCTTCGTCCCGGCCCACGGCGGCGCCTGCCTGGTCCTCGAACGTGCCGACCTGGCCCAGGCCCGCGGCGCCGAGCCGCTGTGCGAAGTCCTCGCCGTGGCCGCCCGCTCCGATGCCAGCCGCCAGCCAAGCCCGCAGGAAGACGGCCAGACCCGCACCATCCAGGCCGCCCTGCGCGAAGCCCGCCTGCAGCCCGGCGATATCGATTTCATCTGCGCCCACGCCACCTCGACGCCAATGGGCGATCTTACCGAGGCGCGCTCGATCCGCCGGGTGTTCGGTGCACACCTGGACCGGCTCAAGGTCAACGCACCGAAATCCATGCTCGGCCATACCTGTTGGTCGGCACCGCTGGTGGAGCTGGTGGCGGCCATCGCGCAGATGCGCGCCGGGCAGTTGCACCCGACCATCAACCTCGACGACCCCGACCCGGAACTCGACTTCGATGTCTGCGCCGCCGGCGCGGTGGCGCATCCGGTGCGCTACCTGCTGAAGAACGCCTTCGGCTTCGGCGGCAACAACTGTGTGGCGATCCTCGGTCGCTGGGAGCCCCGCCCATGAATTTCCTCGTCACCGGCGGCAGCCGCGGCATCGGCCGGCGCATCGTCGAACAGGCGCTGCTGGCCGGCCATGATGTCGCCTTCACCTGGAACCAGGGCGCCGAGGCCGCCACCGCGCTGCAGCGCCACGCGGCCGAGATCGCCCCGCAACGACGCTGCCTGGCCCTGCGCCTGGACATGGTCGACGACGCCGCCATCGATGCCGTCTGCGAAGAGGCCGACCAGTTGCTGGACGGCATCGATGTACTGGTGGGCAATGCCGCGATCAACCGCCCGAGCCTGGCCGTGTCGCTGCCCGACGCCGACTGGCGGGCGGTGATGGAAGTCAACCTGGACGGCAACTTCCGCCTGTGCCGGACCCTGCTGCCGGGCCTCATCGCCCGTCGCCGCGGGCGCATCGTCCTGCTCTCCTCGGTGGCCGCCCACGGCATGAGCGGGCAGATCGCTTACAACGTGTCCAAGGCCGGGCTGATCGCCATGGCCGCGACCCTGGCCCGCGAATACGGGCGCCGCGGCATCACCGCCAACGCCCTGGTGCTGGGCCTGGTGGACACCGACATGAGCCGCGAGACGGCGGCGCCAAAAACCTTCGAACACTGGCTCGGGCAATGCCCCAGCGGCCGCCTCGGCACGCCGGACGACGTGGCCCAGGCCGTACTGTACCTGGTCTCCGACGGGGCCGCCTTCATCAACGGCCAGGCCATCCACCTCACCGGTGGCCTGAACTGGGTACCATAACAAGGAGCGACGCAATGCACGATATCCACGAGACGGTTCGCGAAGTAGTCCTGCGCCATACCGAGGCCGCCCTGGCCTTCCTCGACCTCGGCCCGATCGACACCCAGCTGCGCTTCGACCACCTCGGCGCCAGCAGCCTGGACATCATCACCATCGTCTCCGACGCCATGCGCGAGCTGCGCATCAAGGTACCGGTAGAACAGCTCAACTCGCTGTCGAGCATCGACGCGCTGATCGACACCCTAAGCGGCGCCGTGGCCGCCCGCGCGAGCGCCTGAGCCATGGCCTGGTCGCTGGAGATTCACCACGTCGATGTGAAGAAGGCCGGCGACGCGACCCTACGGTTTCCCGCCAGGCTTTTGAAAACCACCACCACCCCATCCTCTGGATTGGGATCGTCAGCGGTTTGGGCGGCGAGGCTAAGATCTGACATCGCCCACTTGTTAAATCATGTACTACGCCAGATATGTTCATGTGCTTCGTAAGACTTCGCGTACCCGGGACCAGAACCTGCGGTTGCTCAAGCAGTACCTGTCCTGGTGTGTTACTCGTTACATCCCGCGTGCCCGTCAGAACTCAACCACCCAGGCTAACTCGAGGTTGTATTTGCAGATGTCTCCGACGTCATTGAGCGGCGCTTTGAGAGCCATATCATCAACGCTCGTCCGCGCACTGATTCGCCCAGGCGCCGCGGAGAATCCGTTTCCGGAGCGCCTTCAGTTACGCAATTGGCTAATGATTGAATTGCTGGAGACTGGCATCCGTCGTGGAGAGCTTCTGAAGCTCTACACCACGGATATTAATCAGGGTTCTCAGCACACCTATGTCAGCATCTAGGTATTTCTGCGCAGGTGTATGAGGTCTATGAGCGCTATATCCAGGACGAACGGCGCCCCCTGCGTAACGGCAAACCAATGAAACTGCCGTACCGCTATTTGTTCATCTCTGAGCTAAAGGCGCAATTACAGGTGGAAATCGCCCGCGGCCTCCGGCTGGTAAAGCACTTTCCTGATCTCAATCCGGCGGGTCCGATCGGAAATTCGCCAGTCGATGGTGTCCCCCTCCTGATAGCCCAGGATGGCAGCGCCGATGTTGGAACACACGGAATGCTTCCCGGCGCTGCTGTCCGCGTCGTCAGGGTAGACCAAGGCCACTTCGATCTCTTCGTCGTCCAACTGCAGCAAGGCCCTGGAGTTCATCGTGACAACATTGCGCGCCACCTGCTGCGGCTTGACGACAATGGCTCGCTCAAGCTCATGTTCGAGTTCAACAACGGCCGGGCCTTGCTCAAGCGCGATCAGACTCTCGAGCCTGGCCTTGTCGATTTCAGTGATGTAGATCCCCGTGGAGTCGCCAACGGCACCTTCGCGCAAGAACTGGAGATAGCGCCCCGCCGTCATGGAAAATGACTTCAACGTCGGCGTTTCGCTCTCAAGCAGAAAGCCGCTGCGCAGAAAGGCTTTCAGCGAGCGCGCGTTGTCCGGGTGGATCTTCGCGATGAGCTTCTCGGCCCGCATGTCGAGGAAGGCCAGTTTCATGCCTTCGCGGATCGTGCGGGCGCCAAGGTTTCGCCCCCATTTGTCGCTGTCTCCGATGACCAGGACTATTTCGCAATTCGAGCCGGTCTTGATGAGACGGACAAAGCCCACCGGGGCGTCATGCCGGTCATAGGCCATGAAGAATCGGCCACCCCGGTTGAATAGATGGGTCAGGATCGGTAATTGAGTCCGATCAATGACTTGCTCGATGGAGCGGGAAACGTCACGTGAATCGCTCAGATAGCAAGTGACGCGCTCATCCTCCAACCAATCCTTCAACGTCAGCGCATGTGCCCGAGTAATTTCAGGGCACAGCGAAATGAAAGGCTTGTTCATCTTCACCACACTTATTTGTAAAGGATGAAAGCCCTTCATGGCTATGGCCATGACGGTTCTTTCGGCAACCGGCTATCTTAAGGCATAACGCGAGTAATGCCGAACAGCCTGCGCACTTGTCCTTAATAAGCGGTTCAGCAGCGTCAGGAGGTTCCACACCCTTCCCTGCTTCAAGGATCAAAAAAGCGGCGGACGACCGATTTTCGGTACTGCCAAGGGGGGCGTTGTGTCGGCGAACCGCTAATTCTGTTCGATCCTGCCAGTGCCAGTCACTTCATATGGTAAGTCACCGACCGATATCCAGGGCAACCTGTGGTATCGGTCGGCGCAGGCGCCCTTCAAGAGGATCACATGCATGGCATTTACCACCCTGGTACTGGACGCCCCCGCCCCGCCGCTGCTGTTCGAGGAAATCAACCGATTCCTTGAACTTGGCCTGGCCGTCACCCTGAACCTTCACTATTTCACCGATAAGGACAGCATCAAGAAACACTACGGCGAACGCATTCAATACCGCGAGATCAACTGTCACGACAAACCGGCCTTCATCGCCGCGGTGACCGAGGCCGGTGGTTACAGCGTGTTCAAGACGCGCTTGAACATCCCCCTCGATGGCGAACTGATCAGAGCCAGCGCATCACCGCACCTGGCAACCCCTCTGCAAGCTATCGCCCAGGCAGGTGTAGGCCTTAACCATATCGACCGACAGGAAGCAGCCCGGTGTGGCGTGACGGTATTGAACACGCCTGGCTCCAACGCCACAGCTGTCGCCGAATACGTGGTGGCCCAGGCGCTGTTTTTATCCAGGGACCTCGGCCACTACAACCGCGAAACTCACAAAGGCCATTGGTCCAAAGGCACCCTGGCTCCCGGTCCGGAGTTCACCGAGCTCACCCTCGGGCTGGTGGGTACCGGCGGCATTGCCCGGGAGGTGGCTCGCAAGGCCGAAGCACTGGGCATAAAGGTCATCGCCACCGGCTCCGAGCGCTTCACGGAACAGGCGGCGCGGAACCTTGGACTTGAACGACGGCAAACACTCGAGCAACTGCTAGGCGAGTCCGACATCGTCTCCATCCATACGCCTCTCACTCCGCTCACCCGGGGCCTGTTCGGCAGTGCCGCGTTCAGCCAGATGCGCCAAGGTTCGATCCTGATCAATACCGCACGCGGTGGCATCGTCGACGAGGATCAGTTGGCAACGTTCATGAGCCAGTATCCCAGGCATATAAAGGCCGTCGCCATTGATACCTTCACCCATGAAAAAGACCGCTTCAATTCGCCCTTGGTGGGTATCGCCAACGCGCAGTTGACGCCGCATATCGCGGGCAACACCGCGACGGCGATCAGGGCGGCTTCACGGCAAATCGTCGACAAAATCCACGCTTTCAGCACCGGTGCTACGGCACGCTGATCCCACAGGACAACAGGAAGCCCTCATCATGCAAACGTCTATTCACGAACGCCTGAAAGCCTTGAGTTGCACCGACCTGAGCGATGCAATGGACCGCCTGAAAATCATTTGCCAGTGCGCCGACATCAAGCCCCTGGACCGCACATTCAACCTGACGGGCAAAGCTTGGACCTTGCGCTACGGCCCCATAGGCCTTGACGGAGGGTCGGTTGGTGACTACATCGACGATCTGGAGGAAGGCCAAGTGGTTGTGATCGACAATCAGGCCCGGCTCGACACCACTGTGTGGGGTGACCTGTTGACGTCCACCGCCGCTCGAAAAAATTGGCAGGCACGGTGATCGACGGAATCTGTCGCGATGTCGATCGAGCGCTGGAACTCAATTATCCGATTTTTTCCCGGGGCAACTGGATGCGCACCGGCAAGGATCGAGTGCGCGTCGAAGCTATTCAGGAACCGGTGACGCTGGGTGGAGTGCGGGTGCAGCCAGACGATTGGCTACGAGGCGATGGCGATGGCCTGGTGGTTATTCCTGCCCGGCAACTAACCCAGGTGTTGACGGTGGCCGAGGAAATCCATCAGGCCGAAGAACAGATTCGCGCAGCCATCGACGCCGGCATTCCGTTGCGTCAGGCCCGGGCTGACTATGGTTATCATGCCCTGCAGACTCCTCGCAGCTAACGCATGCTGCTTCAGCACATGAACGGATGCTGCGAGCGTTTTACTGTACTGCTGTTTCGATGCAGGAAACAAATCGCAGCATCCTGCCGGAGGCCACCGAGGGTTCGCGACAAGCGCTGGACCAAGGCCTGATCACCCTGGTCATCGACCTGACGACCCTTTGACCACCGTCATTGTCGAACAAGATGCATCCTGCCAATACTCAACCCCATCATTCACTGGCTCCGCCAGCGTCAACACTCGATGGCAATATCCGCCAGGACAACCATCCTGGATAATTGCTGCCGATCATCATGGATACTTGAGAAGGACACTCAAATGGTACGTGCCGTTACTATTCTCACCGAGAATTTCTCCGACTGGGAACCCGCACTCATCAACTCCACGGGGCGAGCCTACTATGGCTTCGACACTCGTTTCGCGGCCCCCGGTGGCAAGCAAGTGATCTCATCCGGAGGAATGACCGTCATCCCGAACCTGGCCATCGAAGCCATCGCGCTGGAAGATGTCGACTTGCTGATCGTGACGGGAGGCCCTGTCTGGAAAACAGACAAGGCACCCGCAATCGAGGCGCTGGTTCGTGCGGCCCACGCCAGGAAAATCGTCGTTGCAGGCATCTGTGACGGCACCCGCGTCCTGGCCCAGGCTGGAGTACTGGATCACGTGCAGCATACGTCCAATTCCGCTGAGAACCTGAAGCAGGTGCATTATCGCGGAGCGGATTATTACCAGGATGTGCCCTATGCCGTTGCCGACCAGGGTGTGGTCACCGCGCCTGGTAGCGCTCCTGTCAGCTTCATGGCGCAAATTCTCAATACCCTGGGTTTGAACGACAAGAAGCTCGATGCCTACCTGGCCATGCATGCGGCTGAACACATTCACTGCTGAGCCCCCCACTTCCCTCTATCTCTCCCCTCCCCTGGTGCTGCGGCCTGTTACTCGACCGTAGCACCTCCTGCTTTGACCCCTTCCACGACTCCCGCGCTGATGGCCGGCTCACCCTGTTTTTCACTGCTGAACCGCAGCCTGGAGCGGTCCGATAATTTTTTTTAAAAATCGGAAAAAACTTACTTGCACTTACGATATTTCCTACTAAGGTTTTCCCCTATGACGCGCAGGGGTTTTCCCTGGCTCCATCAGGATGAACCTGGAGCCGTGTCAGAGGATGCTTTATTTAGATCGCTCACGAGGCGACATTTTTCCTACCAAAGCTAAGGAATGGCTTAATGTTTTTGTTTGCCGATATTGTTGTCCGGAACCTGCCAGCCCCCCTCGCAACCCCCGCCTTCAGCACCTCAGCCCATGAGCGAAATGCTGCAAGCAACGATTCTCACCCCCTCGCAACCCTGCCCGACATCCCATAAGGCTCCCTCCTTTGCGCGCGCCTTAGAAGCTGATCGGCTCGCTCGAGACAAGTAAAAAACCGACGCATTTTTACGATATGACCGACTAAGGCTGTCGTACAAAAACTGTGCGCGCCCTATGGCCTTCCTGCTGGACGGGAGGGGTGCGGGCACCCGGAAATGCGTTCTCCAATGGATCGAAATCGCCGCCGGAAGATGCCTGCGTGCCGAGGATCGGACATGTCAAAAACAACAGCTCAAGGCCCGGCCACAGAATCAGTCGAACGGATGGGCATGATGCAGGCGCTTGCCGACGCCAGGCTCAGCGTCGAGGCCAAGGCCATGGTCGCCCAGGGCTTCTACATCGGGGTCGCCCAGGAAGTTTCCACTGTCATACCCCTCAAGGACGGGACCGACCCGGATCTCGGACTCTTGCGTCAGCTGGTGAGCGCTGGATGGGGTGAGGAGCTGGGCCGTTATCTTGAAGTGCTCGATGTTCGCGGGAGCAGCGCTGCCGAGGCCTTGCGCAAGGCCCAGCTGGCTGTCAGATCCGGCACTGCGCTATTTGCCGCTGGCAGCCTGGCCACTGGCACCGGATGGCACTGTCTCCTCTCGATCCATCATGGGTTGGCCGACGAACATAGCCTCGAGGTTCTGGCGCGCCTGCTGCAATCAGCGCAATCCGCTGACCTTGACTCGGCCCTGGCGCAGATGCGTCGAGGGCGTGGGTTCTATGAGGATTACGTCCAGGCCCAAGTACTGCACGCACAGGATGACGGCGGGCTGCGCACAGCTGTTGCGCAACCGATGGCGCCTGTGCGCCTGCTGCAAACCGGGCGCCTGGCCTTCAACGCCCAAGGGCCGCGAATGAGTCTGCAACGCACCCTGGACATCGCCACGATCAATGTCGACAAGCCCCCCATGGCGACACTCCTGGCCTGCCTGCAGCGGGCCGATGTCATCGCCGAGGGCGACACCCTGTGTTCGTCGCACAACTGGCGCCCGGCTCACCAGCAGGATGCCATCGGCATGATGACGGGCCTTGTCCCGCTCTCCTTCGCCGGCCCTGGAACACAACCACTCCCCGGGCAAACCAGCCTTGAGGCACGTGCTCGTCGCTGTCCGGCGGCGCGTCAGGCGCTGGCCTGCTGCCGAGCGTCCGAGCTGTTCATCAACGGCGCGGGCCGGCGCGGCATCCCGGCCTCACAGGTGATGAGTGCAACTTTCCCGGTGGGAATCGAAATACGCCGCACAGGTGCTTCGCAACTGCTCCTGGAGATCGAGGGGCCGTTTTGCAACGCCAGTGCAGCCACCAACCTGCTCAATGAACTCGCTGATGTACTTATGGATAGGAGTGAATGGAATGACTGAAAACATCCAGTTCGATGAACAAGCCCTCGCCGATGAAGTGGCTCGCGTCTCTGCCACGTTTGCCGAGGTGCTCAAGCTGCCGCATGTCGGCCATGCAGACAATTTCTTCAACCTCGGCGGCGACTCCTTCGACGCGATTCGCGTGATGTCGCGCCTGTCCTGCAACCTGCCCATCGTGACGCTTTTCGAGCACCCGACGGCAGCCGACCTGGCCCGGCGCATCCTCTGCGAAGCCACTCGACAAACCGCCCGCCTGGTCTGCTTTGGCGATGCGCAAGCCGCCGCAGGTTCGACCGCGGTGATTGCAGTTCCTTTCGGGGGTGGAGACGCCACGGCCTACCGCAACCTGTTTCAAGGCAACCAGGAGGTACAGGTTTTCGGCGTGGATTTCGGTGACTTCGAGGTCGAGGACGCCTTGGACTTCCGTGCCCTGCTCGACACCCTTGCTACCGAGATCGACGAGATCGGCGCCGCCCACCTGATGATCTACGGCCACTGCGCCGGCGCGGCTACCGCAGCGTGCATTGCCTCGAGCATGGCCGATAGCCACGAAAGGCTGTCACTGGTGGTTGCAGCCTCGCGCCCGGTGCTGGATGCAGATGCCGCGATTGGCGCCGCCGAAATCACTTCGGACCAGACCTGGACCGACTACCTGCGCTCCCTGGGGGCCTTCACCGGACTGCTCGACACCCAGGTCGAGAGCATGCTGGCTCGCGGCCGAAGAGACCATCTGATCGCCTGCGAGGCCTATCGCTACCTGGCGCAGCACCCGGCACATGGCGTACCGGCCTTGGTACTGCTGGGCGATGAGGATCCGGCTACCGCCGAGCCCGAAGTCGTACTGGAGCAATGGAGCAAGTTCATCGACGTCACCCAAGCGGCAACCCTGGCAGGTGGCGGGCATTACTTCGTGCGCACCCATGCGCACGAGGTCGAGGAAACCGTGCTGTCGTTCGCAGCACACAACACCAAAGGAAGGGATAACAAGTAATGACAGTCAATCATCAACCGCTTCTTACCCAGGCCGATCTGCTCAAGCGTGGCCTGGCCGATCTTCAGGAACATGATGCCGAACTGGCGCGGATCCTCGACGCCGAGGTCGCTCGCCAGCAACGCACCCTCTCGCTGGTCGCCTCTTGCTGCGCGGTCAAGCCCCGCACCCTGGCGGCTTCGTCCTCCGCGCTGGTCAATGTCACCGCCGAAGGTGTTCCCGGACGCCGCTATCACGCCGGCTGCGAGAACGTGGACCTGGTCGAGTCCCTGGCGATCCAGCGTGCCCGGGAGCTGTTCGGTGCGCAATATGCCGGTGTCCAGTCGCACTCGGCCTCCAGCGCCAACTACCAGGTGCTCGCCGCCCTGCTCGAACCAGGCGACACGCTACTGGGCATGGCCCTGGATAACGGTGGCCACCTGACCCATGGCAGCCCCGTGACCTTCTCGGGCACTTACTACAAGGCCATCGGCTATGGCACCACCAAGGAAGGCCTGATCGACTACGACGAAGTCCGCAGGCTGGCCCTGGAGCATCGGCCACGACTGATCATCTGCGGTGCCACGGCCTACTCCAGGGTCGTGGACTTCGAGCGCTTCCGGCAGATCGCCGATGAAGCCGGTGCCATCCTGATGGCCGACATCTCGCATATCGCCGGCCTGGTGGCGACCGGGCGTCATCCGAGCCCGATCGACGCCGCGCACGTCACCACCACCTGCACCCACAAGCAGCTCGTAGGCCCCCGTGGCGGCCTGATTCTCTCGGGCCGTGACGCCAATGAAAAAGTCCCCGGCCGCGATGCGACCTTCAGCCGGGTGCTCGAACTGGCGGTGTTCCCCAGGATGCAAGGCGCGCCGGCCGTCAACATGATGGCCGCCAAGGCCGCAGCACTGGGTTACGCCATGACCCCGGAATTCGATGCCGAGATGCAACGCATCCGCGACGCGGCCGATGTGATGGCCAGCGAATTCCAGGCCCGGGACTATGAGGTGGTAGGCGGTCGCAGCGAAAACCACACCATCCTGATTCGCTTGCGTGCCGCGATGACCGGCGCTATCGCCGAGACCGCGCTGGAGCACTGCGGAATCGTCGTCAACAAGAACCGTGTGCCCGGCGAAACACGTTCGTCCTTCGTCACCAGCGGCCTGCGCATCGGTACCGGCGCCCTCGCCCAGCGCCATGTCGACGCGCAGGGATGCCGGCAGATCGTCGACCTGCTCTGCCGGATCCTGGACGAGGTGACTCCGCTCGGCGAGAGCGAGTTCACCCTGGACCCGGCCCTGCGCAAGCAATTCTGTGCGGAAGCCGAGGCGCTGTGCGTGAAGTATCCGATCGCTGACTACCTGGCAATCTGAAGCAGTCTCTGGCACTGCTGGAGGCATGGCACGACGGTCCGGCGATCGTCGTGCCCGCAAATACGCAAACTCTAAGGAGAGAGAGGAACCATGACGGACAAGATCAAGTATGTCGCCATCAATGGCTCGGAACGGGTGGATGGCAACAATGCCAGGGCGCTGGAGTGGGCGGCCGAGTACCTGGAAAAACAGGATGTCATTCTCGAGGTTTTTTCACTGGCCAGCGCCAAGATCGACCCCTGCGGGGCCTGCGGCGATTGCAATTTTCGCAACGAGCCCTGCGTGCAGAAGGATGACGCCGCGCGTGCGGTGCAACTCATGGAAGCCAGCGATGGCGTGATCTTCGCCTGTGCCGTCCATGGCTTTGGCGCAACGCCCTTGATGTCGGCATTCCTGGAGCGTGTCGGGACCGGGTTCCTGCGCCACGATCGCACCCTCACCAACAAGGTGGCCGGGGTCATGGTGACCGGCCGGCGCATGGGCCATGTGGAGGTCTACAACCAGATGCTCCAGTGCGCCTTGCTGAACCGCATGATCATGGTCGGCTACGGCTTCCCGGCCATGCTCGTGGGCGACAAGAAAGGCGAGGTCCTGGGCGACAAGGAAGGTATGGAGATGCTGCGCCGGATGCTCGATCGCATGGTTTCCATGACCCGCCTGATGCGCGACCACGAACGACTCACAGGGCAGCCGGTACTGCAGGTTTCGGTACCAGGGGAGCGCCATCGCGAGGGCAACGACGGCAAGTTCTTCGTCCCGGCCAAGTCCGACATGTACCAGCTCGAGGCCGCTCGCAGCTGCAACTTCGATGTCGTCGGCGACTGAACTGCGCAGCCCAACAGCTATCGAGAACCTTATGAGCATTAGAACTGCCTGCAATGGCCTCACCGACACCCACCTGCGGGAATGGATAGTGTCGGAACACTTCGAGCGCCTGGCGGATGCAACGGTGGCACAGATTGCACAGGCCTATGTCGGCGTCTATTCGGCCCGGCCTACCAGTTGGCTGGCGGTCATGGCGCGCAATCGCAACCTCGATCGCAAGACCGTACTGGCCATGGAAAACCTCAGCGACCTGCTGCGTATCCCGGGCATGCGGCGCTCCAAGTTCCTGCTGCCCGGCGAGCTGGCGGCCAAGGTCTTTGCCGCCACACGCCTGCCGCTGGCCAACCACGAATGGCGCCTGCGGGACGTAGGGCTTGGCCTGGACGATTACCGGCGACTGCTACCGGCGCTGGTCGCCTTCAGCAATGGTGTCTCGGTACGCCTGCAGGACATCGGCAGCGCCCTCGACCTGCCGGCACCCCAGGCGCGTGCAGTGACCTCGGTTGCCGCCTATGACGGCGCATTGGTGCGTATATCGGCGGCCAACCAATGGTCCAACCGCTGGCTGTACTCGGCCGCACCCGATGGGCTGCTACCCGGCGACGGCGTGCCACTGGACCGCGATTCGCTACTGCGCGATATCGCCGGGCGCTACGTCGAACACTACGGACCGGTCACGGTCGACGACCTGGCCTGGTGGCTCGGGGTTTCAAAGGAAACCGCGCGCGGGCTGCTTCAAGCCTGCGGAGCCAGCCAGGTCGGAAACCAGATGTGGCACAGCCAGGCCGGCCTGGCGCGCCTTGAGCAGTTCCTCGAACGCGCCAAGGCCCCCACGACGGCGCAGATCCGCTTCCTGCCGGCCTGGGATCCCCTGGTAATGGGCTATGCGCCCGGCTCCAGACAGCGCAACTGCCTTGAGTTGGAACGTGTCGGTGGCTACGACGCGGCCGGTAACGGACGGCCGGTGGTGCTCATCGGTGGCCGGGCTGTCGCCACCTGGAACACCGCGGCCAAGGGCAGCAAACGCTTCATCGCAGTCGATGCCTCGACACTCGCCGACCAGGAGCGTGAAGCCGTGCTTCAGGCTGCCTCGGTGCTGGCGGAGCAGATCGGGGCCATTCACCAGATCGAGAACAAAACCACAGCGTGACAACAGGGAAGGCATGAACAAAATGAGGGACGACATGACATCAGTACCCCCCGAGCCACAATCGCTGTCAGGCAACGAGCGCAGCCTGTGGGACGCGTTCGCGTGCCCGGCGGCCGGACCATCAGCCGACAGCACGCGGGACCAGGAAGACATTGCCCTGCCCCCTGGCCTGGCGGCCAGCATGAACGACCTGATTACGGTCGCCGCGGTCCTGGGCTCCCTGCTCAGCCCGGAAGGCAGGCTAATCCTGGGAATCCATGACGACGGCAAGCCGTCGCAGCTCGGCGTCGATTGCACGGCGTTGAACCTTGCAGAAGACGCCCGGGCCTATATCGCGCAGTTGCGCGACCATGCCGAAGCGCCCCATGGCGAGACGCAATTGCGTGCCGATATCGAGATCAGCGATGGCAAGAGCCTGCCAGCGGCGCAATCGCCGGTCTGGCTGCTGGTGCAGGACGGCCGTTGCCAACTGTCGGTACGCAGCGATCGCATGACCCGGGCCGTACGCCTGGAGTTGCTTGAACTGGTGGCCTTCGCTTGCGCCCGATTACTTGATCCCAAGGCCCTGCCGGCTTCCACTATCCAGCCCGCCTGCCCTGCCCCGGCCGAAGCCGGCCCGCGCCAGTTCCTGGTGGAGCGCATCTACCGGCATGTACAGAGCAAGCCATCGGCGGTGGCGATAGTCGATGACAACAGCGACCGCAGCCTGACCTACGCCGAACTCTGGGACGCCTCCGAGGCACTGGTCCAGCACATACGCGAACGCGTCACTTCCCGGCGTTCGAGCCCGCGCCTGGCGCTGTTCCTCGAGCGCGGCTGGCAACACCTGGCCTCGATCATCGCCGTGCAACGCATGGGGGGCACCTGCGTGCTGATCGACCCGGCGCATCCTGACGAACGCATTCGGGCCTTTATCGAAGAGTGCAGTCCGCATGCGGTGTTGACCGCAGGCAGTACCACCGAGCGAGCGAAAGATTTGGTGGCCTATCCGCTGCTGGACATCGACAAGGTGCAGCTACGCCCTACCCACGTCGATTGGGAACACGGCAAGTGGGTCGACACCACCAACGAGGCCTGCTTTATCGCCGGCACTTCCGGCAGTACCGGACGGCCCAAGGCGGTATGCCTGTCCTATCGGGGGATGGCCGCTACCCTGGACGCCATTATCGATCAGGCCGGGCTGGGCGAGCATAGCCGCGGCTCATGGCTATCCTCGCCCGGCTACGGGATGGTCGAGGTTGATCCGCTGCCGGTACTGTGCGCCGGCGGCACGGTCTGCATCCCTGCCCCGCCGGTGCTGCAGGACGTCAACCTGCTGGCGCGCTGGCTGCTCGAAGGCGACATGAACCATACGCTGGCCATGACTTCCATCGCCGAAGCGCTGTGGGCCACCGGGATCCGGACCGGCCTGCGCACCATGCTGATCGCCGGCGAACGCTGCAAGCAATGGCCGCCGGCCGACCTCGGCTACCGGGTGATCAATGTCTATGGTTCCGCGGAGGCCGCGGTGGTTTCCATCGAGGACCTGTGCGCACCACGCCGCACCTTGCTGCCCTCGGTGGGACGCGCGATACCCGGCGCCCAGATGTATGTGGTCGACCGCCACGGCCAGCAGCTTGCGGCCCGTTGTGTCGGTGAGCTGATCATCACCGGCGAAACGCTGTCGGTGGGCTACGTGAACCCCGAGGACACGAAGAAGGCGTTTCGTGGCAACACCCTGGACGCCACTTCGCCATTGCAATACAGCACCGGCGATCGGGCGCGCATGGCCGCCGATGGCACTGTGGAAATCTTCGGGCGGACCGATTCGGTGGTGAAGATCCGCGGACATCGGGTCGACCTGACTGAACTGGAGATCACCGCGCTGCAAGTACCGGGCGTGGTGAAGGCGGCGGCCAACTGCTTGAGCAACGACCTGGGCGCGACGCTGGCGTTGTTCCTGGAGCTGGCTCCGGACGCCGCAGAGGTGGTGGCCAAGGTTCGCAAGCACCTGGCCGCGCGCCTGCACCCGGCTGCCCAGCCCGGCCAGATCGTGACCGGCACCCTGCCCCTGGGGCGCAACGGCAAGGTTGACTACAGCGCGCTGCAGGTCGGCCCTATCGAGCGCGATGCGGGCCAGACAGTCTTCGCCCCAGAGACCCAGGCAGACCACGCGGTACGCGATTGCTGGCTGGCCTGGACGCTCTGTGAAGAGGCGACGCTGGAGTCGAGTTTCTTCGACGCCGGCGGCGATTCCCTGCGCGCCTTGCGCATGGTCGGTGAATTGGCCTGCAAGCATGGCATCCATGTGCAAATGGGCGCGTTCCTCGAGGAGCCGGTACTGGCGAACCTGGTCCGCCTGGCCAATGCCTCGCGCGATACCCAGTTGCCGAAGTTCGAGCACCTACCGGCGCAGCAGCAACTGCTGCCGTTCGAACTCAACGAAAGCCAACAGGCGCTGTGGATCGGTCGTGGTTCGTTCTACGACTACGGCGGCGTCGGCTGCCAGGGCTATTTCGAATGGGAAGTGCAGGCCCTGGATCGCGAGCGCTTCACCCGTGCCGTGGGGCTGCTGGTCGAGCGCCATCCGATGCTGCGCATGACCATCGATGCCAGCGGACGCCAGAGCATCGGCGATGTCGACGGTACCCAGGCGGTGGAGTACGTCGATCTCAGCGCCCTGGACGCGGCGCAGATCGACCAGGAGATCGACCGGGTCCGCGAACGCATGGCCAACGAAGAAATCGGCACCACGCAATGGCCACTGTTCCAGTTCCGCATCAGCCGCCTCAGCGCCAGTACCAGCCGTGTGCATCTGTGCATCGACATGCTGATCGCCGATGCCTGGTCGATCTTCCAGGTGATCATCCCCGACCTGATCGATCTCTACCTGGAAGATGAGCCACAGCTGCCGGTGCTCCAGACCAGCTTCCATGACTACGTCGCCTATCGGCAAAAAGTACTCAAGAGCGCCCAGTACCAGGCCGACCGCGAATACTGGCTGGACAAGATCAACCATCTGCCGG
The DNA here is from genome assembly GCF_003850345.1 of Pseudomonas chlororaphis subsp. piscium. Lineage (NCBI taxonomy): Bacteria > Pseudomonadati > Pseudomonadota > Gammaproteobacteria > Pseudomonadales > Pseudomonadaceae > Pseudomonas > Pseudomonas chlororaphis. Next base: position 3,366,342 of record NZ_CP027707.1, read on the forward strand.
CGGCGCCGCGCTTGCCGCAGCTGGAGCCCGGAGAGTTCAGCGGCCAGTCGCGTTTCGAGAGGCACGAGGGCACCCTCGCCGTCGCTGCCTGGGAGCGGCTCCAGGCCCAGGCCCAGGCGCGCAATATCTCGCCATCCGGGGTGGTCGCGCTGGCCTTGTGTGAAGTGCTGCGCTGCTGGAGCGAAGAAGATCGGTTCACCCTGAACTTCCCGGTCTCGGATCGGATGCCCGTCAGTGCCGATATCGACCAGGTCGTCGGCGACTTTACCAATACCTTGCTGGTGCCTTACGAAACCGCGGCCGCCGATACCCTCGAGGCTCGCGGCCAGCAGCTGCAAGGCGCCATCTGGCAGGCACTGGACCATCGGCTGTTCAACGGTGTCGAGGTGCTGCGCGAGCTGGCCCGGGCCCGTCGCAGTGGCGGTGCGCCGCTGATGCCGATCGTCCTCACCAGCCTGCTCGGGCACCCGGGACGCCATGATGCGGCGCGTCTTGGGCAAGAGGTCTACGGGGTCTCGCAAACGCCTCAAGTCACCCTGGATGTGCAACTGCGCGAATCCGAGGGCACCTTGTACTTCAAATGGGACTACCTCACCGGGGTCATTCGCCCTGAGGTCGTGGAGTCGATGTTCGGCGCGTTCTGCACCCTGCTGCAGCAACTGGCCGACGACAGCGAGATCTGGCAACGCACCTGGCTCGACCTGCGACCTGCCGCGCAGATCGAAGTACGCCACGGGGTAAACGCGACCCAGGCGCCAGTACCTGAGGTTCACCTGCGTGACCTGCTGCTGGCACGGATCGCCGATCGCGCCGGGGAAACCGCGGTCCTCGATGCCCAGGGCAGCTACAGCTGGGGCGAAATCGGCCGGGCCGCGGCACGGATCGGCGAGATGATCCAGCAAGCCCGCAACCCCGGTGAACGTTTTGTCGGGATCGTACTGCCCAAGGGCAGCGGCCACTATGCGGCTGTCTACGGCTGCCTGCTGGCCGGTGTCGGGTATGTGCCGGTGGATATCGACCTGCCGTCCGAGCGTATCCGCTCGGTGCTGTCCCAGGCCGGGGTGAACACCGTGATCGCCGGTGTCGATACCCCGTTGCCGGAGCAGGTGCGGCGGCTGGTGCTGACGGATGAGGACCTGCGTGCCTGGGCCGGGCAGCATACGGACCTGGCCCGGGCGCCACTGGCTGCGGACTACTCGCCCTACGTGATCTTCACCTCCGGCTCCACCGGCAACCCCAAGGGTGTCGAGATTCCCGAGGCCGCTGTGGTCAACCACGTCTATGACGTCGTCCAGCGCTTTGGCCTGGATGTCTCCACTCGCCACCTGGCCACCGCCGCCCTGCACTTCGACATGTCGGTCTTCGATATCTTCGGCCCCCTGCTGCACGGCGGCTCGGTGGTGGTGCCTGCCCAGGCGGCAGGACCGGACCCCGATACCTGGCTGCGACTGCAGCGTCGCCACGGGGTGACCTTCTGGGCCTGCGTGCCGGCCATCATGGACCTCTTGTGCAGTGTGGCGGAAACCGCGCGCAGCTTCTCTGCGGTGGAGTCGCTGGCCGACATCGTCATGGCGGGCGACTGGATCCCTCTGCCATTGCTGCCGCGAGCCAGGGCGCTGTACCCCAATGCACGGCTGTACTCCTGCGGAGGCCCTACCGAGACCACCAACTGGTCGGTGCTGCACGAGATCGACGAGCAAGAAGGCCAAGTGGTGCGTTCGGTGATTTATGGCGCGCCCATGCGCAACTCGGCCTATCACATCGTGGCGGGCGACTGGACCGATTGCCCGGATTGGGTACCCGGGGAAATGCTGGTGGAAAGCGATGTCTCCCTGGCCTGCGGCTACATCGGCCAGCCGGAACTGACCCGCAAGGCCTTTGTCCAGCACCCGCGCAGCGGGCGACGCATGTACCGCACCGGCGACCTCGGGCGCTACCTGCCCAACGGCGAAATCGAGATCCTGGGACGCATCGACAACCAGATCAAGCTCAATGGCCTGCGCATCGAACTGGGTGAAATCGAGAGCGTGGCCGAGTCCTGCCCCGGTGTCTCGCGAGCCTGTGCCGTAGCCCTGCCCGGTCCCGATGGGCATCCCAAACAGATCGCCCTGGTCTATGTCGGCGAGCCCGAACTGGCTCCTGCGATCACCCAGGCCCTGACCCTGCGCCTGCCCGCCTACATGGTGCCGAAGACTGTCCAGCAGCTGCCCCAATTGCCCCTGTCGAAGAACGGCAAGGTGGATGTACTGGCCCTGCGTGAAACCCTGAGGAATGACATGAAAGACTCCACTCGCAAGACTCCGCAAACCATCCTGCGCACCGTTATCCGGGTGATCTCCAGTCATCTCGAGGAGCCAGTGGTACTTCCCGAGGACAACTTCTTCGACCTGGGCGGCGACTCGCTGTCGGCGATGAAGATCAAGATCGAACTCGAGTCCCAGCTGTCCATCAGCGTTCCCCTGGAGAGCCTCATGCTCACCGAGACCATCAGTGAGTTCGCCAACAGCCTGGACGCGGGGAACCAGCCATGAGCAAGGACAACCTGCACCAGCAATGGCTGGAAGATGTGGACGCCTACCTGGATGGACGCACCACGCCACAGGAACTGGAGGCCAAGGGACAACTGCGGGCCCGGGAAGTCTTGCGCTATGTCCAGGAACGCTCGACGTTCTATGCCAGGCACCTGCGCTCGCAACTGGGCGGTCCCAGCGCGCTGCCGGCGCTGGACGGCATACCTTTCACCACCAAGGAAGACCTGCGCGCAGTCGGCCGTTCGGTCTGCAGCCTGCCTTTCGACCAGATCGCGGTGTACTACGAGACGACCGGCACCACGGGGTTGCCAACCCCCTGCCCGCGGGCGGCGATCGATGTGGAGACCAGCGGTGCCTATGTGCAGAAGGCCGTCGCCGACCTGTACCAGTCGACATTCGGCACCACCGATGCCCTCACCGCGATCATGGGGCCGTCGGAGCTGTATGCGTTCGGCGATACCTATGGCGAGGTCTGCCGCAACCTGGGCATTCCCTATGTGCGGCTGTGGCCGGAAAGCCCTCGGGTCGGCCTGGTCAAGGCCGCCCAGTTGATCAACGACCTCGGCGTCCGTTCGCTGATCTGCTCCCCCGCCGTGGCCCTGGCCCTGGCCCGCCTCTATGTGAGCCAGGGGACCGACCCGCGCGAGACCGCGGTGGGCCAGATCATGGTGCTGGGCGAACTGTGCACGCCGCAGATGCTGAGCAATATCGCCCGGGTCTGGAATGCCCATTGCACCCATGGCCTGTATGGCTCTCAGGAAGCCCATGCGGTGGCCACTGGCTGCGCCAACGGCAACCTGCACTTCTCCGAGACCAACTATCTGGCGGAGATTCTTCCGGTTCCCGGCATGGAGGGCGATATCGGCGAACTGTGCCTGACGATGCTCGTGCCCGGGGCCAAGCCGCTGATCCGCTACCGCACCGGCGACCTGGCGCGCCTGCACTCCGCCGAGGAGTGCGGGTGCGGCAACCGTTCTCGTTGCCTGCGGGTGTTTGGCCGGGTGAGTGATGTGATGACCCTGGGCGGTCGCCAGGTACTGCCGGCACTCATCGAGTCGGCGGTGCTGACGGCGGCCGAGTGGGTCTCTGGCTACGAGGTCAGGATCTGCACCGCCAGCGACGGCAGCGACCATGTCGAGGTGTCGATGGTGGCGGGTATCGGCGAGCGTTCGGTGGCCCAGGTACAGGAGCAGATGGCCGGCCATTTCGGCACCTCGGTCCAGCTGCAACTGGAGCAGAGCCTGGATCCGAGGACCGAGACCGGTGCCTACATTTCCTGGAAGCACGCACGTATCCGCGATCAACGGGAGCCGGCCCTGTGAGCTCATTACAGCCCATCCCCATATGGCGTGTGGAGCACCGCGAAGTCGCCGATGCCGCACCGGTCGCCCAGGTGCGTCGTGGCCTGCTGGGGCTCTATCCATGTCCAGCGCTGTTCGAGACCGGCGCGGGTTTCCTGCCGGTCGACGGCAACCAGACCACCTTCATGATCGACCTGCTATTGGAGCTCAAACTGGTCAATGGCACCTGGCAGCTGTCCGCCAGCGCGCCCTTCCAGTGGGCCTTGACCGCTTGCGAACGGCTGCTGGACAACCCGCAGTCGAGCCTGGGCGAACGCCTGCGGCGGGTAGCCCAGACCCTGGCCCTGCCGGAAGGTTTTCCCCTGGTGCTGGCCCTGGGCTACAGCGCCGCGCGCTTCGTCGAAAATCTGCCGGGAATGGCCATCGAGCAGGATGTACCGGAGGTGGTGGTGCGGGTCTACCGGCATATCGTCCGCTACGAAGACCCCCAGGGTCCGGCGCGGATCGACGTACTCAACGCCGGGACCAAGGATGGAGCGGACCTTGAAGCCCTGCTCGCGGTGCTTCGCCAGCCGCCGGCGGCACCACTGCCTGGCGTCGCCGTGGAAGCCGCGGTGGTCGAGGACGTCACCGATCGCGAGGCGTTCTGCGCGGCCGTTTCCCGGGCCAAGGAGTACATCCGCGCCGGTGACATCTACCAGGTGCAGTTGTGCCGTCGGGCCGTCTCCAACGCGGCGATTGCCCCAGTGGAGCTCTACGAGCGCCTGGCGTCGGTCAATCCGGCGCCCTACATGTACTACCTGGACCTTGCCGACCTGCACGTCGTGTCATCCAGCCCGGAGCTGATGATCCGCCTCCAGGACGGTGTGGCCCAGGTCCGGCCGATCGCCGGGACCATGAGTCGGGAGGACCAGCGCGGCAGTCCGCTGGACAGGATCCCCAAGGAAGCCGCCGAGCACCTGATGCTGGTGGATCTGGCGCGCAACGACCTGGCCCGTTGCGCGGTTCCCGGGGGCGTGCAAGTGAGCTCGTTCATGCAGCAGGACACCTATGGGTCCCTGCTGCACCTGGTCTCTACAGTGGAGACCAGGGTGCGCGAGAACTGCGATGTCTGGGACCTGATCATGGCCAATTTCCCGGCGGGCACCATGACCGGAGCCCCCAAGGTCCGGGCAATGGAAATCATCGCCGAGCTGGAAGGCACCGCTCGCGGGCTGTACACCGGTTGCGTGGGCTACATCACCGGGGCCAACAGCGCGGTGCTGGCCCTGACGATCCGTACCATCGTCGGCAATGCCGGGCGCTATGTCTTGCAGTCTGCCGCGGGAGTCGTCGCCGACTCCCAGGCCGAGGATGAATGGAATGAGGCGGGAGCGAAGATCAAGTCGTTTTCCCGAGCGATGGGAGCCAGCGCATGAGAGTGATGCTAATCGACGCCTTCGACAGCTTTGTGCATGTCATCGAGCAGTACTACTCGGCCGCGGGTGCAGAAACCAGGGTCGTTCGCGTCAACGACGACCCCATCGCCCAGTATCGACAGTGGCAACCGCAGTTACTGGTCCTGGGGCCCGGTCCGGGCACGCCCGAGGACCATGGCTACCCGCAGATAATTCGCGCGATGGATGAACGGCAGGCTATCTTTGGTGTCTGCCTGGGGCACCAGGCACTTGGCGAACATTTCGGTTGGAAGCTCACACGTGCGCCTACCGCCGAACATGGCAAGTACGCCCAGGTCCACCATGACGGACAGGGCATTTTCCAGGATGTGCCCTCGGCCGTCACCGTGGTGCGTTATCACTCGCTGGCAATCACCGACCCGGGAACGACAACCTCGCTAATGGCCACGGCCTACTCGGACGATGGCGTGAACATGGCGGCGCGACACCGTACCCGGCCGATCGAAAGCGTGCAGTTTCACCCCGAGAGCATTGGTACCGACTACGGGATCAAAATGATCCGTAACTCATTAGCCCTGGCCAACGTCAACGCCATGGGCTGATCGCTCAAGAAAGAAGCCTCGGGTGCCGGCCGGACGCCGGCCGACACCCATTAAATCTAAGGATTGGATAAACATGACTCACACACCCGCGAATGCAACGCTCAATGAAAAACGATGGCAGGCACTGGCTGTCATCTCGATCATCCAGCTGATACTGCTGCTGGATGCCACCGTGGTGAACGTGGCCCTGCCACGGATCAAGCACGAGCTGGGACTCACGGATGGGTCCCTGACCTGGGTAGTCAATGCCTACCTCATCACCGCCGGATCGCTGTTGCTGCTGGGCGGGCGGATCGGCGACGCCTTTGGGGTGCGGCGCACCTTCCAGGTCGGCGTAGTGATTTTTGGCGCATTTTCCTTGCTGGCGACCTTCGCCGAAGATGCCACCGTGCTGATCATCAGCCGTGCCGGGCAAGGGGTCGGTGAAGCCCTGGCTTCGGCCACCGGACTGGCCATGGTGTCGCTGCTGTTTCCCTCCGGCCCCGAGCGCGGCAAGGCGTTTGGCATCTGGGCGGCACTGGGCGGCCTGGGCTCGATCATCGGCGTACTGCTGTCCGGCGTACTGACGCATTATCTGTCGTGGCGCTGGGTGTTCGGGGTCAACGTACCGGTCGTCATGCTGCTGATCCTGGCTAGCACGGTGATGATTCCCAAGTTCACCCACCGCGGTTCCACCCCTCTGGACCTGGGCAACGCACTGATCCTGGTGGTTGCCGTCGCCGCGACCGTCATGGCCGTGATGGGCTCTGGCATCGAGCACCTGCCTGGACAGCGCGTGGCGCTCCTGGTGCTGGGCCTACTGGGTATCGCCCTGGTACTGCGTCGTTGCAAACGCTCGGAAAACGGCATTATTCCCGCACGCCTGATGACTCGCTCTCCCCGCCTGGCCGGCTACGCCATCGTGGCCATCCTGGCAGCGACCTCCGGCGCCCTGTTCTACCTGGGTGTACTGTTGCTGCAAGACTACCTCGGCCTGAGCCCGATGCAGACTGGCCTGGCCTGGCTGCCCTTCTGCCTGGGTTTCTTCCCCGGCATCTTCCTTTCGCAGTTCGTCATGCAGCGCTGGAGCCCACAGGCAGCCGCCGTTGTCGGCCTGGCAACCTCGGCGCTGGGTTTTGCATTGTTCGCCTTAGGCGTACCTCTGCATAGCTACTGGCTGGGAATGCTCCCGGCCATGCTGGTCACCTCCATCGGCTTCGGTTGTGTCGCACCGGTCGCTCAGTCGTTGGCCACCAGCGACCTTAGCGAGGCGGACGCCGGTGCCGGGTCGGGTATCACCACCACCATCCAGCAGTTGTTCCAGGTGTTCGGGGTCACCCTGCTGGCTGCCGTGGCCCTGGCGGTCTCCGACAGCAGCGGAGTGCCGACCATCGCGGCCAATGGTTTCGTGAGCGCTTTCGCACTGTCGGCGCTGGCGATGATCGGTGGTGCCTTGCTGATCTGGGCCGGACGCAATGCCCTGGCTCTCGAGCCGGCCCCATCGAGCCCCCAGCCGTAGGTTATCGTCATGCATCAGAACTACCTGATTCCCCCCTTCAAGGGACCCCTCACGACGCTTTCTAGTGTCGCGGGGCTGCGGGAAAAATGGACCGGGGCGATGCTTGACCAGACAGGGCGCGCCTATTCTGGCGCGCTGCGTCTGGACTTCAGCGCGCAGTGTTGCCAGGAGCAAGTATTCGACGCCGTGGCCCAGACCCTGGCTCGGCATCCGATCCTGGCGGCCCGATTCGACATCGAAGGAGAACAACTGGTCGGCCGAGCCCCCAGCGAACAGGCATTGCGCCAAGCCTTGCGCGAGCAATTGGGCAAGGTGCAGGCCGCAGTCACCGACCAGGGCTTCCTGGACTACCGGGCCAGGCAAGCCGCCGAACCCGGGCTGCGCATCGCCTCGGCGGTAGACGAGGCTGGCCTGCACATCTGGATCGGCTTCTGGATCTATACCTGCGATGGCGCGTCGATTGACCTGCTGCTGGAGGATATCGCCCGGCATTACCTGGACCAGCCCCCGGTATCTTGCAGCGCCTGGAACGACTATTGCCGGATGCAGCACCTGCCGGAGCAGCCAGTAAGCGCGGCGCAACAGCTTGAGATCTACCCGGGGACGGGACCCTACGGGCTCGATGCACTGCGCACTAAAGGCAGTGGCGGCATGGGGCGCATGCAGAGCCTGAAGTTCACCTCCAGCGTGCCGCGCAGCAGGGTTCTGGACTATGCCAGGGCCCAGCGCGTGACGCCGTTCGTGCTGCTGTTGGCCATCTACCAACGGGCAATCAGTGCAGTCAGCGGCGTTGCCACCGTGGTGACCGGCGTCCCCTTCGCCAACCGCCCGGGAGCTGCGGCCCAGACGCTGGTGGGGCCGTTGTCCAATACCATCCCGATCAGTACCCGGCATGAGCCCGGCGAACCATTGGCGGCAGTGATCAAGCGCGTGCAGCGGGCGGTGATCAATGCCGCGGCTCGTCAGGACATAGAACCGGCAGCCTTGTATCCCGAGGGCATGTCTACGCGCACCGCCGGCTTCGAACTGCCGTTTCCCCAGCTGTTCAACGCCTGGAACTCACGCAGCGAAGGCAGCCGCATCGCCCTGGGCGACAACCAGTGGATGAGCCTGCAGTTATTGCCGAACGATACCTGCCGCGTGGCTTTCGAAATCACCCTGGATGAGCACACCGAGCATATTTCAGGGCGGATCGACATGGACGCCGCAGCCTATGGCGAACATGCGGGACAGGTCATCGAACAGATGATCCGCGACCTGCAAGACATCCCCGGCGATTGATCGGCAAAACTTGTAGACAGGCACCGACAAGAGCGCGGTTCGAACCGTTCCGCGATCTTGTCGGATGACCTGTATGCCCCATTCCAGAGGCCAATCGCCTCGGGCAGCTGCTGCCATCGAGTGTTCCGCGCGCACTCCTGGAAATTATCAGCTCTGTAAATGACATCGCACGCGCTGCTGCTCATCCTCCAGCAAGGCCTGGGGCTTTTCGCAGCCAAGGGTGCACAGGCTGCAACGTTCGCGGAAGAAGCAGCCACTCGGTAGCCGACGGTTCCCTGGCAATTCGGTAGGCGCCGCAACCTGTTCGGCATGCAGCGGCACGCCTAGTCGTGGTACCGCCTCGAGCAACAAGCGGGTATAGGGATGGCGTGGCTGATCGAGAACCTGGGCTGCGCTGCCAAGTTCAACGATTTGCCCCAGGTACATCACCGCTACCCGGTTTGCCATATGACGGACTACTGAGACGTTGTGGGAAATCAGGATATACGTCAGGTTGCGAGCGCTTTGTAACTCCACCAGAAGGTTAAGGATCTGTGCCTGAACCGAAATGTCCAGCGCCGATGTCGGCTCGTCCAGGACAATAATATCCGGGTCTGATGAAAGGGCTCGGGCAATGGCAATCCGCTGTCGCTGACCACCGGAAAACTGGTGGGGGAAGCGGTCCAGGTATTCCGGGCGGATGCCGACTTGGGCCGCGACCCGGGCCGCCACATCGCGCATCTGTGCACGGGAAGCGTGACCTCGGGCGTATAACGGCTCGGTGATGATTTTCCAGATAGGCAAGCGTGGATCAAGCGAAGACTGTGGGTCCTGGAAAACAATTTGAACGTTGCTGCTGCCCTCGCCGCCGCCGCGACTAACCCAGTTCAGCTCACCGCTGCTGGGCGGCACCAAACCCATCAATAGCTGCGCCAATGTGCTTTTGCCACAGCCCGATTCGCCCACAATCCCCAGGGTTTCTCCCGCCCGTACCTGAAGGTCAATGCCGTTCAGGGCGTGGGCATATCCCCGCGGTCGACCGAGCCAATCATTACTGATGGGGAAACGGACGCGAACATCGTCAAGTTGGAGAATCGTGGGTGCCATTTGGGGGACGGTATGCATGACGGCATTGTTCATCACGAAAGCTCCTTGACCGGTAACCAGCACGCACTCTTACGTTGGTCATTACCATTAATGCTGTTGAGGTTCGGGCGTTTGCTACAAACCGGCATGACATTGGGGCAACGCTCCTGAAAGGTGCAGCCCACAGGCAAAGACGCCAGGTTTGGCACTTGACCGGGGATGGTCAGCAGCGGCTGGCCCGGCTCGACCATTTCCGGAAGGCCACTGAGCAACCCTTGCGTATAGGGATGTTGCGGGTTACCCATCACTTCGACGGTGCCGCCCTCTTCAACCACCGCGCCGGTATACATCACGTACACCCGGTCGCAGAACTGCGAAACCAAGGCCATGTCATGGGTGATGAGCAGAATGGCGGTGCCCCGTTGCCGAGCTTTTTCTCGCAGCAGCAACAGCACCTGGCGTTGCACGGTAACGTCGAGGGCGGTGGTCGGCTCGTCGGCGATCAGCAGTTGCGGTTCACAGGAGAACGCCAGCGCGATCATCACCCGTTGCCGCATGCCTCCGGACAGCTCGAAAGGGTAACTCTCCAATACTTGCTCCGGGCTGGCGATGTGCATGTCGCGCAACAGTGCAATCGCCTTGAGACGGGCTTCGGCCGCGCTGATCTTTTGGTGATGGATGATCACGTCGAGCATTTGCCGACCGATGCGCCGGGTCGGGTTCAGGGCCGTCATTGGCTCCTGGAAAATCATCGCGGCATCGCGCCCACGAATCTGTAGCAGCTCCTTTTCAGGAGCCGCCAGCATGTCGCGACCGAGCATGCTCAAGCTGCCGGCGGTGATCCGATAACTGCGCTCTGGCAGCAATCGCATACTGAGCATCGCCGTGACCGACTTGCCCGATCCCGACTCGCCCACCACGCCGACGATTTCGCCGGGATTGACGTGCAACGACACGCCGTTCAGAGCCTTGACGTTATTTTTGTAAGCCGGGAATTCCAGGCTCAGGTTGTCGATGGCCAGTACAGGACTCGAAGTGTGCATGGTCATTTCCCCTGTTGCCGTGGATCGAGCAGATCGCGCACGCCATCGCCCAGCAGGTTGAAACCGGTGGCGGTGATCAGAATCGCCAGACCCGGAAAGGTCGAGTACCACCAGTTATCCAGGATGTAGTTACGCCCGGTAGCGACCATCGCGCCCCACTCGGCCGTGGGCTGTTGTGCCCCCAGGCCGATAAAGCCCAGGGCCGAGGCCATGAGGATCGCACTGCCGATATCCAGGCTCAGTTGCACCAGCAATGGAGGCATCGCGTTGCGTGCCACGTGCCAGTGCACCAGGTGCCAGCGTCCGGCCCCGAAGGTCTGGGCGGCCTTGACGTACCCCATCTGTCGGATGCTCAAGGCCTGGCCGCGGGCCAGCCGCACATAGGACGGAATTCGCACCAGGGTAATCGCCAGCATGGCGTTGAACAGGCTCGCGCCCAACGCAGCCGCCAGGGCCATAATCAGTACCAGCGACGGCACCGACAGCATGATGTCCATCAGACGCATGATTAACGCGTCGAAACGGCCACCGATCACTCCCGAAAAACATCCCAGCAACCCGCCAATGAAACAGGAGGCAAAAGCCACGAACAGGCCGACGCCCACCGACTGTTGGCTACCGAACAGCACGCGGCTGAACAGGTCGCGGCCGACTTCGTCGGTGCCGAACCAGTGGTCGCTGGACGGCGGCGCCAGGCGTTCGGCGAGGTTCAGGGCGTTGGGATCGTGGCTGGCGAGCCAAGGGGCGAAGATCATGCACAGCAACACGATAGAGGTAATCGCCAGGCCCGCCATGGTCAGCGGGCTCCGGCGGATCTGGTAGGCCAGGTAGGCGGTTTTTTCGCTCCAGCGCGGGCGGCGCGCTGCCGTCAGGGTTACGGACATGTCAGTTCACCTCGCCGATGCGTGGGTCGATCACGCGGTACAAAAGATCGATGGCCATGTTCAACAGCACGTAGATGAACGAAACCAGAATGGCGAAGCCCATCACCGCGGGGAAGTCCAGCGATTGGATCGACTTGACGACATAGGCGCCCATGCCAGGCCAGGCAAATACTGTTTCGGTCAGCACCGCGCCATACAGCAAATCACCCAGGGTCAACCCGAGGACGGTCACCGAAGGAATCAGGGCGTTGGGCAGTGCGTGGCGCAGGATCACGGTCCATCGGGACAGGCCATAGGCGCGTGCGGTGCGGATATAGTCCTCACCCAGTTGATCAAGCATGGCTGAACGAATCTGTCGTGCGACGACACCCAAGGTCACGAACCCCAGCGTTGCGGCGGGAAGAATCAGGTGCTCCGCAGCATCGAGAAACAGCCGGCCATCACCGGCGAGCAGCGAGTCGATCAGATAAAAACCGGTGATTGTCGGTGGCGGCGCCAGCCCTTCGGACAACCGGCCACCACCGGGCAGCCAGCCAAGGTGACCGTAGAACAGAACGATTGCACCAAGACCGAGCCAAAAGGCCGGCGTGGAAATTCCGGTGACCGCAAGGGTACGGGCGATCTGGTCAATGGCCCGGTTGTGATAAACCGCTGACAGCACGCCAAGCGGGATGCCGACCAGGACCGCCAGCACCAGCGCTACCAGCGCCAGTTCCAGGGTTGCCGGGAAGAACGCTTGCAAGTCTTCCAGAACGGGACGACTGGTGCGTATCGAGGTGCCCAGGTCTCCGTGCAGCAGGTCCATCAGATAACGACCGTATTGTTGATACAGCGGCAGATCCAATCCCAGCTGATGACGGATGCCGGCCACCAAGGCATCGCTGGCACGGTCGCCAGCGATCAGTCGGGCAGGATCGCCCGGAATCAAGTGCGAAATTGCAAAGGTAATCAGCGAAACACCGAACACGACCAACAACAGGCCGAGCAGACGCTTGCGCAACAAAGTCAGGAAGGCCATTTGGCACCTCAACAACACGAGCGACGAGAATCAGAAGCCGCGCCAGCCGCGAACAGCTGGCGCGAGGGAGCGGGTTTACTTGCTCATGCTGCCCAGGTTGAACACCTGTTCGAGCATGGGGTTGAACAGGTAACCCTTGACCGAATCACGCATCGGCAGCGTGTAGCTCTTCTGATAGAGGTAGGCGTAAACGCTGTCCTTGAGCACCATTTTCTGCGCGTTCTGGTACAGCTCGACGCGCTTGGCGGTATCGCTGGTAGCGGCTGCTTCGCGGATCAGTTTGTCGACTTCGGGGTTGCTGTAGAACGAGCGGTTGCCTTGCAGGCCTTGCATCTTGGAGTCGAACCAAAAGTTCATGAACATGTACGGGTCCGCGAAGTCCGGGCTCCAGGCCCCGACAGCGATGTCGTAGTCCGCCTGGCCGACGCGCTCGCGCAATGTCGCGTTAGCGAGTTTTTCCAGCTTGAGGTTGATGCCCAGTGGCGCCAATGCGGCTTGCAGAGTCAGGCCGATCGGTTCCCAGTTGGGATCCTTGTCCGAATACATGTAGCTGAGGTTGGTGATTTTCTGCGGTGCCTTGGCGAGGCTGTCCTTGGCGGCCGCCACGTCCTGCTTCATCGGCGACAGCGAGCTGTCATAAGCCCACATGCCGTCCGGGATCGGCCCGTTCATCAGCTTGGCTTTGTCCTTGAGGATGCCTTTGACTATGCCGTTGTAATCCACCGCTTCGGTTATCGCACGACGGGCATCGACGCTGGTCAGCGGGCCCTTTTTGTTATTCAGGTACAGGTAGGTCACCCGCAACGACGGGAAATCCTTAACCACGACGCCCGGCTTGCTGGCGAGAGCGCCAAGCTGGTCTTCGGGCATGTCTTCGATGATGTCCAGGTCACCGCGTTCCAGCTGCAGGCGGCGTACGGAGGGTTCGCCGATGATCTTGATGACCACGGTTTTAAGCGCAGGTTTGGGGCCGGCGAAATAGGTGTTTGGCTCCATGGTCAACGACTGGCCTTTTTGCCAGTTGCTCAGGCGGAAGGGACCGGAGCCCGCGGTGTGGCTCGACAGCCAGGCGTTTACGTCCGCACTCTTGTTGACCACATCGGGGTTGATGATCGAAGCACCGTTGTGGGCCAGGGTAAACAGGAACGGCGCGAAAGGCGTTTTCAGGGTGAAGCGGATGGTCTGCGGATCGACGACCGCCACTACCATGTCCTCCGGAAATGCGCCGGAAGGCCCTTGCTTGAGGGTCATCAAGCGATCAAAGGAAAACTTTACCGCTGCGGCATCTACCGGGGCGCCGTCATCGAATTTGTTGCCCGGTTTGATTTTGAACTCCCAGACCAGGCTGTCCGGGGAAACGGTCCAGCTTTCGGCCAGGTCGCCCTGCACTTCAGTGCTGCTTTTGCCGCCCTCGACCTTGTAGCCGACCAAGCGTTGATACGACGGATAGGTGATGGTCCAGTCGTTGTTATCAAAGGTCACGGCTGGGTCGAGGGTCTGCGGATCGGCGGGTTTGCCGATGACCAGCGTGTCTTGGGGTACAGCCGCCGCAGCAGCCTGCCAGGCTCCGAGGCTCAATGCACTGCACAAAACGCTCAGCAGCAGTTTGCCGGCGCCGGGAAAGGTTTTGCGGGTCACGGTGTTCATTGGGTTCATGCCGGTTTCCTTGATCATTCGATAGGGAAGTAGGTCAGGTTTTTTATAAAAGCTATAACCGGGCAGTTGCAGGTGAAACCTAAGTGATGCTGGTTTGTTGTTGTTATCAGCCGCAGTGAAAGTGGGCTGTGCAGTGTGCCTTTCGAAAACTCTCTGGTTTTTTTCGGGGGCTGTGTTGCGGTTCGCTTGGCTTGTAAAACCCGTGGCTTACTCGTCCTCCAGCAATGGGTAATCGTCGGCGTTCGGTAGTTCGTAATGCCACCACTCGGTGGGAATTGCCTGGAAACCCGCATCCAGCATGATCCCCAGCAGCAGCAGACGATTGCGTTGCACGTCTGCTGGCAAGTCGGGGTAGAACTGATGGGATTTTTCTTCCATCGCGTCGAATGCGGTGCCCATGTCCAGTGGCTCACCATCGGCGCCCACCAAGGTCAGATCCACCGCCACCCCACGGCTATGGTGGGAGCCCAAGTGCGGGTCACGCACGTAGTCGTTGTCTGGCAGCGCTTCCCACAACAGGAACTGGGCGTAGGGTGGCCGGTAGGCGTCGTAAATGCGCAGGGTAAACCCGGCCTGGCGCGCGAACTGGCTGGCTTTTTCCAGGCAAGTCGCAGCCTGACGGTGCAACCTGCAACGAGCATTTGGATAGATCACTTTTCCAGCCAGATTTTCTGCACTGGCGTAGATCAGGTCGATTTGCACCTGATAGCGCTGGGCATCAATCTCTACAAGGGGGCTGTTGTTCACGCAAACACTCCAGTTGGAATTCGGTGGGGCGATGGGATCAGCTCTCGAACTGACCGAAAGCTTTTTGCAATTGACGGTTCTTGGCCAAGCGCTCATCGAGGCGATCGCCGTATTTCTCCGCGACGGCCGATACGATGA
Source organism: Pseudomonas chlororaphis subsp. piscium (assembly GCF_003850345.1). NCBI lineage: Bacteria > Pseudomonadati > Pseudomonadota > Gammaproteobacteria > Pseudomonadales > Pseudomonadaceae > Pseudomonas > Pseudomonas chlororaphis. The sequence goes on from NZ_CP027707.1 coordinate 3,381,503, forward strand.
GATTTAACAGGCAGGCCAAGGGTGCAAGGGAGTCCCAGAACTGCCCGACATCGGTTTTCAGTTGCAAGAGGTCAAGCGGGTAATCCCTGGCCCAGGGGCATTGCAGGTCTGTAATCAGGGCCAGTGGCAGGTCGTTGTCTACCGCCGCGTCGCAGAAGGTCTGGGTCACGCTGGAATAAGCACGGAAGTCCGAAATGATTGCGTAGGGATTGGCGAAGCCGGAGTTCAGGGTTTCTGCGTAGATTCCTGACAGGCCATCGACGTAGTAGACCTTGGGCCGAATGTATTCAAGGTGGCTATGAAACGCTGTGAGAATCCCGCGAGTGGACTGGATTCCGAGAATGAATACGGCATCAGCTTCGTAGATGCGCTGCACGATATCGGCAAAGGCACTGCTGCGCGCCAGGCCGTACACGTGCCGGATGGCCTCGATTTCGCGACTCATGGAACGATCGAGAGCGTCTTCCTGAGTGCTTTCGGCACGAAAGGCGCCGATGCGGTCGGTAATCAGCCACGAGGTGGGCGTTTCACCGCGCAGGCTCTGTTTGACTTCATCAATGTTCTGGTAGCCAAGGGACCGAAAAAAACGCCCCACGGAAATCCCAGTGGTGGAGGTCCGCTGCGCGATGCTATCGGCCGACTCGAACGGTAACTGCTCCGGGTTACCCAGCAGATAGCTGGCGATGCGCTTGCCGGTAGGGGTCAGGCTGGAGAACTCTTGCTCCAGCAACTGTAGGAAGCTGTTTTTTTCCAAAGACATGGACGAGTCCTCGAGCGACGATTGTTATAGCTATGTCAATTAACGTTGCAATGTTATAAAAATAACATTTGTCTTCAAGACAACACAATGCCTTTTTTCAGCAGGTGCCCAGGGCGCTATCAAGGGGTGTCTGGCGATGCGTTGGTATGCCCTGGCCTTCGCCTGAGAGCCTCAGCATGCAACCACAACAGACAGGCGCAGCGAATCAGAGCGACTCTGGAGCCTCAAGATAGGGCTGCATCATCAGAAATATCCGCCCTGCCCTCTGGGTAGCATCGAGTGCAGGTAGGCGGAACCGGCCAATAAGCTCGGTCAATCTGGATAGACAATCCCAAAATTCCGCCGAGTTCAAAATGTTATCCCTTCTCTTCGCCGTTTTTTGCCTGAAGGAGTGGCGAGAAGTCGGCAAAATCGTCGAAAACGCTGGAGCATTCGTGAGCGTTCTTACCTGAAAAATGAAAAGAGATGGCATTTATCACTCACCGGCCGCCTGAACTAACAGAGAGAATCTCGGTCAATTGAACGCAACCAAAAAGTTTAATGACGTCGTGCCTGCATTACCTGTCGTAGGTGTTTGGAGTGGGTATCGTCCTGCCACTTATAGTAACTCGAGCATTAACCCGAGAACCTAAGAAACAGAACTGCCCACCCCAGTTACTCTTGGTAATACTTTTCAAGATTGACGGCGTTCAGTTGTTATCAGAAAAATACTTGGCCGATCTGATGAGGTCATAACAGCTCGATTCAATTCTCAGGTAGAGGTGGCGTATGTATAGCGTCAAGAAAGCACCGAGCTTGGCAATGGTGGGTATCCTGATGGGTGGTTTTTTTCAATCATCCGTTCAGGCTGAAGGCATCGTTGGCTCGGCACTCAACGGTGCCGCCAATATCACCGGGGCGGCGCTGGGCGGGGCCGCCAATGTCACCGGCGCCGCGCTTGGAGGTGCGGCGAATGTCACTGGAACAGCACTCGGCGGCGCGGCAAACGTTACAGGGGCAGCACTCGGTGGGGCCGTCAATGTGACCGGCACTGCGCTCGGCGCTCCCAGATACAGTTCCGACGATGACTATGACCCGCCACCACCAAAGCATCGCCGCCATCAGCAACAGCGCTATTACCAGGATAATAACTAACAGCAGCAGCTGTCTTATCCAAGCCGGCCAGAAACTGATGTTTTGTTGTTGATGGCGGCAAGGGTTCAACAGGTAGCGGGAAATCTTTCAGAGGGCGATAGTGTTCACCTGTTTTTAAGTGGGCACTATCGCCCTCTTTTAGTGCAACCAATACTCAGCGAAATACTTATCCGAAACAAAAGCGCATACGTAAAGGGTTACCGCCCATGACTGATAACACCATCGCGGGCTTGTCTTTATTTATACTTTTATAGTTCGCGCCCTGGTATATGGCGGATCAACTTGGTAAATGCACTATAACTGGGCGCAGGCCCATCGCAAGTGACTGACCGTTTTATGTGCCGGTTCGTTGAGCATGGGCGGGTCGACTTTGTGGATCAGTTGCTTGATCGGTACGCCTTCGGGCAATTGCATGGAGCTGAAGACAATCCGGGATTTGACCTGGGCACCAAGCCTCGCCAATTGGTACTCCGGTACATCGTAGATGAAAGCTTGGCGGATCAGCGGATGGTCCAGGCAAAACGCCAACAGGTTGAAACGGACGTTGAGCGTCAAGCCGGCATTGATCAGCACCAGGTCGAAGGCAGTGTCGCCGTACTCCAGCAACGTTAGCATCTCCTCCAGGCTCGACGCCGGCGCGATGCCGTAGTAACCCTCGCGGTTAAAGTCCCGCTCCAGGCGCAAGCGCTGAAAGTGCTGTGGGTCAGCGATCATGATGCGTAATGCTTTATTGGCCATGGGCTGCTCCTAGCGACCGTTCAGCTGTGCGCTGCAGCCAGCGCAGCAGATCGGCACCGTTCATGGCCCGGGAATGCCAGTAGCCCTGCCCCTGGGTACAGCCCAGTGTCAGTAGCTCCTGGTGCTGCTCGGCGGTCTCGATACCCTCGATCACTACGGACATGCCCAGGGTCTGCCCCAGCGCCAGGGTGCTGGCGACTACGGCCCGGCAACGAGGCTCATGCTTGAGACCGCGGACAAACTCCGCGTCGAGTTTGATTTCGTTGAAGGGCAGTTGGCACAGGCGCTGCAACGAGGAGAAGCCCGCGCCGAAATCATCGATCGACAAGCGACACCCCATGATGCGCAGGCGCACCAGGTTTTCCAGGGACACCGCTGGAGCCTCCAGCAAACCACTCTCAGTCAACTCAAAGGTCAAACTGCAACCCGGTGCCTGGAACATGGCGAGGATCCGTTTGATCTGCGACGTCAACTCCACATTGGCCAACTGCGCCGCATGCAGATTGAACGCCAGGTTCAACTCCCCTCCCCGGCTCCTGACCTGCCGCTGCAAGCTCAACGCCTGGAGCATCAAGCTGAACAGCAACTCATCCATCAGCCCACAATGCTCCATCGTCGGAAGAAACGTCGCCGGCGACAACAGGCCCTTGAACGGATGGTTCCAGCGCGCAAGAACCTCCACCCCCAACACCTCGCCGGTTTTCAAATCAAACTTGGGTTGGTAATAGGGCTCCAATTGTTCGTCGAGCAAGGCCCGTCGCACCTGCTCCTCGTTGGCCAACTCCATATCCGTGAGTGGCGACAATACGGCCGGCTGCCGGCTCAAATAATCTTCCAGCAGTTGCCGCAGGGTTTCAGCCTGCAAGGGTTTACCGATATCACCGAGCATGTGCAGCCCCAACAATGCGCCCATCTGCCGAACCGTACGGCGCACATCGAAAGGCAGGTAACTGCTGATAATGATGGCCCCCAACTGCCCGGTTGCCCCGGCCCGTTGAATGAACTCCAGACCATCCATGCCTTCCATTTGCAAGTCGCACAGGACCACATCCACAGGGCCGGCCTCTTGCAGGATGGCAAGGGCCTCGCCACCGTTGCTGGCCTCCAGCACTTCGCGACAACCCAGCTGCATCAATAGACTGACGGCTACGGAACGTTGAAATAGATGTTCTTCAAGCACCAGAACACGGAGCGGCAGGCTGGCCATTGGGGTCACTCGATTGCAAAGGGAATACGCCAATTTTCCGGGAGTGACCTGGGCGAAGACAGTAGAAACAGTCCGCACCCTGATAGGAAATTTCTCGGAAACCAGGAGAAAATGCCTTTGCTCCTGGTTACGGTAACTGCTCTACACAACAGTCCATCTGGGATAACAGGCGTGCCGCTTCGGCACGCAGCCGGGGCGGCATGAACGACCGGAAGCGTACGAATGATGCGGGGGGCTCAGACTTTGCGTCGACTCATCTCGGCTTGAGTTATGGCGACAACAATTTTTCGGTGTGCTGCGCCAACGCCTTGTTCTGGTGGTCGTTGATGTTTGATGGATCCGCGGCGGCATGCGACATAAGTACAGGTAGGGAAATCAGTTATACGTCATGGTAAAAGTTGCTGTTCCGTTGGCCTGGCCGGCCTCGACATTGGGGCTGGTCTGATAATACCGCGCAACAAATGGAATGTTGTACGTGCCACTATTAGCCGTTACGCCTGCCGAAACTGTTTCACCAAAGGTCACTGCTGCACCACCATCACGGGTGATTTTTATCCCCACTCCACTGGCGGCATTGCCCGTGGCGGATGAATTGATTGCCATCACCCCCGGCGCACCAGAACTATCAGTGGTCGCGTCAAGCCTGAAATCAACCCGAGTGCCAGCGCCGCAGTCAAGTGGGATAACGAACTGAACCGGACTCCCTTCGTACCCTACACCTGTAAATGTACTGCGCTGTACATTGCCCATCGGCACATTGATGGCGGTGTTAGTGACTGAACACCCCACAGGAATGATAGTGTTGGTTCCTGTCAAGTTCAGTTCAGTAAGCCTAAGGGCATCAACGTTGATAAATGCCAAGGTGCCAGGGGTTAAGGTGCCGCTACCAGTAGAGCCAACTGACGTCTTGATTAAAGAGGCCGTAACGGTTCCGGTAACAAAAGAACTGCCTGCGTCATATGGTTTCGTAGATGGGAATGTGGCTGGAGTGCGCTCTAATAACAGCCCCACGCCATCAATATTAGTATTATAAACGCTTTTCCCATAAGAACTAAGGGTCGTAAACTTAGCGATACCTAAGATAAAGTTGTAATTCGATGTGCAGGTGTATAGCCCAGTTTCTTGGTATACTGCCTTGGTTGACAGGACCGTTCCAATGGGAGCGTCCTGCTGAACCATCACAGCTCCGAAATCAATATTACTTACTACCTTGTTGTTGTCATCCTGGAAATAGCACACAGCCCATGCTCCCCCGGGAAGGATTATCAACGTACCCAGTAGCGAGGCGATAATTGCTTTGATGTTTCTCATTTTCTTAATCTCTAATTGCCCGATTATCGACAAAAAAATCGGATGTCGTCAGAGCCTCTCCCCGAGGGAGCTGTCGATCCTGCAGCCGCTTGTCAAAGGCTTGAGCAACAAGCCTGCACCAACGTCTTGTTCTGGTGGTCGTTGATGTTTGATGGATCAGCAGCGGCATGCGACATAAGTACCTGTGGGGAAATCAGTTATACGTCATGGTAAAAGTTGCTGTTCCGTTGGCCTGGCCGGCCTTGACATTGGAGCTGGTCTGATAGTACTGCGCAATAAGCGGGATGTTGTACGCACCACTATTAGCCGTTACGCCTACCAGGGCTGTTGTACCAAAGGTCACTGGTGCACCATTGCGGGTGATTTTTATCCCCACTCCACTGGCAGCATTACCCGTGCCGGATGAGTTAATTGCCATCACCCCCGGCACACCAGAACTATCGGAGGTCGCGTCAATCCTGAAGTTAACCCGAGTGCCAGCGTCGCAGTTAAGTGGGATAAGGAACTGAACCGGATTCCCTTCGTACCCTACGCCTGTAAATGTGCTGCGTTGTACATTGCCCATCGGTACATTGATGGCGGTGTTAGTGACTGAACACGCCACAGGAACAATAGTGTTGATTCCTGTCAAATTGAGCTCAAAAACCCTTAGGGTGTCGACGTTATCAAATACCAATGTGCCAAGGGTTAAGTTACCGCCACCAGTGGAACCAACTGATGTTTTTATTAACGAGGCTTTATAGCTTCCGATATGACGCGTGGTGCCTGCGGGATAGTTCCATGTAGACGAAGGTGCAATCGGGAGCGGATAGGTAGTGCCATTATATGTGTACTCTAGCAACAGTCCAACGCCAGCGACATTAGTACTGTAAGCGTTGTTACCATAAGAGCTAGGAGTCGGAAATTTACTTATATTAAATGTGTAAGAATAAGACGATGAGCAAGTGTAGTATCCAGTTGAGATGATTGTTGAGCTAGTGGCCAGAATCGTTCCGGGGGGAGTGTCCCGTTGAATCGTCACAGCACCGAAGTTTATATTACTTACTTGTTTGCTATTGCCAGCATTTAAAGTGCATGCAGCCCACACTGCCCCGGGAAGAACTGCCAACGTACTAAGTAGCGAGACGATAATTACTTTGGTATTTCTCATTTGCGCACTCTCTAATTATCCGATAATCGACAAACAAAATCGGGTGTCGCCACTGATGATGGGGGATCTACTTTTGGCAAGGTGAAGTCAACCTGACACTGTTGGTTCGCCGCATCGCCCCACTTAACCTGCAACTGACCTTTTTCCGGAACGCCACTCAGGTACACTTGGCCATCCGTGCCGACAATGCTGCTGTTGTCCATGGCACCGTCCTCTTGCAGCAGGGCGGCGGTGGCGCCAAACGGCACCGGTTTGCCCTGGTGTGTCAGCGTCATCAGCACGCGGCTGCCCACTCGGGTCTTGAAGTTGGCCAGCACCACCGCGCCACTGGTTGGAATAACCGTCTGGGTGTTGGTGTCGATGTCCACATCGTCCGCCAGCGTCTCGCTATCCAGCGCGACACGGTTCTTGCGATAGGTACTGACATACGGCACCACCGCGTAACCCCGCCAATCCGTGCGCACCCCGGTATTATTCTGCACCTTCGCATCCGCCGCGCCCGGCGCGCGGACCAGGGCGATGGTCTCGCCTTGTTCCTGGGAGAAGGTCACGCCGTAAGGGTGAGCCACGATCCCACCCTGGAACCCGTAGTTCACCTGTTGCGAGTTCTTGTCGTAGTTGTAGCCCGCCCGGGCTTCGCCATAGGTGCCCCTGTAGTTGGCGCTGGCACTGCCGCTCGTGCCGATGCCCTGGTTGGCATAGCCCTGCTGTACGTTGTAGTTCAGGTTGTTGTCCGCCAGGGCTGTGCCGCTCAGGCTCACGTCCTGGGTGGTATTGCCCTTCTTGCTGGTGTTGAGGTTGTAGCGAACCCAGCTGTTAGGCAGCACTTTCTCCAGGGGCACCTGCACGTTGAAGGACAGCTGTTGATCCTTGCTGTTGCGGCCTTCATAGATCGGCGCCTGGGTATAGGTGTAGTCCACGCCGTAGCTGATGCCGTTGTAGCTCAGGTTGTAACCGGCGCTCAGGCTGCGCTCATAGCCCTTTTGCCGCCAGAAGTCCTGTTGGTAACCGTTGACATAGAAGTTGCCATATTCGCCCAGCGACTGACTGATGTTGATCTGCGCCTTGCTGCGCTTGTTATAGGTCCGGCGCCAATCATTGAAGTTGCCAGGATCGATTTCATTGGCTTCCTGGAAGTCGTAGTAACCGCTGGTGGAGTAACGGTAACCGGCCAGGGTAAAGGTGGTGCCGGTGGCCGCGATGTCCTTGGCGTACTGAATGCGATACGACTGGCCGTTATGCCGGGAGCCATCGCGCAATTCGGTCTTGGCCTGGGTCACATCGGTGGACAGCGAACCCCAGTCACCAAACCCATGGCCGACACCCAGGCTGGTGGCGGAATACTTTCCAGACGCCAGCAATCCACCGTACAGCGTGGTGTCATAAGGCATACCGTAGATCAGCGTGCCCTGGGCAAATGCTGGTTTGCTGCTCTCGCTGGCTGTCGAGCGGTATTCACCCGCAGTCACCGAGTACTTCAGACGCCCTTCACGCAACATCACCGGCACCGCGGAGAACGGCTGGACAGAGCGTCGTTCGGTGCCGTCGGCCTCGGTAATGGTCACTTCCAGATCACCACTGGACGATGTGGGGTACAGGTCGGTAATGGTGAAGGCACCGGCTGGCACATAGGTCTGATAGATGATGTAGCCGTTCTGCCGCACGGTGACCTGGGCATTGCTCTGGGCAATACCACGCACCACGGGGGCAAAACCTTTCAGGCTGTCGGGGAACATGTTGTCGTCCGATGCCAGCTGCGCCCCTCGGTATTGGACACTGGTGAACACATCGCTGGGCGTCGAGCTGTCACCCAGGGTCAGTTGCCCCTTCAGCGACTGAATGTCCCGCTGGGCATAGCTGTTGACGTTGTCCCAGCCGCTTTTGCCACTGCTCTGGTTGTAGGTGGAGTAGTTGCGCAGCCGCCACGCACCCAAGTTCAAGCCGCTGCGCAGGTTCAGGTAATAACTGTCGTCGGTCCCCGAACGGTTGTCGCGCGAGGTATTGGCGCCGCTGAAATTGTAGTTCAGCAGGCCAGCCGTCAGCCCCTGGTCCCAGGTGCTGGGGTCCACATAACCACGGGCTTCGTTGGTCAGCGCCGCTTGCGGAATACTGAGATCCAGGCGTTGCTCGCCGAAGTTGAACCGACTGCTGGCGTCCGGAATATAGTCCTGCAGTTGGGTGATGGTTTGCGCAGTTGGCAGTTGCTGCAGCGTCGGGAAGGCTTCGAGCTTGACGCCCATGTCTTTCAATTGCTGCGGCGTCAACTCGGGCTGCAACTTGCCCTCGACATCGACAAAGTTGACGTCGCGATTGCTGACGCGAGTGTCGTTCAGAAAAATATCGACCCGGTAAGTACCGGGAAGCTGCCCGCCCTGGCTGGAGAAACGCTCAAGGTCGATGGACTGCTGGCTGAGGGTATCTATTTCCAATGCATAAGGGTTGAAATAGTCCTCTGCCCATACCGAGGCGGGTTGCAAACTCATCCCCAACACGAACTGGGCCGCTATCAGTGTCGCCAGACGAGTGGGAGTGAAAGCATATGAATGACCACCTGCTTTCAGCTGTGGCACAGGGCTCAAATAATGTTTTTTCATGCCAATAAACTCCACTCAACTTTATGACGCGCACGCCGCTCCCACTGACTGCGGGCAGTTGATCCAGCGGATTGATAGTTAATTAAACGGGAGGGGTAAAACAGGCTTCTGAACTTGATCAGAGGGGTGCACTGGCATCCGCAGAAACACCACCAAAATCATTGATCGCCTGCCAACTTGCGGCACCGCTCGCACCAGCCGGAATGGTCCAGGTCAGTGAACTTTGTGGAGCCACCATGCCGGCATTTGTAATCTCTTCCTTACCCACGCTCACGCGATAAAAAGAAACGTGGTAAGGCGTTGGGTTATTGACCTGCAATTGATTGCCGGAGCGGCTGAACTTCAGGGCTTTATAGGCATCACTGGCGGAGCCGGACAAACCGGCCGGGCGATAGAACAGTTTGATTCGGGTTTTTACCGAAATCTGTAGTTGATTGGCGTCGGACTTTTCCGTGGCAGGAATCGACTTGATATTGACCCAGAACACCGACTCCTTGTTTTCGGCAAAGGTGCCGCCCGTACGGATAATACGCAGCACGTTTTCTTGCCCCGCATCAAGGCGAAACAGTGGCGGCGTCATGATGAAAGGGGCCTTCTGGGCGCCGCTGGCCGAGGTGTCCTCGATCCAGGACTGAATCAGGTAGGGCGTGGTTTTTTCCGGGTTCATGACGGAGATGGAGGCTTCTTTTTTCGAGCCGTCATACACCACACGTGTTCCGCCCACCACCACGCCGGCCCACGAAGTATGGGTGATACCTAAGAGGCAACTGGCGATACAAACGGACTTGAGCCAATGCATTGATAAGTGCTCCTTGAGTGGCTCCTCATTTCCTGTTCTTTTTCAGGGAAGTTGGTGCGACTTGAACATTCAGTCGTGCCGGGCATTAGCTGGCTTAATGCCCGGACTTTACGAGTTAGTTGTAAGTAACGGTGAAATCGCTGACGGCGTTCGCGGAACCGGCTACGACAGTCGCGTTAGTGGCAACGTACTTGGCAATGAAGTTGAAGGTGGTGTCAGCAGTGGTCGACAGTGCCTGGCTGGCCGACGTGCCACCGACCGGGATCTGAGTAACGGCGTCCTGCTCATACAGACCGATGCCGACACCGGTCGCTACGCCCGCGGTGTTGGTCAGTGCCAGCAGGCTGCTGTTCGCAGGGTTGGCCGGGCCGTCGAACTTGATGGTGGCGTTGTTGACGTTTGCCGGGCAAGAGGTCAGCACAATGTTGAAGCGCGTCGGAGCAGCGGTAGCGCCTACACTATTCAGGGCCGAGGATTGGACAGTACCCAAGGTGACGGTCTGGTTGGCGGTGTTTGCAGTAACGGTGCAAGCTGCGTCAGTAATGTTGCCGATGAAGTTGATGGTGCCGTCAGCGGCGTTGGCCATGCCTGCAAATGCACAACCAGTCAGCAGCGCTACAGCGGTCAAACTTTTCTTCATAGCGGTATTTCCTTCAGGTTAAGTAGGTTCTTGCAAAATATTTAATTGTTTCGCTCAACAACACAAACGCCGGACTATTGCTTTTTTAGGCAGCAGGTTTATATGCAGGCCGATTACCGTGATTGGGAGAGTGAATAACAACAACGCAATTGTGTGGGTAGTTGGCGTCAGATGCGCGAGGAAAAGACTATCGCGCTAAGAGAAAATTCTCGCGATAGCTCAGAATTATCTTGCCTAGAATTTAGCAGCCCGCGACTCAGCTATAATCACGCCCATCGTTGATGGTGATACTGAGTCCTGAGGTAGAAAGACAGCCGCTCCATGCACTGATAGAGACTGTTGATCGCTTCTGTGAGAGCGGAATGTTCCTGTTCGCCACAGGCTGTCTCGACCTCTTCGCAGGACTGAATCAAGGCTGAATAGCCAATGATCCTGGCGCCCCCTTTGATTCGATGGGCGAGATTCGAGAGCCCTTGCACATCATGTTGGGCGAACAACTTCTGTAGGCGCGTCATGTCCTCTTCATTGTTATTGTCCAGCTCCTGCAGGAGCTTTCTCATTGCCTCCTTGTCGCCACGGGTCAGTTGCTCAAGATTGGTGAGGTCGATCTCCTCGATGCCATCCTGCAGAGCCTCAAGCTCGGCCCTGGCGGGAGTCATCACCTCGGGCACAGTGCTAAGCCAGGCCTCCAGCGCCTTCAGGCCGATCGGCTTGAACAGGCACTCATCCATGCCGACCGCCAGGCAACGCAGCTTTTCTTCAGGTTGCGCATTGGCGGTGAGCCCCAGGATCAGGCAGGGCTCCAGCCCACGGGCATACTCCTCTTTGCGGATTGCCTGCGCCAGGTTATAGCCATTCATGATCGGCATATGGCAGTCGGTGATGACCACATCGAAATGACGATTGCGCCATGCTCGCAGGCCGTGGGCGCCGTCCACGGCATCTTCGACCTGATACCCCAGGTAGCCCAGCTGCTGGCACAGCAGAAGGCGGTTGGCGGGGTAGTCATCCACCACCAGCACGCGCAGGCTCCGCTCCCTGGTATCCACGGGCAACTCCTCGACCACCGCCTGTTCAACCAGTGGCTGGAGAACAGGCAAGTGCAGAGCGACCACAACTTGCGTGCCTTCGCCAAAGGCACTGGAAAGGGTCAGGGTTCCCCCCATCATTTCGCATAGCGAGCGGCTGATCATCAGGCCCAATCCCGATCCACTGTAGGATGACTGCGGATTGTTGCCGGCCTGGGCAAAAGGGTTGAACAGGATTTGTTGGTCCTGCCCAGAGATGCCGATTCCGCTGTCCTCGACCCTGAGGGTCATCTGCATAGACTTGCCATCCGAAGCCGGCTCGGCACGCATCTTCACCCAGACACTCCCCTCTTCTGTGAACTTGATCGCGTTGCTCAACAGATTGGAAAGGATCTGCTTGAACCGCAAAGGGTCTATCCATACGTCGCAATCCGAACAGACATCCAGTTCCAGGGCCAAGGACAAATGTTTCTGCTTGGCAACGCCCTCGAATACCCGGGTTACCGACTCCACGATTTTCAGCAGGTTGGCTCGCTCCGGTGCCAGCGAAAGCTTTCCGGACTCGATGCGGGAGATATCAAGGATATCTCCTATCAGGCCGAGCAGGTCCTTCGCGGTACCAGACGCGACCTCGATCGCGAAGCGGTCGGTCACCCCCTGTTCGGCTTTCTTCATGGCCAGTTCGAGCATGCCGATAACGGCATTCAGCGGCGTGCGAATCTCATGACTCATGGCAGCCAGAAAGGTGGTTTTTGCCCGGTTGGCCGCATCGGCGGCATTCTTGGCTTCACTCAACTCATGCAGCAGTTGCTGGCGTGCGCTGACATCGATCCAGCCGGCGACCATCCCGCTAACCTCACCATCGGACCCTCGATACGGCAATGCCCAATGGTAGATTTTCAAGGTTCGCCCATCTGTCATGGTCAGGTCTCGATCATGTAGATGGGCTTCTCCCTTGCCCATCAGCGCCAGGCAATACCTGTGGTAGTTTTCCGCCTCGTTCCTGTCGGCAAAGGGTTCATCAAGTGCCGAGGTACCAATGAGTTCCCCTTCGCTAAGACCGATCATGCTCTGGTAACTACTATTGCAGGCGACCATTCGCCCCATGCGATCACGGATGTAGAGAGGGTGAGGTGTTCCATCCAGCATCTTGCGAGTCAGTTCGTAGCGGCTTTCAAGCAAGCGGTATTCATTTGCGCGTACATTCTGTGCATGGCGTGAAAGACGGTACTGAACAATATTCAGGGTTACCGAAAGCAAGATAAAAACAATAAGCAAGCACATGAAGTAACTCATCGAACAAAACCAGAAAGTTTACTAAGTTCAGCCGACTATCGTGACTCAGCCAACCCGATGCAGCAGATGGCAGAAAGAAGCAACACTAGAGTTTTGCTGGCGCACCTTTTGGTGCAGAGTAAGTTTTAGCCAATAAATAATAGATATATACCGATAAAAACCTGCCTATATCAGATTGTTGCGCTTGGCAAAGTCAGCCAGATAAATAACTGATTTGACCTTGAGCTTTTCTATAAGCTTGACCTTGTAGGCGCTGACCGTCTTATTGCTGATCAGCAGGGCCGTTCCTATTTCCTTGTTTCCCAGGCCACTCGCAAGCATCTGTATTATGCTCAGCTCGCGGTCCGACAGGCTTTTGATCAGATCAGCATCCGATACATGAATATCACTGCTGCGCACCGAACTGGCAGACAGGTTGGGGAAGAAGCTATAGCCGTCCATGACAGCACTGATGGCTCTGACCAACTCATCCAGATGGCTGGTTTTTGATACGAAACCAGCGGCTCCCGCCTTCATGCAGCGCAGGGAATATATCTCCGCGGCCTGCGAGGTAAAGACCAGGATCTTGATGGGAAGGTCCATCATTCCGATGCGCGTGATGACTTCAAGCCCACCCATCTTGGGCATGGAAATATCGAGCACCATGATGGTCGGCACATGCAAACGGGCCAGTTGCAAGGCTTCGGCACCGTTCTCCGCTTCCGCGACTATGTCGAATCCCCTTTCGCACAAGATGTTCCTGAGTGTCAGCCTGATCAGCGGGTGATCGTCCGCTATAATTGCCTTATACATACAATGTCCAATAAGTTGCGTGATGTTGAGAAAGTAGAAGTCAGCGATTTCTTTTCAGATGATTTTCAAAATTTTCCTGGCTCAACCAACTCTGAAAATCCAGCCCGGTCATCGGCCTGGCCAGATAATAGCCTTGCCCGAAAGTACACCCCATATTGATCAAGCGTTCCAACATGCTCCGATTACTGATGCCCTCGATGACCAGACTTTTGCCCAAGGCATGGGCAAGCGCCTGGGCACTGGAAATCAGTGAATGATCATGGGTGTCCTTTATTCCTTCGATAATACTTGCGTCGAGCTTTATCTGGCTGAGCGGCAGCTGGCTCAACAAGGAAAGGGAAAAAAAGCCGCTGCCGAAGTTGTCGACCGACAGATTGCAGCCCATCTTGTGCAACTCAGAAAGATGCTCTCTTGTTGCTGGGCACAGGTCGGAAAGACAATTTTCCGCCAGTTCGAAGGTCAAGATGCTTCCAGCGAACCCATAGCGCTTGAGAGAGGTTTTTATATGCTCTACCAGTTCACGCTTGATCAGTTGGGAAATATGCAGATTGAAGGCCAGCCCCAGTTGCGTAGGTTGATTGAGTGTCTGCAGCAACATCAGCCCCTGGTCCAGTAACTGCTTGAACATCTCATCAATCAGGTCATAGGCAACCATGGCTGCCAGGAAGTCTTTGGGCAGCAGCACGCCTTTGCGCGGATGCTCCCAGCGCGCCAGCACTTCGACACCTGCCAGGCTGGCGTCGGCCAGCAGGAATTTAGGTTGATACCAGCCACGGAAATGCCCCAAGGCCAGGCTGCGGCGTATTTCCACTTCGTTGGGCAGCATTGAAAGCACGGCTTGAGGCGCAGCATGAGACTGACCGATCGCTCCTCCTGGCTCATAGCGCAGCAACAGGTCATAGAGTGACCGGAGCTCAAAAGGCGCAGACAGAATTCCCAATATCGGCAGCCCCGAAAGGCTTCCCAGACACTCCAGCGCCCTGTGCAAATCCGCACTGCATTCGCCGCACAACACCACCGCCCGTGCCCGCTGCTTTTCTCCAGCCCGGCCAAGAAAATCCAGACCCTCGAGCCCTTTGTGATCCAGGCTGCAAATAATGACCCCGACATCGCCTGCCTGGATTATCTGGTCCATGGCCTGCTCAGGTTCACTGGCTTGCAGGACATCACGTACACCCAGTCGATATAGCATCTGTACCAATACGGTGCGTTGGGACAGGTGGCTCTCCAGGACGAGAACACGAGGGCAAATCATTTTGACTACTCGAGAAAATTTGAGGGGGGATTGTTCAGAGCTCTACCACCGCCTTCAAGGCGACCTTTCTCGGGCACTTCAAGAAATTTCTCGTGCGACACGCAAAGGGAGGAGCACGCTCATTGAGCAGTCGGTATTCCAGCCCGATCAGCTATCAAAGGGCTGGTGACAAGTATGAGGGGGGGCAGGACGGCATGGTAATCACTGTAACGAGTTACCCTACCCGGGTTAGTCGGTGGAATGAGGCGAGTTACAGGGGGGAATGAAAAGCACGAAATCAGGCGTTACCCAACACCTGGTGGAGGGAGAGACTGTTTACGTTGGGTATGGCACCGGCATCCGAATGGACAAAAGAAATCGGCCGATGCCTCTGCACCGCACCAAGCGGATTGGTCGCTGCAATCCTTGCCACTGGGTCTAGTGGTGATTGTTGCCCTGCTGCTCCAATCCAGCTCCTGCAGGACTCCGGCTGTGATCAAGCTGAGCAGAACATCACCCTGCTGTTATCGACGGGTGCAACCTGTAGCGATGGACCAAGCCAGCAGGGAGCAGCAGCTCATGATGCTCCCTAGTGATTGACGTGATTTAGCCGCGCCAGCCAACCTCGCGCAGTGCATGCAGCAGACGTTCACCGCCCAGGCCGGGCACCAGCACACCTTCGGCATTCTGCATATCGACCCCGGCCAGCAAGGCGTTGATGATGGCCTCTTCCACGGCTTCGGCCGCCGCCATGAACAGCGGGGTAATGTGGTCGTTACTGAGCATCTCAACCGGCATGGCAAAAGGCACGCCTTTACGTCCGTAGGCGGCCGGCGGCAGCTTCTGGTCCGCACAGGAGAAGGCGACAAAGAGATCGCCGCTGGCATCTTCGGTACCGCCGCCGGTACGCGCAATGCCGATGGATGCGCGCTGTGCCAGGCGCTGGCACTGGTGCGGCAGCAAAGGCGCATCCGTAGCAATGATCACCACGATAGAGCCCATTCCTGGCTCGCCACGATCAGCAAATGGTGACGGAATATCGCCCAGTACTCGACCCACCGGGTAGCCGTCGACGCGCAACTCTTGACGCTGGCCATGGTTGGCCTGCACCAGCGCGCCTATCGTCCAGCCTCCTTGCTCCGTCGAGAGTTTGCGTGAGGCGGTGCCAATACCGCCTTTGAACTCATGGCAGATCATCCCCGTCCCCCCGCCCACTGCGCCTTCGGCCACAGGACCGGATTTCGAACTGGCCAGCGCATCGCGCACATGCTTGGGATTGACATGCTGCCCCCAGATATCGTTGAGCAACCCATCGTAAGTTTCCAGAACCACCGGCATACACCAGTACTCCGAGGGATCAGCCAGCGCATCACGCTCCGCGGCGATCAGCGCATCACGCACGACACCCACACTGTGGGTATTGGTGATAGCGATGGGGGTGCTCAACAAGCCAGCCTCGCGAATCCATTCCAGACCCGTCGCGTCTCCGTTGCCGTTGAGCACATGCAGGCCCGCGAAACAAGGATCGAGACGCGCCTCACCGGCGCGCGGTTGCACCACCGTCACGCCTGTACGGATCTGCTTGCCGTCGGTGGCATCGGAAATCAGGGTACTGTGGCCGACGCGAACACCGGGGACATCGGTAATAGCATTAAATTCGCCGGTGGTACCGACACCGACAGTGATACCGAGTTGACGAGCACGCATGGGGACTCCTTTGAGAATAAGACTGCAAGAAAGAACGACGGCGTGACCTTCCTGAGGGACGCTACCCGGACGCAATCTAGCGAGGCGACAACGCACGGCCAATCACCGTAAGGAGTTACACCTCTTGACGCAGATATATGAAGTGGAGGAAAACCGACGGTACTTTTCAGGGGCATGGGAATGCATCAGATATTTCGCGAAGTCAGCATGCACTCCAACCTAGGTCGTGTAATCGAGCATATTGGGCGACCCCGGTTTTGGACGCAGCTGACATTGTTGTTGCAGCAGTGGGTGCCGTTTGACCATGCGTTGGCAATCTTTTATCCAGGCAGTGGCGCGCCAGTAGTACTGGAACTATACGATGCCGTACCACATGATGGCCCGGCCCTGCCTGTCTATCTCGATGGCCTGTACCAACTCGACCCTTTCTACCAAGCCTATCGCGACGGAATTTCCAGCGGATTGCATCGCTTGGAGGAAGTAGCCCCCGACCAGTTCCGCCAATCCGAATACTTCCTCAGCTACTTCCACGCCAACAATATGTTGGAAGATGAGGAGCAGTTCATTGTGCAGATACCTGGCCAGGGTGCGTTGTCGCTGTCATTGGGCACACGTCAGCCTTTTTCGATCGAGCAGCACGGAATCCTGACCACGATCTGCCCATGGGTGTTAGCGCTGATGGAGCATCATTGGCAGGAATACAGTCAGCCTTTACAACTGACCAGCGCTGCGGAAACCTCTCAGATGAGGGACGCTCTCGGTCAATTCGGATCGTCCGTACTGTCTGAGCGCGAGATGGAGACCGCCCAGCTCATCCTCCGCGGCCATTCCAGCAAAGCCATTGCAAGGCTTCTGGCGATTTCTCCAGAAACCGTCAAGGTGCATCGGCGACATCTCTACAGAAAGCTTGATATTTCCTCGCAGCCCGAATTGTTCGCGTTGTTTTTGCAATCGCTGGGACATGACTTGGAAAATCACTGTTAGCTAATTCAAACAGGGTTTGAAGGATGACGGGCTTCTACCTGAACGAGCTTTTGCAACCCGTGAAGATGCTGCTCGAGGCCGGCGATAACGTCACCTTTGCTACCCCCAACGGCAACACGCCGACGATGGACAAAACACACTTCTGACATCGCCCTGGTTGATTGCGCGGCACATCCTGGCGGCGCGCGCCCTCCCCCGATCCCGGATGCTGCCGGGTGCAACGAAGACTCGTACTTTCCTTATCACCAGTGCCAGCAAAGGCATCGGGCGTGCAATCGCAAACCAGACGGTGAAGGACGTTGCCTGGCGAGAGCTGCCATGGGCAGCCTCGGTCAGCCGGATGAATACGCATGGCGCCATGGCTGAGGGCAGCACCATCAAGCTCCATAGGATATAGCCAGCCAGGGCTATATAACCCTTTGGGTGAGGTCAATCGTAAGTTCTCAAGCACCTTGTCCGCGAGGAGGACTACATTGCTTGTAACGCTGGCTTCATTGCCCATCTTCAGATGGTCGACGACGCATTCGGACATTTAACACCGGGCGAGACATCTGCCCTCGGTGCGCGCGGGCTGTCTGGCAACCTGGCGGCGAGCCCCGCGTCTGCCTTGCGGTCGGAACCAGTGAACATCAGCCTTGTCCCGCATCAAGGAGAGCATCATGAGTCGTGCAACCCCCATCAATCATTACCGCAACCTGGGTATCGTCGCCCACGTAGACGCGGGCAAGACCACCACGACCGAGCGGATCCTGTTCTACACGGGCCTGAGCCACAAGATGGGTGAGGTGCATGACGGCGCTGCCACCACCGACTGGATGGTGCAGGAACAGGAACGTGGCATCACCATTACCTCCGCTGCCGTGACCACCTTCTGGAAAGGTTCGCGCGGCCAATACGATGACAAGTACCGGGTCAACATTATCGACACCCCGGGCCACGTCGACTTCACCATTGAAGTGGAGCGTTCGCTGCGCGTACTCGACGGCGCGGTCGTGGTGTTCTGCGGTACCGCCGGTGTCGAGCCGCAGTCCGAAACCGTATGGCGCCAGGCCAACAAGTACGGCGTGCCGCGAGTGGTCTACGTGAACAAGATGGACCGCGCCGGTGCGAACTTCCTGCGCGTGGTCGGGCAGATCAAGAGCCGCCTGGGCCACACCCCGGTTCCGGTCCAGCTGGCTATCGGCGCTGAAGACAGCTTCGCGGGTCAGGTCGATCTGATCAAGATGAAGGCGATCTACTGGAACGAGGACGACAAGGGCACCACCTACCGCGAGGAAGACATTCCCGCCGATATGCTGGCGCTGGCCGAGGAGTGGCGCGCCAAGATGGTCGAAGCCGCCGCCGAAGCCAACGAAGAGCTGATGAACAAGTACCTTGAGGGAGGTGAGCTGACCGTCGAAGAGATCAAGGCCGGCCTGCGCGCGCGCACCCTGGCCAGCGAGATCGTTCCGGCTGTCTGCGGTTCCTCGTTCAAGAACAAAGGCGTTCCCCTGGTGCTCGATGCCGTCATCGACTACCTGCCGGCGCCGACCGAGATCCCGTCGATCAAGGGCCATCATCCGGACAGCACCGACGACAACGAAATCATCGACGAGCGTCACGCTGACGACAACGAGCCGTTCTCGTCCCTGGCGTTCAAGATCGCCACCGACCCGTTCGTGGGGACCCTGACCTTTATCCGCGTCTACTCGGGTTTCCTGAGTTCCGGCGACTCGGTGATCAACTCGGTCAAGGGCAAGAAGGAACGTGTGGGTCGCATGGTGCAAATGCATGCGAACCAGCGTGAGGAAATCAAGGAAGTCCGTGCCGGCGATATCGCGGCGCTGATCGGTATGAAGGACGTCACCACCGGTGACACGCTCTGCGATATCAACAAGCCGATCGTCCTGGAGCGTATGGACTTCCCTGAGCCGGTGATTTCGGTGGCGGTAGAGCCGAAAACCAAGGCTGACCAGGAGAAGATGGGGATCGCGCTGGGCAAGCTGGCCCAGGAAGACCCGTCGTTCCGCGTCAAGACCGATGAAGAAACTGGCCAGACCATCATTTCGGGCATGGGTGAGCTGCACCTGGACATCCTCGTTGACCGCATGAAGCGCGAGTTCAACGTCGAGGCCAACATCGGCAAGCCGCAGGTTTCCTACCGCGAGAAGATCACCGTCGGCTGTGAAATCGAAGGCAAGTTCGTGCGTCAATCCGGTGGTCGTGGCCAGTTCGGCCATTGCTGGATTCGTTTTGCTCCGGCCGACGTCGACGAAAAAGGCAATATCACTGAAGGCCTGGTGTTTGCCAACGAGGTGGTGGGTGGCGTGGTGCCGAAGGAGTACATCCCGGCCATCCAGAAAGGTATCGAAGAGCAGATGAAGAACGGCATTGTCGCCGGTTATCCGCTGATCGGCCTCAAGGCGACTGTGTTCGATGGTTCCTACCACGACGTCGACTCTAACGAGATGGCGTTCAAGGTAGCGGCCTCCATGGCCACCAAGCAGCTGCGGGAAAAGGGCAAGGGTGTGGTGCTTGAGCCGATCATGCGGGTCGAGGTCGTCACCCCCGAGGACTACATGGGCGACGTGATGGGCGACCTGAACCGTCGTCGTGGCCTGATCCAGGGTATGGAAGACTCGGTCTCCGGCAAGATTGTCCGGGCCGAAGTGCCGCTGGGTGAAATGTTCGGTTATGCGACCGACGTCCGCTCCATGTCCCAAGGGCGCGCGAGCTACTCCATGGAGTTTTCCAAGTACGCCGAAGCGCCATTGAACATTGTCGAAACGCTGATCAAGTAACCAGGCCAGAACACCGAAGCCAGAGTGTCGCGAAAGATGCTCTGGCTTCGGCGTTTCTGATCTCAGGCGATGCCAGGTAGAGAATTACGCCTCATTAATCTGAAAACACGACATCTGTATTGAGCAGCAAACCCGCTTGCTATAGAACGGCTTGGCGGTATTTGTTCACGCAGTTTCGAACTCACTCCAAGGTGTCGAATATGACAATAAAAACCAGCAAACCCTTGATCGCCCCCCTGCTCCTCTCCCTTCTTATGTTGCCCTGGACCCCCGCCTCTGCCGCAGAGGCGGCCAGCCCAGCTTCCAACCTGCTGACTGCAGCGGTTGCCTGGAAGCAGACCGCGGCGGAGTTCGATGCGCTTTACTATCAAGGCTTCAACATTGCCAGGATGCGTCTGGATCAAGCCCTGCAGGCCCACAAGGATGGCGATCGCCCCTTAGCCATCATCAGCGATGTCGACGACACCGTGCTGGGCAGCAACAGCTACTGGGGCTACATGATCGACTCGGGGAAAGAGTTTTTCGATGACAGCGCCTGGGACAAGTGGGTTGCCGACAATGGCCCGGTCGCCACGCCCGGTGCATTGGAGTTCTTGAGTTACGCGCAGTCGAAGGGGGTCGAGGTGTTCTACGTCACCAGTCGTGACCAGGGCGAAAAAACCTTTGAGTACGCCCTGGCCAACTTGCGCAAGAACAAGCTGCCGTTTGCCGATGAAAAACACCTGACGGTCTATCGCGACAGCTCCAACAAGGAGCCTCGGCAAACGGAAATCGCCAAGGACTATGAGGTGGTGGTCATGCTGGGCGACAACCTCAATGACTTCAAACGCAAGTACTACGTCGCGGACGTCAAGCAACGCAACAGCCTGATGACTGAAGACAAAGAGCAGTTCGGACGCAAGTTCGTCCTCTTCCCGAACCCTACCGACGGGCACTGGCTCAAGGCGATTTTTGGTGACTCGGAGCCACCGGCCACCGCGGAAAATCGTGCCAAGTTCAAGGCGGCGGCCGAATCGACGGCTTGGCAGCCAAAGCAGTAGTCCGCGCCATCTGCCCTACCCTTACGGCTCGAAAACCGGCGCTTGCCATAATCTTCTGAAAGCCGCATATCCGCTCAAAATGATTGGCCTGATCATCACTTTGAGCGGATATGCTATCTCCTGCGGTGCTGCGCTTGCCTAACATGCTCGCATCTTCCTCAACCCACAGTGAGATCGCCCATGCAGCTCTTCAGTCAAAGTTTCCGTGAAGGTGAGCACATCCCTGGTGAATTCGCCTTCGCGATTGCCAACGCCACCTCGCATATCGAACTGTCGTCCAACAGGAACCCGCACCTGGCCTGGAATGACGTCCCGACAGGCACCCAGTCATTGGTGCTGGTCTGTCACGATCCGGACGTTCCAAGCGATGCAAAGGATGTGAACCAGGAAGGCCGAGAAGTTCCCGCCGCCTTGCCGCGCGTGGACTTTTTCCATTGGCTGCTGCTGGATATCCCCGCCGGTGTGACAGAGATTGCCGCGGGTTCGCAGTCGAGCGCGGTGACCGCCCATGGCAAGCCCGGGCCCGATGCTCCCGGAGGCTTGCGCCACGGCATCAACGATTACACTGGCTGGTTTGCCGGCGATGCGCAGATGCAAGGCACCTACTTTGGCTATGATGGCCCCTGCCCGCCCTGGAACGACGCCCTGGTACACCGCTATATCTTCACCCTCTACGCGCTGGCCGCCCCCAGGCTCGAGGTGCGTGGAGAACTCAGCGGGGTGAACCTGCTCCAGGCGTTGAAGGCAGCCAAGGTGTTGGCACAGGCGAGCCTGAGCGGACGCTACACCTTGAACCCTGACGCTGCATAAACCCTGCCCTGTCGAGAGTAACCTGAACATCGCCACCCTGAAGCCGCCGACTGCTGCTCTCGACCTGCCGGAGGGCGCTAGCCTTTGGCAACTGCCATCCGCTTCTCCGATCCTGCGCCGGGGTTTGTGCAGCCTTGCCCAACCTTGCCTGCGCCGCACGCAACACACCCCCAACTTCTTTTTCCAGGATGCGACCTTGCTGCTGATCGCGTCAGGCAAGCTGGAAATGAACAGCCCGACCCGTGAAATCTCAATCGCGGACAGTGCCTCGCTGCTGCTGGTGGAACCCGGCACCTGGGCCAATCTGCACAAGACGCCGGCAGGCCCGGAGAAACGCTTCCGCTCGGTGTTCCTGACCTTCAGTCCCGAACTGCTGGAACGCTTCCATCGAGACCGGCAATCCGCTGACCAGCAGGGCCTTGAGTCTGTACGGCACACGCCATTGGATGGGGAACTCAAGTCGAGCTTGCAGCAGCTGTGCGCCAGCGTGTCGTCGGCGGCTATCAGCGACGAGCGCTTGCGCTACCGGCTGCTGGACCTGCTCGCCGCGCTGGCGGAACGCGGCGTGGGTTATGGCCGCCATCAACCGCCGGGAACCGCGGGCCGGGTGCGGCTATTGCTCAGCGAATCCCCCGCCCATCCATGGACCGCCCGAGAAACCGGCCGCGCCCTGGCCATGAGCGAAGCCACGCTGCGCAGGCGCCTGGCCCAGGAGCAGGTGCGTTTCGATGAACTGCTGATCGACGTCAGGATGCACCACGGCCTGATGCTTCTGCAAAGCACCGACTGGACCATCAGCCGCATCGCCGAAGCCTGCGGCTACCTCTCGCGGGCGCGTTTCGCCGAGCGCTTCCAGAAGCGCTTCGGGTATCTGCCTTCCGCCGTCAGATAAGTTCGGATCGATGCTGCGCCCCTGCTCCTGTCGCCTGGACTGACTAGACCTCAATCGCCCCCGCCCGCCCCGACTCCACCACAAAGGACTTGAGGGTCGAGACGCTGGCATGCGGATCCCGGGGATCGGAAATGATCCGCAAGTGCGTCAGCATCTTCCGCTCCTCCAGCTCCACCGCCACATATCCCCGCCAGCGGTTCTCGAAAAACCTTACATGGGGATTGAGGGGCAGGATGGCGTTGAACGACTGGCCGTCGGACGTGACCGAGGTGCCGACGAATTCGCTGGCGACGATCCGCGAGTCAGGGTCATGGGCCCGCGCATGCAGGTCCGTGACCCAGAACGAATGAATATCGCCGCCCCAGAACACCGGGTTACTGGCTCGCCGGCGCTCGATGGAGGCCAGCACGCGCTCGCGAGTCGCCCTGTAACCGTCCCAACCGTCGGTCCAGGACCCCAGCGCCTGGCTCGCCGGGACGTGCTGGAGCAGCGGCGCCACCAGCAGGTCCTGGGCGATCACATTCCATTGCGCCCGGGACTGGGCCAGGCCCTGGTCCAGCCAGGCTTCCTGCTCCCAGCCCAGCATGGTGCGCCTGGGGTTGCGTAAATCCAGGCAACTGTCTTCGGCGATATGCCCCTGATGGCTGCCATTGGGGGCAATGCAGGGTTGCTCGGAGCGGTACTGCCGGCCGTCCAGCACATGGAAGCGGGCCAGCCGGCCGAAGTCCAGGCGCCGGTAAATACGCATGTCCGCGCCCTTGGGCAGGCTGCGGGCGCGCAGTGGCATGTGCTCATAAAAAGCCTGATACGCCGCCGCCCGCCGCTTGAGGAACGCGGCTACCGGAGTCCCCGGATCCTGGGACCAGCGATTGGCGTAGTCGTTTTGCACTTCGTGATCGTCCCAGGTCGCCACGCTGGGCGCGCTGGCGTGGAGCATCTGCAAGTCGGGATCGGTCTTGTACTGGGCATAGCGGTTGCGATAACCCGCCAGGTCCAGCGCCTCGTCACTGCCGTGGGGGCGAATGATCTTGCCGGAGTCGGGCGCATAGGATTTTTCGTAAATGTAATCGCCGAGGAAGAACACCAGGTCGGGCTGTTCCGCGGCCAAGTGCCGGTAGGCACTGAAGTAGCCGCGCTCCCAGTGAGAACAGGAGACAAAACCCAGCCGTGCCGACGCCATCGCGTGCAGCGGCGGAGCCGTGCGCGACTGCCCTGTCGGACTCTGCGCCCCGAGGCTTTCAAACTGGTACCAATAGGGCCGCCCCGCCTCCAACCCCGCGACCTCGACGTGGACGGAATGGGCGAAACGCTCAGTGGCCGTGACCACGCCTTGTTTCACGATCCGCCTCATCGCCGCATCACTGGCCACCCGCCAGCGCACCGGTACCGCGCGGCTCAAGCCGCCACGACCATCGGCAGCGTTGAACAGTGGCGCCAAACGGGTCCAGATGACAAAACCATCCGGCAGCGGATCGCCCGAGGCCACGCCCAGGGTGAAGGGGTAGTCGATGCCGGCACTGCGGGCGAAGGGGCTGAGGATCGAAAAAGCCGTCGCCACCGCCAGGCCCGACAGCACTCGGCGACGGTCCAGATCCACCGGCTTGCGGATATCCTCGCTCATGACACGGGCTGCCAATCGGCACGCAACAGCCCGTACAGCAACATGTCCTCATGAATCCCGTTCTTGAGGAAGGCACCTTTCATGCACCCTTCGTAACCCAGGCCGATTTTTTCCATCACCCGGGCCGAGCCTTTGTTACGGGCGAAACACTGACTGCCGACGCGATGCAGTGCCAGTTCGGTAAAGCCGAACGCCATGATTGCGCCGGCCGCTTCGGCGGCGTAGCCCTGGTTGCGGCGGTGAGCGGCGGTCCAACCGCCCAGGTGACCGCTGCGATGAGCTGCGGACAACCTGAGGCTGATCACGCCGATCAATTCGTCGCTCTCGCGCAGATGAACGCCCAGCGCCAGGGATTGCCCGGAACGGAAATTCTCCTCCTGGCCATCGATAAAAGTCAGCGCCGTTTCCAGGGTGTAAGGCGACGGAATCGCGGCCGTGTTGTCAGCGATCTCCGGCCCGTTGGCCAGTTCGAACAGTGTCTCGGCCTGGTGCTTTTGCAGTGCTTTCAGCGCCAGTCGCGGGGTCGATAAAGAAGGAAGTGCAGCGCTCATGTCGGGGGGCTCGCCGGGTAAATTCGCAAAAGTGCGCCCCCGTCATGTCAGTTTCATGACAGTCAAAAAAGACTGCCAGATCTTCTGCGGGCCCCGTCCTAGACACCTAAAAGCTTAAATTAAAGTTAACCATTCGGTCATTTTCCGTTGCTAGCGTGTCGCCCCTAATCAACGACGGGGTAACGGAATGAGAACCTGGGACGAACCGAAAAAACGCAAGGCGCACATCGAACTGATCCCGATGATCGACGTGATGATGTTCCTTCTGGTGTTTTTCGTACTGGTGAGCCTGAACGTGATTCCGGCACTGGGCATGAAGACCCAATTGCCCAGCGCCAGCAGTTCGCAACAGCTCAAGCCGCAGAACAAGTTCATCCTCACCCTGGGCCTGGAAGGCCAGCTGCAGCTCGATGGCAAGGACCTCAGCGTCGAAGCCCTGGTGCCGGCGCTCAAGGCCGCGCAAAAGCCTGACAGCAAGTCGACCATCATCGTCAACAGCGACAAGGGCGTGGAAGTGTCGCGCCTGGTCGAGGTCATGGACACCCTGCGCCTGGGTGGCTTTACCTCGGTCTCTATCGCCACGCGTAAGTCCTGATCATGTACGCCCTGTTTCGTGCGCGTCAGCTGCTGGGCAGCGTCCCGGCCCTGATCGCCCTGGTGCTGATTGCACTGGGTATCCAGTCGCAAACCCTGAAAGTGCAGCCGGTGTATGACGAGTCGGCGGTCGAAATCGCCCTGGTCGAACCAGAGCCGCAAGTGCTGCCTGAGCCCGTGGTGGAACAGGAACCACCACCGCCGGTCATCGAAGACCAGGAAGCCGAGCCGGCCCCTCCGCCGCCGCCACCCAAGCCACAGCCACAGCCGAAACCTGAACCCAAGCCAAAACCGCAGCCCAAGCCAACCCCCGTGGCTGCCAAGGCAACGCCGACACCCACGCCGCCGGTCGCCGCCAAGCCCGTGCAGCCCGCCGTCGCCCCGACCCCGGCACCACCCGCCCCGCCACCGGCGCCGAAAGTCGACGGCCAGGCCCTGGAAGGCGGCTATCTCAAAGGTCTGCGCAACGAGCTGGACACCTACAAGCAGTACCCCACTGGACGCCAGGCTTCCCTCGAACGCCCCAGCGGCGAGGTGGTGGTCTGGTTGCTGGTGGATCGCCAGGGCCGCGTCCTCGACTCCGGGATCCAGACCCAGGCCTCGAGCATGCTGCTGAACCGGGCCGCCACCAACAGCCTGCGCCGGATCAAGCAGGTCAAGCCGTTCCCCGAGCAAGCCTTCGGTGGACGCAACGAGCAACGTTTCACCGCCACCTTCAACTACAGCGTGCAATAAGCACCCAACAGCAGGACGACAGTGATGAAGTTCACCCGGATTCATCTGGCACTCGTTGCCGCGAGCATGGGCCATGGGATCGCCATGGCAGACACCAGCGACAGCGACGTCGGCACCATTGGTGTGCAAGGCAAGGCCACGGCGGGCGGTGGCTACATGGTCCAGGAGGAGAGCATCAAGGCGCGCTCCACGGTGACCAAGGAGGCACTGGACAAACAGACCGCCACCGGCAACGCCGTCGACAAGCTCAAATACACCCCGGGCCTGAACATCTCCAGCGAAGATGCCACCGGGCTTTCGGGTTTCCGCTTCACCATGCGCGGGCTCAACTCCGACCAGGTGGGGATGTCGGTGGACGGCATGCCGATCAACGACTCCGGCAACTACGCGCTGTACTCCAACCTGCTGGGCGACCCGGAAAACATCGAGCAGATCTTTGTCACCCAGGGCGCGGCCGAAGCCGATGGCCCGCACATCGGCTCCAGTGGCGGCAACATCGGTATCGTGACCATCCGCCCGACCAAGGAAACCGGTGCCTTCGTCAAACAGGTGGCGGGCAGCAACGGCACCTTCAAGACCTTCGCCCGGCTCAATACCGGCGAAGTCAACGGCCTGAGCAACTGGCTCTCGCTGTCCCACACCGAAGGCGAGAAATGGCGCGGCGACGGTGCGGTGCGGGCGGACAAGGTGGAATGGAACAGCTTCTTCGACATGGGCGGCGGCAACACGGCCAACCTGATCCTCAAGTACCACGAGCAGGACAACAACAGCTACAGCCAGCTGACCAAGACCCAGTTCCAGCAGAACGGTCGCAAGTACGACCCCTACCCTTCGACGCCGGCCCTGGGCAGCAACGGCAAGGTCAGCAGCTACTACGCCCTGGCGCAGAACCCGTTCCAGACCTTTACTGCGGTGCTCAACAGCCAATTCAAGCTGGCCGACAACCTGGCCCTGTCGGTCATCCCGTATTACTACTGGGGCAATGGCAGCGGCGTGGGCGCCTCCAGCTATGCACTGAACAGCGGTTCGAACCGGGGCGGCGTGTTCGACCTCAGTAACCTGCAGACCGCCGCCCAGTACAACGCCGACGGTTCCTCCACCAGCGGCGTCTACTACCGCCCTTCGCGAACCCAGACCTGGCGCCCGGGCATCACCACCAAGCTGAACTGGGACCTGGGCGATCACAGCCTGCAATTTGGCTACTGGTATGAGCGCGCGCGCCAGAGCCAGACCCAGCCGTTCATTGCGCTCAAGAGCAGTGGCAAGCCGGAAAGCACCTGGCCGGATTCGGATAACGTGGTGGACGCCAATGGCAACAAGGTCCAGGGCCGCGACCGCTTCACCATTACCCCGGCGCAGAAAGTCTGGGCCCAGGACACCTGGTATTTCGCCCCGGACTGGACCCTGGTGGCCGGCCTCGCCTACATGAACGTCAAGCGCGACGGCACCAACCACGGCAGCCTCACCGAACAGCCGGAGAAGCGTAACCAGACCTATAACAAGTTGCTGCCCAACGTCGGCCTGAAATACCAGCTCGACGAGCGCGACCAGCTGTTCTACAGCCTGTCGCGCAACATGCGCATCCCACAGAACTACGTGCTCTACGACCAGGGTGTCGGCTCCATCGATTCCAAGCCGGAAACCAGCTGGAACCACGAGCTGGGCTGGCGCTATACCGGCGACGACATGACCCTGGCCGCCACCCTGTTCTACATGCAGTTCAAGGACCGCCAGGTTTCATCCCGTGACATCAACGGCGACTTCGCCGACATCAACGCCGGTTCCGTCGACAACAGCGGCCTGGAACTGGAATGGAGCGGCCTGCTGCCCCACCACTTCAACTACTACACCTCCTACACCTACACCCGCGCCGAGCAACAGGACGACCTGACCGTCTACAACGCCGGCAAGGCCATCGTCCTGCCCACCAGCGGCAAGCAGTTCGCCAACGTGCCGAAGAACATGCTGGCGGCCAACATCGGCTACGACGACGGGCGCTTCTACGGCACCTTCGGCGGCAAGTACACCAGCAAGCTGTATGGCGACCTGACCAACGACGAAGCCATTTCCGGCCGCACCGTGTTCAACCTCGGTGCCGGCATCTACCTGCCGGTGGACAAGAAAGTGGTCAAGGACGCGACCCTGCGCCTGAACGTCGACAACCTGTTCGACAAGAAGTACCTGGACGGCGTGTACACCACCAAGACCAACGCCGCGACCTACGGCGGTTTTCGTGACGGCGACCCGGCCTACATCGTGGGCCTGGAACGCACCGTGACCGTCTCCCTGGAAGCGAATTTCTGATCGTCATCCGCTATTTATCGAAGAATGAGGTAAAGCATCATGGACATGAACCTGCTTCACGACATCACCTTCTATGTGATGTATGCCGCGGTGGCCATCGCGATCTTCATCGCCATCGAGCGCGGTCTCTACTTCGCCTATGTACGGCGCCAGGCCAGGTCGTTGATGGAGGCCCTGGGCAGTCACGTGCACAGCGAGCGGGATCTGCCGCAAGACGCCACCCGCCGCGACAGCCTGCCCTTGAGCATGGTCCTGCCGGTCCTGGCGCAAAAGGCTGCCCACGGCTCGCGCAAGGACCTGGACGATGTGATCGAGAGCCAATACCTGTCGACCCGCGCCCCGCTGGCCCGCAGCCTGTGGATCATTGAAACCATCACCACCGCCGCCCCTTTGCTAGGCTTGCTGGGGACCATCCTGGGGATCATCGATACCTTCAAGGCCCTGGCCAGTGCCGGTGTGTCCGACCCGGGCCAGATTTCCGGCGGTATCGGCACGGCGTTGTTCGCCACCGGGCTGGGGATCGCCATCGCCCTGTTCTGCGTGGTGTTCCATAACTTTTTCCAGGACAGCCTGGAGCGCATCAACGATCAACTGAAGATGCTGCTGATCCGCGCGGCCACCGGCGCCCGGGTGCAGGATGAGGTGCCACACCGGGCACCGACCCCGTTGCACAGCCGTACCGCGTGACTCCCGGGGCGGGCGCAGGGGGCGCCCGCCTTTCTTTTATATGAGGACGCCTATGTCCGTATGCATGAAGTTTCCACGAGCGCTGCTCAGCGTTCGGATCGCCGGCCTGGCTGGCTTGCTCATCAGTCCGCTGGTCCAGGCGGACTTTGCCATTGCGGGGTTTGAGCTGGTGCATACGGTGCCGGTGGACACCGCGCTTGGCACGGCGGATTTGCGGCAACCCGGCCCCGTGTGGATCGAGCTGTTCGATGGCGCGAAAAGCCAGATCGATATCGGCCAGTTTTATGCGGCGGACCATCCCGGGTCGGTGCTGGGCAAGGTGATCGAACACCTTGAGGCGGCCGGCAAACGTGGCGTGAAGATCCGCTTCCTGCTCGAGGAAAAGGGCCTGAAGCTGTCGGAGCCCGCCACCCTGGAGCGCTTGCGGGCGATTCCCAACCTGAGCTTCCGGGTGCTGCCCTATGCCCGGGTGAGCGGCGGGATCATCCATGCCAAGTACATGGTGGTGGACGGTAAACAGGCGTTCGTCGGCAGCCAGAACTTCGACTGGCGCTCGCTGGAGCACATCCACGAAACCGGGTTGCGCATCAGCGATGAAGCCACCGTGGCCCAGGTGCAGGCGATCTTCGAACAGGACTGGCAGGCCCAGGCGGCCTTGGCGGCAAACCAGCCGGTGCCCCTGCCCGCCGCCGGCCAGCAGCCGCTACGCAGCGGCAATTACCTGGTGGCCAGCCCGCAACGCTACAACCCGCCCGGCGTGGGCGATTCGCAACTGGAGTTGCCGCGCTTACTGGCCGAAGCGAAGAACGAAGTGCGGGTGCAGCTGCTGGACTATGCACCGCTGTCCTACGGACCTGACCGGACCCGGCCCTATTACGCGGTGATCGACAATGCCGTGCGGGCCGCCGCGGCGCGGGGTGTGTCGATCAAGTTGCTGGTGTCCAACTGGAACACCGACAAACTGGAACTGCCCTACCTGAAAAGCCTGGCGGTGCTGCCCAATGTCCAGGTCAGGATCGTCACCCTGCCCCAGGCGTCCCAAGGGTTCATTCCCTATGCGCGGGTGATTCACAGCAAGACCATGGACATCGATGGGCAGGTGGCCTGGGTCGGCACCAGCAACTGGCTCGGCGGCTACCTGGACAATTCGCGCAACCTGGAAGTGGTGATGCACGACAGCGCGATGGCCAGGCGCATCGGTGAACTGCACGAGCAATTGTGGGACGGGCCTTATGCAAAGCCACTTGAGCTGATGGCTGAGTATCCGGATCCCCATCCGGGCACGCCGTGAAGGCAAAAAAAGGCCGAGCCTCTCGACGGCTCGGCCTTCTGCCCATGGTTCAGCGTTTTGACGCAACCATCGCCTCCACCGTGGTCGCTCTGTCCGCACCGGCCGTAGCCTGCCCTGCCCCTCGCACCACCTGCGCCCGTACTGCAACGGCATCCTGCAGGATCACCTGCGCCGCCTTCTCCGCCGCGACATAGATCGAGGTGACGATGAAGAAGCCGGGGATTTTCGGGAAGATCGACGCGTCCACCACCCGCAGGTTGCCCACGCCGCGCACGCGGAAAGCGCTGTCGAGTACGGCCATCGGGTCGTCGTCGGCGCCGATCGGGCAGGTGCAGGAGGCGTGGTGGCCCCAGGCCTGGTTCATGACGAAGGTCTTGAGCTGTTCGTCGGTCTGCACTTCATCGCCGGGCAGTTCTTCGCTGGCGA
Source organism: Pseudomonas chlororaphis subsp. piscium (assembly GCF_003850345.1). Classification (NCBI taxonomy): domain Bacteria; kingdom Pseudomonadati; phylum Pseudomonadota; class Gammaproteobacteria; order Pseudomonadales; family Pseudomonadaceae; genus Pseudomonas; species Pseudomonas chlororaphis. The sequence continues at coordinate 3,412,608 of NZ_CP027707.1, forward strand.
TCAGCCCGGCGTCTTTCAGCGGCTGGGCCAGGTTGCGCACGAACTTGATGCCCTCCACCACCGACTGCAGGTCTTCGCCCTGGGTGTCGCTGCCCTCCTCGAAGTAATGGAAATTGATCAGCGGGGTGTCGGCCGGGTCTTTGGAGCGCAGGGTGACGTAGCCGGCGTTGTTGTTGGTATGGGCCTTGAGTATTGCCCAGGTCAGGTAGTTCAGGTGCTCGACGATCAGCTTCGAGTAGCCGGGGAAATAACCGCGAAACAGCGCCAGCAGGGAGAAGCAGAACAGGTCCGGCAGCGGCCGTTGCTTCAGGGATTTCTTGATGATCGCCAGGACCGCGCCGTTGGTGCTGTAGACCCCGACCTTGCCCTTGGCCCATTCCTCGTACTGCGGATCGCCCTTGGCGTAGCGCGCGCCCTTGAGCACTTCCCAATTCTCGAAGTTCATCCGGTTGACCACCCCGACCTCGTAGCGGTCCTGCAGGTTGCGCCCCACGCCCGGCAACTCGACCCGCACCTGGATATCCATGGCCTCCAGGGTTTCGCGCGGTCCTATCCCTGAGAGCATCAGCAACTGCGGGGTGTTGAAGGCGCCGCCGGCGAGTATCACTTCACGGCTGGCGTGCACCTGGCGCAGTTCGCCGGAGGCATTGCGCGGCAAGGTGCAGGCCCGGTACAGGCGCGCGCCCTTGATGTACTCCACGCCATAGGCGCGCTGCTGGTCATCGAGCAACACCCGGGTCACCAGTGCATCCAGCTCGATGTGCAGGTTGTCCGGGTGGCGCTTTTGCACATCCAGCAGGCGTTCGCGGGTGCCGTTGCGATGGTGTTGCCGGGTGGCCAGTGGCGGATAGCGCAGGCCGATGGCTTCCTCGCGCACCAGCCGCCAGTCGTTGGGGTCGCCCACGCCCTGCAACTGCCAGCCGATGCGCTTGAGGGTTTCGCCCAGGGTCTTGAACGCCTGCTCGGCGGCGTCGACGATCGAACGCACCAGCGACTGGTCGTCGAACGCCGCCTCCGGAATCGCCTTCTCCACGTGCAGCCAGCCCTTGAAGCCATGCCGCGACGGGTTGATGCCGAACCAGGAGAGAAACCGCTGGAACGGCCGGTGATGGCAGTTCTCCAGGTTCTGGAAGTGCTCGCGCATGGCACTGGCTTTCCACGACGGGTCGCCGGTGATCTGCGCGATATGGTCCCAGTCCTGGTTGTGCGGGTAGACGGTGATCATCGCGTTGTGCGCGGTGCAGCCGCCCAGGCAACTGGCCCGCGGGTACAGCACCCCGTCGACGTTCTCGCCCTGGAAGGTCCGGGTGAACTTGGGGTCCTGCAGCTGGCGGGCGTCGTTGCTGTAGTGGCGCACGAAGAAGTCCCAGCGCATGGCATCGTTCTCGGTGGAGCGCGGGTGGAACGCCGGCACCTGGTACTCCTCCGGCAGCCGCGGGGCATTGCCCGTGGCCACCGGATCGCTGCCCGACTCCAGCACCAGCACCTTGCGCCCCTGTTCGGCCAGGCGGGCGGCGACAGTGCCGCCCCCTGCCCCGGACCCGACCACGATGTACTCGTAATCCATTTCGTTGTTCATCGCTGGCCACCTAGAAAGTTTTCAGCAGGGCGATCAATGCCCGTTTATCCGCGTCACTCAGGCCCGGCTCCTCCTTGAGGTAGCTGGTGCCGAAGTAATGCCCCTTGTCCACCACGAAGTCCGGGCACTTGCTCACCTGCAGCAGCGGCTTGACCAGGCCGGCGAAGACCTTGCGGGCTTCCTCGTCGGAGGCGCCAGGCGGCAGTTGCTTGAGGTCGTGCTTGATCTTCAGCAGCAGCTCCAGCACCTGGTCGCGTTTCTCCAGGTCGATGTTGGACAGCAGGTTCACCGGCGTGCCTTGCGGGATCGGCCCGAGCTGGATGCCGTCCTCGCCGAACAGCCACGGCAGCAAGCGGCTGAGCAGGCCTTCGAGGTTTTGCAGGAAGGTTGGCAGATAACCGCTGCTGACCCGCAGGTAGCTGGTTTCACTGGTGACGTCGATGGTGCCCATGTGGGTCTTGCCGGAGCGGGTCATGACCTGGAAGTCGCCTGTGCGGTTTTCCGGCCACAGCAGCATCTCGATCGCGCTGTCGAAGGACGCCATGCGGTCCTCCACCCCACCTTTCCAGTGGAATTGACCCAGGCGGTTGTTCAGCAGCAACGGCGCGGTGGACCACACACTGACCAGCGAGGCTGGCCGCGTATAACCGCGTCCGCCGGCCGGCATCGCGTATTCCGAGGGTTCGCCGGTGTAGGGGTTCTGCACCAGCACCGGGCCTACCGCCGGCAACTTCTTGTACGACTCCGAGGAGAAGTTGTCCCAGATATTGCCGCCCAGGGCGTTGGTCGCCAACGGGCTGCAGGCGTTGGTTTCCGTCAGGGTCACCGGCACCCGCAGTTCGGTGGAGAGGAAGTTGTCGGTGAGGAACTTCTCGTCCTTGACGATGGCCCGCATCGCGGTCTTGAACTCCGGCGTCTTGCTCCAGGTCCAGTAGTTGTTCCAGCACTTGAGGTAACCGTCGTTCACGCAGCCATGGTCGGGAAAGAAGCTCCAGGCTTTTTCCGGCAGTTTGCTGGAATGGCAACGGGCACAGGTGTCGGCGAACACTTCCTTGCCGCGCTCGAGCACCGTCTTCGGCTCGCTCAGGTGCGCCGCGCCGCCGGGGGCGTTCTTCAGGTAGTCCGGGGTCGCCGAGGCCAGGAAGAACAATGCCAGGTCCGGGGTCTGCGCCTCGTTGGCGTTCCAGTAGGAGGAGTTCTTGCGCGCCACGTCGATGCGGAACGGGGTGATCGGCTTGCCACCGATCAGCGGCCGGAAGTGGGTGGTCCACTCCTCGCTGTACAGGCCGATATTGATGAACACCCGGTTCAATGCCCCGAGCGCGCCCACCGAGTCGGCGCCGTCCTTGAGCACCCGCGGGGTGAACACGGTGTCAGGCTTTTTGTAGAACTGCGCCAGCGGGCTGTCCGGCGGCACGCCGGGCACCTCGTTGAACTGGCGGTTGTTCAGGCCGCCACCGGCGAGTTTTTCCTTGCCCAGGTTGGAGGCCAGCTCGATACGCGCCTTGAGGTTGTAGACCGCGTTCATGGTGCGTGGGTTGTTGATGTAGTCGGTGGAGACGAACGAGGTGTCCAGCGCCCCCGGTTTCGAGGTGTGGAACAGCTGGTACGGGAAGCTGCTCGGGTCCTGGTTCCACATGAAGATCCGGTCGACCCAGAAGTACTGTGCACCGGGGTTGGAGTTGAGGTTGGACCAGGCCGGATGTTCAGGGTTGGCCGGCGGGTTGGTCGGGTTCGGCCCGACATGGCAGAAGCCGCAGGACATGCCGACCCGGTAAGGTTTCACCAGCTTGCTGTCGTTGTAATAGGTGGGGTCTTCGTAATAGCGCTTGGCGTCCCACTTCTTCTGTGCATGCTCGTCGAAGTCCGGGTTGGGGAACAGCCGCAGGCCGACGATCCCGGTGCCGTAGCCGTAATAGGAACCCACCGGCAGGTTCTTGCCGCGGGCGCCGATCTTCACGCCGGGGTACTTGGCTTCGTTCTCGAAGGGGTCGGCGGTACAGGACGGGTCGCGCTTGTCCAGCCACAGGCCGTAGCGATCGTCGCGCGGCCCCTCGCCCTTGACGTAGCAGGGTTCGTTGACCACCCCCAGCACTTGCCAGCGTTTATCGCGGTTGTATTTCAGGCTCGGGTGGTTGGAGATGGTCTTGAGCAGGTCGAGGTTGCCGACGCTGTCGCGCGAGAGTTTGTCCCACAGCGCGTCGTTGCCGGCGGTCCAGACCACCCAGTTGTTGCGCCCGCGGGCGAAGGCCTGGAGCGCCTGCTGTTCGGTAATGCCGGGGATGAAGGGCGACAGTCGTTCGACCAGCAGCTGCGGTTGCTTGGACACGCCGTAGTCCATGTCGGCGTAGTAGTCCTCGTCGGCGCCTCTGAGGCTGTTGGCATCGCGGCCGACGCACTTGGCCTCGTCGAGTCGCTCGCCGGGTTTGTCGCCGCAGGGTTTTTTCGTGTCGCTGCTACAGCCCTGTAACAGCACCAAAGGAAGGAAAATGCTCAACATCAGCTTCACGGGTGTCATGCGCTGCTCCTTGCACGTGCTGCGGACCGGTCCCTCTGTCCTTGGGGACACCTGTGTCGCGACCGGTTCTTTTTCTGATGGCCGAACAACCGACTGCCTGCGCACCGGGCCGGTTAACCTCGGTACGCCAGTCGCCTTACAACGCCCTACAGCCGCCATACTAGGCCATGGCGAGCGGGTCAATACGTCCATTTGGCGATGAAAAGCCTGGGTTAATTTCGATTGGCTATCGGGCTTCAGGCTCACCGTTCCGGCTGTCGGAAACCCTGCTGGCAACCTGCTGTTTTCCTGCTTTAACTTACTCGTGAGGGACGGATCCCCCTCCCTTTCGCGAGGGCTGCACATGGACAGGAACAAGCCCGCTTCTTCGGCTCAGGATGCTCAGTTTGACGCCGAACACAGCCGTATCGACCAACGCAGGGATCTGCTGGGGCTCGCGCGCAAAAACGCCGGCCACTGGGCCGTCGCCCTGTCCGGTGGCGGCATTCGCAGCGCCACCTTCTGCCTCGGGGTATTGCAAGCCATGGCCCGGGCCAGGGCGCCGGATGCCGTGGGCGAAGAACCGGGCATCGGCAAGCGCCTGCTGGCGCAGTTCGACTACCTGTCCACCGTCAGCGGTGGCGGCTACCTGGGTTCGTTTTTCGGCAGCCTGTTCCTGCCCGGGCGCCTGCGTGGGCGGGAAAACGCCCAGGTGGCGGCCAGCCCCGAAGTGCAGGCCGCGGAAGATGCCTATGAAGTGCTCGACTTCGAGCCCCCGGGGCGCATCCACACCCATATCAACTACGCCAAGGCCCCGGTGGGCGAAGCGCCGCTGGCCTGGCTGCGGGAGAACGGTCGCTACCTGACCCCGGGCGGTTCGGGCGACCTGTTCTATGTCCTGGGCCTGTCGCTACGCAACCTGCTGGCGCTGCATGTCGTGATCGGCATGCCGCTGTTGTGCACCCTGGCCCTGGCCACGTTGCTGCAAGTGAGCATCGCCGGTAGCGACCTGTGTTCACCGATCACTGCCCTGCTGCCCATGGGCCTGATCAACCCCTTATGCGGTTCGCTCTGGTGGCTGCCGGGAGGGGCGACAGTGTTCGGGGTGATACCGCTGATGCTGGCGTTCTGGATGGTGTATTTCCGCAAGAACCAGGACGACGCGGTGCGCCTGCTCAACTGGGCGACCCTGCTGTACAGCGCGGCCGGGGCCCTGTTCATCGCCCTGGCCTTTACACCCAGGGGGCTGGACGTTGAACTGCGCACACTGCTGATCGTCTGCGGGGTGGTCAGCTGGCTCGGGGTGCTGGCCTGCATCGGCGTGGCCCTGCGCCTGCGTTTCAAGCGCGACAAGGACGACGCCCTGGCGCGTAACAACTGCGTGCGCACCTACCGGGTGCTGGTTACCCGCTACCTGGCCCAGGTCCTGATCTTCACCCTGGTGCTGGGCTTCTTCGCCCTCGTACCCTGGCTGGCCCAGTGGATCTACACCAGCGAGCAACGCGCGCAACTGATGTCGCCCACCGTCGCCCTGCCGCTGTTGATCGGCGCAATCCGCGCCCTCTCCCTCCTGCTCGACGACAAGGCCCTGCCCGGCTGGGTGAGCCGCCTACCCCTGAGCCTGATCGCCGGTGTCGCGGGCATCGCTATCTTCCTGCTGGTGGCCCTGCTCTGGGGACTGCTGGTGCAGTTCGTGCGCTATCAGGGGCTGGATGCCGACACCGTGGCGCGCCTGTGCGGCCTGGCTGGGCTGGCGTTGATCCTGAGCCTGGGGGCGGGGAACTTCATTGGCTTTCTCAACCTGTCCTCGTTGCAATCCTTCTATCGCAGCCGGCTGACCCGGGCGTATCTGGGCGCCTCCAACGGCCTGCGCTTCGCCGGCAGCACGCCCAAGATCCGCAAGCAGCACCTGAGCGTCGCTGAAGCCCTGCCCGGCGACGATGTGCCGATCGAGCACTACTACGGCGTCACCACCTGCGCGCCGGTGCACCTGATCAACGTCACCCTGAACCTTACCGTCGACCCGGCCGAGCAGCTGGTGCAACGCGACCGCAAGGGCAAGCCGTTGTGCCTGGCCCCCAATGGCGCGGAGGCACCCGACAGCGTCAGCTACATCCTCGACGGCGAACCGCGCAAACGCTCGATCAAGAACAAACGGTTCAGCGAGATCTACCAGCCACGAGGGCTGGCCGATTGGGCAGCGACCTCCGGCGCGGCGATCTCCACCGGCCTTGGCCGGGCCACGACATTGGGTACTTCGCTGTCGTTCGGCCTGACCAACCTGCGCCTGGGAACCTGGTGGCCGAGCAATTTTCTTGAAGGCGACAAAAAGTCCGACAGGCCCCGGCGTTCGCGGGACAAGTTATGGGGCACGGTGTTTCCGACACAGACTTACCTGTTCTATGAGTTGAGTGCGAGTTTCCACGGCCTGAATCGCAACTATCAGTACCTGTCCGACGGCGGCCATTTCGAGAACACCGCCACCTACGAGCTGATCCGTGAGGGGCGCAAGATCGAGCTGATTGTCTTGTGCGATTGCGGAGCCGATCCGACCTACCAGTTCGACGACCTGGCCAACCTGATCCGCCTGGCGCGGATCGACCAGGCCCTGGAGATCGTGGAAGACCTGGACGTGCATAGGGTGCCATTACTGGCGCCCTACTTCGGCCATACCCGCAACTTCAGCCACCCGGGCCCCGACGACAGCCTGCGCTGCGCGATGCTGTTCAACGTGCTCGATCGCCAGGGCCAGCGCACCGCGCGGATCCTGTTGCTCAAGCCGCGCCTGATCGCCGGGGTGCCGGTGGATGTGCTCAATTACGCCAATGCCCACCCGACCTTCCCCAACGAAAGCACTGCCAACCAGTTTTTCGACGAAGCGCAGTTCGAAAGCTACCGGCAACTGGGCCTGCAGATCGGCCAGACGCTGTTCGGCAGCGGCCAGCCGACCCCGGTATCCCAGGCGTTGTGGAGCTATCTGTAGAACGCCCGCCTCCAGGGGTCACCTGGGCGCGGGCGTGCATCGCGGGGTGAGGCCCGCCGTCAGTCCTGCCCGGAACGCCGCAGCGGTATCCGCGCCAGTGCCGTCCAGTCCAGCTCGCCATCGCCCCGGGCGACCGCCTCCAGCAGGGAATCGCGCATCACGCTGGCAAACGGCAGCGGCACATGGCGGCTTTGACCGGCTTCCAGCGCCAGGCCGACGTCCTTCAGGCCCAGGACCAAACGGAAGGCCGCCGGGGAAAAGCGCTGTTCGGCGATCTGCGGGCCATAGTTGCGGTACACCGGGGCGTTGAACAGAGTGCTGGTCATGATCTCGATGAACTGGCTCGGCTCCACGCCATGGCTTTTCACCAGGGCGGCGCTTTCGCCCATGGTTTCGATGGCGCTGGCGATCATGAAGTTGCCGGCGATCTTCACCACCGCGGCGCTCAATGGGTCTTCGCCCAGCAGCCAGGTCTTCTGGCCCATGGCATCCAGCAGCGGCTGGACCTGGGCAATCGCCTCGGCGGGACCGGCGGCGAGGATGTTCAGGTTGCCGGCCCGGGCCACATCGGTGCGGCCGAATACCGGCGCGGCGATGTAGGTCACCCCCCGCTCGCGATGCAGCGCCACCAGTTCGCTGATCAAGCCGACCGACAAGGTGGCCATGCCGATATGGATCAGCCCGGGTTTGGCCGAGGCCAGAGCGCCGCTGTCCAGCAGCACCGAACGGGTGGCGGCGTCGTCGGCGAGCATGCTGATCACCACGTCGTTGCGCAGCGCGTCGATCGGGTCCTGCGCCGCGATCGCGCCCTGTTCCAACAGGGGCTTGAGGCTGTCGGCCGAACGGTTCCAGACACTCACCTGGTAACCGGCCTTGAGCAGGTTGCCGGCCATGGCGGCGCCCATGCCGCCCAGCCCGAGAAAACCGATGTTCATCGTCGCACTCCTTATTTCGTCAATAGGGCTCGCTGGCTCAGAGGGCCGGCTGGCTGTCCACGGCGATCGCGGACAGCAGGCAGACCTGGCGTTCCAGCACATGCTCGAGCGCCGCGTTGATCATGGTCTTGTAATGCGGCATCTGCCGGTGGGTTTCTATCGCCGCCCGGTCGGCCCAGGTCTCGACGAATACAAAACGTCCTTCCTGATCGATGTCGCGGTGCAGCTCGTAACTCAGGCACCCCGCTTCCGCCCGGGACGGCGCGACGCCCGCCCGCAGCACGCGCTCCAGTTCGGCGCCCTGGCCCGGCTTGGCCTGGAGGATGGCCACGACTCTGATTTCATCACTCATGCTGGTTTCCTGTTCATTGATGGTGCTTGCCCAGGTTTGCAATCCGGGCTCGGCAAAGGAGGCAGGCCAGTCATCCATGGACGACTGGCCATGGGGCTCAGTCGTCGGCGCCGACGCGAATCACCAGCTTGCCGAAGTTTTTCCCCTGCAGCAGGCCGATCAGGGCCTGGGGCGCGCTTTCCAGTTCTTCCACCACTTCCTCGCGGTACTTGATGCGCCCTTCGGCGAACCACTGCGACATGTCGCGGTAGAACTCGTCGTAGCGCGAACCGTAGTCGTCGAAAATGATGAAGCCCTGGATCTTGATGCGTTTGCGCAGCACCAGGCTCATCAGCAGCGAAAGACGGTCCTTGCCCTCTGGCAGGTCGGTGTCGTTGTAATGGGCGATCACCCCGCACACCGGCACCCGCGCCGAGGTGTTGAGCAGCGGCAGCACCGCATCGAAGACCTTGCCGCCGACGTTCTCGTAATAGATGTCGATGCCCTTGGGGCAGGCCTTGGCCAGTTGCTCGGCGAAGTCCGCGGCCTGGTGATCGACGCAGCTGTCGAAACCCAGTACCTCGACCGCGTAGCGGCATTTCTCCGCGCCACCGGCCACGCCCACCACATGGCAGCCCTTGAGCTTGCCGATCTGGCCCACGGTCGCGCCCACCGGGCCGGTCGCGGCGGCCACCACCAGGGTTTCCCCGGCCTGGGGCCGGCCGATATCCAGCAGCCCCATGTAGGCGGTGAACCCGGGCATGCCCAGCACACCCAGGGCATAGGAAGGATGCTCCGGCGCCGCGCCCAGCCGGGTCAGGCCCGTGCCGTCGGACAGCCCATAGTCCTGCCAGCCGCTGTAGGCCAGCACCCAGTCGCCCACGGCGTAATCCGGATGATTGGACACTACGACCCGGCTCACGGTGGCGCCGACCATCACCTCGCCCAGGCCCACGGGTGGCGCGTAGGAAGGTGCGTCGCTCATGCGGCCACGCATGTAGGGGTCGAGGGACAGGTAGACGCTGCGCAGCAGCACCTGTCCGGCGCCGGGTCGGGGAACTGGCTGGTATTCGAGGCGGAAGTTGGCTTCGCTCGGGGCGCCATGGGGGCGCGAGGCGAGGACGATGCTGCGATTGATCTGGTTCGACTGAGACATATGCAAACTCCTTCACAGGCAGAGACGCGTTTCAAGAAGCGTTCGACGGGTCGCCAGGCTCGGCACTTATTAGACCAGTCGTCTAGTTATCAGGCCAAAAATACCCGCTGCTCGGCAGCGGGTATCAAAGGATCTGTTTAATTCAGCTTTCCAGCATCGCCCGGGTAGTGATCATGGCGTCTTCCAGGGGCCGGACATCACGGTGTAGCTTGCACATCAGGCTCGCCCCCAGCCACAGCTGATACAGGCCGGTGGCGGTCTGGCGGGCGGCGCTGGCCGGCAGGGAACCGTCGAGGTGGCCCTGCTCGATGCAGGCGGCCAGGCGGTCGATGATCTGCTCGGCGCCGTCGCGCAAGGTGATACGCATCATCTCGGAGAGGTCCGCCACTTCCGCGCTCAGCTTGACCACCAGGCATTTCTGCTCGTCGCCAGGCACGCAGTAGTTGTCCAGCCAGCTCTGCCAATAGTTCATCAAGCGCTCGCGGGCACTCTGGCCAGGGGTGGAGAAACCTTGATCCATGCTCGCCAGGTAGTGGCGGAAGTAGTCTTCCAGCAAGGTCTGGCCGTACTGCTCCTTGGATTTGAAGTAGTGATAGAACGAGCCCTTGGGCACGCCGGCCGTTTGCAGGATCTCGTTGAGGCCGACACAGGTGAAGCCCTTGCCGGCCATCATCCGGTGGCCGGTATCGAGCAAGTGTTGGCGGGTGTCGTCGTAGGTGGGTTTCATGACGCGGAGGATATCCCTGATTAGACCAGTCGTCTAGAAGGTTTCAGCGGCCTCCGATCATAAGTGCGCCACGCCGCGAATCCGTTATTGGCGTGACGCTGCGCCCTCCTTTCTGCCAAGCGCCACCTAAGGCGTGGCAAACACTCCGGTATCGGTCAGCGTCCGGACATCGACCCGATGGGGAAAGATCTTCTTGGCCACGAACAGGTCGTCGACTTCCTGCAAGGCCTGAACATCCTGGGCCTGCACCGGCAGCAGCGACTCGTCGCCCCAGCGGCGCAGGGTCTGCGACACCTCCAGCGGGATGTCATTGACCCTGGCGAAGACTCGCGCATATTCGTCCGGGTTCTGTTGGCCCCACTCCAGGGCCTTGGCGAAACGTTGCAGGACATCGCTCAGGGCCTGGCGCTTTAGTGGGTCGCTGAGCACCTCATCCGAGGCGGTGATGAAGTTCAACCCGGTATTGATGCCCTCGCCGCTGATCAGCACCCGGGCGCCCTGCTGCTCGGCGAAGGCCTGATACACGCCGAAGGTGGCCCAGGCTTCGATTTGCCCGGCATTGAAGGCCGGCAAGGCGTCGGTCGGCAGCACGAAACCGACCTTGACGTCCTTCTCGTCGACCCCGGCATTGGCCAGGGCGCGAATCAGCAGGTACTGGGCAATGCTGCCGCGGGCCGACGACACCACCACATTGCGCCCCCTGAGGTCGGCGATGCTGCGGATCGGCGAATCCGCCGGCACCAGGATCGCGATGCCGCGTGCCTGGCCGCGGCGTACCGCGACAATGCGCAACGGCGCGCCACCGGTGGCCGCCGCCAGCACCGGGGTATCGCCAGCCGGCGCCAGGTCGACGGCGCCGGCGCGCAGGGCTTCGAACAGCGGCGCGGCGCCCTGGAAGTTCGCCCACTGCACCTGGTACTCGATGCCCTCCAGGGCGTTCGCCGCCTCCACCACGGTGCGCAGGCCCTTGGCCTGGTCGCCGAGGATCAGGGTGACGCCGGACAGGTCGGAGTGTTTCGTGAAGGTGGATTTGCTTTCGCTGCTTTCACCGCAGCCGCCAAGCAACAGCATGGCGCCCGACAACAGCAGAGCCGTGGTTTTCCAGAAACGTGAACCTTGCTTTATCAAAAGCTCAGCCATGGGCAAACCGCCGGACACTGTTGTTGGGAGACTGGCGCACGGTGCCGGTTGCTTGCGACGCTGGCTCCACCGCTTCAACCCCCAACAGGCTCAGCAGGCGCGCGCGGATTTCCTGGAAACCCTCCTGGCCGGTGTCCCGCGCGCGGGGCAGGTCGATGCTCAGTTGCTCGGCGATCTTGCCGTTGGCCAGCACTATCACCCGATCGGCCAGGAGGATGGCTTCGTCGACGTCGTGGGTCACCAGCAGCACCGCCGGCGTGTGCTTGCGCCAGAGGTCGATGATCAGCCGGTGCATGCGGATCCGGGTCAGCGCATCCAGCGCGGCAAAGGGTTCGTCGAGCAACAGCAGCTTGGGCTCGCGCACCAGGCCACGGGCCAGGGCCACGCGCTGGGCTTCGCCGCCGGAAAGCGTCGCCGGGTAGGCTTCCAGCCGATGGGCCAGGCCAACTTCGGTCAAAGCCTGCACCGCGCGGGCACGGGCGTTGGGAATGCGCAGGCCGAGGATCACGTTTTTCCAGGCACGCTTCCAGGGCATCAGGCGCGGCTCCTGGAACACCGCCGCCCGCGCCTTGGGCACCCGCAACTGGCCGCTGTCGATGCTGTCGAGCCCGGCCAGGCTGCGCAGCAAGGTGGTCTTGCCCGAACCGCTGGCGCCCAGCAGCGCGACGAACTCCCCCGGGGCGATGTCCAGGTCCAGGTCGTCGATGACCCGCTGCTCGCCGAACTGGCGCACCACATTGCGCAGTTGTACCGGGTGGGCGGTTTTGGCCGCGTCCACAAGATCGATGCTCGACATATCAATTCCTCACGAAAGTTGGGCGCCAGGCCAGGGCAAAACGTTCCAGGGTGCGGATCAGGCCGTCGATCAGCAGGCCGAGCACGCTGTAGATCAGCAGGCAGATGACGATCACGTCGGTGCGCATGAAGTCCCGCGCATCACTGGCCAGATAACCGATGCCAGCGGTGGTGTTGATCTGCTCGACGAACACCAGGGCCAGCCAGGAGATCCCCAGGGAATAACGCAGGCCGACGAAAAACGAGGGCAAGGCGCCCGGCAGGATCACGTGCCAGATCAGCTCGCGCCGGTTCAGGCCCAGGGTGTTGGCGGCCTCGATCAGCTTGGGGTCGATGTTGCGGATGCCGGCGAACAGGTTCAGGTACACCGGGAAGGTGGTGCCGGTGACGATCAGGGCGATCTTGGTGAACTCGCCGATGCCGAACCAGAGAATGAACAGCGGCACCAGGGCCAGGGAGGGAATGGTGCGCAGCATCTGCATCGGCGAATCCAGCACCACTTCGCCGCGTTTCGACAAGCCGCTGATCAGCGCCGCCACCACCCCGATGCTGACGCCGATGCTCAAGCCCACCAGCGCCCGTTGCAGCGACACCAGCAGGTGCTTGCCCAGTTCACCGGAGGCGATCATGGCCCAGAGCGTGCCGCCGATCTGCGACGGCGCGGCGATCACTCGCTGGGGAATCAGCCCCCAGCGCGAGGCCAGCTCCCACAGCAACAGCAGCACGATCGGGCTGATCAGGCGCAGCAGCGCCTCGGGGGTGCGCCAGTTGCGCAGCCACTGCGGGATCCAGCGTGCCCCACCCTGCCCTGCACTGTTGAAGCGAACGGCCTTGTCGACGGAAAACGAGCCGCTGGCGCCCGGCGTATCGAAAGTCTTGTCGCTCATCAGGCTTCCTTCCTCATCAAGCCCATGGCCGGAGGCGCCATGTTTCAGCTTCGGATTTATGCTATTCGCATAAAAAACCGCAGTGAAATTCTTTTTGGGAATAACCTAATATGATTAAAAATCAGATATAAAATGAACCAGATAAATTATTTGCATAGTAATCCGGCTCGGCCAGCGTCCTTTGCGGAGTGCGCGGGCACGGCGCTATAAAATGCGCATTGCTGATTAAGCTGCATTTAAATAATCAATAAATTTAATAATTAACTTAGAACAAAACGGCATTTCACACCCCGCCGCGCTGCGCCTACTTTCGACACCACGGACCGACCCCTTGCCCGGTGGAGGCTGAATCACGCCTATTAATAAGGAATCCACCATGAGTATCGAATTCATCGGTTTTATCGGCGGCCATCACGCCTCGGAAATCCACCCGCGCAGCGGCCCCGTCCTGCAACCCGACTACGTGGAGAACGTCGCCCGCGCCCATGAAGACGCCGGTTTCGACCGCGCCCTGGTGGCGTTCCACTCCAACAGCCCGGACAGCACCCTGATCGCCGCGCACGCCGCCAGCGTGACGAAAAAGCTCAAGTTCCTGATCGCCCATCGCCCGGGTTTCGCCGCGCCGACCCTGGCTGCACGCCAGTTCACCACCCTGGATGTGTTCAATGGCGGGCGCACCGCGGTGCACATCATCACCGGTGGCGACGACCGCGAACTGCGCGCCGACGGCAGCTATATCGACAAGGACCAACGCTACGCCCGCACCGACGAATACCTGGACGTGCTGCGCCAGGAATGGACCCGCGACCGGCCCTTCGACTATCAAGGCCAGTATTACCAGGTCGAGGGCGCGTATTCGGCGGTGCAGTCGCCGCAACAGCCGCACATCCCGCTGTATTTCGGCGGTTCCTCGGCGGCGGCCATCGCGGTGGCCGGCAAGCATGCGGACGTCTATGCGCTGTGGGGCGAAACCTACGAGCAAGTGCGCGAAGTGGTGACCCAGGTGCGCGCCGAAGCCGCCAAGCATGGCCGCAGCATCAGGTTCAGCCTGTCGTTGCGGCCGATCCTGGCGGACACCGAGGAGCAGGCCTGGGCACGCGCCGAGCGCATCCTGCAGCAGGCCACCACCCTGGCCGAGCAGAACGGTTTTGTCCGCCGCGAACCACCCAACGAAGGCTCGCGTCGCCTGCTGGCAGCAGCGGCCCAGGGTACGCGCCTGGACAAGCGCCTGTGGACCGGCATCGCCGGGCTGCTCGGCGCCCAGGGCAACTCGACGTCCCTGGTCGGCACCCCGGAGCAGGTGGCCGAAGCCCTGCTCGACTATTACGACCTGGGCATCACCACCTTCCTGATCCGTGGTTTCGACCCGCTCGAGGATGCCATCGACTATGGCCAGCGCCTGATCCCGCTGACCCGCAAGCTGGTGGCCGAGCGCGAGCGGTTGGCCGCGGAAAAAGTCGCCTGACCTGAAGCCCCGACGCATGGAGCCCTGATCGCCCTGTAGCCGCTGCCGCAGGCTGCGATCGGGGCACAGCCCCGCCAACCTGACGACTCGGTATCGCTGACCTGCGGCGGCGCCTGGCCTGGCGACCGCTGCGCGGTCGTTCGCAGCCTCGCTTCGGCTCGGCAGCGGCTACAAAGCGTTACTTCTTACTAAGCCGTATCACTGAACGGACATCCTGTAGCCGCTGGCGTAGCCTGCGATCGGCTGCGCAGCAGTCGTGAATCCGTAAGACAGGGTCTGCCTGACAAACCACAATCTCCGGTTTTACGTCTGCTTCGTCGGAATGCCGCCCAAGCTGATCGCAGCCTTCGGCAGCGGCTACACGTACCATCACTCCTTGTAGGCCGTATCGCTGCGCTCCAACTGGCGGATCAGCGCATTCCAATGTCGGGCGACACCAGGACCGTCGCCACTCTTGAAGGCTTCGGCCTGCTTCTCGACCTTGGCCACCACCTCGGCCGGCGGGAAGATCAGCTCGGCATTGCCGCTGGCCTGGGCGGCGATCTGGATATTGCAGGCGCGCTCCAGGGTCTGCAGTTGCTGGAACGCGTGCTCGACGCTGATGCCCGCGGTGAGCAGCCCGTGATTGCGCAGGATCAATACGCTCTTGTCCCCCAGGTCCGCCACCAGTCGTTCGCGCTCGTCGAGGTCCAGAGCGATGCCTTCGTAACCGTGATAGGCCACGCGTCCGGAAAAACCGATGGCGTGCTGGGAAATCGGCAACAGGCCGTCACGCTGGGCGGACACCGCGATGCCGTCGCGAGTATGGGTGTGCAGGACCGCGTGCAGGTCGGGACGGGCGCCGTGGATCGCGCTGTGGATCACATAACCGGCGTAGTTGATCCCGAGGCCCGTGGGGTCGTCGACGATGGTGCCGTCGATGTCGACCTTGACCAGGTTGGAAGCGCTGATTTCATCGAACAGCAAGCCGAAGGCGTTGATCAGGAAATGCTCGTCGGGCCCCGGCACCCGCGCGGAAAAGTGCGTGTAGATGTGATCGGTCCACTTGTACAAGGCCGCCAGCCGGTAGGCCGCGGCGAGTTTCACGCGCACCTCCCACTCTTCGGGGCTGACACGCTGGCGAACATTTTTCGAGACGCTGGATAACGGGCTGACGCTGCTCATGGCAAAACTTCCTGGATGGCCTTTAAGGAACTCCAGCCAGCCTAGGGGAAGGCAAAAAATAATAAAAAGCACATTTTAATCTAAGCTAATTATCATTATTTTTTATTTTAAGCCGCCCTGCCCTTGCCCTCGTTTAACAGCTCACGCAGCACTCTTGATCTTCTGCAGCGAGCCGGCGACCAGCTTGCCAAAGGCGTCCACCGGCCCTTGCAGGTTGCCGAGAAAATGCGGGTAGATCAGCCACAGGTCCATCACCGGCTTGAAGTCCTTGAGCGGCATCACCGCCAGTTGCTCGCGGTGGGCGCTGCGCTCCAGCAACGGCCGTGGCACCAGGCCGAGTCCCAGGCCATCGGCGACCAGGCCCAGCTGCAACTCGGTGCCGAAGGTTTCCAGGTTGACCCGCAGGGCCAGGCCCTGGTCCGACAGGGTGCGTTGCAGCCCGGCGCGGAAGCCGCAGCCGTCCGGATTGAGAATCCAGCCGTTCTGGTAGATGTCGGCGAGCTTGCACGGGCGCTTGGGCAATTGCGCCTTGGCGCAGACCACCACCAGTTCCATCTTGCCGATCGACTCGCCGATGATGTTGTCCGGGAATATCTTGCCGGCCGGGAACAGCGCCGCCGCCGCGTCCAGCTCGCCGCGCTCGATCTTGCCCACCAGCTGGCTGCCCCAGCCCGTGGCCACCTGGGCGCGCAGTTCGGGGTATTCGACCCGCAGGTGCTTGAGGGCATCGAGCAACACCACATCGCCGATGGTCTGCGGCACGCCCAGGCGCAACAGCCCGGTGGGCGGCGCGTCGGTGGCCACCAGTTCGCGCAGGGCATCCATTTCCCGCAGGATCAGCCGGCACTGCTCGTACACCCGGGTACCGATCAGGGTCGGCTTGAGCGGCTTGGTATTGCGGTCGAACAGCTCCACGCCCAAGGCCTGCTCGAAGTTCTGCACCCGCCGGGTGATCGCCGGCTGCGTCAGTTGCAAAGTCTCGGCGGCATGGCTGATGGACTGGCAACGAATCACTTCGACAAAGGCGTCGATATCAT
The DNA here is from genome assembly GCF_003850345.1 of Pseudomonas chlororaphis subsp. piscium. Classification (NCBI taxonomy): domain Bacteria; kingdom Pseudomonadati; phylum Pseudomonadota; class Gammaproteobacteria; order Pseudomonadales; family Pseudomonadaceae; genus Pseudomonas; species Pseudomonas chlororaphis. The sequence goes on from NZ_CP027707.1 coordinate 3,429,304, forward strand.
CAATTTTCATTTGGCCCGCACATAGAGAACAGTCATTAAGATGTTCGAAAAGCATAGTTTGAATGTGAGTGGCTGGATAGCCTGGCGCATCTATCGATAACGTCTAACGCTATTCACAAGGGTTCTAAATTCCTTTCGGCTATAACCTAATCATAAAAAAATAGCATATTAAGAAAAATCATTATGCTTAAATCCTGATATCGAACCCTGATATCGAACCTAGACCACGACCACGGAATCGCCATGACCCAGGCCCGACACCCGGAGAGACTCAGAGCATTCATAGGCGCCCTGGCGGAGCTGATCGACAGCAACCCCCGCGAAGGCGATCTGCTGCACCGCGGCGGCAAGCTGCTGGCCCAGCTGGTCAGCCATGACGACTGGCTGCCCGAGGACTTCGCCCGCCCCGATCCGGAGCGCTATCAACAATATTTGCTGCATGCCGACTCCCGGCAGCGCTTCAGCATCGTCAGTTTTGTCTGGGGGCCGGGGCAACGCACGCCGATCCACGACCACCGGGTCTGGGGGCTGATCGGCATGTTGCGGGGCTCGGAGTACTCGCAAGGTTTCGCCCGCCACAGCGACGGCAGCCTGCAGGCCGAGGGTAATCGTATCCAGTTGCTGCCCGGCCAGGTCGAGGCGGTGTCGCCGAAGATCGGCGACATCCATTCGGTCAGCAACGCCTTCGACGACCAGGTGTCCATCAGCATTCATGTCTATGGCGCCAATATCGGCGCCGTGCGCCGCGCGGTGTACCAGTGCGACGGCAGCGAGAAACTGTTCATTTCCGGTTATTCCAACGCCTTCCTGCCCAATATCTGGGACCTGTCCAAAGAGAGCCAAGCCCTATGAGCACAGCACCTACCCGCTCCTACCCGCAGATCCGCCAGGCGCTGCTGAACCGTGAAGAGCTGGCCCTCGTCGATGTGCGCGAAGAGGCGCCCTTCGCCCAGGGGCATCCGCTGTTCGCCGCCAATATCCCGCTGTCGAAACTGGAGCTGGAGGTGTATTCGCGGATTCCCCGGCGCGATACCCCAATCACCCTCTATGACAATGGTGAAGGCCTGGCGGACAGCGCCGCGCAACGCCTGCAAGCGCTGGGCTACAGCAATTTGAGCCTGCTCGAGGGTGGCCTGGAGGGTTGGCGCAGCGCCGGTGGCGAGTTGTTCATCGACGTCAATGTGCCGAGCAAGGCCTTCGGCGAACTGGTGGAAAGCCAACGGCATACGCCGTCCCTGGCGGCGGAAGAAGTCCAGGCCCTGCTCGACAGCCAGGCTGACCTGGTGGTGCTCGATGCCCGGCGTTTCGACGAATACCAGACCATGAGCATTCCCCGTGGCATCAGCGTGCCGGGGGCGGAGCTGGTGCTGCGCGCCCGCGAGCTGGCACCGGACCCGGCAACCCGGATCATCGTCAACTGCGCCGGACGCACCCGCAGCATCATCGGCACCCAATCCCTGATCAATGCCGGCATCGCCAACCCGGTGGCCGCCCTGCGCAACGGCACCATCGGCTGGACCCTGGCCGGGCAGGCACTGGAACACGGCCAGTCGCGGCGCTTCGCTGCGACCAGCGAAGCTCATCGAGACAGCGCCGCCCAAGACGCCCGGCGGGTGGCCGACAAGGCCCGAGTGGGCCGCGCCAGACTCGGCGACCTGCAACGCTGGCAGCAGGAAACGCAGCGCAGCACCTACCTGTTCGACGTGCGCACCCCGGAAGAATTCGAGGCCGGCCACCTGCCCGGCGCCCGCTCCACCCCCGGCGGGCAACTGGTGCAGGAAACCGATCACTTCGCCAGTGTGCGCGGCGCGCGCCTGGTGCTGGTGGACGACGATGGCGTGCGCGCCAATATGTCCGCCTCCTGGCTGGCGCAGCTGGGCTGGCAGGTCTATGTGCTGGACGACGTGCAGCCCGCGCATTTCAGCGAACAAGGTCCCTGGCAGGCACCGGTGCCCGCGCCGCGCCAGGCCGAGGAAATCAGCCCGGACACCCTGGCCCAGTGGCTGGGCGAAGGCGACACTCTGGTGCTGGATTTCACCAGCAGCGCCAACTACGTCAAACGGCATATCCCGGGCGCCTGGTGGGCCTTGCGCGCGCAGTTGCCGGAGGTCCTGGCCAAGCTACCGCCCGCCGAGCGTTATGTGCTGACCTGCGGCAGCAGCCAACTGGCGCGGCTGGCGGTCGCCGAGGTCGAGGCCCTGACCGGCAAGGCGGTGTTCCTGCTGCACCAGGGCAGCGCCAGCTGGATCGCCGCGCAGCTGCCACTGGAGACGGGCGAAACCCGCCTGGCCTCGCCGCGCATCGATCGTTATCGCCGGCCCTACGAGGGCACCGATAACCCTCGCGAAGCCATGCAAGCCTACCTGGACTGGGAGTTCGGATTGGTGGACCAGCTGGCCCGCGACGGCACCCATGGTTTTTATGTGATCTGAAACAGCCCGGCTCATGTGCCTCAACAGGTACCTGAGCCACCCGACGCAACACCCGGACCGACCCCTTTCTCCAGGCGGAGGTGACCCCAAACCACCGACACCCGCCTGGAGCCTGTCGTCATGCGCGTTACCCTGCCCTTCATCACCCAGCTGTTGCTGGCTGCCACTCTCTGCCTCGCCGCCACGGTGCAGGCCGCCGACCTGCAACCACTGCTGGTGGCCAACCAGAAGTCGACGATCAAGGTCCTGCTGGAGGTCTCCGGCGAGCTGAAGGACGTGCCTTATGAGATCCAGTTCTCCGAGTTCCCCGCCGCCGCGCCCCTGGGCGAGGCGCTGAATGCCGGAGCCGTGGATATCGGCGCCCTGGGCGATGCGCCCTATGTGTTCGCCCTCGGCGCCGGCGCGCCGCTCAAGGTGGTCAGCATCATCCACGCCGAGGGGCGCTACACCACGGCCATTCTCGCGCCCAGGGATTCGCCGCTGAACGACGCCCGCGACCTCAAGGGCAAGCGCATCGTCACCACCCGCGGCTCCATCGGCCACTTCCTGGCGATCAAGGCCCTGCGCAGCGTCGGCCTGAGCACCCAGGACGTGCAGTTCATCTACCTGCTGCCCAGCGAGTCACGCATCCTCCTGGACAACGGCAGCGCCGACGCCTGGTCGACCTGGGACCCTTACACCACCATCGCCACCACCCAGAGCCAGGCCAAGGTGCTGGCCAGCGGCGACAGCCTGCTGAGCAACCACCTGTACCTGGCCGCCACCCGCCAGGCCATCACCGACAAACGCCAGCAGCTCGAAGACTTCGTCGCCCGGGTCGATCGCGCCTACCGCTGGACCAATGCCCATCCCCAGGAGTTCGCCGCCGCCCAGGCCCAGGTCACTGGCCTGCCCCTGGCCGTGCCCCTGGCGGTGGCCAAGGCCACGCACATGCAGCCGGTGGCGATCGACGACCAGGTCATCGGCGGCCTGCAGACCACCGCGGACATCTACCGCGAGGAAGGCATCCTCACCCGCCCCATCGACGTTTCCCAAGGCTTCGACAAGAGCTTCAACGCCCCGCGTGTGCAACTCAACCAGGCATCCCGCTGACCCAGCGACAGACTCAGGAGCACCACCATGAGCAAACAACGTCAATTGAAACTCGGCGCGATGGTCCATGGCGTCGGTCACGGCTGGGGCGAATGGCGCCACCCGCGGGCCCTGGCCAACGCCAGCGTGAACTTCGACTTCTATAGGCAGCAGGCGCAGTTGGCCGAGGCGGCGAAGTTCGACTTCGTGTTCATCGCCGACAGCCTGCACATCCATGAAAAATCCAGCCCGCACTACCTCAACCGCTTCGAGCCGCTGACCATTCTCTCGGCCCTGGCCGCCAGCACCCGGCACATCGGCCTGGTGGCTACCGTTACCGTCAGCTACACCGAGCCGTTCCAGGTCGCCCGTCAGTTCGCCTCGCTGGACCATATCAGCGGCGGTCGCGCCGGCTGGAACGTGGTCACCTCCTGGCTCAGCGGCACCGCCGACAACTTCGGCAAGGCCGAGCACCCGCCCCACGCCGTGCGCTACCGCATCGCCAAGGAACATGTGGCGGTGGTCCAGGGCCTGTGGGATTCCTGGGAAGACGATGCCTTCGCCTACGACAAGCACAGCGGCGAGTTCTTCACCCCCGGCAAGCTGCATGCCCTGAAGCACCAGGGCGAATTCTTCTCGGTGAAAGGCCCGCTGAACATCGCCCGCTCCCGGCAAGGCCAGCCGGTGATTTTCCAGGCCGGCACCTCCGAGGACGGGCGCAATTTCGCCGCCGAGAATGCCGATGCGATTTTCGTCAATTCCGAGGGCTTCGATGAAGCCCGCGCCTATTATCAGGACCTGAAACGCCGCGCCGCCGGCTTTGGCCGCGATCCGCAGCTGTTGTCGATCTTGCCCGGCATCCGCCCGATCGTTGGCCGCGATGTGGCGGAGGTCGAAGACCGCTACCAGCAGGCGGTGGCGCTGGTGAGCATCGAAGACGCCATAGTCGCCCTCGGCCGACCGTTCAACGACCACGACTTCAGCCAGTACCCGCTGGATGCGCCCTTCCCTGAACTCGGCGATCTGGGCGCCAATAGCCAGAAAGGCGGCTCGGAGCGGATCAAGCAGCTGGCCCGCGACGAGGGCCTGAGCTTGCGCGAAGTGGCCCTGCGCTTCTCCCGGCCCCGGCGCGACTTCGTCGGCACCCCCGAGCAGGTCGCCGACGCCATTCAAAAGTGGTTCGAAGGTGGCGCCGCCGACGGCTTCATCATCAACTCGCTGTTGCCGGACGGCCTGCAGTATTTCACCGAGCAGGTGGTGCCGGTGCTGCAACAGCGCGGCGTGTTCCGCGATGAGTACAGCGGCCAGACCCTGCGCGACAACCTCGGCCTGCCGGTGCCGGTCAACCGCTACGCCACTGCGTCCCAAGCCAGTGCAGCCCAGAGCGAGGCCGTGGCATGAGCCAATACCTCAATCGTCGCGGCTTCCTCGCCGCCAGCTCGCTGGCCCTCGGCGCCCTGGGCTTGTCCTCGCTAGGCTTGGCCACGCGCGCCTTCGCCCAAAACAACAGCCTTGCCGACCTGACCCTGGGAGTCGCCACCTACCGTGGACAGGACTCCTACTTCGTCGAGGACGCCGGCACCGCCAACACCCCCTATAAGGTCGAATACTCGGAGTTCGCCGGCGGCAACCTGATAGTCGAGGCCCTGGCCTCGGGCAGCCTGGATGTCGGCGGGATGAGCGAGATCCCGCCGATCTTCTCGATCCAGAGCCATCGCCAGCCACGCATGATCGCGGTGCTGCAAGGCGATGTGAACAACCAGGTGTTCCTGATTCCCAAGGACTCGAAAGTCGAGTCGGTCGGCCAGTTGCGCGGCAAGCGGGTCGGCTATGTGCGCTCCACCACGTCGCACTACTTCCTGATCAAGGCCTTGAAGGAACAGGGCCTGAGCATGAACGACATCACCGCGGTAGCGCTCACGCCCCAGGACGGTTTCAGCGCCTTCCAGAGCGGCCAGCTCGACGCCTGGGTGATCTATGGCGTGTTTATCCAGCTGGCGAAATTCCGCAGTGGCGCCCGGGTGCTGAAGACCGCCCTGGGCTACCTGTCCGGCAACTACCTGATCGCCGCGCGGCCCGCGGCCCTGGAAGAGCCGCTGCGCAAACAGGCGATCCAGGACTATATCCAGCGCCAGGCGCGCACCCTGGAGTGGATCAACGACAACCCCGAGCCCTGGGCGAGCAAGTCGGCGCAACTGCTGGGCGTCGACAAGGCGGTATTCCTCGACATGTACAACAACCGCAGCCAACCGTCGCAGATTATCGCCGTCAACGACCAGGCCATCGCCTCGCAGCAGGCCGTCGCCGACCTGTTCTTCGACGCCGGCGTGCTCAGCGAACGGCTCGACGTCAGTCCCCTGTGGGACCGAAGTTTTGCCTTGCTGCCGCTATGAGCCGGCTCCCAGCCTCCTTGATCGAGTGAACTCACCATGAGTCTTTCTTCCCCACTGCCGCCCTTGCTGCATCCGGTCGAGGTCGCCGACTTCGACGCCTTGCTGCAACGTATCAGCCAGCAACTCGGCGCCACGGCCCACCTGTATGACGAGAGCGGCGCCTTTCCCCGGGACAACTTTGCCCTGCTGCATCAGCATGGCCTGTTGGCCCTGACGGTGCCCAAGCACCTGGGCGGTGGCGGCGCCAGCCTGGCCCAGGCGCGCAAGGTGATCAGCGCGGTGGCCAAGGGCGAACCCTCCACCGCGCTGATCCTGGTGATGCAGTACCTGCAGCACTCGCGCCTGCAAGACAGCAAGAGCTGGCCCGAAGCCCTGCGCTTGCGGGTGGCCGCCGACGCGGTGCACGACGGCGCGCTGATCAATGCCCTGCGGGTCGAGCCCGACCTTGGCACTCCGGCCCGCGGCGGCCTGCCGGCGACCATCGCCCGGCGCACCGCCGCCGGTTGGCGCATCAGCGGGCGCAAGATCTACTCCACCGGCAGCCATGGCCTGAGCTGGTTCAGCGTCTGGGCCCGCAGCACCGACGAAGACCCGCTGGTCGGCGCCTGGCTGGTGCACAAGGACACCCCCGGCATCAGCATCGTCGAGGACTGGGACCACCTGGGCATGCGCGCCACCTGCAGCCACGAAGTGCTGTTCGACAATGTACTGGTGCCGCTGGACCACGCCGTCAGCGTCAGCCCCTGGAGCGCGCCGCAGCCGGAGCTGGATGGCGACGGGTTCCTGTGGATGGCGGGGCTGCTGTCGGCGGTCTATGACGGCATCGCCCAGGCCGCGCGGGACTGGCTGGTGGGCTGGCTGGAGACGCGCAAGCCGTCCAACCTCGGCGCCGCCCTGGCGACCCTGCCGCGCTTCCAGGAAACCCTCGGCCATATCGACACCCTGCTGTTCGCCAACCGCAGCCTGCTGGATTCCGCCGCCGAAGGCCGCACGCCGGCGAGCAACGCCGCGCAGTTGAAGTACCTGGTGACCGGCAACGCGATTCGCGCCGTCGAGCTGGCCATCGAGGCCTCCGGCAACCCCGGCCTGTCGCGCCACAGCCCGCTGCAACGGCATTACCGCGATGTGCTCTGCGGTCGTGTCCACACCCCGCAGAACGATGCCGTGCTGCAAGGTGTCGGCAAAGCGGTATTCGCTCAGCGCCAGAACAAGGACAAGTCATGACCCAGCTCGTTATCGCCAGCCAACTGGATGCCGACTTCAACGCTGTGATCCGCCAGCGCCTGGCGCTGACTCACCCGGGGGCCAAGGTGCTCGACGTTCCCGTCGGCGTACCCAGCGACCTGCCGGCCGAGGTCAGCATCCTGCTGGCGCGGCCGATCAATGTCCGCGGTTACCTGGCCCCGGATACCCCGCCTCCCGGCTGGCCCTACGCATTGCAGTGGGTCCAGGTGGTGTCGTCCGGCATCGACTTCTACCCCAGGTGGTTGTTCAACGGCCCGCCGGTCAGCACCCTGCGCGGCAGCGGGGCCGAGAACATCGCCGAGTTCGCCCTGGCCGCGATCTTCGCCGCGGCCAAGCACCTGCCGCAGATCTGGGTGCATGACCCGCACTGGAATTTCACCGCGCTGACGCCGCTCAAGGGCTGCACCCTGGGGATTCTCGGCTTTGGCGCGATCGGCCGCAGCCTGGCGAGCAAGGCCCGGGCCCTGGGCCTGAATGTGCTTGCCCTGCGCCAGAGCCAGGCGCCGTTCGAGGTCGAGGGCGTGCAGGCGGCGCGGGATATCCATGAGCTGTTCGCCCGTAGCGACCATCTGGTGCTGGCGGCGCCCTTGACCGAAGCGACCCGGCATATCGTCAACCGCGAGGTGCTGGCCAGCGCCAAGCCCGGCCTGCACCTGATCAACATCGCCCGCGGCGGCCTGCTGGACCAGGACGCCCTGCTCGCGGCCCTGGACAGCGGGCGCATCGGCCTGGCCTCGCTGGACGTCACCGAACCCGAACCCCTGCCGGCCGGCCATCCGCTGTACAGCCATCCCAGGGTGCGCCTGTCGCCCCATACCTCGTCGGTCTCCACCAACAGCCGGCATGAGATCGCCGACGGTTTCCTGGCCAACCTCGAGCGTTTTCTTGCTGGCCAACCCTTGGAGAACCCGGCGAACCTGGAGCGCGGCTATTAAGTAGCGCCAGACGCTCCACCGCTATCGCGGGCAAGCCTCGCTCCTACAGGTTACGTGTGACCCGTAGGAGCGAGGCTTGCCCGCGATTTCGTTTTTGAACCCTCAAAATAAACATCAGGAATACGCATTTATTAATCGCATTAAATTACATATTTTTATAATTAACTTATAACTATTCAGACTTTTACACCGCGTATTTATACAAATACTGTTACATCCAGCACCGACCACCCGACCAGGTGGAGGCCCACGGAACTGCATTTTTTCCGGCCGACACCATTCCACGGTCAATAGCTCCACCCGAACCTGAAACCGGCTCAAGCCCCCGCCGCCATGGCTTTCGAACCATGGCCCCGGCGCAGCTTTGCCCAAAAAAACATAACAACGCCAACCTACACACCTGGGGTTCACCATGCAGCACTTCACCGCACACCGCCTGACGCTGGCCGTCTCCCTGAGCGCCGGCGTCTCGCTGAACCTGGCCGGGTTGCCGGCCCACGCCGAAGAAAGCACCGACAAGGCTGCCCTGCCGGTGGTCACCGTCACCGCCGAGCACCATGCCGAGGACCTGCAAAAGGCCCCGCTGGCGATCTCCGCGTTCGACGAAAAAGCCCTGGAAGACAAGCAGATCAAGAGCATCCGCGACCTCTCCGGGCAGGTGCCGAACCTGACCCTCAGCCGCCAGTCGATCTCCTACAGCGCGCAGACCTACGGCATCCGGGGCATCGGCGAGACCGATCCGATCCAGGAAGCGGCCGTCGCGGTCTACGCCGACGACCTGTACATCCCGCGGGCGATTTCCTCGATGCTCGATTTCAACGACGTCGAGCGCGTCGAGGTGCTGCGCGGTCCCCAGGGCACCCTGTACGGGCGCAACAGCAGCGCCGGGGCGATCCGTGTGATCACCCGCGACCCGACCCAGGAAACCCGGGGTTTCCTCGAACTCGGCGCCGGCAACTACAACGCCCAGAACGGCCGCCTGTTGATCAGCGGGCCGCTGGTGGACAACGCCCTGTTCGGCAGTTTCTCGGCAATCCGCCTGAGCCGCGACGGCACTGTCTCCAACCCCACCCGCGGCAAGGACGTGAACAACGTCGATATCCAGTCGTACCGCGGCAAGCTGCGCTACAAGCCGGACGACTCGCCCTGGGATGTGCAACTGACCCTGGCCGGTACCTTCGACCGGGGCGACACCACCAGCTACACACCCTTCGATGCCAACGGCCGCTTCGACAAGTTCAAGAGCTACAGCAGCCTCGATCCGAAGAACCGTCTCGACCAGGGCAGCTCGGTGCTGCGGGCGATCTACGCCATCGACGAGCACCTGAACTTCAAGTCGGTGACCGCCTACTCGGCCTTCCACCAGCCGGTGGACTACGACAACTCGGGCCAGGCGGCGCTGATCCAGAACAACCTGATCCTCTACAAGCAGGACTACGCCACCCAGGAGTTCCAGCTCAACGGCGACTACGACGACTTCAGCTTCAGCACCGGCCTGTACCTGTACCGCGAGAAGTTCGACGCCGAGCGCGACAACCTCACCTACTCGGTGGCACGCAACCGGGTGATCGGTCAGGGCCAGTACAGCACCACCCACACCGAGAGCTACGCGCTCTATGGCCAGGGCAGCTACAGGATCACCCCGCAACTGTCGCTGATCGCCGGGCTGCGCTTTACCCGCGAGCACAAGAATTTCGAGTACGACAACTACGCCATCGACACCAATCGGCGGATCACCGGCAGCAACTTCAGCGCCGATTCGAGCAAGTCCTGGCAGTCCACCAGCCCGAAACTCGGCTTCGAATACGCCTGGACCCCGCACCTGAACCAGTACGCCTACGTGGCCAAGGGCTTCAAGGCCGGTGGCTACGACAACCGCGCGCCGACCCGCGCCGCCGCCGAGCAGGCGTTTTCCCCGGAAGACGTGACCACCTGGGAAACCGGCTTCAAGGGCGACTTCTTCGACCGCCGCCTGCGGGCCAACCTGGCGCTGTTCTACAACGACTACAAGGACCTGCAGACCAACGCCTACGACCCGGCGCTGGGCGTCAGCCTGCGCACCAACGTCGGCCAGGCCCACACCTACGGGGTCGAGCTGGAAACCCTCAGCGCCCTGACCCACGACTTGCAGCTGACCTTCAACCTCGGCTACCTGCAAAGCCAGTACGACGACTTCGAGAATGCCAGCGGCGCCGGGGTCGATGCCAACGGCAAGCAGCTGGTGTTCTCGCCGCGCTGGAACACCAGCGTCGGCCTCAACTACAGCATTCCCGCCGGCCAGCCCGGCACCTGGCTGGCCGGCACCGATGCGCAGTTCCAGACCAAGTCCTACGCCAACGCGCTGAACGACGACATCCAGCAAATCCCCCAACAGACCTTCTGGAACGCCAACACCCGCTACATCTCCGGCGACGGCCACTGGACCACCACCCTGGCGGTGAAAAACCTGCTCGACCGCGCCTACCCGCAGTCGGTGGGCTACGTGCCGTCCAGCGGCGCCCGCTACTACTCGGTCAACGACCCGCGAACCCTGTTGCTGTCCGTGCGCTACGACCTCTGACCCCCTCATCGGCAAACATGCCAAGGAGTACCTTATGGCTTTTACCCGCAGGCAACTGATTTCCCGTATCGCCGCCGTCGGTGGTTATTCCGCCGCCGTCGGCGCCCTCGATGCCCTGGGGCTTGCGCCCAAGGCGTTGGCGGCGAGCTTCGACCCGTTGCAACTGGGCAGCAGCGGCAAAGGCAAGCATGTGGTGGTGGTCGGCGCCGGCATTTCCGGGCTGGTCAGCGCCTATGAACTGCGCAAGGCCGGTTTCAGCGTAACCATCCTCGAAGCCCGCGAGCGGGTCGGCGGACGCAACTGGACCCTGCGCCGTGGCAGCAAGGTGGAGTTCGACGACGGCGTCAGCCAGACCGTGGACTTCGATGAGGGCCAGTTCTTCAACGCCGGCCCGGCGCGTATTCCCAGCCATCACCAGACCCTTCTCGGTTATTGCCGCGAGCTGGGCGTCGAGCTGCAAGTGCTGGTCAACAGCAGCCGCAATGCCCTGGCTTTGCCGGACGCCCGGCAGCCGGCGTTCCAGCTGCGCCAGGCGGTCAACGACAGCCGTGGCCAGCTGTCCGAACTGCTGGCGCGCAGCGTCAGCCGCAAGGCCCTGGACCAGGACCTCAGCGCCGACGACCGCCAGGCGCTGCTGAATTTCCTCAAGGTCTATGGCGACCTCAACGCCGACTTCAAATACACAGGTTCGGTGCGTTCGGGCTACACCCGCCTGCCCGGCGCGGGCGACCAGACCGGCATCACCCGGGCGCCGCTGGAGTTGCAGACCCTGCTCAATCCCAAGCTCTGGGGCGCGCTGGTGTTCGATGAAATCCCCGAGTTTTCCTCGACCATGTTCCAGCCGGTGGGCGGCATGGACCGCATTCCCCTGGCGTTCTACGACAAGCTCAAGGACGCGGTGCGCTTCCATGCCGAGGTCAGCGACATCCAGACTTCCGAGCAAGGCAGCCGCGTCACCTACAAGGACCGCCAGACCGGCAAGACTCAGACCCTGAGCGCCGACTACGCCATCGTCACGGTACCGCTGCCGCTGCTGGCCAAGCTGCCGAGCAACTTCAGCACGCCGTTCAAGCAGGCGATCCTCAGCGCCCAGAGCGACCAGGCGAACAAGGTGGCCTGGCAGTCGCCGCGCTTCTGGGAAACCGACTTCAACATCTTCGGCGGGCTGTCCTACCTGGACCACGAGGTCAAAGGCCTGTGGTACCCCAGCGACCGGCTGAACAGTGCCCAGGGCATCCTTATCGCCGCCTACAACACCAGCGCGGCGGCCCAGGCCTTCAGCCAGAAATCCCTGGCCGAACAGTTCGCTTCCTCGCGCCTGGCCGTCGAGCTGCTGCACCCCGGGCACAGCGCCAAGCTGCAAAAACCGGTGGCCATCAACTGGTCCAAGGTGCCCTTCAGCAAAGGCCCGTGGATCGTCAACGACGAGGTCGGCGAGCAGGCCTATCACATCCTCAACCAGCCCCAGGGCCGCACCTACCTGGCCAGCGACGCCCTGGCCCATGGCGGCGTCGGCATCTGGCAGAACAGCGCCGCCGATTCGGCGCGACGCATCGTCAGCCTGATCGGCCGCCATGCCGAACGCCAGCAACCGGGCGTGGCCGCCTGATTTTCCCCACTGATTTCCCCCAAGACAGAAGGACCGACCAATGAAAACCACCACACTGCTCGCAGGACTGTTCATGACCGCCACCGCATTCGCCAGCCACGCCGACGAAATCAAGCGCATCGCCCTGCCCAATTCCAACTTTCCGATTTCCCTGGCGGTGGCGGTGCCGGCGCAGACCGAGCTGCTGTTCGTCAGCGGCCTGCTCGCTGATCTGCACGACCCGCAAGCGCCGAAGGATTCCTTTGCCGCCTACGGCGACACCGCGACCCAGACCACCTCGATCCTCAACAAGCTCAAGGGCGTGCTGCACAGCCAGGGCCTCGACCTGGGGGACGTGATCCAGCTGCGGGTGTTCCTGGTGGGCGACCCGGCCAAGGGCGGCAAGCTGGATTTCGCCGGGCTGCAGCAAGGCTATACGCCGTTCTTCGGCAGCGCCGAGCAGCCGCACAAGCCGGCGCGCACCGCGGTGCAAGTGGTCGCCCTGCCGCTGCCCGGCGGCCTGGTGGAAATCGAAGCCGTCGCCGCTCGCAAGAAGTGACCCGGACCTAGCCGATATTCAGGAGCCCCCTCTCATGCTCAAGCGCTCAACTGCCCGACGTACTGCAGCGGTCTATCGCCCGTTGTTGCTGCCGCTGTCGATTGCCTGCGGCCTGGCTTCATCCAACCTGGCGGCCGCCGAAGGTGCCTCGCCGACCCTCGATACGGTGGTGGTCACGGGCAACCGTGGCACCGCCGAACGTACCGTGATCACCAGCCCGACGCCGATCGACGTGGTCACCGGCGAACAACTGCGCGCGGTGGGCAAACCCAGCCTGCTGGAAGCGCTGAGCAAGTTCATCCCGTCCTTCAACCTGCCCGACCGCGCCGGCTGGGACGCCAGCGGCGTGGTGCGCTCGGCCACCCTGCGCGGGCTCACCGCCTCCCATGTGCTGGTGCTGGTCAACGGCAAGCGCCGGCACACCAGCGCCACCTTGAACATCAACGGCATCAACAGCGGCGCTGCGCCCAGCGACCTCGACCTGATCCCGGTGGCGTCCATCGACCATATCGAGGTGCTGCGCGACGGCGCGGCGGCGCAGTACGGCTCGGACGCGATTTCCGGGGTGATCAATATCATCCTCAAGCAGACCACCGGCGGCAGTTCCGACACCACCCTCGGCCAGGGCTACGACGGCAAGCGCGGCACCGCCCAGGAGGCGCTCAACTATGGCTTCCAGGTCGGCGAGGCCGGGGTGCTGAATGTCTCGCTGGACACCCGTTACCAGGAGCGCGACAACAAGGCCGGCAGCAACGGCTACAGCAGCCATTACTACCCGCTGGCTGACGGTTCGCCCGACCCGCGCGAGGCCGACGCCAGCCACCACACCTACAAGGGCTACGGCCTGCCCCGCAGCCAGCTGGCCGATGTCGGCTACAACCTCGACCTGCCGCTGAACGACGCCGTCACCCTGTATTCGTTCTCCACCCTGGCGACCCGGGAGAACAACGACGGGCAGAACTTCCGCCTGCCCAACGGCCGCAACACCATCACCACCGGCCCCAATGGCTACCCCAACGGCTACAGCCCCTACTGGCTGGTCAACGAAACCGACTTCCAGTCGGCGTTCGGCGCCAAGGGCGGGGACTTCGGCGGCTGGGCCTGGGACCTGAGCAGCACCTACGGGCGCAACTACGCCAAGCAGCGCACCTACGACAACCAGAACCCGTCGCTGGGGGAAAACACCCCGAACAAATTCACCTCCGGCATCTATATCGCCGACCAGCTGACCAGCAACCTGGACCTGAAGCACAGCTACGAGATCGGCCTGGCCAAGCCGCTGGACGTGGCCTTCGGCTTCGAGCATCGGCGCGAAAGCTACGAGACCCGCGCCGGCTCCGAAGCCTCCTATATCGATGGCGGCTATGTGTTTCCCGCCGGCCACCCGCGCGCCGGGCAACGCCCCGACCCAGGCGCCCAGGTGACCAATGGCATCAGTCCCGAGGATGAGCAGAAGATCAGCCGCAACAGCGTCGCCAGCTACATCGACCTGGGTTTCTACCCCGTGGAGCAGTGGTATGTGGGCGTCGCCGCACGCTACGAGCATTACAACGAAGGCGTAGGCGCCACCCGCAGCGGCAAACTCAGCACCCGCTATGAGTTCAACCCGGTGTTTGCGCTGCGCGGCACTATCAGCAACGGTTTTCGCGCGCCGTCCCTGGCCAACCAGATCTTCACCGCGCGCTCGACCGGCTTCGACACCATCAATGGCGTCTACCAGTCCTACAACTATGTGATCCTGCCGGTGGATTCGGCCGGCGCCCAGGCGCTGGGGGCGCAGTCCCTGAAGCCGGAGCGCTCGACCAACTTCAGCCTGGGGTTTGCCCTGACCCCCAGCGAAGACCTGAGCCTGACGGTGGACGGCTACGTGATCAACCTGCGCGACCGCCTGGTGCTCAGCGAGCGCTTCCAGGGTCCGGGCGTGGCCGCCCTGCTCGACAGCATCGGCGTGCCCGCCACCGCTGGCGCGCAGTACTTCACCAACGGCGCCAACACCCGCACCTCCGGGGTCGATGTGGTGGGCAACTACCGGCAGAACCTGGCCAGCTACGGCTCGGTGAAATGGACCGCGGCGCTGAACTACAACCACACGCAAATCCTCAGCGTCAGCGACACCCCCGCGCAACTGAGCGCCCTGGGCAGCAACTTCCAGCTGCTGGGGCGCCAGTCGCGGGCGCTGCTCACCAAGACCTCCCCCAGCAGCAAGATGATCTTCTCCGCCGACTGGGCGATCCGCGACTTCGACGTCAACCTGCGGCTGACCCGCTACGGCACCTACACCGAGGTCAACAGTTCGAGCAACCCGGACCTGGACCGCGAGTACTCGGCCAAATGGATCACCGACCTGGACGTGGCCTATGCCTTCGACAAACAGCTGACGGTGGCGGTGGGCGCACAGAACCTGTTCGACAAGTACCCCGACCATATCGGCGTCAGCAACTCGTCGTTCGGCGACAACTGGGGCAGCTATTCGCCCTTCGGCTTCACCGGCGGTTACTACTACACTCGTCTGCAATACGCCTTCTGAGGTGCCCGCCCCCTGGCGATTGTCATGCCCTGCGGCAAATACAATCCCATGGGACGCGCCGGCGCCGGGCTTCGTCGCGACGCCGGGTTCCTGCCCCAGACGTCGCCCTTTTTACCGCGAGCGTAGCTGCCCATGACTGACGTGTTCGCCAAGGTGGCCCTGGGGCCGCTGTTACTCGCCCAAGGGCTTTACACCCGCTGGGTCACCCCCAGATTGCCGGAGGCCGAAGGCCCGCGCCAGGGCGGGCACGCCGACGCCAACGGGCCGGCCCTGCGCCTGTTGATCCTCGGCGACTCCGCGGCGGCGGGTGTCGGCGCCGGCACCCAGGACGAGGCGATCGCCGGCCGGCTGGTGGCCGGATTGGCCGGCGACTTCCAGCTGTCATGGCAACTACGGGCACAGTCCGGGCTGGACTCTCGGCAGTTGTTCCAGCTGTTGGCGGACGGCCCGGCGGAGCCCTTCGATGTGGCCCTGGTGTCCATCGGCGTCAACGACGTCACTAGCACCATCGCCGCGGCCGAATGGCAGGCGCGGATCTCGCGCCTGATCGAACTCTTGAGCGACCGGTTCGAGGCCCGGCACATCGTCTTCCTGCCGGTACCGCCCATGCACCTGTTCCCCGCCCTGCCCCAGCCGCTGCGCTGGTACCTGGGCCTCAGGGCCCGGCGTTTCAACAGCCTGCTGGTCGAGCTGCTGGACGGCCTGGAGCACTGCACATTGCTGGCGACCCGCTTCCAGCCGGCCGCCAACCTGATGGCCGGCGACGGCTTCCACCCCTCCCCGGTGCTCTACCAGATCCTTGCGGATGAAGCGGCGCAGGTGATTCGCCAGCGCTGCGGTCGTTAAGCCACTCCCTGTCCTCACGCCAGCCCAGCCCTGGACGCCGGCCAACAAACTCCGGGGTTTCGCGCATGGTGCCGGCCAGCCTGCTCGATATCATTGGCTGGCCGGTTCGCCGCCGCCTGTCGGCCCTGAACCGGCACCCTGACGCTCACCTCGATCCCCAACGGACCCGATACCTTATGCCCGCACCCACGCTTGCCGGTGGGCGGCGTTCGAGCTGCTTTTTGTTTTGCCTGGCACTGTCCTTGATGGTGCCCCTGATGAACAGCAGTGCTCCGACCCCGCTCTACCCCTTTTACAAAGAGCAGTTCGACCTGCGCGCGCTGGACCTGACGCTGATTTTCGGCGCCTACGGCATCGGTGTGCTGATCGCCCTGGTGGCCATGGCGCGGATCGCCGGCAACGTCAGCGACCTGCGCCGGCTGTTCGTGCCCGCCAGCCTGCTGGTGCTGGTCGGTGCCCTGGCCTTTGCCCAGGGCACGTCCCTGGGCCCGCTGTGCGCGGCGCGGTTGCTGGCCGGCCTCGGCTCGGGGGTGATGACCGCGGCGGTGAATGTGGCGCTGGTGCGTTTCAACCCGGGGCACAACGACAAGTTGCCGGCCCTGGTGGCGACCCTGGCAATGGTCTCGGGCCTGGCCCTGGGGCCCCTGGTCAGTGGCGCGGCGCTGCAGCTGGAGCTGCGTCCCCTGGCATCGCCTTTCTGGCTGATCGCCGCGCTCGGCCTGGCTTCGGCGGTCGCGACCCTGATCCTCTGGCCATCCCGGGCGGCCAGCGATGCGGCAGCACCCACTCCGGAAAACACCCGCCCAGCCAGCCTCAGGCAAGCCTTGCGTGGCATCGGCCTGCCCTTTCACCTCTGCGCCTGGAGCGTATTCTTCAGCTGGTCGTTCGCTGCCTGCGTGTTCGTGATCGGCCCCCAGGTGGCGCAGCAGGTGTTTGGCCTGCAGGACCGCGGGGTCTTTGGTTATGTGATCTGCGCCTACCTGCTGATCGCCGGCCTGAGCCAGCTCTACTGCCAGCGCCTGGACGCCCGCCAGGCGCTGCTCAGCGGTTGGCTGGGCCAATGCCTGGCGCTGGCGATCCTGCTCCTGGCCTGCTACAGCCAGGCCCTGTACCTCGCCCTGCCGGGGTTGGCGATCGGCGGTTATGCCTATGGCGCGCTGTTCGTCGGCAATGCCCGCCTGGTCAACCAGCTGGCGCCCCGGCATAGCCACGGCAAATTGATTGCCTACTTCTACGCCACCGTCTACCTGTTCAACGCCACCCCCGTGCCCTTGGGGCTGCTGGTGGACGCCTGCGGCATCGTCACCGCCAGCAACGTCGCGCTGGGGCTGTTCCTGGTCATTGGCCTGGGCCTGTTCGCATTGGCTCGCCGTACTCGTTTTGCCGCTCGCTGAGTCGTCCCGGACGCGCTGGCCGGCAGCGGCGCGCGCCTGCCCGGCAACCACCGGCACGGGTAGTGAGTCCGGCCCGCGCCCGCATACCCGCGAGCCTTCAACGCCTGACCTTCACTACCGCCATCAGCAGCGCCGAAGACAGCACGCCGAGGGTCATGAACACATAGGCCGCCCCGGGATTGCCGGTGAGACCGATCAGGTAGCCGACGATCCACGAACCGACGAAGGCGCCCAGCGCGCCGCAGGCGTTGATCAGGCCAATCGCCCCGCCGAACACATTGGCCGGAAGCACTTCCGGGATCAGCGCGAAAAACGGTCCATAGGGCGCGTAGAGCGCGGCGCCGGCGACGGTCAGCAAGGCGAACGACAGCCAGAAGTGCGAAGGCCCCAGCAAGTACGAGCAGAAGAACGCCAGCGCGCCCAACCCGAGCAGCGGCCAGACCAGCGATTGGCGCCGCCCGGAGCGGTCCGATGCCCAGGACACCACGAGCATGGCGGCGACGGCAGCCACATAAGGCACCGCGCTCAGCCAGCCGACCGTGACGATATCCGTGGCAGCCGCCTGCTTGATGATGGTCGGCAGCCACATGATGAAACCGTAGACGCCGATGCTCCATAAGGCATGCACGGCACAGAGCTGGATCACCACCGGGCTGGTGAAGGCCTGGCGATAGTTGCGCACCGCCTTGAGGCCCTGCTGTTCCTCGGCAAGGGTGGCGGCCAAGCGGCTTTTTTCCTGCCGGCTCAGCCAGTCGACCTGCTCGGGCTTGTCCCGCGCCAGGCGCCACCAGACAAACGCCCACAGCACCGCCGGCGCGCCTTCGATGACAAACATCTCGCGCCAGCCCCAGGCCTGAATCAGATAGCCCGAGACCACCGACATCCACAGCACCGTGATCGGGTTGCCCAGCACCAGGAAGGTATTGGCCCGCGAGCGCTCCTGGCGGGTGAACCAGTTGCTGATGAAGATCAGCATCGCCGGCATCACCGCGGCCTCGACTATGCCCAGCGACACCCTGATCACCATCAGCATCGGGATATTGGTCACCAGGCCAGTGGCCATCGCACACAAGCCCCACAGGATCAGGCTGCAGAACACCAGTTTGCGCACGCTGTAGCGTTGCGCGTAGATGGCGCCGGGCACCTGGAAGAAAAAGTAGCCAAGGAAGAACAAGGCGCCGATCAGTGACGAGGTGCTCTTGCTGATGCCCAGGCCCTGCTCGATGCCCGCCGCGCTGGCGAAGCCATAGTTGGCCCGGTCCAGGTAGGCCAGGCTGTAGGTGATGAAGATCAGCGGGATCAGGTACAGCCAGCGCTTGGGCGCGAAGGCCGTGGCGGTTGTTGACGGATGTCCCGCCGGGTCGCGGGTGTGCGGCGGCAGTGCCGGTTCTTCGAGATGGCTCATGGGTGTCCCCTGTTTGTTGTTGTTTTCCAGGTACGGGTACTGCTCAAACGACGCTGGTCAGTCCTCCGTCGACAAAGATTGTCTGGCCATTGATGAAGTCCGAGGCCGCCGAGGCCAGGAACACCGCGCTGCCGCACAGCTCCTCGACCCGCCCCCAGCGCCCCGCCGGCGTGCGTTTGCACAGCCATTGGGAAAACGCCTGATCGTCGATCAGCGCCCGGTTCATCTCGGTCGCGAAATAGCCCGGGGCCAGGCCGTTGGCCTGGATGCCATGGCGCGCCCATTCGGCGCACATGCCTTGGGTGAGCATCTTCACCGCACCCTTGGACGCCGCGTAGGGGGCGATGCTCGGCCGGGCCAGTTGGCTCTGCACCGAGCAGATGTTGATGATCTTGCCGCGGCGCCGGCCGATCATGTGCCGCGCCACGGCCTGGGACACATGGAACACCCCGTCCAGGTTGACCCGCATCAGGGCGTGCCAGTCGTCGGCGGCGAAATCCTCCAGCGGTGCGCGTCGCTGGATGCCGGCGTTGTTCACCAGGATGTCGATAGCGCCGACCCGCGTCTCGAAGGTGTCGATGGCCTCGAACAGCCCGGCGCGATCGGTGACGTCGAACACCGCGATCTCCGCGCCGATGCCCTCGTCGCGCAACTGCCGGGCAACGGCCTGGGCCTTGTCCCTATTACGATCATTGATCACCACCTTGGCGCCGGCGGCGCCCAGGCCCCGAGCCAGTTCCAGGCCAATGCCCTTGCCTGAACCGGTGATCAGGGCCCTTCTCCCATCCAGCTGGAAACTACCGGGATTGAATGACATGCTTTCCTCCGCGAGACGGCCGCTGTTTTTGGAATGGGCCTTGCGGGCACTTCAGCGCAGCTGACGGGCACTGTCCAATCGTCATTGCTGATCTGGTAATCAATCTTTGTGATTACCATCTCGAAGCGTTTTCAACCCTGGAGTCGGTCGATGGAAATCAAACACCTGCGCTCGTTCGTGACCCTGGCACAGGAACTGCATTTCGGCCGCGCGGCGCAACGGCTGGCTATCGTCCAGCCGGCCTTGAGCATGCAGATCAAGCTGCTGGAGGAGGAATTGGGCGTGCGCCTGTTCGAGCGCAACCGCCACGCCGTGGCGCTGACCGAGGTCGGAGCGATCTTCCTGCCCGAGGCCCGCGCGACCCTGCACCAGGCGGCCCATGCGATGGACGTGGCCAGGGCTTCGGGACGTGGGGAGATCGGCCGGGTGCGCCTGGGCTTCGTGTCTTCGGTACTGCCGGAGTTCCTGCCGGCGCTGATCCGCGCCCTGCATGAGCGTTTCCCGCGCATCGAGCTGGAACTCAAGGATATGCCGGGGCCGGACCAGGCCGCGGCGCTGAAAAACGGCCAGCTGGATTTCGGCCTGATGCGCCTGCCGGCGATCATTCCCGGCATCCAGACCCGGGAGGTGCTGCGGGAGAGTTTCATGGTTGCGCTCCCCGACGATCATCCGTTGGCCTCGAGCGCAACCCTGCAACCGGCGGCGCTGGCGCGACTGCCGGTGTTGATCCTGGCCAGGCGCTACGCCCCGGGCTTTCACGATCAACTGATGCAAGAGCTGAACCGCCAGGGCGCGCAACTGGAAGTCGCCGCGGAACTGGGCGAGTTCACCACCATGCTCGCCCTGGTGTCCGCCGGGCTCGGCATTGGCTTGCTGCCCGCCCACGCCGGGCGCGCGTTACCCGCCAACGTGGTCGCCCGCCCCCTGGAACTCGGGGACTACCAGGCGACCACCGGCCTGGCCTGGGTGGAACTGGATAATGCCCTGAAGAGCACCGTGTTCGGGGTGATCAGCGACGTGTTCCTTGAGGGCCACGGGCAATGACGATCAGCGACAACCCAGGACCGAGGATTTCCTCCTGGCGACCCCATTCCAGGACTATCGGCATGCTAAAGTTGGTTTAATTTTGCCAATCGTCCAAAAAGGTGCCTCATGGATCCGCTTTCCGGTGTCCTTTCGCTGTTGAGAATCCGTAACTACCATTCGGCGGCCTTGAAGCTGGGCGGTGACTGGGCCTTCGACTTTCCCAGCCGGGCCGGCATCAAGTTCACGGCCGTGGTCAAGGGCAGTTGCTGGGTGAGGGTCAGTGGCGAGCCAACGCCGCAACTGCTCCAGCAAGGCGACTGCTTCCTGATGACCCGCGGCGTGCCCTTTACCTTGTCCAGCGACCTGGCGCTGCCGGCCATGGATTCCGAAGGGCTGTTTCAAACCCCGGCGCCGGACGAAATCACCCTCGATTACGGCGGCGACGATGTGCAGCTGGTTGGTGGGCGCTTCGACTTTAGCGGCGTCCCCACCCAGTTCCTGCTCAGCGCCCTGCCCTCGCTGGTGCATGTGCAGGGCAACTCGCCCCAGGCGTCGATCCTGCGCTGGGCGCTGGAACGCTTTACCGCCGAGCTGCAACAGCAGCGCCCCGGCCGCTCGCTGATGAACGAGCACCTGGCGCACATCATGCTGGTCGAGGTGCTGCGGGCTCACCTCACCACCCTGAATAGCGAGGGCATGGGCTGGTTTTTCGGCCTGGCGGACCGCAACCTCAGCGCCGCCCTGAGCGCCATGCACGCCGCCCCGGCGCAACGCTGGACAGTCGAGGAACTGGCGCGGCTGGCGGCCATGTCGCGCTCGGCCTTCGCCCTGCGCTTCAAGCAGATAGTCGGCGCCGCGCCAATGGAATACCTGACCCACTGGCGCATGCTGCTGGCCGGCGACCGCCTGAGAAACTCCGACGACTCGGTGGCGTCCATCGCCTTCTCCCTGGGCTATGAGTCGGAGAGCGCCTTCAGCACCGCCTTCAAGCGGGTCATGTCCCACTCGCCACGCCAGTACCAGCGTGAGCAGTCGGCCGCCGTCGAGGCTCAGGTCGAGGCTGACGCCAAGGCCGCCTTCAAGCTTTAGTGCAGCCCGCCACCGATCACCAGGATCTCGCCGGTGATCCATCCGGCGTCACTGGACGCGAGAAACGCCACCGCGGGGGCGATGTCCTCGGGTTTGCCGATACGTCCCAGGGGCGTGATGGCTTCGATCTTCTGGCGGAAGGCGTCTTCGAAGAAGCCGCTGGCATGCACGCCTTCGGTGACCACCAGCCCCGGGTTGACCGAGTTGACGCGGATGTTCTTCGGCCCCAGTTCGTTGGCCAGGGTCCGGGTGACGGCGTCCACCGCGCCTTTGGAGGCGGTGTAGACCGTCGAGTTGGCCGGGGTGAACGAGGTGACGCTGGAGCTGATATTGACGATGCTGCCGCCCTCGGGGTTGAACACGCCGACCGCTTCGCGGGTGCACTGGATCAGGCCCAGGACATTGAGGTTGAACTGGCGGTGGAACTCCTGCTCTTCGATCTCCGCCAGGGGCGCGGTGGAGTAGACGCCGGCGTTGTTCACCAGGATATCGAGATGGCCATGCGCATGGACGATGGCCTTGAACAGCGTCTTCACTTCCAGGGCATCGCCGACATTCGCCTGGATGGCATGGGCACGGCCGCCCGCCTGCAGGATCTCTTCCACCACCCGGTCGGCCTCTTCGCGGCCGCGGCTGTAGTTGACGATCACCGTGGCGCCGTCCTTGGCCAGTTGCTTGGCAATGGCGGCGCCGATGCCCTTGGACGAGCCGGTGACCAGGGCGATTTTCTTGTGCAGTCTTTTCATTTCGTAGGCTTCTCTTCCAGGTTCAGAAACGCTGATCAGGCCTTGAACAATTGGCCTCTGATCGACGAACCCAGCTTATGAGCCACGCCCCGGACGGGTAATAGTTGGTCCTCCAAAATAGCTTCGCCATCGTCCAGAGACGCGGCAACCCTTTGCGCCCGCGCTTCTTCGATGGCCCGCTCATAAGCGGCGTTTGCCTGGTGGGCGGGTGGCAGCCAGGCGTTGACGGGCTGACCTTCGGTCCCCAGGCGGGAACACCCTGCCCGCGGCGACGTCTGCTTTGTATCGACCCTGGCAATTCAGACCCTCTACCTGGAAGGAGGCTGCGCCATGAACCCACGCAAAGGCCGGCAGGAGATCTCCAGGCCTGGCAAGGAGCCTCTCAGTAGGCTCCAGGCCCTGCTGCGCCAATACGCCGAACCCCTGCCCCCACTCGAGTCCGCGGCTTTCGGCGAGCTGTTCGACCGTTATGCGGACGCCAGGGTGGTGTTGATCGGCGAAGCCAGTCACGGCACCCGTGAGTTCTATCGAGCCCGTGTCGCCATCAGCCAACGCCTGATCACCCACCACGGCTTCAGGATCGTCGCTATCGAGGCCGACTGGCCCGACGCCGGGCAGATCGACCGGCGCGTGCGTGACCTGGGCCCGTCGACCGCAAGGGAACAGCCATTCAGCCGCTTTCCGAGCTGGATGTGGCGCAACGTCGAGGTGCGCGACTTCACCCGTTGGCTGCACCACTACAACCGGTCCCTGCCCGCGGATCAGCGCGTCGAGTTTCGCGGGCTCGACGTCTATAGCTTGCGCAATTCCATCGGCGAAGTACTGGCCTATCTCGATAGCACCGACCCGCAGCTGGCGCGTGAAGCGCGCCGGCGTTATGGCTGCCTGACGCCCTGGCAGGACGACCCGGCGCTGTATGGGCATTCTGTCGAGCGCGGCCACGAGGCCTCCTGCGAAGAAGCGGTGGTGCAACAGTTGAACACCTTGTTGAGCGAACGCCTTGCCGCGAACCCTGAAGCGCTATTCAGCGCCACGCAGAATGCGCGGGTCATACGCTGCGCCGAGCAGTACTACCGGGCCATGTTCAGAAGCTCGACAGCCTCCTGGAACCTGCGAGACAAGCACATGTTCGACACCCTGCAGGCCTTGCTCGCCCATCGCGGTGCCAACGCCAGGGCTGTGGTCTGGGCGCATAACTCGCACATCGGCAACGCCGCGGCCACCTACATGGGCTGGCGCGGCGAGTTCAACATCGGCCAGTTGTGCCGCATGGCCTATGGCGACAGCGCCGTGCTGATCGGCATGAGCACCGACCGCGGCCAGGTCGTGGCCGCCGATGACTGGGACGGCGACATGGGGATCAAGGAGGTGCGGCCTTCCCTTGCCGACAGCTGGGAGCAGCAGTTTCTCCAGGCGGGTATCCCCGCCTCGCTGACCGACTGGCGCGCCCCCGAACGCGAAGACCTGCGCCAAGCGTTATCCGAGCCGCTGCTGGAGCGGGCAATCGGGGTCATCTACCGCCCCGCGACGGAGCGCCAAAGTCACTATTTCCAAGCCGACCTGGGCGAGCAGTTCGATGCGCTGGTCTGGTTCGAAGCGACCAGCGCCCTCACGCCATTGCCGGTGGCCAGCGGCCCTAGTCATGAAGAAGACACCTTCCCTTTCGGGGTCTAGGCCTCGGTCTTTGCAACGAAGCCCCCTCATGGCCCGTCCGGCCTGTGCTCAATGCCCCTCCGGCTCTTCCAGCATGCGCTTGGGGTGCATGCCGTTGACCATGCCCATGAACGGCGCGTGGATCGAGTAGCCCAGCATGCGCTGGATATGCTCGCTGCATTGCCGGGCGACCTGGCGCGGGGTCGACAGGATGAAGTTCTCCTGCTGGCGCGCCCAGGGTTCGCAGTACTGCGCCGTCAGCGCCGGGCGTGGCGCGCCGCTGTGATTGGCGCCGCCGCCGTGCCAGAGGGTACCGAGGAAAAACACCACCGAGCCCTTGGGCATGATCACCGGCATCACGGACGCCTGTTCGGCGGCGGTGGGCAGGCGCCCGTCCCACAGATGGCTGCCGGGAATCACCACGGTGGCGCCGTTGTCGTGGGTGAAGTCGTCCAGGGCCATGATCGTCGCCGCGCCATAGGGCGGCCGCGGGCGCGCCATGGGGTAAAAGGCGTCGTCGTAATGCAGGTGCTGGGCGCACTCCCCCGGCAGGATATTGATGGCCTGCAGCTGGGACAGCAGGTAGTTGGGCGCCAGGAGCCGGTCCAGCAGGCCGAGGATCAGCGGGTGCTCCACCAGCGCATCGCAGACCCGGGTTTTCGCAATCACCGCATACAGCCGCTGGGTGAGCGCGCCCTCGAACGAGTTGCGCCCGGTATGGGAAAAACGCTCGAGCAGGTCCTCGCGCATGCGGCTAACCTGCTGGTCATCGAACAGCCGTTCGAGCACCACGAAACCGTCGCGCTGCAGCTGGCCCATCAGTTCATCGAGCTGCGCGGCGGGCACCGCGGGCTGGGTACCGGCGGTCGACCTATAGGTCCTGGCGCATCCGTTGCTCATGTAGTCGTGCCGCTCGGGCAAGGTTGTTGTTGTCATCGACTGGCTCCTGGGAGTGGGTCGTATCAATCTGCAGGATGCCGGAGTGGCCGCCAATGACGCTTTGCCTCAACTGACATGACCCGCGCCTACCCGCACTGGATCGTCGCCCCGACCATTCCCGCGCGTTTTGTGCGCGAGATGCTGGGCCAGCTGCGCCTCGATGCCGACGCACGCGCGGCCCTGCTGGAGCGTTGCGACTTGCCGATAGAAGCCCTGCGCGACGGCTATCGTGTCGCGCCACTCAACTACCGGGCCTTGAGCCGCCTGAGCGTTGGCCTCGGCGCCGACGAAGCCTTCGGTTTTTTCGCCCACCCCGTGCCCCTGGGCTGCTTCGAGCAACTGCTGCGCCTGCTGGTGCACCTGCCGACACTGGCCGATGCCTTCGACGAAGCCGCGCGCTTCTACAAACTGTTCGATGATGCGCCGCCCTGGCGCCTGGAAACCGAGGGCAAGATCGCCCGCCTGCGGCTGACACCCCGGCCCGGGGCCCAGACCGACTCGGTGCTGTGGCCGCATATGCTGCTGTTGTCGCTTTGGCATACCGGGAGCTGGCTCGCCGGCGAAACCCTGCCGCTGCGGCGAATCGTCCTGCCCCGGCAGCTCACCGGCTTCACCGCGCAAACGCGCTTTCTGTTCGGGCGCCAGCCCACCTTTGGCGCCGGTGCCTGGCTGGAGCTGCCCGCGGCGAACCTGCAAGCGCCGCTGATGCGCCGGCCGGCGGAGGTTGCGCGCTTCGCTCGCCAACTGTTGCCGGC
Organism: Pseudomonas chlororaphis subsp. piscium; assembly: GCF_003850345.1. Classification (NCBI taxonomy): domain Bacteria; kingdom Pseudomonadati; phylum Pseudomonadota; class Gammaproteobacteria; order Pseudomonadales; family Pseudomonadaceae; genus Pseudomonas; species Pseudomonas chlororaphis. Next base: position 3,455,284 of record NZ_CP027707.1, read on the forward strand.
GGTGATCGCTCCCGGCCCGCTGGCCACTTTCGAAGCCCACCTGCGTGCCTTGCTATGCGCCGCCGAGCCCTTTGCCGGGCTGTCGGAAATCCAGGCAGCCAAGGCCCTGGGCATTTCCCGCCAGACCCTGGCCCGCCGCCTGGCCGCCCTGGGCGTGACCTTCCTCGGGGTGCGCGACGAATTGCGCCGCGACCTGGCCTGCACCCTGCTGGCGCGCGGCTCGGTGAGTGTCGCCGAGCTGGCCGAGCGCCTGGGCTACTCCGAACCCAGCGCCTTCCAGCGCGCCTTCAAACAGTGGACCGGACTGCCGCCAGGGGCCTATCGCGGTAGGCGGCGCTGAGCAGGCTCAGGGGCACCCTTCGGGGACGATTACGTTTGACATCTATGACTCTGGAGTGCCCGTTGAGACCGTAGCGAAGGCTCTTGAAGGGCTCTTTAAGCCGTAGAGATTCAGGCTGCTGGATATCCTTGCAGGCAAGCATTCAGTAGCGTTGCTGCAATCGTTTCGGTTTAGATGAGTGCGTCAATATCAAGCGTATGTGGCGCACCAATGGTGTGTCCGTAGATCGAAGCCATCAGACCATCATCTGTATTCGCAGTGGGGGCCATGGCCAGTTGTTCGGCCACTCTGTTTTCCGGGTGAGCCTGCCAGCGACGCAAGTTGTCTGCCAGTGCTTCGGCGTGTTGAGTTAGTGAGCCATAGACCTTCGCCTCGTTAACCTTCTCTTGACGCAAAGTCCCTAATCGGTCACGGGTCTCTTGCACTTTATCGACCTCGCGACTGAATGCATCAATAGCAGGTTCATGGGCCTCGACGTACTTGTCAGGGCGGGCTCGCAAGTCACTGCGCCGACTGCGCAATTGGTCGGTAATGCGTTTCAGCTGGCCATCTATCGCTTTGAACTCACTGTCGGTAACCAGAGAACGCTTGAGTTCCAGCGCTTCTTGCCAGCGTCGAAGAGTGGCCCAGCAACTGGGAATGTAGCCACCCACCATTGAATGGTTGCCGCCATGAAACGCTTGGGAAATCAGCCCGGGGCGGTCGGGGAGTCCATTGATTTGCTGTACGGCCAGGGTGCAGGCGGCGTGCTGGGTAATGGTGTCGCAGCACGGTGCCCAGAGAATCGAGGACTCTTCTTTCCCTCCGAAATCTACGGGGAAGAAGTGACGGAGTATGCCGTGGTGTTCATATGGCTCACCGCTCAGGTTGGTAATGCCCGCAGCAAACACCGAGAGGCCAACAGGGACGTTTACGAAGCTGAGTGCTGCTCCCGCGAGATACACCTTGGGCTTGGTGTTCATCCAGGTCCCCGGCACGCTTGGCACTGGGTCGTTATGGTTGACCATGCGGTAATGTGTCAGGGCTTTAGCGCCTTTTACGAAGGTCGCGTCGGCGGTTCTTGGGGAACCGTAGGTGTACAGCACGATGTCGACTTCATATTCTTTCTGGCGGCGTAGCATCTCCGAGAGCAGCAAGGTAATAGCACCACCCAGGCTATGGCCGCAAATGATCAGTTTCTGCCCGGTGTAGAACTTGTCGAGATACTTGAGCGTGAGGTCATAGACCTTCAGCGCTGCGTCATAGAATCCACGATGAACTTGGCCGACACCTTGTGTAAATGGAACCTGAAGCGCATCAGCATCACGGAGTCCATCCGCTAATTTCTCATTGGTGCCGCGTACTGCAATCAGGACCAGCTCATCGTTATGGGTGATAAACGCTTGCGTGTCGGTATCCTTGCTTTGGCCTCGATCATCAAGAAAATGAATACTGGCAGGGGTTTCCTGATCTTCTTCTAAATCCGGGCTGTTCGATGGGTACAGGTCAGGGTCAAACGGCACGATTTCCAGACGCTTGGAGTACGGCACGTCTTCATATAGCGGGTAGTACGCCTTGGCTTGCCCAGGGTCCACCTTCCAGATTTCATCGAACTTGGCCAGGGCGTCGCCAAACCAGTTACCCATGCTCGGTTTCTGCGGGAAACCTACTGCCTTCTCCTTGATTGGAGTCTTATCCGGTTCCTGACCAAACGGGTTGTAGCTCAAGGTGGCCATGATGGCGAGTTGATACAGATTCAATGCACAGAACTGTGAATCGGTGGAGAGCATCGGGCGCAAGGCCCGTAAAGGGCGAACCTCCAACACGTTGTGCTTGTTGGGCAGCAGACAGACACCGCGCTCGCCATGTTCGCACATCAGTTTGGCCCATCCCGGACGGAGTGGGTAGTGACAATCGACCTCAGGTGGTAAGTGCGCAACATGTTCGACGAAATGACGCACTTCGACTTGGCAGAAGAAATCCGCACAGGCTTGCGCCGGGTTACTTTGGGTCCGAAAGCCATCTTTATGAGCGTAACGGGTTTGCTCCGCTCTGACTTGCAACTCTGTTATTGGGAGAGGGTAGTATTTCCGATTTTTTAAGCCTTCATAGGGGAGGCTCTCGCCGCTATATTCTTGATCAAGAATTAATGCTATTGGGCCTGCAAAATGGTTTTCTACCTTGCCTGTCCCCGTGCTATCGAGTTTGCCTTCGTAGGTATAGCCTTCGGTATCAATAACTTTGTAGGTCAGCCCAGCATAAGGCTGTCCTTCACCCATCTCATCCACCAACTGGAAGCTGGTCCATTTGCCTTGAACAGGGCAGGTAAACATACGGCTGTTTAGCGGGTGCTTCAGTTCTTCATCCAAAGTAGCCATTAAGTGATTTCCTTATTCTGTGCAGCCAGGGTAAATGGTACAAGTACGGTCATCCGGCATTTTGAAAGTACTGAAATCTTTGTAATTGCCGTGACAATAACCGTGTTGATCTTCAAGGCCTTTGCCCAGGCAGCGCTTCCAGCCATTAGGCACCTTGACCCAGGTGTCACCCCACCCCGGTGCTTCCTCATCAGCCAGCTTGATCTTCAGTTTCACGGTTTTACCTGGTAGTTGATCCAGGGTGTAAGCCCCAACGGGACGCCCTTTCGCCACCATTCCCTGAGCATCAACCTTCTTGCAATCGAGCAGTTTTCTTATATATCGCTTAGGGCCAACAGTACGGAACAGCCATTGACATTGACCATTTATGGCGCTTTCTTCAGCAGTATAAAAAGTTCCTTTATATTTTTCTTTCAGTTCCTTTCTAATAATAACTGCTGTCGTATCACCGCTGAAGTCTCCACGGTCTTTGCCGTAGGTGGCGTTGATTTCCAAGTCAATCTTATAGATTGCCAGTCGGCAGCCTTTGACTGTTCGGTAAATTGGAACTTCATGTTCTGGTTTGTATTCGGTGCGCCACTCCCGGTTAAAACCAAGGTATGGATTGTCATCAAGGGTGACCGTACAGGTTTCTCCCTCGGCAGGTGCATATTTAGCTATCGCGTAATAAGCGAAGTTAGGAGGCAGATCAGCCGTGAAGGTAAAGCTTTCCGATTGACCAATAGTGCACCCTGCTACCAGGACCATGCAGGAGCCCAAAAACAGGCCTTTAAATGTTCGTGTCATTACGAGGCGTCTCCTTGCCAAAATTGCGTTGCCTGATAAACCCGCTGGAAATGAGCTGCCGGAGTTTCATCGGGGTGCGCCTGCCAGCGCGCGGCAAGTGTACCGTCTGTTTCCTTTAAACTCTGGACCAACAAGAACTCCAGTTGCTCCGGCGATTGCCAACTCCAGGCATCAGCCAGGGCCAAATGCGTGCTGAGCCATAGATCGGGGTCTTGTTGCTCGGCAATTCGCGCATAGGCATCCAGGTGTTGCGCCAGTAGATAGCGGCGGGCATTGACCTCGCGTAGGTGGGCCGATTGGTCGCCCTCAGCGGGCACGTTGCACCATGCAGGGTTCTTGGGGACTGGATAGTTGCCTGGAGCCGGATTGGCACGGGCTTGCCAGTGTTCTCCCTGCCAGTAGCAGACGCTGATTACAGGCCCCAGGTATTCCGGCAGGGCCCCGGCGGCCAAGTGCCCAAGTGCGCGGCTCAGCACGCGGTTGTCGTGAAAGCGGTAGAGCGCTTGATGGGGTCGTATCCCGACGATCAGCCGTTCGCGCCAATGTCTGACCAGCTCGTTCCGCCCCGCTTTCGGTGCAACACTGGCCAGCCAACCCCAGTTCCTTTCAGGCACCTTGAGCAACTCGTTCAAGCGCCGATCTTCAGGGTTGTCGATGAGGAATATAAAGGGCCCTGCATTCGCCAGATCGGCGACCGGCGTTTCGCTGTACACACTGCAATACTGATCAGCATCGCGGTTGTTCAACAACGCCTGACGAATATCGGTTTCACCTTCAGAGTCCAGAATCAAGCACACAGAGCACCCAAGGCGGCGTTGTTCAATCATCCATTGCTGAGGCGATATGCGGGTCATGCCGTGGCTCCCTCAGTCAGGCAGAGACCATTTTTGCAGACCTCGCAGATCGGACAGAAGTCAGGGCTTTTCACCTTGGAGACGGCCATCAGGGCATTCTGGGACAGAGCAATCATCGGGGGGAGTGCTGGAGGGGCCATCAGGGCTGTCAGTGCCCCTGGCAATATTGGATTGGCCGCAGTCCCTTCTACTGGGGCGCCACCGATTTGAATATCAGTACTGCTGAAGATCCCACCAGGGCCAATCACGATGTGTTGACCACCGGCCTTCAAGGTAATGCTCGCACCCGCGTCCAGAATCAGATTGGCTCCGGCTTTAAGGTGGACCTCCTGCCCGGCTTCGGCGACCAGCGTTTGGCCTACGCGGGTATGGCTGCTGCTACCGACCAACAAATAGTCGTTGGCCTTGAGCTGGACTTTGCGGTCAGCGGTGACAGTGCGGTGGTCTTCGGCTTCCAATACGGCAATGCTGTTGCCCTTGATGGTTTCTTTACGTTCGTTACCGACTTCCAACCGACTGTCATTTTCGACCTTCTGCTCCATATCGCGCTGAGCCCGCAGGTAGATCAGCTCCTGGCCGCTACGGTCTTCCAGATGCAATTCATTGAAGCCACTGCTGTCGGGTGAACTGCGGCTGCGAAAGACGCTGCGGGTCTTGTGGGCGGGTAGTTCGTAAGGGACAGGGTTAGCGCTGTTGCTCAGGCAGCCACTGATCAGGGGCGAATCGGGGTTGCCCTCCAGGAATGAAACCAGTACCTCCATGCCGACCCGAGGGATGGTCACCGCGCCATGGCTGGTCCCTGCCCAGCTGGAGGCGACACGTAGCCAGCAACTGCTTTTATCATCGGTCTGGCCTTCGCGGTCCCAATGGAACTGTACCTTGACCCTCCCATGCTGGTCACAGTGGATTTCCTCGCCTCTGGGGCCGGTGACCAACGCTGTCTGACTGCCGAGTATCCGAGGTTTCTCGTAGGCCTGTTGTGGGCGATAGAACACGTCCCAGGGTGTCGCGGTAAAGGTGTTGCGATAGCCCTGATGGAAATCGTCCTTGCGCTCGCTGGTGTCACTGGGAAGGCTTTCCTCCAACACTTGAGGTTGCAAGCCTTCATGGCGAACCGAGGTCAGCAGCCAGAGGTCATTCCACTCTTGGCGTGGGTGTTCGGACAGCTCCAGAAAGTGACCACTGACCAGCAAGGGTTGATCACTTTTACCTTCGGCCTGACGGTAGTCTGCACGATGGGCTTCCAGAGCCCGTTGGCTCAACAGTTTGCCCCGTTCGCGCTGAAGGAAACCGCCGGGGTATTGGTAGTCCTCCAGATCAGGCTGCCCGTTCTCGGTCGCTGGGCGATAGTCGGCCTCCAGCGTCATGCGGACTTTCTCAAAGTCGTAATCGCGTTGCGTGGTTCGACTGGTGCGGGTCGCAAAGCGCAGGTGAAAACCTTTGATCACGGGGTCATCGGCAACCAGACCACTGTCCTGCACATAGGCTGTCGGCCTGCCCAGCTTTGGGAATATCGTCTGGTCGTCACCCAATACCAGTGTGTGGCCTTGTTTTGAATGTTGAAAGTGGTAATGGATGCCTTCTTCCCAGCACAGGCGCTGAATGAAGTAGAGGTCAGATTCGTTGTACTGGACGCAGTAGTCCCGTGCTGGGTAGATCGACCCCAGCTGAAACTGATAGGCGTTGCTTTGGATTCCGTGTTCTTCAAGAATCTGCGCGATGATCTGCGGGACGGTTTGCTGCTGGAATATTCGTTGGTTGGTACGGTGCGCCAGATAGGCTAACTGCGGGACCAGGGTAAGGCTGTAGCGGGTCAATCGCTTACCTGAGTCACCTTGCGCGATGCGGTAGACCTGTCCATGAATGCCGGCGCCCTGGTCGTTGAAGGCCAGAAAGGCTTGCTTGTGCAAGAGGCTTTCGATGTCCAGATCGGGCCGTTCGCTAACCAGCTCCAGATCAAAGGAAAAGGGTGCGCTGATGGATTCTTGTCCAGTAAACGAAAGGACCTGAAGGTCGTGCTTGAAGTCGTTAATGGTCAGGCTGAAATGCGTCTGTGGACTTGCATTGAACATCCAATGTCCCTTTTCCAATCATGTTGCGTGGACCCACAGAGGGCAAAGGCTTCTATGGGTATGCAGGAAGCAAAAACGCCTTCACGCTAACAAGCGAGGAAAAGAAAATATTTGGGAGCTTTCCCAAAATACCGGTTGAATTATCGCTATTCAGAATGCGTTGGATAAGGCATCGCCATGTCGATCCGGTTATGGAGCATTTCAAGCGGAGGTGCCGTTTAGCTGGGGCGATTTACGAGGTTAAGTTTTTTCTCGGCCTGGGCAGCCGCGAACGCTCGGAATGCCACGGGTTCTGGCTGCACTGGCTCGATCCGTTGCACCTAGGAGACTCTCGGTGGATTTTTCACCGCCACCCCGTTCTCGAACGCCGCGTAAACCGGCATGCTGCGCCACCCTGATCGCCACGGCAGCAGGCCGCCCAGCGGGGAATTTCTGCCGGGATGGCGCGGTCTATGCTCGTCAGGGCCGGTGAACAGCAAAAGAGGACATGAAAGATGCGGCGAATGAGACAGAACCGCTGGGGCATGGGGCTGCTGGCCCTGTTGTTGTGTTTCGCCTTACCGGCCTTCGCCGGGCCCCAGGCGCCGGGGCCGCAGGCCGTCGCCCGCGGTCCGTTGCCGCTACTGGACGAAGGCGCCGATCTCGAACAGCTCAACGATCGACTTGAGTTTATCCGCCAGAGCGTGTCGGCCAGCGGCAACGATGACTTGCTCTCGGACTTGCGCCAGGCCGCGTTGCAGGTGCAGAAGCAGGCCGACAGCCTGGCTGCCCTGCGCGCCACCGACATCGAGCGCCTGGACGACCAGCTCAAGGTCCTCGGGCCGCCCAAGCCCGACGAGGCGCAGAGCCTGAGCAACCAGCGCCAGGTGCTGGCGGCGCAGAAGGACGGCCTGCTCGAAGACGAGCGCCAGGCCAACCTGCTCAGCCAGTCCGGCCGCGACCTCGCCGCCCAGATCATCAACCTGCGGCGCAGCCTGTTCAATTCGCAGATCAGCACCCGCTCGGCGAGCCCCCTCAGCCCGGCCTTCTGGTCCACCCTGATCCGCCCGACCGAGGATGACCTCGGGCGCCTGAACCGCCTGTCCGAGGAGGTCTGGACAGGGTTCGAGACGGCGCTGGCTCCCGGTAATCGCGGGCTGTTCATCACCACCCTGATCATCGCGGCGCTGATCTGGGTGGTCGGCCGGCGCCTGCTGGAGCGCCTGGCGATCTGGTCGATGATCCGCTGGCTGCCCGAAGGCCGCCTGCGCCGCAGTGCCCTGGCGCTGACCATCGGGCTGGCGACCATCGTCACCATCAATGTCTCCGCCTCGCTGCTGCGCTGGGGGCTGGTCAACAGCGCGACGCTGAGCGCCGATGTGCTCAACCTGATCGGCCAGTGGCTGACCCTGCTGATTTTCTGCTCCTTTATCGTCGGTCTCGGCCGGGCCATGTTGATGCTGTCGCGGCCGTCCTGGCGCCTGCCACCTATCCCCGACCAGATCGCCACGGCCCTCGGGCCGTTCCCGCTGATCCTGGCGCTGGCCCTGCTGCTCACCGCCGGCGAAGAACGGATCAACAGCGTGATCGCCAGCAGCCTGGCCCTGACCGTGGCGGTCAACGGCCTGACGGCGCTGGTCACCGCGCTGATCTTTTTCTTCGCCCTGGTGCGCCATCGCCGTACCCGTCGGCGCTTCGAGCTGGAGCGCCCCGCCGGCATCGCCGGGCTGCTGCCCTTCGTGGTGGCGGTCTGGGTGGCGGTGATCCTGCTGTCGTTGCTCAGCGGCTACCTGAGCCTGGCGTACTTCCTCACCGTCAAGCTGCTGTGGATCAGCGTGGTGACCACCAGCGCCTACCTGCTGATCGCCTGCTTTGGCGACCTCTGCGAAACCCTGCTGTCGCCCAAGCAGCCCGGCGGCCTGGCGCTGTCGGCGGCCCTGGGCCTGTCGCCACGCCACCAGGCCCAGGCCACCACCGTGCTGGCCGGCATCGGCCGGACCCTGCTGCTGTTCACCGCGGCGCTGCTGGCGTTCATGCCGTCCGGGTCGAGCCCGGGGGAACTGCTGGAAGGTTTTGCCCAGCTGGATGTCAGCGGCCGGTCCCTGGGCAACCTGAACATCGTGCCCCAGGACCTGCTGCTGGCCGCGGCGTTCCTGGTCGGCGGCATGTTCGCCGTGCGGGTGCTCAAGCGCTGGCTGAGCGAGCGGCTGCTGCCGGAGACCAACATGGACGCCGGCATGCGCGCTTCGCTGGTGACCCTGGTCGGCTACATAGGTTTTGTCCTGCTGGCGATCGTGGTGATGTCGACCCTGCGGATCAACCTGACCAACCTGACCTGGGTGGTCAGCGCCCTGTCGGTGGGTATAGGTTTTGGCCTGCAGGCCATCGTGCAGAACTTCATTTCCGGGCTGATCCTGCTCACCGAGCGGCCGGTGAAGGTCGGCGACTGGGTCAGCCTGGCCGGGGTCGAGGGCGATATCCGGCGGATCAACGTGCGCGCCACCGAGATCCAGATGTCCGACCGCTCCACGGTGATAGTGCCGAACTCGCAGTTCATCTCGCAGAACGTGCGCAACGTGACCATGGACAATGCCCTGGGCGTGGTCGGCATCACCCTGACCCTGCCCCTGGAAACCGATGTGCTGCGGGTGCGCGAGCTGTTGCTGCAGGCCTATGCCGAACATGAGGCGATCCTCAAGACGCCGGCGACCTCGGTGTCGTTCAAGGACCTGACCAGCAATGGCCTGATCATCAGCGTCAGCGGCTACGTCGGCAGCCCGCGCTCGGTGTCCGGCGCCCGCAGCGACCTGCTGTTCACCATCCTCGGGCGCCTGCGCGAAGTGGGCATCGCCCTGTCGTCGCCGCAGAACCTGATGCTGATCAGCGACAGCCAGGACAAGGCAGCCGAGCCTTCTGGCTCGAGCTCCTGAGGGCAGCCCCGGCGAAAGCGAAACCAGGCCCGCTGGTTTCGCTGCGGCCTGTCGATCAGGCCGAGGCCGGTCCGTTGTCGAGGGTTTTCAGGGTTTGCTGAACTTGTAGAACAGGTTCGGCTCGCTGACGACATAGAGGTTGCCGTCGTTGTCCATGGTCAGGCCCTCGGCCCCGTAGGTGCTTTTCTTCAGGTCGCTGAAACGCCCGAGCAGGGTCCGGAAGCTGACCATCTCGCCTTGGTCGCTCAGTTCGATCAGCAACGCCGATTCCTGGCTAAGGATCACCAGGTGCCCGGTATTGGGGTCGTAATAGACATCCGAGATGTCCTTGGCGAAGACACTGCGGTCGACCCACGAGGTGAGGTCGAGAATCCTGATCTGCAACTTGCCCTCGAGGCTTTTCTTCACCCCCGATATTTCGTACAGCTGGCGCGGGTCCCGCTCCTTGGTGACGAACAAGCGATCATTGGCGGCATCGTAGGTCACGCCCTCGAACCCCTTGTTGTGCTGGCTCAGGTTGATGCCCAGGGCAAGGAACTGGATGTCCTTGGCATCGATGACGGTGCCGGAGCGTTCGGGCATCCTGAAGAAAGCCAACTGCTGAAGGTTCTCATCGGCGATGGCCATCAGCCCATCACCCATGTAAGTCAGGCCCTCGGGGTCGTCGAAGCCGCGCAGGGGGTATCGGTCGATGATCTCTCCGCTTTTGCTCAACGCCACGATCATGTAGGGCGCCGCATTGGTCATGGCCAGCAGCCGGTCCTGGTCGTAGTCGTAGGTAATGGCCGATAGATCGTCATCGATGCCCACCACCGGCTTGGCTTCGATCACCACCTTGTAGTCCGGGAGCCAGATGCTTTTGTCGACCCAGCGGGCGGCGTCGAGTTGACTCACGACGTAGAAGTAGAGCCGGTCATGCCAGTGGAACCTGACCACGGCAACACTCGCGAGCGCCGCGACTATCAATACCACCGACCACAGGGCGCCAATGCGCAACCAACGTCGGGACCGGCGCTTTACCTTGGGAAGCTCGACAGCTGTATTCATCGTACGTTCCTTGTTGGCGGGCGAGGCTAGTCCTTGCCTCGGTTCCCGGATGAGATAACGGCATCGCTACAGGTTTCAGAGATGAGGCAGTTGCCAGGCGAAACGGAATGGCACGGACGCAGAGCGCTCATGGCATTGGCCGTTGTCGGCCTCGGCCTGCACCAGGAACCACTCCCCGGCGGAGTGGTCATCGACTTTTCGCGTTTTGTCGGGTTTGAAGCATTGCGCCAGTTCATCGGCCTGGATCAGGGCGAAGGCTGTCGGGTTGCTCCTGAGCCAGTCGGCGGCCTTCTGGGTCTGGTGCGCCGCATCCATGCCGAAATGCACGATGGGTTGGCGGGCGAACAGCCATTGGCCTTCGCGCCAATGGGTCAGCATCAGCTCGGCGCCCTGGGTCATGCCGGCCACTTCGGCCATGAGCGCCTGGCGCACGTTGAGGTGTTCCTTGATCGGCTCGATGAAGCCCCGGGCGAACCAGGCGGCGAACCAGAAAACCGCCAGGCCGATGAAGACCTTCCGCGCCCGTGGGCGCTGGGCGAACCAGCGGCGCAACAACCAGGGCACCAGCGGCGCCATCACCAGCACCAGGCCAGGCAGGGCTGGAAAGATGTAGAGCTTGCGTTTGCCGCTGCTCAGGGTGAAAAACAGCAGCACCAGCACGACCCAGCCCAGCAGCACCAGGACCCGGCCATCGTGCTTGCTCAACTGACGCCGCCAGGCAGGCACCAGCCAGGGCAAGGCCAGCACCAGGGGCAGCCAGTATTTGGGAATGACCTTGAGAAAGAAGTACCAGAACGGTTCCTGATGGTGCCAGGCATTGGCATAGCGTTGCGCGGTCTGGCGCAGCAGGATCTCACTGACGTAGGCGCGACTGGCCTCGTCACCGTAAAGGGTCACATACAGCACCAGCGGTAGCAGCCACACCGCGATGGCCGCCAGGGCCACCCCCAGGCCCAGCCACCAGGCGCGCCCCTGTCCCGGCATCCGCACCACGCCCGGCCAGCCCTTGCGCACGGCATAAGCGTAGGGAATCAACATCAACACCGGCAGGAAGCCCACCCCCTTGCTGATGATGCCGAAGCCCATCGCCGCGCAGGCGACATAGAACCAGCCCCATGCCGGGCCCAGCAGCAGGTGGCGGACCATGCCGTACAGGCCGAGCATGATCCACAGGCACAGGAAACCGTCGATCTGCCCGGCCCGCAGTACGCTGTAGGTCTGATAGGTGGCCAGGAACAGCAGCGCGGCAATCACCCCGATGCGCCGGTTCCACAGGCGCTTGCCGAGATCGTAGAGACAGGCCGTGGTGACCACCCCGGCGATCAGCGCGGGCAGGAACAGCGCCAGGTTCGGCGCGCCGGTGAGGCGCGTGAACAGGGCAATCGTCCACATGAACAGCGGTGGCTTGTCGGGGTAGATCTCGGCCGCGCGGTGCGGGATCAACCAGTTGCCGTTCTGCAGCATTTCCAGGGCGACGCCGAGAAACCTTTCCTCGTCGACGTTACTTGGCTGGCGCAGGCCGATCCCGGCGCCAACCATGAGCGCCGCCAGCAACAGCAGCAAAAGCAGTTCGATGCGGGGGGAATGGGTCAGTCGCACGTTTCAGCCCTTCTGGTCCTTGAGTGTGTTTTCTTCCGGTCTGGTTTCTCTGCTGCGGGCGATCAGTTGCAGGTTGCGCAGGTAGACGATGAAGCCGAAGGACTGGCCGATGATGAAGACCGGGTCCTGGCGGTAGATCGCGTACGCCAGCAGCAAGGCGCTGCCCACCAGGCTCAGGTACCAGAAGCCGACGGGGATCAGGCTGCGCTTCTTGTATTCGCTGTACAGCCATTGCAGGGCGAAGCGGCCGGTGAACACCAGTTGCCCGGCGAAGCCGACGACCAGCCACAAGGTTTCCTTGGCCATTTCAGTCCCTCAGTTCGCAAGGCGCGGTATCGAAGCGTGTGCGCCGGATCAGCCACCAGACGCCGATGAGATCGAGGATGCCGACCAGCGCGCGATCCAGGTTTCCATACTTGGAAACACCCGCGCCCCGCGGACGATGGTTGACCGGGTGCACCAGCATGCGGCCCCGGTGGCGCTGGATCAGCGCTGGAATGAAGCGATGCATGTGATCGAAATAAGGCAGGCGTAGAAAAGCCTCGCGCTCGATCAGCTTCAGGCCGCAGCCGGTATCCGGGGTCTGGTCCTTGAGCAGGTGGCCGCGCAGTCTGTTGGCGAAGCGCGAGGCCCAGCGCTTGCTGGCGCTATCGCGTCGGTTCACCCGGTGCCCGGCGATCAGCTTGAGGTCGCCGGGGCATTGGCTCGCGCGGACGATCGCCAGCATGCCGGGAATGTCCGCCGGATCGTTCTGCCCGTCGCCATCGAGGGTCGCCAGCCACCTGCCCTGCGCGGCTTGAGCGGCGTGGTAGATCGAAGTGCTCTGGCCCAGGGAACGGTCATGGCTGAGGATGCGCAGTTGCGAATAGCCGGAGTTCTTCAGCGCCAGCAAGGTTGCCGCGCTGTTATCGGTACTGCCGTCATCGACGACTATCACTTCGAAGGACTCGCCATGGAGTGCCTGGCGAACCTCCTGCAGCAGGTAGGGCAAGTTCTCTGCTTCGTTCTTGGCCGGAATCAGCACTGAGACGTAGGGTGTATTCGACATAATGGATTCACTGACGGATTGATCTTCTGGTTATGCGGCAATGCGTGGTCGTCTTGCCGTGTTCAGGTACGACGGCACGGGTCATACCCGGTAATAGTCCCGATACCATTCGACGAAATGCCTGGCCCCCACGCTCAGGGGCGTGCTGGGCTGGAAGTTCACCCGTTTGGCGAAGTCGTCGACGTCCGCCCAGGTCTGCAGCACATCGCCGGGCTGCAAGGGCAGGTAGTGCTTGACCGCTTCGACACCGGTCGCCGCCTCGATGCAACCGACGAAGTCCAGCAGCCGCACCGGCGAACCCAAACCGATGTTGTAGAGCCTGGTGGGGGCCGCGGGTGCGCCCTGCCCGTTCGCCTGGCGCTCGTCGGGGATGGGCAGGCAGTCCTGGATGCGCACTATCCCTTCCACCACATCGTCGATGTAGGTGAAGTCCCGCGACATATCGCCGTTGTTGTAGATGTCGATCGGCTGGCCGTCGAGGATCGCCTTGGTGAACTTGAACGGCGCCATGTCCGGCCGTCCCCAGGGGCCGTACACGGTGAAGAAGCGCAACCCGGTGCTCGGCAGGCCGTAAAGATGGGCGTAGGTGTGGGCCATGAGCTCATTGGCCCGCTTGGTCGCGGCATAGAGCGAGATGGGGTGGTCGATGGCGTCCGTGGTGGCAAACGGCAGCTTGCTGTTCATGCCGTACACCGAACTGCTGGAGGCATAGACCAGATGGCCCACGGCGCTGTGCCGACAGCCTTCGAGCAGGTTCACAAAGCCTGTCAGGTTGGAGTCCGCGTAGACGTCGGGACATTCCAGCGAATAGCGGACCCCGGCCTGCGCCGCCAGGTGGATCACCCGCTCGAAGCGCTGCCCCTGGAACAGCGCCCGCATGCCCTGTCTGTCCGCTATATCGAGTTTTTCGAAGGTGAAGTTGCTGTGTTGGCGCAATTGCCCAAGGCGCGCCAGCTTGAGGTCGACACTGTAGTAATCATTCAGGTTGTCGACCCCGACCACCTCGTGGCCGGCCTGACAGAGCCGGGTCGCCGTATGGAAGCCAATGAAACCCGCCGCGCCGGTGATCAGAATCTTCATGCCAGCGCCACCCCCATGACAGGGCGAGCAATGGCCGCGGGATTCTCCGGAACCAAAGGCTCGAGGCCAGTTCCCAAAAGATTGAGCGTCACAATTCGTTCCTTGAATAGTTTGAGCGTTGTTCTATGCCGCTCTTGCCCAGGTTGACCCTGTGATGCGCTTCACTCCTTGCGAAGCAGTACATTGCTGTACCAGCAATCAACGGTAGCAGGTAATGGCGAATCTTCATTTTTTGCCTGGAAGAACTGAGGAGTCCGGGTGGGAGGCCTGTGCGGCTGCGCTCGACAGGCAGCTATGAGATTCAGCTACCGGCGCATTCCCAGTATTAGCCGCTAGAATCATGAAACATTCATGACGGCCCCTCATCGATGCTTCGAGAAAGTACCGGCGCAATACCCGGACATCTCGCATGCGCCTGGCGGCAGCCGACTTTTGCCCTGCTGCTGGAAACCCTGCGCTATCGTGACTGATACCCTTGCGACTTTTTTCAACCCGGACGGCCGCTGTCATCGAGGATCCTGACGACAGCCCTGTTTCATTCCAGGCAAGACAAGGAAGACCGTGGACGGAATACCCGACAGCAGCACCGAGGACATTGCCCTGGAGTCGAAACGACTTCCCGTACTGGCGATCACCATCGCCTTCCTGATGGTGGTCACGATTTCGATCCTGAGCATCTATGGCATCCAGGTCACCAACAGCAAGGCCCATGAGCTGGAGCAGGCCCGGCTGACCTCCGGCAACCTGGCCTTGTCCATCGCGCAACAGGCCACCGATACCTTCGACGAAGCCAACCTGATCCTGGAAGAGTTGATAGAGCGCCTCGACGACCAGTCGCCCCAGGCCCTGGAAAAGACCCAGAAGCTGCTGAAAAAGCGCGTGTTCACCACCGAACAGCTGCATGGCCTGTTCTTCTATGACCAGCAGGGCCGCTGGATACTCACCTCCTTCGACTACCAGCCAGTGGCGGCGAACAACTCGGACCGCGACTATTTCAAGTTCCACCAGGAGAACGTGACCCTGTCGCCGCGGGTCGGCGCGGCCCTGCGCAGCAGGACCACCGGCGAATGGGTCATCCCCCTCACGCGCCGGGTCAACGACGCCCAGGGCCACTTCAAGGGCGTGGTGCTGGCGAGTATCAAGATGGACTATTTCGACAAGTTCTTCGCTCGCTTCAACATCGACGACCAGGGCGCGATCTTCCTCGCCCTGCCCCAGGGCACCCTCATCGCCAGACGGCCGTTCGACGAAAAACTGATCGGCACGTCCCTGGCCAAGGGCGAAATCTTCTCCGTCCATATCCCCAAGGCCCCCGCCGGTTCGGTGATGGTCAAGTCGATCATCGACGGCGTCGACCGCCTGTTCGGCTACCGGGTGCTGTACAAGTACCCGCTGGTGGTGGCGGCGGCCAACTCCCGGGAATCCATTCTCAGCAGTTGGCGCGCCGACACCTACAAGATGACCGCGATGATCGCCGTGGTGCTGCTGATCAACCTGCTGGTCGGCATCCTGTTGTTCAAACAGGTGCGCAAGGGCCTGCGGGTGGAAAACCATCTGAAGAAAGCGCGCGCGGTGCTGGAGACCCTGGTGTTGCAGGACGGCCTGACGGGCCTGGCCAACCGGCGCCACCTGGAGCGCAACCTGGAACTGGAGTGGCTGCGGGCGTCCCGGCAGCGCTCGTCGATCAGCCTGATCATGCTGGACATCGACCTCTTCAAGAGCTTCAACGACCACTATGGCCATGTGGCGGGCGACCATTGCATCTGCGCCGTTGGCCAGGCCATCAGCCAGTGCGTGCGCCGACCCTCGGACCTGGTGGTGCGCTACGGCGGCGAGGAGTTCGCGATCCTGCTGCCGGACACCGAGCCCGGCGGTGCCTACGTACTGGCCGAGAACATCCGGCTGGCGGTGCTGGACCTGGCGATCGAGCACACGGAGAACCCCGCTGGCCTGGTCACCGTCAGCCTCGGCGTCTACAGCTGCGTGCCCGCCTCCACCGAATTCAAGAGCCTGCTGATGCAGGCCGACTCGGCGCTGTACATGGCCAAGCGCGCGGGGCGCAACCAGACCGTGCCGACGTCCTAGGGCTGCAGTTCGGGAAGCGGGCTATCCAGCAGCGCCCCGCGCTCCTCCAGCAAGTGCACGAAGTGGGTCAGGCTGCGCGAGACCGTGCCGCGGCGCCAGATCAGCCAGGTCTGCAGGAAGCGGAACGGCTGCGCCAGCTGCCAGATGCTCACCGTGCCGCAGCCCGGCATGCTGTCGAGCATGCTGCGGGGCATCAGCGCCAGGCCGGCGCCGGCACTGACGCAGGCCAGCATGCCGTGGTAGGACTCCATTTCATGGATTTTGCCGGGTACCGCGCCATCCTCGCTGAGCCAGCGCTCGAAGTGATGGCGGTAGGAGCAGTTGGCGCGAAAGGCGTAGATGTTCTCGCCGTTGACGTCGCGCCCACGGGTGATGGGCGCATGCCCCAGCGGTGCGATGATGACCATTTCCTCATCGAACACCGGCACACCTTCCAGGCTCGGGTGCAGCACCGGGCCATCAACGAAGGCCGCGGCCAGGCGCCCGGACAGCACGCCATCGATCATGGTCCCGGAGGGGCCAGTGGACAGGTCCAGCTCGACCTTGGCGTGCTTCTGGTTGTAGGCCGCCAGCAACGCCGGAATCCGCACCGCCGCGGTGCTCTCCAGGGAGCCCAGGGAAAACGGGCCCTGGGGTTCTTCCCCGGCGACCGTCAGCCGCGCTTCCTGCACCAGGTCGAGAATCCGCCGGGCGTAGTCGAGAAAACTCCAGCCGGCCGGCGACAGGCGCAGGCGGCTCTTCTCGCGGATAAACAGCTCCACCCCCAGGTCCTGCTCCAGCTGCTTGATCCGCGTGGTCAGGTTGGAAGGCACCCGGTGGATGAGTTGGGCCGCCGCGCTGATGCTGCCCTGCTCGGCCACCGCCTTGAAGATTTCCAGCTGCACCAGATCCATCTCATTCTCCAAACGTGAAAGATATGCTCTTTATTATTCAGTTTTCATAAGCAACCTGCCAGCCTAACCTGCGGCCATTCCTCAGCTCACAGGACGCCGCCATGACCAAGGTTTCCAGCCAGACCCACGCCCTTTCGATCAACCCCGCCAGCGGCGAGCAGATCGCCCATTACCCCTATGAATCCGCCGAGGCGCTGGACGCCGCCCTGACCCGCGCCGCCGCGGCCGCCGCCCAGTGGCGCCGCAGCAGCCTCGAACAGCGTTCGGCCCTGCTGCTCGCCCTGGCCAAGGCCCTGCGCGACAGCGGCGAAACCCTGGCCCGCAGCATCACCCTGGAAATGGGCAAGCCGATCGCCCAGGCCCGCGGCGAGATCGAGAAATGCGCCCAGCTCTGCGAATGGTACGCCGCCGAAGGTCCGGCGATGCTCGCACCCGAGCCGGCCCGGGTGCCGAACGGCAAGGCGCGCATCGAATACCGACCGCTGGGCCCGATCCTCGCGGTGATGCCGTGGAACTTCCCAGTCTGGCAGGTGCTGCGCGGCGCGGTGCCGGCGCTGATCGCCGGTAATACCTATGTGCTCAAGCACGCGCCGAACGTCATGGGCAGTGCCTACCTGCTGCTGGAAGCCTTCCAGCGCGCCGGTTTCCCCCAAGGCGTGTTCGAAGTGATCAACGTCACCCCGGACGGCGTGTCCCGGGCCATTGCCGACCCACGGATCGCCGCCGTGACCCTGACCGGTAGCGTGCGCGCCGGCATGGCCATCGGTGCCCAGGCCGGCGCGGCCCTGAAGAAATGCGTGCTCGAGCTTGGCGGTTCCGATCCCTTTATCGTGCTCAACGACGCCGACCTGGACGCCGCCGTGCAGGCCGCGGTCATCGGCCGCTACCAGAACACCGGGCAGGTCTGCGCCGCCGCCAAGCGGCTGATCGTCGAACAAGGGGTGGTCGAGGCCTTTACCGAGAAGTTCGTCGCCGCCACCCGCAAGCTGCTGGTGGGCGACCCGCTGGCTAATGACACCTACATCGGCCCGATGGCGCGCTTCGACCTGCGCGACGAGCTGGACGAACAGGTGCAGGCCACCTTGCGCGAAGGTGCGACCCTGCTGCTGGGCGGCGCCAAGGCCGAAGGGCCGGGCAACTTCTATCAGCCTACGGTGCTGGCCGGCGTCACCGACCAGATGACCTCGTTCCAGCAGGAGCTGTTCGGCCCGGTGGCCTCGATCATTAGCGCCCGGGATGCGCAACACGCCCTGGCGCTGGCCAACGACAGCGAATTCGGCCTGGCCTCCACCATTTACACCCAGGACCTGGCCCTGGCCGAACGCCTGACCGCCGAACTGGAAACCGGCGGCGTGTTCATCAACGGTTACTGCGCCAGCGATCCACGGGTGACCTTCGGCGGCGTGAAGAAAAGCGGCTTCGGCCGTGAGCTGTCGCACTTCGGCGTCCGCGAGTTCTGCAACGCGCAGACCGTGTGGCTGGACCGCAACTGATCCGACGACCGCAGTCAACCCGAAACACATCCTCGAGCCCCCGGCAACCTCTCCGGCGGGCTCTCCTGGCCACCGATGCCGTGGACGCTCGAAACGAAAGGCGCATTCCCGCCCGCAACAGACCGACGCCATTCGGCCACTGAAAAGCCGCGATCGGACAGCATTCGCTTCGATGCAAAACGCGCAAAATACATGCCATGCGCATCTACCATTTCTGGTGGTTGCCAGTGCTCAAAAATGGCCGAATGATGATCCGGTCGCACACTCGGCCGTATCAACGACTCAAACAACGCCCGCCGGCGAGCGGACGACAAGGTCGAGCGTTCCGACACCGCACTCACTTCATGTCACAGGACGTTACGGGAGACAGAGTCATGTTGGATATCGGAAGCTCGGATACCTTGAAGTACGATTTCGGCGGAAGGTCATACACGATCCAGATTTACAAGGACAATCAGGACGCCAAAAAGTATTACATCGTTCCGCAGCCGCAATTCGCGATCGCCGCGAGCGGCCTGCCGGAATTCTCGCTGCGGCAGTTCAAGAATGGCAAAGGCGTTTCCGGACAGTGCAATTTCCAGACCGTGCTGCAAACGCCGCCGGGGGCCATCGAGGCCGTGCAGAAGAAGTTCGGCAACGACATCCGGATCGGCGGCTGGGACTGGACCCTCGGGACGACCTGGTTTAACTACCAGTATCCCGACGACAAGGGCCAGATGGGCAGCTATTCGGCAGTGGCCTGGCCCTCTCTGGCGCCGACGACCGGTGACATCGGGCAGGCGAGTGCCCGCGCGTCGTTCTCGATCTCCCTGCCGGACCAGGCCGCAGTCGCTGCGTTCATCACCGCGTTCAGCGGCCAGGACGGCGGCGCATACGATGTCCAGTACCAGATGCACGTGCCGGGGTCGTTGCCGGGCGTGGCGGTCACGGTTGGATTCGATTCGAGCGTCGCCTATCAGTACGAGCAGACCATCCACGTCGACAAAAACGTCTGGGGTTCGGAAACCAGCCGCACCGTCGAAGTCAATCAGTACCTGAGCCAGTCGCAGGCCGGCACGATCGATTATATCTGGGGCAAGATCGACCCGATGTCGGCACAGGGGCAGGCGATCACCAACTGGGCGCAGCAGACGTTGCAGAATGCCGTCACCCAGTCGGTCAATTCGACCATCGCGATGATGCAGGCGAATAATCCGTCAGGAAACGACTACAAGTTCAGCATGAGCCAGGTGAGTTCGTTCTCGTACACCTACACGCAGAACACGGTGGTCGACTGGATTGCGCAGTCGTCGACCCTGCTGCCCGCCTTCGCGAATGATGTGTGGGACCGGGTTTACGAGGTGGTCGACTACAGCCCGCTCTCGGTCGTTTTCCAGCTTACCAACGTCGACCTGATCAGCTCCCGGGTCGCGTCGGTGCAGGTCCTGGCGCAATCACCGTCGGGCAACGACTCCGAGACCCTGACCAAGGACACCACCAGCTGGATCTTCAAGCGCCCCGCGGTCACCAATCCGGATGGCTCGCCCAACTTGCGCTATTCGTACAAATACATCGTTACCTACACGGACAGAACGTCGTATGAGTCGCCGACGATCCAGGGCAACGCGGCCCTCGTGGGAGAGGCGAGCGTGACGTTCAATGCCGGCTCGCTCGCAGCGCTGGCCGTTACGTTCGAGACCTCGGGCATCCAGTTTGGCGCCTCTGCGCAATCGGTGAAGCAAGTGCAAGTCGACTTCGTATTCGTCAACACCAACGTGGCCCCCGGCCAGGCGGCAGAGGCCAAGACGGAGAACTATGTGTTCCATGCGAACGAGGAAAAGTGGCCCGTATCGTTCCTGACGGCGCTCCCCTATACGACGAACTACACCTACTCGGTGCTCTACGTCATGGGAGACGGCTCGCGCGTGACCCTCGCGCCCAGCCAGCCGACCAACCAGAACTCCGTGCAGATCGGATCACCGCTGGCCCTGCAGCAAGTCACCCTGTATCCGGTATGGGCGAAGGACATGGAAAACGTCTATGTGTCCGCGTACTACGTCGATCCGGACAACAGCGTGTCGGTGCAGGGCAATGTCTGGCAGATCGACAAGAAAGGCGATCCGATCACGCCGTGGAAATTCCTCGCGCCGAACAACAAGAACGCTTACTGCGATGTGACGGTGCAGTACGTGGACGACGGCGAAATCATCAGTTACCCGACGCCGTGGTACGTGCCGCAGCGGCAACCGATCAACGTCACCGCGAAGCAGACCCCGACCATGGTGACCATCGATCCGTCGCTGATCCAGTGGGATCTGTATGACATGGTCAAGATCGACGTCTACCTGCTGAATGCGACCGGGCAACCGATCAAGCAACACCCGTTCCAGTTCCTCAGGGGAACGGGCAGCCAGTACTACTCGTTCATGCTCGACGGACAGGAGCCCAGCCTGACCTGGTACTACTCGGGCGCCTACTATCCGAAGGGTGCATCGCCAGTCGTCATCCAGCAGACGAAGATGACGTCGGCGCTGCTCGTGCTGCCGAGGATGTGGAGCAACAAGCAGGTATTGGCCAACGAACGGCCCTACCTCGTTCCGCACGAGCATGCGCACGCGATCGAAGCGGCCCACCTGCGCCTGCTTACGGGCATCAACCTGGCCTACGAGGAAGAACTCGCGAGTGTGAAATAACCTGCGCCACCGCCCGGCTCACGCCGGGCGGACTGCACTGCCGCGGGGGAAGCGACGCGGTCGCCCCCCGCATTTCCTGCACGCACCCAGCGGTTCGGAGCCATCATGGCGAACATCCTCTATCGTATCGTCGGTCACGGGCTGGACGGGGATACCCCGCCGCTCAGCTTGATCGTGCTGAACCTCGTTTACCTCGACACGGATCACAATTACTGCGCGAACCACTGGTGCGCACTCACTGCTGAGGATCCTCAGGATACCTGGCAGTTCGACCCTGGCCCCGCCACCGCCGGCGTCGTCCTGTACGACGGCCAGCAGTTCGGCCCCACCGGCGAAGTCACGCCGATTCCGCTCACGGTGGCCGACGGCACGACGATCCAGGTCGGTGCCGGTATTCCCGCCACCATCGCCGTCACCGTCACACCGCTGCTGATCGACTGGAGCCGGGTCACCCTCGTCGACGCGGAACTCGCCGGCCACCCGCTGACCTTCACCGCTGCCAGCACCACCGCCCGCTGGCTGCCGCTGCCGGCCGCAGGCTATCCATGGGCGGCGACCTACACGCTGAACGACGGTTCGACCTGGGAGCAATCGGGAGCCGGTTCGCCGCCGCTGCTGGTGCTGCCGGCGCTGCCGCCCGTCACGCCGGTCACTTTCTCGCCGGTCGCGGACTACTTCGAAACGCTGCCGATCGAATCGATCGCGCTGAGCGTGACAAACCCGGGCGGGTCGCCTGGCCACAGCATCTTCAACCCGGGGCACACGCAGCCGTGGTCGACCGGCATCTTCCAGACGGCGATTTCCCCGGTCGCCTGGCGGCTCGACTACCGCTATCGCTACGTGGTCACGTTCAAGCCGGATGCGCAACTCCAGCCGTTCGACTCGGGCGAGATCGACGGGCTGGGCGCGACATCGGTCACGCTCGACGAGGTCGGCATTCGCGACTTCGTCCTCGCCGACCAGATGCCCAGCCTTATCCAGAGCGTCAGCGTGCACTATGAATCCGACGGCAAGCGCGAGAAGAGCACGCTGCCGGTGCGCCTCGTCGCGCGCCGCAACTATACGCCGGGCTTGTTCTCGTACTGGCTCGAATACAGTCTCTCCGGCGAGACGCCGGACTCCAGCGGCGAGGAGACCGGCACCGTCTTCCAGCCCGGTACGCAGCCCGCCCTCGCGTTCGTCAGGGCCGTGTCTCCGTTACAGGAGAAATCGGTCAGGTTGACCGCGCACAAGCTCGGCGCGGGAGATCAGGTGCAGCTTGCGCTCAGCACGAGCGAATCGGGCAACCTGGGCATCCCGTCATGGCAATGGGCGATCCAGAGCATCGGTCCGGCGTATGTCACGCTCGACCGCGTCCATCCGTCCGTCACCTACAGGTACCTGGTGGTCGACCCGGATTGCGCCGCGACCAGCTTCACCGGCACGCTGCAGGTCAACGACGAGCTGACGCCGTTCGATGTCCCGACGGCCGCCGTCAGCGTGGACATCACGCCCGATACGCTGCCCGCGTCGGTCACGCTCGATCCGTCGCGGATCGACTGGATTGTGAACGATCAGGTGAAGGTGACGGTAACGTTCAGGAGCGCGCCGAACGACGGGCAAGACTTCCTGTTCACGCGCGAAAGCGGCTACGAGTATGCAAGCAGCACGTCCGTCGACGGCGTGACACCGATCTACGACTACCTTGCCCTCTATTACCTGGCGGACGGGACCACGCGCATCGAGTCCGCAGACAATCAGACGAGCATGCTGCTGGTTTTGCCCCCCCGCGGCACCGGGCAGGGGTAGCGCGATGGCCTGGCCTCCGGCACTGGAACGCGCGCTGCAGATCGCCCGGCACTTTCACGGCAACGACGCGGAGCAGGCGCGCGCGCAGCTCCTGTGCCTGCTCGACGATCGCGCCCGCGCAGCCGAAGGCTTCACCGGCAGCCTGCTGACCATGAGCGGCTTCCCGGTCGAGATCGCGTTCTCCACCGCCGACGATGCCTTGCGCTATACGCTCGACCCGGCGCTGCCGGGCAGCGATCCGCCCCGCGCGGTCGATACCGCGCTCGGTCAGCTCGCGGCGCTTGGCGCCACACCGGCACCCACGTCCACCGTCGACGCGGTGCGCCGGCTCCAGGCCGGTCAGCCGCTGCGCTTCGGCGCGTATATCGGTGGACGGCATCGCGCGGGGCAGTGTCGCACCAAGCTCTACGTCGAGGTGCCGAAGGACGCGGCGGCCGATGCCGACGCCTTCGCCGCCGAGGTGATCGGCAGGCCCAAGTCGCTCCCGGACAAGCGCCAGCACATCGAGCTGATCGGCGTGGACCCCGACTCGCAGCGCACGGAGTTCTACTCGCGCATCGAAGGCATGATCGCGCCGGACCTGGTGGCGCTGCTCGCGCGGGTGAATCTCGCGTCGCGCTACCGCGAACTCGTCGAGCTGTTGGGCGAATGCTGCGGCGCGCCGATCTGGCGCGAGCTTCCGGGCGATCTGTACGGGTTCAGCTATTCGGTCAGCGCTAGGGGCGAGCCGACCGCGTTCACCCTCTACACCCACGCACGCGCGCTGTTCGGCGGCGATGGACGGGCCCGTGCGCGTATCCTGGAGCTTGGCCGGCGCCACGGATGGGACCTGCGCTTCTACGCGCAATTGACCGAGCCGCTCGCCGCGCTCGACGACCCGACGACCCATCACACGATGTTTGGCATCACCGTGCACGGCGATGCCGGGCTCGGCGTCACCTTTGGCGTCGCGCCGCCGCTGGAGCCGGCATGAGCGTCTTCCATCCGACCGCTACCGAAGCCGCGCTGAATGCGCTGCTCGCCGCGCAATCGCCCAGCGGTGCGTTCGGCTCCATCGTCGAGCTGCCGACAGGCCCGGCCGCCGACGAGAACGGCTTCGTGACCGCGCTCGTCCTCCATGAACTCTCGGCATGGCCCGCCACACCGGCGCTGACCGCGGCCCGCAGGCGCGCGCTCGACTTCCTGGCGTGCTGCGAGCGGACGGACCGGAGTGGCGCGTTCTCGTTCTACCCGCCCGATCGCCAGCCGGAGTGGATGCCTATTGCGCTGCTGCCGGACGCCGACGACACCGCGCTGTTCATGCTCGCGCTGGTCGACGGCGGCCGCTGGCCGGCGCAGCGGCTGACGTACGCCGTGCGCCAGGTGCTCGAGGTGTTTCGCCTGAGGTGGGTCGCGGCCGATGCAAGGCCCTGGCATCGCGAAGGCGTCTATCTGACCTGGCTGGATGAATTGCAATATCCGAACGTCGTCGATCTTTGCGTGAACATCAACGTTGCCGCGTTGCTCAAGCGCGCGGGGCCGGAACATGCCTGCGCACTGGCCGCGATCGTCGACATGGTGGATGCCGGGCTCACCTGGGCGGGCGCGTCGCTGCAGCGCGCGTTCCTGCTGACGCCTTACTATCCGCATCCGGCCGAACTTGGCCATGCGCTCGATCGCGCGATCCGCCTGGGCGTGACCGAATTGCTGCCGTGCCGGGACAAACTGCGGGGCCTCGGCTGGTCATACGCGGCCGATCCTGCCGGCTGGCCGCTCGATACCCCGCTCTGCAGCTCGGACGATGGCCGGATCGTCTGGCGTGCGCCCCTGCTCCAGCAAGCGCGGCAACTCTGTCGCCGCCTGTCACCGCCAGCTTCGCATTCCGCGTAGGCGTTGCTCCAGACACCCGATAGGCGTCGATGACGGGGAACGGGAGTCTCCCGTGTTGCTGCAAGCGGCTCCATGTGGTGATTCGTTGGCGCGATCATGCTAGCGGCATCCCCCCTACTAACTGTGTATTCCTGCAGGGGAGGAATAGCCGCCGGCGCCCTTTTCCATGGCTTGCGCTACGCTAAATAGCCTGTCAGCACTCGATTCAGCTCATCTGTCTTGCCGGGAAAAGCTCTTTCAGACGGTCTTTCCCACTCGCGGGAGCTGAAATCACTGACCCCCATCCCGAGCATGAACCGATGAAAATAGGCCTGATCTCCGACACCCACGGTTTGCTTCGTCCCGGCGCGCTGGCGGCGCTGCAGGGCTGCGCGCATATCCTGCATGCCGGCGATATCGGCGACCCGCAGATACTTGCCACCCTCGGACACCTGGCGCCGGTGACCGCGGTGTTCGGCAATGTCGATCAGCCCCATGACTGGGCCCACGCACTGCCCCGTCACATCACCGTGAAGCTCGATGGCCTCGACCTGCTGCTCTGCCATGTCCTGGCCGAGGTGCCGAAGCCTCTGCCGCCGGGCATACGGGTGGTGGTCACCGGCCATTCCCATCAGCCGCGACAGTTCTGGCAGGACGACGTGCTCTATATCAACCCGGGCAGCGCCGGGCCGAGGCGCTTCAAGCTGCCGGTCAGCCTGGGTTATTTGATCCTCGAGGCCGGCCAGGTCGAAGGCCACCTGGTCGAACTGGCGGTCTAGCGGCCCGCCACCTGTCGGGTCGGGCATGACCGGCTATCGGGGCGCGCCCATCGACCGGGCTTTGCAGGGTCCACACTTAACCCAGCGACTTCCGGCGCTTGTGACGAACGCCAAGCGAAGCCACCTGGCCGGGCTGCATTGCGCCCTCTGACAGAAGATCCCGGCCCCGCACCAGGGAGGATGACGCGCAAGGAGGATCAAGGGCGCGGAACGCGCAGGAGAAAAGCGATGACCTTTTATGTCGTGGCCCGCCTCGACCAGTTGCCCGAAGACCGCGGCACCCGGGTCCAGGTCGGTACCGAAGCGGTGCTGCTGATTCGCACGGGCGATCAGGTCCAGGCCTACCAGGCCGATTGCCCCCACGCCGGGGCGCCACTGGAACAGGGCGCGGTGTATCAGGGGCAACTGATCTGCCCCTGGCACAAGGGCGCCTTTGCCTGCGACAGCGGGCAACTCTGCGAGCCGCCGCCCCTGGCAAGCCTCAAGCGCTACAGGGTGGACATCCGTCACGACGACCGGGTCTGGGTCGCCGACCAGCCCATGGCCGACCCCGTGGTGCCACGCCCGGCCGATCCGCGACGGTTCGTGGTGATCGGCGCCGGCGCCGCCGGTGCCGCGGCGGTGGCGACCCTGCGGGCCGAGGGCCTGGGCAACAACCTGACCTGGATCGACAAGGAAGTGCAGCCGGCCTATGACCGTACCGCCCTGAGCAAATACGTGCTGGCCGGCGAGATGCCGCCTTCGGAGGTTCCGCCCCTGCTCGAACCGGAGTTTTATCGCGAGGCCGATGTCCAGTTGCTGCAGGCCGAGGTCCTGCGCCTCGACCCGGGGCGGCGGCAGATCCTCCTGGCCGACGGCCAGTGCCTGGACTACGACGCCGCGCTCCTGGCCACCGGCGCCGAACCGCGCCTGCCGGCGATCGAAGGGGCCGACCTGCCGGGGGTGTTCATGCTGCGCTCGCGGGCAGATGCCGCGCGCCTGCTGGAACAGGCCCGGCCCGGTAAACGGGTGGCGATCATCGGCGACAGTTTCATCGGCCTGGAAGCCGCCTCGGCCCTGCGCAAACGCGGGCTGATGGTGCACCTGATCGGCCGCCACCAGGTGCCGCTGCAACGCCAGCTGGGAGAACGCATCGGCAGCGCCGTGCGTGCCCTGCACGAACAGCACGGGGTGATCTACTACGCCGGTTGCGAAGCCCGGGCCCTGGTCGGCGAGGACCAGGTGCAACAGGTGGTCCTCGACAACGGCCAGCGCATCGCCGTCGACCTGGTGCTGTTCGGCACCGGCGTCAGCCCTGCCACGGCCTTCGTCGAAGGCCTCGAACTGGCCGAGGACGGTTCGCTCAAGGCCGATGCCAGCCTGGCCGTGGCCGACGGCCTGTGGGCGGCCGGCGACATCGTGAGTTTCCCCTGCGACGGCCGCTCCCAGCGCATCGAACACTGGCGCGTGGCCCAGCAGCAGGGTCGGCTCGCCGCCTGCAACATGCTCGGCGAACAGCTGAGTTTCAGCGTGGTGCCCTTCTTCTGGACCTACTTCTACGACCAGACCTTCGAGGTGCTCGGCCACGCCCGCCGGTGGAACCAGATCGTCTTCGAGGGCGAGCCGGAGCAGTACCGCTTTATCGCCCTGCTGTGCTTCAACGAACAGGTGGAATCGGTGGTCGCCTGCGAGTACCCAAGGGCCATGGCGGTGTTGTCGCAGCGCATGCAGCGGCCACTGTCGCGCAGCGAGGCCCTGGATCTGATCCAGCGGACGCCGGAATAAGTTGATGAGTAACCATCCACGGCGCTGCCGACAACCGCTGGGCAGCGCCATGGAACCACGGGTAAAAGGCGATTCTCCAAATCCAGGCAAGGTCTCGATATCTCGGCCAGCGGTCGAGGCACCCGGGGTCAGGAAGAGCATCGGCCCAGGTGTCTTGCCGTGGCCGGCCCTATGCAGGATTAAGGAGGATGACGCAGCCATGAGCAGGACCGAACGATTCAACCGCGAGCTGGCGAACAACGCCCGGCTGTTCGCCGAAGCCGACCGCCTGGATGTCCAGGCCTATGAGCTGCTCAACACCGACCATGTCGACGACCACCGCCTGGCCCTGTTCAGCAGCGCCAAGCAGCGGGCCAACGAAAAATACCTGGAAGCACGCAACGACTGGCTGCGCATCAAGCAGCTGATGGACAGCACCGACTGAAGCCACCGGCGCCGGCAGGGATATCCGGGATTCCGAGTTTGCGGTCGCTGCGCAACCGATCGCAGCCTCGCGGGCTCGGCGGCGGCTACACAGGCAACACAGTGCTGTAGCCGCTGCCGAAGGCTGCGATCGGGCTGGGCGGCATTCCGACGTAGCGCTCGTAGAACCGGCGCCACGGTGGATCTGATCAGGCCTTGAGCGGGTGCTTGCGCAGTTGTTCCAGCAACGCCTGGAGTGGATGCTGCAGCCCCTGCCCCTCCTGGCGCTTGACCTGGCTGCGGCAGGAATAACCGTCGGCCAGCAACCGTCCGCCCTGCCCGTGGCGCGCCACCAGCGGCTGCCAGGATTGCTGATAGATGACCTGCGAAGTGGCCAGGTTGCGGGTCTCGTGACCGTAGGTCCCGGACATACCGCAGCAACCGCTGGCCAGCACCTGCAACTTCAGGCCCATACGCGCGAACACCTGTTGCCAGAGGCCGATGCTGGCGGGCTCGTTGGTTTTTTCGGTGCAGTGCGCAAGGAACTGATAGGGCTCGGCCTCGGCGATCGGGCTCGCTTCAGCCGATGCCTCACTAGGTACTGCGGGCAGCACCCGGGCCAGCCATTCCTGCGGCAACAGCACCTCGGGCGCCTGAGCCGCACCCAGGGTCTTGCGGTACTCCTGGCGGTAGACCAGGGTCATCGCCGGGTCGAGGCCGACCAGGGGCACGCCGCTGGCCTGCAGTTTCAGCAGCGACTGCGCGTTGTAGCGCGCGGCCCGGGCAAAGGCGCCGAGGAAACCCTGGACCTGCAAGGGCTTGCCATTGGCGGCGAAAGGCGCGAGGTAGATCTGGAAGCCCAGGCGCTCGATCAGCTCCAGCCACTCGGCCGCCAGCGGCGTCTCGAAGAACCGGGTAAAGGCGTCCTGCACCAGGATCACGCTGCGCTGGCGCTGTTCTTCGGAGAGCGCCGCCAGCTGCGCGGCGTTGGCCATGCGCACATTGCGCCGGCGGCACACCGCCTGGAAGTCCAGGGTGCTGAGCAACGGGCTGTCGACCATGCCCGCCAGGTGCTTGAGGGCACGGCTGACCGGCGCCGCGCCGATCAGCGCGTTGTACAGCCGTGGCAGGCGCGCCAGATAGGGAACGCTGAACTCCAGCGAGCCGATCAGGTAATCCTTCAGCGGGCGCAGGTAACGGCCGTGGTACAGCTCGAGGAAACGCGAGCGGAACTCCGGCACATTGACCTTGACCGGGCACTGCCCCGCGCAGGACTTGCACGCCAGGCAGCCGGCCATGGCGTCGTACACCTCATGGGAGAAGTCCTCGCGCCCGGCCAGCCGCGCCGCGCTGTTATAGACGCGCCGGGCCAGGTTGGAAAGCCGGGCGCCACCGCCGTTCAGCACATCCACCCCCTGCTCGCCCTGCAGGCGCAGCCACTCGCGGATCAGCGAGGCGCGGCCCTTGGGCGAATGAATGCGGTTGCGGGTGGCCTTCCACGACGGGCACATGGCGTCGTCCGGGTCGAAGTTGTAGCAGGCGCCGTTGCCGTTGCAATGCAGGGCGCTGTCATAGCTCTGCCAGACGCGTTCGTCGATGGTGCGGTCGAGTTCGCCGCGCAGCACTACTTCGTCGACCCGGGTCAGGCGCGCTTCAGGCACCGAGGCCGGGGTGGCGATCTTGCCGGGGTTGAGCTGGTTGAACGGGTCGAACGCCGCTTTCAGCGCCTGCAACGACGGGTACAGCTCGCCGAAATAGTCCGGCACGTATTGCGAGCGCAGACCCTTGCCGTGCTCGCCCCACAGCAGGCCGCCATGCTTGTGGGTGAGCGCCGCCACCGCGTCGGAGATCGGCCGGACCAACGCCGCTTGCTTGGGGTCCTTCATGTCGAGGATCGGCCGCACATGCAGCACGCCGGCGTCGACATGGCCAAACATGCCGTATTGCAGGCCATAACCATCGAGCAGCGCGCGGAATTCGAGGATGTAATCCGCCAGGTTCTCCGGCGGCACCGCGGTGTCTTCGACAAAGGGCTGCGGCCGCGCCTCGCCCTGGACGTTGCCCAGCAGGCCGACCGCGCGCTTGCGCATGGCGTACACCTGGTTGACCGCCTGGGCGCCGATGGCCAGGGTATGGCCGAGGCGCACCACGGAGCTGTCCTGCTGCAGGTGCCGGACAAAGGCGTCGACCCGCTGTTCCAGCGCCTCCTGGTCGTCGCCGCTGAACTCGATCAGGTTGATGCCCAGGGTCGGGGTGTCCGCCTGCTCGGGGAAATAACGCGCCACGCCGTGCCAGACGATGTCCTGCATGGCCAGCATCAGCACCTTGGAATCCACCGTCTCGATCGACAGCGGTTTCAGCGCCATCAAGGCCTTGGCGTCGCGCAGCGCATCCATGAAGCCGGCGTAACGCACGTTGACCAGGATCGAGTGCCGGGGAATCGGCAGCACATTCAGCCGTGCTTCGACGATAAAGCCCAGGGAGCCCTCGGAACCGCAGAGCACGCTGTTGAGGTTGAATTGCTCCGGGGTCTCGCGCAGGTGCGCCAGGTCATAACCGGTCAGGCAGCGATTGAGCTTGGGGAAGATCGCCTCGATCAGCTCGGCCTGGTGGTCGGCGATGTCCTGGGCGCAGCGGTAGACCTCGCCGATGCGGTCGGTCCGCGCCGCCTCGTCGGTCAATTGCCGGTTGTCGATGGGCGCGCTGTCAAGGCGGCTGCCGCCCAGCAGCACGGTACTCAGCGCCAGGACGTGGTCGCGGGTCTTGCCGTAGGTGCAACTGCCCTGGCCGCTGGCGTCGGTGTTGATCATGCCGCCGACGGTGGCGCGGTTGGAGGTCGACAGCTCCGGGGCGAAGAACAGGCCGTGGGGCTTGAGGGCGGCGTTCAGTTGGTCCTTGACCACCCCGCTCTGCACCCGCACCCAGCGCTCCTCGACGTTAATCTCGAGGATCTGGTTCATGTGTCGCGACAGGTCGACCACAATGCCGTCGGTCAGCGACTGGCCGTTGGTGCCGGTGCCGCCGCCACGGGGGGTGAGCACCACCGCGCGGTGTTCCGGGCTCGCCGCCAGCCGGGCCAGCCGCTCGACGTCCGCCACATCCCGGGGAAAGACCGCGGCTTGCGGCAGCCGCTGGTAGATCGAGTTGTCGGTGGCCAGCACCGTGCGCAGGCCCAGGTCACGGGCAATCTCGCCACGAAAACCGTCGGCGGCCAAGGCGTCGAGAAAGCCCTGGTAGTGGGCCAGCGGGTCGCGTTCGGGGGCAAGCAGAGCAATCATCAAAAAGGCTTCCAGACAGAGAAAAGGCGCAGCGGTGCATGCAAAACACGTATGCTTGCACACAGCCCCAGGGGCGGCGGCCAGCCGAAAACGCCTATTTTCCTGAAGCATTGCCCCCCAGGCAAACGTATTTCACGTGCTTTTTTCATGAGTTTTATGAATGAACCCCAGACGTCTCACCCCGTCGATGTCGGTGCTGGTGGCCTTCGAGGCCGCGGCGCGGCATGGCAGCTTCACCAAGGCCGCCGAAGAACTGGCGCTGACCCAGAGCGCCGTCAGCCGCCAGGTCCAGGCCCTGGAGTCGCTGCTGGAAGTGCCGCTGTTCAGCCGTGACGGCCGGCATATCGAGCTGACCGCCGCCGGTGCCCTGTATCACCACGAACTGGCGGCGGCCCTGGCGCGGATCCGCAACGCCACCTTGCAGACCATCGCCCACAAGGCCGGCGGCGGCCCGCTGCACCTGGCGGTGCTGCCGACCTTCGGTTCGAAATGGCTGCTGCCGCGCATGCATGACTTTTACGCCAGCCATCCGGGCACCCTGGTGCATATCCATTCGCGGATCGTCACCAGCGACCTGTCGAAAGACACCGCCGACATGCACGCGATCATCTGCGCCGGCACCGGTCACTGGCCCGGCTACGAGGCCCATCGGCTGCTGTCGGAAAAACTCACGGTGGTGGCCAGCCCCAAGGCCCTGCCCGAGTACGGCTCGATGTCTGTCGCCGACGTGGCGCAACAGCTATTGCTGAACGTGGTGTCGCGCCCCGACGCCTGGCCCGAGTGGTTCGAGCAGAACGGCCTGCAGCAGCGGACGATGCGCATGGGGCCGGGGTTCGAGTTGACCGCGCACCTGATCCAGGCGGTGGTCGCCGGCATCGGCATCGGCCTGGTGCCGCGCATCCTGGTGCAGGACGAGATTCAGAGCGGCGAACTGGTGGCGCTGTTCGAACCGGTGGACAGCGGTCGCAGCTATTACCTGGCCTACCCCAGCCGCTATCAGCACCTGCCGTCGTTGCAGGCGTTCAGTCGCTGGCTACTGTCGATCCCCTTTCCCGACAGCTGACAGTCCCTCGCTCAGTCGTACTCGGCTTCCTCATGCTCGCCCAGCAGGCGCCGCTGGCGCGCCGAGGCCGCCGCCAGCACCTCGGGGTTGAAGCGCCAGTGCAGGTAGGGCGAAAACTTCTGCGCCACCATGCGCCGGCCATAGTGCACTTGCAGCAGGTAGCGGATGCGTCCGGCGCTGCTGTTCTCGCTGCCGGCATGCCACAGCTCGCTGCGAAACATCAGCGCGTCGCCGGCCTGGCACAGCACGGCCTGGGCCGTTTGGCCATGCCAATGCTCCTCGCCGGCCCGTGGCGGCCGCCCGGCGCGATGGCTGCCCGGCACCACCCGGGTCGGGCACAGGTCCTGGTCGATATCGTCGAGGTACAGGTGGCAGGTGCAGATCTGCATCGGCAGCTCGAATGCCGGATCGCTGAGCAGGCTGCGGGGCAGTTGCAGCGCCAGGTAATCCAGGTGCAACCCCATCCCTTGAAAGCCCGGATGACAGCGCCAGGCGGTCTGGCCGATGACATGGCAATCGTCGCCCAGCGCCGCTTCGGCCAGCTCGATCACCCCCGGCAGATCGAGAAACGGCAGCCACAGCGGGTCGCGGTTGAACACGCATTTGTAGTGTTCGAGCAAGCCGCTGTAGTCCCAATGCTGGGGTTCGAGGCCGTCGATGGCGCGGCGCAGCCGTTGGATCTGCAACCCGTCGAGCACTCCGGGCAGCAGCACAAAACCCTCGCTGTGTAGCGCCCGCAGGCACTCGGGGATCGATACGGCGGCCATGGTGGCTAGTCGACGGGGCCGATATTGATCAGCCGATCGCTGCCCAGCCCCGGCACCCTGGCCAGCACCCCGACCGGCGTCGCGGCGGAAAACTCGATGACATAACCCATGCCGCTGCCGTCCTCTTCCATGGTCAGGACCCAGCGCGCCACCTCGTCGGGGTTCAGGCTCAGCGCCTGCGCCACCCGGCGCTGGCGGCGCTCCTCGAGGGTTTCGTCGAGCAAGTAGTCGTTCATCTGGCGCAACCTCCAGCGGATGGCAACCCAGCCGGGCCTGGCGAGGCCCTCACAACAGCTATTAATCCATTCTCGGCAAAAGTCGAATCCAGCTCGGCGCGCCGTGACGAACGGCAGGCTTTATCGCCAGTTCCGGACGGCCGGTTTTATCCGCGGCCCATTAAGCGAGTTTTCTTTCGAGCGTTTCAGAAAGGGCCTAAAGCGCCGCGCCGGGGCGGCCCCCTAGCATGGGTGGCTGATCCAGATACCGAGGTCGGCCATGGGTTTACTGACATGCGTTTACTGAAAAGCTCCGCCCCTGAGGCACGGCATGCGCAAAGTGCCCATGAGGCGGAAATCCGGGTGCGCATGGCGCTGCAACGCAACAGGTCGAGCATCGAAGGCCTGGAGGAGTTGCTACGGGAGCACTACACGGTCAACAGCGATCGGGACATTCTTGCCGCCGTCAGAAACGGCGACTGGGTACTGGTCACGGACAGTTCCGCCGTAACAGCCAGCGGCAGCCTGGTCTGCCCCGCTCCTGAAGCGGACCCGGTCTACCTTCGGCCAGACCCCTGGCCCGATCCCGCTCCCCGCACCGACCTGGTCTTTGCCAAGTCCATCAGCAGCGCCCCTTGGGGCACCACCCAGGCCGGCACCGCCAGCGAGCCCGCGGGCAATTTCGGCAAGACCATGCTGATGGCCTCCTCGGCGACCGAGGTCGGGCTCGGCAGGGTCGCCGGCGAACTGATCCTCAGGAGTTTCGCCTGGTCACTGCAGATGGCCGGCACCGCGGCCAGGACCGTCGGCGGCCCGGCGGGACAGGTGCTGCTCCTGGCCATGACCCCGACCCAGCTTGGCGACGATTCCTTCTACAGCGAAGAACAACTGCGCGAGCTACGCGCCGCCACTACCCGGGTGCGCTTCCAGTTCCGCCGCGACAGCCAGGGCGTGCTGCAAATCCATGGCATCCACACCAGCGCCCAGTCGGGCCAGGACAGCGTCCCGGTGATCAAGGCCCGCTGGAACGCCGACAAAAACGCCATGCAGGCCCACCTCGGCACGCTCACCATCACCTGGACACCCCACAACGGCCCGGTCATCACCGCCCCGACGCCCTACCCGGGGGTGATCGACGAACTGGCCCGCCTCATGGTCCACCCCATCGCCGAAGGCGGCGACAGCCAGCTCCAGGGCGCGCCCCTCGACGAGTTCAAGGTCGAAGACTGCATCATCACCTTCCCGGCGGACAGCGGCATCCGCTCGCTGTACCTGGTCTTCGCCAAGCCCATGGTCAACCCGCTGGAGGTTGGGCCGGCGAATGATCTTTCCAGTAGAAGCGCCAAGGATGGGTTGGATATTGATCACATACCGTCGCAGAAGGCGTTGGAGACGTTTCTGAAATCCAACGTGCCGGATATACATGACGACCACATGAAGGAAGCTCTACGAAAAGCCCCAAGTATCGCTATTCCTAGCGCAGTACATCAAAACTACAGTGAGACGTACGGTGGCAGAAACAACAAGGCCCGCCAGGCAAAGGATGCTGCTGACCTCCAGGCCGCCGTAGACGCTAATCTTGATGCCATCAAGCCCTTCTTGCAGGAAGAAGGCTTCACCGAAGAACAGATTGATACGGCACGCTCTGAGCTGCACAACCTCCATCGGAAACAAGGCTGGTATTGATATGAACGCAGCACTGATTGATGACTTGGTTAAGAGCCTTGGCCATACCTATCCTGAAATGATTGCCTCCGGAATGTATCTCCCGGGAGGGCCGCCAAAAGGCATCTTCGAGGACAGCGATACCATAGCCATGTCACCGGAGGCAGGTATCGAACTTGAGTTTTGGGCCAGTACCCAACGCTTTGAAGCCTTATATATTTCCTTACTAAAGCGCTTCCCAGAACAATCAACCTACAAGGGAAAACTGCCCTACCACCTCGAAACCAAGATGAATCAGAAATGGGTCAGATCCCATCAAGGCGAACCTCTGGAGTCAGGAGCCCCCTATAGAATCCCGGTGCTGGGTATGACTGGCGGCTGGGATACTTATCGTTTTGCAGGTTTCCCCAAACATATCCATGTGCGGTTCAAGTACACCGTCGACATGGAAGTGGAAGGGATAGTGTTCAGGCTTAACGAAAAATCCCACCCTTAGTTTTACGGGGCACAGCTGGCACGAATATGAACGCCGCAATGATCGATGACCTGATTAAAAATATGGGGAGGACCTATCCCGAGTTGATCGCATCTGGAATGTATCTCCCAGGAGGACCACCAAAGGGCATCTTTGATGACAGCGACAGGGTGACGGTGTCGCCGGAGCCAGGGATCGAATTGGTTTTTTGGGCCAGCACTCAACGTTTTGAAAACCTGTTCATCACCTTTCTTGAGGGTTTTGAAGGAGAGCCCATATACCGAGGGAGTCTTCCCTACCAGCTCAAAACGAAGATGAATCAGACCTGGGTTAAATCTCAATATGGCGAGCCGCTGGAGTCAGGAGCGCCTTATAGAGTTCCTATCTCCGGCATGACAGGTGGCTGGGATAGCTATCGTTTTCCAGGCATGTCCAAGAGCGTCCATGTGTTGTTCAAGTACACCGTTGAAATGGAAGTGGAAGGCATCGTCTTCAGGCTGAACGAAAGATCACATGCGTAGTTATGCAGAAAGTGCAGTGAGCGAGGAAACGAACGCCGCCATGATCGATAAGCTGGTTAAAAGTCTCGGACATACTTACCCCGAAATGATCGCTTTAGGAATGTATCTTCCAAGCGGCCCACCTAAAGGTATTTTCGAGGACAGTGACACAGTGGCAATGTCACCTGAGCCCGGAGTCGAATTAGGCTTTTGGGCTAAGAGTCAACGCTTTGAAATGCTGTTCATCAGCTTGCTGGAAAGCTTCCAAGGGAAGTCGCTCTACAAGGGAAACCTACCTTTTCAACTTAAAAGCCGGATGAATCAGGGGTGGATACGGTCCCGTTGTGGAGAGCCATTGGAATCAAAAGCACCTTTCAAAATGCCCATACGGGGCATGACGGGGGGGTGGGACATTTATCGTTTTCCGGGCATACCCAAAGGAACGCAGGCGGTTTTTAAATACAGCGCCGAAATGGAGGTTGAAACGATAGTGTTCGAGCTGAACGAAAGATCACACGCTTAAATGATCGATGACTTGGTTAAAAGCCTTGGCCGTACTTATCCGGAGCTGATTGCCTCTGGAATGTACCTTCCCGGAGGGCCGCCAAAAGGTATCTTCGACGACAGCGATACCTTATCGATGGCCCCTGAATCGGGTCTCGAGATGGGGTTCTGGGCCAGCAGTCTACGGTTTGAGACTCTCTTTATCAGCTTGCTCGAAAGCTTCGAGGGAGAATCCACCTACAAGGGAAAACTGCCTTACGAACTTGAAAATCGAATGAGCCAACAGTGGGTGCGATCCCGGTACGAAGAGCCTTTTACATCCCGAGCTCCCTTCAAAATGCCCATTAGAGGTATGACAGGTGGGTCTGATACCTATCGTTTTTCGAGCATACCTAAAGGGACTCAGGTGGTTTTCAAATACAACGCCGATCTGGACGTGGAAACGGTGGTGTTCAGGTTGATCGAGAAATCACGTGCTTAGTTCTGCTGAAACAAGGCTGGTATTGATATGAACTCAGCAATGATTGATGACCTAGTTAAAAGCCTCGGGCGTACCTCTCCCGCACTGGTTGCCTCTGGGATACATCTCCCCGGCGGTCCGCCAACAGGTATTTTCGAGGACAGCGACACCTTATCTATGTCGCCTGAACCGGGTATTGAGCTGGGATTCTGGGCCAGCAATCAGCGATTTGAAGATCTGTTCATTACTTTCCTGGAAACGTTTCCCGGAAGGCCAACCTACAAAGGAGGGCTTCCCTATCAGCTCAAGACCAAAATGAACCAGAGCTGGGTTAGATCACAATACGGTGAGCCCCTGGAATCAAAAGGGCCTTACAAAATCCCTGTGCGTGGGCTGGTAGGCGGGTGGGAAACCTATCGTTTTCCAGGCATGTCCAAAAACATCAATGTGTTGTTCAAGTACACCATTGAAATGGAAGTGGAAGGAATCGTGTTCAGACTTAACGAAAAATCCCACGCTTAGCTCTACAGGGCACAGCTGGCACGAATATGAACGCCGCAATGATCGATGACCTGGCTAAATGTCTTGGCCTCACCTATCCCGAAATGATCCCTTCCGGGAAGGTTTTCAGCTGATCAGGATGCGAAATTACAAGCCAAGGAGAAGATGGCATGACGATAAAGAAAGCCTGTCCGATAGTACTGCGGAGCAGTGAGACGCTAGAAATTCTGGCATTTGAGCATCCTCTGGCAGGTCTGCAACTGGTCAAGGGTAGCGTGGAACCCGGAGAGTCGACCGAGGCGGCCGCTGCCCGGGAGCTGTTCGAAGAAGCCGGGATTCAAGGCAAGGTGATACGAGATTTGGGGGCGTGGCGCTCGCCTATAACCGGACAGATGTGGGCATTCCACGAGTGTCATGTCGCGCAAGACCTCCCTGATACCTGGGTTCATCATACTGAGGATGACGGAGGGCATGAGTTCAGGTTTTTCTGGCATCCATTAATGAGTGAGCCTTCTGAAGCCTGGCATCAGATTTACAAAGATGCTTTGGGGTTTATAAGACTTAGTCTCGCAAAAGCCCCCATGGAGAATTGACAGCCAGTTGCCTCTTTACGGCACGCCCATTTATGCGGCAACAACCCGGCAATCCCACTCACCCACCCCCTCCCCTCAATGCCCGCGAATATAGTGCTCCAACTGCCGAATCAGATCCGCCTGCTCGACAATCGCTTCCTTCACCAGATCGCCAATCGATAGCAGCCCGATCAGTTGCTGGCCTTCCAGCACCGGCAGGTGGCGCAGGTGGCTGTCGGTCATCACGGCCATGCAGCATTCGATGCTGTGCTGGCTGTCGGCGGTCACCACCGGTGCGCTCATGATGGCGCGGACCGGGGTGCCTACCGATGAGCGGCCTTGCAGCACTACCTTGCGCGCATAATCGCGTTCGCTGATGACGCCGACCACCTGGCCGGCTTCCATCACCGGCAGTGCGCCGACATTTTTCTGCGCCATTATCTGCAGTGCTTCGAGGACCATCTGGTCCGGGCCGATGCTGTGCACCTGGCGGTTTTCCACGGCCTTCAACTTGAGCAACTGAGCAGCGGTTTTCATGGGCGTCTCCGATACCTTGAGCAACAGGGGTTCCGGCCCCGCGCCGGGAGGCGCGGAGTCAGATATGGATCTGAATTGAATGAGGCGCGAGTGGTTTACCGCACGCCAATTTCCACCACGTCGCCGCGCAGCCGCGCCGGCCAGGTCCGCAGGCGTTGCTCCGGGTATTCCAGGCAGGTGCCGTCGGCCAGGCGGAAGTGCTGCTTGTACAAGGGCGAGGCGATCACCAGTTCATCCTTGATGCAGCCCACCAGGCCGCGGCCGATGACGTTGGCGCCGGACTGCGGGTCATGGTTGTCGATGGCGTAGAGGGTCTGCTGCGCGGCATCCGGCAGGTAGATCAGCGCCACCTGGGCGCCGTCGTGCCACACCACCACGCCGCTGTGACTGACCAGGTCCTGGCGGCTGCACACAGCCAGCCACTGCACATCGGGCTGCTCGGCGAATCCACTTTCGATAGGTTGCAGGCTTGGCGACAGGCTCATCAGAGCACCTCCTCGGTGACAGGGATCAGGTTGAGTTCGGCGGCCATGATCGGCCGGCGCTGGCCGCGTTCCTGGACAAAGTGAATGTCCGGGTCCGGGCGCTGGTCGTTGACGAAGGTGCGGAAGCGCTTGAGTTTTTCCGGGTCCTCGAGGGCGTTGGCCCATTCGCATTCGTAGCGATCCACCACCAGCTGCATCTGCGCTTCCAGCTCGGCGCCCAGCCCCAGGCTGTCGTCGATGATCACCGCCTTGAGGTAATCCAGGCCGCCTTCCAGGCTCTCGCGCCAGACCGAGGTGCGTTGCAGGCGGTCGGCGGTGCGGATGTAGAACATCAGGAAGCGGTCGATGTAGCGAATCAGGGTCTGGTCGTCGAGGTCGGTGGCGAACAGCTCGGCGTGGCGCGGGCGCATGCCGCCGTTGCCGCAGACGTACAGGTTCCAGCCCTTCTCGGTGGCGATCACGCCGACGTCCTTGCTCTGCGCCTCGGCGCATTCGCGGGTGCAGCCGGACACCGCGAACTTCAGCTTGTGCGGCGAACGCAGGCCCTTGTAGCGGTCCTCGATCTCCAGGGCCATGCGCACGCTGTCCTGCACCCCGTAGCGGCACCAGGTACTGCCCACGCAGGACTTCACGGTGCGGGTCGACTTGCCGTAGGCATGCCCGGTCTCGAAACCGGCGGCGATCAGCTCGGCCCAGATGTCCGGCAGCTGGTGCAGCTGGGCACCGAACAGGTCGATGCGCTGGCCGCCGGTGATCTTGGTGTAGAGGTCGTATTTCTTCGCCACCTGGCCGATCACGATCAGTTTGTCGGCGGTGATTTCGCCACCGGCGATCCGTGGCACCACCGAGTAGGTGCCGTTCTTCTGCATGTTGGCCATGAAGGTGTCGTTGGTGTCCTGCAGCGGCACCAGGGAGCGCTCCATGATCGGCTGGTTCCAGCACGAGGCGAGGATCGAGCCCACCGCCGGCTTGCAGATATCGCAGCCGACGTGGCCACGGCCATGCTTGGCGAGCATCTCGTCGAAACTGAGGATCCCCTCGACCCGCACCAGCGCGTACAACTCCTGGCGGGTGTAGGCGAAGTGTTCGCACAGGCTCTTGTCGACGCTGACGCCGCGGGCGATCAGCTCGTGCTCGAACACCTGCTTGAGCAGGCCGGCGCAGCCGCCGCAGCCGGTGCAGGCCTTGGTCTGCGCCTTGAGCTGGCCGAGGTCGGAACAGCCGCCGTCGACGGCCGAGCAGATCGCGCCCTTGGTCACGTTATGGCAGGAGCAGACCGTGGCCGACTCGGGCAAGGCGCCCGGGCCAAGGGTCGGCGCGCCGGCGCTGGACGGCAGGATCAGGCCGGCCGGTTCGGCGGGCAAGGCAATGCCGTTCTGCATGTATTGCAGCAAGGTGTCGTAGTAGCTGTTGTCGCCCACCAGCACCGCGCCGAGCACCTGTTTGCCGCTGGCGTCCACCACCAGGCGCCGGTAGCTGGCCGTGGCTTCGTCGATGAACTGGTAGCTGCGCGCCCCCGGGGTCAGGCCCTGGGCGTCGCCGATGGAGCCGACATCCACCCCCAGCAGCTTGAGCTTGGTCGACATGTCCGCGCCCATGAAAGGCTCGCCAGGCTCGCCGCACAGCTGGGCGGCGACGCTGCGGGCCATCTGGTAACCCGGGGCCACCAGGCCGAAGATGCTGCCGTTCCAGCTGGCGCACTCACCGATCGCGTAGATATGCGGGTCGCCGCTCAAGCACTGGTTGTCCACCACCACACCGCCGCGCGGGCCGATCTCCAGGGCGCAGTCCCGGGCCAGGGCATCCTGGGCGCGAATCCCGGCGGAGAACACAATCAGATCGGTTTCCAGAAAGTCATCACCGGCGAAGTTCATCCGGTAGCGGTACTGCTCGCCGGTGCTGATCGACTGGGTGCCCTTGCCCAGATGCACGCCGACGCCCAGGGCTTCGATCCGCGCCTTCAGCGCGCGACCGCCCTGCTCGTCCAGCTGCACCGGCATCAGCCGTGGGGCGAACTCCACCACATGGGCTTCCAGGCCCAGGCTCTTCAAGGCGTTGGCCGCCTCGAGGCCGAGCAGCCCGCCGCCCACCACCACGCCGCGCCGGGCATTGGCGGCCGCGGCGCGGATACCGTCGAGGTCTTCCAGGGTGCGATAGACCAGGCGCGAGTCGCCCTCGGCACCCTTGATCGGCGGCACGAAGGGATAGGAGCCGGTAGCCAGCACCAGCTTGTCGTAGTGCACCGGGCCGGCGGCGGTGAGCACCTGGCGGTTGGCGCGGTCGATGCGCAGCACCGCCACCCCCAGGTGCAGGGTCAGGCCAGGAGTCTGGTACAGCGCGGCATCGCCCAGGGCCAGGGATTCGGCGTCGCGACCGGTGAAATACTCGGACAGGTGCACCCGATCGTAGGCGCGCATCGGCTCTTCGCTGAAGACATGCAGGCGGTACTGCTCGAGGGCGCCGCGCGCCACCAGCTGTTCGACGCAATGATGTCCGACCATGCCGTTGCCGATCACGATCAGGGTTTTGTGTGTGTTCAAAGGGGCAACAATGGCATTCATAAATAGCACCCGACCCAAGCCAATCACGGTTTTTTTAAAGCAAAAAAAAGCGCCTGAAACCTCACGGTTCCAGGCGCCTTTGCCTGTTATTTGCGGTGTGCGATCGGGCTGCTGTGCCTGACTCACCGAGTGCCCGCGGCCTGTTGGCCAATCGATCTGCGTTGACCGACGGGGCGGCCCGCCCGCGACATGCGCGGTGGGGCGTTATCGGCTGTCTTGCAGCCTTTGTGCCAGGCTGCGTCGCAAGTCTTGAAACGCCGTGCTGGCGGGCTTGCGCGGTAATTCTGCAAGGCTCCCGGATACCCTGCCAGGGGCCCTGAATCGCCTTAGCCTGGTGCAAGATCGGGTCGGCGACGCCTTATAAAAGTGCAAATCCACCGCAGCGCCCCAACTCAGCCGATAGAAGCCAGGCGCTGCAAGAATGCCCCGCGCCGCTCTCGATCCTGCTCTTCTTTAGCCAGCAACTCCGGCAACAACGCCTCGGCCCGTTGCCCGTCGAGAATGAACACACCGTCATCGTCGCCGATGGCGATATCCCCCGGGTTGACCTGTACCCCGGCCACCTCGATCGGGTGGTTGACCTCCCCCTGCTCGCCGATGCCGCGGGTGGTGTAGGCACTGACGCCACGGCTGAACACCGGCAGGCGATGCTCGCGCAAGGCCGCGACATCGGTGACCGCGCCCTCCACCACCACCCCGGCCAGGCCCTTGATCAGCCCGGCCAGGGTGCGTAGTTCGCCCCAGCAGGCGCACTCCTGATCCCCCACACACTGGATCAC
This sequence comes from Pseudomonas chlororaphis subsp. piscium, assembly GCF_003850345.1. NCBI lineage: Bacteria > Pseudomonadati > Pseudomonadota > Gammaproteobacteria > Pseudomonadales > Pseudomonadaceae > Pseudomonas > Pseudomonas chlororaphis. The sequence goes on from NZ_CP027707.1 coordinate 3,497,462, forward strand.
CAGCACGTCCCCCGGCTCGCTGAGCAGCAGCGCGTCGCGCAGGATGGCGCCATCCGGGGCGAAGACCTTGACCGTGACCACAGTGCCGAGCATCCGCAGCCCGTCGAACAGCGGACGGATTCCGCGCAGGTAACCCTCGTCGCCAAAGTGGCCGAGGGTCGAAGGCGCAATGCCACGGTAATGCTCAAGCACGGCAGCGCTGGTGGGTGGTTGGCGCGGAGCGATCATCGGCATTTCCTCGGGCGCAGCAGCGGGCAGGTGGAGCAGTATTCGGCGGGCTCGGTGGCCTCGTAATAGAAGCAGCAGGTCCGGCGAAAGCGGATGCTCTTGCCCTCCTCCAGCTGCGTCGGCGGCCGGCGGAAGTGCCGCAGCGGGTTGTAGTCCAGGCCGAACAGCTGCGGCCCGGCCTCGTGCAGCAGCCAGTCGAAGTCGGCTTCGTGGCGCAGGCGGATCAGCGGGTCCTCGACCTTGCTCATGCGTTTTTCGTACAGCGAATAGACCCGAACCGCGGTGTTTTCCCAGAGGATGCGCCGGGAAATGCCGCTGACCCGGTTGAAGGTCTGCCACAGTGGCGCCAGCAGCCCGGCGAACAACGACTCGACGATGGAAGCGCGCCAGGCTTCGCGCTCGCCCGCGGCATAAGCCTGGGGAGCCCGGTCCGGCAACGGCATCGACGAAGTCCAGAGCCCGTCGTCGTGGCCGTACTCGATCACGCAATCGTCCAGGGACAGCAGCAGGCCCTGGTCGCACACCGACATGGCGTACAGGCAGGCGCCGGTGGCGAGGAAGGAAAAACGCTTGGCCAGCAGCGAGGCGGTGATCCCTCGGGTCGGCGAACCGATTACTGGTCCCAACTGGTCGAGCAGCGCGATGCAGGTTTCATCGTCGAGCAAGGCCCGGGCACTCAGGGAGCGCTGCCGGTCACATTGCGCCATGGGTTTCAGCCGCAGCGCTCCGCTCAGCACGCTCCAGTCTGCCGGGTTGAAGGCGGCTTGCAGGTTCATTGCGGCAGTTCCCGGCCAAAGGGAATGCACAGCGGCGTGCCGAAAAACGGATCGGGGATGATCCGGCAATTGAGGTCGAACACCTGCTTGACCAGTTCCTCGGTGAGGATCTCGGCGGGCCGGCCCTGGGCGAACGCGGTGCGCTGGTGCACCGCCACCATATGGTCGGCATAACGACAGGCCAGGTTGAGGTCGTGCAGGACCATGACGATGGTCTTGTTCTCCTGGCGATTGAGTTCGCGCAGCAGGTCCAGTACCTCGATCTGGTGCGCCAGGTCGAGAAAGGTGGTGGGCTCGTCGAGCAGCACGATCTCGGTGTCCTGGGCCAGGGTCATGGCGATCCACACCCGCTGGCGCTGGCCGCCGGACAAGGCATCCACCGGCCGCTCCGCCAGGGCCTGCACCCCGGTCTGCAGCAGTGCGCGCTCGACCATGGCTTCATCCTGGGCCGACCATTGCTGCATCCAGTTCTGGTAGGGATAACGCCCCAGGGCCACCAGCTGGCGCACGGTGATGCCTTCGGGGGCGCTGGGCATCTGCGGCAGGATCGCCAGCTCCCGCGCCACCGCCGCGGTGGATTTGCGCTGGATATCCTCGCCATTGAGGATCACCGAGCCCTGCTGCGGCTTGAGCAGCCGCGCCAGGGATTTGAGCAGGGTGCTCTTGCCGCAGCCGTTGCTGCCGATCAGCACCGACACCTGGCCCGCCGGCAGTTGCAGGTCCAGCCCGTCGATAATCACTTGGCGCTGATAGCCCAGGGTCAGTTGCTGGGTTGCCATCGAGGACATCGGGAATTCCTTAGTGCCGCTGGTTGATCAAAAGATAAAGAAAGAACGGCGTGCCCAGCACCGCGACAAAGATCCCCGCCGGCAGATCCAGGGGCAGGAACAGGGTGCGCCCGATCAGGTCGGCCAGCATCACCAGGTTGGCGCCGACCAGCGCCGCCATCACCGCCTGCCCGGCAAACCCCGGGGCCACCAGGCGCTTGGCGATATGCGGCGCGATCAGCCCGACAAAGGCAATCGCCCCGCCCCAGGCCACCGCCGCCCCGGCCAGGGCCACGCTCACCAGCAGCAGGCCGGCGCGCAGCCACTGTACCCGCACACCGATGCCCTGGGCCAAGGCATCGTCCAGTTGTTGCACCCGCACCTGGCGCGCCAGCCACACCAGCAACGGCAGGATCGCCAGCAGCCAGCCGCCCAGGGCCCGCGACTCCGGCCAGCTGGCGCCGTAGACGCTGCCGGTGAGCCAGACATAGGCCGACAAGGTGGTGGTCAGCGGGCTGAACACCAGGACAAAGGTGGTCACCGCCGCCAGCAGCGCCGATACGCCGACGCCGATCAGCACCAGGCGCAGCGGCGACGTGCCCTGCTTCCAGGCCAGCAGATAAATGGCCAGGGCCGCCAATCCAGCGCCGAGCATCGCCGCCAGTGGCAAGAACTGCGGGCCCAGCAGCAGGGAAAAGAACGACAGGTACAGCACCGCCGCGGCACTGGCGCCGCTGGTGATACCCAGCAGATCGGGGGACGCCAGCGGGTTGCGGATGATGCTCTGCAAAATCAAGCCGGACACCGCCAGCGCCGCGCCCACCAGGGCCGCCAGCAGCAGGCGCGGCAGGCGCAGTTGCTCGACGATAAACAGCAGGCGCTCGTCGCCGCCGTGCCACAGCAGCTCCAGCACGGCCACCGGCGACAGCTTGAGCTTGCCCAGGGACAAGGCGCCGAGCATCACCAGCGCCGTCACCAGCACGGCCAGCAACAGCCGCCCCAGGGTCGCCAGGTCGATACGCCGCGAGAAACCGGCGCTGCGCAGGGTCAGGGTATTACTCATAACGACCTCCACGGCGCGCCAGGAAAATAAAGAACGGCGCGCCGAACAAAGCGGTCATCACCCCCACCGGCACCTCCTGCGGCAGGATCACCAGGCGCCCCAGGGTGTCGGCCAGCAGCAGGAGGATCGCCCCCAGCACCGCGCAGCCCGGCAGCAACCAGCGATGGTCGATGGACAGGCTCTTGCGCACCATGTGCGGCACCAGCAGGCCAATGAAACCTATGCTGCCCGCCAGCGCCACCGCACTGCCGGCCAGGCAGATGATCAGCACGCTCATCAGCCAGCGGATCAAGCCGGTGCGCTGCCCGAGGCCAATGGCGATGGCTTCGCCGGCGTTGAGCACATTGACCTGCCCGGCCAGCAGCAACGACCCCAGCAAGGTCAGCGAGACGCCCACCAGCAGCGGCGCGGCAGGTGCCAGGTCACGCTCGGACAGCGACCCGGCGAGCCAGAACAGCACGGTGTCCAGCCCCTCCTCGTTGACCACCAGCAACGCCTGGCTGAAGGCGGAAAACAACGCGGTGATCGCCGCCCCGGCCAGGACGATGCGCAGCGGGTTGAGGCTGCCCTGCCCGCGATTGCCGATCAGCCACACCAGGCTGCCGGCCAGCGCGGCACCAATAAAGGCGCACCACAACCACTGGTTCATGGACGACAGGGCAAACAGCGACGAGCAGAGGATGATCGCGAAGGTCGCCCCGGCGTTCACCCCGAACAGCCCCGGCGACGCCAGCGGATTGCGGGTCAGCGCCTGCATCAGCGCCCCCGCCACCGCCAGGCTCGCGCCCACGGCGACGGCGACGGCCATCAGGGTGCGCGCCAAGCGACTGTTGAAGATCAACTGCTGGCCGGCGCTCAGGCTGTCCGGCTGTAACAGGCCCTGGAGCAGTTGCGAGGGTTCGATCCAGGTCGCCCCGGCCGCCAGGCTCAGGCCAACGCACAGCAGCAGGACGACAAACGCCAAGCCGAGTTTCAGGCCACGACTCATGAAGGCGCCACCAGGCGGGCAATGTCATCGAGCATCAGGTTGGCCCCGAGGATCCCGCCGGAGAAACTCCAGGCGATGCCATCGACCCGCCACACCTGGCCCTGTTGTACGGCGTGCAACTGTTGCCAGAAGGGGTAATGCACCAGTTGCTCATAGTTGCGCTGTACCGCCGGACTGTCCGCGCGCTGGAAAACGAAAAACAGGTCGGCATCGACCACGGGCAAGTTCTCCTTGCTGGTGAGTTTCAAATAGGTGCCCCGGGCTTCACGGGCGATCGGGCTCCAGGCGAAGCCCAGTTCGCTGAGCACCGAGCCGGCGAAGCTGCCCGGCAGGAAACTGCGGATATGGTCCTCGCGCACGTCCAGCACCGACACCGTCAGCGGCCAGCGCCCGCCCATCTGCGCCTGTAACTGCTCGCGCAGTTTCGCCACCCGCTGCTGCCATTGCCCCAGCAGGCTGCTGGCCTGCTGTTGCCGGTTCAGGGCCGCGCCCATCAGCGCCAGGGTGCGCTTGAACTCGAAGACTTCCTCGAGCATCAGCACTGTGCCCATGCGTTCGAGCAGCGGCGCGATGCGCTGGTGGCGAAAGCGTGAGGCGACTATCACGTCCGGCTCCAGCAGCACGATGTCCTCCAGGCTGGGCTGGGTTTCCAGGCCAACCTGGGGGACATTCGCCAGCGCCGGGCGCAGGTAGCGGAAGGTCGGTTTCTCGCTCGACGACTCCACCACGCCGCAGGGCGTCACGCCCAGCGCCACGGCACTGTCGGTGGCGCCCTGGAACAGGGTGACCAGGCGCAGCGGTTCGGCGCGGGCGATCTGCGGCAATGCCAGCAGCCCCAGGGACAGGCGCAACAGCGTGCGCCTGCAAGGATGGAGCAGCGGATCAGGCATCGGCGGCCAGCCGCTGGAACGGGTTGACCACTTCGCCCTTGCCGAACGGCATGCTGCCCGGGCCGCCGGCGCGTTCGATCATCGGCGTCAGCAGCAGCTTCTGCGGCCAACGCGGCGCTTCGAACAGCTGGTGCCTGATCATCGCCCGCGCCTCGTCGTCGAAGTCGATGCTCTGCAGCAGCCCGTCCAATACCTGGCGCAAGGCGCTCCACAACTCGGTCGCCGGCACTGCGTAGACCTGGGCCAGGGTGTCGATGATCGCCCGCACGTTGACCTGGATCGCCAGGGTTTGCAGCCAGAACAGCAGGTCCTCGGGACGCTGGTGGTAGAGGGTGTTGGCGTGGCCTTTCTTGATCCGGTATTGCGGGTCGGCCATGCCATTGCGCTCCAGCCATGGCACGAAGATCCGCAGCGAATCGTGGTCGCGCAGCAGCAGGCCCTGGGCCTGGCCGGCCTTCCACACCAGCACCGCATTCTGCCCGTGCACCTCGCCGAGCATGCCGAGGCGGAACATGCGCAGGTTGACGTCGAAGAAGCGCTGGCACAGTTCGCTGAACAGGGTCAGCACCGAAGCCTGAGTCACTGGCAGTTGGCGGTACTGCATCCACTCATCGAAGAAGTGCCGGTTGCTGCCGGGCAATGGCGTGCCCAGGGCGGCCATCGGCAGCAGGCGGCAGTCCGGGTCGTCGAGCAAGGCTTGCGGGTAACCGCGGACCATCGCCGACAGGTGCCGCGGCGCCTCGTCGAACAGGGTCGCCTGGGGCGGCATGAAGGCCCACCACTTGCTCTCGTCGCACAGGTGCAGGCTCTGTTCCAGCACCGGGTCGAGGCGCCGCACCTGATGCAGCAACGCCTCGCTGAGGCCGCCGTTGATCATCTTCACCGCCGGCAGGTAACGCGAGGCGCCCAGGGAATAGATAGCCATGGGCAGCTTCAGGTAGTCGGCGCTGGGGAAGCACGGCGTCATCGAACGCAGCGACGAGGTGGCGAACACCGTGGCTTCGCTGAAGTCCAGGCGCTGGCAGTCGCCACGGGCAAAGGCATCGCCCAGCTGCGCCTGCAACACATGCTCGAACTGCCACGGGTGTACCGGCAAGGCTACGTGGCTGTCACCGATACCGCGCTCGCGCAGCTCCCCGGCCAGGCGTGCCTGCAAGGCTTCGGGCAACAGGTAGCGCGCCGGGTAGACCTGCTCCAGGTCCGCCACGCCCTCGCCGCATTGCAAGAGGCTCTTGTGCACCGCCACCCAGTTCAGCGCCACCGGCTGGGCGAACTCGGCCTGGTACTGCTGGTATTCGGCCTGCAGCAAGCCCTGCTTGGCCTTGGCCAGCGGGTGGTACGGGCGATCGCGCAGCGAAGCCCACTGCTCCATGGTGCGCAAGAAGGTGGCGCCGTCCTGGGCCATCAGGCCCTGGTGGTCGACCCGATGCTCCAGGGACAGGGCGGTCTGCCAGACGCTGATATGCAGCACTTCGAGGAACAGCGTCAGGCCCTTTTCGTTGTCCTGGAAACGCGGGCCCATGCCGGTGAACACCCGGCGCATGAAGTCCACCGGAGTCAGCGCGGTCCAACGCTGCTCCTGGCGGGCCAGAACCTGCGTGCCCGGGACCTTTTCCCACTGCTGGGTAATGCCCGGGCGCAGGGCGATGCTGATGAAGCGCTGTTCCTGGGCATCGCAGCACCATTCCCAGATTCGCTGCCGGGCATCCATGCCTTCAAGGGTTGGGGCTTCGAGGGCCGGGGCTTCAGGATGGGCCTGGCACCATTGGCTGGCCGTCAGCAGCGGCAAGGGTTCGCGGCCAAAGAAATCTTCGGCCAGCAGGCAATCGATCAGGTCCTGCATCACCAGTTCGGCGGCCATGGTTGTGAAGTTCATCGGATCAGTTTCCTTCTAGAGAAAGGGTGGCCAACCTGGCCTGGAGAGCACGAAAGGCAATGCCGCGTTCGTCGCCGAGGACAAAGGCCCGGACCCCGCGCTCGCGCCAGCGGCCCAGGTCGCCCTGCTGTCGGGGAATGGCGCAGTACGGCACGCCGGCATGGTCCGCCGCCTGCCAGGCATCGAGCAGGGCCTGCTGGACCTGCGGCTGGTCGATCTGCCAGGGCATGCCCAGGGATTGCGAGAGGTCGGCCGCGCCTTCGAGGATCATGTCCAGGCCCGGCACCGCGGCGATCTGCGCGGCGTTGCGCACGCCGGCGGCGCTTTCGATCATCGCCACCAGCATGATCTGTTCGTTAGCCTCGGCCACGTACTGCGCCAGGCTGTGCTTGCCGAAACTGCCGGGGCGCCCGGCGTTGAGGCTGCGCTGGCCCAGCGGGTGGTATTTGCAGGCGGCAATCGCCGCCTGCAACTGTTCGGCGGATTCGATCATCGGCAGCACGATGCCCTGGGCGCCGCCGTCGAGCAGGCGCAGCAGGGTCTTGGGATTGAGGTCGGCGACCCGCACCAGCGGCGTCAGCTCGTAGGCCTCTGCCGTGCGGATCATGTGCTCGACGGTTTCCGGATTGATCAGCACGTGCTCCATGTCGATGATCACGAAGTCGAACCCGGCCTCGGCGATCAGCTCGATGGCCGCCGGCGCCGGGATCGAGCTGATCAGCCCGTACACCGCCTGCCCGGCCGCCAGTTTGCGTTTCAGCTGGTTGCTTCTCAGCATGCTTGCGGCCTGTAGGCATGGAGTGGATTGGGCACCGACTTGAAGCGCCGTTCACCGTCGCCCAGCAGGCGGCGCTTGGTCAGCTCTTCCACCTCGTAGCTCGGCGCGAACACGTCGAACAGGCCGAAACGGTCGCGGTGCTGGGGATGGGCGTTCTGGTAGTCGAGGATCACCTCAGCGGTCATCTGCCAGAACTGGCCTTCGTCGAGCTGGTAGTGCTGGCGCAGGAAGATCGCCATCTCCGCCAGGCAGATGAAGAAGAAACAGTCGCAGGAGAAATCCCGCACCGCGTTGACGTCATCGGTGAGGATGAAGGAATTGCGGTTGAGCTTGGCGTGGCTGGCCGGCAGCGGCACCAGCTCCGGGCACAGCTCGGGGCGCGCCAGGTGCGCCGGCGAGTAGCGCACGCCGTCGTGGAAGTCCTTGAGGGCGATGCGCTGCGGCCAGCCCTGCTTGACGATCAGCACGATGTTCTGGCCGTGGGATTCCATGCCGATGCCTTCGGCGTAGAGCATGTGGATGATCGGCGGCACCGTCACCTGCAACAGCTGGCGGGTCCAGGCCTGCAGCCCGTACTGCTTGATCCAGGCGTCGATGAAGGGCAGCTGCAGCCCGCTGGCGTAGCGGTTCTCCACATGGCTCAGGCCGTTGAACGGCACCGCCTGTTCGTCCGCCTTCAGGTAGTGGTGGATGCTTTCGCGCCAGATCGCCCCCAGGGTGCCGTAGGCCTGGGGCCCACGGGATTGTGGAAGGTGCTGGTAGTCGAAGCTGACCCCGGCCACTTCGCCGAGGATCACGAAATCCAGCTGGCGCGCGGTGCTGTCGCTGGTGATCAGCTGTTGCAGCCAGTCGGTGATGATCGGCCCGTTCATCACCGTGTGCCGAGCCAGGATGCGCGTGCTGGAAGTGTTGGTCATGCTCATGGCCAGCTTGACGTAGGGCCGCTCCTTGGCCGTGGCGTTGGCCAGGGTGCGGATCGACTGCTGGGCCTTGTACTGGTCGTCCGAGGTGCCGAGGTAGATCAGCTCGCCGCTGAGCAACTCCGGGTAGAAGGTCGAGACAATCAGGTTTTCCCACTGCCACGGGTGGACCGGCAGCAGCTGGTAGTCGTCCAGCGCCCTGCCCTGGCTGGCCAGTTGCTGCTCGACCTGCTGCCAGCGATCGGCGCCCAGCTCCTGGCGGATAAAGGCTGGGAAATCGAGTTTTTGCGAATGGTTGAACGAGGCGCGGTTACGCGCCACCGCCAGCCACACCACGGCGATTGGCGTGGCGAACTCTGGGCCGTAGGCCTGGTTGTCGGCCAGGGAAAAACCGATGCGCGACTTGTAGCACGGGTGATAGCTGTGGGCGTCCATGAAGTGCTGCTCCAGGGCGTCCACGTCCAGCTGGTGGGCCGGCTTTTCGGCCTGGTAACCCTGGCTGCGGGCTTGCAGGTCCTTGAGCTGGGTCTGCTCCAGTTCCTGGATGAAGCGCCCCAGGTGCGGGCTGTCCTGGTAGTCGCCGAGCAGTTCGGCCAGGGCCTGGTGCAGGTCCGGTACGCTGCGCTGGCCGCGGCTGTCGAGGCGCTCCAGGCTGGCGGAATCGAGGCGGATCAGCTCGAAGCTGGCGCTGAGCAGGCCGTTGCAGTGGTATTCCACCCGCTCCTGCCGGCCATCGACGCCGAGCACCACAAAACGCCGCTGGCCGTCTTCCAGCGGCTGGCTGTCGAACGGCAGCACGCCTTCGTACAACAGGGCCTGCAACAGCTGGCCGACCACCCGCTGCTGCACTTTTTCGTCGATACGCCCATCCACCCTGGCCAGCCAGGCGCCGGGGCCGGAGTGCGGGCTTGAGGTTGTCGAGATTGCAGTCGCCATGTTCATACCTTGTGCAAAGAAGGGTTAACGGTGTTCGAGGGCGCCGGGCACTGCCTCGGCGGTCTCGTCGGAAAGGGGGAAACGCCAGGCACAGGGCAGTGCCAGCAGGATCAGCAGGCCGGTGACCACGAACACTTCGCTGATGGCTCCGGACATGTTCGCCTGGGCCTGCACGCCGCCGTCGACAAGGCGGAACTCCAGCCACAGCGAGGCGATGACGATGGCCAGGGACGACACCAGGCGCCGCGAGATGTTGTTCATCGCCGCGCCCTGGGTGACCATCGGCTCGGGCAAGGCATTCAGCCCGGCGGTGGTCACCGGCATGTAGGACAGGCCCAGGCCGGCGCCGCGCAGCATCATCAACACGAACACCAGGCCGATCGCCGCATCGGCCCGGAGCAGGCCCAGGGCCAGGGTCGACAGGCCGGTCAGCAGCAAGCCAACGGACACCACCAGCCGCGGCCCGTGGCGATCCAGGGCGCTGCCGCCCATGCGCCCGAACAGGCTGGCGAATACCGCGGTGCACAGCAGCGCCAGGCCGGTCCAGATGGCGCTGTAGCCGAGCACCGTCTGCACCAGCAACGGCAGCAGCACCAGGCACTCAAACATGCCCACCGACTGCACCACGGCGATGATCACGCTCAGGCGATAACCGCGCAGGGCGAAGATCCGCAGGTTGAGCAGCGGCGCCTCGCGGCGCAGCTCCAGGCGGACAAAGGCCACCAGACACAGCAGCGCCACCAGCAGCATGCCCAGGTTTAACGGGTCCACCAGCCCGGCGGCGTGGTGCAGGCGGCTGATGGCGATCATCAGCAGGCCGATGCCCGAGGCGATCAGCAGGTAGCCGGTCAGGTCGAACGGCTTGCGTTCGGCCGGCTCGGCAGCCGGCAGTACCGCGAGGCCCATCAGCAGCGCGACAACGCCGATCGGCACGTTCATCAAAAACAGCGAACGCCAGCTGAACCACTCCAGCAGCAGGCTGCCGCACAGCGGGCCCACCGCCGGCGCGAGCATCACCGCCGCGCCCCACAGGCCGGTGACCCGGCCGCGCTCGTCCTTGGCGTACACCGAGAAGATGATCGCCAGGGACAGCGGAATCATCAGCCCGCTGGCGATGCCCTGCACCACCCGCGCAGTGATCACCAGGGCAATCGAATCCGCCAATGCACCGAGCAGCGAACCGCCGATGAACAGCGCCACGCCCCACAGGTACAGGCGCCGGCGGCCCAGGCGCTGGCTGAGGAAACTGGTGAGCGGCATGGTCATGCCCATGCTGGTCATGAAGGCCGCGACTATCCAGGTGGCCATCAGCGGGCCGATGGCGAAGGCTTCCATGAACGCCGGCAGCGCCGGGTTCAGCGAGCTGTTGTTGAGGCTGACGGTCATGGTGCCAAGCAGCACGTTGACCACCACCCAAGCGCGCGGTGCCTTGAAACTCACAGCGCAGCTCCTTCGAGCAGCTCGCCCTGACGCAGGAAGTGCTGCGCCGGCCGTGGATGACAGAGAAAGTCGGCGTGGGAAATGTTGTAGCCATAGGCCCCGGCCATGGGCAGCACCAGCAGGTCGCCGACGCTGACACCCTTGAGCGGTTGGGCCCGGCTCAGCACATCCTTGGGCGTGCACAGCTGGCCGACCACGGTCCAGGCCTGCTCCGCCGTGTGCGCCGGCTGCGGGGTGCGCGGCAGGTGAATCAGCGGGTGGTTGTGGCTCTGCGCCGCGGGCAGGCGGAACTGGTGGGTGCCGCCGCGGCACACCAGGAAATGCTCGCCATGGCTGGTCTTGGTGTCCAGCACCTCGATCACGTAGTAACCGCAGAAGGCGCTGATAAAGCGCCCGGGCTCGAAGCGCAGAATCGGCGCCTCGCTGCCCTGCTCCGCCAGCCGGCGTTCCAGGTAGCGGCACAGACGCCGCCAGTCGAACTGCTGGCCGCTGAGGTAATCGACGCCAATGCCGCCGCCGACATTCAGGTGGGTCAGTTGCTCGGGGTGCGCCGCCAGGGCCTTCCACAGCGGCCAGCGTTGCAGATAGAAATCCAGCAACTGCTCATGGCGCTCCACCGACTGCTGGTGGGACATGGCGTGCACATGGAAGCCCTTGAGGCGCAGATGGCTGGCCCGCTCGACTCTTTGCACGGCCTCGGCCAGTTCCGCCTCGTCGATGCCGAACGGCGTGGCGGTGCCGGCCATGGCCAGCCGGCTCGACTGGTTCTGCGGTAACTGCGGGTTGATGCGGATGAATACCGGCTGCACCCGCCCGGCCTCTTCGGCCAGGCGTTGCAGGCGCTCGATCTCGTTGAGGCTTTCCAGGTGCACGGCTTCCACCTGATGGGCCAGGGCCGCGCGCAGGTCGGAATCGAGCTTGCCGGGGCCGGAAAACACATAGGGCTTGCGGGTCGGACAGGCCACCACCCGCTCGATCTCGCCGCCCGAGGAAATCTCGAAACCAGTGACCAGCGGAGCCAGCGCCGCCAGCACCGGCGCTTCGCTGTTGGCCTTGATCGCGTAATACAGCTCGACCCCGGCCGGTAACACCGCCATCACCTGGCGCACATGAGCCTGTAAGGCATCCAGATCGTAGATAAAGGCCGCCAGCGGGTCGGCACTGCCGGCCCGGGCCTGGTCGATGGCGCTCAGGACCGCCTGGGACAACTCAGCCATAACGGGCCTCCTCGCTCCACGGCGAACTCAGGTTGACGTAGCCGGCCTGGCGATCGGCCTTGGCGGCCAGGCGCACCTTGAGGTTGGTCTTGCAGGCAATCGGCTGGCCGGCGATCAGCGCGTCCAGCTCCGGCGCCGGGCGCACCAGCTCGTCGCGGATGCGCCGCAGCTGCTGCTCGACCCGTTGCCACATCAGCGGCGCCAGGTGCGGGCGTTCCCAGCTCAGGGCCAGCACCGCTTCCGACAGGTTGTTGATCAGCAGGCAGTAAGTAATGCGGCTCCAGCCCTGCTCGCGGGAATACAGCAGCGACTGGCGCACCCGCGGGTGCAGGCCGACCTCGATCTGCGCCATGCCCAGTTCGTCGGTGAGCTTGACCCCCTCGAAGTCCCGTAGCAGCAACTGTTGCGGCTGGCCCTGGTCGTGGATCAGCACGCTGTTCTGCAGGTGCGGCTCCATCACCACGCCGTGGTTGAAGAACAGCGCCAGCACCGGCCGCAGCAGCAGCGCCTGGTACTGGTCGAACCAATCCACCAGTTGTTCGTCCGCCAGTTCGCTGGCGTTGAAGCCTTGCAGGAAGTCATGCACCAGCGGCCGCGAATGGATGTCGCGGGCAAACAGGGTGCCGGCCATCACGCTGCGCTCGGCGCCGGCGCTGCGGCAGAAGTTCTCCCGCAGGATTGCCCCAGTCTGTTCGCGGAACCAATGGGCATCGGCCTCGCTGGCCTGCAACGGAGCCCAGCTCATGGAGCCCGGCTCGGCCACCGCCGACAGCCCGCCAAGGGTGTCGGCCTGGGTCCGCTGCAGGCGCTGGAACAGCTGGTCGATAATCAGCGTGCTTTCCAGCTCGTACCAGGCGTTCTTGCGCACGCAATTGGTGATGCGCACGTTCAGCGAGCCCTTGATGAAGAAGTCATGGTCCTCGATGTACCAGGTGCGCATCGACGCCGTCGGGCTGGCGAGCGGCCCAGTCGGCCCGTGGTCGACCACCTCGCCCAGTTCCAGCAGGCGCTGCACCCGGCGGTCCTGCATGAACAGCTCGGCCTGCACCGGGTGCATGCAGATCATCGCGTGCCCCGGGCGCGCCCGACCCTGGTCGGCGAAACCGGCCATGACCTGCGCCTCGCTGAGGCCACTGGCGGTCACCCGCAGGCCCTGGCGCGGCACTTCGAACAGGTGCAGCGCGGTCTCGGCCTGGAATTCCGGGGCGTAGGTTTCCTGGGCCAGGTGCGCCGGCCACAGCCGCGCCTTGGGCGCCGGGTGGTTGGGATGGCCGAACCACAGGCCCTGCTCGCTGGCCAGGTAGCCGCTCAGTGGCGCCGGGCCCTGGCCGTCCATGTTGTGGGCGACGATGGCGGCGGTCAGCAACTGGCTTTGCAGCACCTGGTCCAGCAGCTCGTCGTTGCTGGCCCGGGTCATGTGCTCGCAGGCGCCGAGCAATTGTTCGACGAACTCGGCGAAGGCCAGGCAACGCCAGGTCTCGCCCTCGCGCCGGGCGTACACGTCCGACAGGTAACGGTGGCTGCCCAGGTGGTCGCGGCGATCGACCATGACGAAGAACTGCTGCCGGTTGGGCAGGTCGATGGTCAGCGGAATGCCCTTCCATTCCAGGCCGTCCAGGTAACTGCCGGGCGCAATGCCCTGCATCTGCGTCGGCCAGCTGTAACTGAGGCAGTTTTCCGGCAAGGCGAACTCTTTGATCAGGCAATTGAGCAAGGCGCGTGTGGTCGCCAGTTCACTGACCATCTTCGATAAAACATGCTTTGATAAAACATCGCGATCCGAATAATTCATAGGTGCTCCACAGTAGCCCGTGCGGTCACTGGCTGCGCAATGTCGCGGCAAATAGTTAGTTGCTCTTCGGCCACACTGAAAAGCCGACAGATACCCGTCGGACGAAATCGTCCGCTTGCACTTTCAAATAAAACTTTTCATCTGACAGTTCTTCCATCAGGAACTTAAAGTGTGAAAAGCGACACACTTTTATCGAATCCGGTTAATCCCCGGAATCGCACTTCAAGAACGGGTCTGCAATAAAGCGTCCGCCACCGCGCGGGTAAACCGCTGGATAACTTGCTGGCACTGTTCGTCGTCGATGACCAGCGGCGGCAACAGGCGAATCACGTTGCCCCGGCGTCCGCCGCGCTCCAGCAGCAGGCCCTGTTTGAAGCAGTGCTGCTGGATGGCCACGGCCAGGCTCGGGTCCGACGGGAAATGCCCGTGGCGGTCGGCCGGCTGACGCTCGTCGACGATCTCGATGCCCAGCATCAGGCCGCGTCCGCGCACCTGGCCCAAGGCCAGATAGCGCTGCTGCAAGGCCGTCAATTGCTCCTTGAGCCACTGCCCGCGGCGCTCGGCCAGGGCCGCGATGTTCTGCTCGCGCAGCACCTGCAAGGTTGCCAGGCCCGCGGCCATGGCCATCTGGTTGCCGCGGAAGGTGCCGGCGTGGTTGCCAGGCTCCCAGGCATCGAACTCGCGCTTGATGCCCAGCACCGCCATCGGCAGGCCGCCGCCCACCGCCTTGGACATGACGATCATGTCCGGCTCGATGCCGGCGTGCTCGAAGGCGAACATCTTGCCGGTGCGGGCAAAACCGGCCTGCACTTCGTCGAGGATCAGCAGGATGCCGTGCTTGCGGGTCACTTCGCGGATCGCTTGCAGCCAGCTGGCCGGCGCGCAGTTGACCCCACCCTCGCCCTGCACCGCTTCGAGAATCACCGCCGCCGGCAAGGACACGCCGCTTTCCACGTCCTCGATGAACTGGGTGAAGTAATGGGTCAGCGCCTCGATCCCGGCTTCGCCGCCGATACCCAGGGGGCAGCGGTATTCGTGGGGGTACGGCATGAACTGCACCCCCGGCATCAGGCCGGCGATGGCGTTCTTCGGCGCGGTATTGCCGGTCAGCGCCAGGGCGCCGTGGGTCATGCCGTGGTAGGCCCCGGAGAAGCTGATGACGTTGTGCCGCCCGGTGTGGGTCTTGGCCAGTTTCAGCGCCGCTTCCACCGCGTCCGCCCCGGACGGCCCGCAGAATTGCAGGCAGTAGTCGCGCCCCTGGCCCGGCAACAGGCTGAGCAGGGTTTCGCTGAAAGCGTCCTTGACCACCGTGGTCAGGTCCAGGGTGTGCATGGGCATGCCCGAGGCCAGGAAGCTGTCGAGGCTGGCCATGATCGTCGGGTGGTTGTGCCCCAGGGCCAGGGTGCCGGCGCCGGCCAGGCAGTCCAGGTAGGTCTTGCCTTCGACGTCGGTGACCCAGACCCCATGCGCCTTGGCGATGGCCAGCGGCAACTTGCGCGGATAACTGCGCACATTGGATTCGAACTTGCCTTGTCTGGCCAGATAGTCGGCATTGGTCTTTTGCAGAGGACTAGTGCGCAATATGCCATCATTCAACATCTGTTCACCCTCGTTAAATTCGACATGCAAATTATTATCATTAATAAAAAGGCGCAACTGCTTATTCAAACTTATTTGGAATATTCACATACCGCTTTCGGATATAAGTTAAATATTACGCGCACACCAAGAGCCAAGTTGATAAACCTGGAAAAAGTCATTAATGACGCCATGAGTTCGCCATGTTATTGCCATCTTTCTGACAACTTCGTTAGTTGCCATTAAATGGCCAATACCTCATTCAAGAGGCGGGCAAGTTCATCATGTAATAACGGGCATACATCCTTCCTCGACCGGAAGCCGGTCATGGTCGATCAACACAGCGGTGCGCCCTTCCCTGTGGCGCCTGCCTGCGTCGTTTTCTCAGAAACCCAGAGTTGCCGAGAGCAACAGGGTCCGTGGCGTCGCCAGGGTCAACCCCGGCTCGCTGTCATCCGAGGCCCCGGCCGAACTCCAGTAACGCTTGTCCAGCACGTTCTCGACATTGGCCCGCAAGGTGATGTCCTTGTCGTCGAGCTTGAATGCGTAGCGCGCACCCAGGTCGAAACGTTCCCAGGAGTCGATTTCCTTGCTGTTGGCCTGGTCCAGGTACTGCGAGCTGGAATAGATGCCGCGCGCGGTCAGGGTCAGGCCCTGGACCTTCGGCACATCCCATTCGGCCCCCAGGTTGACGTTGTACTTCGGCGTGGCCGGCGCGCGGTTGCCGTCGTAGGTGCCGTTGGTGGTGTCCTTCAGTTCGCTGTCGATGTACATCACCCCGCCCAGCAGGCGGAAGCCCTTGAGCGGCTCGCCGAACACGCTCAATTCCACACCGTCGTTCTGCCGTTTGCCGTTCGGGCCGAAGACCCGGGTGGTGGCGTTGGTTTCATAGGCCGGCTGCTTGATGCGGAACACCGAGGCGGTCAGGGCGAATGCCCCGGCGTCGTACTTGGCGCCGGCCTCGACCTGGCGGCTGATGAACGGCGGGAAGATTTCGTCTTCGTTGATCGAGGTCGACGGCGCGATCTTGCCCTGGCTCAGGCCTTCCATGTAGTTGACGTACAGCGACAACTGATCGGTGGCCTTGAACAGCAGGCCACCCGAAGGCGAGACCTTCTCCTCGTCGTAGGCGGTGTCGCCTTTGACGCCGTCGCTCCAGTCGTCGACCTTGACCCGCTGCCAGCGCGCGCCGAGGGTCAGCAGCAGGCGGTCATCGAAGAAGCCCAGGGTGTCGGATAGCGCCACGCCGCTGAAGCGGTTCTCGGTGTAGACCTTGGGGTCGAAGCGCGTCGGCCGCGACGGGGTCGGCGTCGGCCGCGGGTTGTAGAGGTTGCTCGGGGACGCGGCATAACGCGCGCCGCCGTTTTCGAAATCCATGTAGAAGTAGCTGGCCGCCAGGTTGACCTCATGGCTCACCGGGCCGGTGTGGAACCAGCTGCGCACGCCCGCCGTGGTGGTGCGCACGTTTTCGTCGCGGGTGAAGTCGCGGGGCTGGACGCTGAAGTCGCCGGCGTCGTTGGTGATCGACACCGCATGGCGCAGGAAGTCGTGGTTGCTTTTGCGCGCGCCGACGCCGCCGTACAGCATGATCGAGTCGTTTACGTCGTATTCGGCGTTCACCGTGCCGAAGGTGTCCTTGGTCCGTGCCTTGCTCCAGGACTGCGCATAGTTGTGCCGCACATCGTCGGCGTCCGGCACCTTGGCGTTGGCGCCGATCTGCACCCGCTCCTGGGGCGCGTCGGTATCGCGCTCGGTGTGGCCGATGTCGGTCGACAGGCGCAGGCGCTCGCCGCGGAAGTCCAGGCCCAGCACCGCCATCTCGCGATCGACGCTCTGGTGATCCCACTTGGTGTCGCCGGACTGCTTGACCGCGTTCAGGCGCACACCAAATTTGTTGTCCTCGCCGAAGCGCCGGCCGATGTCCACCGCGCCGCCGACCTGGCTGTCGGAGGCGTAGCTGCCGGTGAATTCGGTGATCGGCTTGTCGGTGGCGCGCTTGGGCACCACGTTGATCCCGCCGCCGACGCTGCCCCGCGGCGAGATGCCGTTGATCAGCTGGGTCGGGCCCTTGAGGATGTCCACGCGGTCGGCCATTTCCATGTCGATGGTGTAGGTCGGCAGCACGCCGTACAGGCCGTTGTAGGCGACATCGCTGTTGAACAGGCTGAAGCCGCGGATAGTGAACTGCTCGTAGCGGCCGCCCGCCGGGTTGGTGGCGCGCACCGAAGGGTCGCTGGCGATCAGGTCGCCGAGGGTCCGCGCCTGCTGGTTCTTCACCGCCTCGCTGGTGTAGGTGGTCATGCTGAACGGCGTTTCCATGAAGTCCTTCGAGCCCAGCAGGCCTTGGGAGCCACGGCGCGCCACCTGGCCGCCGGCGAAGACGTCGCTGTCGGTCGCGCCGCTGGCGCCGAGAATCGAGGTCGGCGCCAGTTGCAGGCTGCTGCCTTGTGGCGCCGGGGTCAGGATGTAAGCCTGCTCACCCACCGGTTGCAGTTGCAGGCCGGAACCCTGCAGCAAGCGGGCAAAGCCCTCTTCCACCCCATACTCGCCGGACAGGCCGCTGCTGTTGCGACCGCTGACCAATTGCGGGTCCACCGACAGGTTGACCCCCGCCAGGCCGGCGAAACGGGTCAGCGCGGCGCTCAGCGGGCCGGCCGGCACCTGGTAGCTGCGCCGCGCGGCGTCGGCCGCCCAGCTGGCCTGGATAAGCAACGGACTGGAACTCAGGGTCAGCATGAGGCCCAAATGCAACAACGGACGCAGGCCCGGCGAAACCGGGCGCAAACGGAAAGGCAATACTGCGGGCATGGGAGGAAGCTCTCGTTTTTTGTTCACTTACCTGGAATGACCGGCGAGGCGAAAAAAAGGGACAGGCTTCAGCCAATATTTTTTGGCGGGGTGTTTTTCGGCTGGTTTTTCTGCGGGATCAGCGTCACCCAGTAGCGGGTGCGCGAATGCACTTGCACGGGCAGGCTGGCGGCCAGCAGCGACAGCACGCGGTCGGTGTTGTCGAGACGGAAGCTGCCGGTGACGCGCAGGGCTTCCAGTTCCGGCTCCCAGCGCAGCAGGCCCGGACGATAGCGACTCAGCTCGCGCAGGAAATCCCCCAGGGGCTGGTTCTGCGCCATCAGCACGCCGTCGCGCCAGCCCGGCAGCTGTGCGTCGAAGGCGTCGATCTGCCCGGCGCCCTCCGCCCGCAGCCGGACCCGCTGGCCTTCGCGCAACACCAGTTGCGGCCCGAACAAGGGTTGCAGCTGCACCGAGCCGCTGACCACCGACACCCGGCAATCGTGCTCGTTGAGGCGCACGCAGACTTCGCTGCGGCTGACGATGATGCGGCCATAACGCGCCTGGATGGTCAGCGGCGCGCTGCCCGCCACCTTGAGCGCCATCTCACCGCGCACCAGGGTCAGCTGTCGGGCGCCCAAGTCGACGTTGACCGCGCTGGCGGTGTTCAACTGCAAGGCACTGCCATCGGCCAGGGATAATTTGCGGTGTTCGCCGGTGCTGGTCTGCAGGTCGGCGCGCCACACGTCCAGCGGCAACTGGCGCCCCAGCAACCAGGCGGTCGGCACCAGCGCGGCGACGCCGAGGGCGCGCTTGAGTACCGCGCGCCGCGACGGGTCGGGACGATCCAGGGTGGCCAGCGCCAGGGCCGAAGGCAGCGCGGAGAAACGCTGGCGCAGCAGCTGCGCCTTCTGCCAGGCGCTTTCGTTCTGGCTGTTGCTGTTGCGCCAGTGCTGCAGGCGGGCGTGATCGTCGGCGTTGGCCGCGCCGGACTCCAGCAGCGCCAGCCACTGGGCCGCCGCGCGGGCCACTTCACGGGTTTCGCTGGACGGCGCCGAGCGCATCACAGCTCCACCAGCAGGCAGTGTTCGTAGGCCTCGGCCATGTAGCGCTTGACGGTGCGTTCCGAGACGTCGAGGCGTTCGGCGATCTCGCGGTAGCCCAGCCCTTCCAGCTGGCTCCAGAGAAACGCCCGGCGCACCACGGGCGCAAGGCCGTCGAGCAGTTCATCGAGGGCTTGCAGGGTTTCCAGCAGCACCCAGCGCTGTTCCGGGGACGGCACGCTGTCTTCGGGCAGGCTGGCCAGCGCGTCCAGGTAGGCCTGTTCGAGTTTGCGCCGGGTGTAGAAGTTGCTCAGCAGGCGCTTGCCCACGGTCACCAGGTAGGCCCGCGGTTCGCGCAGGTCGACCAGTTGCTGGGAGCTGGTCAGCACGCGCAGGAAGGTGTCCTGGCTCAGGTCCGCCGCATCCCAGGCGTTGCCCATGCGCTGGCGCAACCAACTCTCGAGCCAGCTTCGATGATCGCGGTACAGGGCATCCAGGCTTTGCTCCGGTGGCGTCGCTGCTTCAATCATGTCAAGAGCCCTGCGCGAAGGATTATTCAAATGAGACTGATTCTAATTAATATTCATAAGGCAAACCAAGTCCTTTCGTGTGATTCGCTTGTAGTTTTCATCTGACGGGGAAAATCGGCGGGTGCTCTGGAACCATGGTCCCAGGGGCATGCAGCGTTCCAGGCGCCTGGCCTGGCGGGGAGCTGAAACGGTGCCCGGCCCCTTGCGGGCCGGGCACGGGTACGCGGCTTACACGCCCATCAACGGGTCGCTGATGCTGTGGGCCCCGGTTTCCAGGCGCCCGGCCAGGCGCCGCAGCCAGCCGCCCTCGGCGCGCAGGGTCAGGTCGTACCAGCCGCCGCTGGCCTGGCAGGCGAACATCTGGTGGATCTCGCTGCGCCCTGGCACATCGAAACGCCACGGCCCCTGATGGGTGTAGGGGCAACGGTCGATGGTGATCGACACCGGCTCCTTGCTCGGGTTGCTCAAGGTCAGCTGCAGGTTGTTGCCGCGGCTGAACGTCGACACCTCGGGCTGACGCAGCAGCAGGTTGCCGTGGAAGCTGCGGTGGAAACCGTTAGGCCCCAGCAGCCACAGCTTGTAGTGCCCGGCGGTCTGCCAGCTGTCCTTGAGCTGCTTGCCTGCCTCCACCGTATAACGACGGGGAACGTCCAGCAGGTGCAGGCGATCGTAGACATGGAACACCGCGCCCTGCTCGCCACTGTTCTCCAGGCTCAGGGTCAGGCTCAATGCCTTGCGCTTGGCCTTGGCCTCGACATTCAGCCGATACGGCAAGGCCCGCGACGGCCGGGCCACGCGCTGCTGCTGCGGCAATTGCTGGCGGCTGGCGTCCGGCAGCGGCACCTGGGCCAGTTGTTCCTGGCGCTGGCGCAGCAGGTCCGCGGCCTGGCGGGTGGTGGTGTGCAGCGGCGGGAGGATCTCGCTGTTGGGATTGACGAAGTTGAAGGCCGAGGTCAGGTCGCCGCACACCGCGCGGCGCCAGGCGCTGATGTTCGGCTCGCGCACGCCGAAGCGCTTCTCGAGAAATTGCAGGACCGAGGTGTGGTCGAACGCCTGGGAGTTGACCCAGCCACCACGGCTCCAGGGCGACAGCACCAGCATCGGCACCCGTGGGCCGGGGCCGTAGATGCCACCGTCCGGACGCGGTTGCTGGGTGGTCCCCGGTGGCGCCGGGTGGGTGAACACCTCACTGTCGAAATCCACCGTGGATTTGCCGGCGAAGCTGCCGTCCAGGCGTCGTGAAGGCGCCGAGGGCGACGGCACATGGTCGAAGAAACCGTCGTTCTCGTCGTAGTTGACCAGCAGCACGGTCTTGCTCCAGACCTCGGGGTTGTCGGTCAGCGCCTTGAGGATTTCCTGGGTGAACCAGCCCCCCTGCACCGGGCTCGACGGCCCCGGATGCTCGGAATAGGTGGCCGGCGCGACGATCCAGCTGACCTTGGGCAGCTTGCCCTGCTGCACGTCGTTGCGGAACCCCGCGATCATGCCCTCCAGGTCGCTGCCGCTGCGGGCCGGCAAGGTGTTGCCATTGCCCTTGTACAGCGGCACCCGGGCATTCAGCGCATCGCTGTAAGGCACGAAGGCGGTGAAGTCTTCCGGCGGCTGCGCCGGGTTGCCGGCCGCCACGCTGGCGCGGCGGTACTGGCGGAAACCGGCCAGGGGGTTGTCGCCGAAGTTGTCCGGCAGGTACTGGTAGATCTTCCAGCTGACGCCCCGCTCTTCCAGGCGCTCGGGGTAGGTTTTCCAGGTGTAGCCGACGTCCACCGCACCCGGGCCGTCCCATTCGTTGACCACCGCCGCCACGTTGGCGCCGGTCGGGCCGTTGGTGCCGGTCCAGTGGAACAGGCGGTTGGGGTTGGTCCCGGCGTGCACCGAACAGTGGTAGGCATCGCACAGGGTGAAGGTGTTGGCCAGGGCGAACTGGAACGGCAGCTCCTGCTCGCGGTAGTAGCCCATGGAGGTGTTGGTCTTGAAGGTCGGCCAGGCGCTCATGCGCCCGCTGCCCCAGGCCGCGTGCTCGTCGATCCACGAATGCGGCGTGCCGTTGACCCGCTGCGCGTTGCCCCGCGAGCTGTCCAGGTGATACGGCAGCACCACTCGCCCGACGCCCTGCTGCTCCCACACCGAACGCTTGCCGGGCAGCGGAATGGTGAAGCGGTCGCTGAAACCGCGCACCCCGGGCAAGGTGCCGAAGTAGTGGTCGAAGGAGCGGTTTTCCTGCATCAGGATCACCACGTGCTCGACATCGCGGATGGTGCCGGTGCGGTTGTTGGCGGGGATCGCCAGGGCCTGGCGGATGGAGTCTGGCAGTAAGGTAAAGGCCGATCCGATGGCGGCGGCCTGCATGAGCTTCCTGCGAGTGAGAATAGGCATACGCGGTTGAATTCCTTGAAGTTACAGGGCGGGAAATAGCGACCCACGCAAAGTAGTGACCTCAAGTAACAAGCAAGTTACACGGCGGTTGCAGGCCGGGGTCAAGGCATTCATTGATCCTGATAAAGCTGTATTAACTCTCTAAACCGATGATTTTTAATTACATTTCTAAATAAAGAATATTTCGTGAACTTCATCCCGAGTTGCTCCTTGTATTCGGAAAAATGTGACGGCGTTCTGCTTTAATCCTATTTGCACAATGCCACTACTTCAGTTTGCAAGGAGCAATCATGGACCCGACCCAGCACTACGAGGGGGAAAGGAAGCGTATCGAGAACCGCCGTACCGCATTGGGTCTCAAATACCTTCCCGCGCCGGACGGCCAACCCCTCAAGACCTGGGGGCTGGCGTTGTCCGGCGGTGGCATCCGCAGCGCCACCTTTTGCCTGGGGGTGCTGCAGGCGATGGCCCGGGCCAATGCGCCGGAACAGGCCAACCCACGAAAGTCGAGAACACCACAAGACAACCTCACCACCACCCTGCTGCCGCGTTTCGACTACCTCTCCACGGTCAGCGGCGGTGGTTATATCGGCAGTTTCTTCTCCAGCCTGTTCATCCCCAATCGCCTGCGCCGGGAGCAGGCCCAGGAGCGCGCCGAAACCTCGCACCTGTCGCCTGCCCAGCAAGCGGCCAGGACCGCGGCGGTCAACGCCTATGAGGTCCTGCGCTACGAGCCGCCGGGACGCATCAGCACCGGCATCGACTATTCCAGCGACAAAGACATCGGCAAGGGCCCCACTGCCTGGCTCCGGGAGAACGGCCGCTACCTGACCCCGACCGGCTCGGGGGACGCGCTTTACGCCCTGGCGATCACCTGGCGCAACTGGCTGTCGCTGCACT
The DNA here is from genome assembly GCF_003850345.1 of Pseudomonas chlororaphis subsp. piscium. Classification (NCBI taxonomy): domain Bacteria; kingdom Pseudomonadati; phylum Pseudomonadota; class Gammaproteobacteria; order Pseudomonadales; family Pseudomonadaceae; genus Pseudomonas; species Pseudomonas chlororaphis. The sequence continues at coordinate 3,520,344 of NZ_CP027707.1, forward strand.
TCGTCATCGGCATGCCGATCGTCCTGCTGCTGTCGTTGCTGATGCTGTTACAGGTGAAGTACCTGCCCAATCTGTACCTGCTGCCCGGCGCGGTGTTTGTCCTCGGTTTGCTGCCCAGCTGCCTGGCCTACTGGCTGGTGCTGCCGAAAAACAGCCTGAGCAACCCTCCGGCCCTGAGCAATCTGGCGATCGCGGCCTGCACGGTGATGGCGCTGGTCTTCGTCGGCATCTGGGCGCTGCTGCATCAGTCGGACGACAGGCCGAACGTACGCTATCTGTTCTTCGGGTTCGCCGTCATCGCGCTGCTGGGCATCCTCTACGCCTGGCTGCTGGTCTGGCGCCTGAAGTACCGGACCCGCAAGGCCAACGACGAAGACGGGATCTTTACCGTGCGCAACTACCGGGTCGAGGTCACCCGGGTGCTGTCGCAGATCATCATGACCCTCGGCGCGGTGCTGTTCGCCGCGTTCCTGGTGTCGCTGTCCGAAACCATCTACCTGCACCTGCAGACCCTGACCCAGGGCACCATCGGCGTTCTCCCGGTGCTGATCTGGCTGGTGCGCCGCCTGGCGCTGTCGCGGGACGAGAAGATCCTGCCGGACTGGCTGCGCCTGCTGCCCCTGGAGGTCATGAGCCTGCTGGGCGGCATGCTGTTGCTGGCGGCGGTCTGCCTGGTGTGGATGTTGTTCGTGGTGTGGGTCACCGCCGATGGCAGCTTCAATCTGCTGGAAGACGGCCATATGCTGCGGCTGGCCCTGCTGGCGGGCGTCGCGGCGGCCCTGACCTGGGTCAGCAGCCGCTTCGTCGGTTTCCTCAACACCTCGTCCTTGCAGGCCTACTACAGCGCCCGCCTGATCCGCGCCTACATGGGCGCCACCAACGGCAAGCGCTTCGATGGCACGCCCGAGCAACGACGCAAGCACATGAGCGTGGCCGAGCCGCTGAGCAACGACGACATCAGCGTCGAGCACTACTACGGCACGCCCAGCGCCGGCCCGCTGCACCTGATCAACGTGACCATGAACCTCACGGTCGACCCCGCCGAACAACTGGTGCAGCGCGATCGCAAGGGCAAGCCGCTGTGCCTGGCGCCAGGCAGTGTCAAGGGTGAAGGGACCTTTATCCTCGATGGCAAGGTCTATCAGCGCGACCTGGACAACATCCCCGCTTCGGAAATCGCCTACCCGCTGACCATCGGCCAATGGATAGGCATCTCCGGCGCGGCCTTCACCACCGGCCTGGGGCGCGCCACCAGCCTCGGCATGTCGTTGCTGCTGGGCCTGGCCAACGTACGCCTGGGCAACTGGTGGCCCAGCCGCTTCGTCGACGCGAAACAACAGGAAACCAAGGAGACCTTTGGCGCGAAAATGTCGCGCTGGCTGCCGACCCAGACCTACCTGTTCTACGAGTTGACCGCCCACTTCCATGGCCATCGGCGCGCCTATCAGTACCTCTCCGACGGCGGCCACTTCGAGAACACGGCGGCCTACGAACTGCTGCGCCAGGAGCGCCAGGTCGAACTTATCGTGATGTGCGACTGTGGCTGCGATCCCGATTACCAGTTCGACGACCTGAGCAATTTCATCCGCCTGGCGCGCATCGACCACGGCCTGGAGATCAGGGAAGACAGGCAAATCACCGAGGACGAGGTGCTGGGCAGCGTGTTCGGGCGCATGGCGCATTTCAAGACCGCGCCGTCAGAGGCGGACCGCCGCTGCGCCCTGCTGCTCGACGTCTACTCCTGCCTTGAGCCGGGCACCCTGATCAGCCGCATCCTGGTGCTCAAGCCGCGGCTGATCGCGTCGGTATCGCCGGACGTCCAGAACTACGCGCTGCTCAACAAGTCCTTCCCCAACCAGCCCACCGCCGACCAGTTCTTCGACGAAGCCCAGTTCGAAAGCTATCGCAAGCTCGGCCTGAGCATCGGCCAGGAGGTCTTCGGCAATGGGCTCAACGGCAATACCATCGCCCAGGCGCTGTGGCGCTACCTGCGCGAACACCCTACGGGCGTCGCGCACGAGGATGACCAGCCCAAGCCGCCGCGGCCGAGCCGCAATGGCCACCGCCGCCCTTCGGCAGACAGGCATCCCCCCGCATGACGCGAAATGACGATGGCCCTGCGAGCCTGCAGTCAGGAAGGCCTCAACGCTGGCCGCGGCGCAGGGTCTCGCTCGGCAGCTCCTTGAACAGCGCCCGGTAGCTGCTGGAAAACCGTCCGAGGTGCCAGAACGACCAGCGCATGGCCACCTCGGCCACGGTGGTTTCGTCCGGGCCGCGCCTGAGCAGTTCGCGGTGCGCGCTGTTCAGCCGGCGCAGGCGCAGCCACTGGGTTGGCGCCATGCCGGCGAAGGCCCTGAACGCGCCTTGCAGCTGGCGCAGGGAAACCCCGGCCACCTGCGACAATTCCAGCAGGTTGAGGCTGTCTTCCGGGCCGTCCGCCGCCCACTGGGCCACCCGCTGCATGATCGCCCGTTCCTCGGCGCGCCGGCGCAGGCCGCCGCCGTCCAGGCGCACACAGGCGTTGTCGAGGATAAACAGGCAGTCGTCGAGCAACTGCTGGGTCAGGGCTTCGCGGCTGGGTGGGTCGAGGGTCTGCGACAGGCGGGTCAGGGTCGTGCTGAGCCAGCGGCTGAACAAGGCGTTCTGCCCGCAGTTGAGCGGCGCCAGGAACAGGCCGTCGAGGCGCTGCGCGTCGAGGCCATGGCCGCGAACGAATTCCGGGCCGAACACCACGGCGATTTCCTGGTAGTTCTCCGGGGTGATCCAGATATTGCGGCTCTCGCCGTTGAGCAGGTACAGGGCGTTGTCGCTGCGATCGAAACAGAACGCCAGGGAGTCCTCGGGCGCGCTGAAATTCTGCTCGACCCGGGTGTTCATGCACTCCTCGTAGATCTGCACCCCTTGCAGGTCCAGATAACGCACCTGCCCGGCGAAATGCCCGGGCGACATCTGCTGGTAATGCTGCACCCAACCCGGGGTGGCACGGATCTGATCGGCCACATCGAAGGTGTTGAAGGCCTGGACCTGGAGAGCTGTCGACGCTGTCATAAAGGAACCTTGCGCACTCTTTTGGTGCGCTTTGGTGCTGCTTAAAGTGGATAGATGGAACCGCAAGGCTTGCCCAAGATAGTCGTCAACGCGCCACAGGGGAAGCGACTGGGCGCGTCACCGACAATCATTTACGAGGTCTTTATGAATGCCCCTTTCGATCAGCTGTCTGCCTGGCTGAAAGAACACAAGATTACCGAAGTGGAATGCGTGGTCAGCGACCTGACCGGTATCGCCCGCGGCAAGATAGCGCCCACCAACAAGTTCCTGCATGAGCGAGGCATGCGCCTGCCGGAAAGTGTGCTGTTGCAAACGGTAACCGGGGACTTCGTCGACGACGATATCTACTACGACCTGCTGGACCCGGCGGACATCGACATGATCTGCCGCCCCGACGCTTCGGGCATTTACCTGGTGCCCTGGGCCATCGAACCGACCGCCATCGTCATCCACGACACCTTCGACAAGCTCGGCAACCCCATCGAACTGTCGCCGCGCAACGTGCTGAAAAAAGTTCTGCAGCTGTACGCCGACAAGGGCTGGCAGCCGATCGTCGCGCCGGAGATGGAGTTCTACCTGACCCAGCGCTGCGAAGACCCGGACCTGCCATTGAAGGCGCCGCTGGGCCGCTCCGGCCGGGCCGAAAGCGGGCGTCAGTCGTTCTCCATCGACGCCGCCAACGAATTCGATCCGCTGTTCGAGGACGTCTACGACTGGTGCGAAGCCCAGGGCCTGGACCTCGACACGCTGATCCACGAGGACGGCCCGGCGCAGATGGAAATCAACTTCCGCCATGGCGACGCCCTCGACCTGGCCGACCAGATCACCGTGTTCAAGCGCACCCTGCGCGAGGCCGCGCTCAAGCACAACGTCACCGCCACCTTCATGGCCAAGCCGGTGGCCGACGAGCCCGGCAGCGCCATGCACCTGCACCAGAGCGTGGTCGACAGCGCCACCGGCAAGCCGATCTTCGCCGACGCCGAGGGCCGCATGAGCGAGCTGTTCCGCCACCACATCGGCGGCCTGCAAAAGTACATCCCCCAGGTGCTGCCGATGTTCGCGCCGAACGTCAATTCGTTCCGCCGCTTCCTGCCGGACACCTCGGCGCCGGTCAACGTCGAATGGGGCGAAGAGAACCGCACCGTCGGCCTGCGCGTACCGACCTCCAGCCCGGAAGCCATGCGCGTGGAAAACCGCCTGCCCGGCGCTGACGCCAACCCCTACCTGGCCATTGCCGCCAGCCTGCTGTGCGGCTACCTGGGCATGGTCGAGGGCATCGAACCGAGCGCCGCAGTGGAAGGCCGGGCCTACGAGCGGCGCAACCTGCGCCTGCCGATCACCATCGAAGACGCCCTGACCCGCATGGAAGAGTGCCCGACCATCGAACGTTACCTGGGCAGCAAGTTCGTGCGCGGCTACGTGGCGGTGAAACGCGCCGAACACGAGAACTTCAAGCGTGTGATCAGTTCCTGGGAGCGCGAGTTCCTGTTGCTCAGCGTCTGAGGCTGCGCGGCTTGGCGCGTTGCCACGCTCACCGTTGTGGTCGCTGTCGCTCGGCAGCGGCTACAGGGCCACAGGCGGCTTCATGAATTTGGCAAACACAATAACAACCGCAAAAAGGGGTATCGCTATGCGTCTATGGAAATCAGTGGTTCCGCTGGCCCTGACAGTGCTGTTTGGCGCCACGGCCCAGGCTGAATCGAAAGTCAGCGTGTACAACTGGACCGACTACATCGGCGAGACCACCCTCGCCGACTTCCAGGCAAAAACCGGGACCCGGGTGATCTACGACGTCTTCGACTCCAACGAAACCCTGGAGGGCAAGCTGCTGGCCGGCCGCACCGGCTATGACGTGGTGGTGCCGTCCAACCACTTCCTGGCGCGGCAGGTCAAGGCCGGGGCCTTTCTCAAGCTGGACCGCGCGCAGTTGCCGAACTGGAAGAACCTCGACCCGAAACTGCTGACCCTGCTGGAACAGAACGACCCCGGCAACCAATACTCGGTGCCTTACCTGTGGGGCACCAACGGCATCGGCTACAACCTCGACAAGGTCAAGCAGGTGCTGGGGGTCGACCATATCGATTCCTGGGCGGTGTTCTTCGAGCCAGAGAACCTGAAGAAGCTCAGCCAGTGCGGCGTGTCGATGATGGACTCGCCGGACGAAGTGTTCCCGGCGATGCTCAACTACCTGGGCCTGGACCCGCGCAGCGAGAACCCCGAGGACTACAAGAAAGCCGAGGCCAAGCTGTTGGCGATCCGTCCCTACATCACCTATTTCCACTCCTCCAAGTACGTCTCGGACCTGGCCAACGGCAATATCTGCCTGGCCTTCGGTTATTCCGGCGACGTGTTCCAGGCCGCCAACCGCGCCAAGGAAGCCAAGAACGGGGTGAAGATCGCCTATTCGATTCCCAAGGAAGGCAGCAACCTGTGGTTCGACCTGTTGGCGATCCCGGCGGACGCCAGCAACCCCAAGGAGGCCCATGCCTTCATCAACGACCTGCTGGACCCGCACGTGATCGCCAAGGTCAGCGCCTACGTTGGCTACGCCAACCCCAATCCGGCGTCCCAGCAATTCATGGACCCTGAGCTGGTGAACAACCCCGAGGTCTACCCACCCCAGGCGGTGCTCGACAAGCTGTATATCTCCAGCACCCAGAGCCCGCAGACCATGCGCCTGATGACCCGCGCCTGGAGCAAAGTGAAGTCCAACAAATGAACCAGCACAGCCACGCGCAACACACCCGTTCCTATTACGCCGCCTCGGCCAACGCGCTGCCGGACTACCCGCCCCTGAGCGCGGACCTGAACGCCGATGTCTGCGTGATCGGCGGCGGTTTCACCGGGGTCAATACCGCCATCGAACTGGCGCAACGCGGCCTGTCGGTGATTCTCCTGGAAGCCCGGCGCATCGGCTGGGGCGCCAGCGGACGCAACGGCGGGCAACTGATCCGCGGCATCGGCCACGACGTCAGCGGCTTCGCCCGCTACGTCGGCGTCGAGGGCGTGCGCTACCTGGAACAGGCCGGCATCGACTCGGTGGCGCTGGTCGGCCAGCGCGTGCGCGAACACGGCATCGACTGCGACCTGCGCTGGGGCTTCTGCGAGCTGGCCAACACCCCGGCCCAGTTCGCCGCGTTCCGGGCCGAGCAGGAGCACCTGGCAGCGCTCGGCTACGTGCATGAAACCCGCCTGGTGGCCCCACAGGACATGGCCCAGGTGGTGGCTTCGTCGCGGTATGCCGGGGGTCTGGTGGACATGGGTTCCGGGCACCTGCACCCGCTCAACCTGGTGCTCGGCGAAGCCGCCCTGGCCCGGTCGCTGGGGGTGCGGATCTTCGAGCAGAGCCCGGTGCTGGAGCTGATCCACGGCGACCGCGTGCAGGTGCGTTGCGCCAGCGGCACGGTGCGCGCCGGCAGCCTGGTGCTGGCCTGCAACGCCCACCTGGATGACCTGGAGCCACGGCTGAGCGGCAAGGTGCTGCCGGCGGGCAGCTACATCATCGCCACCGAGCCCCTGGCGCCGGCCCTGGCTGCCGAGCTGATCCCGCAGAACCTGGCGCTGTGCGACCAGAAGGTCGGCCTCGACTACTACCGGCTCTCGGCGGACCGGCGCCTGCTGTTCGGCGGCGCCTGCCATTACTCCGGGCGCGACCCGGCGGACATTGGCGCCTACATGCGACCGAAGCTGCTCAAGGCGTTCCCGCAGCTGGCGGACGTGCGCATCGACTACCAATGGGGCGGCAAGATCGGCATCACCGCCAACCGCTTCCCCCAGGTCGGGCGCCTGCGCCAGTACCCCAACGTGTATTACGCCCAGGGCTACTCCGGGCATGGGGTCAACGTCACCCACTGGACCGCGCGCCTGCTGGCCGAAGCCATCCACGCCGGTCACAGCCAGGGCCTGGACATCTTCAGCGCAGTGCCGCACATGACCTTCCCCGGCGGCCCGGCCCTGCGCGCGCCGCTGCTGGCGCTGGGCATGCTGTGGCATCGGTTGCGTGAGGTGCTGGGCTAAGACAGTAACTACGCAAGCGAATGGACCACCGCTATCGCGAGCAAGCTTCGCTCCTACAGAAGCGGGTTCCAGATGCGGACTACCGGGCGTCCCACAAACCTGTAGGAGCCAGCGGGCGGCGATCCGACTTGCCGGCGATGGCGGTTGCAAATGCGCCGTCGTCATCCCTGGCAGCTCGCTGCGATCATTGCCCCCCAGGCTGGCCTGAAGCCTCGAGCGGTGCGAAGATGCGCGCCGCAAATCGGCTTGCTAAGGAATGGCATCATCAAAGCGCTCACTGCTCTCGTCCTGCTTGGGACACTCGCCCTCTCGGGCTGCGGCACCCTGATGGCCCGTGCCAGCAATCAGTACATTTCCTACGACTTCTACAAAGGCACCCAGCAGAATATCCAGCTGCTGACCATGCGCGGCGCCCGCGGCTACGACGGCTACGCCACGATCTACTGCTGGATGAGCATCGTCTGCCCACTGGTGGCGGTGGTGAGCCTGCCGGTGGACGCGGCGGTTGATACAGTGCTGCTGCCCTATGACGCCAAGGGCGTTTATTACTGAAGCCGTGGCCGGTCGCTGGCGGCATGGGTGAATGGTCCGCCGCTATCGCTGGCAAGCCAGGCTCCTACAGAAGCGCGCGCCAGACGCGAAACTATGATCCCCATGATTCTGTAGGAGCCAGCGGGCGGCGATCCGACTTGCCGGCGATGGCGATTGCAAATACGCCGCTGTCATCCCTGACAAGCATCGGCAAACCGCCACCCCTCAGCCCGCCACCACAGGCTCGGCCGCCACCCCACGCAACCGGCACGGCGCGCCCAGCCGGTCGAGTCGTGGCCGGCCGAACAGGTAGCCCTGCCCCCACTCGCCACCGCAGGCCGTGGCCAGGGCGCGGTCGGCTTCGCTCTCGATGCCTTCGATGATCACGCAGGGCGCCAGGGTCTTGCACAGCTGCACCAGGTGTTTCAGGGTCTGCACGCTGTTGGGTTCGCTGCGGGCGCGTTGCAGGTAACCCTGGTCGATCTTGACCATGTCGGGGCGGGTCTGGCGGATGAATTCCAGGGTACCCAGGCCGGCGCCGAAGTCGTCCACCGCCACCCGGCAGCCCAGCTCGCGCAGGCACAGGACAAACTCGATGGCCGCCTCGGTGCTCGGCGGCGTGGCGCTTTCGGTGATTTCGATCACCAGCCGCGCGGCCACCGAAGGGGCGGCGCGCAATTGCGCGAGAGTGGCGGACCAGAACGGATCGATGATCGCGCTCTGCGCCGAGATATTGCAGCCCAGGCGCAGGTGCTCGTCCTCCAGCAGGCGCTCGATCACGCACCCCACCACGCTGCGGTCCAGCTCGCGCATCACCTGATGGCGCTCGAGCATGGCGAAGGGGTAGACGCCATTGCCGGGCTGCTCGACATGGCGCAGCAAGCCTTCCTGGTATAGCACCCGGCTGGCGTCGGGCAGCCACACCACCGGCTGGAAGGCCAGCGCCAGTCGCCCCTGCGCCAGTTCCCGATAAAAGTCTTTGACGCTTTGCATGACAGATCCGTAGTCGAAGCGGCGACAGCGCGCCGGGTGGGCTTGGCCAGGATGCGTCGGCGCGCCCGACGAGATAATGGCTCATTGCCACTTATGATCCCCCCTGCCCGAGCGACTCGAAAGTGTTCCCGGATACCTTTCGTTTGTCCTCGGAAACACCGCACCGCCCTTTCTCGACTGTGGCCCAGGGTTTATTGCGATCATGCGCCAGCGCCAATGACATCAATTAGCCACCAGTCCAGGAAGTACTATGCACAGAATGACCGGCACCAGTTTCCGGGTGCTTGCCGATGTCCTGACCGATGCCGGCGTCAAGGTCGAGGCCTTGCTCAAGCGCCACGGCAGCAGCCACCAGGAGGTCCATGAAAACCCCACGGGCGTCAGGCTGGAGCTGGTCTACGAGTTGCTGCAAGACGCCGTGCATCTCTGCGGCAACCCGGACCTCGGCCTGCTGGCGTACACCAAGGCCCACCCGGCCAACCTGGAAGTGCTCGGCTATGCGCTGATGTCCGGCGCCACCCTGGACACCGCGCTGCAACGCCTGGTGGACTATCACTCGCTGGTCAGCAACGGCTTTTACCTGTGCCTGGAGCGCAGCCCCCAGGCCGTCACCCTGATCGGCTTCGACATCGCCCTCGAACCCGGCCTGGTGCCGCGGGCGTTTATCGATGCCGGCGTCGCACAGACCCTGGGCCTGGTGCACTGGCTGCTGCCCGGCCACAAGCCTCGACCGCTGGCGGCGAGCTTCACCTACCCGCGACCGCCGGACACCCGCGCCCTGGAGCGTCTGCTGGGCCCCAACCTGCAGTTCGACGCGCCCTACAACAGCCTGAGCTTCAGCCCGCGCGATTGCGCGACCGCCCTGCCCAGCGCCGACCCGGCGCTGGATGTGCTGCACATGGAATACGCACGGACCCGCCTCAAGCTGCTGCTCGACGGCTCGATGACCGCGCGGGTGCGGCGGGTATTGTCCGAACGCCTGGCCCAGGGCGGACCCAGCGACCTGCGGCACATCGCGCAGCTGGTGGGAGTCAGCAGCCGCAGCCTGCAACGGCGCCTGGACAACGAAGACATGCACTTCTCGGCCCTGCTCGACGAGGCACGGTTGATGCTGGCCCACAGTTTCCTGCGCAACTCGGCGCGCAGCGTCAAGTACATCGGCGCCCTGCTCGGCTTTCGTGACCAGAGCAGCTTTCACAAGGCCTGCCGCCGCTGGTTCGGCATGACCCCGGGGCGTTATCGCCAGGAAGGCTGAAGCCACAGACAAAAACGCCGGGCACTGGGCCCGGCGTTTTTACAGGGCGCGGCAGGTGGCTGTTCAGCGATGGCTGGCCTGCAATTGCGGCTGCGCCTGGGGCATGGCCGAAGAGTGGTGGTTGAGGATCTTCCACTGGCCGTCGATGCGCTCGTAGAGGAAGGTGTAGCGCGCCTGCACCTGGCGGGTCGCGCCACCGGCCTCGTGCAGGGTGAAGGTGTAGACGCCGCTGTCCATGGCCGCGTCCGGGCCCAGGTGGCGGATTTCCCGGAAGTTGATCTGGCCCACCGGCTTGCCCGCGAGGAAATGCTCGAAGTAGTCCTGGATCTGCGCCGGGGTGGTGCGCACCTGGTTCGACACGGTCGGCTGGAGGATCGCGTCGGCGGCGTAAAGACTGGTTACGTTTTTTGCGCTGCCGGTTTGCAGGGCCGCGTTCCAGCGATCGAACAGGCCGGCGATCTCCCGGTCGCCCTGGCTCTGCGGCTGCGCGGCGACGGTACGGTACACATAAGGCGTGGCGTCCAGGGCCTGGGCCAGGGGCGCGGTCAGGGCCAGCAACAGGGCAATGGCGGTAGTTGGCAGTTTCATCGGAAGGCTCCAGTGGGTTTCAATGCGCCCACTTTGCCCACCCGGCGCAGCCTCGCCATCGGCCAACCGGTGCCTGTGGCCTATGCCATTCGGCAGATAGGCCCACGGCCGGCAAGCGGGTCTAATGCCTGCTCGCGAGCGCACGCCCTTCACGCTGGAGCCTGTTTTTCATGCAAAGCCCGACCCACGACCCCGGCAGCGCCCTGGCCATTCGCAGCCAGTATCGCCAGTCGCAAAGCCGCGCGGCGCGCCTGCGCCTGCTGGTGGACACCGGCCAGGAACTGACCCAACTGCCGCCCGCGGCCATGCGCCAGCGCGCCCTGCAACGGGCCTGCGCCTTTATGGCGATGGACCACGGCCTGCTGCTGGAGTGGCACGCCGCCCAGCCGCCCCGGGCCACCGCCCAGCATGGCAGCAGCGAACGCCTGGCCGCCCTGCACCCCTTGGCCAAGTCTGCGACCCTGCACCCCGAATGGCTGCCGCAGAGCGATGCCGCCCTGCCCCAGGTGCTGCGCATTCCCCTGCCCGGCGCCGACGGCCAGGCCTTCGGCGCCCTGCTGCTGGCCAACAGCGTGGCCCTGGCCGCGCCCGACAGCGAGGACCTGGAATCCCTGCAACTGCTGGCCACCCTGCTGGCCGCGCATCTGGAAAACCAGCGTTTGCTGGAAGCCCTGCAAGCCCGGGAAAGAACCATGTCGGAACTGGTGCACCGCCTGTTCAGCGCCCAGGAAGACGAACGCAAGCGCGTGGCCTACGACCTGCACGACGGTCTGGCGCAAACCCTGGCCGGGCTGCACCAGCGTCTGCAGGGTTTTGCCGGGCGCTGCCCGACATTGGCCGAGGAGCTGCACAACGAGTTGCAGACCATCCTGACCCTGGCCCAGGGCTGCGTCGGCGAGGGCCGGCAACTGATCGGCGGCCTGCGCCCCAACGTGCTGGACGACTTTGGCCTGTACAAGGCCATCGACAAGGAAGCCGACCGCCTGCGCGACGCCGGCATCGAGGTGCACTGGCAGCAACAGTCCAGCGCGCGCCTGTCGGGCGCCAGCGAGATCGCCCTGTTTCGCATCGCCCAGGAAGGCATCAACAACATCCTCAAGCATGCCCGGGCCAGCCGTGCGGAGTTGAGCCTGCAACTGGTGGACGGCCAAGCCAGGCTGGCGCTGGCAGACAACGGCGTCGGCTTCGCCCTGGACACTCCGCTGTCCAGCTGCGGCGGCCAACACCTGGGGCTGGCGGCGATGCAAGAGCGCGCCAACCTGCTGGGCGGCGAGCTGTCCTGGCACAGCGCCCCCGGCAATGGCACCCGCCTGCAAGCCCGGGTGCCGCTGCCCACAGTTGGAGAACACCCATGAGCCCTGCCCTGCGCCTGGTGCTGGCGGACGATCACGAAGTCACCCGCACCGGTTTTGTCGCTCTGCTCGCCGGCCACCCGCAGTTCGAGGTGGTCGGCCAGGCCCGCGATGGCCAGGAAGCCCTCGACCTGTGCGAACGCCTGCAACCGGACATCGCCATCCTCGACATCCGCATGCCGCTGCTCAACGGCCTGGGCGCCGCGCGCCTGCTGCAACAGCGGCAACCGGCGATCAAGGTGGTGATCTTCACCATGGACGACAGCCCCGATCACCTGGAAGCGGCGATTGCCGCCGGCGCGGTCGGCTACCTGCTCAAGGACGCCAGCCGCAGCGAAGTGCTCGGCGCCCTGCAGCGGGTGGCCCAGGGCGAGGAAGCCCTCAACAGTACGGTCAGCGCCCGGCTGCTGCGGCGCATGGCCGAACGCAACGCCGGCAGCGGCACCCAGGCTGCCGCCCTGACCGCCCGCGAGCGCCAGGTGCTGGGGCTGGTGGCCGGCGGCTTCAGCAACCGCGAGATCGGCGAAAAACTCGGCATCACCACCGGCACCGCCAAGGCCCATGTGGAACGGGTGATCGGCAAGCTCGGCGCGGCGGACCGCACCCAGGCCGCGGTGCGCGGCATCGCCCTGGGGCTGGTGGCGCAGCCCGCGGGAGACTGGCCATGAGGCTGCTGGCCAGCCGGCACTGGCTCGACCTGCCCCTGCGCAGCAAGGCCCTGGTGGTGATTTCCCTGCCGCTGGTGATCCTCCTGCTGTCGCTGGTGCTGATCTATATCACCGAACGCCAGACCGCCCGCGCCGAGGAAGACGTGCGCCGGGTGCTGCTGGTCCAGGGCGATATCCAGACCGTGCATACCCTGCTGGCCGAAGCGGCGGCCAGCGTGCGCGGCTACCTGCTGACCCGCCGCGAGGACTTCCTGCCCAGCTACGAACGCGCCCAGCCGCTGATCCAGGCCGCGCTGCAACGGCTGGACAGCAACATTCGCGACGCGCGCATGCGCGACCACCTCAAGGCCATCACCCCGCTGATCGGCAACAAGCTCGACGGCCTGGTGGCCCTGCGCAACGGCCGGCCCGACGACAGCGCCAGCATCACGGCGATCCTGATCGAGAACAAACAGGTGCTGGACGTGCTGCGTGAGCAGATCAGCGCCATGCGCATCCGCGAGGACGGCTTGCTCGCCGAACGCAGCGCGGCGGCCTCGGCGACCCGCATGCGCCTGCTGCTGGCCACGCTGCTGGCGGCGGTCTGCGGCCTGTTCGGGGCTATTGTCGCGGTGCTGTTCCTGTCCAAGGGCATAGTCGCCCGGGTGCAGCAGGTGCAAGGCAACGCCCAGCGCCTGGCCCTCGGTCAACCGTTGCGGCCGCAAGCCCCGGAGCAGGACGAAATCGGCCAGCTCGGCACCCGCCTGGTGGAGGCTGGGCAACTGCTGGCCGAACGCGAGCGGGCCCTGCGCGACAACGAGGAACGCCTGCGGCTGATCATTGATGGGGTCAAGGACTACGGGATCTTCGCCCTCGACACCCAGGGCCGGGTCACCACCTGGAACGCCGGCGCCGAGCGGATCAAGGGCTACAGCGAACAGGAAATCCTCGGCCGGCATTTCTCGCTGTTCTACCTGGCGGAAGAATGCCCGGCGCACCCGGACATGGCCCTGCGCGAGGCCACCCGCGACGGTCACTACATGGAAGAAGCCTGGCGCTGCCGCAAGGACGGCAGCCGCTTCTGGGCCAGCGTGGTGATCACCGCGCAGTACGCTGCCAGTGGCGCGCTGCGCGGATTTTCCAAGATCACTCGCGATATCACCGACCGTCGCGCCGCGGAAATCGCCTTGCGCACCGCCCGCGAAGAAGCCGAAAGCGCCAGCCGGGCCAAGAGCGAATTCCTCTCGCGCATGAGCCACGAACTGCGCACCCCGCTCAACGCCATCCTCGGTTTCGCCCAGTTGCTGGACATGGACTCGCCCAGCGGCCAGCGGCCCCAGGTCGGGCATATCCTGCGCGCCGGCCAGCACCTGCTGACCCTGATCAACGAGGTGCTGGACATCGCCCGCATCGAGGCCGGGCACCTGCCGCTAAATGTCGAGCCGATCGCCCTGGCCTCGGTGCTGCACGAGGCCCTGACCCTGGTTTCGCCGATGGCCACCGACGCCGGCATCCAGTTGGCCGCCCTGCCCGCGCTGAATGAACGCAGCGGGGTGATCGCCGACCGCCAGCGGCTGATCCAGGTGCTGCTCAACCTGCTGTCCAACGCCATCAAGTACAACCGGCCCCAGGGCCAGGTGCGGATCGCGGTCAAGGTCCTGGGCACCCGGGTCGAGGTGGCGGTCAGCGACACCGGCGCCGGCATTCCCCTGGAGCGCCTGGACCAGTTGTTCCGGCCCTTCGAGCGCCTGGGTGCCGACCCGCGGGTGGAAGGCACCGGCCTGGGCCTGGCCCTGAGCAAGAGCCTGCTGGAGATGATGGACGGCAGCCTGCGGGTGCACAGTTCGCCGGGCCAGGGCTGCTGCTTTACCTTGCAGATGCCCTTTGTCCAGGTGGCCGCGGCCGGCGCGCATCTGGCCCTGGAGCAGCAGGCGCTGGAGCAACCGGTGTCGGTGCTGCCGGCCCGGGTCGAGACTGTGGAATACCGTGGCCAGGTGCTGTGCATCGAAGACAACCTGTCGAGCCTGGCGCTGATCGAAACCCTGCTGCAACGCCGCCCCGGCATTCGCCTGCTGTCGAGCATGCAGGGCCAGATGGGCCTGGACCTGGCGCGCCAGCATGCACCGCAGCTGATCCTGCTGGACGTCAGCCTGCCTGACCTGGAAGGCCTGGAGGTGCTGCGCCGGCTGCGGGAATCGCCGACCACCGCCAGTACCCCGGTGCTGATGATCACCGCCGACGCCAGCGCCCTGACCCACCGCGCCCTGTTGCAGGCCGGGGCCACGGCGATCCTGACCAAGCCCATTCATATCCCGGCGTTTCTCGCCCACCTTGAGCAACATCTACCGGAGCCCGCATGAACCACGATTTGCGCATCCTGATCATCGACGACCAGCGCCCCAACCTCGACCTGATGGAGCAGTTGCTGGCCCGCGAAGGCCTGCACAACGTGCTGAGCAGCACCCAGCCACTGCGCACCCTGGACCTGTTCAACAGCTTCGAGCCGGACCTGGTGATCCTCGACCTGCACATGCCCGAGTTCGATGGCTTCGCCGTGCTCGAACAGCTCAACCGGCGGATCCCGGCCGACGACTACCTGCCGATCCTGGTGCTGACCGCCGACGCCACCCGCGACACCCGCCTGCGGGCCCTGGCCCTGGGCGCCCGCGACTTCATCAGCAAGCCGCTGGACGCCCTGGAAACCCTGCTGCGGATCTGGAACCTGCTGGAAACCCGCGCCCTGTACAAAGCCCTGCGCCAGCAGGTACCGGCGCAGCAGATCGAGCTGCTGCGCCGGCATCGGCAGTGAGTGGGTTGGCAGCCTTAGAGGTTGTACTCATCCAGCCTCGGCGAGTCGCCCACCTGCTCGATCGACTCGGAATCGATGTCCGGCAGGTTTTGCGGCTGGTAGCTCAGTTGGCTGCCCCACGGCTGGTCGCTGTTCAGCGGCCCCTTCAGCCGAGCGGCCACTGAGGCATGGACCCGGATTTTCTGTCCGTTTTCAGGGGTGGGAATCTCCCGCGACCGGGCTTTGCCGAACGGCGGCATCGAACCGTACTCAAGGGTTCGCTTGTGGGTCTTCGGGTTCCAGACCAGGCGTGGCACCCACTCGGCGATCAGCCAGTTGCGGGTCAGGGAATTGTGGGCCTGGGCCAGCGGATCCCGTAGCACCGAGGATGCTGGATAGAGTTCGGCGCGACAGGCTTCGGCATCGATGCTCAACCCGGCCTCCAGGCACTCGCCGATCATCCAGCGCAAGGCAATCAGCGCCAGCTGCGACTCGCCGACCGGGTAACCGCCGCCCACATCCGAATGCACGCCGGCGAACCAGACCTGTTTCAGGTTCACCCCCTTGCCTTCTGCCCAGAGGTTCTGCCGGAAAAAGCTGCGGCGTTCGTCCAGGGACACCGCATGGCGGATGATCTTCACGTCCTCGTTCCTGCGGGTGTAGGGAACGATCAGCGGGTCATACACCCAGCCCACCGAACTCACGGTGTCGAACAGCCCGAGAAAGTGAATGCTCACCTTCCGGGCAAAGCTGCCCTTGAACGCCTCCATCAAGTCGAAGTCCGGCTTTTTATCCGCGCTCATGCGCCACCAGGTGTAACTCATGGCCCGTTGGCGATTCGGTTTGGAATTATCAGCGGATCGCTGGCGAGTGGTCAGCAGTGACCAGGCAAAGTCCATCAACTGGGCCTGATGGGCCGGCAACAGGCCGATGGTATACAGCAGCGCCGCCAGCACCCGCACCGCGTAGGAGCCGCGGGAGAAACCGAAAAGGAAAATCTGGTCGCCGTCCCTGTAGTTCTCCATCAGGAAGCGATAGGCATTGAGCACGTTGCGCTTGATACCCCAGCCGAACATCAGCCCGGCGATGCGCGACGGCACCTTCTGCCATTCGAACAGGGTTTCGCTGAGCCCGAAGGTGCCCACGCCCTGGTCGTAATAGGCCAGCAGCGTTTCGCTGTCCTTGGGCAGCGAGCGAAACAGCCGGACCACGTTGGTCGGCTCGTCACTGAAACGGTTGTTGGTGCCGTCGATGCAAACAATCAGCTGGCGCGCCTTGATCCTTGTGTTGTCCACGACCTGGTTCCCTCGAGAGTCGTCAAGTGAGGTTCCCGCGCGGCCAGTCGGCCAGGCGAGGACCGGTGTCACCCTACGTCCGTGTCATGACAACTGCTGCGGTAAAGCCTGAAGGGCTATCCAAGGCATAGCAGCATTAACGGCGCCCGGCCATAAAAACCCCTCCACCGGGAGGGGCTGGTCACTGACAGGCCTTGCCTGGCCCTAGAACCTGCCGCCCAACGGATACTCGATCGCCAGCCGCAGCTGGTCGGCATCCAGTTCGGCCTGGGCCTTGTTGCCACGGTGCACGGCGTGGCGCAGGGTGACGGCGAGGTTTTTCGCCGGCCCGGACTGCACCACGTACTTGGCCTGCAGGTCGCGCTCCCAGTGCTTGCCGCCTTCGCCGTAGCCCAGCCAGGCGTAGCCGCCGCGCGGGTCCATGTGGCTGCCGTCGATGCCGCTGCCACGCACATACAGGGCGCTGAAAGTCAGGCCGGGAACCTGGTAGCCGGCCATGTTGAGGTCGTAGCGGGCCTGCCAGGAGGCTTCTTCGGGGGCATTGAAGTCCGACAGGGCCACCGCGTTACTGAGCAGGATCGCGCCGCGGGTGACGTAGTCGTAAGGCGTGTCGCCGTCGACCTTCTGGTAGCCCAGGCCAAAGCTGTGGGTGCCGCTCCTGTAGGTCGACATCAGGCTCCAGGTGGTGTTGTCGATGCGCCCGGACAGGGCCTTGCCGGTGTCCTGGGTGCGGTACAGGTTGAAATCGAACGTCAGGTCCTGGCCCTGGCTCAGCGGCAGGTTGTAGAGCGCGCCAAGGTACTGCTGGCGCCAGGTGTCTTCGTACAAGGCGCTGAACAGGCTGGCGTTGAGGCCCTTGATCGAGGTGTTGCGCACGCCGATCAGGTCGAAGCTGTCGCCCTGCTTGCCGTTGGAATAATTGACCACGAAACCCTGGTCGTGGCTGCTGGCGTTACGGTCGGTGCTTTCGTTGAAGTGGCCGCCGTACAGCGTGGTATGGCTCAGTTCGCGGCTGGTGAGGAACCAGCCGGTGGCGGTCTCGGGCAGCAGACGGCTGTCGGAGGAACCGAACACCGGGGTCTTGACCCGCTGCTCGCCGTAGCGCAGTTCGGTGGAGGAAAAACGCAGCTTGGCCACCGCGCCGCCACGGCTGAATTCATCCTTGGGATGGCCGTCGTTGTCCACCCCCAGCAGCCGCGCCTTGCCGGCCCGGCCACCGCCGCTGTCGAGTTTCCAGCCGGAATAGACGTGGGCATCCAGGCCGAAGCCGAGCGTGCCCTGGGTGAAACCGGAGCTGTAGTCGGCCATCAGGCCGTAAGCCCACTCCTGCGCCAGGTCGCTGCGTTCGGCGCGGGGTTTGTAGGCATTGCGCGCGCCGTTGCTCAAGGAACCGTGCTCATAGTCGCGACGGTCGTAGAGGCTGCGGTTGAACAGGCTCCACTGGCTGTCTTCGATAAAACCCTTGGCATTGTCCTGCTCCGCGGCCAGCGCGAGCAGGCTCTGGCCTCCCAATGCCAACAGCAGGGTGTGTCGGGTCAAGGTCTTCACTGTCGAACTCCCGAAAATCGATAAATGGCGGGCGATATCAGGCAGTGCGCCGCTGTACGGGCGCACCACCGGGACCCCAACTCAAAGGTATTTGAGGATCGCGATATCGCGGCGACGCTGCTTGAGGCCTGCGAACCAGCGCGTCGGGAAGAACAGCAGCACGCCGAGGATCAGGCTCCACAGCCAGACCCCGGACAGGTTGTCGAAGCCGTAGTAAGTGCCCTGGTTGGCGCCCCAGATGGCCACGGCCACCAGGTACATGGCCTTGAGCACGTACAGGTGCAGCAGGTAGAAGAACATCGGCGCGCCGCCGTAGATCGCCAGTTGCGCGGTCGACCAGCGTTCCTGGACCTTCTCGAAGTACGCCAGGAGGATCAGCCCCAGGCCCAGGGTCGGCATCAGGAACATCAGCGACGGCGGGTATTTCTTGGCGCTCATGAAGCTCATGAAGGTGCGCAGCGCATCGCCGGTCTGGACCCAGGGCTTCTCGCCGTAGACGTTCAGGTAGCGAATGAACACGAACGCCACCAGCAGGCCGACGCCGACCTTGAGCAACCGCGAAATCCGCGCCGCCGGTTGCATGTCCTTGCCGAACCACGGGCCGATGGCCCAGCCCAGCAGGATCACGCCGATCCACGGCAGCACCGGGTACGTGGTGCGGGCCCGGGTGAACTCGGTGATGTCGATGAACACCCGCTGGTGCAGGATCGACCAGGGCACGAAGAACGGCGACTCGGGGCCCACCACCACGTCATCCAGCAGGTTGTGCCCGGCGACTATGGCCACCCCCAGCACGATCAGCCAGCCGCGTTTGAAGTGCAGCAAGCCGGCCAGCACGATCATGCAGATACCAATGCACCAGATCACCTGCAGCCACAGGGTCTTGGGCGGGAACTCGGCGTTCCAGGCAAAACACACGAAGGTCAGTTCGAGGAACACCAGGAACAGGCCGCGCTTGAGCAGAAACACCGAGGTTTCCCCGAGGCTGTGTTTCTGGCTGTAGAGCCAGGCCGACAGGCCGGTGAGGAAGATGAACACCGGCGCGCAGATCTCACTGAGCAGGCGGGTGAAATACAGGTCCGGGGTCACGCTCAGGGCGTCGATCGGGTCGGTGACCTGGCGATGCAGGAGGAAGGTCTCGCGCACGTGGTCCACCAGCATGCACAGCATGACGAAGCCGCGCAGGGCATCGATCGCCAGCATCCGCGTATTGGCCTTGGCCACGCTGCCCGCCAGCGCAGGGGACGCAACGCCCGCCTGCCCTGCCAATCCAGTAGAAAGAGTCATATCAGTCACTCATGTTGAAGGTCGTTAAGCCTGGGCAACCCTCTGTCGCCGACACGGCACAGGGGTCGGGGCAGCGGGTCAGGATTGCTTTTTCAAGCGCGCGACTTCCGAGGCCGGCAGCGTTGCAGGCGCCCGTGGCAACGGCGGCTTGCCCTGTGGCTGGTGGAACGACAGCGTGGAACTGAAGCTCTTGAGGTCGTAGGCCTCGGCCTGGCTGTCCGGGCCCTGGCGAGTGCCCGGGGTGCGGTCCTTGTATTCGGCGGCCACCACATAGGTGCCCTGCCACGGCAGCGCGAAGCTGACCTTGCCGTCCTGGTCGCTGGTCTGGGTGAAGACCTCGCCGGAGCCGGTTTCCAGGATCACTTCCTGGGCGGCCAGCGGCTTGAGTTCATAGAACACCTGGAACTGCGCCTTGCCCGCGGCGGCCACGCCGGTGGGGACGATGTCCAGCGCCAGTTCCGGCTGGCGCGCGCGCAGGTCGCCGACCCAGCGGGTGGCGGGCGTCCAATGAGTCTTGAGGGTCTTGCCGCCTTCATGCAGGTCGAAGAGCGGATACTGCGAGTCCTGCGCCAGCAGGCTTTCATCGGCCTTGGGCTGATGGTCAACGCTGAACGACTGGCGTTGCAGGCCCAGGCTCAGACCCAATGCCGGGGCCGGCAGCGGATTCGCCGCCGACCAGCCCTTGAGCTGGCGGAAGCGATCGAGGCCACCGGGGGTCACTTCCAGCATGTTCTTGTCGTACTCGCCGTAATACAGCGTCAGGGGCTGCCCCGGCGTGTGTTCGTACCAGATCTGGTGAGCCTGGGTACCGCTGGCCAGCATCAGCGCGCCCAGCCCTATCAAGGTATTTGCCGTACTCATTCGCATCGTGTTGCGCTCCTTTGTGCTCTCATTCAACGAATCGCCGCCCCCGCTCTGATGGCGTTGAACTTCCCGGGGAGACGATGCGCACCTACCACTGGCTGGCATTACAGCGCAGGCCGTTCTGTGCTTTGTTCCGATTTGCCGCGGCACAAGCCCGTTGCCTGCTGTTTTCTCAAGGCAAACAGCGATTTATGCGGTGTGCGCCAGGCTGAAGCATCTAGGGGTAAACGGTGCGTGGATTGTCCGATCGGGGTGCACGCGAGGCCTGCATGGCCGGTGTCGCTTGCTTGCGCGTAACCCGCTGTGCACTCACCGGCCAGGCAAAATGGCCGGCCCAGACGCAAGCGCGCCCGGTGAGAGGCGCGCGCATGAGTGATTGATCAGACGGCAAAATGTTATCAGATAACATTTCATTTTGAGAGAAGAACGAGTCAGTGGCGCAATAATTTACGCAGGGGCACGCCGTCTTTGAGGACCGGCGACTTGATGACGATGTAGCTGAAGTACTTCGAGATACCGATGTTCTTGTCCAGCAGGCTTTCCACCACCTCCTGATAATGCTGGATGCTGCGGGTCATGAACCGCACCAGATAGTCGTAGCCGCCGCTGATCAGATGACACTCCAGCACCTCGTCCACCAGGCGGATATTGGACTCGAACTTGGCGAAGTCCTCGCGCTTGTGGTCGCTCAGGGTGATCTCGGTGAACACCGTGACCGAGTCGGTGATCTTGGCCAGGTTCAGGTGTGCCTTGTAGCTGGAAATGTAGCCGGCCGATTCCAGGCGCTTGACCCGCTGCAGACACGGACTGGCCGACAACCCCACGGCGTCGGCGAGGCTGACATTGGTCATGCGTCCGTCTTTTTGCAGCTCAACCAAGATGTTGATATCAATACGGTCCAGTTTGACTAAACCTTCCATCGTTTACCTCTTGATTGCTGTGGGATGCAATCGACAAGCAAGATCAGCGCCGTAACGACGCCTGATGCTGGGCCACCAGGTCGGCCATGCTGTTGATGCAGTAGTCGGCGGCGCAGGGTTGCGGGTTGCGGCTGCCGGCACGGCAGATCAGGCACAGGCCCGCCGTCGCTTGCGCCGCGGCGGCCGGCGGCCGGGTCACCTGGAGGATGTCCTGGGCCCGCAGGTCGTTGTCCGCCAGCCACTGGCGATCCTGCAACGGCTGGCTGGCCAGGGAGATGAAATCGTCCTGGGCGATCCCCAGCCGCTCGCACAACAGCGCGCGATCCTCGGCATCGCGATCGCCCTGCACCAGCAGCCGATAGAACTTGCGCAGGTACAGCATCGCCCCCGGTGCATCCTCGAACAGAGACCAGCCCGCCACCGAACGGGCGAAGCTCATGCCCTCCTCCCAGGACGCCTTCAGGCCCCAGCGTTCGGCCAGCTGGCGATGGGCGAAACACAGCAGGCCGCTGAACCCCAGCTCGGCGAAGCGCGGGTACAGGCCCCGCACCGTCTCGGCGAACTCGCCCAGCACCTGCTCCTTGTCCGGTTGCCCACGGCGACTGTCGAGCAAGGGTTGCAAGGCCGCCCAGACCCCCGAGTCACGGTCCACCAGGACCGCGTCGCAGTCGATCAGCAACGCACGATAATCAGTCAGCCCCATGGCGTGTACAGCCTCCTATGATGCGTTCCATCGATCCATGCTCCAAAAATGCCCATCGGTGGCGCCCGGCAGCCCGGCGCCGACCGGGGCATCAGCTCAGTTCAAGACTCGTGCCAGCGCGGCATCGAGAATCGCCAGGGCTTCGTCGATCTGCTCGGGAGTTGTTACCAGCGGTGCCAGGAAGCGCAGGACGTTACGGTGCACCCCGCACTTGATCACCAGCAACCCACCCAGGCGCGCCTGGTCGATCAGCCGTTGCGTCAACTCGGCATCGGGGCTGTGCGCCGCATCGTTCTTGACCAGTTCCAGCGCCAGCATGAAACCGCTGCCACGCACATCGCCGATGCACGGGTACAGCCTCTGCAGGCTCAGCAACCCTTCGCGCAGGCGCAAGCCCAGCGCCACGCCACGGGCCAGCAACTGTTCCTCTTCGTAGGCATCCAGCACCGCCAGCGCCGCGGCGCAGGCCAGGGCGTTGCCGCCGTAGGTGCCACCGAGGCCGCCGGGCAGCGGCGCGTCCATGATCTGCGCCTTGCCCACCACGCCGGACAATGGCAAGCCACCGGCCAGGCTCTTGGCCACGGTGACCAGGTCCGGCTGGATACCGGCGTGCTGGAAGCCGAACCAGCTGCCGGTGCGGCCGAAGCCGGTCTGGATTTCATCGAGGATCAGCACGATGCCGTGTTGCGTCGCCAGGGCGCGCAAGGCCTGGAGGAACTCCGCCGGAGCGGCGAGGAAACCGCCGTCGCCCTGCACCGGTTCGATGATAATCGCCGCCACGCGCTCGGGTGCGACCTGGGTGGCGAACAGCTCCTGCAACGCCTGCAGGGCCATCTCGCTGCTGACCCCGCGATAGGCGTTCGGGTACGGCGTATGGAACACCTCGGGGGCGGTGCCGAAGTTCTGCTTGTACGGCTGGCTCATGCCGGTCAGCGTGCTGCCGAGCAAGGTGCGGCCATGGAAACCGCCACGAAAGGCGATCACCGCCGAACGCTGGGTATGGGCGCGGGCGATCTTCACCGCGTTCTCCACGGCCTCGGCGCCAGAGGTGAAGAATGCCGCCTTGTAGGGCTCGGCGCCGCCGATCATCTGGCTCAGGCGCCGGGCCAGGTCCAGGTACGGTTTGTAGGCCACCACCTGGAAGCAAGCGTGGGAGACTTTCTGCAACTGCGCCTGCACCGCCGCCACCACCCGCGGGTGGTTGTGGCCGATGTTCAACACGCCGATCCCGCCGACGAAATCCAGATAGCGCTCGCCGTCCACGTCCCACACCTGGGAGCCCTCGGCGCGGTCGATGACCAGCGGATGGGCAGTGACCACGCCCCGCGGCACGAACTGATCGCGCTGCTGGAGCAAATGAGGTGTTTCGTCGACCTTGCTATTCATGGCGTTCCTCATACTGAGCCAGGCAACCGGGAAGCGGTTGCGATGGCTTCAGATTAAGGCTTCGGCGGAACCGACTTAGCCGAACTTGGCCCCTGAGAAATCCGGATCCACTGTTTTCACCCCGGCAAACGGCAGATTCCTTCAGCCCCGCCGAATCTGCCGGCCAGGGCCTCGAAGCGCGCGGCACAAGGCTTTCGCACGCGGCCTTTCGACAGATCCTGCTTTGCCGTTGCGGCATCATGAAACCCATCCCTCCATCGATCAGGAACCGCCCATGGCCCTCCTCTATAAAGCTGACCCCGTGCGTGGCGAACACTGGCGAGCGCTGTTCGCCGAACAGGCCCCGGACATTCAATGGCGTGCCTGGCCGGACCTCGGCAACCCCGAGGACATCCGCTACCTGGCGGCCTGGCAGGCGCCGGACGACCTGAGCCTTTTACCTAACCTCGAGGTGCTGTTCGCCCTCTCGGCCGGGGTCGATCAGCTGGACCTCGCGCGCCTGCCGCCGGACTTGCCGGTGGTGCGCCTGCTGGACCCGGGCATCACCCGGGGCATGTGCGAATACGCCAGCTTCGCCGTGCTCAGCCTGCACCGCGACATGCTGCGCTACCGGCAGCAGCAGTTCGCCCGCTGCTGGCAGGCGCACCTGCTGCAACCGGCGGCGCAACGCCGGGTCGGGGTCATGGGCCTGGGCCAACAGGCCCAGCAGATCCTCGCCACCCTGCGGCCGCTGGGGTTCGCCCTGTCCGGCTGGGCCCGCAGCGCCCATCGCATCGACGGCGTGCAGTGTTTCGCCGGCAACCAGCAGCTGCCGGCCTTTCTCAGCCAGTGCGACATCCTGCTGTGCGTGCTGCCCCTGACCGAACAGACCCAGGGCATCCTCGACCGCGAGCTGTTCCGCCAACTGCCCCGCGGCGCGGCGCTGATCAACATGGGCCGTGGCGGCCACCTGGTGGAGCAGGACCTGCTCGACGCCCTGGCCAGCGGCCAGCTCAGCGGCGCGGTGCTCGACGTCCTGCAACAGGAGCCGGCCCCGGCCGAACACCCGTTCTGGGATCACCCGCAGATCCTCCTGACCCCGCACATCGCCGCCATGACCCAGCCGGAAAGCGCCTTCGCCGTGCTGCTGGACAATATCCGCCGCCACCAGCGCGGCGAACCGATGCTCGGGCAGATCGACCGCAGCCAGGGTTATTGAAAGCCCCCGCGATCGTGTAGCCGCTGACCGCAGTGCGTCAGGGCGATCCGGGACGCAGGTTTGGCGGGCTGGCGCCCGATCGCAGCCTTCGGCAGCGGCTACAGGGTTCGGCGTTTGGCAAAGCACGCAGGAACCCCGCCCTCGCTGTAGCCGCTGGCGCAGCCTGCGATCGACGGCGCAGCCGTCGCAAACCGCTGACAGCGGTGTATCAGGCTGATCCGGAATAGGCTTTGGCGGGCGCGCCAGGTCAGAGCGCCGCCCGCCCCCGCAGCTACAAGACGGGGCTCAGAGCCTATCGGCAATCGCCGCGCCCACCTCCTGGGTCGAGGCCTGGCCACCCAGGTCCGGGGTGATCGGGCCCTGGGCGATCACTTGTTCGATGGCCTCGAGAATCCCGTCGTGGGCGGCGCGATAACGCTGGTCGCCGTTGCCGAGGAAATCCAGCATCAGCGCGCCAGACCAGATCATCGCGATCGGGTTGGCGATATTGCGCCCGTAGATGTCCGGCGCCGAGCCGTGCACCGGCTCGAACAGCGACGGGAAGCGCCGCTGCGGATCGAGGTTGGCCGAGGGCGCGATGCCGATGGTGCCGGCACAGGCCGGGCCAAGGTCGGAAAGAATGTCGCCGAACAGGTTGGAGGCCACCACCACGTCGAAACGCTCCGGTTGCAGGACAAAACGCGCGCAGAGAATATCGATGTGCTGCTTGTCCCAGCTCACCTGCGGGTACTGCCCGGCCATCAGCGCCGTGCGCTCGTCCCAGTACGGCATGCTGATGGAAATCCCGTTGGACTTGGTCGCCGCCGTCAGGCGCTTGCGCGGCCGGGTCTGGGCCAGGTCGAAGGCGTACTTGAGAATGCGGTCCACGCCACGCCGGGTGAACACCGACTCCTGCAGCACGAACTCATGCTCGGTGCCCTCGAACATCTTGCCGCCCACCGAGGAATACTCGCCCTCGGTGTTCTCGCGGACCACCACGAAATCGATGTCCCCCGGCTCGCGCCCGGCCAGCGGGCACGGCACCCCGGGGAACAGCCGCACCGGGCGGATGTTCACGTACTGGTCGAAGTCGCGGCGGAACTTGAGCAGCGAACCCCACAGGGAAATATGGTCCGGCACCTTGTCCGGCCAGCCCACGGCGCCGAAGTAGATGGCGTCGAAATCCTTGAGCCGCTCGAACCAGTCCTCGGGCATCATCCGCCCGTGCTCCAGGTAGTAATCGCAGTGCGCCCAGTCCAGCACCTCGATCTGCAGGTCCAGCTGCCACGTGCGCGCCGCCTGCCGCAGCACCCGCAATCCTTCTGGCAATACTTCCTTGCCGATTCCGTCACCGGCGATGGCGGCGATCCTGAATGCCTTGCTCATGTCGCATGTCTCCTCGAAGTCGGTGCGGGCCGGTCACAGGCCGCCGATGTGGAAAGCCTTGATTTCCAGGTATTCGTCCAGGCCGTACTTGCTGCCTTCGCGGCCCAGGCCCGATTGCTTGATGCCGCCGAACGGCGCCACTTCCATGGAGATGATCCCGGTGTTGAGGCCGACCATGCCGAACTCCAGCGCTTCGCCGAAACGCCAGGAGCGGCGCAGGTCCTGGGTGAAGTAGTAGGCGCCCAGCCCGTAGGGCGTGGCGTTGGCGATGGCCAGCGCCTCGGCCTCGTCGTGGAAGCGCATCAGCGGCGCCACCGGGCCGAAGGTTTCCTCATGAGCCAGGAGCATCTCGGTGCTGGCCTCGCCCAGCACCGTGGGCTGCACGAACTGGCTTTCGCCCTGGGGAACCCCGCCGCACAGCAGGGTCGCGCCCTTGCCCAGGGCATCGTCGATATGCCGGGCGACCTTGCTCACCGCCGCGGCATTGATCAGCGGGCCGATGCTCACGCCCGGCTCCAGGCCGTTGCCGACCTTGAGCTTGGCCACCTCTTCCACCAGGCGCTGGGCAAAACGCTGGTAGATGCCGTCCTGGACCAGGATGCGGTTGGCGCAGACGCAGGTCTGCCCGGCGTTGCGGAACTTGCTCTGCATGATCCCGGCGATCGCCTGTTCCAGGTCGGCGTCGTCGAACACCACGAACGGCGCGTTACCGCCCAGCTCCAGGCTCAGGCGCTTGATGTGCTCGGCGCTCTGGCGCATCAACAGGCGGCCGACCGCGGTGGAACCGGTAAAGGAAATCTTGCGCACCGCCGGGTTGCCGGTCAGCTCTTCGCCGATGCCGGTCGGCATGCCCGTAAGCACGCTGAACACCCCCGGCGGAATCCCCACCCGCTCGGCCAGCACCGCCAGGGCCAGGGCCGACAGCGGCGTGAGGTCCGAAGGCTTGACGATGATCGGGCAGCCGGCGGCCAGGGCCGGCGCGCATTTGCGGGTGATCATCGCGTTGGGGAAGTTCCACGGGGTGATGGCCGCGCAGACCCCCACGGGCTGCTTGAGGGTCAGCAGGCGCCGGTCGCCAGCGGGCGCCGGCAGGGTGTCGCCGCAGATGCGCCGCGCCTCCTCGGCGAACCATTTGACGAAACCGGCGCCGTAGCGGATTTCGCCCTGGGCTTCGGCGAAAGGCTTGCCCTGTTCGGCGGTCATGATCAGGGCCAGGTCGTCGAGGTTGTCGAGCATGGCCTGGTACCAGCGCTCCAGCAGCTGTGCCCGCTCCGCCGCCGCGCGTGCGCGCCAGGCCGGCCAGGCGCGTTCGGCGGCGGCGATGGCCAGGCGGGTCTGCGCGCCCTGCAGGGCCGGCACCCGGGCCAGGCATTCGCCGCTGGCCGGGTCGAGCACCGCCAGGGTCGCGCCATCGTCGGCGGCCACCCACTGCCCGTCGATATAGGCCAGTTCCACCAAGAGGCTTGGGTCTTTCAAACGATTCTTGAGCATGGTCGAGTCCTGTTCCGAGACAGCCTCCAGTCTAAGCAGGCGCCACAGCCCAGGATGCTGAAAGCGCCGGGCCGACAGCGTCGGATGCTGAAAAACGCGGCGGCGCAGCAGGCTCTACCGAGAACATGAACAGCGCCCTGTAGCCGCTGGCACAGCCTGCGATCGGCGGCGCAGCCGTCGCAAAACAGATAACCACGGTGCGTCAGATCGATCCGGGATACAGGCTTGGCGGGCTAGCGCCCGATCGCAGCCTCCGGCAGCGGCTACAGGTGACCGCTCAACGTTTCAGGGAACCCAGCAGGCCTTCGAGAAAACGCTGGCCGGCATCCATCTGGCTGACCTCGATGAACTCGTCGGGCTTGTGCGCCTGCTCGATGGAGCCCGGGCCGCAGACCACCACCGGGATGTCCAGGCGCTGGCTGAACAGGCCGCCTTCGGTGCCGAAGCCGACCTTGGCGTAGCCAGTGCCCGGCGCGGCGAAGGCGTGGAGCAAACGCACCGCCTCGACACTCGGATGGGTCTCCAGCCCCGGGTACACATTGAGGGTTTCGATCTCGATGGCCGCCACCTCGGAGACCTTGCGGGCCTCGCGCACGATCAGCTCGGCGCGTTCGCGCATCTGTTCGAGGAACTGCTCGAGATCGTCCGCCGGCAGGTTGCGCACCTCGAAATCCAGGGTGCACAGGTTCGGCACTATGTTCAGCGCCTTGCCGCCGCCGATCTGCCCGACGTGCACGGTGCTGTAGGGAATGTCGTAGTCGGCATCCCGCGCGCCCTGCTCGCGCAGACGCTGCTGGCTGTCGCGCAAACCGGCGATGAAATCGCAGGCCAGGTGAATCGCGTTGGCTGCCAGCGGCGCCAGGGAGGAATGCGCTTCCTGGCCACGGCAATAGGCGCGGTACGACCCCTTGCCCTTGTGCCCGAGCACGAACTGCATGCGCGTGGGCTCGCCGATCAGGCACAGGAACGGCCGCACCGGCGCCAGGTGCAGCACGTCCAGCAGGCGGCGCACGCCGACGCAACCGATTTCCTCGTCATGGGACAGCGCCAGTTGCAGCGGCCGGCTCAAGGTGCTGTCGGCGGCATCGAGCATGGCGTCTATGGCCAGGGCGATAAACCCCTTCATGTCGCAGCTGCCGCGCCCGTAGAGGCGCCCGCCTTGCTCGGTGACCTGGAACGCCGGCAGGGTCC
Organism: Pseudomonas chlororaphis subsp. piscium; assembly: GCF_003850345.1. Taxonomy (NCBI): domain Bacteria; kingdom Pseudomonadati; phylum Pseudomonadota; class Gammaproteobacteria; order Pseudomonadales; family Pseudomonadaceae; genus Pseudomonas; species Pseudomonas chlororaphis. The sequence continues at coordinate 3,548,811 of NZ_CP027707.1, forward strand.
AGGCCTGGCCGGCGACGGGCACCACGTCGGTGTGCCCGGACAGCAGGATCCCCGGCAGCTCCCGCGGCCCGGTGCTGGCGAACAGGTTGGCCTTGCGCCCGCTTTCGTCCTTGACGATCAGCGACTCGATGCCCTTGCCCAGCAGCAGCTCGCGCACGTATTCGATCAGCGCCAGGTTCGACTCCGAGGACACGGTGTCGAAGGCGATCAGGCGCTTGAGGATCTCCAGTACCCGGGGTTTCATGAGGCCTTGCTCCGTTGTGCGGTTGTGCCGGCGAAGCGGCGAATCGAAAAGGGCTCGATCGGGGTGCTGGTGCTGCCGGTGGCGATCAGCTCGGCCATCACGTCGCCGACGCCCGGGCCGAGCTGGAAGCCGTGGCCGCAGAAGCCGAAGGCGTAGTACAGGCCGTCGACCTGGCCACTGGGACCCATGATCGGCAGCGAGTCGGGCAGATAACCTTCGATGCCGCTCCAGACGCGGATGATGTTGAGGTTGCCGACGCCCGGCAGCAGCCGGCGCATCTGCTGGATCTGGTTGAGGATGCTGCGCGGTTCGACCTGGGCGCGCCGTGTGAGCATGTCCGGTTTGCTGCGGTAGCCGCCGCCGATGATGATGTTGCCGCGGGGAATCTGGCGGAAGTAGATCACCTCCTCGGGGATCTTGGTGTAGACCCCGATCACCGTCGGCAAGGCGTAAGGCACCGGCTCGGTGACCGCCATCTGCGGGCCGTTGGTGTCCAGCGGCACCGGCTCGCCAAACTGCTCGGAGAGTTTCTGGCCCCAGGCGCCGGCGGTGATCAGCAGGCGTTCGGCGCTGAATTGGCGGCCGTCGGTGGTGCCGACCCGGAACCCGCCGCCGACCTTCTGCACCTCGGCCACTTCGGTGCGTTCTTCGATCCGCGCGCCGGCGCGCACCGCCGCCCGGGCAAAGGCCGGGGCCGCCAGGCGCGGGTTGGCATGGCCGTCATGGGGCGCGTAGGAGCCGCCCTTGACGTCCGGCCCGAGGAACGGAAAACGCTCGTGCAGCTCGCGGCCGCGGTAGATCTTCAGGTCCAGCTGCCGAGCCTCGGGTGCCGCGGCATAGGCCTCGAGCTCAGCGATCTCGTCCTCGCGGTAACACACCCGCATATGGCCGCTGGCGATGAATTCCAGGTCGTCGTCGATCAGTTCCGGCAGGCGCCTCCACAGGGCCCAGGAACGGTTGGCCAGCTCCAGCTGGCCGAGATAACGCCCCTGGCGCCGCACGTTGCCGAAGTTCACCCCGCTGGCGTACTGGCCGATCTGGTCGCGCTCCAGCAGGGTCACCGACTGGCCGCGCTGACGCAGGAAAAACGCCGCCGCCGAGCCCATCAGGCCGCCGCCGACAATCAGTACATCGGACTGTTGCACCGTCATGGCGTCACCTCCCCGGTGAGCATCGAAAGGGGCTTGACCGGGGCCTGGCCTCGCTGCCGGCCCACCTCCTGCACCGCGACCCCGGCCGCGGCGGCGATCACCTCGGCCCCGGCCTGGGAACAGTAGCGACCCTGGCAGCGGCCCATGCCGACCCGGCTGAAGGCCTTGGCGCGGTTGACTTCGCAGGCGCCCTTCTCGCGCACCGTGCGCCGCAGTTCGCCGGCGCTGATCATCTCGCAACGGCAGACGATGGCGGTGTCCGGCAGTGCCTCGGCCTGGGCGCTCGGCCAGGGAAAGGCCTGGGCCAGGCCGAGGCGGAACTGGTCCATCACCGCCAGGGCCTGGCGCTGTTCGTCGCGTTCCGCGGCGTTGACCGGCAGTTGCAGATCCTCGAGCAGGGCCAGCGCCGCGAGGCGCCCGGCGTGTTCGGCGGCGTCGGCGCCACGGATCTTCGCCCCGTCGCCGGCGGCATAGACCCCGCTGACACTGGTGCGCCCGGCCTCGTCGAGCTCCAGCAGCCATTGGCTGGACGCCGGGTCGAAGGCCAGGCGGCAACCGGCAAGGTCGGCCAGCTGGGTTTCCGGACGCAGGTGATAGCCCAGGGCCAGGGCATCGCACTCGACATCCAGGCTGTCGCCCTTGGCGGTCTTGACCTGCACCAGGCTGACCCCGCCCTGGGCATCGCCCAGCACCCGGACCGGCTGGATCCCCAGGTGCACCGGCACCCGGGCCAGGCACAGTTGCGCCAGCAGCTTCATGCCGGTCCAGAGCAATCCCGGGCGCGCCAGCAGTTTCGGCAAGGCGCCGATGCGCTTGCCCAGCGACGAGGTGTCGAGCACCGCGGCGACCTGCGCCCCGGCCTTGAGGTACTGGCTGGCCACCAGGTACAGCAGCGGCCCGCTGCCCATGAACACCACGCGGTGACCGATGGACACCGATTGCGCCTTGAGGGCGATCTGCGCGCCGCCGAGGCTGTAGGTGCCCGCCAGTTGCCAGCCTTCGAGCGGCATCAGGCGGTCGGTGGCGCCGGTGCAGAGGATCAGCGCGTCATAGTCCAGGGTGAAGTGCCGGCCCTGGCTGACGCAGCACAGTTGCCCCGGGGTCAGGTTCCACACCAGGGTGTCCGGGCGATAGTCGATGCGCGGGCGCAGGCGCTCGAAGCTGTCGTGCAGGGCCCGCGCCTTGTGCGCTTCGCTGCCGTACAGGGTGGCGTAGTCGCGGCGGAAACCTTCGGGCTGGCGGCGGTAGATCTGCCCGCCGTCGCGACGGTTCTCGTCGACCAGGGTCGGCACCAGGCCGGCCGCCAGCAGGGTTTCGGCGCAACGGACACCGGCCGGGCCGGCGCCGACTATCACGACCCGCGGCGCGGCGCCGGACGGGATGTTCAGCCGTGCAGTGGCCATACCGCCTCCGGTTGTGTGGTGAGGATATCCAGGCCCTCGCGGACCTCGCTGGAACAGGCGCGCAGGCGTTCGCCGGCACGGGTCCAGACCCAGCAGTCCTGGCAGGCGCCCATCAGGCAGAAGCCGGCGCGCCGGCCGGAATCGAACTCCGACTGGCGCAGGGCCGTCCCCTGGGTCAGCAACGCCACCATCAGCGTGTCGCCCTGCAACGCCTCGATCGGCGCACCATCCACCCACAGTCTGACCGGCGCCCGTTCGCGCTCGCCCAACCGTACAAAACGCCCCTTCATGCGTAGGCTCCCTCGGTCATGCCATTGAAGTTCTGTTGGCTCTGCAGCAACTCGCCGCTGTCGCGGTGGCAGAGGATCTCGCTGCCGCCGTCGATGGCGCGGCGGTTCGGCGCGGTGCGGTTGCACAACCCGTCGATGCGCACCGGGCAGCGATTGAGGAAGGTGCACAGCTCCGGCACGTTGGCCTTGACGCCGATCGGCGGCAGGCTGGCGCAGGTGCTGCCGCAGCTTTCCAGCCAGCCCTGGCGCAGCTCCGGCACCGAGTGGATCAGCAGGTCGGTATAGGGATGGAACGGCGCCTGGGCAAAGGCCGCGCGGCTGCCCGCCTCGACCTTGTGCCCGCTGTACATCACCACAATGTCGTCGCACAGCGCGCGCACCGTGGAAATGTCGTGGCTGATGAACAGGTAGGACACCCCCAGTTCCTGGCGCAGGTCGCGCAGCAATTCGAGAATCGCCGCCCCAACCACCGTATCCAGGGCCGAAGTCACCTCGTCGCAGAGGATCAGGTCGGGCTTGGCCGCCAGCGCGCGGGCCAGGTTGACCCGCTGTTTCTGCCCGCCGGACAGCTCGCTGGGCCGCCGGTCCGCGAGCTTGCGCGGCAGCCGCACCAGGTCCAGCAGTTCGTCGATGCGCTGGCGCAAGGCCGCGCCCTTGAGGCCGAAATACATCTTCAGCGGCCGGCTGAGAATGGCGCTGACACTGTGCATGGGGTTGAGCGCGGTGTCGGCGTTCTGGAACACCATCTGGATCCGCCGGAACTGCTCGTCGGTGCGGCTCGACAGGCTGCCGCCCAGGGGCTGGCCGTCAAAGCTCAGCTGGCCCAGGGCCGGGCTCAGCAAACCGGCCACCACCCGCGCCAGGGTCGACTTGCCGGAGCCCGACTCACCGATCACGCCAATGGCCTGGCCACGGCGCACGGTCAGGTCGATGTCCTCCAGCACGCGGATCATCGGCATGCCTTGCAGGTTCTTGTTGCCGTAGCCGGCGGTCAGGCCCTTGATGGTCAGCAGCGGCTGGTCCTCGGCGATATCGCTGGGCGGGCGAATGGTCGAGTCCGGGCGCGCCGCCGCCAGCAGGCTGCGGGTGTAGTCGTGGGCCGGGCCCTCGAGCAGCGGCGCGGTGGCGCTCTGTTCGAGGATCTGGCCGCCGTTGAGCACCACGATCTGATCGGCCATCTGCGCCACCACCGCCAGGTCGTGAGACACATACACCGCTGTCGCTCCGCGTTCGCGCACCACCCGCTTGAAGGCCCGCAGCACGTCGATCTGGGTGGTGACGTCGAGCGCGGTGGTCGGCTCGTCGAGGATCACCAGCAGCGGGTCGCTGATCAGCGCCATGGCCGCCATGACCCGTTGCAACTGGCCGCCCGAGACCTGGTGCGGGTAACGCTGGCCGATGTGTTCCGGGTCCGGCAGGGCCAGGTCGCGGAACAGCGCGATGGCCTTGGCCTCCAGGTTGGCGCGGCTGTCCAGGCCATGGATCAGGGCGCCCTCCACCACCTGGTCGAGGAGTCTTTTCGCCAGGTTGAAGGCCGCCGCCGCGCTCTGGGCGATGTAGGACACGCGATTGCCGCGCAGGCCCTGCAACTGCTCCTCGCCCAGGGCCAGCATGTCGTGTTCGCCGACCCGCACCACCCCGGACGCCAGGCGGCAACCGCGGCGGGCATAACCCAGCAGGGCCAGGGCGATGGTGGTCTTGCCGGAGCCGGATTCGCCGATCAACGCCAGCACCTCGCCCTGCTCCAGGGCGAAGCTCACGCCCTTGACGATCTCCACTTCGCCGCTCTCGCCGCCGGCAACCACCCGCAGGTCTTCCACTCGAATCAACTGGCTCATCTCAATGACCTCCCGGACGGCGGCTGCGGCGCGACGAGATCCTGTCGATGAACAGGTTCACGCCAATGGTCAGGGTGCCGATGGCCAGCGCCGGGATGACGATGGCCGGCGCGCCCTGGTTGAGGCCGCCGATGTTCTCGCGCACCAGCGAGCCGAGGTCGGCGTCCGGCGGCTGCACGCCGAGGCCGAGGAAGCTCATGCCGCTGAGCAGCAGGACGATGAAGCCAAAGCGCAGGCCCAGGTCGGTGAGCACCGGGTTGAGCATGTTCGGCAGGATCTCCACGCAGGCGATGTACAGCCGGCGCTCGCCCCGGGTGCGGGCCACCTGCACATACTCCAGGGCCTCGATATTCACCGCCAGGCTGCGGGCGATACGGAACGCCCCGGGGGTGAAGCTCAGCACCGCGGTGCACACCAGCAGCACCACCGAGGAGCCGAAGGCCGAGACCATGATCAGCGCCAGCATCTTGCTCGGGATGGAGATGAAGGCATCCATCAGGCGGCTGATGACTTCATCCAGCCATTTCGGCGCGACCACCGAGAGCAAGGCGCAGGCGGTGCCCAGGCCGCTGGCCAGGACCGCGGAAATCAGCGCCAGGCCGACGGTGAACCGCGCGCCCACCAGCACCCGGCTGAGCATGTCGCGGCCCAGGTAATCGGTGCCGAACGGATAGGCCGCGCCCATGGCGTCGAACACATTGGCGGACACCACTTCGCCCACCGGGTGCGGCGCCAGCCAGGGGCCGAACAGCGCCACCAGCAGCCACAGCACACACATCGCGGCCCCGGTCAGGCCGAGCCAGGACGGCCCGTGGGACACCTTGCCAAGCGCCAGGTCGGGCGTGGCAGGCGTCGACTTCAGCATGAGATTGCTCATTGGTTTCTCAGCCTCGGATTGGAAAGAATCGCGCACAGGTCGGCAATCAGCACCAGGCCCAGGTAGGCCGTGCAGAACAGCATGGTGCAGGCCTGGACCAGCGCCATGTCGCGGTTGGTCACCGCGTCGACCATCAGGCTGGCGATCCCGGGATAGTTGAAGATGGTCTCGACGATCACCACCCCGCCCAGCAGGTACGACAGGCTCAGCGCCACCGCGTTGGCAATCGGCCCGATGGCGTTGGGCAAGGCGTGGCGCAGCACGATGCGCACCGGGCTGACGCCCTTGAGCCGGGCCATTTCCACGTAGGGGCTGTCGAGCTGGTCGATCACCGCGGCGCGGGTCATGCGCGCCATTTGCGCGACGATGACGAAGCACAGGGTCATCACCGGCAAGGCGTAGGTGCGCAGGAACTGCAGCGGCGAGTGGATTTCGCTGGCGTAGGACAAGGCCGACAACCAGCCCAGGTTCACCGCGAACACCAGCACCGCCAGGGTTGCCACCAGGAACTCCGGCACCGCCACCAGGGCCAGGGTGATGAAGCTCAGGACGCTGTCCAGGCGCCCGCCGCGGCCCATGGCCGAGCCGATGCCCAGGGTCAGCGCCACCGGCACCGAGACCACCGCGGTCACCGCCGCCAGCATCAGGGTGTTGGGCACCCGCCCGGCCATCAGCTCGCTGACCGGCATGGCGTTGGACACCGAGGTGCCCATGTCGCCGGCCAGCAGGCTGAGCAACCAGTGCAGGTAACGCACCACACCGGGCTGGTCCAGGCCCAGTTTCAGGCGCAGCGCCGCCACCTGTTCCGGCGTGGCGAACTGCCCCAGGGCCTGTTGCGCCGCGTCCCCCGGCAATACCGCGGTGATGGCGAACACCACCATGGAGACGATCAACAAGGTCACGACCGCGGCGCCCATGCGCCGCCCGATCAACCACAGTGTGTTGCTATTCATCGCCCTTCCCTCCTGCCTTGCAGCCCCGACGGAACCCGCTTTCGCCCCTCACGCGTCCAGCCACACCTGCTCGGCGAACATGTAGCCCATGAAGCCGCCCAGGGGGTTGCTGCCATAGCCCTTGATACGCTGGTCGACCCCGTCGATGTTGCTGATGAACACCGGGATGCCGATGCCACAGTGGTCGTGCACCAGGGTCTGCATGTCGGCGTACATGGTGCTGCGCTTGGCGTCGTCGGTCTCGCCGCGGGCCAGCATCAGCAACTGGTCGAACTGCTCGTTCTTCCAGCCCGACTCGTTCCATGGCGCGCTGGACTGGAAGAACTGCGAGAAGATCACGTCGGCGTTCGGCCGCGGGTTGATGTTGCCGAAGCTCAGCGGGTGCTTCATCCAGTGGTTGGACCAGTAGCCGTCGCTGGGCAGGCGGTTGACGTTGAGGGTCAGCCCGGCCTGCTTGGCCGACTGCTGCAGGAGCACAGCGATGTCCACCGAACCGGTGGCGGCCGGCGAGGCCACCAGCGGCATGCTGACCTTCTCCATGCCGGCCTTCTTCAGCAGGAAGCGGGCCTTTTCCGGGTCGTACACGGTCTGCGGCAGGTCGGCGTTGTAGTAACGCGAACCGGGCGCGATCGGGTGGTCATTGCCGACCACGGCGTAGCCGCGGAACACCGCGGATTTCACCTGTTCGCGGTCCAGCAGGTGCTTCAGCGCCTGGGTGAATTCCGGGCTCTGGCCAGGCAACTGGTCCTGGCGAATGATCAGGTCGGTGTAATTGCCCGACGGCGCGTCCACCACCCGGTGCCCGGCGCTGGCGGCGATGCGCGCGGTGGAGCGCGGGTTGACCTCGTTGATCAGGTTGACATCGCCGGAGAGCAAGGCGTTGACCCGCGAAGGCTCGTCGGCGATGGCGATGAACTCGATCTCGTCCAGGTACGGCAGGCCCGGCTTCCAGTAGTTCGGGTTGCGCGCGGAGACCGAACGCACGCCCGGCTTGAACTCCTTGACCTTGAACGGCCCGGTGCCGATGCCCTGGCTGAAGTCGGTGGTGCCTTCGGGCACGATCAGCAGGTGCGAGACCGCGAGGATCGACGGCAGCTCGGCGTTCGGCGCCTTGAGGCGGATCTGCACCTCATGGGTGCCGGTGGCCTTGATCTCGGCGAACTGCTCCATCAGCGGCATGACCTTGGAGCCGGTGGCCGGGTCCTTGTGCCGCGACAGCGAGAACACCACGTCAGCGGCGGTCAGGCCCTTGCCGTTGTGGAAGGTCACGTCCTTGCGCAGGGTGATGATCCACAGGGTGGCGTCGGTATTGTCGATACGCTCGGCCAGCTCCAGCTGCGGCACCAGGTGGCTGTCGAAGCGGGTCAGGCCGTTGTAGAACATGAAGTGCCGCACATAGTCGGTGGACAGTGCGCCCCGGGCCGGGTCGAGGGTGTCGGCGGTGGAACTGGACATGCCGGCGACGCGGATGCGTCCGCCCGGCTTGCCCTTGCCCGGCGCCGCGCTGTCGCTGGCGAGCAAGGTGCCGGCACTGCCGAACAGGCTGCCGGCGCCCGCGGCGGCGACACCGGCCACGCCAAGCATGCGCAAGGCACTGCGGCGGGACATGCCACGGTTCAGGCCCTCGAAAACCCGCAGGCTTTCTTCGCCGGAAATCAGTTGCGGATCGACTTTGTTGTCAGTCATAGCAGTTCTACCTGTCGAATAATGAGAAGGCTCGAGTGCTCGCGGTTGACCGGAGCGTCCTGGAAACGCAAAACGACGGTGCAGCAAACTCAGTGCAGATAGTCCTGGAAGCGGTAGTAAGCACCTACCAACGGCAGGAACCAGGGCTTGCCGAAGTGCCCGGGAATCGCCGGCCACGCCAGGTCTTGCCAGGGGTTGGGGTTGGCGCTGGCCTTGCCGTCCATGACCTCGGCCATGACCTGGCCCATGTGCACCGACATCTGCACGCCATGGCCGCTGTAGCCCATGGCGTGGTAGATGCCGTTGCGTTCGCCGGCCCGGGGCAGCCGGTCGCTGGTCATGTCCACCAGCCCGCCCCAGCAGTAGTCGATCCCGACCCCGGCCAGTTGCGGGAACATCTGCACCATGGCCGCCTGCAGCACCTTGCCGCTCTTGGCGTCGGAGCTGGGGCTGGACATGGCGAAACGCGCCCGGCCGCCGAACAGCAGGCGGTTGTCCGGGGTCAGGCGGAAGTAGTTGCCGATGGTGCGGCTGGTGACATAGGAACGCTGGTGCGGCAGCAGCCGCTCGACCAGGGCTTGCGGCAGCACCTCGGTGGTCACCACGAAGCTGCCCACCGGCACGATGCGCCGCCGGTACCAGCCGAGGTCGCCATGCTGGCAGGCGCCGGTGGCCAGCAGGATCTGCCGCGCCTGCAACGAACCGCGCGCGGTGTCGAGCCGGTAGCCGCCACTGTTGCCTTGCCAGCCTTTGACCGCACAGTCCTGATAGATCAGCGCGCCATGGCGCGCCGCCGCCTGCGCCAGGCCGACGCCGAAGCGCCCGACATGCATCTGTACGCCGTTGCGCTGCAACAGGCCGCCGTGAAAACCGGCGGAATCGACTTCGCCGCGCACCTGCTCGGCGGACAGCAACTCGACATCGGCATCGACCTCGCGGCGAATCAGCTCGCAGGTGCGCGCCAGCCCTTCGTAATGCAAGGGCTTGGCCGCCAGCTTGAGCTTGCCGTTGCGCTTGAGGTCGCAACCGATGCCCTCCTGCTCCACCAGCGCCACGACGCTCTGCACCGCCCGCTCGTAGGCCTGGTAATAGGCCCGCGCCCGCTCGGCGCCGAGGCTGGCGCTGAGGGCGGCATAATCCTGGGCCACCCCGGTGTTGCACTGGCCGCCGTTGCGCCCGGAGGCTTCGCCGATCACCCGGCCGGCCTCCAGCACCACCACCCGGGCGCCCTTCATGGCCAGCGCGCGGGCCGCGGACAACCCGGTGAACCCGCCACCGACGATCGCCACGTCGACGCTGTCCGGCAACGCGCCGGCCTGTGCCCCGGTGAACGCCGGCGCACTGTCGAGCCAATAGGATTCACTGCCCATGCCTGACTCCCTGACCATGCCTTGAAGAGCGCCCATGACCGATCAGAGACCGACCAGCGCGGCCAGGCCGCCGATGTCGGGGATCTGCTGGTAGCCGTAGATGGCGTTGGCCGGCTGTTCGTGGCCACGGGCGACGAAGGCCTTGTGCTTGATCTTCATGTCGTGGGCCGGCATCAGGTCGTAACGGAAGCTGGAAGACACGTGGAGGATGTCTTGCGGGCCGCAGCCGAGGTTGTCGAGCATGAACTCGAAGGCCGCCAGGCGTGGCTTGTAGGCCTGGGCCTGTTCGGCGGTGAAGACCTTGTGGAACGGCGCGCCGAGCTTGTCGACGTTGGACATGATCTGGCTGTCGCTGGCGTTGGAGAAAATCACCAGGGGGATCTTGTCGGCGATCTTCGACAGGCCGGCCGGCACGTCGGGATGGGGGCCCCAGGTCGGCACCGCGTCGTAGTACAGCTGGCCTTCGTCACGGTACTCGACGCCCCAGCGCTTGCAGGTCCGCGCCAGCGCGGTCTTGAGGATCTCGTCGTAGGGCCTCCAGTCGCCCATCACCTGGTCCAGGCGATAGGCCGAGAAGTCCTTGACGAACTGGTCCATCTGCTCGGGGCTGACGCGGTCGGCGAACAGCTCGCGGGTCATGGTGCCCATGTGGAAGTTGGTCAGCGTACCGTAGCAGTCGAACGTAATGAATTTGGGACGAAGAAAGCTCATTGAGTGCGGTCCTGAAGTTCGTTGAGGTCATGGCGTGACACGCAAGAGCGCGGCTGCCGGAGCCCTGATGCAGCGTTGCAATCACAGCTTCATTACAACACCGTGAAATCAGCAGATGGCGTTAAAAGCGCGGGCTGCTCGATACAAACCACCGTTTTTCGGGGTGCCCTCAGCAGACTTTGCGGGGCGCGCCAGCCTTGGGCAAAGCCCGTATTCATGCGCTTTTATGGACCTTTTCCAGCCGCCGGGGCTCAAGCCAGGGCCCGACCGCCGCAGAACCTGCGCCGCCCCAACAAAAACGGGCGCCCCCGTCTGGAAGCGCCCGTTTCGCTGAATCGCAGAGTGTGTCCCGGTCAATCCCCAACCGGTGGCGGCCGGCCTTCGGCCGCGCCGGAAGGTTCAATGCATACTTCGTACCGCCCCGCTCAGCCGCCGCCTGCCGGTCATGGCTTTCAGCCGGCGATATCGATCAGCACGCTCTTGAAGCGCAGGTTGGCCTCGAAGGCTTCGCGCCCCAGGTCCTTGCCGATGCCGGAACGCTTGTAGCCGCCGGTGGGCAGGATGTAGTCGTTGCTGCGCCCGTAGCGGTTGACCCACACCGTGCCGGCCTCCAGGCGCCGGACCAGGCGCAGGGCGCGGTTGATGTCGGCGGTGTGCACCCCGGCGGCCAGGCCGTAGGTGGCGTGCTCGGCCAGGCCCAGGGCCTCGGCTTCGTCGTCGAAGGCCTGCACCGTCAGCACCGGGCCGAAGATCTCCTCGCAGACCGCCGGGTTGCTGTTGTCCAGGCCGGCCAACAGGGTCGGCTGGTAGTAGGCGCCGCCCAGGCCATCGAACAAGCCGCCGCCACAGAGCACCTCGGCGCCGGCCTGGCGCGAACGCTGGACGATGCCGTCGATGCGGTTGGCCTGCTGCCGGGAAATGATCGGCGACAGCGTGCTGGCCGACGACCAGGTCGGCCCCGGGCGTAATTGTTCGAAGTACGTCCGCAGGTGCTCGACGAAGGGCTGCATGATCGAGCGTTCGATCAGCAACCGCGAACCGGAGACGCAGACCTGCCCGGCGTTGCCGGTAATGGCCATGGCCACGGTGCGCGCGGTCCTGGCGATGTCCGGCACGTCGGCGAACACCAGTTGCGGGCTCTTGCCGCCCAGCTCCAGGGTCACCGGCTTGGGCCCGACCAGGGCGCAGGTGGACATGATGCTCGAACCGGTGGCGGTGGAGCCGGTAAAGGTCACCTTGGCCACTCGCGGATGGCGACACAGGGCATCGCCAGTGACCCGGCCGTCGCCCTGTACCACGTTGAAGATGCCCGCCGGGATCCCCGCTTGCAGCGCCAGTTCGGCGAACCGCAGGCTGGAGTACGGCGTCAGTTCCGACGGTTTGAGCACCACCGCGTTACCGGCGGCCAGGGCCGGGGCGACTTTCCACGAGGCCATGCTCAGCGGGAAATTCCACGGCGCGATGGCGGCGATCACCCCATAGGGTTCGGCGATCTGCATGCCCAGGCGGTCGGTCTGGGTGGCGGCCAGCGAACCGCCGTGCTTGTCCGCCAGCTCGGCGAAAAAGCGGATACCTTCGGCGACATAAGGAATGTCCCAGGCGATCACGTCCTGGTGCGGACGGGTCGAACCCACGGCCTCCAGCGGCGCGAGGATCGCCGCGTCGGCTTCCACCAGGTCGGCCCAGCGCCGCATCACCCGCGCCCGCTCCCGGGGCGGACGGCTGGCCCAGTCGGAGCGGGCGAAGGCCTGCCAGGCGTTGTTCACCGCCTCGTCCACCCATTCGGCGTCGGCGATCGGCAACTGCCCGTAGGCCTGGCCGTCCGACGGGCGCAAGACTTCCAGCCCGGGCGCGGCGTCGCGGTACTGGCCGGCGATGAAATGAGCGCTGCGCACAGCGACAAGACGAGGATCGAAGCTATCCATGGAGCACTCCACTAAAGGCGGCAATAAGGTCGGCGAAGGCCGGTCCGGCCGGTGAAAACCAGGCCTCCATCCTAGGAAAAAAGCGCAAGCATTTGCTGCCGACCTTATGCCCCTTTTAAGTAGTTACTGTGGTCTGCCGGCCGCTCTTTTAGGGATTCTGCCGAATCGCTGCCGGGCTCTTGCCAGGTCTCGGCGCAGATGGGATACAGGCGCATCGCCGCACAGCAAAGCCGGCGATCGCGCTTATCTTTTCCACGGAGTCTTGCCATGTCCGCCACCCCTCGCCCCGCTTATGTGTATCGCCCGATGACTGTCGCCGACCTGCCGGCGGCCCACGCCCTGTCGGTGCAATTGAAGTGGCCCCATCGCCTGGAAGACTGGGCGATGTTGCAACGGGTCAGCCAGGGCTTCGTGGTGGAAGACGGCGAGCGCCTGATCGGCAGCGCCTTCGCCTGCCTCCAGGGTGACTACGCCACCATCGGCCTGGTGATCGTCAGCAACGGCTACCAGGGCCAGGGCATCGGCCGCACCCTGATGGAAAAGGCCCTGCACGCCTGCGGGTCGCGCACGCCGGTCCTCAACGCCACCCTGGCCGGCGCGCCGCTGTATGCCAGCCAGGGCTTCGTCGAGTTCGGCATGATCCAGCAGCATCAGGGCCAGGCGCAGGCGCCTGAGGTCGGCGCCCTGCCCGCCGGCGAAAGCTGCCGGCCGCTGCGCAAGGCCGACCGCCTGCGCCAGCTGAGCCTGGCCAACGCCGGCAGCGGCCTGGACCGCCAGCAGGTACTGGAAGACCTGTTCGCGGTGGTCGAGCACAGCGTCGGCATCGAGCGCGACGGCCAGTTGCGCGCCTTCGCCCTGCTGCGGCCGTTCGGCCGTGGTCGCTGCATCGGCCCAGTGATTGCAGAAAACCCCGAGCAGGCCCGGCAGATGATCGCCAGCCTGCTGAGCAAGGTTCCCGATGCCTTCGTGCGCATCGACATTCCGGCCGACTGCGGCCTGGCCGACTGGCTGCAAAGCGCTGGCCTGAAACAGGTCGACCAGGTCGCGCAGATGGCCCGCGGCACTCCGCCCCGGGCGCTTGGCGGCGTTCGCCAGTTCGCCCTGGTGACCCAGGCCATCGGCTGATCCACAACGCCGCGGGCGCCCGCCGCGCGGCACCTTTTCCACTTCCCAGAGAGTCATCTGTATGTCCACACCCGCCGCTTTGCTGCTGGCAGGCGCCGACGGTCGCTTCGACGCCAGCCTGTTCACCCCCGCTGCCCTGGGCAGCCACGACCCTTTCGGCGCCGATCGGCTGGTCGCCTACAACGGCAGCGACGGGATTGCCGCCGGTGTCGTGCGCACCAGCGCCAGTTTTGCCATCGAGGATTTCCCCCACATCGAAATGCTCGTGGTGCACGCCGGCAAGGTGCTGCTCCACAGCGCCGAGCCGTCTGCGGAACCGGCCCTGGAACTGGCCCCGGGCGCCAGCGCGGTGATCGGCCGTGGCAGCACCTTCAAGCTCGAGGCCGAACCCGACACGCTCTGGGCCTTCTGCGCAGTGAAACGCGCCGCCGCGGGCGCCGAACCGGGCCTGACGCTGCTTGACCCGCGGGCCATGCTCTCGCCTTCGGCGGCCCCCGAGCCGCAGATCCTGATCGGCCCGGAACCGCAATGCCGCTCGCGCAACGCCTTCGAGGACGACGCCTGCGACCTGCGGATCGGTGTCTGGGACTCCACGCCTTACCGCCGTCATGGCCGGCCCCACAAGCTCCATGAGCTGATGCACCTGGTGGAAGGCAGCGTGACCCTCGAGGGCGCGGATGGCAGCCGACTGACCGCCGGCCCCGGCGCTACGCTGTTCGTTGCCCAGGGCACGCCCTGCGCGTGGCACAGCACGGCCTATGTGCGCAAGTTCTATGCGGTGAAGTAACGCCCGGCACAAACGACAACGGCGCCCAAGGGCGCCGTTGTCATATCAGGCGAAAACCGCCCTGCGACTCAATCGTCATCGTCGTCATCGTCACGGTCGCGACGATAGCGCCCGTCCTTGTCCCGCCGGTCGTAGCGGCGGTCGTAACGGTCGTCGTCATGATCGCGGTCGCGGTAGTAATCGCGGTCATAACGACTGTGGTCGCGCCAGCGGTCATGGTCGCGATCGTAGCGCCGGCCGTCGTCCCAATGGGGGTAGCAGCCACCCAGCAGCAGCGTGGAGCAAAGGGTCAGGGTGAGTGTCGCGAATCGCTTCATGGGAAGTGTCCTAGAACCTGGGTCAGAACGATGGGTTGGCAAAGCTGCCCGGCAACGCGCCGGGCCCTGTGCGAACCGGCGGCGCCGGCGCCTGCAACCACCCATGTGACTGTAAAACCAGAGATTTATTCGATCCTGGCAAGGCACTGGCGGACCGACGGTCATGTCTTGTCCCATGCGAACGGTCACGCCTGCTCAATGGGAATTCCTGTCCCACAGCCAGTTCCACAGCCCCGGCAACCGCACCGGCTGCTCGCTGCTGGTGACGGTGCGGGCCATGACCGCCCGTTGCAGCGCCGCGGTATCGTCGTAGAACGGCTTGGGCGCGGTCTTGAGGCCGGTGGCCTGGGCGCTGTCGAGCAGGATCTGCAGGTATTCCCGGGTATGCCGGGCGGTGTAGCGATTGAGGTCGTGGAAGGTCACCACCACCGGGATCGCTCCGTCCACCGTCGGCAGCTGGCCCAGGGCAATGCGTTCGCGCACCTCCGACAGTTGGCGCAGCATATTGGCCCGGCGCCGTGGGCTGGCGTTGAACCCCCAGACCTTGCCGTCGTTGGCGCTGAGGTCGGTCAGCAACACATGCAGGCCATGCCGCTGGTAGGCGGCGAAGGTGCGCTTGTCGTAGTTCCAGAATGGTGGGCGCACCAGGCTCGGCGACACGCCGGTGATCAACGCGATATCGGCGCTGCCGTCGCTCAGGGACTGCTCCAGCTCCGGCGGGTCGAGCGAGCGATGGTTGGTGTGCCTCGGCGTGGCGGTATGAAAGCCCAGCACATGGCCCTCGGCGTGCTCGCGGGCCATTATCCGCCGCCCTATGTCGCTGCCGCCGGCCCGCGAGGCGCGGGTCTGGACGAAGAACACCGCCTTGATCGCCGGTTGCAGCGGGTTGTCGAGCAGGTCATCGAGTACCCGCTCGGTCGGGTTATAAATGCTGGAAGCGCTGGGGCCGTCGTCGAAGGTCAGCAGAAAGCGGATCGGTGCCTGGGCGCGCAGGCGTTGCTCGGTCTGCGCGGTCATTTCGATGGGGGCAGCGATGCAACCGGCGAGGCCGACGGCGAGTAGCACTGCGCAGAGAAGCTTGAAGCCTCGTTTCATGTTTTGCCCTGTGTCGGACCGTTGCGGTCGTCACCTCAATGGCAAAAATCCCTCGCCCATGGATCCCTCGCCCGGCCTGCACGCAGCGCCGGGCACAGCTTGGAGGGGCAACACCGGTTTTGGTTCCGAGGCACCCGGTTTCAGGCCGCCGAGAGGCTCATGCCGCAGCGCCTTCGCACGGCCGCTGCCAGGCGCGCTGCAACAGCTCGATCACCTCCTCGTCCGAGGTCTGGGCAAAGTCCGCATAGCCGTTGCCGATCGACACGAACCACAGCGGGGTGATCGGGCAGATCAGCTCGTCGACCTCGAAACTCAGGGTGTCCACGGTTTCCTGCGGCGCCAGGGGCACGGCCACCACTATCCGCGCCGGGTGCTGCAGGCGCGTGGCCTGGACCGCGGCGTGCATCGAGGCACCGGTGGCCAGCCCGTCGTCCACCAGGATCACCACCTGGCCACGCAGGTCGGGCGCAGCCCGGTCGCCGCGGTAGACCCGATCACGACGCTGCAACTCCTGGGTTTCCCGCTGGGTCACCGATTGCAGCTCGGCATCACCGATGTAATGGCTGCTCAGGACGTCCTGATTGAGGATGCGGATGCCGCTGCTGGCGATGGCGCCCATTGCCAGCTCTTCATGACCGGGCACGCCGAGCTTGCGCACCAGCATCAGGTCCAGCCGCACCTCCAGGGCCCGGGCGATTTCCCAGGCCACCGGCACCCCGCCCCGGGGCAACGCCAGCACTATCACCTCGGGCCGGCGACTGTATTTCTGCAACGACGCAACCAGCCCTTGCCCAGCGGCCTGACGGTTGCGCAGGGTCATCTGCAATGACGGATATTCGCTCATGTCTCACCTCCCAAGGCAGCCCGGCTACAGCGCCAGCAGGCTGCAGGGCACCTGATACAGCGCGTGCTCGGTGGTACTGCCCACCAGTTTTTCCAGGCCCTCGCGATGCACCCGGCCCATGACCAGCACGTCGGCCTGGTTCTCGGTGACGAAATTGGCCAGCACCGTGACCGGTTGTCCGAGGATGAAATGCCGCCGTTCCTCGGGCACGCCATAACGCTCGGCCAGTTCGAGAAAGGCTTTTTCCAGGGTGACCCGCAGTTCCCGGGTCAGGTCCGCCAACACCAGGCCACCGCCCCCGGCATCGCCCAGGTAGACCGACGATACGTCATAGGCATGCAGCAGGTGCAGCTCGGCATCGCATTGCAGGGCCAGGCTGTTGGCTTCGTGGATGATCCGGTCGTTGAGCCCGTTGCGCTGGTACTCCGGCCGCGACGGGTCGACCGCCGCCACCACCCTCTGCGGCAAGGTGTGGCCATGGCGGCCCATCAGGTACAGGGGTACCGGGCACTGGCGCAGCAGGTGCCAGTCCATCGGCGTGAGAAAGGCGCGTTTCAGCGCCGGTTCGTGCTGCACGTCCTTGATCAGCAGGTCGGGCTGGATTTCCGCGACGTGCTGCAGGATTTCCTCCAGCAGGTCGTCGGCCCAGGTCACCTCGCCGTTGACCGTGACCCCATGGGCACGCAGCCGATGCACCTCATCCAGCAACCAGTGCTGATGTTCCAGGCGGTAACGTTCGCGCGCCTCATTGCGCACGTTGTGCTCGAACAGGGAAAGAATCGACGCCGGTTTCAGCAAGGCTGCGATATGCAGGGTCGCGCCGCTGGCCTTGGCCAGGGCGGCTGCACGGGGG
Source organism: Pseudomonas chlororaphis subsp. piscium (assembly GCF_003850345.1). Lineage (NCBI taxonomy): Bacteria > Pseudomonadati > Pseudomonadota > Gammaproteobacteria > Pseudomonadales > Pseudomonadaceae > Pseudomonas > Pseudomonas chlororaphis. The sequence goes on from NZ_CP027707.1 coordinate 3,566,280, forward strand.
ATCGCGGGGGATTCGCGCATTGTCGGGTCGATGACCAGCAACAAGCGTTGGTACTGGCTCATGGCGCACCTCCAGATAGGCTGGACGCCCACGCCGGCCACTGGCGCCCGCTTCTCTATACGCCGGTGCGTCAACGCCGGATCGAACGCCAGCATGACTTCAGACTTCCCACTGACAATGCGCCCGTCGCGGCGTTACGGCAAGTGCGTCCAGCGTCGGTGCAGACCACGGGCCAGGCTGTCCAGGGCAAAGCCCAGGGCACCGATCAGCAGGACCATGGCCATCAGTTCCGAATAGGCCAGGCGGTCGCGGGTATCGAGGATGAAATAGCCCAGGCCGGCGCTGACACCGAGCATTTCGCAAGGCACCAGGACGATCCACAAAATGCCGATGGCCAGGCGCACACCGGTCAGCACATGGCCCAGCACCCCGGGCAGGATCACCTTGCGCAGGGTTTCCCAGCGGGTGGCGCTGAGGCTGCGGCTCAGTTGCAGCCAACGCGGGTCGAGCTGGCGCACCCCGGCCGCGGTGTTGAGCAGGATTGGCCAGACCGCGGCGAAGGCCAGCAGGAAGTAGATCGGCTGGTCCCCTACCCCCATCAGCATCACCACCACCGGCATCCACGACAGCGGCGAGATCATCCGCAGGAACTGGAACGCCGGGGTGGTGGCTGCCTCCAGGTGCCGATAGCTGCCGATCAGCAGGCCCAGGGGCACGCCGACCAGCAAGGCCAGGGCCAGGCCCACCAGGATGCGCTTGAGGCTGACCAGCACGTGCTCATACAGCTCGGCGCGGCCCAGCAGTTCCAGCAGGCTGGCCAGGGTCGCCGCCGGCGCAAAGCGCGCCGCCAGCCCGTCGGCGCTGCCGAACAGGCGCACGCCCAGCCACCACAACAGCAGCAGGCACAGCAGCCCCGCCACGCCCAGGAGCCAAGGCAGGCTCGATGCGGATCGCTTGGCCATCAGAGGCTGAACTCCTCGCTGCGTTCGAAGCTGTCGGGCAAGCCGAACGCCTTGAGCCCGCCGACCGTGGCGATGGCGTTGCGTACGAAGCGCTCGTCCACCAGGTCGCGGGCGGTGTGCTGCGGGTCGAGGCTGGCCAGGAAACCCTTGTCGCCTTCGATCAGGGTGTCCTTGAGGCGCTTGACCAGCTCCTCGGTGTAGCTGGGGAACGGGTACGGCTGAAAGTCGATGCGCTGCTCGTCCCAGTGCTCGTGGCGGATCGCACCGTCGGCCAGGTACTGCTGGCGCTCGCCGGCACTCGGCGCCAGGACCCGGCTCAACACCTGGGGCGCGTGTGGCGTGTAGCGGTTGGCGCCGTCCCGGGACAGCAACTGGGCCGCCTCGGCGCGGTTGTCGCGGGTCCACAGCTGCGCCTTGACGATGGCGTTGACCACCTTCTGCGACCATTCGGGGCGCTGGTTCAGGTCCTGCTCGTGCATGAACACCACGCAGCAGGCGTGGTTGCGCCAGATATCCCCGGTAAAGCGCTGCACCCGGCCGACCTTGAGTTCCTCGGCCAGGGCATTGAAGGGTTCGGCGACTATGTAGCCGGCGATGCGCTTGCTGGCCAGGGCCGGCGGCATGTCCGACGGCGGCAGCACCAGCAGATTGACCTCGTTCTCCGCCAGCGGGCTGCTGGCCGGCCGGCTGACCGGAGTCAGGCCGTTGTCGCGCAACAGCTGCTGCACCACCACGTTGTGGATCGAGTACCAGAACGGAATCGCCAGCGCCTGCCCGCCCAGTTGCCGGACCTCGGTGATGCCCGGCGCCACCGTCAGGCCCGAGCCGCCAACGTGGTTCCAGGCCACCACCTTGGCCGGCACCTTGCTGCCATAACGGGCCCAGACGGTCATCGGCGACAGCAGGTGGATCACATTGACCTGCCCGGAAATGAACGCCTCGATCACCTGCGCCCAGTTGCGCAGCAGCACCGGGCGCTCGGAGCGGATACCCTCGGCTTCGAACAGGCCGTTGTTATGGGCCACCAGCAGTGGCGTGGCGTCGGTGATCGGCAGGTAGCCGATGCGCACCGGCGCGTCCGGCTCCGCGGCGGCGCGGGCCTGCAGGCTGTTGAGCAACGGCAAGGCGCCGCCAGCGGTGAGCAAGGCACTGAGTTTGAGGAAGTCGCGACGGCTATGGGTGAAGTCATCCAGGCACATGGTGTATCTCCGACAATTCGGGCAAGGGGTTGAACCCAGCTATCACCACCTCTTCTGTAGGAGCGAAGCTTGCTCGCGATAAAAACGTCAGTGCGGCGCAGGGCTCCAGACACCCCGTCAACGTTGAGATTTTTCGCGGGCAAGCCTCGCTCCTACAGAGGAAGAGCTAAGGCTTGGGGTTGTGGAGCGCGGCTCGCCCGCCGAAGGGTTTTGAGAATCTCGATACGCAGGGCGCCCAGTTCTTCCACCAGCTCGGCGCGCGGCTGAGGCAGGTCGATGCGCCACTCACCGAGGGTCCGCGCCGGGCTGTTACCCAGTAGCAGGATCCGCTCGGAAAGCAGCAGGGCTTCGTCGATGTCGTGGGTGATCAACAGCGCCGCGGTGCGGTGCTCGGCAATCACCTTGAGCAGCAGTTGCTGCATGTCGGCGCGGGTCACTTCGTCCAGCGCGCCAAAGGGTTCGTCGAGCAGCAGCACCTGCGGCTGGCGGGCCAGGCAACGGGCCAGCGCGGTGCGCTGGGCCATGCCGCCGGACAGCTGCGCCGGGTAATGCCCACGGGCATGTTGCAGGCCGACCTCGGCGATTGCCTGGTCGATCCGCACCTGGCGTTGCCGGGCGCTCAGCGCCGGCTGGCGGGCGAAGTCGAGGCCGAAGGCGACGTTGTGCTCCAGGTTCAGCCAGGGCAGCAGGCTGGGGTCCTGGAAAGCCACCGCCACCCGTGGATGCGGGCCATCCAGCGCCTGGCCCAGCAGGCTGACGCTGCCGCCCAGGGGTACCTGCAAGCCGGCCAGGACCCGCAACAGGCTGGACTTGCCGACGCCGCTGGGGCCGAGGATCGACACCACTTCCCCCGGCTGCAAGCGCAGGTCGAATCCTTCCAGCACCGCTTGCGAGCCGTGTTCGCCGGGGTAGCCAAGGCTGATCTGCCGGGCTTCGAGCAAGGCCGCGCTCATGCCGCCGCATCCCGGGCCTGACGCCGCAACTCGGCGCGCAATTGCACCAGGCTCGGGGTGACGATCGGCACGAAGGCCGACTCGCGCCAGCGTCGGGCAAAACCGCTGCCATGTTCGCTCAGGTAGGCCTTGCCGCCACTGGCCTGCAACTCCAGCTGCACGGCGTTGGCCGCGGCTTCGGCCAGGGCGATGCGCAGCCGGAACAGCGCCGCTGGCTGGCTGAGGAAACACCCGTCGAGCAGGCCGCGCTTGAGCTGGTCGACGTGCTCTTCCAACCGCTGGCGTTGCTCCTCGAAAGGCTCGCGCAGGATCGAACGACCGCTGTGCAGATGCGCTTGCACTTCATCCAGCGCGCGCCGCGCCAGGCCGATGGCCATGCCGCATTGCAGGCCGAGAAACGCCGGGCGCACCGCCGGCAGAAAGGCCTTGGCGTCCTCGTGCAGCAACCAGTCGTGGCCGACCTCGACCTGTTGCAGTTCCAGCGCCGCGGTATTGCTCGACTGCAAGCCCATCAGCTGCAGATCCTCGGAGCGTTGCAGGCCATCCAGGGCCGCGGGGATCGCCAGGATAAAGGGCGCGCCGCCCTGCTCGTGCTCGATGGCCGCGGCCACCACAAAGCCGCTTTTACGCAGATTGGTGACCCAGTGCAGGCGCCCGTTCAGGCGCCAGCCGCCAGCCCGTGGCAACGCGCGGACTTGCAGGGCCTCGATGCCCGAGAGGAACTTCATGGCGTTCGACAGCCCGGTGGCTCCCGCCAGCTCGCCGCTGAGCAGGTCCGGTAACAGACGCTCGCGCAAGGCCGTGTTGGGGCTTTTCAGCAGGTATTCGATAAAGGCCCGCTGGCCCCAGAACACAAAGGCCGCCGCCAGGGAATGGCTGGCTACCGCGGCGACCGCTTCCACGGCAGCGCCCAGGTCGCCGTCGCTGCCGCCCTGCCCGGCTGGAATACCGATGCGCAGCACCTGGGCCTCGGCCAGTCGTGCCAGCACCTGCTGTGGGTCGCAGTGGCCCAAGTCCAGGGCCTGGGCCTCGGCGTCCAGCCATTGACTCAATGCGGGGTCGAGCATGTGGTTTTCTCCTTTTTTACGCGGCATCGGCCACAGGGCCCTGCCTTGAATCCAGCCGTTGCCTCACTGCTGCGGCGCTTGCCAGCGGTACTTGGCCAGCTCCGGGTTCAGCGGCGTGCGGGCGAACACGTTGGCGAAGTTGCACAGGGTCGCCAGGCTCACCCCGAGAATCACTTCCAGGGCATTGCCCTCGCTGTAGCCGGCGGCCTTGAACGCCGCGAATGTCGGTTCGCTGACGTTGCCGCGGGTGGCGATCACCTCGGCGGCGAAGACGGCCAGCGCCTGCAGTTTTTCCTCCGGCAAAGGAGTCAGCTCACGCAACGCGCTGATCACTTCGTCCGGCAGCCTGGCCTTGTTCTGCGCCACCGCGGTATGCCCGGCCACGCAGAAATCGCAGCCGTGGGTGGTGGCGGCCACCAGTTGCACCACTTCCCGTTCGGCCAGGCTCAGCTCGGCCTTGCCATTGAGCTCCGATACCCTAATGTAGGTCTCCAGCGCCGCCGGGGCATTGGCCAGGATGCCCAGCAGATTGGGGATGAACCCTGAGGTGTTCTGGGCGTTCTGCAAAAACGGCCGGGCCGCTTCGGGAGCGCTTTGCAGGCTGTGTAGAGTGATGCGCGACATGCGGTGGACTCCTGTTGTGTAGGTGTCCGGCAAGTCTGTTGGTTATAAGAATTCCGATCCATATTCTAAAGTAGCGATTACTTGCTCCTGAGTGTTTCCATTAGATGATTTCGTCCAGCCCACTGGTTGATTGGTTATTAGAAAGCCTCGAACTCGACGCCAGCCTGTTCCATGTCGGCCGCTACTGCGGCGGCTGGCACGCCAGCACCCACGGCCTGGCCCGGGCCAGCTTCCACCTGATCGTGCAGGGCCATTGCTGGCTGCATATCGAGGGCCAGGAGCAGGCCCAGCGCCTGAATGCCGGGGACGCGGTGTTCCTGCTGCGTGACCTGGACTATCGCCTGTCCAGCGCCCAAGCGCAGGGCGCCGCCCGTGAACTGCCGCGCATGGCCATGCAGGCGCTCGACGCTGACGCCGAGGATGGCGTGGGGTTGGTCTGCGGCTTCTTTCACTTCAGGTCCGGGTTGTCGTCGCTGATCATCGACGGCCTGCCGGACTGGATCGTGCTGCGCGCCGGCGACCCGTCCCTGAGCGCGGCCCGGGCCCTGTTCGAGCTGATCCTGGAAGAATGCCAGCGCACACCCGCGCCCTCCTCGGCGCTGCTGGAGCGCCTGAGCCATCTGCTGTTCCTCTATGTGTTGCGCCAGCAGGTGGCCGACAACCAGGGTCTCGGCGGGCTGGTGGCGCTGGCCCGCCATCCGGCTTTCGCGGCGCTGCTGGAACAGTTGATCGAGCACCCCGAACAGCCCTGGCCCCTGGAAAGCATGGCAGCCTGTACCGGGCTGTCGCGCTCGGCCTTCTTCAAGCGCTTCAACGAACTGGCCGGGCAATCCCCGGGCCAGGTCCTGCTGGCGCTGCGCATGCGCCATGCCTGCCAGTTGCTCAAGGCCAACCACACCGTGGAACAGGTCGGCGCGGCGGTGGGTTATCAATCGGTCGCCGCCTTTACCCGGGCCTTCGCCAAGGCTGTGGGTGTGCAGCCGGGGGCTTATCGCCGCCAGCACGAAGGGCGCTGAAGGCGCTGCGATCGCGCTCCATGGTGACCTAAGACGACGAAGCTCGGCACTCTCACCGCGCTGCTTGCCATTACCCGGAGAAGCACCGTCACCTTGCTGTTCGTACTGGCACTTCCATTTGCCCAATAGGCTTTCAGCGATGCCCAGCGCCTCGGCTACATGACGAAGTGGTGTACCGGCGAGTACCTGATCTACCGCCTCGCGGTTGAAGGATTCGGGAAAACGTCCGGCCTGAGTCATGACCACTCCTTGCGGTGGACATTTCCACCTTGAGTCAGTGTCCACCCGGCCCGGGACAGACCACCCTGGTCTCTTGAAGTTACCGAGGTCGGCCATTAACGGAAGCGTTTCTTACTCCCATTGCATTCTGCCTGCGTGGTCATCGCGCACAACTGGTCACGGTCAATATCAGCAACAACTTTGCGCTTACTGGACTCGCACAGATTGCGACGTCCACGAGGTCGCAGATCCAACGCATTGGTACTGGCAAGGTTCCAAAACCTCGAACTAGCGTCCTCACCGTCGGACCAGTTCCTCCGGCAAGTTCACTAGGCGTGGGGCCTGAAATCACACTTTTGGGGACTCCCATTCATTGCTCTCAGCACGATGTCCATCTGTGTCCCTGAGCGGGTTGCCTACGGGGTAACGACTTCGTCTAGCGCTCGAGCGGAGACCTATCGAACGCCATAGTGAGTGAGCCCGGCAGGACGACATCCGAGTCGCTGTGACTTCTATGGAGAGGACTATGGACGGTCGTACTTTACTGTGCTGCATGGGTCAAAACAGTTCAGAATGGAGCGTAATTCAGAGAGGCTATTCAGGATTATCCTCACGAGAAGTATCAGCTGCATTGAGGATGATCAACGATGAATTCTCTCGAGAGTTGTTCTGCTACGTTTGGTGGCCGGATAGCGCATCCCACAACAAACGAGATATAGAGCGAATGTTGTTGCGGCAAGTTCTGGACCAATGCAAGGTACGTGCAATTCAGGCTTTAACTACCCAGCTGGCTCATGACATAGCGGAACTCGATCTGACCGCGTTTAGGCATCGCTCGCAAAGCCCGGCAAGTAGCCTTACTTCCTATCGAAGCGCGATGGAAGTGGCTAAAGAACAACGATGGCCCTCTCCCAGCTCCGTCTATCAACGCCTTACTCGTGGCGTGTTGGGCGAATTGAGTACCGCGGTGATTTGCTCGATATGTCAGGGAGCCGGGTATCAGCTTGTTCATGGACGTTCCGGGCCCTGTCAAAAGTGCCAGGGCAGTGGTCGTCGCCCTTGTTCAGATTTGGCTCGCGCTCAGACCCTGGGAATTACTTGGCATGCCTATGCCAAGGCATGGAAAGCCCCATTCGAATGGGCATTGAAGCGATGTGAGCAGGCGATCCAACTGGCCAGTGATGTCCTGTGCCGCAGTCTTGGCATCGCAGGTGAACGGCACAAGGCGGCGGAAGTCTTGAGCTAATGCTCTGGCACTGAATTCCCCCCTGCCACATCGAGTCGAGCCATCGCTGGTTCTCGTTCTACAGCTCCGTGGGCCGAGCAATCAGCGACGACTCAATCCGGTGAATCTGTTGCACCACTCGTTGAATGGCGCTGAACTGACTCGGTGTCTGTAGCCGTGTTCTGGTGCCAGCGCCTGGGCCTCGTCCTCCCCCCTTGAGTACCGCGGTGATTCAGCGACCGACAATACGGGACTCCGCAAGTCAGACGATAAGAAAGTCCCCCCGCCGAACCAAAGGCTTTCCCAACTTGTTCGCCACGTCGATATCCCGGCGCACTGTTTTGCAGTGTTGGCGCCGACGTCGATGTCTGCGGTTCAGCATACGAGAGCAGTGGAAACCTCGTTGGTACTAGCGAGGTTCCAAACGCTCGAACTAGCCTCCTGATCGTCGAACCAAATCCTCTGGCGAGCTCATTACCGCCCCGCGGTATGCCGTCATCCACTGGCTTCAGGTGAAGGGAAAAGGCGGCTGAAAGTCGATAGCAACGGAGCTGCTACAGCTGGCTATCTGCATGACACCACGCCGAGAGGTTCGCAGTGCAACGTCTCAATTGCGAGGAGAGAAACGGACCATGAACGCTTCCATCGAAACACTGCCGACGACCAACGACCAATGGCAATTGAAGGTCCTCCCCTTCATGACTCGAGCCATTGCTGTGATGGGGCTTCTGTTCTTTCTGAGTAGCTTCGTCCAGATACACCTGATGCACGTCGAGCTGCAAACTGCCCCTGAAGTCGAGGAAGCATCGGCGTCCCTTGACGACTTGGAAAGCGCAGCCAAGGCCGAGCTGATGCGGTGGAACGCCCTGGTAACTCTCGAGCGTGAAACGCTTCGAGCAAGAGAGCAGGCCACCAACGCGGTGATTCTGCGTCAGGCCTCGTTGCTGAACCTCGGCTTCTTGACCGGAATGGTGCTGTGTCTGGTCGGTGCGGTCTTCGTGCTTGGTCGATTACAAGAGCCAGCCACCTCCCTCAGCGGAGAAACACCGCAATTGAAGGTAGCGCTGAACACGTCCTCTCCCGGCATCGTTCTGGTTGTGCTGGGAGCAGGACTGATCTGCGCCACGCTCTTCCATCACTATCAGTTCAACCTGCCCGACAAGACCGTGTACCTGCCTCCGGCCCAGTACACGCTGTCAATACCCTCGGGGACTCCACAGACGTCAGCCACCCTCCATCTACCTGTTGCCACTGCGCCGCGCGATTCCAGCGGCAACAGCACGAGTTCACCCGCACCACTACCTTAGAGGAAACAAGCATGAGTCTAATTATCTCGGATCAGGCATGGGCCGCATCGGCACGGAATCTTGGCGTGGAAGTCGCCTGCTTGCAGGCTGTCGCCAGCGTTGAGTCGGCTGGCACCGGCTTCCTTCCACCGCCGTCCAATGAACCGAAGGTGCTCTTCGAAGGGCACATCTTTCACCGACTTACGAGCGGGCACTTCGATGCCACTGCTCCCGACCTGAGTTATCCGCACTGGGACAAGTCCAAGTATGCCGGTTCGCTGGAAGGAGAATGGGCCAGGCTTAATGCCGCTATGGCCCTGGACCACGACGCGGCATTGGAGTCCGCCAGTTGGGGGACGTTCCAGCTGATGGGCTTCAACTATCCCGCGTGCGGCTTTTCGACAGTGCGCGACTTCGCCGAAGCACATCGTGCGGGAGCAGATGAACAGCTGGCGGCATTCGTGCAGTTCATCGATCGACCTCCATTCCGCGACGCGTTGAGGACGAAGGACTGGGCCGTTTTTGCAGCGGCCTACAACGGACCCGATTACGCAAAGAATCAATACAACATACGGCTGGCCACTGCTTATTCGCAGCACTGCGGATAAGTGGCCTCTGTGTACTGGGGCTCAGACGGCTGCACGCCCTCGCATTATCAGTGCATTGGACATGGGCTTGTTCATCGACCTCTGAACAGTGTTCGTCGAGGACCGCATCAATCATGCGCAAAGAGAGTGGTAACGGGTGGGTACGGTAAGTACACCCCGGAAGTAGATGTACGGATCATGGTAGGCAGACTCTGTGATTGAAGGTGACGTAACACTTTGATCTTTTCGCCTGCACGCTAGATTGCCGAAGCAACATTACTTAACTATCGACTATTAATCACAATTGATTAAAAGAAGGAACTTTTTATGCCTATTATCTACAAAGCAACCAAAAATATCCTGCGGGCAGTCAACTACGGAATTGCGCTGGGTACAAATGACAAAGGTTGGTCTGATATAGCCGTTGACTTTTTCGGAAACGTAACGGGTGACGCCGTCAGTACCGGGATCAATCAAATCAACACTAAGCAAGAGCTATACTGGTCGCCTTATGCGGATATACCTGGCATTGGGAATGTATATTCAGTTCCCTCGCTCGTAGTTAATGGAACTACGATGTACAGCTTCTTCCAGGGACAGTCGTTGTATACCTCAGACGACGGTGTTGGAGGTTACCCTTATTATAGCGCCAGGCAATACGGGACTCTCAGTGCGGATCAGCTCTGCGCAATGACCAATCCTCCACCGAGTCAACCGTCTACCGCCATCTCGGCCGTGATGTTCGGTGGTAATGTCTATGCGTTCTATGGCGGCGAACCGGGAAGCCAGGGGCAAACCGGACTTATTTACTACAACATCTTTAGCAGTCAAACATGGTCTTGGTCTCAGCCAACGCAAATCCCCATCATCAACGTCCCTATGGTTTGTCAAGATGGTTTTATGGTGGGTGGTACCTGGGGTGTATATCCTGTTGTCTTCACTCCGCCCGGAGAGCAAGCTCCTCAACTGTACCTGTTTTATGCGAAGACTGGCACGAATTCCGAGTTCTATTCGTCAAGCTTGGAAATTGGCTGCGTTACAACGTCCGATGGACAGACATGGACTGATCTCGCCCCCAATGGTATTGGCCCAAACATTGGGACTGGACAGCTCTCACCAGTTGTTTATTCAGCGCCTGGGTCTGACACAGAGCAGATACTTCTTTTCTATGTGGATGAAAATAGTGAGCAGCCAAGCTACATTGCTTATCCCGACTCAGCGGGAGGGTTTGGCTCTCCCGTAACAGTTCCGGTTGTTTCCGCTAACGGATCAACTATTTGTGTATTATCTTCCAGCGCCATCGTTCATACCCCGCCGGGTGCACCCGACCCACTCCTCTATGTATTCTATCAAAGCTATGGACCAGCAGGATATCAAGGCTTCTCTACTTGCTACGTATCCTTCGATGGGACTTCCTGGAGTTCAGCGTCGACACTGTCAAATGGCAAAACAGTGGATGATAGATACGGTTCAACCCTAGCGACATTTCCGCCCGAATCATTCAATAACAGCATGGCATCTACATCGGATATCTATTTCACTTCCATAATTAATGGGTTGAACAACGTCTATCCAACCGGCAACATTCCCAATGAGGCTGCCCTCCTAGGGTCATTGGCGGCATTTGTATCATCCATGAGTGACAGTACAGGTACTTCGCAAGCTACTCCACTCGGAGCTGGGAGCGATGGCAACGTTGTCGGACCAGGCGGGGCGTTTCTGCTTGCAGTTGACCTACCGGGTTTTTCAGCGCCTCAACCCTGGCTCTTCTATTCTTCGTTTGACTCCAACTGGACCGGCGTTACGTCAGCATTTCAGTATGCGGTATACGAAAATGGGCAGTGGACCCCGGGGGCTACGCTGCCTGCCGTCGTAGAGCCGGGAAATGAATTTCCCTCCGTCACCGGTTCGCCCGCGGTACTCCCAATTACGGAAAGCACTGGCTCGATTGGTATTGTGGCGGTGAACACGGCGAAGGGAATTTTTGCGAGCAGCGGCGGACCAACACAATGGTCCTTTACCAACTCGTCGCTCCCAATTTCCGGCACCACAGCCACTGGATCGCCGGCCTTGGCCTACTTCAATGGCTTGGTCTATCTGTTCTATCAGGACACCGCCAGCGGCAAGCTCTATTGCACTACATCTACTCCGAACGTAACTGATAGTGATGCTTTGGGTTGGTGCACACCGTATGCAGTGAACGGCGTGCAACTAACTGGGTCTCCCACGGCCACGGTATATAACAACGACCTATATGTGTTCTATCAGGGGGAAGGCAGTTCCGGTGCGCTTTTCTACTCTTGCCTTTCCGGTTCGACTGGAACGTGGTCAACATCGACTCAGATCGTCCCGAAGGGAGTGACCTCTTCGGCCATCATTTCTGGAACGCCATCGGCATGCGCATGCACCGACTCGTCCGGTAACAACCAACTGTTCGTGTTCTACGGCGGTATTGATTCCGGTAGTGGCGTGCCGCTGATGTACTGCCTCTTAGGTTCCGACGGCACGTCCTGGACGCAGGCGGCCGTGTCCGGCGTCTTCATCACCGATTCACCTTCCAGCTACTGGCTACAGAGCTCCGGGAAACTGAATATCTTCTTCCAATTAGCGTCAAGCCCGGGAGTACTCGCCTATATCGTTCATGATATAAGCAGTTCGTCTTGGTCCCCGGTTGGCACCACAACGGTCCAGACCATCGATGGCTGGGCAAACGCCATGATGTACTACAACTCTTTCAGCAGCGTCTCGTATCTCTATATCTACCACAACAATAGTGGCACCAACGCTGGACAGATAGGCTATTGCACATGTATGCCCATGAGTACGTCGCAAGGATGTTTAATGGAGGGGGCTTTCTGCATGGATCAAACCACTTCCGATGGCGGCGTTGATAATGTCTACTACCCGGCGATGACGGGTGCTCCAAGTGCAACGATTGCTAACGGCAACATCTACGTTTTCTATAACAGCACATACTTGGAAAGCTCTCCTGAACTAAACTACACCTCTGGGGCTCTGGCCTACATGCAGGTTCCATTGCCAACTGCTGATGCTCAAAATGTTGACCTTGGCACTCCAGCAATCGCAGCAGTGGGCTATAACGCTGGGGACGCTTATGGGCAAAATTCCAGCTTCCTCAGCGGTGATGCAAACTTTATATCCATGGCTAACTCTCCGGCTTCAGTCACGTTTAATGGTACGCCCTACGTATTTTTCAATACAGGCAGCGGGGCGATCAACTACCTCACGAATATAGCGACTGGGAGTGCGCAGAACATCCCTGGCGCTTCATCTGTGTCGAGCGCCTGCTCGCCGGCAATTGTGACTTTTAATGGCGTATTGTACCTATTCTGGGTGAGTTCCGGCAGTAACGACGCCGGCACACTACAATGTAGCTACTCGCTCGACGGCACAACGTGGGGGCAAATTGAGACCAGTCCAAGCTTGACCGTGACTACCAAGGGGGTTCTAGCCTGCGTCGCGAATGGACAAATCTATTTGATGTACCAGCATGACGGGACTACTTACTACGATATCTTCCCCGAGGTTACTACCCAGACCGCGGAGACGGTTCCTATGAAGCTTGCACCCGCCACCCAGATCAGCCGTATGAACTGCAGTACAGGACCGTCGGTCGTAGCCTTTGACAACAACCTGTGGTGTGTAACCCAAGGCGTAGATGCCTCCAACTATTCACCCTTCAAGGGCTGGTCGATCACCGCCGATAACCAACTGTTCTTCAGTCGCACCTTCGATGTGAAATGCTGGAGTTGGAATACTGTAATCGCAGAAGCGGCTGCAGCCAGTGTTTCCCCCTCATCGTCAGTGCTGCCGATTGCGGCGACATTCCCCTCCTCCGACTCCTCGGGCGACGAGTTGCTTTACGTCTTCTGGCCTGCGGCCACAGGCGGTTACATCCAATACACAACCACCGATGGCACATACGCCAGCCCCTCTTCAACCAATAGCGCTTATGGTTTGCAATGGTCGAGCCCCAGCCAAATCAGTAGCGACATCTACACTAATGACAACGTGGCTGTCGTCGCTATGCCGCCCCTCGATTTTCCAAGCGATCCTAACCAGCTATATGTCTTCTGGCAGGGTTCGAATCACTCGGGCTTCTTATATTACGCATCGATGAGCCCTTCAGGCAGTTGGAGCAGCGTCAACGAGGTTGTCCCAGCGGGAAGCAACGCCGATAGATTCATGTCGCTATCCCCATCTGCCGTTTCCTTTGCATCCGGGAGTGGGACAGCTCAACCGTATGTTTTCTATCAAGCCGCAGGAAGCTCCGGAGCTGTCGGTGGAGACGCAGTCGCGTTGCAATATTGCACCTATGCCAACGGCACGTGGACTCAGTACCCCGTGCCGAATATTTCATCGACGATCATCAGCGAGTGGCATGGTATCCAAATGGCTGATCCCCAGACGATTAATGGTATCGATCCTGGAACCCCGCCCCGAGCCATTGTTTTCAATGACACGCTGTATGTGTTCTACGTAACCAAAACGGGTGGATACACCGGCGACAGCAGCGGAAAGGGAACCCCGTATACCAACTTCCCAGTTTCCTTCAGTACGTACGATGGCACGACTTGGTCTGGCCTCAACACTATCGGCTCGACGGCAACCTTCCAGACGCAGACTAATGGTGTTGTTCCTTACTTTGTTGCCCAGTTCGTCTACCCCGTCGAGTTCAATGGAGTGCTCTACGTGTTCTTCATGAGCAGCCCTTCCTGGGGGTCGACTCCGAGCGTGAATCCACCTGGTGTGATCTACTACACCTCGACATCAGACGGATCGAACTGGTCCTCCCCGCAGCCAACGACCAATGTTGTGTATGTACCTGCTACTACTACGACGATCCAATCCTCAACTGGCACCGAAATAAACGACACCCTAGCAGCCGTCAATGGGGCATTGGCTTTCGTCGGGCTGCCCACCACAGGAGATATCCGCAATATGGCCATCGAAGCGGCTGGCCAGGCTGCGGCAAATGCTCCCGCCCAGGCCCTCGCCAGTCCCATTACTGGTGAGATTATGAACTTCGTTCTTATGGGTTAACGCTGGTATTACTGCTGCATGACGGGAGATGACTGGTTGTGCAGCAGTTAACAATTATTTCAACCATTTAAGAGGCGGATAAGTGGCCTCTGCGTACTTGGGTAAGCGGGCGGGAGCGTGAGTACGTCCTTCAAGTAGGCGTACGGATCATGGTCGGCCGAGCAGGCCCTTCAGAACATCGGTCAACTGTACGAGGTAGGGCTAGTTATATTCTTGGCCGATGCTGACATATTCATTCAGCTAAATAAGGAGGTCTTTATGATTCGCTATAGAGCAGCATGATCCATCTATTGGAAATCAATCCAGAAGGCAGACATCCGGGCTCTTCAGCCGGAGTTTCACATGTTGTATTTGGATTTACAAAAAACTCAAGGAGAAACTCATGAACACAAACTCCCCTGCAGCTGACGGCCTTGTATTCCTTGCCACTGATCTATCGAACCCTAAGTCGATAATCTTCAGCGCATGCTCAGATATAATCCAGGATGTGGCGAAAAAGATAATCCAAGTGGTGGAAGGCGTTGAGAACATGAACAACTTTCCATCTGGCGTGAACTTCAACAATCAATTCTATTGCTTCTACGAAAACAGCGGCAGCCTTTATTACAACACCTATATTGGCGGCAGCACCTGGTCGAGCCAATCCGTGCCGATCCCCAATGTAACCTTGTCCTGCAGTCCGTCTGCCGTTGAGTTTACTGTCAATGCGGTCGCTACATTATTCGTGTTCTATCAGAGCAGCAGTGGAAATGGAGAGCTTCTCTATATCACGTCAACCGATGCAGTAAACTGGTCCCAACCTACTCAGGTGCCCGCGTGCGGACTATCAGCATCACCCTCCGCAGTCGTATTTCCTGTTTCTGGAAATCAAACCCTATATATCTTCTACCAAGGGGAAGGAAATGCCAAGGAGGTCTATTACTCGACATCTACAGACGGGGTTCATTGGTCGCAGAGCATATTCCTATCCACAGGACTTGACTGCGCAGCATCACCGTCTGCGACAGTTCTAAATAATGTCTTGTATTGTTTTGCAAATCCCGCAGCAGAAGGAAGCAACGCAGCTCTAGTCTATGCTACCTCTAGTAATGGAAGTACGTGGTCCGGTAACAACACTGTGCCGGGTGCCAATATTTCCGGGAGCGTCTCCGCTACGACCTTCGAGGGGAAGATATATGTTTTCCATGAGGGCGCGGATTTCAATGGCCAGCTATGGTGTTCTATTTTTGATGGTACAAACTGGTCTCCGGATGCCCAAATCAACAATTTGAGCGTCACAGAAAATACATCCATGGCCGTTTACAATGGGCAACTTTATTGCTTTACCCAAGATTACAACAACACGGGAGCGGTGTCATATAGCGTGTTTATTGATGAGGTTTGGTCCTGGGCGACCAGACTTAACAAGGTTAGCATGTCGAACACACCATCGGCTGTAGTCTTCTCCCCTAACAACACTCTCTATTTATTCTACAAAGGACCAGGTAATAATCTTGGGCTTTATTATAGCATCCTTAGCGGAGAGGGAGGCTGGTCAGAAAGCCAATCGTATGCTGCCGGTACTAATGCGCAGATGTGGGACTCTCCCTCTGCAATACAATATGGTAACTCCATATACATTTTTCATCAAGGGCGGTCCGAGGATGGTGAGTTGTGGTATAGCATCTGGAATCCAAGCCAGGGGGGTGGGGGATGGAGCCAAGACAAGAATGTTCCCAACATTGGGATGAGCTACTCTCCGTGCCCGGTGGTATGGGACAACAATATTTATGTGTTCGTTTCGGGCTCTGGTTATAGTAGCCAGATGTGGTATACGTGGAGCTCGGACGGTGGCAGTAGTTGGCAAGGAAATGTTCCAGCCAACGGAGTGAATATGTCCTATGCGCCAGCAGCAGTGGTTTATACAGTCAACGGCAGTCAGACTCTTTATATATTCTATCAAGGCGGCAGCAATGACGGTGCACTTTGGTATGTAACATCGACTAATCCGTCCAACTCACAAGGTTGGTCTTCACCCATCAAAATCCCTGGAGTGAGCATTGCTCAATCGCCATCCGTGGCAGTTGTTAATGGAAGTAGTGGTAGCCAGATTTACGTTTCGTACCAAGGTGCCGGCGCCAACTCCGGGCAGTTCTATTATATAACTTCGTCAGATGGGCACACATGGAGCGGTCCAACGCAAGTCACAAGCCCGAATCCTCAGTTTTCTGGCAGCCCTGTAGCGGCGATTGCATTAATACCAGACGCTTTGGCTGTGCCATTCCTGCAGTAAGGGAAGCACCGAGAAGGTCAACCCGGCCATATCCTGTCTAGGGAAACTCCGAATAGACCGGCTACGGGTATCCGATTGACGACCTAATCGCTTTATAGGTCGTTCTTCGGGGACGGGTGTCACCAGAAACCAGGGTTTTGCCCTGGTTTCTGCATTCTACAGACGAACTTCGCCTGCCTTGGCTCGCCACGGCGCACCGCCAGTGTAATCAACGAGGTAAGGAACATGGACTTCGTTGCTGATGCGCTGTTCGACGGCCGTCGCTTGCACACATTGACCGTGATCGACAACTTTACCCGTGAACGCATGACGGACAAACGCGTCACGGTAACGCCTTTCCGGCGCACGCCATGACCCAAGGAAATAATCGGTCTAACCTCCCCTGATCTTTCTCGGGAAACACCCGCCAGCCTCTGCGTCGCCTTGACCGCTCGACACGGCTTTGCTTCTCTGGGCCTTCGCCAACCTTCAGGAGATTGTCATGCGAACACTCGAGCTGGCGGGCGTGCCCGTCCCGGTGATTGGCCAGGGTACCTGGCGCATGGGCGAGGAGCGCCACCAGCGCAACGCCGAGATTGCCGCACTGCAGGCCGGTATCGAACGGGGCATGAGCCTGATCGACACCGCCGAAATGTACGCCGAGGGCGGCGCGGAAGAAGTGGTCGGCGCCGCCATCACCGGCCAGCGCGACCGGGTGTTCCTGGTCAGCAAGGTGTACCCGCACAACGCCAGCCGCAAAGGCATTCCCCAAGCCTGCGACCGCAGCCTGCGCCGCCTGGGTACCGACTACATCGATCTGTACCTGCTGCACTGGCGTGGGCAATACCCTCTTGAAGAAACGGTGGAGGCTTTCGAGCGCCTGCGCGAGGACGGCAAGATCGGTCGCTGGGGCGTGTCCAATTTCGACCTCGATGACCTCGAGGAACTGGCGAGCCCGGCCTGCGCCACCAACCAGGTGCTGTACAACATCGAAGAACGCGGCATCGAATTCGACCTGCTGCCCGCCGCGCAACAGCAGCGCTTGCCGCTCATGGCTTACTGCCCTATCGCCCAGGCCGGCAAGCTGCTGCATCACCCTGTGCTACAGCAGGTTGCCGAACGCCATGGCGTGACCACGGCCCAGGTTTCGCTGGCCTGGGTCCTGCGTCAGGACGGCGTGATCGCCATTCCCAAGGCGGTGCACCCCGAACATGTCCGGCTGAACGCCGAGGCGGCCAGGTTATGCCTGAACGACGAAGACCTGGTGGCCATCGACCGAGCCTTCCCCGCGCCTCTGCGCAAGCAGCGACTGGCAGTGGTCTGAACCTGCTGTCGCGAGCCGCAACACACCGAAAAAACCTGGCGCCCATGCCAGGTTTTTTTCGCCGTGAACAGGGCTGGAAGCGGCGAAATACCGGCGACTTTAAGGATCGTCCTATCCCGGATTTCTGAGGCTTTATTTAGAGTGGGTCAATGAGATTAAAGACCTACCTTCATCAGATCAGTCCCGTATTTTCCAGTCCAGAAGCCGCCAGCAGGTTGCTGCGTCTTTTCGCGCTCATTCTTTTGGTCGGCATCCTCGGTGCCGTCTACAACTTCCTCAATTCCACCCTCAGCAACGACATTTCCCGGCGCCGCGGCTACATGAGCAGCGCCATCGCCGAAGCCCAGACCTTCTTCACCAGCCGCGAGGCCTTGCTGGAAAGCCTCAGCCTGTCCGCGGTGCGCCGTTCCAAACAAGCCCAGGCCTTGGTGTACCTGCCCTCCAGCGAAGAGCTGCACCTGCAACTGGGCGACATCGATGACCCCTGGAGCATCTGGCTGAGCCAGCGCATGCGCGAATATTTCAAGGCCAAGCAGGTCAACCTGCTGTATGTAAGCTCCGGTCCCGAGGCTCGGGTCATGCGCCTCTACAGCAGCAACCCCACCTCCCCCAACCTGCCCAGTACCATCCTCTCGAAGCTTGAGGCGCTCAACCATGGGGAGCGTCCGGACACCAACGAGCTGTGGCTCACCGATCAGTCCACGCAGACTTCGCAGCTGTACATTTTCACCCGGCTCGACGAGCGCTCCGATGACTCCGGCTGGCTGGGCCTGGAAATGGATGGACGGGAAGTGCTCAAGGCCCTCAGCGACCAGAGCGCCGGCGAGTTCATGATGTTCAACTCCGAAGGCGCACTGCTGTTCACCAACACCCCGGCCGGCCGCCTGGGCCAGGCCCTGCAGCAACTGCAAGGCAGCAACTTCTTCGGGTTTGTCGGCAGTGGCTGGTGGCCCGATCACCTGGTGATCCGCAAGCAGCTGATGACCTCCGACTGGCAACTGGTCTACTCCTTCAGCCTGCGCGCCCTGCTGATCGCGCTCTGGCCCCAGCTGGCCGGCACCCTGGTGTTCTGCCTGTTCAGCATCAGCCTGATCTGCCTGCTGACCCGCCGCATCGAACACCGCTTCATCACCCCCGCGCTGAGCCGTATCCAGGCCCTGGTCGAGAGCGAGCTGTTCAGCCGCGACGTGATCCAGACCGCGCCCGTGGCCTTGTGCGTGCTGCGCCGTACCGATGGCCAGGTGGTCCTGGAAAACACCCTGGCGCAGCAGTGGCTGGGCGACGGTATCGAACGGGAAATACTCTGCGCCGGCTGGATCCAGCAAGCCTTCAAGAGCCACGAACCGAACCGCTTCGACTACTTCGAGACCACCGACGGGCGCCATCTTTACCTGAGTTCCGCGCCCACCCGCTACAAGGGCGAGGACGTGTTGTTCTGCGCCTTCAGCGACATCAGCGCGCGCAAGCAGGTGGAAGCCGCGCTGGAAGAAGCCCGGCAGATGGCCGACGCGGCCAACGAAGCCAAGACCCTGTTCCTCGCCACCATGAGCCATGAAATACGCACGCCGCTGTATGGCGTGCTGGGCACCCTGGAGCTGCTCGCCCGCACCCAGTTGGATACCCAGCAGCGCGACTACCTGCGCGCCATCGAGTGTTCTTCCTCGACCCTGTTGCAGTTGATCTGCGATGTGCTGGACGTGTCCAAGATCGAAGCCGGGCAACTGGCCCTGGAACTGAATGAGTTCTCGCCACTGGACCTGGTCCACGAGCTGATCCAGGGCTATTCCGCGGCGGCGTCGAACAAGGGCCTGCTGCTCTACTCCTGCGTGGACCCGCAAATCCCCGAGCGACTGATCGGCGACGTCACCCGCATCCGGCAGATCCTCAGCAACCTGCTCAACAACGCGGTGAAGTTCACCGACCTGGGGCGCATCGTGCTGCGGGTCAACCTGCTGAGCCGCGATGGCGAGCGCTCCAGCATCCTGTGGCAGGTCTCCGACACCGGCAAAGGCATTGCCCAGGATCATCAACCATTGATCTTCGAACCCTTCTATCAAACCGGCGGCAACGCCAACGTGGTGGCGGGCACCGGCTTGGGCCTGCCGATCTGTCAGCGCCTCACCCAATTGATGAACGGCAGCCTGCGCATGGTCAGCGAACTGGGGCTGGGCAGCAGCTTCTCCCTCACCCTGCCCCTGGAAGCGGCGATCGATGGGCCGGTCACCCTGCCCGCCACGCAGCTGCTGCCGGAAACCATCTATGTGATGTCCAGCGTACGGGAGCTGGCGGAATCCATCGGCGGCTGGCTGCGCCAGTGGGGCGCGCGGGTGCAGCTCTGCCATCCCTCGAAGATCGCGCCGACCAGCGACTGTCTGCTGGTCGAGGTTCACCCCGGCGAACTGGAACAGCGCCTGCAACCCGACTGGCCCGGTCCGCTGATCCTCGCCACCGGCACCGGCAATAACGAACCCCAGGTTCGTACCGGGTGCTGGCACGTGAACCTGAACCACCTGCGCTCCATTCATCAGGCGGTCAGCCAGGCCCAGGGGCTGTGGGTGGCCAAGGCCGAGAACCACAACGAACACTGGACGTTGAAACAACTGAACCTGAACGTGCTGGTGGCCGAAGACAACGTCATCAACCAGCTGATCCTCAGGGATCAGCTGGAAGAGCTGGGCTGCAGCGTGGAACTTGCGTCAAACGGCGAGGAAGCCCTGTCGATGTGGAATCCCGAGCGGTTCGATCTGGTCCTCACCGACGTCAACATGCCCGTGATGAATGGCTATGAACTGGCCAAGGAGCTGCGACGCCGTGGCTGTACGGTCCCGATCATCGGCGCCACGGCCAATGCGATGCGTGGAGAAGAAGAGCAATGTCTGGCGGCCGGAATGAACCATTGCCTGGTCAAACCTTTTGCATTACGCGCCCTGTTCAATTACCTAGCGCCCTATGAAAGAGCGAAGAATGAAGCCCTGTAGCATATTGATCGTTGAAGACCATCCCTTCCAGCACATGTACCTGCAGCATCTGTTCGGTGAGCTGGGCCCCTATTACCTGGAAGGCGCACGGGATGGCGAAGAGGCGCTGGAACGCTTGAAATGGCGCAAGTTCGACCTGGTGCTCACCGACCTGTTGATGCCGGGAATGGATGGCGTGCAGTTCATCCAGAGGCTGGCGGCCCTGCACTCCAAGCCGGCGCTGGCGATCATGAGCTCGGCTTCGCGGCGCATGCTGATGAGCGCCAGCCTGGTTGCCAAGAATCTCGGGGTGAAAGTCATCGGCCTGATTTCGAAACCGGTGAACCTTGCTGCCCTGCAAACCCTGACCACCCAATTGAGCATTTCGCAACCAAGCTCGCCGCGCCCCTTGCCGGCCTCCATGCTCAGTCGGGCCGCGCTGGCCCAGGCCATCGAGGAAGAGCAGTTCGAGGCCTGGTTCCAACCCAAGAAATCGCTGTTCAACGGCCGCATCGTCGCCGCCGAAGCCCTGGTCCGCTGGATGCACCCGACACAAGGCATGATGCTGCCCGACACTTTCCTGCCCGCCCTCAAGTCCTTCGATCTCGAGGAGGACCTGCTGTGGCTGGTCCTGCGCCAGGCGATCCAGGCCCAGGCACGCTGGCGCCAGCAGGACTACGATATTCCGGTGTCGATCAATCTGCCGACCCACCTGCTCAACAGCCACGACCTGGCGGACCGCCTGTTCGACTTTGTGATGGAGCATCAGGGCGTACCGGGGCAGATCTGTTTCGAACTCATGGAGTGTTCGGTGCCCCAGGACATCAGTAACTTCTATGCCGGCGCCTGTCGTTTGCGCATCAAGGGCTTCGGCCTGTCCCAGGACGACTTCGGCAAGGGCTACAGCTCGTACATGAACCTGGTTTCGACTCCGTTCACCGAACTGAAGATCGATCGCGCCCTGGTCCAGGGATGCCACGCCAGCGAAGAGCTGACCAAGGCCCTGACCAGCATCATTGCCCTGGGTCGCCAACTGGGCCTGACCGTGGTGGCCGAAGGCGTGGAAAGCGCCGAAGAGCTGGCGCTGTTGCGCAAGATCGATTGTAGCCAGGTGCAGGGCTTCCTGATCTCGCGCGCAGTCCCCTCCGAACAGTTTCAACAGTTGCTGGTGAACGACGGTCCAGCCGCCAGTTATTGAACCGAGGACATCCACCCCTTCAGGATTACATGCCCCACATCACTGACAAGTCGTTGTTTAAAGGTAAAATCCTCAAGGCTTCGACTTTTTCATGCTTTTTTGGATACCAGTGATGAACCATCAGGACACGCTTCTCGAGAATCTGAAGCGATACTCGACTCGCCTGAACAAGGGATTGTTGATTTTTCTCGGCTTGACCCTGCTGTTGATCGCCATCAGTTATTGGTCGTCGCACAAACTGCTCGAAGAACAACACGACAGGTTCAAGGCGCACTTTGCGCGGATGATGGAAGACATCCGCGAACATGAAGACTTCCTCCGCGGCGTGGCCGTGCAAAGCACCAAGGTGCCCTTTCACACCAACGACTCGGGTTCGTACCTGAAAAGCGCCTTGCCCGAAGAGGGACCGCACAACTACCTGGGCCAGGAATTTGCCTTTTCCACGCCCTTCAGCCTGTCGGTCAATCACCAGAACGTCGAGCCTGACACCTTGGCCAGGCTATCCGAGCTGGGAGAGCACCTGACCGACTATTACAGCGCCTTCTGGTCCACGTCCCATTACCAGTCACCGCCGTTTTTTCTATTCGATGCCGAGGACAACTTCAATATCGGCATTCCAGCAGCCGGGCATTCACGAGACCCGCTCTGGAAAAACGACACCCCCAACAAGGCACTCGTCCTGCAAACACTCAAGCTTCTGCTGGCGAAAGATTCGGCGCGGACCGATGGCGCGGTCGATTGGCACCCCCTTGCCCCGCAGCAAGACAATGAGGCCCCCGTCCGGCTGCTGGCCTATGTCAGCGCCCATCTCGGGCCGCAATGGTCACGCGTCCAGGGCACCGGTAACCAGGTCGGCATAGCCTCGCTGTTGAGCATGGATCTGGTCAATGACATCAAGCGACTCATGCCGTGGTCGACCTATGACCATATCGCCCTGGTCGCCCCCTCCGGAAAGGTGCTGAGCGGTTCGCTGCAACCGGGCGTCACGCTGCATGACGGGCTGAACATCACCGGCGACGGCATGGTCTTCAAAGTGACGAGCCATTCCGCCGAGCCCTGGACCGCCCTCTACACCGTCGGTTTCAAGAGCTACTTCAACTACACCCTGTGGCCCCTGCCGGTCTTGCTGGCCCTGCTGATCGGCGGCATTGGCTGTGGCTGGCTGGTCAGTCGGCGGTATCAGTCGCGGATCGTCAAACCGGTCTATGAGGCTTATCAACGCACCATCGAAAGCGAGGCTTTCAGCCGGGCCGTGATCGATAGCGCGCCCACCGGCCTGTGCGTGGTGCGCCGCTCGGACTTCAAGGTCCTGCTGGAAAACCGGAAAGCCCAGCAGTGGCAAGGCAGCACAAGACTGCGAGCGGCCCTGGAGAGCCGACAGGACCTGTCCGTCGCCGGTGAAGCCCGGCTGGACATCGAGGGTACTCACCTGCAGGTAGGCTTCGTGCCCACCCGTTACCAGGGCGAGGATGCCTTGCTCTGTGCCTTCCACGACGTGACCAGTCACATCGAGGGCGCGGCCATGCTGGAGCAGGCCCGACGCTCCGCCGCTGCGGCGAGCGAAGCCAAGACCCTGTTCCTCGCCACCATGAGTCACGAAATACGCACCCCGCTCTATGGCGTTCTGGGCACCCTGGAACTGCTCGGGCTGACGCGCCTGGATGCCCGGCAGCGCGAGCACCTGCAAACCATCCAGCGCTCGTCCAGCACCCTGTTCCAATTGATCAGCGATGTCCTGGATATTTCCAAGATCGAATCCGGGCAGATGGCGATCGAGTCCCAGGAGTTCTGCCCGTTGCAGATGATCGAGGACACCCTGCACGCCTACAGTGTCTTCGCCGAAAACAAAGGCTTGCTGCTGTATGCCTGTGTCGATGCGACGTTGCCCGACCAACTGCTGGGCGACCCGGTGCGTATCCGGCAAATCCTCAACAACCTGCTCAGCAATGCCATCAAGTTCACCGACACCGGGCGCGTGGTGCTGCGGGTCAGGGTCCTGGAATGCATGGATGGCCAGGCCAGCCTGGAATGGCAGGTCACCGACTCCGGCATCGGCATTTCGCCAGCCCAACAGGAACGCCTGTTCGACACCTTCTACCAGGTACGCGACGCTTCCAGCGAGGCCGGTGCCGGGCTCGGCCTGGCGATTTGCCGCTGGTTGACGGAAATGATGGACGGCCAGATGCGCGTGGTCAGCGAACCCGGCCTGGGCAGCAGCTTCTCGCTGCGGCTGGGGCTGAAAGTCATGCCAGGCTCGCTGGAAGACTGCGCGGACATCCTGCCAACCACCCAGGCGGTGTATGTGCGGGCGCCCGCCGTGGAACTGACGCAGAGCACCTGTGACTGGCTGAATCGCCTCGGCGTGGTCGCCAAGCCATTGCCGGCCTTTGTCGAAGAGTCGCGCCAGGCCAACCTGCTGGTCGATGTTCTACCCTCCGACAGCCTGCCCGCCTGGGCCGGCCCCCGGGTCCTGTGCGTCAGCGGCGAGCACCCTCCGGCCCAGCCTCTGCAGGGTTGCAGCGTGGATGTCCATGATGTACGGGCCATTGCCAGGGCTGTCTCGCTGACCCTGCACGGAAAAACCATCGCACCCGCCGCTCCCGAAGGCGACCTGAGCAGCAGGCTCGGCCTGCATATCCTGGTGGCCGAGGACAACGCGATCAATCAGGCGATCATCAAGGAGCAACTCGAAGCCCTGGGCTGCACCGTGACAGCCGCCTCCAATGGCGAAGAAGCCTTGCAGCTCTGGCAGCCGCAGGTGTTCGACCTGGTGCTGACCGATGTGAACATGCCGCTGCTCAACGGCTATGAACTGGCCCGTGCCCTGCGTGAGCGTGACCGGGAGATTCCGATCGTCGGGGTCACGGCCAATGCCATGCGCGAAGAAGGCGCCCGCTGCATGGCCGTCGGCATGAGTGCCTGGCTGGTCAAACCCTTGAGCCTGCAGACCCTGCACCAATACCTGTCGAATCTCTGCGCGAATGCGCCTGCCCAGGAACCGCAACCGATGATCGATGCAACGCCTCCTCCCACGACCGGCGACACCATGATCGAGCTGTCCCCGAAAATGCGCGAGCTGTTCATCAGCACCATGCGCCAGGATGTCCAGAGCGTGACGGACGCCCTCGACGCCCAGGATGCCAAGCGGCTCGCCGAGCGGCTGCACAGTGCTGCCGGGGCGCTGGGTGCCGTGCAGTTGAGCGGACTGGCGAGAAGCTGCGCCGAACTGGAATCCCGGATACTGCAAAGCGCGATCACTTCTTCCGTGACCCTGGAGGTGAAAAGCCTGATACAAAGCTTGACGGATATTCTTAATGCACTTGAATGAGACGCGACAAGATTTGATGAACGCAATCCTTTACTCTTGCTCCCTACCAACCGGCGTATTACGAGTGGCTAGTCATGGAAAAATATAAAGTAGTCATCGCCGACGATCATCCGATTGTTCTGCTCGGCGTTCGCGAGTTGATGGAGCGGGAAAGCGACTTTGAAATAGTCGGTGAGGCGATCAGCTCCCAGGGCTTGATCGAGATCCTCGAACAGCAGCCGGTCGATATCGTCATCACCGATTACAACATGCCCGGGGACTCGCCCTACGGCGACGGCCTCAAGCTGGTCGAATACCTGAAGCGCCACTTCCCGCGCCTGCAGATACTGATCCTGACCATGATCTCCAACCAGTTGATCCTCACGCGCCTGCATGAGCTGGGGGTGGTCGGGGTGATCCAGAAAAGCCAGCTGCACAATGAAATCCAAGTGGCGCTCAAGACCATTGTCGAAAGAGGTTCTTATCAGAGTCTCGAACCTGCGCCGAGCTCGGTTATTGAATCCAGCGCGAGCATCGACGACCGGATTTCCATGCTCTCGCCCAAGGAGTTTGAAATCTTGCGGCTGTTCGTTTCCGGCAAGAGTGTCAGTGACATTGCCCGAAGCCAGAACCGCAGTTCGAAGACCATCAGCGCGCAGAAAATCTCCGCCATGCGCAAGCTGGAAGTCGAGAGCGATCAGGACCTGCTGACGTACTGCATCGGTCGCAACATCTTCAACTGACCCCCTCCCATCCAGCGAAGACAGAAGGCCCGAACGACGATGACCTGCGACGACCAGTTCGACCTGCAACAGCTTCAAGGTGCCTGGGAACAGGTGGAGTACGAGGACAACGGGGTCAGCAACCCACCTGACGAACATGGCCCCCCAGGAGCTCTTACCCTGATCCAGGGGCAAGGGTTTCGCGTCGTGACGCTTGAGGGCGAGTTGTTGCTCGCGGGTAGTTTCACCCTCGACACCCGGACCACGCCGAAGTCCATTACCTGGGTCGACTCCATGGGCGCCGACACCGGCAAGCACTTGCCAGCCAGCTATCGACTGGAAGGCGATGACTTCGTCTTCATCGCCGCGGACGAGGGCCAGCCCAGGCCCACCGAGTTCCGCACCGGGCCGGGTGAAACCCTGCGCCGGTTCGTCCGCGTTTCACAGGATGGCACAGGCCTCGGCAACCGCTGAGGTTCGCGCATTGGGCCGGCATGCCCGTCACGCCCTGGCCCGTTCTATTTCCCGCCCCGCCAGCTCGCCGATCGCCAGCAACACAGCGCAATCCGCGCCATCCTGGGCCTGTACCGACATGCCTTGAATGATCGCCCCGATATACCGGGCCAGCGCCGCTGCCTGGGTATCGGCGCGCAGTTGCCCGCTGGCGATGCCCTGCTCGATATGCGCTTCGAAGGCCTTGAGGGTGTTGGCCCGCAAGGTGCTCACAAACTCACGAATCCCATCGTTTTCCACCGCGCAGGTCAGGGTCGCGGTGGAGATCATGCAGCCCCGCGGCCGGCCCGGCAGGCTGTACTCATGGGCCGCCTCGCGCAGCAGGCGGAGGAAGCCGTCGACCACATCCGTCTCCTCGCGCAGTGCCCGTTCGGCAAAGGCCCCGGTGCTGCGCTGGTAATGCGCCAACGCCTGCTGGTAAAGCTCGGCCTTGGACCTGAACGCGGCATACAGGCTTTGCACCGTGATGCCCATGGCCGCCGACAACTCCGGCATCGAGGCGCCTTCATAACCCAGGCGCCAGAACACCTCGGCCGCAAGGGCCAGGACCTGGTCGCGATCGAAGGCAATCGGCCGTCCGCGACGACGCACCACGGCAGCAGGGTTATTTATCATAATGATCACTATTGAAATTAGAGCGAATGCCGGTTAATCATAACGGACATTGTGATTATAGAGGCTGCCCCCATGGATCTACCCAATAAAGGCCTGGTTGCCCTGGCCGCCACCCTCGGCGCTTCGCTGGCCAGCGCCGCCACGCCGGACGAGGAACTCGGCAGGCGCATGGACACCGCCATCGAACGGGCCATAGACCAACAGCGGATCGTCGGCACCGTGGTGGTGGTGATGCGCGATGGCCAGGTGGTCTACCAGCGCGCCGCCGGTTTCGCTGACCGGGAAACGGCCCGGCCCATGACCGGTGACACCATCCTGCGCCTGTCCTCGGTCACCAAGCCCATGGTGTCCGCGGTCGCCATGCGCCTGGTGGAACAAGGCAAGCTGTCCCTGGACGATACAGTCAGCCAATGGCTGCCGGACTTCCAGCCAAAACTGGCCGATGACACGCAACCGCCGATCACCCTCAAGCAGTTGCTGACCCACACCGCCGGCCTGAGCTACGGCTTTCTCGAGGCCGAGCACGGGGCGTATCGCACGGCGGGCGTTTCGGATGGCCTGGCCGAGCCGGGCATGAGCCTGGAAGACAACCTCAAACGCATTGCCAGCGTGCCCTTGAGTTACCCGCCGGGCACGCAGTGGTGCTACTCCCTGGCCCTCGACGTGCTCGGCGCCGTGCTGGAAAAAGCCAGCGGCAAAAGCCTGCCGGCCCTGACCGAAGAACTGGTGACCGGGCCGCTGCAAATGCACGACACCGCATTCTCGGTCAAGGACCCTGCCCGCCTTGGCGCCGCTTACCGCGATGACCATCCGCGCCCGAGCCGGATGCAGGACGAGACAGCGATCAGGGTCGACGAAAGCACCACCCTGTTCTCCCTCCAGCGGATTTTCGACCCGCGCGCCTATCCCTCCGGTGGCGCCGGCATGGCCGGTACCGCCATCGATGTGGCGCGTTTTCTCGACACCTTGCGCCAGGGCGGCGGCCCAGTGCTTTCAGCCCCTAGCGTGCAGGCGATGATGACCGACCAGGTCGGCGCCCAGGCCCAGGCCCAGGGGCCGGGCTGGGGCTTCGGTTACGGTTGGGCGGTGCTGGACGATCCGACCCTGGCCGGCACCCCGCAATCCAAGGGCACCTTGCAATGGGGCGGCGTCTACGGCCACAGCTGGTTTGTCGACCCCCAGGCCAGGCTGACGGTGGTGGCGCTGACCAATACCGCCTTCGAGGGCATGTCGGGGGCCTTCACCCGGGAGATCCGCGACGCTGCCTACCCGGCGCCCTGAAGCCCCTCGCCGCCCGGGGCGTCGAGCGACCACCAGCCCGGCAGCAATTGCCGGATCCGGGGCTCGGCGAAGCGGTCGTCGATCAGCATCACCACGCCACGGTCCTGCTGGCTGCGGATCACCCGGCCCGCGGCCTGCACCACCTTCTGCAGGCCGGGGTACAGGTAGGTGTAGTCGTAGCCGGCGCCGAAAATCGCCGCCATGCGCAGTTTCAACTGCTCGTTCACCGGGTTCAGTTGGGCCAGGCCGAGGGTGGCGATAAAAGCGCCGATCAGCCGCGAGCCCGGCAGGTCGATACCCTCGCCGAACGCCCCGCCCAGCACGGCAAAACCCACCCCCTGGCCATCGGCGTCGAAGCGTTCGAGAAACGCCTGGCGCTGCCCCTCATCCATCCCGCGGGACTGCTGCCACACAGGGATATCCGGATGCTGTTCGGCCAACAGGCTGGCTACCTGCTGCTGGTAATCGAAGCTACTGAAGAACGCCAGGTAGTTGCCGGGGCGCTGGCGGAACTGGCTGGCGATCAGCTCGACGATGGGCGCCAGGGACGCCTGGCGATGGGCGAAACGCGTGGAGATCCGGCTGACGATATGTACATCCAGCTGCGCGGCACTGAACGGTGATTCGACATCCACCCACACAGTGTTCTCCGGCAGCCCCAGCAGGTCGCGGTAGTAATGCCAGGGGTTGAGCGTCGCCGAGAACAGCACCGTACTGCGCGCCGCGCTCAGTCGCGGCGCCAGGAACCCCGCCGGCACCACGTTGCGCAGGCACAGCTCGGACAGGCTGCGGCGGGGATTGAGCTCGCGCTTGCTGATATCGAACAGGAACTGCCCGTCGAACAGTTCGGCCACCCGGGCGAATTGCAGGGCGTCGAAATAGAACCCCTGCAGCCGGCAGTCCAACCCTTGCGGGTGGTCGTTGAGGTAATCGCCAATCGCCGAGATACACAGCGACAGCGCCTTGAGCAGAGCGGCCGGCGCCTGGTCATAGGCCTGGTACGGCCGCAGCTGCTCCTTGTGCAGGGCATTCCATTCCCGGTTGAGTCGTTGCAGCGGCTTCTTCAGCGGCTCCGGGGCAACCTGGCGCACGGCGTTCAATTGGTACTGGTCGAGGCTGGCGCTGTACATCGAGCGCCCGCGCTCCACCAGGTTGTGCGCTTCGTCCACCAGGGCGGCGACCTTCCATTGGTTGGCCTGCGCCAGGCCAAACAGCAAGGCGCTGAAATCGAAGTAGTAGTTGTAGTCCGCCACCAGCAGATCGCTCCAGCGGGCCATTTCCTGGCTCAGGTAATACGGGCACAGCCCATGCGCCAGGGCGATCTCGCGCACCGCCTGCTGATCCAGTAGCGACACTTGGCTCGCCGCCTGCCGCGCCGCCGGCAGACGGTCGTAGAAACCCTTGGCCAACGGGCAGGACTCGCCATGACAGGCCAGCTCCGGGTGCTCGCAGGCCTTGTCCCGGGCCACCAGCTCCAGCACCCGCAACGGCAGTCCGGGGCTGCGCTCGAACAGCACCCCGGCGGCGTCCAGCGCCAGTTTGCGTCCCGGGGTCTTGGCGGTGAGGAAAAACAGCTTGTCCAACTGTTGCCCCGGCATCGCCTTGAGCATGGGGAATACTGTGCCCAGGGTCTTGCCGATCCCGGTCGGCGCCTGGGCCATCAGGCAGCGCCCGGTGCTCACCGCCTTGTACACCGACTCGGCCAGGCTGCGCTGCCCCGGACGGAAGTCGGGATGGGGGAAACTCAGCGTCGCCATGGCCTGGTCGCGGGCATGCCGGTGGGCCTGTTCCTGCTCGGCCCATTGCAGGAACAGGCTGCATTGGCGGTTGAAGAACTGCTCCAGGGCCTGGGCCTCGTGCTCTTCCACCAGCGACGTCTCGCGCTCGCTGAGGATGTCGAAGTACACCAGCGCCAGGCGGATGCTGCTCAATTGCAACTGCTGGCACAGCAGCCAGCCATAGATCTTCGCCTGGGCCCAATGCAGCTGGCGATGGTTGGCCGGCATGCGTTCCAGATCGCCACGGTAGGTCTTGACCTCTTCCAGCAGGTTGGCGTCCGGGTCGTAGCCGTCCGCCCTGCCCTTGACCGTCAACGCGCCGAAGCAGCCTTCGAGGGACACCTCGCTCCGATAGTTCGCGCTGCGCCGCGCCGCCACCGTACGGTGGCCCTGGATGCCTTCCAGCGCGGTGGGCGACGGCGTGAAGCGCAGGTCGAGGTCGCCGACCTTGGCGGTGAATTCGCACAGCGCCCGTACCGCGATGCGGTAGTTCACCCGTCCTGCTCCGCCCATTGCACGTAGCAGACCGCCACCGGCATCTGGTGCTGCCGGCAGAACTCCAGCCAGCGCAGCTGGTTGTCCTGCAGCCGGTCGCCGGGGCCCTTGACCTCGATCATCCGGTAGGTTTTCTGCTGCGGCCAGAACTGGATCAGGTCCGGCATGCCGGCGCGGTTGGCCTTGATGTCCTGCAGCAGGCGGTCGAACCAGTGCTTGAGGTGCTCGGCCGGCAGGCAGGCCAGCGCCTGCTCCAGCAGTTCTTCGCTGAGGGCGCCCCAGAACACGAATGGCGATTGCACGCCCCATTTGTCGAGGTAGCGCTGGCGGATGGTCTGCGCATAACGCCCGTCATCCAGCTCCCCCAGGCAGGCCTGGAACAGCTCGGCGCGCCGGCTGTGGAAGTCCTCGCTCAACAGGTCGGCCGGCCCGCGCTGGAACGGGTGGAAAAACGCCCCGGGCAGCGGCGCGAAGATCGCCGGCCAGCAGAGCAGCCCGAACAGCGAATTGATCAGGCTGTTCTCCACGTAGTGCACCGGCGCCTGCTCCTCGTGGAGATGGGCTTGCACATGGAATTCCACCGACAGCGCCGGATCGGCCCGCGGCAGGCTGAGGTCCAGGCGCAGCATCGGTTGGGTGCCGCCACGCGGCGTGGCCGGACCGCCCAGCTTGCGCCGCAACCTGGGCAGCAGCCGCAGCAGTTGTTGCTGCTCGGCCGCGTTGTGCGGGGCCAGTGCCGCCGCCTCGGCCAGGGCCAATGCCTGCGGGTAATCGCCGCTGCGCTCGAGGACGCGGATCAGCCGCGCTCTCGCCCCGGGGTCGGCGCAGGCCTGGTAGATGGCGGCCGCCAGCGGCCATTGCGCGAGTCGCTCGCAGTGCTGCCCCAGCAGGAACAGCAGCTTGGCCCGACGCCGCTGCAACCAGGGATTGTCGCTGGCGAACGCCTGGATGCTCGCCAGCACCTCATCCAGCGCCTCACCGCTTTCGAAGCGTTGCCGGCAATCCTCCAGGTACACAAAACCCTCGACGTCGGCGCGGCTGCGCAGCGCCCGGGCATCGTCGCGAAACTCGACCTTCTCGTAGGTGAAGATGCCCAGGTCGGCCAGCACGAACTCCGACCAGTCCTGATACAGGTTGCCGAAGAACATCAGGCGCAAGCGGTCGCACAGCGCCATGACGGTCAGGCTGCACACCCCGTCTTCCAGCCCCGGGCACCATTGGTCCAGGCTCCGCGGTTCGTCGAACAGTGGCGCCAACGCCGCCAGCCAGTCGGACTTGCGGGCCTTGGGCTGCTCGATCGCCGCGCGAAAGCCATGAAAGATTTCCGCCTTCTGCAACAGGTTGAACAGCTCTTCCAGGGTCAGCGGCGCCTGTTCGTCGACCCAGCCCAGGCGCACCAGCGGCGCGACGGCCGCGCGGGTATCACCGATTTCTTCATAGACCAGCCGGGACATGCGAAAATGACAGCCTTTGCGCATGATCATGCGCACCAGCAAGGCCTGGGATGGCTGGGCCAGGGCCGCGAAGTCGTCGATGAAGCTATGCTCTTCAGGTGACAGCACATCGGCGTAGCGCAGTTCGAGCCAGGCCAGCACCTGCTGGAAGTTGTGCAGGTAATAAAGAGGGTTTTCCAGAGGGTTGGAAGTCACAGGACAGGCGCGCCGCAAAGAGGTTGATACTGGTTATGCATACAGATAACAGCTGCCGACCTGCCCTGGCAAACACTATTGGATAAGTGGCGTTACAGGTTTTTTTACGGGGCCGCAGAACTTTCTTGCGGTTAATCACACCAAGGGCGGATAGCCATATAGTCGCGAGCCGCCAATCGTGGGTGGACTCACGGGATTCATGAAGAGAGGTTTGTCTATGAACGTCAAATACCTGGGCCTGCCGTTGGCCGTTGCAGCCTTCCTGGCACTGGGCGGCTGCGCCTCACCGACCGTGGTGACGCTGCAGAACGGCACGCAATACCTGACCAAGGACATGCCTAACGCCAAGACCGTCGACGGGTTCTACGAATTCGAAGACATCGCCGGTAAGAAAATCCGCATCAAGGCGGCCGATGTCGCCACCGTCCGCCAAGAGGACTGACCGATCGAACCTGGTCGCCCTCAGGGCGACCAGGGTGCCGAATTCTGCCCCGGTACGCTGTTATCACAGGAAATGTAGTGCTGTTCCCCGCGTTTCTGCAGCTCTCCGCGCACCCGCTGACACCGCTCGAACTCCCGGGCCGCCGCATTATCAATGCTGATATTGCCGGTGGTTTCAGGCTTTTTACCCTCCCCCAAGGTCACGCTCGCCCAAGGCCGCTCCGCGTCGATATGAAAGCGGCTGCTCGGTTCGTGCTCCACTTCCTTGCCTGTGGCCGGCGCAGCGGCCGGTAGCTGGTCCGGGGTCACGCCGTAGCGCTTCAGGATCGATTGCTGAGGCAAGTCCTCGGCCATAACGCTGCCTGCTATCAGGACCAGCGCCAGACCGATGCCAAACCTCTGGTTATCACTCACCTTGTGTTTCTCCCGCTGTTCATTGTTGCCATTGAATGAGCATCGGCCGCTGCCTCGGCAACGGCTGCCTGCCTTGGGTAACGTGCAAGCTCCTGTGGACTTTAATGGCCCTGGAGCACACGCGCGCCATCGACCCGCCTGGCCACAGGCCGATGTTTTATCGACCGCCGTGTCACAGGGGACAGGTATTGGAGTGGTTTTTCGACTGATAGGTCACTCTTCGGCTGAATACCGGTGACCTTTACGAAAAATGCTGTCGAGGAATGCAGGAAGGAAAAACCGTGACCGCGCGAGGCAAAATCGCCACCCCGCGCGGTCCGGCTTCAGGCGATGGTGATGCTTGCGCCGTTGAGGCTGTCCAGGCTCACGCCCACCAGAGTCACCGAGTCGCTGCCGAAGGTCAGCAGGGTATCGTTGCCCAGGGTGCTGGCGTGGGCGCGGAAGTCGTCGTTGGCGACGACGCCTTCGACGCCGAGGAACACCAGTTTGTCGCTGCTCTGGTAGCCCAGTACGCGGTCCTGGCCGAAGTCGCCGCTGAACAGGAAGGTATTGCTGCCCCCGCCCGCCTCCAGCAGGTCGTTGCCCGCGCCACCGACCAGCACATCGTTGCCCCGGCCGCCGATCAGGTGGTCATCGCCGTCCAGGCCGAACAGCCAGTCGCCGCCCGCGTGAGCGGTCAGGGTATTGGCCGCGGCGTCGCCCTTCACCGAAGAGGCGTACTGGGTCAGGCTGCTCCCCGCCAGCAGGCCCTTGTCGGTGACGCTGTGGGTCACGTCGTCCTTGAACAGACCCCAGAGGAACCCCGGCTCCTTGCTGGTGATCGCGCCGATATCGCGGGTGATGCTGATGCCGCCATTGGCATCGCGCACATACAGGGTGCCGGCGCCATCGTTGGCGAAGCTGAAGTTCTTCACCGACTGCTGCAGGTCCAGGGTGTTGTTGCCCTGCCCGCCCAGCAGGATGTTGTAGCCTCCGGAATCGCGGAAGGTGTCGTTGCCGGCGCGACCTTCCAGGTAGTCGTTGCCCTGGCCGCCCTGGATCAGGTCGTTGCTGTCGGTGCCGATGATGAAGGTGCTGCCCTTGTGGGTTTCGGCATTGCGGTTGAGGTCCTGGACCCAGGTGGTGGCCCGCGCCGGGTCCGACAGGTTGGCGACGATGATGGTCGAGTCCTTGCTCGTCAGGTCGTAGAACTTCGACTCGAGGATCCGCGTCATGCCGTCGCCGTAACCGGTGGGCAGGTGCGACAGCCAGGTCGGAATATTCACGATGGAGAACGGCAGCAGGTTCCAGACCGCCGAGGCGTAATGGTCGTTGAAGCTGACGATGTTGTTGGTCGCCGACTCCTGCGCCGTGTCATGCACGCCGAGGGTCGCCAGGTTGAACGAGGAACCATCGAGGGCGCGGAACACCGGGTCGTTTTCGTAGCCGATATTCAGCACCTTGTCCCCCGCGCTCTGGGTCGGCGAAGCGTAGGCGACGTAGCTGGAGTCCTGGTAGAACCCCGACCAGTGATCGCCGCTCAAGTCCGCCAAGCTGTTGACCGCCAGGCCGCCAAGACTGTGGCCGCTGACCAGGATGTCCTTGCCCGTCAGGCCGTTGGCCTGGGCGAAGGCCGCGACATCGGCGAGCAGTTTGCCGAAGGCTTCGCCAGCGTAGTTTTTCGCGTAGTCCTTTGGCCCGAACGCCGCCATCAGGTCGTTGATCGCATCGCCGATGGAGTCGCCGATCAGCGACTCACGGGGCCCGCTGGTGCCGCGAAAGGCAATGCCGATGGAGGTCAGGTGGCCCTGGTCGTCGTACTTGCCGAGGACTTCCGCCTGGGCCGTGGTGTAGCCGGCCTTTTCCCCGTAGTAGGTGCCCCTGAAGTCGGTCTTGCCGTCGTAGCCCAGCTGGGAAGCGCCGATCGGCGTCCAGCCGGCCTTTTGCACCGCCTCCAGCGCGGCTTTCTCCGAGTCGGGGTTCCACGGCAGCCCGGGAATCACCCCTTGCGAATCGCTGCTGCCGATCAGCGCCGTCACCAGGGTCGCCGGTAGGCCTAGGCCGAAGCCGTATTGCTGATAACCGGCGGAAAAGCCGTTGTCGAGGTTGTGGTAGGAATACAGCGTGATCGCCAGCGCATCGGAAAACAGCGCCTTTGAATCTTCTGTGCCGAGGTTTTTGTAGTCATACACACCCATGGTATCGCCTCTCTTTGTTGTTGAACTTGTTAGGCTCTGCCCAAAAAGTGGCTGCGCTCGGTCATGCTGCGTTAAAAACAGGCTCGGAATGCTCATGTAGGTCCCTACACTCCGCTTCCTCGCCTGTTTTTGCCTTGCCTGACCTTCGCTCGCCGACTTTTTGGACAGATCCTCGAGATAGCTCACGCGGACGGAGCGCCCTCCGCTGGCGCCCCATCCTTAGTGCAATGCTTTTTGCTACTTATCTATGCAAAGACGATCCCCCCTGCAGAAAGGCTGTCCGGCGCGACCCCGACCAGCGTCACGGCGTAGTCGCCGACGCTGAGCAAGGTGTCCTGACCGCTCTGCGACAGGTGCTGCGTGTAGTCGTAGCCCTGCCCCGCGCCCGCCACGCCCATGAACACCAGTTTGTCGCTGCCCTGGTAGCCATGGATCGCGTCGAAGCCGAAGGCGCCGCTGAACAGGAAGGTGTTGGCCCCGCCGCCGCTGGAGTACATGACATCGTTGCCGGCGCCGCCGACAAAGGTCACGTCGCTCTTGTCGCTGCGCAGCA
The DNA here is from genome assembly GCF_003850345.1 of Pseudomonas chlororaphis subsp. piscium. Classification (NCBI taxonomy): domain Bacteria; kingdom Pseudomonadati; phylum Pseudomonadota; class Gammaproteobacteria; order Pseudomonadales; family Pseudomonadaceae; genus Pseudomonas; species Pseudomonas chlororaphis. The sequence continues at coordinate 3,602,157 of NZ_CP027707.1, forward strand.
CATCGTCACCCCCGTGACCGAACAACCAGTCGCCATCGACGCTGGCCACCAGCGCATTGCCGTAGGCATCGCCATTGAGCGAGTGGTTGTAGTGAGTCAACTGGTTACCGGCCAGCAGGCCCTGGTCGGTCACGCTGTGGGTCACCTCCTTGCTGAACAGGCCCCAGGCAAAACCCGGCTCCTTGCTCACCAGCGCGCCGATGTCGCGGGTCATGCTGATGCCGCCATAGGCATCGCGCACATACAGGCTGCCGTCGCCATCGTTGACCACGCTGAACTTGCTCAACGACTGCTGCAGGTCGAAGAAGTTATGCCCCTTGCCGCCCAGCAGGATGTTGTAGCCACCCTCGTCGCGGAAGGTGTCGTTGCCGTCGCGGCCTTCGATGAAGTCGTTGCCGCGCCCGCCCTTGAGCAGATCATTGCCATCGGTGCCGAAGATAAAGGTACTGCCCTTGTGCGGTTCGGCATTGCGGTTGAGGTCCTCGACCCAGGTCTTGCTCCGACTGCCCTCGGACAAGGTGGAAACGATCAGGGTCGAATCCTTGCTCGTCAGGTCGTAGAACGCCGAATCGACCACCCGGTTCAAGCCATCGGCGTAACCCGCGGAGCCGTGGGCCTTCCACGACAGCGGGTTGAGGATGCTCTGCGGCAGCAGGTTCTCCAGGGTCGACGCGTAGTGCTCGTTGAAGTTGACGATGTTGTTGGTCGCCGACGCCTGGACCTTGTCATGGCTGCCCAGGGACGAGGCGTTGAAGGTGGTGCCGTCGAGCACCCTGAACACCGGGTCGTTTTCGTAGCCGATGTTCAGCACCTTGCCCCCCGGGCTCTGGGTCGGCGAGGCGAACGCCACATAACGGGCGTCGGCGTAGAAACCGCCCCAGTGTTCGCCGCTCAGCTCCGCCAGGCTGTTGACCCCCAGGCCGCCCAGGCTGTGGCCGCTGACCAGCACATCCTGGCCGCTCAGGCCCTGGGCCTTGGCGAACTCGGCGACGCTGGCGAACAGCTTGTCGAAGGCATTCTTGCTGTAGTTCGCCGCGTAGCCCACCGGCCCGACCGCCGCCAGCAGGTTGTTCTTGATGTCGCCCAGGGTATCGCTGAAGCCCAGCCCGCCGGTGCCGCGAAAGGCGATGCCGATCGACAGCAGCTTGCCGGCCTCGTCGTAACGCCCCAGCACTTCCACTTCGGCGCTGGTAAAGCCTGGCTGCTCGCCGAAGAAGGTGCCCTGGGGCCCGACCTTGCCCTGATACCCCAGCCGCTCGGCACCAATCGCCGTCCAGCCCGACGCCAGCGGCTGCCCGGTGGGCGTGTAGGCGTAGAGGGTCAACGCCAGCGCATCGCTGTACAACGCCTTGCCCGCCTCGCCCTTGAAATTCCGGTAATCGAATACACCCATGTTGTGTCTCACTCTTATGGTCATTGGCCCGCAGGCCTCAGAACTGCCAGTCCAGGGTCAGGCCGACCCCGTGACTCTTGTCCCGAGAACCCAGCAGGCCGTTGTAGTCCAGGTTTACCCGGGTATCGCGCCCCAGCAACAGGCCGGCGCGAGCCCCGACCACAGCGGCGTTACGATCCAGCGCAACGCTCTGTATGTTGAACGAACCACCATTGGCAAAAGCCAGGTGCTGATCCGAATTGGTGTCGCTCAGGTTGTGCTGCCAGCCGAGGGTGCCGGCCAGTTCCAGCTGCCGGGCATCGGACAGGGCGAAGCGTTTGCTGGCCCGCAGGCCGAGGGTGGAGAGCACCGCGTCGCGGTTGTCGTCGCCGCTGCGCAGCGCGGTGGCCCCGCCTTTTTCGCGGAAGCTGTCGCTGCCCACATGCACGTAGGCCAGATTGACGAAGGGCTCCAGGGCCACGCCTGGCAACGCGACTTGCCACGCCGCTTCGGTGAACAGCTGGGCGGTCTGGGCGTCGCGCTTGACCTTCTGCCGGTCGGAGAGCTCGCCGTATTGCAGGTCGCGCTTCACATCGATGCGATGCCAGCTGTAGGAACCGCCGACGCTCAGGCGCACGGCATCCAGCTGGTGACCCAGGTAGGCACCCAGGTGATAGCTGTCCACCGAAGCCGAGGAATGGGTGCCGTCGCCCATGCTCAGGGAGCTGTCGCTGTAGCCGGTGAACAGGCCGAGACGGGTGTCCTCGGCGACCAGGCCATCGACACCGATCAGCAGACCGCCGATCGAGCTGGTGTAGTCGGCATGGTCATAACCGCCGTCGGATTTACCCCAGGCCCCCAGCGCCTTGAACCACAGATTGTTGTCGCTGGCCGAGGGTGCCGATGAATCGAGCAGGCCGTCCTGGCGCAGACGGTCGCCCACCGCATCGCGCAGCTGGCGGCTGTCGTTGATCAGCAGCGTGCCGATGGCTGGATGAATCTCCCCGGTCAGTTGCTCCAAGGCTTGTTGCGCGCTGGCGGCGTTCTCCGACAGCAGCAGGCTTTCGTACACCGCATTGCCCGCCCCCAATTGTTCGGCGGCGGCGCCCACGGAGCGCTGGTTCGGGGTCAGGCCGACATCGCTGAAGGCGGTCGCGTTACGCACCACCTGCAACTGCACGCCGCCGGCGGTGTAATCGAGGTTGCCACCGAGGAACAGGTAGTTCGGCGCGATCGAAGCGAAACGACCGTCGATGCCACCGGCCGCCTGCAGGATGTTGTATTGCCGGCCCAGCAGGCTCCGCGCCTCGCTGGCGCTGAGCAGGGTCGGGCTGTTCTCCAGGGCCAGGGTCACGTTGGCCCCTTCGACGGTGGCCTTGCCGCCAGCGACTATCTGGTCGCTGCTGGTCGGCGACAGCTCCACCGCGTAGGTCGAGCCCGGTTGCAGAGTCACATCGCCCGCCACCTGCAAGGTGCCGATGGAGTTGCCCGGCGCCACGGTACCGCCACGGTTGGCGGTCAGGGCGGCGATGCGCCCATTGCCGCCGAGAATGCCGCTGTCATTGACCGTCACGGCAGACGCCAGCGAGCCATTGATGGCCAGGCGTCCCTGATTGACCAGGGTCGGGCCGCTGTAGCTGTTGTTGCCGGTCAGCACCAGGGTGCCGATACCCTGCTTGGTCAGGCCGCCGTGTCCGGAAATATCGTTGCGCCAGACATCCAGGCCGCAAGACAGACCGTTGCACAGGCGCTGGGTGGGCTTGCCGGCATCCACCACGGCGCCGATGCCGGGCAGATCGACGACGAACTGGCCGGAGCCATAGGCGCCTTCGACACGGAACTCCTGGGGAATGTCTGCTTCGGTGACGAACATGCCCGGGCCGTCGATGCCCTTTTGCAGGTTGATCATGCCCCAGCCGTACAGCGCGTCGATGCCCGGATCGCCCATGTCGGTGGCGGTGGTTCTCAGCACCGTGGCGATCTGCGAAGCGCTCATGTAGGGAAAGCGCTCCATCAGCACCGCCGCCGCGCCCGCCACGTGGGGAGCGGCCATGGAGGTGCCGCTCTTGTTGGCGTAGCCGATGGTCATGTCGTCCAGGTTGGTGCCGCCGATCACCGCACTGTAGATCCGCGTACCCGGCGCCGAGACGCAGAAGCTCGCGGTGTAGCCGCAGCGCGAGGAGAAGGTGCTGAGGGTGTAGGGATTGGGGCTGGCGGTGTCCGGGTTCTTCTGCAGGGCCGCTACCGTCATCCAGTTCGGTGCGATTTCCGGCACGAAATAGGCCAGGCCGGCGATGGCGTCCGGGTTGTTCAGGTTGTAGTCGTTACCGGCGGCGAAGATGGTCAGCACGCCACCGCGAGCGGCGTCGATCGCCCCACTGTAGGCGCCACCCTGGCGGGTGCCCAGCAGCGGCTGGATCTGGTCGAACTGCAACTGGGCGTCCTGCACGGTGAAGTGCGGAAAGGCCGGGTCGCGACCGCCCTGGTCGAAGCGGTCGGTGATGCCGATGCCCCAGCTGTTGTTGATGATCCGCGCGCCACTGTTCACCAGGGCGTCCCAGCCGGCCCGGTAGACCGCGCCGTCGTTGCCGAGAATGATCCCGTCCTCGGGGCCTGGGTCGCCGTTCTCGGCTGTGATGATCTGCGCGTCGAAGGCCACGCCATGCATAGGCCCGCCATCGCGACTGCCGGCGGCGATCCCGCCGACGTGGGTGCCGTGGGAGCCGAGCTTGCCGTCGGAACCCACCGACGGCGTGCCGTCGTAACGGAAGGCATCGCCGGCTTTGACCGGAATGTAGGGGTCGGTGTATTCGCGGATGCCGCTGGTGACCAGGGTGATCACCTTGTCGCTGCCGCTGAATTCCGGGTGCTGGGCATACACCGGCTGGTCGAAGATCCCCAGCTTGACGCCTTTGCCGGTATAACCGGCGGCATAGGCCTGCTCGGCATGGATCGCCCCCAGGCCCCACTCGGCATTGAACTCGGCACTGCGCCAACTGCCGGGATCGCCCGGCTGGCCGCTTTCCACATAAGGCGCGGCCTGGGCGCTACCCGCCGCGGCCAGGCCACAGATCAAAGCGCCACAGGAGGCGCGCACCAGGCTATTGGCTGCCGGAGCAGCCCCCGTAAAGCTGTATTTCATCGGTACCTTCCTTAGTTGCCTTGCTGGAAATAGTTGCCTTGCTAGAAACACCGCGTCAGACCCGACGCGGGTGGTTTTACCGAACAGCCGGCCCGCCAACGGCGAGCCGTGCTGTGCCGATAGCTGCTGCCGTGCCGACGCGACCTTGCGTCAGCACGGCGCTGTCAAAATCCGGGTCAGAACTGCCAGTTCAGGCTCAGCCCTGCCCCGTGGATCTTCTCGCGGCTGGCCAGTTGGCCGTTGTAGTCCAGGCTCAGGCGCAGGTCGCGGCTCAACGCCAGGCTGGCATGGGCGCCGACCAGCGCGGCATTGCGCGGCAGCGAAGTGCTTTCGACGCTGAACGGCGTGCCGCCGGAAGCAAAGGCCAGGTGTTCTTCGGCCCGAGGGTTGCTCAGGTTGTGCTGCCAGCCCAGGGAGCCGGAAAGGTCCAGGCGGGTTTGCCCGGACAGCTCGAGGCTTTTCAGGGCGCGCAGGCCGAGGGTGCTGAGTGCGGCTTCGCGGCTGTCGCTGCCGCCTTTCAACGCGGCGGCATCGCCCTTCTCGCTGAAGCTGTCGCGATGCAGGTGCACGTAGGCCAGGTTGGCGAACGGCTCCAGGGCCAGCGCCGGCAGGTCCAGGCGATAAGCCGCCTCGCCGAAGACCTGGCTGGTGCGGGCGTCGACCTTGGCCTTCTGCTTGCCGCTGACTTCGCCGAACTGCAGGTCGCGCTTGACGTCGGCGCGGTGCCAGCTGTGGGCCGCGCCCGCGCTCAGGCGCCAGGCGCCCAGTTCGTGGCCGAGGTAGGTGCCCAGGTGATAGCTGTCCACGGAGGCCTTGGAATGGGTGCCGCCGCCCATGCTCAGGGAGCTGTCGCTGTAGCCGGCGAAGGCGCCCAGGCGCGTGCTGTCGCTGAGCGCGCCGTCGGCCCCCAGCAGCAATCCGCCGATGGACGTGTTGTAGGCCTCGGTGTCGTGGTCGCCGTCGTTCTTGCCCCAGGCGCCCAGCACCTTGAGCCACAGGTTGCCCTCGCTCTGTACCACCGCGCCCGGGACCTGCAGACGCTCGCCGACCGCATCGCGCAGCTGACGGCTGTCGTTGAGCAGCATCGAGCCCAGCGCCGGGTAGATTTCCCCGGACAGCTGCTGGAACGCCTGTTGCGCCGCGCCGGCGCTCGGCGAGCGCAGCAGGCTTTCATACACCGGGTTGCCCGCCCCCAACTGCTCGGCGGCGGCCGCCACCGAGCGCTGGTTCGGGGTCAGGCCGACACTGGCGAACGAGGTGGCGTTACGCCCGATGCTCAGTTGCACGCCACTGGCCGAATAATCGAGACTGCCACCAAGGAACAGGTAGTTCGGCTCCACCGAGCCGAAGCGGCCGTCGATACCGTTCGCCGCCTGGAGGATCTGGTACTGGCTGCCGATCAGGCTTTGCGTCTGTTCGAGGCTGAGCAGCTGCGGGCTGTTTTCCAGGGCCAGGGTGACCCCGGCGCCATTCAGGGTGGCCTTGCCGCCGGCGACGATACGGTCGCTGCTGGTGGGCGACAGCTCCACCGCATAGGTCGAGCCCGGCTGGAAGGTCACGTCCCCCGCCACCTGCAAGGTGCCGATGGAGTTGCCCGGGGCCACCGTAGCGCCACTGTTGGCCAGCAGCGCGCCGATGCGGCCGGAACCGCCGAGGGTGCCGCCGTCATTGACCGTAACGCTGGAGGCCAGCGAGCCATTGACTGTCAGCAAGCCGCCATTGACCCTGGTCGCGCCGCGATAGCTGTTGTTGCCGCCGAGCACCAGCCAGCCGGCGCCGGACTTGATCAGGCTGCCTTCGTACACCCGTTGCGCCGCGGCCGCGTCGCGGGCCATGCCGACGGCGTAGTCGGTCTTGTCCTGCTGGCTGGCGCCGGCGCCCAGGCCGTTTTCCCAGCCCTTGTCCTTCAGGGTCTGTTGCCAGGCCGCGTGTTCGGCGGCGTCTTCGCCCTGGCGCTGCAGCAGCGCCTTGTCCGAGATATCGTTGCTCCAGACATCACCCTGCCGGGCGCCCAGGTTGGCGTCGAACGCCCCCAGCAACTGCCCGGGACCGTGCATGGCCCGTTCCAGGTTGGGCACACCCCAGCCGACCAGGCGGGTGGGCGCCTCGGTGATCGAACCGTCCAGCTGGGTGGCGGTGGTCAGCAGCACCTCCAGGGCCTGCTGGTTGTTCATATAGGGATAACGCTCCATCACCAGGGCCAGTGCGCCCGTGGCATGGGGCGCGGCCATCGAGGTGCCGGACTTGGTGGCGTAACCGCCGCCGGGCACGGTGCTGGAGATCAGCCGCCCGGGCGCGGCCACGCACCAGTACTTGGCGATGCCGCACTGGTTGTAGCGCTGCTGGTTATTGGCATCCAGGCCGGACACCGCCAGCCAGTGCCCTTCCAGCTCCGGCTGGAAGTACGGCAGCGCCGCGCGCACGCTGGCGTTGGCGTAACCACTGTTGCCGGCGCTGAACACGTTGATCACGCCCTGGCGCGATATATCGGCCGCCGCGTCCAGCCAGGTGCCCTGACCATAGTGCTGGGCATAGGCGGCGTGCAGGTCGCCCAGGGTCTGGTAGCTGACACCGGGCGGCTGGCTGCCCCAGCTGTTGTTGATGGCGCGCACCCCGGCATCCGCCAGAGCGCCGTACACCGCCTTGAAATACTGCGGGTCCGGAGTCGGGCCGAACAGGAAGCTGTCGTTCTTGTTGGTGTTGCCCACGTAGACCTGGGCATTGAAGGCCACGCCGTGCATGCCAACGCCGTCGCGGGCCGCGCCCATGGTGCCGGTGACATGGGTGCCATGGCTGTCGTTGTTGCCGTTGAGCACCCCGGAGACGCTGAACGGCGTGCCGTCGACGTAGGTGCCGCTGGCGGTGACCCCGTGGAAGCGCTCGGGCGATGCTTCGCCATGGCTGGCGTCGAAACCCGAGTCGAGGGCGCCGATCTTCACCCCGCTGCCGGTGATGCCGGCGGCATAGGCGGAACTGGCGCGCATGCGTTCCAGGCCCCAGTCCTGGGTGTATTCGGCCGATTGCCAGCTGGCCGGCACCCCCAACTGGCCGGTTTCCTGGTACTGCGCCTGGACCACGCCGGGCAGTGCTACCGCCGATAGCGTGGAACATGCCAGCAACGAGCGGCGACTCAGCGCCTTGAGCTGATAAAAGCGTCTATCCATGTGATGACTTCTCGTTTTTTGTTTTTGTCGAAAATGTCAGGTCGGGCCGCCCTCGGCCGCCTTTTTGTCAGTTCATGAGCCGGGCCTGAAGGCTTCGTCGACCCGGGCCAGGTCATCTTCACGCAGGGTGCCTGCGTAGTAGTGCAACTTGGTCCAGGCCATCAGGTAGTCGTAACGGGCCTGCGCCAGGTCGCGGCGTGTGGTGTACAGCTGTTGCTCAGCGTTCAGCGCGTCGAGGTTGACCCGTTCGCCGCCGAGGATGCTCTGCTTGGTCGAGATCACCAGGGCCTCGGCCGAGGTCAGCGCCTTCTGATAAGCCCGCAGCTTGCTGACCCCGGACAGGCAGGCGCTGAACTGGCGCCGCAGCTCGATCAGGGTGGTGCGGGTCTGCGAGTCCAGTTCGTACTCGGCCTGCTCCATGGTCCGGCTGGCCTGGCGGGTGGCCGCCGAGACCCCGCCACCGGCGTACAGCGGCATGCTGATTTCGATGCCGATGGTGTTGGTGTCGTAGCGCTGGTTGTAGGTGTTGCCGCTTTCCGACTCGACCCGGCGCGAGGTGGCATAGGCACTGAGCCGCGGCAGGTGGCCGGCGCGGTTGCGCTCGATTTCGTAACGCGCCACTTCTACCGCCTGGCGCTGGGAGGCCAGGTTCGGGTTGTTGCTGATCGCCAGCTCATGCCAGGCGTCGTAGTTGGCCGGCGACAGGGCGAAGGACTCGAAGCGTTCGCGCAGCGGGTCGAGGTCGCGGATGTCCACGGTCGGCACGCCGATCAACGCCCCCAGCTCACGCAGCGCCGCGTCCTGCTCGTCGCGGGCCTCGATCTCCTCGGCGGTGGCCAGCTCGTAGCGCGATTCCGCTTCGAGAATGTCGGTGCGGGTGCCCTCGCCCTGGCGAAACATGTGCTCGTTCTGCTGGAACTGCTGCTCGAAGGCCTTCTTCTTGGCCTGGGCGATCTCGATCTGATCCTGAGCGAACAGCGCCTGGGTGTAGAAGGTCAGCACCCGCACCAGCAGTTCCTGGCTCTTGCCGCGAAAGTTCTCGTCGGCGAACAGCGCCTGGGCCACGCCCTTGCGGTAGGAGGCATAGGCCTCGTAGTCGATCAGCGGCTGTTGCAGGGTGAAGGTCGAGCCGTAGCTGTCGTAGTTGCGGTCATCGTGGCTGGTGCCGCCGCGACCGTCGGGCACTGTGGCCTGGGAGTTGTTGCGGCCCTTGTTGTAGCTGTAGTTGAGTTTCGGCAGCAGCCCGGCGCGACCGATGATGCGGTTCTCCAGGCCGGCATCGCGCTCCTTGATCGCCCCGAGGAACACTGGGTCGTTGCGCAGGGCCTGTTCGTAGACCTGGAACGGCCCCATGGCCTGGGCGTTGGCGCATACCAGCAAAGCGACTGTGGCTCCGAAGATGGAAAGCTGACTCATGCGACGGAACATCCTTATTCCTCGGTCAATGCGGAACCCGCCCGGTCGAGCAGGGGTTTGAACAGGTAGTTGAGCAGCGAGCGCTCGCCGGTGCGGACGAACATCTCCGCCGGCATGCCCGGCTTGATCACCAGGCCGTTGAGCTTTTCCATGGCCTGGTCGCTGACGCTGCTGCGCAGCACGTAATAAGGCACGCCGGTCTTTTCATCGACCATCTGGTCGGCGGAGATCAGGCTGACCTCGCCGGAAACCCGTGGCGTGCGGCTCTGGTTGAAGGCAGTGAAGAGAATGTCCACCGGCAAGTGGCTGCCGACCTTGTCGATCAGGTTCACCGGCAGGTGCCCTTCCACTTCCAGGCGAGTGCCCTGGGGCACGATCTCCAGCAGGTTTTCCCCGGGGCGGACCACGGCGCCTTCGGTGTGCACCCCAAGGTTGACCGCAATGCCGTCGGCGGGCGCGAGGATCTCGCTGTGCTGCAGGTCGAAACCGGCCGAGGTCAGCTGCTGCTCCAGGGTCAGGCTTTTCAGTTGGGCGTCGGCCAGCTGGCTGCGCACTTCCTTCTGGTACTCCTCGCTGTGCTGCTGCAATTTGAGCCGCGACTCGAGAATGCCCTGCTCCACCCGCCCGCTTTCGCCGGTGTTCTGCGCCTGTTCCTGCTGCACCTGGGACAGCTGGCGCTGGTACTCCATCAGGCGGTTGCGCGGGATGTAGCCGTTGTCCGCCAGGGGCTGCAGGTTGGCCAGCTGCTGGCGCAAGGACTCGGCCTGGTTGTTGAGGTCGGTACGCGCCCGGCGCATCCCGGCCAGTTGCGCGGTGGCGCCTTCGATGCTGGCGCGAATCCCCGCCTGCTCGCGGGCGAAGGCCTCGCGCCGGCTGCTGAACAACTGCCGCTGGCCTTCCAGTACCAGGGCCAGGCGCGGGTCGGGATCGGCGCTCAGGGCCTCGGGAAAGCTCACCTGCTTGAGGTTGTCACGCTCGCTCTGCCAGCGCGCCAGGCTGGCCCAGGCCATGCGGTACTGCGCTTGCAGCGACTGCACATCGGCTTCGACCTGGGTCTGGTCCAGGCGGAACAGCGGCTGGCCCTGCTTCACCGCCTCGCCTTCACGCACCAGGATCCGGCTGACCACCCCGCCGCTCATGGATTGCACGGCCTTGCGCTTGCCCGAGACCACCACAGTGCCCTGCACCGGGATGCCCTGGTCCAGCGGCGCCAGGGCCGCCCAGAGAAAAAAGCTGCCGGCGCCGGCCAACGCCAGCACCCAACCCATACGCGCGAAAAACCGCGCATCGCGCTCGGGACGCTCCGGCGCGTAACCTTGTTCGATCATCATTTCGCTGTCCTTGCTCATGCGCCTGGGTTCCGTGTCGGGGCCTGATACTGGCGGCTCATGCTCAAGCCGCCCGGGGCCGTCGGGGCCGAGGTTTTTTCCCGCTGCTGCTGTTCCTGGGGCTGGGCCTGGTTTTGATTTTGCGCCTGAGCCTGGGCACCGCTGGACAGTGCCTTGAGCACTTCCTGGCTCGGGCCGAAGGCCTGCAGGCGCCCTTCGTTCAGCACCAGCAGCTTGTCGGCCTGGGCCAGCGCCGAGGAGCGATGGGTCACCAGGATCACGCTGGTGCCCTGGGCCTTCATCTGCGCGATGGCCGACGCCAGGGCGCTTTCGCCCACGGTGTCGAGGTTGGAGTTCGGCTCGTCGAGCACCACCAGGCGCGGCTGGCCATACAGCGCCCGGGCCAGGGCCACGCGCTGCTTCTGGCCGCCGGACAGGCCGCTGCCGTCATCCCCCAGCAAGGTGTCGTAGCCCTGGGGCAGGCGCAGGATCAGCTCGTGCACGCCAGCCTGTTGCGCGGCCTGCACCACCTTCTGCGGGTCGGCCTCCTGAAAGCGCGCGATGTTCTCGGCGATGCTCCCGGAAAACAGCTCGATGTCCTGGGGCAGGTAACCGATGTGAGGCCCCAGCTCGTTGCGGTTCCAGCGATGGATATCGGCGCCGTCCAGGCGCACCGTGCCAGCCAGGGTCGGCCATACGCCCACCAGCACCCGGGCCAGCGTGGACTTGCCGGAGCCGGAAGCGCCGAGCACCCCCAGCACCTCCCCCGCCCCGAGGTTGAAGCTGACCTGCTGCAAGGTCGCCATGCGCTTGCCCGGCGGACCGGCGCTGACCTGCTCGAAGCTCACCTGGCCCTTGGGCGCGGGCAGCGACATCGCCGTGTCGCTCGGCGGGAAGGCTTGCAGCAGCGAGTCCAGGCGCTGGTAGGCCAGCTTCGCGGAGCTCCACTGCTTCCACACGGCGATCAACTGGTCGATCGGGCTCAGTACCCGGCCCATCAGGATCGAGCCGGCGATCATCATGCCGGCGGTCATGTCGCCCTTGATCACCAGCAAGGCGCCCAGGCCCAGCACCAGCGATTGCAGGCACAGGCGCAGGGTCTTGCTCAGCGAGCTGATGACCGCGCCGGTGTCGCTGGCCTGGTTCTGCAGGCCGAGAAAGCGCGAATGCACCTCGAACCAGCGCTTGCGCAGCGCGCCGAGCATGCCCATGGCCTGGATGGTCTCGGCGTTGTGCAGGTGGCTGGTGGCCAGTTGCGTGGACTTCTGCGAATAACCGCTGGCCTCGCCCAAAGGCTTCTTGGTCATCGCCTCGTTGAGGTACGCCAGGGCGATCAGCAATACCGCGCCCGCGGTGGCGAACACCCCCAGCCAGGTATTGAACAGAAAGATCACGAACAGGTAGATGGGGAACCAGGGCGCGTCGAAGAAGGCGAACAGCGCCGGCCCGGTGACGAACTGGCGGATATGGGTCAGGTCGCCCAGGGACTGCCCGGCATGCCCTTCGCCGCGAAACAGGTTGCGTTCGAACGCCGCCTGGTAGACCCGCAGGTTGAAACGCCGCTCCAGCTGGCTGCCGATGCGGATGACGATGAAGCTGCGCACCACCTCCAGCAGGCCGATGAACGCGAAGAACCCGACCACCATCAGCGACAGCATCGCCAGGGTGGTTTCGTTCTGCGAGGAAAGTACCCGGTCGTAGACCTGGAGCATGTAGATCGAGGGGACCAGCATCAGCACGTTGATCAGGGCGGTGAAACACCCGACGCTGATCAGAATGCCTTTGTAATCGCCCAGTGCCTTGAACAGCGGTGCAGTGGTCTTCGCCATCTTCATTGGTCTTTCCTGAGCTGTATATCCCGTGCCAGGGGCGCAGGACAAATAAACCGCCCGTACTTGAGTCGGGACATTATTGGATTATTGTGACGGACAGGCGAAAGGACTCTACCGCCAGACGAAACGGAGTTCTAGTTATTTAGTTGTCTTTAATCGAACGAAGGACATCGCGTATATGGCACTGCCTTATACGCTTATCCATACAGATACATTTAAAGATGCATACAGCCGCGATTATTCAGGGTGTACGCTGCAATATAATGGTTATGCCTGATTTCAAAGTGCCTTGATATAAGCCTTCTTTCTGACGACTTAAAAAGATGATCTTCGAGCCTTCTTTGCCGGTCACGGCAATACCGTCCGGCTCGGGAAACCAGCCGATGGCCGAATCGCCCAACCAGGCGGAAAAACACTCGGCACCGGCGCCCAGGGTGCCGTTCAGCTCGAGGTCCAGGGCACAGTGGTTGGCAGGTTGTGCCGGCTGCGACAGTTGCCAGTGTCCGGCCAGTTCCGCGGGGTCCGCCAATCTCAGGCTGCTTGCCATGCTTGTCTCTCCATAAAACATCATCAGCGTCGCGATCAGGTACGCGCCGGCCTTAGCGATCAAGGCAGTTCGAATCATAAGGGGGTCGCTCCGGGCCACAGCCTCAGGCAGTTCGCCAGTCAATGCAAGGTCAGAGGGCGACGCCTGAGCGCCACCCTCCTCCTTTTACCTTACCGCAATGACTCAGGCGACGATGTCGGTGTAGGCCGCCTGGCCGACGGTGCTGACCAGGAAGTCCGCCACGCCGTGCCCGGAGAAGTCCACCGACAAGGTGCTGTTGCCAGCCGAGGTGCTGAGGATCGCGTCGCCGGCGTTACCGGTGAACGCGCTCACGAAGTGCAGCCCAGTGCCTTTGGTGATGCCAGTCAGATCGATCTTGTCCAGGCCGCTGACAAAATCCAGGATCTGGTCGGCCGCGCCCGGAGCGGAGTCCGAGCTGGCACCGAAGACGAAGGTATCGGCACCCGCGCCACCCCAGAGTTTGTCCGCCCCGCCAGCGCCGTAGAGGATGTCGTTGCCGGCACCGCCCTTGAGCTCGTTGGCCACGTTGTTGCCGATCAGCAGGTCGTTGCCCGAACCGCCGATGGCATTCTCGACAGTGACGCCCTTGGCGATGGACACGTTGCCCACCAGGCCGCCAACGTCGGAGAACGAGGTCTCATTGAGGTTGATCTTCTGGTTTTGGGTAAAACCGGAGAAGTCCAGGGTGTCCTTGCCGCCCGCGTCCCATACCGAGAACACCAGCTTGTCCGCCGACGAGGTCGCGCTGAGGAAATCGCGACCGGTGTTGGAGTTGAAGCCGTAGGTGGTGTCGCCGGTACGGATGCTGGTGTTAGCCCCGTAGAGCTTCTGGATCGCCGCGATATCGTCCATCAGCGGGCCGGACGAATAGGCTTCGACGCCGGCCTTGCTGAAGTTCTGGCTGGTATTGCTTTCGCTCCAGTAGCTCATGACGCTGTAACCGCGCGTGTCCTGTCCATAGACCGCGTCGTTATAGGTCGGGTTGCCATTCCCGGCGTTGTAGTCGCCAGGGTGAGCCAGGCCCAGGGTGTGGCCGATCTCGTGGGTCAGCGTCTGCCGGCCGTAGTTGTTCAGATCGGGGTTCTTGTTCTGGGTATAGCCGCTGTTGATCAGGTACCAGGAAGTACCGTCGTAGCCAGCACCAGTGCCCGGCAGGTAGGCGAAGGCCGCCGCGCCATCCTGACCGCCGCTGTAGTTGCCGAAGGTCATGTGACCGTCACCACCGGAAGCCTTTTCGGTGAAGGTGACGTTGGCCACGTCGGCCCAGGATTGCATGGACAGCACGGCCTGGGCTTTCTGCTGGGCGCTGAACTGGCTGAACCCGGAGATGCCATGCTTGTACATGGTGCTCGAGGAGGCTGAGGTGAGGAAAGTATAGGTCAGTTCGATCTTGCCGTTGCCGTTGAGATCCTGGTACGCGGCACCGTCGCGCAGCAGCTGGGTGGCTGCCTGATCGACCGAGTAGGAGGGTTTGCCATTGACCGTCAGATTGCCACCCCGGTCATACTGATGGCTGAAGCTATTGATCTGGTTGTAAGCCGAACTTGCCGCGGCCAAGGGCACGAGTTCTTGTTCGGCGGTCACAATAGCTTTCGATTTAACTTTCGACATAAACACACTTCCTTGTAATCAATGGAACAGTTTTTGTCCGATAGCGACAATCCCTGGCGAGATCGTCCTATCACTCGCCCTATCCGGGCGTAAGCAACCTGACACAATTTGAAATCAGGCGTCCACTACTTTTTGACGCCTGATTTTCGCTGTTCCAGCAAACTCCCGAAAACAATGACTGGTGAGTCGAAATATTCTTTAAGCCTCAATGCCCCCTGGTAATTGTCCGACAATCTCGAATTTAAATATTAAATAACAGTACAGATAGTTTTGCAGACTGCGTCGCAGTTTTTAGTTCATCAAGGCTTGTTCCATCCAGTTAGTTTCATGGCTTCTAACAAGGTTTCCCCGGTCAGTGCCGGAACGCTCGCGCCACTGTCCGCGGTCATCGGCTCGCCCGCCAGCAAGGCATTGACGATGGCCTCCTCCACCGCTTCGGCGGCGGCGCTGAACAGGGCCGAGATGTAATCGTTGTTGAGCATCGCCAGGGGTGTGCTGAAGGGCACGCCCTGGCGCCCGTAGGCGGAAGGCGGCAGGTCGCGGTTGCCGGTGGCGAAGGCCAGGAAGATATCGCCGCTGGAATCTTCGGTACCGCCGCCGGTGCGGGCGATGCCGATCGACGCGCGCTGCGCCAGGCGCTGGCACTGGTGCGGCAGCAAGGGCGCGTCGGTGGCCAGGATCACCACGATCGAGCCCATGCCCGGCGTGCCGCGCTGGGCGAAGGGCGACGGGAGACCGGTCAATTGCCGTCCCACCGGATAGCCGTCGACCCGCAACTCCTCGCGCTTGCCGTGGTTGGCCTGGACCAGCGCGCCGACCGTGTAGCCGCCCTGCTCCCCCGGCACCTGGCGCGAAGCCGTGCCGATCCCGCCCTTGAACTCATGGCAGATCATTCCGGTGCCGCCGCCCACCGCGCCCTCGCGCACCGGCCCGGACTCGGCATTGTCCAGGGCCTCGCGCACCTGCTGCGGGCCGACATGCTGGCCCCAGATATCGTTGAGCAGACCGTCGTAGGTCTCCATCACCACCGGCATGCACCAGTACTCCGAGGGGTCCGCCAGGCTCCGGTGTTCCTCGGCGATCAGCGCATCGCGCACCACGCCGACGCTGTGGGTGTTGGTGATGGCCAGCGGTGTGGTCAGCAGGCCCGCTTCGCGGATCCACTCCAGCCCGGTGGCATCGCCGTTGCCGTTGAGCACATGGCAGCCGGCGAAACAGGGTTGCAGCCGGGCAAACCCTTCGCGGGGCTGGATCAGGGTCACCCCGGTACGCACCTGCTTGCCGTCAACCGTGGTCCTGAGGGTGCTGTGGCCCACCCGTACCCCCGGAACATCGGTGATGGCATTGAAGGGGCCGGGAGTACCCAGGCCCAGGCTGATCCCCAATTGACGTGCGCGCATGACTTCTCCTTAGAGTTTCTGGAACGCCGGGCTGAACCGGCCGTTGGTGCCATACAGGATCACCGACAGCGCCAGCAGGCCGACGATCACCATGATGTCCCTGAGCGAAGCGTCCAGGAACAGATTGAACAACAGATAACCAGCGCCGATCACTGCCAGCAGCGCCGGCAACGGCCACAGCGGCATGCGGTACGGATGCTCGCGATCGCGCAGCAGCACCCGGCTCATCAGCGCGCTGAGGGCGACGATCAGGTACACCAGCATGATCAGCAGCACGCTGAACGAGGTCAGGTCGGCCAGGTTCGAGCTGAAACTGAGTACCGCCGAGGGAATGGCCAGGAACAGCGTGGCCAGCCACGGCGAATCCCAGCGCGGATGAATCCGCGTGAACAGGCGGTTGATGCCCGGCGTCCACAAGGCATCGCGGCCGCTGGAGAACACCACCCGGCCGATCTGGATCACGATGGCGACAATGGCGTTGAACACCGACAGGAAGATCCCGGCGCTGACCACCCGCGACAGGGTTTCGTTGCCGTGGCTGGTGAGCAGGTAGCCGATGGGATCGGGGCTGGCGAGCATCGCGCTGAGGGACGGCGCGCCGATCAGCAGCGCGGTCAGCGGCACCAGCTCGATGATCACCACCAGCGCCAGCGACCAGAGCACCGCCTTGTGTACGCCCTGCCCCTTGCATTTCATGTCTTCGGCCAGCAGCACCGCCGGGCCGTAACCGTTGTAGGAAAACAGGCCGATGCCCACCGCGCCGATCACCAGGGCCCAGGGCGCCAGCTGCAACACGCCGTTTTCGACGATCTGCGGCTGCAGCAGGATGCTCGCCGGCTGCGAGGCATTGCCGAAGCCCAGGAAGACGATCACCAGCAAGGCAGCGATCTCCAGCAGCAGGCAGGTGCCGGTGATCCAGGCGTTGAGCTTGATATTAAGGATGCCCAGCGCATAGCTGCAGATCACTATCACCAGGGCCACGGTCTGCGAATCGAAGCGCGTGCCCAGGGCATTGTTCAGGTAAGTCGCGGCGCCAGTAGCCAGCACCGGCGGAATGAACAGCAGCATCACCAGCACCGTGAGAAAGGTCGCGTACCCGGCCATGCCGCCGAATACCCGCTTGGCGTACACATACTCGCCGCCGGCGCTGTTGTGGGCGCGGCCCAGTTCGGCGTAGCAGAAGGCGAACATCAAGGCCAGCAGCCCCGCCATGACAAAGGCCAGGAATACCCCGCTGCCGGCCTGGTGAATGGCGAACGGCGCGATGACGAAGACCGAACTGGCCGGAGTCACGCCCGACACGGTAATGGCCACTACATCGAACACGCTCAGCGTGGGTTTCAGGGCGCCTTCCGGCGCGCAGGGAGAGCTCATGTCGTTATCCTCGTGGTTATTTTTGGTTTGAGGCAGAAACGAAGAACGTCAGGCAGATGCGCTCTGGGTCGCACTTGATGGAGGCCACTTTAGGCAGCCGGGGGCACAGGGCCAATTCCCCTATTGGAGTACTCCCCCTTGACGTGGCCGGGCAAATCGCCGAAACCGTGCTTCCACCTGGCGAAAAGCAGCACGCCAGATCACAACGGCATCGACGCGGAGCCACTTATTTGATCACTCTGTTCAGGGAAATCGGCATGCATGCCGGACTCGGGCGCACCCTCTCGCAGATCGGCGGCGAGCGCTTCTGGAAGCAACTGGTGCTGTTGCTGCACCAGGCCTTGCCGTTCGATAACGCCCTGGCGATCTTCTATCCCCATAACGGCCTGCCCATTGCCCTCGAGGAATACGATGCCGAGCCTTCGGACAAGCCGGCGTCGATGCTCACCTACCTCAACGGCCTGTACCTGCTGGACCCGTTTTTCCAGGCCTGCCGCGAGGGCTACCCCAGCGGTCTGTACCGCCTGGAAGAAGTGGCGCCGGACCATTTCCGGCAGACCGAGTATTTTTCCAGCTACTTCCACGACAATGTGCTGGAGGACGAGCTGCAGTTCATCCTGCAGGTCCCGGAGGCCGGCACCCTGTCCCTGTCCCTGGGCATGCAGCGGCCGTTCAGCGCCGAAGAAATCGGCCAGCTCACCACCTTCTCGGCCTGGGTCCTGCCGCTGATGCAGCAGCATTGGCAGCAGAGCCACCAGCGCCCGCCAGCGCCCGCCGCGGAAGAAATGGCCAGCCAGATCCGCGACGCCCTGAGCCATTTCGGCTGTGGTGTGCTGTCGGACCGGGAAGTGGAAATCGCCCGGCTGATCCTCCGTGGGTTTTCCTCCAAGGCCATGGCCGAGCGGCTGAAGATCTCGCCGGACACCATCAAGGTGCACCGGCGCCATCTCTACGCCAAGCTGGACATCTCCTCACAGCCAGAACTGTTCTCGCTGTTTATCCAGTCCCTGGGGCACGACCTGGAAAACCCCTGAATGCCCCTCAGGCGTTCAGCGAATGGGCCCGGTAATCCCGTGGCGACTGCTCGAAATGCTTCTTGAAGGTACGGCTGAAGTGCGCCGAGTCGGTGAACCCCCACTTGAAGGCAATGTCGGTGATCGACTCATGGCGCAGGCGCGGGTTACTCAGGTCCGCCGCGCTGCGGTCGAGGCGCGCGCGCTGGATGAAACGGCAGACGCTGTCGCCCTGCTCTTCGAACAACCGGTATAGCTGGCGCACCGAAATATTCATCTGGCTGGCCAATGACACCGGGGTCAGGCCGGGCTCGGTGAGGGATTGGTTGATCAACTGCCGGGCCTGGCTGCGCAGGCAACCGCCGTGCTGGCTGTCGTAGCCGTCGAGGCTCGCGCCGGGAGTCTGGCGCAGGGTCGGGCCGAGCAAGGCGATCAACGCTTCCTGCAACGCCTGGCCTTCCTGCTGGGCGGCGCAACCTTGCAGTTCGTCGCCGCAGATCTGCTCCACCAGCAGGCGCA
This sequence comes from Pseudomonas chlororaphis subsp. piscium, assembly GCF_003850345.1. Lineage (NCBI taxonomy): Bacteria > Pseudomonadati > Pseudomonadota > Gammaproteobacteria > Pseudomonadales > Pseudomonadaceae > Pseudomonas > Pseudomonas chlororaphis. The sequence goes on from NZ_CP027707.1 coordinate 3,620,896, forward strand.
TCAAGCGGCCACTGGCGCAATTCTGCGAGAGCTTGCCGAACTTGCGCTGCTGCACCGGCAGATGGCGATACACCTCGTCCCGGGACAAATGCAGCGAGGCATGTTCGATCAGCCCGTGAGGGACGATTTCGCAGGCCCCGGCCGAGTCCAGCAAGGCCATTTCCCCGGGCGCCAGCTCGACGCGCTCGCCGCCCTGGCTAATCTGGGCATGGCCGCTGCGCTGCATGATCAGGAAACAGTGCCGGTCGTCTTCATGATCGACGCTGGTGCTTTTGCGCGAGATCAGTCCGGCATTGGTGCGGATCTGCGCCACCTCGAGGCCGGCGTAGTCGCGCAAGCCGACCTCGCCGATGAACAACGCCGAATTCAGCGCCTGGCGAGCGTCGAACCGACCGCAAACCCCCTGCAATGCGCCGACCCAGGAACCGAAACTATGCGAAGCAAGCACTGTGCACCTCCAGAAGCCGGTTGAGACCGCCTTTGTTGTTATGGCGATATCATTAACATGTTATCTATTTGCCGGGCAAGGAAGCCCGGCGCAATGGATAGTCTGTTATAGCCTAAGCACGGGATATGCCAGCACGGGTGGGAATACTTCAGTGATCGCTCAACAGTGAATGCAGGCGCTGGAAAGCCGCCAGCAAGGCGCCGCGCTGCTCGGCGCTCAGGCGGATATAACGGCGGAAACCAGGCAGCCGGTTGACCACCTCGCTGGCGCCGAAATGCTCCAGGCGCACCAGCCAGCCCTGCTCGTCGCGCTGCAATTGCAGGCGTTTGAAGTCCAGCGGCAACAGCGCCGCCAGCAGTTGCGGGTCGCTGTGCAACTGCTGCAACAGCCCTGCCCACTCTTGCTTCGCGCCCTGTTTCAGGCCAGCAGCGACGCCCTGGCGACGGATCGCGCCGGTATGGCGGATATCGATCCGCGCCGGTGGCCCCGGCAAGCCGGGGACGCGCAGGCGAAACTCGCAGACCACCAGGTGCATCAGGAACTGCGCCTGTGGCAGCTCCTGGACCTCGAAATCGAGGCCCTCCTCGGCCCAGGTGAAGCGCGCTAGCCCGGGTGCCTGCGCGGCACAGTCGAGCCCCGACAAGTCGCGGCGCAACTGGTTCAGGGTCACCCCCGGACGATAGCCCGAGGGTGGCCGCCGCCAGAACTCAGAGAGGTTTTGCCGCCAGCTTGTACTGTTCATCGGGCTTGGCTCCAGGCAAGGCTTGCGCTTGGGTTTCAGCTGGAGACTCCAGATTGAAGGCGTTCTCCAGCACCTCTTCCACCGGCACCGGGCGGAACGGGTTGACCTTCTGCACGAAGACCGTCCAGACCAGCGCATAGATCGCCGTCAGGCCGAGCATGCTGCCAAAGGGCACGTAGATGTCCCGCGGGTTCATCCCCGGCGGCGTGATGAACCACATGCCCAGGAGGATGCCGATGGACGAGACGATCTGCGGCAGCGGGAACCAGGGCGACTTGTAGGCCCGTGGCAAATCCGGGCGGCGGATGCGCAGCACCACCACCGACAGGGTCACCAGCAGGTAGGCGGTGCTCCAGGCACAGACCGCGGCCAGCACCAGGTGCATGATGTTGTCGGTGCTGCCGCCCAGCCACCAGGCGTGCAGGCAGGGAATCAGCACGGCCACAGCGATGCACAGCAGCGGCGTCTTGAAGCGCGGGTGCAGGTAAGTGAAGGCCTTGGGCAGCGCACCGTCCAGCGCCATGCCGTAGAGAATGCGCGGCAACCCGGCCATCAGCGTATTGATGGTCGCCGCCCCGGCGAACAGCAGGCCGACACCCAGCCAGATCCGCCCGTAGGGCCCCATCACCTGTTCGGCGAACTGCGGAATGGCCATGGGCGTATCCAGCAGGTGCACGCTGCCGTCCTCGCTCAGCGCAATGTTCGCCACCTGGCGCTTCATCGCCGCGCCGTAGATGAACATGCAGGTGGCCACCCCCACCAGGCCCAAGGCCATGGCCCGGGGAATGGTTTTCGCCGCCTTGCGCACCTCCGGCGTCAGCGGCGTGACGAACTCGCAGCCGACGAACATGAACATGGCCATGCCCACCAGCGAAAGAATGGTGGTCAGGTCGGTGCCGACCATCGACTCGCCGAACCAGCCGCTCAGTTCCACCGCCGGCGCCTTGAACACCCCGACCACGCCGAAGATGATCAGGGTGGTCCACATGCCGAAGGTCAGGATCACCTCGGCGCGGCTGAACGCGGTGATGCCCACGGCGTTCAGCAGGCCGAAGAAGATCACCAGCCCGACACCCACCAGCCAGGCGCTGCCGCTCTGTTCGAGCAGGGTGTTGAGGGACTCGAAGTTCACCAGGGCCATGACGCCGCTGAGGATGGTTTCCGCCGTGCCGGCGAACACATGCACGATCAGGTAGGCGGAAATGGTCCCGGTGATCGCGAAGAAGCGCCCCAGGCCGCAGGCCAGGTAGTCATACACCGAACCAGTGGTGGGAATCATGCAGGCCGCTTCGGCGAAAGTCGTCGATTGCGCAAGCATCATCAGCATGGCGATCAGCATGGCCGCGGCGAACGCGCCGCCACCGATGCCGAAGCCGGTGGTGGCGGTGAGGATCACCGGGCTGGCCATGATCAGGCCGACGGCGCTGGCCAGGGCCGTGGGAAAGCCGACCACGCCCTGGTTCAGGTGGCGGGTGAGTCTGTCGTTGAAAGACATGGTGCTAAACCTCGAAAGCATGGGTGATGTTGTTGTTTTAGGCATTTCAAGGGCACGCCAGGCGGGCGTGTTTTACCTGGCTGTCTGCGCAGCCTGGCCGGTTGTGTCCGACTGTAGCCGCTGCCGCAGGCTGCGATAAGGTCCGCAGGACCTTCAGCGACCTTAAGTACGCTACGGCCGTTCTCCGAACGCGGCCCGGGCCGATCGCAGCCTGCGGCAGCGGCTACAGGTCAGAACGCGATGCACACCGACTTGTTCTCGGTATACGCCTCGATCGCCGCATGGCCCATCTCACGACCGATGCCCGATTGCTTGTAGCCGCCAAACGGCATCGACGGGTCGAGCATGTTGTGGGTATTGACCCAGACCGTGCCGGCCTTGATCCGCGGGATCAGGTCCATGACCTTGGCCAGGTCGTTGGACCAGATGCTCGCCCCCAGCCCGTACTGATTGTCGTTGGCCAACGCCACCACCTCGTCGATATCGTCGAAAGGCGTGGCCACCACCACCGGGCCGAAGATTTCCTCGCGCACCACCTGCATGCCCGCGCGCACGTCGGCCAGTACCGTCGGGCGCACGTAGAAGCCCTGCTCGCCATAGGCGACCCCGCCGCACAGCACCCGGGCGCCGTCGGCCACGCCCTGACCGATCATATCCAGCACGCGCTTCTGCTGCTTGGCGGAAATCAGCGGGTTGATCTGCGCCTGTTCGTCCAGCCCGGGGCCGATGCTCAGGGAGCCGGCGATGGCCGACAAGCGTTCCAGCACCTGGTCGAAGATTGCCCGCTGGATATACAGGCGCGAACCGGCGGTGCAGACCTGGCCCTGGTTGAAGAAGATCGCCCCGGCGGCGCCGGCGGCCGCGGCCTGGGGGTCGCAGTCATCGAGCACGATCACTGGCGACTTGCCGCCCAGCTCCAGGGAAAACCGGGTCATGTTGTCCACCGCCGCATGGCCGATGACCTTGCCGATTTGGGTCGAGCCGGTGAACGCCAGCTTGTCGATGCCCTTGTGCGCAGCCAGGGCCGCGCCGGCCTGGGCGCCGCTGCCGGTGACCACATTGACCACCCCCGGGGCGATCCCGGCGTCCAGGCACAACTGGCCCAGGCGCAAGGCGGTCAGCGGGGTTTCGTCGGCCGGCTTGAGCACAACGGTGCAGCCGCAGGCCAGGGCCGGCACTATCTTCCAGATGGCCATCAGCAAGGGGAAATTCCACGGCACTATGGCGCCGACCACGCCCACCGGCTCCGGCACCGTGTAGGCGCGGTACCGGGCGCCCGGGACAGCGGCGATGGACAGGTCCAGGCTCTTGCCTTCGATCTTGGTCGCCCAGCCCGCCATGTAGCGGGTGAACTCGGCGGCGGCGCCGACTTCCAGGGCTCGGGCCAGGTGGATCGACTGGCCGTTGTTGAGGGTTTCCAACTGCGCCAGTTCCTCGCCGTGGGCTTCCAGCAGATCCGCCAGCTTCAGCAGCAGGCGCTCGCGATCCGCCGGGCGCTGCGCCGCCCAGGGCCCCTCGAAGGCCCGCCGCGCCGCGGCCACGGCCAGGTCGATATCGGCATCGGCGCCGGCGGCGACTCGGGTCAGTTCTTCGCCGGTGGCCGGGTTGAACACCGGCATCTGCGCGCCGGACAAGGCCGGCTGGCTGCGCCCGTCGATCAACAGGCCGTGCTGGCTGTCGATAAAGGCGGCGACACGTGGGTCGATGGCAATACTCATGGGCAATCCTCGCTAGTTGGCCTCATGGATCGAACTCTGAGACCAATGCCGGCCAGCGTCTTGATCCTGGCTGCCGCGAAACTTGCCACTGGCTGCCAGCCCCACGGACCCTAGGAGCGAGGCTTGCCCGCGATGGCGGCTGCCCGGACGACTATGTATCGCAGATGGAATACGGTGGCTGGCTTTGGGGCTGCTGCGCAGCCCATCGCGGGCAAGCCTCGCTCCTACAGGGACGGTGCCATCCTCCTGGCAGTGGCGATCAAGAACCTGGCACACAGAGGCAAGCAGGCAACCGGCAAAGGGCGCACTACTATGTCCCACGCTGTCCGTGCGTTTTCAGGAGACTCAACGTGAGCGAACCAAGCCGCTTCTGGCATCCCATGCTGCACCCCAACGAAATGCAACAACGCGAGCCGATTCGTATTGTCCGTGGCGATGGCTGCTATGTGTACGACGACCAGGGCCACCAACTGGTGGATGGCGTCGCCGGGTTGTGGAACGTCAACGTCGGCCACAACCGCAAGGAAGTGAAGGCGGCGATCACCGCCCAGCTGGACGAACTGGAATACTTCCAGCTGTTCGACGGCGTCAGCCATCCGCGCGCCGAAGAGCTGTCACGGGTGGTGATGAACCTGCTGGAACCCGAGGGCATGCGCCGCGTGGCCTTCAGCTCCGGCGGCTCGGACGCCATCGAGACCGCGCTGAAACTGGCCCGCCAGTACTGGAAACTCGAAGGCCAGGCCGACCGCACCAAGTTCATCTCGCTGCGCCAGGGCTACCACGGCACCCACTTCGGCGGTGCCTCGGTCAACGGCAACACGGTGTTCCGGCGCAACTACGAGCCCCTGCTCCCCGGCTGCTTCCACGTCGATACCCCGTGGCTGTACCGCAACCCCTACAGCCAGGACCCGGAAGAGCTCGGCAAGATCTGCGCCGACCTGCTCGAGCGGGAAATCCAGTTCCAGAGCCCCGACACCGTGGCGGCCTTTATCGCCGAGCCGATCCAGGGCGCTGGCGGCGTGATAGTGCCGCCGGCCAACTACTGGCCGCTGATCCGCGAGGTCTGCGACAAGTACGGCGTGCTGCTGATCGCCGACGAAGTGGTAACCGGTTTCGGCCGCAGCGGCTCGATGTTCGGCAGCCGCCTGTGGGGCGTGAAACCCGACATCATGTGCCTGGCCAAGGGCATCACCTCCGGCTACATCCCGCTGGGCGCCACGGTGGTCAACGAGCGGATCGAGTCGGCGTTCAGCAAGAACGGCAACTTCACCGGCGCGATCATGCACGGCTACACCTACTCCGGGCACCCGGTGGCGTGCGCGGCGGCCCTGGCCAGCCTCGACATCGTGGTCAAGGAAGACCTGCCGGCCAACGCCGCGAAGATGGGCGACTACATGCTCAATAAGCTGCTGCCGTTCGCCGAACGCTTCGACAGCGTCGGTGAGGTACGCGGCAAGGGCCTGATGATTGCCCTCGACCTGGTGGCCGACAAGACCAGCCGCGAGCCGATCGACCCCATGGGCGGTTATGCCAACCAGGTGGCGCAGATTGCCCGCGACAACGGGGTAATGGTGCGTCCGGTGGGGACCAAGATCATCCTGTCGCCGCCGCTGGTGATCCAGCCGCCGCAGATCGACGCCATAGTCTCCGCCCTGGAGCTGGGCTTCACCCAGGCCCGCCGCTGAGACTGTGATAGCCGCTGCCGTGTTCCTCGCCTCCCAGGCGCGTGAACCGGCAGCGGTTTTTTGCCCTCCGGCAATCCCGACAATGTCCATACTGCATCGCTACTTGCCCGCTTCTTCTGCCCATTGACGCGAAGCCGTCAGTATTCGCCAGGAGCCCTTCGATGATCAGTACCCATAGCCTCAACAGCCCCCTGCCCAACGCCCATGAACTCGGCCAGCGCTGCATCGGCGCCTTTACCCGGGTGGTGCCGGCGACCCTGTGCGCCTTCTACCGCATCGACGCGCAGTTGCAGGCCGAGCATTTCTCGCTGTACCACATGAGCCCGCAGATGCATGAGGCCTACCTGCAACGCTACCGGCACTACGACCCGCTGCGCCCGCGCAACTGCGTGGCGGCGGGCCGCCCGGTGCTGTCGCTGAACATGGGCATGGCCCAGCAGGGGCGGCATGAAACCGAGGTCTACCAGGGTTTCCTGCAACGCCACGGGGTGCGGGATGTGGTGGAGATCCTTGCGTGCAATGCCAGCGGCAGCCCGATCGCCGGCCTGTCCCTGCTGCGCGATGCCAGCCTGGGCCCGTTCCGGCCTGACGAACTGAGCACTCTGCAGGCGCTGCAAGGCCTGCTGGAAATCGCCGCCCAGGCGCCCTACTCGCGCCACGACGAACGCCTGGAGGCCCTCACGCCCCGGGAACGGCAGATCGCCTGGCTGCTGCGCGACGGCGCCTGCAACAAGACCATTGCCCAGCAGCTGGCGCTGGGCCTGCCGACGGTCAAGACCCACCTGATCAACCTGTTCCGCAAGGTCGGGGTGAACAACCGCACCGAGTTGGTGAGCGCGCTGTTCCTGTAAAAAATCGCCGCGCCTCAACCATTCGGTTGATGGGCAACAAGGGCTTGCATGATGAACATGAGGTTCTCCTTCATCGACAAGAACCGCCCTCATGAACCTGCAACCCGAATGGATTACCGTTGGCGCCCTGGCCGAAGGCTTTGCCGCCGACAACCATATCCTGCCCAGCCTGGATGACCTCAACGGCCGCAGCCTGACCCTGCATTTCGCCAACGGCTGGCGCATCGAACACCTGTTCGGCTCACAGTCGCTGCATTGGCAGGACGCTGAAAGCGACGCCCGCGGTGAGGCTGTTTATCGAGCCACTTCAATATGTTCCGGCATTTACCTGGTGGACTTTCTCAAGTCGGAGAACGGCCAGGCCCACTCGGTGAGCCTGATCCTCGACCTGGGCCGGAACATCTTCACCGCGGTGATCGGGCAGATGCCGAGCCAGGCCGAGACCCGGGTCGACCTGTTCAGTCGCGCCCTGTCCGGCCGCGAGCTGACCAGCGTCCAGGCCCAGTTCATCCACGGCAGCATCGACGCGCCGCACAGCGCCAGCAGCGCGCAACACGCGCTGACCGAAGAGCTGGTCGGCCTGCGCAACCAGTACATCTACAGCGCCACTGAGGCCTACGAGCACCTCTACCTGAACCGCAACTTCTACAGCTGGCAGTGCCTCAAGGGCGTCGAGCAAGGCCTGGCGGACACCGACCGCTGCCATTACTACAAGATCGCCGAACAGCTGTACCTGTTCGTCTGGCGCGAAAAGATCGTGCCGACCCTGGGCCTGGTGCTGATCGACCTGCAAGCGGGCAGGACCGACGGCAAGATCTTCGGCTACCAGGGCACGGACTTCGCCAGCCCCAGCAACTTCCCGGTGGGCGCCCTCGCCCATGTGCTGAACCGTACCGCGTACATCTGAGCCGCCTGTAGCCGCTGCCGAGCGCCAGCGAGGCTGCGTACGACCGCGCAGCGGTCGCAATCCGGCCAGCATGTTCCGCCTGATGCACCGCACGCTCAGGTTTCGCGGCAACTGCGTTGCCGATCGCAGCCTCGCGTTGCTCGGCAGCGGCTACCCAGGCATCGCCTTCCTCCTTTAGATCCCACAGGACCTCGATCATGACCCTCGGCCTCAACCTCGACCGCGTCGCCCGTTGTTACCAATCCGAGCTGCAACTGTTCGCCGAACGCCACCCGCGCTCCGCCGGTTTCTATCGGGAAAACCTCAAGCACTGGCTGTACGGCGCGCCGCTGCACTGGATGCAGCAATGGCCGGGGCTGTACCCGATCCTGGTGGCCGACGCCCAGGGCGCGACGCTGACCGACTGCGACGGCAACCGCTACGTCGACTTCGCCCTGGGCGACACCGGTGCCATGTTCGGCCATGGCCAGCCCGCCGTGGCCGAGGCCATCGCCCATCAGGCACGGCACGGCTCGACCCTGATGCTGCCGACCGCCGACAGCCTGTGGGTCGGCCAGGAACTGGTGCGGCGCTTCGGCCTGCCGTTCTGGCAGGTCACCACCTCCGCCACCGACGCCAACCGCTTTGTGCTGCGCCTGTGCCGGATGATCACCGGCCGGGAGAAAGTGCTGGTGTTCAACTGCAACTACCACGGCAGCGTCGACGAGTCCCAGGTCGAGTTCGACGCCGGCGGCCAGATGATTCCCCGTGAAGGCGTGCACGCCAATGGCCTGCGGCACGACGCCACCACCCGGCTGGTGGAGTTCAACGACCTGCCGGCGCTGGAGGCGGCCCTGGCCCATGGCGACGTGGCCGCGGTGCTGACCGAACCCTTCATGACCAACGTCGGCATGGTTCCACCCGCTCCCGGCTTCCACGATGGTTTGCGCGAGCTGACCCGACGTTTCGATGTGCCGCTGATCATCGACGAAACCCACACCATTTCCTGCGGCCCGGCCGGTTACAGCGGCGAACACGGCCTGCAACCGGACTTCTTCGTGCTCGGCAAATGCATCGCCGGCGGCATCCCCACCGCGGTCTGGGGCGCCAGCCAGGCCATGGCCGAGCGCATCTGGCAGGTGCTGCCGCACTTCCAGCCCGGCCAGGCGATCAACCACTTCGGCTTCGGCGGCACCCTGGCCGGCAACGCCCTGCAGATGGCGGCCATGCGCGCCACCTTCAGCGAGGTCATGAGCGCGGCCAACTACGCCCACATGATCGCCCTGGCCGAACGCCTGCGGGCCGGGGTCCAGGCGCTGATCGCCAAGCATCGCCTGCCCTGGCACGTGACGCGGATCGGCGCCCGGGTCGAATACCTGTTCATGGACCACGCGCCGCGCAACGGCGGCGAAGCCCACCATGCCCGCCATGGCCTGATCGAGGCCTACCTGCATCTCTACCTGCTCAACCGCGGGGTGTTGCTGACCCCGTTCCACAACATGGCGCTGCTGTGCCCGGCGGCCAGCAGCGACGACGTCGACCTGCACAACCGTCTGCTGGACGAATGCCTGGGCACCGTCACTCAAGGAGAAACCCCATGATGCTCGACCTCACTGGCCGTATCGCCCTGGTCACCGGCTCCGGCCAGGGCATTGGTCGCGCCATCGCGCAAGTCTTCGCCGCCCAGGGCGCCAAGGTGCTGCTCGCCACCCGCAGCGAAGCCTCGGGCGCCGAAACCCTGCGCCTGATCCGCGCGGCCGGCGGCAGCGCCGAGCTGCTGACCGTGGACCTCAGCACCCGGCCCGCGGCGAACCAGGCGGTGGCCGCCACCCTCAGGGCCTTTGGCGGGCTGGACTTACTGTTGCACAACGCCGCGGTGTTTCCGATGGAGAACCTGCGCGACCTGAGGGACGAAATCCTCGAGTCGACCCTGGCGGTGAACCTCAAGAGCTGTTTCTGGCTGACCCAGGCGGCGCTGCCGGCGTTGTGCCGGGCCGAGCATCCGCGCATCGTCATCACCTCTTCGGTGACCGGGCCGCGCACGGCGATTCCCGGGCTGTCCCACTACGCCGCGTCCAAGGCCGGGGTCAACGGCTTCATTCGCGCGGCGGCCCTGGAACTGGCCGAACACCGGGTCACCGTCAACGGTGTCGAACCCGGCCTGATCGCCACCCAGGCCATGGCCAACCTTGGCGACTCCCCGGCCCTGGCCGCCGGCATCCCGCTCAAGCGCCTGGGCAGCCCGCAGGACATCGCCCACGCCATGCTGTTCCTCGCGTCCGAGCAGGCCGGCTATATCACTGGGCAGACCCTGATCGTCGATGGCGGCGCCCTGCTGCCGGAAAACGCCCAGTTCAGCTGAAGCCTGACGCCTCGCCCACGGCGCCTGTCCGGGCGCCGACACTTTAATCTGCTCGTTTCCGACACCGTTCCGCCTGGGCATTGCACCCAGCGGGCTCGGCCGCTGAATGACTTCATGGGTAGAACGCAACATCCCGTTTTTGTCGATTGACTTGAAGTCAACTTTAACTTTTACAGTCGGCTCCGACCCATTGGCGCGCCGCCCCCCGGCCATCCTCGCGCGCCTGCTTTCGGAGAAGCCCATGACCTCAACCAAGCCAGACAGCCTCAGCTACGCCGTTGCCGATACCGGGTATTGGCCCGCCGTGTTCAACGTGCTGTTTGCCGGTATTGCCGCGGCGCTGCATATCGGCAAGGCCACCATCGCCCTGCCCGAGTTGCAGCAGGAATTCGGTCGCTCCTTGGAGTCCCTGAGCTGGATCATGTCGGCCTTCCCCTTGGTCGGGGTGTTCGGCGGCATCGCCGCCGGCATCCTCGTCCAGCGCTGGGGCGATCGTTATCTGCTGGCGCTGGGCCTGCTGATCATGTGCGCCGCCAGTGCATTGGGTGCCAGCCTGCATGACTTCCACGGGCTGCTGGCCACACGTTTTGTCGAAGGTTTGGGCTTCGTCATGGTGGTGGTCGCGGCGCCGGCGGTGCTCAATCGCTTGGTCCCACCGCACAAACGCCACCTGGTGTTCGGCATCTGGAGCACCTTCATGGCGTTCGGTATCGGCACCTCGATGCTTATCGGGCCATTGCTGGGGGGCTGGCAACAGAGCTGGATCGCGGGCGCGGCCCTGACTCTGCTGGCGGCCCTGCTGTTGCCGCTGACCACACCCAGGGACCCGCTGGCGCTACGTCACCAAACGCAATCCGGCTTGCGCCACTCGCTGAGCAGCGTGCTGCGGGCCCGCCAGCCGCTGCTGATGGCGCTGATGTTCACCGCCTACAACCTGCAGTTCTTTGCGGTGATGGCCTTCCTGCCGGTGTTCCTCATGCAGCGTGTCGGGCTGTCGATCACCAGCGCCGGGCTGGTCAGCGCCGCGGTGGTGGCGGTCAATATCATCGGCAACATCGGCGCCGGCCTGCTGCTGTCGCGCGGCGTCCGCCCGCAAGTCCTGCTCGCCGGCACCAGTATCGTCATGGGGTTTTCCGGGATGGGCATCTTCCTCTCGGCCACTCCGACCGACCTGGTGATCCCTCTGTGCTTCTTCTTTTGCGCGGTGGCCGGCATGCTCCCCGCCACCATCCTCGCCAGCACTTCGCTGACTTCGCCGCAGCCCGCGCTGGTCCCGCTGTGCCTGGGCCTGGTGATGCAAGGCAACTACCTGGGCCAGGTGCTCGCGCCCATCGCCCTGAGTGCCGCCGTCGCCTACGCCGGCTGGTCCGCCCCGGCGGCGCTGGTGCTGGCTGCCGCGCTGCTGGGCATGGTGCTGGCGATGCGACTGAAGATAAGACCCTGAAGGCCGCGCTCCCCGCTGGCGGTCGCCAGAGCGGGGAGCGGCGGCAATGCCTCAGTTGCCGGTGCGGATCCGCTCGATATTCAGCGGCATGGCTTCCAGGGCGAACAGCTTGCCCATCATGTCCGGGCTCGGGTAGACCTTGGTGTCGCTCTTGATGGCCGGGTCGACCAGGCTGTCGACCTGCTCGTTGCCGTTGACGTTTATGTGAAATAGAAAATCAATCGACTGCTTCAGCCACCACCCACCTGCGGATAACTCAGGTTTCGACAGTTGATATGGGTCATCACACCTTCACTGGATCGAGGTGGTCAGTTGCGGCGCAGGCGATGTCAGCAACCCTTTGACGGCCGCCGAAAAACACTCCACCTGCAGCGGGTATTCCTGCCCCATCAACCGGCCTTTGCCATACCAGACGATACCGCCCTGACTCAGGACCAGACCGTTGCGGCCGAACTCGAATACGCTGCCGACGGAACTGCTGAAGAGGAAGCGGCTGTCGTCCATTTGCAGCAGCTTGTACTGCGTGTTCGCGGGTGGCAGTTGTTCCTTGATGCGCTGCAGGTAAGTCGGGGCCAGACGGGTAAACAACTGCCCGGCCTGTTCACGGTACTGCGGTATCGTCAGACCTGGACTGCGCTGCAACTCGACGGCGATCAAGGCGAATACATCGGCGTTGGCACGCGCCACGGCCAACTTGACCGACAGCGCCGACGTCAGCAAAGCGTTATCAATCTGCAACGACGATTTCTCTGGCTGGCCGTTGGCGGCGGGTACGGTGACGGGGCGCATGAACTCGGCCACATTGACAGTCGACAGTACCGTCGTCGCCAGATACGCCGCACAGGCCGAAGCTTGCCCAGGCTGATCACCATTGACCAACAACGAGAACGGACTGCCCTGTCGAGGCAAAGTCTGCGCGTCGATCCCCTGCTGCTTGAGAGAGGCGTTGACCTGTTCCTGTTTCACTTCGCCTCGCGCCAACGCGCAAAGCTGTTCCATCATCAGTGTTTTACGCGGCTCGTCGAACCTGGGCGACAGCTGGAAAATCGCATCCTGAATCACGGGTAACGCAGGGATGCGCAGCCAGATACGCGGGTTATCCGTCGGTCTGTCTTTCAGAAATATGTCGTAACCGGCCAGCGCCACCAGCGTGATCAGGAGAGCGACGGAAATGGATTTCATGTTCATGGTTTTCTGCCTGAAAAAATTGGATTGAGACCTGCACAAGACCCATCAACGGGTCACCACTGATAACCGATACCCACCGCCAGCCCCACTTTGCGCTGGGTGTCGGTGCTGCCCTGCAATTTGGTCACCCACCGGCCATTGCTGGACATATGCGACACACCGAAGGCAAGCGACGCTTGACCGCGATAGGTGCTCGCAGCCGCCGTCGTCATGCTGGAACCTGGCGAATACGACTGCGGCAGACTGGCCATGGCCATCGCACCGGCAATCCCCGCACTGAGAATTTCGTCTTGCTGCTTGAGGTCGTTTTTCAGCTCCATATAGCGCTGGTCGGTGTAGGCATTGGCACTGCTGGTGATGTCCGCCACGCTTCGGGTCAACTGGTCGAGGTTCACCGCATCCGTGCCGTGGGTACCCGCCGCGAGGTTGGTTATCTGCCGCTCGTTGCCAGCACTGCCCACCGAGACACTGTTCTCACGATCAGCCACCGAGTTGGTGCCCAGAGCCGTAGCATTCCTGGCCGAAGCCTTGGCCCCGTTACCCAGAGCAGCCGAGTTTTCCCCGGTGGCCTGAGACCTTGTGCCGACCGCCGCGCTGTTGTTGCCCGACGCTACAGCCCCCGCACCTCCGGCGATCGAGTCGACACCCGTGGCTTTCGGTTTGGCCGCCGCGCTGCGGTTGTTCACCTGGAACATGCCGTCGGTGCCGTTCTTGATGTTGGCGACATCACTTTCAACGGTGGTGATGCGACCATCCTGCTGACCCGCATTCGCCCCCAGATTGGCAATCGAGGTATCCGTGTATTGCTTGGCTTCAACCACCGCACCGTCGAGTTGGCGCACATTGACCGCATCATTGGCGTTCTTGCCGTCGGCAACGTTGCTGACCGTTCGGGTTGCGCCGGTGCTGGCGTTGCCCACCGACACGGTGCCCGAGGTTGCGTTATTCGCCCCCGAATACTTGCCGCTGTAGGTTTCTGCACCGCGTCCGTCATCGCTCGAGCCACTGCCCACGGCAACACTGCCGTCGGCGGCAGCCGTGGCGCCGCTGCCCATCGCCACCGAGCCATTGCCCGACGCCTGGGCCTGGGCACCCAACACCATTGCGTCGGTACCGGTGGCAGCGGAGTCGGCCTTGGTCGAGTTGACGTGCAGATACTTGATGCCACCCCCCGCGCCGATCAGGGTTTCAAGCCCGCCGATCCGACCGCCCAGGTGGGTGATGTCCGTGGTGTTTTGATCCACTTGATCGCCGACCAGCTTCAGTTGAGCCACGTTGACCGCGTCGTTGTCTTGCGAGCCAGCCGCCAGCCCGGTGAGCTTGCGATTGCCCAGTGCCGTGCCGATGCCGATCTCACCGACTGACGTCTGCGGTGCTGCCAGTCGATAGGCGCTGTAACCCGTCTCGGCGCCGACCCTGGTCAGCGAACTCGAACCCAGCGCCACGCTCATGGCGTGGCTGGCATTGGCCCCGGCGCCCAACGCAACCGACTGCTCCGCCGCTGCCTGGGCCGCGCTGCCCAAGGCAATGCCGGACGCCAGTAACACCTGGGTATTGCGACCGATGGCGATGCCACCCGCGGCGGCCTGGCCGACACTGGCCTGATTGCCCAGACCAATGCCGTTGTCACCATTGACCACGGTGCCCGGACCGACAGCAATTGACTCCGCGCCGCTGGCGAGTGAGTCCACCGGGTTCGTCGAATTGGCATGGAAGAACAGCGTGCCGGTTGAGCTCAACGAGCCCATCGCTCCAGTCAATTGACGCAGGGTCACGGCGTCGTGATCTTCGGTGGCGTCCGCCACATTGGTGATTTGTCGGTAGCTGCCGGCCTTGCCCACCGAAACCGAGCCGAGCAAGGTGGCGTCCGAGGTGTCATAGATGATCGTCCCACCGCCGGCGGCAATCGAACCCGTCGTCGGTGCCAGGACACGGTCGGCAACCGAACCGTCGCCCAGTGCGATACCACCCGCCACCTGAGCCTGGCTCAGATGCCCCAGCGCGAGACCGCCATCAGCCGCCACGTTGGCACCCGAACCGACGGCGAGCGAATGGGCGCCTGCAGCAATGGACTGTGGCCCGATGGCCACACTGTCCTGACCTGTGGCTTGCGCGTCGGCCAGTACCGAATTGCTGTGGAAGTACTTGATGCCGGTGCCGTTATTGACGAGATTGTCGACGGTCTGGTTGGTTGCGAACAGCTGCGAGCCGTTAACTGCATCGGTGCTGGTGGCGTTCAGGGTTCCGGCCGCGACATTGGTCAACTTCACTGCGGTGCCTGCCGGGTTGAAGGTCACCTGAGTTTTAGTCGTGGCATCGTCGTATTTCACCGCCACGGCGGCTGTGTTGGTCACGCTGGTGTTGAGGTTGCTCAGCGCTGCGCCGACGTTGTTGCTGACCAATGGGCCGGTGTTGGCACCGGTTGCGCTGATGCTGTTGGTCGAGTAACTGGGCGCCGTCCATGCTCCGATGTTCGCATCAAGCGCTGCACCACCGCCCAGGGCAGTCGCCGTATCTTGGCCTGCTTTGTTCAGTTGGCTGACGTTGACGGCATCCGTTGCGCTGGAGCCGGCGACAAGGCCAGTAATGCGACGGCCATCAGCGCCATTGGCGATGTTCACTTCACCACCTGTCGCCGCCCCGCCGACACCATAGGCCGCATTGGCCAACGTCGCGCCTGTGGCGGATGAGCCCGCGCCCAAAGCAACACTGTTGTCGACACCGGCCGTGGCACCATTGCCCAGCGCGACACTGTTGGCACCACCGGAAACGGCCGTCGGGCCCATTGCCACGCTGTCCTGCCCCGTCGCGCTGCTATCGACAAGGGTCGAGTTGCTGTGGAAATACTTGATGCCCGCGCCGTTGTTGACGAGGTTGTCGACGGTTTGGTTGGTTGCGAACAACTGCGAGCCGTTAACTGCATCGGTGCTGGTGGCGTTCAAGGCACCGACAGCGATGTTGGTCAACTTCACCGCAGCCCCTGCCGGGTTGAAGGTCACCTGATTTCTAGTCGCGGCATCGTCGTATTTCACTGCCACAGCGGCGGTGTTGGTCAGGCTGGTGTTTAGATTGGTCAGTGCTGCGCCAACGTTTGTGCTGACCAGCGGACCGGTGTTGGTACCAACCGCGTTGATGCTGTTGGTGGAGTAACTGGGCGCCGTCCATGCTCCGGTGTTCGCATCAGGCGCCGCACCGCCGCCCAGGGCCGTAGCCGTGTCCTGCCCCACCTTATTCAGTTGACTGACGTTAACCGCATCGGTCGCCGAACTGCCCGCCGCCAAACCGGTAATACGCCGTCCATCGGCGCCGTTGGCGATGTTCACTTCACCCCCGGTCGCCGCCCCGCCGACACCATAAGCCGCATTGGCCAACGTCGCGCCCGCGGCAGAAGAGCCCGAGCCCAAGGCAACGCTGTTGTCGAAGTTGGCGGTGGCGCCATTGCCCAGCGCAACGCTGTTGGCACCACCGGAAACGGCCGTCGGACCCATCGCCACGCTGTCCTGACCGGTTGCGCTGCTATCGGCAAGGGTCGAGTTGCTGTGGAAATACTTGATGCCCGCGCCGTTGTTGACGAGGTTGTCGACGGTCTGGTTGGTTGCGAACAGCTGCGAGCCGTTAACTGCATCGGTGCTGGTGGCGTTCAGCGCACCGGCCGCAACATTGGTCAACTTCACCGCGGTTCCCGCCGGGTTGAAGGTCACCTGTGTTTTGGTGGACGCATCGTCGTATTTCACCGCTACAGCAGCGGTGTTGGTCAAGCTGGTATTCAGATTGGTCAACGCTGCGCCAACGTTATTGCTGACCAAAGGCCCAGTGTTGCTGCCGGTTGCGCTGATGCTGTTGGTGGAATAACTGGGCGCTGTCCATGCCCCGGTGGTCGCATCAAGCGCCGCACCGCCGCCCAGGGCAGTCGCCGTGTCTTGGCCTGCTTTGTTCAGTTGGCCGACGTTGACGGCGTCGGTCGCCGAACTGCCCGCCGCCAAACCGGTAATGCGACGACCATCAGCACCATTGCCAATGTTGACCTCGCCCCCGATCGCCGCCCCGCCGACACCATAAGCTGCATTGGCCAACGTCGTGCCGGTGGCGGACGAGTTGGAACCCAGCGCCACGCCGTTGGCAATGGTCGCGCTCGCGAGCGGGCCGATGGCCACGCTGTCCTGGCCCGTAGCACTGCTGTCGGCGAGAACCGAATTGCTGTGGAAGTACTTGATTCCGGTGCCGTTGTTGACGATGTTGTCGACAGTCTGGTTGGTCGTGAATAGCTGTGAGCCGTTCACTGCGTCGGTGCTGCTGGCGTTCAAGGTTCCGGCCGCGACATTGGTCAACTTCACCGCCGCACCTGCCGGATTGAAGGTCACCTGGGTTTTGGTGGAAGCATCGTCGTACTTCACCGCCACGGCAGCGGTGTTGGTCACGCTGGTGTTGAGGTTGCTCAGTGCCGCACCAACGTCGCTGCTGACCAATGGGCCGGTGTTGGCACCGGTTGCGCTGATGCTGTTGGTGGAATAACTGGGCGCCGTCCATGCCCCGGTGCTCGCATCAAGTGCCGCGCCACCGCCCAAGGCGGCCGCCGTGTCTTGGCCTGCTTTGTTCAGTTGGCTGACATTGACCGCATCCGTTGCGCTGGAGCCGGCGGCAAGGCCAGTAATGCGACGGCCATCAGCGCCATTGGCGATGTTCACTTCGCCACCGGTTGCTGCACCACCCACACCGTAAGCTGCATTGGTCAACGTCGTGCCGGTGGCGGATGAGTTGGAACCCAGCGCTACGCCGTTGGCAACGGTCGAACTTGCTACCGGGCCGATGGCCACGCTGTCCAAGCCGGTTGCGCTGCTGTCGGCGAGCACCGAGTTGCTGTGGAAGTATTTAATGCCAGCGCCGTTATTCACAATGTTATCGACGGTCTGGTTGGTCGCGAACAACTGCGAACCGTTCACCACGTCGGTGCTGGTGCCGTTCAAGGCACCGGCCGCAACGTTGGTCAACTTCACAGCGGTGCCTGCTGGGTTAAAGGTCACCTGGGTTTTGGTGGAAGCATCGTCGTATTTCACCGCAACCGCTGCGGTGTTGGTCACGCTGGTATTGAGGTTGTTCAACGCCGCGCCCACGTTGTTGCTGACCAAAGGCCCAGTGTTGCTGCCAGTTGTGCTGATGCTGTTGGTGGAATAGCTGGGGGCCGTCCATGCTCCGGTATTCGCATCAAGCGCCGCGCCTCCGCCCAGAGCAGTCACTGTGTCCTGCCCGGTTTTATTCAGTTGGCTGACGTTGACCGCATCCGTCGCGCTGGAGCCGGCGGCGAGACCCGTGATGCGACGACCATCGGCGCCGTTGGCGATATTGACTTCACCCCCAGTCGCCGCCCCGCCTACACCATAAGCTGCATTGGCCAGTGTCGCGCCCGTGGCCGACGAGTTGGAACCCAGCGCCACACCGTTGGCAACGGTCGCACTTGCGAGCGGGCCGATGGCCACGCTGTCTTGGCCGGTTGCGCTGCTGTCGGCCAGGGTCGAGTTGCTATGGAAATACTTGATCCCTGCACCGTTATTGACGAGACCGTCGACGGTTTGATTAGTCGCGAACAGCTGCGAACCGTTTACCGCGTCGGTGCTGGTGGCATTCAGGGTTCCGACCGCAACATTGGTCAACTTCACCGCGGTTCCGGCCGGGTTGAAGGTCACCTGGTTTTTAGTCGTGGCATCGTCGTATTTCACCGCCACGGCAGCGGTGTTGGTCACGCTGGTATTGAGGTTGTTCAGCGCCGCGCCAACGTTATTACTGACCAAAGGCCCGGTGTCGCTGCCGGTCACACTGATGCTGTTGGTCGAATAACTCGGCGCCGTCCATGCTCCGGTACTCGCATCGAGTGCCGCACCGCCGCCCAGGGCGGTCGCTGTGTCCTGACCCGTTTTATTCAGTTGGCTGACGTTGACGGCATCCGTCGCGCTGGAACCGGCGGCAAGACCGGTGATACGACGACCATTGGCGCCGTTGGCGATGTTGACTTCGCCACCCGCCGTCGCTGCACCGCCGACCCCATAAGCCGCATTGGCCAATGTTGTGCCCGTGGCGGACGAGTTGGCGCCCAGCGCCACACCGTTGGCAATGGTTGCACTCGCGAGCGGGCCGATGGCCACGCTGTCCTGGCCCGTCGCGCTGCTGTCGGCCAGGGTCGAGTTGCTGTGGAAATACTTGATGCCCGCACCGTTGTTGACGATGTTGTCGACGGTCTGGTTGGTGGCGAACAACTGCGAGCCATTCACTGCGTCGGTGCTGGAAGCGTTCAAGGCACCGGCCGCGACATTGGTCAACTTCACCGAGGTGCCTGCCGGGTTGAAGGTCACCTGAGTTTTGGTGGAGGCATCGTCGTATTTCACCGCCACAGCAGCGGTGTTGGTCACGCTCGTATTGAGGTTGTTCAGCGCCACGCCCACGTTGGTGCTGACCAGAGGGCCGGTGTTGCTGCCGGTCACGCTGATGCTGTTAGTGGAATAGCTGGGCGCCGTCCATGCTCCGGTGTTCGCATCGAGTGCGGCACCGCCGCCCAGGGCCGTTGCCGTGTCCTGCCCCACCTTATTCAGTTGGCTGACGTTGACTGCATCGGTAGCACTGGAACCGGCGGCAAGACCGGTGATGCGACGACCATTAGCACCATTAGCCACGTTAACTTCCCCGCCTGTGGTGGCAGTGCCGCCGACCCCATAGGCAGCGGTGCCCAGCGTCGTGCCAGTGGCGGAAGCGCCGCTGCCCAGGGCCACAGAGTTAGCCGATCCTGCCGTAGCGCCATTGCCCAGGGCTACAGCGTTAGTAGCAGTGGCGTTGGCGGTAGGTCCCACTGCGACGCTGTCGGTACCGGTGGCGGTGCTGTCGGCCAAGGTCGAGTTGGTGTGGAAGTATTTGATACCCGCGCCGTTGTTGATGTTATTAACGGTAGTGTTGGTGGCAAACAGCTGCGACCCGTTCACCGCATCCGTACTAGTGGCATTCAACGTCGCCGGTGCCAGATTGGTGATCGTTACCGGAGCACCTGCACCGGCGCCGCCAGTCGCCCCCAAAGTGATCTTGGTGCCGCCGGCGGCATCGTATTTGACGGCGATATTGGCCGTGTTATTGACATTGGTGTTGAGCGCTGTCAAGGCAGCCGCAACTGTCGTCTGCCCTGTAGGCCCAGTCACTGCACCGGTAGCGCTGACACTATTGATCGGCTGGCTGAAGCCGGTGATATTGCCAGTCGCCGAACTGTAGGTCGCGCCGCCGCCCAGCGTGCTGGCTGTTGTTGTGCCCAGGTTGTTGACGCCGGTGACGACCGAATTCAGCTGAGAGCCGTTAATTGCGTCGGTGCTGGTGGCAGAAATCACGCCTGCCGCAACGTTCTGGATCTGACGCTCAGTACCTGCCGCCCCCACCGACACCACACCATTGGTCGAAGCCGCTGCTTGCACGCCCGCTGCAGTAGCACCGAATTGCGCAGTCGTGCCGGTATGCGGAGCAGCTGTAGTTGACTTCGAACCTATCGCCACATCGTTGGTATTGTTAGCCACTGCGGTATCGCCCAGCGCCACGGCGCCTGCTGCAGCCGCATTGCTGGCATTACCCAGTGCCACCGAACCTTGACCGATCGCGCTATTGGCATTGCCGATGGCAACCGCGCCATTGGCAGCGATCGTACCGGCCAGATTGCCTGCCGCCGTATTGTCCGCCCCCATCGTCACCGCGCCGGTACCGTTCGCTACGTTCGGATCGCCGATCGCAACTGCGCCGTTGCCCGTGGCTTTCTGTCCGCGTCCGATGGCCACTGCACCGCCGGCAGCCGTGCTGGAATTAGCAGTGGTGCCGGACGAACCGATCGCAACGTTCTGGCCGGTCGCGCCACTGATAATCCCGTCACCCTGTGCAATACCGAAAGCGCCATTGACTGTGGCGCCATTGCCAACGGCGATGCCTGAAGTAGCCGTCGAGACGACAGATGACCCGCTGCCGACTGCAATTGCATTCGTCGCAGCCGCTTGCGCGCCCACAGCGTTCGCAACACCCGCAGCAGGGTACCCGCCGATTGCAATAGCTCCATCTGCGGAAGTCTTACTCAAAGCGCCAATGGCGATGCTGTAGTTGGCTGCGGTGGCTTGCGTGCCCAGAGCGGTAGCCTGTATTCCTGCCACACTCAGATAGCCAACCGCGGTGGCGTACTTTCCATTCGCGACCAAACCTGTGCCGATCAAGGTTGCGCCGACTAAGCCAGTTGCATTGCTGTCACAGCCGGAAAGTATCGAAGTATTTCCACTCCCATCCCCAAAAGTTCGAGTTTGGGTGGAACCGTCTACACCCGTATAGTTAACGGCACCGCTGCCGCAGCCTGATCCGTTACTTGGAGGTGAGTATGAGGCATGTCCCGTTAACGGCAGCACCAAGACTAACGCCGCCACTAAACTTTTCAGCAAAAATCCGCCCCCGAGGGAATTCCCCCATACCGAATCCCCCGACGCAATGCCCACGCCGGCGACGCACCTGGATCCCGATCTCTTGCCTTTGGCCGCAACCAATTCAGAAACTGCAACCCAGGTGTCGAGGGCATGGTTATAGACTGTACGATAAACTTTGTTCATGACTGGCTCTCCGCCAAAGTAATGGAAATGCGACTTGTCAGCAGCGCATCGAAGAGTTCCAAACCACAGAGTAAATTTTGTTCATTTTGTTAATTTGGCGAGAGCCAACCTCGAAATCCGCGTCATCCATGGCGTGACAACGTTCGCGTTTAATTCGATTGCGTATATAAAACCTTGCCGGCAAATATCGACTCACGTCTGGAAACGACGAGAATCAAACCTCGTTTGACGTAGCAAACAGGCATCGCAATGGAATCAAGTCATCCTATTGTCTCGACTTGCATGGCGAATTCAGTTAGGAAATTTCCTGCTGTTTGTAGGAAATTTCCCAGCCAACTTCAGTGAGGTGCATCAACACGCCCAAGCAAAAAACGCCAAAGAACATGTAATAAATGTTTTTGGCGTTATGCGATTTCTAAATAAGTTCATGCATGACTGACAACCAATAAGTCGCGCACTTGAGAGGTCCGCTCAATAACTGGCCGTCATCCCTCGTTGAAGGTCCAGCCAGTTCAATAAACTTGCCGCCGACATCGGTCGCGCGCACAAGTAACCCTGCCCTTGCGTACAGCCAAGTTCCAACAGCACTGTGCGTTGTTCTTCGGTTTCAATCCCTTCGACCACCACCGACATGCCCAGCGCTTCGCCCAAGGCCAGAGTGCTACTGATCACGGCGCGGCGACGCGGCTCGTGCTTGAGACCACGCACGAACTCGCCATCGAGTTTGATTTCGTTGAACGGCAACTGACACAACCGCTGCAATGAAGAAAAGCCTGCACCGAAATCATCGATTGACAGACTGCAGCCCATCATTCGCAGGCGCACCAGGCTTTCCAGGCTGATCGCCGGAGCTTCGAGCAACCCCGTTTCGGTCAGCTCGAAGGTAAGCCCGGAACCGGGCAGATCATGAGCCGCCAATATGGCCTGGATCCGGCCCGAGAGTTCCGGGTTGACCAGTTGCCCCGCATGCAGATTGAACGCGACGTTCAGGGCAAATCCCTGATTGAGTGCCTGGCGCTGGAGCCTCAGACCTTGTTCCAGTTGAAGGAACAGCAACTCATCCATCAATCCGCACCGCTCGATAACCGGCATGAACACCAAGGGCGGCAAGACACCTTTGAAGGGATGGTGCCAACGCGCCAGCGCTTCGATGCTGCACACCTCGCCGGTCTGCAGATTGAACTTGGGCTGAAAGTAGGTGTGCAACTGATGGCCGGCGAGCGCCCGACGAACCTCTTCTTCAGTGGCCGGTACGACAGGCAGCACACCCGATTCGTTGATGGGCTCGTTCAAGTGTTTGGCCAGCAATAGCTGTAATGCCCCGGGTTGCAAAGGCTTGCTGACATCGCCCTGCAGCGCCATGCCCAAAAGCGCCACCAATGACCCCAGTACACTGCGTGCTTCGGCCAATAGTGTGCTGCTGACGATGATCGATCCTGCCAACCCGAATCGGTCCATCCCCTGCAGAAAGTCCAGGACGCCCGCATTCTCCATGCGCAAGTCGCACAGCGTAATATCCACTGGACCGGTCTGTTCGAGGATCGCGAGGGCTTGCACGCTCTCGGTGGCAATAAAGACTTCCTGGCAACCGGCTTGTCGCAGCCTGTTGGCCACCCCTGAAGCACCGGATGCCGTGTCGCCAAGAACCAGAATACGCAAAGGGAGCATGGACATGGACGCAGCTCACAAGAGAGGGAATGAGCCAATTGTCCGGGCTTGGCCTGCGGGCATCTTTAGGAAACTTCCTTGTCAATGTAGGATTTTTCCCAAAGACCGACTTCTAATCGACGGCGACGCCGGCCCCTCTCTCGACAGCGTCTGGATCAGCCATGTGCCGCTCCAACGTATGCGCCAATTGCTCCATCGCTTGTTGCAACGCATCCACCGCTTCTGTCAGGGCGGCAGAGTCAGCCCCCATACAGACGGTTTCCAACTGCTCGCAGCACAGGATCAGACTGCCTGCCTTGATGAGCCGCGCCCCGCCCTTGACCCGATGGGCCAGACTGGAAAGCCCCGACAAGTCATGCTCGCCGAACAGCTTGATGAGCCGCAACATATCCTCTTCATTACTGCTGGCCAGATCCCCCAGCAATTTCCTGATCGCGTTGTGATCGCCATGGGTCAGTTGCTGCAGGCTGCTCAGATTGATGTCGCCCTCGAAAACAGGGCTCGGGGCGCCATCCGTAGATGGCTCCGCCCCGGACTGCACCGAGGCAAGCCGGGCACTCAGGTCACCCAGGCTGATCGGTTTGAAGAGGCAGTCATCCATCCCCTCTGCCAGACAGCGGTCTTTTTCCTCTGGCTGAGCATTGGCGGTCAGACCGAGGATCAAGCAAGGCTCGGCCCCCGAGGACTTTTCTTCGTCACGGATGGCCCGTGTCAATTCATAACCGTTCATGACCGGCATGTTGCAGTCAGTGATCACCACATCGAAATGGCCGTTGCGCCAGGCGCGCAGGCCATGGGCGCCGTCCTCGGCGTCGCTGACGCTGTGACCGAGGTAAGACAATTGCTGAGAGAGCAGCAATCGGTTGGCCGGGTAATCGTCGATCACCAAAATGTTCAACACACTCGCCTGATCCGTGAGCACGGCCGCAGGCGACTCGGCAGCGGGCACAGGTTGCAGGATCAGAAGATCGAGGCGGATATCGATCTGTGTGCCCTTGCCCGGCACGCTGGTCAGGTGCAAGTGCCCGTCCATCATTTCGCACAAGGTACGGCTGATGACCAGCCCCAACCCCGAACCACCCCGCGCCGACTGATGATTATTGCGGGCCTGGCCGAACGGGTTGAACAACAGCGCCTGATCTTCGGCCGAAATGCCGATGCCGGAATCCTTCACCTGGACATGAATCGCCAGACGCTCGCCGCACACGCCGAGTACAGTCTGAACGCTCAAACGCACTTCGCCTTCGTCGGTGAACTTGATCGCGTTGCTCAGAAGGTTGGACAGAATCTGTTTGAAACGCAGGGGATCGATCAGGACATCGCGACAGGCCTTGAGGTCGAAATCCAGCAACAGCCGCACCCCCTTCTGCCGCGCCACCCCTTCGAACATGCGCACCACCGACTCGACCAGCTCACGCAGGCTGGCCCGTTCCGGGGTCAGGGACAGGCGGCCGGATTCGATACGGGCAATGTCGAGAATGTCGCCGATCAGATCCAGCAACCCCCGGGCCGCGCCTGAGGCCACTTCGATGGCGAACCGGTCCATCACGCCTTGGTCGGCCTTCTTCATCGCCAACTCGAGCATGCCGATCACGGCATTCATCGGCGTGCGGATTTCATGGCTCATGGTCGCCAGAAAGGTGGTTTTCGCCCGGTTGGCGTCGTCGGCGCTTTTCTTGGCGCTCTGCAGTTGATCCATCAGACGCTGGCGGTCGCTGATGTTGATCCAGCCGGCAATGATGCCCATCACCACGCCTTCACTGGTGTGATACGGCAGCATCCAGTGATACACCGTGTGCACCACACCATCGCTGTGAGTGTAGGTGCGATCCTTAATCCATCGCGTGCCGCTCTCCATGACCTTGACGTATTCGGCCTGGAACGTCTGAGCATCGGAATGCCCAACCACCGGGCTGTCGATCAGTCGCTTGCCCATCACGGCTTCGCGCGGCAGGCCCAGCGCGTCCAGGTAGGCCGAGTTGCAACTGATCAGTCGACCTTCACGGTCGCGTACGTAAATCGGATGGGGCGTGCCATCGATCAAGGCCCTCATGAACTCCATCTGATCGTTGAGCGCCAGTTCGGCCTTTTCACGGATAGACACCAGTTTGCGCAGATGAACGATCCAGAACAGCGCCAGAATCAGCAACAGCGCGAAAATGACAAACCCCTGGATGACCGCCGAGCGATGGTGCAGCCAGCTGTCGTTATCAATCACCACGTCGTGGCGCCATCGGCTCGTCAGTTCATCCAGCTCCTCCGGAGGAATGCTTTGCAGGGCCTTGTCCAGAATCGAATACAGTTCCAGCGCCCCACGATCGGTGGCGAAACCCGTCTGGGCCGACAGCGGACCGACCACACCGGCCACCCGCAGACGGTCGCGGTACTGACGCAGAATCATGTAGCGCCCGTTGATCAGCGAATTGAGGGCACCGTCCGCCTCGCCTTTGTCCACCAACGCCAAGGCCTCGGCCGACGTCGCTGTCTCGACCAATTGGATACCCGGGAATGTCTCACGAATGTACTCCTGCAACGCATTGCCGCGCCGCATCGCCAGTCGCTTGCCAACCATGCCCTCAAGGGATTGCGCGCTGCCCGCCTCGTTCTGCGTGATCAGGACAAACGGGCTGGTCATATAAGGCCGGGTGAACCGCAGTTCGCCTTCACGGACCGTGCTGGGGGTGAAGGCCGCGATCAGATCCGCATTGCCGGCCCGGACCTGCTCGACCAGTTTCTCCATCGAGCTGCTGCGCAGGACATCGAATTTCAGACCGGTGCGCTGGCTGACCTTGGCCAGCACCTCGGCGCCGATGCCCCGGAATTCGCCCTGCCCATCAAAAAAGGAGACCGGCGGGAGACTGTCGTTGACGGCCACGGTCAGCCGAGGGTGCTTTTGCATCCAGCGTTGTTCGGCTACGGTGAACTGGAGAGAATCAAGGCCGGCAACGTTGAGGTCCCCTGCCCCCCACCGATGCAGGATCGTCATGCGATCGCTGATCGGGATCACCTCCAGCGCTGCATTGATGATCTGCAGGAGCTGACCGTTGCGCTGATTCAGGGCGAACGAGAAATGCGTGCTGAACACACTCGACAACGTCGTCAGGTAGACGTCATTGAGGAAGTATTTGCCGACCAGATAATGGGTACTGACGGCATCGCCCAGATACGCATCTGCCTGATTGAATGCCACGGCGCCGATCGCGCTCTGGGCCGATGAGTGCAGCTGTAGCGCAGCCTTGGGGTAGTTCGCGGTGACCGCGTCCGTCGGCTGAACGTGATCAACGATGGCAAGGCGGTTGCCAGCCAGGTCTGGCGCCAGCACCTGGCCGGCGCCGCTGCGCGTCACCAGCACCGACGGGGCCTGCACATAGGCACTGGTGA
This sequence comes from Pseudomonas chlororaphis subsp. piscium, assembly GCF_003850345.1. NCBI lineage: Bacteria > Pseudomonadati > Pseudomonadota > Gammaproteobacteria > Pseudomonadales > Pseudomonadaceae > Pseudomonas > Pseudomonas chlororaphis. The sequence continues at coordinate 3,647,367 of NZ_CP027707.1, forward strand.
GCGCCAGCTCTGGATCTGTCCCATCGAAACTGTTGACGGTACCCACCAGATCCAGCTCACCGTCCCTCAGCGCCCGCATTGCCTCGGCCTGGGAATCATAACGAAGCACTTCGATCTTGATGTGCAACATGCCGGCCAGCAGCGCGGCATAATCGGCCGTGATGCCCTCGTAGTCCTGGCCTCCAGTAATCATGCCGAAGGGCGCGCTGTCCGGCAGCGATGCACCCAGACGCAGTGATCCTTTATCGCGCAACCAGCGCCAGTCCGCCTCATCCAGAACGACCGAAGGCAGTTCGCCATTCGAACGACCGAAGAGGTTCAGGGTTTGCACCGCAGCCTGTACCGGCGAAACACTCCCCAACTGACCGAGCAGACAGGCGGCCAGCCCAAAGTAACGCAGAAGAGTTTTCATCTAGATCAGGTTATTGCGCTTGGCAAAGTCAGCCAGATACACCACCGACTTCACATTGAGCTTTTCAATGAGGCGGGTTTTATAAGTGCTGACGGTCTTGTTGCTCAACAACATGGCATCACCGATTTCCTTGTTGCTCAGGCCCCTGGCAAGTTGCTGCAAGATGACCAGTTCTCGATCGGACAGGCCGCGAATCATCTCCAGCTCGGTGGAGTCTATGTCGCTGCGACGTACAGAGTTTCCTGCAAGGTTGGGGAAAAAGGTATAGCCGGCCATCAGCGCCTTGATCGCTTTGCTCAGCTCGCTCAATTCATCGGTTTTCGAGATATAACCGGCAGCGCCCGCCTTCATGCAGCGCATGGCATAGAACGCTGCAGACTGAGAGGTCAACACCAGGATCTTGCTCGACAGTTTCAGCGCACTTATCCGGTTGATGACTTCCAGTCCGTCGAGGCTGGGCATGGCGATGTCCAGCAGAATCAGTTCCGGCTGATACTTGCGAGCCATTTGCACGGCATCGGCACCATTGTCAGCCTCGCCAACGACTTCGAATTGCTCACGCTCAAGCAACACTTTCACCGTCGCCCGAATGAAGGGATGATCGTCTACAATCAACGCTTTATGCATTTGAACCTCACTGCAATACGCACAGGAAAATACCAGTGACGGAATGGGCCATGCATTTAAAAAGTATGGAACAAATCACCGGTTTATGCCGCCCGGATCACTCAGTAATCAGGCAGTTATATCGAGCTGTTTGAGGAACCGAGACTGACGCTTTCAAGTGGGTGAATCAGACTCCTGCAACCACCGCAAGAACCGCTGGGCCTCCATCGGACGCGCCAGGTAGAAGCCCTGGCCAAATGAACACCCCATCGCCACCAGCCCGTCGCGGATAACGCGGCTGCCGACGCCTTCGATCACCAGGCTCATGTTCAGCGCGCGGGCCAGTGCCACAGTGCTGGTGACCATCGCATGAGTCCGCGGATCCTCGATGGAGCGGACAAGCTGGCCGTCGAGCTTGAGCTGGTTGAACGGCAGTTGGCAGAGCAACGTCAACGATGAAAAGCCCATGCCGAAATCATCGATCGACAGGCCGCACCCCATCATGCGCAAGCGTTGGAGGTTTTCCCGCGTCGTGCGAGGAACATCCAGCAAGCCGTTTTCAGCCACTTCGAACAACAACGTCCATCCTGGGAAACCGTGGCGCTTCAACAGCTGCTCGATGTGCTCGATCAGGTCATTGCGGGCCAATTGCGAGGCGTGAAGGTTGAACGCCAACTCCAGGCCCAGACCGGATCGGCGCAAGGCATTCAGCAAAGTCATCCCTTGCTCCAGCAGCTGCTTGAGCATTTCGTCGATCAGGTCATAGGCCAGCACGGCCGCCAGAAAGTCCCTGGGCAACAACAGGCCTCTGACCGGGTGCTGCCAACGCACCAGTGCCTCGGCCCCGGCCACCGCGGAAGTTTTCAAATCGAATTTGGGTTGGAACCAGGCCCTGAACTCCCCCTGGGCCAGTCCCCGCCGCACGTCCTCCTCGCTCGGGAGCCTGGAGTGAGGCGCCGACTCGACGTCCGGTGCCGGCCGCCGGCGAGAATAGCGACTGAGGATTTCCTGCAACCTATACAGCTGCGTGGGTTTGCTCATGACGCCGAGCATCTGCAACCCCGAAAGACAGGTCATCTGTTCGACTGCACGGCGCAATTCCGGCTTCAGCTCGCTGCACAGTACAACCGCACGCGCCATGCCGTTCTCTCCGACCTGAGTCAGAAAGTCCAGACAGTTGACGGTCGTATTGCTCAGGTCACAAAGCACAATGTCAACGCCTCCCGCCCGGTATATTTGCGTCAGGGCCCGCTCGCTGTCATCCGCCTGCAAAATATCCTCGACACCCAGATGCTGGAGAGCCGTAACTAACGCGCCACGCTGAAACGATTGTTCTGCTAAAACCAGGACGCTAGGGGAGCACATCTCGCCAGTTACTCTGCCAATGACTTGAGGGGAAAATTCTGGCAATTCCATTTCATTAGAAGCGAAGGATTTATCCCAGCAACTTGTAGGAAATTTCCCAAGCGCTAGCTTGAATAGCCATAAGAACACTTTCGACCGACCGAGGTCGTTCTTACATCGGGATTTTGATTCAAATAAAGCGATGCCTTTATGTAAAAACGCCTTTAGCGGCGCCGCATTCGCATCCGAAAGGTAAAGGTTTGCCAGCATTTTTCATGGTACTTGCATTGTCTGTAGCAACGGCACCATGACATGTGAATGAGTAGCGAGCTAATTTTGTAATTACTACCTTCAGGAAAGACAAGAGCAGTTACTTATATGCGGAACCATAGTGCCCTTGTAATTATGTTTTAAATCGCCCCACGCCTAGTACGATCAGGCGTTTGGGGCAGGCCTGAGAGAAAAATAAAAAATAGACCGGTGGCTGTACATACAACTATTGGGGTAGGTCGTTAACCCATTACCAGTCGGCAATGAAAGAGTCCCTCTACTGACCGCTCACGATAGTTTGACCGGGTGTGGAAAATCGGGACACTCTCTAACTGTTTAGAAAGAGTTGCGATACGTGGAGTAACATTCGGGACAGCCATTCCCACTGTTTTCAACACGCCCTGAAGTGATTTAGGCAGATTCGCTGGGCCCAGAGTGAGCAAGGGCCCCTGCCTGATGGGGCAACTCTGGCGGTCCAGTCCACAAAGGTTCGTGCACAGCGCCTCTGGCGCGTTTTTTGCTTAATTTCTCCCTGCAATCGCTCTCGAACAAGCGGTATTGAACATGGCACTCAATCAGATATTGTCGCTCCAGGAAGTTGTGAACTGGAATATGGTCCTTGCAAGTCTGTTTGACAGACAATTGGAGAATGGCCTTCCGGGATTGCTTTCCGATGCGATGAAACAATTTATCGAACACGATACTTTCATCCTCAAGGCGTATGACCATGGCAGCGATTTGCCGATAATCATTTCTCATGACATCCCAGCGCATCGGCATTATCAGTATTTCGAAATTTACCTCGCATCGGCATACAAAGACGACCCGCTGCTGGATAAGCTTCGATATGACGGCACGGGTAGCGTGATTCAAATCAATGCAAGTACTTGCTCGCTGAAAAACTCTGCGTACTACCGAACCTACTATGAGGATCTACACCTCAATGACGAGATAGATATCTTGTTGCCAGTGGCGCCCCGCCAATCCCTGGTGCTATCGATTGGCCGACGTGGCGGTGTTGCCCATGAAGACGAACTGGCAACCTTGAGCAGCGTATATCCGCTGATCGAGTGTTTGCTGAAAAATTTCTGGAAGCAGCGATCGGTAAAGCAAGACGCGCATCTTATGCCACATTCCATCGAAACACGTCTGGCCAGATTCGGTGAGGAGCTGCTGACCGTGCGGGAGCGGGAAATCACTCGATGGATGTTACAAGGCAAGTGCACCAAAGAAATTGCTCGCCTGCTGGAGATCAGTGCACAGACCGTCAAGGTCCATCGTAGAAATATTTATGCCAAGCTGGGAGTCAATACTGAACTGCAACTGTGCAGCCGATTTGCCGCGACGGTACTTCCTTCCCCTTACGAGGGAAACTCCAGACATGTTGCTCAATGGAGCGAGCGCTGACGATCCGATTCTGGTGCCGATAGAGCTACATATCACTGTGAGTCAACAACTCAAAGCCCTGCAGTCCGGTCTGGGGAGTAGAGCTCTTCTCTAAACATCGGCGGCAGTTAGTCCTCACCCCCAAGTGGCCGTCAGTTGCAAAAGCGTGCAGCAATCGCCATAAGCGAAATCGATGACGCCGTAAGCGAGTTACGGACTGAGCGATGAAACGGTCTCTGCCCGGGACCTGGACGAAGGACGATGGGTCTGCCCTTTGCCAATCTCCGTGCCAGCACTACTGCACAACTACTACGTCGTTTGTTCTGAAAGCGCGCGAGAACGCCCGCAGGCGCGGGCGTTCGTACGCCCAGCAAGCGGACCCGCCAGCCCCCCCAAGTCAATACTCTCCTCTGGCCTCACCAGCCGCGCTACCTTGAAGAGCGGTACCGCCATGTGGTCGAAGTTTCCCAGATACACGCTTTGGAAGTTGCACAGAGCACCCAGATGATCAAACCACGGCACTTTGCTTGAATGCCGTCGTTGAAGGTTTCCCGAATACCCGACGCAAGCTGATGCTTTTCCAGCAAATTGCCCCAATAGGGGTATGTCTCGTGCCAGATCTCTCCAGTAAGGTAATTTAGTGCGACCGCCAAAGACGAAACTGCTATTCGCAGATGCTAGGGCTTAAAAATAGCGTCAACGGTCGCTTCGCACTTCTCATAAAAAGGGTATCGCTACCCATCCAATAAAAGTTCGGAGAGTGTTATGGGGAACAGCAACAGGCTGTGGCCAAGTTTTTTCAAAAATATTAGTGGCGTCACACTTACCGCTATAGCAGCAACACAACTTCCAGTAGCGAAAGCCGAATACAACTTTACTTACGGCGACCTGAGTGGCAGCACCAGCGTGTTGGTAGGCGGAGCGGCACTCTCAACAAAAGGAGTTAACTTTGGTCTTGGCCAGATTGATTACCGTAACGGAGAGAATCACGGAGATCGTGCAGACTGGTTCGAAACATTCCTAAAACCAAAACTTGAACTTAAATACGACCTGAATGATTCCGTGAAATTTTTCTCGGGTCTATCATTCATCACAACCCACACCAGTGGCGACGGTGATGCCGGCGGATACACGCGTGGGGGAGATGGCAGGACCAGTTGGGAAGATCTTTATTTAGGCGCCCAATACAAAGATCTGAGTATAAGTGCAGGCCGTCAAAGCTACGTGATCGGCAACGGTTTCATCGTCGCGGATGGGCATCTAGGGATGCTCGACGAAGGAACGTACTGGGGAGATCCGCGCCGAGCGTTTGAAGACACCATCATCCTTCGTTATGCGGGCAAATCAGCTTTCTCAGCAGAAGCATTTACCGTTACGACCGATAAGCACATGGGTCATCAAAAGCTGTCGGGCATCAACATGGATTACAACTCCACCTACGGCAAGCTGGGTGCAGCGTACATCCATGTGAGCGATACCGACTCAAATTTCCAGCGCACAGCCCCGAAGAACGGAATGAACGTCTACGACTTCAGACTTATGTCAATGAAGTTGCCAGGCATTGATGATCTGACTCTCGACGCTGAATATGCAGTCCAACGTGGAAGCGGTGAAGGCGTCGAGTTCAAAGGGAACGCTTGGTATGCCCAGGCTGCATACACGTTCTCTGCTTTGCCCGCGACACCACAGATCACTTACCGCTATGCGGCATTTTCTGGAGACGACGACGCTACCGACGGAAAGCGAGAAAGCTGGGACCCTCTGGCCAAAGGCTACATGGAGCGTGGCGCTTGGGTAATCGGTGACATCACTGGCAACTACTTGCTAAACAACAGCAACGAAGTGGTTGGAATGTGGAAGGCAGCATTCCCTATAACGCCCGAGGTGACCCTGGGTGCCGCGTATTACGACTTCGACCTGGACAAAAGAAATTATTACGGCACGGCTGTAAGCAGCAAAGAGTTTGCAGATGAAGCCGCTATTTTCGCTGACCTCACCCTTACAAAGAACGCCTACATCACTCTCTCGTACAATCTGGTAAAGCCGAAGACGGCGGCCAAAGAAGTGTTTGGAGATAAGGATTTCTCTGCCTTTCAAGTCTACGCCACCTACCTCTTCTGATCACTCAAGCGCCTCATCGAATTCAAGTTCGTGAGGCGCATTGCCTCTAAAAAACCCAAGCAAAGCCTGTACAGGGGAAACACACCCCAGCAGCGTGCGAACCGCTGGATGACACATTGTGTTGCGCTACCACCCTTTGGCAGGGCGTCCTCCCTACTAATCGGCTGCCAGGCCGCATGCTCCCCCAATCACAACCACCCGCCTACCCCTATAGCGGCATGGTCTCCCCTACCCCCAGGGCATAAGCTGATGAGGCAAATCAATTGCAACGCTAATAACAGATTTGATGACGAGGTAGAAAATGGGGACTGGGTTCGTTTGGCATGAGCTATTCATGTGGCATTCGACGGGGTGCCATGCCGGAATCTACAAACCAGGGTTGACGATCCAGCCTGGTACTCCATTCGAAGAAGCGGAGACGAAACGACGCTTCAAAAATCTTTTGGATGTCAGTGGCATAACAGACGATTTGTTTCACATTCGCCCCCGAGCGTTACGACGAGATGAACTCGAAATGGTTCATTCGGCTGCCTACCTGGATGAACTTGAGGCAATGTCAAAGGCCGGAGGTGGAGCCTTCAGCGCTAACACGCCCTTTGGTGCAGGTAGCTATGACATAGCGGCACTGTCCGCAGGCGGCGTCATTGAGGCCGTAGATGCAGTGATGCGTGGGGATGTGAAAAACGCCTACGCCCTGGTTCGCCCACCAGGGCACCATGCTGTTGCCGATGCAGCGATGGGCTTCTGCCTTTTCGCAAACGGATCTCTTGCCGCTAAACATGCAATCGAAAAGCATGGCCTGGAACGCGTCGCCATCGTGGATTGGGATGTCCACCACGGTAATGGCGCGCAAGACATCTTCTGGGAATCGTCCAAGGTACTGACGATCTCCATTCACCAAAAGGGAAATTACCCCAGTGACAGTGGGTGTGCCGAGGAGCGCGGCCTTGGCGCAGGAGCTGGCTACAACCTGAATATCCCCATGCTTCCAGGTTCCGGTCACGGAGCTTATCTGGGAGCGATGGACACACTCATCGTGCCGGCGCTCAGGGAATTCGACCCACAGCTGATCATCGTCTCCTGCGGCTTCGATGCCGGAGCTTACGACCCCTTGGGTCGAATGTTGCTGCATAGCGATAGCTTCCGAGACTTGACACAAAGAGTGATGGAGGCCGCGGATATTTCATGCAAAGGAAAGTTGGTGATGTGCCACGAGGGTGGCTATGAACAGAACACTGTTCCCTACATGGGGCTTGTAGTTATCGAAACCTTGAGCGGCATCAAAACCGGCATTTCAGACCCCAACCTCGATGACATGAAGGGGCTTTTCGGCCAGGAGACACAGAGCTACCAGCGCGAACATCTCATGGAGATAAGGAAGCTACTGCAATGTCCTGCCGAAACAGCACGCCGTAGCTAACACTCGCAAAATATGTAATCGACACATTTCAGTCCATTCAAATAATAAACCTAAGGTCTTGCCATGTCGCAACTTATTGCCGAGCGTGATTCAAACACATCACAACCACTCTTGATAAAACTCATCGTGTTAGCGGACTTTATTCTGATGCTAGCAGCGCCGTTGCATTGGCACTTCGGAAACGGATCACCAACGCAAGCCCTTACCTACTTCCTGGGATCAAGCTTGTTCGTGGCACTGTCTCTTCCGCTGATCGCGGCATGCTCAAAACAAGAGGGTGAATAAAATGCAGATGCTCATTGGCTACGGCGGGGTATTAATTTTCTTCCTGATCATTATTTATGCTCTGGAAAAGAGCCACAAAACCGATGGATCGGGCAGTTTCAGCGAATACGCAACGGGTGGACGTTCCTTCGGTAGCTTCTACTCAACCATGGCGTTCGTGAACACCTGGCTTCCGGGGACAATTTTCATCTCTTTCGCGGGTTTCGCGGCATCCTCGGGAATCATCGGATTCTACTACGTCCCCTACTCGCTTCTCGCGGTAGTGCTCATGTTCCTCCTGGCCAAGCCAGTACACATGTGGGGCAAAGCGTTTGACCTTCGCACGCAAGCCGACCTTCTCGGCCTGCGCTACAACTCAAAGACCGTGCGGGTGGTCGCCGCGGCGATAGGCATCATCGCGTCCTTCCCGTGGATCGTGCTGGGCATGCAATCTCTGACACTTGTTTTCACGCACTTATCGTTCGGTGCTGTAAGTGCTACCACTGCAGTCTTCATCGGTATCGGCCTGATTGTCGCTCGTCAAATCTGGACCATCCGCTTCGGCGCCCGGGGCGTCATCGTCAGCGACATGATCCAAGGAATCGCAGCCTACCTGATCGGGACACTTATCGCGCTTGGTCTGCTGGTCTGGCTGACCACCAATGGACATGGATTCGGGCAATCCAGTTCCAGCATGTTCACCATTCCAGGCCCTGGTAGCGAGCTCGGGCCTCTGTACCTGTTCTCCTTGATCGTCACTGGCGCTTTGGGTGGATGGTGCTGGCCGGACATCTTCGTCAGGCTCTTTGCTTCTCGTAGCACCAGGACAATCCAGAAGTCAGCAGTTCAGGTCGCACCCATTCTGCTTATATTCGGCACCTCGATCACTCTGCTGGCCTTGAGCGCCTCGACGCTTCCCGGGGTTCAAGAGTCTCCGGACGCCGTATGGTTCATCGCAGCTGAAGTCGGTGGGGTGCTCGTGGTGACTCTGGCCGGCATCTGCGTGGTAGCAGCAACCATGGGTAACGTCGGCGCAAATCTGCAAGCACTCGGCGCACAGACCGCGAATGACATCGTTGGGGTCCTGCAAGAGCGTCGGATTGAGAACCACCGCATTGGACAATTGACCGTAGCAATACTGACCATCCTTGCAGCAGTCTTCGCGGTATCAACCACTAAATCCAGTCACCTGATCACTCTTGCAATGACCTCATACCAGGGCATAGTCCAACTGGCTCCAACCATTTTCCTCGGGATCTTCTGGAAACGTGGAACTGCTGCAGCCGCGGTCTGCTCGATGATCAGCGGATTCGTGTGTGCCGGGGTTCTACAGTGGTACTTTCCGACCTCCCTGCCTCAACTGGAGGGTTTGACCTCGGGAGTGGTTGCTTTAGCTGTGAACTTCGTGGTGTACGTAACCATCACCCTGCTCTTCCCCGCCAATGCTGCAGAGCGCCAGAGGGTGAATGAGCTCTACCTCTTCATTGACGCCCCTCAGACGAAAAGCACCGCCAAGAGCAGCCTGGCTATTTCGTAATAAATCGCCCTGGTCGCCAAGGACGTCGATCAGGACTTTATTACCCCGGGTGCTTATTTCGGACTACTGCATTCCAGGCAGTAGAAAGCTCAAGATACGACGTACATCCGCCCGATGCGAAACCGCACCGAGCGGCTCATCGCTGCACAGGGCGCAGTAGCTGGAGATGACCATAGTCATGGTTGAGGAATGCGGCGACGCCAAAGAACTCACCTACCCCGATAGAGGCATTCCCCCCTCCTGACCTTCCTCCTACCCTACTGACTCGCTCATCACTTTCTTTGGTCGATTTGATGGCAGTTCGGCGAGGGTTTGTGCAATGAAGACCGGTTTTATCCGGCATGAGATTTACATGGGCCTAGCCGTTATTGAGACATTGAGCGAGCAGTCCACTGCTATTACCGATCCCAATCTTGCTGATATGCAAGGTATGACAGGAGAAACGCTGCAACCCCATCAACGCGAATGGATTGCCAATTTGCTGACAGAACTTCAAGACCCCTTGTTGTCAGTTCCGAAAGAAGAGTGCTGTGTATGAACACACTTTCGACATCCAGAAAATACTTATCTAACGCACGTTTGCGTTTAAACATAGTTCCTACAAAGGTTGGATTAAAATTGATCAAGAACAGCCCCCTTCGCTTGCTTGGTAAAGCCCTTTGCGGGCTCGGCCTGCTCAGCTCTCTCGCCCATGCCGAAGATCGCACCTTGCGGGTCTATAACTGGTTCGACTACATAACCCCAAAGGCTCTGGAAGACTTCAAGGCCCAGAACACGCAGACCAAACTGGTCTACGACGTCTACGACACCAACGAAACCCTGGAAGCCAAGCTGCTCACCGGCAACTCCGGTTATGACGTGGTGAACCCGGGCGACATGTTCTTCGCTAAAGAGATCTCGGCGGGCGTGTTCCAGCCACTGGACCGCAGCAAGCTGCCAAACTGGAAACACCTCGATCCCAATCTGATGAAGCTGGTCGAAGACAACGACCCGGGCAATAAATTCGGTGTGCCCTACATGTACGGCACCGTCCTGATAGGTTTCAACCCGGAAAAAGTCAAAGCCGCGCTGGGGGATAACGCACCGGTGGACAGCTGGGACCTGATCTTCAAGGAAGAGAACATCAGCAAGCTCAAGCAGTGCGGCGTGGCCCTGCTCGACTCGCCGTCGGAGATTCTGCCGCTGGCCCTGCGACACCTCGGCCTGGACCCCAACAGCACCAACCCGGCCGACTACACCAAGGCTGAAGAACTGTTGATGAAGGTCCGTCCGTTTATCACCTACTTCCACTCGTCCAAGTACATGGCCGACATCGCCAACGGCGATATCTGTGTCGCAGTCGGTTATTCCGGTAGCTTCTTCCAGGCCAACAACCGTGCCAAGGACGCCAAGAATGGCGTGGTGGTCGACATGCGCCTGCCCAAGGAAGGCGCACCCGTGTGGTTTGACATGCTCTCGATCCCGAAATCAGCGAAAAATCCGGAAGACGCCTACGCCTTCATCAACTACTTGCTGGAACCGAAAGTCATCGCGCCAATCAGCGACTTTGTCGGCTACCCGAACCCGAACAAGGACGCCACTGAACTGGTTGATCCGGCGATCCGCAACAACCCGAACCTGTACCCGACCGAAGCGACCATGAAAACGCTCTACAGCGTGAAACCGCTGCCCCGAGAGGCGGAGCGCGCACGAACCCGGGCCTGGACAAGAATCAAGTCAGGTGTCTGAGTCCGACAAGATGGAGGCTTGGCACAGACTCTATGGCTGTTGCCGAAGCCACAGTTGCTAAAGGGCCCCAGGGGCGCCCGATCAGAGGTTTGGATTAGTTCAGCGACGGTCTGCTTCAGACCGTCGCTGTTCGGTCAGGCGCCGACAACGGCGTGCGAATCCTTACATCAATTCCGCCTCCCCTGCTGATTGCTAAGTAGAACTCACAGGTTGTAAGTCCCGAACCTGCCGCATAATTCAGTGCAACGAGAACCACTATGAAAGTCCATTTTGAGTTTAGTGATGCCCTTAAGTCCGAGTTCCAGCGTGATGGAAACAATCACCTTTTCAACCATCAGCAGTCGGCGGCGGCAGCATGATCGAGGTCACCGAAGTTTCCATTGCCCAACTGCGCGTCGCACTCGAATCCGGCCAGACAACGGCCGTTGAACTGGTCCAGGCCTATCTCGCCAGGATCGATGCCTACAATGGCCTCGACACCCCCACCGCCCTCAACGCGGTAGTGGTGCGCAACCCCGACGCGCTCAAGGAAGCCCAGGCCTCCGATGCCCGCCGGGCCAAGGGCGAAACCCTGGGTCCGCTCGATGGCATTCCCTACACGGCCAAGGACAGCTATCTGGTCAAGGGCCTCACCGCAGCCTCCGGCAGCCCCGCCTTCGCCAAGCTGATCGCCTATCGCGATGCCTTCACCATCGAACGGCTGCGCGCCGCCGGGGCGATCTGCCTGGGCAAGACCAACATGCCGCCCATGGCCAACGGCGGCATGCAGCGCGGGGTCTATGGCCGCGCGGAAAGCCCGTACAACGCCGACTACCTCACCGCGCCCTTCGCCTCGGGTTCGTCGAACGGCGCGGGTAGCGCCACCGCCGCCAGCTTCGCCGCCTTCGGCCTGGCGGAAGAAACCTGGTCGAGCGGCCGGGGGCCTGCCTCGAACAACGGTTTGTGTGCCTATACACCTTCGCGCGGGGTGATTTCGGTGCGCGGCAACTGGCCATTGGTACCAACGATGGACGTTGTCGTACCCTATGCCAGAACCATGGGGGACCTCCTTGAGGTGCTCGACGTGGTGGTCGCCGAAGACCCCGACACACGCGGCGATCTGTGGCGGATGCAGCCCTGGGTGCCGATCCCGAGCGTGGCTTCGGTGCGTCCAGCCTCCTATGTGTCGCTGGCGGCGAACAGTGGAGCACTCGTTGGAAAGCGCTTCGGCGTTCCGTGCATGTACATTAACGCCGATCCGCAAGCCGGCACCTCCGAGGCGCCGGGTATTGGTGGGCCAACCGGTCAGCGCATCAACACTCATCCTTCGGTGATCGGCCTTTGGGAACAAGCTCGCCAGGCACTCGAAGCCGCGGGCGCCGAAGTGCTTGATGTCGACTTTCCTCTGGTCTCCAACTACGAGGGTGATCGCCCTGGCGCGTCAAAGGTGTTCAATCGCGGACTAGTGCCTGAAGAGTTCCAGCACCATGAATTGTGGGATCTTTCGGCCTGGGCATTCGATGACTTTCTACGGGCCAACAACGATCCGAAATTGCACCGTCTGGTCGACGTCGACGGGCAGCAGATTTTTCCACACGATCCAGGCACTCTGCCCTGTCAGCAGGGTGCCTTTGCCATTGACATGAGCGAGTACGTGCAGATGGCCGAGCGTGGCATTACCCCTTGGGACCAGATCGCCACTCTTGCTGGCGGACTTCGAGGGCTTGAACAGACGCGTCGGATCGACCTTGAAGACTGGATGGATCGGCTTGAGCTCGATGCCGTGCTATTCCCGACAGTTGCCAACGTTGGCCCGGCGAATGCCGACGTCGATCCGCAGTCAGCGGACATCGCCTGGAGCAATGGCATCTGGGTCGCCAACGGCAACCTCGCCATCCGCCACCTGGGCGTGCCCACCGTCACCGTACCGATGGGCGTCATGCCGGACACAGGCATGCCGGTTGGACTGACCTTTGCCGGTCGTGCCCATGACGATTCGACGCTGCTGCGTTTGGCTTCAGCGTTTGAATCGACTGGTACGAAGCGCATGATCCCCCCTCGTACCCCGCCATTGTCCGCGGACAATTGACAGAAAGGTCGATGCGACGAACGCCCCGAGATGACGCACCTGATCGGCGCGGGCGGCGCTTTTCTTACCGACCATGGGCGTGAGGTTCTGGGGGTGCTGCTGGCGGCACGGCTGAAGATAAACCAGTGAAGGCCGCGCTCCCCGCCGGCGGTCGCCAAAGCGGGGAACGGCGGCAATGCCTCAGCTGCCGGTGCGAATCTTGTTCCACACCCGGGTGCGGATCCGGTCGATATTCAGCGGCATGGCTTCCAGGGCGAACAGCTTGCCCATCATGTCCGGGCTCGGGTAGACCTTGGTATCGCTCTTGATGGCCGGGTCGACCAGGCTGTCGGCCTGCTCGTTGCCGTTGGCGTAGTGCACATGGTTGGTGATCTCGGCCATCACCTCCGGGCGCAGCAGGTAGTTCATATAGGCGTACCCCGCCTTTTCGTCCGGCGCGTCGTTGGGCATGGCCACCATGTCGAACCAGATCGGCGCGCCTTCCTTGGGAATCGCGTAGCCGATTTCCACGCCGTTCTTGGCCTCCTTGGCCCGGCTTTCCGCTTGCAGGACGTCGCCGGAGAAACCCACCGCCACGCAGATATCGCCGTTGGCCAGGTCGCCGGTGTACTTGGAGGAATGGAAGTAGCTGACGTAAGGCCGGATCTTCAGCAGCAACGCTTCGGCCTTCTTGTAGTCCTCGGGGTTCTTGCTGTGGTGCGGCAGGCCCAGGTAGTTCAGCGCCGCCGGCAGCAGCTCGGGGCCGTTGTCGAGGATCGCCACCCCGCACTTCTGCAGCTTCTGCATGTATTCGGGCTTGAAGATCAGGTCCCAGGAGTCCACCGGCGCGTTGTCTCCCAGCACCGCCTTGACCTTGGCGACGTTGTAGCCGATCCCGGTGCTGCCCCACAGGTACGGGAAGCCGTGTTCGTTGCCCGGGTCGTTGGTCTGCAAGGCCTTGAGCAACACCGGGTTGAGGTTCTTCCAGTTCGGCAACTGGCTCTTGTCGAGCTTCTTCAGCGCCCCGCCCTCGATCTGCCGGGCCATGAAGTGGTTGGAGGGAAACACCACGTCATAACCGGAGCGGCCGGTCATCAGCTTGCCGTCGAGGGTTTCGTTGCTGTCATAGACGTCGTAGCTGAAACCGATGCCGGTTTCCTTCTGGAAGTTCTTCAGGGTGTCCGGGGCGATGTAGCTCGACCAGTTGTAGATCTTCACGGTCTCCGCCGCCTGGCTGAATGAAGCCACCAGCAGCAACGGCGCGCACAGCGATAAAGCCGGTTTTCTACGGATCATGGGGCGATTCCTGTGTGGGTTGTTTTTATTGGCAGGCAATCAAAGGATCAGAAAATCAACACATAGGTCTTGCGCACGGTTTCCTGGATGTCCCAGGTCCCGGTGCTGTTGGCCGGCAACATCAGTGCATCGCCGGCTTCTATCAGCAGGGGTTCGCCATTGTCTGGGGTGAAGGTGCAACGCCCCTGGATGAAATGGCAGAACTCCTGGGCGACGATCTGCCGCCGCCAGCGCCCAGGCGTGCACTCCCAGATGCCGGTTTCGACGCCGTCGTTGCGCTCGACGCAGGTCACCGAGGTCACGGCGACCGGGTTGCCCAGGGGTACGGCCACCGGGGCCGATTGCTCCAGGGTGACGTGGGCGGTGTTCTTGAATTGAGTGATGCTCATGGCGCTACCTGTCGATGGAAAAACCGCTGTGAAACCCTCTGTGAAAAAGCAGCCTCAATGCATCAGGCCTTCCATGAAACCAGCCACCCGGCTGGCCAGCCGGCGGCGCCAGGGCGGCGTGGCCGGGTTGGCCAGGGTCTGGTCTTCATGGACGAAGCTGCGAATGATCGCGTTGTAGCCCAGCCAGCGGCACGGCTCCGGCTCCCAGGCGCGCAAGGCGTCGAGGCCGCCCTCGGTGATCACCCAGGGCTGGCGGGTCAGCTCGCTGTCGCGTTCGAGGATCAGCTCGGCCAGGGTCCGCCCACCCAGGTTGCTGGCGCCCACGCCTTCGCCGCCGTAGCCGCCGGACAGCGCGATGCCGTGCCGACGGTCGCAAAGCATGTGCGGTCGGAAGTGCCGGGACATGCCCAGGTTGCCGCCCCAGGAGTGAGTGATCCGCACATTTTTCAGCTGCGGGAAAAGCTCGCTGAACAGGTAGCGCCGCAGCTCGACTTCACTGCGGGTCAGGTCGAAGTCATGGCGCAACTTGCCGGCGAACTGGTAACCGCCGCGAGCGCCGAACACCAGGCGGTTATCCGCGGTGCGCTGGCCGTAGGTGACCTGGCGGCTGCTTTCGCTGAACGCCTGGCCCTGGCTCAGGCCAATCTCGTCCCAGGTCGCGGCCGGCAAGGGCTCGGTGGCCACCAGCAAGCTTTGCACCGGCAGCTGGTAACGGCCCAGGGGCGGCAAGGTCACCGAATAGCCCTCCACCGCCGGCACTATCCAGCGGCAACGCACGCTGGCCCTGGCGGTTTGCAGGCTGCCCGACTGCCAGTGGCTGACCGGGCTGTTTTCGTAGATGGGCACGCCCAGACGCTCCACGGCGCGCGCCAGGCCACGCACCAGCTTCGCCGGCTGGATGGTCGCGCAGTGGGGCGCGTAGATACCGCCGTAGGCCTTGGCCACGCGGATCTGCCGGGCCAGTTGCTCGGGGCTCAGCCAGCGGTAGTCACGCTCGTCGAGGCCCTGGCTGTAGAGCTTGTCCAGGTAGCGACGCTGGGTGATTTCCTGCTCGGGGTAACGCGCGGCGCAGTACAGCACCCCGCCCTTGCGGTAATCGCAGTCGATGCCTTCACGTTCAAGGACGCTGGCCACTTCATCGGGAATGCCGTGCAGCAAGTCGAAGGAGGCGCGGCGCTGCTGCGCGCTGAGCCCGGCCAGCAGCCGGTCCTCCCCCAGCAGGTTGCCCATCAGCCAGCCGCCGTTGCGCCCGGAGGCGCCGAAGCCGGCGGTCTGCGCCTCGACGATGGCGATGTTCAGGGTCGGCGCCAGGCGCTTGAGGTAATAGGCGGTCCACAGCCCGGTATAACCGGCGCCGATGATCGCCACGTCGACATCCAGGTCCTGCTCCAGCGACGGCCGGGCCAGCAGCGGCTCGTCGAGCTGATCCATCCACAAACTGATGTTGCGCCACGCTGGCATATACGGACTCCGACACCCGAACTTCTAATGCGGCGATCCTAGTGCCTGGGCTCAGGGGCTGTCTTGCGCGCGTGCACGCAAAGAAATTTGCTTGGCGTAGGCCTTGGGCGACAAGCCCGTGTGCTGGCGGAAACAGCTGTAGAACGCCGACAGCGAGTTGAAGCCGGCGGCGAACGCCAGCTCGTCGATGCGCAGCGGCGGCGCGGCTTTGTCCAGCGCCGCCAGCAGATGCTGCAGCCGTGCCTGGTTCACATAGCGGTAGAAACTCTGCCCCAGCACCTGGTTGAGCAGGTAGGAGATCTGGTTGCGGCTGTAGCCGCACTCCTTCGCCACTCGCTGCAAATCCAGCTCCGGGTCGAGGTACGGCTGCTGGCGCTCGAAGTACTGTTGCAGATCCTCGGCCATGAAGCTCAGCTGGCGCGGCGACAGGCCCAGACGGCTGGCCGCCGGCCGCGCGCCGCCACCGGCCTTGCTCGGCGGCGCCTCGCGCACCAGCGAGGCGTATTCGTTGACGCGCCAGATCAGGCCGTCGCGCACGGTGATCGCCTCGCTGGCGCGAAACGACACCAGGCCTTGCCCGCCGCGCAGGGTCACCTGGTATTGAATGAACGCGGTATTGCCATCCAGGCGGATGCGGTCGCTGTGCTCCAGGGCTTCGTCGGGCGCGCGCGGCATGCTGTTGCGCACGTACTCGCGCAGCTCGTCCAGGCCCAGGGTGCGGTTCTGGAAAAAGTCGTTGTACTGGATTTCCGGGTGATACAGCGCCATGACGCCATCGAGGTCGCGGTGCTTCCAACACAGGTGATAGCGCAGCACGGTCTCGCCGGTGGCCTGGGTTTGCGCCGGGCCATCATCAAGGGCAGACATTAAGGTACTCGGGGGACGGAAAGGCGCAGCTTGCCGAAGTTTGTCCGGCGCTTCAATGGCCAATGCATGGCCCCTGGATACTGGCGTTTTGCCGAAACCGCTGCCGGAAATGACCTGCATCAAAAAAGTGCAGGGCAATCGCCAAACGGCCTGAAAAAAACCCTTGAATGTCATGACCCGGTGCTATTTTTAAAAGCTCCACAGGTTGGTCCAGTGACGGCCCTTCCGTACCTACCGCGAGCACAAGGAAGCGCTCAATGAACAAGGTGGGCAATTCATGAATAGTGTCTCCGCCAGCAAAGTCACCTTTCCCAACGCCTGCCAGCTGATGCGCTGGCATTTTCACCCCATGGGCTTCGAGGCCAGCATGGATGCACCCGGCAGCATGATCGCCCGGCTCTTCGATCGTGCCAGCGGCGAGACCATGATCGCCATTGCCGGCATCCCCTGCGCCACCGTGATGAACGCCGCCGATGTCGAACGAATAATCGAGGCGGTGGAAGACGAGTTGGAAGCGTTCATGCCGCCACTCGCCCTGAAAGCCTAGGGCTGCTCTCTTTTCTTGACCCGCCCCAGGTTGTTCTCAAGCCCGCCGTTGCGCGGGCTTTTTCATGCCCGCAGGTCGGCGAAGAACGGCTTGCCCTGGGGAATCCGGTCCGATGCCTTGGGCGCATTGGCCGCCTGGGTGTCCGGGCTGTCCACATACCAGTAGCAATGTTTCACCGCCCGGGTGATACCGACATAGGCCAGGCGCAGGGTCTCGTCCTTCTGCGCATTGTCGTAGGGCTCGCTGTCGCCATCCTTGCCCAGCCCGGCCATGCGATAGACCTGGTTCTTATAGGGCGAACTGGTCAGGTGCTGGCAATCGCCGAGCAGGAACACCGCATCCGCCTGCAAGCCCTTGGAGCTGTGGTAGGTCAGTTGCTTGAGGCGTCGCTCCTCGGTCGGCAATCTAGAATCCACATTAACTATTGGTAAAATATGCTCTTCAATCAATAACTTATCGCTATTTTTTCGAAACAACATTAGGATTGAATCGCCGTTGCGATAGTGTTCCGCCAGCCGCGCCGCCAGTCCCTGGTCGTCCCGATCCAGCACATTCACCGGCAGCACTTCCTTGGGCTCGCCGCTGGCCCTGGCCTTCTTCCCGGCTATCGCCGGCGCCGCGCGGACGATATGTTCCGCCGCGTCGATGATGTGCTGATGGCTGCGATAGTTCTCGCTGAGCATCACCCGACTGGTGGCCGGCGACGGGAATTCCTTGTTGAACTCCATGAAGTACTTCGGCGAACTGCCGCGCCAGCCGTAGATCGACTGCCAGTCGTCCCCCACGCAGAGCAACGACGAGCGCTGCGCCCCACGGCCGACATGCATTGCCGGCCCGCGACTGCGGATCTCGCGCAGGCTGGCGCGAATCCACGAGACGATCTGCGGCGAGACGTCCTGGAACTCGTCGATCATCAGGTGCGACATCGGCCGCAGCCGCTCATCGCTGAGCAGCTTGAAGTTCTCCGGGGTGTTCTCGCCGAACAGCGAGAACATGCGGTTGTAGCTCATGATCGGCGGCGACTGGTCGAGCAGATGGTCGTCCAGCGCCCGCCAGAACAGGCTCAGGGCCTCGAAGAAAAAGCGGTCCGGGTCGTCCCGGGCAAATACCATCTGCCCTACGGCCACCGACACATCCAGCCCCAGGTTCTCGATAAACCCGGCGGCGGCGACAAAACAGTCCAGCAGCGGCGCCGACGCCAGCTCGCCCTTGACCTTGTAATCGAAGCCCGGCCCGGCGCTGGCATCCCCGGCCAGGGACGACAGGACGCGCTTTGCCGATTCGTAACTATCCAGCCAAATCATTGGCTTACGGAAGAAAGCTTGAAACAGGGTGCGCTTCACCGCCCACTCCGCGCGCACCGAAAGCTTCGACCCGGGGCGACTCAGCTGCGGGTTCTCCCGAGGGTCGAACCCCAGCACCACCCAGGCATCCAGTTCGGCGACGTAGCCATGGCAATGGAACTGCGAGCCGTTGATCTCCACCGTCTGCCGGTTCGGCTCGATGCCCTTGATCGGCCAGGCCCCGGCGCGAAACCACAGATCTTCGAGGGTGTCGCACAGCTCTTCGTCGCGCTTGGCCGCCAGTTCGGTCACGGCCATGCGTTTCTGCACGTCCGGGTGATCACGCTCCAGCTCCTTGAGTTGCAGGGCGTGACGCAGCAACGGCTTGATCGCCTCGCGAAAACGCCCGTCACGCCGGTGCAAGGCGTGGTAACAGGCATTCAGGTGCTTGCGCTGGGCGTCGTTGATCCGCAGGTCGAAGGGATTGCTGTCGACCTCCAGATCCCCCGCCGCCGGGCGATCGCTGAGGTTCTCGAACGCCTGCAGGCGCTCGAAGCCCGGCAGGCTACGGACCATCGGCAGGATGCGCGAGTGAAAGGTGCGCACCAGCTCCCGCGCCTCCTTGAGGCCCAGGGGCCGGCCCCAGAGCGCGAACACCTCCATCAGCTTGTTGATGAAGTCCTTGCGCGACTCGCGGGTGAAGGTCACCACGGTCATCGAGTCGAGTTCGAAGCCCAGGTAATGATTGAGCAGCAGGATGCGCAGGACCAGGGAGGTCGACTTGCCCGCGCCAGCGCCGGCGATCACCGAAGTGGACGGGGTTTCGCTGAAGATCATCTTCCATTGCGCACTGCTGGGCTGGGCATGGGCCGGTAGCAGGCGGCCAACGTCGGCCTTGATGCGCTTCTTCAGCTCGGCGCCCAGCGGCAGGCGCCAGTCATCGAACAGATAGTCGTCTACCCCGGGGGCCGGATGCTCGGTGGAGCGGCTGTCGCGAATCAGCAGCACCTGACGGCCCTGCTCCAGGCCTTCGGCCTTGCCCTCCTGGTAACCATACTCCACCCCGGCGGTGTGCCCGCTGCGAAAGCCGTCCGCCTGGCCATGCAACCAGGACGCGCGATGCTGGGCACGCAAGCGACTGAGGCCGTGACCGAAGAACCTGGCCGCCAAGCGCTTGAGCAGCGGCATTTCGGCCAGGGGCAAGAGTTCGGGAGGAAGATCGGGGCTGTGTTGCGGCACGCTGACTCCAGGTATGAGGCGGTATGGACTGCACGGGAACAAGGGCGCCTATGGTCGCCTCATTCGCCGCTGACTTCTAGTGAAATGCTTACAGGTCATTCACTTAAGCCATGAACTGAATGTTTGAAAGCAGAAGAAAGGCTACAAAACATATCTACTTATTAGATCGGATCACGGCATTTTTTGCGCTTTTTATCGATGCTTTGCTGATGGATGATGAGCGCCATCAACCCACCGGTCTCGTTCTGCGGCTCAACCAAGGCGCCCATGACGAACCCTGACAGGAGAGGATCATGCTTGAACTCAGACCCTTCAAATCCCTGGGCGGCGCCCATCATGGCTGGTTGGATGCCCACCACCACTTTTCGTTCGCCGAGTACTACGACCCCAAACGCATGAACTGGGGCAACCTGCGCGTGTGGAACGACGACGTGATCGCCCCCGGCACCGGCTTCCCGCAGCACCCGCACCGGGACATGGAGATCATCACCTACGTCCGTGAAGGCGCGATCACCCACCAGGACAACCTGGACAACAAGGGCCGCACCGAGGCTGGCGACGTGCAGGTGATGAGCGCCGGTACCGGGATCGCCCACAGCGAATACAACCTGGAAGCCGGCGCAACCAAGATCTTCCAGATCTGGATCATCCCCAACGAGGCCGGCTCCGCGCCGTCCTGGGGCGCCAAGCCGTTCCCCAAAGGCCAGCGCGAAGGTTTCGTGACCCTGGCCAGCGGCAAACAAGGCGATGACCAGAGCCTGCGGATTCGTGCCGACGCGCGGCTGGTGGCGGCCAACCTGAAGGCCGGCGAGTCCGCCGAGTACTCGCTGGACAACGGGCGCCGGGCCTACCTGGTGCCGGCGACCGGGGTGATTGAAGTCAACGGCTTGCGCGCCGAAGCTCGAGACGGTGTCGCGGTCGAGGATGAACGCCTGCTGCGGGTCACCGCCCTCGAGGACAGCGAAATCGTCCTGGTGGACCTGGCTTGAGAATCAGCTTCTGTAGGAGCGAAGCTTGCTCGCGATGGGCTGCAAAGCAGCCCTTTCCGTTCTAGCTGAAGATAGTTGTCGCTCAAACGGCAGCCATCGCGGGCAAGCCTCGCTCCTACAAGACACAGCAGCAATAAAAAGGGGCGACCGCTTGGTCGCCCCTTTTTTGTCTGCCGCGAAACGCCGCTGGATCAGCCGCTGATCGCGCCGTCTACCAGGGTCTGGGCTTCCTGCACCAACTGCTTCAGGTGCTCGTCGCCGATAAAGCTCTCGGCGTAGATCTTGTAGATGTCTTCGGTGCCCGATGGACGCGCGGCGAACCAGCCGTTCTCGGTCATGACCTTGAGGCCGCCGATCGCCTGGTCGTTGCCCGGCGCATGGCTGAGGATCTGCTGGATGCTCTCGCCGGCCAGCTGGGTCGAGGTCACCTGCTCCGGCGACAGCTTGCTCAGCAGCGCCTTCTGCTGCGGGTTGGCCTTGGCATCGACGCGCACCGAGAACGGCTCGCCCAAGTCGTCGCACAAGGCGCGGTAGGCCTGGCTCGGGTCGCGACCGGTACGGGCAGTCATTTCCGCGGCCAGCAAGGCCGGGATCAGGCCGTCCTTGTCGGTGCTCCAGACGCCGCCGTCCTTGCGCAGGAACGAGGCGCCAGCGCTCTCTTCGCCACCAAAGCCGAGGGAGCCGTCGAACAGGCCGTCGGCGAACCACTTGAAGCCCACCGGTACTTCGTACAGGCGACGGCCCAGGCGCGCGGCCACGCGGTCGATCAGGCCACTGCTGACCACGGTCTTGCCCACCGCCGCGTCGGCGCGCCAGTGCGGACGGTTCTGGAACAGGTAGTCGACGGACACCGCCAGGTAGTTGTTCGGCGCCAGCAGGCCGCCAGTCGGGGTCACGATACCGTGGCGGTCGTGGTCCGGGTCGCAGCCGAAGGCCACGTCGAAACGATTCTTCAGGCCGATCAGGCCTTGCATCGCATAGCTGGACGACGGGTCCATGCGGATCTGGCCATCCCAGTCGACGGACATGAAACGGAAAGTCGCATCGACTTCCTTATTGACCACTTCCAGGTCCAGGCGATAGTGCTCGGCAATCGCCGACCAGTAGCGCACCCCTGCTCCGCCCAGCGGATCGACGCCCAGGCGCAGCTTGGCGTTGCGGATGGCGTCCAGGTCGATGACGTTGATCAGGTCGGCGACGTAGCTGTTGACGTAGTCGTGACGGTGGGTGGTGTCGGCTTTCAGCGCCTGCTCGTAGCTGATGCGCTTCACGCCGGCCAGCTTGTTGGCCAGCAGCTCGTTGGCCTTGGCTTCGATCCACTTGGTGATGTGGGTGTCGGCCGGGCCGCCGTTGGTAGGGTTGTACTTGTAGCCGCCGCTTTGTGGCGGGTTGTGCGACGGGGTGATCACGATGCCGTCGGCCAGGCCGCTGGTGCGACCGCGGTTGTAGCAGAGAATCGCATGGGACACCGCCGGCGTCGGGGTGTACTCGTCGCCCGCGGCGATCATCACCGTCACGCCGTTGGCGGCCAGTACTTCCAGGGCGCTGGCGCCGGCCGGGGTGGACAGCGCGTGGGTGTCGATGCCGACAAACAGCGGGCCATCGATGCCCTGGGACTGGCGATACAGGCAGATCGCCTGGCTGATGGCCAGGACGTGCCATTCGTTGAAACTCAGATCGAACGAGCTGCCACGATGCCCCGAGGTGCCGAAGGCGACACGCTGGGTAGAGATGGCGGCATCGGGCTGGCCGGTGTAGTAGGCCGTTACCAGTCGCGGAAGATCGACCAGCAATTCTGTCGGTGCCGGTTTGCCCGCAAAAGGACTGAGTGTCATGCAAAACCTCGGGAAATGGGTGGTTCGGTGAGTGCTGCGCAGTTTACTGGCAGTTTGACCGCAACGCGACGGGATCTATCCGTGGAGGCTTGCACAATAAGCAGGCGCAACTAGGCCCTGGCCGACTGCTGCACAGAAGACAGTCAGGATCGAGGCGGGAATTAAAGAAGGGAGTGACCGCGAAGACAGAAACGCCAGAGTGCGCGATGGCGAACCCTGGCGTCAGGATCAGGCCGGTTCGACCTGCAGTGCGACCCGTTCGCGACAAGGACACTCGTCCATGTAGCGGTGGGCTTCGACGAACTCGTTGAACGGGAAGACCCGGGTCTTCAGCGGCAGCAGCACACGATCCGCCGTCAGCTGGTTGATGTCGCGCAAGGCACGCTGCAAGGCTACCTGGTCCTGGATGATGCCCAGCTCGGGCTTGCCGGTGAAGTTGCCGATGCAGTGCACGAAGAACTGGATGTTCTTCTGGAACGCCGCGCAGGCCGGGAACGGCGTCTGGTTGCCGCCCTGCAGGCCGTACAGCACCAGGCTGCCACGTGGCGCCAGGACGTCGCCGAGCATCGACATCTGCGGGCCGCCGAGGCCATCGAACACCACGTCGACGCCACGGTTGTCGGTGTACTTGTTGATCTGCATGAGCAGGTCCTGCTCTTCAGTGACGATGACCTTCTCGGCACCCAGGGACAGCAGATACTCACGCTCTTCAGCGGTCTTGGTCGCGGCGATTACCCGTACCCCGAGCGCCTTGCCCAGCTGGACAAAGGACGGACCGGCGCAGTGGCTGGCATCGGTGACCAGGGCGAACTGCCCGGGCTTGACCCGCGCCAGGTCGACATAGGCAAAGTAGGCCACCAGCAGCGGCGTGTAATGCACCGCTGCTTCGATCGGGCTGAGCACATCGGGGTAGCGGGTCAGCGCCGAGCGTGGCAGGACAATCAGCTCGCCGTAGACCGGATAATCGTTCGGGCTTTCGGCCGGGAAGCTGGCCACCTTGTCGCCAACGGCCAGGTCGTCGACGCCTTCGCCGACCGCAGTCACCACGCCGGCCATCTCATGGCCAAGGCCGGAAGGCAGGCGGGCATGGGAGGACGCCAGGTTCTGGCGCCAGAGTACGTCGTACCAACTGATGCCGATCGCTTCGACACGCACCTGCACTTCGCCTGGCGCAGGCAGAGCGGCCGCATGCTCTTCGCACTTGAGCACCTCGGCCGGACCAAACTTGTGAAAACGGATCGTGCGGGACATCGCAAACCTCGTCAAAGTAACCTCTAATGCCCTGAACTCTATCTGGGCTTTCTGGCCAAGACCATCAGTGGCTATTAATAGTCGACATGCCTGTCATTGATTCCGCGGCACCTGCAACAACGATAAACAGCGTGCCAGAGCGCAGGCTTCCTTACAGGAAAAAACAATTAGCCGGTGCAGAGTAGCAGCCTTTCCCCGTAAGATTCATGCCGGCCATTGTTCTCATATGGTCGCTCTCGTCAAGTTTGCTGACTCTGCCAGGACTCAAGATGAATCGTAATGACCTGCGTCGTGTCGACCTGAACCTGTTGATCGTGTTCGAAACATTAATGCATGAACGCAGTGTGACCCGGGCGGCGGAGAAACTCTTCCTCGGCCAGCCGGCCATCAGTGCGGCGCTGTCGCGCCTGCGCAGCCTGTTCGACGACCCGCTGTTCGTGCGCACCGGGCGCAGCATGGAGCCCTCGGCCCGGGCGGTGGAAATCTTCGCCCTGCTCTCGCCCGCCCTCGACTCGATCTCCACCGCGGTCAGCCGCGCCGCCGAATTCGACCCGGCGACCAGCACCGCGGTGTTCCGTATCGGCCTGTCCGACGACGTCGAATTCGCCCTGCTGCCGATGCTGCTCAAGCGCCTGCGCGCCGAAGCGCCGGGGATCGTGCTGGTGGTGCGCCGCGCCAACTACCTGCTGATGCCGGCCCTGCTGGCCTCCGGCGAGATTTCCATCGGCGTCAGCTACACCCAGGACCTGCCGGCCAACGCCAAGCGCAAGGTACTGCGCCGCAGCCTGCCCAAGCTGCTGCGGGCCGACAGCATGCCCGGTTCCCTGAGCCTCGACGACTTCTGCGCCCGCCCCCACGCCCTGGTGTCGTTCGCCGGCGACCTCAGTGGCTTTATCGATGAAGAATTGGAAAAACTCGGGCGCAAGCGTCACGTGGTGCTCGCGGTGCCGCAGTTCAACGGCCTGAGCACCCTGCTCACCGGCACCGACATAGTCGCTACCGTGCCGGACTACACCGCCGAAGCCCTGACCGCCGCCGGCGGCGTGCGCGCCGAAGACCCGCCCCTGCCGGTGCAGTCCTTCGAACTGCACATGGCCTGGCGCGGCTCCCAGGACAACGACCCGGGCGAACGCTGGTTGCGCTCGCGGATTCAGATGTTCTTCGGCGACCCGGACAGCCTTTGATCCATAAACCGGATCCTCTGCCATAGGCAAAAGGGGCCAGTCCTGACTGGCCGCTCGCGGGACCTTTCTGTTTCCGGGCTGACACCGAGCGTTGCAGCTATGCGCTTGTCCGACCCGCCCGGTGCCATTGCCCACCATTAACCACTACCGACGTCCTTGCCGATAGGCCGCGGCGCACGGCCGGGCGGCGCCAGTCAGCCAGGGCCGGCGCCGACAGGCGGGCTCAAGGTTGCGGATTGACCAGGAGTTGCGCAGCCCCGCTGCCCTGGTGCCGGGCGTCGTGGGTACAGGCGACGAAGTCCTCCTTGCGCAGCACTGCCAGGGCCAGCAGCGACGCGACCCCGGTCGCCACGTAGAAGTACCAGGGCGCGGTGATGTCGCCAGTGAGCTTGATCAGCCAGGTGGAAATCAGCGGCGCGCTGCCGCCGAACACCGCCACCGGGATGTTGTAGGCCACGGCGATGCCGGTGGAGCGGATGCGGGTCGGCAGCAGTTCGCTCATCAGGGCGTAGGTCGAGGACGCATAGAGCCCGAACAGGATCGCCACCGCCATCAGCGGCCAGAACAAGGTGGCCGGGGTGGCGTTGGGCGCTGCCTTGAAGAACCAGTACATGGCCAGGGTCGCCAGGGTACCGATCACCATCAGGAACGGCTTGCGCCCGTAGCGATCGGTGAAGGCGCCGCCGAAGGGCATGACCACCGCTGCCGAGAGGCTGGCGACGAACACATAGAGCAAGGTGGTGCCGCTGTCGAACTTGAGGGTGTTGGACATGTAGGTCGAGGCGAAGGTCAGCACCAGGTAGAAGATCGAGCTGTGCAGGGTGATGATGAAGAACACCAGGGCGATCGAACGTTTCCACTGCCAGACTTCGCGCAGCGGCGCCTTGGAGGTCTGCCCGGCCTGCACCAGGGCCAGGAACTCCGGGCTGTCCTCCAGCTTCAGGCGGATATACAGCGAGATGAAGCCCAGGGGACCTGCGATCAGGAACGGGATCCGCCAGCCCCACTCCTGCATCAGCTCGGCGCCCAGGACCCAGGTCATGCCGTTGGCCACGGCGCCGCCCAGGAGCAGGCCGAGCACGGCGGTGACCATCAGCCAGCAGGTGGCGAACCCTCGGCGCCCCGGGCTGGCGTATTCGGAAATGAAGCTGGTAATGGTGCCGATCTCGCCACCGGCGGAGAAACCCTGCACACAGCGGATCAGCACCAGGATCACCGGCGCGGCGATGCCGATGCTGGCGTAGGTCGGCAACAGGCCCAACAGAAAAGTGGAGCCGGCCATCATCACCAGCACCGTGATCAGGGTCTTGCGTCGGCCGATCTTGTCGGCCAGGGGGCCGAAGAACAGGCCGCCCAGGGGCCGGATGAAGAAGCTCAGGGCAAAGGCCGCAAAGCTCGCCAGCAGGCTGCTGGAGGGATCGTCAGAGACGAAGAAGGCCTTGCCGATGTACAGGGCCAGGAAACCGTAGACACCATAGTCGTACCACTCGATCAAGTGGCCGGAAGTGGCGCCGATGAAGGCCCGGCGCCGCTGGCGCTGGGAGTTGGAAGGTGACACGCCCATGGTGGGGACTCCTGTCTTGGTGCTATCCATGAAATACAGCGTTTCAGAGGTTGCTCAAGGACCCGGAGGGGTCCTGCAACCACTGGCGCAACCGGGTCTTGAGAATCTTGCCATAGCTGTTCTTCGGCAGCTCGGCGCAAAACAGGTACTTCTTCGGTTTCTTGAACGAGGCCATGCGCGCCAGGAACCAGTGCTCGAGCGCCTGCGCATCGAGGCTGCCGGGCGAGCGCAGGACCACGAAGGCCACCACCGATTCGCCCCAATGCGGGTCGGCCTCCCCCACCACGCACACTTCGAACACCTCGGGGTGCCGGATCAGCACTTCCTCGACTTCCCGCGGGTAGATATTGCTGCCGCCGGAGATGATCACGTCCTTGCTGCGATCGGTCAGGGTCAGGTAGCCCCGCTCATTCAGGAAACCGATGTCGCCGGTAAGCAGCCAGCCGTCCACCAGGGCCTCCTGGGTGGCTTGCGGATTGTCCCAGTAACCCTGCATCACCGCGGCCCCGCGCACGGCGATCACCCCAGGTTCGCCGGGGGCCAGGGGTTGGCCCGCGGCATTCACCACGCGCACCTCGACGCAGGCGTGGGCACGCCCGACCGAGGCGGCAATGGCCGGCCAGTCAGCATGCCCGCGGTTGGCGATGGCCTCCCGGGACAGGGCACTGATGGTCATCGGGCATTCGCCCTGGCCGTAGATCTGCACCAGACGCGGGCCGAAGGTGTCCAGGGCCTGGGCAAGGTCCGCCAGGTACATCGGGCCGCCGCCGTAGACGATGGTCTTGATCCCTTCGCCGCAATAGCCCTGCTGCCGGGCCTGCTCCACCATGCGCTTGACCATGGTCGGCGCGGCAAACAGGCTGACCTGGCCCAGCGCCTGCGCCAGCTCGAACAACTCCGCCGCCTGGAACCCCTGGGACGCCGGCACCACGTGCCGGGCGCCACATCGCACATGGATGAAATTGTAGAGGCCGGCGCCGTGAGACATCGGCGCGGCATAGACCACTGCGTCATCAGCGGCCACCGGATCCACATCCAGCGGATAGCACAAGGACATGGCGATCAGGTTGCCATGGGACAGCATCACGCCCTTGGGGCGCCCGGTGGTGCCGGAGGTGTAGAACAGCCAGGCCAGGTCGGCGTCCTCCCTCAGGTGCGGCTCCACCAGTTCATCGCCCGGCACCCGGTCTTGCACGGCCAGCCCGGGCGCGGCCAGTTCGCGGCAGCCGGCCGGCAGGTCCGCGGCGTCGAAGCTCTGGCCCTCATCGGTGTAGATCAGCCGGGCCCCGGCATTGCCGGCGATCCAGGCGGCTTCCAGGGCGTGCAGCTTGCTGTTGATCGGAACCGCCACCGCCCCGCTCCACCAGATGGCATACAAGAGTTCGAGATAACCGCAGCTGTTCTTCAGCAGCAGCGCCACCCGGTCGCCAGGCACAATGCCGTACGCGTGGCGCAGTTGCAGGGCGCGGGCCCGGGCCTGCGCGGCAAACACCTGGTAGTCGGCGACCTGGCGGCGTCCCTCGAACAAAGCCGCCCGCCGAGGCCAGCGCTGGGCCGCATCGCGCAGCCAGTGGGCGATGTTCATCCTCAGACCTTGACCGCTTGCAGGACACTGGCGTAGTTGGCCACCGCCATGCCGCCCATGTTGAACAGCAAGCCGAACTCGGCACCGGGCACACCCAGGCCAATGGGTTTGCCGATCAGTTGGGCAAAGCCCAGGGCATGCATCGAGACCCCGGTAGCCCCCACCGGATGCCCCTTGGCCTTGAGCCCGCCGGACAGGTTCACCGGCAGGCGTCCGCCCTGGCGCACGGTGCCGTCGTCGAGGGCCCGGTGCCCCTCGCCCCTGGGCGCCAGGCCCATGGCTTCGTAGATCAGCAGTTCAGCGATGGTGAAGCAGTCGTGTACCTCAGCGAAACTCAGGTCGCCAAGGGTCACGCCGGCCTGGCGCAGGGCCCCGTGGATCGCCCGTTTCGGCCCCTCGAAGGCCAGCACGTCGCGGCGCGACAAGGGCAGGAAGTCGTTCACCTGGGTCATGGCGCGGATCGCCACCTGGCGTCGCATCGAACGGGCGCGCCGCGGCGAGGCCAGGATGATCGCCGCCGCACCGTCACTGATCAGCGAACAGTCGGTCAGGCGCAGTGGCGGTGCGATCAGCGGGTTGCCCTGGGAAACGTTGTTGCAGTGTTCGAAATCCATCACTCGGTGCATCTGCGCCAGGGGGTTGGCCATGGCATTGGCGTGGTTCTTCACCGCGATCATGGCCATCGAGGACAATGGGCTGTGGTACCGGTCGGCGTACTGCTGCGCCACTTGGCCAAAAAGCTGGGCGAAGCTCAGGCCGGCCTCCTGGAGGGCGTTCTGGTAGCCGGCGCCGGCCAAGGCCCGGGTAACTTCGACGGTGCTGTTGCCGGTCATTTTCTCCGCACCGACCACCAGTACCAGTTCGGCGGCGCCGCTGCGAATCGCGTTGATCCCGGCCTGGATCGCCGCCGAGCCGGAGGCGCAGGCATTCTCGCAGCGAGTGGCCGGCTTGAAGCGCAGTTGCGGGTCGGCCTGGAGCATCAGCGAGGCGGGGAAACCATCCGCTACCAGGCCGGAGTTGAAGTGCCCGAGAAACAGCGCGTCGATTTCTGCGGCGTCGATCTCAGCGTCTGCCAGGGCCTCGCGGGTAACCTGGACGATCAGGTCCTCGAGGTTCAGGCCGTCCAGACGACCGAAAGGACTATGGGCGGCAGCGACGATGGATACGGAATCGTGAGTCATGGTGATTTTCTTCTGTCCTTGAAGCGGGTATTCCATACAATGATTCAGCACCCGAATCAGACGCTAGTTGGGGCAACTACGTACGGCAGTAAGTAGTACCCGCCCCCAAAAAAAGGGACGCACCGATAAACCCGAGGCAGGATGCCTGATGACCCTATACGCCCAGCAATTCCAGGACCTCGAGCGCCTGGCCTTCCAGGTTTCCCCCGCACCACAGATGATCACCGGGCATCGCCGGATGCTCGACTGCAACCAGGCCTTCGTTCGCCTGTTCGGCTACGAACGCGAACACTTGCAGGGCCACCTGACCCTGCTGTTGTACCCCTCCCAGGCCGACTACCAGAGCATCGGCGAACGCAGCGAGCACTGGCTGCGCAACGGGCCCGGCGCCTTCTACTCCGACGAGCGCTTCATGCAGCATCGCAACGGCGAGGTGTTCTGGGCCCGCGCCCACGGCTTTTCCCTGACGGCCGAGGATCCGTTCAAGCTGATGGTCTGGCATTTCGAGCGCCTGGACCGCCAGCCAGCGCCGATGATCCAGTTGACCCCGCGTGAACGGGAGATCTCGCTGCATATCGTCAATGGCCTGACCTGCAAGGAAGTGGCGCGCAAGCTGGGCATTTCCCACCGCACCGTGGAAGTCCACCGCGCCCGGTTGATGAAGAAGCTTCAGGCCAAGAACAGCGCAGAGCTGGTGTCGAAGATCATCTTCATCAGTTGAGCGCCTGCGCAAGCCTGTCGCCGGCACTGCTGCGCAGCGGCTGCAATGACCCGATATTCGGCCCCTCCACGCTGCCGCCCGCGGCCAGGGTCAGGGGATCCGGATAGTCTCTGAAGGCCTCATCCGCAAAAAATCCGATGCCTTCCGACATCGGATTTTCATTGCTTACCCTCAGCGATCAAGTCAATCGACTTGACGGTCGAGCATCAGGCACGTCTGCCGGATGTCTCCTTGATCCTGCGCTAGTGGGCGCTCTGCGGGTGGGACTCCTCCTGCGTCGAGGGGGACAGCTTGCCACCGTTGATCAACGGCCCGTAGCGCCGGCTGAATTCCTGGTTGTAGGGCACGTGGTCCTTGTTGACCCCGCTGTCCCAGTTGACCGACC
This sequence comes from Pseudomonas chlororaphis subsp. piscium, assembly GCF_003850345.1. Taxonomy (NCBI): domain Bacteria; kingdom Pseudomonadati; phylum Pseudomonadota; class Gammaproteobacteria; order Pseudomonadales; family Pseudomonadaceae; genus Pseudomonas; species Pseudomonas chlororaphis. The sequence continues at coordinate 3,678,279 of NZ_CP027707.1, forward strand.
AGGTCATCAGGCCCTTGATCGACAACCCTTTGGCATAGAGGCGTTTGAACGCATTGGAAACGGTCGTCGGGTTGACCACGTATCCGGTGGCAGCGGCATCGACGTTGGCGGGCAGGCCAATGACGAATTTGTCAGCCGCAATCTTGGTGAAACCGCGGGTGCCACTCACCAGGCTTTCGGTCAGGTAATAGAGGAAGTCCTCTTTCATGGCATCGTTGTTCTGGGCAATCCAGGCCCCCTTGCCGTTGTTGGCCTCCTGAACCCAGAGGCCATCGCCGCCCTGATTGTAGAACTGCGGCGCGATGAAGTCGTAGTAGCCCTCCAGCGCCTTGAGGTAGTCGACGTATCGACCGGCAGTGGTCAGATAGGGGAACTCCGGTGCCATGCTGATGATGAAATGCTTGCCCTCGGCAGCATAGTGAGCCTTGACCAGCTTCAGCGCGGCAGGCAGGACGGTCTTGTTGCTGGCGAAATCAATCGCGCTCTGTTCAAGATCGATGTCCAGCCCGTCAAAGCCGTAGGTTTCCACCAGACGGATGATTTCATTGGCCAGGGGCTGTTCGTGGCCCGGGTTCAATGCGATATGAGCGTCAGCGCCCCCCAGGGACATCAGCACCGCCCTGCCCTGGCTGTTCAGCACGCCCACCTGGCGACGAAACTCGGCATCGGACAGGTTGTACGGCTTGAACGTCGGAATGCCGCTGCCTTTCATGAACGCCACGGCCACCACGTTGTAGTCCCGGGGCACATCTTCCAGGTTCATATTGGCAAACTGCCCGCGCTGGTAGCCGTCCGAGGGGCCGGCCGGCCAGTTGTGCCAGTAGCCCATGAGGATTTTCTTGCCATCCAGGCTCGGCATCCGCGACGCGGCATCATCCTGCGTCGTTTTCAGTTGGGTAAAGTCAATCTTTGACATGTTCTAATCCTTCAGAACGTTTGGACGATCCGCAGACTTATTTGAAGTCGACGTCGAAGGCCTGATAGAAGGCGTTGCCGGTATTGGCCACGATCCACATCAGGACAATCACGTGACGACCCTTTTTATTGGCAGGCAGTTTCACTTCGTGATCGACCTTGGCCTTCAATTCGCCGGCATGGCTGTAGTAAGGCACCTGCGGATAGAAGTCCTCGGCGAAAGGTTGAGCCTCCAGTTGCGCGCGGGTGATGCGCTGTTTCGGATCCCAGCCGTCCTTGGTGATCAGCCAGCGATAGCCACGGGTGGTATGCGGTGCGGTGTACTGCCAGGTCACCTTGAAGATCTGGCCGGGGTCGACGTTGAGCATCGGCCAGGTGAAGGCGCGGCTGAGCTTCTTGCTCATCTCCTCATCGGTGAAGTTGACGCAGTCCCGGGCATCGGTCTTGCCACCGCTGAGGATGAAGCCATCGGCCGGCGGCACGTCGCTTGGGTTGTCCGTGTTGAACGGTGCGGGGAACGGACCCGCAGCCAGGGCCGGGAAGTTCTTGCCGCCTTCCATTTCATTGACCTGCCAGCCGCCCAGCAGGCCCAGGTCGATGGCGACTGCGCCGCGGGAGGCTGGGGATGTGACGCGACCGTGGCGAAGCGGCGATTGGGTTTGTGGTTTGTTCATGTTTATTGCTCCATTGATTTAAGAAACTCTCCCTTTCCAAAGGAGAGGTCTTCAAATTAACCGAGCTGGATTTTCTGTCCACGCACCCATTTTTCGTTCGGCATCGCGCAGGTAGAGGAATCGCCAGAAAACACTGGATATATAACCAGTATACCCGTAGTTCTCCTACCCACCTTGAAGTAAAAGTCCTACACGTTTAGGCGGCGCTTGTCAGTGTCATGGGTAAAGCAAGCCACCCCATGCCTGCCAACGGCACCGGCTCACTGAAAACCACTTGCTGGTACCCAGGGAAAATATGCCCACTACCCAGCAAAATCCGCTGCAGCGCCTGCCTGCCGAGCAGGTATCGTGGAGTCAAACAATCAGCCAGAGGTGCACTGTGGCGTCCTATTCCTTGCGTCAATTGAAGTACTTCGTCACCACCGTCGAATGTGGCAGCGTCGCCGAGGCGTCGCGCAAGCTGTATATCGCCCAGCCGTCGATTTCCACGGCGGTCAAGGGCCTGGAAGACAGCTTCGGCGTGCAGTTATTGATCCGTCATCACGCTCAGGGCGTGTCCCTAACCCCCGGTGGCGCGCGTTTCTACCGCAAGGCCCAGGAACTGCTGCGCATGGCCCATGAGTTCGAGCAGAACGCCCTGGCCGACAACGACGTGGTGTGCGGGCAGATCGATATCGGTTGTTTCGAGACGGTCGCCCCGCTCTACCTGCCACGGCTGATCGCCGGTTTTCGCGAGCGCTTTCCCGGGGTAGAGATCCGCCTGCAGGACGGCGAGCAGCAAGAGCTGGTGCAGGGTTTGACCGGCGGGCGCTTCGACCTGGCGATCTTCTACGAACACGACCTGGACAGCACCATCGAGACTGAGGCGCTGATGGCGCCGCAACGACCTTATGCCCTGGTGCCGGCCGGGCACCGTTTTGCCGGGCAGGCCCAGGTGTCGCTGCGCGACCTGGTCCTGGAGCCGATGATCCTGCTGGATGTGCAGCCCAGCCGTACCTATTTCGTGAGCATCTTCGAAGAACTGCAACTGACGCCGAATATCGTCTTCGGCTCGCCGTCGATCGAGATGGTGCGCGGCATGGTCGGCCAGGGGTTCGGTTTTGCCTTGCTGGTGACCAGGCCCCATGGCAACAGCACCTATGACGGCCAGGAAGTGGTCTGTGTGCAGCTGGCCGAGGATGTCACCGGTTCCGCGCTGGTGGCCGGCTGGCTGAAACGGGCGCAGCTGACCAAGCCCGCGCAGTTGTTCGTCGATTACTGCAAGGAGCAGTTCAAGGCCTGGCTGGCCTGAAATAGCGAGCTTGCAGAAGCGGATTGACCCGCTCCTGCAAACTCGCGGTGCCGCAGTTTCAGCGCGCCGCCCAGGCGTTGAAGCGCTGCTCCAGTTCCTCGCCGTGGTCCACCCAGAACTCCGCGTCCACGGCCCGCGCCCCGGCCAGGTTGGCTGCAGCGGTGGGCAGTTGCTGCTGCACCGCCGCCGGCAGCAGCCCCAGCGCGTCACGGTGCACCGGCCCGTAGGGGATCTCCTCGGAGAACACCTTCTGGGTCTGCGGCTGGCTGGCGAAGGCGATGAAGTCTTCGGCCAATGCCTTGTTCGGCGTGCCCTTGACCACCGCCCAGTACTCCGGGTCGTACAGGCTCTGCGGCCAGACGATGCTCAGTTTCATGCCTTCCTTCTGCGCCGAGGCGATCCGGCCGTTGTAGGCCGCGCTCATCACCACATCGCCGGCGATCAGCCATTGCGGCGGCTGCGCGCCCGCCTCCCACCACTGGATATTGCCCTTGATCTGGTCGAGCTTGGCGAACGCCCGGGTCACGCCCTCGGGAGTGCCCAGCACCTGGTACAGCTGGTCCGGCTTGACCCCGTCGGCGAGCAAGGCGATTTCCAGGGTGTACTTGGCGCCCTTGCGCAAGCCGCGCTTGCCGGGGAAGTCGGCGACGTTCCAGAAATCCGCCCAGGAGGTCGGCGCCTTGGCCAGCTTGTCCTGGTCGTAGGCCATGACCATCGACCAGACATAGGTGGCCACTCCGCATTCGCTCAGGGTCCCCGGCACGAATTGCGCCGGGTCGCCGAAGCGCGCCGGGTCGAGGCGTTCGAACAAGCCTTCGTCACAGCCGCGCAGCAGCTCCGGGCTTTCGACTTCGACCACGTCCCAACTGGTATGGCCGACATCGACCATGGCCTTGATTTTCGACAGCTCCCCGTTGTATTCGCCGGCGACCACGCGTCCTGCGCCGCTGGCGGTGAAAGGTTGGAAGTAGGCCTTGTCCTGGGCCTGCTTGGTGGCACCGCCAAAGGAGATGACGGTGAGGCTCTGGGGCGTAGCCGAAACAGCGCTGCACAACAGGGCCAGGGCAAAGGGAACACAGCAACGCAAGGATCTGGACATGAAGCGGTTCCTCTAATAGGCCGACGCGCCCGCACGCACCGGCCGCTTCTGGGCTTACAGACGACCGAATTCGCGGGCGGTCCTGTCTACGGCGGTACGGGTCTTGTCGACCAGTTCATCGATGTCGGCGTGGCTGGCCACCAGGGCCGGGGCCATGATCATCCGGCCCAGGGTCGAGCGGATGATCAGGCCCTCTTCGAAGCCGATGGTGCGGCAACGCCAAGCCATGTCGTTCTCGTTGGCGAAGCGCTTGCGGCTGGCCTTGTCTTCGGCGAACTGCAAGGCCGCCACCAGCCCGGCGCCCTGCACTTCGCCAATCAACGGGTGGTTGTCGAAGACTTCGCGCAGGCAGCGCTGCAGGTAAGGCCCGGTCTCCTGCTTGACCCGGCTGACAATGCCTTCGTCGCGCAGGGCCTTGAGGTTGGCGATGGCCACCGCCGCCGCCACCGGGTGACCGGAATAGGTCAGGCCGTGGGCGAACACCCCGCCCTGCTCCACCAGCACCTCGGCCATGCGCCTGGAGAGGATCAGCCCGCCCATGGGGATGTAGCCGCTGGTCAGGCCCTTGGCGATCGACAGGGTGTCGGGCTCGAAACCGAAGTGCTGGTGGGCGAACCATTCGCCGGTACGGCCGAAACCGCCGATCACTTCATCGGCGCACAGCAGCACGTCGTACTGGCGGCAGATGCGCTGGATCTCCGGCCAGTAGCTTTCCGGCGGGAAGATCATGCCGCCGGCGCCCTGGAAGGGTTCGGCGACAAAGGCGGCGACATTCTCGGCGCCCAGTTCGAGGATCTTCTCTTCCAGCTGCCGCGCCGCGCGCAGGCCGAATTCGGCCGGGGTCAGGTCGCCTTCATGGGCGAACCAGTACGGCTCGTCGATGTGCGCCACGTCCGGGATCACCCCGCCCATGTCGTGCATGAACTTCATCCCGCCCAGCGCCGTGGCGCCGAGGGTCGAGCCGTGGTAGCCGTTCCAGCGGCCGATCATGATCTTCTTCTGCGGCTTGCCGAGGATCTGCCAGTAGCGGCGCACGGTACGGATCAGCACCTCGTTGGCCTCGGAGCCGGAGTTGGTGTAGATCGCGTGGCTGTAGTGCTGGGGCAGCAGGCTGAACAGCAGTTCCGACAACTCGACCACCGCCGGGTGGGTGGTGTGGAAGAACATGTTGTAGTACGGCAACTGCTCGAGCTGCTGGCTGGCGGCGGCGGCCAGGTCCTTGCGGCCGTAGCCGAGGTTGGTGCACCACAGGCCCGACATGCCGTCCAGGTAGCGCTTGCCGTCGTTGTCCCAGAGCGCCAGGCCCTCACCCCGCACTATCACCCGCGGCCCTTCGGCGTTCAGCGCCTTCTGGTCGAGGAACGCATGAATGTGGTGCGCGGCATCCGCGGCCTGGTAGTCGCCGGTGCTGCGGACGGGTTTCACTTGAACGGTCATTGCGAGTCTCCTTGCGGGTTTTTATCGAGGGTGCCGAGCACGCTGGCCAGCGGCTCCGGCTTGAACAGCGGCTTGCCCATCACGCCCTTGATCCACAGCACGGCGATGATCGAGACGATCAGCAGCACCAGGCCGGCATAGGCAAAAATCGAAAAGGTCATCTCCGGGCTGGGCGACACGTTCCAGATCGCAAACAGCATGCCGGCGATGCCGAACAGCTGCGGCAAGGGGTAGAACGGCGTGCGGAACGGCCGCGCCACCTGCGGGTAGCGCCGACGCAGGGCGATGACGTTGACGTGGGTGATGATGTAGGCCAGCAGCCAGGCCAGGGCCGCCGAGAGCAGCAGCTGGTTGATCGCGTCGGCATGGTCGTGCATCAACAGCAACGGCAGGCCGGTGACCGCGGCAATGAACAGCACCGCCACCCAGGGCGCGCCGGTGCGCTTGCCCTGGCGCTTGAACACACCGAACGCCTGGCCATTGCGGGCCATGCCGAACAGCATGCGCGGGATCGCCGCCAGCGAACTGTTGAGGGTGCTGCAGGTGGCGGTGATCGCCGCGGTCACCAGGAACACCTTGCCCGCCTCGCCGAACACCGTGGTGGCGAACAGGTAATGCGGCAGGCCGTTGCTGGCCAGTTCCGCCTGGGGCACGGTGAGCAAGGCACCCAGGGCGTACAGGCTGATGATCACGAAGATGATGGTCAGGCCGAGCATCATCGAGCCGGGGATATTGCGCTCCGGGCGCCGGGTTTCTTCCACCAGCGGGCAGACGAACTCGGCGCCGACAAACCCCCAGACCGCCATCGCCGTCAGGGCGATCACCCCCAGGCCCAGGGGATTCCAATGCGCGCTGTCGAACAGCGTCGGGTTGGGCGCGACTATGTCGCTGTTCATCGCGCTCAGGCCCATCACCAGCAAGACCAGGGTCATCACCACCGCCAGCACCGTCTGCAGGCGGGCGAAGATGTCGATGTTGAACAGGTTGAGCAGGGTGAACAGCGCCAGTACCCCCAGGGCCACGGTCAAAGGTGGCATGGAGTGCGGGTAGACCTTGTCGATGATGAACTCCATCAGCAACAGCTCAGCCGACAGGGCGAACATCGCCACCACCACGTAGCCGGAAAAGGTCGCCAGGATCGCCGGGAACTGGCCGATGGCGACCTCGGTGTAGGTACTCAGGCTACCGGCACGGGGGATCATCAGCGCCAGCTCGGAGAACGAACAGGCGTAGCTCAGGGCCAGCAGGTAGGCCAGGCCCAGGGGCACGATAAAGCCCAGGCCGGCGATGCCGACGCCTTGCAGCATCAGCACCATCACGCCCTGTGAGACCACCAGGCCGATGGCCACCGCCAACAGCGCGGTGAGGCCGAGTTTCTTGCGACTCGCGGGCGGCGCCAGGGCGCCGGTTTGCACGCTTGCATTGCTGTTCATCGGTTGCTCCGTCTTGTTGTTCTATTTTTTTGAAGATCGGTGCTGCTCTCGGGACGGCCTTGCGGCCCTCAGCCCCGCAGTTGAATCCAGGTGGTTTTCAGCTGGGTGTACTTGTCGAACGAATGCAGCGACAGGTCGCGGCCAAAACCCGACTGTTTGCCGCCGCCAAAGGGCACCGTCACATCCAGCGCATCGACGGTATTCACCGACACCGTCCCGGCATTCAGCCGCCGTGATACTCGATGCGCGCGGTTCAGATCGTCGGTCCACAGCGACGCGGCCAGGCCATAGATGTGCTCGTTGGCCAGGGCCACCGCCTGGTCTTCGTCATCGAACAGCGTGACCGCCAGCACCGGGCCGAACACTTCTTCGCGGGCCAGGGTCATGTCGGCGGTCACGCCAGTGAAGATGGTCGGTTCGATGAAGTTGCTCGAGCCGTCGAAGCTCAGTTGCCGACCGCCGCACACCCGTTGCGCGCCCTCGGCCTGGGCCTGCTCGATGTACCGCTTGATGCGCTGCGCCTGCCGCGCATCGACGATGGCCCCTGCCCGGCTCGCCGGGTCAAGCGGATTGCCCGGTTGCCACTGGCGCGCCTTGGCCACCAGGCGCTCAATGAACGCGTCGGCGATCGAGCGCTGTACCAGCAAGCGCGAGTTGGCCGAGCAGACTTCGCCCTGGTTGAAGAAGATGCCGAACGCGGCTTTCTCGGCCGCCAGGTCCAGGTCCTGGCAATCGGCAAACACCAGGTTCGGGCTCTTGCCGCCGCACTCCAGCCAGACCTGCTTGAGGTTTGATTGCGCGGCGTATTGCATGAAGTACTTGCCCACCTCGGTGGAGCCGGTGAACACCAGGGCATCCACGTCCATATGCAGGCCCAGGGCACGACCGGCCTCCTCGCCCAGGCCCGGCACCACGTTGAGTACACCTTTGGGAATGCCGGCTTCGATGGCAAGTTCGGCCAGGCGCAGGGCCGAGAACGGCGACTGCTCGGCCGGCTTGAGCACCACGCTGTTGCCGGCGGCCAGGGCCGGGGCCAGCTTCCAGGCAGCCATGTCCAGCGGGAAGTTCCACGGCACCACCGCGCCGATCACCCCCAGCGGCACCCGGGTGATGGTCGCCAGGACATTGCTGGCGCTCGGCGCCACCTGGTCATAGAGCTTGTCGAGGCTTTCACCGTACCAGGCGAACACCTGGGCGGCGCCCGGCACGTCGATGTTCCAGGCATCCATCACCGGCTTGCCCATGCTCAGGGAGTCGAGCAAGGCCAGTTCGTCACGGTGCTCCAGCATCAGCCGCGACAGGCGCAGCAGGATCGCCTTGCGCTCGCTCGGCGCCATCCTGGCCCAGGGGCCCTGCTCGAACGCACGACGGGCGCTGCGCACGGCCCGGTCGACCTCGACCTCACCGCAGGCAGCCACCTGGGCCAAGCGTTTCTCGGTGGCCGGGTTGACCACATCGAAGCGCGCGCCGCTCTCGGCCTGGCACGCCTGGCCTTCGATAAAGGCGCTGTCGATCAGGCGTTGCCGTTGCGCCAGGGCTGTCCACTCGTTGAAATCTTTCACCGCGGATTCCTTGTTCTTATGAGTTGTCATGAAGGGTTGCAGAGGTATTCGGCCAGACGGTCCATCAGCCGGTCACAGGCCGCCATCTGCTCGACGCTGACGAACTCGTCCGGCTTGTGGCCCTGGTCCATGCTGCCGGGACCGCAGACCACCGCCGCAATCCCGGCCTGATGGAACAGCCCGCCTTCGGTGCCAAAGGCCACTGTGCTGAAGGCCGCGCTGCCACACAGCTGCGCCACCAGTTGCGCGGCGGCGCTTTCAGGGGCGGTGGCCAAACCTGGGTAAGCCGAGATCGCTTCGAAGCGGATCGCCGTGTCGGCCTTGATCGCCTGCATCGCCGGCAACAGCTCCTGTTCGGCGTAGCCTTGCAGTTCATCCACCACCGCCAGGGGCTCGAAGGCCGGCAAGGCGCGCACCTCGAAGTCGAAGCGGCAGTCGGCCGGGACTATGTTCAGCGCCGTGCCGCCCTGGATCACCCCGACCTGCACGGTGGAGAACGCCGGGTCGAAGCGAGCGTCGTGATGTTCCGGGGCCGCCAGGCGCTGGCCGATCTCCCCCAGCCGGCCGATCAGCCGCGCCGCCTGTTCGATGGCGTTGACCCCGTAAGGCGCATAGGCCGAATGGCACGGCGCGCCGTGCACATGGCAACGCATGGCCAGCTTGCCCTTGTGGCCGAGCACGGGCTTGAGCTCGGTAGGCTCGCCGATCAGGCACAGCGCCGGCTGGGGAATGCGCTGCGGCAACAGCTCCAACAGGCTGCGCACGCCGAGGCAGCCGACCTCCTCGTCATAGGAGAACGCCAGGTGCACCGGCCGGCGCAGTGGGCTTTCGAGAAACAGCGGCACCGCAGCCAGCACCGAGGCCAGGTAGCCTTTCATGTCGGCGGTGCCGCGGCCGTAGAGCTTGCCGTCGCGCTCGGTCAGGCTGAAGGGTTCGAGCGTCCAGGGCTGGCCGTCCACCGGCACCACGTCGGTGTGCCCGGAAAGCACCACGCCGCCTTCCACCGCAGGGCCGATGCTGGCCAGCAGGTTGGCCTTGGTCCGCTCGGCGTTGTAGATCAGCTCGCAGCTCACGCCCAGGCCGCGCAGGTAGTCGCGGACGAACTCGATCAAGGCCAGGTTCGAATCGCGGCTGACCGTGGCAAAGCCCACCAGCCGGGCCAGCAAGGCGCGGCTGCGCAGCTCACTCATCGCCCGGCACTCCGTAGCTCGGCGCCAGGGTCGGATTGAGGGCGCGGGTCAGGTAGTCCTGCAACTGCGGCTCGTAGGCGCTCCAGAGTTTCTGCAGTTCGCCGATGGGATTGGCCTCGGCCCAGTCCACCCGCAGGTCGACGATCGGCCAGACCAGTTCGCCAACCACCGACAGCGCCGCCGAATGCACCGCGCCCGCCTCGCCCCCGGCGTCCTGACCGGCCTGCAGCGCGCTGAGCAGCCGCGCCGCCAGGCAGCCTTCGCTGCTTTCGAAGGCCTCGACCATGCGCTCGATCACTGTGCTGTTGGCCAGCAGGTTGCCGGCCGCCACGCATTGCTCACCGGCCACCGCATTGTTGATGCCCAGCGCGTGGTTGCCGCTGAACACCGCCGTGCGCCCCTGGGCATCCACCACCGCCACCTGGCGGTACTGGCTGTAGCCGTTGCGGGTCAGCGCCTGGTCCAGGGCCTGCGCGGGCGCCAGGCCTTCGCCCAGGCCATCGAGTACCTGGGGGCCGAGGGCCGGCAAGGTGATGTTCTGGCTCGATACTGCGCCCACGCCGCTGCGCAGCCAGGGGCAACGAGCCCCGACGGCGATGCTCGACGAGCTGATGGCAATGCCCAGCTGGCCGGTTTCGGCGCAGCGGCCGACGATGGAGAAAGTCATGGCGAACTCCTTATTCGGGGATAACCGCGATCACGTCGATTTCCATCAGCCACTGCGGCTGGCCCAGGGCGCTGACCACCAGCCCGGTGGAGATCGGGAACACGCCCTTGAGCCACTTGCCGACCTCCTGGTAGACCGGCTCGCGGTAACGCGGGTCGATCAGGTAGGTAGTGGTCTTGACGATATGGCTGAGGTCGCTGCCGGCCTCCTCCAACAGTTGCTTGACGTTGCGCATGGCCTGTTCGGCCTGGGCCCGCGGATCGCCGAGACCGACCAGCTGGCCATTGAAATCGGTACCGACCTGGCCGCGCACATACAGGGTGTTGCCGGCGCGCACGGCCTGGCACAGGTCGTTGTCCAGGCTCTGGTTCGGGTAGGTGTCTTTGGTGTTGAACATGCGGATGCGGGTATGAGTAGGCATCAGCGGGCTCCCATGAGGCTGGTGGATTCAATGGAGGATTCACGGTCGGCTTGACGCTGCGCGGCGTCGCGGTAATCGAAATAGAGCCGCTGTTTGACGATGTGCTCGGCGATGTGCCGGGCGTCGTGCCACACCCCCCAGATAAACGCCGAGCCGCGGCGCGACAGCCATGGCAGGCCGACGAAATAGACCCCGGGCTCGCTGGACACGCCGCGCTGGTGGCGGGGTTTGCCGTTGTCCTTGAAGGCATCGACCTGCAGCCAGCTGTAGTCCACCGAATAACCGGTGGCCCAGATGATGGTGCCGACGCCGGCCTTGGCCAGGTCGAGTTCGAGGAGCGGCTGGGTCAGGCACGGCGGGTCCGGCAGCATTACCCGGGCTTCGGGCTCCTCCGGCAGGTCCAAACCGTTGCGGGCGATGTAGGCATCGGCGGCGTCGAGCAGCGCCAGGTAGTTTTCGTCGCCGCGGGCAATGTTCTCCGCCAGGTTGGCCTCGAAGCTGACCACACCGTTATCGAAGGCCTTGGTCAGGCCGACCAGGGTCATGCCCTGGTGGGCCAGCCGACGGAAGTCCACGGTGTGCCCGCCACGGGCACCGCTGACGGCGATGGTCACGTGCTCCTTGCCCGGCTGCATGGTCTCGGCATCCCACTCGCCGAGCACCCCCAGCCACCAGCAGAAATCACGGTTGCGGTAGGCCCGCGGCGGACGGTCATGGGCCCCGACCGAGAGGTAGACCTGCTTGCCGGCGCGTTGCAGCTCATCGGCGATCTGCACCCCCGAGGAGCCCGCCCCCACCACCAGCACCGCGCCTTCGGGCAGCTGTTGCGGATTGCGGTAAGCGGCCGAATGCATCTGCAGCACGCGCTGATCTTGCGGGGCGATCGGCGGGATCACCGGGCACTGGAACGGACCGGTGGCCACCACCACCTGCCGGGCTTCGATCACACCCTCACTGGTGTCCACGGTGAAGCCCGGGCGGGCGGCGTTACGCACCACCTTCCTGACTTCGACGCCGGTACGGATCGGTGCGTTGAATTTGCGCGCGTAGGTTTCGAAGTAGTCGGCCACCTGGTCCTTGCCGGCAAAGGCATCGGGGTCCAGGCCGGCGAATTCAAGGCCGGGAAAGCGGTCGTGCCAGGCTGGGCCGTTGGCCACCAGCGAATCCCAGCGGCCGCTGCGCCAGGCTTCGGCGATGCGGTTGCGTTCCAGCACCAGGTGCGGCACGCCCAGGCGGCTCAGGTGTTCGCTCATGGCCACGCCGGCTTGGCCGGCGCCCACTACAAGGGTATCGATTGTTGTTTTATGGGTTGTCATGTCTGCGCCCTACTGAGTGATCCCACGTAGGCAGCCGTGGGAGGTGTAGGACGCATTCTGGGAGAAGGTAGGAAATGCCGAAATTATGATTTTTGTGGTTGCTAGAGAGCAAAAAACTCTCTGGCTATCTGGGGTTTCTGTGCATCAGCGCAGATTGCGCGGAATCCTCAGCCCGAGGTTTTCGCGCAAGGTGCTGCCCGGGTATTCGCGGCGGTACACCCCACGCTCCTGGAGCAAGGGCACCACTTCCTCGGTGAACCGGCGAAACTGCCCCGGGTGGCCGATATAGATATTGAAACCGTCCACGGCCCGCGCCTCGAACCACTCACTCATCTTCGCCGCGATGGTTTCGGCGCTGCCGACAAAGGCGCCGGGGCGCAGCTGTCGGGAGGCCTGCACCGCCTGGCGCAGGCTGAGCCCTTCGCTGACCGCGCGCTCGGTGATGCGCTTGGCCACGGTGAAAAAGCTGCTGCGGGCGAACTCCAGGGCCTGGGCCGGGAAAGGTGCATCCAGTTCGTACTGGCTGAAGTCGTGCCAGCCAAAGGAACGGCCGAACTCCAGCAGGGCCTGCTCGAAGCTGTGATCGGTCGCGTGGTAATGGCGTTCGAGTTCCCGCGCCTGCTCGTCGCTATCGCCGACGAACACCTCGGCCCCCGGCAGCACCAGCACCTGTTCCGGATCGCGACCCTGGCGCAGCGCGCGTTCCTTGATTTCCCGGTAGAACGCCTGGCCCTGCTCCAGGCTCGGCGCGTGGGTGAAGACCACATCGGCAATCGCCGCGCCCAGCTCACGCCCCTGTTCGGAGTCACCCGCCTGGAAGATCACCGGCTGGCCTTGTGGCGAGCGTTGCAGATTGAGCGGTCCGACCACGGAAAAATGCTCGCCCTTGTGGTTCAGCGCATGCAGCTTGGCCGGGTCGAAATAACGCCCGCTGGCACGATCCCGGACAAAGGCGTCGTCCTCCCAGGACTGCCACAAGCCCTGCACCACCTGCACATGCTCCCGGGCCCGGCCATAGCGGGTGTCGTAGTCGTAGTGCTCGTCACGCCCGTAGTTGCCGGCGGTGCCGGCGTCGCCGCTGGTGACCACGTTCCAGCCGGCGCGGCCTTTGCTGATCAGGTCCAGCGAGGCCAGGCGGCGGGCGACGTTGAACGGCTCGTTATAGGAAGTGGTGACCGTGCCCACCAGGCCGATATGCCGCGTGCTCACCGCCAGGGCCGAGAGCAGCGTCAGCGGCTCCAGGCGATTCAGGTAATGGGGCGGCGAACCCGGGGTGATGAACTGGCTGTCGACGATGAAGATCAGGTCGAACAACGCCGCCTCGGCCTGGCGCGCAATGTCGATGTACCAGTCGATATTGACGCTGGCGTCGGCCGGCAATTCGGGGTCCAGCCACAGGTTGTGCCGGCCGGGACCACCGACGCCCATGGTCAGGGCGCCCAGTTTCAGTTGTCGTGTGCTCATGGAAGGTCCTTGGTGGTTACGGCGCGGCCTGAAGCGTCACAGAAGGATTCTGCAAGGCGGCATTAAAGGAAGTGTCGAACAGGCTGGCGGCCGGGTAGGACTTGATCAGGCCGATGCCACTGAAGAAATCCACGGTCTTCTGCGCGTCGGCGATGTTCTGCGGGCTGACCGGCCCCACGTCGGTTTTCGCCCGACGGAACCAGGCACGGGCGATCTCGCGATCGGCGCGGGTGCGCTCGGCCCAGGCATCGGCATAGGCCTCGCTGTGGGCAGGATCGTTGACGCTCCAGGCCCGGGCTTTTTTCAGCCGTTGCAGGAAGTCGCCGATGGCCGCGCGTTTTTCTTCCAGGGAACGGTTGTTGCCGACCACGAAACTCTGCGCCGGGATCAGCCCTTGCGCCGTGGCGATCACCCGGCCGCCGCGCCGCTCCTGTTGCGTCACGTAGGGTTCCCAGGTGGCGATCACATCCACCGAACCGCCTTCCAGCGCATGGAAGGCATCGAGGGCGCTGAGGTAGCGGATGTCCACCGCGTCACGGGGCACGCCGGCCTTGTCCAACGCGCTGAACAGCAGTTGCTGGCTCCAGGAACCCTTCCAGATCGCCACGCGCTTGCCGCGGATGTCGGCGACGGTCTTGATCGGCGAATCCTGGTTGACCACGATGGCCACCCCGGAAAGATTCTGCTGGGTGACCGCGATCACCTTGATCGGCGCCCCCAGGGCGCCGAGGAACAGCGGTGGCGCGTCCCCCAGCAGCCCGAGGTCGAGGCTGCCGGAGTTCAGCGCTTCGGCCACCGGCGAGCCGGCGGTGAACTGCTTCCATTCCAGGGTGTAAGGCAAGTCGTCGAGCACACCGGCGGCATCCATCACCGCACGGGTGTTGTAGCTTTGGTCGCCGATGGTGAGGGTGAGCGCCGAGGCACCGAGGCTGATGGACGCGGCCAGCGCGGCGGCGGCCAGTTGCAGAAGTGTACGCAAGGCAATCTCCAGGGAGTCGAAAGTCGGGGGCTGTCATTTATTTGGTTATATAAGGAGACACCTTAAAAACCACAACCTATAAGCTAACGACACCAAAGAGCTCTGTAAAATTCATTTTAGGAATAACTTAATATGCAAAAATTGCATTTAAAGACAGCCCTGGCGTAACGCGCCTGTCGAAGCCCTCTCCCCCGCACCCCAGGTGTGCCGCGAACAGGCTCGCTCCAGCGGGGCAAAGGGTGCTTTTCAGTCCGCTGCAGAAGCAGTGGTTCGACCCTCGATGGCTGGCGCCAGGACTCTTCCCCTCCCCACGCTTCGCCCTCCCACCCTTGCAATCGCGGAAACAATGAAATTCCGTTTAAGTAATTGATAGCACCCTAACGAAAGGTGCATGCTAGAGGGCTTTCATCGCGCTTATATCATTCCGAATGATAGTTACCTTCGGCTCATTCGATTCGTGCGATACAACCCCTGCCGAGCATCATCCGCCCATCTCAAATACATTGGCGGATGATCCATGGAACAGTCACTCAAACACTTACGCTTCCCTCTCGCATTATTGGCTGTGCTGGTGATGAGCGCCTGTGGCAAGGCACCGCAAACAGCCGCCAACATGCCCGCCGCCAAAGTCAGCGTGGCCAAGGTGCTGGAACAACCGGTCAACGAATGGGACGAGTTCACCGGTCGCCTCGAGGCGCCCGAAACCGTACAGATCCGCCCACGGGTTTCCGGCCAGATCGATCAGGTGGCCTTCACCGAAGGCGCCCTGGTGAAAAAAGGCGACCTGCTGTTCCAGATCGACCCACGGCCGTTCCAGGCCGAAGTGCGTCGCCTGGAAGCCCAGCTGCAACAAGCCCGGGCCACCGCCACCCGCAGTGCCAATGAAGCCCAGCGTGGCCAGCGCCTGCTGACCAGCAACGCGATTTCCGCCGAACTGGCCGACACCCGCACCAGCGCCGCCCAGGAAGCCCGCGCCGGGGTCGACGCGATCCAGGCCCAACTGGACGTGGCCAAGCTCAACCTGAGCTTCACCCGGGTCAGCGCGCCCATCAGCGGTCGCGTCAGCCGCGCGGAAATCACCGCCGGCAACCTGGTGACCGCCGACGTCACCCCGCTGACCAGCGTGGTGTCCACCGACAAGGTCTACGCCTACTTCGACGCCGACGAGCGTGTGTACCTCAAGTACACCCAGCTCGCCCGCCAGGGCCAACGTGGCCAGACCACTCCGGTCTACCTCGGCCTGTCCAATGAAGATGGCCACCCGCACCTGGGCCAGATGAACTTCGTCGACAACCAGGTCAACCCGCAGACCGGCACCATCCGTGGTCGCGCGGTGTTCGACAACAGCGACGGCAGCTACACCCCGGGCCTCTATGCGCGCCTGAAACTGGTGGGCAGCGGCACCTACTCCGCCATGCTGATCAACGACGAAGCGGTGGGTACCGACCTGGGCAAGAAGTTCGTGCTGGTGATGGACGCCGACAACAAGCCGGCGTACCGCGCCGTCGAGCTGGGGCCGAAGATCGAAGGCCTGCGCATTGTGCGCAACGGCCTGAACAAGGACGACACCATCATCGTCAAGGGTCTGCAGCGAGCCCGTCCGGGCGCGCCGGTCAGCCCTGAAGTGGTGCCGATGGCCAGCAAGGAAACCCTCGCCGCCCTGGCGCAACAACGACAAGCCCTGGAAGCCAGCAACCTGCCTCAAGTCGCCCCCGCCAAGGGCGCGCCTGAAGCGGCTGCGAAACTGGCCAGCGCTGCGACTCCACGCGGTTAAGGGAAAAGACTCAAGATGAATTTCTCCCAATTCTTCATTTCACGGCCGATCTTCGCAGCGGTGCTTTCGCTGATGATCCTGATCGCCGGCTCCATCTCGCTGTTCCAGCTGCCCATCAGCGAATACCCGGAAGTGGTACCGCCGACCGTGGTGGTGCGCGCCAACTTCCCGGGCGCCAACCCGAAAGTCATCGGCGAAACCGTGGCCGCCCCCCTGGAGCAGGCCATCACCGGCGTCGAGAACATGCTCTACATGTCCTCGCAGTCCACCGCCGACGGCAAGATCACCCTGACCATCACCTTCGCCCTGGGTACCGACCTGGACAACGCCCAGGTGCAGGTGCAGAACCGCGTGACCCGGACCGAGCCCAAGCTGCCTGAAGAGGTGACGCGCATCGGTATCACCGTGGACAAGGCATCGCCCGACCTGACCATGGTCGTGCACTTGACCTCGCCGGACAAACGCTACGACATGCTCTACCTGTCCAACTACGCCATCCTCAATATCAAGGATGAGCTGGCGCGCCTGGGCGGCGTCGGCGACGTGCAGCTGTTCGGCATGGGCGACTACTCGCTGCGGGTCTGGCTCGATCCGAACAAGACCGCTTCGCGCAACCTGACCGCCACCGACGTGGTCACCGCCATTCGCGAGCAGAACCGCCAGGTCGCCGCCGGTACCCTGGGCGCCCCGCCCGCGCCGAGCGCCACCAGCTTCCAGCTGTCGGTCAACACCCAGGGTCGCCTGGTGACCGAGGAAGAGTTCGAGAACATCATCATTCGCGCAGGCAGTAACGGCGAGATCACTCGCCTGAAAGACATCGCCCGGGTCGAGCTGGGTTCCAACCAGTACGCCCTGCGTTCGCTGCTGAACAACCAGCCGGCGGTGGCGATCCCGATCTTCCAGCGCCCTGGCTCCAACGCCATCCAGATCTCCAACGAAGTGCGGGCCAAGATGACGGAGCTGAAGCAGAGCTTCCCGCAAGGCATGGACTTCAGCATCGTCTACGACCCGACCATCTTCGTGCGTGGTTCCATCGAGGCAGTGGTGCATACCCTGTTCGAAGCGCTGATCCTGGTGGTGCT
This sequence comes from Pseudomonas chlororaphis subsp. piscium, assembly GCF_003850345.1. Taxonomy (NCBI): domain Bacteria; kingdom Pseudomonadati; phylum Pseudomonadota; class Gammaproteobacteria; order Pseudomonadales; family Pseudomonadaceae; genus Pseudomonas; species Pseudomonas chlororaphis. The sequence goes on from NZ_CP027707.1 coordinate 3,695,583, forward strand.
GGTGGTGATCCTGTTCCTGCAGACCTGGCGCGCCTCGATCATCCCGCTGGTGGCGGTGCCGGTCTCGCTGATCGGTACCTTCGCCGTGATGCACCTGTTCGGCTTCTCGCTCAACGCCCTGTCACTGTTCGGGCTGGTGCTGGCCATCGGTATCGTGGTGGACGACGCCATCGTGGTGGTGGAAAACGTCGAGCGTAATATCGGCCTCGGCCTGAACCCGGTGGAAGCCACCAAGCGCGCCATGCGCGAGGTGACCGGGCCGATCATCGCCACCGCCCTGGTGCTCTGCGCGGTGTTCGTGCCGGCGGCCTTCATCAGCGGCCTGACCGGGCAGTTCTACAAGCAGTTCGCCCTGACCATCGCGATCTCCACGGTGATCTCGGCCTTCAACTCCCTGACCCTGTCGCCGGCCCTGGCCGCGGTCTTGCTCAAGGATCACCACGCACCGAAGGACGGCTTCTCCAAGTTCCTCGACAAGTTGCTGGGTGGCTGGCTGTTCAAACCCTTCAACCGTTTCTTCGATCGTGCCAGCCATGGCTACGTCGGCACCGTGCGCCGAGTGATTCGTGGCAGCGGCATCGCCCTGTTCCTCTATGCGGGCCTGATGGTACTGACCTGGTTCGGCTTCGCCCACACGCCGATGGGCTTCGTCCCGGCCCAGGACAAGCAATACCTGGTGGCCTTCGCCCAACTGCCGGACGCCGCGAGCCTGGACCGCACCGAGGACGTGATCAAACGCATGTCCGACATCGCCCTGAAGCAACCGGGCGTGGAAAGCGCGGTGGCCTTCCCGGGCCTGTCGATCAACGGTTTCACCAACAGCCCGAACAACGGCATCGTGTTCGTGACCCTCAAGCCTTTCGACGAGCGCAAGGACCCGAGCATGTCCGCCGGAGCCATCGCCGGCGCCCTGAACGGCAAGTACGCCGATATCCAGGAAGCCTACATGGCGATCTTCCCACCGCCGCCGGTACAGGGCCTGGGGACCATTGGCGGCTTCCGCCTACAGGTCGAGGACCGCAGCGGCATGGGTTACGAAGAGCTGTATAAAGAAGTGCAGAACGTCATCACCAAGAGTCGCAGCGTGCCGGAACTGGCCGGGCTGTTCACCAGCTATCAGGTCAACGTGCCTCAGGTCGATGCGGCTATCGACCGGGAAAAGGCCAAGACCCACGGCGTGGCCATCAGCGATATCTTCGACACCCTGCAGGTCTACCTGGGCTCGCTGTACGCCAACGACTTCAACCGTTTTGGCCGTACCTACCAGGTCAACGTCCAGGCCGAACAGCAGTTCCGTCTCGAGGCCGAGCAGATCGGCCAGCTGAAAGTGCGCAACAACAAGGGCGAGATGATCCCTCTGGCGACCTTCATCAAGGTCAGCGATACCTCGGGCCCCGACCGCGTGATGCACTACAACGGCTTCGTCACCGCGGAAATCAACGGCGCGGCCGCACCGGGCTACAGCTCCGGCCAGGCAGAAGCGGCGATCGAGAAACTGCTCAAGGAAGAACTGCCCAACGGCATGACCTACGAATGGACCGAGCTGACCTACCAGCAGATCCTTGCCGGTAACACCGCGCTGTTCGTCTTCCCGCTCTGCGTACTGCTGGCGTTCCTGGTACTGGCGGCGCAATACGAGAGCTGGAGCCTGCCGCTGGCGGTGATCCTGATCGTGCCCATGACCCTGCTGTCGGCCATCACCGGGGTGATCCTGTCCGGTGGCGACAACAACATCTTTACCCAGATCGGCCTGATAGTACTGGTGGGCCTGGCGTGTAAGAACGCGATCCTGATCGTCGAGTTCGCCAAGGACAAACAGGAAGAAGGCCTCGACCCGCTGGCCGCGGTGCTGGAAGCCTGCCGCCTGCGTCTGCGGCCGATCCTGATGACCTCGTTCGCCTTCATCATGGGTGTGGTGCCCCTGGTGTTCTCCAGCGGCGCCGGCGCGGAAATGCGTCATGCCATGGGTGTCGCGGTGTTCTCCGGGATGCTCGGGGTGACCTTCTTCGGCCTGCTGCTGACCCCGGTGTTCTACGTCCTGATCCGCAACTATGTGGAGCGCAGCGAAGCCCGCAAAGCGACCCGTGCCCTGAAACTGGAGGCGCAACAATGAGCGTGAAAGTCTTCCTGCCGAGCTTGCTGGTACTGGCCCTGAGTGCCTGTGCCGTCGGCCCGGACTACCAGACCCCGACCACCGAGGCGGCCAACATCACGGCCGCCACCGATGGCGCCGCGGGCCAGAAGAATTTCGACCGCGCGCGTTTCGAAGGCATCTGGTGGCAGCAGTTCGACGACCCGGTGCTCAACCAGCTGGTGACCCAGTCCCTGCAGGGCAACCGTGAGTTGCGCGTGGCCTTCGCCCGTCTGCGGGCCGCCCGGGCGATTCGCGACGACGCCAGCAACGATGCGATGCCGACCATCACCAGCCGCGCCAGCAGCGACCTGGCCAAGGGTCAGATCCCCGGCCAGACCACCAGTCGGGTCAACAGCGAACGCTACGACCTGGGCCTGGACATGGCCTGGGAACTGGACCTGTTCGGCCGCATCCAGCGCAACCTGGAAGCCAGCGAAGCCGACCAGCAGGCCGCCGAGGCCGACCTCTACCAGCTGCAAGTCACCATGATTGCCGAGCTGGTGGATGCCTACGGCCAGCTGCGCGGCGCCCAGCTGCGGGAGAAGATCGCCCTGGCCAACCTGAGCAACCAGCAGGAGTCGCGCAAGATCACCGAAAGCCTGCGCGACGCCGGCGTCGGCGACCAGCTCGACGTGGTCCGCGCCGATGCGCGCCTGGCCGCGGTGGAAGCCAGCGTGCCGCAACTGCAGGCCGAACAGGTGCGCCAGCGCAACCGTATCGCCACCCTGCTGGGCGAGCGCCCGGACAAGCTCAGCGTCGACCTCAAACCCGCGCAGTTGCCGGCGATTGCCAAGGCCTTGCCGATCGGTGACCCGGGCGAACTGCTGCAACGCCGTCCGGACATTCTCAGCGCCGAACGCCAGCTGGCCGCCGCCAACGCGCGGATCGGCGTGGCCAAGGCCGACCTGTTCCCCCGGGTCAGCCTCAGCGGCTTCCTCGGCTTCACTGCCGGCCGTGGTTCGCAGATCGGCTCCTCCGCCGCCAACGCCTGGGCCCTGGGCCCGAGCATTACCTGGGCCGCCTTCGACCTGGGTAGCGTGCGCGCCCGTCTGCGCGGCGCCAATGCCGACGCCGACGGCGCCCTGGCGACCTACGAGCAGCAAGTGCTGCTGGCCCTGGAAGAGTCGGAAAACGCTTTCAGCGATTACGGCAAGCGCCAGCAACGGCTGATCTCGCTGATTCGCCAGAGCGAGTCGAGCCGCGCCGCGGCCGACCTGGCGGAAATCCGCTACCGCGAAGGCACCGTCGACTTCCTGGTGCTGCTCGACGCCCAGCGCGAACGCCTAGCCGCCGAGGACTCCCAGGCCCAGGCCGAGGTTGACCTGTACCGTGGCATCGTCGCCATCTACAAAGCCCTGGGTGGCGGCTGGCAGCCTGAGACGGTCGCCAGCAAGTAAGGCTTCAACCGAGCTCCTTTGGTTGGCCGCAACCAACCAAATTTTTGCCCCGTGTTCTCATTCGGTCGCGGGGCTTTTTTTTGCCTGGTAAAAAGCATCGCGGGCAAGTCGGATCGCCGCCCGCTCGCTCCTACAGAACCGCGTGAATCTGTAGGAGCGAGGCTTGCCCGCGATAGCGCCCTTCCCGGCATCGCCGCAGGTTACTCCAACACCGTCACCGTCGCCGTAGTCCCGGCGCGCAACCTGTCCCTGCCCGGGTAATCGGGGTCGATGGCGATCCGCACCGGCACCCGCTGCGCCAGCTTGACCCAGGTGTAGCTGGGGTTGATGTTGGCCAGCAGGCGGCTGCCCTGGGAGTTCTCGCGGTCGGTAATGGCGAAGGCGATGCTCTGCACCTTGCCGCCGAAGGTCTCGCCGCTCATCAGCTGGATGCGCACCGCGCTGCCCTCCTCGATCCGCGGCAGCTTGGTTTCCTCGAAGTAGCCGCTGACATAAAAGGAGTCGCTGTCCACCAGGGCCAGCAAGGCCGCGCCGGCACTGGCGTAGTCGCCCTGGCGGGTCTGCAGGTTGGTCACGTAGCCGCTGACCGGGGCCTCGACCCGGGTGCGCTGCAGGTCCAGCTCGGCCTGTTTCAGCGCCGCCTGGGCCAGGTGCACGTTGGCCTGGGCCAGGCCGAGGTTGGCCTGGTCGCGCAACAGGTCGGCCTGGGCCACCGCCACATCGGTATTGGACTTCTCCCACTCCTCGCCGGAAATCGCGAAGCCCTGTTTCAGGCTCCGGCGCCGGCGCTCTTCGCTTTGCCGCTGCTTGAGCTGCGCGGCGCTGGCGGCAATCGCCGCTTCGGACTGGCCGAGGGTGGCGACCGCCACTTCCACCGAGCGCTTGGCATGCTCCACGGCCAGGGCATATTGCGCCGGGTCGATCTCCAGCAGCAGCTGGCCCTTGTCCACGTGCTGGTTGTCCTGCACCTGCAGGCTGACGATGCGCCCGGCGACGTCCGCCGACAGCGTCACCACATCGGCCCGCACCCGCGCGTCGCGGGTCCAGGGCGCGCGGGTGTAATGCTCCCAGGCGAACCAGCCCAGCACCAGCGCCAGCAGTACCGCCACCAGGGTGATCGAGCGGGCCAGGGTGTTTTTCAGATTCATAGGCTTCCCATCAGCAGAATGACAATGGCGCAGACGCAGGCATACAGCGCCCCTTCGAACAAAGCTTCGTGCCAGACGAAGCGCAACACACCGAGGCGCCGCAGCCCCCAGTCGAGCAGCAGGAAAATCGGCAAGGCCAGCAACAGGGCCTGGGCGATGGGCGGCAGGTAGACGCCGCCGAATTCGAAATCAATGGGCAAGGGCTGGCGCTCCTATTTCCGTGGGTTGCAGCATGGGGCTATAACGCTCCAGGAAGGCGCCGACGATCAGCAGCGAGACGCGCATGCGGAACACCGACCACAGCTGTTCATGGGCCTGGGGCCGGTCGTCGGTGTGCAGCTGGTCGAGGTAATCGCCCAGCTGCCGCAGCCGCGCCAGCAGCTCGTCCACATCCAACCCCGAGCGCCCCGCCACATAACGCCCGATCCGTCGTAGCAACTGCTGCAGGTCGGCGTTGGCCGCGCCGCTCAGCCAGGGATTGTCCAGGCTCTGCTGCTTGAGCTGGTTCATCGCCACGCCCAGGGTCATGCAGGCCAGGCTGGTTTCGAAATGCTCGGCGCAAGCCCGGTCGCCGGCGGCGGGCAACAGTCCGATCATCTGGGTCAGACGGTCGACCATGCGGCTCTCGAAGACAAACTGCTCCTCGTCGCTGGCCGTGGTTTTCTGCAAGGCGTACACCTGCTCGCGGGTGTCGCGGAACAAGCGGCGAATGCGCAGCACCGGGTTGAACGGGAAAATGAAGGCGTAGACCAGCAACGACAGCACCCCGCCGCTGACATAGGCCCCGGCGAACTCGAACCACTGGATGGCGCTGTTCTGCCAGGCGCCGATGTTCTGCGGGCCGATCATCAGCAGGCTCGACAGCCCCAGGCCCATGCCGATGCCGGCGGTCATCGGGCTGGCCAGGCCCACCGCGACCGTATACAGCAGCGGCACCAGCAACAGCGCCAGCCACTCGAAATCGCCGATCAAGGGCACCAGGGCGAAGACGTAGACCGCCGAGATCACCAGCGCCAGGGCCTGGCCGCGCATATAGCTTTGCGCCGCCGCCAAGGGCCGGGGAAAGGTCGCCATCAGCGAACAGAGAATGCCCACCAGGACCATGCTCGAACGCGCGCCGTCCCAGGCGGTTTCGATCCAGATCAGCCCGGCGACCAGCAGCGCGGTAAAGGCCCGCAGCGCATTCATCGCCGCCAGCGGCCAGTCCAGGTGCAGCGGATTGGCCCGGCCCTGACGGTACAGGCAACTGGCCTGGCGCCCGTCCTGGATGGCATCGCTGAATTCGAGAATATCTTCGAGCTGCTTGAGCATCCGCGCCTGTTCCCAGCGCAGGGCCCAGGCCAGGGAGCGCAAGGTGGCGGGCAAGGCATCGGCCTCACGCTCGGCGCGCCGCGCTTGTTCATCGAAGCGCTGCTGCAATTGCGCGAACTGCTGCCGCGAGGCCGTGGGCAAGGCGCGGCCGTGCTGCGCCAGTTCGTCGAGAAACGCCAGCTCGTCGGCGCGCAGTTGCTGGATCGCCTCCGGCAGCTCGCCGACCCAGCGCGCCCGCAGCAGTTCGCGCTGGTGACGCAGCACGGTGAGGCGCGAGGTCAGCAGCACCAGTTGGTTGCCCAGCAGTTGCACCAGGCCGTCGGCGCTGCGCAGGCGCGGCGCATCGAAATACAGGTGGCGGCGCAACCCTTCCAGCGCGCTGATCTCGCCCAGCAGCTGCATCTGCCGCTTGTGGAAGTCGGCCTCGCTTTCGTCGGTGCGAATCGCCGCCGCGGCGTGGGTCGCTAGCAGCTTGAGCACCTGGTCGATCTTGGCGAAGTAACCATGGGCTACCGCCTCCGGACGCGCCGTCAGCAGGCTGACCACGCAGACACAGGCCACCGCCAGCAGGGTTTCGGTGACCCGGGTAATCGCCAGCATCAGGGTATTGCCCTGCTCGGGGATCGCCAGCATCGCCACCACCACCGCGGTGTAGCCGCTGAGCACAAAGGCCTGGGAACTGGTATAGCGCAGCAAGGTGCCGCCGGCCGTGCACAACGCCAGCCACAGGCCCAGGGTGACCAGGAACGGCAGCGGCGCCTGGGGGAAGATCGCCATGATCAGCACCGCCACCGCGGCCCCCAGGGTGGTGCCGATCACCTGGCCGAAGCTGCGGGCCAGGGCCATGCCGGCCAGGGGCTGGCTGACGATGATCACCGCCATCAGTGACCACTTGGGCTGGTCGAGATCGAAGATGAACGCCAGGTACAGGGTCAAGAGGCCCGCGGCAATGGTGCGCAGGGCGAAGCGCAGCACCGCGCCTCCCGGGTGGATGACGATCTTGAAGTAGTTGATCAGTGGCTGCATGAGTGGGTTCTGGACAAAGGGCACCTGCGGCTAGCCTAGTCAATCGACGGCCGGGAAAGCTTATCGTCCCGGCCTTCCCGGCAGGAAGGCAATTTTTCCCGAACTTTTGATCATTCGCGCCAATCCCTTCGTCAAGCAGAGTGCTGGGACAAGCCGGGGCCGCTCTTCCAGCCTGGCCCCACCGCGAAAACCCGAGTCGTGCCCGTCGACCCGCAACCGGGTTTGACTCCGAGGGGAACCTGACCGAAGCTTGCGCCTTCGTAAAGCCGCCCCTGCCATGGATGCCTGCATGACCAAGCCCCGCCGCACCCTGCTGATCAGCCTCCTCGTCGTCCTGGCCCTGGGCCTGGCGTGGCTGTTCCTGCGCACCACGCCGCCAGTGGTGCCGGATGCGATCAAGCACGGTTATGGCAAGGCCCTGGAACAGGCACGCAACGGCCAGCCCGGCGCGGCGCGGGTGCTGTATCAGCAGCTGGGGCGTCCCGACCTGTCGGACAGCCGGCGCATTCGCCTGCTCGCCGAGCTGCACAACTACCCCAGCCCGCAGGCGCTGAAACTGGCCGACGCCGGCCTGCACCACACCACGCCCGAGGTCCGCGAAGCCGCCCTCCAGGCGGTGCTCGGCCTGGTCCCGGCGCGCCAGCGCAGCCTGCTGATCGGCCCGCTGCTGGACGATGAAGTGCAAGCCGTGCGTTTTGCCGCCGTCACCGCCCTGCTCGGCCTGTCGCCGGATGAACAGGGCCTGTATTTCGGGCCGCTGCAGCAAGTGATCGACGAGTACACCCAGGTGCTCAAGGCCCAGCCGGAGAACGTCGAGGCGCAATACCAGCTGGCGCGCCTGTACCTGCACAACGCCAACCTGGTCCAGGCCCAGCAGACGCTGGAGCACGCCTTGAGCCTGCAACCGGACAACCTGCAGGCGGTGATCCTGCAACTGGAGGTGCTGGACCGCCAGGGCCGGAGCGAAGATGCCCGCCAGTTGCTGGCCAAACAACTGCAGGCGCAACAGGATTCCGCCTACCTGCAACACGCCCTGGGCATGTGGCTGCTGCACCACGACCAGAGCGAGTTCGCCCTGCTCGGCCTGTCCCGCGCCGTGGAGCTGGAGCCGAACAACGCCGGCTACCGCTACGACCTGGCCACCACCCTGCACAGCCAGGAAGAGCTGGAGGCGGCGCAGAAACAGCTTGAGGAAATCGTCCAGCGCCAACCCGCCAACCGCAAGGCGCGGGTGCTGCTGATCAAGTACTGGAAGGAAAGCGGCCAGCTGCAGAACGTGCAGATCCTCCTGGCCCAGCTGGAACAGCAGAACCCCGACGATCCGGCCTTGCAGCAGGGTCTGTAAAGGCCCAGGGGTGTCACGCCAGCAGGCGCTGGATCTGTTCCTGCAGGCTGTTGAGGTCGAAGGGCTTGGCCAGGATCGGCGCGCTTCGCGCGATCGGGCTGCCGGACTCGAGAATCTCGGTGGGGTAACCGCTGATGAAAATCACCTTGAGGTCCGGACGCAACTTCACCGCGGGTTCGGCGATCATCACCCCGGTAATCCCGCCCGGCAGCCGGTAGTCGGTGATCATCACATCCAGGTGCGGTTTGCTGGCGAGGATCTCGAACGCCTGCTCGCCGTTCTCTGCCTGCAACACCCGGTAGCCCAGGCCCGACAGATAGTCGGCGAGCAACATCAGAATCACCGGTTCATCTTCGACGATCAGTACGACGTCTTGTGCATCTTCACTCATGAGAAGCCTTTGTTCGGTCAATAGCTGCTGATACGACCATCCGGTCATCCAGAAGGTTGCGTGGGTGCCGGTGTTTTCCTACAGCGGCAGACAAACGCGAAACAGCGCACCTTCGCCGATCCTGCTGTCGACTTCAATGGTGCCGCCATGGGCGGTGACGATCTGCTCGGAAATGAACAGCCCCAGCCCGAGCCCAGCCACCGCATGATTGACAGAGACGCGCTCGAACTGCTGGAAGATACGTGCCTGGTTGTCCTCGCTGATACCGATCCCGTGATCGCGCACTTCGACCCGCGCCTGCCCGTCCGCACTGTACACCCGCACTTCGATCGGGCTCTTGGCGCCATAACGCAAGGCATTGGTCAGCAGGTTGGAGATCACCTGCTCGATGCGGAACTCGTCCCACTGGCCGAGCACCGAGTCTTCGCTGGTCAGGGCGATCGACGACTCGGCGGCCTCGGCCTGGGGCGCGAAGTTCTCCAGCAGGCCGCGCACCAGTTGCACCAGGTCGACCCGGCTCGGGCGGATCGACAGCTTGCCGGTACGGATCCGCGAGATGTCCAGCATGTCCTCGATCAGGCGGATCAGGCTTTTGATCTGGCGCTCGTCGCGGTCGACCATGGCGTGCATCTTGTCCAGGGTGAAGGCGGCGGCGTTGTCGCGGGCCAGGTGCATCTTGCGCAGCTGGGTTTCCAGGATCAGGCCGTTCAACGGCGTGCGCACCTCATGGGCGACGATCGACATGAAATCGTCACGCATGCGCACCGCCTGCTCCAGTTCGTTCTGGGTCGCCTGCAACTGCTTGAGCAGCGCCTCCTGCTCGCGCCGGCTCTGCTCCAGGGCTTCGACCTGCTGCTTCATGGCCTTGCTCTGCCGGTACAGGTCGACGAACACATTGACCTTGCTCTTCACCGCATGGGTATCCAGCGGCTTGTGCAGGAAGTCCACCGCGCCGCTTTCATAGCCCTTGAAGGCATAGTCGAGTTCGCGCCCGGCGGCGCTGACGAACACGATGGGAATGTTCTTGGTCTTCTCGGTGCCGCGCATCAGCTCGGCCAGCTCGAAGCCATTCATGCCGGGCATCTGTACATCGAGAATGGCCATGGCGAACTCATGCTGGAGCAACAGCGACAAGGCCTCGTCCGCCGACAGCGCCTTGTACACCTGGCGATCCTCGCGCTTGATCAGCGCTTCGAGGGCCAACAGGTTCTCTGGCAGATCGTCGACGATCAGCAGCTTGGCTTGGATATTACTTAACATGCGATTCGTTCCAGCTCGACAAGCAGACGGCTGATGCCGTGCAAAGGGAGAATGTAATCCGGTCGGTGCAGCGCGATGGCCGCCTCGGGCATGGTCGCCACCTGGGCCTCGGCCGGGTCCTGGACGATGCTCAGGCCGCCGCGCCGCTTGACCTGGGCCAGGCCATGGGCGCCGTCCTGGTTGGCCCCGGTCAGCAGCACCGCGGCCAGGCGCGGGCCATAGGCATCGGCGGCGGAGTCGAACAGGTAATCGATGGCGGGACGCGAATGATGCACGCGTTCCTCTTGGCTCAGGGACAGGCTGCGGTCCTGCTCCACCGACAAGTGATAACCGGGCACGGCGAAATACAGGGTGCCGCGGTCGATGCTCTGCTTGTCGCGGGCCTCTTGCACCGGCAGCGCCAGGCGCTGGGCGAACACCTCGGCCAGCTGGCTGCGATGCTCTTCGGGCAGGTGCAGCACCACCACTATCGGCAGGCGGAAGCCCTCGGGAAAGGCCGCGAAGATTTTCAGCAGCGCCTCGACGCCGCCGGCCGACGCGCCTATCACTATGGCCTCGACCCGCGGCAAGGCGGATTGCCCGATGGCGTAGTCCTTCATGATTTGCGGTAGACCCGTTCTTGTTTGACCAACGGCTCGAAATGCTCGCCGTAGGCCGAGAAGTCCAGGGTTTCCTTGCTGCCCAGCACCAGGAAACCGCGGTGGCAGAGCGACTCGTGGAACAGGCCGAAGGCCCGGTCCTGCAACTTCTTGTTGAAATAGATCAGCACGTTGCGACAGGAAATCAGCTGGGTTTCGGAGAACACGCTGTCGGTCGCCAGGCTGTGGTCGGCGAAGGTCACGTTCTCGCGCAGGGTCTTGTCGAAGATCGCGTAGTCGTAGGCCGCCGTGTAGTAGTCGGCAAAGGAGCGCAAACCGCCGGCCTGCTGGTAGTTCTGGGTATAGGCGCGAATGTTCTCCAGGGAAAAGATGCCCTGCTTGGCCTTCTCCAGGGAGCTGGGGTTGATGTCGGTGGCATAGATGATGGTGCGCTCCAGCAGCCCTTCCTCGCGCAACAGGATGGCCATCGAATAGACCTCCTCGCCCGTGCTGCAGCCGGCGATCCAGATCTTGATCGAGGGGTAGGTCTTGAGCAGCGGCACCACTTCCTGGCGAATCGCCAGGAAGTGCGACGGGTCGCGAAACATCTCGCTGACCGGGATCGTCAGGAACTGCAGCAACTGCATGAACGCGCCCGGGTCGTGCAGCACCCGCTCCTGCAGGGCGGAAATGGTCTTGCATTCGAACTGGCGCAGCGCATGGTTGATCCGGCGCTTGATCGAGGCGCCGGAGTAATCGCGGAAGTCGTAGCTGTACTTGAGGTAGATAGCTTCGATCAACAGACGCAGTTCGATCTCGGTATTGCGCTCCACTAGATTCTTTCCATCTTGGGTAACCAGACTCGAATAAGGGAAAACAGCCGGTCGAGGTCGATCGGCTTGGCCAGGTAATCGTTGGCGCCGGCCTGCAGGCAGCGCTCCTGATCGTCCTTCATGGCCTTGGCGGTCACCGCAATGATCGGCAGCTTGCGCCAGCGTGGCTCCTTGCGGATCTCGAGGGTGGCTTCGTAACCATCCATCTCGGGCATCATCACGTCCATCAGCACCAGGTCGATATCCTCGACTTCATTGAGCTTGGCGATCGCCTCATGGCCATTACGGCCGATGACCACGATCGCCCCCTTCTGCTCCAGGGCGCTGGTGAGGGCGAAGATGTTACGCACATCGTCGTCCACCAGCAGGACCTTGCGCCCCTCGAAGACCTTATCGCGGCTGCGGGCGGCCTTGAGCATCTTCTGCCGCTCATGGGACAACTGGGACTCGACTTTGTGCAGAAACAGCGTCACTTCGTCCAGCAGGCGCTCGGGCGAACGCGCGCCCTTGATGATGATCGAGCGCGAATACTTGCGCAGCTCCGCCTCTTCATCGCGGGTCAGGTTGCGCCCTGTATAGACGATCACCGGCGGGAAGGAGCAGATGTCCTCGGTGGACATGCGCTTGAGCAGGTCGTTGCCGAGCATGTCCGGCAGCTTCAGGTCGATGACCATGCAGTCGTAGAGGTTGTCGCGCAGCAGCTCCAGTGCTTCCTGGGCCAGGCCGACGGCGGTGATCTCGATGTCGTCGTCGCCGATCAGCCGGGCGATGCTGTCGCGCTGCAGGTCGTCGTCCTCCACCAGCAGCACGCGCTTGACCTTCTGGGTGAGCTTGGCTTCCAGGCGGGCGAACACGTCCTTGAGCTCTTCGCGGGTAGTGGGCTTGACCGCGTAGCCGATGGCGCCCATGTGCATGGCGGCCTCGACCCGGTCTTCCACGGAAATCACATGCACCGGGATATGCCGGGTGGTGGCGTGCGCCTTGAGGCGCTGCAACACCGTCAGCCCGGAATGATCCGGCAGGCGCATGTCCAGCAGGATCGCGTCCGGCACGAACTGTTCGGCCAGGCTGTAACCCTCGTCGGCGCCGTGGGCCACCAGGCACTGGTAACCCAGCTCGTGGGCCAGGTCATACAGAATGTGGGCAAAGTTCGCTTCGTCCTCCACCACCAGGATGCAGCGGGTGGTGAACGGCGCCTTGTCGCGATCGTCGGCGAAACGCGGAATCTCCACCTCGGGCACCAGGGGGGCCGGCGCCGGAGCCGGTTTGCTCGGTGCCTGGATCACCGGTGCCGCGACCGGCTTGAGCTCGTCCTGTTCCTCTGCCACGCGCTCGACATACTGCTCCGGCAGCACCAGGGTGAAGACACTGCCCTGCCCCGGCTCGCTGGCGACCGTGATCGAACCGCCGAGCAATGCTGCCAGGTCGCGGGAAATCGACAAGCCCAGGCCAGTGCCGCCGTAACGGCGATTGGTGGTGCCGTCGGCCTGGCGGAAGGCTTCGAAGATACTTTCCTGCTGCTCCGGGGCGATCCCGATGCCCGAGTCGCGCACGGCAAAAGCAATGCCCGCCTCGGGCTGGCACGACACGCTCAGGCTGACCTGGCCCTTCTCAGTGAACTTCACCGCGTTGGACAGCAGGTTCTTGAGAATCTGCTCGACCCGCTGGCAGTCGGTGAACAGCCTCTGCGGCACGCCGGGCTGCAACTCGACACGGAACTCCAGGCCCTTGTCCGCCGTCAGCGGCTGGAACAGCCCGCGCAGGCCCTCGACCAGGCGCACGACGCTGGTGTTTTCCGGACGCACTTCGAGCTTGCCGGCTTCGACCTTGGAAATATCGAGAATGTCGTTGATCAGGTTGAGTAGATCGTTGCCCGCCGAATAGATCGACTCGGCGAACTGCACCTGTTCGGCGCTGAGGTTTTCCTGGGGGTTTTCCGCCAGCAGCTTGGCCAGGATCAGCGAGCTGTTCAGCGGCGTGCGCAGCTCGTGGGACATATTGGCGAGGAATTCCGACTTGTACTTGCTCGAACGCTGCAGCTCCTCGGCACGCTCTTGCAACTGCACCTGGGCCAGGTTCAGCTCACCGTTCTTGCGGTCCATGGCGTCGCGCTGCTGCGCCAGCGCCTGGGCCTGCTCGGCCAATTGCTCGTTGGTCTGCTCCAGCTCCACCTGCTGGGCTTCCAAGTGTACCTGGGACTCCTTGAGCACCCGCGACTGTTCCTCGAGTTCTTCGTTGGCGGTCTTCAGTTCTTCCTGCTGCACCTGCAGCTCTTCGTTGAGTTGCTGGGTTTCGGCCAGCACTTCCTGCAGGCGCTGGCGATAACGCGCGGCTTCGATGGCGGTGCCGATATTGCCGGCGATCAGCTCCAGCAGCTCGACATCGCGCTCGCTGAGGGCGCGCAGGAAGCCCAGCTCGATCACCCCGTTGACCCGGTCGTCGTCGCTGGTCGGCACCACCAGCACGCTGCGCGGCACGCCTTCACCGAGGCCGGAGCTGACCTTGAAGTAATCGGCGGGAACCTCGTCCAGACGGATCAGCCGGTCCTGCTGGGCCGCCTGGCCGACCATGCCTTCACCGATGAAAATCGACTGTTCGCGCTCTTCCTGCTCGCGGGAGAAACCGTAGGCGGCCACGCGCTTGAGGCCGCCGTGCTCCTCACGCACATACATCGCCGCCACGGCGCTGCCCAGGTACTGCGCACAGAACTGCAGGATATTGCGCCCCAACAGGTTCAGCGTCAGTTGCCCCAGCAACTGCTCGGCCAGTTCGGTCTGACCGCTGCGCAGCCAGGCCTGCTGCTCCAGGGCCCGGGCGCTTTTCTGCTGGGCGGCGAGGTTGGCGCCGTAGTTTCTGGACAGGTTGAGCAGGTCGCGGCGCCCCATATAGGCCAGCAGACCGCTGATCAGCACCACGAACAACAGGTACAGGGCCACGCTGCGGACCGTGGTGCGGGTGACGTTCTCGTTGCGATCGACCCGCAGTTGCTGCTCCATCGCCACCGCTTCGTCGTATTCCTTGCGCATCTGGTCGGTCAGGCGCTTGCCCCGGCCGGACTGCACCGAGCGGCGATAATCGCCCTCCTGGCGGCGCATCTCGATCATGCCTTTGGCGTAGAGATTCCACTCGTCCTGCAAGGCTTCCAGGCGCTTGAAGCGATCGACCTGCTGCGGATTGTCCGCCACCAGCTCGCGCAGCCCGCGCAACTCGCTGAAGATCTGCGGCTTGGCCACTTCATAAGGGTCGAGGAAATGCTCGTCGCCGGTGATCAGGAAGCCGCGCATGCCGGTTTCCAGGTCGACCGTCAGCTTGGCGGCCTGGTTGATGCTGTTGATCACCCGATCGCTGTGCTGGACCCACTGGGTCACCGAGAGCAGATAGCTGATCAGGGACAGGAAGACCACCGCACTGAGCACGCCAACGCCCAGGGGGAGCGCGATGTTGCGACTTAGCAGCTTGCGAAAGCTCTGTTCATCAACCGAAGACGAAGAGATCATTGAAAGGCCTTGGTGAAGTGTCAAAAACCATGGAGTTTGCCCCAAAGGCGGGCGGCGTATCTATTCTTCTGGCAACTCTAGGCACAAATTGCCATCCAGCACTGCCCGCTCTCGATCAGACAGGTTATTCTGGCACAGCTTGTACAGAATTATTTTTTTGTACAGCTTCAGCGACTTGTCATTGCGCGTTATTTATTGCTGCAAGAGGCGATTTTTTTACCGCTGCTGCCGCCCCCTCCCTTTTTTCGAGAGCCTTTCTATGCCCACCACCGATTCCACCATCCTGGTCGTCGAAGACGACACCATCGTGCGCATGCTGATTGTCGATGTGCTGGAGGAGCTGGAATTCAAGGTGCTGGAAGCCGCGGGCAGCGAGGAAGCCCTGACCCGGTTGCAGGACAGCGCGCTGCGGATCGACCTGATGATGACCGACGTCGGCCTGCCCGGCATGGACGGCAAGGAACTGGCGGCCCGCGCCCGCGCCTTGCGCCCGCAGTTGCCGGTGCTGTTCGCCAGCGGCTACGCGGAAAACATCGAGGTGGCCGCCGGCATGGCGGTGATCGGCAAACCCTTCTCCATCGACCAGTTGCGCAACAAGGTCCGCACCCTCCTCGGCTGAACCCTCGGTAACCCCCGCTGACCCGACAAGCGCCTGGGCCCTGGGCGTCAGGGCAGCCGCGCCAGCCCCCCGCTGTGGTTTAATGGCGCCCCCGCAGACACCCCCGCTTTTTTCAGGAATACCCACCCATGAGTCCGACCGCCGCCACCAAAGTCCTGGTCATTGGTTACGTCTGGCCCGAACCCCGCTCCTCGGCGGCCAGCGGGCACCTGATGCAGATCCTCCAGGTCTTCCTCCGGCAAGGCTGGGACATCACCTTCAGCAGCCCGGCCAACCCCGGCGAGCACAAGGAGGACCTGAGCGTCCTGGGCATCCGCGAGTGCCCGATCGAGCTGAACAACAGCAGTTTCGACCGCTTTATCGCCGAACTGGCGCCGGATATCGTGCTGTTCGACCAGTTCATGATGGAGGAGCAGTTCGGCTGGCGCGTCGAGCAGCAGTGCCCCGGCGCCCTGCGCGTGCTGGAGACTTCCGACCTGCAGAGCCTGCGCCACGCTCGCCATCAGCGCCTCAAGGAGCGCCTGAAAGCCAGCGACGACAACGATGACTTCAGCACCCTGTTCGCCCCCGCCGCCGAGCAGGAGTTCGCCGGCATGGCCGACACCGACCAGGCCCGGCGCGAGATCGCGGCGCTGTACCGCTGCGACCTGAGCCTGATGATCTCCGAGTTCGAGATCGAGCTGCTGGTCAAGCAATTCGGCCTGCCGCCGGCCTTGCTGCACTGGTGCCCGCTGATGCCCGAACACATGCCGCACAACTATGTGCCCTTCGCCGAACGGGCGCACTTCCTGAGCATCGGCAACTTCCGCCACGCGCCGAACTGGGATGCGGTGCTCTGGATGAAAAACGCCGTGTGGCCGCTGATCCGCCAGCAGTTGCCGGGCGCGCAGCTGCATATCTATGGCGCCTACACCCCGCCCAAGGCCGCGGCCCTGCACAATCCGGCCCAGGGTTTCCAGGTAATGAACTGGGCCGAGGATGCATTGGCAGTCATGTCCGCCGCGCGAATCTGCCTGGCCCCTCTGCGTTTCGGCGCGGGCATCAAGGGCAAGCTGCTGGACGCCATGCTCTGTGGCACGCCGAGCGTCACCACCCCGGTCGGCGCCGAAGCCATGCACGGCGACGCACCCTGGCCGGGAGCGGTGGCCGAGTCGGCCAGCGCCATCGCCGCGGCGGCGGTACACCTGTACCAGGACCAGGCGCTGTGGAGCGAGGCCCAGGAACAGGGTCGCCAACTGTTGCTTGCGCGCTATCGGCAACAGGTCCACGGCCCGGCTTTGATCGAGCGCCTGCAGCACTGCCGGGCGAACCTGGCGCAACTGCGCCGCGACAACTTCACCGGCGGCATGCTGCGTCACCATCACCACAAGAGCACCCAGTACATGGCGCAGTGGATCGAGGCGAAAAACCGCCTGGCCTGAGGCCGGACCTGTAGCCACTGCTGCAGGCGTCAAGAGCGCGCCCCTTCGGGGCGATCGCAGCCTTCGGCAGCGGCTACAGGGATGTGCTCCAGCGCTGGTGCTGAGGGTTTGAAGGAGGCATGATCTGGCGCAACAAGGATAAAAAGCGCAGCGCCATGAGCCGATCAGCGAGAGTCACCGACCCTTCCTACGAATTGATGGACGACCACAACGGCCTGTCGATCATCTATCGCCAGCACGGCTTTCCCTGCCCCCTGGTGCGCTGGCACTTCCACAAGGAGTACGAGCTGCACCTGATCGTCGCCAGCTCCGGCAAGGTGTTCATCGGCGACTACATCGGCAACTTCTACCCCGAATCGCTGTTCCTCACCGGCCCCAACCTGCCCCATAACTGGATCAGCCAGGTGGCCGAGGACGAAGTGGTGGCCAAGCGCGACATGCTGGTGAACTTCACCGACGAGCTGTTCGAAAGCGGCTACCAGGTGTTCGCCGAACTCAAGAGCCTGACCCCGCTGCTGGAGCGCGCGCAGTACGGCATCGAGTTCCGCTGCAAGCGCACCATCGCCCAGGCCATGGACCTGATGCAGCGCATCGCCGACTCCAGCGGCATCACCCGCCTCGGGCACTTCTTCATCCTGCTGGAGCTGCTGGCCGCCTGTGACGACTACCAGCTGCTGTCCGGCGCCACCAACGTGCAACTGGCGGACGAGCACAACGTCGACCGCACCAACCGCGCGGTGGACTACATCTTCGCCCACTACGCCCGCGAACTGCCGCTGGAGGAAGTCGCCGACTACCTGGGCATGAAACCCACCTACTTCTCCCGGGTGTTCAAGCAGGCCACCGGCCGCTGCTTCGTCGAGTTCGTCAACCGCCTGCGCATCAGCAAATCCTGCGAACTGCTGGCCGACGGCGACAAGCCGGTGACCGACGTGTGCTTCGAGTCCGGCTTCAACAACATCTCCAACTTCAACCGGCGCTTCCAGCAACTCAAAGGCATGACCCCTTCCCACTACCGGCGCCTGGCCGTGCAGCGCCTGACCGAACAGAACCTGGCCTGAAGCCCACAAACACCGCCGCCCCCTTGTAGGAGCGAGGCTTGCCCGCGATGCAGGCACTGCGGTGTGTCAGGCATTGTGTGGCGTGGCTATCGCGGGCAAGCCTCGCTCCTACTGAAGCCATACCACTCCCCCCGTGAAACGCGCTCCGTTCAGCTCGCGTTCAGCAAATGGCAACCATAGTCATTTGCGAATATGTATCATCATGTTACAACTTAGCTCCCTATCTATCTGCCCGCCGGTGCTGAATGCTCGTTCCATTTCTGATCATGCTGCGCGAAGGGATCGAAGCCGCGCTCATCGTTGGCATCATCGCCAGTTACCTGCAACAGACCGGGCGCGGCCAGTGGATGCCGGCCGTGTGGATCGGCGTGTTTCTCGCCGCGGCCCTGGCCCTGCTGGTGGGCGGCGGCCTGGAGCTGATGAGCGCCGAGTTTCCGCAAAAGCAGCAGGAACTCTTCGAAGGCATCGTCGGCCTGGTCGCCGTGGGCATCCTCAGCTCCATGGTGTTCTGGATGCGCAAGGTGGCGCGCTCGATCAAGCACTCCCTGCACACCTCGCTGGACCAGGCGCTGACCGGCTCCCGGCACCAGGTCACCGCGCTGATCGCCATGGTGTTCTTCGCCGTGGCCCGCGAAGGCCTGGAGACGGTGTTCTTCCTCCTCGCCGTGTTCCAGCAGAGCCAAGGCCCCGCCGCACCGATCGGCGCCCTGCTCGGCCTGGTGCTGGCGATCATTGTCGGCTGGCTGATCTACACCGGCAGCATGCGCCTGAACCTCGGCGCGTTCTTTCGCTGGACCGGCCTGTTCATCCTGGTGGTGGCTGCCGGCATCCTCGCCAACTCGGTACAGGCCCTGCATGAAGCCGGGGTCTGGAACCACCTGCAGAGCGTGCTGTTCGACTTCAGCGCCAGCCTGCCGATGGACGGCCCGCTGGGCTCGGTGCTGGCCGGTATGTTCGGTTACCAGGACGCCCCCACCGTCAGCACCCTGGGCGCCTACCTGATCTACCTGCTGGTGACCCTGGTGCTGTTCTTCCTGCCCGGCGCGGCCCCCGCCGCCAGCCCATCGTCTTCCGTTTCCAGCCACTAAGGCCTTTCCATGACCCAGCAAGCCTCCCCACAGCCCCCGGCACCGAGCGCCCTGCGCTGGGCGCTCGCGGGTTCCGTGATGGTGATGATCGCCGCCGGCGGGCTGTTCTATTACGCCTCGCAGTTGGCCACCAGCAAGCGCCAGGCGCACAAGGACGAAATCACCGTGACCATCCACCCCCACAGCTGCGAGCCGAACGCCCTGAGCGTACCGGCCGGGCCGGCCAGCTTTCGTATCGTCAACCGTTCGGACCGCGCCGTGGAATGGGAAATCCTCGACGGCGTGCTGGTGGTCGAAGAACGGGAAAACATCGCGCCGGGCCTGAGCCAGGTGATCAACGCCAGGTTGCAGCCCGGCGACTATGCGATCACCTGCGGCCTGCTGAGCAACCCGCGCGGCACCCTGCATGTAACCCCCACCGCCGAGTCCGACGCCCAGGCCAAGGCCCGGCCGTCGATGGTCGCCTTTGTCGGCCCGCTGTCGGAGTTCCGGGTCTACCTGAGCAGCCAGGGCACAGCCCTGATCAAGGCCGTGAGCGCCCTGGAGCAAGCCATCCAGGCCGGCGACCTGGCCCAGGCCCAGGCCTTGTACCTGCCGGCGCGCGCGGCCTACCAGCGCCTCGCCCCGGCCGCCCAGCGCCTAGGGGAGCTGGACAACAGCATCAACGCCCGCGCCGACTACTTCGAAAAACGCGAGCAGGACCCCGGCTTCGTCGGCTTCCACCGCCTCGAATACGCGCTGTTCCAGCAACGCGACCTGAGCGGCCTGGCGCCGATCGCCCAGCGCCTGCTCAGCGATGTCGGCACGCTCAAGCAACAACTGCTGGCCCAGTCGCTGCCACCGGAGCAACTGGTCAGCCAGGTCGCGCGCAGCCAGCGCAGCATCGCCGAGGTGCGCGCCAGCAGCGGCGAAGAAGAACGCTACAGCCACAGCGACCTCAACGGCTTTGCCGCCAACCTGGAGACCACCCGCAAGGTCGTCGACCTGCTGCGGCCCTTGCTGGCCAAGCCCGCCGCCCCGCTGCTGGCGCAGATCGACAGTGCCCTCGGCGCCCTCGACAGCCAGTACGGCGCCTTGCGCAGCGCCGAGGGCTATGCCTCCTACGACAGTGTCGGCGCCGATCAGCGCAAGCGGATCGCCGACCAGGCCAAGGTTCTGGCCGATGCACTCGATGGAATCGATCCCGCCCTTGGCCTTTGGGGCCTGTAAGCAGAAGACGCCCGCCCGATGAACGACTCAGACCCATCCAATCCAGCTTTTTCCGCCCAACGCCGCCGCGTGCTGCTGGGCATGGGCGCCGCCGGTGTCGCCCTGGCCGGCAGCAGCCTGAGCTGCCCGGCGCTGGCAGCCCAGACCGGGAAAGCCGCCGCCCAGGTCACAGAAGCACCGAGCAGCGACAAGACCCAGGACCGCCGCGACTTCCACGGCCAGCATCAAAGCGGCATCGTCACCCCGCGCCCGGCGGCCGGCATGCTGGTGTCGTTCGACGTGCTGGCCAGCGATCGCGAAGACCTGGAGCGGCTGCTGCGCACCCTCGACCAGCGCATCAGGTTCCTGATGACCGGCGGCCCGGTCCCCCAGGTCGACCCGAAACTGCCGCCGCTGGACTCGGGCATCCTCGGCCCGGTGGTGACGCCGGACAACCTGACCATCACCGTCTCGGTGGGCGCCTCGCTGTTCGACGAGCGCTTCGGCCTGGCCGCGGCCAAACCCAAGCGCCTGATACGCATGGTCGGTTTCCCCAACGATGCGCTGGAGCCCGACTGCTGCCACGGCGACCTGAGCCTGCAGTTCTGCTCCAACACCGCCGACACCAATATCCACGCCCTGCGCGACATCGTGAAAAACCTGCCGGACCTGCTGTTGGTGCGCTGGAAGCAGGAAGGCAGCGTGCCGCCCCAAGCCCCGGCGCGTCCTGGCGAGCCGGCGCAGAGCGCGCGCAACTTCCTGGGTTTTCGCGACGGCTCGGCCAACCCCGACTCCAACGACCGCAAGGCCATGGAGCAGGTCGTCTGGGTTCAGCCCGGCAGCGACGAACCGGCCTGGGCCGCCCACGGCAGCTATCAGGCGGTGCGCATCATCCGCAACTTCGTCGAGCGTTGGGACCGCACGCCCTTGCAGGAACAGCAAAGCATCATTGGCCGGGTCAAGGCCTCGGGCGCGCCCATGGATGGCCAGCAGGAACAGCAGGTACCGGACTACCGCAAGGATCCCCACGGCCAGCTGACCAAGCTCGACGCTCACATCCGCCTGGCCAACCCGCGCACCGCCGAGACCCAGCGCAACCTGATCCTGCGCCGGCCGTTCAACTACTCCAACGGCGTGAACAAGAACGGCCAGCTGGACATGGGCCTGTTGTTCATCTGTTACCAGGCCGACCTGGAGCAAGGTTTCATCGCGGTGCAGACCCGCCTCAACGGCGAGCCCCTGGAGGAATACCTCAAGCCGGTGGGCGGCGGTTATTTCTTCACCCTGCCCGGCATCACCGGCGACCGCGACTTCATCGGCCGCACGCTGCTCGAGGCCACCCAACTGCAAGCCAATGCCTGACCACCACTCACACACCCCCACGGAAACGCCCCATGAAAAAGTCGCCTCTCGCTGTGTTGCTGACCCTTGGCTTGCTCCATGTTCCGCTGTCGGCGGTTGCCGCCACATCGCCGCTGGAGCTGGTGGGGCCGATTTCCGACTACAAGATCTACGTCACCGAACAGCTCGACGAGCTGGCCAGCCACACCCAGGCCTTCACCGACGCGGTGAAGAAAGGTGACCTGGCCACCGCCAGGAAGCTCTATGCCCCGACCCGGGTCTACTACGAATCGATCGAGCCGATCGCCGAGCTGTTCAGCGACCTCGACGCCTCCATCGACTCGCGGGTCGATGACCACGAACAAGGGGTCGAGGCCGAAGACTTCACCGGCTTCCACCGCATCGAGTATTCGCTGTTCGCCCAGAACTCCACCCAGGGCCTGGATGCCCTGGCCGACCGCCTGAACAAGGACGTCAAGGACCTGCAAACCCGCGTCGCCGGCCTGACCTTCCCGCCGGAGAAAGTCGTCGGTGGCGCCGCCGCCCTGCTGGAGGAAGTGGCCGCGACCAAGATCTCCGGCGAGGAAGACCGCTACAGCCACACCGACCTCTACGACTTCCAGGGCAACATCGACGGGGCGAAGAAAATCGTCGAGCTGTTCCGCCCGCAGATCGAGCAGCAGGACTCGGCCTTCGTCGCCAAGGTCGACAAGAACTTCGCCACGGTGAACAAGATCCTCGCCAAATACAAAACCGCCGACGGCGGCTTCGAGACCTACGACAAGGTCAAGGACAACGACCGCAAGGCGCTGGTGGGCCCGGTCAATACCCTGGCCGAAGACCTCTCGACCCTGCGCGGCAAGCTGGGCCTGAACTGAATTCCGGGTATCCAGGCCGACTCTGTAGGAGCGAAGCTTGCTCGCGATAAATCCGTCAGGACAGCGCGGTGAAATTCGAATACCGCCGCTGCGCGGCTATCGCGAGCAAGCTTCGCTCCTACAGGCACGCGTCCGGTCGGCGTGGCGATGACTCGCCCCATCACCCAGGCTGCTGGTCTACCCTCACTTGCGCCGATAACCCTGGGCGGCGGCGCGTTTTATCTATAACGTCCCGCGCACTCCTGACTTTCATGGAAGATTTTGCATGTCCACCCCAACGGCCCAACCGCCGCAGACCGCCGCCCCGTTCAAACTCTTGCCGCTGATGGTCGCCTACATGGCCTGCACCATGTCGATGATGGCCTTCGTCTCGCTGATCGGCCCGATCGTCCGCGTGCTCGGCCTGGCCACCTGGCAGGCCGGCGCGGCGGTGACCGTCTCCGGGGTGATCTGGATGCTCCTGGCGCGGCCCTGGGGCCAGGCCAGCGACCGCTTCGGGCGCCGTCGGGTGCTGCTGCTCGGCACGGCCGGCTTCACCCTCTCCTACTGGGCGCTGTGCCTGTTCATCGATGTCTCGCTGCACCTGCTGCCGGGCATGTGGCTGGCCTTTATCGGCCTGATGCTCGGGCGCGGCCTGATCGGGGTGTTTTACGCGGCCATTCCGGTGGGCGGCTTTGCCCTGATCGCCGACAACGTCGAGCCCGAACATCGGGCCCGCGCCATGGCCACCCTGGGCGCCGCCAACGCCGTCGGCCTGGTGCTGGGGCCGGCCGTGGCCGCGCTGCTCGCCCGCGTCAGCCTGAGCCTGCCGCTGTACGCCATGGCCGTGCTGCCGCTGGCGGCGTTCCTGGTGCTGCTGTACAAGCTGCCGGGCCAGGAGCTGCACCTCAAGCAGGCGCCGCGCTCGGTACGCCTGAGCGACCCGCGGCTGCGCCGGCCCATGGCGGTGGCCTTCGTCGCCATGCTCTGCGTGTCCATCGCGCAGATCACCGTAAGCTTCTACGCCCTCGACCGCCTGGGCCTGAACACCGCCGACGCCGCCCAGGCCGCCGGCATCGCCCTGGCCATGGTCGGCGTGGCACTGATCTGCTCGCAACTGGTGGTACGCAAACTCGAATGGCCGCCGCTGCGGATGATCCGCGCCGGCGCGCTGCTGGCCGCCAGCGGTTTTGCCGGCTGCATGCTGGTGGAGAATGCCTGGGGGCTGTGGCTGGGCTTTTTTGTCTCGGCGGCGGGCATGGGCGCGATCTTCCCCTCCTTCTCCGCCCTGGCGGCCAACGCCGTGGACGCCGCCGAACAAGGCGCCACCGCCGGCTCCATCGGCGCCGCCCAAGGATTCGGCGTGGTGATCGGCCCACTGGCCGGCTCGCTGATCTACGCCCTCGAACCGCGCCTGCCCTACCTGATTGCCGCGCTGTTGCTGCTGTTGGTGGCGGGCTGGCCGCAAGCAAAACCCGCCAATACCTGAGGTAGCTGCCTCACCCAACAGCTTTTACACTCATGCGCCGGGCTCGCGCCCCTCTCTTTCCTCTCTGTCTCGGACCTGACATGGACGTTATCAGCAAGACCACTCAAAACCTCATCCGTACGCTGACACCTGATGAGCGCGATGCAGTCATTCAGTATGTACTCGGTGAGCAGGCCAATCCCGATGGTATCCCTCTCCAACCTTTGCTGATCGAATGGTATGACAATGGCCGTTGGCTTAAATGTGACTGCCACCCGGAAACAGATGATCAACAAACTACACAGAGCATCGAACACCTGAGAAAACAGGATAACGGGAGCTTTGATTTCGTTAGAAACAGCAGCACTCCACTGCATATGGAGTCCTGCGCTTTTCACGACAACAACAGTTCAGCGCCTGCGGTTGGCACAGCTCGTACCAAATTCAAAAACCGGGTACTGAACTTTCACAGCGCCATCAACACCGAGATTGATTCCAGTTCCAAAGAGAAAACAAGCCGTTCAACAGGAAAAGACAGTGTTGAATCTGCACGCCGTAGCTCACTCGGATCTCTTCTGCTGACGTTGGCGGATGATGCAGGGCTGAACCAGCGGAATCGTCATGATGATGAAATCTCGCTCTCTGGGTTGACCAAGGCTGCGGACCAGTTCGAGGTCACCGAAGGCATCAGCTTAAGCAAGGTTTTCTCAACCTCCCTGACAGTGTTCGAGCAGGGGCAATTAGGAAAAACTCTCAGGACGCTAGCCAACGACTGGCCACAAAGGTCACGCCCTTATGGCCTAATGGCCGGAACTATCGACTCTCTGGAGCAACTTGATTATCAGGGAGCAAAAACCTCTCTTGGTCACCCTCATACCTCAGGGCCTTACCTGGTACTGGCGACATTCACCAATAAACCCAGCGAACCGAATAATCGTTTTTATTATCTGACACGAATCGTGACCATGCCCATTGTCGAGAAAAACTGGCCAATGCCAGTAGAGTCGAATTTGGAACGCGAAGTGGCGAAGACCTTGAAAAGGCTTATGTATTCGCTGCTCAAGGAATACCAAGTAGAGGTGACCTTGAATAAGCCTTTGCTGGACACTCAAGTCGGTAACGGCAACATCCGATGCGACTTCATTCTTTCCGACCCAGTCAGCAATAAAACTCTCGCCATTGAAGTGATGGGCTTCAAAAATGCGGAGTACCGCGAGCGCAAGGAGCGGCAGATTCCACTAATGCGTACGCAGTATTCCAAGCTGATTGAAGTCGAAATGTCAGGCACCGAAGAGGAAAAAAAGAAAAACCTGACAACGCTGAGCAGAGAGGTCCGCAAGTTTTTCGGCTGACCTCCCTCTCCCCCTTCTACAGGATTCGATACAGCAACCGCTCGATCCGTACCCGGCTGACCCGGCGCAGGAACTTGCCGACAGCCGCCGGGTAGTCCACCAGGGTTTCCAGGCGCTGGAAGTGCTCGATGCGCTGGGTGTGGCGGAAGATCGTTTCCAGTTCCTGGCGCCGCGGCTCCAGCAACTCGCCCTTGGGGTCGTCGAGCAGCAAGGCGTTTTCCAGGTCGAGGCGGAAGGCCCGCGGGTTGAGGTTGTTGCCGGTGAGCAAGGTGTAGCGCTGGTCCACCCACATGCCCTTGAGGTGATAAGTGTTGTCGCCGTCACGCCACAGATGCAGGTTCAGGCGACCGCTGTCGATGGCCTTCTGATGCCGCTTGGCGAAGCGCCGCAGGCTGATCTCGTAGAGGTACGGCAGCGCGGCGATGACCTTGAACGGCTCGCTCGGCGGAATGTAGAAGTCGTTGGCGGTCTTGTCGCCGACGATGATGTCGATCTTCACCCCGCGCGCCAGGGCGCGGTTGATTTCCCGGGTCACCGCCAGCGGCAGGTTGAAATACGGCGTGCAGATGGTCAGTTGCTGCTGGGCACTGGCGATCAGTTCGCAGATGACCCGGCTCAGCGGGTTGTTCTTGCCCACCCCGAGCAGCGGGCTGACCGACAGTGTGTCCTTGAGCACCCCGCCGGCACTGGTATCGTAGACCGCGTGCTTGAGGCGGCTGCGCAGGTCGCCGATGTCGTTGCGCAGGCTGCGGGTGGTCGGCAGGTTCGGCAGGTCCAGGCGATGCACCGCCCGCGACGCCACCAGGCCATGCTGGACCAGGTGCTGCATGGAGTCGGCCAGCTCGCGGTTGTGCAGCAGGTGGTAGCGGTCGAAGCGGTATTTGTCGAACTTGTGCAGGTACACATTGTTCAGGCTGGCGCCGCTGTAGATCACGCAATCGTCGATCACGAAACCTTTCAGGTGCAGCACGCCGAACAGCTCGCGGGTCTGCACCGGCACGCCGTACACCGGCACCACGCTTTCATGGGTGCGGGTCATTTCCTGGTACCAGGCCGAGTTGCCCGGCTGCTTGCCGGCGCCGATCAGCCCGCGCTGGGCGCGCAGCCAGTCGACCACGACCACCACGTCCAGCTCCGGACGCGCGGCCTTGGCGGCGTGCAAGGCATCGAGAATTTCCTGGCCGGCCTCGTCCTGTTGCAGGTACAGGGCGACGATATAGATGCGCCGGGTAGCCTGGGCGATTTTCTCCAGCAGGCAACGGCGGAATTCGGCGGCGCCATTGAGGATGGACAGGTCATCGGCAGCCAGCGGGAAGCTGCGCAATTTGGGCAGCAGGGAACGTTTGAAAAGCGACGGCATAGGGCTCGCAGAAGGTCGAATCCAAAAGAGCGCAAGAGCTTACACCAAGGTGCCGGTTCGGGTCTTGCGGGTCGCTGTGAAGATTTGTCGCCTGTCCCTCGTCCCCGCCGCACAACCGCTCGCAACTGGGTGAACGACGATAATAATCCTGCGTGAGGAAAAATAACTTATTGACCAAGGAGAACGATCGTTCTACTGTACGCCGCATGAACGAAATCACTAGCAACGACACACGCGACATCATTCTGGATGTCACCGAAAAGTTGATCTACAAAAGTGGCATCGCCGCCACTGGCATGGATCTTCTGGTGAAGACCGCCGGCGTCTCCAGAAAGAGCATCTACCGCTACTTCACCACCAAGGACGAACTAGTGGTGGCCGCCCTGCAACGCCGCGACCTGCGCTGGATGCACTGGTTCAGGAGCGAGGTGGACAAGGCCCCGACGCCGGCCGCGCGGCTGCTCAACCTGTTCACTGTATTGGGCGACTGGTTCGCCTCGGAGGACTTTCGCGGCTGCGCCTTCATCAATACCAGCGGCGAGACCGGCGACCCGCAGGACCCGGTACGGGTGGTGGCCAGGGAACACAAACAGAAACTGCTCGACTACGTAGTCGAGCTCTGCAAGGCACACATTGCTGAAAAACCCGGCACCGGGGATCCGGAGGAGCAAGCCAGACAGCTGCTGATCCTGATCGACGGCGCCATTACCGTTGCACTTGTGATGGGTGATCGCAGTGCTGCCGATAATGCGCAATGCATGGCGCGAAAGTTATTGGGCCTGTAATCCTTTAAAACAAGTTCGACACCCTGCTGAACCTCAACTTTCATTGGAGACTTTAAATGTCATCTAACGCTGAAGTTCGTCCGCCACTTCCCCCTTTCACCCGCGAATCGGCCATTGAAAAGGTCCGCCTGGCCGAAGACGGTTGGAACTCCCGCGATCCGCAGCGAGTGTCCCTGGCCTATACCCTGGACACCCAATGGCGTAATCGCGCCGAGTTCGCCCACAACCGCGAAGAAGCCAAGGGCTTTTTGACCCGCAAATGGGCCAAGGAGCTGGACTATCGCCTGATCAAGGAACTCTGGGCCTTTACCGACAACCGCATCGCCGTGCGTTATGCCTACGAATGGCACGACGACTCGGGCAACTGGTTCCGTTCCTACGGCAACGAGAACTGGGAGTTCGACGAACACGGCCTGATGTCCAACCGCTACGCCTGCATCAACGACATGCCGATCAAGGAAAGCGAGCGCAAGTTCCACTGGCCGCTGGGCCGGCGCCCGGATGACCATCCGGGGCTGTCTGACCTGGGTCTGTAACCTTCTTCTGTAGGAGCGCAGCTTGCGCGCGATGCTGGCGACGCGGTGTGTCCGCTAAACCGCTATCGCGAGCAAGCTTCGCTCCTACAGTCCACTTCAGGCCGCGGCATCCTGGCGCTTCAGTGCCGCCTTGGCTTCCAGCTCGCGCACCAGTGGCAATACGCGCTTGCCGAAGTACTCCACCTCTTCCTGGAAATGCAGGAACCCCGCCAGCACCAGGTCCACCCCCACCGCCTTCAAGGCGACGATGCGCTCGGCGATCTGCTGCGGCGTGCCGATCAGGTTGGTCTTGAACCCGTCGTTGTATTGCACCAGGTCCTCGAAGGTGGATTTGGCCCAGTTGCCCTCGCCTTCCGGCGACGCCTTGCCCGCCTGTTTCGCCGCGTCGCCAAAGGCGTTCACCGCTTCCGGGTCGGCCTGGTCGATGATCTCGGCCAGCACCGCGCGCGCTTCCTCCTCGGTGTCGCGGGCAATCACGAAGGCATTGACCCCGACCTTCACCGAATGATTGTTCGCCGCGGCCTTGGCACGAATGTCGTCGACCTGGGCCTTGATGCCTTCCGGCGTGTTGCCGTTGGTGAAGTACCAGTCGGACACCCGCGCCGCCATGTCCCGCGCGGCACGGGAGCTGCCACCCTGGAACACTTCCGGCTGGCCCAGCGGCTTGGGCTTGAGGCTGTAGTTGTCGAAGCGATAGAAATCGCCGCGAAAAGTGAAGTTGTCCTGGCTCCAGATGCCCTTGAGGGAACGGATGAACTCTTCGGAACGCCGATAACGCTCGTCGTGCTCCAGCCAGTGTTCGCCGATGGCCTGGAATTCGCCCTTGAACCAGCCGCTGACGATGTTCACCGCGATCCGGCCATTGGTCAGCTGGTCGATGGTCGCCAGTTGCTTGGCCGCGAGCGCCGGTTGCCAGGGGCCGGGCAGGATCGCGGCAATCACCTTGAGCTTCTCGGTGGCCGCCAGCAGCGCGTGGCTGAACGCCACGGACTCATGCTGGAACTCGGCGCCGTAGCCGGCGGTGAAGCGGATCTGGGTCAGGGCGTACTCGAAACCGGCGGCCTCGGCCAGCTGCGCCAGCTTGCGGTTGTAGTCGATGCCCCAGTGGGTGCGCTGCTCGATCTTGCTGACCACCAGCCCGCCACTGACGTTCGGCACCCAGTAGGCAAATTTCACGGCTTGCTGACTCATTGGCTTGTCCTCGCGACTGAAGTGTTCGAATAACAGTGTCCGGGGAACAGAGCAGCAACCGTGCCAGCTACATGGCACCAGACAGCCGGCCCCCTGTAGTCGCTGCCGCAGGCTGCGATTGTCTGCGCAGCAGACGCTGTCTTTGCCGACGCAGGAAGGCCCTTCGGGCCTTTTCGCAGCCTGCGGCAGCGGCTACAGGTAGGCCGTCGAACAGGTCGATTTGTTGATGCGCTGTTGGCTGGGCAACAGTTGCCGGCAAGCCACCCCGCGCACGGCCCGCTGATTACGGTCACCCGCCTCCCGGCACGGACCCTGCAATCCGCTCCGCAGAAACCAGGCTTTCACTGCCGAGCCAATTTATTGCTGAGAAGGAGCTGTGCCATGACCGAACACCAGGTGATCAACCCATTGTCCGTAGGCGTCGACTACGAAGCCCTGGCCGGGCGCTTCCGACCGATTTTCAAGCGGATCGCCGCCGGCGCGGTGGCGCGCGAGCAATCGCGCAGCCTGCCGTACGAGGCGATCCTGTGGCTCAAGGAAGCCGGTTTTGGCGCGGTGCGGGTGCCGGTGGAATACGGCGGAGGCGGCGCTTCCCTGCCGCAGTTGTTCCAACTGCTGATCGAACTGGCCGAGGCCGATTCCAACGTGCCGCAAGCCTTGCGCGGGCACTTCGCCTTTGCCGAGGACCGGCTCAACGCCGCTCCGGGGCCGGCGCGGGACCTGTGGTTCAAGCGTTTCGTCGACGGCGACATCGTCGGCTGCGCCTGGACCGAGATCGGCAGCGTGGCCATCGGCGACGTCATCACCCAGGTCTCGCCGGATGGCGACAAATGGCGGCTCAACGGCGAGAAGTTCTACAGCACCGGGAGCATTTTCTCCGACTGGATCGATGTCTACGCCCGGCGCAGCGACACCGGTGGCGATGTGATCGCCGCGGTGCGCGCCCGCCAGCCGGGCATCGTGCAGAGCGACGACTGGGACGGCTTCGGCCAGCGCACCACTGGCAGCGGCACCGCGCATTTTGTCGATGCCGAGGTGGAGGCCGAGAACCTTATCGACTTCGCCACCCGCTTCAAATACCAGACTGCCTTCTACCAGTTGGTGCTGCTGGCGACGTTGGCGGGCATTGGGCGCGCCGCCGTGCGCGATGTGGCCCACGAGGTGCGCAACCGCAAGCGTATCTACAGCCACGGCAACGCGCCACGGGTCAGCGAGGATGCCCAGGTGCAGCAGGTGGTCGGCGAGATCTCAGCCCTGGTATACGCCGCCGAGGCCAGCGCGGTGCGCGCGGCTGAGCCGGCGCAGCAGGCGTACCTGGCGCGTTTCGCCGGTAATGACGAGGCGGAACGGGCGGCCAATGTCGCGGCGGAAATCCAGTCGGCCACGGCCCAGGTGGTGGTCACCGAGCTGATCCAGCGCGCCACCAGCGAACTGTTCAATGCCCTCGGCGCTTCGGATATCCGCCAGGGCAAGGCCCTCGACCGCCACTGGCGCAACGCCCGCACCCTGTCGTCGCACAACCCGGTGATCTACAAGGCGCGCATCGTCGGCGATTGGCTGATCAATGGCAGCGAACCACCCTTCGTGTGGCAGATCGGCAACGGGCCGGAGCGCCAATAGCAGCCCCGCCGCCCTCAATGTAGGAGCGGCCGGTCGACGCTCGATTGCCCGCGATGGCGTCAATGGCCGCGCCGCTATCCTGAAAGAGTTGTGGCGCTTGTGAGGGCCTCATCGCGGGCAAGCCTCGCTCCTACAGCGTTGGGACGGTCGCGGGCGTGAAAGGTTATGGGTAAGATACCGACCTTTCGCGCAGCTCTTCTGCGCCCCGCCGAAATAAGTCGATCCCATGCCTTTCGAACTCAGCGTAGATTTGACCACCCTCGCCATTCTTGCCCTCGTTGCCTTCATTGCCGGCTTTATCGATGCCATTGCCGGCGGTGGCGGCCTGCTCACCACCCCGGCGCTGCTCACCGCCGGCCTGCCGCCGCACCTGGTGTTGGGCACCAACAAGCTGAGTTCGACCTTTGGCTCGGCCACCGCCAGCTTCACCTTCTACCGGCGCAAGCTGTTCCACCCGCGGCAATGGACCCACGCCATAGTCGGTACCCTGGTGGGTGCGCTGACCGGCGCGGTGGTGGCCCATTACCTGCCGGCCGAATGGCTGAACAAGATGCTGCCGGTGATCGTCTTCGCCTGTGGTGTGTACCTGCTGTTCGGCGGCACGCCAAAAGCACCGCTGGACAGCGAAGCGCCGATCAAGAAAAAGTGGCAATCGACCCAGGGCTTCAGCCTCGGTTTCTACGACGGCGTGGCCGGCCCGGGCACGGGCGCCTTCTGGACCGTCAGCAGCCTGCTGCTCTACCCCATCGACCTGGTCAAGGCCAGCGGCGTGGCGCGCAGCATGAACTTCGTCAGCAACGCCGCGGCGCTGTCGATCTTCATCTTCTCGGGCCAGGTGGACTGGGCCATCGGCCTGAGCATGGGCCTGTCGTTGATGGTCGGCGCCTTCTTCGGCGCCCGCACCGCCATCAGCGGCGGCGCGAAATTCATTCGCCCGGTGTTCATCACCGTGGTCCTTGGGCTGACCGTGCGCCTGGCCTGGCAGCACTGGTTCAGCGCCGTCTGACCCCTGAAACGACAACGGGCGAACCCAGTGGATTCGCCCGCGTTCTTTACTTCCAGCTTCCTTCCAGCCGGTGCTCAACCCGGCAATACAGGCTCCGCCAACCCCAGGCGCCGGGCCACATACAGATCGATCAGGTAACGGGCAATCGAGCGCGACGCCGGCAGCGGCGGCAACGCATGCACGTTGAACCACTGCGCATCCTCGATCTCGTCTTCCTGGGGCACGATCTCGCCCCCAGCGTACTCGGCATGAAAACCCAGCATCATCGAATGCGGGAACGGCCAGCACTGGCTGCCGATGTACTGGATATTCTTGACCTCGATCTGCACCTCTTCGCGCACCTCACGCACCAGGCAGTCCTCGGCCGACTCGCCCGGCTCGGCGAACCCGGCCAGGGTGCTGTAGACCCCGGGGACGAAACGCGGCGACCGCGCTAGCAGCACCTCGTCGCCACGGGTGATCAGCACGATCATGCTCGGCGAAATCCGCGGGTAGCTGCGCAGGTCGCAGGGCTCGCAGTACATCGCCCGCTCGCGCACCACCTGGGTCATGGGCTGGCCGCAATTGCCGCAGAAGCGGTGCTCGCGAGCCCAGGTGCCGATCTGCGCGGCATAGCCCAGGACCTTGTACAGGGTGTGGTCGCCGTCGAGCATGAACGCCCGCAGGCCTTTCCAATTGCACCCCGGCACCTCGGAAACGCTCTTGAGCTCCAGCAGGTAGACCGGCTCGCCATCCAGGTGGCCGATACCGTGCTCGGCAAGGATCGGCAGGTCCTGGCGCTTGAGCCATTCGCGGGGGAACAGCGCGCCGTTGTCGTCGAACAGAAAGCCCTGCGGGCCGCGGGCCACGGCCCAGCCGCCGGGAAGGTCGATATCCAGTACTGCGGTGGTCCAGCGTGAAGTCATGTTCAATCAGTCCAGAAATTCAGGTTTCTGTTTGCTCATATGGGCGGCCATGGCCACGCGCAGGTCGGTGGATTGCAGCATGGCGGAGTTCCAGGTAGCGATGTATTCCAGGCCGTCGTCGATGCGATGGTCGCGCATGTAGCTGATCATTTCCTTGGTACCGCTGACGGCGATCGGCGACTTGCTGGCGATTTCCCAGGCAATGCTCATCACGCCGTGGAGCAGGCTTTCGCTGTCGGCGTAGGTGCGATTGACCAGGCCGATGCTACGCGCTTCCTCGGCGCCGAAGGTGCGTCCAGTGTAAGCCAGTTCGCGCAGCATGCCGTCACCGATGATACGCGGCAAACGTTGCAAAGTGCCGACATCGGCGGCCATGCCGATATCGATTTCCTTGATCGAGAATTGCGCGTCCGCGGCGGCGTAGCGCATGTCGCAGGCGGCGATCAGGTCGATGGCGCCGCCCAGGCAGTAACCCTGGATCGCCGCCAGCACCGGCTTGCGACAGTTGTCGACGGCATTGAAGGACGCCTGCAGCTGCAGGATCTTGCGCCGCAGCAGGCGCGCGTTGCGCCCGACGTCCTTGCCCAGCTCGTTGGCCACCCCGGCCAGCATCATCAGGTCGATGCCGGAGGAAAAGTGCTTGCCGGCGCCGCTCAGCACCACCACGCGGACTGCGTCGGTGTCGTCGATCCAGCGGAAGATCTCGATGATCTCGCTCCAGAACGCGGCGTTCATCGAGTTGATCTTTTCCGGACGGTTGATCTGCACATGGGCGATGTTGTTAGCAAGTTCGACGTGAAAGGCTTGATATTCGGACATGGCAGCATTCCTTACCGGGCAAAAAAATGAGGCCCGAACTATAGCAAGGGCCCGTGCGGCGCAGTAAGGCAGCGCATCGGCCAAAACCGGGACTGGCAACACAGCGGCCCCTTGTGGGAGCGAGCTTGCTCGCTCCTACGGATTGCCGGATCACGGGATTTTTTGGGCCCAGAACGCCGCGGTTTCGTAAGGCACGCTGACCACGCATCTGTCCCGCAGCTCCGGCTCCGCGGCGATCAGGTCGGCGATCTGCCGGTCGACCTGCGCCCGCTCCGCATCCGGCAAGGCGGCAATGAAGCTGGTGGAGCGCACCCGATCGAAAATCACGTTCTCCGGCGCGCCGCTGTGGCTGTTGCTGAAGTGCTGTTCCTGCAAGGGCGTGAACCGCGGATGGGGAAAGGCCTGGCGCCAGGCCCCTGTGTAATAGCGCGGAGTGTCGCCTTGCAGGGCGTTGACGATCCGGTCCAGGCGCTGCACCCACGGCACCCGCGCATCGCGCAGGTTCCACACCAGGCCCAGGCGGCCGCCCGGCTTGAGCACCCGGGCGATCTCGCTCAAGGCTTCATGGCTGGCGAACCAGTGAAAGGCCTGGGCGCAGACCACGACATCCACCGACTCGTCGGCCAGCGGAATAGCGGTGGCAGTGCCGCTCAGGGCTTCGGCCCGGGGATGGCTGGCGTCGAGTTTGGCGAGCATTTGCGCCACCGGCTCCACGGCAATCACCCGCGCCCCGGTGGCCAACAGGCGCCCGGTGAACTTGCCGGTGCCGGCGCCGAGATCGACCACCACCTGGCCGGCCTGCAAGCCCAGGCGGGTGCGCAGCCACTGGTCCAGCGCCGGCGGGTAGTCTGGACGGCCACGCACGTAGGTGTCGGCCGCCCCCTTATAGCCGTCGGCGGCAGCGTGATGGATCGAGGGTTGCGGGTCTTTCATCGGTCGGCTCCAGATCATTGGCCAATGCTGCCCAGCATAGCCTCGCCGAGGCGACTGACGGCATGAAAAAACGCTCGGTCTGGGCTGCGCGGCCAGGGCGATGGACCTTTAATGGGGGGACCGCTATCCGAATGGAGACTGCGCGATGAACATCCGTCCCCTCGCCTTCGGCGCCCCGCTGCTGCTCGCTGGCGGCCTGCTGACAACCTTGCTGGCGGCCGCCGCCAACTGCCCGGACGGCCAGGTCTGGGACAGCAAGAACCAGCGCTGCGTCAGCCAGCGCACCACCCGGCTGCCGGACGCCGAGCGCGCCGGCTACACCAATGGCCTGACCCAACAGGGCCGCTACGAAGAGCTCATTGCCGCTGGCCGCAAGACCTGACGTCAGGTGGTGCCCATGCCCTGACCGGCGGAGCGGTGCCATGGACGGGGCGCGCTATGCTCTCGGAGAATGGACTGATCGTTCAACCTCAGGGAGCTTGCACATGCCTATTGCCAAAACCTCCAGCAGCCGTCGCTCACGCAAGGCGCTGCTGGTCATCGACGTACAGAACGACTTCATCCCCGGCGGCGCGCTGGCGGTGCCGGAGGGCGACCAGATCGTGCCCTTGATCAATCGCCTGGGCGCCCACTTCAAGCAGGTGGTGATCGCCCAGGACTGGCACCCGGCCGGGCATATCTCGTTCGCCTCCAGCCACGAAGGCCACGCGCCGAACGACCTCATCCAGCTGCCCTATGGCCCGCAGGTGCTGTGGCCGGACCATTGCGTGCAGGCCAGCCGTGGCGCCGAACTGCACCCGAAACTCAACCTGCCCCACGCCCAGTTGATCCTGCGCAAAGGCTGCAATCCGGATATCGACAGTTACTCGGCCTTCGTCGAGGCGGACCGCACCACCACGACCGGCCTGGCCGGCTACCTGAGCCAGCGCGGCATCGATACGGTGTACCTGGTGGGGCTGGCCCTGGACTATTGCGTGGCCTGGTCGGCGCTGGATGCGCGGGCGGCGGGCTTCAATACCTTCGTGATTGTCGACGCTTGCCGGGCCATCAATATGGACGGCTCGCAGGACAAGGCCACCCGGCAAATGCGCGCGGCGGGCGTGAACCTGATCAAGGCCAGCGAGCTACAGCCGACCGCGCTGTGCTGATGCAACAGCTTCCATAACGTCGATTGGCCGGGCATTCCCCATCGCTGGGGATGCCCGGCATGGCTCAGGCCGGCGTCGGCAGCCACAGGCGGAAACGCGCGCCGCCCAGCGGCGAGGCCTCGACGGTCAGGGTCCCGCCCTGGGCTTCCAGGGCCCGGCGGCTGATCGCCAGGCCGAGGCCGAAGCCGCCGGTGGCGCGATCGCGGCTGCGGTCCAGGCGGTAGAAGGGTTCGAACACCCGCTCGCGCTCGTCGTCGGGAATGCCGATGCCATCGTCGTCGACCCAGATTTCACAGCCGCTGTCGCTGACATGCACCCCGACCTGAATGCGCTTTTCGCAATAACGCGTGGCGTTGCGCAGCAGGTTCTGGATCGCCCGGGCGGTCAGCCGCGGATCGAGGGTGAAACGCTCCAGGCTGCCGTGCAGCAACACATCGATGACGATGTCCGGGGATTCCAGCTCGTCGTCGACGCTGCCGAGGATGCTGTCGATGAACTCGTCCAGCGACACCTCCACCTGCTCCGGCAACTGCGCCGGGATCTGCAAACGGCTGTAGGACAGCAGCTCGAGCACCAGTTCATCCAGTTCGCGAATGTGCGCCACCAGCCCTTGCAGACGTTCGCGGCTGGTCGCTGGCAGGTCGTCGGAGAGCGCCAGGGCCAGGCCGAAGTCGAGCCGGGTCAAGGGGGTGCGCAGCTCGTGGGACACCGCGTTGAGCAGGTCGCGTTGCTGGTTCAGCAGGTTTTCGATGTCGCCGGCCATGGTGTCGAAGACATTGGCCAGGCTGCCGATGTTGGAGCTTGCGGAAATCTGCGTGCGCTCGCTCAGATGGCCCTTGCCGAAGCGCTCGGCGGCGTGTTTCAGGCGCTCCAGATCGCGCCAGTGCGGTCGCAGCCAGAGCAACAGGCAGGCGAGCATGGTCGCGCCGATCAGCACGTTGATGCTCCAGTACAGCAGGCTGACGTCGATCGGGTCCGGCGGCACTACCATCTGCACCGCCATCTGCTCGTCCAGCGGCGCCACCGCGAGGGTGCGCCAGCCCCAGTCGCCGACCCGCACCACGTTCTCGCCGCGTTGCAGGCGTTCGCGCTCGTACAGGGTGAAATCGGCGTCGTCGTTGCGGGTCAGGACGATGTGCAGCGGCTGGAACTCCTGGTCCATTTGCGCGGCCAGGGCCGGCCACTGCTCCGAGGGTACGCCGCGAAACTGTTTGACGATCAGGCTTTGCAGGCCCCGGGAATAATCCAGGTTGTAGGTGACGAAACGCTCGTGGAAGACCTTCACCACCAGCTCCGGTACCAGGTAGATCGCCGCGCTGAACGAGACGATGGTCACCAGGTACAGGCGAATCAGGATTCTCAGCATCGACTCAGCATTCCCATTCGGAACGGCTGAACAGGTAGCCCTTGCCCCACACGGTCTTGATCTTGCGCGCCTCGCCGGCGTGGTCGTCGAACTTGCGCCGCAGCTTGGAGATCGCCACGTCCACCGAGCGGTCGGTGCCGTTGAACTCGATGCCCCGCAGGCGTTGCAGGATCTGGTCGCGGCTCAGCACCTCGCCAGCATGCCGGGCCAGCACCACCAACAGGTTGTATTCGCCGCTGGACAGCTCCACCAATTGATCGCGCCAGCTCACCGTACGCTCCGACAGGTCGATGCACAGGTTGCCCATGAGGATCCGGTCGCTGGCGGTCTGCGGCTCGCCGAGGCTGCTGCGACGCAACAGGGTGCGCACCCGCGCCAACAACACGCGCGGCTCGCACGGCTTTGTCACATAATCGTCGGCGCCCATTTCCAGACCCAGCACCTGATCATGGCTATCATCACGGGCGGTCAGCATCAGGATCGGCAGCGACGCCGAGTCGGCCCGCAGCAGGCGGCAGACCTGCAGGCCGTCCAGGCCGGGCAGCATCAGGTCGAGAATCACCAGGTCCGGCGGATTGACCCGCGCCCGTTCACGCACCTGGTCGCCGCGGCTGATGACATTGACCTGATAGCCGTTGCGCTCCAGGTAACTGGCGATCAGTTCAGAAAGCGCGGGGTCGTCTTCGACCAGAAGAATGTTGGGCATGGATTGAAAGTCTTTGAGTGAAGAAAAACCCAGCGACAACGTTCCTTAGGATGTTCCCCGGGAAGCCGTCGCCCGATCAGCGAGGCACAAAGGATATACAACCTCACGCGCGCCCGAGCATTCACTTCACACTTTTTCACACAGCACCTACACAGCTTCACAGCGGTTCTTGCGGCTTGCCCTTAGCATGCCGCAGTCATCATTGGGGTATCAGCATGTCGAAAAACCTGTTTGCGCCGTTCTGCCTGTTGTTGCTGGCAGCCGCGCTGAGCGCTTGTGACAAGGCCTCCACCGCCGAGGAACAGGCGCCGTTGGCCAAGGTCCGGATCGAAACCATCGAGACTCGCCCGCTGTCGATCAGCAGCGAACTGAGCGGGCGCATCGCCGCGCCGCGCGTCGCCGAGGTCCGCGCACGGGTGGCCGGCGTGGTGTTGCAACGCACCTTCCGCGAAGGCACCGACGTCAAACAGGGCGACGTGCTGTTTCGCATCGACCCGGCGCCGTTCAAGGCCGACCTCGACAGCGCCCTGGCCAGCCTGCGCAAGGCCGAGGCCAACGCCTTCCAGGCCCGCTTGCAGGAACAGCGCTACGCCCAGTTGATCGAAGACAAGGCCATCAGCGCCCAGGAATACGACAACGCCCGGGCCAACGCGCGCCAGACCGCCGCCGACGTGGCCGCCAACCAGGCCGCCGTGCAGCGCGCCCGGCTGAACCTGGGCTACGCCACCGTCACCGCGCCGATTTCCGGGCGCGTCGGCCGCGCCCTGGTCACCGAGGGCGCGCTGGTGGGCCAGAACGAAACCACGCCGCTGGCGCTGATCCAGCAGCTGGACCCGATCCACGCCGACCTCACCCAGTCGACCCGCGAGCTCAACGACCTGCGCCGCGCCTTCCGCGCCGGCCAGTTGCAGCAGGTCGGCCAGGACCAGGCCAAGGCCACGCTGATCCAGGACGACGGCAGCCTCTACCCGCTGCCGGGCAAGCTGCTGTTCGCCGACCTCAGCGTCGACCCGAGCACCGGCCAGATCATCCTGCGCAGCGAGTTCCCCAACCCGGACCTCGACCTGTTGCCCGGCAGCTTCATTCGCGTACGCCTGGAGCAAGCGGTGAACAGCCAGGGCATCAGCGTGCCGCAGCGCGCCATCCAGCGCGACAGCGCCGGCATCGCCCAGGTGCTGCTGGTGGATGCCGAGCAGCGGGTGGTGCAGCGCCCGGTGCAACTGGGCGCCGCGCAAAAGGACCGCTGGATCGTCAGCGAAGGCCTCAAGGCCGGCGACCGTATCGTCGTCGAGGGCCTGCAGCACGCCCGTCCGGGCGAAAAGGTGCAGATCGACGACAGCCCTCTTCCCCTTGCCCAGACCACTGGACAGTAGGTAGGAACCCTCATGCCGCAATTCTTTATCGACCGTCCGGTGTTCGCCTGGGTGGTCGCCCTGTTTATCCTGCTGGCCGGCGCCCTCTCCATCCCGCAGTTGCCGGTGGCGCAGTACCCCAACGTCGCCCCGCCGAGCATCGAGATCTACGCCGTGTACCCGGGCGCCTCGGCGCAGACCGTGGACGAAAGCGTGGTCAGCCTGATCGAGGAAGAGCTCAACGGCGCCGACCACCTGCTGTACTTCTCGTCCCAGAGCAGCCTGGGCAGCGCTACCATCACCGCCACCTTCCAGCCGGGCACCAACCCGGAAATGGCCCAGGTCGACGTGCAGAACCGCCTCAAGGTGGTGGAGCCGCGCCTGCCGCAAGCGGTGACCCAGCAAGGCCTGCAGGTGGAAAAGGTATCCGCTGGCTTCCTGCTGCTGATCACCCTCACCTCCAACGACGGCAAGCTCGACGACGTGGCGCTCAGCGACTACCTGGCGCGTAACGTGATGAACGAGATCCGCCGTCTGGACGGGGTCGGCAAGGCCCAGTTGTACGGCGCCGAGCGGGCCATGCGGGTGTGGATCGACCCGCAGAAGCTGATCGGCTTCAACCTGACCCCGGCCGACGTCAACGCGGCGATCGTCGCGCAGAACGCCCAGGTCTCGGCCGGCAGCATCGGCGACCTGCCGGGCAGCTCGACCCAGGAAATCACCGCCACCGTGCTGGTCAAGGGCCAGCTGTCGACCCCGGAAGAGTTCGCCGACATTGTCCTGCGGGCCAATCCGGACGGCTCCACCGTGCGCGTCGGCGACGTCGCCCGGGTGGAAGTCGGCAGCCAGGAATACCAGTTCTCCACCCGCCTCAACGGCAAGCCTTCCACCGCGGTCGGCGTGCAGCTGTCGCCAGGAGCCAACGCCCTGAACACCGCGACCCTGATCCGGGCGAAGATGGACGAGCTGGCGCGCTACTTCCCGGCCGGCGTGGAATACAAGATCCCCTACGACACCTCGCCCTTCGTCAAGGTCTCGATCACCAAGGTGATCTACACCCTGGGCGAAGCCATGCTGCTGGTGTTCGCGGTGATGTTCCTGTTCCTGCAGAACATCCGCTACACCCTGATCCCGACCCTGGTGGTGCCGGTCGCGCTGATGGGCACCTTCGCCACCATGCTGGCGCTGGGCTTCTCGATCAACGTGCTGACCATGTTCGGCATGGTGCTGGCCATCGGCATCCTGGTGGACGACGCCATTGTGGTGGTGGAGAACGTCGAGCGGATCATGGCCAGCGAAGGCCTGTCGCCCCGGGACGCCACGCGCAAGGCGATGCAACAGATCACCGGCGCCATCGTCGGCATCACCCTGGTGCTGGTGGCGGTGTTCCTGCCGATGGCCTTCATGCCCGGTTCGGTGGGCGTCATCTACCAGCAGTTCTCGCTGTCGATGGCCACCTCGATCCTGTTCTCGGCCTTCCTCGCCCTGACCCTGACCCCGGCCCTGTGCTCTACCCTGCTCAAGCCGATCGCCAAGGGCGAGCACCATGAAAAGGGCGGCTTCTTCGGCTGGTTCAACCGGCGCTTCGAAAACCTCAGCGACGGCTACCAGCGCTGGGTCGCCTATGCGCTGAAACGCTGCGGCCGCTACCTGCTGGTGTACGTCGTGCTGCTGGTGGGCCTGGGGCTGCTGTTCAGCCGCCTGCCCTCTTCGTTCCTGCCGGTGGAGGACCAGGGCTACACCATCACCGACATCCAGCTGCCACCGGGCGCGAGCAAGAACCGCACGATCCAGGTGGTGGAGCAGATCGAGGCGCACAACGCCGGCGAGCCCGGGGTCGGCGACAGCACGGTGATTCTCGGCTTCAGTTTCTCCGGCAGCGGGCAGAACGCCGCGCTGACCTTCACCACCCTCAAGGATTGGTCACAGCGCGGCAGCGACGATTCGGCGCAATCCATCGCCGACCGGGCCAACGCCGCCTTCAGTGAAATCAAGGACGCGGTTTCCTATGCCGTGCTGCCACCGCCGGTGGACGGCCTGGGCACCTCCAGCGGCTTCGAGTTCCGCCTGCAGGATCGCGGCGGCCTCGGCCATGCCGCGCTGATGCAGGCCCGCACCGATCTGCTGGCTGCGGCGGAAAAGAGCCCGATCCTCACCAACGTGCGCGAAAGCGCCCTGGCCGAGGCGCCGCAGGTGCACCTGGAAGTCGACCGCAAGCAGGCCAATGCCCTGGGCGTGTCCTTTGCCGACATCGGCAATGTGCTGTCCACCGCGGTTGGTTCCAGCTACATCAACGACTTCCCCAACCAGGGGCGGATGCAACGGGTGGTGGTCCAGGCCGAGGGCGATCGACGCAGCCAGGTGGAAGACCTGCTGAAGATCCATGTGCGCAACAACCTCGGCAAGATGGTGCCGCTGTCGGCCTTTGCCCAGGCGCGCTGGACCCAGGGCCCGACCCAGCTGACCCGCTACAACGGCTACCCGGCCATCAGCATTTCCGGCGAGCCGGCCGCGGGCCACAGCACCGGCGAGGCCATGGCGGAAATCGAGCGCCTGGTCAGCCAGCTGCCGACCGGCCTGGGCCAGGAATGGACCGGCCTGTCGCTGCAGGAACGTCTGTCCGGCAGCCAGGCGCCACTGCTCCTGGGGCTGTCGCTGCTGATCGTGTTCCTGTGCCTGGCGGCGCTGTACGAGAGCTGGTCGATTCCCACATCGGTGCTGCTGGTGGTGCCCCTGGGCGTGCTCGGCGCGGTGCTCGCGGTGACCCTGCGCGGCATGCCCAACGACGTGTTCTTCAAGGTCGGGCTGATCACCATCATCGGCCTGTCGGCGAAAAACGCGATCCTGATCATCGAGTTCGCCAAGAGCCTGTACGACGAAGGCCACGACCTGGTGGACGCCACGGTGCAGGCCGCGCGCCTGCGCCTGCGGCCGATCGTCATGACCTCGCTGGCGTTCATCCTCGGCGTGGTGCCCCTGGCCATCGCCAGCGGCGCCAGCTCGGCCAGCCAGCAGGCCATCGGTACCGGGGTGATCGGCGGCATGATCACCGCGACCCTGGCGGTGGTGTTCGTGCCGGTGTTCTTCGTGGTGGTGATGCGGCTGGTCAGGCGCAGCGGTAAAAAAGCAGCGAGCGTCACGGCGCCAGGAGCCGCCGAATAGTCATGCGGCGGGTCTTCAACGCAGCGCGTTATTGTTGAGGACTCATCGCGAGCAAGCTTCGCTCCTACAGAAGACCTATGTGATCGCAGGGCGCCGCCGGCCCTGCGGCCACGGGGCCGGCATGCTAAGGTTTGCGGCAAATCCGCCACCGCGAGCCGTCATGTCCCTTCTTGTACGTACCCACCCTCGCCTGACCCTCGGCGCCCTGATCGGCCTGGCGGTGGGCATCCTGGCGCCGGCCGATACCTTGATCAGCAAGATTCTCATCGGCTGGAACGCCGGGGTCTGGAGCTACCTGGCGCTGATGTGCTGGCTCACCGCGCGCTCCAGGGCCGACGATGTGAAACGCATCGCCGAGGTCGAGGACGAAAACGCCGGGCTGGTGCTGTTCATGGTCTGCATCGCGGCCATCGCCAGCCTCGCCGCCATCACCCTCTCGCTGGCCGGCAGCAAGGACCTGGAAACCGGCCGGCGCCTGCTGCACTACGCCTTTACCGGCCTGACGGTGATCGGCTCCTGGCTGCTGATCGGGGTGATCTTCAGCGTGCACTACGCCCGCCTCTATTACACCTGGGGCGGCAAGGACCCGGCCCTGCGTTTCGCCGAAGGCCTGACCACCCCCAATTACTGGGACTTCCTGTATTTCTCCTTCACCATCGGCGTGGCGGTGCAGACCTCCGACGTCGGCGTCGCCACCCGCGAGCTGCGCAAGATCGTCCTGGCCCAGTCGCTGATCGGTTTTCTGTTCAATACCGCGATCCTCGGGTTTTCCATCAACATCGCCGCCGGGCTGTTCGGTTGATGCCGCACAAATGTTCTAGATCCGCCCCGGCCGGCGGGCGCTAACTGTCACTCTCGCCCTTGCCACGGACATTCCATGAACGCGCACAACTGGATCGATCTGGCCCAGGACGCCGACACCGGCATCGAAACCCTGCGCGCCCATTTCACCGGCCATGCCTACGACCCCCACTGGCATGACAGCTACCTGGTGGGCGTGACCGAGGAAGGCGTGCAGCAATTCCACTGCCGGCGCGAGCGTTTTCACAGCACCCCGGGCAAGGTGTTTTTGCTCGAACCCGGGGAAATCCACGACGGCGACGCGCCCACCGACAGCGGCTTCACCTACCGCATGCTGTACCTCGACCCGCAGTGGCTGGAGCGCGAACTGAGCGCGCTGTTCGAGGAGGCGCCGGCCGACAGCCAGCTGAGTTTCGCCAACAACCTGGCCAGCGACCAGCGCCTGGCCCAGGCCACCAGCACCGCCTTCCACAGCCTGCACCACGGCGAGCTGCGCATCGTCCGCCAGAGCGCCATGGACCAGTTGCTCGACCAGCTCACCGGCCACCTGCGCTGGCGCCAGCGCTACCACCAGGACCCGCGCCTGCCGCTGGTGGCGCACAAGGCCCGCGACTACCTGCATGCCCATGCCCAGCAGGACATCAGCCTGGACGAGCTGGGCGCGGTCTGCGGCGTCGATCGCTTCCGCCTGACCCGCGCCTTCAAGGCCGCCTATGGCCTGCCGCCCCACGCCTATCTGGTGCAATTGCGCCTGGCCAAGGCCCGGCGCCTGCTGGCCCGCGGCGCGCAACCGGCCGACGTGGCCATGGCCCTGGGGTTCGCCGACCAGAGCCATATGGGCCGCTGGTTCGTCCGCGCCTACGGCCTGACCCCGGCAGCCTATCGCAAGCGCTGCTCAAACCTTCCAGACGCCTGAACCCGCGCCGGCGAAGATCGCCTTCCTCGATCTTCACTGGAACCTGCCTGCGATGTTGCCTTCCCTGTCCACCCTGCTGCCCTTCCTGCTGTTCGCCTTCGTTGCCTCGATCACCCCGGGGCCGACCAATATCCTGCTGCTGAGCAACAGCGCCCGCTACGGTTTCAAGGCCGCGCTGCCGATTGTTCTCGGCGCCTGCCTGGCCGCCACCGGCATCGTCATGCTGGTGGGCAGCGGCCTCGGCCGCACGCTGATGGAGGTGCCCGGCCTGCCGACGGCCATGCGCTGGGCCGGGGTGATCTGGCTGAGCTACCTGGCCTGGCAGATCTTCCGCGCCCCGGCGCCGTCCCTCGATCCACAGTCCGATACCCAACACAGACGCCTGGGCCTGCTCGGCGCCGCCAGCCTGCAACTGGTCAACCCGAAAACCTGGATGATGGCCCTGGTCGTGGTCAGTGTGTTCGTCGGCAACGGCAGCGAACGCCAGGGCCAGGTGCTGTACCTGTCGCTGGTGTTTTTCCTGGTGTCCCTGCCTTGCCTGGGCGCCTGGGCGCTGCTCGGTGCCGGCTCCGCCCGGCTGCTGCGCTCACCGCGGGCCATGCAGCGTTTCAACCGGGGCATGGCGCTATTGCTGCTGGCCTCGGCCTGGGCGAGCTTGTGGGCCTGAACTGAGTCGCCCCAGTGCAAGAGCCGGTCGCCTCAGGGCGCTTTCATAAGGGGCTGCGTTACCTAAAGTGGTGCTGGGATCTGTACGAAAAGTCGGCGAGCGATGGCCAGGCAAGGCAAAAACAGGCGAGGAAGCGGAGTTTAGGGGCCTA
Organism: Pseudomonas chlororaphis subsp. piscium; assembly: GCF_003850345.1. NCBI lineage: Bacteria > Pseudomonadati > Pseudomonadota > Gammaproteobacteria > Pseudomonadales > Pseudomonadaceae > Pseudomonas > Pseudomonas chlororaphis. The sequence goes on from NZ_CP027707.1 coordinate 3,740,322, forward strand.
AATGAGCATTCCGAGCCTGTTTTTAACGCAGCATGGCCGAGCGCAGCCACTTTTCGTACAGACCCCCACGGCGCAACAAGACGCCGCCCCGACAATAACAACCTGCCGGACGAGACCCTGTGATGAAAACCCTGTTCAAGCCTTGTCTCCCGCTTCTCTGTGGCGCCCTGCTCCTCAGCGCCAATGCCTGGGCCAGCGAGCCCGCTTCCTGCAAGACCGTGCGCATGGGCGTGGTCAACTGGACCGATGTCATCGCCACCAGTGGCATGGCCGACGTGCTGCTGACCGGCCTGGGCTACGACAGCAAGCAGACCAGCGCCGTGCAGCAGATCATCTTCGCCGGCATCCGCGACAAGCGCCTGGACATCTTCCTCGGCTACTGGAAACCGGCGATGGACAAGAACATCGCGCCGTTCCTCCAGGCCGGGCAGGTCAAGATCCTGGATCAACCGAGCCTGGCCGACGCCCAGGCCACCCTCGCCGTGCCGGACTATGTCGCCGCCGCGGGGCTGAAGACCTTTGCCGACATCGCCCGCTTCAAGGAGCAACTGGGCGGCAAGATCTATGGCATCGAGCCCGGCAGCGGCGCCAACACCACCATCAAGACGATGATCGACAGCGACCGTTTCGGCCTCAAGGGCTTCAAGCTGGTGGAGTCCGGCGAGGCCGGCATGCTGGCGGCGGTGCAACGGGCGATCAACCGCAAGGAGTTCGTGGTCTTCGTCGGCTGGACCCCGCACCCGATGAACATCAATATGCGGATCGCCTACCTGACCGGCAGCGAAGACGTCTACGGGCCCAACGAAGGCGCGGCCAGCGTGTCCACCGTCACCGCGCCGGACTACGCCGAGCGCTGCCCCAACGTCCAGCGGCTGCTGCAGAACCTGACCTTCACCGCGGCCCAGGAAAGCCAGCTGATGGTGCCGATCATGGAACGCAAAACGCCCCAGGACGTGGCGCGGCAATGGCTGCGCGAGCACCCCGAAGACCTGCAACGCTGGCTGGCCGGAGTCAGCAGCTTCGACGGCAAGGACGGCGTGGCCTCCGTGCAGGCCAGCCTGAAATAGTGACGTCCTGCCGGCCTTATCGCGAGCAAGCTCGCTCCTACAGATATTTGCGCCATTCCCTGTAGGAGCAGCCGGTCGATGCTCGACTGCTCGTGATGCCCCTCTTCCAGACAACGGACCTCCCCCGCCCATGCGCCACTACCCGCTCTCCCCCGAACTCGTCGCCTTCGTCGCCAGGACGGAGAGCTTCACCAGCCCCGACAACAGCTTAAAGGGCTGGCGCGACAGCTACAGCCGCATGTGTCGCGCATTCACCCCACCTCGCCCCAGCGGCCTGCAAGTCAGCGACCTACAACTGGCCGGGGTCCCGGTGCGCGCCTATTGCCCCACCAGCCCGACACCCGCGGATGGCTGGCCCTGCCTGCTGTACCTGCACGGAGGCGGCTGGGTGGTGGGCGACCTGGATTCCCACGATTTCATCACCACCTACCTGGCGGCGCAGCTGCAGGTGCTGGTGATTGCCGTGGATTACCGCCTGGCGCCCGAGCATCCGTTCCCCGCCGCCTTCGACGATTGCCTGGCGGTCTGGCGCGCCCTGCAGGCCGGCGCCAGCCCCTTTGCCCTGGATCCCCGGCGGCAACTGGTGATCGGAGACAGCGCCGGTGGCAACCTCGCCGCGGCCTTGTGCCTGGCCCTGCGCGATGCCGGCGACCCCTTGCCCGCCGCCCAGGTGCTGCTGTACCCCGGCCTCGGCGGCGCCGCCGACTTGCCCTCGCGCAGCCAGTGCGCCGACGCGCCCCTGCTCGGCAGCAACGACCTGGATGCCTACCAGGCCCTGTACCTGCCCGGCCCGGCCCAGCGTTCGCCCTATGCCCGGCCCTTGCTGGCCACGGACTTCAGTGGCCTGCCCGCGGCCTTTATCGCCCTGGCGCAGTTCGACCCGCTACGCGACGACGGCGAGCTGTATCACCAGCGACTGCTGGCCGCCGGCGGCCACAGCCAGCTGTACCCTGGCCTCGGCCTGGTGCATGGCTGCCTGCGGGCCCGGGGCCTGGCGCCGGAGGTGGATGCGCTGTATGGCGCCTTGCTCGATTACCTGCGGCGCGCCCTCGAATAGGTCTCATCCGGATACCGCGTGCTCCTTATCGCGGGCAAGCCTCGCTCCTACAAAAGCCGGCATACCCGCAGGAGCGAATTCATTCCGAAGAGGCGCTTGCAAAATCCTGTAGGAGCGAGGCTTGCCCGCGATCACCTGCAACGCAGGTGCCAGACGCCCCGTCCCTCAAAAAAAGACTACGAACGGTCGGCCGCATGACATTTTTTTCATCCCGCTGGCGCTGATCGCGCTTGACGGCGAAAGCGCTTTGCTGTTTCCTGAAACCGGTTTCAGCGATGCGGCAGAACGTCGCACCTGAAACCGGATACGCCCATAACAAGAACGCCAATGACAGGTCGCCGCCCGTGAACAGTTTTTCCGCCGCCCAGCGCAGCCGCGTCACCATGCTCGATGTCGCCGAACGCGCCGGGGTCTCCAAGGCCAGCGTTTCGCGCTTTATCGGCGAAGACCGCGCCCTGCTCTCCGATGCCATCGCCCAGCGCATCGAACAGGCGATAGCCGAACTGGGCTACCGCCCGAACCAGATGGCCCGCGGCCTGAAACGCGGGCGCACGCGCCTGATCGGCATGCTGGTGGCCGATATCCGCAACCCCTATTCGATTGCCGTGATGCATGGCGTGGAAACCGCCTGCCGCCAGCACGGCTACAGCCTGGTGGTGTGCAACACCGACCGCGACGACGAGCAGGAGCGCCAGCACCTGGCCAACCTGCGCTCGTACAACATCGAAGGCCTGATCGTGAACACCCTGGGCCATCATCTGGACGAACTGCGCGAACTGCATCGGGAAATGCCCATGGTCCTGGTGGACCGCAAGGTCGAGCAGTTGCACAGCGACCTGGTCGGCCTGGACAACCCGCAAGCCGTGCGCAGCGCCATCGAACACCTGCAAGAGCGCGGCTATCGCGACCTGCTGCTGGTCAGCGAACCCTATGACGGCACCAGCTCGCGGCTCGAACGCAGCAACAGTTTCAAGGCGCAGATCCAGCAGCGCCCGGCCTTGCAAGGCGCGGTAGTGGAAACCGGCGCCACGCTGAACCAGCAGCTGCAACAGTTCCTCGCCGCCCCCGGCCCTGGCCCGAAAGCCCTGTTCTGCGCCAACGGCGTCGCCGCCCTGGCCGCGACCCGGGCCTTGCGCGAGCTGGGCTGCCCGCTGTTCGACGAAATCGGCCTGATCGCCCTCGACGACCTCGACTGGTATCCGCTGGTGGGCACCGGCATCACCGCCCTCGCCCAGCCCACCGAGCGCATCGGCGCCAGCGCCTTCGAGTGCCTGCTCAAGCGTTTGCGCGGTGATGTCGAGCCGCTGCGGGTGCTGGACTTCCCGGCCGAGCTGATCGTCCGTGGCTCCACCCGACAGCGAGGGTCTCTGTAACCACGGATCGACCCGGGAATCGCGGTGCCGGTGTAGCCGCTGCCGAGCCAGCGAGGTTGCGATTGGCAACGCAGTTGCCGCAAAACCTGCGTCCGCGATCTGCCTGGAAAACGCTTCGGCCGGGTTACGACGGCTACACCGCCGATCGCAGCCTGCGGCAGCTGGCTACAGGGAACGGCGCAGGCATGAAGATAGGGAAATGAGCTTCTTTTGGGGGGCTTTTTTTTGAGAAGAAATGAAACCGGTTTCAGAGGCCATGACCATGAATAAATCGCCTGTTTCCATCAGCCTTTCCAGCTACGGCGCCGACCGCGTCCGTGAGCAGGGCCAGGGCAGTTTCATCGAGGTGCTGGCCGCCGCCGGCGCGTCGCGCATCGAATGGCGCGAAGAGCTGCTGACCGTCGAAGACCCGTCCCAGCTGGCCCAGGCCACCCGCGAGCGACAACTGGAAAGCGTGTTTTCTTCGCCGCTGGAACTCTGGGTCGCCGGGCGTTCCCGGGCCAACCCGTTGCTGGAACAGGCGCTGCAACGGGCCGAGGCCTTCGGCGCGAAAAGCCTCAAGGTGTCCCTGGGCTATTTCACCGAGCACAACGACCTGCCCCAACTAGCCCAGCTGCTGGCGCAGTCCCCGGTGCAACTGCTGGTGGAAAACGACCAGACCCTGCACGGCGGGCGCATCGAACCCTTCCAGCGCTTCTTCGCCGAAGTCGAGCGCCACCGCCTGCCGGTGCAGATGACCTTCGACATCGGCAACTGGCAGTGGCAAGACCAGTCCGCCTCCGCCGCCGCGCGCCTGCTGGGCCGGCATGTCGGCTACGTGCACTGCAAGGCCGTGGCCCGGCGCGCCGACGGCAAGCTGGTGGCGATACCGCCGGGCATGGCCGACCTGCATCTGTGGGAACAATTGCTGCGGCACATGACTCAAGGGGTTACCCGGGCCGTGGAATATCCGCTGCAAGGCGAAGACCTGGTGCAGCTGACCCGCGAACACGTTGCCACCCTCGCCCGCCTTGGCCAATCCCGCCTGGAGCACGCCCATGTCTGAGCTCGATATCCTGTCGTTCGGTGAAACCATGGCGATGTTCGTCGCCGAACAGAGCGGCGACCTGGCCCGGGTCGGCCACTTCCACAAACGCATCGCCGGCGCCGACAGCAATGTGGCCATCGGCCTGTCACGCCTGGGCTTCAAGGTCGGCTGGCTGAGCCGGGTCGGCGCCGATTCCCTGGGGCGCTTCGTCGTCGACAGCCTGCAGGCCGAAGGCGTGGACTGCCGCTTCGTTGCCACCGATCCGCGCTATCCCACCGGTTTCCAGCTCAAGTCCCTGGAGGAGCACGGCGACGATCCGCGGGTGGAATACTTCCGCCGCGGTTCGGCGGCCAGCCACCTGAGCGTCGCCGACATCGCCCCCGAACTGCTGCGCGCCCGACACCTGCACGCCACCGGCATTCCCCCGGCGCTGTCGACCTCGGCCCGTGACCTGTCCCACAACCTGATGAGCAAGATGCGCGCGGCCGGCCGCAGCGTCTCTTTCGACCCGAACCTGCGGCCCAGCCTGTGGGGCAGCGAAAAACTGATGATCCACGAGATCAACCGCCTGGCCGTGCTCGCCCACTGGGTGCTGCCGGGCCTGGGCGAAGGCCGCCTGCTGACCGGTTATGAAGACCCGGCCGACATCGCCGCGTTTTACCTGGACCAGGGCGTCGAGGCCGTGGCGATCAAGCTCGGTGCCCATGGCGCCTACTACCGCACCCAGTTGCACGAAGGGTTCGTCGAGGCCGTACCGGTGACCCAGGTGGTCGACACCGTGGGCGCCGGCGACGGTTTTGCCGTCGGCCTGATCAGCGCCCTGCTGGAAAACCACAGCGTCGCCGAGGCGGTGCAGCGCGCCAACTGGATCGGCAGCCGCGCCGTGCAGAGCCGGGGCGACATGGAAGGTTTGCCGACCCGCGCTGAACTGCCCGTGGCCGCCGCGCGAACGCTCGCCAGCAGGCCCGTCACACCAGAAACCGTACAAACGCTATAGCGACAAAACCGTGAAGACACCTCAACCCGACTGAACCCTTGCATTACCTGTTGCGACAAAAACAACAAGCTCAGGAGCACCCTTATGCAAACGCTGAAACTCGCCACCCGCCGCTGGTGGTACATCATGCCCATCGTGTTCATCACCTACAGCCTGGCGTACCTGGACCGCGCCAACTACGGGTTCGCCGCCGCCTCCGGGATGGCCGCCGACCTGATGATCACCCCGGGCCTGTCGTCCCTGCTCGGCGCCTTGTTCTTCCTCGGTTACTTTTTCTTCCAGGTACCGGGGGCGATCTACGCGCAAAAACACAGCGTGAAGAAGCTGATTTTCGTCAGCCTGATCCTCTGGGGCGGCCTGGCCACCCTCACCGGCGTGGTGTCCAACGCCTACATGCTGATCGCCATCCGCTTCATGCTCGGGGTGGTCGAGGCCGCGGTAATGCCGGCGATGCTGGTCTACCTGTGCCACTGGTTCACCCGGGCCGAACGCTCGCGGGCCAACACCTTCCTGATCCTCGGCAACCCGGTGACCATGCTCTGGATGTCGGTGGTCTCGGGGTACCTGGTGGAGCATTTCAGCTGGCGCTGGATGTTCATCATCGAAGGTCTGCCGGCGGTGCTCTGGGCCTTTATCTGGTGGCGCCTGGCCGATGACCGCCCAAGCGCAGCGAAATGGCTCAGCGACCAGGAAAAACACGACCTGGAAAGCGCCCTGGCCGCCGAACAGGTGGGCATCAAGGTGGTGAAGAACTACGCCGAGGCCTTCCGCTCGCCCAAGGTGATCATCCTCGCCCTGCAGTTCTTCTGCTGGAGCATCGGCGTCTACGGCTTCGTCCTGTGGCTGCCGTCGATCCTCAAGCACGGCGCGCAGATGGACATGGTCGAGGCCGGCTGGCTGTCGGCGCTGCCTTACCTGGCCGCGGTGATCGCCATGCTCGGGGTGTCCTGGGGTTCGGACCGGATCCAGAAGCGCAAGCGTTTCGTCTGGCCGCCGCTGCTGATCGCCTCCTTCGCCTTCTACGGCTCCTACCTGCTGGGTACCGAGCACTTCTGGTGGTCCTACAGCCTGTTGGTGATCGCCGGCGCCTGCATGTACGCGCCTTACGGGCCGTTCTTCGCCATCGTCCCGGAGATCCTCCCGGCCAACGTCGCCGGCGGCGCCATGGCGCTGATCAACAGCATGGGCGCCCTGGGCTCGTTCGGCGGCTCCTACCTGGTGGGCTACCTGAACAGCGCCACCGGTTCGCCGGGCGCCTCCTACCTGCTGATGAGCGGCGCGCTGCTGCTGTCGGTGGTGCTGACCATCTTTCTCAACCCGGGCGCCAGCGACCGCAGCCGCACCGCGCTGCCGGTACGTCGCCGCCTGGCGCATTCCTGAATCGAACAAGGTGAACCCCATGAAAAAACAGGTCGTGCTGTACAAGAAACTCTCGCCACCCTTGATGGCCCGCCTGCATGAGCAGGCCCAGGTGACCCTGATCGAGGACCTCAGCGCCCAAGGCCTGGCCAAGCTGCGCGGTGCCCTGCCCGCCGCCCAGGGCCTGCTCGGCGCCAGCCTGCGCCTGGATGCCGAACTGCTGGACCTGGCGCCGCAGCTGGAAGCCGTGGCCAGCGTGTCGGTGGGTGTCGACAACTACGACATCGACTACCTGACCCGGCGCGACATCCTGCTCAGCAACACCCCGGATGTGCTCACCGAAACCACCGCCGACACCGGTTTCGCCCTGATCCTGGCCAGCGCCCGGCGCGTGGTGGAGCTGGCCAACCTGGTGCGCGCCGGCCAGTGGAACCGCAATATCGGCCCGCTGCATTTCGGCAGCGACGTGCACGGCAAGACCCTGGGCATCATTGGCATGGGGCGGATCGGCGAAGCCCTGGCCCAGCGCGGTCATTTCGGCTTCGGCATGCCGGTGATCTACCACAGCAACAGCCCGAAGCCGGCGATGGAGCAGCGTTTTGGCGCGCGCTACTGCAGCCTGCCGGAACTGCTGCAACAGGCTGACTTCATCTGCCTGACCCTGCCGCTGACGGACCAGACCCTGGGCCTGATCGGCCGCGAAGAGTTCGCCCTGATGCGCCCGGAAAGCATCTTCATCAATATTTCCCGGGGCAAGGTGGTGGACGAACAGGCGCTGATCGAGGCTTTGCAGCAGCGGCGGATTCGCGCGGCCGGGCTGGATGTGTTCGAACGTGAACCCCTGGGCCACGACTCACCGCTGTTGCAGTTGAACAATGTGGTGGCCACCCCGCATATCGGCTCGGCGACCTTCGAGACCCGCGAGGCCATGGCCCGCTGCGCCGTCGACAATCTGCTGGCGGCCCTGGCCGGACAGCGCCCGGCCAATCTGGTGAATCCCCAGGCGTGGGAACGCCGCAAGGCTGCGGTCTGAGCCCTGCATTCGCCGGGCCTGACACCCCCCTGTAGGAGCGAGGCTTGCCCGCGATGAACCTGAGAGCGCCGCGTTTATCCAGTGGGTCCGCGTAATCGTTAACGACCATCGCGGGCAAGCCTCGCTCCTACAGGTTCCTTGGAGGCCACACTGTCAGCGGCGTTTTGAGGATCGGCCTTCGAGCAGATCCTGGGTACAACGCACGATCCGCTGGCAGGCATCGGCCAGGCGCTGTTGATCCACCACCAGACCGATACGGATATGCCCCGCCGCGCTGGGGCCAAAGGCCTCGCCGGCGAGCACCGAGACGCCGTGCCCTTCCAGCAGCAGCTCGGCGAATTGCTGGGCGCCCAGGCCGGTTTCCCGCACATCGACCATGACGAACATGCCGCCATCGGGCTTGACCGGTTTCAGCCCCGGGCATTGGCTCAGTTGCGCACACACCAGGTCGCGACGCTGGCGATATTCCTCGCGCATCTGTTCCAGTTCCGGCAGGTCGGCATCCAGCGCCACCACCGCGGCGTTCTGCACGAAGTCCGGTAGCCCGTACAGCATGCACAGCGCCAGATCGCTCAGGTGCCCGGCCAGGGCCTGGGGCGCCACCACCCAGCCGACCCGCCAGCCGGTCATGGCATGGGACTTGGACAGGCTGTTGATGGTCGCCGTGCGTTCGGCCATGCCCGGCAGGCTGCCGGGGCTGATGTGTTCGCCGTCGAACAGCAGGTCGCTGTAGACCTCGTCGGAGATCAGCCACAGGTCATGCTCGACGCACAGGCGCGCCAGGGCCCGCCAGGTTTCCCGGGACAGGCTGGCGCCGGAGGGGTTGTTCGGGCTGTTGAGCATCAGCGCGCGGGTCTTCGGTGTGATGCGCGCAGCGACCGCGGAGGGCTCGACGCGAAAGCCGTTCTCCGGGCGCACCGGAATCGGCAGCACCTTGGCCCCGCAGGCGCCGAACACCCCTTCGTAGGTGACGTACATGGGCTCGGCGACCAGCACCTCGTCGCCGGGGTCGAGCAGGCACTGGGCCACGGAGAACACCGCGCATTGCGCCCCCGGCAGCACCACCACGTGCTCGGCGTTCACCGCCTGGCCGCTGCGGGTGGCATGTCGGTGGGCGATGCGGGTGCGCAGCGAACGGTTGCCGCGCACCTCCGAGTAGTGGGTGTCGCCCGCCAGCAGGCTATCGATGGCGGCCTGGACGATCGGCCTGGGGGTGTCGAAATCCGGGTCGCCGATGGTCAGCAGCACCACATCGACGCCCTGCTCGCGCAGCTCCAGGGCGCGGTAGTGAATCTGCCAGGCCGCGGCACCTTCGCCGGCGATCCGTTGGGTCAAGGCTGAATAGCGCATCTCGCTCTCCTTGGGCACGCATTCCAACAACCCTAACTCAAATCACAAAGCGCGCCACCATCGCATTCAAATCCACCGCCAGGCGCGACAGTTCATGGCTGGCGGCGCTGGTCTGGTTGGCCCCGGCGGCCGACTGGGTGGCCAGGTCGCGGATGTTCACCAGGTTGCGATCGACCTCGCGGGACACCTGGGCCTGCTCTTCCGAGGCGCTGGCGATCACCAGGTTGCGCTCGTTGATCAGGTTGATCGATTCGGCGATCTGCTCCAGGGCCACACCGGCGGCGCGGGCCATTTCCAGGGTGCTCTGGGTGCGCTGGTTGCTCTGCTGCATCGACTGCACCGCCTCGCCGGTGCCGTTCTGGATGCCAGCGACCATCTTTTCGATTTCCTGGGTCGATTGCGCGGTGCGATGGGCCAGGGCCCGCACTTCATCGGCCACCACCGCGAACCCGCGCCCGGCCTCACCGGCGCGGGCCGCCTCGATGGCCGCGTTGAGGGCCAGCAGGTTGGTCTGCTCGGCGATGGCGCGGATCACGTCCAGCACCTTGCCGATGTCGCGGCCCTGGGTGGCCAGGCCTTCGATCATCACCGAAGTGCTTTGCACGTCGTGGGTCATGGTCTGGATCGCGTCGACGGTTTCCACCACCCGGTCGCGGCCTTCGCGGGCGGCCTGGGTCGACTGGTTCGAGGCTTCGGAAGTCGACACGGCGTTGCGCGCCACTTCTTCCACGGCGGCGGTCATTTCGTTGACCGCGGTGGCCGCCTGTTCGATTTCGTTGTTCTGCTGCTGCAAGCCACGGGAGGCTTCCTCGGTGACCGCGCTGAGCTCTTCCGAGGCCGAGGCCAGTTGGGTCGCCGAACCGGAGATCTGCTCGATGGTCTTGCGCAGGTTGCCCTGCATGTCGCTCAGGGCGCCAAGCAAGCGGGCCGGCTCATCCTTGCCGTCGATCTCGATGGCCTTGGTCAGGTTGCCCGCGGCGATGGTCTGCGCGGCCAGCACCGCGCGGTTCAACGGGGTGACGATGCTGCGGGTCAGCAGCAGGGCCAGCACCACCGTGAGCAGGGCCGCGACCACCGCCACGACGATGATGCCGGTGATGGCACTGTGGTAATGCTCACCGGCCAGGTTAGACGCCTGGGTGGCCCCGGCCTTGTTGATCTCCACCAGTTTGTTCAGCTGTTCGCCCATCTGGTCGGTGCCGTCCTTGATCCGCGTATTGATCAGGGTGCGCAGCTCCTCGAGCTTGTTCTGTCGCGACAGCTCCATCATGTCGTTCTGCGCCTGCAGGTACTTTTCCAGGGTGGCCGCGAAGGTCTTGTACAGGGCCACCTCCTCTTCCCCTGCCGGCAAGGCGGCGTAGCTGGCCTGGGCCTGCTTGAGCTTGTCCACCAGGGCGCCGATGCGTGTCTGCGCTTCCTGCAGGCCGGCCGGTTCACGATTGACCAGCACCCGGAACGAGAGAATCCGCAGGCGCAGCACGTTTTCGGTGACGTTGCCGAGGAACCCTACGCTGGGCAGTTGGTTCCTTTCCATTTCCAGGGAGGCCTGTCGGATGACCGACATGCGGTTGACGGCAAACACACCCAGCGCGATGACCAGCAACGCGATGAACGCAAAACCGAGGAAGGCTCGAGGCGCGATATTCATATTACGTAGGGACATAGGATGACTCTCGGGAATTGAGGACTGCGAGCATCCATGCACTGAACCCTGTCACCAGCGGCGGCTGGCGGCCTGACAGGTAGGCGCCACTGTTGTAGTTGGTCTGTGGCCCTAATACCGATATCGGCAGCGCTTTAGGTTTTTTGCAGGTATTTGTAAAAAAAAATTTCTTCACAGGTGGGTGTTTCAGGACTGATACAACAGGCCCATGACCAGCCCCCCATGAAAAGTGCAATTCATTCGCCGGAAAAGCCATTCAGTCGCCACCCCGCCCTGCCCATCATGGGCCCCAGCTCATAAAGACAACCCATAACAACAATGACTGGAGTGGATGATGAAACCCGAAGACTTCCGTGCCGAGACCAACCGCCCGCTGACCGGCGCCGAATACCTGGCCAGCCTGCGCGATGATCGCGAAATCTACATCTATGGCGACCGGGTCAAGGACGTGACCAGCCACCCGGCGTTCCGCAACTCCGCCGCCTCCATGGCGCGCCTCTACGACGCCCTGCACGACCCCGAGACCAAGGACAAGCTGTGCTGGGACACCGACACCGGCAACGGCGGCTACACCCACAAGTTCTTCCGTTCGGCGAAAAGCGCCGACGACCTGCGCCAGCAGCGCGACGCCATCGCCGAGTGGTCGCGCCTGACCTACGGCTGGATGGGCCGCAGCCCGGACTACAAGGCCGCCTTCGGCAGCGCCCTGGGCGCCAACCCGGAGTTCTATGGCCAGTTCGCGGACAACGCCCGCACCTGGTACAAGCGCATCCAGGAAGCCTGCCTGTACCTCAACCACGCCATCGTCAACCCGCCGATCGACCGCGACAAACCGGTGGACCAGGTCAAGGACGTGTTCATTTCGGTGGACGAGGAAGTCGAGGGCGGGATCATCGTCAGCGGCGCCAAGGTGGTGGCCACCAACTCGGCCCTGACCCACTACAACTTCGTCGGCCAGGGCTCGGCGCAGCTGCTGGGGGACAACACCGACTTCGCCCTGATGTTCATCGCGCCGATGAACACCCGCGGCATGAAGCTGATCTGCCGCCCGTCCTACGAACTGCAGGCCGGCATGACTGGCTCGCCGTTCGACTACCCGCTGTCCAGCCGCTTCGACGAGAACGACGCGATCCTGATCATGGACAAGGTGTTCATCCCCTGGGAAAACGTGCTGATCTACCGCGACTTCGAGCGCTGCCGGCAGTGGTTCCCCCAAGGCGGTTTCGGCCGGCTGTTCCCGATGCAGGGCTGCACCCGCCTGGCGGTCAAGCTCGACTTCATCACCGGCCTGCTGGTCAAGGCCTTGCAATGCACCGGTTCCCTGGAGTTTCGCGGGGTGCAGGCGCAGGTCGGCGAGGTGGTGGCCTGGCGCAACCTGTTCTGGTCGCTGACCGATGCCATGCACGGCAACGCCAGCGAATGGCTCAATGGCGCCTTCCTGCCCAGCGCCCAGGCCTTGCAGGCCTACCGGGTACTGGCGCCCCAGGCCTACACCGACATCAAGAAGATCATCGAACAGGTGGTGGCCAGCGGCCTGATCTACCTGCCGTCCGGCTCCCGCGACCTCAAGGACCCGGTCCTCAACCAGTACCTGAGCACCTATTGCCGGGGCTCGGCGGGCATGGGCCACGAGGAGCGGATCAAGATCCTCAAGCTGCTGTGGGATGCCATCGGCACCGAGTTCGGCGGCCGCCACGAGCTGTATGAAATCAACTATGCCGGTAGCCAGGACGAAATCCGCATGCAGTGCCTGCGCCATGCCCAAGCCACCGGCTCGATGAAAGCCATGACCGAGCTGGTGGACAAATGCCTCGGCGACTACGACCTCGACGGCTGGACGGTGCCGCACCTGACCAACCCGGACGACATCAACATGCTCGACCGCATCCGCCAGTAAGCGCCGCCCGACCTGCATGACCCGCGGGGCGACCAGCGCTTGCCGGCGCCCGCGGGTTCACCCGAGGAATCTGTCATGACTCAACTCGATCCCAAGCAACAGGCCTTTCGCAATGCCATGGCGCACATGACCGCGGCGGTCAATGTCATCACCAGCAACGGCCCGGCCGGACGCTGCGGCATCACCGCCACCGCGGTCTGCTCGGTCACCGACAGCCCGCCCAGCCTGATGGTCTGCGTCAACCGCAACAGCGCCCTGAATCCGGTGTTCAAGCGCAACGGCCGACTTTGCGTCAACGTGCTGTGCGGCGAACACGAAGAAGTCGCCCGGCACTTCGCCGGCATGACCGGGGTGGAGATGGAGCAGCGCTTCAGCCTGCACCCCTGGCGCGACGGCCAGGACGCCCTGCCGGTGCTCGACGGTGCCCTGGCCAGCCTGCAGGGGCGGATCACCGAGGTGCAGGAAATCGGCACCCACTCGGTGATGCTGGTGCAGCTGGATGAGATCTGCGTGCGCGAACACGGCGATTCGCTGGTGTATTTCAGCCGTGGTTTCCATCGGTTGCAGCGGGCCGTCCAGGCGGCCTGATCTTCTGATCTTCTGATCTTCTGATCTTCTGATCTTCTGATCTTCTGTAGGAGCGAAGCTTGCTCGCGATCAATCCGCAACGATAACGCGCGTTGGCTGATGTATCGCCGCTGCGCGGCTATCGCGAGCAAGCTTCGCTCCTACAGAAACCATCCCCCTTCATCCTGCATCTGTAGGATAGCGATCCTCCACCAACCCGACGATACTCGTGCCCAGGCCCTGCCCACGTCCCTGGACGTTCCGGTCGCTACTGACTCCGTGACGAAAACAATAAGAAAGTCGCACAGAGGAATACCCCATGAGCCGTCATGAACATGGTCACGCCAGCCTGCTGCAAGCCTTCAGCTCGCTGACCCTGGAGTTGCAGCGCCTGGCGCAGCACAAGGACATCGAACATTTCCATGGCCATGCGCTGAACCGCATCGGCCAGTTGCTGCCCTTCGACAGCGCCTGGTGGGGCCGCGCCGCGCTGATCGACGGCCTGCCGGAAGAACACAGCTCCTACCTCCACCGCCTGCCCCCCAGCTACCTGCCGGACTGGCAGTCGATCAAGCACGTCGACGTCACCGTCGGCCGGGTCCATGCCCACCCTGGCCAGGCGGTGATAGTCGACATGCGCGACCCGGCCAACGGTCCCGGCCTGAACTGGCTGGGCACGACCTACAACATCGGCGAACTGCTGTGCGTGGTGTACATCGACCCGCAGACCCACCTCAGCGACCACCTGGCGCTGTATCGCGCCCCCGGCGCCAAGCGCTTCGACGCCGACGACTGCCTGCTGCTGAACAACCTGATGCTGCACCTGGTGGCCGCGGTGTCGGCCAACCAGATCCGCACCCTGGTGGCCATGCGCGAAACCCTCACCAGCCCGCGCAACCTGGCGCTGGCGGTGTGCGACCAGCGCGGCACCCTGCACTGCGCCGAACGCGGCTTCGTCGACCTGCTGCTTGGCGAATGGCCGGACTGGAGCGGCCCCTGCCTGCCCGTGCCCGTGGTCGATGGCGGTTATGAAGGCCGGCACCTGCAGTTCGAAGCCTCGCCGGTGGGCGACCTGTTCCTGCTCGCCGCCCGCGGCCGCACGCTGCTGACCCAACTGAGCCCACGGGAAAACGACGTGGCCCTGGGCTTCGGCGAAGGCAAGACCTACAAGGAAATCGCCCGCGAGCTGGGCCTGTCGCCGAACACCGTGCGCCATCACATCCGCGCCATCTACAACAAGCTCGGGGTCAAGGACAAAACCCGCATCGCCCACCTGCTGCACGCCCCGCCCGACTGACGCTTAGCCCCTTTCCTGACTGACTTTCGCGCTGTCGTTTTGACGGCCACGGGGCGCTTTTGCCCTTTTTCCAGCCACTGCCGCGTACCGGCGAGCCTTTCGCCGCACAACAACTTTAAAAAAGAGACGTGACGCCCATGACCAGAACGCTTCCGCGCCGCACCGCCCTGGCCTTCACCGGCGCCCTGCTGAGCCTGAACGCCAGCGCCGCCGACCTCAACGCCCGCGACTTCTTCGGAGCGCCCTCGGGCACCAGCCTCGGTGTGCTGTACCTGCCGGCGACCCGCGCCGACGACTTCCACGGCCCCGCCGACAGCACCGGCAAGGCCGAGCTGAAGGTCAACGCCCTGGCCTATCGCCAGGTTTTTTTCACCGATATCTGCGGCACCCTGTGCACCCCGCAATTCATCCTGCCCTTTGCCGATATCGACGCGCGCCTGCCCGGCGCCGCCCGTCACACCGGGGAAAGCGGCTTCGGTGACCCGCAGGTCGGCGGCACCCTGTTCTTTATCAACGACCCGGCCTCGCGCACCTACAGCGGCTTGCTGACCCTGATCACCCTGCCGGTGGGCGAATACCACAGCGAGAATCCGGATGTCTCGCCGGGCGCCAACCGCTGGGGCGCGACCTTCGTTTACAACTACACCCAGGGCGTCGGCGAGAAGTGGGTGCTGGAAGCCAACCTGGAAGCCCAGCTCTACGCCAAGAACGACGACTATTTCGGCAGCGACCTGAAACAGGACCCGCTGTACCGCCTGCAAGCCTTCGCCTCCTACGACTTCACCGCCAGCACCTACGGCGCCCTGCGCCTGATCCATGCCGACGGTGGCGAGCTGCGGATCAACGACCAGCGCATCGACGACACCCACAAGCGCTACACCCAGGTCGGCTTCGAGGTCGGTCACTGGCTGGACCAGCAGAACCAGCTGATGTTCGGCCTCTCGCAAAACGTCGCCACCCGCAATGGTTACCACGGCACCGACGCCTTGTTGCGTCTGGTCCACGTGTTCTGAAGCGCTTTTTCCGGAGCTATCCCACCATGAACACCCCCATGATCGACAAGAGCCAGGCATTCACCGGCGATCAGCCGAGTACGGCATCGCCGCTGGCCTTGCTGGCGGCCATCGTGCTGTTCGCCGCCATCACCCCGACCATCCTCATGACCGCCCCGGCGGTGGCCGCGCAACTGGCCAGCCAATGGCAACTGAGCCCGTCGCAGATCGGCGACCTGTTTTCCACTGAGCTGGGGGCCATGAGCCTGGCCACCCTGCCCGCCTTCTGGTGGCTCAAGCGCGTCGACTGGCGCCGCGCGGCGCTGCTGGCCGGGGCGTTGTTCATAGTCACCAACCTGCTGTCGATCTGGGCCCAGGGTTATGGCGCGCTGCTGGCCCTGCGTTTCTGCAGCGCCCTGGCTGGCGGTTCGCTGATGATCATCTGCCTGTCCAGCGCCGCCTCCACCGCCAACCCCAGCCGGGCCTATGGCCTGTGGGTCATGGGCCAGTTGGTGGTCGGGGCGCTGGGCCTGGGCATTCTGCCGCGGCTGTTCGAGCACTACGGCCTGGCGGCCTGCTACCTGCTGCTGGCGCTGCTGATGACCCTGTGCCTGCCCCTGGCGCGCTACTTTCCCCAGGGCGCGCCGGCCACGGAAAAAACCGCGCAGCAGGCCGCCGCCGTGCCGAAGTGGAAGGTGCTGTGCGGCATTCTCGGCATCCTCGGTTTCTATATCAGCCTCAGCGGGGTCTGGACCTTTATCGGTTCGATCAGCGCCAAGGCCGGCATCTCCGCGCAAGCCAGCGGCGAGCTGCTGGCCGTCGCCACGGTCATGGGCATCGTCGGCGCCGGTTGCGCCTCGTTGATCGGCAATCGCCTGCCGCGCCTGCTGTTGCTGCTGCTCGGCTACAGCCTGATGGCCGGCTCGGTGCTGTTGCTGCTGGGGGCGCCGACCCTGGCACGCTTCGCCCTCGCCGCCCTGGTCTTCAAGTTCACCTGGACCTTCATCCTGCCGCTGATCCTCGCCTGCCTGGCCGACCTCGACCGCTCCGGCAAGCTGATGAACGCCTCCAACCTGGTGATCGGCGGCGGCCTGGCCATCGGCCCCGCGCTGGCCGGCCGGCTGATCGAAAGCAGCGGCGGCTTCCAGCCACTGCTGATCGGCGGCGCCTGCCTGACCCTGCTGTCGCTGGCGCTGATCCTCGGCTGCCGACGCAACACCTGAATCCCCTGAATCCCCTGAATTCCCTGAACACCTGACTCCTGTAGCCGCTGCCGAAGGCTGCGATCGGCCCGCAGGGCCGTTGCGGTTTCCAGATCGCTGAAGGCCTTCGGCCTTATCGCAGCCTGCGGCAGCGGCTACAGATTCCCTCATAGATGGAGATGCCCATGACCCGCAAAACCGCGTTTTTCTTCGATGAACTCAGCCTCTGGCACAGCGCCGGGCCACATGCGCTGACGCTGCCGGTGGGCGGCTGGGTGCAACCGCCCGCCGCGGCCGGGCACGCCGAATCGCCGGAAACCAAGCGCCGCCTGAAAAGCCTGCTGGACGTCTCCGGCCTGACCCGCCAATTGCTGGTGCGCAGCGCCACGGCCGCCAGCGAAGAGGACCTGCTGCGGGTGCACAGCGCCGAGTACCTGCAACGCTTCAAGTCCCTGAGCGAGGCCGGTGGCGGCGAACTCGGCCCGCAAGCGCCAATCGGCCCGGGCAGCTACGAGATCGCCCGGCTTTCCGCCGGCCTGGCCATGGCCGCGGTGGATGCGGTGCTCGGCGGCGAAGCCGACAATGCCTACTCGCTGTCCCGCCCGCCGGGACACCATTGCCTGGCCGACGGCGCCATGGGTTTCTGCTTCCTGGCCAATATCGCCATCGCCATCGAGGCGGCCAAGGCCAGGCGCGGCCTGGGCAAGGTCGCAGTGATCGACTGGGACGTGCACCACGGCAACGGCACCCAGTCGATCTTCGAGGAACGCGGCGATGTGCTGACCATTTCCCTGCACCAGGACGGCTGCTTCCCGCCCGGCTACGGCGGCGAGCTGGACCGCGGCCGCGGCGCCGGGCTGGGGGCCAATCTCAATATCCCGCTGCTGCCCGGCAGCGGCCACGATGCCTACCTGCATGCCCTGCAACGCATCGTGATTCCGGCCCTGGAGCGCTTCCAGCCGGAGCTGATCATCGTTGCCTGCGGCTACGACGCCAACGCGGTCGACCCGCTGGCGCGCATGCTGCTGCACAGCGACTCGTTCCGCGCCATGACCCGCCAGGTGCGCGAAGCCGCCGAGCGCCTGTGCCACGGGCGCCTGGTGCTGGTGCATGAAGGCGGTTATTCCGAGGCCTATGTGCCCTTCTGCGGGCTGGCAACGGTCGAGGAGCTGGCCGGCGTCAAGACCGCGGTGACCGACCCGATGCTGGAATTCATCCGGCTCCAGCAACCGAACCCGGAGTTCCAGGCGTTTCAGCGCCAATTGCTCGACCGTCAGGCCGAGGCGCTGTAGCGACCTTGTAGGAGCGAAGCTTGCTCGCGATGGATTTACAACGATAACGCGCAGTGGCAGGTACATCGCCGCTGCGCGGCTATCGCGAGCAATCGAGCGTCGACCGGCTGCTCCTACGAGGAGGGGGATGCCTGGGAGGCGCGCACTGCGCTTGGGGTCTGGCCGTAATGGGCCTTGAAGGCCCGGGCGAAGTGGGCCTGGCTGGTGAAGCCGTGGCGGTAGGCGATTTCGCCGATATCCAGGCCCGCTCCCCGTGGGCTGCTCAGCAGGTCATGGGCCTGCTGCAGGCGTTTTTCCAGGATAAAGCGGCTGGGCTGGGTGTCCTCCAGGGCAAACAGCCGGCTCAGGTGCCGCGGCGAAATGCCGGTTTGCGCGGCCACCCGTTCGCAGCTCAGGTCCGGGTCGGCCAGTTGTTCGTTGATGCACTGCTTGGCCGCCAGCAGATAGGAGGCGCTCAGCGCATTGATCCGCCGCTCTCCCACCTGCCCGGCGATCAGGCTCCCCAACAGTTCCAACGCCTGGTTCTGATAATCATCGGCGTCCTCGCTCAAAGGCTGCTGGAAAAACCCCCGAGTGCGTTCGCCCAGGGTACGCAGCAACAGGCGCTGCACGCCGCTTTGTCCGCCGATCTTCAGCGGGCGGTCGAAGCGCTTGAGGCAGCGCTCGGCGAACAGTTCCTGGGGAATGTCGAAAATGAACTGGCGCATCGGCCCGGAGAACCCGAACAGGTAGGGTTTGTCGGTGCGGTAGACGATCAGCTCGCCCGGTTCGAGCAACTGGCAGGCGCCGTCCTGATAGAAAAACGAGCCGCTGCCGGTGACGAAGGACACGAACACCGACTCCTTGGGCACCGAGCGGATCATCGAGTTGTCACGCTCGACCACGTGCTCGTTGCCCTCGATCTGCGCCAGGCGCATGCCCTCCAGCTGCAGGTTGTCCTGGCTGGCGGCAAAACCGCTTTCACAAAAAGAGCTGCATTTGAGGCCGACCAGGGTGGAGGCGTTGTAGTCCTCCCAGAAGGCCAGCCGCTGATCCAGGGCGATGCTCTGGGTGCAGGCATGCCGGGTTTCGAGCAAGGCGCATGGAGACATTTTTATTCTTCTCATGGGCAGAAAGTTCGCCGGTCGGCAAGGCAGTGACCGGATACCGGGGCCGCAGCACACACCGGCCGCGGTCGTTCATTAATATATGAACCTTATACCCTGTCAACGTGAAACGCTGTGGGTGCAAGTCGATTTCCAGGGTAAACAGCGTCCCTGAAGCCTGTAGGAAAAGCCTCGTCCGATCCAGTCAACAATCCCGTCCGATTCGATAAAACCCCGCCTGAGCGCCGCGCCTAAAGTCGCCTCGACTCCCACAACGAATAGAGGCCGACCATGCCCGAAGCCGCCAGCCGTGAATTCTGGAAAGACCTGCAACCGATCGCCAATTGCTTCAAGCCGGACGCCAAGCCCGAGGTCTACCTGCCCAATGCCGCCAGCGACGACCTGAAGCTCTATGTGCCCTTCACCGAAACCGTGTCTTCGCGGCCGCTGTGGATCTCGCCGAGCGAGAACCGCTGGTGCGACATCCTCATGGCCAGCAGCGCCGGGCTGGTGAACCGGCATTACCACCCCCACGAAGTGTTCGCCTACACCCTGTCCGGCAAGTGGGGCTACCTGGAGCACGACTGGACCGCCACCGCCGGCGACTTCGTCTACGAGACCCCGGGCGAAGGCCACACCCTGGTGGCCTACGAGCACGAGCAACCGATGCGCGCGTTTTTCATCGTCAAGGGCCCGCTGATCTGGCTCGACGAACAAGGCGAGCCGGAGGGTTATTTCGACGTGCACTCCTACATCGCCATGTGCCGCGCGCATTACGAAAAGATCGGCCTCGGCGCGGCCTATATCGACACGCTGTTTCGCTGAGCTCACCTGTCCCTCCCGCGGAGAACGACCATGGCTTACAACAACAATAAAGCCGGTTACGAGAACATCCTGCTGGGCGTGCTGTTCCTGACGTTCGGTTTCGTCTTTTTCGATCGTTTGGCCCTGTCCTTCCTGTTCCCCTTCATGGCCGACGAGCTGCAACTGAGCAACAGCCACCTGGGCATGCTGTCGTCGGTCCTGGCCCTGGCCTGGGCGGTGTCCGGCGCGCTGGTCGGGGCCTGGTCGGACCGGCGCGGCAAGCGCAAGCCGCTGCTGATCGTCGCGGTGATCCTGTTTTCCCTGTGCTCGGCGCTGTCGGGGCTGGTCACCGGCTTTCTCAGCCTGCTGCTGTTCCGCGGCATCATGGGCCTGGCCGAAGGGCCGATCCTGCCGCTCTCGCAATCGCTGATGGTGGAGGCCTCCTCGCCCCATCGCCGGGGCCTGAACATGGGCCTGCTGCAAGGCTCGGCGGCCGGGCTGCTGGGCGCGGTGATCGGCCCGCCGGTGCTGATCGCCCTGGCCGAAGCCTACGGCTGGCGCCATGCCTTTATCGTCTCGCTGGTCCCCGGATTGCTGATCGCCCTGCTGATCTGGCGCTTTGTGCGCAACGACGCGCCGCCGGCACCGATCACGGACAACAGTTCTGCTGCGCCGGTCAATCGCCTGGCCCTGCTGAAAAGCCGCAACATCGTGCTCTGCACCCTGATCAGCTGCGTGTTCCTCACCTGGTTCGTGATCCTGATTTCCTTCACCCCGACCTTCCTGGTCAAGGTCCGCGGCTACAGCCCGGCGAGCATGGGCACGGTGATGAGTTGCCTGGGCGGCGCCTGGGTGTTGTGGGGCTTCGGCGTGGCGGCGATTTCCGACCGCTTCGGCCGCCGCCCGACCCTGGTGCTGTTCTCGCTGATCGCCGCCTGCTGCCCGATCGCCCTGCTCTACGCCAACAGCCCGCTGCTGATGGGCGTGCTGATGCTGCTGACCTACACCGGCCTGGGTTGCTTCACCCTGTTCATGGCGACCATCCCGGCGGAAACCGTGCCCCGGGAAGTCATGGCCACCGCGCTGGGCATGATCATGGGCATCGGCGAGCTGGTGGGCGGTTTCGTCTCGCCGACCATCGCCGGCTTCGCCGCCGACCGTTACGGCCTGTCCATCGTGATGTGGATCTCCTGCGGCGGCGCC
Organism: Pseudomonas chlororaphis subsp. piscium; assembly: GCF_003850345.1. Lineage (NCBI taxonomy): Bacteria > Pseudomonadati > Pseudomonadota > Gammaproteobacteria > Pseudomonadales > Pseudomonadaceae > Pseudomonas > Pseudomonas chlororaphis. The sequence continues at coordinate 3,761,587 of NZ_CP027707.1, forward strand.
CTGCTGGCCGCGCTGTTGGCGCTGTTCCTCAAGGAAACCGCGCCGGCGGTCCTGGCCCGCGGCCGCCGCGCTGAACCTTCCCCCTCTTGTGCCCTGCAAGGAAACCAGCCATGAAAGCATTACGTTGGCATGCCGCCCGCGACCTGCGCCTGAGCGATCTGCAACTGCCACAGCCCGGCCCGGGCGAGGTGCTGGTCCAGGTGGCCTACTGCGGTATCTGCGGCAGCGACCTGCACGAATACGCCGACGGTCCGCACTCGATCCCGCAACAGCAGCCCCACTCGCTGTCCGGTTGCCGCGCGCCCCTGACCCTCGGCCATGAATTCTGCGGCCAGGTCCTGGCGGTGGGCGCGGGCGTCGAGCGGGTCCAGGTCGGCAGCCGGGTGGCGGTGGAGCCGGAGTATCGCTGCGGCGATTGCCAGTACTGCCGCGCCGGCCAGTACAACCTCTGCCAGTCCATGGGTTTCATCGGCCTGATGGGCGACGGCGGTTTCGCCGAACAGGTGCTGGTGCCGGCCTACATGCTGCACCCGCTGCCGGATTCAGTGAGCTTCAAGCAGGCCGCGGTGCTGGAGCCGGCGGCGGTGGCCTTTCACGCGCTGAACCAGAGCAGCCTGCTGGCGGGCGACAGCTGCGTGGTATTCGGCCTCGGCCCGATCGGCCTGCTGCTGATCCTGCTGGCCCGGCTGCGCGGCGTGGAGCGGATCTTCGCCGTGGACATCAGCCCGGAACGCCGACGCCTGGCCCGCGACTTCGGCGCCCAGGAAGTGCTCGATGGCCACGCCGCCGACCTGCCGCAACGCTTGCACGAATTGAGCGGCGGCGGAGTCGATACGGCCTTCGAGGCCGCCGGCAGCCAGCAGACCCTGAGCCTGGCCCTGCATGCCCTGCGCAAGGGCGGTGAGGTGGTGCTGGTGGGGCTGATGGGTGAGGTCAGCGTCGATGCCTTCCACCTGGTGAACAACGAACTGCGCCTGCTCGGCAGCGTGGGTTATCGCAATGCCTATCCGCCGCTGATCGAGCTGTTGGCCAGCGGCCGCCTCGACCTGACCCGCGCGGTGACCCGCTGCGTGACCCTGGACCAGGCGGTGGAGCATGGCTTCGAAGCGCTGCTGCGGGACAAGAGCCAGATCAAGGTGCTGGTCAATCCCAACCCCGAGCTGGCCAAGGCGTGACCCTGTAGCCGCTGCCGCAGGCTGCGATAAGGCCGAAGGCCTTCGGCGATCTGGAGACCGCAACGGCCCTGCGGGCCGATCGCAGCCTGCGGCAGCGGCTACAGACCTGAACGACTCATCACAAAAACAACAAGAAACGAGTACCGACCATGAAAAGCACTCCCCTGCTGTGCCCGCTGCTGGCGGCTGTCCTGTTCACCCCTTTGTGCCAGGCCGAAACTCCCACGCCCAGCCGCGAAGGCCCGCTGGCCGGGCTCGGCGAGCAACTGGCCGGCTACGGCATCCGACCCCATGTGCAGTTCTGGAGCCTGTCGATGAACAACCTCGACACCGGTCCGCGGGAACACAGCTTCGGCAACAGCGGCGACCTGTTCGTCGGCGCCGACTTCGACCTCGAGACCCTCGCCGGCCTCGAAGGCGCGGCCGTTCATTTCGAGGAAACCTTCTTCATCCTCGACACCGCCACCGGCCAGCCGACCTCGCGCAACTGGCAAGGCGCCGCCGGCAGCTATTTCGCCGGCGCGCCGATCCACAACGACATCACCAGCAACCAGTTGAGCCTGCTGACCTACCAGCAGACCTGGCTCGACGGCCAGGTCGACATGAGCCTGGGGCGCACCAACGCCCGACGCTACTTCTATATCTACAACTGCGAAACCCTGGTCACCTGCAACGACCCGATCATCGATTCGTCCACCGGCATCCTGCCGCCGCCCTACGGCAGCTGGGGCGGCTACCTGAAGTACCAGCCGACGCCAGGCTTGTATGTGCATGCCGGCGCCTTCGAATCGAACCCGGTGGACTACCTGAAAAAACGCAAGGGCCTGGACTTCAGCACCGACGACGCCAGCGGCACCAGCCTGCTGCTGGGCATCGGCAGCAAGAACGACGGCGCCTACAGCTCCCACTACGAACTCAATGGCTACTACAACACCTCCAATCAGTACGACCCGCTGACCGGCGCCAGCGAACACGGCACCGGCGGCGCCTTCTTCAAGTTCCAGCAAGGCTTCTGGCGGGCCGACGGTGGCCAGGGCACCGCGCCCCAGGCCTTGCTGGCGTTCGGCTCGCTGTCGCTGGCCGCCGACGACAAGCAGCCCTTCAGCCATTTCGCCGAAATCGGCCTGACCTACCTGGCGCCCTTCGACCGCCCCCAGGACAAGCTCAACCTCAAGGCCAGCTACCTGCGCCTCAACGACCACCAGTTGCGCTTCCAGCAGCAGGCGCGGATCGCCAACGGCGGCGACCCCAGCCTGGGCGAACGCAATGTCTACGCCATCGAGGCCAACGGCCATTTCGCCCTGACCCGGCACCTGGCGCTCGAACCCAGCGTGCAGTACCTGATCAACCCGGACAACTTCTACAACCCCGAGGCCCGCGAGCTCAGCGGCAACGGTTTTGTCGTCGGCCTGCAAGTCATGTACGACGTCGGCGCGGCGCTGGGGTTGTGAACCTGCTTCTCACTGCCAACGAGGTATCTCCCATGACTGACTCTGCCCCGCGTTCGTTCGACTACATAGTGGTCGGGGCCGGCTCGGCCGGTTGCGTGCTGGCCAACCGGCTGTCCGCCGATCCGCAGCTCAGCGTCTGCCTGATCGAAGCCGGCCCCAGCGACCGCAGCCTGTTCCCCGGCGCCTATGTGCGCACCCCGGCGGGCATCATCCGGCTGATCGCCAACCCGAAGTGGAACTGGATGCACCAGTTCAGCGCCCAGGCCGCCAGCGGCGACCGCCCGATCCCCTGCCCCCGCGGCCGACTCTGGGGCGGCTCCAGCGCGATCAACGGCATGATCTACATCCGCGGCCACCGCAGCGACTACGACCGCTGGGCCGCGGCCGGCAACCAGGGCTGGAGCTACGACGAACTGCTGCCGTACTTCCTGCGCTCGGAGCACTTCGAGCCCGGCGCCTCGCCCTGGCACGGCCAGGGCGGCGAACTGAACGTCGCCGCGCAACGCAGCCCGAGCCCGATCAATGAGGTGTTCTACCAGGCCGCCCAGGAACTGGGCTGGCGCTACAACCCGGACTTCAACGGCGAGGAACAGGAAGGCTACGGCCCCTTCCATGTCACCCAGATCAACGGCGAGCGTTGCAGCGCCGCGCGGGCCTTCCTGCACCCGGCGCTGTCGCGACCCAACCTCAGCGTACTGAGCTCGACCCTGACCCACCGGGTGCTGCTGGAAGGCAACCGCGCCTGCGGCGTCGAGGTCAGTCAGGATGGCGCGGTGTTCCAGCTCCAGGCCCGGCGCGAAGTGATCCTCAGCGCCGGGGCGATCAACTCGCCGCAGGTGCTGCTGCTCTCCGGCATCGGCCCGGCCGCCGAGCTGGAGCGCCATGGCATCGCCCAGCGCCATGAACTACCGGGGGTCGGCCACAACCTGCAGGACCATCAGGACGTGGTGCTGATGTACCGCTGCGACAGCGAACTGACCTATGGCGTGTCGGCCAAGGGCCTGCTGCCCCTGGCCCGCTCGCCCTGGCAGTACCTGAGCCGGCGCAGCGGTCCGCTGACTTCCAATACCGTGGAGTCCGGCGGCTTCCTGCGCCTGCAAGCCGAGGACGCCGCGCCGGAACTGGGCCTGATCGTCGCCCCGGCGCTGAAGAACCAGCCCCAGCGCCTGGTGCCCCTGGGCCATGGCGTCAGCCTGCACATCGCGGTGATGCACCCGCAAAGCCGTGGCCAGGTCCGGCTCAATTCCGCCGATCCCCATGACAAGCCACTGATCGACAGCAATTTCCTCAGCCACCCGGAGGACCTGCGCAAACTGGTGGCGGGCGTGCGCCTGGTGCGCAAGCTAGCGGCGAGCCAGGCCTTCGCCCGGCGCCTCAAGGGCGAGCTGGTGCCCGGCCCGCAAGTCGAGAGCCAGGCGCAGATCGAGCAGTGGATTCGCGACAACCTGGGCACCGTGTTCCACCCGGTCGGCACCTGCAAGATGGGCCACGACGAGCAAGCGGTGGTCGACGACCAGCTGCGGGTCCACGGCGTGCAGGGCCTGCGGGTGGCCGACGCGTCGATCATGCCGAGCCTGACCACCGGCAATACCAACGCGGCGGCGATCATGATCGGCGAAAAGGCCGCGGACCTGCTGCTGGGTAAGGCACCGCTGAGCATTCAGGTTCCCGCTCGCCTGGAGGAACAGGCATCCGCGCTGACCATTGGCTGAAAGGTGGCCACTTGTAGGAGCGAAGCTTGCTCGCGATGGACTTGAGAGCGCCGCGTTTAGCCAGTCGGTACGCGTTATCGTTAACGATCATCGCGAGCAAGCTTCGCTCCTACAGGGGATCACCTGCGCTCGACTGATCGGTGTTGACCCAGAAGCCCGCGTCCCTATGGATTTTGCCGTTGGGCGGACATATAGTTGCACCATACAACCATATATGGAGCCTAGCCATGTCCTCCCCTTCGCCGCTGGTGGATCAGATCCGTAACGAATCGCGCAAGCTGGTGCGCGAGCTGGGCTTCATGGGCGCCACCCTGGCCGGCTCCGATCTTGCGCCTTCAGCGGTGCATGCGCTGATCGAACTCGATCTGTACGCCCCGCTCACCGCCGCCCAGCTGGGCAAGACCCTGAACCTGGAAAAGTCCTCGGTCAGCCGCCTGCTGGCCAAGCTCATCGAACGCGGCGATATCCAGGAAAGCCCCAGCCCCACCGATGCCCGGGAAAAACACCTGGACCTGACCGACAGCGGGCGCAAACAGGTCGCCGCCATTCATGCCTTTGGCAGCGCCCAAGTGCAACAGGCGCTGCGCCTGCTTGCGCCACGGGAGCAAAGCCAGCTGGTCGCTGGCATGCGCAGTTATGCCCAGGCGCTGGAGGCCTGCCGCCTGGGCCATGGGCAGATCGCCGCGGCAATCCCTAGCGTGCAGCGCGGCTATCGGCCGGGCATGATCGGTCGCATCACCGAGCTGCATGCACACTACTACTCACGCCTGGTGGGTTTCGGGCAGTTCTTTGAACAGCGCGTCGCGGCGGGTCTGGCGGAGTTCAGCGAGCGCCTGGACCACCCGGATAACGGCATCTGGCTGGCCGTGCTGGACGAGCAGATCGTCGGTTCGATCGCCATCGACCTCGGCGGCGCCCCGGACCACCCTCAGGCCGACAAGAGTGCCCACCTGCGCTGGTTCATCCTCGACGAGGCGGCCCGTGGCACCGGCACCGGTCGCCTGCTGCTCAAGGCGGCGCTGGAGCACTGCGATCAGGCGGGGGCAGCGTCCTGCTACCTGTGGACCTTCAGCGGCCTGGACGCCGCCCGGCATCTGTACGAGTCCTTCGGCTTCCACCTGGTGGAGGAACAGCCGGCGGCGCAATGGGGCAAGACCGTGCTGGAGCAGAAGTTCGAGCGCCGCCATCCAGGCCTGGCCTGAAACGCCTCAGCGTCTGACCGGCGGTGCGATGTTCCACAGCCGTGGCCAGTCTTCGGAGGACAGGCCGTTGCAAGTCGGCATCTTTCGGTAATCGCTGAGCTGGAAGCTTTCGCCGTCGAACAGCCAGCGCCCGCTTTCACCGCAGTCGCCGATACCGCGGGCCAGATAGAAAGTGCTCAGCACCCCGGTCTTGGGGTCGTAGTGGGCGCCCCCCGAGCCGTCCGCGTTGTTCATGGGCAAGGCTTGCCGGCGCAGCTCCTCGAACTTCGGCGGGTTGCCGCGCGACCAGCTGCTGATCAGGTAGTCGCAGTTGTAGGCCGCGCAGTCGCTCAGCACCACCGTCAACGCCCGTCGCGCGGTCAGCGGATAGACCTCGACCTGGGGCTCGGCCACATAGTCCTCATCGTCGTTCGGCGTGCCCGGCGCGGCCAGTTTCGCGGCGGCCGCCGAAATGCGCGTGCGCTCCGCCGCCGTCAGCTCCGGAGCCCCCGGATAAGCCCGCAGCTGGGCCGGCAGCGGCCTCGCCGGTACCTCGCTGGCCGGACGCTGGCCTGGCCGCCACAGCGCCGTCACGCCATCGACCCGGCCCTGCACCGAGTCCATCAGCAGCAGCGCCGCCGACAAACCGGACAACGGCACCCGGGCTTCGTCGTTCCCCGCCAGTTTCAGTTCCTCGGCATTGCGCAGGCGTTCCAGCCATTGGCGGGCCCGGGTCGGGTCGGCGATTTCATAGCGGGTGACCTGGATTTGCGCGCCCTTCTTCTCCGGCAACAGCACCAGGGCGTCCAGCAGCTGTGGCTCCAGCGGCTGGCCGTCGAGGCGCAAGGCCGACAGCTCGGCGGGTTCGCCGCGCTGGTCCAGGCGTATCTCCAGGGGGCCGTCGGGGCCGGCGCGACGCTGGATATGCAGGGTCAGGCTGCTGTACTGCACGCCGTGCTCGCCGTTGGGCGCGCTCAGGGCGTGGCAGCTGCGCAGGTTGTCGCAGCCGGTGATCCATTCCTTGGTCTGGCGCAGCAAGGGCACCTTTTCCGCGGTGTTCTGCGCCATCGCCTGGGCGGCGCTGGCCGTCAGCAAAAGGACCATCAGGGTGCGCTGCAACATGGGACTTTCCTTGTCGGGCAAAAGCGCCGATTGTCCCACGCCGCGCTCCTGCCCTCCCAGTTTTTTTGCCTTCAGGACGAGGGTTTCACCGCGCCCTGGCGCGCCCGATATTCCCCCGGCGTCATCTTCGCGTAGCGCTGGAAGAACCGGCTGAAATACGCCGGGTCCTTGAACCCCAGCTGGTAGCAGATTTCATTCACCGAACTGGCGGTGAACAGCAGCAGGCGCTTGGACTCCTGCATCAGGCGCTCGTACACCAGGCGTTTCGACGGCAGGTCGGCGATGCGCCGACAGACGTCGTTGAGGCGCGCCTCGGTGACGCCGATCTGCCCGGCATAGCGCGACAGCGGCCAATGCTCCAGGTACTGGGCTTCGATCAGTTCGTTGAAGCGATGGAAGATGTGCAGGTCTTCGTGGCGCGCCGGGCGCGCCTTGAGGGAATTGGCCGAGAGCCTGAGCAGGCTGATCAGGATCAAGCGGGTCAGGGCCTCCAGCGCTGGCGCATGCCCGGCGCCCTGCCCGGCGACCTCCTCCTGCAATTCATCGAACAGCAGCGCCAGGCGCCGTGCCTCGCCAGCGAACCCCGGACCCAGGCGCGCCAGGGCCACGCAGGCCGGCGCTACCTGCGGACCGCTAGCGAGGCGGCTGTCGGCTTCGATCAGCTCCCACACCAACTGCTGGCGCACGGTCAGCACGTGGCCTTCGCTGTCGGCCTCGGTGACAAAGGAATGGGCAATGGTCGGCGGCGTGAGGAAAAACATCGGCCCCGATTCCAGGTATTGCTGGTCGTCGAGGTAGACCCGCACCGCGCCGCTTTTCACGTAGTGCACCTGGAAAAACCGGTCGTGGCGGTGCACCGGCATGTTGCGGCCGAAGAACCCGGCCAGGTTGCTCAGCTTGTCGTAATGCACCTGCGAGTCGGCGTAACGCTGGTCGTAGACCTGGCCGATGTTGATGTTGGGGATCGGCTGGCGATCGCTCATGGTGGCGTGTCTCTTTTTTTCGCTCGCGGCGCTTTTTATTTCGCCGCAGCGCTTTTTTATTTTTACCCGCGGCAAGCGCCCACATCCTGCGTGATTCGCGGCCTGTTCACCAGTACACGGCAAACGGGTCATGGCCGGCGCTTGACGATCGTTAACATATTAAATATAACGTTAACACATTAACGAAATCACCTCGTCTTCCGCGATGCTCAGGAGAAAACCACAATGAGCCGTGCACTGCATGAAGTCGCCACCGGCACCCTGTTCGGCGTCGCGCTGAACTATCAGGGCCTGTTGCGCAGCCACCTGGAATCCTTCACCCAGCCGCCCTACCAGAAGCCACCGGTCAAGCCGGTGCTGTTCATCAAGACCCCCAACACCCGCAACGTCCACGGCGGCGCCGTGATCTACCCGAAGGGTGTCGAGCGCCTGCAACCGGGCCCGGCGCTGGGCGTGGTGATCGGCAAGAGCACCAGCCGGGTCAGCGCGGAAAACGCCCTGCAGCACGTCGCCGGCTACACCATCGTCAACGAATTCAGCCTGCCGGAAGACAGCTACTACCGCCCCGCCGTCAAGGCCAAGTGCCGCGACGGTTTCTGCGCCCTCGGCCCGGAACTGGTGCCGGCGGCACAGGTGGCCGATCCCCATGGGCTGGAACTCAAGCTGTGGGTCAACGGCGAGCTGCGCCAACACAACAGCACCGCCAACTTCGTACGCGGCATCCCCCAGTTGATCGCCGAACTCAGCGAGTTCATGACCCTGCACGAGGGCGACGTGCTGATCACCGGCACCCCCGAAGGCCGCGTCGACGTCAAGCCCGGCGACCGCGTCGAAGTGGAGATCAGCGGCCTGGGCCGTCTCGCCAATCACGTTGTTGCCGAAACAGCCGCCGAAATAGCCGCCGAATAAGGAGCCGCCATGAAACACGCCCGCATCCGTTATCAAGGCCAGGTCCACGACGTGGTGGTCAACGCGCCCAACAGCGTGAAACTGGCCGATGGCCGTGTGCTCGCCGAGGATCAGGTCGAGTGGCTGCCACCGGCCACCGGCAGCATGTTCGCCCTGGGCCTGAACTACGCCGACCACGCCGCCGAACTGGCCTTCAAGCCGCCGACCGAGCCGCTGGTGTTCATCAAGTCCCCCGGCACCTACACCGGCCACAACCAGGTCACCTGGCGCCCGGACAACGTCGCCTACATGCACTACGAGTGCGAACTGGTGGCGGTGATCGGCAAGACCGCGCGCAACGTCAAGCGCGAGGACGCCCTGGACTACCTGGCCGGCTATACGGTTTGCAACGACTACGCGATCCGCGACTACCTGGAAAACTACTACCGGCCCAACCTGCGGGTGAAAAACCGCGACGCCACCACCCCGGTGGGTCCCTGGATAGTCGACGTCGCCGACGTGCCCGAACCGAACCGGCTGAAGCTGCGCACCTGGGTCAACGGCGAGTTGCGCCAGGAAGGCACTACCGCCGACATGATCTTCGACATCCCCTACCTGATCGAATACCTGTCCAGCTTCATGACCCTGCAACCCGGCGACATGATCGCCACCGGTACCCCCGAAGGCCTGTCCGACGTGGTGCCCGGCGATGAAGTAGTGGTGGAGGTCGAAGGCATCGGCCGGCTGGTCAACCGCATCGTCGGCGAGGCGGAGTTCTTCCGGATCAAGGCACAACACGACACGCAACTGGCGGCCAAGGAGCACGCATAAATGATCAAACACTGGATCAACGGCCGCGAGGTCGAAAGCCAAGACGTCTTCACCAACTACAACCCGGCCACCGGCGAAGCCATTGGTGAAGTGGCCAGCGGCGGTGCCGAGGAAATCGCCCAGGCGGTCGCGGCCGCCAAGGAAGCCTTTCCGAAATGGGCTAATACTCCGGCGAAAGAACGTGCCCGCCTGATGCGCAAGCTGGGCGAGCTGATCGACCAGAACGTGCCGCATCTGGCGGAACTGGAAACCCTCGACACCGGCCTGCCGATCCACCAGACCCGTAACGTGCTGATCCCCCGCGCCTCGCACAACTTCGACTTCTTCGCCGAGGTCTGCACCCGCATGGATGGCCACAGCTATCCGGTGGATGACCAGATGCTCAACTACACCCTGTACCAGCCGGTCGGCGTCTGTGCCCTGGTGTCGCCGTGGAACGTGCCGTTCATGACCGCCACCTGGAAGACCGCGCCGTGCCTGGCCCTGGGCAACACGGCGGTGCTGAAGATGTCCGAGCTGTCGCCGCTGACCGCCAACGAGCTGGGGCGCCTGGCCCTCGAAGCCGGCATTCCCAATGGCGTGCTGAACATCGTCCAGGGCTACGGCGCCACCGCCGGCGATGCCCTGGTACGCCACCCGGACGTGCGGGCGATTTCCTTCACCGGCGGCACCGCCACCGGCAAGAAGATCATGCAGACCGCGGGGCTGAAAAAGTACTCCATGGAACTGGGCGGCAAGTCGCCAGTGCTGATCTTCGAAGACGCCGACCTGGAACGCGCCCTGGACGCCGCGCTGTTCACCATCTTCTCGCTCAACGGCGAACGCTGCACCGCCGGCAGCCGGATCTTCATCCAGGAAAGCGTCTACCCGCAGTTCGTCGCCGAGTTCGCCGCCCGCGCCAAGCGGCTGATCGTCGGTGATCCGACCGACCCCAAGACCCAGGTCGGCTCGATGATCACCCAGGCCCACTACGACAAGGTCACCGGCTATATCCGCATCGGTATCGAGGAAGGCGCCACCCTGCTCGCCGGTGGCCTGGAGCGCCCGGCCAATCTGCCGGCGCACCTCGCCCGTGGCCAGTTCATCCAGCCGACGGTATTCGCCGATGTGAACAACAAGATGCGCATCGCCCAGGAAGAGATCTTCGGCCCGGTGGTCTGCCTGATCCCGTTCAAGGACGAGGCCGAGGCCCTGCGACTGGCCAACGACACCGAATACGGCCTGGCCTCCTACATCTGGACCCAGGACATCGGCAAGGCCCATCGCCTGGCCCGTGGCATCGAGGCCGGCATGGTGTTCATCAACAGCCAGAACGTGCGCGACCTGCGCCAGCCGTTCGGCGGGGTCAAGGGCTCCGGCACGGGCCGCGAAGGCGGCGAGTACAGCTTCGAGGTGTTTGCCGAGATCAAGAACATCTGTATCTCCATGGGCAGCCACCACATCCCGCGCTGGGGCGTGTAAGGTTGAAAAACCCGCTGTAGCCGTGGCCGCGGGCCGCGATCCGGCGCCTTGTTCACAGTCGATCGAGGTGTCCCGGTTACGACTGCTACGCAGTCGATCGCAGCCTTCGGCAGCGGCTACAAGATCGAACAATAAGATGTTTCAGGAGAAGCACCATGGGCGAAGTCGTCATGGCCGCCAAGGTCTGCCACGTTCCATCGATGTACCTGTCCGAACTGCCGGGCAAGCACCACGGCTGTCGCGAAGCGGCGATCGCCGGGCACAAGGAAATCGCCCGCCGCGCCCGTGAACTGGGGGCCGACACCGCGGTGGTGTTCGATGTGCACTGGCTGGTCAACAGCGGTTACCACATCAACTGCGGCGAGCACTTCAAGGGCACCTACACCAGCAACGAACTGCCGCACTTCATCAAGAACATGGACTACGACTACAGCGGCTGCCCGGCGCTGGGCGAGCTGATTGCCGCCGAAGCCAATGCCGCCGATGTGCGCACCCTCGCCCACAACATCCCCAGCCTGGAGCTGGAGTACGGCACCCTGGTGCCGATGCGCTACATGCACATGGACGTACCGCCGGAGCAGCATTTCCAGGTGATTTCCATCGCCGCCTGGTGCGCCTGGCACAAGCTCGAAGACAGCTTCACCTTCGGCGCCGCGGTGCGCCGGGCCATCGAAAAGAGCGACCGCAAGGTCCTGGTGCTGGCCTCCGGCTCGCTGTCGCACCGTTTCTCCGACGACCGCGAGGCCGAAGCCAACATCCATAACTGGACCCGCGAATTCGACAAGCAGGTGGACCTGCGGGTGGTCGAGCTCTGGCAACAGGGGCGCTTTCGCGAGTTCTGCTCGATGCTCCCGGACTACGCCGAGCACTGCTTCGGCGAAGGCCGGATGCACGACACCGCCATGCTCCTGGGCCTGCTCGGCGGCCCTGAATACAACCGGCCGGCGGAGATCGTCACCGCGCCTTTCGGCAGCTCCGGCACCGGTCAGATCAACGCCATTTTTCCACTCTAGACGCCGCGCCAGCCTCGCCAACCCAGCCCTGGAATTCCAGGGCTGGCCGCCGAAGGTTCGCCCGCAAGGAGGATCACATGCCGCACTTCATCGCTGAATACACCGACAACATCGAGCAGGCCGCCGACCTGCCGGGGCTGTTCGAGAAGGTCCACGACTGCCTCGGGGCCAGCGGCGTATTTCCGCTCGGCGGCATCCGCAGCCGCGGCGTACGCCTGGACACCTGGCGCATGGCCGACGGCAAGCACGACTACGCCTTCGTCCACATGCACCTGCAGGTCGGCGCCGGGCGCGACCTGGCGACCAGGCGCAAGGTCGCCGAGGCACTGTTCGAGATCATCAAGGCGCACTTCGCCGAACTCCAGGCCCAGCGCCTGCTGGCACTGTCGTTCGAGATGAGCGAATTGGATGCCGAGCTGAACTTCAAGCACAACAACGTGCATGAGTTTCTCAAGCGGCAAGCGTGACCTGTAGCCGCTGCCGCAGGCTGCGATAAGGCCGAAGGCCTTCAGCGATCTTGAAGTCGCTGCGGCCGTCCCGGCCGATCGCAGCCTTCGGCAGCGGCTACAGAGTCCGTGCCCTATCGACAAGAACAATAAAGAGGCCCCGCCCATGTCCAGCTCAACCCTAGCCCTGCCCAGCGCCGCGGAGACGTCCGACACCTATCGGCGGATCACCTGGCGCCTGATGCCCCTGCTGTTCACCTGCTACATCTTCGCCCACCTGGACCGCATCAATATCGGCTTCGCCAAGCTGCAGATGACCCAGGACCTGGGCTTCAGCGACAGCGTCTACGGCTTTGGCGCCGGCCTGTTCTTCATCGCCTACGCGCTGTTCGGCGTGCCCAGCAACCTGGCCCTGGACCGGGTCGGGCCGCGCCGCTGGATCGCCAGCCTGATGGTGGTCTGGGGCCTGCTGTCCAGCGCCATGCTGCTGGTGGACAGCGCCGCCGGCTTCTACCTGTTGCGCTTTCTGCTGGGGGTGGCCGAGGCCGGGTTTTTCCCCGGCATCCTGGTGCTGCTCAATCGCTGGTTCCCGGCCAGCCGCCGGGGCCAGGTGACCGCGCTGTTCGCCATCGCCGTGCCCATGGCCGGGGTGATCGGCGGGCCGCTGTCGGGCTGGATTCTCGAAAGCTTCCACGACCTGGGCGGGATGCGCGGCTGGCAATGGATGTTCCTGATCGAAGGCCTCCCGGTGGTGTTCCTCGGCCTGGTGGTACTCAAGGCGCTGCCGGAAAGCATCGACAGCGTCGCCTGGCTGACCGACCAGCAGAAGCAGCAACTGCACGCGGCCCTGAGCCAGGAAGAACAGCACAAGCCGATCACCCACTTCGCCGGCATCCTCCAGGACAGACACATCTGGCTGCTGGTGTGCATCTACTTCGCGGTGATGCTGGCGGTCAACACCATCGCCTTCTGGATGCCGACCCTGATCCACCACGCCGGCATCGCCCGCGACAGCCGCGTCGGCATGCTCAGCGCCCTGCCGTACCTGGCCGGCTGCCTGTTCATGATCGGCGTCGGTCGCTCTTCCGACCGCCTGCGCGAACGGCGCTGGCACCTGAGCGTGCCGCTGCTGATGTCCAGCCTCGGCCTGATCGCCGCCGGCCTGGCCCCGGACAACGCCTGGCTGGTGATGGCCGGGCTGCTGGTGGCCGGCATGGGCGCCAGCGCCGCGCTGCCGATGTTCTGGCAACTGCCGCCGGCCTTTCTCGCCAGCAACACCCAGGCCGCGGGGATCGCCCTGATCAGTTCCTTCGGCAGCATCGCCGCCTTCCTCGCGCCCTACCTGATCGGTGTGGTCCGCGACGCCACCCAGAGCGCCAGCCTCGCCCTCTATGCCCTGGCCCTGCTGATCGCCGGCGGCGCCTGGCTGGTGCTGCGGGTGCCGGCCCTTATCGTCAATCCCCAGGAGAAGTAACCATGCTCAGCACTTCGGACATCCAGCAGGCCGCCGCCCGCCTCGACGCCGCCGAACGCAATCGGGAACAGATCGCCCAGCTGTCGCTGGAGTTTCCCGGCATCACCATCGAAGACGCCTACGCCATCCAGCGCAGCTGGGTGGAACACAAGATCCGCGCCGGGCGCAAGCTGGTCGGGCACAAGATCGGCCTGACCTCGCGGGCCATGCAGGTGTCGTCGAACATCAGCGAGCCGGACTTCGGTGCCCTGCTGGACGACATGCTGTTCGAGGAAGGCAGCGACATTCCCTTCCAGCGCTTTATCGTGCCGCGGGTCGAGGTGGAGCTGGCGTTCATCCTCGGCAAGCCGCTCAAGGGCCCGAACTGCACGCTGTTCGATGTGCTCGACGCCACCGAGTGGGTGATTCCGGCCCTGGAGATCATCGACGCGCGCATCCAGCAGGTCGACCCGCGGACCCAGGTCACGCGCAAGGTGTTCGACACCATTTCCGACAACGCCGCCAACGCCGGGGTGGTCATGGGCGGCCGCGCGGTGCGCCCTGGCGATATCGACCTGCGCAAGGTGCCGGCGGTGCTGTACCGCAATGGGGTGATCGAGGAATCCGGGGTATCCGCCGCAGTACTCAACCACCCGGCCAAGGGCGTTGCCTGGCTGGCCAACAAGCTGGCGGCCTACGACGTCGGCCTGGAAGCCGGGCAGATCATCCTCGGCGGTTCCTTCACCCGCCCGGTGGCGGCCCGCCCCGGCGATACCTTCCATGTCGACTACGATCAACTCGGCAGCATCGCCTGCCGTTTTGTCTGAGGAGGACGCTCATGCAACTGCCGATCAACCATTTCAAGCAACGCCTGCGCCAAGACGCGCCGCAGATTGGTCTGTGGCTGGGCCTGGCCAATGCCTATTGCGCGGAGCTGGCGGCCAACGCCGGTTTCGACTGGCTGCTGCTGGACGGCGAACACGCGCCCAACGACCTCAACAGCCTGCTTGGCCAGTTGCAGGCCATCGCCCCCTACCCGGTGCAAGGCATCATCCGCCCGCCGGTGGGCGACACCGCGCTGATCAAGCAACTGCTGGATATCGGCGCCCAGACGCTGCTGATTCCCATGGTCGAGAGCGTCGAGCAGGCGCGGCAATTGGTGCGCGCCATGCGTTATCCACCGGCAGGCATTCGCGGCGTCGGCAGCGCCCTGGCCCGGGCCTCGCGCTGGAACAGCATTCCCGGTTACCTGGACCAGGCCGACGAGCAGATGTGCCTGCTGGTGCAGATCGAGAACCTCGAAGGCCTGGCCAACCTGGATGCCATCGCCGCCCTGGAGGGGGTCGATGGTGTGTTTATCGGCCCGGCCGACCTCTCGGCGTCCATGGGCCATCGCGGCAACCCGGGACATCCCGAGGTGGTCGCGGCGATCGAGGGCGCCATCGCGCGGATCCGCAAGGCCGGCAAGGCGGCCGGGATCCTCAGCGCCGACCGCACATTGGCGCAGCGCTATATCGAGCTGGGGGCGAACTTCGTCGCCGTGGGGGTGGATACCACGGTGCTGATGAAGGGGTTGCAGGGGTTGTTGGGGCAGTACAAGGAGGTGGCGGCGCCTACCTCGGGTGGTGGGGTTTACTGAAGTTCTGTGGGCGATCCCTGACGGCGCGGGGTGTCAGGTAGAGCTGATCGCGGGCAAGCCTCGCTCCTACAGAAGCCTGTGTCGATCCGCGAAATGGGGAGGACGCAATCCTGTAGGAGCGGCCGGTCGACGCTCGATTGCCCGCGATGACGTCAGCCCTGGCGTGCCGCCAGGCGCCAGACCCGGGCGATGTCCGCCGCCCTGTCCCGCAGCAAGCGCGGTGCCTCGGCGCAGGCCTGCTCCAGGGTCATGGGGCCGGAGGCCAGGGCAAAGGCCGCATCCACGCCGTGCTCATATATCTGCTCGTAGCCTTCGCCCAGGGTCCCGGCGATCACGATCACCGGCACATTGTGCTGCTTGGCTATACGCGCCACGCCAAAGGGGGTCTTGCCACGCAGGGTCTGGGCGTCGAAGCGACCTTCGCCGGTAATCACCAGGTCCGCGCCCTGCACGGCCTCGGCCAGCCCCACCAGCTCGGCCACCACTTCCACTCCTGGACGAAACCGCGCCCCAAGGAACGCCTTGGCGGCGAACCCCAGGCCGCCGGCGGCACCGCTGCCCGGCTCGTCGCGCACGTCCTTGTCCAGCACCTGGGCGGCCTGGTCGGCGAACTGGCCGAGGGCGCGGTCCAGCTGTTCGACCTGCTGTGGCGACGCGCCCTTCTGCGGGCCGAAAATCGCCGAGGCGCCGTGAGGACCACAGAGAGGATTGTTGACGTCGGCGGCGATCTCGAACCGCACCTCGGCCAACCGTGGATCGAGGTTACTCAGGTCGACCCGCGCCACCTGTGCCAGGGCCAGGCCGCCCAAGGGCAAGGCCTGGCCATCGCGATCCAGCAGGCGCACGCCCAGCGCCTGCAAGGCACCGCTGCCGGCGTCGTTGGTGGCGCTGCCGCCGATGGCCAGGATCACCCGCTGCGCGCCGGCATCCAGGGCCGCGCGGATCAACTCGCCGGTGCCAATGGTGCTGCTGGTGCAGGCATCGCGCTGGCCTGGCGGCACCAGTTGCAGGCCGCTGGCCTCGGCCATTTCGATGATCGCGGTCTGGCTCTGCGGCAGCCAGCCCCAGCGCGCGTCCACCGGCACCCCCAGCGGCCCCTGGACCCGGGTGGTGCGCAACTGGCCCTCGCAGGCGTCGAGGATCGACTCCACCGTGCCCTCGCCGCCGTCCGCCATTGGGCACTGGATCAGCTGCGCGTCCGGCCACACCCGCGCCAGCCCGTCGGCGATGGCGCTGGCCACGCCAGAGGCACTCAGGCTGTCCTTGAAGGAGTCGGGGGCGATAATGATTTTCATGGGCTATCTCCGGTTCTTATGGCGCCCATGCTGCCAGTTGGCCGCGACCTTGACCCCGGTCGGCTGCACAAGTGTGGGGCGGCTTTATTGTTCATTGTCACAATCATAGGTGCCAGACGCAGCCCTGTAGGAGCGAGGCTTGCCCGCGATCAAGGCGCCGCGGTGTATCAGGCTCACCGCGGTGTGGCCATCGCGGGCAAGCCTCGCTCCTACAGAATCGCGTGGGGATCGCTTAAGCCGTGGTGGCGGGTGCGTCGGTCTGCGGCAACAGCTGCACCCCCAGGTACAGCGCCAGCATGCCGTCGAGCTTGAGCGGGTCGACGCCGCTGAGTTCGGCGATGCGCTCCATGCGGTAGCGCAGGCTGTTGCGGTGGATGCCCAGGGCGTCGGCGCAGGCCTGGCTCTGGCCGTCGTGGTCGCACCAGCTGCGCAGGGTCGCCAGCAGCTGGCCATTGCTGTCCTTGGCGATGACCTTGCGCAAGGGGCTGAGCAACTCGTCCAGGGCATCGTCATTGCGGTGGCGCCAGAGCATCACCGGCAAACGGAAACGATTGAGGGTCAGCAGCCGCGATTGGGGCAGCACGTCACGGCCATAGGCGAGCAAGTCGCCGACCCGCCGGTAGCAGCGGCGCAGCCCTGCCAGTCCGTCGGCCTGGCCGCCCACGGCGATGCGCAGGATGTTCCAGCCCAGGCTGTCGAGCTTTTCCAGCAGCCGCGGGTTGTCGACGCTCAGGGTCGCCGGCCGGCACCACAGCAACGAGGACTTGGCCGAGCTGACGCACCAGCTGTCCGGGTAACGGGACATCAGCCAGGCACTCAAGGCCTCGACGGTCTGCCCCGCCCCTTGCTCCGGGCCCAGCTCGAACAGATAAGGCGTACGTGGCAGCTGCGGCTTGAGGCCCATCTGCTGCGCCTCGTCCACCAGCCGCGGCGAATCCCCACTGTCGCTGAGCAGCAGCGCCAGCAGGTCGTCGCAACGCTGGCGGCGCCATTGCTGTTCGGCCTGCTGGTGACGCTGGCCCACCAACATCTCGGCGGTCATGCGCACCAGCTCGGCATAGGTGCGCAGCAGTTCCGGCTCGCCGGTGATGCCCAGCACGCCGATCAGCCGCTGGTCGTGCAGCAGCGGCAGGTTGATCCCCGGCTGCACGCCCTTGAGGTGCTTGGCGGTCTGCGCGTCGATCTCCACCACCCGGCCGTTGGCCAGCACCAGCTGTGCGCCTTCGTGGCGGGTGTTGATGCGCTCGGGCTCGCCGCTGCCAAGGATCAGACCCTGGCTGTCCATGACGTTGACGTTGTAGGGCAGGATGGCCATCGTCCGGTCGACGATATCCTGCGCCAGGTCGTGATCCAGTTCGAACATAGCGGCGTGATCCTAAGAAAGCGGGCTCGGGTGCGATGGCGAAGGCTTGTTCACCGGCACAGGGGATGCCGGCAAACCCTGTGCGCCGGCACAAAGACAGCGGCCCATGGGGTGACCGAGACTCTCGGGGCGATCAACGTTAACCTCGCATCGCAAAAAATCATAATAAAGAGAGACACGCCATGTCACAGAGC
This sequence comes from Pseudomonas chlororaphis subsp. piscium, assembly GCF_003850345.1. Lineage (NCBI taxonomy): Bacteria > Pseudomonadati > Pseudomonadota > Gammaproteobacteria > Pseudomonadales > Pseudomonadaceae > Pseudomonas > Pseudomonas chlororaphis. The sequence continues at coordinate 3,779,794 of NZ_CP027707.1, forward strand.
GCCGCTGCCACCCTGGCCACCGATGACGATAAAAACGCCGTCTACAAGCGCATCACCCTGCGCCTGATCCCCTTCATCTTCATCTGCTACCTGTTCAACTACCTCGACCGGGTGAACGTCGGCTTTGCCAAGCTGCAGATGCTCGATGCCCTGAAATTCAGCGAAACCGTCTACGGCCTGGGCGCCGGGATCTTCTTCATCGGCTACGTGCTGTGCGGCGTGCCGAGCAACCTGGCGCTGAACAAATTCGGCCCGCGGCGCTGGATCGCGCTGATGATGATCACCTGGGGCACGCTGTCGACCTGCCTGCTGTTCGTCACCACCCCGACCCAGTTCTACACTCTGCGCCTGTTCACCGGCGCCGCCGAGGCCGGCTTCTTCCCCGGCGTGGTGCTGTACCTCTCGCAGTGGTTCCCGAGCTTCCGCCGCGGCCGCATCATGGCCCTGTTCATGTCGGCGATCCCGGTCTCCGGCCTGCTCGGCAGCCCGTTCTCCGGCTGGATCCTCAACCACTTCGCCGCGGGCCAGGGCGGCATGGCCGGCTGGCAGTGGATGTTCCTGCTGCAGGGCATCCCCACCGTGATCCTCGGCGCCCTGGCGTACTTCCTGCTCAATGACAATTTCGCCCACGCCAAGTGGCTGAGCCCGCAGGAACGCGCGCTGCTGGAAGCCGACCAGGCCGAAGACGCCGCGCGCAAGCCGCGGACCACCGGCGATTCCCTGGCGGCGGTGTTCAAGAACCCAGCCATCTGGGCCTTCGGCCTGATCTACTTCTGCATCCAGAGCGGCGTGTACGCCATCAACTTCTGGCTGCCGTCGATCATCAAGAACCTCGGCTTCAGCGACAACCTGGTGATCGGCTGGCTCAGCGCCATTCCTTATCTGCTGGCGGCGCTGTTCATGCTGATGGTCGGTCGCTCGGCCGACCTGCGCCAGGAACGCCGCTGGCACTTGGTGGTACCTATGCTGATGGGCGCCATCGGCCTGGTGATCGCGGTCAACTTCGCCGCCAACCCGACCATTGCCATCCTCGGCTTGACCATCGCCACCATGGGCGCCCTCACCGGCCTGCCGATGTTCTGGCCGGTACCGACCGCGCTGCTGAGCGCCGGCGCCGCCGCGGGTGGCCTGGCGCTGATCAACTCCATGGGCCAGATGGCCGGTTTCCTCAGCCCCTACATCGTCGGCTGGGTCAAGGACAGCACCGGTTCCACCGATGCCGCGCTGTACCTGCTGGCCGGGGTGATCGTCAGCGGCAGCCTGCTGGCCCTGCGCATGACCCGCACGCTGAAACGCTGAGCCACGCCTCCGAGCCTGCCACCGGGCCTGCCCTCTGGCGGGCCCGGCTTCCTGGGACAAGCTGCGGGGTTGTCACCGCCTCGCTACAAAAAGCAACAGCCCGCCCGGGCGCCCCCGTGGTATATCGGACAGACATCCGGCCGCGGCAGTTTTCCATTGGCTGGATCGATTGATGACTCCCTCGCAGACCTTACCGAAGGAAGACCCACAGGATCATGACCGCGCCCATCTCCCTCGCCCGCCTGAGCGATATCCAAGCCCTGGAACAGCAGCAGCCCCTGGCCCAGCGCAATCTTCCCGCCAGCACCTATGAACTGTTGCAACGCTCGGCCAGCCGTTTCGGCGAGCGCACCGCCCTGACCTTCCTGCCCCAGGGCAGCCTCCAGGACCAGCCCTGGAACATCAGCTACGCCGAGTTGTTCGCCCAGGTCACCCGCACCGCCAACGCCCTGCACCGGCTGGGCATCCGCCCGGGCAAGGCAGTGTCCTTCCTGCTGCCCAATCTGCCGCAGACCCATTACGTGATCTGGGGCGGCGAGGCCGCCGGGATCGTCAACGCCATCAACCCGCTGCTGGAGCCGGAGCACATCGCCGAACTGGTCCGCGCATCCGGCACCACGGTGCTGGTGACCCTGGCGCCCTTCCCCGGCACCGACCTCTGGCAGAAAGTTGCCAACCTGCGCGAACGCCTGCCGGAGCTGGAAGCCATAGTCACCATCGACCTGGCCAACCTGCTGCCCGAGCCGCAACGCAGCGCGATCAAGAGCCAGCGCCCGGCGATGCCGGAGGGCGTGCTGGACTTCGACACCCTGCTCGCCGCCTGCCCCGCCGACCACCTGGAAAGCGGCCGGGTGATCCAGCCGGACGACATTGCCTCGTACTTCCACACCGGCGGCACCACCGGCACGCCGAAACTGGCGCCCCACAGCCACCTCAATGAAGTGGCGATGGCCGAGATCATTGGCCTGCACGGCGATTACAGCAGCCACGACGTGCTGCTCTGCGGGCTGCCGCTGTTCCACGTCAACGGGGTGATACTCACTGGCCTCGCCGCCTTCCACCGCGGCGCCCGGGTGCTGCTGGCCGGGCCCCAGGGCTACCGCAACCCGACGCTGATCAAGGATTTCTGGCACCTGGTGGAGCGTTACCGGATCAGTTGTTTCAGCGGTGTGCCGACCATCTTTGCCGCCTTGCTACAGGTACCCAACGATGGGATCGATGTCTCCAGCCTGCGTTTTGCGGTGTGCGGCGCCGCGCCGATGCCGGTGGAGCTGATCCGTCAGTTCGAGGCGCGCTCGGGGCTGAAGATCATCGAAGGCTATGGCCTCACCGAAAGCACCTGCGCCACCAGCTGCAACCCACGGGACGGCGAGCGCCGGGTCGGTTCCATCGGCCTGCGCCTGCCGTACTGCGAGGTCAAGATCGCCGTGCTCGACAGCGATGGCCACTACCTGCGCGACGCCGCCAGCGACGAACCCGGTAACGTCTGCCTGCGCGGGCCGACGGTGTTCAAGGGCTATCTGCAGGCCGACAAGAACCAGGGCCTGTGGCTCGACGGCGGCTGGTTCAACACCGGCGACCTGGGGCGCATCGACCGGGACGGCTACATCTGGCTGACCGGGCGCAGCAAGGACCTGATCATCCGCGGCGGCCACAACATCGACCCGCAGATGATCGAAGAAGCCCTGCACCGCCACCCGGCCGTGGCCATGGCCGCGGCGGTGGGCAAGCCGGACATCAAGGCCGGCGAGCTGCCGGTGGTGTACATCCAGCTCAAGTCCGGCGCCAGCGCCGATCCGGCCGAGCTGCTGGAGCACGCCGCGCGCCATATCCATGAACGGGCCGCGCTGCCCAAGGACGTCTGGCTGCTCGAGCAGATCCCCCTGACGGCCGTGGGCAAGACCTTCAAGCCGGCCCTGCGCCTGGACGCCATTCGCCGGGTGTTCGAGGACGAGGTCCGGCAGGTTGCCGAGGGCATCCGCGTCGAAGCCGTCAGCGACGAGCGCCACGGGCAACGGGTGGATATCCATGTGCCCGACCTGGATGAGAGCCGCCGCGCGGCCCTGGACCAACGCCTGAGCGGTTACGCGGTGCGCTACCAGCTGCACTCGGCCTGAGTCGGCGGCGGCCCCGGCAATCGGGGTCGCCGCGCTTCAGTCAGGCGCGCCGCCATCCGCCGCATAGCGATACCCAGGATGCAGGTCGGCGCCCGCCGGTGCATCCAGTTCCAGCACCAGGCCACCCGGTATCTGTACGAAGATCTGCCAGGTGCCGTCCTGCGGCACCTGCGCCACCTGATGCGGCAGGCCGCTGGCCCGGACCCGCTGCAATACCAGCGCGGCATCCTCCTCGGTCCTGAAGGCAATATGGCTGAGCGCCGTCTCGGCGAAGGTCGGTTGCTCGATCACGTGCACCAGCGCCTGCCCGTCCTGATACAACCAGCGCCCGGGAAAGGGAAACGGCGGGCGCCGTCCGGCCTGCAACCCGAGCAAGGCCTGGAAGGCCCGCTGCAAGGTGTCGCCCTCGGAGGTGTTGAAGGCCAGATGATCAAAATTCCAGGTCATGACACACCTCCGCCACCGATAACAGCGGTGCGATCCGGCAAGAATGTAGTGAGCGGTTTCATGAGTTAACCCTGTGCGATGGAAGTGACTGCATATTCACAGCTTGATAATCGAGGAAAAATCCCGGTAAAACGCAAGGATCTTTAAAGGATTTTTAGCAATGAGCTCGATTCTCGACCTTGAAGTCTTCGTCCGCACCGCCGACTCCGGCAGCATTTCCGCCGCCGCCCGCAGCCTGGAGCTGACCCCCGCCGCCGCCAGTATCGCCCTCAAGCGCCTGGAGACTCGCCTGGGCATGCGCCTGCTGGCCCGTTCGACCCGCAGCATGCGCCTCACCGAAGAAGGCCGGCGTTACCTGGACAGCGTGCGCGTGGCGCTGGCGGCCCTGGCGGAGGGCGAACAGGCCCTGAAGCAACAGAGCCAGGGGCTCAGCGGTGTGCTGCAACTGGCGGCGCCGTCGGACTTCGGGCGCAACCTGCTGCTGCCCTGGCTGGACGACTTCAAGCGCGAACACCCGCATATCCGCCTGCAACTCTTGCTCAACGACCGGCACAGCGACCTGTTCCGCGAGACCGTGGACGTCGCCCTGCGCTTCGGCGTACCCAGCGATTCCAGCCTGGTGGCCCTGCCGATCCTGCCCCGGCATCACCGGCTGGCCTGCGCCAGCCCCGACTACCTGGCGCGCCACGGTACCCCGCAAACACCCGCCGAGCTGAGCGAGCACAGCGCCCTCATCTACCTGCGCAACGGCCGCCCCTACAACAGCTGGCACTTCAGCCGGGATGGCGAGGTGCAGGAAGTCCAGGTGCGCGGCGACTACCTCAGCGACGACGGCGAAGTGGCGCGGCGCTGGGCCCTGGCCGGCCATGGCATCGCCTACAAGGCCTGGCTGGATGTGGCCAGCGACATCCGCGCCGGGCGCCTGGTGCCCCTGCTCGGCGATTGGCAAGGCGAAAGCGTGCCGCTCAACCTGCTGTGCCCGCACCGTTTGCAGGTCTCGGAACGGGTGAAGGTGCTGCAAGGCTTTTTGCAGGCCCGCTGCCAGCTGCTGGCGGGATAATTCAGATTGCCCCGCGCGCCCGTTCTGGTATTTGATGGGCGTCCCATGACCGGTCGCTGGCCGCTGTCGCGCCGGCCTTACCTCACGCACAAGGATTTCGTACATGAGCTACCGCATCCTCGGCCATTCCGGGCTGCACGTGTCCCCCCTGACCCTCGGCACCATGATGTTCGGCGAACAGACCAGCACCGAGGATTCCCTGCGCATCATCGACAAGGCCTGGGACCAGGGCATCAACTTCATCGACACCGCCGACGTCTACACCAACGGCCGTTCCGAGGAAATCGTCGGCGAAGCCATCGCCAGCCAGCGTGACCAATGGGTGGTGGCGACCAAGGTCGGCTTCGGTCCCGCCGATGGCGTGCCCAACCGCAGCGGCCTGAGCCGCAAGCACATCTTCAACGGCATCGATGCCAGCCTGACCCGCCTGGGCACCGATTACGTCGACATCTACTACCTGCACCGCGAAGACCACAACACGCCGCTGGAAGTCACGGTGTCGGCCATCGGCGACCTGCTGCGCCAGGGCAAGATCCGCTACTGGGGCCTGTCCAACTACCGCGGCTGGCGCATCGCCGAGGTGATCCGCATCGCCGACCGGCTTGGCGTCGACCGCCCGGTGATCAGCCAGCCGCTGTACAACATCGTCAACCGCCAGGCCGAGACCGAACAGATCACCGCGGCCCAGGCCTATGGGCTCGGCGTGGTGCCCTACAGCCCGCTGGCCCGTGGCGTGCTCAGCGGCAAGTACGCGCCGGATGTCGCCCCCGACAGCAACAGCCGCGCCGGGCGCCAGGACAAACGCATCCTGGAAACCGAATGGCGCGTCGAGTCGCTGCGCATCGCCCAGCAGATCCAGCAGTACACCCAGGGCCGCGGGGTCGGCATGGTCGAGTTCGCCATCGCCTGGGTACTGAACAATGCCGCGGTCAGCTCGGCGATCGTCGGCCCGCGCACCGAGGCACAGTGGGACGCCTACACCAAGGCGCTGGACGTGAAGATCAGCGCCGAGGATGAAGCCTTCATCGATTCGCTGGTCACCCCGGGGCATGCCTCGACCCCGGGCTTCAACGACGTCAGCCACTTCGTCTCCGGACGCACGCCACGCTGATGCCCCCCACAGTGGCGGCCCCTTCCGCGGGCCGCCCGCTGTCGCGCTGCCTGCCAGAGGCGGCAAACGGGATATTTTCCCGTAACCTGCGCTAAATCCGAGTAAACGTCTCGCGCCAAACCCTCTATATTCCCCGCAGTTTTTCCTTCCACCCCATTTGCCTGGTTCAGGTCACACGAGGACAGCTTGTCTAAAGGTATTGCTCTATCGGTCTTGGCGTCGGTGCTGTTTGCCGTCATGTATTTCTACACCTCCCTGCTGGCGCCCCTGACCGGGGTGGAGATTTTCGGCTGGCGCATGCTGCTCACCGCGCCATGCATGACGGTGTTCATGCTGCTGAGCGGCGAATGGCGGCATGTCGGGGCGATCCTCAAGAGACTGCTGGGCCAACCGCTTCTGCTGCTGGCGCTGCCACTGTCCGCGGCGCTGCTCGGGGTGCAGCTGTGGCTGTTCATGTGGGCGCCGTTGAATGGCTACAGCCTGGATGTGTCGCTGGGGTATTTTCTGCTGCCGCTGACCATGGTCCTGACCGGGCGCATCGTCTACGGCGAACAACTATCGCGGCTACAGAAGATCGCCGCCGGCCTGGCGACCCTGGGGGTGCTCAACGAGCTATATCAGGTGGGCAGCTTTTCCTGGGCGACCCTGTTGGTGGCCATCGGTTATCCGGTCTATTTCGTGCTGCGCAAACGCCTGGCCGCCGACAACCTGGGCGGCCTGTGGCTCGATATGGCGCTGCTGCTGCCGATCGCGCTGTGGTTCGTGCAAAGCGGCGAGCAGGGTTTTGCCGTGGTCGATCAGCACCCCTGGCTGTACCTGCTGATTCCGTTGCTGGGGTTGATCAGTGCCTCGGCGCTGGTGGCCTATATCATCGCCAGCCGCCTGCTGCCCTTCAGCCTGTTCGGCTTGTTGAGCTATGTCGAACCGGTGTTGCTGCTGGGCGTGGCCCTGCTGCTGGGAGAAAGCATCAAGGCCGGGGAATGGCTGACCTACCTGCCGATCTGGCTGGCGGTGCTGGTGCTGGTGTACGAGGGGTTCAAGCATCTGATGCGCCAGCGCAGAAGCTGAACCGGCTGTTGCTGTTGTAGGAGCGAAGCTTGCTCGCGATGAATGCGACGCGTATCACCTGTTGCACCGCGTTGTCGGCATCGCGGGCAAGCCTCGCTCCTACAGAAGCATCCGGGTCAGGGTTTGATTTGCTTCAGCTCGTTGAGCAGGGCCAGCAGGGCCTGCATCTTCTCTTCGCCGAACTGCTGCTGGATGCGTTGGTAGTTGATTTCCATGTCGCCGCTCATGGACTCGAAACAGGCCTCGCCCTTTTCCGTCAGGGTGATGAACAGGCGACGCTGGTCCTCGGGGGATTTGCGCCGGCTGACGTATTCGTCGCGCTCCAGGCGGGTCAGCACGCCGGTCATGCTCGGCGGCAGGATACAGGCCATTTTCGCCATCTGATGGCTTTCCAGCTCGCCGTTCTGGCGCAGGATGCGGATCACCCGCCACTGCTGCTCGGTCAGGTCGTGCTGGTTGAGGGACGGGCGAAAGAACGCCATGGCCGCTTCGCGGGCCTGAAGCAGGGTCAATGTCAGGGAAGGTCTTGGATTGGTCATGTGCGGGTCGTTCACAGGGCTGGATGGCGACGCTCGGCGCCACAAAGGCCGAACATTAACACATTCACAATCGCCAACCGACAGGCAAAACAAAGCCCGGTCGAGAATTCCCCGACCGGGCTTGATTGTCAGGCAGGCCGCGGCTTAGTCGGTGGACAGCACGCCACGACGGACCTGGTCGCGTTCGATCGATTCGAACAGTGCCTTGAAGTTGCCTTCGCCGAAACCATCGTCGCCTTTACGCTGGATGAATTCGAAGAACACCGGGCCCATCAGGGTTTCCGAGAAGATCTGCAGCAGCAGGCGCTTGTCGCCCTCTTCCGAGGAACCGTCCAGCAGGATGCCCCGCGACTGCAGCTCGTTCACCGGCTCGCCGTGGTTCGGCAGGCGGCCTTCGAGCATTTCGTAGTAGGTGTCCGGCGGCGCGGTCATGAAGCGCATGCCGATCTTCTTCAACTGATCCCAGGTCTTGACCAGGTCGTCGGTGAGGAAGGCCACGTGCTGGATGCCCTCGCCGTTGAACTGCATCAGGAACTCTTCGATCTGCCCGGCGCCCTTGGACGACTCTTCGTTCAGCGGGATGCGGATCATGCCATCGGGCGCGGTCATGGCCTTGGAGGTCAGGCCGGTGTATTCGCCCTTGATGTCGAAGTAACGGATCTCGCGGAAGTTGAACAGCTTCTCGTAGAAGCCGGCCCAGTAGGCCATGCGCCCGCGATACACGTTGTGGGTCAGGTGGTCGATGATCTTCAGCCCGGCGCCCTGCGGATGACGGTCGACGCCTTCGAGGTAGACGAAGTCGATGTCATAGATCGAGCTGCCTTCGCCGAAGCGGTCGATCAGGTACAGCGGTGCGCCGCCGATGCCTTTGATCGCCGGCAGATGCAGCTCCATCGGGCCGGTTTCAATGTGGATCGGCTGGGCACCCAGCTCCAGGGCGCGCTTGTAGGCCTTTTGCGAATCCTTGACCCGGAACGCCATGCCGCACACGGACGGACCGTGCTCGGCGGCGAAGTACGAAGCGACGCTGTGGGGCTCGTTGTTGAGGATCAGGTTGATCGCACCCTGGCGATACAGGTGCACGTCTTTGGACCTGTGGGTCGCGACCTTGGTGAAACCCATGATCTCGAAGATCGGCTCGAGGGTGTTGGGGGTAGGCGATGCGAATTCGATGAATTCAAAGCCCATCAGGCCCATCGGGTTTTCGAAGATATCTGCCATGGTTGGCGCCTCATCATGCTTTTAGAAATTAACGGATCGTTAGTTGCTAGCAATGCTGAGGCAGGCAGGTGGCGCGCAAGAGATGCCCCGCACGCTGCGCGCGAGGAAGTCACCGTAAATCAGTTGGAACCCGAGAATCTTCATGTCGACCCTGTCTTACCGGCTGGGGGGCGAGGCTTCTGCTGCCAGAAGACTTTATTATTGTATGCGTAACCAGATTCTACACAGCGTAAAACTGTTTGTCCGCACTCTCTATAAAATCCGCTTTTTTTCCAGGCTCGCAAGGGGTTTGTTGCACTGGTAAATGCCCCACAGGATCAGCCCGCCGCCCAGGCACATGGCCAGGCTCAGGCGCTCGTCCAGCAGCAGCGCGCCGAGGATCACCGCGGTCAGCGGATTGAGCGCGATAAACACCCCCGAGCGGGTCGCGCCGATCTTTCGCAGGCCTTCGTAGTACCAGATATAGGCCAGGGCCGAACCCAGCACGCCGAGGTACAGCAGGCTCAGGCCCTGCTCCAGGGCCAGGCTCGCCAGCGCCTCGATCCGCACCTCGCCGCGCAGGGCCGCGGCGCTCCAGAGCATCGCCGTGCCCAGCAGGATCGAATAGGTCACGGTCTGCAACGGGCCCAGGCTCTGGTTCAGATTGCGCGAAAACAACGAATAGACACCCCAGCCCAGCACACAGCCGAAAATCAGCAGGTCCCCGCGCCAACTGCCCGGGCCGCTGGACAAGGCCCCCGGATCGCGGCTGAGGATCACCACCCCTGCTCCACCCAGGCACAAGACAATGCCGGACAGCCTGGCGCCACTCAAGCGCTCCTTGAACAGCGCCCAGGACGCCAGGGCAATCACCGCCGGATTGAGGGCGACAATCAGCGAGGCGCGGGACGCATTGATCGACTGCAGGCCCTCGAAGAAACACAGGTTGTAGAAAAAGATCCCGAAAAACCCCAGCACCGCCAACTGGGCGAACTGCGCCAGGCTCGGGCGCACCAGGGCAATCCGGGCGATCGCCATGAACAGCAGCAAGGCCAGGCTGGCCAGGAGAAAACGCAGGCTGGCGGCTAACAATGGCTCCAAGGTACCCGCCAATAGCCGCCCGGCGACAAAGGTGCCGCCCCAGATCATGGTGACCGCCGCCAGCTTGCAATACACCGGCATATCGGAAGGCCCGGCACAGGTTTGATCGACAGTTTTCATAAGGCCTCGAGGCGCGGCTGAAGGAAGGTTCGGGTATTCTTCGGCTAATGCCCGATCATCGTAAAATGAGCTTTTACTCATGACCCTGAGCCAATTGCAGATCTTCTCCCTGGTGGCCGAACTGCGCGGCTTCACCAGCGCCGCCAGCCGCCTGGGAATCAGCCAGTCCGCGGTATCCCACGCGCTCAAGTCCCTGGAACAGGAACTGGGGGTCGAGCTGATCCGCCGGCATCAGTCACTGGTGGAGCTCACCGATATTGGTCAGCAATTGCTACTGCGAGCCCGCGCCATCCTTGGCCTGGCCGCCACCATGGAACAGGAAGCCGCCGACGCCCGCGGCATGAAACGCGGCACCTTGCGCATCGGCTCGTTCGGCCCGACTTCGTCGATGAAACTGCTTCCGGCGATCCTCCAGCGCTACCGCCAAGCCCATCCCGGGATCGAGGTGCACATCGACGAAGGGCCCGACCGCCAGGTGCTGCAATGGCTGGAGGAACGTCGAATCGATGTCGGTTTTGTAGTGCTGCCCCAGGAGCGCTTCGACTGCTTTGCCCTGGTGGAAGACCAGATGGTGGCGCTGATCCCCAGTCAGCACGGGCTGGCCAGCAAGGACTCGGTGAGCCTCGCCGAGCTGTGCGACGACCCGTTCATCCTCACCGAAGCCGGTTCCGCCGAGCTGGTTTCCCGGCTGTTCCTCGCGGCCAGGCTCAGCCCCAACATCCGCTATCGCAGCTCGCAACTGCTCAGCACCCTGGAGACCGTGGCCCGCGGCGATGCCCTGACCCTGGTCGCCCAGTTGTCGATGCCCGAGGCCAGCGACCCGCGTTACCTGATCAAGGCACTATCACCCCCCGTCCGGCGCCAGGTAGGGCTGGCGGTGCTGGACCGGCGGCAGGCGTCCCCGGCGACCCTGGCCTTTATCGAGCAGGCGCGGGGTCTGTATCGCCATGACTGAGCGCAACCCGGAGGCGCCGTCTATCATGCCCATGGAGCGGATGCCGCCGTACCGTCCACCGGCTGTTGAGCGTTCTCTGGCCCCCACTTCGCCACAGGTTTTTCCTCCATGCCATTGACCGCCAAAGGCCCGTTGAAACGCTCCACCCGCAACCTGTGGACCCTGCTGATCGGCTTGCTGCCGGTTCTGCTGGGCGTGGTCATCCTCTATATGCAGGCCGAGCGCGCGCTGATCCACAGCAGCCAGCAGACCGCCGAGGAAGCGATCCGTCAGTTCGACCTGATGCTCGACAACACCGACATCGCCGCCCGGTCGCTGATGGTGCAAGTCGGCCAACCCTGCGACGACTTCAGGCAACTGGCCCTGCGCGAGCAGGTGACCCGCCGCCCGTTCGTACGCTCGACCAATCTGGTGTGGCGCAATGACAATTACTGCAGCTCGCTGCTCGGCCCATCCTCGTTCGCGCTGGACCCGGCCAACTATGTCGACGGCAAGCTGTGGTTGATGAACGGCAACCCGGTCACGCCCAACACCGCGCTGCTGGTCTATCGCCTGCAAGAGGGCGAACGCGCGGTCCTGGCTACCATCGACGGTTATCACCTGAGCAACGCTTTGCGCCTGATCAGTCGTTTTGCCGAGCTGCAGCTGCAAGTCGGCCCCTACTGGCTGGCCGACGATGGCCAGGTCCATCAATCCATCGCGCCACCAGCCCCGGTCGCCCCTTATCAGATGGTTTCTTCGCGCTACCCCTACAGCGTCAACTCGGGGTTCCCCGAGGGCGATATCTGGCTCTACATGAAGTCCCAGTACCCTGCCCTGTTCAGCCTGCTGATCTTCTTCGGGGTGCTGGCGGCGGTCCTTGGCCACTGGCTGCAAAAGCGCTCGTCGTCACCCAGCCATGAACTGCAACGCGCCCTGGAAGCGGCGGAGTTCATCCCGTACTTCCAGCCCGTGGTGCGTGGCGACACTAAACAGTGGGCCGGTATCGAAGTGCTGATGCGCTGGAAACACCCCCGGGAAGGCCTGGTGCGTCCGGACCTGTTCATTCCCTTCGCCGAGCATTCCGGCCTGATCGTGCCCATGACCCGTTCGCTGATGCAGCAGACCGCCCTGTTGCTCGCGCCCCACGCCCATACCTTCATCGACGACTTTCATATCGGCATCAACATCACCGCCAGCCATTGCCAGGACCTGGAACTGCTGGAGGACTGCCGGGAGTTTCTCGGCATGTTCCCGCCGGGCAAGGTGAGACTGGTCCTGGAGCTGACCGAACGCGAACTGGTGGAACCGACGGCGATCACCCATAGCCTGTTCGAGGAGCTGCACAAGTTGGGGGTGATGATCGCCATCGACGACTTCGGTACCGGCCATTCAAGCCTGGGTTACTTGCGCAAGTTCAATGTCGATTATCTGAAGATCGACCAGAGTTTCGTGGCCATGATCGGTGTCGACGCCCTGTCCCGGCACATACTCGACAGCATCATCGAACTCTCGGGCAAACTCGAACTGGGGATAGTCGCCGAGGGCGTGGAAACAGTGGAACAACAGGACTATCTGGCCGCCCATGGCGTCGACTTCCTGCAGGGCTACTTATTCGGCAGGCCGATGCCCGGGGAAGAGTTCCTACAAGCATTGGCGCGCCACTAAATAGCCATTTTTAATGAAAATTTATTGAACTCGGCAATTGTTTCGCGCACCAATTTGAATCAGAAGATGACAAATTGTGTGCATCAACAACGACGTGATTTACTTGCGCCAGATTAACTACTACAATTTTTCATGCCTGTACAAGATTCACAGGTGGGCCATTATAATCGAGTCGTTCTAAGGCTCTTGGCTTATAGCTTTGTTTGCGGTTGGTATCAGCCAAATACACTATTGGAGTAAAGATATTGTCCAGACTCGCTGAATTTCGTGCAGCAGAAAAGGCCCTTCAAGAACAGCTCGCCCAGCTGGAATCCCTGAAGAACGACGCCGGACTCAAGAAAGAAATCGAGTTCGAGGAAAAGCTCCAGGGCCTGATGAAGACCTACGGCAAAAGCCTGCGCGACATTATCGCCATTCTCGATCCTCATCCGGGCAAATCCGCTCTGCCGCTCTCGGGCGCACCGAAAACCCGTCGTGCCCGCGTGGTCAAGGTTTATCAGAACCCGCACACCGGCGAGCTGATCGAAACCAAGGGCGGCAACCATCGTGGTCTTAAAGCCTGGAAAGAACAGTACGGCGCCGCCACTGTAGATTCCTGGCTGCGCGGTTAAGAAACCGATGTATATAAAAGACCCTGCCCATGCAGGGTCTTTACCTTTAAGCCAAGGTTGTTTGTTTCGAAATCGAATAAGTTGCAACCCATAGATTGCCTGAGCGGCAATAAACACCCAGCCGGAACTGCACCTGCGTAGCAATCCCCCCGCTTGATCCTACAACTTTGTACTTAGTTCAAAGGCGCGAACCGCGCCGATTGACGTAGGACAATCGCCCCCCTCCACTAAAGTTTCAGGCTACTTCGCACCTCGCGGATCTCCTCCTGACTTTCGGCATAAACCGCAGCCTGTCCGGCATAAGACAATACATAGGCCTTATCGCCATCGACAGCAGCCACCAGTGTTTGCGACAACACATGACGGCCGTTCTCGGTAATGGTGCAAGTGGTTTCCAGCGCCGCCAGACGACTCAATGTCGTGTCGTGAATACGCGTACACACACTTTGATAACCACCGCGCCCGAAGTCCTTCTGCACCGACTTGCGCATCTCCAGCAAGACTCCTTGCAGATTGACCTGATGCCCTCTTTCCACTTGAGTCATGGTCAACTCCATGACCATCAACGGCGTGCCGCCGGCATCGTTCTTCACTGCGCGCTGGCGAAATACCTTGGCCGGCTCTTCTGTCGCTGCCTGCGGCAACTCTTCGATCTGCCAGCCGCTGGGCCAGGTGATCACCGGGTCCGCCGCCTCTGCCAGGGCCGGAACCAGAAGACAGGGCGCAAGCAGACACAGGGTTTTGAACGATAAGCGCATGGTCATGAACACGTAAGGGACGAGCCCTGAAGTCTGAGGCTGGCAGGAGTATCGAGCAACAGATTCGTAGCTTTGTGTTTGGTGCGCCCAGCCGCTCTTGCGTATCATTGCCCGACCGCAAGGACGCCCGAAGCCCCGCAAGCCAAGGGGCTCATTAGCATGAATATTCTTGCCCACTTCTTTTCCGGAGGGCCCATGAGCCTGCACGAACTCAATACTTTCCCCGGCGTGACTGCCCAGCCTGACACCGCCACCGCCCACTTCGTGTTCAACCACACCATGCTGCGGGTCAAGGACATCACTAAATCCCTGGACTTCTACACCCGGGTCCTGGGTTTCTCACTGGTGGAAAAACGCGACTTCCCCGAAGCCGAATTCAGCCTGTATTTCCTGGCCCTGGTGAACAAGGCGCAGATCCCGGCCGACGCCGCGGCCCGCACCGAGTGGATGAAGTCGATCCCCGGCATCCTCGAGCTGACCCACAACCACGGTACCGAGCACGACGCGAACTTCGCCTACCACAACGGCAACACCGACCCGCGCGGCTTTGGCCATATCTGCATTTCGGTGCCGGATATCGTTGCCGCCTGCGAACGTTTCGAAGCCCTGGGCTGCGATTTCCAGAAGCGTCTGAACGACGGTCGCATGAAGAGCCTGGCCTTTATCAAGGACCCGGATGGCTACTGGGTTGAGATCATCCAGCCTGCACCGCTGTAACCCACACCCAATGTTGTAGGAGCGAGGCTTGCCCGCGATAGGCATAACGCGGTTTGTCTGACCCACCGCGTCATCGTTGATCGCGAGCAAGCTTCGCTCCTACAGAAAAATAAAAAACCCCATGAGCCAAGGCTCATGGGGTTTTGTTTTTTCCGCTGTCGGCTCAGGCCGGCGCGGAGGTGCGGATCAGGTGGTCGAAGGCACTCAGCGAGGCCTTGGCGCCCTCGCCTACCGCGATCACGATCTGCTTGTACGGCACGGTGGTCACGTCACCGGCGGCAAACACGCCGGGCAGCGAAGTCTCGCCACGGGCATCGACAATGATCTCGCCACGGGGCGACAGCTCGACAGTGCCCTTGAGCCAGTCGGTGTTCGGCAGCAGACCGATCTGCACGAAGATCCCTTCCAGGTCGACGGTGTTGAACTCGCCCGAATCGCGGTCCTTGTACACCAGGCCGGTGACCTTCTGGCCGTCGCCCTTGACTTCACTGGTCAGCGCGCTGGTGATCACGTTGACGTTCGGCAGGCTGTACAGCTTGCGTTGCAGCACGGCATCGGCGCGCAGCTTGCTGTCGAACTCCAGCAGGGTCACGTGGCTGACGATACCCGCCAGGTCGATGGCCGCTTCGACGCCGGAGTTGCCGCCACCGATCACCGCCACGCGCTTGCCCTTGAACAGCGGACCGTCGCAGTGCGGGCAGAAGCACACGCCCTTGGCCTTGTATTCCTGCTCGCCGGGCACACCCATCTCGCGCCAACGGGCACCGGTGGCCAGGATCAGCGACTTGGCCTTGAGGCTCGCGCCGCTTTCAAAACGTACCTCGTGCAGGCCGCCGACTTCCTTGGCCGGTACCAGCGCGCTGGCACGCTGCAGGTTCATGATGTCGACGTCGTACTGGCGAACGTGCTCTTCCAGGGCGCTGGCCAGTTTCGGCCCTTCGGTTTCCTGGACCGAGATGAAGTTCTCGATGGCCATGGTGTCCAGCACCTGGCCGCCGAAACGTTCGGCCGCGACACCGGTGCGGATGCCTTTGCGGGCCGCGTAGATCGCCGCCGAAGCACCGGCCGGGCCACCGCCGACCACCAGCACGTCGAAGGCGTCCTTGGCACTGATTTTTTCCGCCTGTTTCTCGATGGCCCCGGTGTCGAGCTTGCCGAGGATCTCTTCCAGGCCCATGCGGCCCTGGCCGAAGTTCACGCCATTGAGGTAGACACTGGGGACCGCCATGATTTTGCGATCGTTGACTTCGTCCTGGAACAGCGCGCCGTCGATGGCGACGTGGCGGATGTTCGGGTTCAGCACCGCCATCAGGTTCAGCGCCTGGACCACGTCCGGGCAGTTCTGGCAGGACAGCGAGAAGTAAGTCTCGAAGTTGAACTCGCCCTTGAGGGCGCGGATCTGTTCGATCACTTCGACACTGGCTTTCGAGGGGTGGCCGCCGACTTGCAGCAAGGCCAGCACCAGGGAAGTGAATTCGTGGCCCATGGGGATACCGGCGAAACGCAGGCTGATGTCGCTTCCCGGGCGATTGATCAAGAACGATGGTTTACGTACATCGTTACCGTTGTCGAGCAAGGTAATCTGGCTGGAAAGACTGGCAACGTCTTTCAGCAATTCGAGCATTTCCTGGGATTTCGCACCGTCGTCGAGAGAGGCAACGATCTCGATCGGCTGGGTGACCCGTTCCAGGTATGACTTCAACTGGGCTTTAAGATTGGCGTCCAACATACGGGCGATTTCCTTTTATTCAGATCGAAAAAAAACGCCCGAGCGAATCTCGCCCGGGCGTTCTTGAGGGCGGTGCAGCTGACTTAGGTGCGGCGATCCGCCCTGCTGTAGCGAGTCACAGACTTAGATCTTGCCGACCAGGTCCAGGGAAGGAGCCAGGGTAGCCTCGCCTTCTTTCCACTTGGCTGGGCAGACTTCGCCTGGGTGGGCAGCGACGTATTGAGCGGCCTTGATCTTGCGCAGCAGCTCGGAAGCGTCACGGCCGACACCGCCGTCGTTGATTTCAACGATCTTGATCTGGCCTTCAGGGTTGATCACGAAGGTGCCACGGTCAGCCAGACCGGCTTCTTCGATCAGCACGTCGAAGTTGCGGGAGATGGCCAGGGTCGGGTCGCCGATCATGGTGTAGCGGATCTTGCCGATGGCTGGCGAAGTGTTGTGCCAGGCAGCGTGGGCGAAGTGGGTGTCGGTCGAAACGCTGTAGATTTCCACGCCCAGTTTCTGGAATTCGGCGTAGTTGTCTGCCAGGTCTTCCAGCTCGGTTGGGCAAACGAAGGTGAAGTCAGCCGGGTAGAAGAACACGACGGACCATTTGCCTTTCAGGGTGGCGTCCGACACTTCGATGAACTCGCCATTCTTGAAGGCGGTTGCTTTGAACGGTTTGACTTGGCTGTTGATGATAGGCATCGGTGATTCTCCATCAGTGGGTAAAAACTTGGGTTGAAAACTTGATGGGGAGAATCCTAACCAATGCTCCCAGCCAAGGCTCATTGGCAAAGCTGATGCTGCTGATTAGGTTTGGCTATTAGCGCGCAGTATTAATAGAAGAAATGTGTATTTACTCGCCGACCGGCTTTTCCTGGGTCAGGGCCATGCCGAGAAACGGGCTGGCCTCAACGTAACGCATGGCCGACTTGATGTCCTTCCAGCCGACGTAGCTCATCAGCGACTTGAGGTCCCAGCCGCTGCGATGGGCCCAGGTGGCAAAACCGCGGCGCAGGGAGTGGCTGGTGTATTGCTCGGCGGCGACCCCGGCGCGCTCCAGGGCCTGGCGCAATAACGGAATCACGCTGTTGGCGTGCAGGCCCTCCTCGCTCAGATGGCCCCAGCGGTCGATGCCACGAAACACCGGGCCACGTACCAGGGCGGCGACGTTGATCCACTCGATATAGGCCTGGACCGGGCACAACCGGCGCAGCGCCGGGGTGTGCCAGGTCTTGCCGAGGTTGTCGCGATCGCTCTTGCTGCGGGGCAGATACAGGCTGATGCCGGAGCCCGCCACCGCCTGCACATGCTCGATCCGTAGCCGGCACAATTCGTCACTGCGAAAGCCACGCCAGAACCCCAGGAGAATCAGCGCACTGTCACGCCGCGCCCGCAGCAGCGCTGGCTGGTTGTCATCGAGCCGGGCCTGTGCGGCTTCCTGCTCCAGCCAGGCCACCACCTGCTCCAGATGCTGCAACTGCAAGGGCTCGGCCTGTTTCTCCTGCGCCGGGTGCAGCGCGCGAATGCCCTTGAACACCTGGCGCACCACCGGGGCCTTGGTCGGATCGGCGAACCCCTGGCTGTTGTGCCACTGCGCCAGGGCCGAGAGCCGCAACTTCAGGGTGTTGATCGACAGCTCCCCCGCGTACGCCACCAGATAACGCGCCACGCTGTCGCTGGTCGCCGGCAGAAACCCGCCCCAGGTCACCTCGAAATGCTCGATGGCCGCCCGGTAACTGCGCCGGGTGTTGTCACGCGTCGCGGCGTGCAGATAACGATCCAGTTCACTCATGGCGTGTTCGACTCGTGTTGCGGTACGGAAATGGCGGGTTGAAACAGGGCAACCTGGCTATGACACGGGGTAATACCAGTATATCCCATGTCAATATTTTGAATATTTATCTTTGTTTTTATTGTACAATTACACTTTATACATACCACGTAAAAAAGTACGTAATCGTAGGAGATTCCATGGCTCGTGGCGGCGTTAACAAGGCGGTGGTGCAAATCGCCCGTTCGGCAATCCTCGCCCGCGGCGAACACCCCAGCATCGATGCGGTGCGCATCGAAATGGGCAATACCGGCTCGAAAACCACCATCCACCGCTACCTGAAGGAGCTGGAGCAGAGCGAAGCCCGCCGCGCCGCGCCCCAGGAAGCCCTGGAAGAAGAGCTGACGGAACTGGTCCAGCGCATGGCCCAACGCCTGCGCGAACAGGCCCAGGAGCCGGTGGAGCAGGCCCGGGCGCAAGTGGAGGAAATGAACCAGGAACTGGTGGCGCAGCAGGCCGCGGCCGAACAGGCACAGGCCCAGTTGCGGCAGCAACTACAGACCCAGGCGTCAGCCCTGGCCGGCGAAAGCGCCCTGCTGCAGGAGACCCGCTCCATGCTGCAGAGCGAACAGACCCGCAATGCCGGGCTGAACCAGGCCCTGGCGGACTTCGAGTTGCGCCTGAAAGACAAGGACGAGCAGATTCGCTCGCTGGAAGAAAAGCACCTGCACGCCCGGGACGCCCTCGAGCACTACCGCAGCGCGGTCAAGGAGCAGCGCGAACAGGACCAGCGCCGCCATGAAGGCCAACTGCAGCAAGTGCAACAGGAACTGCGCCAGGCCCAGCAAAGTGCCTTGGTACGCCAGGATGAGATCACCCAGTTGCACCGCGACAATGAGCGCCTGACCAGCGAGCAGCGCGCCACCCAGAAGGAATTGCGCCAGGCGCAGGAACAGGTACAGAAGGCTGACGGCAAGCTTGGCCAGCTGATGGAGCAATCCAGCCGCCTGAACAGCGAACACACCCTCCTCCAGGAACGCCTGCGCGTCGCCTTGCTGGAGAGTCATGAGTTCAAGCAGAACCTGGAGCAACAGCTGCAGGACAATCGACAACTGGAACTGCGCGCCGCCAAGGCCGAGGCTAGCCTGGAGGCCCTGCAACTGGCTGCCGCCGCGAAGACCGAGGCGGAGCCAGAGGCAGAAGAACAGCGGCCGGAGCCGCCAGAGCAGGCTTAACCGGCGACCGGCGTGCGCATGGTGACGAACTCTTCGGCGGCCGTCGGGTGCACCCCGATGGTTTCGTCGAAGTCACGCTTGGTGGCGCCGGCCTTCAAGGCAATCGCCAGGCCCTGGACGATCTCGCCGGCGTCCGGGCCGACCATATGGCAGCCCAGCACCTTGTCGGTGTCGGCATCCACCACCAGCTTCATCAGCGTGCGCTCCTGGCATTCGGTCAGGGTCAGCTTCATCGGCCGGAAGCGGCTTTCGAAGATCTGCACCTGGTGCCCCGCTTCCCGCGCCTGTTCTTCGGTGAGGCCGACGGTGCCGATGTTCGGCAGGCTGAACACCGCGGTCGGGATCATGTTGTAGTCCACCGGACGATACTGCTCCGGCTTGAACAGGCGCCGCGCCACGGCCATGCCTTCGGCCAGGGCCACCGGGGTCAACTGCACACGACCGATCACATCGCCAATCGCCAGGATCGACGGTTCGGCGCTCTGGTACTGCTCATCGACCTCGATAAAGCCACGCTTGTCGAGCTTCACCCCGGTATTTTCCAGCCCCAGGTTGTCGAGCATCGGCCGCCGCCCGGTGGCGTAGAACACGCAATCGGTGACCAGCTCGCGCCCATCCTTGAGGGTGACGTTCAGGCTGCCATCGGCCTGTTTTTCGATGCGCTCGATATCGGCGTTGAACTGCAGGTCGAGCCCACGCTTGGTCAACTCCTCCTGCAAGTGCTTGCGCACTGCGCCATCGAAGCCACGCAGGAACAGCTCGCCGCGATACAGCAGCTTGGTCTCCGCGCCCAGGCCGTGGAAGATCCCGGCGAACTCCACCGCGATATAACCGCCGCCCACCACCAGGATGCGCTTGGGCAGCTCCTTGAGGAAAAACGCTTCGTTGGAGCTGATGGCATGTTCGCGCCCCGGAATGTCCGGGATCTGCGGCCAGCCGCCGGTGGCGATCAGGATGTGCTTGGCCGTGTAGCGCTGGCCATTGACCTCCACCTGATGCGGGTCGATCAGCCTGGCGTGACCTTCGTGCAGGGTCACGCCGCTGTTGACCAGCAGGTTGCGATAGATGCCGTTCAGGCGATTGATTTCGCGATCCTTGTTGGCGATCAACGTGGCCCAGTCGAAATCGGCTTCGCCCAGGCTCCATCCGAAGCCCGCGGACTGCTCGAAGTCCTCGGCGAAGTGGGCGCCGTACACCAGCAGTTTTTTCGGCACGCAGCCGACGTTGACACAGGTACCGCCCAGATAGCGGCTTTCGGCGACCGCGACTTTCGCGCCAAAACCCGCGGCGAACCGCGCCGAACGCACACCGCCGGAACCGGCGCCAATTACATAAAGATCAAAATCGTAGGCCATTTCACTCTCCCAGGCAGGCTGACAGCATAACCGCAGATGCGCATGCGGTCAGCGCTAGAGGATTTACATAAGGGCATAAAACGAAAAAGCCACCCGAAGGTGGCTTTTCAGTACAAGGACGAAGCGGGCTATCAGTAAGCTTTGCCAGTCTTGTAGAAGTGTTCGAAGCAGAAGTTGGTCGCTTCGATGTAGCCTTCGGCGCCACCGCAGTCGAAACGCTTGCCCTTGAACTTGTAGGCGATCACGCAACCGTCCTGCGCCTGCTTCATCAGGGCGTCAGTGATCTGGATCTCGCCGCCTTTGCCTGGCTCGGTCTGTTCGATCAGGCTGAAGATGTCCGGGGTCAGGATGTAACGACCGATGATCGCCAGGTTCGACGGAGCGTCTTCCGGCTTCGGTTTCTCGACCATGTTGCGCACGCGGTAGAGGTCGTCACCGATCAGGTCACCGGCGATCACCCCGTACTTGTTGGTTTCCTGCGGGTCGACTTCCTGGATCGCGACGATGGTGCAGCGATACTGCTTGTACAGCTTGACCATCTGGGTCAGGACGCCGTCGCCTTCCAGGTTCACGCACAGGTCGTCCGCCAGGACCACGGCGAACGGTTCGTCGCCGATCAGTGGGCGGCCGGTCAGGATCGCGTGGCCCAGGCCTTTCATCTCGGTCTGGCGGGTGTAGGAGAACGAGCACTCGTCCAGCAGCTTGCGGATGCCGACCAGGTATTTTTCCTTGTCGGTGCCCTTGATCTGGTTTTCCAGCTCGTAGCTGATGTCGAAGTGGTCTTCCAGGGCGCGCTTGCCGCGACCGGTGACGATGGAGATTTCGTTCAGGCCGGCATCCAGGGCTTCTTCAACGCCGTACTGGATCAGTGGCTTGTTCACCACCGGCAGCATTTCTTTGGGCATGGCTTTAGTCGCTGGCAGGAAGCGAGTACCGTAACCGGCTGCTGGGAACAAGCATTTCTTGATCATATGAGTCCTTAAAAGGGCTGTACGTACGAATTTCGGCGCAGTCTAATCAGGCCGCGTGCACCTTACAATGGGCCGCGCTGGCTAACCGCTGCCATCTAAGAGAAATATTGCCGCGGATAGTTCCGCACTGGCTGCGAACATAGCTGCGCAGCATCGTACAGATAGCCCGCGCCGTAAACTGCCATCCGGCCGCAAGGCCTTAACTTTTCTGCACTTGAGCCCTGATCCGCACTCTTGCTGTGGCCCGTTTCCCGCTATCATGGCGCCCTTGAACCCCGCCAACGAGGCAGATAGATGTCGGCAACAAAAAGCGTAAACGGTTACCAGATCAAGCAGTTGAAAGACGGCCAGTGGTGGCTGGTCAGTGCCCAGGGCGAAAACGTCGCCGGACCTTTCGCCAGCGAGGCGATGGCGGTCGAAGTGGCATCGGTGTTCGAGGATTCGGCAGGCCACGCCTCGGCGCGCCGCAGCCCCAAGGCCTGAGACTGCCCCCGCACCGAAGAGCCCTGCCCCGCGCAGGGCTTTTTCATGCTGATCTGTACCGCAGTGGCAGTTCGCTATAGCATCTCGTCCCAGACGCTCGCCAAGGGTGTCCAGCCCTCCCCCGGGGCTCAACTTCTCGACGACGACCACACCCATGCACAAGTTTCTGGCACTGACCGCGGTACTGGCCCTGACCGGATGCGCCACCGTTTCCGACACCTACCTGGAAAACGGCGAGCAAGGCCTGAGCATCGATTGCTCCGGCGAAGCCAGCTCCTGGGCCAGCTGCTATGAAAAGGCCGACGCTTCCTGTGCCGGCACCGGCTATCGAATCATCGGCACCGATGGCACGCCGTCACTCAAGGAAAGCGACAAGACCCTGGGGGCGGATGTCGGCAACTACAAAAGCCGCAGCGTAGTGGTGGTTTGCAAATAGCAGGCGGCCCTCATGGCCTGCCTACATATGAATCTCGGCAAACTTGATGCCCAGGTTGCGAATGGTCTCGATCAGGTCGTCCAGCCGGTCGAATGACTCGACTTCATCGTTGTCATCCACAAGAAAGTAGCTGCGCCCCGCGCTTTTCTTGAAGAACACTATCCATTCCCCGGAATTCGCCGGATTCTGAATCACATGGGTCGCAGAGATATGCCCCTCTGCATGCCTCTCCCGGACTGTTTCGCGTTTCATGCTTTCTCCCAAAAAACGATGCCGCCGAAACCTGGATTTCGACGGCATCTTTGACAATGGCCGACAGTTTATCGGATGCCCTGGCCAATCAGCACGCCATCTACCGTCTGGCCATACAGATTGACCCCGTCGTTGGCGTGGAACTTGAGCCGGGTCTTCTCGATCGAGCCCTCCACCAGGCGCGGGTCCTGCGGCCGCTCATGGCGGTTGACGAACGCCGCCACGTCCCAGGCCTGCTGGTCGCTCAAGCTGCCGGCCTTGCCCAGGGGCATGTTGTATTTGATAAAGGACGCGGCCGTGTTGATCCGGTGCATGCCCGCGCCCCAGTTGTACGAGTCCTTGCCCCAGAGCGGCGGCATGACATAGTCCGCGCCGACCTTCTGGCCCTGGCCGTTATCGCCATGGCAGACCGCGCATTGCGCCCGGTACACCTGCTCGCCACGGGCCAGGTCATAGCCCTGGGCTGGTGGCGGCACCTCGGGGTAACCGCGCCCGGGCAACTCGACCCCGATCGGCGCCTTGCTCGCCAGCCAATAGGAATACACCGACAGCGCGGTGATCTCGTAGCTGTCGGCGGCCGGCGGCGTGCCGTTCATGCTGAACTGGAAGCAGCCCTGCAAGCGTTCGGCGTAGGTGTTCACCTTGTTGTTCTTCTTACGGTACGCCGGGTACATCGGATAGGCGCCCCACAGCGGCGCGGAGTTGGCCAATCGCCCTTGATCCAAGTGACAGTTGCTGCAATTGAGCCCATTGCCGACGAACTTCGGCGCCAGGCGCTTGGTATCGACGAACAGCGCATAACCGTCGCGGACCATCTTGCCGTAGGCATTGTCCGGCAGCTCGCTCTCCGCCGGTGGCTGGAAATACTGAGGATGGGCAGCCTCCACCGCCGGCTCCCGCAACTGCGACTGGTCCTCCATGGCGACTGCAGCGCCATGAGCCTGTGTCGCCAGTAATACGAGGGAAAAGCCCAATAGAAGATCACGGTTCATGGCTTGGGCTCCTGTTTATTGGCCTTGGCCAACTGGCTTTCGGCCTTGGCGAAGTAGTCGGCCACCGCGGCGATTTCCTCGGGGCTCAGGGCCTTGGCGATGTGTCCCATCAGATCGTTCGGGTCGTTGCGACGGGTGCCGTCGCGCCAGGCATTCAATTGCCCGACCAGATAAGCCGCCGGCTGCCCGGCCAACGGCGGAAAGGCGTCTCCCACACCCACGCCACCCGGTCCGTGACAGATCACGCACTCCGGAACCTGCCGCTCCCAGGCACCCCGCAGGGCCAACCTCGCCCCCACGCCTTCGGCCACGGAACTGCGGTTGATCGGTGCCGGAATGGGCGCCGGCATGGCCGCCAGGGTCTGGCTGACCGCGTCGATCTCGTCATCGCTCAGGGCCTTGGCCAGTGGCTGCATGACCGGGTTGCTGCGCGCGCCACTGCGAAAATCTTCCAGCTGCTTGCGCAGATAACCCGCCGACAATCCCGCCAGACGTGGAAATCCGGCGGCTGCCAAACCCAGGCCATCACCACCATGACAGGCCAGGCACGCCGTGGCACCGGGCTGCGCCCCACCCTGGGTAAACACTTTCTGCCCATCCACGGCCTGGGCACTGGCGACAAAAAACAGCATCAGGCTGCTCAGCAGTATTCGATCCATAGGGATCATGGCGAACTCCATTTTTCTAGTTATATGCTTAGGCTTATTTTATATAAGCCTACAAAGAGTAGGCCAATAGACCTTTGGCTACAACGCGAAATCCACCGAGCCTGCTTTGCCATCGGGCACAAAAAAGCCCGCCTGCGCCACGAAAATCCGGGCCAGGGCGGGCTGTTGAAAAGTCGCGCGGCTATCAGCCGGAAATGCAGTCCTCCGCCGCCTTGCGAATATCGCCCGGACGCATGGGCACGTTGGACATGCTTTCATGCAGCTTGATACTGCTGCCGCCGGAACGCTCCTCGATATCGAACACCGCGGTCGGCCCCGCCGACAGTTTCTGCGGAACGATAACGCGCATGCCGTCCTTATGCGGTTCGATCTGCAACTGGCCACGGCTGTCAGCCAGTTTGTCGCTGACGCACTTGGCGTACTCCTGCGGCTTCTTCCCTGAAATCACGTTCAGGGTGGGCAGTGTCTGGTTAATGTCCGAGACCGTCGCACAACCACTGATCGCCAAGGCCAGAATCAACACACCCCACTTCATACATTTCCTCCGTTAAAGACCGTCCGACCGCAGAAATGGCATTTTTCTCCGGATCAGTCAGATTTATCCTGAATAATCGACAAATAACTGTTTTAAATTGTCAAAGCCGCCGGCCGCGGCCTGATAAACTGCGCCATCGTTTTGATTTTGTAGCAAAAGCCCTTCTGGAGGCGCCCATGAAATTTATCCACCAGCGCGAGCACCTCAACGAAGACGATATCGTCGTCATCGAATGCTCCCAGGTCTGCAACATCCGCCTGATGAACGACGCCAACTTCCGAAGCTTCAAGAACGGCGGACGTCACACCTATCATGGCGGCGCGTTCGACAAGTTCCCGGCCAAGATCACCGCGCCGAGCACCGGCTTCTGGAATATCACCATCGACACCGTCAACCGCCGGCCCATCAGCGTCACCCGCAAGCCGAACCTGACCCACTCGATCAAGATCATCCGCCGGTCCAGCTCGAAACTGCGCTGAACCCCGCCCAGCCCGCGACAAACAGGTATCACCGTGGCCCAAACGACCAAGTACGTCATCAAATACAAACTCAACGGCGAACGCCGTTTCGAGTTCGCCCAGCTGGAAAACGGCACTCAGGAAGAAGCCAAGGCTGCGCTGGAAGCCCTGCACGGCCAGACCGACGACGTCATCAGCGACGTCAGCGTGAGCAAGGCGCTGTAAGCCCCAGCTTCTGTGACGAATTCGAGCGCAAGCAGCGGAGTGTAAGCGGCCCGCGCGCTTCCCAGAATAGCGGACCTCAGTCTCTACTCCGGGAACCGCCAGCATGTCCGCCCCCTCCCTCGAACAACGCCTCGCCTGCCTGGACTGGCCCTCGATCGAGCAGCAGCTCGACCAGGACGGCAGCGCCGTGATCGGCAACCTGCTCAGCGCTGACCAATGTCATGAACTCAGCAGTTTGTATCCCCACAGCGAGTTGTTCCGTTCGCGAGTGGTCATGGCCAGGCACGGTTTCGGTCGCGGCGAGTATCAGTATTTCGCCTACCCCTTGCCGAGTCTGATCGCCGAATTGCGTGGCCAGATCTATCCGCGCCTGGTTCCGCTGGCCAACCGCTGGAACCAGCTGATGAATATCCCCGTGCAGTACCCGTCCCGACACGAGGATTTTCTCCAGCGCTGCCACGCCACCGGACAGCAGCGGCCGACGCCCTTGTTGCTGCAGTACGGCCCGCAGGATTACAACTGCCTGCACCAGGACCTGTACGGCGACAACGTATTTCCCCTGCAGGTCGCGATCCTGCTGTCACAGCCCGGCACCGACTTCAGCGGCGGCGAATTCGTCATCACCGAACAGCGCCCGCGCATGCAGTCGCGGCCGCAGGTCATTGGTCTGAAGCAGGGTGATGCAGTGATCTTCGCCGTGCATCATCGCCCTGTACCCGGCGTGCGCGGCCATTACCGGGTGACGTTGCGCCATGGCGTCAGCCGCCTGCACAGCGGCCGCCGCCATACGCTAGGAGTGATCTTCCACGATGCCCAGTAACAGTAACTTCACCGCCGAACTGTTCGGCGACCCCGAACTGCAACAGGCACCCCGTACCGAGCAGATCGGCCCGCAATCCTTCGTGCTTCGCGGCTTCGCCCTGCCCTGGGTAGAACGCCTGCTGCCAGCCCTGCGTGGGGTGCTGCGCGCCGCGCCGTTCCGGCAGATGGTCACCCCGGGCGGCTTCACCATGTCGGTGGGCCTGAGCAGTTGCGGCCAGCTGGGCTGGACCACCGACCGCAGCGGCTACCGTTATACCGCCATCGATCCGCAGAGCGGCCAGCCCTGGCCGGCGATGCCCGAGGTGTTGCGCGAGCTGGCCCAGGCCGCCGCGACCCAGGCCGGTTTTGCCGGGTTCGACCCGGACGCCTGTCTGATCAATCACTATGTGCCCGGCGCCCGCATGTCCCTGCACCAGGACAAGGACGAGCGCGACTACCACGCACCGATCGTCTCCGTTTCCCTGGGCTTGCCGGCGGTGTTTCAGCTGGGTGGCGACCGACGCAGCGATCGCCCGTTGCGGGTGTCGCTGCTGCATGGCGACGTGGTGGTCTGGGGCGGCGTCGACCGTCTGCGTTATCACGGCGTGTTGCCGCTCAAGGAAGGCACGCACCCACTGCTGGGCCCACGGCGCATCAACCTGACCTTTCGCCGGGCCGGTTGATCCCGCGGGAATTCAAGCGCAAGACTCGGAGTGCCAGGCACCCTGCCCTTGGTTAATCTGAGCGACATCCGTCACCGAATAGAGCCCATGACCATGGTCCAGCCCAAGCCCACCACCACCGCAAGCGATCCCCGCTGGCTCGCCGTCCTGGCCCGTGATGCGAGCGCCGATGGCCAGTTCGTCTATGGGGTGAAAACCACCGGGGTCTACTGTCGCCCCAGCAGCCTGTCGCGCCTGCCACGGCCGGAGAATGTCGAGTTCTTCGACACCGCGGAACAAGCCGAGGCCGCCGGTTACCGGCCAAGCAAACGCAGCGCCAGCGACCAGACCCAGGTGGCCGCGCATCACGCCAGCCTGGTAGCGGCCGCGTGCCGGCAGATCGAGTCGGCCGAAGCGCTGCCCAGCCTGAAACAGCTGGCCGAGCAAGCCGGCATGAGCAGCTTCCACTTTCACCGGGTATTCAAGGCCGCCACCGGGCTGACCCCGAAAGGCTACGCCAGCGCCCACCGTTCGCGGCGGGTGCGGCGCCAGCTGGAGCACGGCCACTCGGTGACCGATGCGCTGTACGACGCCGGCTTCAACTCCAACAGCCGCTTCTACGAAACCGCCGACCAACTGCTGGGCATGAAACCCAGCGACTACCGCGCCGGCGGCCTGAACGCCGATATCCGCTTCGCCGTCGGCCAGTGTTCCCTGGGCGCGATCCTGGTCGCCCAGAGCAATCGTGGGGTCTGCGCGATCCTGCTGGGCGACGATCCCAATGCCCTGGTGCAGGATCTGCAGGACAAATTCCCGCGGGCCAACCTGATCGGCGCCGACCAGGATTTCGAGCAACTGGTGGCCAAGGTGGTGGGGTTTATCGAAGCGCCGGCCATTGGCCTCGACCTGCCGCTGGACCTGCAAGGCACGGCGTTCCAGGAGCGGGTCTGGCTGGCCCTCAAGGAGATTCCGCCGGGCAGCACCGCCAGCTACGCCGAGATCGCCCAGCGTATCGGCGCGCCGAAATCCTTTCGCGCCGTGGCCCAGGCCTGTGGCGCCAACAGCCTGGCGGTGGTGATCCCGTGCCACCGGGTGGTGCGCAGCGACGGCAACCTGTCCGGCTACCGCTGGGGCGTGGAGCGCAAGCGTCAGTTGCTCGAGCGTGAGAGCTCGTCCGAGGCTTGAATGCCGATGTACACCGACACCGATTCCGGCCCGGTGTACACCTCGAAGTCCGTGGCGAAACGCCGGCGGACCTGCGGGTTGTCCTCGAAGTAGGCCCAGACCAGGCCCCAGGTCTGGATCACCACGTCGGGCATCGGCCCCTTGGCGGAGAACGCCAGGTACTCGCCGCCCTGCACCTGCACCAACGGATAGTCGGCATTGCCTTCGCCCACCGCCACGCCGGCGGTGACATCGAAGTGCCCCGAGGCATCGGACTCATAGTTGGAATACACGCCGTAGATGAACGAGTCCGACTGCCGGTGGCCGATGCTGTCGAACAGGCCTTCGACAAAAAACCGTTCCCACATCGGCCCGATCCGCGCGCTGCCCGCTTGTTGCTCGTCGGCATTGCAGGTACGCACCTGCAAGCCCGAAACGCTGAAAGGCTGAACCTCTCGCAGTTTGACATCCATGCTTCTCACTCCTTCTGGCATTTATCTGGGTGACCGGCGCGCACGGTATCAGCGATTCACATCCACCACCACGCGCCCGCGCAACTCGCCGGCCAACAGGCGCGACGCGGCGACGATGGCTTCGCTGAGGCCGATCTCATGGCTGATCAACGGCAACAGGGCCGGGTCCAGATTACTGGCCAGGCGTTGCCAGGCCTCGATTCGCCGGGCCTTGGGCTGGGTCACACTGTTGATCCCGACCAGGGTCACGCCCCGTAGAATGAAGGGCGCCACCGACGCCGGGAAATCCATGCCCTGGGCCAGCCCGCAAGCGGCCACGGTGCCATTGGCCTTGGTGCTGGCGCAGGCATTGGCCAGGGTATGGCTGCCCACCGAGTCGATCACCGCCGCCCAGCGCTCCTTGGCCAAAGGCTTGCCCGGCGCGGACAGGCTGGCGCGGTCAATGATCTCGTTGGCGCCCAGGCGCTTGAGGTAGTCCTGCTCGGCAGTGCGTCCGGTGGACGCCACCACCCGGTAACCGAGCCGGGCCAACAGGGCGATGGCAAAGCTGCCGACCCCGCCATTGGCCCCAGTGACCAGCACCTCGCCCTGGTTCGGCGTCAGGCCGTGGCGCTCCAGCGCCAGGATGCTGAGCATCGCCGTGTACCCGGCCGTGCCGATGGCCATGGCCTCGGCCGCGCTGAACGCCTGGGGCAAGGGAATCAGCCAGTCACCGTCCAGCCGTGCCTTCTGCGCCAGGCCGCCCCAATGCCCTTCGCCCACGCCCCAGCCGTTGAGCAGCACCTGGTCGCCGGGCTGGTAGTCCGGGTGGCTGCTGTCTTCGACGATGCCCGCCAGATCGATCCCCGGGACCATGGGAAACTTGCGCACCACCGGGCTGCTGCCGGTGATGGCCAGGCCGTCCTTGAAGTTCAGGGTGCTGTAGGCCACCCGCACCGTCACGTTGCCCTCGGGCAGTTGCTCTTCGCCAATATCACGCAGCGCCGCACGATAACCGGCGTCGTCTTTCTCGATCAAAATACCCTTGAACATCACTGCCTCCCGATAGGCCCATGGCCGGGCCGCGAACTTGAGCTTCAGCTTGTAAAGCCCCCACCTTCCCAGCCCGGGCGGGAAAAATCCACGCTCTTTTCGTCGTAGACCGCCCACACCCTGTCCTGTCTGCAGGAGCGAGGCTTGCCCGCGATAGCGTTATCACTGGCAACCCAGGTGGCGGCCAAAGTCGACTGGCCTTGATCGGCTATCTCCTGATACAAACCCCGGGTTGCCGTCCTTATCTTTTTGACGTCGGAGAATCATTCAACATGAGCCAATGGCCTGACACCCGTATTCTCGACCTGCTGGGCATCGAATTGCCGATCATCCAGGCCCCCATGGCCGGCGCGACCACTACTGCCATGGTGATCGCCGCCGCCCAGGCCGGCGGCCTGGGCTCCCTGCCCTGCGCCATGCTCAGCCCCGAGCAGATTCGCCAGGAAGTGCAGAGCATTCGCCAGGCGACCCGCGCGCCGCTGAACCTGAATTTTTTCTGCCACCAGAACCCGACACCCGATCCGGAACGGGAAACCCGCTGGAAAAACGCCCTGGAACCCTACTACCGCGAACTCGGCGCCGACTTCGATGCGCCAACTCCGGTCAGCAGCCGCGCGCCCTTCGACGCCCTCAGTTGCGAGCTGGTGGAGGAGTTGCACCCGGAAATCGTCAGCTTTCACTTCGGCCTGCCGGAGCCGGCCCTGCTCGCGCGGGTCAAGGCCACCGGGGCGAAGGTGCTGTCGTCGGCGAGCACCGTCGATGAAGCGATCTGGCTGGAACAGCGCGGCTGTGACGCGATCATCGCCATGGGTTACGAGGCCGGTGGCCATCGGGCGATTTTCCTCAGCGAGGACCTCAACAGCCAGGTCGGCACCATGGCCCTGGTGCCGCAGATCGTCGATGCGGTGCAGGTGCCGGTGATCGCCGCCGGCGGGATCGGCGACGCCCGCGGCATAGTCGCCGCCTTCGCCCTCGGCGCCTCGGCGGTGCAACTGGGCACCGCCTACCTGTTCACCCCGGAAGCCAAGGTCAGTGCCGCCCACCACCATGCCCTGCGCAGCGCCAAGGAAAGCGAAACCGCCCTGACCAACCTGTTCACCGGACGCCCGGCGCGGGGCATCGTCAACCGGGTGATGCGCGAGATCGGCCCAATCAGCCCGCTGGCCCCGGCCTTTCCTCTGGCGGGCGGTGCGCTGATGCCGCTGCGCGCCAAGGACGACGCCGACTTCGCCAGCCTCTGGGCCGGTCAGGCCCTGCGCCTGGGGCTTGAGCTGTCGGCCTTCGAGCTGACCCGCACGCTGGCCGAGCAAGCCCTGGCCAAGCTCAACAGAGGCTAAAAGCCCCAGGGCCGCGACCTCGTTCGCGGCCCGCTTCCCACTCCAGTTCCTGCCACAGTTCCGTTCGCTGGCGATTCGCTATATATTTCCGTATATAGCGTTTCACCCACCCCCGGCGCAGTCCATTCCAATACCCCCAACTGCCCAACGTCCCTTCGCCAATGGAGCTGTTCATGAACCGTCGTCTCTCAGGTTTTGCCCCAACCTGCCTTGCCGCTTTGCTCGCCGCCTGCGCGTTAGGCTCGGCCCAGGCCGATGAAGTCCAGGTGGCGGTCGCCGCCAACTTCACCGCGCCGATCCAGGCCATCGCCGCCGATTTCGAGAAAGACACCGGGCACAAGCTGGTGGCCGCCTATGGCGCGACCGGGCAGTTCTATACCCAGATCAAGAACGGCGCGCCGTTCGAAGTCTTCCTCGCCGCCGACGACAGCACTCCGGAAAAACTCGAAAGCGAAGGCGCCACCGTCAAGGGCTCGCGCTTCACCTACGCCATCGGCACCCTGGCGCTGTGGTCGGCCAAGGATGCCTACGTCGACAGCAAGGGCCAGGTGCTCAAGGACAACCAGTACCAGCACCTGTCCATCGCCAACCCGAAAGCCGCGCCTTACGGCCTGG
This sequence comes from Pseudomonas chlororaphis subsp. piscium, assembly GCF_003850345.1. NCBI lineage: Bacteria > Pseudomonadati > Pseudomonadota > Gammaproteobacteria > Pseudomonadales > Pseudomonadaceae > Pseudomonas > Pseudomonas chlororaphis. Next base: position 3,811,723 of record NZ_CP027707.1, read on the forward strand.
CCGCCACCCAGGTCCTGGCCAAGCTGGGCCTGACCGACCAGGTCAAGGGCAAGATCGTCGAAGGCCAGAACATCACCCAGGCCTATCAGTTCGTCTCCACCGGCAACGCCGAACTGGGCTTTGTCGCCTTGTCGCAGATCTACAAAGACGGCAAAGTCAGCAGCGGCTCGGCCTGGATAGTCCCGGCCGAGATGCACGACCCGATCAAACAAGACGCGGTGATCCTCAACAAGGGCAAGGACAACCCGGCGGCCAAGGCCCTGGTTGACTACCTCAAGGGACCGAAAGCCGCGGCCGTCATCCAGTCCTACGGTTACCAACTCTAAATGCCGCTATCGAGTGCCGACTTTTCCGCCATCTGGCTGACCCTGCAACTGGCGTCGCTGACGACCCTGATCCTGCTGATCGTCGGTACGCCGATTGCGTTATGGCTGTCGCGCACTCGCTCGTGGCTGCGGGGGCCGATCGGCGCCATCGTCGCCCTGCCCCTGGTCCTGCCGCCGACGGTGATCGGCTTCTACCTGCTGCTCGCCCTCGGCCCCAACGGTTACATCGGCCAGCTCACCCAGGCCCTCGGCCTGGGTACCCTGACCTTCAGTTTCAGCGGCCTGGTGATCGGCTCGGTGATCTATTCCATGCCCTTTGTGGTGCAGCCGCTGCAGAACGCCTTTACCGCGATCGGCACCCGTCCACTGGAAGTGGCGGCGACCTTGCGCGCCAATCCCTGGGCCACCTTCTTCAGCGTGATCCTGCCGCTGGCCAGGCCGGGCTTCATCACCGCGGCCATCCTCGGGTTCGCCCACACCGTCGGCGAGTTCGGCGTGGTGCTGATGATCGGCGGCAATATTCCCGAGAAGACCCGAGTGGTCTCGGTGCAGATCTACGACCACGTCGAAGCCCTGGAATACGCCCAGGCCCACTGGCTGGCCGCCGCCATGCTGGTGTTCTCGTTCCTGGTGTTGCTGGCGCTGTACTCCAGCCGCAAAACCCGCGCTGGCTGGAGTTGAGTCGTGAGTGCATCGATCCATGTGCGCCTCAAGCGCAGTTACAAAGCCTTCGACCTCGATCTCGACCTGGAGCTGCCAGGCCGCGGCGTCACCGCCTTGTACGGGCACTCCGGTTCCGGCAAGACCACCTGCCTGCGTTGCATCGCCGGCCTGGAGCAGGCCGAACAGGGCCTGGTGCGGATCAACGACGAGGTCTGGCAGGACAGCGAACGTCAGCTGTTTATGCCACCGCACAAACGCTCCCTGGGTTATGTGTTTCAGGAAGCCAGCCTGTTCGCCCACCTCTCGGTGCAGGCTAATCTGGAGTTCGGTCTCAAGCGCATCCCCCGCGCGCAACGCCGTGTGGACATGGCCCAGGCCACCGAGCTGCTGGGCATCGGCCACCTGCTGCAACGCCATCCGCACAACCTGTCCGGCGGCGAGCGCCAGCGCATCGGCATTGCCCGCGCGCTGCTCACCAGCCCGCGGCTGCTGCTGATGGACGAGCCCTTGGCGGCCCTCGACAGCAAACGCAAAAGCGAGATCCTGCCGTACCTCGAACGCCTGCATGACGAGCTGGAGATCCCGGTGCTGTACGTCAGCCATTCCCAGGATGAAGTGGCGCGCCTGGCCGACCATATCGTGCTGCTGGAAAACGGCCGCGCCCTGGCCAGCGGGCCGATCGGCGAAACCCTGGCCCGTCTCGATCTGCCCCTGGCCCTGGGCGACGACGCCGGGGTGGTGATCGAAGGCCAGGTCACCCACTACGACGCCGGCTACCAGTTGCTCGCCCTGCAACTGCCCGGCAGCCAGTTGCGGGTACGGGTCGCCCATGCCCCGATGGCCATCGGCAAACACCTGCGCTTCAAGGTCCAGGCGCGGGACGTCAGCCTCAGCCTGCAGGCCGGCGAACACAGCAGCATCCTCAACCGCCTGCCGGTAACGGTCAGCGGTGAAATCCCCGCCGACAACACCGCCCATGTCCTGGTACGCCTGGATGTCGCCGGCAACCCGCTGCTGGCGCGGATCACCCGCTATTCCCGCGACCAGCTGGAACTGCATCCGGGCCAGCAACTCTGGGCGCAGATCAAGGCGGTGGCCGTGCTCGCCTGAGCCGCGCGCCGGGCGCAAGCGTTTCTCGCGAGCAAGCTCGCTCCTACAAGGGCGAGCATTGGATCTGTAGGAGCGAGCTTGCTCGCGATAGCCGCGCCGCGGGTTGTCATCCGGCCCACCCGCGCGTTAGGCTAGCCGCCCTTCCCCGTCATCGGACGATTGCCGACGTGAACAACTAAGCCTTCCAAAAATGTATTCGCGACAAGCCGCCTTGCAGCGCTTGTTGGCCTTTTCGACATTTTCCGGAGGTGCTGATGACTCGCGTCACACGGCTGCCCGCGCTGGTTTCCCTGAACCAGCTGACATTCCAGTTCGCCCATGGCGAAACCCTGTTCGATTCACTCGACCTGACATTCGATGCCTTGCCCACCGGCATAGTCGGACGTAACGGCACCGGCAAGAGCCTGCTCGCGCGCCTGATCGCCGGCGAGCTTTCACCGTCCTCGGGCAGCGTCACGCGTTTTGCCCGCGTGGCCTATGTCGCCCAGGAACATCTGGCGCAGGAGGGCCAGAGCGTCGCCCAGATTGCCGGCATCGCTGAGGCCCTGGCCGCCCTCGCTCGCCTCGCCATGGGCCAGGCCTCGATAACCGACCTGGCGCAGGTGGACGAGCGCTGGGACCTTGGCGAACGCCTGCGCCGCCTACTGGACGAGGCCGGTCTCGACACAGTCGGCCTCGACGATCCGGCCGCCAGCCTCAGCGGCGGGCAACGGGCACGTATCGCGGTGATCGGCGCCCTGCTCAGCGATGCCGAACTGCTGATACTCGACGAGCCCAGCAACCACCTCGACGAACCCGGTCGCCAGTGGCTGCTGACGCAGCTTCAACAGTGGCGCGGCGGACTGCTGCTGATCAGCCATGACCGTCAGCTACTGGCGCAGATGCAGCGCATCGTCGAACTCACGCCTCAGGGCGCGCGAGTCTACGGCGGCAACTACGCGGCGTTCCGCACCCAGCGTGAAGCCGAGCACGGCGCGGCGCGGGCCGCCCTGGAACACGCCCGCACCGAGCGCAGCCGCGAACAGAAGCGCCTGCAACGCGAGCACGACACCATCCAGCGCCATGCCGCCGGTGCCCGGCGTTATGCCGACACCGCCAACATCGCCAGCTTCGAACGGATGAAGATAAAGGGCGCCGCGCGGGACATCATGGGCCAGGTGCGCAACCGCCAGCAGGGCCACAAGAACAACCTCGATCAACAGGTCCGCGACGCCTATGCGCGGGTGGTGCCGGAGGCGCCGACCCTGGTGACGTTGCCTGGCACCGCGGTGCCCCAGGGGCAACAGGTGTTCTGCCTGACGCGAGCGCAATTGCCCTGGCTGCCGCCCGAGGCCGCCTCCAGCTACCTCGACCTGACCGTCACCGGGCCCATGCGCATCGCGGTCAGCGGGCCCAATGGCTGCGGAAAATCCACGCTGCTGAAGATGCTGGCCGGCGAGGCCCAGCCCTTGAGCGGCCAGTGCCAGGTGCGGCTGGCCAGCGCCTGCCTTGACCAGCGCCTGTCGCTGCTCGATCCCGAGCGTTCGATCCTCGACCACCTGGGAGCCCTTGACCGACCACTGCAAGAAGGCCTGCTGCGCAGCCGCCTGGCCTGGCTGCAACTGGACGCCCAGCGCGTGACCCAGCCCTGTGGCCGGCTCAGCGGCGGCGAACGCCTCAAGGCCGCGCTGGCGATTGCCCTGTGGCGCGACACGCCAGCCAAGCTGCTGCTCCTGGACGAGCCGACCAACCACCTGGACCTGGAATCGGTGGAAGCCTTCGAAAGCGCCCTGCGCGATTTCCCCGGCGCGATGCTGGTGGTGTCCCACGACCGCGAGTTCCTCGCCGCCATGGCGCCCAGCCACCGGCTGCAATGGACGGCAGCGGGCTGGAGACTGGACGAGGCCGACCAATGAACAGGCTTTTGCGCGAATTTCCGAGTTGCTTCTATAGTTGCTCTGAGCAGCTATCAACCAGGGAAGCGCCATGGAAGACATTTTTGTCGTAAAGCGCTGCAACAAGATCATCATTCAGGGTCGACGCGCCGGGGAAACCGCCCACGGCGCGCCGATCGCCGCCCACTGGTACCGCATCGCCGACACCCGCACCGACGGCTTCATCGGCGATGGCTACGACCTGGAAGAGGACGCCGTGCGCGAGTGCCGCCGGCTCAACGCCGCCAGCCGCCGCGCCTGAAACCCTGGACAATCGGGTGGTGCAGCCACTCGCCGACAATGATGAAATTTCTTTCACTGTGAACCCGCCAAGGCTTCGCTAAAGTGGCTCACGCTTATTGAAGACTCCCGACTGGCCCACCGCTCCCCCGGTGGGTCTTTTTTATGGGCGATCGCCAAGGGCCGGACGACGACTTGGCAGGTCATGCCGGGCATAAAAAAGCCCCGCACAGGGGCGGGGCTGCAGGACGCGGGCAAGACGTCGGTTACTTGAGCCTGACAGCGGTGCCGGTGACAAAAACCACCACCATGCCGCCACGGCCGCTGGGCATGCTGATCTCGTAGTCCAGGCCGATCACCGCATCCGCGCGAATATCGCGGGCACGTTCCTTGATCTCGTCGGTCGCCTGCACCCGGGCTTCTTTCAGCGCCCGCTCCAGGGTCTGGGAACGCCCACCGAAAAAGTCGCGCATCCCGGCGAAGACATCACGTACGACGTTGATCCCCTGCACGGACTCGGCGCTCACGATATCCAGGTACTCGGCGATTTCTCGCCCCGCGATCGCGTGGGTGGTAGTGATAATCACGGCATTCTCCTTTGACCGGCGCGACCGCGTCCTGAACCCGGGCGTGGTCGCAAAAAAACGCGATGGTAACAGACCCTCTGCGCAGCATGCCGCGCGAGGTTGCCGCATCGGCCGGCAAGGTAATGCCAAGGGCGAGCCTGTCCGTGATTAAATCCGCCAGCGGATGGCCGCAGATCCTTTCTCAATTGGAGTATTCACATGGACGTCATTCAGTCGCGAGCCCCCGATCAATGCGCAGGCATGGAGGACATCCGCCGCGAAATCGATCGCCTCGACCAGGCTGTCATCCAGCTGCTGGGCGAACGTTTCCGCTACGTCATGGCCGCATCGAAATTCAAGACCTCGGAAACCGCCGTGCGGGCTCCCGAGCGTTTTCGCGCCATGCTCCTGCAACGCCGGGAATGGGCCCAGGCCGAGGGGTTGAGCGCCGACGCCATCGAAAAGCTCTACAGCGACCTGGTGCAACACTTCATCGCAGAGGAGCTCAAGGGCTGGAAGTCCGCCCAGGCCCAGTCGCCGGCCTGAGGGCAAAAGAAAACCCGACAGCCAGGGAACAAGCCTGGCTGTCGGGCAGGGTCGTGGATGGGGTTATCGGGTGTTGGCCCCTTGCGCAACCTTCTTGGCCTTCGCCTGGTAGGCCGGCAAGGCTGCCGCATAGGCCAGGGCCTCCTCCCGGGTACCAAAGGAGCCGAGACGGTCGCCCTTGGTGCAGACCCGCCAGGGGCCGCTGTTGACGCTGACCACGTCATAGCCGTTCATGTGCATCTTGTTCAGCATTGGAACGCTCATAATCACCTCCCTTTCGGTAGAGATCGTCCGAGGTTGTCGCGAACACCTTACACCCGGTCCGCGCGGGCGTGGGTTCCATCCATCGCTACAAGGCCGGAGTGCCCTGCCCGTGTTTCACTTGGGCTTGAGGTTCCCCAGGGGGTCATACGCCCGGGACTTGGGGTCTTTCTCCGGTTTGTTATCCCTGGGCGCTCTCGCCGGACCTATGGGGTCCACCTGCGGATCAGCCAGGTCCGGAGAGTCAGGGTCGAAGCCCAGTTCGTCCTTGCCGGAGGCATGCTCGGATGAACGCGGGCCTGTGGGCCTGTTCGTATTCATGGATACCTCCCGACCAGGATGGAATGTTCTTTCAATAAGAGGGCCATTCCGGTGCGGGGTGCAAAACAGCTGACGAATGGCAATCGATCAAGCGGTCTTTTTCCACCGCGCTTATGGCGTTTTGGAAGGTCTGCCAGAGCTGAATCATGAGCTGCGTTATCAGCCCGCAGCGAGGCCTGCGTTTCGTCGCCCTGTCGTTGCTAGGGCCACAGCGCAAGCGCACACTGGCCCCAGCTGACGGATCAGCTCCCCCTCTGCAAAAAGCCCGCCCATGCGGGCTTTTTGTCTATCCGCCCTCCCTTCGTCCCATCCTTGGCGAATACTGCTCGTCGCCCTCGTCGCTCGGCTTTACTTCAACTGATGCACCCAGGCGTCTCTTCACGGCACCTACCATCGGGAGCCCTGCCATGAACAAAATCCTTATCGTCATGCTCACCCTGCTGTCAGCTGTCGCCGGTTGCACCAGCGACTCCCACGTCTACCGCAATCAACCGCTGGTGGCGAAGGTCGAGACCGGCATGACCCAGGAACAAGTCCGACAGATCGGCGGCGAACCCTTGTCCGTCACCCCGCGCACCGTGGAACTCGGGACCTGCTTCGACTATGTGTTGACCCAGGCCGGCCATAAACAGCCGTTCAATGTCAGCTTCGACGGCAACGGCAAAGTCGATCACACCAGCTTCCTCACCTGCGCCGAGTGGAGCCACGCCCAGCAAAAAGCCAGGGCTCCAGGCAGCGGCACGGGGGATATGGGTGGCGGTTATTGAGCGGAGCTGGCCAGAGTCGACGGCGATTGCGGGTGGGTACGGCCAGATGAAATTTCTTTCACTGTGAGCCGAGCGCCAGGCGGGTAAATTTCACCCTGCTCATTCAACTATTGGCCCGCTCCCCGCGGGCTTTTTTTTGCCTTGCTGGAGCCCGTTAGGAAGGAGCCCAAAGTGGCGTCGGGCGACAAGAAGGATTGCCGAAGGCAAATTTCAGGCAAAAAAAAGCCCAAGTAGCTGATGGACACTTGGGGCTAAAAATGCATAAACCGTGGTAGGTGAACGCGGGGCTATCTTAACGTCCCTGAGAACATGTAACAATATATTTTGAGGTTATTTTTACCCTAAATATCTCCTAAGTCCTTAAATAACCACATGTTTTTTCAGGATATGGCCGATTCGTCACCTTGTTGACGCCAGTAAAAAAGGGCCGCTGCCCCTCTCTCCGCATTATTGAACGCCTGCGTGAACCACTTGCCTGCCGTCAGGCATAAAGGATCACGCACTCGGCAAACGAGGAAAACTCACCGGCTTCCACAGGCCCGCTGGTGCTGACCAGTCTTGCCGCGAAGGACAACCTGGAACCCGGTGCCGCCGGGTACTCGACACAGCCTTCGTGCCCCAGCAGCAGAACTTTCCCCTCGCTATCCAGCAGTTGAACGCCAACATTGCGTGCGGAGCCAGCCTCTTCATAGTCATTCATCAAGATCACACCATCGCTGGTGATGCCATCAAAGTAGACCTGGACCTTTTTCGCGTCCTTGAGCCTGTCTTCGTTCAGCTCGATGCTGAAAAGCTGCGGAAAACTGCCACCCGCCTGTAGCGCTTCAAGGCTCAACACCCCCAGCTCGACCACCTGCGCCATACCACTGGAACACCGACGTGAAGCTCCAACAGCAACATTCACACCCCGGCCATTATCAGGCTCGATAGTCCACACGGGAGCGGCGACCCTGGCGCGAAAATCGAAGAACTTACCAACATTTTGAGTAGGCATTATTTATTCCTTTAATTGAATGCAAACATGCGATCGGTTCAGTCCGGAGCCGCCACCCAGGCCACTCCTCCTGCCTGTCGCCATGCGCTTTTCCAATGGGCGAAACGCCGTCGGCTCGACAGTCGGTGTCAGCCGAAAAAGCGCACACGGCGAACGCTGAAACCTTAGAACGGCGCCCAATTGGCGTCCCTAAGACACTTCCGAAACACTCCACTCAACTATCAGATCGCGCTGGAATGCTGCCGGACGCTCGGCAAATCACCGCCAAGGCGGTTATCCGGTATTTGAGCCAACGAAAACAGCAAGGCATCGGAATCGAACCGGCGCCTGGATGCTGGAGGGAATATTGGCGGGAGTACGGGAAGCTGCGTGTCAGGCAAAAGCCCGGTCTTGCACCGGGCTTTGCTTGCGAGTCGGTCCGGACTGAATCAGTCGAGCGCGTCGTGCAGAACTTCGTAGATGATGCCTGTCGCGATGGCCACCAGGATCAAGTCGGTACCGGCCTGTTGCCATTCATAGCCGTCATAGTGCGGCAGCCGACCCAGCATCCGGCCATCCAGTTTTTTCGCGATACCCGGCGGCAGGGGTTTGCCTCGGGCCAGGTTTTTCTGAATGCCCGGTGGCAGGGCCGGACCGGGTGACCAGTAGTCGCGACTGTCGCCGATGATTACGCGAATACCGCCGATATCCACTTGAGGTCCGTCATACCGTCCGCCCTGTTTGTAGTCCTGGGATTTGTTGTCTTTATTGCCGTGCCCGCCCTGATTGCCATGGGGATTGCCCTTGCCATTCCCTGGGTCCGCATACAAGGCAGTCGAGCCGAATAAAAACGCAACGCTTGCTAAAACAGCTACAACCGAACGAGTAGTCATCTCTGCAATCCTCTGCATGAATCCAGCCGTGGTGCCATTCGTCATGACACCCGAACTATAGACAGCCGATTGCGTCTTAGTTCATGCAAACCTCTCCTCATCTATGGAAGCAATCATGCTTTTAAAGAAAAAGAATCTCGTGACGGCCGTGACCTGCGTACTGATGCTGGCAGCGGCGCCTCTGCTCCCTATGACGTCCGCTTATGCAAAGGACGGTGGTGGCCATGGTGGCGGAAATGGCGGTGGTAACGGTGGGGGTCATGGCGGTGGCAATAGTGGTGGTCATGGTGGCCAGGCAGGTGGCCACTCCGGAGGGGTTAGCAGCAAAGGCCATAACGGTGGCCTGAAAAGCGACCCTGCTGGCAAGTCGGTTCGCAATCTCGGAGAAAATGGCAACCATTACGGCAGCATTCGTAATGACAGCAACGGCCATGGCTCGACCACTTCTGGAGTGGCTCATTCCAAAGATACCCGCGGGCTGTCGAAGGCGACGGCAATCTCGAGCACTACGCCTGGGGACCACAATGCAAAAGGCTTGAGCAACGCGGGCGTCTCTTCGAGCAAAAACGATCGATAGACCCCGCTTTTTGCTCTCCAGCTGAGTCGGTTTTAAAAATCACCAGCCAGTCAGCACAGCCCTTCATGAAAAGCCCGGCCCGGCGCCGGGCTTTTTAGTATCTGCTCAGCCCGGCGCCGCTATCTTTTGCTCTCATGACTCGGGCGCAGATGAAACTATCTTTAACTAACCTTCATGAAGCGAAGCGTCTGAATGCCTACCCTGCAGGGACCGACAACGTGAACTACAGGAGTAACCCACGATGTTTTCCCATGAAGGTCTCGGTCTGATGTCCATCTTCATTGTCCTGCTGCTGTGCGTGCTGGCGATGTTCATTCATCCTGTACATGCCCTCTGGAGCTGGATGCAAAGACGCAGACGCAGGTTGTCGGTCGAAAATGCGGGGCGCGAAGGCAAGCCCTATTCGCGCTGAACAGGCACCCATCCAACGAAGCCCGGCCATGTCCGGGCTTCTGCTTTCTACGCAGCCGATCAGCCTCAGCTCAGGCTCAGAGCCGCTCGGGCCGTTTGCGCAGGTCAATCACAACCGCGATAGCCGCCAGCAGGATTGCCAGGGTGTAGGCAAACAGCCCGAGGTTGACGCCCAGGATCAACTTCTCAGAGCCATCGGTGAGCACCATTGACCCACCGTAAGACTGCCGAAGCCCGTAAGCCGCCAAGAAGCCGCCCGTGACGAACACCGTCAGGAGGCTGGACAAGCGAAGGTTGCCCTTCAACCACACCAGCCACAGGCTGAATGCACCGATCGCCGTATTGGTGAACAGCTGCCAGACCTCATGCAACCGTGCGTGGGGTTCCCAGGCCGGGTTGAAAACATGGGTCTCATTGATCTCCAGCACCGGCACCACCACGGCGTAGAAGATAATCCCGATCGTCACAAACAGCTTTGCTATCACTTGGAACCTCCTTGTGAGCGCGGCAAAACGCCAGTGCTTCAGCGGCCTATAAGGACACGCAAACGAATAAAGATCAGGTTCGATATGCGCCAAAAGTCAGGGGAAAATGACAGTCCAGTTACAACCAATGGGTACCGCTCGTCCAGACCCTGATGCCCTGTCCCGTTCCTCATCTACACCTTTAACCATGGACTTCCGGTCGTATTCATCCGACCTCTTCAGCGCCGCGCTTGGATATGGATAGAGAGGATCGGGCAGCCGGCATTCGATTCGATGGCACACGAAGCGCCATGCGAAACCGCAGTACCTCAAGCTTCGGGTTTCATTTCTCAAGGAACGGAAAAATGATCACGAACTGCACGAACTGGCATGCCTGGCTGGACACCATGCCACCCAAACCGGACGAACTTCATGTAGTAGGAGACATTGAAGTCGCCAACCCTGGGGTCAAGGCCTATCTGACGGTACGAGTCCCGCAGGGTATCAACCCGGCAATACTTCTGCTGGATCTGCACCTGTACCAAAGGCCAGGGCAATGGATTCAGATGATCACCTGCACGCAAGTCAAATTCACCCGGGTGCTGCCGCCAAACTCCGCGCTCTACACCGCGGTTGAAATCTTCCACAACAATGAGCGAATCGCGTATATCGACAAAATCCCACACATCTCCTGACTGATTCGTACTGAGTCAGTGGAGCCTTGATATCCGACTGCGACCGCCTGATCCTGGATCAGTCGGTCGCCTCCTCCGCCGCATTCCTGCTTCGCTCAATACGTTGGCTCTTGAACTGGCCGGCGTCTGCTTCTAGCCTGCAACCCGTTGTCAGGAAAAGCGGAAAAGAAATGATCAGAAGATTTGAACAGCAAGATATGGATGCCGTGCTGGACATCTGGCTGCAGGCTTCGCTGAAAGCCCACGATTTTATCGACGCCTCGTTCTGGCAGTCGCAAGTCGACAATATGCGCAACCTGTACCTCCCGGCGTCAGAGACCTATGTCATCGAGCGGCAATCCAGAGTGCGGGGTTTCTATTCGCTGCACGACGACCAGCTTGCCGCTTTGTTTGTTGCACCTGAATTCCAGGCCAAGGGGATTGGCAAGCAATTGCTCGCCCATGCCAGGGCACAGCGCCCGGTGTTGAGCCTGGCGGTATACAAGGACAATACGGCCAGTTGCGGCTTTTACCTGGCACAAGGTTTTGTCGTGACCCACGAGCAGACGGATGAGCAAACAGGGCAGCAGGAATACCTTATGAGCAGCGCCCCGCTCTGATCCATGTAACTCGTCACGGTATAGCCAGCCCTGGCTTTTTATTGCCCCCCCAAAAAACAAAAAGCCCAACGTACGAGCTGGGCTTTCTTGGCCAAAGACTGAATCAATGAGGCTGGCGCTGCCTCTGCAACTCTGCCTTTAACCAGCTGCTTGCCGGTTGCGAGCCCGCAGGGCAGCGCACCTCATAGGCCTTGCCACTCATGCTGCTTTTAGTGGCGGCGAGGTCGATAAAGTCCTCTGCGCTGCTCACCATGTTCTTGCCCTCGAGGTAGTTCAGCTTTTTCTCCAGGTGCTGCCGTGCCTGAGGGGCTGGGTATTCGGTGCCATTACGCACGAACTGACATTGGCTGTGCTCGACAAAGTCCAGCAAGCCCTTTATCTCCTGGGCTGCCTGAGGCGTCGTTTGCGCCTGCGCGCTACTCGCTATTGCCAAGAGGCCCATACCAGCCGCCATCAGCCATCGAGCCCACTCACCGGTAAAAATTCTCATCATTCGTCCTTGTCTTGAAACTGAGCACTGTTGTCGGATCTGGCCGAGCATCGCCCGGCGCCAGGTCGGTCAGACTTCGATAGGGAAAACCGGCTGAACGTTCTGCTGCACATCCGCGCTTTCTATCGCGGCCTCAAGTTTGGTCAGGAAGGCTGGATTCAATTTGGCGTCAAGCAGATTGACCTGCTCTACCGCCCTCTTCTGCTCAACCAGCTTGGCAAGTTCCGCATAAGACAGTTTGGGTGCCGGGTTTTGAATAATCATCACTGAAGCTCTCCCTTGGTTCATCCGCCCAGCCCACTAGCGGCTGGCGGCAAGTGTATCCGCTGTTCCGCGCTCATCCAAACCCACCCGGCCAGCACTTGAGCCTATGGGTATTCAATATTTGCTTTTGTCGATAGCTGGCGGATCCAAACCTCGAATGCCAAGCCGTTCAAGCACAGCCTTTAGCCTTGCCGTCTCAGCCTTTCCTTGCCGCGCATGCCTGTCCATGCCCATTTCCGCCCCGCCATAGACCAATGGTGCCGCCAGTCGTCGTTGGAGCGTTGACGCCCTCCCCCTTAAGGCGCGCAATGGCCCACTAAAAATGATCGCCTTGGGGCCTTTCCAGATGGCAAAGATCATAGTGCTGGCCGGTGACTTCCCCCAGGGGGACGCGGAGTATCTGCGCGGAACCATCACGCTTAAAACACCCCATAAACCTCGAACGGGGAAAAGTTTCTTCGTCTCCGAGTTTAAAGATCTAACCGTCGAAAATACTGACTCGAACAAGAATATGAAGAGCGCCATAGGCCTTGGCGTGGTTGGCGCCATGTTTCTTGGGCCGGTGGGAGCCGTCGCCGGCTATCTTCTGGCGGGCCACAATACCGAGGTGACATTTCTGGCCACCTTGAAGAACGGTCAGACACTTCTGGCTGCAACCGATAACGAGACCTACCAAGACATCTCGGCGCGCTTCAACAGAAAAACCCTGCCCAACAGGCGCGATAAAACCGAGCCGTGAGGTCGATTCAGCGCTTTGCTTCTTTTAGTCTGGTTCGGATGACAAAGTTGCAGCGAAAGATCGCTTATTGCGGAGCCAGTCGATTGACCTTCGACTGTCCCCCTCCCATCAAGCAGCCAGCAGAACCTTCTCTATCAGGCCGCTCAACGCCGGCAAACATCGACGAATGGCTGGATTTGAGAACAGCGCGATGAATACGCACGAATGGAAAAGCGACAAGGCTGACCGGATTACGCAGCAATTCACAGTCAGCCTTGTCGTTGGGACAGCTTCAACCCAGGAAACGGCGAATTACCATTGGCCCGAGAAGATGCAGGTCAGTGCTTCGATGCCGCTGAACTTCCACAGCGAGTCGTTACAGTCTCTGGCGAATGCATGGGCGTTCGAGGCGGTGAGGGCCAGGACCACTGCGGAGGCGTAGACGATTTTCTTGAATGACATGGTGAATCTCCCTTTTCGAGTCGGCACTTTCTTGTGAGAGCCATCCTGACGAGGATGGTCATCCGCACTATAAGCCTGGCCTCGGCAGCAGACGATTAGGGCTGTTGTGCTAATGGCTAATGCGCATCACCCAAGGCTATGGGCGAGTGACACAGGGCTTACAACCCCCTCTACGGACGAACGCCGAAACAGGTCAGAAGTTGCAGCTGTACTGATACTCGAAGGGGAAGAACACCGTATCGACCACCAAGGAAAACGGTGCATCGATCAGTAAAAAGGGAATCAGTTTTCCATGGGAGGTGCCTACCAACCACCAGTCCAGGCGCACGCCCTTGTAAGGGCAAGGGTGGTCGTAGTCCATGCGCATCGCTACCGCGGCGCAGCCGCTCAAGCAGTTGATCAACACCAACAGAATCACTTTCCGAAACACCTAATGTCCTTATTACTTCTATCTGCGGAACTGCGCAGGCGTCACTGCAATTCGCTAGTCACTCTTCCCCTGTCGTAACGGCAGAGAAATACATCCGCAATCGGAAAGACAAGAAAGTCGCTCCAAGCAAGCGAACCGCCACCTGCGATTCAAATTTGCGGACCGGAAACGAACAAGGGTTTGCATCGGCTTTCGCCAGCAAACCCTTGAGATAGATGGTGCCCGAAGCCGGAATCGAACCGGCACGCCCTTACGAGCGGGGGATTTTAAGTCCCATGCGTCTACCAGTTTCGCCATTCGGGCGGTAGCGCGGTGTTGCAATCTGAAAGGCTTGAATTGCCTGAGCCGTTTCAGTGCCTTGCGGCAAGGGGGTGAAATATATACATCCCCTACCCTTGAAGCAAGTTCGTTGGCGTCAAATTCAAGACTGGATATCGAACGCGGCCACAAACAAAAAGGCTCCGTAAATCATCGATCTACAGAACTATTTTTATCAGAGGGAGCAACTGCCAGAATCGAACCGGCGCAGACGGATCTGCATTTCACTGATAAAACCAGATATTTCAACAGGCTATCACACTAGAAACAGCGTAACCATCTGATTTTAAAAGGCTTGTAGCTGGACGAACAGGCGAAGACAGATTTTGCCCAGCCGGCGTAGGGATCGTGGGATCACTGAACCCATGGGCCAGCGGAGTCGAAGGGACAGGCCATAGGCCAAACTGCGAAGGAGCGAAATAGGTGCCCACCCTGACCAGCTGTTGGCCGTTCAGCATTCCATCGTAAACACACCTGGCCGGGCAAGCGGGATAACTCTATCCAGAGCGGTCGCCCATGTCTCGAAGACAATTCTGAAGAAACCTGAACGGCTAGAGGATGCTTTCTTGCAACCAACAAAAAGCCGGTAGATCGCTGATCTACGGGCTTTTCAGTTTGCAGGTCGAGGTTGGAACCGAACCGGCGAAATCGCTTCTCCAGGGTTGTATTCGGTCGAAAGCACCAAGCTTCAGAGGTTCGTTAAATACGATGTGCGGCTGAAGGCAAGCTCGCCCCGATTGTGCACTTCTATCCCTATGCCCCCTGGATGGGGCCGGAAGCGTTTTAAGAATCGACTGATACCTGGGGAAATCCAACGCCACTAGTATGCCCGGGCACTTATCAGGACATGCGGCGAAAGTCCCACAACCCGTCGCACTGGCTTATGAACACTCCACAAGGAAGAGGCGCATCGATGTCTCTTTCAGTTTTCTCGAGAATTTTCATGAAAAAGTACCTTGCCGTGAGTGCGGCGCTTGCTGGTTTTCTGTCGTTGTTTGCCGTGCCCTCCCATGCCGACATCTCATTGGGGGTAAACCGAGTGGTACTGGTTGCGCCGAAGAAGGAAGCTTCCGTTTTAATGCTGAACGATGAGTCGACCTCCTTCATGGTCCAGTCCTGGATCGAGCCCTTCAGCACCAGCACCGATCAGGACGTACCCTTTGCTATTACCCCTCCCCTGAAACGTCTGAACGGAAACGCTCGGCAGCAGTTGCGTGTTCTGTATCAAGGCACGGGGCTACCGACGGACAGGGAGTCGGTGTTCTGGTTGAGCGTGCAGGAAGTTCCCCAGAAGTCGCAGGATGAAAACATCCTGCAGATTGCCGTGCGCCAGCGCATCAAATTGTTCTACCGGCCCGCCGACTTGCCAGGCGACGTTGGCCAGGCCCCATCCAGGTTGCAATGGCGCATGGTGCCCAGGGATGGTAAGCCGGGCCTGGAAGTCAGGAATGACTCAGCGTTTCACATATCTTTCAGCTCGGTGAACCTCAAGAACGGTTCGAACAACTATCCGATTCCCGCAGAAATGCTGCCCCCCTACTCAAGCCAATCATTCGCGATCGAGGGGGCCTCTTCCTTGGCTCCAGGCGGAGCAACAAAGATCGAGTTCGAAAGCATCAACGACGATGGATTAGCTGTACAGCACTCAAGCAACATTTCCAGCTGAGCATGGTTAAAGATCAGAACGCTTTGTTTGTCGCTTAACCCCACATCTAGTTATCGGCTGAACATCACTTCTTGGTGACGTACACACTTCGCCAACGATCTGCAGCCAACAAAAGAATCATTTCCGAACGAATGGAGCCAAGGATGTGTGAGAGCGATTCACCCACGAACTGCATTCAAGGTCGATCAGGGAGAAACAGGCAATGAAGACCACAGCAGAAAGAATTTTCAGCGCAAGATTCATCGTGCCGCAACTGTGCGTAATAGCATTCATAGCCCTCGCCGTGTCACCGCCCGCGAAGGCGGATGTAACAGCATTCGGGCAGGAGATTTCGATCCCGAGAAACACAGTCAACGGCACCGTAGTGGCTCGACATTACATGACTCCGCAGGAGGTATGCGGTGGATCGAGCTGCAGAGTCACCCAAGTTTTCGCCTACCCAGATGGCGGCGGGTCCTCCTCAAACTCAACAGTACTCACCACGAATGTCTCGGGCATATCGACTCGTTTGTTGATCAATGGAAGAGCCTACGGAAGTTCATATCCAGGGGAAACGTTCACGCGGCCAATCGAAGTACAGTTACTCGGCGATGGTCGAGAAAATAAAGGCGGCTCCCTTGCGGGCGTCCACGGCTCACCGTACTACTACACTATCTCAACAGTAGGGGGCTTCGCTTTTCGAATCTACCTGAAGGGCACTATCACCCCTATCGACGGCACCTGCTCGGTACCGAGCCAGACGGTAACGCTACCCAAGACCTTGATTCAGCGCCTGGAGCGCGTCGGCTCGACAGCCGGCACCAAGAGTTTCCAGATACAGATCAACAACTGCCCCAAGGGCTATAACCGGGTTGGCTATACCCTTGACCCGATTGGCGGCGTGATTGTGAACTCGCCAGGGGTGTTGCCGCTTGCTGGCGGTTCGACCGCGAGCGGCATAAAGATCCGGGTCGAAAACGCCCAGGGCACTCCAGCAACCATGGCTACCTCGATAACGCTCGATGGATACAGAAAGGCGGAAGGTGGCTCGTTTGTCATTCCGATGCAGGCGTCCTACATCAGAACCGACACAGTCGCCAAACCGGGAACGGTAAAGGGGGCGATGACCGTGTTTATGGATTACCGGTAACCCTTCCCAAGGCAAGAGGCCTGAAGGTGATGTAGAAGTTCAGAAAAAGGCTCAGCGGGCGGGCTGAGCTCTTGGGTGTTAAACCACTGGAAACATGCCCCTAAGAACATTCGCCACCAATGAGAAGGTGTTGTACAGCCATACCGGGAAGGCCAGATAGGCAGATCCGATGATAGTGAGGGCAGACGAAAGGATGATCACGCCAGAACCCTGCCCAAGGATTTTGGGGAGCGTCACCTCTTCGTGATACCTGATCTGTGCCAAGCAGATATTAATGCGCGACTCGGCGAATCTAAGGCCTTGCCTAAAGACCTTCTCATCCATGGCCGCTACTTTTTTGATTTCATCAATCTGGTCTTGAAGATGCTTAGCTGGATTTCGTGGATCTCCCCCCATCATTCCTGCTGTGAACTTGAAGGAGTGCGACTCCGTCTCATCGATGTCGGGCAAATAAGAATCAAAGTTCACTTTCTCTGCCAGGGCTGCTTTCTTCCCGCCGCAGTATGCCAAGACGATTGAGGTAAGAGCAGAGATGGCCACGATGACCATACCGAACTCTAAGAACCAGTTGCCCTTGAAAAACCCAAGGCCAATCGATATCGCCAGAATTGTGAAGGGGATGAGCGCGGTGAAAAATCTCAATTGGTGTCGCCCTGAAAGATGGGGATCAGCATCATAAATGCCGTTCTGCACTACCACCATTAGATCACACCACCTGTACGAATCCCCAGTAACGCCCCTATCCCGCCGGATAGTAGCCTCCTGCCACACACAATGGATTTCCCGGTCCTTTGCCTGTAAGCCCAAGGACTGGGATTGCGCTAATTTCGGCGCGCTTATGGCCTAGGAGGTCAGCATGAGTAGTTTTGAAGGTGCGTTAATTCGAGAGCAAGGGCAGACCTTTGCGGTGGTGATCGTCAAGCATCACCACACCTCATCCACCAGCGCAGCTAACGCAGCACGCGAAGCGTTCCAGCCACACTTTCCAGGTGTGCCCGTTGTTCTTGCGTCACAAGATGCTCGGGGAACCTTCCGCTATCACGGTCGACCAGATCTGGCCAAATTCCTTGCAGGACTTCACCCTTCGCAAATTCCCTGGAAGAAATACAACTACTAACTGCTACTGATACTTACGGGACTTCCTCTTGTGGGCACTCGAAAGAAGCCGTCACCAAGAAGATTTATCGGCGCGTGAGAGTGATCGTAAAGCCCGCCCGATAGCCACAACATTCGGAAACGATGATTTCCTCCAACCAATAAAAAAGCCCGTAGATCGTTGATCTACGGGCTTTTCAGTTTGGAGGCCGAGGTCGGAATCGAACCGGCGTAGGCGGATTTGCAATCCAGATAAAATCTCAATACTTTCAATAAGTTAATGAGAAATCCGTTCCGCAAGTGCCATTCTTTAGAAAGGCTGGGACCCACGGTCTACGCAGGTCATGGTTTTGATTGCGGAACTGATTTCGTAGGCGTTCCTAGCGGCTAAGAACCCAGTGACAGTCGCCATCCTACAAACGCCCAGCTCAACCCCGCGCCAAGAGATGAACCAGTTCAATCGATCCAATGATAGATGGAGGCATGGATAGGGATTCGAACCCGACCGAAGGACTCGGCAGGACGCAATAGGCCTGTATTTGCTGGGTCAGAAGACAGTGCCAACGGGCTGTCGCGGCCTATTTCGGCCCCGCGTTTGCCCTAAATTTGCCCTAACCGCTGCCCCGTTTGCTTGGCTCGTAAAAGGGGCTGGCTACATCCCCAATACCCACACATATGCTTGGCATGCCTGAAATGAGATCAGTCCTTGGTCGCCTTCATCGGTGATTCCGATGAGGGATTGGAACGCCCTAAATCTAAAAAGCCGCCCCAATCCAAACGAACCAGTAGGTCAGCCCCCCATTCTGAAACGTCCAGAGAACCGTCAATATCCATAGCGACAATCAATGGGCGCTAGCTTGCAGGGTGTATGGTGCCACCCTACACTCCCCTCATGATAACGACCTTCCAGCACAAAGGCCTTCGGGACTTTTTCCAGACAGAGTCGACCCGAGGCATTCAAGCTCAGCATGCTGCTCGGCTTAAACGAATCCTCGGCGCCCTGGCCGTCGCTATCAAACCAGCCGATATGGATATTCCTGGATTCAACCTGCACCCCCTCAAAGGGAACATGGCAGGGTTCTGGTCGGTCACAGTATCAGGAAACTGGCGGGTAATTTTCCGCTTCATTGGCTCAGATATAGAGCTTGTTGATTATTGCGACTACCACTAGCACAGGAGGGTAATGACTATGCTTATGCACAATCCGCCCCACCCTGGGGAAATTCTTCGCGAAGACGTACTTCCAACGCTGAAAATGAGTATCAGCGATCTGGCGGAACATCTCGGATATTCGCGGACTCACTTTTCTACTGTCCTTCATGGTCATACGGCTATAAGTGCAGAGATGGCTGTACGCTTAGAGATGGCGGGAATAAGTAATGGCCGGCAGTGGTTGGCAATGCAGTCCGCCTATGACTTATGGCAGGCGGCAAATCGCGACCACCCTGCAATCACTCCACTGGAGATACCTTAGATTTCTCTGTCAGCCCTTGCGGAGCCTGGGCTGACAGTTTCTTGAGGCCTCGCTAGCCGTTTACGAGCAACTCAACGGCAGAATATCTTCCACAACTGATCGCGCCCACCTCCCCCCACGCTAATGCTGAGTCATCGTCTCACAAGGAACAACGGTTTGCGTCGAGCAGGGATTTGAATCCAGCTGATCACTCACACAAGCCGCATCGGGCCATAATATTTACGGTGAATCCGCACCTTCGCGTCAGCCAGAAATGGCCCAATGCGACCCCGCAGAATGCCTTAAATTTGCCCGAGAAACTGAACCCGTTCATTCCTACCAATGCCTAGGTATCAGCATCCCCCCCTCCCTCCGCAGCCATCAAATGTACCCTGTCAACGCCCCCAACGAGCGTAGACATACTGCTTTCAAGTTAGTAATCTCAGAATGGAAACCAAGCGACAGCAGCCATTTTTCTCAAAGTTGCTTTTGTCTAAACATGCCGACATGGAGAGCACATGGAAGTAACAGCACTTACGGGCTTAATCCTACAAATCAATAGCCTGATTGACTCCGGAAAATATAACGACATCACAATCTCCGACGTGCATAACGCAATTGAGTCGCAGAGATTACTGCGCTTCATTAAGGAAAAATGCGGCACAGACATCGACCTGAGCATCTACTTAGAAAGTAGAGCCTATGGAGACTTTGAAGATTTCTACGAAGAAAAAATTAATCAAATTTATAATGGTTATGCTGGAGACGAAAATCGTAAATGGGGCATTAGAAACCTAGGTCTTTGCCTTGTCCTCGCGTGGACGAACGAAATCATACAGTGGGGCGAAGGGTTGCAACTCTCCACACGGGGCTAATTTGAATTTGTCTGGGCAATTACTTGTGTCCCTCTTGCTGTCACCACCAACCGGTAGGAGCAAGAGTCATTAGAACCGAGGAACCTGGAGGATCAATGAGCGAAGAGATTGAGGTACTGAAGCAACTGCTTAGCAATGGCGATCTTGATCAAGAAGACGCTAAGGTTAGCGGGATTGCCAAGCTTGCTGTGGACAAAGGGTTTGATCATCTAAGCGCAGCACAGAAGGCAGTACTTAACCCTCATCTTCAAAGAGCATGCGAAGGAGTGGAAGATCCAGGCGGCTATCATAATGAGTGCACAGTGGTCCTCGAGGGCAAAGATCTGGCGGCAGCACTGGAACAAGCAGGATATTACGGCAGTGTCCTCTGCGAAAACTGCGTGAATGAAACTGAGCAGTACGCGCGAGAATGGGATCGCATCAAAAGGGAGTAAACGTTTTGACGTCCCCTACTCCGATTGTACTGGAGCATTAACGAAAAAAGGCGCTCAAGCCCATGAATACTGGGGCTGAGCGTCTTTTTTCGCACCACCTCATCAACGCGAGCCGGAGACAGCCTCGCTGAATCGGGATCACTTAGCCACCTATATAACCAATCTCGTGAGAGCACCTCGCCCCCCCAGACATTCTCGAAGCAGTCATCGAATGAAAGCACCACAATAACGAAAAACGCCATGGGAATCCCCAGGGCGTTTTTAGCCAACGTTTAGAGAGAGAAGTTATTTCTTAGAAAGCAACTCGGTTGAACAGCTCCAACTTTGAACCTTTTCTTCGGAGCCCAACGAGATAATTTTCAGGCAGCCATCCACAGGAGGCTTTTTATCAATGTCAGTTTCTATATACGTTTTAGGCTTCGGACCGTTGTCGATTTGATCCTGACAATTCTGGGCTTCCTCGACGTAAGCTGCCAAAGCATCCTCTGGCGTTTCTGTTCGGATGTTCCCCGCGACCACAGACCAGTATTCTTGGGCCTTATAACCCGCTCCGCGGCAGTAGGATAGCGGCGAAAACATATCGCCCAACGCATCACCTTCAGCGCGCAGATCAAGCATTTTCTTATGCTGCGTGGGTAAGGCGGCGCCAACTGGAAGCGACTTCATTGCCTTTATCTCGCCGACATAGGCCGTGGTCTTCAGCAAGTATGCGATTGCCCCCTCTCGATTCGCCGAGTACTGATCGAGTTCCTTTTTATTATCGCCAGTAACCTTATATCCAGGATCATTACACCCTGACAGTCCAGAAATAGCAGCAGCGAGACACAACCCAACAATCGCGGACCTTTGAACTTTTTTCATATTCCCTACTTCGCGGCCTGTATTTATCCATAAACCCCAGGTTCTCATACCCGAGAGACCGCATCCTACAAGATGCAGCCTCAAGCAACAAAGACGGCGCCCTAGAACAACCCACCCAAATCAGCCGGCTCCCAGTTCATGATCACCAATTCGCCGGTGACCTCGGCCTTACCTTGCCGCTGGTTCGTGTTGGTGTAGCGGATATCCAGGGTCTCGAAGTGGAACCCTTCGAACACCTGCCGGATGTCCGGGTGATCGTTGATGCTGACCATCACCCTGCCCTTGCAGCGCCGCATGAAGTCAGCCATGCGCTCGTACTCCTCGAACGGGAAGTCGAGCCCGTAGCCGGCGGTCTGCCAGTATGGTGGGTCCATGTAGAAGAACGTGTGCGCTCGATCATAGCGTTCGGCGCAGTCGAGCCAGGACAGGTTCTCGACATAGGTGCCGGCGAGGCGCTGCCAAGCCGTCGAGAGGTTCTCCTCGATGCGCAGCAGGTTGATGGCCGGACCTGTGGTTGCGGTACCGAACGTCTGGCCAGTGACCTTGCCACCAAAGGCATGCTGCTGCAGGTAGAAGAACCGGGCCGCTCGCTGGATATCAGTCAGCGTCTCAGGGCGGGTCATTTTCTGCCACTCGAAGATCTGGCGGGAGCTGAGCGCCCATTTGAACTGGCGGACGAACTCTTCCAGATGGTTCTGCACCACCCGGTACAGCGTCACCAGGTCGCCGTTGAGATCATTGAGCACTTCCACCGGGGCAGGCTGGGGGCGCATGAAGAACAACGCGGCACCGCCGGCGAAGACTTCGACATAGCATTCGTGAGGGGGAAAGAGAGGGATCAAGCGGTCGGCTAGGCGGCGTTTGCCACCCATCCAGGGGATGATAGGAGAGGTCATTGTTTGCAAGTCTTTACTGTATGGATAAACAGGTGATAGGCTCGCCGCGCTTTGTGCACAAGGCAGGGGCCGCGGTTGGACTTGCAGGAAGGGTCTGCGGGTTCGGCGGGCCGGGCTGGATGTTGGCGCATCCAGACGGCTCGCCCCTTTATGACGATCTACATAGCGAATCCTCAAGGAGCGGATATGGGCAAAAGGGCCAGTAACTTTAAAGAGGACACTCTGAAGCTAATTAGCAAACTTCCAACAGAGCTATCTTTAGCAGCTCTGCTAGGAACACTTCCTATATACCTCTTCAGTCACAATTCGAAATCACTGGATGAGATGGTGTCTGGACTTCTAGCTATCGGCCCGTTGATTGACTATTTTGGATGGATGCTGGTGCCGTATGCATCTTTACTCATAATAAAATATGGGGTTCGCTTCAGTTCCGACCGGAGCAAGAATTCCTTCAACTTTATTCACAAGATCATTGCAGAAGCAGGAACTGGTTTCCAAACCATTTTGAGAACTGGTGTTGGTGTAGCAATCGGAATTTTGATATTGCCGAAAGAAATCACTACACCCACCCCAGCTCAGCACGCAATGCTCTACTGGATGATAGTTATGGTCTCTATTTTCAGCTGTGCAATATCATTTCTAAAAGATGAAATAATACAGCGAACCGAGCGCCCTACTTACAGAAACCCTTTGAAGTTGGACGTGAAAAAATAGGGGTTAACGTATCAGAGTAGACACATAAGCTTGACAGGCCTTCAACGCGATCAGTCCCCGATCGCCTTCGTCGGTGATGGCGATAACTCTTCGAGCATGCGCTGGGTCAAGCTGGGCACGTAGGGCTCCATCCACCAGGCCTCCGGTGACGGCGGGCGCTCGCATCCCACCGTCACCACCCTGGGCGGCAGCGGTTCCGGCGTCGAGTAGGACTGACAGCCGCAGATCAGCAGTAGCCAGCCGATCACGCAAGCGAACCTGGGCTTGTTGAGCATCGTTCATCTCCCTCCAATGTGTTTTGTCTTGAGCCTGCAGGCGATCCTCCAAGTCGAGTCGCTGCGCCTGGTGTTTCGCCGCCTGCCCCAGCGCTGCCTCTGCGGCCTGTTCACGCTCGCGCCCATGCGCCAGGTCTTTCGCAGCGAGCTGCCGCTCATACTCCGCCGCCTGCTTGGCAAGCTCATCGGTCTGCCACACCCAAGCAACGCGAGCACCTACTGCCGCCCCGAACACCAGGGCCAGCACGCCCCATCTCCAGCCCAGGGACATCAGATCAGCACCTGCTCGGCGCGCTTGTAGATCGCCAGACGATCATCCAAACCGTTGAGTCCACCGTTGATCCGCCGGGTGATCGCCTCGAACGCCGACGGCCCCTTGTCGGCCAGCGAGTTGAGGCCGGCCAGGTGCCAGAACCAACCAGCCGAGTCGGCAGCGTGCTCCGGACGCTCGAGCAATTCGGGATGGTTGAGCAGATCAAGACCCAGCGCTTCGCCGCAACGCTGGTAGTTGGCACGACCGGTCACTTGGATCAGGCCACGACCGCGATACTTTTGGCCGTCTCCGTCGGCTTCGAGCGTGTTGCCCAGCCGCGCAGCGAGCTTGCCGGTGTCGTACTTGGCCAGGTACTGATCGCCGCCCAGCTCGCGGACGTAGCGCAGCTGGCCAGACTCATGGCCGACCTGGGCCAGGAACGCACGCTTGCGCAACGGGGTGACGATGCCCCACTTCACCATCGTCGCGTTCAGTACAGGAAGAAAAACGCCGGCTTGGGTGCCGGCGTTGGGGAGGATCTGTTGCAGTTGCTTGAGAGTGACAGTCATCTTGAATCTCCTGCTGTGGCCACTCAGGCCGGTTTCACATCGACCACCTTCAGTGGCTTGTCGGATTTCTTTTTCTTACCCTTGGCCTTTGCCTTGCCCTTCTTGCCGCCGTTGCACTCCACCGCGGTCGACCAGCCGGAGGCATCGAAGGTCTGCTCGACGCTGTCGACCAGGTACTGGCCATCCAGCCCCAGCTTGAAACCCTGGGCGTTGATCAAGCGCTCGGCGAACAGATCGGTGCGCCCGGGCATCTGCAAGCGCACACTGGCAGTGGTGCGGTTGAACGCCGCGAGCTTGGCTTTGGCCGCCTGCTCGGCTGCTGACTTGTTCGGGTAGATATGTCGATCGGTGTGCACGCCCGGCAGCCCCGAGGGGGCATCGTCATTACCCAGCTCGACCACCACCAACTTCCCGGTCTTCTTGTCCTGGTACTGGGTCTTCACGGACTTCTGTGCGCTGCGATCCCCGAGGCGGAACTGCCACCGGCTCACGTCCGCCGGCGTGATGGTGACCACCTCAATGGCCTTGCCGCTGGCACTCTGGCTGGCTTCACGGGGCAGGACCAGCAGCTTGCCGTCGGCGACTTTCGCGGTGCAGTCGTATTGCTTGGCCAGGCGGGTGATGAAGTTGAAGTCGGACTCGTTACGCTGGTCGACTCGGTCGACCTTTGTCTGCACGGGGCAGGCCGGTGCCCAGCCGTTGCGGGCGGCAACATCGCGGACGATCTGCGACAGCGGCACGCCTTCCCACGAGCCGCTGCGCGTGGTCTTGCCGCTGCCACGCATGTCACTGGCCTTGCCGCGGATCACCATCGTGCGCGGCGGCGCGGAGACCTCGATCTCGTCGACGGTGTACTGCCCAAGGCGGGCCTGCGCCTGCACGCCATAGCCCAGGTAGACCTCGATCCGTGCGCCTCGAGCAGGCAAGGCGACCGCGGCATCGCGGTCATCGATCCGCAGCTCGAACTCGTCGGAGTCCATCCCAGGTTTGTCGGTTGTTCTCAGCAGCAACAACCGATCATTGATCAGCGCCGTGATGTCCGCGCCATCAGCGACGATGCGAAAGGTAGGTTGCATATGCACTCCAGAATGAAAGAGCCCCGCACTGGGCGGGGCTCGTTGAGGGCTGGGGGGTTACCCCCACAGCTCGATGGTTTCGATTGATGGTGCAGCAAGGTCGGGCAGCACGATCACCACCCCGGTGCGGTAAGGCTGCGGCTCATCGGCCAGCCCCGGATTCTCCTGCAGCACCAACTCGACAGTGCCGTTAAGGTGTCCGTAGTGCTGGTAGCACAGGGTGTCGAGCAGATCCCCCTCAGACGTTCTGCATGTCATTGCCATACTTCACGAACTCCAGTGAGAAACCCTGTTTGCGTGGGATGCCGCCAGCCAATAGCGCGCCCTGCTCTTCATCGACGCTCAGCAGGCACCAAGTGCCAAGTACGTCGCCATAGCCCGTAACCAGGCTGACGGGCTGCAGCCGGCGGGCGATGGCACGAAGGGTGTCCAGCTGCTTGATCCCCCCCTTGAAGCCGGGATAGATCACTCCCTTCAGCGTCATCTTGTCCTCGCCCTGCCCCACCGCCTGTTGCGCGATATCCCGCGTCAGGCGCTCCTGGCCGGCCCAGCGCGCTGCCGTTTGCCGTCGCAACTCGTCGAACGCAGCGGTGTCCAGATTGAAGTAGTACGGCTGCAGCTTGGCATCGAGCGGCTGTAGGATCAGCAGGTGCGGGAAGGGTTTGATCGCCTCAGCCGCCGGCGTTGCCGGCGACGCAAGCGCGCTGGTCGGCAGGATGTTGGCCAACGACGGGCTAACCTGGCCGGCTATCCGGTTGATTGCTGCCGACGCCTTGCCGGCCTGTTCCTTCAGCAAGCCGAGACGGTTCTGCACCGCCGCGGCGCCACTGACCACCTGGCTGTAGGTGGAAGCGACCCGGCCCACGGTGGACTGGGCTGCGTTGATCGCCCGCATCGTGCGCTGCAGCTTCTGGCCGAGGGCCGGGCCAATGATCGGCAAGCCCTCCAGCTCGGCAGCAGCACCCGTCATATCACTGACGGCGCCGGTCAACGGCCCGAGCATGCCGTCGAGGCTGGTACGGCCAGCCTCCCCCGCGGCAATCAACGACGAGAGCGTCGACTGCATTGACTCCCTGTAGGCCATAGGACCTCCTTAGACATGGGGTTCATCGAACAATTGACCAGACGCCTGCCGTGCGAGGTTCTCCCGCGACCAGGTATCCCAGCTATTGCGGATGAGCCCTTCGAGCGAGCGGAACAACTGTTGCGGATCCTTGGCATCACCCTGAACGGTGATCGGCATATTCGGCATGTAGGAGAACTGCTGGTCGACCTTCGGCGGTTCAGACTTGGGCTTGGCCGGCTCGAGCGCCTGGGCGACTACCGGAGCTGTCGGTGCCGGCGCTGCAGCTGCAATCGAGCGAGCCACGTCACCAGGCGCCGCGCCCTTGTCGGTGTTGGCCTTGGCCAACTGCTCGTCCTCGCCGAACAGCTTCTTGCCGAGCCAACCACCTATGCCCTCCCCGCCCATACCGCCGAAGGCCGCACCAATGGCACCACCGATGGCGGTACCGATGATCGGCACGACTGAGCCAATCGCCGCTCCTACAGCACCGCCAGCCAGAGCACCGGCCAAACCGCCCGCCGCGGTGCCGTAGCCTTCGGCTTTCTCGTCCTGGGTTTTCGCGTTGAGGGCCGTGTCGACAAAGGTCATACCCGCATCGAGCACCTTCCCGCCCGGCAATTTGCCAACGAACTTGGAAGCCTTGCCAACGGTACCCAGCACCCGCCCCATTCGTCCGACCTGCGTCGCGGCCGGAGCCATGCTCGCCACAGCCGATACAGCCGCTCCACCAACGCGACCTCGTCGGCGCCGACGGCGGCGCCTTCCGCCTGGCTCTGGAGCTCCTGCCGACGAGCCCAGCCCGCCGAGATCCCTGGCATTGACGACGAAGACTCGTTGCGGCTCATTACTGAGCACGCCACCGGCATCGTTTACAGCAGCTCCACCAAACACTTTGCCAAGCACACCAAGGCCAGCATCCATCGCCTTGTTGCCGGTCTGAGGAACGCCACCACCGCCAGCAGCACCGCGTCCCAAGCGTTGGCCGCGCATGACGTTCCAGGCCCCGCGCCCGATCTTCGCCGTGCTGTACAGGGTGAGCAGCGCACCGATACCAGCAGTGATGCCGGCAATGCCCATCACTACGCCCGGCGCCTTGTCCGACAGCTCCGTCAGTTTGCGTGCCACAAAGTTGATGCCCTGCCCGAGCTTGTCCGTCACCGGCCGGATGGCGTCGCCGACACTGCGCATGCTGTCATCGACCGACTGCAACGTCTCTTTCCAGATCTGCGACGACGTCTCGCGGCGCTCGGCCAGGTTCTTATCCAGAATCCCGGTGGCCTTGGTCGAGTCGTTCTTGAGCTGGGTGTACAGGCCCCTGTTCTGCGCGTAGGCCGTGAGCGCCGCCTTGACCTGCATGTCCGCGAACAAGTCGCCGGTACGCAGGGATTTCTCCAGCGCATCCAGGGCAGCCCTGGCCTTCTCCGGGTCAGCTTCCTTGCTGATTCCGGCTTGGGCATCCTTGATCTTTTTCGCCTTGGCCGGGTCCGTGGCTTCGACATACTTCAGTGCCAGGGACATCGACGACTCGATCGTCGACATGCCCTTCTGGATGCCGGTGTTCAGCGAGGCCTGGTAGTCGATGCCAGCCTTTTTGTAGGCATCGACTACCTCGCCAGACCCAATCTTCTCGATCCAGTTTTTGAAGTTGTTCGCCGCTTCATCCGAGCTGCCGGCAGTTTTCATCTGCACCTGCAGCATCGAACCCAAAGACGTCACCGCCTCTAGCCCTGTGCTGCCGCTCTTCTCCATGCCGGCCAACAGCTGCGGAAACCAGCGCGCCATGTCACTGGCCTCAAAGCTACCCGCCTGGCCCTGGTACGCGATGGCCTCGAGCGCCTGCTGCATGACCTTGGGGTCGGTGATCTTGGCGTTCTGCTGCAGCGCCATGATCATCGATGCCGTATCCACGCCACTGGCGCCCTGCCCGACCGCGAACTTGGCTGCGGTAGGGGCATAGGCCAGCGCCTTGTCCAGCTCCATACCGGCACCGACGAGTTGGTTAACCAAGTCAGCAACGTCGTTGCGCGACATGCCCGTGTCCTTGGCCGTATCGATGACCGTCCTGGTCAGCTGAGCCTCCTCGGGCTTGTTGGCCACGTCGGCCTTGATCGCAATGTCACGGATCACGGCCTGGTAATCCGCACTGATCTTCGTCGGGACCGCGGCCATGCCAACGCCGACAACCGCGGCGCCGATGTTTGACTTCAGCGAAGACTTGCCCGCATCGATCTGCTGCCGTCCCTTCTGCTGCAGATCTGCAGCTTTCGCTTCGCGCCCGAGGCGCTGGTACTCCCGAGCCAGGCGCCCGACCTCGACGCCCTGTTTCTTCAGGGCATCGAGATTGCCTTCCAGGCGACGCAGCAGACCGGATGCCGCTGCCGACCCGCTGTCATGGGCCTTCTTCCATTCGTCCCTGAGCTTGATCGTTTCGCCGATGGTGTTCTTCAACACCTTGGCCCGGTTGCCCTTGTCCTCGAGCTTCTTGATATGTCCCTGGGCCGTGCCGAATGCCGCACCAAGCGATGCTGCAACGGCACCGCCGATTTCCAGCGCTATCGCCAACTTTGCCATGCGCTACACTCCTGCAGGCTCAATCCGTGAGCCACCAGACGATGTCCATCCAGGACATCACCGAGATCTCTGCTGCCGAGAAGCCCAGCTCCGCAGCCAGCCGTTTGGCCAGCTGCTTCTGGGTCTGCGGGTCAAAGCTCGTCGTCTTGCACCAGACGAAAATAGCCGGCCTGTAGACGGGTGTAGTCCTTCAGTGCCAACCCTTCGAGATCCTTCACACTGACTTCGGCCAGCGAGGCGAACAGATTCAGTTCACGCTGCTCATCATCACCATCGGCGGTGACCTGGGCAGCACGGATATCTCGAACAGTCGGCGCCCGCAGGGTCAGCGTGTCGACCGTGACACCATTGCACTCGGTCGGCTTGCTCAACTTGACGGTTACGCGGTCGACGTCGACCTGCAGGAAAGCGGGGATTTTCTTGGTCATGGGAGTATTGTCCTTGTCTATGATGGGTTACAGGCCCAGAGCCTGGCGTTGCGCGGCGAGCTGGTCGACGCCGTTGATGATCCGTTTCATGCCCAAGGCATCGATCTCGTAGACCACGCGTCCGTCGACCTCGAGCTTGTAGTAGGTCACTGCGACGTTGTGCTTGATCTCGGCCTTGTCGCCCGACTTCCAGTCGCCCATGTCGACCTCTTTCAACGCCCCGCGTAGGGTGACGATGACCGGGGTGACCTTGCCTTTGAGGCCCTTGTAGGCCCCGCGGAAAGTGCCGTTGAAGGCGGTGCCATCAGCCAAACCGAAGAACTTCAGCGACTCGCGGCGCACGCCGGTGGTGGTGAAGCCGGCCTCCTGCTTTTCCATGCCCTGGTCCAGCTCCACCGGCATGTCCATACCGCCGGCCCGATGCTCTTCCATCTTCAGTGTGAGCTTGGGCGGCGTCAGGCTGGGCACGTCGCCCTGGAAACTGATGCCGTCGACGAACAGGTTCATGTTGGCCAACGTTTCGGGAATCATTGCCATGAGGTTTGCTCCTTATGCGGCGGCGTCGAGGACTTCGGTCAGCCACTGGTCGGTGACCTCGACGCGGAAGTTGGGGTTTTCGGCAGGCGGGACGTCTGTGAAGCGAATGTTCCAGTACACCTTGCCCTGCGCCAGCTGGCTGGTCGTGTTCAGCTCGGGGTCTGCGAAGACCTCGAAGTTGATGATCGCGCCCTGGTTCTTCAGGTCGCGCATGAACGCCTGCAGACCCTCGGTGACGTCCTTGACGTAGGTGGCAGTGATCGAGCGGTCGACGGCCCATTTGTGGCCGTAGAGAATCGCGTCCATGACGATGTCCATGGTCCGCACGCGGGTGACGAAGGCCCACTTCGGATCACTCGACAGGGTGCGGTTGCCCCACAGGCGGTAGCCGTCGTCGCGGATAATGGTCGTCACGTTCGCGTTGTTCAGCAGGTTTGCCCGGCACGTCTCGTCACCGTCGAGGAACTCGACCGGGCGCGTTGTACCGGTGATGCCAACAAACTCCTTGTTCGACGGCGAGGCCCAGAACCCGTACTCGCTGTCGGTCCAGGCGAACAGGCCGGCGACATAGGCCGAGCTGGGCGCATTGACTGTTGCGCTGGTTTCCGTGTCCCAGTACTGCACACCGGGATCGACCAGAAAGGCCCTCTTGGCCCCGAACTCGCCGGCATAAGCGATGGCCGCTTCGTCGGTGGTGTTCGGGCCGTCGAGGATAGCGAGGCCGCGCAGCTTGTCGGCCAAGGCCACCAGCGCGGTGCCCACGGCTTGGGTCGCGCTGTACTTCGGTGTCACCAGCAACCGCGGCTGGGCGTTGAATCGGCTCTTGCCGTCCAGCAGTGCCTGCAGGCCGGTGCGGGTGCCATCAGCTTTCGTGCCACCGATGATCGCCGAGACTTGCTCCGCAGGATCGGCCAGCTTGTCCACGCCGCAGGCTACGATGACTGCCTTGGCTCGTGTGTAAATCGCCCGGCAAGCCTTGGTGATCGCGGCATTCTGGCCGAACGCCGCGATCGCTTCGCGCTCACTGGTGATCATCACCAGGTCATTCGCTTTGGCCTTGGCGTCAGGGCCAGGGGTGAAGGTGTCGACCAGGCCAATGATCGATGACGACGGCAGCGCGATGGTGCGCGCTCCGGTATCGACGTTCGTTACGGTAACGCCGTGAAAGAAGCCACTCATTAGAGTCTCCAGATACGAAAAAGCCCCGCATGAGCGAGGCTTTGGTGGGTGATGATTTCAAATGGCGGAAATGAAAACGCCTCGTCAGTGCAGGGCGTTTATTGGAGCTGGTCAGCCAGCCATTCGGGTGCGGGCGGGCGATGCTCGATCAAGGGGAACTCACCCGCCTCAGGCCAATTACGCAGAGCCCGGCGGTAAGCCTGGAGTGCCGCGTACCGGCCCGCTGTAAGCGTGGTTGCGACTCCCTCTTCAAGCTCATCGCGATGACGCGTCACAACTCCGTCAGTTTCAGACAGCTGCTTGTCTCGCCAGGAACGCTCAACGAGCGCTAACTCATCTGCCGAGGGCAATGGCGGGTCTTGCAACTCCGGCCGGCCATCGGCCCCAATGCCTATGGTCTTGCCCCCCTCCACCCGTTCAAAGAGTGCTGCATGCTCTTCGGCGGTTATCTCGATACCCCCGTTATCAGTTTCATCGAACGCAAACCGACCATCTTCGGGAATCCATTTAGCGTACATATCTTCCCCTCAGTAGCCGATGGCTAGCCAGTTGAAACCGCCTGCTGTAGAACCAGCGCTATTACTGACAACATTGGTTAAGTAGCCCGCAAACCCTGAACGGGTCGGAACTCCGGTCTGACAAAGTGACGGATGGCTCGGAGAAAGGGCCCCGGTATAGATGGCCCCCACATACATGCAGGCGTTAGGAAATGCGACAGGAAACGTTACAGACACCACTCCTGTCACTCCATCTGTTGATCCGTGCCCGATTTTAAATATCCAGCCGGATGGCAACACTTGATTAGCGTTGTATCCAAGTGTCGCGGCAAATACAGATGCGCTCCGCAGAGTTTCGCTACCGAGATGACAGCGCCATACATTCGCCTCGCGTATCGCAATAAAGTCCCCGCCCGGCGCGAGCGTGTACGGAACTGTTACGGCCATGTTGCTCATCGCCAGTTCGTCCCCTGCGGCAACAGTCACTCGCGAGGTTGTGGACTGTGGCCCGGCCGATATCAGCACTGCCGCACCGTTCGGGACGGAGGCGGTCGGTGGCATTGTCACTGTGACGCCGGCCGCCAACTCCAGCCGCATACCGATATCGTCGGCAGTCAACATCCGACTTGCTGAAATGCCGGTGCCGCCACGATAGCTACCGAGCCCACGCGCAAAAAATTCTGTTGTCGCAAGCGCCTTCGAATTATCGAACTGCGGCGGCGTATTGGCCGTCGGGTTGATCAGCGCCGGCGAGTTGATCGGTGCGAAGCCTTGAGTGATGTTCTGAAACACCAGAGCAGTCGAGCCGAGAACGATCGCCCCGTCTGTCACCAGCTGCCAGCGCGTGTCGGCCAGGGTCGTGCCCTGCTCGACAGATACAATCAGGGCCGAAGTAACCTTGGAACTGGCGTCAGCATCCGCCGCCCGAGCCCAGGCACCCGCCGCCGCAACATACAGTCCGTTATCCTTGGCCACGGTCTGGCTCTTCACCAGTACCCGGTCGCCCGCCGCCAGGGCGATGCCGTCGATGGTCTGAAGCCCAGCCAACGCGATATTGGCCGTGGTGGCCACTCGCACCGACTGCTTGCTGTCGAGCTTGTACAGTTCTTCCCTGACCCACTCCATAACCCAATCGCGAGTCGCCAGTACCACCGCCGGGTCAATCTTCAGCGTGATATTGCCAGTGCTGGAAACGATAAAGTTCATCCGCACGACTTGAGTACGACCAGAACCTTGCGACAGCACAGGCTTGAAGCTCGGCGCACAGTTGGCCACCGCCACCAGATCCCCGTCAGCGTCATACAGACCGATTTCGCGAATCCAATGCCCGCCCTCGTCCGCCGGGATAATCTGCTCGGCAATAATCACCGCCGGGTTAACCGGGTCAACCCTGAGCTGATTCAGCGGCCGGCGGCGCCACTCGTTGATCAGCCGGGTTTGCGCTGCGCTGGGGATCGGGTCGGTATCGTTGGCATCCCCAACCCCCATATCTGTAATTTTCCAGGGAATGCCGAGCGCGTCGGCGTTCGCCTGTTTGGCCATACCCACGTTCGTGAGGATGGCGAAAAACTGCGAATTCGCATCAATCATAATAAACGTCCAGGGTATCTATGGAGTGTTCGCGACCGACCACGCCGAAAGAGCCGGTGACTTCAATGTCACGCATGACAGGCGGGTAAACGTCGATTTCATCGCCTTCGTACACGGCGACACTGATGTTCAAAGCCCCTTGAGTTTCGAGGCTGATTGCGAGGCCGGTTAGGTGCCTGCTGACGGGTTTGGCGTCGTCTATCAGGCGCTCCAGCTCCTGATACATTTCTTCGGTGATTCCGGTCTCAAGCACACCGACCTTGAGAGCAAAGGTTCCAGGCACGCCTTCGGGCACGGTGTTGAACCACTCGATGATTTCGATCAGATAACCCAGCGGCTCGACCACACGCCGCAGAGCCCCGGTGGTGCCTTTATGCGCATGGATGTAATACGAGGCCTTGATCGCCGCCCGCTTGACCGGCTCGGTCCAGCTCGGGTCCCACCTGTCAACCGACCAGGCCCAGGCCAGGTACGGCAACAGATGAACCGGACAGGTGTCGGGGTTGCACAGTGTCCGAAGCGGGATCTCGGTCACTTCTTCCGTGGCGGCTTCAACACCCCGTTCCAATAGGGTGCTGTTCAATGGCAGCAGGCTTTTCATGTCAGCCACCTCGCGTCACGCTGATGTCCTCACACCAGGCCGCCTGCGCTTTGGTCGGGCGGATATCCGACCAACCCATCAACTCTACCCGACGGACGCCGGCGATATGCAACTGAGCATCCACCCCTGACCGCGCCACCTCTTGCCCCAACCGGCGCCGTGGATTCACCCATGCCTCGAGGCGCTCCTTGCATTCAGCCAGGATGGCTTCGTTCTCAGGTCCAGTGCCCGACATGTACACGACAGCGTCCACCCGGTACGGCAGGATCTCAGCAGCCTGAACAGTGAGCCGGTCGGCTACAGGGCGCACATTGTCATCACTCAAATACACCCGCACCGCCTCCAGCAAATCCGGGGAAGGCAGGCCCGTGCCATCCAGATCCAGCACTGTCACGACCACTTCGGCCGGGGCCGGGCTCTCTGCTGTGGCGTCTGCCACACGACCCGAAGCATTGCGCGCATGCAGGATGTAGCTGTTTCGCGGGCCGGCGGTGGTCAGCCCCTCATACACCAGTTGTACGCGCTCCCGCAGGGCATCGTCGGCCTCGAGAACCTGTTCCACCGGAGGCACCGCGTTCAAGTCCTCAGCCTGCACCACCAGCCGCTGCAGATTCACATTGGCGGCCAGCTGGTCGAGGTCGGCCTTCGTTGCATAGGCCAGTAGCAGAGACTTCGCAGCATCGTTGACCCGCGCACGGTTCTGCATCCGGCGAAACGCGCTCAGCTCGAGGAGCTTGGTAATCGGGTCACTCTCGAGAAACGCATCCCACTTGTCCCCCATGTACTCGCGGAACCGCTGCAGCTCCTCTTCGTACAACCTTTCGAAATTCAGGCCTTCCAACACCTGCGGCGGCGGGAGCTGCGATAAGTCCACTGCGCTCATACACTCACCTCCATCACTGCGCTGTCACCCAGGTACTCGCCAGTCAGTTGCAAGCTGATCTGCCCATCGACAACGGCCACAACGCGCACACGCTCCAGCCGTAGCCGCGGCTCCCACCGGCCCAGAGCACGGGCAACCTCGGCCTGTACCGCGCTCTTCCAACCCTCGTTCACCGGCAAGTCCACGTAGCGGCGTAACTGGCACCCATACTCCGGACGCATCCGCCGGCTGCCGACGGTGGTACCGAGAATGTCCTCGATGGACTGCCGCAGGTGCGCCAGGCCGGAGACCGGCTGCCCCGTTCGACGATCCATGCCGATCACGGTCAGGCCTCCTTGAAGTCGGGCCGGTTGCGCATGTAGGCCAAGCCAGGGGCATCATCGCCCGCGAGGGTGACTTGCCCCTGTACCACCTCGAGTACCAGCCAATCGGGCAGGACCAGCGTGCGCCGGGTGTACTCCTGGTCAATGAAGGTGACCGCCTCGGGTAGCGGTAAGGACTCGAAGACCTCACCGGCTTCTTTTTGTGTCTTGGCCATGGAACCTCCAGGCATAAAAAAGCCCGCGCTGGGCGGGCTCTGGTCAGTGTTTGTGATTTGCCGTGTTGCCGGCGGTGTCGATGATCCGGCCACCTCCGTTGATGTCGCCCGTCACCATGAGCGGACCGTTGATCGTCACTTGGCCAGTCAACGTGATTGTGTCGGCCTGCGCGCTGATGCTGCTGGACTTCGCCGTGATGGCTTCCTCCGTCAGTACCGCCTGCGAGGCGCCCACCTGAACGGTCACAGTGCCGCTGGGCAACTGAATGCTGTAGCTCTTGGCCTGCCAGTCGTAGATCAGCGAGCCGCCATCGTCGAAGCGCCAGGTCTCGACGTGGTCGCGGTTGTCCGGCTGGGCACCGGCGTTGCCGTACAGCCCGGGCACGAAGGTGCCCTGGGCGGGCTCGCCACTGGGGCTGATCAAGGCGCCCTGCTCGCCCAGGCTCGGTGCCCGCCAGTGACGCGCCTTACCCGCCGCCTGGCTGTGCCAACGCACCCAGGCGCTGGTCCAGTCGCCGCCGTCCGAGACCCGGACCATGGCGGCGGCGAGGTCGACCGCGACCACCCGACAAGGGATTACCAGGCTGGCCAGCATGCGGTCGTGCATTGCAGATGCGTAGCTCACTCCATGGCCTCCGGTGGCTGGTAATTGCCTTCACTGCCTGGGCCGGTGTCGGGAACAAAGCCCCAGACAATCGAGCCCGGTGGCTGATCGGGCCATGGCCACTCTTCCGTACCGAGGTAGATGACTTGGGTCCACTCGACCACCCACGCAGCCAGACCATCCAGTTCTGGCCTGCTCCAGTCGGGCTCAGCGCGCACCAACTGGGCCGGCTCAACCTCAAGCCCCCAGGTCTGCATACGCAATAGCACCGCCAACTGAGCAGCGATAAACGCCGCGACGTGCAGATGATCGTCATGCTCGGCACCGACGATAGCCCGTGCCTCGAAACGCGCCTCGATCGCCACTTCGCCCGTGCCTGGGTCATGGTCAGCGGGCTCGAACCCGGAAAGCTCCAGAACAATCCCAGGGACGGCGATGGCTTGAAGCATCCCTGGCATCGTGCCCACGTAGTGCAGGCCAGGAATGGCCTGAGCTATGGCCTCCTCCATCGCGGCGTACACCCTCGCCAGAGGGATCGGATCATCATCCATTACCGGTTCTCCGTAAGAGTTTGTGCATTTCGAAGTTCAACTCTTGCTCCATCACCACCAGCAACCGCTGGTGCGCCTTGTTCGTCCATGACTCGAAGTGAGGCCTCACCTCCTCGAGCGAGATCTTGGCCTTGGCCAGTGGGAAACGACTTTCGTTCTCGGCAATCCAGCCCGAGCTGGCCCCACCCGCTTTCGAAACCTCGCTCTCGGGATAGTCACTTGCTCTAAAGTGCTTGCTGGCCGTGCGGATCCAGATATCCGGCCTGCCGCCGTAGACCTGCCGATAGAACGCGCCCTGATATCGCCGCCCCGCCACCGAGACACCTGCGCGGGTCTGCCTGGCCCGGCCAGCCCGGCTGGCCTCAATCGGGTTGAGGCCGAACCAGAGTCTGCCCTGCCCATTGCTGCCCACCGTGTAGGCCCGCAGACGCTGCCTCACCGCCGCAATGGCAATGCGCTCCTGCTGACCTACTGAGCGGGCAACGTGGGTGCGCAGCCAGCGCAAGGTCTTGTTGATCGCCCGACGCTGGGCTGCGCTGACCGCCTTGGGCACCAGCCCGGCAAACTGCTCGAACCCCTTCACTTGTCGAGGGTTCGCCTGCAGCGTTATCAGGCCGGCGTCGGAGGACTGCTTGTGATAGCTGCCGACATTCATCGAACCTCCCGTAAAGCGAAATTGATCCAGCCCGTGCCGTCCGGGTCACGCTTGGCAATGACGTATCGTCCACCGCCATCCGCAGGCGCAAGATCGCAAACCAGCTGCTGACCTTCCTTGATGCCCGCGGCGTCACCCACACGCACGGAGAAGACAGGTTGACGAAGGCCAGTGTTGATCGTGCCGACCTTGGGCTGCTGCCACGGCACGGACATGAACCCCTTCACCGGCTCGTCGAAACCCTCGATCTCGACCTCATCACCCAGCTCTTCCAGTAGCGCAGCATCCATGCCCGCCACCTGATCGCGGAAGGCCACGGTCAGTCGTCCTGATCATCTTTCGGCAGTTGGCCGCGGCGAGAGATCTTGCCTTCGGCCACCAACAGCGCGGCGACCTCCTTGCTGGGCGGGTCGTAGATCTCGCCTTGGCGAATCACCTTGGCGCCGTCCTGCAGACAGCCGTCCACCACTACGTATTCCGTTTTCGCAGCCATGTCACACCACCTTCGCGTAGAGGAAAGCATTCGGTTCCAGCATGCCGGCCAGAGGAGCCGACTGGAGCTTCAACCAACGCACGCTCGGCTCCTGGGTGACCCAGCTCTTGGGGAAGCGCGCCGCTTCGACCAGACCGCTCTCGATGGCTTCCAGATCCTGAATGGCCGCGTAGAGCATGGCGTTGCGGGTCGAGGTGGAACCCAGGATCAAGCCGCCCGCCGGAATGACCGGCTGCTCGTCGCCGGCTGCATCCAGGTACCACTCGTCATAGGCGTACAGATCGATGCCCGGATCGTTGAGGTAGCCGAGGTAGGTCACCCCGTCGGGCAGCTCCTCAGGCTTGATCAGGCCCATGTCCACGCGCCGGCTGTTCAGTTGTTTCAGCACCGTCTCGTTGCTCTGGAAGGCGTCCTGCGCCTCGGCGCTCAACACAGCTACGTTTGCCGATCGACCGGAGTCCTTGGCGATCAGACGGCGCCACTGGCGCATATTGCCGATCGGGTCAGAGCCCTCGGTGTTCCAACGACCGCCGACAAGCGTGACTTTGTGGGTGTCTTCCATAAGGAAGTCGATGGTGTCATCCACACCGTCGCCGACCACCCGGATACGCCCGGTAGTCAGCGCTTGGGCGCACATCCACTCCTCGCGGCGAGTGATCTCGTCATCAAGGTCCACCAGGTCACGGCCGAGCAACTCACCGGCACGCTCAAGCGGAGTGCGTGTCGAGAATGGGTTCTCGCCCGCACCGCGCTTCAGGATCAACTCGGCACGGGTTTCGCGCTTCGGCTGAATGTACGGCGGCTTATAGGTCGAAGAATTGATGCCAGTACGCTGCGACACACTGCCCGGCAGGGTCGGGTGTACGAACGGCGCCATCTTGCGCTGGCCCTTCACGATGTCGATGGAGACCGTTTCGGTGCCAAAGGTCTCGGGAGCGCCGCCGTTGAAGAAGGTGTTCATGAGGAAGCGCCGCGGCGTCGCCATCTGCTCGACGGCTTCCAGCATGGTCAGGGTGTCGAAAATGTCAGTCATGGGTACTCCGATCAGCGAATGAAAAGGCAGAGAGGACGCAGAGCGGCCTTCGCAGCGGCCAGGGTCAGGCCCTCGCCCAAGGTGAGTTGGCTACCCAGCACTTGGCCGGTCAGGCGGATCGGCACGCTCTTGGCGCCGTCGGTGGTGTCCACGTCCTGATCGAGAATGGCCGTGGGCTTTTGCGAGCCGTCCTCGGCCGCGGCTTTGCACAGCAGGAACTCGCCGGAGGCCGTGACCTGACCCAGCACCGCGCCGCGGGCCAGCTTCTGGCCGGCAGCAATAACGCCGGTGTCCATCACGATGGGGAAATCGCCCGCCGAGAGCTGAGTCGGCAGGTAGCTTTTACGTTCGGGATTACTCATGAAACTCTCCTTCAGCGACGCGACGCGCCGGCCACAATGGCGCTGACAGCGGCTTTGCGGTCGGCTTGCTTGCCGTCAGTGGATGGGGAAGTGCCGGTGACGCCTTGGGCATCGCCCTTGATGGCGGCCAGCGAGATACCGCGGTCCTGAGCCGCCTTGAACAGCACCAGCGCGGTGGCTTCCACAGAGCTGCCATCGTCGATGGCCGCCCCGACTTCCTTCTCGAAGCCTTTGGCGGCCAGGGCGTTGATGCCCTTGATGCGCTCACGCTCCGCGGTGGCAGCCTCGGTGCGGATCGCCGCGGTGTCAGGCTGGGCCGCCTGAGCGATCTCGATGGTGTTGGGGTCAGTGCCAGCTGCAATCGCCGTGCGCAGTTCTGCCGTGGTAGTGACGGTGGTCATGGTGTGTATCCTTGGGGAGTTGATGGCCGGCTTGGCCAGTTCAGTAATCAGGGATTCGAGCGAGCCCACGCGATGGGCCAGGCCGTGCTTGACGGCGTCGGCACCGACGCGGATCCCGCCGTGATCGCCCATCTCGGGCACCTTCTCGGCAGCCACGCCGAGGTTGCGGGCAACCTTGCCCACGAAGACTTCGCCCAGGGCATCGATGGTCTCGCCCAGCTTGGCGCGGCCCTCCTCGGTGTTGAGGTCTGGGCGCTTGTTGGGGGCATTGCGACTGACGATCTGGTATCGAGTACGGCCGCTCACCTTCTCGTTCTCGACTACCGCCTCGACGACAACACCGATGCTGCCGGCGAGGCTCGCTTCGTCGATGACGATTTCGCTGGCCGCCGAGGCGATCCAGTAGGCCGCGCTGGCCCCGATCCCGCCGATGTAGGCGACGATGCGTTTGCGCGCCCGGCCGGCGTAAATCATCTCGGCCAGCTCGTTGATGCCCGACGCGACCCCGCCGGGACTGTCGATGTTGAGTACGATCGACCTGACCTTGGGATCGTCCAGCGCTCGCTGGATGTCCGTGGCCAGGATCTGCGTGCTGGTCGCACCGCTGATCTCGGTAAACAGATTGGCGTAGCGGAAGATCGGCCCAACGACCGGCACCACTGCCACGCCGTTGCGCATGGTCACCTTGCGGGTGTCCTCCAACTGCTCGCCGCGCTTGGTCGCCAGTGCCACCGGATCGCCCATGCGGTCGGAGATGGTCAGCAGGTTGTCCAGCGCGTCGGGCAGCATCAGCCAGGGCTGCGAGGCCGCCAGCTCAAGTGCTCGAGACATGTCTATTCCTCTTCGGGATTGGGGTCAGGCGGGGACTCAAGCCCGCTCTTGGGCAGGGCCTGCATGTTGTGTGTACGGCGATAGGTGACTTCGCGGGTTCGCTGACGAATGACCTGCTGCCAGGGCTCACCGGTCATGGCCGCTGTTTCCAGGGTCTCGTTGCTCACGCCGATCTCGATGCGCTTGCCGGCAGCATTGGCTTCCTTGAGCTCATCGATGGCGCCACGGGCCGGGCCAATCCAGATGGCTTGGCAATAGGCTTTGCGCCTGGCCGGAACGTTGTATCCAGGCAGGTCGATCAACCCCCTGGCCACAGCCTCATCGATGACCAGCTCGCGGCTCGGCTGGCAGAAGTCGCAGGCCAGCCACCAGCGGCGCAAGCTGTAGAAGCGCCAGGCCTGGAGCATCGCGGCACGGGCAGCGCTGTAACTGCTGCTGTAGTGCAACAGCAGCTCTTCCAGCGGCAGTTCCAGTGCCGCGCCGATCTCCTTCACCACCGCGGTGAAGAACGGGTCGAACTGGGCGTTTGGGCGACCGGGGTTGGCCACCATCGGTTCCTCACCCACGCCGAGGTCCACGATGGCGCCTTCACCCAGTGCCAGCGTGCCGTCTGAGCTGTCATCACCTCCGGGCTGTTCTTCAGTCAGAGCCGACATCGGCAGGTTGCCGGTGCTGAAGTCATTGCTCTTCTTGATGAACACGGTGAACATCGCCGAGATCACCGCCGCCATCAGCTCGGCGCTGCTGTAGCGCTCCAGCTTCTGCAGGGGCTCCAGCACCGGCGACAGGTACGGCACGCCGCGCTTCTGCCCTGGCCGCTCCTTGTCGGCCATGACGTGCAGCACGCGACGCCGCCCAGTCTCAGCACCGAACACGGTCAGCCGCTCCCAATGCAGCGTCTTACCCGCCAGATGCTCACCGGGGTAGCCGGAACACACGTGGTACGCCACAGGCGAACCCAACCCGTCGAACTCGACCCCTTCCACCAGTTCCGCACGGTCCATGCCGCCGTTCGGGTTGCCGACACGGTCGGACTCGATCAGCTGCAGCCGCGTGCTGAAGATGCAACCGGGACGCTCCTGGTCCGGGCTGGCCACGAACACGTCACCCGCCACCATCGACGACACCAGCACCAGGGCTTGCAGCTGGTAATGGTTGAGCGTCGCTTCGGCGTCGCACTCCCTCGGGTCATCGGCATACAGCGACCACAACCGGTCCAGCTTAGCGTTGAGCTGTTCGGCCTCCTCTTCGGTCAGGCCCAGCGCTTCATGGTCGACCTGGGCGCGACAGACCAGCCCCGTGCCCACGACGTTGGTGCGTAGCCGCGTGATTGCCGCGCGGGCCACCAGGTGGTTACGCATGGCATCACGGGAGCGCGCCACCAGCATGCGGCGCTCGTTCTGATTGAAGTCGCGCCGTGGGCTGCCGAGGCCAGGCAGCCAGCTGGCTACGCTGCGCAATACCCGGGACGCGCCGCGCCAGCGAGTTTCGACCCCACCGCCGCCGCCCTGGGCGACGATCTGTTGCCCATCGACCGATGCCCTGGCCACGCGGATCGCTTCGGTCATCAGCTGCTCGGCAGCCGACTCCCGTTTACTGAACGGCCACATGGTCAGATCCCCACGTAGGAAATGCGGTTGCGGCCCCGGCCTTGGAGCATTGCCTGCTCTGCGGCGACCTCTTCGGCGTACTGTTTCTCCAGCAAGCGCAAGCTGTTGAGCTCGGCCAGCTGAACCTCCCGATCCTGCCGACGCAGCCGCTGGCCGTTCTTCAGGACGCGCGAGATCGCCGCCCGGACTTCGGCAAGGCGTTGTTGTGCATCTGTCATGGTGAACCTCGGTTAGCTGACGCGGCTCCGTGTGCCCCGACCGCGCGAAACCACGCGACGAGGAATCGGCGCCACCGCCTGTTCAGTAGTGAAGAGGGTGGGCTGAAGCAGTTGCTGCTCCAGCTGGTCCCATTCGTTGTCACGCAGCAGGTGCGTCTTGAGGCTGCGGGCCGCGTGCAAGGCGTACACCTCGCAGTCCAACGCTTCGTTGCGTCGGCCGGCCTTCTTCTGCCAGACCATCTTGCTGGGGTTGCGCGGGTGCGGCGCCAGGACTTCGTTGGTCACCTGCTCGTAGTAGTCCGAGCGGATCTCGCTGTACCAGTGCATGCGCCCTGGCCCGCTGCCCTTGAGGCGCATCCGGCCATCGATCAGCGTCTTGGCCTTATGGGTACCGACGATGAATACGCGCAAGCCATACTTGGCGGCCTTGGTGTTGTCTTGGCTGGTATCCGCTGACTGGGCCGGCTTGGTGAAGATCTCCCGGTCCCGGCTGTCGATGGACGCGCCCTTGATCGCCATGATGTTGAAGCGCTGGCGATCCCGAACGTAGGTGTACACCGCGTCGCTAGTGTTACCGTCGGAGCTGTCGATGCTGACCGCCGACACGGCCAGTTGCGCACCGCTCTCGGTGGGGATCGGCGTGGCGATGATCCTGTCGAGCTCGGTCCACACCCCGTCATTCGGGTCGATTGGGTTGCCGGGCAGCTCGCCCCAGTACAACCGCCAGGACTCCTCCCCTCGCCCCCAACCCACGATAACCAGGGCAAGACGATCGCCCTGGACGTCGACGCCGACCGTGACCAGCAGCGTGCCCTTCGGGGCCGTCAATTCGGCATAAGGCTCGGCACGTTTCTCCAGCTCGTCCGTCTTCGGCGCGTTGCTCTTGTATTCGTAGCTCTCGCCCATCGAGCTGTTGGTGAAGGCGATCATCGGGCCGATATTCCCCAGCGACGCCGCGTGTTCGGCCTGCAGCTTCTTCTCCATCAGCACTTCGAAGCGCGAGCCATGGAACGTGGCATACAGCTCGTTGAGGATGTAGCCGGCAATGCCGCGGAACTCGGCGGTCGCCTCCCAGCGCCCAAGCTTGAGGTTGGCGTTCTTCTGATGGTCATCCCAGATCTCGCCGCAGTGAGGGCATGCGTAGTACGCCGTTTCCGGACGGCGCTTGCCGTACACCTCGTGGAAGTAGTGCTCGTCCTCGTCGCAGTGCAGGTGGTCGAAACTCAGCGCATGCGCCTGGCCGCAGCCGTGGCACGGGACCAGGCCCACGCGCTTGTCCGACAGTTCCAGCTCGGCATCGATCGCCGACAGCCCCTTGATGGTCGGGGTGCCGCCGATGATGATCTTCGACCGGCGGAACGTCTTGAGGCGCTCCTTGGCCAGCTTGATGCTGTCCCCCTGCCCCCGCAGGTTCAGGTTGCAGTCGTCGGGCTCTTCGATAGCGACCCGTGGTACCGGCGTCGACTTCACGCTGGCCGGGCTGTTGGAGCCGACCATCTTCAGGAAACCGCCGGGGAACCGCTTGAAGTCCTGGCGCTGCTGCAGCTTGCGACTGCGCAGGTCAACTTTCTTGCGCAGCCGCGGCGTCGCCTCGATCATCGGTTCGAGCTTCTCGCCGACATACTGCTTGGCCGCCTCGGCCTTGGGGAACAGGATCAGGATCGGGGACGGGTCGAGGTCAATCCACTTGCCGAGGGCGTTGCCCAGCACGCCCGACGTCCAGGCCACCTGGGCCGACTTGCGGCCTACGATCTCGGCAACGTTCGGATCATCCAGCGCCTCGAGCGGGCCACCCGGCCAGATCAGGTGCGGTGTCTTGTCGAACCGGTACTTGCCTGGTGTTGCTGACTCTTCGGGGGCCAGCCAGCGGAACTTGTCCGCCCACTGGATGATGGTCATGCGCGGGGGCGGCGCCCACTTGCGGCAGACCCGGCCCATTGCTTTACTCGCCGTCGTCTTCAGAGCCCTCCTCGTCGTCCGGCTCGTCAAGATCCCCAGCGAGATCTTCGTCCTCGTCATACGCGGACAGCCTCCTAAGTATTGATTCGATGGGCTCACGGATCAGCTGGTCGTCGACCTGCACGCCGTACTGGGCGGACAGGGTTGCCGCCAGCTCATCAGGGAAGGTGTTGAGCAGCTCGATCTTGGCCGCGGTGATCACCGCCTCGAAGCGCTCGACCATCTCGGCTTCGATCACGACCTCGCCCAGGTCTTTGGCCAAGGCCAGTTCCTCGCGATCTCCGCGCAGCCTGTCGAGTCGGTCGCGGGTGGATTCTTTCTTGCCGTTCAATGCGGCCTGGCGCAGCAGCCACTCGATCACCGCCTGGGTGTCGTACTGGTTTTCGTTGCCGCGCCCAACACCGAACTCGATCACCGGCATGCCTTCCTTCTGCCACCGGCTCAACGTGCGCTCGTCTCGACCGACGATCTCGCCGA
This sequence comes from Pseudomonas chlororaphis subsp. piscium, assembly GCF_003850345.1. NCBI lineage: Bacteria > Pseudomonadati > Pseudomonadota > Gammaproteobacteria > Pseudomonadales > Pseudomonadaceae > Pseudomonas > Pseudomonas chlororaphis. The sequence continues at coordinate 3,856,110 of NZ_CP027707.1, forward strand.
GCTCGACCTTGCTGACTGTCTTGCCCATCACTAAGTCCTTGAAAAGACGGACATCCCTGCCAAAATCTCAGCTGCAGGGAACCCGCGAGTCTGCGCACCCGTGTAGGGGGCGGCCTCGGGGGAGGACCCAAAAAACCGGCCCCCACCCCCGCCCCCTGGCCGGGTCACTGCCCCGCCTCGCCAGTGGCCGGCGGCACCTGCCCGAGGCCCAACCGCTTGGCGGCCCAGCGTTCGTACAGACCAATCGCAACGTCGGCACCGGCCATCGCCGTGAGGCATCCGATCCCGCCTGCTGCGAGAATCGAAACCCCGGCGGCGTGCAACAACATGATGGTGCCAAGCCCGCAGACCACGCAGGCCCCCGACCGAAGTGCCAGGCGGCGAATCAAGGACCAGCCCCGGGCGCCCGCCTTGTCGGCTCGCCACATCTCCCCGGAAACACCGCCGACCAGTGAAAGGACAATCACCATCCAGATCGGCATGTCCACCAGCGTTTGCTGCTCGTTCGTCATTCCCCTGCCCCTTAAACGCAAAAACCCGGCGCAAGGGCCGGGTTTGGTGAGTGTGGTGTCTGCCGCTCTCTGCGGTCGCACCTATCGAAGATGGCTACTTTTTACAGGTCGATTCTCATGGCAGCAACCCCGCTTTAATGCCACCCGGTGAATAAGTGGGCAACACCGGGTGAACGTCTAGCGAATGTCGGCGAATATCTACCCACGGCATTCTGTTGCTTCGGCGGCGTCTCATATGTCCCATACCTCAACCTGAGTATGGGACTCCTGAGAGCGCCTAAATTCAGGGCTCTGCCCCATTGTCCCATCTGTTTCTACTTTTTCTCGTGTAAAGAAGAAAATCTAAAAACACGCATGCGCGCGATAGCGCGTACAGGTCTGCGCTCCGCTCATGCGGGCGGGCGGTGTTTTTGGTGGGACAATGGGACACGCCAACAAACACAAGGCCCGCGCTTGTCCCATCATGTCAAAACACAATGGGACAAGGCGGGCCAATGGGACAGCAACAGCCGAGGTCATGCCTGGGGTCACACAGCCTTCCCCATCAGCATGCCGTCGATCAGTACATGAGCTTCATGCAAGCGGCGGTAGTAGGTCGGCGCACTGCATCCACAATGCAACATCTTCTGCGACAAGAAGCTGTCGTGGTTGCAGTAGTGCTCCCGGACAAGAACCGACAGCTGCGCAGGCAGATGTTTGTTCACGATCAGCTCGATATCCGCCGACTCGTCCAGCAACACCCGGCTGCCGCGAGTCCCTCGTATCAACTCGCCCTTGCACTCCATCAGCATCGCAATCATGTTGCCGCCGCCCAGCTCCGAACCACCTTCGTGCGGGCTATGCAGATCCTCAGCCCACAACTTGAGCATATCGTCGATTCGCTTAATCAAAGCAAGGCTCCTCGAACGCTTCCCGCTGCAACGCTGACGCACCGCCCCACCCAGCCGGCTTCTTGTAAGCCCAGGGCCGCTGACCGCTTTTCACCAATGCCGGTAAACGCACACGCCGCCAACCCAGCCGGTGCATGATCGCGCCGACCCGTATCTGCTCCGGCTTGCCCCAATGCCCGTAGTCGAGCTTCAGTGCACTGGCCAGCACCTCGCTGCCGGTAGTGGTTTCGCCGATCTGCGACTCTTCAAGCCAGGTCAGGATTGGACCTTCCCACTCATCCACCACGAAGCGTTCGTCCTGTACTTCGCCGAACATCGCCGCCTCGTCCAACGTTACCCACCAGAGGTCGCCCGCCTCATAGCAGAACATCGCCTCGGCCCACAGCTGATCGCGGATCTGCCGCAGCAGCTCGAGCTCGACCTTGGCGCATGCCACCGGCCAATAGCGGCGGTTGCCCGTGGCGTCCTTGAGGTATTCATCCTGGTTGGTCGTACCCACGAAAACACACTGGCGTGGCACGTCCATAGTCCTGCGGCCGTAGCTCTCGCGGTAGGTATCAGTGGATGCCGAGAAGAACTGCTTGGCCTTGGTCGACTCGGCCTTGTTGAAGCTATCCAGCTCGCCCAGTTCAACGATCCACTTACCGCGGATTGCCTGGAAACCGTCCTTGTCGCCCAGGGCGAACGGCGTGTCCATAAACCACTCGCCGCCGAGAATGCTCATTGCCGTTGACTTACCAGCACCCTGAGCCCCTTCGAGAATCATCACCGAGTCGGCCTTGCAGCCAGGTTTCATCACCCTGGCTACTGCCGAGAGCATCCAGCGTTTGCCGACCTTGGACGTGTAGTCGCTGGGCTTAACGCCCATGACGTCGGTCAACCAGCTTTCCAGGCGAGGCACTCGATCCCACTCCAGCTTTTGCAGATACTGGCGCACCGGGTGGAAGGCATGGTCATGCGCAACCACACTCACCGCCTCGATCACATGGGATGCCTTGACCCGCAAGTTGTACTGCTGCGCGAGCCACTTCATGACACGCATATCGTCGATGTCGGCCCAATCGCCCGTGCCGCCGCCATAAGGGGCGGCACGCAGCTTGACGATCTTCGAGCTGAAGGCGCTGTAGCTGATCACTCCGGCCCAGCGCTCGTCATTGGCCAGGATCAGCTCGACGTTCTGCATATGCGCGATCAAAGCACCGCTTTCGCTACGGGCCAGCAGATCCTTCCAGCCACCCGCTGCGGGCGGCTTGACCACCGCCAACACCTGGCGGCGCACCGCCTCCAAACCTTCGGCGACGTGCAGGTCATTAAAGTCGGTCCACTTATCCTCGCGCGCCCCTGAGAAAATCGGCGCGACCACCTGGCCACCGACGATCAATGCAGCGTTGTTGGCCTTCTCCTCGCCAGGGTTCCAAGGGTCACCATTCGGCTTTTTGGTCTTCCAGTCATCGTCTCGGCAAATGATCAGCGGGCACCCCGCAAAACGCTCACGCATAGCCTTGCAGACCACCAATAGGTTGCCTGCATCGAACGCGACGGCGACCGTGAGCGAAGTCGCCATATGCAGGCTGGCACCAGTTGCGTATCCCTCACAGACCAGCACCGGTTCGCCAGGATCTGGATGCGGGCCGATCAGATGAAAGGCCCCCTCCTTCGACATCCCATAAGGCCAGTAGGACTTATCCCGCCCGGTATCTTCCTGAGCACAGGGATACACCACCTGCAGGCCGACAATGTCGTCACGCACGTTGCTCATTGGCACCAGAAATGCCCCAGAGCGCGGGGCATAACGGACGCCAAAGCCTACGATCTGCTTTCGATCCAGGTAATCACTGCGCCCCTTTTCCGGCATGCGTTTGAACATACCTGCTGCACGTTTTGCCGCTCGGCGGGCCGCGTTGGCCGATATCTCGGCTGCGCGGCGCTTGGCCTCCTCCTGCCGAGCGCGCATAACCTCGCGCTCCTCGGGTGACATCCGCCCGGCCTTGACCTTGATCTTCTGCGTCTCACCGGAACGCCAGTCACCAAAGCTGCCGAAAATCAGCGTCTCGCCTTTTTCGGTACGATGCTCGTGAACGACGTACCAGCCGTTTTTTTCCTTGCCCTTGTCCTGCGAGGTTTTACAGCGCGTCAGCTTGCCGAAAACCAGCGGCTGCGCGGGCTCAAGGCCGTAGTCCGCGAATTGTCCCAATACCTCATCGAGCATGACGGGCCTCCCACGCTTCATCGACCGCCTGACAGCCCACACACCGGGTGCAGCCTGGCAGAGCCAAGCGGCGTGCCTCTGGAATCGATTCCTCGCACCCTTCACAGAAGAGGAACGAATGCGCCGCCAATGCAGGCTTGGCGGCGTTACGTGCGGCGAGCGCCTGGTCGATTCGCTCCTGCACCAGGTCGTTAGCGAAGTCGGCAATATCAGCCATGGTCAGCACCCCGCGTTGTCTGGTTGACATAGGTAGCGCGGTTGAACAACCCCAGCAGCCCTTGAATCCCGCGGAACACCTGCAGGCGGATCGCAGCCAGTTCTTGGTCGCTCACCACCCCATCGCCGATGCTCTTGGCCCAGGTCTCGGCCAGGGCCGCCACCTGCCGGAAATACTCTGCGATGCCGGTGGTCAGGGTCTCGGGCATGTCATTGGTGTACGCCTCGGCCAGCTCCTGCCAGGTCGTGTCACCGACCAGCGCATGCACCGCATCCAGAATGCGGCGATCCTTGGTCAGTTCCAGGATCTCGCCGAACTCTTGAATATTCACGGTGTGGCTGGGTTGGGTCGGGGACAGCTTGTGCTGCAAGGTGGTGGCGTTTCTGCCGGTGGTGGCGGCGATGGCTGCGGCGCCGCCGGGATAGTCCCGTGCAGCATGGTAAAGCGCTAGATCGAGCGGCAGGACTTCCCGCTGCGCCCGGTCAACACAACTCAGAGCAATTCGGCTCATGGCATTAATCCTAATAAGTTGCCAGTGCCGCGCGGCATGCAGTGGTGATACATTTGCCGCGTGGCTGAAAGGGCCCAAAAGCCGGCTAGGTCCGCAAGACCGACACCGGCACCGTGCCGGGGCAAGCATCCGTTGCTCACCCCTGGCGCAACAGCTGCCCTATCTGTGGTGGAGAAAGGCAGCAACCCAAGGCTTCCGAGCCTTGGAAAGCGCGGCAAAGGTCGACGGTTCGCATGTGGTGTGCCCGCCTACCTTTATCGCGGCCCGACAGCGCTGTGGTGGTGCGTGTCGGGAGGAACTGGGCGACTTTTAGGTCGCCTTTTTTCTTTATGCAGCGACCTTGTGTGGTGCAGAGACACCAAGCAGCCAGGCAGCATCAAAAGGATTACCCTTCTCTCGAGCCGCAACAGCAAGAAGCACCGCGTAGCAAGTTTCTCCGGTGTAATCAGTGCGAGGAAGGCATGCGGCTATGCGCCATTTATTGAGGGCTTGATAGCTTCTGCTACAAATCTTGGCGGCGGCACCAATCCCACCTACGGCCTCAAAAGCGAATGCAATGGCGTTCGGAAAATGAGCGGGGTCCAACATGGCAGGCTCCATTAGTCAACTAATGGTTGATATTAAACATCAACTGACTATTGCGCAAGCTTCGTGTCACTCTCAACCTATGGTTGATAAAAACGAATTACGCGCGGCGTTCTGCTCGCGCCTACATGAAGCACTCGATGATGCCGGCATTCGTTCCCGGGGCCGAGGTGTGGACATCCATAAACAACTCAAGATGATGGGCGTTGAAAAGACCACACAAGCGATCAGCAAGTGGCTAAACGGAGAGTCAATGGCCGAAGCGGACAGCATGGCGGCGCTGTGTTCATGGTTGAAAGTGCGTCGAGAGTGGCTGGAGTATGGCGTACTACCTAAAGAACAAGCTAAGGCCATGAACTCACAATTGATCCCCGTCAGCGACGACAACAATGTCAGCCCTATGCTGGAGAGGTTCGGCAAAGTGCCATTAATCTCTTGGGTTCAGGCGGGAGCTTGGTGTGAGGCCATCTCGAATTTCGAGGCTTACCATGCAGATACATGGCTATCATGCCCGGTATCAATTAGTCCCAGTGGTTATGCATTAAAGGTGCGTGGCGACTCGATGACCAACTTTGGACCCGGTAGGAGCTATCCCGCTGGTTGTATCATCTTTGTCGATCCCGAGGTTGAAGCCAACACCGGGGACCGAGTGATTGCTCGGGTTCCCCGTACCAATGAAGCTACATTCAAAGTGCTGGTTGAGGATGCTGGACGGACATTTTTAAGGCCAATCAATCCGCAATATCCAATCATTGATATTACGGAAGAAACACACATTTGTGGAAAGGTAGTGGGCTCATTCATTCCAGAATGATAAGCGTGTCATTCCTTTACTATTCAACTGAAATCAAAGCTAGAAAGCATATCAATTCGACTTATTATTTTATCCAGCGGCACCTGATTACCAAACTTACTGTGGTAACTAATCAACTCTAAGATTCTCTCAGCATTTCTCTTCTGTTGATCTGAAGTGCTATTTGAATTAACCACCTCTTTTAGAGCTGATATCCTACTACCCGCCCAAATTTTAGTATTTTTCATTTTTCCTGAGATAATCATAGCTTCCACATATTGCCTGGACCAAACAGACGGATCGTCATCACCCGAGATTACAACTCCAAGAATTGAAAGTAATTCTTCGCCATCTATTTCAGCCTTAGAAAACTCAGAATAAATCTTCTGATAGTTATCTTTCACAAACAATAAGAAGACCACGAACTCCGGATAAAAATATTGATTGCTCGATACTGTCAAAGAAATCAACTTAATCTTAGACAACAATTGTTCAATACTTCGAAGCGACATATTTCTTCCAACTGCCACTAAAGTATTAACCAAGTTGTCTTGATCATAACTAGTATCGCCCCTACGGCCCGCAAAATATTTATCAAGCTCGAAATTAGATATAAGATAATTTATAAAAATCTTAACATCTGTTGTGGGTAGCGAAAACTCAACATCGATAAAGCGCTTTAAATATCCTAAAGCATCAAAATCAGCCCCATACACAGCCTTAACACTATGAGCTAATTGACTTTTATCTAGGGCGAGAACAAACACCAATCCTTCCACGTCTAACAGATGTTTAATCCGCTCCAACAGTTCTATTGCGTACGTAGGCCTGCACCGGTCCAACTCATCAACAAAAATATAAATTTTCTCAGAGGTTCCATCTTCTTTTCTAAGTACTTCTGCCACATTTTTCTTAAACTCTACAATTGCCTCCTTATTTTTTGAATATGACCCTATGATATCTTTTGAAAGGGACTCAGTGAATTTTGCTGCTTCATCCTCAATCAACTTATCAGCATCAATCAATCCAACAGTAGCTACCTTCACACCCACTGGAATACTTCTACGCAAAATATGCGCACCTGCTTCCTTCGCTTTCTTCCATGCTTTGCTTTTTTTTAAATTACCGGTCAAGAACTTGGACAAACCAACGTTCATCTCGCCAAGGAAAGCCAATAAAGGATCCACTGCGAAATCAGTTTCCCACGCACTAAAGTAAATCGACTTACTCTCGCTCACAATTAGACTTTCATGAAGCATGCGTAAATAAGTCGTTTTTCCGGCTCCCCAAGGACCATTTACAGAAAAAACTAGAGGTGACGACACGTTCCTTAGCAAAAGCGTTATATTCTTAACACTGTCACTACGACTAAGTTTATCATTTTGAAAAATATTATCAGAGGGAATATCTAAAGCTTTATTTTTGAGTTTCAATCATTAAATCCTTCTAATGTTTAAACGGGAGCCCCTTGTCTATTTGACTATGGAGCGCTCTACCCGCAGAACATACCATCGGCTGCAATCTGGCGCCTAGGCGAAGATAATCACCTGCCAAAATATCAACCGTAGGTTGACATTGCGTATCCTTCGATTGATATTTACCTCACTCTCCACCACAGAGCGAGGCAATACCATGCACACCACAGCCACCCTACATGCCCATCCAGCGTGTAACCCCACCCGTATATTCGAGGTTCGCTCTCTAGCTCGCGAACACGGCTGTACCTTTATAGTCAGCAAGCCCAAGCATAAGTCCCGCCCCTTCCCTAATCCCTTCGGCCCAAATGGCGGAGGGCATGCAGCATGAAGAAGTACAAACTCGACAACCGCACGCTGCAACTGCTCAGCGCCCAGGTCAATCTGACCGAAACCTTTACTCATACGCTCCGTTCCACTCCGCGGCGCGATGTGCTGTCTTTCCGCCTCAAGGTTGAACGCAGCCAATCCGACACACTCTTCACTGTAGAGCTGGGAAGCGAACGCCACACGCTGACCCTGCCGAACGAAAAGAAGATGCACCTTAAGCTGGCCGACTTTATCGAAGAGATCGTTAACGGTCCCTTCGACCCAAGCAGCCCAGCCGATCTGCTGACACCTCCTCATGCTAGCCGTCGATTCGGCACTTTTGAAACCGAACAACGGCAGCAGGTGTTCGAGCTGGTACGCACAGGCGGCACCATGAGCCTGGATATGGGCTTCGATCTCCCCCTTCAGATTGCCCTCCATCGCAACATCACGCGCAAAGCCGTGACGACCATCATGAGCATTGGTGTGAAGAAGCCCCGCACCAAGTGCTTCACCGTGTGCGGTAGCGACACCGAGATGTACGAGAAGATCGTCGAGTCCATCAACCACCTGGCTGCAGTCGCAACTCCTGCAGCACACGCGGCATAGGGGGTTAATCATGGAACGCAATCTCGCTAAAGCAGCCCAGTACCTGGGCATCTCCCGCCCCAAACTGATCGACCTCATGCGCGTAAAGGGGCTACTCAACGAGCGCAATCTGCCGGCCTATCCCACCCGCGACCGTGAGTACCTGCGGATCAAGGACGGCCAGTGGTGGCACCCGGAGCTGGGCATGCAATACAGCCAGTCCACCCGAGTGAAGCAAGCCGGCCTGCCCTGGCTCGCCGAGCAGCTGGGCCTTGAGATGCCGGAGATACCGGCAGACCGCCGTGACGTGGCCTAGGGAGTACGCCCGCCAGATCTTAGCCCTGCGTACCAAAGAGGAGCGCAATGCCGCGCTCCTCGAAGTACCAGAACATCTGCGGGAGCTGACCAAACGCCACTGCCTGAACGCCTGGAACCATCCGGCAAGACACAAACGCAAGGAGGCCCAACAGAGCCATGAGCAATAACAGCCAAGCACCGCTGCGACTGCACCCCGCACCGGATTCATCCACCGTCGAGCTGCTCTATCGAACCTTCGGTGATGTGTTGATCCCCCTGGAAAGGCTGCGCGAGCAGTACTTCCGCAACCTCAACAAGGAGTCATTTGCGGCAGAGATCACCAGCGGCCGGATCGAGCTACCTGTCACCACCCTGGACAACAGCCGCAAGGCACCGAAATACGCACACATCCGACATGTCGCAGCGCTGATCGATATCAGAGCCTACAAGGCGGATGAAGACATGCCCCGCGCACAAGCCGAAGCAAACGAGTAATCCCCAATGCACGGCCGCCACCACCGGTCCGCACACCACAAGGAGTAACACCCATGACCACTCAACAGGTCATCGCCCTCGCCGCCATCTGCGCGTTCGTTATCGGGCTATTCGCATACGCCTACTGCTTTGGCCGCCAAGAGGGCCGCGTCCGAGGTCGCATTGCCAGCGACCTCGAGCACAAGGCGACCATCCAGCGACTGGAAGCGTCCCTGGAGTTCCTGCGCAACGACCACCGGCACCTAGCCGCGCACGCAAAGCGGCTGAAGGATGCAAGCGCACTGCAAGAGCAGCACCGCCACACCCTACTGCAGATCGCTGAAAGCCTGCGCATTGCCGCCGAGACCTGGAGCGCCTTCAAGACGGGCAAGAAGCTCGAGCGCGACGCATACCGCCTGCGTAACGAAGCCCTCGCCCTCGCCGACCTCTTGAAACCCACCGAACAGGAGGCCGCAGCATGAGTCAGGCCCACCACCCCGGCTTGCTCTTCGATTCTGCGCCATGCGCCGGACACGCCCGCGCCATCGGACGGGGATCGACGCAGCTCTCGACCTCGGAGGAAAGCGGGTACGCGCGCGCGCAGGATTGCGACGCCACCCACCCCGCTTTGCTCCGCGAAGAGGTATGCATCGACACACAGAAAACAAAGAGTCTCTGCTGCGCAGCAGCAGGCATTGTTGCCCCTATCAGCGCCACTACCGAGGCGCTTATACCCCACGAAAAGCTGCGCGAGGCAGCCAGTGTTGATGCAGCGCTAATCGCTCAGGAACGCCCGCCCGCGCAGCCTGTTGTGGGGTATAAGCCCCCTCCAAAGATGCACAACTACCTATTGCTACAGCCTAAGGACATTCGGTAATGGAACTACAAAGTGAGACCTTGGCCGATGAAGAGCTGTGCACAATCACCGGTTACCAGCTCCCGTCCAAACAAATCCAATGGCTGACAGAAAACCATTGGCAGTTTGTTTTGACCGGCGCGCGGCGTCCTGTTGTGGGCCGGGTTTACGCCAGACTGAAGCTGGCGGGAGTAAAGCCTTCTTCGGTCAACGCGGTTGCTGAAACGTGGTCACTCAATCTGGCGAATGTGAGCTGACGCATGCGCAAGAAAACCACAGCCAACCGAGACCTACCACCACGCATGGTGAGGCGAATCAGGAAGGGCAAGAACGGCCAGATTTGGACGTCGTACTACTACAACGGCAGGGATGCCACCGGCAAACGGAAGGAGATCCCTTTGGGTACGGATCTCGATCAGGCCAAAGTGGAATGGGCCAGGCTGGAGTGCAAAACGCCGCCAAAGCCCAACCATTTGATGAGCTACGTATTCGACCGGTATGAAAAAGAAATCATCCCCGGCAAGTCTATCCGTACCCAATCGGACAACCGAAAAGAACTCAAACAGCTCAGGAAAGCCTTTGAAAACGCTCCTATCGAATCCATCACACCTCAAGTGGTCGCCCAGTACCGCGATGCCAGAACAGCCAAGGTCAGGGCCAATAGGGAAATCGCCCTGCTCTCCCACGCATTCACAATTGCCCGAGAGTGGGGCCTGACCGACAAGGCCAACCCGTGCTTCGGCGTTCGTCGCAACAAGGAAAAGCCCAGGGACTATTACGCCGGCGAGACCGTATGGAATGCGGTCTACGCCGAGGCGGTGCAAGAGCTTAAGGACGCAATGGACCTGGCCTACTTGACCGGACAACGCCCCGCGGACGTACTCAAAATCGCCGCCACCGACCTGAACAACGGATTCTTGCTGATTGGCCAGGGCAAAACCGAAAAGCGGCTACGCCTGCGGCTGGAAGAAGCAGGTGTCCAGTCTGGCTTAAGTGCATTTATCGAGGACCTACAGGAACGCAGGGCCATTAACAGCATCAGGACATCGACACTGATCACCAATGCATCAGGGCTGCGAATGAGCCAGCAGATGCTCCGAAACCGATGGGACGACGCACGAGAGAAGGCCGCAATCAAAGCAGCGACTGACGGAGACCCGGCACTGGCCGCTAGCATTCGGCAGTTTCAGTTCAAGGACATTCGGCCGAAAGCGGCGAGTGAGATTGAATTGACGCATGCAAGCCGGCTGCTTGGGCACTCAACGGAGGAGATGACGAAGAAGGTCTATCGACGAGTTGGTGAGATTGTTAGGCCGACGAAATGACCCGAATGCTGCCAAGATCATACTTGGCAGCATTCAGCCAAAAAGCGGATTTGCTTGTCCTAGGTTCAGTTGCCCCAACATTAGCCTCGGAGGTCTCTAAGGAGCCGATGCCTATTCCGTACACATCATTCATCTTTGTAGCGCTTCGCAACCTGAGCCTCGAGCGCGGGTCCAAGTGCTCCTTTCAGTGCCTCAATTTCAGAAGCTGCACGATCAAAGTTTCCGCCTATAGTACCGGTTTCAGTAACCGCCACCGATAGCTGGAGCTTTGACCCCGGAAGTTTTGCAGGCATGATTTCTGAGTCTATTGGCGAAACCTGCGCCACCATCCCCAGCAACTTCGGCTCCTCTATAAGAACTCCAAGCCCATTCAGAGAGACCTCAGGAAACGAAACCACTGCGGAGCCGTATTGCCGAACCCCATTCACAGATGTCGAGTCAGGCGTCACTCCACTGACAACTATCGCCATACTTATTCCAATATTCCCCTGTCGAGCTTGGTTTTTACTAAAGCAATTTTCTTCACATTTAGTTAGCGCAATACTGTTTTTTGCCCAGGCATAAACAGGGCGCAGCACTAAAAACTCTGAGTTCCCTGCACTCTGGAACAACTTAGCCACCACTAAAGACTCATATTCAAGAGCTCCATCCCTTTCCCTCACACGACCAGCAACCACACAACGATTCGCCACGAAATCGCTCACACTAGCTTCCACTTTTGCACTGTAATCCGCGGAGGATCGTTTCTTTATATCTTTGATATAGTTCGCAAACTGGTCAGCACCAAGATCAAAGGCCAACTTAGCAACCACAGGAACCCATAAAGAACCACTAAACAATGGGCTATACTTATAACCGCATGCAGCAGCTACCGACTTCTTGTACTCTGTAGGTATCGGAAATAGTAATATTCCATCGGGATCACCAAGGAACTCGGCAAACCCCTTATCACTTCCTTCGGGCTCAATTTTTGATGTTGCTGCAATTTTTAAGGTCTGGCAACCACTTAGGAAAATTGCAGCTAATAGAATCGCTATAGATCGCATCATCACGCTCCCTCGCTTCCTGAGATTCCTTGTATTTCCGAGCATAGTCCATGCGGTGCAGAAATGAGAAAAGAATTGAACGAGAGTAGAAACGTATTTTCGTGAACTGACTCGATTCTGGTTATTGGCCGCCCCTACAGCTACACAACCTTAGGGTAGCTAAACCTCCAGCACAGGCGAGTAAAGACCCCTAATATTAAGTGTCTGAATCATCAGCAGAAAGGGCACGGCCGATGCTGAGTTTTTACATTTACCGTTGACCGATACTTCCTCAACGGAGCAGTATCTTTCACCCAAAGTTTCCGCTCAGTAATGACTATTTTGGGGGTAACGCGGACGTAAGCCAAACGTCCGCTATTGACCGATTCTGTTGAAAAAGTCGGTTTGCCCAAAACGCTCGAATATTGATGGGTGAAAACACCTCTTTTGCACGCTGCTACGTGAAATCCGAGTCCTGAACCTTCTGCGCAAAACACAGATTTTAATCTCGGGCACGTACTTTTCTGCCGTGGAAACCGAAGCCGACTTTTTCAACAGAATCGACCGTTAGACGTTAGCCATCACCAGAACAACTCAGCCAGAATACGGCTATAAATAAAATCGGATGTTCATAGCAGATAGAGCCTTCATTTACTCACAAAACCAGACCTTTTCGAATGCAGTACAAACCCTCGCAAGTGGTTCAACGCTGCTATCTCGGGATCAAGACCGCGCAGAATAGTTATCCTCTGGCTACCGTCAGGAAGATAAACAATCAGTTCGTCTCCTTGAACTAAGTAGGAGCTGGTGTAAGTCGTTCCCTCATGCTCAAAACTAATTTCCTCTTCCATATACAACCCCTATATTAGTGACCGCTTAATCGTTCGCTTAACAACTTTCTGTCTGTATGATCGTCTAGTACATGCATTTTTCTGTGGCAGTTGGGGCAAAGCGCGGCCGTATTTTCTACAGTATCGGCCCCGCCCTTCACAAGCCACACAATATGATGCGTCTCTAGAAAAGGTGTCCCGTCCTTCTTGTTGAATGGCGCAGGCTCCTGGCACAAGTCACATAGCCCCCTAGCCCTGCGCTTGGCATGCTCCGCTACCCATGGCGAACGCTGATGTTGCGTTACTCTGGTGCTGCGTTTTCCAACACGGTCCCGCCCCTGCCGTCGGGCAAGTGCTTCAACCTCCGCATCACTCAATTTACGAGCTTGTTTCTCTTTCACCTGGTTTAGCTGTTGCAGCGTTAGATCTGGAATGGCCGGCAGAGAGCCTGACTTGAGGCGTAGCGGGAAAACCCAAACGAAGCGCTCTCGACCTTCCACATCAGGCTGCCTCTCTTGGTACGGCTCATCAGCCAGTTCTACCTCACCGATGTAGGTATAGGTTTTAGCAGTAAAGACTTCGAACAGATGCACTGCGACGCCATTAACCCGAGACTCGTTCAGCGTTCTGTTCTGATTAAAGTCCAGCGACTGGTTATCAACCTGGCCCATACCCGTGTAGTGCAGCACATCATCAACCCAGCGATCGTCATAGATTGACGCGACATGATTCGAAACGATGACAAGGGTGTTGGTGCGATTCGACCGGCGCATCCCTCCTTGAGGGCTGCATTGAAACAGCTGCGTCAGGTCGTCGTTGTTGAGGTTAGAGCCCGGAACTGGGGGATTGAAATTAACCATATGTTCGGATGATCTCCTCGGCGATTGGAATGTCGGCAGGAGCAAGGTCGTGCTGCAGCAGCTCTTGAGGCCGTACCCATTCAAACAGGTCATGTACCTGTAGGGTGAATTGGGTGGATTGAAGTACGACTATGACGGCGATCAGCTCGATCGCGCCGCCGGGATAGGTGTACATCGTAGAAGTAAGAATCTCACCGGCGACGGACTCAACACCCAGCTCTTCACGTAATTCGCGAATGATGCAGTCCTGCGGAGTTTCTCCGTGCTCAAGCTTCCCGCCAGGAAATTCCCACATGCCCGCCAACTTCTGACCTGGGGCTCTACGTGTGATGAGAATTTTTCCATCGAGATGAACGACCGCGGCAGCTACCGGTTCTTTCATTGTGCGAATCATTACTGCCAATTCCGAGAGATCTATAGGAGCGAAAGGCCACCATCTTAGCCGACATGCGCTGTCAGGCCGCATTCAATGGAGGGAAATTCTCTTAAATTAGGTGCAGAAATTAGGCGACTTGCGGAAGTGATTCAAAAAATTGCGGAAGTGATTGCCAAATCGTAGGCAATAAAAAACCCCGTAGACCTTGATCTACGGGGTTTTCAGTTTGGAGGCCGAGGTCGGAATCGAACCGGCGTAGGCGGATTTGCAATCCGCTGCATAACCATTTTGCTACTCGGCCAAACTTTCGATGCTTTAACAACCGCATCAAAGGTACAACTCGAAGCTGGAAGGCCAATCTTGACCTTGATCTTAATCTACCTTCCAACCCTTTGAATTCTAAGGGATTTTTCGCGTTCCTGAATCAGGAATGGACGCAATTCTGGACTTGTTCGCAGGGCATGTCAAGGACAGAAATGAAATAATTCAATGCTTTAGCACCAGTCTTTACTTCAGGCCGCGACAGCCCCGGTTGTCCCGTTCCCCGCTAATCCTCATCGGGCCCAAGGATACTTTCCAGCCTCGCCATCCTTTCCCTGTCCCTTCTGAATCCACAAAACATCGGTGAACCTGCTGCATGGGGGGGCGACTTCCGAAGGTTCTCAACTGCTGCATCTGATGCAGCAGTCAAATGCAAACAAGCCTAATTGTTGACCCTGTAGCACAGCCCTATCCTCGTGTTCCCATCCCCAAGTTTCCAAGGAGATCGAGCATGGTCACCCGCGTACAGCTTCACCAAGTCGGCGCCCCTCAGGTCCTGCAGTTCGAGCAGGTGCAAGCCCAGGCGCCCGGTGCCGGCGAGGTCTGGCTGGAGCAGACGGCCATCGGCGTCAATCCGCTGGACCTCAGCCAGCGCAGCGGCGCCGTGCCTGTTGCCCTGCCCTGCGGGCTTGGGCTGGAAGGCGCGGGGCTGGTCAGGGCGATCGGTCCTGGGGTTACCCAGGTCCAGGTGGGCGACCGCGTCGCTTATGCCACCGGGCCCCTCGGCGCCTATGCCAGCGCCCGCCTGTACCCGGCCGAGCGCCTGGTCAAGCTGCCGCCGCAGTTGGCCTCGGACGCTGCCGCGGCACTGCTGTTCAAGGGCATCACCGCCCAGTACCTGCTCAAGTCCACCTACCCCGTCGGCCCTGGCAGCCAGGTGCTGATCTATGGCGCCGCCGGTGCCCTGGGCCAGTTGATGGTGCCCTGGGCCAAGCATCTGGGAGCCACGGTGATTGGCGTGGTGTCCAAGCCGCAAAGCGTCGAGCGGGCCCGGGCCGCTGGTTGCGACGAGGTGCTGGTGTTCGATGCCGCCACCCTCGCCCAGCAGGTTGTCGAGGTCACTCAAGGGCACAAGGTCGATGTGGTGTACGACCCGATCGGCCGGGTGTCCTTCGAAGCCTCCCTCGACAGCCTGCGTCCCCGTGGCCTGCTGGTATCCTTCGGCGCCGCGTCGGGCGTGCCGGAACCAGTGACGGTCGGCACGCTAAACGCCAAGGGCTCGCTGTTCCTCACCCGCCCGTCTCTCGCCGCCCATACGGCCAGCGCCAGCGAGTACCAGGCGCGCGCCGCCGATGTGCTGACAGCCTTCGCCGCGGGTATCATCCAGCCGCGGATCTGGCAGCGTTATCCCTTGGCCGAGGTGGCCCAGGCCCACGCCGATCTGCACGACGGACGCGCGCAAGGAGCCATCGTACTGATACCTTGAGGCCGTTTCCCTCCCATCTGGCCACATAGCGAGGCACCCCAGGCACATGGATCTGTTCGACAGCCGCCAGGCCGATGAACTCGCCACCCTGATGACGCTCTTCGAGCACGGCTCTTTTGCCGCCGCCGGCCGGGCCTTGCAGCGCCACCCTTCGGTGCTGTCCAAGCGCCTGGCGGCCCTGGAAAGCCGCCTGGGCATTCGCCTGGTGCAGCGCACTACCCGGCAATTGCGCTTCACCGACGAAGGCGCGCGTCTGGTCGAACGCCTGCGACAGGCAGCGAGCCTGATCAGCGAAGCCGAACACGAAGCCTCCCAGGGCGCCGCGCAGATCCGCGGGCGCCTGCGCCTGGCCTTGCCGGCCGCCATGGGCCGGCGCTGGCTCAGCCCGATCCTCGCCGAGTTCGCCCTGGCCCATCCCGGGGTGGTGCTGGAGACCGAGTATTCGGACCGCTTCGTCGACATAGTCGGCGAAGGTTTCGACGCGGCGATCCGCATCGGCGAGCTGGCCGACAGCCAACTGGTGGCCCGCAAGCTCTGCGCCCATCAGCGCATCCTCTGCGCCGCGCCCGCCTACCTGCAACGCCATGGCGAACCCCAGGTGCCTGCCGACCTCGCCAGCCACAACTGCCTGGGTTTTACCGGCCTGCGCTCCTACCCCGACTGGCGCCTGACCCGCCAGGGCCAGCTGGAAACCGTGCGCATCCACGGCAGCCTGCACAGCAATGACAACGAGGCGCTGTTGTCCGCGGCCCGGGCCGGCGTCGGCATCCTCGCCGGCGGCGACTGGCTGATGCACCAGGACCTGGCGTCGGGGCATCTGGTCCGGGTGCTGCCGCAGTGGCAGCTGGACAGCGACTCGGGGATCTACCTGCTGCGCCCCTCCGCGCGCTTCAGCAGCGCCACCACCCAGGCCTTCAAGCAGTGGATCGAGGCGCGCTTTGCCCAGGGCGCGCCGTGGGAAAGGCCAGCCCGGGACGAGGCGTAGCACCGCTCACAGCGAACTGACGATGAACTCCCGCAGCCATTGGTGGGCCGGGTCGCGGTGGCAGCGCTCGTGCCAGAGCATGGCCATTTCATAACCCGGGACTTCCAGCGGCGGCTCGACCACCTTCAGCGCCGGGTTGTCGCGCACCAGGCGCGACGGCAGCATCGCCACCAGGTCGGTGCTCGCCAGCGCCGAGAGAACAAACAGAAAGTGCGGGACCGACAGCACCACCCGGCGCGTCAGACCCAGCTCCCCCAGCGCGCTGTCGGTGACGCCGTGAAAACCGCCGCCATCGGGCGACACCATGACGTGTTCCAGCTTGCCGAACTGCGCCAGGCTCGGGCGCCGTTGCAGCCGTGGATGGCCCGCGCGACCCACCAGCACATAACGCTCGCTGAACAGCACGCGGCGGCGCAGCCCCGGCGGCGAATCCTCGCTGGTATGCAGGGCCAGGTCGATGATGCCCTGCTCGGCCTGCTGGACCAGACGCCCCGGCTCCAGTTCAAGCACCGCCAGCCGGGTACCGGGCGCCGCTGCTCGCAAGCCAGCCAGCACCGGAAGGATCACCGTCGACTCGCCGTAGTCGGACGCCGACAGGCTCCAGGTATTGGCCGCCGCGCCCGGGTCGAACGGGCTGGCCGGCGACACCGCCAGCTCCAATGCTTCCAGCGCCCGGCGCAACGGCTCGCGCAGCTCGTCGGCCCTGGCGGTGGGCCGCATGCCCCGCGGGCCCGGTAGCAACAACGGGTCGCCGAAGATCTCCCGCAGCTTGGCCAAATGCACGCTGACCGAGGGTTGCGACAGGTTCAGGCGTTGCGCCGCGCGGGTCACGTTGTGCTCCGCGAGCAGCACATCCAGGGTCAGCAGCAGGTTGATGTCCAAGCGTCTTAAATTATTCACGACAATACCTGGGATATTGGATATTCATTTTCAATATACCTGGCAACCTCCGATCCTGCTGTCTCCCGACACTGGAGACCCTGTGATGAATGTACTGCTGGTTTATGCCCACCCCGAACCCCGCTCCTTGAACGGCTCGCTCAAGGACTTCACGATCAAGCGCCTGCAGGCCGCCGGTCACGCGGTCCAGGTCTCGGACCTGTATGCGATGAACTGGAAGGCGCCGCTGGATGCCGACGACAGCCTGGGCCGGCCGGACAACAGCCGCTTCGATCCGTCCCTGGACTCCAAGCGCGCGTTCGAAGAAGGCCTGCAGTCAGCGGACATCGCCCGCGAACAGGAGAAACTGCTGTGGGCCGACACTGTGCTGCTGCAATTTCCCCTGTGGTGGTTCTCCATGCCGGCGATTCTCAAGGGCTGGGTGGAACGGGTCTACGCCTACGGGTTTGCCTATGGCGTGGGCGAGCATTCGGACGCGCGCTGGGGCGATCGCTACGGTGAAGGCACCCTTGCCGGCAAGCGCGCGATGCTGATCGTCAGCGCCGGCGGCTGGGAATCCCACTATGGCTCGCGGGGCATCAACGGGCCAATGGACGACCTGCTGTTCCCGATCCACCACGGCATCCTCTATTACCCCGGCTTCGACGTGCTGCCGCCGTTCGTGATCTACCGCACCGGGCGGATCGACGAAGCGCGTTTCGCCAGAATCTGCGAAGAACTTGGACAGCGTCTGGACCAGTTGGAACAAACCGCGCCTATCGCCTTCCGCCCGCAGAACGCCGGCGCCTATCGGATCCCGGAGCTCACCCTGCACCCGGAGATCGCCGCCGACCAACAAGGCTTCGCCGCCCACCTGATGTAGGGTCCTACACTCACTGCCAGCCCCCACCCAGCACCTTGTACAGAGTCACCCTGTTGCTCTGCTCGGCCAGGCGCAGGCTGATCAGGTCCTGCTGGGCGCTGTACAGCGAACGCTGGGCGTCCAGGGCTTCGAGGTAACTTTGCGAGCCGCCGCGATACAGCGCGTCGGCCAGCTCGAAGCTTTTGCGGCTGGCATCGGTCAGGGCCTGCTGGGCCTCCAGCCGTTCGTCCAGGGTGCTGCGTTCGGCCAGGGCGTCGGCGACTTCCTTGAAGGCGCTTTGCACGGTCTGCTGGTAGGTCTGCACCTGGATCTCACGCTCGACCTTGGCCGCGTCCAGGGTCGCGCGGTTACTGCCGGCGTCGAACAGCGGCAGGCTGATGCTCGGGGCGAAGGTCCAGGCACCGCTGCCGGCCTTGAACAGCCCGGACAGCGCCGAACTCGCCGATCCGGCGTTGGCGGTCAGGCTGATGCTGGGAAAAAACGCCGCCCGCGCCGCGCCGATATCGATGTTCGCCGACTTCAGCGTGTGCTCCGCCGCCAGCACGTCAGGCCGGCGCTGCAACAGGCTGGACGGCAACTCGTCCGGCACCCGCACCAGCAGCGCCGCCGATTGCAGGCTGGCGCCGGGCAGCAGCTCATCGGGAATCTCGCTACCCACCAGCAGACGCAGCGCGTTGCGGTCCTGGAGGATCTGGCTGGCGTACACAGCCACGTCGCCACGGGCCGACTCCACGGTGGTCTGCGCCTGGGCCAGGGCCAGCCCGGAGGAACCGCCCAGGGCATGGCTGCGCTGGGTCAGCTCGTAGGTCGCCTGCTGGCTGCGCAGGGTTTCCTGGGCCAGGCGCAGCAGCTCGTTGTCCGCCGCCAGGGTCAGCCAGGCCGTGGCCACTTCGGCCACCAGGCTGATCTGTGTGCTGCGCCGGGTTTCAGCCAGCGCCAGGTAGGCTTCCAGCGCCTCATCCTTGAGGTTGCGCAATCGTCCGAACACATCCAGCTCATAGCTGCTCAGCCCCAGTTGCGCGCTGTAGTCATGGCTGGTGGTGGCCACGCCGCTGCTGGAGGACGAAGCCGGCGTGCGCGCGTGAGTGCCGCTGACGCCGGCATCGATCGCCGGAAACAACGCCGCGCGCTGGATGCGGTACTGCGCCTGGGCCTTCTCGATATTCAAGCTGGCCAGGCGCAGGTCGCGGTTGTTGGCCAGGGCCAGGGTCTGCAAGCGCGCCAGGCGGCTGTCGGTGAAAAACTGCTGCCAATGAATATCGGCAGCGGCCTCCCCTTTGCCGGGCTGGCTGCCCGGCAACCATTGCTCGGCGACCGGCGCCTCGGGGCGCTGGTATTCGGGCGCCAGGTTGATGCAGCCACCGAGCAGCGCCAGGGCAGGCACCAGGGCCCAACGAAACTTGATCATGCGTCACCTGTTGCAGCGGGTTGAGTAGAGGTCGTGGAGACACGGGTAAAACGGAGACGGATCAGCACGAAGAACAGCGGCACGAAGAAGATCCCCAGCAGCGTGGCGCTGAACATGCCGCCCAGCACTCCGGTGCCGATGGCCCGGCGCCCGGCCGAACCGGCGCCGGAGCTCAAGGCCAGGGGCAGCACGCCGAACATGAAGGCCAGGGAGGTCATGAGGATCGGCCGCAGGCGCTGGCGCACCGCGGTCAGGGTCGCCTCCAGCAGGCTTGCGCCCTGCTCTTGCAGGTGCTTGGCGAACTCGACGATAAGGATCGCGTTCTTCGCCGACAGCCCCACGGTGGTCAACAGCCCCACCTGGAAGTACACGTCGTTGCTCAGGCCGCTGAACCGGGTCGCCAGCACCGCCCCGACCACGCCCAGGGGCACCACCAGCATCACCGAGAACGGCACCGACCAGCTTTCGTACAAGGCCGCCAGGCAGAGGAACACGAACAGGATCGAAATCCCGTAGAGCAACGGCGCCTGGGAGCCGGACAGGCGCAACTGATAAGACTGCCCGGTCCACTCATAGCCGATGCCCTCGGGCAGTTGCTTGACGATGGACTCGACCACGTCCATGGCCACCCCGGAACTCACCCCCGGCGCCGGATCGCCCACCACCTCCAGGGAGGAGATGCCGTTGTAGCGTTCGAGCAATGGCGAACCGTAGCTCCAGGCACTGCTGGCGAAAGACGAGAACGGCACCATTTCATCCTTGGCATTGCGCACGAACCAATGGTCCAGATCCTCCGCCTGCATCCGCGCCGCGGCCTCGCCCTGCACATAGACCTTCTTCACCCGGCCCTGGTTGAGGAAGTCATTGACGTAGGTGCCGCCCAGGGCCGTGGACAAGGTGCTGTTGATGTCGCTGGTGCTCAGGCTCAGGGCCCCGGCCTTGCGATCGTCGATGCTGACCTTGAGCTGCGGCGTGTCGTCCAGGCCGTTGCTGCGGACCCCGAGCAGGCGCGGGTCCTGTTGCGCCAGCTGGATGAACTGCTCGCGGGCCGCCACCAGGGCGTCGTGGCCCAGGCCGGCGAGGTCCTTGAGCTGCAGGTCGAAGCCCGAACTTTGCCCCAGGCCGCGCACCGCCGGCGGCTGCATGACGAACACATTGGCATCGCCGATGCTCGCCAGCGCCTGGGTCGCGCGCTGGGCAATCGACGCCGAATCCTGGCCGGCGCCCAGGCGCTCGCTCCAGTCCTTGAGCTTGATAAAGGCGCGGCCGGTGTTCTGGCTGTTGCCGCCCATGCCCAGGCCACTGATGCTGATCAACGCCTCGACCTCCGGCTGTTCGAGCATGTAGCTCTCGAACTGCTTCATCACCGCCTGGGTGCGGCTATCGGTGGCGCCCACCGGCAACTGGATCTGCGCCATCAGGGTGCCCTGGTCTTCGTCCGGCAGGAACGAGGTCGGCAGGTTGAGATAGCCGACACCCATGACCAGCAGGAACACCCCGTACAGCAACAGGCTGCTGCGGCTGCGTTGCAGGATGCCGCCGACCAACCGCTGATAGGCCTGGGCGCTGCGCTCGAAATGGCGGTTGAACCAGCCGAAGAAGCCGCGCTGCGGCCCATGCCCCTGAGCATCGGCGGGCTTGAGCAGGGTCGCGCACAGCGCCGGGGTCAGGGTCATGGCCACCAGCACCGAGAGCAGCATGGCCGAGACGATGGTCACCGAGAACTGGCGGTAGATGACCCCGGTTGAGCCGCCGAAAAACGCCATGGGAATGAACACCGCACTGAGCACCAGGGCAATGCCGATCAGCGCGCTGGTGATTTCCGCCATCGACTGGCGCGTGGCCTCCAGGGGCGACAGGCCCTGCTCGCCCATCACCCGCTCGACGTTCTCCACCACGACAATGGCGTCGTCCACCAGCAGGCCGATGGCCAGGACCATGGCGAACATGGTCAGGGTGTTGATCGAATAGCCGAGCAGCGCCAGCACGCCGAAGGTGCCCAGCAGCACCACCGGCACGGTGATCGCCGGGATCAGGGTGGCCCGCGGGTTCTGCAGGAACAGGAACATGATCAGCACCACCAGGACGATGGCTTCGCCGAGGGACTTGACCACCTCCTCGATGGACAGGCTGACAAAGGGCGTGGTGTCGTAGGCGATGACGTTCTTCAGTTGCATTTCCGCCGGGTAGAACTGCTCCAGCTCCTTGAGCTTGGCCTTGACCGCGTCGCCAACGCTCAAGGCGTTGGCCCCGGTCGCCAGTTGGATACCCATGGCTGAGGCAGGTTTACCATTGAGGGCCGAGCTCATGTCATAGCTTTCGCTGCCCAGCTCGACCCGCCCCACATCGCTCAGCAGCACCACGGCGCCGTCGCTGGACGACTTGACCACCACATTGCGGAATTCGTCCTCGGTCTGCAGCTTGCTGCGCGCGGTAATGGTGGCGTTCAGTTGCTGCCCGGGCACCGCCGGCACCGCGCCCAGTTGTCCGGCGGAGACTTCAGTGTTCTGCGCCTCCAATGCCGTGCTGACGTCGGACGGCATCAAGGCGTATTTTTCCAGCTTGGCCGGGTCCAGCCAGATGCGCATGGCGTAGCCCGAGCCCAGGGTCTGCACCTCGCCGACGCCATCGATACGGCTGATCTGGTCGAGCAAGGTGCTGGAGATGTAGTCGCCGATCTGGGTGCCGGTGACACTCTCGTTGTCCGAGGCCAGGGCGGCGATCATCAGGAAGTCCGAACCGCCCTTGGTCACGGTCAGGCCTTCGCTCTGCACCGATTGCGGCAAGCGTGATTCGGCCTGCTGCAGCTTGTTCTGTACCTGCATCTGCGCCACGTCCGGGTCGGTGCCGGCGGCGAAGGTCAGGTTGATGCTGGCGCTGCCCGCCGAGCTGCTGGTGGCCGACATGTAGGTCAGGTTGTCCAGGCCGGTCATCTGCTGCTCGATGACCTGGGTCACCGAGTCTTCCACGGTCTTGGCCGAGGCACCGGTGTAGGTGGCGGAGATCCGCACCGTCGGCGGCGCGATGTCGGGGTACTGCTCCAGGGGCAACTGGCTGATGGACAAGGCCCCGGCGAGCATGATGACGATGGCGATGACCCAGGCGAAAATCGGCCGGTCGATAAAGAAGCGCGCCATGCTCAACCCTCCTGCGCCAGGGCGGTGGACGGTGCCTGGGGCACACGGCTGCGGGTACCGCTGCCGCTGTTCTGCGCCAGCACCGCGGCGCCGATCCGGACCTTCTGCCCGCCTTCGACGATCAACTGGTCACCGGCATTGAGACCGGCCGTCACCCACCACTGGTTGCCTACCGCGCGGTCGATGGTCACCTGCCGTTGCTCGACCTTGCCCTCGACTACCACCAGCACCGAGGTCACGCCACTGGCGCTGCGGTTCACCGCCCGTTGCGGAATCAGGATCGCCTGTTCGTCCCGGGCCTGTTCCAGCACCGCCCGCACGTACATGCCCGGCAGCAGCAGGCGTTCCGGGTTGGGGAACTCGGCGCGCAGGGTCACGGTGCCGGTGCCCTGGCTGACGCTGACCCCGCTGAACTTCAAGCGGCCCGCATGGGCATAGGTGCTGCCGTCGTCGAACTTGAGGCTGACGGGCACTTCATCCGTCGCGTTGCCTTGCAGCGCGCCACTGGCCAGGTCGCGCTTGAGGCGCAGCAGCTCGGTGGTGGACTGGGTGACATCGACATAGATCGGGTCCAACTGCTGCACGGTGGTCAGCGCCGTGTCCTGGTTGGCCACCACCAGGGCGCCGGGGGTCACGGTAGAGGTTTCGATGCGCCCGCCGATGGGCGAGCTGATCCGCGTGTAGGCCAGGTTGATGCGCGCCGTCTCGACACCGGCCTGGGCCACCTGCAGATCGGCCTGGGCGGTCAGCAGGCTGGCCTGGGCGTCTTCGTTGTCTTGCTGGCTGATGGCGTCGATCTTCGCCAGCTGGGCATCGCGAGTGGCGGTGACCTGGGCCGACTTCAGGGTGGCGCGGGCCTTGGCCAGGCTGGCCTGGGCTTCCGCCAGGGCCGCCTTGTAGGTGGCGGCGTCCAGCTGGTACAGGCTGTCCCCGGCCTTGACCTCCGCGCCCTCGACGAACAGCCGCTGCTGGACGATGCCACCGACCTGGGGGCGGATCTCGGCCACCAGGAAGGCCTGGGTGCGCCCGGCCAACTCGCTGGTCAGGGCCTGGCTTTGCGGCTGCACAGTGATCACCGAGACCTTGGGGACCTCGGCAGCGGCCTCGGGCGCCGCCGGCGAGCAACCGCTCAACACGAACAGCACCATCAGGGAAACGATGACTGCGGCGGTCACCATGGATTTGGCGAAAAGTTTGGTCGACATAAATGCCTCTGCAAAACGGGATGGCTTGGGCCTGTCGCCATGCTGCGAAGCAAATGTGCAGGAAAATTGAAGATTGCCCGGCGACCTTGAATCTTTGCCGCGCCGGGGCCTAAATGAGCGGGCCATTCCTCAAGCCCGCGCCCCCCCATGAAACTGAGCATCTCCACCAAACTGTTCGGCGCCGTCCTGGCCAGTGTGCTGTTCGTCATCCTGAGCATGGGCCTGGCCACCAGTTGGAGCTTTGGCCGCGGCTTTCTCGGCTACCTCAACGAACAGGCGCTGCAACGCATGGAACCTGTGCTGCCGCGCCTGGTAGAAGCCTACGAGCGCGAAGGCAACTGGGAGTTCGTCCGCGACAACCCCGACCGCTGGTTCGACCTCATGCGCCCGGGGCCCAAGGAGCAGTCGCAGATCCGCAAGCTGAAACTGCCGCTGACCTCGGACCTCACCGGCGCGCTGTTTCGCATTGCCCTGCTGGACCGCGACAAACAACTGGTGATCGGCTATGCGGCGATCGGCGACGATGCCCTGCTGCGGCCGATCGAGGTGGCCGGCAGCACCGTCGGCTGGCTGGCCGTCTCACCCTTCCAGAGCGTCACTGAAGCCGGCGGCGAACGCTTCTTCCAGTACCAGCTGCGCACGAGCCTGGCGGTGGGCGTGGCCTCGCTGCTGCTGGCGATGCTGATCGCCTGGTGGATCTCGCGCACCCTGCTCGACCCAGTCAAGCGCGTGGCCGCGGCCACCCACCGCCTGGCCGCCGGGGAGTACAGCAACCGGGTGGCCGAGGCCTCCAACGATGAAGTCGGCCAGCTGGCCCGCGACTTCAACCAGCTGGCCTACACCCTGGAGCGCAACGAACAGATGCGCCGCGAATTCATGGCCGACGTGTCCCACGAGCTGCGCACCCCGCTGTCGGTATTGCGCGGCGAACTGGAGGCTATCGAGGACGGTGTGCGCAAGCTCGACCGGCAGTCGATGCAGTCGCTGCAAAGCGAAGTGGGCATGCTCAGCAAGCTGGTGGACGACCTGTACGAGCTGTCCCTGGCCGATGTCGGCGCCCTCACCTACCGCAAGAGCGAGTGCTCGCTCAATGAGCTGCTGCTGGCCAGCGTGGCGATGTTCCAGGAACGCTGCCAGGCCGCCCGGCTCAAGGTCGAGTTGGAACTGCCCACGCAGCCATTGCCGCTGGATGCCGACCCCAAGCGCCTGCAACAGCTGTTCACCAACCTGCTGGAAAACGCCCTGCGCTATACCGATGCCGGCGGCCTGCTGCGTATCCGCGCCGGCACTGAGGGCGACAACCTGCGGGTCGACTTCCTCGACTCCGGCCCCGGGGTCGAGGCCGAACAACTGCCGCGGCTGTTCGAGCGCTTCTACCGTGGCGAGGCCTCGCGCAACCGCGCCAGCGGCGGCGCCGGCCTGGGCCTGGCGATCTGTCGCAGCATCGCCCTGGCCCACGGCGGCAGCCTCGACGCCGATCACTCGCCCCTGGGCGGCCTGTGGCTGACCCTGCGCCTGCCCGGCAAGGTCTGAAGCATGAGCACCGAACAACCGATCCTGATCGTCGAAGACGAACCGAAACTCGCCGCCTTGCTGCGCGACTACCTGGACGCCGCCGGTTACCCCAGCCTGTGTCTGGACAATGGCCTGGAGGTGGTGCCGGCCGTGCGTGCCCATCGACCGCGGCTGATCCTGCTCGACCTGATGCTGCCCGGGCGCGACGGCCTGGAGCTGTGCCAGGAACTGCGGCGTTTCAGCGAAGTGCCGATCATCATGATCACCGCCCGGGTCGAGGAAGTGGACCGCCTGCTGGGCCTGGACCTGGGCGCCGACGACTACATCTGCAAGCCCTTCAGCCCGCGCGAAGTGGTGGCCCGGGTCAAGGCCATCCTGCGCCGCAGCCCGCAACTGACGGCAGCCGCACAGGCCCGCCTGCAGATCGACGAAGAACGCTACCGCGCCTCGTTCGACGGTATCGCCCTGGACCTGACCCCGGTGGAGCTGCGCCTGCTCAAGACCCTGGCCGCGTCCCCGGGCCGGGTGTTCTCCCGCGACCAGTTGCTCGATCGCCTGTACTCCGACCACCGGGTGGTGACCGACCGCACCGTCGACAGCCATGTGCGCAACCTGCGGCGCAAACTGGCCCAGGCCTGTCCGGGGGAAGACCCGATCCAGTCGTTGTACGGCGTGGGTTACAAACTTGAGCTGGGCGCGCTGCCGAGCTGAGCGATCGCGGCAAGCCGGGTTATCCTGCGCCGCCAGAAACCTTGCAGGTGCGCGACATGACCCGACTACAGCAGGTGGACATCGACTTGAACGCGGTGACCAGCACGACCGAACTGCATGCCACCCTGCGCGATGCCCTGGGTTTCCCCGACTGGTACGGCGCCAACTGGGACGCCTTCTGGGACGCCATCACCGGCCTGGTGGAAATGCCCATGCAGTTGAAACTCCATGGCTGGGAAGAGCTGGCCACGCGCTTGCCGAGGGATGCCCGGCTGCTGCGGCAATGCCTGGAAAAAATGACCGTCCATTACCCGGAGTCCGCGTCGCAGGTAACGTTCGGCTGAACAGCACGCCAACGCAACATACCGTTCCTTGATGCCATTGCCCTCCTCCACGCTGGCCTCGAACCCCTGCATGTCCTCCGGCACTTCCAGCGGATTCGCCTGGGGACCGATGCAAGGGATCGGCAGGCGCACCTACGACTGCTGGCGCGTCCAGGCATCCTGCTGGTCCTGCTTGACGATGTCGACGAAGTGCGCCGGCAGCAGGTTGCGGAACGGCCCGCCGTCGCGCTCCACCACCTCGACCATCTTCGCCACCATTTCCTCGGGGTCGTATTGCTCGAAGGGGAACTTCAGCCCGGAGTGATCGGTGAAGTTTTTCTGCGGGTCGTACCAGCTTTTCCAGGTCTCCATCATCCGGTCGTTGAAGCCGGTGGAATACGGACCGGGGTTGATGGTCGCGACCTGGATGCCGAACTCCGCCAGCTCCATGTGCAGGGCCTCGGCGATGGATTCCAGGGCATGCTTGGAGGCGCAGTAGGCGCCGGTGAACGGCCCGGTGAGCAGGCCGGCGATCGACGACACGAAGACGATCTTGCCCTTGCGCCGCTCGACCATCTGCCGCACGAAGCCCTGGGTCAGCTCCAGGTTGGCGAACACGTTGGTCTCGAACTGGGAACGCAGGATATCCACGGGGATTTCCGCGATGGCGCCGGTCTCGGCGTCGCCGGCGTTGTTCAACAGCACGTCGATATCCCATTGCCAGGCATAGGCCCGGTCGCGGGCCGAAGTGATGTCGAGCTTCTCCACCCGCAGCTTGAGGTCCAGGCTGTCGGCGAGTTCGCGCAGCTCGGTGATCTGCGGGGTGATCTGCACCCCGGCGATCACTTCATGGCCGTTGGCTGCCAGGCGCAGCGCCACCGCACGGCCAAAACCCGAACCGGCGCCGGTGACCAGAATACGTTTTTTGCTCATCTCGGTTTCTCCAGGAAAATGTCGGTGGCCAGGGCTCAGAGGCAAGCCCGGGCGATGATTTCGTCTTCAACCGCGGTGCCGCCGGAGACGCCGATGGCGCCCAGGCAGCGCCCCGCCTGATCGACGATGGGCAGGCCGCCGGCAAAGCTGGTCAAGCCGCCATTGCTCTGCTCGATCGACCACAGCGACTGCCCCGGCCCGGACAAGGCGCCGAGTTCGGCGCTGGCGGTGCGGAACAGCGCCGAAGTCCGGGCCTTGCGCTGGGCCAGGTCGATCGCCCCCGGCACGGCGTCGTCCATGCGCACGAACGCCAGCAGATTGCTGCCTTGATCGACGATGGCGATGCACACCGACAGCTGCATCTGCATGGCTTTGGCGATGCCCTTGTCGAGCATCTGCCGGGCGGGTTTGAGGGTGACGGGCCAGTGCATGGCGGACTCCTTTGCGGTTGAAAAGAGTCTATGAAGCTCGTAGCTTTAAGAGAATCCGCATTCTCCCTACAAGACTATTAAGTATTTCTAACAATGAGCCGACGCGATCCACTGGCCGGGCTGCACCTCTTCATGGCGGTGGTCGAGACCGGCAACTTCACCCACGCCGCCGCCGTGCTGGGCGTAACCCCAGCGGCCGTGAGCCTGGCCATCAACCAGCTGGAAAGCGAACTGCAGACCAAGCTGTTCCATCGCACCACCCGCGGCGTCAGCCTGACGGAAAGCGGCCAGCGTTTTCACGAAGGCAGCGAAGCCGGCTACCGCAGCCTGCTGCAGGCCCGGGACGAGTTGGGGGAAACCCAGGGCGAGCCTTCGGGGCATCTGCGCATCAGTGCCCTGCACATGGCCAAGCACCTGATCGTCGCCCCACTACTCGAGGATTTCTTCCAGCGCTACCCCAGGGTCACCCTGGAAATACGCTACGAAGATCAGTTGGTGAACATCGTCAAGGAACAGCTCGACGCCGGCATCCGCCTGGCCGACGCCCTGCACCCGGGCATGCACGCGGTGCAGATCACTCCGCCGCTGCAATGCGCCCTGGTGGCCAGCCCGCAGTACCTGGCGCGCCACCCGGCACCGCGCGGCATCGACGAGCTGCGCCAGCATTCCTGTGTACGCTTTCGTTTTCCCAGCAGCGGGCAGATGCACAAATGGCACCTGCACGACGGCCAGCACGAGGTGAAGCTGGATGTGCCCGGGCGCTTTATCAGCACCGACACCCAGGCGGTGATTGAGGCCGCCCGTGCCGGTGTGGGCATTGCCCATGTGTTCATTCGCGAACGGATCGCCGCCGACCTCGACAGCGGCCAGCTGGTGGAAGTCCTGCCCGGCACCTGCCAGCCACTGCCGGCCATGTGGCTGTACTACGCCAACCGCCGGCACGTCCCGCCCAAGC
Source organism: Pseudomonas chlororaphis subsp. piscium (assembly GCF_003850345.1). NCBI lineage: Bacteria > Pseudomonadati > Pseudomonadota > Gammaproteobacteria > Pseudomonadales > Pseudomonadaceae > Pseudomonas > Pseudomonas chlororaphis. The sequence goes on from NZ_CP027707.1 coordinate 3,885,354, forward strand.
TGCGCGCCCTGATCGAGGTGCTGCGGGACTGGAAGCAGTCGCTCGGACGTGACGTCCGGTAAACCACCCTAAGGCCTAGACCCGCGCCCGGACGCTCGGCACCAGCATCCGCACCAGGCAATCGGCCGTGCTGCGCAAGCGTTCCGGTTCCTGATAGATGCGTTCCATCACCGCCAGTCCGCGGGTGAAGGTGACCAGCACTTGCGCGGCTTCTGCCGGTGCCAGGATCAGGTCGCCCTGGATCCGCTCGGCCGACAATGCAGTGCTGATGGTCAGTTGCAGGGCATCCAGCAGGTCGCGCAAGCGTTGCTGGATGCGCGGGCCGATGGTGTCGGCTTCGGTGGCCGTCTTGGTGGTCAGGCAGCCTTTGGCCGGCGTGCCGCTGGTCATGTTGCTGATCGCCACGTCGAAAAACCGCCGCAGCGCGGTCTCGGCGTCCGGAGCCTCGAGGGCCTTGGCGGCGTTGCCCAAAAAGCGCGTGGCGTAGGCTTCGAACGCCAGCAGGAACAACGCCTCCTTGCCGCCGTAGGCGTGGTACAGCGAGCCGCGCTGGACCTCGGCCGCCTCGGCCAGGTCGGCCATGGAGGTGGACTGCCAGCCCTTGCGCCAGAACACATCAAGGACCGTCGACAACACTTTTTCTTCGTCAAACTGCCTGACACCCGCCATAAAAATCACTGCTCACATAATTGTTGACAACGCTGTCAAAGATACCAACACTGCGATCTTTGACACACCTGTCAATCATAGCCGATAGGTGCGATGCGGTAAGCATGCTTGATGTACTGGTCCACGACTTTCGTTTCGCGCAACGGAAGGAAGTCGGCTTCAACTGCGCAGTCACGCCCGTTAACAGCGGTCGTGGGCGCGAGCGGTTTTCTCTTTTTACGTCAGGAAAAAGGAGTCTTCGAAATGGTTTCGAACAGTCGTATCCAGTATGGCTACATCAATGTCATCGAGCCCGCCGAGCACAAGGGCGAGCTCACCCGCGACAAGGTCGAGCGCTTCACCGAGGGGTTCACCAAGCCCGCCCTGCTGCGCAAACTCGCGCCCATCGGCGAGGAGTTTTCGCAACGGGCGTTCTTCGATCAGGTCGGCTCGGGGAAAAACCTGCAATGGCGGGTCAAGTCCGGCGACCAGCCGGTGTCGATGCGCGACGAGAACGGTGCCTCGGACTACAACTACGTCACCGGCCGCGTCGGCACCGGGCAGGAATTCCTCGACGACATCTTCACCCACAACCTCGACGTCTACTCGCACCTGGGCACGATTTCATCGAGCTACAACGACCCCTACGAGTGGGGCAAGGACGCCTTCAACCTGGTCAAGCAGCACGTCTTCAGCAAACCCTGGTTCAGTATCGACGCCTGGAAAGTCACCGGCCACATGTTCCTCGGCTACAGCACCCAGGAATATGGCGAGCCGGCCCGCGGCGCGGTGGGCAGCGACTGGCACATTTTCCCCACCCTCAATATCTTCGTGATGATCGCCGGCACCAAGAAGTGGAGCACCCGCCCGCCGCAGCTGGGCGACCAGTTCCGCGACTACGACCTGATGTTCGAGACCAGCAGCGGCCGCGAAGCGCCAGGCGGCGATTACGAGGCCGACACCGTCTACGTCGAACCGGGCGACGTGCTGATCAACCCGCCCTTCGAATGGCACAAGGTGCTCAATGCCCGCGGCCTGAGCATCGGCGCGGCGTTCCGGGTGATCGACCTCGACTACCTGAGCAAGCTGGAGAACCGCCACAACCTGGACCTCTCCAAGGTCGCCCATGACAACGGCAACTTCGCCGAGACCGAGGAGCTGGCGCACTTCCTTACCAGCGTCAACTACGCCTCGCGCCACATCAACCGGGCCCAGATGCTGCTCAACGACATCGAGTACGCCTACCTGCGCAAGCGCGGCAACGCCGGCTCGGTGAAAATCGGCCACCGCTAGCCCCAAGGACGCCGCAGCGAGGACCCGCTCATGACGCTCTCCGTCAGTCCCGAACAGCGTTGGACCGGCATTCTGTGCGGCCTCGCCGCGGCCTTGATCTGGGGCGCATTCCCGGTGGTCACCCGGCTGGGGCTGACCCGCACGCCGCTGGATGCCTACGACATCACCTGCATCCGCTACAGCGTCTCCGGGTTGATCCTGCTGCCGTACCTGGTCCGCCATGGCCGCCGGGGCTTGAGCTGGACAAGCATCGGCCTGATGGTCATCGGCATCGGGGCGCCGTACATGCTGGTGGTGGCCCAGGGGCTGGCCCTGGCCCCGGTGGAGCTGTTCGCCGTGGTGACCCCCGGCAGCATGATCCTCTTGTCGATCCTGATCAGCGCGCGGCTGTTCGGCACTCGTCTCGGCGCCCGGGCGAACGCCGGCACCGCGCTGATCATCGGCGGCGTGCTGCTGGCCGGCTGGCACAGTTTCGCCGGGGCCCAGGCCTCGCCCTACGCCTACCTGATGTTCCTGCTCGGCGGCCTGCTGTGGGCGATCTATACCCTGGTGTCGAAATGGTCCGGCAGCGATGCATTGCATGCCACGGCGATTGTCTCGGTGTGCTCGATGGTTCTGTACCTGCCGGTCTACCTGGCCGACCGCGGGCTGCGGATTCTCCAGGCGCCGCTCTGGGATATTGGCATCCAGGTGGTCTACCAGGGCCTGCTGGTGTCGACGGTGGCGTTGTTCTTCTACAGCCGCTCGGTACAGCTGCTGGGCGCTTCGCTCGGCTCCACATTCGCCGCGCTGGTGCCGGGCACGGCCATGGTGCTGGCCGCCCTGCTGCTGGGTGAGCGCGCGAACAGCACTGCCATCGCCGGCTTGCTGGTGGTGACCGCCGGCATGCTCCTGACCCTGCTGCCGCAACGCCCGCGCCCGCTGCCGGGCGCCATCGGCCAGCCGACACCCAGGCCACCAGGACCCACGCCATGAGCGACCTGCATGAGCGGAGCGCAACCACAGTCCATAGCGAAGGAAAAGCAAGCATGAGCAGCGCACCCCTGACCCTCTACGAACTGGCCGGCGCCGACCCGGACCTGCGCTTCAGCCCGCACTGCTGGAAAACCCGCATGGCCCTGGCCCACAAGGGGCTGGAAAGCCAGAACATCGCCTGGCGCTTCAGCGACAAGGCGCGCATCGCCTTTTCCCGGCAGGGCGCGGTTCCGGTGCTGGTGGATGGCGACCAGAGCATCAGCGACTCCTGGCGCATTGCCCTGCACCTGGAGCAGCATTACCCCGAGCGCCCGTCCCTGTTCGGCAGTCGCGACGCCATCGCGCTGGCGGGCTTCGTCAACCGCTGGGCCGACAGCATGCTGCTGCCCGCCGTGGCCCGGGTGATCCTGCTGGATGTCTACGAACAACTGGCCGACGAGGACCGGGAATATTTCCGCAGCTCCCGTGAAGCGCACTTCGGCACCTCGCTGGAACAGCTGGTGGCCCCGCAAGCCAAGCACCTGGAGCAGTTGCGCCAGGTCCTGGCCCCGCTTCGCCAGACCCTCAAGGGCCAGCCCTTCCTGGCCGGCGAGGCCCCGGCCTATGCCGACTATTGTGTGTTCGGCATGTTCATGTGGGCGCGCTGCACCAGCGGCGAAGAACTGCTGGCCCCCAACGACGTATTGCATGCCTGGCGCGAACGCTTGCTGGACGCCTTTGCCGGGCTGGCGCGCGCGGCGACCCTGGCCACCCCCCTCGAGACTGGAGCACGACATGTCCAATGATCCCGCCCTGCACGACTTCGCCGTCCGTTCCTCGGACAAGATCCGCTATGCCGATACCGACCGCCAGGGCCATGTGAACAACGCGGTGTTCGCCACCTTCCTGGAAACCGGGCGGGTGGAGATCATCTACGACCCGCACGCGCCGCTCGCCGAACCCGGCAGCGAATTTGTCATCGCGCGCCTGGAGCTCGACCTGCGCGCCGAACTGCGCTGGCCCGGCACGGTGCAGATCGGCACCCGGGTCGCCACCCTCGGCAAAAGCTCCATGACCCTGGAGCAGGCGCTGTTCCAGGACGGTCGCTGCGCAGCCCTGGCCACCACCGTGATCGTGCAGATCGATGCCCAGAGCCGGCGCTCGAAACCCTTTGGCGAAGAGGCGCGGCGCCGCTTGGGCGCCCTGACCACGACCGCGGACTCGTTCGCGGTGAAATAGGCGGAGGACGCCATGTCGACGCTACAGCAACTGTTCTCGGCCCTGCCGTTTTTCCAGCTGGCGGTGATCATCATCGCCAGCCAACTGTGCGGCGCGCTGCTGGCCCGCTGGGGGCAGTCGCGGGTGATCGGCGAAATCTGCGTGGGCATCCTGCTCGGCCCCTGCCTGCTGCTGGCCCTCGGCGCGCAGTGGCATGCGGCGGTCTTCCCGGCGGCCATCCGCCTGGGCATCGAGACTCTGGGCAATATCGGCCTGGTCCTGCTGATGTTCCAGATCGGCCTGCGCTTCGACAGCAACCACCTGGGCAACCAGAAGATCGGTTTTTCCGCCCTCTCGGTGGCCGGCGGCGGGGTGATCCTGGCCTTCGCCCTCGGGGCCATGGTCGGTCTGCTCTCCCACAGCGCCCTGGCTCCCGCCCAACCCCGGCTCGGCTACGTGCTGTTCTGCGGCATCGCGCTGTCGATCACCGCCCTGCCGGTGCTGGTGCGAATCATCAGCGACCTGGGGCTGGAGCATTCGCTGGCCGGGACTGTCGGCATCGCGGCCGCCGCCATCACCGACATCATTGGCTGGGTGCTGCTGACCCTCATCGTTGCCCTGTCCAGCAGCGACAGCTCGCTGTTCGGGGTGTTGCGCCAGCTGACCTTTATCGCCCTGTTCCTCGTCCTCGCCCGCTGGGGCTTGCGCCCGTTGCTGCACGCCCTGACGCGGCTGCTCGCGACACGCAGCGCGGCCCCCGCCGCCGATATGAGCATGGCCCTGATGCTGGCGACCGCCCTGCTGTGCGGCTGGATCACCACCCTGATCGGCCTGCACAGCGCCCTGGGCGGGCTGATCGCCGGCTGGCTGCTGCGCGAGCAGCGCCAGCACTGGCACCGCCACATGGAAGGCTTCGTCAACATCGGGCTGGTGCCCTTCTACTTCGCCGCCACCGGGCTGAAGATGGACCTCGGCGCCCTGGCGCCCCTCGACAGCTGGCTGTGGCTGCTGGCCTTCTTCGCCGCCGCGGTGCTGGGTAAAACCCTCGGCTGCTACCTCGCCGGACGCCTGGCCGGCCTGTCCGTGGAGGTCTCGCGCAGCGTCGCGGTGTTGATGAACACCCGTGGCCTGATCGAAATCATCGTGCTCTCCGTGGGCCTGGACATGGGGCTGATCTCCCAGAGCGCGTTCTTCCTGTTGCTGATGGTGGCCATCGCCACCACCCTGATGACCACCCCGTTGCTCAGGCGCCTGGCCAGGACCGGGCCCGTCCCGTCCGCCCTGGCGAAAGGCGAGCTGCAGACTTCCGATCGCTAAGCATCGACCGACCGGGGAGGCAAGGAAACCCCACAAGCTACACTCGCAGCTTGTGCCTTGCCTGCGCCCGAAAGCCTGGCCTCGCAATGGATATCCCTCGCCAACCACAGGAGGTGCGGCGGCCATGGCCTTTAGCGAAATCGACTACGAAACCCAGGGACCGATCAGGATCATCCGCTTCAACCGGCCGCAGAAACGCAATTGCATCGGCCCCACCACCCACCAGGAACTGATCGAGGCCTGGAGCCGTTTTCGCGACGATCCGGACGCCCTCGTGGCCATCATCACCGGCGCCGGCGACCAGGCCTTCTGCGCCGGCGGCGACCTCAAGGCGGCGCTGGATCTGGTGCCCACCACCCCGGACGAGATCGCCGCGCACAATCGCGGCGAGCGCCCCGGGATCATCGGCCCGAGCCGCTGGACGGATATCTACAAACCGGTGATCGCCGCGGTGAACGGCGTGGCCTACGCCGGCGGCCTGGAGTGGGCCTGCTTTGCCGATATGCGCATCGCCGAGGAACACGCCTCGTTCGGCGTGACCTGCCGCCGCTGGAACATCGGCCTGGGCGATGGCGGCACCCAGCGCCTGCCACGCATCGTCGGCATGGGCCGGGCGCTGGAGTTGATCCTCACCGGCAAGGTCATCTGCGCCAGCGAGGCGCTGGCTATCGGCCTGGTCAACGAGGTCGTCGCCAAGGGCCGCTCCCTGGAGCGCGCGCTGGAGCTGGCGCGCCTGCTCTGCACCCTGCCCCAGCCCGCCATGCGCTCGGACAAGGAAGCGCTCATCCGCGGCTACGGCCAGCCCCTGGCCGAGGGACTGCGCATCGAAGCCGAGTGCTTCAACCGCTCCATCCATCAGCCGGAAACCCTGGAAGGACTGCGCCGCTTCAGCGAACGCGACCACCCGGACCTGCGCGGCGATGTGCCGGCCCAGACGCCGGGGTTGACCAGGGATTGAGGGCCATAGCGTCACCGGTGCGGCTCACGCACCGGCTGCAAACAGCGCAAACCAATACGGCTTCACAGGTTCAACCAAGGGCAGCTCCATGACGCTGTAGGGTCAAACCTTTGACCAAGAGTTCTGGGAAAAAACCGCTATCTATAAGGCTATGTCCCAATAGCCTGTTGCAGGGTGTGCCCGACTGCCTCCCGGATGCAGTGAACCGATCGAATGCCCTGCTGATAAGGTTCCAGCATGCGGCGCCAGCCCAGGTAATTCGGGACATAGCCTTTTTTATGTCTCGGCATCGGCTCCGCGTGCCCTGGCCACATCAAAAGAGCCTGTTCCACAGGCGCTTGAACCCATTCGGCTGTTCCGCCTGCTTGTCGGTCGATTGAGGCGCCGAGGGCGTCGGAGAAGGCGGCGCAGCGGACGGGCGCGGCGCTTGGCCACTGCGTGTGCGCTTCTCATACTGGTCCCGGATTGCGAGTAGTTCGGGGCTGTCCGGACGGGCTTCCAGGCCATGCTTGATATAGGCCCGCGCCAGGTCCCGATCGCCCTTGGCATACGCGCTTTTGCTCATCTCGGCGTAGAGCAGCGCCACCTGGTCCAACCCGGCCAGCGCCTGGGCGTGCCCCGGCGCCAGGCCGAGTATCTGCCGGTAATAGAACACCGCACTGTCATCCTCGGGCTCCAGCAGGTGTTCTTCGGCGATGCGCTGCTCGGCCAGTTGCCGGTAGCCGTCGATCCGCGCCGCGGCTACCCGTTGCAGTCCTTGCCGGGCCTGCGCGCTGGCTTCGTCGAGCTGCAAGGCCTGGTTGAAGAAATACTCGGCATTGTCCTGCGCCGGCTCGACCAGCTGGCCCGCCGCCAGGCGCTGTTCGCCACGTGTCAGCAGCTCGGCGATCTCGATCCGCGGCTGCAGGTACAGGCCGGTACCGCTGGCAGCGCCGAGCAGCAGCAGGCTGCCGAGTGCCCACAGCGCCAGGCGCCTGTTCGGGCTGCGCCGGCGGGCGGGCTCGGCCTCGGGCTCGGCCTGGGGCGGCGCAGGATCGATCAGGGCCGGCGCGAAGCGGGTAGATTCCAGCTCCACCTCGCTGGGCTCGTCCGGTTGCTCTGGCTGGTCCAGCTCATCGAGTGCCTGCAGCAGCGCCTGGCAGTCGGCGAAGCGCTGGTTGGGGTCCTTCGCCAGCATCCGCTCGAGCACCGCCTTGTACGGGCTGATGTGCGCCGGCAAGCTCGGCGGTGGCATCTGCACCTGGTTCATCACGGTCTGGGTATAGCTGGCGCCGCGGAACGGATTGGTGCCGATGAGCATCTCCAGGAGGATGACGCCCAGACTGTAGATGTCGGTGCGGATATCCAGCGGCTGGCACTGCGCCTGTTCCGGGCTGCTGTAGGCCGGGCTGCCGACCGCGATGCCGAGCCCGGTGAGCTCGCTGTCCATCTCCAGCGCCTTGGCGATGCCGAAATCGGTGATCACCAGCGTGCCGTCGCTGCGGAAGAGGATGTTCGCCGGCTTGATATCGCGGTGGATCAGACCCTGCTCATGCACCACGGCGAGGCCGGTGGCAATCTGCCGGACGATATCCAGGGCGCGCCTCGGCTCGAACACCTCGCCCTTGTGCCGGGCCAGATCGCCGCCGCCGACGAACTCCATGGCCAGGTAATAGCGGCCATCGGCCAGTCTGTTGATGTCGTGGATGGTGATGATGGCGGGGTGATGCAACGAGGCGACGATATGTCCCTCGCGGATGAAGCGCTTGCTGAACGCCTCGTCATTGGCGTTGAGCAGTACCTTCACCGCCACCTTGCGGTGCAGCGACTCCTGGGTTGCCAGGTAGACTTCGGCCATCCCGCCTTGGCCAAGCCGGCTATGCAGGCTATAGCCGGGTATTTCGGGTAATCGTTCGTCCATGAAAGAATCCGTGCGCAGCCGCTGATTGGGGGTATCGCCGATACTGTCGGGCCGAATGTCACCCATCGGATCGAGTCTCTGATTTTAGAACTTTTCCGATAGTTCCCGGCTCGCCGTCTGCCGCCGTCCGTCGGTAAGCACGGCAGCGATAGCGACACAGGCCCCGCGACCCTCCCCAAGGGGCAGTCGCGGGTGATCGGCGAAATCTGCGTGGCATCCTGCTGGGCCCCTGCCTGCTGCTGGTCCTCGGCGCGCAGTGGCATACGGCGGTCTTTCCGACGGCCATCCGCCTGGGCATCGAGACCCTGGGCAATATCGGCCTGGTCCTGCTGATGTTCCAGATCGGCCTGCGCATCGAAGCCGAGTATTTCAACCGCTCCATCCATCAGCCAGAAACCCTGGAAGGACTGCGCCGCTTCAGCGAACGCGACCACCCGGACCTGCGCGGCGATGTGCCGGCCCAGACGCCAGGGTTGACCAGGGATTGAGGGCTACGGCGTTACCTGCGGGGCTCACGCAGCGGCTTAAACAGCGGAGGTCTACGCCCTCCGTTTATCTCCGCCCCCCAGGCAATTATCAACATTCCACCCATACAACCACTGCACCGCGTCATAGAACTGCGCCTGGCTGCGCCCCTCCCACAGGCTGTTGCGCACGCTGCGTTCGACGCCCTGGGCATGGTAGAGGCGGCCCATTTCCCGGGTGGACCAAACCACGCGGGCGGTGCGGGGGATGCGCACCGATTCGTAGAAGCGGAACGCCGCCTGCAGGTCATGGCCGCAGGCCCTGACCGCTTCGCCCAGGGTCACCGCGTCTTCCAGCGCCATGCAGGCGCCCTGGGCCAGGTACTGGCTCATGGGGTGGGCGGCGTCGCCGAGCAGGGTCGCGTTGCCCTGGCCCCAGCGCTCTACCGGCTCGCGGTCGGCGGTGGCCCAGCGGCGCCAGGAGCTGGGGGTGTCCAGCAGCCGGGCCGGGCTCGGGTGGATGCCCTGGAAGTACGACAGCACCTCGGCCTTGCTGCCGTCGCGCACGCCCCACTCTTCCTGCTCGCGGCTATGGAAGGTCACCACCAGGTTGTACTGCTGGCCGCCACGCAATGGGTAGTGCACCAGGTGGCAACGGGGCCCGGCCCACAACACGGGGGCGTTGACCCGCAGTTCCTCGGGCATCTCCTGCTCGTCGACCACCGCCCGATAGACCACATGCCCGGTCACCCGGGGCGTGTCGCCCAGCAGGTGCTCGCGCACCACCGACTTGACCCCGTCGCAGCCCAGTACCGCGTCCGCCTCGTAGCGCTGGCCATGCTGGTCGATCAGGGTCACCCGCGGTCCTTGCAGGTCCATGGCGCTGATCCGGGTCGAGGTCTGGAAGCTGATCAACGGGTCCTGCTCCACCGCCTCGAGGATCGACAGGTGGATATCGGCGCGGTGGATCACCCCGTAGGGGTTGCCGAAACGCTGCTGGAACGCCGCGCCGACATCGATGCGCAGCACTTCGCCGGCGTCCACCGCGTCCATCATGATGATGTGGTCGGTGAACACTGAACGGCGTCGCGCCGCCTCGCCGGCGCCCAGGGCATCCAGGGCCGCGTAGGCATTGGGCCCGAGCTGGATGCCGGCGCCAATCTCGCCGATCTGCTCGGCCTGTTCCAGCAGTTGTACACGGATGCCCTGGCGAGTCAGGGCCAGGGCCGCGGCCAGGCCGCCGATGCCGCCACCGACGATGATGACTTTTTGTTGTTGTTTTTCATGGTTCATTAACGCTACCTCTGTGATGCGGTTGAATCAGGGGATGTAGTCCGGCTGCCGATCCGGCGCCGCCTGCTGGAACGCCGGCTGGCCCAGGCAGTGCCGATGGATCGCCAGGGTCAGTTCGCAGCGCTCCAGGTCGCAGCCCATGCGCAGCGCATTGGCCACCTGGGGCACCAGGCAGCAGTCGGCCAGGGTCGGCTGCTCGCCGAAGCAGAACGAACCCTGGCCATGGCGTTGCAGCAGGCTTTCCAGGGCCTCGATGCCCTGCTCCGCCCAGTGCCGGTACCAGTCGTTTTTCTGCTGCGCGCTCACCCCGAGCCGGTCCTGCAGGTAGGCCAGCACCCGCAGGTTGTTGATCGGGTGGATGTCGCAGCCGATCAGGTTGGCCACCTCCAGCACCCGCGCCCGTGCCAGGGGCTCCTGGGGAATCAGGCGTACGTCAGGGTGAAGGTTGTCCAGGTAATCGATGATCGCCAGCGACTGGCTGAGGCCGGTCCCATCGTCATCCACCAGCAGCGGCACGCTGGCGCTCGGGTTGAGCTCCAGGTACTGCGCCGCGCGCTGCTCGCCCTGGCGCAGGTTGACCGGCAGGCAATCGAACGCCAGCCCCTTGAGCGCCAGGGCAATGCGCACCCGGTACGACGTCGAACTGTTGAAGAAACTGTAAAGCTGCATAGCTGCGCTCCTGGCACATCGAACAAGAAATCAGGGCTGCGCCGGGGCCTCGGCAAAGGCTGGCGCAGCCGGGGCCGCGCGGTAGCGGCGGCCCATAAGGAACATCGCGCCGGCGGCGATCAGGGCCGGGGCCATCAGCAGGCTGAAGATGTCGTTGAAACCCAGGCCCAGGCTGAGCATCATCCCGCCGCCCAGGGTGCCGGTGATCGAACCGATGCGCCCAACCCCATGGGCCCAGGCCACCCCGGTGGCGCGGCTGGCGGTGGGATAGAAGCCCGAGGCCAGGGCATTGGCGCCGACCTGGGTGCCGCTGATGCAGAAGCCCATGCCGGCCACGCAGAGCACCAGCGGGTAGAACGACTGGTAGTACTGGCCGATGGCCCAGAGGAAACCCGCGCCGCACAGATAGGCCAGGGTCAGCACGCGCCAGGGGTCGAGGCGGTCCATGCTGGCGCCCAGGCTCACCGCGCCGAGGGTGCCGCCGATCTGGAACATCGCGCTGATCAGCGCCGCCTGGCTCAGGCTCAGGCCGGTGTCCTTGATCAGCAGCGGCAGCCAGTTGGTCATCATGTAGATGATCAGCAGGCTCATGAAAAACGCCGACCACAGCAGCAAGGTGCCGCGGCTCAGGTGCCCGCGCAGGATCAAGCGCACCGGCGACACCGGCTTGGCCCCGACCACCCCCGCGTCGCCCAGGTCGAAGCGGCCGTTCCAGCCCTCGGGCAAGGGCCCGATGCGCCGCAGGATGGCGCTGACCCGCTCGCGTTGCCGGGCCTTGCGCAGCACCAGGAAGCGCACCGACTCCGGTAACAACCAAATCAGCACCGGCACCAGCAGCAACGGCAGCACTCCGCCCAGCAGCAACACGCTGCGCCAGCCGTGCAGCGGCACCAGGTGCGCCGCGACCACGCCGCCCAGGGCCGAGCCCAGGGTGAAGCCGCAGAACATGCTGGTGACCATCAGCGACCGACGGCGTTGCGGGCAGTATTCCGAGGTCAGGGTGATGGCGTTGGGCATCGCCCCGCCCAGCCCCAGGCCGGTGAGAAAGCGCAGCACGGTGAGGGTTTCCAGGTTGCTGGCGAAGGCTGCGGCGACACTCCAGCCGCCGAAGAACAGCACCGACCACAGCAGCACCGTCTTGCGCCCCAGGCGGTCGGCCAGCGGTCCCGCGGCGAAGGCGCCGAGCATCAGCCCGAGCAGCGCCGCGCCCAGTACCGGGTTGAGCTGGGCCGGGCTCAGCCCCCACTCTTCACGCAAGGCCGGGGCGATAAAACCGACCGCGGCGGTGTCCAGCCCGTCCAGCGCGGTGACCAGGAAACACAACAGCAGAATCAGCCACTGGAACGGCGCCACCGGCTGCCGGTCAATGAAATCCTGTACATCCACACTGTTGTTGTTATCAGTGGAAGACATGATCGAACTCCAGCGGCCCGGACCTGCGCCCGGACCGCATCAGCAAGGAAGGAAAAGGCTCAGATAACCCGCACGCGCAGCTCGCCCAGTGACTCGACGCCGCCCAGCATCAGCTCGCCGGCCACCACCGGGCCGACGCCTTCGGGGGTGCCGGTCATGATCAGGTCGCCCGGCTGCAGCTCGAAGAAGCGCGACAGGTAGGCAATGGTTTCCGGCACCGACCAGATCAGCTTGTCGATATCGCTGCGCTGCTTGTCCTGGCCGTCGACCTGCAACCAGATCGCCGCGTGTTCCAGGCCAGCCAGCTGCGCGGCCGGGGTCAGGGCGCCGATCGGCGCCGACTGGTCGAAGGCCTTGCCCAGCTCCCAGGGCCGGCCCATTTCCCTGGCCTGCATCTGCAGGTCGCGGCGGGTCATGTCCAGGCCCACGGCGTAGCCCCAGACGTGCTCATTGGCCTGCTCCCGGGAGATGTTGCGACCGCCCTTGCCGATGGCCACCACCAGCTCGATTTCATAGTGGTAATTGCTGGTCTCGGCGGGGTACGCAAGCTCCAGGGTCTGCCCGTTCTGTACCGGCACCACGGCGTCGGCCGGCTTGCAGAAGAAGAACGGCGGCTCGCGATCCGGATCGAAACCCATCTCCCGGGCATGGGCCGCATAGTTGCGGCCGACGCAGTAGACGCGGCGCACGGGAAAGGTGTCGCGGCTGCCATTGATCGGCAACGCGGTGATGGCAGGCGGGATAACGACATAAGTCATGGTCGGCTCCAAAGTCTGGGCGGAAGGTTCAAGGGGTCTCGCGAGATTCACGCAGGATGCCCAGCGCTTGCTGCACCGGACGGTCGGAGAAGCTGAACAGCACGCACTCCTGCTCGCACTGGAAACGCACCGGCGCCCAGCTGGGCACGACAAACAGGTCGCGGGGTTCGAAATCGAAGCGCTCGGCGCCGATGAACACGCTGCCCTGCCCCTCCACCACGCTGAACACGCTGGCATCGGTGCTGCGGTAGGTCTGGCCGCGAAAGCCGCGCGGAAGGATCTGCATGAAGGTGGCGATGGTCGGCATCGGCCAGCCGCCGGTGGCCGGGTTCACGTAGCGCAGCTTGACCCCGTCCCAGGGGTCGATCTGCTCCTGGCGCAGCAGGGTATCCAGGGCTTCGCGGGTGCGGCTGTAGGGGTAGCTGAAGATCGGTGAGGTGTGCGAGTCGACCTGATGCCGCACCGGCAGCATGTTCATGCCGAACCGCGCCAGGCTGTTGCCTTCCGGACGCAGGATCGGCTGCTCCGCGACCTCGTGGTTTTCCGCGAAACCGGCGTCGAAGAAACGCACCAGCGGGATGTCCAGGCCGTCGAGCCAGATCACCGGCTCGCCACCTTCGGCCTCGCTGGGGTTGCCGTGGTCGTGCCAGGCCCAGGACGGGGTGATGATGAAGTCCCCCGGTTCCATGGTGGCGCGCTCGCCTTCCACCGCGGTGAACGCGCCGCGGCCCTCGACCACGAAACGCAGGGCCGACTGGCTGTGGCGATGGCTGGGGGCGATCTCGCCGGGCAGGATCAACTGCAGGCCGGCGTACAGGCTCGAGGTGATCGAGGCCTGGCCGCGCAGCACCGGGTTCTCCAGCACCAGCACGCGGCGCACCGCTTCCTGCGCGGAAATCAGCCTTCCGGCCTCACTCAGATAGGGACGCAGTTCCTTGTAGCGCCACAGGGCGGCGACACAGGCGCCGGCCGGCTGCTGGGGCACCAGGTTGTGCAGTTGCTCCCACAGCGGGAACAGGTTGTGTCGATCAATGCGCTGATAGAAATCCTGGCGCAACCCGTCGCTCTTGTTATTCATGGGACACCTTTGCGAGTTGTGTGGCAGCGATTATCGAACCGATACCTATGCACGAATAATGGTATTTATGGATCACTCCATACCCAAAAACACATACCATCAGAAGGACAGCGGGTACTCGACGATGACCCGCCATTCGTCCAGGTCCGGCAGGTCGGCGCGCTGCACCGCGGCGTCGGAACGCAGGGTCGCCTGGCGCACCCGCAGCGACAGATCGCGCACCGGCCCGCTCTGCACCACGTAGCGCGCCTCCAGGTTGCGCTCCCAGCGCCCGCCGTCGTCGATGGCCTTGAAACGGTCGTAGGCGCCGCCCCCGTAGCCCGAACCGTCGATGCCGGAACTGCTCAGGTAACGCCCCATCAGGCTCAGCCCGGGAATGCCGAACGCCGCCAGGTTCAGGTCGTAGCGCAGTTGCCAGGAGCGTTCGTGGGGCAGGTTGAAATCGGCGTTCTGCGACTTGTTGGCGAGAAAGCCGATGGCGTCGCCGGGCATGGCGCCGAAGCCCAGGTAGTCTAACGGCTCGTCGCCGTCGATCACCTGCCGGGCCAGGGTCAGCTTGTGCGGGCCGAAGGCATAGGCAAGGCTGGCCGACCAGGCGTTGTTGTCGATCGGCCCTGCCAGGGCCTTGCCGCTGTCCCGGGTGTGATAACCGGCCAATGCCAGGCTCAGCGCGTGCGCAGCATCGATCGGCCAGCGGTATTCGGCGCTGGCGAAGTGCTGCTTCCACACATCCTGGTAATCCGCGCTGAAGGCGCCGAGCTTGAGCCGCGGCGTGGCCTGGTAGAAACCGCCGAGGTAATCCACCTGGCGCACATCCAGCCGCGCGTAGAAGGCGCTCAGCGGCCCGTCGCGGTTGGTCGAGTTGACGCCGTTGCCGGAGGTGAAATGCCCGGCGTCCAGGTTCAATCCGGGCAACTCGCCGCTGAGCAGTTGCAGGCCCTGGGCGGATGACGGCAACAGCCGCGCCGTGGCCATGGCGAACACCGGGTTGTTGGGCATCAGGTCGCCGTACTTGAGCTCGGTGGCGGACCAGCGCAGCTTCAGCGCGCCGCCCGCCTCGGCCCACTGCTGCTCCGGGTTGCCGTGGCTGTCGGTGGGTATCAGCATCACCGGCGAGCGCCGCCGGCTGCCGTCGAGCCGCAGGCCGAGCATGCCGAAGGCGTCCACCCCAACGCCCACCATCCCCTGGGTGTAGCCGGAGCGCAGGTCGAGGATAAAGCCCTGGGCCCATTCCTCGCGCAGGCTGGTGGGCCCCAGGTCACTGCGAAAATCGCGATTGAAATAGAAATTGCGGCTGGTCAGCTTGAGGCTGCTGTCTTCGATCAGACCGGCCGACTCGGCCTGGGTCTGGCTCTGGGCCTGCACGAGCGCGCTGGCGCCCAGCAGCGACAAGCCCAGGACGGTACTTGGGTAAGGCAAAGGCATGGCGGTACACCCTGTTTGTTGGAATTGTTCAGGTGGTGCGGGGGCGATTATTCAGGGCTCACGCATATCCGAATAATGCTATTTTCTGATCAACCCATACGTGTAGAGGTATACCCATGGCCGCCGACTGGACCCGCCGCCTGCGCATGCAACACCTGCAATTGCTGGTCAGCCTGGAAGAAACCGGCAGCGTCAGCGAGGCCGCGCGCGCCACCTTCAGTACCCAACCGGCGCTGTCGAAATGGCTCAAGGAGCTGGAAGACGATGTCGGCGCGCCGCTGTTCGAGCGCCATGCCCGCGGGCTCAAACCCACGGTCCAGGGCCTGATGCTGCTGGGGCATGCGCGACGGGTGCTGAGCGAAATGGACCGCGCCCAGCAGAACCTCGCCGCGCTGCAGGACGGCAGTTCCTACCGCGTGGCCATCGGCACCTCGCCGGCCTCGGCGCCGAACCTGGTGCCGGCGGCGATCATGAAATTTCTCGAAGGCCATCCCCGGGCCCAGGTCGAACTGCATGAAGGCACCATGAACCACCTGCTCGACCGCCTGGAGCTGGGGCAGCTGGACCTGGTGGTGGGTCGCCTGGACAACTACGCACCGCGCAGCAACCTGCACAGCGAGCTGCTGTATGACGAAGCCATGCGGGTGATCTGCCGCCCCGGCCATCCGCTGACCGAGCGCGAGAGCCTGAGCTGGCCGGACCTGTACGCCTACGACTGGATCGTCTGGCCCCACGGCACGCCGATCCGCAGCAAGCTGGACATGGCCCTGACCAGCGTCGGCCAGGGCCCGCTGCCCTACCGCATCGAATCCTCGTCGCTGATCGGCAACCTGTGGCTGCTGCAATACAGCGACATGCTCTCCATCGCCTCCGACCGGGTGGCCGAGCACTTCACCCGACGCAAGCTGGTGGTGCCACTGGATTTCGAGCTCAACGCCGTGGGTTCCCTGGGCATGTGCTGGCGCGACGAACCGCACCCGGACCCGAGCCTGCCGGGGCTGCTGGCGAGCCTGCGCTTTGCCGCCGAGCGCCAGTCATCGGACTACGCGGTGCCGCCAGGCACCCTGGGATTCCAGTAGCAGCCGGCAGCAGCACCGACTCAGGAACGCCCCTCGTCTACGACCTTGTCCGACACGATGGGCGGCTCGATGCCCCAATCACCGTGCAGGTACCAGTCGTCGCCGAGCATCTCGGCAGGGTGCATGGTGCGGTCCGAGCCATTGCCGCAGGCCAGGGCATTGGCCGCGCAGTAGCGATCGCAGCCCCAGCAGATGCGTTCGGGGTGCTTGGGGCTGATGGGAAAATTCTTGGCCATGGCGTTCCCCTGATCGCGGGTGGGAGTGGCTCCCAGGCTACGACGCCCGCGGGGAAACGCCCTTGATCCTGGTCAAGAATGACAGGCCCGGGGCGCCCACCTCCACACCCCGGGCTGCCTGCTACGCCGTAACCGCCGGCGCGTAGCGCACCGCCAACTTGCGCAAGGCGACGTAGAACACCGGGGTCAGGAACAGGCCGAACAGGGTCACCCCGAGCATGCCGGAGAACACCGCGACCCCGGTGGCGCGGCGAATCTCGCTGCCGGCGCCGCTGCCGATCAGCAGCGGCACGGAACCGGCGATAAACGCCACCGAGGTCATGACGATCGGCCGCAGACGCAAGCGGCAAGCCTCCAGCGCCGCCTCGATGATGCCCTTGCCCTGGAGCTCCAGTTCCCGGGCGAACTCGACGATCAGGATCGCGTTCTTGCAGGCCAACCCCATCAGCACCACCAGCCCCACCTGGACGAAGACGTTGTTGTCGCCGCCGCTGAGCCACACCCCCGACAAGGCCGCGAGCATGCACACCGGTACGATCAGGATCACCGCCAGGGGCAGGGTCCAGCTCTCGTACAGGGCCGCGAGGACCAGGAACACCAGCATCACCGCCAGCGGGAACACCACCGCCGCGGCATGGCTTTGGGTGACCTGCTGGTAGCTCAGGTCAGTCCATTCCAGGGTGATGCCGCGGGGCAATACCTGGGCGGCGATCTCTTCCAACTTGGCGATCACCTGGCCCGACGATAGCTGCTTGGGATCGGAGTCGCCGATCAGGTCGGCGGCCGGGTAGCCGTTGTAGCGCACCACCGGGTCGGGGCCGTAGCTGGGCGTCACGGTGATCATCGCGCCGAGGGGCACCATCTCGCCCCGGTCGTTGCGCACCCGCAGGTTAGTGATGTCCTCAGCGGTCTGCCGGTAGGAGCTGTCGGCCTGGGCCATGACCCGGTAGACCCGGCCGAACAGGTTGAAGTCATTGACGTAGACCGAGCCCAGGTAGGTCTGCAAGGTATTGAACACATCGCTCAAGGACACCCCTTGGGCCTTGACCTTGACCCGGTCCACCTGCACCTCGAGCTGCGGGATATTGGCCTGGTAGGAGCTGACCGGGTAAGTCATGCCCGGGGTCTGCGCCACCGCCGCCTGGAAGGCGCTCAAGGCATTCTGCAAGGCGCCGTAACCGAGGCCGGCGCGGTCTTCGAGGTACAGCGAATACCCCGAACCGTTGCCCAGCCCCTGGATCGGCGGCGGCAACAGCGCATAGGCAAAACCTTCGTGGACCTGGGACAGCTTGGCGTTGAGTTCGGCGTTGATCTGCGCTGCGCTGCGCTGACGCTGGTCGAACGGCTTGAGGATGACGTAGGCGGCCATGACATTCGGCGTGTTGACCGACTGCAAGGCATTCAGGCCGCTGAAGGCCGGCACGGTATCCACGCCCTCCACCGAGAGCGCCGTCTCGATCAGCTCGCTGGTCACCGCGTCGGTGCGGGCCAGCGACGCGCCTTCCGGCAGCTTGGCGCCGGCGAACAGGTAGAGTTTGTCCTGGGTCGGGATAAAGCCGCCCGGCACCAGGTTGAACAGCCAGGCCGTGCCGATCAGCAGCAAGGCGTAGAGGAAGAACACCGAGCCGCGCCGCCCCAGGGAGTAGGACACCAGGCCGTGATAACCGTCGGAGCGGCGTTTGAACATCCGGTTGAAGGCGCGGAAAAAGCCCCCGAACACCTTCTGGATGCCCCGCTCCAGCCAGTCCTGCGGCGCGCCGTGGGGCCTGAACAGCTTGGCCGCCAGGGCCGGCGACAGGGTCAGGGAGTTGATCGCCGAGATCACCGTGGAAATCGCGATGGTCACCGCGAACTGCTTGTAGAACTGGCCGGTGACGCCGGAGAGAAAGGCCATGGGAATGAACACCGCGCACAGCACCAGGGCAATGGCGATGATCGGCCCGGACACCTCCTTCATCGCCCGGTGCGCGGCCTCCCGTGGGTCGTAGCCCTTTTCGATGAAACGCTCGACGTTCTCCACCACCACGATCGCGTCGTCGACCACGATGCCGATGGCCAGCACCAGGCCGAACAGGGTCAGGGTGTTGATCGAATACCCCAGCAGATACAGCCAGGCAAAGGTGCCGATCACCGACACCGGCACCGCGATCAGCGGGATGATCGAGGCGCGCCAGGTCTGCAGGAACAGGATCACCACCAGCACCACCAGCACCACCGCCTCCATCAGGGTGTGCTGCACCGCGCTGATGGATTCCCGGACGAACACCGTCGGGTCCCACACCGCCTTGTAGGCCACGCCTTCGGGGAAATGCTCGGACAGCTCGTCAAGCTTGCCGTAGACCGCCTCGGCGACCTGCAAGGCGTTGGCCCCCGGCGAGAGGAATATCCCCACCGTTGCCTGGTTGCGGTCATCCAGGCGCGCGCGCAGGGTGTAGTCGCCCGCGCCTAGCTCGACCCGCGCCACGTCCGACAGCTTCACCAATTGCCCGTCCGCCCCGCTCTTGAGGACGATATCGGCAAACTCCTGCTCGCTGCGCAGGCGCCCGCGCACGCTGATCGATACCAGGAAATCAGCGCCCTGGGGCGAAGGCTCGGCGCCCAGCTGGCCGGCCGAGACCTGCACGTTCTGCTCGCGGATCGCGTTCACCACGTCAGCCGCGGTGAGGCCGCGGGCGGACAGGCTGTTGGGGTCCATCCAGATGCGCATCGCATAGTCGCCCGAACCGTAGACCCCTACATCGCCGATGCCGGACAGCCGCGACAGCTCGTCCTTGACGTGCAGGGTCAGGTAATTGCGCAGGTACAGCGAGTCGTAGCTGTTGTCCGGGGACAGCAGGCTGACGTACATCAGCGGCGTCGGCGATTGCTTCTGGGTGGTCACGCCATACTGCCGCACCTCCTCCGGCAGCCGCGACAGCGCCTGGCTCACGCGGTTCTGCACGCGCACCGCGGCGGTGTCCGGATCGACGCCGGGGACGAAGGTGATGCTCACCGCCAGGCTGCCGTTGGAGCCGGCGACCGACTTCATGTACATGATCCCTTCGACGCCGTTGATCGCCTCTTCCAGGGGCACGGCGACCGACTCGGCGATCTCCTTGGGGTTCGCCCCCGGGTAGGTGGCGCGCACCACCACGCTGGTCGGCACCACCTCGGGGTATTCCCCCGACGGCAGCACCGGGATGGCGATCAGGCCGAGGGCGAAAATGATGATCGACAGCACAATGGCGAAGATCGGTCGGTCGATGAAGAACTTGGAAAAATCCATGGCCGCTCTCCCTTATTTCGCCAATGGCGTCTGGGGCGCGGCGGCCGAGGCCTGCTGCGTGGGGGCGGCGATTTCCTTGGGCTCCACTGCCATGCCCGGGTAGAAGATCTTCTGCGCCCCGTTCAGCACCACCCGATCGCCGGCCGCCAGCCCGGCGCTGATCACCCGCAGGCCATCCAGCTGGCGACCTAGGGTCACGTCCTTGCGCAGGGCCTGGTTTTGCGGGCCGATGACGTACACGTATTTGCGGTCCTGATCGGTTTGCACCGCGCGGTCGTCGATCAGCACGGCGCGGGTCTCGCTGCCGCCTTCAAGCCGCACCCGGGCGAACAGGCCCGCGGTCAGCCGGCGCTCGGGGTTGGGCAGCACCGCGCGCACACGGATGGTGCCGGTGGCCGGGTCGACCTGGTTATCCAGGAAGTCCACGGTGCCGGTCAGGGGGAAGGTCCCGACATCGTTGGCCAGGCCGACCCGCACGGTATTGCTCACCCCCGGGCGCTGGCCCTTGCCCATCAGTTCGGTGTAGCGCAGCAGGCTCTGCTCGTCGGCGTCGAAATAGACGTACATCGGGTCCTGGGAAACGATGCTGGTCAATATGCTCTGGTCGGCCTGAGCCAGGTTGCCGAGAGTCAGCATGGCCCGCCCGACGCGCCCGGAAAACGGCGCGCGGACCTGGGTGAAGTCGAGGTTGAGCTGGGCCGTGGCCACCTCGGCGACGGCCGCGTTCACATCCGCCACGCCCTGGGCCAGGGAGGCGCTGCGAATGTCGCCCTCCTCCCGCGACAGCGCAGACTGCTTGACCAGCGCCTGGCCGCGGCGGTCCTGCTCGGTGGCCAGGCGCACCGTGGCGCGAGCCCGGGCCAGCCGGGCCTGGGCACTGGCCAGCGCCTCGCGGTACGGACGCGGGTCGATGACGAACAGGGTCTGGCCCTTTTCCACCTCGTCGCCCTCGCGGAACGCCACCCGGTCGACATAACCGCTGACCCGCGGCCGCAGGTCGACGGCATCGATCGCACTGATGCGGCCATTGAACAGGTCCCACTCACGCACCGCCTGCACGCTCACGGTCGTCACCTCGACCACCGGCGCCGCGGCGGCGACCGGCTCGCCCTTTTCGTTACAGCCGCCCAGCGCCAACAGGAGGCACAGCGCTCCCAGTCGATGGGTTGAAGAACTGCTTCGACCGAGCACTCGGCGAATTCGATTCATGAAAGTGGACTCCGCTGTCACTGCACTGTTGATTTATAGGCAGGCGGAATATAAAAGTTAAAGTGAACTTTAAGTAAAGCCCCTTCGGAGGGCCCATGAACAAATCAAGCGAGCCGCTGCTGACCATCACCGAAGTCGCCCAGCGCAGTGGCGTCATGGCCTCGGCACTGCGTTTCTACGAGTCCCGCGGGCTGCTCCACTCGATCCGCGTGGGCAGCGGCCACCGCCGCTACCCGCGCTCGGTCCTCAGGCGGATCGCCTACATAGTGTTCGCCCAGCGCATCGGTTTCTCGCTGGATGAAATCATCCAGCAACTGACCGGCCTGCCCATCAACACCGCACCAGCGGGCGCGGACTGGCGACGCCTGACCGCCACCTGGAAAACCCGGGTGCAGCAACGCATCGCCGAACTCGAACGGCTGAACATGAACCTGGAGGAATGCATAGGCTGCGGCTGCATGTCGCTGGAACACTGCGGGCTCAACAACCCCGAGGACATCTACTCGCGCAACGGCTGCGGCGCCCGGCGCTGGCTGGGGGACCAGAAGATCGTCGTTGCCCCTGGGCAGGAGCCGGATTGATCCGGACGATGGCTGACCCCTGTCTTGTGATCAGCGTCAGCCAATCGTATCAATATTCAGATCGAACGCGGCACCCGGGACGTGGCCGCCCACCAAGGCGGCAATCGCACGATCGTTGCTGTCGGCATCTGGTGGCGCCATCGCGAATTGTTCAGGCGTGCTATTGAAGGGGTGCGCTAACCAGCGTTCCAAGCTCATTGCCAGTACCTCGGGCTGGTTGGCGATCAAGCCGTAGACCTTCGCCTCAGTGACAGGGTCTTTGCTTAATTCCAGCAGACGAAGCCGGGTCTCCCGTACCTTGGCGATTTCGTCTTGTAGCTGGGATGCCTTGAACGTTCCCGCTGGGGTGGAATTGGAGATCTCCTTCATCATTTGCCTGGTGATTTCCTCCAGGGCCTTGTCTACCTCGAAAAGCTCTGTACCCGTCACCGAGGCGCGTTTCTGCTTCAGCGCCTCTTGCCAGCGACGTAAGGAAGCCCAGCAGTGGGGGATGTAGCTGGCCACCATTTTGTGATCGGCGTTGTCCAGTATTTGACGTATCAGTCCACCACGATCGGGTAAACCGCCTTCCGCCTTCAGCGCTTTGGCACATACCGCACCTGCGTGCTCGGTGACGGTTTCACAACCCGGCGTCCAGAGGATCGCAGACCGGTCACCGCCCTTTAGCGAGAGCGGCATGAAATGTCTCAGCCTACCCTGGTGCGTATAAGGTTCGCCGGTCATGTTCACCGGGCTCAGGGCCAACACAGCCAATCCTGCGGGGACGTTGACGAATGTAAGAATGGCACCCAGGCCAGTCATGCCCCAGGAAGTCTTCATCCAGGGAGCCGGGACACTCGGCACCGGATCGTTCTGGTTGACCATGCGGTAGTGCCTCAACGCGTGGGCGCTTTCGACAAAGGTCTTGTCGCCTGCTCGGGGGCTGCCGTAGGTGTAGAGCAAAATATCGGCTGCATATTTTTTGTTGCGTCGTAGCATCTCGGCGACCAAGAGTGCCACTGCCCCACCCAAGCTATGGCCAGTAATCACCAGCTTCTGCCCGCTGTAGAATTTATCCAGATAGGTTGTGACAAATTCCCGAACGACTTTTGCGGAACCATAGAAGCCACTATGCACCTTGCCCGCGCCCTCCTCGAAGGGCACCTGTGCAGCGTCTATATCGCGCAGCACATCAGCCCCGCCGGCCGTCCCCCGTATCGCCAGCAAAACCAGCTCATCGTTATGGGTGATAAACGCCTGAGAATCGGTGCTCCTCGTTTTGTCCGTATCGTCCAGATAGTGAAGCTTGGCGGGATGTTCCTGGTCCGTGCCCAATTCAGGGCTGTTCACCTCTGGGTATAGCTCAGGGTCGAAAGGGATCACTTCCAGGCGCTTGGAATACGCCACGTCTGCATATAGGGGGTAGTAGGTTTCCTTGGGCGCCTGGCTCGCTTCGACCCGCCAAAGCTCATCGAACCTGGCCAGCCCATCGCCAAACCAGTTACCGACGCTGGGCTGAGTCGGGAAACTCACACAATCGCTCACCACCGGCTGTGTATCAGGGACCTGGCCAAACGGGCTGTAGCTCAGGGTCGCCATCAGTGCCAGTTGGTACAGATTGAGCGAGCAGAACTCTTTGTCCATGGAGAATAAGGGGCTCAGAGCCCGCAGCGGACGCACCTCCAGCACATGGTGTTTGTTCGGCAATAGCGCAATACCTCGAATCCGGGGAGGTTTAGAAACGCCCGATTCCGGCTGGCGCATCAGCGAGTGCACATGGTGCTGTGGCGGAAAGTTACGGGGCGCCAGGGGCGGTAGGTGGGCGCAATGCCCTACCAACTCGCTCACCTCGACTTGACAGAAAAAGTCAGCCTGGTCTTGCGCGGGGTTGGACTGAGTACGGGCGCCGCTTGGGTTCAAGAAGCGGGTCTTTTCGGCACGGACTTGCAGTTCGGTGATAGGGAGCGGGTAATGGTCTCTCCCACTTAAAGCTGTATAGATATCCTCAAGCCCTTGATAGGCTTGATCAAGCTTGAGCACTACCGGCCCACAATAGTGTCGATTGACCTTTCCGGATCCGGTTTCATCCAAAATACCGAGGTAGATGGCCCCCTCGTAGTCGGTAACCTCATAGGCCAAGCCGGCATAGGGCTTGCCATCTCCCCGCTCATCCACCAACTGAAAACTGGTCAAGTGAGTACGCTCTGGGCAAGCATGCATGCGTGTATCGAAGAAAGGCAGCTCCCACTCTTCTATAGGCTTAAGGCTCATGGGGTCTCCTCCTTGTCTTCGGTGCAGCCCGGGTAGATGGTGCAGCTACGACCGCCGGGCATTCTGAAGGTACTGAAATCCTTATAGTTGCCGTAGCAGAATGCATATTGATCTTCGAATCCTTTGCCCATGCAGCGCTTCCAACCACCAGGCACCTTGACCCAGGTGTCCTTCATGTACGGCCTTTCCTCTTCGGCCAGCTTGATCTTCATCCTCACGGTTTTACCCGGTAGCTCTTCGAGGGTGTAGGCTGCAAAGGGACGGTTCCTCAATAGCTCACCGGACGCATCCGTCTTTTTGCAGTCGAGGATCTTGGTGATATAGCGGTTGGGTCCAATCGTACGAAACAGCCACTGGCACTGGCCGGAAAATTCACTTTCCCCAGCGGGGTTGAACGTACCTTTAACCGCTTCCGGCAGTTCTGCGCGTACCGAAACCCGGGCATATTCACGCCCAAAGTCACTCCAGTCCGGTCCATAGATCGCGTTGATTTCCAGTTCGACGTGATCAACCACCAACTCGCAGCCTTTGCGGGTTCGGCGTATCTCGATTTGCGCATCCGGCTTGTATTCAGTTCGCCACTCACGGTTGAACTGCGGCGCCAGGTTGTCGGCTCTCGGCACGGTGCAGGTTTGCCCTTTGGCAGGTACGTAATACACCGACGCAACATATGAGAAGTTCGGAGGTAAGTCGGCAGTAAAGGTAAAGCTGTTGGACTTGGCGACGCAGCCCTGTGTCAGTGCCAGACAACTGCCAAGCATCAGGCTTTGCAGGGTTCGTTTCACAACCTCCTGAAAACTGGTCGAATGTGTCTGCATCGGACAAGCATGCATGCGCGTATCGAAGAAAGGCCGCTCCCATTCTTCCATCGGCTCAAGGCTCATGGGGTCACCTCCTTGTCTTCGGTGCAGCCTGGATAAATGGTGCAGATACGGCCGCCGGGCATTCTGAAGGTACTGAAATCCTTGTAGTTGCCGTAGCAGAATGCATATTGGTCTTCGAATCCTTTGCCCATGCAGCGTTTCCAACCGCCGGGCACCTTGACCCAGGTGTCCTTCATGTATGGCCTTTCCTCATCGGCCAGCTTGATCTTCATCTTCACGGTTTTACCCGGCAGCTCGTCGAGGGTATAGGCCGCAAAGGGACGACTCTTCAGCACCTCACCGTCCGCATCGATCTTCTTGCAATCGAGGATTTTCACAAGACGGCGCAGGCCTCCGGACGTACGGAACAGCCACTGGCACTGGCCGGAAAACTCACTTTTCCCGGCTGCGTCGAACGTACCCTTGACCGCTTCCGGCAGTTCTGTGCGCACCGAAACCCGGGCATATTCGCGCCCCAAATCGCCCCAGTCCTTACCATAGGTCGCGTTGATTTCCAGCTCGACGTGATCAACCACCAACTCGCAATCCTTGCGAGTCCGACGTATCTCGATTTGCGCATCCGGCTTGTATTCGGTGCGCCACTCCCGGTTGAACTGCGGCACCAGATTGTCTGCCCTCGGCACGGTGCAGGTTTGCCCTTTGGCGGGCACGTAATACACCGACGCGACATAGGCGAAGTCCGGTGGCAAGTCAGCCGTGAGGGTGAAGCTGTTGGACTTGCCCAGGGCCGCGCAGCCCTGTACCAGCGCCAGGCTGCTGATGAGGATCAGGCTTTGAAGGGTTCGGTTCATACGGTGGCGTCTCCTTGCCAAAACTGCACTTCCTGATACACGCGCTGAAAATGCGCCTGGGGTGTTTCGTCGAGTTGAGGTGACCAGGACTTAGGCAGTGCATCGCCTGGTGCTTGCAAGCGTTGAACGAGCAGGAACCGAACTTGTTCAGGTGCCAGCCAGCCCCATGTGCGGGCCAACTCTAACTGAGCCTGTATCCAGGTGTCCGCATCCTGTTGTCTGGCAAGCTCGGCCAACTGCTCCATCTGCTCAACCATCAGGTAACGCCGGGCGTTGTCGATCTGAATGCCTGCCGCCGTGTCCGGGGCCGAGGGGACAGCGAGCCAGGCCGGGTCGAGCGGTACTGCGTACTCGCCCGGTGCGGGATTGTAGGCGGCCGCCCATTGTCCATCCTGCCAGTAACACACGCTGGCTATCGGCCCGAGGAATTCGCTGCGTTGTTCAGGGCGCAGATGTGCCAAGGCTCGCCCCAGGACGCGATTGTCATGAAAACGATAGAGGGCCTGATTCGGCCGCTCGCCTGTCACCAGGCGAGCGCGCCAATGCTGGGTCAACAGATCCAGATCGCCGCTTGCACTGCTGGCCAGCCACCCCCAATGCCGTTCAGGCGACTTGAGCAGTGCCTGGATAATCGGATGATCAAGGGTATCGAGTTGAAACAGGTACGGCGCCACCGCCGCCAGCGAACTGGCGGGTGTACCGCTATACAGATTGCGGTACTGGTCGTTGTCCCACTCGTTGAGCAGCGCATTGCGCTCATCCAGTTGACCAACGGAGTCCAGGATCAGGTAGAGGCGCTGGCCGAGCTCACCCTGGACGCGCATCCATTGTTCGGGCGTACTCATGCAACCTCTCCAATAGCGCACTGCCCGTCGCGACAGGCTTCGCAGAGTGGGCAGAATTCCGCAGCACGCTGCTTGGCGGCAGCAACGAGCGCCAACGAATTGGCAACGATGGTCTGCGGCTCCTCGGCCAGTGCCTGTAGGGCCTGCTGTGGCGCAATGCCTGCTACAGGTGCTCCGCCCAGGACGATAGGCACGCTGCTGAAGATCCCCCCAGGGGTAATGACAATGTGCTGCCCACCCGCTTTGAGTGTCAGGCTTGTGCTCGCATCGACCACCACATTGGTGGCAGTGACCCGGGCCTGTGGCCCCGCCTGCACGACCCAGGTTCCGCCTACGGTGATGCTGCCATTGCCCGAGATGGAGAGCAGCTCATTGCCACCGATCTGGGTGTTCCGTACGCCTTGGGTAGTGTGCAGTTCATCACCCTTGACCAGACTGGAGCTGTTGCTGTCCACCTGATCAAAACGGTCGTTGCCGATCAGGCTGTGGCTGTTCCGGGTGATCTGTTCGCGCCGGTCGTTGCCGATCGCGGTGTCGCTGTCGTTGAGGATCAGTTGCTCGAGATCACGTTGCGCGCGCAGGTAGACTTTTTCCTGCCCGGACCGATCCTCGATCGACAGTTCGTTGTAGCCGCCGCTGTGCGGTGTGCTGTGGCTGCGCAATACGGTTTTGCTCTTGTTCGCCGGCAGCGGGTACGGTACGGGCGTGGTCTTGTTTGGCACCACGCCGGTAATCAACGGGTGGTCCGGGTTGCCTTCCAGAAAGCTCACCACCACTTCCATGCCAATGCGGGGAATGGTCACCGCGCCGAAGTTTTCTCCGGCCCAGCTTGACGCTACTCGTAGCCAGCAACTGCTCTTGTCGCTACCCAGCTCCAGGCGGTCCCAATGGAGTTCGACCTTCACCCGGCCAAACTCATCGCAAAAGATTTCCTCTCCGGCCGGGCCGGTGACCCGGGCGGTCTGGCTGCCAGACAGCGACCGGCGCGTCAGCAATGGTGGACGGAAAAATACGTCCCACGGAATTGCGGTGAAGCTGTTGCGGTAGCCCTGGGTGAACCCGTCTTCGGAGCGAATCTCACGGGTGACGGACTCTTCCAGCGATTGCGGTTGTCGGCCGGAGTGGGTGACGCTCAACAGCAACCACAAGTCATTGCAGCTCTTGCGCGGATGTTCGGTCAGGTTGAAGAAGTGCCCGCTGCGCAGCGTCGGCTGATTGCTTTGGCCTTCGGCCAACTGATAGTCGACGCGGTGCCGCTCCAGGGCCTGCCTGGCCAACACCTTGCCGCGCTCCAGCGTGGTGATAGGTGCGGGGTAGCGATAGTCCTCGAGCGCCGGCTGAAACTCCGCGGTGAACTGGCTTTCGAGCACCAGGTTGGGACGTTTCAGATCGTAGTCGCGACGCGTTACGGTGCTGGTACGGGTACTGAAACGCTGGGAGAACCGATTGACCACCGGATGGTCCGCTACCGTGCCCGTATCCTGTTGGTACGGCGTATCCCCCAGCATGGGGAAAAAAGTCTGGTCATCGCTGAACACCAGTAGATGGCCCTCGGCCGAATGCTGATGGTGCCAGGCGATGCCGTCCTCGGCGCACAAGCGCTGGACGAACTCGAAATCGCTTTCCTCGTACTGGGTGCAGTATTCACGCTCCGGACTGGTACTGACATTGAAGGTATAGGCGTCGGGCTGGATGCCATGGCCGCCCAGCACCTGGGCGACAATTTGCGGCACCGTCAAGTGCTGGAAGATCCGCTGGTTGAAGCTGAACTGCAGGTAGTGCAATACCGGCACCAGGGTCAGGTGATAACGCGTCAGGCGCTTGCCCGTCTCCCCCACGTACAGGTCTTCGATCTGCCCATGCAGGCCTTCGCCGTTGAGGCCGAACCGGAGAAAGGCCGGCTGATTGAGCAGGCTCTCCAGGTCGAAGTCAGGGTTCTCGCTGACCAGTTCGACGCGGATCCCATAAAGGGTGCTGAGGGCTTCGGTGCCGTCGAAAGCCAACACCCTGAAGTCATGGCGAACAGAGGGGATCGAGAGCGTGAAATGCGCAGTATGGGCAGGCGCAAACATGTTGCTTTTCCTCAAGCTGAACAGCAGTGCCCCTGGCAGGTCTTTGGAAATCCTGCTGAGGTTTTGTTGCAGCGAAGCTAGCAATTTGCGCTGGGGGTGTATGTGGGAGGTTTCTGAAATTCGGTCGAGCAAAGCAGATTTGCTCCTACCACACGGAGGGAGCAAATGAGGAGAGACGGAGCATCGAACACCGGCCACGATATTGAACAACCTTGATGCCCGGAGGGCGCCAAGGTTAATGCAAGGGTCGAATCGACATCGGTACTGAACGGCTACCCACACCCTACCCTAACCGCGCAACACAAACACCGGGAACATCTCGCGCAGGTGCTGCCACAGGTCGGGCACCAGCACCTGTTGCGGTGTGCTGGGCAATTGCGGGTCGAGCATGCGCGCGGTGCGCACCATCTGCACGGCGAAGCGCTTGACCCCCAGGGCTTGCAGGCGCTGGCCGAGGAGCAGCAGGCGCGCCGGCTGCAACAGGTGCCAATGCACGGTGGTGCGGCATTCGTAGTCGACGCCGCTGGCCAGTAACAGCTCCAGGCTGCGCCAGTTGGCCTTGCCGCTGCCCGGGACGCCGGTGAGCATCGAGGCGTCTTCGGCCAGGGCCTTGACGTCGAAGCCGACCCAGTCGGCGCCGGCCACCGCCCGGGCAAAGGCCGCCGGCTTGATACCGGCACTGTGCAGGCCAATGCGAAAGCCCATGGCGCGCACTTCGTCCATCGCCCCCGGCAAACCGTCCTGCAGGGTCGGCTCGCCGCCACTGAACACCACCGCGTCCAGCAGGTCCTGGCGGCGTTGCAGGAAACTCAGGACCCGGCACCAGTCCAGCTCCTCGTTGCCCCGCGGCGGGATCAGTTGCGGGTTGTGGCAGTAACGGCAACGCCAGGCGCAGCCCTGGCAGAACAGCACGCAGGCGAGCAGCCCCGGGTAGTCGAGGGTGGTCAGGGGCACCATGCCCCCGACCCGCATCTTTCGGCTCATTGGCGCCCTGCCGCGGTCGCCTGTTCGGTGAAGTGCACGCGCTCGCGGTGCTCGGACTGTTTACCCGGGTTGAACGCCGAGACCGGGCGGTGATACCCCATCACCCGGGTCCAGACTTCGCAGCGCTGGCGTTGCGCCTGGGGCAATGTGTGTTGTGCGCTCATGGTCAAACTCCTTGCGGTTGGGGGAAGGCAGGTCAGTGCACGGTGTCCGTAGCCTGGGCATGCAGCAGGGCTTGGTCACACTTGGGGCAGAACTCGTGTTCGCCGTCGAGGTAGCCATGCACCGGGCAGATGGAAAAGGTCGGGGTCACCGTCAGGTACGGCAGGCGGAAGCGCCCCAGGGCCTTGCGCACCAGTTGCTTGCAGGCCTGGGCCGAGGAAATCCGCTCGGCCATGTACAGGTGCAGCACGGTGCCGCCGGTGTATTTGCATTGCAGTTCGTCCTGCAGTTCCAGGGCCTCGAACGGATCGTCGGTATAGCCGACGGGCAACTGCGAGGAGTTGGTGTAGTACGGCGCCTCGCGACTCCCTGCTTGGAGAATGCCGGGGTAGCGCTTGAGGTCTTCCTTGGCAAAGCGGTAGGTGGTGCCTTCGGCCGGGGTCGCCTCGAGGTTGTAGAGGTGGCCGGTTTCCTCCTGGAAGCGCACCAGGGTCGCGCGCGCATGGTCCAGCAGCCTGAGGGCGAACTGGCGGCCCTGCTCGGTGTGCATGCCCTGCTCGTCGCCGCTGAAGTTGCGCAGCATTTCGTGCAGGCCATTGAGGCCGATGGTCGAG
The DNA here is from genome assembly GCF_003850345.1 of Pseudomonas chlororaphis subsp. piscium. NCBI lineage: Bacteria > Pseudomonadati > Pseudomonadota > Gammaproteobacteria > Pseudomonadales > Pseudomonadaceae > Pseudomonas > Pseudomonas chlororaphis. Next base: position 3,915,714 of record NZ_CP027707.1, read on the forward strand.
AAGTGATTGCGCAGCGTGCCCAGGTAACGCTGGGTGTAGGGGTACAGGCCGGCGTCCATATGGTGCTGGATCACCTTGCGCTTGACCTCCAGGCTCTCCATCGCCAGCTCCATCAGCGCGTCCAGGCGTTGCAGCAGGCCGCTGGTATTACCCTTGAACACATGGCCCAGGCGCGCGCAGTTGATCGTCACCACGCCCAGGGAGCCGGTCTGCTCCGCCGAGCCGAACAGGCCGCCGCCGCGCTTGAGCAGCTCGCGCACGTCCAGTTGCAGGCGGCAGCACATGGAGCGCACCTGGTTGGGCTGCATGTCCGAATTGAGGAAGTTCTGGAAATACGGCAGCCCATAGCGGGCGGTCATCTCGAACAGGCGGTCGGCGTTCTCGCTGTCCCAGGGAAAGTCATGGGTGATGTTGTAGGTCGGGATCGGAAAGGTGAACACCCGGCCCTTGGCGTCGCCGGCCTGCATCACTTCGATATAGGCGCGGTTGAGCAGGTCCATTTCCGCTTGCAGCTCGCCATAGGCAAAGGGCATTTCCTCGCCGCCGATCACCGGGACCTGCTCGCGCAGATCCTCCGGGCAGACCCAGTCGAAGGTCAGGTTGGTAAAGGGCGTCTGGGTGCCCCAGCGCGACGGCACATTGAGGTTGTAGATGAACTCCTGGATCGCCTGGCGCACCTGGGGGTAGCTCAGGCGGTCCTTGCGCACATAGGGCGCCAGATAGGTGTCGAAGGAACTGAAGGCCTGGGCCCCGGCCCATTCGTTCTGCAAGGTGCCGAGGAAATTCACCATCTGCCCCAGGGCGCTGCTCAGGTGCCGGGGCGGCCCGGCCTCGACCCGCCCCGGCACGCCATTGAGGCCTTCATGCAACAGGCTGCGCAGGGACCAGCCGGCACAGTAGCCGGCGAGCATGTCGAGGTCGTGGATATGCAGGTCCGCCTCGCGATGGGCGCGACCGATAGCTTGGCTGTAGACCTCGTCCAGCCAGTAGTTGGCGGTGACCTTGCCGGACACGTTGAGCACCAGCCCGCCCAGGGAATAGCCCTGGTTGGCGTTGGCCTGCACTCGCCAGTCCTCGCGGTCGAGGTATTCGTTCATCGAGGCCGCCACCTCGACCAGGGTCTTGCGGTCGCGGCGCAGGCGCCCGTGCTGTTCGCGGTAGACGATGTAGGCGCGCATGGCGAGGAAGAACCCGGCGTCCATCAGCACCCGCTCGACCCGGTCCTGGATCTGCTCCACATGCAACCGCGCATGCCCTTCAAGGTGGGCCAGCACCGCCTTGAGCAAGCCCTCGGCCTCGACTTCGGCGTACTCGCCGCTGGCCTTGCCGGCGGCGATCAACGCCTGGCGGATCTTGTCCGCATCGAAGGCAACCAGGCTGCCATCGCGTTTGTGCAGGCGGTTGTTGCCCACCCTGATCAGCGTGCTGTGCATTTGACCTCCACATACTACATATAGATGTTTTTAATTCTTAAGGCACAAGATGCAGTGAGATTACGGAGAGCGCGTTGGATTGCCATTGATCGCGATCAAGTATTTTTTGGTTTGTGTACATATCCATTTCTGCGGTAACGGCTACCTAAGGTTCCGCCCTTACGGCGGGTCACTTTGGAAGAGCGCCAAAGTAACCAAAACGCTTCGCCCCCCACTCGGTGCCTCGCCTAGGCTCGGCATGCCCTCACTCCGGCATTGATCCGTGGGCCGCCGCCACAGGCCATCCATGGCCTGGGGCGGCTAACCCGGCATCCCTGCCGGGTTACCCACGGCTCAATGCCTGCGTTCGGCCATCGTGGTTAACGGGGCGCTCAGATCAAAAGCAAGACGGCAGCCTACCGGCTGGCCTGGCTGAAAACGCAGCCTCTGTAGCCGCTGCCGAGCGCAGCGAGGCTGCGATCGAGGCCGAAGGACTCGCCAGGCAGGCACCACGTATCCCCAGATCCTACGAGGTGTCAGGTTTAGCGGCCCTGCGGGCAGATCGCAGCCTCGCTGCGCTCGGCAGCGGCTACACAAAGCCTGTCCGGCAGAAGAGCCGTAGCGTGGCAAAAGCAGCAAGCTTCGCCCGACCTTAGCCTTGGCTTTGGCTTTGGCTTTGGCTTTGGCTTTTGATCTTGATCTACCCGCCCCGTTAACCACGCTGGCCGAACGGAGGTATTACGGAGCGGGTAAACCGGCAGGGATGCCGGTTTAGCCGCCCCGGGCCATGGATGGCCCGTGGCGGCGGCCCGTTCCGTAATGCCTCCGTTCGGGCACACCGAGCCTAGGCGAGGTGCCGAGTGGTGGGGCAAAGCGCTTTGGTTACTTTGGCGCTCTTCCAAAGTGACCCGCCGTAAGGGCGGAACCCTAAGTAGCCGTTACCGCAGCAACGGATATACCCCCAATCTCACCCCCCACTCATATTCATAAACCTCACCACCTGCACCGTACCTCCAGGATTGAAATCATGCCGCAACGGCTTACGCCGCAACCCCTGCTGCAAGGCATCGATCAATGGCTGGTCGTCCAACGGATAACGCCGCAGCAAACCGCGCAGGTCCAGGGCATCGTCCTGCCCCAGGCACAGCAACAGCTTGCCTTCGACAGTCATCCGTACCCGATTGCAGCTGCCACAGAAGTTATGGCTGTTGGGCGAGATAAAACCAATGCGCGTCCGCGGATGGCGCTCCAGCCGCACGTAACGCGCCGGCCCGCCGCTGTTCTCGGTGCTGTCGAGCAAGGCATGGCGGCTGGCGATCAGCGCCCGCACCTCATCGCTGGAACAGAAAGACTCGCCCCAGGAACGACCGACGTCGCCCAGGGGCATTTCCTCGATGAAGCTGATGTCGATGCCCTGCTCGATGGCGTACTGCACCAGCTGTGGCACCTCCTCGAAGTTGCGGCCCTTCATCACCACGCAGTTGAGCTTGACCCGCTCGAACCCCGCCCCGCGCGCCACCTCGATGCCGCGCAGCACCTGGTCGAGATCGCCGTTGCGGGTGATGGCGCGAAACTTCTGCCCGTCCAGGCTATCGAGGCTGATGTTCATGCGCTTGACCCCGGCCTCCGCCAGCGGCCGGGCCAGGCGCTCGAGCTGCGAGCCGTTGCTGGTCATCACCAGTTCGCGCAGGCCCGGCAAGGCCGCGATGTTGCGGCACAGGCCGACTATGCCCGGGCGAATCAGCGGCTCGCCGCCAGTGAGGCGGATCTTGCGCACACCCTGGCCGACGAACAGCGCCGCCAGGCGCTGCAACTCCTCCAGGGTCAGCACCTGCTGGCGCGGCAGGAAGGTCATGTTCTTCGCCATGCAATACACGCAGCGAAAATCGCAACGGTCGGTCACCGACATCCGCAGGTAGTCGATCTGCCGCCCGAAGCCGTCCTGCATCAGATTGCTCATGGCCTTCCCCTTACTGCACCAGCGGCGAGTCGGCGCCTTGCAGATGAATGCCACGGATGTCCGCGGCGCCGATCAGAGTTTGCAGGTACTGCACCACCGCCTTCTGCCAGACGCCCTGTTGCAGCTGGTTGCGGATCGCCGTCGCCACCGCCTCATAAGGCAGCGCCTGGCCCTCGACCCGCTGGTCGACGCTGACCACATGCCAGCCATAACGGCTTTCCAGCGGCTTGGCCGCCAGCCCCGGCGCCAGGCTGAACAGCTGGCGCTCCAGTTCCGGCACGGTCTGGCCCTTGCTGATCTGCCCCAGGGAGCCGCCCTGGGCCTTCGACGGGCAGGCCGAATACTTCAGCGCCAGTGCAGCGAAACTGTCGGGCAACTCGTCCAGGCGTTGCAGCAGGATTTCCGCCTGGACCTGGGCCGTGCTGCGCGCGCCGGCATCGTCTGGCGCGCATTCGAGGAGGATGTGCCGCACCGCCAACAACGGAGCGCTGTGAAAGCGCCCGCGGTTGTTGTCGTAGTAACGCCAGCACGTGGCCTCGTCGCACTCCGGCACCTGCACCTCGCGTTCGAGCAGCAAGCGGGTGGCGGCCTCCTCCTCGTTCTCGCCGGCGCCGATCTGCAGGGTCAGGCCGAGTTCGGCGATGCGCTGCTGCAACAGCTCGCGGATCACCAGCGCCCTGGCCGCCTGATACACCGCCTCCTCGCGGCTGGCCGCCGGATGGTATTGCAGCTCCTGGGCCAGCGCCTGCGGGGTGATCGGCACCTGGTTGACGCTGATGATCGGCCACTCCTGCTCACTGCTGGCGATCAGTTGCACGGGCGCCTCGTCAGTGGCCACGGGCTCATGGCCCGGCGGCGTGAAAGCCTGCACGCCCACTTCCACTTCACTCTCTGGCAGCAGCGGTTCTTCGCGGGCCGAAGACCCGCAACCGCCGCTGCCGCCTTTACCGCCGCCACATCCACATCCAGACATGACAACCTCCTCAAATTTTCTGCCGAACGATTTGATAACGCCGTCCCAGGTACCAGACCGGCGCGCTGACCATGTGCACCAGGCGGGTAAAGGGGAAGAGTACGAACAGGGTCAGGCCGAGGAACACGTGCAGCTTGTAGGTCAGGCCGACCGGCGCGATGGCCGCCGCCGCATCCATGGGCCGCAACATCACAGTGTTCTGCGCCCAGTCGGCGAGCATCACCATCACCGAGCCGTCCATATGGGCGGTGGAGGCGACTATGGTCAGCAGGCCGAGCAGCAACTGCGCCAGCAGCACCAGCAGGATCAGGATGTCCGAGGGGCTCGAGGTAGCGCGCACCCGTGGATCGGTGAGGCGGCGCTTGATCAGCATCAGCAAACCGATCAGGCACAGCAGGCCGAAGAAACCGCCGGAGACCATCGCCAGCAACTGCTTGTGCTCGGTGCTGATCACATGGTGATAGACCGAGGCCGGGGTCAGCAGGCCGACGAAGTGCCCGGCCAGCACAAACAGCACGCCGACATGGAACAGGTTGCTGGCCACCCGCATGCCGCGGTTGTCGAGCATCTGGCTGGAGCCGGCCTTCCAGCTGTACTGCGACAGGTCGAAGCGCGCCCAGCTGCCCAGCAGGCAGATCGCCAGGGCGACATAGGGATAGATCCCGAACACCAACAGATTCCACTTAGACATTGCCCACCTCCCCGGCTGGCGCGGCGGCCAGCCCCTGATGCTGAAAATCCACCCAGTGCAGCGGTACCGCGCTTTCCTCCCGGGGCTTGCCCGGCGCGCTTGGCATGGCGCTGCAACGTTCCTGCTGCTCGGCCTTGAGAAAGTCCACCGCCTCCTCTTCCCAGATCTTGTCCAGGGCTTCGAGGGAGTCGTCGCGTTGCTCGGCCGCCACCTGTTCGCGCAGGTCGGCCACCGCCTGGTGCGGCTCCTCGCCAGCGATTTGCAGCAAGGCGCGGAAGCAACTGGCGTAGGCGCTCTCGCGTTCCTCCAGGCGTGCCGCGAGCAAGGCCAGCAGGTGCGCGACATCGGCCAGGCCCTCGCGGGCCTCGAGGTCGTCGCGGGTGGAGAGGAACTCCAGGTACAGCGGGATATAGTCCGGCAGCTCCTTGATGCCGATGGCAAAGCCGGCGGCTTCGTACTGGGCAAGCATGTCGACCATGGCCTGGCCGCGGTCGCGGGATTCGCCGTGCACATGCTCGAACAGCAGCAGCGACAGCGAGCGACCACGGCCGAACAGCGCGCCGTAATGCTCCTGGCCATCCATCAGGTCGTTGGTGCAGATCAGCTCCAGCAACTCGAACAGCGCACCGCGCTGCTTCGGGCTGATTTCCCGGGCCTGGATGATCGCCTGCTCCAGCTCGTCGCGGCCCTCGACCAGGGTTTCGCTCGGGTAGTCGAGCAGCAGCGAAATCACTTTAAGGATGCGCATGCTCATTCCTCCCACAGCTGCACGGTTTTCAGGACGTCGCGGCGGTTGGCCTTCTTCGCCCCGAACATGTTGGTGTCGGAGCTGCCGCTGCAGCCGCTGCCGAAACTGAAGCCGCAACCGGAACGCTCGGCGAAGGCATCGCTCATGGCTTCCTCGCGGTGCGCGCTGGGCACCACGTAGCGGTCTTCGTAGTTGGCGATGGCCAGGTAGCGGTACATCTCCTCGACCTGGCTCACACTCAGGCCGACCTCTTCGAGCACCTGCAGGTCCTGCACGCCTTCGACCTGCTCGGCACGCTTGTAGGCACGCATCGCCAACAGGCGCTTGAGGGCGCGCTTGACCGGTTTCTCGTCGCCCGCGGTCAGCAGGTTGGCCAGGTAACGCAGGGGAATGCGCAGGCTGTCGACATCCGGGATCACCCCGTTCATGCCCACAGTGCCGGCGGCCGCGGCGTTCTGGATCGGCGACAGCGGCGGCACGTACCAGACCATCGGCAAGGTGCGGTATTCCGGGTGCAGCGGCAGCGCGAGCTTCCAGTCCACCGCCATCTTGTACACCGGCGAACGCTGCGCAGCGTCGATCACCGACTGCGGAACCCCGTCTTCCAGGGCCTGGCGGATCACCGCCGGGTCATGCGGGTCGAGGAAGATTTCCAGCTGCTTCTCGTACAGGTCCTGCTCGCTGGCGGTGCTCGCCACCTCGGCGATGCGGTCGGCGTCATACAGCAGCACGCCGAGGTAGCGGATGCGCCCGACACAGGTCTCGGCGCACACGGTGGGCATGCCTGCCTCGATCCGTGGGTAGCAGAAGATGCACTTCTCCGACTTGCCGCTCTTCCAGTTGAAATAGATCTTCTTGTACGGGCAGCCGCTGATGCACATGCGCCAGCCGCGGCACTTCTCCTGGTCGATCAGGACGATGCCGTCCTCTTCGCGCTTGTAGATCGCCCCGCTCGGGCAGGACGCCGCGCACGCCGGGTTCAGGCAGTGCTCGCACAGGCGCGGCAGGTACATCATGAAAGTGTTTTCGTATTCGCCGTAGATGTCCGCCTGGATCTGGTCGAAGTTCTTGTCCTTGCGCCGCTTGGCGAACTCGCTGCCGAGGATCTCCTCCCAGTTCGGCCCCCACTCGATCTTTTCCATGCGCTTGCCGGACACCACCGAGCGCGGCCGCGCGGTCGGCTGGTGGTCGCCCAGGGGCGCGGTGTGCAGGTGCTGGTAGTCGAAGTCGAACGGCTCGTAGTAGTCGTCGAGGCTCGGCAGGTCGGGGTTGGCGAAGATGTTCGCCAGCACCCGGAACTTGCCGCCGATGCGTGGGTTGATCGAGCCGTTGGCGTTGCGCACCCAGCCGCCCTTCCACTTGTCCTGGTTTTCCCATTCTTTCGGGTAGCCGATCCCGGGCTTGGTCTCGACGTTGTTGAACCAGGCGTATTCCATGCCTTCGCGGCTGGTCCAGACGTTCTTGCAGGTGATCGAGCAGGTATGGCAGCCGATGCATTTGTCCAGGTTCAGGACCATGCCGATTTGTGAACGAATCTTCATGACAACTCCTCAATCCATCTCGGTCGGCAGGGGGCGTGGCAGCTCATCGCCGTCCGAGCCATCGAGCCAGTCGACGCGGGCCATCTTGCGCACCACGACGAATTCGTCGCGGTTGCAACCGACCGTGCCGTAATAGTTGAAACCGTAGGCCTGCTGGGCATAGCCGCCGATCATGTGGGTCGGCTTGAGCACCACCCGGGTCACCGAGTTGTGGTGGCCGCCGCGAGTCTTGGTGGTCTCGGAACCGGGCACGTTCACGATCCGTTCCTGGGCGTGGTACATCATCACCATGCCCTCCTTGACCCGCTGGCTGACCACCGCCCGGGCAGTCGCCGCGCCGTTGGCGTTGAAGCATTCGATCCAGTCGTTGTCCTCGATGCCGGCGCGTTGCGCGTCGATTTCCGAGAGCCAGACAATCGGCCCGCCGCGGCTCAGGGTGAGCATCAGCAGGTTGTCGCTGTAGGTGCTGTGGATGCCCCATTTCTGGTGCGGGGTGATCCAGTTCAGGACGATTTCCGGGTGGCCGTTGGTGCGCTTGCCCTTCACCGCCTCGATGGTCCGGGTGTTGACCGGCGGCCGGTAGCTCATCAGCTGTTCGCCGAACGCCTGCATCCACGGGTGGTCCTGGTAGAACTGCTGGCGGCCGGTGATGGTGCGCCACGGGATGTTCTCGTGGACGTTGGTGTAGCCGGCGTTGTAGCTGACGTGATCGTCCTCCAGGCCCGACCAGGTGGGGCTGGAAATGATCTTGCGCGGCTGCGCCTGGATATCGCGGAAGCGGATCGCCTCGTGGGCCTTGGACAGCGCCAGGTGGCTGTGGTCGATGCCGGTGAACTCGGACAGCGCGGCCCAGGCCTTGACCGCCACATGGCCGTTGGTTTCCGGGGCCAGGGACAGGATCACCTCGGCGGCGTCGATCGCCGTGTCGATCTTCGGCCGGCCCTGGCTGAGGCCCGCCGCGCCCTCGCGGTAATTCAGCTCGCCGAGGAATTTCACCTCCTCGTCGGTGTTCCAGTTGATGCCCTTGCCGCCGTTGCCGAGTTTTTCCAGCAGCGGCCCGAGGGAGGTGAACTGCTTGTAGATGTTCGGGTAGTCGCGCTCCACCACTTGCAGGTTCGGCGCGTTCTTGCCCGGCTGCGGGGCCACGCCCGCGGTTTTCCAGTCGGTGCCGCCGAACGGCTGGGCCAGCTCGCCGACGCTGTCATGCAGCAGCGGCACGGTGACCAGGTCCTGCTCCACGCCGAGGTGCCCCACCGCCATGCTGGAGAACGCCTTGGCAATGCCCTTGTAGATCTCCCAGTCGGAACGGGATTCCCAGGCCGGATCGATGGCCGCCGACAGCGGGTGGATGAAGGGGTGCATGTCCGAGGTGTTCATGTCGTCCTTCTCGTACCAGGTGGCGGTCGGCAGGACGATGTCGGAGTAGACGCAGGTCGAGGACATGCGGAAGTCCAGGGTGGTGACCAGGTCGAGCTTGCCGATGGCGCCCTGGTCCACCCATTCGGCCTCTTGCGGCTTGCAGTCGCCGACCTGGCCGATGTCCTCGTTCATCACCCCGTTACGGGTGCCGAGCAGGTACTTGAGCATGTACTCGTGGCCCTTGCCCGAGGAACCCAGCAGGTTGGAACGCCAGATGAACATGTTGCGCGGGAAGTTCTGCGGGCTGTCCGGCTGTTCGCAGGCAAAACGCAGACTGCCTTCGTGCATGCTCTTGACCACGTAGTCCTTGGGCGCCATGCCGGCCGCGGCGGCGTCGCGGCAGATGTGCAGCGGGTTGCTGTTGAGCTGCGGCGCGCTGGGCAGCCAGCCGGCGCGTTCGGCGCGGATGTTGTAGTCCAGGGCATGCTCGGGGAACTGGCTCTTGTCGGCCAGCGGCGAGAGCACGTCGTGCATGCTCATCTTCTCGTGGCGCCATTGCGAGCTGTGGGCGTAGAAGAAGCTGGTGCCATTCATCTGCCGTGGCGGACGGCTCCAGTCCAGGCCGAAGGCCAGGGGCAGCCAGCCGCACTGCGGACGGAGTTTTTCCTGGCCGACATAGTGGGCCCAGCCGCCACCGGTCTGGCCGACGCAACCGCAGAGCATGAGCATGTTGATCAGCCCGCGGTAGTTCATGTCCATGTGGTACCAGTGGTTCATCGCCGCGCCGACGATGATCATCGAGCGGCCACGGGTCTTGTCGGCGTTGTCGGCGAACTCGCGGGCGATCTGGATCGCCTTCTCGCGGCTGACGCCGGTGATCTGCTCCTGCCAGGCCGGGGTGCCGGGCACGCTGGCGTCGTCGTAGTCCTTGGCCAGGTTGGCGCCGCCCAGGCCACGGTCGATGGCCAGGTTGGCCGCCGACAGATCGAACACCGTGGCGACCTTGACCTGGCTGCCGTCGGCCAGGGTCAGGCTGCGCACCGGCACGCGGCGGTATTGCACGGCATCGCCGGCCACGTGCTGGAAGTGCTCCTGGGTTTCGCCGGCGAAGTAGGGAAAGGCCACCTCGGCGACATCGCCGCCGATCAGGCTCAGGTTCAGGTCGATCTCGCGGCCCTCGCCGCCTTCGCGGGCGAGGATGTTCCACTTGCCCTGCTCGCCCCAGCGATAGCCGATGGAGCCCTGGGGCGACACCAGCTCGCCACTGGCGTCGATGGCGATGGTTTTCCATTCCGGGTTGTTGTCCTGGCCGAGGTTGCCGGCCAGGTCCGAGGCGCGCAGGAAGCGGTCCGGCTGGTAGCCGGCCCCCGGCGCGGTGCCGAGCATGGGTTTGAGCAGCACCAGCACCGGCAGGTCGGTGTAGCGCTTGGCGTATTCGGTGAAATAGGCGCTCGGCCGGTCGAGGTGGAACTCCTTGAAGATCACATGATTGAAGGCCTGGGCCAGCGCCGCGTCGGTGCCCTGCTTGGGGTTGAGCCAGAGGTCGGTGAGCTTGGCCACCTCCGAATAGTCCGGGGTGATGGCCACGGTCTTGGTGCCCTTGTAGCGCACCTCGGTGAAGAAGTGCGCGTCGGGGGTACGGGTCTGCGGAACGTTGGAACCCCAGGCGATGATGTAGTTGGAGTTGTACCAGTCGGCGGATTCCGGCACGTCGGTCTGCTCGCCCCAGACCATCGGCGAGGCCGGTGGCAGGTCGCAATACCAGTCGTAGAAGCTCAGGCAGGCGCCGCCGATCAGCGACAGGTAGCGGGCGCCGGCGGCGTAGCTGACCATCGACATGGCCGGGATCGGCGAGAAGCCGACGACCCGGTCGGGGCCGTATTGCTTGATGGTGTAGACGTTGGCCGCGGCGATGATTTCGTTGACTTCCTCCCAGCTGGAACGAATGAAGCCGCCCATGCCGCGCTTGCTCTTGTACGACTCGGCCTTGGCCGGGTCCTCGACAATGCTCGCCCAGGCTTCCACCGGCGCCAGGCTCTGGCGCGCCTGGCGCCACAGCTTGAGCAGCGGCTTGCGGATCTTCGGGTACTTCAGGCGGTTGGCGCTGTAGATGTACCAGCTGTAGCTGGCGCCCCGCGGGCAGCCGCGCGGCTCGTGGTTGGGCAGGTCGTTGCGGGTGCGCGGGTAGTCGGTCTGCTGGGTTTCCCAGGTGATCAAGCCGTTCTTCACGTAGATCTTCCACGAGCAGGAACCGGTGCAGTTCACCCCGTGGGTGGAGCGCACGATCTTGTCGTACTGCCAGCGCGAGCGGTAGACGTTCTCCCAGTCGCGGGACTCCTTGCGGGTTTCCCCGTGGCCGTCGGCGAACTCGCTTTGCTTGCGGTTGAAGAACCGCAGTTGATCCAACAAATGACTCATGGTGCTTTCCTCTCAGGCTTGCCGCGGGGTTCTGCGCCCCGCCGGGCAAGGTTTGGATTCGGTCGTGTCAGCAGGGAGTCGCCGCGCCTTTGCGCGCGTACCACCACCAGGTCACCACAATGCAGCTCAGGTAAAAGCCGACGAACATGTAGAAGGCCATCTCCGGGCCGCCGGTCTGGGCCATGGAAGTGCCGAAGGATTTGGGGATGAAGAACGCGCCGAAGGCGCCCATGGCCGAGCTGAAGCCGAGGACCGCGGCCGACTCCTTGCCGGCGTTTTTCAGCGCCTGCTCGCGCACCGCCGAGCTTTGCCCGGCGGCGGCCTTTTCGTGCAGGGTGCGGAAGATCACCGGGATCATGCGGAAGGTGGAGCCGTTGCCGATGCCGGTGGTGATGAACAGCAGCATGAACAGGCCGAGGAAGCCGTAGAAGTTGCCGCCAGTACCGTTGTGGGGAAGAAAATGCAGGACCCCGAAGACCATCAGGATCATCAGCACGAAGTTCCACAAGGTGACCCGGGCACCGCCCAGCTTGTCCGCCAGCCAGCCGCCCAGCGGCCGCACCAGGGCGCCCACCAGCGGGCCGAGGAAGGCGAATTTCAGCGCCACCACCTCCGGGAACGCGGTCTTGATCAGCAGCGGAAAGGCCGCCGAGAAACCGATGAACGAGCCGAAGGTCGCCAGGTACAACCAGCACATCAGCCAGTTGTGCTTGCGCTTGAAGATCACCGCCTGCTCGCTGAACGAGGCCTTGGCGCTGGACAGGTCGTTCATGCCGAACCAGGCCAGCAGGGTCACCGCGATAATGAACGGCACCCAGAGGAACCCGGCGTTCTGCAGCCACAGCTGGCTACCGTCGGCCAGCACCTGGGGTTGCCCGCCGAGCCAGCCGAACAAGCCGAAGGTGATCACCAGCGGCACGCAGAACTGCATCACCGACACCCCGAGGTTGCCCAGCCCGGCATTCAGGCCCAGGGCCGTGCCCTGCTGCGACTTGGGGTAGAAGAAGCTGATGTTGGACATGCTCGAGGCGAAGTTGCCGCCGCCGAAACCGCAGAGCAGCGCGATCAGCACGAACACGCTGTAGGGGGTGTTCGGGTCCTGCACGGCAAAGCCCATCCACAGCGACGGCAGCAACAGCGAGGCGGTGCTCAGGGCGGTCCAGCGGCGGCCGCCGAAGATCGGCACCATGAACGAATAGAACACCCGCAAGGTGGCGCCGGACAGCCCCGGCAGCGCCGCCAGCCAGAACAGCTGGTCGGTGCTGAAGCTGAAACCGATGGCGTTCAGGCGCACGATCACCGTGCTCCAGACCATCCACACGGCAAAGGCCAGCAGCAGCGCGGGAATCGAGATCCACAGGTTGCGGGTCGCTGTCTGCTTGCCGCTGCGCCCCCAGAAAGCGGGGTCTTCCGGGCGCCAGTCATGAATCACCGGGCCTGAATCGGGCTTGTTAAGAACCGACATGTTCTTCTCCTTGGGCAATGCTGGAAAACGGGGACGAGGTGGCCGGCGGCTGTTTGCCCAGCAGCGGGCGCTTGCGGATTTCGCTGAGGTACATCCAGGTGAGCGACACCCAGACCACGCCGTACATCAACATGAAGCAGGAAGAGCGCACGCCGGTGAGGTCCACCAGGGCGCCGAACAGGATGGGCAGGACGAAGCCCCCCAGACCGCCGGCCAAGCCGACGATGCCGGACACCGCGCCCATGTTTTGCGGGTAGTCGTTGGCGATGTACTTGAACACCGAGGCCTTGCCGAAGGCGAAGGCGATGCCCATGACGAACAGCAGCACGGTGAACAGCGCCGGGCTCAGGCCGATGTGGAAATCCAGGGAGCCGTCGACGGTGTGCACTTGCAGCTGGGTCTGCGGGTAGGACAGCAGGAACAGGCAGATCCAGCTGACCCAGAGCACCCACCAGGTCACGCTCTGGGCGCCCCAGCGGTCCGACATCCAGCCGCCGACGGCGCGCAGCACGCCGCCCGGCAGGGAGAAACAGGCCGCCAGCAGCGCCGCGCTCTGCAGGCTGAAACCGTATTCCTGCACGTAGTACTGGGTCATCCACAGCGCCAGGGCCACGTAGCCGCCGAAGACGATCGAGTAGTACTGGCAGTAGCGCCACACCGCCGGGTCCTTCAGCGCGCCCAACTGCTCGCGCAGGGTGGCGCCGGAAGCGCTGCGATGGGCCTTGTTGTCGGCGCTGAGAAACCAGAACAGCAAGGCGGTGATGAACAGGATGGCGCTGAAGGCTTTCGGCACCAACTGCCAGCTGCCAGCGGCGATCAGCGCCGGGGCAAGAAACTTGGTCAGCGCGGCGCCGGCGTTACCGGCGCCGAAGACGCCCATGGCGAAACCCTGGTTGTCCTGGTCGAACCACTTGGCGACGTAGGCGATGCCCACGGAAAACGAACCGCCGGCCAGGCCGACGAACAAGCCCAGGACCAGGAACTGCCAGTAGGCCGTGGCGTGGCTGATCAGGTACAGCGGCAACACGCAGCACAGCATCAGCAGGAAGAACACGCTGCGCCCGCCAAAGCGGTCGGTCAGCAGGCCCAGCGGCAGGCGCGCCAGCGAACCGGTGAGCACCGGGGTGGCGGCCAGCAGGCCGAACTGGGTTTCGTTGAGCTGGAGCAGCTCCTTGATCGGCACCCCGAGCACCGCGAACATCATCCAGACCATGAAGCACACCGTGAAGGCCAGCGTACTCATACCCAGCACCAGGCCTTGTCGCACACGCGGTTGGGTCATCTCGCTCTCCCGTCAGTCATTCATGGCCGCAGACTAGAGAGGCGAACCCGGTAAAAACTTGACCCGGATCAAGGAAGCCCGGGGCCTGGTGGGCCTATGCTTGCGGCGCCTACCTCCAACGAGGTAGTGCCGAAAAACCTCTGAACCCTTTGTTTATCAGGCTCTTGCCTTGGCTCCACGAGGCGGCTGCACGGATCCGATGGACAACAACTCTTTAGAGGTAGAGCGCCAGGGACCGGCGGCAAAACCATCGCCAGCCGCCCCTGGAGCCGTCCATGCCTGCCCTCCTCTCTTTCATCCTCAGCATGCTCAGCTGTGGCCCGCGCCCATGATCCGCTGGCTACGCAGTTCCCTGCCCGCCCGCGCCGGCCTGGCGGTGATCCTGATCGCCGTGCTGGCGCTGGCCAGCTCCCTGAGCGCCGGGTTGATCGCCTGGTTCAGCCAGGGCGACGCGGCGGCCATCAATACCGCGGGCTCGGTGCGCATGGAGACCTACCACCTGAGCTGGAAGCTGGCCGCGGGCGCCAGCGCCGAAGACATCGAGCGCATCCGCCAGAGCCTGCAACAGCGCCTCGACAGCCAGTCGCTCAGGGCGGTGCTGGAAGACGGCGCCGACCCCGACCTGCTGGGCAGCTACCGGCAGATCCAGCAACGCTGGAACGACCAATTGCAGCCGGCCCTGGAACGGCACGACGCCGCGGCGTTCCAGGCCCTGGCCCTGCCCTTCGTCGAACAGCTGAACCAGTTCGTCAGCCTGCTGCAACGCCAGAGCGAACATAAGCAGACCTGGCAACAGCTGATCCAGGGCGCGGCGTTGTTCACCACCCTGTTCGTCCTGCTGCTGGGCCTGTACGAGCTGCAATACAGCGTGGTCACGCCCTTGCAGGAACTGGTGGAAGCCACCCAGGGTTTTCGTCGCGGCGAGTTCCAGGTGCGGGTCAACCACCAGTCCCGGGACGAGCTGGGCCAACTGGCCACCAGCTTCAACGCCATGGCCGAGACCATCGAGCAATCCCACCGCACCCTGGAAACCCTGGTGCGGCAAAAGACCCACAACCTGCAACAGGCCAATGCCGCCCTCGAGCTGCTGTACCAGAGCAGCCGCAGCCTGGCCACGCGGCTGGCCAACGCCGAAGGCCTGGACGAACTGATCCGGCGCTTCCAGCAGCGCCTGCCAGGGCTGCGCCTGTCGCTGTGCCTGCAAGGCCAGTTGCAGGCCCCGGCGCAGCAACTGATCGCCCTGCATGGCGCCAGCAGCCGGGACGTCTGCGCGGTCAGCGATTGCGCCACCTGCCAGCGCCACCAGCAGATCAGCCGGCAGCGTTTCAGCATCAGCAACCAGGGCAGCGAACTGGGCGAACTCAAGGCGCACTTCCTCGATGGCCATGCCCCGCAAGCCTGGGAAACCGAACTGATCCAGGCCCTGGCCAACCTGATCGGCACCTCGCTGTCGCTCAAGCGCCAGCGCGAACAGGACCATCGCCTGCTGCTGTTCGAAGAGCGCGCGATCATCGCCCGCGAGCTCCACGACTCCCTGGCCCAGGCCCTGTCCTACATGAAGCTGCAGGTCAGCCGCATGCAAACCCTGATGCGCCGTGGCGAACCGGTGAGCACCCTGGAGAACGTCACCGCCGAACTGCGCGAAGGGGTGAACAATGCCTACCGCCAACTGCGCGAACTGCTGACCACCTTTCGCCTGCAGATCCACGATGCCGGGCTGGTGCGCGAGCTGGAAGCGACCACCGAGGAGTTCTCCCGTCGCGGCGACTTCCAGGTGCACCTGCAGCTCGACAGCCTGGCCTTCGAGCTGTCGGCCAGCGAGCAGATCCACCTGTTGCAGATCACCCGTGAGGCGCTCTCCAACTGCCTGCGCCACGCCCACGCGGAGAATGTCTGGCTGCAGCTGCGCCAGCACGGCGAAACCCTGCGCCTGTCGATCGAGGACGATGGTCGTGGCTTCAGCAGTGACCACGACAACAGCGGCAATCAACGCGAACACCACGGCCTGAACATCATGGATGAGCGGGCGCGCAGCCTGCATGGCCAGTTGCAGATTTTTTCCAGGACGCCCCAGGGCACCCTGGTGCAGATGGAATTCCGTCCGGAGTTTCTCGGAGTCCCCACAGAAGGTAGCGCCGCATGAACCCATCCCCCACCTACCGGATCCTGCTGGTCGACGACCATCCGATGATGCGTCGCGGCATCCGCCAGATGCTCGAACTGGAAGACGACCTGCAGATCGTCGGCGAGGCCAGCCACGGCGAAGAAGCCCTGAGCCTGATCGAGCCCTTGCAGCCCGACCTGGTGCTGCTCGACAACAACATGCCGCAACTCAACGGCATCGAGACCCTGCGCCGCCTGCGGACCATGGACTACCGCGGCAAGGTGTTGCTGTTCACCGTGTCCGACGCCGAGGACGACATTCGCGACGCCCTGCGCCTGGACGCCGACGGCTACCTGCTCAAGGACATGGAGCCCGAGCTGCTGATCCAGTACCTGCGCGATGCCCTGAACGGCGCCCTGGTGATCAGCCCGGGGCTGACCCGGGTCATGGCCCAGGCCCTGCGTTCACCGCCGCGCCAGCCGGAGGTCGAGCTGACCGAACGCGAGCGCCAGGTGCTCAAGACCATCGCCAGCGGCTACAGCAACAAGGTCATCGGCCACAAGCTGGGCATCACCGAAGGCACGGTCAAGGTCCATGTGAAGAACCTGCTGCACAAGCTCGGCCTGCGCTCGCGGGTCGAGGCCGCGGTGTGGGCCATGGAGCACCTGCGCAACGCCGGCTGAGCAACACTCCGCCGCTGTTCCTGCCTCTTCCCCCCCTTTCGAGGTAGGCCGGCGGAGGCATAGGCCATGGCAGCCCCGCGCTCTACCATGGCCGGCAGCGGAGGTACCCATGCTGACCCACCCTTCCATCGTGCTGTTCCTGCGACGCCATCATCTGTTCAGCCAATTGCCGGAGCCGGTCTTCGAAGAAGTCTGTGCCCAGGCGATGCTCAGGCGCCTGGCCAGCCACGGCACCCTGATGCACCAGGGCGACCCGGCCAAGCGCTTTTTCCTGCTGGTCAGCGGCCAGGTCAAGCTGTATCGCATCAGCGGCGAAGGCCAGGAGAACCTGGTGGAAATCATCCAGCCCGGG
Organism: Pseudomonas chlororaphis subsp. piscium; assembly: GCF_003850345.1. Classification (NCBI taxonomy): domain Bacteria; kingdom Pseudomonadati; phylum Pseudomonadota; class Gammaproteobacteria; order Pseudomonadales; family Pseudomonadaceae; genus Pseudomonas; species Pseudomonas chlororaphis. The sequence goes on from NZ_CP027707.1 coordinate 3,932,702, forward strand.
CAGACCTTCGCCGAGGCCCTGCTGTTCAGCCAGGCGCGCTTCTACCCGGTGAATGCCACCGCGTTGAAAGACAGCGTGTTGATCAGCATCGACGGCAACCATTACCGCCACGCCCTGGAGGACCAGCCCCAGGTGTGCCTGGCGATTCTGGCGAGCATGAGCGTGCACCTGCACCAGCGCCTCAAGGACATCGACACCCTGACCCTGGGCAGCGCCAGCCGGCGGGTGGTCAACTTTCTGTTGCAGGAACGCGACCCGCTCAGCGGCGAAGTGGTGTTGCAGGTATCCAAACGCTTGGTGGCCTCAAAGCTGGGGATCCAGCCCGAGACCTTCTCGCGCATCCTCCATCGCCTGGTGGACAGCGGCCTGATCGCCATGGAACGGCGCACTATCCTGATCCTCGGCGCCGAGCAACTGGCCGCCTACCAGGGCTGACCCCAATCGGTGAACACCGCCCCTGTAGGAGTGCAGCTTGCGCGCGATGAACCTGAGGGCAATGCGGGGTGTCAGGCTGCGCGCGTCATCGTTGACGACCATCGCGAGCAAGCTTCGCTCCTACAGGGGGTAGTCGGAGCCGCACACGGTCTTGTAGTCGCTACCCAGCGCAGCGAGGCTGCGAACGAGGACTGGCCGGACACCTGTAGGAGCGAAGCTTGCTCGCGAGGCGTCGTCTCAGGCACGCCGCGTTACCCCGATCGCCGGCGCCTGCAAAAGACATTGCCCGGCGCCCCGTGACTCAACCCATCGCCAGCCCCCTGCCCGCCCGCTCCAGATTGCGCCACAGCCAGGCCGGCAACACCTCGGGGTCGAGGCTGTCGATCAGGTTCTTCAGGGTCAGGCCCAGTTCGGTATCGCCCTCGATCACCAGGCGCCGGCGGAAGAACAGGGTGTCAGGGTCTTCCTGGCGGCTGGCCAGCAGCAGGAACTCGCGCCAGTTGCCGCTGATGGTCACGTCGGCCCGGGCCCGCGCGGCGATGCGCAGGCCGTCGCGGTCGCGGGTCACGTACCAGGCCAGGCCCAGGTCGGGAATGCGCAGGCACAGCCAGCGCCGACGCAGCAGGTCGAATTCGCCGGCGCGCAACGGCTCGGCCAGACAGCGGTTGAGCCCCTGCTGCAAGGCCAGGCGCTGCACGCCGAAGGGCACCCGCCGCAACAGCGGCAGCACCCGGTCGGCGCCGCGCAGCAGCCATTCCTTGTGTTTGAATTTCCCACTCAGCACAGGCCCACCTCCTCGACGCGCAACATGCCGGCCTGGCCATGCCAGTAACCGTTGCAGCCCTCGACGAACAGCGGTGGCGTCGCGCCCTGGCGCACCCGCTGATAGGCCTCGATCACCTCGCCCATGCCCTGGGCCCGCGGGCTCAGGCGCAGCAGGTCGGCGCCGCAGGCCACCAGCCCGGCGTAGTCCGCCAACAGATTGGTGACCTCGGCGGACATGGTCTGGATGCCATTGAGGGTGAACAGCGCCTGGCCTTCCTGGCTGCTCAGCGCCAGGCCGTCGGGGTACTGGATGCAGCAGAACTGGCAGTCGTCCTTGGGCCGGTCCTGAGCCCGGGCGGTGAAACAGCGCGCGGAATAGGCCAGAGGCAGATGCCCATAGGCGAAGACTTCGACCTCGGGCACCGCCTGGCCCAGCTCGCGCAGCTGATCCAGCACCGCGCGGATCAACGCCGCCGAACACTCCACCGGCGGCACCCAGCGGATCATCCCGCACCCCTGCAACTGGGCCAGGGCGTGGCCGTTGTACAGGTTGAGGGCCGGACCGCCCACGAACGGCAGCTTGCGCTCGGCGAGGAACTGCACCGCGCCCATGTCGTTGGCCTCCACCAGCAGCTCGCCGTTGTCGCACAGGCGCCTCAAGCTGGACAGCTCCGAGGCGGCTTCGATCAGGGTCAGGCTGGACAGCACGATCTGCGCCTGGCTACAGCCCTGCAGCTCGCGCCCCAAGCCCAGCCACTGGTCCAGGGACAGCGCCCGGCGTTTCGAACACACGGTTTCCCCCAGGTAAATCACATCCAGGGGCAAGGCCGACATCTCGGCATAGAAACGCCCCAATTGTTCCTTGTCCCAGTAGAACAGGACGGGGCCCAGGCTGAGCTTCATCGCGAATTCCTCATTGCCATGATCGATGGTAGGCACCCAGGGTGGTCTGGCTGCCCTCGGACAGAGCGGCCAGCACCAGACGCCACTGGTCCTTGACCGCGAAGCTGGCGGGCGCGGCGCGATGGGCATCCAGCGCCGCGCGCCAGACCCGGGTGACCTGCTCGACATAGGCCGGGCTGCGCTGGCGACCCTCGATCTTCACCGCCTCGACGCCAATGGCCGCCAGCTCCGGCAGCAGGTCCAGGGTGTCGAGACTGGTGGGTTCCTCCAGGGCATGGAAGCGCCTGCCTTCGACCAGGAAGCGCCCCTTGCACAGGGTCGGGTAGCCGGCCGCTTCATTATCGGTGTAGCGGTCGATCAGCACTTCGCTGAGGCGCGCGCTCAAGCCTTCGGCGTCCTCGCTCCAGCGCACCGCCTTGGCCGGCGAGCAGACGCCGCACAGGTTCGGCGACTCGCCGGTGATGTAGGAAGACAGGTGGCAACGCCCCTCGGCCATGATGCACAGGCTGCCAAAGGCGAACACCTCGATCGGCACCCTGCTGCTGGCCGCCACCTGGCGCACCTGGGCCAGGGACAGCACCCGCGGCAGCACGGCGCGGCGGATGTTGTAGTGCTGGGCGTAGAACGCCAGGGCGCTGGCATTGGTCGCCGAGCCCTGCACCGACAGGTGCAGGTTCAATTGCGGATGACGCTGGCTGGCATAGGCCAGGACCCCGGGGTCGGCGGCGATCAGCGCGTCGACCCCATGATCGGCGGCGCGGTCCACCGCCCGTTGCCAGCGCGCCCAGCCCTGGGGCTGAGGGTAGGTGTTGACCGCCACATAGAGTTTGCGTTGGTGCTGGCGAATATGCGCGACCGCCGCGTCGAACTGCTTGTCGTCCATGTTCAGGCCGGCGAAATGCCGGGCGTTGGTGTCGTCGCGAAAGCCGACGTAGACGGCATCGGCGCCTTGGCGCACCGCCGCTTTGAGCGCAGGCAGGTTGCCTGCGGGGCAGACCAGTTGCATGGGGGTTCCTCATCAAAGAACGCGCCGGGGCGACGCGTATGCTGCGATCGGAAATGCGCTGCCAGTCTAGCCAGACCGGCAGCCACGGCCTTGACCGCAATCAATTGCCGTCACTGCATCAGCTCGGCGAACGACAGGAAGGGCACAGGGTCGCCCAGGCGCACCTGACGCTCGCACTCCACCAGCGCCAGACCATCGGCCCAACAGGCGGCGCTGAGCATCGCCGAGCTTTGCTGGGGATGCAGTTGCACCCTGGCCTGGGCATCCTCGCCGGGCACCAGACGGGCCCGCAGATACTGGCGGCGCCGGTTGCGCTGCAACCACTCGAAACCCGCGGGCAACGCCATGGGCCGCGGCAACACATCCGTCACGCCCTGGGCCCGCAGCAGGAATGGGCGCACTACTACCAGCGCGGTCACCAGCGCCGCCGAGGGGTTGCCCGGCATGCCGATCCACGGCTTGCCGGCCACTTCGCCAAAGGCCAGGGGCTTGCCCGGCTGGATCGCCAGGCGCCAGAAATCCACGTTGCCCAGCTCCTCGATGGCCTGTTTGAGATGGTCTTCCTCGCCGACCGAAACCCCGCCCGAAGTCAGCAGCAGGTCGCACTCCGACGAGGCCAAACTCAAGGCATGCCGGCTGGCCGCCAGCTCATCGGCCATCACCCCGTAGTCGTGCACCTCCACGCCCCAGCCGCGCAGCAGCGCCGACAGGCAGTAACGATTGCTGTTATAGATCTGCCCCGGCGCCAGGGGCTGGCCGGGCTCGCGCAACTCGTCGCCGCTGCTCAGCAGGCACACGCGCAGCGGCCGATAGACCTCGACCCGGGCGATCCCGGCAGCGGCCAGCAACCCCAGTTCCTGGGCGCGCAGGCGCTTGCCGGCCTTGAGCAACAGATCGCCGCGACCCACCTCCTCGCCCTGCTGGCGCACGTGATCGCCCACAGTCACTGGCGGCAAGCAGAGCTGCCCGTCCTCGACCCGGCAACTCTCCTGGGGCACCACCGTATCGGCCCCCGGCGGCAAGGGCGCGCCGGTGAAGATGCGCACCGCCTGCCCCGCCGCCAGGGGTGTGTCCGCCGCCTGCCCGGCGGCGATCCGCCCGCCCAGGGTCAGGCGGCCACCGGTAGATGGCAGGTCGGCGGCACGCAAGGCGTAGCCGTCCATGGCGCTGTTGTCCCAGCCCGGCAGGTTCAGCGGCGAATGGATGTCCGCCGCCAGCACCCGGCCCAGGGCTTGCTCCAGGGCGATGCTCTGGGTCGTGGGCGGTGGCGGCACCTGGTCCAGCAGATGGGCGATGGCCTGGTCCACCGGGATCAGTTGGCCGCTGTCGCAGCCACAGCCGGTCACGGCCGCACCCCACAGGCCTCGATCTGCTGTTGCGGCTCCTGATGGGGCTGCGGCTTGAGATGGGGAGCGAAATTGCATGGGCCGGTGCGGCTGTCCAGCTGCGGGCGCAGGATCATGTTCCAGGCGGTGCGACAGGCCCCCGGCGAGCCTGGCACGCACACCACCAGCACGCCGTTGCTGACCCCGGCCAGGGCCCGCGACTGCAGGCTGGACATGCCGATTTCTTCCACCGACACCTGACGGAACAGCTCGCCGAAACCTTCCACATGCTTGTCCAGCAGCGGCAGCACCGCCTGGGGCGTGTTGTCCCGCGCGGTGAAACCGGTGCCGCCGGTCATCAGCACCACCTGCACCTCGGGGTCGGCGATCCACTGCGAGACGCGGGCGCGGATCTGGTAGATGTCGTCCGGCACCAGGCCGCGATCGATCAGCACATGGCCGGCGCTCTGCAACAGGTCGCTGAGGGTCTGGCCCGAGGTGTCGGTGTCCAGGGTGCGCGTGTCGCTGATGGTCAGCACGGCGATGTTCAGGGGGTGAAACGTGCGTTGCGCCAGATGGGCCATATCCAAGCCTTCCCGTGAATGAGATTAGCCCCAGCCTGAACCGAATCCGCCGACGAACCTATTCCTCCAAGGAGGTACCTCGACGGGACGACAACGCTCAGGGCGCCAGCCGGCCGTGGCGCCAAATGCCTTCGTGCAGGCGGTAGTCCAGGCGGTCATGCAGGCGGTCGCTACGGCCCTGCCAGAACTCCATGCGCTGCGGGCGCAGGCAGTAGCCGCCCCAGTGTTCCGGGCGCGGCAGCGGCTGGCCGTCGAAGCGGCTGGTGGTAGTGGCCAGCAAGGATTCCAGTTGCAGCCGGTTGGCCAAGGGCTGGCTTTGCGGCGACGCCCAGGCGCCAAGGCGACTGGCCAGGGAGCGCGAATCGAAATACACATCCGACAGCCGCGGCGCTAACCGCGAGACCTGCCCTTCGATCCGCACCTGACGCTCCAGGGCCGGCCAGAAGAAGGTCATGGCGGCCCGGGGATTGGCCGCCAGCTCCAGGCCCTTGGCGCTCTGGTAGTTGCCGAAGAAGGTAAAACCCTCAGCGCTCAAGCCCTTGAGCAACAGCACCCGGCAATGGGGCTGGCCCTGTTCGTCGACCGTGGCCAGGCACATGCTGTTGGCCTCCACCGGCGCCTGCTCGGTGTCGCGGGCCTGTTGCAGCCACTGCTGGAACAGCGGCAGCGGATCGTCCGGCGCGGCCTCGTCGGACAGGCCATCGCGGCAGTAGTTTCGGCGCATCTGGGCCAGGGAAAGGGGCATGAGGGTGATCTCCGTTGGGGTTTTGCGCAGTCTGCGAGGCGGCGCCTGGCATGACCTTGATCGCCATCAACGGCGAGCATCGATTGCCTTCCCCCTGACCACCGTTCTCCATTGATCACCGCCATTCTTCTGTAGGAGCGAAGCTTGCTCGCGATAAACCTGAGAACGCCGCGGAGTGCCAGGTTATGCGCGTTATCGTTGACGACCATCGCGAGCAAGCTTCGCTCCTACAGAAGCAGCTGCTCTAGCGCAACACATCTGTAGCCGCTGCCGAGCGCAGCGAGGCTGCGATCGAGGACGCAGTCCTCGCCGGGCCAGTGCACGGATCTACCTGAAACACCGCGTCGCCCGATTGGCGGCTGCTGCGTCGGAGTGCCGCCCAAGCCGGTCGCAGCCTCGCTGCGCTCGGCAGCGGCTACGGAACATGGGGTGTCTAGAGCCTCTGTAGGAGCGAAGCTTGCTCGCGATGAACCTGAGAACGATGCAGGGTGTCAGGTTATACGCGCCATCGTTGACGACCATCGCGAGCAAGCTTCGCTCCTACAGAAGCAGGTATCGATGCACTATTTGAGCCGCAGGCGCCGGGCCAGTTTGTGCAGGTTGCTCGGGTCGACCTCCAGCAGCCGGGCGGCGCGGACCCAGTTGTTGCGGCAGCGGCTCAGGGCCTGGTGGATCTTCTGCCGCTGGCAATCGTCGACGGCTTCGCTCAGGGGCTGGAACGGCCCGTCGTCGGCCGCCTGCGGCGACTGTTCGAGCGGCTCCGCGCCCTTCACCGAGCTGTCGAGATCGAGCACGTCCGGCTCCAGGGTCAGGATCAGGCTGCGGCTGCCGCCACGGCTGAGCTGCTTGAGGCCGGCGCGGCTGATCACGTGTTCCAGCTCCCGCACATTGCCCGGCCAGGGGTAAGCCAGCAGCGCCCGTTCGGCCGCCGGCGACAGGCGCAGGCCACGCAGGCCGAGACGGCTGCGGTTGAGTTCGAGGAAATGCCCGGCCAGCATCAACACATCCGGGCCGCGTTCGCGCAGCGGCGGGATCGGCACCGGGTACACCGAAAGCCGGTGGTACAGGTCGGCGCGGAACAGCCCCTCGCTGATGCTGTCCGGCAGGTGGCGGTTGGTCGCGGCGATGATGCGCACATCCACATGCAGCGGCTTGTCCGCCCCCAGGCGCTGGATCTCGCCGTTCTGCAGGGTGCGCAGCAACTTGGCCTGCACGCTCAACGGCAGCTCGCCGACCTCGTCGAGAAACAGCGTGCCGCCGTTGGCCGCGTCGAAGCGTCCGGCGCGGTCGCTGGTGGCGCCGGAAAAGGCGCCCTTGACGTGACCGAACAGCTCGCTCTCGGCCAGGGACTCCGGCAGCGCCGCGCAGTTGACCTGCACCAGCGGCTTGTGGGCACGCCGGGACAGGCGATGCAGGCGGCGGGCGAACAGCTCCTTGCCAACCCCGGTCTCCCCCAGCAGCAACACCGGCAATTCGGAGTCGGCGAGCACATCCAGTTCGTTGAGCAACTGGTGCAGGACTTCGCTCTGGCCGAGGATCTCGCCCTCCTCCACCGGCCCGCGCGCATCCTGCGGCTCGCTGCGGGACAGGCGCAGGCTGCGGTTTTCCTGCTCCAGGCGGGTGACCCGCAGCGCCGCCTCGATCTGCAGGCTGCAGCGCTTGAGCTCGTCCCGGGCCTGGCGGTCGAAAGTCCCGGGGCGCAGCGCGTCGAGGGTAATGGCGCCCCAGACCCGCCCTTCCACATACAGGCTCACACCCATGCAGTCGTGCACCGCCAGCGGCCCGTTGTCCGGGTGGTCGAGCAGCCCGTCATAGGGGTCCGGCAGGCGGCTGTCGGGCTCGAACCAGGTGGGCTCGCGGGACGCCATGATCGCCGCCAGGCGCGGGTGCTGGGCGATCACGAAACGTCGCCCGAGGGCTTCATGCACCAGGCCGACGGTGGCCAGCGGCCGCAGGCTGTCGTCGTCCAGGCGCAGCAGGCCCACGGCCCCGGCCTTGAAGTATTCCCGCAGGGTCTGCACCAGACGCTGCAAACGCACGGCATTGGGCAACTCGACAATCAGGTCGGCCGCCAGACTTTCACGCAACATGGTAGTCATCACCCTTTCTGGTGGTTTCAACCCCGAAGCTTCGGGGTCATCCGCACCACGACAAAAAATTAATCCATTATTTTCAAAAAGTTACAGCTGGCATGGCGGATGCAACGACTCAGGGGAACCACTCCAATAAGGAAAACCCTGATGAACCCGACACTGCTGGAACGACCCGGTCTTTCCCAACCAGACGCTTCGAAGCACAACCTCCTGGAGCAAAGCCTCGGCCAACTGGCCTGCGACATCCCCGGCGCCAGCCGGGTGTTTCATGAGTTCAACCTGGACTTCTGCTGCGGCGGACAGAAAACCCTGCGCGACGCCGCCCTCGGCAAAGGCCTCGACCCGGTGCAGATCGCCGAGGCCCTGCACCTGCTGCAAGACAGCGCCGCCCGGCAGCACGACTGGCGCGACGAACCGAGCGAGCAACTGATCGCCCATATCCTCACCCGCTACCACGCCCGCCACCGCGAACAGCTGCCGGAACTGATCCGCCTGGCCTGCCGCGTGGAGCAGGTGCATAGCGCCCGCAACACCTGCCCCAACGGCCTGGCCGACCACCTGCGGGACATGCAGCAGGAACTCGAAGGCCACATGCTCAAGGAAGAACAGGTGCTGTTCCCGATGCTGCAACAGGGCCTGGGCCGCCGGGCGGCGCCGCCGATCCATGTGCTGCGCCTGGAGCACGATCAGCATGGCGAGGCCCTGGAGAAGCTGCTGGTGCTGACCGACCACATCACCCCACCCGCCGACGCCTGCAACACCTGGCGCGCGCTGTACCGCGGGCTGAGTGAATTTCGCGACGACCTGATGCAGCACATCCACCTGGAAAACAACGTGCTGTTCGTCAACGCCCTGAATGCTTGATCCCTGCCCTCCCGTGCCGGCCCTGTGGCTGGCACGCTCATTCAGCCGTGCCAATAGAACATCGCCTTGGCCAGGACCACGATCAGCAGCATGTGCCCCAGCACGCTGCGGCGGATCCAGCAGGCGCGGCCGGCGCTCAACCGCGCGGTCTTGAGCCAGTACGCCAGCAACAGGTAATGGCCGATGATGCTCAGGGCCAGCATGATCTTCAGGCTCAACAGGCTGGCGAAACTGCTGCCCAGGGGCTGGCTCAAGACGCCGCGATGCTGCCAGGCCAGGCCGATACCGGCGCCGTACAACAGCAGCACCACGCCATGCAGGACCTTGCGCGAACGCACCGCGATGGCCTGGTCCGCCGCCACCTGGGCGTCGCTCGCCAGTTGCCGGCGCGCGCTGTGCCAGATGCACACCTCGAAGAACAGCGTGCCGATAAAAGCGATGGCCGCCAGCAAATGCGTGACCACTAACCAGGGATAAAGCATTGCCCTTCTCCTTGCTCCGCATTCAGGGCTCAGCCCGGATGCCCGTCGACCCGTGCCCGCAGCAGCATCGGCCCGTAGCGCCAGACGTACAGGGCAAAGGCCAGGGCCCAGCACAGGCCCGCCAGCCACAACGCCGCCACCGGCAGCCAGAGCACCAGCAGCACCCGGCTGAGGCAGGCCAGATTGAGCAGGATGAACGCCAGGGTCATGCCGGCCGGCGGCTCCAGCGGCCGCCCGGTGTGGCCCAGGCTGACCCGGGCGATCATCGCCAGGATCAGCCCGGCCATGGCGCCGATGGTCAGGCCATGCAGGGCCAGGCTGGGGTTCAGCGGCGCGCCGAAATGCCACAGCGCCATGCCCAGGCACGCCAGCGCCAGCCAGCCGTAGGCCAGGTGCAGCGACCACAGCAGCGGCACCCGCCACAGCCCGCGATCCTGCCAGCGCCACAACCGCAGCAGATGCGCGGCCGCCAGCAGCAGGAACAGCGCGCCGACCCAGGTATTGGCCACCAGCGCCGGCCCGGCGGCATACAGCAGCGCCACCAGCGCCGCCCCCACCAACACCAGATAATCGAGCCACGGCCAAGGCGCCACGGCCGCGACCCGACCGAGGCCGCGCTGGGTGAAAAACGGAATCACCCGCCCGCCGATCAGGCTCATCATCGCCGCCACCAGCCACAGGCCGCTCAACACGCCCTGGCGCTGCCAGCCTTCATGGCCTTGCAGCAGGCCAGCCACCGACAGGCCGTCGGCCGCGGCCAGCAACAGCAGCACCAGGACAATCGGGTAATTACGCTGCTGCCTCACCTTCCACAACATGCGCCCCATCAACCCGGCCAGCGCCAGGGGAAACCCCAGCTCCAGCACGGCCAGCAGCGGCCAGGGCACGCTGCCCAGCCAGGCCAGGCGCGCGGCCAGCCAGAGCAAGGCCAGGGCCGCCAGCGGCTTGCCGCTCAGGCCCGGCTGGCCGGTCCAGGTCTGCGCCGCGGTCAGCAGGAAGCCGGCGATGATCGCCAGGCCAAAGCCGAACAGCAGTTCGTGGCGGTGCCAGCCCAGCCAGCCCCCCGCCGGTTGCCAGTCGCCCAGGGCACCCTGTAGCGCCGTCAGCCACAGCGGCACCACCAACAGCGCCAGGACACATCCGGCGAGAAAAAACGGCCGGAAGGCCAGGCGTAACAGCGGCACGATCGCCATCGCTGCACGACGGTCAAGTACTTGCATCAAGCCCACTCCTTTACCCAGCGCCCGACCCGGCGACGGTCGACACGCGGCGAATGAAATCCCCGGCCATCATCGGCCATTGGCGCGCCCTTGCCGTTGTCGCAAATCAAGCTTGCCCGGGATGCGGCAGGCTGTTGTGCCCGCCGTCCTTTCTGGCAGTGCAAGGGCCGTGCCCCGGTGCCCGATCGCAGCCTGGAGCGGCCACAAGCCGGCGGGCCGGGGGTTCGGCCAGGACGGCGTTGGGGTTCGCCTTCCAGCGAGAGGGTCAAATTGACTATTCGCTAGTCATTTACACCCTAAATCGCCAGGTCTTTTTGACCACGCCGTTGGAAATCCCCCGAATACAGGGGGCCTGGCGCCTGGCCCGGGTCTTGCTGAACACGGATCATCCCCATCCCTCCCGAATTACCGGAGCCATCATGAATACCGCCGGAGCTGCCCTGAAAAAAGCCATCCAGCCACTGACGTGGTTTGTCGTCCTGGGCGCGATTCTCGCCCTCGCCAGCCGTGTCGCCCTGGACCTTGTCTGACAGCCGCCCTCCTCCCCAAACCATAAGGATGAATATTCATGGTGCTTCATCGCGTGCATCACCAGATCCTGCGCAGCCATCACCTGTTCGAGCCCCTGAACGAGGAACAGCTGGACGAGCTGATGGCGGCCAGCCAGTTGCTCAGCATCGACAAGGGCGACCCGCTGTTCCGCCAGGGCGAGCCGGCCGAGGCCTTCTATTTCGTGATCGCCGGCGCGGTGAAGGTCTACCGCCTGACACCGGACGGGCAGGAGAAAGTGTTCGAAGTCATAGGCCCACGGCAGACCTTCGCCGAGGCCATGATGCTGATGGACACGCCGGACTATGTGGCCTCGGCCGAAGCCATAGGCCCGACCCAGCTCTATCGGCTGTCCAACGACACCTACCTGCGCCTGCTGCAAAGCAACAGCCGCCTGACCTTCGCCCTGCTCGGCAAGCTCTGCATGCGCTTGCACCAGCGGGTCAACGAGATCGAAACCCTGTCGCTGAAGAACGCCACCCACAGGGTGGTGCGGTATCTGCTGACGCAGTTGATGCAGTTGCAACCGGTGGAGCGCCGGTTCGAACTGCCGATGGCCAAGCAGCTGATCGCCGGCCACCTGGCGATCCAGCCGGAGACTTTCTCGCGGATCATCCGCCGCCTGATCGATGAAAAGATCATCAGCCAGGACGGCCGCCAGATCGTCATTCTCGACCGTCCGCGCCTGGAGCAATTCGAATGAGCGCCGGGCCGGTCTGCCTGTATTGCCAACAGTCCAACCCGCCCCGGCAAAGCTCCTGCCGCCACTGCGGCATGCCCCTGCCGGCCACCGCGGCGCACGCCGAACAACGTCGGTTGCGGCGCTTCGGGTGGTTCTGCATCGGCCTGACAGTTTTCTGTGTGGCGATGTTTTTCTGGTTGCCACGCTCCTAGCGGACGCTTTTGCCTGGAACAACGCGTTGCCCGTTTTGCGGCCGCTACGCGCCCGATCGCAGCCTCGCAGGCTCGGCAGCGGCTACAAGACCGCGCATGGTTCTGGTCTCTACGTGTAGCCGCTGTCGAGCGCAGCGAGGCTGCGATCGAGGACGCAGTCCTCGCAAGGCCTGTGCACTGGATCTACCTGAAACAACGCATCGTCTGGTGGGCGGCATTCCGACGCAGTCCTCGCAAGGCCTGCACACCAGGTTTGCCTGGAACATTGAACCCTTCCCCCTCGCCTGCCCTAGCCAGCGAAGGTGTCCCAGGCGGCGGGCAACAGCCGATGGTCTCTTCGCTGGCGAGCCAGGCTCCTTCCGTCAAGGAGGGTTGCGCCTCAAGGCTGGGTCAGCTGCCGATACAACTGCGGCAAACGCAGGGGCAGTTGCTCGGGCTGGCGGATCAGGGTGTAGCCATTGGCGCCGAACATGTACGGCAGGTAAGCCGCGGCCTCGCGGTCGATGGTGATGCAGAACGGCGTCAGCCCCTGGCGCCGTGCTTCCAGTACCGCCTCACGGGTGTCCTCGACGCCATAACGGCCTTCGTACAGGTCCAGGTCGTTGGGCTTGCCGTCGGTCAATAACAGCAACAGCTTGCGCTGGCGCTTGCAGCCAGCGAGCAGTCGGGTGGCCTGGCGAATCGCCGCGCCCATGCGCGTATAGAAACCCGGCTTGAGCCCCTGGATCCGTCCACGGGTGTGGTCGTCGTAACGCTGGTGGAAAGCCTTGAGTTCCTGCATGCGCACCTGCTGGCGGCGCAGCGAGGAAAACCCGTACAGGGCAAAGTCATCGCCCAGCCCAGCCAGGGTTTCGCCGAACAGCAGCAGGCTGTCGCGGATCACCTCAATCACCCGGTGCTCATCGTTGAGGTGGGCGTCGGTGGACATCGAGACATCGGCCAGCAGCAGGCACGCCAGGTCGCGCCGGGTCTGGCGCTGCTCCATGAACAGGCCGCGCTCGGCACAGGCGCCATGGGCGCGTTCGACGTGAAAATCCAGCCAGGCCTGCATATCCAGTTCCGCGCCCTGGGGCTGCTGGCGCAACCACTGGCGGTCGTTGCGCAGCTGCTGGAACTGCCGCCGCAGCAGCTGCGCCGAGGGCTTCAGGCGCGACGGCAGCGGCTGTGCCTGGCAGTCGCGTGGCACCAGCATTTGCAGGTTGACCAAGTCCTCCTGCAGCCGCCCTTTGCGGTAGTCCCATTCCGGCAGGTGAATGCCCTCGCCCAGGGGGATGTCGTCGACCTCCGCCGGCGGCAAATCCAGGTGCAGCTTGAGGCCGCCACCCTTGCGCAGGCGGGTGCGCGACAGGGTCAGCTCGTCCAGGTCGGCGGCGACCCGGGCCGCGTCCGGGTCTTCGCTGTCGTCGGCCCAGCGGTCCAGGTCCACATGCTCGGTCCAGCTGAACAGGTTCTCCAGGCGCACGATCAGCAGGCCGCCGTCGCGACTCTGGTCCTCGACCCGGCTGGCGCGCTTGCGCCCGCCCGGCTGCTCGCCGGCAGTGGTGGCCAGGTCTTCCGGCGAATCCTCAAGATCGGCGGCCAACGGGCTGGCCAGGTGCAGCGGCGGGTACAGCCACAACGGCACCGGCCAGGCCGCGCGTTCGCTGCGGGGAAACTCGGCGACGCTGCCGGGCTCGCGCAGGGCCTGGCACAAGGCCCGCTCCAGCGCGGCCTCGGGGCGGCTCAGCGAAGCCGGATCGGGGCGCAGTTGCAGGTGCGCCTCCACCAGCCTCTGGTAGCGATCCCGCAACGCCGGGTAACGCTGCAACAGGCGCCGGGTCCAGCGCTGATTGTCCCGGCCCCAATGGCGCATCGGCCCGGACTGCGCCGCCAGCAGGGCCAGCCAGCGATACAGTTCCTCGTTCAACGCCGCCTCGGGGAACACCGCGAGACTGGCCGGCAGGCGCAAATTGTCGGCGTCGCACCAGGCCAGGGGCAGTTGCCGGCAGGTGCCGGCGATCTGCTGCAACAGGCTGCGGCGCAACAGCAGGTCACGCTCGCTGGCCGCCTCGACGCCGCGACCGTCCCCGCCCATGGCCCGCAACAGCAGGGCCAGGGAGCGTTGGCGCGGCGCCAGTTCGACCCGCGCCTCGGGAAAGTCCACGCTGGCGCGGCGGGTGATAAAGCGATGCCAGACACTGCCGACCCACTCTTCCAGTTCCAGGGTGAAGGCCATAAAACCTCCTTATTTCCAGTGCAAAAAAACGGTCCGCGGCTACACACCGCTGTCGTGCGTTGCCCTGTAGCCGCTGCCGAGCCTGCGAGGCTGCGATCGAGGTGGGCGGCACTCCGACGTAGTCCTCGCAAAGCCTGCGCACGCGGTTTACTTGAAAAACCGCATGGCCCGGTTTGCGGCCGCTGTGCTGCCGATCGCAGCCTCGCAGGCTCGGCAGCGGCTACATGGGATACGTGTCCCCAGCCGGCTAGCGGTCGTTCACGAAGACACCACCGGAGCCGGCGCGCGCAAGGCGGCGCGGCCGCGCTGGCGGAAGCTCAGCAGGTAGCACAGCAGCCCGGCGAAGAACCCCAGCCCGCTGATCAGGCGCGCCCAGAACAGCCCGCTCAGGTGCTCCACCGTGGCCATGAACGGCATCGCGGTGCCGTCCTCGGCCCAGCGTTGCAGCAGCACCTGGACCACGCCGGCGGCGGTGAGCAACAGGGTGATCATCACCATCGACAGGGTCATCAGCCAGAAGCCCCAGACTTCCAGGGTCTGCGAACGTTCGTCCGCCGCCTCGCCGAGCCCGCGCAGGCGCGGCATGGCGTAGCTGATCAGGGTCATGACGATCATCGCGTAGGCGCCGTAGAACGCCAGGTGGCCGTGGGCCGCGGTCAGTTGCGTGCCGTGGGTGTAGTAGTTGACCGGCGCCAGGGTATGCAGGAAACCCCAGACCCCGGCGCCGAAGAACGCGGTCACCGTGGTGCCCTTGGCCCACAGCGTGGCGGCGCGGTTGGGGTGCTGCCGGCGGCGGTTCTTCACCATGCTGAAGGCGAAGACCACCATGGCCAGGAACGGCAGCGGCTCCAGGGCCGAGAAGATCGAGCCGACCCACAGCCAGACCTCGGGCGCACCGATCCAGAAAAAGTGGTGACCGGTGCCGATGATCCCGCTGATCAGCGCCATGGCGATGATCACGTAGAGCCACTTCTCCACCACTTCGCGGTCCACGCCGGTGATTTTGATCAGCACGAAGGCCAGCATCGCGCCCATGATCAGCTCCCACACGCCTTCCACCCACAGGTGCACCACCCACCACCAGTAGAACTTGTCGCGGGCCAGGTTGGCCGGGTTGTAGAAGGAGAACAGGAAGAACACCGCGAGGCCGATCAGCCCGGTCATCATCACCATGCTGACGGTGGTCTTGCGGCCCTTGAGCAGGGTCATGCCGATGTTGTAGAGAAAGCCCAGACACACCACCACTATGCCCATCTTGGTGATGGTCGGCTGCTCGAGGAACTCGCGCCCCATGGTCGGCAGCAGCTCGTTGTGGGTCAGCCGGGCCAGGCCCGCGTAAGGCACCAGCAGGTAGCCGAGGATGGTCAGCACGCCGGCGGCGGCGAACACCCAGAACAGCAGCAGCGCCAGTTTCGGGCTGTGCAGTTCACGGTCGGCCTCTTCCGGGATCAGGTAGTAGGCCGCCCCCATGAAGCCGAACAGCAGCCAGACGATCAGCAGGTTGGTGTGGACCATGCGCGCCACGTTGAAGGGAATGATCGGGAACAGGAAATCCCCGATCACGTATTGCAGGCCCATGATCAAACCGAACAGCACCTGGCCGAGAAACAGCATCAGGGCAAACACGAAGTAGGGTTTGGCCACGGCTTGCGAGGCGAATTTCAGGTGTGGATTGGCAAGACGCATCGTTCAGCCCTCCTTGTTTGGCGGCCAGCCATTGGTATTGATCTTCGAGCTCCACTTGAGGAACTCGGCGATGTCGTCGACCTCCTGCTGGCTCAGGTTGAATTGCGGCATGGCCCGGCGTCCGGGCACACCCAGGGGTTGCATCTTCATCCAGGCCTGCAGGAAGGGCTTGAAGCCCTCCTCGCCGCCGCGGCGCTGGAACACGTTGCCCAGCTCCGGCGCGAAGTACGCGCCCTCGCCCAGCAGGGTGTGGCAACCGATGCAGTTGTTCTGCTCCCAGACCGTCTTGCCGCGCACCACCGCCGCGCTCAACAGCGCGTCGTTGCTGCGCACGGGAAAGGTCTGCTCCGTGTGATAGGTCAAGGCCAGGAAGATCAGGAAGAAGAACACACTTCCCCCGAAATAGATGTTCCTGGCCATGCCTTTGGTGAAGGTCTCCGACATGCTCGCTTCCTCTTGGCTTGGCCCGGCCATTCTAGGAAGCGCGGGGGGCAAACCCGCTTGATGGCAATCAAGAAACGCCGATGGTTTTACTCGGGTATTCACAGGCTGAGGATCAGGCCCAGCAGCAAGGCCAGGGCCAGCGGCCAGCCGAGCAGCAGCCAGCGCCACAGGCGCGGCCCGTGGCGCAGCTCCATGAAGCCGTCGGCGATCAGCCAGGCCTTGGCCACCGCCAGCAGCAGGATCAGCAGCGCCACCCCGCGCGGCGCGCCCTGCCCCAGCCAACTGCCCAGCCATACCGTGCCGACGCTGAGGCCGGCCAGGGCGGCCCAACAGCTCAGCAAGAACCTGCCAACGGACATGCGCACCTCGTCAATCCAGGACGTAGACCAGCGGAAACAGCAGCACCCAGACCAGATCGACCATGTGCCAATAGAGCACCCCGGATTCGAAGCCCGAAGGGTTGTCGACGCCATAGCGGCCACGCAGGCAGCGCTGCGCCAGCCAGGCGAAAATCAGCATGCCCAGCAGCACATGGAGGAAATGGAAACCGGTAAGGATCCAGTACAGGGTGAAGAAGGTGTTGTGCTCCAACCCCAATCCCAGGCCCAGCAGATGCCGGTACTCGCCGAGCTTGAGCAGCAGGTAGACCGTGGCCACCAGCAAGGCCGCCAGCAACAGCGCCGCGCCCTGGCGTGGTCGCGCCCGGCGCACCCGTTCCTGGGCCAGCGCCGCCAGCAGCCCGGCGCTGAGCAGGCTCAGGGTCATGGCCAGGCCGGTGGAACTATCGAGCAGTTGGCGGCTTTCGGCGAACAGCTGCGGCTTGAGCTGCTGGGTCACGGCGAACGCGAGGATCAGGATGGCGAACACCGACAGCTCGGCGAGGATGAAAAACCACATCGCCAGGTCCCCCGGCAGATGGCGCCGAGGGGTCTTATTAGTTACAGCAGCGGCTTCAGCCGAAGTGCACATCGACCACGTCCATCAGCGCCGCCACCGTCACCGGGTCGTCGCTCAGGGGCTCGGCCAGGCACGCCAGGCAGGCTTCGCGCGGCGGCATGCCGGCGCCGATCATGCGCGCGGTGAAAATCAGCAGCCGGGTGGACGCCACCTCCTCCAGGTCATGCTGTTCCAGGCGGCGCAGGGCCTGGCCCAGCCCGACGATCTGCCGCGCCAGGGCGGCATCCACCTGCGCCTCGCGCTGCACGATGCGCTCCTCCTCGGCCGGCGGCGGATAGTCGAAGCGCATCGCCACGAAACGCTGGCGGGTGCTGGGCTTCATGCCCTTGAGCAGGTTCTGGTAGCCGGGGTTATAGGACACCACCAGCATGAAGGACGGCGGCGCCCGCAGCACTTCGCCGGTGCGTTCCAGGAACAGCTCGCGACGGCCGTCGGCCAGGGGATGCAGGACCACCACAGTGTCCTGCCGCGCCTCCACCACCTCGTCGAGGTAGCAGATGCCGCCTTCGCGCACCGCCCGGGTCAGCGGCCCGTCCTGCCACCAGGTGCCCTGGGCGCCGATCAGATGGCGGCCGATCAGGTCGGCGGCGCTGAGGTCGTCGTGGCAGGCCACGCTGTGCAGCGGCAGGTTAAGGCGGTGCGCCATGTGCTGGACAAAGCGGGTCTTGCCGCAGCCCGTGGGGCCTTTGATCAGCACCGGCATGCCGTGCCGCCAGGCCTGTTCGAACAGCGCCTGTTCATTGTTCAAGGGTTGATAGAAGGGTTCGCAAGCCGTTCCGAGATCCATGGGCTACCTGATTCAACAGCGGGGTTCGGGGACCACGCTAAGGCGCCACGCAAGGGAGCGGCAAGCGAACCGGCGGGCAAACTTGATCGCCGTCAAGCGCGCCGCGCCGGGCTGGAATCAGGGGCTGGAATCAGGGGCTGTAATCAAGGGCTGAAATCAGCGCCCGGAATCAGGCTCGACGCACGCGCAACCGGCAGCCTGCCCCGGGCTGCTCCGGTCCTCCTGGAACAGCTGGCAGATGCTGTCCACCTCCAGCCGGCCGGCGGGCAGGATGCTGATAAAGCGCTCCGAGACTTCCACCAGGCCGTTCCAGCTCAGCTGTTGCAGGCGCAGCCAGGCGGACGCGAAGTACTGGCGAAAGATCAGCCCGTAGCGGCTTTCGATGGCCAGGATGTCCAGCTCCAGGTCACACGCCAGGCGCTCCATGACCAGCTGCCGGACCTGGTCGCCGGCCTCGCAGCGCCAGCCGCGACAGGTCGCCAGCTGGCCCAGGTCCAGCTGTTGCAGATAGTCATCGAGCCGCTCGCTGTTCTGCGTATACAGCTCGTCGAACTGGCTGATGGCGCCCAGGCCGAAGCCCACATGGTCGCAATAGCCATGGCAGGTAAACCCCTGGCAGTTGCGGCGCAACCGGCCGCGCTCCTGGGCCATCATCAGGTCGTCGTCGGGGCGCACGAACTGGCCCAGGCCGATGTACTGGTAACCCGCCGCCAGCAGGCGCTCGAAGCAGATCCGCCGCATCGCCTCCTTGGCGTCCTGGCCGCAGGCTGCTGCGGGGCGGTCCTGGCTCTGGCGCCGGTAGCGCAGCGGCGGCTGGGCGTAGTCGAACACCTGCAGGCGGTCGGGCTCCAGCTCGATCAGGGTGCTCAGCTTCAAGGCAAAACTCTCCGGGGTCTGCCAGGCATGGCCATAACCCAGGTCGACATTCACCGAGCGATAACCGAAGGTCCGCGCCGCATCGATCAGCGAATGGATGGGCGCCGGGTTCTGGTAGCAGGCCACCGACAGCTGGCTGTCGATACCTATATCCGGCACGCCGATGCTGACCTGGTTAAAACCCTGGTCGCGCAGCAGGCCCATGGTCGCCCAGTCGGTGTGGTGCAGGTCGACGTCGATGCTGTAGTCGCCGCAATCGTGTTCGAGAAAATGGAAGCGCTGGCGCAGGTGCTGCATCAAGCGTTGCAACTGCGCCGCCTCCGGGGTGCCGCCACCGAGGTGGAACTGCTCGATCCGCTGCTCCGGCCCCAGGTGGCAACCCACCAGGTCGATCTCGCGCTCCAGTCGCCGCAGGTAGCTTTCGCCAGCGTCCACCGGCGTACCCGCCAGACGCGGCGGAAACTGCACGTTCAGAGACAGCGGCCGGCGCTTCTGCCGGCTGCCGCGCAACGCCCGCAGCAGGTCCAGGGAACCGATGCCGCCGTGAAAGCGGCGGGTGTCGGCATGGCAGTTGGGATCGAGCACGCCTTGATCGCGTCGAACGATCGGCTCGCTGCGGTGCGGCAGTAGATCAGGCATGACTGGGCTCCAGGACTGGCGGTGGAGGGCCAGTGTCCGGCGTTAACGCCCGGGGCTCCTTGACTTGCATCAAGCGTGGGTTCGGCGCCGGCCTACCAGTTCAGGTAGAACATGGCCTTGGCCAGCAGCACGATCAGCAGCATATGGCCGAACAGGCTGTGATGGATGAAGCGCGAGTAGCGGGCGTTCATGCGCCCACTCCTGAACAGCAGCATGGCCACCAGGAAATGCCCGAGCACGCTGGCGGCCAGCAGGATCTTCAGCATCAACAAGGTGCCGAACGACGACGCCAAGGGCGCCGCCAGCACCGGCAGATAACGCACCCAGACCATGCCCAGCCCGGCGCCGAACAGCACCAGCAGCACCCAGGGCATCAACTGGCGGGCACGGTCGGCGATGCCCTGTTCGAGCAGCACCATAAGCTTGGCGGGCAGTTGCTTGCGGATGTTTTCCAGGAACAGCACCTCGAAGAACACCGTGCCGATAAACACCAGCGCGGCGAGCAGATGCAGGCTGAGCAACAGCGGATAGATCATCGCTTCAGCCTCCGGTCACCGTGGGAAAAAACGCCACCTCGTCGCCGTCGTCCAGCGCCTCGTCGAGCCCGCACATATCCTGGTTGCGGGCACACATCAGGCTCGGCTCGTCCAGCACCCGCCAGATGCCGCAGCGGCTCGCCAGGTGCCGACGCAAATGCTCGAGGCAGGCGAAATCGCCTTCGACCACCTCGCTGGCGCAGCCCAGGGTTTCCCGGTAGCGGGAGAAATACTGCACCTGCAGCCTCATGCCGAGGGCGCCTGATAATCGCCACTCTTGCCCCCGGACTTGCGCAGCAGCCGTACCGACTCGATATGCATGCTGCGGTCTACCGCCTTGCACATGTCGTACAGCGTCAGGGCGGCGATGCTGGCGGCGGTCAGCGCCTCCATCTCGACCCCGGTCTGCCCGGCCAGCTTGCAGCGCGAAACGATGCGCACGCGGTGTTCATCCTCGAGGCTCAACTCGACCACCACACTGCTCAGCAGCAACGGATGACAGAGCGGGATCAACTCACTGGTGCGCTTGGCCGCCTGGATACCGGCAATGCGCGCCACCGCGAACACATCGCCCTTGGGATGGCCGCCACCGACGATCAGCCGCGCGGTCTCGGCGCGCATATGCACCCAGGCCTCGGCCACCGCCTCGCGAAAGGTCACGTGTTTATCGGTGACATCGACCATGCGCGCACGGCCGAGGGAATCGAGGTGGGTCAGTACGGCGTCGGTCATGGGCGCTTCATTCATGGCAAGGATGACTTGGTAATGGCGGCGAAAAGCGCGACGGGATCGCCCCGGCTTCGCACGCCGTTGGGTGGCAACGAGACTACTGCGCCGGCCCGCTGGCGCGGTTGACGTCAATCAAGAAACCCACAAGTCCCAAGGAGGGTCGTAACCGCCCTATGCGCTGCGTAAGCAGCCTATCGCCCCGCACCACAGGCCTGCAGAGCCACCCTGTCCACGATCCGCCGTTTCAGTCGGGCTCACGCGCAAGCCGCAGGTAGCGTTCGCCTTCCGATTGCAGCTGCGCATCGCTCGCCGCCAGCTGGGCCCGAGCTTCGGCCAGGTTTTTCCGGCAGCCATCCCAGCGGCAATCCGGCACCTGTTTGATCAGTGAGCTGGGCGACACATTCGCGGCGCTCGCCTCCAGTCGCTCGCCATCGCTCCAGTCCATCCGCCACTCGGTGTCGGGCAAGTGCTCGGCACCGTTGCCGTAATGCAATTGCCCGCGGTAGCGCATCAGCTTGCCTGCGAAGAACAGCCAGGTTTCGCGCTTGACCGCTACGTCCCCCTCGATCGTCCGCTCGGCGCCCGCTTCGGCCTCCAGCTCCACCTGCGCGAGGGGGCCGCTTTGGGTCAGTTTCAACCACACGCCCTTGGGCGCGTTGTAGTGCTTCAAGCCGTACCAGCGCGGTGTGCTGTCCGGCATCACGACGGTGCTGATGCGTTCCTTCGCACTATACGAAGAGAGTCGCCAGGGAAACTGGTTGAGCTTGACAGTCGCCGGCACGCGGCCGGTCCTGGTCCAGTCCGGCGATACCTCAAGCCGCTCCTGCAGGTCCAGGCTCAAGTGCCCCGGCCATGCCAGCTGTCGCACGCTGCCATCCGGCGCCTTCAGGTTGGCACGCAGGGTCGTCACCGCCATAGGATCGCCAGGGTGGCTATCTCCCCCTGGCGTTCTGACGGCCAGATCCACCATCTGATAACCGGGCACATCCTGCTTCGGGAAGACCAGCGCAATACTCAGGGGTTGCTTGCGTCGCTTGGAGAACCCCCGCCGTGCCTCCCACGACAAATCGCGGGCCCAGCTTGTAAACAAGGGCTCGCGCCACAGCGCGTCCGCCGGTGCGCGCAATTCGGCATGGCTGAAGCTGTAATACTCGGCAGGTGTTTCGGGCAACTCGAAGCGCAGCTTCAGCGGCTGCCCCGCGCTGCCCTGCAACACCTGCGCGCGAACCGTCACTTGGCGCCGCACCGGCAAGCTTTCCATCTCGAAACGAGGCGCCGGGACACAGACGGTACCGACCATGCAGGTGAGCAGCTGCAAGCTGGGCCGCGTCTTATGCGTCTTGCCCTTGCTACCGATAGAGGGGAAGTAATAGGCAACGAGCTCGGCCCCCGTCCATACTTGCGGCCACAATCGCGCCTGGGTCGATTCATCGAGGTAGGCAATGGAGCTGTCGGCCAGTTCGACCTCCAATGACAGCGACGCCGCCTGCAGGGGCGCAACAGACGAGGCCACCAGTAATGCAGCGGTCGCGATGGCGCACCGCAGGTTCGTTCTGCCAGCCGGATTGGCGAAAAACAGGATTGTTTGAATGAGCATTCTCCCTCCATGGAAATGAAACGACACATCGATACAGCACCACTCAGGGAGCAGCAATGACCAGCCTCATGGACCCCACCTTGCGCGGAACCGGCAGGATCACCGGCGCGTTCTTCCACCCGGCGGGGGATATCGCCGCCGTGGTCTCGGAGTTTTCGTTGCTGGTCAATCCGCCCGCACGGGCGGCTTATGGCGGCACCGGGTTGCGTTATCGGCTCGGCCTGTACCGGCGTGGCGAGCCGGTGCCGTTCGCCATCTTCGATGAACTGTGCCTGCCGATCAATGACCTGGGCTTCCACCCCACCCTGCCCCGCATCGTTATCGGTGCCGGCCGCTATGACGGCGGCTACTTGTTCGAAGGCGAGTTGGCCGTGTGGGACTGGCAGACCGGCCAGAGCCGGCGCCCTTTTGCCGATATTCCCGAAGTCGTGCGCTGCCGCTACGACGCCAGCGGCGAGCGGATCGAAGCCTGGGTGCGGCCATGGAACGAAGAATGGGATGGGCTGGACGACAGCGACTGGTCGGTGATCCTCGACACGCTGTTTCTGGTGCGGGCCGACGACAGTGCAGCGGCGTGGGCTGGGCAAACGCCCGTGGTACTGGAACTGGACCCAGCCGCCACCGTCGAGGCCTCCGGCCTTGCCGCAGATGACCAGAGCCCAGCGGCCGTGCGCCTGGCCCATTGGCTGGGCGTGCCCGAGCTGGAATGCCGAAGCGCGATCCGCGATATCGCCTGGCTCGGCCCGGACCGGATAGGCGTCACCCATGACGATTGCCTGCTGGACATCTACAGCACGGACGGCACCCGGTTCGCCCACCACACAGGTACGGGCTACGGCGCCGAGATCCTGCGCGGGGCCGGCGTGCATGTGCACGGGGTGCAGGTGCAGGACGGTCCCGAGGCCTATCGCCGCGATTCCCGTTTGTATGTCCTGAAGGACAACGGCCTGGTCCTGGTGCAGGCCTACGACGATGAATACACCTTCTGCGCATCCAGAAATGGCCGCCTACTGGGACGGCGCAACCGCCTGAGAGACCCCGGTTCGAAGGCCGTCGACCTGCTGCTGGACACCACCCGCGACAGCACCCAGCCCGTCGATGTCGGCCACTACGACTGCTTCAACCACTACATCGGCATCAGCGGCGCGCCCCATCTGTTCGCGCTGCAGGGCACGCCGGCCAGCTCCCACGAACACAAGTACCTGTGCATCGTCCAGCCCGACGGCACCCTGCAAAGACTCTGGCCGCTGCTCAAGCAGGACGGCACCCGGGCCAGCCACGCCATGGAATGCCGGGGCGCTTATGTGGCGGATGCCCTGGGCACGGGCGTGGTGATCGCCGGCCAGCACTACAACCCTTCGGTCTGCGAGCCGTACCAGGGCTTCATCTACCGTCGGCACCTGGAGCGCGGCCAGGAGCTATGGCGCCATCCCACCCCGGCATCGCCCAGCGCGATCGTCCACCTGCCCGAAGCCGGCCTGGTGGCGGCGGCTTTCCTGGACGGGACGCTGATGCTGATCGAGGCCCGGACCGGCCAGCTGCGGCTGAACGCCAAGGCGCGGATCGATGGCTTGCCGACCATCATCCACGCCATGGACGCCCGCGACGGGCAGCTGGCGCTGGGCACGGTGGATGGCCGGATTGCCGTGCAGCCGGTCGCTGATCTGCTGGGTGCCGACGGCGCCCGGGGATGGGTGGAAATCGGCTGAGTTACGCCACTCTCCAGGCCTCCACGCCCAGGTGAAAACCGGTTCGCTGGGCGCGGCAGGCCGAGGTTCTCAGATCAGGACAGTACTTCTTCGTAACACCGAAAGAGCTCACCCGAGGTGAATTGCGGCCACTGCGTAATCCAGAAAGCATTTATTCGTATGTGCTTACTTTCGTGAAAACCAGCCTTTGATTTTTCGTTTAACCGGGAGAGCAAACAGATGAATAAATATGCAAGAAAAAGCAATCCACCCAATAAATGGATGCTCTGAAATTATCTCGGGCCGATGCCCCAAGAACAGAAAGTCATTATTCTGAAGAATATCCATGTAAGGCACGACAAAAACACCATTGAACGCCAGACAGAAATAAAACCTGGCGTAATTCAAATCGCTGCCAGAGAGACGTACCTTCAAAAAATAGGCAACACTAATGCCGAAAGCGGCAAAAACAGGGAAAACCCACACAATCATTTTCCTGACTCTCTGTATACCTGCATTCCTGTCTGGAAGTCGGTATATATTTCAAAACCCATCGCGCCCGCCCCCATGCTTTTATAGGATCGTACATAGTCTGCTCTGATGTATCTAAACAGGCGCCAGGCATGTAATCGCGATTAGCCATGCGTGACCCTCCTTTTAGTCAGCTGGCCATCCTATTGAAGGAAGTTACAGGCGTGTTGTAGGGAATTTCCGAAATTTGTGCAGTCCCCCAAGTCGCCCATCGGCGATGTGCTGCTGGGCGCTGGCAATGCCCGAGAATGGGTAGAAATCGGATAAATCCGCCACAAACAAAAACGCCACTCATGGGAGTGGCGTTGTTTTGCTGACTGACCGACTCAGAACCGCGCCTTGAGGGTCATGGTGAAGTTGCGTGGATCACCGTAGTAGTTGCCGAAGTTTTCGGTGCCGATGGTGGCGTAGTAGCGCTTGTCGAACAGGTTGTTGCCGTTGAGCGCCAGCGACCAGGTGTCGTCGATGCGGTAGCCGATGCGGCCGTTCCACACCGCGTAGCCGGCCTGGGTGATTTTTTCGCCGGTGGCCGGCGATACCCGGAAGTTGTCGCTTTGCGCGTTGACCCCGGCGCCGATGCTGAAGCGCTCGAATGCGCCGTCGAGGGCGTAGTCACCCCACAGGCGCAGCACATGGCGCGGCACATAGCTGTTGAACGCGGCGCCGTTGAGGCCGCTGTCGATGTCGTCGAGGGTCTTGGTCTGGGTGTAGGTGTAGCCGGCCAGCAGTTGCAGGCGCTCGATGAGCTCGCCGCTGATCTCGGCTTCGAAGCCCTGGGCGCGGACCTTGCCGGAGTTCAGGTAGCAGTAGCCGTCCGATGACGCGCAGCTGGAGTTGTAGTCGGTCTGCGCCAGGTCCTTCTGCACGGTCTGGAACAGGTTGAAGGAGCTGTTCAGGCGCCCCTCGAACCATTCGCCCTTGATCCCCAGCTCATAACTTTCCCCCACCAGCGGCTTGAGCGCCGAGCCGCTTTGCGAGCGGTAGTTGCCCTGGGGCGTGAAGATCTCCGCGTAGCTGGCATAGGCGGTCAGGTTATCGTTGAGGTCCAGCAACAGGCCGGCAAAGGGCGTGACCTGGCCGGTCTCGGTGCTCCTGGCGTGCTCCGAGGTGCCCGAGCTGAGGAACACCGAATCGCTTTTCGAGCGGTACCAGCTCACCCGGCTGCCGACGACAAAGGTCAGGGGCTCCGCCAGCTTGAGCCGCAGGGTCGAGTACAGGCCGCGCTGTTCGGTGACGGTCTTCACCGGGCCACCGCGGGTCGATTTCTCGATGAAGTAGCTGTCGTCCGGTTCCGGGATATGCCGGTCCGGGTTGAACACGTTCTGCCGCTGCGGCAGGAAGGCCACCGAGAAGAAATCGTCCTTGTCCGCGCGGCTGCCGTTGAACCCCACCACCAGCTCATGCTGCAGGCCGAACGCGCTGAACTTGCCGTCCAGGTAGGCATCGAGGCCGTAATCGACCTGGTCGTACTCATACAGGCTGCCGAGCATGCCGGTGGTGTCGATGCCGGGTGTCACCGAGCCGGAGGCGAAGGCGTATTTGATGTCCTGGGTGTTCTTGGTATAGACGCCGGCGACCTTCAGCGTCCAGTCGTCGTTGAGCTGGTGCCTGAGGTCGCTGAACACCGTGGTGCGCTTGCTGCGCCAGGTGTTCCAGGACGGGTCGAGGCAGGTCGAGCGGCCGAGCTTCAGGTCGCTGCCATCCTTGTAGCGCGGCAGGCCGCCCCAGCACGGGTTGGCGTCGACGTCTTCATAGGCGATGCCCAGGCCGAGGGTGGTGTCGGGGCTCAGGTCGAAGTCGAGCGCGCCGTAATACACCTGGTCCTTGCGACTGGCGTCGTCGATGAAGTAATGCCGGCTCTGCTCGGCCACCACCGCGCGGCCACGCAAGGTGCCGGACTCGTTGAGCGGGCCGCCGGTGTCGACCTGCCCGCGGTAGTTGTCCCAGCTGCCGCCGGACAGCGTGACCTCGGTCTGCGGGGTGCTCTGGCCACGCTTGCGCACGAAGTTCACCCCGCCGGCGGTGCCGCCCGCGCCCTTCATCATCCCCGCCGCGCCACGGAGGATTTCCACCCGGTCGTAATAGGCCATGTCGCCGCTGAAGCTGTCGGCCTGGACATAGAGGTTGCCCATGTCCAGCGGCACGCCGTCGTACTGATACTGGCCCGACATGCGAAAGCCGCGGGAGTAGAAGTACTTGCCGCCCATGGTCGAGTCGTAGACGGTGATGCCCGGGGTCTTTTCCATGACCTGGTCGATGCTGTTCAGGTTCTGGTCGTCGAGCATCTTGCGGGTCATCACCGTCACCGATTGCGGGGTTTCCCGCAGCGAGTGCTCGCCCTTGCCGATGGTCACCGCCCCGGTGGTGTAGGAGCCGCTGCCCTCGGTGGTCGCCCCCAGCAGTTGGCCGTTGATGTTGGTGGCGCCCAGTTCCAGCGCCGAGCCGAGCACCGGCACCGCGCGCAGCACATAGCTGCCGTTGGCCTGGGGCTCGGCCCGCAGGCCGCTGCCGCGCAGAATCCGCGCGAAACCTTCGTCGACCCCGAACTGGCCCTTGAGCCCGGGCGATTGCCGGCCCTGGGTCTGGCGCGCATCAAAGGAAATCGCCGCCCCGGCGGCGCTGGAAAAACGGGTCAGCACATCCACCAGGCTGCCGGCGCCGATGTCATAGGCGCGGACCTGGCTTTGCTGCGCCGCGGCCCCTGTGGCCTGGTCGGCATTCGCCGAGCAGGCGCTGGCCATGGTGGTTGCCAACAAAGCGACTTTCACTGCGTTCGCCAGACGACCTGGCGCGTTCACCCGAGACATGCTCCCTCCCCCAAACGGTCAATGACAACTCACTGAGGGATGAGCCGAACGGTGCGGCCGAAAAGTGCAGGCGCCGGAGAATTTTTTATCCAAGACCTGACGTCAACGCGAATCGGCCCGGGCGACCTGGACCCAGAAACGGCTGTAGCGGGTCACGCGCAAGGCAAACCCGCTCTCCAGCGCCGCCAGCGCGAGGTCGGTGTCATCGATGGGAAAGACTCCGGAAACCTTCAGGTCGCCGATGGCCGGGTCCCAACGCAGCACGCCGGGACGATAACGCGACAGGTCGTTGAGCAGTGCGGCCAAGGGACGGTCGATGGCAATGATGCTGCCCTGCTGCCAGGCGCCCACCGAGACATCGTTGCCGCGTTGCATGCCCAGGCTGCGGTCGTTGAACGCCACCCGCTGGCCGGCCTCGACCCGCATCGCCGAACCGCTGCCCGGCACGCTGACCTCCACCGCTTTTTCCAGCACCGCCACCTCGCCGCCCCCGGGCTGGCTGCGCACGATAAAACGCGTACCCAGCGCCAGCACCTGGGCATGGCGGGTGACCACCTTGAACGGTCGCTGCAATGGGTCAGGCGCGGTGCTCACCAGGATCTCGCCCCACAGCAACTCCAGCACCCGCTGGCGCCCATCGAAGCGCAGGTTGACCGAGGTGTCGGTGTTGAGCAGCAGGCTGCTGCCGTCCGCCAGGCGGAATTCG
Organism: Pseudomonas chlororaphis subsp. piscium; assembly: GCF_003850345.1. Classification (NCBI taxonomy): domain Bacteria; kingdom Pseudomonadati; phylum Pseudomonadota; class Gammaproteobacteria; order Pseudomonadales; family Pseudomonadaceae; genus Pseudomonas; species Pseudomonas chlororaphis. Next base: position 3,960,765 of record NZ_CP027707.1, read on the forward strand.
CGGCGCTCGCCCACCCGGGTGCGGTAGTCGCACATCAGGTTCTGCGCGGCCTGGCTGCGCCAGCCCAGCCAGCCCAGGGTGCCGGCGGAGGTCAGCAGCAAGGCGCTGCGCAGCACCTGGCGCCGGGAACTGTTGCCGGCCTTGCTCAAGGTCGGCGCCGCCAGGGCGCCCGGCACGCTGGCCATCTGTTCGGCCACCGCGGCCATGCGTTGCCAGGCCTGGCGATTCAGCGGATCGGCCGCCAGCCAGCTGTCCCAGGCGACCCGATCGGCGTCGGTCGCCGTGCCGGAATGCAAGCGGGCATACCAGCGCGCCGCGACGCCAATGGCCTTCACTTCCTCGGCAGGCAGGCTCATGCGAGTTGCAACTGGATCTGCATCAGGCAGCAATGCTCCATGGCCTTGGCCATGTGGTTGTTCACTGTGCGCACGCTGACGCCCAACTGCTCGGCGATTTGCGGATAGGTCAGGCCATTGAACTGCGACAGGATGAAGGTCTGCTTGACCCGCGGCCCCAGCCCTTGCAGCAGGCGGTCGATTTCCATCAGCGCCTGGAACAGGATCGCCTGTTCCTCCGGCGATGGCTGCAGGGCTTCGGGCATGGCGGCCAGCACGTCGAAGTAGGCCTGCTCCAGCGAGCGCCGACGAAACAGGTCGATCAGCAGCCCCTTGGCAATCATCGACAGGTACGAGCGCGGCTCGCGGATGTCCAGCGCGGAGCGGGCCTTGATCACCCGGACGAAGGTGTCCTGGGTCAGGTCCGCGGCATCGAAGGCGTTGCCCAGGCGCTTGCGCAGCCAGCCCTGGAGCCAACCCTGATGGTCACAATACAGATCGTTGACAGCACTGCGTAAGGACAAGTCGTTGGCGGGCATGACGATGGAATAATTCGCGACTGATAATGACTCGCATTGTCATCCGTGTCATCGCGGCTTGCAACACATTCCGCAGAAGCCTGGCGCAGCCGCAATGGCTGCGCCGCAGGCGGTATTTCTCCCCAGGCTTGCCGGAGTGCTGCGCAGCATGCCGTGGGTTCAGCCCCCCGCCTTGGCCAGGATCGACTGCAACAGCACATCGGCGCCAGCCGTGGACCAATGGGGGTGGATCTCTTCCGCTTCGTTATGGCTGAGGCCGTCCACGCAGGGCACGAAGATCATCGCCGTGGGCGCCACGCGGTTCAGGTAGCAGGCGTCGTGCCCGGCCCCGGAGATCATCGGCCGGTGGCTGTGGCCCAGGGCTTCGCTGGCGGCGCGGACCACCTCGACGCAGTCACGGTCGAAGGCGATGGGCGCGTACTGGAAGATCTGCTTGACGCTGTGCTGCAGGCCGATGCCCTCGGCAATCCGGGCCACCGCCTCGCGCAGCTGCTGGTCCTGGCGGGCCAGCACCGCCTCGTCCGGATGGCGGAACTCGACGCTGAAAAACACCCGGCCGGGCACCACGTTGCGCGAGTTGGGAAAGAGATTGGCCATGCCTACCGTGGCCCGGCCCTCGGCGCCCTGCTCCAGGCCCAGCTGATTGACCGCCTCCACCACCCGGGCGAACCCGAGCACGGCATCCAGCCGATGATCCATGGGCGTGGTGCCGGCGTGGGCGCTGCGGCCCAGCAGTTCGACCTCATACCAGCGCTGGCCCTGGGCCCCGCTGACCACGCCTATGGTCAGGCCCTGGGCTTCGAGGATCGGGCCCTGCTCGATGTGCAGCTCGAACGCCGCGTGCACCGCCTGGCCGCCCACCGCGTGGGTGCCGGCGTAACCGATGCGTTGCAGCGCCTCGCCGATGCTGATGCCCTCGGCATCGACTCGCGACAGGCCGTACTCCAGATCGAACACCCCGGCATACACCCCCGAGGCAATCATCGCCGGGGCGAAGCGCGAGCCTTCTTCGTTGGTCCAGTTGACCACCTCGATCGGCCGCTCGGTCTCGATCCCGAGGTCGTTGAGGATACGCAACACCTCCAGCCCGGCCAGCACGCCGTAGATGCCGTCGAACTTGCCGCCCGCCGGCTGGGAGTCGCCGTGGGAGCCGGTCAGCACCGGCGCCAGCTCATCGTTGCGCCCGGCGCGCCGGGCAAAGATATTGCCCATGGCATCGACGCGGATCGTGCACCCGGCTGCTTCAGCCCATCCCACAAACAGATCGCGACCGCGCCGGTCCTCATCGCTCAGCGCCAGGCGCGTGACCCCGCCCTTGGCAGTCGCGCCGATCTGCGCCATCTCCATCAGCGAGGCCCACAGGCGCTCGCCATTGACCCGTGCCTTGAGACTCATGAGCGAGGCTCCTGGGGCTTAGCCCGGTAGCGGAAATCGCAGCGCGGCGCGCCGCCCATGATGGTCTGGGTGCGGGTCAGCTGGATGTCCGGGTTGTAACCGACGATAAACAGCTCGTCGCGGTTGCACGACAGCAGGTGACCGATCTCGCCCAGGCCCATCTCGTGGTACATCTCGGCGTAGCGGCAGCGCTTGACGTCGTAGTCGTAGTGCTCGGCGTCGCTGGCGATGATCTCGACCTTCAGCGCGTCGTCCTGCTCCCAGAGCACCTGCAGCTCGACGAAGCTCTTGAGGTCGGCGCCGTGCTCCTCCAGGGCGGCGAAATGCCGGCCGGCCTGGATCGCCGCGTTGCCCACGGCTTCGCCGATCACCGCCGCGGCATGGGCCTGGCCATGCTCGCGCACCAGGATGTCGTAGATCGGCTTGATGATTTCGGCTTCGATCCGCCGCCGGGCGAGGATGCCCAGTTCACCTTGCAGTTTGCTCATTGTGTGCCTCCATCAGCTCCACGGAACCGGGCGGGCCACAGGGCCCGCCCGATGATTGGCCTTAGCCTTATTGCGCCGGCTCGCCACCCGCCACGCTCACCGGCTGCCACTGGCCGGCCTTGACCTGGTAGACGGTGAACGACGGGTTCTTCAGGTTGCCCTGGGCATCGAAGGCGATGGTGCCGGTCACCCCCGAGTATTGGCTGGCGCGCAGCACCGGCAGGTATTGCCGGGGATCGGTCGAGCCGGCTTTCTCGATCGCCGCGATCAGCACGCCGACGCCGTCATAGGCGAATGGCGCATGCAGTTCGATGCCATGTTTGAAGCGTTGCTGGTACGCCTGCTCGAAGGCCTTGCCGCCGGGCATCTGCGCCACCGCCAGGCCCGGTTCCAGGGCAATCACGCCCTCGCCTTCGTTCTGCGCCAGTTGCAGGAAGGTCTGGCTGACAAAACCTCCGGCGCCCATCAGCGGGGCCTTGATCCCCAGTTGCTTGATGCGCCGGGCCAGCGGCGCGGCCTGGGAGTCGACCCCGCCGAAGAAAATCAGGTCGGGGTTCTGGCTGCGGATGTTGGTCAGCACTGCGCTGAAATCGATGGTCTTGTCGTCCACGTACTCGCGCGCCACCACGCTGGCGCCACTGGCCTCGACGGCCTTGGCGAACTGGTCCGCCAGGCCCTGGCCGAAGGCGGTGCGATCATCGATCACGGCGATGCGCCGGGCCTTGAGGCTATTCAAGGCATAGTCGCCGGCGACCCGGCCGCCATCGTCGTCATGGCCCATGATCCGGAAACTGCTGTCGAAACCCTGCTGGGTGTAGGCATGGCCAGTGGCGACCGGCGCCACCTGGGCGATCCCGGCGTCGTGGTAGACCCGCGCCGCAGGAATGCTGGTGCCGGTGTTCCAGTGGCCGACCACCCCCACCACCTCGGCGTCGACCAGGCGCTGGGCCACCGAGACCGCCGTGCGGGGATCGGACTGGTCGTCTTCGGAGACCAGCTTGTAGGTCACCGCCTCGCCATTGATCTGCGGATGCCGGGCGTTGGCCTGGTCGATGGCCAGCTGCGCGCCGTTTTCCAGGTCCTTGCCGATCCGCGCCGAGGGCCCGGTCAGCGGCCCGGCCAGGCCGATCAGCACTTGTTGCTCGGCTTGGGCCACGGCGCTGCCCAGGCTGCTCAGCGCCAGGCCCAGGAGTACGGCGCGTTTGAATGGAGCGGAAGTCTTCATCGGTATTTCCTGTTTCAGGCAGGCCATGTCTGGCCTGTACGGGCTTGTCGGAACACGCCGGGCGTCCGGTAGCGTCAGTGGTTGATTCATTCCCCGAGGTACACCGCGCGCACCTCGGGGTCGTCGAGCAGCTCGCGCGAGGCGCCGCTCAGGCTGATGCGGCCGGTGTCCATCACGTAGGCGCGGTCGGTGACCTGCAAGGCCAGCCGGGCGTTCTGCTCCACCAGCAACAGGGTCATGCCCTGGCGGCAGACGTCGTCGATGACCTGGAACAGCTTCTCCACCATGATCGGCGCCAGCCCCATGGAAGGTTCGTCCAGCACCAGCAGGCGCGGCCGGGACAGCAGCGCCCGGGCCAGGGCGAGCATCTGCTGCTCGCCGCCGGAGAGCAGCCCAGCGGACTGCTGCAAGCGTTCTTCCAGGCGTGGAAAGTGCTCGAACAGCTGGCGGATCTCGCGGTTGACCTGGGCCCGGTCACGGCGCAGGAAGGCCCCGGCCTGGAGGTTCTCCAGCACTGTCATGCGGGCGAAGATGCCGCGCCCTTCCGGGACCATGGCGATGCCCTGGCGCAGCAGTTCATGGGGCGCCAGGCCGAGCACCGGACGCCCGGCGAAATGGATCTGCCCCTGGGCTGCCGGTAGCAACCCGGTGAGCGCCTTGAGGCTGGAAGTCTTGCCCGCGCCGTTGGCGCCGATCAGGGTCACCCGCTCGCCCTCGGCGATCCGCAGGTCCAGGGACTTGACCGCTTCGATGGCGCCGTAGCGCACCTGCAAACTATCGATTTTCAACAGTGGCTCAGACATCGGCGCTGGCTCCCAGGTAGGCTTGAATCACTGCTGGGTGGCGACGCACCTGCTGCGACGCGCCCTCGGCGATCACCCGGCCGTAGTCCAGCACGCTGATGCGGTCGCACACCCCCATCACCAGCTTCACGTCGTGCTCGATCAGCAACAGGCTGTGGCCGTCGCCGCGGATTTTTTCCAGCAGGCCGCGCAGCTGCACTTTCTCGCTGGCGTTCATCCCCGCCGCCGGCTCGTCGAGGGCCAGCAGCAGCGGTTCGGTGGCCAGGGCGCGGGCGATTTCCAGGCGCCGCTGATGGCCGTAGGACAGGCTGTCGGCGCGGTAGTCGGCGAAGCCGGCCAGGCCCACGTACTCCAGCAGGCGATAGGCCTGCTCGCGGGTCCGGGCCTCTTCCTCGCGGGCCCGGCGATGGCGGCTCAAGGCGGCCCAAAGGCCGTTGCGGGTGCGCACATGGCGCCCGACCATGACGTTCTCCAGCGCGCTCATGGCGTTGAACAGGCGGATGTTCTGGAAGGTCCGGGCGATGCCGGCCCGGGCCACCCGGTGCACCGCCGTCGGCCGATAGGCCTGGCCGTCGAGCTGGAAGCTTCCGGAGTCGGCGCTGTAGAGACCGGTCATGACATTAAAGAAGGTGGTCTTGCCCGCGCCATTGGGCCCGATCAAGCCGTAGATTTCCCCGGGCTGGATGCTCAGGCTGACATCGCTCAGCGCGGCGACGCCACCGAAGTGCTTGTTCACCCCTTCGATCCGCAACAACGGCCGGTTCATCGCGCACCTCCCGCCGGCGCCGGCCACAGGCCCGCGGGCCGATAGAGCATGGCCAGGATCAGCGCCAGCCCGTAGAACAGCTGGCGGATGATTTCCGGGTCCAGCAGCACCTGGCCGAACAGCGCCTGCTGCAACGGGCCCATGCTTGCGCGCAAGGCTTCCGGCAAGGCCGCCAGCAGCACGCAGCCGAGGATCACCCCGGGGATATGCCCCATGCCGCCCAGCACCACCATGGCCAGCACGGCAATCGACTCGTTGAGGGTGAAGGACTCCGGCGACACGAAGCCCTGGAAGGAGGCGAACAGCGCGCCGCTGACACCGCCGAAAGCGGCGCCTATGGCAAACGCCAGCAGCTTCAGGCGCCGGGTATCCAGGCCCATGGCTTGCGCCGCGTCCTCGTCCTCGCGAATTGCCATCCAGGCGCGGCCGATGCGCGAACGCTGGAGGCGGATACAGGCGAACAGGATCAGCAGCACCAGCGCGGCGAACAGGTAGTAGTACAGGTAGACCGACGGCAGGCGCAGGCCGAACAACTCCTGGCTGCGGCCGAGGTTGATCCCCAGCAGGTGCACCGGGTCGACCTGGGCGATGCCCTTGGGGCCGTTGGTGAGGTTCACCGGCCGGTCGAGGTTGCGCAGCAGGATGCGGATGATCTCGCCGAAGCCCAGGGTAACGATGGCCAGGTAGTCGCCGCGCAGGCGTAGGGTCGGCGCCCCCAGCACCAGGCCGCAGCCGGCCGCCAGCAGCGCGGCCAGGGGCAGGATCAGCCAGATCGAGGTGTGCAGGCCTTCCGGCAGCGCCGCCGCCAGGGCCGGGAACTGCGCCAGCAGGTGTGGCGAGGACAGCAGCGCCGCGAGGTAGGCGCCCACCGCGTAGAAGGCGATAAAGCCCATGTCCAGCAGCCCGGCGTAACCGACCACTATGTTCAGCCCCAGGGCCAGCATGATGTAGAGCAGCGCGAAATCCAGGGTCCGGACCCAGGTGTTGCCGCCCGCGTGGCCGACCACCCAGGGCGCCAGGATCAGGGCCAGGGTGAACAGCAGCAGGCCAAAGTGGGCGCGAGAGCTGGAAGGTGTTGCCAGTGCGGTCGTGAGTGTCATGCGCGGCTCGCCAGTCGTTCGCCAAGAATCCCCGAAGGACGGAACACCAGCACCGCGATCAGCACGATAAAGGCGAACACATCCTGATAGTTGCTGCCGAACAGGCCGCCGGTGGCCGTTCCCAGGTAGCCGGTGCCCAGGGCCTCGATCAGCCCCAGCAACAGGCCGCCGAGCATCGCCCCCTTGAGGTTGCCGATGCCCCCCAGCACCGCGGCGGTAAAGGCTTTGATCCCCGGCAGGAAGCCCATGTAGAAATGCGCGCTGCCGTAGTTGCTGGCCATCATGATGCCGGCGAGCGCGGCCAGGGCGCCGCCGATGGCGAAGGTCAGCACGATGATGCGGTTGGGGTTGATGCCCATCAGGCTGGCGACCTGGGGGTTCTCGGCGACGGCGCGCATGGCCCGGCCAAAGCGGCTGCGCTCCACCAGCACCAGCAGCGCCAGCATTACCGCCAGGGCGATGCCGATGGTGGTCAGGGCGGTGGCGTTGGTCACCGCGCCATGCCCGGAAGCGCCTGGCAGCACCTCGATCGGCTCCAGCGGCAGCAGTTGCGGGAACATCTGCGGGTTGCGCGTCCACACCAACATGGCGACGGTTTGCAGCAGCAGCGACACGCCGATGCCGCTGATCAGCGGGGCCAGCCGCGGCGCATGGCGCAGGCGCCGGTAGGCGACCCGCTCGATCAGCACCGCGAGCAAGGCGCAGCAGGCCATGGCGATCAGGGTGGCCAGCAGCAGGACCGGCACCGCGGGCAATTCGGGCCAGGTGGCCTGCAACAGGCGAATCACCGACAACCCGATCAAAGCGCCGATCATCAACACGTCACCATGGGCGAAGTTGATGATCCGCAGGATGCCGTAGACCATGGTGTAGCCCAGGGCCACAAGCGCGTAGAGACTGCCCGACATCAAGCCATTGAGCAGTTGCTGGATAAAGGCATCCATGAAAACCATCAACCCCATGTACCAAGGGTCGGACCGCACCGCGCGCCGACCGGAAAGCAAGAACGCGGCACACTAGTTATTTATTCTATTTTTATCAAATATCAGAAATTCATATGGTTATGCGAAATAACAAAAACGCTATAACCGCCATAAATACGGCAGTTACGGCTCTTTATTTCTCAAATATCTTGGTATTTAATTCAACACATGAATAATTTAGAACAGTTAGCCAATGACCCTCCGCTGCGTGCCGTGCGCACCTTCGAAGCCTTTGCCCGCCATGGCGGGGTGAATGCCGCCGCCCGCGAGCTGGACGTTTCCCCCTCCGCGGTCAGCCATCAATTGCACCTGCTGGAAAGCTTCCTGCAGCAGCCTTTGACCTTGCGCCAGGGCCGCAACCTGATCCTCACCGAGGAAGGCCGCGAGTATTACCGGGCGATCCGCTCGGCCTTCGCGGTGCTGCGCAGCGCCACCGAGCATGTGCGAGAAAAAAGCGCCACGCGCCAGGTCACCATCAGCCTGATTCCGTTGTTCGGCATCAACCTGTTCATTCCGCGCCTGGCGGAGTTCCTGGGCGACCATCCGGAGCTGGACATCAACGTCACCTATGCCAACCACCGCAGCTACCCCAGCGACGCCGCGGACCTGTCGATCCGCTTCGGCACCGGGCACTGGCCGGGGTATCACAGCGAGCCGTTGATTTCCGGGGCGGTCACGCCCTATTGCAGCCGTGCCTTTCTCGAACGGCACGGCCCCATCGACAGCCCCCAGGCCCTGAGCGAACTGCCGCTGCTGCACGACGAGGAACGCGGCACCTGGGGCCAGTGGCTGCAGGCCGCCGAGGTGCGCCACGCCACCGCGCTCAATGGCCTGCTGCTGGAAGACGGCCAGCTGGCCCTGACCGCCACCCTCACCGGCCTCGGCTGCTCATTGCTGCGCGAGCCGCTGGTGGCGCCCCATGTGGCCAGTGGCGAGCTGGTGAAACTGTTCGATCTGGAGGTCGACGACGGGCGCCAGTACTACCTGTGCCGCCGCTCCAACAGCGAGCTCTCCACCGAGGGCGTCAAGCTGTATGAGTGGATCAAGCGCAGCCTGGTGCGGGGATAAACGACGCCAGGCGCCTAGGTAAAAAACCGGTTCGCCGGACGCGGCAGCCCAAGGTTTTCACGCAAGGTGGCCCCCTCGTATTCGCGGCGGAAAATCCCCCGCCCCTGCAACTCGGGAATCACCTTGGCGACGAAGTCGTCGAGGCCGCCCGGCAGCCAGGAAAACATGATGTTGAAACCGTCGCTGCCGTGGGTCTCCAGCCATTGCTGCATGTCGTCGGCAATGCTCCTAGCGGTGCCGACGAACGACAGGCCGGCGTATCCACCGAGGCGCTGGGCCAGTTGGCGGACCGTCAGCTGTTCGCGATCGGCCAGGGCCAATACCCGCTCGCGGGCGCTCTGGCTGGCGTTGGTTTGGGGGATCGGCGGCAGGAAAGCGTCCGGATCGAACTTCGTCGCGTCGGTGCCCAGGGCGATGGACAGCGAGGCAATCGCGCTCTCGTAGTGCACCAGGCTGTCGAGGTGCGCGCGAATCCGCAGTGCTTCCTCCTGGGTGTCGCCGACCACCACAAAGGCCCCGGGAAGGATCTTCAGGTGTTCGGGATCGCGACCGACCGCAAGCATGCGCCGCTTGATATCGGCATAAAACGCCCGGCCCTCCTCCAGCGTGCCCGGGGCGACAAAAATCACCTCCGCGGTTTCCGCGGCCAGCTGGCGCCCGGGCTCCGACGCGCCGGCCTGCACGATCACCGGCCAGCCCTGCACCGGACGGGCAATGTGCAGCGGTCCGCGCACGTTCAGGTGGCGGCCGGCATGGTCGAGACGGTGCAGCTTGTCCGGGTCGAAATACACCCCACTGTCGGCATCACGCACGAAGGCATCGTCCGCCCAGCTGTCCCAGAGCCCAGTGACCACCTCGTAGAACTCCCGCGCCCGGGCATAACGCTCGTCATGGGCGAAGGCCTGCTCCAGGCCGAAGTTCAGCGCGGCATCGGGGTTGGCGGTGGTGACGATGTTCCAGCCGGCGCGACCCTTGCTCAAATGATCGAGGGAGGCGAAACGCCGGGCGATATGAAACGGCTCGTCGTAGGTGGTCGAGGCGGTCGCCACCAGGCCGATGTGTTCGGTGGCCTGGCTGAGGGCGGACAACAGGGTGAAGGGTTCGAACGAGGTGGCGGTATGGCTGCGCTTCAAGGCGTCGATGGGCATGTTGAGCAAGGCCAGGTGGTCGGCCATGAAAAACGCATCGAAGCGCGCCCGCTCCAGGGTCTGGGCGAAACGCTTGAGGTGGGCGAAGTTGAAGTTGGCGTCGCGATAGGCGCCCGGGTAGCGCCAGGCGCCGGTATGGATGCTGACCGGGCGCATGAAGGCGCCCAGCTTGAGTTGGCGTTGGGCAGGCATGGCAAGCTCCTTGTGACAGCTCCTGGGTCAGAGGACCCGCAGCATCGACCGGGCAAACTTGGCCTGTCCAATAATCAAAGGTGCTGGCTTATGCCGTTATGACGCGGCACTGCAAATCCCCCACGGGGCCCGACATCGGCCGGGCCCTTTGGACAGCGCCTGCACCCTCCCCGTCAGGCCCTACCAGTTGTAGGCAACCTTGGCGTAGTAGAACGCGCCGCTGTAGCCGTAGGGCGAGAAGGTGCTGTACGCCAGGTTGCCGCCGCTGGAGGCGTAGGCGTTGACCTTCTCCGGGTATTTGTCGGTGACGTTGTCGCCGCCCAGGGTGAACAGCCAGTTCTGCAGCTTGTAATCGACCGCCAGGTCCAGCAGCCAGGCGGCGCTGAAGGTCTGGTCGTTGACCTTGTCCGCCTGGTAGCTGGTGAACTCGCCATAACGCACCAGGTTGCTGTGCAGCGCCCAGTTGCCGTAGTTGAAGTCGTTGGCCAGGCTCAGCTTGTGCTGCGGCGTGGTGTCGCCCAGCAGGCCGATGCGCTCGCGCCGGTCGACCCGCACCAGGTTGACCCCCAGTTGATCGAGGATCGCCGGGTTGGCTTTCACGTCGGTGACCTTGGTGTGGTTGTAGTTGTAGCCGACTGTGCTGTTCCAGCGGATGCCGTTGTCCAGCTGGTAGCGATAGTTGGCCACCAGGTCCAAGCCATCGGTGCTGGTGTCGGTGGCATTGGTGAAGTAGCGCGCGCTGGTGTAGTTGATATTGCCGACGCCGTTGGCCTTGAGGTAATCGATCGCGGTGTTGTTGAGCACCAGGTTCGACGACAGCGACACCCGGTCGCGGATATCGATGTGGTACAGGTCGGCGGTGACCGTCAGGTTGTCCAGGGGTTCGAGCACCAGGCCAAGGCTGTAGTTGCGCGATTTTTCCGCCTTGAGATCTTCCGCCCCCAGCAGCCTGGCGACTTGGCTGTCGGCGGCGAAGGTCCCAGATTCCTGGATGGTATTGCCGATCAGCTGCGACGAAGTGAAGGTGAAGTTCTGCTGCGCCAGGGACGGCGCGCGAAAGCCCGTGGACACACTGCCGCGCAAGGCCACCCGCGGGGTGAAGTCGTAGCGCGCCGAGAGCGAGCCGCTGACGTTGGAACCGAAGTCGCTGTAGTCCTCATGCCGCACCGCCGCCGACACCGCCAGCTTGTCGGTGAAGTTGGTCTCCAGGTCCAGGTACTGGGCGAAGTTGTGGCGCGACGAACTGCCGGCGTCCGAATCACGGAAACCGCCCAGCCCGGAACTGCCGGTCTGGTAGTAGGACTCAGGCTGCCCGGCCTCGATCTGATAACCCTGGCGCAGGTACTCGGTGCCGAAGGCCACCGACACCGGGTAAGGCAGCCAGCCCAGGCTGAACTCCCGGGACAGGTCCAGGCTCAGTTGCCGCTGGTCGTTGGTCAGGGTGCCGTTGTCGAACGCGTGCGGGGTGTTCAGGCCCAGCGAGGTGTTGATGGTCTTGGTCCGCAGTTCATAGGTGTTCTTGCCGTAGTTGGCCGACAGGTCGTAGTGCCAGTTATCCAGCAGCTCGCCACGCAGGCCGACCACCAGGCTGGTGTCTTCCAGGGTGCCGTTGATCAGCGGCAGGTAACCGTTGGGGTGCAGCACCCGGTTGTTGTTCGAGGCATTGCTGGCGCGATAGAAGGCCGCGGTTTCGCCCCGGCGCTTGCTGTAGCCGCCGAAGCCGTACAACTCGGCGGCATCGTTGAAGCTGTAGGCGGAGTTGAACTGGAACTTGCCCTCCTCGGTTTCCGGTTCGCCCTGGCGGAACACATGCTGGCCGTAGGTGGTGGAGCCGACGCTGGCGGGCCGGAAGTCCTTGCCGGCGCGGTCGGTGTAGTCGTTGTTCGTGCCCTCGCCGGACAGGCTGACAAAGCCGTTGTCCCCCAGGGCAAAACCGCTGTTGCCGGCAACCTGGCGCTGAATGCCGTCGCCCTTCTTGTACTGCCCGTATTTGGTGGATATCGAGCCGCCGTGGTCGGCGCTCTTGAGGATGATGTTGATCACCCCGGCGATGGCGTCCGAGCCATAACGCGCCGAGGCGCCATCACGCAGCACCTCGATATGGTCGATGGCCGACAGCGGGATCGCGTTCAGGTCCGCCGGCGCCGAGCCGCGCCCCACCGCGCCGCCGAGGTTGACGAAGGCCGAGGTGTGCCGGCGCTTGCCGTTCACCAGCACCAGCACCTGGTCCGGCGACAACCCACGCAACTGCGCCGGGCGGGTCAGCTCGGCGCCGTCCACCAGGCTCGGGCGCGGGAAATTGATCGACGGGATCAGCTTGGCCAGCACCGTGGCCAGTTCGCCGGAACCGGAACTGCGCAGGCTGTCGCCGGAAATCACATCGATGGGTGACAGCGAAGCGCTAGCGGTGCGCTCCTGGGCCCGGGTACCGGTGACGATCACCGTATCCAGCCGGGCCGCTGTGTCGCTGTCTTCCGTGGCCTGCGCGGCCCCTGCGCCGCCACTCCAGAGCACGGCGCCCAGCACATTGGCCGAGACGATCGCCGTGGACAGAAGGTGTCGTGTGTAGCTCCCCATACCGCTCTCCTTGACGCTAAAACCAGGGCGAACAACGCCTGGCATGCAGACGAGCGATCCGTGCGGCGGACGGTGGCGATCATCGATTCTGTTTTAAGAATGGATCCAGTTGACCGGCCATATAATCTAAAGCGCTAACAGATAATTTTTTAAATACCGTTATCGAATAAGTCAGGGCATAAGCCGAACGCATCCGCGACACTTCGTAAATACCGAATCACTGCTCAGGAATAATCGATTTTTCTTCACGGCAATCTCCCCGCTAGCATGACCTGTCGGCTCCAGAACAAAGCCCAGACCGGGAGAACGGCATGCAGTCCTTGCACATCGGCGAACCCTGGATGTGGTTCGCCTTCATCGCCTTCGTGCTTGCCATGCTGGCCGTGGACCTGTTTGTCCTCGGCGGGCGCAAGGCGCACCGCGTGTCGGTGCGCGAGGCGTCGTGCTGGGTGATTGCCTGGTCCACGCTGGCGATGGTCTTCGCGGGATTGCTCTGGTGGCACCTGGAGGGCGAGTTCGGGCCTGAGATCGCCCAACACAAGACCCTGGAATTCCTCACCGGCTATCTGATCGAGCAATCGTTGTCGATCGACAACATGTTCATCTTCGTGATGATTTTCGGCTACTTTGCCGTGCCACCGGAGTTGCAGCGCCGGGTGTTGCTGTACGGGGTGCTCGGGGCGATCGTGATGCGCGGGGCGATGATTTTCGCCGGCGTGTGGCTGGTGTCGCAGTTCGCGTGGCTGCTGTATGCGTTCGGCGTGTTCCTGATCATCACCGGGATCAAGATGCTGCTATTCGCCCACCAGCAGCCCGACCTCGACAACAACCCCATATTGCGCTGGATACAGGGCCATCTGCGGATCACCGGCGGCTTTCATGGCGAGCGTTTTTTCGTCAAGCAAGAGGGTCGGCGCTGGGCCACCCCGATGTTCCTGGTGCTGGTGCTGATCGAGGGCAGCGACCTGATGTTCGCGGTCGACAGCATCCCGGCGATCTTCGCCATCACCACCGACCCCTTCATTGTGTTCACCTCGAACATCTTCGCGATCATGGGCCTGCGCGCCCTGTACTTCCTGCTGGCCGACATGGCCGACCGCTTCCACCTGCTCAAGTACGGCCTGGCGATCGTGCTGGTGTTCATCGGCACCAAGATGACGCTGATGCCGTGGCTGCACATGCCGGTGGAATGGTCGCTGGCCGTGGTCGGCGGGATCATTCTGGCTTCGGTGCTGTTGAGCCTGATCATGAGTCGCAACAAAGCGCCTGACGAGGACCGGATGCGAACCCCGTAGGAGCGCCTGCGCGGCGAATGTCAGCCCAGCCACATGCCCACTGCCGAATCCACCCTGCTACGCAGCCCAGGCCTGTCGATGGGTGGCAGCGAAGCGCTGGCAAGGCATAAGGCGGATCTGCGACAAGCGCTGCGTACCCGGACCCGAGACAGCTGATGACCTGATTCGCGTCCGGTCGGTCCTGATTACGCGAGGCAGCGGCTACAGGTGGAATCCTCGTAGCCGCTGCCGAGACTGCGGGGGATTTTAGAAGTCGAGGCTGACCCCGACATTGATGCCTTGCTGGGTGAAGTCATCGTCCTTGCGGATGTTGTAGCTGGCGCGCAGGGCCAGGTCCTGGGTGAGTTTGTGGCTGACCCCGAGGTTCAGGCGGTTCAGGTTGGTCTGCGGGGTATAGCCTTCCAGGGTGTAGCGATTATCCGGCAGGCTGTTGAGGGCCATGGTCAGCTTCTGGGTGTCGTCCTCGTATTCCTTTTCGTGGGCGATTTCGCCGAACACCTGGGTTTGCTGGGTGATCTGATACTTGCCCTGCAGGCCGATGCCCAGGCGCCGCGAGGTGCGTTTCTGGTCGTCGAAGGTCAGGGCGGTGGAGTCGCTGCCGTCCTCGGAGTAACCGTCGACCTTGGCCCGCGCGTAGTCGGCGCTGATGAACGGCGACAGGTGCCACGGGCTGCTGGCCTGCTGCGCGATGTCGTAGCCCAGGCGAGCGCTGAAGGCCAGGATATCGCCGCTGGTGTCGCCTTTTTCCCCGCGCTCGTTGGGGCCCAGGTCGAATTTGCGCTTGAGGTTGTCGTAGTCCAGGTGCCCAGCGGTGGCGGCCGCGTCGGCCCACCAGCGGTTTTGCTGGTACTGGACGAAGGCGGTGCCCAGGTAGGTGTTGAGTTTGTAGTCCGAGTCGTTGCCGCCAGCTTCGAGCTTCTGCCGATAGGCGCCGGCCAGCACGCCTACTCGCCAGGCCTCGTCGAGCCGGTAGCTGCCACCGATGTTCAGGTTGAAGCCGTTGCCGTCGGCACTGGCGCCGCTGCGCTGGCTGTCGAAGTCCTGGTGCTGGCCGCCCGCGGCGACAATCGCCCGCCATTGACCCACGCCCTGCCAGTTTTCCCAATCGGCCTGCCATTGGTTGCGCAGCTCATCCTGGTGCGCACGCAGGGTGCCCTGGGCCATTTCCGGGAGCAGGGTTATTTCCCAGGGCGCCGCCAGCAGGGAATAAGCGTAATCAGCGATCAACCGCTGGCCAGCTTCGGTGGGGTGGACCGCGTCGTTGTAGATCAGCTTGCTCGGGTCCGGCGTGGCGCTGTGAAGGCCGTAGCGGGCGTTTTCCGTGCAGCTTCTGCCGCTGAAGCAGGTAGCGATAAGGTTCTGGTCGGTGGCCAGGCCGAACTGTGCCTGGTTGGCGAAGGTTTCCTTCAAGAGCACGGGAATATTGAGGGGAATGACTTGCGCATCGACTGTCCGCAATTGCCGGACCAGCTCGCTGTTGAACTGAGCGCTGAGCTGGGAAGTGAAGGCTTGCAGCGGACTGCCGTTGATTGCTGGGGTCAGGCCGATATCCGGCAGCAGCCAGACCATGATGTAGCGGGCGCCGGCCTGTTGCAGCGCTTGCACGCTGTCGACCAGGCGACCAGCTGCTGCGTTGGCCTGGTCGAGGCTGGTGACGCGGCCCTGGAGGAAATCGTTGCCGCCGCCCGTCAGGTAGTACAGGGCGTTCGGGTCGGCGCGCAAATGGTTATCCACCAGATAACCCGGGCGACTTCGATCGCCAGCGATCGAGGTGGTGGTAATCGAATCGAGAATCTGGTCGGTGCGATAACGGCCGACCGCCCAGTTGTTGCCGTCAGGCAGGCCTTCGCTGGCGCGGGTGGCCGAGGTCGAGGCGGCTAGCTGGTCCTCGGAGAACCCCAGTTTGGCGCCGAGCAATTGCGTTGCGTTGGCGGAATAGATTTCACCACTGCCATCCAGGTAGATAGGCCCTGTGCGGTTGGTAGCACGCAGGGTGGCTCCCGAGGGGCCGCCTGGATCGGCGAATTGCCCGGCATCGCTGAGGCTGTCGCCGAAGACGATGAGGTTGGAATAGGGAGAGGCGATCGCTTGAGCGCAGGCCAAGGATAAAAGCGTACTGGCGAGTGGTACGAACAACGTCTTTTTGATCATGAACAAGTCCATTCTATATTTTGTTGTAAAGAACGAGTCGGCATTACCAAAGACTTTCGCGAGGGGTTGTCACAGCCCATTGCCGGGCCTTTTGCATAGCATTTTTTTCGGTTGAATGACGATAGCGACTCAAGGGCACGACTCGTCGATAGCGAGCCTTGTACCGTCCGCTCGGTTCCCCCTCGAAAACCTTGCCGACTCGAGCTGCCACAATGCCCGATCCCGATCTCGCGAAACATGCGGGGATGGAGATTCAGATTGTTCTGAAGGGCCCCTAGACAGTAGTCGAACCCGCCGACGAATGACGACGAATAAGCGCTCCCTCTGAATTTTCTTGTCGCACACCACAGGCGCTGCGGCTCGCCCTTGGCCTTGAGGACAACCAGGACGAAGGTGACATCCGGCTCTCGCTCGGCCTGCGTCGCGGGCGCGAACGGGCACTGGCAGGGTCCCTTTTGCCCTATGCTTGGCATCCACCCTCCCGACTGAGGACTCCGAGATGCCCACCTCCGAGATTGCCCTGCTGCACAGCTGGCAGCACAACGCCCAGGCCTGGATCGAGGCCATCCGCAACGGCGCCATCGAAAGTCGCGTCGAAGTCACCGACCAGGCGATCCTGCTGGCGGTGCTAGGCCGTCAGCCCGAGCGTGTGCTCGACCTCGGCTGCGGCGAAGGCTGGCTGTTACGGGCCCTGGCTCAGCGGGGCATCGAGGCGGTCGGGGTGGATGGCGATGCGACCCTGGTCGAGGCCGCGCGCGCCGCGGGTTCGGCAACGGTGCATGTGGCCAACTATGCCGCGCTGGTGGAAGCACAGGTGGATATCGGCCGCGACTACAACCTGATCTGCGCCAACTTCGCCCTGCTGCACCAGGACATCATCCCGCTGCTGGCCGCCATGCACGCCCTGCTCGCACCCGGCGGCGCGCTGGCGATCCAGACCCTGCACCCCTGGACCGCAGCGGCCGGCGACTATCAGGACGGCTGGCGCGAAGAGACCTTCGCCGGGTTCAAGGGCCAGTGGCAGCCCATGCCGTGGTACTTCCGCACCCTGTCCAGCTGGCTCAATGCCCTGGACATGGCCGGCTTCCAGCTGGCCAGCCTGCAGGAACCGCAACACCCGCAAAGCCCGGTGCCGCAGTCGTTGCTGCTGGTGGCCGAGCGGCGTGGGTGATGAGGAAAATCCAGCCCGCCTGCCCTTTCGCTAAAAGCCGAATAGCGCTCTGGGCGAGTCCACCAGCAGTGCACGCGCAAACGGCGTCGAACACCCCAGCGCATCCAGCTGCTCGATCACCCTGCCGAAACTGACACTGTCTTCATGCTGGGTATGGGGCCAGTCGCTGCCCCATACCAAACGCTGAATACCAAAGCTTTGCTCCATCAGCGGCAATGCATTCCGAGCAAATTCGAGGTTCTGGCGATCCGTCCCGCCCAATCGATAGATACCGGACACCTTCATCCATACCTGCTCGCTCAACCCCAGTTCGAGCATCTCGGCAAACCCCGGTTGATCGATGCTCAAGCGCGCATCCGGGCGACCGAAGTGATCGACCACCAGCTTGATGCCGAATGGAATCAGTTGCCCGAGCAGCAGCGGCAAGTCCTCCACATGCCGGTGTAACTCGACATGCCAGCCCAGTTCCGCGAGGTGGCCGAAGAAGTCTTTCCAACCCTCTTCGCGAAAGTCAGGCAATACCTTGCCCATGAGGTTCAAGCGCACCCCGACCACGCCCAGCCGGGCCATCTCGTGCAAGGCCGCGCGACTGATCTGCGGCTCGACCACCACCACCCCGCGCAAACGCGCCGGCGCCTGTTGCAACGCCGCCAGCAGGTAGCTGTTGTCGGTGCCCAGAAAGCTCGGCTGCACCAGCACGCCATGACTCAAGCCATGCGCCTGCAAGTGCTTCAGGTATTCCCCAAGCGGGGCATCATAGCCAGGGGTGTAACGCCGGGCTGCGACCAGGTTCAGTGTGCGGTTGAACACATGGGCATGGGCGTCGATGCCGACGATCGACTCAGAACGGGTATCAGGCATGGATTTCATCTATCGAAGGTAATGATCATCAAGCTCGGGCCTGCTCGGTGCCGGTGTTGGTCGCGGGTGCCGACGCCTGGGTAGTTTCGAGGCTTCGGCCACGGGTTTCCGGCAAGCAAAGTGCGGCAACCACCGCCACGCCATAAGCGATGCCGGCGTCGATACCAATGGCAGAGCCCAGCGACATGGAATCGCTCATGTGGCCCACCAGGAACGGGAACACCGCCGAGAGCACCCGGCCGAAGTTGTAGCAGAACCCCACACCGGCACCGCGCACGTCGGCCGGGTACAACTCGTTGAACAACGCCCCCAGGCTCGCCGGAATACCCGCGGCAAAGAAACCCAAGGGGAAGCCGAGGAACAGCATCTGCGTATTGGTCAGCGGCAGGAAGACATAGCACTGCACGGTGACGACGCAGCACAAGGCGAACAGCACAATGTTTTTACGCCGGCCAATGCGGTCGATCAGAAAGCCGCTGACCACACAACCGCACCAGAAGGCGAAGATGATCACGGCCAGGTAGCCACCCGAGTTCAGCACGGACAGGTTGCGCTCAGTCTTGAGAAAGGTCGGCAACCACGTCATCACGGCGTGGTACCCCCCATGGGCGCCGAGGCCCAGGAGACCGCCAAACAACGTCACGCGCAACAGCTCGGGACGGAAGATTCCGGCCAGGGATTTGAAGAAGCTTTGTGGAATGGCCTGTGCTTTTTGCAGGCGCTGGAAGCTGTCGGGCTCCTGGACATTGCGTCGCACCCAGATGATCAGGAGCGAGGGCAGCAAGCCGACCAGGAACATCACACGCCAGGCCATGTCCTGGGGCACCAGGGAGTAAATCAGCGCGAACACGCCAACGGCCAGGCCCCAACCCACGGCCCAGGCACTTTGCACAGTGCCCATCACCTTGCCGCGATACTTCGGGTTGATCGTTTCGGCCATCAACACCGCGCCGGCGGCCCACTCCCCGCCGATGCCAAAACCCTGCAGGGCCTTGACGATCAACAGCTGGTGCAAGCCAGTGACGAACGCGGACAGAAAGGTAAAAAACGAAAACCACAGGATCATCCATTGCAGCGTGCGCACTCGACCGTAGCGGTCGGACAAGGTCCCCCCGACCCAGCCGCCGATGGCCGAGGTGATCAGGGTGACACCACTGATCAGCCCCGCATCGCCCTTGGTCAAGGCGAACGCGGCGATCAACGCCGGAATCGCCAGGCCGAACATCTGTACTTCCAGTGCATCGAGCGACCAACCGCCGAAGCAGGCCCAAAACGTCTTGCGCTCCCGAGGAGTGACTTGGCGATACCAACTGAACATGATTTTTATCCTTATGAGTGGAACGTGAAGCAGCCGAACGCGAACCGCGCCGCTACCGGGCCAGTCAGGGCAAATACATCGATGAACTCAGCGGCGAGCGACTCGCCGCCAAAGGGTCCGCTACCCAGGCATTGGGTCAGCGAATTTCCACGCTGTAGCGGAAATGCTCGGCATGCCCGCGGGAACGCCGCCATTCCAGAGGCGTACCGGCGTAGTCGCGCGCCAGGCGCTCGATCACCACCACCGGGCTGTTGACCGGCACTTGCAGCAACCGGGCATGCACGTCATTCACCGATTCGGCGGTAAGGGTTTCTTCGGCATAGGCGACGACCTGGCCGCACACCTCTTCGTAGATCGGGTAAAGCAGTGGCCCCTTTTCAGCCAGGTCGATCTCCAACAGCCGTTGAAAGCGGCTGCGCGGCAACCAGATTTCTTCGGCCAGCACCGGCTGAACATCCAGCAGACGCACACGGACAATGCGAATCACCGGCGCGTCGGCTGGCAGCCCCAATGCCTGGGCCACCGCCGAGGGCGCGGTTACCGGTTCGATCGACAAGATGCGACTCTCCGGCACCTGGCGCTCGCCGGCGGGGGTTTGAAAACGGAAGAAACGAAACAGCGAAGACTGAAACTGTGGCCGGCGAATGAAGGTGCCTCGCCCCTGCTGACGCTCCAGAATGCCCTCGCTGACCAACGCATCGACCGCCTTGCGCACGGTACCGGTGGACAGCTGGTACTCCGCCGAAAGCGCAGCCTCGGTGGGAATCGCCTCCCCCGGACGCCAGCGATTGTTGGCGATCTGTTCGGCCAAATGATCCCGCAGGCGTTGGTACAGCGGCAGGCGAACATCACTGGAGAGAGAATTCATCGACTTTATTCACCTTGTTATCTAGTCATCTATATGAATATTGGTGGCGAGTATTTCCCTAGACGACTTGGCTGTCAAGGAGACGCGAGGCAGCTTGCTGACCAATGGCACGGCGCCGAATGGTCAGCCCTGTGTCAGCTCCAATCGCGCCTTCTTACCGGTGCGACAGGTCGAAGCCAGCCTGGCCGTACCGCCCAACAGCACTCGGAACCGTGGTAAAGCCCTTCTCTAGACAGAGAGGACAAAACGGCATTCGCCCCCTGCCTTGCCGTCTTCTGCGGATGGCTCAAGCAAGAACCCGCAGCGCTCCACCACCTTGGTCGAGCCGAGATTTTCCTTGTAGACATAAGCCACCAGTTGCGTCAGGTGCCAGCGCGTCCGCGCTTGCTGGATCAGATGGCGCAGCGCCTGTGTCGCGAGCCCCTGGCCGCAAGCGCTTTGGGCAATCCGATAGCCGACTTCGGCAGAACCCTGCGCACTATCGATGTTTTTCAGGTTGGCGCGGCCGATGATGGTTCCGCTGCAATCCTCGATCACCAGCGGATGCCAGGTGCCAGCCGCGAAACCGGCCAGGTAGCCTTCGATATGCTCGGCGACGCCCTGCACCGAATAAAAAGCAGGGGCGCGCGCCTCGATATGGGATTCGAACCACTCACGGTTCCGGGTTTCGAACGCCAGCAGCGCTTCAGTATCCGTATGGCTCAGCTCGCGCACTTTGAACGACTGCATGCACACCTCTCCTTGTTCTCATGGGTCATTGCCCGGACTTGCCCTCCTGGCGGCCGTTCCTGCGGGAACTTCAGGTGACTGGCCAGGTCGATAGCAGCCCCTTCATCGGTCATGACGGGACAATGAACACACCCCGGCCGAGCAACGCTGAAGGCCTGTTTTACGCCCGTACCGTCGATGATCAACCGAGTCTGCCCCCTGATGCCAACCAAGCGTTTTCTGCCGGGTCTGATCCTGGCGCTCTGCGCAGTCGCGTCGCATTGTTCGGTTGCGGCCGAGCGCAAAGCCTCTCAGCAAAGTAACACCGCATCAACCACCCTGATCGAGTCCGCCTCGCAGCAGTATGCAGATGGCCAGTTGGACCAGGCCGCTGCCACGCTGGAGCGTGCCCTGCATATCCAACCGAACAATCCTGCGACATTGCATTACCTCGGCGTGTTGCGTCTTCAGCAGGGGCAGTATCAGCAGGCTGAGGCGCTGGCGACTCGCTCCAACATGCGGGTCGGTCGCAACGTCGCGTTACGCAATCGCAACCTCCAATTGATCCAGGCAGCGCAGAAGGCCCTGGCGTCGAATAACCCACCCAACGCCGACAAGCCTCTTGTTGCCGTACAGGAAGGCCTGGAAGAAGAGGTTAAAAGGCGCCGTGAAGCAGAAATTGTCGCCGCCGAGCAGCCCACGCCGGACACTGAACGCCGCACTGAAGCCTTCACCCGCGAAGCGGAAGAGAACGCGGCAGACTGGCCGTCGGATGGCCGGACACGCCCCGAAGGGCAACTGCGAATGACGTCCGCCGAGCCAGCCTCCACGTACGACGAGATTGAGATTCCCCGTGGCCATCGGCCGCCTCCGGGTAAATGTCGAATCTGGTTTCCCGATCGCCCGCCGGGGCATCAGCCCAAACCCGGCAAATGCAAGAAGCTGCGCGATCGGGTTCCGCCCGGAGCCTACCTGGTGCAGGGTTGAGTGTCCGAGCGCGCTTCTGAGCGCTCTCTGCCGATCATGCATAACACACAGGAAACCCGGGGGCGCTTCACACCTCAGCCCTCGCCTCCCAAGGCGTCAGCTTCAACCTTCTCCAGGGCCAGGGCTTCGAGCAGCACCTGCTCCAGCATGGCAAAAAAACATTTGATGTGAGCCTGCTTCAAGGCCTGTGGCCGGGTCACCAGATAGACCTCCATATCGGGAAGCTGGAGCTGCGGGAACAGCTCGATCAGGTCCTGCGCCAGCACACGC
Source organism: Pseudomonas chlororaphis subsp. piscium (assembly GCF_003850345.1). Lineage (NCBI taxonomy): Bacteria > Pseudomonadati > Pseudomonadota > Gammaproteobacteria > Pseudomonadales > Pseudomonadaceae > Pseudomonas > Pseudomonas chlororaphis. The sequence continues at coordinate 3,983,013 of NZ_CP027707.1, forward strand.
GGCAGTACCGCGATCCCCAGGCCTCGCTTCACCGCGTCCAGCTGCAGGGCGAATGAGTTCACGCTGATCTGCGCGCGCTCCAGGCCGGCGGCCTTGGCTGCGCGCACTTGCGGCAACATGTCCAGCGGCGGCAACAGGCCGATATTGACTGCCGTGGCCGGCGTCACCTGTGGAAAGCGCCGCAGATAATCCGCAGCGGCGAAGACGCCGTAGGCGAGCCGGCCTATGGGTCGATAAATCAGCGACGGCTCACCAAGGTGCGCGGTACGCAGCGCAATGTCGGCCACGCCACGGACGATCTTGTGAAAGTCGGCGGCCACCAGCAACTCCACCGTGCAACGCGGGTGAAGCGCGGTGAAGCGACTCGCCGCCTCCAGCACACACGACGCAAAACCCTCCCCCGCACTGACCAGGACACTGCCCGACAGCTCGGTGTCCAGCGCGGACCGGCCGGCAACGGTTTGCCGCCTCAAGCCCGCTTCCGCCGCCAGGGCCACTTCCACCAGGGACTGCCCCCGCGAGGTCAACCAGCACCCTTCGACGCCGCGCTCGACGAGCGGCTCGCCCAGGGTGCTCTCAAGCTGGGTCAACCGGCGGGACACGGTAGACGCCGCGATCCCCAGCATCTGGCCCGCTTGCAAAAAACTGCCACGCCGCGAGACGGCCAACAGCAGGCGAAGATCGTCCCAATTCGCTTCCGACACCATGCTTTATCTCCTCCCTGATTTGCAGATATGCAAAGCCATTATGCAGGAGTCGCTGTTTTTCGAGAGGGGGCTCGACGGTATATCTACAGGCCCTGGAAACGAATGGAATGGACTGTATGCCGATTGGCCCCAACGACTATGCGCAACACGCCGCCAATGCCTTCAATCGCCGTGATGTGGAGGCGATGCTGGCGCTGGTGAGCGAAGACTTCACCTACCTCGATAGCGCGGGGATACAAGTGGGTCGCGAAGCCATGCGCCAACGGGAAACCGCATTGTTCGAAGCTTTCCCCGATGCCCACGTGATCCTCAGTCCGTTCGCCGTCGGCGTCGATCGCCTGGCGCTGACGGCCATGCTCAGTGGCACTTTCGCCGCGCCCCTGGTGCTGCCGGACCGGGTGCTTGCACCCCATGGACGTTTTATTGCCGTGCACTACGCCGCGCACTTCACCTTCAAGGATGGGTGGGCCATCCATGAAGAGGTGTTCTTCGACAGCGCGATATTGATGCCGTCAGCCGAACCGAGCGAGGGTTGAGCCATGCGTCGTGCATTCGTGACCGGCGCCACCGGTCTGCTGGGCAACAACCTGGTGCGTGAGTTGGTCGCGCGAGGCTGCGCGGTCAAGGCCCTGGTGCGCTCGAGGGCCAAGGGTGAACAGCAGTTCAAGAACCTGGCGGGCGTGGAGCTGGTCGTGGGCGACATGGGCGATGTCGAGGCCTTCGCCGCGGCCTTGCAAGACTGCGACACGCTGTTTCATACCGCGGCGTTCTTTCGCGACAACTACCAGGGCGGCAGCCACTGGCAGGAACTCGAAAAGATCAACGTCATCGGTACCCAGGAGCTGATCGCCCAGGCCTACCGCGCCGGTATCCGCCGGTTTATCCATACCTCCTCGATTGCCGTGCTAGACGGCGCGCCGGGAGCCTCCATCGATGAAACCTGCCTGCGCGACGACGCCAACGCGGATGGCTACTACCGCAGCAAGATCCTCGCCGACCGAGCCATCCTGGCGTTCCTCGAGACCCATCCCGAAATGCAGGCCTGCATGGTCCTACCGGGCTGGATGTGGGGCCCCGGCGACCTCGGCCCGACCTCCTCGGGGCAGTTGGTCAACGATGTCCTGCGCGGCAAGTTGCCCGGGCTGATCCCCGGCAGTTTCTCCGTCGTCGATGCCCGCGATGTGGCCCTGGCGCAGATTGCCGCGGCCAGGTACGGGCGCAGCGGCGAACGCTATCTGGCGGCGGGCCGGCATATGACCATGGCCGAGCTGGTGCCTGTACTCGGGCGTATCGCCGGAGTCAAGACACCTGCACGCTATGTGCCGCTCCCCCTTCTCTACACCCTGGCGGCGGTGCAGGAGATCTACGCGCGCCTGACCGGCAGGCCCATCCTGCTGAGCATGGCCACCCTGCGCCTGCTGGTACGGGAAAAGGACCGTACCCGTTTCAACCACCGCAAGAGCGAAGAAGGACTGGGCCTGACCTTCCGGGCACTTGAGCTGACGATCACCGACACCGTGGCGTGGTACCGCGACCGCAACTGGTTTGAAACCCAGCGCGCAAGACCCACCCGCGTCATGGCCGAAGACTGACTTTTGCAGATGGCGTGACCGTCGAGTCCACAAAGCCGCTGGTCTCGCCTCGCATTGCTGCAGTTTCGTGCTGGCATCAGAGCGATGTCTCGAGCGCCCGAAACCACACTTCGCGTACCCTCTCCACAATCTCCTCAAGGACGTAAAAGACTGTGAACAGGGAAATCATCCTGATGCGCCACGGCCAGCCAAAGCTGGCCGCCACCGACAAACTGTCCGCGCTCGATATGCAGGATTGGAGCAACTTTTCTGAAGACCCAGTAAATAACGGTTTGTACGGCAGCCAGTTTTCACATATGTACCACCTTCATTTCTAGCTCCCCTCAAGACGGCTTCTCCGGACCTTACTTCCCCCCCCTCAGGCCTAGATCCGGCCTTAGCGCACAGCGGTCTATAAAACCTTACAATTGATCCAAAAGAATCACACCGAGTCTTACTCGCATCAACTCAATAGTACAAATACTTTTATTGAAACTGGCATCCAACAAATACACAGCGCAAGCCTTTGCTAACAGATTCACATCTGTATTCTTCTGGCTGTGTCCAGCACTGAACATAGCCATAGTTGCCCGACAGACGGTGATCACCGCTCTGCTTCTACTTTTTGTAACCAATTTATTTCAAACCCTTGATCTAGAGCCTTTTGCATACCGTAAGGCGACTATAAACCTAATAGCACCTAGATTTCTGAACCGCACTTTTATTTTGAAACTGAGTCTATCAACCACCATTACCGTAGATAGACTCAAAGCCGAGCCATATCCTGGCCAACTATTATCAACTTATGTTTGAAAAGGAATTCATAATGAACGCAATCACAAACCTCATCGCAATTGATAATACAGCGGCACTAACGGACAACTGTTCTTCAGTATGTAGCTATAACAGCAGCAATGACAGCAACACCCTTCAGACCTCACTCGCTTTTAGTAACCTAGGCGTAGAATTCTGGACTGGAGAAATAAGCAAATCAAATGCAAAAACAGAAGTCCCCGGCGTCGGCATTACTGGTCCTGGCATCACGATAAACGGAGGCGCATTCTTTACGCTGACGCAGACAGGAAAAACATTCAACATCAGTTTTACAGGCACAATTGTTGATGGCAGATCCAAGAGTTTCAACGATGTAATCGTAGCAACCTTTAGTGTAAAATAAACAAGTAGAACTCAAAGAAACCCATCAATCTTAGGAGAGATGGGTTTCTTAATGAACGTGTAGAACTCAATTAGTCCAAGACACGACGTGGTATTAAATCTTGTGGATCAGGCGCTGAATACTACAAAAATGACTATCAGTGATGCTGTGCCTTTCTTTACGCCATGATGGACTGGGCGAACAATACAACCGCTCCGAAATCACCCAACAACCCATCCCGGAGGGATGCCTGCGACTCGCCGCAACCGCCAGGGTGATTGTCTCAAGCAACGCGCCGCGGGCCCTGACCTCTGTCCAGGCGCTTGGCCTGAACCCCGCCCTGGTCGACGCGCTTTTCGGTGAAGCACAACTGCCTTACGGACGCTGGAAACGGCCACGGCTGTCGCCGTTTACCTGGGCATTTATCCTTCGGGTCCTGTGGTTGTGCGGTTACTCACCCAGCGTCGAATCCGCCGCCACTGCAAAGACCCGCGCCAACACCGCCGCGCGACGCCTTCAAGCCCTCGCCAGCGATGGCCCGGTTCTGCTGCTCGGCCATGGCTTCATGAATCGACTGATCGCCAGGCAACTGGAAGCAGAGGGGATGGATTCGCCAAGCACCTAATGGCGGCAGCCGCTATTGGAGTGCGACGGTGTATCGATATGGCGGGGTTTAGGGGGTGGCCGTTGAGCGGCAGAGCTGTCTAGTGCCGCGTTCACCGCCAGCCAGCGACGCGCAGCATTCCGGGCGGCCACTCAATGGTTATTTTTTCCCGCAGGTTTCCACATCGTCCTGACGGGTCAAGGCAGTGTCGATACCCAGCCGGTAGCGGCAGTAATCGATGATCCAGCCTCGCTCCTGCTCGGTGAGGCGCTCGACTCTCCTGATCTCGCCATCGTTGGCGTGCAGGTTGTAGAACTTCATCTGAACCGTCGGGTGCTGCTTTATGAAGACGATCGTCTCGATATCGCCATCTTCAAGCGCCTGGTAATAGCCGACATAGAACACCGCCAGTAGCGTCAGGACGATTGTGATCAACAGCGTTTTCATGAGCGCGGCATTGTTGGTAGCTGTTGGGGCTTCATCCTGATGTTCCTGGACTTTTCGAGAGCGGCGATATAAGCACAAGATTGCGTGGTCAGGTGTATCTCCTCTCGGATGATTCGCGACATCCTCGACAGCGGCCAGGAGCGCCTGGTCCAGCATCCCAACAGCGGCTGTGCCAATGGCTAATGGAAAACGGCTACCGCATCCTGGACGAGAAAGTGGCGCAGGAAAACCGCTTCAATTACGAAATCAACGTCGCCGATGCGCCGGGCCGATGATCTACAGCGCCGAGGAACTGTACAGCGTGGTTGATGAAGTGGCTGGCGGATGCGAGGCGGGATGGGGGAGTTTGCTAACCGTCGCGATAGGCTGGAATCGGCCGATTCTGTTGAAAAAGTCGGCCATGGTTCCCACGGTAGAAAAGTACGCGTTTGAGATTGAAATCTTTACATTGAGCAGAGGATTTGGGGTCAGATTTCGCGTAGCAGCGCGCAAAAAAGGCGTTTTCAGCGGGCAGTACGCGGGCAGTCTGGAAGAACCGACTTTTTCAACAGAATCGGCCAGAAACGGACAGCCATCTGTCCCCTTTTCTTTGGGACGCCTGGAACTGGTGGTCCGCGAGCAGACTCCCTTAGGTATTCCGGCCTGCGCGACGCCACCACCCTGCCCCGTTCCGTCGTCATCTATACGCTGGGCGAATACAGCCAATTACTCGCCCTCGGCGCCGAAGCCAGACAACAGGACTGCCCCGGCCTGCGCTACCATTCGATACGCGCCCCGGCAATCTGTGCTGGGCACTGCTGACACCACGCGAGATCACCTCGATCGTGCAGACGGCGCACTTCGAGATGATCTGGAATGGGTGGGTTGTGTGGGGGGGGGAATTAGGTGGAGAGTATTAGTAGTGTGTAGCTGGTAAACTAGTTAAACATAGGCGCAAGCAGAATTCTTTGAGGTTGGAGAAAAACACAAAACTTGCATTAAACACCCTACGCATCACTAACGGGAAAGCTTTTAGAAAGCCCCCCTGATTGCACACCTAGCAGCCCATTAAATACAAGGATGAGAAGCTTGGATTATGGCCTTCATTAAAGACATTCGAATAGAAGACAATGCAACTCCTGCTGCTGCCACTTCGAAAATTGTCGCCCAGCGACTAGGTAAAACACTTCGCGAACGTTTTCAGGACTACATACATAAACGTGAATGCACCCCAGAAATGTCCGACTACGAGGTTAAAATGGCTAGTAGAGCCATTGCAGCCTTTTCAATTTACAGTCTAGCATCCGTCGATGAAGCTATTGCAGGCCAGAGTGTTTGCGATAGCTCCAAAGATGGCGGAATTGATGCGGTATGTGTAAACCATAACGAAAAAGTAGTTGTAATTGTACAATCTAAGTTCAACCAAGCGGGCAATGGGACATGGACAAAAGACGACTTTGTTGCTTTTAAATTTGCTTGCGAGAAGCTGCAACTTGAGGAGTACTACAGATTCGATGAAGTCCTTCAACTAATGTCACCTGACATTGACATAGGCCTAAGCTCGCAGGATTACAAATTCCTCTTCGTTATGGCTCACACTGGAAAAAGAGGAGCTGCAGAAGCCATTCTTAGCGACATGCAACTCTGGCAGGATGAGCTTAACTCTGCAGCACTTGCATCCGATACACTCTCACAAGATGAACTACCATTCCAAGTCCACTTAGTATCTGCCGAAGACCTAACTGAATGGATGCAGGCAGGAACACATGTGAGTATCGACCTAGACGACGTTGAGATAGAGGACTATGGTCAAAAAAAAGAACCATACCTGTCATTCTACGGGCAAGTTAGCGGCGACCAAATTCTTGAGTGGTGGGAATCTCATGGCCCTCGACTATTCTCAAAAAACATACGAAATCTATTAGGTGATACCGAAGTCAATGCTTCAATTAAGGAAACAGCCAACAGCGCCCCAGAGATGTTCTGGTACTACAACAACGGCATAACACTGCTAGTGTCCGACATACAACCTCATCGCAGGAATGCTGGCAGAGACACAGCCAGGGGAACCTTTAAATTTTCAAATGTCAGTATTATCAATGGCGCTCAAACGGTAAGTACCATTGGACAAATATTCAAGGGAAGTGCCGAAGAGCGAAGCGTCACTTTATCCCAAATAAGAGTCTCTGCGCGATTTATAAAAGTCAACGACACTGAAAATGCTGAAATTGCAACAGCAATCACAAAAGCTAACAATCACCAGAATAGAGTATTAGGTCGAGACTTCGCCTCTCAGCATCCAGAGCAGATAAGGCTATCGAAAGAGCTTGCCGTAGAAGGTTACCAATATCAACTACTTAGAACATCAGCCCAAACTGGATCGCATGAACCAACTGTAATTGATCTTGATGAAGCCCTTGACGGACTTGCCTGCCTAACCAAGTCCTCATCCATACTTACCACACTTAAAGGGAAGCGAGGACGCTTCTTCGAAAGCCTTGACGGAAACTTTTACAAGACCATATTCAATCCTACAGTATCCGGAATTAAGATTATAAACTCCGTCATACACTTACGCATTATCGAAAGACTGATCTCCGAAAAACTTGAAGGAATTGACAGGGCTGCAAAAAGGAAACAACACTTAATCGTCACCCACGCAAATAGAGTATTGACTTCTCTTCTACTTAGAGAGGCATGTGGAATTTACAGTGCAACAGAAATTGTGCAACCAAAAGAACCACAACTATTTGAAAAACTCGACTTCTTGTGCGAAGAGATTGAGCATTACATAGAGCATGGATATACAAATGCGTATCCCGCAAGGTTCTTTGCAAACACCGAAAAGGTTGACGAGATAATTGATTATCTGACAATTAAACTCAGAACCTACCCGTCTACCAACGGACCTGTTTCATCCCAATGAAACGCCGCGTAACAATCGGGGAAAGACCACGATATTGATGCTGCTGGGGGAATCCTAGGGCTGACTCTGCTGGCAACAAGTGACAGCTCTTGGCCGGATAGCGACGGTCTGGCTTCGGCCGTCGCTATGCATGGTCAGGCCTCGATCTGTTCCGCCATTTCCAAGGCGTCATCGACACCAATTCCCAGGTATCGAACGGTGCTTTCCAGCTTCGTATGGCCGAGCGGGAGTTGGACTGCCCTCAGGTTCCTCTCGTCCTGCGGTAAATCAGGGATACCTTCGTACGCCGCAGCGTGTGGGTACCGTACATGGCCGGATCAAGGCCAATGGCTGTCACCAGGCTTTGACAATTCGAGCGTATTACCTGGTGGAGAGACGTTCTGAGCCTCGCAACCGACTCGGAAACAGGCAATCGTCGCTGCGGAGCTGGGCCTGATGTATCCATACCGCCAAAGCTACCCGGGTTTGCTCTGTGATCTCGAACTGCACTGGTCGTTGAGCTTCTAGTTTTCCCTTGTTCCAAGACTGATGAGTGAAGGTGGCAATGGTGTTCATGGCTTGTCCTCTATGTGAGGGAGGACAAGGGTGGACCAGCAGAGTAATGATCACTAACCGGCCAAGAGCGGACATTCAAATCAACCGGCAATTTAGCTATAAAGACTTGCTCGAATTAGCAAAGTAAATCTGTTTCCTTTCTTCAGTTAGGCCGGCTCTTTTTTCTCCCTGCACTACTCTTGAGACTATAAAACCCGAAAAAAGGTGAGTAGACATGGAATTCATTGCTCAGATTCTAAAAGCTCTGCCTATAGTTGCCACAAGCCCTTATGCCCTAATCGGGTACTTGATTACTGTTGCTGCTTGGACATGGGCGATGCATCGATCTGTACGTCTCAAGATACTAATGGCTCGGCTACACGAACTTCCGGCTGACGAGCGTGTAAAGGTTATTCAACTTGAGCTTGGTGAGGTTCTACCGTCAAGCATTTCACCGGAGCAATGGCTTCGAGCTCGAAATCATCGGCACTTTATGCTTGCCGTAATCGTGCTCCTAGGAACTTTGGCAGCCATCGCAACTGTATCGATCAACGCCGGTGTCGAGCGCGCCAAAGCTGAAGCGCTCGCGAAAGCTAAACAAGACGAGATAGATATTCGCCAAGCTGCACTCACATCAAAGCGCCTCGAGTTTGAACAGCGATTGCAGGATCTTGACCAAAAAATCCTCGAGGCCGAGATGGAATATCGTCAAGGTGCCGCAGGCTTTATGTATGCACCACCAGAGCAAAAAGAAATTGGACTCGCCATCATGGAGGCGGCGAGCGCGAAAATAAAGAAACTTAAAGTCGATAAAGTTAGCATCCAGGCTAAGATCGATGAATTACCTTTGCATTAATGTGTGACAAACTTCTTGTTATGGTAAAAAAACAACTGACTTTCAGGATTCACTTAATGTACTGCGAGGGGCGATGGGAGGAGGCATGCCTGAGATAAAAGAAAATTCTTCAGAACTCTTTTGGCGAGAGTTGAGTCGTTTATAAGGCTGAGGACGACGGCCTTGGCCTGCTGTGGCGTTCCTCTTGATAGTTGCTGTATATGGTTGGAGTAAGTAATGGAGCTATTATATGGATTTGCATTGGAGTACAGATTGATGATCAATGGAAGCATGGCGCTGCTGATGACAATTAGTCCCCTTAGCGTGGTATTTTCGCCTACAAAAAATCGACTATAGGTTGAAAGCGGCCGGTTGAATCCACAGCCGATTACTGCCCTTCGCGAATGACTGCTTCTGGGGTGTTCGCGGTCTCTCATTAAGAACCGCGGACATTCAATTGAGGGCGCCTTAGTCGCGATCGCTCGTCTTTCCCGAATCAAATGCCCGTAAGCCCCAGCACCTCCTACTCACCCCCTCCCCCACAAGCCCGCAGCTGCGCAATATCCCGCTTGGGCGCCAAGCCAAACAGCCGACTGTACTCCCGACTAAACTGCGACGGGCTTTCATAGCCGACCTTGAAGGCGGCACTCGATACGTCCAGATGTTCGTTCATCATCAGGCGTTTGGCTTCGGTCAGCCGTAGCCATTTCTGGTATTGCAACGGGCTCATGGCGGTGAGTTGGCGGAAGTGGTGGTGGAAGGTCGGCGTGCTCATCTGCACCCGGGACGCGAGTTCGTCGACGCGCAGTTGCGCGGTGTAATTCAGTTTCAGCCAGTCGATGGCCCTGGCGATGCGGTGGCCCTGGCCGTCGACGGAGGCGATCTGCCGCAGCCGCGCCGACTGGTCGCTCATCAGCAGGCGGTAGTGGATCTCGCGCTGGATCAGCGGGGCCAGCACCGGGATGGCTTCGGGCTCGTCCAGCAATTCCAGCAGGCGCACGAACGAGGTGAGCATGGCCGGTGTCGTGGTGCCGATTCCCACGCCCTTGCCTGTGCCTCGATCCCGAGGTTGCAGCAGCCCGCCCTGGGCGGCCAGCTCCGCCAGCATCCGTGGGTCGAGCTTGAAGCCCAGCCCCAGGCAGGGTTGTTCCAGGCTGGCGGCCGTCACCTCGGAATTGGCCGGCAGGTCCAGTGAGGTGACGAGGAAGCGCGAGGTGTCGTAGGGGTAGGCTTCGCCGCCGACCCACAGCCGTTTTGCCCCTTGGGCGACGAGGATGATGCTCGGCTCGACCATGCACACGCTGGGCGGCGCAGGGATTTCGCGGCGAAAGAAGCCAAGACCGGGGATAGGTGTCGAGTAGTCCCCCGAGTGTTTGATCCAGGCGCCGATGATGCGCGCAAGGGTTTCCTGGGGTGTCTGGGCGCGGCTGTCGTGTTGGTGTGTCATGTCGGTGTGTACCCTCCTCGCCAAACGTTAACCCGGCCCTTGCGGGCGTCCTACCGTAAAAAGCAAAGTCCAGAGAATCGGGCAAGAATTCCAGCGTAATGCACTACAGGCTGCTTGGACCGGCCCGGGAAAATGACCGTCCAACGTAACGCTGGATGGAGTGTGCAATGTTAGTCAACGCCTATGGCGCCCATGCGGGCGACCAACCTCTCGAACCCCTGCAGATCACCCGCCGCGCCCCTGGCGCCCATGACGTGCAAATCGATATCGCCTTCTGCGGCATCTGCCACTCGGACCTGCACCAGGTGCGCGCCGAGTGGCACGGCACGCAATTTCCCTGCGTGCCCGGCCACGAGATCGTCGGCCGTGTCGCGGCGGTCGGCGCCCATGTGGACGGTTTCCGCCCGGGCGACCTGGTCGGCATCGGCTGCATCGTCGACAGCTGCAAGCACTGCGCCGACTGCGAGGACGGCCTGGAGAACTACTGCGACGGCATGATCGGCACCTACAACTTCCCGACCCCGGATGCCCCGGGCTGGACCCTGGGTGGCTACTCGCAACAGATCGTGGTCCACGAGCGCTACGTGCTGCGCATCCGCCACCCCGAGGAGCAACTGGCCGCCGTCGCGCCGCTGCTGTGCGCGGGCATCACCACCTATTCGCCGCTGCGCCACTGGAACGTCGGCCCCGGCAAGAAAGTCGGCGTGGTCGGCATCGGTGGCCTGGGCCATATGGGCATCAAGCTGGCCCACGCGCTGGGCGCGCATGTGGTGGCCTTCACCACCTCCGACTCCAAGCGCGAAGCTGCCCTGCAACTGGGCGCCGACGAAGTGGTGGTGTCGCGTAATGCCGAGGAGATGGCCGCCCATGCCAAGAGCTTCGACCTGATCCTCAACACCGTGGCCGCGCCCCACGATCTCGATGCTTTCCTGGTGCTGCTCAAGCGCGACGGCAACATGACCCTGGTGGGTGCCCCGGCGACTCCGCATGCCTCGCCCAATGTGTTCAACCTGATCATGAAACGCCGGACCCTCGCCGGCTCGATGATCGGCGGCATTGCCGAGACCCAGGAGATGCTCGACTTCTGCGCCGAGCACGGCATCGTCGCCGACATCGAACTGGTGCGCGCGGACCAGATCAACGAGTCCTACGAGCGCATGCTCAAGGGCGACGTCAAGTACCGCTTCGTTATCGACAACGCCACCCTGGCGGGCTGAGCGCGGCAAGCGCCTGATCCCGAGCCACCTTAGGTAGTTCGGTGGGTGCCCAGGTTGGGCACCCTTTGCTTCGCGGCACCGCGTCCGGTGCCACGTTTTTCTCCAGATCTTCTCCAGCACCGGGGCGGCTGACAGGCAAGACTGTCGGTCGTCACTCACGCGCCTGCGCGGCCCTCAGCGCCGTGCACCCACTTATAAACCGAAGCGCCCGCAAGACCCGGCCCGCAAAACTCATCGGTCTGCGCAGGCGTTTCCAGCCACACAGGAAACCTGTCTCCATGACCGCTACCTTCCACGCCAAATCGCCCGAGGGCCGGCACACCTGGGGCGCCGTGCTGGCCATGGCCCTCGCCGCCTTTGCCCTGGTGGCCTCCGAGTTCATGCCGGTCAGCCTGCTGACGCCTATCGCCGCGGACCTCCAGGTCAGCGAGGGGCAAGCTGGCCAGGGCATTTCCGTCTCCGGGCTGTTTGCCCTGTTCACCAGCCTGCTGATCGCCTCGGTGGCGGCCCGGGTCGACCGCAAGCGGCTGCTGTTGTCCCTGACTCTGTTGATGATCCTCTCCGGAACCCTGGTGGCGTTCGCTCCGGGCTACCTGAGTTTCATGGCCGGCCGCGCGCTGATCGGCGTGGCGATCGGCGGTTTCTGGTCGCTGTCGGCGGCCACCACCCTGCGCCTGGTACCCGAGAACCAGGTGCCGCGCGCCCTGGCCATCGTCAACGGCGGCAATGCCCTGGCGACCGTGATCGCCGCACCCCTGGGCAGCTTCCTTGGCGCCCTCATCGGCTGGCGCGGGGCGTTCTTCTGCGTCGTGCCGGTGGCCGCCATCGCCGCCGTCTGGCTGCTGGTCAGCCTGCCGCCGCTGAAAGCGCAGCCTGCCGCCGGAAGCGGCAATGTCTTCAGCCTGATGAAAAGAATCCCGGTGGCCCTGGGCATGCTGGCGGTCAGCCTGTTTTTCATGGGCCAGTTCATGCTGTTCACCTACCTGCGGCCCTTCCTGGAAACGGTCACCCAGGTCCAGGTGTCGACGCTGTCGCTGATGCTGTTGGTGATAGGCCTGGCCGGTCTGGTCGGCACCTTCCTGATCGAAGCCTTCCTGAAAAACGCCCTGTATCGCACGCTGATCATCATTCCGCTGATGATGGCGGCGATCGCCATGGCCCTGGTGGCGTTTGGCGCTTCGGTGTCGATCACCACTGTCCTGCTCGGCCTCTGGGGCCTGGTGGCGACCGCGGCGCCGGTCGCCTGGTGGACCTGGCTAACCCGCGCCCTGCCGGACGATGCGGAAGCCGGCGGCGGCTTGATGGTGGCGATCATCCAGCTGGCCATAACCGCGGGCGCCACGGTAGGCGGCCTGGCCTTCGACCAGAGCGGTTATCAGGCGACCTTCGAACTGAGCGCGGCAGTGCTGGTGGTTGCCGCCGTGCTGGCGGTACTGGCGGCCCGCGCCACCACGCGCACGCCTTTCAGGGTATCGAACATGGCGGTGTGAGTTGGCTGCAACGGGCCAGGATCATGCAGCGCTGGCTGAAAGGCGATTTCGGGATGGATGCACCGTTCGCCATGGCCCACAATTCGACCTCGATGTTGCCAGGAGTTACTGACGCTGGAGGCAGATTGTGAATGCTCAATACGAGAATTCTTCACTGATAGCGCGTCTTCAAGCACGAGATATGCGCGTATGGTTCGGGTGGAGAAACTCCGCTATTTTATTTTTATTTGAAGAACCTAGATCCGGATGCGACACAAGCGTTTTTTGAGCACTTTCGAAAGTTACGAACCCCTTAAACGCTTGCTCATACAAGATCCAAGTATTCCGAGGCACTGCCTAATATGCAGAAAGATATCTGTGAAAAATACGGGCTACCTATACTTCCTCCAGACGAAATGGTCGCCATTGCGATTGCCACTCTGGGCAAGTCACCTATTTATGGCACACGAATTTCGCTGCCGGAGGGTGGTACTGTCAGTTGGTTTATTCACTGTGGAGAACACTCGAGCGCTGATGATTTTTATCAAGCGGTTCACACTGAGCATCTCAGTGAAATGCTGCCACAGGTGATGAATTACCTCTGCCTACCCGCTGGCGCCAAGTTCATCATCGACAACGAAGGCTACGAAGATGTCTGGATGGAAGGCTGACAAACGAGTGAAAATCATTTAACCGAGATTGTTCATTAGCCCCTCTGGGCGATCCTTGCCAGCAAGGGCGTCCCGAAGGAGAATAACGGGCTTCTAATAACCCTCATGTTGCAGTGGCACCTTCAGGATTTGCCCTCGCTTCATATCTGATTCATACAACAAGGCCACATGGAAAGTGAAAATAAAAACATTATTCATCGCTTCGCTAGGAACTCTATCGCTCATTCAAACATCACTGTCCTTCGCGGACGACAATGGAAAAAACCTCTATTCACAGAGGTGTGCCGTGTGCCACGGAGCGGATATCAAAGGAACCGGGCCATTGGCTAATAAAAGCAATCCTCCAACACCTGACCTTACGACATCCGCCTTCAAGAAACGACTCAATGATTATCCGGGCGTTATTGTTTCATCGATCATACTTCGCCCGAATGGAGACTTGATTCCAAGAACCTTGCGAGAGAATGGTGTAAAGATACCACCGCACGCTTGGAGCATTAAGGATCTGCGCGATCTACATCAATACATGAGTGGCGTGATTTCAAAAAATCGATGATCTTGAGACGAGATATGGGCACAGAAATCCAAGAGCCATTTCAGAGTTGGTTACAAGCAAGTTATTCAGCGAAGAGCTACAGCTACGGAGCAGTGCATGAACGACAAAGAAGCAGCCGTTCTGATTCAAGTTTATGTAGCAGATGATGACGGCCCGTTTTTTGAAGAACTGCCTGCTCGCAAGATCGATCAGGACACTTACCAGCTGCTCTCCTCTCCTGGTATCGCGCTGAATCTGGCACGGGGAGATATTGTTTCAATCAAAGACAGAGAAGCACCTGCCGTCGTCTTGAAACGAGGCGGGAATTTCTGCATCCAGATCTATGCGGACGCTATTCCTCAAGAAGAAATAGCCTGGCTGGAAAACGCCGTGGCCTGTGAGCTGGGTGGAACCCTGGACGGTGTATTTGAGGGAAACCTGTCATTGGCGGTTCCGGCGCGCAATGGGTTGGAGAAGATCAACGACCTCTTTAACAGGTTTCGAGATAGGACAGCGATTCAGTGGTACTACTCCAATATCTATAAAAACCTGGATGATGACGAGGATGAGACACTTTTATATTGGTGGCTCGAACACTGATAGATGCTGATGTCCACGGTCATTTCACCAGGCGCTTTTCCTTCGAAGGCCGGTAGCCGAAGTACGAGCTGTAGCACTTGCTGAAATGGCTCGGCGACACGAAGCCGCAGGCCACCAGCACCTCGACCTGGGACAGCTCGGTGTGCTGCAGCAGTCGGCGCGCTTCGGTGATGCGCAACTCCAGGTAATAGCGCTGCGGGGTGGTGCCCAGTTGCTCCTTGAACAGGCGCTCGATCTGCCGCCGGGAACGCCCGGCGTACTCCGCCAGTTGCTCCATCTGCAGCGGCTCTTCCAGGTTGGCGTCCATCAGCTTGACCACCTCGCGCAAGGGCGCGCTCAGCGAGACATGCAGGGTCGGTTTGATGCGCCGGTAGCGGGATTCCTCGAACGACAGGATATCCTCGATGCCCTCGACCAGCGCCTTGCCGTGCAGCCCCTTGATCCACTCCAGGGCCATATGGAAGGCCCCGGCGGGACTGGAGGCGGTGAGCCGGTCGCGGTCCACCATAAAGGCCTCGCTGGTGACATGGGTGACCTTGGAAATCTCCGCCAGCGCGGGTCGATGTTCCGGGTGGATGGCGCAGCGGTAACCCTCCAGCAACCCCGAGACGCCAAGGAACCAGGCCCCATTCCATAGCCCGGCCAGGGTGATGCCCAGCTCGGCGGCGGCCTTCAGCAGGCTGATCAGCTCGTGATTGACCTTGAGTTCCGTACGGTAGCCGCCGCAGATCACCAGCAGGTCCAGCTCCTTGAGCGCTGGAGCGCTCAGGCGCGCATCGGGGCGGATCACCAGCCCCAGGTCGCTGGTGACCTCGCCGTCCTGCAAGCCAAAGGTCTTGGTGGAGAACAAGGCGGGCCGCAGCAGGTTGGCGGTAATGATGGTATCCAGGGCCTGGGTGAAGGCCGGCAACGAGAAGTGTTCGAGCAGCAGGAAACCTGTCCGGGTATGGGCCGCGGGCACCCGCCGCAGCTCTTCCAGGTAACGCAGGTTCTTGCCCTTCATGCAGCCACTGAAATCCCGCCGTTCAACCGCCATACGCCCTCGCCTCTTTACCCTACCGAACGCAGATATCAGTGTACGTTGAATCCTGGCATCCACAGAAAACCTTGGTTGCAGGCCGTCGAAGGCGCCTCCACCAGGCGACCGGGATTCTACTGTTCCGAGGTTCCACAGGGGCACAAATATCTGACAAGGCTGCCGCTTCCAACCCTCGACGATCAGGCTCCCGCCTCTGCTTAAAAACCCCGATCTGCTGCGTGTCTCAGGCCGGGTAGCTTTTTCGTTTCTGCGCCGCTTTTGCATTTCTGTGCGACAGATCCCACTTCGGGGACTCCCGTACCAATCCCTCACGGTGTTAGCTTGGGAAGGTTGATCAGACAATTCCTAACAATCTGCAAGGAACGCCTCCCGCAATGGATTTTTCCCTCAAGCAACTGGCCGCGGCCACCCTGATGCTGGCCAGCCTGTCAGCCTTCACCACGACCGCCCACGCCAACATCACCCCGCAGCAGAACGCGGCGATCCTCAAGAGCTTCGCCGATGCATCGGTCAAGGACTTCCGCCAGTTCCTCGGCACCCTGGGCAAGAGCGAGCTGGCCAAGAACGCCAACCTCGGCCCGGCCATCAGCGCCTTCCTCGACAACAAGGCGCTTTCCGCCGAGCAGCAGAACGAGATCCATCGCCTGCTGGGCCTCTATGCCCGGGTGAAGTACGGCAAGGCCGCCACCGAAACCCTGCGCGAGCTGGTGGCCATCCCCACCGTGCGTGTCGATGGCGTGCCCCAGCACGAGAACCCCGAGTTCATCAAGATCGCCGACAAGATCCAGGCCCTGGCCAAGGCCTTCAACCTGAACTTCCGCAACATCGACAACCGCGTCTACGAGATCTCCCTGGAAGGCAGCGGCAATGAAGTGGTGGGCATCCACGCCCATGCCGACGTGGTGCCGGTGACGCCGGAGAACTGGGTGCTGCAGGACGGCACCAAGCTCGACCCGTTCAAGGTCACCCTGGTCGGCGACCGCATGTATGGCCGCGGCACCGAGGACGACAAGAACGGCATAGTCGTGGCCCTGTACGCGATGAAGATCATCAAGGAAGAGAAGCTGCCGCTGGCGCGCAACTTCAAGCTGCTGGTGGACACCACCGAGGAAACCAGCGGCGACGCCATCCCCTACTACTTCGAACACAACCCGACGCCGAACTACAACCTGGCGCTGGATGGCGGCTACCCGGTGGTGATCGCCGAAAAAGGCTACGGCACCGTGATGGCCAGCTTCCCGCGGCGTACCGCCGAGGGCAAAGGCGCACAAATCGTCTCGATGACCGGCGGCCTGGCCACCAACCAGATCCCGGGCGCCTCGGTGGCCACCCTGGTGACCGACAAGCCCGCCGAACTGGCCGCCAGCCTGCAGAAAGCCGGCAGCGAATACGCCAAGGCCCATGGCGGCGACTTCAGCGTGGCCGCCAAGGTCGTAGGCAAGGACGTCAAGCTGACGGTCACCGGCGTGTCCGCCCACTCCTCCGAGCCCGAGTCCGGGGTCAACCCGGTGGCGCGCATGCTCGACTTCATCAACAGCCTCGACGGCAAGGTCGCGCTCAAGCGCAACCAGATCACCGACGCCGCCCGCTACGCCGCCGACAACTGGGGCCTGGACTACCTGGGCAACAAGCTGGGGGTCGGTTTCGCCGATGACTTCATGGGCCCGCTGACCACCTCCCTGACCTATGTCGGCCAGGATGAACAGGCCTTCAAGCTGGCGGTCAACCTGCGCGTGCCCAAGGGCAAGACCCCGGAGGTGCTGCAACAGCAGATCGCCGACAAGCTGGCCGCCTGGAGCAAGAAGAACCAGGTCGCGGTGAACTTCGACTACAAGGTCGCCGAGCCGATGTACCGCAACCCCGAGGGTGAATGGGTCAAGGCGCTGTTGGCGGTGGCCAGTGAAAACCTGGGCATGAAGCACGAGTTCGGCACCTCCGCCGGCGCCACCTCGGTGCACGAGCTGCCCAACGGCGTGCAATTCGGCCTGGCCCGTCCCGAGGTCAAGTACACCGGCCACAACGACAACGAGTTCAAGACCGTCGAGCAGTTCCAGCTGGACCTGCAGATCGTCACTGAAATGTTCGGTCGCATCGGCCAGTTGCCGAAACTCTGAGCCCTTTCGGACCCGCCGCCCTGGCGGGTCCACTGCGGTGCTCATCCCGATCCAGGTCGGGCTCGAGTCCTGTCCCCCCTGATGCACGACCGGCCAGACGCCATGTCGTTTCTGGGCATGTCGACAGGCAGATAGTGGCATATTGACGCCATCCAAAAGGATAGAATCAGTTGCAAGCGGCCAGGGTTGGCCAACCCACGCCGGCATTGCGTAAGGAAAACGCTCTGCCTGCGTCTTTTTGCCGTATTTCATTAAACCGCCACCAGAACCCTGTACTAGGATACGAGGCGGCGGCGAATCCGGCGAAAGGCTCTAAACATAGTCTCGCCGCACTCGTCGCTTACTAAGGCAAGTGTCGTGCAACACGAAACTCATGGATGAAATGATGAACTCACAAATACTGTTCCCACACATTGGCAAGGTCATCGCCAGCACTGGCAGTCGCAGTTTTCCGCGCATGCTGCATGATCTGATACGTACCCAACTGGCGGTGGACGCCACGCATATCACCCAGATGCGTGTGTATTCAGAGGGTCAATCGCAGCCCAGAAACGCCCGCGACGAGGTCTACAGCGACTCCACGCCCGCCCCGTCCGGAGAGCATTCGACGGCACGCCCTGCCGAGACCGCCGCGCAATTGCACCTGACCAGCCACAAGGACGATTACCGCTACGTGATCTCGGTATACCGCTCCTGCCAGTCACAGAGTTTTTCGCACCAGGAACGCACCCTGCTGCGGGACTTTTCCCCGCTGCTGCTGCCCATGGTGGAGGAACACCTGGCGGCGCTGCAGCCGCACAACGCCCCAGGGGACCACCCCGAGGCCGCCGACAGCCTGGAACACCAGGGCCTGGAAACCCTGCGCCTGCGCTTCGCCGCGCGCCTGCGGCAATCGGGGCTGAAGCTATCGAACCGGGAAATGCAGGTCTGCGTCGGCCTGCTCGCCGGGCGCACCGCCCCCGAGCTGGCCGGGCAATTGAAACTCAAGGTGCACACGGTCGAGAGCTACCTCAAGCGGGCGGCGATCAAGATGGGGATCAGCGGGCGCCACTCACTGCTGCGCTGGATGTACTCCCCGGACGAGGCCACGGCCACCCCAGGCCCGAGCACCAGCCTCTGATCCTCCAGGCCTGAGCCGGCTGTTCAGGACTGGGTAAATGAATGGGAAACCCAGGTGCAGCCGGTGCAACGACAAGGAGACGCCCCGCTCAGTCGTCCATGAGCGGGGCAAGCCCTGAAGGCCAGCGGCATCAAGCCGCCACTTCCCGCCCCTGCGCCGCCCCATGCCTCGCGCCGGCCCGGAGCCCATGACGCAGCTTCAAGGCCGGCCGCTCGACGCAGTAGTAGGAAACACCGCTGAATAACAGCGACAGCGCCAGCACGCTGGCCACTATGGGCGCATCGTAGGCCACCGGCCAGAACGCCCGCAGCAGGTACATCACCACAAAGTGATTGAGGAACACGCCGTAGCTGATGTTCCCGAGGAACTCGTCGATCCGGTGGAATCCGAGCTTCGTCAGCAGGTACACGGCCGGCACGCCCAGCGCCAGGCCGGCGGTCACCTCGGCATTGAACGGCCGGCGCTCTATCCAGCCGGCCATGATCGCCACGAAGATCAAGGCCGCCGCCACGGCGCTGCCGCCAGCGATCATCAACCCCTTCGCCCGCGCCTGGTACAGGTAGCTGCCGCACAGGAACATGAACAGCACGCCGGGCAGTAGCCGGTAGCCGTACAGGTCGGTGTTGATGAACCCCAGGCACGCGGCGAGGAAGACCGCCACCGACAGGGCAAAGGTAACGCCGCGCGCCCGGTAGAGGATCAGGAACGGGATCACCAGGTAGAAGCACATCTCCAGCCCCAGCGACCAGGCCGGCGGCAAGATCTCCACGCCGGCCGCCCCGAACATATAGAAACCCAGGGGCACGATGGGCAGGCTGGCGGCGATGTTCCTCAGCGTCAGCTCGGCGGCTTGCGGCGTGCCGGGCAGCAGGAAATAGATCACCGCGCAGGAGGCGGCGAAGTAGAACAGAAATTGCGGGTAAAGCCGCAAGGCCCTGTCCAGGTAGAACAGGCCGATTTTTTCCGGCGCCCTGTAGCTGCGCTCGATCAGCGAGGTCATCACGAAACCGCTGATGATCAGGAAGGAAATCACGGCAACCACCCCGGGATTGAGCCCCATGAATGTCTTGCCCATATGCGAAACGGCCACCAGGACAGCCAACAACAGACGATACGCACCCACTCGCGACCCCAAACGTCCTTGTAATTGTGACGCGTAAACTACGCTGCTTTGCGTGGGGAAAACAGGCCTTTTGCCATATTCCGTGGGCGCAACCACAGCCTTTTTCGCTCGGTTGCCGGCAGCCCGCCCAGGCTTGGCCTGGGCGGGTTGTGCACTTCAGTCCCGCGCCAGGGCTTCGATCGGGTCCAGCCGCGCGGCGTTGCGCGCCGGTACGAAGCCGAAGACGATGCCGATCAGGGTCGAGCAGGCGAACGCGGTGACGATCGAGCCCATGGAAAACACCATTTCCCATTCCTTGACGAACAGCGAGAACAGGTAGCCGATGGCGTAAGACAGGGTGATGCCGATCATCCCGCCGATCAGGCAGACCATCACCGCCTCCACCAGGAACTGCTGGCGGATGTCCGACTGGCGCGCGCCCACCGCCATGCGGATGCCGATCTCGCGGGTGCGCTCGGTGACCGACACCAGCATGATGTTCATCACACCGATGCCACCGACCACCAGGGAAATCACCGCGATCAGCGACAGCAGCAGCGCCAGGGAACGGCTGGTCTTCTGCACCGTCTGCATGATGCTGTCCAGGTTGTTGGTGAAGAAGTCCTTGGTGCCGTGGCGTTGCAGCATCAGCTTGGTGACGTTGTCTTCCACCACCTTGCTCGGCTGGCCGTCCTTGATCCGCACCGTGATGCTGTCCAGGTAACGCTGGCCCAGCAGGCGCCCGGCCGCGGTTTCATAGGGCACCCAGACATTCAGCGCCTTGCTCGCGGCGAACATGTTCTTGTTCTCGGCGGTTACGCCAATCACGGTGCACGGCAGGTTGCCCACCAGGATCACCTGGCCCAGGGGATCCTCCCCGGGGCCGAACAGGCGATGGCGGGTGTTGTGGTCGATGACCACCACCTGGGCCTGGCGCCGGGCGTCGCTTTCGCTGAAGGCGATGCCGGCCGCCAGCTTCAGCCCGCGCACCTGGAAGTACTGGTCGCTGACGCCGTTGACCTGGGCGTCGAGGTCGATATTGCGGTAGCGCAGCAACATGTTGCGCCCCACCACCGGGGTGGCGCTGTCGACGTAATACAGCTGGTTGAGGGCCGCGACGTCGGCCGGCACCAGGGTCTCGATGGCCGTCGCCCGGCTGTCACCGAAGCTGGTGCCGGAATAGATATCGATGGTGTTGCTGCCGATGGCCTGGATGTCCTTGAGCACATAGCGCTTGGCGCCCTCGCCGATGGCCGAGATCGACACCACCGAGGTGATGCCGATGACGATCCCGAGCATGGTCAGCAAGGTGCGCATGCGATGGGAAATCAGCGCCACCCAGGCCATGTTGAAGGCCTCGCGGAACAGCCCCAGGCTGGCCACCAGGCGCCGCGCGCCATTGCCCTTGAGGGCCACCGGCGGCTCGCTGGGTGCCTGGGCGCCCTCGCGGACATTGGCCTGGTCGCTGAGGATCTCGCCGTCGCGCACCTCGATGATCCGCTCGGCATTGGCCGCGACCTTGGGGTCGTGGGTGACGATGATCACCGTGTGCCCGAGGGCATGCAGCTCCAGCAGGATATTCATCACCTCCTTGCCGCTGGCGGTGTCCAGGGCGCCGGTGGGTTCGTCGGCGAGTATCACTTCGCCGCCGTTCATCAAGGCCCGGGCGATACTCACCCGCTGCTGCTGGCCGCCGGACAGTTGGCTCGGCCGATGGCCCAGGTGCCCGGTCAGCCCCAGCCGCGCCAGCAACTCGCGGGCCCGGCCGTGGCGCTTGGCCTCGGCGGTGCCGGCATAGATCGCCGGCATCTCGACGTTGTGCATGGCGCTCAGGTGCGGCAGCAGGTGGTAACGCTGGAAGATGAAACCGAAGTAGTCGCGGCGCAGCTCCGCCAGGGCCTGGTCGTCGAGGTCGCGGGTTTCCTGGCCGTTGATCCGGTAGCTGCCGCCGGTGGCGTAGTCGAGGCAGCCGAGGATGTTCATCAGGGTCGACTTGCCGGAGCCCGAGGCCCCGGTGATCGCTACCATCTCGCCGGCGTTAATCCTCAGGTCGATGTGCTTGAGGGCCATGAACTCGCGCTCGCCGGCCATGAAACTGCGGCTGATGCCTTTGAGCTCCAACAGGGGTTGAAACTGGGGCTGGGTCATGGTCAGGCCCCCGCCACGGCCGGCACCGGATCGCCGATCACCACCTGCTCGCCTTCGGCCAGGCCGTCCTTGATCTGCACCTTGACGTTGTTGTTGATGCCGGTCTGCACGTTGCGCTGCTGGGCCTGCCCCTTGGCGTCGAGAACCCGCACCGGGAAGCTGCCGTCGTTGTTGCGCGGGCCCAGCGCGGCCACCGGCACCGTCAGCACATCCTTGGCGGTGTCGAGCACGATGCGCACCTGGGCGGTCATGGAAATCCGCAGGCGATGATCGGGGTTGGGCACATCGAACAGCGCGTTGTAGAACACCGCGGTGGTCTGTTTCGGCGTGCCGGCGGGCGGGGTGTCGAGGAAGTTCTGCGGCGCAGGCTCGGTTCCGCGCAGCTTGCCGTAGTAGCGCCGGTCCTCGCCGAGAATGGTGAAGTACACCTCCTGGCCGGGGCTGATATGGATCACGTCGGCCTCCGAGACCTGGGCCTTGACGGTCATGGTGTCGAGGTCGGCCAGCTTGAGCAGCACCGGCGCCAACTGGTTGGCGATCACGGTCTGGCCTTCCTGGGTGACGATGCCCACCACGTCGCCGTCGATGGGCGCGACGATGCGCGTATAGGCCAGGTTGACCTTGGCGGTGTCGATCTGGATATGCGCGTTCTTGATCTGCGCATCCAGGGACAACAGGTTGGCGCGCTGCACCTCATAGTTGGCCGTGGCGGTCTCGAACTCCTGCTTGGAAATCGCCGCGTCTTCCTGCAAGCCCAGGTAGCGCTCGTAGATCGACTTGGTTTCCTTGAGCTGGGCAATGGTGGCGCGCCGTTGCGCCTGCAGGTTTTCCTCGTCGACCTGGGCCTGGCGCAAGGTGTTCTGCAGCACCAGCGGGTCGATTTCCGCCAGCCACTGGCCCTTCTTCACCTTGTCGCCGAGCTTGACCTTGAGCGACTTCAACTGCCCGGACACCTGGGCGCCGACATCCACCTGCTTGATGCCTTCGAGCAGACCCGAGGCCAGCACCGCGTTCTCGATATCGCCACGCTCGGCCTTGGCGGTCAGGTACTGCGGTGCCTCCGCCGGTGCCCGCACCGCGTAGAAAATCAAACCGGCCACCACGACCAGCGCCAACCCCATAGCGATTTTGCGAAACTTCGACTTTTCCATAGGTGACCACAAATCCGTTGAGGGTGAACCCGGCGGCTGCCGGGCCTCACTGTGCGAAGCACCCTATTGCCGTCATGAGCGGTGCTTCCCGATAAACCCAGCGGGTTCAGCCGGCCGTGGAGCCGGCGGCCGAACCCATCCATAGCCCGTTGCCCGGCTGCCCGGGCGGGCCCGCGCCCCTCATGACACCTGCTCCCCGGTCGCCAGCGACAAGCCCTCGTGCCACCAGGCCGCCAGGCGCGCCACATTCGGCGCCTTGAGCAGGCTGAAATGGTTGCCCGGGCCGTGCCAGACCTCCAGTTCGCCCACCTGCTGGCGCCAGCCTTCGGCCATCGCCCGCTGCTCCCGCTGGTTGCCGGCGGCATCCAGGGTCGGATCGTCCGCCAGCACCAGGCGCGCCCGGCCCTGGTAGCGCCGGCGCGGTCGATAGAGGGTGCGCAGGGCGCTGGCGAAGGTGCGGACCGTGCCCAGGATCGTCTCGGGCGTGGAGCGCGGCGACAGCAGGCCGACGCGAACCATGCCGGCATGCAACTGCTCCAGCTGGCTGGTGTCGTCCTGCATGGCCAACGCCCGCGGATCAACGCCTAAGGACTTGCCCGAGGCCAGTTGCAGGCTCTCGATCAGGCGCTGCAAGGCCGCCGAGGTGGTGTAGGCCTTGCCGACCACACCGTTGCCGCCGGGAGACTCGCTGTCGATCAGGGTCAGGGACGCCACCTCACGCCCCTTGGCCTGCAACAGCGTGGCCATTTCGTACACCACCCAGCCGCCGAAGGAATGCCCGACCAGGTGCAGCGGCCCCTCGGGGTACAGTTGCTCCAGGGCGTTCAGGTAATGGGCGGCCGCGCTCTCGACCCGGCTGTGGGGCACCGCGTTGCCTTCCAGGCCCCGGGGTTGCAGGCCGAGGATCGGCCAGTCCGGGCCCAGGGCTTCGGTCAGGCCGATAAAGCCGGTGACGCTGTCGCCGGCCCCCGGCACACAGAAGATCGGCACCTGCCCGGCGCGACCGCTCTGGATCCTCAGCAACGGCTGGTAGAGCGGCGCTGGCGATGCTGCCGCGCGCTCCGCCGCCGAGGCCTGCACGGCCTGGCTGATGGCCTGGCCGAGCACCTGGATATGCGGCGCCTGCATCATGCTCTGGTGATCCCCCGGCACCGGAATCGCCCGCAGCCGATCCGCCGCCAGCACCTGGTCCCAACCCAGCAGCTGGCTGCGCCGCGACAGCTCGGTCGGCCGCTCCTCGGCGCAGAACAGGTGTACCGGCAGGTCCAGGGCGAACAGGCTGTAATGCGCCAGGGCATGGCCGTGGCCCACCTCGCGTTCGAGGAAGCCCAGCAGGTCGGCATCCGCCGCCGCGGCCATGTCCGGGTACAGCAGCTGCTGGTCGCGGCAGCGTTGCAGCAACGTGGCGAAGTCCAGCCCGTCCAGTGCCTGGTGCAGCGGGTCGAGGCTCGCCAGGGCCGCGCTACCGGCCGCGCCCTGGGCCTTCCAGTACAGGCTGCATTGCAGCAGCAGGTGCAGCTTCAGCGCGTTGTCGCCGGACCAGGGCGCCTTGCCCTGGTCGGTCAGGCGCGGCACGTAGCTGTCGATCAGGCCGAGGAACTCCACCACCTGGTCCTGGCCGATCAGTTGCTGGGCGATCTCGTAGGCCAGCACCCCACCGAACGACCAGCCCGCCAGGCGATACGGCCCTTCAGCCTGCACCTCGCGGATGATCCCCACCAGGCGCGTGGCCAGGCACTGCATGGTGTGCAACTGTGGCTGCCCAAGCGCAACGCCCGGCAAGCCGTAGATCGGGAAGTCGCCGGCGATATGCTTGCCCAGCGCCGGGAAGTACAGATCCAGGCCGCTGAACTCATGGACCAGGAACAACGGCGGCTGGCTGCCGCCGGTACGCACCGGGATCAGTGTCTGCTGCTGCGGTTGCGGGGCGCCCCCACGCTGGCTGAGCAAGGCGGCGATGGCGGCGACGCTGGCATGCTCGAACAGCTCGGCCAAGGTGATGTGCAGCTCGGCCTGTTGCAGCAGGGTGACCAGGCGGATCGCCAGCAACGAGTGCCCGCCCAGCTCGAAGAAACTGTCGTGGCGCCCGACCCGTTCCAGCTTCAGCACCTCGGCCCAGGCCTGGGCCAGGGTCTGTTCCAGCGCGCTGGCGGGCGCCTGGTATTCAGCCTGCAGCAAAGCCTCCAGTTGCGGCGCCGGCAGCGCCTTGCGATCCACCTTGCCGTTGGCGGTCAGCGGCAGTCGCTCCAGCAGCACATAGGCCGAGGGCACCATGTAGTCCGGCAACTGGTCTTGCAGATAGCCCCGCAGATAGCCCCGCAGCCGCTCGATGGCCAGCGCGGGCTCATCGGCCCGGGCGGTGCAGTAGGCCACCAGGCGCTTGTCCCCCGGCGCGTCCTCGCGAGCCAGTACCACCACCTCCTTGACGCCCGGGCAGGTGGCCAGGCGCGCTTCGATTTCCCCCAGCTCGATGCGGTAGCCGCGGATCTTCACCTGGTCGTCGTTGCGCCCGATGCACTCCAGCAGGCCCTGCTCGTTCCAGCGCCCGAGGTCGCCGGTGCGGTACATCAGGCGCTGCGGCTGTGGGCTGAAAGGATCAGGGAGAAATTTCTCGGCACTCAGTTGCGCGCGGTTCAGGTAACCCTTGGCCACCCCATGGCCGCCAATGTAGATCTCCCCCACCACGCCCACCGGCACCGGCTGTTGCCGGGCGTCGAGCACATACACCCGGGTATTGGAGATCGGCCGGCCAATGGGCACGCTTTCCGCGTCCGCCGCCAGCGCCTTGACCTCATACGTGGTGGCGTAGGTGGTGGTTTCGGTGGGGCCGTAGCAATGCACCAGGCGCAACGCCGGGGCCTGGGCCAGCAAGCGCCGGAACGCCGCCGGGTCGGCCCGCTCGCCGCCGCACAGGAGAATGCGCAGGCCCTTGAGGGCATCGGGAATCAGCTGCACATACTGGTTGAACAGCGCCGTGGTGACGAACAGCACAGTGCTGGCGCCGGCCTTGAGCGCCGCGCCGAAGCGCTCGGGATCGAGCAGGGTGTAATGGTCGATCACCTGCACCTGGCCGCCATTGAGCAAGGCGCCCCAGACGTCCATGGTGCTGGCGTCGAACGCCGGGTTGGAGGCGAACGCCACCCGGTCCCGCGGGTTGAAATCGGCATAGCCGTTGTTCAGCACCAGCCGGGTAATGCCACGATGCGGCACCAGCACGCCCTTGGGGGTGCCGGTGGAACCCGAGGTGTACATGATGTACGCCACCGCCTCGGCGGACTGCGCCAGCTGCGGGTTGTGCTGCGGCTGGTCGGCGAGATTCAGCCGGTCCAGCTCGACCCGGCGTACCGGGCGGGCCAGCAGCTCGCCGCTGCGGGTCAACAGCAACAGCGCCTGGCTGTCCTCCAGCATGAAGGCCTGGCGCTCGGCCGGCGCGTGGCTGTCCAGCGGCACATAGACGGCCGCGCACTTGCTGATGGCCAGCTGGCTGACCAGCAGGTCCAGGGAACGCTCCAGCAGGATAGCCACGCTGTCCCCCGGCTTCACCCCCAGGCCCATCAGGTAATGGGCCAGGCGGTTGGCCCGCGCATTCAGCTCGCCATAGCTCAGCGACTGCTGGCCATGCACCGCGGCGGTGGCCTCGGGGTGGGCCTGGGCCTGGGCTTCGAACAGCCGATCCACCGTCTGTTCCTCGGGAAATTCCCGCGCCGTGGCATTGAAGCCTTCCAGCACCTGATGCCGCTCCTCATCGGAAAGAATCGCCAGGGCTTCGACTGGCGTCTGCGGCGCCTGCTCCAGGGCCTGCACCAGGTTTTCCAGGACACACTGCATATAACCGCAGATACGCTGGGCACCGATGCCCGGCAGGGTCAGGGCGGTCAGGCTGAAGTCCTCGCCCAGGTCATCGACGCTCAGGGTCAGCAGGTAGTTGGTGCGCTCTTCGGCCTTGAGCAGTTGCATGCCCTTCCAGGCCGTCGTCGCCGGGCTCGCATCGAGCGCCGCCGGGGCGCTGTGACGGTAGTTGAGCAAAGTGCTGAACAAGGGCGTGGCCGGCGCCACCGCGCTGCAACGCTGCACCAGGGCCAAGGGCGCATGTTCGTGGCTGAGCAATTGAGTCAGGCGCTCATGGGTGGCCAGCGCCGCGCTGCGCACCGCCTGCCCGCCCAGCTCGACCCGCAGCGGCAGGGTATTGATGAACACCCCCAGCGCCCGCTCCGCGCCCTCGCCGCCCTGCATGCGCCCGAGCAGCACGGTGCCGAACACCACCGATGGCTGGTTGGACACCCGGCTCAGCAGTTGCCCCCAGGCCAGGTGCATCAGGCTCGCGGCGCTGATGCCCAACTGCCGGGCCTGGGCCCGCAGGCGCCGGCTCAGGCCGGCATCGAGGGCCAGGCGCGCCTCTTCAGTGTCGCCGCCCTGCTCCCGGGCCGGCAGGGCGAACGGCCGGGTCGGCTCGTCGAAGTCCGCCAGCAGCGCGCGGAAGAAGGCTTCGTGTTCCTGCTCGCCGATGCCCAGGCGGGTCTGGGCCACGTAGTTGCGGTACGGCACCGCCGCCGCCAAGTGTTCGCCCTCGCCCAGCAGCCAGGCCTGCATCTCCTGTTGCAGCACTTCCAGGGCGATGTGGTCCATCACCAGGTGATGGAACAGCAACAGCGCCACCACCCGCCCGTTGACCGGGTCATGGGCATGCACCAGGCGCAGCAGCGGCGCCTGGCCGAGGTCCAGGCGATGCCGGCGCGGGTCGAAGCGCGCCCGCAGCTGGTCCAGTACATCGCCTTCCGCGCCGTCCACGGCCACTGCTTCACAGACCAGCGGAGCCTGGCGCCAGACCACCTGCACCGGTTCCTCCAGGCCTTGCCAATGCACCGAGCTGCGCAGGATATCCTGGCGCTCGATCACCGCCTGCAAGGCCAGGACAAAGGCCGCCAGGCGCTCCGGGCTGGCAAAGGCGAACTGCGCCTGCAGCACATAGGGGTCGCCCTGGCTGGCGGCGATATGGTGGTAGAGGATGCCGGCCTGCAACGGTGCCAGGGCATAGATGTCCTGCACATTGGCCAGGCCGCCGGGAACACTGGCGACGATGCGCTCGATCGCCTCCTGGCTCAGATTGGCCAGGGGCAGCATGGCCGGGGTGATCCGCCCGCCGCCCGGGACTATGGCATTGGCCGGCACCGCGACCTCCCGCCCAGCACCCACGGCTGCCGCCAGCGCGGCCAGGGTCGGCTGGCCGAACAGCACCCGCACATCCGCCGCCAGCCCGGCCCGGCGCATCCGCGCGATCAGGTTCACCGCCAGCAGCGAATGGCCGCCCAGTTCGAAGAAATGGTCGTGGCGCCCTACTCGCTCGACATTCAACAGCTCGGCCCAGATCTGCGCCAGGAGGATTTCGGTGTCGCCCTGCGGCGCTTCGTATTCCCGTACCCGCAGTGATTCCAGGTCCGGGGCTGGCAGGGCCTTGCGATCGAGCTTGCCATTGGGGCTCAGGGGCAAGCTGTCCAGGTGCACGAACAGCGCCGGCACCATGTATTCCGGCAACTGCTCCAGCAGATGGCTGCGCAGTGCCTCGGTTTCCAGGCGATCGCTGGAAAGCTCGGTGGTGTAATAGGCCACCAGACGCTTGTCCCCCGGCACGTCTTCGCGGGCCAGGACCACCGCCTCCTTCACATCCGGGAACTGGGTCAGGCGCGCCTGGATTTCCCCCAGCTCGATGCGCAGGCCGCGGATCTTCACCTGGTCGTCATTGCGGCCCAGGTACTCGATGGTGCCGTCCGGCAGATAACGGCCGACATCGCCGGTGCGGTACATGCGGGCCTGGGGGCCGCCGTTAACAGAATCGGCGCTAAACGGGTCCTTGAGGAAACGCTCGGCCGTCAGTTCGGGACGATGCAGATAACCCCGCGCCACCTGCACACCACCGATATACAGCTCGCCGACGACGCCCAGCGGCACCGGTTGCAGCTGTTCGTCCAGCAGGTACATGCAGGTGTTGGCGATGGGTTTGCCAATGGGCGTGTTGTCCGGGGTCGGGTCCAGCGGCCCGCCACAGTTCCAGGCGGTCACGTCCACCGCGGCTTCAGTCGGGCCGTAGAGGTTGTGCAGTTCACTGCCCGGCAACTGCGCCTTGAAACGCCGTACCAGGCTGCCCGGCAAAGCCTCACCACTGCACAGCACTCGCACCAGCCCGGCACTGCGACTGGTGTCGCCATGGGCGAGGAATACGTCGAGCATCGAGGGTACGAAGTGCAAGGTGGTGATGCGTTCGGCCTGGATCACTTCGCACAGGTAGGCAGGGTCTTTATGGCCCTCAGGACGGGCCATCACCAACCGTGCGCCGGTCATCAACGGCCAGAAAAACTCCCAGACCGATACGTCGAAACTGAACGGCGTTTTTTGCAGCACCGCATCATCGGCGGACAAGCCGTATTGGTCCTGCATCCACAACAGGCGGTTGACCACAGCGCTGTGTTCATTCATCACGCCTTTCGGTTTGCCGGTGGAGCCCGAGGTGTAGATCACGTAGACCAGATGCCGCGGAGTCAGCTCGGCGATAAAGGGATTGTCGAGCGGTTGGTCCAGCCAGACCGGCTGATCCAGATCGATCACTGGCACCTCACCCAGCAGATCGCGGGTCGCCCCCTGGGCCAGCACCACCACCGGCGCACTGTCCTCCAGCATGTAGGCAATCCGCTCCAGCGGGTAAGCCGGGTCCAGCGGTACATAACCGCCGCCCGCCTTGAGGATCGCCAGCAAGCCCACCACCATCTCCAGCCCACGCTCGACACAGATCGCCACCCGCGAGTCCGGCCCCACGCCCTGCTCGCGCAGGTAATGCGCCAGCTGGTTGGCCCGCTCATTGAGGGCACGATAGGTCAGCGATTGATCTCCTGCCTTGACCGCCAGCGCCTCGGGCGTGCGCTGGACCTGGGCTTCGAACAACCCATGAATGCTCTGCTCAAGGTCGTAAGGCACCTCGGTATCGTTGAACGCCACCAGCAGCCGCTGGCGCTCCTCGTCATCCAGCAGGACCGCCTGCTCCAGCACCGCCTGATCGTTGCCGACCATGGCCTGCAACAACCGGATGAAGTAACCGAGATAACGCTGCATCGTGATTTCGTCGAACAGCGCCGTGGCGTATTCCAGCGAGCCGCCGATACGCCCCCGTACCTCGCCCAGGCTCAGGGACAGGTCGAACTTGGCCACTTCGCTGACCGGCGCCAGCCCTTGCAGGCGCAAGTCGCCCAGGACCAGTTCGGGGCCGTCGTGGTTTTCCCAGCTCAGCAGGGTCTGGAACAGCGGGCTGTGGGACAGGCTGCGCACCGGCCGCAGCAGTTCCACCACCTGTTCGAACGGCAGGTCCTGGTGGGCCTGGGCCTGCAGGGTGCAGGCCTTGACCCGGGCCAGCAGCGCCTCGGTGCTCGGCGCGCCCGAGGTGTCGATGCGCACCGCCAGGGTGTTGACGAACAAACCGATCAGCCCTTCGACCTCGACGCAGCGGCGGTTGGCCACCGGCGTGCCTATCACCACCTCGGCCTGCCCGGCCAGACGGCCGAGCAACTGGGCCCAGGCCGCCATCAGGGTCATGTACAGCGTGGTGCCGTGGCGCTGGCTCAAGGCCTTGAGCCCGGCGCTCAGCGATTCGTCCAGCCGCACCTCGAGCCGCTGGCCGGCATAGTCCTGCTGCAGCGGGCGCGGCCGGTCGGTGGGCAGCATCAGCAAGGCCGGGGCGCCGCCCAGGGCCTGCTGCCACCAGGCGCCCTGGCGTTGCAGCAGCTCGCCGCCCAGCCAGCGCCGCTGCCAGACGGCAAAGTCGCCGTACTGCACCGCCAGCGGCGGCAACGGGTCCTGTTCGCCGCGGCTGAAGGCCTGGTACAGCGCCATCAGCTCGCGGGTCAGCACGCCCATGGACCAGCCATCGGTGACGATGTGATGCAGGGTCAGCAGCAACACATGCTCGTCGTCGGCCATGAGCAGCAGCCGTCCGCGCAACAACGGCCCCTGCTGCAGATCGAAGGGCTCGCTGGCTTCACGCCGCGACAGCGTCTGCAAGGCCTGCTGCGCCTGGGGATGCTGGCGCAGGTCCTCGGTGCCCAGGCTGAAGGCCTGTTCGCTGGTGGCCAGCAGCACCCGGGGTTCGTCGTCGAACACGGCAAAGCGGCTGCGCAGGCTCTCATGGCGCTGGACGATGCGCGCCAGCGCCCGTTGCAGCGCCGCCACGTCGAGACGCCCTTGCAGGCGCAGGCCCAGGGCAATGTTGTAGGTGGCGTTGGCGCCCTCCATCTGCGCCAGGAACCACAGGCGCTGCTGGGCGAACGACAACGGCAGCGGCTCGTCCCGCGGCACCGGCAGGATCTCCGGCAGCGTGCTGCGCCCGGCCTCGGCCAGGACCCGGGCCACGGCCGCCAGTTCGGCGTTGGCGAACAGCTCGCCCAGGGCCAGGTCCACCCCCAGGCGCTGGCGGATCTGCGAGACCATGCGCATCGCCAGCAGCGAGTGGCCGCCCAGCTCGAAGAAATGATCCTGGCGCCCGACCCGCTCGAGCTTCAGCACATCGGCCCAGATCTGCGCCAGGGCCTGCTCCAGTTCGCCTTGCGGGGCCTCGTAGGCGCGGGAGAAGACCGCGGCCATGTCCGGCTTGGGCAACGCCTTGCGGTCCAGCTTGCCGTTGGCGGTTAGCGGCAGGCTGGCGAGCTTCACATAGGCCACCGGCACCATGTAGTCGGGCAACTGCGCCAGCAGGCAGGCCCGCAGTTCGCCCACTGCCAGCGGTTCGACCTGTTCCTGCTCGGTGAAATAGGCCACCAGCCGGGTCTGCCCGGGCTCGTCCTCGCGGGCCAGCAACACTGCGTCCTGGATGCCCGGCAACTGGTTGAGGCGGGTTTCGATTTCCCCCAGTTCGATGCGCACGCCACGGATCTTCACCTGGTCGTCGTTGCGCCCCAGGTATTCGAGAGTGCCGTCGGCCAGCCAGCGCGCCAGGTCGCCAGTGCGGTACATGCGCGCACCAGCCTCTGGATTGAACGGGTCTTCGAGGAAGCGCTCGGCAGTCAGTTCCGGACGGTTCAGGTAACCCCGCGCCACCCCGGCGCCCGCCACATACAGCTCCCCCGCCACGCCCAGCGGCACCGGGCGCAGTTGCGGGTCCAGCAGGTAGACCTGGGCGTTGGCCACCGGCTTGCCGATATGCAGCGGCTGGCCGGCCTCGATCCGCCCGGAGGTGGCGACCACCGTGGCTTCGGTCGGGCCGTAGTTGTTGATCACCTCGAAGCGCTGGGTGCGAGCGAACTGGCGCAGCCGGTCGCCACCGATCAGCAGCTTGCGCAGGGTCGGGTGTTCCAGGTTCTGGCTGAAGGCGTACTCGGCCACCGGGGTCGGCAGGAAGCTGACGTCCAGCGGTTGGGCCAGCCACCAGCGCAGCAGCCCGTCGATATCCTCGTTGCCGTCATGCGGCGGCGGCAGGTGCAGGGTCGCGCCAACGCACAGCGCCGGCCAGACCTCCCAGGCCATGGCATCGAATCCGAAGCCGGCCAGGCTTGAAGTATGCCGGCCCTGGCACAGGTCGAAGGCCGTGCAGTGCCAATCCACCAGGTTGCCCAGGGTGCGGTGCTCGACCATCACCCCCTTGGGCAGGCCGGTGGAGCCGGAGGTATAGATCACATAGGCCAGGTGCGCCGGGGTCAGCCCGGACACCTGGGGGTTGGTCTCGGGCTGCTCCAGCCAGTCGAAGGCATCGAGGTCGATCAGCGGCACGCTCAGGGCCGGCAGGCGCGCCAGCAGCTCGCCCTGGGTCAGCACCGCCAGCGGCGCGCTGTCCTCCAGCAGGTAACGCAGGCGCTCGGCGGGATGGGCCGGGTCCACCGGCACATAGGCGCCGCCGGCCTTGAGGATCGCCAGCAAGCCGACCAGGGTGTCCAGGCCGCGACGGGCGACTATGGCCACCCGCTCGTCCGGGCCCACGCCCAGGGCACTCAGGTGGTGGGCCAGGGCATTGGCCCGCTGGTTCAGTTCGGCGTAGGTCAGCGACTGCCCCAGGCAGACCGCCGCCAAGGCCTGGGGCGTCGCCGCGGCCTGGGCTTCGATGCGCCGGTGGAGGGTCTGCGCCGGGGGGAAACTCACCCGGTTGGCATTGAAGCCGCGCAGCAGTTGCTCGCGTTCGGCCAGGGCCAGGATCGACAGCTGGTCCAGCGCCTGCTGCGGGGTCTGCTCCAGGGCCTGGACCAGATGCTCCAGGGCTGTGTGCATGTAACCGCAGATACGCGCGCCATCGACCTCGGCGCAGGCCAGCAGGGTCAGGTTGAAACCTTCGCCGAGGTCGTCGACGCTCAGGGTCAGCGGGTAGTTGCTGCGCTCCTGGGAGCTGAGGTTGCTGATGCCCTGCCAGGCCGAGCTCGGTTCGGCGCTGCTGGGCACGGCGCTGTGCCGATAATTGAGCAAGGCACTGAACAGCGGCGTCGGCGCGAGCACACCGCTGCACCGTTGCGCCAGGGCCAGGGGCGCGTGTTCATGGCGCAGCAAGGTAGTCAGGCGCCCATGGGTGGCCTTGAGCCCGGCCAGCACCGGCTGGCGGCCCACATCCACCCGCAGCGGCAGGGTATTGATGAACATGCCCAGGGCCCGGTCGTTGTCCCCGCCGCCCTGCATGCGGCCCATCAGCACCGTGCCGAACACCACCTGCTGCTTGCCCGACAGCGCGCCCAGCACCTGGGCCCAGGCCAGATGGAACAGGCTGGCGGCGCTCACCCCCGCCTGCCGCGCCTGCAAGCGCAGGCGCTGGCTCAGGCCCGGCTCGATGCCCAGGCCGGACTCGGCGCTAGCAGCGCCATCGCCCTGCACATCCTGCAGGCCGAACGGCAGGGTCGGCTCGTCGATGTCGCCGAGCATCTCGCGGAAGAAGGCTTCATGCTCCTGCTCGCTGGTGCCCAGGCGTGCCTGGGCCACATAGTTGCGAAACGGCACCGCCGGTCCCAGGCCGTCCGCCTGGTCCAGCAGGAAGGCCTGCAATTCGTGGCGGACCACGTCCAGGGCGCTGTGGTCCATGGCCATATGGTGGAACAGCAGGCTGGCGACGAGGCGCTGCCCGGCTTCGTCCCGGGTGTATACCAGGCGCAGCAGCGGCGCCTGGGTCACGTCCAGGCGGTAATGCCGGGGGTCGAAGCGCGCCCGCAGCTGCTCGACGACCGGGCCGTCCGCCGGGTCGAGCACGACTTCCTCCAGCTCCAGGGTGGCCTGGCGCCAGACCACCTGCACCGGCTCTTCCAGCCCTTCCCAGTGCACCGCGGTGCGCAGGATGTCGTGCCGGTCGATCACCCCCTGCAAGGCCTGGACAAAGGCCGCCAGGCGCTCGCGGCCGACAAAGGCGAACTGCGCCTGCAGCACATAGAGGTCGCCCTGGGTAGCGCTGGCGTGGTGATAGAGGATGCCTTGCTGCAGCGGCGCCAGGGGGTAGATGTCCTGCACATTGGCCGCGCCGCCGGGCACGCTGGCGACGATCCGGTCGATCGCCTCCTGGCTCAGCTCGGCCAGGGGCAACAGGGCCGGGGTGATGCGTTGGGCATCGGCCGCAATCAGGTTGGCCGGTACCTCGACCCGCCCGGCCGTGCTGGCGTCGTAGCGCCCGGCGCGGATCAGCTCGATCAGCGCCGGTTTGTGCTCGCGCAACAGGGCCAGGGTCGCCGGCTCGCTCAGCGCCTGCTTGTTGCCTTGCACCAGAAGCTGATCACCCTTGAGCGCCAGTTGAATATCCTTGGCCTTCAGTGTCGCCAGTACTTCGATCATGCTCACAGGACGATCTCCATTCGTTCGGTAATTGCGGCGTAGCCCGCCAGGGTCGGCTGTTCGAACAGCGCCCTGACATCGGCTTCCATGCCTTCCTGACGCAAGCGACCAATCAGGCTGACGGCCAGCAGCGAATGCCCGCCCAGTTCGAAGAAATGGTCGTGGCGCCCTACCCGTTCCACGTTCAGCAATTCGGCCCAGATCCGTGCCAGGAGGATTTCGGTGTCGCCTATCGGTGCCTCGTATTCCCGTACCCGCAGTGATTCCAGGTCCGGGGCTGGCAAGGCCTTGCGATCGAGCTTGCCGTTGGGGCTCAGGGGCAAGGCCGGCAGGTGCACGAACAGCGCCGGCACCATGTATTCCGGCAGTTGCTCCAACAGGTGGCTGCGCAGTGCCTCGGTCTCCAGCCGTTCGCTGGAAAGCTCGGTGGTGTAATAGGCCACCAGGCGCTTGTCCCCCGGCACGTCTTCCTGGGCCAGCACCACCGCCTCTTTCACATCCGGGAACTGGGTCAGGCGCGCCTGGATTTCCCCCAGCTCGATGCGCAGGCCGCGGATCTTCACCTGGTCGTCATTGCGCCCCAGGTACTCGATGGTGCCGTCCGCCAAGTAGCGACCGAGGTCGCCGGTGCGGTACATGCGGGCCTGGGCTGTGCTGCTGAACGGGTCTTTTAGGAAACGTTCGGCGGTCAGTTCCGGGCGATGCAGATACCCCCGCGCCACCTGCACACCGCCGATATACAACTCGCCGACAACGCCCAAAGGCACCGGTTGCAGTTGCTCATCCAGCAGGTACAGGCGGGTGTTGGCGATGGGTTTGCCGATGGGCGTATTGTCCGGGACCTGCGCCACAGGACCCGCGCAGTTCCAGGCGGTCACGTCCACCGCCGCTTCGGTCGGGCCGTAAAGGTTGTGCAGTTCGCTGCCCGGCAATTGCGCCTTGAACCGTCGCACCAGACTGCCCGGCAGCGCCTCGCCGCTGCACAGCACGCGCCGCAGTCCAGTGCAGCGAGCGGTATCGCCATGGGCCAGGAACACGTCGAGCATCGAGGGTACGAAGTGCAAGGTGCTGATGCGTTCGGCCTGGATCACTTCGCACAGGTAGGCTGGGTCTTTATGACCCTCAGGACGGGCCATCACCAGCCGTGCGCCGGTCATCAATGGCCAGAAAAATTCCCAAACCGACACGTCGAAGCTGAACGGGGTTTTCTGCAGCACCGCATCGTCGGCGGACAGGCGATATTGGTCCTGCATCCACAGCAGGCGGTTGACCACCGCACGGTGCTCGTTGATCACGCCCTTGGGCTTGCCGGTGGAACCCGAGGTGTAGATCACATAGACCAGATGCCGTGGAGTCAGCTCGGCAATAAACGGATTACTGAGCGGCTGATCCAGCCACACAGGCCGGTCCAGATCGATCACCGGCACCTCACCGAGCAAGCCACGAGTCACTTCCTGGGCCAGCACCACCACCGGCGCGCTGTCTTCCAGCATGTAGGCGATCCGCTCCAGCGGGTACGACGGATCCAGCGGCACATAACCGCTGCCGGCCTTGAGGATCGCCAGCAGGCCCACCACCATTTCCAGCCCGCGTTCGACGCAGATCGCCACCCGCGAATCCGGGCCCACGCCCTGCTCGCGCAGGTAATGCGCCAGCTGGTTGGCCCGCTCGTTGAGCTCGCGATAGGTCAGCGATTGCTCGCCGGCCTTGACCGCCAGCGCCTCGGGCGTGCGCTGGACCTGGGCCTCGAACAGCCCATGAATGCTCTGCTCAAGGTCGTAAGGCACCTCGGTATCGTTGAACTCCACCAGCAGTTGCCGGCGTTCCTCGGCGGTGATCACCGGCAGGCGGTCCAGGGCGGTTTGCGGCGACTGTTCCAGGGCGTCCACCAGCCCCTGCAGCGTGGTCTGCATAAAGTCGCAAACCCGTTGCACCCCCACTCCGGCGGCAACCAGCGCGGTGAGGTGGTAGCCATCGCCCAGGTCGTCGACATTGAGGGTCAGCGGATAGTTGGTGCGCTCGTCGCTGGCCAGGGTTTCGATCCCCTGCCAGGCGTGTTGCAGCTCTTGGCGCGGGGTAAGGCTATGGCGGTAGTTGAGCATGGCGCTGAACAGCGGCGTGCCGGCCGCGACGCCACTGCAACGTTGCGCCAGGGCCAGGGACGCGTGTTCGTGCCCCAGCAACGCCGTCAACCGGGCATGGGTGGCGCGCACGCCGGCACGCACATCCTGCTCGTCGATATCGACCCGCAACGGCAGGGTATTGATAAACACCCCCAGCGCCCGGTCGGCGCCGGCGCCGCCCTGCATCCTGCCTACCAGCACGGTACCGAACACCACACTGCGCTTGCCCGAGGCGGCGGCCAGCACCTGGGCCCAGGCCAGGTGGAACAGGCTGGCGGCACTGACCCCCAAGCGCCGCGCCTGGCTTCTCAGGCCCTGGTCGAGGGACGCCGGCAGGCGCAGTTGCCGTTCCTCGATCCCGTGCCCATCGCCCTGCACATCCTGCAAGCCGAAAGCCAGGGTTGGCTCGTCGATATCGCCGAGCATCTCGCGGAAGAAGGCTTCATGTTCCTGCTCGCCGGTGCCCAGGCGTGCCTGGGCCACATAGTTGCGAAACGGCACCGCCGGTCCCAGGCCCTGCGCCTGGTCCAGCAGCAAGGCCTGGAGTTCGTGGCGCACCACGTCCAGGGCGCTGTGGTCCATGGCCAGGTGGTGGAACAGCAACACCGCCACCACGCGCTGGCGCGCCGGGTCGGCGGCGTACATCAGCTGGATCAGTGGCGCCTGGGTCAGCTCCAGGCGGTAACGCCGGGCATCGAAACGCTGCAGCAACTGGGCCAGCACCTCGCCGGCGGCCGTGTCGCAGGCCACCTCGCGCAGCACCAGCGGCGCCTCGCGCCAGACCACTTGCACCGGCTGTTTCAGCCCCTCCCAGAGCACCGCGGTACGCAAGATGTCGTGGCGCTCGATCACCTGGCGCAAGGCACCGGCGAAGGCCTGCAAACGCTCCAGGCTGTCGAAGGCCATGCACGATTGCAGCAGGTAGGGGTCGCCCTGCTCCGCCATGATGTGGTGATAAAGAATGCCCTCCTGCAACGGCGCCAGGGGGTAAATGTCCTGCACATTGGCCGCGCCGCCGGAGACCTGGGCGACGATACGGTCGATCTCGGCCTGCTGCAGTTCCACCAACGGCAACAGGTCCGGGGTGATGTGCTGGCAGCCCGCGGGAATCAGGTTGGCCGGCACCTCGACCTCCCGGCCGCTGCCGACCGCCGCGGCCAGCGCCGCCAGGGTCGGCTGGCTGAACAGGATGCGCACGTCGGCGCTCAGGCCCAGCTGGCGCATGCGCTCGATCAGGCTCACCGCCAGCAGCGAATGGCCGCCCAACTCGAAGAAATGATCGTGGCGGCCGACCCGCTCGACCTTGAGCACCTCGGCCCAGATCCCGGCCAGGGTCACCTCGACTTCGCCCTCGGGAGCCTCGTACTCGCGGCTGAGCAAGGCCGCCTGATCCGGCTCCGGCAGCGCCTTGCGGTCCAGCTTGCCGTTGGCGGTCAGCGGCAGGCTGTCCAGGCGCACATAAGCCGCGGGCAGCATGTAGTCGGGCAAACGTCCTTGCAGATGCGTGCGCAGCTCCTCGATATCCAGCGGCCGGTGCTCGCTGAACCAGGCCACCAGGCGCCCGTCGCGCACCAGCACCACGCATTCGCGCAGCGCCTCGTGACGGGCCAGGGCGGCTTCGATTTCCCCCAGTTCGATGCGCATGCCCCGCACCTTGACCTGATCGTCGTTGCGCCCCAGGTACTCGATGTTGCCGTCGGCCAGCCAGCGCGCCAGGTCGCCGGTGCGGTACATCCGTGCTGCAGGGCCGCCGTTAACAGAATCGGCGCTGAACGGGTCGTCGAGGAAACGCTCGGCGGTCAGTTGCGCCCGGTTCAGGTAGCCCCGGGCCACGCCGGCGCCGCCCACATACAGCTCGCCCGCCACGCCGACCGGCACCGGTTGCAACTGCTCGTCCAGCAGGTAGATGCGCGCATTGGCCATGGGCTTGCCGATATGCAGCGGCTGCCCGGCCTCGATCCTGCCGGAGGTGGCGACCACCGTGGCCTCGGTCGGCCCGTAGTTGTTGATCACCTGGAAGCGCTGGTTGCGGCTGAAGTGGCGCAAGCGGTCGCCGCCGATCAGCAGCGTGTGCAGGGTCGGATGTTCCAGGTCCTGGCTGAAGGCGTACTCGGCCACCGGGGTCGGCAGGAAGCTGACGTCCAGCGGTTGCTCGCGCCACCAGTGCAGCAGTTCGTCGATGTGTTCGTTGCCGACCTCGGCCGGCGGCAGGTGCAGGGTCGCGCCGCCGCACAGGGCCGGCCAGACCTCCCAGGCCATGGCGTCGAAACCGAAACCGGCGACGCTGGAGGTGTGGCTGCCCGGTTTCAGGTCGAAGGCCGCGCAATGCCAGTGCACCAGGTTTTCCAGGGTCTGGTGTTCGACCATCACGCCCTTGGGCAAGCCGGTGGAGCCGGAGGTGTAGATCACATAGGCCAGGTGCGCCGCGGTCAGCGCCGGGCCGGGATTGGTCACCGGGCGGTATTGCCAGTCG
This sequence comes from Pseudomonas chlororaphis subsp. piscium, assembly GCF_003850345.1. Lineage (NCBI taxonomy): Bacteria > Pseudomonadati > Pseudomonadota > Gammaproteobacteria > Pseudomonadales > Pseudomonadaceae > Pseudomonas > Pseudomonas chlororaphis. The sequence continues at coordinate 4,022,750 of NZ_CP027707.1, forward strand.
GTGGCCGCCAGATCGATCACTGGCAGGCTGTCCCCCAGCAGCGCGCGAGTCTGCTGTTGCGCCAGCACCGCCACCGGCGCGCTGTCCCGCAACAGGTAGGCGATGCGCTCCGCCGGGTAGGCCGGATCGATCGGCACATAGCCGGCCCCGGCCTTGAGAATTGCCAGCAGGCCGATCAGCATCTGCGGGCCGCGGCGCACACAGATCGCTACCCGATCATCCGGCTGCACGCCCTGGGCCAGCAGGTGCCAGGCTAGCTGGTTGGCGTGCTGGTTGAGCTGGCGGTAGGTCAGGCGCTGCTCGCCCTGCAGCAGCGCGAAGGTGTCCGGGGTGCGTGCGGCCCGGGCTTCGAACAGGCCGTGGACGGTCTGCCCGCGCGGGTAGTTCGCGGCGCTGGCGTTGAAGCTCGACAGCAGGCGTTGCCACTCCGCCTGCGGCAGGATCGGCAGGCGTTGCAGCACCAGCTCGGGGTCCTGCTCCAGGGCCTGGGCCAACTGCTCCAGGGCCTGCTGCATGTACTGGCCGATGCGCTGCGCACCGATGCTCGACAGCGTCAGCACATTCAGGCCGAAACCCTCGCCCAGGTCGTCGACGCTCAAGGTCAGCGGGTAGTTGCTGCGCTCTTCGCCGCCGAGCAGTTCGACGCCCTGCCAGATGCCCTGGCCGGATCGGGCCATCTCCTGCGGCGCGCTGTGGCGATAGTTGAGCAAGGCGCTGAACAGCGGCGCTCCGGCGGCCACGCCACTGCAACGCTGGGCCAGGGCCAGGGACGCATGTTCGTGCCCCAGCAGCGCGGTCAGCCGGGCGTGGGTGGCCTTGACCGCGGCCTGTACCCCCAGGCCGCGATCGACCCGCAGCGGCAAGGTATTGATAAACATCCCCAGGGCGCGGTCGGCGCCCTCGCCGCCTTGCATGCGGCCCATCAGCACGGTGCCGAACACCACATCCCGACGGTTCGACACCTGGCCCAGCACCTGGGCCCAGGCCAGGTGCATCAGGCTTGCCGCGCTCACCCCCAGGCGCCGGGCCAGGGCCCGCAGGCGCAGGCTCAGGGCGGTGTCCAGGGCCTGCTCGGCCTCTTCGATATCACGGCCGTCGCCCTGCACATCCTGCAAACCGAACGGCAGGGTCGGCTCGTCGATATCGCCGAGCATGTCGCGGAAGAAGGCTTCGTGCTCCTGCTCCGCCGCCCCCAGGCGCGCCTGGGCCACGTAGTTGCGATAAGGCACAGGCATGCCCAGGCGGTCGGCCTCGCCGAACATGAAAGCGCGCATCTCCTCGCCGACCACGGCCATCGCCGTATGGTCCAGGGCCAGGTGATGGAACAGCAGGATCGCCACCACCCGCTGCCGGGCCGGGTCCTGGGCATAGACCATGCGCAGCAGCGGCGCCTGGGTCAGGTCGAGGCGGTAGTGGCGGGCATCGAAGCAAGCGTGCAACTGCTCCAGCACCTCGCCGCCGGCCGCATCCAGGGGCACTTGTTGCAAGGGCAGCTCGGCCTTGCGCCACACCACCTGCACTGGTTGTTTCAGGCCCTCCCAGAGCACAGCGGTACGGAGGATGTCGTGGCGTTCGATCACCTGCTGCAAGGCGCCGGCAAAGGCCTGCAAACGTTCCAGGCTGTCGAAGGCCATGCGCGATTGCAGGAGGTAGGGGTCGCCCTGCTCGGCACTCAGGTGATGATAAAGAATGCCTTCCTGCAATGGCGCCAGGGGGTAGATGTCCTGCACATTGGCCGCGCCGCCGGGCACCTGGGCGACTATCCGCTCGATCTCGGCCTGCTCCAGCTCCACCAACGGCAACAGCTCCGGGGTGATGTGCTGGCAGCCTGCGGGGATGCGGTTGGCCGGCACCTGGATTTCCCGGCCACTGCCCACCGCCGCGGCCAGGGCCGCCAGGCTTGGCTGGCTGAACAGGGCACGTACATCGGCGCTCAGGCCGATCTGGCGCATGCGCTCGATCAGGCTCACCGCCAGCAGCGAATGCCCGCCCAGCTCGAAGAAATGATCGTGGCGGCCGACCTGCTCGACCTTGAGCAGCTCGCTCCAGATGTGCGCCAGGGCGATTTCCACCTCCCCCTGGGGCGCCTCGAAACCACGGCTGAGCAAGGCCGCCTGATCCGGTACCGGCAAGGCCTTGCGGTCCAGCTTGCCGTTGGCGGTCAGCGGCAGGCGGTCGAGCCGGACATAGGCCGACGGCACCATGTAATCGGGCAGCTGGCCTTGCAGCTGGGCGCGCAGGCTGTCGAGCTGCGGCGCTGGCGCATCGGCCGCGGCGGTGAAATAAGCCACCAGGCGCTTGTCGCCGGGCTCATCCTCGCGGGCCAGCACCACCGCGTCCTGGACGCCCGGGCAGGCCGCCAGCCGGGTCTCGATTTCGCCCAGCTCGATACGGAAGCCGCGCAGCTTCACCTGCTGGTCGTTGCGGCCCTGGTACAGCAGGGTGCCGTCGGCGCGCCAGGAGGCCAGGTCGCCGGTGCGGTACAGCAGGGCCTGGGGTTGCTCGCTGAAAGGATCTGCAATAAATGCTTGGGCGGTCAGTTCTGGCTGGTTCAGGTACCCCTTGGCCACCCCGGCGCCGCCGATATACAGCTCGCCTACCGCACCAATGGGCAGCGGGCGCTGCCGGGCATCGAGCACATAGGCCCGGCTGTTGCCGATCGGCCGACCGATGGGAATGCCGCCCTCGCCCACCTCAGTGATCTCGAAGCTGGTGGAGAAGGTGGTGGCCTCGGTCGGGCCGTAGCCGTTGAGCAGGTGCCGCGGCGCACCCTGGCGCAGGACCCGGCCGATCACCGCCGGGTCGAGCACGTCGCCGCCGACGATCAGGTAACGCAGGCGACTGAACGCCGGCATCAAGCCATCGGCGTACTGATGGAACAGCCCGGTGGTCAGCCACAACACACTGACCTGCTGTGCCTGCAACAGCTGGCCGAAGGCCTCGCGGGACAGCAGCACGTCCTGCTCGACCACCACCACGCAGCCGCCGTTGAGCAAGGGCGCCCAGACCTCCAGGGTGCTGGCGTCGAACGCCGGGTTCGAGGCGAAGGCCACTCGGTCGTCGCGGTTGAAATCGGCATAACCGTTGTTGATCACCAGCCGGGGGATCGCCCGGTGCGGCACCAGCACGCCCTTGGGCGTACCCGTGGAGCCGGAGGTGTACATGATGTACGCCACTGCCTCGGAGGACTGCGCCAGCTCCGGGTCGTGCTCCGGCAAGCCATCGAGGGTCAGGCGATCCAGATCGACCCGGACGACGCTGTGAGCAGTTGCCTGGCGACTGTCGCTGAGCAGCACCCGCGCGGCGCTGTCTTCGAGCATGAAGGCCTGGCGCTCGGCCGGCGCGTTGATGTCCAGCGGCACATAGACCGCCGCGCACTTGCTCACCGCCAACTGGCTGGCCAGCAGGTCCAGGGAACGCTCCAGCAGGATCGCCACGCTGTCCCCCGGATTCACTCCGAGGCCGATCAGGTGGTGGGCCAGCTGGTTGGCGCGGCGGTTCAAGGCGTCGTAGCTCAGGCTTTGCCCGCCCTGCACCGCCGCCGTGGCCTGCGGATGCAGCCGCGCCTGGGCCTCGAACAAGGCGTGCAGAGTCTGGGTGTGGGGATAGTCGCGCTGGGTGGCATTGAAGGTCACCAGCAGGCACTGGCGCTCTTCCGCCGGCAGGATGCTCAGCTCGCGCAAAGGCCGGGCCGGCGCCTGCTCCAGGGCCTCCACCAGGCCCTGCAAGGCAGTCTGCATATAACCGGCGACCCGCTGGCCACCGACCTCGGCCAGGGTCTGCACCACCAGCTCGAAGGCTTCGCCACGGTCATCGACATTCAGCACCAGCGGGTAGTTGCTGCGCTCTTGCGAACTGAGAATCTGGATGCCGTCCCAGGCCGCGCCGTCCACCGCGGCCACTTGTTCGGCGGCGCTGTGGCGGTAGTTGAGCAGGCTGCTGAACAGCGGCAGCGACGCCGGCACGCTGCTGCAGCGCTGGGCCAGGGACAAGGACGCGTGTTCATGCCCGAGCAACTGCGAGAGCCGGCCGTGGGTGGCGCGCAGCGCATCGCGCACGCCCACGGCGCCGAGGCTGACCCGCAGCGGCAAGGTATTGATAAACATGCCCAGGGCGCGGTCGGCGCCCTCGCCACCCTGCATCCGCCCGAGCAGCACGGTGCCGAACACCACATCGTCGCGGCCCGAGACCTGGCCCAGCACCTGGGCCCAGGCCAGGTGCACCAGGCTGGCGGCGCTGACCCCGAGCTGACGCGCTTGTTCGCGCAGGCGCCGAGCCAAAGCTGCGTCCAGGGGCAGGCGCGTCTCTTCCACGCCACTGCCGTCACGGTTGACGTCCCCCAGGCCGAAGGCCAGGGTCGGCTCGTCGATGTCGCCGAGCATCTCGCGGAAAAAGGCTTCGTGTTCCTCCTCACTGACCCCGAGCCGGGCCTGGGCCACGTAGTTGCGGTACTGCACGGCCTCGCCCAGGGGCTGGGCGTGGCCGCTGAGGCTGGCACTCATTTCCGCCACCAGCCCGGCCAGCGCGGTGTGGTCCAGGAGGATATGGTGCAGCAGCAGGATGCCCAGCCAGCGCTGGTTCTGCTCGTCCCGGGCGTAGGCAAAGCGCATCAGCGCGGCGCGGTTCAGGTCCAGCCGGTAATGCCGCGGGTCGAAGCGCTGCTGCAACTGGTGCAGCACATCGCCGCCCGCCTCGGGTTCCAGCTGTTCGACCACCAGCGGCGCCTGGCGCCAGACCACTTGCACAGGTTCGGCGAGGCCTTGCCAGTGCACGCTGCTGCGCAGGATGTCATGGCGCTCGATCACGCTGTCCAGCGCGCCGACGAAGGCCTCGACCTGGGGTCGGCCGCTGAAGGCGCATTGCACCTGCAGCACATAGGGGTCGCCTTCCTCGCTCGCCAGATGGTGATAGAGGATGCCCGCCTGCAACGGCGCCAGGCCGTAGATGTCCTGCACATTGCCAACGCCGCCGGGGATGCCGGCGACGAGCTGGTCGATGGCGGCCTGGTCGAGGTCAGCCAGGGGCAGCAGGTCCGGGGTGATGCGACTGCAGTCGGCGCCGATGCGGTTGGCCGGCACCTGGATCTCCCGGCCACCGCCTACCGCGGCGGCCAGGGCCGCCAGGGTCGGCTGGCCGAACAACACCCGCACATCGGCGCCCAGTTCCAGCTGGCGCATGCGCTCGATCAGCTTCACCGCCAGCAGCGAATGCCCGCCCAGTTCGAAGAAGTTGTCATGACGGCCGACCCGCTCGACCTTGAGCAGCTCCTGCCAGATCGCCGCGATGCGCTGTTCCACCTCGCCTTGCGGCGCCTCGAAACCACGACGGGCCAGGGCCGTGCTGTCCGGCGCCGGCAGGGCCTTGCGGTCGAGCTTGCCGTTGGTGGTCAGCGGCAAGGCGTCGAGTTGCACGAAGGCGCTCGGCACCATGTAGTCGGCCAGGGACAGCAGCAACTGATCACGCAGCGCCGCGGCATCCAGTTCGACTCCTTCAGTAGCGATCAGGTAAGCCACCAGGCGCTTATCGCCGGGCTCGTCCTCGCGGGCGATCACCACCGCCTCGCGTACGCCGGCGCAGGCCGCCAGCCGCGCCTCGATTTCCCCCAGTTCGATACGGAACCCGCGGATCTTCACCTGATCGTCATTACGCCCCAGGTACTCCAGTTCGCCCTGAGCGTTCCAGCGCGCCAGGTCGCCGGTCTTGTACAGGCGCTGCCCGCTGTCCGCGCGGAACGGATCGTCAATAAAGCGCTCGGCGGTCAACGCCTCGCGGTTCAGGTAACCCCGCGCCACCCCGGCGCCGCCGACATACAGCTCGCCCACCACCCCCACCGGCACCGGCTCGCGTCGCTCATCCAGCACATACAGTTGCAGGTCGGGAATCGCCCCGCCAATCGGGCTGGCCCCCAGGCGCTGGGCATCCGCCGCCTGCAGGGCGCGGTAGGTCACGTGCACCGTGGTTTCGGTGATGCCGTACATGTTCACCAGCTGCGTGCCGGCGTTTTCCACCCGGCCATACCAAGGCTTGAGAATGCCCGGCTCCAGGGCTTCGCCACCGAAGATCACCTGGCGCAGGGAGTGCTTGAGCGGGTTGCGTTCCTGGGCCGCGATCAACTGGCGGAAGGCGCTCGGGGTCTGGTTGAGAATGCTTACCGAGGCTTCGCACAGCAGTGCATAACAATCGTCCGGCGAGCGGCTGACCAGCTGCGGCACCACCAGCAACTGGCCGCCGTGGATCAGCGCGCCCCAGATTTCCCAGACCGAGAAGTCGAAGGCGAAGGAATGGAACAGCGCCCACACGTCCTGGCGGTTGAAGGCGAACCCGTCCTGGGTCGCCGAGAACAGCCGCGCCACGTTACGGTGCTCGATCATCACGCCCTTGGGCAGGCCGGTGGAGCCGGAGGTGTAGATCACATAGGCCAGGTTCGAGCTGCTCAGCTCCGGTACCTGGGGGTTGTCCGAGGGCTGCCGATCCAGCTCTGGGTCGTCGAGGTCGAGCAGCGGCACCGCCAGTTCGCCCAGCAACTGCCGGGTGCCGGCCTGGGCCAGCAGCGCCAGCGGTTCGCTGTCGCGCAGGGTGTAGGCGATGCGCTCCTGGGGATAGGCCGGGTCGATGGGCACATAACCGGCGCCCGCCTTGAGGATGCCCAGCAGGCCGACGATCATCTCCAGGCCGCGCTCGACACAGATCGCCACCCGATCGTCCGGGCGCACGCCCAGGGCCAGCAGGCGGTGCGCCAGCTGGTTGGCGCGGCGGTTCAGCTCGCCGTAGCTCAACTGCCGCCCCTCATGGATCAACGCCGTGGCGTCGGGTTGGGCCGCGGCCTGGGCCTCCACCTGCTGGTGGATCAAGGCACCGTCGGCGAATTGCCGCAGCGGGTTCTGGCCGAACAGCAGTTGCTGGCGTTCGGCCGCCGGCAGAATGTCCAGGTTTTGCAGCTGCGTGTCCGGATTGTGTTCCAGGGCCGCGACCAGGCTTTCCAGGGCCGTTTGCAGGTAGCCGCCCAGGCGCGCGGCGCCAATCTCGGCGGCGACCATCAAGGTCAGGCGGAAACCTTCTCCCAGGTCGTCGACGTTGACCGTCAGCGGGTAGTTGGTGCGCTCCTCGGCGCCCAGCACCTGGATGCCCTCGGCGATATCGATCACCGCCGCGGCGTCGCCGGCGGCGCTGTGCCGGTAGTTGAGCATGGCGCTGAACAACGGCGTCGGCGCGCTCACCGCGCTGCAACGCTGGGCCAGGGCCAGCGAGGCCTGTTCATGCCCGAGCAGCGCGGTCAGGCGCTGGTGGGTGGCCTGCACCGCGGCGCGCACGCTTTGCCCGTCGACATCCACCCGCAGCGGCAAGGTATTGATGAACATGCCCAGGGCGCGCTCGGCCCCTTCGCCGGCGTCCATGCGGCCCAGCAGCACGGTGCCGAACACCACCGCGCGGCGCCCCGAGGCCTTGCCCAGGACCAGGGCCAGCGCCAGGTGCATCAGGCTCGCGGCGCTCACCCCCAACTGCCGGGACTGGCCGCGCAGGCGCAGGCTCAACCCGTCGTCGAGGCCGATGCGCAGCTCCTCGATGCCGCGGCCGTCGCCCTGCACATCCCGCAGGCCAAACGGCAGGGTCGGCTCGTCGATATCGCCGAGCATCTGGCGGAAGAACGCCTCGTGCGCCTGCTCGTCCGCCCCCAGCCGCGCCTGCGCCAGGTAATCGCGAAACGGCACCGCCGGCGCCACCTGTTCGCATTGGCCGAGCAGGTGCGCCTGGATTTCCTCACGCACCAGGTCCAGCGCGGTATGGTCCATGACCGTGTGATGAAACAGCAGCATGCCGACCACCCGCTGCTGGTGCGGGTCTTCGGCGAAGACCAGGCGCAACAGCGGCGCCTGGCGCAGGTCGAGGCGATAGTAGCGGGCATCGAAGCGCGCCAGCAATTGCTCCAGCACGTCGCCGTCGGCGGTCTTCAAGCTCAGTTCTTCGCAGTCCAGCCGGGCCTGGCGCCAGACCACCTGCACCGGCTCGTCCAGGCGCTCCCAGAACATCGCGGTGCGCAGGATGTCATGGCGTTCGATCACCCATTGCAGGGCCTCGGCAAAGGCGTTCAGGCGCTCGCGGCTGGCGAAGGCGAACTGCGCGTGCAGCACATAGGGGTCGCCCTGCCGGGCCGACAGGTGGTGGTAGAGCATGCCTTCCTGCAGGGGCGCCAGCGGGTAGATGTCCTGCACGTTGGCCGCGCCGCCCGGCACGCTGGCGACTATGAGCTCGATGGCCGGCTGGTCGAGCTTGACCAGCGGCAGCATGTCCGGGGTGATGCGGTAGGCCGGGCTCAGCCAGTCGCCGTCATGGCGGGCCACCAGGTCCAGCAGCCGGGACTTGTGCTTGACCAGGCTGTCCCACAGCGCGTCGTCCAGCCCCTCATCGTCACCCAGCACGACTAGGTCGCCTTCTTCCTGTTGGAGACGGATCGGCTGGGTGGAAATAATTGCCATCAATTCGCTGAACTGCATGTAAGTGACCTGCTTTCAAATTCGCAAACGGTTGATGAGAAAATCCGGTTTCAGCTGCAACCTGATGCCCGCACGACGGCCAGCTACCTCCAGCGCCCGGCGCCCGACCCAAGCCAGGATCCAGCGCTGTGACGGCTCTGCCGGCATGTTCAAAAGTGATAGGGGCAGCGAGCCCGACGGAGCTGTGCCGCAGGCCTGGAAAGCTAAAACATCCGCTCGGGGCTGTCTGACACGGGAAGCCGGGACAAGGCCCGAGGCCGCGGCCCCGCGCGGGCCACAAGCAACAGCGGCGGCCCTTGGGCCGCCGCGTTCTGGTAGGGGTAGCTGTGTGAGGAAATGTTTCGCCGTCAGAGACGGCGCTTGCGGTTGAGGGTCGGGATGGTGGTGGCCGGAATGGCCAGCCGCTGCACATGGCCGACGGTCTTGGCCGCCAGCTCCGCCAGGGTCGGCTGGCTGAACAGCACCCGGGCATCGGCGTTGAGGCCGGCCTGGCGCATGCGCGCCACCAGGCTGACCGCCAGCAACGAATGCCCGCCCAGCTCGAAGAAGTGGTCATGGCGCCCCACCCGCTCGATCTTCAGCACCTCGGCCCAGATCTGCGCCAGGGCGGTTTCAACCTCGCCCTGGGGCGCCTCGAAGCTGCGACTGAGCACCGCGTCCTGCCCCGGTGCCGGCAGGGCCTTGCGGTCCAGCTTGCCGTTGGGGCTCAACGGCAGGTTGTCGAGCTGGACAAAGGCCGAGGGCACCATGTACTCCGGCACCTGGGCCAGCAGATGCCCGCGCAGGCCTTCGATGCCCGGCGCCGTCGCGGCGTCGCGCAGGGTGAAATAGGCCACCAGGCGCTCGTCGCGCATCAGCACCACCACTTCGCGCAGCGCCGAATGGCTGGCCAGGCGCGCCTCGATCTCCCCCAGCTCGACCCGCAGGCCCCGCAGCTTGACCTGGAAGTCGTTGCGCCCGAGGAATTCCAGGCAGCAGTCCGCGCGGTAGCGCACCAGGTCGCCGCTGCGATACAGGCGGTCGCCGGTAACGAAGGGGCTGTCGATAAAACGCTCGGCCTGCAGCTGCGGCAGCCCCAGGTAACCCCGGGCCACTCCCACCCCGCCGATATGCAGGTGGCCGCTGACGCCCATAGGCACCGGCCGGTCGTGATCGTCCAGCACGTACAGGCGGGTGTTGCCGATGGGCCGGCCGATCGGCAACTGGATATCCGGCACCGGCGCCCCGGGTTCGAGGGTCCAGGCGGTGCTGTCCACCGTGGCTTCGGTGGGGCCATAGACGTTGTGCAGCCGGGCCTGTGGCAACAGCTGCTGGAAGCGCCGGGCGATGGCCGCGGTGAGTTCGCCACCACCGCTGAATACGTCGGTCAGGCTGCTGCACTGGCTGACCTCGTCGAGTTCGAGGAACTGCTGGAGCAGCGCCGGGACGAACTTGATCACCGTAATGCCCTGCTCGCGGATGGTCTGCGCCAGATACGCCGGCTCGCGGTGGCCCTCGGGCCGCGCCAGCACCAGGCGCATGCCATTGGTCAAAGGCCAGAACAGCTCCCAGACCGAACCGTCGAAGCTGAATGGCGCGCGCTGCAACAACGCCCCCTGCTGCGCATCCGGGCAGATCTGCGAGCCCCAGTGCATCAGGTTGCCGAGGCCGCGGTGCTCGATCATCACGCCCTTGGGCAGGCCGGTGGAGCCCGAGGTGTAGATCACATAGGCCAGGTGCGTGACATTCAGTCCAGGGACCAGCGGGTCGTCCGCGGGTTGCTGTTGCCAGTCGCAGCGGTCGAAGTCGATCAGCCTGGCCGGCGATTCGGCCAGCAGCTCGCGGGTCGCGCCGTGCACCAGCACCGCCAGCGGCGCGCTGTCCTGCAGCATGTAGTGGATGCGTTCCTGCGGATAACCCGGGTCCAGCGGCACATAGGCGCCGCCGGCCTTGAGGATCCCCAGCAGGCCGATCACCAGCTCCAGGCTGCGCTCGACGCAGATGCCGACCCGGGTATCGGGCTGCACGCCGCGTTCGCGCAGGTGATGGGCCAGCTGATTGGCGCGCTGGTTGAGCTGGGCATAGGTCAATTGTTGTTCGCCGGCCTGCAAGGCTATGGCGTCCGGCGTGCGCCGCACTTGCGCCTCGAACAGCCCGTGCAAAGTCTGCTCGCGAGGGTAATCGACCTCGGTGGCATTGAGTTCCACCAGCAGCTGGTGCAACTGGGCCGGCGGCAATACCGGCAGCTGGCGCAGCACGGTCTGTGGCGATTGCTCCAGGGCCTGCACCAGGCCGTCGAGCACGGTTTGCAGGACGTCCAGCAGACGCTGCGGCCCCAGGCTGCGGGGCGCCATGGCGCTCAGGTTGAACCCTTCGTCCAGGTCGTCCACCGACAGCATCAGGGGGTAGCTGAGGATGTCTTCGCTGCCGAGCAGCTGGATGCCTGGCAAATCGCGTAGTACGTCCTGCCCATCCGCAGCCTGCGCATGACGGTAATTGAGCAAGCTGTTGAACAGCGGCGTCGGCGCGGCCACGCCACTGCAGCGCTGAGCCAGCGCCAGTGGCGCGTGTTCGTGGGCGAGCAAGGCGCTCAAGCGCCTGTGGGTTTCGCGAACGGCATCCGCCGCCGTCTGCCCGGCCAGGTCGAGGCGCAGCGGCAAGGTATTGATAAACATGCCCAGGGCCCGATCCGCCCCGGCGCCGGCCTGCAGGCGCCCCAGCAGCACGGTGCCGAACACCACATCCTCGCGCCCGCACAGGCGCCCCAGGACCAGGGCCCAGGCCAGGTGGAAGACACTCGCCGCGCTCACCCCCTGGGCCCGGGCCTGGCTGCGCAGATTCCGGGCCAGGGTTGGAGTCAACTGGCATTCGACTTTTTCATGCGCGTCACCGACGGTCGTGCGCTCCAGCCGGCCGAAAGCCAGGCTCGGCTCGTCGACGTCCGCCAGCCACTCGCGGAAGAAGGCTTGGTGTTCCTCGTGGTGGCTGCCCAGGCGGGTCTGCGCCACATAACGGCGATAGGGCACCGCCTCCGGCAACTGCTCGGCCCGCCCCTGCAGATGGGCGTGGATTTCCTCCAGCAGCACGCCGGTGGAGGTGGCGTCGTTGACCAGATGATGGAAACGCAGCATGCCGACCCAGCGCCGGTTCCGCGGATCTTCGCTGTAGGCCAGCGCCATCATCGGCGCCCGGCCCAGGTCCAGCGGACGCAGGCCTGGGTCCAGGCGCTCGCGCAACTGCTCGGCGATATCGCCGCCCTCCGGGTCCGGCAGCACTTCCTCGAGTTGCAGCCGGGCCTGGCGCCAGACCACCTGCATGGGTTGCTCCAGCCCGTCCCAGACCAGGCTGGTGCGCAGGATGTCGTGCCGCGCGATCACCTGTTGCAGGGCCTGGGCAAAGGCATCCAGGCGCTGCAGGCTGTCGAAGGCGAACATTGCATGCTGCTGGTAGGGATCGCGCACCTCGGTCATATGGTGATAGAGCAGCCCTTCCTGCAACGGCGCCAGGGGGTAGATCTCCTGCACATTAGCCACGCCGCCGGGCACCGTGGCGACAATGCGCTCGATGCTCGCCGGGTCCAGCTGCGCCAGCACCAGCATGTCCGGGGTGATGCGCAGGCAGTCCGGGACAACGCGGTTGGCCGGCACCTCGACCTCCCGGGTGTCGCCCACCGCCGCCGCCAGGCTGGCCAGGGTCGGCTGGTCGAACAGCACCCGCACATCGGCCTGCAACCCGGCCTGACGCATGCGCTCCACCATCGTCACTGCCAGCAGCGAATGCCCGCCCAGCTCGAAGAAATGATCCTGGCGCCCGACCCGCTCGACTTGCAGCAGCCCGGCCCAGATCGCGGCCAGCCGGGTTTCCACCGCGCCCTGGGGCGCCTCGTAGCCACGGCTGATAAAGGCCTCCTGCCCCGGCACCGGCAAGGCCCGGCGGTCGAGCTTGCCATTGGCGGTCAGCGGCAGCGCCGCCAGCCGCACATAGGCCAAGGGCAGCATGTAGTCCGGCAAATGGCTTTGCAGCTGGGCATGCAGCTGGTTGATCTCCAGCGGCTGTGCCTGTTCAGTGAAATACGCCAGCAGGCGCCCGTCACGAGCCTGGACCACCGCCTCTTGCACGCCGCTCACAGCGGCCAGGGCGCTTTCGATCTCCCCCAGCTCGATGCGCATGCCGCGGATCTTCACCTGATCGTCGTTGCGCCCCAGGTACTCGAGCGTGCCGTCCGCCAGCCAGCGCGCCAGGTCGCCGGTGCGGTACATGCGCGCGCGCTGCCCTTCAATGACCGGCTCATCACTGAAGGGATCATTGAGGAAACGTTCGGCGGTCAGTTCGGGACGGTTCAGGTACCCCCGCGCCACCCCGGCGCCGGCCACATACAGCTCCCCCGCCACGCCCACCGGCACCGGGCGCCGCTGCTCGTCCAGCAGATAGACCCGGGTGTGGTCGATGGGGCGGCCGATATGCAGGCCCTGGCCGACCACGACCCGCCCGGAGGTGGCGACCACCGTGGCTTCGGTGGGGCCGTAGTTGTTGATCACGGCAAACCCGGGATCCTCGGCGAACTGGCGCAGGCGGTCGCCGCCAATCAGCAAGGTGCGCAGGGTCGGATGGCCCCGGCGCTGGTTGAAGGCGTACTCGGCCACCGGGGTCGGCAAAAAGCTCACATCCAGCGGCTGGGCGCGCCACCAGTCGAGCAGCGCCTCGATGTCTTCATTGCCGTCGTGGGCCGGCGGCAGGTGCAGGGTCGCGCCGCTGCACAGGGCCGGCCAGACTTCCCAGGCCATGGCGTCGAAACCGAAACCGGCGAGGCTGCTGGTCTGGCCGCCCGGCCCCAGGTCGAAGGCCGAACAGTGCCAGTCCACCAGGTTGGCCAGGGTCCGGTGCTCGACCATCACCCCTTTGGGCAAACCGGTGGAACCTGAGGTGTAGATCACGTAGGCCAGGTGCGCCGGGGTCAGCCCGGGGACCTGCGGATTGGTCTGCGGCTGTTCTCGCCAGTCGTCCGAGCCAAGATCGATCACTGGCACGCTCAGGGTCGGCAGGCGCGCCAGCAACTCAGCCTGGGTCAGCACCGCCAGCGGCGCGCTGTCCTCCAGCAGATAGTTCAGGCGTTCGGCGGGATGGGCCGGATCGATCGGCACATAGGCGGCCCCGGCCTTGAGGATCGCCAGCAGCCCGACCAGGGTGTCGAGGCCACGGCGGGCGACGACGGCCACCCGGTCATCGGGCTGCACACCCAGCGACCGCAGGTGATGTGCCAAAGCGTTGGCCCGTCGGTTCAACTCGGCATAGGTCAGCGACTGCCCCAGGCAGACCGCCGCCAATGCCTGTGGCCGCGCTTGCGCCTGGGCTTCGATGCGGGCGTGCAACGGCTGGGTGCAGGCCGGCGCCCGGCCGCTGGCGTTCCACTCTTGCAGTTGGGCCGTGTCGCGGGCGCTGAGCAGCGAGAACTCGGCGATCGGCAGGCGGGTGTCGGCCAGCCCCTGCTCCAGCACATGCACCAGCCGCTCGGCCAGGGCCTCGATTTCCCCGCCCTGGAAATACGCCTCGTTGTAGAGGTAATGCATCCACGCCTTGTCGTTGTAGCTGTTGCTGCGCAGGTGGATGGCCAGGGGCAGCGGCTCGTGCCCGTTGCAGACCTTGACCGAATGCCCCAGCGCCTCGCCGTAGCGGTAATCGTGGTCGTCCTGTTCGTAGGACAGCGACAGGTCGAACAGCTGCCCACGGTCCTCGCGCAGCAGGCCGAGGGAGCGGTTCATCTCGCTCAACGGGAAGCGCTGGTGGCGGAAATCCTGCTTGAGCACATCGCGCACCGCCCGCACCAGCTCGCCGAACGGCAGGTCCTGGCTGAAGCTGAAACGCACCGCGCTGACCTGGGTGAACAGCCCCAGGGTGTTTTTGAAGCGGGCATTGGAACGGTTGAGAATCGGCAACCCCACCACCCACTCGTCGCGCTGCAAGGTGCGGGTGAAATAGACGTACAGGGCCGCCAGCAGCACGTGGAAGGCCGAGGCCTGGCAGGTTTTCGCCCACTGCTTCATGCGCTCGTGCAAATGCGTGGGGAATGGCTGCAGCAGATTGTTGCTCGGGGTGTCGCCGGCAGCCGCGGCCTCCCTGGCGAAGCGCTCGCGATACCGCGGCATCAGCAGCGGTTCGGGCAACGTGCGGTACTTGTCCTGCCAGTACGCCCGGTCGCGCAGGTAACGCGGCGAATCGTGGTAGCGCGCATCGTCGCGAATGAACTCGACATAGGACGGCGCCGACAGTTCTGGGCGGCGCCCGGTCTGCAGCGCGCTGTAGATCCCGCCCAGGGATTGCAGCATCTGGCCAAAACCCCAGCCGTCGAGAATCAGGTGGTGGGCCTGGGTGCCCAGCAGGTGATGGCGAGCATCCAGGCGCACCAGGAAAAACCGGAACAGCGGGCCGCCATCGAAGGGGTACGGCTGCTCCATCCTCTGCCGGATCAAGGCCTGGGCGGCCGCCAGCGGCTCGGGGTGGGCGCTCAGGTCCTCCAGCGGCACCTCGACCGGCATGCTCTGGGCGAAGCGCTGCAAAGGCAGGCCGTCGCTACCGGTGTCGGGCAGCAGCACGGTGCGCAGGGCATCGTGCTTGCGCACCAGCAGCTCGATGGCCTGCTGTATCAGCTCGGCGCTGAAAGGCCCGACGAGCTCGACGTAACCGCCGATGTTGTACAGCGGCGAATCGCCCCGGCTCAGCTGGTCGAGCCAGATATCGCGCTGGGCGGCGGTCAGGGCAAAGGCTTGTGACTCAAGCTTGGACGGGGTCATGGCCGGCCCTCCCGGGCACACGCAGCCATAGCACGTCCGGGCTGGCGGCAAGGGTTCTCGATCGCGACAAACGCACCTGGGGCGGCTACGGAAAAAAGCTTCATAAGATCCTTCTCATGTGAAGTGTGCATACCTTGAACCATGCCTTGAGCCATGCCCTGAGCAGAGCCCGGCAGCGCCTGGTATCGCAGGCTCCACGGATTTAACCAGCGCCCTGGCGACCTGTCTGTCACCTGAAACCCGGACAGCCCAGCCCGCGACCGAGCGGCTCGGGCCGGGATGAATGGGTAGTCGAAAATTGACTTCTCGCCAGCCCGGGGACCGGTCTGCGCGCACGTACTAGCTAATAATTCTCGATTCAAAGGCTTAAAAGCGTGTAGGACATCCACCACAGGTTCCGGACGGCGCCCAGGGTAAAAAGTACCGCCATATCAGATAAATCTTATGAATATCAAAGAACTATCTTAAAAACCCGATCATCCGCGCCTCTGGCAAAACCGCCCTTTTGGGCGAAATTCGTCAAATTAACAACGCGGACTTTATGGCAGCTTGTGTCCCCGCTTTCAGCTACAGACGCTGGGTAAACCCGCGGGATTAAATGAAAAATCTCGGCCACGGACATTCGTTGCAAGGACGGGTGGTGGCCGCCGACGCCAACCGTTCGACGATCTGTCTACATCAGGGATGATAGGGATATGAGTCTGACCAGCAGTATTCGCAACATAGACAGTGCGCATTTCTACAACGAATTGGGGGAGCTGATTTCCAGCACCGGCCATGGGCTGTTTGCGGCGAAGATGCTGCACCTGGTGGACAAGCTGGTGCCTGTGCAGCGGGTCGAACTCGCCCAATGGTCCCTCGACGAGCGCCAGGCGAGCATTCTCGAGATCAAGCCGCTGGGCAGTGCCGGGCTCGAGGAGGCACTGCCGCCGACCCAGCCCTCGCAGTACCAGGACGATCATCCGCTGCTGGAAAAGATGATCGAGATGAACGACTCGCTGCTGATCCAGATGAACGCCCAGACCTCCAGCAAACACCCGCGTTACCTCTCCCACCAGTGCCATCTGGTGTCACGCAAAGCCAATCGCCGCTGTGTCATCACCTTCCTGCGCCCCCCTGCGCAACGGCTGTTTTCCCTGGCCGAGCTGTCGTTTCTCAAGAGCCTCTCGCAAACCCTGCTGCCGCTGGTGGAGCGCCATGCCCAGATCAACCGCCAGGCCTGCCAGAAAAACCTCGGCCTCGCGCCCGGCAGCCCGCTGGCGGCGGTCGAGCAATCGCCGCTGCAACGGGAATTCAACGAGCGGCTGTGCCTGGGCGACATCACCTTGTCGGCGCGGGAGAAAGAGGTCTGCCTGGGCCTGCTGACCGGCGGCACGGTGCCGGAAATGGCCGAGCGGCTGAGCGTCAAGAACAGCTCGGTGGAAACCTACCTCAAGCGCGCCGCCGCCAAGCTCGGGGTCAGCGGCCGGCACGGCCTGGCGAAATGGATGGTCGGCGCCTGAGCGGCGCCCTGCCCGCTTTTCAACCCGCCCGGGGCGACGCCGCCGCGGCTTTTGTAGATGAGGCTGTTCAATGAGTAAGTCCCCGCTGTCCCTGGTGAGCCTTGCATTGGTACTGGGCGGTTGCTCGCTGATACCGGACTACCGGCAGCCCGCGGCGCCGGTTGGCTCCCAGTACCCGCAGGGCCCGGCTTATGCCACTCAAGCCACGGCATTTGCAGAACAAGGAGCGGACTGGCACAGCCTGTTCCATGACCCTGAGCTGCAGACGCTGATCCGCAGCGCCCTGGTCAACAACCGCGACCTGCGGGTCGCGGCCTTGAATGTGGAAGCCTTCCAGGCCCAGTACCGGATCCAGCGCGCCGACCTGTTTCCCGCGGTGTCCGCCACCGGCGCCGGCTCACGCCAGCGCGTGCCGGGGGACGTGACCGGCACCGGCAAGTCGCTGATCAAGTCGTCCTATTCGGTCACCCTGGGGGTCAGCGCCTATGAACTGGACTTCTTCGGCCGGGTGCGCAGCCTCACCGAACAGACCCTGATGAGCTACCTGGCCACCGAGCAAGCCCGGCGCAGCGCCCGGCTCAGCCTGGTGGCGAACGTCGCCAGCGCCTACCTGACCTGGCGCGCCGACCAGGAACTGCTGGCGCTGACCGCCAAGACCCTGGTCGCCGACGAAGAAAGCCTACGCCTGACCACCCGCAGTGCCGACGCGGGCAAGGTCTCGGCCCTGGATGTGAGCCAGGCCCGGACCAGCGTCGAAACCGCCCGCGCCAACCTGGCCCGCTACCAGCGCCAGGTGGCCCAGGACCTCAATAACCTGACCCTGCTGGTGGGCACCCAGGTCGCCGATTCGCTGCCGGCGAGGCCGCTGGCCAGCGACCTGATCGCCCAGGTTCCGGCCGGGTTGCCCTCGGACCTGCTGCAACGCCGTCCCGACATCCTCCAGGCCGAATACCAGCTCAAGGCCGCCAATGCCAATATCGGCGCGGCCCGCGCCGCCTTCTTCCCCAGCGTCAGCCTGACGGCCAACGCCGGCACCTCCAGCCTGGAACTGGCCGGGCTGTTCAAGGGCGGCTCCGGCAGCTGGGCCTTCCAGCCGCAGATCAACCTGCCGATCTTCAATGCCGGCAGCCTGCGGGCCAGCCTCGACTACGCGAAGCTGCAGAAGGACATCAGCGTCGCGCAGTACGAAAAGTCGATCCAGACCGCCTTCCAGGAAGTCGCCGACGGCCTCGCCGCGCGCCAGACCTACAGCGATCAGCTCGACGCCCAGCGCAGCCTGGTGGAAGCCACCCAGGACTATTACCGGATGGCGGAACACCGCTACCGCACCGGCGTGGACAGCAACCTGGTGTTCCTCGACGCGCAACGCTCGCTGTTCAGCGCGCAACAGGGGCTGATCAACGACCGGCTGGCGCAGCTGATCGCCGAGGTCAACCTGTACACGGCGCTGGGCGGGTCCTGGAAGGAGGAGCCGAACCCGGCATTGGCCCAGCGCACGCCCTGACAAAGCAGCGTGCAGGCCAGGTATAAAAATGGCGCGTGTCAGGCTTTCTTTTGGAAGCCCCGATCCCAGCCATGAATGCTTCCAGCCTGTATGGGATCGACCTCACCGGCTCTACTGCTTCAAACCATCAATTGACGTTCGAGTGCCCGAGGTTGGACGGTTCTATTTATAGAAAACATCGATCGTGGCGGTGGCGTTGAATTTCCCGAGAATCGCCTTGTTGGTCCGCCATTTCAGCTGAGCCAGGAAGTTCTTCACCACCATCTGGTCACGGCCGGATTCCACCAGGGTGAACTCCTTG
Organism: Pseudomonas chlororaphis subsp. piscium; assembly: GCF_003850345.1. NCBI lineage: Bacteria > Pseudomonadati > Pseudomonadota > Gammaproteobacteria > Pseudomonadales > Pseudomonadaceae > Pseudomonas > Pseudomonas chlororaphis. The sequence continues at coordinate 4,041,316 of NZ_CP027707.1, forward strand.
TTGAAGGGAATGGCAGTGCGGGACGGTTGTTTGAGCAGGCTGATGCCCACCGAGGAATTGTTGTTCGGCACAAGGGTGTAGCCGCCGGTTACTGTCGCCGCGACCGGTGTGAGGACCGCGTTCAGCCCGTACGCGCTATTGCAGTTCTTGGTGGACGTGATGCTGAGCGGAACTTCCTTGATCACCTTGTCGGTTTGCGCCGAGGCGGAAGCGATAGTGCCGAAATCAACGGTCTTGGGGGAGATGCTCAGGACTGAAGAGCAAGCGATATAGCGTAAGCGGTTCAATCCAGTCAGCACCATGACAAAGTTGCTATCAGGGGCGTTGTTCATGCCGCCTACTCCATCCAGCTGGAACGCGGGGTAGGTTGGGGCTGTGGTCAGGGTTCCTTCCTTGCCTGGGCTGGGCCGACTCCTTTTGGAGAGGAAAAAGTTGAAGTTCAAGGGGAAGGTCTGAGCCTTGTTCTTGCAACCACCTGTAACGTAACAACCATCGAATTTGATTGGCAGTTGCACTCGGCACCCGGCCAATTGAGTGCAACGCAGGTCGGTTCCATTGAGATGGATGCCCACCTCCAGATCAGGCCCCAACTGGGTAAGGCCTTGGTCGCGAGGGCTCAAATAAAAGTAAACGTATTCGGCGCCATACCCTCCATTGTCCTGCCAGCAAGTCATGCTGATGCTGTAGTTATCGGAGCGCCAGAGCACGGTGTCCTTTGGCAGGTTGTTGGGCACCGCGATGGTGGTGTTGATCATGATCACATCGGCGGCTTGAGTGCCATCTTTCTTACAGGCCAGGGCATAGCTCTTCTGAGCAAGCACCAATAGCAGGCTCAGGCAAACCAGCTGGTAAATTTTCTTCATCATGTCTCTTCCATTGACTTCAGAGTTGAGCCGAACCGTGGCTTTTTTTGTCGGCGGATAGCGTCGCCCCATAGGGCCGCAGGTTGCCTGCATCGCTGATGATCTGGTAACGCAGACTGGCGGACTGGCAGGCTGGTATGTCGACGGGCTGTGTCGAGAACGGCGGGAGCATCAGGTGCTCGATCGGTTGGCCGCAGGGCTGGCCGTTCGCGCCCATGGTTTCGATATTGCTGAGGGTCAGGTAGTAGGGGGAAGGGTTGTCAGCAATGAGACTGCCTGCGGTTTCTTTCTGCACGGCCCATGACAATCCGGCCATGGCTTCGTCCAGGGTGCTCTCCAGCGTTGGACGGTAGAGCAGCTTGAAACGGTGCCGCAACGCGACGCTTATGGAGTGCGGCGTCTTAGCGGCCGGAGGCACGTCCAGTACACTCAGCAGAAGATAGGATTCGCGGTCAGTCGGCAGGCCTTTCCCCTGGTAGAACACTTCCACGACAGCTCTCTTTCCGGGGGAAATCTGCAGCAAGGGCTTGGAGATCGCCAGGGGCAGTGGCTGGCTCTGCCCAGAGTCAGGCTCCCCCCAATTCAGCGAGACTTCCGCCAAGGCGGCCGTCTTGCCTTCGTTGACCAGGGTTACGGCCATCCGCTGGCCGGTCATGATGAAACGGTTCTTCCCGTCGAAGGAGAGATCCGCCCTGGCGGCTTCAGACTGCCAGGCGAAGGCGAGCCCAATGATCAGTGAAAGTGCGCTTCCTGAGACCAAGCGCGGTAGGTCGGGGCTAGAGTACCTGTTCAAAACGTTTTTCCCTCGGTCCGAACTCAGATTGGCGGTGCAGCTCCTCTTGGTGGGAGTTCGCGTGAGGGCAGTACTCTATGCGAGACAGTTGCAAGAGATGAATCAGAGAATTCCCAAACCCGGTGCAGCACTTGCTGCCTTTTTCGTAAGGAGAGGCTATTGCGAGGCTGTCCCACAGCAAGACTGCCACTGCGGGCAACAATCCCGGGTATAAAAAAGCCACTCTGGCGAGTGGCTTCTTTATGCGTCCCGAGGCGGGAAACGCGCTCAGTTGTATTCCAGTACATAGGTCAGCGTTGCATCGGCCTTGCCGGCGGCGACTTCCGCGCCCGTGGTGACATAGCGCGCCTTTGCGGCAAAGCGGTACATCTCGGTGCCGGGGCCGCTGGATTGCCAATCCAGGGCCACCGCCTTGGCTTTGCTGAATGGCAGTGCCACGTTCTTGTCGCTGGACAGCGAAATGGCAACACCTTTGGCGACACCAGTCTGGCCGACACCGTTCAGATTCAACAAGCCATCGCGAACGGAGTTGCCCTCGAAATAGACCTTCACCGGTGGCTTGACCGTGGGGTTGAGGCCGTTGCAAACGACATCCAGAGCGATTGGAAAGTCCTGGACCGAGCCGCGCTTTACCTGCTCTGCCGCAGGACGCCCCATATTGACCTCGGTACTGCTCTTGGGGGTGTAGCAAGTCGTGAAGAACGCATTATGTTCAAACTTGGTTTTAAGGCCTGATCCTTCGATGGCATAAACCGCTCGCCTCGGAGTGGTGTAGCTGGTGTCGATAAAAAAGCTGGTCTTGTAGTTGAAGGAAGGCATATCGCCCTTTCCAACCCCTATGTCCGTACGCACAAACTCTATTCTCAATCTATCGAAAAAAAAGATGGTGATCGAACTTATCCCGGTATAGGTAAAAGGTGGATAACTGGGGGTGTACCAGTTAAGGCTGGCAAGATGTCCAATGCGGATGCCGACCCCAGGCACACCAGAGTCGTAAAGCCCTGGACTGCCTCTTGATGCAAGGCTGGTGACAACTTCGGTCAATCCCCATTGAGACTTGTCGCACCATGACCATCCTCCAGAACTGCGCCCGACTGCAACTTCGTACGACGCCATTACCCCGCCAATGGGGACGTACTTCAAGGTGGTAATGGCGGGAAGACTGGCGATGATCGATGGGTTGTTCGGTGTGCCAGAATTAGGCGTGCCGCAATAATCCGCTGCATAGGCGGAAGTGCCCATGATGCATCCCAGGCTCAGTGCAAGCAGCCCCACCTGTCGTAGCGTTTTCAAAACGTTTCTCCTCGAACTGAGTTCAGATTGGCGTTGCAACTTCCCTGGCCGGGAATCGGCGTGAGGGCGGCATTCTATGTGGGGCAGCTACAAGGGATGAATCAGATAAATCTCAAAAAAACCTGCTGCTTTTTCCGTCAGCAAAGAAACCTTGAAATTGACGTTCAGCCACGTGGATGTGCTCGTCGAAGACCTCGGGCAAGCCTGTGCGTATTTGGCAGCGCAACGGTTTGCATATGCGTTATGCGATCGTCAGGTTCGGCACGGAGCGCCTGATGCGGGTGCAACCCTTCAGCGGCAATCTCAAGGCGCTGATGGACGCCAACGGCGAAGGCACGATCTACCGTCACTGCTATTGCACGCCGGACATCGAGGCCGCCTACGACGAGTTGCTGGCCGCCGGTGTGCAGCCGGAAGACGAGAACGGCAAACCCCTGTCGCGCGACAATCTCCAGTCGCCCAGCGGGACCCGCATCCTCTGGTTGCCGAAACGCTTCGGGCATTTCTCCATCGAGCTGCTTGAAGAGACGGAGCTGGAGGCCTTTATCGAGGAAGCATTCGCCGAGGACCGATAAGGGACAGGGCGCCCCTGTCAGTGGCTCCCCTAGACACTCGCCTTCCCCATGACCCGGGCCAGAGGCATGCAAGCAGCCCCGCCCCCAACCGCCTGGACGGACGCGGATTCAGCTCGACGCAATGGCGGCTGAAGCCTGGGGCGGCATGCCCTCACTCACCAAGGCAACAGGCGCCAACGCTCCCCCATTTCCCCTGCCGCATAGGCTGAAACTCCCAGACGGCCTAGGAGTATCGGCCAATGTGCTGCCTGCGACGCATCCCCATAGTTGTGACATCTGCCAGCAAAGGGCCATGGTCCGGCCCCCACCAACTAGAACTGCCTAGGAGCATGTCATGACCACCCTTCAAGAAAACACCTCACTCACGAACGACCTGACCCTCAGCACCATCCTGGCGGTTGGCGCTCCGCTCGTGGTAGCGACCGGGGTCAACGTTGCCCTGGACGAAACCGCCGGGTTGCAGAACGCCACCGCCACGCCAGACCCTGCGGGGGATGCCGACGACAATGACATCCTGCTGACCGCCCTGCCCTCGGCCTTCGCCACCCGGCTGACCGCCCTTGGCGCGGGTACCGCAACGGATGCAGCCCTGAGCGGTTATACCGGCGCCGTGGGCGACACCGGCAACAATGCCTTCACCCTCAACCTGGCGCCCGGCGCGATCAATGTCGATGTCAGCTTCACCGACAGCCTGGGCGCGCCGCTCAACGGCCTGGACAGCGGCCTGGACACCCTCGATGGCACCAGCATCCTTCTCTATACCGATAGCAACAACAACATCCTGCTGGGCCGCGCCGGAGGCCCTGACGGTGCGATCGTGTTCGCGGCCTATATCGAAGAAACCGGGTCGCCGCTGTCGGGCGGCAAGATCTGGACCCTGGAATACCAGCCGCTCAAGCATCCGGACGCGAGCAATCCGGACGATGCCCTCAACCTGCTGAATAAAGTATTCATCGGCGCCAGCCAGGACCTGACGTTCAGCCTGGCCAATGCGCCTTCCGGGCAGAACCTATTCCTGATGTTCACCAAAGCCAACCCGACGGTGGTTGATGACGGCGGAGTCTTGCGGATCACCGACCCCACAATCATCGCCACCGGCAAGGACCCCGCTGACCAGTCATCGGGCGCCAGCATCAACACTGGTGACACCATCAACACCAGCCAGGCGGGTGGCCCAACCACCTTCGGCACCAACAGCCAGATGATCACGGAACAGGAAGGCATCCGTTTTACCTTCGTCACCGGCGCCCGGCAGGACGTGACCATTCCCAACCTGGACCAGAACGAAGCCGATCTCGAAGCCAACATCGACTTCACCGCGATGTTTAATGCCAAGGCGGCCAATTTCGATATCGTGCAGTTGCAAGGCGGCAAGAGTGCCGTGGTAAAAATCAGTGCCTTCAACACCGCGGTTGAAAGTGGCGCGAGTTTCGTCAATGGCTATGCGAACGATACGTCAGTGGCCATCACCAATGTCCGTGTCATCAACATAAGCACCGGGCTGGTGATCGAAAACTCGGATGGCTCGGCGAATGATCCGAGCATCGTCATCAGCTTTGATGGCGGCGTGGCCACCGTCACCGGCGTCAAGGCTGGCTACCAGATCGACTACACCACCACCGCGGACCATAACCGCGTACTGGTCGAGAACGGCGCGGCCCTGGACGCCAAGGGCAATACCCACGCCGATTTCGACATCGGTGGCCTCACCCTGCGCCAAGCCTCCACCACGACCGCCGAAATCGGCTCGCACATGATCTTCGAGGACGATGGACCGACCCTCGCCTTCGGCAACCTGATCGGCACCGGGACCGACCTGGCGCAACAAGGCTACTGGAACATGGCGGCCGGAGCCGACGGGCTGGGGGTAACCGGCCTGGACATTTCGTTGCTGAACAACCAGTTCACCCTGGTCCGGCCGGATAACACGACCACCACCGGCACCGGTACGCTGGTCGAGCAGTCGCCTTCACCCGATGGCAATGGTGCCTACCAGTTCGCCGGGACCCTGACCGGTGATTTCGACAACAACGCAGCCACCGCGGAGACCACCGTTCACTACACCCTGAGCGCCTACACCAATGGCACCTATGCCCTGGACATGGAGGAAGGTTTCCGTTCGACCATCGTCCTCAGCAGTGCCGACGGCTCGCTGGCTGCCGGTGGTCCGGACCCGGTGCGCACGCTGCTGATCGGCAGCGAAGACGTGGTGTTCTTCGCCGCCAATCCGCTGGCACCGCAAACCGGCGCGAACAGCATCCTGACCGGTATCGGGCTCGGCGCGCCCGACCCTACCGAAGCGCAACTGCAGACCAACCCGCTGCCGTCGTTCATCGGCTCGGCGGCCATGAACGTCAGCACCTCGGGCATCGGTATTGCCAACAACAACCTGGAGGGCAATACCACCGCCGGCATCAATGCCGGTGACGAGAGCTTCGTGATCAACCCAGAGACCTTGTTGACGAGCATGAAGATCTTCATCGACAACTCGGTGCAAGGCTACAACCCGGCCACGGAAGAGCTGTACTACACGATCTACTTCGACAACGGCACAACCTCGGGCGCCCCCATCAAGGTGCAGGCCGCCGACCTGCACGCGGAAGCCGGAAACCAGAAATCCTTCACCGTCCAGTGGGATGGCAGCCACCTGATCGACGCGGTCCAACTGACGATGGGCCTGGGCACGGTCAAGATCCCGGTGATCCAGTTCATCAAGGAGATCCAGAGCCTGGCCAGCGATATCCAGCTGGCGTTCAACGCCACGACCACGGACCAGGATGGGGATACGGCAACCAGCGCGTTCGACGCCAACCTGTTCGCCAACGACCCGAGCGACCAGGCCTTCGACTTCAGGCTGGTGGGCACCACGGGTGAACGGGATGCCTTCAACATCGACCTGTCGGTCGCCGAGAACCAGTACCAGGTCAGCGGCTTCGATGCGGGCGCAGGCCAGCGGGACGCGGTGGTGCTCGTTGGTGATGCGGGCGCCGTCGTGCAGTCGATCGACAATGCCGGCGCCGACAGCATCGTGACGATTGCCGAGACCGGCGGACAGCTGACGAGCATCACCCTGCTCGGGGTCGATCTGCTCAATACCGATATCGTCCTGGCCAGCGTCTGAAACATTGCGCGTCAACCCCATGCGAGGGTGGCCTGGAAACCGCCCTCGCTTTTTTTTGCAGCAGCCATAGGGGGTGTAGCTGCAATGCTCGTTGCGCCGAACGTTCAAGCAGCACCAGGCGTGAAGAGCACGCAACGGGCCGGCGCCTTCGCCTCATCCCGTTCCCACTCCCCAGTAGGCTGAAACTCCCAGGCAGCCTGGGAGTATCGGCCAATGCGCATTCTCCGACGCATCACCATAGTTGAGGCATCTGCCAGCAGAGGGCCAGGGTGCGGCCCCAACGACTGGAACTGCCCTGGAGAATGTCATGACCACCCTGCAAGAAAACACACTCCTCACGAACGACCCACTCGTGGTAGCGACCGGCGTCAACGTTGCGCTGGACGAAACCACCGGGCTGCAGAACGCCACCGCCACGCCAGCCCCTGCGGGAGACGCCGACGACAATGACATTCTGCTGGCCGCCCTGCCCTCGGCCTTCGCCACCCGCTTGACCGCCCTTGGCGCGAGTACCGCAACGGATGCAGCCTTGAGTGGCTACACCGGTGCCGTGGGCAACACCGGCAGCAATGCCTTCACCCTCAACCCGGCGCCCGGCGCGGACATCACCGATATCAAGTTCACCGACAGCCTGGGCGCGCCGCTCAATGGCCTGGACAGCGGCCTGGATACCCTCGATGGCACCAGCATCCTGCTCTATACCGACACGGACAATAACAACATCGTTCTGGGCCGGGCCGGAGGCCCTGCCGGTGCGATCGTGTTCGCGGGTTACATTGAAGAAACCGGATCGCCGGTATCCGGTGGCAAGATCTGGACTGTGGAATACCAACCGCTCAAACACCCGGATGCCAGTAACCCGGACGATGCCCTCAACCTGCTGAACAAGGTGTTCGTCGGCGCCAGCCAGGACCTGAAGTTCAGCCTGGCCGATGCGCCTTCCGGACAGAACCTGTTCCTGATGTTCACCACGGCCAACCCGACGGTGGTCGACGACGGTGGCGTCCTGCGGATCAGTGACCCGACGATCATCGCTACCGGTAAAGACCCGGCAGACCAGTCGAGCGGCGCGAATATAAACACTGGCGACACGATCAATACCAGCCAGGCAGGTGGCCCGACCACCTTCGGCACCAACAACCAGATGATCACGGAACAGGAAGGCATTCGTTTTACCTTCGTCACCGGCGCCCGGCAGGACGTGACCATTCCCAACCTGGATCAGAACGAAGCCGACGTCGAAGCCAATATCGACTACACCGCGGTCTTTAATGCGAAGACGGCCAATTTCGATATCGTGCAGCTGCAAGGCGGCAAGAGTGCGGTGGTAAAAATCAGTGCCTTCAACACCGCGGCTGAAACCGGTGTGAATTTCGTCAACGGCTATGCGAACGATGCATCGGTGGCTATCACCAGTGTTCGCGTGATCGACAACGCCACCGGGCTGGTGATCGAAAACTCCAACGGATCGGCGAATGATCCGAACATTGCCATCAACTTTGCTGGCGGCGTGGCCACCGTCACCGGCGTCATAGCCGGCTACAAGATCGAATACACCACCACCGCGGACCACAACCGCGTCCTGATCGAGAACGGCGCGGCCCTTGACGCCAAGGGCAATAACCACGCCGACTTCGACATCGGTGGCTTCGTCCTGCGCCAGGCCTCCACCACGACCGCCGAAATCGGCTCGAAGATGATCTTCGAGGACGATGGACCGGCAGCGGCCGGAACCGCCGTGGCCGGTACCGTCGATGAAGACGGCCTGGCCAATGGCATCGCCGGTGGTGTCGGTGATGTGGCGGGTCAGGCCACCAACGCCAGCGGCAGCGTCACCGGGATCTTCCAGTCCGGCGTCGATGTGCCGCTGACCTATGCCTTGTCGAGCGATACCAGCGGCCTGCCGGCATTGAGCTCCGGCGGAGTGGCACTGGTGTACAGCGTCGCCGGCGACACCCTCACCGCCAAGGCGGGCGCCGTCGATGTGTTCACCTTCAGCCTCAGCGCCGCGGGGGCCTACAGCTTCACCCTGTTGCAACCGCTGGACCATCCAGCCGGCAATGACGAGAACGACATCACCCTCAACCTGGGTAGCCTGCTGCAGGCCACCGACAAGGACGGTGACACAGTGACGGCTGCCGCCGAGAAACTGGTGATTACCGTCGATGACGACACGCCAACCGCAACCGGAACCGCCGTGACCGGCACCGTCGACGAAGACGGCCTGGCCAATGGTATCGCCGGTGGTGTCGGTGATGTGGCAGGTGAAGCGACTACCGCCAGTGGCAGCGTGACCGGGATCTTCCAGTCCGGTGCCGACGTGCCGCTGAGTTATACCCTGCTGAGTGACACCAGCGGCCTGCCAGCCCTGAGCTCGGGCGGCGTGGCGCTGGTGTATAGCGTCGCCGGTGATACCCTCACCGCCAAGGCGGGTGCAGTCGATGTGCTCACCTTCAGCCTCAGTGCGGCGGGTGCCTACAGCTTCACCCTACTCAAGCCGCTGGACCACGCCGCCGGCAATAACGAGAACGACATCACCCTTAATCTGGGCTCGTTGCTGCGGGCCACCGACAAGGATGGCGACACGGTAACGGCTGCACCCGAGAAGCTGGTGATCACCGTCGATGACGACACGCCAACCGCAACCGGCACCGCCGTGACCGGCACCGTCGACGAGGACGGCCTGGCCAATGGCATCGCTGGCGGGGTCGGTGATGTGGCTGGCGAGGTGACTACCGCCAGTGGCAGCGTGACGGGGATCTTCCAGTCCGGGGCCGATGGACTGCTGAATTTTTCCTTGTCGAGCGATACCAGCGGCCTACCGGCCCTGAGTTCCGGCGGTGTGGCGCTGGTCTATAGCGTCCTGGGGGATACCCTCACCGCCAAGGCTGGCGCAGTCGATGTGTTCACCTTCAGCCTCAGCGCCGCGGGTGCCTACAACTTCGCCCTGCTCAAGCCTCTGGATCACCCCGCAGGCAATAACGAAAACGACATCACCCTCAACCTGGGCACCTTGCTACGGGCCACGGATAAGGATGGCGACACAGTGACCGCCGCGGCCGAGAAACTGGTGATTACCGTCGATGACGATACGCCAACCGCCAACGGAACCGCGGTGACCGGCACCGTCGACGAAGATGGCCTGGCCAATGGCATTGCCGGCGGTGTGGGCGACGTGGCTGGCCAAGCCACCGTCGCCAGCGGCAGCGTCACCGGGATCTTCCAGTCCGGTGCCGATGTGCCACTGAGCTATGCCCTGTCGAGCGATACCAGTGGCCTGCCAGCCCTGAGTTCGGGCGGGGTGGCGCTGGCCTACAGCGTTGCGGGTGACACCCTGACGGCCAAGGCTGGCGTGGTCAATGTGTTCACCTTCAGCCTCAATGCCGTGGGGGCCTATGCCTTCACCCTGCTCCAGCACCTGGATCACGCGGCGGGTAACGACGAGAACGACATCACCCTCAACCTGGGATCGCTGCTGCAAGCCACCGACAAGGACGGCGACACAGTGACCGCCGCGGCCGACAAGCTGGTGATCACCGTCGATGACGACACCCCGACCCTCGCCTTCGGCAACCTGATCGGCACCGGGACCCAGCTGGCGCAACAAGGCTACTGGGACATCGGGTCTGGCGCCGACGGGTTGAATGCGGCCGGCCTGGACATCTCGCTGGTGAACGGCCAGTTCACCCTGGTCCGGCCGGACAACACCACCACCACCGGCACTGGCACGCTGGTCGAGCAGTCGCCTTCACCAGATGGCAACGGCGCCTACCAGTTCGCGGGAACCCTGACCGGTGACTTCGACAACAATGCGGCCACGGCGAATACCACCATCCACTACACCCTGACCGCCAACGCCAACGGCACCTATGCCCTGGACCTGGAGGAAGGCTTCCGTTCGGTCGTGGTCCTCAGCAGTGCCGACGGCTCGCTGGATGCCGGTGGTCCGGACCCGGTACGCACGCTGACCATAGGCAGCGAGCATGTGGTGTTCTTCGGCGCCAATCCGCTGGCCCCACAAACCGGCGCGAACAGCATCCTGACCGGTATCGGGCTCGGAGCGCCCGACCCTACCGAAGCCCAGTTGCAGACCAACCCCCTGCCGTCGTTCATCGGCACCGCGGCCATGAACGTCAGCACCTCCGGCATCGGCATCGCCAACAACAACCTGGAGGGCAACAACACGGCGGGTATCAATGCCGGCGACGAGAGTTTCGTGGTCAACCCCGAAACGCTGTTGACGGCCATGAAGGTCTATATCGACAACTCGGTGCAGGGCTACAACCCGGCCACGGAAGAGCTGTACTACACGGCCTACTACGACGACGGCACGACCTCGGGCGCGCCCATCAAGGTGCAGGCCGCCGACCTGCACGCGGAAGCGGGAGGCCAGACCTCCTTCACCGTCCAGTGGGATGGCAGCCACCTGATCGACGCCGTCCAGCTCACCATGGGCAAGGGCACGATCAAGGTCCCGACCATCGAGTTCATTCACGAGACCCAGAGCCTGGCCAGCGATATCCAGCTGGCGTTCAACGCGACGGTGACGGACAAGGATGGTGATACGGCAACCAGCGCGTTCGACGCCAACCTGTTCGCCAACGACCCGGCCGACGCGCTGTTCGACTTCAGGCTGGTGGGCACCACGGGTGAGCGGGACGCCTTCAACATCGACCTGTCAGCCACCGAGAACCAGTACCAGGTCACCGGCTTCGATGCCGGCCCGGGCCAGCGCGATGCGGTGGTGCTTATTGGTGACCCGGGCGCCACCGTGCAGTCGATCAACAACGCCGGCGCCGACAGTATCGTGACGGTGGCCGAGACCGGCGGACAATTGACGACCATCACCCTGGTCGGGGTCGACCTGCTCAATACCGATATTGTCCTGAGCAGCGTCTGAAACCTGGCGCGTCAAACCCATGCGAGGGTGGCCTGGAAACCACCCTCGTTTTTTTGCGCGCCAATATGAGAACAGCTCTACAACGGCCTTTTGCCGCCCTCGCGGGCTAACGCAAAAAAGGACCCCCGAGGTCCTTTTTTGCGATCGCTGCTGCGCCCCGTCCCGCTTCCCTTCCTGAATAGGCTGAAACTCCCATCCTGCCTGGGAGTATCGGCCAATGCGCAATCTGCGACGCATCTCCATAGTTGTCGTATCTGCCAACAGAGGGCCCGGGTGCGGCCTCAACGACTGGAATGGCCCAGGAGAACGTCATGACTATTTCTAAAAAAACCCCATCCCCCACGAACGACCTGACCGCTGACACCAGTACCGCCCTATACCCCGTCTCCCCCAGCGACAACACGCTGGCCGTCAGCACTGCCCAGGTGAGCAGCGCTTCGTCCATCCTGGTGAACGGTGCGAGCGTGACCCTGGACGAAACCACCGGGTTGCAGAACGCCACCGCCACCCCAGCCCCTGCGGGAGACGCCGACGACAATGACATTCTGCTGGCCGCCCTGCCCTCGGCCTTCGCCACCCGCTTGACCGCCCTTGGCGCGAGTACCGCAACGGATGCAGCCTTGAGTGGCTACACCGGTGCCGTGGGCAACACCGGCAGCAATGCCTTCACCCTCAACCCGGCGCCCGGCGCGGACATCATCGATATCAAGTTCACCGACAGCCTCGGCGCGCCACTCAATGGCCTGGACAGCGGGCTGGATACCCTCGATGGCACCAGCATCCTTCTCTACACGGATACGAACAACAACATCCTGCTGGGCCGGGCCGGAGGCCCCGCCGGCGCGATCGTGTTCGCCGGTTATATCGAAGAAACCGGATCGCCGGTATCCGGCGGCAAGCTCTGGACCGTGGAATACCAACCGCTCAAGCACCCGGATGCCAGCAACCCGGACGATGCCCTCAACCTGCTGAACAAGGTGTTCGTCAGCGCCGTCCAGGACGCGGGATTCAGCCTGACCAATGCGCCTTCCGGGCAGAACCTGTTCCTGATGTTCACGGCGGCGAACCCGACTGTGATCAATGACGGCGGTGTGTTGCGGATCACCAATCCGACGCTGATCGCCACCGGTAAAGACCCGGCGGACCAGTCCAGCGGCGCGAACATAAACACTGGCGACACGATCAACACCAGCCAGGGCGGTGGCCCGACCACCCTGGGCACCAACAATCAGATGATCGTGGAACAGGAAGGCATTCGTATTTCGTTCGTCACCGGCGCCCGGCAGAACGTGACCGTGCCCAACCTGGACCAGAACGAAGCGGATGTGGAAGCCAACATCGACTTCACCAATGTCTTTAATACGAAGTCGGCCAGTTTCGATGTCGTGCAGCTGCAAGGCGGCAAGAGTGCGATGGTAAAAATCAGCGCATACAGCACCGCGGCTGAAACCGGCGTGAACTTCATCAACGGTTATGCGAACGATGCCTCGGTGGCCATCACCAATGTCCGCGTCTTCGATAAAAGCACCGGGCTGGTGATCGAGAATTCCGACGGCTCGGTGAATGATCCGAGCATTGCCATCAGCTTCTCTGGCGGGGTTGCAACCGTCACCGGCGTCAAGGCCGGCTACCAGATCGAATACACCACCACCGCGGACCACAACCGCGTGCTGGTCGAGAACGGGGCAGCCGTCGACGCCAAGGGCGATAACCACGCCGATTTCGATATCGGTGGTTTCACCCTGCGCCAAGCCTCTACCAGCACCAGCGAAATCGGCTCGAAGATGATCTTCGAGGACGATGGACCGGCAGCGGCCGGTACCCCTGCGGCCGGTACCGTCGATGAGGACGGCCTGGCCAATGGCATTGCCGGCGGTGTCGGCGACGTGCCTGGCGAGGCCACCAACGCCAGCGGCAGCGTCACCGGGATCTTCCAGTCCGGCGTCGATGTGCCGCTGAGCTTTAGCTTGTCGAGCGATACCAGTGGCCTGCCGGCCTTGAGTTCAGGCGGAGTGGCACTGGTGTACAGCGTTGTCGGCGACACCCTGACCGCCAAGGCCGGCGCAGTCGATGTGTTCACCTTCAGCCTCAGCGCGGCGGGTGCCTATAGCTTTACCCTGCTGCAGCCTCTGGATCATCCCGCCGGTAACGATGAAAACGACATCACCATCAATCTGGGTAGCTTGCTGAAAGCCACGGATAAGGATGGCGACACGGTAACGGCTGCCGCCGAGAAGCTGGTGATTACCGTCGATGACGATACCCCAACCGCGAATGGCACCGCTGCGGCCGGCACCGTCGACGAAGACGGATTGGCCAACGGTATTGCCGGTGGCGTCGGCGATGTGGCCGGCGAAGCTACTGTAGCCAGCGGCAGCGTGACCGGGATCTTCCAGTCCGGTGCCGATATACCGCTGAGTTATGCCCTGTCGAGCGATACCAGCGGCCTGCCGGCATTGAGTTCGGGCGGAGTGGCGCTGGTGTATAGCGTTGCCGGCGACACCCTCACGGCTAAAGCCGGTGCAATTGATGTATTCACCTTCAGCCTCAGTGCGGCGGGTGCCTACAGCTTCACCCTGCTGCAGCCACTGGATCATCCAGCGGGCAACGATGAAAACGACATCACCATTAACCTGGGTACCTTGCTGAAGACCACCGACAAAGACGGTGACACGGTAACGGCCGCCGCCGAGAAACTGGTGATTACCGTCGATGACGATACGCCAACGGCAACCGGGACTGCCGAGGCCGGAACCGTCGATGAAGACGGTCTGGCCAACGGTATTGCCGGCGGTGTGGGCGACGTAGCTGGCGAAGCAACGACGGCCAGCGGCAACGTGACAGGCATCTTCCAGTCGGGCGCCGACGTGCCACTGAGCTATGCCCTGTCGAGCGATACCAGCGGCCTGCCAGCCCTGAGTTCGGGCGGGGTGGCGCTGGTGTACAGCGTCGCGGGTGACACCCTGACCGCCAAGGCGGGTGCAGTCGACGTGTTCACCTTCAGCCTTAGTGCCGCGGGTGCCTACAGCTTCACCTTGCTGCAACCGCTGGACCATCCAGCGGGCAACGATGAAAACGACATCACCATTAACCTGGGTACCTTGCTGAAGGCCACCGACAAAGACGGCGACACAGTGACGGCTGCCGCCGAGAAACTGGTGATTACCGTCGATGACGACACGCCAACGGCAGTCGGAACCGCCGAGGCCGGCACCGTCGATGAAGACGGCCTGGCCAACGGTATTGCCGGCGGTGTGGGCGATGTGGCCGGCGAAGCCACCACGGCCAGCGGCAGCGTGACGGGCATCTTCCAGTCTGGGGCCGACGTGCCACTGAGCTACTCCTTGTCGAGCGACACCAGCGGCTTACCAGCCCTGAGCTCCGGTGGGGTCGCGCTGGTGTATAGCGTCCTGGGTGACACCCTGACGGCCAAGGCCGGTGCGACCGATGTATTCACCTTCAGCCTCAGCGCCGCGGGTGCCTACAGCTTCACCTTGCTGCAACCGCTGGACCATCCAGCGGGCAACGATGAAAACGACATCACCCTCAACCTGGGCACCTTGCTGAAGGCCACCGACAAGGATGGCGATACGGTGACGGCCGCCGCCGAGAAACTGGTGATTACCGTCGATGACGATACCCCAACCGCGAATGGCACCGCCGAGGCCGGCACCGTCGACGAAGACGGATTGGCCAATGGCATTGCCGGCGGTGTCGGCGACGTGGCCGGCGAAGCCACCGTCGCCAGCGGCAGCGTCACCGGCATCTTCCAATCCGGGGCCGACGTACCGCTGAGCTATGCCCTGTCGAGCGATACCAGCGGTCTGCCAGCCCTGAGTTCGGGTGGGGTGGCACTGGTGTACAGCGTCGCGGGTGACACCCTCACAGCCAAGGCTGGCGCAGTCGATGTATTCACCTTCAGCCTCAGCGCCGCGGGTGCCTACAGCTTTACCCTGCTCCAGCCCCTGGATCACCCAGCGGGCAACGATGAAAACGACATCACCATTAACCTGGGCACCTTGCTGAAGGCCACCGACAAGGACGGCGATACGGTGACCGCTGCCGCCGAGAAACTGGTGATCACCGTCGATGACGACACGCCCACCGCGAATGGAACCGCTGCGACTGGCACCGTCGATGAAGACGGATTGGCCAACGGTATTGCCGGTGGCGTCGGGGATGTGGCGGGTGAGGCGACTACTGCCAACGGCAGCGTCACGGGCATCTTCCAATCCGGTGCCGACGTACCGCTGAGTTATGCCCTGTCGAGCGATACCAGTGGCTTGCCAGCCCTGAGTTCGGCTGGGGTGGCACTGGTGTACAGCGTCGCGGGCGACACCCTCACAGCCAAGGCTGGCGCGGTCGATGTGTTCACCTTCAGCCTCAGTGCCGCGGGTGCCTACAGCTTTACCCTGTTGCAGCCTCTGGACCATCCAGCCGGTAATGACGAAAACGACATCACCATCAACCTGGGCACCTTGCTGAAAGCCACCGATAAGGATGGCGACACAGTGACGGCTGCGGCCGAAAAACTGGTGATCACCGTCGATGACGATACGCCAACGGCGGCTGGAACCGCCGAGGCCGGAACCGTCGACGAAGACGGTTTGGCCAATGGTATCGCTGGTGGTGTAGGCGACGTGGCCGGTGAGGCAACTACGGCCAGCGGCAGCGTCACGGGCATCTTCCAGTCCGGTGCCGACATACCGCTGACCTATGCCCTGTCGAGCGATACCAGCGGTCTGCCAGCCCTGAGTTCGGGTGGGGTGGCGCTGGTGTACAGCGTCGCGGGCGACACGCTCACAGCCAAGGCTGGCGCAGTCGATGTGTTCACCTTCAGCCTTAGCGCCGCGGGTGCCTACAGCTTCACCCTGCTCCAACCGCTGGACCATCCAGCAGGTAACGACGAAAACGACATCACCATTAACCTGGGCACCTTGCTGAAGGCCACGGATAAGGATGGCGACACAGTGACGGCTGCGGCCGAGAAACTGGCGATCACCGTCGATGACGATACGCCAACAGCAGCCGGAGCCGCCGAGGCCGGAACTGTCGATGAAGACGGTCTGGCTAATGGCATCGCCGGTGGTGTGGGCGACGTGGCTGGCGAAGCGACTACGGCCAGTGGCAGCGTCACCGGGATCTTCCAGTCCGGGGCCGATGTGCCGCTGAGTTATGCCTTGTCGAGCGACACCAGTGGCTTGCCAGCCCTGAGTTCGGGTGGAGTGGCACTGGTGTACAGCGTCGCGGGTGACACCCTCACGGCTAAAGCCGGTGCAACTGACGTATTCACCTTCAGCCTTAGCGCAGCCGGTGCCTACAGCTTTACCTTGCTCCAGCCGCTGGATCACCCAGCGGGCAACGATGAAAACGACATCACCATTAACCTGGGTAGCTTGCTGAAGGCCACCGACAAGGATGGCGACACGGTGACAGCCGCAGCCGAGAAACTGGTGATCACCGTCGATGACGACACGCCAACCGCCAACGGAACCGCCGTGACCGGCACCGTCGATGAAGACGGGGTGATCAATGGCATTGCCGGTGGTATTGGCGATGTACCCGGCGAGGCGACCACGGCCAGCGGCAGTGTCACCGGTATCTTCCAGTCGGGTGCCGATGTACCGCTGACTTATAGCTTGTCGAGCGATACCAGTGGCTTGCCGGCCCTGAGTTCCGGTGGGGTGGCACTGGTCTACAGCGTCGCGGGCGACACTCTGACCGCCAAGGCGGGCGCCGTCGATGTGTTCACCTTCAGCCTTAGCGCCGCGGGTGCCTACAACTTCACCCTGCTCCGTCCACTGGATCACGCAGCCGACAATGACGAAAACGACATCACTATCAATCTGGGTAGCTTGCTGAAAGCCACTGACAAGGATGGCGATACGGTGACGGCCGCCGCCGAGAAACTGGTGATCACCGTCGATGACGACACGCCAACCGCCAACGGAACCGCGGTGACCGGCACCGTCGACGAAGACGGTTTGGCCAACGGTATCGCGGGTGGTGTGGGCGACGTGGCGGGTGAAGCCACCGTGGCCAGTGGCAGCGTCACCGGTATCTTCCAGTCGGGGGCCGACGTACCGCTGAGCTATGCCCTGTCGAGCGACACCAGCGGCCTGCCAGCCCTGAGTTCGGGCGGAGTGGCGCTGGTCTACAGCGTCCTGGGCGATACCCTGACCGCCAAGGCCGGCGCAGTCGATGTCTTCACCTTCAGCCTTAGCGCCGCGGGTGCCTACAGCTTCACCCTGCTCCAGCCTCTGGATCATCCAGCCGGCAATAATGAAAACGACATCACCCTCAACCTGGGTAGCTTGCTGAAGGCCACCGACAAGGATGGCGATACGGTGACGGCCGCGGCCGAGAAACTGGTGATTACCGTCGATGACGACACACCAACCGCAACCGGGACCGCCGTGACCGGCACCGTCGATGAAGACGGCCTGGCCAACGGTATTGCCGGAGGTGTCGGGGATGTGGCGGGTGAGGCGACAACCGCCAGCGGCAGCGTCACCGGCATCTTCCAATCCGGTGCCGATGTACCGCTGACCTATAGCTTGTCGAGCGATACCAGCGGCCTGCCGGCCCTGAGCTCCGGTGGGGTGGCACTGGTCTACAGCGTCCTGGGCGATACCCTGACCGCCAAGGCCGGTGCGACCGATGTATTCACCTTCAGCCTCAGTGCGGCGGGTGCCTACAGCTTCACCCTGCTCAAACCTCTGGATCACCCTGCAGGCAATAACGAAAACGACATCACCCTCAATCTGGGTACCTTGCTGAAGGCCACCGACAAGGACGGCGACACAGTGACGGCCGCGGCCGAGAAACTGGTGATTACCGTCGATGACGACACGCCAACGGCAACCGGCGCTCCCGTGACCGGCACCGTCGATGAAGACGGCCTGGCCAATGGCATCGCCGGTGGTGTCGGGGATGTGGCGGGTGAGGCGACTGTCGCCAGCGGCAGCGTCACCGGGATCTTCCAGTCCGGGGCCGACGTACCGCTGACCTATAGCTTGTCGAGCAACACCAGCGGCTTGCCAGCGCTGAGTTCCGGTGGGGTGGCGCTGGCCTACAGCGTCCTGGGCAACACCCTGACCGCCAAGGCCGGCGCGACTGACGTGTTCACCCTCAGCCTCACGGTAGCGGGTGCCTACACCTTCACCCTGCTCCAGCACCTGGATCACGCGGCGGGCAACGACGAGAACGACCTCACCCTCAACCTGGGTACCCTGCTGCAGGCCACCGACAAGGACGGTGACACAGTGACCGCCGCCGCCAACAAGCTGGTGATCACCGTCGATGACGATACGCCGACCCTCGCCTTCGGCAACCTGATCGGCACCGGGACCGTCCATGCGCAACAAGGCTACTGGAACCTGGGGCCTGGCGCCGACGGGCTGAACGCGGCCGGCCTGGACATTTCGCTGGTGAACGGCCAGTTCACCCTGGTCCGGCCGGACGACACGACCACCACCGGAACCGGCACGCTCGTCGAGCAGTCGCCGTCACCGGACGCCAATGGCGCGTACCAGTTCGCGGGAACCTTGACCGGTGACTTCGACAACAACGCGGCAACGGCGAACACCACCGTGCACTACACCCTGAGCGCCTACGCCAACGGCACCTATGCCCTGGACCTGGACGAAGGCTTCCGTTCGACCATCGTCCTCAGCAGCGCCGACGGCGCGCTGGATGCCGGTGGCCCGGACCCGGTGCGCACCCTGACCATAGGTAGCGAACACATCGTGTTCTTCGGCGCCAACCCGCTGGCTCCGCCAAGCGGCGCGAACAGCATCCTGACCGGCATCGGGGTCGGGGCGCCCGACCCTACCGAAGCGCAGTTGCAGACCAACCCCCTGCCGTCGTTCATCGGCTCGGCGGCCTTGAACGTCAGCACGGCCGGTATCGGCATCGCCAACAACCTGCTCCAGGGAGACAACCTGGCGGCGATCGGCGCGGCCGATGAAAGCTTCGTCGTCAACCCGGAAAGCCTGCTGACGAGCATGAAGGTCTTCATCGACAACTCCGTGGGCGGCTACAACACGGCAACCGAGGACCTGTACTACAGGGTCTTCTACGAGGATGGCACCTTCTCCAACCTGATCGAGGTCAACACCCTGACTCCGGAGGCCGGTGGGCAGGTGTCCTTCACCGTCGAGAAGTCGGCCACATCCTTGATCGATGCCGTTCAGCTGACGATGGCCCGGGGCGATATCAAGATCCCGACGATCCTGTTCACCCACGAGACCGAGAGCCTGGCCAGCGACGTCAAGCTGGCGTTCAACGCGACAGTGACGGACAAGGATGGCGATACGGCAACCAGCGCGTTCGACGCCAACCTGTTCGCCAACGACACGACCGACGCCCTGTTCGACTTCAGGTTGGTGGGCACCACGGGTGAGCGGGATGCCTTCAACATCGACCTGTCAGCCACCGAGAACCAGTACCAGGTCACAGGCTTCGACGCGGGAGCAGGCCAGCGCGATGCGGTGGTGCTTATTGGTGACCCGGGCGCCACTGTGCAGTCGATCAACAACGCCGGCGCCGACAGCGTCGTGACGGTGACCGAGACCGGCGGACAGATCACGACCATTACCCTGGTC
Organism: Pseudomonas chlororaphis subsp. piscium; assembly: GCF_003850345.1. Lineage (NCBI taxonomy): Bacteria > Pseudomonadati > Pseudomonadota > Gammaproteobacteria > Pseudomonadales > Pseudomonadaceae > Pseudomonas > Pseudomonas chlororaphis. The sequence continues at coordinate 4,061,467 of NZ_CP027707.1, forward strand.
GGGGTCGATCTGCTTAATACCGATATCGTAATGGGCAGCGTCTAAAACCTCGCGCATGCGAACAAAAGCGAGGGTGGCCTGGAAACCACCCTCGCTTTTTTTGCCATCCCAGTCCGAAATTCCCCGGTCGCATCCGCGGCGAATGCCCAGGCAGCCCAAAGCTCACAGAGCACGGCGACATACCTACGCATTCATGGGGGGCAGGAAACAATGAGCACGGCATCACCCTCGACCCGGACACCCTGGCCACCGACAAGGACAACAACAGGGCTGCCTTGTCTTGATCACCTCATTCCAGTTCCACCCAGGTGGAGTCGGGCGGCTCTTCGTTGTCGGTGAGCCCGTGCTTGAGCGCATACATCAGCAGGTCGATGCGGTTGATCAGGTTGAGCTTCTGATAGATGTTGCTGAGGTGGTTGTGCACGGTGTGTTCACTGATGCCCAGGTGCTCGGCGATGCTCATGTATTTGGCGGACGGGTCACCGACTATGGCGCGAATCAGTTCCCGCTCGCGCAGCGTCAGCCGCGCCTGCTTCGCCTGCTCCAGGTTGCATCGCAAGGGCACATGCCTGCTCGCGGCATAGCCGGAAAGCCCACCGGACCAGGCTCGGTCCAGCCCGACGTCATAATGGTGGACCTTGATGATGGCCCGGACGATCGACTCCGTCGGGTCTTCCGCCAGCACGATACCGCGCGCGCCCGCCTCGATCGCCTGGGCAACCGGGACGGATTCGTACAGGCCCTTGAGCACCAGCAGCTTCATTTCCGGGCTGCGGGTGAGCCCTGCGACGACCTCCAACGGGTTCAACGCATCCGGAAAAAAACTGAAGAAAATCACATTGGGGCGCAACTGATCGGCAAGGTCCAGCGCATTGGTGTAGGTGGTGGCCTGGCCGCTCACCTCCATCCGGGGCTTCCTCGCATTGATCAAATCGTGAAGCCCCATGAGCACGAGGGGACGGCAATCGATCAACATCACGCGTATCGTTTTTGTATGGTCTGGCATGATCTTCCTGCCTCCCCTTGAAAAACGATGACCTTCATACGCGTTGGCCTTCCTTGATCGGCCACTCACTCTTGAAGGATGGATGCGAGCGCCGACAGGCTCTGAAAGTGCCCGCCCGGGTCTTGGCGACCCGCGGTACAGGCAGAAGTTGCGGAGGTTTCCCAAAGCCGGGCAACACTATCGAAACGGCATGAATAAGAATAACTATCAATAGTTTGCACGTACCGCAGGGCGTCCGCGAGCCCTCAACTGAGTCTAGGCCAGCCCGCTGCAATGCCTGCCAACCCATCCGTCGGTCTTCGACCCAGGCCTGGTGCGGGTCGCCGGGCCGATGTTCCCCAAGGGTGCCCTGCCCCCCGCAAATCAAGCTCTTAGGCTCGCCACGGGCGACCTGCGGGCAGAATCGGATCCAACCAGGCTCGTCAATTAACGGACGAATGGCGCGCGGACAACGATGCGAGCAATGAAAGCGTCAATTTGTCGACGAAGCCGGCAGCGCCATGAATCGCCGGTTCAACGTCAATCCCCCGCACAAGCGATTCGCCTGCCGGGACAGAAATGTCTCGGCGGCGTGGCAAACCGGATGGATGAACCAAAGAATGATTTTCGAGGTACGGCAGGGGCGCCGACGCACGCTCTTTTTTCCGTTGGGCCAGACGCAACCAGCCCCTGGCGAGTCCGGATTTCTCCGGCTCCGGGGCTGTAGAGCGCAACAGTCGAATGGCCAGTCGGCCTTTACTCCAGGTCCTCGGTCCCAACGCCCATGGCCTGGCCGGCGCTACCGGGACTCAGCCAGGTATTCACATTCTCGACACTTTCGACCGGTGGTTTTCCCGCCCAGCGATTGAGGGTGAAGACATTGCTGAGGAACTCGTATTGCGTCTTGAGCAGGTCGCGCCGGGCGCGGAACTCGTTGCGTACGCTGGTCAGTACGTCGACGGCATTGACCATGCCGTAGCTCAGCCCCTTCTCCGCCGCCACCCTGGACAGCTGGGCCGAGGCCAGGGCCGAACGGCTGGCGTCGATCTTTTCGCCGTTCGAATTGGCGGTCAGGTAGGCGCTGGTGATCTCCTTGACCACCCGCCTCCGGATCGCTTCCAGCTCCTGCTCGGCGACCAGCTGGTCCTGGTAGAGCCCACGGACCCGCGCCGAGGTCGAACCGCCGCTGTACAGCGGCACCTGAACGCCGATGCCGGCGACGTAACTGTCGGTGCGTGGCGCCAGGGTATTGTTGTAGCCCTCGTTGGTCTGTTGCGCGCTGAGGTTCAGGCTCACCGTCGGGTAATGCCCACCCTTGCCGCTGCGCAACGCTGCGTTCGCGGCTTCGGCGCCGCTCTCGCTGGCCTTGAGCGTCGGGTTCAGCTCCATGCCCTCGCGCACCCAGGACTCCAGGCTCTGCGCCGAAACCCGCAGTTGCGCGTCATTGCGAATCCGGTTGAGCTTCTCCTTGACCGGCCGACCGACCAGCTCCGCCAGCGCCTCGCGGCTGATGCTGGCCTGGTTGCGGGCATCCAGCTCCTGGGCCGCGAGCAGGTCCACCCGGGCCTTGAGGTCGAGCTGGTCGGTAATCATCGCCAGCTGCTTTTCGTACAACGCATTGACCCGGTCCAGGCTCTTTTGCGTGGTTCGACGCTCCGCCCTCACCAGCTCCAGCTCATCCTCGGCCGCCAGCGCGGTGAAGTAGCGCCGCGCCAGTTCCACCGTGGCCTCGGCCTGGGCGTCCAGCGCTTGCGACTCGGACTGCTTGGCCAGGCTCTTGAACTTCTGGTAGTTCTCCCACGCGGCCTTGTTGTAGAGGTACTGACGCAGCACCAGGCTGTAGCTTTCGCTATCGAAACTGCGTTCCTGTATCAGGTCGTTTTCCTGGTGGATCCGGTTCGCCCCGGCATTCAGCGACAGTTGCGGCAGCAGCGCCCCCAGCGCCTCGCGTTGATGTTCCTTGCCCGCCTGCGCTTGCGCATAGGAGGCCAGGACCTGTGGATCTTCCAGCCGCGCCTCGCGATACAGCTGCATGAGGTCGGTGGAATAGGTCGAGGCATTGACCCCGGTTGACGTTACTGCAGCGGTTTGCGCCAAGACGGCCCCCGCTGCCAGCATGAATGCACTCCCTAGCAGAACTGACGACTCTCCCACGGTCACTCCTCGATCATTGATTGAGACATCACATCCCGGGCCGGCTGCATCAAGTACTGCAACAGCGTGCGTTGCCCGGTGATGATCAACACGTCCGCCGGCATCCCCGGCAACAACTTGCGCTCACCCAAGGTGCGCGCACCGTTCTCGGTGACCCGGACCCGCGCCAGGTAATAGGCGGTCCCGGTCTTTTCGTTGGTCAGCCGGTCGGCCGAGACGCTACTGACCTCGCCTTCGATCACCGGCGTGGTCGAGCTCTTGAACGCGCCGAAACGGATATCGGCGCGCTTGCCGATGCCGATGCGATCGATGTCCACCGGCGCCACCTGGGCCTCGATGACCAGTTCGGAAACCGATGGCACGATGTCCAGCAAGGGCGTCGCCGAACGCACGACACCGCCGATGGTGTGCACCGTCATGCCAATCACCATGCCGGCGTCGGGGGCGCGGATGACAATGCGGCTGAGGCGGTCTTCCAGGGCCGAGTTCTTCTCTTGCAGGTCGTAGATCTTGGTCTGCACCTCGGCCAGCTGCTTGGCCACGTCTGAATTGAAATCCTTGTCGACCTGGAGGATCTGCAGCTGGGTTTCGTTGATCTGCAGACGGGTCTTGTCGATGGCGGATCGGTGATCGGCCACCTCCGACCTGAGCATCCCCAGCTTGCGGTCCTGCTCCAGCAGGCGTTGCTTGTCGACGAACCCTTGCTTGAGCAGCTCGGACAATTCGCCGATTTCACCGCTGTAGGATTGCTCAAGGCGCACCTTGACCGCGATCATCGACTCCAGGCCCTTGATCTGTTGGTGCAATTGGCCGATGCGCTCGCGCAGCACGGCTATCTGGCCCAGCCGCGAGCCCCGCCGAGCGTTGAATACCTGGGTCTCGCCCTGGCGCGCTTCCTCTCCCCGCACACTGACAGGGTCGCTCATCGGCCCGAAGTCGATCGCCGGCGACCCATCGCGCTCGGCAATCAGCCTTGACTCCATGGCCCTGGCCGCGATCAGCAGGCTTTGGGTCGCCTCGTATTCGGAGCGCAGTTGGGCATCTTCAAGGATGATCAGCGGATCATCACGTTTGACGATATCGCCATCATGGGCCAAGACCGATTTGACGATGCCGCCTTCAAGGTGCTGGACCGTCTTGCGGTAAGTCTGCACGGTGACCACCCCCGGCGCGTAGGCGGCGCCGTCCAGGGGCGCGAGCGCCGCCCAGGTGCCGAACAGGCCGAAGGTCAAGCCGACGATGCCGATGCCCAGGCGGTGGACCTTGCGATCGGACACCGGCAGGTCGGAGAAGCTTTCGATTTGACGATTAGGCATAGGATTCACCGCCATCGTCCTTGCGGGCATCGATCGACGCCACGTTGGTAGCCACCGGTACGGGCCCGGCGTGTTTCGGTACCGGCGGTTGCTGCCCGCTGAGTTCGGCCAGTATTTCCTCGCGCGGCCCATAGAGGCCGACGACCCCGGCTTTCATCACCAGCAGCCGGTCGAGTTGCGACACGATGTTGGTGCGGTGGGTAATCACGAACAGGGTCGCGCCGGTGTGCTTGATCTGCTGGATGGCGGCCGCCAGGGCACGATCGCCAACTTCGTCGAGGTTGGAATTGGGCTCGTCGAGAATGATCAGCCGCGGGTTGCCGTACAGTGCGCGGGCCAGCCCGATGCGCTGGCGCTGCCCCGCCGACAGCATGACGCCCTCGCTGCCGATGACGGTGTCGTAGCCATCGGGCAACAGCAGAATCATTTCGTGGACGCCAGCGGTCCTGGCGGCCTGGATGACCTTCGCCGAATCGATCTCGGCGAAGCGGGCAATGTTCTCGCCGACGCTGCCCTCGAACAGTTCGATGTCCTGGGGCAAATAACCGATGTGCGGGCCAAGCTCATGCTTGTCCCAGGTGCTGATGTCCGCGCCATCCAGCCGGACCACCCCATGCTGTGGCGGCCAGACGCCGATCAGCGCCCTGGCCAGGGTCGACTTGCCCGAGGCGCTCGGACCTATGATGCCCACCACGCAACCGGCCGGTACGCTGAAGCTGATGTTCTTGAGGATCGGGTTTTTCGAGCCAGGCGCCGCGACAATCAGATTCTCGACCTGCACGTTGCCCTCGGGCGCGGGCAAGGACAGACGCTCGGGTTGCGCCTGTTGTTTGCCGAGGATGTCGTTCAGGCGGTTGTACTGCGAACGGGCCGCGATAAAGCCCTTCCAGCTGCCGATCATCAGGTCGATGGGGGCCAGTGCCCGCCCCAGCAGCACGGCCCCGGCGAACACCAGGCCGGCTCCCACCTGATGGTCCACCGCCAGGTACGCCCCCAGGCCCAGCACCAGCGATTGCACCAGCAGGCGAAAAGTCCGCGAAAGCGTCGTGACAAGGCCTCCCCTGTCGCTTGCCAGGGACTGCAGCAGCAAGACGTTTCTCTGCCGACGGCCCCAACGATCCATCAGGGTTTCCAGCATGCCCATGGACTCGATGACTTCGGCGTTGCGCAGGTTCTTGGTGGTATAGAGGGTCGCGCCGATATGCTCCCTGTTGGCCTGGGCCAGTACCGGCCCCGTCAGCTTCTCATTGACGAAGGCGAGCACTATCAACAACAGCGCGCTGCCCGTCGCGACCCAGCCGAACCAGGGGTGGAACAGGAACATCACCGCGATATAGATCGGCAACCAGGGCGCGTCGAAAAAGGCGAACAGACCGCTGCTGGAAAGAAACTGTCGCAACCCCGTCAGGTCGTTGAGCGACTGGGCCGAGGCATCCATGCCGCCACTGTCCAAAGCCCGTTTGAAACTGGCCTTGTAGACCTGGCGACTGAGCAGCACATCCAGCCGGGTACTGACCCGGACCATGATGCGCGAGCGAATCCATTCCAGGGAGCCGAGGGTGATCACCAGCCCGATCATGATCAACGTCAACATGGCCAGGGTGGTGAGACTGCCGCTGGTCATCACCCGCCCATACACCTGAAGCATGTAGAAGGTCGGGACCAGCATCAGCGCATTGATGAAGAAACTGAAAAAGCCGACGAAAACAAAGCTGTCTCTACAGACCTTCAACGCATTTTTCAGACTGTTTTCAGGTGTGCTTTGCATTGAAACCTCTGCTCGAAAGGCCAGCCTTTGTGGAGCTTAGATCATGCCGAACAGCTGCGCGCAGCCATTGGCCGGTTCGCCTCGGGCAACTGGCATGGCGCCGGTAACGGCCCGGCGCTGAAGAGCGCGCAAAACTCCCGCGACTTCAAGGCCTGAGCGCTCCAGGACGGGTTTTTGCCGCTATCGCGGGCTGCCGGGATGGGTCCGCCGCAGGGTTACCTGGCAACGTCAGGATATGGATCCGATCGGCCCGTTGAGGACAGGCACAGGTCGAGACGGCGCTGCTGGGCGCAGCGCGCGAGGGTCTAGGAGAAGACGGGCTCTGTGCGAGCGCGAAGGTTGGCCACAATCATCAGCGCGATGGCCGGCACAATCACCACGCTGGCCGACAACATCGCCCCCTTGAACCCAGACACATTCAGTGCTGCGCCACCCACAATCACACCCAGCCCGATGGCACTGTTGAGCACGGCCGTGTGGATCGCGGTCGCCGGCACGGTGTGGTCGCCGGCAATCCTCAAGACCCAGGTTTGCAGGCCGGTGAACAACGCAGAAATGGCCACACCCCAGACCACCAGCAAGGCAACGACAGGCGTGATCCCCAGTAACGGACCGTAAATCCCCAGGGTCACCAAGGCCAAGGCCATTGCAATCAACGCCAGCAGAATGAAGGTTTTCAAGTAGCGATCGATAAACAGCGCACTCAGCAGGTTGCCCAGGAATCCCGCAGCGCCAAAGGCAAACAGCAGGACGGCAATCAGATAGGCGGTAATACCCGGTACCTGGCCAATAAAGGGTTCGACGAACGTGTATGCGCCAAAATGAGCGGCCGCCGTCAGGCCGGTGATGACGTAAGTGATCAACAGATCCTTGCGCCGCAGCACCACGGCAAAGCCGATGCCTTTGTCCAGGGATTGAATATTCATCGTCGGCAGCACCAGGGCTATCGCCCCGGCACTGGCGACACACATCAGGGCCAGGCACATGAATGCCGTGCGCCAGCCATCGTATTGACCCACCAGGTTGATCAAGGGAACCCCCATGACCGTGGCAATGGTGATGCCTCCCAGAACGATCGAGGTGGCCAGACCTATTCGTTGTACCGGGACAATATGCGCCGCGGTGGCGGCCACGATGGCCCAGAACACGCCATGGGCAACCGCGCCCACCGCACGGGCACCGAGCAGTGTCGAGAACTCGGGAGATAACGCCGCCAGGCCGTTTGACACGGCCAGGATCAGCATCAGTGCGATCAACAAGGCCTTACGGGAAATCCAGCGGTTCAGCCAGTTCGACAACAACCCGCTGGCGGCGCCGATCCAGGCATACAAGGTCACCGTCAGACCGACGGTCGAGGGAGACTGCTCCAGGTCATTGGAGATCTGCGACAACAAACCAATGGGAGCAAACTCGCAGGTCACCATCGTGAATGAAGCCACGCACAACACACTGACCGCACACCAGATCCGCAAGGCTGAGTTGACCATCGGTAATGTCCATCCCTGATTACAACTGAGTCACCCTGACCCCATCAGCGTACCTGTGCCGATGGGGTCGGCACCTTATACGCTAGATATCAACCGCCACATCATACTCGGCCAGCCAGCTGTTCATGCCCACTACCCGTTCCATGCCCATGCGTTCATGTAGCGGAGAGACTTTACCCGCCTCCCTGCCCAGGGTGTCCTTGACTCGGTCCAGATCCAGCAACTGGCGCACCGGCGCGTTTGAATCCGCAACGATCGCAGACATGGCCGAACGCAGCTCTTTTTCATAGGCCGGGTCCTGGGTGGCCGGGTAAGGGTTCTTGATGCGCTGCACGATGGAGTCCGGCAGCAGATCTCGGGCGGCGGCACGCAGAATGCTCTTCTCCCGACCGTCGAAGGTTTTCATTTCCCAAGGAATATTGAAAGCGTACTCCACCAGCCGGTGATCGCAGAACGGTACCCGCAATTCCAGCCCCACCGCCATGCTCATGCGATCCTTGCGGTCCAGCAGGGATTGCACATAACGCGTCAAGTGGATGTGGGTGATCTGGCGCATGCGACGGTTGGTGGCGTCCTCTCCCGGTAGTTCCGGAACCGCATCCAGCGCTTGGCGGTAGCTGTCGCTGACAAAAGTTGGCATGTCCAGCTTGGCCAGCAACCCCTGGTCGAACAGATTCTTGCCATCGAACAGTTTCACCGTGGCCGTGGTCATCCATGGGAAGGTGTCAGCGGGAATCGCGGCCGGGTCATGGAACCAGCGGTATCCGCCGAACACTTCGTCGGCCGCTTCGCCCGAGAGCGCCACCGTGGACTGCTTGCGCACCTCCTGGAAGAGCCGATACAGCGAAGGATACAGATCCCCCCAATAGGCCGGCGGCAGGTCAAGGGCGCGGACCACGGTTGCGCGCAGTGCCGGATCGGCCAGCTCACGGCTGTCGAGCACGATCTGGCCGTGATTGGAGTCCACCCACTTGACCAGGTCCCAGACGAAGGGTGTATCAGGCGTCAGGCGGAAGCCATCGCTGACGAACTCCTCGCCGTGGTCCTTGAAGTCGAGGGAGAAGGTACGAACGTTCTCCTTGCCTTGGGCCAGCAGTTTCTTCGAAGCCAGGGAAGTAATAGTCGAGGAGTCCAAGCCGCCCGACAGCAACACGCACAGGGGCACGTCGGTGATCATCTGTCGGTCGACGATGTCTTCCAGCAAGTCGCGGGTGTGTTGAATGGTCTGTTGCAGCGAATCACCGTGTTCGCGCGCCTCGAGTTGCCAGTAACGGCGGGTACGGATGCCATCCCGGTTGACCCTGACGATCTCACCGGGCAGCACTTCTTTCATACCGGCGAAGATCGCCTGCCCCGGCGTCTTGACCAGCTCCAGCAACTCACGCATGCCATCGGCCTGGATTCGCCGCGGCACCAGGGCGTTGGCCAGGATTGCCTTGGGCTCGGAACCGAAGATCACGCCATCGGCGGTGGGGAAGTAGAACAGCGGCTTGACGCCCATCCGGTCGCGGACCAGCAGCAGTTCCTGTTTGCGGATATCCCACAAGGCAAAGCCGTACATGCCATTCAGGCGTTCGGCAAACTGCTCGCCCCATTCGACATAGGCCCGCAAGACCACTTCGGTATCGCTGTTGGTCTTGAAGGTATGCCCCTTGGCCACCAGCTCGGCGCGCAACTCGCGGAAGTTGTAGACCTCGCCAACATAACTGATGACCGCGACATCGTTGGTGCTACCCGGCTGGTTGGCGGCCATGGGTTGCCGGCCACCTTCCAGGTCGATCACGGACAAGCGCCGATGCCCCAGGGCAATCGGGCCGTCGATCCACACGCCTTCACCATCGGGGCCGCGCAGGGCCATGGTATCGGTCATTTGTTGAACGGTATCCCGGTGCAGCCTCAGATCCCTTGAGTAAGAAAGCCAACCCGCCATTCCGCACATTTTGTTATCTCCTGATGTAATGGGAACTCGTCAAGCATCGAACAACTGAAAGTACGGACGACTCAATGCGCCGCCATGCGAATGAGGCGCCGATTGAAGTAGCCCAGCCCTTCGTGGGCGCTGCCGACCTGCACACTCACGGGTTCGCAGAACAGCACGCCATGGGAGTGCACCCGGTGAGTACTGACAATCCGGCAATCGAAAATCACCAGGGCATCGGTGAGCAAGGGCGCGCCCGTGGTCCCGGTATGCCATTGGCCAAACGCAAACTTCTCCACCGTGCTGCGCGGCTTGGCGAAGGTTTCGCACAGTTGCGTGGCGTGGGGCGAAAGCACGTTGACGCTTAATATTTCGCTCTTCAGGCAAGCCTGGAACGTACTCGACAGCTGATTGAGGCAAACCAGCAACGTCGGCGGCACATCCGATACGCTGCAGACGGAGGTGGCAGTCATGCCTTCGGGGTGGCCGTCCACGTGAGTGGCAATGATGCAGACGCCGGCCGCGAGCCTGGCCATACCGTCGTGATAATCCTGCTTGGGTACGGCTTCGGTCTGAGTGAAGTCAAACATGCGGCATCCTCATGGATGGACAGTACAAACGCTTGGAAAAGGAAAGTGTCGCCGCTCAATAGCTCAACGAGGGCACGGACTCGAGATCCCTTCCCGACCGGGATCGCTTGAACTCGTTGGCCTGCAGGTCCTGGCGTAGCGCCTCGACCCCATAGAGATGGATGTTTTTCTGCTCCAGCCAGCGGTCGTCGTAGAGCGTATCCAGGTAGTTGGTGCCGCTGTCGGGCATGATCGCAAGGACACTCTTCGCCGAGGAGCCATACAGGCATTGCAGCGCGCCATAGGCCACCAGCCCCGCCGACCCTCCCAGCAGCAAGCCGCTTTCACGGGCCAGGATCCGGCACATCGAAATCGCATGGTGATCATCGATCAGGCTGTGGTAGTCGAAGCAATCCAGGTGGGTATTGGCCGAGCGCCAGGCCAGGCCGACGCCGTTGAGCAGATACGGCGAGAATGCCCCGCCCAGGGCGGCAGACCCCAGCACATCGCACGCCAGTACCTTGACCTGCGGACGATCGCGCTTGATTCCCCTGGCGATACCGGAAAGATGCCCGCCGGTGCTGACGCAGCCCACCAGCACGTCGTAATCGAGCCTGGCAAATTCCTTGGCCGTGACTTCGTCGTGATAGGCCGGGTTCTGCGGATTGTCATATTGATTCGGCCAATAAGCCCCGGGATGCTCGTGCAGCAGTTGCTGGACCCTTTCAATCCGCGCCCGCTGGTAGCCGCCCTGCCCGTCCGGGGTATTCACCATGTCCACCTGAGCGCCGTAGGCCTTGTACCAATTGACCGCGGTCGAACTCACCTTCGGATCGACCACGACGATCACCTTCAAGCCCATCGCCGCGCCGATCATGGCCAGAGATTTGCCGAGGTTGCCGGAGGTGGATTCGATCACGGTGCCGCCAGGCGCCAGATGGCCAGACTTCAGGGCGGCGAGCACCAGCCCCAGGGCCGTCCGGTCCTTGATGCTGTGGTTGGGATTGAACTGTTCCAGCTTCAGGTAGAGCTTCTTGCCGCTGGGTACCAGCGAGTGGGAAAGCTCGACGATGGGACAGGATCCAATGGTTTCTAATATGCTTTTCACAAGGCGACTCCCTTCATTTCCTATCGAAACGATGACGTAGCGATAACCCCAAGCTCGGGGCACGGATCCATGGTCAGAAATGTGTTGTGCTCAGGACCGATGACCAGCGGATCCTCGAGATGCAATGCCCCCAGACCGAATTCGTAGTAAGGCGTTTCTATGGAAATCACCATGCCCTGCTCGACCAGGGCATCTTCGCCTGGCATCAGGATCGGCCGTTCGTAGGCCTCGTGGCCAATGCCATGGCCGACGTGATGGCGCCGGTATTCAGGGAAGCCGTTGCTTCGCACACAGTCCATCGTCAGGTGGAAGACGTCCTTGCCGGACATCCCGGGCCGGATCGAGCGTGCCGCATGCAACATGCCTTCGCGCAGCGCTGCATAGCGCTGCGCCGTTGCCGGGTCGACGTCACCAAAGGCATAGACCCGCGCCAGGTCCGCCCAGAAGCCCTGGTAACGGGTATTGGAGTCGAACCAGAGCAAATCGCCGTGCTGCAAGGTAATGTCTGCCCGCTGTCGGCGCTGGCCACCGACGGCGGCCCGTCCGATCTTGATCATCGTCAGCTCAGGGCGTCCGCCGAGGCGGACCACCGCAGACTCGAAGATCTCGCCGATTTGCAGTTCACTGATCCCCACCTGCACTGCTTCAGCCACGCACTTGATCGCCGACTCGTTGCAACGGGCGGCAAGGGTCAGCATTTCGATTTCGTAGGGGGTCTTGACCCGGCGTATCTGCCGGATCAGGGCAGACGCCAGGATGATGGAGGCTTCGCCGAACTGCGCCTGCATCGACGCCAGCGCAGCATGGGAAACACCATCCTCGTCACAACCGATTCTCGTCGAAGGGGTGACGCCCAGTTCTTGAAGCAGGGTCAAAAGTGCCTGCTGGGCATTCAAATGCCGTGCAGAGTTACTGGTCCAGCGATGAATGGCCACTTCGTCGTCACGCAATAAGCTCTGATTGGGCAACTCTCGATAGAAGGTGCCGTAAGTATGAACAAGGCCTATCGGGGTTTGCGATTCGGTCAGTTGATCGCATTCGCCACACGAGTGAACGAAATGCACAATATCTGGCTGCTGCCGACAAATAAGCACATAGCACTCGCCATAATAAGGATTCAACTCCTTGACCACAGGCCGAATACCGGTGAAATAATTAATATTCTCCCGAGTAGACACTAACAACATGTCGAGGCCTTGCGAATCCATGACACTGGAAAGCCTGCCAAGATTATAAATCATGGACAATAAGTTCCTTTATCTTCAACTATCACGCCACTGTCAGGCAGGACAGAATTCAAACTGCAAAGGCAGAGTATTCGTGAATGCCCGCTGATTGCTTACAGGCCAAAACTAGTTATGGCTTTTCAGCGCACGCGCCACCGAATCCGACATCGTTTGCTTGTTGTAGTTGTTATAGTGCGCCGCGGCAATTCGCATGGGGTCGCCGGCATGGTAAGTCTCATAAATCATTTGCCGCTGACCAAAACCATCGCCGCTGACATCCCAGGCCAAGTTCAACAACTTGGCTCTGTCCATCGGCGACAAGAATGGGTTTTGCAAAGCTTGCTGAAGACAACCTTCATTCTCGTTATGGAAGTCATCGCCGTGAGGCACCGCCAGCATTGAGCCCGCCGCCAGAGACTGCACAGTCTGCAGCATCTGCTGGTACCACTTGGGGAAATGGCAGCGAATAGCCTGGATCGCATGAATACTCGGATTGCATACGCCTTCGGCGTCCACTTGGGCTTCGAGTTCAGCGAGCATCACGGTGCCACGGATCAACTCATACGCAGTCGTCAACTCCCCCAATTGCTCCTGGACATTGATGTAGGAGGAAAGCCCAAGGTTGCGTGCAAGACTATCGGCCACGCCTATCAGCAGCTCGGCCTTGGCCAAGCCCCTGACCACGCCCTGGTGCCCTGTATGATGGCGGGTGCGTGTCACATCGTAGAACTGGTTGGATTTGGCGATATCGCGAAAGATAAAGACGTCGGACCAGGGAATATGGACCTGGTCGAAAACCAGGTAGGCATCTATTTCATCCATCTTGCTCGACAACGGGTAGTCGAACTCCGAGCCCTCGGTATGCACCAGGCTCTTGCGACAGATGATTTTCAAGCCTTGAGCATGAGTCGGCACCGTGAACGCCAGTGCGTAATCTGCATCGTGCTCCGTCAACCCAGGCATATTGAAAATCAGCAACTGATCAGCAATGGGGGCAAGGGTCACGATCATTTTGGCCCCGCTGACCTCAATCCCTTGCTCAGAGACGTTCATGCATTTGACGCCGGCATAGAGGTTGGATTGAAGCCCCATGGGCTTGGACCGATCAATCTGCGGGTTAATCGCACCGTGCCCCACGAACAGATGTTCCCTGGCGCACCGGTCATAAAAATCGATGATATTGGCCGTGTAATCGGCATGCTCATCGCGCCCGAAAAAGGCGCTATGGGCGCGCATGGCGCTCAAGCCGGCATTAATGAAATCTGGCGTTCTGCCCAACATGCCAAATGAACTATCAGCGATCTTTTTATAGGCACTACGCTTACGCGCAAGATCATTGGTATTCTTGGGAATCATCAGGCTTATTGCGGCTGGACGACCTTGGTAGTCGAAGTTTAAATCTGACTCTTCCAGTAGGTCATAATAAGACAGCGTATTTTCAATTGCGCCATGGAAGGCAGGCTCAGAGAGGACTTCATCGACTTTTCTGCCATTCAGCCAAATATTACGGGGCACAGACAAACGCTGGAGATACATATCCCTTGCTTTCATCATGACTATTCCTTGTCAGATCACACTCAATCCGGCGAAAGTTACGGAGTGCAAAATGTTTTGTAAAGCACTTGAGACCAATTTTTTTTGAATCCTGGCCTAATCAAGGCCTGGAGATATTTTTTAACTACTTGATCTGAATAGGAAAATACTCATTCACCAGATGAGCAAAAAATATCAAATAGCGGATTTTTGGCATTTCAGCTCAGTGTGTAATAACAACAGCTCTGCTTCAGTTTTCGGCAAAGGAAACCCCGAACACGTTAGTACAAGGCGCCCCGTCATTGCTGAAATAATCGCGCCTGCCGGGCAACGATTCCTTGTGCAGTTGCAGGAGCGCCTGGGGGCTGCGGGCTATTCGGCATGAGCTGAACGTGAGCCGGTTCAAATCGTGGACCGGTGGCTTACCCGGATGGTCATGAGGCACTGCATTCTCCTACGCCTCATCGCGCTCCCGGCACCACGCCGCGATTCAACTGTTCGCGCAGGAACTCGATGAACACCTGCACCGGTCGCGATCCCTGGCGGTGCTGCGGGTAGACCGCCGACAAGGCCAGGGGCTCGGGGTGGAAGCCGTCCAGCACCGACGCCAGCCGCCCATCCTTGAGTGCTGCCTCGACGATGAAGGTCGGCAGGTAAGTGATGCCCATGCCGGCGATGGCCGCGTCCTTGAGCAATTCGCCGTTGTTGACCCGCATCCTCCCGGTGACGTTGACCAGCAAGGGCTTGTTGCCCTGCCCTTCGAAACGCCACTGCACCTGGCGCCCGTGGCCGTAAGGCAGGCAGTCGTGGCCTTGCAGCTCCTCGGGCCTGAGCGGGGTGCCGCGCTTGGATGGGAGTGGTAGATGATCACCACCGGGTTATCAGTGCGAAAACTTGCATTCAAAAAGACGGAGTCTGGTATCGAGAAGGTGTAACCATTGGCAGCATGACGTGAATACCGTTCAGGACTGCTCGCGTGGAGCTCATCTTGAATGTTCGTACCTTCATGGACAGCGCCATCGGCGAGAACAAACCCACAGCACTCGTCTGGGTAAGCTCGGTTGGCATGCTGATAAATCATCTTGAGATTGTCTGCATTCAGAATGCCCATTGGTTATCTGCCCCATCCAAGAAGTCGTTCTACCGGCAATTTGGTGATAGCAAAGCCCGCTAGCAGCAACATCGAATAGAGGATCAATTGTCGAGAGATTGGCGTGCCTTCGTACCAAGCGCCGATAAGGACGGCGAATACTGGGAAGATGATGAACACGAACGACAGAATGACCGGGCTCAAGCGCTTGAGCAGGAAAAAATAGACAATGAAGCCGCCCACGGAAGCCACCAAACCGAGATAGGTCAATGCCAGCCAGGAACGCTGCGTCACACTGGCAAGGTCGGGATGTTCCAGCGCCAAGCCAGTCATGAACAATCCCAGCCCGGCAATGCCGATCGGCAGCGTATTGAATGTGATAACCCCTATCTCGGCTCCTCTCTGCTTGGTAATGACATAGCAGAGGGCGTGCATCACAGCCGCGATTAGAATAGCGATCACTCCGAAAAGCTCCGAGTAATCGAGATGCAGCCCCTGTGTCTTGATAATCATGAACAGGCTGCCGAAGCCAATGGCTATGCCGACAACTTGCGAAAAAAATATCTTTTCTCTCAGGAAGATGGACGAGAAGATCAGGATGAAGACCGGCATGCTACTGAACAAAAGTGCCGTCAGCCCGGAAGCAACATACTGCTCGCCGTAGTTCAGCAGGTAATACGGCACGCTGAAGTAGCACAGGGTGACGAAGATGAAAAAACCGAAGTTCTTGCGGGGGAAAAATATCGACTCGCGCCGTATCAACGCAAACCCCAGGAACAGCGGAAAGGCGATCAAAAAACGCAAACCTGCAGATGTCAGTGGTGGCACGCTCTCCACCGCTATCTTGATGCCAAGCCATGTAGTCCCCCAACTGAGACAGACCACCAGAAAGAGCAACGTGGTCACCAAGCCCGCCATCCATCTCCCTGCTGCAGGCTGATCCTGCACTTCCATGCTGATTGACATGTTTTTATTTGGCTCTTAAGGTAAATTCTTTAAGATTGATCCGATTCATTTATAAGAATGATCTTATCAACTCAATATATTGATTCAATATCAGGTTAATTTGAGGAAAATATGTCTGTCAAACCCGTTATTGACACCGATTCAATCTTCAAGAATGCCCTACAAGAGGGTCCAGGGCCTAAGTACATGCGGCTTGCTCAGGGCATAGAGCAAGCCATCAATAACGGCGCAATTGGACAAGGCCTCAAGCTTCCGCCACATCGCATCCTTGCCGATAAGATTGGCGTTACTGCCGGAACAGTCAGTCGGGCCTATTCAGAATTGGAGCGCATGGGGCTGGTCATGGCGCGGGTGGGTGACGGCACCTTTGTTCGTGCACGCGAGCAGGAACGCCCTCGCGATGCCGGCTTCCGCAATTTCATCGAGGCAGCGGATGAATGCCACGATATGAGTCGCAACATGCACATCCCCGGTATGGAAGCCACGCTGCTGGCGCGCACGATGACGGATCTGTCAGGAGATGTAGAACGACTGCAAGAATTGATGCTCTACACGCCAGATATGGGTATTCAGCGCCACCGACAAGCGGGTGCCCAATGGCTGGCGCATGGCGACTTCAGGTCATCGGCCGAGCAGATCCTCTGCGTTAATGGCAGCCAGCACGGCCTGCTGACCGTCCTCATTGCGATGTTGCGTGCTGGAGACACTCTGGTCACAGAACACCTCACCTATCCGGGCCTCATCAGCGTCGCTCGATTTCTGGGTATCAAGGTCCTGGGTGTAGAAATGGATGAGGAAGGGTTGATCCCTGCATCGCTTGCTGAGATTTGCGGCATCAATCGAGTCTCCGCTTTGTACTGCACACCGACGATACAGAATCCGACCACAGCAATTATCAGCTCCGAGCGCCGTAAAGAAATTGCGCAGATATGCCGCGAACACAATGTGCTGATCATCGAAGACGAAACCCATGGCGTACTGATGCAGGACAGGCCAATGCCAATCAGCATGTACGCACCTGAGCGTGGAATCATCATTAGCAGCTTGAGCAAAGGAGTAGCCGCGGGACTTCGGGCAGGATATGTCCATGTACCGCAAGCACTGGTAGGGCGCCACGCCGCAGCGATCCGCAACACCTGCTGGATGGCCTCGCCACTGCCCCATGAGATCGCCTGTCTCTGGATTGAAGATGGCACTGCACGCTCACTGCTGCATCAGCAGATAGCGGAAATAGAGCGCCGTAAGCAGGCGGTCGAAAAACTGTTGCATGGACTGACCTACAGAACCCATCAATACAGCCCACATTTCTGGATCGAGGTACCGGCTCCCTGGCGCGCATCGGAAATCGAGCACTCGCTACGCCAGCGCAATCACCTGATCTCGATCGCCGATGCATTCAGCATCGGTAAAGGCACAGTTCCACAATTCGTCCGCGCGAGCGTCAGTAACGCCTCTGGCGGTGATCAGGCCCTACATGATGGGTTCGCGATGCTCGCCCAGGTGCTGCGACACGGAGTCAATCAAGAGTCGCCAATGCTCCTATAGGGTGATGCCTGGTTCCAACCGGGCGATCAACGTGACGAGACAAATACCTGCTGGTGATGAACATAGGCAGGACCTTCCCGCTCCCCTTTCTCCCATCAGGCTTTCGAGCAAGCAGGCGGTGCCCAGTCACCCATGTCGGGGTTGCTGCACACGTCGTTGACCATGGTCTGGCCACGAGCGGCGACTTTCTGGCCTTCCGCGCGCTTGGCCGAGGCTTGCTGCAAGGTGCGCTCGGTGGTGACGGCTTCTTTGGGCACATTCGCCTTCGTCGCCGGCTTGGCGCTGGCCTTCTTGTTGGTCGACGCCTTCTTATCGGTGGCGGCCGGTGGCTTCACGGCGGCCACCTGAGCGACGTCCTGACGTTGCACACCGACCGTCTGCAGGTCTTTCTCATAGGCTTGGGTGTAGACATCGATGCTCTCGCCGGCACGCCCATCCGCGGCGGCCATCAGCTCGTTGGTTTCCTTCAGGCCGCTGACGATCTCGGCCAGACGCAGGCGCCCTTCGCTGTCACTGATTTTCTTCGTCTTGCGCGCATTGAGCAGTGAGGTGAATTCACGCTGGTAGCAGTTCTGCGCGGTACTGGTGTAGCTGATGCTGCGGTCGATTTCGCCGGTACTGTGGTCGATGTCGCTGGCGTAGGAAGCAATGCGCGCACGGTCGTCGCTGATCTGCTTCTGGCGTTCGCTGTAGTAGCCAGTCGCGCCGCCGACCAAAGCCCCGGCGGCAGCGCCTATCAGTGCATTGCGGCCGGCATCGCTGCTATTGCCGACCAGGGCCCCGGTCAGGCCGCCGAGCAGGCCACCGGCAACCGCGCCGGTGGCCACCGACTTGGTCATCGACTTGTCGGAACTGCGCAGTTGGCTGACCGGCTCATAGCATTGCGGGTAGTACTCGACCTTGGTTTGGGCCGCGACCTTCGAGCTTGGAGCCCCGAAGCCCGCGCATCCGCCCAGCAGCAGTGCGCAGCAGACCAGGGTAGGCACCGGCAGGGTACGAACCAGGATCGAAACGCAGTTCTTGTGTGAAGTATCCATGGTCATGTCTCTCCTTTTTGTGTGGGTCAATTCCGTTTCGGCTTCTGCGCGGAGCGGGCTCCGTCCGACGTGACCAAAGTCAGCTGACGCTACATCCAGCCTAGCTGGTCTTCGCCGCCACTGACGGCCGTTTCGACACCCTGCTCAGGGTGCGAGCAGCTCCTTCAGGATCGTCTCCGGGTCTGCCCGGCGCTGCTGGCGAAACTGCCCCACATGCCTGACGAAAAGCGTGGCACGGGCGACCAGGCTTTTGCCCAGCACCGGTTTGTGATTGAGCTCTTCCCGGGTCCGCTGGAACTGCGTCTGGATCACCTCGTCGGTGTAGCGCGTTCCGGTCGCCAGGTTGTCGATGTAGATCGCCAGGGCGCCATCGAGCGCACTGCGCCCATTGGCGATGCCCGTTTCATAGAGCTTGGCGGCGGCTTCGTCCTGGGCTGCCCGCGCTTGATCGCGATTCTTCTGCAGGTTGGTCAGGCGAATGTTGTAGTTGTTGACGGTCTCGGCCACCAGGGCCGCCGACTGGATCAGGTTGCCCGCGGCCTCCTCGCGCTGCCGGGCGATCAGCGACACATTGCGCTTGAGCTCTTCGTTCACCCGCGCCAGGCGAGCCTGCAGGTTCGGGTCGGTGCTGCTGGCGATGAGACTATCGAGCAATTGGGTCGGATCTTCGGCGGCGTCGATTTCATCGGTCAGGCCCGCCAGGCGGCCCTCCTTGCGCCACTGTTCGAACAGCTCCTCGTAGCGTGAGCGCGGTGCCGACAACGCGCCCAGGGCCACCCGGAAACCGGTAGTGGCGTTGCGCTGTTCGCTGCCGTCGGCGGCGAACAGCGGGTATTCCCGACGCATGCCGGTGAACAGCGTCAGCTCGCCTTCCAGGTAGTTGCCGCCCTTGACCACGAAGCCGCCGTAACTACCCTGGCGGCGACCGGCGTGGACCAGTTGGAAGGACTCCTGGACCATCTCCGCGGCATTGCCGATCACATCGAACAGCCCCAATGGATTGGGGTTTTTCAGCCCGACCGGCAACAGCCGCGCGCCCTGCCCGGTGCCCCCGGCGACCTGGCTGAACACCGCCCAGTCCCCTAGCGGGCCATCGCTGTCGCTGCCTTGCACCTTGCGCGGAAACAACCGCGCCTCCAACGCCTGGCGGCTGACCGCCTGGCCACCGCGGGCGGCGAATTCCCACTCCACTTCGGTCGGCAGGCGGACGAAGCCCATCCCGCCGTCCTCGACCGCCTTGCCGCGGCCACTGACCGGCAACCGGTCGCGGTGGTACTTGAGCAACCAGGCGCTGTACACCGCGGTAAAGCGCTCAGCCTCCAGGCGCGACAGCTTGACCTTGGGCAAGCGCGCAGCCATGTCGCTCATGGGCGCGCAGGCCGGTGCCTCGCCCTGCCCCGCCAAGGCCGCCTCCTGGGCCATGACCAGGGCGTATTGGCGCTCGGTGACCTCGTATTTGCCGACGAAATAGAACATGGGCTTGAGCAGGCTGT
This sequence comes from Pseudomonas chlororaphis subsp. piscium, assembly GCF_003850345.1. Lineage (NCBI taxonomy): Bacteria > Pseudomonadati > Pseudomonadota > Gammaproteobacteria > Pseudomonadales > Pseudomonadaceae > Pseudomonas > Pseudomonas chlororaphis. The sequence goes on from NZ_CP027707.1 coordinate 4,081,662, forward strand.
CGGCCCCGCTCTTGGGCAGCGCCGGGGCGATTCTGGCTTGCCAGTCGGCCGGCAGGTCGTCGAGGGCGAACTGACCGTTGATGTAGTCGCGCCGATAACCGGAGATGAAGGATTGCCGGTAGCCCGGATCGTCATCGCTGAAGGGGTAGCCGAGATTGACCTCACGGTCGTCCAGGCTGCCCTTGGCGAGGACATAGACGTGGCGGAACACCAATTCACCGTCGCAGGGCAGCGGCAGGCTGAGGTCATCGGGCAGCGGTTTCGGATTATCCGCAGGGGCGCTCTCCGCCTGTACTGTGCCGGCCAGCGCCAGCATGACGAGAGCCTTCAGCCAGACTGGAGCCTTCAGCCAGACGAGAGCCTTCAGCCAAACTAAAACCCTCAGCCGGACCAGAACCCTCAGCCAGCTACACATCGCGCAGTCCTTCCGATGCTTCGATCCGCGCCGCGCGCCAACCACCGGAGGCCGCCGCCAGCAGGCAGCAGAGCAACGTCAGCAGCAGGGCCAGTAGGTAGTGGCTCGGCAGCAACCGGCAGGCGAACTCCCCCGCCGCCGGTGCGAACAGCCGGTTCAACCCGGTTTCGGCCATACCGTACAAGCCCCAGGCCAGCAGCAGGCCGAACACCCCGGTGTACAGCGCCTGCAGCACCACGAAGGCGACCAGGGCGGCGGTGGAAAAACCCAGCAGGCGCAACACCGACAAGGCCCTGCGCTTGCGCTCGACGGCGGCCAGGGCGCTGGCGGTCATCGCCGCGAAGGCCCCGGCCAGCGCCAGGCTGGCGATGATCCAGAACACCAGGGTCAGGTTGCGGCTGAGGGAGCGCACCTGGGCGATGGCGTCGGCCTGGGTCGCGACCTCAAGCCCGCGCTTGGCGAAATACCGGCGCAGGCGCTCCACGCCGTCCAGGTCCGTGGCGTAGAGACGGAACCCCGGATACACCCGCGCCGTGTTCACTTGTGGCTCATGCCCAGGCCAGGCCAGGCCGTCGCGGTAGTCTTCGGCGGCTTCCAGCAGGGCCAGGGGCGCGAACAGCGCATCGCGCTGGAAGGCCGCGAGTGGCAAGACCCCCTGCACCCGCAGGCGGGTGCGCTGGTATTCCTGGCGCCCGGCTACCTGACGGCCGAACGCGGCGCTCAGCACGTCGCCGCCCTGGACGCCGAGTTTCTCCGCCGCCCGCTGGCTGAGCAGTACCTGGTCCGGCGCCTGGGGCAGCAGCGCGGGCGCCACCAGCGGGTCACCCGCGGCGGTGGGGATCATCTCTACCGTCAGGGCCTGAGCGGCCGAGTCCGGGTAAAGGTCGGCGGTCGCGGCGATCTGTCGAGTACGCGGCACGACGAAGGCCACTTCGGGACGACTGGCCAGTTCAGCGATGGCCTGGGCGCTGAAGCGCCCGCCGCCCATGGGCACCACTTCCCGCACCGCGGGGTCGCGCTCCAGGCGTTCGGTCAGGGTGCTGACTAGGCCGAACTTGAGGCCGAACAACACCAGCAAGGGCGCGAGCACGGCGACCAGGGCCAGGACCGCGCAAGCCGACAGGCGCACCTCGGCGCGGTAGTCGTGCCAGGCCAGCAGGGCCATCAGGGCAAGCCGCATCAGCCACCTCCCGCCAGCGTCGACGTGACCCCGCCATCCGCGCCGCGCTGCACCTGCAAGGGATGCAGCTGCAGCCCGGCGCGCCGGGCCAGCGCCTCGTCATGGGTGGCAACCAGGATGCACACGCCGCGCTCCTCGGCCTGGGCCACCAGCAGTTGCATGACCCGTTCGGCGTTCAGCGGGTCCAGCGAGGCGGTGGGCTCGTCCGCCAGCACGATGCTCGGCCCATGGGCCAGGGCCCGGGCGATGCTGACCCGCTGGCGCTGGCCCACGGACAGTGCCGCCGGCAGCTTGTGCAGTTGGTCGGCGATTTCCAGCTGCTCGGCCAGGCGCCTGACCGTGGCATCGGCCGGCAGGCCGAGCAGCGAGCGCGACAAGCCGATGTTGCGCTGCACATCGAGAAAACCCAGCAACCCGCCCGTCTGCAGCACATAGCCCATGACCCGGCTGCGCAGCCCGGCCAGCACATCCTGGCGGCCACTGCGCCAGAGCCCGGCGACATCCAGCGTAGGGCCGTCGGCGCTGCATTCGAAGACCCCGCCCGGGTCCGGGGACAGCACCAGGGCCAGCAGGTCCAGCAGGGTGCTCTTGCCGCTGCCGCTGGGGCCCACCAGGGCCAGGCGCTGGCCCGGCCGCAGGTCGAGCTGGGGCACCACCAGGCTGTAGCGCTGTGGCCCCTCGCCGCGGGTCTTGCGGATATCCCTGAGCTTGAGCATCAGGGCAGCGTCGCCAGGGGCACGCGATACAGCGCATCGCCCGGCTGGGCCTCGCCGAAGCGGACCCAGTTGGCAATGTCGTTGTGGAAGGTCTCGTACAGGCGGATCTTCGACTCCAGCTCGTCGATGAAGTCCTGCTGCTCGGCCACGCTCAGGGACAGCCAGAGGTCCTGGGTCATGGTCAGCGATTTGCTGCGATACGGCAGGCCCTCCAGGTACTCGCCGAGGATGCCGTCTTCGACCAGGTTGCCGCCCTGCTTCAACCGCGTCGGATCGCGGCTCATGTGGGCGCTGGCGCTGGCAATCTCCTGGAAGAAATCCTTGGGCGAGGTCTGGGTACGGCGGGCCGCGTCGACGATCAGTTTCAGCGACTGCTGCAGGTCGTTGAGCTGCAGCTTGGTCAGCAGCACGCAGACCTGGAAGGCCGGCAGCGAGGGGTTGGTCAGGTCGTGGTCGGAGGTCCAGGCGGTGATCAGCTGCGGTGCACGGACGGCTGACCGGCGGCCGAGAAAGTCCATCTGCATGGCGTAGCCGATGGCCGTGGCCTTGCTCGCAATGCTCGGCGCCCCCTGTGGCGGCGCCAGGTTCGGCATCTGGTTGTTGCGCGCCTGATGCACCTGTTCGGCGAATGCCGAGCCGATCTCGGTGACGGTGTCGCCGAAGCGACCGACATCGCCGCCAGCCACCGGAATGTAGAGATCGCCGATCTGCGGGTTGGCGTCGGCCGTCAGGCTGCGGTACTGCTGCTCGGCGAAGTCATGGTTTTTCCGGCCTGCCTCGGTGCGCAAGTGCAGCGCATAGATCTTGATCTGTTTGCTGAGAGCGGCTTCGCGCACCTCGGCTTCGTTCATCTGGGTTCGCCCCAGCGGATCGTTCTTGCGCAGGGCGCCAGCGTCGGTGACCAGCAGGATCAGCCGCCCGGCATAGGGACTCCAGTCCATGCCTTCGACCGCCTCCATCACACCGGCGAAGGCATCCTCATTGAAGGCATGGCTTGACACCTGGGCGGCCTTGACCTGGCCAGCCAGCTCGAGGAAACGCTGCGGATCGCGGCCCTCCTCCAGGCTCACCAGGGGGCGCGCCACATATTCCAGGCCCGGGGTCTTCTCGACATTACTGCGAAACCCCACCAGGCCGAAGCTGACGCTGTCCAGGTCGCCACGGCTGGCGATCTGCTGGTGCAATGCCTGCACCACCTTGCGTACCCGGTCGATGTAGGGCTGCATCGATACCGAGGTATCGACCACCAGCACTATCGCCGTGCGGAAGGCGTCGCCACTGGCCTTGGCCGCCCCCTCGGCCTTGCCCGGGGCCGTGTCGCCGGGGTCGATGGAGGCCACGTTGAGCAGTTGCACCGGCTGGCCGTTGGCATCGAAGCTCTCCCGGGCCTCGAAAATCGGCAGCAGGTAGAACTGGTCCTGGGGAATAGCGCTGGCCGCAGGCTCCAGCGCGACGATCTGCGGGTCCACACTGCCTTCGTTCTGGGCCTTGAGCAGTGCTGTACGGGCCTGGGCCGTGTCCGCCAGAAACCGTTCGAGGCTGCTCGCCTCGCGCAGGAACATGACCGGCGAACGACCGGAGCGCTCGGTGAACTTCAGCACCAGGCTCTGTTTCCAGTCGCTGACCTGCTCGGCCGGCAACCAGCCATCGCGCTGGCCATCGCTGGCGGCGCCGACCTCCAGCCAGCTGCCACCCGCCACTGTCTTGCGCTGATAGACATACAGCACCGAGAACGCCGGCAGCGCCGCACCGCTGGCCGCCGCCCCGGGCTGGCCGGACACCTGTGCGCCGGGCTTGCTCAACACCCGTTGGAACAGGGTTTTCTTGCCAGGCATCAACAGCGGACGGTCGCCGCCATCGGCGTTGGTCGCCAGCGGCGGTTGCGCTGCGCTGGCCGCCTTGGCGGGCGAGTCCCGCACCGCGCCAGCCGGCGTTTTTTTGGCCTCGACCTGGCCGTTTTGCGACTCCGTCGGCGGCGCCGAGCGCAGCCACCAGTAGCCCCCGCCAGCCAGGGCCAGTGCGCCGGCCACGGCCACACCGAGCAGCGCCAACGACGGCCTGCGCGACCCCGCCGGCGACTTGACGCCGAGGCTTGCGGCCGGTTCGGGCTTGGGCTCCGGCGCGGCGAGCGGCGGCATGTCGAGGGAAACCGGCGTCAGCCCGCCCAGGTCGGTTGTCCCGGATTGGCCGGCGGCCGTCGCGGCGGGCGGCAACGGCAGCGGGCGGATCTGCGTCGCCTCGGTATCGACCGGCCCGGCGGGCGACAGATGGTCCAGCGCGGCGATCAGGGCATCGGCATCGGCAAAGCGCTCGGCCGGATCCTTGGCCAGCAGCTTGCGCAGAATCCCCTGGTAACGGCCGTGGGTGATGGGCAGTTCGGGTAGCGGCTCGGTCAAGTGGGCCAGGGCCGTGGACAGCGAGTCGTTGCCGGTATAGGGCAGCTTGCCGGTGAGTATCTCGTAGAGCACCACCCCCAGGGCATAGAGATCGGTGCGACCGTCGATCTGCTGGCCGCGAGCCTGTTCGGGGCTCATATAGCTGGGCGTGCCCACGGCGAAACCGGCCTGGGTGAACTGGGTGTGGTCCTCCAGGGACTTGGCGATGCCGAAGTCCGAGAGCACCGCCGAACCGTTGGCGCGGAACAGGATATTGGCCGGCTTGACGTCCCGGTGCACCAGCCCCTGGGCATGGGCATAACCCAGGGCCAGGGCGATCTGGCGCAGGTAGACCAGGCCCTGCTGCGGGCTGAGCCCCTCGGCGATCCGCTCCTTCAGGGTGCCGTTGGGCAGGTACTCCATGGCCATGTAATAGAAGTGGCCGACATTGCCGATATCGTAGATGGTCACTGTGTGCGGGTGGGAGAGCCGCGCCAGGGTCTTGCCCTCGCGCAGGAAGCGCTCGCAGAAGCTGCGGTCGGCGGCCAGCGCGGCGGCCATGACCTTGAGCGCCACCTTGCGCTCCAGCGAGCGCTGGGTCGCCAGGTAGACGGTGGCCATGGCGCCCTCGCCCAGCTCGCGCTCGATCCCATAGCCAGGAATCTCCATGTCCAGGCCCGAGCGTTCTTCAGCCGATGAGTTTTCAATGGGCATTGACGACTACCGCCGTGATGTTGTCGGGAGCGCCCCGGGTCAGCCCCAGGTGCACCAGGCTACGGACCACCTCATAGGGGCTCGCGTTGCCCAGCACCTCGCGCAGTTCATGGTCCTCGACGGTCTTGGTCAGCCCGTCGCTGCACAGCAGGAAGCTGTCGCCGGGACGCACCTCCAGGTCCACGGCCGAGAGTTCCAGCCAGTCCTGGGTGCCCACGGCGCGGGTGACGATGTTGGCCATGGGGTGCTCCCGCGCCTCGTCCTCGCTGAGCAGCCTGCTGTCCAGCAACTCCTGGACATAACTGTGGTCATGGCTGATGACCTCCAGCTGGCCCTCGCGCAGGCGATACAGGCGGCTGTCGCCGGCCCACAGGCAGGTGGCGCTGTCGCCTCGGGCGGCCAGCAGCACCAGGGTGCTGCCCATGATGCCAACGCCGCGCTGTGCGGTTTCCTGGCGAACCGCCGCGTTGGCCTGCTCCAGCCCCGCCCGCAACGCCTGGACATAGGCCGGCAAGGAGGGCTCGGGCGGGATGGCGCGCAGCGTATCGACGATCAGGCTGCTGACGAAATCGCCCGCCGCATACCCACCCATGCCGTCGGCCACCACCCAGAGGCCGGCTTGCACGGCATCCAGGCAGGCGTCCTCGTTGACCTGACGCACCATGCCGACATGGCTGTGGCTGGCGGATTCGTAACGCGTTACGGCTGACGACATGCCCTGGCTCCCGAAATGGCCCAAATTCCCAAAATCAGTTCTTGAAATCAGTTCCCAAAATCAGCTCCCGAAATCGAACTGCAGGGTGTGCGCAAGCGACGCGCAGCCGCCCTCGCCCAGCAGAAAACCGCTGAAATCCTGCGCCGCCGGCAACCCCTGGCAGCGCAGCAGGCCCGCGGCGACCCGTCCGGAACCCTTGCCCCACCAGAGGCTCGCGCCCTCGCAGGCGTGCTGCATCAGCACCGCCCCGCGCGCCGCCGCCGTAGTGGCGACGAAGCGCATCTGCCCTTCCAGCGCCTGCCTGCCCAGCGCCGGCGCGCTACAGACCGGGCTACCGAGGGCCGGCACCGCGGCCTCGAAGGCTTCGACGTCGGCCTCAGGCTCCAGGGTCGAGAGCAACAGGGCCTCGGCGGCCTCGAACCAGTCATCCGGGCCGGCCACCAGCGCGCCCAGATCGGTCTCGGCCTCCAGCAGCAGCGCGATGGTCAGCGGGAAGTAGCGCCCGACCCGGTCGACGCTGGGCATCATCACCCCCACCGCCGCCTCACTGCCGAGCAGGCCCGGCGCCACGGCAAAGCGCCACAGCGGGCTGACCAGGTAGGCATCCAGCCAATCCGCCCCCAGTTGCGCCTGGCTGGTGGCCATGCCGGCGGAGAGCCAGGCGTCCCAGCGCTCGATAAAGGTCGGCGACAGGCCGCGGTGGATGAAATCCCCGCGGCCGGCCAGCTTGCCGTAGAAACCCGGGCTGCTCACAAGCGCTCCGGCAAGCTGAAGCCGGACACCAGCCGGCCCTTGAACGGGTTGAACGCGCTGCTGGCGCGCAGTTCGCAGGAGATACTCGCAGTGTCGACGCGCATGCGCAGGGTGAAGCGGTCCGGGGCGTTGCCCTGGGTCAGGTCGGACTGTTCCAGCAAGCGAAACCAGGCCCAGGGCCCCTCCAGGGTCAGCCCCGAACGCCCGGTGCTGGTGGGCGGCGTAACGGACAGGCGCACCACCCCCAGGCTGTTGGGGCTGGGCCATTGCATCGCCATCGGCCGGCTGGGGCCATGGTCGTAGCTGAGCTGCTGGCCGTCCAGATCGAGCAGGAACTGGCTGATGGAGGCGTCCATGGCCACGGGCTTGAGTTCGAAGCGCACCGTCGGCTGAGTGCCTCCAGAGCGGAAGTAGGCATCGCGAATGGCCGCGGCGCGTTGGAAGGTTTGCAGCACGCCCGGGCCTATGCCGAGCTTTTCCGCGGCGCCCGGCTGCCAGCGCCAGTTGCTGGTCGAGGTGTTGACGTAGGGTTGCAGGTACTTGCGAAAGTAGTTGTCCATCACCCCGCCCACGCCGAAGAAGTTGCCGAAGTCCTCCAGGGTGGCCTCCCGCGAACTGGAGTTGACCAAGGGGTAACGGCCGGCCAGGGACTGGCGGTAGACATTCACCACCTCGCTGACCCAGGCCGCGTTCAACTGGGTGCGGATGCTGCCCATCATGCTGCCGGTGGTGGCGCTGACCACCGAGTTGACCAGCTTCTGTACCAGTGGCGGCTGGCGTTCGGCGCCAAGCTTGACCCGCGATGCCGTGGCCACCGCCTGGTTCTTCGCCTCGCCCAGCAAGGCCTCGCCGCTGGCGCCGCTCATGGCGCTGGCCTGCACATAGAGTTCATTGAGCTGGGCCAGCAGATCGTCGATCGGCGCTGGCCCATCCCCCTGGGTGGCCACCAGGCTATTGAGCTCGGCGAAACGCGCGCTGATGGGATCGACCTGCGAGGCTGCCGGCGAATCTTCCTCGGCCGCCTGGCCGACCAGCGAGCCAAGCTGCTGCTTGAGTTTGTCCACTGTGCCGTCGGCGGCCTTGAGCTTCTCGGCCAGCAGGCGATCCTCTTGTTGCAGGTTGGTTTCCCTGGCCACCGCATCGAGCAGTTTCTTCAGTGGCGAGTTTGGCCCGGAGAGCACCCGCAGCACATCGGCGGCCTGGGCGATGCTGTTGATCGCGACGAAGTCGAGATCGCCGAGCAGGGTTTCCCATTGGTTGAGGAAATCCTGGAAGTACAGGGCACGCACCTCCAGGGCCAGGCTGGCGACATCCTGGTTGTCGTTCAGTGGCCGGCCGAGTACCCATTGTTCCTCGGCCAGGGCGCCGGACTGGCTGAGGCTGGCGACCATGAACGCCTGACGGTAGCCGCGGTAGGTATAGAAACCGGACAACGGATCGTTCAGCGGCTTGCCGCTCTTGCGCGTGAACACCAGGGCGGCATCGCGCCCGGCCGCTTCGCTGAGGCGGAAATCCGCGATGCCCTCGGGCAGTTTCTGGCGTTTCACCCGGTTGTAGACCCGCTGCGCCACGGACATCTGCTGCAACTGCCGACGCAGGTCGGCGAGCAGTGCTTCATCCAGCCTTGCCGGTGGCGGCTTGTGGGCGAACAGCGCATTGAGATGCTCCGCCAGGGCCAGCCGCTGTTCCGGGGCCAGGTCGCGCGGCAGGCTGTGGTCCCAGTCGAGGTTGATCCAGGTTTTGATGGCATCGGCGTCATAGTGCTCGGCGCTGGCCAGCATCAGGTAGGCCTTGAGACCTTCGTAGAGAAACTCCGTGTTGCCGCCGCTGCGCAACTGTTCCTCGATGCGTGTCAGCAGACGCGGCGCCAGCACCGCGATCAGCAGCTTGCGGTACACACTGGCGGCTTCAGCGGCGAGCATGTCGCCCTGGTACAGGCCATAGCCTTCGGCCCAGGACAGCGAATTGTCGGCGACATGGCGAATGGCGTTGAACAGCGGCAGCACGGCGATTACCTCGCGCTGCGCCGGGCTGAGGGATTCGACCTGCCCCTTGAGTGGCGCCAGGCGAGAATCCACCTCGGCGATATAAGCCTGATTGGCGCGGTAGCTGGTGACCCAGATGGCCGTCACCGCAAGCAATACCACGGCACTGGCGGCGAGTACCCCACGGTTGATCCAGCGATGCCGGCGCTCGACCTTGGGGTTACTGCCGACCAGGCCGCGCTCGCCGAAAGCGACATCGCGGAACAGGCGGGTGATGAAGTAGCTGCGACCTGTTCCGGTCTGGCGCGCCAGGTGCTGGCGATCCAGGTTCATGCTTTGCGCCATGCTGCCGATCAGGCGGTCGATGGGGCTGCCTTCCTGGGTGCCGCTGGTGAAGTAAAGCCCGCGCAACAGCGCACGCTCTTCATAGGGATTGGGCTTGAACACCCCCTCGAGGAAGGACGACAGGTTGTGACGCAACGCCGCGAACTGCTGGATGAAGCCGTAGATCAGATCGCGTCGGCTGGGGTCGCGCTCCTGTTGCAGGCGTTCCACCAAACGTTCGGTAAGACGCGCCTCGAGGGCGGTGAATTCCTCGTCGAAACGGGCCAGCGGGCCTTGGGGGCTCTTGCCATCGTCCAGGGCGAAGGTGACGCCCCAGACCTGGGCCCGTTCTTCCTTGCTCAGCGCGTCGAAGAACTCCATGAACCCCGGCACCAGGTCGAACTTGGTGAGCATCACGTAGATCGGGAAACGCACACCGAGCTGGCTGTACAACTCCTGCACCCGCGTGCGGATGGCACGGGCATGGGCGCTGCGCTCGGCCTCGCTGCCCAACAGCAGGTCGGACAGGCTGATGGCGACGAAGACGCCATCGATCGGCCGGCGCTTGCGCTGGTTCTTCAGCAGGTCGAGAAAGCCCAGCCAGGCCGCCTTGTCCACCGCCGCATGGCTGTCCTGGGTGGTGTAGCGCCCGGCGGTGTCCAGCAGCACCGCTTCGTCGGTGAACCACCAGTCGCAGTTGCGCGTACCGCCGACGCCGCGGATCGCCCCGCCGCCCATCTGTTCGGCCAACGGAAAGTGCAGCCCGGAGTTGACCAGCGCGGTGGTCTTGCCCGAGCCCGGCGGGCCGATGATCACGTACCAGGGCAGTTCGTACAGGGTCCGCCGCTCGTTACCGCCAAGCTTGCTGCGCTTGAGCAATTGCAGCGCTTCGTCCATGCGTTGCTTGAGGGCCGCCAGCTCTTCGGCGGTGGCGACGCTGGCCGCATCCGGCGCCACCGCGGCCAGGCCCTGCATGACCTTGGCGGCGTTGCGCCGGGCCTGGACGATGCGCAATACGCGCACACCTATCCAGGCCAGGAACAACAGAGCGATCAGCGCCCAGCGTACGGCCGCCGACGCCAAGGGTTCATGGCCGGCGACGACGATCAGCGGGCCGAGGAACCAGATCACCAGGCTCAGGGCCAGCAGGCCGAGCAGCGGCACCACCCAGCGCACCAGGAAATTGAAAAAGGTCTTCACTGGTTACCCTCCGCGAGTACCGTAATCTCCACGCGCCTGTTCTTGGCGCGCCCGGCGGGGCTGTCATTCGAGGCCACAGGTTCGGCGTCGCTGCGCCCTTCGGCGGTGAAACGCTCGGGTTGCCCGCTGCGGGCGGCGAGGATCTCCATCACTTGCTGCGCCCGGTCCTGCGACAGCTTCCAGTTCGAGGGGTAGCGCAAGGTGGCGATCGGGCGGTTATCGCTGTGCCCGGTGACCTGCACCGTGCCCTTGATCTGGCGCAAGGCATCGGCGACCCGTAGCAGCAAGGGCTGCAACTGTTCGGAAATGCTCGCGCTGCCCGAGGCGAACAACTCGTCGCCACGGATGGTCACCACCGAGCGATCCAGCGCATCCTCCACGGCAACGCGCTGGGCCTTGATGTCTTCGGCGAGGAAGCGCGCCAGGCGTGGGCGTTCGATCAGCCTGGGCTGCTGCGGCGGACGGTCGATGGTTTGCACCGGGATCTCGCCCAGGGCGTGGATATTGCGAAACACCGGCTCGGCGTCGGCCGCCAGCTTCAGGCGCAAGCCGAACAGCAGCAGCAACAGCAGGGCCAGGCAGATGGCCACGCCGACCCAGGGCGGCAGGAATTGCGACAAGCGATCGCGCGCCACGCTGAGCCCCCGCCAATGCGGCGACAGCTCGCGCTCGAATTCGCCGCGCACGCTGCGAATGGTCGCGCTGGTGCGTTCGCGCAAGGCCTCCAGTTGGCTGCGGCCGTCATTCATGACCCGGTAACGGCCCTCGAAGCCCAGGCAGATACAGAGGTACAGCAGCTCGAGAATGTGCAGGCGCTGCTGGGGGTTCTGCAGACAGTGCTCGAGCAGCTGGAAGACTTTTTCGCCGCCCCAGGCTTCGTTGTGCAGGGTGATCAGCAGGCTCTGCTTGCCCCAGTCGCTGGTACTGCCCCAGGGAGTGCTGAGGACCGCCTCGTCCAGCGCGGTACAGAGCACATAACGGCTGAGCATCACCTCGTCCTGGGCGACGCCGGCGGCGCGCGCCTGCTCCTCGAACTGGCGCAGGTAAGCCAGCAACTGGGCGCGCAGGCTGGCCGGTTGTGGGTGCGCCAGGGTGCTGCGCAAGCGGGTCAGCAACGCCAATATCGGGCCGGCCGCCCGTTCCAGCGGGTTGAGGCCCTGGGCCAGGCTGCTCGCCACCGGCGCGCCCGGCATCGCAATGTGCGGATCGGCGGCGCTGGCGCCATCCTTCCTTGGCGCGGAGGCATCGACGGGGCGCCCGCCGGGCCGCGGCATGATCAGGGTATGGTCGTTGCCGCCCGGCGAGGCGCCGCCTGAAGTGCCGCCTATGCCAGAGCTGCCGAAGGGATCATCGATCGGGTGCATGGCGAACTATCCTCGGATGGCCCAGAAGGCCAGGTTCAGGCCCGGGAACTGGCCGGCGATGTGAAAGGCGAAACCACCTGAATGGGTCAACTGCTTCCAGTGCTCGCTGCCACGGTCCAGTTCGAAATAGCTCGAACCTGCGTGATAGGGAATCTGCCGCGGCGCCACGGGCATGGACAGCAAGGCGATGCCTGGCAACTGCAGATTGACCAGGTCGCGGATGTGTTCCACCGAGCCGATCTTGGCCTGCTGGGGGAAATGGGTGCGCAGGGTCTCGGCCGGCACGTCGGCCCGTACCACCAGGATGAAGCTGGCCATTTCCAGCAGGCTCTTGTCGGCCAGCATCGCCACATGCACGCCGTAGGACTTCTCGACGATGGGAATCGGCGTGGCGCGGGTATCGATGACCATCGACAAGGCTTGCCGCAGGTCATGCATCACCGGGGCGAAGCTGCTCGCCAGGTCGTCGTGGGCATAGGCCGGGTAGTCGCTGGGGCGACGCCCGGCCGCGGAAAAGGTGGCGAACTCCCCTGCCAGGCAGACCGCTTCGCGGTAGAAGTCCTGCGGATGCAAGGGGCTCAACCGGGCCAGGTGGCTGAGCAAGGGCTCGGCGCGATTGACCAGTTGCAGCAGTAGAAAGTCGGCGATCTCCGAAGCGCCGCCGGCCCCCGAGGCCACCACCCTGCCTGCCAGGGCCTCGCCGCGCTGGTGCAACAGCCCTTGCAACTCTTGGCGAAAGGCCGCCAGCACGCTGGAGGCGGCCACATCGAGCAGCGGCGGAATATAGTCCTCGTCGACTTGCACGGCGTTGTCCGCGCGTTTTTCCAGGATCCGGATCACACCGAGGCAGGCATATTCGCCGAGGCCGTCGCGCTCGGTCAGCAGGCGCAGGGCTTTGCCGCCGATCGCCAGTGACGCCCGGCTCTCGAAGGCGGCGTTGTCATCGCGCACTTCCCGCACCTGGCTGATATAACGCGCGCCGCCCGGTGCCTCGCCCTCCCCCACGGTGTCGCGGCTGCCGGCACGCTTGAGCGGCAAGCCCAGAAAGACCTGCGCATCGCGCAGGTTGTCGTTCACGTTCAGTGGCGGCGGCGGCAGATCGTCGCCGGGAATGTCGAAAGGCGTGCCATCGGGTAGCACCCCACGCGCGCTGACAATCGCCACCTTGCCCTGGCTGAGCAGGGACTCGTCGATGCGCAGCTCGGAGAACCCCCAGCCCCCCGCGCTCAACGGGCGGCAACGGCCATCGATCAGGGCTTCCATGTAGCGATCATGCTGCTGGAGATGCTGCGGCCGCAGAAACATTCCTTCGGACCACACCACACGGTTATTCCAGGACATGGACGGCTTCCTCGACAGAATTAATTCGCGGGTTTCGTGGCTGCCGCGTTGATCGCCCTGGCCGTCAGGGAAACCGTCAATGGCGTGGTTTCATTGCTCGGGATACTGACCATCTGGCGCCACACGGCGCTGTCCAGTTCGCGGTAGGACACCACCAGGCCGAGCAAACGGCTCTGCTCGTCGAGCTTGCGCTCCAGGGTCAGTTGTTGACCCGGCTGGATCAGCAATTCGTCCTGCGCCACCAGGTCCGTGGACAAGGTCGCGCTGGTGGCATTCACCAGGGAGAAATAGTCGGCGCGACTGAAGACCGCACCGCTCTTCAATTCATACAAGCGCACCCGCACAGGCGTCGCCTGGCCGCCCGCCGAAAGATTCAGATCGGCAGCAGCCTGGATATGCATGACAACGACAGTAGGAGTAAGGGGCGGCGGACTCGAAGTGCAGGCAGTCAGCAGTAGTACTGTTGCGAACAACAAGAACTTTGGCATTTCGTCGTCCTCACTGACATTTATTATTCCAAATCGAAACTACCGATAGCCAAACAAGATCAACTCACTATTTAATAGCCATTAGCCTTTATCCAACTAAGTGATGGCACTTAGCCTTTGCATAACTTGGAACTTTGTTCTTCATAAGCACGACTGAATTCGCGCCCGAACAAATCCTCGAAATCATCTTCAGCCTCTCTGGAAATGTTTGCATAGAGTTCCGTGAACAACTCCCAGTATTGCGCTTGACGCCTGCCCGGTAGCAAAGCGCCAATCCCCGAAGGCTGACTTAGACGTGCTTCCAGCACCGCTGGCTGAAAACGCTTGAGCAGGTGTTTGATCGAGGCTTGCACGCCCGCCATGACGGCCAGTTGATGCGCTTTCAGGTCGTCGAAGCTTTCCTTGATCGCCTGGTCGGCCGGCATGAAGGCCTGGTTGCCGGAACGCAGTAATAACAGCAGCGCCTCATCGACATTGGGGGCGAATTTGAGGGGGTTGTTCTCCACCGGGCGGATCATGGTCTGGGCCATGCGGAACTCACCCTTGAGGCTGGCCCGGGCGCGCAGCACCTCGATCAACCCCTCGACCATATGCCGGTAGCTGCGGCCAACGGCCTCCATTTGAGCGCGGGTTTCGCCCCTGTCGATGCGCAATTGCTCGAGCCCCGCGCCCCTGAGAAAGGCTTCCAGCACCTCGTCGCTGCTCCCGGTGGCAGGTGCTGGAGCCGCAACCGCGGCCCGTGGCACGGCCGGGTCGGGTGCGCTGCCGGCCATGCTCTCCTGTGCCGCTGGCAATGGTTGCGGAGGGGCTTGCGCAATGGGCGGCGCCACCGGCGCCGGGCCCGCGCCCAGTTCGGCGAAGGGGTCCCAATCCGCCGGAATCGCTGCTGCCGTACCGGTTTCGCTGGCCTGGGGGGCGCTGGGCCGCTGCGGCTCAGGCGGGCGAAAGTCATGGCGTTCGGGCGGCACGTGGTCGGCCAGGGCCGGTGGGGGCACCGCCGGGGACGCGAGAAAATCGAACAGGTCGGGCTTGGTGTCCAGGGGCGAACCGCCCGCCTGGATCTGTACCCTGCCGGGGGGCGCCGTAGCCGCGCCGGGAATCTCGCCAGGCGCCTGGCGCTGCATCAGCGCATCGAAGCCGGTAAAGGGATCGTTCATCCCGGGGGTGCCATTGATGATCTGTGGGGCGCCGTTGATCTGCACCAGAATGTCGTACTCGCCGACGCGCAGCAGTTCGCCGTCCCGTAAGGGCTCGCTGTTGCCGCGATGCATGCGCACGCCGGCATTCACCAGATGCACGCCGTTGGTGCTGGTATCGGTCAGGTAGTAGGTGCCGTCACGCAGCTGAATGACGCAATGCTGGCCGGACACCAGGCGCTCCGGGTCTGGAAGTATCCAGTCGTTCTCGGGGTTGCGGCCGATTTTCAGCTCACCGCGATCAAGCTCGAACTCCGCGCGTTGGCCGGGAGTCAGCTTGTGATAACTGGTGATTGTCAAACGCAGCGGCATTAGAACTCCTTGTACGGTATTGCTCAATAACAACAACTCGGGTATGCCAGCGAGTGCAAACCGAGTATAGCCCCCTAAAAGTTTTCGGTGTCGTCAAAGTTCCTGCGCTTATATTCTCTTTTTTCAAATAATCCCTATAACAAAAGAAACTAAAAAAACCACCGCCGACCACCTATCTTCAAACATCACTGGATTCATCCCATTGGTCGGAGAGTTTCTTGACAACAATTGAACTGGGCTAAAACTTCAGTTCAATTATTGAATTCAGAAATGACCAGAAAGTGCTCTGGATAGAACACGCATCCGCAGGAAAGGGACTTTTTCGTGCGCTCGCCCTGACCGGGCGCCGATTGCCGGGCCGATATGGAGATCACGTCCGTGATGGATGTACAGCGCTTGTTGGAAACCATTTCCCCTGACTCCCCCTGTGGCGGCGACCTTGAGTACGACGCCGCATTTCTCGAGCTTGAACGCGCGGCGCAAGGCCAACCCGAACGGCAGATGGGCGATGCCGTGCTACCCGCCACACCGCCGGAATGGCGCCAGGTGCGCGACCTCTGCGTCGAGCTGTTCAAGCGCAGCAAAGACCTGCGCATCGCCAACTACTTCCTGCAAAGCGCCATTGCCCTGCAAGGCTTGCCCGGCCTGGTGCAAGGGTTGCAGCTGATCCAGCAGCTGCTCGCGCAGTATTGGGACGATCTGCATCCCAGGCTGGATGCAGAGGATGACAATGACCCCACTTTCCGGATCAACGCCCTCGCCGGCCTCAACGCCGAGCCAGTCATCCACCTGCTCTGGGGCATGCCGCTGCTCAGCTCGCGGGCCTTTGGCAGCGTCGGCCTGCGGGCCGCGCTGAATGCCGCGGGCCTGCAGCGCTTCGCCAGTGAAAGCCTCAGCTCGGACCAGCTCGGCGCGGCCTTTCAGGACTGCGCGGGCGAGCAGCTCGAGGCCTGCCGCGCCGCCCTGAACGATGCCCATGGCACGCTGTTGACCATAGAGAGTGAGGTCAACGAACGGGTCGGCTCCAACCGCGGCGCGGACCTGGGCACGATCAAGCAACTGCTTCGGCATGCCGTGCAAATCATCGCAGAGCACGCCCCTCAGCCGGGGGGTTCCAGCCCAGTCGCGGAGGCCGGCGCGGGTATCGATGCCGCCATGTCCACGGCCCCCGCCGCCCCGCCACGCCTCGCGGGCGAGATCGGCAACCGTGACGATGTGCTGCGCAGCCTCGACCGCATCCTCGGTTACTACACCAGGCACGAGCCCTCAAGCCCGGTGCCCGTGCTCTTGAGCCGCGCCAAGAGCCTGGTCAGCGCGGATTTCGCCACCATCGTGAGCAACCTGATTCCGGATGGCTTTTCCCAGTTCGAAAAATTGCGCGGGCCTGAAGGTGAACAGTCCGAGTGAAAACGCTTAACCGACGCCAATCCAACACAGCCGCATAGGCAGCGCAGGAGGAAAAATGGCTAACACCAGCAGCCAGAAATTCATCGCCCGTAACCGTGCTCCCCGGGTGCAGATCGAGTACGACGTAGAGCTTTACGGTGCGGAGAAGAAGGTGCAGTTGCCCTTCGTCATGGGGGTGATGGCCGACCTTGTCGGCAAGCCCGCCGAGCCGCTGCCGGCGGTGGCCGACCGCAAGTTCCTGGAGATCGATGTCGACAACTTCGACTCGCGGCTCAAGGCGATGAAACCGCGGGTGGCGTTCAACGTGCCCAATGCCCTGACCGGTGAAGGCAACCTGAGCCTGGACATCACGTTCGAGAGCATGGACGACTTCAGCCCGGCCGCGGTGGCGCGCAAGGTCGATGCCCTCAACCAACTGCTCGAAGCCCGCACCCAGCTGGCCAATCTGCTGACCTACATGGACGGCAAGACCGGCGCCGAGGACATGATCATGAAGGCGATCAAGGACCCGGCGCTGTTGCAGGCCTTGGCCAGTGCGCCGAAACCGACCGAACCCGAGCCGCAAGCCTGACAGAGGACGCAGACCATGGCCGAATTGATGAAAGACCAGCAGGCCCAGGAAGGCGCCGCGACCGGACAACCGAGCGACTTCGCCGCCCTGCTCCTGCAAGAGTTCAAACCCAAGACCGAGCACGCCCGCGAGGCGGTGGAAAGCGCCGTGCGCACCCTGGCCGAACAGGCCCTGAGCAAGACCGAGCTGATCTCCAACGACGCGATCAAATCCATCGAATCGATCATCGCCGCGATCGATGCCAAGCTCACCGCGCAGGTCAACCTGATCATGCATCACGCCGATTTCCAGCAACTGGAAAGCGCCTGGCGCGGCCTGCACTACCTGGTCAACAACACCGAAACCGACGATCAGCTGAAGATCCGCGTGATGAGCATCGCCAAGGGCGACCTGCACAAGACCCTGAAGAAGTTCAAGGGCACCGCCTGGGACCAGAGCCCGATCTTCAAGAAAATGTACGAAGAGGAATACGGCCAGTTCGGCGGCGAGCCGTTCGGCTGCCTGGTGGGCGATTACTACTTCGACCAGTCGTCGCCGGACGTCGAGCTGCTCGGCGAGATGGCCAAGGTCTGCGCGGCGATGCATGCGCCTTTCATTAGTGCTGCCTCGCCGACGGTGATGGGCATGGGCTCCTGGCAGGAGCTGTCCAACCCGCGCGACCTGACCAAGATCTTCACCACGCCGGAATACGCTGCCTGGCGTTCGCTGCGCGATTCCGAGGATTCGCGCTACATCGGCCTGACCATGCCGCGTTTCCTCGCCCGCCTGCCCTACGGCGCCAAGACCGACCCGGTGGATGCCTTCGCCTTCGAAGAGGAAGCCACCGGCGCCGACAGCTCCAAGTACACCTGGGCCAACTCGGCCTATGCCATGGCGGTGAACATCAACCGCTCGTTCAAGCTCTATGGCTGGTGCTCGCGGATTCGCGGCGTGGAGTCCGGCGGCGAGGTGCCGAACCTGCCGACGCACACCTTCCCCACCGACGACGGTGGCGTGGACATGAAGTGCCCGACCGAAATCGCCATCGCCGACCGGCGCGAGGCGGAGCTGGCAAAGAACGGTTTCATGCCGCTGCTGCACAAGAAGAACACCGACCTCGCCGCCTTCATCGGCGCGCAATCGCTGCAGAAACCGGCCGAGTATGACGACCCCGACGCCACCGCCAACGCCAACCTGGCGGCACGCCTACCCTACCTGTTCGCCACCTGCCGCTTCGCCCATTACCTGAAGTGCATCGTTCGCGACAAGATCGGCTCGTTCAAGGAAAAGGACGACATGCAGCGCTGGCTGCAGAACTGGATTCTCAATTACGTGGACGGCGACCCGGCCCACTCCACCGAAACCACCAAGGCGCAGCATCCCTTGGCCGCGGCGGAGGTGGTGGTCGAGGAAATCGAGGGCAATCCCGGTTACTACAGCTCGAAGTTCTACCTGCGCCCGCACTACCAGCTCGAAGGGCTCACGGTATCGCTACGGCTGGTATCCAAGCTTCCATCCGCCAAGGCGGTTTGATCCATCCCAGGTGGCACCCGCCGTGGTGGCGGGTGCACTGCAACACAGCGTGGCCAATCGCTGGAGCACAGTGGTGTAGACCACTCAAGGAGGCATGATGGCTGTTGATATGTTTATCAAGATCGGCGACGTCAAGGGCGAGTCCCAGGACAAGAACCACAAGGAGGAGATCGACGTGCTCTCCTGGAGCTGGGCCATGGCCCAGTCCGGCAACATGCATGTGGGCGGTGGCGGCGGTGCCGGCAAGGTCAATATCCATGACCTGACGTTGACCAAGTGGGTGGACAAATCCTCCCCCAACCTGATGATGGCCTGCTCCAGCGGCAAGCATTACGACGAGGCCAAGCTGACGGTGCGCAAGGCCGGCGGCGACGATCCGGTCGAGTACCTGACCATCACCCTAAAGGAGGTCCTGGTGTCCTCGATCGGCACCGGCGGCAGCGGCGGCGCGGATCGCCTGACCGAAAACATCGCGCTGAATTTCGGCCAGGTGCTGGTCGACTACCAGCCGCAGAAACAGGACGGCTCCAAGGACGGCGGCCCGGTCAAGTACGGCTGGAATATCCGCCAGAACGTCAAGGTGTGACGACAGCCACCCTGCTGCCACGGCGCAGGGTGCTCGTCTTGTAGTAAGGCCAGGGCGCAACAGGAGGTTCGATAATGGCCAGACCCGCATTCATCAATCTGTGGAACAACTATCCGACTGAAAGCCAGCCTTGCGATGGCGGTTGGGAAAATCAATGCGCGATCCGCATGAGCATTACGCTCAACGCCGAGCGAAGCATCCAGGTGGATGCCCACACCTATTCCGAACCGCGCTGCAGCCACGGCCACGCCCGCGGTGCCGAGTCGCTAGCGAACTGGCTGTGGCGACAGCATCTGGGCCGGCCGAGCATCTTCACCGACGCCGCCAAGGCCAAGCTGCAGCTCACGGAGAAGAGCGGCATCATTTTTTTCAAGGATTGCTTTACCCGCAGTGGCGAGACTCGCGCGGCCGGCGACCATATCGACCTGTGGAGCCGCGGTTTCACCAAGACCTACGACGACCCGGCCAACCATTCCGCCCAGGTGTGGTTCTGGGAGCTGTCATGAGTCGACACCTGCTTCGCCTTGTCGCCGCGGGCTTGTCGTGCCTGATCTTTCCGGCCTGTGCGCAGAACCCGGTCGATAACCCCACCCAGGCGCGCTTCCTTGCCCAGGATCTGCTGCTGGAAGAGCGCAATGGCAACTGTCGCTTGCTGGTTCCGGAGCAACCTGGCATCGACCTGAGCCTGAAATGGCCTTGCCAGTTCCATCGGGATGCCAGCGGCGCGCTGCGCACCAAGCAGGTGGGTGCACGCCAGGTGATCCTGGTGGAAAGCAGCGAGCCCATGCCCTCGCCCAGTCGGGATTGCCGCACCGAGATCCAGGCGATACGCAGCACCGGGAAGGGTCTGGAAGCCTCGTCGGCGGTGAGCCGGGTGGCCGCCTGCCCGCCATTCCAGTGGGATGAGAAAGTGTTTATCGGCTTGTTCGAACCCGACGTTTGAACGCACGCAAGGGCTCGGTTCGAAGCCTGCGAATAAGGAGACCGCGATGAACGCCGAGCAGCCGGTGCGTGCAGGTAAGTTGGGCGGCGCCCTCTGGGCCCTGCGGGATCAGCTGCGCAGCCTCGGCTGCGCCGACAGGAATAACTGAAGATGGCCGAACTGACCCTGCAAGAACGTCTGCAACCCTCGTTGCTCGATCGCCTGACCGACGACGATCCGCACAACCCGAAAGAAGCCGCCGAGCGCCGCGTCATGTCGATGAACCAGCTCAAAGCTTCGGTGCTGCGCGATCTGGCCTGGCTGTTCAATACCTGCGTGCTGTTCGATCCGGAGCAGGCCGCGCAGATGCCAGCGGGCAGCTCGGTGCTGAATTTCGGCCTGCCGCCCCTGGCCGGACACACCGCCTCGAGTGTCGATGTACAGGCCATCGAAGCCTTGTTCAGCGACACCATCGCCGCGTTCGAACCGCGCATCCTCAAAGGCTCGCTGAAGGTGCGCGCACAACTCGACGGCAATGACATGAGCCACAACGCCCTGAGCTTCGAGATCGAGGGCGATCTGTGGGCCGAGCCGGTGCCCCTGCGCTTGCTGCTCAGCACCGCCCTCGACCTGGAAACCGGACACGTCAAGGTGACGCCGGCCGAGCCCGTCAGGAGACGCCGATGAACCCGCGCATGCTCGAGTATTACAACCAGGAGCTGCAGCATATCCGCGAGAGCGCCGCCGAGTTCGCCCAGGAATTCCCCAAGATTGCCAGCCGCCTGACCCTGTCCGACATCGAATGCGCCGACCCCTATGTCGAGCGTCTGCTGGAGGGCTTCGCCTACCTGAGCGCGCGGGTCCACCTGAAGCTGGACGCCGAATACCCGACCTTTACCCACAATCTGCTGGAAGTCGCCTACCCCCATTACCTGGCGCCAACCCCTTCGGTGGTGGTGGTACAGCTGGTCGCCGACCCCAACGAGGGCTCACTGACCAGCGGCTTCAGGGTCGAACGCCACGCCGCCCTGCGCGGCCAACTGGGCCATGGCGAGCAGACCGCCTGCGAATACCGTAGCGCCCATGCGGTGACGCTGTGGCCGTTGCAGATCAGCCATGCCGAATACTTCGGCAACCCGGCGGCGACCCTCGGCCGGCTGGCCGCCAGCGAACCCAAGGCCAAGGCCGGGCTGCGCCTGCGCCTGCGCTGCGGCGCCGGGTTGCCGTTCAACGCCCTGGCGCTGGACAGCCTGCCGCTCTACCTCAACGGCGCCGACGAGCAACCTTTCCGTCTGTACGAGCAACTGCTCGGCAACGCCTGCGCTGTGTTTATCAAGAGCCTCGACGGCGACTGGGCCGAGCGCCTGCCTCTGGAGAGCCTCAAAGCGCGCGGCTTCGACGATCAGGACGCGGTGCTGCCGGTGGTGCCCCGGGCCTTCCAGGGGTATCGCCTGCTGCAGGAGTATTTCGCCCTGCCCAACCGCTTCCTGTTCGTCGACTTCACCGGGCTGAGCGCCGGTGTGCAGCGCTGCAGCGGCCAGGAACTGGAGTTGGTGGTGCTGTTCGATCGTCTCGACAGCACCCTGGAAGGCACGGTGTCGGCGGCCCAATTCGCGCCCTTCTGCACCCCGGCGGTGAACCTGTTTCCACGCCGCACCGATCGCATTCACCTGAGCGAGCGGGTGCATGAGCACCAGGTGATCGCCGACCGCACCCGGCCGCTGGATTTCGAGATTCATTCCCTGACCCAGGTCACCGGCCATGGCAGCGGCCCCGAGCAGCCGTTCCAGCCGTTCTATGCGATCCGCGATCCGCTGCGTTATGGCCGCGAGCAGGCCTACTACATCGTCCGCCGCGAACAGCGGCGCTTGTCCAGCCAGCAACGACGCCGCGGGCCACGCTCGACCTATATCGGCAGCGAAACCTTCGTCTCGCTGGTGGATGTCAACCAGGCGCCCTACCGCCACGACTTGCGCCAGCTCGGTCTCAGCGCCCTGTGCACCAACCGCGACCTGCCGCTGCTGATGCCGGTGGGTACCGGCAAAAGCGATTTCACCCTGGAAGACAGCGCCCCGGTGCTGGCCGTGCGCTGCCTGGCCGGGCCAAGCCGGCCGCGGCCGAGCCGCGCCCACGATGCCAGCGCCTGGCGGCTGATCAGCCAGCTATCGCTGAACTACCTGTCGCTGAGCGAACAGGGCCAGGGTGCCGCGGCGCTACGGGAGTTGCTGCGCCTGTACGGCGATCCCGGCGATGCGGCGCTGCAGTTGCAGATCGAGGGCCTGCGCCAGGTGCGCAGCACGCCCTGCACCCGCAGGTTGCCGATGCCGGGACCGATCGTTTTTGGCCGTGGCCTGGAGATCAGCCTGGAGTTCGACGAAAACGCCTTCCGCGGCACCGGCGTGTACCTGCTGGGCGCGGTGTTCGAGCGCTTCCTGGCCCGTTACGTGTCGATCAACAGCTTCACCGAAACCGTACTGCGCACCACCGAGCGCGGCGAAATCATGCGATGGCAGGCGCACCCCGGATGTCGACCGAACCTCTGAAACCGCTGCACAGCATCGCCCGGATGGCCGACGAGCCCTGGGCCTACGACTTCTTCCAGGCGCTGCGGCGCATCGAGTGCGAGGCCAGCGACCGGCCGCGCATCGGCCATTCCCTGCGCTTGCACGACGACCCGCTGCGCCTGGGGCAGAAACCCGACTGCGGCTTCGCCCCCTCGACCCTGGCCAGCATCGAGACCGACCCCGAGGGCGCCGCGCCGCGCATCGAGCAGTTCTTCTTCGGCATGACCGGGCCCAACGGCCCGCTGCCGCTACACCTGACCGAATACGCCCGCGATCGTCAGCGCAACAACGACGACGCCACCTTCACGCGCTTTCTCGACGTGTTCAATCACCGCTTGCTGTGCCTGTTCTACCGCGCCTGGGCCGAGGCCCGGCCAACCGTCAGCCATGACCGCCCCGACCACGACTACTGGTCGATGCGCCTGGCCGCGCTGTCCGGACGGGGCATGACCAGCCTGCTCGGCCAGGGCCCGATCGCCGACTCGGCGCGTTACCACTTCACCGGCCACCTGGCGGCGCAGACCCGCTACCCGGACGGCTTGCGCGCCATCCTGGAAGACTACTTCGGCGTGCCGGTGAGCATCGAGGAATACATCGGCCAGTGGCTGGAGTTGCCGCAGCGCAGCCAGCTGGGCGTGGCGCTCTGCTCGCTCGGCAGCGACCTGAGCCTGGGCACCCACGTCTGGGATCGCCAGCATAAATTCCGCATCCGCCTGGGGCCTTTGAGCCTGGAGCAATACCGACGCCTGCTGCCCGGCCAGGAAAGCTTCGGCGAACTGGCCGCCTGGGTCGCCGAGTACCAGGGCGAGGAGCTGGATTGGGAAGTCAATCTGCTGCTGCGGCACCAGGAAGTGCCGCGCATCGATCTTGACGGCCAGACCCGCCTGGGCTTCGACACCTGGCTCGGCAGCCCGTCGACAGATGCCGGCGACCTGCTGCTGGCCCGCGAATACGCCAGCCATACCCCCCCTTCAAGGAGTTGCGATCATGAGTGAGATCAGCCGCGTCGCGCTGTTCGGCAAGTTGAACAGCCCGGCCTACAAGGCCATCGAAGCCGCCACCGTGTTCTGCAAACTGCGCGGCAACCCCTATGTGGAACTGGTGCATTGGCTGCATCAGCTCCTGCAATTGCAGGACAGCGACTTGCACCGCCTGGTCCGCCAGTTCAGCCTCGACCCGGCGCGCCTGTCCAGGGATATCACCGACGCCCTGGACCGCCTGCCGCGCGGCTCGACCTCGATCACCGACCTGTCCTTGCAGGTCGAGGAAGCCGCGGAGCGCGGCTGGGTCTATGGCAGTCTGCTGTTCGGCGAGAGCCAGGTGCGCAGCGCCTACCTGGTCGTCGGCATGCTCAAGACACCGAGCCTGCGCCACGCGCTCTCGGCCATCTCCCGCGAGTTCGACAAGATCAAGGTGGAGCACCTGATCGAGCGCTTCGACGAATACCTCGGCGACTCGCCGGAAAACGGCCTGGCCGCCAGCGACGGTTTCAACGCTGCCGCCACGCCGGGCGAAGCGAGCGGCGCCATGGCGCCCAGCGCGCTGGGCAAGCAGGAGGCGCTCAAGCGCTTTACTGTGGACCTCACCGAACAGGCCCGCAGCGGCAAGCTCGACCCCATAGTCGGGCGCGACGAGGAGATTCGCCAACTGGTCGACATCCTGATGCGCCGCCGGCAGAACAACCCCATCCTCACCGGCGAGGCCGGGGTCGGCAAGACCGCGGTGGTCGAGGGCTTCGCCCTGCGTATCGTCGCCGGCGACGTGCCGCCGAGCCTCAAGGACGTCGAACTGCGCAGCCTGGACGTCGGCCTGTTGCAAGCCGGCGCGAGCATGAAGGGCGAGTTTGAACAGCGCCTGCGCCAGGTCATCGAGGATGTGCAGGCCTCGCCCAGGCCGATCATCCTGTTTATCGACGAGGCCCATACCCTGGTCGGCGCCGGCGGCGCGGCCGGTACCGGCGATGCCGCCAACCTGCTCAAGCCGGCCTTGGCCCGTGGCACCCTGCGCACGGTGGCGGCAACCACCTGGGCCGAATACAAAAAGCACATCGAGAAGGACCCCGCCCTGACCCGGCGCTTCCAGGTGGTGCAGGTCGACGAGCCGTCCGAGGCCAAGGCGATCCTGATGATGCGCGGCGTCGCCTCGACCATGGAGCAGCACCACAAGGTGCAGATCCTCGACGAGGCGCTGGAGGCCGCGGTCAAGCTGTCGCACCGTTATATTCCGGCCCGGCAGCTGCCGGACAAGTCGGTGAGCCTGCTCGACACCGCCTGCGCGCGGGTCGCCATCAGCCTGCATGCGGTACCGGCGGAGGTGGACGACAGCCGCCGACGCATCGAGGCGCTGAGCACCGAACAGGTGATCATCGGCCGCGAGCTGGCGATTGGCATTGCCATCGGTACCCGCCAACAGGATGTCGAGGCGGCCCTCGGCGAGGAACGCCAACGCCTGGCGACCCTGGAGAGTCGCTGGAGCGAAGAGAAAGCCCTGGTCGATGAACTGCTGGCGACCCGCGCCACCCTGCGCGCCGCCGCCGAACCGCTGGATGACAGCGCTAGCGAAGCCGATGCGCCATCGCCGCGCCTGGATGCAGCCGAACGCACCGCATTGCGCGACAAGCTCCATGACCTGCAGAGCCGCCTGGCGACCTTGCAGGGCGAAAGCCCGTTGATTCTGCCCACCGTGGATTACCAGGCGGTCGCCGCGGTGGTCGCCGACTGGACCGGCATCCCGGTCGGGCGCATGGCGCGCAACGAAATCGACACTGTGCTCAGGCTCGACGAGCACATGAAAAAACGCATCATCGGCCAGGACCATGCCCTGGCGATGATCGCCAAGCGCATCCAGACCTCCCGCGCCGGGCTGGACAACCCCAGCAAACCGATTGGCGTATTCCTCCTCGCCGGCACCTCGGGCGTGGGCAAGACCGAAACCGCCCTGGCCCTGGCCGAGGCCCTGTACGGCGGCGAGCAGAACATCATCACCATCAACATGAGCGAGTTCCAGGAGGCGCACACCGTCTCCACCCTCAAGGGTGCCCCGCCCGGCTATGTCGGCTACGGCGAAGGCGGCGTGCTGACCGAGGCGGTGCGGCGCAAACCCTACAGCGTGGTGTTACTGGACGAGGTGGAAAAGGCCCACCCGGACGTGCACGAGATCTTCTTCCAGGTGTTCGACAAGGGGGTAATGGAGGACGGCGAAGGCCGCCTGATCGATTTCAAGAACTGCCTGATCCTGCTCACCACCAATGCCGGCACCGAAATGATCGCCAGCCTGTGCCGCAACCCGCAACGGCTGCCCGATCCCGATGCCATCGCCAAGGCTTTGCGCGAGCCATTGCTCGAGGTCTTCCCGCCGGCCCTGCTCGGGCGCCTGGTGACCGTCCCCTACTACCCGCTGAGCGACGAGATGCTCAAGGCCATCACCCGCCTGCAACTGGAACGGATCAAGAAGCGCGTGGAAAGCGGACACAAGGTGCCCTTCGCCTACGACGACAGCGTGGTCGACCTGATCGTCTCGCGCTGCACCGAGATCGAGAGCGGCGGACGGATGATCGACGCCATCCTGACCAATACCCTGTTGCCGGACATGAGCCGGGAATTTCTCACCCGCATGCTCGAGGGCAAGCCGCTGGCGGGCGTGCGCATCAGCCAGCGGGACAATGCGCTGCATTACCTATTCGACCCGCAGAGTTCCGAGACGACCGACTGACGCCCGAACGCGAGCCAGAGGAAGCCGTTTATGGCAATCACGCAAAGCACCCGCCTGGTGCAGGTCGACAGCCCCCTCGGCGGCGAGGTCCTGCTGTTGCAGGGCATGGAAGGCAGCGAGGAGCTGGGGCGGTTGTTCCATTACGAACTGGACCTCACCTCCGAAGACCGGGCGATCAAGTTCGACCAGTTGCTGGGCAAACCGATGGGCCTGACCCTGGAGCTGCACGACGGCGGCAAACGCTACTTTCACGGCATTGCCTGCGGCTGCCGGCAACTGACCGGCCACGGCCAGTTCGCCGGCTATCGGGTCAGCCTGCGGCCCTGGTTCTGGCTGCTCACACGGACTTCGGACTGCCGGATTTTCCAGAACAAGACAGTGCCGGACATCATCAAGCAGGTGTTCCGCGACCTCGGTTTCTCCGATTTCGAAGACAGCCTGAGCGG
Organism: Pseudomonas chlororaphis subsp. piscium; assembly: GCF_003850345.1. Taxonomy (NCBI): domain Bacteria; kingdom Pseudomonadati; phylum Pseudomonadota; class Gammaproteobacteria; order Pseudomonadales; family Pseudomonadaceae; genus Pseudomonas; species Pseudomonas chlororaphis. The sequence continues at coordinate 4,108,459 of NZ_CP027707.1, forward strand.
CAGCTACCGCGAGTGGGAATACTGCGTGCAATACCGCGAGACCAGCTTCGACTTCATCAGCCGGCTGATGGAGCAGGAAGGCATCTACTACTACTTCCGCCATGAGAAAGCGCGTCATATCCTGGTGCTGGCCGACGCCTACGGCGCCCACTCGACGGTGGCCAACTACGCCTCGGTGCCCTTCTACCCGCCCGATCAGCAGATGCGCGAGCGCGACCACTTCTACGACTGGCAACTGGCGCGGGAAGTCCAGCCTGGCTCGCTGGCGTTGAACGACTACGACTTCCAGCGCCCCGGCGCCAGCCTCGAAGTGCGCTCCAGCGTGTCGCGCAGCCACAGCAACGGCGACCATCCGCTCTACGACTACCCGGGCGAATACGTACAGAGCAAGGATGGCGAGCATTACGCACGCACCCGTATCCAGGCCATTCACAGCCAGTTCGAGCGCGTGCAGTTGCGCGGTCGTGCGCGTGGCCTGGGCTGCGGGCATCTGTTCAAGCTGACCGGCTACGAGCGCGCCGACCAGAATCGCGAATACCTGGTGGTGGTCGCACGCTACCAGATCCGCCAGGAGCTGTATGAAAGCGGGCAACTGGACCTGGCCGAGCAGTTCATCAGCGAGCTGGACTGCATGGACGCCAGCCAGGCCTTCCGCCCCCTGCCCCTGACCCCCCTGCCCATTGTCCGCGGGCCGCAGACCGCCAGGGTGGTAGGCCCCGCTGGCGAGGAGATCTGGACCGACCAGTATGGCCGGGTCAAGGTGCATTTCTATTGGGATCGCCACGACCAATCCAACGAAAACAGCTCCTGCTGGATGCGCGTGTCACAGGCCTGGGCCGGCAAGAACTGGGGGTCGGTGCAGATCCCGCGGATCGGCCAGGAAGTGATAGTCGGTTTCCTCGAAGGCGACCCTGATCGCCCGATCATCACCGGCCGCGTCTATAACGCCGAACAGACCGTGCCCTACGAGCTGCCGGCCAATGCCACCCAGAGCGGGGTGAAAAGCCGCTCGAGCAAGGAGGGCTCGCCGGCCAACTTCAATGAAATCCGCATGGAAGACAAGAAAGGCGCGGAGCAGTTGTTCATCCACGCCGAGAAGAACCAGGACATCGAGGTCGAAAACGACGAGACCCACTGGGTCGGCCACGACCGCAGCAAGACCATCGACAACGACGAGACCGTGCACGTCAAACACGACCGCACCGAAACCGTCGATAACAACGAAACCATCACCATCGGGGTGGATCGCAAGGAAAAGGTCGGCAATAACGAGACCATCTCCATCGGCGTGAACCGTACCGAGGATGTCGGCAGCGACGAGAAAATCACCATCGGCGCCAATCGCACCGAGGACGTGGGCAACAACGAGCGCATCACCATAGGCGCGGATCGCACGGAAAAGGTCGGTGCCAACGAAACCATCACCATCGTCAGCAACCGCACCGAAGACGTGGGCGGCAACGAGACCATCGACATCACCGGCAACCGCAACGAATCGGTCAAGGGCAACGAAGGTATCGAGATCAACGGCAACCAGAGTACCCAGATCGGCCAGAACGAATCCCGCGACGTTAACCAGAACCGCACCACCAACATCCAGCAGAACGACAGCCTGGACGTCGGCAAGAACTTCTCCCTCACCGCCGGCGACTCCATCACCCTGACCACGGGCGCGGCCAGCATCACCATGAAGAAGGACGGCACCATCATGATTCGCGGCAAGGACATCACCATCGACGGCTCCGGCGCCATCAACATCAAGGCCAACAGGAACGTTGTGGTCAAAGGCCAGAAGATTCTGCAGAACTGAGCATGGAGCACAGACCATGAGCGTCAAACAGCACCTCCCCGTCAAAATCCCCGCGCGCTTGGATGGCGTGGTCATCGGCATTCTGCTGGACGTTCCCCAGGCCGGCGCGCCGGTGGTGGCATTTCCCGGCTGCCCCAGCGAAACCGGCATCGCCGCCCGCACCACCACCGAGCTCAGTCGCGACGACATCGGCGCCCAGGTCGCACTGATGTTCGAAGCCGGCGACCCGAGCCTGCCGCTGGTGATCGGCCGCATTCAGCGTCTCCCTGAAACGACCGTCCCCGCCATTGCCCACCTGGATGGCGAACGCCTGGAGTTCACCGCCGAGCGGGAAATCGTGCTGCGTTGCGGCAAGGCCAGCATCACCCTGACCCGCGCGGGCAAGGTGATCATCCAGGGCGCCTACCTGTCCAGCCGCTCCAGCGGGGTCAACCGCATCAAGGGCGGTTCGGTGCAGATCAACTAGACGGGTATCCGGCACATGGAACTGCTCAACGCCAGCAAACTGCTTGCGGCCTATACCCAGGGCCTGGCGCCCGATGGCCGCGAATCCCTGGTGGTGGTGGCCAAAGGCACGTTCAACCTGCCCCTGGACGGCCGCGCGGCCAGCCTCGCCGAGACCCAGCAACCGCTACTGATGGCCGACACCTTCCTCGGCGAGCCCGGCCTCAGCGCCCCGCTGCAGGAAATGGACTTCGCCCCGGTCAAGCCATGCTGCGATGTCTTGATACGCGGCAAGGCCTACGCGCCAGGCGGGCGCCCCGTGACGCAGCTGACCGCGGGCATTCGCGTCGGGCGGATGAGCAAGGCTTTTTCCGTCCTCGGTCCACGGCAATGGCAATCGGGGCTGTTGGGCGTTTCTCCCGGCTTGCCGCAGCCGTTTACCGAGCAGGACATCTCCTACGCCCGGGCGTTTGGCGGCAGCCATCCGATCGCCAACGACCCCCAATTGCGTCACTGCTACCTGGACAATCCGATCGGGTGCGGCTGGTACCCGCGCAGCGCCGACAGTGCCGACATCGTCGGCATGCCGATGCCGAGCACCGAGGAGTTGGGCAAACCGATCGACAGTCCCTCCGGCGACTTCCGCCCCATGGCCCTCGGCCCCATCGGCCGTGGCTGGCCGCAACGCGCCCGCTTCGCCGGCACCTACGACGATGCCTGGCTGGCCGACTGTTTTCCCTTTCTGCCGGCGGATTTCGACCACCGCTACTTTCAGGCGGCCCCCGGCGATCAGCAGACCCACTACCTGCGCGGTGGCGAGGATGTGCTGTTGCTCAACCTCACGCCCCAGGAGCGCGCGGGCTTTCGCATCCCCGAAATGGAGGTGCCGGTGACCTTCTTTCTGAAAAAAGGCGGCCATGAAACCGTGCAGGCGGTGATCGACACCCTGCTGATCGACACCGACACGCAACGCGTCGAGATCACCTGGCGCACCAGTCGCCCGCTCAAGCGCAACCTGTTCGAAATCGCCCAGGTGCTGGTGGGCAGCATGTCCACGGGCTGGTGGCGCGCCCGCGAACTGGGCAAGGATTACTACCCATCGCTGTCGGCACTGGTTAAAGCCAAACACGCGCCCGAGGAGCCCCACTGATGGCCGCACTCTGCATCATCGGCTCCGGCATGGTCAGCGCCGTCGGCCTCAGCGCCCCCGCGAGCTGCGCGGCGATCCGTTGCGCTATCGATAACTTCCAGGAGACCCGCTTTATCGACCGCGGCGGCGAATGGCTGATCGCTGCCAGCGTGCCCCTGGAACAGCCCTGGCGCGGGCGCAGCAAGCTGATCAAAATGGCCGCCCGCGCCATCGCCGAGGCGATGCAAAACACGTCGGGCCTCGACCCGGAGAAAACCCCGCTGCTGCTCGGGGTGGCGGAGGCCGACCGCCCCGGCCGTCTCGACGGCCTGGACCTCAGCCTGCTGCACGACATTGAGCGTGAACTGGGCGTGCGTTTTCATGGCAGCTCCAATGTCATTGCCCGTGGCCGGGTCAGCGGCGCAGTCGCCCTGCTCAATGCGCGCAAACTGATTTATGAGCAAGGCCATCGCCACGTGCTGATCGCCGGCGTCGACTCCTTCCTCAGCGGCCCGACCCTGGCCGCCTTCGAAGAGCGCGAACGCCTGCTCACCAGCCAGAACTCCAACGGCTTTATCCCCGGCGAAGGCGCCGCCGCCGTGGTGCTGGCCGCCCCTGTTGCCAGCGAAGAGCCGCAATTGGCCTGCATCGGCCTGGGGTTCGGCGTGGAGAAGGCTACGGTGGAGGCCGAAGACATTCCTCTGCGCGCCGAAGGTCTGACCCAGGCCGTGCGCGCAGCCCTGAGCGAAGCCGGCTGCGGGCTGGAGCTGATGGATTATCGGCTCACCGACATCTCCGGCGAGCAGTACTACTTCAAGGAAGCCTCCCTGGCCCTGAGCCGCACCCTGCGGGTGCGCAAGGAATTCTTCCACCTCTGGCACCCCGCCGACTGCATCGGCGAAGTCGGCGCCGCCATCGGCCCGGCCATGCTCGCCGTGGCCCTGGCCGCCAGCCGCAAGGGCTATGGCGAAGGCCCGAATATCTTCTGCCACCTCGGCAACGACGCCGGGCAACGCGCCGCCGCGCTGCTCAGTTATCAGACTGTGAGGGTTGCGTGATGGCGAATGAGGTCTACGCCAACAATATGGAAGTCTCCTGCAAGGCGGCGGCAGGGAAATCCATCGCCTGTTTCCCCGATGTCTGCTTTACCCCGCCTCAGGCGCCGCCGACTCCGACAGGGGTGCCCATTCCCTACCCCAATACGGGTATGGCGAAGGACACCACCAATGGCACGCGTACAGTAAAAATTACCGGAAAAGAGGTGATGCTTAAGGACAAGAGTTACTTCAAGACCAGTTACGGGGATGAGGCTGGCAATGCGCCGAAGAAGGGGGTCATCACTAACAAAATTAAGGGAAGGGTTTACTTTACTTCCTGGTCGATGGATGTGAAGTTCGAAGGAAAAAATGTTGTGCGGAACATGGATCTGACCACACACAATCATGGTTCGAATCCTGGTAATACTCCGCCCACGTCGTATTCGGACGGCATGGTAGTACCCAAAAACGATCCGAACTGCAAAGAACTTCAAAAAAACATGTCAGATGAGCATAACAACCTTCCAAAGTCCATAAACTTAATACATGTAGGAGATGGTCCAGGCAAGCCTTCCACCTTGGCTGTTGCTGACATTCAGGAAAGCAATAAAGGGCACAGTGGAGTAAGTGCTAGCAAAGTTATTGCGTCGAGAAAAGCAAAATGGGGTGGAAAATATGCAAACTATGCGAAAGGAATAAAACGAGGTCAAGCCAGTAATGTCAGGCGATGTGGGGATGGGGAACCTTTCGTATACAACGACAAACCCCCTCGTCCGGTGCAGGGGCACGCAGAAGCCAAAATAATTGAGGCATGGTTTAAAAAATCCGGAAGCAATCCCGAGGGGGTGTTGTTGATTAATGTATCTCGTCCCTGCTGTGCGGACTGTGCACGCCTAATTAGATGGGTTAACTGTGGAAAGAATGGGGCACCAAATTGTCACAAAATCAAGGTATGTGAAAATCATCAGGACAACGAGTCCTTGGAGAGACTGAGGTGTGAAAAATGACTTATAAACTACCAGAATACATCCCGACTGACCTCATCAACGTGCCCGCAACATACTCATGGAGTGACTGGGATCCATATGAGGAATTTGCAGATATTGATCCCATAACTGAGACATCTCTTTCTCAAATTTCCGACAGAGCCATCACTGCATATTGTATTGGTTGTAGTGAGTGGGTGGTGGCCCGCCTGCAGTCCTTACATGAGAGCTCCCAACCTTTTTTATACCTTGAGGCTCTGTGGGTTTTTGAAATGACGGATGATAAATTTTGGCTACCCGAAGAGCTGGATCAAATTGAGTGGCCGGGAAATATCTTGGGAGCTATAGGGCTTTCTCTGACGACCGTCTTAAACTCTGTTTATGGTGTTGAGGACGAGACTTCTGTAAGTGACGGTACGTTGGCAGAGTTGCTTCCTCTGCACGTGCTTCCTCGTCAAGATGAGTTCTTGGTATGGAGAGGAGAGGTTCTTGATAGGCTGACCAAACTTTATCCGAGAAAGCGATCGGCAGATTGGGGGGAACCTATTCCAAGAGAGGCGCTTGATCCGCGGATTCCTCTTGGGCAGCTTGATCCAAAGGAATCAATCAGAAGATTTTTAGATGTCTCCGATCTACAAAGCAACCCTTACATTCTCCCCATATAAACATTATCTAATGAAATCTGAAAACCAAGCATGACCGGGTCCACAGTACTACTCATTGTTCACCAACACGCCGAAGAAGCCGGCTTCCTAGCCGTCCTGCGCGATTATGCCGTAAGTGCACCGCATTACAATCTGGACGACCTAAGCAAACTGGACGACCGTCTCGAAGCTCATCTCGATGGCTTGCGGATCGCAGCCCCTAGTGGCCTGGAAACCCTGCTGATGCGGCTCGGCCCGCACGCCATCGGCGAGATGTTCGCCAGTGCGGTGCTGGCCTTCGAGTCGGGTAATGCTGAGGTATTGTCGCGGCTCAGCGAGCATCTGCGGGGAGCCTTGGAAACGGAGCGCGGCTATCTGATGGCCTTGGGTTGGCTCGACTGGGAGCGGGTATCGCCCTGGATCGACCGCCTGCTCGCCTCCCCCGAGCCCCTGTTCCGCCGCATCGGCCTGGCCGCCTGTGGCATGCACCGCCACGACCCAGGCCCCGCCCTGCTGGCCGGACTGTCCCATGCCGACCCCGGCGTGCTGGCGCGGGCCGCTCGTACTGCCGGCGAGCTGCGCCGTCGTGACCTGATGCCGGCGATTCGTGCCCACCGCCAGCATCAGGAGGCAGCCCCACGCTTCTGGGCCAACTGGGCCACCGCGCAGATGGGTGACGAGGAAGCTTTGGAGCCGCTGCGCCAGTTCGCCGAGCGACCGGGCGAGTTCCAGTACCGCGCGCTCTGCGTATTGCTGGCCTGGCAAAAGCGCGAGCGCAGCATCGCCTGGATCCGCCGGTTGATGCAGAACCCCGAGCAGCGGCGTATCGGCATCCAGGCTGTTGGGCTGCTGGGTGATCCGGTCAGTGTGCCCTGGCTGATACAGCAGATGAGCGACCTGCCGCATGCCCGCGTCGCTGGCGAGGCCTTCAGCCTGATGACTGGCGCCGACCTGGCGCTGCTCGATCTGGAATTGCAGGACCTGCCGGATTTCGATGCCGGCCCGAACGACGACCCTGAGGATGCCAATGTCGTCATGGACCCCGATGAGAACCTGCCCTGGCCCGACCCGCCGTTGATCGCAGCCTGGTGGCAAGCCCATGGCGGCGACTTCCAGGCGGGCGTGGGTTATGTGCTGGGGCTGCAACAGAGCGAAAGCAGTTATCGGCAAGCGCTTATCCGCGGCCAGCAACACCAGCGTATCGCCGCGGCATGCGGCATCGCTCGCTTGCGGCCGAGCGAAGTGCTTTTCCCCACCAGCGCCCCCGCCTGGCGGCAAAAGGCATTATTGGGAGAGCCTGCGGGGTTCGGGCGCTGAGCCGGCAACCGCCTGGATGGCACCGGGCTCCCCCCGCTAACGCCAGCGCATGCTCCCCACGCCTTATCGCGCGACCGACGCCACGCCGCGATTCAGCTGTTCGCGCAGAAACTCGATAAACACCTGCACCGGTCGCGAACCCTGGCGGTGCTGCGGGTAGACCGCCGACAAGGCCAGGGGCGCGGGCTCGAAGTCGTCCAGCAGCGACACCAGTCGCCCGTCCTTGAGCGCCGCCTCGACGATAAAGGTCGGCAGGTAAGTGATGCCCATGCCGGCGATGGCCGCGTCCTTGAGCAATTCACCGTTGTTGACCCGCATCCTGCCGGTGACGTTGACCAGCAAGGGCTTGTTGCCCTGCCCTTCGAAACGCCACTGCACCTGGCGACCATGGCCGTAAGGCAGGCAGTCATGGCCTTGCAGCTCCTCGGGCCTGAGCGGGGTGCCGCGCTCGGCCAGGTAGGCCGGGCTGGCGCAATACACCCGCTGGATCGAGGCGATGCGCCGGGCGATCAGTGTCGAGTCTTCCAGCACGCCGATGCGCAAGGCCAGGTCGTAGCCCTCGCCGAGCAGGTCCACCGAGCGGTCGCTGAGATCGACCTCGACCGTGACGTCGCGATAGCGCCGCAGGAACAGCGGCAACAGCTCCCCCAAATGGGCCATGGCGAACGACAGCGGCGCGCTCAGGCGAATGGTGCCCCGGGGCTCGACGGTCTGGCCGGCGATGCCCTGCTCCACCTGCTCGACTTCGCTGAGCAGGCGCAGGGCCGACTCGTAGTAGCTCTGCCCCAGGGGCGTCACGTCCAGGCGCCGGGTCGAGCGATTGAGCAGGCGCACGCCCAGGCGTTCTTCCAGTTGCATCAGGCGCCGGCTGACGAACTGCTTGGACAGGCCCAACTGATCCGCCGCCGCGGTGAAACTGCCGGAGTCCATGACCTGGCAAAAAATACGCATGTCTTCGAACGGGTTCATTGTCACTCTCTGGTTGACAGCTGAACGCTTTATAGCGGCTTTCTGGCTCTCCGGCACCTCATCAGTCCGTGTCCAGGCAAAAAAAATGCCCGCGCGATGGCGGGCATTTTTTCAGCTCAGCGATGACGCGAGGCTTATTTGGCAGTGAATGCCGAGTAGCTGTTCATCAGGTTGCGGTAGTTCGGGATACGCTGCGACAGCAGGTTGGCCAGGCCTTCCATATCGTTGCGCCAGTCGCGCTGCAGCTCACACGCCACGGAGAACCAGTTGACCAGTTGCGCGCCGGCGGCGGCCATGCGGGCCCAGGCGGCCTGCTGCACCACTTCGTTGAAGGTACCGGAAGCGTCGGTCACGACGAACACGTCAAAACCTTCTTCCAGTGCGCACAGGGTCGGGAACGCCACGCAGACATCGGTCACCACGCCGGCGATGATCAGTTGCTTGCGGCCGGTGGCCTTGATCGCCTTGACGAAGTCTTCGTTGTCCCAGGCATTGATCTGGCCTGGACGAGCGATGTAGGGCGCGTCCGGGAACATCTGTTTCAGCTCGGGTACCAGTGGGCCGTTCGGGCCGGATTCGAAGCTGGTGGTGAGGATGGTCGGCAGTTTGAAGAACTTGGCGCAGTCGGCCAGGGCCAGCACGTTGTTCTTGAACTCGTTCGGCGAGAAATCCTGGACCAGCGAGATCAGGCCGGTCTGATGGTCGACCAGCAGGACAACGGCGTCATTAATGTCCAGACGTTTGTAGGGTACGTTGCTCATGTGAAACTCCTGGGTGGGTGGATGTCGCTATGGGTGCCGGCCGCTGCGGCCGGCACTGTTGTTGATCGTCAGAAGGCAAAGCACGAGCAGCCGAAGGCGCCCCAGAAACCCTGGAAGTCGCTGACCGGCACATTCGACAGGCGCGCCCGCTCGTGGCTATGGGAGTGCACCGCGCACGGGCCGCTGCATTGGTGCACCTGGGCCACCAGCGGCGAGGTCGGGCGCCAGTGCCCCGGCACCTTGACCACCGGCGACCAGTCCGGCAGCACCGGGACCATGGGCGGCGAGAGCTTGGAGAAGTCGCCGGCGGCGTACACCACCTTGCCGTCGACCACCGTCAGCACCGACTCGATCCACTTGATGGCTTCTTCCTCGACGCTGAAGAAGTCCGCGGACAGGGCCGCCAGGTCCGCCAGCTGGCCGACCTTGATCTGGCCCTTCTTGCCCTGCTCCGAGGAGAACCAGGCGCTGCCGTGGGTGAACAGTTCCAGCGCGGTCTGCCGCGGCAGGCCTTCGGCGTGCAGCTCCATACCGCCCACGGTCTTGCCGCTGACCATCCAGTACAGCGAGGTCCAGGGGTTATAGCTGGAGACCCGGGTGGCATCGGTGCCGGCGCCTACTGGCACGCCTTCGGCCAGCATGCGCTTGATCGGCGGGGTCTGTTCGGCGGCCTTGGCGCCGTAGCGGTCGACAAAGTATTCGCCCTGGAACGCCATGCGATCCTGGATCGCGATGCCGCCACCGAGGGCGCGAACCCGCTCGATATTTTTCGGCGTGATGGTTTCGGCGTGGTCGAAGAACCACGGCAGGCCGTTGAAGGGAATGTCGCGGTTGACCTTCTCGAACACGTCGAGCATGCGCGAGATCGACTCGTCGTAGGTGGCATGCAGGCGGAACGGCCAGCGCTGCTCCACCAGATGGCGCACCACCGGCTCCAGTTCCTGCTCCATGGTCTGCGGCAGGTCCGGGCGTGGTTCGAGGAAGTCCTCGAAGTCCGCCGCGGAGAACACCAGCATTTCCCCGGCACCGTTGTGGCGCAGGAAGTCGTCGCCCTGGTGCAGCTTGACGCTGCCGGTCCAGTTCTTGAAGTCGGTGAGTTCTTCCTTGGGCTTCTGGGTGAACAGGTTGTAGGCGATGCGCACCGTCAACTGCTGCTCCCGGGCCAGTTGCTCGATCACCGCGTAGTCGTCCGGGTAGTTCTGGAAACCGCCACCGGCGTCGATGGCGCTGGTCAGGCCCAGGCGATTGAGTTCGCGCATGAACTGGCGGGTCGAGTTGACCTGGTATTCCAGGGGCAGCTTGGGCCCCTTGGCCAGGGTCGAATAGAGAATCATCGCGTTGGGCCGGGCCACCAGCATGCCGGTGGGTTCGCCGTTGCTGTCGCGGACAATCTCGCCGCCCGGCGGGTTCGGTGTGTTGCGGGTGTAGCCGGCAACACGCAGGGCCGCGCGGTTGAGCAAGGCGCGGTCATACAGGTGCAGAACGAACACCGGAGTGTCCGGCGCCGCCTGGTTAAGTTCTTCCAGGGTCGGCATGCGTTTTTCGGCGAACTGGAATTCGTTCCAGCCGCCCACCACCCGCACCCACTGCGGGGTCGGCGTGCGGTCGGCCTGGTCCTTGAGCATGCGCAACGCGTCGGCCAGCGAGGGCACGCCTTCCCAACGCAGTTCCAGGTTGTAGTTCAGGCCGCCGCGGATCAGGTGCAGGTGCGAGTCGTTGAGGCCGGGAATCACCGTGCGGCCCTTGAGGTCGATGACCTGGGTGCCGCTGCCGCGCAAGGCCATGGCCTCGGCATCGGTGCCCACCGCGACGAAGCGCCCCTGGCTGATGGCGACCGCGCTGGCGCGGGGCTTCTCGCGGTCGACGGTATGGAATTGACCATTGAACAGAATCAGATCGGCGTTCATCGGATGTCCTTCTGAATGGGAAGAGGCAAGGGACAGCCGCGGCCAGAAAGCCGCCGCGGCGCTGAGCAAGGATCCCGCGGCGAGCAATTGGCGGCGCAGCGGATCGGTCGGGTCGTCGTTATTGGCCATGGCCGGGCTCCAGGTGTCGATCGGTGACAGAGGCTTGCAGCCAGGGTGCGAACAACCGGGTCGCCAGGGGCATGAACAGATAGACCACCGAGAGCACTATGGTCAGGGTGATCAGGAAGGTGGCGACCACGTAGTTGGCAAGCAAGGCATTCAGTTGCAGCACAGGCCCCCAGATCAGCGGCACCAGCAAGGTGTGCGGCAGAATCACCAGCATAGTCAACAGCGCCTGCTTCCAGCGTGGCGGTGGCGAGGCGGCATCGGCCTGGATGGAAAACCAGAACTCGTGGACCGGGTGGACTTCGGTCTGGTCGCCGTCGGCCAGCATCGGCGCGGCTTCGTCGACCAGCGCCTGGCGTTGCGGCGATTCGAGCCAGCGCTGCATCGCCTCGGTGGAGCAGAAACGCAGCACGCAGGTGAACAGGTCAAGGCCGCTGCTCTTGCCGCGAATCACGTCCACCCCCAGATGCCCTTCGTGCTGCCCGGCGATACCGACGATGCGCCGCAACCAGGCTTCATAGGGCGCTTCCAGGCCCGCCTTGACCCGGTGCTTGACGATCAGGGTCACGACCTCATCGGCCCCCGGCCGCGCAGTGGCCTCGAGACGATTGAAATCAGACATAACGCAAGGCTCCGGCAAAACGATCATTGAGGGCCAGCCGTCCCGGGCCAGCAATCAGAATGCTGCTGAACAGGATCAACAGCAGCCAGGCGAACTGCCCTTCGGCCAGGCTCCACTGCGGATGCACCACCAGCAGTGCCACCAGCAGCACCGTGAGAATCGGCAGGCACGCCAGGCGTACCAGCACCCCGGCGACAATCAGCAACGGGCACAGCACCTCGGCGAAAATCGCCAGCATCAGCGTCAGGTTGGCGCCGAGCTGGAACGGGTCTTCGATGCGTTGCAGTTCCGCACTGTAGTCGAGCAGTTTCGGCAGGCCATGCACCCACAGCAGGAACAACCCGGCACTGACCCGCAAAAACAGCAGCCCGAGGTCCCGGGCCCGTGCATCCCATGGTGAAGCGTTCATTGACGCACCCGCACAATTTGAAGAATTCCCGGCGTTAACGCCGAGATTGCATGGTGCCGCTGTGCGGGCGGGAAAAATTGAACGTATGTGCTCTCTTCGCCGCAGGGCCCGGCGCGACCGCCAGCACCTAGACGGTATGGATCTTCAAGGGCTCGGACATGAACTGGGCGATCCGCGAACGCAACCAGCGCTCGGCCGGATCGTTGTCGTGCACCCCGCTCCAGGCCATGGACAGCTGCGCCGCCTCGATGGCGAACGGCGGGTCCTCGGCGCGCAAGGCGCAGCCTTCGACCAAGGCACAGGCCGCGTAGTCGGGCACGGTGGCGATCATTTCGGTGCCGGCGAGCAAGGCCCGCAGACCGCTGAACTGCGGCACGCCCAACACCACGCGGCGGGTGCGCCCGACCTTGGCCAGGTCGAGGTCGATATTGCCGCTCAGGTCGCCGGAGAACGACACCATGGCGTGGGGCCGCCGGCAGTATTCATCGAGGGTCAAGGGCTCGGGGCGGTTGTCGCCGCGCAGCACCTTGCAGCCGATGTCCCGCAGCTTCTTGCGCTTGGCATTGGCCGGCAACTCGGTGGTGTAGCTGACCCCGACCGAGATCTCCCCGGAGGCCAGCAAGGCCGGCATCAACAGGTAGTTGGCCCGGCGCACTACCACGACTATGCCCGGGGCCTCTTCGCGCAACTGGCTCAACAGCGGCGGAAACAGACCGAACTCGGCATCGTCCGACAGGCCGATGCGGAACAGGTCGCAGCTGGTCGCCGGGTCGAATTCCTTGGCCCGGCTGACCGCGCCCGAGATCGCGTCCATCGCCGGTTGCAGCTCCTTGAGGATCACCAGCGCCCGGGCCGTCGGCTCCATCGCGCGACCGTTGCGCAACAGCAGCGGATCGTCGAACAGGTCGCGCAGGCGGCCGAGCGCGGCACTCACCGCGGGCTGGCCCATGAACAGTTTTTCGGCGACCCGGGTCAGGTTCTTTTCGAACATCAGGGCCTCGAAAATCACCAGCAGGTTCATGTCGATGCGGCGCAGATCGTTACGGTTCATAGCGGCAGTCCCCTTGTGTTCAGCCAGCGCACGTCACTCGATCATCGGCACCTTGGCCGCCCGCTGGTAAGGCCCGTACTCGGCCGGCACCCACTGGAAATGCCCATCCACCGCGGCGATATGGCCCACGCCCGGGAACGGCAGGTGCGCCGCGGTCACCCAGGTCTTGTTGCTGGCCGCCTCGCTGAAGACCTTGGCCCGGGCCTTGATCGCCTGCTGGTTGTCGACGTCGAAACGGATCGACACTTCCGGGTGCTCGAACTGCACCGCCAGGTTATGCACCAGGTCGCCCATGAACAGGATGCTCTGGCCCTGGGAAGTGAAGCGGTAGGTGGTGCTGCCCGGGGTATGCCCGGCTTCCAGCTGGGCCTCGACGCCCGGCACCGGCGACTGGCCGCTGGCGAAGGTCTTGAAGCGTCCGGCGGCGCGGTACGGGGCGGTGGAGTCCTGGGCGATCTTGAAAAACTCCCGGGCACCGGCGGGCGCCTTGGCCAGCGCCTGCGGATCGAGCCAGTAGTCGGCTTCGGCCTGGGCGGCGTAGACCGTGGCGTTGGCGAACAGCGGTTGTTGCTTGCCATCCACCAGCCCGCACACGTGGTCCAGGTGCAGGTGGGTGAGCAGGATGGCGTCGACCTGCTCCGGGCGATAACCGGCGGCCTGCATGTTCGCCGTGAGCATGCCGGCGGTGGCGCCGATGCACTGGCCGGCGCCGGTGTCCACCAGGATCAGTTGCTTGCCGGTGTTGACCAGGAAGGCGTTGAAGGCGGTCTGTACCCCCGGGGTCTCGATCGAGCGGCGGGCCAGCAAGGCGCGGATCTGGCCCTGGGTCATGCCCTGGAGCAGCTTCGGCGACAGGTCGTTGTAGCCATCGAACAGCGCCGTCACTTCGTAGTCGCCCACCGCCAGGCGGTAGTAACCGGGTACCTGGGTGCCCTGGACCGGCGCCTGCGCCTGGGCGCCAAGCGATGTCAGGGCCAATGCCAGGGCTGCTCCGCGCAGCGTGCACAGCAGAGAATGCGTCATGCCTTCACCTTTTTGATCGAGTCAGAAAAACGGCCACTCCCGAGCCAGCCGTACAAGGTCGATCATGCACCGGCCGCGCGCCGCAAAAATTGCAGCCATGTGCTCAGTTGCGGCCACTGCCCACCTGCGGGTTAACGGAATTAACAACGTTTAACTCGCAAGCCCCCGCCACGCCACCAAGAATGAAGCCCTCTGCGCAGACCTGTTTTCTAAATCGGGAAGCGCCCGGCCCACCCTGCGGTGCGTCGGCGCATGCCCACCGACACGGAATTTCGTCATGGCCCACGCTCAGCACAACGCCGTCAGGGCGCCCGCCCCACAAAGCCGAAAAACCACCCCCGGCGGCCTTTCTCCCTGGCGCGAAAGCCTGGTCAAGCAAATGATCCTCGACGGCCTGAGCAGCACCCTGGAAGTCACCGAACTCGCCCGGGCCTGCGCCCTGTCCCGCAGCCATTTCTCCCGCGCCTTCAAGTGCAGCACCGGCCTGTCGCCCCAGGAATGGATCCGCTGCCAGCGCATCGCCCGGGCCAAGCAACTGATCCAGGACACCGACCTGACCCTGACGCAGATCAGCCTGGAATGCGGCTTCTGCGACCAGGCGCACTTCTGCCACATCTTCACCCACAGCGAAGGCATCAACCCGTTCGCCTGGCGGTGCCGGGTCCTGGGCGCCCGCCCCTGCCTCGACCAGGCGAGCGCATAAGGCCGCGGTTCGAACCTTGTCGTATCACGGGCTTGAATCTGGCAAGCCGCACGGAGATAGCCAAGGCTGTTGCGGCTTATTGAGCGCGAGACCGGCAGGGGGGCAACTGGGAAGCCCCCCTTGTTGCTCCGTTCTACCCTATCGCATCGATGTCCAGATTGAAGGTGGTGCCCGGGACGTGGCCGCCGACCAAAGCAGCAATCGCACGATCGTTGCTGTCGGCATCTGGCGGCGCCATCGCAAGTTGTTCCTGCGTGCGATTGAAGGGGTGCGCCAGCCAGCGGTCCAGACTCATCGCCAATACCTCGGGCTGCTCGGCAACCCGTCCGTATACCTTCGCCTTGGTGACACGTTCTTCGCTCAGGTCTTTCAGTCGCGCGGCGGTCTCTTGCAACCTGCCGATTTCAGCGCGCAGCGGACCTACGATCTGGCGTTCCCTGACAGAACCGCGTGCCGCCGCCTCCTTTTCTCTCAACTGTGTCTCGAAGTCCTGTAGCGCTTCATGGACCCGATCATACTCAGTCGAAGTCACCAGGGTGCGCCCCTCCTGCAGAGCCTCTTGCGCACGGCGCAAGGAAGCCCAGCAATGCGGGATGTAGCTGACGACCATCTTGTGGTGGGCGTTATCCACCATTTGTTGCAGCAGTCCCCCTCGCTTTGGCAAACCATTCTTGGCATCCAGCGCCTTGGCGCAGACCGCCGCACCACCCCGCTCGGTAATCGTTTTACACCCGGGCGTCCAAAGGATTGCGGACTTGTGGCCATCGGCAAACGACA
This sequence comes from Pseudomonas chlororaphis subsp. piscium, assembly GCF_003850345.1. Taxonomy (NCBI): domain Bacteria; kingdom Pseudomonadati; phylum Pseudomonadota; class Gammaproteobacteria; order Pseudomonadales; family Pseudomonadaceae; genus Pseudomonas; species Pseudomonas chlororaphis. Next base: position 4,124,174 of record NZ_CP027707.1, read on the forward strand.
CTGGCATGAAATGGCGCAGAGTGCCGTGGTGCGTATAGGGTTCGCCGGCAATGTTGACGGGACTGAGGAACAAGACCACCCCTCCGAGGGCAGGATTGAAGAACGTAAGCACAGCGCCCATCCCCGACATACGCCAGGACGTGTTCATCCAGGTCGCCGGGACACTGGGCACCGGGTCGTTCTGGTTGACTATGCGGTGGTGCACCAAAGCCTTGGCGTTTTCCACGAAGGTCTTGTCGCCTACGCGTGGGCTGCCGTAGGTGTAGAGCAAGATATTGCCTGCATACTTTTTGTCGCTCCGTAGCATTTCGGCAACTAACAGGGCCACTGCGCCGCCCAGGCTGTGACCTGTGATGACCAGCTTTTGCCCGCTGTAGAATTTGTCCAGATATGTGGTGACGAATTCATGGACCACTTTGGCAGAGCCATAAAAACCGTTGTGCACCTTGCCATTGGTCTTCTCGAAGGGTACTTGGGCAGCATCCAAATCGCGAAGCACATCAGCACCTCCGGCCGTCCCCCGTACTACCAGTAAAACCAGCTCATCGTTATGGGTGATGAACGCCTGAGAATCGGTGCGATCATCTTTTTTCGCATCGTCAAAGTAGTGAAGCCTGTCGGGATGCTCCTGTCTCACCCCCAGGTCGGGGCTGTTCACATCCGGGTACAACTCTGGGTCGAAGGGTACGATCTCTAGACGTTTGGAATACGCTACATCGGCATACAAGGGGTAATAGGTCTTCCCGCCCGCCTGTTGCGCGTCCACTTGCCAAAGCTCATCAGACTTGGCCAAGGCATCGCCAAACCAGTTCCCGACGCTAGGTTGCGTCGGGAAGCTCACGCTATCGCTCACCACCGGCTGTGTAGCAGGGACCTGACCAAACGGGCTGTAGCTCAGGGTTGCCATCAGTGCCAACTGGTACAGGTTGAGTGAGCAGAATTCTTCGCCCGTGGACAGGACCGGACTCAGAGCCCGCAGCGGGCGCACCTCCAGCACATGGTGTTTGTTCGGCAATAGCGCAATGCCCTGCATCTTAGGAGGCGTGGGGCCAAATCCCAATTCCGCCATGGCGGCCGCTTCTGAGGGCCGGCGCATCAGCGAGTGCACATGGTGCTGGGGCGGAAAGTTGCGGGGTGCCAGCGGCGGTAGGTGGGCACGATGAGCCACCAGTTCGCTCACCTCGACCTGACAGAAGAAACCGGCTTGGGCTTGCGCTGGGTTGGACTGAGTTCGGGCGCCGCTAGGGTTCAGAAAGCGGGTCTTTTCGGCGCGCACTTGCAGCTCGGTGATAGGCAGCGGGTAATGTGGCCTGTTCCTTAAATCCTTATAAAGCTCATCCCCCCCTTGATATGCCCGATCAAGTCTGAGCGCCACCGGCCCGCAATAGTGTCGATTGACCTTGCCTGTGCCTGTTTCGTCCAGGACGCCCAGGTAAATGGCGCCTTCGTAATCGGTGACCTCATAGGCCAAACCGGCATAGGGCGTGCCGTCACCTCCTTCGTCCACCAGTTGAAAGCTGGTCGAATGTGTCTGCATCGGACAAGCATGCATACGCGTATCGAAGAAAGGCCGCTCCCATTCTTCCATCGGCTCAAGGCTCATGGAGTCACCTCCTTGTCTTCGGTGCAGCCGGGGTAAATCGTGCAGCTACGGCCATCTGGCATTCTGAAGGTGCTGAAATCCTTGTAGTTCCCGTTGCAATAGGCTCGTTGATCATCAAAGCCCTTGCCCATGCAGCGCTTCCACCCACCGGGTACCTTGACCCAGGTGTCGCCCCACCCCGGCCTCTCTTCATCAGCCAGCTTGATCTTCATCTTCACGGTTTTACCCGGCAGCTCGTCGAGGGTATAGGCCGCAAAGGGGCGGCTCTTCAATCGCTCGCCGGATGCATCCGTTTTTTTGCAGTCGAGAATCTTGGTGATATAGCGGTTGGGGCCAATCGTGCGGAATAGCCACTGGCACTGACCGGAAAACTCACTTTCCCCAGCGGCGTTGAACGTACCTTTAACCGCTTCTGGCAGTTCTGTGCGCACCGAAACCTGAGCATACTCACGCCCAAAGTCACTCCGGTCCGGCCCATAGGTCGCGTTGATTTCCAGCTCGACGTAATCGATCACCAGCTCGCAACCCTTGCGAGTCCGACGTATCTCGATTTGCGCATCCGGCCTGTATTTGGTGCGCCACTCGCGGTTGAACTGCGGCGCCAGATTATCTGCCGTCGGCACGGTGCAGGTTTGCCCTTTGGCGGGCACGTAATACACCGACGCGACATAGGCGAAGTCCGGTGGCAAGTCAGCCGTGAGGGTGAAGGTATTGGATTTGCCCAGGGCGGCGCAGCCCTGTACCAGCGCCAGACTACTGACGAGGATCAGGCTTTGCATGAGGCGTCTCACTGCCCACTGAAAGCTGGTCGAATATGTCCGCATCGGACAAGCATGCATGCGCGTATCGAAGAAAGGCCGCTCCCACTCTTGCATCGGCTCAAGGCTCATGGGGTCACCTCCTTGTCTTCTGTGCAGCCTGGATAGATGGTGCAGATACGGCCGCCAGGCATTCTGAAGGTACTGAAATCCTTGTAGTTGCCGTAGCAGAATGCATATTGGTCTTCGAATCCTTTGCCCATGCAACGCTTCCAACCACCGGGCACCTTGACCCAGGTGTCCTTCATATACGGCCTTTCCTCTTCGGCCAGCTTGATCTTCATCTTCACGGTTTTACCCGGCAGCTCGTCGAGGGTATAGGCCGCAAAGGGACGGCTCTTCAGCACCTCGCCGTCCGCATTCATCTTCTTGCAATCGAGGATTTTTACGATACGACGCAAGCCACCAGACGTACGAAACAGCATCTGGCACTGGCCGGAAAACTCACTTTCCCCGACGGGGTTGAACCTGCCCTTTACGGTATCCCCCAACTCTTCGCGTACTGCGATTCTGGCTGAATCACGCCCAAAATCACCCCAGTCCTTGCCATACCAGCCATAGATATACATATCAACGTTGTACAGCACCAATGGGCAGCCGCTTACCGTTCTGCGCAGTAATATCTCAGAATCTGGCTTGTAATCCTGCCGTTCCTCGTTGAAGCCAATTTGAGTACTTCTTCCTCCAGGCACTGTGCATGTCTCACCTTTTGCCGGGACATAGGTAGCCGTTGCCTCGTATGTGTATTCGGGCGGTAAATCTGCGGTAAGAGTGAAGCTGTTGGACTTGCCCAGGGCCGCGCAGCCCTGTACCAGCGCCAGGCTGCCGACAAGGATCAGGCATTGAAGGGTTCGATTCATACGGTGGCGTCTCCTTGCCAAAACTGCACTTGCTGATACACACGCTGAAAATGCGTCTGGGGTGTTTCGTCGAGTTGAGGTGACCAGGACTTGGGCAGTGCATCGCCTGGTGCTTGCAAACGTTGAGCGAGCAGGAACCGGACTTGTTCAGGTGCCTGCCAGCCCCATGTGCGGGCCAACTCTAACTGAGCCTGTATCCAGATGTCCGCATCCTGTTGCCTGGCAAGCTCGGCCAACTGCTCCATCTGTTCAACCATCAGGTAGCGCCGGACGTTGTCGATCTGAATGCCGGCAGCCGTGTCCGGGGCCGAGGGGATAACAAGCCAGGCCGGGTCGGGCGGCACTGCGTACTCGCCCGGTGCGGGATTGTAGGCGGCCGCCCATTGTCCATCCTGCCAGTAACACACGCTGGCTATCGGCCCGAGGAATTCGCTGCGTTGTTCAGGGCGCAGATGTGCCAAGGCTCGCCCCAGGACGCGATTGTCATGAAAACGATAGAGGGCCTGATTCGGCCGCTCGCCTGTCACCAGGCGAGCGCGCCAATGCTGGGTCAACAGATCCAGATCGCCGCTTGCACTGCTGGCCAGCCACCCCCAATGCCGTTCAGGCGACTTGAGCAGTGCCTGGATAATCGGATGATCAAGGGTATCGAGTTGAAACAGGTACGGCGCCACCGCCGCCAGCGAACTGGCGGGTGTACCGCTATACAGATTGCGGTACTGGTCGTTGTCCCACTCGTTGAGCAGCGCATTGCGCTCATCCAGTTGACCAACGGAGTCCAGGATCAGGTAGAGGCGCTGGCCGAGCTCACCCTGGACGCGCATCCATTGTTCGGGCGTACTCATGCAACCTCTCCAATAGCGCACTGCCCGTCGCGACAGGCTTCGCAGAGTGGGCAGAATTCCGCAGCACGCTGCTTGGCGGCAGCAACGAGCGCCAACGAATTGGCAACGATGGTCTGCGGCTCCTCGGCCAGTGCCTGTAGGGCCTGCTGTGGCGCAATGCCTGCTACAGGTGCTCCGCCCAGGACGATAGGCACGCTGCTGAAGATCCCCCCAGGGGTAATGACAATGTGCTGCCCACCCGCTTTGAGTGTCAGGCTTGTGCTCGCATCGACCACCACATTGGTGGCAGTGACCCGGGCCTGTGGCCCCGCCTGCACGACCCAGGTTCCGCCTACGGTGATGCTGCCATTGCCCGAGATGGAGAGCAGCTCATTGCCACCGATCTGCGTGTTCCGCACGCCTTGGGTAGTGTGCAGTTCATCACCCTTGACCAGGCTGGAGCTGTCGCTGTCCACCTGATCAAAGCGATCATTGCCGATCAGGCTGTGGCTGTTCCGGGTGATCTGTTCGCGCCGGTCGTTACCGATCGTGGTGTCGCTGTCGTTGAGGATCAGTTGCTCGAGATCACGTTGTGCGCGCAGGTAAACTTTTTCCTGCCCGGCACGGTCCTCGATCGACAGTTCGTTGTAGCCGCCACTGTCTGGTGTGCTGCGACTGCGCAATACGGTCCTGCTTTTGTTCGCCGGCAGAGGGTACGGCACGGGTGTGCTCTTGTTGGCCACAACACCAGTAATCAACGGGCTGTCAGGGTTGCCTTCGAGGAAGCTCACCACGACTTCCATGCCGATCCGCGGGACGGTCACCGCGCCAAAGTTCTCCCCCGCCCAACTTGAAGAAACCCGCAGCCAGCAACTGCTCTTGTCGCTACCCAGCTCCAGGCGGTCCCAGTGCAGCTCGACCTTCACCCTTCCAAATTCATCGCAAAAGATTTCCTCTCCGGCCGGGCCGGTGACCCGGGCGGTCTGGCAGCCCAGCAGTGGCCTGCGCGCCAGCAGCGGAGGACGGAAAAACACGTCCCACGGAATCGCGGTGAAGCTGTTGCGGTAGCCCTGGGTGAAGCCGTCTTCGGGTCGAATATCACGGGTGACGGATTCTTCCAGCGACTGCGGTTGTCGGCCGCAATGCGTAACGCTCAACAGCAACCACAAGTCATTGCAGCGCTTGCGCGGGTGTCCGGTCAGGTTGAAGAAGTGCCCGCTACGCAGCATCGGCTGATCGCTTTGGCCTTCGGCCAACTGATAGTCGACGCGGTGCCGCTCCAGGGCCTGCCTGGCCAACACCTTGCCGCGCTCCAGCGTGGTGATAGGTGCGGGGTAGCGATAGTCCTCGAGCGCCGGCTGAAACTCCGCGGTGAACTGGCTTTCGAGCAGCAGGCTGGGACGTTTCAGATCGTAGTCGCGACGCGTTACGGTGCTGGTACGGGTACTGAAGCGCTGGGAGAACCGATTGACCACCGGATGGTCCGCTACCGTGCCCGTATCCTGTTGGTACGGCGTATCCCCCAGCATGGGGAAAAAAGTCTGGTCATCGCTGAACACCAGTAGATGGCCCTCGGCCGAATGCTGATGGTGCCAAGCAATACCGTCCTCGGCGCACAAGCGCTGGACGAACTCGAAATCGCTTTCCCCGTACTGGGTGCAGTACTCACGTTCCGCGCTGGTACTGACATTGAAGGTATAGACATCGGGCTGGATGCCATGGCCGCCCAGCACCTGGGCGACAATTTGCGGCACCGTCAAGTGCTGGAAGATCCGCTGGTTGAAGCTGAACTGCAGGTAGTGCAATACCGGCACCAGGGTCAGGTGATAGCGCGTCAGGCGCTTGCCCGTCTCTCCCACATACAGATCTTCGATCTGCCCATGAAGGCCTTCGCCATTGAGACCAAACCGGAGAAAGGCCGGCTGATTGAGCAGGCTCTCCAGGTCGAAGTCAGGGTTCTCGCTGACCAGTTCGACGCGGATCCCATAGAGGGTGCTGAGGGCTTCGATGCCGTCGAAAGCCAACACCCTGAAGTCATGGCGAACAGAGGGGATCGAGAGCGTGAAATGCGCAGTATGGGCAGGCGCAAACATATTGCTTTTCCTTAAGCGAGACAGCGGGCCTTTCAATGACCCTGAACAAATGGCTGGCAGGACATTAGCAATGCCGCACCCCCAACGTCTGCGGGACTTTTCTTAAAGTCGATGGGGATTTTGAGAGGGGTTCGTTACTGCCTGGTGGCCATTGGTTCCGGCGGCGCTGCCTTGGCTGTGCTCCCTTTCCTGCCCCGCGATCCCCCGCCATGAACGCTTCCAGCCTGTGCAGGATCAGCATCGCCACGTCGACTATTTCGCCATACGCCTGCGCGTGCAGTGCAGCGCGGCGTAGCGGTCGAGGTCGGCTTTCAGACTGGCCGGGCAGGCGAAGCTCAGTTTGATGCTTTCGGTTTTGGGCCGCGGCCCGACGGGATAATCTTGCCCAGGAAACCGGGCACCAGCGTGTCCCGGAGTTCGACGGCCTGCGCCTGGGGTTGTGCCGCATCGACAGCGGACTTGGTGAGTTTGATCTTAGCCATGATGACTCCTCGGAAAGACCCAGATTCCAAGGGCCGGATAGGCGTCAGGCGGTCGGAAGTCAGTCAGGTTTCGCAAAGCACCGGCATAGGTTGAACTCGCCCAGGCAATTGATAAACCTGCTGTATCAGACTGCGGCGTAGGTCCAGCAAACTTCGGTACTGGAATCATCGTGAAAATAAAAAAACGCCGAGGGGCAAAACCTCCCGGCGTTTTTTTATGGATCAGGCGCAGGTCGCCGAGCGACTCAGGCCTCGATGAACGCCAGCAGGTCGGCGTTGAGCTGATCCTTGTGGGTGTCGGTCAGGCCATGGGGGGCGCCCGGGTAGACCAGCAGCTTCGCGTCCTTGACCAGCTTGGCCGAGGCGATGCCGGCGGCTTCGATCGGCACGATCTGGTCGGCGTCGCCATGCACCACCAGGGTCGGCACGTCGAACTTCTGCAGGTCTTCGGTGAAGTCGGTTTCGGAGAAGGCCTTGATGCAGTCATAGGCATTCTTGTGACCCGCCGTCATGCCCTGCATCCAGAACCAGTCGATCATGCCCTGGGAAGGCTTGACGCCAGGCTGGTTGAAACCGAAGAACGGCCCGCTGGCGACGTCCTTGTACAGCTGCGAACGGTCGGCCAGGGAAGCCTCGCGCAGGCCGTCGAAGACTTCGATCGGCAAGCCGCCGGGGTTGGCCGCGGTCCTGAGCATCAGCGGCGGCACCGCGGAAATCAGCCCGGCCTTGGCGACCCGCGCCGTGCCATGGCGACCGATGTAGCGCGCCACTTCGCCACCGCCGGTGGAGAAGCCGAACAGCACCGCGTTCCGCAGGTCCAGGTGTTCGATCAGCTGCGCCAGGTCGTCGGCGTAAGTGTCCATCTCGTTGCCGGACCAGGGTTGGCTGGAGCGGCCATGCCCGCGGCGGTCATGGGCGATGACCCGGTAGCCCTTGGACGCCAGGAAGATCATCTGCGCCTCCCAGCTGTCGGCATTCAGCGGCCAGCCATGGCTGAAGACTATGGGTTGGCCACTGCCCCAATCCTTGTAATAAATCTCGGTACCGTCGCGGGTGGTGAATGTACTCATGGCATTTGCTCCTTCAGGGGGTTGGGTGACTCAAATCGATGAATGGCCCAGGCGCTCGGCCAGGCGCGCCACCCGCTCGCCCAGGTGCGCTGCGGTGCGGCGGTCTTCCAGAGGGGGCGCGTGTTCGGGGGACTGTTCGACATTCGACTGGGCCATGGCGCCCAGGGAACTGCCGAGGCGATTCAACTGGCCGTCGAACACCCCGCTGCTGGAACGCGCTGGCAGCAGGTCGAGGCCGACCCAGATCATCGAGTGCTGGGCGGCGAAGACCGCCATCTGCAATAAGGTGTTGAGCTTGTCGCCACACAGGCAACCGGAATTGGTGAAGCCGGCGGCGAGCTTGTCGCGCCAGGGCTGGGCCAGGTAGAACGCCGCGGTGGCCTCCATGAAGCCCTTGAACGGCGCCGAGGCACTGCCCATGTAGGTCGGGGCACCGAAGATGATCGCGTCGGCCTGGTGCAGGCGCTCCCACTGCTCGTGCACCTCCTCGACCGGAATCAGCCGGCAGGCGCTGTTCAGGTGACTCTCCACCCCCTGGGCCACGGCTTCGGCCATGACCCGGGTATGGCCATAGCCACTGTGATAGACCACCACCACCTTGCTCATTCCGGCATCCTCCAGAGCTGTTCATCCCTTTTTTCTTCGCGCGGCACGCACAATCGTCCCTTCGATTGGCGCAGGTGAAGGCCTGGAGTTTTGGGCATGGCGCGCAGGCAGGACGAGTTAAACGTTGTTAATTTTCAATGGCCCAGGCACCGCCCCTGCCCGCTCGTCGCCAAGGCCGCGGCCAATGAATACGGGCGCCATCGCTGGCAAGAAGATTGCTGTGGCCAATGCAGTCGATGCACGCTCGTCCGCGCCGCGTTGCGTTGTTCAGGAAACCTGAGGAACATGCTCGAAAACCGCGAGATAGAGGCCGTGCCCTCGTCCGCCCGCCCCGCACAGGTGCAACGGGGAGGATTAAAAAAGACAACAGCAGCAGGAGTGAGCCGTTGACCCTAGCCCCCGAACAAGCTGTGCATTTCGGCCCCTACCGGATCTACCCCGGGCAACGCCTGATCCTGGAAGCCGAGCGGCCCTTGCGCCTGGGCCGCCGCTCCATGGACATTCTGCTGATCCTGCTGGAGCACGCCGGCGAGGTGGTCAGCAAGCAGCAACTGATCGCCCGGGTCTGGCCCAAAAGCGTGGTCGAAGACACCAACCTGCGGGTGCACATGGCGGCGCTGCGCAAGGCCCTGGGCGACGGCCAGGCCGGCCAGCGCTACATCGTCACCGTGGCCCAGCGCGGCTACAGCTTCGTCGCGCCCTTCGCCCTGGTGCCCTTCTCCCCCGAGCGCTTCGAGCAAAGCCCCGAAGGCGCTCCCGCCGAGCCGAGCGGCCATAACCTGCCGGTGCGCCGCACCCGCCTGATCGGGCGCCAGGTGCTGGTGGACAATGTGATGAGGCAACTGGCGCGCCAGCGTTTCATCACCCTGGTCGGCCCCGGCGGCATCGGCAAGACCACCGTGGCCCTGCGGGTCGCCGAACAGCTGATCGGCCAGTACCGGGACGGCATCCGCCTGCTGGACCTGGCCCCGCTCAACGACCCGCGGATGATCACCAGCCACCTGGCGACCCTGCTCGGCCTGGCGCTGCACGACGGCGAACCGCTGGCCAGCCTGGCGAGCTTCCTGCGCGAGCGGCAGATGCTGCTGGTGATCGACAACTGCGAGCACTTGCTCGACGCTATTGCGCCGCTCTGCGAAAGCATCCTGCGCACGGCGCCACAGGTGCATGTCCTGGCCACCAGCCGCGAGAGCCTGCGGGCCGAGGGCGAATTCGTGCAACGCCTGGAATCCCTCGATTGCCCACCGCCCATCGCGGTGCTGGACCGCGCCCAGGCCCTGACTTTTTCGGCCCTGCAGTTGTTCGTCGAACGGGCGATGGCCAGCCACGACAGTTTCGAACTGAGCCATGACGAACTGCCCCTGGCCATCGATATCTGCCGGCGCCTGGACGGCATTCCCCTGGCGATCGAACTGGCGGCCGCCCAGGTCGGCAACCTGGGGCTCGCCGGCTTGCTCAGCCAGTTGCAAGGCAGTTTTCGCCTGCTGCCCCAGGGCTGCCAGATCACCCCGGGGCGTCATCAGACCCTGCGTGCCACCCTGGACTGGAGCTTCGAACTGCTCAATGCCTGCGAGCAGGCCTGCCTGCGCCGGCTGGGCGTGTTCAGGGGCGGCTTCACCCTGCAATCGGCCGCGGCGGTGATCGTCGGCGAGCACATCGAAGCCCGCGTGGTGTTTACCTCGATCACCCAATTGGTGGCCAAGTCCCTGCTGAACGTGGAGGTCGGCGACGAGGAAGTGTTCTATCGCCTGCTGGACACCACCCGCAGCTATGCCCTGGAAAAGCTCGAGCAGGCCACCGAACTGCCGGCTACCCGCAAGCGCCACGCCGAACGTTGCCTGGCCTTGATGCATCAGGCCCAGGACGACTGGGAACAGACGCCCTCGGCGCTCTGGGTCGAGCGTCACGCCCGCGGCCTGGAAGACATCCGCGCGGCGCTCGACTGGGGCCTGAATGCCCAGGGCCCGCAACAGCTGGCGACCCGCCTGGCCGCGGTCTCCACCCCCTTGTGGCAGGAGCTGTCGCTGCTCAAGGAACACGGCGGCTATGTGCGAAAGGCCCTGGCCCAACTGCATGCGGCAGATGAACCCTGCCCGCGCCTGACCCAGGCCCTCAAACTGGCCCTCGGCAGCGCCTGCTACCACACCCAGGGCAGCAGCGCCGAAGCCATCGAGGCCTTCGTGGCGGCCAGGACCCTGGCCGAAGGCTGCGACGATGTGGCCGCCCAGCTCAAGGCGGTGTCCGGGCACATGGCGGTCAACCTCAGTTGCGGTCACTACCAACTGGCCCTGGAGCAAAGCCGGCAGTTCGACCACCTTGCGCGGCGCGACGCCGGGCCGACCGCGATGTCCCTCAGCACCCAGCGCCTGCAGGTGCTGGCCCTGCACTTCGCCGGCGACCAACCGCGGGCCCGGGACCAGGCCGAGCAAGTCATCCAGCTGATGGCCCAGAGCGGCAATCTGAGCCGCTTCACCCGCGGCTTTGGCGTGCAGTACGACCAGAGCGTCGCCGCCCTGACGATCCAGGCGCGGATCCTCTGGCTGCAAGGCCATCCGGAACAGGCCTGGCGTACCGCGCGCCAGGCCCTGGAGATTGCCCTGCAGATCAACCACGGCACGTCCATCTGCTACACCCTGGCCCTGGCCGGCTGCCTGATCGCCCACTACAACGGCGACACCGCGACCGCCCGCGAACTCTTGCGCCTGCTGCTGGAGCAGGCGCAGAAGCATTCGGTGCTGCTGTTCTACACCTGGGGCCAGCACTATGCGCAAGTCATCGAAGGCGGCACGGTGTTCTCACCGCCGCAATCCGGCATCGGGCTGATCGGCGAAATCATGGTGACCCTGGACGGCGCTTTCATCGATGACGCCTTGCTGCAACGGGCCGAAAGCGGCACCGCGGGCTGGAGCACGGCGGAGATCCTGCGCGCCCGGGCCGAGGCGCTGCTGACCGACAATGCGCCTGACGCCGCCGAAGCGGTGCTGCACCAGGCGCTGGCGGTGGCCAGGGCCCAGGGCGCGCTGACCTGGGAATTGCGCAGCGCCACCTCCCTGGCCCGGCTCTGGCAGCGCCAGGGCCAGTTCCAGCGCGCCCATGAGCTGCTCGAACCGCTCTACGCCCGGTTCACCGAAGGTTTTGCCACGCCGGACCTAACTCGCGTCCGTGAATTGCTCGATGAGCTGCAGCGAGACCTTCCTGACTGACAGCCAGCGCGCCTTGCCGATGGCGTGGGCATGCCGCCTTTCGAACACCCGCAGCTGCCCGCTGCGTTCCAGCTTCTCCAGCGCATAGGCGCGGGTGGTGTTGAGAAAGCGGTAATGCGTCGTGCCCTGGCCGGGCTCCACCACCAGCAGCGATTTGCGCGCCAGCCGCGCCATCACCTCGGCCACGCACTCGGGCCGCAGCACCGCGCAGCTGATAACGTCGGTGGCGGCCTGCACAGTGAAAGCCATGTCGAACACCGCCAGGCGCTGCAACAGGCTCTGCTCCAATGGGCTCAGGCGCCGATAGCTCCAGTCCAGGGCGGACTTGAGCGTCTGGTGCCGGGCCACGGCGGTGCGCCGGCCCTGGGTCAGCAGTTGGAAGCAGTTGTCCAGCTGCGCTTGCAGCCCCACCAGCGCCAGCGCGTCGATCTGCGCCGCCGCCAGTTCGATGGCCAACGGCAAGCCATCGAGCCGCCGACAGATTTCGCGCACCGCTGCCAGGTCCTGTTCCCGCAAGGCAAAACCCTGCTGGCAGGCCCGGGCGCGGCTGACGAACAACTGCACCGCCGAATGGCTCATGACCTCCGCCACGCTGTGCAACGACGAAGCCGGCGGCACCGACAGGGCCGCCAGGCCATGCACGGTTTCCCCCGAGGCTCGCAGCGGTTCGCGACTGGTGGCCAGGATCGACAGCTGTGGCGCCGAGGCCAGCAACTGCTCGACCACGGCCCGGCAGCGTTCGAGCAGGTGCTCGCAATTGTCCAGCACCAGCAAGGCATGTTGCGTTGCCAATGCCTCCAGGCCGGCGTCCAGTTCAAGGTTGTGCCTCAAGTGCTCGACCAGTTGCGCCGGGTCGTCGATGGCCGCCAGGTCGATGAACCACACACCGTCGCGGTAGTGCTGCAACAGCAGCTCGGCGACCCGCAGCGCGACCGTGGTCTTGCCGATCCCCGCCGGGCCGACCAGGGTCATGAACCGGCGCACCGGCAACTGCCGGACCAGGCTGCCGACCACCGAGTCGCGGCCGGTGACCGGGGTCAGCCGTACCGGCAGGTTGTGCTGGGGCTTGTGCAGGCTCACCAGCGCGACCGGCTGCTCCTGCGCCTCATGCAGCACCGGGGCGCTGAAGCAATAACCGCGCTGCGGAATATTGACGATGTAGCCTCGCCCGTCCTGGCCCTCGCCGAGGGCGCGGCGCAGGGCGGCGATGTGCACGCGCAGGTTGATGTCCTCGACCACCGAGGTCGGCCAGACGCGGGCGATCAATTCGTCCTTGCTCACCACCTGGCCGGCGCGCTCGACCAGCACCCGCAGGATATCCAGGGCGCGCCCGCCCATGCGCAACGGCCGATCGCCGTCGAGGATCAGCCGCTGCCGCAGGTGGAAGACGTAGGGGCCGAACCGCAGCAGCCCGTCGCCGTGCAAATCTCTGATGCTGTTCATGCACATCCACGTGCTGGAAACCCGGCCCGGCGCCAGGCTCCCGCACCTCCATTGCCAAGAATTCCCCGGTATCTTGGCAGGCACCGATGACGGTACAACCGCCATGGAGGGAGCGTCACGGCCATCGCGGTGCGCCAGACGGACAAGCCGGCGCTAGCTGAACTGTTCGCGGTACTGGGTGGGGGTCAGGCCGAGCTTTTCACCGAACAGGAAGCGCATGTGCCGCACGCTGCCGAAGCCACTTTTGTAGGCCACGGTCTTGAGCGGCAGGTCGCTGCTCTCCAGCAGGTTCCGTGCACGGTCGATCCTCGCGCTTTGCAGGAACTCCATGGGTGTCATGTTCACTTCCCGGGCGAACACCCGGGCGAAATGCCGCGTGCTCATGTTCGCCAGGCTGGCCATGCGCTCGATGCTGAAGGCTTCGTCCAGGCGTTCGAGCACATGATTCTGCACCCGGGTCACTGGCGTTTCCTGCGGCGCCACCGCGGCCGTCAGCGGGCTGAACTGGGCCTGCCCGCCCTGGCGTTTCATCACCACCAGCAACACCTTGGCCACGTCCTGGGCGACTTTCTTGCCGTGGTCCCGGGCGACCACCGCCAGTGCCAGGTCGATGCCGGCGGTGACCCCGCCCGAGGTGATCAGGTTGCGGTCCTCGACGAAGATCTGGTCGGTCTCCACTGTCGCCTTGGGGAAGGCCCGGATCAGGCGTTCGGTGTAGTGCCAGTGGGTCGTCACCCGGTACCCGTCGAGCAAGCCGGCATGCCCGAGGATGAAGGCCCCGGTGCAGATCGAGCCATAGACGGCCGAGCGGCGCACGGCCCCCGCCAACCAGTCGAGCAAGGGTGGGTGCCTTTCGTTGTAGGCCCCCGGTCCCCCGGGCACCAGCAGCAGGTCATAGCTATCGTGCGCCTGGTCGATATGCACATCGGCCTGGACGCTGACGCCGTTGGAAGCGCGCAACGCGCCGTGCTCGGTACCGATCGTCGAGAGCTGGTAATGGTCCTTCGGCTCCAGGTAACGGTTGGCGATGGAAAACACCTCCATGGGCCCGGCCATATCGAGCAGGAGAAAGTCTGGAAACAGCACCATTGCCACGGTTTTCATGGGTTGAGCATCACCGATATCAAAGGGTTGGAAGCCTAACGCCGACCCTGGAGATTATGCCCGGCCGGCGCGCGCTCATCGGCCAAGAATACGTGATTCAGCGCACAAAATTGTCAACTTGAAAGGGACAGTCTTTCAGTTTCCATCTACTTATTGCACCACAGGGTAACCATTAGCCTTCTCCTCAACCGGACGAATTCCCGTCCCGACAGGAGATTCCCTCATGCTGACCCTTCGCAAAGCCTCTGATCGCGGCGCCGCCAACCACGGTTGGTTGAAGTCCTTCCATACCTTTTCCTTCGCCAACTATCGCAACCCGCGGGAACAGGGTTTTTCCGACCTGCTGGTGATCAACGACGACCGGGTCGCCGCCGGCAAGGGCTTCGGCCAACACCCGCACCGGGACATGGAGATTTTCTCCTATGTGCTCGAAGGCGCCCTGGAACACAAGGACACCCTGGGCACAGGTTCGGTGATCCGTCCTGGCGACGTGCAACTGATGAGCGCTGGCAGCGGCGTGGCGCACAGCGAGTACAACCACTCGGCCACCCAGCCGGTGCACTTCCTGCAGATATGGATAGTGCCGGATGTCAGCGGCGCCAAGCCGCGTTACCAGCAGGAGCATTTCAGCCCGCAGCAAAAACGCGGCCGCCTGCAACTGATCATCTCCCCCGAGGGGACCGGGGGTTCGCTGCAGGTGCGCCAGGATGCGCGGGTCTATGCCGGGCTGATCGACGGCCAGGAAAGCGCCAGCCTGAAGCTCGACGCCAACCGCTACGCCTATGTGCATGTGGCCCGCGGATCGGTCGAGCTCAACGGCCTGCCCTTGCAGGAAGGCGATGGCGTGCGGGTCCGCAAGGAACAGGCGCTGACCTTGAGCAAGGGCGTGGATGCCGAAGTGCTGGTGTTCGATCTGCGTGCGCAGGAACTGCCAGAAATGCCTTGACCCTCACCTGCCCGGGGCCCCTGCCCCGGGCTTTTTTTCGCCCGTGACCAGGCTTCGACAGCCCCGGCGCCGGTCCAGGCCGGGGCAACGCCTCGCCATTCACCACAAGCCTGTTGAAATCACTTTGCAATATCTCTGCGCAAGAATAATGTAGCGATATCTACATTTTTTAGATCTGTCACTACATGAATAATTGGCTAGCGCTGATCCTCGGCTTACCGACCGCGAACGCAACGGCGCGCATGCGCGCCTGGCGGGCCCTGAAAGCCTCCGGGGCCGCGGTGTTGCGCGACGGTGCCTACCTGTTGCCGGACACCGCGGCCTGCCGCGAAGCGCTGGCCGCGGTTGAGCGGGACATCCTGGCCATCAATGGCACCGCCTTTGTCCTGCCCGTGGTGGACCCCAACGGCGAACGCTTTATCGGGTTGTTCGAGCGCAACGAGGACTACAGCAAGCTGCGCAGCGAAATCGAGGAGTGCCGGGGGCAACTGACGGCGCAGAATGCGCTGGCCAGCACCCGGCAGATTCGCAAGCTGCGCAAAGCCTACGATCAGCTGGCCAGCATCGATTTTTTTCCCGGCCAGCCGAAGCAGCACACCGACGCCGCCTTGCAAGAGTTGGAGACGGCGGTCAGCAGGGCCTTGTCCACGGATGAGCCACATAGCCGGGACCTGCCAATCACCCTGCTCAGCCCGGGCGACTATCAGGGTCGGGTCTGGGCGACCCGCAAGCGCCCCTGGGTCGACCGCCTGGCGAGCGCCTGGCTGATTCGCCGCTTCATCGACCCCAAGGCGCGGATCCTCTGGCTGGACCAGCCCCAGGACTGCCCGGCCGACGCCCTGGGTTTCGACTTCGATGACGCGGCGTTCAGCCATGTCGGCAACCGCGTGACCTTCGAAACCCTGCAAGCCAGTTTTGCCCTTCAGCAACCCGGCCTGGATCGTCTCGCGGCCCTGGTGCACTACCTCGATATCGGCGGCCTCCAGCCCGTGGAGGCTGCCGGTATCGAGCGGGTACTGGCCGGGCTGCGCGAAACCATCAGCCATGACGACCAGTTGCTGGCCGCTGCCAGTGCCATCTTCGACGGCCTGCTCGCCGAGTTCGTGAAAGAGGAGCAACCCCATGAGTAAGGTTTCCGAGTCGGCGCTTGAAACGGATCCGCCGAGGCCCGAGCCGATCGGTTTGCGCGAGGCCTTCTGGTTCTGGCTCAAGCTCGGCTTCATCAGCTTTGGCGGGCCCGCGGGGCAGATTTCGATCATGCACCAGGAACTGGTGGAACGCCGGCGCTGGATTTCCGAGCGGCGCTTCCTGCACGCCCTCAACTACTGCATGTTGCTGCCCGGGCCCGAGGCCCAGCAACTGGCGACCTACATCGGCTGGCTGATGCATCGGACCTGGGGCGGCGTGATTGCCGGCGCGCTGTTCGTATTGCCTTCGCTGTTCATCCTGATCGCCTTGTCCTGGCTGTACATCGCCTTCGGTGAAGTACCGGTGGTGGCCGGGCTGTTCTATGGCATCAAGCCCGCGGTGACGGCAATAGTCGTGCAGGCGGCGCACCGGATCGGCTCGCGGGCCCTGAAGAACCCTTGGCTGTGGGCGATAGCCGCGGCGTCATTCACCGCGATCTTCGCCTTCAATGTGCCGTTTCCGCTGATCGTGCTGGGGGCCGCCTTGATCGGTTACCTCGGCGGTCGCCTGGTGCCCGAGAAGTTCAAGGTCGGCGGGCATGGCGCGGCTAAAAAGTCCTTCGGCCCGGCCTTGATCGATGACGACACCCCCTCCCCCGAACATGCCCGTTTCAGTTGGCTGAAACTCGCGCTGCTGGCAATCGTCGGCGCCCTGTTGTGGACCTTGCCGATGGCGGCGCTGACCGCGCTGTTCGGCTGGCAAGGCACCTTGACCCAGATGGGCTGGTTCTTCACCAAGGCCGCCTTGCTGACCTTCGGCGGTGCCTATGCCGTGCTGCCGTATGTCTATCAGGGCGCGGTGGGTCACTACGGCTGGCTGACCCCGACGCAGATGATCGACGGCCTGGCCCTGGGGGAAACCACCCCCGGGCCGCTGATCATGGTGGTGGCCTTCGTCGGCTTCGTCGGGGCTTATGTCTCGCAAGTGTTTGGCGCCAACCAGGTGTTCCTGGCCGGGGCGGTCGCGGCGGCGCTGGTCACCTGGTTCACCTTCCTGCCTTCGTTCCTGTTCATCCTCGCCGGCGGCCCGCTGGTGGAATCGACCCACAACGAGCTCAAGTTCACCGCGCCGCTCACCGGGATCACCGCCGCGGTGGTCGGGGTGATCCTCAACCTGGCGTGTTTCTTCGGTTACCACGTGCTGTGGCCGAACGGCTTCAGCGGCGCCCTCGACTGGCCTTCGGCGCTGATCGCGATTGCCGCGGCGGTTGCCCTGTTCCGCTTCAAGCGCGGCGTGATCCAGGTGCTGATGGCCTGTGCGCTGGCGGGCCTGGCCGTGCACCTGCTGCGTTAGAGCGGGTGAACTGATTGACGATCTCTGGCGGGCGCCGGGCCTGCCAGCTCACCCAGCCTACCGAGTTAGGCAGGAGGTGTTCCATGAGGTGGATTACCCGCGACCGACCCAAGATCGACCGCATCGCCTGTCCCTGGTTGATCACCCGCTTCATCGATCCTCAGGCGGAGTTTTTATACGTGCCCAGCACCGATGTGCTGCGGATCGCCGCGGAGAAAGACGCGGCGCCCTACGACATACCCGGTGTTGAACTGAGCCACGAGGGTGAGCTGTGCAGCTTCGATGCCTTCCTGAAGAAGTACCGACTCAGCGAGCCGGCCTTGCAGCATCTGGCCAGGATCGTGCGCGGGGCCGATACCTCGCGCCTGGACCTGACCCCGCAATCGGCGGGGTTGTACGCGATTTCACTGGGCCTGTCGCAGCGCTATGGCGATGACCATGAAATGCTCGCCCACGGCCTGATCCTGTACGACGCGCTCTACGCCTGGTGCAAGGATTGCCAGGGCGAATCCCATAACTGGCCTCCACGGATATGAAGAGGCCAGCTCGTCACGAAGCCCAGCCTGGTGCCGGGCTTTGGCTTTTAGTGGCAGTGGTAATCGTTGCTCTTGTGGTTGCGATGACAACCTTTGGCATCAGTGCCACCGCTATGGGCGAAGGCGGCGACGGAAGTTGTCGAGAGTACAGCGGCTATCAGAATGGCAGACAGTTTCATCAGGGCTTGCTCCATGCTCATGTTGTTATAGGCGTGAGATCTCTCACGCCCGACAAAATATGGCCAATCGCCTTCACTGAACAAGCAACTTTCTCACCCATTTCCCAACATTCGACGAAAGGCTGCGCGCCTTTTGGTTGAGCTGCCACTGCCTCTGGTTTAGGATACGCCTCATATCCCCCCAGGGGGGATATGAGGCGGACTGAATACAAGGAACTCACCGTTCTCTGCATTCGAGAAACGCTTGATAGCGCAGATGATTGAACGCCTCGCCCTGTGAGATTTCCCATGCTGAAAATCCTGGCCAACCAAACCTACCGTCACCTGTTCCTGGCCCAGGTAATTGCGTTGGTAGGTACCGGCCTTGCAACCGTAGCTTTGGGCTTGCTGGCCTTCGACCTTGCGGGCGCCCAAGCAGGTGCGGTCCTGGGTACGGCGTTGGCGATCAAAATGACTGCCTACATCGGCGTTGCACCGATTGCAGCTGCTTTTGCAGAACGCCTCCCTCGGCGCGCGATGCTGGTTTCGCTGGATCTGGTGCGAGCGCTGGTCGCCCTTGCTTTGCCGTTCGTGACAGAGGTCTGGCAAATCTACGCATTGATTTTCGTCCTGCAGTCGGCCTCGGCTGCGTTCACCCCAACGTTCCAGGCGACCATTCCGGACATCCTGCCGGATGAGGACGATTACACCCAGGCTTTGTCTCTATCGCGCCTGGCCTACGATCTTGAGAGCGTCGCCAGTCCGATGCTCGCCGCCGCGTTGCTGACCGTGGTCAGCTTCCACAGTCTGTTCGCCGGCACTGTCATTGGTTTTCTCGCTTCGGCGGCCCTGGTCTCGACAGTGTTGCTGCCGAAGGCAAAGCTGACGCCACGCCGCAGTGTTTACGAGCGAACCACCCGCGGCTTGCGCATTTTCCTGGCGACGCCTCGCTTGCGCGGGCTGTTGGCGCTGAACCTGACGGTAGCGGCGGCCAGTGCCATGGTCATCGTCAATACGGTGGTGCTGGTCCAATCGCGCTTCGCTTTGCCTCAGCGCTCCACTGCACTGGCACTGGCTGCGTTCGGCGGTGGCTCCATGATTGCTGCGCTGGTGTTGCCTCGTTTGTTGAAAGACATCAAGGATCGGACAGCCATGCTGTTTGGCGGAGGAATATTGGTCGCGGGACTGGCCATTGGCATCAACCTGACCACCTACAATTTCCTGCTACCGCTATGGATGGTGCTTGGCGTGGGCTATTCCCTGGCGCAGACCCCAAGCGGCAGGCTACTACGTCGCTCGGCGCACGCCGAAGACCGCCCGGCGCTGTTTGCCGCCCAGTTTGCTCTATCCCATGCCTGCTGGCTGATGACCTACCCATTGGCTGGGTGGCTGGGTGCCGATATCAGCCTCACCGCGTCGTTTGTCGGGCTCGCTGTGGTGGCCGGTAGCGCATGGGCGATCAGCATCCTGATCTGGCGTCCTGTACATGATCAGGAGTCGATCAGACACACCCATGAGAATCTTCCAGTCGGTCACGCTCACCTCGACGGCCAGAATGGTCTGGATCACGAGCATCCGTACGTGATCGACGACCAGCACCGCCGGTGGCCCAATAGCTGAGCTTGAGTTTCGAAGCGTTGACCGGATGGTCGGGGCTGAGACCACCCTGTTGCAGCCGTTCAGGCAGGCCTAGAGGTACTTGGTTATTTGCTTGAAGGCTTCCAGCGGTGCGCGCTCGCCATTGCTCAATGATGAATTGCTCAATGACGAAACGGTGTCCTCCAGGCAGTGATCGATGTGATCCTGGATCAACGTGCGCTTGGCCTGGCACACCGCTTTTTCCACCGCATGCAACTGCTGGGCGATTTCCACGCACTCACGACCTTCCTCGATCATGCCGATGATGCTGCGCAGATGGCCGTCCGCCCGCTTGAGACGCTTGATGATCGCTTCATGGCTTTGGTGGGTATGGGGATGGTTGTGTTCGTGCTCACTCATGACTGCAGCCTCGGGCCTCAATGAATCACGCCGGCATCCTATCCCCCATGGGGGATAGGGTCAAACCCAGCGCAGCCCTGAATAACGAGCCGAAACACGCTCACCATGCTCAGCAGGACACTGCCAATGGCGGGGTATCGCGCCGGCCCTCGGCATGTCCATGGCGACATGGGCACTCGCACGAGCGATGCCATAAAAAGAGGCCGCGAAATGCGGCCTCTGCTTCAAACACTACTGACGACAAGCAGCCCCTCAGCCCTGCCCCTTGAGGAAATGGCGGATCCGGATCTTCACCCCGTCGCTCTGGAAGCGGCGGGCGGCCGCCTCGATCTTCAGTTCGGCGCGGGTTACCCGCTCATGGTGACGCAGGTGACCGACCCAGGACTCGTCGAAGAACACTTCACACCACAGGCGCGGGTTTTCGCTGTCCTGCAGCAGGCACCAGGAAAACGAGCCGTTGCGCTGGCGCATGCGCCGCACCGGGTTCATCGCCTGCTGAAAGGCCTGGGCGTGTTCGGGGGCGATGTCGTATTCCAGGCGGATCATCACCGGGCCGCGCTCCAGGTCCTGGTCGTCACTGAGCAGCGGTTGCGGCCAGTGCAGCGACGGCGCCAGGTCTTCGGCGCTGCGCTGGGGCAAGCCGACCCGCCAGGTCAGCCCGACCCCGGCCAGCAAAACTGCTGCCGCCGCGCTCAGGGCAAGGCTCATGGACAACAGGCTGGCCACCCAGCCCCAGAGCAACCCGCCCAGGGCCATGCTGCCGAAGAACATCAGGATATACACCGCCAGCGCTCGCGCCCGCACCCAGGCCGGCACCGAGGTCTGGGCCGCCACCTGGAAACTCGAGAGTACGGCGATCCAGGCGCCGCCGCTGATCAGCATCACCGGGATCAATAGATAGAAGTCACGCAGCCAGGCCAGGGCGAACAGCACCAGGGCGTAGGCCACGCTGGCCAGCGCCACCAGGCGATCCACCGCCAGGTGCTGGCGCAGCTGCGGCAACAGCATCGCCCCCAGCACCGCGCCAAGGCCGACGCTGCCGAGCAACACGCCGAACTGGGTGGCGCTGCCCTGCAGCTCGCCGCGCACGATCAACGGCAGCAAGGACATGCCGGCGCTGGCACCGAAGAAAAACCCCAGGGTGCGAATCAGTACCCGTTGCAGCGGCTGGGAACTGCGGGCGTAGCGCCAGCCCACGCGGATCGCACTGAACAGCCGCTCCGCCGGCAACACCGCGACCTTTGGCTCGCGCCGCCAGCAGGCGAGCACGGCGATCACCGCAAAGAACGACAGCGCATTCACCGCGAAGGTCGCCCAGGGCCCGGCCAGGCTCACCAGGACCCCGGCGATGGCCGGGCCCACGGCGCGCGCCACGTTGGTCCCGACGCTGCTCAAGGCGATGGCCGCGGGCAATTCGCCGGCGGGCACCAGTTCCGGGGTCAGGGCCGACCAGGCCGGCATCATCAGGGCCGTGCCGATGCCCATGGCCAGGGTCAACAGCAGCAACAAGGGCACCGTCATCAGGCCGCTGAGGGTCAGGAACGCCAACAGCATGGCGACGCTGGCCATCCAGCCCTGCACCAGCAACAGGTAACGGCGCTTGTCGACGATATCGGCCAGCGCCCCCGCCGGCAGCGCGAGGAAAAACATCGGCGCCGCGGCGGCCACCTGCACCAGCGCCACCGTCATCGGGCTGGCCGACAGCGAGGTCATCAGCCAGCCGGCGCCCACCTCGTGCATCCAGGTGCCGATGTTCGAGGCGATGCTGGCCAGCCACAGCCCGCGAAACAGGCCATGCTTGAGCGGGCTCCAGGGCGAAAGGGAGGCCGCGCTACGGGAGGAATCGAGGGTCTGTTTCATGACGGTCCTTGAGTCGTGGGAAGGGTTTGCAGTCCGGGCGTTTTTGCGCGCCAACGACCACCGGCCGGCGCAAGCGGGTTGCGTCGGCCGGAGGTCATTCGCGACAGGCTTACTTGACCTGACGTTGCGGGGCCTTGTGCACCATGGTGTAGGCATAGTCCACGCCCATGCCGTAGGCGCCGCTGTGCTCGCGCACCAGGTCCATCACCGCGTCGTAGGTTTCCTTGTGCGCCCAGTCGCGCTGGAACTCGAGCAGCACTTGCTGCCAGGTCACAGGCACCGCGCCGGCCTGGATCATGCGCTGCACCGACATGTCATGGGCTTCCTGGGTGGTACCGCCGGAAGCGTCGGTGACGATGTACACCTCATAGCCTTCGGCCAGGGCTTCCAGGGCCGGGAAGTTCAGGCAGACCTCGGTCCACAGCGCAGCCATGATCAGCTTCTTGCGCCCGGTGGCCTTGACCGCTTCCACCAGTTTCTTGTCTTCCCAGGAGTTCATCGAGGTGCGCTCGATCGGCTGGTGATCGGGGAACACGCTAAGCAGTTCCGGCCAGATGTAGCCGCTGAAGCTCTCGGTTTCCACCGAGGTGAAGATGGTCGGCACGTTGAAGATCTTCGCCGCCTTGGCCAGGCCCACGGTGTTGTTCTTCAGGGTCTGGCGATCGATCGACTGCACGCCGAAGGACATCTGTGGCTGGTGGTCGATCAGGATCAGGGCGGAGTTGCTTGGGTTCAGCAGTTCACGGATAGACATGGCGCGTTCCTTTTGCTGTCGAGTCGGTTCAAAGGTTGAGTTGCACAATTCGGGGGCTCGGCGCGGGTTCCGTTGGGGAGGCTTTGCTGCCGGCTTGGTGGCTAATTTAGGGGCTGGATCAAAAGGGGACAATTCCATAAAATCGAGATTTATTGATTCCAAAACAGGGACAGTTCAAAAGCGACCGCACAGCCCACCGCGAACGGCCGAATGCAGCACAGCCGTACAATCCCCGCGCCCTGTAATAGGCAACCATGCTTCGCCTCGATCCGATGGCCACGCCAAGCGGACGCGGGCAGACCGAAGGCGTGCCGGCAACTGCCGGAACCGAGGCCAACCGCGTCCAAGGCCACCCACTTTGACGCGGGAAATAAGCATGCTGCTTGCCTCGAAACACCTCACCGCCCCAGAGCCGGCGAGCCTGCGCTTGAAGCCGCTATGGCTGCTCGCCTTGCTCAGCGGCGGCGCCCCGGCGCTGGCCGCACAGAGCGCGCAAGACACCCCCGGCTTCCTTGAGGGGGCGAGTCTTGAAGTGCTCAGCCGCAACTTCTACCTCAACAACGACTATCGCTCCCCTACCCCGGCCGGCAAGAGCTACAAGCAGGAGTGGGCCCAGGGCTTCATCGCCTCGTTCGAGTCCGGCTTCACCCCCGGCACCCTTGGCGTGGGGGTCGACGCCCACGGCTTCCTCGGCTTGAAACTGGACGGTGGCAAGGGGCATTCCGGGACGGGCCTGTTGCCGCTGGATCATCACGGGCGCAGTGAAGACAGCTACTCCAGCGCCGGCGGCGCGCTGAAACTCAAGGCCTCGCGGACCACCCTGGCGCTCGGTGAAATGACCGTGGCGACCCCGGTGTTCGACACCGCCGACAAACGCCTGCAACCGGAATACGCCAGCGGCCTGCTGCTCTCCAGCCGGGAGATCGAGGGGCTCGACCTGCAGGCCGGTCACTTCAGCGCCTTCAAGAACCAGGACGCCTCGACCGGCAAGGGCGACTTTTCCGGCTACGGGGCAACCACCCGCCACGCCAGCATCGATTTCATCGGCGCCGACCTGTTCGCCGGCCAGGCGCTGGGCGGCGCCCTCTACGCCTCGGAGCTGAGCGACACCTGGCGCCAGTACTACGCCAACCTGCATGCCAGCCTTGGCCAGCTGTTCCTCGACGGCAACCTGTACCGCACCCGCGACCAGGGCCAGGCCGTGGCCGGCGCTATCGACACCACGGCCTACAGCCTCTCCGGCAAGTACCGGATCGACGCCCAGGCGTTCACCCTGGCTTATCAGAAAGTCCACGGCGACACACCCTTCGACTTCGTCGGCGGCGACTCCATCTACCTCGCCAACTCGATCAAATACGCCGACTTCAACGGCCCCGGCGAAGGCTCCTGGCAAGCACGCTACGACCTCGACCTGGGCACCCTGGGCATTCCCGGCCTGAGTTTCATGGCCCGTTATGTGAGTGGCCGCGGCATCGACGGCAGCCACGCGCCCCAGGGCGGCGCCTACAACCCCTTCGACAGCGCCAGCGGCACCTACAGCCCGCAACAGGGCCGGGGCGGACGCCACTGGGAACGCGACCTGGACCTGCGCTACATCCTGCAGTCGGGCCCGGCCAAGGACCTGTCGCTGCAACTGTCCCACGTCAGCCACCGGGCCAACGCCGCCCAGGCCGGCGACGACATCGACAGGCTCTACATCGTCATTCAGTACCCGCTCAAGCTCGGGCCGTTCTGATCGCACGCGGCGGACGCGATAGCCTGCTGCAGCGTTTCCAGCGTCGCTGGCTTGAACAGGATCTCGTCCATGCCAGCGGCCTTGCAGCGTTCCACGGCGCTCGCCTCGATGCTGGCTGTCAGGGCAATGACGCGACAGCGTGGACGGCTACTCTGGGATTCCTCCCAGCGGATCCGCCTGGCGAGTTCGAAGCCGTCCATCCTCGGCATCATGCCGTCCGTGAGCACGATGTCGAAGTCCGCGCTCAGCCAGCGCATGAAGGCTTCCTGCCCATCTTCCGCGACCACGACCCTATGCCCCAGGGTCTCAAGCTGGGTGGTGAGGGTGGCGCGATTGAAGGCGTTATCTTCGGCCAGCAAGATGGACAATGGATGCGCTTCGGCAGCAATGGGCTGGACCTGCCGCGCAGCTTCGCCCTCGGTAACCGCTGGAGCATCGCAGATGGGCAGGCTCAATTCGAGGCTGAAGCAGGATCCTCTGCCGGGTTCGCTACGCGGGTTGATCTGGCCCCCCATCAGTTGCACCAGACGGCGGCTGATGTCCAGCCCCAAGCCGCTTCCGGAGGCCTGCCCCGCGCCCGGTACGCCCACCTGAGAGAAGGGCTTGAACAGTTTGCCGATGTCTTCGGCGGAAATGCCGATACCCGTATCGATGACATCGAGGTCCAGACGCAAGCTGTCCCCCTCACGGCGGGTGCGGGCCTGTAGGGTGACGCCTCCGCGCTCGGTGAACTTGATGGCGTTGCTGAGCAGGTTGAACAGCACCTGCTTGAAATGCAGCGGGTCCATCAGCACCCATGCCTGCAGGTCGCCTTCGACCTTGACGTCCAGGGTCAGGCCTTTTTGTCGCGCCATGCCGAAGGCGATAGAGGCGACGCCTTCAATCAGGTGGTTGATGAGCACCGGCTCAGGAAACGAATCAATCTTTCCGGACTCGATGCGAGAAATATCCAGCACATTGCCCAGCAACAGCAGAAGCCCCTGGGCCGCTTCCTGGGCCACGGACAGGGATAGGCTGTCGGCCTCCCCCTGTTTCGCCCTCCGCAACGCGAGCTCCTGCATGCCGATGATCGCGTTCAGCGGCGTGCGTATCTCATGGCTCATCGTCGACAGGAAGACCGTCTTGGCCTGGTTGGCGGCCTCGGCCCGCTCCTCGGCCGCCCGGGTCCTGCGGACCTGGCGGCGCAGGTAGAACGCCCAGATCAGCGAGATGGCGATCAGCACAGCGAAGAGGCCGCCCAGTTGGAGAATCTTGTCGCGATGGTCACGCCAGAAGTCGCTCCCGCCCCTGGCGAAACGCGGCGCCCAGGCCTGGACTATTTCCGCGACTTCTTCCGAGGTGATTGCCAGCTGCGCCTTCTCCAGGATGCTGCGCAACTCCGGCTGGTGCTTCGCCACCCCGATGCCGATGGGCGTGGAGATGTTCTGCAGGATCCCGGTGACCTGGATGCGATTGTCGAAGTACTGGGCCGACAGATAGCGGCCGGTGTAGTCGCTACTCAGGTACACCTCGCTCTGCCCCGAATCGACCGAGCGCATGGCCTCGAGGAACGTGGGGTATACCTTGAGCTGAATCGCCGGATAGTCGCGCCTTATCGTATCGATGAAAAAGTAGCCTTCGCCCGTCGCCAGCGTCTTCCCATTCAGATCGGCAAGCCCGGTGAAACGCCGGCCGGCATGACGGCCAGCGGTGGTGGCGGTCATCAATACGGTGGAACTGCGCAGGTACGGCGGCAAGACATCCAGTGGCGTCTCGAACAGGTCGGACTGAGGCATGGCCGGGGTCAGAAGCGCCCGCCCCTCGGCGATGAACCTGTTGGTCTCGAGGGTGTTTGGCGTGCCCAGGTAAGAGAACTTCAGGCCACTGCGCTGGCTGATCAATTCCAGGTAGTCGCGGCCAATGCCGGTCACGCTGCGGTCCCGTCCCAACTCGCCCAGTGCCCCGAGCGAGTAGTTGATGGCGACGGGCACCTGCGGGTGGCTGTCCAGCCAGCGCTGTTCCGCGGGCGTCAGCTTCACCCGTTCTTCATCGATGCTCAAGCGCCGGCCAGCGCTCCAGCTGCGCAGGATGTCTTCCCCATAACGCCTGGATATCCTCGGTATCGCCCGGTCGATGATGTCCCTCAGCGACTCGTCTCCCGGACGCAGCAGGAAGCGGAAGCCCTGGCTGTCGACGGGAGCGAAGTTATCGATTCGCAGGCCCAGCAGGTAATGGGTTTGAATCAGGTAATGCGAGGACACGGCGTCCCCCAACACCGCGTCGACATCCCCCAGCACCAGCCCTTCGAGCGCCCGTTGAGGCGAATCGAAATACTCCACCTGGCTATGGGGGTAGGCCTCCCGTACCGCCTGTTCCTGAAGATAACCGACGGTCATTCCCAGCACGCTACCGGCCTGGTTGGGATCGAAAGACTGGGCCTGGGACGTCACCAACACCGGGCGGTCGGGCAGATAGGACTCGCTGAGCAGCAGCCCGTTTTCCCGGCCTTCAACGTCGCTGCCCGCGCCCAGCAGGTCGATCTCGCCACTGCGCAAGGCCGCCAGCGCGGATGCCCGCGACGAGTAGGCGCGCACCTGGGGCGGCCGTTCGAACATCAGGGCCAGGTAGTCGGCGGTGATGCCCTGGTAGCGATCCCCATAGAACACCGACAGAGGCGGATAATCGAGCAGCACGACCCCGACCCTGAGCGGCCCTCGCCCTTCCAGCCATTGCCGCGCCTTGGCGTCCAGCCAGGGGTGATTGCTCGCGGTCATCCGACCGGACAACGCGATGTCATGTGCGTGAGCGGGAAATATCGGTGAAAGAAAACCCAGCAACAGAATGCCAATAGCTGCGAGGGACCTCAGTAGCATGGGGAACCTTCCTTGAGGTACTTGCGGGATTTGCGGCAGGTGGCGCTTCGCAGGCGGTCACTGCGGCGCGATCGAATATGTCGTGAACTCAACTGCAACTCTAGGCCTTGGCGGCTTTGCCGACAGTAAATAGCCCATCCTAGACCATCGAGGGCAGGGGCTGACAGACGAATACCCCACAATGAGCAGCACTGCTTCTCGCCCCCTCCATGATTTATCTGAATTGGTCAGCCCAATTCGCGTTGGCTTGACATCTCGACTACTCGGTCACCAACATGCAGCCGACTACACAGCCATGCACAGATATCATGTTCGAACTGAAAGACCTGCCTTCCCGCGAAACACTCGAGCACTTCGGCAAGCTCTATGACAACCCCGACGTCGAAGGGCTCTATACCTGGCTGGTATGGGCGTCGGCGACGGATGAAATGCTCTCGGCATTCAACGCCAACCTGGCGCGTGAAAACCTTGCACAAACCCCCTTCTTCGTCCTGCTGCTGCTCAAGCGCAACCCCGGGGGACTCTCGATCGGTGCGCTGGCTGATGGGGTGGCCGTGGCTTCGCAGACCATGACCCGGGCCATCAAGCAGATGGAGGCCGCCGGCCTTTGCACGAAACATCCGGACCCGGACGATGGGCGCTACTGGATCGTCCGGCTGACCCCGGAGGGCGACAGTACCCTTGGCCGGGTGCTGCCCAAACACTACGAGTGGGTCGCCAAGTTCATGAGCCACTTCAAAGACGATGAGCGCGAGCTCTTGGTGAAGCTGATGATGAGGGTGGCCCCTGCCCTGCGAACCATGCGCCTGGAAACGGAACTCGGCTGATCGGCCGAGTTTCTTGAAAACCATGTAGCACGCTACACAGCAACCTACAGAAAATTAAACCTTGGGCGGCTCCCTCGCGTCGCGGCCAGTAACGCCGTGACTTCAATGCCCTGGCGCCTCTATTAATCGAGATATGTAGCAATGCACACATCTACACAGGATATGACTCAACAACCCACAGCCATCTTGCTGGTGCAGATGGTGTTCTGCGCGCTCGCCGTGGTCTCCCTCTTGTATATCCCGGTGCCTATCCTGCCCCTGTTGGCACAGGCCTATCAGTTGCCGCCGGAACAGGCTGGCCTCGCACTGGGCGCCTTTGGGTTCGCGTACGCCACCGGTTTTCTGGTGTTCGGTCCCTTATCCGATCGCCTCGGCCGCAGGACGGTCATGGTCGGCGGCCTGGTGCTGCTGGCCATCATCACAGTGGGGCTCGCCTGGGTGGAGACGCCGGCCCTGTTCATCTCGGGCCGGGCATTGCAGGGATTCGCCGCGGCCTCCTTCCCGCCCGTGGCCCTCGCCTACTTGTCCGAACGCGGTACCCCCAAGCAACGGGTGTGGGGCGTGGCCTGGATGAGCACGGCATTCCTGTCGGCAGGTTTGCTCGGACAGATCTACGGCAGCCTCGTTGCAGGGCGCTGGGGCCTGGGGTACGCCCTCATGCCACTGGTGGTGATCTATGCCGTGACCGCGTTGCGGCTGGCCAGGGTCCCGGAAGGAACTCGAGCGGTACGCCCCAAGGGCTCGATGTGGGAAGGATATCGACCCATCTTCACCTTGCTCGGTGACCCGGCCCTGCGCCGTGTCTATCTGCCCGCGCTCCTGCTGCTGATGTCATTCGTCGCCTTTTACATAGGACTGGACATGCACCTGGGCGAGGTCATCGAAAGCCAGGGCATCAGCAGAATGCAGGCACGTGGCGTGGCGTTGCCGGCGTTTCTCGCGCCACTGCTCGCCGCCAAATTGATTGGTCGCTGGGGAGCCAACCGGGTCGCGACCACGGGGCTTGGCGTCGCGGCGTTCGGACTGGTGCTCTGTGCAAGCGCCGGTCAAGAGCGCATTCCCCTGCTGCTGGCAGCCAGCGTCGTCTATGTCGCCGGAGTGGCCATCAGTGTCCCCGGGCTGATCGCTCGAATCGCCGCGGCGGCATCGCCCGATGTTCGCGGCCTGGCGGTGTCCTTCTACACCTTCGTGCTCTTTGTCGGGGCGAGCCTTGGACCCTGGCTGGGAAACATCAGCCGCGCCTGGCAGGTGGAATCTTTTCTTCTGGTACTCGCAGCGGGGCTCGGCGCTGCAGCGTTGTACAGCGCAGTACGGGTAGCTGACAACTCCCGTGCGTGCTAGTCGAGCGACCTTGGTTTCCACGCAGGATGTCAGTGGGAAGTGGGTCTGTTTTTGTAGTAATCCGGTATCGGCCAAACGACCTGCCGAAGGCCCCGGATATTGAAAGGGAATCCATTGATGGGTATCTACGTTGTAGTTGCAAACCAATTCGAAGACTTCGCAAAGCATGAAAACGTGATGTCCTACAGCACGCTGCTGCAGGCGCTAAAGACATCGGGACAATCCGTGCTGAGAGGTTGCAAGGTCATTGCCGGGCAGGGGCTTGGCCGCAAGGAAATTCAGCATGCCTATCGCATGGCGATCGCCAGCGGGTATGCCGACGAATTCGATCACTGGAACCTGTGGACGGACGCGGAGCTGGCGGGCCAGGAACTCGCCCACAAGCGCCAGCGCAAGAACGTGCTGATCTCCGTTCCCGAGAAGCATGATGAAGGTCTCTATACCGCCAGCCTCCTGCTCCATGCCGAAAACGAGCTGATGCTCGACCACCTGACGGGACAGCATGTGCAAGGCATGGTGCTGCTCGAAGCGTGCCGCCAGATGTTCCTGGCGGTAACGGAGCGCTTCCACCTGGACGACTACAAACCGCATAAACGCTACTTCGTCCTCAACGAGATGAATGTCCGCTACACCGCCTTCGCCTTCCCGCTGCCGGCGCAGATCCGCTATCGCTTGATCGACCTGAAGCAACCACGCCCCGACCGCGTCGAAGTGCAGGCAATGATGGAGGTCTGGCAGGGCGAACAGCCCGTCACTGGCGTGGAGGTCAAGTTCTGCGTCATGGATGCCGAGCGACTCGGTCTGCGCGAGGCCACCCTCGCCTCTCGCGCCCTGTCCTCGCAAGTCAGCACCTTGCGCCGCCGCTTGCGCATGACCCCGTGCACCGATGCGCAGTTGATGACCGAGCCAATTCCCACCCTCTGATCCAATCGTCCGCTTGCACCCAGGTGCAAGCGGCCTTTCGAGTAATCCCAATGAAAGCACGAAGAATCGCGTTCTTCGACGTCGATGAAACCCTCATCGACCTCAAGAGCATGTTCAGTTTCCGAGCCTTCTACTTCCGCCGGCTATGGGGAGAGGAACGGGGCAATGAGGCGGAAGCTGCCTGCGCCAAACGCATCAATGAGTACGTCAGAAAAGGTTTCGATCGCTGCGCCATCAACACGCTGTTCTACGAAGACTTCCGCGACCACCAGCCGGACCTGGTGGCCGATGCGGCCCTGGCCTGGTACGTCCAGGAAAGGACACGCTCGGGATTCTTCATCCTTCCAGTCCTGCAGGCACTTCAGAAGCACCAGAGCAACGCAGACATAGTCGCCTTCGTCTCGGGCTCGGCCGTGGAGTTTCTGGCTCCCCTGGCGGCAGAGCTTGGTGTGACCCACGTTCTGGCAAATCGAATGGAGACGCGCGACGGGCGTTTCACCGGCCAGCTCATCCCACCGCAAACCATTGGGCTGGGCAAACAGCAAGCGGCCTTGCGCCTGATGGACAGGCTCAACGTCGATCCGGCCGACTGCTACGGATACGGCGATCACCTGACGGACCTCCCCCTCCTGATGAGCATCGGCAACCCCACCGTGGTGGCAGGCGACCCGGCCCTGCTCAGGCATGCAGCGCAACTTGACTGGCCAATCCTCTACCCCGACGCCGCCCTGCATCGAGGAGCACCATGATGTCGTTTCACGTGTTCGCCTTCAGCCGTCTGGCGGTAATGGCCAGCCTAGCCCTCTGGTTGAGCATCGCCGTCCTCAACAACCTCACCGACCCGGAAACCAACCGCTTCCATATCGGCAACACGCTTTCCATGGTGTTGCTGGAAGAAGAGGAACTGCTGGGCGTGGCTCTGCGTTGGCGTGCCTGGCCGGCGCACTGGGCCGAAGCAACGCTGTACGCGGTGGCAGGCATTCAGGTCGCCGTTTCGGCATTGCTCTGGTATGCGGCATTCGGCTACGTCAAGGCCTGGCGCCTGGGCAGTCGTGCCGTTCTGGACAGCGCACGCAACCGCGCCGTCGTCGCCCTGACCTGCTTCCTGTTGCTGTGGTTCGGCTTCATCTGTGGCGGCCTGTGGTTCGGCTACTGGCTGAAGCAGGGGGCCATTCAATCCGTCCACATGACCCTGATCCTGATTGGCCTGGTCGCCCTGCTCTTCGTCCAGGGCGAGCCTCAGTCACGGCCAGGGGTACAGCCCTCCGCCCCTGGCACGCCAGGCAGTCAACCGCTCGAAAGGAGCCTTCCATGATCTCGTCAGTTCGCACCGCAAGCGTTGCCCTCGCCCTTGCCCTGGCAACGACCACCGCCATCGCCAACACCGACTCGCCCAAGGAGAAACCTGCCATGAACCAGCCCGCCACCCGCCCGATCGCAGTGCCTTCTGGCTACCAGGAGTCCGATCGCCGCCAGGTGACGGTCGATGACGAGCAAGGGGTACTCACAAGGTACGTCCGCACCGATGGCCGCAACGCGCGGCTGGGTGGCGAACACTTCAGCACCCTGGTTTCGGACACCGGCGTGCTCAAGGGTTTCGCCAATATGTCGCTGGACCTGATCGGCAAGCCCCTGCCGTCGCGCGAACGCGCCGAGGAAGTAGCCAGGCTGTTTCTCCAGCAGCATGCCCCCGACCTGATCGAGCGCATGAAGATCAGTTGGATCGAATCCCACGACGAGCCGTTGAAGGTCACGCACGAGGGTCGCGAGGAGGTCGTCACCTTGAGCGGCATGAAAGTCAAGGCACGCAACCTGGCTGACGGTCGGTGGTTCTGGATCATCGTCGGCAGCGACGGGAAACCCATGGTGTTCGAACGCGACATCGTCTGGATCACCTTCCCCGGCAAGCGCAAGACCGAGAAATGGCTGCATGACAGTTGGCTGGCAACCCAGCCTGCCCCTTTGGCCCAGCCACTCTGACGCCGCCGTCAGGGCCAGGTGAACCATCTTTGGGAGTCAATCATGCGTATCTGCAGTTCCAACAGCATCAAGCACGCCTTGGCGCTGGTCGCCGTCAGCACGCTGAGCGCTTGCGGCCAGTCCGAACAGGGAGCGACTGCTGAACAATCGCCCCCCGTGGTCAGCGTCGCGGATGTCGTCGTCCAGCCTCTCGCCGATTGGGACGAATTCTCAGGCCGGCTTCAAGCCCCAGAGTCAGTCGAGCTACGGCCACGGGTCTCCGGGCATATCGACCGCGTTCTGTTTCGCGACGGCTCGCTCGTCAAGAAGGGCGATCTGTTGTTCCAGATCGACCCCAGGCCCTTTCAGGCCGAGGTCGATCGCCTGGACGCACAGCTGCAACAGGCCCGCGCCAGGCAGACCCGCGCCGCCAGTGAAGCCCAGCGCGGCGAGAAGCTGCGGGCCAACCAGGCGATTTCCGCCGAGCTGGCTGACGCGCGCAAGACGGCGTACCAGGAAGCCAGTTCCGCCGTTGCGGCGACCCGTGCCCAACTCGAAGCCGCACGCCTGAACCTGAGCTTCACCCGCATCACGGCCCCCATAGACGGCCGCATCAGTCGAGCCCAGGTGACCGCCGGGAATCTGGTCAATGAGGGGGCGACACTGCTCACCACGATAGTGGGCACCAAGGAGCTCCATGCGTACTTCGATATCGATGAAGCCACCTACCTGAAGCAGGTTCGTCGCATACCCAGCGAAAAAGCCCTCGCCCACTCGCGCGTGCCGGTGCATCTGGCACTGAGTACCGATGAACGACCGGCGTACGAAGGTCGCCTGGACTTCCTCGACAACCAGGTCAATCCGCGTACCGGTACCCTGCAGGCACGCGCTGTCGTCGACAACGGCGCAAACGAGCTGACACCCGGGCTCTACGTTCGCCTGCAATTACCCGCCAGCGACCTCTACCCCGCCACGCTGGTCCGGGACGAAGCGATTGGCACCGACCTTGGCAATCGCTTCGTACTGGTGCTGGGCAAGGA
Organism: Pseudomonas chlororaphis subsp. piscium; assembly: GCF_003850345.1. Taxonomy (NCBI): domain Bacteria; kingdom Pseudomonadati; phylum Pseudomonadota; class Gammaproteobacteria; order Pseudomonadales; family Pseudomonadaceae; genus Pseudomonas; species Pseudomonas chlororaphis. The sequence continues at coordinate 4,157,691 of NZ_CP027707.1, forward strand.
CGCGGTGGTGAGCTATCGCGCCGTCCGGCTCGGCCCCAAGGTCGAAGGCCTGCGCGTGATCCGCGAGGGTCTGCAGGAGGGCGAGCGCATCCTGGTCAATGGCCTGCAGCGCGCCCGTCCTGGCGCCAGGGTTACGCCGGAACAGGTGGCAATGGCGACCGATGAGGTGCTGGCTCGCCTGACGCGGCTGAATACCTCAATAGAACCGACGCCCGTCGCCCTCCAGGACTACGAACCAACGCCTGTCGCACAGCAAGGCCGAGAGCGGAGGACATCGCCATGAACTTCTCGCAGTTCTTTGTGCGACGTCCGATCTTCGCCATTGTCCTGTCGCTGCTCATCCTGATCGGTGGGATCGTCTCCCTGTTCCAGTTGCCGGTCAGCGAGTATCCGGAAGTCGTGCCGCCCACCATTGTGGTGCGGGCGCAATTTCCGGGCGCGAACCCCGACGTGCTCGGCAAGACCCTAGCCTCGCCGCTGGAGCAGGCCATCACCGGCGTGGAGAACATGCTCTACATGTCCTCCCAGTCGACCTCGGACGGCTCGATGACCCTGACCCTGACCTTCGCGCTGGGGACGGACCTCAACGCCGCGCTGGTCCAGGTGCAGAGCCGGGTCACCCGCGCCACCACCCAGCTGCCTCCCGATGTCCAGCGGCTGGGCGTGACCGTGGACAAGACGTCGCCGGCGCTGGCCCAGGTCGTTCACCTGTATTCGCCGAACGGCCAGTACGACCCGACCTATCTTGCCAACTACATGACCATTCACGTCATCGACGAGCTGTACAAGATTAAGGGGGTCAGCGACATCCGCCTGCTGGGGATGGGCGACTATGCCCTGCGGGTCTGGCTGGATCCGGACAAGGTGGCTTCCTACAACCTGGCCGCGACGGATGTGATACGCGCCATCCGCGAGCAGAACCGGGAGGTCGCCGTAGGCTCTCTCGGCACACCGCCCAACGCGAGCGACAACGCCTTCCAGTTGCTCATCAACGCCCGAGGCCGGCTGGTCGACGAGGACGAGTTCGAACGCATAATCGTGCATGCCGGCGAGCGCGGCGAGATCGTCCGCCTGCGCGACGTCGCACGCATCGAACTGGGCTCGAGCCAGTATGCGCTGCGCGCGCACCTGGACGGTCGCCCTTCCGCCGCCTTGCAGATTTTCCAGGACGCGGATGCCAATTCCATCGAATTGTCCGACCGGCTTCGCAAGCGGATGAGTGAGCTCGCTCAAGACTTCCCACCGGGCGTCGAACACTCGATCGGCTACGACCCCACCATCTTCGTGCGCAGCTCCATCACCGCGGTGGTGTATACCTTGCTGGAGGCCGTCGCGCTCGTGGTGCTGGTGGTCATCCTCTTTCTGCAGACCTGGCGCGCGTCGATCATTCCCCTGGCCGCAGTGCCTGTGTCCCTGATTGGCACGCTCGCGGTCATGCAGCTGCTGGGCTTTTCCATCAACGCGCTATCGCTGTTCGGCCTGGTGCTGGCTATCGGTATCGTGGTCGACGACGCCATCGTCGTGGTGGAGAACGTCGAGCGCAACATCGGCCTGGGCAAGTCACCCGTAGAGGCAACCCGCCAGGCCATGAAGGAAGTCACCGGCCCGGTCATCGCCACCGCCCTGGTGCTGTGCGCGGTGTTCATTCCGACCGCTTTCATCACCGGCCTCACCGGGCAGTTCTACCGGCAGTTCGCGCTCACCATCGCGATATCGACGGTGATCTCGGCGTTCAACTCGTTGACCTTGTCGCCGGCCCTGGCGGCGATACTGCTCAAAGGCAAGGACGTGCCCAAGGATCGTCTGTCGAAGCTGATCGACCGCCTGTTCGGGGGTTGGCTGTTCCGTCCGTTCAATCGACTGTTCCAGCGGGCAAGCGCGGGTTACGTCAACCTCGCCACGCGACTGCTGCGCGCTGGTTCCATCGTCCTGATGCTGTATGTCGGCCTGCTGGGGCTGGCCTATCTGGGGCTGGAGAAAACCCCTACAGGCTTTATCCCTCAGCAGGACAAACAGTACCTGGTCGCCTTTGCCCAGTTACCCGAAGGCGCCAGCCTGGACCGTACCGAGGCCGTCATCCTGAGGATGTCCGAGCTTGCCCTGAAGCATCCGGGGGTGGCCAATACCGTGAGTTTCAGCGGCCTGTCCATCAACGGCTTCGTCAACAGCGCGAGCGCGGGGCTCATGTTCATCCCGCTTGAATCCTTCGATGAACGCAAGGACGCCTCGATGTCCGACACCGCCATCGCCCAGGCCTTGGCCGCCGAGTATGGGCGGATCCAGGAGGCCTTCGTGATGGTGGTTCCCCCACCGCCCGTGGAAAGCCTGGGCTCTATCGGGGGCTTCCGGGTGCAGATCGAGGACCGCGGCAGCCTGGGGCATGAAGCGCTCTACCGGCAGATTCAGTCGCTGGTGGACAAAGCCCGGGCGCTGCCCGAACTGGCCGGCGTCTTCTCCAGCTACCAGGTGAACGTCCCGCAGATCGACGCGGATATCGATCGGGACAAGGCCAAGGCCCATGGGGTGGCGATCGACGAAATCTTCGACACCCTGCAGGTCTACCTGGGCTCGATGTACGCCAATGACTTCAACCGCTTCGGGCGGACCTACCACGTCAATGTGCAGGCTGAGCAGGCATACCGCATGGCGCCGGAGCAGATCGGCAGGCTGAAAGTGCGCAACCGGCAGGGCGACCTCATTCCGTTGTCATCCTTCGTCCGGATACGGGAATCGGCCGGTCCTGACCGTGTGATGCATTACAACGGTTTCCTCTCCGCCGAGATCAACGGCAGCCCGGCTCCTGGGTACAGCTCCGGCCAGTCCCAGGCGGCCATGGAACGGCTGTTGCAGCAGGAGTTGCCCAACGGCATGGCCTATGAGTGGACCGAACTGACCTACCAGCAGATTCTCGCCGGCAATACCGCCCTGCTGGTTTTCCCCTTGTGCGTGCTGCTGGCGTTCCTGGTGCTGGCCGCGCAGTACGAGAGCTGGAGCCTGCCGCTGGCAGTGGTGCTGATCGTTCCTATGACCCTGCTATCAGCCATTGCCGGGGTGCTGCTCACCGGCGGCGACAACAACATCTTCACCCAGATCAGCCTGATCGTGCTGGCGGGGCTCGCGTGCAAGAACGCCATCCTGCTGGTGGAGTTTGCCCGGGAGAAACAGCAGCAGGGCCTGGACTGCGTCAGCGCAGTGCTAAAGGCCTGCCATCTGCGCTTACGCCCGATTCTGATGACGTCCATCGCCTTCATCATGGGCGTGGTGCCTTTGGTGCTGTCCTCCGGTGCCGGCGCCGAGATGCGGCGGGCCATGGGCATCGCGGTGTTCTCGGGGATGGTCGGTGTCACCTTCTTCGGCCTGCTCCTGACGCCGGTCTTCTACGTGTGGCTGCGTCGCCTGGTGGAAAGACGCAGCCAACGGCGCGCCGCCATGAAGAAGATGCTTTGGGAGGACAAGGCATGAGTCGCCTGTCATCCCCCGTCCACATCGGCCTGGCCGCGCTCCTGCTGACGGGATGCACCGTTGGACCGCAGTACAGCCGCCCAGCACAGTTGCCCGCTATCGGGCCCTGGGAGGCGGCTGGCAGCCCAGTTGAAGCAGCATTTTTGTCGAAGGAGAAGTAGCGTTATGAAAGCTCTCGCAGTTGCCTGTGTTCTGACAGGCCTGGTCAATGCTCTGCCCGCATCGGCGGCAGATACCCCCATTTCCGCTAATGGAGAAACCTCGATGGTCATCAGAAAGAACTATCCCACCCTGCCTGAACCGGCCGGCCCCTACTCCGTTTCGGTTCGTCACAACGACACCCTGTACCTGTCCGGCATGACCGCATTCGGTACGCCGGCCCAGGGCAAAGACATCACCAAGCAGGCCGAAGCCATATTCGAACAGGTCAAACGCGTTACCCAGGCCGAGGGGATCGCTATGCGCGACCTCATCAAGGTGACCATCTTCGTGACCTCCATGGACGAAGTCGGCGCGTTACGTGAAGTCCTGTCGAAACACTATGAGGGTGCCTACCCGGCCAGTTCGCTGGTGAGGGTGGCCGGTTTGTTCTCGCCAGAGGTCAATATCGAGGTCGAAGCGGTATTCGCAATACTTGGCTGAGTTCGGCCACGGAACCTGTGGATGGCCCTCATCGAAGAAGAGGCGCCATCCCGGTAGCGCCAGCGGTTTTGTGCCAGCAATTGGCATGCCCCGCGTTCAGGCTCGACTCCAGGCAGAACACCGAGTACAGCGAAAAGTCATAAGACGCCCTCTTGCCAAACCAGAATACCCAACTAATGTTCCCCCCAATCAATCCATACCTGAACACACCGGCTTGTGAGTCGACAACCATCTCCCACAAGCCTCGATACAACGCCATTTAACCTAGACACCGACCAGGGAGTTTCGGAACCCTCATGGAAGAAACCCTTATCCTGGTGGATCAGGATGATCGCCCGACGGGCTTTGCGGAGAAACTCTTGGTCCATCAAAAGGGGCTCTTGCACCGGGCATTCTCGATTTTCATCTTTGATCAACAGGGCCGTTTGCTGTTGCAGCAGCGAGCACTCACCAAGTACCACTCTCAAGGTTTATGGACCAATACCTGCTGCGGCCATCCCCGCCAAGGCGAGGAAACCTGCAGCGCCGCCAAACGCCGGTTACGTGAGGAAATGGGCATAGAGTGCGAGCTCCACGCCGTGGCGCATCTGCTCTATCGCGAGCAGGTTTCCAATCAATTGATCGAACATGAATATGACCATGTGTTTGCCGGTATCTATTCCCAAGACCCGATCGCCAATCCCGATGAGGCCCAGGCCTGGCAATGGCTGAGCCTGGCCGAACTGTCACAGCGCATCAGCGTTGCCCCAGAGACGTTCAGTGTCTGGTTTCGCAAGATCTTCGAGCGTCACGCAATCGCCGGCCTGCAAGATTGGCAGGCCCAGGCGCAGGCAAGCTCTTCTAGTCATGGATGAGAGCATCCGTACGACAGACCGAATGGATACTGGAGCAACAACTCCCCTCCCCTGATACCAGGCCTCCTGCGCCATGCATCAAGAGTTCCCGCTCATTCGAAACGGGCCTATATGGGCACAATCCACCTGCCGTTTTCTTACACCTGTATAAGGTGCCTCAGGCCTGTTTTGCCTCCGCGCAAGGCAGCGCTATATGAAAGGCTGTTTTGCCATTTGACGACGTGCACCATATCTTGCCGTCATGCGCTTCGATGATCGATCGGGTGATCGATAAACCCAGCCCGGCGTTGCTTGGGCTTCCTTCTCGTCGCGCCGAATCGACGCGATAAAATCGATCGAACAGCTTTTCAAGGTGCTCGGGTGCGATGGGCTCGCCAGGGTTCTCCACCACGACCGATATTGAAGTTCCTTTCTGTTGGATATCGACACGAATGCACTTCCCTTCCGGGGTGTAGCGAAGCGCATTCGAGAGCAGATTGGAGATGGCCCTGTGGAGCATGAGGACGTCGCCTCGGACACTGCCGCGCCCTGAAACCTCAAGGTCGATCCCTCGCTCATCCGCCAGCAGGCGGTAGTACTCCAGTAGTTTCTCTACGACCTCTACCAGGTCTATCGATTTGTTTTCGTGCGTGATCAGGCCATTGTCGGACTTCGCCAGGAAAAGCATGTCATCGATCATCCGCCCCATGCGTTTCAAGTCATCAAGATTGGAGTGCAGATTGTCTTCGTAGTCCTCGATATTCCTTTTTCGGGAAAGCACCACTTCGGTGTGAGTCATCAAATTGCTGACGGGGGTTCGCAGTTCGTGAGCGATGTCCGCGGAGAAGTTCGACAGACGAACGAACGCGTCGTCCAACCTGGATAACATTGCATTGAACGACAACACCATCTGCTGCAGCTCTTTGGGAACGGGCGCCAGTGGAATACGCTCCTGGAGCGATTTAGCCGACATTGAAGCCGCGACCTGGGTGACTTGGCGAATAGGTCGCAGGCCACTGCTCGCGACCATCCAGCCCAGTGCCGCACTGACCAGCGCGCTGATCATCAGCCCCATCCAGAACCAGCGTTCAAGCATCTCAAAGAACGACATGTGCTGGGTAACATCGAAGATCACCATTATGGTCAATGGTTTGTCCTGCCCCGTCACCCTGGCTTGTGCCGTCACTCCACGGTACATCTGCCCTTGATCTCGCCACTCCCAGAGGTTGTTGTTCGAGGCCCTGCGAAATGCCTGCGGCACCTCGACCCAAGCTGGCTCGGCAAACAGTAGCCTGCCGTCACCGTCGATGATCAGGGCGATCAAATCACGGTGCTCCCCCAGCAGCACCTTCAACTCGGGCTTGATATCGCTGAATTGATCCAGGCTGTTCAACCCAGTCAGGATTCTTTGGGTCGATTGAAGTTTTTCGTTCAATGCCTGCTGATCCAGCATCTTGAAGTGGTGCCGGCTGAGGTTGTTAAAACTGAGTCCGGCGACGGTGAGCACAGCCGTTACAGCGAGCATGAACATCAGGCTCATACGGGTAGTCAGGGACATTCGCTTCACTCCGATTCCGGGTCAGGCACATCGAGCCGGTAACCCATCCCCCTGGAGGTATGGATCAGCTTGACCTCGAAGTCGTCATCGATCTTTGCCCTCAGTCGCCTGATCGCGACCTCGATAACGTTGGTGTCGCTGTCGAAATTCATGTCCCAGACCTGGGAAGCGATAAGCGACTTGGGCAGCACCTCGCCTCGACGACGGAGCAAAAACTCAAGCAACGCAAACTCTTTGGCGGTCAGGTCTATGCGCTTGCCTCCCCGAATCGCCCGGCGCTTGAGCAGGTCTACTTCCATATCGGCCAGTTGCAAATACGTTTGCGAGGGAGTGCCGCTACCACGGCGCAACAATGTCCTGACGCGAGCCAGCAGTTCAGAAAATACAAAGGGCTTGATCAGGTAATCGTCCGCTCCGAGTTCAAGCCCTTTCACTCGATCCTCGACCCGGTCCCGCGCCGAGAGAAAGAGCACCGGAACATCTTTTTTCCCGGAGGCGCGGACCCGCTGAAGGACTTCCCAGCCGTCCAGACCGGGCATCATGACGTCGAGAATCAGCAGGTCATAGGCTTCGCTCAACGCGTACTGAAGCGCCTCGGTGCCATTGGTAAAACGATCGACATTGAACCCCGCCTCGATGAGTCCTTGCTGCAAATAGATACCTAGCTTGGGTTCGTCTTCCGCAACGAGAAGTCTCATGAGGGTGGCTCTCAAATAAATTGTGAGGCCGAGTCTGCAACGAAACACTTCCACCAACCAGCAACTGACATAAAAGTAACGCTGGCTTCAGGTTGGTGTCAGCGGGGGCTGTCTAGTGTTCAGACACGAGCACTTCCCAGTGCTCGACCGACTCTTCAGCAGAAGACCTGAGGGGAGCCGGAAACCCATTCCATAAGGAGCCGCCCCCATGAATCGCCTGAAAATCCTGGTCCTTGTGAGCTCGATACTGGTTTCGGCCTCCGCGCTGGCTGAAGGTGGCGGAGACCGGGTCTTCGAGCGCATGGAACGCCTGCGCGACAAGGCCACAGCCGTATTGATCCAGGCTGAAAAAGCGCCCGACAAGAAGCAGCGCCATGTACATATGGCCGAACATATGAAAATGCTCGGTGAAATCATGAGCCAGCTCCATCAGGATCATCCAAGCCCGTCGATGTCACCTGAAGAGCACCTCGCCTGGATGGAAAAGCACGACAAAATCGTCGATGACGTTTTGAGCCAAATGCAACGGGAGCACAAACTGATGCTGTCCGAAGACCATCAGTGACCCACAGGTTTGCAGCGAACTTCTTGACGCGTTTCGCGGAGCACGGCGTCATCTGGCCGCCGTGTTTTCCTGGCTCCGTCAACGAGCAGTTTCGCGTCTTCAGCATGGCTCAGTGTTCCCCTCTTAACTCTCGAGGCCACCATGAAAGCTAAGCTCGTTACCCCAGGCATCGCAGCGGTCACCCTGCTCTTCGGCGCTACGACCATGGGCAGCGCAGGGCATGGCAAAGCGGACATCGGCCAGCCTGGAGTCGCCTCTGAAGTGACCCGCACGGTGGACGTGGAGATGGGCGATATCTTCTTCAAGCCCAAAAGCATCGACGTAAAGCCTGGTGAAACCCTTCGATTCATTCTTCGCAATGAGGGTTCGCTGGTGCACGAATTTAATATCGACCAAGCCGCAGCCCATGCGGCACACCAGGCTGCCTATGCAGCACGCCAGAAAGAAAAGGCGAGCCTGTTCCAGAGCGGGGCGCGGGCTCCCACCAGTGCCGGGAAGATGACTAACGACATGGGCCACAGCGCCCCGAACAGCGTGCTGATCGAGCCAGGCGCGACCAAGGAGCTGATCTGGACCTTCAACACCAGCACCGGGCTTCAATTTGCCTGCAACAGGCCAGGTCATTACCAGTTTGGAATGGTGGGGCAATTCGACCTGAAGTAAGCCTGAGCCGCCGGCCAAAACCGCATCGACGCCAGGGTTGGCCGGGCTCCGCCTGCGAGATCAAGACAACTCAATCACACACCGGGGTTCAGATCTTGAATAACCATCAGCATCCGGTTCGAAGCACCACCTCGCCCTTCTGGAAGCGCAAGACAGGCGTTGTACTGATCATGCTCATTGCGATCGCTGCTTTCTATGGGGTGCGGGAGCATTTCAGCCACCTTTATCCGTATTGGCCCTATCTCATTCTGTTGATCTGTCCATTGATGCACTTTTTTGCCCATGGGCATGGCGGACATAGCCATGGCGATCAGGCGAAAACCAACAAGGACACAAACGGGAAATAGTCATGCCCACTACACCGAGCCAGCACCACCACCGTCACGCCCATGCTGCCCCGCCCCATGACGATCATCCTCGTGACCCGGTGTGCGGCATGACGGTCACGCCTCCCAGCCGATTCGGCGAGTCTTATCAGGGACAGACGTATCAATTTTGCAGCCGGAAATGCCAAGAGAAGTTTCGCGCAGATCCTGAACGTTATGGCGGCAATCACGTCACGGCCACTGAGCCTGCGGTACCAGCAGGCGCTGAGTTCACCTGCCCCATGCACCCGGAAATACGCCAGCCCGGGCCCGGCAACTGCCCTAAATGCGGCATGACATTGGAACCGGTCATGCCGGCGCTCGATGAAGATGAAAACCCCGAACTCCGGGATTTCACCCGCCGCTTCTGGTGGACGCTGCCATTGACCCTGATAGTGACCGTGCTTGCCATGGCGGGACACTCGCTGGAGATCTTCCACTCTCACCCGATCAGCAGCTCGATCCAGAACTGGATCGAGCTGGTCCTGGCGACACCGGTGACCCTATGGGCAGGCTGGCCCTTTTTTGTGAGGGGCGTGGCATCCGTCAGGGATCGCAGTCCAAACATGTGGACCCTGATTGGCCTGGGTACCGCCGCGGCCTATCTTTACAGCGTCGCGGCAACGCTGTTTCCCCAAGGCTTTCCCGCCATCTTCATGCAAGACGGACGCATCGGCGTCTACTTCGAAGCCGCCGCGGTCATCATCTCGCTCACCTTGCTTGGGCAGATGCTTGAACTCAAGGCCCGATCGCAAACCTCCGCCGCCATCAAGTCCCTGCTCGGCCTGTCTCCCAAGACCGCACGCAGGATCAACGCCGATGGCCAGGAGGAAGACATTCCTCTGTCCCATGTGCACCCAGGAGACCACCTGCGGGTCAGGCCCGGTGAGAAGGTGCCGGTCGATGGCTCGGTACTGGAGGGTGAAAGTGCGGTGGATGAGTCCATGCTCACGGGCGAGCCGGTGCCGGTCATGAAAAGAGCGGGAGACCGCTTGATCGGCGCCACGCTCAATACCCATGGCAGCCTGGTAATGGAGGCGCAGAAGGTCGGTGCCGAGACCATGCTGTCACAGATCGTACAGATGGTCGCCCGGGCCCAGCGCTCCAAAGCCCCCATGCAACGAATGGCCGATTCGATTGCCGGCTACTTCGTGATGGCCGTCATTGCGATTGCCGTGCTGACATTCCTAGGCTGGGGACTCTTCGGCCCGGAGCCCGGTTGGGTCTTTGGCCTTATCAACGCGGTCGCCGTGTTGATCATCGCTTGCCCCTGCGCGCTGGGTCTCGCAACGCCCATGTCGATCATGGCTTCGACGGGTAAAGCCGCCAGCATGGGGGTGTTGTTCAGAGATGCCAGCGCCATTGAAAACCTGTGCAAGATCGACACCCTGATTGTCGATAAGACAGGGACTCTGACAGAGGGGCGGCCGGTGTTCCACAGCGTGGAGGCCACGGCCGATTTCAGCCCCCAGGCTGTTCTGCAACTGGCCGCGAGCCTTGACCAGGGCAGCGAACATCCCCTGGCTCATGCCATAGTCAATCACGCCCGCGCCGAGAACATTGCGCTCACCAAGCCTGAATCCTTCGAGTCCGGCTCAGGTATCGGGGTCAGTGGCCTGGTAGATGGCAAGAAGCTCCAGCTGGGCAACACCGCGTTGATGGAGGCCGCAGGGGTGAGCACCAAGCCCCTGCAAGAGCGCGCGGAGCTGTTGCGCCTTGAAGGCATCAGCATCATCTACCTCGCAGTTGACGGGGTATTGGCAGGGCTGCTGGCGGTGTCGGATCCCGTCAAGCCGACCTCCAAAGAAGCCGTCACCAGGCTCAGGGCCGATGACATCAACATCATCATGGCGACTGGAGATGGCCTCACCACCGCTCGGGCTGTCGCCAGGGAAATGGGGATTGCAGAGGTTCACGGTGAGGTGAAACCTCAAGACAAGGAACGTCTGGTCGCGGACCTTCAGCAATACGGCCGGAAGGTCGCCATGGCGGGTGATGGCATCAACGACGCGCCGGCCCTGGCGCGAGCGGATGTGGGCATCGCCATGGGCACAGGGACTGACGTTGCCATGAACAGCGCACAACTCACGCTGGTCAAAGGCGACCTGATGGGGATTCTACGAGCACGGGCGCTTTCGGTTGCCACAGTAAAAAACATGCGGCAAAACCTGGGTTTCGCCTTTCTCTATAACTCGCTGGGCATCCCCCTGGCTGCAGGCCTGCTCTACCCACTGACGGGACACCTCCTGTCGCCGATGATCGCTGCGCTCGCCATGAGCGTCAGCTCCGCGTCTGTGGTTTTCAACGCATTGAGGCTGAGGAACAGCCGAATCGACTGAGCGTCACGGACAGGTCGGAGCCCCTGTGCAGGGGCTCCCCTTGGTTCACCCTCGGCGAGCACCGAAGCAGCCGCGTCGGCCCAATCACCGCCAGCAAGCCCATGGGCGACTAATCACCTCGCAGCGCCCTGAGCAAACCTTTGAATGCTCCATTCAACCTGGTAAAAGCGGCCTCGAAACCCATTTTATTTTCTGTGTACTTTGCGATCTCGACCTGCTGATCGACAGTGTTTTGATCAAGGGCAGGTTGATTCGGTGTGCGGTAAAGCAAGGCACCTGCGTAACTGTCACTGGCTGATTCTTTTCCGGCAATGTGCTTTGCATGTGTTGTTTTGAAAGCGAAGGGAACAGCAAGACTTTCTTTTGTCTGGCTGGCAAGCACGGCAGAAAAATCCAGGTCCCGGGCCTTGAAGTTCGGCGTATCGGCGTTTGCGATATTGTTACTCAGTAACTCAGCTCTTTGGCTACGGTAAATCAATGCTCTTTCTGCGGAGCCAAGCGCTTTCTCGAAGTTAATACTCACACTCAATCACCTTCAGTAGCACGGCTATTTCCCGTCTGAAACTCATGTTCGGCAAATAGCGGCATGGGATATTGGGAGGTCACGGCTTTACGGGTTGAATGGTTGATCAAACGGGGTTAGCGCGTATCCGCTTCATGCCTTGGGCAGCTCAGATAAGCGATGGTCATGGGGATTTGCGCAGGACATAAACACGCCACATCTGCAGCAACGGCACATGGTCGATATGTTGTTGGACCGAAAAGCCGGCTTGGGCGAACTCGGCCTCTATCTCTTTGACCGGCATGACAAATCGATTCTGATAGGCCCGTCTGGATCGAGTCGCTTCGGTCCGTTTTCGCCGCAGGGCCTTCAAGTTGCCATCGACCCAGAGCGAAATAATCACACTGTCACGAGTGACCCGATGGAACTCCTTGAGCAAGGCCAAACGATTCGTTCGATCACCAATGTGGTGCAACAATCGCATCGAGAAAATGCTGTCCACCGCGTTGTCAGGAAGATCGATGGCAAAGGCCGAGGTGTACAGCAGGCGCACACGTTTGATGACATCCAGGGGTTGGGCATTCCAAGCCACCGTCAACATATCGGCAGAGCTATCCGCCGCGATGATTTTACGCCCCGCCTGTTCCGCCAGTAGCGGCCAGAACCGCCCCGCCCCACAAGGCAGGTCAAGCACACTGTCGGGCTCATCGGCCAATAAAAGAGCCTTGCGAGCAACCTGCATGTCACGCCAGTTGGAGACTCTTCGAACGAATCCTGCCTGATGTTTGCGCAAGTAGCGCTCAGCCTGTTCACGGTCATACTTGCAAGAGAATTCAAGGTCAGCCATAGGGCACCTATCTCATTATAATTCTATGTATTTTCCAGGCAGCGCTAACACGGCATTGAAGTTCAAGCGCGAACGCAACAGCTGCAAAACAGACACTTACAGATTCACAACCCGCACATTGATCGGGTTGATTTCTATGTATTTCCAGAGATTTGCCTTATTGAAAGGGTCGTTCAAAGAGAACGCCCTTACTTGCTCAAGGCTTTGCGCACGCATCACAAAAAAACTCCCCACCAGGGTGACGCCATCTGCGGCAAACAACTGGCTGGACATCAGCGTACATACCGAGGCGTCCCAGTAAGCTCGATGTTCAGTAAAACACGGTTCTGCGAAGGCGTTGGGAAGGTGTTCAGCAAAACAATGAACCGCATACAACATGAGCCCCTCCCGATAAGCGCCCAGGTATAACCTATGAAGTTGCTTTGATATCAGCTGAAGCGCAGCACTTCATGAGTGCGTACTGCAAGACCAGCCTGAGACCGCTCGAATCATCTGACTAACGCCTTCGAACTAGCCTCCGTCCTGGCAGTAAGTCCCCCAAACCTTGTATTCCAAGGTGTTGAGCTTGCCAGCCGAGTCTTCATAGGTCATGCGCGCAGGCGCGACACTGCAGGTTTTGTTGGCTTGAGTGATACTCACCACCTTCTGAATATCCAGGTTCATTCCATATTTGTAATGAACGATTTCAGGATTGGCCTTGCCATTCTTCAAGGCGTATTGCTCCATCGCCCGTTGGTTCTCTTGCATCATCCGGCCATAAACGCGGTCACTGCCTCCTTCGGCCATGACCAAAGAAGACAGGGTCAAGATAGAAACGGCGAAAGATACTTTTAATACTTTCATGGTTTTCTCCTGGCACTTGCAGAATCTTGGCTAGAGAGTAACCAGCGATGCCTTTCAGAAAGCTGCCGCGAATATTACTTATAGGTAAGGCCACGCCTATGCATCCTGAATGCAGATCCTGGATGTCTGGTTTTGGGCGGGCTGCATTGCATGTATCAGACAAGCGTCAGGACGACGCTCGAATCTTTTGCCGATTCGGGCAACGCCCTCGCGAGAAATCCCGCGAAGGCGTTGCCTTTCAGCAAAGGTGACAGGCCAGGGCTCTAGAACTGGTATTGCGCACGCATGACCATACCGCTGCCGGTGTCATCACCCACGGCATTGCTGATGTTGTCGGTACGTGCCTTGACGTAGTTGGCGCTGAGTTTCAACGCCTCGTTGGCGTACCAGTTGACCCCTAGGGTATGGGCCTTGCCCTCGGTATCGCCGACCTGGCGGGTGGCGGTGCTGACGACCACATTGTCATCCTCGACCTTGATCGAGTCGTAGCGGTAGAACAGCTCCCAGGCGCCCCACTGTTTGTTCTGCGGCTTGATCGTATCGAACCGGGCACCGTCCAGCCTGTAGATCCGCGGCTCCCCGGTCAGGGTATAGGCCAGTTGCGCGTAATAACCCGAGGCCTTGATGTCGCTTTGCGCCGCGTCGGCCTTGAGCGTCCGGCGCAGATATTCGCCCTGGACGGAAAAAGCGTCCATGGCCCAGGCGCCCTCGACGCCCCAGACCGAGTCGTCCGCCCACAAACCCTGCTGCGCCGTAGTGCCACCAAATACCGCGCGATTGCCATTGCTACCGGCGTTGTTGCCGCCGTTGGTCTCCACCCCGCGCATGCCCATGCGCGAACGGATACGGGTATCGACGGCGCTGTCCTTGAGGTCGCGATAAGCGAACTGGGCACCGAGGTGCAGCACATTGCCGGACTCATGCAGCGGCGCGAACACGCCCCGCAGATTGTAACGCTTGACGCTGTCGCCATCGGTGTCGTTGTTGTTCTCGCTGTACACACTGCCGGACAGATAGGCCATGCCCCCCACCACAGCGTTAGCCTGTAGCCCCATGCCGTTGTTGTCGTTGACCCACTCCGCCAGGTCATAGGACAAATTGCGTTCCATGGCAGTGACCCACTTGGAACTGTTGGCCCTTTCCATGCCGAAGTCGGTGTAGAAGCGCCCCACTTTCAGGTTCAGCGGATTGAAGCCGGTATAAGTCAGGTTGCCCTCATCGAAGTAACCCGTGCTGTCGTTGCCCACGTTACGGGAAAAATCGTAGTTGACCTGATACTTCCAGTCCCGGTAGAGCGTGCCGCCCCACTCCAGGTAGGCTCGACGAAAGTACGCGGCATCGGCGGTGTTACCGTTCTTGGTGTAGTAACCGTCAAAGGTCCCGTAGTCCATCTGTACCCGACCGCCTAACTTGAAACTGAACTCCTTGTCAGTGGTTGCCAGCTCCAGACCGCCCTTGGTCTTCAGTACAATGTCGGCCCCATCAGTGGTCACGGTGCCGGCCTGGACCGTCGCTGACAGCGATGCGCCGATCAGACTCCAGGCAATACTGTTCCCCAACCCCATATAGAGCTTTTTAATAAACATTCGAGACTCCCGATTTGGCTTTTAGTGTGGCGGCAACCTGTAACAAACAAATTCAATAACTGAATCAGGTTGACCCTGGGCGATCCTGGGAATCTCACATGACACTTTTTGTTTATTAAAAAGATATTTCAATGACAACTAAGCAGACGCAATATTGTTCTTCCTCGCCCCCTTGGAAACACCTGCATCTCACAAAAAAAACGCCTTGCCGTTACCCGGCACCGATATGTCAGAAACATTGCACTTTTAAAAAAGTTCGAACAGGCACTGAAAGCGCCCCCCTGGCATCGTCGCCGAAAAATGCTCTCCCAGGTCGACTCAAAACCACTCCTGCCGATCGTTGAATGTCTGGCGAATCAGCGCCACGAGCGCCTGGACTTCCCCCCGCTTGGCCGACTGCGCATGGGTGCTCAGCCAGGCGCTGCGCTCCATCTTCTGTTGGAACAGCTCGGGGAGCGCGACCAGGTTGTTATCGAGGGCGGTGATGTAGGCAGGCAGTACACCGACACAGGCACCGCGCCTGATCAGTTCCAGGGCCAGCTCATGGCTGGGCACCTGCGCCACTCCCGCGGGTCGCTGGCGGACCATCCGGTTCCAGGGTTCGAGTGCCGCCACGCTCTGGTACTCACGGACCTGTACCAGCAGGTAATCATCCAGATGCCTGGCCTGGCTGGGTAATGCCGCCTCTCGCGAATAACGCTTGGCGACGCAGGCCTGATAGCCGATCCGGGCCAGGACGACGGGCGTGGTGGTCGCGAACCCGGGGTCGGGTCGCGGGCTTCCCGGCTCGGCGAGCCAGAGCATGATGTCGACCGGACGCCCCGGATCGCAGGGGCTGGAAGAAACATCCAGGTCCAGGCGCACAGCAGCGTTACGCCGCAGGAATGCCAGCAGATCACGCAGGACCAGGTCATGCAGCAAGGCGTCTGCCACTGCCAGGCGCACCACGGGCACAGGCGCGCGGCTGGCCTTGGGCAAGGACTCATCGAGCTGCGCCGACAACGACGCCTGCAGCCTCTGCCCCTTGAGGGTCAGGCTCAGGATGTTTTGCCGGTAGACGAACAGTGGACCGCCGAGGCGTTCCTCCAGCTGTCGCAGCTGCCTGCGCAACACCGTCGGACTGATATTCAGGCTGCGTGCAGCCTGCTTGAAACACGCACAGCGAGCACTGGTCAGGAAATACTCGGCCACATGCCGGTCAATCAATGCAGTCTCCAATGCTCGCGATTCATCGCACATAGGCTGCACATTCAGCTGCCGTTGGTACGGCATTCCCCGAGCACCTTGTACTCGATGGTGATGAGCTTGCCCGCCGAGTCCTCATAGGTCATGCGCGAAGGCACGACATTGCAGGACTTGATCGGCGGGGTGACGTTGACCACCTTCTTGATGTCCAGCTCCGTCTCGTAGGTGTAGTTCTTGACGACCGGCGCCTCCTTGCCCTGTTTCGCCGCATAGGCCGCCATGGCCCGCTCGTTCGCCTGCATGGCACGCTCGAAAGTGCGGTCGCCGCCGCCTTCGGCCATGGCCAGGGACGACAGGGAAAGTACCAGGGCGGCCATACTCAATTTAAATAACTTCATGACTGCTTCCTCGTTCCGGTTAGTTATGCCGAGGATAATCAGCCGCCGCTGTCAGGAAGATCACGTGCAAATTACTTATATGTAATGAACCTCAAGTCGCCTCTTTCCCAAGTGCAAAACCCATACAAAACAAGACTTCCAGCCGCCACGAAAAACAAATTCCAACCTTCAACCTTACTGATTTGTAATAACCGGGTCATCTCAGCGTTATCTGTTGTTTGCAACTATCGGCCTTGACTCCAGCCGTTAACCAGACGGTTCGCGAGTACAACTAACAAGAACGCCTCAGGCGACATCAGCTGATAGCTGCCCATATCCAGGAGCAAACAACATGCGCATTCAAACCCGTTGGTCCCTGTCCGTGTTTTCCGCGGTACTGGGGCTCGGCCCATTGGCCGTGAACGCGGCGCAGGAGCAGCCCGAAGGTTTTATCGAAGGCAGCAGCCTCGACGTGCTGGCCCGCAACTTTTACTTCAATCGCGACGATCGCAAGGGCCAGTCCAGCCCCTCCGGCAACAGCTATTCGGAAGCCTGGACCCAGGGATTGATCGGCAAGTTCGAATCCGGCTTCACCCAGGGCAGCGTCGGTTTCGGCCTCGATGCCTTTGCCATGTACGGCCTCAAGCTCGACTCCGGCCGCGGCCGCAGCGGTGGTGGCGGATCCTTCGGCGTATTGCCGGAAGACAGCGACAACACGCCCGTTGGCAACTACAGCAAGATCGGCGGCGCGGCGAAAATGCGCCTGCTCGATACGGTGATCAAGGTCGGCGACGTCTTCCCGAAAACCCCGGTGGTGCACTACGGCGACTCGCGCTTACTGCCGGAAAGCTTTCGCGGAGCCATCTTCGAGAACACCAGCATCGACGGCCTGAGCCTGCAGGGCGGACGCCTGCACAGCATGAGCCAGCCCGACAGCAGTAGCCTGCGCGATGGCTTTGCCACCTTCTATGCCGGCAAGGTCGACTCGCCCTGGGTCGCCTACTTCGGCGGCGACTACAGCCTGAACAAGCACCTCAGCTTCAGCCTCTACAGCAGCCGCCTGAAGGACGCCTGGGACCAGTACTACTTCGGCACCGCGGCCACCTGGCCGATCTCGGACCAGCTCTCGCTGTTCGCCGGGTTCAACTATTACAAGGCGGTGGACGAGGGCAAGAAACTGCTCGGCGAATTGAACAACAACATCTGGAGCGCCAAGGTCGGCGCCACTTACGGCGCCCACACCCTGTCGCTGTCGCACCAACGCAACAACGGCGACGACGACTTCGATTACCTGCGCCAGTCGGATTCGATCTTTCTCGACAACTCGATCCAGTACAACGACTTCAACTCGCCGAAGGAACGCTCGTGGATGGTCCGCTACGACCTCGACATGCAGCCCCTGGGCATCCCCGGCCTGTCGTTCATGACCCGCTACGGCAAAGGCAGCAACGCCAATTACAGCAATGCCAACGAGGTGTACATGCGCCGCGACGCGGACGGCAATCCGCTGACCGACCAGCGCCGCTGGGAGCGTGATATCGAAGCCAAGTACGTGGTGCAGAGCGGCAGCCTCAAGGACCTGTCGCTGCGCATCCGCCAGGCGACCATACGCTCCAGCAGCTTCGAGTCGGACCTGGAGGAGTTTCGCCTGATCGTCGAATACCCGCTGAGCATTCTTTAAGCCCGCGCCGGGCGGGTGCGAGGCCCGCCCGACGCTAAGACGCTTATGCTCACATCAGCGAGCCAGACGACCCCATGGAGCAGTCAAATACCCACGCCATATCGTGCTCTATCGCGTGGCAAACGACAGTGTGATCGAGATCTTCAAGCTCCCCCATAACGCCATGGAGGTGCAGTTGCACTCCTCCCTTCGATACCGGTGATTCACTTGTCACTCGAGGAACTCCGGATCGGTGGGTACAACGTATAGGTATCTATAGGACGAAGACCGCTTAATGCCCCCGACTCAATCTCACACTGGTTTCGGTCTCGTCCCCAGAAGTCAGATTTACGGGGGCTGTCAGCAGCTCACCACCAGGCTCACCCTGGATCAACGGCGCGTAACGATTGTAGAACGCCTAGTTGTAGCAAACACTCTCGCGGCTAACGCCATCATCCCAGTTGATCGACCAGGTCATCAGTCCCTTGATGGAGTGGTCCGCGGCATCGAGACGCTTGAACGCACTTACTGCCGCAGCAGGATCAATCACATAGCCAGTGGCCGCAGCGACAAGGTCGCCCATCGCCAGCGTCGCGCCTGATTTTTCCAGACTGTCCTCAATGGAAGCAAAGGTTCCTGCTTTGTGTTCATGATCATTCTCCCTGATCTTTTTGCGCTGAAACGACACGAATGGCATTGTCCCCAGTGGGCTGCTGTTGCAGATTGCGCAGCACCTCCGTAAGTCTGCGTACAAACGGATAGCGCATGATGCCAATGTGGTCTCCTGGTAGACGGATCACCGCTATATCGCCCGCAACAGCCTTACGCCATCCATTAATGAGTTCGTCTCTGTCAATACCGTCTTTGTCGTCGTTGGCAACAATGAGACTCATTGGGCCTGGGTAAAGCGTCGTAAGATGGTAATCGGCAAGTGAATGGGCGATGAATGCGCGCACGCGGTTTGCGAACTCGGAAAGTTCCAACTCTTCCGGCACGGCGCCAGCAGCAACCAGACGAGTGTGCAGAAGTTCAACTTGCCGCACGTCGTCAAGCCGGTGGAATTCGCTTTCTTCGAACGCCAGATCAGCCCCGGTAAGTTGTGCAAAACTGTTGCCGATCTCTGCGGCCCAGCGGCTGTTTGGCCAACTCCGCTTCATTGTTGTTTGCTGCTCCGTTTGGCCCGGCGGAATGCTATCGACCACTGCGAGCAGCGTGACCTGCTCATCTTGGCTAGCTAGTCGTCGCGCGATCTCGAAGGCAATCAGGCCACCGAAAGAGTGACCGCCCAGTCGGTATGGGCCATGAGGCTGGACACGGCGGATATCGACGATCAGTTCGCTGGCAATCGCTTCAACGCGTGTCGTATCGTCAGTTACTTCATCAGCTCCCGTCAGATGCATCCCCCAGACCCTAAACGTGCCGGCCAACTCGCCGGCAAGGGCGTGCAGATACGGCACATGCCCGCCGGCACCAGGTGCGAAGAACAGCGGTGGCGCGTCGGATGGCGTAGACAGTGCAAACAGGGCCCCCACTTGAGTAATAACGTCCTCATCGCTGGCGTTGACGAGCCGGGCCTGTTCGCCAATCGTCATCGCCATCAGAAGGCGCGCAGCCATGCCCTGATCAAGCCCAAATACCTGACCCGCACGCGAACAGACCCTCAACATCAGCAGCGAATCGCCTCCTAGTTCGAAGAAGTGGTCGTTACGGCCGACACGCGCCAGCCCCAGTAGATCCTGCCAGATCTGTGCCAGGGTGGTTTCCATCTCGCCCGCCGGCGCCTGATAACCGCGAGTTGCCACCGCTGTCAGATCCGGTGCCGGCAGCGCCTGGCGGTCAAGTTTGCCATTGGGGGTGAGCGGGAAAGCCTCCAGCGTCACGAAGGCGCTGGGCAACATGTACTCGGCCAGTTGCCGAGCAAGCTGCTGACGCAGTTCGGCGGGAGCAATCTCAACACCGGTTTGCGGCAGTACATAAGCCACCAGACGCTTGTCGCCCGGTACGTCCTCGCGGGGAATAACCACGGCGTCGCGTACGCCCTCGCAGCGCGCCAGTGCTGCTTCAATTTCCCCCAGCTCGATACGGAAGCCGCGCAGCTTGACCTGGAAGTCGTTGCGACCGAGGTACTCGATGGTGCCGTCAGGTAGCCAGCGGCCGAGGTCACCAGTCTTGTACATGCGGGCGTGCGGGTCAGCGCAGAACGGGTCGTCAATAAAGCGTTCGGCGGTCAGCTCCGGACGGTTGAGATAACCGCGCGCAACCCCAGCGCCGGCAATATGAAGCTCACCGGCCACGCCGAGTGGTGTAGGTTGTCCGTGCTGGTCGAGTAGGTATGCGCGCAGGTCAGGCAGCGGTTTACCGATCAGACTGCCGTGTCCTGCGGCGATGTCGGCGTCTGTCAGTTCTCGATAGGTAGCATGGATGGTTATCTCGGTTATGCCATACATATTGACCAGACGTGTCTGCTGGGTTGCATTGCGCGCAACCCAAGGAGCCAATATAGGAAATTCCAACGCTTCCCCACCGAAGATAATGCAGCGTAGCGCATGCGGTGTCGCATCTTGTGCAGGAATCAACTGGCGGAAAGCACTAGGCGTTTGATTTAGCACTGTCACCTGTTCTCGACACAGCAGCGCATAGAAATCCAGCGGTGAACGGGCACATGCCGTTGACACGATAACGAGTCTCCCCCCATAGGATAGGGCTGCCCACAGCTCCCACACTGAGAAATCGAATGCGAAAGAATGGAATAGGGTCAACACATCGTTATCATCAAACTGGAAATCTACTTGCGTGGCGGCTAACAGACGAGTCACATTCCGATGCTCAACCATAACGCCCTTGGGCTGCCCGGTGGAGCCCGAGGTGTAGATCACATACGCCAGGTGGCGCGCAGTCAGCCCCATCGCCCCAGCATCGGGGTTGCTGTCCGCCAGCTCCTCGATAGCCGGGTTTTGAACATCAAGCAGCACCGTAGGCAATGTGGGGCCCGACTCATCGATCAACGAGCGCTGGGTTAACAGCGCCACCGGCGCCGCATCGGCCAGCATGTATGCCCGTCGTTCGGCCGGGTAGTCCGGATCCAGCGGCACATAGGCCCCGCCAGCCTTGAGGATAGCGAGCAGGCCCACGACCATTTCCGGGCTGCGCTCGACGCACAGGGCCACCCGGTCGTCGGGACGTACCCCCAGGGCGATCAGGTGATGGGCCAGGCGGTTGGCGCGACGATTGAGCTCACCATAGCTCAGGGTCTGCTGCTCGAATACCAGCGCGGTCGCGGTGGGATTGCGTTGCGCCTGGGCCTCGAACAGTTGATGGATCAACGCGTCCTGCGGGAAATCGCTCTGGGTAGCGTTGAAGCCGTACAGCAGTTGCTGACGTTCTTCTGGCGGTACGACTGGCAGGCTCAGGGCGGCCCGTTCTGGCTCGTTAGCCAAGGCATCAACCAGTCCCGTGATCGCGGTGGCCAGGTAGGCAGCCATCCGTGCCGGATCGACGCCCTCCACCGTTTGAGCCGTCAGGCTGAAGCCCTCCCCCAGATCGTCCACCGAGACGGTAAACGGGTAGTTGGTGCGCTCCTCCGAGCTCAACAGGCGGATGCCTTCCCAGTTCATATCCGAACCGCCGGCGACACTGTGGCGGTAGTTGAGCAAGGCGCTGAACAATGGCAGCGGCAGGGCCACGCCGCTGCAGCGCTGGGCCAGCGCCAGGGGGGCCTGTTCGTGTTCGAGCAGCGCCATCAGCTCACGGTAAGTGGCCAGCACCACATCCTGTACGCCACGCCCGGCAAGGGCAATGCGCAGCGGCAGGGTGTTGATGAACAACCCCATCGCCCGCTCGGCGCCGGCATAACCCTGCAGACGACCCAGCAATACCGTGCCAAAGACCACGTCGTCACGGCCGCTGGTCTGGGCCAGCACCTGCGCCCAGGCGACATGGAACAGCACCCCCGGGCTGACCCCGAGCCGGCGCGCCTGGCTACGGATCGCCTGTGCCAACTCGGCCGGCAGCGGCAGCTGGGCTTCGGTCACTGCCTGGCCGTCGCCCTGGACCTCGAGCCTGCCGAAGGGAGCGGTCGGCTCGTCAACATCAGCCAGCCGCTCGCGGAAGTAAGTCTCGTGCACCGCGTCCGGCACGCTCCGGGTCTGAGCGATGAAGTTGCGGTAAGGCAATGCCGCCGGCAACGCCTCGCCGCGCCCCTGCAGGACCTCGGTCACTTCGCTCACGATCTGCTCCAGCGTCAGATGGTCGCCCACCAGGTGGTGGAAGCTCAGCGCCAGCAGCCATTCGTCTTGCGTCGGATCCTGGGCGATGTCCAGGGCGAACAGCGGCGCGCGGTTCAGCTCGAGGCGCCGCCGACGCGGGTCGGTGTGCGCCGCCAGTTGCGCAGGCACATCGCCGGGCTGTATGGGGTAGAAGGTCTCGATGTGCAGGTGCGCCTGTCGCCAGACCACCTGCACCGGCTGCGCCAAGCCCTGCCAGCAGGCGGCGGTACGCAGGATGTCGTGACGGTTGATGACCTGTTGCAGGGCGCAGAGGAAGGCATCAAGACGCGCACGGCTGTCGAAGGCCATCAGGCTGCGCAGCAGATAGGCGTCGCCGCGCTGTTGCAGCAGATGATGGAACAGAATGCCTTCCTGCAACGGCGCCAGCGGATAGATGTCCTGCACATTGGCCGCGCCACCGGGGACTGCGCCGACGATAACGTCGATCTCGTCCTCTGTCAGGGTCACCAGCGGCAGCATGTCCGGGGTGATGGCGCTGCAGCCCACGGGGATAAGGTTGTCGGGGACCACGAACGCGGAAGCATGGTCCTGGTGGGCGCTGATGGCCTGGGCCATATCAGCGAGGGCCGGCGAAGAAAACACCGTACGGACCGCCAGCGTCAAGCCGAGCTCGCGCAGCCGTTCGATCAGGCTGACGCCGAGCAGGGAATGGCCGCCGAGTTCGAAGAAGTTGTCGTAGCGGCCGACACGCGCCAGCCCCAGCAGGTCTTGCCAGATCTGCGCCAGGGTGGTCTCTGTCTCGCCCACCGGGGCTTCATAATGGCGGGTGACCAGCGCCGACAAATCCGGTGCCGGCAATGCCTTGCGGTCAACTTTTCCGTTTGAAGTTAAAGGCACACGGTCAAGCGACATAATTGATGCAGGCAGCATGTAGGGCGGTAGCCGAAGTGCCAGCGCTTCGCGGATTGCGGGAATGTTCAATACCCTGTCAGCGAGGGGCACAACATAGGCTGCGATCGTCTGGCGTTCACAGTGCTCGGCAATCATCACTACACCGCGTTCGACACCGGGTGCCGCCGCCAGCGCAGCTTCTATCTCCCCCAACTCGATGCGGAAACCGCCAATCTTGACCTGATCGTCCACTCGCCCCAGGAATTCAAGGTTACCATCGGTGAGTACGCGCGCGCTGTCACCGGTGCGGTACATCTGTTCGCCAGGCTTGTATGGATCGTCAAGGAAGCGGTAAGCAGTCAGGTCTGGCTGAGCAAGGTAGCCACGAGCGACGCCAGTACCGGCGATCCAAAGATCGCCAGGCACACCGATAGGCAATGCTTGCAACGAGGATGACAGCACGTAGAGGCGCTGGCCTGGAAGATGCCGGCCATAGGGTACGAAGATGGCGTCAGGCTTAAGGTGGCTTGTGTCGTAGTAGCACGACCAGATCGCTGCCTCAGTCGCACCACCGAGAGCGATCACATGAAGATCGGAAGTTGAAGCCTCGCGGATACGCGTGGGCAGGTTGATCGGAACGCGGTCGCCGCTCAGCATCACCAGTTTCAGTGACGGTGGTAATTTCCGTCCACTTTGTTGGCATTCGAGCAGCAGTAGCTCCATCACCGCCGGAACAGACTCCCAGACCGTTGCCTGTTCACGCTCCATCATATCTAGCCAGACGCACGGCTCGACGTCCGCGGATTCAGGCGCAAGCACGACTGCAGCACCGGCCGCGAATGCGCCGAAGAAATCAAATACCGACAGATCGAATCCCGCTGACGATACACATAACAACCGGTCGGAAGGGCCTATCCTGTAAAGCCGGAGAATGGCCTCGATGGTCAGTGAGGCCGCGCGATGACTGACCATCACACCCTTTGGCTTGCCAGTGGAACCGGAGGTGAACATCACATAGGCGAGATCGTCGGGCACAACCGCTGGCAGCATGGCGTCGGCAGTTTGGTCGATAAGAATCACTCGTGCGCAAACGCCGTCGATCGAAGCTGCCAGTTCGCGAGTGGTTAGCACATAATCGACAATAACCAGCAGATCACGCATGCGTTCCGGTGGCATTGCCGGATCGACAGGTACATAGGCGCAACCCGCTAACATCACGCCCGAGTAAGCGGCGATTGCACACACCGAGCGCGGCAGCAGTACCGCAACCGGCACGCGATGCGCGTCTGCCGCTGCGATCGCGCCAGCGATGCGGCGTGTTTCTGCGGCCAGCTCGCCATAATTCATACTGCCCTCAACGCCGATGATCGCAGGCGCGAGTGGGGAGAGTGTCGCGTGACGCTCTATACCGGTGTGCAGTAGATAACCGTCACCGGCCGGCGGCGTAGCGTTCCAGTCGTAGATTAGACGCTGCGCCTCTTCTGGCGGCAGAACCGACAGGCTCAGGGCGGCCCGTTCTGGCTCGTTAGCCAGGGCATCAACCAGTCCCGTGATCGCGGTGGCCAGGTAGGCAGCCATCCGTGCCGGATCGACGCCCTCCACCGTTTGAGCCGTCAGGCTGAAGCCCTCCCCCAGATCGTCCACCGAGACGGTAAACGGGTAGTTGGTGCGCTCCTCCGAGCTCAGCAGGCGGATACCTTCCCAGTTCATATCCGAACCGCCGGCGACACTGTGGCGGTAGTTGAGCAAGGCGCTGAACAATGGCAGCGGCAGGGCCACACCGCTGCAGCGCTGGGCCAGCGCCAGGGGGGCCTGTTCGTGTTCGAGCAGCGCCATCAGCTCACGGTAAGTGGCCAGCACCACATCCTGTACGCCACGCCCGGCAAGGGCAATGCGCAGCGGCAGGGTGTTGATGAACAACCCCATCGCCCGCTCGGCGCCGGCATAACCCTGCAGACGACCCAGCAATACCGTGCCAAAGACCACGTCGTCACGGCCGCTGGTCTGGGCCAGCACCTGTGCCCAGGCGACATGGAACAGCACCCCCGGGCTGACCCCGAGCCGGCGCGCCTGGCTACGGATCGCCTGTGCCAACTCGGCCGGTAGCGGCAGCTGGGCTTCGGTCACTGCCTGGCCGTCGCCCTGGACCTCGAGCCTGCCGAAGGGAGCGGTCGGCTCGTCAACATCAGCCAGCCGCTCGCGGAAGTAAGTCTCGTGCACCGCGTCCGGCACGCTCCGGGTCTGAGCGATGAAGTTGCGGTAAGGCAATGCCGCCGGCAACGCCTCGCCGCGCCCCTGCAGGACCTCGGTCACTTCGCTCACGATCTGCTCCAGCGTCAGATGGTCGCCCACCAGGTGGTGGAAGCTCAGCGCCAGCAGCCATTCGTCTTGCGTCGGATCCTGGGCGATGTCCAGGGCGAACAGCGGCGCGCGGTTCAGCTCGAGGCGCCGCCGACGCGGGTCGGTGTGCGCCGCCAGTTGCGCAGGCACATCGCCGGGCTGTATGGGGTAGAAGGTCTCGACGTGCAGGTGCGCCTGTCGCCAGACCACCTGCACCGGCTGCGCCAAGCCCTGCCAGCAGGCGGCGGTGCGCAGGATGTCGTGACGGTTGATGACCTGTTGCAGGGCGCAGAGGAAGGCATCAAGACGCGCACGGCTGTCGAAGGCCATCAGGCTGCGCAGCAGATAGGCGTCGCCGCGCTGTTGCAGCAGATGATGGAACAGAATGCCTTCCTGCAACGGCGCCAGCGGATAGATGTCCTGCACATTGGCCGCGCCACCGGGGACTGCGCCGACGATAACGTCGATCTCGTCCTGCGTCAGGGTCACCAGCGGCAGCATGTCCGGGGTGATGGCGCTGCAGCCCATGGGGATAAGGTTGTCGGGGACCACGAACGCGGAAGCATGGTCCTGGTGGGCGCTGATGGCCTGGGCCATATCAGCGAGGGCCGGCGAGGCAAACACCGTACGGACCGCCAGCGTCAAGCCGAGCTCGCGCAGCCGTTCGATCAGGCTGACGCCGAGCAGGGAATGGCCGCCGAGCTCGAAGAAGTTGTCGTAGCGGCCGACGCGCGCCAGCCCCAGCAGGTCTTGCCAGATCTGCGCCAGGGTGGTTTCCATCTCGCCCACCGGCGCCTGATAACCACGAGTTGCCAGCGCTGTCAGATCCGGTACCGGCAGCGCCTGGCGGTCGAGTTTGCCATTGGGGGTGAGCGGGAAGGTATCCAGCGTCACGAAGGCGCCGGGCAACATGTACTCGGCCAGTTGCCGGGCAAGCTGCTGGCGCAGTTCGGCGGGAGCAATCTCAACACCGGTTTGCGGCAGTACATAAGCCACCAGACGCTTGTCGCCCGGTACGTCCTCGCGGGGAATAACCACGGCGTCGCGTACGCCCTCGCAGCGCGCCAGTGCCGCTTCAATTTCCCCCAGCTCGATACGGAATCCGCGCAGCTTGACCTGGAAGTCGTTGCGACCGAGGTACTCGATGGTGCCGTCAGGTAGCCAGCGGCCGAGGTCACCAGTCTTGTACATGCGGGCGTGCGGGTCAGCGCAGAACGGGTCGTTAATAAAGCGTTCGGCGGTCAGCTCCGGACGGTTGAGATAACCGCGCGCAACCCCGGCGCCGGCAATATGAAGCTCACCAGCCACGCCGAGCGGTGCCGGCTGGCCGTGGCTATCCAGGATGTAAATGCGGGTGTTGGCAATCGGGCGACCAATGGGGATGGAGCGCGTCACATCGAGCGGGGCGGTGATGGCGTGCGTGGCGGCAAAGGTGGTGGTTTCTGTCGGGCCATAGCCATTGAGCAGATGCTCAGGCTGGCTTTCAGCAGCCAGCAACTGCCCGATCTTTCTTGCGTCGAGCACGTCCCCGCCCACCAGGAGGTAGCGCAGCTGCCCGAATACAGGGATGAGCCCATCGACGTATTGGTTAAACAGACCGGCAGTCAACCAGAGGGCAGTCACCTGCCCGTGGATTAGCGCGTCACGGAAGCGCTGGGGGTCAAGCAACACGGATTGGCTGATCAGATAAAGGCGGCCGCCGTTGAGGAGTGCAGACCAGATTTCCCACGTTGAAGCGTCGAAGGCAATATTCGCACAATGTGCAACGCAGTCGTTTGGGCCAATGTCGGCATAAGTATTGTTAATCACCAGACGGTTGACATTGAGATGCTCAACCATAACGCCCTTGGGCTGCCCGGTGGAGCCCGAGGTGTAGATCACATACGCCAGGTGGCGCGCAGTCAGCCCCATCGCCCCAGCATCGGGGTTGCTGTCCGCCAGCTCCTCGATAGCCGGGTTTTGAACATCAAGCAGCACCGTAGGCAATGTGGGGCCCGACTCATCGATCAACGAGCGCTGGGTTAACAGCGCCACCGGCGCCGCATCGGCCAGCATGTATGCCCGTCGTTCGGCCGGGTAGTCCGGATCCAGCGGCACATAGGCCCCGCCAGCCTTGAGGATAGCGAGCAGGCCCACGACCATTTCCGGGCTGCGCTCGACGCACAGGGCCACCCGGTCGTCGGGACGCACCCCCAGGGCGATCAGGTGATGGGCCAGGCGGTTGGCGCGACGATTGAGCTCACCATAGCTCAGGGTCTGCTGCTCGAATACCAGCGCGGTCGCGGTGGGATTGCGTTGCGCCTGGGCCTCGAACAGTTGATGGATCAACGCGTCCTGCGGGAAATCGCTCTGGGTAGCGTTGAAGCCGTACAGCAGTTGCTGACGTTCTTCTGGCGGTACGACTGGCAGGCTCAGGGCGGCCCGTTCTGGCTCGTTAGCCAAGGCATCAACCAGTCCCGTGATCGCGGTGGCCAGGTAGGCAGCCATCCGTGCCGGATCGACGCCCTCCACCGTTTGAGCCGTCAGGCTGAAGCCCTCCCCCAGATCGTCCACCGAGACGGTAAACGGGTAGTTGGTGCGCTCCTCCGAGCTCAACAGGCGGATACCTTCCCAGTTCATATCCGAACCGCCGGCGACACTGTGGCGGTAGTTGAGCAAGGCGCTGAACAATGGCAGCGGCAGGGCCACACCGCTGCAGCGCTGGGCCAGCGCCAGGGGGGCCTGTTCGTGTTCGAGCAGCGCCATCAGCTCACGGTAAGTGGCCAGCACCACATCCTGTACGCCACGCCCGGCAAGGGCAATGCGCAGCGGCAGGGTGTTGATGAACAACCCCATCGCCCGCTCGGCGCCGGCATAACCCTGCAGACGACCCAGCAATACCGTGCCAAAGACCACGTCGTCACGGCCGCTGGTCTGGGCCAGCACCTGTGCCCAGGCGACATGGAACAGCACCCCCGGGCTGACCCCGAGCCGGCGCGCCTGGCTACGGATCGCCTGTGCCAACTCGGCCGGTAGCGGCAGCTGGGCTTCGGTCACTGCCTGGCCGTCGCCCTGGACCTCGAGCCTGCCGAAGGGAGCGGTCGGCTCGTCAACATCAGCCAGCCGCTCGCGGAAGTAAGTCTCGTGCACCGCGTCCGGCACGCTCCGGGTCTGAGCGATGAAGTTGCGGTAAGGCAATGCCGCCGGCAACGCCTCGCCGCGCCCCTGCAGGACCTCGGTCACTTCGCTCACGATCTGCTCCAGCGTCAGATGGTCGCCCACCAGGTGGTGGAAGCTCAGCGCCAGCAGCCATTCGTCTTGCGTCGGATCCTGGGCGATGTCCAGGGCGAACAGCGGCGCGCGGTTCAGCTCGAGGCGCCGCCGACGCGGGTCGGTGTGCGCCGCCAGTTGCGCAGGCACATCGCCGGGCTGTATGGGGTAGAAGGTCTCGACGTGCAGGTGCGCCTGTCGCCAGACCACCTGCACCGGCTGCGCCAAGCCCTGCCAGCAGGCGGCGGTGCGCAGGATGTCGTGACGGTTGATGACCTGTTGCAGGGCGCAGAGGAAGGCATCAAGACGCGCACGGCTGTCGAAGGCCATCAGGCTGCGCAGCAGATAGGCGTCGCCGCGCTGTTGCAGCAGATGATGGAACAGAATGCCTTCCTGCAACGGCGCCAGCGGATAGATGTCCTGCACATTGGCCGCGCCACCGGGGACTGCGCCGACGATAACGTCGATCTCGTCCTGCGTCAGGGTCACCAGCGGCAGCATGTCCGGGGTGATGGCGCTGCAGCCCATGGGGATAAGGTTGTCGGGGACCACGAACGCGGAAGCATGGTCCTGGTGGGCGCTGATGGCCTGGGCCATATCAGCGAGGGCCGGCGAGGCAAACACCGTACGGACCGCCAGCGTCAAGCCGAGCTCGCGCAGCCGTTCGATCAGGCTGACGCCGAGCAGGGAATGGCCGCCGAGCTCGAAGAAGTTGTCGTAGCGGCCGACGCGCGCCAGCCCCAGCAGGTCTTGCCAGATCTGCGCCAGGGTGGTTTCCATCTCGCCCACCGGCGCCTGATAACCACGAGTTGCCAGCGCTGTCAGATCCGGTACCGGCAGCGCCTGGCGGTCGAGTTTGCCATTGGGGGTGAGCGGGAAGGTATCCAGCGTCACGAAGGCGCCGGGCAACATGTACTCGGCCAGTTGCCGGGCAAGCTGCTGGCGCAGTTCGGCGGGAGCAATCTCAACACCGGTTTGCGGCAGTACATAAGCCACCAGACGCTTGTCGCCCGGTACGTCCTCGCGGGGAATAACCACGGCGTCGCGTACGCCCTCGCAGCGCGCCAGTGCCGCTTCAATTTCCCCCAGCTCGATACGGAATCCGCGCAGCTTGACCTGGAAGTCGTTGCGACCGAGGTACTCGATGGTGCCGTCAGGTAGCCAGCGGCCGAGGTCACCAGTCTTGTACATGCGGGCGTGCGGGTCAGCGCAGAACGGGTCGTTAATAAAGCGTTCGGCGGTCAGCTCCGGACGGTTGAGATAACCGCGCGCAACCCCGGCGCCGGCAATATGAAGCTCACCAGCCACGCCGAGCGGTGCCGGCTGGCCGTGGCTATCCAGGATGTAAATGCGGGTGTTGGCAATCGGGCGACCAATGGGGATGGAGCGCGTCACATCGAGCGGGGCGGTGATGGCGTGCGTGGCGGCAAAGGTGGTGGTTTCTGTCGGGCCATAGCCATTGAGCAGATGCTCAGGCTGGCTTTCAGCAGCCAGCAACTGCCCGATCTTTCTTGCGTCGAGCACGTCCCCGCCCACCAGGAGGTAGCGCAGCTGCCCGAATACAGGGATGAGCCCATCGACGTATTGGTTAAACAGACCGGCAGTCAACCAGAGGGCAGTCACCTGCCCGTGGATTAGCGCGTCACGGAAGCGCTGGGGGTCAAGCAACACGGATTGGCTGATCAGATAAAGGCGGCCGCCGTTGAGGAGTGCAGACCAGATTTCCCACGTTGAAGCGTCGAAGGCAATATTCGCACAATGTGCAACGCAGTCGTTTGGGCCAATGTCGGCATAGGTATTGTTAATCACCAGGCGGTTGACATTGAGGTGCTCAACCATAACGCCCTTGGGTTGCCCGGTGGAGCCCGAGGTGTAGATCACATACGCCAGGTGGCGCGCAGTCAGCCCCATCGCCCCAGCATCGGGGTTGCTGTCCGCCAGCTCCTCGATAGCCGGGTTTTGAACATCAAGCAGCACCGTAGGCAATGTGGGGCCCGACTCATCGATCAACGAGCGCTGGGTTAACAGCGCCACCGGCGCCGCATCGGCCAGCATGTATGCCCGTCGTTCGGCCGGGTAGTCCGGATCCAGCGGCACATAGGCCCCGCCAGCCTTGAGGATAGCGAGCAGGCCCACGACCATTTCCGGGCTGCGCTCGACGCACAGGGCCACCCGGTCGTCGGGACGCACCCCCAGGGCGATCAGGTGATGGGCCAGGCGGTTGGCGCGACGATTGAGCTCACCATAGCTCAGGGTCTGCTGTCCGAATACCAGCGCGGTCGCGGTGGGACTGCGTTGCGCCTGGGCCTCGAACAGTTGATGGATCAACGCGTCCTGCGGGAAATCGCTCTGGGTAGCGTTGAAGCCGTACAGCAGTTGCGCCTGCTCCGTGTCGGAAAGCACAGGCAGCATGCGCACATCTGTTTCGGGAGAGGCCAGCGCCGCGCTCAGTAAGGCCACATAGTGAACACCGAGGCGGCAGATAGTGCTCGCGTCGAAAAGGTCGGTACTGTATTGCCAGACTGCAAATGTCCCACGCTCGTCGTTCTCGATCGATAAATACAGGTCGAAACGCGCAAAAGGGCTGTCCAGATCGAAGGGTTTCGCACGGCCTCCCGCTATATGCACAGTCGGCAACTGAACGTTCTGAAATGCGAACACCGTTTGTGCCAGTTGGCTCAGCGGTGGGCCGCCGCGCGAACGCAGGCGCTCAGCAATAGACTCAATCGGTACGCCTTGATGCGCGAACGAACGCGCCGTTACTCCGCGCATGCGTTCGACGAAAGAGGTGAAATTGTCGTTGTCGCGCACATCAGCGACAAGTGGGACCAAATTGACGAAATAGCCGGCGATATCCTCGGCCGCCTGGAATGGTCGGTTGGCTGCTGGCGTCAGTGTCAGCGTTCTTGCCTCTCCGGTGTAACGCTGTAGCAGTAACGCGAAGACGCTGAACAGCGTCGTGAATAATGTGGTGTTGCGCTCGCGGGCGAACGTGGACGCTGCAGTGATGCAATCAGCCGGAATGGCGATACGCTCGGTGCCGCCGTGTCTGCTGCGCACCGCAGGGCGCGTGTAGTCGCTACGAATCGTCGGCACTTCGTCGATGTCAGCCAGCATCTCCACCCAGGAGTCCAACTGCGAGGTGTAGTCAGACGTATTCATCCAACGGCGCTGCCAGGCGGCGAAGTCACGATAGTTGAGGTGGGGTAATGGAGCCTCCTCCGGGACTGGCGCATCAAGATAGGTGTTGAGGTCTCGGATGAGTACACCCATCGACCAGCGGTCAAAGATGGCATGGTGGATAGTCAATACCAGTACAGCCGGCCGTTCGAACGTAGAGAACAAATCGACGCGCCACAATGGCTGCTGTGGTGCAAACGGTAGTTTCGCAATGTCTGCGGCCAACGCACGCAACGAATTGTCGTTATCGACCGCCGTCACCGCGAACTGGACAACGGGAGTTGGCAATACGGTTTGCTGCATAGGATCGCCGTCGACGAATACCGTACGCAGAATGTCGTGCTTACGCGCGAGCATGGCAAACGCACCTTCAATGACTTGCGCGTTAACAGGACCCGCCAGTTCGATCGCCGCCTGTTCGTTATACATCGCCGGATCGCCCAGGCGGGTGGCAAGCACCAGGCTTGCCTGGCCCGGAGACAGGGCACATGTGTTCCCGCCCTCACCCGGTGAGGGCAGCGGCACCGCATGCGGTGTGTTGTCATCGA
The DNA here is from genome assembly GCF_003850345.1 of Pseudomonas chlororaphis subsp. piscium. Taxonomy (NCBI): domain Bacteria; kingdom Pseudomonadati; phylum Pseudomonadota; class Gammaproteobacteria; order Pseudomonadales; family Pseudomonadaceae; genus Pseudomonas; species Pseudomonas chlororaphis. The sequence continues at coordinate 4,190,250 of NZ_CP027707.1, forward strand.
GCATCTGCAACAATGTTTCTTTTGCCTGACGGAGCCGTTCAACAAGTTCGCTATTGAGTGCACCTGGAGGCGCTTTCACCTGAAGCATGTCGCCGTTACGGCACAGCGTGGCTCCGGCGTCGACAAGATCGGTCATGAGCCGCTCGATATTCATAGGTTGATATCTCCATCTGGGTATCGGTAGCGGATGTGTGTGGAGCGATAAGGTGGCGCTCCACCTGCGTAAAAACTATGTCGATCACCCTATCGAGCGACGATCCATCGACAAACAGATCCATCGGTACAGAAGCACCGGTAGTGCGCTCGACGGTATTTCGCAATTCCGCAGCAGTAAGCGAGTCAGTTCGTTCGGCACCATCAGGCCTGAGCTGCGACCATCGTGGTTGACGACCGAACAGGCCAGGGCCAGGCCTTGAAGGGCAACGTCAGACAAGCGTCACTTCGTCTATATCGAAGTAGCCGTTGTACCCTTTCATATAAACCACCGGTCTATGCCCGAACAGAACCATGGCTTCGGTACATGTTTCCAAAGAGGGATAATCGATCAAGAATGACTTCACCTTCGTTCCGACCGGGCAGTTGAGGTTCCATGCCTCCACCTTTTCAAGCGCGCTTGAAGTCTGCCTATCTAAGGCGCGATGAACCTTCTGAACAGTCGATAGACTCAGCTCGCAACGCTTATCCGGCGCATCGGCATCGGACGCCACCCGTTTGTTAGCAACTGGTGTCTGCCCACGGATGGTATGAACGAGGCGCGTGAGTACTTCTCCGTGCCCGAGCTCCTCGAACGAGATCTCTTGGCCGCTCCCAGCGGCAAGTTCAAGTAGATACTCCACACTTCCACACCAGCGCACGGGGCTGGCAATTTGCTTGGCAAGCCCATCGGCAATCCGTTTGTTCTCGTAGGGGCGTGCGGAGAAATTGGCAACCACTGGGATTGTCGGATTCACAAACTCGAATGCGTTCAGAAACGCTGCAAAAACATCTGCCGCTGGCTGCATTAATTCCGAATGGAAAGCACCACTGGTGTTGAGTCGCAGGTAACGCATCGGGGATTTCTGGAACAGTGCCTCGCTTGCCTCGACTTGCCCGACGGGACCAGAGATGACGAACTGTGAGGGCGTGTTGTAATTGGCGATACCAACGTCATTGAGTCCGCTGCGGGCAAGCGTGAGTTCAATCTCGTTCTTGTTGGCGTTCAAGATGGCAGCCATCGCTCCACCGGATATCTGGCCCATCAACTCACCTCTTTTTTTCACGAGCTGAAGTCCCGTCTCGAAATCAAAGCAGCCGGCCGCGAGCAGTGCATTGAACTCACCGAGACTGTGCCCCACCACAAAGTCCGCTGGCGTGGCGTCATCCTCGAGCCTGGCGTAATAGGTGAGTGCGTTAACCACGTACAGCGCAGGCTGTGTAAATTGCGTGTGACTCAGCCTTCCTCCTGGATCACCTAGACACAGCTCTTTAATCGAATAGCCCAACACACGGTCGGCCTGGGTACTCAGATCCTTGAATCGATCAAACAACCCTCCGCCCATCCCTTTCGCCTGCGAGCCCTGGCCCGGAAACATAAACGTTGTGATCATTACTCCTCCTTGACTGCATTAATCGGTCTCGCTCCGTATTGCTTCAAGCAATCGATGACAACGGACCGGCGTTCCAGACACATCTCGTGTTGAACGAGCGGCTCTTGTGAGGCTGATACCTTGCATGATCCATTCAGCCCGGCGAATCAATGGCAATACCCTGTTGACCGGTTCGGGACTAGAGCAACACAGACCGCAGTTCCTTGTTGATCAAGGCAAACATCTGTTCAGCGCTGCCATGCAGGAAAAAGTGATCGCCTGGAAGCATCTGATAATAAAAACTGTTCGTGGTATGGATGCCCCACGACGCCACCGCGTCGTTATCCATATCGGGATCGTTGTCACCTCCCAGCGCAACAATCCGACAGGTAAGAGGTGGCTGTGGGGTCATACTGTAGGTTTCCACCGCCTCAAAGTCGGCACGCAGGATTGGCAGGATCAGCTCGACCACTTCAGGGTGTTTCAGTATTTCAGGTGGTGTGCCGTTCAAACGCATCACCTCATCGATGAACTCGTCATCGGGAAGCCCGTGTAGTAACGAGCGACTGGCTGGCAAATGCGGTGCACCGTGGCCAGACACGATCAAACAAGCCGGCTCCGGCAGGCCACTGGTACGTAGGCGGCGCGCAACCTCAAAGGCTAGGCAGGCTCCCATGCTGTGACCGAACAGGACATAAGGCTTCTCAAGCAACGGCGCGATGGCCTCCGCCACCTGATTGGTGATCTCACCCAGGTCATGTAGCAATGCTTCATGCATGCGCTGCCCTCGCCCAGGCAGGTGCAAGGGAAGCACCTCGATATCCGATGCCAATCGTGCAGGCCAGTCGCGAAAGATAGCTGCGCTGCCCCCTGCGTAAGGCAGGCAGAACAATCTCACTCTAGCGTTGCCAGGCGATGTGCCAGGTACGACCCAGTGGTTAGAGCCAAGCGGTCCGATGGTCATTGCGTGTGACCTCGGCAGCACGATGCAATCGCAGCGATTACACGAATCGTGTTTCGAGTCTGTTGTCCATCTGCCGCCACACTAGGCGTTGTGACCAGCAACAGCGCGTGATAGGTAGATTGCATCATCGTCATCATTGCTTACCCTTGAACAATAAAGGTTGTGATACACCGCACAACAGGTCGAGAGGTCTACGACCTGTCCAACCTCGTCCCTCTGTGACTCATGAAGCAATTGAGGTCGATGCCGCAGCGTTGCTTCAATGACTGCGTCACCACACAACCTCACACCGTCACGCTCCGGATGAATTCAACTGCCTCCTTGACTGCCGCCTTCGCCTCCGGCAAGAAAGGGGTCATCGTCGGCCAGGCATGCGGGAGACGGGGCCAGACTTTGAAATTCACCGTAACCTGAGCCAGACGGGCTTTTTCGGCAACCCGCACCGCGTCATCCAGCAGCACCTCGGTGTCACTGGCTTGAATGAACAAGGGCGGCAAACCAGAAAACTGTGCATAGAGTGGCGAAGCAATGGGATGGTCCGCAGGCGTATCGTTCAGGTAATGCCGGGAAAACCTTGCTACGGCTGCGCCTGTCAGCATCACGTCGCTCTGGTTGTTCGTCGCCAATGAGGCTCCCGTTGCAGCCAGGTCTGTCCATGGCGAAAACAGCACCGCACCTGCTGGCATCGGTTCATCCGAATCACGCAATGACAACAGCATTGCCAGGGCCAGGCCCCCACCCGCGGAGTCACCACAAATGACCATGCGCGCAGGGCAGACACCTTCGGCAAGTAGCTGCCGGTAGGCGGCCAGGGCATCGTCGACTGCGGCGGGGAATGGATGCTCCGGAGCTAGCCGGTAAGCCAACGAAAAGGTACGCGCCTCACCACCGCTAGCCAATGCGTACGCAATCCGACGATGGGTCTTCGGAGAGCAAAAGCAGTAACCACCACCATGCAGGTACATGACGACACGGTGGAGCCTGTCACGTTGAGCCGGGTCCTGCGGCTCGACCCACTCGCCGCGCAACGGTTGGCATGCCTCAGTGTTCTCGCGTATGCGCCAGCCCTTCGGGGGGTGTGCAACGCGAGCCCCTTTGTCGCTGTGGGTACGCATGTCCTGAACCGACAATCCGGGCTTGGCAATCAAGGGTTTTGCCTTCAGCCGTAATAGCCAGGAGATACTCCAGTTTTGCCAACTCACGACGACGCTCCTTATGCCGCTACTTTAAACAGGGGTACTGAGCCGTTAACACACTGCGTCAACGTTGTGCTGACGCCCGGTGCGCGGCAAGTCCTGCCTGGGCACCTGAACCCACGGCCAGGGGGACGGTTCCGCCCAAGCGAACCATGTCACCGCAGGCAAACACTCCAGGGACCGAAGTTTCCATGGTTTCGCTGGTGCAAATGTAGGGGCCCATTGGCCCCTCTTCGAAGGCGCAGCCCAGTTGTACGGCAAGCGGGCTCGCCATACGGATGTGACTGGCACAGAACAAACCGTCCAAGACAATTTTTCGCCCATCACCCAACTCGACAGTCGCTGTATCAACAATGCGTAACACCCGTTGCGACTCAATCAACACCCCATGTTCTGCCAAGGCCTCACGTTGAGCCTCATCGGGTTCGAACCTGCCGTCGGTCAGGAGGATTACTGTCCCCCAGTCAAGCAGCATCAATGCGTATTGATAGGCGACTTCGTCGACCGCGAGCACGCCGATGTAGCCCTGATTCAATTCGTAGCCATGGCAATAAGGGCAATGGAATACGCTACGACCCCAGCGCTGGGCCAATCCGTCCACAGGCGGCAAGTCATCCTCCACACCTGTGGCTAACACCACGTTCGGAGCAAAAAAACGTTGCCCCGACTGACCGCGAACGACAAATCCGGACTCGGTGCGCTCCGCGTTTGTGGCCTCCTCCTCCAACCACTGCACATTCGGATAAGCGATGATTTGCGCCCGCCCCTCCTGCGCAATGACATCGGGTGAGCGCCCCTCCTGCCCAGGCAAACCGTGTAGCGTCCGGGAAAAACGGTTGCGGCGCACGCCGGCGTCCATCACCAGTACACGCCGGCGAGCCCTGGCCAGTTGCATTGCCGCCGACTGCCCGGCGTAGCTGCCACCGATCACAATGAAATCGAAATCCACTAAAGAAAGTTCAGTACTCATGGGGCAATACGTCCTGTGTTGTTAGGAGACTCACAGCTGAAATCGTAAACTCCAGCGGATAAGGGCCAGAAAATGCGTCCCTCAGCGATTTAGCTGATGCAGCCACCCCTCAATCCTGTGAGCCAATACTTCAGTTGCGGGGTCGGCCATTATCGAAAGATGGTCGCTCTCGATCGTGTCTACATGGAGCTGCTGGCAGAGTTCGCCCCAACCATAGTCGGGGGCGGTTTTATCCCTGGTGCCCGGCCGAGTCTCGGTAGCTCGAAGCAGCATCATTGGGAACCTGGCTTGCTCGGCAGGCGCATAGAGATGCTCGACTTCCGCCAGCAGCCCCTCGTCAGAGACATCGCATCGGGAAAGCAATCGATAGGGGGAGACGGTATCTAGCAGAATCACTACGGCCTCATGGCCACGCGCCTGTAAACGTAGCCCCATCTCGAAAGCCACCCATCCGCCAAAGGAGTGCCCGATGATCACTGTGGGGTTATCGTTCGCTGGAAGGTCTGCAAGGTGCTGCTCGGCAAACGCCTCGACCGTTGCAACCGACGGCTGTGAGCCATCGAACCTTGGCGCCTCAAGACCGTGCAAACGCCAATCCACCAGGTGCGCGGCCAACCGAGAAGCATTGAGGGCGCTTCCAGGATTGCCCGGGATAAATAAGATTCTGGGGTGAAGGACGTCCACAACACCGGCCTGGCTTTCTCCCAAAGCCTTCGCCAGTGAGCCGAGGCAGTCATCCTGCAAGAACTGCGTAATGGGCAGTTGCACCCCCGTCTCAAGGGCAATGCGTTGAATGAAGTGCACGGCGAGCAACGAATGCCCTCCCAGATCAATGAAGTTGTCATCAAGGGTGGCGTGCTCACCGAAAAGATCACGCGCAAGAGAAAGCACGAGGTGTTCTTCCCGATTTTGAGGCGAGCGCATAGGCCTGGGCTTTCCGTGCTGCAAGGGTGCGCGGGCGTGAATGTCCTGAATATTGGCTTTCATAGTCGTCCGCTCCCACAAGTGTTCAATGCATGAGCCAAGAGCGATCGTACGATGAGCTGGCCACGGGGAACGGGTGGGCCACCGTCTTTATGACGCAACACCAGTTGCTGGGTGATAACAGCCAGCCGCAGTAATCCGTAGACATACCAATACGAGGCATTGGGTACCTCGCGACCGCTGGCCGCAGCATACAGCTCTACCAGTTCCTGACGGGTCGGTGCCCCCAAAGCACAACTTGGCCCCGGCGCATCGAGACGCAGCAACGAAGAGTCGCCGCGTTCAATCCAATAGGCCAAAGCGATCCCTAGATCGGCAAGAGGATGGCCAATGGTGGCCAACTCCCAGTCAACGACCCCGACCACCCGTGCAGGGTCGCCGGGATCGACCAGAATGTTGTCCAGCTTAAAATCATTGTGCACAAAAGCTGAAGCGACCTGGTCCGGCAGGTTATCCGTCAACCACCGCACCACCGCATTGAAGTCATCGTGAGCACCTGCGGCCTCTTCTTCGCACCAGCGCCGCTCCCAATCGCCAATGCTGCGACGCAGATACTCCGGAGGCCTATCAACAGGAGCAATCTCAATGGCATGCAATGACGCCAGCGCAGAAATAAACCCAACGCAGAGACGACGAACAGTGTCAGGCGTAAGCGAAACGCAGGTCGTCGGCAAAATCCCTGGGAGCCGCTCCATCACCAGTAATGACAGACCTTCATCGGAGACGTCCATCACAGCAAGCGGCTTTGGCGCTAGACGATAGTGTTCAGCAATCCGCTCCAATACTGCGAAACGACGGTGTGCTTCCCGCCCACTGCCAGACGGCAAAACATAAGTGATGAGGTCGCGATCGTTCGCCTGCACCAAGTATGTCTCACTGGATCGACCTGCTCCGATGCGAGTCGCCAGAGCGGCTGCGCCGGGGTTACCCAGGGCGATCATCGTTCTGTGCGCGACCCGGAGGCTCATCGAGGCTCACCACGAAACACGGCCAGCGCATGCCGCGCGACCAACGCCTTGTGTACTTCATCAGGCCCGTCATAAATGCGTCCTGCGCGCTCATGGCGCCAGAGGACGTTTACGATCGTGTCACCGCTGACACCTAGTGCACCTTGGATCTGCAGGGCGTGATCAAGGACGTTCTGGGTCACTCCGGCGACAAAAAATTTCGCTATTGATATGTCAACTTGGGCTCGCTCATGGCGCTTCTGCAAGCGCGACGCGGCCTGAGCGACAAGGAGCCGGGCCGCGTCGATCGAAGCACGGCTTTCAGCAATCCAGTTCTGCACCGTCTGGCGCGACGACAAAAACTCCCCCGGTGCGAGTTCGCGGCGGCTGGCCCGTCGACACATAATTGCGAACGCGCGCTCGCAAACACCGATCCAGCGCGCGCAATGATGTAGCCGCCCCGTGGCAAGGCGGGCCTGCAGGACGACGAATCCAGCCCCAAGCTCGCCCAACAACGCGTCCGTCTCCACTCGACAGTCGTCCAGCTCGATTTCACCATGGCTGGCCCAGCCACACCCCTCATCGCCCATCACGCGAATATTGCGAACATGCCGATACCCGGGTGCATCAGTCGGTACGATAAAGGTGCTAGTTCGCGCGTGCAGCGGCGCAGTCTCATCGGTAACGGCGAGCACGATCGCAAATGCCGCACGGTCTGCACCCGAGGCGAACCACTTGCGGCCAGTGAGGTGCCATGCACCCTCCTTGAAAACAGCCTTGGTCGCCAGAGCAGAAGGGTTCGAGCCGGCCCTGTCCGGCTCAGTCGCCGCAAAGCAACTGCGGACCTTGCCCTGCAGTAAAGGATCAAGCCAGCGTCTTTTCTGCTCAGACGTGGCGTACTCGAGAAGGATGTCGATATTACCGGCATCAGGTGCCTGATAGTTAACCGCATAGTGACCCAGTGGCGACCTGCCAAGCACTTCCCCGACTTCGACCAGTTCGAGCAGGTCGAGCCCCGAGCCGCCATTGACTCGAGAGAGCTGGGGAAGCCAAAGCCCCCTCGCCCGGTTTGCCCCACGGATGTCACTCATCAACTGCTCGACCGTAGCAAAATCACCACTCGCCAGTGCCGCCTCCGGCGCAGCCAGCGCCGCCTCAACCGCTAGAAATGCCGCGACTCGGTCATTCATCATCCACCCCCGGCATGTCAAGCTGAGCCATGAGCGCGCTCATCTGGTCCCTTCCACCCGCCACCAGCTCCCGAAACCCCTGCATGTGCAACAGTGCTTGTTTCGATTGCCGCAGGCGCTCAAGCAAATCATGGCCCAGACTACCTGCAGGCCCCTCCACCTCAAGCCCGTCACCACAACGACACCGGGTAACGTCCGAATCCGCCAAGTGTTGTGCGATAGTCATAGGGTAATTTTCTCTGTGCTAGTACCTGGGCTCACCGACTGGGTAGTCACGAGCCGGCGCTCAAGTTGGCCCACAATCACTTCAACCACGGTGTTCAACGGCGACCCATCGATGAAGTGCTGCATAGGTACATAAACGCCAGTCGATCGTTCTATGGCGTTACGCAGTTCCGAGCCGGTAAGGGAGTCCATCCCCAGTTCAATCAGCGACATGTCGTGCGACAACTCGACATCACTGGACAAGATAAACTGCAGCTCCCCCCCTAGGTACTCGGCGATCAATGCTCGGCGAGCATCAGCGCTGTGCCCACGAAGTTGCTCGAAATCAAATACGGGTCTTCGCATCGGAGGGTGACCGCCAACCATCCCCTCAAGCAGTCGCGGAAGGTTCGGCTGTGAAGCTATCCGCTGGGTATCAATCGCCGCGATGATGAGGTGTGCATCGACATTGAATGCTTTTTCCAGCGCTCCAAAAGCCTCGGTTTCGGTCAATGCCTGCAGGCCGCTCGCACGCATTCGCTCCAGTACTTTGGGGTCAGTAGTCCCCATGCCTGCCGCCCACAGTCCCCAGCCGACTGACAAGGCGGGACGTCCATGCAGGCAACGTTGTTGCGAAAGTGCGTCGAGGTAGGCATTTGCCGCCGCGTAGGCCGCCTGGCCATGGCGCCCAAGTGCGACCGAGATCGACGAGAAAAGAAGAAACAGATCGACGGGCTGGTTAACTGTCAGCCGGTCAAGCAGGTCGGCCCCTCCCACCTTGGCGCGCAACACCCCGGCGAATGTTGCCGACGTCATGGTGACCAGGGAGGAGTCGTCAATCACACCGGCACAATGGATAACGCCACGAACGGGGCGGTCTGCCAGTGCCAACGCACTACGCAGTGATACCTCGTCCGCTACATCGGCACAGGCCACACGCACATCAACACCGTCGCTGCGCAGTTGATCGCAGCTCGCGCGCACGTCTTGTTCCTGTTCGCCCCGACGGCTGATTAACAAAAGATGGCGCGCCCCACGGCTCGCCAGCCAACACGCGGAAGCCAGGCCGAGGGCGCCTGTACCACCGGTGATGACATACACACCATCAGCCGCAATGTCAGGCATCACCTCACAGGTCCCGGTACGGCGCAGTCGAGGTACGAGGATGACAGCCGCGCGAATAGCGACCTCCTCTTCGCCGTCTTCAACTGTACCCAGCATGGCCGCAAGCGTTGCAAGTGACTGTTGCGATCCATCGATGTCAACCGACCTGCCCCAAAGCGCCCCCTGCTCACGGCGTGCAACACGCACCGCTGCGTTGATGGCCGAGACGACAGGGTCAACTTCCTCCGCCGGCCCGGTAAAGGTCGCCCCTCGTGTGACCACCACCACGGGGCCCAAGGATGGGTTCAGCGCGAGTGCTTGAGCCAACTCGATGATAAGGGCACCGTATTGTGTGATTGCCTCCAGCGGTTCGGTGGTTGCCAGGCTGCCCGCGACTACAAGCATCACACCCAGGTTGGCATTTCCTGCCCCCAGGATTGTCTCGACCTCCGCACCCACTACGGTGCATTGCTCGCCCGCTGCTTCCAGTGCTGCGGCGATTTCACCGCACAGCTGCGGATCATTTCCAGCAATGATCCGTCTGCCTGAACGCAGCGCAGATGCAACCAACGGTATCGGCTTCCAGGCTATCCGATAGAGCGGCGGTGCTTGCGTTGCTCCGGACTGCTCGTCCAGCCAATATTTTTGCCGGTCGAATGCATAGGTCGGCAATGACACTATGCGGCATCGCTCAGGCGCAAGTCTGGTCAAATCAACTGGCGCGCCAAGAACGTAACCTTGAGCAATGGCCTCCAGCGTTTCGGGCAATGCTTCCCCAGCGACATCCCTTGCAGGTGACATTGCACGGGTCAGACCGGACACCACTGTCGTCTGTTCTCCCAGGGCAAATCGGCGCAGCTCATTGGCCATCTCCTGCGCACTCGATGCAACGACTGCCAGGCGGTGGGAAAAATGTGTCCGCGCCACGCGGGACGAGAAGCAGACATCTTCGAGTTCGGTTTCGCTGATCCCAGAGAGGTGCTCGGCAAAACGAACCGCATTCATGAGAAGCGATGCCGCTGATTTAGCCGAAACTGTCAATAACTGTGGAAAGCGAACCTCCCCCCGTACAGCTTGGGAGACCGGTGCCGCCACGACGAGCGCATGGGCATTGGTCCCACTGAAACCAAAGGAGCTGACACCTGCCACGCGCAGGGCTCCACTCATCTGCTCATTCTGCCGGGCAAGCCGAAGCGGCACTGAGCGCCAGTCAACACCACGATTGGGCTGCAGGACGTGAAGCGTCGCAGGCACTACGCCGTGACGTACGCAAAGAATAGCTTTGATCAATCCAGCAATCCCCGCGGCCCCCTCCAGATGCCCCAAATTGCTTTTTATCGAACCAAGTAGCACAGGCGAACCTTTCGCACGGTTGGCAAAAACCGATGCCAGGGCCGCAGCTTCGATCGGATCGCCCAGTGATGTACCCGTCCCATGGGCTTCAACATATTGCACCTGTTGAGCGTCGATGTTGGCGGCCCGCAATGCCGCTCGTATCAGTTCACGCTGGGCGTGTTCATTCGGTACCGTCAACCCGGCGCTCCGACCGTCATGGTTGACGGCAGACCCCGCGATCAAGGCGTCGATCGAGCGACCGGCCGCTGTCGCATCACTCAGCCGTTGCAGCACAACGACACCACATCCTTCGCCACGGACGAAGCCATCTGCGGAGTCGTCGAAGGGGCGGCACCGGCCACTGGCCGATAACATATGAGCACGACACTCTGCCGCTGTGGAAACTGGCGAAAGGACGACATTCACACCACCGACAATAGCGATGTCGCATTCGCCGGCGCGTAATGCAGCGCAAGCGAGATGAACAGCAACCAGTGAAGATGAACAGGCTGTGTCAAGGGTGATCGACGGCCCGTGCAGCCCAAGCACATGGGATATACGTCCGGCCAGCACGCTGGCTGCGTTACCCGAAGCGCTGTACAAGTCCACATCAGCGGCGTTGCGAATTCGGTGGGCATAATCTTGATGCATAACACCGACAAATACGCCGGTGGCGCTGCCCTTCAGTGCCGAGGCAGGAATACCGGATCGCTCCACCGCTTCCCATACAACTTCCAGCAGGATTCGCTGTTGCGGATCAAGCATCGTCGCCTCTCGCGCCGAAATACCGAAAAACCCAGGATCAAAGGACGCGATATCGTCTAGAAAACTGCCCGTGCGGCAATAGATATGGCCTGCCGAATCCGGATCGGCGTCGAAGTAGCGCTCGCTATCCCACCGGTCAGCCGGGACCGCTCGAACGCCGTCCGTACCGGCAAGTAGCAGTTGCCACAATTCCTCTGGCGAGTCTGCACCGGAAAATCGACACCCCATGCCGAGCACCGCAACGGGTTCGTTCAACTGTTGCTCCAGTCCACCCAGTTTTCGCTGGAGCCGTTCAATCTCTATCAGCGCATCGTGCATCAGCCTAGTGGGATTGTTCGTACTCATCACATGCTCCCTCCGCGCAGCTCTTCGAGCTTCGCCGAAAGCATTTCGACCACATCTTCCTGTGAGAGATGTTCAGGTATTGAAGTCTCAGGCAAAGCGGACGCAGACACGGGCAGATGAGCCTGATCGGCTGCACTACGCAGTGCGTCAATGGCCGCCTCGCCAAAGACCGTCTGCGCCATATGGTCAGCCAGCGCAGCTACCGTGGGATTAGAGAAAATAACAGTCGCTGCAACCGGACGTCCGAATCGCCTTTCGAGCTTTAAACGCAGGTCCGTAATGAGCAACGAGTCGAGATCGTACTCAAACAACGAACGTTCGGGATCGAGCGTCGCCAGGTCTGTCCCCGTGACGGCCGACACATCCTCGGCGATGAGCTGGAACAGCCGATGCCGTCGTTCATCGGCAGACAGTGGGAGCAGCTCATTGACCGAGGACGTTCTCGCAGAGCCGGGAATGTCGCTGACAATGTCGTCAAAGCGGCTGAATGGAACCTGGGGAGGCCACTGTCCGACCAGACGTTGCCAATCTACCGCAAGCAGGACGGCATGCGCTGGCAGATCGGCGAATAGGATGTTCTCGAACGTCGCACGACCGCACTCCTCCTCTATCTGGCCGATCCCCAACTGGCTCAATCGGCGTTTCGCGGTGACAGCAGTACGAGCAGCCATACCAATGTCTTGCCATGGGCCCCATGCGATCGACAGCGCCGGCATCCCCTGTGACCGACGATAGACCGCAAGCTCATCCAGGTAGGCGTTAGCCATCGCGTAAGTCGCCTGCCCTGGTGCACCAAACGCCGCAGCGGCAGATGAGAATAGAATGAAGTGTTTGAGTGGATAGCGCAGTGTCCGCTCGTGCAGCAACCATGCCCCCTGAGCTTTACCGGCAAAGGTCGCTTTCAGCGATGCGGGTGTGACATCGCCCATGAGCCGGTCCTCGACCACGCCTGCCAAATGACAAATTCCGCGCAAAGCCGGCATCGTCGTATCTATCTTGTGCAACAGCGCCTCAATGTCTGCGTCGTTTGCCAAGTCAGCCTGAATCACTTGAACGTCGATACCTTCATGCTCAAATGCAGCCAGTGTTTCCTGAGCATCAGCATCAGGTGGGTGACGGCCAGTGAGCACCAGCGACCGAACCCCGAGCGCGCTGAGCCAGCTCGCAACACGCAACCCCAGTTCACCAAGGCCACCGGTAATGAGCCACGTTTCATCCCCCGAAAAACTGGCTTCAGTGCGCCGTGGAAGATCAAACCTATGAAAACGCGGCGCCGAAACGCCCTCCCCATCGACCATGACTTCTGTTTCTCGATCAAAAAAGTCGAGACCACGACGAATGGTTCGCGCATCGTTGGCGCGTACCGCCAATGTCCGAAGATAAGGGGTTTCCATAGCCGCCACCCGAGCAAGCGCCTGGAGCGGCGCCCCACTGGGTACATTCACTGGCAGGACGATTGCTACACAGCACGGGCGGTCATTTCTCGCGACTCTGCCGAGCAGGTCCAAAGCGCCCTCATACAGACTCAGATCGGGTCCCGTCGCTCGTGCATCTGCCCCACGACAATCGATAATAAAGTCGGTTGTCTCGAACGAGATATCGGAGGGGCTGTCGGCCACAAGGGGACGCTTACCCTCAGCCAGCAGGATATCCGCCAGCTCCTCGGCAACCCTACCCGCATCCCGAAGAACGACGACGGTCTGTGGTAATTCGAACGGGCGGTCGAGCGACTGGCTCCGCCATTCGATGGAGTAGCCATCGCGCAGCGGCTCGATACGCAGCAGTTCGTTCCGACTGACCTCGCGTGATTCCAGGCCCACCATCTCGGCCAAAACGCCGTGGTCGTCAAACAGCGTAGCGAGGCCACGATCGGCTGCAGCATAACAACGGAGCTGCGATGCGGTATGGGCACGTATGGTCAACCGAGCAATACGGGTGGGAACAAACGCCTTATTCCCCTCCGGCCGGGCGGCAACCGCCAGCAGTTGCAGGGCCGAATCGAGGATCCCCGGATGGAGCAGCCACCCGTCGTCGCCAGCATCGGTCCGCATCGAACAGACGGCATCGTTATGACCTATAACAATGTCCGATAGCCGACTGAACGAAGGGCCCATCACCACGCTGTGGTCGCGTAACCACGAGTCCAGCAAGACGGTTGGGGTTTCTTCTCCCTGTACCGTCTGCGATGGCACGACACTGACAGTTGTGGTCGTTTCGACCCTGGCCGTGGCATGGATTTCAAATGGTTCTTGAGTCAATACTGTCGCGTCAAAACCGTCATCATCACGTACAAGTTGCAGTTGCACCCGACGCCCCATCCCCTGCGGAATCACCAGGGCAGCAGGAAAACGTAGATCGTGTAGAGCGAATTCGTGCGCTTTACTCACCTCGCGCACCCCTTCAGCGATCATCACCGCCAGCGCCGCACCGGAGACGATGACCTTGCCGTAAATCATGTGATCACAGAGAAATGGCAGGGTCGCCACGCTCCATTGGGCATCAAAAAAGCTGGAACGCAGCATCGGCGCCTCTGTGCGCCGCCCAAGAAAAGTTGAAGTGCCGCTATCGGCGTAGCGTGGCGCAGGGTCGATCCAGAAACGCTTGCGCTGGAACGGATAGGTTGGAAGCGACACACGATTTGCGCCGCTGTAGATTTTCGTCAAGTCCAGATCTATACCGCCAGTCCAGAGTCCTGCAATCGCATTGAGCGACTCCTGGGCAAATGAGGCGACACCGGCTACGTCAGCACCTAGCGCGTTGTCGCCAAACTCGAGCACCAACGTCGCACCCGCTGCCGCCACAGCCGAGGCACCGTCCCCCCGACTATGCGCCAGTTGTGCAAGCTCCTTATGCACGGCCTCCACGCTATCAATTGCCATGCCCGAGAATGCACTGATCCAAAGCAGTGACGGTGCCACAACATTTTGCGCATTACAGTTGCGCGCATCATCAGCGCTCAAGGCTCCAGCCGCGAAAGCCGCGGCAAATAGGCCGGCTCCGGTACCGCAAACAATCGAGGGCACAACACCGCGCGTCTGCCAGACTAAAACGCCGTCGATAACCGCACCCAGATTATCTGTGTCACCAAAGGCGAACGTGACCTCAGGCCGACGCTCCTGCTCTTCGTTAAAAAATGCATTCTCATCTTGTTTACCGTCGGCAAACGCCTTCAGCGAGCTGATCAGTTGACCACGCTGCTCAGAGCGAAAAGCTACACGTCGCTCCCTAGTTAGCCTGCCGATGGCTGCCGTAAAACACACATCTTCGATAGAGAGATCTGGGTCCGCCTCCAGGAACGCCGCATAGTTTGCGCACAACTCGCGTAGAGCGTCCTCACGTGCCGAAACCAGCAGCAGCGGTACAGTGCTCCGTACCTGCGCCAGACGACGAGGTGATGCTTCCAGGATCACGTGGGCATTGGTACCGCCAATACCGAACGAACTGACTCCCGCCCGCCGACCCGGGGTACTCCAGGGAGTCAGATCAGTTGGCAGGTAATAGGGGGATCCTCCACGTAACTCGTCGATCGCATGCGCGGCCCCCACGGTCGGAGGAATCTGGGCATGCTGAACGGCGAGTGCGACTTTGATCAAACCACACACGCCTGCTGCTGCATTCATATGTCCAACATTCGCCTTGACCGAGCCAATAGCACAACGCGGACCACCAAGCTGTCGGTCCCCTAATGCACTCGTCAACGCCGAAAGCTCCACCGCATCCCCAATGGCAGTCCCTGTACCATGAGTCTCAACATACTCAATCGAGGCACCGTCAACTTCACCGAGCGCAAGAGCTGTCCGGATTACATCGCCCTGCCCCCGGCCTCCAGGCGCGGTAAAACCTACTTTGGCAGCCCCGTCATTATTGATGGCTGCACCGCGAATCACAGCCAGAATAGAATCCCCGTCGTCAAGCGCATCTTCCAGCCGCCGCAAGATCACTGCACCGGCACCGTTACCAAACACGGTGCCGCTACTTTGTGTAGTAAAGGGGCGACATGCGCCATCTGCGGCAAGAATACTGCCGTCCTCATGCACATACCCC
The DNA here is from genome assembly GCF_003850345.1 of Pseudomonas chlororaphis subsp. piscium. Lineage (NCBI taxonomy): Bacteria > Pseudomonadati > Pseudomonadota > Gammaproteobacteria > Pseudomonadales > Pseudomonadaceae > Pseudomonas > Pseudomonas chlororaphis. The sequence goes on from NZ_CP027707.1 coordinate 4,205,863, forward strand.
TGCCGTTGTGGTAACCCAATGCTGGCACCTCCCGCCACGGCAATGTCGCACTGGTAACTCAACAATCCCTGGACGGCGAGTACGACAGCAACCAGTGAAGTGGAACAGGCGGTCTGTACCGTGATTGCCGGGCCGCCAAAATCCATGCGGTAAGCCACTTGTGCAGCCAGGTAATCCTTGTCAACGCCTACCCATTGTTGCAGGTAGCGGTTCGGTGCTGAGCGATCCAGTTGGCCCAAGACATGGTCGGTCAAATAATCAAGGCTCGCAGAACCTGCCCAGATTCCGATGCGTGGGCCTCGAGCCGCACCGTGCCCAGCATGCTCTAGTGCGTCATGGACGCATTCAAGAAAAACCCGTTGTTGAGGGTCCATAAATGCTGCTTGAGAAGGGGCAATCCCAAACAACGCGGCATCGAACATATCAATATTTTCAATCGTGCCTCCCGCCCCGATAAAACCGGGTTGGGACAATACCGCCTCGGGCACACCTTCGCGTCGTGCTGCGTCTGCGGTGAAGCGCTCAATCGTCACCTGACCGCCGGCTATAACTGACCAGAACTGTTCCAACGTGGTTGCCCCAGGAACCCGGCAGCCAGCGCCAATGATTGCTACGGCGTCAACAGGTATATCCTTGTCCATTACAACTCTCCCCTGCGCGCCCGCACGCGTTGCTTGTAAGCGCGTATGTAAGCAATATCGTTCTGATTGGAGTTGGCACCGGTACTCGTCGCTAAGGAGGAAGTGGCAACTGATCGAATAGTCGCAAGCGAGAAGAAATCAGCCAGCGACGGAACCGCTATCCCACGAGACTCCAGCAGTGCGCGCAAACGCACAATGTGCAGTGAAGTCGCCCCCGCATCGAAGAATCGCTGTTGAGGGTCAATGCCAATACCCACCACTTCGACATAGGCCTGCATCATCATCGTTTCGAGCAAAACATCGCCACGCACCGGCCGTACCGGCTTCGGCTCAGGTGGCGCGGGCAGCCGTGAGCGGTCCACCTTACCGTTCGCGGTCAAGGGCAGAACGTCGAGTACCCCCACATGGTGCGGTTGCATATAGGTTGGTAGATGGAGAGCAAGAGCAGCACGCACTGAGGTCACTACCTCGCCGGGCACTTCCTGCGACGCAAGCACATGGAGCTGGATTACCGTCGCCCCGCTGCGTCGAACGACCGAGGCCACAGCCCGTGAAATACCACCTGCCTTCATCGCGACAGCTTCAATCTCACCCAGTTCGATGCGATAACCCTGAACCTTGACTTGATTGTCCATACGCCCAAGCAGTTCAAGTTCGCCAGTCGACATCCATCGTGCGAGATCACCAGTCCGATAGAGGCGATTGCCATCCTTATCGGTGAAAAAGCGCCGGTTGGTTTCTGCATCGTTACCGCAATAAGCCAGGGCCAAGCCTCTTCCACCCAGTAGCAATTCCCCGGCCACGCCGTCAGGGCGCTCACGTCCGTCAGGGGCACGCACAAAACATTGTTGATTTGAGAGCGGTGTCCCGTATGGAATTGAGAGCAGTACCGCGTCGCTAGGAACGATGGGGTGAATGACTGACCAGATTGAGACCTCTGTTGCGCCACCAAGGCTGATGGGCTGGGCTCCCGTAAACACCTGACGGATACGTGCCGTAAGAGCTGGTGCAATCCAATCGCCACTGAGCAAGACGAGTCGCAAACTGGACGAATGAGGCGCAGCGACATCAAGCAAGAGCTCAAGGACTGCAGGTACCGAGTTCCAAATCGTTACTCCAGCAGTCGTCAATGCTTGCGCAATTGCGTCCGGATCGCGGGATCGCTCGGGAAACACTACGGCACCACCTACCGCGAGCAATCCGAAAATATCGTAGACGGAAAGGTCAAACGCCAGTGATGAGACGCACAGTGCTCGATCCCTCGGGCCGACCGAGAAGCGCTCGTTGATATCATCTATGGTGTTCGCCGCAGCCTCATGGGTGATAACCACACCTTTGGGACGCCCCGTCGAGCCCGAGGTGAAAATCACATACGCGACATCGCTCGAGTCCCCATCCACCGGTTCAGGCCGGAGCCGACCCGGTTGCTGATCAAGCTGCAGCGTCGGTATCGACAGGTTCATGCTGTGTGTCAGCACCGCATACCCGGCCTTGGATTCGTACAGGAGCTCTTCAATTCTCGTCAGCGGCCAGGACGGCTCAATGGGGAGATAGACCGCTCCAGCGATGCCGATCCCAATCAATGCTGCCACAGCCCTTGGACCAGGTTCGACAATGGCTGCAATCACATCCCCGCGCCTGACGCCTTTGCGTTGCAACCTGGCCGCAATGTCCTCGGCATCTTGCCGCAAGTCACCGTAGGTGGTGAGTAGATCACCGAAGACTACCGCGATCGCGTCCGGGCTTTCAGTTGCGTGGGTTATAAACGGCGTAGCCAATCGACGCGGGGACCTGTCGCAGCTCGTCGAATTCGCCTTCAGGTGCCGTGCTTGCTGACTGACTGGAATCTTGGCGAGTACCGGATATTCGACCGCAGAGGGCCTGGTGGCGATCGTCGTGAGCACCTCCACAAACGATGCAAACATCGTCTCGATCAACCCGGCAGGGAATAACTGCTCCACATACTCCCACATCATCAGCAAACGTCCATCGCGTCGCGCCAGGATGTTGTGCAGCGATACTTGCGGGGTCGGATTGGAGACGTCGACCATAGGCCCGATCGAGTCAAGAACCGAAAGGTCGTCAGCCTGATCGCCCGACAGAAGACTGGTCACGACTATAGGCATCAGAACCGGCGCACCATTGCGGCGACTGAGTTCACGGAGCATCGAAACACCTGTGGACCAGGGCTCGTCCAGGTCACGCCATATCTGTTGCTGGATCGCCTGGGCAAAGTCGGCGAAGGAGTCATGGGGTTCGCGCAAAGACAACAGGGTACTGCTCGTGAAGTCGCCAATGGCCTGCTCGGCCTGTCCTGATCGTGTACTGCAAGTCACATTGATGGTGAGAGCTGGCGATGCAGACCATAAACGCAAGACGTCAACAAAGGCAGCCATACAGATTGACGAGAGCGTGACCCCAAGCGCCTGTGCATTCAATGCCAAGGCTGTTGTCAGCTCTTCCGACAGCTCCTGTCGGCACATTACAAAGCGAGGGGCATCAATATCCGTGGCAGCCATCGCCTGCGGTAAATCAGGCGCAGGCGCGATTGACTCCACCTTCTTCAGCCAGGCTTCGCGACATTCAAACGGCACGCAGGAGGTAGCCGTCCCCACCCTCCTGAAACCCGATACCAAGGAAGGACCGTCAACCAACTCCCGAACAAGGAGCAACAAGCTCCGCAGGTCGCCAGCAAGCAACCCCAGACGCAAATGCAACACCGTCTTGGCATCCGTAAGGCGCGTGAAACAGACGCTCAGAGGATGACGATTGTCCTGGGCGAGCTCCTCGCGCGCCGCGCTCAATCCGGCGCTTATGGCTTGCTGTCCGAGACCCCGCAAGTCTCGATGAGCAATGACGGGGGCGTACCCGCGCGGATCGATGACCGCACAGCCATCCTCTTGCACGGACATCCGCAAAGCCGGATGGGCTGTCACCAGCGCAGCCAACCTCAGGCTCAGAGAGGAGACCTGGGAGTGATCAACTTCAAAATCAACACGAATGTGTGGTTGAACACTGCCGAGGGGAACACCACTCTGTTGGCCGATCCAATAGGCTTGCTGCATTTCGGACAACTCAAACGGCTGCGCGCAATCTATAGCGTGCGAAGCCAAAGGCTCTGCGACTGCAGCACTTTGCGCATTGGCAATGTCCCTGCACAGACTATCGGCCGATGCCGTATACAACGTCTCGAACTTGAGCCTTACACCGTAACGCGAGTAAATCGCCGCGGCTAGCCGAGCAGCTGAAAGCGAGTCGAGCCCAGCATCAATAAGCCTGCTGGTGCGCTCGCCCACAGCGCCCGGCACGAAGCGAGCAATCTCTAGAAGGATATCGTCGTCAGCTTCGACGGATTGACGATGGGAGTCAGCAACGACCTGCAACTCACCGCGAAACAGGGCATCACGTGTTGCAGCACGACGGGTTTTACCACTTGATGTGCGCAGGATACTCCCCCGCCGAAGCAGAACGATACGTAGCGCGCCTATGTCATGCCTGACCTTCAGCTCCGTGCGAATACGCGAGAGGATGTCTCGTGTATCACCCTCTTTACAGCTGCTACGCACCTCTGCACCGATGAGAACCGCTTCACCGTCCTCCCCTTCTATGGCTACTGCAAATACGCGGCCTTTACGAATATCGGGGTGGCACTCCGAGACCGAATCCTCAAGGTCGTGGCAGTAGATATTACGGCCGCCGACAATGATCAGATCCTTCAGTCGCCCCACGACAAAGAGCTCGTCTTGCTGAAGAAAACCAAGATCGCCCGTACGAAGCCATGGCCCTCCTCCGGTAGCCAGGCAAGCTTGGAATATTTCCCGTGTTTCGCTCTCACGGGACCAATAGCCATCTGCAACACTTTGCCCAGCAACCCAAATTTCGCCAACCACATCAGGTTTGCAAGGAACAAGCGTGGCGGGATCGACAATCACAATGCTTGTTCCTACCGAGCTGGTACCGCATGACGCCAGCTCAATGCCCTGGTGACAGGGAACAACCCGTCCAGCGGCCAGCGCGGCGGGCTCGAAACAGCGACTGCGTGTGCCTTCGCCGCAACGTCCCGATGCCACTTTCAAGGTCGCCTCCGCCAACCCATACCCAGGTATGACCACGGAAGCAGGCATTCCAAAGGGAGCAAAAGCTGTTACGAATCGGCGCACGCTGTCGCACCGAACCGGCTCTGCGCCATTGAGCGCAAATCGCATTGAAGAAAGGTCGGTTCCAGGTGCCAGATCAGCCGCCCGATCTGCACACAAGGCGTAGGCAAAATTGGGCGCTGCCGTATGAGTACCACGCACCGATGCCATCGCTCGCAACCATGACAACGGCTGCGCAATGAAACTCTCCGGAGGCATCAAGTAAGCGGTGAAACCGCAATACAAGGGCGTAAGAATACCGTACACCAAGCCCATATCATGAAAGTACGGCAGCCAGCTCACCATCACACTCTGGGCATCGTGCAGAGCTGCGCGATCGAGATCTTCGATCGTCGTCCGTAGGCTCGCCTGAGTTACAGCAACGCCTCGCGGTGTTCGTGTGGAGCCCGAGGTGTACTGGAGCAGCGCTGGATTATTGTCGGCCGCCAGGCGCATAAAAGGAGAGCGCCGATCATTGTTGTCCGTTTGCAGCCAGTCAATCCCCGGAGGTCCCTCACGTCCTTGAGCAGTTAACGCAAGTGTCCCGCCACAATCTTGAACAATGGCCGCTACAGTTTCGCCATTGGTTCGAGGAGCAACGGGTACGGCAATCGTGCCGGAGAAACAACAACCAAAAAATGCCGGAATAAACTCAAGGGGATTGTCATAAGCCAGCAATACCCGGTCACCGGGTGAGGTTCTTTGCGCCAGACGATAAGCAATAGCCGCTGCACGCTCGCAAAGGTCCGCATTTGTCAGCGATATGCCCTTCGATTGATCCAGCGAAGCAAAAGCCAGCAGATCTGGGAAGGTATCAGCACGCGACATTAATTGCTCTGCCAGGGAAAGACGAGGCAGAACACGAGGTTGTTCGCTGCAAGGAATGCTCATGACCGCCCCTCACACTTAGTTGTTTGCCTGGATAGCCAAAAAGCAGCTGTAAGGAACATCCTCCTCACTCTATTCAGGACAGTAGAAACGACTGTGACCTCGTTGACTTTTTTATTGATGCAGGAACCAGAGATAGATTTTCGAACGCTCAACTTCAAAGGGGTGAGATCAGCATCTCCAGTCCCCCGTACCAGACTGTTTTGACTCAAATTTATGGATTTTAACTTACTCACTTCAAACATTAAGAATGATCGCCTCCTTCCCCAAAGAGACGATAAACACTCCACAGACGTTGATACTCTCCCGCTCCCCCTCACCTGAACTGATTGCATGGTGGTAGCTCCATGAAAAACAAATCCATAACAGCTCTACGAGTATTCATATAGAGCCCTCGAGCACAGCAGACAAACACCCCCCAAATGGCAGCACAACTAAACTCGATGCAAGGTAGCAGCAAAACCTTGGACAACCCACCAAACCAAATTGAAAAAAACCGAATCCGTAATCCAACAACCCAAAAAAACAACCTAAAACTAAATCATTGATTTAAAAAAACGAAACAACATAAAACCTATTAACAACCTGTACAAAAAAATTCACTCAAATCAATTATTCCCAGCAGAGCCAGAAAAGACTAACATTCGGTCCACCAATGACATTGACGCAAAATTATATTCGCAGAGAGCGCTTGCCGCCCTGGACAGGGTAAACCGCGCGCGCAAGCATGGCCCACACACTGACCCGAAACAAGAAATTAGAATACTTAGTGACTAACACAGAAAGTTTGCCACTCTGGCGACTTTCACCAGAACGGCGATGGGTCTGCTAACAACCCCGAACGGTATAGATACCCAACCTAACTGTACTATGCCAAGCAAAAGCCTATTTTGGTAAAATGCTCATAAATAGCCTTGCGTAAGCACACCGCTGCCGGGTTCGCAGTACTCGTTAATAAACAGATGGAATGTTCAGCTAAATCGGGCAACTCAATCCCTTGAACACTCTTGGCGACCTGTTTGCCGATTAAACCATCCTCCATAACCCCGATGGCCAACCCGCTCATAACCGAAGCCTCAACGGCAGTAGGACTAGAGCTTTCCAAAAATATTCGAAACTTTATTCCTGCCGTCTTGAGTGCTCGAATCGTCGCCTCACGGTATGGACAACCATGAAGATGGACAGAAATAGGTAGTGGCTGGTCTGGGTCGTATTTGAATGTTCTCGAAGCGATCCAGCGGGGTGATGTTGTGCAGAGAAACTCCCCATTTTGCGGACATTGAGAAGCAACCAACAGGGTGATATCAAGCATCTGCTGCGAGAAGAGATCAAACAACTCTCCACTTGAGCGAGCTTCGACCTCCAATTCCAACATAGGATTATTTAGAGTGAAAGCTGGAAGCAAATCACTCATAAGTTTTGCCACGTAGGTATCTGGCACACCCAGTCTCAATTTCGGCAGAAGAAACTGTGGAGACAAGGATGTTATTAGTCTGTCATGGGCAACCAAAAAATCGGTCGTATACCCGAGTAATCTGCGCCCAAACGGAGTCAGCTCAACGACATTATTGTTGCGATGAAATAGCCGGTACCCAACCTGCTCTTCAAGCTTGCGAATCTGAACGGTAACAGCTGAAGCGCTGCGATTAACATACCTAGCTGCTTCCTTGAACCTGCCGAAGCGCGCCACAGCATGAAAGGTCTTCAGCACTGCTATATCAAATTTCCGACTCATAACATACTCTCTGTCGTATATCACTTTCGCCCCATTCACTAAAACTTACTGCTCCCTTCACTCCTCTGTCCAAGCCAAGAGCCAAACATTAGTCCAACATACACCTCTAGGCACTGTAGGAGAAGTAATGTCGTAGAGACCGCATGGCACAAGCCCATGAGAGCATCGCCGCATAACTTTTCGCCAGCCTGTCGAAATGCTGAACGATATGGCGATACTCCTTCAACCATCCGAACATGCACTTATGCCTGGATAAAGCACCACGCCAAGCCACAAGAGAAGTCGATTGCAGGAGAATGGTCAAGACACAAGGCTCCCCATCTCCCCCCTTGTCGAGGGTCTATACCGGCAGACCTCTGCATATGTTTCGGCGCTCACTGTTAAATATTACAATCCTGATATTTTCCTGCCTTCACGGAATGCTGGTGACTGAAGACAAGCGACTAGATCGGCAACCAAAACTCGTGCTTCAATCAAGTTTATCCTCGACTTGTCTTTGTCATAGACACCCGCGACGGGGAAAAGCCTTACCGCTTTACCAGCCGTAAACGGCGATGAGAAGGTCACCAGCTTAGACTGGTAGTAGCGCTGATTCGAGAAGACAACCATCACCATCTCGCGCCATTACGCCAATGGCGCCCCAAACAGGAACCTGAGAGGCCTCATCGAAGATCACGAGGTCAAACGGACTGGAAGCGGAGGCAGGCTCACATTGCTTTTGTCGAGGAAAAGCTCACTGGCCAGAGACTGAATACGAACGGTTCTGCCTTTATCGCATGACCAAACACATACGTACCTGCATCGCTATCGAACATAGAGTAGCTCTACATCCCCCTGATCCACGACCCACTGATTTTCTAGGCCCCCTAGAGCATTTTCAACCTGATCTCTGCTTCCACACGGCTGATCATCCTGGCAAACCGCGCCGGGATATGCGCCGTCACCAGCCCCGCCTTTACCACCCCAGGATAGCGACAGACCACGACCTCTTGCTCCGCTTGTTTGAGCAGCAATGTCCATTGCACCGGGGTGCCATCAGCCCATTCCGCCCGGGCCTTGAACAGTGGTGAACCTTCGGCATAGCCGACATGAAAATCGGCCGGCATGGGGCCGCCGGGGAAGGTCCGCGCCTGCATGAAACCGAACATCGAATCATGCTGCAGGAGGCTCTGCCGTGCATAAGGCCAGACGTACTGGCGCAGGAAATACTGATCCGCGAAGTGCTGCGACTCGACACCAGCGCTGAAGAACGATTGCGTCAACTGCTCCAATGGCGGTAGAGCACCGGCCACCACGCCCCACAGCCCCGCCAGCATCAGCTCGGTATGGGTGGCGCAATCACGCATGCAGTGGAACCTGCAATCACTGTGCAACCACTCCTCGACCGCCTCGGCCTCCCGGGTTGAAACCACCGAGTCAGCGTCCCGGAACAGCACTCGGTGCAGGTGCAGGTCCTGCAACGCGAGAAACCGCCACATCGGGCCGGGCCAGCCGTGGGCCTGTTCATCGACCTGTATGACTTGCGCTCCCGCCGCGAGCAGTCTTTCGACCACGCTTGGTGGCACGCTGTCGTCGATGTAAAAGCGGCACGTCCAGTGCGGATAGATCTTCGGTTGCTCAATCACGTTGAGCACTGCCGTTTCGCAATACTTGGAGTCGGCGCCGAATAACGAGAACGCGATGACGTTCTTATCCCGGGTTTGTGTGGAAGGCAAAGGCGGCATTACCGGTGCCGCATGGGGCGCCGCTGGCGCCACACCGAAACCTTGATCCCGCAGTTGCAGGGCCATCAAGCCGTACTTCCTGACGTCCTCCCATTGCCGCAAAGCGCCATGAGCATGGGACAAGGCGTCGAACAAGGCAAAACTGCGGCCTCCACGCGCCAGAGCCTGTTCGGCATAACCCACTGCCTGCTGCCAGCGTTCAAGCTTCAAGCAGTTGACCGCTGCGTCAGTCCAGGCTTGCGTCAGCCCAGGAGTCATGCGGATTGCCTGCTGGCATACATTGAGCGCCTCTTCGTAGCGCCCCTGCTGATGCAGAGCCTTGGCGCGCTTGCCAGCGGTTTCGACCAGTAACTGCGCCGAATTGCGGATTGCCGGAATGCTGGGTTTTCGAGCTTTTCTAGCCATGACAAAGTCCTCGCTGGGCCGCCCCGAAGGCCAACCCAGCGTGCAAATGGTGTCCTGTGGAAAGTGATGCTTAGCGTTCGCGCAAGGCTTCGCGAGCCCTGTTGAGCGGTTTGACCAGGTATTCCCAGACCGTTTTGCCGCCGGTGTGGATGTCCACGGTGGAGATCATCCCGGGAAAGATAGGGAAGGCTTCGCCACTTTTGTTGAACAGCGAGTCGCTTTGGGTGCGGACAAAGACCCGGTAGTAATAGACATCGCGTTTGACATCGTCCTGGATGGTGTCTGGCGAGATGGTCACCACTTCACCTTCCAGGCCACCGTAAATGGCGTAGTCATAGGCGCTGATCTTCACCGTGGCCCGCTGGCCCGGATGCAGGAAGGCGACGTCCCGCGGCGAGATCCGCGCCTCCACCAGCAATTGATCCTCGATCGGCACGATCACCATCAGCCGGCCATTTGGCGGGACGACCCCCCCCACGGTGTTGACCTCGATGTCTTTCACCACGCCGCGCACCGGCGACACTACAGTCAGGCGCGACAGCATGTCGGCACGCCCGCGGGTCACCGATTGCTGGGCCTCGACTTCGCCGTTGGCCTTGGCCAGTTCTTCACGCGAACGCACCAGGTATTGGGTACGCGTATCGTTGGCCTTCATTTCCAGTTCGTTGGCCTGGCGCTTGAGGCGCAGGACTTCGACGTTGCTGGCCGCGCCCATCTTGGCCAGGCGCTCGGTCATCACCAGCTCACGCCTGACCAGGGTCAGGGCTTCCTGAATGCCCGCCAGGCTCTTGGCCAGGCTGTCTTTACGCGACTTGAACAGCGCCGTTTCCGAACGCACCAGGGCCGGGTCTTCCATGACATAGTCGGGAAACGCCAGGTCGCTCCCCTCGACTTCCGCACGCAAGCGGGTGGCCGTTGCCAGGGCGGCACGAGCCCGGGAGGAACTTTCGTCCACCGACGACTCGGAACGTGTGCGGTCCAGTTGCGCAAGCACTTGCCCGGCCTGAACCATGTCGCCTTCCTTGACGTTGAGCTGCGCCACAATCCCGCCTTCGAGGGATTGAATGACCTGTTCTCGTGAGCTGGGAATCACTTTCCCGGTACCACTGGAGACCTCGTCGAGCGTAAAGCAGTACGCCCAGGCCAACAGCAAGGCAAGGCCGGCGAAGGTCAGCCAGATGAACCAGGACGCCCGCGGAAGCCGGCTGTGGGCTTCGAACAGGTCCGGACGGGTCAGGCTGAAATTGATCGGGTTCAAGCGATCGGATGCAGGTAATTTGATGTTCATGATTTCTCCCGTTCGGCGATCAGGCAGCGGATGCGCGCGGCTTGCTCATCTGGCTGATGACGATGTGTTTGGTGTCGTCCAGAACGACCCGGCCCTTGTCGACCGCGATGATCCGGTCCACCCACTTCAGGACAGCCGGCCGGTGCGTGGCGACGATCAGCGTGCGGCCTTCGAGCCACGGCAGCAGCTTCTCAATCAGGTGCTGTTCGCTGAGTTCGTCGAGCCAGGCGGTCGGCTCGTCCAGCAGCAGCACGCGGGGGTTGCGGATCAGCGTACGAGCCAGCAAGAGCATTTGCCGCTGGCCGCCGGACAGGCCCTTGCCGCCTTCACGGATCAGGTGATCCAGGCCATCGGGCAACGACTGCACCAGGGACAGCGCGCCACTCAAGGTCAGTGCCTGAATGATCTCGTCGTCAGTGGCCATGGGTTTACCCATGATGATGTTGTCCCGCAGCGAGCCGAAGAACAGCGATGCCTGCTGGCTGAGAAAGCCCACATCACGGCGCACGTCATAGGGGTCGATCATCGACAGGTTCAATGAGTCCAGCAGCACATTTCCTTCCTGGGGGGCTTGCAAGCCGGACAACAGATGCAGCAGGGTCGACTTGCCTGCGCCGTTGCGGCCCAGGATCGCCACTTTCTCGCCAGCCTTGATCGTCAAGCCCGGGATCTCCAGCGCTGGCTGCTTCTGCTCCTGCTCGTAGCGGAACTTCACGCCCTCCAAGCGGTAGTCGCCCTGGATCACCGGACGGTGCAGCATCTTGCTGTGCTGGGGCTGGTCGACCGGGCGCTTCATCAATTCATCCAGGCCTTCACGCGCGACCTTGGCCTGCTGCCAGCGCGACATGACACCGGACAGCTGAGCCAGGGGCGCAATCATCCGCGACGACAGAATCGAGGTACCGATCAAGGCACCCGTGGTCAGGTCGCCACTGATGACCATGAAGCAGCCCACCAGAATCACCAGCACATAGACCAGCGATTGCAGCTCCTGGGTCCAAGTCATCAAGGCACCGGTGATGAAGCGCTGGCGCATGCTGATGTCGGCCGACACCTGATTGAGGTGGTTCCACTGGGTCTGGAAGCGCTGCTCGGCGCGCAGTAGCTTGATGTCTTCGTTGCCTTGGACCGCCTCGATCAGGATCGCATTGCGCAACGACGCTTCGCGCATGCCTTCCTTGGAATATTTGGCCAACCAGCGCTGGGCCAGCAGGCCGGGAATGATCAGCAACGGCAGGATCGCCAGCGGCACCAGGGCCATCATCCCACCGACGTACCACAGCACACCGAGGAACAGGAAGAAGAACGGCAGGTCCGCCAAGGCATTCACGGTGGTGGACGTGATCAACTCACGCACCTGCTCCAGCTCGCGGATCTGCGAGATGAAGGAGCCAGTGGATTTCGACTGGTCCTGGGTACGGATGCGCAGCGCATGACCGAAGACCCGATCGGAAATCCGCAGGTCGGCGCGCTTGCCGATCTTGTCGGTCAGGTGGGTGCGCGACAAGCGCATGCAGAACTCGAAAACGATCGCTATGACCACCCCGCCGAACAGCACCCACAGGGTCGGCTCGGACTGGGCCGGAATCACCCTGTCGTAGATCTGCATCGAAAACAGCATGGCGGCCAGGGCCAGGACGTTGGCGATCAGCGAGGCCAGCATCACATCGGAGTACCGCCGCCAGTCGTGCAGCGCCAGTTTCCAGAACCAGTTGGCTTCATAAGGTTTGATGTAGTCGTCGACCCGGGCATCCGGCGCCGACACTTCAGGACGCAACAGCAGAACCCGTTGCACTCGCGCGCAGACTTCGGCTACCGGCAAGGCCTGCAGCACGCCCTGCTCGCCGCTCAAACGCACGCCGGCGAACTGGCCGTTATCGACACTTTCAATGACGCCGACCTGCCCGTTGTCGAACTCAGCCACCACCGGCAGGCGCCAGGGGTCCAGGATGCCTTTGTCGAGCTTTTCGAAGCACAGCGACATGCCCATGTCGCGGGCCATTTGCTTGAGCTGTACATCGGCCGGATGGCCGGCTTGCCAGTCGAGCATGACACGCACGCGCTCTGCCGAGGTCTCCAGCCGGTAATGCCGGGCCACTTGCAGCATGGCGTCCAACCAGGGATTTGCCACATCCGTCACAACGGTCGAGGAATCGGCTTTGGGGATAGTGGTCATGATGAGGCTCCCATCAGGGCGAATACGTTGCGCATATGGCCGGTGGCATTGATGTAGTTCACCTGGGCCAGCCAAAGGTCGTGCCGGGAGTTTTCCTGGTCGGTCTGGGCCTGGAAGATTTCCTGTTCGGCGTTCAACAGATCGAGCAAGGACCGCGTACCCAGCGCCAGGTACTGCTGTTCGTACAGCGCACGGGTATCGACCATGCTTTTGTAGCGGTTACCCAGCACCTTGATCCGGCTCGACAGCCCGGCCATTTGTTCTTGCAAGCGGAACCAGGAGTTCTGGGCTTCGAGCTTGCGGGTATGGATGCGCTCTTCGGCAGCACGAGCTGCCTGGCCCGCCCCGCGAATCCGCGCCGACGGCGCACCGCCGTCAAACAGACTGTGCTTGACGCTGACAGTCAGGGTGTAGGCGTACTCGTCCCGACCTGTGGGGACATTTCCCAGGTACTTATCGACGCCCGCATCCAGGGATACGGTCGGCTTGGCGTTGGCTCGGGCCTGGCTGACTTGCGCCTGGGCGACACTCCATTCGGCTTCGGCCTGCTGCACCCCAATGGTCATTTCCACATTGGGATCAATGGTTGCCAGGGCCTGGACCAAACGATTCTCGGGCACCGCAATCTTGTTGAGCGGCTCCTGGCCAATCAGGGTGCGCAGCTTGCTGCGTTGCTGGCTCAGTTGAGTCTGGCTGGCGAGCAGCGACGCTTCGGCCGCCTCGACCCGCGATTGCGCCTGGATCAGGTCGGCCTGGGTGCTAGCCCCTTCGCTGACCCGGCGCGCGGCCAGTTGCTGCAGTTTTTTCAGTTGGTCTTTTTGCGATTGCGCGGCATTGACCAGCGCTTCGTAGCGACGAACCTCGATCACCGCCTCGGCGGCCTGCAGGGCAATGTCGTCGATCTCGCCCTGCCATTTCACTTGTTGCAGCACGACGTTGGATTCGGCCTCGGTGACAGCCCCACCAACCTTGCCGAAGTCATACAGCATCTGGCTGGCAGTGAGCGACAGGGCCTGACCGTTGCTGCCGAAACTCTGCCGACCGGAACTGATGCCCACGTCCACTTTTGGCAGATAACCGGCGCGTGCAACGTCGATGCCTTCACGTTGCTCCTCGAGAACCGACGCCGCGTCACGAATCGATGGGTAATGACTGACCGCCAGCGAGACGACTTGCCATAAATCATCCGCTTGCACCGGTGCCTGGTTTGCCGAGGCGAACGGCGCGCGTTCGGCCTTGCCGTCCATTGCCGGCAAACGGTCATAGGAGAACGGACTACGTTTACCCGTGGTGCCCGGCTGCTTGTATACAGGCTGCGCAGGTACCGATTGAGCCGGCCGCGAGGCTGGCGCTGGAGAAGCGCTTACCTGTGCACATTGCGGATTGCAGACGATGTGCTTCTGCGCCTGGGGACGAGGTGATGTATCGGCAATCACCTGTTCGGAAAAGCCCAGCAAGGCGATCGACGATACAACAGTGATCAGGCCTGCTTTCCAATATTTGTAACGCATTGTGGTAGACCTCCATGAAGCAAGGTCTCCATGGTAAGAACCCCACACGGCGGGATCTGTAGGGTAAACCCTAAAGCGCAAGCAACCTGATAAGGCGCAATGTCCGTTACGGAAAACCCGGGCCAGGCTTGCGATCGGCGCCGTTGCCGCAGGTCAGGTTTCTGGATGGGCGAAAACAAAAAAACGCAGACGATTGTCTGCGTTTTTCTCATGCCAAACCTTTCCCGGCCGATCCGTCGGCCGGGAAAGGGTCTTTACATCACACCACCAGTTGGTGGTTTTGCAGCAGGGTCAACAGGTCGGTCTTGACATCGACCAGCGTGGCGATGGAGCTGAAGCCGAACTCGGCCCCAGTACCGTCACGGTCAACGCTGATGACCGTGTCGTTACCCACGACCTGCACCTTCAGGTAGTCCTCCAACCCGGTAGAGGCACTGTCCAGCTTGGTCACGCCCTGGTCCTGATACAGCCCCGCCGTGCCTTTGTAGCCCAGCAGTTCGCTGACATCGATAACATCGGCATTGCCGTCGCTCAGCACATTGCCTACGTGGAAGCTGTAGACCTTATCGCTGCCATTGCCACCGGTGGCATTGCTGGCGTCCAACACCTTGTACAGCAGCGTGTCATTACCGCCATTGCTGAGGTAGATCACATCGTTGCCGGCGCCGCCTTCGATCCGGTTGTTGGCCGAACTGTCGGTGATGCTGTCAGCGTACGCACTGCCGATGATGCCTTCGATGCTGATCAGGGTGTCGGTCCCCATGCCGATCGCCACACCCGACTCCAGGTTGATCTGCATGGCCAGGGTGGCACGACTGTAGTCGACCACGTCCATGCCCTGGGTCGCGCTCCAGGTCTGGGTGCCGTCCATGGCGGTGTTCCAGCCCCCACCGCCGTTGATGGTGTCGTTGCCTTCGGTACCGAAGAAGGTGTCGTTGTAGCCGGTCCCGACCATCCCCGACTCGCCGATGGTGTCGTTGACCGCCGCGGTCGACTCCGCCGTCAGCACATAAGCATCGTGCGCTGCACCGGTCGTCAGCCCGCCCCAGTTCAGGTTCACCGTGCCGTTGACATAGTTCTGCTGATAGGTCGAGGCCCCCACATGGTTGATGGTGCTGTTTTCGGTGCGCAACAGCTGCACCGAGTACGTCTCGCTGGCATCCAGGCCGTAGAAGTTCACCAGGCCCTGGCTGTTGCTCGATGCCGAGGACTGCGGGTTGATGATCTGCGTCGCCACCAGGTCCCCTGCCGAGTTGTACAGCTTGACAGTGTTGCCGTAGAACACGTTCAGACCATTCTTGTCCAGGATACGGACATGCAGGCTGGTGCCGTCGGCCACCACGTTTTCGTTCCTGATCAGGATCGAGGTGGCGGTATCCGCATCCAGGCCGGCACTGGTGCTGCCGGCACGGTACATGATCAGGTCGACAGCGCCGTCCCAGTCATAGTCCACTGCCGTTGCACCGGTGATGTTGTCGTAGGTCGTGATACCACTGAGGGACTGCCCGGTACCGTTCCAGACGTTGTTGCCCTCGTTCAGGTACACCGTAGGCGAACCTGTCTGGGCAGCGCTATCAGTCGCATTGCGACGTGGCACCTCGATAACGTCCATCTGCCCGTCGTGGTTCCAGTCCACGGCGAACGAAGCACCGCCGTCCATGCTGTCGCCAAACTTCAACGACTGCTCGTTCTGGCTCATCCCCAACCAGTTACCGTTGGCATCGTTGCCAAGGTTGAGGTAGATACGGCTTTCGTCAGTATCGGTTTTACGGTCGTCACCCAGGCTGCGGCTGATGAACAGGTCCAGATAACCGTCACCGTTGAAGTCCGCCCAAGTCATGGAGATCGGCAGGTTACTGTGGTCGACCGAGCTGTCCCGACGGAACACCCCACCCTGGTTATAGGTGGAGGCGATGCTGCCGTCCGCGTTGCTCAGCTGGACCGACAAACCCTTGGTCCAGTCGTAGCCAGAGTGACCGGCCAGCTCCACCGTACCGTTGTTGTTGACGTCGACCGCGCTGATTTCATGGGCGAAATTGGTGCCGCCATTTTCCATCGTGTAGCTCAGCGTCCCCTTGTCGTTGGTGACCTTGACGTAGGCACTGTCGTTGGAGCCGGCGAATGCGAAGTCCAGGTAGCCGTCACCTTGAGCATCGTACGCAACGACACCGCCAACGTGGGTTTCAGTACCATTGGCACCCACCCCCAGGACGCCCCCCCAACCAAGGGCCAGCGATGTGCCCGTATAGGTACCATCGCTGTTTTTGGTCCATAGGGCGGTATTGCGGGTACTGCTGCTGGTCTGGCTGATCACGTCCTGCAAGCCATCACGGTTGTAGTCCGCAAAGACAGCCTGGCTGATGACCCCGCCAAAGTCGTGATTGCTGACCCCGGTCGGTTCTGCCAGGTACGTGGCCGTGTAGTTTTGATTGTCGTCAGCACTGTAGACATAACCGGCGTTAGCCGCTGCCCCGTTGCTCTGCGACATCGAACTCTGGAAGAACGACCAGGTACCGTCTTCGTTGACCGTCACGGCGGCGGCGTTCAAACCATACTGCGAACCGCTGGCGGTACCGCCCCAGGTCGTCTGCAGCACTCGGCTACCGGCAGTTGTGGCATCGCTGGCGGTTACCTGAACCAGATCGCTGAGATTGGAGCGGTTACCCGCCGCATCCCAGACCACGAAGCCGATCGAATGGTTGCCCTTACTCAACGAGGCATCAATGCGCCAGTCGCCCTGGGCATCCGCCGTTGCGTAGCCCAGGATCTTGTCGAGGCCTTCGCTATAGACACCGTCGTTATTGCTGTCTTCGACCAGCGCAATAAGCGCGCCAGACTCGACGCGACCATGGACATCGCTAGCGAACGACAACGAGGCACCAGTGGTCACAGCCGCAGCCACGACCGGAGCGACAGTGACGGGTTCCGGTGCATCCAGGTCCACGACCACGGTGTAGTCGTTGAAACTGGTGCCCGTGGCGACGTTACCGGCGGTGTCGACCAGCTGCATCTTCACGTTCAGCGTCTGGCTTTGGGCGAACTCAGGCAGCGTGTAGGTCCACAGCGAACCGCTGGAGGACAACACGGTGACCCAGCTCTGACCGTCGTCGAACGAGATCTGCAGATGCTGCGCCGTTTGCAGCGAGGTGTTCAGCGTGCCAGATACAGTGACTGTGGTATCACGGGTGATCATGTCGCTGTTGGTCGCCGTTTCGGCGGTGCTGTGACCGTTGCTGATACCGACAGCGGTGTCGGTGGCGACGGTGAAGCTCGAGGTCATGCCGTTGGCGCCCAGGCCGACAGTATCGATCACCAGAACCTGACTGCTGATGGTGCCACGGTTACCCGCCGCATCCACTACACGCGCCTGGACGATGTATGTGCCATCGGCCAACTCGCGAGCAGTCATGTCCAAGCTCCACTTTCCGTCTTCGAAAGCAGCCATTTCCCAGGTGTTGCCACCGTTGAGGCTGACTTCGACACGATCGGTAGCCTCGGCGGCATCGCTCAGGGAACCGTTGATCACTAGGCGATTATCGTTGGTGATGAAGTCGCTCGGACTCGCACCGCGGTCTTCGGTGATCGATTCGATCAGAGCCGAAGCCGCAGGCGCCGTGGTGTCGAAAGTGACTTCCTGGCTGGCGCTATCGACCACCTCGCCGCCGGCTGCAACCACACGCGCCTGATAAACCACAACGGAATCGCCGTGTACGGTCGGATCTTCGAAAATCCAGCTGGTACCTGTGGTGGCTGCATTGGCCCAGGTCAGACCGCCGTCGCTGGACACTTGTACCCGTGCACCGCTTGGCAATTCCTGGCTCAGCGTACCCTTGACGGCAATGCTGGCGGCGCTGGTGATGAAGTCACCCAACACACCCGAATCCGGAGTGATGTCGGTGATGTTCAGGCCGATGCCGATACCGGTATCGATGACCACCGCTTGCGAGGCTTGCGAGCCGACGTTGCCAGCCGCATCAATGACCCGTACCTGATAGTTGTGCAGGCCATCGGTCAGCACCCGGGCATCGTCATAACGCCAGTTGAGATCGCTCACGACCACATCGAACCAGGTGCTACCGTCGTTGAGGCTGATCTGCACCTTCTCGTTGGCGCCCAGCGCCGTGGACAGCGTGCCGAACAGGGTCAGGGAAGTGTCGGAGGTGATGAAATCACCCGGCACGTCGGTGTCCTGGTCGATGGCCGTGATCTGCACGATGGCGGTTGGCGCCGTCGTATCGACAGTGAACGAAACCGCAGTGCTGGCCGCGCTTTCATTACCGGCCGCATCGGACTGGGTGGCGGTCAGGCTATGAACGCCCTGAGCCAGCGGCGTCGATGGGGTGAAGCTCCAGGCGCCCTCGGCGGACACCGTCACACTGCCCAGCAAGGTGCCATTGTCGTAGACCTTGATCGTGTCGCCGGCATTGCCGCTGCCCGTCAGGGTCGGGGTGGTGTCATCGGTGAAACCGTTCTGCGCCAGTTGCCCCTGGTACACGCCCACGTCATCGAACGCACCGGATACCCCGGGTGCCGATGGCGCGGTCAGGTCGATGTCCAGCATGAAATCGGCCGAGCCTTCGGTACCGGCGCCATTACGCGCTACAGCGGTAAAGGTGTGCAGGCCTTCGGTCTGCGTCGGCAGTTCCAGGCTCCAGTTGCCGGAAGCATCGGCCGTCACGCTGCCCAGGACCTTGCCAGCCTCGCTGACAGTGACCAGAGCACCGGCGGTCGCAGTACCGACCAGGGTCGGCGTGGCGTCGTCGGTCAGGCCACGGCTGGCGACATCACCCTGGATGCTGCCGACGTTGTCGATGGCCTTGACGATGCTGACCACCACTTCACCGGTTTCGACGCTGAAGCTGAGTGCCTCGCTGGCAACGCTGGTATTACCCGCCTTGTCCGTGAGGGTCGCCGTGATGGCATGGGTGCCACCGGCCAACGCGGTGGATGCGGTGTAACTCCAGTTACCGCTGGCATCGACCGTGGTCGAACCAATGACGACACCGTTGTCGTAGAGCTTGACCAGCGCACCGCTCTCGGCACCACTGCCACTGAAGGTCGGGGTAGCGTCGTCGGTTACGCCGTTCTGGGCGATCGGGCCTACTTGTGCGCCTTGATCGTCGGTCGCGACGACCCGGACAGGTTGAGTCGGTGCCTGGGTGTCCAGAGTGACCGAATACTCGCCGGTCATCGGGCTCAACTGCCCGGCCGCATCGGAGGCCTGCGCGGTGATGTTTTTCACGCCATCCGCGCCCAGATCCGCAGTGGTCAGGCTCCAGTTGCCACTGGCGTCGACCACCACAGAGCCAACAACGGCACCGTTGACGAACACAGTGACCAGAGTCTCGGCAGCGCCGGTACCGGTGATGGTCAAGGCGTTATCGTCGCTGGTGTCACCTTTCTGCAAGGCACCGGTGACAGTACCGACATCATCCAGCACTTGAATGATGGCCGGTGCCGCCGGAGCGTCCCCTGCCAGGGTGAAGCCCCAGGCCGCAGTCTTGTCGCTGACGTTACCGGCAGCGTCCATCGCCTCGGCGACGAAACTGTGCTCACCGGCGGTCAGTGGCAATGTCGGTACGAAACTCCAGTTACCGGAAGCATCCACGGCAGCGCTGCCGATCAGCACACCGTTGTCATAGATCTTGACCAGGGTCGCATCGCCAGGCGCGAACGAGCCCTTGAACTCCGGCTGTGCATCATCGGTGACATCGCCACGGGCGATAGTGCCGGTAATTGTGCCGACGTTATCCACCAGATCCAGCGAGCCTTCTTCGATGACCGGCGCAGTCTGATCGCTTGGAGCGGTCTGCGTGGCCTCGCTGATATTGCCAGCCGCATCCGTGACGGTGATCGAGCCCTGCTCGCCCTCTGGTACTGGATTCGGCTTGAACGACCAGTTGTCGTCTGCATCGATAACGGTGGTCACGGTGCTGCCATCTGGCAGTTCAACGGTCACAGTCCCGCCGGCTTCACCAGTACCGCTCAGGCCCGCGCCATTATTCTGGTCAACGGTCGGAGCCGCCGGTGGAGTCTGGTCGCTGGTACCGGTGTTTACTGCTTCGCTGGTGTTGCCCGCTGGGTCGATAACAGTGACCGAGCCCTGCTCGCCCTCTGGTACTGGATTCGGCACGATCTCCCAGTTGCCGTCTGCATCGATAACGGTGGTCACAGTGCTGCCATCTGGCAGTTCAACCACTACGGTGCTACCTGGTTCGCCAGTGCCGCTAATACCTGAAGCATTGTTCTGGTCAATAGTCGGCGCCGCCGGTGGAGTCTGGTCGCTGGTACCGGTGTTCACCGCTTCGCTGGTGTTGCCTGCTGGGTCGGTAACAGTGACCGAGCCCTGCTCGCCCTCTGGTACTGGATTCGGCACGATCTCCCAGTTGCCGTCTGCATCGATAACGGTGGTCACAGTGCTGCCATCCGGCAGTTCGACGACCACGGTGCTGCCCGGCTCACCGGTGCCGCTGATGCCATTGGCATTGTTCTGGTCAATGGTCGGCGCTGCAGGTGGAGCCTGGTCGCTGGTACCGGTGCTCACTGCCTCGCTGGTGTTGCCCGCCGGATCGATGACGGTGATCGAGCCCTGCTCGCCCTCTGGCACTGGATTCGGCACGATCTCCCAGTTGCCGTCTGCATCGATAATGGTGGTCACAGTGCTGCCATCTGGCAGTTCAACCACTACGGTGCTACCTGGTTCGCCGGTGCCGCTGATGCCATTGGCATTGTTCTGGTCAATGGTCGGCGCTGCAGGTGGAGTCTGGTCGCTGGTACCAGTGTTCACCGCTTCGCTGGTGTTGCCCGCTGGGTCGATAACAGTGACCGAGCCCTGCTCGCCCTCTGGTACTGGATTCGGCACGATCTCCCAGTTGCCGTCTGCATCGATAATGGTGGTCACAGTGCTGCCATCCGGCAGTTCGACGACCACGGTGCTGCCCGGCTCGCCGGTGCCGCTGATGCCATTGGCATTGTTCTGGTCGATAGTGGGAGCCGCAGGAGGATCTTGATCAACGGGGGCTGGTAGTGGCGCCTTTTCACTGGAACCGGTGTTCACCGCTTCGCTGGTGTTGCCCGCCGGATCGATAACGGTGACCGAGCCCTGCTCGCCCTCTGGCACTGGATTCGGCACGATCTCCCAGTTGCCGTCTGCATCGATAACGGTGGTCACAGTGCTGCCATCCGGCAGTTCAACCACTACGGTGCTACCTGGTTCGCCGGTGCCGCTGATGCCATTGGCATTGTTCTGGTCAATGGTCGGCGCCGCCGGTGGAGTCTGGTCGCTGGTACCGGTGTTTACTGCCTCGCTGGGGTTGCCCTCCGGATCGATGACGGTGACCGAGCCCTGCTCGCCCTCTGGTACTGGATTCGGCACGATCTCCCAGTTGCCGTCTGCATCGATAATGGTGGTCACAGTGCTGCCATCCGGCAGTTCAACCACTACGGTGCTGCCTGGTTCGCCCATGCCACTCAGGCCATCGGCGTTGTTCTGGTCAACGGTGGGAGGTAATGGTTGCGTGGAATTGATGATTCCAGTGTCGACGCTCGCACTGGAGTTACCAGCGGCATCGGTGACGACGATCGATCCGCTAACGCCTGGGGTCAGCGGGTTCGGGGTGACACTCCACTGACCGTCTGCCCCCACGGTTGCAATGACGGTACTGCCATCGGCAAGACTGACGGTAATGGTGCTGCCCGGCTCCGCAGTACCGGCCAGGACATCCTGGTTGTTCTGGGTCACTACCGGCTCGGCGGGCGCGGTGACATCGGCCACGCCGGAGCCGATAGCGGCGCTTTGCACGCCATTCAGGCTTGCTTGCAGCGTGCCCTGCTCGCCATCGGCCAGCGGGTTGGGATTGAAATGCCAGAGCCCGGTATCATCGGCCACCGTCGTGACGACGGAACCGTCGGCCAGGGTCAGGGAAATGGTCGCCCCGGCATCAGCCTTGCCGGTCAGGCCATGCATGTTGTTGAACAGTACGCTCGGCGTCGACGGTGTGGTCAGCCCCTGATCGGCACTCGCCGCATCGGAACTGCTACCGCCACCGCCGTGATGGCTGGCAATCGCCACCGCGCCGCCCACGGCGGCCAGGCCCAGCAAGGGCGCCAGCCAACCCGTGGACTCGACTTCAGCCACGGCCAGCAGCGAGTCGATCGACTCAAGCGGCACCAGTGACACGCCAGTCCAAGGGACCGAGTAATCGGCGATCAGCAGCTCACCGGTGTTGGGATCTTCAAATACCAGATCGCTTTTTACGCCATCAACCACCTCGAAAAAACCATCGATGGAGATGGTTTCCCCGCTCTTGAGCTTGATAACAAGACGTTCGCCTTCACGACTGACCGACTGAATATCCTCTGCTGCCGTGGACATCTTGATGACCGCCGGCCGATTGATTGTCAGCAGATTATTGCCCGTGACATCCAGAGGATGCCCAGTGTCTTTTGCGATGATCTTGATCGGTAACATAACCACTCCGTTAAACATTCAATTCAAGTCCTGCACAGAGCGAAACGGCTACTCAATGGCGGTTTCGTACTGTCGTACCTCCTTCCAATACCGGTCTTTGGCAACAGCGTTCTCTCAAGACCGTTTCACAATGGCCGGAGCCAATGCTTGGAATTAATCAAATGGTAAGGAGCGCCCCTGGAGGGGTATTTAGGGAAAAACCTAAAACGCGCCGATCCGAACAGAGTCGAGGCGCGAGCGAGGAAGGAAGGAATTAAAATACGAGCAGCAAGAATCCAATGGGACCAATGCTGGAGACATGACCACCCAAGGTGGTCAGCAACATGAAAAATGGAGCGCAAGAAGGTAAGTCAGTCGTTGAATCCAGGGCCTTTCAGACGACCTGATGTTCCTGACAGAATGCGAACAGCTCCTGGTCGGAGTGGACACATAATTTGCGCATGACCGAAGTCTTCTGAGTACTGACGGTCTTTGCGCTACGTTGGAGGCTGGTAGCGATATCCTTGAGCCGCTCACCCGCCAAAAACAGCCGCAGCACTTCTGCCTCCTTGATTGAAATACTCGCGATACGCTCACTGACTGACGACGTAGAGGCCATCACACTGTCAGGCTCAAGAGTGAAGTTACCTTTGTAGATGCCTCCCTTGGAGATAGTGCGCAGCGCCACATTTATTTCATCAAGGTTGATGCTTTTCTGCAGCACGCCGGACACTCCGCAATCGTAAAGACTCCCCAGAATCGAACGATTGTTCAGCATGGTCAGCACCAGAAAACGCACCTGGGGAAAATTACGCACCAGATAGCTGACCAGGCGCATGCCATCGCCGTAGTGCTCATCCCCTGGCATGTAAAAGTCGGTGATCACGATATCCGGCGAGTGTTCCTTAATGGCATCCATCAACTCGCCAGACGTCTTGGCCACGCTCACCACGTCATACAGGCCGTCACTCTCGATAGTTTCTTTCACCCCTGCCAATACAATGGGGTGATCATCGGCCAGCACCACTTTTATTTTATTCATGCTAAGACTGTCCTTGAAAAAGAAATGATCGAACCGCTCCCGATGCTCTCCGTAGCATTCATAACTTTTCCATCTCCTGCGTAATCTGTTCGAGGACGTCCTCTACTTCACGCCTTCTTGCATCCACCCAACCCTCTGCATCCAGTTGCGCTTCTATGGCCACACAGCGATCGAGCAGATCCTGTGCCTGAACCACCGACAACCCGCCGCGTATCCGGTGCAACATGGAGCCCACTGCCTTGGCATCTTTGTCCCGCACTGCGGCGCGAGTTTTGGCCAGGTCTTCCTTGAACGTCTGAATGAATACATCACGCAATTGACTGGACACTTGCATGACACTTTTCTCTTCCGACGCCTCTTCCTCGGACAGTATTGCGCCATCCAGATGTCCGCAGAGCTTCAACAGCACATTGTGCAGGGTTTGCAATGACATCGGCTTGACCACACAAGCGTTCATGCCCACCCCGATACAGCGCTCCTCTTCCTCGCGCATCGCATTGGCGGTCACGCCGACAATGGGAGTGTTGCCATCGGCTCGACGTAGCGCCGTGGTCAATTCATACCCATTCATTTCCGGCATGTTGACGTCAGTCAGCACTACGTCAAAAGCATCATGATCCCAAAGTCGCAGAGCTTCTACGCCATTGGATGCCAATGCCACGCTGCACCCCAATTGCTGGAGTTGCTCCTTGAGCAAAGTCTGATTGATAGGGTTATCTTCGGCTACGAGCACATGCAGACTGAACCGACACCAACTCTGTACCGCCTCGGAGCTTTCACTCGCAGCCAGCGGCTCGCCCTGAGCCAGTGCCACCGCCCGCAACAAGCCCTTGAGGCTGTGCAGGCTGACGATATATCCGTCGGAGGTACGTTGTGGCTTGATCAATCCCTCTTCCGAGCAACGTACCCGCTCACCACTCCATTCCAGCTCCGGCAAAAGTTCCGGGATCACATCGACAAGCACCGCGCCAGGATAACGGTCATCGGATACCTCACTGCCGGTTACCGCCAGCGCTCCGAAATGCGACAGCCAGTTACAGACGCTGATGGCCAACTCCTTGATCGGAGCGCGTACTGCAACGGCCTCGTTCTTCAGGGTGAATCCAGGCAGGAGCGGATGTTCACCAGGCACAACCGTGAGCGGCAAGCTCAAGGTGAAACTGCTGCCCAGCCCTGTGTCACTGACGATCGCCAGGTTGCCGCCCATCAATTGCGTCAAGCGCCAGCAAATCGACAGGCCAAGCCCGGTACCACCGACGGTGTGCTGTTGGCTATGCGCCTGATAGAAGGGTTCGAACAGGCGGACCTGATGCTCGCTGGAAATGCCACAGCCGGTATCGGTGACCTGCCACTGAAACTGCCACGCGCCCTTGACCTGCTCGCTTTTGACCCTCAAGGCGATTCGTCCGACATCGGTGAACTTGA
Organism: Pseudomonas chlororaphis subsp. piscium; assembly: GCF_003850345.1. NCBI lineage: Bacteria > Pseudomonadati > Pseudomonadota > Gammaproteobacteria > Pseudomonadales > Pseudomonadaceae > Pseudomonas > Pseudomonas chlororaphis. Next base: position 4,231,283 of record NZ_CP027707.1, read on the forward strand.
TGGCATTGCTAAGCAAATTGTTGAGTATCTGCCGGATTCTGGCTGCGTCGCCTCTGACTCTTCGCGGAAGCTCGACTTCCACGCAGGCATAGAGGTGCAGACCTTTGGCGCCCGCAGCAGCCGAATAGGCCTGCAGGACATCCTCGATCATTTCCAATGGACTGAACTCGACGTGTTCGATCGCCAGCTGCCCGGCTTCGATTTTCGACACGTCCAGAATATCGCTGATCACCTGCAATAGAATCGAGGAGGAACGTTGCATGGTTTGCACTTGCGAACGTTGCAGGGCATTGAGTGGTGACAGGGTCAGGAGCTCCAGGGTACCGAGCACGCCATACAGCGGTGTGCGAATTTCATGGCTCATGGTCGCCAGGAATACCGTCTTGGCCTCATTCGAGGCGTCCGCCGATTGCTTGGCTTCAGCCAGTGCTCGCTCCGCCAGCTTGTAAGCACTGATGTCACTGAATGCACAAAGCACCACGTCTTCGCCTTGATAGCGCGACGGCAAAAAACTGACTTCCAGCTGTCGGTCGTTGATTGTGATCGATAGATGCTTGTCCCCGACGGCTCCAGCCGATTCGACTATGGAAGGCCAGCCGCGGCTAAGCTGACTGATGGTTTGTGTGTCTCCCAGCCATTGCAGCGCCAGCTCGTTTTCCATCACCACCTTGCGATCTTTGCGCGCCAGCACGCACAACGCCACTGGGGCGCTCTGAATGATCGCGCGGCTGAACGAGTCACTCTCTACAACCCGGTCATGAGCCCGACGAGCCGGTACGACCACCCTCATGGCATACCAGCGCAACAAGAAATAACCTACGACAACAAACGCCAGGCACACAGCCAGCAACACCAGTAACTGCCACTTGGCATATTGAAAAAAGCTTCGGTAATCAAGGTGATAGTAACCGCGCCAGCCGTCTTTGCTGGTGGTCTTGACCAGGAACCCGGCGCTGGTCAATTGCAGCCCTTCTTGAGCATCATCGAAGCTGGGTATCTTGCCCGTCAGCAACAATCCATCGGGGGTTATGAGCTCCATGGCATCGAACACCGTCCAATCGCTGAGACGAGAAGAGTCTGTAATTGAACGCAGATCCAGCAACGAGGCGATGACCAGTTGACGCTTCGATTGATCGTGGGCCAACAGGTTTTGTGGCGTGTCGGTGTACATGTAGGTAATGAACTTGATAGACGACCCGTCACCCTGGACATGATTGGCCGGCGCCCACATCACGGCATTATCCGATTGTGCCGGGCGGAACTTCAAAATTTGCTTTTTCAGGTTTTCACTCAGCTCCAGGTAGTCGTTCTTACCGACCTGTCCATTTTCCCTTGAGGCAGTGGCTGCCGGAACACCGATGCTGATTGAGCTATCAAGATCCAGCAGTAGCGTTTGCGGCGCAGCATAAGAAGAAATGCTCCAGTACGAGCCGTACAAGTTGGAAATCAGCACCCCAAACTTCCCAATACCGGCAACTTGATCTTCACCCTGCGAAGCCATCTCAGTGGGCACAGCCAGAGTGAACGGCATGGAAAAGGAGAATTCGCGTCCCTCGTAGATCCAGGAGTCGCGTGCTTCCTTGAGCAAGCGATGCTGAAACGGAATGACCGCCTGATCCCGTTTTTGTGTCACCTCATCGCTATGCCTGGCAACACGCAGCAAGAACTCTTCCTGCTCATGGATGTTGCCCATCAAGCGCGAGAAGTGAAATTCGATCTTGAACAGTTGCTCCTGGACCAGACGCGCCGCAGCCCAGTAGGTCATGGCGAACAACAGAATTGCCAGCGAAACCGCTACGATCAGTAGCATGTTCAATCGCAAGGAGGTACGGGCAAAATTTTTAATTAGATTATCGTTTCCCATAAACCATCCGGCTGATTCAACCCAGTGAGAAGCCTAGAGGATCGACTGTTTCATCATCGACCCTCCTGTTGTAGCAAAGCCGAAAACGATTCTTTCGAGACGGCTTTGGATATCAAAAAGCCCTGTACCGCGTCACACTCGAACTGGCGCAATAACGCCAGCTGCGCGTGATTCTCAACACCCTCTGCTACGACTTCAAGTCCCAAATGCTGCCCCAGTGCAATAATACTTTTGAGTGCTACCGCAGTACTTTCTTCATGTTCGCAGTTGGCGATCAGAGCCCGATCGATTTTCAACTCGGTAAAGGGTGTTTTGACCAGGTTGTAAAAAGAACTGAACCCTTGTCCGAAGTCATCCTGGGCCAATCCGAAACCTTTCATTCGCAACCGGCATACCCCGGCAATGTAGTGACTGAGCAACTCAGTCATGCTGCATTCGGTCAGTTCGAAACACAGCTTGGATGGCATGCCGTTCAAGCGTAGAACACATTCGTGAAGCCGATCGGGCAAGGTGGGGTCATTCAACAAGTGTGTCGGCAGGTTGATCGAAACCGGAACTCGAAAGCCACCATTCTGCCAGTTGAACTGAGCCTCAACGGTTTGTTCGATCATGCAGAACAACAATGCCTCTTCCAGCCCGGCATCAACCATCTGCGATAGAAACTGCCCTGGCAACAAAGTACCCAAGGTCGGGTGCTCCCAGCGCACCAAGGCTTCGGCCGAAGCGATCTTGCCACTTCGCAACGCCTTCTTCGGCTGGAACCACGCTTTGAATTGCCCCTGCTCCAAGGCCTCTTCCAACTGCTGTCGATGGAATACCAACACCGGAGCCGGCGCATTTTCTGGGATCGGCTGAGGAGCGGCACACTTCTCGATCAAGCTCCTGATCGAGGCCGGCATGGCAGGCTTGGAAATCGTATCGATCACTTCGATTCCCAGCATTTCAGCCACGGTACAGGCACTCCCCAACATGCGCCGTGAGGACGAGCTCATCAGTGCCAGGCGGGGCGGCCTCTTCGACAACGACAGCTGCTGGATGAACTGCACGCCATCGAGCTCCGGCATCATCAGATCACTGAGCACCAGATCGAAGTCTCGCTTGTCCAGCCATTGCAGGGCTTCGTGTCCGTCAGCGGCAATCTCGATGCGATGCACGCCCTCAGCCTTGAACAGCGATTTCAGATATTCGCGTTGAAAATGGTGATCTTCGACGATCAATACACTCATGGCGCACATACGATTTTCTCCGGCTTTAATGCGTTCAAACTGTTGAACAGGGACAGAAGATCCACGGGCTTTGTCAAACACAAGTTCATGCCCGAATCGAGACAGCGCACGGCCTCTTCGGGGTCAGTGTTGGCGGTCGCGCCCACGATCGGCACGGTGCAACCGATACGGCGCATTTGGCGCGCCAATTGGTGGCCATCCATGCCAGGCATGTTGATGTCGGTCAGCACCAGATCGAAGGTGCCGCATGCCCACTGCATCAGCGCTTCGCGTCCGTCGCTGGCCAGCGTCACCTCACAACCCAGTACTTCGAGTTGTTCCTTGAGCACCAACTGATTGATGGGGTTGTCTTCGATCACTAACACTCGTTGCAACAATTGACGAAAGGGTTCGGCGCTGGCCTCGGCATGAGTCTGGCTACTACCTTGAGCCAGGCTGACCGCTTTGCCGATAGCGTGAATATTGTTGAGGTTGACCTCCCAAGCGGTGTCCGTCAGTACCGGTTGTCCTGGTGCCCCAAGGTAAGCCCGTACCCGCGAACTGCTGGGTAATAGCATCGGGCTGGCGGCGCCGTTCTCAACGATCAGTTCCACCAATGTCGCCTTGGGCGGCAGTTGCAACTCGGTACTGTTGAGGATCTGCGCGGACGCCCCCCAACGGTTCAACCAACCGCATACGTTCTCTGCCGCTTCCTGCAGAGGCGAGCTGACGAAAACCGGTAACGATGCCAGGCGGATGCCCTGCTCGCCCGTGCTCTCCGGGCGACCCTGCTCCAGCGGCAACGATAAGGTGAAGCTGCTACCCAGCCCGTAGGCACTGACCAGACGGATATCGCCATTCATCAACTCGGCCAGACGCTGACAAATAGACAAGCCCAACCCGGTACCGCCGGCTCGGCTCTGACGGTCTCCAGCCTGATAGAAGGGTTCGAACAGACGACTTTGTTCTTCCACGCGAATACCGCAGCCGGTGTCGGTCACTTGCCAAAGCAGGTTCAACCGTTCGCAATCGCGACTTTCGATCCTGACACGCAACACCACGCGACCGGAGTCAGTGAACTTCAAAGCATTGCCCAGCAGATTGCTGAGAATCTGCCGAATCCGCGCTACATCCCCGCGCATCATCGTCGGCAGTTTCGGGTCGCAGAACGCTTGCAGGATCAATCCCTTGCGTTGTGCTGCCGCGGAAAACACCTGGATCAACTCCTGCACCAATTCGCAGGGGTTGAAGTCATCGGGCTCGAGCACCAACTGACCAGCTTCGATCTTGGAGACATCCAGTACATCGTTGATCAAGTGCCCCAAGGTCGACGCCGAGCGCTGCATGGCATCAAGATAGTTCGTCTGCTGCGGTTCGAGCTTCGTCAAGCCAAGCAACTCCAGCGTGCCGAGCAACCCATAAAGAGGCGTGCGAATTTCGTGGCTGATGGTCGCGAGAAAGACGCTTTTAGCTTCGTTGGTAGCATCGGAATGCTGCTTGGCTCGAGCCAATGCCAGCTCCATCTGCTTGCGCGCACTGATGTCGCTGAAGGCACAGAACAGCACATCCTCCCCCTTGTAGCGGGTAGGCACCGAGCTCAGGTGCAAATGATGGCCACTGGAAGTCTCCAACTCTTCGCAGACGGGTGAGTTGTCGTCGAATGCGCGTCGTATCCAGTCCTGCTCCAGAGCAATGCGCTGCGCATCTCCACCTAGCCATTGCACACACAGGCGATTTTCCAGTACCACCTGGCCATCAAGACGCCGCAACACACACAGGGCTACCGGAGCCGTGTCGATGACCGTACGACTGAACTCTTCACTTTCGATCAAGGCTTCCAAGCGGTGCAGAGCCGGGTTGACCAACCGCCGATTGATCCGCAGCACCAAACGCTGAACGCCCATGGCCATCAGGCCAAATACCAACAGGGCCAGCACGGAGTCCCGCCACAGCGGCGTCAACAGCGCCTTGAATGGTACGTAGTAGATCAACACCCACTTTGAACCGCCGATGCTTTTGGTCAGAGCCAGATAACCGAGGTTCAGACCGCGGCCAGTAAAGCCGAAACCATCTTTGGACCAAACCCTGGAAAAATAGGGGCTCAAGTCCTTTTCGGGCGTACTGCCCAATACTTGCTGGCGCGTCCTGTTCAACAACAGATAGTCATCCGAGCCTTGACCGATCAGCCCCGCCGCCAGCTCTTTACCCACCATTTCCAGCCCCAGCCACCCAGCATCCTTCTCATTGGAAATGCGTCGAAAGATGTAGATTCGCGTGAGCGGATCATTAGGATCGTTCAACCAGATGAACTTCTGATGGCTTGCCATCTTCGTCGTAGCCAGCGCATTGAGCACATTGTTCGGCAGGACGTAATGATCGAAGCTGCGATCGTAGATGCGGCTGATGGTGTGCTCCGCATTGTTGGCCACGTACACGAGACCGAGCTGAAACTCTTCCAGCTCGCGGATATCGCGCCCGGACAGAGTCAGGCTCCAGGGGGAATCGTAGTTGCCCAGCAGGATTCTCTTACGTTGGTCCTGGCCCAGAGGAACCTTCAGTGCTTCGGGGGGAGACACCACATCTGGCGCATTCAAATGAACCGAGCGGCTGAAATGCAGCAACAGGGCCTCACGCAGAAACAACGATTCTTGAACGTTGAAAACTTCATCGTTCATCACTCGGCGATGCTTGGACACCTCGTTATTGAAACTGGACACCCAATAGAAACAGAGACCGCAGAACAGGCACACCAAGAGCACCCATGCCAACAGCTGAAGGAGCTTGCCAACCGCCTTGGGCGAGGAAAAGTTTTTGTCCAGTGGTTGAAGAAACTGTTTGTAGTTCATGCATCCAAGGTTAGGGATGCCGCCAAACAGAACCTATCGGAAAATCCCTAAAGCCACCTTTGTGCTCTACGACCAGGCAGTAACGCATGAGCCTGCTTCCCAGGTTTTCGCATCTCTATTTGGAGTTGCTTCACGACCTCTGGCCAGGCGCTGTTCGCCTGTACGAACACCGGTCAGCAACAACAATCGAGGGCCAAGACATGGTTGAGCGGATGCCGCGAGCGCCCTGTAGCATTGCTGTTTCGCTGCAGGACACAAATCCCGGGCACAAAAAAAAGCCACTCATTGAGTGGCTTTTTTCTGAACCCTGGAGCGGCAAACGAGAGTTAACTCTGGCGTCCGCCCCATTGAAATCCAGGGATTATTTTCTTTGCGAAGCAGGAAAAGACTCAACTTTGGTCTGGAGTGCATCAGGGTGACTCGTGCCCGCCAGCGCTAAGCACCTAGCTGCTTGATCCAGTCGAGGCTCGCAACGGTAAAACCGGAAGGACGGTATTCACAGCCGATCCATCCTGGGTAGCCACGCTGCTCCAGAGCCGCGAACAAGGCAGCAAAGTCGATGCTCCCCGTTCCTGGTTCGTGACGACCCGGGCAGTCGGCAATTTGCACATGGACGGTCCTGTCATAAAACCGGGCCAGAACATCCCCTGCATCTGCCGTCAGAAGCTGGGCATGATAAAGATCGAGAATCAGCCCGACACTCGGGAAGGCTTCCAGCACCTGCTGCGCCTTATTGAAGTCAGACATGTAATAACCCGGTACCTCTTGCGAGCTGATCACTTCGATAAGCGGCCGCAACCCCTGGTCTTCGAAGTACTTGACTGCATACTCCAGGTTGCCTTCGAAGATAAGCGCTGCCTCATCCTGCGTCGTCACTCCAGACATGATGTGGACATCCGGACACGCCAGCGCCTTTGCATAGCGGGCGGCCTGGAGCAACCCGCTGCGGAACTCTTCTTCCTTGCCCTGCAAGGCAGCAATGCCTTTGGTAACGCCAGCCGGTGCCGCGAACTGAATCAACGACAGGCTGTGTTGAGCCAGGTGGTCGGCCAAAAGACTGGCGTCGAACTCATAGGGCGACGGGAACTCCACCGCCCGGAAACCAGCGGCGGCGGCAGCCTCGATGCGTTGCAGAAAAGGCAACTCATTGAATTGGAAACCGAGATGAGCATTGAACTTGAGCATTGGGTAAACATCCATCCTGGGAAAAAACGAACTCATCAGCCTGAAGCATCCTTCACACTTCCAGCGTGGCACTGTCGGGAGTGGTCAATACAGGCAGACCAGAGCGCGCGGTGCTTGCGGCGCCTGTCATCGAAAACCGGGTGAAACATATCAGATCTAGAGCCAGGGCAAGGTACTCAACTTGCTACGCAAACTGCTCCAGCAATAAATCGATTCAGCGCTCGTCCAGACTCAAGGCAGCCATTTGGGACTTGAACGCACGGGATGATGTTCGACTTCAACACATGGATGCCGCAAACGTCTTGCAACACTGCTGTTTCGCTACAGGACACAAATCCCGGGCACAAAAAAAAGCCACTCATTGAGTGGCTTTTTTCTGAATCTTGGAGCGGGAAACGAGACTCGCATCTGGCGTCCGACCCATTGAAATCTAAGGGGTTAACTTTTCTGCCAAAGCAGGAAAGGACTCAATTCTGGACTTGTTTTCAGGGAGTATCAAGAGCAAAAAAAGAGTGAACAATCAGGTATCGGGCTGTTGCTTCTGCCCAGTAGTGCCTACTGCGGAAGAACCATTGTTTTTGGTCTGGGCTGTCAAGGTCTTCTGCGCGGCTTCAGCATGGGCCTGCACATGGCTGGCCTGGAACGCCTCCCAACGGGCGCGGGCCCGGTCAGAGCCGTCTTCGGCAAAGGCGGCGACAGAAGTAACGGACAATAGGCAAGCAATGACAAGGGTGGAGCGTTTCATAGGATCAATCTCCTGAGGTGATAAAGGGAAGAGCCGCTTGGGCTAAATGAAAGTTATGGATGGCGCTTTAGGAAGTTTCGTTATCAACTGACCGTTAAGTGTTCATAAAGAAAACACGCTATCAGTTTTCGTTCGTGCAATTTCCTTGAACCTGATAGTCCAGAACATGCTCCCGCCCCTGATGGTCCAGATAATCCAGACGTGCGGGAACCACACCGCACTGGTCCGGGATATCAGTCATGGATATAACTTTTGCAACGTCCATATGAACGTAGAAGCCGGTCTTGTCGTGAATCACCGGTGAGCTCTCGGTAGTGTCGGCAAACGCTGAACCGGTGGTGAGCAATGCAGCAAATCCAAGCATAAGCAATTTCATGAAGGTATCTCTCTAGTGGGAAGTTGCTTGTTAACTGGTAATGGGCCCACAGCAACTAGCAAGTAACGCGATATGGGCCGGTGAATGGCTCGAATTCATCCTCCCACTCTCCCCCGCTATGCACGATGACATTTTTTGCATGCTCTCCATGCCCAAAAGGCATTGATTACCTCCCCCCAACAAGAGCATCAAAGCCATCCGCACGGTTGCACCGCGCCAATGCATATCAAAAAGGCATGCGACATATCGAAAACAAGCAATGGTGCATAGGTCAGCAACAAGTGACGATATGTCACACCTCATTGGTGCTGCCTGGCACCACTCGGTGACCCGCACATTCCACTTCAGCCCGCTTGGAGCCTCACTGTGAAAAAAATCTTGCGCATCGCCACCGCTCTCGGCTTGGCGGCACTCTCCACCGGCGCATTCGCCGCTACGACCCATTGCGACACATCGCATTCCATGGGCATACAACTGCTCGGTTCTGGTGGCCCTATCTCTGACGACGCCCGGGCTTCATCAGGCGAGATTGTCTGGATCGATGGCAAGTCGCGGCTGCTCATCGACGCCGGCGGCGGTACGTACCTGCGCTTTGGTCAGGCCCATGCCCGGTTGGAAGACCTGCACTTCATCGGCATCTCACACTTTCACACGGACCATAGCGCCGACTTGCCCGCCATCTTGAAGGGCGCGTATTTCATGGCCACGAGCAACACAATTGCACTGGTCGGTCCGGACGGGTCTGACTCGTTCCCGAGCATGACGGAATTCTTCCACGACATGTTCGGCGCCAAGACTGGCTCGTTTGCCTACCTCGAGGGTCTGCATGACGGCAGCGATGGGTTGAACCTAAAGGTCAGCCCAATCATCGATGTGGATCGCCACGCCGAGAAAGCGTCCCTCGTTTATCAGGATGCCGAGGTCAAGGTATATGCCTACGGCATTCCACACGGCGATGTGCCAACCCTGGCGTTCCGCATCGAGGGCAAGCGCGGCACGATCGTGATCTCCGCGGATCAGAACGGCAGCCGTGCCGGATTCGTCGACTTTGCCAAGGGCGCCGACATCTTGGTCATGCCGGCGGCCATCGACGACGACGCCGACGCCACCTCTAAGTTTCTCCATGCAACGCCGACGGTCGTCGGCAAGATCGCCGCAGCCATCAACCCCAAGATGCTCGTCCTCAATCACTTCATGGGTAAATCCCTGAAGAACAAGGAGAGCAACATCGCAATCATCAAGCGCTACTACCACGGTCCGGTCCACGCAGGTCGTGATCTGTCGCGCTTCGAAATGCCATGAACCAGGAGCACCCCATGAAACACACACTCGCGCTATCCATCGCCATTGCCTCGCTCGCCTCGCTCGCCGTCATCAGCCAACCGGCCCATGCCAGTGAAACCCCACCACCGGCCACTGCCAAGACCACCAAGGGTGGCGGCAAATGTGCCAGCGGCAAGTGCGGCACCGAGAAGATTTACGGCAAGGCCAAGATCAGTCAGGACCCGCAGGATCGCTTGGTCCGCACACGTGACGGCAAATGTGGCCTGACCGCTCAAGGATACGACGTCGCCGAAACGACCCTGAAGAAACTCGCCGAAGGGGTCTGCGGCCAATGATCATCCAAGGACGAGGGCTTGGGCTCCGGCGTGAGTTTGCCCTGCCTCTCGCCAACGCTCCGGTCCGGACTGACTTCGACTTTTTGGAAGTCGTACCGGACAACTGGATGCGGTTGGGCGGAGAGAGCAAGGAACACTTCGACGCGATCGCGGCCAAGTATCCGATGGTGGCACACAGCTTGAGCCTGTCCATCGGCGACGCACAACCGCTGGATATGGACTACTTGAGCGCGGTGAAGACCTTCTTAGACACCTACGACATTGCGATCTATAGCGATCACGTGAGCATGTCACGCGATAGCCGCGGCTACCTTTACGAGCTGATTCCTGTATGCCGCACGCAGGCGAGCCTGCAGCTTATGGTCGACAAGGTCCAGGCAGTGCAGGACTACCTGTCCCGGCGTATCGCGTTGGAGAACATCTCCTACTACTACGATGAGGAGGGGCAGATGGCCGAAACCGAATTCATCGCGCGCCTGGTCGACGCCTCAGGCTGTGGGCTGCTATTGGATGTCAATAATGCGTATGTGAACGCACGCAACCACGGATCCGATCCACGTGCATTCATCGATGCATTGCCGGCGGACGCGGTGAGCTACTTTCACGTGGCCGGTCATCTCGATAATGGATCTCAAGAGCAGGTCTTGGACACCCACGGCGCCGATGTGTCGGCCGCCGTACTGGACCTGGGTGCCTATGCGGTTCATCGGTTCGGCGAACGGCCCATTGTGCTGGAGCGCGACAACAACATACCCAGCCTCGACGAGCTATGTGAGGAGCTGCACGGCATCCACCAGGCCATGACCGGCTCGACGGGGAGTCTGCAATGAACTTGCACATCGCCCCAAGTGTCGCCAGCGAAGCTGAGCGCCGGTGCCAGGCCGTACGCCGCGGTGATCTCGGCCCGTATGGCGAGTTGGTCCGAGCGAACGCGCAAGAGCTAGTCGCCACGATGTTCCCGCGTTTTACCCGACATCGCGGTGCCGAGCGTCTGTGCCAGGACATCGACGCATTCTACAAATGCTTTGGTGCAGCGCGGGCCGAATTCATTCACCTCGCGACCGAGTTTGTCCGCTTCATGCAGCCGCGCCTGCCCCTGGGTATCGGGCGTCCCCTCATCGAGTACGAATGGATGCTGTTTGACGTCGAGGTCGATAAGACCGCAGTCCCCCATCCCTATGGAGGGGACGCGCGCCGCCCGACCCACCTTCGCCTCAATCCCACCGTGCGATGGCTGGCCACTCCGTTTGACCTGCACGCGGACGACCGACTTGCGGAGCAAGCGCTGCTACACCACGACGCGCCTTGTGCCTATGCCGTCTTTCGCACATTCGACCATAGGGTCGTGACGCAACAGCTTTCAAACCACGACATCGTAGAGCTGTCCACCTTCACGGGCGGTGAGCGAGTCGTATCCCCGATGGAATCAGCACACTGGTTCACGCACGCCCTTCAGCGCGAACTCATCACCTCACACCACGAATAGTAAGGCATCGCCATGGCTAAACTGATCGCACTCCTCAACCGCGCCCTCGAAAAATCCAAAAAGCTGGATTTCGTAGCGCTACTTTCCATCCGCCTGTACCTGCTACCCACCCTCTACGAGGGTGCCCACGCCAAAGTCACCGGTTTCAGTGGCCTGGTCGAGTGGTTCGCCACTCCGGTGGCCCAAGGCGGTCTCGGCATGCCCTTGCCCACGCTGATGGCCACACTTGCTACGGGCACCGAAGTAGCAGGGCTCATCTGCATCGCCCTAGGTCTGTTCACCCGCATCGTCACCGTTCCGTTGGCGATCTTGATGACCGTCGCGGGCTTGTCCGTGCACTGGTCGCACGGCTGGGCCGCGATTGCCGACAAAACCACGGAAGCAAGCATGCGCCTCAGTGGTCTCATGACCTGGCTGCAGCATTCCTTCCCCGGCCGCTTCAACTATGTGACGGAACTGGGGGATCCAATAGTTCTCAACAACGGTATCGAGTTCACGGTGACCTACGCCGTCATGATCATGGTGCTGTTCTTCTATGGCGCGGGTCGCTATGTCAGCGCCGACCATTGGCTGGCCAAGGTCTTCCCGCGCTGGCCGAAGTGATCACACGGCCAGTGCAGCGGTTCTATTCATTTAGGGCACGCTACACTAGCCCCGTGGTCAATGGCGCCAGGCATGTCCGTCAACCACCGACAACGGGTAACAACTAAACCCAGGCGGTGTTCTGAGGGTTCCTTTTGAATAGTTTTGGGTAGAGCTCACCGCTCTGCCCCTTTTTTTGCCCGCCGTTTGCGGTTACTGCTCGAGCAAGGAAAGCAATTCGCGCTCGGCCGGCCCATCAGGTACGGCCGCGCGACGCACAATGCTCAACGTTCGGCGAAGCGTGAGCTGCGCGCAAGGTAAAGGGATGAGTACGTCGTTGGCCAATTCATCCGTGATACTGATGGCGGGCAGCCAGGCAATGCCGCCGCCATGAATGGCCGCCTGCTTGATGGCCTCGGTGTTGCCAAACTCCATGATCGATCCTTGCTGCACGTCCAGATCTTCGAGTACTGCCGCAATCAATTCGCGCGTACCCGATCCCACCTCGCGCATCAGTAAAGGCTCATCATTAAGATCCCGGGGGTTGATGGCGGTAGCATCGGCCAACCGGTGCCACGCGGCCACTACCGGCAACAAATCGTCCTCGCGAAAATGGGTCGCGGTCAAACCGTTTATATGCAAAGGACCTTCAATGAAACCCAGCGAATAGCGCATGTCCGCAACGGCCTGAGCAACCTGTTCTGTGTTACTCACGAAAAGACTTACCTTCACACCTGGATTGTTTCTGCGAAAACGTGCAAGAACCCGCGGCAACACATAGGTACCGATGGTATTGCTCGCCGCTATGGATAAGTGCCCAACCTTGGCGCTTGCGAGTTCCTTCATCGCCAGGTCAGCCGTTCTGGCAATATCAAAGAGGCGATCGGCATATTCAGCAAGAACTTCGCCGGCGTGCGTCAAACGCATGCCACGCGGTTGGCGCTCAAAGAGTGTCAGACCGAAGCGCTCCTCCAGTTTGCGCAATTCGCGAGACAAAGCCGGCTGCGAGATGTGCAACGCCTTTGCGCAGGCGGTAATGCTGCCGGTTTTGGCAGTCGTGTGAAAGACTAAGAGGTGATGAAGGTTCATATAGGTGAGGAAAGAATGGCTATGAGCAAATGCTAGCGGGTACTCAGTCCATCCAGGATCTGGACGATACGGTCAGCGCAAGCCGTAAAATCGAAGTGGCGTGACAGCACTGAGCTGACACCGTGACTAAGCAAGTCAAACAATTGCGCGATATTAGCCTATCCGCTACTCCCTGCACATCTGCCACCAGCACGCACGGACTCTGGGCCTCCAATGGTCTGAAACCGCACCTGCTTCACACCTTCAAACTGTCCAATGATCCGTATTTCAAAGAGAAGCTTTGCGATGCAGGATGTATTTCAACTCACTGGATAAGGCAGCGGTGCTCTGCCGCGATGAGAAAAGCCAGGCTCAAGCCTTGGAGCACACGCGATCTGGTCTGCCTCTGGCGATCGGAGACATCCATGCGCAATTGCATGACTATATCCGCCACAGCATTGTCACCTTGCTCACTGCACTGGATTATCTTCGGGGGGATCAGTTGCATTGAGCACCGGCACCAAGAGTAGCTGGCTTCTCTCAAAAAGATCAAAAAACGTCCAAACATCTTCAGTTTCAAGAGAGGATGAACTCAAGAGTTTAGTGGAACAGTCATTTGTTACGGACTTTAGTAAATAGCCACGAGCCAAAGCGTGAGATGTCGAGCATTGGGTAACAATGCCGTTATATGTTGCACACCAATCGTAATCTTCCTTTTCTCAAGCCCCGATAGAAAATACGGCTGTAATCATCCAGAAAAGAATTCATCTGGTGTTCTGAGTTGAAGGAAAATACCCCTCTATCGGGGTCGAACATAAAGTAAAATGAGCTTTTACGATCAACAAAAGCCCCCATGGCATGACCAATTGTTTTTGAGCCCCGATCAATTAGCTTTATAAAATACTTCCCATCGCCCTCGATTTTTTCAAAGCGCTCTGTACTCTTGTCCTCCCAGGCAAGACCTCTGCCTCTCATGTATCTACCTACAGAGTCGTGGTTCTCCATTAAAGACATCAACTCCTTACGGCCTTCACAGGTATTGATATCATTAAAAAAATCCATGACTTGTCCTGTGCCCTGATCCGCCAGCCACTTCAGTGTGAGTGGATAACAAAGGTCTTCTCTACTTAAAGTATCAGTGCCTGAAAAACCCCCTTGGCTAAATTCAATTTCCAGCGCTCCTTCATATACAGCTGCGATGTAACGGTGTAGCTCGGGAAATATTGTCTGCAGCGCATCTATTAATTTATAGGCCTTGCGTGGAGAAAGTGAACTGCGCAAATCAATTTGTTTCTTTTCACATCGGCTTTCGATGAAGGCTTTCACCTCCTCCGCCGGCATAAATCCAAGTAAACCCAGGTAAGTTATCGGCACAAATTCAAAGCTGACGCCTAACAACTCGAACATTTTTGTCAGCTGTTCAGAGATTGGTATTTTTTTGTCCTTTGAATGATTGTTTGAATCTGTCTGCACTGATTTTTTGCAGTCAGTATCTACAGAAGATTCATTATTGATGGCGGGCCTTTCAAGAAGGATAGTGCAATTTTTTCTCCAGGCGATATAGGCTTCTTTTGCCTTTCTGCTTTCTTCTTTAATTCGAAGGGGGGATTTGTTTAAGTCCTCTTTTGATGCTGCTGCCTTGGCAGGCCACGCTTCTGCTGCTTTGCTGGTTTTCATAGGTTCTGAAATAAGCTGGAATGTGAGTGTTTTGATGAATTGAAAAGATCCTTTTTCCTGGTTCGTCAGAAAAGCCAGTGCCCCAACAAGCGGGGGCCTTGGCTTTTGTCCTTAGACTTGGTAGGTCGCGCTTTCAAACCCTCTGAAAACAGGCTGACCTGTTGCTTATTGATACCTAGAAGATATTGAGCGGGTAGTCGACGATCACCCGGTATTCATCAGTGTCGGTACCCAGTGCCCCATAACCATTGCCGCCACGGTTGCTCGCCCATTGCAGATCTACCGCTAGATCCTTGGCCGCCCCCCCCTGTACCACGTACTTGAGGTCGAGGTCGCGTTCCCAGTGCTTGGCGTGCTCGCCACCGGCGCTGTACCAATGGGCGTAGCCACGGCTGTGGGGATCGACCTTGGTCAGGTCCAGTTCGCCACGCGAGTAGGAGAGCGCCGAAGTCAGGCCCGGCAGGCCAAGGCCAACGAAGTCGTAGGCGTGCTTGAGTTTCCACGAGCGCTCGTTGGGGCCGTTGAAGTCGGAATACTGCTGGGAGTTGTCCAGGTAGATGCTGCTGCCCTGGTTGATGTAGTCGAACGGTGTGTTGCCGTTCACCCGTTGGTAGGCGGCGGTGAGGCTGTGATGGCCGACCCCCAGGGTGAAATGCAGGCTGTAGGTGTTGTTGTCGATGTCGCCTAGCAGCGCGTCGCCAGTGTCCTGGGTGTGATAGAAGTGCAGGCCCGGGTTCAGAGTCACCAGCTCGTTCAGCGCATAGCTGTAGTCGAGGTCGTAGTAATACTGGTTCCAGATGTCCTTGAGTTCGGCGGCATACAGGCTGCTGGTCAGGCCCGGAAAACCGCTCCAGGCCACGCCGGCCCAGTTCAGGTGGCGGCTTTCGTCGCCGTCCGCCAGTTTGCCGTAGGCCGTGTCGATACGCTGACGGCCGCTCTGGTTGTAGAGCTTGGTGAAGCTGGCCTGACCGCCTTCGAGCAGCCAGCCGTCGAAGCTATGATTGGTCAGGCTGATGCCGCGGAAGGTCTGTGGCAACAGGCGGGTCTGGCCAGCAATCATCGGGTTGTTGAGAAACAGGTCGCCAGCTTTCAGCTCAGTGTCCAGGGCACGCATTTTCAGGGCGCCGCCACCGGTTGAAAACGAGCCGGGAGCTTTGCCATTGCCATCGCTGACCGGCAGGATAGTCGAACCATCGGTGCCGCCACCACCGTCGAGTTTGAGCCCGAGCATGGCGTTGGCATCAAGACCGAAACCGACCGTACCCTGGGTGTAACCCGACTCGAAGATACCGATGAAACTCTGAGCCCACTCGATGTTGTCGTCGGTCTGCTGCTGACGGTTGCGGTTCATGTAGTAGTTGCGAGTGTCGAGTTTAAGGCTGGAACCTTCGATGAAACCTTCTTGACTGGAATGCTCTGCGGCCTGAGCACTTACACCTATCGCCGCGGCCATTGCAATGAATAACGGACTGAGTTTGAGGATGATACTCACGTGGGATATAGCTCCTTGGATTAATAACGGAAGTTGCTATTTTAAATATGAGCCCACTGCCCCTGTATAAATTTAGGGTAAAGAAATCGCCCATTTGATCAAACTAATCTCCTTGCCCTCAGCAACCGAACCTCTTGTTGGAAGAGCTCCAGCCGGAAGCAGACTAACGGCCTCACCGTTAGTCATGCATAATCGTTTTATGTCGGCCAGTTCAATCAAATAGCCTCCAACAAAGAGCATACGATGCTGGAGGCTGTACAATCTAATCGTGCAATTTTGCCAACTGCGTAAGAGCCGCAGGCACTGCCTCGGGGGAGCCCACCATGCTGGCGTCGGTGAAGTATTTGTCATTCACCACAAAACTGGGCACCGTCTGGACTTTATAGCGCTGGGCAAGTTTATCGCCTTGAGCCATCCGGCTTTTAACCGCGAATGAGTTGATTTGTTGCTCGGCAACTTTTCTTTCTATGCAGAGCCCAACAAAAAAGTCAGCAATCTCCTCAACAGTCTCCAGCTTCCCGCCGCGGCGCGCCAGTTCAAATAGCGCATGATTTGTGACGACTTGAATATCAAGGGCCTCACCAACATAAAAGGCTTTAGCGTAGCCTTCCCATTGTTTGCTGCCAAACGTGACAGGGACCCGAGTCAGGGCTACGTCGTTTCCAGCCTTGGCAGCCCATTGGGTCATGCTCGGATCGAGTTGCCGACAGTGAGGGCAGCCATACGAAAAAAACTCGAGCACTTTTGGCGATTGGCTCACCGGCTCATTCGTCACTGTATAATTCTTTCCAGCCTGTAATGAAACAACCGGGGTTGCCATCCCCACTGGAATATAAAATATCGCGGGCATCACCAAAGCCAAGCAGAACTTACGCATCAAAGTATCTCACTCATTTTATGAATCGAAGTGTATTTATGACGGTCACTGCGCCAGAACAAAGTCCGCCAACTGTTTCAGCTCGGCCGGCTGCAAACCTGGGAATGGCGGCATCGGTATTGCCCCCCAACGTCCAGAGCCACCGTGACTGATGTGATCGATAACTTGCGAAATGGCCTGGGCATTGCCTTTGTAGTGCACAGCAACATCGTGGTACGCGGGGCCAACAACCTGTCGATCAATCGCATGGCAGCCGAGACAGCCGTTCTGATCCAGAAGCGCCTTCGCATCTGCAACTTTAGGTTGATCAACTGTATTGGCCGCAAGCTCGATTGCCTTGATCACAGGCTTACTCTCGGCAGCAGGTTGACCTGAATAGGTAGCGGCCAGGTATTCACCCACCAGCCCTACTTCACTCTCAGAGAGTGGCGCACCATAGGACTCTTTCATTTTTCTGGCCAGCCCTGTCCACTGTTTCTGGCTGAAGCCGGGCGGTTGATACTCAATATAATCGGCCGAATGACATATTCCGCACTTCTGCTGAGCAATGGCATAACCCGGCAAGTCCGAGGGGCGCAGGCTGATAGTCTCGGCAGGCAGATTAATTGTTAACGGAGAAGCTACTGCACAGATCGGAAAGGTACAACATGCAAACAGCAAAGCTTTATAGTGCGCAAATACACATTTCATCCTGAATTCCTATACAACCGTGACCGGTGTGGTTTCAATATTGTTCTTTACATAGATAGCGGGATTCCATAAGACTTTCACCGGCTGTTGTTCGCCCTGCCCGTTCGTGGCACGAACTTGCAAACCTACTTTGCCCTTTTCTCGAGGGAGCCACTGCAGTGTCCACTCACGAAATGAGTAATTGCCCAGGCTCTCGCCCAACACGGCCAACCGCCAATTTCTGCCACCATCTTCAGACACTTCAACCGACTGAATACCGTGCCCACCGTCAAATGCAAAACCTCTCAAGGTAATGGGCTCGTTGAGCTTGACCTTGGCGCCAGGCTGCAGGCTGGTAATAAAGGATCGTACTTTCAGCTTGCCGATCGGACGGGTTTTGTCGGGCACCGTGCCTGGCGGTACGCACTGGCAATCATTGTCAGGAACGCGGTAGGCCTTTTCCATGAAGTAGCCTTCGAAGGTATGGTCAATGACCTCGATTTCACTTAAGTGCTTGACCCAATAGGTACCGAAATAACCAGGAACGATCAGTTTGATGGGGTAGCCATTAAGAAAAGGGATATCGGCATCGTTCATGGCCCAGGCAATCATCGGCTCATCGCTGAGCGCGAGATCGATACCCAGTGCCTTGATGAACTCTGGCGTTGTCGGCAAGACCGGGTGGTCCAGGCCGCGAAAGGTGACTTGTTTGGCTCCCGCCTGGACGCCAGCATGTTCAAGTACTGCTTTTAACGGAATGCCTGTCCACCGTGCGTTACCCACCGAGCCGTTACCCAGCTGCGCACCAAATACCCGCGGCGCCCCATAACCTCGACTGTTACCGGAGCACTGGTTGACGGCCACGACCTCGACGGCTTTCCCCAACCCCTTGAGTTCCGCAAGGCTCAAGCTGAGCGGCTTGTCCACCAGGCCCTTGACCTGCAGCTGATAGTTGTCCGCATCAATCGAGGTAGGAATATTGGCGAGGTGGTAGCGAACAAAAAATGCATCATTGGGCGTCAGTACCGACTCGTTGAACACCGAAAACGGTGTTTCCAGATGCGGTGGACGAGCAGTGACACGCATCAAGGGTCTTTTCTGTGGATAAGCCACCAACTCCCGGGTTCCGTTGGCAAAGTCCTGAGCCTCGGTTTCTGCCGCTCGACTGCGCAACGGTTTGAATGCAAGCCCCGCAGCTACCAGGCTTGCGCCCTGGAGAAAGACACGTCGCTTAATAGTGTTTCCGTTATCAGTGGACATACGTTCTGCACTCTCAACAAAGGATCGAAGATCACAACCTTCACTTTATTTTTCCCAAGCGCTGCCAATGGCCCGCTCTACGCGCCTGTCGTTCGTCAGATAGGTAATACCGTGAGTCAGATTGACCGCTGACCTCAGGCTTGCAAGCCTGAGGTCGCTATTGATGAGTTGACTATTTAGCTAAAGAGGCGATGCAAGGCGAGACGAAAAGATTGCCTCGATACGCCCCTGCGAGCGTTCTGCAAGCCACGATCAACCACATGACCGCCAGCACCAACACCAGGCATCCGCCAAAGATATTGAAAAAGCTGGAATGCAGAACCGAGCCCAACTTGAGAGTCGTGAGCGAATAGACACCGATAGGAAAAGTAAATCCCCACCACCCCAGGTTAAAAGGAATGCCTGCCTTGAAGTAACGGACGGTGATCAAGGTGGCCATTGCCATCCACCACAACCCCAGGCCCCAGAAAAGAATGCCGGAAATCAGTCCAATGCCTTGAGCAACCTCGCCAATCCCTTGCAGCCCCTGCGCCGAAAAGATCGCGGGGGCATCGCCGCCTATGACCAGCATGCCCAGCGCGCCTGTGCCGATAGGGCCCAGCGACAACCAGCTGGATGCCGCCATGCTTTCGTGGGGAAGTTTGTGCAACGCCATGCGCAACAGCAGGATGACCAGAATGCTCAGCGCGACGGGCACCGAATAGGCCCACAGTACATAGCTGGTGATCAACATGATGAATTGCGCGCCTGTATCGAGCAGCTGCGGAGCCAGCAACCCACCACTGGCAGCCGCCACTTCTGCGGCAACCACGGGCAGCAGCCAGACGGCAGTCATTTGATCGATGCTGTGCTGTTGACGGGTGAACATCAGGTAAGGAATCAGCACACCGCAGGCGAGCGCCATGGCCACATCGATCCACCACAGGGCTTCGGCAAGCGGTATGACGCCAGTGCCCCACCGAGGGACGCCGAACACCAGAAGTCCATTGATGATGGTCGCAAGCCCCATCGGAATAGTGCCGAAGAACATCGAGACCGTAGAGTGCCCGAAGATCTGCTTGGCCTCATCGAAAAACATGATCCACCGGGCCAGGTACAGGACACTGAAGGTGCAGAACAGAACGATGTTCAACATCCACAGCCCTTCGGCAACCGATCGCAGGCCTGGAATGGCGAGCGGAAACTGAGCCAGGGCCAAGGCCAGGATGCCGGTGCCCATGGTGGCGGCGAACCAGTTCGGCGTGAATTGGCGTATCGCCTCCCGTGGTCGGCTCAAATGGCTAAGGGGTTTGGCTCCCGCATTGATAGCTGCGAGATCTCTAAGCGACATGGTGATCTTCCTGATGTGTGAATGACCGTGTGTTCATTCTAGGTGATTTCCTTATCGGCTTTTCACCGTATTATCGGCATGTGTTATCGACTTTACCGATAAGGAGTTTTTTCTACAGTGACGCGCTACGCGACACGTGCGAGGCAAACCAGTAACTTTGCCAGAGCAGGCGGTGAGCAGCGAACAGACGGATTGGACAATGGCACGGGCAAACTGGTCATCCCAGGTCGGGACTGCTGCCATAGCGGCTGCCGTAGACAATATTGGCGATCGTCTGCTGCTGCACCAACGGCAGTAGCATGGACTCATCGAGCTGACGGCCCAACTCGGCGTGCTGCTGCGCGCTCAACCACCGCCCAAAGATGACCAGCCCGCTGACCGAGTAGTTGAACGATTCGGCCAGTTGCCTGAATCCGTCCGGGTCGTAACCGCCAGGGCAAAAAAGGCCGCCTGCCGTGCTGGGGTGTTAATGACGAACTCTGCCATGGCTGCCGTCACCGAATCATGCCGGCGGCTCGACAAACCCTCCGATAGCTTTGCGGCGCGCCGAAAAATTTCATTGTTCGTATCAACCCCCAAAAAGGATTATTGGTATACCGGTGCTCTCGTAGTTCCGACATCGAGTCGTGTGAAGTCCGAACAAAACTCCCGAAGGAAGGAGCGCCAAGCGTGAACAGGTGCAATCGCTTTGTATGAATCTAATAGCAAAGAACAGCCCCCGGACGTCCGTATCCTAAAGAGACTGCCCCAGCATCGAAAAACCTGTCAGTGCGACTTCATCCCCGCCGCCTGCATGAACAGTCGGATCAGCATGGCAGACACACCCAACGCCGCCACGCTGCCCGCATAAATCACCAGCATCCAGCCCAGCCGCTGCCGCAGTAGTGGCTTATGCTCGGCCGATTCAACAATTCTCTTACGGTCCATTGGAGCACTCCTCTGCTAGTGGTAACCGTCTTCGTGGGTGACCTTGCCGCGGAACACGTAGTAGCTCCAGAAGGTGTACCCCAGGATGAACGGGATGATGAACAAGGTGCCGACCAGGAGAAAGCCCTGGCTTTGCGGCGGTGAGGCAGCGTCCCAAATTGAAATTGACGGTGGCACGATGTTCGGCCACAGACTGATGCCCAAACCGCTGTAGCCGAGGAAGATCAGCACCAGGGTCAGCAGGAACGGCGTGTAATGCGCGTTACGCGCCACAGCCTTGAACAGACCCCAAGTTGTTACCAGCACCAGGATCGGCACCGGCAGAAACCAGAACAGGTTCGGCAAGGTGAACCAGCGCGAGGCAATCTCGGGATGAGTTACTGGGGTCCAGATACTGACGATAGCGATTACCGCCAGCAGCACGAGGACCAGCGGCCGCGCCAGGTCTTGCATCTGCTCCTGCAACTTGCCTTCGGTTTTCATGATCAGCCAGGTACAACCCAGCAAGGCATACGCGACGATCAGCGCCACACCACAGAACAGGCTGAAGGGCGTCAACCAATCCAGCCCACCGCCGGCGAACTGCCGATTGACCACCGGTATACCATCAATGAACGCACCCAGCGCTACACCCTGGAAGAACGTGGCGACCAGCGAACCAGCGATGAAGGCCTTGTCCCAGATATGACGCTTGTCTTCCTTGGCCTTGAAGCGAAACTCGAACGCCACGCCGCGAAAGATCAGCCCAAACAGCATGAAAATCAGTGGCAGATATAACGCCGATAAAACCACCGAGTAAGCCAACGGGAAGGCACCGAGCAGCGCAGCGCCACCCAGTACCAGCCAAGTCTCGTTACCGTCCCAGACGGGGGCGACGGTGTTCATCATGACGTCGCGGTCGCTATGGTTCTTGATGAAAGGGAAAAGAATGCCAATCCCCAGATCGAAACCGTCCATGATCACGTACATCATGATGCCGAAGATGATGACCACGGCCCAGATCAGTGGAAGATCAATACCCATGACTCAATTCCCCTTGTTCAGGCTGTGGCTGTAATCACCTTCACCGTTGTCGTCGGCAGCGGAAAGCGGACGAGCAGGCGTACGTTGCTGACCAGGACCACCCTGGCTCAATGCAGCACCTTCGTTGATTTTCGGACCTTTGCGCACCAGACGCATCATGTAGCCGAAACCGGTCCCGAACAGCGCGAAATACACCACGATAAACATGATCAGGGTAAGGCTCATCTGCGCCACGCTGTGGTTCGACGAGGCATCGGTAGTACGCAGCAGGCCATACACCACCCACGGTTGACGACCGATTTCAGTGGTGAACCAACCAGCGAGAATCGCGATCAGGCCGGACGGCCCCATGAACATTGCCAAGTACAGAAACGGACGGCACTGGTACAACGTTCCGCGCTTGCGCAGCCACAAGCTCCACAATCCGGTGAAGACCATCAACATGCCGAGGCCGGCCATGACCCGGAATGACCAGAACACGATGGTCGAGTTGGGGCGGTCCTCAGGGGCAAACGATTTCAGCGCGGGCACCTGTTTGTCCAGGCTATGGGTCAGGATCAGACTGCCCAGGTAAGGAATTTCGACGGCGAACCTGGTCTTCTCGGCTTTCATGTCCGGCAAGCCGAATAGGATCAGCGGAGTCGGTTCGTCGCCATGGTTTTCCCAGTGACCTTCAATAGCGGCGATTTTTGCCGGCTGATGTTCCAGGGTATTCAGGCCATGCATGTCACCGACCATGGCCTGAATGGGCGTGACGATCAGGGCCATCCACATGGCCATCGACAGCATGGTGCGGATCGCCGGGTTATCACGGCCGCGCAACAGGTGCCAGGCAGCCGACGAACCGACGAAGAAGGCGGTGGCGACAAACGCCGCAATCGACATGTGTGCGAGGCGATACGGGAACGAAGGGTTGAAAATCACCGCCAGCCAGTCCGTCGGAATCACCTGGCCGTTAACGATTTCGAAACCCTGAGGGGTCTGCATCCAGCTATTGGACGCCAAGATCCAAAAGGTCGATATCAGTGTTCCCAGAGACACCATAACGGTAGAAAAGAAATGCAGTCCGCGCCCGACCCGGTTCCAGCCGAACAGCATCACTCCCAGAAAACCCGCCTCAAGGAAGAAGGCTGTGAGTACCTCATAGGTAAGCAAAGTACCGGTGATGGGGCCAGCAAAGTCCGAAAAACGACTCCAGTTGGTGCCGAACTGATAGGCCATAACCAATCCGGAGACCACGCCCATACCAAAGTTGACAGCGAAGATCTTCGACCAGAAGTGGTACAGATCACGGTAGGTATCGTTGCGGGTCTTCAGCCACAACCCCTCAAGAACCGCCAGGTAACCGGCCAAACCGACCGTGATAGCCGGGAACAGAATATGAAACGAGACCGTAAATGCGAACTGCATTCGCGCCAAGTCTAACGCCTGTAAATTAAACATAACTGCCCTCTTATATGCAGGTAAATCATGACTGGAGCGGTGCTTTCAAGGTAGTTGCTGTGCCCTACATAACCGACAGAGCTTCTCTGCCGGGATAGCATGCAGGATTGTGGACGGCAAGTCGGCTCAAGTTCTCTTTCGATCAGTAGAAGACTATTAAGCGAACTTCAGTTACCAGAATTGAAATACAAAGAACGAGTCATTGGATTGCAGCGAGCTGTGAGCTCATTACCTCACAGCCCGATGAAAAGTCATATCCGAGCAGCACTAGTTTGTTAGTAGCTGATAAACCATGGGATTAGCCTCGCACTCTCTGGTACCACACTCCAGAACTGTAGATACCAGGTTTGCGGCGATCAGAAAGATGAATGCAGCCATGGCCAACTTCCCAAGAGCATGCGCCTGCTGCTTGATGGGAGATGGTTGCTCCCAGCTCTTAAGCAGTAGAAGCCCCGAGATGAATACAATGGATGCAAGGGCAGACACCACAGCCCACGTATAGAAATGCAGGCCCAAAAGCGTCACCCCATAGCCCGGATCCCCTGGGAGAATATGCAGAAACACCTGGCGCGAGGCGATAGCTCCGGTTAGCAGACTCCCTAATAGCGCAACACCGTAGTGTGCGCTACGTACACCAAAACGCACATTCATTAAAAAGCCAAAGCCTATGGTAATCATACCCACTCGTTGCAGCAGGCATAGTGGGCATGGCAGTTCATGCTGAAAAAACTGATAATAGAAAGCGATTACCAGCGACAGACTGATACCCAAAAGACCAAGAATATTTAGCGTATCGCCAATATTGAGTTTGGAAGACTGAGAAGCACTCCCCCCCATCGAGGGCTGCGAGCTGTAGTTACTCATGTCCTAATACCTTTCAAAAGGATAAGTTAAGGAGATCGGTTGAGTGGTAGTTAAACCATACCAGACTGACAATCAATAAAGCCCCCCACAGCCAGAACCCTGTTCGCTTTTTCCCGAAAAATATAGAAGCCGCGCTCAGCAGAGCAATTAAAAACGGCAAAAACATATACATCTTGGGCCTTCCTTTATAAGAAGTGATATAGCGCCAATTTTGATTTAGGACCAGCCAAAAACCTAAACTAATCAGTCTCGCTAGAGTGCATCCGAAAACCTGTTTGTTCCCATCAAAAACATGAACCACCGAGCTGTATACAAACACTACAAGGTGCAAAACAGAACGATGTTCAACATCCAATGCCCTTCAGAAATGGGCCGCAGGTCTGGGGCGCCGATGGCCCGCCCAAATGGCCAAGAGGCTTGGAGCGGCAAGATACCTACGCGTCTGGCAATCCTCGTGATGTGTGCGTGTGTGGATGACCATGTGTGCAGTTTAGGCTATTTCCTTATCGGTTTTTCACCATATTATCGGCATATGTTATCTATTTTACCGATAAGGATTTGACGCGGCGCCAATGTGGAACACATTAGAGGTGCACGGTGGAGCCTATCGCCATCGCTTGTTCCGTTTGCGATGATGGCCCCCAAGGACAAGACAAACGGCCCGTTTTGCCAGAAACGCCAGTGCCCAGTTCTCAGCGGGTTCAGGTTCTGGCAGGAACATCCAATCTGTCCGGGTACCGCCGACGAAAAAGATGCCCAATGGGATCGACAGGCCTTGGACAACTTGAGCATCACAGCTATGACCCCGATGAACTTGCGCCGAGCCTTCGCCAGCGATCACCTCACACCAGAGCCCCACATCAGGCGGTCAAAAGCCCAACCATTTCGTGTTCTATCGGGTAACAAGCGACGAGAAGAATCGCGACTATCGGTATGAACGCATCACAAAACAGGTGGTCTTCACATTGGATCCACTGTCATTATCAGCCAACAAATCACCGTAGATCCCTACGATGAGATTCGCCCACCTACCTTCGGGCGAACGCCTTAACAAAAATAATGGCATTACCTTAGGAAATGGATAGATGGAATGATCTCATCGACCTAAAGATCCATATAACAGCCACTGCCAACAGTGCCAAATAGGTAGGCGATGTAGAGATGCTTCGCGAGAGGCCCATCCATCAGGAATGTAGGCCCGTTCGCGCATGTCTTCAAAGAATTTTAATCCGCATGCGGATTCCACGACACTTGGACACCCAGCCCACGATCATTTGGACACTCGTTCCACGCTCACTTTGACAGGCAGTCGGAGCGCAGCGACGCAGGTTTGTATTGTTAGTCTGAAGTCCCTGCTGCCGTCAATTTCGTTGCGCGCCTGCGCATCGATTCGCCCTTCAGTTCGAGGATCGCATCGCCCAAGGTCGCATCGCCGATCAGCGCATGCCATTTGTCCACCGGCATCTGGCTGGTGACCAGCGTCGAGCGGTTCCCGTAGCGGTCGTCCAGCAGCTCTAGCATGTCGCGCCGTTGCGCAGCGGTAAACGGTGCCAAGCCCCAGTCGTCCAGGATCAGCAAATCGGTCTTGGCATAACCCGCCATCAGCTTCACGAAGCGGCCATCGCCGTGGGCCAGGCCTAGCTCCTCCATCAAGCGCAGCAGGCGCAGGTAGCGCAGGTAGCGCACGCTGTAGCCGTCCCGGCAGGCCTTGTGGGCCAGCGCGCAAGCGAGCCAGGTTTTGCCCACGCCGGTGGGGCCGCCGATGATCAGGTTCAGGCCGTCGCGCAACAATTGGCCGCTGCCCAGTTGCAGGATCAATGACCTGTCCAGGCCGCGCGGGCTGCGGTAGTCGATGTCTTCCAGGCAAGCGTTATGGCGCAGTCGGGCGGCTTTCAGAGGGTGCTCAGGTAGGCATCTTCGCGCTCGGTCAGCTCGCGGTCGACCATCAGACCCAGGCGTTCATCGAAGCTGAGGTCGTTGATGTCGGGCGTTGTGTGTTGCTCGGTCAGCGCCTTGAGCATGCCGTTTAGGCGCAGGGTTTGCAGCTTGTCGAGGGTCGGATTGGGCAGCATATTCGTGCTCCTTTTTCAGGTCAGTGGTAGTAGCCGGGGCCACGCAAATTGATGTGTTCTTCGGGCAGCAGTGGCAGGTTTTGCTGACCCAGTGGTAATCGCTCCAAGACTTGGCGCAGGATCGATTCGAGGCTTTTGTAACTGCACGCGCCCAGTGCCAGCGCACGCTGGCAAGCGGCTTCCAGCCGCTCTTCGCCGTGCTGTTTGCTCAGGCGAAGGATGCCCAGACAGGCGCGGAAGCCGTGCTGCGGATGGATTCGGCGTTCGAGGATGTAGGCGATGACGCCGGCAGTGTTCGGCCCGGTCTGTTCTGCCCAGCGGATCAACCGTTGCGGCGTCCATTCGGCGTGCTCGCGATGGCTCTTGGGCATGTGCTCGGTCTGAGTGGTGTGGCGGCCTTTGTGCTGTGAGCGCAGGTGGCTGGCCACGCGCTGGTTGGCGTGGAAGCACTCGACCGTCTGCGCGGTCAGCCGCACTTCGAGTTGATGCTTCACCAACTGGTACGGCACCGAGTAGTAATGGCCGTCGACTTCGACATGGTAGTCGATGTGCACCCGTACCTTTTTCCATTCGGCGTAGACGTACAGCTGTTCCGGCAGCGGTTGCAGTACGGGCTGGTCGATGGCCTCGAAGGCCGAGCGGCGCGAGCCGGTCAGCTTCTTGAAGGGGCGTTGGTTGAGCCGATCCAGCAGTGCGCTTATCGCTGTGTTGAGTTCGCCCAGCGAGAAGAACTGGCGGTTGCGCAAGGCCGCGAGGATCCGGCGCTCGACCACCTGGACGCCAACTTCGACCTTGGCTTTGTCCCTGGGTTTACGGGCTCGGGCAGGCAGCACGTCCACGCCGTAGTGCTCGGCCAGATCGCGATAGCTGGGGTTGATGTCCGGCTCGTAGCGATGCGCTTTGGTGACGCCGCTGCGCAGATTGTCGGGTACCAGTATCTGCGATGTGCCGCCGAGAAAGGCAAAGCAGCGAGCGTGCGAGCCCAACCAGTCGGGGAGTTTCTGCGACCAGGTGGCCTCGGCGAAGGTGTAGCTGGAGGCGCCGAGCACGGCAACGAAGATCTGCGTTTGGCGGATCTCCCCGGTCTGCCGGTCGATGACCGGCACGGTTTGGCCGGCGTAGTCGACGAACAGCTTTTCGCCTGCGCGATGCTCCTGGCGCATGACCACATCGACCTTGGCGGCCCAGAGCCGGTAGTGCTCGCAGAACCAACTGTACTGGAAGCCTTGTGGGTGGCTGAGTCGGTACTCTTGCCAGAGCAGGGCCAAGGTGACGCCGGGGCGGCGCAGCTCCGCGCGAGCCCATGCCCAGTCAGGCATCGGGCGTTGATCGCTGGGAACCGTCGGTGCTGGCGGGAACAGACATCGTTCCAGTTCAACGTCCGACAATGCCGTCGGCCAAGTAAGTCCGCAGGCGTTGAAGCGATGCAGATAATTGCCGGCACTGCCGCTGCTGATGCGAAGGCTGGCGGCGATCTTGCGCACGGACAGGCCGGCGTCGAACTTTAGGCGTAGTACCTCTCGGATTTTACGCATGGATAAACGCTCCACGACGACCTCTTTGCTTCGAAAAAAGAGGTCGATGGTAGTGAATAATCCTGCGTCGCTGCCTGCCTGAGCACTGGGTGGATCAGTGAAAAATCACTGTCCAAGTGCTCGTGGAATCAGTGTCCGCGTGGCCGTGGAATGAGTGTCCAAGTCAGCGTGGAATCGCTGTCCAAGTGTTTGTGGAATGGGCGTCCAAAGTGCGCATGGAATCCGCACCTTAGATGCCGGGACGGTCATCGCTGGAAAGTTACCGTTGTACAGAACGGAATTTGCGTTCGCGTTTTCCAACAAGGGCAGCGAAGCTGCACCCTCTAAACGGATAGTGAGCGGAGAGCTCGCTGCTTTCGGCTGGCCCTGCCCCCAAAGATCCAGGCGGTTCGCCCAGTCCTGCATCATGGTCCGGCGCTGTTCAACGTATTCTGCGTGATTATAAGCCGCGCTCACCTTGTCCGGATCTGCATGAGAAAGTTGAGCATCGACCCATACCTTTGGGTATCCGATTTCATTCAACGCCGTCGAGATCGTAGCCCTCATGCCATGACCCGTGAGTTGATCGGCATAGCCCATCCGGCGTAGCGCTCCATTGAGGGTGTTCTCACTGATACGCTTGCCAAGATCGCTCCGATGCACAAATAAGTAACGTTGCGCGGGGAGAACCTGGTCCAGCAAGTGACGCACTATTTCAAGCGCCTGAACCGACAGCGGCACGATGTAGGGCGGTATGTTTGCGACCTGCCTCCCTGGCCTCCGCATCGCTAACTGGAGTTGTTTCACTACCTCCGCGGGTATGATCCATAACCGCTGCTCCAGATCGAACTGGTCGGGTGTCGCCAAGCGCAGCTCGCCGGTGCGAACACCGGTCAGCAGTAACAATCGAAGGCCAAGGCGTGTTTGGTTGGCGCCGCCGCAGTTTCGGAGAGCGGCCATCAGCGCAGGCAGCTCGTCCATACGAAGAAACGGATTGTGTGACACCGGAGGTTTGGGGAGCGCAACAACATCGAGATCTGAAGCCGGATTGTGCTCCAGCCCCTCGATCTTCACCAGCGCATAGCGGAACAATTGGTTGAACCAGGTCCGGCACTTTTCAGCGGTCGTTAAGGCCTTGCGCTGTTCGATCCTGCTTAGCAAATCCAGCAAATCGTGACGACTGATATCGTAGACAGACCGCCCACCCAGTGTGGGCAAGACGTCTTTATTGAAGATTCTCAAGATTTGCGAGAGCGTGCTCTGGCGGCCTTCCTTCAAGCTCAGCCTGCGAAACTCCACCCACTGATTGAACACTGCCTCGAAGGTGTGCTCTGCCGCGAAACGGACAGCACGACGCTGCTGTTTACGATGCTCATTAGGGTTGATGCCTCGGGCAACCAAAGCACGCGCTTCATCACGCAGCACTCGGGCTTCTTTAAGGCTGATTTGCGGATAACTACCCAGGGACATACGCATCTGTGTCCCTACCCAGTAGTACCTGAAGCGCCAGATTTTCCCACCCTGGGCCGTCACATTGAGCGCAAGCCCATCTGTGTCGCCAAGCGTGTAGTCATTACCGGTGATTCGTGCGTGTCGAACGGTCGTATCCGAAAGTGCCATTGCGAGCTCCTGAACAGAGTCAGGGCCAGATGCTCATCTCGCTACCCAAACTGATCCAGCATCAAACCGATTCAGTGCTCATCCGAATTCAAGATTCTCATCGGGACTTAAATCGGGACTTAAACGCACTGGATAGTGCTGGATTTCAGTGGTTCCCACCGGAACGAAAAAAGGACCCTAAGGCCCTGATTTCAATCACTTACAGAATTCAGTGGAACTCTGTAGTGCTATGTTTGGAGCGGGAAACGAGACTCGAACTCGCGACCCCGACCTTGGCAAGGTCGTGCTCTACCAACTGAGCTATTCCCGCGTCTTGGTGGTGTGCATTCTATAGAAATTCGAAACTGCGTCAACCCCTTGATTCAAAAAAGTTTTATTTCTTTTCCACATCGGTCTTCAGATGCGGCCAGGCGGCGCGCAGGTACTGCAGCATGGACCACAGGGTCAGCCCTCCGGCGATCAGCAACAAGGCATAACCCAGCAACACCCAGAAAGTGAAGGCCGGTGGGTTGGCCAGCAGGATCACCAGCGCCAGCATCTGCGCGGCGGTTTTCCATTTGCCCATGTTGGACACCGCCACTTGCGCGCGGGCGCCCAGTTCGGCCATCCACTCGCGAAGGGCGGAAACGACGATTTCGCGTCCTATGATCACCGCCGCCGGCAGGGTCAGCCACAGGTTGCCGTGCTCTTGCACCAACAGCACCAGGGCCACCGCCACCATCAACTTGTCGGCCACCGGATCGAGGAAAGCCCCGAACGGCGTGCTTTGCTCCAGACGCCGCGCCAGGTAGCCATCGAGCCAGTCGGTGGCCGCGGCGAACGCGAAGACGGAACTGGCGGCCATGTAGCTCCAGCTATAAGGCAGGTAAAACAGCAAAATGAAGATCGGGATGAGCAGAACGCGTAGAACGGTGATCAGATTAGGGATATTCATCGGCACAACTGGCTACGAGGTGAGTTGGCAATCTACTCGAAAAAGACAGCAGATGAGGTAGGCACGGCCATTCTACGGGCTTCTCGCACAGCGTGTCTAACACTGTTCCAACACTTTGAGTCCCTTGAAAGCGCAACTTTCTGGGGCCTGCGCGCGCAGTACCAGGCTCAGTTCGCAAGCCTGCTGGAACCGTCGTATGCAGACGTAGTGCGGTGGCCATGCAGATTTTCCAGCCAGACTCTCAGCCCTCGCTAGACCCCATCCAAGTTCAGAATCGTCCTAAAGCCTTGCCCATCACCGCTTGCTAGGTTTGCGGGGCTCTACAAAGAGCCTCGCGGATCAGTCAACGCAGGGACGATAAAATGCTCTCTTCTGCTCGCCTGGGGACAAACACGTCTGCCCACTTCCCGGTCACGGCACCACTCCGATTGCTGGCGCTTCTGGCGACATCAACATCAACTCCATGGGAGCAGCCCGAGTCGGTGACACTTGCGGTTGTGGTGCAGTCATCACCACGGGGTTTCCCTCGATCATCCTGAATGGTCGCCCTATGGCCCACTTAGGGAGCCCTACCAGTCACGGCGGGACGATCATCACGGGGTCAGGCGATACCTTCGGAGGCTTCGTCTTTGGGCCCACTCCTGGCGCGGCAATCATTAACTTCGCAGCCCTCGGCGTGTTTCGCCCAGACGGCTCGGTAGACGATGAAAAGATGGCGACCTTGCTGGCCGACCCGAGGCTGACCGAGAAGGCGACCGCTGCAAATGCCTTGGTTGATCCCAATGCGGCCTCTAAGGCGCCTGAAGAGCAGTCAGAGGAGAAGCTCTGTACCGACCCCGACCACATGGAGGAACTGGCGAGCTACATTGCTGGCGAGATGAACCGCAACATCAACAGCCCGTCCGTGCGGCAAATGAAAGATTTGAATAGCTTTGACCCCGCAGCAGAAACAAGAAAGTACGCAGCCTTGCCCTTTTACATGCGACTCGGTCTTGGTCCAGACTTCTACAGCTTGGCGCTCGGAAAGAAAGCAAAGGCTTTTGCTATCTGGACTGAGCGCGTAGGTCAGAACAGGCCATGGGACCATAAGCCAATACTGCAAAAACTCTTTGGTGAATATCCTTGGCATAAGCAAGGTGCCTATGAATATTTCTACGATATCTGGTCGAACATCCACTACGGATATGTGGGTGTAGCAGGTGGGCTTTCTGAGAGTGTCTTATTGGACGGTGCTGGTGTAGAGCAAATCGGATCAGACACTTGGCGCTTCATCAAAAACCCTGAGAGATTTGATGGCCCGCAAAGGACCAAGGGTGTTGAAGGTATGCGCGCATGGGATGATGTACCCGATAGGGTCTCGATCATTATCGGGATAAGCCTATACAAGGAATATCCAAATGGTGGCCTCACAGGGAAGATCATTATGGACAAAGTGCTGGCAGTACCCATAAGCGACTGGGCGAAAGGAGTTCAACCACATGTCTGCAAGTGAGAAAAGGCTCTACTTAGGGCGGTGGATTACAGGATTCGTTTGCTTCCTTATTGCATGCTGGTATTTGGCTTTGCCAAGGGTTGTCATTTACTACTCGGACGATGGTTCAAAAGAACTCAAATACGTCTTCAATACGCAGCATTCAATATTTCGACGGGACTTGATGCCGGGTGAGACAACCGGTGATGCGGGGCATATTTTCCCCGATAAGGATTTCTTTATGATGTTCGATTGGTGGGCCGATACGACCCCGCCCCGGTGCATCTACATCACACCAAAACGGTGGAGAACAATGGACATTTACCTCGATGGGAGCGGTAAGATCGACATCACTAAAACAGGTCCTGATGTTATTGCCCGCCTGAAACTGTGTCCTGGTCAACCTGACCCTTTCCGCCCCTGAGTTCTCCCCTACTCACTATGCAAGTTCGCATAAATCAGTTCAGCGAGCTTTTTACTGATCCCCGGTGCCTTGGCGATTTCGTCGATACTTGCGCGGGACAGCTCCTGCAATCCGCCAAAATGCTTCAGCAGGTCGCGGCGGCGCTTGGGGCCGACGCCGGCCACGCCTTCGAGGGTCGAGGTGCGGCGGGTCTTGCCGCGGCGCGCGCGGTGGCCGGTGATCGCGAAACGGTGAGCCTCGTCGCGGATCTGCTGGATCAGGTGCAGCGCCGGTGAGTCGCCCTTGAGGGTGAACTCATGGGCCGCATCATTGAGGTAGAGGGTCTCGAAACCGGCCTTGCGCGTCGCGCCCTTGGCCACCCCCAGCAGGATCAGGTCGGGTACCGCCAGCTCGTTGAGCACATCGCGGGCCATGGACAGTTGGCCCTTGCCGCCGTCCACCAGCAGGATGTCCGGCAGTTTGCCCTCGCCGTCCTTGAGTTTGCTGAAGCGCCGGGTCAGGGCCTGGTGCATCGCCGCATAGTCGTCGCCGGCGGTGACGCCTTCGATGTTGTAGCGCCGGTAATCGGACTTCAGCGGCCCTTCCGGGCCAAACACCACGCAGGAGGCCACGGTCGCCTCGCCGCTGGAGTGACTGATGTCGTAGCACTCCAGGCGTTGCGGCGGTTCGTCCAGGTTCAGCACTTCGGCCAGGGCTTCGAAACGTGCCGCCACATGCTGCCGGTTGGCCAGGCGCGCGCTCAGGGCCTGCTCGGCGTTGGTCACTGCCAGTTGCTGCCAGCGCGCCCGCGTGCCGCGCACCCGGTGGCTGATGCTCAGCTCGCGACCGCGCAAGGCCTGGATCGCGGTGATCAGGGTCGGGAAGTCTTCGTGGACCACGTTGACGATCAGCTCGCTGGGCAGGTCGCGCTCGGGGCTGCTGAGAAAGTACTGGCCGAGGAACGCCGACATGACCTCGGCCACCTCCTCCTCGATACCCACCTGGGGAAAGAAGTTCTTGCTGCCCAGCACCCGACCGCCACGCACGCTGATCAGGTGCACGCAGGCGCCGCCCGGGTTGACGAAGGCCGCCACCACGTCCACATCGCCGCTGCCGCCTTCCATGCTCTGCTGGTCCTGCACCCGCCGCAGCAGGGAGATCTGGTCGCGCAGTTCGGCGGCTTTCTCGAAGTCCAGGGTACTGGCCGCCTGCTCCATGCCGGCTGACAGTTCATCGGTCAGGGCATTGCTGCGCCCTTCGAGGAACATCACCGAGTGGCGCACATCTTCGGCGTACACCTCGGCCTCCACCAGGCCGACGCACGGTGCCTTGCAGCGCTTGATCTGATACTGCAGGCACGGCCGGGTGCGGTTCTTGTAGTAGCTGTCCTCGCACTGGCGAACCATGAAAGTCTTTTGCAGCAGACTCAGGCTCTCGCGGATGGCCCCGGCGCTGGGGTACGGGCCGAAGTACTTGCCCTTCTGCTTTTTCGCCCCGCGATGGATGCTGAAACGCGGAAACTCACCGTCCGACAGAAACACATAGGGATAGGACTTATCGTCGCGCAACAGGATGTTGTACGGCGGCCGCCACTCCTTGATCAGCGTCTGCTCGAGCAGCAGGGCCTCGGTTTCGTTGGCGGTGATGGTGGTTTCGATCTGCGCGATGCGCCCCACCAGGGCAGCCGTCTTCGGCGCCAGGCCAGTCTTGCGGAAGTAGCTGGCCAGGCGGCTCTTCAGGTTCTTGGCTTTACCGACGTAGAGCAGGCGCGCATCGCTGTCGAACATGCGATACACGCCGGGACGGCCACTGCAGGTGGAAAGAAAAGCACTGGGATCAAACGGGTCGGTCATTGTCAGGCACTGGCATCGACCATGCCGTGGCGAACCGCCAGCAACGTCAGTTCGACATCGCTGCTGATCGAGAGCTTCTCGAAGATACGGTAACGGTAGGTATTCACGGTTTTCGGAGACAGGCACAGCTTGTCGGAGATGATCTGCACTTTCTGGCAGCCGACAATCATCAGCGCAATCTGGATCTCGCGCTCCGACAAGGCGTCGAACGGCGATTCACTGGACGGCTGGAATGACTTGAACACCAGTTGCTGGGCAATCTGCGGGCTGATGTAACGCTGGCCGGCAAACACCAGACGGATGGCCTGCACCATTTCATTGAGGCCCGCGCCCTTGGTCAGGTAACCCGCCGCGCCCGCTTGTAGCAAGCGGGTCGGGAACGGATCTTCTTCACACACAGTGACGGCCACGACTTTGATATCCGGGTGACTGCGCAACAATTTGCGCGTGGCTTCAAGACCGCCGATCCCGGGCATCTTGACGTCCATGAGGACCACATCGGGTTTCAATTCTCGGGCCTTGAGCAGGGATTCCTCCCCTGACTCGGCCTGACCGACCACTTGCAGGCCATCGATGTCAGCCAACATTCGTGTAATACCTGTACGAACGAGATCATGGTCATCGACTACTAGCACCCTAATCAAGCAGACACCTCGCGATTTGGTCTTATAGGTTGCCGGACACCTTAGCAAAAAAGCAGCGTGCTGACCTAATGACAAGCGCCATATAAAAAGCACCTGCTCACCAGGGGTATCCGGTGGATGGTTAATGCGCTGCGAACGCCCTGCCCTAAGGCTCTCGGGCGTCCGCCTTTCTTTTCATCAGGCTGCAAACCGAAAGCTCGGCAAGGGTATGGGTCAGGTGCCGGATCGCGTCCTGATCTTCCTTGTACAAGGCCCGATAACTGACGAGGATTTTCTCCTCGCTCTGGCTGAGATTCTCAGCGCTGGTCGGGGTCCGCCTGCCGGTCAATATATAAAGGACATCGACCCCTTTTGCCGCCACCCGGGACAAGTAGTCCGCCTTGGGTACCCGGTCTCCACTTTCATATCTGCCTTGGGCATTGGCTTCCACGCCGCCAACTTCACCAAATTTTTTCTGCGACAACCCCAGGCGTTCCCTTTCCTGTCTTAACCGCGAACCGATTCCACTCATTTGGATGTATGATCCTTTTTTATGCACCCCTAGGGGTGTTACACCCTTCAAGCATTGAACAAATTTGAACGGTTTTGAACTATGCCCGGTATCCGCACTGCCGCACAAGCCAAGGCCTGGCTTGAACATCAAGGTAAATCGGTTCAACAGTTCGCCCGTGAACACGGGGTCGATCCAGCCACCACCTACCAGGTACTGGCCGGCCGCAAGAAAGGACGACGCGGAGAGGCGCACAAGGTGGCCGTATTGCTGGGCATGAAAGACGGCATCATCCTTGCCGAGCCCGAGGGCCCCGACCAGGAACCCGCCTGACCCTCGACTGCCACCACATTCTTCGGGACGACCACCACCCCGCACAGCAACCAGCGGCTATGCATCCGCGGCGCTGCTTCGCTCCATCCGTAGAAAACACTCGTCTTCCCCGACCACCTTCAGCCCCATGCGCCCATAAAGCGCCTGCGCCGGGTTGTCCTTGAACACCGTCAACCGTAGCAGCCCGCGCCGTTCGCCGCGCGCCATCGCCAGCAACTGTCCGAGGGTCCAGGCCCCGGCACCTTGCCCGCGAAACGCCTCGAGCACATGCAACTCGCGAATATACAAAGCCCTGGAGTCGCGACTCAGGCTGACGAACCCCAACACCCTGGCGCCCTGGCAGATCAGCAGGTTCTCCCGCCCGGCCCAGGCCACATCGAAGGCTTCATCCAGCCACAACAGATCATGACGAATGTAATAACCCAGCATGCTGCTGCGGGTCAGGTCGCGGGCGAAAACCAGATCCTCCGGGGTGCCGGCCGGACGCAGTTGGAAGCCGTTCAAGGCGCTTCGACCTTCAACTGCTGGCCGCTCCAGTGACCGTCGGTGCGCCGGGCGATCAACAGTTCATCGCCAGTGCCCGTCGCGGTCACGATCAGCCCGCCGTCCGGGCCCCAGATCGCGCT
The DNA here is from genome assembly GCF_003850345.1 of Pseudomonas chlororaphis subsp. piscium. NCBI lineage: Bacteria > Pseudomonadati > Pseudomonadota > Gammaproteobacteria > Pseudomonadales > Pseudomonadaceae > Pseudomonas > Pseudomonas chlororaphis. Next base: position 4,267,781 of record NZ_CP027707.1, read on the forward strand.
GCGACCGGCCGACACCCAGCCTCCGGTCGGCCCGCCGTGGTTGGCCATCAGCACCAGCATGGCGTGCTCCACGGCATAGCCCTGCAACAAGGCAGTGTCCACGGCGTAGCCTTTTTCGCTGATCAGCACCCCGGCGGCATAGATGCCGGCACCGGACTGCACCGCCGCACGCGCATGGCTGGCCTGGGAGAAATCGGCGCACACCGCCAGGGCGACTTGATCCTCGGCGAACCTCAGGTTCGCGCCACCCGTGCCGGGGCTAAATACCAACTCCTCGCCAGCATGCAGATGCTGCTTGCTGTACACCGCCAGCGAACCGTCGGCGGCCAGCACCAGGGCGCCAATCAACAGCGGTCCCTCGACCGACAGGCGAATGGGCATGCCCACCACCGCCGTCACCCCCAACTCCCGGGCCAGGTCGCGCAACGGCTGCAACAGCGGGCTCTGCGGCAATAGCGCCAGCTCGGTCGCCAGCGCGGGCTCGTAACCGGTCAGGGACAGCTCGGGAAACACCAGCAATTGCACGCCCTGCTGCGCCGCAGCGCGGATAAAGGCCTGGTGTCGGGCGATATTGCCCGGCAGGTCGCCAGCGATGGAAACCGCTTGGGCGGCAGCAAGGGTCAGCGGGGTCATGATGGGTCCTGGATGAGCAGCAATGAGGGCGTGGCGAGTGTGTCATAAAACCTCAAAGCGCTTAACTCATAGGCACTGACTGGCAAGGCAATAGGATTTTCTGATTGAACCGCGACCCCGGCCTCTAGTAAGCTCGGCCCACTTCACGGAGAAACAGCATGTCGTCCCTCACCCTTTCCATGCATCGTCACACTGCCAGCGCCTCGCGCGCCGGTGCGGCTGCCTGGGTGAAAAACGCCTGCGCTCCAGCGAGCTTTTATTTTGGGTATTGGTTTAGCCACTGGCGCGCCTGATACCCAAACGGCGCCCACTTGAACGGGTCGCCTACCAGAGAAAATCTCACCCCCGGTCGGCCTCCCGACCGGGGGTTTTGTTTTTCTGGGCCGAAGATTTTTAACCACGACTTTCAAGCGACACATCGAACTTACCGAGGATTCAAACCATGAACTACAGCACCTATTACCGTTACGACACCTGCTCCGCCTGGCGATTTAGCAGCCTCCGTTCGGGACAGCCTGCCGCCTCCGATCGGTCACCTACTGGTGGCAAACACACCTGCACAGCCAATCCGGCCAATTGTCGAACACCCCAGTAGGGCCGCGCGCGGGACACCACCCGCCGCCTGCCCAGGAAGCCTTGAATATGAACTCGTCCGTATCCGCTCTGCCGCTGTCCACCCGCAACTGCGCCAACGAAACCCTGACCCAGCGCCTGCCCAGCTCGCTGGAGCTCAAGCAGCAACTGCCGCTCAGCCCGGCCCTCAGCCAGCAAGTCGCCGCCCATCGCCAGGCGGTGCGCGCCATCCTCAACGGTGAAGACTCCCGTTTGCTGGTCGTCGTCGGCCCCTGCTCGATTCACGATCCCCAGTCCGCCCTGGAATACGCCAGCAACCTGGCCAGCCTGGCCGCCGAGGTCAGCGACGAGCTGCTGCTGGTGATGCGCGCCTACGTCGAAAAACCCCGCACCACCGTCGGCTGGAAAGGCCTGGCCTACGACCCGCGCCTGGACGGCAGCGACGACATGGCCGGCGGCCTGACCCTGTCCCGTGAACTGATGCGCGAAATGCTCCGCCTGGGCCTGCCGATCGCCACCGAATTGCTGCAACCCATGGCCGCCGGCTACTTCGACGACCTGCTGAGCTGGGTCGCCATCGGCGCGCGCACCACCGAATCGCAGATCCACCGGGAAATGGCCAGCGGCCTGGGCATGCCCGTGGGCTTCAAGAACGGCACCGACGGCGGCGTCGGTATCGCCTGCGACGCCATGCGCTCGGCGGCCCACCCGCACCGCCACTTCGGCGTCGACAGCCAGGGCCATCCGGCAGTGATCCAGACCCCGGGCAACCCGGACACCCACCTGGTGCTGCGCGGCGGCCATCGCGGCCCGAACTACGATCGCCAGAGCGTGGCCCAGATCCGGCACGACCTGCAGAAGCTGAAGATCCCGGCGCGAATCATGGTCGATTGCAGCCATGCCAACAGCGGCAAGGACCCACTGCGCCAACCGGCGGTGTTCGACGAGGTATTGGAGCAGCGCCTGCAGGGCGATTCGTCTCTGGTCGGGGTGATGCTGGAGAGCCATCTGTTCGAGGGTTGTCAGCCCCTGAGCCCGACGCTGCGCTACGGGGTTTCGGTGACAGACGGTTGCCTGGGCTGGGACGCCACCGAGCAGCTGCTGCGCAATGCCGCCCGGCAGCTGCGCAACGCCCGGCAAGACATTCCCGCTTCCGCCTGATCCTGGGACTGTAGGAGCGAGGCTTGCCCGCGATGAAGGATGATACGGTGTACCTGACCCACCGCGTCGCCTGTATCGCGGGCAAGCCTCGCTCCTACAGATAAGCACCTCGACCGGCCATCCTTTGCTGCAATGCCTTGACGGAACTTTGACGAGAAATAGGCCACACAATCCGGTAGGCTCACCACTTTCTTGAAAGGAGCAACTCCCATGGCCAAAGCCACTGCCCGTCACATCCTCGTTGCCAGCGAAGCCAAGTGCAACGAACTGAAAGCCGAGATCGAAGCCGGCGCCGACTTCGCCGAAGTCGCCAAGAAGAACTCCACCTGCCCATCCAGCCGTGACGGCGGCAACCTCGGCTCCTTCGGCCCAGGCCAGATGGTCAAGGAATTCGACACCGTAGTGTTCAGCGCCCCGGTCAACGTCGTGCAAGGCCCGGTGAAAACCCAGTTCGGTTATCACCTGCTGGAAGTGACCAGCCGCCAGGACTGATCCTGTCGCGATTTGCGTGAACGACGGCCCGCCCCTTGGTGGGCCGTTGTGTTTGGGCTACGGCCCGCGCTGGTCAGCAGCGCGCCGGTAGCGTACAAATCGTGATCATCGATCACCCGGCTCTTAAGGCTGACAATGCGCCTGCTTTTCCCCTCCATGATCTTCACCGCCCTGGCCCTGCTGCTGGGGACCGCGAGTGCCGACGCCGCACCGCAACACGCCCTGACCGTCTATGGCGAACCGGCCAAGTACCCCGCCGGCTTCAGCCACTTCGCCTACACCAACCCTCGTGCGCCCAAAGGCGGAAGCATGCGCCGCTCGGCCATCGAAATCGGCCGCTTCGACCATGTGCTGCCCTACATCGACAAAGGCATCGGCGTCTCGCAACTCGACGGCTATATCTATTCGCCGCTGGCCCAGCGCTCGCTGGACGAGCCCTACACCGTCTACGGCCTGGTGGCACAAAAGATGGAGCGCGCCGATGACGGCCTGTGGCTGCGTTTCTACCTCAACCCCAAGGCGCGCTTCGCCGATGGCAAGCCGATCACCGCCGAGGACGTGCGCTACACCTATAACCTGCTGATGACCCAGGGCAGCCTGCGTTATCGCACCCAGTTCGCCGACGTCAAGGACGTCGAAGTCGAATCGCCGCGGGTGATCCGCTTCGACTTCAAGAGCAATGAAAACCGCACCCTGCCCCTGGATATCGCGGCCCTGCCGGTGCTCCCCGAGCACTGGTGGAAGAGTCGCGACTTCGCCGGCGGCGGTGGTTACGAAGCGCCCCTGGGCAGCGGCCCGTACAAGGTGAGCAAGGTCGACAACGGCAACAGCATCACCTTCACCCGCGATGCCGACTGGTGGGGCAAGGACCTGCCGGTCAGCCGTGGCCTGTACAACTTCGACCGCTTCAGCATCGAGTACTTCGGCGACACCGACGTCGCCCGCCAGGTGCTGCGCGGCGGCGCCTACGATTACAACCGCGAGTTCTCCGCCACCGGCTTCTCCATCGGCTACGACGGCCCGGCCCTGGACGACGGGCGCCTGCAAAAGGCCCACCTGGCCAAGGAGGCGCCGCAACCGGCCCAGGGCTTCGTGTTCAACCTGCAAAAGCCGATGTTCCAGGACCGCCGCGTGCGCCAGGCCCTGGCCATGCTCTGGGACTTCGAGTGGAGCAACCGGCAGATGATGCGCGACCTGTACATCCGTCAGCAGAGCTTCTTCTCCAACAGCACCCTGGCCGCGCGGGCGCTACCGGATGCCGAGGAACTGAAGATCCTCGAACCGCTGCGCGGGCAGATTCCCGACGAAGTCTTCACCCAGGTCTTCCAGGCGCCGAAAACCGACGGCAGCGGCCTGATCCGCGACAAGCAACTGCAAGCCCTGGCCCTGCTCGAAGCGGCCGGCTGGAAACCCGACGGCGACACGCTGGTCAACGCCGACGGCGAGCCGCTGCGCTTCACCTTCCTCAATAGCCAGAGCGGCATCGAGCGCCTGCTGCTGCCCTACAAGCGCAACCTGGCGCAGATCGGCATCACCCTGGAGATCCGCCGCATCGACGCCTCGCAGTACGTCAACCGGCTGATGGCCCGCGACTACGACATGATCGTCACCGGCTACCCGGTGACCACCTCGCCGGGGCTGGAGCTGTACAACTACTTCGGTTCGGCGGCGGCCAACGACCCTGGCTCGAGCAACCTGATGGTGCTGAAGAACCCGGCGGTGGACAGCCTGATCACCGGCCTGGTCAAGGCCACCACCCAGCCGCAGATGTTGCGCTATGCCCATGCCCTGGACCGCGTACTGCAATGGAATTACTACTGGATCCCCAACTACTACCCGCCAGGAACCTCCACCGTGTGGTGGAACCGCTTCGGCATGCCGGCCATTCCCGCCAGCAATGACGAAGCCATCGAAAGCTGGTGGGAAATGAGCCGCACGCCCCTGACCAACGAGCAAATGGCGGCCGAGCGCATCCAGCGCGGCCAGCCTGGAGGGCCGCACTGATGCTGGCGTATATCCTGCGGCGCCTGCTGCTGATCATCCCCACCCTGCTGATCATCCTGCTGGTCAACTTCGCCATCGTCCAGGCGGCCCCCGGTGGCCCGGTGGAACAGGCCATCGCCCGCCTGCAAGGCATAGGTGGCGGCGGAAACCTCGGCGGTTCCAGCGACGGCATCAGCGGCAACTCGCGGGCCAGCCGTGGCCTAGACCCGCAGCTGATCAAGGACATCGAGAAACAGTACGGCTTCGACAAGCCGGCCCACGAACGGCTGTGGCTGATGCTCAAGAGCTATGCGCAACTGGACTTCGGCAAGAGTTTCTTCCGCGGCGCCACGGTCACCGAGCTGATCCTGCAAAAGATGCCGGTGACCATCTCCCTCGGCCTCTGGGCGACCCTGATCACCTACCTGGTGTCGATCCCCCTGGGGATTCGCAAGGCGGTGCACCACGGCAGCCATTTCGATATCTGGAGCAGCACCGCGATCATCATCGGCTACGCCATGCCGGCCTTCCTGTTCGCCATGTTCCTGATCGTGCTGTTCGCCGGCGGTACCTCGCTGAACTGGTTCCCGGTGCGCGGGCTGGTCTCGGAGAACTTCGAGCAACTGAGCACCCTGGGCAAGATCGCCGACTACTTCTGGCACCTGGTGCTGCCGGTGACTTCCCTGGTGATCGGCGGTTTCGCCACCCTGACCATCCTCACCAAGAACTCGTTTCTCAACGAAATCACCCGCCAGTACGTGGTCACCGCCCGGGCCAAGGGCCTGAGCGAGCGCCGGGTGCTGTACGGCCATGTGTTCCGCAACGCCATGCTGCTGGTGGTCTCGGGCATTCCCCAGGCCTTTATCAGCGTGTTCTTCGCAGGATCCCTGTTGATCGAGGTGATTTTCTCCCTCGACGGCCTCGGGCGCATGAGCTACGAGGCCGCGGTGTCGCGGGACTATCCGGTGGTGTTCGGCTCGCTGTTCATCTTCACCCTGTTCGGCCTGCTGATAAAACTCATCGGCGACCTCTGCTACACCCTGGTCGACCCGCGTATCGACTTCGCCGCGAGGAACGCCTGATGCTCAAGCTCTCCCCGCTGGCGCGCCGGCGCTTCGACCGTTTCAAGAAAAACCGCCGTGGCTGGTGGTCGCTGTGGCTGTTCGTCGGCCTGTTCATCCTCACCCTCGGCGGCGAGCTGATCGCCAACGACAAACCGCTGGTGGTCAGCTACCAGGGCTCGCTGTATTTCCCGGTGTTCAAGCGCTACACCGAGCAGGAGTTCGGCGGCCAGCTGCCGTTCCAGGCCGACTACCGCAGCGACTACGTGCAGAAGCTGATCCGCCAGGACGGCGGCTGGCTGCTGTTCCCGCCGATCCCGTTCAGCGAAGACACGCCCAACTACGACCTCAGCCGCCCCGCCCCGAGCCCGCCGACCGCGGTCAACTGGCTGGGCACCGACGACCAGGCGCGGGACGTGCTGGCCCGGGTGATCTACGGCGCCCGGGTGTCGATTCTGTTCGCCCTGGCCCTGACCTTTATCAGCGCCCTGATCGGCATCGCCGCCGGTGCCCTGCAGGGTTATTACGGCGGCTGGGTCGACCTGCTGGGCCAACGCCTGCTGGAGGTCTGGTCGGGGCTGCCGGTGCTGTACCTGCTGATCATCCTTTCCGGTTTCGTCGAGCCGAACTTCTGGTGGCTGCTGGGGATCATGGCGCTGTTCTCCTGGCTGGCCCTGGTGGACGTGGTGCGCGCCGAGTTCCTGCGTGGGCGCAACCTGGAATACGTCAAGGCCGCCCGCGCCCTGGGCCTCAACGACCGCAAGGTAATCGTGCGGCATATCCTGCCCAACGCGATGAACGCCACCCTGAGCTACCTGCCGTTCATTCTCACCGGGGCGATCTCCACTCTCACCGCCCTGGACTTCCTCGGCTTCGGCATGCCGGCCGGCAGCGCTTCCCTGGGCGAGTTGATCGGCCAGGGCAAGCAGAACCTGCAGGCGCCCTGGCTGGGCCTGACGGCATTTTTCACCCTGGCGCTGATCCTGTCGCTGCTGGTGTTTATCGGCGAGGCGTTGCGCGATGCCTTCGATCCACGTTCTTGAGCCATGTTCCTGACCAAGCGGATGCTGAAATGACTGACAACCTGATCGAAATCCGCGACCTCAACGTCGCCTTCGGCACCCAGAAGGTGGTGCGCGACCTGTGCCTGGACATTCGCCCTGGCGAGTGCCTGGCCCTGGTCGGCGAGTCGGGTTCGGGCAAGTCGGTGACCGCCCATTCGATCCTGCAATTGCTGCCCGACTGCGACACCCACAGCAGCGGCAGCATCCGCTACCGCGGCCAGGAATTGCTCGGCGCCGAAGCCCGGACCTTGCAGAAACTGCGCGGCGACCGCATCGCCATGATCTTCCAGGAGCCGATGACCTCGCTGAACCCGCTGCACAGCATCGAGAAGCAGATCGGCGAAACCCTGCTGCTGCACAAGGGCCTGGGTGGCAAGGCGGCCCAGGCGCGGATCCTCGAACTGCTGCGCCTGGTAGGCATCCAGAAACCCGAGGAACGGCTCAAGGCCTACCCACACCAGCTCTCCGGCGGCCAGCGCCAGCGGGTGATGATCGCCATGGCCCTGGCCTGCGAACCGGAGCTGCTGATCGCCGACGAACCGACCACCGCCCTCGACGTGACGGTGCAGCGCAAGATCCTGCTGCTGCTCAAATCCCTGCAACAACGCCTGGGCATGTCCCTGCTGCTGATCAGCCACGACCTCAACCTGGTGCGCAGCATCGCCCAGCGTGTGTGCGTGATGAAGGCCGGGCAGATCGTCGAACAGGCACCCTGCGAAACCCTGTTCAGCGCGCCGCAGCATCCCTACAGCCGCGTACTGCTCAATGCCGAGCCGGAAGGCGAAGCCCTGCCCCGGGACGAGCGCGAAGTGGTGCTGCAGGTGGACGACCTGAACGTGCAGTTCCAGATCGGCGGCGGGCTGCTGCGTCGCAAGCAATACCTGCGGGCGGTGGACGGCATCAGCCTGAGCCTGCAACGGGGCAAGACCCTGGGCATCGTCGGCGAGTCCGGCTCCGGCAAGTCGACCCTCGGCCAGGCGATCCTGCGCCTGCTGGATTCCGAAGGCAGCATCCGCTTCCAGGGCGAGGCCCTCGACGGCCTCAACCAGAAGCAGTTGCGGCCGTGGCGCAAGCAGATGCAGGTGGTGTTCCAGGACCCCTTCGGCAGCCTCAGCCCACGGATGTCGGTGCAACAGATCATCAGTGAAGGGCTGGAGGTGCACAGCCACTCCACCGCCCAGCAGTGCGAACAGCAGGTGATCCAGGCGCTGGAAGAAGTCGGCCTGGACCCGGCCAGCCGCCATCGCTACCCCCACGAGTTCTCCGGTGGCCAGCGCCAGCGCATCGCCATTGCCCGCGCCCTGGTGCTCAAACCGGCGCTGATCCTGCTGGACGAACCCACCTCGGCCCTCGACCGCACCGTGCAGAAGCAGGTGGTGGCGCTGTTGCGCCAGCTCCAGGAGCGGCATGGCCTGACCTACCTGTTCATCAGCCATGACCTGGCCGTGGTCCGCGCCCTGGCCCACGACATGATCGTGATCAAGGATGGCAAGGTGGTCGAACGCGGCCCCAGCCACGAAGTGTTCGAAGCGCCGCAGCATCCCTACACCCAGGAACTGCTGGCCGCCGCCCACCCGGCCTGAACCTGTCCTGTAGGAGCGAGGCTTGCCCGCGATAGATGCGACGCGGTGTACCTGCAATACCGCAGCGCCTGAATCGCGGGCAAGCCTCGCTCCTACAGACGCTAACCCTGATGGTCGCGTCGCCGTGAAGATTCCCGGCATAATCGGCGCGCGCGCCCTTCAGGACCTTCCCCATGAACGACACCGAAAGCCTCAAGGATTACCAGCGGGTTCGCCAACTGGCGATCCGTTCGCTGTTCGAGATCATCGAGCAATCCAGCGAGGGCACGGTGATCGTCGACCGCGATGCCAATATCGTCTGGATGAACGAGCGCTACGCCCGGCGCTTTGGCCTGGAGTCGGCGGCGTTCGCCATCGGCAAGGCCTGCGAAAGCGTGATCCCCGGCAGCCTGCTGCGCGAAGTGGTGCGCACCGGGCGGCCGATCCTGCTGGACATGCAGGACACCCCCAAGGACCCGCTGGTGGTGATGCGCCTGCCGATCCATGACGACGCCGGGGCGGTGATCGGCGCCATCGGCTTTGCCCTGTTCGACGAGCTGCGCAGCCTGTCGCCGATGCTCAAGCGCTACCTGAGCATGCAGGAAGAGCTTGCTTCCACGCGGTCGCTGCTGCGGGCACGGCAGACCAAATACAACTTCGCCCACTTTATCGGCACCAGCGCCGCCAGCCTGGAAGTCAAACGCCGTGCCCGGCGCAGCGCCAGCGCCGACTCGCCGGTGCTGCTGCAAGGCGAGACCGGCACCGGCAAGGAGTTGCTGGCCCAGGCCATCCACGCTGCGTCGCCACGGGCGCACAAGGCCTTTGTCAGCATCAACAGCGCGGCGATTCCCGAAGCCCTGCTGGAGGCCGAGTTCTTCGGCACCGCCCCCGGTGCCTTCACCGGTGCCGACCGCAAGGGCCGCGCCGGCAAGTTGCAGATCGCCCAGGGCGGCACGCTGTTTCTCGACGAGATCGGCGACATGCCCCTGCCCCTGCAAAGCAAGCTGCTGCGGGTGCTGCAAGAGAAAGAGTTCGAGCCGGTGGGCTCCAACGAGGTGATCCAGAGCGACGTGCGGGTGATCGCCGCCACCTCCACCGACCTGGAAGCGGCGATCAAGCGCGGCGAATTCCGCGCCGACCTGTACTACCGCCTCAATGTGCTGCCGATCCAGGTGCCGCCGCTGCGCGAACGCCTGGACGACCTGCCGGCCCTCAGCGAAGCCATCCTCGAAGAACTGCGCAGCCAGCACGAGTTGACCCCCGATGCCCTGGCCCTGCTCGGCCAGCACGCCTGGCCCGGCAATATCCGCGAGCTGCGCAACGTCCTGGAGCGGGCCGCCCTGCTCAGCGACGACCTGATGCTCAATGCCGGCGACCTGCGCGCGGCCATCGGCACCTTCAGCCCGGTGCCGCGCGCCGCCAGCGTCCAGGCCGCCGAGGTGCAGCCCAACGAAACCTTCGCCGCGGCGCGGGAGCGCTTCGACCGCCAGGTGATCGAGACGGCCCTGGCGCACTGCAGCGGCAAGGTGGTGCAAGCCGCGGCGCGCCTGGGGCTGGGGCGCTCGACCCTGTACAAGAAGATGGCGGCGCTGGGGATCGAAGAGTCTCAATAAAGAGACACTGATCTCCATACAGAGAAAGAGCCAGCGCTACGCGCTGATCGCGGGCAAGCCTCGCTCCTGCAAGGCCTACGCGCTTCTGTAGGAGCGAGGCTTGCCCGCGATAAGGCCCTATCGGCCACCAAAACTCTCAAAACAGAGACAAAGCTTCGCTTCCACTCTCCAAAACCATAAAAATATTGTTATTTATCAACTACTTAAATACATGGCACAAAACTCGCTATAGCCCCTTCCACACCCGCAACACCCTACAAAAATAACAATCCTGGAGAGACACACCATGAGTGTGATCATTGCCCTGGCAGCCCTCGCGCTGCTGATGTTGGCTGCTTACCGTGGCTACAGCGTTATCCTCTTTGCCCCCATCGCCGCCCTCGGCGCCGTCCTGCTCACCGACCCGTCCGCCGTGGCGCCCGCCTTCACTGGCGTGTTCATGGAGAAGATGGTCGGCTTCATCAAACTCTACTTCCCGGTATTCCTGCTTGGCGCGGTGTTCGGCAAGCTGATCGAGCTGTCGGGCTTCTCCCGTTCCATCGTCGCGGCGGCCATCCGCCTGCTCGGCACCCGCCAGGCGATGCTGGTGATCGTGCTGGTCTGCGCCCTGCTGACCTACGGTGGCGTCTCGCTGTTCGTGGTGGTGTTCGCGGTCTACCCGTTCGCCGCCGAGATGTTCCGCCAGAGCAATATCCCCAAGCGCCTGATCCCGGCGACCATCGCCCTCGGTGCGTTCTCCTTCACCATGGACGCCCTGCCCGGAACCCCGCAGATCCAGAACATCATCCCCAGCACCTTCTTCAACACCACCGCCTGGGCCGCGCCCTGGTTGGGGGTGATCGGCACCATTTTCGTGTTCTGCGCCGGCATGCTGTTCCTCCAGCGCCAGCGCAACAAGGCGTACAAGGCCGGTGAAGGCTACGGCAGCGACCTGCGCAACGAGCCGGAAACCGCCGCCGATCTGCAGTTGCCCAACCCCTGGATCGCCCTGTCGCCACTGTTGCTGGTGGGCCTGATGAACCTGCTGTTCACCCACTGGATTCCCCTGTGGTACGGCAAGACCCATAGCCTGGCCCTGGCCGGCATGGCCGCCCCGGTGCAGACCGATGTCACTAAGCTCACTGCCATCTGGGCGGTCCAGGCCGCCTTGCTGGTGGGCATCATCGTGGTCCTGGTGTGCGGCTTCTCGGCCATTCGCGGCAAGCTCGCCGAGGGCAGCAAGAGCGCGGTCAGCGGCGCCCTGCTGGCGGCGATGAACACCGCCTCGGAATACGGCTTCGGCGCGGTGATCGCCTCCCTGCCGGGCTTCCTGGTGCTGTCGGACTGGCTGAAAAGCATCCCCAACCCGCTGGTCAACGAAGCCATCACCGTGACCCTGCTGGCCGGCATCACCGGCTCCGCCTCGGGTGGCATGAGCATCGCCCTGGCGGCCATGTCGGAGACCTTCATCAGCGCCGCCCACGCCGCCAACATCCCCCTGGAAGTGCTGCACCGCGTGGCCGCCATGGCTAGCGGCGGCATGGACACCCTGCCGCACAACGGCGCGGTGATCACCCTGCTGGCGGTCACCGGCCTGACCCACCGCCAAGCCTACAAGGACATTTTCTGCATTACGCTGATCAAGACCCTGGCCGTCTTCGTCGTGATCGCCACTTTCTACGCCACCGGCATTGTGTGAGGTATTCATGAGCAATCTTGCGGGCAAGACCGCCCTCGTCACCGGCTCCACCAGCGGCATTGGCCTGGGGATCGCCCTGAGCCTGGCCAAGGCCGGCGCCAACCTGATCCTCAACGGCTTCGGCGATGCCTCGACAGTGATCGCCGAGGTCGCGCGCCTCAACAAAGACAGCGGCGGCAAGGTCGGCCATCACCCGGCCGACGTCAGCGACCCGGCGCAGATCGCCGACATGCTCGCCTACGCCGAGCGCGAGTTCGGCGGCGTCGATATCCTGGTCAACAACGCCGGCATCCAGCATGTGGCGGCGGTGGAGGAATTCCCGGTGGAGCGCTGGGACTCGATCATCGCCATCAACCTGTCGTCGGTGTTCCACAGCACCCGCCTGAGCCTGCCGGGCATGCGTGCCAAGGGCTGGGGGCGGATCGTCAACATCGCCTCGGTGCATGGTCAGGTCGGCTCGGTGGGCAAGGCCGCCTATGTGGCGGCCAAACACGGAGTGATCGGCCTGACCAAGGTGGTCGGCCTGGAAACCGCCACCAGCAACGTCACCTGCAACGCCATCTGCCCGGGCTGGGTCCTGACCCCGCTGGTGCAGAAACAGATCGACGACCGCGCCGCGGCCGGTGTCGACCCGCAACAGGCGCAGCACGACCTGCTGGCGGAAAAACAGCCGTCCCTGGAGTTCGTCACGCCTTCGCAGTTGGGCGAGTTGGTCCTATTCTTGTGCAGTGAGGCCGGCAGCCAGGTGCGTGGCGCGGCATGGAATATCGACGGCGGCTGGTTGGCGCAATAAGTCGCTGTAGCCGCTGCCGCAGGCTGCGATCGACCGGAACGGTCGTGGCGTACTCAATCCTTCGGACCTTATCGCAGCCTTCGGCAGCGGCTACAGGTAGAGTTGGACCCGCTTTGTGTGTGTGTGTGTGCAGCAGAAAAACAAGAGGCTACCCATGTCCGAATTACTCTGGCAACCCAGTGCCGAGCGCATCAGCAAGACCCGCATGGAAGCCTTCCGGCGCTTGATCAATCACCGTTATGACCTGGACATCGACGACTACCCGGCCCTGCACCAATGGAGCATCGAGCAGCGCGAAGCCTTCTGGCAGGCCATAGTCGATTTCTTCGATGTCGAGTTCCATGCGCCCCCCAGCGCGGTGCTGATCGAAGGCAGCAGCATGCCCGCCGCCCAGTGGTTTCCCGACGCCACCCTGAACTTCGCCGAACACCTGCTCAAGCGCCGTGACGATGGCGTCGCGGTGGTGGCGATCAACGAGAACGGCCAGCGCGAACAGCTGACCTACAACCAGCTGGCGGCCCATGTCGCCGGCCTGCAACAGAGCCTGCGGGCCGCCGGCGTCGGCCTCGGCGACCGGGTCGCCGCCTGCATGCCCAATACCTGGCAGACCCTGGTGGGCATGCTCGCCACCACCAGCCTCGGGGCCGTCTGGTCCAGCTCCTCGCCGGACTTCGGCACCCAGGGGGTGATCGACCGTTTCGGCCAGATCGAACCCAAGGTGCTGATCACCTGCGCCGGCTACCGCTATGCCGGCAAACAGATCGACCAGACGGCCAAGGTCAACGAAATCCTCGAACGCCTGCCGTCCCTGCAACAGCTGATCGTCGTGCCGTACGCCCGGCCCGAAGCCCGCGCCGAAGACTTCCGCACCTCGGCCAGGGTTGCGCTGTGGGACGACTTCTACCGCCCCGGCGGCGAGCCCCAGTTCGTCGCCGTACCCTTCTCCCACCCGCTGTACATCCTCTATTCCAGCGGCACCACCGGCGTGCCCAAGTGCATCCTCCACAGCACCGGCGGCGTGCTATTGCAGCACCTCAAGGAGCACGGCCTGCACTCCGACCTGCACGCAGGCGAGGTGCTGTTCTACTACACCACCTGCGGCTGGATGATGTGGAACTGGCTGGTCTCCGCTCTGGCGGTGGGCGCCACGGTGCTGTTGTACGACGGCTCGCCGTTCCACCCGGCGCCCGAACACTTGATCGACCTGATCGACCAGGAAGGCATCAGCGTCTTCGGCACCAGCCCCAAGTACCTGGTGGCGCTGGAAAAGGCCGGCATCGAGCCACGCCAAAGCCATTCCCTGACCAGCCTCAAGACCCTGCTCAGCACCGGCTCGCCGCTGTCGCCGCAGAGCTTCGACTACGTGTACCGGGCGTTCAAACAGGACCTGTGCCTGGCCTCCATGTCCGGCGGCACCGATATCATTTCCTGCTTCATCATCGGTAACCCGTTGTTGCCGGTGCACCGCGGCGAAATGCAGGGCAAGGGCCTGGGCATGGCCGTGGAGGTGTGGAACGACCAGGGCCAGGCGGTGATCGGCGAAAAGGGCGAACTGGTCTGCACCCGGCATTTCCCGGCCATGCCCATCGGCCTGTGGCACGACCCGCGGCACGAGAAGCTGCGCGCCTCCTACTTCAGCCAGTTCCCCGGGGTCTGGGCCCAGGGCGACTATGCCGAGCAACTGGCCCATGGCAGCTGGCTGATTCACGGCCGCTCCGATGCCGTGCTCAACCCCGGCGGCGTGCGCATCGGCACCGCGGAAATCTACCGCCAGGTGGAGAAACTCGAGCAGGTGCTGGAAAGCCTGGCCATCGGTCAGCAATGGGACAACGACGTGCGGGTGGTGCTGTTCGTCCGCCTGCAGGACGGCGTGCAACTGGACGATGCCCTGCAGGAGCAGATCCGCCAGGTGATCCGCGCCAACACCACGCCCCGCCACGTGCCGGCGAAGATCCTCGCGGTCAGCGACATTCCCCGGACCATCAGCGGCAAGATCGTCGAACTGGCGGTGCGCAACGTGGTGCACGGGTTGCCGGTGAAAAACACCGACGCCCTGGCCAACCCCGAGGCGCTGGAGCAGTTTCGCGATCGGGTGGAATTGCGCAGCTAGGCCTTGAGGGCCCCTTCGCGGGCAAGCCTCGCTCCTACAGAAGCGCGTATTGATCGCCATGGTGTGTACGACTCCCCCTGTAGGAGCGAGGCTTGCCCGCGATGAGGCCGGACGTGCTCAACACAAATTCCGCCCCCCGCGAAACGGGCCATCCGCGGAAATCGCTGCCCCTGTAGCCGCTGCCGCAGGCTGCGATCGGCCCCGCAGGGGCCGCAAACCTGGCGACGCAGTCTGCCTGACGGATCGCAGATACCTCCCTTGCGCCGGCTACGCCGTCGATCGCAGCCTGCGGCAGCGGCTACAATGCCGGCGTGATGCACGCTCAGGACACCCCCGACATGAACGCCCCCACCTCCGGCAGCGAAGCCGAAACCCTGATTGCCCGGCTGGACTGGGCCGCCACGCCGCTGGGCGCGGTCGACCACTGGCCGCAGAGCCTGCGCACCGCGGTGGACATCGTGATCCACTCGCCGATGCCGATGCTGCTGTTGTGGGGCGCGCAGCTGACGCAGATCTACAACGACGGCTTCGCCCTGCTGGCCGGCAACAAGCACCCCGGCGCCTTCGGCCAGTCGGCCCACCTGACCTGGCCGGAACTCAAGGACTTCGCCGCACCGATCTACAGCGCCGTGCTGCAAGGCCAGGTGCGCACCTTCAGCGAAAAACCCTTCACCCTGCAGCGCCACGGCCGTGAGTCGGAGGTCTGGCTGGACCTGACCTACAGCCCGATCCGCGACGAAAGCGGCGAGGTCGCCGGAATCCTGGTCACCAGCATCGAAACCAACGAGCGCCGACGCATCGCCCTGGAACTGGAGCAGCGCTCGGCGGCCAGCCTCAAGGCCCAACACGAAACCGAAGAGCGCCTGCAACTGGCACTGGCGGCGACCGACGCCGTCGGCACCTGGGACTGGGACATCGGCGACGACCGTTTTATCGCCGACGCCCACTTCGCCCAACTGCACAGCATCGACCCGGCCCTGGCCGGGCAACTGCCCATCAGCGAATACCTCAAGGGCGTGCACCCGGAAGACCGCGGCATGGTGGCGCGCAGCATCAAGCACTGCATCACCCACGGCACCGAGTACGCCGAGGAATACCGCCTGCAACAGCCCGACGGCCAGATCCGCTGGGTCTTCGCCCGCGGGCGCTGCTACAAGGATCACCACGGCCGGCCGGTGCGTTTCCTCGGCGCCGCCCTGGACCTGACCGACCGCAAGCAGATGGAACAGGCGCTGCGCCAGAGCCAGACCGAGCTACAGCTGATCATCAACGCCATGCCGGTGCTGATCGGCTACGTCGACCACGAAGAGCGCTTTCGCCTGAACAACAGCGCCTACCTCGACTGGTACGGCTTGACCCCGCAGGAACTGTACGGCCGGACCATCCGCGAGGTGATCGGCGACGCCCTCTACGCCACTCGCGCCGACAAGATCGCCGCCGCCCTGGCCGGCAAGCCCTGCAGCTTCGAAGCCAAGACGCCGCACCGCGACGGGCGCACGCGGCATGCGCTGATGAAGTACCTGCCGCGCTACGGCGCCGATGGCGCGATCAATGGCTTCTACATCTTCGTGATCGACGAAACCGAGCGCAGACAGACCGAGGAGGCCCTGCGCCACCTCAACGAAACCCTGGAAGAACGGGTGGCCGAGCGCACCCAGGCGCTGGCCGCCGCCAACCAGCGCCTGCAGAGCGAGATGTTCGAGCGCGAGCGCGCCGAAAACGCCCTGCGCCATGCGCAGAAGATGGAAGCTGTGGGCCAGCTCACTGGTGGTATCGCCCATGACTTCAACAACATGCTCACCGGCATCATCGGCAGCCTGGAACTGATGCAGCGCTACATCGACGACAATCGCAGCGCCGAGATCGGCCGTTTCACCGAGGCCGCGATGTCCTCGGCCAAGCGCGCGGCCGCCCTCACCCATCGCCTGCTGGCGTTTTCCCGTCGCCAGTCGCTGGACCGCCGGCCACTGGAGCCGAACCAGCTGGTGCGTTCGCTGCACGACCTGTTCAACCACACCAAGGGCGAACATATCGAGCTGAAGATGAACCTGGGCGACAACGTCTGGTCGATCAACAGCGATGCCAGCCAGCTGGAAAACGCCCTGCTCAACCTGGTGATCAACGCCCGCGACGCCATGCCCGACGGCGGCGTGCTGACCATCGAGACTGCCAACAGCTACCTCAACGGCAGCGACCTCAATACCCTGGAGCCGGTCAAGGCCGGCGACTACGTGATGCTCGGCGTCAGCGACAACGGCGCCGGCATGACCCCACGGGTGCTGGCCAAGGCCTTCGATCCGTTCTTCACCACCAAGCCCATCGGCCAGGGCACGGGCCTGGGGCTGTCGATGATCTATGGCTTCGCCCAGCAATCCGGCGGCCACCTGACCATCACCAGCGAACCGGGCCAAGGCACCTGCGTGCGCCTGTACCTGCCACGCCTGCACAGCGCCGTCCAGGCCGACAGCCCGGTACAGGCCAGCGTCGAAGCGCCGTACGCGGTGGCCGGCGAATCGGTGATGCTGGTGGAAGACGACCCGGCGGTGCGCATGCTGGTGCTCAACGTGCTGCGCGAGCTGGGCTACACCACCTTCGAGGCCGAGGACGCCAAGAGCGCGCTGCCATTGCTGGAGTCCGAGCGGCGCGTCGACCTGCTGGTGACCGACGTCGGCCTGCCGGGCATGAACGGCCGACAACTGGCGGAAATCGCCCGCCAGCAGCGGCCGCAGCTCAAGGTCCTGTTCATGACCGGCTACGCGGAAAAGGCCGCCGAGCGCCAGGGCTTTCTCGACGCCGGCATGGACCTGATCGCCAAGCCGTTTTCCATCGAGGCCCTGGCCCAGAAGATTCGTCAGATGATCGGCCAGCAGGGCTGATTTCAGGCATAATCCGCGACCGCCGTCCGCACCGTTCCAAGGTAACCGCCCCATGAAAGCCCAAGCCCGCCACATCCTGGTGAAAACCGCCGAAGAGGCCGAACAGCTCAAGCAGCGCATCGCCAAGGGCGAGGCCTTCGACGTGCTGGCGAAGAAATACTCCACCTGCCCCTCCGGCAAACGCGGCGGCGACCTGGGTGAAGTACGGCCGGGGCAGATGGTCGGGGCCATCGACCAGGTGATCTTCAAGAAGCCCCTGCGCACCGTGCACGGGCCGATCAAGAGCAAGTTCGGTTATCACCTGGTGCAGGTGTTCTACCGTGATTGACCGCGTCGCCTGACAACGCATCGCGGGCAAGCCTCGCTCCTACAGAAGCGACCAGATACCCCTGCAGCCGCTGCCGCAGGCTGCGAACGACCGGAACGGGCGTGGCGTACTCAAGATCGCTGAAGGTCCTTCGGCCCTTATCGCAGCCTGCGGCAGCGGCTACAGGTTGCCTCAGGCTCTTGGAATCAACGCCCCCGGCACCTGAATCACCCGGCTCGCCAAGCGATGCCCCGCCTCTGCCGCCTGCTGCGGGCTACCGCCGCGCAAGCGACACGCTAGATACGCCGCACTGAACGAATCCCCCGCCGCCGTGGTGTCCACCACCTGCTCCACCCGCTGCGCCGGCACCTCGAACGACTCGCCGCCACAGCGGATCAGGCACGCTTCGGCGCCACGCTTGAGCACCACTTCGGGGGTATCCGGGTAAGCGGCGAACACCGCCGCACCGTCGCCATGCCCGAACAACGCCAGCTCGTCATCCAGGGTCAGCAACGCCAGATCGACATAGGCCAGCACCTGGCGATAAGCCGCCTGCGCCTGCTCCACCGAAGCCCAGAGCCGTGGCCGGTAGTTATTGTCAAAGACGATCCGCGCCCCGCGCTTGCGTGCTTCAACCAAGGTATCGATGAGTTTCTTGCGCCCCTGCTCGCCCAGCACCGCCAGGGTGATGCCGCTGAAATACAGCACATCGTAGGCCGGCAGCGCCGCCAGGATTGGCTCGGCCGCAGGGGTGGTGAAACAGTCGCGCACCGCCGCTTCGTTGCGCCAGTAAAGAAAACGCCGCTCGCCCTTGGCGTCGGTCTGGATGCAGTACAGCCCGGGCAAACGCCCCGGCAGGCGCTGGACCATGCCCAGGCCAATGCCTTCCTCGGCCCAGCTCTGGCACATGGCATCGCTGAAACTGTCGTCACCGAGTGCGGTGACATAGTCGACATAAGCGCCCTCGCCCAATTCACGGGCCAGGTACACCGCAGTATTCAGGGTGTCGCCGCCAAAGCTCTGTTGCAGGCTGCCGTCGGCGCGGTGTTGCAGTTCAATCATGCATTCGCCGATCAGGGCGATGCGTTTCCCAGCATTGGAAGTGTTCATGGAGGTGTCTCTGACAATTTTTTGTTGTTGGAAAGGACGTCATCGCGGGCAAGCCTCGCTCCTACAGGTTCACGTCGTTTCCGCCATGGCGATCAACACGCGCTTCTGTAGGAGCGAGGCTTGCCCGCGATCACCTGCGCAGCAGGTGCCAGCCTTAGAAACAGGTCTCCATGCTCTCCAGCACATCCAGCCGCTCATCCACCAACAACCCGGTGCGCCACTTATCAAAGGTCAAACACGGGTGCGAGGTACCGAAAGAAATAATGTCCCCCACCCGCAACTCAACCCCCGGCGCCACCGTCATGAACGCGTGCTGGTCCATCACCGCCGTGACCTTGCAGGCGCTGACATCATCGCCCTTGGCCGGCACTACACCCGGCTTGTAGCGCAACAACGGCACCGGCAACCCGGCGTCATAAGCCACATCGCGCTTGCCCAGGGCGATCACCGCGAACCCCGGCTCCGGCAGGGACTGCACATGGGCCCAGACTTCCAGCGCCGGGCGCAGGCCTTCGTGCAGGTCGCTGCGACGGTCGAGCACGCAGCACTGTGCCTCTTTATAGATGCCGTGGTCATGAGCCACATAACTGCCGGGGCGCAGCACACTGAGGAAACGCCCCTGGGCGTTCTGCGCCTCGAAGGATTCAGCGATCAAGTCATACCAGGCCGAACCCGAGGCAGTGATGATCGGCTTATCGATGGCGAACAACCCGTCGTCCTGCAACTGCACCGCCAGGCGCACCAGGGACGCGGCAAACTCACGAATGCCACTCACCGCGTGATCGCCATGGATCACCCCTTCGTAACCCTCGATGCCGCACAAGGCCAAGGCCGGTTGCGCCTTGATTGCGCGCGCCAGCTCCAGCACTTCCTGCTCGCTGCGGCAGCCACAACGACCGCCGACCACGCCGTATTCGATCATCACGTTCAGGCGCACCCCGCGCGCGGCAAAGAACTGCCCGAGGTCGGCGACGTTGTCCGGGTGATCGACCATGCAATAGAAGTCGAAACCCGAGTCGGCCAGCAGCTCGGCGATCAGCCCCATGTTCGGCGTACCCACCAGCTGGTTGGCCATCAACACCCGGCGCACGCCGTGAGCGTAAGCCGCGCGGGTCTGCACCGCGGTGGCCAGGGTGATGCCCCAAGCGCCCGCCTCCAGCTGCCGACGAAACAGTGCCGGGGTCATGCTGGTCTTGCCGTGGGGCGCCAGCTCGGCGCCGCTGTCGCTGACGAACTTCTGCATCCAGCGGATGTTGTGCTCCAGCGCCGCGCGATGCAGCACCAGGGCCGGCAGGCTGACATCGCGCACCAGGCTGACGCCGGGTTGGGCCGCGCCCTTTTCCACCGCTGCGTTGGTCAATACAGAAGACATATTCGAACTCCTTACAGCGCCGCCATTGGGGCTGACGCTAGTCGTTGATGCGACGGGCCAGGCGATTCGCGCTGTCGATCAGCACCCGGCGGTAGTCAGCGTAATTGTTCTGGGCATCGGCCCGTGGCGCGACGATGCACAGGGTGCAGATGCACACCCCGCGCTCGTCCCGCACCGGGGCGGCGAAGCAATGGGTAAAGGTGTCGGCCACACTGTCGAAGGAGAAAAAACCGTCCTTCGTGGCCTGGCGGATTTCCTTCAAGAAAGTCGCCAAAGGCAGGCGCTCACCGTCGGGGAGAATGAAGTCGCGCTCGTCGATCAACTCGACGATCTGCTCATCGCTCAAATGCCCCAGCAACAGCCGCCCGGAAGCGGTCCAGGGAATTGGCGCGTTCTCGCCGATATTCGAGGAAATGCGAAAATGCCGCTCGCCCTCCTTCATCAGCGCCACCGTGTATTTGCGCCCGTTGAGCAGGCACATCTGCGCGGTCTCGCGGGTCTGGCTGACAATCTCCTGCAAGGCCGAGTCGGCCTCGCGGGTCAGATCGAAATGGCGCAGATGGGCCTGCCCCAGGAAGTACAGCTGCCGCCCCAGGTACACATGCCCGTCCTGGCCCACCGGCTCCAGAATCCGCCGCTCCAGCAAGGACGCCACCAGCTCGTACACCGTGGACTTGGGGCTGCCGATGCCCTTGGCGATATCGTTGGGCCGCAACGGCTGGCCGATCTCCTTGAGGAAATCGAGAATATCGAACGCCCGGTCCAGCCCCTTGGCCCGGCGCTTGATGGTGTCTTCGGTCATATCAGTGCCATTTCCTACAAATTGCGAAATTCCCGGCGCGCCCAAAACCCCGGCATTGCACCTATCCCTGTAGCCGCTGCCGAGCCTTGGCGAGGCTGCGATCGACCGCAACGCGGGCGCATGGATCTCAACATCGCCGCGTCCCCTTCGGGGCCGATCGCAGCCTCGCTGGGGCTCGGCAGCGGCTACAGGCGTCTACAAAAACGCCGCAAATCAGCCCTTCTTCTTGTAGGCCACACAATCAATCTCAACCTTGCAATCCACCATCATGCTGGCCTGCACACAAGCCCGCGCCGGCGCATGCTCCGGCTTGAAGTACTCACCGAACACCTTGTTGAAACTCCAGAAATCCCGCGGATCCTCCAGCCACACCCCGACCCGCACCACATCCTCCAGGCCGTACCCCGCCTCCTCCAGAATCGCCACCACATTGCGCATCGTCTGATGCGTCTGCTCAACGATGCCGCCATGAATAATTTCGCCATCCAGTGCCGGCACCTGACCGGACACATACAACCAGCCATCGGCCTCAACGGCACGAGCGAAAGGACGGGGTTGGCCACCGCCGGCGGTGCTGCCGGTGCCGTAGCGAGTGATGCTCATGGGGTGTTCTCCTAAGTAAAGGGAAGATTGAGCAGAATAAGCCGTTCCTAAAAAGGCGCTTCGCGTAATTCAAGAAGGCACTTATTCCGCTATAACGGATAAAAATATACAACAACGGAAAACTCACGAAGAGTGTGCCATGGGAAAGAGAGGGATAACAGAGGATAGGCAACACATCTGGAACCAAGGAGATAGAGAACAGGCCTGACATAAATGCTGCTACCCCCATTTATTCAGCCATTAATGACGGCTCGTGTAAGGCGTTTCTGTATCTGGTGTAAACATGCCCTCCAGGCTTGTTACCCCGCTATACGCCTCCTATATTCCGTTTCGTCGCTCCCAACGCTGCGACCGGATTTGGCCGTCCGAATCTCCATGAGCAAACCCTAAACTTCCTTCATGGAGCGTCACCGTTATGGATTTTCAACCCCTCACCTCTTCCAACACCACCAACCACCCCGTCGCCTTTATCAACCCTCAAGCCCCCTTGCTTGACCTGCTGACCTATGCCGGTCTGCGCATCCGCGCTGCCCGGGACATGTTGGACAGCGTGTCCGGCATGACCAGCCGCAACGCCGACGATCTCGACCTGATGCGCTTCTCCAGCGTGGCAACCTTGTTGTTGCAGGACGGATGCGATGTGTTGCGCGTGGCAGAACAACGGGCGATGGAGCTGCCAGAGCCTTAACCGAACCGCCTTAGCCTTTGCTCTTGCTGTGCTTTGGCTTTGGCTTTGGCTTTGGCTTTGGCTTTTGATCTTGCCCTTGATCTGCCCGCCCCTTTCCCAGAGGCCAAACGCAGGTCTTGCGCAGGGGGCACCTCGGCAGGGATGCCGAGGTAGCCGCCCTCGGCCAGGGATGGCCGATGGCGGCGGCCCCCGGAGCAGGACCGGAGTGAGGGCATGCCGAGCCTAGGCGAGGCACCGAATGGTGGGGCGAGACCTTTTGGTTACTTTTTGCTGGGCCGGCATTCCGGCGTTTGCCAAAAGTGACCCGCCGTAAGGGCGGAACCATAAGTGGCCGTGACCGCAGGAATGGATATGTACCCGTCCAAAAAATGCAGCGCCAGAACAGACGCCATCGCGGGCAAGCCTCGCTCCTACAGAAGCAGTGATCACATTTGGCGTTACAGATCAGAAGTGGTTATGAGGGCCTGCAGATCGCTTTGCCGTCAGAACATTTACCCGTCATCCCCCTGAAAGGCTTGGCTCAGCGCCTGTTAGCCCTCGCTCGAAATATCCAGCCTAAGCAGATAGCCAAAAGCCCACGAGGTCCAAAGGTGCCCAAACCGAAAGCGTGGGTACAGTGGTGTGTCAGCCGATCCAGCAACGTCGTGGTCATCTTGGCGTCGCCAAATACGCTCGACCATTCCGAGAAGCTGAGGTTGGTCGTGATGACCACGCTTTTGTTAAGGCTGCACGCCTAATGTGAATCCACCTGCGGCCGATAGGATGGAAGGCTCACCAGTATCGACGTCTTATTTCAGGGTTATCAATGGAAATTCCATACAGCATCAGACTTTCATTTTTTGATTTCTGGAAGGGGCTCTTCAAAGGCACGCTTTTCATCCAGAAGCGTTTGCGAGGGCATTTGAAGGAGCAGCAGAAGAACTGGCCAAAGAAGCAACAATACAGCCAAGGATATTTCTATCAGGGCTTGGAAGAACTGGGAATCACAGGCCTGAAGCCTACGGGTTTTCGGTTCAAGCAATACGCCATTGATGAAGAATTGAAGGGCGCTGACGTACTGGACATCGGCAGCAACTGCGGTTTTGTCTCAGTATATTGTTCGCGACTGGCGAAATCCGTGACAGCCGTCGAACTCAACCCTTTTCTCAATAAAGTGGCGAAGGATACCGCGCGTTATTTGAAGCGCGACAATATAGAGTTTATAGAAAGCGATTTTTCGGTATTTGCCACAGATAAAAAATTTGATGTGGTGCTGTCGTTTTCCAATCATCACACCATTGATGGCAACCTCAATATGGGGTTTGAAAACTACATGAAGCGCCTGGTGTCGTTTCTAAAGCCGGGTGGCTACCTACTGTTTGAAAGCCACAATGTTTTCGGACCAGGTAGTGGCGCCGTAGGTGATGACGGTGATATGGACGAAAAAATCAAAATAATGAACACCTATTTCTCCATAGAACGCTATCGAATGGTCAACTGTTACATGCGACACATGATCGATGATGTCGATAAGCTCTTCATTGTTGCGCGGCTCGTGGACAATCCTCCGAAGACGGATTTCCGTCTTGAGCAAGCAATCCGTCGCTATCATTATTGATCCTGCATTCAATTTCTTTGGCTACCTGTGACACCGTCCAAAAACGGCAGCGTGAGCAAGCTCGCTCCTACAGGTCGGTGTCATGCAAAGAAACAGTCGCTACCGTAGCGCTCCCCTCGTTCAAATCGTGGATCAGGTTTGGCAGGCGCAAGCGCCTGATCGCAGCCTGCGGCAGCGGCTACAGCCCCTCTATCGCAGGCTCCTCCAACCAACGAAACAGCCTTTTGAAGGCCGACGCTCCAGGCATTAAGGCCATTCTCAAAATGCTGATCCGTATCCCTCAGACAACTTCGATTCCCCGCTCAACGGTGAATGACAAGCGCTAGGTATCGCCCCCTCCCCACTCATTATTGCAATCCCCACAACAGCTCATTGCAAAAGATAGCTAGCTAACTATTAAGACTTCTTATTACCCTCCGGTCTCCAGCCAAATGCTGTCCGCGGGGCTCTAGCCTGCCTATCCGGACAGCATCGATTACTGATGAGGTCACCCATGGAACCAGGCAGTTATCAACTGAGCATGAGCGTGCTCATGACGCCCGACAAAGCCAATTTCTCCGGCAACGTGCATGGCGGCGCCCTGCTCAAGCTGCTCGACGAGGTGGCCTTCGCCTGCGCCAAGCGCTATGCCGGGCGCTATGTGGTCACGCTGTCGGTGGACCAGGTGATCTTCAAGGAGCCGATCCACGTCGGCGAACTGGTGACCTTCCTGGCCTCGGTCAATTACACCGGGCGCACCTCGATGGAGGTCGGGGTCAAGGTGATGACCGAGAACATCCACGAGCGCACGGTGCGCCATACCAACAGTTGCTACTTCACCATGGTCGCCGTCGACCCCGACGGGCGCCCGCACCCGGTGCGCGCCTTCGTGCCGGAAACCGCCATCGAAAAACGCCGCTACGCCCAGGGTTTGCTGCGCAAGCAGCAGCGCCAGGAGCTGCAGGAGCGCTACCAGCAGATCCGCAACTCGGACTGAGCCCGCCCTGCCTACCCGCCTGAACCCCTGTCTTGCGATTTGCCCAAGGAAAGATCATGAAAATATCGCTGTTGAGTCGCTACGCGACCCTGACCCTCTGCCTTGTCATTAGTGTATTCGGCCTGTTGTATTGGCCCGCCAGCCTCTGGGGCCAGGGGCTGATCGTGCTGGCCGGGGTGCTCAGCCTGGTCGGCCTCAACGACTTGCTGCAAAACCACCATGCCGTGCGCCGCAACTACCCGATCATCGGCAATATCCGCTACCTGATCGAGTCGATTCGCCCGGAGATCCGCCAGTACCTGCTGGAGGGCGACGACGAGAAGCTGCCCTTCTCCCGCTCGCAGCGTTCGATGGTCTACGCCCGCGCCAAGAACCAGCCTGCGGAAAAAGCCTTTGGCACCCTGGCCGATGTCTATCAGCCCGGCTTCGAGTTCATCAGCCATTCGATGGTCCCGGGCGATGCCTGTGACCCCAGCCAGTTCCGCGTGGTGGTCGGTGGGCCGGACTGCCTCCAGCCTTACAGCGCCTCGGTGTTCAACATCTCGGCCATGAGCTTCGGCGCGCTGAGCGCTAACGCCATCCGCGCCCTGAACAAAGGCGCCAGGCTCGGGGGCTTCGCCCACGACACCGGGGAAGGCAGCATCAGCCCCTATCACCAGGAATTCGCCGGCGACCTGATCTGGGAAATCGGCAGCGGCTACTTCGGTTGCCGCACCCTGGACGGCCATTTCGATGCCCAGCGCTTCTCCGAGCAGGCCAGCCATCCGCAGGTGAAGATGATCGAGATCAAACTCAGCCAGGGCGCCAAGCCCGGCCATGGCGGCATCCTGCCCAAGCACAAGGTCACCGCCGAAATCGCCCAGACCCGCGGGGTGCAGATGGGCCATGACTGCGTGTCGCCGGCGCGGCATTCGCAGTTCAGCACGCCGATCCAGTTGCTGGAATTCATCGTCAAGCTGCGCAACCTGTCCGGCGGCAAGCCGGTGGGTTTCAAGTTCTGCGTGGGCCATCCCTGGGAGTTCATGGCCATCGTCAAGGCCATGCTCGAGACCGGCATCCAGCCGGACTTTATCGTGGTCGACGGCAAGGAAGGCGGCACCGGCGCCGCGCCTCGGGAGTTCACCGACAACATCGGCATGCCCATGCGCGAGGGCCTGCTGTTCGTGCATAACACCCTGGTTGGCGCCGGCCTGCGTTCGCAGATCAAGCTCGGCGCCAGCGGCAAGGTCGTCAGTGCTTTCGACATCGCCAGCGTGCTGACCATCGGCGCCGACTGGGTCAATGCCGCGCGCGGTTTCATGTTCGCCATCGGCTGCATCCAGTCGCAAAGCTGCCACACCAACAAATGCCCCACCGGCGTCGCCACCCAGGACCCGCTGCGCCAGAAAGCGCTGCAGGTCACGGACAAGGCCGAGCGGGTGCACAACTTCCACCGCAATACCCTGGTCGCCCTCGGCGAAATGCTCAGCGCCGCCGGCCTCGACCACCCGGCGCAACTGCAGGCCAAACACCTGGTACGGCGCCTGACCACCACCGAGGTGCGGCTGTTCTCGCAGATCCACGTGTTCCTCGAACCGGGCGAGCTGCTGCAACGGCCGATCAGCTCGGAGTTCTATGCGCGTATGTGGAACATGGCTCAGGCCCATAGCTTTGCGCCGCTGGCTGTGGCTGTGCCGGCCAGGGCTGAGCGGCTGACGTTGGCTTAGGTTTTTGAATGACGAGGTGGCCGTTCGCGCTGGATGACGGGGCAAGGTCCAGGGTTGAGGGAGCGGTCACTGACGTTATCGCGGGCAAGCCTCGCTCCTACAGGTTGCGATCAGGCCTGACGGAAAAACTCCCCGGGTGTGGCGTCGAACTGCTGGCGGAACGCCGCGATAAAGGCCGAGGTCGAGTCGTAGCCGCAGGCCAGCGCCACGTCCGTCACCCGCTCGCCTTGCTCCAGGGGCGTCAAGGCGCCCAGCAGGCGCAGGCGTTGGCGCCAGGCGCGGAAGGTCAGGCCGGTGTCCCGCAGGAACAGGCGGCTCAGGGTTTTCTCCGTCACGCCCAGCTTTTCGCTCCACTGCCCCAGGGTGGTCGGCTGGTCCGGGTGCGCTTGCAGGCTGCGGTAGATCTGCCGCAGGCGCGGGTCCTGGGGCAGCGGCAGCATCAGGTCCAGTTGCGGCGCGGCGGCCAGTTGGTCCAGCAGGACCTGGGCCAGGCGGCCGTCGGCGCCGTCTTCGGCGTATTCCACCGGCAGCTCGCTGAAGGCGCGGATCAACTCGCGCAGCAGGCTGCTCACCGCCAGCACCTGGCAGGTCGCGCCGGCCCAGGCGGTGACACGGCAATCCAGGTAGAGGCTGCGCATTTCGGTGCGCGGCGAGCTGAACACCTTGTGCGGCATGCCGGCCGGGATCCACACCGCCCGCTGCGGCGGGGCGATGAAACGCCCGGCGCTGGTCTGCACTTCCAGCACGCCCTGGATGGCGTAGGACAATTGCACCCAGGGGTGGCTGTGGCGCCGGGTCAGCGCCCGATTGGGCAGGGATTCGGTGCGCCCGTACACCGGTCGCGGCAGGCTCGGCAGACCGGGAATACTGCGGCGGACGATCTTTTCATGTCCTTTAGGCGGCATTTACTGGCTCATTGGCGTTAGTCGGCTGTCCGTCATCACGTTAGAGTCGCTCCACCGCCCTGGCAACCCCTGGATGATCCCGTTATGAGTCGCTCACGTCTTTTGCCCGACAATTTCACCCTGACCCTGATCGGCGTGGTGCTGCTGGCCAGCTTCCTGCCGGCCAGCGGCCAGGTGGCGCTAGGCTTCGGCTGGCTGACCAATGCTGCCATCGCCCTGCTGTTTTTCCTCCACGGCGCCAAGCTGTCGCGCGAGGCGATCATCGCCGGGGCCGGCCACTGGCGCCTGCACCTGCTGATCTTCAGCCTGACCTTCGTGCTGTTCCCGATCCTCGGGCTGGCGCTCAAGCCGCTGCTGTCGCCGCTGATCGGCAACGAGCTGTACCTGGGCATGCTCTACCTCTGCGCCCTGCCCGCCACCGTGCAATCGGCGATTGCCTTCACCTCCCTGGCGCGGGGCAATGTGCCGGCGGCGATCTGCAGCGCCGCGGCGTCCAGCCTGTTCGGGATTTTCCTCACGCCGTTGCTGGTGACCCTGCTGCTGAATGTGCACGGCGATGCCGGCTCGACCCTGGATGCCATTGTGAAGATCAGCGTGCAATTGCTGCTGCCCTTCATCGCCGGGCAAATCGCCCGCCGCTGGATCGGCGCCTGGGTGGGTCGCAACAAGAACTGGCTGAAATTCGTCGATCAGGGTTCGATCCTGCTGGTGGTCTACGGCGCTTTCAGCGAGGCGGTGAACGAAGGCATCTGGCACCAGATCCCGTTGTGGAACCTGGCCGGGCTGGTGCTGGCCTGCGGCGTGCTGCTGGCGTTGGCGCTGCTGGCCTCCAGCCTGCTGAGCAAGCTCTTCGGCTTCAACCAGGAAGACCGCATCACCATCCTGTTCTGCGGTTCGAAGAAAAGCCTGGCCACCGGCGTGCCCATGGCCCAGGTGCTGTTCGCCGGCAGCACCATGGGTGTGCTGATCCTGCCGCTGATGCTGTTCCACCAAATCCAGCTGATGGTCTGCGCGGTGCTGGCCCAGCGTTACGCCAAGCGCCCGGAATCGATCCCGGTACTGATGGTGCAGGTCGATCCCTGAAGCCCAGCAACAGCCCTTGCAGGAGCAGGGGCTTGTGCTTTTGTCGGGACGGCAAGCCGATGGCATACTGCCAGCCTTTTGCCGCCCGACGACCCTACATGGAAGTTTTTATGCATCCCCCGCTCGTGCCTCGCGCTTTGCCCCTCCTCCCTGGTTGCCGCCTCAGACAAGCGCCCACTCTCGCCGAACTCGGCGCTATCCAGGAGTGAAAAGCATGACGCTTACCGCCGATCGGATACTCCAGCATTACAAGCCCTTGAACCCGGTGGAAAAAAAACTGCTGGCTTACAGCACCACAGGAGCACGGTTCAGTATCGCCAAGCAAAGACCTGTAGCCGGCACGGCGGAAAACACCATTCGCGCCAGTTTCCTGAGGTTCCTGATACTGGGCGGCGATGACAAGAACCCGATAGACCTGAATGGGGTTCACCTCGAAGGCGCCTTCATCCAGGGTTCCCTGCACCTCAGCTCCGCCACCATCGCCACTAACGTCAGTTTGACCCATTGCCTGTGCGACAAGGACCTGCGGCTTGAAAATACGGTGATCGACGGCTGGCTTGATTTGAGCGGCAGCCAGTTTTCCGGCGTTGAGGCCCAGTATCTTCGCGTGTGCTCATCGTTCAGCCTGCGAGGGTTCCACTGCCAGGGAACCCTATGCCTGATAGGCGCAAAGGTCGCAGGATCACTGATATTCAGCGGCGCTCAACTCGATGGCCTGGGGAAAAACGCCCTGGATGCTGATCGTTGTGTCATTGACGCAAACATCGTATTCGAAGACGGGTTCAAGTCTTCAGGCGAAGTACGATTGAACAGCGCGACGATGAAAGGATTGAAGTGCTCGGATTGCACTTTTACCGCCACTACCGGCATTGCCTTGAACGCGGACAAGGCTCATGTGAGCGGTAGCGTATTTCTTTCTACTGGCTTCCACTCCATTGGCACGGTTCGCTTCACAGCCGCGCGAATCGACGGACAGTTGAGTCTGAAAGGTTCACATCATCTGGATGGCAACGGCGGTTTTTCCTTGATCGCGCAAAACATGATCGTCGGTAAAACACTGATGCTCACCTATCTGGAACATCCTTTACAAAACGCGGCTTTCAGCGGCTCTCACGTCAGGACCTTGAGCGACGACTCAAAGACCTGGGGCAAGGAGCTAGGCCTTAACGGTTTTACCTACGACTTCCTGACCACCGATTCCCCCTTGAGGGCCAAGGATCGTATCGCCTGGCTCGACTCACAGCTGCCATCCAGCACAGGCGACGACGGCCTCAAAGGCTCCGAGAGTGGATTCCTGCCACAGCCCTGGCTGCAACTGAAACACGTCTTCGAAAAGATGGGCCACTTCGAAGAGGCACGAGAGGTCGGTATTGCTTTCGAACAGCGTCTACGCAAGGTCGGCATGGTGGGCCACCGCACGGCCAACTGGATATGGGGAACCCGCTGGCTCGGCAAGGTCCCCCACGTTCTCTATGGCGCCCTCACCGGCTACGGCTATCGCCCTATGCGACTGCTGGCCTGGATACTGGGCATCTGGTTGTTCTTCACCACCGTCTACTGGTACGCCGCCGTCGAACACAAGGTCTTCGCCCCCAGCAACCCATTGGTATTCCAGAACGAGGCCTACGCCAGCTGCCCCCCTGAATATGGCGAAGCCTGGCAACGACAGCACCCCGCTGCCGAGCGCCCGGCCGAGATCGGCAACTGGTACACCTGCAAGGCCCTGCGCGGTGAATACACCGGTTTCAGCCCCGGCGCCTATTCGCTGGACATCCTGCTGTCGCTGGTTGATCTGCAGCAGGAAAAGGACTGGGGTCCGATCACCCCGACGCCCTTCCCCGGCTATTGGGATGAACTCAAGAACCTGGAATGGGGCCACGGCATCCGTCTGCTGATCTGGCTCGAAACCCTCATCGGCTGGGGCATCAGCCTGTTGCTGGTAGCGATCGTCTCCGGTCTGACTCGGCGCAAGGAATAAGCGTCTATACCTGCACGGGTCTCGAATCGGGGCCTGTACGACACCCTTCACGGTTCAAACAAGGAAGCTTCACATGAGCGCCATCGGCAATTTTCTCTGGTTTATCCTCGGCGGCATTTTCATGGGCCTGTGCTGGTGGCTGTGGGGCATCCTGGCCTTTATCAGCATCGTCGGCATCCCCTGGGGCCGGGCCTGTTTCGTGATCGGCGCCTTCTCGTTCTTTCCGTTCGGCAAGGAGGCGATCAGCCGTCGCGAGCTGAACAACAAGGACGATATCGGCACCAGCGGCCTGGGGGTGATCGGTAACGTGCTCTGGTTCGTGTTCGGTGGTATCTGGCTGGCGCTGGGGCATGTGATGTCGGCGCTGCTGTGCTTTATCACCATCATCGGCATTCCCTTCGGCATCCAGCACCTGAAGCTGGCGGGCATCGCCCTGGCGCCGATCGGCAAGACCATCGTGCGCAAGGAAGTGGCCGCCGCGGCGCGCACCTTCAATGCCCAGGATGCGGCGCTGAAACAGCGTCAGCCAGGCTGAAGCCCAGGCGCGGAGGCCTCGTCGAGGCCTCTGCCGCTGCGCATGCCGACCGGTATTCTCCCCACGCTGCGCACTCCGACCCTGGCCATTACGTATCGGCGCTACCCTCAAGCTCGCAACCCGATCGCCAAAGCCGCGTCACCTTGAAACAAACCGCACCAGGACCTTGAAGGACGCCCACAACGGCGCCCGCCGCAGTTGGACAAGTCCCACGCCCACTGCTTTCATTCAGCCCCGGGGCCCTGCGCAGTCCGCGCTCTCGCCAGGAGGCTTGTCGCCCCCGCCCACCCGCTCACGCCCAAGGCCCGCAATGCTCAAGACCATTGAAGCGCAAGTGCTGAAACAGGCCACGCCGCCAGCCCTAAAGGCCGAGTTCGCCCAGTACGACTTCGAACGGCTGCACGGTTTCTGCCTGCTGATCTACGTCGCCAGCATCAGCATCTGGCTGCTGTTCAACCTGATCGTCAGCTTTCCCGGCAAGCAGGGCTTCACCCTGTACTCGATGGCGTTCCTGGCCGCCCTGGCGATCAACGCGATCATGCTGGCCTTCACCAAAAAGGTCCGGCACTTCCAGTGGCTCAACCTGGTCTTCGTGCTGATCATCGGCGCGGGCATCCGCCTGGTGATCGAAGGCCTGCCGCTGGCGTTGCGCCCCGACTGGCTGATCATCGGCGCCTCGAGCATGCTCTACAGCGCCTCGGTGCTGCCCCTGCGCCGCTGGTCGTTCTTCGCCACCGTCGTGCTGACCTGGGTGGTGCTCGACCCGTTCATCATGACCCAGACCTCGGTGCTGGAACTCAAGGGCGCCATGCTGCTGATCTACGCGCTGTTCCTCACCGCCCTGACCCTCTACAGCTTCATCAAGCTGCGCCAGGCCAAGCTGCACACCTACATCATGTCCAAGCTGCTGTTGGAGCAGGCCTACAACGACACCCTGACCGGCATCCCCAACCGCCGCTCGTTCATGGCCCGCGCCGGCGAACAGCTGGCGATGCAGCCCCGGGAGCATGACCACTACCTGGCGATGATCGACGTCGACAACTTCAAGACAGTCAACGACCTGTACGGCCACGACATCGGCGACGAGGTGCTCAAACGGGTGGCCGCGGACATCAGCACGGTCATGGCCGGTTTCGACTACGCGCGCCTGGGCGGCGAGGAGTTCGCCATCTACCTGTGCGGTGTGCGGCGCGGCGACGTGGAGCAACTGGCCGAACGCCTGTGCCAGGTGGTGCGCCAGGCACCAGCCCGCCACCCGGTGACCATCAGCATCGGCCTGGCCCGGGTCGAGGACAGCGACAGCCTGAACCAGGCGCTGGTCAAGGCCGACAAGGCGCTGTACCAGTCCAAGCACACAGGCAAGGATCGTTACACCTTTTACCCGTGACGGCTGCGGCAACGCACCAGCGCGACCCGCCGGTCAAATAAGATAAACTGCCGCCCTATCTTGTTCAGGCGCCCCCGTCATGCCCGCAGAGCACGCCCCCAAGCCCTATACCCTCCTGGCGATCGACGACGACCCGCAGTCGTTGATCGTGCTCTCGAAAACCCTGACGACCGAATATGAAGTGCTGCTGGCGAAGAACGGCGAGCGCGGCCTGGCCCTGGCCCGCAGCGCCAGCCCGGACCTGATCATCCTCGACATCCTGATGCCCGAGATGGACGGCTTCCAGGTGCTCAGCGAACTCAAGAGCCACCCGGCGACCGCCGCCATCCCGGTGATTTTCCTGACCTCGCGCAGCAGCGTCGAAGACGAGCGCCTGGGCCTGCTGCTCGGCGCCGCCGACTACATCGCCAAGCCGATTTCGCCACCGGTGGTGCTGGCCCGGGTCGCGACACAACTGGGGTACCGCGACAAGCCCCTGCACAGCCCGCAACCGGCGGCCGAACCCTCGGCCGGCAGCGACATGCGCGACGGCTTTATCGACGCCCTGGCCTTGCAGCTGGCCGGCAACCCGCAGATCCGCCTCGAGGCGCTGCTCGATACCTTGTCGATCCTGCTCGACAGCGGCTTGACCCAGAGCGACCCCGCGGCGTTTCGCGGCGCCGCCTGCCTGGCCCTGATGGGCCTCAACCAGCCCGGCAGCAGCATCGGCCAGGCCCTGGCCCAGAGCCGGGTGCTGATCGAGGAAATTCTCGCCCACGCCGACCCGGAAGACCGCATCCTCAACCTCGCCTGGAAAATCACCCATGCCGAGGCGCTGCTCCAGGGCGACCGCAGCCCGGCAAGCCTCGATCTCCCGCTCTCGGCCCGCCTGTTCGCCCTGGCGCTGAACTACCACCTGAGCCTGCTGCAACCCGGCGGCGACCTGCCTGGCCGGCATGCCCAGGCCATGGCGCGGATGTATCAACAGCCGGGGTTCGAGCAATGCATCGCCTGCGGCCCGGAGTCGCTTTCGGCGGCCTTGCTGAGTTCGTCACAGAGCTTTTTCGGCCTGTGAACGGACAATGAGCCTTGCCCATGCCTAACCTCGCCGACCTGGAACTGTTCGTGCTGATTGCCGAGTTGCAGGGCCTGTCGCCCGCCGCGCGGATCATGTCGATCACCCCGGCCGCCGCCAGCCTCGCACTCAAGCGCCTGGAGAACCGTCTCGGCGTGCGCCTGTTCACCCGCTCCACCCGCACCATGAAACTCACCCCCGAGGGCGTGCGTTACCTGGAAAGCGCGCAGCACGCCCTGAAGATCCTGGCCAACGGCAAGCGCTCATTGACCCACGACGACGGCATGCTGGAGCTCACGGTGTCTTCCGACCTGGGCCGCAACCTGCTGCTGGACCTGCTCGCCCGGCTCAAGCAGCAACGGCCGCGCCTGTACATCAAGCTGGCCCTGAGCGACAAGGAAGAGGACCTGCTCAAGGGCCGCTTCGACGCGGCGCTGCGTTATGGCAAAAGCCTGGCGCTGGACCTGGTGGAACTGCCGGTGCTCAAGCAGCACCACTTCATCGCCTGCGCCGCGCCCGGCTACCTGGCCGAACACGGCGAGCCCGAATCGCCGGAACAGCTGAGCGAGCACGAGTGCATCATCTGCCACAGCATTGGCCGGCCAGAGAGCCGCTGGCGTTTCCACGCGCCGGGCCAGATCGAGGACGTGCGGGTGCAGGGGCACTTCTGCTGCGACGATGGCGATGCCGCGCGGCGCTGGGCGGTGGCCGGCCACGGCGTGGTCTATCTGCCGCTGTTGAACGTGGTCGAGGACCTGCTCGCCGGGCGCCTGCTGCCCCTGCTCCCCGGCTGGCAGGCCGACGCCGCGCCGCTGAGCCTGGTGGTGTCGCACCGCTCGCAAATCACCGAGTCGCTGCGGGCCCTGCATCAATGCCTGGTGGAGCACTGCACGGACCGGATGGCGCGCTACCTCGCCCTGACCCAGGCCACGCGCTAACCCTGGGCCGCGCGCAAATCGACCAGCAGCTCATCGGCCTGCTGGAACTCCAACCGGTAGATCCGCTCCTGAATGGCCCGCAAGGCGCTGCAAGGGTTCTGCTCGCACAGCTCATCGATCAGCGCCAGGGCCTGCGCATTGTGATTGCGCAGCAGCTTGGCCAGTCGCTCCAGTTTTAGCACCTGCTCACTGTCCAGCGCCTCGCGCTCCCGGGCCTGGGGCCCGACACCCGCCGCTGGCAAGCACACCAGGCCGGCCAGCAGCGGCTCCAGGCACTGCGCCAGCTGGCGGATCAAGGGCACCAGCTCAGCCTGCCCGGCACACTGTTCCTCCAGTTGCCTGGCCGCCTGCCGGACCGCCGTGGCGCCGATGTTGCCGGCCGCGCCCTGCAGGCTGTGGGCCAGAAAGCCGATGACCTGCAAGTCCTCGGCGGCATGGGCCCGCCACAGGCGCTCGATGATCCCTTGCTGGTCATCGCGAAAATCCGCCAGCAGTTTCTGGTGCAGCGCCAGGTCCTGGTTCACCACCGCCAGCCCGAGCGCCGAGTCGATGCCCGCGTAGCCCGGGGTCGAGACGCCGCTGGGCGGGCTTGCCGCAATCGCCCCCGCGGGCAATTCCAGGTGCTTGATCCAGCGCACCAGGGTCCGATAGAAGGCCGTGACCTCCAGGGGCTTGCTCACCAGGTCGCTCATGCCGGCGGCCAGCACCCGGCCCTGGACATCGGCCTGGCTGCTGGCGGTCACCGCGATGATCGGCAGCGACTGCAGGTGCGGGTAACCGCGGATCTTGCGCGTGGTGCCGTAGCCGTCCATGACCGGCATCTGGCAATCCATCAGCACCCCGTCGAAGCGACCATCCCCGAGCAACCGCTGCAAGGCCTCGGCACCATTGTCGGCCAGCACCACCTGGACCCCGGCGCGCTGCAACAGGCCCTGCAACACATCCTGGTTCAGCCGGTTGTCCTCGACCACCAGCACCCGCGTCCCCGCCAGCAACCGCGCATAGTCGTTGACCGTGCACAGCCCCGCCGCACCGGCCACCGATGGGGTTGCCGGCGTGCTGCAACTCGGCGCGGGCGACGCCTGCGGCCGCTGTCGCGGCAGGCTCAACTGCACGGTGAACTTGAACACCGCGCCCTGCCCCGGCTTGCTGTGCACCCAGATGTCGCCCTGCATCATCTGCACGATTTTCTTCGAGATGGTCAGCCCCAGGCCGCTGCCGCCGTAACGCCGGCTGATGGACAGGTCGGCCTGGACAAAGGCATTGAACAGCCGTGCCTGCTGTTCCTCGCTGATGCCCACCCCGGTGTCGGTGACGCTGAAGCACAGCAGCGCCTTGTCGTTCCACTGGCGCACCAGGCACACGCCGATGCACACATGGCCGGCCTCGGTGAACTTGATCGAGTTGTCCACCAGGTTGGTCAGCACCTGGGCCAGGCGCAGCGGATCGCCGACATAGCTGCGCGGCAGCATGGCGGGAATGTCCAGGCGCAGCTGCAGCGCCTGTTCTTCCGCGCGCTGGCGCACCAGCAGCAACACATCGTCCACCAGTTCCCGCAGGTCGAAGCAGACCTGCTCCATGCTCAGCTTGCCGGCTTCGATCTTCGACAGATCGAGCACGCCATTGATGGTGCCCACCAGGTTCCTCGCCGCGCGGTCGATCTTCTCGATGTAGTCGCGCTGCACCCGTTCCAGGGGCATGTCCTGCACCAGGTGGGCCATGCCGATGATCGCGTTCAACGGCGTGCGGATCTCATGGGACATGCTGTCGAGAAACTCCGACTTGGCCTGGGTCGCCAGCTCGGCGTCACGCCGCGATTGCTGGATCTGCGCTTCCACCGCCTTGCGCTCGCTGATGTCGAAAATCACCCCGTCCAGGTACTGCGGCACCCCGTCGACGACAATGGTCTGGCCCTTGTCGTAGACCCAGCGCACCTCCTCGCTGGCGGTGATGATGCGGTATTCGAGCATGTAGCTGGCGCTGTTCAGGCCGCCTTGGAAAATCTCCAGGTCGTCGGGGTGGACCCGGTCGCGATAGCTGTGCCCGGCGAGGAAATGCGCCGCCGGAAAACCGCTCAGGCCCTCGATGGCATCGCTGACGAACACCATGGTCCGCGCGCCGTCCGGCAGGCTGCGAAACACCACCCCGGGAATGTTGGCGATCATCGACTGCAGCTTGGTCTGGCTGTCGACGATCGACTGCTGCACCTCGACCGCTTGCGTGATGTCCTGCAGCACGCCGGTGACCCGCGTCGGCGCGCCATCGGCATCGCGCTGCATGACCCGGCCGATGTCCAGCACCCACAACCAGCGCCCGCTTTTGCTGCGCATGCGGTACTCGGCGCGGTACTCCTCGACTTCGTTGTCCAGGTGCGCCCTGAGCCTGGCCATGACCGGCTCATGGTCCTGCGGATGGACCAGGCAGGCCCAGCGATCCAGGCCATTGCCAAAGGTCTGGTCCAGCTCCTCCTTGCTGTAGCCGAGGATCCGCAGCCAGACATCGTTGTTGATGACGATCCCCAGGCTGACGTTCCAATCCCACAGCCCCAGCGCCCCGCTTTGCAGGGCCATGTCCAGGCGCCGCTCGCTTTGCTCGATCCGCGCCACGTCGGCCTTGTGCCGCCGGGCATCGGCCAGGCGCCGCAGGCCGCCCCACAGCAACAGCAGGAACAGCACGGCGCTCAAGCCCTTGATCAGCAGCACCTGCTCGGCCGGCAGCACCGCATCCAGGTCGCCCAGGGTGATCAGGGTCCAGGGACCGCTGGGGTCGTTCCAGTCGAAGTCGGCCCGGGACAGGCTGTAGCGCCGGCCATCCAGCTTGACCTGCGGCTGATGGGCATCGAATGGCAAGCGTTCGGGCACCCCATGGGCGAACGGGTGGTCGCCGAACTGGCGGCGGATCTCGCCGCTGAACTCGCGCAGCGACCAGGCGCGGTCGGCCTTGAGCAGAAAATCCGGGGTGCTGGCGGCCAGCACCACGCCGCTGGGCGACAGGATCATTTTCAGGTCGTCGCCATACTGCTTGCTCAGGCTGGTGTCGAGCATCTTGCCGTCGAAACGCGCCACCAGCACCCCGATCACCTTGTCCTGACGCGTGCGCGATTCGTAGACCGGGACCGCCATGTAGAACATGCGGGTCCCGGTGGTGGCGCTGATCGCGCCATAGACGCTGCTGCCGCCGTTGAGCGCCACCTTGAAGTAAGGCCGGAAGGCCACGTTCAGCCCCAGCGGTGCCTGGCCCTGGTGATCATAGGCCGCCACCACCACCCCGTCGCGGTTGAGGACAAAGGCATGGTTGGCGCCCACCACCATGGACAGCGTCTTCAACGGGATCGCCGCCTGCTCCATCAATTCCGCGGAGGGCTCGCGCTCCAGGATCACCCGTTTCAGCGAGGGGTTGTGGCGCCCCAGGATCGACAGCGCGCCAATGGCAAAACCGTCGGACTTCCACTGCTGCAGATCCGCCGCGTAGTCCTGGGTCTGCATCTCGATACTGGCCTGGTAGACGTCCTCGACCTGCAGGCGGTAGTAGTTGCCCAGCGCCACCGCGGCACCGACCGCGATCACCACGCCCAGGGCGTAGCAACACCCTCTGTGGCTGTCGAAGAAGTGGGTTAACCTGTGCAACACCTCGCCCCTTTACCTGATGAATCCGTACCCGTCGCCCTGACAAACAGCCTCAACGCGCCGCCAGCCGGCGTGGAAACTCCGGCGGCAGGAAATCGCGATCGGGATCGTAGTCGGCCTTGAGGTAATCACCAAGCGCCTTGAGGTCCTGGGGCGACAAGGTTCCCACCGACTGTTTGAGCCGCAGGGTGTCGAGAATGTAGTCATAACGGCTGTCGTTGTACTGGCGCACCGCGTTGTAGAGCTGGCGCTGGGCTTCCAGCACATCGACGATATTGCGGGTGCCGACCTGGAAGCCCAGCTGCGAAGCCAGCACCGCGCCCTGGTTGGAAATGATCGACTGGCGCCGCGCCTTGACCTGATCGACCCCGCTGTTGAGGCCGCGATGCAGGTTGCGGGTCTGCTCCACCACCTGGCGCCGCAGGTTGTCGTTGAGGTACTCGCGCTGATTCATCCGCTGGTGGGCCTCGCGCACCTGGGAAGAGGTCTGGCCGCCGCTGAACAGTGGAATGTTCAACTGCAGGCCGACGGAGCGCTGCTCGACATTGCCGCCATAGCCGCTGCCACGGATATCGCTGTTGCCGTACCCCAGGTTGTCGTTGTCGCCGGTCTGGTAACGCAGCACCGCGTCCAGGGTCGGCGCGTGCCCGGCCTTGCGCGCGTTCAGGGTCTGTTGCGTCGCGTCCAGGGCGTGCTGGCTGGCCAGCAGGGTCAGGTTCTGCCGTACCGCGGTGTCGACCCAGCGCCGGGCATCGTTGGGCTCCGGCAACAATACCGGCATGTCATGCCGCACCCCCTGGATCGCTGCATATTGCTGGTGCGTCAGGGTGTCCAGGGCCTCGAAGGCATCGTCGGTGCGTTTTTGCGCGACGATCCGGTTGGCCCGCGCGGTGTCATGCCCGGCCTCGGCCTGGAGCACATCGGTACGGTCCGACAGGCCCAGCTGCAAGCCCTTCTCGGCCAGTTCCAGCTGGCGCTTGAGCGCTGCTTCTTCAGCCTTGGCCGCCGCCAGGGCGTCCTGGGCCTTGAGCAGGCCGAAATAGGCCTGGGCGCTGTCGAGCATCAGCTTCTGCTCAGCCGCCGCCAGTTCCAGCTGGGCCTGCTGGTCCTCGGCTTCGGCGGCCTTGAGGCTGAACCAGCGATCGGCGCGGAAGATCGGCTGGTTCAACACCGCCTGGTAGCTGGTGCCACTGCGCCGGGTGTCCTGCTTTGGCTGTTGCAGGGAGGTGCTGGTGCCATTGAGCTCGGCGCTGGCCGACAGCGTGGGCAGCAGCCCGGCGCGGGCCTGGGGCACCGCCTCGGCGCGAGCGGCCTGGTCGGCACGGGCCGCCGCCAGTTCGCTGTTGTTCTGCTGGGCATCCAGGTACACCCGCCAGAGGTCGCTGGGCATGGCCTGGCGCGGGTATTCGGCCGCCTGCGCCAGGGAGGCGGCCGGCAATGCGGCAAGCAACAGAGGGACAAGCAACCAGCCGGCAAGGGCTCGCTGCCGCGAAATCATGGGTTTGATCATGGTTTGCTGTTCTACATAAAGAAGTGATTCGGCCGGAGACAGGAGAGGCTTTGCGCCCCTCCCGTGGTTGCTCCTGCGTGGTCAGGTCAGTGAAGGCACCAGCACCGCCTGGGCGGCCTGACGGTTTTGCGGCACCTGTTCACGAGCGCCGCCGGTGTCGGCGAAGGCCGCCATGGCCCCGCTCAGTTTGGCCAGGCTGGGGCCCTCAACCTCCGTCACCGAGGCGATGTCATTCGCCGTCGGCAGGGTCTGGCGCTCGCGCGAGGACAGCTCGAACAAAGCGTCCCTGGCCGATCCCGCCTGGGCAAAGCCCTTCACCAGATGATCGACACTGATCACCGATGAGTCGCCTTGCAGCTCGATCTGCAGATGCCGATGCGCCGCGGCCTGGTTGCCCAACACCTGGCGCAGCACCAGGGCCGTGCCGGTGCCGGCGTCGGTCAGCAGCACGTTCTCGCCCTGACGGCTGACGAGGATGTTCTTGCCATCGGCCACCGGCAGGATCAGGCGATCCAGGGCCTGGCCCGGGTCATCGTTGTCGATCACCACCGTGCGGTAGTGCGCCCACATCGCCGGGCTGAAGCGGTAGGTGTCGCTGGCACCGCCGCCATGCAGCACCACGCTGTCGACCCCGGCGATCAACGGCGGCGCCAGTTCGTCCTGACGACCGCCGACGCCCCCGCCCTGCAGCAGCAGCGAGGAGCCGATACGCTCGACATTGCCGTAGTGCCCGAGCTTCTGCGCAGCCCCCTGCTTGACCTTGTACAGCGCCTGCTCCGTCGGGCTGTAGACATAGGCCGAGCGCTGCGATTCGGCGGCCACGCCGATAAAACGCAGGTCGCTCGCGGCGGGAATGCCGGTGCTGGCGAACATCTGCCCGCTGGCGACATCGAACCAGCCCTGGCTGTCGGCGCCTTGCAAGGTCAACACGCCTTTGGCTCGCCACTGCCCGGCCACTTGGGCCAGCGCCTGGGGCAGATTACCCAGGTGTTGCTGCTGCCAGCCCTTGTCGACCGCCACCAGCTGCACATCGCCGCTGTTGGTGCGCAGCAGGACTTCGCCCTGCACCGTCGTCAGCCGCAACCCGGCATCCACCTGGACCGCCGAGCGCAGTTGCGCCTCGGGCATCGGCAGCGTGGCGGCGGGCAACCGCGCCGAGGCCTCAAGCACCTCGTCGCCACCGAACGCGGTCGCCAGCGCCTCGGGCGTCATCGGTGCCTGGAGGTAGAGCTTGCCGCTCTCGGGCTCGAACAGCCGCGCGCTGGAGCTGGCGCTGTCGAAGCCGAGAAACTGCAGCGGCTTGCCTTGCAGCGAGGACGCCGCCACGATCACCTGGCCGTTGTGGTACCACACCGGCAGCGCGCTCTTACCATCGGCGGCCTTGGCTCCGAATACCGCCAGGGTGGCATTGCTGCCGCTGACACTGGCCAGGTCCTTCCACCAGGTGCTGCGACCCTTGAGCCAATGCTCGTTGACCGCTTCATAGCTCAGGCGCCCTGTCGCCTCGATCCGCGCGACACGCCCGTCCTCGGTCACGGCCACCAGATGGCCGTTGAGTTCGAGCACATTGGCCAGGGTCGGCGTGGCCAGGCGCAAGGCACTCGGCTGGCTACCGTCGAGGACCTGCTGCCCCGGCCCTTCCTGGCGGAACAGCACCTTCTCCTTCTGGCTGTAGAAGAAAAACACTTCCTGGCCAGCGGGCTGCGGCATGCTGCCGGCGAACACCAGATCCGCCGGAATCGGCCAGGCGCTCTGGGGTTTGCCCTGGGCATCCACCGGCGGCAGCTGACCCGCCGGGGGCGCCAGGTTCGGCTTGATCACCGTGCCGTCGCTGGTGCGCACCCAGTAGCGGTGCGCGACTTTGGCGTTATCCAGACCAAACACCGTCACCAGCGCCGCGGCGCTCGGCTCCATCATCGGCGCGCCCAGGTTGTACACCGGGGTGGCGCGCTGCGTGGTTTGGTTCTGGTAGCCCTGGAGCATGGCCTTGAGCGCATCGCCATGCTGGCCGGTGCGGGCCGACAGTTGCAGCAATGCGTCATCGCCGACCACCCCGACCAGCTCCATCCGGTCACCGATGATGCGGAAGTTCAGCTCGGCTTCCCGCTCCTTGAACTGATAACGACGGGCCAGGTAGACCGCGTCGCCCTCTTGCCAGAACCGGCTGATCCGGCCCGCGCTCTGGTTGAACGACGGGGCGAACTGCGCGTCGACCTTGCCGGTGGCGATCTCGACCCGCCACGCCGCGGCGTTCTCGGCGTCGACGAAGTAGGCATGCTCGCCGATGACCGCCCCCAACTGGGCATTCCTGGCCTGTTCCACCTGGGTGTCGGTGAACAGCATGCGGTCCTTGGCGACGTCGTAGAACGCCCGGCCGACATTGCGTCCTTCGTGGCTGTAGTTATCGACGACCACGTACTGACCGTGCAGTTGATGGGCCTTGGCCAGTTCGCTCAGGTGCTGTTCGATACGCTGGCCAGGCAGCTGCCATTTGCTCGCGTCTTCCTCCACCACCCGAGCGCTCATGCCGGCGAAATCGACTTCGCGCACCTCGCCCTTGGCGTTGACCACCAGCACCTGGCCGTTGTGCGCCGGGTCGAGCTTGACCACCACGCCGCCCACCACCAGCTGGTCCTTCGACACGCTGATGCTCTCGCTCGCCAGCTGGCTGCTGTCGATGATCCAGCGCGACGGCGTGCCGGACTCGCTGGACAGATCGACCCGGGTGCCTTCATTGAGGCCGACCAGATAGCGCCCGCCCGCGCCCTTGATCTGGTAGTTCAGATAGCCGTACAGCTCCTTGGGCAGCTCGGGTATCACCAGTTGCCGGTCGCGCGAATCGAGCAGCACCTCGATCGGGGTGTCGACGTACTCCTGGCGAATCCGCCGGATCGTCTCCTCGCTCGGGAAGATGTAGAAGTCGTAGTCGAAGCGCCGGTCTTCCTCGAGCCTGCGGATCACGTCGAAACCGGTGTCATGCCGGGTGGTGGACCCAGGCAGGATCATGTACTCGTAGCTGATGTAGGACTTGGGCGTGCCCGGCAGGATCACCGCCGTGCTGTCGCCATGCTCCAGCGTGCGCGTGGCGTCCTTGTAGCCGATGCCGCTGCGCACCTCGATCGCCTGGCCACGGTCGTGGATCATCTGTGGGAAATCCCCGGCCCAGAAGAAGTAGTTGATCGCCCCGGAACCGGTGGAGCCGTGGTGGGTGCGATAAATGTACTGGCTGTCGAAACCTAT
Organism: Pseudomonas chlororaphis subsp. piscium; assembly: GCF_003850345.1. Classification (NCBI taxonomy): domain Bacteria; kingdom Pseudomonadati; phylum Pseudomonadota; class Gammaproteobacteria; order Pseudomonadales; family Pseudomonadaceae; genus Pseudomonas; species Pseudomonas chlororaphis. The sequence continues at coordinate 4,310,797 of NZ_CP027707.1, forward strand.
CTGGTTGTTGCGCAGGTCCAGGCGCTTGACCACCGCGCCGGCCAGCGGCACCAGCACCTTCTTCTCCGCGTCGTAACGGTAGCCGTTGCCTTTATAGGCCTTGTCGACCGTATCGAAATAGCGCCCGACCGCCTTGGCGTCCTCGGCCACCGCGCCGAAGGCCTGGGCCAGCGCGGTGAAGCCCACCGCCAGGCCGCCGAGGATTACCCCCGCGCCACCGAGCACCGCGGCCGCCGTCGAGGCGCCGAGCAGCCCGGCGCCGACTCCGGCCGCGCCGGTGACGAAGCTGGCCGAGTCGAACGCCAGCTGGGTGCCGAACACCGCCTTCTGCACATCGTTCTCGGCATGGGCCAGTTCATAGGCATCCAGGCCGACCATGGCCCCGCCAAACAGCACGCCCGCGCCTTCGTTGACGGTGTGGCCCAGGGTCGAGGCAAAGTCCTTGAGCGAGGTTTCCGCAGCCATGGCTTCGCCGCGCAACGCGGTCTGTACCAGTTCGGTGACCTTGACCACGTCCTGCAAGGTGCCATGGCCGATCTGCGCCAGGCCCAGGTAGCTGTGGATCTTCAGCGCGGTGGCCAGGTCCGGCGAGACCGTGCCCTGGGCCGTGTCCTTGCGGTTCTTGTCGGCAAACCACTGGATCAGCGTCTGTACCGCGAAGCCGGCGTTCAGGCCGTCCACCGGCGATGCTTCGCTAATGCCGGCACGGGGCCGTATCTGGCCATGCTCCAGGGTGAAGTGTTCGTTGAACACCCGCATGTGCTCATCGACGAAACGCCGGAACTCGACAAAGGTGCCATCGTCGGTGGCCAGCCAGCGGGTCTGCTCGGGTTGGTCACGGTTGATGAACTGGACCCGATAGCCGCCCTCCTTCTGCTCCTCGATGTTGGCAATGATCGGTATCCATTGGCTGCCCAACTGATGTTCCTGGGCCAGCCGGGTGCTGGCGACTTCGAAGCGCGCGCCCCACTGCTCGGCGTCGAAGGTGGTCAAGGCCGCTCCCAGGCGCAGGTCTTCGCTGACGCGCTGCTGGGCGTCCACCGCCTGCTCCACCTGGCGGCGCTGGCCGATGACCCCCGCCAGCTCCTCGGGCCGCGACAGGTCGGCCACATTCAGCCCGTTGCCCACCGGCACCTCGGCCATCTTGCCGGTGTCGATCTCGATCAGGTTGAAGGCCGGCTGCGACTGGCTGCCGAACGAGCCATAGTGCGCGGCCAGCTTGCGCTCCACCAGGTGCTGCTGCATGGCCTTGGTCAGAGCCTTGGTGGAGTCGAAGGCGAAGATCCCCACGTTCGGGTCGTAGAAGTAGTAGCGACGGCCCTCGGCGGTCTGTGTGCTGCCCACCATCATCGAGTGGTTCTGGGTGTTGAGGGCGAACATCGAGGTACCGCTGCCGGCGGCCAGCCGCGAGACCACCTCGGCCAGCTTGAACTGTCCCAGCTCCTTCGACGCCTGGACCGCTTCGACATTGGAATGCAGGCGGATCAGGCTGTTCTTGAGCAGCGTCGAGCTGCCCGCCTGAGGGTCGGCGGAGGCCAGGAACAGCTTCTGCACCAGGCTGTTGACGCCCGCCTCGCCGCCACTGGCCAGGGCCACGGCCATCGCCCGGACCAGGGGGTAGCAACGGCCGCCGGAGCGGTCGCCCACCAGCGACAGGTAGAAGTCCTGCGGCGCCAGCTGGCCGAAGACACTGCCGGCCTTGTGGAAGTCTTCGCTGAACACTGCGGTCTGGCGCAGCACCTTGTCGATGTACTCGGCCTGGGCGGTTTCCGTGATGCGACCGCTCAGGGCGCCACGCTCGCGGGGAGTGAGGGTGCCGTCGAGAAACAGCTGCTTCATCTCCAGGGCCGACATCTTGTCGTTCACCCTGGGGATCTTGATCTCACGGAAATCCCGCAGGCCGTCGCTGAACGCCGTGCCGCGCGCCCCCCGCTGATAGGCCTCGGCAATCGCATAACGCTCGCCGACGCTGCTGGCGCGCTCCTCGCCTGCGCCCTGGATCGCCGTATCGTCGGTGCGCACCACCGCGGCGCTCCCCTCCTTGGCCTTGATCTGCTGCCAGAGCCAGGTCTTTTCCACCGAGCCGGCTTCACGCAACACCGGGTCGTACTGCGCCCGGTAGTAGTCCTGGGTGAGGTTGAGCTGCTTGATCTGCTGGTCGATCAGGCCCTTGTCGCTGGCCCCGCGCCGGTCTTGCTGGAGTTGGTAGCGCTTGTCGGCCAGCTGTTGGATATCGGCGTTGACCTTGGCCTGGACCGCTTCGCGCAGCTGGTTCCAACTGGCGATCGCCGGATGCTCGGGAGAAAAGGCGCCCTCAGTGTAGACGCCGTCGGCCACCCCTTCGACCGACACCCCGAACTGGGTCGCGACTTTCTTCAGGTTCTGGTGCACCTGCTCGCGGTAGGTGGCGAACTCGGCCCGGTTGCGCTCCACCACCTGAGGGTCGGCGGTCTGGATCGCCAGGGGCTGGGCGCCGTCGCGCAGCTTCGGCCAGACCATCTGCCCTTCGCGCTGGTACTCCTGGCGCTGGAACACCAGTTGCCACTGGCCATCGACGTACTGCATGTAGGCCGCGGCCAGGCCCTCGGCGGTGCCGGCGACCTGATAGTCCTTGTAGTCCACCGCCATCACCACGTTGTCGTACAGCAGCGAGCTGTTGACCCGACCGTCGTGGTAGACCCGGAAGGTGTTGGCGTCCAGGCTGGTCACCACCAGCGAGCAGCCCGACAAGGTCCCGGTGAAGAGGAAGCTGCCCGCGGCCGCGTGCTTGGGAATATCCACATAGGCCGGCGCGGCATTGGCCTGGTTCGGGCCGTTGTAGCCGAGGAAATACGCCGGCACGCTGTCGACGCCGCTGCCGGCAATGTCATTGGCGCTGTGCTCGGTGTATTCGAGCTCGTACAGGTTCGGCGCGACCTTGACCAACTGCACGTTGCCCTGGGCCGGCAAGCGTCCCGACTTGACCAGGGCCTCGGCGCTCAGGGTGTGGGTCTTGGCGAACTGCACAGGGTCGGCGGCGAACTGCTGGATGTCGGCGCTGCCCTGGCGCGGTTCGAACCCGGCCCCCAGGGACGCCAGCCCGGTCTTGAGCTGCAGGTCCTTCGCTGCTTGCCCCAGCAGCGCGGGCAACGGGCCAACGCTGGTGAAGCGCGGCGGATGGAACTCCTCGGCCGCCGGCAAGCCCTGGTTGACGATGGGCAGCACGCGAGCCATCACCCCGTCGTACAGCTCGCCGTGCAGCGCCTCCCTGCTGCCTTCGGCGCGGTAGCGGTCGAACATCTGCAGCAGGTCCTGGCCGATGCTGCCCGGCCCCTGGGGTTCATAGCGGGCGGCGACGTACAGGGTCTCGAAGAACGAGTGATAGCCGTTGCGGATCATGAAGGCCGCGTTGGCCATCTGGAACTGCCAGTACTGCTTGACGCTCAGGGCGCCACCGAACAACTCCGGCAAGGCATTGCTGACGGTCTGGGTGGTCCCGGAAATACCGCCCACGAATGGGGTGTCCAGGTCGTTCATGTAGCGGGTGGCGGCATTGCCCGGGTCGGGACGGAACTGGCTGTAGCTGCGGTACTTGTCGTCCGCGATCAGGAACGTGGCATCGGCCTGGGCCTGCTCCGGGTGGGTATTGAGGATCAGGTAGGGGTCGGGCTGATTCAGCCGGTTGTTGATCATGACCTTGTCGGCGCCACTCTGCGGCGCCAGCGCGGCATGGCCATTGACCGGCACCGCGGCCTTGGAAAAGCTGTCGGCCACCGGGCGCAGGGCATGGAACAGCGCCTGCTTGCGCAGGCTGCGGCCCTGGTCGCTCGACAGCAGCGCCTCGACGGTCGGGCGCAGTTTGCCATCGGCCTGCTCCAGCCCTTCGGGGCCACGCAACAACAGGGTCAGCAGCTTGCTGTCCAGGGACCGCTCGACCGCCACCTGATCGAACACATGCACTTTCGGATTATCCGGATGCTGCGCCGCGTTGGCCGCGGCGACCCGTTGGGTTTCCGCGTCGATCGCCCGGACCCGCCATGGCTCGTACAGCGGCGCCAGCAGCAGCTTGGCCTGGGCAATGTCGCTCTGCACATAACCGCCTTGCAGGACCTTGGCCAGCGCCTGGTTGTTCACTAGTTTGTCGGCCAGGCCGAACAGCAGCGCGTCGTTGTCGCGGCTCTGCCAGACCGACGCGGCGAAGGCCTGCTCCCAGAGCACCTTGTTCAGGTTGTTGCCCTTGATATCGCGCAGGCTGGCGCGGCTGTGTTCCGGCATCAGCACCCCGGCCGGGGTGATGTGGTTGCGCTCGAGCAAGCGGGTTAGCTGCTGCACGAAGGTCGTGCGCTCGCGGCTGCCTTCGAACAGCCGGCTGGCCTTGATGCCGCCGTCGCGCAGTTGCTCCAGCTTGTCGAAAAACGCCGCGTTGTATTGATACAGGGCGTCGGTCTGCGCCTTGCTCAGGTGGCTGCTGCTGACCTTGTCACCGTCGACAGTCATCAGCGCAAAAGGCGTCGCAGCGCGGTAATCGCCGCCCTGAGGCATTTCCAGCAGGTACTGGCGCTCGGCAAAACCCACCGAGCGTTCGAGCTCGTGGATATTGACGAAGACGCCGTCACGGTCGGGGTGGTAGCTGTTCTGGCGAAAACCTTCGAGGCCGATGGTCTGGAAGCTGGCGATGTCCGCGTTCTGGTTGATCAGATCGCTCAAGGCGCCGGCCAGGGGCACTTCGCGGGTGACGGTGGTGGTGGGCGACTGGCCGGAGACCTGGATGCCGACCTGGTTCGGCACCTTGCGATCGACACTAGTCAACAGCAGTTTGTGGCCGTTGCCCAGCACCTGGGCCTTGAAGCCTTCGCGCAAGGAGCTTTCCGACACCAGGTGGTTGGCGAAGTACTGCTCGACAAAGGACGTCTTGACCAGCACCGAGCGGATCGGCGCGTAGGTCGGCGAGCGGAAGGACGGCGGCTCGTTCTTCAGCCGGTACTGTTGCTGCCAGGCCAGGGAGCGGGCCGCGGTGCCGAAGGAGAAGTTCAGCACCCCGTCGGTGGGCACCACCAGCCTGCCATTCTCCAGGAAGAAGTCCTTGAAGCGCCCATCGGTGCTGGCATTGACCAGCGCCACGTTCATACGGACGTAGCCGGGGCGCTCTTCCATCATCAGCAGGGAAATGTTCACCGGCAGATCGTCGGAGGCCCGGGGCGGCTTGGCCAGCGCGCCGAGGCTCGCCGCTTGCTGCTCGGGCGCGGCCTTGAGCAAGCTGTTGTAGCGGGCGCTGACTTCCTTGTAGGCCTGCAACTCGGAGAACAGCTTCACGTATTTCTGGCTGAAGGTGGAGTCGGCCACCTGAATGGTCAACTGCTGCTCCAGGCGCTCGATCCGCCCCTTGAGCTTGCCCTGCTTGGCCAGGGCATCGGCCTTCAGGCCCTTGATTTCCAGCTGCTTGGCACCACCGGGGCTGAGCATGCCCAGGGCGGTGTTCCAGGTGCTGTCATAGTGAGTGATCGCCGTCTGCTGGCGGCTGTACAACAGGATGTCGCGGTCCAGTTGCAGCTTGTAGGCGCTGGTCGCCGGGGTGTCGGGGATGGCGTTCATCTCCTGGCGGCGTTGCTGCAGCGTCTTCAACTGGTCACCGACCGAGACCGGGTTGTCTTGCATCTGATAATGCTGGGCGGCCAGCACGCTCAGGGTGCTCTGCTGCATTTCCAGCAGGCGCTCGCCAACCTGGGCGATGTACGCGGCGCGCTCGTCGGCGCTCATGTTGAACCATTCGGTTTGCCGGCCTGCCGCCTTGACCTGTTGATCGATCAGGGTATTGAGCAGGCGCGTGAAGTCCTTGGACATGGAAGCCATTGCAGTGATCCTTTGTCTGTTTTGAGCCAAGCCCTTCGCACCGCGAAAGGCTGCCTATTCGGTATGGGTATCCGGGGTGGGGAGAGATGCCTGGTTCGTGCGTTCTCCTGCCGTCAGTGGGTCAGCGGTTCAATCCTTCATCTGCAAGGCCCACTGCCGGGCATACAGCCCGTCCAGGGCGAGCAGCTGTTCGTGGGTGCCCTGTTCGAGCACCCGGCCCTGGTCGATGACCAGGATCCGGTCGGCGTGGCGCAGGGTATTGAGGCGATGGGCCACGCTGATCACCGTGCGGCCCTGGGCGATGCCCTGCAGGTTGGCCATCACCGCCGCTTCCGACTCGTAGTCCAGGGCGCTGGTGGCTTCGTCCAGGAGCAGGATCCCGGGGTTGCTCAGCAGGGCCCGGGCCAGGGCGATGCGCTGGCCCGGGCCGCCGGAAAGCTGACCGCCGCGCTCGCCGACCTGGGTCTCGTAGCCCTGGGCCAGGGCCTCGATAAAGGTCGCCGCCCCCGCCAGGCTGGCGGCGTGCTGCACCTCGGCATCGCTGGCCTGGGGCCGGCACAGGCGGATGTTCTCGGCCACGCTGCCGGCGAACAGCACGCTTTCCTGCAGCACCACGCTCATGTTGCGGCGCAGGGCCACCGGGTCGGCGATGGCCAGGTCGATGCCGTCCACCAGCACCCGGCCGTGCTGGGGCACATAGAGGCGCTGCAACAGGCGCGTCAGGGTCGACTTGCCGGAGCCGGATGGCCCGGTGATGCCGACGAATTCCCCCGGCTGGATCTCCAGGTCGAGGCTGCGCAGGATCTCCTGGCCGTCTTCCTCATAGCGAAAGCGCACGCCCTGGAAACTCACCCCGCCCTGCAACGCCGGCACCGAGGCCAGGCCGCCGCTGCCGCTTTCGCACTCGGTGTCGAGAATGTCGCCCAGGCGCCGCAGGGAAATCAGGGTGTGCTGGAAGTCCTGCCAGACCTGGGCCAGGCGCAGGATCGGCTCCACCACATGGCCGGCCAGCATGTTGAAGGCCACCAGTTGGCCGGGGCTCAACTGGCCGTCCAGCACCAGCATCACCCCCCACCACAGCAACAGCGCCGCGGTGAGTTTCTGGATCACGCCAATGCCCTGCCCGGCCCAGATACCGACGATGCGAGTGTGGAACGCCGCGCGCACATAGGCCGCCATCTGCCGTTGCCACTGCTGCTGGAAGCCGCCTTCAATGGCCCCGGTCTTGATGGTCTCAATGCCGGTCACCGCTTCGGTGAGAAAGGCGGTGTTGGCCGCGTTCAACTCGTATTCGCGCAAGGCCCGGCTGCGCAGCAAGGGCCCCACGCACAGCCAGAACAGGAAGTACAAGGCCAGGGAACCGACCACCACCCAGGTCAGCAGCGGTGCATAGGCATACATCACGGCGATGAACAGCCCGCAGAAGGCCAAGTCCAGCACCAGGGTCAGGGCCGAGCCGGTGAGGAACTGGCGGATCTGCTGCATCTCGCCGACCCGGGCGATGATCTCGCCGGTCTGCCGCCCCTGGAAATAGCCCAGCGGCAGCTGGATCAGATGCTGGTACAGGCGCGCGGACAACTCGGCGTTGATCCTGCTCGCCACGTTGCTGAACAGCCAGGACCGCAGCAGGCCGAACAGGGGCTCGAACAGCGCCAAGGCCAGCATGGCGATGCCCAGCACTTGCAGGCTGGACAGGCCGCGACTGACCAGGACCCGGTCGATGATGTTCTCGAACAGTAGCGGCGTGACCAGCGCCACCAGTTGCAGCATCAGCGACACCAGCAGCACGCTGCGAAACTGCCGCCCGTGCTTGAGGATCGACGGCAGGAACCAGCCGATGCCGAAGCCGCGCGCCTTGGGTTCGACATGCCGCTCGGCCAGCAGCAGCACCTGGCCCTGCCAGAGCGCTGCCAGCTCCTCACGAGACAAGCTCTGGCACTGCCCCTGCAACGGCCAGAACAGCCGCACCTGGTCGCCGTCCACCGCGTCCAGCACCGCCCAGCCCTGGCTGGTTTCCAGCAGCGCCGGCAACGGCAGGTGCTGCAAGCGCTGCACCTGGCTGTGCACCGCCCGCGCCCGCAGGCCGATCCAGCCGGCGCAGCGCCGCAGGTCGAGGCTGTCGGCCAGGCCCTCGACCCGCCCCAGGCGGTGGTTCAGTTGCGCCGCGCTGATGCTCAGGTCGAAACGCCGGGCGGCCCAGGCCAGGGCGTGCAGGCCGGTATCGAGGACAGTCGGCGACTGTTCGGCCGCGGGATTGAAGGCGGTGGTCATGCTCAACGCTCCCGCAACGCTTCGGACTGATACTCGCGAATCGGGCTCAGCAGGTAATTGATCACCCGCCGCTCGCCCGTGCGGATCTCGCCGGTCACGCTCATCCCGGCCTGCAAGGGCATCCACCCCTGCCCCGCGGCGATCGCGGCGCGCTCCAGGCGGATCCGGGTCGGGAACACCAGGCCCAGCTGTTCGTCCTTGATGGCGTCGCCGGAGACATGCTCGACCGTGCCGCGCAAGGTGCCGTAGCGGGTGTAGGGAAAGGCGTCGACCTTGATCTCCACCGGCTGGCCGGCCCTGACGAAACCGACGTCCTTGTTCAGCACCATGACCTCGGCATCCAGCTCGGCCCCCTCGGGCACTATCACCAGCAGTTGCTGCGCCGGTTGCACCGCGCCGCCCAGGGTATGCACCGCCAGTTGCTGGACCACCCCGTCCACCGGCGCCAGCAGGGTTTGCAGGCGCTGCCGGTCGCGGCCACGGATCAGTTGCTGTTCGAGCACGGCGACATCCTGGTGGCTGCGGTTGAGCAGGTCGTGCTGCTCGCGCTGGGTCCTGGCCAGGAAGCTGTCGCGCTGCTCCCGGCGGTTCTGCGCCTGGGCCTTGAGCACCTGCAGCTCGGCATGTTGCTGGGCCAGGGAACGCTCGACCTCCAGTTGCTCCTTTTCCTGTTCGAGCAATTCGACCCGGGGCATCAACTGTTCGGCCGCCATCGCCCGCCGTGCATCGAGGCGTCGGCGAACGTTGCTGGCCAGCTTGCCCAGGGCGGCGATCTCGCTGTTGCGGGCCTGTTGGCTGGCCTGGTTGATGGCGATCTCGGCGTTGAGGCTGTCGAGGTTGGCGCGGATCTCCTTCCAGGTGCTCGCCAACTGTTCCCGCGCCGCCGCGAGCTGTTCCGCGTCCAGGCCGTCCGGCGCCTGGTAGCTGCCCAGCGGGTCCGGGGTCAGCAGCGCGCGGGCCCGGGCCAGCTCCAGGCGCTTGAACGCCAGTTGCGCGCGCAACTCGCTCAACTCGGCGTCGATGCCGATCGGGTTCAGCGCCACCAGCACATCGCCGGCCTTGACCCGTTGCCCGTCACGCACATGGATGGCCCGCACTTCGCCGGCCTCATGGGCCTGGATCACCTTGGTGTAGCTGGAGACCATCAGGCGCCCGGCGGCGCTGGCATGAATGTCGAGGAAGCCGAGGATCGCCCAGCCCAGGGCCAGCAGGATCGACAGGATCAACACCAGTGCCGTGCCCCGCGCCCAAGGCGCGGGCGGGCGCTCGACAATCTCCAGGTAACCGGGCTGGAACTCGTACTCGTCGCGGCTGCGTTTGAGCAGCGCCGGCGCCTCGCGCAGCTGCTGCCAGGCGCGTCGCAAGGGGGTCAGGAATGAACCGCGCATCATTCGGCCTCCTTGCGCAGCGCCTGTTGCAGCGCCCACAAGCGCGCATAACAGCCGCCGTTGGCCAGCAGTTGCTGGTGGCTGCCCGACTCGCTGATACGCCCCTGCTCCAGGGCGATGATGCGTTGGCAATGGCGGACCGCGGACAGGCGGTGGGCGATGATGATCACCGTGCGACCTTCGGCGATGCGCGCCATGTTGTCCTGGATCAGCGCCTGGGATTCGTCGTCCAGGGCGCTGGTGGCTTCGTCGAAAATCAGGATCCGCGGGTCGCCCATCAGCGCCCGGGCAATGGCGATGCGTTGCCGCTGGCCACCGGACAGCGAGCTGCCGGCCTCGGCCAGCACCGTGTCGTAGCCCAGCGGCAGACGCAGGATGAAGTCATGGGCGCCGGCCAGGCGCGCCGCGGCGATCACGTTTTCCAGGGACGCCGTGGGATGGCGCAGGGCGATGTTGTGCCGCACGCTGCGGTTGAACAGGTAGTTTTCCTGCAGCACCACGCCGATCTGACTGCGCAACCAGGCTGGCTGCAACTGCTGCAGCGGCATGCCGTCAATGAGGATGCGCCCGGCGTCCGGGGTGTAGAGTTTTTGCAGCAGGCGGGTCAGCGTGCTCTTGCCCGACCCGGACGGCCCGACGATGCCCAGGGTCTGGCCAGCGGCGATATGCAGGTCCAGGCCGCGCAGCACCAGCTCCAGTTCCGGGCGATAGCGGAACGTCACCTGCTCGATGCGCACCTCGCCACGCAGGGCCTGTGCCGGGCGTTGATCCCCCTCGGCCTGCTCCACCGGCAGGTTGAGCATGTCGCCCAGCTTGTCCACCGACACCCGCACCCGGACGAACTGCTGCCAGACCTCGATCAGCTTGGCCAGGGGCTGGCTGACGTGGGACAGCATCATGTTGAAGGCGATCAACTGGCCAATGGTCATCTGCAGGTCGATGACCTTGCTCGCCCCCCAGCAAATCACCGCCACCGCCGTGACTTTCTGCAACAGCGTGACCATCTGGCTGATCGCGCTGCCCAGGGTCTGGCTGGCAAAACCGGCCTCGACCATCTCCGCCGTCTGCGCCTCCCAGCGCCGCTGCATGCGCGGTTCCACCGCCAGGCTCTTGATGGTTTCGCTGCTGCTTACGCTTTCGTTGAGAAAGACCGTGTTGCGCGCGGCGCTGTAGAACTGCCGCTCGATACGTTTCTCCAGCGGCCCGGTGCTGGCCCAGGCCAGCAGCACATAGAGCGGCAGGGTCAGCAGCACCAGCAGCGTCAGCGGCCAGGAGATCCAGGCCATGACCGCGAAAAACACCAGGGTGAAGGCCACATCCACGCACAGGGTCAGCAGGGAGCCGGTGAGGAACTCGCGGATGCTGTCCAGCTCCTGCACCCGGGTGATGATCGCGCCTACCTGGCGCTGCTTGAAGTACAGCAGCGGCAGGCCAAGCAGGTGGCGGAACAGCTTGACCCCAAGGCCGATATCGATGCGATTGGCGGTGTGCGCCGAGAGGTATTCGCGCAAGCCCTTGAGCAGCACCTCGAACAGGCCGACCACCACCAGGGTCATCACCAGCACGTCGAGGGTCGACAGCGCCCGGTGCACCATGACCTTGTCCATCACCGCCTGGAAGAACAACGGGGTCGCCAGGGCCAGCACTTGCAGCAGCAACGAGCACAGCAACACTTCGCCGAGTATCCGCCGGTGGCGCAGCAGTTCCGGAACGAACCAGGACAGGTCGAAGCGCAGGCCGCCCTGGCGCAGGCGTATCACCTCGCCGCTCCACTCCTCGGTCAACTGCGCGCGATCGAGCACATCCGGGGTATGGGCTGCCGGTCGCTGTACCAGGGCCTGCGCGTCGGACAACCGGGCCAGCAGGATAAAAGCGCCGCTGCGGTCGCGCCAGACCAGGGGCAGCATCTTCGAGGTCAGCCGGGCCAGCGCCAGACGCTCCAGGCGCAGCTCGACGCCGGCGCCCCGGGCGTAGTCCTTGAGCGCCCGACGCAGGTCGCGCTCGTCTCCCGGGTCGGCGGCCTGTGGCGCGCGCTCCTGGGTCAGTTGCAGCAGCAGTTGGCAACAGGCCAGGGCCGAGTGGATGGCAGCGGTGGCGGAGAGCTCCGCCATGGCGGGGCATTCGACAGGGGCTGGCTGCGGGGGTATTGCGGGATTGACTGACATAGACCGCTCGTTTCAAGACCCTCGCGGCAAGAACAAGGGTGCATGGAGATACGAAACCAGTCTGCGGCAGCTGTCCGGGAATGATAATCAGCCGCGGGGTTGAAAGCTTTTAAGCAAAACTTAATCAATCGGAACCTGGCCTTGGGCGCGAGCCATATTCCGGGCAAAAAAAAGCCGGACTCGCGTCCGGCTTTCTGTCAGCTCATGGCTCAGGCAGCGTCCGGCCTGTGCATCAGCACCCGGGTCACCCGCCGCTCTTCCACCCTCACCACCTGCAGCGTCCAGTCCTGCCATTGCAGTCGGTCACCAATCACCGGCAAGCGGTCCAGCAGGCTCATCACCAGCCCGGCCAGGGTCTGGTAGTCCTCGGTCGGCTCGGCGTTGAAGCCGGTGCGCTGGCGGATCTGCGTCAGGTTCAAGGCGCCGCTGACCATGAAACCGCCCTGCTCTTCGACAATGTCCGGGCCTTCGATTTCGCTGGCGTCGGGCAGCTCGCCGGCGATGGATTCGAGGATGTCGGTCATGCTCAGCACGCCGACGAAATCGCCGAATTCGTTGATCACGAACGCGATGTGGGTCGAGGCCTTGCGCATCTGCTCCAGGGCATTGAGGATCGAGAAGCTGTCCAGCAGGTTGATCGCCGTGCGCGCCAGGTGCTCCAGGTTCGGCTCGTTGCCGGCCAGGTATTCCTTGAGCAGTTCCTTCTTGTGCACGAAGCCCAGCGGCTCTTCCACCGCGCCGTCGCGAACCAGCGGCAGGCGCGAGTAGGACGAATGCATCAGCTTGTTGCGGATGGCTTCGGCATCGTCGGCCAGGTCGATGTAGTCGACGTCGGCGCGCACGGTCATCAGGGTACGGATCGGTCGCTCGGCCAGTTGCAGCACACCACTGATCATCACCCGCTCGCGGCGGTCGAACAGCTCGGCGCTCGGCGCTTGGCCATTGTCCAGCAGGTCGACGATCTCCTCGCCCACCTCCTCCACCGCCAACTGGCGACCACCCAGCAGGCGCATCACCGCATGGGCCGTGCGTTCACGTATCGGCCGCAGGCCCTGCATCGACTTCTTGCGGCGGGCACGGGCGATCTGGTTGAACAGCTCGATCAGGATCGAGAAGCCGATGGCCGCGTACAGGTAGCCTTTCGGGATGTGGAAGCCCAGACCTTCGGCGGTCAGGGCAAAACCGATCATCATCAAGAAGCCCAGGCACAGCATGATCACCGTCGGGTGGGCGTTGACGAAGCGGGTCAGCGGCTTGCTGGCGACGATCATCAGGCCGATGGAAATGATCACCGCGATCATCATCACCGCCAGTTCGTCGACCATGCCCACGGCAGTGATCACCGCGTCCAGGGAGAACACCGCGTCCAGCACCACGATCTGCGCCACGATCGGCCAGAACAATGCGTAAGCGGCATTGCCGGTGCGCTGGCTGACATGACCTTCCAGACGCTCATGCAACTCCATGGTGGCCTTGAACAACAGGAACACACCACCGAACAGCATGATCAGGTCACGGCCGGAGAAGCTCTTGCCGAACACCTCGAACAGCGGCGCGGTCAGGGTCACCAACCAGGAAATGCTCGCCAGCAGGCCCAGGCGCATGATCAGCGCCAGGGACAGGCCGATGATCCGCGCGCGGTCACGCTGATGAGGCGGCAACTTGTCCGCGAGGATCGCGATAAACACCAGGTTGTCGATACCCAGCACCAGCTCCAGCACGATCAGGGTCAACAGGCCAAGCCAGGCCGTGGGGTCCATTATCCATTCCATAAAAACGACTCTATCTCTCCAGTGAATTCAGACAGCCGGGCACGGCAAGGCAAGGCCACAAGGCCTTTGAACGGCGAACGCAGGCCAGCGCCCAAGGGTTGCGACAACCGGCGGCGAGCAGCGAAAAACAGGAAGTTCGGGGTAACGGCCGCGCCCTATGACTGACAAAAGGCGTCGCGAAGCGAATCGAGCGGGGAAAGACTGAGGCGTCCAGGGATAGGGACGACTGGGAGGCTCCGAGAGGGTGTTCATGCAAGTCCTGTAAAGAAAAACGGACTTGAATCCTACAACCTCAAGGGAAATTTCCTATGGGGAAATCATTTCAAGATCTTAGCGGGGGCTGCCCGGACCCACGCTATCGCGAACCGGCCCGCCCCTGCAAAGGCGTTTTTTTTGCAGGAACAGGCTGGTTCATGATGCGCTCTGGCGACCTCAGCCCTTACGCGTTGCATCGTCCAGCGCAAGGATGGTGTGGGCATTGGTCACGGTGGTCGCCAGGGTGTTGATCACCCCGGAGCGCAAGGCGCCGAGGGTCGCGGCGGCCTTGGTGTTCTCACTGGCGATGGCCACCACATCGGGAATGCGCACCAGCTCCTGCACGGTCAGGCCGATCACCCGGCCTTGGATGGCGTTGACCGCCGGCTGGCCATGAATGTCGATGAAGTCGTAGCCCATCATGTCGCCCACGGTACCGGACAGCCGCGCCTGGGCGATTTCCTGGGGCGAGAACCAGCCCATGCGCACCATGTTGCTGTTCTCGCTCATGTCGCCAATGCCGATCAGCGCGATGTCGGCGCGCCGGGCGCGGTCCAGGGTCGAACGCACGGTGTCGTTGCTGATCAGCACGCTGCGCAGCTCCGGGTTGGCCACCAGCGCCGGGGCGTACAGGGTTTCGCTTTCCGCGCCGAAACGCAGGGCCAGGCGCCGGCAGATATGGTCGGGGTTCATGTACTCGCCGGCGCGCAACGAGCCGCCGATGGCGCAGACGAAGGTGCAGTTGCGGGTCACCGGCAGGAACACGTTGTCGGCCACCGCGCCGACATTGCGGCCCATGCCGACGGCGACGATCATCCCATCGCTCAGGGTCTTGTTCAGGTAGTTGGCCACCAGGCTGGCCACCGCCGAGCGCTGGGTGTCGGGGTCGCTGTGGTCGACCGCGATCAGTGCCCGATCCAGCTGGAAGCGCTCCACCAGCGCCTGCTCCAGCTCGTTGTTCATCGCCGGATGCTGCAGCACCCGGACTTCGACTATGCCTTCGTCCCGCGCCCGCTTGAGCAGGCGACTGACCTTGGCCCGGGACAGGTCGAAGCGCTTGGCGATGGCCTCCTGAGTGACGTTCTCAAGGTAATAGAGCATCGCCACCTCGGTCATCAGATCGATGTCGCTGGCTCCGCGCGGGGTACTGTCACTCATGTGGACTGGCTTCCGTATGGGCATCAAAGGCGCATTCTCTCTAGTCGATGCAGGTCGCGTCTACAGCCGGTTCCGCCCCATGGGCAGCGGGCTCCGCGGCAGCCGGCGCCTACCGGTGGCCGTCGCGCTCGATGGCGTTGATCCGCTCGACCTTGGCCCCCGAGCGCGCGGACTCGAACTCCGACTCGAGGAACGACTTGACGATGCTCTTGGCCAGCTCGGCCCCCACCACCCGCGCGCCGATGGAGAGAATCTGTGCATCGTTGCTCTTGCGTGCGCGCTCGGCCGAATAGGTGTCGTGGGCCTGGGCCGCGCGGATGCCCGGCACCTTGTTGGCCGAGATGGCCATGCCGATGCCCGTGCCGCAGACCAGCACCCCCAGGCGGTGATGCCCGGCGCCGATGGCCGTGGCCACCGCCAGGGCAATGTCCGGATAGAGCACCGGCTCCAGGGAATGGGTGCCGAAATCCTCCACCGGATGGCCCAGGGTCTCGATATGGCGCTTGAGCAACTCCTTGAGCTCGAAACCCGCTTCATCACATCCGATGGCCACTGAAAAGGCTGTGTTCATGGCATTTCGCTCCGCTGTCTGGGTGAGAGCAAGACTGATCATATGATCACTATCTGAAACTTTGCTCAGTCATTTCTCAGGCATTCACCCCCTGACTGTCAAGCAGGATTTACCTGACAGTCGAGTAAAGGCCCTACACAAAGGGTTACGAAAGCATGAATGACCGCCGATACAGATTTACCTTGAAAGAGATTGACTGATCAGAATTTCATTTGATACACATATGATCACAGCGAAACATGACTCTGCGACCTAATAAGAATTCACAGCACGAGGACACGCCGATGGCCACGCCATTACTGCTCCAGGCTGAACATGTCGCCAAGGCCTATGCCGGGATCCCTGCCCTGCGCGATGGCCGCCTCGCCCTGCGCGCCGGCAGCGTGCACGCCCTGTGCGGCGGCAACGGCGCCGGCAAATCCACCTTCCTCAGCATCCTGATGGGCATCACCCAGCGTGACGCCGGCAGCATTGCGCTCAACGGCCGCCCGGTGCAGTTCAACCGCCCTGGCGAGGCGCTGGCCGCCGGGGTGGCGATGATCACCCAGGAACTGGAACCGATTCCCTACATGAGCGTCGCCGAGAACATCTGGCTCGGCCGCGAACCACGCCGCGCCGGCTGCATCGTCGACCGCAAGGCCCTCAACCGGCGCACCCGCGAGCTGCTGGAGAACCTGGAGTTCGAGGTCGACCCCGACAGCCCCATGCACCGCCTGAGCGTGGCCCAGGTGCAACTGGTGGAAATCGCCAAGGCCTTCAGCCATGACTGCCAGGTGATGATCATGGACGAGCCGACCTCGGCCATCGGCGAGCGCGAAGCCGAGACCCTGTTCAAGGCCATCCGCCGCCTCACCGCCCGCGGCGCCGGGATCGTCTATGTCTCGCACCGCTTGAGCGAGCTGGCGCAGATCGCCGACGACTACAGCATCTTCCGCGACGGCGCCTTCGTCGAAAGCGGGCGCATGGCCGACATCGATCGCGCCCACCTGGTGCGCGGCATCGTCGGCCAGGAACTGCAACGCATCGACCACAAGATCGGGCGCGAATGCGCGGCGCACAATTGCCTGGAAGTCCAGGGCCTGAGCCGCGACGGCGAGTTCCAGGACATCAGCCTGCAACTGCGCCAGGGCGAGATTCTCGGCATCTACGGCCTGATGGGCTCAGGCCGCAGCGAATTCCTCAATTGCCTCTATGGCCTCACCGAGCCCGACGCCGGCACGGTCAGCCTGCAAGGCCGGCCGCTGCCGGTCGGCGCACCGGCGGCGACCATTCGCGCCGGCCTGTCGCTGGTCACCGAAGACCGCAAGGACAGCGGCCTGGTGCTCAGCGGCAGCATCCTGTCCAACATTGCCCTGTCGGCCTACCGGCAGCTGTCGAGCTGGTCGCTGATCAACGCCCGCAAGGAACAGGCGCTGGCCCGGGACATGGTCAAGCGCCTGCAGATCAAGGTCTCCTCCCTGGACCTGCCGGTGGCCTCCATGAGCGGCGGCAACCAGCAGAAGGTGGTGCTCGCCAAGTGCCTGTCGACCCAGCCGGTGTGCCTGCTGTGCGACGAACCGACCCGGGGCATCGACGAAGGCGCCAAGCAGGAGATCTACCACCTGCTGGACGAGTTCGTGCGGGCTGGCGGCGCGGCCATAGTGGTCTCGTCCGAAGCCCCGGAACTGCTCCACCTGAGCGATCGCATCGCGGTGTTCAAGGGCGGCCGCCTGGTCACCATCAGCACCGATACCGCTCTTTCCCAGGAAGCCCTGCTGAGTCTCGCCTCATGAATGCCAAGACCCTTGTCACCCCCACCGCCACACCCGCCTCCAACGCCGTCGGCCCGGCACCCCGCAGCCGCCTGCGCCTGGCCCTCGACCGCTTCGGCCTGCCGCTGGTATTCATCCTGCTGTGCGTGGTCATGGCCTTCGCCAGCGAGTACTTCATGACCTGGCGCAACTGGATGGACATCCTGCGCCAGACCTCGATCAACGGCATTCTCGCGGTGGGCATGACCTACGTGATCCTGACCAAGGGCATCGACCTCTCGGTGGGTTCGATCCTCGCCTTCGCCGGCCTGTGCAGCGCCCTGGTGGCCACCCAGGGCTACGGGCTGCTGGCCGCGGTCAGCGCCGGGATGTTCGCCGGGGCGATGCTCGGGGTGGTCAACGGTTTCATGGTCGCCAACCTGTCGATCCCGCCCTTTGTCGCCACCCTCGGCATGCTCAGCATCGCCCGCGGCATGACCTTCATTCTCAACGACGGCAGCCCGGTCACCGACCTGCCGGAAAACTACCTGGCCCTGGGCATCGGCAAGATCGGCCCGGTGGGCGTGCCGGTCGTGATCTTCGCCGTGGTCGCGCTGATCTTCTGGATGGTCCTGCGCTACACCACCTACGGCCGTTACGTGTACGCGGTGGGCGGCAACGAAAAGAGCGCCCGCACCTCGGGGATCGGCGTACGCAAGGTGATGTTCTCGGTGTACGTGGTCTCGGGCCTGCTGGCGGGCCTGGCCGGCGTGGTGCTCTCGGCCCGCACCACCTCCGCCCTGCCCCAGGCCGGCACGTCCTATGAACTGGACGCCATCGCCGCGGTGGTGATCGGCGGCACCAGCCTCTCCGGCGGCACCGGCAGCATCGTCGGCACCCTGTTCGGCGCCCTGTTGATCGGTGTGATCAACAACGGCCTGAACCTGCTCGGGGTGTCTTCCTATTACCAACAAGTCGCCAAGGGCTTGATCATCGTGTTCGCGGTGCTCATCGATGTCTGGCGCAAGAAGAAACGCTGACTCCCCCGTCCTTTCCATGGCACGACTACAACAATAACGGAGTTCCCCATGAAGCTTTCCCCTACCTCCTTTGGCACCTCCCTGTTCGCCCTGGCCACGGCCTCCCTGCTCGCCAGCGGCATGGCCCTGGCCGAGGGCAAGACCTACAAGATCGGCGCCGCGGTCTACGGCCTCAAGGGCCAGTTCATGCAGAACTGGGTACGCGAGCTGAAACAGCATCCGGCGGTCAAGGACGGCACGGTGCAGATCACCGTGTTCGACGGCAACTACGACGCCCTGACCCAGAACAACCAGATCGAAACCATGGTCACCCAGCGCTACGACGCGATCATCTTCGTGCCGATCGACACCAAGGCCGGCGTCGGCGCCGTGGCCCGCGCCCAGGAAAACGACATTCCGGTGATCGCCTCCAATACCAAGGTCGCCAGCGCCAGCGTGCCCTATGTCGGCAACGACGACGTCGAGGGCGGCCGCCTGCAGGCCCAGGCCATGGTCGACAAGCTCCAGGGCAAGGGCAACGTGGTGATCATCCAGGGCCCGATCGGCCAGTCGGCACAGATCGACCGCGAGAAAGGCGAGATGGAAGTGCTGAAGAAGAACCCCGGGATCAAGGTCATCGAAATGAAGACCGCCAACTGGTCGCGCGCCGAGGCCCTGTCGCTGACCGAGGACTGGCTCAATGCCCACCCCAACGGTGGCATCTCCGGGATCATCGCGCAGAACGACGACATGGCCCTCGGCGCCCTGCAGGCCGTGAAGTCTCGCGGCCTGTCGCCAAGCGACGTACCGGTGACCTCCATCGACGGCATGCCGGATGCGATCCAGGCGGCGAAAAAAGGCGACATCACCACCTTCCTGCAGGACGCCCAGGCCCAGTCCCAGGGCGCCCTGGACGTGGCCCTGCGCACCCTGGCCGGCAAGGACTACAAGCCGCAGTCGGTGATCTGGGAGCGTTATGCCCAGGACGTGAAATGGGGTGACGGCAGCGACAAGCTGTACATCCTGCCGTGGGTGCCGGTGACCAACGCCAATGCCGATGCGCTGTACCAGCAGGTCGCCGGCAGCAAATAACCCCCCCTGCCATTCATTCGCCATACAGGAGTCAACATCATGTCCGGATTCTGGGATCAGGCCTTCGACCTCAGCGGTCGCTGCGCGGTGATCACCGGCGGCGCCGCCGGGATCGGCCTGGCCTGCGCCACGCTGCTGGTGGAGCGCGGCGCCAAGGTGGCCCTGCTGGATCGCGACCCGGAGGTCGTCGAGATCGCCGCCCGCCTCGGCGGCGGGCACCTGGGGCTGGCCCTCGACCTGCGCCAGCTGGACCAGGTGCAGCATGCCGTGGACCGGGTCGCCGAGTACTTCGGGCGCCTGGATTTCCTGGTCAACAGCGCCGGCGTCGCCCTGCTGGACAAGGCCCTGGAGGTCAGCGAAAGCGCCTGGGACAGCACCCTGGACATCAACCTCAAGGCCAGCTTTTTCGTTGCCCAGGCCTGCGCCCGGCACATGCTCGAACGCGGTAGCGGACGCATCGTCAACCTCGCCTCACAGGCCGCCGTCATCGGCCTGGACCGGCACGTGGCCTATTGCGCGAGCAAGGCCGCGGTGGTGGGCATGACCAAGGTCCTGGCCATGGAATGGGCGGCCCACGGCATCAACGTCAACGCCGTCTCGCCGACCATAGTCGAGACCGCCCTGGGCAAGAAGGCCTGGGCCGGCGAACTGGGCGAGCGGGCCAAATTACAGATCCCGGTCGGCCGTTTCGCCCAGCCCGAGGAAATCGCCGGGCTGGTGCTGTACCTGCTCAGCGACGCCGCGCAGATGATCACCGGAGAGAACGTGGTGATCGATGGCGGCTACAGCATCCAGTAATCGAGCGTTACTCCCATTCTTGCAGTGAGGCCCGTCGTCATGTCCACCTTGCCCGCCGAACACCTGTCACCCGAGATTCCCAGCACCATGCAGGCTGTGGTCTGCCACGGCCCCGAAGACTACCGCCTGGAACAGGTGCCGGTGCCGACACCCGGCCCGGACGAAATCCTGACCAAGGTCGAGCTGTGCGGCATCTGCATGGGCGACATCAAGACCTACCGTGGCGCCCCCTCCTTCTGGGGCGACGCCGAGCAGCCGCGCTACGTCAAGCCGCCGATGATTCCCGGCCATGAGTTCGTCTGCCGCGTGGTGGCCCTGGGGCCGGGCGCGGAAAAACGTGGGGTGCGGGTCGGCGACCGGGTGATCTCCGAACAGATAGTGCCGTGCTGGGGCTGCCGCTTCTGCAACCACGGCCAGTACTGGATGTGCCAGAAGCACGACCTGTACGGTTTCCAGAACAATGTCCAGGGCGCCATGGCGCAGTACATGATCTTCACCAAGGAAGGCATCGTGCACAAAGTGCCGGACGAGATTCCGCCGGACGAAGCCATCCTCATCGAACCCCTGGCCTGCTCGCTGCACGCCGCCGAGCGCGCCGATGTCGGCTTCGACGACATAGTGGTGGTGGCCGGCGCCGGCACCCTGGGGCTGGGCATCATCGGCGCGGTACGGATGCGCAACCCCAAGCGCCTGATCGTCCTCGACATGAAGCCCGAGCGCGCCGAGCTGGCCCTGCGCCTGGGCGCCGACGAAGTCTGGAACCCGGCCCAGGAGGACGTGCTGGAGAAGATTCGCGCGATCACCGACGGCTACGGTTGCGACATCTATATCGAAGCCACCGGCCATCACAAGGCGGTCAACCAGGGCCTGGCGATGCTGCGCAAGCTCGGGCGCTTCGTCGAGTTCAGCGTGTTCAACGACGAAGCCACGGTGGACTGGTCGATCATCGGCGACCGCAAGGAGCTGGACGTGCTCGGCTCGCACCTGGGGCCCTACATGTACCCACGGGCCATCGACTTTATCGGCAAGCGCAAGATCGACATGCGCGACGTGGTCACCCACACCTTCGCCCTGGCCGACTTCAAGCAGGCCTTCGCGATGATGGAGCGCGGCGACCGATCATTGAAGGTGGTGCTCAAGCCCTGAGGCCCCACCGCCTTCCAACCGGTTCGTCGACAAGCCCGCCACCCGCGGACTCTCCCACTCCCTCCACGGGAGGCGAGCTTGCCGGCGACTCACTGCACAGCCGTGCAGCCAACAGGAACAAGGAAACCGCGTCATGAATCGAGTGATCAACGATCCGGACCAGGTGGTCGAGGACATGCTGCAAGGCATACTCCTGGCCCACCCCGAACTGGCCCAATACGAGGCCAACCCACGGGTCATCCGCAAGCGCCGCCTCTCTCCGCCCGGCCAGGTGGGCATCGTCACTGGCGGCGGCTCCGGCCACGAGCCGGCCTTTCTCGGTTATGTCGGCCCCGGCCTGGTGGACGCCGTGGCGGTCGGTGAAATCTTCTCCTCGCCCACCGCCAAGAGCTTCTTCGACGCCTTCCGCGCCGCCGACCAGGGCGCGGGCGTGGCCTGCCTGTACGGCAACTACGCCGGCGACAACATGAACGTCAAGCTGGCGATGAAGATGGCCGCCAGCAAGGACATGCGGATCCGCACTGTGGTAGCCAACGACGACGTGGCCTCAGCGCCCCGTGAAGAGATCGGCAAACGCCGCGGCGTGGCGGGCGAGATCTTCATGTGGAAAGTCGGCGGCGCGGCGGCCGCCCAGGGCTATGACCTGGACGGGGTGATCGGCGTCGCGCAAAAGGCCGTCGACCAGTGCCGCTCCATTGGTGTCGGCCTCACGCCCTGCACCATTGCCGCGGTGGGCAAGCCGAACTTCCAGATCGCCGACGGCATGATGGAGCTGGGCATCGGCCACCATGGCGAACCCGGCATCCAGGTCGTGCCGGTCGAGTCCGCCGCCGCCATGGCCGAGCGCATGCTCGCGCCGATCCTCGCCGATCGCGACTTCAGCCGCGACGACAGCGTGGTGGTGCTGGTCTCCGGCCTCGGCGCCACGCCAGTGATGGAGCTGTATATCTTCTACGCCGAAGTCGAGCGCCAACTCAGGGCCAGGGGCCTGAAGATCCATCGCTGCTATGTCGGCAACTACTTCACCTCCCTGGAAATGATGGGCGTGACCCTGACCCTGCTGGGCCTGGATGCCGAGCTGAAAACCCTGATCGACCAACCCTGCCGCTCCATCGGCATGACCCAGGCGGAGTGAACCATGAGCCAGCATTTTTCCAGCCTCGACGGCAGCGCCATCGTCAACGACCTGGTGACGGTGATAGTCGCCAACCGTGAGTACCTCAGCGAAGTGGACGGCGCCATCGGCGATGGCGATCACGGCATCAACATGGCCAAGGGTTTCGCCCACTGCGGCCGGGCCCTCGCCGGTCGCCAGCTGGACCTGGCCGGGGCCCTCGACGAATTGACCCTGAGCCTGATGGAAGGCATCGGCGGCTCCATGGGCCCGCTCTACGGCAGCCTGTTTATCGGCATGGCCGACGAAGTCCGCGGCTGCCAGCAGATCGATGCCACCCGCTTCGCCCGGCTATTGCGCGGCGGGCTGAGCTCATTGCAGGACATCACCGACGCCGGGGTGGGCGACAAGTGCCTGATGGATACGCTGATTCCCGCCGTGGAGGCGTTCGAACAGGCCGAGGCCGGCGGCGCCTCGTTCAAGGAGGCCTTGCAGCGGATGAAAAGCGCGGCCTCCCAGGGCCGGGACTCGACCCGCGACCTGGTGGCGAAGATCGGCCGCGCCAGCCGCCTGGGCGAGCGCTCGCTGGGGGCACTGGATGCCGGCGCCGTGTCCTGCTGCCTGATCCTCACGCAACTGGCGGACTCGGTGGAACCGCGCCTGGCCTGAAGCACCGCGCGAGCAGGCTCGCTCCTGCAACAGCGAGCCTGCCCGGGCTGATTCAATAGCGCCCGGGCAAAAGCCCGAGTTCCACCAGTTTGATATCGGTGTCACCCACCACCTGCACATGCTGGACGTTCTTCTCGTCCATGATGCCGGGGCAGGCCACGACGATGGTGCCCTTCGATCGAGTGGGGCGCAGTTCAGCGACCTCCGGAAAATCCGCCGTCGACAGCGGGTGCGGGCAATAGCCGATCCAGCCGATGGTCTGCCGGTCCTGGAACACCCGCTGCTTGCGGAAATACTCGTTGGGAGCGGCCACGCCCCAGGAAATTTCCGGCCAAAGATCGACCGCCGCGTTCATCAACTCGACAATGCCCTGCCGAGGGTCCTTCAGACAACGGACCAAGGTCCCGGCTTCGGAAAACTCAATACCCGCGGGCAACGAACCGCCACTTCGTGCGTGATAGGTGAGCGAAAGCCCGCCCTTGAGCGGATCGGATATCCCGTTCCACAACACAAAACTCATGTCGTTGACGTCGGAATCCGAGTCTTTCCAGGAGGCTATTTCACTCCTCAGACTGCTCGGGTCGAGAAGCACGTTGTGCGTCAGGCCATCATCCTTGCCTTCGGCGCACAAGAACCAGTTCTTGAGGATCGGGTCGATCTCGCCTATGGCCTTGAGAAAGGCCAGGCTCCTGTCGATCTGCTCCTGTTCGGTGACCTGGGCAATCTTCTGCTTATCGAAGCTCAGCTTGAAATTAAAACGCTTGAATGTGTCCATGAGTACTCCATACGGTCTCAGGCAATTAAATCCGGGTTCTGCTTGTAGTACTCGTCCAGCGCCTTTTTCTCCTCGCGACGCATTTCCTGGTACTCCTCATCATCCTTGGTGCCAGGCATCGGGTTCCAGTAAGCCGTCAGGTTGGTGAGCCCACCTTCCTCGTACTTCTCGGAACAATACTCGTAGACCTCGCGCTGAAGAAAATGCCACTCGAGCCTCACCGGCGGGCTGGGTTTGGCCTTGTCTGCCTGCTTGAACGCCTTCACGATCAGGTCCTTCTCAAGGTTCTTGGCAAACTTAGGGTGCTTGAAACCGAGTATGAGCATGAATTTGTAGTTGGCCTTGGCCTCTTGCAAGGTACAGCGGCTTTTCACGAAACCGTCCCAATCAGTGCCGCTCCACAGCCATTCCCAGGGGAACGGGAAGTTGGTCACCCAGTGTTGGTACCTGCTCGACAGGTCACTCATGCTGTGCCCTTTCCCGTTGACGGGAATATACATTTGCCCGTCTTCGGGCGGGCACTTCACGCAGTCCTTCTTCTGAGTCTTGCAGTCTTTCTCGGCCTCCTTGGTCCGGTCCCGGGTGCTTGCGGGTGCATCCGTCTTGGGCAGTGCCTCAGGCTTGGTCCCGGGCAGCGGCAAAGGTTGCGGCACCGGCCTTGGGTTCGGTAGCGGCAATGGCCGGGGCACGACTTCCGGGGGCGGGATCGGCGATGGTCGGGGCGGCGGCATCGGCAATCGAGGCGGCGCGGGCATGGGCACCTCGAAGGGCAGCTTCGGCCCGCCGCGAGGTAATGGCATACGCAACGCGCCGGTCATGGGAGGCGCAAGTTGCGCGACGGCTCCGGAAATAAAACTGGTCATTCAGGCATCCCTGTCTTGAGTGCGGCCCGCCAAGCCCGTTGCCCCTGGACGAAGCCCATGACGCTTGCGTAATCGCGAAAACGCTGTTCCGGGGTGTCGTTTACCGGCCTTTTCATCCACCGGATAAATCCGGATGTTTGTTCGAAACCGGGAAATTGCAGGCCAAAGCGCATGAAGCTCTCAACCGTATCAGGCTCTTCGATTTGCAGGGCCCAGGCTTTTTCCCGGTAGTCCTTGAGGTACTGGATCGTCTGCCACTGCCCTTTCTGCTCAAGCCACTGAGGATTGTGCTGACGTATCTCGAGCATGATCTTCTCGATCACCTCATTTTGCCGAACCTGTTCCAGCGCTTTCAGCTGGTCTGCCGTCAACTCAAGCATGGCGAGCCTCCTGCCCGACCCGATAGTACGTCTGGTACGCCAGCACCAGTGGCTGCCAGATCTGCCAGCGATCGAGCGGCAACATCAGGGCCATTCGCTGTTCGCTGTCCAGGACAGTCTCCAGGCCACGCCGGACGATTGGGTTGTAATAGCGAAACAGCGCCCTCCGGCCATCCGGCAGGCGGGTGAACAAATGGGATTTGAGGTGGTTGCTCAATGCCTCAAAGGAGCGCTCGCTCCACAGCCACGAAACCAGCGGCGACTTCTGGTCCCGCTCGATCAGCCAGTCGAGCAGGTGCGTGGCCTCGGCACTATCCCCTACGAACTCCACCAGTGCTGGCCCCCCACGGCTGATTTCGTCCAGTTCGGTAGCGGCCAGCAACCATTCGACGCGGATCGCCGCCCCGGCCGCGTCCAGGCGGTTCTCCAGGGTCATGTAACGGGCACCATCCACCAGCACATAGAGCCGGGTTTCAGGATGCTGTTCCAGGCAATGACGGATATGGGTGCGGAATTGCAGAACATTCGGATCAGGTCGGCGTCCATTGCCTGAAGCACTCATGGTCAGTTCCCCAGGCTTTGCAGCGGGACAAAGGTTTCATTGCGCTGCGCCGCCGCCAACAGGCACGGCAGGCAAAGCCCGGGAATCTTGACCACTGGCGCGACAGCCGCAGCACTGACCTGTTGCCCGATGATTACGCTTCCCGATCCGCTCACCACCACATTCCCGTGGTTGCCCGTCGTGCCCAGAGTCGCGACCGGCAATCCATTGATCAGCACATTGGCAACCACGCCGCTGACCAGGGCACTGCCGCAGGCCGTGGTATCCGTCATCCGCGCTGCACTGAGCCCATCGAACAATACGTCAGGCGAACCCGAAACAATCGGGTTGCTGGCGTGCCCAGGCAATGGGCAAGCAGTCATATCCGTGACACGGGCCGCAGGTTTTCCACTCATTGGCAATCTCCTTTATCCGTTAGGTATTGCATGTTGTCCCTACGCCATCGATATGGAAGAGACCAAAGCGCCAACAGGCATCCTCCACATCGAATAATGCGAGCTGGCTGGCCATCGAACCTGGAGCCTTGACGGGGAGCGACCTCTGAAACGCATCAGCGACAGTCCGCTCCATGGCGGCTGGCGCCCAGTCGTCCAGTTCGTTGAGCTGCCGGTTGTAGTCTGGCACGCCAACACTTTTATAGGCGCTCAGCAGGTACTCGGGTAATTCCGTATCCGACCATTGCAGGTAGTAGCCCTGATCATCCAGGACGGGCCGGGTCCAGGCGGTCAGCCCGACCGGAATCATTTCCTGTTGATCGGTGCTGAGGAGGTAGTCGTCCTGGGCCGCGAAACCCAGGCAGATATTGAGTTTCAACCAGCCATCGGCATGCCTGAGAAGCTGGGAAGGATCGAATAACCGAAGCGGAACCACACGATAGTGGCGCAGATGGGAAGAGCGCAGGTAGATCTCCGCGTCCAACCGGGAAATGAACGCCCGGACTATCGGTGCATCAGGGTCGCCGACACAGCTTATCTGCACCGGATCCAGGGCAAGCTGATCGTGAATACCTGTGACCGTGACCAGGCCATAAAGACGAATAGAGGATCTCAGTCCTTGAAATCGAACCATCTCGCTCCCTCCCAGGTAGCACTCTCTGTTACTCCATCGAGTCCGCCACTCTAGCAACCATGAACTGCGCAAAAAGTTGCGCAGTTGCGCTCAAAGCCTTGTACCCACAGGCCCCGATGAGTTCTTTACAAAATATTTCAGAAGAATAGAACGGCCTCTGTGACCATATTGCCCCTACCCCCGAAATTGGCCTCTGACCTGCTCGATATACCGCGCCACCGCCGGCGCCTTCTCGAAACGGCGGTGAATCAGCGACAGCCAGGACGACGCCGAGCTGCCCTGGATCGGCCGGTACAACACATTGGGCAGCCCCACGTGCCCGACCACCGACTCCGGCACCACGGCCACGCCCTGCCCCAGGGAAACCAGGGCCAGCACCGCCACCAGGCCACCGGGCTGCGGCCCCAGTTTCGGCGCATAGCCGCCCTCGGCGGCGACCTGCAGGGTGCCGCTGATCTGCTCGGGAAGCACGAAGGTCTCATTGTGCAGATGGGCCGGGGCGATCTCCGGCAAGCGCCCCAGCCAGGACTCGGCGGGCAGTGCCAGGACAAAACCTTCGGCATCCAGGCGGACCGCCTCCACCCCTTCGGGCAGGGTCATGGGCGAGCGGATGTAGCCGATGTCGAAGCGTCCCTCGGCCACCAGCCCCGGCAACGCCGCCATCGGGCTTTCGCGCACGCTCAGGCTGACGTCCGGGCAGTCCTGGCTGAAGCGCTGCACCTGTTTTTGCAACAGCCCCGAATACACCGCCGAGGCCACATAGCCCAACTCGATATGGCCGATCTCGCCGCGCCCGGCGCGCTGGGCGTTACGTTGCGCGAACTCGAACTGGCGCACCGTGGCCTCGGCCTCGCGCACCAGGGCCGCGCCGGCCTCGGTCAGGCTGACCTCACGCTGCTGGCGCACGAACAGGCGGGTGCCCAGGGCCTGCTCCATGTCCTGGATCTGCCGGCTCAGGGTCGGCGGCGCGATGCCCAGCTGTTCGGCGGCGCGGGTGAAATTGCGTTGCCGGGCCACCGCCAGGAAATAGCGGAAATGACGGATTTCCATGAGTGCATTAGCTCAAAGGTAATGAAGTGCTCCAGCTCGCCTAACAGAATGGGCGAAAGCCCGGGATAAGCTGGCCAGACCTTCACAGTAGAGAGCCCAAGCCATGCACGTCAAACCTCTGTTTCTGGCCATGATCACTTGCTGCAGCGTGCCCGCGACTTTCGCCGCCGAGAAAAACGCCGACGTTGCCCAGAAGGCAATCCTGAATTTCGCCACCGCCCAGCAGCTGCTCAAGGCCGCCCAGGAAACCGCTGACGCCAAAGGCTGGCCCTGCGCCGTGGCAATCGTCGACGACGGTGGCTGGCCGATCCTCAGCGCGCGCATGGACGGAGCGCCGGTGGTGGCCGGCATCGAACTGGCCCAGGGCAAGGCGCGGACCTCGGCGCTGTTCAAGCGTCCTTCCGGCGACCTGGAAAACGCCATCAACGGCGGACGCCAGGCAGCCATCACTTCGGGCCTGCTGATGATGAAAGGCGCGCAGCCGATCCGCGTCGACGGCCAGGTGATCGGCGCCATCGGCATCAGCGCCGACACCCCGGCCCACGACGATGAAATCGCCCAGGCCGCCCTCGCCGCGCTGGGTCAACGGGTGCAGCCATGAGGCCAGCCAGCCCGCGCCTGACCCTGCTCACCGCGTCCGGGGTGTGTTCGCTGATCGTGCTCGACACCAACATAGTCGCGGTGACCCTGCCGAGCATCGCCCGCGACCTGGGGGCCAACTTCGCCGATATCGAATGGGTGGTCAGCGCCTACATGCTGGCCTTCGCCGCCCTGCTGCTGCCGGCCGGCAGCCTCGCCGACCGTTTCGGGCGCAAGCGCACCCTGCTCTGCGGCCTGGGGCTGTTCATCCTCGCCTCCCTCGGCTGTGGCGCCGCGCCCAACGTGCTGTTGCTCGATATCGCCCGGGCGCTCAAGGGCGTCGGCGCGGCCTTGCTGCTGACCTCGGCCCTGGCCACCATCGGCCACACCTTCCATGACGAGGTCGAACGGGCCAAGGCCTGGGCGTTCTGGGGAGCCTGCATGGGCGTGGCGATGACCGCCGCGCCGACCATTGGCGGCCTGATCACCGAGTACATCGGCTGGCGCTGGATCTTCTACCTCAACCTGCCGGTGGGCGGGCTGCTGGTGCTGATGGTGTTGCGCGCGATACCGGAATCCCGCGACACCCAGGCCGCGCGCCTCGATCCCTGGGGCAGCCTGGCCTTCAGCGCCAGCCTGCTATGCCTGATCTGGGGCCTGATCGAAGCCAATCGCATCGGCTGGAGCCATCCGCTGACCTACACCCGACTGTTGGCCGGCATGGCCTTGCTCGGGCTGTTCGTGCTGATCGAGCGGGTACAGCACCGGCCCATGGTCGACCTGCAGCTGTTCCGCCATCCGCGCTTTATCGGTGCCCTGCTGGGGATGTTCGCCTACGCCGGCTGCGCCCAGGTGATGATGACCCTACTGCCCTTCTACCTGCAGAACGGCCTGGGTTTCTCGGCCATCGCCTCGGGGCTGGGCATGCTGCCGTTTGCCCTGACCATGCTGATCTGCCCGCGCATCGGCGTGCGCCTGGCGACGCGTTATGCCCCGGCAACCCTGATGGCCGCCGGCCTGACCCTAGTGGGTTGCGGCAACCTGCTCGCGGCCTGGGCCGTGCATGCAGGCGGCTACCTGAACTTCGCCCTGGCCATCGCGGTGACCGGCGCCGGCGCCGGCCTGCTCAACGGCGACACGCAGAAAAACATCATGACCTGCGTCCCCCGCGACCGCGCCGGCATGGCTTCGGGCCTGAGCACCACCATGCGTTTCAGCGCCATCATGCTGGCCATCGGTGTGTTCGGCGCCCTGCTCGGCAGCCATACCCAGCAACGCCTGCACGCCAGCCTGAACGAGAGCGCCGCGCCATGGCTCGACCAGGCTCAGGCCATCGCCTCACGGGTGGTGGCCGGCGACATGCCCGCGGCCCTGGCGTTGCTGCCCGACTCGGCGAAAGGGCTGGTCGAACCGCTGGCCCGCCAGGCCTTCGTCGACGGCTTCGGCGTGGTGCTCTGGGTGGCCGGCCTCCTGGCGCTGCTGGCGGCGCTGACGGTGGGTACGTTAATGCGCAAGCCCATTCCGCAGCCGCGGCCTTTGACGCTGAGCGTGGAGTAAAAACTCATGGGGTTCGCCGCATCTTCTCAGGTTCAAGGTACGGCAACTCTGTATCAGGCCGGTCGTGATCTGCCCAGCACCAATAAGCCTTCAAGATGCTCTATAACCCCGTTCTTTTGAGGCCAACTGCCAGGCTACTAGATAAATACTTACAACTTGTGAGCCTACCCGCCCTCTTATGGGGCACAGATAAACTTCCATATAGGAAACAGGCCGCTTTGCTATCCAAACAGAAATAGATAAAGGCGAATTATGAAGGTACGGTTAAATTCATATATTTATCCTCCCGAGCATTCCTGTAATATTCGTCCACTTAACGTCTTCAGCATCGTCAATGGCAAAGTGCCTGCAGGATTCAAGAGTTACGTTAAATCGGCGCTAGGCATCAAAACAGCTATTTCCGGGCCTCACCTCGGAAAGTGGCCAGCCAACTATCTCCCGCAAGAAAACAGCCCCTGTTTCATGGTTTTTTCTGGCAACGAGTGGCGCCCATCGGCAAGGAGCCTCATCACGGGGGCGGCCCGGCATGCATGCTCCGTCTGGGGTACGGCATGACAGGGTTAGGATTCACATGAATTAGAGGGTGTGCTGATTTGAACATTATTCCCCGGCCTCAGATGAATGCTGACGCGGATGAAATTGACCTGTTTGCATTATTCCAATCCGTCTGGCAGCAAAAGAAGCTGGTAATAGGCTGTACCGTAGCGGTAACGCTGGCAGGCCTGGCTTATGTGCTATTGGCTCCCCGCGTATATGAGGTCAGTAGCGTATTACGCCCAGCCTCACTGAATGAACTCGATGCCCTCAATCGCTCGGAAGTCTACAAACTGCCGCCCGCCGATGCCCTGTCCAAGGTCGGCGCCGCGCTTGAGTCCTATGAGACACGACTGGAGTTCTTCCGCTCTCATCAGGATCTGTTCCAGGCCTTCAAACGCCCAGGACAAACCCTCGAACAAAGCTTCGAGGACTTCAACCGCGACTCGATCAAGCTGGTTCAGCCAGATCCGAAAAAAGACAACGCCCTGAGCAGTTACATCAGTCTGGAAATGCAATACCCCAAGGATATCGACGGGGTGGCGGTCCTCAACGGTTTTGTCGAATACGCCATCGATACTGAGCGTGAGCGCATCGGCGCCGACCTCAAGGTTATCGTCAATAACCGGCTCAATGAACTCAAAGGCAAAATTGCCGCGGCACGCTCCAATTACGAAACCGACAAGGAATCGAAAATTGCGAGCTTGCTCGAAAGCGACAACATCCGCCGTGCGCAACTCGAGGACGAACTCAAGGCCTTGCGCGGACAGTTGAAAGAACGGCGCAAGGACCGTCTGGCCGAACTGGCCGAAGCGATCGCCATCGCCAAATCGATGGGCATCCGTACCCCGACCACTCCATCCTCGATGTCTGACGCCGCCCACGCCGGCTCGGCCCAGGTCATGCGCACCGAGGTCAATACTCAGAAGATCCCGCTGTACTTCATGGGTTACGAAACCCTCGAGGCGGAACGCGCGGCCTTGCAGAAACGCACCACTGACGATTTCACCGAGAAACGTATCGCCGAAATCGGTAAGGAGCTGCAGATGTTGCAGGTCAACCGCCAGGTGCAGGAACTGAACAAGCGCTCCAACGAAGACATTTTCCTGAAGGACGTCTTTCCGCTCAGGGCTGAAGTGGCTCGCCTGCGCGACCTGAACATTGATATGGACCGGCTGAAACTGGTCACCATCGATCGTAAGGCCTTGCAACCGGTGAGCCCGATCAAGCCGAAGCCACTGCTGGTCGTCATACTGTCGCTGGTATTCGGCCTGATACTCGGTGTGGCAATCGCCCTGATCCGCCAGCTCATCCACTCGCATCGTAACCGCACATCGCACCACGATGGCCTGCTAGCAACCCCAGTACTGCTGGACCAGTCCGGCAAGGTTCGAGGCAAAGGCGACGACACGCCGCAGTAAGCCGTTCGACCTGCCAATCTGAAACACCCTTTGGGCGACCGCAACGGTCGCCCAAATTGTTTTCAGCACCCGCAAAGGCAGGCCTACTCAGGACTTCCCCCCCTTGATCGACGCCATGACCCGCTCGGCGTTCTCGGAACAGTCCATGCCTTCCGGGCTGTTGCGGATGCTGTCGATGATCTCCAGCAGTTGCGCCTTGCTCTGGGCCAGGTGCTGCTGCATTTCCTCGATCTGCCCGACCTTGCGCTCCAGGCTTTGCAGCAAGGCCTGATGGTCTACGTCGCTCGACTCGCAGCCCGGCAGCAACTGCTTGAGTTCGTCCAGGCTGAACCCGGCCTGCTGGGCGCACTGGATGATCTTCAGGGTCTGCAGGATCTGTGGCGGGTAACGGCGATAGCCGTTGGCCTGGCGCTGAACCTGGGGCAGCAGGCCCTGGGCTTCGTAAAAACGGATGCGCGACGCCGCCAGGCCGCTGAGTTGTGCCAATTCGCCAATGTTCATTTTCGGCCTCGATAACCTGCTTGACATTAAAGTTAACTTTAAGCTTAGCCTCAGGCATCTATTGATGAGGAGTCAAGCATGTCACCCTTTCAAGCCTTGAATTTGCCTAACGGCCAGACGATCGGCAATCGCATTGCCAAGGCGGCGATGGAGGAGAACCTCGCCGATCGCCAGCAGGCCCCCTCCGCGGCGTTGATCCGGCTCTACCAGACCTGGGCCGAGGGTGAGGCCGGGCTGATCCTCACCGGCAACGTGATGATCGACCGCCGCGCGATGACCGGTCCCGGCGGCGTGGCCCTGGAAGACCAGCAGCACCTGGAGCTGTTCCGCCAGTGGGCCCGCGCCGGTCGCGCCAAGGGCGGGCAGTTCTGGATGCAGCTCAATCACCCCGGGCGCCAGACCATGGCCAATCTCGGCCAGCAGGCCCTGGCGCCATCGGCGGTGGCCCTGGACATGGGGCAGTTCTCGAAAATGTTCGCCGAACCCAAGCCCATGAGCGAAGAGGACATCGCCGAGATCATCCGCCGCTTCGCCAACAGCGCCTGGCTGGCCGAACAGGCCGGCTTTACCGGGGTGCAGATCCATGCCGCCCACGGCTACCTGATCAGCCAGTTCCTCTCGCCGCTGACCAACCGCCGCACCGACCAATGGGGCGGCTCGCTGGAGAACCGCGCGCGGCTGCTGGTGGAAGTGATCAAGGCCGTGCGTGAACGGGTTTCCGCGACCTTCTGCGTCTCGGTCAAGCTCAACTCCGCCGACTTCCAGCGCGGCGGCTTCGATGCCGGCGACGCACGCCAGGTCATCGAGATACTCAACGGCCTGCCGGTGGACCTGCTGGAGCTGTCCGGTGGCAGCTATGAATCTCCAGCCATGCAGGGCGAAGTGCGCGACGGCCGGACCCTGGCGCGCGAAGCCTACTTCATCGAAATGGCCAGCGCGCTGGCACCCGTGGCGCAGATGCCGGTGATGGTCACCGGCGGCATCCGCCGCCTGCCGGTGGTGCAGCAGGTGCTGGACAGCGGCATCGCGATGGCCGGCATCGCCACCGCCCTGGCCCTCGAACCGGCCTTGCCCAGGCTCTGGCGCAGCGGCCAGCAGAGCCACCCGCAACTGCCGCCGTTACGCTGGAAACGCAAGCCCCTGGCCTCCCTGGCGACCATGGCCATCGTCCGCCTGCAGATACATCGCCTGAGTCGCGGGCGCGCGCCCAAACCTCAAGTACGGCCCTGGCTGGCGCTGCTGCTCGACCAGTTGAACAGCGCCAGACGCACGCGCCAGTACCGCCGGGCGATGGCCGAATAGATACCCGCCAAACCTGTAGGAGCGCAGCTTGCGCGCGATGCAAGCGCTGCGCTGGGTCAGGTGCACCGCTATCGCGGGCAAGCCTCGCTCCTACAGAAGCTGGGGCTGCGAAGGGCTGTCGATATGCTGGTACTGCGCGTTGAGTTGCTGCGCCAGTTCGCGGGCGCGGCCGAGGCGGATTGGGCCGCGTTCGATATCGATCAACAAGGTTGGGCAACCCAGGTGCGTCAGCGGCGCCAGGGTTTTCAGCCGGCCGTCGGTGAGCAGCAGCACCCGCTGCTGCTCGGCCGGATAACGTTTCTGTCGGGACACCAGCCACTGCCCCGCTTCGGCCAGAGCCGCCAGCAACGGCGTGCCGCCGCCTGCTCCCAGTCCGTCGAGCCAGTCGCGCAGATCCTTCGAGGCCTTCAGCCCCTGCACCTGCCAGTTCGGCGTGCGGCCGCTGGCGGTCAGCAGGGCCAAACGCGCGCGCTGTCGGTAGGCATCGTCGAACAACTGGGCCAACAGGCCCTTGGCATCGCTCAGCGCCTGATGGCGGCGGGTCGAGGCCGACGCATCGACTATCACCAGCCACAGTTCATGGGGCGAACGGCTGCGCAGGTGCCACAACAAATCGTCGCGCTGACGGGGCCGACCGTTGAGCAAGGTACCCGGCCAGTTGATCGAGCCGTGGACGGCGGCGCGGGCCCGGCCTTGCCTGCCCTGGTCCAACCGCCCGGCGCGGGGTTTGGCATTCGCCCCCGCGTCGGACCGGGGGCGAATGCCTAGGGCTTTTTTGGCCAGCTTGGTACTTCACGTCGGGCGCCGGTGGCCAGCGCCTGGGCCGGCAGCTCGCCCCACTGGCCCTGGCCTTCGGCGGGGCTGGATTGGGCCGGGGCTGGTGCTTGAGAGGGCTGCGGCTGATGGGCCGCGCTCGGCGGGTTGTCGCGACGGCGATGACGCAGGGCGAATTCGGCCACCGCATCGATGTCCTGCTCCTCGATAACCCTGGCTCCGCGCCAGGCCGCATGGGCGCGGGCGGCACGCAGCCAGACCAGGTCCGCGCGCAGGCCGTCGACGCCGGCGGCGAAACAGCGCTCGGTGATCCGCTCCAGCGCTTGATCGTCCAGGGCAATCTCCGCCAGCAACCCCCGCGCCTGCTGGCAGCGCTGGCGCAGCGCCTCCTGCTCGGCGGCCCACTGCTGGCAGAAGCCCTGGGGATCGCTGTCGAAATCCAGCCGCCGGCGAATGATCTGCCCCCGTTCAGTGGGCGGCGTCTGGCCGCTCAGGGCGACATTCAGGCCAAAGCGGTCCAGCAGTTGCGGACGCAACTCGCCCTCTTCCGGGTTCATGGTGCCGATCAGCACGAACCTGGCCGAATGCCGGTGGGAAATACCGTCGCGCTCGATCAGGTTGGTGCCGCTGGCGGCCACGTCCAGCAGCAGGTCCACCAGATGGTCCGGCAGCAGGTTCACTTCATCGACGTAGAGCACCCCGCCATCGGCCTTGGCCAGCACTCCCGGGGAAAACTGCGCCCGCCCCTCGCCCAGGGCCGCGTCCAGGTCCAGGGTGCCGACCAGGCGTTCTTCGGTCGCGCCCAGGGGCAAGGTGACGAACTGCCCGCTCGCCAGCAGGTCCGCCAGGCCGCGGGCCAGGGTGGACTTGGCCATGCCCCGCGGCCCTTCGATCAACACGCCGCCGATTTTCGGGTCGATGGCCGTCAGGCACAGCGCCAGTTTCAGGTCATCGGCGCCGACCACGGCGGACAGCGGGAAATGTGGGGTATCGCTCATGTCGGTTCTCGGTTGGGTCGAGTCGGGTATTGGCTGGCAAGCCCTCATCGCGGGCAAGCCTCGCTCCTACAGAGGCGCGGTGCTTTTTGCCGGCGATCGAGGAGGCAGTCCTCGCGCGCGTCAGCCATCTTCTTCTATATCCAGCAACAGGTTTTCCAGGGCTTCGCGGTACTCGCCGGGCTCCTGCCACATACCGCGTTGCTGGGCTTCGAGCAGGCGCTCGGTCATATCGCGCAACGCATGGGGGTTGTGCTGCTGGATGAATTCGCGGGTCGCCGGGTCCAGCAGATAGGCGTCGGCCAGCAAGGCGTACTGGTGATCGTCGATCAACTGGGTGGTGGCGTCGAAGGCGAACAGATTATCCAGGGTGGCGGCCATTTCAAAGGCGCCCTTGTAGCCATGGCGTTTCACCCCTTCGATCCACTTCGGGTTGGCCGCGCGGGAGCGGATCACCCGGTTCAGCTCTTCCTTGAGGCTGCGGATTTTCGGCAGGTCCGGCTGGCTGTGGTCGCCATGGTAGCTGGCGGCCTTGGCGCCACTGAGGCTTTCCACGGCGGCGAGCATGCCGCCCTGGAACTGGTAGTAGTCGTTGGAATCCAGCAGATCGTGTTCGCGGTTGTCCTGGTTCTGCAGCACCGCCTGCACCTGGCTCAGGCGCTGGGCGAACTGGCCACGGGCCGCGGTGCCTTCGTCGGCGCCGCCATAGGCGTAGCCGCCCCAGTTCAGGTAGACCTCGGCCAGGTCCTCGCGGCTCTGCCACAGGCGACCGTCGATAGCCCCCTGCACGCCCGCGCCATAGGCCCCGGGCTTGGCGCCGAAGATCCGCCAGCCGGCCTGGCGCCGCGCGGCCTCGGCATCCAGGCCGGACTGCAGCAGCGCTTCACGCTCGGCGCGGACCTTGGCCGCCAGCGGGTTGAGGTCGTCCGGCTCGTCCAGCGCG
Organism: Pseudomonas chlororaphis subsp. piscium; assembly: GCF_003850345.1. NCBI lineage: Bacteria > Pseudomonadati > Pseudomonadota > Gammaproteobacteria > Pseudomonadales > Pseudomonadaceae > Pseudomonas > Pseudomonas chlororaphis. The sequence goes on from NZ_CP027707.1 coordinate 4,347,078, forward strand.
GCCACCGCCTGCACGGCAGCGTCGAACAGGCGGATCAGGTTGGCGAAGGCATCGCGGAAGAACCCGGACACCCGCAACGTCACGTCCACCCGCGGGCGGTCCAACAGGCTGAGCGGCAGGATCTCGAAGTCGTCGACCCGCTGGCTGCCGGTGGCCCACACCGGACGCACGCCCATCAGCGCCATGGCCTGGGCGATATCGTCGCCGCCGGTGCGCATGGTCGCCGTGCCCCACACCGACAGGCCGAGCTGGCGCAGGTGGTCGCCATGGTCCTGCAAGTGCCGTTCGAGGATCAGGTTGGCCGACTGGAAACCGATGCGCCAGGCGGTGGTGGTCGGCAGGTTGCGCACGTCCACCGAATAGAAATTGCGCCCGGTGGGCAGCACATCCAGGCGCCCGCGACTCGGTGCCCCACTGGGCCCGGCCGGTACGAAACGCCCGCCCAGGGCATCCAGCAAACCGCCCATCTCCGCCGGGCCGCAGGCATCCAGGCGCGGCGCCACCACCTCGCGCAGGCTGTCGATGATCGCCTTGACCTCGCTCCAGGCGGGCTCGTTCAGTTGCTCGACTTCGCCCGACAACACAGCTTCGATCAACTGCCCGGCGAACAGCTCCAGGCGTTCGCGGGTATCGCCAGCGGTGCGCCACAGCTGCTCGCTGATGTCCTGCAAGACCTGTGGCCGGCGCCCGCTCCAGGGTTCGGCCAGGGCGCAATCCAGCGGATCGAACCCCAGCTCGAAGGCCTTGGCCAGGGCCCGCAACAGGCTCGACTGCGCGCCCCGACCATCGCCACGAGGAATGCGCAGCAAGGCCAGCAGAGTGTCGATGCGCAAGCGACCCACGGGCGACTCGCCGAACACATGCAGGCCGTCGCGGATCTGCGACTCCTTCAGGTCGCACAGGTAGGTATCCAGGCGCGGCAGCCAGAGCGCGGCGTCGGCCTCGCTATCGAGCTGCCCGTCCAGTTGCAGTTCGCGGTCGATCCGGGTCACCCGCACCAGCTTGAGAATGTCCTTCTGCAACTCACGGGCGCGGCGCGGATCGAGCAATTGCGCTTCGTAGTACTCGTCGGCCAACAGCTCCAGATCGCGCAGCGGGCCGTAGGTTTCGGCGCGGGTCAGCGGCGGCATCAGGTGGTCAATGATCACCGCCTGGGTCCGGCGCTTGGCCTGGGCGCCCTCGCCCGGGTCGTTGACGATAAATGGATAGATATTCGGCAGCGGCCCCAGCAGCGCGTCCGGCCAGCAACTTTCGGACAGGCCGACGCCCTTGCCCGGCAGCCATTCCAGGTTGCCGTGCTTGCCGACATGGATCAGCCCGTGGGCGCCGTAGGTCTGGCGCAGCCAGAAATAGAACGCCAGGTAAGCGTGGGGCGGCACCAGGTCCGGGTCGTGATAGACCGCGCTCGGGTCGACCTGATAACCGCGCGCCGGCTGGATGCCGACGAAGGTCAGGCCAAAACGCAGGCCGGCGATCATCAGCCGCCCGCTACGGAACATCGGGTCGTTTTCCGGCCCGCCCCAGCGTTCGAGCACCGCCAGGCGATTGGCTTCGGGCAGCGCGTCGAACATCGCCTGGTACTCGTCCAGCGCCAGGCTTTGCTGGCACGGGCGCAGGTCGAGGCTGTCCAGGTCGTTGCTGACCCCGCCGAGCAATTGCTGGATCAGCGCCGTACCGCTGTCCGGCAACTCGGCCGGCAGCGGATAACCCTCGGCTTGCAGGGCGCGCAGGATATTCAGCGCCGCCGCCGGCGTGTCCAGGCCCACGCCGTTGCCGATGCGGCCGTCGCGGGTCGGGTAGTTGGCAAGAATCAGCGCGATGCGTTTTTCGCCATTGGGCAGCCGGGCCAGATCGACCCAACGCCGCGCCAGTTCGGCGACAAAATCCATGCGCTCGGGCGCGGCGCGGTAGCAGACCACGTCCGACTGGCTGCGCTCGCTGCGCCAGGCCAGGTCCTTGAAGCTGATGGGCCGACTGATGATGCGCCCGTCCAGTTCCGGCAAGGCAATGTGCATCGCCAGGTCCCGCGGGCCCAGGCCCTGCTCGCTGGCGCGCCAGCCGGGTTCGTTGTCCTGGGCGCAGATGGCCTGGATCACCGGAATATCGCGGCGGAACGGCCGCAGGTGCGGCGCCTCCGGGCTGGACTGGGCAAAACCGGTGGTGTTGAGGATCACCCCCGCCTGCACCTCATCCAGCAGTTCCTCGACCACCCTCAGGCAACCGGGTTCTTTCAGGCTGGCCAGGGCAATCGGCAACGGGTTCAGGCCCGCCGCCTGCAAGCGCCGGCAGAACTCATCGATAAAGGCGGTGTTGGCCGCCTGCAAATGCGAGCGGTAGAACAGCAGCGCCGCCACAGGCCGACCGGCCCGCCAGTCGGCTTGCCAATCGCTGAGGGCAGCGCTGCTGTTGTGCGGGTGGTAGATCGCCGTGCGCGGCAGGGTCTGCGGCTCGGACCAAGGGTAATCGCGCCCCAGCCAGCCGCTGGCGAGGCAGCGGTACAGGTTCAGCGCATTGCCCATTCCGCCCTGGCGCAGGAAGTGCCAGAGGCGCTCGCGGTCGGCGGCGGGTACCGTGCTCAGGTCGCTCAGCTCCGGGTCCGGGCGATCGTCGCCCGGCACCAGGATCAGCTGCACACCACGTTGCGCCAGCTGCACCAGTTGCTCGATGCCATAACGCCAATAGGCGATGCCACCGTGCAGGGAAATCAGGATCACCTTGGCGTGGCGCAGCACCTGGTCGACATACAGGTCGACCGAGGCGTGGTTTTGCACCTGCATCGGGTTGGCCAGGCGAAAGCTCGGGTAGTCTTCCGGCAGCTGCTGCGCCGCTTCGGCCAACAGCGCCAGGCTGGAGTCGCCGCTGCACAGGATCACCAGTTCGGCAGGGGTTTGTCCCAGGTCGGCAATGTTGTCATCCGACACGAAACCGCCGGGCTGGGTCCTGAGCAGGTGCATGGCTTACACGCTGAGGGCGGCGCGCAATTGCGCTTCGAGCAATGCGGCGTCCAGTTCCTGGCCGATCAGCACCAGGCGCGTGGTACGGGCTTCGTCGGCGCCCCACTGACGGTCAAAGTGCTTGTCAAAACGGGTGCCCACGCCCTGGATCAACAGGCGCATCGGCTTGTTGGGGATCGCCGCGAAACCCTTGACCCGCAGGATGCCGTGTTGCACCACCAGTTGGGTCAGGGCGTCCAGCAGCAGGCTTTCGTCGGCCTGTGGCAGCTCGATGGAGATGGAATCGAAGGCGTCGTGATCGTGATCATCATGGTCATCACCGTCGTGGTGATGGTCATGGTGGCTGTGGCGGCCGTCGATGTGTTCTTCCGAACCCTTGCCCAGGCCCAGCAGCACGTCCAGCGGCAGGCGACCGCTGCTGGCTTCGATGACTTTCACCGCCGGCGGCAGTTCCTCGGCGACTTCCAGGCGCACCTTGGCCAGGTCTTCCGGGCTGATCAGGTCGGCCTTGTTGAGAATCACCAGGTCGGCGCTGGACAGCTGGTCGGCGAACAGCTCGTGCAGCGGCGATTCGTGGTCGAGGTTCGGGTCGAGCTTGCGCTGGGCGTCCACCTGATCCGGGAAGGCGGCGAAGGTGCCAGCGGCCACGGCCGGGCTGTCGACCACGGTGATCACCGCGTCGACGGTGCAGGCGTTGCGGATTTCCGGCCACTGGAAAGCCTGTACCAGGGGTTTTGGCAGGGCCAGGCCGGAGGTTTCGATGAGGATATGGTCGAGGTCGTCGCGACGGGCCACCAGTTCGCGCATCACCGGGAAGAACTCTTCCTGCACGGTGCAGCACAGGCAGCCGTTGGCCAGCTCGTAGACGCGGCCGCTGGCCTCTTCCTCGGTGCAACCGATGGCGCACTGCTTGAGGATCTCGCCGTCGATGCCCAGCTCGCCGAACTCGTTGACGATCACCGCGATGCGGCGGCCCTGGGCGTTGTCCAGCATATGCCGCAGCAAGGTGGTTTTACCCGAGCCGAGAAAGCCGGTAACGATGGTGACGGGAAGTTTGGCCAGTGTTTTCATCGGATGCCCTTTGGCAAGGTGGCGGGCATACGGGACGAGAACCGCGCAGGCAGGTGCACGGAAGAGTTCGCCACCGGATCACCCCGCCCGGTTGTAGTGAGAATCTGGTCCGAGGCAGGTCTCCTGGCTGACGGTGCGCCGGTCGTTGGACTGGCGAACGATGCGCCTTCCCGCCGCCTGGCAGTGGCCTTGCATCGTTCATCACCGGTTACAGTTGCGGGGGCAGCCGCGGCTTGGACCGCGTTCCCTTCTTAGCTTCGGCAGACGCCGAAGAACCTCGAGAGCGCAAGGCTACGCAGAGCTTGGGGGGCGGTCAATCTTCATGCGGCGCGAAGCCCGGCGAATCGTGCTCGAAAACGAGAACCCTTGGCAATTGACGCCCCTCCCTCGCCCATGCTCTCCTACACACCTTGTTACGGGTGCCCTTCACAGGGTGAAACGGGAAACCGGTGCGTCACAGGCCAAAAGCCTTGATCAGTCCGGTGCTGCCCCCGCAACGGTAAGCGAGCGAAGAATCAGATCCACTGTGCCAGCAGTCCGGCATGGGAAGGCGATTCTTGCCGGCCAGGCGCAAGCCCAGCCCCTCGCGAGCCCGGAGACCGGCCCGCTACACAGTCATAACAAACCCGCGGTGGGCGGGCGCTGTTAATTCCCCGCGAGCCCGTCTCGCGGGGTTTTGCTGCGCTCGATTCACCCGCTGACACACCAGAGGGAAGCGCCATGTCGATCATCAGCAGCACCAGCCACTCCAGCACCACCACCGCCACCCTGAGCCAACGCCTGGTCGCCGCCATCGGCGCCTCGATCCTCGGTGCGTGCCTGGTGTATTTCGCCGGTTTCTCCCATATCGAAGCGGTGCACAACGCCGCCCACGATACCCGTCACAGCGCCGCCTTTCCTTGCCACTGAGACCTGCCGAGATGATCAAGCGTATCGCGCAAACCGCGGGGTTCACCGGGTTGCTGGCAGCCCTGTTGCTGACCCTGCTGCAAAGCTTCTGGGTCGCGCCGCTGATCCTGGAGGCGGAAACCTATGAGAAGGCCCCAGCCGCCCAGCATGAAGCAGTGCATGAGCACGCCGCCGGCACCGCCGCCCACAGCCACGACGCCGAAGCCTGGGAGCCGGAAGACGGCTGGCAGCGCGTGCTGTCCACCACCGGCGGCAACCTGGTGGTCGCCGTGGGCTTCGCCCTGATGCTCGCCGGCCTCTACACCCTGCGTGCGCCGAACCGTACTTCCCAGGGCCTGCTCTGGGGCCTGGCCGGTTATGCCACCTTCTGCCTGGCGCCGACCCTCGGCCTGCCGCCCGAACTGCCGGGCACCGCCGCCGCGGACCTGGCGCAACGACAGATCTGGTGGGTCGGCACCGCCGCTTCCACCGCGGTCGGCATTGCCCTGATTGTCTTCGCGCGCCACTGGCTGCTGAAAGTGCTGGGCGTGGCCATCCTCGCCGTGCCGCACATCATTGGCGCGCCGCAGCCGGAAGTGCATTCGATGCTCGCGCCGCAGGCACTGGAAGCGCAGTTCAAGATCGCTTCGCAGCTGACCAACGCCGCGTTCTGGCTGGCCCTGGGCCTGATCAGCGCCTGGCTGTTCCGCCGCAAGAGCGACGATCAGTACTCGGCATGACAGACTCCAGCACAGCGCCGACCCTGGTGGTCGGCCTGGGCTGCCAGCGGGGCTGCCCGGTGGAGACCTTGCGTGCCCTGCTCGACCAGACCCTGAGCGCCCACCGCATCGACCTCGGGCAGATCAAGGCCCTGGCCAGCATCGACCTGAAACGCGAGGAACCCGGGCTGCTGGCCCTGGCCGCGCAATTGGGCCTGCCCCTGACCTGTTTCAGCAGCCGCCAGTTGACGCCTTATGTGCTGCAGCTCAGCCATCGTTCAGAGATCGCCTACGAGCACACCGGCTGCTACGGGGTCGCCGAAAGTGCCGCCCTGGCCCTGGCCGAATACCTGGCCCAAGGCTCGGCGAAACTGCTTGTCCCGCGGCAGAAATACGCCCAGGCAACCCTCGCCTTGGCCTGCTGCGGGTAAATCTTCGATAATCCCCGCCTCTGATCATGAGCAATCTTCATCTGTGAGGTTGCCTCGCCCCTTTTTTCACAGGAGAACGCCATGACCGTCTTTTTTATCGGCGCAGGTCCCGGCGACCCGGAACTGATCACCGTCAAGGGCCAGCGGCTGATCCACAGCTGCCCGGTCATCATCTATGCCGGCTCCCTGGTGCCCGAAGCCGTGCTCCAGGGCCATAGTGCCGAACAGCTGGTCAACAGCGCCGAACTGCACCTGGAACAGATCATCGAGCTGATCAAGGATGCCCATGCCAAAGGCCAGGACGTGGCCCGGGTACATTCCGGCGATCCGAGCCTGTACGGTGCCATCGGCGAGCAGATTCGCTGCCTGCGCGAGCTGGACATCCCCTTCGAGATCATCCCCGGCGTGACCGCCACCGCGGCTTGCGCGGCCTTGCTGGGGGCCGAGCTGACCCTGCCGGACGTCGCCCAGAGCGTGATCCTGACCCGTTATGCCGACAAGACCTCGATGCCCACTGGCGAGGCATTCGCCAGCCTGGCCGCCCACGGCACCACCATGGCGATCCACCTGGGGGTCAACCACCTGGAGAAAATAGTCGCCGAACTGCTGCCCCATTACGGCGCCGACTGCCCGATTGCCGTGGTGCACCGGGCGACCTGGCCGGATCAGGACTGGGTGCTGGGCACCCTGGCGGACATTGCCGAAAAGGTCCAAGCCAAGGGTTTTCGGCGCACGGCGCTGATCCTGGTGGGCCGGGTGCTGGCCACGGACAGTTTCAGCGAGTCGTCGTTGTATCGCGCAGGGCATGCGCATTTGTATCGGCCTTGAGGCCTTATCGCGAGCAAGCTTCGCTCCTACAGGAGCATGCGCATTCCTCTGTAGGAGCGAAGCTTGCTCGCGATCCAGGCGCCGCGGAGCAACTGGAGCCACATACATCCGGGCATAAAAAAACGGCGCTCACGGGGCGCCGTTTTTCATGTTCGCAGCGAACGCCTTAGTAGTAGGCGTTTTCTTTCTGCGTATGGTCGGTGACGTCACGTACACCCTTGAGCTCGGGAATGCGCTCGAGCAGGGTGCGCTCGATGCCTTCCTTCAAGGTCACGTCGGCCTGGCCGCAGCCTTGGCAACCACCACCGAACTGCAGCACGGCGATGCCGTCCTCGACCACATCGATCAGGCTGACCTGGCCGCCGTGGCTGGCCAGCCCCGGGTTGATCTCGGTTTGCAGGTAGTAGTTGATGCGCTCGTTGACCGGACTGTCGGCGTTGACCATCGGCACCTTGGCGTTGGGCGCCTTGATGGTCAGCTGGCCGCCCATGCGGTCGGTGGCGTAGTCGACGACCGCGTCATCGAGGAAACCTTCGCTGAAGGCGTCGATGTAGGCGGTGAAGCTCTTCAGCCCCAGGGCTTTGTCTTCAGGTTTTTCTTCGCCCGGCTTGCAATAGGCGATGCAGGTCTCGGCGTACTGAGTCCCTGGCTGGGTGATAAAGATGCGGATGCCAATGCCCGGGGTGTTCTGCTTGGAGAGCAGATCAGCCAGATAATCGTGGGCGGCGTCGGTAATGGTAATAGCGGTCATGGAAATTCCTCGCAGGCGTGGGCGCAGTTTACGCCAATCGGCGTGCCGGACAAAGTCCTAGTATTTTTGTCGGGATAGACCTTGGTCGATAGGCCCGCGCTGCGTGGTCAACGCAACGCCTGGGATTTTTTTACCAGGCTTTTCCGGGATGGGCCGGGCCGGAAGCTGAGGGCTCCGGCCCGGAATTTCAAGGGCTTGGCGCCTTCAGAGGTTCTCGTAGCGGTTCATGTCCAGTACGCCCGCCTCTTTCGGATCGGTTTCGAGAATGTACTGGGTCTGGTCATGGAAGTACTGCCAGAACTGCGGATGGCTGCGACGGATCCCCCAACGCTCGACGATTTTCTCGAAACGGTGGGCGTCCTTGGCGTTTTCCATATCGGCCACGAACGCCGGCACTTGCTCGGCGGGAATGTTGAACATGAAGTTCGGGTAGCTGCTGAGCACGCCCGGGTAGATGGTCAGGGTGTCCAGGCCCGGCTGGTAGCGCAGCGACTCGCCCAGCAGGAACGCCACGTTACTGTGGGCGCGGTTGCGCAGCATGCTGTAGAACACCCGCTTGCCGCTCGGCGCCTGGATGCGCAGCATGGTGGCCTCCGGCAGCAGGTCGATGACCCGCATGCCGGCCGCCGGCCGCGAAACCAGGCGGCTGAGGGCCTGTTCGGCATTCTGCAGCGCCGGATCGATATTCGGCCGCGAGCAGTAGGCGCCGTCACAGCGGTTGATCGGATCGGGCCGCGCATTGAGGTCGCCGTACCGGCTCAGCAACTGGTTGGCGAAGTCGCGTTTCGGGTCCTTTTCGTCCAGGACCAGGGCGCTGGCCTTGTCGTCGTCGATGGACTCGTAGTCCAACCACATCTTGAACTTGCCGCTGTTCTGGTACCAATCGTCGAGGAAGTCCTCGCGAGTGCCGGCAGGCATCAGGCGCAGGAAGTTCTGCTCGGCGCCGTTGCGGATCAGGTCGAAGTACAGGCGGGTCTGCGCCTGGTGCGAGACGTTGCCGAACACGTCGAAGTTGACCGCCAACTGGTAATAGGTGCGCTCCAGCAGCGGATAGTCGAACAGCCACATCGTCTGTGGCACCTCGCCGATCAGGCCCTTGGTCACCGAGGCGCTGTCGAAATGGCGGAAGATGCTCAGCAGCGCGTTGTCGTTGCCCGCCCACAGGGTCGACCAGCTCGGAGCCGGGGCATTGGCGTAGGAGTCGCGGCGCAGTACCTCGTATTCGTTGCGCTTGTCGCGGTAGGCCAGCCACAGGCTCAGCACACTGCCGACATCATCGTTCTGCCCAGGCATGGCCAGCAGCGGCGTGGCCTGGCCACGATAGGCCGGGTCGGTGATGTAGAGGTCGTGCTCCGGGGCCTGGAACAGCGCCCAGAAGTTGTCGCGGATCACGTCGGTGGCGATCTGCCCGCGACACACCGGGCCACGGATAAAGGTGCGCACGAAGTACTCGGCGTTATCCAGCATGAACTGGTAGCGGGCCTTGGCCGGAATCGCCTCGAAGGTCTCGAACGGGTTGGCGCGACGGCCCGGGCCATAACCCGGCAGCGCGGTGACCTGATAATCGCCGCTGTAGAACAGAGTCTTGACCCGCGCCATCTTCGCCGCGCTCAGCGGGTAGGTGATGTGGGTCTTGTGCACGATCACCCCCTGCACCGGCCACAAGCGGTAATACACCTGGGTGCCCGGATCGTCGTTGGGCCGGCGGGTGTTGATCAGGTCGATCGGCTGGCCGCTCGGCGTGCGCGAGCGTACCCACTGGAAGAAATGCCCCGGCTCACCGCCCTCGAAGTAGATATGGGCGAGGAACCAGTGCTCGAACAACCAGCGGGCCACCAGGCTTTCCCGGGCGCCCGGGGCATTGAGCAGGTTTTCCCACTGCAGCACCTGCATCGCTTCCTTGGCGCTCGGCGCCAGGCCCTGTTCGTCGATCGGCGCACCGGAGGCCAGCCAACGCTGCAGGGTCTGGTACTGCTGATCGGTCAGGCCGGTCACCGCCAGCGGCATGCCTTCGCGCGGATGAGCTTTGGCATAACCGTCGAATTCGGCCGGTTGCGCGCACATGTTCTCGCGGTTCAGGCCCAGGACAATGTCCTCCGGCAGCTTGGCGTTGGGTTGCAACGGCGTCTTGTGGCCCAGCTCCAGCATGCGCGCCATCAGCGCCGCCTGGCTGCCCTGGGCGTCGAGCACCGAATAGAAGCCCATGCCCTGCCAGGCGTGCTTGCCGGAAGCGTCGTAGAACAAGCGGGTCGGCGCCTGCGCCTTGCTGCGCTCGCCGTCGTACACCGGGATCTTCGAGGCGCCGCGGGCCGCGCCCTCGCCGCTACCCAGGTTGAGCTGGCAGGCCGAGTCGTAGCAGGCATGGCAGGCCACGCATTTCTCGGTGAAGATCGGCTGGATATCGCGGGTATAGGAGATCGCTGGCGCGGGACCCTGGGCGCTGGCGAACGAACTTAAAAGCAGCAGCACACTGCCGATGACAACGCGGTAAGACATATCCCTGGTCCAGTCCATAAGAAAATCCGGCGATTCTACCGGGCCAGCACCTCCACCAACATGAGCGATATTCATGCAAAACCGCCGCATGCTCTAAAAGCGCACAGGTTTGCTATGATCCTCGCCCTTCGTAATGGCCCTTCCAGGTAGTCTTTCATGTCCGATCGCAGCACGCGCCTCCAAGCCCTTCAGCAAGCCCTCAAAGAGCGCATCCTGATTCTCGACGGCGGCATGGGCACCATGATCCAGAGCTACAAGCTCGAGGAGCAGGACTACCGTGGCAAACGCTTCGCCGACTGGCCGAGCGACGTCAAGGGCAACAACGACCTGTTGGTGCTGACCCGTCCGGACGTGATCGGCGGCATCGAGAAAGCCTACCTGGATGCCGGCGCCGACATCCTCGAAACCAACACCTTCAACGCCACGCAGATTTCCATGGCCGACTATGGCATGGAAGCGCTGGTCTATGAGCTCAACGTCGAAGGCGCGCGCCTGGCGCGCAAGGTGGCCGACGCCAAGACCCTGGAGACCCCGGACAAGCCGCGCTTCGTCGCCGGCGTGCTGGGCCCGACCAGCCGCACCTGCTCGCTGTCGCCGGACGTCAACAACCCCGGCTACCGCAACGTCACCTTCGACGAGCTGGTGGAGAACTACACCGAGGCCACCAAGGGCCTGATCGAGGGCGGCGCCGACCTGATCCTGATCGAGACCATCTTCGACACCCTCAACGCCAAGGCGGCGATCTTCGCCGTGCAGGGCGTGTTCGAAGAGCTGGGCCTCGAACTGCCGATCATGATCTCCGGCACCATCACCGACGCCTCGGGCCGCACCCTGTCCGGGCAGACCACCGAAGCCTTCTGGAACTCGGTGGCCCACGCCAAGCCGATCTCCGTCGGCCTGAACTGCGCCCTCGGCGCCAGCGAACTGCGCCCCTACCTGGAAGAGCTGTCGAACAAAGCCAGCACCCATGTGTCCGCGCACCCCAACGCTGGCCTGCCCAACGAATTCGGCGAATACGACGAACTGCCGGCGCAAACCGCCAAGGTCATCGAAGAATTCGCCCAGAGCGGCTTTTTGAACATCGTCGGCGGCTGCTGCGGCACCACCCCGGGGCATATCGAGGCCATCGCCAAGGCCGTCGCCGGTTATGCGCCGCGACAGATCCCGGACATCCCCAAGGCCTGCCGCCTGTCGGGCCTGGAGCCGTTCACCATCGATCGCCAGTCGTTGTTCGTCAACGTCGGCGAGCGGACCAACATCACCGGTTCCGCCAAGTTCGCCCGCCTGATCCGTGAAGAGAACTACACCGAAGCCCTGGAAGTCGCCCTGCAGCAGGTCGAGGCCGGCGCCCAGGTGATCGACATCAACATGGACGAAGGCATGCTGGACTCGAAGAAGGCCATGGTGACCTTCCTCAACCTGATCGCCGGCGAGCCGGACATCTCCCGCGTGCCGATCATGATCGACTCCTCCAAGTGGGAAGTGATCGAAGCCGGCCTCAAGTGCATCCAGGGCAAGGGCATCGTCAACTCCATCAGCATGAAGGAAGGCGTCGAGCAGTTCATTCATCACGCCAAGCTGTGCAAGCGCTACGGCGCCGCCGTGGTGGTGATGGCCTTCGACGAAGCCGGCCAGGCCGACACCGAGGCGCGCAAGAAGGAAATCTGCAAACGCTCCTACGACATCCTGGTCAACGACGTCGGCTTCCCGCCGGAAGACATCATCTTCGACCCGAACATCTTCGCCGTGGCCACCGGCATCGAGGAACACAACAACTACGCGGTGGACTTCATCAACGCCTGCGCCTACATCCGCGACGAGCTGCCCTATGCGCTGAGCTCCGGTGGGGTGTCCAACGTGTCGTTCTCCTTCCGCGGCAACAACCCGGTGCGCGAGGCGATCCACTCGGTGTTCCTGCTGTATGCGATCCGCAACGGCCTGACCATGGGTATCGTCAACGCCGGCCAGCTGGAGATCTACGACCAGATCCCGCAGGAGCTGCGCGACGCCGTGGAGGACGTGATCCTCAACCGCACCCCGGAAGGCACCGACGCCCTCCTCGCCATCGCCGACAAGTACAAGGGCGACGGCAGCGTCAAGGAAGCCGAGACCGAAGAGTGGCGCAACTGGGACGTCAACAAGCGCCTGGAACACGCCCTGGTCAAGGGCATCACCACGCACATTGTCGAAGACACCGAAGAGTCGCGGCTGTCCTTCGCCCGCCCGATCGAAGTGATCGAAGGCCCGCTGATGGCCGGCATGAACATCGTCGGCGACCTGTTCGGCGCCGGCAAAATGTTCCTGCCCCAGGTGGTGAAGTCCGCCCGGGTGATGAAGCAGGCCGTGGCCCACCTGATCCCCTTTATCGAGCTGGAAAAAGGCGACAAGCCGCAAGCCAAGGGCAAGATCCTCATGGCCACGGTCAAGGGCGACGTGCACGACATCGGCAAGAACATCGTCGGCGTCGTCCTGGGCTGTAACGGCTACGACATCGTCGACCTCGGCGTGATGGTGCCGGCGGAGAAGATCCTGCAGGTGGCCAAGGAACAGAAGTGCGACATCATCGGCCTGTCCGGCCTGATCACCCCGTCGCTGGACGAGATGGTCCACGTCGCCCGGGAAATGCAGCGCCAGGACTTCCACCTGCCGCTGATGATCGGTGGCGCCACCACCTCCAAGGCCCACACGGCGGTGAAGATCGAGCCCAAGTACAGCAATGACGCGGTGGTCTACGTCACCGACGCCTCGCGCGCCGTGGGCGTGGCCACCCAGCTGCTGTCCAAGGAGCTCAAGGCCGGTTTCGTCGAGCGCACCCGCGAAGAGTACGTGGAAGTCCGCGAGCGCACCGCCAACCGCAGCGCCCGCACCGAGCGCCTGAGCTACCCAGCGGCCGTGGCCAAGAAGCCGCAGTTCGACTGGAGCAGCTACCAGCCGACCGTGCCGACCTTCACCGGGGCCAAGGTGCTGGACAATATCGACCTGCGGGTCCTGGCCGAATACATCGACTGGACGCCGTTCTTCATCTCCTGGGACCTGGCCGGCAAGTTCCCGCGCATCCTCCAGGACGAAGTGGTGGGTGAAGCCGCCACCGCGCTGTACAAGGACGCCCGGGAAATGCTCGACAAGCTGATCGACGAGAAGCTGATCAGCGCCCGCGCGGTGTTCGGCTTCTGGCCGGCCAACCAGGTGCAGGACGACGACCTGGAAGTCTATGGCGACAACGGCCAGCCCTTGGCCAAGCTGCACCACCTGCGCCAGCAGACCATCAAGACCGATGGCAAGCCGAACTTCTCCCTGGCCGACTTCGTCGCGCCCAAAGACAGCGGCGTGACCGACTACGTGGGCGGCTTCATCACCACCGCCGGCATCGGCGCCGAAGAAGTGGCCAAGGCCTATCAGGACAAGGGCGACGACTACAACTCGATCATGGTCAAGGCCCTGGCCGACCGCCTGGCCGAGGCCTGCGCCGAGTGGTTGCACCAGCAGGTGCGTAAAGACTACTGGGGCTACGCCAAGGATGAACAGCTGGACAACGAGGCGCTGATCAAGGAGCAGTACAGCGGTATCCGCCCTGCCCCGGGTTACCCGGCCTGCCCGGACCACACCGAGAAGAGCACCCTGTTCGCCCTGCTCGACCCCGAGGCATCCGAAGGCAAGGCCGGACGCAGCGGCGTGTTCCTCACCGAGCACTTCGCCATGTTCCCGGCGGCGGCGGTCAGCGGCTGGTACTTCGCCCATCCGCAGGCGCAGTACTTCGCCGTGGGCAAGATCGACAAGGACCAGGTCAACAGCTACAGCGCGCGCAAAGGCCAGGACTTGGCCGTGACCGAGCGCTGGCTGGCGCCGAACCTGGGCTACGACAACTAAAAGCCCAGGGCGCTTCACCCGCGGGAGCAGCCGATCGGCGCTCCCGCAGGCCGGAGCAAGCGGTATTGTCTATGCTTTCCCCACACCCACTTGTGTCGAGGGATTTATGGACGACCCCATCAACGACAAGCCGCCGACCCTTTGGCAGATGCTGCAAAGCGTCGCCGCTGCCGCCTTTGGCGTGCAGAGCGGCAAGAACCGCAAGCGCGACTTCACCCACGGCAAGCCCAGCCATTTCGTGATCCTGGGCATTCTGTTCACCGCGGTGTTCGCCTTGACCCTGTTCGGTATCGTCAAGCTGGTAGTGCACCTGGCGGGGCTCTGAACGCCTGTCAGTGCAGTAACAGATTCAGCGAGAAGGGATAACGGTAGCCGGCCGGTTTGCCCTGGGCCGACAGCCCGCGGAAATCCACGCCGTATTGTTGCGAACCCTGCAGATCCAGCAAGCGCTGCGCCTGGACCCGGTCCAATAACTGGAACACATCCAGTTGCCAGTCCGGGCCGCCATAGGCTGCCGGGTTCAGCCCCCGAGCGTCGTCATTGAGCACCACCATCGCCCAGCCACCCAGGGTGAAGTGCCCGGCGATCAGCGCCGTCAGACGCCCGTCGATCAGCGCCTGCAAGGCCTGCGGCGAGCTGTTCAGGGCACTGAACAGCACCTCCTTGCCCGGGCGCCGCCCTTGCTGTTCCAGCGCCTGCATGGCCCCCAGGGCCATCTCGTCGTTGGCCGACCAGATCAGTTGCGTCTGCGGATAGCGCTTGAGCAACTGCTGGGCCTGTTCAAAGGCGCGCTGGCGACTCCACTCGCCGTACACCAGCTGGCGCAGCCGCACCTCCGGGTGCTCGGCCAGCGCCCGCTGCAGGCCCTGTTCACGGGATTGCGCCACCGGGGTGTTCTTCACGCCCGAGAACGCCAACAGGTCGATGTGCTGCCCGGGGGCGAGCGGGCCATGACGGCGAATCAGCTCCTTGAGCATCTGGTAGCCGGCCTCTTCGTCGTTGGCGATCATGCTGCCGATCCAGTCGGGATAACGGCTCTGGCGATCGCCCAGCAAGCGTTGCTGGTCGCTGGTCAGCGCGTTGTTGACGACGAACAGCTTCACCCCGCTGCCCTGGGACAGGCGCAGGATCTCCGGCGCGACATATTGCTCGTTGACCACCACCAGGTAATCCGGCCGGTCCGGGCCCTGCAGGGCTTCCCGGGCCTGGCGGATGGTGATTTGCGAATCGCGCTGCGAATAACACACGCGCAGATCCAGGCCGAGGTCGTTGGCCGCGGCCTGCATGAACTGTGAATAGCCGACCCAGAAGGCTTCGGTAGAATGGCCCGGGTTCAGAAACACCACCGAGGTGGCATGGGCCACGGCCCAGAACGACCCGCTCAGTACCAGCGGCAGTACCAGCAGATACCTACCTAACACCTTCAACATTGCGACCAGAGCCCCGGAATATTGCCTTGCAGTATAACTGGCAAAATACTGGCCAATGTCGGCAAATTGTCATTTCCCAGAGACAATTCGGGCTCTGTTCATCGCTCGACCGCAACTATTGATGACTGACCCAGAACACCGCCGTTCCCACGACCAGAATGATCAGAAAGAGAATGGCCCAAGCATCGACACTGCTGTCGCTTTTCCTTGCCTTGGTTGGATTGCTCATAGCATCGCCTCTTGTCGGTTTTATCGGTGACTGCACAAAGACTCGAGCACAGTTAAGTCGAGGATTGCCCTTACCACAAATGTGGGTTTGAGGCGGCTGGTTACCGTTAGTCGTTTTGGTTCTTTGCATATACTCAAACATCACTTTTGCGCATAACTGCAAACTGGTATCTTCGCCCGGCTCCGTTGGGAGTGCGCGGCCGTGCGCGCAGAATTTCTTGGGTGACATCCGCCTCTGCGTCACCTGATAAGCCTGAGAACAGGATCTATATGTACGTATACGACGAGTACGATCAGCGGATCATCGAGGACCGCGTCAAGCAGTTCCGTGATCAGACCCGGCGCTATCTGGCAGGCGAGCTGAGCGAAGAAGAATTCCGCCCTCTGCGCCTGCAGAATGGGCTCTATATCCAACGTTTTGCCCCGATGCTGCGGGTGGCGGTGCCTTATGGCCAGCTGACTTCGCGCCAAGCACGGATGATGGCCAAGATCGCTCGCGACTACGACAAGGGCTACGCCCACATCAGTACCCGGCAGAACGTGCAGTTCAACTGGCCGGCGCTGGAAGACATCCCGGACATCCTGGCCGAGCTGGCGACCGTGCAGATGCACGCCATTCAGACCAGCGGCAACTGCCTGCGCAACGTCACCACCGACCAGTTCGCCGGCGTCGCCGCGGACGAGCTGATCGACCCGCGCCCCTGGTGTGAAATCGTCCGTCAGTGGACTACCTTCCACCCTGAATTCGCCTACCTGCCGCGCAAGTTCAAGATTGCCATCAACGGTTCGACCTCGGACCGCGCGGCCATCGAAGTCCACGACATCGGCCTGGAGCCGGTGCACAACGCCGCTGGCGAGCTGGGCTTCCGGGTCCTGGTCGGTGGTGGCCTGGGCCGGACCCCGGTGGTCGGCGCCTTCATCAACGAGTTCCTGCCATGGCGGGACCTGTTGAGCTACCTCGACGCCATCCTGCGGGTCTACAACCGCTATGGCCGTCGCGACAACAAGTACAAGGCGCGGATCAAGATCCTGGTCAAGGCCCTGACCCCAGAAGTGTTCGCCGAGAAAGTCGACGCGGAAATGACCTTCCTGCGCGGCGGACAGACCACCCTGACCGACGCCGAAGTGCATCGCGTAGCCAAGCACTTCGTCGATCCGGACTACAAGGCCCTGGTCAACCAGGACGCCGAACTGGCCGAACTCGACCAGCAGCATCCGGGCTTCGCCCGCTGGCGCACGCGCAACACCCTGGCCCACAAGAAGCCGGGTTATGTCGCCGTGACCCTGTCGCTGAAACCCACTGGCGTAGCCCCGGGAGACGTCACCGACAAGCAGCTGGACGGCATCGCCGACCTGGCCGAGCGCTACAGCTTCGGCCAGCTGCGCACCTCCCACGAGCAGAACGTGATTCTCGCCGACGTCGAGCAGAGCCAACTGTTCACCCTGTGGGGCGAGCTGCGCGAGCAAGGTTTCGCCACGCCGAACATCGGCCTGCTGACCGACATCATCTGCTGCCCGGGCGGCGATTTCTGCTCCCTGGCCAACGCCAAGTCGATCCCGATCGCCGAATCCATCCAGCGCCGTTTCGACGACCTGGACTACCTGTTCGACATCGGCGAGCTGGACCTGAACATCTCCGGCTGCATGAACGCCTGCGGCCACCACCACGTGGGCCACATCGGCATCCTCGGCGTGGACAAGAAAGGCGAAGAGTTCTATCAGGTATCCCTGGGTGGCAGCGCCAGCCGCGACGCCAGCCTGGGCAAGATCCTCGGCCCGTCCTTCGCCCAGGACGACATGCCCGACGTGATCTCGAAACTGATCGACGTGTACGTGGAACAACGTACCGAGGACGAGCGCTTCATCGACACCTACCAACGTATTGGCATCGACCTCTTCAAGGAGCGCGTCTATGCAGCGAATCATTAAGAACAACGAGGTCATCGACGAAACCTGGCACCTGTTGCCCAAGGACGCGACCCTCGACGGCATTTCCAACTGCGACGACCTGATCGTGCCGCTGGCCCTGTGGCGCGAGCACGCTCACGCCCTCAAGGCCCGCGACGGCGGCCTGGGCGTGTGGCTGGACAGCGATGAAGAAGCCGAAGAGATCGGCGATGACGTGCAGCACTTCCAGGTCATCGCCCTGAACTTCCCGGCCTTCACCGACGGCCGTAACTACTCCAACGCCCGCCTGCTGCGTGACCGTTACGGTTTCAAGGGCGAGCTGCGGGCAATCGGCGACATCTTGCGCGACCAGCTGTTCTACCTGCGCCGCTGCGGGTTCGACGCCTACGCCCTGCGCGCCGACAAGGACCCGTATGAAGCCCTGGAAAGCCTCAAGGACTTCTCCGTGACCTACCAGGCCGCCACCGACGAACCGCTGCCGCTGTTCCGTCGCCGCTAAGCGCTGCGCCAACAAAAAGCCCTGGACCGGGAAACCGGTTCAGGGCTTTTTTGTACCTGCCATCTTTAACTTTAACGCGGTGCCCGCGATCGCGGGCAAGTCGGATCGCCGCCCGCTCGCTCCTACAGAAGAAACAGGTCCGCGTAGTGTCCCTTACCAGAAACGCTGTTGGGTCAGGCGGCTCCACCAGGTCAGCAGCACACGGTCGACAGAATTGCTGGCTGCCAGCCCGACCCGCTCCTGCAGGCTCTTGCGCTCGGCGTAGTGCAGGTGGAACAGCTCGGCGCTCTTGGCGCGTTCGGCCAGATACTCGTCACTGGTTTTCAGCTCGTCGACCAGCTTTTTCTCCTGCGCCGCAACACCCAGCCAGACTTCACCGGTGGCCACCTCGTCGATGACCAGCTGTGGCCGGTAACGGGAGACAAAGTTCTTGAACAGCTGATGGGTGACGTCCAGGTCTTCCTGGAATTTCTCCCGGCCCTTTTCGGTGTTTTCGCCAAACACGGTCAGGGTGCGCTTGTACTCACCGGCAGTCAGCACCTCGAAGTCGATGTCGTGCTTTTTCAGCAGGCGGTTGACGTTCGGCAACTGCGCCACCACGCCGATCGAACCGAGGATGGCAAACGGCGCGCTGATGATCTTCTCGCCGATGCACGCCATCATGTAGCCGCCGCTGGCCGCGACCTTGTCGATGCACACCGTCAACGGCACGCCGGCCTGGCGAATCCGCGCCAGTTGCGACGACGCCAGCCCGTAGCTGTGCACCATGCCGCCGGCGCTTTCCAGGCGTAGCACCACTTCGTCCTTGGGTGTGGCCAGGCTCAGCAGCGCGGTGATTTCGTGGCGCAGCCCCTCGGTGGCCGAAGCCTTGATGTCGCCGCTGAAATCCAGCACGAACACCCGCGGCTTTTCCTCGGGGTGCTTCTTGTGTTTTTTCTCGGCCTTGGCCTCGGACTTGCGCAGGGCCCTGAGCTGGTCCTTGTCGAGCAGGCTCTGCTCCAGACGCTCGCGCAGGCTTTTGTAGAAATCGTTGAGCTTGCTCACATGCAGCTGCCCGGCGCCCTTGCGCCGGCCTTTGCTGCGCAGCGAGGCAGCGGTGATCAGCACCACCAGGATGGCGATGACCAGGGTGACGGTTTTGGCCAGGAAACTGGCGTACTCGGAGAGAAACTCCACAGGGACTCCTTAAAGACGTGCATCACTGCCAACACGTGGCGGAATGGCTCCAGCATACCGGCGCAGCCAGGCGTCGACCAGTCGCGAAACCTTCTGTTACCGTGCTCTAACGGGCATTTCAAACAAGCGTATGTTTTTTCATTGACAGCTCACCGGCATCCTCATAACCTCGCAAAACTTTCAACGTACCGGGATGACGCGGACGTGGGCAGCATCTATCTGATTCGACATGGCCAGGCCTCCTTCGGTGCGGACGACTACGACGTCCTGTCGACCACGGGTGTTCGCCAGGCCGAAGTGCTCGGTCAACACCTGGTCGAACTGGGGGTGAACTTCGACCGCTGCCTGGCTGGCGACCTGCGCCGCCAGCAACACACCGCCAACTCCACCCTGCAACAGTTCAGCGCCGCGGGCCTGCCCACGCCGATCCTGGAAACCGATTCGGCGTTCAACGAATTCGATGCCGACGCGGTGATCCGCGCCTTGCTGCCCGATATGTTGTCCGAGGAGCCCAACGCCCTGGACATCCTGCGCAACGCCGCGCAGAACCGCGCCGAATTCCAGCGCATCTTCGCCCTGATCATCGACCGCTGGCTGGCCGGCACCTACGATCCACCGGGCCTGGAAAGCTGGCTGGGGTTCGTCGAACGGGTGCAGGCCGGCCTGCAGCGTATTCTGGACCAGGCCGACAACACCCAGAAAATCGCCGTGTTCACCTCCGGCGGCACCATCACCGCCCTGCTCCACCTGATTACCCGGATGCCTGCCGCCCAGGCCTTCGAACTGAATTGGCAAATCGTCAAT
Source organism: Pseudomonas chlororaphis subsp. piscium (assembly GCF_003850345.1). Classification (NCBI taxonomy): domain Bacteria; kingdom Pseudomonadati; phylum Pseudomonadota; class Gammaproteobacteria; order Pseudomonadales; family Pseudomonadaceae; genus Pseudomonas; species Pseudomonas chlororaphis. The sequence goes on from NZ_CP027707.1 coordinate 4,367,128, forward strand.
ACCTCGCTCAACCTGCTGAAGTTTCGCGGTCGCGAGGTCGCCCTGGCTTCCTTCAACAGCCATGCCCACCTGCAGCTGCTGAAGGCCCCGGAACTCATCACTTTCCGCTGAGTCCGGATCACTGTGACCCTTGCTGTAACAACCCATAAAAGGATCGAACCATGACCTCCGTAGCCGACGCCGTACAAGCCATGAAAGCCAAGTTCAACCCAGCTGCCGCTGCCGGCCTGGACCTGGTTTTCGGCTTCCGTATCGATGACACCAAGAACTTCTCGCTGATCGTCAAAGACAGCACCTGCGAGCTCAAGGAAGGCGAGAACCCGGACGCCCAGGTCACTCTGGTAATGGACGGCGAAACCCTGCAAGGCATCGTCAGCGGCGAAACCGACGGCATGCAGGCCTTCATGGGCGGCAAGCTGCGCGCCGAAGGCGACATGATGCTGGCGATGAAGCTGAGCGAACTGTTCCCGGCCTAAGTAAGCGCTTCCCCAGGGAAGCCCTTGTTTACCCACGAATCCCGCCTTCTGGCGGGATTCGTCGTTTCAGGCCCGCGCTTTCAGTCGGCGCCAAGGGGCTCGGCCAGCGGCAAGCCGGCGACGGAAGCCGCCATCACCGAGGACGCCGCCAGCAGCTCCCGGGTATAGGGATGGCGCGCCGTGGCGAACAGCTGCTCGGTCTCGCCGCGCTCCACCACTTCGCCCTCCTTCATCACGATCAGGTCATGGGCCAGCGCCCGCACCACCGCCAGGTCGTGGCTGATGAACAGGTAGGTCAGGCCATGTTCCTGCTGCAGGCGACGCAGCAGCGCCACTACCTGTTTCTGCACGGTGCGGTCGAGGGCCGAGGTCGGTTCGTCGAGCAGGATCAGTTCCGGCTTGAGCACCAGGGCCCGGGCAATGGCGATGCGCTGGCGCTGGCCGCCGGAGAACTCATGGGGGTAGCGATGGCGGCTGGCCGGGTCGAGGCCGACTTCCTGCAGCGCCTCGATCACCGCCTGCTCACGCTGCCGCGCATTCAGCTCGCTGTGCACCAGCAAGCCTTCGGCGATGATCTGCTGCACGCTGAGGCGCGGGCTGAGGCTGCCGAAGGGATCCTGAAACACCACCTGCATCTGCCGGCGCAACGGCCGCAGTTGTTTGCCGTCGAGGCTTTGCAGGTCCTGGCCCTTGAAGCGGATGCTGCCTTCGGACGCGATCAGCCGCAGGATCGCCTGGCCCAGGGTCGACTTGCCCGAGCCGGACTCCCCGACAATGCCCAGGGTCTTGCCCCGTTGCAGTTGCAGGTCGATGCCGTTCACCGCCTTCAGGTAACGCCTGGGCCGCAGCCAGCCACCGCCCAGGCGGAACCAGACCTTCAGCCCCTCCACCGCCAGCAGGGTCTCGCTGGGCCCGCGACGCAGCGCCTGGCCGCCGGGCTCGGCATTCAGCAGCTGGACGCTGTAGGGATGCCGGGGATCGGCGAACAGCTGCTCGCAGCCAGCCGTTTCGACTATCTCCCCGGCGCGCATCACCGCCACCCGCTGGGCGATGCTGCGCACCAGGTTGAGGTCATGGCTGATCAGCAGCAAGGCCATGCCCAGGCGCTGCTGCAGGTCCTTGAGCAGCAGCAGGATCTTGCGTTGCACAGTGACATCCAGGGCAGTGGTCGGCTCGTCGGCGATCAGCAGTTCCGGTTCGCAAGCCAGGGCCATGGCGATCATCACCCGCTGGCGTTGCCCGCCGGAGAGCTGATGGGGGTAGGCCTGCAAGCGCTGCTCCGGCTGCCGGATGCCTACCAGATGCAGCAGTTCCAGAATCCGTTCGCGGGCCTGGGTGCCGGCCATGCCCTTGTGCAGGCGCAGGGTCTCCCCCAGCTGCCGCTCCAGGCTATGCAGGGGGTTCAGCGAGCTCATGGGCTCCTGGAAGATCATCGCGATGCGGTTGCCGCGCAGCTGGCGCAAGCGCGCCGGGCTGGCACCCAGCAACTCTTCGCCGCGATAACGGATGCTGCCCGCGATGCGCGTGCTGCCCGGATCCAGCAGTTGCAGGAGGCTGTGGGCCGTCACCGACTTGCCGGAGCCGGACTCGCCCACCAGCGCCAGGCATTCGCCGGGACGGATCTCCAGGTCGATGCCATGCACTACTTCAGTGGCCTTGAACGCCACCCGCAGGCCACGCAGTTCAATCAGTCTTTCACTCATCTCAATGCCTCGGGTCGAAGGCGTCGCGGCAGGCTTCGCCGATAAACACCAGCAACGACAGAATCAGCGCCAGGGCGAAAAACGCCGTCAGCCCCAGCCAGGGCGCCTGCAGATTGCTTTTGCCCTGGCCGATCAACTCGCCCAGGGAAGCACTGCCGGCCGGCATGCCGAAGCCCAGGAAATCCAGGGCCGACAGAGTGGCGATGGCCCCGGTGAGAATAAACGGCAGGTACGTCAGGGTGGCGCTCATGGCATTGGGCAGGATGTGCCGCAGCATCACCTGGGTATCGCCGACGCCCAGGGCCCGCGCCGCCTTGACGTACTCCAGGCCACGGCTGCGCAGGAACTCGGCGCGCACCACGTCCACCAGGGTCAGCCAGGAAAACAGCGCCATGATCCCCAGCAGCCACCAGAAACCCGGCTCGACGAACCCCGAGAGAATGATCAGCAGGTACAGCACCGGCAGCCCCGACCAGACCTCCTGCAAGCGCTGCCCCAACAGGTCGATCCAGCCGCCGTAATAGCCCTGCAGGGCGCCGGCGGCGATGCCGATCAGCGCACTGGCGGCGGTCAGCGCCAGGGCGAACAGCAGCGACACCCGGGTGCCGAAGATCACCCGCGCCAGCACGTCCCGGGCCTGGTCGTCGGTGCCCAGCCAGTTCTGCGCCGAGGGTGGGCTGGGCGCCGGTTCCGTCAGGTCGTAGTTGACCGTGTCGAAAGCGAAAGGAATGGGCGCGAACAACAACCAGCCGCCCTGCCCCTCGATCAACTGGCGCACCGAAGCGCTGCGGTAATCCGGCTGGAACGGCAGTTCGCCGCCGAACTGCTGTTCGGTGTAACGCTTGAACACCGGGAAATACCAGTGGCCCTGGTAAGCCACCAGCAAGGGCTTGTCGTTGGCGATCAGCTCACCGCCGAGGGTCAAGGCGAACAACGCGATGAACAGCCACAACGACCACCAGCCGCGCCGGTGGGACTTGAAGCGCTGCCAGCGCCGCTGGCCTATGGGAGACAAGGTCAACATCAGGCGCTCCTTGCACTGAAGTCGATACGCGGATCGACCAGGGTGTAGCACAGGTCGCCGAGCAGTTTTATCAGCAGACCGAACAGGGTGAAGATGAACAGCGAACCGAACACCACCGGGTAATCCCGCGATACCGCGGCGTCGTAGCTCAGGCGCCCCAGGCCATCGAGGGAGAAGATCACCTCGATCAGCAGCGAGCCGCCGAAGAACACATTGACCAGGGCCTGGGGCAAGCCGGCGACCACCAGCAGCATGGCGTTGCGAAACACATGGCCGTACAGCACCTGCCGCTCACTCAGGCCCTTGGCCCGGGCGGTGACCACATACAGGCGGGAGATCTCGTTGAGAAAGCTGTTCTTGGTCAGCAGGGTCAAGGTGGCGAACCCGCCGATCACCAGGGCACTGACCGGCAGCACCAGGTGCCAGAAATAGTCGGCGACCTTGCCCCAGGCCGAGAGCTGGGCGAAGTTCTCCGACACCAGCCCGCGCACCGGAAACCAGTCGAGCAAGGTGCCGCCGCCGAACACCAGGATCAGCAACAGAGCGAACAGGAAACCCGGCATGGCATAACCGATAACGATCGCCGCGCTGCTCCAGACATCGAAGGCCGAGCCGTCATGGATGGCCTTGCGAATCCCCAGGGGGATCGACACAAGGTAAGTGATCAGCGTCGCCCACAGGCCCAGCGACAGGGTCACCGGCAGCTTCTGCGCGATCAGCTCGGTGACCTTGGCGCCCCGAAAGAAGCTGTCGCCGAAATCCAGCCGCGAATAGTTCTTGAGCATCAGCCACAAACGCTCGCAGGCGGGTTTGTCGAAGCCGTACTGGCGCTCGATATCGGCCAGCAGCTTGGGGTCCAGGCCACGGGTGGCGCGGGACTCGCCGCCCACCGATTCCACATGCCCGCCGCCCACCGCCGCGGCACCACTAATGCCTTGCAGGCGGGCAATGGCCTGCTCCACCGGACCGCCGGGGGCCGCCTGGACGATGACGAAGTTCACCAGCAGGATGCACAGCAAGGTGGGCACGATCAGCAGCAGACGCCGCGCGCTATAACCCAGCATGGACAACCTCCCTGCTGCGTTGGCGCATCTGGCTCAGGGTCAGCGCTTGCGGGCTGACCTCCCACCAGGTGTCGAGCCCGGCGTCGTACAGCGGCGCGATGGCCGGCCGGCCAAAACGGTTCCACCACACCGAGGAAATGCCCGGCGGGTAGTAGTTGGGAATCCAGTAGTAGCCCCACTGCAACACCCGGTCCAGCGCCCGGGCGTGGGCCAGCATGCTGGCGCGGCTGTCGGCCTGCACCAGGGCGCTGATCAGGCCGTCCACCGCCGGATCGCGCAGCGCCATGTAGTTGTTCGAGCCCGGGTCGTCGGCGCTCACCGAACCGAAATAGTTGAACAGCTCGCGCCCCGGCGCCAGGGACACCGGGTAGGCGGCGATGATCATGTCGTAGTCGCGGCTGCGCACGCGGTTGGTGTATTGCGCGGTGTCGACCTGGCGAATATCGAAGCCGATGCCGATCTGCGCCAGGTTGCGCTTGAACGGCAGCAGCAGGCGCTCCAGGCCTTTCTGGCCGTTGAGAAAGGTGAAATGCAAGGGCTCGCCGGCGGCATTCACCAGCTGATCGCCCCGGGGAGTCCAGCCCGCCGCCTCCAGCAGCTTCAGCGCCTGCAACTGCTGCGCTCGGATGATCCCACTGCCGTCGGTGCGTGGCGCCTGGAACACCTGGGTAAACACCTCCTCGGGGATCTGCCCGCGCCAGGGTTCGAGGATCTTCAATTCTTCAGCGTCCGGCAGCGCCACCGCCGCCAGCTCGCTGTGGGAAAAGAAGCTCTGCTGGCGCAGGTACATACTGCGCATCATCTGCCGGTTGCTCCACTCGAAGTCCCAGAGCATGGCGATCGCCTGGCGCACCCGGCGGTCCTGGAACTGCGGTTTCTGCAGGTTGAAAATGAAACCCTGGGCGCCCAGGGCCGAACCCGGCGCCAGGTGCTCGCGCACCAGGCGCCCCTGCTCCAGCGCGGCGCCGGCATAACCTATGGTGTAGCCGGTGGCGGACAGCTCACGGTTGTAGTCATAGCCGCCGGCCTTGAGGATCTGCCGCGACACATCGGTGTCGGCGAAGAACTCCACCCGCAGCCGATCGAAGTTGTAGCGCCCCCGGACCACCGGCAGGTCCTGCCCCCACCAGTCCTTGACCCGCTCGAAGTCCACGCTGCGCCCGGCGTCCACCGCGCTCACCCGGTACGGCCCGCTGCCCAGCGGCGCTTCGAAGCCGCCACCGTCGGCGAAATTGCGGCCGCGCCACCAGTGCTCGGGCAACACCGGCAACGACGCCAGGTCCAGGGGCAAGGTCCGGCTGTCGCTGTTCTTGAACACAAACCGTACCCGGGTCGACGACTCCACCTGCACCTCGGCGACATCGGCGAACTGCTGGCGGTAGACGAAACTGCCCTGGGTCATCAGCAGCTCGAAGGTGTAGCGCACGTCCTGGGCGGTGATCGGGCTGCCATCGTCGAAGCGCGCCCGGGGGTTGAGGTAAAAGCGCAGCCAGGAACGGTCCGCGGCCAGCTCCAGGCCCTCGGCCACCAGGCCGTACACGGTGTAAGGCTCATCCTTGGAGCGATAGGCCAGCGGCGCATACAGCCAGCCGTCGATATCGGCCACGCCGGTGCCTTTGTCGATATAGGGAATCAGATGGTCGAAGGGTCCGCTTTCCAGGGAGGACCGGCGCAGGCTGCCGCCCTTGGGCGCGTCCGGGTTGACGTAGTCGAAGTGCTGGAAGCCGGCGGGGTATTTCGGGGCTTCGCCGTAGACCGTCAGCGACGGTTGCACGGCGGCCAGCAGCACGGGGCTCGGCAGCAGGCAGAGCCAGAACAGCACAGCGCGTTGCAATAGCATGGAATGATGCCTCTGCGAACAGCGGCCGGGAGGGCGGCGTCCGCTCCCCAGCCTGGACTCACCGGAACACCCCGCTCCTGCCTGTCATGTGCAACTGACCGGGCATTTTTATAGAGCGGGTTTTAGAACCATTGGTTACTAAAAAGCGTCCGGACCTTTTATTGCCTCTCGACTCAGAAGTTGTAACTGAGCCGCGTGTACAAGGTCCTTCCGAACGGGTCCGAGTAGCGTGGGTCGTAGCCGCTCTGGAAGGTGTAGGTCTGGTTGCTGAACGGCGGCTCGCGGTCGAACAGGTTCTTCACCCCGAGGGTCACGCCCAGGGCCTGGCGCCAGGTGTAGGTGCCGGCCAGGTCCCAGATGTTGTAGGAGCCGACACGGTTATGGCTGTCGCGATCGGAGTCGTGGTAACCGCTGGTGTAGCGGTTGGTCAGGGTCGCGCCCAGCGGCCCCTGGTTCCAGGTCGCGGTCAGGCTATGGCGCCAGCGTGCCACCGCGCCGGCCGAGGCGAAGTCGCCGCCGCGAAAATCCCCCAGCTTGTCGATGTATTCGCCCTTGAGCTGTTGCTGGTAGTCGTAGCGGGTGACGTAGGTGCCTTGCAGCCCCAGGCCGAACTCGCCCCAGGCATTGGCCGGCAGGCGGTAGTCGAGGCTGACGTCGACCCCGCTGGTCTTGAGCTTACCCAGGTTGTCCATGCCGGTGACCACGTGATCGATGGAGCCGTCGGCCTTGCGCACCAGGCGGTCGGCGTACAGGTCGGGGTTGTCGAACGGCGCCGACTCGGGAAACTCGGCGATCTGGTTGGCGAGCTTGATCCACCAGAAATCCAGCCCGGCGTTGAGCCGGTCGAACGGCTGATAGACGAAGCCGAATGTCACGTTACGCGCGGTCTCCGGCTTCAGCTCGGTATTGCCGCCGGTGCTGCGGTTGAACTGCTGGGCGCAGTCACGATTGCCGATCCCGCCATTGGCCGGGGTACCGCCGGGGCACAGCCGCGGGTCGTTGTAGTTGGCGTTGGTGAAGGTGGTAAAGGTCGGGTTGTACAGCTCATACAGCGACGGCGCGCGGAAACCTTCGCTGTAGGCGCCGCGCAGCACCAGCTCCTTGAACGGCTGGAAACGGAACGAATACTTGGGGTTGGTGGTGCTGCCGAAGTCGCTGTATTTGTCATGCCGGATCGCCGCCGTCAGCTCCAGGCTGTCGAGCACCGGCACGTTGAGTTCGGCATATTGCGCCTGCACGCTGCGGTCGCCCGACACGCTGCCGTTGGGGTCGATGCCCAGGCTCTGCACATTGCCGGCGAACTGGGCGAAATCCTGGTGGAAGTCCTCCTTGCGGTACTCGCCGCCCAGGGCCAGGGCCGATGGGCCCGAGCCGAACCAGTCGCCGATCTCGCGGCTGACCCGCCCGTCGATGACCTTGACCCGCCCGACCGCCGTGGCGTAATCGCCGTCCACCGTATTGGCCGCCAACAGCGCGCTGCCCGCCGCGGTCTGCGGGCCGAAGGGGTTGATCACGCCATTGGCGATGCCCTGGGACACCGCCACATCGTTCACGTAGCCGCTGCGGATGGTGCTGACCACCTTGTTCTGGTTGTACGAGGCGCCGATGTTGTAATCCCAGCCGGAGACACTGCCGTCGAACGTCAGCAGCAGGCGCTGGCCAGTGTTGTCGTCTTCATGACGGCGGGCGCCGACATCGGTTTCCCGCCAGTTGGCCGCCACCGGTTGCGTCGGGTCGAGGGCAAAGCCGCTGGGCCCCGGGGTGATGCCATTGCCCGGGTAGAACGCCGTGCCCGGGTTGACCTGGTTGCCCATCAGGGTGCCGGGACCGATCTGGGTGCGGTTCTCGTTGCGCGCCCAGAAGTATTCGAGGCTAACGTTGTGATCGTCACTGAGCTTGCCGGTGGCCTTGGCGAAGGCCGAGGTCTTTTCGGTTTCCGGCACCAGGTCCAGGTAGCTCCACAGGCTCTGGCGGCAGATGCCGTTGCGCGACAGCAGCCCCGGCGCGTTGCAGCCGGAACCGGCCAGCGGGTGGGTGGCATTGGCGCCCTGGCTCCAGTTGGCCGGCGAGGCGGTGCCGGAGGTGTAGTCCAGGCCCCGGCCGGGCTGGTAGTTGTAGGTGTAGCCACGGTCCTTGGCGGCCAGGCGCTCCTGCTTGTCGTAGCTGACCACGCCGAACACGTTGAAGCGGTCTTCTTCCAGGTCGCCGATGCCCCAGCTGCCGCTGAAGTTCTTGCTCTGGCCACCACCGAAATGGGTCGGGGTGTCGTAGCTGGTGCTGACCTGGCCACGGGTCAGGCTCTTCTTGGTGATGAAGTTGATCACCCCGCCGATGGCGTCGGTGCCGTACAGCGCGGACGCGCCGTCGCGCAGCACCTCGACCCGGTCGATAGCGGCGAAGGGAATGGTGTTGAGGTCGACCCCGGAGCCGTTGATGGCGTTGGTCGCGTTGTTGCTCAGGCGCCGGCCGTTGAGCAGCACCAGGGTCTTGTTCGGGCCTATGCCGCGCAGGTCGGCATAGGCCGCCCCGCCGCTGCTGGAGCCCACCGAGCGCCCGGAACCGACCGAGGACTGGTTGGCGGAAATCCGGTTGATCAGCTCTTCGGTGGTGGTCACACCCTGCTCGCGTAGCTTCTCCACTCGCAGCACGGTGACCGGTACCGCGGTCTCGGCATCCACCCGGCGGATCGCGGTGCCGGTCACTTCCACCCGCTGCAACTGGGTGGTGGGCTCGGCGAACGCCGGGGTGCTGCTGGCGGTGCTGGTGTCCGCCGTGATGGTCACGCCCTGGGTGTCCTGCTGCTCCTTCAGGCCGCTGTCCTGCAACGCCAGGGTCAGCGCCTGGTGCTGGTCGAGCTGGCCCTGGATCGCCGGCGCATAACGGCCGCTCACCAGCTTCTGCTCGAAGGAAATCGGCAGGCCGGTCTGCCGGGAAATCTGCAGCAAGGTCTGGTCCAGCGGCCCCGCGGGCAGGTTGAACGGGGTGGTCGCGGCCCAGGCCGGCAACGCATTCAACGCCAGCAGCAAGGCCAGGCTCAAAGGGGATCTACCGGGTACGAACAGACTCATGGACAACCATCCCTGCATTAGGTTTATGCAGGGATGTGCAACGGCCGGGAGGTTTTTATAGAGGCCGATCTAGACCGTTGGGTGATGAGCTTATGCTCGTTCATCATTCCTGTAGGAGCGAAGCTTGCTCGCGATGGCGTCGTATCAGACCCACCGCTATCGCGAGCAAGCTTCGCTCCTACAGAAGACTCCTCCGGCGGAGGGATCAACCGCCAAAGTGATAGCTCAGATCCAGCCACCACTGCCGGCCATAGGGGTCGTAGTTGCCGACGGGGTAATACGGCCAGCCGGCGGAGTCGTCGCGCTTGACCTGGTTCAGCAGGTTGTTGACGGTCAGGCCGACGCTGGCGCGGTCGTTGACCTTGTAGCGGGCGCTGGCGTTGAACACCGTCCAGGGCGACACGCGCCCGTCGGCGCTGCCGTTGGTGACGCTGCCGTAGCGGATGCCCAGCAGGGTTGCGGTGTAGTGCTGGTAATCCCAGGTCAGGCTGGCGTTCGCCTTGCTGCGCCAGTCGTGATTGCTGCGGTCCACGCGCCAGTCCTGGGTCGGTGCGTCGTCCGATTCCTTGTAGTAATGCGAGAGCACCAGGGTGTAGCCCAGGGTCGAACTGAAGGCCCCGTACTCCCCGGCGCCCCAGCGGATATTGCTTTTCAGGTCGAGCCCGCTGACCCGTTCGCTGGCGGCGTTGATCGCGTTGAGCTGCACCCGCTGCAAGCGGTTCGGGTCCACCGCGGCAGTGCCCGGGTTGCGCTGGATCCGCGCCAGGGTCGCCTGGCAAGCGGCCGAGTTGATGTCCATGGCACCACTGCGGCAGGCGTTCTCTTCCTGCAGCAGGCGGTTCTGGTCGACGGTGGTCAGCAGGTCTTCGATCTGCACGCGCCAGTAATCCACCGACACATCGAAGTTGCGCGACGGCGACCAGACAAAACCGTAGGTCCAGGACTTGCCCCGCTCGGACTTGAGGTCGGCGGTGCCGCTCTGGGTGTAGTCCACCCGCCCGCGATCGCAGGTGCCCTCCACGCCCTGGCTGCAACCGTAGTAGTCGATCTGGTCCGGTATGTAGCCGTTGGTGTCGGCCTGGTAGATGTAGTTCAGGTCCGGGGCGCGGAAGCTGGTGCCGTAGCTGCCGCGCAACAGCAGGCTGTTCAGCGGGCGCCATTCCAGGCCCAGGTTGTAGGTCTTCTGTTGCTCGGTGCGACCGCTGAATTTGTATTGGTCCCAGCGTCCCGCCAGCGACGCCAGCAGGCTGTCGCTGATCGGCACGCTGAACTCGCCGCCGGCGGCGTAGCGCTTGCGTGAGCCACCGGAGCTCTGCGCCGGGGTGGTGCCGTAGAAGCTGCCGTCGTTGAGCCCGTCGTCCGGGTCGATGCGGTATTCCTGCTTGCCCAGTTCCAGGATGCCGGCGAAGCCCACCGGCCCGGCTGGCAAGTCGAACAGCTCGCCATTGAGCGAGGCGTTGTAGCTCTGCGACACCGACTTGCTGGTCTGGCTCAGGTTGCGGCGAAACTGCCGCCACTCCTCCTCGGTCAGCGGCCGGTCAAGGCGCGAGGCATCCGGGGCGAACACTGGATAACCACCCTGCTCGCCCAACTGCGGGCCCAGGTAGAAATCGCGGATAGTGGCCGACGGGGTATAGCGGGTGGTGCGCACGCTGCGGTACTCCGAACGGTTGGCCGCCAGCTCATAGCTCCAGGCCGTGTCGGCGATCCGGTCGGACAGACCCAGGGTGCCGGTCCAGGAGGTGTCGCGCCACTTGCTGTTGTTGCTGGTGCGGCCGCCGATTTCCTCCTCGGAGAAACGCCGGAACCAGCGCTCCAGATTGCCGCTGTTCTGGTTGATGAAATCCGGCGAGGTGAAGCTCGGCCCGCGGGTGTTGTTCTGGATATGGTCCAGGCCATACATCAGGTCGGCGAAGGCCTTGCCGCTGTCGCTGAAATGCCAGGTGCCACGGGTGTAGCCGTCGTAGTTTTCCTTTTGCGTCTGCAGGGTCCGGTAATCGTTGTAGGACTGGTCGGTGGTGCAGCGCCCGCCGCTGCCGCTGAGGTGATTGCCAAAGACCCCCGGATAGGCGCCGCAACCGGGGCCGATGTACTTGCCAGTGTCGAGGTTGCGCCGGTAACCGACATCCTGGACCGGCCCGTTTTTCATGAAGCCGCGATCGTCGTTCCAGATCGGATCGCGCTGGGTCAGCTCCAGGCCGAACAGGCCGTCGAAATTCCCCCAGCTGCCACCGCCGCTGATCTGCAGGCGCTGGTTGTCGCCGCCACCACGCTCGGTGGTACCGCCACGCAGGTTGACGTCGATGCCGCTGGCCTTCTCCTTGAGGATGATGTTGACCACCCCGGCGATCGCATCGGAACCGTAGATCGCCGAGGCGCCGCTGCTGAGAATCTCGATGCGGTCGATGATCGCCGAAGGAATATTGGCCAGGTTGGTGAAATTGACCCGGCCGTCATAGGCCGTCGGGTAGTCCGCCACTCGCCGGCCGTTGATCAGCACCAGCGTGTGGTTGGGCCCCAGCCCCCGCAGGTTGAGGGCGCTGGCCGCGGGCTGGAAGGTGTTGCCGTAGTCCTCGCCCTGGGTCATGCCGGTGTTTTGTGTCTGGGTCGCCAGGGCATCGTAGACGTTGCGGTAACCGCGGGCCTCCATCTCCTCATGGGTGATGACGTTCACCGGGGTGGCGCCGTCGGACTGGCCGCGGGCGATGCGCGAGCCGGTCACCGTGACTTTTTCCAGTTGCGGGTCCGCCGCGCGAACCGGCGCCACGGCGCTGACTTTAGGGCTGGCCTTGGCACTGGCCGGGGCGTTGCGAATGGTCAGCCCCTGCTCGCTGTGCTGAGCCTCCAGGCCACTGCCTTGCAGGGCCTTGTCCACCGCCTGCTGGCCGCCCAGGGCGCCACGAATGGCCGGGCTGCGCTTGCCCTGCACCAGGTCCTGGCTGAAGGAAATCGGCACCCCGGTCTGCCGCGAGATATCCAGCAGCACCTCGTCCAGCGGGCCGGCGGAAATGTCGAAGGTGATCGGCCTGGTCTCTGCCTGCTGGGCCCAGGCAGCGCTGCCACAAGCGCCGAACGCCAGGGCCAACGCCAGTGACAGGCACGCCAGTGGTCGGCGCTGCGGGTGGAAAAGGATCGATGAGTGCATGGACAATTCCCTGTTGAATGCGGTTGCAGGGAATGAGCAGTGACCGATGGGTTTTTATAGGGTGGCGCTTAGGCCAAGGGGCTATGGGGTTATAACCACGCCCTTCAGCGCGGCTCGATGCTGACCCAGTACGAGCTGTGGTAGCTGACGCGGATTGGCAGCGAACGCTCGAGCAGCTGCAGGCTGCGGTCGCTGTCGTCCAGCGGGTAGATGCCGCTCAAGCGCAAGTCGGCCACCTGGGGGCTGAGGCGGATGATGCCGCGCCGGTAGCCACGCAAGCTGTCGACCACCTCGCTCAGGGGCCGGTCGCGGGCCTCGAATACCCCCGAGGTCCAGGCGCTTTCATGGCCCTTGGCACGCTCCAGCAACAACAGCCGCTGCCCGTCGAAACGCAGGCTTTCGCCAGCCTCGACCACCTGCCGTGCGCCACTGGCGGTGAGCACCTCGACCTGCGAGTGCAGCATCACCAGGCGCGTCCAGTCCTCGCCGCGCTCCACCAGGAACTTCGTGCCCAGGGCCCGCATGCGCCCGTGTTCGGTTTCCACCACGAAGGGGCGCTGCGGTTCCTTGGCCACGTCCACCAGCAACTGTCCGTTGCGCAACTGCAACAGCCGCTGTTGGGCATCGAAACGGGTCACGACCTGGCTGCGGGCATTGAGGGTCAGGGCGCTGCCGTCGGCCAGGGTGAAGTCGCGGCGCTCGCCGGTGCCGGTGTACAGGGCGCCCGCCTCGGGCAGCAGGCCGTAGCGTCGGCCGAGCAAGGTCGCGGCCAAGGCCAGGGCCATCACACTCAGGCTGCCGCCGATAAAGCGCCGGCGGCTCGACGGCGCATTCAGGCTGTGCAGCAGGCTGTCCCGGGACAGGTTGCGCAAGGCCTGGCTGCGCAACGCCCCCAGGCCACCGCCCATCAGCGCGATGATCTGCTCGTGCTGGGGGTCGGCGGCGCGCCAGTCGTGGAATGCCTGGCATTCCTGGGCGTTCATCTGCCCCGATTGCAGGAGCGCCATCCATTGCGCGGCTTCATCCACCAGCGCCTCGTTCGCGCGCGGACGGCTCATGCGTCGACCATCGCCTGATAACACCGCTTGAACGCCTCGGCCATGTACTGCTGGACGCGACTGGTGGACACCCCCAGCTGCTGGCCGATTTCGGCGTAGGTCAAGCCGTCGAGCTGATGGTAGAGAAAGGCTGCCTTGGCCTTGGCGGACAAACCGTTGAGCAAGCGGTCCACCGCCAGCAGCGCTTCGATCACCAGTGCCCGCTCCTCGGGTGACGGGTGCACCGGCGTCGGCGCCAGGGCCAGGCTTTCCAGGTAGGCGCGCTCCAGGTCCTGGCGTCGCCAGCCTTCGTAGACCAGGCGCCGGGCAATGGTGGTCAGCAGCGCCCGAGGCTCGCGGATGGCCGCAGGGTCCGGCAGGGCCAGCACCCGCACGAAGGTTTCCGAGGCGATGTCCTGGGCGCTGTGATGGCAGCCCAGGACGCGACCCACCGAGGCGCACAGCCACTGATAGTCGCGTTTGAACATCTGCCCGATCAGTGAGTAATGAGGGCTCTGATTCGCACCCATGCCTTGCTCCCTCACGAGACAGCTCCCCCATCCCGAAATCATCTGGCTGGGTCGGGACATTGCCGACCCAGGATTAGGGGAGCGACTGTGCAACAGGGCTGAATCCATTTGGAAGTAATTAAAAATTTACCCAGGCTAACTAACGAATATATGTAATCCGGCACCTCGCTACACCGCGCGACGCACTTGATTGATCTCGGTCAGCAGTACCCCCAAAGGTCCTCTCTACTCTGGCGCCTCCATCGGCCAGGGACGGCTTTTCGGAACGGCCGGCCCCGCTTCACCTTCAAGGAAGAGTCGTTATGCAATCGCTGAAGATCATTCTGCTGTCCACCGCCTTCAACGGTCTCACCCAGCGCGCCTGGCTGGACCTGCGCCAGTCCGGCCACCGCCCTAGCGTGGTGCTGTTCACCAGCGAAGACGAAGTCTGCCGGCAGATCGAACAGGCCGATGCCGATCTGGTGATCTGCCCCTTCCTCAAGGACCGGGTGCCCGAGCAACTGTGGCGCCACCCGACCCGTCCGGTGATCATCATCCACCCGGGCATCGTCGGCGACCGCGGCGCCAGCGCCCTGGACTGGGCCATCAGCAACAACCTCGAGCGCTGGGGCGTCACCGCCCTGCAGGCGGTGGAAGAAATGGACGCCGGGCCGGTCTGGTCCACCTGGGAATTCAAGGTGCCAGCGCAGGTACGCAAGTCCGAGCTGTACAACGGGCCGGTGGCCGATGCGGCGATCTACTGCATTCGCGATGTGGTGGAGAAGTTCGGCAGCGAGTTCGTCCCTGTCCCCCTGGACTACAGCAAGCCGCAGGTGCGCGGCCGCCTGCAACCGAACATGAAACAGGACGACCGCAGCTTCAGCTGGCACGACAGCGCCAACTTCATCAAGCGCTGCATCGACGCCGCCGATGGCCAGCCCGGAGTCCTGGCCAGCCTCGCCGGCGGCCAGTACTACCTGTATGACGCGCACCTGGATAGCCGCAGCGGCACCCCCGGCGAGTTGCTGGCGGTGCACGACGATGCGGTGCTGGTGGCCTGCGGCGACCGCAGCCTGTGGATCGGCTCCCTCAAGCGCAAGGCCCGGCCGGGCACGGAACACTTCAAGCTGCCGGCCCGCCATGTGCTGGCCGGCCAACTGGACGGCGTGCCCCACCTGGACTGGTCGGTCGCCAGCGAGCCGTTCAGCGACGAGGCCTACCAGCCGATCCGCTACCGCGAGTCGGGCCATGTCGGCGAGCTGACCTTCGAGTTCTACAACGGCGCCATGAGCACCGAGCACTGCCAGCGCCTGGTCAGCGCGCTGCAATGGGCCAAGGCCCGGGACACCAAAGTGTTGCTGTTCAAGGGCGGGCGTGGCGCGTTCTGCAACGGCGTGCACCTCAACGTGATCCAGGCCGCACCGGTGCCGGGCCTGGAAGCCTGGAACAACATCCAGGCCATCGACGACGTCTGCAAGGAGCTGCTCAGCGCCCGCCAGCTGGTGGTCAGCGGCCTCACCGGCAACGCCGGGGCCGGCGGCCTGATGCTGGCCCTGGCGGCCGATGTGGTGCTGGCCCGGGCCAATACCCTCTACAACCCGCACTACAAGAGCATGGGCCTGTACGGCTCGGAATACTGGACCTACAGCCTGCCCCGCGCCGTCGGCCACGCCATGGCACACAAGCTCACCGAGGAATGCCTGCCGATCAACGCCTTCCAGGCCCTGCAGATGGGCATGGTCCAGGAAGTCGGCCCGCGCTGCCCCGACGAATTCGGCCTGTGGCTGCTGCAACGGGCCAACGCGGTACTGACCGAGCCGAAGTACCAGGCCCTGCGCGAGCGCAAGGCCAACGCCGACCCGCAGCTGATGCAACATTGCCGCAACGCCGAGCTGGAACAGATGCACCTGGACATGGTGCAGAACCGCCACGGCTTCGCCGAGAAATGCGCAGGCTTCGTCTACAAGCGCAAGACCTGCTGCACCCCGCAGCGGTTGATCGAGGATTGGGCGGTGCCGCAGCCAGACACCTTGAGTGCCTGATCGGCACAAGCGTGGTAGCCGCTGGCGCAGGCAGCGGCTACATCTACCCCCATTTGCCGGTCCTGAAAAACCCGACAGCGGCTATGTGGTTCATCTCGTTCATCCTGATGACCACCCTTACGCCCTTTGTATCCGTCGATCAGAAATCGGCCGCCAACGATCTGAAAGACGGCTTCAAGGACTCCAGCAACGCCACAGAAAATGTGCTTCAGGGCAAGCGCCTCATCACGCCTCAACGACCCGCGAGTAAAGGTGGTAATCCCGGGCAACGCCCCTGAGCACCCGGTATTTACGCATCACGCCTTCGAACTCGAACCCACACCGCTGCAGCACTTTCGCCGAACCAATGTTCTCGTCCAGCAGGGTTGCCTGGACACGCTGCAATTTCCACTTGCCGAGCGCCAACCCGGCCAGGGCGCCACAAGCCGCGCGAGCGATCCCTCGCCGCCAGAACTCGGGCCTGACGTCATAGGCTATTTCCGCGCGACCATCCTTTATCGAAAACGAGTGCAGCCCTACCGTGCCAACCAGTTCGTGGGTACTGACACTGAATACTCCGAAACGTACCGCTCCTCCAGGGCTCCCAGAGTTATAGAAGTGAACCAGTTCCTCAAGCTCCGCCAGGCTCTGCAGATTCCAACTGGTATAACGATTGACCCGCTCATCCGTCAGATACTCGTACCAGCTCGCCACATGGGAAATTAACAACGGCCCCAGATAAAAATCGCCATTAACAATAGGAATCCGCGTATCGATCTTCACAAAAAACCCGCCCCCATATAGTTACAAAAACCTGCATCACATTTGAGAAGCCCAGAGACAAACATCCATAACGACTCATCGTTATCAGCCCCAAGCGGGCCAGGTCTTTCAGTTACTTTTGCTCAAACGGGCGGGCAGCGGCTACGCCTTTCTCGACAAAAGTCCCTTTAGTTAATCCACCAGCCTCCTCGCCCGTCGGTGTTGCTGACTAGGCCCCGGGCTGCAACAACAATGCCACCAGCGCCGTCCAGCCGGTCTGGTGGCTGGCCCCCAGGCCGCGGCCGGTGTCGCCGTGGAAGTACTCATGGAACAGCAGCAGCTCCCGGTCCCGGGGGTCGGCCTGCAATTGCGCGTAGGCGCACATCGACGGGCGCCGCCCGTCCTCGTCGCGCAGGAACAGGCGGGTCAAGCGCTGGCTCAGACTGTCGGCGACTTCCTCCAGGGATGCCAGGTAGCCGGAACCGCTGGGGTATTCCACCGAGAAGTTGTCGGCGTAGTAGCGATGAAACTCACGTAGAGACTCAATCAGCATGTAGTTGATCGGCATCCACAGCGGCCCGCGCCAGTTGGAGTTGCCGCCATACAGTCGTGAGTCGGAATCGGCCGGCGCGTACCGGGCGCGCAGCTGATGACCGTCGACCTGCAGGGCGAAGGGGTGTTCGGCGAAGACCCTGGACAGCGAACGGATACCGAAGTCGGAGAGAAACTCCGCCTCGTCGAGCATGCGCTTGAGCAAGTCCTTGGTGCGCTCGCCGCGCAGCAGGGCGAGCAACAGGCGATTGCCCTGCCCCGGTTCGTTCCAGCGCGACACCAGGCTGGCCAGGTCCGGCCGATGGTGCATGAACTCCAGCAGGCGCTCACGCAGCCCCGGCAGGCATTCGTGTTCATGCTGCTCCAGCACCTGCACGGCGAACAGCGGCATCAGGCCGACGATGGAGCGCAGGCGCAGCGGTTCGTTGCCGCCGTCGGGGCGATGCAGCACGTCGTAGAAGAACCGGTCCTGCTCGTCCCACAGCCCTGCGTCGCTGTTATCCAGCCGGTTGATGGCCCCGGCGATGTACAGGAAGTGCTCGAAGAACTTCACCGCGATATCCACGTACACCGGGTTGCGCCTGGCCAGCTCCAGGGCAATGCGCATCAGGTCCAGGGCGTAGGCCGCGACCCAGGCAGTGCCGTCAGCCTGGTCCAGGGTGTAACCCGGCGGCAAGGGCGCCGAGCGGTCGAACAGCGCGATGTTGTCGAGGCCGAGGAAACCGCCCTGGAACAGGTTGCGCCCCTCGGCGTCCTTGCGGTTGACCCACCAGGAAAAATTCAGCAGCAGCTTGTGGAAGATCCGCTCGAGAAAGTCCATGTCGCCCTGGCCGGTCAGGGCTTTTTCCCGCTGGTACACCCGCCAGCTGGCCCAGGCGTGCACCGGCGGGTTGGCGTCGTCGAAGCGCCACTCGTAGGCCGGCAATTGCCCATTGGGGTGCATGAAGCGGTCCTTGACCAGCAGCAACAGCTGGTGCTTGGCGAACCCCGGATCGATCAAGGCCAGGGCCACCGCCTGGAAACCCAGGTCCCAGGAGGCGTACCAGGGGTATTCCCAGGTGTCGGGCATGGCCACGATGTCGAAGTTCGCCAGGTGCCGCCAATGGCTGTTGCGCAGATGGGCGTGGGGCGCCGGTGGCGCGGGCTGGCCAGGGTCGCCATCAAGCCAGCGGTTGACATCGAAATCGTAGAGTTGCTTGGACCACAGCAGCCCGGCCAGGGCCTGGCGCTGCACATTACGCGCGTCGGCATCGGCGATGCCCTGTTGCAGCGCGGCGTAGAACTCGTCGGCCTCGGCCCGTCGTTGTGCAAACAGCGTTCGGGCGCTGACCTGGGTCGAACCGGCCGGGGCAAAACGCAGATACAGGCTTTTGCTCTCCAGCCCGGCCAGCTCCAGGCTGAAGTGGGCGGCGGCGCGGGTCCCGCCGTCGCGGGCAATGGCAGTGCTGGCGCCACCCAGCAGGTAGTCGTTGATCCCGTCCTTGAACGGGCCGGGCGTGGCGAGGCCATCGAGCTTCGGGAAGTTGGTTTCGTTGTTGCAGAACAGCCACTCGCAAGGCTCCGGCCCCCAGGCCGTGACCTGCATCGGCGAACAGCGCGGATGCCGGGCCAGCAGTCGCTCGCCCTCCAGGCGCAGGCTCGGCTTGCGCGAATCGCCGCCCCAGCTCCAGGTATTGCGCGCCCAGACCTGGGGCAAGACCCGCAGGCGCGCCGGCTGGTGAAAGCGGTTGTGTACGGTGACCCGCATGAAGATGTCGTCGACCGCGTGCTTGGCGTATTCCACCGTCACGTCGAAGTAGCGGTCGTCCTCGAACACCCCGGTGTCGAGGATCTCGTACTCGGTATCGTCCAGGCCGCGCCGGGCGTTTTCCCGCAGCAGGTCCTCATAGGGAAAGGCCGCCTGCGGGTATTTGTAGAGCATGCGCATATAGGCATGGCTGGGCACGCCATCGAGGTAGAAATACAGCTCCTTGACGTCTTCGCCGTGATTGCCCTCGGCGTTGTTCAGGCCGAACAGGCGCTCCTTGAGAATGCTGTCGCGCTCGTTCCACAGGGCCAGCCCCAGGCACCAGTGCTGGGCCTTGTCGGAGAACCCCGCCAGCCCGTCCTCGCCCCAGCGGTAGGCCCGGCTGCGGGCATGGTCGTGGGGCAAGTAGGCCCAGGCATCGCCATCGGCGCTGTAGTCCTCGCGCACCGTGCCCCACTGCCGCTCGCTCAGGTACGGCCCCCACTCGCGCCAGGGTTCGCCCGCCGGGCCATTGAGGCGCTGGCCTTCGACCGTTTCGAGGATGCTTGCCGCCGCTGCTGCCGTCATGGGGGTGTCCGTGAGCCATGGAGGTGAAAGCCAGTGTAGGGGCTGGCGGCGCCGGCGGCCCATGACAAATGTTTCATGCTGCGAGGCGCCAACCGCGACCCATTGCCGCACAAGCCCCGTGATAGAGCCTTCGGCTTAAATTTCCGGGGAGACGCTCGTTATACTCGGCAACCCTTTTGTGTAAACGCGGTACCCATGATGTCCAGCGACAAAACCCTCCTGGCGAGCCTTGTGCTCAGCGTATTGGCCCTGCCGGCACAGGCCGAAGGCCTGGACCTGAGCTACCCGGCGCCCGCCCTGACAGAGGCGACGGCCGGCCCGGCGGCGGAGCCGGAACCCAGCAGGTTCCACCTGGAGTTCAAGGCGCCGATCACCCTGGAACACGCCTGCAGCGGCCCCCAGTGCAATTACGAAACCGACCCGAGCCAGCGCCATGAGCCAGAAACGGTGAACCGGTGGTCGGTCGGGTTCAACTGAGCCGCTTCTTTCAGCGACGCCTGTAAGGCTCCCGTCGCCCAGGTCCTCCCACAGGCAGAAGCTTGGCTAGGCTATAAACATGCCCCGCGAATGCCTGGGAGGCCCGATGAACCGCACGATCCTGAGCCCTTTGAGCCTGGCCCTGGCCCTGTTGGCCGGCTGCGCCAGCCCGCCCGAAGTCATCGACAAGGAACCGGCGGCCATCGCCGAAGGCGTGCTGGCCTTTCGCGATATCTGCCTGAAGTCCGCGCCCTCCTTCGCCGGGGCCGACAGCGCGGCCAAAGGCTATGGCATCGCCAGGCTGAACGATGCCGGGTATGCGCGGATGGGGCTCAGGCCGGACCACAGCCTTGGGGTCCAGGTGCAGAAAGGCAAGCAATGCGCGGTGACCACACCGTCGCAGGGGGACAAGACCCTGACCGCGCAATTTCTCAAGATAGCCGAGCAGTTTTCCAGCACCCCGGTGGCGCAGAACCTGCCGGCGCAAATCACCCTCGACAAGCAGACCTTCCTGCTGATGCACGACCGGCGTGGTGGCGAGGCCTATGTGATGTTGAAACGCCCCTGAAACCCAGCGCCTTCACTCAGGCGGCGACAGGTGCGCGTAACACACCGGCGAACTCCCCTCGCCCTGGCGGTCCAGCTCGTCTTCCAGCCACTCGGCCAGCACCCGGGCATTGTTGTGCGCTTCATCATGGGCCGAGTACACCAGGGTCAAGCGGCCCTTTTGCGCGCGCTCCAGCAACGCCCACCAATGCTCGGGGCGGGCTGTCAGCTCCTGGCGGTAACGGCTGCGGAAGCTGGCGAAATCCAGCTCGCCGGACTTGAAGGCGCGACGCAATCCGGTGGACGGCGCCAGGTCTTTCAACCACTCATCCAGCGGCAACTGCTCCTTGCGACAGTTGCGCGGCCACAGCCGGTCCACCAGCACCCGATAACCGTCGTCGGGGCTCGCCGGCTCGTAGGCGCGTTTGCACTGAATCATGGGTTCTTCCCCTCTATGACTGCATGACCTGCCATCAGCTTAGTGGCTGGACAAGACCTGGCACAGGACGAAGACAAGTGCCTCGCCTCCACTCGCCCGGGTTCTGATTACGACCCTCCCGCATCGAAAACGACACCTCGTCCCCAGGATGATTGACGCACCGCGTCCAGCCCTATTAAGTACTATTTATCCGCATTAATACGATAAATCGAAAACATGCTCAAACGACCTGTTCGCCGCAAACGCCAGAAGCTTTCCGACGTGATTGTCGAGTCGGTCAAACGCTCCATCGTGATCAACGCCCTGCGTCCCGGCGACCGCTTGCCGACCGAGCGCGAGCTGATGGAAAGCTTCCAGTGTTCCAAGGGGTCGGCCCGCGAAGCGCTCAAGGCGCTGGAGGTCGAAGGGCTGGTCAACACCCGCACCGGCCCCAGCGGCGGCGCCTACCTGAACCAGGCCGGCACTGAGCCGGCGAGCCGAGCCCTGCGCAATTACCTGCACTTCCAGCAGATGGACGGCGAGCAGGTGTACCAGCTGCGCAAGGTCATCGAAGTGGAGCTGGCGGTGTCGGTGATCGGCCGCCTCAGCGCCGACGACTTTGAGGCGCTGCAGGCCAATATCGACTTCTGCAGCGCCCCGGAAGACAGCGAGGCCGGCCAGCGCGAACAGCGCATCGCCGAGCTGGAATTCCACAACCTGCTGGGCCGCGCCTGCCCCAACCCACTGCTGAGTTTCATGGCGCAGTTCCTCAACGACCTGCTGCGCGACCTGGTGGTGCTGAAGAAGGCCTACAAGCCCAAGCGCAAGCAGTTCGACGCCGCCAACCTCGATTACCACAAGCGCCTGTTGCTGGCCTTCAAAGCCGAGGACGAAGCCGCGGTACGCCAGCTGATGCACGAACACATGTGCGACGCCGAACACCATATGAGCGCCCTCGAGGGCGAGGTCACCCAACACTTCCTGCTGGAGTTCGATCACCACCACTGATAACCGCCGCACCCGCCACCGCCGCTTCGCCAATAACAAAGCCTGAACACAGGCTGCTGCGCCGTTTTGCCATTGCCACTCCTGCCAATAACTAAACCAGGGAGTTACCCCATGCAGCGTCGTACGTTGTTGAAAGCCAGTCTGACCGTTGCCGGAGCCCTCAGCCTTCCGCTGGGGGTGCGCAACGCCTTTGCCGCCGACCCCTTTACCTTCTACGGGCTCAAGTCGATGTCCGGCGCCTTCGCCAGCTACGGCAAGTTCGCCGACATGGGCTCGCGCCTGGCGGTGGAACAGTACCCGACCCTGCTCGGCCGCCCGCTGAACTACAAGGTGATCGACACCGAAGGCAACGCCGGCAAGGCGGTGCGCAAGGTCCAGGAGGCGATTGCCCAGGACGGCGCGCGATTCTTCCAGGGCTGCACCCTGTCGTCTTCGGCGCTGGCGGTGGCCAAGGAAGTGGGCAAGGTCAACGGCGTGTTCATGACCCCGGTGGGCGCCGACGAAGTCACTGGCAAGGACTGCAATGCCTCGACCTTTCGCTGGTCGGTGCCGACCTACGGCGCCATTCGCGAAACCATGGTGCCGCTGATCAAGCGCCTGCCCGAGGCCAAGCGCTGGTACACCATCACCCCGCAATACGTATTCGGCGAAGCGCTGCTGGCCGGCGCCAAACAGGTGTGCGCCGAGCATGGCATCGAGCACGTTGGCAACAGCTATCACTCGTTGCAGGAACAGGAGTTCTCCGGCTACCTGACCAACGCCATCGCCGCCCAGCCCGACGTGCTGGTGCTGCTCAACTTCGGCAGCCAGTCCTCCAACGCCTTGCGCCAGGCGGTGAACTTCGGCATCAAGGAACGCATGAAAGTGCTGCTGGTGTGGTCCGCCGGGCTCGACCAGTTCCAGGAGCTGGGCAGCGACGTGCTCGAAGGCGTCTATCTCGGCGCGCAGTACTGGCACCAGGTCGACACCCCGCTCAACCGCGATCTGGTCAAGCTGACCCAGGCCAAGTACGGCATCAACCCTACCTACCCGCTGGCCGCCGACTACATCGGCACCAAGATCATGCTCGACACCATAGTCGCCACCGGCAGTTTCGACGGCGCGACCGTGGCCAAGGCCATGCAAGGCCTGACGTACCAGGGGCCGACCGGCGAGGAAAGCATCCGCGCCGGCGACCACCAGGTAATCAAGGATTACTACCTGCTGCAGGGCAAGGCCACGGCCAGCATGCGCGACAAGGACGACCTGGCCGAAGTGCTCAGTTCCGGGCGCTCGTTCCCGGATGCCGGCGCCACCGGCTGCAACCTGGCCTGACCCCGACCGACCTTTTCATCGCTGGCTAGAGGCAGCGGGCCGCCCGACGACAACAGTCGCCGGCCCCCTGTCGAGGGTACCTGCATGCTCAATCTTTACCTGTTCCAGATCCTCAATGGCCTCGGCCTGGGGATGATCTACTTCCTGATCGCGGTGGGCCTGACGATCATTTTCGGCCTGCTGAACTTCGTCAATTTCGCCCACGGCGCGTTCTTCCTGCTCGGGGCCTACATCTGCTACACCGCCGTCAGCCTCACCGGCAGCTTCTGGCTGGCGCTGCTGGTCGCGCCGCTGGTGGTCGCGGCCCTGGCCTGGGCCATCGAGCGATTGCTGATCCAGCGCATCTACCACCTGCCCCACACCTTCCAGATCCTGGTGACCCTGGGCATCGCGCTGATCATCCAGGAAGCCAGCGTGCTGATCTGGGGCCCCGTCGGCAAAAGCGTCGCGGTGCCGGAACTGCTGCGCGGCGTACTGATCGTCGGCGACTTCGTCTACCCCTACTACCGCCTGTTCCTCATTGTCTTCTCGGCACTGGTGGGGCTGGCGCTGTGGCTGCTGCTGGAGCGCACGCGCTTCGGCGCCCTGGTGCGCGCCGGCAGCGAAAGCACCGAGACCGTGTCGCTGCTGGGCACCAACATCTTCCGCCTGTTCTCCATGACCTTCGCCCTCGGCGTGGCCCTGGCCGGGATCGCCGGGGTGCTGTTCGCCCCGTTGCGTGGCGCCCAGCCCTTTGTCGGCCCGGAAATCCTCGGGGTCGCCTTCGTGGTGGTGGTGATCGGCGGCATGGGTTCGTTCAGCGGCGCCCTGGTGGGCGGCCTGCTGGTGGGCGTGGTGCAGAGCCTGATGACCACCCTCTGGCCGCAAGGCGCCAGCCTGATGATCTACGGCGCCATGGCGGCGGTGATTCTGGTCCGTCCCTACGGCCTGTTCGGGAGAGCATGAACATGAGCGAGAAAAATCCCCTGCCGTTCGCCAAGACCCAGTCGCGCGCCCTGCCGTGGCTGGTGGTCGCGGTACTGATCGGCCTGCCGCTGGTGTTGCCATCGGCGACCCTGGCCAGCGAGATCCTGATCTTCGCCCTCGCGGCGCTGGCCTGTAACCTGCTGCTGGGCTACACCGGCCTGCTGTCGTTCGGCCAGGGCATCTTCTTCGGCGCCGGGGCCTACTGCGCCGCGCTGCTGATGATCCACCTGCAACTGGGGCTGTTCAGCGCCCTCTTCGGCGCGGCCCTGGTGGGCGCGCTGCTGGCGTTGCTGGTGGGCGCCCTGGCGATCCGGCGCACCGGTATCTACTTCGTGATGCTGACCCTGGCGTTCAGCCAGATGGCCTACTTCATCGCCTACACCCTGAGCGACTGGACCGGCGGCGACAATGGCCTGCTCAGCGTGCCGCGCCCGGAGATCCGCATCGGCGACACGGTGCTGCTGTCGCTGAGCGACGCGCGCTACTTCTACGCCTTTGTCGCGGTGCTGTTCCTGCTGATCTTCATCGGCGCCCGGCGGGTGATCGCCTCGCCGTTCGGCAGCACGCTGATGGCGATCCGCGAGAACGAAACCCGCGCCGCCGCCATCGGCTACGACACCCGGCACTTCAAGATCCTGGTGTTCATGCTGTCCGGCGCGGTCACCGGGATCGCCGGGGCGCTGTACGCCATGCTCCTGCATTTCGTGCCGCTGTCGAGCATCGACCTGGCGATGTCGGAAAACATCCTGATCATGACCATAGTCGGCGGCACCGGCTCGCTGTTCGGCTCCCTGCTGGGCGCCGGTTCCATCGTGCTGCTCGGCGAGTTCCTCTCCGAACTCTGGCCACGCTGGCTGATGCTGCTGGGAATCATCCTGATCCTGGTGGTGATCTTCATGCGCGGTGGTTTGTGGGGCGGCTTGTCGAGCCTGTTCGAACGCATCCTGAGGCCACGCAAGGCGGCCCTGCCGACCGAGGAGAAACTGTCATGAGCAGCCCCGCGCAGTACCTGCTGCAAACCCAGGACCTGGAGCTGGCCTACGGCGCCTTCCACGCGGTCAACGGCGTCAACCTGAAGGTCGAGGCCGGCACCATCCACACCATCATCGGTCCCAACGGCGCCGGCAAGACCAGCCTGTTCCACTGCCTGACCGGCGAACGCCAGGCCACCGCAGGGGCGATCCTGTTCAACGGCAAGAACATCATCAAGAAGCCGGCCCACGGCCGGGTCGGCCTGGGCATGGCCCGTTCGTTCCAGTTGACCAGCCTGTTCCAGAACCTCAGCGTGCGGGAAAACCTGCGCCTGGCCGCCCAGGGTCGCGATGGCCTGGCGGCGCTGAACTTCTGGCGCCACCTCGACAGCCGCCGCGAACACCTGGAGATGGCCGACCAGGTGCTCGAACGCCTGCAACTGACGGCACGCGCCGACACCCTCGCCGGCGAGCTGTCCCACGGCCAGCAGCGGGTGCTGGAAGTCGGCATGTCGATCTGCTCCAGGCCGAAGCTGCTGATGCTCGACGAGCCGACCTCCGGCATGGGCATCGACGACATCCCGATCATGACCCAGCTGATCAGCGACCTGGGCCGCGACCACACGGTGCTGCTGATCGAGCACAACATGAGCATCGTCATGTCCATCAGCCAACGCATCACCGTCATGAGCCACGGCCAGATCCTGGTCGAAGGCACGCCAGAATTCGTCCGCGCCGACGAGCGCGTGCGCAGCGCCTACCTGGGAGAAGCCGCCTGATGCTGACCGTCGAGAATATCCATTCCTACTACGACAAGAGCCACGTCCTCGAAGGCGTCTCGCTGCAGGTCAACGCCGGCGAACTGGTGACCCTGCTGGGGCGCAACGGCGCGGGCAAGACCACCACCCTGCGCAGCATCCTCGGGATCATCTGCCCGCGCCAGGGGCAGATCCGCTTCAACGGCCAGGAGCTGGTGGGCAAGAAGATCTTCGAGATCGCCCGCCAGGGCCTGGCGCTGGTACCGGAGCACCGCGGCATCTTCCGCTTGCTCAGCGTCGAGGAGAACCTGCGCATCGCCCAGCGCAAGAGCAGCCGCTGGCAGCTGGAGGATGTCTACGGCATGTTCCCGCGCCTCAAGGAACGGCGCAAAAACGCCGGCCACGCGCTGTCCGGCGGCGAGCAGCAGATGCTCGCCATCGCCCGCGCCCTGCTCAACGATCCCAAACTGCTGATTCTCGACGAACCCACCGAAGGCCTGGCCCCGGTGATCGTCGACGAGCTGGTGAAGATCCTGCGCAAGATCAAGGACGACGGCCTGCCGGTGCTGCTGGTGGAGCAGAACCTGATGGTCTGCGACAAGCTCGCCGACCGCCATTACGTCCTCGAACAGGGTCGCGTGGTCTACCAAGGCAGCGCCGCTGACTTCCGCGCCGACCCGAGCATCAAGAACCGCTACCTGGCCCTGAGCGCCTGAGGGGAGAGCTGAAATGAACAGTCCGATTGTGTCCGTACCCCTGTTGCAAGACAGCGCCCCGCTGGTCAATCGCGAACGCCTCTGGCAATCGCTGATGGACCTCGCTCAACTGGGCGCCACCGCCAAGGGCGGCGTATGCCGCCTGGCCCTGACCGACCTCGACCGCCAGGCCCGCGACCTGTTCGTGCGCTGGTGCGAAGAGGCCGGCTGCAGCGTCAGCATCGACGGCATCGGCAATATCTTCGCCCGCCGCGCCGGGCGTAACCCGCAACTGCCGCCGGTGATGACCGGCAGCCATATCGACACCCAGCCCACCGGCGGCAAGTTCGACGGCTGCTACGGGGTGATGGCCGGCCTGGAGGTGATCCGCACCCTCAACGACCTCGGCCTGCAGACCGAGGCACCGATCGAGGTGGTGGTCTGGACCAACGAAGAAGGTTCGCGCTTCCCGCCGTGCATGATGGGCTCGGGGGTGTTCGCCGGTAAGTTCGACCTCGACGACACCCTGCGCAAGCAGGACGAACAGGGGCTGTCGGTGGGCAGCGAGTTGCAGCGCATCAGTTATGCCGGCTCGCGGGCGGTGCTCGGCCATCCGGTGGGCGCGTATTTCGAGGCGCACATCGAACAGGGTCCGGTGCTGGAAGACCGCCAGACCACCATTGGCGTGGTCATGGGCTGCCTCGGCCAGAAGTGGTTCGACCTGACCCTGAGTGGGGTCGAGGCCCATGCCGGGCCGACGCCGATGCACCTGCGCAAGGACGCCCTGGTGGGCGCCGCCCAGGTGATCAGCGCGGTCAATCGCATCGCCCATGAACAACAGCCCCACGCCTGTGGCACCGTCGGCTGCCTGAGCCTGCACCCGGGCTCGCGCAACGTGATTCCCGGCCAGGTGCAGATGACCCTCGACCTGCGCCACCTGCATGCCGATAAGCTGCAGGCCATGGTCGACGAGGTGCGCCAGGTGATCGAAGACACCTGCCAGCAGCACGGCCTGGGCTTCGAGCTGACCGCCACCGCCGACTTCCCGCCGCTGGACTTCGACCCCGCCTGCGTCGCCGCGGTGCGCCAGGGCGCCGAACAGCTGGGCCTGAGCCATATGGACATCGTCAGCGGCGCCGGGCACGACGCGATCTTCATCGCCGAGCTGGGCCCGGCGGGGATGATCTTCGTGCCCTGCGAAGGCGGCATCAGCCACAACGAAATCGAAAACGCCGCGCCCCAGGACCTGGCCGACGGTTGCGCGGTGTTGCTGCGGGCCATGGTCAACGCGGCACAACAAACAGGTGCGACGGCATGACCCGACACAGCGAAATCGCCGAGATGAGCGGCGTCGAACTGCTCGCCCATTACCGCGACAAACGCCTGTCGCCGGTGGAAGTGACCGAGGATGCCCTGGCGCGCATCGAGCGCTTCAACCCGCAAGTCAACGCCTATTGCCATGTCGACCCGCAAGGCGCGCTGGACGCGGCAAAGGCCTCCGAGCAGCGCTGGTTCAAGGGCCAGCCCTGCGGCGCGCTGGACGGCGTGCCGGCCTCGATCAAGGACCTGACCCTGACCCGTGGCATGCCCACGCGCAAGGGTTCGAAAACCACCTCCGCCAGCGGCCCCTGGGATGTCGATGCGCCCTTCCCGGCCTTTATGCGCAACGCCGGCGCGGTGCTGCTGGGCAAGACCACCACCCCGGAATTCGGCTGGAAAGGCGTGACCGACAACCCGCTGTACGGCATCACCCGCAACCCCTGGGACACCCGCACCACCGCCGGCGGCTCCTCCGGTGGCGCGGCCGCCGCGGCGTCGCTGAACCTCGGCGTGCTGCACCAGGGCAGCGATGCCGGTGGCTCGATCCGCATTCCCTGCGCCTTCACCGGCACCTTCGGGATCAAGCCGACCTTCGGCTACGTGCCGCAGTGGCCGGCCAGCGCCATGACCCTTCTCTCGCACCTGGGACCGATGACCCGCACCGTCGACGATGCGGTATTGATGCTGCAAACCGTCGCCCGGCCGGATGCCCGCGACGGCCTGGTCGGCGCCCCGCGCAGCACGCCCTGGCTACCGGAGCGCAGCGACCTCAAAGGCCTGCGTATCGCCTACAGCGCCGATTTCGGTTACGTGAAGGTACAGCCACAGGTGGCGCGGGTGGTGGCCAGGGCGGTGGAACGCCTGGCGCAACTGGGCGCCCACGTCGAGCAGGTCGACCCGGGGTTCAGCGACCCGCTGGAACTGTTCAATACCCTGTGGTTCGCCGGCGCCGCGCGCTTGACCGGGCAACTGAGCCAGGAGCAACGCCAGCAGCTCGACCCGGGCCTGCTGCGCATTGCCCGGCAGGGCGAAGGCATCAGCCTCCACCAGTACACCCTGGCCCTGGAAGCCCGTGCGGCGCTGGTGGCGCACATGGCCGAGTTCCACAGTCGCTACGACCTGCTGGTCTCGCCCATGCTGCCGCTCACCGCCTTCGCCGCCGGGCACAACGTGCCGCCGGGTTCCGGCCTGGGCGAATGGATGGAGTGGACGCCCTTCAGCTACCCCTTCAACCTGACCCAGCAACCGGCCGCGTCGGTGCCATGCGGCTTCGCCGAGGATGGCTTGCCGGTCGGGCTGCATGTGGTGGGGGCGCGGTTTGCCGATGATCAGGTGCTGCGCCTGTGCCGGGCTTATGAGCAGGCGTTCCCGAGCCCGCATCCGCAGGCGCCGTTGATCAAGGACTGACAATGCTTGTGGGGGGCATCGCTATCGATGCCCTTTTGGCTACCGCTCGATGCCCTGGAGCCGCCGCCGAACCTTGAAGGCTCGGCAGCGGCCAGGGGATCAAAGGCTTACTTCGCCGCCCGCACCTGGGCGATCAACTGGTCCGCCACCGCGAACAGGCCCTTGGCGCCATCGCTGGTCATGCCAAAGCGGTACTTGCCGTCCACCACCAGCGAAGGTACGCCGGTGACCTGGTAGGCCGCGGTGCGTTTTTTCGCGTCCATCACCTTGGCCTGCACGGCGAAGGAGCTGTAGGTGGCGAGGAACTTCGCCGGCTCGATGCCCTGCCCCTTGAGCAGCTCGGCCATGGCTTCGGGGGTCTTCAGGCGGTTGCCGCCGCGGATCGCCTCGAATACCGCGTGGTGCACTTCGGGCTTGGCATCCATGGTCGCCAGGGTCAGGTACAGCTGGCCGTAGACATCCCAGATCCCGCCGAACATGGCCGGCAGCTTGACGAAGTTCACGTCCTCGGGAAGCTTTGCCGCCCAGGGGTTGATAGAGGCTTCGAGGTTGTAGCAGTGGCCGCAGCCGTAGGAAAACAGTTCCACCACTTCGATCTTGCCGGGCACGACCTGCGGCACGGCATCCTTGAGTTCCACGTACTGGCTGGCATCCACCGCTGCCATGGCGGTCTGCCCGGCCAAGCCAAAGAGGCAGCTGGCTGCCAGGGCAATGTTCAGAATCGAGTGACGCATGCAATCTCCAATGGGTTGACGCCTCTGAGTCAGCACTGCTGCTCATCGAGCGGGCCCCAAAGGATACAGGCGGTGTCCACGATGCCAATCGGACCCGTCCCAATCTTTTGTTGGTTTTTTGTCATCAATGCCCGGACAGCTCCGTCTGCCCCACGAACCGGGCAGCCAGGGCGATGATCTCCTCGCGCAGCCAGCGATGCCCCGGAACTCGCTCCTGCTGGCGATGCCAGATCAGGCTGACCTGCACCGGCGGCGCCACCAGCGGCAGCTCGGCGATGCGGATCGGCATCAGCGCGCAGAAGTGCTCCGCCAGGCGCCGCGGCACTGTGCCCAGCAAGTCCGACTGGGCGACGATCAAGGGAATGCTCAGGTAATGCGGGACGAACAGCTGCACATGGCGCTGGACCTTGGCCGAACCGAGGACGATCTCCAGCGGCGAGCCGCGCCCGCCCCGGTCCGGAATCGCCACGTGCTGGCTCTGTTCATAGGCCTTGAGGCTCAGTTGCGGCTCGAAGTCCGGGTGGTCGATACGGCCGATCACCACCAGCTGTTCTTCCAGCAGCGGCTGGTAGCAGAGGTCGGGGTCGTCGAAATACAGGTAGTCCACTGCCAGGTCGAGCAGGCCGGTGGTCAGCCAGGCCGGCAGGGAATCGGCGGCATCGCTGCGCACCGCCAGGCGGACCTTGGGCGCGGCGCTTTGCAGGCGTCGCGACAGCGCAGGCAACAGGCGCGCCTGGGCGTAGTCATTCATCGACAGGCTAAAGGTCTGGTCGGACGCCGCCGGGTCGAACTCGCTGCTCGGGTCCAGGCCTTCCTGCAACAGGCGCAACGCCTGGCGCACCGAACCGTGCAGCACATGGGCCCGCGGCGTCGGCTGCATGCCCCGGGCGGTGCGGATGAACAGCGGCTCGTCGAGCTGGCTGCGCAGGCGCGCCAGGGCGTTGCTCACGGCCGGCTGGCTGAGGTTCAGGCGCACCGCCGCGCGGGACAGGTTCTGCTCCTGCATCAGCGCGTCGAACACCAAGAGCAGGTTGAGATCCAGGTGGCGCAAATTCAGCTTCATGAATAATGCCCATTCCGAATATCCATTAGCTGGATAATTCGAGCAGGACTAATCTTCTGTCAATAAGAACAACAAAACCCACAGGAGAACGGCCTTGAGGCAAACCACCCTGGCATTTCGCGAGCGTTACCGCGCCGCGGTTCATCCGCGCTACAACCCGTGGCTGCACGGCGGTTTCGTGCTGGCCTACGGCATGGCGTGCATCGCCCTGCTGTGGAGCACCCTGCACCAGGTGCAGCCGCTGGAGTGGCTGGCGGTGCCGGTGGCGCTGCTGTTCTTCAACCTGTGCATCTACGTCGTGCACCGCTGGCTGGGCCACCACAAGCAGGCCTTCGCGCGGATGTTCTACGCCCGCCACAGCGGCGATCACCACAGCTTTTTCGTGCCTGGATACATGACCTACGACAGCCCCCGGGACTGGCGGGTGATCCTGTTCCCGGCCTGGCTGATCCTGGTCCACAGCCTGTTGTTCGCCCTGCCGCTGTGGTGGCTGCTGCAGTTGTGGAATGCCAATGTCGCGGCGCTGTTCGCCAGCTGCACCCTGATCGGTTACCTGGCCTACGAAGTGTTCCATGCCTGCGAACACTTGCCGGCCGGGCACCCGCTGGCGCGGCTGCCGTGGATCCGCCAGATGCGCCGCCTGCATGAGCTGCATCACCGCCGCGAGCTGATGCAGGAGCGCAACTTCAACATTGTCCTGCCGCTGATGGATTACCTGTTCGGCACCCTGTACTGGGAGCCGGAACCCGCTACCTCCTCTCTATCGACAAGGTCCTCGTCCATGACCCGCATGCAGCATCAGATCGATATTCCGCGCAACCCGGTAGCCCTGCTCGACTACGCCAGCGCCTCCAGCCGCTGGCCGGAGTGGCACCCGTCTTCGCTGAAGGTCCAGGGTCCGGCCGGGGCCCTGCCCGCCGGCGCGCGGTTCGAGGAAGACATCCACGCCGGCGGGCGCAGCGGGCACCTGAGCTGGAGGGTCGATGAGTACCTGCCGGGGCATCGCTGGCGTGCCTCGGCCCAGGGCGATCATGGCCTGCAGCTGGTGGTGACCTACGAGTGCCAGGCACTGGACGCCCATCA
Source organism: Pseudomonas chlororaphis subsp. piscium (assembly GCF_003850345.1). Classification (NCBI taxonomy): domain Bacteria; kingdom Pseudomonadati; phylum Pseudomonadota; class Gammaproteobacteria; order Pseudomonadales; family Pseudomonadaceae; genus Pseudomonas; species Pseudomonas chlororaphis. The sequence goes on from NZ_CP027707.1 coordinate 4,399,403, forward strand.
CACGCGGTTTATCCGCACCCTGGAATACCGCTTCGACGGCCTGCTGATGCGCCTGGGCAATCGCCTGTTATTCAGAAGGCGGATAGAACGGGAGTCCGCCGACTCCCTGCTAGCCTTATGCGAAATGGCGCAACGGGCAATTCCCCTGGGCGCCAGCGTCGCACCGCAGAGTGTGACCTGAACCCATCACCCAGGAGCCGCCATCGATGAAGCCAGTCGCACCCCGTCGGATCAAGTTTCGCCATCTGCTGCTGGTCGTGATCATCGCCATCGGCGCCTTTCTGCTGCTGATGCCGACCAAGGTCCAGCCATTGGCCTGGACCCCGCCGGCGGCGCCTTCGCTGAAGAGCGGCCTGTACGCCGAGAACCAGAAGCTCAAGGGCGTGCAGGCGGTGGGTGCGCTGGATATCGACGGGCCGGAAGCCCTGCTGCTGGAAGACGGCTCGCTGATCAGCGGCCTGCATGACGGGCGGGTGATCCGCACCGCCCTGGACGGCAGCACCCTGCAGGTACTGGCCAATACCGGCGGGCGCCCCCTGGGCCTGGCCCGCCATCCGGATGGCCGGCTGATCATCGCCGACGCGGTCAAGGGCCTGCTCGCGCTGGACGCCAAAGGCCAGTTGAGCACCCTCAGCACTTCCGCCAACGGCCTGCCCTTCGGCTTTACCGACGACGTGGCAGTGGACGCCGCCGGGCGTTATGCCTACTTCAGCGACGCCACCAGCCGCTGGGGCTACGGCCAGGATGGCGAGGCGGTGATCGAACACGGCGGCGACGGGCGCCTGCTGCGTTATGACTTCCAGACCGGCCAGACCGAACAATTGCTGGATGGCCTGGAGTTCGCCAACGGTATCGCCCTCGGGCCCCAGGAAGCCTATGTGCTGGTCAACGAAACCGGCGCCTACCGGATCAGCCGCTACTGGCTCAGCGGCGCCAAGGCCGGCACCCGCGACCTGTTCATCGACAACCTGCCGGGGTTGCCGGACAACCTCAGTTTCAACGGCCAGGGACGTTTCTGGGTGGCGCTCTACGCCCCGCGCAACGTCCTGCTCGACGGCACCGCGCCCTACCCCCTGGTGCGCAAGATGATCGTCCGCGCCATGACCCTGCTGCCCAAGCCGGTGGAAAAACGCGGCTTCGTCCTGGGCCTGGATACCCAGGGCCAGGTCATTGCCAACCTGCAGGACGCCAGCGCCGGCAACTACGCGCCCATCACCACGGTGCGCGAATACGGCGACGCCCTGTACTTCGGCTCGCTCAAGGCCACGCATATGGCGCGCCTGCCGCTGAGCGTCGCCCTGGCGAAGGCGCCTTGATGCGGTAGCGACCTGGATCCGGGCGAATCGGGTCCTGAGCCGCTACCGGACACCGCCATGGCCGCCAGAGGTGGAGGCCTATTGATTCTGATCTAAGCTCTCCCGCGCGGCGCCGTCAGGCGCCCCCACCATGGAACGACAAACAATCGAATCCGATTGATTCCCATCACATTGAGAGTGGATCCACCCATGAAAATCAAAATCCTCCTGGCTTCCCTGCTGCTCACTTCATCCCTGTCGGCGCTGGCCGCGTGCCCGGTGTTCGGACCGTCCGAGGATCCCTGCGCAGGCCCGGTATTCGGCCCGAGCACCTGCGAGTGCCCTTGAGGCAGGCAAGCGCTGAAACAGGCGCGCCCGCTCCTGGGCGCGTCTCGCCAAGCGTGCGGGTGGAGACAGGGGAATAAATACGCAACCAGCAGGAAGAGCAGCGATGCTCTTGATTGCATAGAACCTGGCGAGACGCCCGAAACCTCGGGACATCTCGCTCAGGACAGGGTCGGGGTCAGAAGCGGGCAGTCAGCTTCTCGGAAATTTCATCCTTGATCAGCAGCCGCTTTTCCTTGAGTCGTTTCAACTCCTCGTCAGCGGCCGCCGCGGCCTCCGCTTTGAGCACCTGATCATCAATGGTGGAGTATTTATCGAACAAGGCATTCAAGTGCGGGTCATTGGCCCGACGCTGTTGAATGTCTTCTTTGCTGTAGCTCAGGTCCTGATACAGGTCATGGGGCACCGGCATGAAACACCTCCGTTTGTTGATCGGTAGCAAGCGCACTTACAGGCGCTCGCCAGTTACCAGAATGACCTCCACCACCGCTGTCTGTCGACCGCCAATCAGACCACAGCGCTAACCGTTCGTCGCCTTCAACGGCATTTCCTGCGACCCATCGCCTGCCCCCAAAACCCGCCATGACCGAAGGCCCGCTGAGGGTGCCGCGATTCACCCCAGGGCCTGGGCCAGAAACGGCGCGGTGCGGCTCTTGCGGTGCCTGGCCACCTGCTGCGGAGTCCCGCTGACCACCACTTTGCCGCCCTGGTCGCCGGCGCCCGGGCCGATATCGATCACCCAGTCGGCCTGGGCCACCACGCGCATTTCATGCTCGACCACCACCACGCTGTGGCCGGCCCGCACCAGGTTGTCCAGTTGTTCCAGCAGGCGATCGACATCCCGCGGATGCAGGCCGGTGGTCGGCTCGTCCAGCACATACAGGGTGGCGCCGCGGGGGTTGCGCTGCAGTTCGGTGGCCAGCTTGATCCGCTGTGCTTCGCCGCCGGACAGCTCGGTGGCCGGCTGGCCGAGGCGCAGGTAACCCAGGCCGATGTCGCGCAAGACTTCCAGGGAACGGCGAATGCTCGCTTGCTCGGCGAACACCTCGACCGCCTCCTGCACCGTCAATTGCAGGACCTGGGCGATGTTCAGATCTTGCCACTTGATGGCCAGGGTCTGCGGGTTGTAACGCGCGCCATGGCAGGTCGGGCACGGCGCATAGACGCTGGGCATGAACAGCAACTCGACGCTGACAAAACCTTCGCCTTCGCAGGCCGGGCAGCGGCCCTTGGCGACGTTGAAGGAGAACTGCCCGGCGTCGTAGCCCAGGGCTCGCGCCTCGGGGGTGGCAGCGAACAGCTTGCGCACGTGGTCGAACAGCCCGGTGTAGGTCGCCAGGTTCGAGCGCGGGGTGCGGCCGATGGGTTTCTGGTCCACCTGCACCAGGCGCTTGATCCGCTCCAGCCCGGCGGTGACTTCGCCGCTGCTGGCCTGCGGGGCCTCGTCTTCCAGGTTCAGCTCTTCCGGCTCTTCGTTGCTCTGCGGCCGTCCGAGGTGCGCGCCCACCAGCTCCAGCAACGCCTGGCTGACCAGGCTCGACTTGCCGGAACCCGACACCCCGGTCACCGCGGTGAAGCAGCCGAGGGGGAATTCGGCACTCAGGTCATTCAGGTTGTTGCGGCTGATGCCTTCCAGGCGCAGCCAGCCCTGGGCCTGGCGCGCGGTGCGGCGGGCCGGCGCCTGCTCGGCGAACAGGTAGGCGCGGGTCTGCGACTCCGCGACATGGGCCAGCCCCGCCGGCGGACCGCTGTACAGCACCTGACCGCCCTGCTCGCCCGCCGCCGGGCCGACGTCGATCAGCCAGTCGGCGCGGCGCATGGTCTGCAGGTCGTGCTCGACCACGAACAGCGAATTGCCCGAAGCCTTGAGCTGCTGCAAAGCCTCGAACAACGCCTCGGCGTCCGCCGGATGCAAGCCCGCCGAGGGCTCGTCGAGCACGTAGATCACCCCGAACAACTGCGAACCCAGCTGGGTCGCCAGGCGCAGGCGCTGCAACTCGCCGGACGACAGGGTCGGCGTACTGCGCTCCAGGGCCAGGTAACCCAGGCCCAGGCCGGTCAGGGTGCTGACCCGCTCCAGCAGGTCCTGGGCGATGCGTTGCGCGGCCAGGCGCTTTTCCAGGGACAGGTTCGGCGTGTGCCGCACATCCGGCCCTCCGACATGCCCCGGCGCGCCCTGGGCGATCCGCTGCTTGCGCGCGGCCTGGGTCTGTTCGTGGCTCCAGACCTCGCCGGCCTCCTCGGCCTGTTCCAGGTAAGCCTGGGCGGCCACCGGTTTCAGCACTTCGGCCAGTTGCAACAGGGGCATCTGCGACAGCTCGCCGATGTCGAGGCCGGCGAAGGTCACCGACAGCGCCTCGCGCTTCAGGCGCTTGCCCTCGCACAGCGGGCACGGGCTGCCGAGCATGAACTGCGACACGCGCTTTTTCATCAGCGCGCTTTGCGAATGGGTGAAGGTGTGCAGCACATAACGCCGGGCCCCGCTGAAGGTGCCCATGTAGCTCGGCTCCTGCTTGCGCTTGAGGGCCTCGCGGGTCTGCTCCGGGGTCAGCCCGGCGTACACCGGCACGGTGGGGGTTTCTTCGGTGAACAGGATCCAGTCGCGCTGTTCTTTAGGCAGGTCGCGCCAGGGAATATCGACGTCGTAGCCCAGGGTCACGAGGATGTCGCGCTGGTTCTGCCCCTGCCAGGCCAGGGGCCAGGACGCCACCGCGCGCTGGCGGATGGTCAGCGAAGGGTCCGGGACCATGGACGCCTCGCTGACCTCGTAGACCCGGCCCAGGCCATGGCAGTTGGGACAGGCACCTTGCGGGGTGTTGGGCGAGAAGTCTTCGGCGTAGAGCATCGGCTGCCCCGGCGGGTAGCTGCCGGCCCGGGAATAGAGCATGCGGATCAGGCTGGACAAGGTGGTGACGCTGCCCACCGAAGAGCGGGTGCTCGGCGTGCCACGCTGCTGTTGCAGGGCCACCGCCGGCGGCAGGCCTTCGATGGCGTCGACATCCGGCACCCCGACCTGATCGATCAGGCGCCGGGCGTAAGGCGCCACCGATTCGAAATAGCGGCGCTGGGCCTCGGCATACAGGGTCGAGAACGCCAGGGACGATTTGCCGGAGCCGGAAACCCCGGTGAACACCACCAGCGCATCGCGGGGAATATCCACGTCGACGTTGCGCAGGTTGTGTTCGCGGGCGCCGCGCACCCTGACAAAACCCGAGCTGTGCGCTGGCAAGGAAGACAAAACCTGGGGCGAAGACGTGTTGCGCGCTGAAGTCATGGGACAGCCTTGTATCGGAGGTGTCGGGACGAGATTTCAAGTCAGAGAGTCCCACGGCGCCAGCACCGACGACAGGCAGCCACCCGACCGAGATGCAGGGTGCATGGGCCCGGGGTTTTGAGCAACCGTGGATGTCGAACCTTCAGCGGGCTTTTTGCCTGAGGTGTTTACGACCTCACGCCTCCAGCACCGACCTGACCATGGCGGTCAGGGCGTCCGGGCTGTAGGGCTTGCTCAGCAGGTGGGTGTCCGGGCTGAGCTGGTGATTGCAGGAAATGATGTCGCGGGTATGCCCCGAGGTGAACAGCACCGCCACGGCCGGCGACTGGGTCTTGGCCCAGAGCGCCAGGTCGGTGCTTTTGATCAGGCCGGGCATCACCACATCGGTGAAGATCAACTCGACCCGGGCGCCGTTCAGCAACAGTTGCATGGCCGCATCGCCATTGGCCGCCACCAGCACCTTGTAGCCGGCGTGCTCCAGCAACTCGACCGCCGCCGCGCGGACGTCCTCGTTGTCCTCCACCACCAGGATGGTTTCCTGGCCGTGGCCAGGCCGCTGCCCACGCCGGGGCGCCTCTCCCGGCTCAGTTTCAGTACTGCGGACAAAATACATGCGCACCGTGGTGCCCTGCCCCGGCGCGCTGAGCATCTCGATATGGCCGCCGCTCTGCTTGACGAAACCGAACACCATGCTCAGCCCCAGCCCGGTGCCCAGGCCGTCACGCTTGGTGGTGAAGAACGGCTCGAACGCCTGCTTGAGCACCTCGGGGGGCATGCCATCGCCGGTATCGGCCACCGACAGGCACAGGTAGTCGCCGGCGGTGATGCCCTTGCCGGCACAGAAACGGCGGTCGAGCACCACATTTTCGCCACGGATGCCGATGGTGCCCTCGCCCTTCATCGCATCGCGGGCGTTGATCGCCAGGTTGAGCAAGGCGTTTTCCAGCTGGCCGCGATCGACCTTGATGCACCAGGGCTGCGCGGGCAGTTGCACGTCGATATCGATGGTCTCGCCGAGGGCCCGTTGCAGCAGCTCACCCAGGCTGTCGGGGATCCGGCACGGGTTGTAGACCTCGGGCGACAACGGCTGGCGCCGGGCGAACGCGAGCAATTGCGCGGACAGCTTGGCGCCGCGCTCGACCGCGGTAATGGCCGCGCCGACCCGGCGCTGCACATTGGCATTGTCCGGCTCATGGCGCGCCAGCAGGTGCAGGTTGCCGGCGATCACTTGCAGCAGGTTGTTGAAGTCGTGGGCCACGCCACCGGTCATGCCGCCAATGGCCTCGAGCTTCTGCGACTGGCGCAACTGCTCCTCGGCCGAGACCCGCGCGTTGACCTCCTCGGCCACCCGCTGCTCGAGGTTGCGCGTCAGTTGCAGCAGCGACTCTTCGGCCATCTTGCGTTCGTGGATATCGATCAGCACGCCGGGAAAGCGCAAGGCCTGTCCCGCCTCGTCGAACTCGCAACGGCCACAACCCATGACCCACAGGTAACTGCCGTCCGCCCGGCGGATGCGGTATTCGCTGTTGTAGGGCATGCCCTTTTGCAGGCTGTAGGCCAGCTGCTCCTTGATCCGCGGCAGGTCCTCGGGGTGCACCCGGCTGTCGGCGACCGCCATCGACAGGTCGTCCAGCGGCTGCTCCAGCGGGTAGGAAAAGGTCCGGGCAAAACGCTCGTCGCCTGACAGCCGATCGGCCTTGATGTCCCAGACAAAGGAACCCAGCAGCGCCCCGGCATTGAGCGCCAGCTGCACCCGTTCGTTTTCCACGCGGTAGGCGCTCTCGACTTCCTGGCGGCGTTGCTCGGACAGCACATGGGCGGTGGTCTCGACCACTATCGCCATGACCCCGGCCGGCGCCTGGTCGTCGCCGGCCACCGGGCTGTAGTAGAGGTCCATCCAGACAGGTTCCGGCTGGCCGTTGCGCAGCAGCACCAGTTCCTTGTTGCGGTACGACAGGGTCCCGCCCGCCAGGCAGGTGTCCAGCACATGCCGGTTGAAATCCGCCACCTCCGGCCAGCCCAGCTCCACCTGGCGGCCGAGCAGGTACGGATGCCGGCCGCCGGCGAATTCGGCGTAGGCATCGTTGTAGATCATGTAGCCCGAGCGGCCCCAGAGCAGGAGCAGGGGTACCGGCGAAGCCAGCAGCAGTTGCACCGCACTGCACAGGCTCGACGACCAGTGCTCCAGCGCTCCGAGCTCGGTGAGGGACCAGTCGAACGCCTGGATGCGTCCGGCCATCTCGCCTTTCCAGCCCTGGCAACCATGGGGATCGGATAAGAACGGCATGAGCGAACTCTACGAAAAGCATGGCAAGCATGGATTTTCAGGAGGTCGCGACGCAGCAGCCTCCAGAGCCTTTGAGCACCCTGCACCCGGATGGTTTCAAGATTTTCAGCCATGAGGCCGAATCACCACTGCCGCTGGTCGGTCGCCCTGCCCGCGAGCGCCACCAGCGTACGCCGGACACTATCGAACAAACAGCATAGGCGCTGGCGCAAGGTCCAGGCGGACGCTCGCAGGCGCCGCCTGGCACAGGGCGGATTGCCCGCCCTGAAGACCTCAGTCGGTGCCGTATTTCGGCGAGCGCGGACCGTACAACAGGCCCGCGTGTTGCCCGGCCGACAGCAGGCGCTGGCTGGTGATGCCGGCGATCGGGTGACCGGCGTCGGTGGAGGTGTTGATGATCTGCTTCACCGCGGCGGTGATCAGCATGCCCACCAGGCCACCGCCGTTGTTATTGTTGCCCTCTTCGCTGGAGGCCCGGGCAGTGCCGGTCCACAGCGTGGTGCCGGTCTTCAGGTCGACCAGGGTGGCACTGGCGGTGACCACGGTGGCGCTGCTGATCAGCATGTAGCTGGTTCCGTACTCCTTGACGGTGATATACAGCCCGGCATCGGCACCGAAGATCTCGTTGAGCTTGGCCGGCGACAAGCCATGGATGTCCGCCGGGTTGGTCAGGCCGTTGTGGCGGAAAGTTTCATCCACCACTGCGATCGGCATCACGTAATAACCGGCTTCGGCCAGGGGAAAGGTCACCTGGGACAGCATGCTGTAGGTGGCCTTGACGTCCGGCGACTCGTTGAGCGGCGGCAGCACCAGGATCGACTTCGGCCGGGCCTGCTTGTAGGCCGAGTAGTCCAGGGTCTTGGGCGTGGCGCAGCCCACCAGCAGGCTGACAGCCAACAGGCCCAACAGGTTGCGCAAGGTGTAGAGGTTCATTGGCCGGCTCCCTTCTTGGCGTTTTTCAGCAGAAAGTCCATGTACGGCGTGGACTCGGGGAACAGCGCCTTCTCGGTGTTGAACTGCTGCACCATCTGGTCGTCCTTGCCCAGGCCCGCATAGAGCATGCCCAGGTGCGCGTGGTAACCCGGCGGCACCGCCTTGCCGGTGGACTTGATCTTCTGCAGGTCGCGCTCCAGCGCTTCGATCTGGGCCTCCTGGGCCTCCTCGCCCTTGAAGTACTCGTAGGTCTGGGTCTGGTAGGTTTCCCACTGGTAAAGCGTCTTCGGCCCACTGCAACCGGCCAGCAATACGCTGCCCAGCAACGTGGCGGCCATCAGCGGCCGGGCCATCTTGGTGTTGAACATGCTCTTCTCCCTGTCAGCGGTGTCGATCAGCGGCTGGGTTTCCAGGCGCCGGCGTCAATCGCCTCGACCATGCGGTTGACGGCCTCGCGCATGGCCAGGTCGAGGACCTTGCCGTTGAGGGTCGAGTCGTAGGAGGCGGTGCCGCCGAAGCCGATCACCTCGCGGTTGGACAGGGCGTACTCACCGGCACCCTGGGTCGAATACACCACTTCGGAAGTGCTGATGTTGACGATGTTCAACGCCACCTTGGCGTAGGCCACCTGGGTCTTGCCGCGGCCGAGAATGCCGAACAGCTGGTGGTCGCCGGTTTCCTTGCGGCCGAACTCGGTGACATCGCCGGTCACCACGAAGTCCGCGCCCTTGAGCTTCTGCGCCTGGCCCTTGATCGCCGCTTCCTGCTGGATCTCGCCCATGTTGTCGCGATCCAGCACATTGAAGCGGTGGGTCTGCTGCAGGTGGGTAATCAGGATGGTCTTGGCCTGGCCGCCGAGGCGGTCGACGCCGTCGGAGAAAATCCCGCGCATGTAGCTGGAGCGGTTATCGAACTTGCCCACCGCCATCGGTACCCGAGCCCCGGTCCACACCTGATTGGCGCTCTGGACCTTCTCCACCGGCAACGCCCGGGAGCTTTCAGTGGCACAACCGCTCATGCCCGCCAGTACAGCCAACGCTACGCCCGACATCACCAACTTCGAGATCAGTCTCACTCTGCGTTCCTTTTGAGTATTCATAGAAAAGTGCCTGCGCCCTGCCACAGCCTTGCGAAACACGGCTTCTGCGGGTTCGGAAATAGCAGTCAGGGCACACTGAAACGTGACGCAGGAGGCGTCGGCGGCGGCGATTATGCCAAAGTGCCATCATTGCGAAAAGAAATAAAAAACTCTGGCGCCAGTCGATTGACTGCCGGACGCTCCGTCCTGCCCCTGCACCTTTGGGCAAGCGCTCGCTCCGTCAGCGAAAGTCCCGGCTGCGCACGCTGATGCCACTCAGCAGCTCGCTGAGATCGCTCAAGCGGCCGGCGATCAGGTGGCGGACCTCGCCTTCGGTTTCCAGGGTGCCGTCGACCTTGAGCAACTGCGCGCCCACCAGGACCTTGCGCTGGCGCTCGGCCAGGTCGCGCCAGACCACCACGTTGACGTTGCCGAACTCGTCTTCCAGGGTGACGAAGGTCACGCCGCTGGCGGTGCCCGGCCGCTGGCGTCCGGTGACCAGCCCGGCGATGCTCACCGGGCGCCCGTGCTCGACCTCCAGCAACTCGCGGGAACTGCGACAGCGCCGGGCCTTGAGTTCGTCCCGCAGCAAGGCCAGCGGATGGGGCCCGAGGGTGGTGCCGACGCTCAGGTAATCGGCCTGCAGATCCTCACCGACCGTCGGCCGCGGCAAAACCACGGGTGCCTCTTCCTGGCGCGGCAGGCCGGCGAACAGGCCGAGCTGTTGCTGCACCCCCGCCACTTCCCAGCGCGCCCGATGCCGATGCCCGGCCAACCCACGCAGGGCGCCGGCATCGGCCAGCAGTTCCTGGGCGCGGCTGTCGAGGCGCGCCCGTTGCCCGAGGTCGGCGATGTCGACGAACGGGCCGTCCTGGCGCGCCGCCTCGATCCGCCGCGCATCGTCTTCGCGAAAGCCCTTGATCATCCGCAGCCCCAGGCGCAACGCCGGCTGCGCGCCGGCCAGCGGTTCCAGGCTGCAATCCCAGGCGCTGGCGCGCACGTCCACCGGGCGAATCGCCAGATGGTGCCGACGCGCGTCCTGGAGGATCTGGTCGGGGCTGTAGAAGCCCATGGGCCAGCTGTTGATCAGGGCGCAGGCGAAGGCCGCCGGCTCGTGGCATTTGAGCCAGCAACTGGCATAGGTCAGCAAGGCGAAACTGGCGGCGTGGGATTCGGGGAAACCGTAGCTGCCGAAGCCCTTGATCTGCTCGAAGATCTGCGCGGCGAATTCGTCGCTGTAGCCGTTGGCGCGCATGCCGTCGCGCAGGCGCAGGCGATGGGGCTCCAGGCCGCCGTGACGTTTCCAGGCGGCCATGGAGCGGCGCAACTGGTCGGCCTCGCCGGGGGTGTAGTCGGCGGCGACAATGGCGATCTGCATCACCTGTTCCTGGAACAGCGGCACGCCCAGGGTTCGCTGCAGCACCTCTTTCAGTTCCGCAGAGGGATAGGTCACCTCCTCCTTTTTGTCACGTCGACGCAGGTACGGATGGACCATGCCGCCCTGGATCGGACCCGGCCGGACAATGGCCACCTCGATCACCAGGTCGTAGAAATCCTTTGGCTTGAGCCGGGGCAGCATCGACATCTGCGCCCGCGACTCGATCTGGAACACGCCGATGGTGTCGGCGCGACCGATCATCTCGTAGGTGGCCGGGTCCTCGGCGGGGATGCTGGCCAGGCTTAGCCGCTGGTCCCGATAGCCATGGATCAGGTCGAAACAGCGGCGAATCGCACTGAGCATGCCCAGCGCCAGCACGTCCACCTTGAGCAGCCCGACCGCGTCCAGGTCGTCCTTGTCCCACTGGATAATGGTGCGTTCGGCCATGGCCGCGTTTTCCACCGGCACCAGGGTGTCCAGCGGCTGTTCGGAAATCACGAAGCCGCCGGGGTGCTGGGACAGGTGCCGGGGAAAGCCGATCAGTTGCCCGGTCAGGCTCAGGACCCGGCGCAACACCGGGCTGTCCGGGTCGAAACCGGCCTCCAGCAGGCGCTCGACGGCCGGCGGCGTATCGCTCCAATGGCCGCAGCAGTCGGCCAGGGCATTGACCTGGTCCGGCGGCAGGCCCAGGGCCTTGGCCACATCGCGCACCGCGCCGGCGCCGTGGTAGGTGCTGACCACCGCGGTCAGCGCGGCGCGATGGCGGCCGTAACGCTGGAACACGTACTGCAGGACTTCCTCGCGGCGTTCGTGCTCGAAGTCCACGTCGATATCCGGCGGCTCGTTGCGCTCGCGGGAGAGAAAACGCTCGAACAGCAGGGTCGAACGGTCCGGGTCGATCTCGGTGATGCCCAGGGCGAAACACACCACCGAGTTGGCCGCCGAGCCCCGGCCCTGGCAGAGGATCGACTGGCCGCGGGCAAAACTGACGATGTCGTACACCGTGAGGAAATAACTCTCGTAACCCAGCTCGGCGATCAGCGCCAATTCATCGCCGATCTGCTTGAGCACCTTGGGCTTGGCGCCCCCGGGCCAGCGCTTGACGATACCGCGCTCGGTCAGCTCGCGCAGCCAGCTGGTGGGCGTCTGCCCTTGGGGTACCAGTTCCCGCGGGTACTGGTAATGCAGTTGCACGAGGTCGAAATGGCAGCGCTCGGCGATCCTCAGCGATTCGTCCAACAGGGCCGGCGGATAGAGCCCCTGCAACGCCTCGAGACTGCGCAAATGCCGCTCGCCATTGGGGTGCAGGCGCTGGCCGGCCTCGGCCACCCGCACGTGATGGCGGATCGCGGTCATGGTGTCCTGCAAGGCCCGGCGCCCGCGCACATGCATATGCACATCGCCGCAGGCCACGGCGGCAATGCCCAGTTCCCGGGCCAGCGCCAGCGACTCGCCCAGGCGCCGCTGATCGTCCTGGCCGCAGTGCAATTCCACAGCCAGCCACAACCGGTCGGCGAACACCTGCTGCAACCAGCGCCCGGTCTCTTGCTGTTGGCCCTGTGGCTGAGCCTCCGCCAGCCACAGGGCCAACAGCCCCGGCAAAGGTTGCTCGAAATCTTCCCACAACAGTTGGTATTGGCCTTTCTGCGCCCGGCGCCGGCCACGGGTGATCAGCCGGCACAGGCCCTGATAACCCTCCAGGTTCTCCACCAGCAGCACCAGCTTCGGGCCGTCGTCGAGGCGCATTTCGCTGCCAACGATCAGCGGCAGGTTGCAGTCCTTCGAGGCCTGCCAGGCCCGGACGATGCCGGCCAGGCTGCACTCGTCGGTAATCGCCAGGGCCTGGTAGCCCTGGGCCGCCGCCCGCTCGAACAGCTCGCGGGCACTGGAGGCACCGCGCTGGAAACTGAAGTTCGACAGGCAGTGCAGTTCGGCGTAGCCCTTCATGCGAACCAGCCCTGCAACAGCAAGGCTCCCGCCTCGCCCACCGGGCGATACGCCCAGCCCTGCTGGCCGCCGCGGGTCTCGATCAGGTAATAGTCGCGGCGCACGTCGCCGCCGTCCCACCAGCCGGACTCGATGCGTTCCGGGCCCATGAGGATCCGCGCCGCCCCCTCCGACAGCGCCAACGGCTCGCGCAACAGCCAGCCCGGGCGCCGGGGCCCGGGCAGCAGCGGGCAGGCCTGGCTGTCGCCGACCGGTTGCCAGCTGCATTCGGGACGGTGGTCAGAGTGGAAACGCAAGCCATGCACCGCCTCGTCCCCCAGTCGGGCCCGCAGGCGCTCGCGTAGCTGCTCCCAGGGCAAGGACTGCTGCGGACGCTCGTCGAACAGCTCGCGGTGCTGCGGCACGAAGCGCGGCAGATCCTCGGCCACCAGGCGCACGCCACGCACCGGCGCCGGCACCTGGACCTGCTCCAGGCGCCCGCGCGCCAGCTCGAACAGCATCCCCGGCTCGCGTTCGGCGCTGAGCAGGCCGACCTTGATCAGGCTGTCGGGCAGCTCGACATGTTCCAGGTGCAGGTCGAAGCGCTGCACCCCGCTGTCACGGCCACAGAGAAATGCCGCCAAGTCGCTGGTCAAGCGGCGCAGGGGAAACAGCAGGGCCTGATGGGACAGCACATCGAAATTCAATTCGATGCGCAGATCGAAACGGTCCGGCGGCTGATAGAACGCCAGCGCCAGGGAACGCTCGCCCAACAGAGTATCCAGGTGCTTGAGCAGGCCCGCGTCGAAACGCCGGGCCAGGGTGTCCCGGGGCAGCCCGCGCACCTGGGCGAAGGTGCGCAGGCCCATGCGCGACAGGGCTGTGGCCGCGCCCGGCGGCAGGCCGAGACGCTCCACGGGCATGCGCCCCAGGGCCTGGCGCAACTGTTCCAGGTCGGTCACCGCCAGCCCGTCATAGGCATTGGCCAGCACCCGGGCCGCCGCCGGGTTCGGCGCGCTGACGATGCGGTGGCGAAAGCCCAGCTCGCTCAGCTCCTGGCGCAGGCGCGCCTCCAGCTGTGGCCAGGGGCCGAACAGGCCCAGGCTCGACTCGATCTCGAACACCAGGGTGCGCGGGTAATGAAGGCTGACCTGGGAACTGAAGCGGTAGGCCCAGGCCGCGAGAAACTGCTGCCAATGGGCGATTTCGTCGGCGTCGTATTCGGCGCTGGCGAAGTTCTTGCTCAGGGCCTGGGCGGCGGTCAACGGCTGCCCGGGCCGCAACCCCAGCTCGCGGGCCGCGGCATTCACCGCCTGGATCACCCGGCGCTGCGGCGTCCCGCTGAGCAGCGCCAGCGCGGCGTCCGGCTCGGGGCGCTGGCGCAGCGCCGCGTCCAGCGCCAATTGCGGGAACAGAATGCAGACCCAGCGCATGGCAACCTCAGTGCCCCGGGGCGAAGGCGATCGGCGCCGCATGGGCCAGGCCGCCACGGCACTTGAGTATCCGCAGCTGCGCTGGCCGTGCCTCCACGGCGATGCGCAGGGCCGCTGGCGAGGGGTTGATGGCTTCCTTGAGGGGGCGGTAGGCAAAGGCCAGGGTCTGGCCGGTCTCGGCCGCCACCTGCAAACGCCGCAAGGCACGGTCGTCGACCTGTTGCGGCCAGCACAGCACAGCCCCGCAGCAGCCCGAACGCAGGCACTGCTCGGCGGCCCACAGGGCGTCCCGCTCGCCGGCCTGGATCACCGACAGCTGGCGCAGATCGACCCCGGCACTCTGCCAGGCCTGGGGATACGGCACATGGGGCGGCGCCACCAGCACGATGCGCTCGCCGGCGGCCGAGAGCCGGGCCAGGGTCGGCCACAGCAGTTGCAGCTCGCCGACACCCTGGGCGGCGATAAGGATTTCCGTCAGCGCCGCTTCCGGCCAGCCGCCGCTGGGCAAGGCCGCGTCCAGCATGGGGTGGCCGGTGGGTTGCGGGCTGGCGGCGGGCACCGTCGGGCGGCCCTTCCACACCCGGCCGGCATTGAACAGCGTCTCCAGTGCCACGACGGCGCCCATCAGCCTTGCCTCACCAGGCCACAGAACACCCCTTCGATAGCCAGGTCCCGGTCTTCGCCGATCAGGATCGGCGCATAGGCCGGGTTGCGCGGCAGCAGGCGCACGCCATCTACCAGGCGCTCGAAACGCTTGATGGTGACTTCGCCGTCCAGCCGTGCCACCACGATCTGGCCGTTGCGCACCTCGCTGTCACGGCGCACCGCCACCAGGTCGCCGTCGAGGATGCCGTCATCGATCATCGAATCGCCCTGGACCCGCAGCAGGTAATCGGGGGTACGGGAAAACAGCGCCGGGTCGAGCAGCAAGCGGCTGTGCACCTCGGCATCGGCGCCGATCGGCAGGCCGGCGGCGACCCGGCCGAGCACCGGGATCTCCAGCAACTCGGGGCGCGGCGGCTGGTTGAGCAGGCGGATGCCCCGGGCCTGATGGGGGTTGACCTCGATGAAGCCGGCCTCGGTCAGGGCTATGACATGCTTGCGCGCCACGCTGCGCGAGGCGAAGCCGAAGGCCTCGCTGATTTCAGCGAGGCTCGGGGGCTGGCCATGTTCGGCGATGCGCTCGCGGATAAAGGTCAGGATGGCACTGCGGCGGGGAGATAAAGTGGTCATGGAGTACATTTGTACTCCTCCCGGGTTTTCCTGACAAGAACCGCCAGTCAGCCCAGGCCACGGCTCGCCAGGAAAGCACTGATGTAATCGATGAACGCCAGCACCTTGGCCGTGGCCCGCCGGTGGCTGGGGTAGACCGCCAGGATGTGCGGCCCGAAGCAGTCCGGGTCGATGGCGTAGCCGGCCATCACCCGCACCAGGCGGCCGTCGGCCAGGTAAGGCGCGGCGCTCCACAGCGGGGTGTGCAGCAGCCCGCGCCCGGCCAGGGCATTGGCCAGCAGCAGGTCGTAATTGTCGCTGCGCAAGCGCGGCGCCCGGGGTTGCGGCAGGCTCAGGCGCTGCCCGTCCCGTTCGACCCACCAGAACTCGCGGCTAAGCAAGGGATGGCGATAGAGCAGCCATTCGTGTTCATCCAGGGTCTGCGGCGTCACCGCCACGCCCTTGCGCGCCAGGTAGGCCGGGCTGGCGCACAAGGCCAGGCAATTGCTGCCGACCACCCGGGCGATCAGCCCCGGCAGGTCGTCATGGCCTTCGCGCAGGGCCAGGTCGTAGCCGCTTTCCAGCAGGTTGACGAACTCGTCGCACAGATCCACCTGCAGGTCGATCTGCGGATACTGCTCGAGGAAACCGCCACACACCTGGTCGAGAAAGGCCTGCCCATAGGCCAGCGGCGCGGTGATCTTCAGGTTGCCGCGCAGGCCATGCTGCAACTGCTCGATTTCCTCGCCGGCTTCCTCCAGCCGCTGCAGGACCTGGCGCGCGGTTTCCAGGTAGAGCCGCCCCACTTCCGTCAGCAGGATCCGCCGGGTACTGCGCTCGAACAAGCGCGCGCCCAGCTCGACTTCCAGGTGATTGACCGCCTTGGTCAGGGCCGAGGGGGTCTTGCCCAACTGCTCGGCGGCGCGGCTGAAACTGCCCAGCTGCGCAGTGACCACGAACATTTTTAATGCACCCAACTTGTCCATGCTTTTTCCATTCAGGCAAAAACGTTTTTCGTCAGCGAGGCGTTCTGTCGGCTCTGGCAAGCCACTAATCTGGGCATCAGACGCAATAACAAGGAAATACTCAATGAAAAGATTCATCCCGAATCTGCTGACGATTGCAGTAAGTTTTGCCTCAATGGAAGCCATGGCCGCCACCGACCTGGTGCTGTTCAACGGCCAGGTGTTCACCGCCGATCGCGCCCAGCCCAAGGTCCAGGCCCTGGCGGTGGCCGACGGCAAGGTGCTGCAAGTGGGCAGCGACGCACAGATCAAGGCGTTGATCGAAACCGGCACCCGGGTCATCGACCTGGGCGGCAAGACCCTGATGCCCGGCCTGATCGACAGCCATTCCCATGCGATCTTCGGCGGCCTGGAAATGACCTCGGCCAACATGCAGGACCAGGTGGTCGGCCTCGACGAGCTGGAGCGAAAGCTGCGCGCCTGGCGCGACGACGGCAAGGCCCGGCATGGCGATGTCCTCAGCATCGCCGGCATGAGCTCGGCCTACTGGGCCCAGGCCGAAGCCCTGGGCCAGCGCTTCAACGCCGGCGAATGGGCCAAGGTGCCCGTGGTGTTCACCGGCAGCGATCACCATACCGCCTGGGCCAACGCGGTGATGCTTGAGCGCGCCGGCATCGACGCCGCCCTGCTCAAGACCCTGCCGCAGGCCGAGCGCGACACCATCGGCCAGCTCGCCGACGGCCGCCCCAACGGCTTCCTGGTGGACGCCGGCTGGGACCGGGTCGCGGCGAAAATGCCGGTGCCCGGCAGCGCCGCCCTGCTCAACGCGGCGCAATCGGCGGTGCGCTACAACAACAGCCTGGGCATCACCGCCTGGATGGACCCGGCGGCCAACGCCGGCCCCGGCGAAGCGGTGTTCGCCCTCAAGCCCACCGCCCAGACCGTCGGTGTGCTGCCGGCCTACAAGGCGCTCGCCGAGAGCGGCGGCCTGAGCGCCCATGTCGCCGCGCTGCTGGTGGCCAACCCGAAAAGCCGCCCTGCCGACCTCGACGTGCTGGAGCAGGTGCGCCAGCAATTCCAGGGCATCCCCAACCTGACCCTGCCCGGCGTCAAGATCTTCGCCGACGGGGTGATCGAATACCCGGCCCAGAGCGCGGCGATGATCGATCCCTACAGCAACTCGCACAAACAGGGCGAACTGCTGATCGATCCCGAGCATTTCGGCGAACTGGTCAGCGCCATCGACCAGCGCGGCTGGCTAGTGCATATCCATGCCATCGGCGACCGCGCGGTGCGCGAATCCCTCAATGGCATCGCCCAGGCGCGCCAGGACCGCCAGAGCGGCATCGCCCACTCCATCACCCACTTGCAGATGGTCAACCCGAAAGAGTTCGCCCGTTTCAAGCCGCTGGGGGTCATCGCCTCGATGCAACTGCTGTGGGCCTCGGCGGACGACTACACCCTGGACATGATCAAGCCCTACGTCAGCGCCCTGGCCTTCCGTTACCAGTACCCGGCGCACTCCCTGCTCAAGCAGGGCGCGACCCTCGCCGGGGCCAGCGACTGGCCGGTGTCCTCGCCCAACCCGTGGAACGCCATCGCCCAGGCCATCACCCGCAAGGGGCCGCTGGGGGTGCTCAACGCCGACGAGCGCCTGGACCGCGAAACCATGTTCTACGCCTACACCCTCAACGCCGCCCGCGCCATCGGCCTGGAGCAGCAAATCGGCTCGCTGAGCGCCGGCAAACAGGCCGACTTCATCGTGCTGGACCGCGACGTGTTCCGCGTCGACGAAAAGGCCCTGCATGAAACCCAGGTGCTGCAGACCTGGTTCGCCGGCCGCGAAGTCTACGCCCGGCCTCTCTGACTGCAACGGCTGACCCGCTGCCCGCCCCCGCCTCTCGCCGAGCGCGGGGGCCTGAGCCATATCGATAGCGACCTGTGCGGCGCGACTCGACACAACGGCAAAGGCCCTTCGACACTTTTTTTACCAATCCCGATCTATAGTCGGCAGTGCAACGGCTGGCGTTTTCATCATAGGTAGAGGAACGAACTGAAATGGTCTTGGGCAAAGGACTGCGATTGCCGTCAATCACATCGACCCGCCTGGTGCTGCTGTTTTCCCTGGCCCTGGTGGCGCTCTACAACTTCGCCACCTGGCGCGCCCTGGGCCACCTGATCAGCCTGCAAGGCCTGCACAAGCTGGCGTTCTTCGCCTCCTTCGGGCTGTTCCTGTGGGCCGCCATCACCCTGCTGCTGACCCTGGTGTCCTTCCGCTGGACCCTGAAACCGGCGCTGAGCCTGGTGGCCCTGACCTCGGCCGCCGCCGCGTATTTCATGAACCAGTACGGCATCACCATCGACACGGTGATGGTGCAGAACGTGTTCGAGACCAACCCGGGCGAAGCTAGCGCGCTGTTCAACTTCAAGCTGCTGGGCTACCTGCTGGTGCTGGGCGCCTTGCCGGTGGTGCTGATCTGGCGCACCCCGGTGCGCTACCGGCCGTTCTTTCGTGGCCTGCTGAACAAGCTATTGGTGATCGCCGCCTGTGTGCTGGCGATCGCGGTCTCGGTCGGCGCCTTCTATTCCACCTACGCGCCGATCTTTCGCGAAGAAGACAAGCTGACCCACTTCATCAACCCGACCAACTACCTCTACGCCCTCGGCAAATACGCCAAGCAGAGCCTGGGGATCAAGCAACACCTGGTGATCCAGCCGATCGGCCAGGACGCGGCGATGAGCGCCCAGGCCAGCGCCCGGGAGAAGAAGTCGCTGATGATCCTGGTGGTCGGCGAGACCGCCCGCGCCGACCACTTCTCCCTCAACGGCTATGCCCGCGACACCAACCCGGAGCTGGCCAGGCTGGACATCCTCAACTTCACCCAGGTGCACTCCTGCGGCACCTCGACCGCGGTCTCGGTGCCGTGCATGTTCTCGATGTTTCCCCGCGAGGACTACAGCGACAAGAAGGGCAAGACCTACGAAAGCCTGCTGGATGTGCTGCAACGGGCCGGCGTGCAGGTGCTGTGGCTGGACAATAACAGCGACTGCAAGGGCACCTGCCTGCGGGTGCCGAACCGCGACATTCCCAAGACCCAGCCGAGCCCCTTCTGCGACGGCAAGAACTGCCTGGACGAAGCCCTGCTGGTGGACCTGCAGCAGTACATCGACCGCCTCGGCGACAACGCGATCATCGTCCTGCACGCCGACGGCAGCCACGGCCCGGAGTACTACGACCGCTATCCGAAGAGCCTGGAGCGCTTCACCCCGATCTGCCACACCAACCAGCTGGGCAGTTGCAGCAGCGAGGAACTGGTGAACGTCTACGACAACACCATCCTCTACACCGACCACTTCCTGGCCCGGGTCATCGAGTTGCTCAAGCACAACCAGGAACGCTTCGACACCTCGATGCTATACGTCTCCGACCATGGCGAGTCCCTCGGCGAAAACGGCCTGTACCTGCACGCCGCGCCCTACGCCCTGGCGCCGCAGGCGCAGACCCATGTGCCGATGCTGATGTGGTTCGGCCAGCAAGCCCTGAGCGACCTGGGCATCCAGCGCGACTGCCTGCAAGGCAAGAGCGGCGAGCCGGACCTGAGCCACGACAACCTGTTCCACTCGGTGCTCGGGCTGTTCGAGGTCAAGACCAGCCTGTACCAGCCGCGGCTGGACATCTTCCATTCGTGCCGGCCGAACATGACCGCGGCGCACTAGCGCCACCGGATAGCGCTTGGCTTCTGTAGGAGCGAAGCTTGCTCGCGAAGGCCGCGACGCGGAATTTCTGATCCACCGCGTCATAGTTCATCGCGGGCAAGCCTCGCTCCTACAGAAGAAGATCGCGCACGTTCCACAGGAGCGAGATGGGTGTTGAAACTGATAACGGCGGCATCGGGCAGCACCGATCGAGAGCAGGATCCAGACGTCACCCCACCTACAGGGGCGTGAAGGTTTGGCCTAACCGCGCTTGAGGATCAGGTCCATGACCCGGTCGGTTTTCACCGCCTCGGCGGCCAGGGCCGGATGCTGTGCTTGGCCACGGATATGGGCGTTTATGCCGAGTACGTGGTGCCACTGGATGTGCTCGGGGTTGTCGATGAAGAGGCTCAACTGTTCATCGGCGTCCAATTGCAGCGGATGTTCGTCGAACACCGAGAAGCCGATACGCCCCTGGCTGCCGATGATCTCCACCCGGTCCACCCGACGGTCCGCGACGAAGTTCCAGGCCCCCGTGCCCAGGGCGCCACTCGCGAAACGCCAGCTGGCGCTCACTGCGTCCTCGGCGCTGTACAGCCCGGCCTGCCGCGCGGTGAAACCGGCGACCTCGGTGATGTCCCCCAGCAGGTACTGGAACAGGTCCAGGCCGTGGCTCGCCAGGTCGGCGAAGTAGCCGCCGCCGGCGATCCGCGGGTCGGTGCGCCAGTTGCGGCCGCCACTGCGATCGGCCTTGGACGGGGCCTTGGTCAGGGTCCAGCTCAGGTGGCGCACCTCACCGATGCGCCCGTCCCGCAGCCATTGCCGCACTTGCTGGAAGCGCGGCAGGGAACGGCGGTAGTAGGACACGAACAGGTGCAATCCGGCCTGCTGGAAAACCTGCTGCATCTCCAGGCTTTGCCCGGCGTTCAATGCCATCGGTTTTTCCACGCAGCAGTGCTTGCCGGCGGCGGCCACCCGAAAGCTGTAGGCGTGGTGACTGTCAGGTGGCGTGGCGATGTACACCGCGTCCACTTCGGGGTCGTCGATCAGCGCCTGGGCATCGGTGTAGAAGCGTGCGATGCCGTGGCGTGCCGCATAGTCCCGCACCGCTTCCAGGCGCCGACCCATCACCGCCACCAAGGCCGAGCCCGGCGCCTTGTAGAAGGCCGGGCCGCTCTTGCGTTCGGTGACGCTGCCGCAACCGATCATGCCCCAGCGCACGGGCCGCATGCCCTCTCCTCCTGTGCCCATTGGCCGGTCAGACCGCTTGCAGGGCACGCAGGTCGAGGCGGCCGTCCTGCAGTGGCGGGCACCAGTAGTAGCCGCCGGTGATCGGCCGGCTCATGCGGTACAGGCCGTCGACTATGCCGTCTTCCAGGCCGCTCATGCGCCGCAGCTGGACTTCGAAGGCGTGGAGGCTGTGGCCGAAGGCGAGGAACATCAGGCCGCCCTTGTCGCCTTCGATCCACGGCATCGAGCGGCGCACCATAAAGGCTTCGGGGGTGAAGCTCTCCTGGGCGGTGCGCTTGACGTGAGCCGAGTCCGGCGCGTCGTCCAGCTCTTCGTTATCGCTCAGGCGGCGGCCGATGATGTTGTCGCGCTCTTGCTGATGCATCGCGGCAAAACCCTTGAAGTCGTGCTGCCACTGCTGGATCGCGGCGAAGCTGCCACCGCGCAGGCCGTCGGCGCCTTCGGCCAGGGCCGCGGCGATGGCTTCTTCATCGTGAGGGTTTTCAGTGCCGTCCTCGTAACCGGTCAGGTCGTGGCCGGTCTTGTGGCGGAAGGCTTCGTTCATCTGCACCAGGCGCAACGCCGGGGCCAGGGCGGCCTCCAGCTCGTTGCTGCGGTGCAGCAGCTCGCCGCGGTCTTCGCCATGCAGCCAGACCCACAGCGCATGCTGGGTCGAAGGGTTGTCGACGCCGACCCCGGTCAGCGCCGGGAAGGCCTTGAGCCCCTGCACGCGGGCGCCCAGCACCTTGACCAGCGACGCGCCAAAACCCGCTACCGCCGTTTTCCCGTCCACCAGCGCCAGCAAGCGATCGATCGCCGCCGGCAGCGCCTCGATGGATTCGAGGGCGAAAAACAGGTGACGAGCCTGGGTCGGAACGGGGGTGGCAAGAATGCCCGGCTGGTAGTAACTCATAGCGACTCCTTGAAGAAAGCCCGGAGTTTACCCGGCGCACCACAATTTGTGGGGGTTTAGACACGCATGAAGCGACGTGGTGAATCGTCACGCCGCCAGGCTCCCTGCCCTACAACTGGCCGCCCTCTTCCCGGTAGGCGCTGGGGCTCAGGCCGGTCCAACGCTTGAACGCCCGGCGAAAACTGCGCACGTCGCTGTAGCCCACCGCCTCGGTGATGCGCTCGATGGACAGCTGCGGGTTGGCCAGCAGGCTCAGGGTGCGCGCCCGGCGCACCTGCTCCAACAACGCTTCGAAGGTCAGGTCGTGCTCGCTCAGGCGTCGGCGCAGGGTGCGCCCGCTCATGTTCAGGTCACTGGCGACCTGCTCGATATGGCTGCCCTGGGTCAGGTCGCGGGAGATGGCCCGCTCCACCGCCTGGATCAGGTCCAGCTTGCGGTGCACCTGGGCGCTTTCCAGTTCCAGCAACTTGAGCGCCTGGCGCAGGGCCACGGCATGGTGGTTGGGCAGGCGCGTGTCCAGCCAGTGGCCGGCGATGACCATGCGGTTGTGCAGGCAGCCGAAGTGCACGTCGGGCCCCAGCAGGCGCAGGTACTCGTCCCGATAAACCGGGGCGGAGTGCGTGAACTCGATCCGCAGCGGCTTGAAGTCGGCGCCGACCAGGGCCCGGCCATAGACCGGCAGGCTGGCGAAGAACTCTTCGACGGCAAAGATCTGCACGTCGCTGTAAGGCAGCCGGCATTCGGCCTCGACAAAAAACTCGTCACCCTGTTGCTGGATGGTGCAGTTGGCGAGGCCGCCGGTGGTGTGCTGATGGCGCAGGCCGATGTCGAAGGCATCGCGCAGGGTCTTGCACAGCGACAGCACATGCCCCAGCAGGCCCAGGGTGCCGAGCACGTTCTGATGCCCGACCCACAGGCCCAGGCCCTGCTGCGGCAAGGCCTTGAGCGCGCGCTGGATCATCGCCACGGCCTGGCGGTAGGAGATGCGTTGTGCGGGGTCCTGCAGGTCGTCGAGGGTAAAGCCCAGGCCCCGGCACAGGGCGTGCGGGTCGACGCCGTGGCTGCCCGCGACTTCGGCCAGGGTCTGCAACAGGAAGGGTGAAACCAGGGCCAGTTGGTACTGTGGATCGACGGCTTTCATCTGCATGGGCATCGGGTCCCGAGCCGGTTCGGCTGCAATTCTTATTCTGGTTATGCGCCCCGCTCCCAGACACCGCCAGGGCGAGGCGAGCGCTCGCTCAGCATAGCGTTTTCCGCTCGCGCCCATGGAAGGATGTAACAAGTCATTGCAGGCTGGCCGCGAAAGTCCCCCTCAGTGGCCGCCAATACCCTGCCTGGCCAGGCGCCGAAGGCTTATTCCTATGGGGCGGCCGGAAACCGGCCAACTGCGCGCCCACTGACAATAATAAGAGCCCGAACATGAATTCGACCCGCACCCATCGCCCCCGGCGCCTTGCCGCCAGCCTGGCCTGTATCGCCGCCCTGCCCGCCCTGGCACCGGCCACCGAATCCGGAGTCGACAATATCGGCACCGGCACCGACGGCTTCTTCATCCTGCCGCTGGACGTCAACGGCCTGCCGGACCACATGTTCGCCTTCAACCTCTATTACAACCACTACGAAGCGCGGAAGCTGAATATCAGCTCCCTGGGCGGCAAGGTGCCGGACGTGCGGATCGTCTCGGACGCGATCATTCCCCGCCTCGACTACCTGAGCCCGCTGCGGGTGTTCGGCGGGCGCCTCGGCGGCTACGTGGCGCAGCCTTATCTGCGCCAGCAGGTGGGGGTCTTCGGCCTCAAGGACCAGCGCGAAAGCATGGGCGACACCACCATCGCGCCGATCATCCTGTGGGACATGGGCAAGAACCTGACCCTGGGCGCCGCCGTGGAAATCACCATTCCCACCGGCAAGTACGACGCGACGCGCCTGGCCAATACCAGCAACAACTTCTACACCTACAAGCCGCTGGTTTCGGTGACCTGGCTGCCCACCCCGCGCACTGAACTGTCGATGAAAACCACCTACAGCTTCAACGAGGAAAACCACGCCACCGACTACAAGTCCGGGCAGATCTTCCACTTCGACTATTCCGCCAGCTACAAGGTGACCGACAACCTGAGCCTGGGGGTCAACGGCTACTACCTGAAGCAGACCACCGACGACAAACAGTACGGCCGCACCGTGCAGTTTCTCGGCGAGGACGTGGACGATGGCGTGCGCGGCCAGGTGTTCGCCATCGGCCCGGCGCTGTACCTGACCTTCCTCAAGTACGCCAGCGCGGAGATCCGCTGGGCCAAGGAGTTCGACGTGGAGAACCGGCCCGAGGGCGAGATGCTGTGGGCCAAGCTGACGATTCCGTTCTCCTTGTAACGTAGGAGCGCCACCCGCTCGCTCCTACGGATTGCGCGATCTTCTTCTGTAGGAGCACAGCTTGCGTGCGATGAACGATAACGCGGTTTCCCAGACATTCCGCGTCACGGTCATCGCGGGCAAGCCTCGCTCCTACAGAAGAACGTGTGAGCCTCTGTAGGAGCTAGCGGGCGGCGATCCGACTTGCCCGCGATGAGGCCCTCAGCCCCGCCGCAAAGAACCTAGCTGTAGACCGGCCAGCTCTCGACGATCCGCCCGCCGCGCACCGCCAGCAGGTCACCGAATTGCAGCAGCACCGCTTCGCTCTGCATCGGCCGCAGGAACACCTGGTCGTCCGGCCCCAGGCCCACGGCGGGCGAGCCGTTGACCATCTCCTGGTTGGAACTGCGGCCGAACAAGCCGTTGCTTTGCAGCCCCGAGGGCGACTCGAACTCGGCCAGCCAGTTGCCGCCGTAGATGAAGAATGTCTCGCGCTGGTTCGGGTCCCACCAGGCGAACAGCTTCGACTTGTCGTCCAGCGCCGGGATGCGCACCGGGCCGGTGCTTTTCAGCACCGGCGTGGCGATGTAGGCCGCCGGCCGATGTTCGCTGAGGGACGGCAGGTCGTAGTGGGTCGGCTTGAGCATCGCCGTGCCCACCGACACTTCGCTGCTCAACTGTTCCTGCTCATGCATGCGGTAGCTGGGGCTGCCGGCGGTGTTCAGGGTCAGCCCCGGCTGCCAGAGCGCCGGATGGCGTTGCCGGGTGAAGTCCACAGCGCTCTGGTAGCGCTGCATGACCTTGGCGAACAGCGCTTCGGGCGAGCCGAGAATACCCGGCACGCCCATGCCGACAAAGGGGTCGTAGCCCATGAAACCGGCGAACTCCAGGTGCTGGGGGTTGGTGGCGATCAGGGTCAGCAGCGGCCCCAGTTCGAGGCTGTCCTTCACCCCGCCGCGGTGCAGGCCGACGTCCAGCTCGATATTGATCCGCAGCCGGGTGCCCAGGCCACGGGCCAGGGCCAGGTATTGCTGCAGGTGTTCCGGGGTGTCGATCAGCCACTGCAACTGCCGGGCCGGGTCAAACGGGCCTTTGTGGCCCTGGTAGAACAGCTCGGCGGAACGCACCGGCAGCGGCTTGCCCAGCAGGATGTCGGCCTCGGGAAAACGCTGGGCGTCGTGATTGAGGAACGGCTGGTGGAACGACATCAGGCGCTGGGTGCCGGCGCGTTGGCCGATGTAAGCCAGTAGCTCCGGCGATGGCAGGGACTTCTCCACCAGCCGCAGCTGCTTGCCGCCGCGCTTGACCGACTGCAGCACCACGTCGATGTTGTGGTCCAGGCGATCGAGGTCGATCAACATTACCGGGCGCATCGGGCCGTGGGCCTTGAGCTCCTGGTTCAGCGTGCGGAAATAGTCACTGTAGGGCCCGCCCCGGTCGGCGGGCCGCAGCCAGGCGCCCACGCCCGCCAACAAGGCGCCGACACCCGCGGTACCGAGCAGGAAGTTGCGTCGATTCATCCTTTTTATCTCCCTTCAGACCACGCCCAGGATGGACGACAGGTGTGCATTGAGGAACTTGCCGCCGGGGTCCAGCGCCTCGCGCACCCGGGTGAACTCGCGCCAGCGCGGGTACAGCGCCTGCAACTGCCGGGCGTTGAGGCTGTGCAACTTGCCCCAGTGCGGGCGGGCGGCGTACTTCCAGAAAATCGGTTCGACGGCGGCGAAGAAGTTGTGGTGGTCCATGCCGTAGTGCTGGTGCACCGAGATCGAACAGCTGTCGCGGCCCTCGAACATGCTCAGGGGAATGTCGTCGGCCTGGACGTAGCGGTACTCGATGGGAAACCAGGTGCGCAGGTCCTTGTCGCGGATCAGCTTGAGGATTTCCCGCAGGCACGCCGGGCCGTGCTCGGCCGGCACCGAGTACTCCATTTCGTTGAAGCGCACGTTGCGCACATTGGCGTAGACCTCGTAGGAGTCGCCGACCCGGTCGTCGAAACTGGCGAAATGCCGCAGGCTGTTGAGCAGGGTGCGGCGGGTTTCGGGAAAGTCGCTAAGGTACTTGTCGAGGTTTTCGATCAGGCTGACGAATTCGTTGCCGCCCTCTTCCGCCGGGTCCACCGGCGGGGTCGCTGGGTCTTCGGTTTCATTCAGGGCAATCGACAGCGCGTAGTCGGAATGGGTGACCACCAGCATTTCCCAGTGCTGGTTGTCGCGGGTGTTTTTCGCCAGGTCCTCGAGCAGCTCTTCGGTCTTGGCAATCCACTGTTTTTCCCGCAGGCGATAGGCCGGGCGATTCTGCAGACGCACCCGGGCGGCCACGCCCAGGGCACCGAGGGACACCCGTGCGGCGCTGAAGACCTCGGCATGGCGGCTGCTGTCGCAGTCCAGCACCTCGCCGCTGGCGGTCACCAGTTGCAGGCCGCAGACCTGGGCCGAATAGGACTTGAAGCCGACGCCGGTGCCGTGGGTCGAGGTGGCGATGGCCCCGGCCAGGGTCTGGTAGTCGATGTCGGCCATGTTCGGCAGGGCCTGGCCGATCGCCTTGAGCGGCGCGCCCATGCGCGACATCGGCGTGCCCGCGGCGAACTCGGCCTGCAAGGTCGCGGCATCGTGGCTGAGCAGGCCGCTGAAGAAACTCAGCGACAGCAGCGTGCCGTCGGTGGGCACCAGGGCGCTGAAGGAGTGCCCCGAGCCCACCGGGCGGATCTTGCCCGGGGTCTGGCGAATCACCTGCACCAGCTCGTCGAGGTCCTTGGGCGCCAGCCGCGCCAGGGGCAGGCAGCTTTGCGCGCCGGACCAGTTGCGCCAGGGAATCAGCCGTGGCGCCCGCGCCAGCTCGGCCAGCAGCGGGTTGCTGGCCAGGGCGCTGAACGCTCCGGCTACCCCTGCGCGTTGCAGCAACTGACGTCGTGTGAGGTGCATGGTCATGCCTGTGTCCCTGTGCCGGGTTATTGGAGGTCTTGTGCGGACATGAAGCGGATCAGGGCGAGGAACTGCTCCTCGGAACACTGCATGCACAGGCCCATCGGCGGCATGCCGTTATAGCCATTGATGCTGTGGTCCAGCAGGGTGTCGGCGCCCTGGGCGATGCGCGGCCGCCAGGCCTGGACATCGCCGGTCAGCGGCGCGCCGGACGCCGGGTTGGCGTGGCAGAGCTTGCAGCTGCTGTCGTAGATCCGCGCCAGCGTCGAATCGTCGGGCAACTGTTGCACCGCGGCCGTAGAGGGCGGCGCGGGCTTGTCGCCGCAGGCGACCAGCAGCCCGCCCAGCGCCAGGCACAGCGCCACGCGCCCCAGGCGATACAGCCTGGCGATGGATAAAAACCGCAGCGAGGCAGTCGGTGCCGGCATGGTGTTCCTCTCGGGTGACGGTCGGGATCGACCCAGAGCCAACACTAAGGCAGGCGCCGCCAGGACCTGAGGGCATTGCGGGCCAGCGAGGGGGGCATCTGCGGCCAGGCCGGTGCAGACGCCTGCCCACGATGAGGACGCCGCGGTCTACCGATGGACCGCGTTATCGTTCATCGCGCGCAAGCTGCGCTCCTACAGGATTGCGGGGCTTCTGTAGGAGCGAGGCTTGCCCGCGAAAAACCGTTAACGATAACGCGGTGTCCTGGGGACCATCGCTACGCGGGCAATCAAGCGGCAGCCGGCCGCTTCTACTGAAGAACAACAGCCGCGGCTATTTGATGCGGTAGTGGAAGGTATTGCGCACCGCGGGCACCGACACCGCCTGGCCGTCGACGATGCGCGGCTGGTAGCGGAAGGTGTTGGCCGCCGCCAGCGAGGGGCGGATGAACAGCGGGTGGCAGCCGTCGAGCACCTTGGGGTTCTCCACCTTGCCTTGCGGGTTGACGCTGTATTCCACGGTGCAGTCGCCTTCGATGTTCTTGTCCAGGGCCCGTTGCGGGTAGTCCGGGGCCTCCTTGCTCAGGGGCAGGTACTGGCGGCTGTCGGCCGCGGCCTGGGCGGCTTGCTGCCGGGCGCGCTCGGCGGCCAGGCGGGCCTGTTCGGTGCGCTGCGCCTGTTGCTGTTGCGCCTGCTCCTGGGCCAGGCGCTGTTGCTCGGCTTCGCGGTTGCGCCTTTCGTTTTCCTGGCGCTCGTGCTGCTGGCGTTGCTGCTCGGCCAGCTGTTCGCGTTTCTTGTCTTCGACCCGTTTGCGCGCCAGGGCCGCCTGCTCGAGTTTCTGCGCCTGGAGCCGCGGATCGACAGCAGGCTTGGCCGGCTCGACCGAGGCCGCGACCACCGGTTCCGGCGGCGCGAGCGTGGGCATGGGGGTGGCTTCAGGCTCGACCAAAGCTGGCGCTGTCGGCGGCAACATCACCAACTGGGTACGCAACACCGCCGGCTGTTCGGCGGCCGGCGGCTCCACCGACCAGCCCGCCACCAGCAGCGCCAGCACCCCGGCGTGCAGCGCCACCGCCAGGGTCGCGGCCAGCGCATGGGGGCGCCAGTGTTCGCGCAAGGGTCGCAGGGAAAAATCGTCGAGGGTCTGCTGTGGACTGTGCATGATCATCGCCGTCATTGCGGGGCCTCGGTCACCAGCCCCAGGTTGCTCACCCCGCCCTGCTGCAACGCCGCCATGGCCGCCACCACCAGGCCGTAGCCGGCGTCATTGTCGGCGCGAATGTAGACCTGGGTATCGCTTCGCGCAGCGACTATTTGCGCCACCTTGGCGCGCATCTCGTCGAGGTCCACCGCGCTGTCGGTCTGCTGCCGTGCATCCAGTTCACCACCAAGGTTCCAGTAGTAGCCGCCCTCGGCCTTCACCGACAGGGTCAGGATCTGCTGCCGGGTGTCAGTGGCCAGGGCCTCGCTGGCGACCTTGGGCAGCTCGATCTTCACC
Source organism: Pseudomonas chlororaphis subsp. piscium (assembly GCF_003850345.1). Taxonomy (NCBI): domain Bacteria; kingdom Pseudomonadati; phylum Pseudomonadota; class Gammaproteobacteria; order Pseudomonadales; family Pseudomonadaceae; genus Pseudomonas; species Pseudomonas chlororaphis. The sequence goes on from NZ_CP027707.1 coordinate 4,428,564, forward strand.
CCCTGGGTGAGCATCGGCGCGGTGACCATGAAGATCACCAGCAGCACCAGCATCACGTCGATGTAGGGCACCACGTTCATTTCGGCCTTGGGCCCATGCTTGCGTTGCGGCCTGACTAGCATCTGCACTCTCCTCTCAGGCCGCGACGGCCAGGTTCGACGACGCGCCATGCAGCTGGCGATGCAGACGCGCCTGCAGCTCGTTGCCGAAGGCGTAGTAGCGGGTCAGCAGGGTCTGGCCACGGGCGGCGAAACGGTTGTAGGCGATCACCGCGGGGATCGCCGCGAACAGGCCGATGGCGGTGGCGATCAGCGCTTCGGCGATGCCCGGGGCCACGGTGGACAGGGTCGCCTGCTGCACCTGGGACAGGCCGAGGAAGGAATTCATGATCCCCCACACGGTGCCGAACAGGCCGATATAGGGGCTGACCGAACCGACCGTGGCCAGGAACTGCAAGCCTTTTTCCAGGCGGATTTCCTGCTCGCTGATGGCCACGTACAACGAACGTTCCACCCCTTCGAGCACCACTTCGGCCGGGTTGCCGCCTTGCTGGCGGAGCTGGCTGTAGGCCTGGAAACCGGCCTGGAAGATCGGCTCGACACCGCCCTCGCCGTCCGCCTGTTGCAGGCTTTCACGGTACAGCGGGGTGAGTTCGGCGCTGCCGCGAAAGCGCTGGACGAAAGCGTCGAACTGGCGTTCGGTGCGCTTGAGCACGCTGCCGCGCTGGATGATCAGGTACCAGCTGAGCAACGACGCCAGCAACAGGGTGAGCATGACCGCCTTGACCAACAGGCTGGCATCGCTGATCAGCCCCCAGATGGTCATGTGTTCCAGTGTCGCCTGCATGGTGAAACTCCTTTGCCTGTGCGCCTCGGGCCGTCGCTGCACGACGGCCCCGGGCTATTCGATGGGATACAGATGAAGCGTTGATGACGGCGGCATTCAAGGCAGCTTCAGCGCCCCGGCCACCTCGGCCCAGGGCACGAACTTGAAGTTCTGGGTCTGCTCGGGCATGCGTTTGCGGCCGTCCTGGACCACCAGCAGCCCCTGGCTCCAGGGCCCGCCGAGGTTGGCCGAGGTGACTTCCAGGCCATCGGTTTCCGACGCCCCGTCGATGCCCGCGGCGGCATTCAGGCCGACCCGGAAGGCCCCGCGGGAAGCGAACGGCGGCTCGGCATCGAGCACCACATAGCTGTCGTTGCCCTGGCTGGAAATCACCAGGTAGTCATGCGTCTCGCTCTGGTACAGCGCCAGGCCCTCGACGTCGGCATGTAGTTGCGGGCCGACCTTGATCACGCTGGCGAGGTTGGCCGGCTGGTCGGCGCGGGCATCCACCGCCCACACGCCGACGTCCTCTTCACCGAGGAACAGGCGCTGGCGCTGGTCGTCGGCGACACAGCCTTCCGGCTGGCTGTCGACCTTGAACTGGCGCACCAGCTCGCCCTGGACCCGACCATCGGGGGCGCTCAGGCGGTATTGCAGGAAGCTGCCGTCCTTGCCGTTGGCAAAGGCATAAAGCTCGCCGCTGGCCGGCTGGAACAGGCAGATGCCGTAGATTTCCTTGAGCGGCGTGGGGATCTCCCCGGCTTCGCGCAGCTCGCCGCTGGCGCGATCGATGCTGAACAGGCTGAGGCTGTTGTGATCACGGTTGCTCGCCACCGCCAGGTCGACCACCTGGGTGCCCAGCTTGAAGTTCGGCCGCAGGTCGACGTTGTTCAGCCGCCCCACCGGCAACTCCTGGAGCAACTTGCCTTGCAGGTCGTAGGCCAGCAGCCCCTGTTTCTTGTTGGTGCCCAGCACCCGGCTCAGCTCCGGCTGCCGGGGGTGAATCCAGATCGCCGGGTCGTCCGCCGCATCGCCCTGGCGCCCCACCGGCTCGCTCTGGCTCAGGGCTGGCACATTGGGCAGCACCGGCGCCAGCGGCACCGGGGTGGCCTGCCAGTCCAGCCGGCCCTGGTAGATCTGCCCGTCGTCATCGTCGCGCACCAGCACTTGCAGACCCTGGGCGCTGGCTTGCACCGCGAGGTTTTCCGGCTCCTTCAGCCCGGGCAAGGTCAGATTGGCCCTGGGCGACCAGCCTTCGCCCTGTTGCTGATAAAGATGCAGCCGCGCCGCCTTGGGGTCGAGCGCCAGCACGCCGCCCGGCACCAAGGCCATGGCGCCGGCGGCCTTGGCCACCTCGCCGAACGGCGCGCGCATGGCCATCGGCCGCCGCTCGACATCCGCCTCGGGGTGCGCCGGGTAGGCCCACCAGCCGACGTTCTCTTCGTTGACCAGCAACTGGTTAGCGCCATCGTCCACCTGGCAGAACTGCGCCGCCGGCGGCAGCGGTACGCCGCGCACCCGTTGCGCCGTGGCGCTCAGCCGGGCGCCGGCGCCCACCAGCCATTGCTCGCCCTTGCCCTCCTCGCCCACCAGGAACAGGAACAGGTTGCTGGCCTCGTCGCGGTACAGGCACAGGCCGTTGACCGGGAAGTCCCGCGGCGGCAGGTACAGCGGCTGGCCCCACTGGCGCCTGTGCGGATCGAGGCTGACCAGCAGCGCCTGCTGGCGCTGGCTGTCGAGCGTGGCGACCAGCACCTGCTGGCCGGCGGCGCGGCTGTCCAGGCCATTGAAGGAGCCTTTCAAGCGCGCCAGTTCCTGGCCCTGGGCGTCGAGCAGCAACAGGCCGTCGCGCTCGCTGGCGGCCAGGCGCTCGCTGGTGCCGGGCACAAAGCCGATGGCCTCGATGGCCAGGGCCTGCTTGGGCAGCCAGGGTTTCAGGGTCAGGCTGGGATCGGTGGACGCCGACAAAGAGCCGGCGATGGCCGCGCCGCTGCCCAGGCAGATCAGCGCGGCCAGCAGGCAGCGCGCGGGTGTCAACAGAATACTCATGAATGGATCAGGTCCTTATTGTTCGTTCGGCACGGCGGCAGCGCCGGGGCGCCGCCGCCTCGGGATCAGAAGTGGGTAAAGGTCAGGCCGAGCTTGTAGGTCGGGCCGTACTCTTCGTACTGGCCGTTGTAGGAGCGGTGGCCGGTGTAGACGAAGTACGGCTCGTCGGTGATGTTCTGCGCCTCGAAGCTCAGCTGCAGGCTCTTGGTCAGCGAGTAGCGGGCACTGAAATCGACGAAGGTCTGGGCATCGACGTGCAGGTCGTGGGCCTTGTCGTTGATCGAGGCCAGCTCATAGAGGTAGTCCGACTTGTAGTTGGCCGACAGGCGCAGGCTGAGCTTGTCGTTTTCCCAGCCGAGCATCAGGTTGCCGACGGTGTCCGACTGGTTCGGCAGGTCGATGCTGCGCTTGCGGTTGACTCCGCTGGCGGCGTCGAAGCCCTTGATCTCGGCGTCGGAGCGGCTGAAGGTGGCGTTGGCCCCCAGCAGCAGGCCATTCCAGGGCGCCGGCAGCCAGTCGAATTTCTGCGAGTAGGCCAGCTCCAGGCCGTACAGCTTGGCGCTGTCGCCGTTGGCGAAGGTGTGCGCCTCGGAGAAGTTGGCCCAGGCGCCGGTGCCGGCCAGGTCGGTGTTGTAGACGAAATTCTTGATGTCCTTGTAGAACACGAAGGCCGAGACGGTGCCGGCGCGGCCCATGAAGTGCTCGATGCCCAGGTCCAGGTTGCTCGACTCCAGCGGCTTGAGGTCCGGGTTGCCGAAGCTGGCTTCGTCATCGTCGATGACAAAGCCCGGCGCCAGCTGGCCGAAGGTCGGGCGCACCACTGCCTTGGTCCAGGCAGCGCGCACCTGGGTGTTCTTGTCCAGCTGGTAACGGGCGTGCAAGCCCGGCAGCCAGTGGTGGTAACGGCGCTTGGTCTCGGTGGACTGGAACTCGCCGTCGGTGGCACCGGTGCCCTTGGCCTCGAACTCGGTGCCTTCGTAGCGCAGGCCGGCGATAAAACGCCAGTCATCGATATCCACGGTGTTCATCAGGTAGCCGGCGTTGATGTCTTCGCGGATCTTGAAATCGTTGACCCGGGATTCGCTCTCGTCGAAGAACCCATCGCGGTCCAGGCCGCCGATCAACTGCTTGATCGAGCCGCCGCTGATGCCCGGGCCGAAGCGGCCGAGGCGATAGTCGACGCTGCCTTTCTGGAAGCCACTGAGGTTGAGCTGTTCGTCGCTGAAGCCCAGTTCGTCGAAGTCTTTGTAGACCCAGGCGTCGAGGTCGTTGTCCTTGTTGCGTCGGCTGACCTTGCCGCCGAACTTGACCTGGGACGCGTAGCCGCTGAGGTCGTAGTCGCGGGCCAGGTCCAGGCGCAGGTTTTTCTCGGTGTCGGTGGTGCGCTGCTTTTCCCACTCGACCTTGTCCAGGCTGAAGTTGGACGGGTTGTAGAACCCCTGGCCGACGATCGGCCGCGGCTTGTCATTGTCGTAGAAGCCGCTGTCGGCAAAGTCGTCGTTGCCCTTGAACACCGCGCTGGCGATATGCCCCGGGCTGTCTTCGCTGGAGCGGCTGTAGCCGGCCTGGCCGCTGAGGGTCCAGAGGCCGAACATGCGCTCGCCGCCGAACACGTAGGACTGGATTTCCTGGGTTTCCTCGCGCTGCTTGAGCTTGCGTTTACCTTCGGCGTCGCCCAGCTCGCTGGCCGCCTGGGGCTCGGCGAATTCCAGGCTGGCGGCGTTGCGCGTCTCGCTGTCCTTGTAGCGGCTGTACAGGGTGCGCAGGTAGTAGCTGCTGAGGTCGTCCGGCTTGTAGTCGAAGTTCAGGCCGCCGCCGGCGCGTTCGCGGCTGATGTCGTAGTCGCGCAGTTCGAGTTCCTGCAGTTTTGCGCCCTGCTCGAAGTCCCAGGCGCCGCCGGTCTCGACGTTGTCCGAACCGAAGTCGCGCTTCTGCCAGCTCAGGGCCGCGGCCACGCCGAAGTTGTCGATGCCGTCGCCAAGGCTGAAACGGTCGCTGATCGCCCCGGAAAATTTCGGGCTGGTCTGGTGGGTGTTCTGGTCGTAGCTGGCTTCGCTGCTGCCGGTGTAGAACAGGCCCTTGTGATCGAAGGCCGAGAGGCTCTGCACGTCGACGGTGCCGCCCAGGGAGTTGGCGTCCATGTCCGGGGTCAGGGTCTTGATCACCGACAGCGACTGCACCAGCTCCGAGGGCAGCACGTCCAGGGCCACGGCGCGGCGTTTGCTTTCCGGGGCCGGCACCAGGGTGCCGTTGATGGTCACGCTGTTGAGGTCCGGGCCCAGGCCACGCACGCTGACAAAACGCCCTTCGCCCTGGTCGCGCTCGACGCTGATGCCCGGCAGGCGCTGCGCCGCTTCGGCGACGTTCTCGTCCGGCAACTGGCCCACGCCGTCGGCGTGCACCACGCTCTTGATCGTGTCGGCGCTGCGCTGTTCCTTGAGCGCCTGGTCGATGCTCGCGGCCTGGCCGACCACTTCCAGGTGTTCGGTGTTTTTAGTCGAATCGGCTTCGGCGGCGCTCAGGCGTTCGCTGGCGATCGCCATGGCCAGGGCGGTGAGCGTGAAGCCGAGCAGGCCGGCGGTGCTGCTGCGCTTGTACATGATGGTCCTCCCCCAAGAGTCCGGTGACGGCCAGGCAAGGGGCCCGGCAACTGGGAGGGCAAGCTAGGGTCGGGGAATGACGGTTCTGTGACAGGGGTTGGCGGGGAGGCCCTTGAAGCGGGGGTTTGCCCGGGATCCAGGGGCAAAGTGAGCTGAAATGACCTTTTACCGGGCGGTTGGCGGTGACTGGTCTGACGCTTTCGCGGGCAAGCCTCGCTCCTACAGAAGAAGATCGAGTGCTTCTGTAGGAGCGAGGCTTGCCCGCGAATCGGCGGCCCTGTCGACACCGCTGCAACAGACATCGAACCAACAAAAAATCCTCTTTCACGATGAGCTGATTCGACCTCCCCCACCCCCTTCACCACCGTCACCCGGCTGTCACACACATCTGCTGTGCTGGCGCGCATTGCTTCTTCGCCAAAGGATCGCGGCCATGTTCTCAGTGCTCAAACCCCATCGATGGAAACTCGCCACCCTGCTGCTGGCGGCCAATCTCGGCCTGCTCCTGCACCTGGCCTGTGGCGAGTTGAAGACGGTCAGCGAATGGGTCTGGCTGGACATCGTCGGCGAAGGCGGCACCGCCCTGCTGGCCCTGATCTGGCTCGGCCTGGTGCTGAAAAGCCGCCCGGCGGGACGGGTCACCAACTACCTGGCGCTGGGCCTGAGCTGCATCTTCTTTTCCTGGTGGATCGACAGCCTCGACGAGTTCATCCGCCTGCCCGACAGCATCACCTGGGACCACTGGCTGGAGTCCGGGCCGATGCCGGTGGGCATGGTCCTGCTGACCATCGGCATCTACCACTGGCACCGCGAACAGCTGGCGATCAGCGCGCAGATGGAAAAACGCGAGCGGCTGTTCCGCGAGCACCGGCTGTTCGACAAACTCACTCCGCTGGGCGGCGCCGACTACCTCAAGCGCCAGCTGGCCGACAGCCTGCAGGACAGCCAGCGCCAGCAGCAGCCGCTGTCGCTGCTGGCCCTGGACCTGGACAACTTCGCCGCGCTCAACCAGGACTTCGGCCATGCCGAGGGCGACGCGGTGCTGCAGGCGCTGAGCCATTTGCTGCTGCTCAACCTGCGTCGCCAGGACCTGCTCTGCCGGCTGGCCGGCGACCGCTTCGTGGTGCTGCTGCCGAACACCGGCGAAAGCCAGGCGCGGCTGCTGGCCCAGGAGCTGCGCCAGGCGGTGCAGAGCCTGGCGCACAAAAGCCGCCAGCACGGCGAACGCTTGCAGCTGTCCGCCTGCACCGCGGTGGTGATGGCCCTCGACGAGACCCCGGAAGTCCTGCTCAAGCGCCTCAACCTGGCCCTGGCCCGGGCCAAGCAGCCGCTGGCGAAAAGCGCCTGAGGCCCGGCCATGACCCTGAAAACCCGTTGGTACGAGAACGACAGCCGTTTCATTCCCGGGCATTACCAGCCGGCCAGCCTGATCGACCTGGCGCTGTCCCGGGACATCGACAGCCATCGCCTGCTGCGCGGCACCGGGCTGTTCCACGAGGACATCCTGGCCGGCCAGACCCGCCTCAGCCCGCAGCAGTTTCTCGGCCTGATCGGCAACAGCCGGCGCCTGCTGGACGCCGACGACAGCAGCTTCCTGTTCGGCCAGCGCCTGCTGCCCGGGCACTACGGCGCCGCCAGCCATGCCCTGCGCCATGCGCAGAACCTGCATCAGGCCCTCGACACCCTGGTGCAGCAACAGGCGCTGCTCAGCCCACTAGCCAGCCCGCGTTTGCTGCTGGATGACAGGCACGCCTACTTCTACTGGCTGGACAGCTGCGGCGCCGGCGAACAGTGGCGCTTCCTGCTGGAGGCCAGCATGACCTCACTGGTGGCCATGAGTCAGTGGCTGAGCGGCCAGCGCCTGCCCTGGGAATGCAGCTTCAGCCATGCCGAGCCGCGTTATGTCGAGCAGTACTGGGTGCACCTGAGCGAGCACACCCAGTTCAAGCGGCCCATGGACCTGATGCGCATCCCCCGCGAATTCCTCACCCAGCCCTGGCCCAACGCCTCGGCCACCGCCGGCCAGGTGGCGCGCCAGGAAGCCCTGGGCCAGCTCGAGCACCTGGGTTTTGCCTCAAGCTTTCTCGACTGCGTCTACCGCTACCTGCAAGCCCAGGTGCGCCAGGCACCGAGCCTGGAGCAGACGGCCCAGGCCTTCGGCATGAGCCCGGCCACCCTCAAGCGCAAGCTGCACAAGCACGACAGCGGTTTCCAGCAGCAGGCGGACCTGGTGCGCAAGCACGTGGCGCTGTACCTGTACCGGATCAAGGGCCTGAGCAACGAGGAAGTCGCCGAGTACCTGAGTTTCAATGACGCGGCGAATTTCCGCCGCTCGTTCAAGCGCTGGACCGGCAGCACACCCAAGCTGATCCGCCAATTGTTCAGCGCCGGTTGAAACAAAGGCTGTTTTTCCAAGGGAAAAAGCGGCTACTCTTGGCCCAAAGAACCACACCATCACACCTCTGCTGCACGACTTTCCGCCATTTTGGCCCAGCTTTTTGCTAAAGACCCGAGACACCAGGGCGTATACCCGTAGAAACAAGCCTTGAAGACCCGTCTCGCCCGTCAGTGCCGGCACGCTATCCAGCCCGCCGGTGCATTGCCCATTGCCATTACGGAATAGAGTCATGACCACAGCCCATCTGTTGAACACGCTGTTTCCCGTCGCCGCCGACATCCCCGAGCAGTACCGCCTGGACGGCCAGGTCGAGCAACGCGAGTACCTGGTCGACGGTCAGTTGCAGACCTGGAACGGGCCCCTGGCCCTGGTGCGCAGCCCGGTGTACCTGGACACCGCCAATGGCGACGAACAAGTGATTCTCGGCAGCACCCCGCTGCTCGACGCCGACACCGCGCTGACTGCCCTCGACGCCGCCGTGCGCGCCTACGACCGTGGCCAGGGCGCGTGGCCGACGATGCGCGTGGCCGAACGCATCCAGCACGTCGAAGCCTTCCTCGGGCGCATGCGCGAACAGCGCTCGGCGGTGGTCAAGCTGCTGATGTGGGAAATCGGCAAGAACCTCAAGGACTCGGAAAAAGAGTTCGACCGCACCTGCGACTACATCGTCGACACCATCAACGCCCTCAAGGAACTCGACCGCCGCTCCAGCCGCTTCGAGCTGGAGCAGGACACCCTCGGCCAGATCCGCCGCGTGCCACTGGGCGTGGCCCTGTGCATGGGCCCGTACAACTACCCGCTGAACGAGACCTTCACCACCCTGATCCCGGCGCTGATCATGGGCAACACCGTGGTGTTCAAACCGGCCAAGTTCGGCGTGCTGCTGATCCGCCCGTTGCTGGAAGCCTTCCGCGACAGCTTCCCGGCCGGGGTGATCAACGTGATCTACGGCAGCGGCCGGGAAACCGTCAGCGCGCTGATGGCCAGCGGCAAGATCGATATCTTCGCCTTTATCGGCACCAACAAGGCCGCCAGCGACCTGAAGAAACTGCACCCCAAGCCGCACCGCCTGCGCGCCGCCCTGGGCCTGGACGCGAAAAACCCTGGCATCGTGCTGCCGGAGGTGGACCTGGATAACGCGGTCAACGAGGCGATCACCGGCTCGCTGTCGTTCAACGGCCAACGCTGCACCGCGCTGAAAATCCTCTTCGTCCATGAAACCCTGGTCGATGCCTTCATCGAGAAATTCAACGCCAAGCTGCTCAGCCTCAAACCCGGCATGCCGTGGGAACCGGGGGTGGCGCTGACGCCGCTGCCGGAGTCGGGCAAGGTCGATTACCTGCATGCCCTGGTGGCCGACGCCATCGACAAGGGCGCCAAGGTGGTCAACCCCGGCGGCGGCGAAACGCGAGCGTCGTTCTTCTACCCGGCGGTGCTCTACCCGGTGAACAGCCAGATGCGCGTGTATCAGGAAGAGCAGTTCGGGCCGGTGGTGCCGATCGTGCCGTATCGCGACCTGGAAACCGTGATCGACTACGTCCTGGAGTCGGACTTCGGCCAGCAGCTGAGTATCTTCGGCACCCAACCGGCACAAGTCGGGCGGCTGGTGGACGCCTTCGCCAACCAGGTCGGGCGGATCAACCTCAACGCCCAGTGCCAGCGCGGCCCGGACACCTACCCGTTCAACGGGCGCAAGAACTCCGCCGAAGGCACACTGTCTGTGCATGACGCGTTGCGCACCTTCTCGATCCGCACCCTGGTGGCCACCAAGTTCCAGGAGAGCAACAAGGAGTTGATCAGCGACATCATCCGTAACCGCGAGTCGAGCTTCCTGACCACCGATTACATTTTCTAGGGTCTTTACGAAAAGTCGGCGAGCGAAGGTCAGGCAAGGCAAAAACAGGCGAGGAAGCGGAGTGTAGGGGCCTACATTAGCATTCCGAGCCTGTTTTTAACGCAGCATGACCGAGCGCAGCCACTTTTCGTACAGAGCCTAAAACGGAGAACATCCCCTGGGCCTGCTGAACTCCTGGCGCTCCTTGCGCCTGCCACCGCTGTTGCGTCGATTCCTGCTCCCGGTACTGGACCCGTACCGGCGCTACCGCTACGCCAAGCTGATCCATGCGGTGCGCGTGGCCCTGGGGTTGCTGGCCACCATCGCGCTGACCACCGGCCTCAATCTGCCCCACGGCGAATGGGCGTCGGTGACCATGCTGGTGGTGATCGGCGGCTTGCAGCACCACGGCAATATCGGCAAGAAGGCCGCGGAACGGGCCATCGGTACCCTGATCGGCGCGGGCGTCGGCCTGGTGCTGGTGGTGCAGCAGGCTTACCTGGGCATGTCCTGGCTGACCTACCTGGGGATGTCGGTGGTGTGCGGGTATTTCTCCTATCACGCCATCGGCAAGGGCGGTTACACCGCGCTGCTGGCGGCGATCACCGTGTTCATCGTCGCCGGCCATGGCGACAACCACGTCAGCGATGGCCTGTGGCGCACGGTGGACATCCTGATCGGCATCGCCCTGGCCCTGGCCTTCTCCTTCGCCATTCCGTTGTATGCGGTGTATTCCTGGCGCTACAACCTGGCCAGCGCCTTGCGCGACTGCGCCACCCTTTACGGACGCATCATCGGCGGCCAGTCGGTGACCGACGATGAACACCTGAAATTGCTCGGGCGCCTCAACAGCACCTTGCTGCAACTGCGCTCGCTGATGCCCTCGGTGTCCAAGGAAGTGCGGATCTCCATGACCGAACTGGACGCCATCCAGCGCAACCTGCGCATGTGCTTCAGCACCCTGGAAATCCTCGGCAATACCCGGCCGAACCTCAGCGACCCACAGGCTCGCGAGCAACTGCAACAGCTGCTCAAGCACGAGCACCGGCAGGTGCGCATCCAGCTGGTGGGCATGGCCCGCGCCCTGCAATCCGGCGCCACCAAACGCCTGGGACGGCCCCTGGATAGCCCGTCCTCCTCGACCCTCGACACCTCGGTCTACAGCGCGCTGGACGGCTACCGCCTGCTGACCCGGCAACTGGTGGCCAACCTCAACGAGATGCGCCAGCGCCTGGCGAAAAGCGCGGAGCACTGGAAGATCTGAGTGCCCCGCGCTGGCCGTCAAAACCGCGCCTGCTAGAACAGCTCACTGAACGGAATGAACCGCGCCGACTCCCCGGCCCGCAAGGTGCTGCCCTCAAGGATCTCCACCAGCCCATCGGCCCATGAAGCGCCCAGCAACACACCGGAGCTCTGGTTCGGATAAAGCACGGCGCGCCCCTCCTCCAGCCTGGCCCGCAGATACTCGCGGCGGCTACCCGCTTTCGGCCAGTCGAAACCGACGCTGACCGGGAAGCTCAATGGCATGACCTCCTCGACGCCCTGGATGCGCAACAGGTAAGGCCGGGCCAGCAAGCCAAAGGTCACCAGGGCCGAGGTCGGGTTGCCAGGCAGGCCGATCACCGGCACCCTGCCGAAGCGCCCGACGGTCAACGGCTTGCCGGGTTTTATCGCAAGCTTCCAGAACACCGGGGTGGCGCACTCGCGCAGCACCTGGCCGAGGCAATCGGCGTCGCCGGCGGACACCCCGCCGGTGGTCAAAATCAGGTCCGCGGCGCATTGCAACTGCTCCAGGCGCAGCCGGGTCTGCTGTGGCTGGTCGGGGAGAATCCCGGCATCGATCACCTCGCAGCCCAGGGCACTCAGCCAGTGGCTGAGCAGGGTACGATTGCTGTTGTAGATGCAGCCGGGGCGCAAGGGCGTGCCCGGCTCGGCCAGTTCATCGCCCGTGGACAGCAATGCCACCCGTGGCCGCCGCACCAGCGGCAGATGGGTACAGCCCTGGGCCGCGGCGATAGCCAGTTCGAAAGGCCCCAGGCGTTTGCCGGCGCGCAGCAGCACTTGCCCCGCGCGGTTCTCCTGGCCTTGGGCGCGGATATTCTGGCCGGCCCTCAGCGGCTGCTTGAAGCGGACGCGACCGTCATCGAGCAGCTCGACGTTCTCCTGCATCTCGATGCTGTTGGCGCCCGGGGGCAGCGGCGCGCCGGTGAAGATTCGCGCGCAGCTGCCCGGCAGCAATGGCTCGGGGGCCTGGCCGGCGAAAATGCGTTGCGACACCCTCAGCGGCTGTCCGTCCCAGCCATCGAGGTTCAAGGCATAACCGTCCATGGCGCTGTTCGGCCAGGGCGGCAGGTCCAGGGTCGCCACCAGGTCGCTGGCCAGCACCCGTTGCCGCGCCTCGCCCAGCGCCACCGGCTCGCTGTCCTGCAAGCGTTGCGCCTCGGCCATGGCCAGCAAGCGGGCGATGGCCTCCTCCACCGGCATCAGCGGTGAGAGGCTCATCCGCGGGTCCCGCAGGCTTGCACCTGCTTGAGGTGCGGCACGAAATTGCACGGCCGGTGGCGGGCGTCCAGCTGTTCGGCAAGGATGCCTTCCCAGGCGGTCCGGCAGGCGCCGGTGGAGCCCGGCAGGCAGCACACCAGGGTGCCGTTGGACAGCCCGGCCAGGGCCCGGCTCTGCACGGTGGAGGTGCCGATATCGAGGATGGAGATCGCCCGGAACAGCTCGCCGAAACCGTCGATCCGCTTGTCCAGCAGGCAGCCCACCGCTTCGGGCGTGCTGTCGCGTCCGGTGAAGCCGGTGCCGCCGGTAATCAGCACCACCTGGATATTTTCATCGGCGATCCACAGCGCGACCTGGGCGCGGATCTTGTACAGGTCGTCCTTGAGCAGGTTGCGCTCGCTCAGGGTGTGGCCGGCTTCCAGCAGGCGGCTGACGAGCAATTGCCCGGAGGTGTCGGTGGCGTATTCGCGGGTATCGCTGACGGTCAGCACGGCAATATTCAGGGGGACAAACAATGCATCCGATTTCACGCTCATGTCTTTCTCCGGCAGGCAGTCATAAAAACCATTGCCAGAGGCTAAAGCGCTGAAACCGTCAGTGTCTAATCACTCTGGCCGACCACTTTATCGAGCCCATCTATCAAGGCTTTTTTCCCTGGAAAATGCGCGCCGGCCCTGGTGAAATCCGCGGCCGATAGAGGCTTTTGATTGCCCATTCGATACTTCCGATTGGACTCGCAGGGGCGACAATGAGATCGTCCCGATACCCAACCAGCGTGCCTTGAACCATGACCCCGACCTGCCCCGCGTCCCCGTCGTCCATCCCCTGCTCGGTACTGCTGCTGGCCGGAGGCCGTGGCGCGCGCATGGGCGGGCGGGACAAGGGCCTGCTGCCCTGGCAGGGCAAGCCGCTGATCGCCCATGTGCAGGCGGCGGTCCGGCCCTTCAGCGATGACCTGATCATCTCCTGCAACCGCAACGCCGAGCAGTACCGGGTCTATGCCGACCAACTGGTGGAGGATTCGCAGAAGGATTTCCCGGGCCCGCTGGCGGGCGTGCTCGCCGGCCTGGCGGTGGCGCGTCATCCCTGGCTGCTGGTGTTCGCCTGCGACGCGCCGAAAATCGATGGTGCGCTGATCAGCGCCATGCTGGCGGCGCGCCCCGCCGCAGACTCGGTGCTGATGGTGCAACAGGCCGGCCACTGGCAACCCATGTTCAGTCTGATCCCCAAGGCCTTGCTGGCGAGCCTGCAACAAGACTGGGACACCGGCGAACGCAGCCTGCAGCGCGCCCTGTCGAAGCACCGGCCGCAGGCCCTGGTCTGCGCCGAGGACGACCCGCGCCTGAGCAACTTCAACACCCCTGAACTACTGTTTTAACAGCGTTTTTTAGCAGCTCCGCGTGCCACCGAACGGGTGCACAGTCTTTTCCTCCAAAGGTCGGATCGGGATATTCGGACACTTCGTGCATCCTGGACAGCGACCTTCCCCCTGACATCAAACCCCTTCTTCAACAGGTGCCACCGTGGACATCAAACAACTCAAGTTCCTTATCGCCCTGGACCAGACCCGACACTTCGGCCAGGCCGCGGCGCGCTGCCACATTACCCAGCCGACCCTGTCCATGCGCTTGCGCAATCTGGAGGACGAGCTGGACCTGGTGCTGGTCAAGCGCGGCCAGCGTTTCGAAGGTTTCACCGAGGCCGGCGAACGGGTGCTGGCCTGGGCACGGACCCTGCTCGCCGCCCATGACGGGTTGTTCGCCGAAGCCGCCGCGTGCCGTGGCCAACTAGTCGGCAGCCTGCGCCTGGGCCTGGTGCCGTTGAGCAGCTTCAACCCGATCGGCTACGTCCAGGGGCTGTCCCGGAGTTTCCCGGAACTCAAGTTCGCCCTGTCGTCCATGAGCTCGGACCAGATCATCGAAGGCCTGGGCAACAATCAGCTGGACCTGGGGGTGTGTTACCTGGACCACGTGAACCCGAACTACTTCGAGTTTTTCGAGATCGGCGAAACCCGCGTCGGCCTGCTGTACGACACCCGCCACTTCCATTTCGAAGGCAGCGAAATGAGCTGGGAAGAAGCCGCCGAGCTGCCCCTGGGGATGATCAGCAACGGCATGCACTACCGCAAATCCATCGACCTGAGTTTCCGCAGCCGTGGCCTCGACCCGCAGCCGATCCTCGAAAGCGATTCCACCTATCAGCTGTTCCAGGCCATCCACGAAGGCTTCTGCTGCTCGATCATGCCGCTGTCCAGCGCCCTGGAAAACCCGATCGAGAACCTGGCGTTCATCAACCTGCCGGATGCCAGCGTGCTGGCGCCCCTGGGCCTGGTGATGCGCAAGACCGAACCGCGCTCGGCCATCGCCGAAAAGTGCTTTACCGAAGCCAAGAAACTGTTTGCCGCAGCAGAGCCAACGGCCGACTAAAGGTGCTGCGCCGCAGGGCGCCTCCCTGCCCTACCAGCGACTGGCGGCCAGTTGGTCGCTCTCGCGGCCATCCACCCAGCGCTCACCAGATGGCGTTTGCTCTCTCTTCCAGAACGGAGCGCGGGTTTTCAGGTAGTCCATCAGGAAGGCACAGGCCTCGAAGGCCGCCTGTCGATGGGCGCTGGCGACGCCGACAAACACGATGGGCTCAGCCACCTGCAACACCCCCACCCGATGCACGACCCTGACCCGTTGCAGCGGCCAGCGCTGATTGGCCTGGTCGAGGATGCGCTGCAACGCGCGCTCGGTCATGCCCGGGTAATGTTCGAGAAACAGGCTGCCGACCTGTTGTCCCAGGCTCAGGTCCCGCACATAACCGACGAAGGTCACCACCGCGCCAATGCTCGGGTCCTCGCCGTGCACTTCGCGATGCAGTCGATCGAGGTCGAGGGCCTCGGCCTGGACGTGCACGGTCATGGTTCAGCCCCCGGTGACTTGCGGGAAAAATGCGATCTCGTCGAAGTCCTCGATGGGCGCATCGAGGTTGCACAGGTCCTGGTTCAGCGCGCACATCAGGCTGGTTTCGCCGAGCACCGCCTGCCAGATCTCGCCCCTGGCCATGAGCAATGTCCTCAGATCGCCGACACTGCGCAACGAATCATCCAGCGCGATCTTCTCGCCACCGATACCGAGCTGCTCGCGATAACGGGCAAAGTAGTTGATCAGAATCATGCGGTGACTCCCGCTTCAAAAGTGCCGGATCGTCCGCCCTGTTTCTTCAGCAACTGGATGCTGTCGATGACCATGCCGCGGTCGACCGCCTTGCACATGTCGTAGATAGTCAGCGCGGCCACACTGGCCGCGGTGAGGGCTTCCAGCTCGACACCGGTGCGGCCGTTCAGCCGGCAGGTGGCGACAATCCTGACGCTGTCGGGCTCGACGGCCTTCAGTTCGAGGTGAATCGAGCTGAGCATCAACGGGTGGCACAGCGGGATGAGCTCATGGGTTTTCTTCGCCGCCATGATCCCCGCGATGCGCGCCACCGCGAACACGTCGCCCTTGGGGTGGCCGTTCTGCTGGATCATCTGCAAGGTGGCGGGCCGCATGCGCACCCAGGCCTGGGCCTGGGCTTCGCGGTCGGTGGGCTGCTTGTCGCTGACATCGACCATATTGGCCCGGCCTTCGGCATCCAGGTGAGTCAGGGTGGTGGAGTCGTGGTGCATGGTTATCCTCGCAGCCGGCTGGCTGGGTTGAGTATTTGATGTCGCCCGGGGGAGCCAGGGCCAACGCATGGGCGCCGATCAGCTCAGCACGAAGTCCACCGGCTGCAGCACCGGCGGCAGCTGGGTCGCGCCCAGGGCATCCAGCACCTCGCGCTCGATGGTGCGCACCAGGGCATTGGTCGGCAGGTCGTTCTCGTCCCGGCCGAAAGGGTCTTCCAGCTCGTCGCCAATGGCATCCAGACCGAAGAACGTATAACTGACGATGGCCGTGAAGATCGGCGTCAGCCAGCCCAGGGGCTCGGCCATGGCAAAGGGCAGCAGGATGCAGAAGATGTAGCTGGTGCGGTGCAGCAACAGCGTGTAGGGAAAGGGCAATGGCGTGCCCTTGATCCGCTCGCAGATGGTCTGGGCATTGGTCAGGCTGCTCAGGTGATTGGCCAGCAGCGTGTAGCGCCATTCGTTGATCGCCCCGGATTCGGCCAGGGCCGAACACTGTTGGCCGACGTGGCGCAGGATGCTGTCCGGCACGTTGGGCGCCTGGGCCGACGGCAACTGGCTCAGCCAGGTGCCCGCCGCGCTCGACTCGTCTTCCTGGCGCAGCCTGGCGTTGAGGGCATGGGCGAAGCCGCAGAGGTCGCGCAGGATCTTGCCGCGCTGCCGCGGGTCCTTGATCACCTGGGTTTCGCGGATCATCGAACGCACCTCCGTCACCAGCGTGCCCAGGGCCTTGCGCGCCTCATACCAGCGGTCGTAGCAGGCGTTGTTGCGAAAGCTCATGAAGATCGACAGCGACAGACCCAACAGGGTGAAGGGCGTGGCGTTGACCCTGGAGAAATAGGCCGGGTACAGGGTCTCGATAAACACGATCACCGAGGCCAGGAGGGTCACCAGCAGGCTGCGCAGGGCGATGCGCTTGGCGATCGAGCCCTTGAGCGAAATCAGCACATTGATCAGGTTGGGTTTGGATCTGACGATCATCGCAAGACAGCCTTTTTGCAGAGAAAGAAACCGCGCGGATCAGCCGCCGGTCATGTTCATGAACCGCACCACTTGCACCTCGTCATTGAGTTCGAAGTTGTGGCGGTACGGCTTGATTTTCATCGCCTCGACTATTGCCCGCTCCAGGCGCTCCGGCTCCCCCGGATGGCTGCGCAGCACCTGCTTCAGGTCGACCGAATGCTCGTTGCCCAGGCACAGCAGCAGCCGGCCCTCGACGGTCAGCCGCACCCGGTTGCAGGTGGCGCAGAAGTTGTGGCTGTGGGGCGAGATGAACCCCAGGCGAATCTCCGGCGCCTCGGCCAGGCGCCAGTAGCGCGACGGCCCCTGGGTCGATTCGGTGGAGTCGATCAGGGTGTAGCGCTCGGCGATGCGCTCGCGCACCTGGGCGCTGGAAAAGAACGCATCGGCGCGGCTGTGCTCGCTGATCACCCCCAGGGGCATCTCTTCGATAAAGGAGATGTCCAGCCCACGGTCGATGGCAAAACCCACCAGGTCGTTGATCTCGTGATCGTTGCGCCCTTTCATCACCACGCAGTTGAGCTTGGTGTGCTGGAAACCGGCGGCATTCGCCGCGTCGATACCAGCGATGACCTGGGCCAGGTCGCCGGTGCGGGTCAGCTCGCGGAAACGCCTGGCATCGAGGCTGTCGATACTGATGTTCAGGCGCTTGAGCCCGGCCTCGAACAAGGGCGCCGCCAGCTTGCCCAGCTGCGAGCCGTTGGTGGTCATGCACAGCTCGCGCAGCCCCGGCAGTGCGGCGATGCGCCGACACAGCTCGACGACTCCCGGGCGGATCAGGGGTTCGCCCCCGGTCAGGCGGATTTTCCGCGTGCCCAGGGCGACGAAACTGTGCGCCAGCTGATAGAGCTCCTCCAGGGTCAGGATGCGTTGCCGCGGCAGGAACTGCATGTCTTCGGCCATGCAGTACACACAGCGAAAGTCGCAGCGGTCGGTCACCGACATCCGCAGATAGTCGACTCGCCTGGAAAAACCATCCCGCAGGATTCGATCTGACATTACCGCCTCCATCAACACTTCAGGCGTATCGACCCGAGGGCTGTTATTGGAAGGCCACCGTTATATATGGGGCCTTGTTGCGGCAAGACTAAGTTCAATTAAAAGCGCCGTCTAATCGCTATTAACAACCGGTTGATCAATAGGATCTATCAAGCAGAAAAGTGCCTGAAAGCACGCCACCTTAAACAAATAATCCATTGATTTATTTTGATTTTCTCCTTGATAGAGGATCTCGATCATCTGGTCATTAATAGCGATTAGACAGGCACTTCACGGCCAACATAGGCTTGTTCCCGTAGTACTTGAGCGGCACCCGTGAAGTGAATAAATGCGCATGCCTTGTAACTGGCTGCAAATAAAAGCGCATTTAACCGCACAACAAAACAGTCATGAACAATGACTTGGCATTAGGCACAGCCTACGTGCGATGTCCTGGAGAAGAACCATGAGCGAAGTTGAACGCTACAAACCCTACAAGGGAGCGGCCGCCGGTTGGGGCGCGCTGATTGCCGTGACCAGGAACTGGTTGGGCAGCGAAAACGCTTTCAAGAACATTCGTACCATGCTCAAGACCAACCAGAACGGCGGTTTCGACTGCCCGGGTTGCGCCTGGGGCGAATCGCCGGAAAACGGCATGGTCAAGTTCTGCGAGAACGGCGCCAAGGCGGTCAACTGGGAAGCCACCGGGCGCCTGGTCAACCCGGCTTTCTTCAATAAATACACAGTCTCGGCGCTGGCGGCGCAAAGCGACTACTGGCTCGAATACCAGGGCCGCCTGACCCACCCCATGCGTTACGACGCCAGCCTGGATCGTTATGTCGAAACCAGCTGGGACGACGCCTTCGCCCTGATCGCCAAGCACCTGAACGGGCTGGAGTCGCCCGACCAGGCCGAGTTCTACACCTCGGGCCGGGCCAGCAACGAGGCCGCCTACCTCTACCAGCTGTTCGTGCGCGCCTACGGCACCAACAACTTCCCCGACTGCTCGAACATGTGCCACGAGGCCAGCGGCCTGGGCATGGACGACAGCGTTGGCGTGGGCAAAGGCACGGTGACCTTCGATGACCTGGAGGAAGCCGACGCCATTTTTGTCATCGGCCAGAACCCTGGCACCAACCACCCGCGGATGCTCGAACCGCTGCGCGAAGCGGTGAAGCGTGGCGCCCAGGTGATCTGTTTCAACCCTCTGAAAGAGCGCGGCCTGGAACGTTTCCAGCACCCGCAGCATCCGCTGGAGATGCTCACCAACGGCTCGGAACCCACCTCCTCCGCCTACTTCCGCCCGGCCCTGGGCGGCGACATGGCGGCCATGCGCGGCATCGCCAAGTTCCTCTGGCAGTGGGAACGCGAAGCCCTGGCCAACAACGGCGAAGCGGTGTTCGACCGCGCCTTCATCGCCGAGCACACCTCGGGCCTGGACGCCTATCTGGCCGAAGTCGACGCCACCAGCTGGGAGCACATCCTCGAACAGTCCGGCCTGTCCCTGGAGGACATCGAACTGGCCGCCCGCATGTACCGCAAGGCCAAGCGGGTGATCATGTGCTGGGCCATGGGCGTGACCCAGCACACCCACTCGGTGCTCACCGTGCAGGAAGTGGTCAACGTGCAATTGCTGCGCGGCAATATCGGCCGGCCGGGCGCCGGGCTGTCGCCGGTGCGCGGCCACAGTAACGTGCAGGGCGACCGCACCATGGGCATCAACGAACTGGCCCCCGCCGAGTTGCTCGATGCCCTGGAAGCGCGTTTTGCCTTCAAGGCGCCGCGCAAGCACGGGCACAACACAGTGATGGCGATCGCCGCCATGGAAGAAGGTCGCGCCAAGGTGTTCATCGGCCTGGGGGGCAACTTCGCCCAGGCCACCCCCGACAGCCCGCGCACCCACGCCGCCCTGCGCAACTGCGAGCTGACTGTGCACATCGCCACCAAGCTCAATCGCAGCCATCTGGTCACCGGCCGCGAGGCGCTGATCTTGCCGTGCCTGGGGCGCACCGATATCGACCTGCAAGCCCAGGGCCCGCAAGGCGTCACCGTGGAAGACACTTTCAGCATGGTGCACATTTCCCACGGCCAGCTGAAACCCAAGTCGCCGCTGATGCGTTCGGAACCGGCGATCATCGCCGGGATCGCCAACGCCACTTTGGGCAGCCACCCGATCGACTGGCTGTGGGTGATCGAGGACTACAGCCGGATCCGCAACCTGATCGCCGACACCATTCCCGGCTTCAAGGACTTCAATCAGAAGCTGCTGCACCCCGGTGGTTTCCACCTGGGCAACGACGCCGCCCAGCGCATCTGGAAAACTGCCACCGGCAAGGCCCAATTCACCCCCGGCGTGTTGCCGGAGCACCTGGTGAGCAAGGGCGTGCGCGACCTGGAGGTGAAGCCGCAACTGATCCTGCAGACCATGCGTTCCCACGACCAGTACAACACCACCCTGTATGGCCTGGACGATCGTTATCGTGGGGTCTACGGCATGCGCGACGTGGTGTTCGTCAACGAGCAGGACATTCGCCAGCTGGGCTACGAGCCGGGGCAGAAGGTCGACATGATCTCGCTGTGGGGCGACGGTCGCGAGCGCCGGGTGAGCGGCTTCACCCTGATCGCCTACGACATTCCCGCCGGCCAGGCCGCTGCCTATTACCCGGAAACCAACCCTCTGGTGCCGCTGGAAAGCTACGGCGACCGCACCTTCACCCCGACCTCGAAGTTCATCGCGATCCGCCTTGAACCGGCGCCGGCCAGCAACCTGATCCAGTCCTCCGTCGATTGAACCTGCCCGGGGCGGCGCGCGTCGCCCCGGCCCTTTCGAAACCTGCATTGCCGTTGACCGCGAGCCGCAAGGCTCACCGCGGTCGGCCGGGCTGTGCACAGGTATCGAGCCACTCTGAGGGTATCGTCATGTCAAACCTGGAAGCGCTCGACCTGGCGCGGATTCAATTCGCGTTCACGGTCTCGTTCCACATCATCTTTCCCGCCATCACCATCGGGCTGGCCAGCTTCCTGGCAGTGCTCGAAGGCCTCTGGCTGAAAAGCAATAATTCGGTCTACAAGGACCTGTACCACTTCTGGTCGAAAATCTTCGCCGTCAACTTCGGCATGGGGGTGGTCTCCGGGCTGGTCATGGCCTATGAGTTCGGCACCAACTGGAGCCGTTTCTCGGACTTCGCCGGGAGCATTACCGGCCCCCTGCTGACCTATGAAGTGCTGACCGCGTTTTTCCTCGAGGCCGGTTTCCTCGGGGTGATGCTGTTCGGCTGGAACCGGGTCGGCCGTGGGCTGCACTTCTTCTCCACGGTCATGGTGGCCATCGGCACGCTGATCTCGACCTTCTGGATCCTCGCCTCCAACAGCTGGATGCAAACGCCACAGGGCTTCTCCATCGTCGATGGGCGGATCGTGCCGATGGACTGGCTGGCCATTGTGTTCAACCCGTCGTTCCCCTTCCGTCTGGCGCACATGGCGATCGCCGCGTTCGTCGCCACCGCGTTTTTTGTCGGCTCTTCGGCGGCCTGGCACCTGCTGCGCAAGAACGACACGCCGCAAGTGCGCAAGATGCTGTCGATGGCGATGTGGATGGCCTTGATCGTCGCGCCGATCCAGGCGGTGGTCGGGGATGCCCACGGCCTGAACACCCTGGAACATCAGCCGGCGAAAATCGCCGCCATCGAAGGCCACTGGCAGAACATCGGCAACGAGCCGACGCCGCTGGTGCTGTTCGGCATCCCCGACATGGACGCCGAGAAGACCGGTTACGCAATCGAAGTGCCTTACCTCGGCAGCCTGATCCTGACCCACAGCCTGGATAAACAGATCCCGGCGCTCAAGAGCTTCCCGAAAGAGGACCGGCCAAACGCGACCATCATCTTCTTCAGCTTCCGGATCATGGCCGGGCTGGGCATGTTGATGATCCTCACCGGCCTGCTCGGCCTGGCTTTGCGCCGCAACGACGCGCTGTACCGCAACCGGCTGTTCCTGCGCCTGGTGCTGTGCATGGGCCCGACCGGGCTGATCGCCATGCTGGCCGGCTGGATCACCACCGAGGTCGGCCGCCAGCCGTGGGTGGTATACGGGCTGCAACGCACCGCCGACGCGGCGTCCAACCACTCGGTCAGCCAACTGAGCATCTCCCTGGCGCTGTTCGTGTTGATCTACTTCTCGGTGTTCACCGTTGGCATCGCCTACATGATGAAGCTGGTCCGCAAAGGCCCGCAGCCCCATCACGATCATCCGCCACAAGGCGGCCCCGGCCAGGACCGCACGCCGCGCCGGCCGCTGTCCGCGGTCACCGAGACCTTCGCGTCCGGCAACCCCGCCAACTGAACAAGGAGCTTGCCCATGGGCATTCAAGGTATAGATCTGTCGTTGATCTGGGGCGTGATCATCGCCTTCGGGGTGATGATGTACGTCATCATGGATGGCTTCGACCTGGGACTGGGGATCCTCTTCCCGCTGATCCCGGACGCGCAGGAGCGCGATGTGATGATGAACACCGTGGCGCCGGTCTGGGACGGTAACGAAACCTGGCTGATCCTCGGCGGCGCAGCGCTGTACGGGGCCTTCCCGCTGGCCTATTCGGTGATTCTGGAAGCCTTGTACCTGCCGCTGATCTTCATGTTGGCCGGCTTGATCTTCCGCGGCGTGGCCTTTGAGTTCCGCTTCAAGGCCAGCCCGGAAAAACGCCGTATCTGGGACATGGCGTTCATCGGCGGCTCGCTGCTGGCGACCTTCTGCCAGGGCATAGTGATTGGCAGTTACATCGCCGGAATCCCGGTGGTCAACCGCCAGTTCGCCGGCGGCAACCTCGACTGGCTGGCGCCGTTCCCGCTGTTCTGCGGCCTGGGCCTGATCGTCGCCTACGCACTGCTGGGCAGCACCTGGCTGCTGGTCAAGACCGAAGGCATGCTCGAATCGCGGATGCGCCACTACACCCGGCCGCTGGCGTTCGTGCTGATGGCGGTGGTCGCGGTGCTTTGTGTGTGGACGCCTGTGCTGCATCCGGAGATCGCCAGCCGCTGGTTCACCCATGCGCATATCCTGGTCTTCGGCGCTCTTGTAGTTCTCGCGCTGCTGGCGCTGTTCGGGCTGCTGCGCACCTTGCGCCAGCATCACTCGCACTGGCCGTTCGTGTTCACCCTGGCGCTGGTATTCCTCGGCTACATCGGCCTTGCCTTCAGCATCTGGCCGAACATCGTGCCGCCTTCCATCAGCCTGTGGCAGGCCGCATCGCCCCCGTCCAGCCAGCTGTTCATCCTGATCGGCACCCTGTTCATCCTGCCGATCATCCTGATGTACACCTGCTGGAGCTACTACGTGTTCCGCGGCAAAGTGAGGATCGGCGATGGTTACCATTGACAGCAAAACCCTTCGACCCCCTGCCAGGTCGAGGCCTTTCTACCAGCAGGTGGCGCAGCTGAGCCTGCTGTTCCTCGGCGGGCTGGTCATGCTGGCAGCCGCCACCGCATTGATGATGGAGATGGCTTATGGAAGGCTCTGAGGTATCGAGCACTGAAGGTCCGGCCGCCCCCTGGTATCGGCGGCTGGCGTGGCTGGTGGCTATCTGGTTTGGCAGTGTGCTGGCCTTGGGTGCGGTGGCCAGTCTGTTGCGGTTGATGATGCAGATGGCCGGGATGAGTAGTCACTGATTGCTGGCTGCACCGGTAAAGGCTCGGCACATTGTTAGGCGCCGGCGCCTTTCCCGGTTTGTGCTTTCAATCAGCCAGATACAACGAGCCCGCGAGGCCCTCACCTCGCGGGCTCTTTGCATCCGGATCAAGGCTGGCGTTCGGCCAAGGCTTCCAGCAGATCGGCCGAAGGCACGAAGAACAGGCCGCCGGTCACCGCCGTGCTGAAATCCAGCAAGCGGTCATAGTTGCCCGCCGGACGGCCGACAAACATATTTTCCAGCATTTGCTCGATGGGCTCCGGCGAGCGCGCGTAGCCGATGAAATAGGTGCCGAACTCCCCCGCCCCCGGCCGGCCGAACGGCATGTTGTCGCGCAGGATCTTCACCTCTTCGCCGTCCTTGGTGATGGTGGTCAAGGCACTGTGGGAAGAGGTCGGCTTGACTGCATCGTCGAGTTCGATATCGGACAGCTTCTTGCGCCCGATCACCCGTTCCTGCTCCTCGACCGACAGCTCGTTCCAGGCGTTCATGTTATGCAGGTACTTCTGCACCAGCACATAACTGCCGCCGCTGAAGGCCGGATCTTCATCGCCGATCAGGGTGAACTCGATTGCCTTGCGCCCGACCGGGTTTTCCGTGCCATCGACAAAACCTATGATGCTGCGCATATCGAAATAGCGGAAACCCTGCACCTCGTCGACCACCGAGATCGCATCGCCCAGCGCTGAGATCAGCTGCGTCGCCAGCTCGAAACACAGGTCCATCTGGTCCGCGCGAATGTGCAGCAGGATGTCGCCGGAGGTCGCCACGGCCCGGCGCTCTTGCGGGCCGAACTCGCGAAAGCCGTGCAGGGAAGCCGGGCGCGGACCGCCAAACAGCCGGTCCCAGGCCGCCGAAGCAAAACCGCAGACGCACGACAGGTTACCCGCGGGTACCCGCTTGCCGACCGAACGGGTGAGGCCCGCCACGTCCTCGCACCAGCCCCGCACCTTGGCGGTCGCGTCATTGCCGGGGCCAGGGTGGCGACGATAAAGATCGCGCTGCTGGTAATCGGGTTGCAGACGGATTGCGGTTCAGGACTGGCGTCGGATATCGGCATGTTTAGTACTCGGCGGCACGGGGAAGACCGGAGAGTAGCAAATAATCGCTGCGCTGCAGCCGTCGAAGCGCACGGCCACGAGCCTCGCGCTCATGCAGGGTCACCGATGAAAAAAGGGGGCGTATGCGCCCCCTTCTTTGGATCGCCAGCCTCAGTTCAGCGTCGAGCGCACGATCCGTACCGGAACCGATTTGTAGGACGGCGTCCCGCTATCCACGTCGATGTAGTCCAACGGCACCAGCTGGTTGGCCTCAGGGTAATAGGCCGCGACCGAGCCTGGGGAAATCTTGTATTCGATCGCGGTGATTCTCTCGTAGCGCAGTTTCCGGCCCTGGGTGACCGTCTCGATATCCACCAGGTCACCATGGGCCAGGCCACGGGCATCCAGGTCCGCCTGGTTGATGAACAGCACGTCGCGGCGGCCAAACACCCCGCGATAACGATCGTCCATGGCATAGATGGTGGTGTTGTACTGGTCATGGCTACGAATGGTGATCAGGCGCAGGACATCCGCGCCATCGACCACCTTGTCTTCATGCAGCCCGGGAAAGACAAAGAACTCGGCCTTGCCCGACGGGGTCAGCCAGAGGCGTTCGGTAGGCGGCAGCGGCATGCGGAACCCGCCCGGCACCCGGATGCGCTGGTTGAACGCCTCGAAGCCGGGCACCGTTTTCTCGATCAGCTCGCGGATCTTGTCGTAGTCGGCCACCAGCGCCTGCCAGGGCACCTTGGTGTCCGCCAGCGTGGCCTGGGCAATGCCGGCGACTATCGCCGGCTCCGAGCGCAGGAACTCGGAGGCCGGGGGCAGCTTGCCGGCCGATGCGTGGACCATCGACATGGAGTCCTCGACGGTGATCGACTGGCGCATCCCGTCCTGCACATCCAGCTCGGTGCGCCCCAGGCAGGGGAACAGATAGGTCTCCTTGGCGACCAGCAGATGGGAGCGATTGAGTTTGGTGCCGATATGCACGCTCAGGTCGAGCTTGCCCATGGCCGGGAAACACTGGCCCGGGTCGGGCAAGGCGACGGCGAAGTTGCCCCCCAGGCAAACCAGCGCCTTGGCCGTACCCGCGATCATGGCCTGCATCGCTTTTACCGAGTCGTGGCCGTGGGCCGCTGGCGGCTTGAAGCCGAATACTTTCTCCAGCCTGTCGAGAAAATCCTTCGACGGCTTCTCGGTAATGCCCACCGTCCGGTTGCCCTGGACATTGGAATGGCCGCGCAACGGGCAAATGCCCGCGCCAGGCTTGCCAAAGTTGCCGCGTAACATCAACAGGTCACAGATCAGCCGGACATTGGCCGTACCTTCGTTGTGCTGGGTGATGCCCATGCCGTAAGTGACGATGGTGGCGTTGGATTTTGCATAGGCGGCGGCGACCTTTTCCAGCTCGGCCTGGTGCAGGCCGCTGGCCTGTTCTATATCGGGCCATGCCGTGGCGTGCAGATCGGCCACCAGCTCATCGAAACCCTGGGTGTGCTGGGCGATGAAGTCATGGTCGAGGACTTGGCCGACCGTCTGTTCCAGCTCCAGCAGCGCCTTCATGATCCCCTTGATCGCCGCCGCGTCGCCTCCGGCCTTTACCTGGAAGTAGGACGAGGCGATCCGGGTGGAACCGTAAGTGGCCATTTCAATCATGTTCTGCGGATCGGCAAAACGCTCGAGCGCCCGTTCGCGCAGGGGGTTGAAGACCATGATCGGCACCTTGCGCCGCGATGCTTCGTGCAGCGTGCCCATCATGCGCGGGTGATTGGTGCCGGGATTGTGGCCGATGGAAATGATCAGTTCGCAGGCATCGAAGTCGTCCAGCGACACCGTGCCTTTGCCAATACCAATGGAGCGCGGCAGCCCGACGCTGGTCGGCTCGTGGCACATGTTGGAGCAATCGGGAAAGTTGTTGCAGCCGTACTCCCGGACGAACAGCTGGTACAGATACGCCGCTTCATTGGAGGCCCTGCCGGAGGTATAAAACTCGACCTGCTCCGGTTGCAGCCCGCGGAGTATCTCGCCTATTCGCGCGAACGCCGCCTCCCATTCGACCGGCTGGTAGGTATCGCTGGCGCGGTCATACACCAGGGGGTGGGTGATACGCCCCAGGTCTTCCAGTTCGTAATCGCTGCGATGCAATAACGAGGCGACCGGATGATTGGCGAAGAAGTCCGGGGTGACCCGCTTGTTGGTCGCCTCCCAGGTCACCGCCTTGGCGCCGTTTTCACAGAACTGAAAGGTGGATTTGTGCTCCTTGTCGGGCCAGGCGCAGCCCGGACAATCGAAGCCGTCAGGCTGGTTGGTGCGCATCAGGGTGATGGGGGCCTTGAGCGTATCCATCTGCTCTCGAACCGCCGTCGCGATGGCCTTGAGCGCCCCCCAGCCCCCAGCGGGGCCGTCGTAGTTACGAACACCGGGTACCTTGCGTCGAGTCGTCATGATAGCTCCCCATACGCCCCATGCCCTGAGGGCGAGAGTCGTCGGCTGCCTAGGATCCGCCGCCAGGGCGGCATTCGGTAACGCTCTACTGGCCCGAATCGAGGGCGGTAGATGTCACGGCCACACGGCAAAAAAAGACATGCAACCCGGAACCGGGCTTGAGGACTTGCAACCTTTGAATCAGCGACCAAGGGTTGCGGTTGAATCTTTCACCGTGAATTAAAACCTTAGTGGTGCGCACCCGCCTGTCAAGGCAGCAAACTGCCGGAAAATCCAGCAGTTACTTATCATTCGTATTAATTCGGTGGGCCAGTCACTCAGCGGCACCCAGCGCTTATTGCGCCGCCACCCGACGGCGCAGGCCCAGGCTCCAGCCCTGCTGCATGCCGGCCGCCGCCAGCAGGATGGCGATCACGCCGATCCATTGCAGCAATTCCAGGCGATGACCGAAGGCAAACCAGTCGACGAAGATCGCCGCGATCGGATAGATGAACGACAGCGCGCCGGTCAGCGCGGTCGGCAGTTTCTGGATCGCGCCGTACAACAGCACGTACATCACCCCGGTGTGCACGATGCCCAGGGTCAGCAGGCTGGCCCAGGTACTCGGCGCCGCGGGCAGCGCGGAGAAGTTCGCCCAGGGCGCCAGCAACAACACCCCGGTGCAGACCTGGATCAGCGCGATCAGGTGTGGCGGCGTGCCGGTCAGGCGCTTGATCAGCAGCGCGGCGAAGGCATACAGCAGGGCCGCCCCCAGCGCCAGGGCGATCCCCAACAGGTAGTCATTGCCCCCTGCCCCCTGCTCGCCATGGGCACTGACAATCGCCAGCATCCCGGCAAAGGAAATGCTCAGCCAGAACAGTTTCTGCGCGGTGATTTTCTCGCCGAGGAACAGTGCCGCCAGCCCCACCAGCATGAACGGCTGGACGTTGTAGACCGCGGTACCGACGGCGATCGAGGCCCGGGAATAGGAGGCGAACAGCAGCACCCAGTTGCCGACGATGGCCATGCCGCTGAGCACGGCGAGGAGAAAGGTGGTGCGCGTCAGGAAGCCGGGGCGCAGAAAACCGAAGCCGGCACAGATCAGCAGCAGGGTCGCGGCGCCAAACACACAGCGCCAGAACACCACGTCCAGCACCGGCTGCCCGGACACCAGCACGAACCAGCCGATGGTCCCGGAAATCAACATGGCGGCGGTCATTTCCAGTGAGCCGCGGCGTAACAATTTGTCCATGATCATTCTCCTCAACAAGAGCCAAAAGTATGACAATCGGCTCCTGCCCCGCTCAAGACTCAACGGCAGGCCAAAATCGGCTTACACCTTTTTTATCAAGGTATTTCTTAGGTTTTACCTAATGAGGCTGACATGATCGACGAAATTGACCAGGCGCTGATCAGCGCCCTGATGGAAGACTCACGCCGTTCGCTCAAGGCCCTGGCGCAGATCAGCGGGCTGTCCTCGCCCAGCGTCGCCGAACGCCTGCGACGCCTGGAAGAACGCGGCGTACTCAAGGCCTATACCGTCGAAGTCGACCCCAGGTTCTTCGGCTATCAATTGCAGGCCATCGTGCGCATCCGGCCGCTGCCCGGGAAACTCCAGGAAGTAGAACGACAGATCCTGGCCATCCCCGAGTTCACCGAGTGCGACAAGGTCACCGGCGAAGACTGCTTTATCGCCCGCCTGCATGTGCGCGACATGGAGCAACTGGACAGCCTGCTCGACCACCTCAACAGCTGCGCGGAAACCAACACCGCGATCGTCAAGAAAAGCCCGGTGAAACGGCGGTTACCGCCGATGGCGTAATGCACCGAAAACAGCCTAGACTCAGTTTTTCCGGCGAAGGATTGACGGCATGAAAACGCTTCTGGCGCTGCTGGCATTGACGCTCACGGGCTGCGGCACCATCGAGACGGTGTTTCGCAGCGACGCGGCCGCCAGCCAGACGCTCAAGAATGAAAACAGCTATTGCGGAGCGGTCCCGCGCATCTACAGCGGCGTGAGCTATGACCTGTGTCGCGTCTTTGCCCCCTATCAGGAAAACCGACCAGACAAGACCGGCGATACGGCGACCAGGGGCATGCTGATCGACATCGCCGCTTCAGGTGTGCTCGATACCCTGCTGCTGCCCTACACCATCTATCAGCAACAAACCGATGGCAGCATGATCATTGCCGACTAGCGCCCCCGTACAGCAACAAATGCTGCCTGTGCAGCCACAATTCGTGCCGCCCCCCAGGCCGAGCCGACCAGATCGCAGACAACAAAAAGCCCGCCGAAGCGGGCTTTTTTTGTTTCAAGGCTGACGATCAGTCGTCGCGGCCCATGATGCCGAACAGCTGCAACAGGCTGACGAACAGGTTGTAGATCGATACATACAGGCTGATGGTCGCCATGATGTAGTTACGCTCGCCGCCATGGATGATGGCGCTGGTCTGGTACAGGATGCACACCGAGGAGAACAGCACGAAGCCCGCGCTGATCGCCAGTTGCAGACCGCTGATCTGGAAGAACAGACTGGCCAGCGTTGCACCCAGCAGGACAAAGAAGCCGGCGGTGATGAAACCACCGAGGAAGCTCATGTCCTTGCGGCTGATCAGCACGTAGGCCGACAGGCCGCCAAACACCAGGGCGGTCATCGCAAAGGCCGAGCTGACCACTTCCGCGCCGCCCTGCATGCCCAGGTAACGGTTGAGGATCGGGCCGAGCAGGAAGCCCATGAACCCGGTCAGGGCAAACGCCGACACCAGGCCCCAGGCCGAATCACGGAGTTTGTTGGTAAGGAAGAACAGACCATAGAAACCGATCAGCACCACGAAGATGTTCGGATAGCCGACCCGCATCTGCTGGGCCACGTAAGCCGTCACGCCACTGAAGGCGAGAGTGAGAGCGAGTAGGCCGTAGGTGTTGCGCAGGACGCGGCTAACTTCTAGCTGCTCGGCCTGCACGCCGTTATTAACCGCGTAATCCTGTTCGCGCATGGCGACACTCCTGTTGGTTTGAAACGTTCAGTGGCAAAGATCATAACAGACGCTCTGCAACAAGCCATGCGCAGAGTTTGACAGTGTGTTTCATTCAGGTATTATGGCGCCCGCAACAAAAACGGAGGTGTGGCCGAGTGGTTTAAGGCAACGGTCTTGAAAACCGTCGACTGTAACAGGTCCATGAGTTCGAATCCCATCGCCTCCGCCATATTCGTCACGCTAAAGCCCCGATTATTCGGGGCTTTTTCGTTTCTGGGGTTTGAGGATCGATGCTGCTTTTGGGAGCCGCCACCGCAAAGGTAACCAGCGTCGAAGCGCAACATGGATGGTGAAGACCTTGCCGCCATTGTTGTGCGGAGTTAATTCAAAAACTTCACAAAAATCAGCTCTGGATCACCAGGGTCGAGATTCTCCACTGTGCCGCTGTATTGATATCCAAGCTGCACCAACAACTGCCGCATGGGGGTATTGGACGTGTTGGTCGAAGTGAAGATCTTTCTGGCAGAGGAACAATGCTCTAAGTGAGCAACGATTTGCCTACCTGCACCAGAACGTCTGTGAACGTTTGAGACGACTACGAGCGGGATGAACCACTCCCCGAAAAAGCTCTTGTCCAAGCAGCCATAACCGATCGGGACACTGGGATCGTTCGTCCCACAAGCAACCCAGCATTCGCCCGTGCCTACTGCCCTTTCTATTTGCGCCCGACGGCCGTGGTCTTTTGCCGCTATAGGATCCACACGCACCAACCATTCGATATCGCTCAAGACGGCCTGTCTGATTTGCCAGTTCATGATCGCGTCCCTCCGGTCAAATTCGCCGGAGTTTACTTCAGCTTCTATGCCCCAGATGCCATTACTACGCTCAGCGATAGTTCTGATGGAAAGCGCAAGTTCGACCATGAACGGGCTAATTGACGCTGGTTACATTTGGAGCGCCGAAGGCCCAGTGCATCGACAGCAAGCTATGCGGCACTCGCAGCACGATGCTGACAGATCCAAACCTCACTTGCTGCCAGTGCGCGACCACTCATCATCCATAGCGTCCGCGGTATTGGCGACTATCAGCGCCACGACACAGGCAAACAACGCGAACACGGCAAACACCCCCATCACATGCAAGTAAGGCAGTGCGTTATTCCACGCCCGAGCCACTCCCAGGAATGCGGCAAATAACCAGCTGCTCATGGAGAGCGCGCCCAAGAGAGCAAGGCGAGTACGGGCGGAGTTGGGTAACAAGGCAAAAGGAGCTTTCTGCAGCAGCGGGAAACCGATTCGATGCAACAAAGCGCCATTGAGGCTAAGCAGCGCGACGACACTGGCCTTGGCCCAGAGCTTTTGATTGAGCAGATACGCACTGCCCTCATAGAGGTAGCCTTGGAGCACCAGCAGCAAGCCACTTCCCCAAAGAGCCAATAGCGCGAGCGTGACGATCTTTTGAGTCTCGTCGAGGTACTCACGCTGCACCTGGCTCAGCACATCCTTGCGCCAGCTCCAGAGCTTTTGATCAGCCTGTAACACCCTCCCCAGAGCAATACAGGTGGCAATCAGATGACCATACACGAGCAGCATTTTGAGCATTACCTTGACCTTATTCTTATGTGGGCAATGCACTCCCTCGCACCCTTGATGTGAAACTAAATGATACATATTCATATTTGTATCAACAAGTTACCTATCCAGCCGTCCATCCAGATCTGGAGTCGCCTGCCCTCTCGCATAGTCTCCGTGTCATAAGCCATCCCCAGGCCGACGCCTACGGCATACATTTGCCCATGAGAACTGGCTTGTATCTGCATCGAGAAGGCTTGAGGGTCGACCGCGCAATCGATACCACAGAGCACCGCCACCATCATGGGTATGACGGTCGGCAGACCTCTTGGTCATGCGCAAGGAGGAGGATGCAAAAAGCCCGGCACTATGGCCGGGCTCTGGTTATTTTCTGGATTCCATCATCTTGTCGGCGAGAGTTTTGGCTCTTGCGATCAACAGGTTCTGCCTGTCTTCGTGAGTGGCCTCTCCTACGATCGGTGCCGTCAGGTTGCTTTCCGCAATCAACGCAGCGCAGAAGTATTGATCCCAGACTCTTTGTTCCGACGCCTGTTTGCTTACTTGGTCGGCGATCATATGCGGCTCCTTTTGACGAGGTAGCACCGCCATTTTACGCCTTAATCGCTGGCAGCCCCTGCCGTAACGGATAGCCGGCAAATAGCGTGATACCCGTCGAACCATTCGAGCTTCCGGTGCTGTTTGGCCGCTATTTCACGCCAATATCTTCTGCAAAACGAAGCAGATAACCATCAGGGTCCAGGACCAGGAAATTCCTCTGCCCGAATTGCCGATCATTGCTGCGGTACCAATGCTCCTCGACAGGCCTCCTGATCGGGCAGCCCGCCTTTTCAAGCGCGCGAACCAGAACCTGTGCATCCGGACACTCGATGGAAAGGTTCATGCCTCGGCCGTAGGGAGGCTCCAGGGGGCCCACGCGCCAGGGTGAATCGTCATGCCAGTCCTGCTCCAGCATGATCTGGCTGTTGCCAAAGGAGAGAAAGGCAAACTTGTCTTCGGGGCGGTCGTACTCGACCCTGAAACCCAACACATCACAGTAGAAATACAGACTCTGCTGCAAGTCCGAAACGATCAGTTCCGGCACCAGGGCGTTCAACTTGAACATGCTCTTGCATCCATTCAGTTCCTAGGCCGGCCAATTTACCCTGGTTCTCTGCCATTGCCGGCTTATTTAGCACTCGGCATTACCTGTCATTGAACCTTCTGGCCGTTGCCAATCTTCTTGGCCCTGTCGATCCCCCACTCAAACGCATCTTCCATGTCCAGGCCATCCGGGGCCAAGTCATTGTCTTCGACAATAACGCTGCCGTCCGGCTTGTAGATCCCGATGAACATCTTGAGCGATCCATCTCTGAGGATCTCTGATCGCACCTTGATCTGGCACCCATTTGAAAGCGTTTCACTGTAGTTCAAATGACGCTCAGTCATGGCCGCATCCCTCAGTAAATGAAATTCGAGTAAGGCACAGCCCGTTGATTCACGCCAGTCGAGGGGCTCCCACCAAGGGTTAGAGACGACCTGCCAGATTTTCCGCAGGCAATAAAAAGCCCCGCACAGTGGCGAGGCCGTTCTCCGTCTCGGTCAGCGCTTCAACCGGCAGGCTTCAGTGGCGCCGGGGCCGCCATGACATAACGGGACATCAGGTAGGCCACCAGCCCGCCCAGCGCCGCGCCCGTCGCATCCGCCAGAAACAGCGCCAGTTGCGAAGCCGAATGCTGGTAGACCCTGCACATCGCCACCCAGGCGTTTTCCATGAAGCCGGAAGCCCAGTCCCAACCGCAGGGGTAGACCATCAGAAAGGCCAGCCCGGCGAGGGTTATCCATCCCGACAACCTGGACGGGGACTGCGAGAGGACGAACCGGGCCAGCTGGCAGATACCGACAAAGAGCCAGGCCGCCAGCATGCTTCTCATGAATTGATCGAATAACTCGAAAAAGGCCATGGCAACCTACGCTGAAAAATCACTGAGCGATGATAGCCATTCGTATCGCCATAAAAAACCCGGCGCAGTGGCCGGGTTTTCATCAATCGCGTAGCGGTGCCTGCGGGTGGACCCGCGAGTCCGATCCTGCGCCGGGCCCCTTTATCGGGCCGCGGCCTGGCAGGCTCCTGCGCCCTCTTCCCCCGCTCCACCTGCAACCTGGACCAGGGCTTCCAGCAAGGCTTCGGTGTGATTGATCGATTCCCGGATCTCATCGAAGGCATCCTCCAGATCGCGCACCTTCGCTGTCGCCGAAGCGCCGCACAGGGCTTCCTGGATCTGGAACTCATCCTGCTTGAATTGCAGGACATTGGCCCGCAGGCCTTCGATACGAAGGGACAGCTGCGAGATGTGGTGGCGACGACGCTGAACCATTTCGGTTCTCCTTTATGGCCCTCTTACTTATTCAGATCGGCGCGCGCCGACAGATGTTCAGCAATTCCTGACCAAAGGCACGGCGCCCCATGCCAATGACCAGGCCCTCAAAGCTTGCTGTCCAGCGCCACCAGCAAGGCCGCGTCCCGTCCGTAGATATCCGGGGCATAGGACAACTGGCCATGGCTGTCGGCTTGCGCCGTCCAGTACGTGAGCAGGATAGGTACCGGCGTCGACAGCCTGAACTCATGGGTGAGCCCGGTACTCAGCAGCTCATCGGTGCGCACCCGTTCCGCCGGGCTCACCAGCAGATCGCGCAGCTGCAACGCATGCTCGACCCGCACGCAGCCCGAACTGAAAGCCCTTGGCCCCTTGTTGAACAGCGCCTGGCTGGGCGTGTCGTGCAAGTACACCGAGAACGGGTTGGGGAACCGGATCGCCATCTGCCCCAGGGGGTTTCTCGGCCCGGCGTCCTGACGCAGGAGGATATTGCCGGGGTTGTCCCAGTCGATATCTTCCACCGCCAGGGGATGTCCCTCGCTATCGAGCACCTGCAGGTTCTGCCGATTGAGGAAGGACTGGTCACGGCGAATTTCCGGCAATTTGTCTTCGCGAAAAATGGTCGGCGGCACCGTCCAGGTCGGGTTCAGGGTCAGGCGCGTGACCTGGGATTTCAGCAAGGGCGTCTGGCGCTCGGCACGCCCCACTTGGGTTCGGGTCTGCCAGACCGGCACCCCGCCCTGATAGACGGTCAACTGCGCCGCGGCCAGGTTGACCAGCAGACTGTCGGGCTCCAGGTCCTGCGCCAGCCAGCGAAAGCGTTCGAGGTTGATGCGCAGCTGTTCGCGGCGCATCTGCGGGCTGATGTTCAGTTCATTCAAGGTCCCCGCGCCGATCACCCCGTCGGCTTGCAGCGAATGGCTGAGCTGGAAGCTTTTCACCGCACTCACCAGATCGCTGCTGTAAAGGGTGTCGCCCTCGTTGGCGAGGGTGCCCAGGTACCCCTCCTTGAACAGCCGTTGCGCCAACTCCGGCACCCGCGCGTCCTGCATCTGCGGGCGCAGCAGCGGCCCGCTGGGAAGGGGCTGCCAATGGGGCAACGCCAGCTGGCGCTGCTGGGCATACAGCAGGCGCAGGTTCTGATATTGCTCGAGGCTCGGCCGCGCCAGCGCAAAGGCCGCCGGGATGTCCTGCAGGCCGGGCCCGGCGATGGCGAGCACCTGCGCCTGGCGATCCAGCTGCAGGGGATGGGCATGCCACATCGGCTCGAAACGGGCCTGCGACAGACGG
Source organism: Pseudomonas chlororaphis subsp. piscium (assembly GCF_003850345.1). Classification (NCBI taxonomy): domain Bacteria; kingdom Pseudomonadati; phylum Pseudomonadota; class Gammaproteobacteria; order Pseudomonadales; family Pseudomonadaceae; genus Pseudomonas; species Pseudomonas chlororaphis. Next base: position 4,463,778 of record NZ_CP027707.1, read on the forward strand.
CCGTAATGCAGGTCATGCAGGGCCTGCAAGTAATGCTGGCTGAGGCTCAGATCGGCGCACAGCACGTCGCCCGCGAGCGTACTGGCCGGTGAACGGTAGTCGGTCGGGTCCAGGCCATCGTCGGCCAGTTGCTGCAACTGTGCCTGCAACGCCTCCAAACGCGCGCTGGATGACCAGAGCGGCTGGTCACCCTGCTGTTGGTAAAAGGCCTGTAACAGGTTCTGGGTGGGCGTATCCAGATGCGCCGCCAACCCCGGACAGGCAGCGGACAATCGAGTGAATACCAGTTGCACAGGGTTTTCATGATCGACCGGTACATCCTGAGCAGTCGCGACCAACGGCGCAGCGAGCAGGAAAAGGCTCAAGTAACATGCGTGTTTTTTGAACAACTGCTTTACTCCAATCATGGCCATCATTGTGATGGTCAACCTCGGCAGTGGCTGCGAAAAATCGTCCAACCACCGGTAACCAGAACTGCCAGGAGAGCGACAGGACGTCAGGAGCCAAAGTGACTGTGGGGACACTCTAGAATGCCGACCTTCTTGCGCCGACTCTGTCTGGCAATAACCACCCTAGGCGCGATCTGCAGCCCCGCGCTCGCCGCCAACAACCCGACCCCGCTGCTTTACAACAGCCTCGCCCACGCCGCTCCAGAACTCAATCCCCAAGTGCTGAAAAGTGCCCTGAGCGCCATGCAATGCGCAGTCAACAGTGGCGCCAGAAAGGCCCGGCACCTGGCGGTCATCGACTATTCACAGCCTTCCACCGCTCGCCGCCTGTGGATCTTCGACCTGAATAAAAGAACCCTGGTGCTGCGCGACCTGGTCGCCCATGGACAGAAATCCGGGGAGAACTTCGCCACCCAGTTTTCCAATCGCATGGGCAGTTTCCAGTCCAGCCTCGGCCTGTTCCGCACCCAGGAAAGTTATGAAGGCAGCCACGGTTATTCGCTGCGCATGGACGGCCTGGAGCCAGGCTTCAACGACCTCGCCCGCGATCGGGACATCGTGATTCACGCGGCCGACTATGTGAGCCCTCTGTGGAGCCAACGCCAAGGGCGCATCGGCCGCAGCCTGGGTTGCCCGGCCGTGCGTCCACAGGTGGCGCGTCAGGTGATCGACCGTCTCAAGGACGGCCAGTTCATGTTTTCCTGGTACCCCGACCAGCGATGGCTGAAATCCTCGCCCTACCTCAACTGCCAGCCACGCCAGGTGGCCAGCATTGTCACCGCCAGCGGCGGTTAGCCCGCGCGCCCCTCAACCGGCGGCCGAGGCCGCCGCTTTCGCCTCTTCGGGTACTTTGACGAAGATGCTGTAATTCGCCCCTTCCATCGCTTCGAAGGCGATGAGCTTTTCCACCAACGGACCGCTCAGCACCTTGCCGGCATTGAGCAGCAGCATGCCATTGTCGGCATTCAGGTTGCGCGCCAGGGTCATGCCGGCAGCCAGGTCTCGAGTGGTCAGGACCTTGACCGTCGGATCGCTCAGGGTGTCATCGCTGAGGAAGATTGCGCAGACCCCGACGAAGTCCTCCACCAGCCCGGGGTCGTAGAGTTTGCCGGCGTACTTGCGAATGAACAGTAGCGCTTCAGCGCTGTTCATCTGCCGTTCGAGTATCAGCCCGCGCTGCAGCTCGATGAAATCCACCGCCAGCTTGAGCCAGCGCGAACCCAGCGGAATGGCCTCGCCCTTGAGGTGATCGGGAAAACCGCTACCGTCCCAGCGCTCCTGGTGATGCAGGATGATGCGCGCCGCGTCCTTCATCGGCTCCAGGGTCATCAGCAGCGACTCGCTCTGTTTCGGGTAGGCCTGGTACAGATCGAGCTCGGTGTAGGGCAGCAGGTCCGAAGGCGCGATCATCATGCTGTCGGTCCAGCCCAGCTTGCCGATGTTGTACAGCGCGGCGGCCATGGTCATGTCGCGGCTATCAGCTTCCCCCAGGCCATGGGTGGTGCAGTAGACACGAATCAGCTCGATGATCTGCCGGTTGGTCTGCTTGGACTTGGGCAAGCGCAGGTTCGCCAGCAGTGAAAACACCTCGGTGCCGGTCACGTAGCTGCGCTTGAGCTCTTCATACGCCAGATCGAGCATGTCGGCAGTCTGTTGCAGCTCGGCGGTGCGCGCCGCCACATGTTTTTCCAGGGTCGCGTTGAGCGTCTTCAACTGTTCGTTCTGCCGCCGGGTGAGCTTTTCCAGGCGCTTGCGCTCGCTCTCCGAATGACGATAGGCCAGGGCTTGGCGCAGGGTCACCAGCATGTCCTCGTCGTTCCAGGGCTTGCTGATGTAACGATGGATCTGCCCTTCGTTGATGGCCTTGGCAATCAAGGTCATATCGGCATAACCGGTGAGCAGAATACGTAGCGTCGATGGATAACGCTGATGGATATGGGCCAGTAAGGTGGCGCCGTCCATGTTCGGCATGCGGGCGTCGCTCATGATCACGTCGACCGGCCGCTGTTCGAGGATTTCCAGGGCCTTGGCGCCGCTGTCGGCCAGCAGGATGTCATAAGGCTGGCTGCGCAACAGCCGGCGAAGGCTATTGAGAATCGATTCCTCATCGTCCACCAGCAATACCGTCGGTCTGCTCTGGGCTCCGCCCGCTGTAGCTTCTTCCATGTCTCCCCGCTCCCTTTTGACATCGATCAGACCTTCCTTCTGGGACAGGCTAGATGACTTGTAGCCTTTCGCTATGAATTTGACGCCGGCCGATTAGCGCATACGGGGGAGCCTGACTATGCTCAAGGCGAAAATGGATTGCATGCTCAGGAAGCAGGAAGGGAAGCCCGATGAGCTTATATACAAGGTGCCCGCGCCGGGCTGGAGCACGGCGATGATGGCGTCGGCAGACCGGACCAACCGGCGAATTCTGATCGTCGACGACACGGCGTCGATCCACGAGGATTTTCGCAAGATCCTCGCCTACACGGATGCCCCCGGGGACAGCCTCAGCGACGCCGAGGCCGCCCTGTTCGGCACGCCCGTCAGTACCTCCCTGGAGCATTTTTTCCTCGACTCGGCGTTCCAGGGCCGCGAAGCGCTGGACAAGGTGCAAGCGGCGCTGGACCACGATGCGCCTTATGCCATGGCGTTCATCGACATGCGCATGCCACCCGGCTGGGACGGCCTGGAAACCATCGAGCGGCTGTGGCAGGTCGACCCCAAGCTGCAAATCGCCCTGTGCACCGCCTACTCCGACTACTCTTGGGAAGACATCTCCGAACGCCTGCAACTGGGCGATCGCCTGCTGATCCTGAAAAAGCCCTTCGACGCCATCGAGATCCGCCAGATGGCCAGTGCCCTGACCGTCAAGTGGCAGATGACCGAAGACGCCGCGCTGAAAATGGATCAGCTGGAACAGGCGGTCGAGGAACGCACCCGTGAGCTGGCCGACGCCAACATCATCGTGCAGAACAGCCCCACCATCCTCTATCGCCTGCGAGGCGAGCCTTCGTTCACGCTGATGTACATTTCCCACAACATCACCAAGTTCGGCCATGTGGCGGCGCGACTGGTGGCTTCGGCCGACTGGGCGCAGACCCTGATCCACCCCGGGGACCAGGCCAAGGTCAGGAGCGCCATGCTGCGGATCCTCGACCGGGATGTGGCGGGGGCGTCCATCGAGTTCCGCATGCGCACCGGCGACGGCGCCTTTCGCTGGGTGGAAAACCGCTATATCCCGGTGCGCAACGACCAGGGCCAATTGGTCGAAGTGGAAGGCATCATCCTCGACATCACCGAACGCAAGCTGGCCGAAGAAAAAATGGCCCTGATGGCCCGCACCGACAGCCTGACCGGGCTGGCCAACCGCGCCACCCTGATCGAGCGCCTGCACCAGGCATTCGCCTCGGCTCGACGGGGAGCCGCGCCCTTCGCGATGTTCTACCTGGACCTGGACCACTTCAAGCGCATCAACGACACCCTCGGCCACCCCATCGGCGACCTGCTGTTGCAGGAAGTGTCCCGGCGCATCAAAGCCTGCACCCGGGAAAACGACGTGGTGGCGCGCCTGGGCGGCGACGAGTTCGCGATCCTGCAACTGGACGTCGACGAGGCCACGCACTGCGCCGCGCTGGCGACGAAAATCCGCGACACCCTGGTACTCCCCTACTCCCTGGAAGGCAACGAGGTGCGCATCTCGGTGAGCATCGGCATCAGCCTCTACAGCCCGCAGACCCTGAGCGCCGACAGCCTGATGGCGCAGTCGGACATGGCGCTGTATCGCTCAAAGGACAAGGGCCGCAACCAGTTCCATTTCCACAGCGAGGAAATCAACCAGGAGGTCACGGAGCGGGTGACCCTGGCCAACGACCTGAAACTGGCCCTGGAGCGCGACGAACTGCACCTGCATTACCTGCCGGAGGTCGATCTCGGTACCGGCAAGATCCTCGGCATGGCGGCCCAGGTCCGTTGGCTCCACCCTCAACGCGGCTGGCTCGAGGCGGAGGATTTCATGCCCGCGGCCGAGAAGACCGGCATCGTCATCGCCCTTGGCCATTGGTTGCTGGACCAGGCCTGCCGGCAGATGCGCGCATGGCGCGACCAGAACGTGGCGCCACCGTTGATCGCGATCCACTTATCCCTGGTCCAGCTCAAGACCGGCCCGGAACTGATCTACGACGTGTTGCGCACCACCGCGCGCTGGGACCTGTGCCCGTGGGACCTGAGATTCGACGTGACCGAGGGCACCCTGGCCCAGACCAAATGGACCCACAACGACATCCTGCCCAGGCTATGCGAGCTGGGCGTGAAGATCGCCATCGACGATTTCGGCACCGAGTATTCCTCGTTCGACTACCTCAAGACCTACAGGGTCAACCACCTCAAGCTGGCCCAGCGCTTTCTCGACAGCGCCAGCAGCGACCCGGACAACGCCATGACGCTGCGGGCCATCCTCAACTTCGCCCGCGAGGTGGGCATCGGGGTCACCGCTGAAGGGGTGGAAACCCAGGAGCAGCGCACCACCCTGATATCCAACGGCACGCCTCTGGGGCATTCGCTCGGTACGGCAGTCGACAGCGACCAGGCTGGCGAACTGCTCAAGGCCAGGTCTGCCGCGGTGGATGGCAGCGCCTGGTCGGCGGATCCGACGTCGGAGGACTTCAGGTGAGCCCTTTATCCGTGGTGCCCAATCGGCGGATCCTGATCATCGACGACACACCGGCGATCCATCAGGACTTTCGCAAGATTCTCAGCCCCGAAGACGAAGGGCTTCTGGGCAACACCGAAGCCTTGCTGCTCGGCGCCAGCCGCAAACCCCATCAGCACTTCGAGCTGGACTCGGCCTATCAGGGCGAGGAAGCCGTGGAACTGGTCAAGCGCGCCCAGGCCGAAGGCCGGCCGTATGCCCTGGCCTTTATCGACATGCGCATGCCACCGGGCTGGGATGGCCTGCAGACCATCGAGCATCTGTGGAAAACCGATCCGCAGTTGCAGATCGCCTTATGCACCGCGTTCTCCGACTACTCATGGGAAGCCATGGCCGAACGCATCGAATTCGGCGACCAGCTGCTGATCCTGAAAAAGCCGTTCGACAGCCTCGAGATCCGCCAGATGGCCAGTGCCCTGACCTGGAAATGGCAACTGGCGCAGGACGCCGCGAGCAAGATGCGCAACCTGGAACAGACCATCGAGGAACGGGTTCAGGAACTGCTGAGCGTGTCGCACCTGCTGCATTACGATGTGCTCACGGGGCTGCCCAACAGTACCTTGCTGGGTGATCGCCTGACCCAGCATCTGTCCCAGTCTCGCCGCCATGACCGCCAGTTGGCGGTGATGTTCATCGGCCTGGACCGATTCAAACGCATCAATAACGCACTCGGACACCCGGCGGGAGACGAGATGCTCAAGCTCGTTGCCCGCAGCCTGGCGGCCACGGTGCGCGAAACCGACTCGGTATTTCGCTACGGTTCGGACGAGTTCGTGGTGATTATCGGCGACATCCTGCACCCGCAGCAGACCCGAGGGGTGGCCGAAAAACTCCTGGCTGCCATCAACACCCCTCATTCCGTGGCGGGCCACGACCTGACGGTCACCGCCAGCCTGGGCATCAGCATCTACCCCTACGACGGCGCCGATGCCGTCACGCTGATCAAGAACGCCGAGACCGCCATGCGCAACGTCAAGGACTGCGGCCCCAACAACTTCAGCTTTTTCATCGAAGACATGAACCTGCGCGCGCGCCAGCAACAGACCCTGGAAACCGGCCTGCGCCTGGCGTTGCAGCGTGAGGAGTTCGTCCTGCACTACCAGCCCAAGCTGGACCTGGCCCGGGGCACGGTGGTCGGTGCCGAGGCGCTGGTGCGCTGGAACCGGCCCGGCCATGGCAGGGTGTTCCCTTCGGACTTCATCCCGGTGGCCGAAGACAGCGGGCTGATCGTCGCCCTCAGCCAATGGGTATTGCGCCGTGCCTGCCTGCAATCACAGGCCTGGCAGGCGCAGGGCCTGCCGCCCATCTGCATGTCGGTGAATGTGTCGGCCATCGACTTCCGCCAGCACGACTACGTCGAGCGCCTCACCCGCACACTGGCCGAGACCGGGCTCGACCCGACCTTGCTGGAACTGGAAATCACCGAAAGCGTGCTGATGCAGAACGTCAACGCCACCATCGCCACGCTCCATGCCATCAAGCGGCTGGGGGTACGCCTGGCCATCGACGACTTTGGCACCGGCTACTCGAGCTTGAGTTACCTGCAGAAATTCCCGGTCGACGTGTTGAAGATCGACCAGTCGTTCGTGCGTGACCTGGGTACCGACAGCAACGACGCAAAACTGGTCAGCAGCATCATCGACCTGGGCAAAAGCCTGAACCTGAGCATCATCGCCGAAGGTATAGAGACCGCCGAGCAACTGGACTTTCTCAAGCGTCACCACTGCGAGGAAGGCCAGGGCTTCTACTTCAGCAAAGCCGTGGAACCCGAGGTATTCGCCCGCTTCCTGGCCGACTCCCAGCGACCTCACCTGCCCCACCCATAAAGCTGTGCCTGGTAAGGATACCGACCATGTCGTCACTCGCATTGCTCCTTTCGGCTAGCCTGCTGCTTGCTCCAGGCGCCGGGGCCGCGCCATTGGAAGGACCGCTCAAACCCCTACCCCCAGCACCGGCGCTGGACAGCAAGCGGGTCGAACTGGGACGACGAATGTTCAACGACCCGCGCCTGTCAGTGAATAACAGCCTGTCGTGCGCCAGTTGCCATCGCCTCGACCAGGGCGGCGCCGATACCGTCCCGCACTCCCTGGGTTTCGATGGCAAGCCCGTGGCGGTCAACACCCCGAGCGTGTTCAACGCCAGCCTGAACTTCCACCAGTTCTGGGACGGTCGGGTCGAAACCCTGGAAGACCAGGTGCATACCGTGGTGCAAAGCCCCAGTGAAATGGGCAGCGACTGGAAGGTCGTGCTGCAGCGCATCGCCGATGACCCGACCTATCGCAAAGCCTTCACCGATGCCTACCCCGACGCCGTGACCCAGGCCAACATCCAGGACGCCCTGGCCGATTACGAACGCACCCTGCTCAGCGCCAACTCACGCTTCGACCAATACCTGGCGGGCAACACCGAGATCCTCGACATCGAGGAAAAGTACGGCTACCAGCGCTTCCAGGAATACGGCTGCATCGCCTGTCACCAGGGGGTGAATATCGGCGGCAACATGTTCCAGAAGTTCGGCGTGCTCGGCGACTATTTCGCGGCCCGGGGCAATCCCACCGAGGCCGACCTGGGGCGGTTCAACGTCACGGGCGAAGAAGAAGACCGTTATGTGTTCAAGGTGCCGAGCCTGCGTAACGTCGCGGTCACCGCGCCGTACTTCCATGACGGTTCGCAAGCCACCCTCGAAGGCGCCGTGGCGGTGATGTTCAAGTACCAGTTGGGACGTACGCCGTCCGAGGAAGACAAACGCCTGATCGTCAAATTCCTCAAGACCCTGACCGGCGAGTGGCAAGGCAAACCCCTATGAGAGTATCCCGTCGCGTGAGCATCCTGTTGCTGTCCGCCCTCGCGGTCCTGCTGGCTTCGATCCTGTTGTTCCTCTACCTCAAGTCCAGGTCCGACCAGGCCGTGAACTACACCGAATCCCGTGACCTGATCCGCCAGATCAAACAGCAGGACTCGCTGTTGGAGAACGAAATACTCAAGGCCAGGGTAGCCCTCTCCCACAACTACGATCCGCTGGTTTCACCGATGGGCGAGATGACGCGCCTGTGGCTGAAATTCGACTCGATGGAGGCACAGAACCAGCGCAACGACTCCCTGCTGTGGCGCAACGCCCACGACGGCTACCTGAACGCGGTAAAGGAAAAGACCCGGCTGGTGGAGCAGTTCAAGTCGCACAACTCCGTACTGCGCAACTCCCTGGCCTTCCTGCCGACCGCCGAGGACGACATCCAGCAGACGCTGGCCCGAATGCCCGACGCGGACAAATTGCAGTTGCAGAACATCGCCACCGATACCTACGACCTGTTGCTCAGCTGCCTGGAGTTCGCCCAGGTCACCTCCGACGACAGGGCCGCGGACATCCTGGTGGGCCTGAACAAGCTGGCGGTCAACAAGGAGCGCCTGCCCATGGAGTTCCATGGCCTGATCGATACCCTCAGCAACCACGTCGAGCTGATCCTGCGCGAGCAACCCAAGGTCAACCGCCTGCTCGAGGAAATAGACGTGGTGCAGGTCGACGAACGCCTGGACGACATCACCGTCCTGCTCAACCGCGACCAGCAGCAGGCCGAAGCCGTCGACCGGCGCTACCATTTCTACCTGCTGCTGTTTTCCGCGCTGCTGGTGCTGCTGCTGATCTGGCTGGGCATTCGCCTGATCCGTAGCTTTGCCGAGATCAACCAGATGAACCGGGCCCTGGTGGCCGCCAACGACGAACTCGAACAAAGGGTCGAAGAACGCACGCGCCAGCTCAAGGATACCCAGAGCGAGCTGCTCGACACCGCCCGCCAGGCCGGCATGGCGGAAATCGCCACCAACGTCCTGCACAACGTCGGCAACGTGCTCAACAGCGTGAACATCTCCGCCGAGCTGGTCAGCCGCAAGCTGCGCAACAGCAAGGCCCAGGGGCTGGGCAAGGCGATGCAGCTGATCAACGAGCACAAGCAGGACCTGGGCCGTTTTCTCACCGAGGATGAAAAGGGCAAGTTGCTGCCCGGCTACCTGAACCAGCTGGTCGAGGCCATCGACCTGGAACAGCAAGGCATGACCGAGGAGCTGACCCAACTGAGCAAAAGCGTCGATCACATCAAGGACATCGTCGCCACCCAGCAATCCTATGCGGGCGCCAGCAGCCTGCTGGAACCCCTGTCGGTCAGCGAACTGCTCGAAGACGCATTGCGCATGAACTCCGGCGCCCTCACCCGCCACCATGTGACGGTGCTCAAGGAGTACAGCGATGTGCCGCGGATCATGGGCGACAAGCACCGTCTGCTGCTGATCCTGATCAACCTGATCAGCAACGCCAAGTACGCCATGTCCGACCTGTCCAATCAGGCGCGCAACATGACCCTGGCGGCGGCGGTGGTCGACGGCGAAACCCTGCAGATCAGCGTGCGCGACGAAGGCGAAGGCATCGCCCCGGAAAACATGACCCGGATCTTTGCCCACGGTTTCACCACCCGCAAGGAAGGCCACGGATTCGGCCTGCACAGTTGCGCGCTGGCGGCCATCGAGATGAATGGCCACCTGACCGCCCACAGCGACGGTCCGGGCAAAGGTGCGCTGTTCGTCCTGCAGATCCCCCTGATAGCCGCCGAAGGTGAGTCATGAACAATCCGATAAACCGGCGCGTCCTGCTGATCGACGACACCCCTGCGATCCACGACGACTTCCGCAAGATCCTCACCCCCAAGACCGGCGACAGCGCCGACCTCGATGCGATGGAAAGCGCGCTGTTCGGCAGCGCGCCGAAAACCACCGCCACGGTGTTCGAGCTGGACTCGGCCTACGGTGGCCAGGAAGGCCTGGGCAAGCTGCTGGAGGCGGCGAGCAAAGGGCAGCCCTATGCCCTGGCCTTCGTCGACATGCGCATGCCCGATGGCTGGGATGGCGCGCAAACCATCGAAGAGTTGTGGAAACACGACCCATTGCTGCAAGTGGTGGTGTGCACCGCCTACTCCGACTATTCCTGGGACGAGTTGCTCGACCGCCTGAACGGTCATGACCGTCTGCTGATCCTGAAAAAGCCCTTCGACAATATTGAAGTCCAGCAAATGGCCAACACCCTCACCACCAAATGGGAAATGACCTTGCGGGCGCAGTTGCAGATGAGCGAGCTGGAAGAACGGGTGGAGCAACGCACCCTGGCGTTCAAGCAGGCCAGCGCCGCGCTGCAACGGGAGATCGACGAGCGCAAGCTGCTGGAAAGCCAGTTGGTGCAATCGGAAAAGCTCGCCTCCCTGGGCCAGTTGGCCGCCGGGGTCGCCCATGAAATCAATAACCCGATCGGCTTCATTTCCTCCAACCTCGGCGCCCTGGACAACTACTTCAAGCGCCTGCAGGAGATGCTCCAGGCCTATGTCAGCGCCGAAGACGGGGTCGCTGCCAGCGAGCTGCGCGATCAGTTGAAACAACTGCGCACGGACATCGAGCTGGATTTCCTCCTCGAGGACATTCCGCTGCTGATCAAGGAGTCCAAGGACGGCATCGGCCGGGTCAGCCAGATCGTCAGGGACCTCAAGGACTTTTCCCGGGTCGACTCGACCCAGGAATGGCAATGGACGGACCTGCAACAGGGCATCGACTCGACCCTGAACATCGTCGCCGCCGAGATCAAATACAAAGCCGACGTGATCAAGGAATACGCCGAGCTGCCGGAGATCGAGTGCCTGCCTTCACAGATCAACCAGGTGGTGATGAACCTGATCGTCAACGCCGCCCAGGCCATGGGTAACCAACGGGGCACCATCACCCTGCGCAACGGCGTCGAGGGCGAAAACGTGTGGATCGAAGTGGCCGACAACGGCTCGGGCATCCCGCCGGACAGCCTGCAGAAAATCTTCGACCCGTTTTTCACCACCAAACCCGTGGGCCAGGGCACGGGGCTGGGGCTGTCGCTGTCCTACGGCATCGTCAAGAAACACCGCGGCGACATCTCGGTGCGCAGCGAGGTCGGTGTCGGCACCACCTTCCGCGTCGAGCTTCCCGTGCACCAGAGCCGAAAGGCCGGCTGAGCGACGTTCTCGATGCCCCCACCGCCTCTGTAGGAGCCAAGCTTGCCGGCGATCCAGGCGACGCGGTGGGTCAGGCAGGCCGCCATCGCGGGCAAGCCTCGCTCCTACATCACTCTCCCGGGGCATGCCGCATGTTCGATGGCGCCACTGCCTTTGTAGGAGCCAAGCTTGCTGGCGATCCAGGCGACGCGGTGGGTCAGGCAGGCCGCCATCGCGGGCAAGCCTCGCGCCTACAGGGACCGTGCATGCCGCGGGCCCGATCTCTTGTATGATGGCGCGCTTCAAGAATGGGTCGCGGATTTCGTCTTGCCAATGACCACCGGAGCAAATCCGGCCTGACGCCTTCAGGGCACACAGCGCTTCCCCCGTCTTAAACAGCACGACGCTTTCCCGAGCGCGCCTGGGCCTCTGTGCCTGGTATTCGCCTGGTCCGGGATCGCCATCGTCGAGGAGCTTTTCATGGATATGCTTTACCGGGCCTCCCGCCAGGGGCTGCCCGCCCCGCGGTTCGCACGCAATTTGCTGGGCCTGCTGCTGGCCGGTGCCGCGCCCGTGACCCAGGCCGCCGAAACCGAACTGCCGGCGCTGACCGTGACCGGCGAAGACCGCTCCGGCTATCAGGCCAGCAGCGCCGCGGTCGGCGGTTTCGAATCGGCTCCGCTGCTCGACACGCCAGCCTCGATTGCGGTGATCAACGAAGCCTTGATCAAGGACCAGCAGGCCCGCCTGCTCAGCGAGGTGCTGAAGAACGATGCCTCGGTAGGCGAAAGCTATGCGCCGGTCGGCTACTACGAGAACTTCACGGTGCGCGGTTTCTCGCTGAACGCCGCCAGCAGCTACCGGATCAACGGCCGCAGCATCACCGGCGAGCAGAACGTCGGCCTGGAAAACAAGCAGCAGGTGGAATTGCTCAAGGGGTTGAACGGCCTGCAGAGCGGCGTCAGCGAACCCGGCGGGCTGATCAACTACGTGACCAAGCGCCCCACCGACGTGCGTTCGGTCACGGTCTCCACCGACGATCGCGGCAGCGGCTATGTGGCCACCGACGTCGGCGGCTGGTTCGGCAGCGAACAGCAGTTCGGGCTGCGCGCCAACCTGGCCCACGAGGACATCCACTCCTACGTCGAACACACCAATGGCCAGCGCGACTTCGCCTCCCTGGCCTTCGACTGGAACATCAGCCCCGACGCCCTGCTGCAACTGGACGTCGAGTACCAGACCAAGGAACAGCGCTCGGCCCCGGGTTATCAATTGCTCGGCGGCTCCAGCCTGCCGCACCACGCCTCGCCGAAAAAACTCCTGGCGCACCAGAGCGGTTCGAAGCCGGTCAGCACCGACGCGCTGAACCTCAACGGCAACTTCGAATACCGCTTCAGCGATCAGTGGAAAGGCAACCTCAGCGCCTCGCGCAGCCGGGTGGTGATCGACGACTACAGCTCGTTCGCCTGGGGTTGCTACGGCGCCGCCAGTTGCGCCGGCACGGCGGTGCCCAATCACTTCAGCCCCGAGGGCGACTACGACATCTACGACTTCCGCAGCCCCGACGATACCCGGCGCAACGATGAAGTGCAGGGCGTCCTCAACGGCAGCTTCGACACCGGCGGCCTGGGTCACGAACTCAGCGTCGGGACCAGCGCGTTCCGCCGCGTGGTGGACAAGCGCGACCCGATCAACCAGATGATCGGCAGCGCCAACATCAACGCTGAGCCAGCGGACTTCTCCCGTTACGACGGCCCGCTCAACGACTCCTATCGACGCCTGGACAGCCGCCAGTACGGACTGTTCTTCAACGACCGGATCAGCTTCAACGAACACTGGCAGACCCTGCTCGGCGGGCGCGAGGTACGCCTGGACGAGGAAACCTTCGACAGCCAGGGCGACACCCCCCGCCACACCCAGCGTTATGTGTTCCTGCCCCAGGCCGCGCTGATCTACAAGCCGGTGCAGGACCTGGCGCTGTACACCCGCTACAGCAAGGGCCTGTCCCTGGGCGGCGAAGCACCGTGGTTCGCCAGCAATGCCTTTGAAATCCTCGCCCCCACCGTGTCGCGGCAGATCGAGGCCGGCATCAAATACGACTGGCAGCGCATCAGCCTGGCCGCGACGCTGTTCCAGATCCGCCAGCCCTACCAGTATTCCCGGCCGAATGGCGACGGCACCTTTACCTTTACCCAGCAGGGCGAACAGAAGAACACCGGCCTGGAACTCTCGGCCAATGGCTGGGCCACGCAACGCCTGCAGGTCTCGGCCAGCGTCGCGGCAATCCGCGCGCGGGTCACCGGCAGCGACACCCCGGAGTATGAAGGTCACCAGGCGCTCAACGTGCCGACCCTGCGCGCCAGCCTCTATGGCGACTACGCCCTGCCCTGGTTCGATGGCCTGGCGTTGCTCGGCGGGGTGCAGTACAGCGGTCGCAAGTATGCCAATCGCGAAGGTGAGGTACAGACCGGCAGCTACGCCGTGTTCAATATCGGCAGCCGCTACAGCACCCGCATCGACGGTTACGACACCGTATTCCGGCTGACTGTGGACAACCTGTTCGACAAGCGCTACTGGCGTGACGCCGGTGAGTACATGGGCGATGGTTACCTGTTCCAGGGCGCGCCCCTGACCGCGCGCTTGAGCGCCTCGATCAACTTCTGATCGGGGCCTGCCCTACTGGAAGGCATCGACCAGGACGTCGAAGATCATCTGATTCGAGGTCCTGACCAGCAGCAGATCGGAGCCGGCACGCCACCATTGGTAGCCGTCATAACGCGGCAACCGCTGGACCAGTCTGGGGCTCAAGCGTCGCGACTGCTGCCTGGGCAAGATCCTGCCCCGGCGCAGGCTCTGCCTGGCATCGGCCGGCAGCGCCACCGCCGGGCTCCAGTCCCGCTTCGAAGCCTGCAACAGAGTTTTCACCTGGTAGTAGTTGACCACGGGAAGGCGATCCCAATTCCCATGGTCGTTGGAATACCGGGCGTTGGCCTGCGTGCCGGGCGCGGCGTCGGCATCCAGCGGGATCGACAGCAAGATCGAGACGATCGAGATTAACGAGCCAGCTCTGAACATCGCCTTCTCCAGGCATCATTGCGTCGAGCTTATGGAAAGGGATTTCCCGGCAATAGTTCCCGGGCAGGCGTGACCTGGATGTTTCGGTTAGAAATGCGCCATGGGCGCAAGGCAGGGTCGCAGGACACCAGGGCAAAGGCTCTTGAGCCCGCCACACAAACAAAAACGCCGCTCCTGGGAGCGGCGTTCTTTTAACCTGGAACGGACAGCGGGTTCCGGGTATTGGCTGCAGCCGACCGAGTCGGGCGCAACCGGGTATTACAGAGCCATGTCAGCCGACGGGTTGCTCTCTTGCGCTTTCGGCTTGTCGCCAGCCGGCTGCTGAGGAGCAGCGGTCTGACCGATGGCCGGAGGCGGAGTCAATTGCAGCACTTCGCTGGTGTAGGCCCACTCTTGAGCGACACGCTCAGGACTGCCGTTGAGCTGGGTACCGTAGCTCGGCACGATCTGGTGCAGCTTCGCCTGCCAGGCAGGAGTCGCGACCTTGTCCTTGAAGACCTTCTCCAACACGCTGAGCATGATCGGCGCGGCGGTCGAAGCACCTGGCGAAGCACCCAGCAGGCCGGCAATGCTGCCGTCCTTGGCACTGACGATCTCGGTGCCCAGTTTCAGCACGCCACCCAGCTGCTCGTCGCGCTTGATGATCTGCACGCGCTGGCCGGCCTGCCACAGACGCCAGTCTTCAGCCTTGGCGTTAGGGAAGTACTCTTTCAGGGCATTCAGGCGGTCTTCATCCGACAGCATCAGCTGGCCGGCGAGGTACTCGACCAGCGGGTACTCCTTGATGCCGACCTTGGTCATAGGCCAGATGTTGTGAGTGGTGGTAGTGGTCAGCAGGTCGAGGTACGAACCTTCCTTGAGGAACTTGGTGGAGAAGGTCGCGAACGGGCCAAACAGGATCACGCGCTTGCCGTCCAGCACGCGGGTATCCAGGTGCGGAACCGACATCGGTGGAGCGCCAACCGACGCCTTGCCGTAGGCCTTCGCCAGGTGCTGCTCGGCGATCGCCGGGTTCTCGGTCACCAGGAACGAGCCACCCACAGGGAAACCGGCATATTCCTGGGCTTCAGGGATGCCCGACTTCTGCAGCAGGTGCAGGGCACCGCCGCCGGCGCCGATGAACACGAACTTGGCGTCGGTCTGGGTTTCAGTACCGTCTTTCAGGTTCTTGTACACCACGCGCCAGGAGCCATCTTCGTTACGCTTGATGTCTTCCACTTCGCTCGACAGCTTGAGCGAGAAGTTCGGCTGGGCTTTCAGGTGGCCAACGAATTGGCGAGTGATCTCGCCGAAGTTCACGTCGGTGCCGAGCGGCGACCAGGTGGCGGCGATCTTCTGCTTCGGATCGCGCCCTTCCATCATCAGCGGGACCCATTTCTTGATCTGCTCCGGGTCTTCGGAGTACTGCATGCCGGCGAACAGCGGGCTCGCCTGAAGCGCTTCGTAGCGTTTCTTCAGGAACTTGATGTTGTCATCGCCCCACACGAAGCTCATGTGCGGAGTGGAGTTGATGAACGAACGCGGGTTCTTCAGGACATCGTTCTTGACTTGCCACGACCAGAACTGGCGGGAAATCTGGAACGCTTCGTTGATCTCGATCGCCTTGGCGATCTCGACCTTGCCGTCCTTGTTTTCCGGGGTGTAGTTCAGTTCCGCCAGGGCGGAGTGACCGGTACCGGCGTTGTTCCAGCCGTTCGAGCTTTCTTCGGCAACGCCGTCGAGACGCTCGACCATTTCCATCGACCAGCCCGGCTCCAGCTCATTGAGCCAGACACCCAGGGTCGAACTCATGATGCCGCCACCGATGAGCAGCACATCCACTTTTTTGGTCTCGGCGGCGTACGCGGAGCTGAGCCCCATCGTCATCGCCAAGCCCAGCAGGGCCGTGTTCACTTTTTTCAACATACAGTAGTTCCTACGATAGAACGCCATCCGCCCCCCCATTCTCGATCATCAGTCGCCCCGGCACCGCCATGGGTTCCCGCACTCAGAAGAACTGAAGGGTGGGCACACAAGGCCGACATGACACTATCGACCTCAGTTTATATGTCGCTCCTGCGCTGACTTCTTATTCGCTATTGGCTTCAGCTACTTGAGTGACACTATTTTGTTGGGGCGCCTTCGGACAGCATCGATCGACGGTCCGAAACGCCCGCTAAAACCACATTCCCATAGAGAGACTAGTCGGGTGTAACCAAAGGAGTGAATCAACAACACCCGGTATCACGATCGGCCTGCTGCCAACGCCCTCGATCACCGCCTGACAGCGGCAAGGCCACGGGTATCGCCCACAGGGATCGCCCCCAACCCTGGCAGCCCTCCTGCTGAAAACGGACATAATGGCCATCATGGGTGGTGGCTAACGCGCCATTGTCTACTGGACGGATAAAGCCGTCAAAAAAACTGTCAGATTTGTCCTGTTTTTATGCAGAAAAGTACCTTGATGATTCAAGAACTTGCCTGAATGCGAGCAAGGTGAGCGCCCTGGGCAAGACCCGGCGAATACCAGGCACAAAAAAGCCCTGAACGGTCAGGGCTTTTTTGTGGGTGGGATCGCGCGACTCAACGGCAGCGGGCCGTCACTTTGACAAGCCCTTCACGCAAGACATGAAGCGGTCTACAGGCAATCATGCACGGCCTTTTTCAGCATGGCAGACTTGGCCCAGGGTGTTCCCTGGTAGAGCGAGACCAGGCTGCCATTCTTCGACTTCACCACTTCCACGACCTCATCCGACGCCAGGCTGCCAGGAGCGGTGATCCGATAGCCATTGGAGATATCGGTCTGAATGGTCCTGGGCGTCTCCCGCTGCCAGACCGGCAAGACACACTGCGCATAGTCTTTCGGCGTTTTGCCAGTCAGCTCACTGACATTCGGCTTGCCCGGTGCCAAAGCCGTGGGTAACGAACACCCGGCCAACAGTCCCATCAGCGACGCCCCTAGCCAAACTCGCATATGTCTTCCTCATCCCTAAAAAATCGAGAAATGTATCATTTACCCGCGCCGATCGTTAGCAGCACTTGCCTCTTTCGCCGAACGGTATCGCCGAGCCGCGATCATCCCCTGATATCTGTCAAAAAAACGTTAACGCCATCACGTCCCCGAACAGGCAAATAACAGTTTGTCCGCGTCGACCTCGATTGGCGGAAAGTTCCTGCTACCTGTCGTCTGCGCACCTTCCTGCACCCTGGTTCATGACACCTGTTGAGGACGATTTCAGCCGGGACGCCATAGATGCAGGAAGATGCTGCGAGGCATTTGAGGAGCAAACTGCGACTGTTCCTACAGTTCTGATAAGCGGTGCAAGCCAACGCGCCCTTTTGGGAATATCTTGGATCGCCAGCACCCCCAAAGCCCAAAGGACGCGGCGATGAACAGCATCAAGACTTTCGAGATTCGCTATTGTTTCGCAGGTTCGCAAAGGACCTTCACTTACCAGGGAGCACGATTGAGCGACAGCGACACCTGGTATCTGGCCTTCCTGCATTCCGGGTGCCTGATTACCCACGACACCCCCTGCGGCGGGACCTACCGCACCATGCAAAGATTCGCGGAGAGCAGCGGCGTCACGTTGGCGAAATGGAGAGAGCTGTCTGAAAAGACCTAGCCCTGCCTCCCCCGCACAGCTCAGCCGTCCGACACTCGCGCAAGGAAGCGCTCAACCTGTCCAATGATCCACTTGCACAACAGCTAGAAACCGCCGGCAAATGCCCGACGCCCCGCCCTGATTTCAGTCCGCAACTCACCGACAAAATTGGCCGCCGCCCGAACACTGGTGAGATGCTCGGTCGAGACCCCGGTAATGAACAGATCGATCCGCCCGCTTTGCGGCTCGAAAACCTTGATCGCCAGGGAGCCGTCGAGGTTGACGCTGCAGGTGCAGGAAAGCGGCAGGAAACCGGACTCCAGGATCTGGCAAAGCTCGTCCATCGAGAGCATGGGAAATTCCTCCTTGGCGGGACCACTTGGAGAGAGTGCCCCTTGAGAATAGGTCACAAGAACGCAGCTCATACCAAGGCATTCACTGGAAAGTGTTACCCAGCCCGCATTTTTGCCAGGCCAATCCGCTCAGTGGCACGCTGCGAGCACGATCCTGACCTTCAGTCGCGGCAGCGTCGGCCGAGCGCATTTTGACGCTGGACCGGCCAGGCGCTATGGTCGCTGGGCTTGCGCACCTTGCCAACCCGAAACGACTTCCTCCAACTCCATCCAGGATCGACGATGGCCACACCCGAACACCCGCATGAAGTGGCCCTGCAGAAGTTTCTCGCGGCGCGCCCGGAGCTTCGTGAAGCACTCGATCACCTCAACCCCCTGGCCGCCCAGGCCAGGGGCGAAACCCAGGAACAATACCGTGCGGAGCGGCTGCACGAAGCCTTCGAGGCCGAGGCGGAACGTCAGGGCCTGTTTGCCTGGGAACTGAGCCTGCAACTGACCGCGCAGAGCACGGAAGAATTCGCCGCGCGGCGGCTCGAAGTGCACCGGGAAGTGGCGGAAATGGCCGACATGCCCTGGGCCGAGTATTGCGAGCTACACGGCCTGCCACGCGATTGAGCACAGCTCGGGCCTTCGATAAAGGATCACTGTCACCATGAGTCAACGCTGATGTTGCCCTCTTCCACCAGCCTCCGAACTAACCCGGGCCTGCTGCGCCGCGAGAAATGGCGCGGCCGCATAGGCTTGTGCCTGGTAGCCAGCCTGTCGGTGCTGGCCGGCATGACCGACGCCATCGGCTTCATGGCCACCGGGGACTTCGTGTCCTTCATGAGCGGCAACACCACGCGCCTGGCCGTCGCCATCAGCGATGCCGACCTCGCCCTGAGCCTGCATCTGGTGCTGCTGGTGGCCACCTTCATCGCCGGCAACGCCCTGGGCATAGTCGTCAGCCGCTTTGGCGGCCGCCGGGCCTTGCCGCTGCTGCTGTGCATTGCCACGCTGCTGTGCGCAGCGGCCGCCTGGCCGTTTGAACAACGGCTACCGGCCGTGCTGGCGGCGATCATCTCCATGGGCATGCTCAATGCCGCCGTCGAGGAAGTGAACGGGCTTCCCGTGGGCCTGACCTATGTTACCGGCGCCCTGTCACGCTTTGGCCGCGGCCTGGGCCGCTGGATGCTCGGCGAGCGGCGCAATGGCTGGCGCATCCAGCTGGTGCCCTGGAGCGGCATGTTCGCCGGGGCCGTGCTGGGCGCCGTTCTGGAGCAGCATCTCGGCCTCGCGGCACTGTTCGTCAGCGGCCTGCTGTCGGCGCTGCTGGGGCTGTTGTCGCTGAAGATCCCCCATCGCTGGCAACTGGGCTATATGCCGCGCTAAAGCCACTTCGCCGGGCCCGGCATAAAGCTTTATCATGGCCCCAGGTTTGCAGACAGAGTTCTTCATGAAGTTCGCCATTGCCCTTTTTTCCGCCGCTCACGCGCCCTCCTCGCGCCGCGCCCTGGCATTCGCCCAGGCGGCGCTGGCCGGAGGCCACGAGATCGTGCGGCTGTTTTTCTATCAGGATGGCGTGTACAGCGCATCGGACAACATCGTCACCCCGCAGGACGAACTGGACCTGCCCGCGCAATGGCGCAGCTTCGTCAGCGAGCACCAGCTCGATGGCGTGGTGTGCATTGCCGCGGCCCTGCGCCGCGGGGTGTTGGACCAGGAGGAAGCCGCGCGCTACCAGCGCCCGGCCGTCAACCTGAGCGCACCCTGGGAGCTTTCCGGGCTCGGCCAGTTGCACGACGCCGTACAGGCGGCCGACCGCCTGATCTGTTTTGGAGGGCCATGAAACATGGCGCAATCCCTGCTGATTATCAGCCGCCAGGCACCCTGGTCCGGTCCCGGCGCCCGCGAAGCCCTGGATATCGTGCTGGCCGGCGGCGCTTTCGATTTGCCGATCGGCCTGCTGTTTCTCGACGACGGCGTGTTTCAGCTGGCCCCCGGGCAGCAAGCCGCTGCCGTGCAGCAAAAAGACCTCAGCGCCAATCTGCAGGCGCTGTCTCTGTTTGGTGTGGAGCAGGTGTTCGCCTGTGGCGCCAGCGTGGCGGAACGCGGCCTCGACCCGGCCGCGCTGAACCTGGACGAGGTGCAGGTCCTGGCCCCGGCCGAACTCGGCGCACTCATTGACCGTTTTGACCAGGTGATCACCCTCTGATGTCGACCTTGCACGTGCTGTCCCACTCGCCCTTCACCGACTCCCGGCTGACCAGTTGCCTGCGCCTGCTCGGCCCGCAGGATGCCATCCTCCTGTGTGGCGATGCGGTATACGCCCTGCAACCTGGCAGCGCGCCACTGGCGGCCCTGCAGGCACGCGGCGAGGCGCTGGCGCTCTACGTCCTGGCGGAAGACCACCAGGCCCGCGGCCTGGAAGTTCCGGCCTGGGCCACCAGTGTCGACTACCCAGCATTCGTCGCCCTGTCGATCCACTACGACAAGGTCAACAGCTGGTTATGAACGCACTGACTGTCGGTGAACGCGCCATCGCCCTGGACAAGGACGGCTACCTGGTGGAACTGGGCGACTGGTCCAGCGAGGTGGCCGACGCCCTGGCCGCGGCGGAACAGATCGAACTGACCCCCGAGCACTGGGAAATCCTCGAGCTGCTGCGCGGCTTCTATCAAGAGTTCCAGTTGTCGCCCGCGACCCGTCCCCTGATCAAGTACACCGCCTTGAAGCTGGGCCCGGACAAGGGCAACAGCCTGCACCTGAACCGACTGTTCAAAGGCACTCCCGCCAAACTTGCCGCCAAGCTGGCGGGCCTGCCCAAGCCGACCAATTGCCTATGACCGATTTCGCCCCGCTGACCACCGAAACGCCCGCCGAGCATCCTTTCGCGCAGTTCGTGCGCATTCTCGGCAAAGGCAAACGCGGTGCCCGCAGCCTCACCCGTGAAGAAGCCCGTGAAGCCATGGGCATGCTGCTCGACGACAAGGTCGAGGATACCCAGCTCGGCGCCTTCCTGATGCTGTTGCGGCACAAGGAAGAAAGCCCCGAAGAACTGGCGGGCTTTACCGAAGCCCTGCGCCAGCGCCTGCAGACGCCGCCGATCAAGGTCGACCTGGACTGGCCCAGCTACGCCGGCAAAAAGCGCCACCTGCCCTGGTTCCTGCTGGCCGCCAAGTGCCTGGCGCAGAACGGCGTGCGCATCCTGCTGCACGGCGGTGGCGCCCATACCGCCGGCCGGCTGTACACCGAGCAATTGCTGGAGCAGTTGCAGATCCCGCTGTGCCGCGACTGGCAGGCGGTCGGTACCGCGCTGGACCAGGGCAACCTGGCCTTCATCCCCTTGGGCGACTGGGCGCCCCAGCTGCAACGCATGATCGACCTGCGCAACACCCTGGGCCTGCGCTCGCCGATCCACTCCCTGGCGCGCATCCTCAACCCGCTGGGCGCGCGCTGTGGCCTGCAAAGCATCTTCCACCCCGGCTATCAGGGCGTGCACCGCGATGCCAGCGGCCTGCTGGGGGACAACGTCATCGTGATCAAGGGCGACGGCGGTGAAATCGAGATCAACCCGGACAGCGCCAGCCACCTGTACGGCACCACCGGCGGCGTCAGCTGGGATGAGGAATGGCCGGCGCTGTCCGAGCAGCGTCATGTAAAACCGGCCAGCCTCGACCCCGAGCACCTGAAAGCCGTCTGGCGCGGCGACGTGCAGGACAGCTACCCGCAACTGGCGCTGATCGCCACCATGGCCCTGGCCCTGCGCGGGCTCGGCATGCCCCGGGAACAGGCGTTCGAGCAGGCTCGGCAATACTGGGATGCTCGCGACAGATCGATTTAGCCGATCATAACTGCCCGACTTTTGCGTAATTAGTTCGAACTCCTCGGATTAAACTGCACGCCAATGCACACTGACCGAGGAGTTTTTTCATGGGCCTGCTGATTGAAGGACGCTGGCACGACCAGTGGTACGAAAGCAGCAAAGACGGCGCCTTCCTGCGCGAACAGGCGCAACGCCGCAACTGGGTGACCGCTGACGGCAAGCCGGGCCCAAGCGGCGAAGGCGGCTTCCGCGCGGAAGCCGGGCGTTATCACCTGTACGTTTCCCTCGCCTGCCCCTGGGCGCACCGCACGCTGATCCTACGCAAGCTCAAGGGCCTGGAAAGCCTGGTCGACGTGTCGGTGGTCAGCTGGCTGATGCTGGAACAAGGCTGGACTTTCGACCGGGCCCTGGGCTCCAGCGGCGACAAGCTGGATCACCTGGATTTCCTGCACCAACGCTACACCGCCGATACCCGCGACTACACCGGCCGCGTCACCGTACCCGTGCTCTGGGACAAACAGCAAAAACGCATCGTCAGCAACGAATCGGCGGAAATCATCCGCATGTTCAACAGCGCCTTCGATAACCTGAGCGGCAACGGCCTGGACTTCTACCCGGAGCCGCTACGCCGCGAAATCGACGAACTGAACGCGCGCATCTATCCGGCGGTGAACAATGGCGTCTATCGCGCCGGCTTCGCCACTTCGCAGCAAGCCTATGAAGCGGCCTTCGACGATGTGTTCGCCGAACTCGACTGGCTGGAACAGCGCCTGGGCAGCAAACGCTACCTGGCCGGCGAATACCTGACGGAAGCGGACATCCGCCTGTTCACCACGCTGATCCGCTTCGACGCGGTGTATTACGGTCACTTCAAGTGCAACCTGCGGCGGATCGCCGATTATCCGAACCTGTCGAACTGGCTGCGGGAGCTGTATCAGTGGCCAGGGATCGCCGAGACCGTGGACTTCACCCATATCAAGGGGCACTACTACGCCAGCCACCGCACCATCAATCCGACCGGCGTCGTGCCGAAAGGGCCGGCGCAGGACTTCGATGCGGCGCATGATCGCGAGCGTTTGAGCGGGCGTGGGGTTTGGCAAGGCAACAAGAAATAACTCAGGAGAGCGATTGCTCTTGAGATCGCTATCGCGGGCAAGCCTCGCTCCTACAGAAGCACAATTGTCTGTAGGAGCGAGGCTTGCCCGCGATGCTTTTCAGACCTGCGACTGCGCGCCTTCGAACCAGGCGAGCTTCTCGCGAAGCTGCACCACTTCGCCGACTATCACCAGGGTCGGCGCATGCACTTCATGCTCCGCCACCAGCTTCGGCAGATCCGCCAGGGTACCGGTGAACACTCGCTGGTTGGAGGTCGTGCCCTGCTGGATCAAGGCTGCCGGCGTATCCGCCGAGCGACCATGCTGGATCAGTTGCTCGCAAATCACCGGCAAGCCCACCAGGCCCATGTAGAACACCAGGGTCTGCGCAGGCGCGACCAGGTCGGCCCAAGGCAGATCGGTGGTGCCATCTTTCAGGTGCCCGGTAACGAAACGCACGGACTGCGCATAGTCACGGTGGGTCAGCGGAATCCCGGCATAGGCCGCGCAGCCGCTGGCCGCGGTAATCCCCGGCACTACCTGGAACGGAATGCCATGGGCCGCCAGCTCTTCGATCTCTTCGCCGCCACGGCCGAAGATGAACGGATCACCGCCCTTCAGACGCAGCACGCGCTTGCCCTGTTTGGCCAGGTCCACCAGTTGCTGGTTGATCTGCTCCTGGGGCAGGGCGTGATCAGCGCGGCGCTTGCCAACATACACCCGCTCGGCATCGCGCCGGCACAGCTCGAGAATCGCCGGTGCCACCAGGCGGTCGTAGAGCACCACGTCAGCTTGCTGCATCAGGCGCAGGGCACGGAAGGTCAGCAGGTCTGGATCGCCCGGCCCGGCTCCCACCAGATACACCTCACCCGGCGCATGGGGCGCTTCGCCGGCGATCTTGGCCTGTAGCAAGCGCTCGGCCTCATCGCCCTGCCCGGCCAGCTGCCGGTCGGCGATCGGTCCCTGAAATACGTCTTCCCAGAAAGCACGACGCTGCTGCACATCCGGAAACAGGCCTTTGACCTGATTGCGAAAACGCGCGGCCAGGCCGGCCAGTTGACCGTAGGTCGAGGGAATCCAGGTTTCCAGCTTGGCCCGGATCAGGCGCGCCAGCACCGGCGCATCGCCGCCGCTGGAGACGGCGATCACCAGTGGCGAACGGTCGACGATCGCCGGGAAGATCACGCTGCACAGGGCCGGCGCGTCCACCACATTGACCGGCGCACAGCGCCGATGAGCATCGGCAGAGACCTGGGCATTGAGCGGTTCGTCGTCGGTGGCGGCGATGATCAGCACGCAGCCGTCCAGGTCCGCCTCGACATAACCGCGCAACAGGCACTCGCCACCACTGGCCGTGACCAGCTCGCGCAACTGTGGCTCCACTTCAGGTGCAACTACCCGCAGCAGCGCACCGGCGTCGGCCAGCAGGCGGGATTTGCGCAAGGCAATCTCCCCGCCGCCGACCACCAACACACGACTGCCGCGCAGGTTATGAAACAGCGGCAGAAATTCCATTTAGCCGATGACCTCGAGGCCGCCCATGTAAGGCTTGAGTACCTCAGGCACACGGATCGAACCGTCGGCCTGCTGGTAGTTCTCCAGCACCGCCACCAGGGTACGACCGACCGCCAGGCCGGAACCGTTCAGGGTGTGCACCAGTTCCGGCTTGCCGGTTTCCGGGTTGCGGAAGCGCGCCTGCATGCGACGGGCCTGGAAGTCGCCACAGTTGGAGCACGACGAAATCTCGCGGTACTTGTCCTGGCTCGGGATCCACACTTCCAGGTCGTAGGTCTTGACCGCGCTGAAGCCCATGTCGCCGGTGCACAGCGCCAGGGTGCGGTAAGGCAGCTCCAGCAACTGTAGGACTTTCTCGGCGTTGGCGGTCAGGCCTTCCAGGGCTTCCATGGAGGTCGATGGCTCGACGATCTGGACCATCTCGACCTTGTCGAACTGGTGCTGGCGGATCATGCCGCGGGTGTCGCGGCCCGACGAACCGGCTTCGCTGCGGAAGCACGGGGTGTGGGCGACGAACTTGATCGGCAGCTGCTTCGAATCGAGGATTTCACCGGCCACGATATTGGTCAGCGACACTTCGGCGGTCGGGATCAGGTACAGATCGGCTTCGTTTTCACGGCTGATCTTGAACAGGTCTTCTTCGAACTTCGGCAACTGGCCGGTACCGACCAACGCCGGTGCCTGCACCAGGTAAGGGGTGTAGGCCTCTTCGTAGCCGTGCTCGCTGGTGTGCAGGTTGATCATGAACTGCGCCAGGGCGCGGTGCAGGCGGGCGATCGGCCCGCGCAGCAGGGCAAAACGCGCGCCCGACAGCTTGGCCGCAGTCTCGAAGTCCAGCCAGCCGTGTTTTTCGCCCAGGGCGACGTGGTCCAGGATCGGGAAGTCGAATGCCGTCGGCGTGCCCCAGCGGCGCACTTCGACGTTGCCCTCTTCGTCATCGCCAACCGGCACCGATTCGTGAGGCAGGTTCGGGATGCCCTGCAGGATCGAATCCAGCTCGGTTTGAATGGCGTCCAGCTCAACCTTGCCGACCGCCAACTCGCCCGCCATGCGCTCGACGTCAGCCATCAGCGGTGCGATGTCTTCGCCGCGCTGCTTGGCCTGACCGATGGACTTGGAGCGCGCGTTACGTTCGGCCTGCAGTTGTTCGGTGCGGGTCTGGACGGTCTTGCGCTGTTCTTCCAGCGCTTCGATGCGTGCTACATCCAGGGCAAAGCCACGGGATGCCAGGCGGTCCGCTACGTCCTGAAGGTTGCTACGTAACAGTTTGGAATCGAGCATGTCGGTCTCTCGTTTATCAAAGTTTGGTCAGGGACAGGCCGGCCCAGGTCGCGAGCAGCCCGCCGAATACGCTGATGGCCGCATAGCCCAGGGCCAGCGGTACCTGTCCGCTTTCCAGCAGACGCAGCGTATCCAGTGAAAAGGATGAAAAAGTCGTCAGGCCGCCAAGGAAGCCCACCATCAACCCGGCGCGCACCTCGATGGGCACCTCCGGGCGTATCAGAAACAGGCCGTACAGCACGCCGATCAGCAGGCAGCCCACGATATTAACGGCCAGCGTCGCGGTATAGAAGTGCCGCGGCCAATTGGCGCTGATCCAGTTGCCGGTGGCAAAGCGCAACAGGGTGCCGGCAATACCGCCCACCGAGACGGCAAGGATCAATGGGATCACGGTTTTCTCCGCTGCTTGGGGCTGGCCCGGTCAAGCTCCGCCAGATGCTTGAGCTTCTCGCCGATCTTCAACTCCAGGCCACGGGGCACGGGTTGATAGAACGGCTGTGGCTCCAGCGCCTCGGGAAAGTAGTCTTCGCCGGCCGCGTAGGCATCCGGCTCATCGTGGGCATAACGGTACTCGTCGCCGTAGCCCAGTTGCTTCATCAGTTTGGTCGGCGCATTGCGCAAGTGCAGCGGCACTTCCAGCGAACCATGTTCGGCGGCGCTGCGCATGGCGGCCTTGAAGCCCATGTACACGGCGTTGCTTTTCGGTGCGCAGGCCAGGTAGGTGATGGCCTGGGCCACCGCCAGCTCACCTTCGGGGCTGCCCAGGCGTTCCTGCACGTCCCAGGCGGCCAGGCACAGGCTCAGTGCCCGTGGATCGGCGTTGCCGATGTCTTCGCTGGCCATGCGCACCACGCGCCGCGCCAGGTACAGCGGGTCGCAACCACCGTCGAGCATCCGCGCGAACCAGTACAGGGCGCCGTCCGGGTTGGAGCCGCGGACCGACTTGTGCAGCGCCGATATCTGGTCGTAGAAGGCTTCGCCGCCCTTGTCGAAACGCCGACGGGTATCGCCCAGCAGGCTTTGCAGCAGCTCGACACCGATTTCCGTGCCGTCTTCGGCGAGATCGGAGGCGTTCTCCAGCAGGTTGAGCAGCCGCCGGCCATCGCCGTCCGCCGCCGCCAGGAGCATCTGGAAGCCCTCGTCACTGAGACTCAGCTGACGCTTGCCCAGCCCGCGCTCTTCGCTCAACGCGCGCTGTACCAGCTTGTGCAGCGCCGCCTCGTCGAGGCTCTTGAGCACATACACCCGGGCCCGGGACAAGAGTGCGTTGTTCAGTTCGAAGGACGGGTTCTCGGTGGTCGCGCCGATGAAAATCAGGGTGCCGTCTTCGACATAGGGCAGGAAGGCATCCTGCTGGGACTTGTTGAAGCGGTGCACTTCGTCGACGAACAGGATAGTCCGGCGCCCGTACTGGGCCGCCTGCTGCTTGGCGATTTCCACCGCCTGGCGGATCTCCTTGACCCCGGCCAACACCGCCGAGACCGTTTCGAAGTGCGCATCCGAGACTTTCGCCAGGAGCCGCGCCAGGGTGGTCTTGCCCACCCCCGGCGGCCCCCAGAAGATCATCGAGTGCAGGGCCCCCTGCTCCAGCGCTTCGCGCAGAGGCTTGCCGCGGGCGAGCACATGTTCCTGACCGACATACTCGTCCAGGTTGGCCGGGCGCAAGCGCGCGGCCAGGGGTTGGGCGATCGGGTCACTGCGAAACAGATCCATGGCGGACGATTGAAACCTCTTGGCGTCGACTTATTCTTGAATCACGTCGGCACCCTTGGGGATGTCGAACTTGAACTTGGAAGCGGCGATCGGCTCGTTGGCCTTGACCCCGGTGAACAGGATATTGGTGCGCTGGCCAACACTGTCGATCAGCTGCATGTCATTCACCAGGCCGTTGCGGAACGACAGGCGCAGGCTGTCGAACAGGGTGTCCTTGGTTTTCGGCTTGAGGATGAAGTCGACCACGCCACCGGCTTCCTTGGCGCTGATGTCGAAGCTTTCGCTGATTTTCGACACATCGCCCGACAGCAACAGGGCCGGGGTCTGGGTCAGGCGCTGGTCCAGGGTCTTGATGGTGACCTGCTCCAGGTCCGGGTCCCACAGGGAAACCTTCTTGCCGTCGGAGACCATCAGTTGCTCCTGCGGCGCATCGGTGTGCCAGTAGAACAGGCCCGGGCGCTTCAGCGCCATGTCGCCAGCGGTTTCCTGCAGCTGGGTGCCGCTGCCGTCGAGGGTCAGCTGCGAGAAGCGCGCGGTCAGGGTCTGGGACTTTTCGAGCAACTGGGTCAGGCGTGCCACGTCTTTCTGATCGGCATGGGCCGACAGCGTCGTTAAAGCCAGTACCGGTACCAGCAACATGCGGATAAGACGCATGGGAGTCCTCATTAGATTCGTGGAAAAAACCGGCGGCGCAGGGTCGCGCCGCCTGTGTCGGGTCATTGTTCAGTCGCGCATCGGACCCGGCGCTATCACTTCGCGGGAGCCGTTGGTGTTCATGGCGGTCACCACCCCGGCCATTTCCATGGCTTCGATCATGCGGGCCGCGCGGTTGTAGCCGATCTTGAGCTTGCGCTGCACCGCGGAGATCGACGCCCTACGGCTCTCGAGGACGAACTGCACCGCTTCGTCGTACAGCGCGTCGGTCTCGGCGTCGTCACCATCGCCACCGCCACTGCCACCGTCGAAGCCGCTACCGGCCTCTTCGACACCGTTGAGGATGTCGTCGTTGTACTCCGGCGCGCCGCGCAGCTTCCAGGCCTCCACCACCCGGTGCACCTCATCGTCGGAGACGAAGGCGCCATGGACGCGGATCGGCAGGCTGGTGCCCGGCGGCATGTAGAGCATGTCACCGTGGCCCAGCAGCTGTTCGGCGCCGCCCTGGTCGATGATGGTCCGGGAGTCGATCTTGCTCGATACCTGGAACGCCATGCGGGTCGGAATGTTGGCCTTGATCAGACCGGTAATCACGTCCACCGACGGACGCTGGGTCGCCAGGATCAGGTGAATCCCCGCGGCACGGGCTTTCTGGGCGATCCGCGCGATCAGCTCTTCGACCTTCTTGCCGACGATCATCATCATGTCGGCGAATTCGTCCACCACCACGACGATGGTCGGCAGCTTGGTCAGCAGCGGCGCTTCGTCGTGGATGCTTTCGCGGTTGTACAGCGGGTCGGTCAGCGGCGTACCGGCTTCGATCGCTTCTTTAACCTTGGTGTTGAAGCCCGACAGGTTACGCACGCCCATCTTCGCCATCAGTTTGTAGCGCCGCTCCATCTCGGCCACGCTCCAGCGCAGGGCGTTGGCGGCGTCCTTCATGTCGGTCACCACCGGGCACAGCAGGTGCGGAATGCCTTCGTAGATCGACAGCTCGAGCATCTTCGGGTCGATCATGATCAGCTTGGCGTCTTCCGGGCCGGACTTGAACAGGATCGACAGGATCATCGCGTTCACCCCCACCGACTTACCGGAACCGGTGGTACCGGCCACCAGCAGGTGAGGCATCTTGGCCAGGTCGGTGATGATCGGCTTGCCGCCGATATCGTGGCCCAGGGCCAGGGTGACCGGGGATTTGAAGTTGTCGTATTCCGGGGTCGACAGCACTTCGGAGAAGCGCACGATCTGCCGGTCCTCGTTGGGGATCTCGATACCTACGGTGGTCTTGCCGGGAATCACTTCCACTACCCGCACGCTGGTCACCGCCAGCGAGCGCGCCAGGTCCTTGGCCAGGTTGGCGATACGGCTGACTTTCACACCGGCGGCCGGCTGGATTTCGTAACGGGTAATCACCGGGCCCGGATGGATGGAGTCCACCGACACCTCGACCCCGAACTCCTTGAGCTTGATTTCCAGCAAATGGCCGACGGCGGCCAGCGACTCGGGGGAATAGTTGAGTTGTTTCTTTTCCGCCGGATCGAGAATCGAAATAGGCGGCAAGGTGCCTTCGACCGCGCTGTCGATGAACAGCGGAACCTGTTTCTCTTTCTGCACGCGCTTGCTTGGCTCGGGCGCTTTTACCGGGGCCGGGGCGATCACCGGCGGGACCTGTTTCTCACGGTCGGACATGTGCTTGCTCAGGGCCTGCTCGCGCTCGATCAGGCGCTCCTTGACCTTGGCCTGCTCACGTTTGTCGGTCACGGTCGGGGCGACCACTTCGTCGACCCGGGCATCCACTTCACGCAACTGGGCGACCAGTTGCTTGCGCTCGGTACGAGCGGCCCACCAGCGGTTGGCGGCGCCCTGGAACAGCTCGAACAGGTCGAGGGTGATCTTGCCGGTCACGTCCATGACCTTGAACCAGGAAAGATCGGTAAACACGGTCAGGCCGAACAGGAACAGCGCGATAAACATCAGGGTACTGCCCTGGATGTTCAGCGCGTTCTTGGCCAGGTCGCCCAGGCTTTCGCCCAGCGCCCCGCCCGCGCCGGCCGGCAGGCCGGTCGCCGCATGGAAATGGATATGCGCCAACGCGGCACCGGACAGCACCAGGAACACCAGGCCGATCAGGCGCCAGGAAAACAGCCAGCCGCTCCACTGCCATGGCTCATGGCGCTGACGGAAGATCTGATAAGTCTTGATCGCCAATAACAACGGGAAGATATAGGCGAAGTAACCCAACACCATAAACAGGATATCGGCGCTGTAAGAACCGGCAGGACCACCGAAGTTCTGTACATCTTCGATCTTGCTGTTATGACTCCAGCCCGGATCGTCTTTGCCATATGTCAGCAATGCCATCATCAGGAACAGGCACAAGGCCCCAATGGCGATCAACGCACCTTCCTTGAGGCGGTAGTGCAAATGCTGGCGCCAGAGTGGGACTACTGTTTTAGGTGCTGCGGTGGATTTCTTCAAAACGCGTCTTTTCCTGCGCCATGGGCGCGTCCAACTGTTGATCGACTAAAAAATACTGCCCAATCCAGGCAGGTAAAAAAGTTGACGAGTGTAACTGGGGCTACTTTTAACATTCTGCCCACGCATTGCGAAACTGTAAGAGCTGCCGCGTGCACTGCCGATGTATTCCATATACGCGCGCAAACCCGCATTGTACGGGTTTGTAAGCGCCGTGCCACGCTGCTCAATACTGGGTGTAGCATAAGTCAGGAACACTTTACGCAGTATTCAATTTGAGCATGCATTCTCTTTTGTGACAAAGGCTTATGAGGTGTTTTTATGACCGAAGCGAAGCATTCACGCCTGATCATCCTGGGCTCCGGCCCTGCCGGTTACAGCGCTGCCGTTTATGCCGCCCGCGCCAACCTCAAACCGACCGTCATCACCGGCCTGCAAGCGGGCGGCCAGTTGACCACCACCGTCGAAGTCGACAACTGGCCAGGCGATGTCGAAGGACTGACCGGCCCGGTGCTGATGGAACGCATGCAAAAACACGCTGAACGCTTCGACACCGAGATCGTCTACGACCACATCCATACCGCGGAGTTGCAGCAGCGGCCCTTTATCCTCAAGGGCGACAGCGGCATCTATAGCTGTGACGCGCTGATCATCGCCACCGGCGCATCGGCCCAGTACCTGGGCCTGCCCTCCGAAGAAGCCTTCGCCGGCAAAGGTGTATCCGCCTGCGCCACCTGCGACGGCTTTTTCTATCGCAATCAGGTGGTTGCCGTGGTCGGCGGCGGCAACACCGCCGTGGAGGAAGCCCTGTACCTCTCCAACATCGCCAAAGAGGTTCACCTGGTGCACCGGCGCGACAAGCTACGCGCGGAGAAAATCCTCCAGGACAAGCTGTTCGACAAAGCCGCCAAGGGCAATATCCGCCTGCATTGGAACCAGAACCTCGACGAAGTGCTGGGCGATGCCAGCGGCGTCACCGGCGCCCGCCTGCGCGACAGCCTCAGCGGAGAAACCCAGGAACTGGCGCTGACCGGCGTCTTCATCGCCATCGGCCACAAGCCCAATACAGACCTGTTCAAGGGCCAGCTGGAAATGCGCGAAGGCTATCTGCTGGTCAAGGGCGGCAGCGAAGGCGACGCCACGACCACCGGCATTGAGGGCGTATTCGCCGCGGGCGATGTAGCCGATCACGTGTATCGCCAGGCCGTCACTTCCGCGGGCGCGGGCTGCATGGCGGCCCTGGATGCGGAGAAATTCCTCGACGACAACTGACCTCCCGACCTACGCTTGCGGCGGGCCCTGCAGGCCCGCCACCGCCCTCCCCTTCCGCAAGTCTGAATGCCATGCTGACCTGGTTACAACGCAACACCTTCGAGTTTCCTCCGCTGGAAAAGGCCCTGCGCGACCCCAACGGCCTGTTGGCCGCCGGCGGCGACCTGTCGGCCGACCGACTGATCCAGGCCTATCGCCACGGCTGCTTTCCCTGGTTTTCCGAAGGCCAGCCCATCCTCTGGTGGTCGCCCGACCCGCGCACAGTGCTATTTCCAGACGAGCTGCATGCCTCCCGCAGCCTGGGCAAACTGCTGCGCAAGCAACGTTACCAAGTCACCTTCGACCAGGATTTCGCCGCCGTCATCAGCGCCTGCGCGGCGCCACGGACCTATGCCGACGGCACCTGGATCACCGAATCGATGCAGGATGCCTACCTTGAACTGCACAAGCGCGGCCACGCCCATTCGGTCGAAGTCTGGGATCAGGGGTCGCTGGTAGGCGGGCTGTATGGGCTAGCAATGGGCCAGCTGTTTTTCGGCGAATCGATGTTCAGTCGGGCCGACAATGCGTCGAAATTCGGTTTCGTCACGCTGGTCCAACATTTACGGGCATGGGGTTTTGCCCTGATCGATTGCCAGATGCCCACCGACCACCTGCACAGCCTGGGCGCCCGCGCCATCCCGCGCCAGGAGTTCGCCGGCTATCTGCAGCGCCATCTGGACCAGCCCAGCCGCGCCATATGGGTTTCCTAGGCGGGTTTTGCCGGTGTGGCTTACACTTAATTCAAAGCTAATCCCGAGGGTTGATTCATGACCGAGTTGGCGCGTTTGAAGTTTTATGCCACTCAGCCCCACTCTTGCAGCTACCTGCCCGAAGAACAGGCGACCACGCTGTTCCTCGACCCTAGTCAGCCCATGGATGTGCATGTCTACGCAGATCTGTCGGAAATGGGCTTTCGTCGCAGTGGCGACCATCTGTACCGGCCGCATTGCCAGAACTGCAATGCCTGTGTTCCTGCACGCATTCCTGCCGCGCAGTTTGTACCCAATCGTCAGCAAAAACGCATTCTCAAACGCAATGCCGACCTGAAGGTCCAGCCTGTCAAACCGGGGTTCAGCGAAGAGTATTTCGACCTTTACCAGCGTTATATCGAGCAACGCCATGCCGATGGCGACATGTACCCACCCAGCCGCGATCAGTTCTCGACCTTTCTGGTTCGCGACCTGCCCTTCTCCAGGTTCTATGAGTTCCGTCTCGATGGGCGCCTGCTCGCCGTGGCCGTCACCGACCTGCTGCCCAATGGCCTTTCCGCGGTCTACACCTTCTACGAGCCCGATGAAGAGCGCCGCAGCCTCGGCCGCTACGCCATTCTGTGGCAAATCGGCGAAGCCTTGCGCCTGGGCCTGGACGCGGTCTACCTCGGATACTGGATCAAGAACTGCAAAAAGATGAACTACAAGACCCAATATCGGCCCATTGAGCTGCTGATTAACCAGAGATGGGTCATCCTGAACTAGAAGCCCTTGGCTTGAACCCCACTTTTCGGGCACAATGCACGCCGCTTTTGCCTGGCGCAGTTGCACCGGGCCATTCATTGGACACCGAGGGCTTTACTGCATGTCGAAAGAAGACAGCTTCGAAATGGAAGGCACTGTCGTCGACACCCTGCCCAACACCATGTTTCGTGTGGAGTTGGAAAATGGGCACGTCGTAACCGCGCATATCTCCGGCAAGATGCGCAAGAACTACATTCGTATTCTTACCGGTGACAAAGTGCGCGTCGAACTGACGCCCTATGACTTGAGCAAAGGGCGCATCACTTACCGCGCTCGCTAAGCAAGTCAATACAAGACGCCCGGCCCATGCCGGGCGTTTTTGTTTGCTTGCGATTTACTCCGATTCCTACACAACAGATATAAAAAAGGCGCCTTGCGGCGCCTTTTTCATTGCGGCCTATCAGGCCATTTCTGCGGTGGTCTCGAACTCGAAGGTCAGCTCGCCATCCTTGATGTCGATGTGCACCACACCGCCATGCTCGGCCAGTTCGCCAAAGAGTATCTCCTCCGCCAGAGGACGCTTGATCTTGTCCTGGATCAGGCGCGCCATAGGACGAGCACCCATGGTCACATCGTAACCACCTGCCGCCAGCCAGCTGCGGGCCGCATCGGTGACTTCCAGCTGGACGCGCTTGTCCTCCAGCTGCGCCTGCAGTTCGGTAAGGAACTTGTCCACCACGCTCTTGATGACCTCATGACTGAGGCGACCAAACTGGATAATGGTGTCCAGACGGTTACGGAATTCCGGCGTGAAGCTCTTCTTGATCACTTCCATGGCATCGGAAGAGTGATCCTGATGAGTGAACCCGATGGAAGCCCGCGCCGCGGTTTCGGCACCTGCGTTGGTGGTCATGATCACGATCACGTTGCGGAAATCCGCCTTGCGCCCGTTGTTATCGGTCAAGGTACCGTGATCCATCACCTGCAGCAGCAGGTTGAAGACTTCCGGATGTGCCTTCTCGATTTCATCGAGTAGCAATACACAGTGAGGCTGCTTGGTAATAGCTTCGGTCAGCAAACCGCCCTGGTCGAAACCGACATAACCCGGAGGCGCACCGATCAGACGCGAGACGGTGTGACGCTCCATGTACTCGGACATGTCGAAACGTACCAGCTCGATGCCCAGCGCCTTGGCCAACTGCCGCGCGGCCTCGGTCTTACCGACACCGGTAGGCCCGGCGAACAGGAACGAACCGACAGGCTTGTCTGGCGATTTCAGGCCGGCACGGGACAGCTTGATCGCGGTCGACAGCGAGTCGATCGCCGCATCCTGGCCGAACACTGTCAACTTCAGGTCGCGCTCGAGGTTACGCAGCAATTCCTTATCGGAACTGGTGACGTGTTTCGGCGGAATCCGCGCGATTTTCGCCACGATATCCTCGACCTGAGCCACCTCGATGCGCTTGACGCGCTTGTCGGACGGCTGCAGACGCTGATAGGCGCCCGCCTCGTCGATCACATCGATCGCCTTGTCGGGCATATGCCGGTCATTGATATAACGCGACGCCAGTTCGGCCGCGGCGCGCAATGCCTCATCGCTGTACTCGATGCTGTGGTGCAGCTCGAAACGCCCCTTGAGGCCGCGCAGAATGCCAATGGTATCTTCTACCGAAGGCTCGGATACATCGACCTTCTGGAAGCGGCGAGCCAAGGCCCGGTCCTTCTCGAAAATTCCACGGAATTCCTGGAAGGTGGTCGAACCGATGCAACGGATGTCGCCCGAGGAAAGCAGCGGCTTGAGCAGATTCGAGGCATCCATCACCCCACCGGACGCCGCGCCGGCGCCAATGATGGTGTGAATCTCGTCGATGAACAGGATCGCCTGCGGACGTTTCTTCAATTCGCCCAGCAACGCCTTGAAGCGCTTCTCGAAATCGCCGCGGTATTTGGTACCCGCCAGCAACGCACCGAGATCCAGGGAATACACCACGCTGTTGGCCAGCAGATCAGGCACCTGGCTGTCGACGATGCGCTTGGCCAGGCCTTCGGCGATCGCGGTTTTACCTACACCGGCCTCGCCTACCAGCAGCGGGTTGTTCTTGCGCCGGCGCGCGAGAATCTGCGCCACACGCTCGACTTCCTGCTCACGCCCCACCAACGGATCGATACGCCCCTGGCGTGCCAGTTCATTGAGGTTGCTGGCATAAGCATCCAGCGGATTACCTGAAGAGGAAGACTCACCGCCTTCATCGTCCTGCATATCCTGTTCACCTTCAGAATGATCGCCATGCCCGGGCACCTTGGAGATGCCATGGGCGATGTAATTGACGACATCGATACGGGCAACGCTCTGCTGTTTCAGCAGGAACACCGCCTGACTCTCTTGCTCACTGAAGATCGCAACCAGCACATTGGCGCCAGTCACTTCGCGCTTGCCCGAGCTCTGCACATGGAAGACAGCACGCTGCAGTACACGCTGGAAGCCCAGGGTTGGCTGGGTTTCGCGATCCTCGTCATGCACAGGAATCAGCGGCGTGGTGGAGTCGATGAACTCCTGCAGGTCGTGCTTGAGTTTGTCGAGGTTTGCTCCGCAGGCACGCAAAACGGTGGCGGCGGCCTCATTATCCAAAAGAGCCAACAAGAGGTGCTCGACGGTCATGAACTCATGACGCTTCGAACGAGCCTCTTTGAAGGCGAGATTGAGGGTGACTTCGAGCTCGCGGTTTAACATAGCTTCACCTCATACCCAAGTGGTCGGCGTTAACCGTCCTTCTCGATTTCACAGAGTAGCGGATGCTGGCTTTCCCTGGCGTACTGGTTGACCTGCATGGCCTTGGTCTCGGCGATGTCGCGGGTAAACAATCCACATACTGCCCGTCCTTCTGTATGAACGGCCAGCATTACCTTGGTCGCCAGCTCGCGATTCAGGTTAAAAAACACCTCGAGCACTTCGACGACGAAATCCATCGGTGTGTAGTCATCATTGAACAAAACCACCTTGTACATCGGCGGAGCCTGCAACGTCGGCTTAGCTTCCTGTACAGCCAAGCCAGCGGAATCGTCGTCTTGGAAATCCGGGCGATCCTGATTGAATGTTAGTCGAATCTGGCTGATTGCATGCATGGAAAGAAAGGTTCGTTAGTTGTGCAAATACAGTGGTGGGGGCGCTCTGGGGGGATTTCAACTCCGACCGCCGGGTCACCTTGACTATCGGCAAAACGGTGTTACAACCAATAGAGCCCACATTGGGTAATAAAGGTCCGTACAGTCAATCCTATATTGCGGATTTCGGTACGGATTAACAGGATGATACTCCAGTGATGGAGTCTGTTGCAGAGGGATATGAGCATGGCAAGCGGCAAGGTCAAGTGGTTCAACAACGCCAAGGGTTATGGCTTCATTAATGAGGAGGGCAAGAGCGACGACCTTTTCGCCCATTACTCGGCCATCGAGATGGAAGGCTACAAAACCTTGAAAGCCGGACAGGCCGTGAGTTTTGAGATCACCCAAGGGCCCAAGGGCCTGCACGCGGTGAAGATCAACTCCATCAAGACCCAGAATGCCTCCGCCGCAGCCTCCCCCCAGCAGGAAACGGTCCTGAGCTGAAACACCTGTATCCAGATCCAACCCTAAAAAACAGTCATAAAAAAACGGCCGGTTCAATCATTTGAACCGGCCGCTTCGTTTGATGCGTACTGCTTACATGTGAGAGATCAGCGCATCACCGAACGCCGACGACGACAACAGCGTGGCGCCTTCCATCAGGCGTTCGAAGTCGTAGGTCACGGTCTTGGCGCCAATGGCGCCGTTGGTGCCCTTGATGATCAGGTCGGCCGCTTCGGTCCAGCCCATGTGACGCAGCATCATTTCCGCAGAGAGAATCAGCGAACCCGGGTTCACCTGGTCCTTGCCCGCGTACTTCGGCGCCGTACCGTGGGTTGCCTCGAACATGGCCACGGTGTCGGACAGGTTGGCGCCCGGAGCGATACCGATCCCGCCTACTTCAGCCGCCAGTGCGTCGGACAGGTAGTCACCGTTCAGGTTGAGGGTCGCGATCACGTCATATTCGGCCGGACGCAGCAGGATCTGCTGGAGCATCGCATCGGCGATGGCGTCCTTGACGATCACGTTCTTGCCGGTTTTCGGGTTCTTGAACTGCATCCACGGGCCGCCATCGAGCAGCGTCGCGCCAAACTCTTCCGCCGCCACTTCATAGGCCCACTCTTTGAAGGCACCTTCGGTGAACTTCATGATGTTGCCTTTATGCACGATGGTCAGCGAATCGCGATCGTTGTCGACCACATATTGCAGCGCCTTGCGCGCCAGACGCTTGGTGCCCTGCAGGGAAACCGGCTTGACGCCGATACCGCAGTTTTCGTCGAAACGGATCTTGGTGACGCCCATTTCTTCTTTGAGGAACTTGATGACCTTGGTGGCTTCGGCGGAGCCGGCCTTCCATTCGATACCGGCGTAAATGTCTTCCGAGTTCTCACGGAAAATGGTCATGTCGACATCGCCAGGCTTCTTCACCGGGCTCGGCACGCCTTCGAACCAGCGCACCGGGCGCAGGCACACATACAGGTCAAGCTGCTGACGCAGGGCCACGTTCAGGGAACGGATGCCGCCACCTACCGGAGTGGTCAGCGGGCCCTTGATGGAAACCACGTAATCCTTGACCGCGTCCAGAGTCTCCTGAGGGAGCCAGGTGTCCTGGTCGTACACTTGAGTTGCTTTCTCGCCGGCATAGACTTCCATCCAGGAGATTTTGCGCTCGCCGCCGTAGGCCTTCTTAACAGCAGCATCGACAACCTTGATCATGACCGGGCTGATATCAACGCCAATACCATCGCCTTCGATGAAAGGGATGATCGGGTTGTTAGGAACATTGAGAGAATGGTCTGCGTTGACGGTGATTTTGTCGCCGACTGCTGGAACCTGAATCTTCTTGTATCCCATGCTGAACTCCGTTGTGTGGATTGAACATCTGGCTGCGTTCGAGCGTACCCCAGTTGAATCTGGACGGGAACCTCATGTTCCACTCATATGCCGTGAAGGCTGCGCAGTTCGTGGCCTACAAGCCTGAAAGCAAAGGGAAAAGCGCCAAACTCGAGCACTTTGGAAGACTCTACGCCGCCACCCCGCCTGCGACCTTTAGACCAATGGACGAGATCGGCTGCCTATGAACCGTCGGCGTTTTGCCAGCTACCTATGTATAATGCCGCCGCTGACCACAGAGTCACGACGGCTGAGCGCTCTGCTACTGGAAAAAAGGAGCCGAGACTTTCCGCCCAAAGCCGGGTTGTTACCGCAGCCCACCCGCTTGACGCTCGACTGATGCACCCAACATCACCGCGAAGAAACCTCGATATTCGGTTCATGGATGACTTTGAACGAACGCGCTTACCCGGCGCCCCTCGAGTTTCTGCGCACGCTTTAGCAAAGAAGAGAGTTAATCCGAATATGCCCACCCGCTCGAAGATCATCTATACCTTCACCGACGAAGCCCCCGCCCTCGCCACCTACTCGCTGCTACCTATCGTCGAAGCCTTCACCGCTTCCGCTGATATTGCCGTGGAAACCCGCGACATCTCTCTCGCAGGGCGTATTCTTGCCAGCTTCCCGGAGCTGCTGGGCGACAAAGCCGTACCGGACCACCTGGCCGAGCTGGGCGACCTGGCTGTAACCCCTGAAGCCAACATCATCAAGTTGCCGAACATCAGTGCTTCGGCACCGCAGCTTCAGGCCGCGATCAAAGAGCTGCAAGCCAAGGGCTATGCCCTGCCGAACTACCCGGAAACCGTGACCAGCGACGCCGACAAAGACGCCAAGGCGCGCTACGACAAGGTCAAGGGCAGCGCCGTGAACCCGGTCCTGCGTGAAGGCAACTCTGACCGCCGCGCTCCGCTGTCGGTCAAGAACTACGCGCGCAAGCACCCGCACAAAATGGGCGCCTGGGCCAAAGACTCCAAGTCCCATGTTGCTCACATGAGCCAGGGCGATTTCTACGGCAGCGAAAAAGCCGCCCTGATCGACGCCCAGGACACCGTGAAGATCGAGCTGATCGCTCAAGACGGTAGCGCTACCGTCCTGAAGGAAAAAACCGCCGTACAAGCCGGCGAGATCCTCGATTGCGCAGTCTTGAGCAAGAAGTCCCTGCGTGCTTTCGTTGCCGCCGAGATCGAAGACGCCAAGAAACAAGGCGTACTGCTGTCGGTGCACCTGAAAGCCACCATGATGAAGGTTTCCGACCCGATCATGTTCGGCCAGATCGTTGCCGAGTTCTATCAGGACGCCCTGAGCAAGCACGCCGACGTGCTGAGCCAGATCGGCTTCAACCTGAACAACGGCATCGGCGACCTGTACGCCCGCATCAAGGCCCTGCCTGCGGAACAGCAAGCGCAGATCGAAGCCGACATCCAGGCCGTCTACGCCGTGCGCCCTGCCCTGGCCATGGTCAACTCCGATAAAGGCATCACCAACCTGCACGTGCCGAGCGACGTGATCGTCGACGCCTCGATGCCGGCCATGATCCGTGACTCCGGCAAGATGTGGGGCACCGACGGCCAGCTGCACGACACCAAGGCCCTGATCCCGGATCGCTGCTACGCCACCATCTACCAGGCCGTGATCGAAGACTGCAAGGCCAACGGCGCCTTCGACCCGACCACCATGGGCAGCGTGCCAAACGTTGGCCTGATGGCGAAGAAAGCCGAAGAGTACGGCTCCCACGACAAGACCTTCCAGATCAAGGCTGACGGCGTCGTACGCGTCACCGACAGCAAGGGCAACCTGCTGCTGGAACAGGCCGTCGAAGCCGGCGACATCTTCCGCATGTGCCAGACCAAGGACGCGCCGACCCAGGACTGGGTCAAACTGGCCGTCAACCGCGCTCGCGCAAGCAGCACTCCAGCGATTTTCTGGCTGGACCCGATGCGCGCCCACGACGGCGTGATGATCGAGAAGGTTCAGGCTTACCTGAAGGATCACGACACCGCCGGCCTGGACATCCGCGTGATGTCGCCAGTCGACGCCATGAAGTTCACCCTGGCCCGCACCCGCGAAGGCAAGGACACCATCTCCGTCACCGGCAACGTGCTGCGCGACTACCTGACCGACCTGTTCCCGATCATGGAACTGGGCACCAGCGCCAAGATGCTGTCGATCGTGCCACTGATGAACGGTGGCGGCCTGTTCGAAACCGGCGCCGGCGGTTCGGCTCCGAAGCACGTGCAGCAACTGCTGGAAGAGAACTTCCTGCGCTGGGATTCCCTGGGTGAGTTCCTGGCCCTGGCCGCCTCCCTGGAGCACCTGGGCAACACCTACAACAACCCGAAAGCGCTGGTATTGGCCAAGACCCTCGACCAGGCAACCGGTCAGTTCCTGGACAACAACAAGTCGCCATCGCGCAAGGTCGGCAACATCGACAACCGCGGCAGCCACTTCTACCTGGCGCTGTACTGGGCCCAGGCCCTGGCCGCCCAGACCGAAGATGCCGCCCTGCAAGCGCAGTTCAGCACCCTGGCCAAGACCCTGACCGAGAACGAAGCGACCATCGTCGCCGAGCTCAACGGCGTTCAAGGCAAGCCAGTGGACATCGGCGGCTACTACAGCGCCAACCCTGAGCTGGTGAGCAAGGCCATGCGCCCAAGCGCCACCCTCAACGCGGCTATCGCTGCGCTGGTTTAAGCTACACCGCTGTAATGCAAACCCCGGCCAGGTGCCGGGGTTTGTGCTTTTTGGACAATACCTTCCCTGTAGGAGCGAAGCTTGCTCGCGATGAAAGCAGCGCGTTTCGCCTGACTCACCGCAGCGACCCTATCGCGAGCAAGCTTCGCTCCTACAGGACTGGCGTTGGCCTTATGATGTCCACCCACTCAAGACAGAGCTTTATATATGGAATGGCAACCCCACATCACTGTCGCCACCATCGTTGAGGATCAGGGACGTTTTCTGTTCGTCGAAGAGTTCCAAGGCGACCAGGCGGTGTTCAACCAGCCCGCTGGGCACCTGGACCCAGACGAAAGCCTGCTCCAGGCCGCCATTCGCGAAACCCTGGAAGAAACCGGCTGGGACATCGAGTTGACCGGCGTGGTCGGCATCTACCTGTATACCGCCCCCAGCAATGGCGTGACCTACCAGCGCGTCTGCTTTGCCGGCAAACCGCTCAGGCACCACCCCGATTACCCACTGGACGACGGCATCATCGGCCCGCGCTGGCTGAGCCGCGACGAACTGCTGGCCTTGCGCCCGCAATGGCGCAGCGAGCTGATCATCCGTTGCGTCGACGACTATCTGGCCGGGCAACTGCACAGCCTCGAGCTGATCCGTCCGTCGCTTTAACCGCAGTTTTAGCCTTGCAGGCCTCAGCCTGTTAGAATCGCGTCCTTTTTCAAGACACCCGTTGAATTCCTATGCGTGATCCAGCCCCTTCTGACACCCAAAAGAAGCGCGTCATCGTCGGCATGTCCGGCGGCGTGGACTCTTCCGTTTCCGCCCTCCTGCTGATGGAGCAGGGTTACCAGGTGGAAGGCCTGTTCATGAAGAACTGGGAGGAAGACGACGGAACCGAGTACTGCACCGCCATGGACGACCTCGCGGACGCCCAGGCCGTGTGCGACAAGATCGGCATCAAGCTGCACACCGCCAATTTCGCCGCCGAGTACTGGGACAATGTGTTCGAGCACTTCCTGGCCGAATACAAGGCCGGCCGCACGCCGAACCCGGACATCCTGTGCAACCGTGAAATCAAGTTCAAGGCGTTCCTTGACTACGCCATGATGCTCGGCGCCGACCTGATTGCCACCGGCCACTATGTGCGTCGCCGTGACATCGACGGGCGCACCGAACTGCTCAAGGGCCTGGATCCGAACAAGGACCAGAGTTATTTCCTGCACGCCGTCGGCGGCGAACAGATCGCCAAGACCCTGTTCCCGGTCGGCGAGCTGGAAAAGCCCGAAGTACGCGCGATCGCAGAGAAACACGACCTGGCCACCGCCAAGAAAAAGGACTCCACCGGTATCTGCTTTATCGGTGAACGACGCTTCAGCGACTTCCTCAAGCAATACCTGCCGGCCCAGCCCGGCGAGATCAAGACCACCGAAGGTGAAGTGATCGGCCGCCACCACGGCCTGATGTACCACACCATCGGCCAGCGCCAGGGCCTGGGCATCGGCGGCCTCAAGGACGCCGGCGATGAGCCGTGGTACGTGCTAATCAAGGACCTGGAGCACAACGAGCTGATCGTTGGCCAGGGCAACGATCACCCGTGGCTGTTCTCCCGCGCCCTGCTCGCCTCCGACATCTATTGGGTCAACCCGATCGACCTGAGCGAACCACGCCGCCTCACCGCGAAAGTGCGCTATCGCCAGAGCGACCAGCCTTGCACCCTGGAAAAGACCGCCAACGGCTACCGCGCCACCTTCGATGACCCGCAACGCGCGGTCACCCCCGGCCAATCCGTAGTCTTCTATGACGGTGAAATCTGCCTGGGCGGTGGCGTGATCGAAGTCGCAGAACCCTGGAGCAGCAAGGCATGAGCCCGACCCAGGAACAACTGACGGCATTGGGCGGCGTGTTTCTCGCCGCCGTCCTGGTGGACAAGATCGCCAAGACCGGCCAGGTCACCGAAGCGGCCTTGAGCTGCATGCTCGGCAGCCTGCTGATCCGCGACCCGAAAGACACCCTGGAAGTCTACGGTGGCGACGACATCAACCTGCGTGAAGGTTATCGCGCCCTGATCGGCGCCCTGGAACGCGACCCCAGCACCCTGCAGCGCGAGCCTCTGCGCTACGCCCTGTCGATGCTCGGTCTCGAGCGCCAGCTGGCCAAGCGCGACGACCTGCTGGAAATCATCGGCAAGCGCCTGCCGCAGATTCAGTCCCAGGTCGAACACTTCGGCCCGGCCCACGAAAACGTGATTGCCGCCTGCGGCTCGCTGTATCAGGACACCCTGAGCACCCTGCGCCAGCGGATCCAGGTGCATGGCGACATGCGCAACCTGCAGCAGCCGAGCAACGCCTCGAAGATCCGCGCCCTGCTGTTGGCCGGCATCCGTTCGGCGCGCCTGTGGCGCCAGTTGGGTGGCCACCGCTGGCAGCTGGTGATCAGTCGCCGCAAATTGCTCAAAGAGCTTTATCCGCTGATGCGCAGCAGCTGAACTGCGCCCGCAAGACCTTTTGTAGTCAGTAACGCGTAAGACGCTGGTCAGTTGGCAACGGACCGGCGGATATTTTCATGTATGATACGCGCCCCATTTCGTTGCCCGACTGTCCGAGAACACCCCATGCAGCTCTCTTCGCTCACTGCGGTTTCCCCTGTTGACGGCCGCTACGCCGGCAAAACCCAGGCCCTGCGCCCCATTTTCAGCGAATACGGCCTGATCCGTGCTCGCGTCCTGGTCGAAGTGCGCTGGCTCCAGCGCCTGGCCGCCCATTCCGCCATCAGCGAAGTGCCAGCGTTTTCCGCCGAGGCCAACGCCGTGCTGAATA
Source organism: Pseudomonas chlororaphis subsp. piscium (assembly GCF_003850345.1). NCBI lineage: Bacteria > Pseudomonadati > Pseudomonadota > Gammaproteobacteria > Pseudomonadales > Pseudomonadaceae > Pseudomonas > Pseudomonas chlororaphis. Next base: position 4,507,723 of record NZ_CP027707.1, read on the forward strand.
CCCTGGCGGAAAACTTCTCTCTGGAGCACGCCGAGCGCGTCAAAGAGATCGAACGCACCACCAACCACGACGTCAAGGCCATCGAGTACCTGCTCAAGGAACAGGCCGCCAAGCTGCCTGAACTGGCCAACGTCAGCGAATTCATCCACTTCGCCTGCACCAGCGAGGACATCAACAACCTGTCCCACGCCCTGATGCTGCGCGAAGGCCGCGATGAGGTGATGCTGCCGCTGATGCGCCAGACCGCCGAGGCTATCCGCGAACTGGCTCTGCGCTTCGCCGACGTGCCAATGCTGTCGCGCACCCACGGCCAGCCGGCCTCGCCGACCACCCTGGGCAAAGAACTGGCGAACGTGGTGTACCGCCTGGAGCGCCAGATCGCTCAGGTCGCCGCCGTGCCACTGCTGGGCAAGATCAACGGCGCCGTGGGCAACTACAACGCGCACCTGTCGGCCTACCCGGAAATCGACTGGGAAGCCAACGCCCGCGCCTTCATCGAAGACGAGCTGGGCCTGAGCTTCAACCCGTACACCACGCAGATCGAGCCGCACGACTACATCGCCGAGCTGTTCGACGCCATCGCGCGCTTCAACACCATCCTGATCGACTTCGATCGCGATATCTGGGGCTATATCTCCCTGGGATACTTCAAGCAGCGCACCATCGCCGGCGAAATCGGCTCCTCGACCATGCCGCACAAGGTCAACCCGATCGACTTCGAAAACTCCGAAGGCAACCTGGGCATCGCCAACGCACTGTTCCAGCACCTGGCGAGCAAACTGCCGATCTCCCGCTGGCAGCGCGACCTGACCGACTCCACCGTCCTGCGTAACCTGGGTGTCGGTTTCGCCCACAGCGTGATCGCTTACGAAGCCAGCCTCAAAGGCATCAGCAAGCTGGAGCTCAATGCCCAGAAGATCGCTGACGACCTGGACGCCTGCTGGGAAGTCCTGGCCGAGCCGATCCAGACCGTGATGCGTCGCTACAACATCGAAAACCCGTACGAAAAACTCAAGGAACTGACTCGCGGCAAGGGCATTAGCCCTGAAGCGCTGCAGACCTTCATCGACGCGCTGGAAATGCCTGAAGCCGCCAAGGCCGAGCTGAAAAAGCTCACCCCGGCCAGCTACATCGGCAATGCCGTGGCTCAAGCCAAACGCATCTGATCGATGGCAAGACCTTTGACGCCCGGCAGCGCCGGGCGTTTTTATTCCCGTATGAAAAGTGCATTTTTTCAATAGGTTACACATGAATCCTGACATTCCTCTTCAACTTCTGGGCGGCATCAGCGCACGGGAATTCCTGCGTGACTACTGGCAGAAAAAGCCCCTGCTGATCCGTCAGGCCCTGCCCGACTTCGAAAGCCCGATCGACGCCGACGAACTGGCCGGCCTGGCGCTGGAAGAAGAGGTCGAGTCGCGCCTGGTCATCGAGCACGGCGAACGTCCCTGGGAACTGCGCCGTGGCCCGTTCGCCGAAGACGAGTTCAGCAAGCTGCCGGAGCGTGATTGGACTCTGCTGGTCCAGGCTGTCGACCAGTTCGTGCCGGAAGTCGCCGAACTGCTGGAGCATTTCCGCTTCCTGCCGAGCTGGCGCATCGACGACGTGATGATCAGCTTCGCCGCTCCCGGCGGTAACGTCGGTCCGCACTTCGACAACTACGATGTGTTCCTGCTGCAAGGCCACGGCAAGCGCAACTGGAAAATCGGCCAGATGTGCGACGCCGAGAGCCCGCTGCTGCAGCACGCGGACCTGCGCATCCTCGCCGAATTCGAAGAAACCGAAAGCTGGGTCCTGGAACCCGGCGACATGCTCTACCTGCCACCGCGCCTGGCCCACTACGGCATTGCAGTGAACGACTGCATGACCTACTCGGTGGGCTTCCGCGCCCCGAGCGCCGCCGAAGTGCTGACCCACTTCACCGACTTCCTCAGCCAGTACCTGCCGGATGAAGAGCGCTATACCGACGCCGACGTGCAACCTGTCAGCGATCCGCACCAGATCCAGCACGACGCCCTCGACCGCCTCAAGGGCCTGCTGGCCGAGCACATGAGCGACGAGCGCATGCTGCTGACCTGGTTCGGCCAGTTCATGACCGAGCCGCGCTACCCGGAACTGGTGGTCGGCCCCGAGCTGGAAGAAGAAGACCTGCTCGGCAGCCTCGAACAGGGCGCCATACTGATCCGCAACCCGAGCGCGCGCCTGGCCTGGTCCGAAGTCGACGACGACCTGCTGCTGTTCGCCAGCGGCCAGAGCCGTTACCTGCCGGGCAAGCTGCGTGAACTGCTGAAGATGATTTGCGCCGCCGACGCGCTGCACCTCGACAACCTCGGCCCATGGCTGGCGGACGACGATGGACGCGGCCTGCTGTGCGAACTGGTCAAGCAAGGAAGCCTGGGATTTGCCGATGAATAAGATTCGCGTACGTGTCGCAGACTGGCAAAAGGATAACGCCGAGATCCGGCGCATTCGTGAAGCGGTGTTCATCATCGAGCAATCCGTCCCGCCCGAACTGGAGTGGGACGCCGACGACGACAGCGCGGTGCATTTCCTCGCGCTCGAAGGCGACTTTCCGATCGGCACCGCGCGCCTGCTGCCCGATGGGCAGGTCGGCCGGGTATCGGTCCTCAAGGACTGGCGCGGCCTGAAGGTCGGTGATGCACTGATGCAGGCGGTGATCGGCGAAGCCGAGAAACGTGGCCTCAAGCAACTGATGCTCAGCGCCCAGGTTCAGGCTACCGCCTTCTATGAGCGCCTGGGCTTCAGCATCGTCAGCGAGGAATTCCTGGAAGCAGGCATCCCTCACGTCGACATGGTCCGCGGCAACGCCTGAGCAAGCCCTGCGCAGCAGCGAGCCTGCTGGCGATATCCTGCCATACGTCACAAAACGCCCCGCCCTCCCCGGATCCAGCAAGCTAAGCTGGCTCCTTGGAGGCCGGGGCGTTTTGCTATCGGCGATTCAACTTGCCCCACCGCAAGCCGACAAACTGTCAAACTCAAGGCTTCCACCCCTAGCGGAGATAACGGACATGTCCCTACGCACCCTGCTCACGACGCTGCTACTGACTGCAAGCTTTTCAGTCACGGCCGCGACCGAGATCGTGCCCCTGAACAACCGCACCAGCGCAGACCTGCTGCCCGTCGCGCAGAACTTCCTCGGCAAGGAAGGCCGGGTCAGCGCCTACGGCAACCAGCTGATCGTCAATGCGGAACCGGAGAAGATCGAAGAACTGCGCGCCTTCATCGCGCAACTGGATACTGCCGCCAAACGCCTGCTGATCACGGTCGACACCAACGAAAACAACACCCAGAACAATCAGGGTTATTCGGTCAACGGCGCACCGCAAACCCGCATCATCACCCGCAGCACCGTCAGCCGCGATGGCGGCATACAGCAGATCCAGGCCAGCGAAGGCATACCGGCCCTGATCCAGGTTGGCCAGAGCGTGCCGCTGACCACCACCCAGACCGATCCTTACGGTCGCCTACAGAACCAGACCCAGTATCGCAACGTCACCCAGGGCTTCTACGTCACGGCCAGCGTCACCGGCGAAACCGTTCACCTGAGCATCAGTACCAACCGTGACCGCATGAGCCAGGAACGTCCCGATGTAGTGAATGTGCAAAGTACCGACACAACTGTCAGCGGCCGTCTTGGCGAGTGGATCACCCTGGCCGGCGTCAATCGCCAGAACCAGGCCGACAAACAGGCTGAAACCCGCAGCTACTCGACTCAGGGCCGGGATGACATGACCTTGCGAGTGAAAGTCGACGCCTTGGACTAAAGCACCGAAAACTGACTGATTAGTCGTATTAGACCAAAGATGTAGTGTTATAAAAAAAGCACTACAAAACGTTTGACGAGGCAAAAAACCGAAGGCATGATGGCCTCGCTCCCGCTAATCAGGGGCCCTGGCAAGGGCCTTCGGATCGCCGCTCTAACCTACCCACCTGAGCCGATTCGTGTCTGTACCGCCCACAAGGTGTGTTTGACGAGATTGCGACTGGAACGAGGTTGTCCCGAGGGACGGAAGCTAATTAGGTAGATCGGCAACACACTGATGGTTCGTATGAAGGCCCACGACGCCCGAATGCGCCCGACAGCTGGCCCTCACCTGCTCACTTTCCCCTTGAGCCCATCGTTCAACCGTCGCCATCGCGCCATACCCGACTTGACCGCCTAAGCTTCTGGTCAGCGAGCAGCCAACTACGCACCCTTTGACCCTGCGTATCTGGCGAGTCGGAATTTTCCGCCCAAGAACGACTTTTCACACAAGACGCGACGAGGTTTATCTCCATGGCACTGACACGCGAACAGCAAATTGCAGCCCTTGAAAAAGACTGGGCTGAAAACCCGCGCTGGAAAGGCGTGACTCGCACTTATTCCGCTGCCGACGTTGTCCGTCTGCGTGGCTCGGTTCAACCTGAGCACACCCTGGCACGCATGGGCGCCGAGAAGCTCTGGAACCTGGTGACCCAGGGTGCCAAACCGTCCTTCCGTCCTGAGAAAGATTTCGTCAACTGCATGGGCGCCCTGACCGGCGGCCAGGCAGTACAGCAAGTCAAAGCCGGCATCCAGGCGATCTACCTGTCGGGCTGGCAGGTTGCCGCGGACAACAACTCCGCCGAATCGATGTACCCGGACCAGTCGCTGTACCCGGTGGACTCCGTTCCAACCGTGGTCAAGCGCATCAACAACTCGTTCCGTCGTGCCGACCAGATCCAGTGGAAAGCCGGCAAGAACCCGGGCGACGAAGGCTACATCGACTACTTCGCACCGATCGTGGCTGACGCCGAAGCCGGTTTCGGCGGCGTGTTGAACGCCTACGAGCTGATGAAGAGCATGATCGAAGCAGGCGCCGCTGGCGTTCACTTCGAAGACCAACTGGCTTCCGTGAAGAAATGCGGCCACATGGGCGGCAAGGTACTGGTTCCGACCCAGGAAGCCGTACAGAAGCTGACCGCTGCCCGCCTGGCGGCCGACGTTGCCGGCGTACCGACCATCATCCTGGCCCGTACCGACGCCAACGCCGCCGACCTGCTGACTTCCGACTGCGACCCGTACGACCAGCCGTTCGTGACTGGCACCCGTACCCAGGAAGGCTTCTATAAAGTGCGCGCCGGCCTCGACCAGGCCATCGCTCGCGGCCTGGCCTACGCGCCGTACGCCGACCTGATCTGGTGCGAAACCGCCAAGCCGGACCTGGATGAAGCCCGTCGCTTCGCCGAAGCAATCAAGAAGGAATACCCGGACCAGATCCTGTCGTACAACTGCTCGCCTTCCTTCAACTGGAAGAAGAACCTGGACGACGCGACCATCGCCAAATTCCAGCGCGAACTGTCCGCCATGGGCTACAAGCACCAGTTCATCACCCTGGCTGGCATTCACAACATGTGGCACAGCATGTTCAACCTGGCGCACGACTACGCCCGCAACGACATGACCGCCTATGTGAAGCTGCAGGAGCAGGAATTCGCTGACGCCGCCAAGGGTTACACCTTCGTGGCTCACCAGCAGGAAGTGGGCACCGGCTACTTCGACGACATGACCACCGTGATCCAGGGCGGCTCGTCTTCGGTTACCGCACTGACCGGCTCCACCGAAGAAGAACAGTTCCACTGATTCGACTTCGCACTGAAAAACGGCCATTGCAGACCCGGTAAAAGCTAACTGCAGTGCCGCACATCTGACGCCCCGACTGGTTCGGGGCGTTTTTTTGCCTGTGGCTTTTGCAAGCATCACCGCCCCCCCCCAAGCTCCGACAGGAACGAGCCTGCTCGCGACGACGTCGGCCCGGACACCTGCCAATCAGGCAAAACATTGATCCAGAGCGGTATGCGTGGAGGAAAAAGCAGGTAAAAGGGGCTCGCTCGCAACTTGCAGTAACGAGCATATAAAAGACAACTTAGCGGCTCTTCATGGGAGCCATTGTTTAAAAGTAGCGCCAAATAATATTGATTATCATTTAGATGATGGCAATGTTCGTTACAGCAAGGACAAAAGATAATTAACAAAACACCCGCTAATGCCCACAGACCGTGGCTTACGGGGCTTGCAAGGGGGCTATGTCCTTATTTCACTAAATAATTTCGCCATAGAAAATTTACTTGCCCGGTGTTTAGCCATAAAATCACGCCGATTGACTGCACTGCGACATATCGTCACTGCTTTATTTCTTTATCAAGCTCAGAGACCTTTGCTCTCTGTTAAGGATTACCAGCATGCCCGAAGCGACAGGACTCATGGCCCACAACTGGGGCTTTGCCATTTTCCTTCTGGGTGTAGGCGGCCTCTGCGCCTTCATGCTCGGCGTCTCCAGCCTCCTCGGGTCAAAAGCCTGGGGCCGCAGCAAAAACGAACCGTTCGAGTCCGGCATGCTACCTACCGGTGGCGCCCGCTTGCGGCTCTCAGCCAAATTCTATCTGGTCGCGATGCTCTTCGTGATCTTCGATATCGAAGCCCTATTTCTCTTTGCCTGGTCTGTGTCCGTCCGCGAAAGCGGCTGGACCGGATTCGTCGAAGCTCTCGTTTTCATAGCAATTCTGTTGGCAGGTCTTGTCTACCTTTGGCGGGTGGGGGCTCTTGATTGGGCTCCGGAAGGTCGCCGTAAGCGGCAGGCGAAGCTAAAACAATGAGGCTTTGGCGATGCAATACAATCTCACCAGGATCGACCCCGATGCTCCTAACGAGCAGTATCCGATCGGCGAACGGGAAACCGTTTCCGATCCGTTAGAAGATCAAGTCCACAAAAACATCTTCATGGGCAAGCTGGAAGACGTGCTGAACGGCGCGGTCAACTGGGGGCGTAAGAACTCCCTGTGGCCGTACAACTTCGGCCTGTCCTGCTGCTACGTGGAAATGACCACCGCCTTCACGGCGCCCCACGACATCGCGCGCTTCGGCGCCGAAGTTATCCGGGCATCACCGCGCCAGGCGGATTTCATGGTTATTGCCGGAACCTGCTTCATCAAGATGGCGCCGATCATTCAGCGTCTCTACGAGCAAATGCTCGAACCGAAGTGGGTTATCTCCATGGGTTCGTGCGCCAACTCCGGTGGCATGTACGACATCTATTCCGTCGTTCAAGGGGTGGACAAGTTCCTGCCCGTGGACGTCTACGTGCCTGGCTGCCCGCCCCGCCCTGAAGCTTTTCTGCAAGGCCTGATGCTCTTGCAGGAGTCGATTGGCCAGGAGCGTCGCCCACTTTCCTGGGTCGTCGGTGACCAAGGCGTGTATCGCGCCGAAATGCCGTCGCAAAAGGAACAGCGCCGCGAACAGCGTATTCAGGTAACCAACCTGCGCAGCCCCGACGAAGTCTGATTCCAGAGCGCTTCTTACAAAGAACGAAAAACTGGCTTCATTCTTTACGTTGACCGAAAGCGATAAAAAACCATGACTACAGGCAGTGCTCTGTACATCCCGCCTTATAAGGCAGACGACCAGGATGTGGTCGTCGAACTCAATAACCGTTTTGGCCCTGAGGCGTTCACCGCCCAGGCCACCCGCACCGGCATGCCGGTGCTGTGGGTTACCCGTGCCAAACTCGTCGAAGTTCTGACCTTCCTGCGCAACCTGCCCAAGCCGTACGTCATGCTCTATGACCTGCATGGCGTGGACGAGCGTCTGCGCACCAAGCGTCAAGGGCTGCCAGGCGCCGACTTCAGTGTGTTCTACCACCTGCTGTCGATCGAGCGTAATAGTGACGTAATGATCAAGGTTGCCTTGTCCGAGAGCGACCTCAGCTTGCCGACCGTGACCGGTATCTGGCCAAACGCCAACTGGTACGAGCGTGAAGTCTGGGACATGTTCGGCATCAACTTCGCCGGCCACCCTCACCTGTCGCGCATCATGATGCCGCCGACCTGGGAAGGTCACCCGCTGCGCAAGGACTTCCCGGCGCGCGCCACCGAATTCGATCCGTTCAGCCTGACCCTGGCCAAGCAACAACTGGAAGAAGAAGCCGCGCGCTTCAAGCCGGAAGACTGGGGCATGAAGCGTTCCGGCGCCAACGAGGACTACATGTTCCTCAACCTGGGCCCGAACCACCCTTCGGCTCACGGTGCCTTCCGCATCATCCTGCAACTGGACGGTGAAGAGATCGTCGACTGCGTACCGGACATCGGCTACCACCACCGTGGCGCCGAGAAGATGGCCGAGCGTCAGTCCTGGCACAGTTTCATTCCGTACACCGACCGTATCGACTACCTCGGCGGCGTGATGAACAACCTGCCGTACGTGCTCTCGGTCGAGAAACTGGCCGGGATCAAGGTGCCGGAGAAGGTCGACGTCATCCGCATCATGCTGGCCGAGTTCTTCCGGATCACCAGCCACCTGCTGTTCCTGGGTACCTACATCCAGGACGTCGGCGCCATGACCCCGGTGTTCTTCACCTTCACCGACCGTCAGCGCGCCTACACCGTGATCGAAGCCATCACCGGTTTCCGTCTGCACCCGGCTTGGTACCGCATCGGCGGCGTCGCCCACGACCTGCCACGCGGCTGGGAAAAACTGGTGAAGGACTTCGTCGACTGGCTGCCCAAGCGCCTCGACGAATACACCAAAGCCGCCCTGCAGAACAGCATCCTCAAGGGTCGTACCATCGGTGTCGCCGCCTACAACACCAAGGAAGCCCTGGAATGGGGCGTCACCGGTGCTGGCCTGCGTTCCACCGGTTGCGATTTCGACCTGCGTAAGGCGCGCCCCTACTCCGGCTACGAGAACTTCGAGTTCGAAGTCCCGCTGGCGGCCAACGGCGATGCCTACGACCGCTGCATGGTCCGCGTCGAAGAAATGCGCCAGAGCATCAAGATCATCGACCAGTGCCTGCGCAACATGCCGGAAGGCCCGTACAAGGCGGACCACCCGCTGACCACACCGCCGCCGAAAGAGCGCACGCTGCAGCACATCGAGACCCTGATCACGCACTTCCTGCAGGTTTCGTGGGGCCCGGTCATGCCGGCCAACGAGTCCTTCCAGATGATCGAAGCGACCAAGGGCATCAACAGTTATTACCTGACGAGCGATGGCGGCACCATGAGCTACCGCACCCGGATCCGTACCCCGAGCTTCGCCCACCTGCAGCAGATCCCTTCGGTGATCCGCGGCAGCATGGTCGCGGACTTGATCGCGTACCTGGGTAGTATCGACTTCGTTATGGCCGACGTGGACCGCTAAGCATGAACAGCACGCTTATCCAGACAGACCGTTTCGCCCTGAGCGAAACCGAGCGCTCGGCCATCGAGCACGAGCTGCATCACTACGAAGACCCGCGCGCGGCGTCTATCGAAGCCCTGAAGATCGTCCAGAAGGAACGTGGCTGGGTGCCTGATGGCGCGCTCTACGCCATCGGCGAGATCCTCGGCATCCCGGCCAGCGACGTAGAAGGCGTGGCGACGTTCTACAGCCAGATCTTCCGTCAGCCGGTCGGCCGTCACATCATCCGTGTCTGCGACAGCATGGTCTGCTACATCGGCGGCCACGAGTCCGTGGTCAGCCAGATCCAGAGCGAGCTGGGCATCGGCCTCGGCCAGACCACCGCCGACGGCCGCTTCACCCTGCTGCCGGTGTGCTGCCTGGGCAACTGCGACAAGGCCCCGGCGCTGATGATCGACGACGACACTTTCGGCGACGTGCAGCCTGCTGGCGTGGCCAAACTGTTGGAGGGCTACGTATGACCCTGACATCCTTCGGCCCTGCCAACCGCATCCAGCGCAGCCCGGAAACCCATCCGCTGACCTGGCGCCTGCGCGACGACGGCGAGCCGGTATGGCTCGACGAGTACCAGGCCAAGAACGGCTACGCCGCTGCGCGCAAGGCTTTCGCCGACCTGTCCCAGGACGACATCGTCCAGACCGTCAAGGACGCCGGCCTCAAGGGCCGCGGCGGCGCGGGCTTCCCCACTGGCGTGAAGTGGGGCCTGATGCCCAAAGACGAATCCATGAACATCCGTTACCTGCTGTGCAACGCGGACGAAATGGAACCCAACACCTGGAAAGACCGCATGCTGATGGAGCAACTGCCCCATCTGCTGATCGAAGGCATGCTGATCAGCGCCCGCGCGCTGAAAACCTATCGCGGCTATATCTTCCTGCGGGGCGAATACACCACCGCCGCCAAGCACCTCAACCGTGCAGTGGAAGAAGCCAAGGCCGCGGGCCTGCTGGGCAAGAATATCCTGGGCAGCGGCTTCGACTTCGAGCTGTTCGTCCACACCGGCGCCGGGCGTTACATCTGCGGTGAAGAAACCGCACTGATCAACTCCCTCGAAGGTCGTCGCGCCAACCCGCGCTCCAAGCCGCCCTTCCCCGCCGCCGTCGGCGTCTGGGGCAAGCCGACCTGCGTGAACAACGTCGAGACCCTGTGCAACGTGCCAGCGATCATCGGCGACGGCGTGGAATGGTACAAATCCCTCGCTCGCGAAGGCAGTGAAGACCACGGCACCAAGCTGATGGGCTTCTCCGGCAAAGTGAAGAACCCTGGCCTGTGGGAACTGCCGTTCGGCGTGACCGCGCGCGAGCTGTTCGAAGACTACGCCGGCGGCATGCGCGACGGCTTCAAGCTCAAGTGCTGGCAGCCAGGCGGCGCCGGTACCGGTTTCCTGTTGCCCGAGCACCTGGATGCGCAGATGTACGCCGGCGGCATCGCCAAGGTAGGCACCCGCATGGGTACCGGCCTGGCGATGGCGGTCGACGACAGCATCAACATGGTGTCGCTGCTGCGCAACATGGAAGAGTTCTTTGCCCGCGAATCCTGCGGCTTCTGCACTCCTTGCCGCGATGGCCTGCCGTGGAGCGTCAAGCTGCTGCGCGCCCTCGAGAAAGGCGAAGGGCAAGCCGGCGATATCGAGACCCTGCTGGGTCTGGTCGGTTTCCTCGGCCCAGGCAAGACCTTCTGCGCTCACGCACCGGGCGCCGTGGAGCCATTGGGCAGCGCCATCAAGTATTTCCGTCCAGAGTTCGAGGCCGGCATCGCAGCCACCAGTGCTGCCGTCGTCCCGCCCCTGGCCCGGCCGATCGTAGTCGGCGCGTAAACGTATCGAACGAGGGTGGTCCGTGCCGCCCTCGTATCGCCTGAAGACGCCGCGACGCGCCAGGCGAGCACCAAGATTCCATTAGCCACGCCCGCTGACACCGGGCCAACGAAGAACTTTGAACCATGGCCACTATCCACGTAGACGGCAAAGCGCTCGAAGTCGATGGGGCGGACAACCTGTTACAGGCATGTCTGTCACTAGGCCTCGACATCCCTTATTTCTGCTGGCACCCCGCTCTCGGTAGCGTCGGTGCCTGTCGCCAGTGCGCGGTCAAGCAGTACACCGACGAGAACGACACCCGTGGTCGCATCGTCATGTCCTGCATGACGCCCGCCACCGACAACACCTGGATCTCCATCGACGATGAAGAATCCAAGGCCTTCCGCGCCAGTGTCGTCGAATGGCTGATGACCAACCACCCGCACGACTGCCCGGTCTGCGAGGAAGGCGGTCACTGCCACCTGCAAGACATGACCGTGATGACCGGCCACAACGAGCGCCGTTATCGCTTCACCAAGCGTACCCACCAGAACCAGGAACTCGGCCCGTTCATCGCTCACGAGATGAACCGCTGCATCGCCTGCTACCGCTGCGTGCGTTTCTACAAGGACTATGCCGGCGGTACCGACCTCGGCGTGTTCGGCGCCCACGACAACGTGTACTTCGGTCGCGTTGAAGACGGCACCCTGGAAAGCGAGTTCTCCGGCAACCTCACCGAGGTCTGCCCGACCGGTGTATTCACCGACAAGACTCACTCCGAGCGCTACAACCGCAAATGGGACATGCAGTTCTCGCCGAGCATCTGCCATGGCTGCTCCAGCGGTTGCAACATCTCCCCGGGCGAGCGCTACGGCGAACTGCGCCGCATCGAGAACCGCTACAACGGTTCGGTGAACCAGTACTTCCTGTGCGACCGCGGCCGTTTCGGTTATGGCTACGTCAACCGCACAGACCGTCCACGCCAGCCACTGCTGAACGACGGCACCAAGCTGAACCTGGACCAGGCGCTGGACAAGACCGCCGACCTGCTGCGCGGCCGCAATATCGTCGGTATCGGTTCGCCTCGCGCCAGCCTGGAAAGCAACTACGCCCTGCGTGAACTGGTAGGCGCCGAGCACTTCTACAGCGGTATCGAAGCCGCCGAGCTGGAGCGCATCCGCCTGGTCCTGCAAGTGCTGAAAAACAGCCCGCTGCCCGTGCCGACCATGCGCGACATCGAAGACCACGATGCAGTGTTCGTCCTCGGCGAAGACCTGACCCAGACCGCCGCCCGCATGGCCCTGGCCCTGCGCCAGTCGGTCAAGGGCAAGGCCGAAGAGATGGCCGACGCCATGCGCGTCCAGCCATGGCTCGACGCCGCGGTGAAAAACATCGGCCAGCACGCGCTGAACCCACTGTTCATCGCCAGCCTGGCGGAAACCAAGCTCGACGACGTTGCCGAGGAGTGTGTACACGCCGCTCCCGACGATCTGGCACGCATCGGTTTCGCCGTGGCCCATGCCCTGGACGCCAGCGCCCCGGCCGTAGAAGGTCTGGACGCGCAAGCCCAGGAACTGGCCAAGCGTATCGCCGACGCCCTCCTCGCCGCCAAGCGCCCACTGATCATCGCCGGCACCTCCCTGGGTTCCAAGGCGCTGATCGAAGCCGCGGCGAACATCGCCAAGGCCCTGAAGCTGCGCGAGAAGAACGGTTCCATCAGCCTGATCGTGCCTGAGGCCAACAGCCTCGGCCTGGCCATGCTCGGTGGCGAATCGGTGGACGCCGCCCTGCAAGCGGTGATCGACGGTAAGGCCGACGCCCTGGTCGTGCTGGAAAACGATCTGTACACCCGCACCGACGCCGCCAAGGTCGATGCCGCGCTGAACGCCGCGAAAGTGGTGATCGTCGCCGACCACCAGAAGACCGCCACCAGCGATCGCGCGCACCTGATTCTGCCAGCAGCCAGCTTCGCCGAAGGCGACGGCACCCTGGTCAGCCAGGAAGGCCGTGCCCAGCGCTTCTTCCAGGTGTTCGACCCGACTTACATGGATGCCAGCATCCTGGTTCACGAAGGCTGGCGCTGGCTGCATGCCCTGCGCTCTACCCTGCTGAACAAGCCGGTGGACTGGACCCAACTGGACCACGTGACCGCCGCCTGCGCCCAGAGCAACCCGCAACTGGCACGCATCGTCGATGCCGCGCCATCGGCGTCGTTCCGCATCAAGGGCCTGAAGCTGGCCCGCGAACCGCTGCGTTACAGCGGCCGTACCGCCATGCGCGCCGACATCAACGTGCACGAGCCACGTACCCCGCAGGACCAGGACACCGCGTTCTCCTTCTCCATGGAAGGTTACTCGGGCTCCGTGGAACCGCGCTCCCAGGTGCCGTTCGCCTGGTCGCCGGGCTGGAACTCACCGCAAGCCTGGAACAAGTTCCAGGACGAAGTCGGTGGTCACCTGCGTGCCGGTGATCCGGGCACCCGCCTGATCGAAAGCCAGGGCGACAGCCTCGGCTGGTTCGCCAGCGTGCCGCGCGCCTTCTCCCCTGCCCAGGGCACCTGGCAGGCGGTGCCGTTCTACCACCTGTTCGGCAGCGAAGAGAACTCTTCGAAAGCCGCTCCGGTCCAGGAACGCATCCCGGCCACCTACGTTTCCCTGGCCAAGTCCGAAGCCGATCGCCTGGGTGTCAACGATGGCGCACTGCTCACCGTGAACGTGGCGGGCCAGACCCTGCGTCTGCCGCTGCGCATCAACGAAGAACTGGGCGCTGGCCTGGTGGCCCTGCCGGCCGGCCTGGCGGGCATTCCTCCGGCGATCTTTGGCAAATCCGTTGACGGTCTGCAGGAGGCAGCGCAATGACCTGGTTCACCCCTGAAGTGATCGACGTGATCCTGGCGGTCGTCAAAGCCCTGGTCATCATGCTGGCCGTGGTGGTCGCAGGTGCCTTGCTCAGCTTTGTCGAGCGTCGCCTGCTGGGTTGGTGGCAGGACCGTTACGGTCCGAACCGCGTTGGCCCGTTCGGCATGTTCCAGATCGCCGCCGACATGCTGAAGATGTTCTTCAAGGAAGACTGGACCCCGCCGTTTGCCGACAAGGTGATCTTCACCCTGGCACCGGTCGTGGCCATGAGCGCCTTGCTGATCGCTTTCGCGATCATCCCGATCACCCCGACCTGGGGCGTGGCGGACCTGAACATCGGCCTGCTGTTCTTCTTCGCCATGGCCGGCCTGTCGGTCTACGCGGTGCTGTTCGCCGGCTGGTCGAGCAACAACAAGTTCGCCCTGCTCGGCAGCCTGCGGGCCTCGGCCCAGACCGTGTCCTATGAAGTGTTCATGGGCCTGGCGCTGATGGGCATCGTGGCCCAGGTCGGTTCGTTCAACATGCGCGACATCGTCGACTACCAGGCGCAGAACCTGTGGTTCATCATTCCGCAGTTCTTCGGCTTCTGTACCTTCTTCATCGCTGGCGTGGCCGTGACTCACCGTCACCCGTTCGACCAGCCGGAAGCGGAACAGGAACTGGCCGACGGTTACCACATTGAATACGCCGGCATGAAATGGGGCATGTTCTTCGTTGGCGAGTACATCGGCATCATCCTGATCTCGGCACTGCTGGTCACCCTGTTCTTCGGTGGCTGGCACGGTCCGTTCGGCATCCTGCCGCAACTGTCCTTCGTCTGGTTCGCCCTGAAGACCGCGTTCTTCATCATGCTGTTCATCCTGCTGCGCGCTTCCATCCCGCGTCCGCGTTATGACCAGGTGATGGACTTCAGCTGGAAATTCTGCCTGCCGCTGACCCTAATCAATTTGCTGGTGACTGCTGCGCTTGTGTTGTTGAACACGCCAGCGGGCGCGGTTCAGTGAGGATTTGACCCATGTTCAAATATATTGGCGACATCGTTAAGGGTACTGGTACCCAACTGCGCAGCCTGGTGATGGTCTTCGGCCATGGCTTTCGCAAGCGCGACACCCTGCAATACCCGGAAGAGCCGGTCTACCTGCCGCCCCGCTACCGTGGCCGCATCGTGCTGACCCGCGACCCCGATGGCGAAGAGCGTTGCGTAGCCTGCAACCTGTGCGCCGTGGCGTGCCCGGTGGGTTGCATCTCGCTGCAGAAAGCTGAAACCGAAGACGGTCGCTGGTACCCGGACTTCTTCCGCATCAACTTCTCGCGTTGCATCTTCTGTGGCCTCTGCGAGGAAGCCTGCCCGACCACCGCGATCCAGCTGACTCCGGATTTCGAGATGGCCGAGTTCAAACGTCAGGACCTGGTTTACGAGAAAGAAGATCTGCTGATCTCCGGTCCCGGAAAGAACCCTGATTACAACTTCTATCGTGTTGCAGGTATGGCCATTGCCGGTAAGCCAAAAGGCTCCGCGCAAAACGAAGCCGAGCCGATCAACGTGAAGAGCTTGCTGCCTTAAGGAAGAAAGATGGAATTCGCTTTCTATTTCGCGTCAGGTGTCGCCGTTGTCTCCACGCTACGCGTGGTGACCAACACCAACCCTGTGCACGCCCTGCTCTACCTGATCATTTCGCTGATCGCCGTGGCGATGACGTTCTTCAGCCTCGGCGCGCCGTTCGCCGGCGTGCTGGAAGTGATCGCCTATGCCGGCGCCATCATGGTGCTGTTCGTGTTCGTGGTGATGATGCTGAACCTGGGCCCCGCCTCGGTTCAGCAGGAACGCATCTGGCTCAAGCCGGGGATCTGGCTCGGGCCGGTGGTGCTCGCCGCCCTGCTGCTGGTGGAACTGCTGTACGTGCTGTTCAGCCACCAGAGCGGTAGCGGTATCGGCCACACCACCGTGGACGCCAAGGCCGTGGGCATCAGCCTGTTCGGTCCTTATCTGCTGGTGGTCGAACTCGCCTCGATGCTGCTGCTCGCCGCAGCCGTCACGGCGTTCCACCTGGGCCGCAACGAGGCGAAGGAGTAAGACCATGCCTACTATCGGAACTATCCCTCTGGAGCACGGCATGGCCGTTGCCGGCATCCTGTTCTGCCTCGGCCTGGTCGGCCTGATGGTGCGCCGCAACATTCTCTTCGTGCTGATGAGCCTGGAGGTGATGATGAACGCCTCCGCCTTGGCCTTCATCGTCGCCGGTAGCCGCTGGGCGCAGCCGGATGGACAGGTCATGTTCATCCTGGTGATCAGCCTGGCAGCCGCCGAGGCCAGTATTGGCCTGGCGATCCTGTTGCAGCTGTATCGCCGCTTCCACACTCTCGATATCGACGCTGCCAGCGAGATGCGCGGATGAACCTTCTCTATCTGACTTTCCTGTTCCCCCTGATCGGTTTCCTGCTGCTGGCATTCTCCCGTGGACGCCTCTCGGAAAACCTCTCCGCCCTGATCGGTGTCGGCTCCGTTGGCCTGTCGGCGATTGTCGCGGCTTATGTGATCTGGCAATTCAACGTCGCCCCGCCGGAAGGTGGCCACTACACCCAGGTGCTGTGGCAATGGATGACCGTTGGCGACTTCAAGCCAACCTTCGCCCTGTATCTGGATGGCCTGTCCGTGACCATGCTCGGCGTGGTGGTGGGCGTGGGTTTCCTGATCCACCTGTTCGCGTCCTGGTACATGCGCGGTGAAGACGGTTACTCGCGCTTCTTCGCCTACACCAACCTGTTCATCGCCAGCATGCTGTTCCTGGTGCTCGGCGATGACCTGTTGTTCCTGTACTTCGGCTGGGAAGGCGTGGGCCTGTGTTCGTACCTGCTGATCGGTTTCTACTACAGCAACCGCAACAACGGTAACGCCGCACTCAAGGCCTTCATCGTCACCCGCATCGGCGACGTGTTCATGGCCATCGGCCTGTTCATCCTGTTCCAGCAGCTGGGTACCCTGAACATCCAGCAACTGCTGGTCGCAGCACCTGCGAAGTTCCAGGCCGGCGACTTCTGGATCGTCCTGGCGACCCTGATGCTGCTGGGTGGCGCGGTCGGTAAATCCGCCCAGCTGCCGCTGCAGACCTGGCTGGCGGACGCGATGGCCGGTCCTACCCCGGTTTCGGCACTGATCCACGCCGCAACCATGGTGACCGCCGGCGTCTACCTGATCGCCCGTACCCACGGCCTGTTCGCCCTGGCGCCGGACATCCTGCACCTGGTGGGCGTCGTCGGTGGCGTGACCCTGGTCCTGGCCGGCTTCGCCGCGCTGGTACAGACCGACATCAAGCGGATCCTCGCCTACTCGACCATGAGCCAGATCGGCTACATGTTCCTGGCCCTGGGCGTTGGCGCCTGGGACGGCGCAATCTTCCACCTGATGACCCACGCCTTCTTCAAGGCCCTGCTGTTCCTTGCCTCCGGTGCGGTGATCGTTGCCTGCCACCACGAGCAGAACATCTTCAAGATGGGCGGCCTGTGGAAGAAACTGCCGCTGGCCTACGCCAGCTTCATCGTTGGCGGCGCGGCCCTGGCGGCCCTGCCACTGGTCACCGCCGGTTTCTACTCCAAGGACGAGATCCTCTGGGAAGCCTTCGCCAGCGGTAACCACGGCCTGCTGTATGCCGGTCTGGTGGGGGCCTTCATGACCTCGCTGTACACCTTCCGCCTGATCTTCATCACCTTCCACGGTGAAGCCAAGACCGAAGCCCACGCCGGCCACGGCATCAGCCACTGGCTGCCGCTGTCAGTGCTGATCGTTCTGTCGACCGCCGTCGGCGCGATGATCACTCCACCGCTGCACGGTGTGCTGCCACTCAGCGTCGGCCATGCCGGTGGCGAAGCCAAGCACAGCCTGGAACTCGCGTCTGGCGCCATCGCCATCGCCGGTATCCTGCTGGCCGCGCTGCTGTTCCTCGGCAAGCGTCGCTTCGTTACCGCCATCGCCAACAGCGGCATCGGCCGCATCCTCTCGGCCTGGTGGTTCGCTGCCTGGGGCTTCGACTGGATCTACGACAAACTGTTCGTCAAGCCATATCTGGCGATCAGCCATGTACTGCGCAAAGACCCGCTCGACCAGACCATCGGTCTGATCCCGCGCCTGGCCAAAGGGGGCCACAACTCCCTGAGCCGTACGGAAACCGGTCAACTGCGTTGGTACGCCGCCTCGATGGCTGCTGGTGCCGTGCTGGTTATCGGCGCCGTCGTGCTGGTAGCGGTCTGATATGAACCTTGCGAACTTGCGAAAGGAATTGAGCCCGTCATGATTCTGCCTTGGCTAATCCTGATCCCCTTCATCGGCGGCCTGCTGTGCTGGATGGGTGAGCGCTTCGGCGCCACCCTCCCCCGCTGGATTGCGCTGATCACCATGTCCCTGTTGCTCAGCCTCGGCCTCTGGCTGTGGGCCCACGGCGACTACTCACTCGCTCCGGCGCCTGGCGCCGATCCAACCTGGACCCTGGAGTTCAAGCACGTCTGGATCGAGCGCTTCGGCATCAACGTGCACCTGGCCCTCGACGGCCTGTCGCTGTTGATGATCCTGCTGACCGGTCTTTTGGGCGTGCTTTCTGTCCTCTGCTCCTGGAAAGAGATCCAGCGTCACGTGGGCTTCTTCCACCTGAACCTGATGTGGATCCTGGGCGGTGTCGTCGGCGTGTTCCTCGCCCTCGACCTGTTCATGTTCTTCTTCTTCTGGGAAATGATGCTGGTGCCGATGTACTTCCTCATCGCGCTCTGGGGTCACAGTTCTTCGGACGGCAAGAAAACCCGGATCTACGCCGCGACCAAGTTCTTCATCTTCACTCAGGCTTCCGGCCTGATCATGCTGGTGGCGATCCTCGGTCTGGTGCTGGTCAACTTCAACGACACCGGCGTGATTACCTTCAACTACGCCGACCTGTTGAAGACCAAGATGTCGACCACTACCGAGTACGTGCTGATGCTCGGCTTCTTCATCGCCTTCGCGGTGAAGCTGCCAGTGGTGCCGTTCCACTCCTGGCTGCCTGATGCCCACGCCCAGGCACCGACCGCGGGTTCCGTGGACCTGGCGGGGATCCTGCTGAAGACCGCGGCCTACGGCCTGCTGCGCTTCGCCCTGCCGCTGTTCCCGAATGCCTCGGCCGAGTTCGCGCCGATCGCCATGACCCTGGGTCTGATCGGGATCTTCTACGGTGCCTTCCTGGCTTTTGCCCAGACCGACATCAAGCGCCTGGTGGCATTCTCCAGCGTTTCGCACATGGGCTTCGTGCTGATCGGCATCTACTCCGGCAGCCAACTGGCCCTGCAGGGCGCGGTGATCCAGATGCTGGCTCACGGTCTGTCGGCGGCGGCACTCTTTATCCTGTGCGGCCAGTTGTACGAACGCACCCACACCCGCGACATGCGTGAAATGGGTGGCCTGTGGTCGAAGATCGCCTACCTGCCGGCCATCAGCCTGTTCTTCGCCGCGGCCTCGCTGGGCTTGCCGGCGACCGGTAACTTCGTCGGCGAGTTCCTGATCCTAGTCGGTACCTTCGCCAGCGCGCCATGGGTTTCCGTGCTCGCGACGTCCGGCCTGGTATTCGGTTCGGTCTACTCGCTGATCATGATTCACCGTGCCTACTTCGGCCCGGCCAAATCGGACGCAGTACTGCACGGCATGGATGCTCGCGAACTGATCATGGTGACTGGACTGGCGGCACTGCTGATTTACATCGGCGTCTACCCGCAACCGTTCCTCGATACCTCTGCCGCTACGATGAGTGGCGTGCAGCAGTGGCTCGGTACCGCCTTCACTCAACTCGCTTCGGCCCGGTAAGAGCGCTATGGACTTTACGATTCAACACTTTATCGCGCTTGCGCCGCTGTTGATCACCAGCCTCACCATCATTGTGGTGATGCTGGCTATCGCCTGGCGTCGCAACCATTCGCAAACCTTCCTGCTGTCGGTCGCCGGTCTGAACCTGGCGTTGCTGTCGATCCTGCCGGCCCTGAAAGTCACCCCTCTGGCGGTGACTCCATTGCTGCAGATCGACCAGTTCGCCTGCCTGTACATGGCGCTGATCCTGGTAGCCACCCTGGCCTGCGTCACCCTCGCCCACGCCTACCTGGGCGACGGCGGCACCGGTTACCCGGGCAACCGCGAAGAACTGTACCTGCTGATCCTGATGGCCGCCGCCGGTGGCCTGGTGCTGGTCAGCGCACAGCACCTGGCCGGCCTGTTCATCGGCCTGGAGCTGCTCTCGGTACCGGTCTACGGCCTGGTGGCTTATGCCTTCTTCAACAAGCGTTCTCTGGAAGCCGGCATCAAGTACATGGTGCTGTCGGCCGCCGGTTCCGCGTTCCTGCTGTTCGGCATGGCCCTGCTCTACGCCGAAGCCGGCAGCCTGAGCTTCAACGGCATCGGTCAGGCCCTGGCCGCGACCGGCCTTCCTAGCCCGCTGGCCCAACTGGGCCTGGGCATGATGCTGATCGGCCTGGCGTTCAAGCTGTCGCTGGTACCCTTCCACCTGTGGACCCCGGACGTCTACGAAGGGGCTCCGGCGCCTGTGGCGGCCTTCCTGGCCACCGCGAGCAAGGTGGCGGTGTTCGCGGTGATGGTGCGTCTGTTCCAGATCTCGCCGGTGGCCAGCAGCGGTGTCCTGAACACCGTGCTGACCCTGATCGCGATTGCCTCGATCCTGTTCGGTAACCTGCTGGCGCTGACCCAGAGCAACCTCAAGCGTCTGCTGGGTTACTCGTCCATCGCTCACTTCGGTTACCTGCTGATCGCCCTGGTGGCGAGCAAGGGCCTGGCGATGGAGGCCATCGGCGTCTACCTGGTCACCTACGTGATCACCAGCCTCGGCGCCTTCGGCGTGATCACCCTGATGTCCTCGCCTTACAAGGGTCGCGACGCGGATGCCCTGTACGAGTACCGTGGCCTGTTCTGGCGTCGTCCGTACCTGACCGCCGTACTGACCGTGATGATGCTGTCCCTGGCCGGTATCCCGCTGACCGCGGGCTTCATCGGCAAGTTCTACATCATCGCCACCGGTGTCGAAGCGCACCAATGGTGGCTGGTCGGTTCCCTGGTCCTGGGCAGTGCCATCGGCGTGTTCTACTACCTGCGCGTCATGGTCACCCTGTACCTGATCGAGCCGAACCTGCGCCGCGTCGACGCCCAGCTGCACTGGGAACAGAAAGCCGGCGGCGTGATGCTGCTGGCCATCGCGGTCCTGGCGTTCTTCCTCGGCGTCTACCCACAACCGCTGCTGATCCTGGTTCAGCAATCCGGTCTGGCGGGCTGATCGCTCAAGAACGATCCGCAGTAAAACAAGACGGCGCCTTCGGGCGCCGTTTTGTTTTCCAAAGAAAAACCGCCCTGCCCTTCCTCCTGCCACCTGAAAGGAATTGCCTTTCAGGCTTTAAAGACGCGTCCTACGTCTCATCCTGATTGCTAAGTCTAAGGTCATTAAAAGGCGACGAGCGCCATGCGCAATGTCTTGACCTCTCGACCCATCCAATCAAAAATATACGCAGATTACGTACAGAATATGGACGCACTTTTCATTGAGTTACCCCCGTTCCAACGCTATCGACAGGACTATCTGGACGACGAGCTTTTTCGTAGTTTGCAGCTTGAATTGCTGAAAGCCCCCGAAGCTGGAGATCTCATCGAGGGAACCGGTGGCTTGCGCAAGATCCGCTTTGTCGATGAGCGACGGCACAAGGGCAAACGCGGCGGGATCCGGGTGATTTATTACTGGTGGTCCGGAAGCGCCCAATTCTGGCTCTTCACCCTTTACGCAAAGAACGAGCAGAACGACCTGACACCCCATCAGAAAAAACTGCTCAAGCAACTGCTGAACAGAGAAGTCGAGGCGAGAACCCATCATGAAACGTGACATCTTTTCCGAACTGGTCGAAGGTTTCGACGCCCTGGCCAAAGAGCGCCAAGGCAAGCTCACGCTGCGCACCCACAAGGTCAAGCTGAACGCACTGCTACCGATCACCGCCGAAGAAGTGCTGGCCGTGCGCGAGCAGCTGAACCTGTCCAGATCGGTATTTGCCATGTACCTGCGCACCAATACTCGAACCCTGGAGAACTGGGAGCAAGGACGCGCAAAACCCAACGCCCAGGCCACCATCCTGATCCGCCTGGTACAGCGTTTTCCCGATACGGTGGAGCGGCTGGCAGCACTGGCCTGAAGCTCTGCGCTGGTTCGAAGGACGTCATCGCGGGCAAGCCTCGCTCCTACAGAAGAACGGAGTGACGTGATCCTTCGACACCTGGCCTACGACAGCGATGGCCCAGGCACCACAACAACCATTCCCAAAACAGAACGGCACCCGAAGGTGCCGTTGCGCATTACCGATCCACAACCTTACTTGCGCGCCGCCTCCCACGACTTGAGCAGTTCGTTGTAGCTCACGGTCTCGCCCTTGGGTTTCTCGTTGGCCAGTTTCGGTTTCGGCGCGCCCGGTTGGTCGAACCAGTATTGCGCGTCGCGCTCGGGGTTCATTTTCGGGGCGCAGGTGGCCTGGGCTTTTGAACGCTCGAGCCGGGTCATGATCGCGTCCTGGTCCTTGGCCAGGCCATCGAGTGCCTGTTGCGGGGTTTTCTCGCCGCTGGCCGCTTCGGCGATATGGCTCCACCACAGCTGAGCCAGGCGTGGATAGTCCGGCACGTTGGTGCCGGTCGGCGTCCACTGCACACGGGCCGGGCTGCGATAGAACTCCACCAGGCCACCGAGTTTCGGCGCCAGGTCGGTCATCGCCTGGGAATTGATGTCCGACTCGCGGATCGGCGTCAGGCCGACGATGGTTTTCTTCAGCGACACGGTTTTCGAGGTCACGAACTGGGCATAGAGCCAGGCCGCGAGTTTCTGTTTCTCCGGGGTGGACTTCATGAAGGTCCAGGACCCCACGTCCTGATAGCCCAGCTTCATGCCCTCCTCCCAGTACGGTCCACGCGGCGACGGCGCCATGCGCCATTTCGGCGTGCCGTCGGCGTTCATCACCGCCAGGCCCGGCTTGGTCATGTCGGCGGTGAAGGCGGTGTACCAGAAGATCTGCTGGGCGATATTGCCCTGGGACGGCACCGGCCCGGATTCGGAGAAGGTCATGCCTGCCGCTTCCGGTGGCGCGTATTTTTTCATCCAGTCCACGTATTTGGTGGTGGCGAACACCGCCGCCGGACCGTTGGTGTCGCCGCCGCGGGTCACGCTGGAGCCCACCGGATGGCAATCCTCGACGCGGATCCCCCACTCGTCCACCGGCAAGCCGTTGGGCAAGCCCTTGTCGCCGCCGCCGGCCATGGAGAACCAGGCATCGGTGAAGCGCCAGCCCAGGGACGGGTCCTTCTTGCCGTAGTCCATATGCCCGTAGACCCGCTTGCCGTCGATCTCCTTGACGTCTTCGCTGAAGAACTTGGCGATGTCCTCATAAGCCGACCAGTTCACCGGCACACCCAGCTCGTAGCCGTACTTCTCCTTGAACTTGGCTTTCAGGTCGGCCCGCTCGAACCAGTCGGCGCGGAACCAGTACAGGTTGGCGAACTGCTGGTCGGGCAGCTGATAGATCTTGCCGTCCGGCGCGGTGGTGAAGGAGATACCGATGAAGTCCTTGATGTCCAGGGTCGGCGAGGTGTAGTCCTTGCCCTCGTTGGCCATCAGGTCGGTGATGGATTCGGTCTTGCCATAACGGAAGTGCGTGCCGATCAGGTCGGAGTCGTTGACCCAGCCGTCATAGATATTCTTGTCCGACTGCATCTGGGTCTGCAGCTTCTCCACCACGTCGCCTTCCTGCAGCAGGTCGTGGGTCAGCTTGATCCCGGTGATTTCACTGAAGGCCTTGGCCAGCACCTTGGACTCGTATTCATGGGTGGCGATGGTTTCCGAGACCACGTTGATCTTCATCCCGCGAAACGGCTCGGACGCCTTGATGAACCACTTCAGCTCTTCCAGCTGTTGTTCCGCGGTCAGGGTGGATGGCTTGAACTCGCTGCCGATCCATTTTTTCGCGGCGTCCTCATAGGCGTCGGCCCAGGCCGTCGCGCTCAAGCCGCTCAGTGCCAGCATGGCCGCCAATGAAACGCTATGTCGCAGCTTATTGTTTTTGTCGAACATAGAGACCTCCCGGTTGAATTTCGAAGCAGGACCACCGCGCACGCGCCCGGCTAGCCCCAACGCATCACAGCCAACAGCCACACCAGGGACAGCCCGAACGCCACCCAGATGCTCCAGTCGGTGACGCCGATTACCAGCAGATGCAGGTAGGCGCTGCCGAGAAGACCGATAAACAGACGATCGCCACGGGTGGTGGCAATCGGCAGGAAGCCGCGCCGAGGGATGCTCGGCGAATGTAATTCCCAGCTGGTCATGCCCAGCAGGATCAGGGCAATGACACCGAAGAATGCCGCCGTCGGGGCGGTCCAGTTCATCCATTCCATCAACGGATCCTCATACCCGGCCCAGGGCGAAGCCCTTGGCCACATGGTTGCGAACAAACCAGATCACCAGCATGCCCGGCAGAATGGTCAGCACCCCGGCGGCCGCCAGCACGCCCCAGTCGATACCGGAGGCGGACACGGTGCGGGTCATCACCGCGGCGATCGGCTTGGCGTTCACCGAAGTCAGGGTCCGCGCCAGCAGCAGCTCGACCCAGGAAAACATGAAGCAAAAGAACGCCGTCACGCCGATCCCCGAGCCGATCAGCGGGACGAAGATCTTCACGAAGAACTTGGGAAAGCTGTAGCCGTCGATGTAGGCGGTCTCGTCGATTTCCTTCGGCACCCCGGACATGAAACCTTCGAGAATCCACACCGCCAGCGGCACGTTGAACAGGCAGTGGGCCAGGGCCACGGCTATGTGCGTATCGAACAGGCCAATGGACGAATACAGCTGGAAGAACGGCAGCAGGAACACCGCCGGCGGCGCCATGCGGTTGGTCAGCAGCCAGAAGAACAGGTGCTTGTCGCCGAGGAAGCGGTAGCGCGAGAACGCATAGGCCGCCGGCAGCGCCACGCTCAGGGAAATCACCGTGTTCAGGCTGACGTAATACAGCGAGTTGAGGTAGCCGGTGTACCAGCTGGGGTCGGTGAAGATCACCTTGTAGTTGTGCCAGGTGAAATCCTGGGGCCACAGGGTCAGGCTGCCGAGGATCTCGTTATTGCTCTTGAACGACATGTTCAGCAACCAGTAGATCGGCACCAGCAGGAACAGGATGTAGATCAGCAGCGGTATCAGCTTGCGCTTGGTCATGGCGGCCGTCCTCAGCGATTGGCGTCGGAGTGGGTCATGGCGGTGTAGAACAGCCAGGACACCAGCAGGATGATCAGGAAGTACACCAGGGAGAACGCCGCGGCCGGGCCCAGGTCGAACTGACCGATCGCCATCTGGGTCAGGGTCTGGCTGAGGAAGGTGGTGGCGTTGCCCGGCCCGCCGCCGGTGAGCACGAACGGCTCGGTGTAGATCATGAAGCTGTCCATGAAACGCAGCATCACCGCGATCAGCAGCACGCTTTTCATCTTCGGCAACTGGATATGCCGGAACACCGCCCAGTTCGACGCGCGGTCGATGCGCGCGGCCTGGTAGTACACGTCCGGAATTGCTCGCAGCCCCGAGTAGCAGAGCAGCGCCACCAGCGAGGTCCAGTGCCACACGTCCATCACCAACACTGTGACCCAGGCATCCATGGTGTTGGCCGCGTAGTTGTAATCGATGCCCAGGGCATTCAGCGCCGAGCCCATCAGGCCGATGTCGGCGCGGCCGAAGATCTGCCAGATGGTGCCCACCACGTTCCACGGGATCAGCAATGGAATGGCGAGGATGATCAGCACCACCGACGACCAGCGCCCCTTGCTCGGCATGGTCAGGGCAATGGCTATCCCTAAGGGGATTTCGATCAGCAGCACGCAGGCCGAATAGATGAACTGGCGCAGCAGCGAATCGTGCAGGCGTGGATCGAGCAGCACCTGGCGGTACCAGTCGGCACCGACGAAGTAGCGGCTGGACTGGTCGAAGATGTCCTGCACCGAGTAGTTGACCACGGTCATCATCGGGATCACCGCACTGAAGGCCACCAGCAGGAACACCGGTAATACCAGCCACCAGGCCTTGTTGTTCTGCACTTTGTTCATGGCTGAACCTCGTTCGTGGCGTGGGCCTCCAGCAGGTACTCATCGGCGTAGACCATCAGCCACTGCGCGGGAAAGCTGATGCAGGCCCTGCCCTGCGGCACCGGCTTGTCTTCGGCCAGCCGCACTTTCAACACCGCGCCGTCGAGGTTCAGGGTCATGATCTTGTAGGTGCCCAGGTCCTCGACATGGACCACATCAGCCTGCAGCGCCTCCTCGTAAGGCTCGTCCCAGACATGGATGAACTCCGGGCGGATGCCGACTTTCAGGCTCTGGTAATCGCTCTCGGCGATCCGTTGCTGCAAGGCCTCGGGCAGTGCCAGGTGGGTGCCGGCGAACCTGACACCGCCGGCCTCTGCCCGGACCTCGATCAGGTTCATCCCCGGGCTGCCGATGAAGTAGCCGACAAAGGTGTGGCTCGGCCGCTCGAACAGCTCCCGCGGGGTACCGAACTGGACGATCTGCCCGCCGTACATCACCGCGATCTTGTCGGCGAAGGTCGAAGCTTCGAGCTGGTCGTGGGTGACGTAGACCATGGTGATGTTGAACTGCTCGTGGATCTGCTTGAGCTTGCGCCGCAGCTTCCACTTCAGGTGCGGGTCGATCACCGTCAGCGGCTCGTCGAACAGGATCGCCGACACGTCGTCGCGCACCAGGCCGCGGCCCATGGAAACCTTCTGCTTTTCATCGGCGCTGAGGTTGCGCGCCTTCTTGTTCAGCAGCGCCTGCAGGTCGAGGACCTCGGCGATCTCCTGCACCTTGCTGTGCACCTTGGCTTCGGCCAGGCCCTGGTTGCGCAGCGGGAAGGCCAGGTTGTCGAACACCGTCATGGTGTCGTAGACCACCGGGAACTGGAAAACCTGGGCGATATTGCGCTTCTCCGGGGTCAGTTCGTTGACCACCCGGGTATCGAACAGCACCTGTCCCTGGGACGGGCTGAGCAGCCCGGAAATGATATTGAGCAAGGTCGACTTGCCGCAGCCCGACGGCCCGAGCAAGGCATAGGCGCCGCCCTGCTCCCAGATGTGGTTCATCTCGCGGATCGCATAGTCCTCGGGACCGGCCGGGTTGCTGGTGTAACTGTGGGCGAGGTTGTGCAAACGGATCTCGGCCATCAGGCAACCCTCGCGACGCGCCGCCCCGGCGCCTGGACCAGACGGCCCTGGGCATCGAAGACGAACAGTTTGTGGGTGGGGATATAAATGCGGATCGGCGCGTCGACATCGTATTCGTGCACGCCGGGCAGGTGCAGCACCAACAGGAATTGTTCGTTGCGCACATGGAGGAAGGTTTCCGAGCCGCTGATTTCCGCGACCTCGACGGTCACCGCCAGCTCCAGGTCGTCGTCGTTGCTCGGCACCAGGGAGATATGGCTGGGCCGCACGCCAAAGCGGAACTCGCCCTCGCCGACCGGGCGCAGATCGACGTTCAGCGGAAAGTGCACGAAATTGGCAAAGCTCACTTCATTGCCGGCGATGCGCCCCGGCATCAAGTTGATCGGCGGTTCGGAGAACAGCTCGGCGGCCAGCACAGTCTGGGGCTGGTGATAGACCTCGGCGGTCTTGCCGCTCTGCACCAGGCGCCCCTCGTGGAGGATGGTGGTGGTGCCGCCCAGGGCCAGCGCCTCGTTGGGCTCGGTGGTGGCATAGATGGCGATGGTGTGGCGGGCCTGGAACAGCTCGCGCATCTCCTGGCGCAGTTCTTCGCGCAGCTTGTAGTCGAGGTTGACCAGCGGCTCGTCGAACAGGATCAGCTCGGCATCCTTGACCAGCGCTCGGGCCATCGCCGTGCGCTGCTGCTGGCCGCCGGACAGCTCCAGCGGATGGCGCTGCAGGAACTTCTCGATCCGCAGCATCTTCGCCGTCTCCAGCACCTTACTCTCGATCAACTGCGCGGCGACGCCAGCCTGGCGCAACGGCGAGGCGATGTTCTCGAACACGGTCATGGTCGGGTAGTTGATGAACTGCTGATAGACCATCGACACGTTGCGCAGCCGCACCGGACGCCCGGTGACGTCCACGCCGTTCATCAGGATGCGTCCGCTGACGGGCTTGTCGAGCCCGGCGATCAGGCGCATCAGGCTGGTCTTGCCGGACAGCGTGCGCCCCAGCAGGACATTGAAGGAACCGGGTTCAAAGCGCAGCGAAATGTCATCGATCCAGGTCTGGCCCTCGACGACACGGCTGACGTGCTCCAGCGTTAATGACATGGCTCGGCCTTTTTTATTATTGGAGTCAAGCGACCGGAGCAGTAGAGCGACTTTCATGCCAGAACCGTGACGTCAAACCAAGCCACTGATAAGCCTGGAATTTATGCCAAGGCAGGCTGCTCGAGGGTTCATAGCTGAACAGAAATGAACAATCCGGACTGAACAACTGAACAGTCCAGCAGTTGACAATGAACAAGAGTGAACAACACTGGATGGACGTTTTTGCCGGCAAGATTGCTTCTTGTAGCCTCTGCCGCAGGCTGCGATCGAGGCCGAAGGAATCGTAAGAGGGCTCCGCGCTCATACAGATAAAGCGCGTGCTCAGGTTCTGCGGCCGCTGCGCAGCCGATCGCAGCCTGCGGCAGCGGCTACAGAGAACGCAGCGCCCTGTCGTCATAACAAGAACAATAAGAGACCAGTCAACATGAGCGCACCTGCCTCGCCGCTGTCTCACGAGACCATCATCAAGGACTCCTGGAGTCGCTGCCGGGCCTTTGGCCTCAGCCACCAGAGCGCGCCCGCCTTCGATCAACTGCCCGCCGAGCGCATCGCCCAGTTGCTGGAGAGCCAGCATGCCCTGGTGCAGACCACCCACCAGGAAGTCCTGCCCTACTACGAGAACATCCTCAGCAACTCCAATTGCCTGATCATGCTCGCCGACAACCAGGGCCAGGTACTGACCTCCTGGGGCACCCAGCGTTTTATCGAGCCGAGCCTGGCCCGTGGTTTCAGCGCCGGCGCCAGCTGGCTGGAACACTGCAGCGGCACCAATGCCATCGGTACCGCCCTGGCCTGCGAGCAGGCGGTGCATATCGAGCACGATGAACACTTTCTCAAGGCCAACCGCTTCATGACCGGCTCGGCCGCGCCGATCTTCGATGCCGAGCGCCGGGTGATCGCGGTGCTGGACGTCTCCAGCGACAGCTACCTGCCGCCCTCCCATACCCTGGGCATGGTCAAGATGATGAGCCAGACGGTGGAGAACCGACTGATCCTCAACCTGTTCGAAGGCCGGCATTTCCAGCTGACCTTCAACACCGGCCTGAACAACCTCGACAGCCAGTGGGCCGGCCTGCTGATCTTCGATGAAAGCGGCCAGGTGCTGTCGGCCAACCGCCGCGCCGACAACCTGCTGGGCATCAGCCTGTCGCGGGTCGGCATCGAGAGCCTGTTCAAGGTGTCCCTGCTTGAGTTGCTCAACCAACCCGAAGGCCTGCCCTTCGCCCTGCAGGCCGCCGGTCGCAACCGCTTCCATTGCCTGCTCAAGCGTCCAAGACAGATGCCGATCCAGGCCCGAGTCTTCGCCGAGGCACCTGCTCGCCCTTCTCCCACCAACACCGATGCCATCAGCCTGAACACCCTGCACCTCGGCGACAGCCGGGTGGAGAAAGCCGTGCGCCAGGCCGAACGGCTGCTGGAAAAGGACATTCCGCTGCTGATCCACGGCGAAACCGGGGTCGGCAAGGAAGTCTTCGTCAAGGCGCTGCACCAGGCCAGCTCGCGGAGCAAGCAGGCGTTCATCGCCGTCAACTGCGCGGCGATCCCCGCCGAACTGGTGGAGTCCGAGCTGTTCGGCTACGAAAAAGGCGCGTTCACCGGCGCCAGCCAGAAAGGCAGCATCGGCCTGATCCGCAAGGCCGACAAAGGTACCTTGTTCCTCGACGAAATCGGCGACATGCCCTTGCCAACCCAGGCTCGCCTATTACGGGTGCTGCAGGAACGCTGCGTACAACCGGTGGGCAGCAGCGAACTGTTCCCGGTGGACATCCGCATCATCTCCGCCACCAACCGCTCCCTGCGCGAACAGGTGCAGCTCGGGCGCTTTCGCGAGGACCTGTATTACCGCATCGGCGGCCTGACCCTGGAGTTGCCGCCCTTGCGCGAACGCAGCGACAAACAGGCGCTGTTCAAACGTATCTGGGAACAGCACCGCGAATCCGGCCAATGGGCCGGGCTCAGTCGAGAAGTCCAGGAACTGTTCGAGCGCCACCCCTGGCCGGGCAACCTGCGCCAGGTCAGCAGCGTGATGCAGGTGGCGCTGGCCATGGCCGAAGAACAACCGATCCGCACCGAGCACCTGCCGGACGACTTTTTTGTCGACCTGGACATGGAGCCGGCCACCAGCCATTCACCGCCCGGCGACATCGACCTGGAGGACAGCGCCGACCTGCAGCGCCAGCTCAAGGCGGTGGGCGGCAATATCTCGCTATTGGCACGGCGGCTGGGGGTGAGTCGCAATACCCTCTATAAAAGATTGCGTCAGCAGGAGAATTGATCGCCCCTCCAGCCCCCCAAATAGCAGGCAAACAAAAACCCGCACAAGGCGGGTTTCTGTTTGTAGCCAGTACAGCGATCAGTCAGCCAGACGCCAGGTGGTCCCACCCTTGCCGTCTTCCAGCACCACGCCCATGGCGGTGATCTGGTCGCGGATGCGGTCGGACTCGGCCCAGTCCTTGTTGGCACGGGCAGCCAGGCGCGCCTGGATCAGCGCTTCGACCTGCGCCGCGTCGACCCGGCCGGCGGCACCGGCCTGCAGGAAGTCGTCGGCTTCCAGCTGCAGCACACCCAGCACATCCGCCAGTTCCCGCAGGCGCGCCGCCAGACCGGCCGCCGCATTGAGATCGCTCTCGCGCAGACGGTTGATCTCGCGCACCATCTCGAACAGCAGCGCACAGGCTTCCGGGGTGCCGAAGTCGTCGTTCATCACCTCGGTGAAACGCTCGACGAAGGCTTCGCCACCGGCGGCCGGTACGTTCGGCAGGCCCTTGAGGGCATGGTAGAAACGCTCCAGGGCGCCCTTGGCGTCCTTGAGGTTATCTTCCGAGTAGTTGATCGCACTGCGGTAGTGGCTCGACACCAGCAGGTAACGCACCACTTCCGGATGGTACTTGTCGAGCACATCGCGAATGGTGAAGAAGTTGTTCAAGGACTTGGACATCTTCTCGCCATTGATGCGAATCATGCCGCAGTGCATCCAGGCATTGGCGTAGGTCTTGCCGGTGGCCGCCTCGCTCTGGGCGATCTCGTTTTCATGGTGCGGGAACTCGAGGTCGCTGCCGCCGCCGTGAATGTCGAAGGTCTCTCCCAGGCAGCAGGTGGACATCACCGAGCACTCGATGTGCCAGCCCGGACGCCCGGCGCCCCATGGCGACTCCCAGCTCGGCTCGCCCGGCTTGGTGGCTTTCCACAAGACGAAATCCAGTGGGTCTTCCTTCGACTCATCGACCTCGATCCGTGCACCGATGCGCAGGTCCTCGATCTTCTTGCGCGACAGCTTGCCGTAACCCATGAACTTGGCCACGCGGTAGTACACGTCGCCATTGCCCGGTGCGTAGGCGTAGCCCTTGTCGATCAGGGTCTGGATCATGCTCAGCATGCCAGGGATATGATCCGTGGCGCGAGGCTCCAGGTCCGGCTTCTTGATGTTCAGCCGAGCCTCGTCTTCGTGCATCGCCACGATCATGCGTTCGGTCAGCGCATTGAACGGCTCGCCATTCTCCCGCGCCCGATTGATGATCTTGTCTTCGATGTCGGTGATGTTGCGCACATAGGTCAGGTTGTAACCGCTGAAGCGCAACCAACGTGTCACCAGGTCGAAGGCGACCATGCTGCGGCCATGGCCCAGGTGGCAGTAGTCGTACACGGTCATGCCGCACACGTACATGCGTACATTGTTGCCATCCAGCGGCTTGAAGACTTCTTTGCTCTTGGTGAGCGTGTTGTAGATCGTAAGCACGTTAGTTCCTTGACTGAATCACTGACCCCAGGAGTCGCGCAGGGTCACGGTACGGTTGAATACCGGAGCGCCCGGTTTCGAGTCCTTGATATCCGCGCAGAAGTAACCTTCGCGCTCGAACTGGAAACGGTCTTCCGGCTGTGCGTTGCCCAGCGAGGGTTCGGCACGACAACCAGTGAGGACCTGCAGGGAGTCAGGGTTGATGTTGTCCAGGAAACTTGCGCTGTCTTCGGCCTTCTCCGGGTTCGGCGAACGGAACAGACGGTCGTACAGGCGCACTTCGCACTCGACGCTGGCGGCGGCCGGCACCCAGTGGATCACGCCCTTGACCTTGCGCCCTTCCGGGTTCTTGCCCAGGGTGTCCGGGTCGTAGGAGCAACGCAGCTCGACGATGTTGCCGTCGGCATCCTTGATCGCCTCGTCGGCGCGGATCACGTAGCTGCCGCGCAGGCGCACTTCGCCAGCCGGCTCCAGGCGCTTGTAGCCCTTTGGCGGCTCTTCCATGAAATCGTCACGGTCGATGTAGATTTCACGGGCGAACGGCAGTACCCGCACACCCATGTCTTCTTTCGGGTGGCGCGGCAGTTCGAGGTTCTCGACCTGGCCTTCCGGGTAGTTGGTGATCACCACCTTCAGCGGACGCAGCACGCACATGGCGCGCGGGGCGCTGTGGTCGAGGTCGTCACGGATGCTGAATTCCAGCATGCCGAAGTCCACCATGCCGTCGGAACGGTTGGTGCCAACCATTTCGCAGAAGTTGCGAATGGATTTCGGCGTGTAGCCACGACGACGGAAGCCCGACAGGGTCGACATGCGTGGGTCGTCCCAGCCGTTGACGTGCTGTTCGTCCACCAGTTGCTTGAGCTTGCGCTTGCTGGTGATGGTGTAGTTCAGGTTCAGGCGGCTGAACTCGTACTGGCGCGGCTGCGCCGGCACCGGCAGGTTCTCGAGGAACCACTCGTACAGCGGACGGTGGCTTTCGAACTCCAGGGTGCAGATCGAATGAGTGATGCCTTCGATGGCGTCCGACTGACCGTGGGTGAAGTCGTAGTTCGGGTAGATGCACCACTTGTCGCCGGTCTGGTGGTGATGAGCATGGCGGATGCGATACATGATCGGGTCGCGCAGGTTCATGTTCGGCGAGGCCATATCGATCTTGGCCCGCAGCACGCGGGCGCCGTCCGGGAATTCACCCGCCTTCATGCGGGCGAACAGGTCCAGGTTCTCTTCCACCGAACGGTCGCGGAACGGGCTGTTCTTGCCCGGCTCGGTCAGGCTGCCACGGTATTCCTTGGCCTGCTCGGGGGTCAGGTCGTCGAC
Organism: Pseudomonas chlororaphis subsp. piscium; assembly: GCF_003850345.1. NCBI lineage: Bacteria > Pseudomonadati > Pseudomonadota > Gammaproteobacteria > Pseudomonadales > Pseudomonadaceae > Pseudomonas > Pseudomonas chlororaphis. The sequence continues at coordinate 4,540,976 of NZ_CP027707.1, forward strand.
ATAGGCCTTGCCCGTCTTGATCAGCTCCACCGCCCAGTCGTGCAACTGGTCGAAGTATTGCGAGGCGTAGCGCACCTCACCGGACCACTCGAAGCCCAGCCACTTGACGTCGCTTTCGATGGCGTCGATGTATTCCTGGTCTTCCTTGGCCGGGTTGGTGTCGTCGAAACGCAGGTGGGTGACGCCGCCGAATTCCTGGGCCAGCCCGAAGTTCACGCAGATCGACTTGGCGTGACCGATGTGCAGGTAGCCGTTGGGCTCCGGCGGGAAGCGGGTCACGATCTGTGTGTGCTTACCCGAGTCCAGGTCCGCCTGGATGATCGGGCGCAGGAAGTTGACCGGCACGGCCGGTCCGGTCTTGGAATTCGAGGTAGGGTCGACAGTGGGCTTGCTCATAGGATCCTTGAACGTACAAGTGCGCGGCCGGTGCGGCCTGATAAATCAAAACGGATATCATAGCCGATGCGGTCAAGCCCCTGACAGAGCGGGCTTTAAATCTGCCGCGATTAATCCGTCGCAAATGAAAAAACAGCCTCGAATTTCACGCCCGTCACGCTAAACTGCGCACCTTGGCGGATTTTTGCCAGCGCGGTTCCGGCCCGCGGGCCCCAGGCCTGCCTCCCGGAACCCGGGAATTCCTTGAAAACGCTCCTCCTTATAAAGAGTACCGATCATGACTCAAGTCAAACTGACCACCAACCACGGCGACATCGTGCTGGAACTGAACGCCGAGAAAGCCCCGGTCACCGTGGCCAACTTCGTCGAATACGTTAAAGCCGGTCATTACGAAAACACCGTATTCCACCGCGTCATCGGTAACTTCATGATCCAGGGCGGCGGTTTCGAGCCAGGCATGAAAGAAAAGAAAGACAAGCGTCCAAGCATCCAGAACGAAGCCGACAACGGTCTTTCCAACGACAAGTACACCGTCGCCATGGCCCGCACCATGGAGCCGCATTCGGCTTCCGCGCAGTTCTTCATCAACGTCGCTGACAACAGCTTCCTCAACCACAGCGGCAAGACCGTCCAGGGCTGGGGCTACGCGGTATTCGGCAAAGTGGTCGCCGGCACCGAAGTGGTCGACAAGATCAAAGGCGTGGCCACCACCATGAAGGCCGGCCACCAGGACGTACCGGCAGAAGACGTGATCATCGAGAAAGCCGAGATCGTTGAGTGATACTGCTGATTTCAGATTTGCATCTGGAAGAGGAGCGCCCGGACATTACCCGGGCGTTTCTGGATTTACTGGGCGGGCGTGCCCGCTCGGCGCAAGCGCTGTACATCCTGGGAGATTTCTTCGAGGTCTGGATCGGCGACGACGCCATGACCCCCTACCAGCTTTCCATTTGCCAGGCACTGCGCGAGCTCAGCGACAGCGGCACGCAGGTTTTCCTGATGCATGGCAATCGCGACTTCATGCTCGGCAAGGCCTTCTGCAAGGCCGCGGGCGCGACCCTGCTCAAGGACCCGAGCGTGGTCGACTTCTACGGCGAGCCGGTGCTGCTGATGCACGGCGACAGCCTGTGTACCCGTGACGAAGCCTATATGCGCATGCGCCGTTACCTGCGCAACCCGGTTTCGCTGTGGATCCTCAGGCACCTGCCGCTGCGCACCCGGCACAAGCTGGCGCGCAAGCTGCGCAACGAAAGCCGCGCACAAACCCGGATGAAGGCCAACGACATCGTCGACGTGACCCCGGACGAAGTGCCGCGGATCATGCAGGAGTTCAAGGTGCGGACCCTGGTCCACGGCCACACCCACCGCCCCGCCATCCACAAGTTGCAGATCGGCGACCAGGCCGCCAAGCGCATCGTGCTGGGGGACTGGGACCGTCAGGGCTGGGCCTTGCAGGTGGATGAACAGGGCTTTCAGCTGGCGGCTTTCGACTTCGTGCCGTCGCAGTTGGCGTTGCCCCGCTCAAGCCTGTAGCCGCAGGCTGCAATTAAGGCCCGGTGGGTCTTGCCTTCAATCGCCAACCCGTTCGCTCCGACAAGGATTGTGCAATCCCCTGTCGGAGCGAACAGGCTGGCGATAACCCCTCAAGCCCCACAAACCATCAATGCCCCGCCGACGCCGGCCCGGCCTTGGCCGTGAACGGCGGCTTGGCCAGCCACACCAGCAGAATCAGCCCCATGAAGCTCCAGCCCAGCAACGTGAAGTAGTCCACGGTGGACATCATGTACGCCTGGCCGGTCAGCACCTGGTCCAGCTGCGCGTAGGCCTGGTTGCTGGCACCGCCCAGGGTGCCCAGGGCATCGCGGGTAGCAGGTTCGAAGGTGCTGATGTGTTCGCCCATGTAGGCATGATGCTCGTTCGCCCGGCGGATCCAGATCCATGTGGTCAGCGAAGCGGCGAAACTGCCACCCAGGGTCCTCAGGAAGGTGGCCAGGCCGGCGCCATCGGCAATCTGGTGCGGCGGCAGGTCCGACATCAGGATGCTCAGGGTCGGCATGAAGAACAACGCCACGCCAATACCCATGAACAGCTGCACCAGGGCGATATGCTGGAAGTCCACCTCGTTGGTGAACCCGGCGCGCATGAAGCAGCTCAGGCCGATCGCCAGGAACGCCAGCCCGGCCAGCAAGCGCAGGTCGAACTTGTGCGCGTACTTGCCGACGAAAGGCGACATCAGCACCGGCAGGATGCCCATCGGCGCCACCGACAGGCCGGCCCAGGTCGCGGTATAGCCCATCTGGGTCTGCACCCACTGCGGCAGGATCAGGTTGATGCCGAAGAAGCCGGCATAACCGCCCACCAGCACAATGGTGCCGATGCGAAAGTTGCGGTGGGCGAACAGCCGCAGGTTGACCACCGGATGGCGGTCGGTCATTTCCCAGATCACGAACACCGCCAGGGCGATCAGCGAAATCAGCGTACCTATGATGATGAAGTTGGATTCGAACCAGTCCAGGTCATTGCCCTTGTCGAGCACGATCTGCAAGGCCCCAACGCCGACGATCAGGCTCAACAGGCCGATATAGTCCATCGGCTGGCGGCTGGTCACCACTGGCCGCGCCTTCAGCTGCTGCTTGACCACCCAGGCGGCGAACAGGCCGATCGGCACGTTGATGAAGAAGATCCACGGCCAGCTGTAGCTGTCGGTGATCCAGCCGCCGAGAATCGGCCCGGCAATCGGCGCCACCACCGTGACCATCGCCAGCAGCGCCAGGGCCATGCCCCTTTTCGCCGGCGGGTAGACCGCGATCAGCAGGGTCTGGGTCATCGGGTACAGCGGCCCGGCCACCACCCCTTGCAGCACCCGAAAGCCCACCAGTTCCGGCATGGAGGTGGAAATCCCGCAGAGAAAGGAGGCCAGCACGAACAACAGGGTGGCCCAGATAAACAGCTTCACTTCGCCGAAGCGCCGGCTCAGCCAGCCGGTCAGCGGCAAGGCGATGGCGTTGCTCACGGCAAACGAGGTGATCACCCAGGTGCCCTGCTCCGAACTCACCCCGAGGTTGCCGGAGATGGTCGGCAAGGCCACGTTGGCGATGGTGGTGTCGAGCACCTGCATGAAGGTCGCCAGCGACAGGCCGATGGTGCTGAGCAACAGGCTGGGCGGCGTGAAAGAGGCGTTATTGCTCATCGCGAATCCTATGAAGCGAGGCAGGCGCCGCGGCCGCTAGCGGCCGCAGCAGAGGGATCGGCGAATCAGCGCTGCGCGGTCTTGCCGATGGCGGCGCTGTTGTCGTGGATCAGGCGGGCGATCAGGGCATCGGCCTCGCCCAGTTGGCGGTCGTAGACATTGGTACTGAACGAAGCCTTTTGTGGCGGCTGCTGGGCCAGTACCGGGCCGCTCTGGTCGTGCAGGTCGACGTTGACCACCGTCGACAGGCCGACCCGCAGCGGGTGCTTGGCCAGTTCTTCGGCATTTACATGGATGCGCACCGGCACCCGCTGCACGATCTTGATCCAGTTGCCGGTGGCGTTCTGCGCCGGCAACAGGGCGAAGGCACTGCCGGTACCGGCGCCCAGGCTGTCGACGGTGCCGCTGTACTTGACCTCGCTGCCGTAGATATCGGCCTCGATGTCCACCGGCTGGCCGATGCGCATGTCACGCAGCTGGGTTTCCTTGAAGTTGGCATCGATCCACAGCTGGTCCAGGGGGATCACCGCCATCAACGCGGTGCCCGGCTGTACTCGCTGGCCCAGTTGCACGGTGCGCTTGGCGACATAACCGGTCACCGGGGCGATCAGCGTGCTGCGGGCGTTGGTCAGGTAGGCCTGGCGCAGTTGCGCGGCGGCGGCCTGCACGTCCGGATGGTTGGAGACCACGGTGTCGTCCACCAGCGCGTTGGTGGTGTTGAGCTGCTGCTGGGCATTGGCCAGGGCGTTCTGCGCCGAGGTCAGGTCATCGCGGGCGTGGGACAGTTCCTCCTGGGAAATCGCCCCGCTGCTGGCGAGGGTCCGGCGGCGGCTGAAGTTGTCCTGGGCTTTCTGCACTTCGGCCTTCTGCGCCGCCACCTGGGCACGCATGCCATCGACATTGCTGTACAGCCCGCGCACCTGGCGCACGGTGCGGGCCAGGTTGGCCTCAGCGCTTTGCAGGCCGACCTCGGCATCGTTGGGGTCGAAGTTGATCAGCACCTGGCCTTCGTGGACCAGGTCGCCATCGTCGGCGCCGATGCTGACCACCGTGCCGTTGACCAGCGGGGTGATTTCCACCACGTTGCCGTTCACATAGGCGTCGTCGGTGCCTTCATTCCAGCGTCCGTAGAGTTCATACCAGGCAAAGACCCCCAGCCCGCCCAGGACGATCAGCGCCACCAGGCCCAGCAGCATGACCTTGCGCTTGCGCGGGTTAGCGGCGTCCGAGGTGTTTTCAGGAGCGTTATTGCTTTCGGCAGTGGCCATGATGAGTACCTTGAATTATTGATTGCGCGAGGCTGGGGTCGGGGTGGCCGCGGCCAGATTGTCGGTCTGGAAACCACCGCCCAGGGCTTGCATCAGTTGGATCGACAGGTCGATCTGCTGGGCATTCAGGGTCGCCAGCTGACGCTGGGCCTGCAGTAATTGCTGCTCGATGCTGAGCACGTCCAGGTAATTGCCGATACCCGAGCCGTAGCGCTGGACCACGGTGTCGTAGGAGTCCTGGGCGATGTCGGTGGCGTGTTGCTGGGCGGCGATCTGCCGACCGATGTCACGCAACTGGGAGATGGTGTCGCTGACATCCCCCAGGGCAGTCACCAGGCTCTTGTTGTACTGCGCCACGGCCAGGTCGTAGTCGGCATCCCGGGCATCCAGGTCGGCACGCAGGCGGCCACCGTCGAAGATCGGCAGCGACACGGTCGGGGCGATGTTGAAGAAGCGGCTGGCCGATCCGAACATCGCGTCCCCCAGCAACGCTTGAGTACCGGCGGCGGCGCTCAGGTTGAGGTTGGGATAGAAGTTGGTCTTGCCGGCGTCGATGCTCTTGCTCGCCGCCTCGACCCGCCAGCGCGCGGCCACCAGGTCCGGACGGCGTCCCAGCAGTTCCGCCGGCAGCACCGACGGCAGCGCCACCGCGCTGGCCTGCAGGACTTTCGGCCGGGCGATTTCGTTGCCCCGGTCTGGGCCTTTGCCGAGCAATACCGCGAGGGCGATCTTGGCGCTCTGCAGGTTTTTCTCGGCGTCGATCAGGCTGGCTTCGGAGCTGGCCTCCAGGCTTTCGGTCTGCTGGTACTGATACTGGCTGTCGATGCCCGAGCCCAGGCGTTTCTGGCTCAGCTCGAGCATCTGCCGGGTGCGCTTGAGGTCTTCATCGGCCAGGTCATGGACGATATGCGCCTGGCCCAGGTCGCTGTAGGCCCGGGCCACGTCGGCGGCCAGGGTCAGTTGCGCGGCCTGGCGATCGATCTCGGCGGCACGGGCCTGGCCCAGGGCGGCTTCCCAGGTATCGCGCTGGCCGCCCCAGAGGTCGAAGGTGTAGTTGAAGTTGGCTGTCAGGCTGCGCAGGGTGCTGTAGTTGTCGCCCTGCCCGCTCGGGTCCTGCGAGCGAGCCAGGCGCGAGCGGCTGACGCTGCCGCTGGCATCCAGGGTCGGCATGCGCGCCGCATCCGCGGCATAGGCCGCCGCGCTGGCCTGGTGGGCACGGGCGCTGGCGATCTGCATGTCGGGGCTGTCGTGCAGGGCTTCGCGGATCAGGCCATCGAGCTGTGGATCGCCCAGGCTCTTCCACCAGTCGCTCTTCGGCCAGGCCGCCGGCGACAGGGTCACGCCATTCAGGGATTGTCCGGCCTTGAGGGATTTGGCATCGAGGCTCACCCCTTCGGTTGTCAGGCCACTGTAGTTGGCACATCCGGCCAGGCTCATGGCCAGCAATACCAGGCTCAAACGGGCACGCAAGGTTTTACTGCTCATTTACTTATCACCTACCCGCAACACAGTGATCGGGTCACCGGCCGCCAGCAAAATTTTCTTGAGGAGCTGCTCCAGGGTTTTCAACTCTTCGGGGGTAATGGCGCCGGCCAATTCATTCATGGCGTCGGCGCCGATGTGCGGCAGACGGTCGGCGAGCTTCTGGCCCTCCTCGGTGAGCACCAGGCGCACCTGACGGCGGTCGTGCTCCGAGCGTTGGCGGGCAAGGAAGTCCTTCTGCTCCAGGCGATCGAGCATGCGGGTCATGGAACCGCTGTCGAGGGACAGGTGGCGGCAAAGCTCGGCCGGGGTGTCGACGCCGAACTGGGCCATGATGATCAGCACCTTGAACTGCGCGGCGGTGATGCCGTGGGGTTCCATGTGGGTGTCGATGATCCGGTCCTTGAGCAGGGCCGCGCGGCCCAGCAAGAGCCCGAGGTGGCAATTTTGGAAACCGTCTGGGGTGAAGTGCTTCATCTGACCACCTGTTAGCTGCCTAGGCAGCGAAAGTATGTCGAGATGTTACTGCCTAGGCAGCCAATATCCAAACAATAATTAGCATGCTTACTATTAAGCTAATTAATGGGAAAGTCTTGAAATCGAAAAAATCGGGGGAAGAAATACCGGCTGGAGGGTTGCTGCTTGGTGGTAGCCAGTCCCCTCGCCAAAGGGGACTGGATTGCCTACGGCTATCAGAAGTCGCGCTTGTAGAAAATATCCAGCGAGCTGGCGACGCCGCTGGCCGCTTCCAGGTAGACCTTTTTGCTCAGCTTGTAGCGCAGGGCGATGGTGTTGGCCGGCTCGAAGACCCCCACCCCGTAACGCAGGCTGAGGCGTTCGGAGATATTGCCGCTGGCCACTACGCTGGTGGTGTTGCCGCTGCCCTGGGTGTCGAGCTGGAAGTCGTCGATCCCCAGGTCCTTGGCCAGCCCGCCGGTGATGTTCGAGCTGCCCATCAGGCCAAGGCCCAGGGCGGCTTGCGCCAGCATGTTGTTGTCCTCGCCGGTGGTGCTCAAGGGACGCCCGAGCACCAGGTAGGACAAGGCCTGCTCCTGGCTCATGGCCGGCTCCGAGAAGATCTGCGTGGTCGGCTGTTCGGCGCTGCCACTGAGGCGGATACCGGCGATCACGTCATCGGTCTGGCGGATCGCCTCGATGTCCAGGTACGGCTGGTCGATCGGCCCGGCGAACAGCAGGCGTGCCCGGCGCACGGTCAGGCGCTGGCCATAGGCCCGGTAGCGACCGTCGTTGAGCCACAGCTCGCCACGGGTGTCCATGTTGTCGCCGATGTGTACATGGCCTTGCAGGTTGGCGGTCAGGCCGAAACCGGTGAAGCTGAGCTTGTCCTCGCCAACCACCACGTCGATGTCCATCGCCATGGCCATCGGTGCTTTGCCCTCCTCGGTCTGGTGGCCGATGATCACGGTGTCGTCCGACACCTTGACCGTCGACGGCGGCAACTCCCGAACGGTGATTTCGCCCTTGGGCACCTGGACCTTGCCAGCGATCGCCAGCTTGTCGTCCTTCATCGAGATCTTCAGGTCCGGCGCCACGTCCAGCACCGCATAGGGCTCGACGGTGACCGGCAGCTGCGAGCCCTTGAGGCTCAGGTCCACCACCAGCGCCTGGCCCCAGGCGATATTGCCGTTCAGGCTGCCCTGCCCGGCTTTGCCGCTCTTCCAACCGCCGTTCAATTGCACGCTTTCACCAGAGATCAGTGCCTGCAATTGCAGGTCCTGGAGGCTGATGGGCAATTCAGGGCCGGAGACTTCACCACCGCTGAGGGCCAGGTTGCCATTGACCTGCGGCGCCAGCAGACCACCGGAGATGCGCCCACTGCCGTTCAGGGTGCCGGCGAGCTTTTCGACCATCGGCACGAACGGCCGCGCCACCGCCAGGTCCAGGCCGCTGAGGCGGAACTCGCCGGACAGCGGCTTGTTTTTCGGCAACGGATTGATCTGCGCCTGCAGCATCAGTTCACCGAGCTTGCCGCCGCTGAACGCCAGCTGCGTATCGATACGCTTGGGGTTGAGGGTGGTGTCGATTTTCAGCGTCTGATACGGGAAGTCCAGCCACTGCTGCTTTTCCTTGACCCGTAAGGTGCCGCCGCTGGCGTCCAGCAGGATCCGCCCTTGCGGGCCACCAGCCGGTACGTCCAGCTTGATATCGGCGTTGAGCCGGCCCTTCCAGGCGAAGTCCTTGGGCAACCACTGCGCGAGGCTGTCGATCGGGAACTGCTTGAGGTGGTAACGCAACTTGGGCTCGGGCATCAGCCGCTGATCCTCGCCACACAGGCTGGCATCGCCGCTGGCCCAGCAATGGGCGCCGAAGTTGAGCTTGCCGTCGGCCAGGTATTCGAGCTTCGCCGGAGCTTGCAACCTCCAGTCCTGGCCACCGGTCTGGATATCGCCGCTGGCCAGGCGGCCGCGCCAGTTGCCCTGGTCCAGCTTGCCGTCCAGGCCCAGCGCCAGTTTGAGCTGCGGGCCTTGCAGGTCCAGTTGCAGTTTCTGGTTCTTGATATCGCCCTGGCCGCTGGCCGTCAGCGTCCCCAGCGAGGTTTCACCGACCTGGATGCCGCCCCCCTTGAGGTCGATCCGCGCCCGTTGCGCGCTGTCCAGGTTGGCATCGAGCTTGAGGCTCTGCAGGCGATTGTCGGCGAACACCAGTTGCTGGCCTTGCAGGTCGAGCTTGCCCTGCGGCGCCTTCAGGATGCCGGCCACATCGAGGCGGCCGTTGAGCTGGCCACGCAGCTCGGGCCACAGCTGGCCAAGACGTGGCAGCTTGATATCGAGCTGCCCGGCCAAGCGTTGTTGCAGGCGGCCGGAACCATTGATGCGGTTGTCGCCCAGGCGGATGTCCAGCGCGCTCAGGTTCCATTGCTCGCCTGCGCCATCGGCCTTGGCCTGCAGCACCACGGGCTGGCCGCGCAACTTGCCCTTGAGGTCGAGGTCGGCGTTGAGCTTGAGTTGCTCATTCTTCATCTCACCCTGGCTGCGCAGCGGCCCGGCCAAGGTGCCCGGCAGCTCGGCGACCCAGTACGCCGGGTTGATCGCCGACAGGTCCAGGGCGGTATCCCAGGCGATGCCATCGGCGAATTGCAGGTTCAGGTGGCCTTCGGCCTTGCCCTGGCCGGCCGCCAGCTTGAACTGGGGCAGGAAGATTTTTGTCAGGTCGCCACTGAACGGGCTGCTGAGGCTGAACGCCCCCGCCGGGCCATCGAGGTCGCCCTTGAAATTGCCCAGGTAGTTGCCATCGCGGTAGGCGATTTCAGCATTGAAACGGCGCACCGCCACCGCGGGTTCTTCGATCAGCGGGTACAGGCGATGCCAGGGGAAATCCAGCCAGTCGAGCTTGGCTTCGGCATTCAGGCCCTGGCTCCAGTCCAGTTGGCCCGTCAGCTTGAGGTTTTGCTTGTCGTTGGCGGTCAGGTCCAGCGCGGCGATCTGCGCCCCCTTGGCGTCGACCTTGCCTTGCAGCGCCAGTGCCACCGGCCCCTGCTCGGCCGGCAGGGTGGCCTTGCCCAGCAGTTGGTAACCCGCCTTGAGGTCACCTTTGCCGGTCAGCTCCAGCTGATTGAGCATCAGGGTGTCGGGCAGGTCGGCGCTGGCCTTGAAGCCATCGGCGGTGATCCGTACCTGGGCCGGCAGGTTCTCCACCAAAGGTTGCAGCTCACCGCTCAATTGGCCTTGCAGATAACCGCTGCTGTCGGCCGCAAGCCTCAGGGTCTTCAACAGGTCGCCATCGACCTTCAGCGCCAGCGCCCAGGGTTCGCTGCCGGGCGCCCGCAGGGTCAGGGTACCGGTGGCGCTCAATGGCCAGTCGCCACTGGGCGACAACAAACCCGAAAGATTGAGGCTGAGGTCGTCGCGCTGCAGGCTCACCGAGTCGATCTGCAGGCCCTTGGCCGTCCACTGCGCCGCCAGTTGCAGGCCCTTGAGCTCCTCGCTGCCATTGAAGTGCAGGCTGCCAACCCGCACCTGCCCCAGTTCGATAGCCAGGGGCAGCTGCAGATCCGGCAGGCTGATCGGGCCGCTGCTCTCTTCTTCCGCACCCGGCGGGAATTGCAGGCTGACCTGCTCCACGTCCAGTTGCTCGATGCACAGGGTCATGCGCATCAGGCACGCCGGCGACCAGGCGAATTTCGGCGCCTGGAGTTCGACCCGGCTGCTGTCCTGCTGCCACAACAGATGATCGGCGCTCCACTGCCCGCCCAGGCGGCCGGCGAAGTTCTCCACCGTCAAACCCGGCACCAGGCCCAGGGCCCAGCGACTGCCGGCCTGGGTGCCGAGTATCGAAGCCAGCGCCAGTACCAGCACCGCCACCAGCGCAAGCAGCACCAGTAGCGCAATCTTCAAACCACGCTTCACAGCTCTGGCCCCATGGAAAAGTGCAAGCGAATGCCGCCGTCATCGTCCAGCGCATGGGCCAGGTCGAGGCGGATCGGCCCCACCGGGGACACCCAGCGCACACCGACACCGACCCCGGTCTTGAGGTTCGGCAGTTCAAGTTTGTCGAAGGAATTGCCCTGATCGACAAAGGTCGCCAGGCGCCATTTCTCCGCGATGGAGTACTGGTACTCGACACTGCCGGCCACCATGTAGCGCCCGCCGATCCGGTCGCCGTCGGAGTTCTCCGGCGACAGGCTCTGGTAGTTGTAACCGCGCACGCTCTGGTCGCCACCGGCGAAAAAGCGCAGGGACGGCGGCACCTTCTTGTAACCGTTGGTGGCGCTGCCGCCGAACTGCACCCGGCCGAGAAACCGATGGTTGTCCCACACCGTGGTCAGGCCCTTGAGCAGCACGGTGCCATACAGAAGGTTGGTGTCCGAGCCCAACCCTTCCTTGGCCACCTTGCTATCGAATTGCAGGCGATAGCCGTTGTGCGGATCGATGCGGTTATCGCTGCGCAGGTAGGAATAGCTGACGCCGGGCATCAACAGGTTACTCAGGCCCGAATCGTCGCCGAGCCGGTATTCCTCGCGCTGCCACTTCAGCGAGATGACCCGCTGCCAGCCGCTGGGCAACTTGCTGTGCCACTCGGGGCCGAGGGTGAGCAACTTGCTCAGGGTGTCGGTATTGGCGATCTCTTCGTTCTGATAGCCACCGGCAAAACGCAGCTTGTCGGTCAACGGCGGGTCCAGCGGTATGTCGTAGAACAGGCCGACGTTCTGCCGCGGCGCGGAGACTTCCGTTTCCCAGCCATAGCTGTGGCCCTGGGCGTTGACCCAGTGCCGGGTCCAGTTGGCCTTGGCCCGTGGCCCGACGTCGGTGGAGAAACCCAGGCCCAGGCCCATGGTGCGCGGTTTGCGCGTTTCCAGCTGGACCGCCACCGGAATCACCTCGGCGGCGGCCGCGGTCGGTGCCGCGTCGACCCGCACGCCTTCGAAGTAACCGCTCGATTGCAGCGCCTGGTTAAGCTCGGCGATCAGTTCGGAGTCGTAGGGAGTACCGGCCTTGAACGGCACCATGCGTTGCAGCAGGTCTTCGTCGAACGGCGTGTCGCCGGCAAAACTGACCTTGCCCAGGGCGTAACGCGGACCGCTTTCGTAGACCAGCTCGATATCCGCCACCCCAGCCTGGGGGTCCACGGCCAGCTTCTGCCGGGTGAAACGCCCGCTGAAAAAGCCGTAGCGCGACGCCTGGTTCTGGATCAACCGCTTGGCGTCTTCGTAATGACCGTGATTGAGGACCGCGCCGCTTTTCAGCTGATCGCTCCTGGGCACACGAAAACCCTTGAGGGAGGCCGCCGGGCCGTCGAGCCGGATGGTGACATTGCGCAGATGCACCGGCTCGCCAGGATCGATATTCAGCACCAAGCGCGGCTTTTCGCCGCCTTTGACTTCGCTGCTGATCTGCGGCTGGTAGTAGCCCAGGGCCTGGGCGGCCTTGCGGGCCTGCTCCTCGGCGCCACGGCTGAAACGCAGCAGAGCCTCCTCGTCGCGATCGCCGACCCCGCCAATGTAGCCCTCCACATTGGCCTTGAGTTCATCGTTAGAGGGTTTGACCCTGACGTCCAATTCGCTTTGCGCCAGTGCCGCACAGCTTGTGAACAGCAGCAACAAGCTGCTGGTGAATCTTCCTGAAAACTTCATAGGCGCGAATGCTATCACGAGCTGGGAGCCTGATAGAGCGCACAAATGTGAGGAAAGTTCTATTCAGCCGGTCGCGCTTTGCAGAACCTGCGGGTTGGCGTGAAAGAAAATGTGCTCGCGGACCGGGCCGACGGCGATCTCGCCAATCTCTTCGTAACCCTGGCGCTCATAGAACGCCAGGTAACGCGGGTTGCCGGTGTCCAGCACCACGCCCTGGGAATGTTCGTCCACCGCGCACCAGTTGTGCACCGCCTGCAGCAATTGCTCACCGAAATGCTTGCCCTGGAACTGCGGATGAATTCCCAGCAGCGGCAGCACATGCACCGCATCGCTGGGCAGGCAACCCAGCACCGCCGCGTGATAGTCCAGGTAGCGCCGGGTACAGCGGAAACCGGTACTGAGCACCATGCGCAGGCGCCAGGCCCAGCTCTCGGTAATGCCCAGGCGACGCTGGGGCGGCGCGATCAGGGCGATACCGATCAACCGGTCGTTGACCAGCAGGCCGATGGCCGGCAGGTCCTGAATGAAGTGCTGCTTGACCAGTTCACGCACCGTGGCCCGCACCCGTTGTTCGTAACCCGGGCGTTCGGACTCGAACAGATAGGCGAAGGTCGGCTCGTGACGATAAGCCTGATACAGCAGGGAACGGGCTTCGCGGGCATAGCCGCTGTCGAGCATATGAATGTCGGCGATGGCAGTCGAGGTTTCAGGCATGGCGATTGGTCTCCCCCTGGGCCCGGCTTGAAGTGGCCGCGCTGGATGACGGCAAACTTGTGCCAGTTCTTGGTGTGCTCATAGCTACGAGCCTTGCAGGCCCGCAATCGTTCCACTGCGCGCTGCTCATGGACCTTAGCAGCGCATCCTTCCTGCCGCCACGCTGGCCGCCGGGCGACTTGTCGGCTAGCATCGCAGTTTTGCCAGGACCGCCGACCATGAAGATCGTCTCGTTCAACATCAACGGGCTGCGTGCCCGCCCCCATCAGTTGGCGGCGCTGATCGAAAAGCATCAACCGGACGTCATCGGCCTGCAGGAAACCAAGGTATCGGACGACCAGTTCCCCCTGGCCGAAGTCCAGGCACTGGGTTATCACGTGCATTTCCACGGGCAGAAAGGCCACTACGGTGTCGCCCTGCTCTCGCGTCAGGCGCCGCTGGCGCTGTACAAGGGCTTCGAGGGTGACGAGGAAGATGCCCAGCGGCGTTTTATCTGGGGCACCTTCGCCGACGTCGATGGCACCCCGGTGACCATCATGAACGGCTACTTCCCCCAGGGCGAAAGCCGCGACCACCCCACCAAGTTCCCGGCCAAGCAGCGTTTCTACAGCGACCTGCAGCACCTGCTGGAAACCCGTTTCAGCAACGAGCAGCCGCTGGTGGTCATGGGCGACGTGAACATTTCCCCGGAAGACTGCGACATCGGCATCGGCCCGGACAGCATGAAACGCTGGCTGAAAACCGGCAAGTGCAGCTTCCTGCCAGAAGAACGCGAGTGGATGGCCCGCCTGAAGAACTGGGGCCTGGTGGACAGTTTCCGTCACCTCAACCCAGAGGTGGCCGATCGATTCAGCTGGTTCGACTACCGCAGCCGCGGCTTCGAGGACGAGCCCAAGCGCGGCCTGCGCATCGACCTGATCATGGCCTCCCGCGGCCTGCTGCCACGGATCAAGGATGCCGGGGTCGACTACGACCTGCGTGGCATGGAGAAACCTTCCGACCACGCACCGATCTGGCTCGAACTGAGCTGATCGCCAGGCACAAAAAAGCCCATCCTGCGATGGGCTTTTTTTATTGCTTCAGCGTCTCAACACAGCTCGACCCGAGTGCTGGTGCCGACCCGCATGATGGCCTCGATGGCGGACTCACGGGTCGGCTCCGAGTCATACAAATGGCTGACCAGGATCACCTCCTTGCCGGCCTTGAGATTGAAGTAGGATTTGCCACCAGGGGCGATCTTCTTTTCGTAACTACCCGGGGACGTGCAGTGCTTGCGGAACAGCGCGATGGCTGCCTCGACACTCTCACGACAAGGGTAACGGTCGCTTTGAAGCATGGTCTGCGCGTCCTTGGACTTCAGCAAGAACCTGAAACCTCCGCTGCCATATTGCTTCAGCTCGAACCAGCCACTCATTTCATACTCCTTTGACACAAGCAAATTGCAGCCAGGGCTGCATCGACGCCTGGTGACGACGAGAGTCGGCGTGCGCCAATTCCCCTCCAGACAAAGTTTTCAACTCTACTGAGCCCGCCGAGCCGGGTCTTTAAGAGCATTCTGAAAAGCCATGGGAAGGCTCTGGTTACCCTCATCAACTGTCACATCCCCGTCACCTCCCTGACTTAATCTCGCCGCACTCGCTCCCGCCATAGAAGGCCATCGCCGCATGTCACGCGTTTCCACCGTCAGTGAACGGGACCTCTGGTGCCGCACCCTCTGCCTGCTGCTGGTCGGCTTCGTCTGCTACGCCCTACCCTGGTCGGTGTTCGCCGCCCTGCCCCTGGCCGGCGACAACCAGCCGGTGCTGCGCATCCAGGGCTCCAACACCATCGGCGCCGCGCTGGGTCCGGCCCTGGTCAAGGGCCTGATGCAAGAACAGGGTTTGCTCGACATCCGGATCGAGGCGGCGGGCAAAGACAACGAGCGTCGGGTGACAGGCCAGGATGCCCAGGGCCGGCGCGTTCTCGTCGAGATCGCCGCCCATGGTTCCAGTACCGGCTTTGCCGCGCTGAAGAACGCCAGCGCCGACCTCGCCGCCGCATCACGACCGATCAAGGACAGCGAACTGGTGGAACTGGAAGCCCTCGGCGACCTGAAAGACCCCGACGCCGAACAAGTGATCGCCATCGACGGCCTGGCCATCATCCTCCACCCGCAAAACCCGCTGGCGCGGCTGGACACCGAGCAACTGGCGCGGGTATTCAGCGGGGAGGTGAATACCTGGGAAGAACTGGGCGGCGTCGGCGGCGCCATTCACCTGTACACCCGAGATGACCGGTCCGGCACCTACGACACCTTCAAGGAGCTGGTGCTGGCCCACCGTGGCAAGAACCTGAGCGCCACGGCGAAACGCTTCGAGTCCAGCGAGCAACTCTCCGACGCGGTCAGCCACGATCCCCAGGGCATCGGTTTTATCGGCCTGCCTTATGTACGCCAGGCCAAGGCCGTGGCGCTCGTCGACGGCGGCTCGCAACCGATGTTGCCCCTCGACAGCCTGATCGCCACCGAGGACTACCCGCTGTCCCGGCGCCTGTACTTCTACCTGCCGCCCGATCAGCAAAACCCCTGGGCCCGCGCCCTGGTGCGTTTCGCCCAAAGCGCCAGAGGCCAGGCCATAGTCGCGGCCAACGGCTTTATCGCCCAGACGGTGCTGGCCATGAGCGTCGCCCCCGCCCCGCAGATGCCCGAGGGTTACCAGGCCATCGCTCGGCAGGCGCAGCGCTTGACCGTGAACTTCCGCTTCGAGGAAGGCAGCGCCACCCTCGACAACAAGGCACGCCAGGATCTGGCGCGGGTCCTGGATTTTCTCAAGCGGCACGACAAGCTGAACAACCGTGTGACCCTGGTCGGCTTCGGCGATGCCAAGAACGATCCGGCGCGCGCGGCATTGCTGTCCAAGCTGAGAGCCATGACCGTGCGCCGGGAGCTGGTGAGAAACGGTGTGGTGCTGCGCGAGATTCGCGGTTTTGGCGCGCAGATGCCGGTCGCGGCCAATACCGCGGACGAGGGGCGGATCAAGAATCGGCGGGTGGAGGTCTGGGTGTATTGAGGGAAGGAAAATCGGCGATCCGACTTGCCCGCGATCGCTTTCAGTGCCCGCTACGCAGCATTTCCTTGGGCACGTACTTGCCGATTTCAAACTTACCGATGGCCGCGCGGTGCACTTCGTCCGGACCGTCGGCCAAGCGCAGGGTGCGCTGCATGGCGTACATGTAGGCCAACGGGAAATCGTTGGACACCCCGGCCCCGCCATGAATCTGGATGGCCCGGTCGATCACCTTCAAGGCCACGTTCGGCGCCACCACCTTGATCTGGGCGATTTCGCTTTTCGCCACCTTGTTGCCGACGGTGTCCATCATGTACGCCGCCTTCAGGGTCAACAGGCGCGCCATGTCGATCTCCATCCGCGAGTCGGCGATCTTGTCGACGTTGCCGCCCAGGCGCGCCAACGGTTTGCCGAACGCGGTGCGGCTCACCGAACGCTTGCACATCAATTCCAGCGCACGCTCGGCCATACCGATCGAACGCATGCAGTGGTGGATCCGGCCCGGGCCAAGGCGACCCTGGGCGATCTCGAAACCACGGCCCTCGCCCAGCAGCACGTTCTCGTACGGCACCCGCACGTTGTCGAACAGCACTTCGGCATGGCCGTGGGGCGCGTCGTCATAACCGAACACCGGCAGCGGCCGGACAATCTTCACCCCGGGGGTGTCGACCGGCACCAGGATCATCGAATGCTGCTGGTGGCGCGGTGCGTCCGGGTTGCTCAGGCCCATGAAGATCAGGATCTTGCAGCGCGGATCGCAAGCGCCCGAAGTCCACCACTTCTTGCCGTTGATCACCCATTCGTCGCCATCGCGCACGGCGCGGGCGGCCATGTTGGTGGCGTCGGACGACGCCACGTCCGGCTCGGTCATGGCGAAGGCGGAACGGATCTCGCCGCGCAGCAGCGGCTCCAGCCAGCGTTGCTTCTGCTCTTCATTGGCGTAGCGCACCAGCACTTCCATGTTGCCGGTGTCCGGTGCCGAGCAGTTGAAGGGTTCCGGCCCCAGCAGGGAGCGGCCCATGATTTCCGCCAGCGGCGCGTATTCGAGGTTGGTCAGGCCGGCGCCGAGTTCCGACTCGGGCAAGAACAGGTTCCACAACCCCTCGGCCTTGGCCTTGAGTTTGAGCTCTTCCATGATCGCCGTCGGCTGCCAGCGATCGCCTTCGGCGACCTGGCGTTCGAACACCGCTTCAGCCGGATAGACATAAGTGTCCATGAACGCGGTCACGCGTTCACGCAGTTCCTGAACCTTGGGTGAATAGGCGAAATCCATGGGCAGCTACCTTCTTGGCAAGGTGGTTGAGGGCATGGAACCGATGCTAGAACAGCTTACGAAAATTTACCTAGCCTATTCTCGGCGTGTATTAACATTCATCACCGATATATGATTGACTGATCGTGCAGGCCATCAGTCCATCCCTCCCGGCCCTAACAATAAGAGTGCAGCGCAATGAATCTGAGCAAGGTCGACCTCAACCTTTTCATCGTCTTCGACGCGATCTACACCGAAGCCAACCTGACCCGCGCCGGGCAGATCGTCGGCATCACTCAGCCCGCTGTCTCCAACGCCCTGGCCCGCCTGCGCGAAACCTTCAACGATCCGCTCTTCGTGCGGACCGCCCAGGGCATGGTGCCCACGCCCATGGCGCAGAACATCATCGGCCCGGTGCGCAACGCCCTGTCGCTGCTGCGGGTATCGGTGCAGGAAAGCCGCATCTTCAACCCCTTGCAGGCGGTCAAGACCTACCGCATCAGCATGACCGACCTGACCGAGGCGGTGATCCTGCCGCCGCTGTTCCAGCGCCTGCGGCGCCTGGCCCCCACGGTGATCATCGAGAGTTTCCTGTCCAAGCGTCGGGAAACCACCAAGGAACTGGCCGCCGGCCGCCTGGATTTCGCCGTCGATGCCCCGCTCAACACCGACCCGCAGGTCCGCCACGTCAAGCTGATGGAAGACCGCTATGTCTGCGCCATGCGCAAGAGCCACCCGCTGGCGAACAAGGAAAAACTCAGCCTCGACGACTACCTGTCGCTGACCCATATCCACATCTCCAGCCGCCGCAGCGGCCTGGGCTACGTCGACCTGGCCCTGGGCAAGATGGGCATCCAGCGCAAGATCGCCCTGCGCTCCCAGCATTACCTGATGGCCTCGCAAGTGCTGCAACAGACCGACATGGTCATGACCGTGCCCGAGCGCTTCGCTCGGCGCCACGACTTGCAGGCGTTCAACCTGCCGGTCAACGACGTGCCGCCGCTGGAAACCCACCTCTACTGGCACGAAAGCACCGACCAGGACCCGGCCAACCGCTGGATGCGCGAGCAGATGATCGAGCTGTGCCAGCAGGTGACGGCCCACGAGAAGAAACTCGAGAAGTAATCTGTAGGAGCGAGGCTTGCCCGCGATAAGGGAGAACGTGGTGGTTCAGGGAAACCTCAGCGTATCCATCGCGGGCAAGCCTCGTGCCTGCGGATAGGGTTGCATCTTGCTTGACGTATACGTCAACCTCGAATTAGCTTAACGCCAAGACCTTTTTCGAGTGCCCCCATGAGCAGCCAGACCTACAGCATTTCCGACCTCGCCCGCGAGCTCGACATCACCACCCGGGCCATCCGCTTTTATGAGGAACAAGGCCTGCTCGCCCCCGAACGTCGTGGCCAGGAACGCATCTACTCGCCACGGGACAAGGTCAGCCTGAAGCTGATCCTGCGCGGCAAGCGCATCGGCTTCTCCCTGGCCGAATGCCGCGAGCTGATCGAACTCTACGACCCCAGCAGCGGCAACCTGAAGCAGTTGCACAGCATGCTGGCGAAAATCGCCGAGCGCCGCGAACAGCTGGAGCAGCAGTTGCTGGACATCGAACAGATGAAGCTGGAACTGGACACCGCGGAAGAGCGCTGCACCCAGGCGCTGGAGCAGACCATCCAGAATCAGAAAAGCGCCGTGCAGTAACCACCCCGATTGCGGTCGCCCGCAAAGCGGCCGCACCAGTAACACAGATAATCTGCCAGACAGACCGTAGCGCCTGGTTTTGCGTCGACTTCGCCGACGATCGCAGCCTGCGGCAGCGGCTACATTAGTGCCCACTTAATATAGGTAAAGCTCTCATGTCCCTCCCCACCCATGTGCGCCTGGTCGAAGTCGGTCCTCGCGACGGTTTGCAGAACGAAGCCCAGCCCATCAGCGTCGCCGACAAGGTGCAACTGGTGGACGCCCTGAGCGCGGCCGGGCTTGGCTATATAGAAGTCGGCAGTTTCGTCTCACCCAAATGGGTGCCGCAGATGGCCGGGTCCGCCGAGGTGTTCGCGCAGATCCAGCGCAAGCCGGGGGTGACCTACGGAGCCCTCGCCCCGAACCTGCGCGGTTTCGAAGATGCCCTGGCCGCCGGGGTCAAGGAAGTCGCGGTGTTCGCCGCCGCCTCCGAGGCCTTCTCCCAGCGCAACATCAACTGCTCCATCAGCGAAAGCCTGGAACGCTTCGTGCCGATCATGGAGGCGGCGAAACAGCATGGCGTTACCGTGCGCGGTTACGTGTCCTGTGTGCTGGGTTGCCCTTACGAAGGCGAGGTAGCGCCGGAACAGGTCGCCGTGGTCGCTCGCGAGCTGTACAGCATGGGCTGCTACGAGGTGTCCCTGGGCGACACCATTGGCACCGGCACCGCCGGCGCTACCCGCCGCATGTTCGAGGTGGTGTCCGCCCACGTTCCGCTGGACAAGCTCGCCGGGCACTTCCACGACACCTATGGCCAGGCCCTGGCCAATATCTACGCCAGCCTGCTGGAAGGCATCGCAGTGTTCGACAGCTCCATCGCCGGGCTCGGCGGCTGCCCCTACGCCAAGGGCGCCAGCGGTAACGTCGCCAGCGAGGACGTGCTGTACCTGCTCAATGGGCTGGGCATCGAAACCGGTATCGACATGGAGCGCCTGATCCTCGCCGGCCAGCAGATCTGCTCCGTGCTGGGGCGCCCCACCGGCTCGCGCGTCGCCAAGGCCCGTTACCCAGGTTGAGGGGGGGTTGCCTGTTTCAGGGTGTTACCGGCCGCTCTGGCGCACGCTCGAAACGGGTAACACGGAAACAGTTTGTCGATTTTCTAGCGGTACAGATGAAATGCCATTTTTATCAAGCTGTTGATTTTAAAGGGCTTTAAAAAGTTGGCACGGCTTCTGCTATATCTCTGCCATAACAAGAATAAAAAGCAGCAAAGCTAATAAAAATAAGACGAAACGACTCTGACATAACAAAAACAACACGGCAGAGACGCAGCTAACAGATTTTTTTGGAGAGGATGTGTTTTCCAGGGTGTCTTTAACAATAAGAGCCACCCGCAACCGGGCAGAGAACAATAAAACTACCCCAAGGTAGCTCCCGAACTGGTTGGTCGCTGCGGCGAGAAAATAGATCAGCGCTCAAAAAAATACGTTTGCTCTTGATCCCGGATGGGGATCGCCAAAAACAGCGGTAAAGGGTAACGGTTGCCAAAAACAACAACAGACCGCCCCTCAATAATAAAAAAAGAGCACGCAACGACAAAAATTAAAGGGGAGCTTCGGCTCCCCTTTGTGCTTTCCGGCCTTCCTGTTTTCTTCCCCTCTCCTGCCCCCGGCTGCGACCTTTTGAGTGCTACCGCGAGCCGCCCCCGCAGGTATCGCAACCTTGCGGGAGCCTGCTGGAATGGGCTCAGGAACGCCCGCGCAACTCCTCGACACTGATCTCGCGCATCCTGAACTTCTGGATCTTGCCGGTGACGGTCATCGGAAACTCCTCGACGAACTTGAAGTAACGCGGCGTCTTGAAATGGGCGATACGCGCCTTGCACCAGGCCTGCAGCTCCTCCTCGCTGGCCGTGTGGCCAGGGTGGAACTTGATCCAGGCGACAATCTCTTCGCCGTATTTCGAGCACGGAATGCCAATCACCTGCACATCGGCCACCGCCGGATGGGTGAAGAAAAACTCCTCGAGCTCGCGCGGATAAATGTTTTCGCCGCCGCGGATGATCATGTCCTTGTTGCGCCCGGCGATGCACACGTAACCCTGCTCGTTCATGGTCGCCAGGTCGCCGGTGTGCATCCAGCCGGCCTGGTCGATGGCTTCGGCCGTGCCCTGGGGGTTGTTCCAGTAGCCCAGCATCACGCTGTAGCCGCGGGTGCACAGCTCGCCGATGGTGCCGCGCGGCACGATATTGCCCGCCTCGTCGATGATCTTGCTTTCCAGCTGCGGCTGGGTGCGGCCGACCGTGGTCACGCGCAGTTCAAGGTCGTCCGCCGGGCCGGTCTGCAATGACACCGGACTGGTTTCGGTCATGCCGTAGGCGATCTGCACTTCACTCATGTGCATCTCGCTGATCACCCGGCGCATCACCTCGATCGGACAGGTGGCCCCGGCCATGATCCCGGTGCGCAGGCTCGACAGGTTGAACTCGGCCCTTCGTGGCTGGTCGAGCATGGCGATGAACATGGTTGGCACGCCGTACAGCCCGGTGGCCCTTTCCTCGGCCACGGCGCTCAGGGTCAGCAGCGGATCGAAGGCATCGTTGGGGTAGATCATGGTGGTACCGTGGGTCACGCAGCCCAGGTTGCCCATGACCATGCCGAAGCAGTGGTACAGCGGCACCGGGATCACCAGGCGATCCTCGTGGCCCAGGCCCAGGCTCTCGCCGACCATATAGCCATTGTTGAGGATGTTGTAGTGACTGAGGGTCGCGCCTTTGGGGAAACCGGTGGTGCCGGAGGTGTACTGGATATTCACCGCCTGGTCGGGGTCCAGGCTGTCCTGGCGTTCGCGCAGCGCTTCGAGGCTGACGCCGGCCCCCAGGTCGGCCAGCTGCGACCAGGGCAGAAAGCCCGACGGCGGCTGCGCGTCGAGGCTGATCACGCCGCGCAAATCCGGCAGGCGCTCGCTCTGCAACTGACCGATGGACTGCTGCGCCAGCTCGGGCGCCAGGCCCTGGAGCATGGCGTGGTAGTCGGAGGTCTTGAACGCGCCGGCGCACACCAGCCACTGGCAACCGGACTGCTTGAGCACGTATTCCAGTTCGGAGCTGCGATAGGCCGGGTTGATGTTCACCAGGATCGCGCCGATCTTGGCGCTGGCGAACTGGCTGATGCACCACTGGGCGCAGTTGGGGGCCCAGATACCCAGACGGTCGCCGGTCTTGAGCCCCAGGGCCAGCAGCGCCCGGGCATGCAGATCAACGGTTTCGGCCAGCTGCTGCCAGCTGTAGCGCAGCTGCTGATGACGCACCACCAGGGCTTCGCCCTGCGGGTATGACGCCACCGTGCGATCGAACGCCTGACCGATGGTCAGCGCCAGCAAGGCTTTGTCCTGCGTGCCGCGAGTGTAGCTGCGCCCCGGCGCGGATGCGAGTTGATCCATGATGACCCCTATTGTCTTTATTAGTGGGTAAGCATGAGCCAGGCATGTAGCGAAGGAGCCTGGCCCCCAGCGAAAACGCCCTTACTCTGGCGCAAGTTGACGTTTACGTAAAGGGTGATTGACAGCCACCCGTCGCAGGCTTACGTTAACGTAAAGGTGAGAGCCGGATCACCCGCTCTCCACAGCCCGACTCCCTTACATAAAAACAAGTTTGAAGGTGCCCCCATGAGCTATCCGACCCTGAACTTTGCCCTCGGCGAAACCATCGACATGCTCCGCGACCAGGTGCAGGCCTTCGTCAAGGCCGAGCTGGCGCCACGGGCGGCACAGATCGACGTCGACAACCTGTTCCCCGCCGACATGTGGCGCAAGTTCGGCGACATGGGCCTCTTGGGCATCACCGTGCCGGAAGAATACGGCGGTGCCGGCCTGGGTTACCTGGCCCACGTGGTGGCCATGGAAGAAATCAGCCGCGGCTCGGCCTCGGTCGCCCTGTCCTACGGCGCCCACTCCAACCTCTGCGTCAACCAGATCAACCGCAATGGCAACCACGAACAGAAAAGCAAGTACCTGCCCAAGCTGATCAGCGGCGAACACATCGGCGCCCTGGCCATGAGCGAACCCAACGCCGGCTCCGACGTAGTCTCGATGAAGCTGCGCGCCGACAAGCGCGGCGACCATTACGTGCTCAACGGCAGCAAGACCTGGATCACCAACGGTCCCGACGCCAACACCTACGTGATCTACGCCAAGACCGACCTGGAAAAGGGCCCGCATGGCATTACCGCATTCATCGTCGAGCGCGACTGGAAAGGTTTCAGCCGCAGCAACAAGTTCGACAAGCTGGGCATGCGCGGCTCGAACACCTGCGAACTGTTCTTCGATGACGTGGAAGTGCCGGAAGAAAACATCCTCGGCATCCTCAATGGCGGCGTGAAGGTACTGATGAGCGGCCTGGACTACGAGCGTGTGGTGCTCTCCGGCGGCCCGACCGGGATCATGCAGGCCTGCATGGACCTGGTGGTGCCCTACATCCACGACCGCAAGCAGTTCGGCCAGAGCATCGGCGAGTTCCAGCTGATCCAGGGCAAGGTCGCCGACATGTACACCCAGCTCAACGCCAGCCGCGCCTACCTGTATGCCGTGGCCCAGGCCTGCGAGCGCGGCGAGACCACGCGCAAGGACGCCGCCGGGGTAATCCTCTACAGCGCCGAACGCGCCACCCAGATGGCCCTGGACGCGATCCAGATCCTCGGCGGCAACGGCTACATCAACGAATTCCCCGCCGGCCGCCTGCTGCGCGACGCCAAGCTGTATGAGATCGGCGCCGGCACCAGCGAAATCCGCCGCATGCTGATCGGTCGCGAACTGTTCAACGAAACCAAGTAAGGAAGCGCCATGAAGGTCTACAGCACTTCCCCCTTCCCCATCGCACAGATGGTCCAGGACTTCATTGCGGATGGCTTCGTCGCATTGATCTCCTTGACCAGCGAGCAACGCCGCGTCGGCGGACAGATTGCACAGCAATTGCGGACGCTTGGTTATGAGCCGATCAATAGAGAAGCCAAAACGCCGAACTGGGTTCACTTCGTTTATGACCCTGAGCGGCTCGACTCGGCGAAAGCCGAGAGCATCGCAATCACTCTCGACCCGGAGTCCTGAATGGCTATCCTGCATACCCAGCTCAACCCCCGTTCGGCGGAGTTCGTCGCCAACAGTGAAGCGATGCTCAAACAGGTCGACGCCCTGCATACCCTGCTCGCCCAGGTCCAGCAAGGCGGTGGCGCCAAGGCCCAGGAACGGCACACCTCGCGCGGCAAACTGCTGCCGCGCGAGCGCATCAATCGTCTGCTCGACCCGGGCTCGCCCTTCCTCGAGGTCAGCCAACTGGCAGCGTACGAGGTGTATGGCGAAGACGTGCCGGCCGCAGGGGTGATTGCCGGCATCGGCCGGGTGGAAGGCGTCGAATGCATGATCGTGGCCAACGACGCCACGGTGAAAGGCGGCTCCTACTACCCGCTGACCGTGAAAAAACACCTGCGCGCCCAGACCATCGCCCAGCAGAACCGCCTGCCCTGCATCTATCTGGTGGACTCCGGCGGCGCCAACCTACCGCGCCAGGACGAGGTGTTCCCCGACCGCGAGCACTTCGGGCGGATCTTCTTCAACCAGGCCAACATGAGCGCCCAGGGCATCCCGCAGATCGCCGTGGTCATGGGCTCCTGCACCGCCGGCGGGGCCTACGTGCCGGCCATGGCCGACGAAGCGATCATGGTCCGCGAACAGGCCACCATCTTCCTCGCCGGCCCGCCGCTGGTGAAGGCCGCCACCGGCGAAGTGGTCAGTGCCGAAGACCTCGGCGGCGCCGATGTGCACTGCAAGATCTCCGGTGTCGCCGACCACTACGCCGACAGCGACGAACACGCCCTGGCCCTGGCCCGGCGCAGCATCGCCAACCTCAACTGGCGCAAGCAGGGCGAGCTGCAGCAACGCACGCCGATCGCCCCGCTGTATGCCAGCGATGAGCTGTACGGGGTGATTCCGGCGGACGCCAAGCAACCCTTCGATGTCCGCGAAGTCATCGCGCGTCTGGTGGACGGTTCGGTCTTCGATGAGTTCAAGGCGCTGTTCGGCACCACCCTGGTGTGCGGCTTCGCTCACCTGCATGGCTACCCGATCGCCATCCTCGCCAACAACGGCATCCTCTTCGCCGAGGCCGCGCAGAAAGGCGCGCACTTTATCGAACTGGCCTGCCAGCGCGGCATCCCGCTGCTGTTCCTGCAGAACATCACCGGCTTCATGGTCGGGCAGAAATACGAAGCCGGCGGCATCGCCAAGCACGGCGCCAAGCTGGTGACCGCGGTGGCTTGCGCCAAGGTGCCGAAGTTCACGGTGATCATCGGCGGCAGCTTCGGCGCCGGTAACTACGGCATGTGCGGTCGCGCCTACGACCCACGTTTCCTGTGGATGTGGCCCAACGCGCGGATTGGCGTGATGGGCGCCGAGCAGGCCGCCGGGGTGCTGGTGCAGGTCAAGCGCGAGCAGGCCGAACGTGGCGGGCAGCCATTCAGCGCCGCCCAGGAAGCCGAGATCAAGCAGCCGATCCTCGATCAGTACGAGCATCAGGGCCATCCGTATTACTCCAGCGCCCGGCTGTGGGACGACGGCGTCATCGACCCGGCGCAGACCCGCGACGTCCTGGCGCTGGCCTTGTCCGCGTCCCTCAACGCCCCTATCGAACAGAGCCGCTTCGGCGTGTTCCGCATGTGACCCGGAGCGAAACCGACATGAACGACTTCAACACCCTGGAACTGCTGAAGGACCCGCGTGGTTTCGCCACCCTGTGGCTCAGCCGTGAAGAAAAGAACAACGCCTTCAACGCCGAAATGATCCGTGAGTTGATCCTCGCCCTGGATCAGGTGCAAAGCGATCCGGCCCTGCGCTTTTTGCTGGTACGCGGCCGTGGCAAGCACTTTAGCGCCGGCGCCGACCTGGCCTGGATGCAGCAGTCGGCCGAACTCGACTACCACACCAACCTCGACGACGCCCGCGAGCTGGCCGAGCTGATGTACAACCTGGCCAAGCTGAAGATCCCGACCCTGGCCGTGGTACAAGGCGCGGCCTTTGGTGGTGCCCTGGGCCTGATCAGTTGCTGCGACATGGCGATCGGCGCCGACGACGCGCAGTTCTGCCTCTCGGAAGTCCGCATCGGCCTGGCCCCGGCAGTGATCAGCCCGTTCGTGGTGCAGGCCATCGGCGAACGCGCGGCGCGCCGCTACGCCCTGACCGCCGAACGTTTCAGCGGCCAGCGGGCCCGGGAAATCGGTCTGCTGTCGGAAAGTTACCCGACGGCCGAACTGGAACAACAGGTGGCGTCGTGGATCGACAACCTGCTGCTCAACAGCCCGTGCGCCATGCGCGCCAGCAAGGACCTGCTGCGCGAAGTCGGCAACGGCGCCCTGACCCCGGCCCTGCGTCGCTACTGCGAGAACGCCATTGCCCGCATCCGCGTCAGCCCCGAAGGCCAGGAAGGCCTGCGCGCCTTTCTGCAAAAACGCCCGCCCAGCTGGCAGCCCGCCCCGACCACCAAGGAGCCGCGTTGATGAGCGCCCCTGTCCTGACCACCCTGCTGGTGGCCAACCGCGGCGAGATCGCCTGCCGCGTGATGCGCACCGCCAAGGCCCTGGGCCTGACCACCGTGGCCGTGCACAGCGCCACCGACCGTGACGCCCGCCACAGCCGCGAAGCCGACCTGCGCGTCGACCTGGGCGGCAGCAAGGCCGCCGACAGCTACCTGCAGATCGACAAACTGATCGCCGCCGCCAAGGCCAGCGGTGCCCAGGCGATTCACCCCGGCTACGGCTTTCTGTCGGAAAACGCCAATTTCGCCCGCGCCATCGAAGCCGCCGGCCTGATCTTCCTCGGCCCGCCGGCGTCGGCCATCGACGCCATGGGCAGCAAGTCGGCGGCCAAGGCGCTGATGGAAACCGCCGGCGTGCCCCTGGTCCCCGGTTACCACGGCGAAGCCCAGGACCTGGAAACCTTCCGCGTCGCCGCCGAACGCGTCGGCTACCCGGTGCTGCTCAAGGCCACCGCCGGCGGTGGCGGCAAGGGCATGAAAGTGGTGGAGAACGTCAGCCAGCTGGCCGAAGCCCTGGCCTCGGCCCAGCGTGAAGCGCAGTCGTCCTTCGGCGACTCGCGGATGCTGGTGGAAAAGTACGTGCTCAAGCCGCGCCACGTAGAGATCCAGGTGTTCGCCGACCAGCACGGCAACTGCCTGTACCTCAACGAACGCGATTGCTCGATCCAGCGGCGCCACCAGAAAGTCGTCGAAGAAGCCCCGGCCCCTGGCCTGAGCGTCGAACAGCGCAAGGCCATGGGCGAAGCCGCGGTACGCGCGGCCCAGGCCATCGGTTACGTCGGCGCCGGCACCGTGGAGTTCCTGCTGGACGCCCGCGGCGAATTCTTCTTCATGGAAATGAACACTCGCCTGCAAGTGGAGCACCCGGTCACCGAAGCCATCACCGGGCTGGACCTGGTGGCCTGGCAAATCCGCGTGGCCCAGGGCGAAGCGCTGCCGATCACCCAGGATCAGGTGCCGCTGATCGGGCATGCGATCGAAGTGCGGCTGTACGCCGAGGACCCGGGCAACGACTTCCTCCCGGCCACCGGGCGCCTGGCGCTGTACCGCGAATCGGCGGCGGGTCCAGGGCGGCGGGTGGACAGCGGCGTCGAGGAAGGCGACAGCGTGTCGCCGTTCTACGACCCGATGCTCGGCAAGCTGATCGCCTGGGGCGAGGACCGCGAGCAGGCGCGTTTACGCCTGCTGGGCATGCTCGACGAGTTCGCCATTGGTGGGCTGAAGACCAACCTGGCGTTCCTGCGACGCATCATCGCCCACCCGGCCTTCGCCGCCGCCGAGCTGGATACCGGCTTTATCCCGCGCTATCAGGATCAGTTGCTGCCACCGGCCACCGCCTTGAGCGACGAGTTCTGGCAGGCCGCCGCCCAGGCGTTCGCCCAGAGCCAGCCGGACCAGCTGCGTACCGACGACCGTCATTCCCCCTGGGCCAAGGCCAGTGGCCTGCGCATCGGCCTGCCGCGGGAAACCGTGCTGCACCTCGACTGCGAGGGCCAGGACCGGGCGATCAAGCTGGACACCAACAACGCCGCCATCGCCTTGCACGGCGAACAGCTGTCGATCGAACACAAGGGCCTGCGCCAGCAGCACCGGGCGATTCGCCAGGGCAACAGCCTGTACCTGCAGTGGCAGGGCGAGATGCACCGCGTCACGGCCTACGACCCGATTGCCGCGGTGGAGGCCAGCCACAGTCATCATGGCGGCCTGACCGCGCCCATGAACGGCAGCATCGTGCGGGTTCTGGTGCAGGCCGGGCAGAGTGTCGAAGCCGGCGCGCAACTGGTGGTCCTGGAAGCGATGAAGATGGAACACAGCATCCGCGCCCCCCAAGCCGGGGTGGTCAAGGCGCTGTATTGCCAGGAAGGCGAGATGGTCAGTGAGGGAAGTGCCCTGGTGGAGCTGGAATAAGCTCCTGAGGCAGAAGATCGTTCCCGCAGCTTTGCGGGAACGATCGTATTTTTACGTCAGAATTTCGCAGTGGCCTGCACCACTACACCAATGATCCGACACTCATCGCTATAAAGCGCCTTCGGGTAAGTCGGATTCAGCGGCACCAGATAACGTTGCCCACCCTCTTCCACCAGCTTGCGGAAAATCGCTTCGGTACTGCCCGGGCATTGCACGATCACCAGCTTGCCGGGAACCGCCTCCACCGCCGGATCCACCAGGATCAACATGTCCTGGGCGATGCTCAAGCCGCTCGGAGCAATCATCGCGTCGCCCACCACGACCAGCCAGAAGGCCGAGCCTTCGGCCTGGTAGTCAGAGAGCTCGTAACGCTCGGCGGCGTAGCCCGCGCCACCGGCCTCGCGCACCTCGCCAACGCCCCGCCAGTCGCTGACCGGATAGCGGAAATACGGGTTGTACTTCTGCACCAACGACGGTCCTTCCAGCAGTAACTGGCCCTCGTCATCCACCTGTGGTTTTTCGCGGATCACCAGCGCGACTTCGAGAAAACCCAGGCCGATTTCTTCCAGCACGCGGTTCATGTCTTCGATCTTCGGCTGGCGCCGTTTGCTCAGCCAGTGACCGATGCCGCCTTGGGACATACCCAGGCGCTCCGCGAGCTTTTCTTGCGTGACCTTGCGGTCCTTCATGTTGGATTTAACCAACTCGATCCATTTGTCCATGGCCGGAACAATACGTTGTGTATTTCGGCCCTCAACACACAAGTTGTAGTATTTGAAACCTAGTCACAAATACATTAAGTATTACCATTCCTCAGACCCTCTTATTCCACTTCAAAGGATGGAACCGCTCATGAGCACAACCAGCAAAGACGCGCCAGAACTGGAAGTCGATGTCGGCTTCAACGCCCTCAAGGACAGCGAGGCCGCCCGCCGGGCCATGGACTACTACTTGAAACCGGCTGTTTCAGAATCGGCGCTCGACGAGAAATTCTTCGAGGTCAAGCACAGCATCAGCAGCGAGGAAGCGATGATCCATGCTTCCGACCTGCTGCGGTGCGCCGCGGCCAGCGCCTACGAGGCCGCCGACCACCTGCGGGGCACCCGTCGGGACCTGGCGTTTTCCGTGGTGCACATGATCGACATGGCCAAGGCGCTGGTGGATCGCTCGCTGGACAGCCAGCGCCAGGAATGAGATGCACGGCGGAATTCGCCCACGGTTCATCCGGCCGATGAACAGGGCTGGCAACAGGGACAGGAAATTATTTTCCAAAAGGCGGGGAAAAACATTTGACTTGCAAATGATAATGATTATTATTGCAAGCAACTGGTCGCGAGATCAGTCGATAACCCAAGAGACCTTAGGTCGGACTCCTGGATTATCTCCTCATCAGGCTAATCACGGTTTTTGACCCGGCTTTTTGCCGGGTCTTTTTTTTCTGCCAGTTTTTCTGGCTTGGCTTCAGGCTAATGAAGACTGGGTACCGCTAAATTGGCGGCGATGATAGCAAAAGAATGCCTCATTGCAAGCCGACGCCCGCCGCAACGGCTCGCAAATGTAAAAACAGCGCTTGAGAATCAATCGCATAGCTTCTAAGCTGCTTTCGCGTCAAGGACGACGCCCCCCTCTCCCGCGGAAATTACCCCCGGTAATTCCCTGCCTTGCTAAAGTAACGGCCATAAAAAATCCTGTTCAGGAATCGACCATGACCGTGGCTCAAAGCTCGTTTCAAATCTCTGCCAATTTCGACAGCGGCAATATCGAAGTACTGGATACCAGCAACCCCTCGCAAGTCCTGCTGGCGATCAAGCCCGACACTCGCAGCGCGCATTTCCAGTGGTTCCACTTCAAGGCCAGCGGCCTGCATGTCGGCCAGGAACACTGGTTCCGCCTGAGCAATGCCAGCAAATCTTCGTACAACAAGGCCTGGAGCGGCTATCAGGCAGTGGCGTCCTACGATCACGTCAACTGGTTCCGCGTGCCGACGATTTTTGAAGGCGACACCCTGCGCTTCTGCCTGGAAGCCACCCAGACCCACGCCTGGTTCGCCTACTTCGAACCCTACAGCCGCGGCCGGCATGACTGGCTGATCGAGCAGGCGCTGAACAAGGCCGGCGCCGAACTGCTGGCCACCGGCAAAAGCGTCGAGGGCCGTGACATCCAGCTGCTGCGCAAAGGCAGCGGCGGCGAAGGCCGGCGCAAGGTCTGGATCATCGCCCAGCAGCACCCTGGCGAGCACATGGCCGAATGGTTCATGGAGGGGGTGATCGAGCGCCTGCAGCATCGCGACGACGCCGAACTGAACCGACTGCTGGCCAGCGCCGACCTGTACCTGGTGCCGAACATGAACCCCGACGGCGCCTTCCACGGCCACTTGCGCACCAACGCCATGGGCCAGGACCTGAACCGCGCCTGGCAGAGCGCCAGCCAGGAGTTCAGCCCGGAAGTGCTGTTCGTCCAGCAGCAGATGGAGCAGTACGGCGTCGACCTGTTCCTCGACGTGCACGGCGACGAGGAGATCCCCCACGTGTTCACCGCCGGCTGCGAAGGCAACCCGAGCTACACGCCGCGCCTGGCCAAGCTCGAGGAGCATTTCCGCAGCCACCTGAAACACAAGACCCGGGACTTCCAGACCACCCACGGCTACACCAGGGACAAGCCCGGCGAAGCCAACATGACCCTGGCCTGCAACAGCGTCGGCGAGAAGTTCGATTGCCTGTCGCTGACCCTGGAAATGCCGTTCAAGGACCACGACGACAACCCCAACCCACTCACCGGCTGGTCGGGCAAACGCTCGATGCAACTGGGCAAGGACGTCCTCAGCACCGTGGCCGACATGGTCGGCATCCTGCGCTGATCCTGCTGCGCTGGCCGCGGCTCGTACCGCGGCCAGCGCCTATTGCACCGGCACCCGCCGGCAATCCTCGGGCCCGAGCAAGCGCCCGTCCGCCGAACGCAATTCCAACGGGCGCAGCGGCAGCCCCTGCTCGCGGTCGACCATCAGCGAATGCGCTTCCCCCGCCTCATAGAAATACGCCTCGCCCCACTGCCGTAGACCGATGATCAGGTTGAACAGGCCGTTGCCCTTCTGCGTCAGCACGTACTCCTGATAGGCACTGCCGTCCGACGCCGGCAGCACTTCGAAGATGCCGTGGGCCACCAGGGTCCGCAGGCGGGCGGCGAGGATGTTCTTGGCCATCCCCAAATTGCGCTGGAACTCGCTGAAACGGCGGATGCCGTCGAAGGCATCGCGAATGATCAGCAGCGACCACCAGTCGCCGATAGCGTCCAGCGAACGGGCCACCGGGCATTCGGCGCCCTCCAGGCTTGTGCGTTTGACCATGATGCAGACTCGCGACAGGAAAGTGGTTGCAATATAAAACCAGCCTCTCTACCGTACAACTGGTTTCATAAAGCAACCATGACTCACGGAGCCGAGCATGACAGCCGCAATCGCCCCTTTGCCATCCGCCACCATTCCTGCGTCGGTGGTGCTGCTCTTTGCCATTGCCTGCGGGTTGGCGGTGGGCAATGTCTATTACGCCCAACCCCTGCTCGACGCCATGGCCCATAGCCTGGACATGCCGCGAGCGACCATCGGCCTGGTCATCACCCTGACCCAGGTCGGTTATGGCCTCGGCCTGCTGTTCCTGGTGCCGCTGGGCGACCTGCTGAACCGGCGGCGTCTGATCGTCGGCCAGATGAGCTTGTCGGTCGTTGCCCTGTTGATGGTGGCGCTGGCGGCGGACAGCACCTGGCTGTTGCTGGGCATGGCCCTGACCGGGCTGCTCGCGGTGGTGACCCAGGTACTGGTGGCCTATGCCGCGAACCTGGCCGCGCCGGGCGAACGTGGCCGGGTGGTGGGTAGCGTGACCAGTGGCATCGTGCTCGGGATCCTGCTGGCGCGCACGGTGTCGGGAACCATGGCCGACCTGGCCGGCTGGCGTTCGGTGTACCTGCTGTCGGCCGGGCTGACCCTGCTGATGGCGCTGCTGTTGTGGCGGGTGCTGCCCAAGGTCGAGCAACCGGCGGCAATGCACAGCTACGGCCAGCTGATCCGCTCGCTGTTCGGCCTATTCCGCGAGGAGAAGGTCCTGCGCGACCGAGCGGTGCTGGCGATGCTGATCTTCGGCGCCGGCACCGTGCTGTGGACCCCGTTGGTGCTGCCCCTGAGCGCCCCGCCGCTGTCGCTGTCCCATACCGAGATCGGTCTGTTCGGCCTCGCCGGCGCCGCCGGGGCCCTGGGCGCCTCGCGCGCCGGACGCCTGGCCGACCGTGGCCTGGGACAGTGGACCAGCGGCCTGGCGCTGAGCCTGATGCTGGCCTCCTGGTTGCCGATCGCCTACGCCCAATCGTCGCTCTGGGCCCTGTTGCTGGGGGTGATCGTCTTCGACCTGGGTTTGCAGGCGGTGCATGTCACCAGCCAGAGCCTGATCTACAGCACCCGCCCCGAGGCCCAGAGCCGCCTGGCCGCGGGCTACATGCTGTTCTACTCGATCGGCAGCGCCAGCGGTTCGATCGGCGCCACCGCCATGTACGCCTGGGCCGGCTGGACCGGGGTGTGCCTGCTGGGCGCCGCGATCAATGGCGTGGCGCTGCTGTACTGGCTGTGGAGCCTGAACCCGCGCAAAGCCCTGGTGTGTGCCGGTTGAGACAGGGCCGGTGCGATCCCTTTCGAGCGCACCGCCCTCCCCTCAGTCCTTGCCGCGCAGCATGCTCTCCAGCACCCCGTCGCGGCGTACCCAGCCATGGAATAGCGCCGCCGCCAGATGCAGCAGTACCGTCAGGAACAGCAGGTAGGCGAGAAAACCGTGGGTCTTGCGCAGCCAGGCGAACAGCTGGGCATTGGCCGGCAGGATCGACGGCAATTGCAGCGAGCTGCCGAGCATCACCGGGTCGCCCGCCGCCGAAATCATCGCCCAGCCCAGCAGCGGCAGGATCAGCATCAGCGCGTACAACAGCACGTGGGAGGCCTTGGCCGCCAACGCCTGCCAGCCCGGCAGATCCGCCGGCAACGGCGGTTGCCGGGTGGTAAAGCGCACGAACAGGCGCACGATCACCAGCAGCAAAATGGCAATGCCCAACGGCTTGTGCAGGTGGATCAGCCACTCATGGCGCTCGGACACCGAGGCCACCATGCCGGCGCCGATAAACAGCATGGCAATGATCATCAGCGCCATCAGCCAGTGCAGCAGGCGCGCCAGTGGCGCGAAGTGGTTCGGTTGGGCGCTCATGGGCGGGACTCCTGGGCAGCGCGGGGCAATTGGTCGACTTCACTGGTACGGCGCAGATAGGAGCTGGCGTAGGCCGCCGAACGGGCCGCCAGCAGCGGATCGTCGGAGGCGGCAATGCCACTCGGCAGCACCAGCGGGTCGTAGTTGATGTCGCGGCATTCGCCATCGTTCTGCGGCTGGCTGCGCTCCAGCACCAGGGTCCCGGCATTCAGCACCTTGCGCTCGCTGGGCCAGGCCTTGCTGGCGTCGTCGGTCGGGTCGCCCGGGTTGGCCAGGGTGATGTTCAAGCGCCAGCGCAACGGTCCCGCGGCCAGGCGTTGCACCAGGTCTTTTTCCAGGAAGTCGTTACCCTCAGGCACTACCGCGCCGGGCGCGTCCTGGGTCAGCGGCACCACGCCCCAGCGCACCGCCTGGCGTTGCCCGCTGGCGCTCACCAGGTAAAACGCGTTGATGCCGTTGTAGGTCTCGGTGGCATAGCTGGCCGAAGGCTTGGCGCCCTTGATCCATTGCAGGAACGGCATGGCTTCCGGGTGGGCAGCGAAAAATGCCGGCACGCTGGCCGGGTTCGGCTTGCCGGTCGCCGGGTCTGGCGAACTGGCCTGCTGCAACTGGTAAAACGCCTCGGGGGTGCCCACCGGGAACACCGGCATGCTGTTCATCCCGGTGCGCCATTGCTGGCCGTTGGCCTGGGTGAAACGCAGGGCCAGGCTGCGGATCGACACGCTGCCGTCAGGCGCATAGGGGTTGCCGGCCGGCAAGGCAAAACGCCCGACCACCGGGGTCCGCGCTTCATTAAACACCTGGGCGCTAGAATAGCTGCGAGCCTCGCCGCTGCTCTCGAAATAACCGGCCACGCACACGCCCTTGGCGTGGTTGCGACGAAAGCCCGGATGCACGCCGTTGTTTTTCTCCAGCACATCCACCAGGGCCTTGGGGGTCAGGCGCTGCGGATCGAAAGTGCCGTGCACATAGGCCATGGCGCCGGCCAGGCCCGCGACCACCAGGGCGATCCCGGCCAGACGCAGGCTCAGGCTGGCCGCGCTCAAGGGGGGACGATCAGGGGGTGATGGACGATCTACCATGAATATCTCCAGGGCCGCGGGCCACAGGTGGAAAGGACAGGTCAGACGAACCCCGGCAGCGGTTATTCCCTGGCCCGCTATTTATTTTTCGAGCCAGGGAATAACCTGCGTTGCCGGGCGTCTGGCGCAAGTGTGCTGTTGCAAGCGTAGCGACTGGCCAACGACCCGCAGGACCCCATGAACGATATCGACGAACAGCTGCGTGAAATCATCCCCCGGTTGCGGCGCTTCGCCCTGTCCCTGAGCCGCCAGCCCAGCAGCGCCGACGACCTGGTGCAGGCGTGCCTGGAACGGGCACTGTCGAGCTGGAGCGAAAAACGCCCCGAGGGCGATCTGCGGGCCTGGCTGTTCGCCATTCTCTACCGGCAGTTTCTCGACGCGCACCGCCGCTCACGGCGTTATGCGCGCATGCTGGAATTCTTCACCGGGCGCGACGACGCCCAGCCCTCGGTGGAACGCAGCGTAGTCGCGCAATCGACCCTGGAAGCCTTCGACCGCCTGCCCGCCGAGCAGCGCGCCCTGCTGCTCTGGGTCTCGGTGGAAGGCCTGAGCTACAAGGAAGTCGCCACTATCCTCGACGTGCCCACCGGCACCGTGATGTCCCGCCTGTCCCGGGCGCGCCAGGCCCTGCGCCAGCTCAGCGACGGCGAAATCAGCAGCCCTTCTTTGCGGATACTCAAATGATCAGCCTGCCCCCCAGCGAACGCGACTTGCACGCCTACGTCGATCATCAGCTCAGCGAGAGCGACCGGCGCCTGCTGGAAAGCTACCTGAGCAGCCACCCGCAGCTCGCCGCCCAAGTCCAGGCCTGGCAACAGGACGCCCAGCAGCTGCGCGCGGCCCTCGGCGGCGCCCTGCGGCAACCGATCAACCCCAACCTCGACCCGACGCTGATTCGCCAGCGCCTCAAGCGCCAGTCGCGCCGCCAGCTGGCCAGCGCCGCGCTGCTGTTGATCGCCCTCGGCGTCGGCGGCCTGAGTGGCTGGCAGGCCCGGGAAATGACCCTGGCCAATGCTCCGCTGCCGATGACCGACGCCCTGCAGGCCTACCGCCTGTTCGCCCAGCAAGGCGTCCTCCCGGCCGACCTCAAGGTCCAGGGCAACGGCGCCATGCAGGCCTGGCTCGACCGCTACTTCAGCCAGGCCGAGCGCCTGCCGGACCTGCGCGAGGCCGGCTTCCAGGCGGTCAGCGGGCGCCTGCTGAGCACCGATCAAGGGCCGGCGGCGATGGTGCTGTACGAGGACCGGAACGGGCACCGGATCAGCTTCTATATCCGCCCGCCGGGACCGAAGAACTACCTGCTGCCCCGGGGCAGCCGCAGCGATGGCGAATTGCATGCCGACTACTGGTCCGACAGCGGCTACAACTACGCCATGGTCAGCCCGAGCGGCTCGGCGGTGGCGCAGCGGCTGCAGAACACCCAGAAATTTTGAGCCACAGCGCCCGCACCCCGTGGGCCAGCCTTGAAACCGTCAAAGGTCCTTCGGACCTATCGCAGCCTGCGATCGGCAGCGCAGCGGCCGCAGGATATCCAGAACACCGCCGGGGCCTGAGACCAGCACACTATGAGCCGTAACCCTGCGCCCCATAGCTTGTCTCCCCCGCCTAGAACCCCACATCCAGCACCACGTTGTCGATATAGGTCCCCGCCGGCGGCGTGGCCTGGTCGGTGTAGATCCTGGCGTTGTAGTTGAACACCTGGCTGCCGGTGCCCAGGCCGTTGCCCGGGTTCACCTCGGCATCGGAACTGGCCCGCCGCGCCGCACCCACGCTGCCCCAGCGGGTGGTGCCGGCGCTCTTGAAGATGTCGTAGGCCAGGTAATTGCTCCCCGAGATCATCCGCCGCCGCCCGCCGACGCTGACGGCATGCTGGCCATCGTCCAGGCCCACGGTGTAGGCACTGCCCTTGGTACAGGCGAGGTTGATGGTCTGCCCGCTGACAGTGGCGAAGGCGCTGATCACCGGCGCGCTGCCGAAGCTGATGTTGGGCGCGGTGATCACACAATCGTTACTCACCGTCATGTTGACCGTCAGGCTGGCGACGCCGCTGCCGATATCGCGCCCCAGGCATACGCCCAGTGCACCGATCCCCGCGCAGTAGTTCCAGCTCCAGGCAATGCTCAGGGTCTCGGTGTAGATGCCGGCGGCCACGTTGCTGCCGGTGATGCTGCCCAGGTAGACCGGAATGGCCTTGGCCACGGTCGGGCTGCCCAGCAACCCCAGGGCGTCGACAATCGAGTTGCGCGCAAAGTCGAACTGCACGCCACGGGTGATGGGGTAGTTGGTGCTGTTGTCGCCGTAGATCGTATAGCCGATGACATCGCCGGTGGGGCCCAGCAACCCGCTCTGCGAGGAGGTGATGGTGGCGTAGAAATGGTCGTTGCTGGCCATCAGGGACGCCAACGAGCCGGTACAGGCCAGGCCGGCGTTAGTGCTGGAAGCGGACTGCGTGGTGGTGCGCACCAGGATCGAACTGAGGGTGCCGAAACTCGCCGGCGAGGTACTGACCACCGAACACAGGGCAAAAGCCTGGCCCGACAACAGGAGTGCCATCAACAACAGCCCTCGCCCCCAATTGCGACACAACCTGTCCATGTTCACCGCCTCCCGATTCCGTTCATGAATCCTCACTGACACACCAGCGGCCCGATCAGCGGCACCTGTTCCTGCTCCGGCTCCAGGGCAAAGCTCACCTGGCAGCTGCCGCCGTCGGCCAGGCTGACCCGCAGGTTGTTGTTCGGCGCCAGGTTTTCCAGGTACACCAGGCCATCCCAGCCCACCACCGCCTGGGCGCCGCTCTGCTCGTGGGTCACCAGGCTGCCCAGGGGCAGTTCCCGGTGCCGGGCGTCCACCAGGACCAGGCTAGCGGCGACGATGCGGGTCAAGGGGAACTCCACCAGGTAGCCGCTGCCACGACGCACCGCGACCCGCTGCTCGACCAGCGGGCTCTGCACGTTGGCCGGCAGGTTCAGCGGGTCGATCTCGTATTTGCCGCGGTAATAGGCGCTGCTCCAGGGCACCAGCAGATGGCCGTTCTTATCGGTGCTTCCTACCAGCTGGTTTTCGTAGCGCACCGGAATATCCCGGTAGCCGTCGGTGCTGACCACAACGAAGGCGTCGTCGATGCGGTTGGCGGCGAACACCTGATGGTCCATCCACACCAGCGAACCGCTGGCATCGGCCCAGCGCGTTTCGGCCTCGCTGGAGCCATAGACCCCGGCCTGCAATTGCACCGACTGCAAACGCCAGGTCAGGTCGGCTTGGCGGTAGTCCGGCGTATCACCCTGGGCATATCCGAGATTGAAACCGACGCCGCCCTCGCTGGGCACCGCCCGGCTGTAGTTGACCCGCTGCCGGCTCTGCCCGTCCTTGCTGCGCTCGCTGCTCAGGCTGAGGCTGCCGTGGAGGTCGAACGGAATCACCAGCTGGGCCTGGACCGCCCAGTTGCTGTCGCCGATCTCACGGTTGGCCGACAGGTAGAAACTGCTGCTGCGCCACAGCGGTTTGCTCCAGGTCAGGTTGAGCAGGCGCGTGCGCGAATCGTCCGTGGCGCGCACATCGAAATAACCGACACCGAGGCTGCCGTAGCGCTCGAGGTTGAGGCTCAGGGTCAGTTGCTCACTGCGCTGGCTGAGGCTGGCGTAGGGGCTGTCCACCACCGTCAGGTCGGCGTAGCCATCGCGGCGCTGCATGCGCTGGTAGGACAGGCTGTAGCGCTGGCTGCTGTACTGGTAACCGAGGCTCACCTGCTGCCCGCCCTGGCCGTCGAAGCGGCTCTGGCTGATGGCGCTGTTGAGCACGCCGAAGTTGCCCAGGCGCAGGTTGCCGCCAAAGCCGCCGAGGGTCAGGGACTCTGCGGCTTCGGCGTGGCCTTCCAGGGTCAGATTATCGCTCAGGCCGTAGCGCAGGCTGCCGGAAGTGACGCCGGGGCCGTAGCTGAAATCCTTTAGCGTGTAGTCGCGGCGCAGGGTCCCGGCGGCCACCGAGAAATCGCTCAGGCCTTTTTGCAGCAGGCTGCTGGTGACGTAGAACGGCACGGTGGTGGACACCTGTCGCCCCAGGGCATCGGTGGTCACCACCACCGCCTCGCCGGCACCGTTGATGAACGGGATATTGGTCAGGGTGTAGGGCCCCGGCTGCAGGTCGGCGCTGCTGGATTTGTAGCCGTTGATAAACAGGTCCACCGAGGACGGCACCGCCGCCTCCCCGGCGAACTGTGGCAAGGGGTAGGTCACCAGGTCCGGGCGCACGGCAAAATCGC
This sequence comes from Pseudomonas chlororaphis subsp. piscium, assembly GCF_003850345.1. Lineage (NCBI taxonomy): Bacteria > Pseudomonadati > Pseudomonadota > Gammaproteobacteria > Pseudomonadales > Pseudomonadaceae > Pseudomonas > Pseudomonas chlororaphis. The sequence goes on from NZ_CP027707.1 coordinate 4,580,157, forward strand.
GGGACAGTTGCACGCCGCCCAGGCGCACCGCGTTGCTCCAGGGCAAGGCGCCGCTGACCAGGTCGCCGGCCTCGTAGGTCAGCAGGCGTTCGTCGTCGGAGTAGCGCCAGGTCGTGTCGTAGCGCCGGTAGCCGTTGTTCAGCGTGCCTTCGCCGAGGTCGGAAAAGGTCCGCCGATACTGGCCGGTGTTGGACAGGGTGCCCCAGCTGTCGAACAGCCGTACCTCGTTCCAGGCGGCCAGGTAGGTGCCGGCATCGTCGGTGTTGTTGAGGTACAGATCGTAATTGAGCAAGGCGCCGAAACTGCTCAGCGCCGGGGTTCGAGGATAGGCCTGGCGGCTGCCGATCAGTTGCTCCGGCAGCCAGTCCGGCGGCACATCCAGCAACAGGCGCTGGCCCTGGCTGTCATAGTCGCTGTGCAGCCCTTGCAGGCTGTCGAGGGCGACCTGCGCGTCGAGCCCCTCGGGCAATTTCATCCCGGTTTCACGCAAGGCCTGGGCCGGTACGAACAGGCGCCCGGCACGTTGCTCGACAGCGATCACTCGCCCGGTATTCATCTGATTGACCACCAGTTCCAGGAACAGCTGGGCATCGCTGATCGCGTCCATGCCGCTGGGCGGCGGCGGCAGTTCGCCACCCAGGCTGGCGGAGGCGAACACCCAGCAACACAGCCCGCTCACCGCCCACCCCGGGCGCCAGAAACGACGAGCTGCGCCGAGGCTCATTGTGGCTTTTCGTCCATCGATGGAGACCTTTCTTCCATGGCCAGCCGTGGTTCCCGTTATCGCTCAGCCTGAGTCGCCGATCGGCGGGCAGCCGCGCAACCCTGCCGGCTCACGGCGGTGGGTGGCCTCAGCGGGCCGGCGCAACGCTCTGCACCTGCGGCGCGCCATTGACCCGCACCTGCAACGCCGCGTCCGCGGTGGGCGCAGCCGGCACCGGCCAACGCATGATCGCCCCCGGCAGCACGTAGCCGAGCAGCCCCTCCACCAGCGGCCGGGTCTGCCCCGCCTGCTTGAAGGCCACGTCGGTCAGGCGCGCATGCACCGCGCCCTGGTTGCGTACCTCCAGGTAATTGCGCCCGTCCACCGCCACCTTGCGCCAGCTCAGCTCGGGCACGCCGGCGCCTTTCGGATCACGCTGGCGGGTGCTGTCTTCCTTGCTCCAGAGCCCGGCACCGTAGGCGAACAGCGGCACCGAATAGCGCATCTGGAAACGGATCGCCGCCGCCGTCTTGCCCTCGCTGTCGGCGATCGGCGGCTGGGCCGAGGGGATTTCATCGATGATGATCCGGTAGGCCAGCTCCTGGCCGGGCGGAACTTCGCGGGTGCGGGTCAGGCGTACCAGTTGCTTCTGCCCGGGCGCGATCTTCGCCACCGGCGGGCTGCCGATCACGTCCCGCTGGTTCTGGTACTGGTCCTCGAAGCCGTTCTGGCTCCAGGCAAAGACCCGGATCTGCAGGTTCGCGGTTTCCGTGCCGCGGTTCTCCAGCCACAAGGCGCTGGCCTGCTGGTCGGCCTCCAGCACCGGGTCGATCGGCCAGATCAGCACCGAACTGGCGGCCCTGGCCTGGGTCACCCCGAGCAATGCCATGGCCAGCACGGCACAACCAACGACCTGCAACCGCCGGGAAGTCGAATACATACCGCTACTCCTTATGGTCTTGCTCCATCACCACGACAGCTGCACCTGCAGCACATCGCTGTACGTCCCCCCAGGCTGGTTGCCCGGTAATTGCACCTGGCCGTAGATCGGCAGGCTGATGTTGTTCGCGTCGCTGTAGGCCACCGCCACGCTCTGGCCGATGCCCAGGCTCTGGCTGAACGCCGCGTCGCGAAACAGCTGATAAGCCACCCGCGCACTGCCGCCATTGAGCTGCATGTGCCGTCCGCTGCTGTTGTACTGGCCGCCGTCGACACTCATGTTCAGGGTCACCCCCGGCGTGCATTGCAGTTGCACACTGCTCGCCAGGGCGACCTGCAGCGTGCTGGTGGACAACGCCGACTGGCTGCCGAAGTTCAGGCTGCCGTAATTGCTCACCCCACCCACCACCAGGCACCCGGCGACCACCGTGGCGCTGACCTGGAAGCTCTGGCTGGTCACCGCCGCCAGGGGCAGCGGCAGGCTGCTGGCACCGAGCAGCACCAGCGCCGCGCACGCGTGACGGGCCATGGCGTCAGAAGGTCAGTTCGACGGCGATGGTGTCGGTGTAGGTGCCCGCCGGCAGACCGGCCTTGCCGACCGCCTTGCCGTAGATATTCACGGTCTGTGCCACGCCGGTGCTGGTGGCCAGGTTGATGACATCGTCGACGGCCAGGAGCTGCGAGTGGCCGGAGTCGGTGTACAAGTCGTAAGGCACGAAATTGCCACTGCCGTCGGCCAGGGCCCGGGTGCCACCGGCGGACTGGCCGTCATGGGCGCCCGCGCGGACTTTCACCACCGGGCTGGTGCCGCTGGAACAGAGGATCGACAAGGCGCCGCCGCCCCCGCCGAGCACCTGGGCCGAGGCCTGGGTGAACAGGCTGTCGGTGGTGCCGAAGTTCAGGGCGCCGAAGTTCAGGCCGCTGCTGCCGCCCGCGCCGTTGACCTGGCAACTGCTGGTGAGAATCAGGCTGGATGTGATCTGGCCGGTGACCGTCGTGGCCTGGGCCACGGAAAACATGGCCAGTCCAAGCAGCGACAGGGCGATCCGGGATACAAGCATGTGCATGACATTCGTCCTCTTGGGGTTTACCAATCCAGCGTCACCGTCAGGGTGTCGGTATAGACCCCTGCCGGCAGCGCGTGGGTATTCGCGACCACCGAGCCAAACACCGGGATCGGTATCTGGGCCCCACTGGTAACGGCGAAATTGCGTTGTTGACCGATGCTGTAGCTGTCGCTGCCGGAGGCATCGAGGAACAGCCGATAGGCAATGGTCTGGCGGCCATTGCTCAGGCGGCGGGTGCCGCCGTCGCCATTCAGGCCACCGTCGATGGTCACGGTGAAACCGGTCACCGAAGGGTTGCAGGCCACCCCCAGGCGCCCGCTGCTACTACCGCTGACGTTGGCCCTCAGGGGCGCGTTCCAGGTCGGGCCATGCTGGCCGAAATCCAGCAGGCCGAAGTCCTCGACCGGACTCTCGGGCGTGCGGGTCGCGCCATTGGTCACTTCACAGCCGGCGATGATGGTCAGCCGCGCGTGGATCTGCCCGCTGATCGCCGCTTGTGTGTCGTCAGCCAGCAGTAGCAACGAACCCAGGGCCGCCAGCGCCCAGTTGCTGATCCTCATCGCCGCCATCCTAGATCCATCGGCTCTCTCCCCTTGCCCAGCCTCGGTGCGCGGCCACTACCAGGTAACCGTCACTTTCAGCAGATCGGAATAACGGCTGACCCGCGGGATCTCGGCCAGCGGTTCGATCCGCCCGTACAGCGGCAGGTCCACCGAACCCGAGTCCGGCACCCGGCCGCTCACCGGCACGTTCACCGGCAGCGGAATGCGCCGGGCCGCGTCCTGGTACAGGCGATAGGGAATGGGCTTGCTGTGTTCGGCACTGCTGGCCAGGTAACGCACTTCGCCGACGCCCCCGTGTTGCCCGCCGTCGACGCGCAATTGATAAGGGGTATCCGGATTGCATTCGAGCCTGGGCAGGCGGGCATCGAGCAACGCCGCGCTGAGGGGGCCGGCGGGGTTGTCGAGACGCGGGCTGCTGCCGAAATCCAGCACGCCCAGCTGCTCGATGCCGGCATCGCGCTGCTGTCCCACCAGCTGGCAGCCACGCTGCACGTTGACCCGGACCTCCACCTGGAGCTCCACGGCCCATGCCGTCGCGCTGAGCAGCATGCTCATGACTGCGAAAACCAGCTTGCCATTCAACGCCTCAATCCTTTTGAGGAACGATAGGTACAGCTCAGGTTAGTCAGCACCGGGGAAATCGCCAGCAGCGGTGGCGAATTGCCCTACCTTAAACCACCCCCACTGAGCGCCCGGCGCACCCTTGTTGAGCACAGTGACACGGGCAAAAAGCTGTACCGACCAGAGCTTTTCGTAGAACCAACCAGCGCCTTCAGACAGCGCTGGATGCCGGGCCGGGGATTGGTTAAATTACCGCGCCGGTTCCAGGGGGGGAGCGGGCCTGGAACAATCGGGGTGACACCATTGGCCGCTTTACCGCCAAACCGCTCGCTACGCCCATCGCGCTGGCCCAGGCTGCGCGCGTTCTTCGGCAAGGCCTTCGCCCGGCCCGCTGCCAGTACCAGCCATGGCCGGGTGATTCACGAGTATTTCCGGCACAAGGCCCACGACCAGGGTTACACCCTGAGCCACAGCCAGCAGCGGGTGATCGACTACATGGCCCAGCAGGCCAACGCCCTGCTCCAGCCAGGCGCCAGGCCACACGCCAGCCGCAGCCTGTACCTCCATGGCGCGGTGGGACGGGGCAAGAGCTGGCTGCTGGACGGTTTCTTCCGCGCCATCCCGCTGGCGGAAAAACAGCGCCTGCACTTCCACGATTTCTTCGCCCAGCTGCATCAGGGTATGTTCCGTCACCGCGAGCAGCCCGACGCCCTGGAGGCCACCCTCGACGAACTGCTCAGCCACTGCCGCGTGCTGTGCTTCGACGAGTTCCACGTCCACGACATCGGCGATGCGATGCTGATCACGCGGCTGTTCAAGGCCCTGTTCCAGCGCGGCATACTGCTGCTGGTGACCTCCAACTATGCCCCCCAGGGCTTGCTGCCCAATCCGCTCTACCACGCGCGCTTCAAACCGGTGATCGACCTGATCGCCAGCCGCATGCAGGTGATGGAGGTCGGCGGCCCCCACGACTACCGCAGCCAGCCCCGCAGCCATTCGCAGCAGGTATTCACCCAGGGTCGTTACCTCTGGCCCGGCAGCGAGCAGCAGCGCCAGAGCCTGGGCCTGGGCCTGCCGCGGCGCAACGGTCCGACCTCGGCGCTGATGGTCGGCGCGCGCCAGCTCCAGGTCCGGCTGTGCGAACAGCGTAGCGTGGGTTTTGCCTTCAGTGACCTGTGCGAACAGCCGACCGCGGTCATGGACTACCTGGAACTAAGCCGGCGTTTCGACCACTGGATCATCGACGAGCTGCCCGAACTGGGCGAATGCCCGATCGCCGTGCAGCAGCGCTTTATCAACCTGATCGACGTGCTGTACGACCAGGACAAGCACCTGACCCTGATCGGCGAACGCTCCCTGCGCGAGAGCCTGGGCGGCAACGCCATCGACCTGGCGCGCACCCGCAGCCGCCTGGGCCAGTTGCAGGAAATCAGCGCGGATACGCCGCTACCCTGAACCGGCGTTCGCCACCCGCCGCCCCGCGCCGCTATCATGGCGGCCATTTCCAGGGCCGCGCGCCCTCCTCCTGCCTGAGTGTCGAATCTGTTCATGGATACCCTTGCCCAACTGCGAGCCGGTCAATTGGCCGGGCTCAAGCGTCTGGACCTGTCTTGCGGGCTGACCGAGTTTCCCCGGGAAATCTTTGACCTGGCGGACTCGCTGGAAGTGCTCAACCTCAGTGGCAATGCCCTGAGCAGCCTGCCGGACGACCTGCACCGCCTGACCCGCCTGCGGGTGCTGTTCTGCTCCGATAACCACTTCACGCAAATGCCGGCCTGCGTCGGCCAGTGTGCGCAGCTGAGCATGATCGGCTTCAAGGCCAACCGGATCGAGCGGGTGCCCGCCGCCGCCCTGCCGCCCCTGTTGCGCTGGCTGATCCTCACCGACAACCGCATCGAGGAGCTGCCGGACGAACTGGGCCAGCGCCCGCACCTGCAAAAGCTGATGCTCTCCGGCAACCGCCTGACCCGGCTGCCCCAGAGCCTCGGCCAATGCCACCAGCTGGAGCTGATCCGCATCGCCGCCAACCACCTCAGCGAGTTGCCAGCCTTCCTGCTGGGCCTGCCGCGCCTGACTTGGCTGGCCTATGCCGGCAACCCGCTGGAGTCCGAGGCCGACGCGGCGGCGCTGGAGTCGGTGGCGCAGATTCCCTGGGCTGAACTGGAGTTGCAGCAGCGCCTGGGCGAAGGCGCCTCGGGGGTGATTCACCAGGCCCGCTGGCAGCGCCCCGGACAGGCGCCAAGCGAGGTGGCGGTCAAGCTGTACAAGGGCAGCATGACCAGCGACGGCTCGCCGCTGCATGAAATGAACGCCTGCATCAGCGCCGGCCGGCACCCGAACCTGATCCGGGTCGAAGGCCGGATCAGCGATCATCCCCAGGGGCAGAACGGCCTGGTGATGCAGTTGATCGAGCCGAGCTACCGCAACCTGGCGGCCTTGCCGAGCCTGGCCTCCTGCACCCGGGATATCTACGACGAGAACATCCGTTTCAGCGCCGACGCGGCCTTGCGCATGGCCCGCGGCATCGCTTCGGTCGGCGCGCACCTGCACCGCCAGGGCATCACCCACGGCGACCTGTACGGCCATAACATTCTGTGGAACCCACAGGGCGAGTGCCTGCTGGGGGATTTTGGCGCGGCGTCCTTCCATGCGCTGGCCGATACCGAGGAAACCCGGGGCCTGCAACGCATCGAAGTACGGGCCTTCGGCATTCTGCTGGAGGAGTTGCTGGAAAGAATCGAGTCGGGCCTGAGCCCGCGGCAGCGTGAACGCCTGCAGGCGCTGGTCAGCGACTGCTGTCAGCCGCAGGTGCTGGCGCGGCCGGGGTTTGCCGAAGTCGGGGACGTGTTGCGGGGGATTTGAAGAGCATCGCCAGCCAGTTCGTTCCTGCTGGAACTCGCCGGCTGGCGCAAGAATCGCTCAGGTAACGCGATTCACCGGGCCGGGCTTAACCCGCCAGGCCGACGAACATGTCCTGCACGTCGTCATGGTTGTCCAGGCCTTCGAGGAAAGCTTCGACTTCCGCCATCTGCTCGTCGGACAGGCCGCTGACCGGGTTCTTCGGCTGGTAGCCCAGCTTGGCCGAGAGCACGGTGAAGCCTTGCTCGGGCAGGGCTTTCTGCACCGCGTCGAGGTCCGCAGGCTCGGTCAGGAACAGGGTCGCGCCCTCTTCGCCCGGCTCGAAATCCTGGGCCCCGGCTTCGATGGCCGCCAGTTCCGGATCGGCGTCCGGGCTGTCCGGCGCGGCTTCGATCATGCCGACATGGTTGAAGTCCCAGGACACCGAACCCGAAGCGCCCAGCTGGCCCTTGCGGAAGGCCACGCGGATTTCCGCGACGGTGCGGTTGATGTTGTCAGTCACGCATTCGACGATCAGCGGCACCTGGTGCGGCGCGAAACCTTCGTAGGTCACGCGGTGGTACTGCACGGTCTCGCCGAGCTGGCCCGAACCTTTCTTGATCGCACGCTCCAGGGTCTCGCGGGGCATCGAGGCCTTTTTCGCCTGCTCCACCACCAGACGCAGGTGTGCGTTGGTGGCGACGTCAGCGCCGTTGCGGGCAGCAATGGTGATCTCTTTGACCAGCTTGCCGAAGATCTTGCCCTTGGCGTTGGCTGCTGCTTCTTTGTGTTTAACCTTCCACTGTGCGCCCATTACTCACTCTCTTTGATCTGTGGCGTCGAGTTGGATTTGGCCGACGCGATGGGCAAGTTTATACGGCCTGAAGGCACCAATCGACCAAAAAGTCAGATCCGCGACCACCTGTCCCGCCCTTCAGCCCTTGTCGGCCATGCCCGCCGTCGCCGCGACGAGGGCCAGGCGCATGTCGCATCGACTGCGCACGGGAACCCTGTTTGCCCAAAGTGGCGACCATTCTCGATAGGCTGCGCGACCGCCCGGCTCGTTCCCTGTAGTCGCTGCCGCAGGCCGCGATCGGCTCCGCAGGAGACGTGCTCTTGAGATCGCCGAAGGCCTTCGGCCTTATCGCAGCCTGCGGCAGCGGCTACAGGTTCAGCGCAATCCGAAGTATCAACTGGTGGGCGCCAGCCCCAGGAAGGCCTGGATCAAGCGCAATTCCCGACGCCGCTCCAGGCAGCCGAGCATGTGCCGGTTCAGCAGCCCCTCGCCGATGATCGGCAGCGCCCGCACCCGCGGGTCCGGGCTGAGTTCCAGCGATGACACCACGCCCACCCCCAACTGCGCCGCCACCGCCTCGGTCACCGCTTCGCGGCTGTCCAGTTCCAGCAGCACCTTGGGGTGGACCCCGGCCTGGGTGCAGGCCGCGTCAAAGGTGCGACGGGTAATCGAGCTGGGTTCGCGCAGGACCATGATCACCTGGTCCAGTCGCTCCAGCCGCACGCCCTCGGGCTCGGCCAGCCAGGGATGGCCTTGCGGCACAAGAGCACAGATCCGCGACTCGCCGAGGCTCTGCAGATGCAGGCCCTTGCGCGGTTCGACCTCGGTCAGCACCGCCACATCGGCGTGCTCCGAAAGCAGGGCCGCCAGGGTTTCCTGGGCATTGCCCAGGCGCAGGTTGACGGTAATCCCCGGATAGCGTTCGCGCAGGCTGGCGAGCATCGGCATCACCAAGTGCGGGCCATCGGCCGCCACTTCCAGGCGCCCGGTGAGCAACTGCCGGTTGGCTTCGAGCATGGCCTGGGCCTCTTCGGCCAGGCCGAACATGGCGCGGGTGATCGCCGCCAACTTGGTGCCCTCTTCCGTCAGCTCGACCCGGCGCGCGGTGCGACGCAGCAGGGTGATCTGGTAGTGCTCCTCCAGCGCCTTGATATGCCCGGTGACCGCCGGCTGGCTGATGAACAGCCGGGCGGCGGCGCGGGTGAAGCTGCCTTCACGGGCCACGGCATCGAATGCGCGGAGTTGGAACAGGTTCATATCTATCGGCCTCACTTATGGCTGGCATAACAACAAACAATTTGATTGATAGCGAGCCAAACTGCAATTTAGGCCCCGTAGTTTTTATCCCAAGCGCACCCCATAACGCTTCTGCGAGGACACCCGAATTGAGTACCGCCGCACCCATCCTGCTCACTCCCGGCCCCCTGACCACCTCGGCCCGTACCCGCCAGGCGATGCTGCTGGACTGGGGTTCATGGGATGACCGTTTCAACCAGCTGACCGCCAGCCTTTGCGAACAGCTACTGGCCATCGTCAATGGCGCCGCCAGCCACCACTGCGTGCCCCTGCAAGGCAGCGGTACCTTCGCCGTGGAAGCCGCCATTGGCACCCTGGTGCCGCGCGATGGCAAGGTGCTGGTGCTGATCAACGGCGCCTACGGCAAGCGCCTGGCGAAGATCTGCGAAGTGCTGGGCCGTGACTTCAGCACCTTCGAAACCGCCGAGGACCAGCCGACCACCGCTGCTGACGTCGATCGCCTGCTGCACGCCGATGCAGCCATCAGCCATGTGGCGCTGATCCACTGCGAAACCAGCACCGGGATTCTCAACCCACTGCCGGACATCGCCCAGGTGGTGGCCGGTCATGGCAAGCGCCTGATCATCGACGCCATGAGTTCCTTCGGCGCGCTGCCGATCGATGCCCGACAGGTGCCATTCGACGCGCTGATCGCCGCGTCCGGCAAATGCCTGGAAGGCGTTCCCGGCATGGGTTTCGTGTTCGCCCGCAAGGAAGCCCTGGCCGCGGCCGCCGGCAACTCGCACTCGCTGGCCATGGACCTGCACGACCAGCACAGCTACATGACCAAGACCGGGCAATGGCGCTTCACGCCGCCGACCCACGTGGTCGCGGCGCTGCACGAAGCCCTGCTGCAATATCACGAAGAAGGCGGCCTGCCGGCGCGTCACCAGCGTTATGCCGCCAACTGCCAGGCGCTGCTCGATGGCATGACCCGACTGGGCCTGCGCAGCTTCCTGCCGGCGGCGATCCAGGCGCCGATCATCGTCACCTTCCACGCGCCGAAAGATCCGCGCTACCAATTCAAGGAGTTCTACGAACGGGTCAAGGCCAAGGGCTTCATCCTCTATCCCGGCAAGTTGACCCAGGTCGAAACCTTCCGCGTCGGCTGCATCGGCCATGTCGACCCGGCCGGGATGCGCGCCGCGGTCCAGGCCATCGCCGATGTGCTGCGGGAAATGGAAGTGCTGGATATCTGACCCCAACACACAACCTGTAGGAGCGAGGCTCGCCCGCGATCGCAGGCACCGCGCTCCATCAGGTTCACCTCGTCATCGTTCATCGCGGGCAAACCTCGCTCCTACACAGGTCTTCAACACATGAACTACAACACCCCCAAGCAGCTGCAAGCCGCGATCCTCGACTGGGCCGGCACCGTGGTCGACTTCGGCTCCTTCGCGCCGACCCAGATCTTCGTCGAGGCCTTCGCCGAGTTCGATGTGCAGGTCTCCATCGAAGAAGCCCGCGGCCCGATGGGCATGGGCAAGTGGGACCACATCCGCACCCTGTGCGACCTCCCGCAGGTCGCCGAGCGTTATCGCCAGGTGTTCGGCCGCACCCCGACCGACGATGACGTCACCGCCATCTACCAGCGCTTCATGCCGCTGCAGATCGAAAAGATCGCCGAACATTCGGCGCTGATCCCCGGCGCCCTGGAAACCATCGCCAACCTGCGCCAGCAAGGCATCCGGATCGGCTCCTGCTCCGGCTACCCGAAACAGGTCATGGACAAGGTGGTGGAACTGGCCGCGAGCAATGGCTACGTCGCCGACCATGTGGTGGCCACCGATGAGGTGCCGAACGGCCGCCCATGGCCGGCCCAGGCCCTGACCAATGTGATCGCCCTGGGGATCGACGATGTCGCCGCCTGCGTGAAGATCGACGACACCGTGCCGGGCATTCTCGAAGGCCGTCGCGCCGGCATGTGGACCGTGGCCCTGATCTGCTCCGGCAACGCCCTGGGCCTGACCTACGAAGCCTATCGCGCCCTGGGCAGCGACACCCTGGCCAGCGAGCGCCAGCGTATCCACGGGCTGTTCGAGGGCTCGCGCCCGCACTACATGATCGACACCATCAGCGACCTGCCGCAGGTGATCGCCGACATCAACCAGCGCCTGGCCAACGGCGAGATGCCGCAAGGCTGCTGACCGGCCATTGGCCTCCCCCGAACGGCAGCCCGGCATGGCGCTGCCGTTTTTTTATCGATACCCGCTCAAACCGCGCATTTGCCCCGGGCAGAGCCTCGGAAACAGGATTACAGTTACAGCACTCCGTCGTTAAGAACGGAGGCTACTGACCTGAAGAACGAGGAAGGCTCTATGCCCTGGAAGAACTCCGACAGCCGTTACAGCACGGTGTCGATTGCATTGCATTGGTTGATGCTGGTGTTGTTGATCGCGGTCTACGCCTGCATCGAATTACGCGGCATTTTTCCCAAGGGCAGCGGCGGCCGGACGCTGATCAAGGAAGCTCACTTCATGCTTGGCCTGACGGTGTTCGTGCTGGTCTGGCTACGCCTGTTCGCCCGCAGCCTGGGGGTGGCGCCGAAGATCCTGCCCACACCGCCGAGCTGGCAGATGCTGCTGTCCAAGCTGATGCACTGGGCCCTGTACCTGTTCATGATCGCCATGCCGATCCTCGGCTGGCTGATTACCAGCGCCGAAGGCCATCAAGTGATGTTCTACGGCATCGACCTGCCGCTGCTGGTGGCTGAAGACAAAGCGTTCGCCAAGCAGGTCGAAGGCTGGCACGTGCTGCTGGGCACCGTCGGCTACTGGCTGATCGGGCTGCATGCGGTGGCCGGGCTTTATCACCACTACTTTATGCGCGACAACACCCTGCAACGCATGCTGCCCAAGCGCGGCTAAGCGGCGAAACCCCGGCGGCCCTGCAAGCCGCCGGTATGGACGAAGACCAGGCGGCTGCCCGCGGCAAACCGCCCGGCCTCCACCTGTTGCTTGAGGGCCAGCAAAGCCTTGCCGGTGTACAGCGGCTCCAGGGGGATGCCGCTGTGTCGTTCGCTCTCCTCGATAAACGCCAGCAGCAGCGGATCGACCTTGGCGAAACCGCCGCGACTGCTGTCGAGCAGCTCATAACCCGCAGCCTGCAAGCCCGCCTCCTGCATAATCGCCGCCACCTGTTGCGCGACACCGTGATCGTCCGGCACCGCCAAGGCGCCATACACCGGCCGGGCGCCGTCCTCTCCCAACACCAGCCCGGCCAGGGTGGTCCCGGTACCGGCAGCCAGCCACCAGCCGTGATAGTCGTCCCAGCCCAAGGCATTCAGTTGACTGCGCACCTGCTTCACCAACGGCATGCAGCCGGTCGCCCCGAGCAGGCCGCCACCGCCCTCCGCTACCGGGAACAATTCAGGGTACTGGGCCTGCCAGGGCTGCCAGAACCCTGGCTCATGCCGCGCCCGGTAGCCGGCGTAACCCAGCCAGTGCAGCTGCATGCCGAAGCCTTGCAGGTCGAGCACGGTGGGTGTGTCCTGCGGATGGCCGCGCAGCAGTCCCACGGTGGCGAAACCGAAACGTTTGCCGGCGGCCGCCAACGCGTGCAGGTGATTGGAATGAGCACCGCCCAGGCTGATGATGCCCCGGGCGCCGGCTTCGCCAGCCGCCGCCAGATGCGGGGCGAGCTTGAACCACTTGTTGCCGGAGATCAGCGGGTCGATCCGGTCCAGGCGCAGGACCGCCACTTCCACCCCGGCGCGGGACAGCCAATCGAGGACCAGGGGTTGCAGGGGCGCGCTCGGCAGCCAGTGGAAAGGTCCGAGGCTCATGGGCGGGTTGGAACGGCAGCGGGAAGGCAATGCATCGCGGGCGGGTTCTGAATGACGAAGGCGGCAAGTTTACCAGCCTCAGGGGCGCTACCGCGGGCAAGTCGGATCGCCGCCCGCTCGCTCTGTAGGAGCGAGGCTTGCCCGCGATGGCGTCGGAGCAGACATAAAAAAGCCACCGGGACTCTTCGCAGAGTCCGCGGTGGCCATGATTACCGCTGGATCAGAGTTCCGCGGCCAGGCGCGAGCCCTGGTTGATCGCACGCTTGGCGTCCAGCTCGGCGGCCACGTCGGCGCCACCGATCAGGTGCACGTTCTGCCCAGCGGCCACCAGGCCTTCGTGCAGTTCGCGCAGCGGGTCCTGGCCAGCGCAGATCACGATGTTGTCCACCGGCAACACCTGCGGCTCGCCGCTCTCGCCAATGCGGATATGCAGGCCGGCATCGTCGATCTTCAGGTATTCGACGCTGTTGAGCATCTGCACCTGCTTGTTCTTCAGGCCGGTGCGGTGGATCCAACCGGTGGTCTTGCCCAGGCCGTCGCCGACCTTGGAAGTCTTGCGCTGCAGCAGGAACACCTGCCGCGCCGGAGCATGACGCTCGGGCTTGATGCCCGCGACGCCACCACGGGCCTCCAGGTGTGTGTCGATGCCCCACTCCTTCCAGAACGCCTCACGGTCCTGGCTGGTGGCCACGCCCTGATGCACGAGGAATTCGGAGACGTCGAAGCCGATGCCACCGGCCCCGATCACCGCCACTTTCTGGCCCACCGGCTTGCGCTGCAGCAGCACGTCCAGGTAGCTCAGGACCTTGGAGTTGTCGACGCCCGGGATCGCTGGCGTGCGCGGGGCGATACCGGTGGCCAGGATGATTTCGTCATAACCGCCGGCCACCAGTTGCTCGACATCGACCCGACGGTTCAGGCACAGCTCGACATTGGTGGTCTGCAGCTTGTGCTTGAAGTAGCGCAGGGTCTCGAAGAACTCTTCCTTGCCCGGTACGCGTTTGGCGACATTGAACTGGCCGCCGATTTCGCTGGCCGAATCGAACAGCGTCACCTGATGACCGCGCTCGGCCGCCACGGTCGCGGCGGACAGCCCGGCAGGGCCGGCACCGACCACGGCGATCTTCTTGATCTGCTGCACCGGCAGGTAGTTGAGCTCGGTCTCGTAGCAGGCCCGCGGGTTGACCAGGCAGCTGGTGAGCTTGCCGCCGAAAGTGTGGTCCAGGCAGGCCTGGTTGCAGCCGATGCAGGTGTTGATTTCATCGCCCCGCCCCGCGGCCGCCTTGTTGACGAACTCCGGGTCGGCAAGGAACGGCCGCGCCATGGAGACCATGTCGGCGTCGCCTTCGGCGAGGATCTGCTCGGCCACTTCCGGAGTGTTGATACGGTTGGTGGTGATCAGCGGGATGGACACCGAACCGCGCAGCTTGGCCGTGACCTTGCTGAAGGCGGCACGCGGCACCTTGGTGGCGATGGTCGGGATCCGCGCTTCGTGCCAGCCGATACCAGTGTTGATGATGGTCGCGCCGGCCTGCTCGATGGCCTTGGCCAGTTGCACGATTTCTTCCCAGGTGCTGCCGCCTTCCACCAGGTCGAGCATCGACAGGCGGAAGATGATGATGAAGTTCGGGCCTACCGCTTCGCGCACGCGGCGGACGATTTCCACCGGCAGGCGCATGCGGTTTTCGTAGCTGCCGCCCCAGCGGTCGGTACGGTGGTTGGTGTGCGCGGCGAGGAACTGGTTAATGAAGTAGCCTTCGGACCCCATGATCTCGACACCATCGTACTCGGCCTGCTGGGCCAGGGAGGAACAGGTGACGAAGTCGCGGATCTGTTTCTCGATGCCCTCTTCGTCCAGCTCCTTGGGCTTGAACGGGTTGATCGGCGCCTGGATCGCGCTCGGCGCCACCTGTTTCGGGCTGTAGGCATAACGCCCGGCGTGGAGGATCTGCATGCAGATCTTGCCGCCCGCTTCATGCACGGCGCGGGTGACGATACGGTGCTTGAGCGCCTCTTCTTCGGTGGTCAGCTTGGCCGCACCGGAGTACACGCCGCCTTCGTCGTTGGGGCCGATACCGCCGGTCACCATCAGGCCGACGCCGCCGCGGGCACGCTCGGCGAAGTAGGCCGCCATGCGTTCGAAACCGCCGGGCTTTTCTTCCAGGCCGGTGTGCATCGAGCCCATCAGGGTACGGTTGCGCAGGATGGTAAAGCCCAGGTCCAGCGGGGCCAGCAAATGCGGGTAGTGAGCGGCGGCCATCGGTAACTCCACATCGAACGATCACGGAAAAAATGCGGAAGCTCTGCGGCCTCCGTCGGTCATGTTCGACAGACTAAGAGCAGCCCCCAAGGTGCTCAATGACCGTAACTGACAACTTATTGATCCAAATGCGCAGCCCGCCCTTGGCAATCGCGGACATGGGCCCTACCCTAGTCAGCGAATCCCGCACACGGCTGCCGACTGTCTTCCCATGCGCAAACTTCTTTACTTCACCTTCACCCTGGCCCTGATTGCCGCCATCACCAGCTACGCCCTGTGGACCCGCGAGCGGCCGATCGGTCATTACCTGTCCGACCTGCGCATCCAGCTCGCGGTGGACCAGGGCACCCCCGCCGACCACGGCAACCTGCTGGGCATCCAGCCCGAGCTGTTCCCCACCGACTACCAGAGCCCCGAGCGCCTGCACCGCAAGCTCGCGGCCTACCTGCAACAGGCCCGGGACCAGGGGCTGCTGAATGAAAAGACCGTGGTGGTGCTGCCGGAGCACATCGGCACCTGGCTGATGGTCAGTGGCGAGAAAAACGAGCTGTACCAGGCCGCCAGCCTGAAAGAGGCGATGAACTGGCTGGCGGTGAGCAACCCCCTGCCCTTCCTACGCGCCCTGATCACCGCCAAGGGCGACAACCGCCTGAACGACGCCCACCTGCGGATGAAGGCCCAGAGCATGGCCGAGCAGTACCAGCGGCTGTTCGGCGGCCTGGCCAAGGAATTTGGCATTACCCTGGTCGCGGGCTCCATTGTCCTGCCGGAACCGGTGATCGAAGACAACAACCTGCGCATCGGCAGCGGCGCGCTGTACAACACCACCCTGGTCTTCGGCAGCGACGGCCTGCCAATCGGCCAGCCGCAACGCCAGCTGTACCCGACCTTCGACGAGCGCGGTTTTATCCAGGCCAGCGCCGACCAGGCTGTCCAGGTCGTCGACACCCCGGCCGGCCGCCTGGGCGTGCTGATCGGCAGCGACAGCTGGTACCCGGACAACTATCGCAAGCTCAACGCCCAGGGCGCGCAACTGGTGGCGGTCCCGGCCTTCGTCATGGGCCGTGGCGCCTGGGACAGGCCATGGCGCGGCTACAAGAATCTCTCGACCCCGAGCGAGGTCAGCCTCAAGCCCGAGGAAGTCAGCGAAGGCGAAGCCTGGCGTCGCCTGACCCTCACCAGCCGCGCCCCCAGCAGCCTGGCCAGCGCCGGCGTCAGCGTGTTTCTGCGCGGCCAGTTCTGGGATCAGGGCAGCGCCGGGCAAAGCTTCATCAACAGCAACGGCGAGCACTTCGCCGATGGCGATGCCCGTGGCGCGCGTTTGCTGAATATCTGGTTGTAACCCATGAAGCCCCAGCCGATGCGCCTCGGAGACCTGTCGGTGGGCTTCGTCCATAGCCTGGCCGACGCCGTGCGCAGCCATGGCCTTGACCCGCAGCCGCTGCTGGAGCAATACGGACTGGATGCCGCGCGCCTGGCCGAGGCCGGAGCGCGGTTGTCGATTCCCCGTTATATGCGCCTGGGCCACGCGGCGATTCAACTGACCGGCGATCCGGCACTCGGGTTGTGCATGGGCCAGCTCAGCCGCCTGAGCCAGGCCGGGCTGGCGGGCGTCACCGCTGCCCAGGCGCCGACCGTACGCGAGGCCGCGCGCTGCCTGACCCGTTTCGAAGCTTTGTATGGCTCGAACTATCGTGGCCAGTCGAGCTTCCATGAAGACGCCGACGGCGCCTGGCTGCGTTTCTACTCCATCAGCCCCTATAACGCCTACAACCGCTTTGTGGTGGACTCGATCCTGGCCGGCTGGCTGCAGCAACTGGGCAGCCTCGGCTCGCCGGTCAAGGCCGAACGCATCGAGATCGAGTTTGCCCAGACCGATTACCGCGACCGCTACAACAGCCTGGGGGATTGCCCGATCCAGTTTGGCGCCGAGCACAATCAGCTGCGCCTGAGCCTGGCCACCCTGGCCCAGCGCAATGTCGAGCACTGCCCCAGTACCTGGCGCCATCTGCTGCAACTCTGTGAACGGGAACTGGAACAACTGACCCGCACCCGCAGCCTGCGTGAACGCATCACTCAGTTGCTGGGGCCTTTGCTCAATGGTGGCCGGGAGCCCGACCTGGAAGAAGTGGCGGCACGCCTGAAGCTGCCAACCTGGACCCTGCGCCGCAAACTCGCCGAGGAAGGGACGCAGTTTCGCGCCATTCTCAACGACACCCGTCGCGATCTGGCCATGACCTACATTCGCGATACCGAACTGGTCTTCGGGGAAATTGCCTATCTGTTGGGGTTTGCCTCAGCCGAGGCCTTTCAACGCGCCTTCAAGCGCTGGAGCGGCCAGACACCGGGTGAGTTTCGTCGCAGCCACCGGCAGTCCGCCTGAAAAAAAACGCCACCGGCGTTACAGCTCGGTGGCGTCTTCTGCGGGTTCCAGCGGGTCCAGTTCGAAAGCCTGGAATTCCAGCAGTTCTTCTTGGTAATCGTCCATGGCGGACTCCTTGTGTATGGGGTGTAGGTAACCTGCTTGCTGAGCAGTCTTCTTAACTGACCTTGGGCACCAGCATAAAGTGCCGGCATGACAGAAAAAATACCGCGAGCAATCTTCGTCCCTCAAATGGAACGTAGCAGCTGGCAACGGATTTACCCGCAGGCTGGCAAAGAAATCTTCAGAGAGGCTCGGCAACCGCGGGATCGACACCTGGGTCGATCTCGCAGCAATCCGCAGATGCTTACTGTGGCAGCGCCGGAATCGGCTCTGTCGGGGCCGGCAAGGTGCTGGCGGGAGGTGGGGTAACGATCTCGCTGGACGGCGTCGGCGCGGCAGGTGCGCCCGGCGCGATGGGCGCCGCTTCCGCAGGTGGCGCTAGCGGCTGCGAGAGGCTCGATTCGGCCGGCACAACCGGCGGCGTGGCCGGAGCAGGCTCGATAGCCGGTACAGCAGGCGGTACGACAGGCGCCGGTTGCGGCGTCACTGGCGCCGGAGCTGGGGCCGCGGCAGGTTCGGCGGGTTGGGGTTCAGGCACCCCCAGGTCGGTCTTCGGTTTCTCGATGATGTGCGCGGCCTTTTTCGCTTCCTGTGGCAGGAACAGCTCCACCAGAGCGAAATAACGCTCGTAGAACTTCGCCGAGGAAACCGTCTCGCTGGCGACCTTGACCATCGAGTCGTCGGTCGAGCCGATCGGCATCGACACCGAACCCAGCACGCCCACCCCCAGGCTCGCCGAGTTGTTGACCTTCTTCAGCGCATAACGGTCCTGCAGGGCGTTGGCGAACACCGTGGAGCGGTGATCGGTGCTGCCGTCCTGGGCGCATACCACGCTGAAACTGATCTCCATGTGGGTTTCGCCCGTCTGCTGGAAGCTCTTATGGCCACTGACCAGTTTCGGATCGCTGCTGGTGATGATGTAGCCCTGGCTGAGCAAGGCACGACGAGCGGCCTCGCAGGACGCCGTGTCACTCACCGGGTAATTGCGCGAAAAGGTGCCGGAGTCATCGAAGTTTTCATGCTCGTAAATGGCGGTCTTTTGCGACGAACAACCAGCGACGGCCGCCAGCAGCAGCGTCAACCCGGCGGCACGCAGGTGAAATGATCTATACATCGAAAATCCTGAGGAAAACGGTCCGGGGCGTATTGTGCAACAGTTCGAGGCTACAGGGCTCGCGGATTAGTGTCTTAAGGTGAATACAAGGTTACTGACCACGGTTTGCCGGAAAAAGTCGCGCGCACAGATGATCGATGAATACCCGCAGCTTGGCGGCGGTGTGCCGGCTCGCCGGCCAGAGCAGCCAGAAGGTGCCGTTGTATTCGAGATGCTCGTCGAGCACTGGCTGCAACTCTCCTCGCACGAGCGCCTCGTGCACCATGAAATCGGGCAGGCAGGCGATCCCCAGGCCACGTCGTACCGCATGGTCCACGGCTTCGATAGAGGTACTGACAAAACGTGTCGGCAGCAGCGGTTCCGGGGCGTCGACCGCTCGTCGCAATGGCCAGTGTTCGAGTTTGCCCGTGTTGTGGAAGGTATGCCGCAAGCATCCGTGGTTGGCCAGGTCGGCGGGCGTCTGCGGAACGCCATGCTCGCGAAAGTACTCAGGCGTGGCCACCAGCACCAGGCGGAACTGCCCCAACGATCGGGCTACCAGCCGTGAATCGCCGGGGCTGCCGGTGCGTATCACGGCATCGAAACCCTCTTCCACGACATCCACTATGCGGTCCGTCAGCTCGATATCCAGCTCGATCTCCGGATAACGCTGCATGAACTCCACCAACACCGGCATCACCAGAGCATGAACCTGCGGCAGGCTGACCCGCAGCTTGCCCCGCGGAACATTGGAAGACTTGCACAGATCGAATTCGGCCGCCTCGACCTCGGCGACAATCCGGCGGCAGCGCTCGAGAAAACTCGCGCCCTCGGCGGTCAGGGTGATACTGCGGGTACTGCGATGGAACAGCTGGGTCTCCAGGCGCTCCTCGAGCCGTGCGATGCTCTTGCCGACAGCCGACGACGATACCCCCAACAACCGCCCCGCCTCGGTAAAACTGCGGGTTTTCGCCACATGCAGAAAGACCGAGATATTGCTCAACCAGTCCATTGCCGACCTCGCTATTGCGGACATGGATGTCCGATAAGTTCGGAACCTTAGCCTATTTTTCTCTTTATCACAGCGCCCTACCCTCAGCCTCCCTACTTCCTGAAACCTGTAGCGAGCCTGAGACCATGACCGAACCTCTTGCCACCGTCGACCTGCTGGACATCGAGTCCAGGCGTCGCGACCGACTTCCACTGGGCGGCCTGCTGGCGCTGGCGACCGCCGGTTTCATCACCATCCTTACCGAAGCCATGCCAGCCGGCCTGCTGCCACAAATGAGCCAGGACCTGGCGGTGTCCCCGGCGCTGGTCGGCCAGTTGGTCACGCTGTATGCCATTGGTTCGCTACTGGCGGCGATTCCCTTGGTGATCCTCACCCAAGGCTGGCGCCGCCGCCCCTTGCTGATGATCGCCATAGGCGGTTTTGCCGTGGTCAACAGCGTCACGGCCCTCTCCAGCAACTACAGCCTGATCCTGGTCGCGCGCTTTTTTGCCGGGATATTCGCCGGGCTGCTCTGGGCCCTGCTGGCCGGATATGCCAGCCGCATGGTCGCACCGCACTTGCAGGGCCGGGCCATCGCCGTCGCCATGCTTGGCGCGCCGCTGGCTCTGTCCCTGGGAGTTCCAGCGGGCACACTGCTCGGTGCATTGGTCGGCTGGCGGGCCAGCTTTGCCTTGATGACTGTGCTGACTCTGGTTCTGCTCGGCTGGGTGCGCTGGCAGGTCCCGGACTTTCCCGGCCTGCGCAGCGACAAGCGCCTGTCGCTGAAGAGCGTATTCGCCTTGCCCGGGGTCAAGCCGGTGCTGTTCGTGACCTTCGCTTATGTCCTGGGCCACAACATCCTCTACACCTATATCGCGCCGCTCCTGGAGCCGGCCGGTATCACCGGGCAGATCGACCGAGTGTTGCTGGTATTCGGGTTGACCGCGGTGCTGAGCATCTGGATCGTCGGTCTGCTGATCGATCGCTGGTTGCGGCGGCTGGTACTCATCAGTTGCACCTTGTTCGGTCTCTGCGCACTGCTGCTGGCGTTCCGCCCTGACGCGCCTGCCGCGGTCTACGTCTCGATGGTCCTCTGGGGTCTGTCGTACGGCGGCCTCGGCACCCTGCTGCAGACAGCCCTGGCGAAGACCTCCGGTTCCTCCGCCGACGCCGCACAGTCGATGCTGGTGACTGCATGGAACCTGGCCATCGCCGGTGGCGGGCTGGTGGGTGGCGTACTGCTGGAAGGCCCGGGCGTTCTGTCGTTTCCCTGGGTGATCATCGGCCTGCTGCTGGTTTGTCTGTTGGTCGCCGTGAATGCCCGGCATCACGGCTTTCCCGCCGCACGCTAAAAACAAAAACCCCGGCACGTTGGCCGGGGTCTCTGTTTGTTACTTCAGTCGGGCATCAGAAGCGCTTGATGTCAGCCTGGTTTTCCAACTGCTTGCGGTATGCCGCGAAGTCTTGCTGACCCACACGCGAAGCGAGGAAACGACGGTACTGAACCTTCTCTTCATCAGTCGGTGCAGCGGCTTCATTCACGCCCCTCAGTTGCAGGACCACCAGGCTACCGTTCGGCAGGGTCACACTGCTGAAGGTCGGCTTGTCCTTGGCCGCTGGCTTGGTCATGCGGAACAGGGCCTGCAGCACGATCGGCTCGACGCCTTCCTGGCCTCGGGTCACGGCTTGCGCAACCTTCCAGCTCTGACCGTCGACAGGTGCATTCAGCGCAGTCTTGCCTTCACGCAGGCTGGCGATCAAGGCATCGGCCTTGGTCTTGGCGGCAGCACTGGCGTGCTCCTTGGCCAATTGCGTGCGGATGCTGCTGGCGACGCTTTCCAGCGGCAGCTGCTCTGGCTTGCGGTGCTCTTTGGCGCGCAGGACCACTACGGTTTCCGGATCCAGCTCGATGGCGGTGCTGTTGGCACCTTCATCCAACACTTCAGGGCTGAAAGCAGCCTGAATCACGGCGCGGTTGGCAGCGATGCCCTCGCCGCCTTCACGCCCGAATGGAGCGGAAGTGTGCACGGTCAGTTTCAGTTCTTGAGCCGGCTGGGCCAGATCCGAAGCTTCGAACGACGAGTCTTCCAGCTGCTTGGTCGCCTCGACAAAACGCTGCTCGACCTGCTGGGTTTTCAGCTCGCGGGTCAGCTTGTCTTTCAGGCTGGCGAAGCTCGGCACCTCAGGTGCCTCGACGCCCAGCAGCTTGATCAGGTGGAAACCGAAACCGGTGCGTACCGGCGCCGAAACCTGATCCTTGTTCAAGGCGTACAGCGCTTCCTCGAAGGCCGGGTCATAGACGCCAGGACCGGCATAACCGAGGTCACCACCGTTGTTCGCCGAACCCGGGTCCTGGGAGAACTCCTTGGCCAGTGCCTCGAAGCTTTCGCCCTTGGCCAGGCGCGCCTGGATCTCTTCGATCTTGGCCTTGGCCTGTGCTTCGTTCACCTTGTCGTTCACTTCGATCAGGATGTGCGCGGCACGACGCTGCTCGGACAGGTTGGCGGTTTCTTTCTGATACAGCGCCTGCAGCTCTTCGTCCTTGACGCTGACCTGATCGAAGAAGGAAGCCTTCTTCAATTCCAGGTAGTCGATGACCACCTGGTCCGGCGACATGAATTCCTTGGCGTGTTCGTCGTAGTAAGCCTTGACCTCATCGTCGGTCAGCTTGACTGCCGCCGGGTCGGCCTTGATGGTCAGGGAAGCGTAGTCGCGGGTCTGTTTTTCCAGACGAGCGAATGCCAGCACCTGGGCATCGGTCACGAAACCGCTGCCAGCCAGACCGGCGCGTACCTGGCCGATCAGCATTTCCTGAGCCAGCATCTGACGGAACTGCATCCGGCTATAGCCCAGCTGACGGATTACCTGGTCGAAACGCTCAGGGCTGAACTTGCCGTCCACCAAGAATTCCGGCGTTTGCAGGATCACCTGATCCAGAGCGGCTTCAGAGAAGGCGAACTTGGAGTTTTCCGCGCCTTGCAGCAGCAGTTTGCGGTCGATCAGACCTTTGAGAGCCGCTTCGCGCAGCATCTTCTCGTCGAGCAAGGAAGCATCGAAATCCTTGCCCAGTTGTTGCATGAGCTGACGGCGTTGCATATCAACCGCCTGGCTCAGCTCATTCTGGGTGATTTCTTCGCCATTGACCTTGGCCGCGTCCTGACTGGTGGAAGTGGCTTGAAAAATGGCATCGAAACCGGTCAGCGCCATCAGTGCGACGATGACCCCGATAATGGTCTTGGCAATCCAGCCTTGTGAATTGTCCCTGATATTCTGCAGCATGCGTCCCCCAGAAACGGTTGTACTTCAAATTAAGCAACCGTGGAGCGTGGGTAGAGTCCGGATAGAAGAAAGGCGCATCCGAGGATGCGCCTTTCTCGTAACTGGCGGAGCGGACAGGGGATCGAACCTTCGATCCCCGATGTGACAAACCGGATTTCTAACCGGCTGCCCTACCGCTCCGCTGCCAGGTCGGGAAAGACCCCGACCCGGGTAGGCAAAGGCTTGAAGGAAGCTTAGTTAACGGCTTCTTTCAGTGCTTTACCAGCTTTGAAACCTGGTTTTTTGGCTGCAGCGATTTCCAGCGTCTTACCGGTCTGTGGGTTACGACCAATGCGAGCAGGACGATCGGTAACAGAGAAAGTACCGAAACCAACCAGTACAACGGAGTCGCCAGCCTTAAGAGCGCCAGTGACGGATTCGATTACTGCATCCAGCGCACGGCCAGCAGCAGCTTTCGGGATATCAGCAGATGCAGCGATAGCATCAATCAGTTCCGACTTGTTCACTCTAAGTCCCCTTATATATCTATTTGAGTATGATTCTAAGTTTTTTGGTGAAAGCAAAAACCAGTGCTGAATGGCCTACAGACACTTAAGAGCCGCTTTATAACAAGGGCTCTAAAAAGCTGTCAAGGAAGCCCCCCAGGCTAATGCGTACTAATGCGTGCTAATGCGTGCTAATTCTTTCCTTAGAGTCAGACTCGCGTTTTTCATCCTTTGCAACTATCTCGGGAGCCACATCCGGCAAGGGCTCCGGCGCGTATTGCAGCGCAATTTGGAGGACTTCGTCAATCCATTTAACTGGCTTAATTTGCAGATCCTGCTTGATATTGTCAGGAATTTCCTTCAAATCACGCACATTCTCTTCTGGAATGATGACTGTCTTGATTCCGCCGCGATGTGCTGCAAGAAGTTTCTCTTTCAAACCACCGATCGCCAACACCTGACCACGCAGGGTAATTTCCCCGGTCATGGCCACATCAGCCCGCACCGGAATGCCGGTCAGAGCCGAAACCAGGGCCGTGCACATGCCTACGCCAGCACTAGGGCCGTCTTTCGGGGTCGCCCCTTCCGGCATATGGATATGGGTGTCGCGCTTCTCGTGGAAGTCCAGGGGGATCCCCAGGCTCTTCGCACGGCTACGCACCACCGTCAGCGCCGCAGTGATCGATTCGACCATCACGTCGCCCAGCGAACCAGTCTTGATCAACTGACCTTTTCCCGGCACCACGGCGGCTTCGATGGTCAGCAGCTCACCACCGACCTGGGTCCAGGCCAGGCCCGTTACCTGACCGATCTGATCCTGCTGCTCGGCCAGGCCGTAGCGGAATTTGCGCACGCCGAGGAAATGCTCCAGCAGGTCGGAAGTGACCTTCACCGAGAAGCGTTTTTCCAGCGCATGTTCCTTGACCGCCTTGCGGCAGACCTTGGCGATCTGGCGCTCCAGCCCACGCACACCGGCTTCGCGGGTGTAGTAACGGATGATGTCGCGAATGGCTTCTTCGTCGAATTCCAGCTCGCCTTTCTTCAGACCGTTGGCCTGAATCTGCTTCGGCGACAGGTATTTGACCGCGATGTTGATCTTCTCGTCCTCGGTGTAACCCGGCAGGCGAATCACCTCCATCCGGTCCAGCAACGCTGGCGGAATGTTCATCGAGTTGGAGGTGCAGAGGAACATCACATCGGAGAGGTCGTAATCGACTTCCAGATAGTGGTCGTTGAAGTTGTGGTTCTGCTCGGGATCGAGCACTTCGAGCAATGCCGAAGCCGGATCGCCACGCATGTCGCTGCCCATCTTGTCGATTTCATCGAGCAGGAACAGCGGGTTGCGAACACCCACTTTCGTCATCTTTTGAATCAATCTTCCTGGCATCGAACCGATGTAGGTACGACGATGGCCACGAATTTCCGCTTCATCGCGTACGCCGCCAAGGGCCATGCGCACGAATTTACGGTTGGTGGCGTGGGCAATCGACTCCGCCAGGGAGGTTTTACCGACCCCGGGAGGCCCGACCAGGCACAGCACCGGACCACGAATCTTCTTCACGCGCTTTTGCACGGCGAGGTATTCGAGAATCCGCTCTTTGACTTCTTCCAGGCCATAGTGGTCGGCGTCGAGGATATCCTCGGCACGCGCCAGATCCAGACGAACCTTGCTTTGAGCCTTCCACGGCACCTGAACCAGCCAGTCGATGTAGGAACGCACCACTGTGGCTTCAGCCGACATCGGCGACATTTGCTTGAGCTTGTTCAGCTCGGCCTGGGCCTTGGCCAGGGCGTCCTTTGGCAAGCCGGCGGCGTCGATGCGCTTTTTCAGTTCTTCGACTTCGTTGTGACCTTCGTCACCATCGCCCAGCTCTTTCTGAATGGCCTTCATCTGCTCATTCAGGTAGTACTCGCGCTGGCTGCGCTCCATTTGTTTCTTCACGCGACCGCGAATGCGCTTCTCGACCTGCAACAGATCGATTTCCGCATCCAGCAACGCCAGCACGTGCTCGACACGCGCCGACAGGTCGATGATTTCGAGAATTTCCTGCTTCTGCTCGATTTTCAGCGCCATGTGGGCGGCCATGGTGTCTACCAGGCGGCTCGGCTCATCGATGCTGTTGAGGGACGACAGCACTTCGGCAGGGACTTTCTTGCCCAACTGCACGTACTGCTCGAACTGGGACAGCAGGCTACGGACAAAGACTTCCGACTCGCGCTCAGGAGCGTCTACCTCGTCAATCAGGGAGACTTCGGCACGGCAGTGGCCATCCACTTCGCTGAAACGCTCCACAGCGCCCCGCTGCTCGCCCTCGACCAGTACTTTGACGGTGCCGTCGGGCAACTTGAGCAATTGCAGAACTGTGGCGATGGTACCTACGCGATAGAGTGCATCTTCACCGGGATCATCATCAGCAGGATTTTTCTGAGCCAACAGAAGAATCTGCTTGTCGCCCGTCATCGCGGCCTCGAGGGCTTCGATAGACTTCTCGCGCCCCACGAACAGCGGGATAACCATGTGCGGATAAACCACGACATCACGCAATGGCAGGAGAGGCAATTCGATGGTTGTCTTCATGATTTCGCCTCTACGGCGGCCATAAGGCCGTAAACAGATGGAAGTAAGCTTGAAACCAAGATGGGGGCTGCCTCGAAAAAAAACAAGCTCAAAGACAGTACTTTAAAGGCAGTAAAAACAAAGGGGCCCGAAGGCCCCTTCTGTCAAACCAGCAGTCCGGCGCTTAAGCGTCCGGGGCTGCCTTGGCAGTCGGCTCACTGTTTTCATAGATATACAGTGGCTTGGACTTACCTTCTATAACGCTTTCATCGATCACTACTTTACTCACCTCGGACTGCGAGGGGATCTCGTACATAGTGTCGAGCAACACGCCTTCGAGAATCGAACGCAATCCGCGAGCACCGGTCTTGCGCTCAAGCGCACGCTTGGCGACCGACTTGAGGGCATCGGTACGGAA
This sequence comes from Pseudomonas chlororaphis subsp. piscium, assembly GCF_003850345.1. NCBI lineage: Bacteria > Pseudomonadati > Pseudomonadota > Gammaproteobacteria > Pseudomonadales > Pseudomonadaceae > Pseudomonas > Pseudomonas chlororaphis. The sequence goes on from NZ_CP027707.1 coordinate 4,606,272, forward strand.
TTCCAGATCGACGCCTTCCATCTCGAACAACTTGGCATACTGCTTGGTCAAGGCATTTTTCGGCTCGGTGAGGATCTGGATCAACGCAGCCTCATCCAGCTCGTCCAGGGTCGCCAGAACTGGCAGACGGCCCACGAACTCCGGAATCAGGCCGAACTTGACCAGATCGTCCGGTTCGACTTCACGCAGGGATTCGCCGACCTTCTTACCCTCTTCCTTGCTGCGTACTTCAGCATTGAAGCCGATGCCGCCGCGAGTCGAACGGTTCTGAATAACCTTTTCCAGGCCCGAGAACGCACCACCGCAGATGAACAGGATGTTGCGTGTATCGACCTGCAGGAACTCTTGCTGTGGATGCTTGCGACCACCTTGAGGCGGAACGGAAGCCACAGTACCTTCGATCAGTTTCAACAGGGCCTGCTGCACGCCTTCGCCCGAAACGTCACGGGTAATCGAAGGGTTATCAGACTTGCGGGAAATCTTGTCGATTTCATCGATATAGACGATGCCCATTTGAGCTTTCTCTACATCGTAATCGCACTTCTGCAGCAATTTCTGAATGATATTCTCGACGTCCTCACCCACATAACCGGCTTCGGTCAGAGTGGTGGCGTCGGCAATGGTGAACGGTACATTCAACAGGCGCGCCAGGGTCTCTGCCAGCAGAGTCTTGCCCGAACCTGTAGGGCCGATCAGCAAGATGTTGCTCTTGCCCAGTTCGACCTCGTCATTCTTTTTGTCACGCTGGTTGAGGCGCTTGTAGTGGTTGTATACCGCTACTGCCAGAACCTTTTTCGCACGTTCCTGACCAATCACATACTGATCAAGGATGCCGCTGATTTCTTTAGGCGAAGGCAATTTATGCGCGCTGCTTTCGGCCTGTGCTTCCTGCACCTCCTCACGGATGATGTCATTGCACAGGTCGACGCACTCGTCGCAGATAAAGACCGAGGGGCCGGCAATCAATTTGCGTACTTCATGCTGGCTCTTGCCACAGAAGGAGCAATAAAGCAGTTTGCCGTTGTCCTCGCCGTTGCGGGTGTCAGTCATTCGATCGATCCAAATCCGATAGGCTTGCAACACAAGATGAAGGCAATTGCGGGCTTTTTCAAGTCCGCAGGTGGCCGGTTAAACCAACCACCTACATTTGAGTTGCTTAGGCGGGCATTTGACGCTTGGTGATCACAGAGTCAATCAGGCCGTATTCAGCCGCACGCTCTGCGCTCATGAAGTTGTCGCGCTCGGTGTCGCGCTCGATGGTCTCCAGGCTCTGACCGGTGTGATGAGCCAGCAGCGAGTTCAGACGCGAACGGATGTGCAGGATTTCCTTGGCATGGATGTCGATATCCGACGCCTGGCCTTGGAAACCGCCCAATGGCTGGTGAATCATCATCCGCGAGTTAGGCAGGCAATGACGTTTGCCCGCTGCGCCACCGGCGAGCAGGAAGGCCCCCATGCTGCAGGCCTGGCCGATGCAGATGGTGGAAACGTCCGGCTTGATGAATTGCATGGTGTCGTAGATCGACATGCCTGCAGTCACCGAACCGCCTGGCGAGTTGATGTAAAGATGGATGTCCTTGTCCGGGTTTTCCGCTTCAAGGAAGAGCAATTGTGCCGCGACCAGGTTGGCCATGTAGTCTTCTACCGGGCCAATCAGGAAGATCACCCGCTCCTTGAGGAGGCGCGAGTAGATGTCATAGGCGCGTTCGCCACGGGCGGACTGCTCGATAACCATCGGGACCAGGCCGCCTGCGGCCTGGATGTCAGAGCTCTGCTGATAATAAGAATTGCGGGACATGTCCTGCAGTCACTCCCAAGTAGTCATGTCTTGAATACGCATAAGCCAGCACGAAGGCTGGCTTATGGTGTGTATTTTCGAACGAGTAAAAAATCAGTCGGCTTGTGGTGCTTCTACCGGCTTGACCGCTTCTTCGTAAGAGACCGATTTGTCGGTCACGCTAGCTTTCTGCAGAACAGTATCCACAACTTGTTCTTCCAGCACAACCGAACGGACTTCGTTCAGTTGCTGCTCGTTCTTGTAGTACCAGGACACGACCTGCTCCGGCTCTTGGTAAGCAGAAGCCATTTCCTGGATCAGCTCACGCACGCGGGCTTCGTCAGGCTTGAGGTCGAATTGCTTGACCACTTCGGCCACGATCAGACCCAGCACAACGCGACGCTTGGCTTGTTCTTCGAACAGCTCGGCCGGCAGTTGATCAGGCTTGATGTTGCCACCGAACTGTTGAACGGCCTGAACGCGCAGACGGTTCACTTCGTTGTCCAGCAGAGCCTTAGGCACTTCGATCGGGTTGGCAGCCAGCAGGCCGTCCATTACCTGATTCTTGACCTTGGACTTGATGGCCTGACGCAGTTCACGCTCCATGTTCTTGCGAACTTCGGCGCGGAAACCTTCCAGACCGGCTTCCTTGATGCCGAATTGAGCGAAGAACTCTTCGGTCAGCTCTGGCAGCTTAGGCTCGGAAACGGTGTTGACGGTCACGGTGAACTCGGCAGCCTTGTTAGCCAGGTCCAGGTTCTGGTAGTTCTCAGGGAAAGTCAGGTTCAGAACGCGTTCTTCACCAGCCTTGGCGCCGACCAGGCCTTCTTCGAAGCCCGGGATCATTCGGCCGGAACCCAGTACCAGCTGAGTACCCTTGGCGGAACCGCCAGCGAACACTTCACCGTCGACCTTGCCGACGAAATCGATGTTCAGCTGATCTTCGTTCTGGGCGGCACGCTCGGCCACTTCGAAGCGAATGTTCTGCTTGCGCAGGATTTCCAGCATGTTGTCCAGATCGGCATCAGCCACGTCAGCGCTCAGGCGCTCAACGGCGATGGACTCGAAACCGGCAACGGTGAACTCAGGGAACACTTCGAACGTTGCAACGTATTCCAGATCCTTGCCCTTCTCCAGAACCTTTGGTTCAACCGAAGGAGCGCCAGCCGGGTTCAGCTTCTGCTCGACAACAGCTTCGTAGAAGGAAGCCTGGATCACGTCACCCACAGCTTCTTGACGCGCATCAGCTTCATAACGCTGACGGATCACGCTCATTGGGACTTTGCCAGGACGGAAGCCTGGAATCTTGGCCTTTTGGGCAGTCTGCTGCAGACGCTTGTTGACCTGTGTCTCGATGCGCTCAGCCGGCACGGTGATGCTCATGCGGCGCTCAAGAGCAGAAGTATTTTCAACAGAAACTTGCATGGATATTCCTCGTTGCACAGACGTTAGCCGGCCGTTTCCGACCCCAGAATCAAGGGCATGCATTCTAGTGGGTCAAACTCAAGAAGTCACCCTACTGAAAACGGGTAAAAAAACAGCTGGCGATTTAAAGGCGGGGACCAAGGGTTGAGCCTCGCCCTGAGAGCAAATACAGCGAATCAAACCAGGGCCTCTGCACCAACGCTTCTATATATAGAAGGAATGGCGCATCACATCCCTGATGGCCGGACCAGACCACAACCCGACCGGTAAACCTCCAGCATTCCAGCGACAAAAGGACGAGTGTTTCGTCGCTTCCCTGGCCCAGCACCTGCGACCCACTGGAAATGCAGACTTCTGAAACGAAAACGGCGCAGCCCTTTTCAGGTGCTGCGCCGTTATCTGCTATATAAATAGCTACTTAATTGGTGCGGACGAAGAGACTCGAACTCTTACACCTTGCGGCGCTGGAACCTAAATCCAGTGTGTCTACCAATTCCACCACGTCCGCGTATCAAGCTTTTAAAGCAAAGGCGCCAGACTATTAATCTGGCGCCTTTCGGAATATGGGGTGGACGATGGGGATCGAACCCACGACAACAGGAGTCACAATCCTGTGCTCTACCAACTGAGCTACGCCCACCATATTGCGTTGTTGCGTTACTTGTGCCAAAGCTGCCTAATGGCGCACCCGGCAGGACTCGAACCTGCGACCATCCGCTTAGAAGGCGGATGCTCTATCCAGCTGAGCTACGGGCGCCTTATTAATCTGTATTCTTTAATGATTACAAACTAAGTGCTTTCAGTCGTTACGAGCTAAACATCAACTCCGCCCGACCTTCTTAACCAGTGCTAGGCTGTGCCCGACAAGTGCGACGAATGTTATAGACGAGCCGCTAGGTCGTCAACTCTTTTTTGAAAAAAATTCATTTAATTAAAGGAGTTAGGGGAATTTGCAGACCAAGCGCCTTTGCCCTCACGTCCTGGCATGCGAGAATGCGTGCTCTTTTTCTCTCCCTCTCGATGGTTAATCACGCGTCATGACTGCACAACTAATCGACGGCAAAGCGATCGCCGCTAGCCTGCGCCAGCAGATCGCCAAACGTGTCGCCGAGCGTCGCCAGCAAGGCCTGCGTACTCCAGGCCTCGCGGTGATCCTGGTCGGCAGCGACCCGGCCTCTCAGGTTTATGTCTCGCACAAGCGTAAAGACTGCGAAGAGGTCGGCTTTCTTTCACAAGCCTATGACTTACCTTCCGACACCACTCAAGAAGCACTGGCCGGCCTGATCGACCGCCTCAACGATGACCCGAACATCGACGGCGTCCTGCTGCAACTGCCACTGCCCGAACACCTCGATGCCTCCAAGTTGCTGGAGCGCATCCGCCCGGATAAAGACGTGGATGGTTTCCATCCTTATAACGTCGGTCGCCTGGCCCAACGCATCCCTCTGCTGCGTCCATGCACGCCGAAAGGCATCATGACCCTGCTGGAAAGCACCGGTGCCGATCTGTACGGCATGGATGCAGTAGTGGTCGGTGCTTCCAACATCGTTGGTCGTCCGATGGCGATGGAGCTGCTGCTGGCCGGTTGCACCGTTACCGTCACCCACCGCTTCACCAAGGATCTGGCCGGCCACGTCGGGCGTGCCGATCTGGTGGTCGTGGCCGCCGGCAAGCCGGGCCTGGTCAAGGGTGAGTGGATCAAGGAAGGCGCCATCGTCATCGACGTCGGCATCAACCGCCAGGAAGACGGCAAGCTGGTGGGCGACGTGGTCTACGAGACCGCCCTGCCCCGCGCCGGCTGGATCACCCCGGTACCCGGTGGCGTTGGCCCGATGACTCGCGCCTGCCTGCTGGAAAACACGCTGTATGCGGCAGAAACGCTGCACGACTGACCCTGGGAAATAGCCCGGATAAAAGAACCCCGCCACTGGCGGGGTTCTTTGTTTCTGCTCGCCGAAACCCTGAAGCGAATCTCCCCGCTTGCAGTGACGATCACCCCACCAGAAAGAAGGGGATCGAACTGATACAAAACTGATACAGGATGAAATTTAATTTACCTGAAGCCCTTTACCTACGGGCGTGTAGCTCTTTCCTGGCACATACTCATAAAATGTAACGTTTTTCTGAAAGCAGCCCGTTGTAGAACGGCATATCCACTTTATGAGTCCGCCCGCGTGAAAATCCGTCTTTCTATCCTGAGCCTATTTTTTGCATTTACAGGCACCTTTATCACGCAGAGCGTCGTCGCTCGCGAAACCACCGAAGCGCCGCGCGACCCTTCCCAACTGCATATTGCCTCCGGCAGCGCCCTGCTGCTGGATCTGCAGACCAACAAGGTCATCTATTCCAGCAATCCCGACGTGGTCGTGCCCATCGCGTCGGTGACCAAGCTGATGACCGGCCTGATCGTACTCGACGCCAAGCAACCACTGGATGAGTACATTTCCGTGGACATCAGCAACACCCCGGAAATGAAAGGCGTGTTTTCCCGGGTCAAGCTCAAGAGCGAGCTGCCGCGCAAGGAGATGCTGCTGATCGCCCTGATGTCGTCGGAAAACCGCGCCGCCGCCAGCCTCGCCCACCACTACCCGGGCGGGTACGCAGCCTTTATTGCCGCCATGAACGCCAAGGCCAAGGCGCTGGGCATGACCAGCACGCACTATGTCGAGCCGACAGGCCTGTCGGTCCATAACGTGTCCACCGCACGGGACCTGAGCAAACTGTTGCTGGCGGCGCGCAAATACCCGCTGCTGAGCGAGCTGAGCACCACCAAGGAAAAGACCGTGGCGTTCCGCAAACCCAACTACACCCTGGGTTTTCGCAACACCGATCACCTGGTCAACAAGGCCAACTGGGACATCAAGCTGACCAAGACCGGCTTTACCGATGAAGCAGGCCACTGCCTGGTACTGGTGACCAGCATGAGCAACCGCCCGGTCGCCCTGGTGATTCTCGACGCCTTTGGCAAATACACGCACTTCGCCGATGCCAGCCGCATCCGCCAGTGGCTGGAAACCGGTAAAAGCAGCTCGGTACCGAATGCCGCCTTGAGCTACAAGGCCGGTAAAAACCTGAAAAGTCGTCAGAGCGGCGTCGCCCAGACTGCCGAATAGAACCTGGCAGACACAAAAAAGGCTGCAGATCCGTCGATCGCAGCCCTTTCAAAGGACGGCGCCCAAGGGCGCCGTCAGCGTTTCTGCAACCTCAGTTGGCGCTCAACGCCTTGGTCGCCCGCGCCGCCGCGTTCTCCTGCCCGGCCTGGGCCAACTCATCGGCCGCCTTCAGCCAACGCTGACGATCGACCTGGGCCGGCACCTGGGTCGGCCCCTGAATCAGCACCGCCCAGCGCCCCGCGCTGCTCCAGGCCGACTCGAACTTGGCAAAGTCTATCAACAGGCGACGATTCATTCCCGCTCGCAGCAACACCGTCTGCTTGTGCCGGTTGTAACCGGCCAATACGGCATAACGAGGCTCGGCCCAGAACGCCGAGCCTTCGGTGTAACGCACCATCACCGGGTATCCCGCGGCAACCTGGGTCAGCAGCGCCGCCAGATTGGCGTCCAGCGGATAGACCACCATCCCGTACTCACGCGCCAGGGTCAGCATGTTCTGCTGCAACTTCGCCTCGGCGCCTGGCAGATGCAGCGGCTTGTCCAGCAGACCTGGAGTAATTGCGATACCTTGCTGGGACAGCATGCTGGCCAGGGCGCCAGGGCCGCTCTGAAAGGTTTCGCCGCGGAAAAACGCTACGCCGTTGAGTTCCACCCGCTCGGGCAGGCGCTGAATCTCCGGCTGCACGCTGCTGGCGCAACCGGCCAGCGTCAGGGCGCAGGCGCCCGCCAACAACAGTGTTCGAAATCGCAGAAACATCCGTTCCATCATGACTCTCTTGTGCAGACGCCAAGCCAGGAGCCCCGGCCGAAACGCTGATCATAGGGCGCCGCGATGCAGGGGTATAGCGTCCAGCCGCAGTAATTTGCGCCCCATAGAGCAAACAGTTTGAGGACACTCGACTATTGGTCAATGGCTTGAAACACATCCACGACTAGACTGTCCATTGCAAAGAGAGTGTGCCCGGACAGGGCAAAAAGGAGGCATGTATGAGCCTGACAACGACAATCCTGATGCTGATCGGCGGCTGGCTGGCCGTCGCCGCTGCCATGCTCTGGGGCGTCCTGCGGATCGCTCGCCGACACCATCATCCGCGCTTGCCGACTCCCACCGCGAAAACCGCAAGCCCGGCCCGGCATCACGCCACTGCGCACTGACTGGCGCTGTTTCTCCCACCCAATAAAAAACGGCGGCCTGTGTCCTTGAACACAGGCCGCCGTCAGTTGTTGCCGCGAATCAGGCTTCGACTTCAGCCTCCGCCACCGCCCGCTTCTGCCGGGCACGACGGGCCAGCATATTCAACCCTTCGATGGCCGCCGAGAAGGCCATGGCCGCGTACACATAACCTTTTGGCACATGGGCACCGAAACCTTCGGCAATCAGCGTCATGCCGATCATGATCAGGAAGCCCAGGGCCAGCATGACCACCGTCGGGTTGTCATTGATGAACTTGGCCAGAGGCTCGGCCGCCAGCAACATCACCAGTACCGACACCACCACCGCGATGATCATGATCGGCAAGTGTTCGGTCATGCCGACCGCGGTGATGATGCTGTCGATGGAGAACACCATGTCCAGCATCAGGATCTGGCCGATCGCCGCGGCAAAACCCAGGGACACGCCAGCGGTCTCGCTTTTGCTGTCCTGCGGCTCCGGGTCCATGCTGTGATGGATCTCCGTGGTGGCCTTCCACAGCAGGAACAGGCCGCCGGCAATCAGGATCATGTCCTTCCAGGAGAAGACCTGGCCGAAGACATCGATCACCGGCTCGGTCAGCTGCACGATGAAGGCGATGGTGCTGAGCAGCGCCAGACGCAGGATCAGGGCCATGCCGATACCGATCCGCCGGGCCTTGGCTCGGTGCTGCTCGGGCAGCTTGTTGGTCAGGATCGAAATGAAGATCAGGTTATCGATGCCGAGCACGATTTCCATGACCACCAGGGTTGCCAGGGCGACCCAGGCGGTGGGGCTGGCGGCGAGTTGTAAAAGGTATTCCATGGCTCAGTCCTGAGTCGGGGGTATGAGGGGATCAGATTTCCTGGGACGACGAGGTAGGCTCTTTGGCCTCGTCAGCCGGCTTTTCCTGCTTGCTGATCAAGCCTTGGGTCGCGTCGCTGATCGCCTGTTCGGCGGCCTTGTGCGTGTCGTCGATCGCCTGCTTGGCGTTTTCCGCGGCCTTGCCCAACAGCTGTTGCGCGCTTTTTTCCGCTTGCTCGCAACCGGCGAGGGTGATCAAGGACAACGCCAGCAACGATGCGGCGATGGATTTATAGGTCATTGCGCTTTCCTCGTTAGAACGGAGCGGGCCGAGAGGATGGCCCGTTAATAGCGAGGCATTCTATGGAGGTGAACACTTCAGGAAAATTCGTATTTTTAACAGCTATACTTCGGTTTTTACGAATCAAAAGCCAGCCATGCTCAATTACCGCCAACTGCACTACTTCTGGGTCGTCGCCAAGACCGGCAGCATCGTCCGAGCCTGCGAGCAACTGAACCTGACCCCGCAAACCATCAGCGGGCAGATCACCCTGCTCGAACAGACCTACGGCATCGAGCTGTTTCGCCGGGTCGGCCGGCAACTGGAGCTGACCGAAGCCGGGCGCCAGACCCTGCCCTACGCCGAGCAGATGTTCCAGCTCGGCGGCGAGCTGGAAGCCATGCTCCAGGCCCAGCCCAACGAGCAGCAGATCCTGTTTCGGGTCGGCGTGGCCGATGTGGTGCCCAAATCGATCGTCTACCGCCTGATCGCCCCGACCATGGAACTGAACGAGCCGATCCGCATCACCTGCCGCGAGGACAAACTCGAACGCCTGCTGGCCGACCTGGCCATCCAGCGTCTGGACCTGGTGATTTCCGACAGCCCCATGCCCTCGCACCTGGACATCAAGGGCTACAGCCAGAAACTCGGCGAATGCGGCATCAGTTTTTTCGCCACCGAGGAACTGGCCGAGCGCTATGGAACGGACTTCCCCCACAGCCTGCATGGCGCTCCGTTGCTGATTCCCGGACAGGAAACAGTAGTACGCAGCCGCTTGCTGCGCTGGCTGGCCGAGCAACAGATACAACCCAGGATCATCGGTGAGTTCGACGACAGCGCCTTGATGCAGGCATTCGGCCAGTCGGGCAGCGGGATCTTTATCAGTCCCAGCGTGATCGCCGACGAAGTGCGGCGCCAATACGGCGTGCAACTGATCGGCCAGACCGACGCGGTCAGCGAGTCGTTCTACGCCATTTCGGTCGAACGCAAGGTCAAGCACCCCGGCATCGTGGCGATCACCGAAGGCGCCCGCCGCGAGCTGTTCACCGCCATGGGTGCTTGAGGAGAGTCAGGCGCAGCTGGCCTGTGGCTTGAGGGTCATCAACAGCAGGGCCAGCAGGATCGACACCAGGATAAAACCGGCGGCGGCGAACCCCAGGCTGCCCAGCCCCAGAGTGTCGATCACCCGGCCACCGACCATGGCGCCCAGGCCGATCCCCAGGTTGGCCCCGGCGATATTCAACGATGCGGCAAACGCCGGCGCCTGGGGCGCGGCCTTGATCAGGCGAACATGGCTGACCAGAAACAGCGCCGCCTGGGTCACCCCCCAGATACCCATGGCCGCCGCCAGACCCACCGGCGAGTGGATGCTCGGCACCAGCGCCACCATGCCGCCGATCATCAAGGCGCAGAAGCCCATGGACGCCAGCAACGGATGACGGTCCACCGCCCGGCCGCCCAGCGAGTTGCCGATCAGCCCCACCGCGCCGAAGCCCATCAGGCACCAGCCCACCAGCGTGCCGTTGAAACCGGCCAGGCGTTCGAGGATATCCGCCAGGTAGGTGTAGGCGGTGAACATGCCGCTGAACACCAGGATCGACAGCAGCACATGCCCCTGCATCAAGGGACTGCGCAGGATGCCGAACTGCGAGCGCAGGCTGGCCTGCTCGTTGTGCACGCGGGTCTGCGGCAGGTAGACATACAGCAGCAACGCCTTGGCAAAGGCCACCAGCGCCAGGATGCCAAACGCGCTGCGCCAGCCGAAGGCATCGGAAATCAGCGTGCCCACCGGAATGCCGAACACCGTGGCGCAGACGATGCCGAAGCCGATCTTGGCGATGGCCCGTCCGGCATAGTCGGGGCCGACGATGTCCACCGCGGTTTCGCTGGCCAGGGCCCAGAACACCGGCAAGCCCAGCGCCGGGATCAGCCGCGCGACCGCCATCACCCAGATATTCGGCGCCAGCGCCGCCAGGGTGTTGGCCAGGCCGAACATCACCAGCACCGAAATAAACAGGCGCTTGCGCTGGAAACGGGCGAAATAGGCCGTGAGGAACGGCCCGAATGCCGCCACGGTGAAGGCGAACAAGGTCACCAGCAGGCCGGCCTGCGGCACGCTGACCGCAAGATCCCGGGCAATCGAAGGCAGCAGGCCGACAATGATGAACTCCGTCGTCAGCACGGTAAAACCGGCGGCCGACAACAGCAGAATAGGCAACAGCATGGAAAACTCCGGAAACAACGACATCAGCGATGGCCTGGGGGCCCGCTGACTGGAGATGAGAAGAGGATGGCGAATCCTAACAGAATGTGTCCGCGCATGTCTGGGGCAGCGGCGAAAAAACCACAGGCTGCCCTGAAGGCTCAGGTGGCAGATCGTCACATCCGTGGGTGAACCCCGTGTGATAAAGTCCGCCCCCTGCCGCAACACCCCGTACCTTTAGCAACTCATCAGCACGGCGTCCCCCGTCGACGCACGGCACATTAAAAAAATCAGAGATACCGTTATGACTGCTTCACCCCCGTCGCTCCTGGAAAAACTCAAACGCACCAGCCTGGTCACGCAGATCGTCATTGGCCTGGTCGCCGGTATCGCCCTGGCACTGCTGGCCCCCGAACTGGCGAAATCCACCGCCTTTATCGGCAAGGTCTTTGTCTCGGCGCTGAAAGCCGTCGCGCCGATCCTGGTGTTCGTGCTGGTGATGGCCTCCATCGCCAACCACAAGCACGGCCAGGAAACCCATATCCGCCCGATCCTCTGGCTCTACCTGCTGGGCACTTTCGCCGCGGCGGCGGTGGCGGTGGTCGCCAGCAGCCTGTTCCCCTCCTCCCTGGTGCTGAGCACCCATGACGTCGCCATCTCCGCCCCCGGCGGCATCAACGAAGTCCTGCAAAGCCTGCTGCTGAGCGTGGTGGACAACCCGGTCAGCGCGCTGATGAACGCCAACTTCATCGGCATCCTGGCCTGGGCCATCGGCATGGGCGTGGCCATCCGCCACGCCGGCGACACCACCCGCACCGTGCTGGACGACCTGTCCAATGGCGTGACCCTGATCGTCCGAGTAGTGATCCGCTTCGCCCCGCTGGGCATCTTCGGCCTGGTGGCCTCGACCCTGGCCACCTCCGGCTTCGGCGCCCTGCTCGGTTATATGCACCTGCTGGCGGTGCTAATCGGCTGCATGCTGTTCGTCGCGCTGGTAATGAACCCGCTGATCGTGTTCTGGAAGATCCGCCGCAACCCGTTCCCGCTGGTGCTCATGTGCCTGCGTGAAAGCGGCATCACCGCCTTCTTCACCCGCAGTTCGGCGGCCAACATTCCGGTCAACCTGGAACTGAGCAAGCGCCTGGGCCTGCATGAAGACACCTACTCGGTGTCGATCCCGCTGGGGGCCACCATCAACATGGCCGGCGCCGCCATCACCATCACCGTGCTGACCCTGGCGGCCGTGCATACCCTGGGTATCGCCGTCGACCTGCCTACCGCCGTGCTGCTCAGCGTGGTCGCCGCCATCTGCGCCTGCGGTGCCTCCGGCGTGGCTGGTGGCTCGCTGCTGTTAATTCCGCTGGCCTGCAGCCTGTTCGGCATCCCCAGCGAAATCGCCATGCAAGTGGTCGCGGTCGGCTTCATCATCGGCGTGCTGCAGGACTCGGCGGAAACCGCGCTGAACTCCTCCACCGATGTGCTCTTCACCGCCGCCGCGTGCATGGCCCAGGAAGAGAAGGTCCGCCAGACCGCCTGAGCCTGCATGAACAGCGCGCACTAAAAAGCCCGGCAAGGCTCGCACCTTGCCGGGCTTTTTTATCGGCTTAGCAGCCGGCTACATCAGAAGACGGCTGTCTCAGAAAGCGCCCATGTAGTCGCGCTTGCCGATTTCCACGCCGTTGTGACGCAGGATCGCGTAGGTGGTGGTGACATGGAAGAAGAACTGCGGCAGGCCGTAGGTCAGCAGGTAGGACTGGCCGCTGAAGCGCTTCTCTTTCGGGGTGCCCGGACGGGTGACGATCTCGATGCCTTCCTTGCCATCGATCTGCGCCGGCTGGATGCCGTCGATAAAGGCCAGGACCTTGGCCAGCAGCGCCTGCAACTCGGCAAAGGTGGTTTCAGTATCGTCGTACTTCGGCAGCTCGACTTCGGCCAGGCGGGCCGAAACGCCCTTGGCGAAGTCGACGGCGATCTGCACCTGGCGGATCAGCGGGAACATGTCCGGGTACAGGCGGGCCTGCAGGAAGGCATTCGGGTCGATGTTCTTTGCCGTGGCGTGGGCTTCGGCCTTGTTCAGGACATCGCTCAGGGCGTTGAGCATTTGCTTGAAGACAGGAACGGAGGCGGCGTACAGGGAAATGGTCATGGTGATCTCGACAGGCTGACGGAAAAAAGCGGAAACAAAGGTGGCGCGATTATAGACCTGCCTGGGCCTCGCCGGCGGCTTGTCTTTTATCCAGCAAGGATTAGGCTAGTCGCCTTCGACAGCATAGGGAAAGCGCGATGAGCATCGAGCAAGAAACCTCCAGCGAGCAATTGCAACTGAGCAGCACCGAACTGCGCATTCTCGGGTCGCTGATCGAGAAGCAGGCCACCAGCCCGGAAACCTATCCGCTGACCCTCAATGCCCTGGTCATCGCCTGCAACCAGAAAACCAGCCGCGAACCGGTGATGAACCTGACCCAGGGCCAGGTCGGCCAGAGCCTGCGCGCCCTGGAAAACAGCGGCTTCGCCCGCCTGGTGATGGGCAGCCGTGCCGACCGCTGGGAGCATCGCCTGGACAAGGCGCTGGAACTGGTGCCAGCGCAAGTGGCACTGGCTGGCCTGCTGTTCTTGCGTGGCCCGCAGACCGTCAACGAACTGCTGACCCGCAGCGGGCGCATGCACGACTTCGAAGACAGCGAACAGGTGGTGCATCAACTGGAGCGCCTGATCGCCCGTGGCCTGGCGCTGCTGATTCCGCGCCAGGCCGGCCAGCGCGAAGATCGCTACATGCATGCCCTGGGAGACCCGGCGGATATCGAAGCGATCCTCGCCGCCCGGCAGAACCCGGTGGAACGCAGCTCGGCCGGCGGCGTATCGGCGGAGCGCATCGAAGAGCTGGAAGCGCGCATCGCCGCCCTCGAAGAACGCCTGGCGAAACTCGAAGGCTGATCACCCCCGCTCCTGCGGCAGCGCCTGGTAGCCGCTGCCGCAGTCGGAGCAACGCCTCGAAGGCTACAAAAGCCCCCTACTCCCCATCCCAGTAATCCACCTCGTCCGCATGCCGCGCCACCGCGACGAATCCCGAGGCATTGCCCTGGTCGTCGATCTTGAAGTCCTTCATCACCACATATTTGCCGGAATCCGGGTACTCGCAGATATCCGGTGCTTCCTGGGTGCTGACCGCCAGGTAGCGCAACTCACCCTGGCTGGTGTTGATGATCTGGTGCGCGGTGTCCATGTCGCCCGGCGGGCAGGCGATCACGTCACCGGCGCGGATGGCAAAACGCTCGGCGCCCAGGCGGATTTCGCCCTCGCCAGCGACTATGTAGAACATTTCTTCGTTGACGCGATGGTTATGGAAGGGGCTGGCGCGCATCCCCGGGCCCAGGGCAATCAGCCGGTAACCGAGCTTCTGCGCGCCCAGTTGCTGGCCGATACGGGCGATGCGCTGGACATAACGGCCGGCGGTGTCGCCGGTGGGGCTCAGGGCTTCAGGCAGCGGCTGAAGATCCGCCTGATCCAGATTGAGAATGGCAGGTGGCATACAGACCTCGATCAGGGTGGCGTGGAGCAGGGGCAAGTCTTGGCTTGCTGGCGACCAGTATAGGCACGGCTCCACGCCCCACCAACATACCCCGCTCCCCCCGCCGATCAGGCCCTGGCGAAGGCCACCGCCTGCTGGAACTGCTCGGCGCTGGGGCGCATGCCGGTGTACAGCACGAACTGCTCCAGGGCCTGGATGGCGATCACTTCCAGGCCGGTGATCACCTGCTTGCCCTCCATCCGGGCGCGCAGGATCAGCGGGGTTTCCGCCGGAACCGCCACCACGTCGAACACGGTGCGCGCGGCCTGGATCGCCTCGACCGGGAACGCCAGCTGATCGGCCTCGGGACCACCGTTCATGCCGATCGGGGTGACGTTGATCAGCATCTGCGGGCGCAGCTCGCCCAGCTCCGCCTGCCAGGCATAGCCCAGGGAGTCGGCGAGGGCCTGCCCGGCCCCGGCATTGCGGGCGACTATCACGCCATCGCGGTAGCCACCATCGCGCAAGGCGCTGGCCACCGCCTTGGCCATGCCGCCGCTGCCGCGCAGGGCAAAGCGGGTGTCCTTGGGGATCCGGTGGCTGTCGAGCAACTGGGCGACGGCGATGTAATCGGTGTTGTAGGCCTTGAGGTGGCCGTTGGTGTTGACGATGGTGTTGATCGACTGGATCGCGCTGGCCGAGGCGTCCAGTTCGTCCACCAGGGCAATGCAGGCCTCCTTGAACGGCATGGACACGCCACAGCCGCGAATGCCCAGGGCACGGATCCCACCGACGGCGCCTGGCAGGTCCTGGCTGCTGAACGCCTTGTAGTAGAAGTTCAAGCCCAGCTGTTCATACAAATGATTGTGAAAGCGCAGGCCGAAATTCCCCGGACGCCCTGACAACGACATACACAATTGGGTGTCTTTGTTGGGGTTCATCTGCATGTTGATCTCCTTGGAACGCACTTTCGGATAGACGGGATTAGCCAGCCATCGGGTTCTGCCCGATCATATCGACGGTGCCTGAAAAACAGGCCCGCCGCCCACGGATGAGGGGTAAAGAAGCCGGTACAGACCTTACACAAAATTTACCCGGCGGCTGTGCAGTTTTTCGGAAAATCGCTGTCTTAGAAGTATCCCCGCGACAGTTCTCGTGTCTATTGCAGACCGAGCGCTGGGGTCGGAACCGAGGAATAGCCATGATGCGTAAAATCCCCAAGATAGCCTTGCTCATTGGTGCACTTGCTGTCGCCGGTCAAGCGTCCGCCCACGGTGGCGGTGGTTGGGGTGGACCGGCGGTAGTCGGTGCCGTGGTCGGCGCCGCGGTAGTGGGTTCGGTGATCGCCAACCAGAGCCGCCCGGTCTACGTGCAACAACCGGTCTATGTTCAGCCGCAACCGATCTATGCCGCGCCGCCACCGGTCTACTACCAGCCACAGCCGGTGTACGTGGAAGGCCCGCCGGTCTATTACCGTCCGGCCCCGGTGTACTACGGCCCACCTCGCGGCTACTACGGCCCGCCTCGCCACTACTATTACGGTCCTGGCCGTTGGTAAGCCAGACAGCCCCCACCGACAGGCCCCGCTTGCGCAAGCGGGGCCTGTTGCGTTTGAAACAACCCTGAAACGTCTGAATAAATCTTGCAGAGGTCGCAGCCGGGACAGCTTTTGCGATTCAATCCGGCAATAGTGTTGCCAAAGGCAGCCCGTATGTTGAAGCCTGCGGCTGTCATATTTATATCATGCCAGGTCCGCAAGATCGGATCTGTCCACAAAACGGCCACATAACAACAAGGACGACGCCCATGCCAACCCAGAACCCCCACCACTCCCCCACCCTGGGCACCGCCAGCAAGGTGTACAGCGCCCTGACCGAACTCAAGCATCTGGAAGGCCACCGCAGCGCCAAGTTCCTGGCCCTGCTGGCCGAGCACCTGGTGCGCAAGGGCCTGTTGCACGACCCGGAAGTGGTCCACATGCTCGATCAGGTCGTCGACTGATCGGGCTGGCGCTGTTTTCGCCGGTATCGATGTCCACTATCGAGCGCGGTGATTTTTCGTAGAACCTCTCGGCCCGTAAGGTAGCCCCATTGATTGATGGAGGTACTTATGCCCAAGGTTCAGATCATGTCCGTTATCGGCAGCGCCGTTCCTACCTCGCTCAGGGATCTGGGGTTGCTGGCGTGTTGGTACCTGGTACGCGACGGCGAGCCAGTCAGCGGCCCGCTCACTTCGCTGACCGCCGCCCAGGCCCTGTCGCAAAAGATCGAGCAACGCGTCCTGCACGCCTGAGGCAACGGCAACCCGGTTCGCGCCAGGCGCTCACTCAAGCGCCCTGTTTTATTCGTCGAGCATAGATCCAGGTCAATGAAGGCCGCGAGCCCAGGCCTTACCCTCGCGACCTTTTGCCATCGACACTCGCCATGACGCCCCTGACCCGCCCCGAACTGCTCGCCCCCGCCGGCACCCTGAAAAACATGCGCTACGCCTTCGCCTATGGCGCCGATGCGGTATACGCCGGCCAGCCGCGCTACAGCCTGCGGGTGCGCAACAACGAATTCGACCACGCCAACCTGGCCCTCGGCATTCGCGAGGCCCAGGCCCAGGGCAAGCGCTTCTATGTGGTGGTCAACATCGCCCCGCACAACGCCAAGCTCAAGACCTTCCTCAAGGACCTGGAGCCGGTGATCGCCATGGCCCCGGACGCGCTGATCATGTCCGACCCGGGGCTGATCATGCTGGTGCGCCGGCACTTCCCGCAGATGCCGATCCACCTGTCGGTGCAGGCCAATACGGTGAACTGGGCCAGCGTCGAGTTCTGGCAGCAACAGGGCCTGAGCCGGATCATCCTGTCCCGCGAGCTGTCCCTGGAAGAGATCGAGGAAATCCGCCAGCAGGTGCCGGCCATGGAGCTCGAGGTATTCGTCCACGGCGCCCTGTGCATGGCCTATTCCGGGCGCTGCCTGCTGTCGGGCTACATGAACAAGCGCGATGCCAACCAGGGCACCTGCACCAATGCCTGCCGCTGGAAATACCAAGCCGAGGAGGCCACGGAGAATACCGTCGGCGAGATCGTCCAGCAGTTCCAGCCGGAACCGACCCTGGGCCTGGGCGCGCCGACCGACCAAGTGTTCCTGCTGCGCGAGGCCAATCGCCCGGACGAAGCGATGCCCGCCTTCGAGGACGAGCACGGCACCTACATCATGAACGCCAAGGACCTGCGCGCGGTGCAGCACGTCGAGCGCCTGACGCGCATGGGCGTGCACTCGTTGAAGATCGAGGGCCGCACCAAGTCGCACTTCTATTGCGCCCGCACCACCCAGGTCTATCGCCGGGCCATCGACGACGCCGTAGCCGGCCGCGAGTTCGACCGCAACCTGATGAACGACCTGGAGTCCCTGGCCCAGCGTGGCTACACCGAAGGTTTCCTGCGCCGCCACGTGCACGACGAATACCAGAACTACCTGAACGGCAGCTCGGTGTCGGAACGCCAGCAGTTCGTCGGCGAACTCACCGGCGAACGCCGTGACCGCCTGGCGGAAGTGAAGGTGAAGAACCGCTTTGCCCTGGGCGACCATATGGAACTGATGACCCCCAAGGGCAACTTCCACTTCGACCTGCACCAGCTGCAGAACATCCATGGCGAGCCGATCGAGGTCGCGCCGGGGGACGGGCACAGGGTGTACCTGCCGATCCCGGACGCGGTGGATCTGCGTTTTGCCTTGTTGATGCGCGATGTGACGCCGAACAGCGCGGCATAAGCCTGACCGCGATGGCGTCGCTGATGACTCCATCGCGGGCAAGCCTCGCTCCTACACCGTAATAACCCTGCCCCTGCATCACGCACACACCCCCTTCCCCCCTCCCCGAATCCACCTGAACAGGCTGCGCCAACCGGCACAGCCCGATATCCGCACGCGCCATTCTGACATTATTATTTTCACAATGTTTATTTATGAAATAATACATGTCATTTATAACCACACGAAGATCACCAGGACCGAACCACGCCAGAACGGACGGCTTGTACCCGTACCACCCCAACGCCCCTCCAAGGAGTCAACAATATGAACAAGACAGAACTTCTAGGTGCTCTGGCGCTGTGCGCCGCAAGCTTCCTGGCCCACGCCGACGAAGACAGCCTGCGCATCGGCATCGAGGCCGCCTACCCGCCCTTTTCCTTCAAGACACCGGAGGGCAACGTCAGCGGTTTCGACTACGACATCGGCAACGCCCTGTGCGCAGAGATGAAGGTGAAATGCGAGTGGGTCATCCAGGAATTCGACGGCATGATCCCGTCGCTCAAGGTGCGCAAGATCGATGCCGTGCTGTCGTCGATGTCGATCACCGAGGACCGGATGAAGTCGGTCGACGTCAGCAAAAAGTACTACCACACGCCGGGCAAGTTCGCGATGAAGGCCGGCAACGTGATCAACGACCCGCTGCAGGACCTCAAGGGCAAGAAAGTCGGCGTGCAGCGCTCCTCGACCTACGACCGCTTCGCCACCGAGCAACTGGCCAGCGCCGGGGTCGAGGTGGTGCGCTACGCCTCGCAGAATGAAGCCTTCCTCGACCTCGCCTCGGGACGCCTGGACGCCACCCTCGCCGACATCGTCAACACCGACGAGAGCTTTATCAAGACCGCGGCAGGCAAGGGTTTCGCCCTGGTCGGGCCGGACATCAACGACCCGAACTATTTCGGCAGGGGCGCCGGGATCGCCGTGCGCAAAGGCGATGGCGCCAATGTCGCGCGCCTCAATGCGGCCATCGACGCCATCCGCGCCAACGGCAAGTACCAGCAGGTAATGGCCCGGTACTTCGCGTTCGATATCTACGGCGAATAAGCCTTACCCAGGGCCCTGGCGCCGGCCCCTTGCCGGTGCCGCACCGGGCCTGCCTTGCGCCTCGCGGCGCTCGCTTGAGGAACTTCATCATGCTCCACGGCTACGGATCGAGCATTCTCGATGGCGCCTGGCTGACCATCAACCTGGCCCTGACCTCCATGACCCTGGCTATTGCCCTGGGCCTGGTCGGCGCGGCCTTTCGCCTGTCGCCGCTGAAATGGCTGGCGATGCTCGGCGAAGGGTATACGACCCTGATTCGCGGGATTCCCGACCTGGTGTTGATCCTGCTGATTTTCTACGGCGGCCAGGATCTGGTGAACCGCATTGCCTTGGCGCTCGGTTACACCCGCTATTTCGACATCAATCCCTTTATCGCCGGCGTCTGCACCATGGGCTTCATTTTTGGCGCCTATCTCTCGGAGACCTTTCGCGGCGCCTTCATGGCGATCCCCAAGGGCCAGGCCGAGGCCGGCGCGGCTTATGGCATGAGTGGCGCCCAGGTGTTCTGGCGGATCCTGGTGCCGCAGATGATTCGCTTCGCCATTCCCGGCTTCACCAACAACTGGCTGGTGCTGACCAAGTCCACCGCGCTGATCTCGGTGATCGGCCTGCAGGACATGATGTTCAAGGCCAAGAACGCGGCGGACGCCACCCACGAACCCTTCACCTTCTTTCTCGCCGTGGCGGCGCTGTACCTGCTGCTGACCAGCCTGTCGTTGCTGGTGCTGCGTTATCTGGAAAAACACTACTCGGTCGGCCTCAAAGCCGCCGAACTGTGATTGGGAGCCCCCCATGATTCTCGACTACCACCTGATCTGGGAAAACCTGCCGCTGTATTTCGGTGGCGTGCTGGTAACCCTCAAAGTGCTGCTGATTTCCCTGGCCTGCGGCCTGGCGCTGGCGGTTCCCTTGGCGCTGATGCGGGTGTCCCGCTCGCCGCTGATCAACTTCCCGGCCTGGCTCTACACCTACGTGATCCGCGGCACGCCAATGCTGGTGCAACTGTTCCTGATCTACTACGGCCTGGCCCAGTTCGAAGCGGTACGCCAGAGCCTGCTCTGGCCTTACCTCTCCAGCGCCACCTTCTGTGCCTGCCTGGCCTTCGCCCTCAATACCGGCGCCTATAGCGCCGAACTGCTGGCCGGCAGCCTGAAGGCCACGGCCCACGGCGAGATCGAGGCCGCCAGGGCCATGGGCATGTCGCGCCTGACCCTGTACCGGCGCATCCTCCTGCCCTCGGCCTTGCGCCGAGCGCTGCCGCAGTACAGCAACGAAGTGCTGATGATGCTGCAAACCACCAGCCTGGCGTCCATCGTCACCCTCGTCGACATCACCGGCGCCGCGCGCACCATCAGTTCGCGCTTCTACCTGCCGTTCGAGGCCTTCATCACCGCCGGGCTCATCTACCTGGTCCTGACTTTCATCCTGGTGCGTCTGTTCAAGCTGGCCGAGCGCCGCTGGCTGGCGTACCTGGCACCGCGCAAGCACTAAGGAGCTGTCATGGAGCACATTCAATACCGCTTGCCCTGGAGCGCCTCGGGCACCGAACGCCAGCTGACGCTGTTCCGTTTCGGCAGCGGGCCGCGCAAGGCGTACATCCAGGCATCCCTGCATGCCGACGAACTGCCGGGCATGCGGGTGGCCGTCGAACTCAAGCGGCGCCTGCTCGAGCTGGAAGAACAAGGCCGCCTGACGGGGGTGATCGAGCTGGTGCCGATGGCCAACCCGATCGGCATCGCCCAGATGTTCCAGGCCACCCATCAAGGCCGCTTCGAGTTCGGCAGCGGCAAGAACTTCAATCGCGACTTCCCGGAGCTGACCGAGGCCGTGACGCCGCTGCTGGAAGGCCGGCTGGGCGGCGATGCCAGCGCCAACATCGCGCTGATCCGCCGTGCCCTGCTCGATGCACTGGCGGACCTGCCGGCGCCGGCCTCGGAACTCGACGGCCTGCGCCGCCTGTTGTTGCAACATGCCTGCGATGCCGACGTGGTACTGGACCTGCACTGCGATTTCGAATCGGTGATGCTGCTGTACGCCATGCCGCAGAACTGGCCACACCTGCGCTCTCTGGCCGCGCGCCTGTACGCGGGGGTCGCGCTGCTGGCCGAGGCCGCGGGCGGCAGCGCCTTCGATGAAGCCTGCGCCATCCCCTGGCTACAGTTGGCCGAGCGCTTTCCGGCGGCCGATATTCCGCTGGCGTGCGTGGCCACCACCATCGAATTGCGCGGCATGGCCGACACCGAGCGCGAGCCCTGCGCCGACAGCGCCCAGGCCATTCTCGGCTACCTCGCCGACCAGGGTCTGATCAGCGGCGGCTGGCCGACACCGCCACCCTGCATCTGCGAAGCGACGCCCTTCGCCGGCGCGCAGTACGCCTATGCGCCGCACCCGGGGGTGGTGAGTTTCCTGCAACCCCTGGGGGCCCGGGTCAAGGTCGGCGATCCGCTGTTCGAGGTCATCGACCCGCTGACCGATCATCACAGCCTGGTGCGCGCCGAGACCAACGGCATCCTCTATGCCCGCGAGCGCCTGCGTTTTGCCCAACCCGGTCTGTGGCTGGCCAAGGTGGCCGGCACTACCCCCATTCGCCAGGGTCGCCTGCTCAGCGACTGACTCCAGAGAATCGCAACCATGTACAAACTTGAAATTCAGGACCTGCACAAAAGCTACGGCGCCCACCAGGTGCTCAAGGGTGTGTCCCTGCAGGCGAAAGCCGGTGACGTGATCAGCCTCATCGGCTCCAGCGGCTCCGGCAAAAGCACCTTCCTGCGCTGCATCAACCTGCTGGAACAGCCCAGCGCGGGCAGCATCCTGCTCAATGGCGAACCGCTCAAACTGCGCGCCAGCAAACTCGGCAGCCTCAAGGCCGCCGACCCCAGGCAGTTGCAACGCATGCGCTCGCGACTGTCGATGGTGTTCCAGCACTTCAACCTGTGGTCGCACATGAGCGCCCTGGAAAACGTCATGGAAGCACCGGTGCATGTGCTGGGCCTGAACAAGCAGGAGGCCCGGGAAAAGGCCGAGCACTACCTGGACAAGGTCGGCGTGGCGCACCGCATGGACGCCTGGCCGGCCCATATGTCAGGTGGCGAGCAGCAGCGCGTGGCGATTGCCCGGGCGCTGGCCATGGAGCCGGAAGTGATGCTGTTCGACGAGCCGACTTCGGCGCTCGACCCGGAGCTGGTCGGCGACGTGCTCAAGGTGATGCAGGACCTCGCCCAGGAAGGCCGGACCATGGTCGTGGTGACCCACGAAATGGGCTTTGCCCGCGAGGTCTCGAACCAGTTGGTATTCCTCCACCAGGGCCTGGTCGAAGAACGCGGCGAGCCACGCGAAGTGCTGGCCAGGCCCCAGTCCGAACGCCTGCGGCAGTTCCTCGCCGGCAGCCTGAAATAACCCGAAGCAGCGCTCCCTGGCCTGGCGCTGCACGCCAGGGGGCGGCTTCGGATACACTCCGCCAACCTTGTGCCCTCTCCTCCAATCCTCAGGAACTGTTGAGCCGGATATGCCGACCCCACTGAAAGACACCACGGTCTATGCCGCGCCGGTGATGCGCAAGCTGGCGGAAATCGTTGCCGACCTGCCGCCGTCGCTGCGCAAGGTCGCGGACTTTATCCTGCGCCATCCGTTGAAGGCCGCGACGCTGACCATCGAGGAGATGGCCCACGCAACCTCGACCTCGCCGGCGGCGGTCAACCGTCTGGCCAAGACCCTCGACCTCGGCGGCTACACCGGCATGAAGGCCGAGCTGGTGACGACGCTGCAGCAAATGGTGTCGCCGGTCGACAAGCTGCGCAACGAACTGGCCCACCGCCCTGGCGGCGCCTTCGGCCTGCACGAGCAGATCCAGAGCGCCAGCAGCAACCTCGCCACCGCGGCGACCAACAATCATGCCCAGACCTTCGACGCCTTCGTCACCAGCCTGGTCCAGGCGCGCAAGATCTACATCCTGGGCTTTGGCAACAGCGTCTACTTCGCCGGCCTCGCCGCCTCGACCCTGATGCCTTTCTGCGCCGACGCCACCGCCATCAGCATGGAGGGCGGCAACGAAAATGCCGCCTACCGCCTGGCCGCGATCACCGATCAGGATGTATTGCTGGCGATCTCCCTGCCGCGCTATTCCCTGGATACCCTGCAACTGGCGCGGTTCGCCAATGAGCGCGGCGCCACGGTGCTGGCCATCACCGACTCCCCCGCCTCGCCGCTGGCCAGCATCGCCGAACATGTGCTGTTCGCCCCCGCCGACCATCCGGTCATGACCAGCTCCAACATCGCGGTGCTGGCCCTGATCGAAGGCTTGGTGGCGGGGGTGATGGCGCGCAACAAGGAAGCGGTCAAGCTGGCGACCGAGCTGACCGAAAGCGTGATGTCCTACCTGCATATCCCGGGCAGCGGCAAACCGCGGAAGAAGTGAGGCGGTACAGCCAGGCTCAAGCTGCAAGCCTCAAGCTTGGAGCTTGGAGCTTGGAGCTTGGAGCTTGGAGCTCAATGTTGTCCTTTCGGACGCCATCGCGGGCAAGCCTCGCTCCTACAGAGGATTGCATAATCCGTAGGAGCGAGGCTTGCCCGCGATGGCGATCTCGAGAATTCAGATACGGAACTGCCCCACCAGCTTGCCCAGGCGTTGGCCGAGGTCGGCCAGGCTGCGTGAGGTCTGGGCGCCGAGTTGGGTTTCGTCGGCGACGCTGTCCACCGCCACCGCGATCTGGTGCACGCTGCGGTTGATCTCTTCGGCCACCGCGGTCTGTTCTTCCGCGGCGCTGGCGATCTGTGCGTTCATCGAGTTGATGGTGCCGATCAGCTGCGCCATGGCATCCAGGGAAGCCCCGGCTTCGTTGGCCTGGTGCGAGGTGCCGTCGCCGGCGTCGCTGGAGCGGCGCATGGCCTCCACGGCGGTGCGCGTGCCCTGTTGCAAGCGGTCGATCATGCCCTGGATTTCCTGGGTGCTCTGCTGGGTGCGGCTGGCCAGCGCCCTGACCTCGTCGGCCACCACCGCGAACCCGCGCCCAGCCTCACCGGCCCGCGCCGCTTCGATGGCCGCGTTGAGGGCCAGCAGGTTGGTCTGTTCGGCGATGGAACGGATCACGTCGAGCACGCTGACAATCGACGCCACGTCCTTCTGCAGGCTATCCAGGGAGGTGCCGCTGCTGCGGATATCGCTGACCAGCGCATGAATCTGCTGGATGCTGCCATCCACCACGCGCTTGGCCGCCTGGCCTTCCTCATCGGTCTGCTGCGCCGCCACGGCCGCGCCCTGGGCACTGCGCGCCACTTCCTGGGCCGCCGACGACATTTCATTGATCGCCGTGGCCACCTGATCGGTCTCGTGGCGCTGGCGCTCCATGGCCTGCTCGGAACGCTGGGCCTGTTCGGACACCTGGGTCACCAGGCCGGTGAGCTGGCCGGTCATCTCGGTGATCTGCCGCACCAGGCCATGGATCTTGTCGACGAAACGGTTGAAGGAGCCGGCCAGGTCGCCCAGCTCGTCCTGGCTGGTGATGGCCAGGCGGCGGGTCAGGTCGCCTTCGCCGGCGGCGATATCGTCGAGGTTGAGCTTCATCAGGTTCAGCGGTCGCAGGATGGTATTGGCCACCAGCATGCCGATGGCAGCGATCACCAGCAGCACCACCACAGCGATGCCGATGATGCTCAGGACCATGCCCTGCATGCGCTGGTTGACGCTGGCCTCGACCTCGGCCACCTGGGCGTCGATGCCGTCCAGGTTCACCGAGGAGCCGAGGATCAGGTCCCACTTGGGCAGGTATTCGGTGTAACCCAGTTTCGGCACCAGTACGTCGCTGCCCGGCTGGGTCGAGCTGTACTGCACATAGTGCGTGCCGTCCTTGCCGACCTTGACCAGCTCGCGGTTGACGTACACGCCATTGGGGTCGCGGTTGTCCTTGAAGCTCTTGCCGACGCCGTCCGGGCTGTTGCCCTTGAACAGACGCACCGTCTCGGAGTCGTAGCCGAAGAAGTAACCGTCCTTGCCGTAGGTAATGTTCGACAGCAGCTTCACCACCTGGGCGCGGGCCGCGGTATCGCCAGGCGCCGCCGCGTCGTAGAGCGGCTTGACGGTGCTCAGGGCCACCTCCACATAGCTCTGCAGCGTGGTCTTGGCCTCGCCGAGCAGGCGCTGTCTTGTCTCGTTCACCTCGTTCTGCGCCTGCTCCCTGAGCATGACGACCGTGGTCAGGCTGATCACCAGCGCAAACAGCAAGACCGGGAGGACCGCGAGGGACAGGACTTTGCCCTTCAGACTTAGGCGCATAGGAGGCTCACTCTGGATTTTATTGGCGTGATACAGCCTTAACGGCACGCCGGAACAAAAGTTGAGCCCCACGGGAAGATGAACGGAATCTGCGGACACGCAGCGCCCTTGAGAGTTTTCGCGAGCAAGCTTCGCTCCTACAGAAGTGTCGTATCTGTAGGAGCGAAGCTTGCTCGCGATAGGAACAACGCGGTGAAACTGAAACCCCGCGGCCTCAGAGCACCATCGCCGCGACCCAGCCGAACGCCAGCAGCGGCAGGTTGTAGTGCAGGAAGGTCGGGACCACGGTGTCCCAGATGTGGTGATGCTGGCCGTCGATATTCAGGCCGGAGGTCGGGCCCAGGGTCGAGTCCGAGGCCGGCGAACCAGCGTCGCCCAAGGCGCCGGCGGTACCGACGATGCAGACGATGGCCAGCGGGCTGAAGCCCAGCTGCACGCACAGCGGCACGAAGATGGTCGCCAGGATCGGCACGGTGGAGAACGACGAGCCGATGCCCATGGTCACCAGCAGCCCCACCAGCAGCATCAGCAAGGCACCCACGCCCTTGCTGTGGCCGATCCAGCTGGCCGAGGATTCCACCAGGCTCTTCACCTCGCCGGTGGCCTTCATCACTTCGGCGAAACCGGCGGCGGCGATCATGATGAAACCGATCATCGCCATCATCTTCATGCCTTCGGTGAACAGGTCGTCGGTCTCGCGCCAGCGCACGATGCCCGACACCGAGAAGATCAGGAAGCCGGACAGCGCACCGATAATCATCGAATCCAGCAACAGCTGGATGACAAAGGCCGCGACAATCGCCAGGCCCGCCACCAGCAGCGTGCGCGGGTTGTATTGCACCGTCACCTGCTCGACTTTCTCGATCAGTTCCAGGTCATACACACGCTTCTTGCGGTAGCTGACAAAGGCCAGCAGCAGGCCGAAGACCATGCCCAGGGCCGGAATGCCCATGGCGTGGGTGACATTGATATTGCTGATGTCCACGCCGCTGCGGGCAACGTTGGCCAGCAAAATCTCGTTGAGGAAGATATTGCCGAACCCCACCGGCAGGAACATGTACGGGGTGATCAGGCCGAAGGTGATGACGCAGGCGATCAGCCGTCGGTCCAACTGCAGTTTGCTCAGCACATACAACAACGGCGGCACCAGCAGCGGGATGAAGGCGATATGGATCGGCAGGATGTTCTGCGAGGCGATCGCCACCACCCACAACAGGCCGATCAGCAGCCATTTGACGTTGCCGCCGCCGTTGGCGTCCTGGCGGTCCACCAGCAGCAGGATCTTGTCCGCCAAAGCGTGGGCCAGGCCGGACTTGGCGATCGCCACCGCAAAGGCGCCGAGCAAGGCGTAGGACAGGGCCACCGTCGCTCCACCGCCGAGGCCGTTATTGAAAGCCTTGAGCGTCGCCTTGATACCCAGGCCACCGGTCAACCCTCCCACCAGCGCGCCCACGATCAGCGCGATCACCACATGCACGCGGGACAGGCTGAGGACCAGCATGACGCCAACCGCGGCAATTACTGCATTAATCATCGTTACCTCATGGCACTGCGGCGGGAAAACGCCGCAAAAGGAATGAGTCCGGCCAGAGGGCATAGCTGCCGACGCCGGATTGAAAAAGGAGGGTCTTATTAGAGGGCGCGCACTTTGCAGCAGCGGGCAACGCTTGTCAAAACCCGGGCGCCGCCCTCTGCCCTCTGTAGCCGCTGCCGCAGGTTCGGGCCGCGTTCGGACGATAAGGTCCGATGGACCTTCCGAGGCCCTCAAAAGCAACGCCCACTTCGTCGGAATGCCGCCCAGATCGATCGCAGCCTGCGGCAGCCGCTACAGGGGACGGTGGCTTAGGGGCAAATCCGCAGCAAGACAGTCCCCGGGGAAAATTCGAACGAGCGTTTAAAGAAGGCCGCTCTTCGGCCGATACGCTGCAAAGTCTCAAATAAATATCGAATAAGGACGTCTCCATGTCGCTCAGACAACTTTCCATCCAGTGGAAAATCACCTTGCTCGCCGGACTCTGCCTGGCCGGCATCGTGACCCTGCTGGTGGGGCTTTCGCTGTACCGCATGGAGCACAGCTCCGCATTGGTGAAGGCCTCGAGCATGGAGATGCTCAACGAAGCCGCCCAGGCCCGCATCGAGGCCCAGGGCGAAGTCCAGGCGCTGGGCATCCGTCAGCAATTCATGGACGCCTATCAATACGGCCACGGCTTCTCGCGCCAGGTGCTGTTCCTGCGCGAACAGGCCGAGAAGCGTTTCCTCGATGCCTTCGACCTGCGCGAGGACCTGACCCGCCAGGTGAAGTCGGCGCTGCAGGCCAACCCCGACCTGCTCGGCCTGTCGCTGGTGTTCGAAGCCAATGCCCTGGACGGCAAGGACGAACTCTTCAGCGGCCAGAGCGAACTGGGCAGCAACGACAAGGGCCGCTTCGCCCTGTACTGGTCGCAGCCGACCCCGGGCAAGCTGACCTCCATGGCGCTGCCGGAAAGCGACATGAGCGACACCACCACCGGCCCCAGCGGCCAGCCGGCCAATGCCTGGTTCACCTGCCCGCGCAGCACCCTCAAGCCCTGCGTGATCGAGCCCTATTTCTATGTGATCGACGGCCAGAATGTGCTGATGACCAGCATCGTGTTCCCGCTGCTGGTGAACGGCAAAGTCATCGCCTCGCTGTCGGTGGACATCAACCTCAACAGCCTGCAATCGGTCAGCCAGCAAGCGAGCAAGGAACTCTACGACGGCCAGACCACGGTCAGCATCATCAGCCCGGTCGGCCTGCTCGCCGGCTACAGCGCCGACGCCAGCAAGCTCAGCCAGCGCCTGGACCAGCTGGACCAGGCCAACGGTGGCGAACTGATCCGCCTGCTGTCGGCCAGCACCCAGACCCAGAGCCTGCACAACGACAACGCCCTGAAAGTACTCGCGCCCTTCACCCCGATTCCCGACGGCAAGCCCTGGGGCGTACTGCTGGAAGTGCCGGAGCGGGTCCTGGTGGGCCCGGCCGAAGCCCTGAAGAACCAGCTGGACCAGAGCAATAAGGCCGGCACCCTGGTCGAACTGGGCCTGGGCCTGCTAGCCGCGGTGCTCGGCCTGCTGCTGGTGTGGCTGATGGCGCGCAGCGTGACCCGGCCGATCCTCGGCGTGGCGCACATGCTGGAAGACATCGCCAGCGGCGAAGGCGACCTGACCCGGCGCCTGGCCTACGACAAGAAGGACGAACTGGGCCAGTTGGCCGGCTGGTTCAACCGCTTCCTCGACAAGCTGCAACCTATCATCGCCGAGGTGAAGCGCTCGGTGCAGGATGCCCGCGGCACCGCCGACCAGTCCTCGGCCATCGCCACCCAGACCAGCGCCGGCATGGAGCAGCAGTATCGCCAGGTCGACCAGGTGGCCACCGCCTCCCATGAGATGAGCGCCACCGCCCAGGACGTCGCCCGCAGCGCGGCCCAGGCCGCCCAGGCCGCCCGCGATGCCGACCAGGCCACGCGCCAGGGCCTGAGCGTGATCGACCGCACCACCACCAGCATCGATCACCTGGCGGCCGACATGAGCACCGCCATGACCCAGGTCGAAGGCCTGGCCGCCAACAGCGAGAAGATAGGTTCAGTGCTGGAAGTGATTCGCGCCATCGCCGAGCAGACCAACCTGCTGGCCCTCAACGCCGCCATCGAGGCCGCCCGCGCCGGCGAGGCCGGGCGCGGTTTCGCGGTGGTCGCCGACGAAGTGCGCAACCTCGCCCGCCGCACCCAGGAATCGGTGGAGGAAACCCGCCAGGTCATCGAGGAGCTGCAAAGCGGCACCCAGGAAGTGGTCGGTGCCATGGGCAACAGCCACCGCCAGGCCCAGGGCAGCGTCGAGCAGGTCGGCCAGGCGGTCACCGCCCTGCGGCAGATCGGCGACGCGGTGACGGTGATCAGCGACATGAACCTGCAGATCGCCAGCGCCGCCGAAGAGCAAAGCGCGGTGGCCGAGGAGATCAACAACAACGTGGCGACCATCCGCGACGTCACCGAGTCGCTGTCGGAGCAGGCCAACGAATCGGCGCGGGTCAGCCAGTCGCTGAACAGCCTGGCCAACCAGCAGCAGAGCCTGATGGATCAGTTCCGGGTCTGATCTCCAGCCCCCTCCTCCCTATGGGAGGGGCATCCATTTCGAGGACATCCTGGCTTTTGTAGCCGCTGCCGAGGAATGAGGCTGCGATCGGCTGCGCAGCAGTCGTAACCCCAGCAACTCGGTATGTCAGATACACCCAGGACACAGGATTGGCGGCCGCTTCGTCGGAATGCCGCCCAACCCTATCGCAGCCTCGTGCCTCGGCAGCGGCTACAGATCGGCGCTAGCGCTTGGGCAACTCGATCAACACCCGCAGCCCGCCCTGCGGGCTTTCCAGCAAGCGCAGCGCCCCGCCCCAGCTCTCGACGATATCGCGCACGATGCCCAGCCCGAGGCCGTGGCCATCGGTCTGCTCGTCCAGGCGCGTGCCACGGCTGAACACCTGGCTGCGCTGTTCCTCGGGAATCCCCGGTCCATCGTCATCCACCGCCAGGCCATAACCCTGGGCGGTCTGCCAGACACTCAGCGCCACTTCGGCATCCGCCCACTTGCAGGCGTTGTCCAGCAGGTTGCCCAGCAGCTCCAGCAAATCTTCCCGGTCCCAGGGCAATTGCAGGCCGGGGGCCGCCTGGTAGCTCAGGTCCAGGTGCTCGCCATGGATCATGTTCAGGGTCGCCAGCAGTCCCGGCAGCTCGGCGTCGCAATCGAACAGCGCGCCGGGCAAGGCATCGCCGGCCAGGCGTGCGCGGTTCAGCTCGCGATTGAGCCGCTGCTGCACCTGCTCCAGCTGTTCTTCAAGCAATTGGCGCAACTCCGGGTGCGCTTGCAGCTTGGGGTTGGAAGCCAGGCTCAGCAGCACCGCCAGCGGGGTCTTCAGTGCATGCCCGAGGTTGCCCAGGGCATTGCGCGAACGCTTGAGGCTGTCTTCGGTATGGGCCAGCAAATGGTTGATCTGCGCCACCAACGGCTCCAGCTCCAGCGGCACCTGTTCGTCCAGTTGCGAACGCTGGCCGCGCTGCAATTGGGCGATCTGTTCGCGGGCCTGCTCCAGCGGGCGCAAGGCGCGGCGCACGGTGACCCGCTGCAGGATCAGGATCAGCAGCAAGCCGGCCAGGCCCAGGCCGAGGCCAACCTGTTGCATGCGCAGAAAGCTCTCGCGCACCGGGGTGTAGTCCTGGGCCACGCTGATGGAAATCGATTGCCCGAGGCGTCGGTAGTCGGTGCGCAGCACCAGCAGGCGCTGGCCTTCCGGCCCCAGTTGCAGGTTGCTGTGCAGGCCGGTCTGTTCCAGTTTTGGCAGATCCTGGTCCCACAAGGAGCGGGAGCGCCAGTGCACGTCATCGAAGTCGATGCGGAAGTAATGCCCGGAAAACGGCCGCTGATAGGCCGGCGACAGGCGCCGCTCGTCCAGCTGCAAACCCTGGGGGCCGCGCACCAGCGCCACCAGCAGGCTTTCGCTGTCGTTGCGCAGGCCGGCTTCCAGGTAGCGTTGCAAGCCCATCTCGAACAGCCACAGGCTGGTCTGCGCCAGCACCAGACCGACAATCACCATCACACTGATCAGGCCCAGGCTCAGGCGGCGCTGGATCGACCTCACTGGGCGCTCCCGCCGAACAGGTAGCCCTGGCCGCGCCGGGTTTCGATCACGCTGCGCCCGAGCTTGCGCCGCAGGTGGTTGACGTGGACTTCCAGCACGTTGGAATCGCGCTCGGTCTCACCGTCGTAGAGGTGCTCGGCCAAATGGCTTTTCGAGAGGATCTGCTCCGGATGCAGCATGAAGTAGCGCAACAGGCGGAACTCGGCGGCGGTCAGCTGGATATCCACGCCATCGCGCACCACGCACTGGCGGCCTTCGTCGAGGTGCAGCCCGGCGGCCTGCAGCGTCGGCTGGTTGGCCTGGCCGTGGGAACGGCGCAACAGCGCCTGGATGCGCAGGTGCAATTCTTCCGGGTGGAAGGGTTTGGTCAGGTAGTCGTCGGCACCGGCCTTGAGGCCTTCGATGCGTTCGGCCCAGGAACCACGGGCGGTAAGGATCAGCACCGGGGTCGCCAGGCCGCCGGCACGCCATTTCTCCAGCACCTCCAGGCCTGGAACCCCCGGCAGGCCGAGGTCGAGCACGATCAGGTCGTAAGGCTCGCTGGCGCCCTGGTACAGCGCGTCACGGCCGTCGGCCAGCCAGTCCACGGCGTAGCCCTGGCGATTGAGCCCGGCCAGCAGTTCGTCGGCCAGGGAGACATGGTCTTCCACCAGGAGCAGGCGCATCAGTCATCTTCCTTGTCTTTCAGTAAGCGGCCGGTGGCGGCCTCGAGGTCCAGCTCGCGGACCACGCCCTCGGCGGTCAGCAGCTCGACTTCATAGATGTAGACGTCGTGTTTTTCTTCCAGCTCGGCTTCCAGCAGCTTGGCCCCGGGGTAACGGTCCAGGGCCTGTTGCAGCAACTGCTCCAGCGGCAGGATCACCCCTTGCTGGCGCAGGCGCAGGGCTTCGTCCTGGTCCAGGTCGCGGGCCAGCGCCACCGAGCAAAAAGCCAGAAGCGCCAGGGCCACCCTGCTGCCGGCGCGTAGATTCACCTTCATTACGTATCCTGATGATCCTTGAGCACCTGGCCGCTCACCGCGTCCAATTCCAGGTCCCACTCAACCCCTTGAGGGTCGCGCATCTCGATCTGGTAGATGTACTTGCCGTACTCCTCTTCCAGCTCGGTTTCGGTGATGGTCGCGCCCGGGTGCTTGGCCAATGCCGTGGCATTGAGTTTTTCAAAGGACACAATGGTACCAGCGTCGCGCAGTCTCAGGGCCTCGTCTGGGCCCAGGTCGCGGGCATGGGCCAGGCTGGCGGTCATGCCGATGAGGGTCGCGGTGAACAGGGCAGTCAGGGTTTTCATGGGGTGTCTCCGGCTTTCTCGTTATGTGTTGCTACGCGGCTCACGATAGCGGGTCGAACTTAATTGAAACTGAATGGCCATCATCGGCAGCGCGCAGGTTTCATTCGGCGCCGCCCGCCCGAGCTTTTATACTCACCTGTCGCTCGAGATTGAGGCCGGTATGACCGCTATCCACATCAAGTTCCCCGCCCTGACCCTCAAGGCCGGCCCGCGCGCCCTGGCCCGCATCCGCGCCAACGGCCTGAGCGCGGCCGAAGTCGGCACCCTGCCCGGCGCCGCCGGCGGGCCGAAAGCCCTGGGCATCCAGGGGCTGGACCTGGCGTTGTTCGGCGAGTGGCTGCCGGCGGCGCCACGGGAACGTTCGCTGATCGGTGCCTCGGTGGGTTCCTGGCGCTTCGCCAGCGCCTGCCTGCCGGACGCCGTCGAAGGCATCCGCCGCCTGGGCCAGCTGTACAACGCCCAGAGTTTCGCCAAGGGCGTGACCATGGCGCAGATCAGCCAGAGTTCGCAACGCATGCTGCACGAGCTGCTCGACGGCCGCGACGCGAGCATTCTCGACAACCCGCACTACCGGCTGAACATCATGGTGGTGAAAAGCCACGGCCTGCTCGCCGACGACCATCGCGGCCGTCTGGGCCTGGGACTGTCCTCGGTGATCGCCGACAACCTGCGCGGCCGCGCGCGCCTGTCTCGGCACTTCGAACGCCTGGTGCTGCTCGACCCGCGCCTGGCGCCACCGCTACAAACCCTCGACGACTTCCCCTCGCGCTTCGTGCCGCTGGACACCGGCAACCTGCGCCAGGCCCTGCTGGCCTCGGGTTCGATCCCGATGGTCATGCAAGGCGTGCGCGACCTCCCCGGCGCCGGGGCCGGCACCTTCCGTGACGGCGGCCTGCTGGACTACCACCTCGACCTGCCCTACAGCGGCGAGGATATCGTGCTCTACCCGCATTTCACCGACCGGGTGATTCCCGGCTGGTTCGACAAGACCCTGCCCTGGCGCCGCGGCAACCCGGGCCGCCTGCAGGACGTGTTGCTGCTGGCACCGTCGAAGGAATACCTGGCGCGCCTGCCCTACGGCAAACTGCCGGACCGCAACGACTTCAAGCGCTTCATGGGCGACGACGCCAGCCGCCAGAAATACTGGCGTAGCGCGATGGACGAAAGCCGGCGCCTGGGCGACGAGTTCCTGGAGCTGGCCGCAAGTGGTGGTCTCGGTGAGCGGCTATTGACCCTTTAGTCAGTGTTTTCCCGCACCGGCATAACCAAGCTGGTAAACTCGCTGCCTGCCTTACATCGCCCGCGGCGATAGCCACCTGACCGAGCTGACCGACACTGTGGAAATCTTCAAAGAATTTACCTTCGAATCCGCCCACCGCCTGCCCCACGTACCTGAAGGCCACAAATGCGGGCGCCTGCACGGCCACTCCTTCAAGGTGGCCATCCACCTGAGCGGCGACCTCGATCCGCACACCGGCTGGATTCGCGACTTCTCCGAGATCAAGGAGATCTTCAAGCCGCTCTACGAGCGCCTGGACCACAACTACCTGAACGACATCCCCGGCCTGGAAAACCCCACCAGCGAAGTGCTGGCCAAGTGGATCTGGAACGAGCTCAAACCCCTGCTGCCGGAGCTGAGTGCGATCCGCATTCACGAGACCTGCACCAGCGGCTGCATCTATCGCGGCGAATAATCCCCACCTGTAGCCGTAATCCTGCGCAGCAGGCGGGCTTTTGCACAGCCTGCTGCAACGGCTACAGAGCACCACACCTCCCAGCCAATACCGCATCACCGCTCGTTTTGCCCTATGATCTGGCCTCTCTCGCCAAGAGGAACATCGCCATGAGCGACTGGCTTCTGGATCAGCAATATCGCTTCAACGGGTACACAGTGCGCTATGCCATTCACGGCGATGGCCCTCCCCTGGTATTGGTGCACGGCACGCCCTTTTCTTCCTACGTCTGGCACCGCATCGCCCCGCACTTCAGCGCCAGCCACCGGGTGCATTATTTCGACCTGCTGGGCTACGGTCAGTCGGAACAGGCCGCTGGCCAGGATGTGTCCCTCGGCGTGCAGAACCAGCTGCTGGCCGAACTGCTGGAGCACTGGGGCCTGGAGCGCCCGGACGTGGTGGCCCACGACTTCGGCGGCGCCACCGCCCTGCGCGCCCACCTGCTCAACGGCAAGGACTACCGCAGCCTGACCCTGATCGACCCGGTGGCGCTGCCGCCCTGGGGCTCGCCCTTCGTGCAGCACGTGCGCCAGCATGAACAGGCCTTCAGCGGCGTGCCGGACTACATCCAGCGCGCCATTGTGCCGGCCTACATCCGCGGGGCGATCCAGCGCGAGATCCCCGACCAGGAGCTGGCGCCCTACGTCCAGCCCTGGCTCGGCGCCAGCGGCCAGGCCGCCTTCTACCGGCAGATCGCGCAGATGGACGAGTGCTACACCACGGAAGTGGCCGGGCTCTATCCGAGCATTCGTTGCCCGACCCAGATCCTCTGGGGCGAGGACGATCAGTGGATCCCCATCGAGCGCGGGCGCCAGTTGCACCAGCTGATCCCCGGCTCGCGGTTCCAGGCCGTACCCAATGCCGGCCACCTGCTGCAAGAGGATGCCCCGGAAGCCATAATCGCCGCGCTCCTGCGTTTTCTGCCCCAGCCCGGGAGCAAGGCATGAGCCCACGCATCTACCTCGCCGGCTTCGACCTGTTTCGCCGCGATGCCATCGCCCGCGGCGAATACCTCAAGAACCTGTGCCAGGCCCAGGGCCTGCAAGGCCTCTACCCCTTCGACCATCAGGTGCCGGCCCAGCCGACGCCGGAGCAGACCGCCCAACTGATCTGCCAGCAGAACCTGCAGATGATCCGTGACTGCGACGCGGTGCTGGCCAACCTCAACGACTTTCGCGGCCTGGAGCCGGACTCCGGCACCGCCTTCGAGGTGGGCATGGCCATCGCCCTGGGCAAACCGGTGTGGGCCTGGTTCGACGCCCCCACGACCCTGCGCGAGCAAGTGCCCCATGACGCCGACGGCCGCGACGCCGAAGGTTTCCTGGTGGAGGATTTCAACCTGCCGCGCAACCTGATGCTGGCCTGCAC
Organism: Pseudomonas chlororaphis subsp. piscium; assembly: GCF_003850345.1. NCBI lineage: Bacteria > Pseudomonadati > Pseudomonadota > Gammaproteobacteria > Pseudomonadales > Pseudomonadaceae > Pseudomonas > Pseudomonas chlororaphis. The sequence continues at coordinate 4,641,700 of NZ_CP027707.1, forward strand.
CTGGGCCGGCCACAGCCGCAGCGCCGAAGAAGCCTTGCCGCGCCTGGCCGCTTACCTCGCACAGCAGCCGCCAAGGTTCTGACCCTGACAGGTCCAGCTATCACTCAAGGACAGCCACCATGGAAAACACCTGGCTCACCCACGCCAAACGCTTGCAGGCCCTCGCCTCCACCGGGCTGCATTTCTGCAAGGACCCCTTCGATCGCGAGCGTTACCAGGAAGTCGCCGACATCGCCCACGACATGCTCGCGCAACTGGGCAATGTCCCGCTGGAACGCATCACCGGCCTGGTCTCGGATTTTGCCCAACGCTATTCGACACCGATGGTGGAAGTGCGCGGCGCGCTGATCGAGGAACAGAAGATCCTCCTGGTGCGGGAAATGACTGACGGCCTCTGGGCCTTGCCCGGCGGCTACGCCGATGTCGGCCTGTCGGCCGCCGAAAACGTGATCAAGGAAATCCACGAAGAAGCCGGACTCGAGGTGACCGTGCGGGGCCTGTACAGCGTCCGGCACAAGGCCAAGGGGCCGTACAAGGCCGATCACCGCGATTTCTACAAGCTGTATTTCCTCTGCGACCGGCAACACGGCGCAGCGCCAGTGGCCGGCAGCGAAACCACCGAGGCCGCCTTCTTCGCCCTCGACCAGCTGCCGGCGCTGTCCCTGGGACGCACCGTGGAACGGGATATCCAGGAAGCCTTCGACTTTCATCAGGGCAAGACCACCCAGGTGCGGTTCGACTGACGCTCAGGCCCCTTGCAGCGACGCGAAGCATCACCCGCTGCACTGCTTTCGTGCCGGCCCGGCCCCAGAAGTGAGCAGCACGCGGTAGCGGCATTCGTGCCATCGTCTATACCTGCCGGGTAGCCGCCGGGTGTCAGGTCCTTTGGCACGCCTGCTGCAACAGCGCTGTAACACTCAGCCACCAGGGACAGGCCATGACCCAGCACGCATCCGGCAACGACTACCCACTCAGCGAAGTCCCGATGCACGCGCGCAAGGGCCTGGCCTCCACGGCCATGGTGCTGCTGGGGTTCACCTTTTTCACCGCCACCATGTTCGCCGGCGGCAAGCTCGGCGTGGCCTTCAGCTTTGGCCAGATGCTCGGGGTGATCGTCCTCGGCAACCTGCTGCTGGGCCTGTACGCGGCGGGCCTGGGCTACATCGCCTTCAAGAGCGGCCTGAACTCGGTGCTGATGGGGCGCTTCTGTTTCGGCGAGGTGGGCAGCAAGCTCAGCGACCTGATCCTCGGTTTCACCCAGATCGGCTGGTACGCCTGGGGCACCGCCACCGCGGCAGTGGTGCTGGGCAAATATTTCGAGCTGGGCCAGGGCACGGTGCTGGGGCTGATGGTGCTGTTCGGTATGGTGTTCTGCGCCACCGCCTACGTCGGTTACCGCGGGCTGGAAATCCTCTCTTATATCGCGGTGCCGGCCATGGCCCTGCTGCTGTTGCTGTCGATGTGGGTGGCCACGGTCAAGGTCGGCGGTCTCGATGGGTTGCTGGCCGTGGTGCCGAGCGCCAGCCTCGACCTGTCCACGGCCATCACCCTGGTGTTCGGCACCTTTGTCAGCGGCGCCACCCAGGCCACCAACTGGACGCGTTTTTCCCGCTCGGCCAGGGTCGCGGTACTGGCCAGCCTGATCGGCTTTTTTATCGGCAACGGCCTGATGGTGCTGATCGGTGCCTACGGCGCCATCGTCTACCAGCAGCCGGACGTGGTCGAAGTGCTGCTGTTGCAGGGCTTCGCCATGGCCGCCATGGCCATGCTCCTGCTGAATATCTGGAGCACCCAGGACAACACCATCTACAACTTCGCCGTCGCCGGCTGCAACCTGCTGCGCACCGGCCGGCGCAAGACCGTGACCCTGGTCGGCGCGGTGATCGGCACCCTGCTGGCGCTGCTGGGCATGTACGACATGCTGGTGCCCTACCTGATTCTGCTGGGCACGGTGATCCCGCCGATTGGCGGGGTGATCATGGCCGACTTCTTCTATCGCTACCGCGGCCAGTACCCGCGCCTGGCCGACAGCAAGCTGCCGGCGTTCAACTGGGCCGGCCTGGGCGCCTACGCCATCGGCACCGTGGCGGCCTTCGGCTCGCCCTGGGTCGCGCCGCTGGTGGGCATCGCGGCCGCCGCCCTGAGCTACATGCTGCTGAGCAGCCTGCTCGGCGCGCGCGCCACGACCGCGGCGGACATCCAGGCATGAGCCCGGGCCACGCGACGTTGCGGCCGCCGGCCCGAGCGCCGTACCCTGACCGCCTGGATTGAAAAAGGAATCGCTCCGATGCTCATCATCAACGCCCGCCTGCGCAACCGTGAAGGCCTGCATGAACTGCGCCTGGAGAATGGCCGCATCGCCAGCATCGCCCGGCAGACCGAAGCCCAGACCCAGGCCCCGCCCCAAACCCAAGCCCCCGACGACCTCGACGCCGGCGGCAATCTGGTGGTGCCGCCCTTCGTCGAGCCGCACATTCACCTGGACGCCACCCTCACCGCCGGCGAGCCGCGCTGGAACATGAGCGGCACCCTGTTCGAAGGCATCGAATGCTGGGGCGAACGCAAGGTCACCATCACCCAGGAAGACACCAAGGCCCGCGCCCGCAAAACCATCCGCGCCCTCGCCGCCCACGGCATCCAGCATGTGCGCACCCATGTCGACGTCACCGACCCCGAGCTGACCGCGCTCAAGGCCATGCTCGAAGTGCGCGAGCAAAGCACGCACCTGGTGGACATGCAGATCGTCGCCTTTCCCCAGGAAGGCATCGAAAGCTACCGCAACGGCCGCGAGCTGATGGAAGAGGCGATCCGCCTCGGCGCCGACGTGGTGGGTGGCATTCCGCACTTCGAGTACACCCGCGACCAGGGCGTGAGCTCGGTGAAGTTCCTCATGGACCTGGCCGAACGCACCGGCTGCCTGGTGGACGTGCACTGCGACGAGACCGACGACCCGCACTCGCGTTTTCTCGAAGTGCTGGCCGAAGAAGCCCGCAGCCGTGACATGGGTTCACGGGTGACCGCCAGCCACACCACCGCCATGGGCTCCTACGACAACGCCTACTGCGCCAAGCTGTTCCGCCTGCTCGGCCACTCGGGCATCAGCTTCGTCTCCTGCCCCACCGAAAGCATCCACCTGCAGGGGCGCTTCGACAGCTTCCCGAAACGCCGCGGCGTGACCCGGGTCAACGAGCTGCTGGAAGCCGGGATGAACGTGTGTTTCGGCCAGGACTCGATCGTCGACCCCTGGTACCCCCTGGGTAACGGCAACATCCTGCGGGTGCTGGAAGCCGGCCTGCACATCTGCCACATGCTCGGCTACCGCAACCTGCAGAGCGCCCTCGACCTGGTCACCGACAACAGCGCCAAGGCCCTGGCCCTGGGCGAGCGTTACGGCCTGGAAGAAGGCCGGCCGGCCAACCTGCTGATTCTGTCGGCCGACAGCGACTACGAAATGATCCGCAGCCAGGGCCTGCCGCTGTACTCGATCCGCAACGGCAAGGTGCTGATGAAACGGCAAATGGCCCAGGTGGAGCTGCCGGGCGATGCGGGGTTTGTGTAACGGCTGCTGACGTCATCGCGGGCAAGCCTCGCTCCTACAGAAGATGGCGATCTTGGTGTCGGAATGAGGTTTGCTTGCAATGATTTAGCCGTGCTGGGATTGGGTTGGTCGCAACAATGCGACTGGCGCGCATCTGTAGGAGCGAGGCTTGCCCGCGATGGCGTACTTGAATACACCTCGAGCTAAGCAATGCCCACCGCCGTACCGAACAGGCTGACCCGCACCAACTCCCCACCCTGCGCTTCCAGGCGCAACGGCGCGGTACCGCCAGGCATCACCACCGCGACTTCGCCGGCCTTGACCCAACCGACCCGCCACGCCGCGCTGGCCACCGCACTGGCGCTGGTGCCGGAGGACGCGGTGGGGCCTTCGCCGCGTTCGAATACCCGGGCGGCGATACGCTGCGGACCTTCCAGCCACGCCCATTGCAGGTTCACCCCCGCCGGGCAAGGCTCGCCACTGCCGGTGGGCATGGCATAGGCGATGCGGGTCAGGGCCTCGGCCAGGGGCGCCTCACTCATCTGCCGGTTGCTCGGCAAGGCGCTGGCATCGCTGACCAGGGTCACGCAATGGGGGTTGCCGATGCGCACGAACTGGCTGCGACTCCATTCCGGGCGCAACCGCGCCAGCCCAAGCACACGGCTCAGCTCGACACAGCTCGAACCGTCATTCTCGACCCCTTGTTGCGCCCCCACGGCCTGTGGCCCGAACGCCGGTTGCCCGAGGTCCAGCCAGAAGCCGGGCACCCCGGCGACCAGTGCCGGCTCGACCAGGGTCGCCACCGGCGACACCCCATCCGGCTTGTCGTGGTGCACCCGCAGCTCCGTAGGCCCCTGAGCCGGCAGTAGCCCTTGCTCGGTCAAGGCCTGGGAAAAGATGGTCAGGCCGTTGCCACTGCGCTCGGCCAGGGTGCCGTCGGTGTTGACGATCAGCAGGTCGAACGGCGGCGCGTCCTGGAACGGCCCGACCAGCAAGCCGTCGCTGCGATGGGCCTTGGCCCCTTCCGGCCGGGTGCCGGGCGTCCAGCCGCACAAGGCCTCGATGGCCTGCTCGCTCCAGTCGGCCCGGGCTTGCGCCGCCTCGGCCGCGCTGGCCGGCAAGGCGATCCCCAGCCGGCGCACTTCAGCGGGGGCCACCACAGCGTAAAGATTGCCGCGGGCATCGTAGAAAGAGGTCATGTAGAGGCTTCCAAAAGCAGACGGGCCGCTGACATTACTGTGAATGCAGCGGCCCGGCCAAGCCCCGTGGCTATGTCAGCGCCCAGGTCAGCGTACCCGCCACGACGACGTGTTGCAGATGCGCCAGGCGCTGGCTATTTGAGCCACAGCCGGGAGCGGCTTTCACTGGTGTGACGAGGTGGTGAAAGCGTCGGAGGAAAAGCGGCGAATCGATCAGCCCTTTTCCCGCCCCACAAAGTAGCGCCCCGGCGTCACCCCGAACTGACGGCGGAACATGGCGATAAAGGCGCTGACATTGTCGTAGCCCAGGTCCAGCGCCACCCGAGTCACTGCATCCCCCGCCGCCAGGCGCTCCAGGGCCCGCAGCAAGCGTGCCCGCTGCCGCCACTGACTGAAGGCAAAACCGGTCTCGCCGACAAACCGCCGGGCCAGGGTTCGTGGCGAGATCCCCGCCCACTGCGCCCAGGCTTCCAGGCCGCGGTTGTCCGCCAGGTCGTCGGCCAGCGCCTGGCAGATCCGCCGCAACCGCGGCTCCATAGGCAACGGCAAACCTAAGGGTTCCACCGGCAGGCTGACCAGCTCATCGAGGATCACCCGGGCGATGTGCAATTGGCGCTCCTCCAGCGCGCCTTGTGGCCAGCTCGCCGCGCGCATCACCGCCTCCCTCAACAGCCCGGAGGTGGCAATGATCCGTGGTTCCTCCGGCAGTCCGTGGCAGGCATCGGGCTCGATATAGACGCTCCAGCCGTCGAACGGGCCATGGGAACGCAAGGCGTGTTCGCACCGGGGCGGCACCCACACCGCATGGGTCGCCGGCACAACCCACTGGCTGTCGGCCGCCGTCACCGACAGCAGGCCGCGCCGGGCGCCGAGCAGTTGGCCGCGGGCATGACTGTGGGCGGCGGTCTGCCGTTCGATCGGGCTGTGTTGCCAGGCCGCGGCCAGCAGCGGGCCGCCCTGGGCTTGAGCGAGCAAGGGGGAAACCAAAGGTTGGGACATTGGCTGTTCCACGTTATTCAACGACATGAATCAGGCAGTTTAGCCAATCCCTTGACCGCAGACTGAGCGCTTATTCACACGAGGACCGATCCATGCGCGCCGAAGACCTGTTACCCGATCATCTCAACCATGCCGATTTCAACGGCACCCAAGTGCGCAAAGGCACGGTGGGGGCCTTCCTGATCAATGCCCGGCTCTGGGCCGAACCGGGCACGCCGACAGAGCAGCGGCGCGCCGCCGAGCAAGACCTGCTGGCCGCCCTGCCGGCGCTCCGCGCCCTGGGGCTGTTCGAACTGATGCAAATACGCGACCCGGCCTTGCGAACGTTGTGCGGGCAAGACTGAACCCAGCCCCCTGTAGCCGCTGCCGAGCCCGCGAGGCTGCGACAGACCCGCAGGGTCTCCAGCGCCCGCAAGACCGCCGCGAGCGTACCGCTCGATCGCAGCCTGCGGCAGCGGCTACACAAACATCGGGCCTGACCGGAATATCGAGGGCGTCACCATTCCCTGTAGCCGCTGCCGAGCCCGCGAGGCTGCGATAGACCCGCAGGGTCTCGGCGCCCGCAAGATCGCCACGAGCGTGCCGCTCGATCGCAGCCTGCGGCAGCGGCTACAGGTCACACGGCAAGCACCTAGCGAATCGGCAAGGCGATCGGCCGAATCGGTGCGGCATCGGCACCGCGGAACTTCAACGACGCGCCGATAAAGGCGAACTGGTACACCCGGTCCCGCGACAGGCCTTCGAGGTTGACCAGTTCCATGATCGGCGCGCCCTGCATCGCCAGCAGGTAGGTGTGCAACGGCAGGTAGTTGCCTTCCACCTCCGAGGGGAAGGTCTCGAAACTAAGGTTATCGGCGCCCACCACCATGGCGCCGCCCTCTTCCACCAGGAACTTCGCCGCGTCCAGGCTCATGCCCGGCGGGTTGGCCATATAGGCCTGGGCCTTTTCATAGTCACGCATGCGCCCGGTGCGGATCAGCACCACGTCGCCCTTTTCCAGGCTGACCTGTTGCGCCTTCAGCGCCTGTTGCAGGTCGGCGCGGGTCACCCGGTAATTGTCCGCCAGCATGTCCACGCCCTTGGCCGCGGCGACGTCGATCAGCACCCCACGAGCAACGATCGGCGGCAGTTTTTCCGCGCCGGTGACGTTCCAGCCACGGTCGCCCAGGTGCTGGTCAGCGCGAAAGCCATTCCAGATCTTGCCGTCGAGGCCGAAGTGGTTGAGCGCATCGATATGGGTGCCCATATGGGCGTACATCGACACCGCCGAGCCGGTATAGCTGACATGCCGGTTCATCGGCTCGCCGACCTGCATCGGGTCAGCGATCACATTGCCGTGGGGGGTATGGGTCATCCACATCTGATAGGGAGGATCGCCCGCCGCCTGCCAGCTGGGCATGCCGACGTAATAGTCCACCGCCAAATCGTAGGCCTGGCTGCCGTTGACCCGGGCCATGATCGCCGCCCGCGACTGCTCGGTGATCAGGTTCAGGCGGCCGATCTCATCCTTCGGCCCCCAGGGGCTGACACCCACCTCGGCCTGGGGCGCGGCGCTGCACTGTGCACTGAACAGGGCGCTGAACAGCGACAAGGCGGCCAGGCCGGGGATGACACGCGACAAACGGGAAACAGTCATGACGACACTCCTGTGAAATGAAGTGCCCATGGTATGGATTAACAATTCGGCGATAATCAGGCGTTTCGTTAAGACATATTCAACCCAGGAGAAACAATATGGACGTGCTGGCAGCCATGCGCACCTTTCGCCGAGTGGTGGAGCGCGCCAGCTTCAGCCTGGCGGCCAACGACCTGGGGCAATCCACCGCCGCCGTCAGCAAGCAGGTGCGCCAGCTGGAAGAACACCTGGGCAGCCTGTTGCTGCTGCGCACCACGCGCCGCATGAGTTTGTCGGACGCCGGCCAGGCCTATTTCAGCGAGTGCTGCCACCTGCTCGACGAACTGGCGGCCCTGGAATGCGCGACCCGCGCCGGCACCCGCGAGCCCGGCGGCCGCCTGCGGGTCAACGCGCCGCTGTCGTTCGGCCTCAAGGTGCTGTCGCCGATCCTTGCCGACTTCATGCGGCGCTACCCGCAATTTCGCATCGACCTGACCCTCGACGACCGTCTGCTGGATGTAGTGAGCGAAGGCTTCGATGTGTCGCTGCGGATACGCCGACAGCTGAGCGACTCATCGCTGATCGCCCGCCGACTGGGGGAAATCGACCAGGTGATCTGCGCCGCCCCGGCCTACCTGCAGGCCCATGGCAGCCCGCAGACCGTCGATCAGCTGCGCGACCACAGCTGCCTGGCCTATCGCCTGGCCGAGCATCCCGGCCACTGGCAGCTGGAAGGCCCGCAAGGCAGCAGCCGCCTGGAACTGCCGGTGCGTTTTGCCGTGGACAACAGCCTGATGCTCAGCGACATGCTCCAGGCCGGGCTGGGCATCGGCGCCCTGCCCTCGTTCATCGCCCAGCCGCTGCTCGACAGCGGCCAGTTGCAGCGGGTCCTGCCCTGCTACTCCATGCCAGGCCGCACCATCTACGCGGTGTACGCCAGCAATCGCCATGTGTCGCAGAAGATCCGCTTCTTCGTCGACTTCCTGGCCCAGGCCCTCGGCCCTGGCGAGGAGGCCGATCAGGCAATGCCTCAGGCGGCGGACTGAGCCTGGGCCACCAGCCAATCGATCAGCCAGGACGCCGCCGGCCCCGGTGGCGTGTCGAGGCGGTAGATGGCGTCGAAGCCATAAGGCAGGCCCTGGCTGCCCGGCAGATCGAGTTGCACCAGGCGCCCGCTGGCCAAGTCTTCCTCGACCATCGGCGCCGGCATGTTGCCCCAGCCGATGCCTTCCCTGAGCAGCATATGCTTGGAGCCCAGGTCCGCCAGGCGCCAGCTGTGGGTGCCGACCACGCCGAAGTCCTGGTTGCGCGTCAGCTCGGAACGGTCCGACAGCACCAGCTGCACATGCTCGCGGCCGGCCCCCGGCAGGTTGACCGAGGCTTGCGCCAATGGATGCTCCGGAGCCGCCACCGGAATCAGTTGGACAAACCCCACCTGCACCCGCTCGATACCCGCCAGATCGCGATGCACCATGCCGCTGACGCCCACCGCGGCACGCCCCGCCAGCACCATCTCGGCCACTGCGCCCAGGGCCTCCATATGCAGGTGCAACTGCACCGTGGGGAACTCGCGGCGAAAGTTTTTCAGCGCATCGACGATGCGCGCCGCCGGGAACATCACGTCGATCACCAAGTGGATTTCCGCCTCCAGGCCCTGCAACAGCCCCTTGACCTTGGCCCGCAGGCCGTCGATGCCGTTGTAGATGCTGCGCGCCTCGGCCAGCACCGTGCGCCCGGCCTCGGTGAGCTGGGGTTTGCGAGTGGTCTTGCGGTCGAACAGGCTGACCCCCAGTTGCAGCTCCAGGTTGGCCATGGAATAGCTGATCACCGAGGTGGCGCGATGCAGCTTGCGCGCCGCGCCGGCAAAGCTGCCGACCTCGACGATGGTGAGGAAGATGCGCAATTGATCGAGGGTGGGCGTGCCGGGGTTGCTGGACATGGTGCTGTTCTCGCAAAGGCTATGTTCTAGAAAATCGAACCTGATACTCGAAATTATTCGGCTATTACGTTCATAACGCCAGTGGCAAACTTCTCTCCATTGCGGCGCACCAGAGTGGTGAGGCCGAACCCACTGAGAGAATCCAGCATGTCCACACTGACCAACAGCCTGTCCGCCAGCTCGAACACCAACGCCAGCATCAGCCTGATCGGGCGCGTCCTGCTCAGCGCCATCTTCATCCTGTCCGGCTTCTCGAAAGTCGCCGCGCCAGCCGCCATGGTCGGTTACATCCAATCGGTCGGCCTGCCCTTCCCGCAACTGGCCCTGGGCATCGCCATCGCCGTGGAACTGGGTGGCGGCCTGCTGCTGATCGCCGGCTACCGCACCCGCCTGGTAGCCCTGGGCCTGGCGGTGTTCAGCGTGGCCACCGCCCTGGCCTTCCACAACAACCTGGGCGACCAGAACCAGTTCATCCACTTCTTCAAGAACATCGCCATGGCCGGTGGCCTGCTGCAAGTGGTGGCCTACGGCGCCGGTCGCTTCAGCCTGGATGCCCGTCGCCAGGGTTGATCGGCCTGCCCCACGACAACGCGGCGCCCAAGGGCGCCGCGTTGTCGTTTTCACCAGCCAGCCAGAGATACCCTGGCTTCTGTAGGAGCGAACGGGCGGCGATCCGACTTGCTCGCGATAAGAACGACGCGGTCCGCCTGACGGACCGCGTTTTCGTTTATCGCGGACAAGCTCCGCTCCTACAGAAGAACGCTTGTTTTCGGCAAACCGGGGTCAATCACTCATCAAGGCTGGGTCGGCACATCCAGCCCGACCTTGACCCGGCTCATGGCCACCAGGGTCTTGAAGCGCTTGACGTTGTTGTTCTCGAAGAACAGCTCGCGAGTCAGTTCGTTGTACTGGGCCATGTTGCGCACGGCGAAGATCAGCACGAAATCGCACTCCCCCGCCACGTAGTAGCACTGCTGCACCTGCGGGCAGGCCTGGAAGCTGCGCTTGAGCGCATCGAGCTGATCGATGCGTTCGCTCTCCACCTCCACCTCGACAATGATGCTCAGCTCATAGCCCAGCGCCTCGGGAGCGATGACCGCGCTGTAGCGTTCGATCACCCCTTCATCGCTCAGGCGCTTGAGGCGCCGATTGACCGCCGCGGTGGACAGGTTCACCCGCAACCCCAGCTCGCTTTGCGGAGTGCGCGCATCGCGTTGCAGCTCGGCGAGCAGTTTCAGGTCGTAGGCGTCCAGGCTGGTGGTCATGTAGGCAATCCGTAAGCAGGCAATCGCTGGCGAGCAATCAATGAAATGAAATTGTGCAAAGGCTGGCGATTATGCGAAACAAATTCGCCAGCCACGCAATATTATTTCCAGGGCTGCGAGCCGGGGCCTGGCCAGTGGCGCGGTGGACTCGCCGATGGCCGGCCTGGCCTGGCGCTTCCTGCAACCTTCGATCGATTGTTTTGTCACAATCCCCGACGCGCTCGCCGCCGACGCCATGCGCCGACTGGCCAGCGGCAGCGCCCGGGACATTCCCCTGGTGGCCGGCGAATCCGGCGCCGCGGGCCTCGCGGGACTGAGCCTGATGTGCAAGGATGGCGCGCGGCGCAAAGTCGCGCACCTCGACGCCCACTCACGCGTCCTGCTTATCAACACCGAAGGCGCCACGTCGCCAGCGGTGTATCAACAACTGGTCGGTGAAACGGCAGACTCGGTCCTCCAGCGGCAACAGCAATGGCGACAAGCGCCAGGCGCGCCGGGGTGACCGCCAAGGATTTTTATGACAGCCCTGAACACCCACACCTCGCAGCAACAGATCAGCCCCGGCCGCCTGGAACAGATGGCCACGCGCATTGCGTTTTTCATCGCCGGTTTCGGCATCGCCGCCTGGGCGCCGCTGGTGCCCTACGCCAAGGCCCGGGCCGGGCTCGATGAAGGCACATTGGGCCTGTTGCTGCTGTGCCTGGGAGTCGGTTCGATCCTGGCGATGCCGATCGCCGGGGTGCTTGCCGGGCGCTTCGGTTGCCGGCGGGTGATGGCCGCCGGCAGCCTGCTGATCTGCCTGGCCCTGCCGTTGCTGGCCACGGTGAGCACGGTGCCGCTGCTGATCGCCGGGCTGTTCATGTTCGGCGCCGGGCTGGGCACGGTGGATTCCACGGTGAACCTGCAGGCGGTGATCGTCGAACGGGCCAGCGGGCGGCCGATGATGTCGGGCTTCCATGGCCTGTTCAGTCTTGGCGGCATCGTCGGCGCGGCCGGGGTCAGCGCCATGCTCGGCCTGGGCCTGTCGCCACTGGGCGCGACCCTGGTGGTGGTGGCCTTGCTGGTCGTCGCCCTGCTCAAGGCGGCGCCGCACATGTTGCCATACGGCAGCCAGAGCTCGGGCCCGGCCTTTGCCGTGCCCCACGGCGTGGTGCTGTTTATCGGCTGCCTGTGCTTCGTGGTGTTCCTCGCCGAAGGCGCAGTGCTGGACTGGAGCGCGGTGTTCCTCAGTGCCGAGCGCCAGGTGGATGCCGCCTATGCCGGCCTGGGTTACGCGGCCTTCGCCCTGACCATGACCGTCGGCCGCCTGACTGGCGACACCATCGTGCACAAGCTGGGGGCCAAGCGGGTGATCGTCATGGGCGGTTCGGTGGCCGCCGCGGGCCTGCTGCTCGCAACCCTGGCGCCCGCCTGGGAAGCGGCACTGGTGGGCTATGCGCTGGTGGGGGTCGGCTGCTCGAACATCGTGCCGGTGCTTTACACCGCGGTGGGCAAACAAACCCTGATGCCCGAAGCCATCGCCGTGCCGGCCATCACCACCCTGGGTTACGCCGGCATCCTCGCCGGCCCGGCGCTGATCGGTTTTATCGCCCACGGCAGCAGCCTGAGCATCGCCTTCGGCCTGATCGCGGTGATGCTGATCGGCGTGGCGGCCAGCGGCAAAGTGTTGAAGGTTTGAGCCCCTTCGCGGGCAATCGAGCGTCGACCGGCCGCTCCTACAGAAGCATGAGGCTTGCCCACGATACGCCTGTCCAGCCAACACGCACGCCCAAGCACCCAGCTACGTTTTCAGAATTGCCGGAAGGCCCTGCGGGCCTTTGCGCAGCCTGCAGCAGCGGCTACAGGGTTTTGCACCAGGCATAAAAAATCGCGGGCAAGCCATGTCCCTGTAGGAGCGAGGCTTGCCCGCGATTGGGGCAACGCAGTCTATCAGAAGCCGACGCTGGCCTGGACGAAGAAGGTCCGTGGCGCGCCGACGTAGATGCCGGAGTTGTTGTCGCTGGAGCGGGTGAAGTACTGCTTGTCGAAGAGGTTCTTCACTCCGGCGCCGAGCTTGAGGTTCGACAACTGCGAACCGAAGTCATAGCCGCCACGCACGTTCCAGGTGACGTAGCCCGGCATGTCGCCGTACTGGCCGTCGGCACTGCCTTCGGTGATGTAGTTGTCGTTGAAGCTGCCGTCGGCGTTGACCATGTTGCCCGGCGAGCGCTGCTTGGACTGGGCGAAGGCATCGATGTTGTAGGTCCAGCGGTTGATGTCGTAACGCAGGCCGAGGGTCGCCACCTGGCGCGAGTAGAACGGCAGGTCGCGCCCCTTGAACGCCGAACTGCCCCCTTCATAGGTCGCGCGGGTGTAGGTGAAGCCGGCATTGGCGGTCAGGCCGTCGAGGCGCGGGTCCAGCGCGGCCAGGTCGTAGTGCACCGAAGCCTCGATCCCCTGGTGCTTGGTGGCGCCGAGGTTGGTCCAGCCGACATCGTTGCTGATGTATTGCAGCTCGTCCGAGAAGTCGATGTAGAACGCCGTCAACTCACCGCCCCACACCTCATCGTTGTAGCGCGTACCGATCTCGTAGGTCTTGGCCTTCTCCGGGTTCAGGCCGTTGGCGGTCTGGTCGCCCACCCCACCCTGGCCCAGCTGGAAGTACTGCAGGCTGCCGAACGAGGTCTCGTAGTTGGCGAACAGCTTCCACGCATCGGAGAGGTGGTACATCAGGCTCAGCGCCGGCAGCGGCTCGTTGCTGTTGATCTCGCGGCGCTTCTCCTGCACCGGCACGCCATTGGTGCCGGCTACCGGGCGGTCGTGCCATTCGGTGCGGATGTTCTCGAAGCGGATCCCCGGGGTGATGGTCCAGTTGCCGACGTCGATCTTGTCGTCGATGTAGAAGGCCGTGGCCTCGGTGCCGCCGGTGCGGTCCTGGTACACATGGCCGTCGGAGCCCGGGCGCACCACCGGCTGGTTGTTGACCAGGGCCAGGCGGCTGGCCTGTTCGTGCATGCCCTCTTTCAGGTAGCGCATGCCGACGCTGGCTTCCTGGGTGGTCGGGCCGAGGTCGAACACATGGGACACCCGCGGCTCGATGCCGAAGGTGTAGTAGGTGCGCGGATAGGACACCAGGGTCTTCTGGTCGCGGGCGGCGATGGTGCTGCCACGGAAGCTGTCGGAGTAGTAGGTCAGCACTTCGAACTGGGTGCGGTCGTCGATCTGGCGCAGGTACTTGAACGACACATCCTTGCGGCGGCCGCTGAAGTTGTCCCAGTCGCGGTCCGACTGGTAGGGGTCGGCGTCGTACTGCTTCTGGGTCAGGCCGCCGGGCATGTCGGCCTTGGCGTCGTAGTAGTGGAAGTTGAGACTGAAATCGTCCTGGTCGGTGGGCGCCCAATGGGTCTTGAGGATCACGTCATCGATGTCGTTGCCGTTGTTGCTGGCGCGATAGCCGTTGCCGTTGACCCCGGAGTACAGCAGCGCGGCGCCGATGCCATTGTCCGCGGTGCCGCCGAGGAACGCCGTGTCGATATGCTTCCAGCCACCGCGCTGGGAGGTTTCCAGGGTGCTGCCGATTTCCCCGGTGGCCTTTTCCGGGATCGCCCGGGTCACGAAGTTGATCACCCCGCCGACGTTCTGCGGTCCGTAACGCACGGAACCGGCGCCGCGCACCACGTCGATGCTGTCGAGGTTGCCCGAGGAGATCGGCGCCATCGACAGCTGTGGCTGGCCATAAGGGGCGAAGGCCGCCGGCACGCCGTCGATCAGCACCGTGGAGCGCGGCGACAGGCGCGACGTCAGGCCGCGCACGCCAACGTTGAGGGAAATATCGCTGCCGCCGGTGCCGTTGGCGTCCTGCACCTGCACGCCCGGTACCCGACGCAGCACGTCGCCGACGTTCATCGCGCCCTGCTCGAGCATGGCTTCACGGCGGATCACCGTGCGCGCACCCGGGTGGTTCTGCACCACCGCTTCGTTGGCGTCGCCCAGCCAGTCACCCACCACGCTAATGCTGGTGGCGCCCAGTTCCAAAGGGCCGTCACCCACCGCCGACGGCGCTGGACTCAGGGTCACCGAGCCGCCATCGATCTGGTATTGCAGGCCGCTGCCTTGCAGCAACTGGCGCAGCGCCTGCTCCGGCGACAGGTTGCCGTCCACCGCCGGGGCCTGTTTACCGGCCACCAGCTCAGGGCTGAAAAACACCTGCAGCGAGGTTTGCAGCCCCAACTGGCTCAGGGCCTGGCCCAACGGCTGGGCCTGGATATGGATGGCGCTCGGCGCCTGCTCGGCATGGGCCTGGGGCAACGCGGCACTGACCGCCAGGGCCAGGGCCAGCGGCAGCCAGCGGGTAGAGGGCGAGCAAGGATTGTTGTTATTCAGGTCGAGGCGTTTCAAGTTCGAGCAGTCCTGTTGATCGCAAGTAGATGCGTCTGTTAATGCAAACCAGTTGCAGTTGGACAAGAAGACGAAGAACTCGAAAAAAACCTGAATCTATCGCGCAATTATTTCCTGGCTACCGTCGGCATGGGTCTTCACCGCCACCGGCAGGATGCTCGGCAAGGCCTTGAGCAGCGCATCGGTGTCGTCGGCCTTGAACACGCTGGTCAGGCGCAGCCTGCCCACCACCTCGCTGCCGACCCGCAGCGGCTGCTCGCGATAACGCGACACCTCGGCGACCACTTCGCTGAGGCTGGCGTTGTTGAACACCAGCTTGCCACTGCGCCAGGCGGTCAGCGCCTGGGGATCGACCGCATAGGCCGCGGCCACTTTGCCCTGGGCATCGACCGCGGTACCCAGGCCCGCGGTCAGGTTAACGAAGTCGCTGTCCGCGGCGTCCCGCCCCTGCACTTTCACCCTGCCCTGCTCCACCGCCACCCGGGTCTGGCTGGCGTCGCGGCGCACATCGAAACGGGTGCCGATGACCGTGACCTTGCCGGCCCCGGCCGCCACCACAAAGGGCCGGCTGCTGTCGTGCTCGACACTGAACATCGCCTCGCCTTCGCTCAGCTCGACGCTGCGCTGGCCTTGTTCATAACGCACCAGCAAGCGACTGCGGCTGTTCAGGTCCACCTGGGAACCGTCGGGCAAGGCCACATGGCGGCGCTCGCCCAGGGCCGTGACGAACTCGGCGCTGTACCCGGCAGGTTGGTTCAGGCCGCTGAACAGCCCCAGGCCCACGGCCACCGCCAGCACACTGGCCGCCACCGCGTAACGCAACAGCGGCCGGCGCTTGCTGCTCAGGTTCGGGGTTTCACACAGTGCCTGCAAACGCGCCTTGGGCACCAGGTCGGTGGCCGCCCATAGGCTTTGCAGCAGTTGGTATTCATCCTGATGCGCGTCGTGTTCCGCCAGCCAGGCGTCGAAACGCTGCCGCTCCTCGGCACTAATCGCCGGTTCTTGCAGGCGCACAAACCACAGCGCCGCCTCATCGCGAACCGTCGCCTGCCCGCACGCGCACTCACGAGTCTGCGTCATGGAACATCCTGTTGGGCTAGGGGTGAAAAAGGCATGGCATTCATCACTGCGGCCCGTCCACGCGCTCGCGCAGATGCCGCAGGGTGCGGATCATATACTTTTCCACCATGTTTTTTGACAGCCCCAGGCGCTGGGCAATCTCGGCCTGGGTCAGCCCTTCGATCTTCTGCCAGACGAACACCTTGCGGCAGTTCAACGGCAACTCGCCAAGGGCCCGTTCGATGGAGTCAGCCAGCTGGATCGCATGCATGAAATGCTCCGGGTCGCCGCTGGGCGACGCGCCTTGATACACCGTCTCCAACTCCATGGCACCGCGTCGATCCTCACGGCGATAAGCATCCACCGCGATATTGCGCGCCGTCTGATGCAGATACGCCCGCGGCTGCTGCACCGCCGCCGCATCCGCCTCCAGCACCCGGACAAAGGTGTCATGGGCCAGGTCCTCCGCCTGCGAACGGCTCTTCAACCGACGCGTCCAGGTACCGATCAACTCTTCGTAGTGCTCGAAAAAGCCTGGGCGGCGAGGCGGCTTGGGGGTCATTGCAGTGTGCTGAGGGTGGGGAGGCGTGAATAGTAATGCTTCTTATTAAAGGTAGCAATTGGTTCAGAACGACTGCTCTTTGGGTGTAGACATTCAAAGGAAATGACAGAAACAGCACATACATGATTCAAAAATAAAAAAAACTGAAAGATGGATTGCTGGGCTGACCGTTAAAGGCACACGCCTGCCTCAAAGGTAATAAGACGCTACCGAAACGCTAGAGGCTGGCCAAGTCTGAACCTAACCTAAGGAGTGAAATATCGAGCCTTTTGAGGTGACGGTCATGGGGAAAATTGAAGGGGGCAAGTTCAAGAAGACAGCTCGGCAGGTTGCAAGATGTACTGGCAGCCATTGACCTATATGAAGCAGATGGTCAGTTCGCAATCGCTGAACGTTTGCCAAGCTGCAAAATATCTAGGCACCACCACCGACATTGCTTATACCTTGGTTCGGCATGGGCTGCTGAATTCAACTGTTGAATGCAGAAATGGCGTTACATCACGAAGGATCAATTTGCACGCTATCGAGGAGTTCAAAAAGTCCTACATCTTGAGGAAAGAGCTCGCCCAAACTCTCCGTCATCCTTTAGAACGGAAGTTCTGGTTGTCAGCGACTGAAGCGTCACTGGCGGTAGTAAATGTGTTGTTTTGGTTCATGTTCAATCCTCAATCAGTCACATAGCTATCCGCGGCTACTGGCATCAAATATCGGGTTGCTCATAGTGGAGTCACCGGTAAGTCCTATGCGGGCACCGACCCAGCAAGGGATCGGGCCCATCGAAGATGTGCGACAAGAAGTCAGAAGGTCTTCTGAGCCGCAATCGCGCCTTCAAAGCTGTCCATCAAGAGGCCGTAGGGTGGGTAATGGTCATGGAAAACCTTCACCATCTCCTGACCGGTCGACGACGTCCAATTGCGCTGGAGCTCGGCCGCAATGGTGGTCCAATTGACCGGAATAATTCCATGGTCGCGCATCCGAGCGACGGCGTTCTCGCGAATAGTCACCTCATATCCACCTGAAGCATCAATCACGCCGTAGACGTTGTAGCCAGCATCAATTGCTTGCATTGCGGCGAAGGCCAGACAAATGTCGACCGTGGTGCCAGCCATAATCAGATTCTTACGTCCTGTCTTTTCGATCGCAGCAACGAAGTTGGAATCGTCCCACGCGCTAATGATGCCAGGTCGATCGATCAGAGGTGCATCCGGATGC
The DNA here is from genome assembly GCF_003850345.1 of Pseudomonas chlororaphis subsp. piscium. Classification (NCBI taxonomy): domain Bacteria; kingdom Pseudomonadati; phylum Pseudomonadota; class Gammaproteobacteria; order Pseudomonadales; family Pseudomonadaceae; genus Pseudomonas; species Pseudomonas chlororaphis. The sequence goes on from NZ_CP027707.1 coordinate 4,659,465, forward strand.
ATCTTCACTATTTCCGGCATGAACGGGCCGTTAGGACCCTGACTATAGCTCGTGGTCAGGACTGTTGGCAGATTGAAGACCTTGCCGACCTTCGCCAAGGCCACCACATTATTGCGAAACTCTGCCGGGGTGTAGTCACGCACCAGTTGCATGATCCCCGATTGATGATCAATCAGAACAAGTGCTGAATCGTCCGCGGAGAATCGGGTCTGCGTATAGCTCTTTTTACTCATTTCTTGATGCCTTCTGAAGAGAGAGGTGGATGGAAAATCGGAAAGCACTCAGCGGTGCGAGAAAATTTGTTTGAGGCCATACACAAGGCCGGCGAAAGGCGAACCGAGCGCAGCGTAGACCGCCTCGGCTTTGGCCTGGCCGACGACATTGTGCTTGGGCGCAAAGGTGTCGATGTCGCGCACACCGGTGTAAAGGGCGACCTGATGATCGACCAATAGCAGGATGGCGTTTTCGTGGGTCAGGTGTTCATGGAAGTGGGGCGAGCTCATGGCCAGACTCTCTGGGGGAAGATCGGAATGCCTTAACATTAGGGTTGGGACAATCTGAGAACAATCAGGCTAAATGGGAACCATCGTCTACATGATGGGACGATACGCCGACGCAAAAGGTCGGATGCCTTGCAACGAGGGTTAGCGATGCTTGATCTGAACGACATCTACCTTTACGTCCAGGTGGTAGAACACCAGGGCATCACGGCGGCAGCTCGGGTGCTTGGTGTGCCAAAGTCCAGCATCAGCCGGCGCATTCTTGCGCTTGAAGCCTCACTGGGAACACGGCTGATTCAGCGCACGTCACGACGTTTTGTCGTGACGGAGATCGGTGTCGAGTTCCATCGTCACGCTCTGGCCATGCTGGTTGAGGCCGAGGCGGCGGAAAACGTCGTCCGACGTCGCGCCTCCGAACCCAGCGGCACCATTCGCTTTACCTGTTCAATCTCCTATGCGCAATTGGTGCTGGCTAAACTGATTCCCGGCTTCATGGCGGCTTACCCGAGAGTAAGCATCGTTCAGCACGCCACGAACCGCTGCGTGGATACTGTGCAGGAAGGCTTCGATCTCTGCCTGCGGGCTCATATCGAGCCGCTGCCAGACTCTTCGTTGATTCAGCGGTCAATTGCCCGAACCCCTTGGTATCTGTTCGCGAGTCCTGCCTATGTGGATCGCAAAGGCATGCCCAGCGAACCCGATGAATTGTCGACACATGACGGTATTGCACTCGGCAGTGCGCAGGAGAGCTACGCATGGCACCTGCGTGAAGAACACTCCGGTATCCCTTTCGTTGTGCAGCCGTTTACGCCGAACCTTGTGAGCGATGACATGACAACGCTCAAAGCCGCCGCGTGCGCAGGTTTGGGAATCGTCGCGTTACCGGGTTTCGTAGGTGCAGCCGAGGTGGAACAGGGCCAGTTAATTCGCGTGTTGCCTCACTGGATTGCCGGGTTGTCTACGCTAAGCGTGTTAATGCCTTCTCGCCGGGGGCTGCTCCCATCAGTATCTGCGTTCGTTGGGTATCTCGCGGAACATGTACCGATGGCTGTTCAATAATTCGTCTTTGGCAGACGCCTCTCGCCATGCACGAATATTGGCCATGAGACGGTCGACCAACAGCCAGTGACGCGCATGTCGAATACTTCGCTCTTACTTTAAGACTTGCAGTGACTGCTTCTGGCCCAGACTATGTAAAAACGCTGTCCTTCACGAAATTTTATAAAGCCTTGATGTTAGACAATCCGGGACGATTCAACTGGTACACCAAAGCTCCTCAGCTGTTTATGAGTCGTATCTGGAGAAATCACTGCGCCAGAACAAAGTCCGCCAACTGCTTCAGCTCAGCTGGCTGCCAACCTGGAAATGGCAGCATCGGTATCGCGCCCCAACGTCCAGAACCACCGTGACTGATGTGATCGATAGCTTGCGAAATGGCCTGGGCATTGCCTTTGTAGTGCATAGCAACATCGTGGTACGCGGGGCCAACAACCTGTCGATCAATCGCATGGCAGCCGAGACAGCCGTTCTGATCCAGAAGCGCCTTTGCATCTGCAACTTTAGGTTGATCAACTGTATTGGCCGCAAGCTCGATTGCCTTGATCACAGGCTTACTCTCGGCAGCAGGTTGACCTGAATAGGTAGCGGCCAGGTATTCACCCACCAGCCCTACTTCACTCTCAGAAAGTGGCGCGCCATAAGACTCTTTCATTTTTCTGGCCAGACCTGTCCATCGTTTCTGGTCGAAGCCGGGCGGTTGATACTCAATATAATCGGCCGCACTGGCAATCATTGTCAGGAACGCGGTAGGCCTTTTCCATGAAGTAGCCTTCGAAGGTATGGTCAATGACCTCGATTTCACTTAAGTGCTTGACCCAATAGGTACCGAAATAACCAGGAACGATCAGTTTGATGGGGTAGCCATTAAGAAAAGGGATATCGGCATCGTTCATGGCCCAGGCAATCATCGGCTCATCGCTGAGCGCGAGATCGATACCCAGTGCCTTGATGAACTCTGGCGTTGTCGGCAAGACCGGGTGGTCCAGGCCGCGAAAGGTGACTTGTTTGGCTCCCGCCTGGACGCCAGCATGTTCAAGTACTGCTTTTAACGGAATGCCTGTCCACCGTGCGTTACCCACCGAGCCGTTACCCAGCTGCGCACCAAATACCCGCGGCGCCCCATAACCTCGACTGTTACCGGAGCACTGGTTGACGGCCACGACCTCGACGGCTTTCCCCAACCCCTTGAGTTCCGCAAGGCTCAAGCTGAGCGGCTTGTCCACCAGGCCCTTGACCTGCAGCTGATAGTTGTCCGCATCAATCGAGGTAGGAATATTGGCGAGGTGGTAGCGAACAAAAAATGCATCATTGGGCGTCAGTACCGACTCGTTGAACACCGAAAACGGTGTTTCCAGATGCGGTGGACGAGCAGTGACACGCATCAAGGGTCTTTTCTGTGGATAAGCCACCAACTCCCGGGTTCCGTTGGCAAAGTCCTGAGCCTCGGTTTCTGCCGCTCGACTGCGCAACGGTTTGAATGCAAGCCCCGCAGCTACCAGGCTTGCGCCCTGGAGAAAGACACGTCGCTTAATAGTGTTTCCGTTATCAGTGGACATACGTTCTGCACTCTCAACAAAGGATCGAAGATCACAACCTTCACTTTATTTTTCCCAAGCGCTGCCAATGGCCCGCTCTACGCGCCTGTCGTTCGTCAGATAGGTAATACCGTGAGTCAGATTGACCGCTGACCTCAGGCTTGCAAGCCTGAGGTCGCTATTGATGAGTTGACTATTTAGCTAAAGAGGCGATGCAAGGCGAGACGAAAAGATTGCCTCGATACGCCCCTGCGAGCGTTCTGCAAGCCACGATCAACCACATGACCGCCAGCACCAACACCAGGCATCCGCCAAAGATATTGAAAAAGCTGGAATGCAGAACCGAGCCCAACTTGAGAGTCGTGAGCGAATAGACACCGATAGGAAAAGTAAATCCCCACCACCCCAGGTTAAAAGGAATGCCTGCCTTGAAGTAACGGACGGTGATCAAGGTGGCCATTGCCATCCACCACAACCCCAGGCCCCAGAAAAGAATGCCGGAAATCAGTCCAATGCCTTGAGCAACCTCGCCAATCCCTTGCAGCCCCTGCGCCGAAAAGATCGCGGGGGCATCGCCGCCTATGACCAGCATGCCCAGCGCGCCTGTGCCGATAGGGCCCAGCGACAACCAGCTGGATGCCGCCATGCTTTCGTGGGGAAGTTTGTGCAACGCCATGCGCAACAGCAGGATGACCAGAATGCTCAGCGCGACGGGCACCGAATAGGCCCACAGTACATAGCTGGTGATCAACATGATGAATTGCGCGCCTGTATCGAGCAGCTGCGGAGCCAGCAACCCACCACTGGCAGCCGCCACTTCTGCGGCAACCACGGGCAGCAGCCAGACGGCAGTCATTTGATCGATGCTGTGCTGTTGACGGGTGAACATCAGGTAAGGAATCAGCACACCGCAGGCGAGCGCCATGGCCACATCGATCCACCACAGGGCTTCGGCAAGCGGTATGACGCCAGTGCCCCACCGAGGGACGCCGAACACCAGAAGTCCATTGACGATGGTCGCAAGCCCCATCGGAATAGTGCCGAAGAACATCGATACCGTAGAATGCCCGAAGATCTGCTTGGCCTCATCGAAAAACATGATCCACCGGGCCAGGTACAGGACACTGAAGGTGCAGAACAGAACGATGTTCAACATCCACAGCCCTTCGGCAACCGATCGCAGGCCTGGAATGGCGAGCGGAAACTGAGCCAGGGCCAAGGCCAGGATGCCGGTGCCCATGGTGGCGGCGAACCAGTTCGGCGTGAATTGGCGTATCGCCTCCCGTGGTCGGCTCAAATGGCTAAGGGGTTTGGCTCCCGCATTGATAGCTGCGAGATCTCTAAGCGACATGGTGATCTTCCTGATGTGTGAATGACCGTGTGTTCATTCTAGGTGATTTCCTTATCGGCTTTTTACCGTACTATCGTCATGTGTTATCTGTTTTACCGATAATGAGTTTTTTGTACGACGGTATTTCTGCCGCAAGCTGTCTTGATCAGAAGGCTGAGCAAGGTTTTCTTGAAGCGGATCGAACACTCGCTGCCGCAGACATGACGCTCAATGCTGAAGACGCCAGACCACATCGATAGCCAGTGTTGTCAGGTTCGTGAGGAAACGCTGGAGGAAACTACGACAGTATCTCGACATACCACATCAACTGCGTAGCCAGGGTCGCAGTTTGTTCAGGGGTTAAAGGAGCGAGATTCCGCGCGTAGGTTGCCTGAGCAGGCGTTGAGCGGAGAGAGACTGACTGGACAATGCTACTGACAAACTGGTCATGCCGGACAGTTACAAGACGGTGAGAGCACCGCCTGACCGATCAAGGGTGTTATCCGGTGACACCGGAAACGGCGTTTTATCGCGCTCCGCCAGCACTGACGATTCACGTGCCAATCAGGTTGGATCGTGGCACATCTCACCGATAGTGGGCTGCGGGACCACTCCCCAGATGTACTCAGGAAGCGGCCTCCGACCACGAATCAGGCATCGGCGATTTGCGCACCCCGATACCAACCAGAGTCCACCTCCTAAAGGAGTTGCAACCAACATCGGGCGGTCTATCAGTGCGACTTCATCCCCGCCGCCTGCATGAACAATCGAATCAGCATGGCAAACACACCCAGTGCAGCCACGCTGCCCACGTAAATCACCAGCATCCAGCCCAGCCGCTGCCGCAGTAGTGGCTTATGCTCGGCCGATTCAACAATTCTCTTATGGTCCATTGGAGCACTCCTCTGCTAGTGGTAACCGTCTTCGTGGGTGACCTTGCCGCGGAACACGTAGTAGCTCCAGAAGGTGTAACCCAGGATGAACGGGATGATGAACAGCGTGCCCACCAGCATGAAGCCCTGGCTTTGCGGCGGCGCGGCGGCGTCCCAGATCGAGATCGACGGCGGCACGATGTTCGGCCACAGGCTGATGCCCAGGCCGCTGTAGCCGAGGAAAATCAGCACCAGGGTCAGCAGGAACGGCGTGTAGTGAGCATTGCGGGCCACGGCGCGCAGCAAGCCGTACATGGTCACCAGCACCAGGATCGGCACCGGCAGGAACCAGAACAGATTCGGCAGGGTGAACCAGCGCGAAGCGATTTCCGGGTGGGCCAGCGGCGTCCAGATACTGACGACACCGATCACCGCCAGCAGCACGAAGGCCAACGGCCGCGCCAGGTCATGCATCTGCTCCTGCAGCTTGCCTTCGGTCTTCATGATCAGCCAGGTGCAGCCGAGCAAGGCATAGGCCACCACCAGCGCGACGCCGCAGAACAGGGTGAACGGCGTGAACCAGTCCAGCGAACCGCCGGCGTACTGGCGGTCGACCACCGGCAGGCCATCGATGAAGGCACCCAGCGCCAGGCCCTGGAAGAAGGTTGCCGCCAGCGAACCGCCGATGAACGCCTTGTCCCAGATGTGGCGCTTGGCTTCCTTGGCCTTGAAGCGGAACTCGAAGGCCACGCCGCGGAAGATCAGGCCGATGAGCATCAGGATCAGCGGCATGTACAGCGCCGAGAGCACCACCGAATAAGCCAGCGGGAAGGCGCCGAACAACGCGGCACCGCCCAGGACCAGCCAGGTTTCGTTACCGTCCCAGACCGGGGCGACGGTGTTCATCATGACGTCGCGGTCGCTATGGTTCTTGATGAAAGGGAAAAGAATGCCAATCCCCAGATCGAAACCGTCCATGACCACGTACATCATGATGCCGAAGATGATGATCACGGCCCAGATCAGCGGAAGATCAATACCCATGACTCAATTCCCCTTGTTCAGGCTGGTGCCGTTGTCTTCGGCATCGTCGTCGGCGGCCGACAGCGGACGGGCCGGCGTGCGTTTCTGGCCAGGACCACCGTGGCTGACTTCCGCGCCTTCGTTGGTCTTCGGCCCCTTGCGCACCAGGCGCATCATGTAGCCGATACCGACACCGAACAGCGAGAAATACACCATGACAAACAGCGCCAGGGTGATGCTCATCTGCATCAGGCTATGCCCGGACGAAGCGTCCGCGGTGCGCATCAGCCCGTAGACCACCCACGGCTGACGGCCGATCTCGGTGGTGAACCAGCCGGCGAGGATCGCGATCAGGCCGGACGGCCCCATGAACATCGCCAAGTACAGAAACGGGCGGCAGCGGTACAGCGTGCCGCGCTTGCGCAGCCACAGGCTCCACAACCCAGTGAGGATCATCAGCATGCCCAGGCCAGCCATGACCCGGAATGACCAGAACACGATGGTCGAGTTGGGGCGGTCTTCAGGGGCAAACGATTTCAACGCGGGAACCTGTTTGTCCAGGCTGTGGGTCAGGATAAGGCTACCCAGATACGGGATCTCGACGGCGAACCTGGTCTTTTCTTCCTTCATGTCCGGCCAGCCGAACAGGATCAGCGGGGTCGGCTCGTTACCGACGTTTTCCCAGTGGCCCTCGATCGCGGCAATCTTTGCCGGTTGATACTTGAGGGTATTGAGGCCGTGAAAATCACCAATGACCGCCTGGATCGGCGCGACGATCAGGGTCATCCACATCGCCATCGACAGCATGGTGCGGATCGCCGGGTTATCACGGCCGCGCAGCAGGTGCCAGGCAGCCGAAGCACCGACGAAGAATGCCGTGGCAACGAACGCTGCCGTGGCCATATGCGCCAAGCGGTAGAGGAACGACGGATTAAAAACAATCGCCAGCCAGTCCATCGGAATGACCTGGCCATTGACGATTTCATAACCCTGCGGGGTCTGCATCCAGCTATTGGACGCCAAGATCCAGAAGGTCGATATCAGCGTCCCAAGAGACACCAAAAGGGTAGAAAAAAAATGCAGGCGGCGTCCAACCCGCCCCCAACCGAACAGCATCACTCCCAAAAAACCCGCCTCGAGGAAGAAGGCTGTGAGTACCTCATAGGTGAGCAGAGTCCCGGTAATGGGGCCGGCGAAATCCGAAAAAAGACTCCAGTTGGTGCCGAACTGGTAGGCCATGACCAGGCCCGAAACCACCCCCATGCCGAAGTTGACGGCGAAGATCTTCGACCAGAAGTGGTACAGGTCACGGTAGGTGTCGTTATGGGTCTTGAGCCACAGGCCTTCGAGCACCACCAGGTAACCGGCCAACCCGACCGTAATAGCCGGGAACAGAATATGGAACGAGACCGTAAATGCGAACTGCATTCGTGCCAAGTCTAACGCCTGTAAATCAAACATAACTGTCCTCTCATGTGCGAGTAAATCATGACCGGAACGGCAGTTTTTCAAGTTAGTTGGTGCAAACTAAACGACCGATATAGCCTCTCTGCCGAAAATCGGGCGCAGGGTCGTGACCGACAAGACAACTCGAACTTTCTCTCGATTAGTAGCAAGCAGTGGAGCGAACTTCAGTCATCGCGACCGAAATTAAAAAGCGAGTGCTTAGAGTACATCGGGCCTGTGAGGTAATGCCCTCACAGGCCTAAGGAAAGCTTCATCGAAGCTGTATTAATTCGTTAGCATCTGATAAACCGTAGGATTAGCCTCGCACTCGCCCATCCCACACTCCAGCAGCGTAGACACCAGATTTGCAGCTATCAGGAAGACAAACACGATAATGGCCAACTTTCCAAGAACGTGCATCCGCGGTTGTATTGGTGATGGCCGCTCCCAGGTCTTGAGTATTAAAAGCCCTGAGACAAATGTAATAGTTGCTAAGGCAGACACGACAGCCCACGTATAGAAATGCAGGCCAAAAAGTGCCAATCCATAACCCGGGTCTCCCGGCATAATATGTAAAAACATCTGACGCGAGGCAATGGCCCCGGTTAGCAGGCTCCCCAATAACGCAACACCGTAATGTGCACTGCGTATACCGAAGCGCACATTCATTAAAAAGCCGAAGCCTATTGCAATCATACCCACTCGCTGCAGAAGGCACAGCGGGCACGGTAATTCATGCTCCACCAACTGATAGTAGAAAGCGATCACCAGTGACGCGCTTACACCAAGAAGACCAATGATATTCAGGACATCGCCAATATTGAGTTGGGAAAAACGGGGTGTATCTTTTTCAGTCGAGGACTGCAAGCTGTAGTTACTCGTCATGGACAATGCCTTTTTAGAACGATAGGGTAAGTGGGTCTGTCGAGTGATAATCAAACCATGCAACAGAGACAACCAATAGCAGAAGCCATAGACAGATCCCCACTCGCCTCTTCCCCAAAAACAGAGCAATAGCACTCATCAACGCAATCAAGAACGGCAAAAACATATACATTACTTATCTTCCTTTATAAAAGCGCTGCAACGCTGACTTTATTTAATGGCAGTTCAACACCTACACTAGCCAGCCTACGCCAGGGTGCATCCAGAAAACCTGTTTGTTCACATTAAAAACATGATCCACCGGACCGCACACAAAATGCTAATGCATGCAACACAGAACGATGTTCAACACTCACTCAACAATGAAACCTGAAATCGTTCCCGGCAGTTGAAGCAACTCCAAAGCAAGGACCAAAGGATTTGATTCCCACATTTATAGCGGCAAGATCTCTAAACGCCATGGCAATCGTCCTGATCGGTGAGTGACTGTGTGTGCAGTCTAAGTCATTTCCTTATCGGCCTTTCACCGTATTATCGCCATGCATTATCGATTTTACAGATAAGCAGTTTTTTTACCGTACCGCTTTTCCTGCAGCCGCGACGCTGGAAGACGGGCTGGCGCCTATGACGCTCATGCCGAAACGCTTGCATATGCCAACCACAGGTGACCCAGCGTTGTCGGCAGCATGCGAGGAAACTGTAGTCGCAGGACGCACTTAGGTTGCTGATATGTCTCAGGCGGGTCGGTTATGAGGTTCTTGGCACACGACATCAATCACGCCCCCCCTGTCGCAGCTGTTCAGAGGGCAAATGATCGGGATTTTGTGGGCAAGTCACATCGCCCATTTTGCCCGAGCAGGCTATGAGCGGTGAGAGACTGACTGGACAATGGTACTGGCAAACTGGTCATGCCAGATCTTTACCAGGCGGTAACAGGAGTGTTGCGAATGACATTTTCCTTATCTCGGTGTGCCCTCCTGTTTCTCCGAAATATATGCGAACACCGACCCGCAAGGAGCTGCCCCTCTGATCGGGAGGGGCTTGGTAACGCGCTAACAGACGTGCCCCCCATGCACCAACCCTGACCAGACACCCGGGAGGCAAGCCTCTCATTCACCAGACTAATATGATTGTCTATCTTGCATCCACGGCCCAGAACCCCAGACGGCCCAGACCCGCCGCAAGCTTCAGACGTGAACTCTGCCAGTTGCCGAGGGCCTGGGTATGCAGTTCTTCGGCACCGGCGTAGGCGGTCAGCGCATTGAGCAGTTCGATCATGCTACCGACTCCGGAGCGGTAGCGCCCCTGGACCACTTCCAGGGCCTGACGCGATTGATCGACCAGTTCGCGGGTACGAGCCAGGCTTCGCGTCTCGGTACTGAGGGTCTGGTAGCTGCTCCAGACATCCAGTGAAACCTGCTGTTCGCTATCGGCCAGTTCAGCCTGACGGGATTCGACCCGTGCCAAGGCATTGCGGACCTGATAGCTGCGGGCGAAGCCATCGAACAGCGGAATGTCCAGCTGCAGGCCGATGCTCCTGTCGCGCTCACGGTAGTCACCATTGTAAATCCGGGATTGGTCGATCCGGTTGCGTGCCAGGTTGGCGGTCAAGCTGAGAGTCGGGCGACCGGCAGCGCGACTTTCCTCTACCGAGGCTTCGGCAGCCTTGAGCCGGGCCTGGGCAGCGAGTAGCACAGGATGCTGCTGGCGGGCCTCGGTCAGCAGGTCATCTACCGCTTTGACAAAATGGGTATCGGGTAATGGCGTCAAGCCTCCCACCAGCTTCAGCGGAGTTTCTGGCGGCAGGCCCATGCGCAGCGCAATGGTGCCCAGGGCTTGATGCAGGGTGCCGCTGTTTCGCACCTCGCGCAGGCGAGCCTCGGAGAGCGCAGTTTGCGCCTGCAGCCGGTCGGACAGCGCGGCAGCGCCGGCCTTGTATTTGGCATCGGCGGCCTCGAGGTTCTGCGCTGCGAGCTCCGCGACCTGGCGCGAAGCAGCCAGGTTGCGTTGCGCGGCCAAGGCATCATTGTATGCCTGGGCAGCCATGGCGAAGGTGTTTTGCAAGGTCGCATCCTGGCTGGCATTGGCTGCCAGCAGCAACTGCTGGGCATTCTGCAAGGCGGCACCACGGCGGCCGAAGTCGAACAACACCCAGCTCAGATTGAGGCTGGAGCCAGTGCGTTGGCGATGCCCATTGGTGGAAGAAAGCTGACCTTGTTGTTCATTGGTATTGCGGCTCCCGTCCAGACGCCCATCCAGACGTGGCAGGTAGGCCGCGCGGCTGATTCCGACCTGCGCCGCCTGGGCCTTGGCATTCGCCCAGGCCAGGCGGGTTTGTGGGTCATGGCAAAGAATACGCGTGATAGCGTCCTCCAGAGACAGCTGTTCCGGCAGCGCCCCAACATGGCAGGACAACCCGCCACGGTCGAGGTCGTACACCGCCTGGGCAGACACCTGGTTGGTGGTAGCGAATACGTCCGGTTCGTAGGCCTGCGCCACCATCGACCAGCACGGTAACCAGGCCAGCAAGACAAGAGAACGCTGCTTCATATTTGCTCCCGTAAGGCATCGACGGCAGCCTGCAGCTGTTGTTCGGCTAAACGCAGCTCGGTGCTTTCATCGAGCGCCACCCTGCCCTGGTCGAGAACCACGACCCGGTCCGCCGAGGCAATGGTTTCCGGACGGTGAGCGACCATGATGCGAGTAATATGCAGGGCGCGGATGGCGGCATTGACCCGCTGTTCACAGTGAACATCGAGGTGACTGGTGGCCTCGTCAAGGAGCAGGATTTTCGGCTTCTTGTACAAGGCGCGGGCCAGCATGACTCGCTGCTTCTGCCCACCGGAGAGTACAGTGCCCATATCGCCGACCAGGGTGTTGTAGCCCATTGGCATGGCTTGTATATCGTCGTGGATCGCCGCCATTTGCGCGCACTCGATCAGCCATGGCATGTCCACCTTGGAGTCGAAGAAGCTGATGTTTTCCGCCAGTGAGCCGGCGAACAGCACATCGTCCTGCATCACTGTGCCGACCAGTTCGCGCAGGCCGTCCAGCCCCAACTGCGAGAGCTCCAGGCCGGCCACGCGGACCTGTCCCTCGCTCGGCGCAAGGATGCCGAGCAATACCTTGAACAGGGTGCTCTTGCCGCAGCCGGAGGGGCCGACGATAGCCACCGACTCACCTTCGGCAATCTCCAGGTCGAGACCGTCGAGGATCCAAGGCTCCTGCTCGGAGTAGCGGTAGCGCAGGCCGCGGACTTCCAAGCTGGCCGGGCGCTCCCGGAGATCGTCGGGGGTAATCCCATTAGGCTCCTGCTCCGGTGGCTGGAGGACAATGTCGGCCAGGCGTTCGCCCTGCAACTGCAGCATGCGCAACTCGAAGAACTTGTCGATCAGGTTGCCCACTCGACTATCGAACTGCGACTTGTAAGCAATGAAGGCCATCAACACACCGACGCTGAACTGGCCATCCATCACCAGGGTTGCGCCGAGCCAGATCACCAGCAGGTTCTCCACACCAAAAAGCAAACCATTCATCTGCTGGTAGAGCAGTTGCAGCTTCTGCGTACGCAGGCCGGCATTGATCTGCTCCACCAGCAGACCGAGCCAGACCGAACGACGCTCGTCCTGGCGCTGGAACAACTTCAGTGGGCGGATGCCGCGTACGGTTTCGAGAAAGTGGCTCTGCTGGCGGGCGGCATGCACGATCTGTTCTTCAGTGGCATTACGCAGCGGGCGATACCAGATCCAGCGACCGAGGGCATAAAGGCTCATCGCGGCGATGGCGATGGCCGCCAGCGTCGGGCTGTAGAGCAGCATCATGACCAGGGTGGCGATGGTCATCAGGCCGTCGAGGATCGCCGAGAGGAAGGCCGCCGTGAGGGTCTGCTGGATATTGTCCACCGCACCAAAGCGCGAGACCACGTCGCCCAGGTGGCGTTTTTCAAAGTACTGGATCGGCAAGCGCAGAAGGTGGCTGAGCACATTGGCCTGCCACTGCACGCTCAGCAGGGTACTCATGTGCATCATCACCCAGGCGCGCACCCCGCTGACCGCCTGTTGCATCAACAGCACCAGGCCGAAGCCCAGCGCCAAGGTACTGAGCAGGTCGCGATCCTCGCTAACGATGACGTTATCGAGGGTCCATTGCAGGAAGAACGGGCTGACCAGGGCAAACAACTCCAGCGCACCGGACAGCAGCAGCACTTGAGCCAGCGAGCGGTACAGCCCGGTGACCCGGCCCATCATGCCCAGCAGCCTGATCCGGGGCTTGGCGGCCTGCTTTTCGAAACCGCGGTCCGGCCAAAGCTCCAGGGCCACCCCGGTGAAACTGCGTGAGGCTTCTTCCAGGCTCAACCGGCGCAACCCATGGGCCGGGTCGTGGAGAGTGACACCGCGGGTGTCGACTGCCTTCAGCACCACAAAGTGGTTGAAGTTCCAGTGCAGGATGCAGGGCAGCTTCAGCTTGCCGAGATCGCCCAGTGTCAGCTTCACCGGGCGAGTCCCCAGTTGCAGCTGGTGCCCGGTCTGGATCAATTGCTTCAGGGAAGCGCCCTTGAGCGACACACTGAAGCGTCGCCGCAAGTCCATCAGGTCAGTGTGGTAACCGTGGTAGCCCGCGATCATCGCCAGGCAGGCCAGGCCACATTCGGTGGCTTCGGTCTGCAGGACCAGCGGCAGGCGCCGGCCCACACGCAGAGCGAGTGCATCGAGAAATGCCATTGTCATAGTTCCTAGAGTTTGCCGGTCAGGCTGTAAAGCGGTTCGAGCACCCATTCATAAAGACGGCGGGTGTCCTGGAGTACATCGGCGTCGAGCAGCATGCCGCTCTGCAATGGCCGCGGCTGGCCGTAGGCCGTTACCATCTGCTTATCCAGGCTGACCTGCAGGCGATACAGCTGCTCACCGTCCTGGCCCAGCCCTGGCATACCGCCGACCATGCTGGCGAGCTCGGCGAAGGACACGCTGGTACGGGAGATTGATCGCACCCGCCCCTGGTACTGACCGAACTTCTGGTAGGGATAGGCCTGGTAGCGGATCAGTACCGAATCGCCCGGCTTGATGAAGCCGATGGACTTGCTCGGCGCATAAAGCTCCGCCTGCAAGGGGGTATCGGCGGGAACGATGCTCAGCAACGGACGCGAGCTGTCCACGGTCTGCCCGACTTCGGCGAGCACGGCGGTAGCGACTCCGGTTTCCGGCGCCGTGATCAGCAGGGTGCGCTTGGCCTCGCTTTCCGCCAGGGTTTGCTCGAGGGCAGAGAGCTGGCGCTGGATTTCCGCCTGTTGGTTGGCCTGGCGCGCCTCCAGCCCGGCCAGTTCATTGCGCCGCTCGGTCAACTGCTGCTGCAAGACCGTGCGTTCGCGATCCAGCCCCTGCAGGGTCTGGCGCTGGCCGAGCAGTTCGGCCTGACGTTGCTGAAGCTGGTCCATGGAAATGTAGCCCTTCTCCATCAGCCCCTGGTAGCGCTGTGCAGCGTCGCTGGACAGTTCCACCAACCGACGCTGACTGCCGGTCTGCTGGCCAAGCGTGGCCAACTCGCTCTGCAGGCTGGCGACCTTGCTGGTCAGGCTATCGCGTTCGTCCAGCTGCAGCCGGCGAACCTTGTCCAGTTCGTCGCGCAGCGAGTCGCGGCGATCTTCGAGCTGGCGGCTGATGTTTGCCTGCACCGGTCCGGCATCCGCACCGTAGCGCTCGCTGGAGATTCTCAGCAGAGGGTCGCCACGTTTCACCGCCTGGCCTTCGTGGACGAATTTCTCGGACACGATGCCAGCCTGGGGAACGTGCACCTTGACCTGGCCGCTGACCGGGACCAGCTGGCCACTGATCGTGCTGCGCTTGGTGTAGCTGCCAAAGAAAAAGAAGGCCATCACCAACACAGCCATCGCCGCAGCGAGCGAGGTAAGAAAAGTGAAAGAGATCGGGCGGACCAACACGATATCGCCCAGCCAGTTGGTTTGCTGGGCTTCGAGTGCCTCCCTGCGGAACAACGGCGAATCTGTCATCGAACGAAAATCCTGTGAGCGAACATTCGAGAGCCAGGGGCCGTTCCATGGAAGCTGCTACCAATGATTGGCTGTCGTCTTGATTCCAGGTATTGCTCGACTCTATAAAGTTAAAACGCCTTCCGCGCGACCGAATCATCAATATTCTTCACTCGGCGGAAGGCGTTTTCAAAGCAAGCGATTTATCGTTCTGGAAAGAACAATAGGTCGTCTAGGTTGTTTCAGTTAAGCGGTTCAGCTCCGACCTCTAGAACCAAAGTTCGCTCGGAAATCGGCCAGAATTCCCGCTACCGTCTTGGCGTCATGGATAAGCCCCAGAGAGGTACCCATTGCTGCCCCCATGATGGGCGCCAAGGTGATCCCACCGAGTTGTGCCAGCGCACCGAAGAGAAAACCACCGGAGCCACCCCAGGTACCGCCAATCGCCATACCGGTTGCTGCACCGTCCCAGAAACCGTGAATCATGCCTTTCAGATCTGCACCGCTAACCAGATCCACTTCGTGCTGACTGAGCTCTTTCATATTTTTCTCTCTTATCATTTTGATAGTTATTAAATGACCAACTTGCGGCAGTACCGCATGTAGTGGCCGGGTACAATTCTTCCACCAGAGACAAAAAATATAATTAAGAATTGTCTTATTTCTGCTTAAGACTTAATCTGATTTATCAAACCTCCCCACCAAATAGCCGCTTGTCTCATCAGATATGGGCGACAGCCCTGAGACCCGTAGCCAAATCAACTGGCCGGGAATCATGCCGCAGGCGGTACTGCTGGCATCCAGCAGAGTATTGGTCGGATGACCATGACCTCAGTGGTGCAGCGCAAGTGCTTGCAATACCCCAAGACCGCTCATTGACGGAGTTCCCTTAAATCAACGTGCTTGCTATGTTGTTTTTTTTTGAGTAAAAGAAAAATGTGGTGGATGCATACATTTGCCCAAGCAAAAACACTCTAAAACCTATCCAAAAAGGAATATTCTATGAGCGATAACTCTATTAAAGATCTGAGTCTGGAAGAAATCGAAGCGGTCAGCGGTGGTTTTATCTTGGGCCGATTGTTTGGTAGTGCTCTACAGGCTGGTGTGGACGTCAGTAATGGCCTGCTAAATGCGGTCGCCCCCATCGGGCAGACACTTAACCTGATCCCTGGGGTCGCGCTGATTCACTATGCCGGCGATAAGATTATCGCTGGCATTCAAAGTGCTGTGAGCCAAATAGGTACCCTCTTGGGAGGCACTTACACACCGACTCAACCTAGTCACTTCAAGCAGGAGTGGGGCAACTGCTAATCCCTAGGAAACGCTATTGTCATTGCAGATGGCAATAGCATTTCTTTCTCTTGATCATGGAGCCTTATTATGCCTTTCACAAATGGAAACGTACTGGTCAGCTACACGCAAGAGCAAAAAGATGCTCTCTTGCAGTTTAATACCACTGAGCAATATGCCGACGGTTATCGCTACATCCGCGATATTGTCCACGAGGCACGCATTGCCTACGCGGGTGATGGCCCTCCCACATTCATATACTTGTTTGGGGACGAAAAAGCCCGAGAGTTGATCAAGCTCGAAGCCTGGATCAGCGATGTAGTGGGCATCAATGCGTCCGATGGCTCAATTTTCAGTGAGTTCGTCCGTGGCTCGACCAGCATGGCCGGCGCCTTGGCCGGACACCGGATCAGCGAAGCCGAATTTCAGGTTGCCTCTAACAAACTGGCGCAAATGGTGATTCTCGACTCGGTCGAGGCCGGGGGCATGCCCAGCGCTAAAGACGTAGTTGCCACAGACGTTGGCCAGGCACTGGAAAATCTTGGCCTGCCAGAAAGTGCCTGGGCAGGTGTTATCGGTGACATTTTCCCCCCTCCCCTAGGCTTTGGTGAGAATTATGTGCAGTTCCCCAACCCTGCTGAGGTGGGTTTGGTGGCCTCACTCTCAGGCGTATTGACTGGCCTGATTTCGAATGTCGCCGGGGGGCTAGCTGTAGTCAAAGAGCTGCTCTCCGGAAACCCGCAAAGTATTACCAACTCGCTGGACCTGCTGTTAAAAGGGTTCATTGATGTGCCTAAGACCGACCAAACCATCAAGGGCAGTATTTTCTCCGATCATCTGCAAGGCGGTAACGGCAATGATTATATTAGCGGCGGCTGGGGCAACGACACCCTGCTCGGAAAAGACGGTAATGATGTGCTGGACGGTGGAGCGGGTAAAGACAAGATGTATGGAGGCGGCAATAACGATACTTATATCGTTGATAACGTTGGCGACCAGGTTTACGAAAATTACGGTGAAGGTATCGACAGTGTGTACGCCTCGGTAACTTACACCCTAAGCAAGAATGTCGAGAACCTCTACCTGACTGAAAGCAACAAAATCAATGGCTTCGGCAACAAGCTTTCGAACATTATTGAGGGCAACGACAACGCTAATATACTGCAGGGCCTTGCCGGTAATGATCAACTCTTTGGTGGTGGTGGCAATGATGCTTTGTACGGTGGCGCGGGTGCGGACACCCTAATCGGCGGTACGGGTAAAGATACCTTTTTCTATACCCAAGTCAGCGACTCCTACGCCAATGCTCCGGACCATATCCTGGACTTCACCAGCGGTGAAGACATCATCGATATATCCGCCCTGGTAAAATTCGTCACTAACAAAGCAGCCTTTGTTTTCGTCGACGCATTTAATGGCTCTGCTGGCCAAATAGTCCTGGCCAGCGATAACAATAAAAACAGCAGCCTATCCATCGATTTTTCAGGCGACCATGTTGCCGACTTCTCAATCAACCTGTTAGGCACAGCAGCGCAAACCGATATTGCGTTCGCCTGATCTATCGTAGGCCTTCGATAGCCGTCCAAGGCCCACGTTTTTATATTTGCCCGTTGCGTCCTGACCCGCTTGAATTAGGGCTCAGCTCTTTTGGAGTGTTTTGTGAGCGACAAGCTTTTTCGATCCGTCGCGCAGGAAGCGCATCAAGCAAAATGGATGGGTGAAATTATTCTGGTCAGGCCCACATCATTCCCCTTTTTAACCTTGCTTGCCGTGGCCATGGCCAGTCTAGTGATAATTTTTTATCGCCGGTTCTTACACCAAGCGCAGTACGGTGACCGGTCAGTTGGTGCCCCCGTCCAGGCGAGCATCAGTTACCAACTCAAGCAAAGACACGCGTCGATATCCGATGAATTGGAAAAAACCCAACAACTGCGACAGGTCGAGCACAACCGTGCTGACCAGCAAAGTCGCCAGCCTGCAAAGCGAACTGATCACGCTAGCCGAGCAGGCCAGCGGCCAACACAAGTTAGTCGCACTCGCCGGCGATGCCTCCAGTCGTTATCAGGGCCTGCTGGACAAAGGCTACATTTCCATGGATCAGTTCCAACAGTGACAAGCCGAGCTGCTGAGCCAGCACCAGACGCTACAGAGCCTGAGCCGTGAACGCACCGCTATGCAGCAGCAACTCACCGAACGCAAAAATGACCTCGCTGGCCTGCAAACTCGTCAGGCCAATGAGTTGGCACTCCTGCGCCGACAACTCTCGGGGATGGAACAGGAACTGGCGGAAAGCGAAGCCAAGCGCAATGTAGTGATCACAGCCCCTGGCGACGGGATCGCCACCACTGTGCTCGCCGATATCGGCCAGACAGTCGATCTGTCACGTCCACTGCTGAGCATCATGCCAACGGATAGCGTGCTCCTGGCGGAGCTATACGTGCCCAGCAAAGCCGTGGGTTTTATTAAGCCTGGTGATGCGGTATTGGTCCGCTACCAAGCCTATCCCTATCAAAAATTTGGCCAGCATCACGCCCAAGTGTTGTCGATCTCGCAGACCGCAGTTCCCTCTGCCGACCTGGCCAGCATGGCGGGCAAAGTCCCGGGGTTGGCGCAGAACGGCGAGCAGCCATATCGCTTGCGGGTTCATCTCGACCAGCAGGAGGTCATGGCATACGGCAAGCCAAGGCCGCTGCAGAGCGGAATGCTCCTTGAGGCTGACATGTTGCAAGACACCCGCCGACTCTACGAGTGGGTGCTGGAACCTCTTTATAGCCTGACCGGCAAACGCTAGGAAGAACCCATGCTTTTTCTCGACGGCATTGCCTTACGTCTAGGTATAGCGGTTTCAGACTTTTTGCGATCCGCGTACTGAGAATAGCCGCGACCATCGACAGGCCGCCCATCTCGCCAAGTATAACTGTACGGGTACGCCTCCTGTGCATAAAGGAAATCTCTGAGGGTCGACACTTTGAGTGCTCACACAGGCATTAAGATGGAAGGGATACCACTAAGTCACTCTCGCCACTTGCTGAACACGCGACGAACACCAGCCAATCCACAGTTATGCAAATATCCATCTAGTCTGCCAACTGGGTGTGAGCGCTCCCCTTCTGAAAGCCTCTTTTCAGAAGCTGTACTTCCCGGATGAGCCTCCACCCGAACAAGCGGACTGCATACATCATCAAAATATGAGAAGCCCGTTGTAAGTTACAGAGAAACAGGCACACTATCTCGTCGATTATTCCTCAGACTGCTAGGATTAATCTTACTTAATCCCTCTTTACGTCATTAAACACGGAAGCGATCGATCTTGGCATATGGAAAAGACAATACCCAAGCTAAGGGCTTGGACGGCTTGTTTCATCGGTCGGGAATCAACGTCATCGTCGCCGATGACCATCCTGTCGTGGTGCTTGGCATCTGCAAGGCGTTGGAAGATGCTCCCGACCTGCATCTGGTCGCAGCAGCGACCAGCATCACCGAGTTGCGGCTCGCGTTGAGCCAGGCCCCCTGCGACGTCCTGATTTGCGACTACTCATTCGAGAACGATGGGCAACCCGACGGGCTGCAGTTGCTGGAGCGAATCCGTCGGGAATTCCCCCAGTTGAAGATCATTCTCCTGACCGCCTATGACGATCTACTGATAGTCCAGTATGCATTGCGTGCGGGGATCAACGGATTTCTGAGCAAGAACAGCAACGAGTTCACCAAGCTTCCGGACGTCATCAGGCGGGTGTTTGGCGGCGAAAGATACCTGGACCCAAGTACGTCTTCGCTCATCATCGGGCAACTGGCCAATGGCGTGCCCTTGTCCCAGTCACTGACACCCGCAACCTTGACCATGCGCGAGACGGAAGTGGCCCGGCTCCTGACCAAGGGGATGTCCGTGACAGAAATCGCCCAGCATACCAACCGCAGCGTAAAGACCATCAGCGCCCAGAAGAAGGGCGTTATGACCAAGCTGGGAGCCAGCAACGATATCGAATTGGCCAACGCCCTGAACCGCATGTTCTGAGCTGGCCCTGCCGTTCAAGTCCGGAATGACTGCCATGCGCCCTCCTCGATTTCCTCACCAGCCAGACCTGCCGGGGCGCTACTATCGAGCGCTGCTGTTTGGTGGTGGGGCTGCCGTTTCCGTTACGATCCTCAGTGCGGCCGCAATCGCCATCCAACACACGATCGAACACTGGATTGACAGCCGTCGGCAGGTTTTTCTCCTGCATCGGGAGCATGTCAAGACTGACGTCGATCGCTATCAAGCCCGCCTGCAACAGACGGTTGAAGGGTACGAAACCCTCTGGACGCTGCTGGAGCACGATTTGGTCCCCGTTGAGGACTATCGCAAACAGCTCCTGAAAAAGAATCATGTCGTCGTGACGGGACAGGACATGACTGCGACCCCTTTCACGCTCCTGTCGACCTTGACCCGTCCCAAAGATGAACCTCGCCTGGCCATGTTGTTGAGACTGATGCGTGAGATCTCCCCCGCCCCCGTCCTGCGCAAGCGTGACACGGGGTACTTCATGGGAGGCTTCATGTTCACCGAGGATCGTCGCTTCCTGGCGACCTGGCCGCCAATCTCCGAACGCCTGATGGACAGGACGCGCACTCAGGGTGTCGACACACTGATAGACAGCTACGTCGAACGGGTCCAGGCCGAGCTTGACCGGCATCCCCCCGACCCGAGCCTGCAACAGCGCATCTTCTGGGTTCCGCTTTATCGCTCTCCCGTTACAGGAGAACTGATCACCCACTATGTGATGCCGATCTATCATGGCGGCCAGCGCATAGCCCTGATGGTCGCAACCATCCCCTTCTCGAAATTCCCGGCAGCTTTTCAGGGCAAGGCCCATGCACCAGGCTTCTTCGTTATCTCGCGCGACCGTATGCATCTTTTCGGGATCGACGAGAAGAAACCGCAGGATATGCGCTGGATGCGGATGATCCGCTCAATGCCCGAACTCCTTCGCGACGTTGATTCGAACGTACGGCTTGTACGCAAAGGCACCACCCTCTTTATCATGCAATCCATGCCGGGGCCGGATTGGGTGGCGACCTATGCATTTGACCTGATGACCGTGTTCTCGGAACAACGCAAGCCTCTGCTGTGGATCACCGGGGTCCTCTCGACCGCCTTAGCCATACTCTGGCTTTGCATTATCATTCTGGATCGCAAGATCCTCCTCCCCCTGCGGGCACACGCCCGCCAGGTATTCGAGAGCGAGGCATTCAACCGGATCGTACTGACGACCGCACCGGTAGGCCTGACGGTCTTCGACCCGGCCTCAGGCAACATCGTCATGCAGAACGATATCGCCAGGGCCTTGCTCACGACCGCAGAGGATGAGGTTGGCCTCTATCGCACCTTGCTTGGCAAGCATGCCCCTCACCTGGAAGCCGGGCCGCAGGATGTGCTGACCGGCGAGGCTTCACTGACCACGGACGATGGCCAGAGACGTGAAATCTCCGCCGCCTTCTCATGGACGCGCTACCAGCAGCAGGAGGTCGTACTGTTCGGCCTGACGGACATCAGCCGGCAGAAGGCAACCATCCAGCTGCTTCAGCAGGCACGGCAGGCGGCGGACGAGGCAAACCAGGCCAAGTCGATCTTCGTCGCCTCCATGAGCCACGAAATCCGTACCCCTCTGCATGGTGCGCTGGGTAATCTCGAGTTGCTGGCAATGGGCGCCCTCACACCGTCACAGCGCAACCGCGTTACCACCATCCGCCAGGCGTTCGACGCCTTGCTCGCGATGATCAACGACGTGCTGGACCTGACCAAGGTGGAAATCCATGAACTGCAACCGCATGTCGAACCTTTCTCGCTCCGTGAAATGCTTGAACGCTGCGCACAGACATTCGCCCCCGGCATAGTCAGCAAGGGCTTGCACTACCTGTGCCTCATCGACCCACGCCTTTCGGGCACATGGGCAGGAGACGTCCACCGGATCACGCAAGTGCTCATGAACCTGCTTGGCAACGCGCGCAAGTTCACCCACTCGGGCTCTGTCGTACTTCGCGCCATGCCGATCCGCTCGGCCGATGGCCAACCGATGGTCCGGCTGTCGGTTGCAGACACCGGCATCGGTATTCCGGAAGATCGCCAAGAGCAGATATTCGAGCCATTCATCCAGGTCGACGCCTCGGTTGCCAGCCGCTTTGGTGGTACCGGCCTGGGGCTGTCGCTGTGCAAGCGGCTGACCGAGCTGATGGGGGGGGCCTGACGGTCGAGAGCATGGAAGGTGAAGGCTCGCTGTTTACTATCGATCTGCCACTGGAGCGTACTCAGGTACATGACACCAGCAGCCACATTTCAATGCCTGAGCTCGATACGATCATGGTGGTTTGCGACAGCCCGTCGTGGCAGGACACCATTGTCGCGCAACTGCGCCAATGGCTACCCGGGATAGCGGTCGTTCGGGCCGATCCCTCGACGGTTCCAGCCTTCGAGGCGCAACGGACTGTCATCATCTTCGGGGAGCACGAAGACAGCCTCCCCGACTCCTGGAACCTGGCTGCCCGATCGTGCAAGGACGCCATCGTGCTCTGCGCGGCGGGGCCGCTCTATCCCGAACGCCGAGGGGGGGCCATCCATGTCACCTCGCTATCCGGCGAAATGCTCAAACTCGCACTGTCGGCATGCGGACAGAGCGAAGAGGCCTTGCTACAGAGTGAAACGCTGACGCTCCTGGAAAAGGCGCCCGTCAATGGCGGGGCCCGCATCCTGATTGTCGAGGACGAACCACTGAACCGGGCACTCCTCGAGCAGCAACTCGCCCAGCTGGGCTACAACCAGGTGGATAGTACGACCAATGGCCTGGAAGCGATCAAGCACTGCATGAGCCGGTCATACGACTTGATTGTGACCGACCTGGGCATGCCGCTCCTGGGGGGGCGAGAGTTGCTGTCGGCGCTGCGAAAGCACGGCATCACCACGCCAGTCATCGCCAATACGGCAGGAACGGAGAAAGGAATAGAAGGCTTCTCCAGCATCTTGCACAAACCCGTCTCCATCCACAGTCTACGCCGGGCGCTCGAGAACCTATTCAGCACCCAGGTCCTCGAGGTTGAGGTTGAAAGGCCTGTTGCGCTTCAACCGATATCCTCCATACAGATGCAAAGCGTTTTCCTGCAGTCATGGACGAAGGACAAGGCCGCCTTGCAGGACGCGGTTACGGCTGGCGACACGGCTCGTTTTCTGCGCCGCTTGCACCGTGTGAAAGGTGCTCTGCTCGTCTTGAACGAGCAGGCCGCCATCGATTGCTGTGAGAGGCTACAGCAGGCGCTGGAGCACAGTGGATTTGCCTCTGCCCGGGAGCAGATCTACGACTTCTCGCAAGCCATGACCAGCCTTGAGCACAGCTATCGCTGATCGTCACGGCGCCTCTCAGGGAGGCCGGCCAGGCCAACGAACCTCTAGCAACGCCTTGGCCGACAGGATGGGGCGAGCAAGGAGCCGCCCCGATCGGGGGAGTTTGCCGCGTTACGGCGGGCTGGAGTCAGGCCAGTTGCTGAACATTTTTATCACTTCGGGCTCCCGTTCGATCAGCTCGAGCGTGCGCAGGACCTGCAACCAAGACGCTTCGGAATAATCGGGTCGCAACCGCCCGACGGTCTGAGCCTCTCGCACGATACGCAACGCCGTTCGTACGCATAACGGCATTCTCCGGGCCAGGTGCAGACTCTCACGAACCCTGCGGGCCAGTTCAGGCGACATCGCCTCACAAGCATCGGCGTAGGCCTCCATTGCCGCCCGCGCATGCACATCTTCATGTGCATTCAGGATGAACTTTCCTTTTCCCAGAGTGATAAGCATGATCAAGTCCGCTGATTGCCCAATGATCCAAATCGCGAAGACCAGTCCTCGCTCGTCTTACCTGTCGCCCGCTCAGTTGCTGGACCGAACCGGCTCGCATGGCGCGCTCAGGCGTTCGTACGAAGGCTTTGAGCCCTCCTTCCGGGGCGGCAAGACGAAGTTGATCCGGCATTGCTGATCGCTGGCCTCCCCCCACTTCGCGACGAGCGAACCTTTCTCTTCCAGTCCTCGGGTAAAGATCCGCTGGCCCTGGGCAACGACGCCCACGGACCGCCCCGCCTCATCGGTGACCATCGTACCGAACGGGACATGCACCCCCTTCGACGGCAGCAAGTCGATCAGCACCACCCGGCCGGTCACGGTTGCGAATTTCGCCATCACTACGGCCCCGGCGCGAGGGACCACCTCGGTACTGGTCGACTTCAACTCGACGCTGGTCGACAGTTGCCGAGGGTCGATATCCACCGTGTTGCTACGGTATGGCCGCAGGTACGGAACGATGGCGTAGCCCCGGCCATCCAGTTTGAGCCCGGCTTGGTTGGTCACCGCGGCCCCGGCAGCATTTGGCGCTTCGACCAGGGCAATGGTCTCGCCCGTCGGTTGTCCGAACGTGAGGCCACCCGGATGGGCGACAACCGAACCCGCCACCCCCAGAGACGACTGGCGATATCCCGCTCCGCTGCCGGCCGAAGCGTTCAGCTCAGCGAATGGACCACGGTAACTGCCATTGATATTCGCCGAACTGGAGTTATCGGCGTTCTGGGCCAGGCTAGCCCCCCAGCCGTATTGGTTTTGCTCACCCGATGTGCCGTTCATCGCCACCTGCCCACTGCTGCCACGGTTACCGAAGCTGGCGCTGGAGCTCATCGAAACGCTGCCGCCCAAAGGAATGGAAACTGACGCGTTCAACTGGTTTTCGTTACGGCCAAAGGCATCCTGGCTACGCATCGCCAATAGCGAATAATTGAAATAGCGGGTGTTCCCCGAATAGCCGAGCTGATATTGAACGTCCGAACCAGCACGTTCCCAGTAACTCCTCGCCGTTCCGGAAAGGTAGAGCGAGCCGTGATTGCCGAGCGACTGGTTCAACGTCAGTTGCAAGGCACTGCGCTGCGAGGCGGGCCTCGTGCCAAACCCGTCTTCAATACTCTGCATCGCGCTCATCGCATTGGGCAGGCTGTAGTAGCCGTCCGTGGAATAGCGATACGTCGCAACGGACAGGGTACTGCCCAGCTCCGGCAGGCTCTTGCTGTAGGACAGACGCAGGCTCTGGCCGCTCGAGCTTTGCGCGGGCACAAGCGCATTACCCGGTAACTGAGTGATCGCGTGTGTCGCATCCAGCCCGAAGGCGCCGAGCGGGGTATTCAGCGCGGTGCCGAGCATGGCCGCGGTATAGCCGTTCGCGGCGGTGACCCCACCATAGCCGGTGAACAGGTTGGTCAAGCCGCGCTGGTAGGTGAACTGCCCCACCCAGCGGTCGCTGTCACCGAGACCGTTACGGTAGCGACCCAGCGCCAGGTTGTAGCGCTGGCTGCCCGGACGGAGCATGCGCACCGTCGACGCATACGGCACCTTGTAACGCTGGATCTGTCCGTCGGCCTCAGTCACGGTCACGTCGAGATCCCCGCCATAGCCCGTCGGGTAGAGGTCAGTAATCTCGAATGCGCCGGGCGCGACTGTGGTTTCGCGCAGTACGTAGCTGTTCTGGCTGATCGTGACCTTGGCGTTGGTCTGCGCGACGCCACGCACCACGGGCGCGTAGCCGGTCAATGAGTCGGGGAGCATGCGGTCGTCGCTTGCCAGCTGCAGGCCACGCAACGAGAACGAATCGAACAGGTCGCCACTGGTGGACGAGTCACCGAGCGTCAGCTGCGAGCGGATCGCCTGGAGATCCCGTTGTGCATAGAGCGCACGGTTCTGCCAATTGCGGGTGCTGTCGGTCCAGTCCAATGAAGACTGCTGACGCAAGCGCCAGTCGCCCAGGTTGATGCCCCCGGTCAGTCCCAGGTAATTCTGCGCACCGTCCTGCTGGGCACTGCTGTAGAAACTGTTGAGGTTGTAATTCAACAGGCCCGCGGTGACTCCGCTGTCCCATCGGGAAGGGTCGACATACCCACGCGGCCCCTGGCGCATGTTCACCTGCGGCACACTGACGTCGAGGCGCTGCTCGCTGCTGTCGAAGTGCGCCGTCGCCGATGGAATCCGTCCCAGGTCGACACAGGCTTGCCGGTCCTGGGTATCCAGTCCGGTCATTTTCGTCAGATCGACACCCAGCTTGTCGAGCAGCTCGACCGTGATGCAGGGTACGGCACCGACGCGCCCTGGCTGCTCGATCAACCTGACCTCTTCGCGCCCGCTCGACGAGCCATTGATGGCGATCTCCGCCAGGTAGGTGCCGGGCAGGGTCGGGTTGCCCTGAGAGAACCGGGCCAGGTCGGCCGAAGAAGCGCCACCCACCAGCACCGAATCATCGAACTCGAAAGCATCGCTGGCATGCGCACTTCGCACAGCGACCAGAAACGCCAGTAGCAGCGGCGCGAAAAAGACAGCCAATTTACAAGCAGCGAAAGCTTCGCCCAGGCTTGCACCACCGACGGAATGATTGACAGACATGAGAAAAGCTCAAAATCAGCAGGCAATAGGATGCCCCGCATAAAACGGGACATCCGCATGCGCATGGGGGTATGTAGTACGAGAAGGCCTGACGAAGAACGCTCTACTTTATGGAGCGAGCGTTCCCAAGTGCGCGCGTACGGCACCGTAGTCGTCGATGGCGCTGAATTTCACCTCGGCCCGAGCATCCGGCTTGGCCTTCAAGGGAAAGCGCAGCACAGCATTCGGATCGACCATGCCATTGCCGACCGGGATGGATTTACCCCCGTCGGACAGCGCCACCTCGGTCATGGACACATGAAACCCTGTCGGATTACGGGCCTCGAGCACCCAGCCAGCAGCATTCTGCACGACCTTCCAGGACAGCTTCTCCGGCGCTTCACTCGACGTACCGGAGAGGCCGGCAGGCCGGTAGAACACCTTGATCCTGGTGCGCAACGCCATATTCAGGGTGTTTTGCCCCTCGACCTTGGCGGCTTTCGGCGGGATCTCAAGCACATTGAGGTAGTAGACCGACTCCCGGTCGTTCGGCAACGGCTCACCGGTGTACATAAGCCGCAGGGTTTGCCCCTTGCCCGGCTCCACCCGAACCATGGGCGGCATCAGCAGGAACGGCGTCTTGATCTCGCCAGGGTCGCGCTGCAGGTTGCCCTCATCCAGCCAGGACTGGACCACCACGGGTTGCTCGCTGACATTCTCCAGCTTGACGCTCGCCTCTCGATCCTTCGCCTGGTAAATCACTCGGGTGGCGTGGAGAACGATCGCCGCCTGCGCCGGGAGCGACATGACTCCCACCATCAATACGCTCAGCATGAGCCATAGTTTCGAAAACCTTTGCATCGAAGCCTCCAAAGAAACGATTGGGTGGAGAGACCCTCTCCACCCTTTTCATTACTCGTAGATGAGGCTGTAGGTAACGGAACTATTGGCCGTACCCGCCGTGGCGGCACCGGTAGCAACGTACTCGACCTTATAGTTCAGCGTTGCGCTGTCGTTGACAACGTTCACACCCTTGATAGTGCTATCATCGCCGATCTTTATCACAGAATCGTCTTCGTTAAGCAGGCGCATCCGGACGTTCGTGGCGGTGCTGCCGGTGGCCAGCTTCAGTTCCCCCGAGGCATCATCAGTGTTGGTGCCCTTTTCAAAGCGAGCCTTTACAGCCCCCGCGCCGGCACTGCAGCCGGTCAGAGCGAAACTGAACGGTTTGCGCCCCGAGGTCTTTCCAACCTCCGACAAAGTGCTGGTCGAGCTAGGGTTCAATTGGAGCGTCTGGGTAGCACTGGCAGTGCTAACAGTACAGGTAGTTCCCGAAACCGAACCGTTGATTGTGATGGTGCCATCTGGCGCCGCCTGGGCCGAAGTCGCGAGAAGACTGCCTAAAGACGCAAGACTGGCAGCTGCAACACTCATTATATTTTTGCGCATGATCCGAACCACTCATTGAGTTGATGAATACCGCCTTGCATACTTTCTGCTCTGCGGTTTGTGTATTTTGGCCGGACAGCACACAAGGAAGTATTGGGCCAACTCTTAGTTTGCACCCCTTGATAGTCCTAATCTCGTATAAGAATATTCTTGATATCGATAAGACAGGCACGGAGATTCTGCCCAGGTGTGAGGCGACAGGGTCGTTATATTGATAGTGAGAAAAGGCCGATGACCGAGATAATGCACGGACGACTTGGGTCATTAAGGTTGATCTCATCGGCCAGGTATTTTCATTTGAACCTGGGAAACCACATCCTTTGAACATGATCATGAGTAACCAGCTCGGCCTGTGACTATTGCTCAGGCCAAAATACTGCATCAATAGCAGATCAAAGATCAGTGAGGGTTGCACGGATCATTCCGTGGGGTTGGCGTGATATATCAGGCGGAGGGGGATAAGCCTGATTAGTGCGGATGTAATCTGGGGAAAAATGGCAACTGGCTTCACCCGGAAAAATAGCTGTCCAACTTTCTCAGAGGGTGAGAACCACCCTCTTGGAGGAGAAATAAAAACAAGTCCATGCTCTACGAACCTGGAACTCTGCTCACAGAATCCTTCGCCAGTCGACTTGAGACAGGACAAGACATAGTCATCCAGTCGCCGCCTATGTCTCCCGGCAGCTGTTCATATCGACTGAACAGCCCCTGCGGGTGGTTATTGATAGCTCATTGTAAAGGTAGCCACCCCCTTGACCGTGCCCGGCGTGACCGCCCCTGTCGAAATGTACTGGGCGGTGAGCGGGATCTGCACTGCGCCGTTCGACATACCGACGAACCACTGGTTGGTATTGCCGGGGGCCGAAGAATCCGGACCGAAAGAGCGCGCAATGCCGTCTTGCAAAATGCGCAACTGCACCCCAGAGGCGGTCGAACCGGGCGCCAGGCTCAACTGGTTGCTGGTATTGCCGGGAGCGGAACCATCGGTCAGGGTGGTGTAGAGACGAATATTCTCAGGGCAGGTCAACCCAATGGTGAACGGGGTATCCCCGGCCGTTGTCCCCGCACCCTGCAACTGGCTCGCCGACACATCGCGCAGATTCACCGGGATGGAGGGGGTGTTGATACTGCAGGTGGCGGCCTGCTGAATGAAAGTGCCGGCCATGTTAAAGGATCTCGCACTGGATCTTTCATTAGCCGCAATATTATGACTGACCAGATTCAGAACAATATGATTGGATGGGATCGAACTCGTTTCCCCATATGAGCTTTGCTTATAAAGTTGAAAAGTCAGATTGTAGTTTCCTTGAAAGCCTTGTTGGGCCGTAGCACCAAACGAATTGTAATCAGTATTACGGGATAACAAGGTAGAATTATTCCAATTGCTGGTCACTTTTACGGAGTAGGCAAGATTCATCAGATAGTATGTTTTTGCCCATGTGTCAGGAACGCTGGGTGACATATTCATTCCGGTAATAGCCTGAAGATACCAGCCAGACGCCCCTCCAGACGACGGGCAACTTACCGAAACATTCAGGGTAACCGGTGCGCCCATGGGGGCACCGACCGGCAAGTCCCGCCCGATATTGATATTTCCGAAGTTAACCTGGGTTGGACCGCTGAAAGTGCACTGAGCCGCCGCCCTGGCCTCAGGTGTCAGACCGACTATTGCCAAGCCTAGCGCCGTAATGCACAACCATCGTTTGAACATCACAAACTGTATAAAGCCTTTCATAGTCGTAAGTTTCTACTCTGTAGCGATTGAATGACAAATAAGGAACCTGGCCACTCTTCAATGCCGATATCCAAAGAGTCCTGGAGGCGCGAGGGTCAAAGTTGCTTCATCAGCGACGGCCGGCCGTATAAACGTCAGGCCAGTCTGGAAGTAGCTGAATACTGTATGGCCACCACCCCGGCCATCTATTGATAACTCATCGTGAAAGTAGCCACGCCTTTGACCGTGCCGGGGCTGATCTCCCCGGTCGCGATGTACTGGGCGGTAAGCGGGATCTGCACAGACCCGCTCGACAAACCGACCTCCCACTGGTTGGTATTGCCGGCGGTCGAGGAGTCCGGACCGAAGGCGAGAGGCCTGTTGCCTTGCAAAATGCGTAGCTGCACCCCAGAGGCGGTCGAGCCAGGTGCCAGGCTCAACTGGTTGCTGGTATTGCCGGGAGCGGAACCATCGGTCAGAGTGGCGTAGAGACGAATGTTCTCAGGGCAGGTCAACCCAATGCTGAACGGAGTATCCCCGGCCGTTGTGCCCACACCCTTCAGCTGGCTCGCCGACGCACTGCGCAGATTCACCGGGATGGAGGCTGTGTCGATGCGGCAGGTGGCGGCCTGCTGATTGAAAGTGCCTGCCATGTTAAGGGCCATTAGTACACCGGACTTTTCATTAGCCGCAATATTATGACTGACTAGATTCAGAACAGTATTTGAGAAGTCGACATAAGGAGCAGATGACGCTTGCTTATACAGTTGAAAAGTCAGTCTGTAGTTCCCTTGGAAGCCTTGCGGAGCCGCAGCACCAAATGAATTGTAATCAGTATTACCGGATAACAAGGTAGTACCGTTCCAATTGCTGGTTACTTTTACGGAGTAAGGAGCATCAAACACCCATACTGTATTTGTCCATGTGTCGGGGACGCTGGACGACATCTTCATTCCGGCAATAGTTTGAAGGTACCAGCCAGATTCGCCTCCGGACAACGGGCAACTTACCGAGACGTTCAGGGTAACGGGTGCGCCCATGGGGGAGCCGTCCTTCAAGTCCCGCCCGAGATTGATATTTCCGAAGTTGACCTGGGTTGGACCGCTGAACGTGCACTGGGCCGCTGCTCTGGCCTCAGGTGTCAGACCGACTATCGCCAAGCCTAGTGCCACGATGCACAACCATCGATTGAACATCACAAACTGTATAAAGCCTTTCATAGTCGTAATTTTTTACTCTGTAGCGATAGGATGACAACTAAGAAACTTGGCGGCGCCTCAATGCAGATATCCAATAAATGCTGGAGACGCGAGGGTCAAGGCTGCTTTATCAGTGACGGCCGGAGGTATAACGAGGCCTGCCAGGAAGGAGCAGTCCACGCGGTAGTTGAATGTTGTGTAGCCAATCTATTGATAACTCATCGTGAAGGTAGCCACCCCTTTGACAGTGCCTGGCTTGATCTCCCCGTCCGAGATGTACTGGGCGGTAAGCGGAATCTGCACGGAGCCGCTCGACATACCGACATACCACTGGTTGGTATTACCAGGGGCCGAGGAGTCCGGGCCAAAGGTCAGGGGCGTTCCGTCTCGCAGGATGCGCAGCCGCACTCCGGAGGCGGTCGATTCGGATGCCAGGCTCAGCTGGTTGCTGGTATTACTAGGAGCGGAATTATCGGTCAAGGTTGCGTAGAGACGAATGTTCTCGGGGCACGTCAAACCGATGGTGAATGGGGTATCCCCCACCCCGTTCGCACCCGCATCACGCAACTTGCTCGCCGTCACATCGCGCAGTTTCACCGGGATGGACCGCGTACTGATGAAGCATGTAGCACTCCGCTCGTTGATGGTGCCAGCAAAAGTGTACGACAGCAGCTTGTTGGATCTGTCCTTGTCACGAATGTTATAGCTATATAAACGCATAAATTCGGTACTGCCATCCAGATCGTCCCAGGCCTTCTCATTGGATGCTTGCTTGTACAGTTGGAATGTCAGGCTGTAGGACCCAGTGAAGCCTTGCTCGGCCGTACCAAGCAAATTGTAGGGATCACCGCCCGATACCCGGGTACCGCCGTTCCAGTTGCTGGTGATCATGACGGAATAAGGAACGACCGACTTGTATGCAAGCCTTGTCCATGTGCCAGCAACGGTATCCGATGTGACGGTTGCAAAAGCGCGAACAGCTTGGAGGTCCCAGCCATTCACTCCGCCGGATGCAGGGCAGCTCACCGAGACATTCAGGGTGACCGGGCGCCCCACGGGTGAGCCGTTGGCCAAGTCCCGTCCTATGCTGATGTTCCCGAAATCAACGCGGGTTGGCCCGCTCAAGGTGCATTGCGCCGCCGCCCATGCGTCAGGGCCAATCATCCCCAGACCCAACGCAAAAGCGTAGGGTCGTCGGTCGAACTTCACGCACTGAATCAAGCCTTTCATGGTTGTACCTTTCCACCCTGGAATTCTATAGACATTGTTGCAAGGCGTGGGCCGCAAGCGCGCCTCGAGAAAATTCGCCAGTTCACGGAGAACACGCTCCCTACTCCTGTTCCTTTACGAGCGCTGAGCACGGGGGGACACGGCGAATAAGATAATGCCGGATGTACCGGGTCGGCCCATCGGACTCGATCCGTCCCGCGGCGATCAATTGCCGGATGCGGAATGCAATAAAGGCATCTCCCAGACCATTCCTGGAATCCGTGCGCTCCATAACGTTGCCGATGACTCGTATCACCGGCTTCCACTGGGACGAACAACACTCAAGAATGATGTCGTCATGAGCCGAGATCGGCTTGAACTGCAGACGCCCCCGCGCATCACACTCGCGCAACAGTTCCGTCCTTGCCGCGATCGTCAGGAACTCTTCTGCCAATACCATGGCCTCTACCCATTTCAGCGGGACCGCGTCTGCTATAAACCCCACGAGCGACTGGGGTGAATGGGCTGCCACTGCATGCACGCCTCGGAAAGGCTTGACGGGTACTTGCCACAACTGTGCCCCCGTCGGCGCCAGCCAGTGGCACGCCATGCGCAGGAACACATAGTCGGAACCACTCCCGCTGTCCCAGATCAGAACCCGCAAGGACTCTGCCCCCATCAATGCAACAGCGCTCTGGAGCGCTCGCCAGGGTGCGAACGAATCCGCCTGCTCTTCTCTGCCCAGGACCGATGCCTGGTCAATGGCTTCGACTGATGGCTCTTCAATGCACTCGTACAGCGAATACCAGAAGCGCATCCGCTCCCGTCCATCGGCCAGGGGGCCATATGAGAGAGAGTCTTGAATGCAGAAAACGTCATCTGCCAAGCCTCGCGCCTGCAAAGCAACCCGAAGGCAGCCCTTGGCACTCTCAGAATCTACGAGGTGGATATCTGCCATCTGGAATGTCCCTTTGTGCCAAATGATTAACGGTGCGTCTATTACCCGCAGATAGTGGCGCCCTCTGTCTCGAAGGCGTACATGAATCGTGGCTTTGCTTGCCAAGAGCACGTTGTGTATTTACGTTCCACGCTGGCTGCGTCGGTTCCGCCAAAGCCGAATCCACGATCAGCAAATCAAATAGGGCTCTCGATAAAACGGGTTTGAATATTCATGCGAAGTTCTTGAGTGAATCCCCTGACCCAACCAGTCTACGAATGCCGAAACACCCATGGGGCGCGCATACAAGTAGCCCTGCCCGACTGAGCAGCCCAGGGCCACCAGTTCCTGGTGCTGCTCCCTGGTTTCGACGCCCTCCATCACCAGAGTTATACCCAGGGACTTGGCCAAGACCAGAGTGCTTTCAATGACCGCCGAGCTACGTGGCTGCGCCGTCAAACTGTGAACGAACTCCGCATCCAGCTTCATCTCGGTGAATGGCAGCTGGCACAGGCGGCGCAAGGATGAGAAACCGATGCCAAAATCGTCGATGGACAAGCCGCAACCCATCATCCGCAAACGTACCAGGCTCTCCAGACTGGTAGCCGAATCCTCAATCTGCGCGCTCTCTGTCAACTCGAAGACGATTTTCCCGGCGGGCACTCCATGATATTTGAGGAGCGCCTGTATTCGCTGGATCAGGTAACAGTTTTCCAATTGAGAGGCATGCAAATTATAGGAAAACTCAAGTGAATGACCCTGCTGTAGCAGCTTGCGCTGCAAAGCCAACCCCGATGCCAGGAGCTCAGACAGCAATACATCCAAGAGGCCATAACGCTCGATAACGGGCATGAATACCGAGGGTGGCAATAGCCCCTTGCCGGGGCGAAGCCAGCGCGCCAATACTTCCACGCCCTTGACTTGGCCAGTAGCCAAATCAAGTTTTGGCTGGAGAAACGGAACGAATTCGCTACGCCCGAAGCCCTCGAACAACGCATCCTCATTGGGCAGCTCAAGTGCTAACGGGGCCGGCAACATGGGCTTGGGTAACGGCAAGCGATTTTCCAACAGAACCTGCAGCCTTCTCAGTTGCAAGGGTTTGCCAGCGTCGCCCAACGGATTGATTCCCAGCATGGCAATAATCTGCATCACGGTGCGACGCAAATCGGGAGCCAGTTCGCTGCACAGAATCACTGAACCAATAAACGAATTGGCCTTGCGCATGAACTCCAAGCCGTCCATGCCATTCATTTGCAAGTCGCATAACGCCACATCGACCGGCCCAGTGTTCTGCAAGAGCAGCAGCGCTTCTGCACCATCGGCTGCTTCAAGCACCTCTCCACAGCCCAATTGGTGGAGCATGTTGACCGCAACAGCTCTCTGAAATGCATGATCTTCGAGAACAAGTGCACGAAAGGGGAACATGGCGTATCGACCTGCGTAATGAAAATCGTGGCCCCATTCTGTCTGGTTCTCCTCATACAGACATTTGGAAAACTCCGTAATCAGAATAGGAAAACTCCTAAAACAGCCTCTTCTGGATACGAGAAGCTGAAGCTACATTTCGACACCAGACCGGATTGGCTTCGGTAGCCGGGGTTGGCCCGCTAAGAGAGGTGTCCGGTTTCATCAGACCCTGCACCCACGAAAAAACCGACGCAGCCCGATGGGTGAGTTGGAGGAACCTGGGGGATAAAAAAGAACCGCTCCCGAACGAGAGCGGCAAAAGCCCGCGACAAGCATCGCGGGCCCTGTTACCGATCAAACTACCGCGGTTACGTCCAGTTGGCCGCCAGCACAGGCTGCAAGGCTTGCTGCTCGGCAGCGCCGAAGGTCATGGTCGCCGGCGCTGCCGGCGCGAACGCCGCCATGGCCTGGACCAGGTTTTCCACATCGTTGCCCAGCAACCGGTGACGGTCGCCGGTCATGATGTCCCGTGGACGCTCGGGGGTTGCGGCATACCAGTTATGCAGCGTGACCTCCTGCTGGCTGCCGATCACCGAGATCTGCAGGTCCGGCCCTTCATGCTGGAACCACAGGCGCTCGGGGCTGATGTCCTGGCCGAACACCAGCTGGCCCATGCTGCCGCTGAACTCGAGGTCGTTGACCCCGTGCCCGACTTCCACGGTGGGCATGCTGCCGCTGACCACGACCTTGTTGTTGCCATCGCCCAGCTTCACCGTGGCGAAGGAGCCGCTGTCGGTGATGCTGTTGTTGCCATGGCCGACCGTGAGCTTGTTGATGTCGCCGGCAATCTCGTTGTTGCCATTGCCCAGGGTGATCTCGGCCCGGCTGCCCGTCACGTTGACTTTGTTGTCACCGTTACCGGCCACCAGCTTGGCGCCCGTGGCCTCGACGTTGATGATCTTGCTCTCGTCGCCCAGGGTGACATTGGCGAAGAAGCCCTTGACCGTCATGGTGTTGGGATCGCTGGCCACGGGCGCGGGATCGACCGTCGGCAACGGGCTCAGCGTGAGCGGGTCGCGCGACGAGCTCGTTACCGGCTCCACGGTGGTCGGTGTCGGGCGCACGCGGATCCGGTCGCGGATCGACGCATAGGAGAAGTCCGAGGTATCGGCCGCTCCAGGGATATCGTCGAACTTGAACCGAGGGTCCTGGACCACCGGGATATCCGGCACTGTGACCCGCGGACGACTCGGAATATCCAGGTCGCGGTGAGCGATATCGACCACCGGGATATCAGGGATCACGATCGGTCGCGGGCTCGGCACATCCACCGGGGTACGTCCCGCCAGATCACGGCCGACCGGGCCGATATCCGGCACCTTCGAAGGCTCCAGCGAACCTATGCCGCGCTCGGCAAGAATCTGCTCGAGAGTCTTGCGCTCGGGAACCGTCGTCGGTCCCTGGTTGCCGCCACGCTCGGCCAGGATCTGGTCGACGGTCTTGTGCTCCGGCACCTTAGGATTCAGGTCGATACCGCGTTCGGCAAGGATCTGATCGATCGTCTTGTGTTCCGGCAGGGTGATGTCCGGGATCGTGACCGTAGGTCGCAACACTGGGTCGACCACTGGAACGCTGACCGTCGGGTGCAGATCGACCGGCGGCAGCGGCGACACCACCGTAGGCTTGTCCACGCCAGGACGCTCGACAATCGGCGTCAGCGTACCCGGCACAGTCACTGTCGGCTGCTCGGTCACCGCAGGCACCGGGCCAACGGTCGGCACCACCTCCGGCGCATGCTCGGCGAAGATGAAGTCCGAAGCACTGACCTGCGCCACATCCAGCGCATCCAGGTACACCAGGTTGACGTTCGAGGCAGCGCCCTGGGCGCCGTTACGTGTCACGTACACCCCATGAATCTGCGTCAGGCCGTTGAGGGTGGCGCGATTCTTGTGCTCGATGGTCAGTTGGCTGAAATCGGTCACTCCGGTCTGGCGCAGGTCGATCTTGTCGATCCCGTGGCGGAAGCCGCGCAGGGCGTTGTTGTAGTCCTTGACGCCCGACTGGGCCGCCACCACGAACACATCCGAAGTCGCGCTGTCATGGCTGTAGAGGGTGCCGCTCAACGAAGCCACCATCTTGCCCTGGGCGTCGCTGCTGTACATCACGCCCTTAGCGCCGCCGTTGAGCAGCACGGTGCCCAGGCCTTCCTGCGGCTGGACCGCCGAGGCGTCGCTGTTGACGTAGGCCGTCGGGGCGACAAAGGTGTCCTGGAACTTGAAGTTCGCCGCGCCGATCCCGGCCAGCAGCTGGTTCTTCAGGACGATGCTCTGGCCCTTGGCCAGGTCGATCTTGACGTCCGCGCCTTGCTGGCTGAGCACCAGGTCGCTGAACTTCTTCCCGGCAAAGCCCACCAGGTCGATGATCTCGCCCCGGGCGGCCTCGAAGTTGTTGATGACATCGCTACCACCCTCACGGCGGTGGACCACGAAGAAGTCCTTGCCCGCGCCACCGGTCAGGCTGTTGTTGCCACGCCCGCCGTCGAGCAAGGCATCGGCCTTGCCAGCGACCAGCACATCGTTGCCGTCGCCGGTGACGATGTTCTGGATGCTGCCCGGATTTTTCACCGTCAACGCCGCGCCGCCAATGCTGACGACACCGGTCAACAGGTTGACCGAGCTATCCCCGGAAACGGCCGCCGCGTTGAGGGTATTGCGCCCGCCCGCGACACCGTTGACCGCGTCGTCCAGGACTGCACGGTTGGCATGCCCGACCACCGACTTGAGGTATTCGTCGGTGTAGAAATAGGTATCGTCCGGGGTGCTCTTGCTGCCGTACAAACGCAGCGACCAGGCATTGAGCGTGACCGGCTGGCCGGAAGCCGCATCGCTCACCTGCAAGGTCCAGTTGCCCGCCGAGCGCTCGCCGAAGTCATGGGTCGTCATGAAAGTGTATTTGAACGACCCCGACTGCGTGCTGCCGACATCGCTGGCACTCGCGCCGGGCATGCCGTCCGGCACCTTGCCCTGGCGGTTGAGCAGGACGCTCTGGGTGCCGTCGGGCGAGATCAGCTTGAGCGTCAGGTCGCCAAGGCGGCCCACCTGGGCGTCGAAGTCGATCTCGACGTGTTCCACATTGAGGCCAGCATTCATGGCGATCGACGAAGTCAGCGTGCCCCCCGCCGCCAGGCTCTTGCCGAGTGCGCCGCTGGAGGCGCTGTAGACATACTCGTTGGCCCCGGTGCTCTGGGTCATCCAGGCTTCGGACAGGCGCACCGCGGCCCGCGCGTCGACTTCGCCGAAACCGTAGTCGTTGCTGGTGTGCATGCCGCCACCGTTCCAGCCACGGGCAGCGTTGTCGGTCCATTGGGTGGACGGATCGTTGATCTGGCGCGCCGAGAGCGCGAGGATCTGCTGTACGTCGCGATAGCCCAGGTTCGGGTTGGCCTCGAGCATCAGCGCCACGATGCCGGAGACGATCGGCGCGGCGAAGCTGGTGCCCTGCATGCTGGTGTAGTCGTTGCCGAAGGTCGAGCCACGGTCGGTTTCCAGCATATGGCTGGTGGACACCACGTTGCTGCCCGGCGCCGACACCAGCAGGCTGGCGCCCGGGTTGGAGAACGGCGAGGAGCCGATCTGCAGGGTCGACAAGTCGCCCTGGGCATTGATCGCGCCGACTTCCACCGAGAAGCGGTTGTTGTTGGTCAAGGAGCCCTGGGCATTGCCGCCGGTTGCGCGGCTGTTGCCGCCGGCCGCGACAATGATCGTCCCCAGGCCGCCACGACCGTTACTCGCGGCGTACTGGGCATTCATGCTCAGCGCCGTGGCGGTGTTGACGAAACCGTCCTGGAAACTGCTGAGGGCGAAATCGTTGGTGAAGCCCCAGCTGTTGTTGGCGATGTCGAAGCTGACCATATGCCCCAGCCCGGCGAGGTCGGCGCCGCTGTTGGCCAGGTAGTAGCCGCCCAGCGTCGCGCCGTAGGCCACCCCTACCCCGCCCGAGCCATTCTTGGCGGCGACCATCACCCCCGCCACCATGGTGGCGTGGTTGGACACCAGGCCCGGCAAGCTGCCGTTGCTCTGTTGGGTTTGCAGCCAGGCCTTATCGACGTTGGCGGCAAGGTCCGGGTGGGCGATGTCGAAGATCTCGGGCGCGGTGGCGAACTGGCCGCCCGGCTCGAACTGGCCGATGCGTACGCCCTTGCCGGTGTAGTCCTTCCAGACCGGCAGCACGTTGGTGTCGCTCAGGTACCACTCCTGGGCCGCCAATGGGTCCAGCGGCACTTCCGGCGTCAGCAAGGTCACCCCGGCACGCATCGGCGCAGTCTGCCCGCTGCTCAGGTCCACCACCGAGGCCGACAGGTTGCCGGCGGCATCGACCACACCGTACTTGAAGCTGAGCAGGCCGGTGTAGCGCGCATCTGGAGTGAACAGCACATCACCCTGGGCCGTGAGGCTGACGGTGCCACCGACCGCGTCGCCGACATTGGCGATGCGCAGCGCACCCTGGCTGTTGAGGTGTTGATCGTTGGCCAGCAGGCTTTGCGCGGAAATCTGGTGGGGCTGGGTGCGGTCGAAGGCCTTGCCGTCCTTGTCGAGGGTCAGCACGTCGGCCACCGGCATGGCGTTGGGGGTCTGCAGATCGACCGCCGAGATATCCGAGAAATTCAGCTTCTGGATATTTTTCAGGGTCACCGTGCCGTCGCGCCCAGCCACCTGGTCGGCCACTTCATAGCCGCTCGCGGTACGGGTGATGCGGTAATCGCCATGGTTGCCGTGCAGCGTCACCAGGTTGATCCCGCCGTCGCCGTCGATGGTCGCATTGCCGTGGCCAACTTCGATCACGTCATTGCCGGCACCGCCGAAAATCCGGTCGGCGCCGCCACCGGCGTGAATGATGCTGCCGCCTTCGGAGGCGTAAATCACGTCGCCCTGGGGCCCGGCGTAGATCACCGCCTTGCCGGTGCCGCCAATGATGGTGTTGTGGCCGCTGCCGCCGACCAGCACGTCGCTGCCCGCCCCGCCCACCAGGGTCGAGTTGCCGGAGCCGCCCTTGATGAAGGCACTGCCGGTGCCGCCGCTGATCAGGGTGTCGTCGCCACTGCCGCCCTGGGCAATGGTCAGGCCGGCCTGGGCCATGTTCAGCACCACGCCTTTGTCGCCGACGATGA
This sequence comes from Pseudomonas chlororaphis subsp. piscium, assembly GCF_003850345.1. Taxonomy (NCBI): domain Bacteria; kingdom Pseudomonadati; phylum Pseudomonadota; class Gammaproteobacteria; order Pseudomonadales; family Pseudomonadaceae; genus Pseudomonas; species Pseudomonas chlororaphis. The sequence continues at coordinate 4,698,878 of NZ_CP027707.1, forward strand.
TCGCCGTGTCGTGACCGCCATTGCCGTGGATGTTCTTGGTGTCGTCCGAGGCGCTGATCACAAAGACGTCGTCGCCCTTGCCGCCGACATAGGTGTTGCTGCCGCCGCCACCCACCAGCCAGCCACCGGCCGGCGCGGCAATCAGCCTGTCGTTGCCGCTGCCGCCGTACAGGTTGCCCACGCCCAGCTGCGCCGCATCCAGGGTTTCGCCGGTGGTGCTCTGGCTGGCATAGGCGGTGGTGGTGATGCCATTGGTGGTCGAGGTCACCTTGGTACCCGCGCCTTGGGCAGTCAGGGTGTTGCTGACCGGGTCACCGAGGAAATCCACCGCCAGCGCTTCCTGGCTCTTGCCATTGATGGTGAACGAACCGGTGGCGAGCACCCGGTTGCCGTCACGCACTTCGGTTTGAGTGGACGCCGCCGCCCGCACGTTGATCTGGGTGATGCCCAGCTCGGCCAGGGTCTTGAGTTCGCCGGCATCGACTTTCGCGTCATGGGTGCCGTCGACCCAGACCCGCAGCTTGCTCCAGATCGGATCGCGCGGGTCGATCACGCCGTCCTTGTTCGCATCCTCGCTGGCCAGGGCGGCGAAACCGTCCTTGAACTTCGTCTCGCCCGCCGCGCCGTTCACCCCGGCCTTGCCGCCGTAGTACTCGGAGAACATCTGGCTGACGTCCTTGATCTGGCCGCTGCCATCGTCGATCACCAGCATGCCGGTGCTGCGATCGGCCCAGCCGCTGCGCTTGAGCGTGCCGCTGTGGTCGGTGTCGAACAGCACGCCGTCACGGATGTCGGTCATGTGCACGCCGTTGCCGGTCAGGTCCAGCAGCAACGGGTCAACGTAGGTGTTGAAGGTGGTCATGGCCGACAGGCCGTTCAGGGTCACGGCATTGCGCAGGCTGAAGTCAGGCTTGCTGCTGTCCGGGGTCTGGTAGAAGTTCGACAGGTAGGTGTTGGGCCGCGCGTTGGGGTCGAGCTGCATCTCGCCGGGGCGAATACCGCCCGAGGCCAGGCTGGCCATCTGGGTCGAGGTGAAATCGGTTTTGCTGAGAATGCCGCCGACGGCAAAGATATTGTGCGTCGCGGCGTTCTGGATATAGCCGTTGGCGACGTCCTGCTGGGCCTTGCTTTCGCCCTGGATATGTTGTTGCGGTACCGGGTTGGGCGTTATATCAATTTTTATTAAGTCTTGACGCCCCTCTCCCTGAGGATGGTTTTGACTTTCTTTGGCTCCATTGAAAATGGCATCGTACTGCGCGCTGAGAGATTCAACGGCGTTGCTGGCAGGCAAGAAAATATTATCGGCAGTGAAGGCAACAGAGCTATCAAAGGCCTTGAATGCCGGATCCAGCAAGCGTTTTTCATCAATCCAGGCATTCAACTCTTTCACCGGACCGAACTCTGAAGGCAGATAGGCCAAGGTCATAAGGGCATGAGAGGCTCCAGCCATGACCGCGGCAAATTCGACGGACCCGGTCTTGTCAAAAAAGTAATCCCCCACTTGCATGGAGGAATCACCTATTCGCGCATCAATTTCCGGTCCCCATGTGGTTTGGATATAGCCGCCTATTTTCACGCCTACAGCAAAAGAAAGCGAAAGCCGCGCCAGTGCCGCATTACTTGTTTTCAACGCAATCAACGAAGCAATATCTGCGTAATTATCCAGGCCCGCAGTGCCTTTGGAAAATTTATAAATGGCAGATGCGAGCACCAGTGGAGCAGTAATCGAGCTCGTAACAGTGCGCCCCGGAGTATCCAGAAACGAGGCCAGGCCATTAGCGATAGTCCCGTAGTCTCCCGCAACCTCCAGCGGGTTGCTTTTCTCTTTCTTTGCATCGTCGCGAATGCTTTTTACCGCGAAAGAGTTATCTATCAACTCCGCGATACGTTCCATTTGACTGACTGACAGCGTCATCACTACTCCTTACTTATTCATGACTGACAAATAAAGCACTACACACCCCGTAAAAAACCCGAACAGCGAAAAGTTCGCCAACACATATATTCGGGAGATATAAACGAGGAGTTTCGCCTTCCTTTCAGAAAGGAAAAGCCCTATAAAAATATTTACACAAACGAGCGCCTTGAGATCAGGATAGATCTCGACAAAGTACGAATCTGGCGTATCAAAAACAAACTTCATCAGCAAAAAAACAATCACGCCAGACAATATAGAGTACAGAAAGTATTTACTATAAAAAGTCCGCTGTTCCAAACTAAGCAATTCCATGAACCGCCTCCTCACTCAAACACTCAGGGCAAATGCCTCTACCGCTTTAATATCTGAAAGCTCATAAGGCTTGTGCTCCTGAAAACCACCGACCTCATAACGCTCGACCCCATCCGCCAGCGCCAAGGGCTCTTCCCGCGCAACAGCCCTAGCGCTCTCGCAAACTCTCATCCACATGCTGTTGCAACGGGCTCAGGAAGTAGTCGATCACCCGGCGCTGGTCGGTCTTCACTTCCGCGGTAATCGACATGCCCGGCGACAGCGCCACGCGTTGGCCGTTGACCAGCAGGTGGTCGGACTTCAGGCGAATGCGGCTGCTGTAAATCAGCCCGCGTTTTTCATCTTCGATGGCGTCGTTCGAGACGCTGAGCACTTCGCCGTCGACGGTGCCGTATTTGGTGAAGGTGAAGGTTTCCACTTTCACCGTGACCGGCTGGCCGGCGCGGACGAAGCCCACGTCCTTGTTTTCCAGCATCGCTTCCACTTCCACCGGCTGGTCCGCGGGCACTATGACCATCAGCGGCTGGGCCGGGGTGACCACGCCACCGACGGTGTGGATCGCCAGTTGTTGCACGGTGCCGTCCACCGGGGCCTTGAGGCTGGTCAGGGTTTTCTGGTAACGGGCCTTGGCCAGTTCCTGGACCAGGCTTGCGGCTTTCTGATTGGCTTCCTGTTGCAGGTCGAGCATGGCCCGGCGGTTCTGCGCGACCACGCCTTCGCGTCGGCGCCGCGCCTCGCCCTGGGCAGCGGTGGACTGCAAGACACTGGCCTGCTGCACGCTCAGCTGGCGCAGCAGGTCGAGGCGCGCCTGTTCCTTTTCCAGGTACTCGTGGCGCGCCACATACTGTTGTTCCAGCAGCCGTCGGTAGTCCTCGGCCAATTGCGTGGCGATCGGCACGGTTTGCCGCAGGCTGGCCACCTGGGCCTGGGCGGACTGGATTTCGGCGCTGCGCTGGAGGATTTCCGCGTCCACCAGCTCCAGGTTGCTGCGGTACTCCTGATACTGCCCCTGCAACCAGCGCTGGGCACTGAGCACCTGCTCCGGGTTGGCGTTGGCAATCGCGCCGATCAGCGATGCCGGCGGCTGTTGCTGATTGATCGCGTCGAGCATCGCCGCGCCACGGGCGCTGTCGACCCGGGCCGCCAGCAGCTCGCTCTGAATCCGCCTGACGTCGGCATCCGCCGCCGTCGGGTCGAGTTCCACCAGCAGCTCGCCGACTTTCACCACCTGGCCGTCACTGACATGGATCGCCCTGACCACCGCCGTTTCGCTGGACTGAATCAGCTTGGTCTTGCCATTGGGCACTATCTTGCCCGGCGCGACCGCCACCACTTCGATCTTGCCGATAAAGGCCCACAACAAGGCCAGCACGGCAAAGCCCAGGATGCTCCAGACAAAAATCCGCGGCGCCGGATGCACGGGGGTGTCCTGCAGCTCCAGGGCGGCGGGCAGGAACTGCGCCTCATGGGGCAGGCGCTGCACGCTGTCCATGCTTTTGCGCTGGCGCCAGGCGTGTTGCCAGGCGTCACGGTAGCGCTGCAATAACGAAGGAGTGGCGCTCATGGGCAATCGGTCCTTGAATCCGGATGGCATCCAGCCCCGCCCCCTGCGGCGAGGGCCCGGGCTGGACAAATAACCTGTGAATCGGGCGCTGCTCAGCCCTGCTGCATACGGTGCAGGCGCGAATAGTGGCCGGCCTGGTGCGCCAGCAGTTCGGCATGGTTGCCCTGCTCGACGATCTGTCCGCGATCGACCACCAGGATGCGGTTGGCATCGCGTACCGCCGACAACCGGTGAGCGATGATGATCACCGTGCGCCCGGCGCAGATGCTTTGCATGTTCTGCTGGATGATCCGTTCGGACTCGTAGTCCAGCGCACTGGTGGCCTCGTCGAAAATCAGGATCCGTGGGTTGCCGATCAGGGCCCGGGCGATGGCGATGCGTTGCCGCTGGCCGCCGGACAGCGAGGTGCCATGCTCCCCGACCATGGTGTCGTAGCCTTCGGGCAGCTCCAGGATGAATTCGTGGGCCCCGGCCATGCTGGCAGCATGCATCACTGTTTCCAGCGGCACGCCCGGATCGCTCAGGGCGATGTTTTCGCGGATGCTGCGGTTGAACAGCATGTTGTCCTGCAACACCACGCCGATCTGCCGGCGCAGGGAGGAAACGTCCGCCAGCGCCAGGTCCATGCCGTCCACCAGCACCCGCCCGCGTTCGGGCACATACAGGCGCTGGAGCAGACGGGTCAGCGTGCTTTTACCCGAGCCGGAACGCCCCACCACGCCGATCACTTCGCCGGCGGCGATCTGCAGGTTGATCCCGCGCAGGATCTCCGAACCGTCGGCGCGATAACGGAAATGCACCTGGTCGAATTCGATCTGCCCCCTGAGGGGCGGCAAGGCGCTGCGGGTGGCTTGGGACAGCTCGGTGCGGGTGTTGAGGATATCGCCCAGGCGCTGCACGGAAACGCCGGTCTGCTGGAAGCTGGTCCACAACTGCGCCAGGCGCATGATCGGGCCGCTGACCCGACCGGCCAGCATGTTGAAGGCGATCAGTTCGCCCACCGAAAGCTGCCCGTCGATCACCAGCCGCGCGCCCAGCCAGAGGGTCGCCACAGTAACCAGTTTGCCGATCAGCGACACACTCTCGTTGGCGATGGTGGACAAGGTCTGGGTCTTGAACCCGGCCGCGACATAAGCGGCCATCTGGTTGTCCCACTTGCGGATCGCCTGGGGCTCGACGGCCATGGATTTCACCGTGTCGATGCCATTTACCGTCTCCACCAGGAACGCTTGGTTCTCCGCGCCGCGCGTAAAACTGTCCTGCAAGCGGGCGCGCAACAGCGGGGTGACAAACAGCGAGACCAGCACGTACAGGGGCAACGACAACAGCACCACCAGGGTCAGCCAGCCGCTGTAGTAAAACATCACCAGGATGAACACCAGCGAGAACAGCACGTCCAGCAACAAGGTAATGGCGTTGCCGGTGAGGAAGCTGCGGATGTTTTCCAGCTCGCGCACCCTGGCCACCGAATCGCCGACCCGGCGCGCCTGGAAATACGCCAGCGGCAGGTTGATCAGATGACGGAACAAGCGCGAACCCAGCTCCACGTCGATCCGGCTGGCGGTATGGGCGAATACGTAGCTGCGCAAACCGCTCAAGGCCGACTCGAACAGCATGATGCCCAGCAACCCCGCGGCGATGACATCCAGGGTGGTCAGCCCGTGGTGCACCAGCACCTTGTCCATCACCACCTGGAAAAACAACGGCGTCACCAGGGCAAACAGCTGCAGGGCAAAGGACACCAGCAGCACTTCGCCGAGTAGCTTGCGGTATTTGACGATGGCGGGAATGAACCAGGTGAAATCGAACCGCGAGGTTTCCCCCGGCAACCCGGCCTCGGAACGCAGCAGCACCAGCTCGCCGGTCCAGCGCGCGGCCAGGGCCTCGAAGGAGATGACTTCAGGACGATCCGCACGCGGGTCCTGGATCAGCGCCTGGCCTTGGTCGAGCTTGGCAATGATGAAGAATGTGCCGTCGCCATCGGCCGCGATCGCCGGCAATGGCGTGCGCTCCAGGCGAGCGATGGAAGTGCTGACCGACTTGGCCTTGAGCCCCAGCTTGCGGGCGGCGAGCAGCAGTTCGCGCTGGGTGAACGGCTGGTTCTCTGGAGCGAATTCGTGGGCCAGTTGCTCGGCGGATGCCGCCACCGAATGAAACCGGGCCAGCATCACCAGACAGACCAGGCCCGTGTCTGGCGTGGGCGACTCGGCGCCCCTTCCTTGTTCGCTCATAAGCTTCCATGCATGCCGCGTTGCGGCCGTAAAGTCCTAATATTTCAAGATGTTATATCAAACCCGAAACAATTAGTATCAATACGACATCATTGATTGAGATTTATTTCACTCTTTTGTATGAATCGCCCGTCAGAGCGCCTTGCGCTCCTGCGGTGGCAGGAAATCCCGATCGGCGTCGTAGTCTTTCGTCAGGTACATCGCCAGGTCGCTCAGGTCCTTCGGGCTCAGGGTTCCCGCCGCCTGCTTGAGCTTGAGGGTGTCGATGATGTAGTCGTAGCGCGCGTTGTTGTACTCACGCACCGCGCTGTACAGCTGGCGCTGGGCATTGAGCACATCCGCGGTGTTACGCGAGCCCAGGTCCCGCCCGACCTGGTTGGCCTTGACCGAAGCCTGGCCGGAACGAATCGTCTGCCGGCGGGCAATGACCTGCTCGATATCGGAATTCACCGCGCGGTAGAAATTGCGTGTGTTCTGCACCACTTCGCGGCGGCGGTCCTCGCGCTCGTCTTCACTCTGGGCCAGCCGCTCGGTCGCTTCGCGCACCTGGGAACGGGTCATGCCGCCGGAGTACAGCGGAATATTCAGCTCCAGGCCGATGCTGCTTTGCGTGACATTGCCTCGATAGCCATCCCGCCCGAAGTCGGTGGGGTTGCTGTAGCCGAAGCTGTCGTTTTCACCTTTGCGCCAGGACGCCACCGCATCGACGGTCGGCGCATAACCGGCCTTGCGCTGGCGATTGGTTTGTTCGGCGGCAATCACCGCGTAGCTGCTGGCCTGCAACGCCAGGTTCTGGCGCACCGCGCGGCTGACCCATTCGTTGGCATCGTTGGGCACCGGCAGTTCCACCGGCAGTTGATGCTGAATCCCCTCGATCGTCGAATAGTCCTGGCGGGTCAAGCGGGACAAGGCCTCGAAGGCATCCTCGACCTTGCGCTCGGCGAGTTTGCGATTGGCGCCGGCGTTGTCGTGGGCGGCCTGGGCGTCGAGCACATCGGTGATGCTCGAGGCGCCATTCTCCAGGCGGGCCTGGGCCTGTTGCTGCTGACGCTTGAGCGCCGCCTCCTCGGCCTTGGCGGCGGCGAGCAGGTCCAGGGCGCGCAAAGTTTCGAAATAGGCCTGGGCCGTGGTCAGCACCAGCCCCTGCTCCTTCGCGCCCAGTTCAAGTTCGGCCTGGGCGGTGCTGGCATGGGCCGCTTCCAGTTGAAACCAGCGATCGGCGCGAAACAGCGGCTGGTTGAGATTGGCCTGGAATACTGTGGTACTGCGGGTGCGGGTCAGGCCGGGCTCATCCCGTTCCAGACGCACCGATTCCAGGGTGCTGCCTGCATTGAGCGTGGGCAGCAAACCGGCACGGGCCTGGGGGACGCTTTCGCGCTGGGCCTGGTACTCGTGGCGCGCCGCGGACAGCTGGGCGTCATGCTCGACGGCCTGGCGGTAAACCTGCAGCAGCTCGGCGCGCTGGGCGCCTGGATCGGCGAAAGCCGGTATCGTCACTATTGCCAGGATGAGCAAGGGCGAGAAAAAACGGGGGGAGTGAGTCATAACAATCCATGTCGCATTCGGGTAAAACGGTTCAGCCAGGCTGATCAGGGCGCGCATCCTACGCCGTGCCCAAGGCTGTCACAAGCGACAATTATGGCTAGTAGCCATCATTTTCTCAGGAGTTTCCTCAGATAAAACCGAATCACTCCCTGGCTTTGGCCTACAAAAAACCAGAATCGTCTTATTTATCGACCCACCACAAACCCCGCATGCTTCGCCCCCGCCAATCTGCCCAGCACCTGAGCCCAACCTTGTTGTCCAGTCCCTGAACGGGACGCGTTGCCGGCTCACACCTGCCCTGACCGCTGTCGCGTTCTCCGCGCGCCACGCCACTCACTCACAGGACCCAAGCTGCCATGACTTTTATCCTCAACGGCCGCCGCCTTTTACTGGATCAGCTGCCGCCAGACACTCCACTGCTGTATGCCCTGCGCAACGACTTCGGCCTCAATGGCCCCAAGTACGGCTGCGGCCTGGGACAATGCGGCGCCTGCACGGTGCTGGTGGACGGTGTCGCCGCCCGCTCCTGCACCCTGCCGCTGTCCAGCGTGCAGGGCAAACAGGTCACCACCCTGGAAGGCCTGAAGCAGGAAGAGCACCTGCACCCGGTACAACAGGCATTTATCGATGAGCAGGCCGCGCAATGCGGCTATTGCAGCAACGGCATGATCATGACCCTGGTGGCGCTGTTCGAGCGCGAACCCGAGGCCGACGAGCAACGGATCAAGAACGAGCTGGCCTACAACCTCTGCCGCTGCGGCGCGCACTTCGAGATCCTGCAAGCCGCGGCCAGGGCCCGCCAACTGCTGGCAGAGCGGGGTCGACCATGAACGACCTGCCGTTGACCCGTCGCCGCCTGCTCCAGGCCGGCGGCCTGATCATGATCAGTACCCTGCTGCCCAAACCCTTGCTGGCCACGGCCGATACCAAGAACCCGGCGGCGCTGCCAGCGGACCCGACGCCGGACCATGTCGACAATTTTATCGCCCTGGGCGCCGACGGCCGCGTGACCGCGTTCTGCGGTCATGTCGATCTCGGCACCGGGGTGCGCACCGCGCTGGCGCAGATCGTCGCCGACGAACTGGATGTCGACTTCGAGCAGGTACGGATGATTCTCGGCGACACCGCCAGCACCCCGGACCAGGGCCCGACCATCGCCAGCGCGACCCTGCAGGTCAGCGCCCTGCCCCTGCGCCAGGCCGCCGCCCAGTTGCGCCGGTGGCTGCTGGAAGGTGCAGCGGAAATCCTCGACCAGCCGCTTGCCGGGTTGCAGGTTGAACGAGGGCAGATCTACGCCAGCACTCGCCCCACACGGCGCCTGAGCTATGCCGAACTGGCCCGCGGGCAGGACCTGCACCTGCCCCTGGACCCGCGCGTCGAACTCAAGGCCGTCGGCGCCAGTCGTTATGTCGGCCAGTCCACCCCGCGCGTGGACATCCCGGCCAAGGTCAGCGGCCAGCTGACCTATGTCCACGACCTGCGCCTGGACGGCATGCTCCATGGTCGCGTGGTGCGCCCGCCCTACCCCGGTGCCGATGCCAGCGCGCCCTTGGGCCATGCACTGATCGCGGTGGATGAGGCATCCATCGCGCACTTGCCGGGCATCGTCAAACTGGTGGTGATCGGTGACTTTGTCGGCATAGTCGCCGAGCGCGAGGAGCAGGCCATCGACGCCATGCGCCAGCTCAAGGTCCAGTGGAAACCCTGGAACGCGCTGCCCGATCTGCGGCCGGACATTCTGCGTGAAACGCTCCTGGCCCACCCCAAGCAGGACCGCGTGCTGCGCGACGATCCCGGTTTCGACAGCCACCTGGGCAAGCTCAACAGCCCGCTCAATGTCGACTATGTCTGGCCCTATCACCTGCATGCCTCCATCGGCCCGTCCTGCGCGGTGGCGATGATCGACGCCGAACGGGCCGAGGTCTGGGCCGGCAGCCAGAACCCCCATGACCTGCGCAAGGACATCGCCCTGCTGCTGGGGCGCACGCCGCAACAGGTGCAGGTCAACCGCATGGAGGCCTCCGGCTGTTACGGACGCAACTGCGCCGACGACGTGGCCGCCGACGCCGCCCTGCTGTCCCAGGCGGTCGGGCGGCCGGTGCGGGTACAACTGATGCGCGAACAGGAAGCCGGCTGGGAACCCAAGGGCACCGCGCAACTGATGCAGGTCCGCGGTGGCCTCGACGGCAAACGCGAAGTGGCCGCCTACGAATTGAAGACCTGCTACCCCTCGAACAACGCCCGGACCCTGGCGCTGCTACTCACCGGCACCGTCGCCAACCGCCCCGACATCCAGCAGATGGGCGACCGCACGGCGATCCCGCAATACCGCTTCCCGCAGATGCGCATCGTCTGCCAGGACGCCGCACCGATCGTCCGTGCCTCATGGATGCGCGGGGTCTCCGCGCTGCCCAATGTCTTCGCCCACGAATCCTGGATCGACGAACTGGCCTACATCGCCCAGCAGGACCCGATCGCCTTCCGCCTGCGCTACCTGGACGACCCGCGCGCCCTGGCGCTGATCGAGGCGCTGAAAAAGCAGGCCGGCTGGCAGGACGGTAGCGCCCACCGGCACCCGGCGCCGCCGTCGCAGGAATGGGTCAAGGGCCGGGGTTTTGCCTATGCCCGGTATTTCCACAGCAAGTTCCCAGGCTTCGGTGCCGCCTGGGCCGCGTGGGTCTGCGACCTGAGCGTCAACCGGCGCACCGGGCAGATCCGCCTGGACAAGATCTTCGTCAGCCACGACTGCGGGCGCATGGTCAACCCGGCCGGGGTCCGGCATCAGGTGCACGGCAATATCGTCCAGTCGTGCAGCCGGGTGCTCAAGGAATACGTCGGCTTCGACCGCAGCGGCAGCACCTCCCTGGAATGGGGCGGTTATCCGATCCTGCGCTTCGACGAACTGCCGGAAGTGGATGTGCAACTGCTGGACCGCCCAGAAGAGCCGTCCATGGGCGCCGGCGAATCGGCCTCGGTGCCCAGCGCCGCAGCCATCGCCAATGCGATTTTCGACGCGGTCGGCGTGCGCCTGCGGCAAGTGCCCTTCACCCCGGAACGGGTGTTGCAAGCCTTGCAGCGAGCTCCCGACACTGACCGCCTTGGCCAGGAGGCTCGCCCATGAGCACATTCAAGACCATCGCCGGCTGGAGCCTGGCCGCCTTGAGCCTGGCCGTCACCGCGGGCGTGTTCCTCAGCTGGCAGCCGGCGATCGCGCCGCTGGACAATCACGACATCCAGTACTTCAGCCATGGGCAAGTCGCCAAGGGCGAGCAACTCGCGGCCCTGGGCGATTGCGCGGTCTGCCATACCGCGCCGGGCGGGGCGCGCAATGCCGGCGGCCTGGCCATGCGCATCCCGTTCGGTACCCTGTACAGCACTAACATCACCCCCGATCCGGAGACCGGGATCGGCAGCTGGTCCTATCCGGCCTTCGAGCGCGCCATGCGCCACGGCATCGACCGCAACGGGCGTTACCTGTACCCGGCGTTTCCCTACACCGCCTTCACCAAGACTCGCGACGAGGACCTCAAGGCGCTCTACGCCTACCTGATGAGCCAGCCGCCGGTCCGCCACCAGCCACCGCAGACCGACCTGCATTTCCCCTTCAATATCCGCCCGGGCATCCTCGCCTGGAACTGGCTCTATCTCAGGCCCGGCGCCCTGGCCGACGATCCCGGGCGCAGCGCCCTGTGGAACCGTGGCGCCTACCTGAGCGAGGGCCTGGGACACTGCAGCGCCTGCCACTCGCCCCGCGACCCGTTGTTTGGCGAACGCGGCGGCCGGCGCCACCTGAGCGGCGGCGTAGCCGAAGACTGGAGCGCCCATGCCCTGGCCGGCGGCAAGGCGCCGCTGGCCTGGACCGAACAGGACCTGCTGGACTTCCTGCGCCACGGCTACAGCCCGCGCCACGGCGTCGCCGCCGGCCCGATGGCGCCGGTGATCCACGAAGGCCTGGCGCAACTGCCGGAGGCCGACCTGCAGGCCATTGCCCATTACCTGTCCAGCCTGCAGCCGGCCAGCGCCACGCAAGGCAGCGCCGACACCCTGAACCACCAGGCCGAGCAACGCACCGAGCCCCTCGGCTCCCCCGGCGCCCGCCTGTTCTCGGGAGCCTGCATGGCCTGCCACGCCCAGGAAAAAGGCCCGACCCTGACCGGCGTGCGCCCCTCCCTGGCCCTCAACAGCAACCTCTACGCCGACAGCCCCGACAACGCCATCCGCGTGATCCTCGAAGGCATCGCCCAACCGGCCAACCCGGAACTGGGCTACATGCCCGCCTTCCGCCACAGCCTCGACGACCAACAGATCGCCGACCTGCTGACCTTCCTGCGCCAGAACCTGGCGGGCCAGGCCCCCTGGAAAGAAGTGCAACAACGCGTCGGCCAGATACGCGCCAGCCTGCCTCCCGGCTGACCCGTTCCCGGCCATGAAAAAGCCCCGCACGGGCGGGGCTTTTTATCGGTTCTGTCTGGTGCTCAACAAGGTGGGGCATCACGCCTTGAAGCCTGGCAAACCGTTCGCGACCCGCCATGCTTTCACGATCTGAGTGACGCCTTCGGGCGAGTTGTCTGCACCCTCTTCGGGGTAGTAGATAAGGTCGGAGCCTGCCGGGTGCTGGCTGACCTTTTCAAAGTGCAGCAGAAGCACATCCGCCCTAGCGTCCGTTTCATCTTCTTCGTCTGCTTTACGAAGCTCCTCCAAAAGCTCGATGAACTCAGATTCTGTGTAATCAGAGAAGTTGTTTTTCATAAGCACCTTAACCCTTGAACCCTGGCAAACCATTTGCAGCCCGCCACGCTTTCACCTCACTCAATACCGCCTCAGGACTGTCTTCAATACCGTTTTGATCCGGGTAGTAAATGAGTCCATAACCCGCCGGGTGTCCTGTGACTTTCTCAAAATGATCGGCCAGCGTACTCAGATAATTTTCGAGCTGAGCCCCTTCCAGATCGTTGGTTTCACTGAAGAACTCATTGATCAGCTGTAGGAACTCACACTCTGTGTAGTGCTCAAGCCGGGTCTTATCTAAAGACATGGCAGCTAACCTTGAGCGATGCTTTGGGAGATCTCACTTTTGATGAACCTGATATCAGAAGCTCGCCCTCGCCTTTGATCATCACTGTTTGAATCCCGGTAGCCCATTCGCCATACGCCACGCCTTCACAACTCGCGTAATGTCTTCGGCGGTTCCCTTTGAACCGTCCTCCGGGTAGTAAATCAAATCGGTGCCGTCTGGGTGACCGGTAATCTCGCAGAACTCTTCTAGAAGATCGTCAAGCACATCGTCGGTTGCGGTCTTGTTAGCGGCGAGCAGTTCATTCAGATAGCTGACAAATTCGTCTTCGGTAAAGTCAGTGATGTTGTTCTTCATTGATAAACGTCATCCTTTTCGGTGAATGTCGATGTGATGTTTCGGTGTAACGACACTCAGGTTGTCGATATCTCAAGTTGGCGAAACAGCTCGCCCTTGGAAACGTGGAGAACTCTGAGATTGACGTCGACCGGTCTGAATGACCTGTAGTCCGGACTCCGGTCAGGGCCTTCAAACCAGCAACAATGATGGCGCCCGCTACTTATCGGCAAACAGGCGCCACTCCCCCCGTTACTTGTGAAACGTCTGCCCCAACGCCTCCAGGCGAATCGCGATCGGCGGCAGGCGTTGGCTGCTCAGGGCCAGGTTGCTCATGTCGTCGGCGGTGTTCTGGGCGATGGCCTGGACCGAGTGCAGGCGGCCGACGATGTCGAGGCTGGCGCTGGATTGTTCGCGGGTGGTGCTGACAATGCGGCCGTTGAGTTGGTCGATATGGGAGATGTCGGCGCCCACAGCCTGGAACATCGCGGAGGCCTGGCGGCTGTCTTCGACGCAGCGCTGGGCGCCTTCGCGGCTGTCGTGCATGGCTTCAGCGGCCTGGCGGCTGCCCTGTTGCAGGGCTTCGATGATGGTCTTGATTTCCTGGGTGGACAGCGCGGTGCGCTGGGCCAGGTTGCGCACCTCATCGGCGACCACGGCGAAACCGCGGCCCTGCTCGCCGGCGCGGGCGGCCTCGATGGCGGCGTTGAGGGCCAGCAGGTTGGTCTGGGCGGCGATGCTGCCGATCACTTCCAGCACGTTGCCGATCTGTTCCGCCTGCCCCGCCAGCCGTTGCACGGTTTCGTTGGTGCCGTTGATGCGTGACGCCAGTTGAGTGATTTCCGCCTGGGCGCGGTCGACGCTTTGCTGGCCGCGGCTGATTTGCGCGCTGGCCTGCCCCGCGCGCTCGACCGCCTGCTCAACGTGCACCGCGATGTCGCCCATGGCATCGCCCATGCGCTGCATGGAGCCGGTCATCTGGGTGATTTCCGTCAACTGGTGCTGGGCGCCCTGCTCCAGGGTCTGGCTGGTTTTCGCCAGGTCCTGGCCCAGTTCGCGCAGGCCGTGGGTGTCGCGCACCACGCCATCCACCAGGGCGGTGATCTGCTGCATGAAGTGGTCGAAACGCTGGGCCAGCGACACATGCACCTTGCCGCTTTCGCCCTGATGAACCTCGACCGTCAACTGGGACGTGGCGGCGAGCATCTTGTCCAGCATGTCCTGGCTCTCCACCGCGTCGGCATGGCTGTGCACCGCCAGGTACAGCAGGATCACCGTCTCCACCACCACATAGAAGGCGTGCACCGCCACCATGCCGAAACCGCCGTGATGGGCCATGACGTAGACCGGGAAGCCCTGGTGCTGCAGCACATGAAACAGCACGTGATGCAGGGCGATGGTCACCGCCGCCAGCAGAATCGGCAGCCAGTCGCGATAGAAGGTCAGCACCGCCAGCAGCACGAAAATGCCGAAGTGCGCTTCGATCAAGCCCTTGGCCTGGTTGATGTGCAGTGCCGCCATGAGCATGAAGCCGATGGCGATGCAGCAGCGCATCAGGCGCGTGCCGCTGATAACGCGGTACAGCAGGCTCAGCACCAGGGTGGTATCGCCGCCCACCAGCAGCGCCTGGGTGAAGGTGTCGTGCCAGAACGCCAGGCCCAGCGCATAGGCGAACATCAGCCAGATCAGGCCCATCATGATGCGGTCGGCTTTACGGTAATGCTCGAGAAAACGCGGGGGGAAAGCCATGCACTCTTACTCCATGTACGTGACGGGAAGAAAAACGGCAGAGGGCAAAACGGGGTGACCGCTTTCGGCGAGCGGTTCAGTCAGCAACGATAGTGGCAAATTGCCTAAATCGCCTTCCAACTATCGACATGGCCAAGGCTTTCTTGACGCCGGGCCACGGGGAATCGGGCCGCGGGTGGGCAAAGTCGGGAGATTGGCGGGAATGCCATGAAGGGCCGAATCGGCGGGGGGACGACAGCAGGGAAACAGCTGCCGCCGACGCGCCACCCTGCAGGGCGACGCGCAGCGGTCCGGGTGTGATCAGAAGGTTACGCTGGCGCTCAAGCGTGCGGTGCGTGGCTCGCCGACGTTGACCTGCAGCTGGCTGCCGGTGGACGACGGGTAGTACTGCTTGTCGAACAGGTTGTCGACATTGAACTGCAAGCTGGTCTTGTAGCCGAACAGCGGCGATTCCCAGCGCACGAAGGCATCGGCCACGGTGTAGCTGCTGAGCCAGAAATCGTTGGCGTTGTTGGCCGCGCGCTCGCCGACATAACGGGCGCCGCCGCCCGCATGCCAGGCACCGAATTCCGCGGGCACGTTGAGGTAGTGACTCAGGTACAGGCTGGCGGTGTGCTTGGGGGCGTTGGCCAGGCGGTGACCTTCGTTGCTCGGGTCGTCGAGGATTTCCGTGTGGTTGTAGGCGTAGGTGCCGATCAGGTCCCAGCGCTCGGCGATGCGCCCGGTGACATCCAGTTCCACACCCTGGGAACCGACCTTGCCGGCGGCTTCCGAGAGGCTCACGCCATTAACAGTGGTCGTAGTCACCACGTTCTTTTTCTCGATGTCGTACAGCGCCAGGTTGATGTTCAGGCCGGGCAGCGGATCGTACTTGGCCCCCACCTCGTAGCTGCGGCCCTCTTCCGGATCGAAGGTGTTGCCGGCGTCGTCGACATCGGTGTTGGGCTTGAACGAACGGCTGTAGTTGCCGTACAGCGACAGGCTGTCGGTGGCCTTGAACACCAGGCCGAGGAAGGGTACGAAGGTGTCGCCGTTGCTGTCGCGGTTGACCTTGTAGCTGCGGCCCAGGCCCTGGTCGCTGTACTGGTCGTAATGCTGCTGGCGACCACCGAACACCAGGATCCACTGTTCACTTAAATGCCAGTTGTCCTTGAAGTACACCGAGCTCGAGGTCAGCTGGTTGCGCAGGTTGCTTTGGGTGGCGCTGACCAGGCTCGGCTCGGCCAGCTTGCCGTAGACCGGTGAGGTGATGTTGAAACCACCCTGGGCGGTGTTGCGGTAGGTCTTGCCGCGGTACTGGTCGGAGTGCTCGCTGTCGACGCCCACCAGCAGGTCATGGCGCTGGCCGAACAGCTCCTGCTGGCCGATGAAGTCCCAGCTGGCGTAGCGGGTTTCGTCGTCGTAGTGGGCACCGTTGGCGGCCCGGCGCAGGGTGTTGCCGGTCAGGCTGTTGGGCTGGGCGATCGACAGGCTGTAGCGGTCGTTGTTCCAGCCGTAGGTGACGCGGGTTTTCCAGGCGTCGCTCAGCTGGTACTCGAAGCGCGCGCTGGCCACTTCGCGGATGCCGACGCTTTTCGCCCAGCGTTCGTCCAGGCGCTTGTCGTAGTCGATGTCCGCCGGATGCCCGTTGGTGAATACGGTGCCGCGGTCAAAGGGGCTGGAGTAGTCGTTGTATTCGTAGTTCAGGGTCAGGCTGGCGCGTTCGCCGGTCCAGGTCAGCGACGGCGCCACCAGGGTGTGCTCGTTGACCCCGTAGTTGCGCCAGTAGTCCTCGTGGCCGCGCTCGGCGATCAGGCGGTAGGCCAGGCCGGTATCGCCCAGCGGCCCGGTGGTGTCCAGGGCCATGGTGCCGCCGCCTTCGCTGTAGGCCGAGCCGCTGAGCGTGGTGCTCTGGGTGTACTGCGGCTGCTTGCTGATGATGTTGATCAGCCCGCCCGGCTCCAGCGCGCCGTAAAGCATCGACGCCGGGCCCTTGAGCACTTCGACCCGCTCGGTGGTGGCGCTGAAGTTCTGCCCCAGGTTGGAACGCACACCATCGCGCAGGATCGAGCCGTCATCGTTGGTGCCGAAACCACGCTTGACCAGCGAGTCCCGGGAGCCACCCAGGGTGTTGCCCTGGCTGACGCCGCTGACGAACTTCATGGCGTCCTCCAGCGACTGCACCTGATAGTCGGCCAGGGTCTGCTGGGTCACCACGTTGATCGACTGCGCCTCCTCCTTGATCGGCACATTGCTTTTGCTCGCCGTGCTGGCTTGCGAGGTGGTGTAGCCGGTGTCCTGGTTGAGGCGCTCGGCCTGGATATCGGTGGTCGGCAGTTCGACCGCCTCCTGTGCCCACAGCGGGCTGGCGACCAGACAGCAGGACAGTGTCGGCAACATGCGTTTGATCAGGGTTTTACGGCGGGCACGCGGACAGGATGGCTTCAAGGTGTGCACTCAAGGGAGGGATGTTAATAGCAATGATTATCATTGTAATGAGCGTCTCATTCGCAGTAAATCCCTCAAACCTGCTGCGCAACAGGTTTTTTCATGCCGTCATCGGCAGCCGATTGGCCAATTCATGCCAAAGGCCGTGAGCACCACGCATTTTCCAGCCCCCTAGTGAGCCCTCGGCAAGCGGGCAGCGATCGGGTATCACGCGCCTGCGCACTGGCGCCAATTGCCGGCAGCCTGGCGCGCTCCGCATGCCAAGAATCCTCTTGGGCCCCCTATACTCGATCTCCACAGCCACAGGAGGACGGCTTCAGGTCCTGCTCCGCACAGCGCAAGAGGTTCGATGACCCGCAATCAGTCTTTTCCCCTCGACATCGGATGGCAGCTGATCCTCAAGGACTTGGGCTTTCAGCCCGCCCACGTACTGCGTCGCGCGGGCTTGCCGCAAGACTTGCTGTCTCGCCCGGGCCAGAGCCTTTCCACGACGCAGTACCTGTGCTTCTGGCAAAGCCTCGAGGACGAGGCCGCAGACCCGCTGTTTGCGCTGCGGATCATCGAGTCGGTCTCGGCGGAGTCGTTCAACCCACCGGTGTTCGCCGCGCTGTGCAGCGCCAATCTGATGCAGGCCGTCCAGCGCCTGGCCAAGTACAAGCAGCTGGTGGCGCCGATGAGCCTGGACATCGAGGTCGCCAGCAATGGCGACCTGAGACTCTCGCCGCGTTGGCTGCTGGCCCAGGGCGACATTCCCTATTCGCTGCAGGTCGCGGAGCTGGCGTTCTTTGTCCGGCTGGTGCGGCTGGCGACCCGCGAACCGGTGAACGCCCTCGGCGTAACGCTCCCCGCGCTCCCCCCCGCCGCCCATGCCCGCCAGTACGCAAGTTTCTTCGGGGTGCCCGTGCAACGCGGCGCCAGCCTGAGCATCCGCTTCGCCGCGGTCGATGTCCTGCGCCCCTTCCTGACCCTCAACGAAGGAATGTGGCGGGTCTTCGAGCCCGACCTGCGTCGACGCCTGAGTGAACTCGATGCCACGGCGGCGACCGCCGAGCGGGTGCGCGCCCTGCTGCTGGAGTTGCTGCCAAGCAATGCGGCCAGCATCGAGGAGGTCGCCGCCCGCCTGTGCATGAGCAAGCGCACCCTGCAACGACGCCTGGAGGACGAAGGCGAGAACTTCCGCGCGCTGGTCAACGGCACGCGGGAAAGCCTGGCACGCCACTATCTGGAAAACACCGCCCTGTCCGGTACGGAGATTGCCTTTCTGCTCGGTTTCGAAGACCCGAACTCCTTTTACCGCGCCTTCCTCGACTGGACCGGGCAGACCCCCGATCGCGCCCGCCACGCCCTGCGCCTGAACTGAAACCGGTGGGCCAGGGCGCCCCAGTGCCCATCGCGCAATCGGCCCGAAAAACCCTCGATGGCCATGGCGCTGTTTGCAAGTCCGATGGCGCCAAGCGCTAGAGCGCCGGCGCCGCCATCCCCCTAAAGTTCCCCCCACGGATGGCGGTCCGAGCTGGCTTGCCGGACGCTTCTCAATCAGAGGATC
Source organism: Pseudomonas chlororaphis subsp. piscium (assembly GCF_003850345.1). Taxonomy (NCBI): domain Bacteria; kingdom Pseudomonadati; phylum Pseudomonadota; class Gammaproteobacteria; order Pseudomonadales; family Pseudomonadaceae; genus Pseudomonas; species Pseudomonas chlororaphis. Next base: position 4,717,520 of record NZ_CP027707.1, read on the forward strand.
GACAGATATGAACAGCAAAGTTGCCTTGGTAACGGGCGCCTCTTCCGGCATTGGCGAGGCCACCGCCCTCAAGTTGAAAGCCCTGGGTTATACGGTGTATGCCGCCGCCCGCCGGGTCGAGCGTATGCACCCGCTGGCGCAGGCCGGCCTGCATGTACTGCCCCTGGACGTGACCGACGACGCCTCGATGCAGGCCTGCGTGCAGGACATCCTCGCCCGGTCGGGGCGCATCGACGTGCTGGTCAACAACGCCGGCTATGGATCCTACGGCGCGGTGGAGGATGTGCCGAGCGACGAAGCCCGTGCCCAGTTCGAGGTCAATGTGTTCGGCGCCGTCCGCTTGATCCAGTTGGTGTTGCCGCAGATGCGCGCGCAGCGCTCGGGGACGATCATCAACATCACCTCGATGGGCGGCAAGATGCACACGCCGCTGGGCGCCTGGTACCACGGCACCAAGTTCGCCCTGGAAGCGATCAGCGATTGCCTGCGCCTGGAGGTGCAGCCTTTCGGTATCGATGTGGTGGTGATCGAGCCGGGCGGCATCAAGACCGAGTGGGCGGACATCGCGGCGCAAAAAATTGTCGAGACCTCCGGCCGTGGGCCTTACGCTCCCCAGGCGCAAGCCATGACGCGGTCCATGGTCGGCCAGACCAGCCGCAAGTATCAGTCACCGCCGCAAGTCATCGCCGATACCATCGCCAGGGCTGTCAGCGCCCGCCGACCTAAGACCCGCTATGCCGTCGGGTTCGGGGCCAAACCGCTGATCTTCTTGCGCAGGCTGCTTTCCGACCGCGCCTTTGACGGCCTTATGCGCCTGGCCACCGGTATCTCCCGCCCGGTCAGCTGAACCGCCTTTCACCCTGTAATGCCGGCCACGGATCCGACGAGCCGGCATGTCGCCAGCCATCTGCCACCGCACTTGTTGTCTACGCTCAAATCGACAGCCCGAAAGGAATCCCGTACTCGCCAGGAGGTGCCCTTGAGCAAGACGCCAGATGCCGTTGCCACTGCCCGCCGAAGCAATATGGCCAAAGCCCTGGAACGCTGGAACCGGCAAGCCGTTGCCCGCAGCGAATCGCTGTCGCGCATCCGCGAACTGGGCCCCGGCGCCGGCGACTCGCCGCAACAGCTGGCCAAGTGGATCGCCCGCGAGAATGCCCGCTCCGTGCTGGTCAGGGCCGGGCTGGAGCGACGGATCGGCACCTGGGACCCGACCTTCTACGCCCCCAGCGAAGCTGCCCGCCAGGCGGCAAGGCCGGTGGCGCGCCTGGTCAACGCCCCACAGCCAGGAACGGTGGTCGAGGGCTTCGCCACTGGTTTCCTGGTGTCCCCCAACCTGTTGCTGACCAACCAGCATGTGTTTCCCAGGGATGTGGACGCGGTGGACTGCGCCGCCAACTTTCTCTACGAAAGGCTGGAGCGCGGGATAAACGAAGGCACCTACTTCAACCTGCTGCCGGATCAGTTCTACTTCGCCGACGAGGCGCTGGACTTCTGCCTGGTGGCCATCTCGCCGCAAGGCACCCGCGGCGAAGCCCTGGCGGACTACGGCTGCATCCGCCTGATCGAAGCCACCGGCAAGACCCTGCGCGGCCGCCCGATGAACATCATCCAGCACCCCGAGGGCGGCCCGCGCCAGTACGCCACCACCCACAACCGCCTGCTGGACATTCTCGACCAGGGGTTCCTGCACTACGAAACCGACACCGCCGAAGGCGCCTCTGGCTCCCCGGTGTTCAGCGACAACTGGGAGCTGATCGCCCTGCACCACTGCGGCATTCCGCGGACCGACGAAGCCGGCAACATTCTCAAGACCGACCACAGCATCTGGAACCCCGAAGGGGACGAGGAAAGCACGGTGGACTGGGTGGCCAACGAGGGCACCCGGGTCAGCAGCATCGTCAGCGCGCTCAAGGCCCTGCAACTGAGCGGCAAGCCGGCCGAGCTGCTGGCCCAGCTCATGGAGCTGACCCCCGACCCGCTGGCCATGCTCAGCGTCAACGAAACCCTGCCCGCGGCGCCACACCGCCCAGGAGCGCCCGATATGTCGCAGAACATCTTTCATATCTCCGGCCCCACCACCATCAACATCGTCAGCCACGCCGCGGACAGCCCGGCCAGCGTCATGCCCATCCTCAACGTCGCGCCTGCCGAGCCGGTGCCTGCCGCGCCGGCTCCGGCAGCCGCGGCGCTGGAAAAGACCCTGACCTTCGACCTCGACTACGCCGCCCGCAAAGGCTACGACCCGGACTTTCTTGGGGTGCCCGTCCCGCCGCCCGCAATCGAGGGCGCGCGGCTGCCCCAGCTCTACCGGGTCGGCGACTACCGCGAACACCTCGCCTCGGCCCGCAACGTACCGCCGGTGCAGCTTGCCGGCCTGGATGACGAGGCGCCGCTGGCCCTGCCCTACCACCACTATTCGCTGGTGATGAACAAGGATTACCGCATGCCGATGTGGACCGCCTGCAATGTCGATTACCGGCCCGAGGTCCGTGGCGATACCCGCGCGCGCAAGAAGTACGGTGGCGAAAGCTGGCGCCTCGACCGCCGGGTGCCGAGCCGCTACCAGCTCACCAACGGCGATATCTACGGGCCGGCCGGCAACTTCGACCGCGGCCATATCGTGCGCCGCGAAGACAGCTGCTGGGGGATGCCGGGGCTCGAAACCGAGTACGCCAACGCCGACACCTACCACTGGACCAACTGCACGCCGCAGCACGAGCTGTTCAACCAGGAATCGCCCGACGGTGCCGAATACCGCAATCGCAAAGGGGTCTGGGGTTACTTCGAAAACGAGCTGGCCGAGCAGATCGAAGCGGGCGGCGGCCAGGCGATCATCTTCGCCGGCCCGGTACTGGACCAGACCTCGTGCGTGGAACAGGACTTCGGCAAGGGCCCGGTGCGCTACCCGACCCGCTTCTGGAAAATCGTCATAGTGCCCAAGGACGAATCGCGCACCCCGGAACTGCTGGCCTACGGATTCCTGTTCGATCAGAGCGAGGTCATCAAGGAGTTCGGCCTCAACGTCAAGGAAGCCGTCCAGGACCTGGCCAACACCTTCCAGAAGCAGAAGGTGCCGCTCACGGCCATCTGCCTGCTCACGGGGATTTCCCTGACGCCGTCGATCATGGCCGCCGACCAGTACAAGCAGCCTGACCGCCCAGTACCAGGGGTCTGGCGGCTGAAACCTGACAGGTGAAACCGAGCGGCCTCAGCCCTGCGCCAGGCGTTCTCGGACCAGCGCCTGGGCGTTGCGGGTCATCTGGTCCAGGTGGCGGTCACGCTGTTTTTCGGCATCGAGCATCGCCCGCTTGCCATGCTTTTGCAGCAGGTAGCTGTGGATCTGCCGCACCTCCAGCGAGCGATAGATCGGCGCCGTGTCCAGCAAGCCCATCAAGCCATCGGTAGCCTGATCGCGGGTGTTCATCAGCACCTGCGGGCCGCGCACGCCCAGCACCTGGAAACCCAGCGCTTCGAACCAGGCCACCTTGCCCGCCGCGCAGGTCAGTTCGGCATGGGGGTAGCGCTCGCGCATCCGTGCCAGCAGCGAGCGCGCGATTCCCTGCCGGCGATGGCTGGCACGCACCGCCATATAGGCCACGCCGCACGCCTCGGGATCGTCCTTGACCGGCAGGTACAACAGGAAACCCAGCACCTGTTCCGGGTCGTCATCGTCAGTGGCCACCAGCAGTTCCACGGCGATGCCCCGGGAGCCGTCCAGGGCCTGCAGATACAGATGCACTTCGTAGCCGATGGCGTACTGGTAGATGTTGTACAGCAGGTTGCTGGGCGGGATCGCTACCGCGCTGATGTCGGTCAGGTAGTCAACCACCATCTGCAGGATCTGGCTGTTGACGGCCTCCGGGCACGGGGTTTGGGTGTGAAAATGACTGATGGTGGGCATTGCGCGGAGGGCTCCAAAGGTTGAGGCACGCCTGGGCAGCAGGCGTCGGCGGCGGGCCGGACATGATACTCGTTGTCGCGCCATGGCCGTACCGCGATCTGCTTCTGTAGGAGCCAGCGGGCGGCGATCCGACTTGCCCGCGATCCAGGCGCCGCGGTGGGTCAGGGACGGCGCCATCGCGGGCAAGCCTCGCTCCTACAGTCTGGGTAAACCGGGCTAGCGGGCGCTGTCGCCTCGCGGCTTGTAGAACAGAAACTTGCCGGTCTCGGCGGTCTTGCGGTACTCCCTGGCCCAATCGGGGCTCACGCGCCGGTCGTGGAAATACAGGGCGCCGTGGGTGCGGTCCCGGAGTTGCTGGTTGAGCGCCTTGCGCGCGATTTCCTTGGCCACGATGTAGGGTTCATCTTCCTTCACCTGATCCGGGCGCCCGTCGCACCACCAGGAAAACTGGCAGGCGCGCTGCTCCGAACCCTGCTTGACCACCGCACACACCGTATCCGGAAACCCCTCGTGGCCGAGCCGGTTGAGCACCACGCTGGCCACCGCTTCCATGTCGGCGGCGGCCCCGCCCTTGGCTTCCCAGTAGATGGAGCGCGCCAGGCAGGTGATGGCGTCGTCCAGCGGCGCGGCGCCGGCCGGGTCCACCGCCTGGGCTTCGGGAGGGGTAATGGTCTCGCTGCGGGGCACCGGCTGCTGCTCCGCGGCTTTCTGCTCCAGGACCTGGGCCTTGTCCTCCACCACTTCGGGGTCCGCCCTTTCACCCGCGGCCAACGCCAGCCCCCCGCACAGGAGGATCAGGAGACCGCCGGCAATCGCTGTCGGGCGCATGCGTGCACCTTCGCCAAAAGCCCTGTCCGGGCACGGGAAAGCCGCCTGCGCCTGCTGCATTGGCGGCAGGTTGGCGGCGACTGGAGTTGAGTGTAGTTCGCCACCGTCCAGCCGTAACCGGCGCCGCGCCGGCAACAGGGAGGGCGGATAACGGCGCCCGTTTTCTGCAAAAAGACATTGCGCCGACCGGGGCTAAATCGCGCATCATGGGCGCAATTCGCTCAAGGGAGACCTCCATGCGCTGCCTATCCTCTGCTCTGCCGCTGACCCTGCTGTCGCCCCTCCTGTTGTCGATGAGCATGGCCTTCGCCACCACCGCCGTGGCGAACGACGAGACGCAACTGGTGACATCGATCAACAGCTACCGCAGCCAGGTCCAGCGCTGCGCCGGCCAGGTATCCCAGGAACTGCCGCCGCTGGCCGCCGACCCGCGCCTGGTGTTGCCCGCCAACAGCATCGGCAACCTGCAGCAGGCCCTGGCCAGCAGCGCCTACCCGATGGTCAATGTGCAGGCCATCAGCCTGTCCGGGCCGCGCGATGCCCAGGCGGCCATGAAGGCGGTGCGGGAAAGTTTCTGCCAGGTGGTGCTGGACCCGCAGTTCGTCGATATCGGCGTCAGCCGTACCGGCCAGGATTGGCGCATCGTCCTCGCCCGACCGCTGCTGACCGCGCGCCTCGGCGACTGGCAGGCGGAGGGCCAGAAGCTCCTGGAAAGCCTCAACAGCGCCCGCGCACAGCCGCGCCAGTGCGGCAACCAGATCTTCGCCGCCGCCACCCCGCTGGCCTGGAACTCCACCCTGGCCAGCGCGGCCCAGGCCCATACCCGGGACATGGCCAACCACAACTTCTTCGACCACAAGGACCGCGACGGCCGCACCCCCGGCGACCGCGCCGAACTGGCGGGTTATGCCGGCCAGCAGATCGGCGAGAACATCGCCGCCGGCCAGGACAGCGTGCGCAAGGTGGTCGATGGCTGGCTGGCCAGCCCCGGCCATTGCGCCAACCTGATGAACCCGCAGTATCGCGAGCTGGGCGCGTCCTATGCGGTCGATCCGAAAAGCGATGCCGGCATCTACTGGACCGCCATGTTCGGCACGCCTTGAAGGCCTGACCTGCGTTGCCCAAGGGCGTCGTCATCGGCGCCCCTGCCCCCTCATCGGCCAACCCCGCGACGCCCCTGCCAGCGAACTAGACTGACTCATCTACCGGCCAGGAATCGCTTCCTCCGGGCGTCCCCGGAACCCGCGCGCAGCCTCGCCTGCCGTCACGTGTTAGGCGCCCAGCCCCGATGGCTACCCTGATGTTCCTGAACGGTATACACGCACCCCGTCCCACGCTGGAGGCGCCCGTGCGTCAGCTCCTCAGAGCCCGGCCTGCCCTGTCAGGCCCACTCCTTCGGCACCGCCGGGACATGGCCTCCCCGCGTGCGCCGCGTATCTCCATCCGGCCACTGCCGGGCCGTCTGCGGCAGTGCCCCTCACAGCGGAGGACAAGGCTATGGACGAAGCCAAGCTCAACGATTTCATGGGCAAACTGGTGTCAGACATGGGCGGCGCGGCGATGCTCGCCAATATGATTCTCGGCGAAGAACTGGGCCTGTACCGGGCCATGGCCGACAGTCGCTTCGTCAGCCCCGAGGCGCTGGCCGCCAAGACCGGCTGCAACGCGCGACTGCTGCGCGAATGGCTGAGCGCCCATGCCGCGTCCGGCTACATGGAACACCTCGACGGCCAGTTCCGCCTGCCGGAAGAACAGGCCCTGGCGCTGGCTATCGAGGACTCGCCGGTGTACGTGGCCGGTGGCGCCGTGGTGGTCTCTGCGCTGTTTCACGACAAGGACAAACTGCTGGCGGCGATGCGCGGCGACGGCGCCCTGGCCTGGGGCGATCACCACCCGTGCATGTTCAGCGGCACCGAGCGTTTCTTCCGCCCGGGCTATCGGGCACACCTGGTGGCCGAGTGGCTACCGGCGCTGGACGGTGTGGTGGAGAAACTGCAGGCCGGGGCCAAGGTGGCAGACATTGGCTGCGGGCATGGCGCCTCGACGGTGATCATGGCCCAGGCCTTTCCCGCTTCGCAGTTCTTCGGCTTCGACTACCACCAGCCTTCCATCGCCACCGCGACACAACGGGCCGAGGAAGCCGGGGTGACCGGCCGCGTGCAGTTCTCCCAGGCCAGCGCCAAGACCTACCCCGGCAACGACTACGACCTGATCTGCTTCTTCGACTGCCTGCATGACATGGGCGACCCGGTGGGCGCCGCGCAACATGCCTTCCAGTCGCTGAAAGACGACGGCAGCGTGCTGCTGGTCGAGCCGTTCGCCAACGATCAACTGGACCAGAACATCACCCCGGTCGGCCGGCTGTTCTATGCCGCCTCGACCTTTATCTGCACGCCCAACTCGCTGTCCCAGGAAGTCGGCCTCGGGCTCGGTGCCCAGGCCGGCGAAGCACGCCTGCGCAAGGTCTTCAGCGAAGCCGGCTTCAGCCAGTTCCGCCGGGCCGCAGAAACGCCGTTCAACCTGATTCTCGAGGCACGTAAATAAAAACGCAGTCCTGTAGGAGCGAAGCTTGCTCGCGATGAACTTGAGGGCGGCGCGCTTACCCGGTCGATACGCGTCATCGTTAACGACCATCGCGAGCAAGCTTCGCTCCTACAGATGTGTGTTGTTGATTCAGATGTTGCATGCCAATAAAAACGGCACCCGGGAAGTCCCGGGTGCCGTGCTTCTGTACCGCTATGGATAGCGCCTTACGCCGCCGGCAGATCCACCAGCACTACCGCCTGTTGCCCTATGCACAACAGCCGACCGCCATGATGGGCCACATACTCCCGAGCCTCGTCCGGCGACGAGAACCAGCAGTTGAGATGGCCCGCCTGGCGGTAGACCAGTTCGAAGTGCTGCAACTGCTCGGGCGCCAGCTCGTCGAGGGCCTGGCGGTAGGTCTCCCAATGGGCAAAACCGGCCTCGCTGGCCAGGGTGCGCAACAGGTGTTTGCGCTGCACCTTGTCGCGCTGCCGATACAGCTCGGGCAACGACAGGCCAGGCACACTGTTGCTCGCCAGCAAGCGCCGCAGGATCGGCAAGGCGCTGGCCAGCGAACCGCTGGTTGCAGTGCGATGCAGGCGTTTGGCTTCGCGCAGTACCAGGCTGGCGGCCTGACTGGCGGGTGAACGGGGAACGGATTTATTGATAGGCATACCAACTCCAAGAAAATCGGCCTGCTCGCTATTGGCCCGGAGGGGGTATGCAAGCGTGGTGCTTGCGGGAATTGAAGGTGCTTGCGCTTTCGCGAGGTGGGCGCCCAGGAAGCCCGGTCGCCATACTAACCAATCCATCCCGGGCTGCCCATCCCCGCTTCAGGTCTTCCAGCCCGGCTGCTTCTCCAGCAGGAAATCGATAAAGGCCCGCAGGCGCAACGGCACATGCCGGCTGTGGGGATACAGCAGGCTGAAGGGCCGCGAACGGCCACCGTAAGGCTGCAGCACCTCCACCAGGGAACCCTCGGCCAGCTCGCGCTCGACCATGAAACGGTAAGTCTGGAACAGGCCGGCGCCATGCCTGGCCAGGGTCACGCCCCCCAGCAGGTCCTCGGAGCACACGTAGGCCCCCCCGGCGAGCACTTCGCAGGGGCCGTCGGGGCCGTTGAACAGCCAGGCGATGCGCCGGCCGCTGCTGGGCAGCTCGAACTGGATGCACTCATGCTGCGCCAGGTCGTCGAGCCGCTGCGGGGTACCGGCCCGCGCCAGGTAATCCGGGGCGGCGAACACCACCAGTTCGGCGTCCTCCAGCAACCGCGCGACCAGCCCGGAATCCGGCTGCGCGCGCACCCGGATCGCCATGTCGTAGCCCCCTTCGACGAAATCGATATTGCGGTTGCTCAGGTTGACCTCCACCCGCATCTGCGGGTAGCGCCGGCGAAATTCCGGCAGCAGCGGCAGGATCCGCAGATGGCCGTAGGTGGTCGGCAGGCTGATGCGCAAGGTGCCGGAAGGCGCCAGCTGCTGCCCGGTCAACTGGCGCTCGGCTTCGAGCATCTGGTTCAGCGCGCTGCGGCATTGCTGGTGATAGTCGCGCCCGCCGTCGGTCAGGCGGATGCTGCGGGTGGTGCGCACGAACAGGCGTACGCCGAGCCGCTCTTCCAGGCGCGACACCGAGCGGCTGACCGCCGCCGGCGTGACCCCGGCCGCCAGCGCCGCGCCGGTAAAGCTGCCGATCTCCGCCGCCATGCAGAACAGCTCGATGCTGCCCAGCAGCACATCGTCGAATTGCCGACTCATTGATTACACCATGTATCAAGTGAAGTACCCGTAACGCTATTTATCAGCATTCGGCACACAAATATAGTTCTGCCCAACAGCGCTGGAACTTCTCTCAACGCAGAACAGGACTATCCCCATGAGCCACACCCTGAACCACGACAGAACCGTCATCATCACCGGCGCCTCCAGCGGCATCGGCCTCGGCCTGGCCCAGGCCTACCTGGCCCGCGGCTACAACGTGGTGGGTAATGCCCGCTCGGCAGAACGGTTGGCCGCAGCCGCCGAAACCCTGGGCCACAACGAGCGTTTTCTCGGGGTCGCAGGCGACATCGCCGACCCGGCCACCGCCACCCAGTTGGTCGAACGCGCCGTCGGCCGTTTCGGCCAGGTCGATGTACTGGTCAACAACGCCGGCTTCTTCCTGCCCAAGCCATTTATCGACTACAGCCCCGAGGAGCTGGAAAGCCTGCTGGAGACCAACCTCAAGGGCGTGGTCTATGCCTCCCAGGCTGCGGCGCGGCACATGATCGAGCGGCGCCAGGGCCACATCATCAACATCAGCGCCAGCGTCGCGCTGCAACCGAACCTGGCGGTCCCGGCGGCCTTGCCGGTGCTGATCAAGGGCGGTGTGAACCAGATGACCCGCGCCCTGGCCCTGGAGCTGTCGCCGTTCAATATCCAGGTCAACGCGGTGGCCCCGGGGATCATCGACACGCCGATGCACGACCCGGCGCACCGCGCCTTCCTCGACGGCCTGCAACCGGCCGGGCGGCTGGGGCGCATCGAGGAAATCGCCGACGCGGTGCTCTACCTGTCCGGCGCCGGCTTCACCACCGGCGTGGTGCTGCCGGTGGACGGCGGCATGAGCAGCGGCAAATGGTGAACCCGGCGGGAGGCCCGCGTGCCTCCCGTCTCTTGCAATCCCCCTATCTTCCCCAGGAGTACAGCCATGCCTTTCGTCAACCTGCGCATCACCCGTGACGGCGTGACCCGCGAACAGAAAGCCCAGGTGATCCGCGAGATCACCGAAACCCTGCAACGGGTGCTGAACAAGGCCCCGGAACTGACCCACATCGTCATCGAGGAAGTCGACCTCGACAACTGGGGCTATGCCGGCATGACCACCACCGAGTATCGCCAGCGAACGGCGCAATGAAAAAGGGCGGACCAGTATCTGGTCCGCCCTGTTTTCATTGCGCTTGAATCAGCCCGCGGGATGCTCGCGGAACGGCTGCAACTGCCCTTCCAGGGCCCTGGCAAATGCCGGGCGGGCCTCGCAGCGCAGGCGGTAGGCGTCCAGCGTCGGGTAATGCGCCAGGGCGCCGCAGACCACCAGCTCCCGCAGTACCGTGGTCATCATCAGGTCGCCGGCGCTGAAACGCTGTTCGAGGTACTCCCGTTGCCCCAGCCAGGCACCGAGCGCCTCCAGGCGCCGGTCGAGGCTCTCCTGTTCCTTGCCCGGTGCCTGAGCCCCGTACGTCACCTCGAGGCTGGCGAAGTTCTGGGCGGAAGGCTCGATGGAGTTCAGCGCCGCCAGCACCCAAGTCTCGACCCGCGCCCGTCCGGCCTCATCAACCGGCGCCAGCACCTCGGACTGCCGGGCGATATGCAGCACGATCGCCCCGGACTCGAACATCTCGACCCGACCGTCGCGGTAGGCCGGCACCTGGCCGAACGGCTGCCAGCGCCGGTAGCTGTCGCTGGCCTGGATTTCCGGGTCAATCAACCGGACCTCATAAGGCAACCCGGCCTCCTCCAGCGCCCAGCGCACCCGCAGATCGCGCACATAACCCCGGGCAAAGGGCGGCACCCAACGAAACGCACTCAACTCGATACTCATAAATGCTCTCCTGATCTTGATCCCCGATCGCCAGCCGGCTGGCCCATACATTGATAAACCGCCACGCCCACGCCTCGAGCGTCCAACCATTGCGACTGGCCGACATGATCGATGTATCCCCGGGCCTCGCTGCGGCCGTTGCCGATGTTTCGCCGGTAACCCCTCACGCATTCACCAGCATCTTGAACCCGCCATAAATCATGCGCTGGCCGTCGAACGGCATCGGGCAGGCGTCGGGCTTGAGGCGCGGGTCTTCCATGGCTTTTTGCATGCCCGCGTCGCGGATTTCGCGGGACGGCCAGATGATCCAGCTGAACACCACCGTCTCGTCCGCCTTGAGCTTGACCGCCATGGGGAACGAGGTCAGCTTGCCCTCGGGCACATCGTCGCCCCAGCAATCGACCACGCTCAGGGCGCCATAACCCTTGAACACCTTCGCCGCGGTCTGCGCATGCTGCTTGAAGGCTTCAAGGTTGGCGGTGGGTACTGCCAGTACACAACCATCGACATAAGACATGATCCTGCTCCTGCTGATTGGGGTTGGACATCAAGGCCCGACCTGGGTATCGGTCGCGGCTTCTGGGAACTGGTCGATCCGCATCGCCGACAATCGACAGCTCGGCGCGAAAAAAACCGGGCGGCCGACCGACGGGCCTCATGGCTCCGGTTGCCAACCGGTTTCCGGGGCGCTCAGGCCCGGCGTGGCAGGTGGATGCACGGTGCCTGGTACAGTCTCCAGCGGAGGGTTCGGTACCGCGCTTTTGCCCAGTTCGCCCTCGATCTGCCCGGCCAGGTAATACACCCCGGCCATCACCCCGTTGCCGGTGTTGTTCATCAGCTTGAACCAGGCCTGGTCGAACGCCTTGCCCAGGCTCTGGCGAATCTGCGCCTCGGTCTCGGCCCGGTCGCTCTCATGGGCGATCGCGCGAAACCCCGCCGCCCCCAGGGAGATCACCGCACCGGCGACCTTGCCGGCCACCGCCGACGCGGCGCCGGCAATGCCACGACCAGCCATCTGCGCTTCGAATTTTTCGCTGGCCTGTTTGGCCACCGAGACGATCCCGGCCTCGGACGACACCTCGCCGGTGCCCGCGGGGGCGCCATGGATCTGCTGGTACAGCGCCGAGTAGGCCGGCAGGGTGGTCAAGGGCTTGGCGTGCAGCACCTGGTACATCGACGCATCGCGCGGCGGCGGCGGCCCCAGGCGAATCGCCTGGATGCCGTTGAGCCGTTGATCGAGCTGCTTGGCCGGCAACCGATAACGCTGGGCGATAACCTGTATCTGCTTGTCCAGCAGCTCGACATAGAACTCCGTGGCCTGGTTGAGAATCGCATCCGGGTCGATTTCCACCGCCACCGGTGCCAGCACCTGTTCCTGATACTGCTCCTTGAGGTACTCCGCCAGCCGCGTCGCCGCCGCGTCCTTCTCGTCGCCGGCGGTGAGGCTGTACCAACTGACTTTCATGGCCATCCATTCCTGGGTCCAGTAACTGCTGAACCAGGGGATGAAGGTTTCTTCGGTAACGGCATAGACCCGCACCCGCCAGTGCTCCATGGAGCCGCGGGCAAAGACCTTGACCTGGATCACCGCCTCTTGCGAAGCCTGGGCGATCTCCAGGTCCACTTGACGCCAGGTGCTGGCTGGCACCACCACCGGCGCTACCACCTCGCGGACGCGCTGGGTCACGGCGCACCCGGCCAGCACCAGCAGCATCACGACGATCAGCGCACGCAGGTACAAGATGGCAACCCTCGCACAGCGTCGACCACGGCCACCCGCTCATGACGGGGCAGGCTTCAACCGGGTACCACACGACCATGCCTGGATTGAGTATAGGTGCTGGGGTTTGCGCCCCAGGCTCAAGAAGGGGTTTGCAACAGCGCATCCGACCAGCCGCTTGCTCGCGATGGCGTGCGGCCTGACACACCGCGGCGCCTCGATCGCCGGCAAGCCTGGCTCCTACAGAAGCGCATCCGCCCTGTAGGAGCGAGCGGGCGGCGATCCGACTTGCCCGCGATGGCGTCCGGCCTGATACCCCGCGATGCCTCGATCGCCGGCAAGCCTGGTTCCTACAGAATCGGCTCAGTCGCGGTCAGCGTGGACCGCCACCGCCGGGGCCTCCGCCAAAACCACCATGCTGGCCACCACCGCCACCGCCGCCATGACCACCGCCGCCGCCACCCGGCGGAAAGAACATCCAGCAGCCCGACAGGGACGACAACAAGGCGATCACGACCGCCACTTTTGCAACTCGACTCAACATCATCACTTCACTCTCTTTCAGGACGAGAACCACAAGTTTCTCGCCGTTTCAGACAGCGATTGCGCGACATTGAGCAGCGCATGAAGGTAAAGAATGGGTAAGGGTTGTATCGAAAAACCCACAGGTTTCCGGGGACTTGCGTATTCATCCCAGCAGCAGCGAACGGCAGCCCCGCAGACACAGGCCGTGCCGGAGGTGATTCGCCTGTGCAAGGTTTTTGATACATAGCGGGCGCCGTAGCGCTGTCAATTACGCGCCTGGGCCGGTGCCTCCCCCGTTACGGGTAAGGCTTGCGGGCGACGCAAGGTCAGCACCCCATGGGCCAGCAGGCCAAACAGCAGCCCCCAGAAAGCCGCCGACAAACCGAACAGCGACATGCCCGAGGCCGTCACCAGGAAAGTGATCAGCGCCGCTTCGCGATCCCGCGGTACGGCCATGGCGCTGCTCAGGGCGCCGCCAATGGCAGCGAACAGCGCAAGCCCAGCCAGGGCCGCGATCAGTGCCCGGGGAAAGGCGCTGAACAGCGAAACCAGGGTCGCGCCGAAGATCCCCAGCAGCAGGTAGAACAGCCCGCCCATGACCCCGGCCACATACCGCTTGCCCGGGTCTTCGTGGGCTTCGCGGCCGGTGCAGATGGCCGCGGTGATCGCCGCCAGGTTCAACCCGTGACAACCGAATGGCGCCAGCAGCAGGCTGGTGAAGGCACTGCTGGCGAGGATCGGGCTGGCCGGCGTGTGGTAGCCGTCGTTGCGCAGCACGGCGATGCCCGGCACGAATTGCCCGGTCAGGGCCACCACCACCAGCGGCAGCGCGACGTTGAGCACATCGTTCCAGCTGAACGCGGGGCTGATCCAGTGCGGCGTGGCCAGGCCGATCACCAGTGCCGAGCGGTCGATATCGCCCATCGTCAGGGAGATGGCGCAGCCCACCAGCAGCACGGCCAATACCGCATAACGCGGCGACAGGCGCTTGCACAGCAGGTAGGTGAAGAACATCGCCCCGACCAGCAGCGGTTTGTCCTGGATCGAGCGGAACAGCCCGGTACCGAAACTGAACAGGATGCCCGCCAGCATCGCCGCGGAAATCGCCGCCGGCAGCCGGCCGATGATCTTGTCGAAGATGCCGCACAGGCCGATCAGCAGGATCAGCGCGCTGGCCACCAGGTAGGCACCCACCGCCTCATTGAGGCCAATGCCCGGCAGCAACGCCACCAGCAGCGCCGAGCCCGGCGCCGACCAGGCGATGACCACCGGCACCTTGAAGCGCAGGCTGAGGACGATGCCCAGCACCCCGCTGCCGATGGAAATCGCCCAGACCCAGGACGACAACACTTCCTCGGGCAGGCCCGCGGCCTCGGCCGCCTGGAAGATGATCACCAGCGGCCCGGCATAGGAAATCAGCGTGGCGATAAACCCGGCCACCAGCGCCGACAACGAAAAGTCCTTGATCAACTGCCGCATGCAAGCTCCGAAGCCCTGAGGCATGGCATGACTGAACCGCCGACGCAGGCACCTGGGCGCCCGCGCCGGTCATGGCATCACTACAGCGATGGCGCGCTGGCCTGATTGACCGGCAGCGCCTTGGCCGGCCGCTGGTAGACGAAACACATCGCCAGCGCCGCCACTGCCCCCGGAATGGCGAAGGCCATGAAGTTATAGTGCAGCGGCAGCTCGATGCTCACCAAGGCACCACCCAGCAGCGGCCCGACGATGGCCCCGCTGCGGCCGATACCCGAGGCCCAGCCAATGCCGGTGGAACGGATCGTCACCGGATAGAACTGGGCGACACAGGCGAAGGCCAGGATCTGCGTACCGATGGTGGTGGCCCCGGCAATCGCGATCAGGGCGTACAGCAGCCCGTGCGGGCTCTTGAAGCCGAGCAGGCTGATGGACACCGCGGCCACGACAAAAAACGCCACCAGGACCTTTTGCAGCTGCAGGCGATCGCCGATCCAGCCGCCGCCCACGGCGCCGAAGATCGCGCCAAGGTTCAGCACCAGCAGGAACATCAGACTCGAGCCCAGGCTGTAACCGGCGCTGGCCATCAGCTTGGGCAGCCAGGAGTTGAGCGCGTAGACCATCAGCAGGCAGCAGAAGAACACCACCCAGAGCATCAAGGTGCTCAGCGCACGGCCTTCGCGGAACAGCTGCACCACCGGCGCGCCGGCAGTCTTGAGGTTGGCCTTGACGAACGAGTCGCCGGGTTGCGGCACGAAGCCCGGCTCGACCCGTTGCAGCACCTGGCGCGCCTCGTCTTCCCGGCCCTGGCGCAGCAGGAAGCCCAGGGATTCGGGCAGGAACTTGAGAATCAGCGGCAGCAGCAACAACGGGATCGCCGCCACATAAAACACCGCCTGCCAGCCGAAATTCGGCAGCAGCAGGATACCCAGGCCGGCGGACAGCGTGCCGCCCACCGAGTAGCCGCTGAGCATGATCGCCACCAGGGTGCTGCGGATTTTCTTCGGCGCGTATTCGTTCATCAGCGCCACCACGTTGGGCATCACCCCGCCGATGCCGAGACCGGCGATAAAACGGCAGATGCCGAACTGGGTGGGCGTGGTGGTGAACCCGTTGAGCAGGGTGAAACCGCTGAACAGCACCACGCAGATGGCGATGACTTTCTTGCAGCCGATACGCTCCGACAGCGAGCCGAAAAACAGCGCGCCGAACATCATGCCGAACAGCGCATAGCTGCCCAGCGCCCCGGCCTGCAGCGGGCTCAGGCCCCACTCCTGCATCAGCACCGGCAGCACCACGCCGTAGATCACCAGGTCGTAGCCGTCGAAGATGATGATCAGCGCGCACCAGAACAGCACGCGCCAGTGAAAGGCATTGAAGCGTGCCTCGTCGATCAATTGATTGCTGTCTATGTTTCGCATGGCATCTGACTCTTGTTGTTGTTTTAGGAGAAACCGGATGTGCGTTTACGCAGTCCTGTAGGAGCGAGGCTTGCCCGCGATTGGAGCGCTGCGGTGTGTCAGGCCGGACGCCATCGCGGGCAAGCCTCGCTCCTACAGTTGGGTGCGGTTTTCGATGACGCCTGATACTTCAGCCCTGGTCGCCCCCGCCTACCGGCATGACCATGCCGGTGATGTAGGACGCCTCGTCGGAGGCCAGGAACAGGATCGCCGCGGCCTGCTCGTCGATGGTGCCGTAGCGTTTCATCAGGGTGCTGTCGAGGGTCTGGTCGACGATCTGCTGGTACCAGACCTTTTCCTCGGCGCTCTGCTCGGCGCTGTTGCGCGGAATGCGCCGTGGCGGCGCTTCGGTGCCGCCAGGGGCGGTCGCGTTGACCCGCACCCCGCGCCCGGCGGTCTCGAACGCCAGGCAGGCGGTCAGGGCATTCACCCCGCCCTTGGCCGCGCCATAGGGCACGCGGTTGATGCTGCGGGTGGCGATGGACGACACGTTGACGATGGCGCCGCTGCCCTGCTCCAGCATGTAGGGCAGCGCCGCGTGGCAGCACCACAAGGTGGGGAACAGCGAACGGCGCACTTCGGCTTCGATCTGCTGTTCTTCATAGTGCTCGAACGGCTTGGCCCAGATGGTGCCGCCGACGTTGTTGACCAGCACGTCGAGGCGCCCGAAACGCTCGACGGCGGCGGCCATCACCCGGCTGCATTCGGCGTACCGCTCAAGGTCGGCGGTCAGCGCCAGCACCTCGAACCTGGGGGCCAGCTCGGCCTGCAACTCGAACACCAGCTCGGAGCGGTCCACCAGCACCAGCCGCGCGCCCTCCTCGGCCAGGCGCTCGGCAACCCGCCGGCCAATGCCCTGTGCCGCCCCGGTGACCAGGGCGACTTTTTCCTCGAATCTGCTCATCTCAAAACCTCATTCCGCTAGGCCGACGCACCACTGCACCTTCTTCTGTAGGAGCGAGGCTTGCCCGCGATAGCGATAGTGCGTGCAGCGCTGACCTTTCAGCCTGTCGGCTGATCGCGAGCAAGCTTCGCTCCTACAGAATTGGGGTGGGTTTCAGGCCGCGCTGGCGGCGAATTTTTCGTAGTAGAAATTGGCCGGGGCGATGCCCTGCTCACGGATGAACTGGCTCACCGCCTCGACCATCGGCGGCGGGCCGCACAGGTACACGTCCACATCGCCATCGTTCAGGTGCTTGGGTTCGATATGCTGGGTCACGTAGCCCTTGAGCGGGTGGCGGCTCTCGGGGTTGGCCACGCAAGCGCTGAAGCTGAAGTTGGGAATGCGCGCGGCGAAGGCTTCCAGGCGATCCATTTCCACCAGGTCGAAGTCGTTGGTCACCCCATAGATCAGGTGCAACGGATGCTCGCTGCCCTGCTCGGCGATTTTCTCCAGCATCGCGGTGAACGGCGCCAGCCCGGTGCCGCCAGCCAGCAGCAACAGCGGCCGGCGAATATCCCGCAGGTAGAAGCTGCCTAGGGGCCCGGCCAGGCTCATGTGATCGCCGGCTTTCGCCAGGCCGGTGAGGAAGCTGCTCATCAAGCCGCCCGGCACGTTGCGGATCAGGAAGCTGACCTCGCCGTCGCGCTGCAGCGAGCTGAAGGAATAGGCGCGGGTCTGTTCGCTGCCGGGCACGCCGAGGTTGACGTACTGCCCCGGCAGAAACGCCAGCTTGCTCAGGGCCTCTCCCTTGATCGACAGCGCTATGGTGCTGTCGGACAGCTGGCGCACCGCGCTGATGGTGGCATCGAAGGTGGCCTGGGCGGTGCGGCAGACTTGTGACGAAGCCGGCACCCGCACCACGCAGTCGCTCAAGGCGCGCATCTGGCAGGTCAGCACGAAGCCCTGCTCGGCTTCATCCGCGGTCAGCGCATCGTCAATGTATTCCTCGCCCAGGTCGTAACGCCCGGCTTCGGCAAAACACTTGCAGGTGCCGCAGGCGCCGTCGCGGCAGTCCAGGGGGATGTTGATGCCCTGGCGGTAGGCGGCATCGGCCAGGGTTTCGCCGGCATTGGCGGCGACGAAGCGGGTCACCCCGTCTTCGAAATTGAGTGCGATTTGATGAGTCATGGCAGTCGCCTCAGAGGTGGTAGACATCGACGACCTGACGAACGTAATCGTTCTTCAGGATGACTTTCTTGGCCAGGATCAGCGGGTTCTCGCCCCGCACGTCGAGGGTGTAGAAGCTGGTGCCGAAGTAGCTGTCGACGGTCTTGTAGCGAAAGCTCAGGGTGTGCCAGTTGAAGCGCACCTTGCACAGGCCGTCGGCCTGCTCCAGCACCTCGATGTTGCTCAGGTTGTGCGAGGTGCGGGTGTCGGGAATGCTCGCGCTGGAGCGCTCGGTCTTGATCCGGAACACCCGGTCTTCCAGGCCGCAGCGGCTGCCGTACCAGATCAGCGAGATTTCCCGCTGCGGGTCTTCGGTGAGCTCGTCGTTGTCGTCCCAGGACGGCATCCAGAAGGTCGCGTCGGCGGCGTAGAGCTCCAGCCAGCTGTCCCAGTCCTTGTCGTCCAGGTAGCGCGCTTCGCGGTAGAGAAAGTCGCGCACGGTGTCATGGGAAATGCTCATCACACAGCCTCCACGGCAATGGTTCGCGCGGCTTGGGCGGCAAGCGCCTCGAGCATGGTTTGCTGCCAGTACCTGTGCTGCATCACAAACAGGCCTTCGTCTTCGGTGCGCACGCCGCTGAGGATCGGTTGCAGGTCGATTTCTTTGGCCGCGTCGTCCGCGCCCTCGACCCAGTGTTCGGCGCCGCGGGACATGTCGTTCCAGGCATTGCCGCTGCCCTGGTAGCCCATCTGGCAGGAACGGAATTCCTCCAGGTCGTCCGGGGTGGCCATGCCGCTGACGTTGAAGAAGTCCTCGTACTGGCGGATGCGCATGGCCCGGGCTTCGTCGCTTTCGCCCTTGGGCGCGATGCAGTAGATGGTGATCTCGGTACGGTCCACCGAGATCGGCCGGGCGATGCGGATCTGCGAGCTGAACTGGTCCATCAGGTAGACGTTGGGGTACAGGCACAGGTTGCGCGAGTTCTCGATCATCCAGTCGGCGCGGGCTTGGCCGAAGTCACGGGCCAGCTCGTCGCGACGCTCGTAGAGCGGACGGTCCTCGGGGTTGGACCAGCGGGTCCAGAGCAACATGTGACCCTTGTCGAAGGAGTAGAAACCACCGCCCTGCTTGGCCCAGCTGCCGGCGCTCATGGTCTTGATTTCTTCGCCGGCTTCGCGCTGCTTGCGCTGGCTCTGGGTGGCGGCGTAGTTCCAGTGCACCGAGCTGACGTGGTAGCCGTCGGCGCCGTTTTCCGCGGTGAGTTTCCAGTTGCCTTCGTAGATGTAGCTCGAGGAACCGCGCAGCACTTCCAGGCCGTCGGCGGACTGGTCGACGATCATGTCGATGATCTTCGCCGACTCACCCAGGTGCTCCACCAGGGGCAGCACGTCGGGGTTGAGGCTGCCGAACAGGAAGCCGCGATAGGACTCGAAGCGCGCGACCTTGGTCAGGTCATGGGAGCCTTCGCAATTGAAGCTCGACGGATAACCCGCGGCGGCCGGGTCCTTGACCTTGAGCAGCTTGCCGGAGTTGTTGAAGGTCCAGCCGTGGAACGGGCAGGTGTAGGACGACTTGTTGCCAGTCTTGTGCCGGCAGAGCATGGCGCCACGATGGCTGCAGGCGTTGAGGAAGGCGTTGAGTTCACCGTCCTTGTTGCGCGCGATGAAGACCGACTGCCGGCCCATGGTGGTGGTGTAGTAGTCGTTGGTGTTGGGGATCTGGCTCTCGTGGGCTAGGTACAGCCAGTTCCCCTCGAAGATGTGCTGCATTTCCAGGTCGAACAACCGAGGGTCGGTGAACATCTCCCGCTTGCAGCGGTAGACGCCCCGGTCACGGTCTTCTTCAAGCAGTGAGTGAAGGTATTCGGGTCGCAGGGTCATGGCCGCCGCCTCCGTTGTTTTTATTCAGGCAAGGCTCATGCTAGGGCGGGGTGCGCGGGGGCAATATCCGTTGCGTGCAGACCACTATCCGTTTTCTGCAGAGTTTTGTAGGGCAAGTCCTACAGGGGGTAGCCGCCGAGGCTGCGCTCGGGTTGCAAGGAAGTCCGATGCAGTGGCCGCCACTCGGGCGTCGCATTTATCCAGAACGATCGTGGTTTCAGGTTTTACGACTGCTGCGCAGTCGATCGCAGCCTCGCGGGCTCGGCAGCGGCTACGAGGAATCGGGGATGACGTGGCGGACACGGTTTCTGTAGGAGCGGCCGGTCGACGCTCGATTGCCGGCGATGGCAGGCGACGCGGTGGGTCAGATCCGACGCTATCGCGAGCAAGCTTCGCTCCTACAGAGGCAAATACGTCAATATCATGGCCGGCGTCTGAGGGTATCGGACGGCAGTTCGCCGAATTGCTTGCGGTAGCTTTCCGAGAAGCGTCCCAGGTGCAGGAAGCCGAAGTCCATGGCCAGTTCAGTGATGTTGCGCACATTGCAGCTGGGGTCGCGCAGGCAGGCATGGATCCGCTCGAGTTTCTTCTGGCGAATGTAGCGCATGGGCGTGGTGCGGGCGTTGCGCTCGAACAGCGCATAGAGCGAACGCAGGCTCATCTGCGCCTGCTGCGCCAGCTCCTCGCAGCCGATGTCCTGCTTGAGGTTGCGCTCGATGTAATCGGCAATCGTCTCGAAGGTCGCCGACGACGACCCCAGGCCCGCGCGCCGGATGTTGGTCTTCATCAGGCTGAGCATCTTGCTCGCGACGATCTGCGCGTAATGCTCCTGCACCCGCGGGATGCATTCGGCGGCTTCGGCTTCGCGGCAGACCACGCCCAACAGGTTGATAAAGCCTTCCAGTTCATCCAGCTGGTAGCGGTTGCCCACGAAGCGCACCCCCTGCCCCGGATACAGCCAGCGCTGCTCCTGGCACACCGACTCCAGCAGGCGGGTGGGCACCTTGATGATGAATTTCTCGCAGTCGTCGGAATAGGTCAGGTCCACCGGATCGTCGGGGTTGATCAGCAGCAGCTCGCCCGGGGCGAAGTAATGTTCCTGGCGATGGCCGCGCCACAGGCAGTGGCCGCGCAGCAGCACTTGCAGGTGGTAGATGGTTTCCAGCGCCGGCGAGGTGACGCGCACGCTGCCGCCGTAGCTGAGCGAGCACAGGTCGAGGCTGGCGAACTGCCGATGATTGAGGCTGGCCTGGGGACTGCCGGCCTTGGGCAAACGGATGCAGTGGCTGCCCACATGCTGGTTGACATAGCCGGACACAGCATAGGGATCGGCCTGGGCAAATACCCTGCTGCGCTCACTCAACAGATGCGTTTCCATAAGCGGGTCACTCTCATTGTTATTATCGGGCGGTGATCGTTCGCCACCGCTGGCACATCACGCAAAACATCGACCACGGCTCACAACGGCAAAAACCACGGGATAACCTTCACGTTATCCCGTGGCCCCGGATCGGGATCTGCCGCTATGTCAGTCCTCCAGTGCTCGTACCCGCTCCAGGCGATGCTGCTCCTCGGGCTGGGCGGACGACTGCAGGGTGAAGTCGAAGTCGATCTCGGCGAAACGCCCGCTGACCCCATGCTGCGCCGCACGCTGCTGATCGTCGCTGAAGGTGATCTTGGCGATCAGCTCGTCGCGGGTGGCGTAGGCGAAATCGTCGTGCAGGTACTGATCGCCATCGAGGTTGATCTGGGTGGTCAGGTGACGGTGGTCATCGGCCGAGATGAAGAAGTGGATATGCGCCGGACGCTGGCCGTGACGGCCCAGCTGGTCGAGCAGCTGCTGGGTCGGACCGTCCGGTGGGCAGCCGTAGCCCGAAGGCACGATGCTGCGGAAACGGTAGCGGCCTTCGGCATCGGTGACGATGCGGCGACGCAGGTTGAACTCCGACTGGGCGGTATCGAAGTAGGAATAGGTACCGCCGGTGTTGGCGTGCCAGACATCGACAATGGCTCCGGCCAGCGGCTGGCCAGCGGTGTCGCGCACCTGGCCTTGCATGAACAGCACCACGCCCGGATCGCGGCCGTCGTCGAGGCGCGCCTCACCCTGGCTCAGCGGCGCACCGGCCACGTACAGCGGGCCTTCGATGGTGCGCGGGGTGCCGCCGGTCTTGCCGGCCTGCTCGTCGGCGGCGTCCATCAGCAGGTCCAGGTAGTGCTCCAGGCCCAGGCCGGCCACCAGCAGCCCGGCTTCCTGGCGCGCGCCGAGCACGTTGAGGTAGTTGACCGCCTTCCAGAATTCTTCCGGGGTCACCTCGAGGTCCTCGATGATGTTCACCGTGTCACGCAGGATGCGGTACACCAGAGCCTTGGTGCGCGGGTTGCCCTGGTCGTTGAACTGGCCGCTGACTTCTTCGAGAAATTTCTGGGCGCTGGCAGTGTGGGAAATTCGGACGTTCATGGTTATTCCTCATCTTGTATTTATTAGAGTGTGGAGCGAGCCGGCGCGGGCTCAGCGGTCATCCGCATGAATGGACGAAGGATGCCTGCACAGCGCATTCACTTCGATAGCCATGTACGGGTACAGCGGCAGTTGCATCAGCAGGTCGTGCAGTTCCTGCACGCTGTCGACGTCGAATACGCTGTAGTTGGCATACAGGCCGGCGATGCGCCACAGGTGCCGCCACTTGCCCTGCTCCTGCAGGCGCTGGGCCAGGGCCTTTTCGTCGGCCTTGAGCTGGGCGGCGCGCTCGGGGTTCATGTCGACCGGCAGGTTCACGGTCATTTTGACGTGGAACAGCATGGTGCTCTCCTCAGACGTGATGAATGGCAGTTCAGGCTTTGTCGCGGCGGAAGAACGCCAGGCGCTCCTCATCCAGGCTCAGGCCGAGGCCCGGCGCCCGGGATACGTGCAATTGGAAATCGCGGTACAGCGGCGGCTCGGCGAGGATGTCCTCGGTCAGCAGCAGCGGGCCGAACAGTTCGGTGTCCCAGCTCAAGGTATTGAGGGTGAGAAAGGCATGGGCCGACGCCAGGGTGCCGATGCCGCCTTCGAGCATGGTGCCGCCGTACAGGCCGATGCCCGCCGCCTCGGCGATCGCCGCGGTGCGCAGCACGGCGCGCGGGCCGCCGTTCTTGGCGATCTTCAGGGCGAACACCGAGGCCGCGCCTTCGCGGGCCAGGTTGAAGGCGTCTTCCACGCATTCGATGGATTCGTCGGCCATGATCGGCGCCGGGCTGATGGCGTTGAGGCGCACCATGCCGGCGCGGTTGTTGCGCGAGATCGGCTGTTCGATCAGGTCGATGCCGTTGCCGCCCAGAACCCGGCAGGCGCGCACCGCCACCGCTTCGTCCCAGGCCTGGTTGACGTCGACCCGCACGCTGGCGCGGTCGCCCAGGGCTTTCTTGATCGCGATCACGTGGGCCAGGTCCCGGTCCACCTCACCGGCGCCGATCTTCAGCTTGAAGATGCGGTGGCGGCGCAGGTCGAGCATCTTTTCCGCTTCGGCGATGTCCTTGGCGGTGTCGCCGGTGGCCAGGGTCCAGGCCACCGGCAAGGCGTCGCGCACCCGACCGCCGAGCAGCTCGCTGACCGGCAGCCCCAGGCGCTTGCCCTGGGCGTCGAGCAAGGCGCTCTCGATACCGGATTTGGCGAAGGTGTTGCCACGGATGCTGCGCTCCAGGCGCTGCATGGCGGCGTTGATATTGGCGCCATCCTGGCCGAGCAGCAGCGGCGTGAAGAAGCGGTCGATATTGGTCTTGATGCTGTCCGGGCTTTCGTTGCCGTAGGCCAGGCCACCGATGGTGGTGGCCTCGCCCAGGCCTTCGATGCCGTCGGCGCAACGCAGGCGGATCAGCACCAGGGTCTGGTTCTGCATGGTGTGCATCGCCAGCTTGTGCGGGCGGATGGTTGGCAGATCGACGATGATCGTTTCGATCGATTCAATGGCACTCGAAAGCATTTCCATACCCATCAGGTTCTTGAAGTTATGGACCCGATTCTCGTACGGCTTTTTCCGGGGTTCCAATATAGAATTGGTCTGGCTCGATACCTTGAAGGTATCCAACCTTTGCCCGCGGAGGCCTTATGGAACTGCGTCATCTGCGTTACTTCCAGGTGCTGGGCCAGACCCTCAACTTCACCAAGGCCGCCGAGCGCCTGCACATCGCCCAGCCGCCTTTGAGCCGGCAGATCCAGCAGTTGGAAGAGGAACTCGGGGTGTTGCTGCTGGAGCGCGGCCGGCCGTTGCGCCTGACCGAGGCCGGGCGGTTTTTCTATGAGCATTCCAGCGTGCTGCTGGAGCAACTGGCCAAGGTCTGCGACAACACCCGGCGCATCGGCCACGGCGAAAAGACCTGGCTCGGCATCGGCTTCGCTCCCTCGACTCTGTATGGCCTGCTGCCGGAACTGATCCGCCGCCTGCGCAGCCACGAGACCCTGGCCCTGGAGCTGGGGTTATCGGAAATGACCACCCTGCAACAGGTGGAAGCGCTCAAGGCCGGGCGCATCGACATCGGCTTCGGGCGGATCCGCATCGACGATCCGGCCATTGTGCAAAAGGTGCAGACCGAGGATCGCCTGGTGGCCGCCCTGCCCGCCGGCCATCCGCTGATCGGCCAGTCGGTGAGCCTGGCGCAGCTGGCCGACGAACCCTTCGTGCTCTACCCCGGCAACCCGCGCCCGAGCTACGCCGACCACGTGATCGCGCTGTTCAACACCCACGGCCTGAATATCCGCATCGTGCAATGGACCAACGAACTGCAGACCGCCATCGGCCTGGTGGGCGCCGGCATCGGCATCACCCTGGTGCCGGCCTCGGTGCAATTGCTGCATCGCGACGACATCGGCTTCAGCCCGCTGCTGGAAGCCAACGCCACCTCGCCGATCATCATCAGCCGGCGGGTCGGCGATGTGTCCGCAGGGCTCAGCCACTGCCTGCGGATGATCGACGAACTGCGCGCCGAGCATCCCGACGCCTGACTCCTCGCGCGTAGCCGACTCTCGGTTGCGCCCACCTCCCCTTGCCGCAAAAAAGCACGCCTGCAGAAAAGGGATACAGGTCTGCAGGCAACGGATAGTGACCGCCCCACACCCGCCCCTAGCCTGCGCGCAGTGAACTGCTTTCCATAACAATAAGAGTAAAAGCAATGAAACCTGCAAAGACCCTTGCCGTGCTGGGCGCCAGCGCGCTGTGCCTGAGCGCGCCCCAGCCGCTGCTGGCCGAAGAAGGCGGTTTTATCAAGGACGCCACCGCCACCCTCCAGGCCCGCAACTACTTCTTCAGCCGCGACTATTCGGATATCCGCGGCACCGAGCAGTCCATGGCCCAGGAATGGGCCCAGGGTTTTATCCTCAACTTCAAGTCCGGCTACACCCCCGGCACCCTCGGCGTGGGCCTGGATGCCATCGGCACCCTGGGGCTCAAGCTCGACAGTGGCAAAGGCCGGGTCAACAGCGGTTTGCTGCCGGTCCAGGAAGACGGCGAAGCCGCTGACGACTACAGCCGCCTCGGCCTGGCGCTGAAACTGCGCCTGGCGAAAAGCGAACTGCGCATCGGCGAGCTGCAACCCAACCTGCCGGTACTGAGCTTCAGCGATATCCGCCTGCTGCCGCCGTCCTACCAGGGTGCGAGCATCGTCTCCAACGACATCGACGGCCTGACCCTGCAAGGCGGCCGCCTGCGCTCCACCAGCCTGCGCAACGAATCCGGCGACGGCAAACTGCAAGCCATGCTCGGCCATGTGCCGAAACGCGCAGTCAGCAGCGACGCCTTCAACTACGCCGGCGCCGACTACGCCTTCAACGACAAGCGCACCAGCCTCAGCGCCTGGTACGGCCAGCTGGAAGACATCTACCACCAGCGTTTCCTCGGCCTGAAACACAGCCAGCCAATGGGCGACTGGACACTCGGCGCCAACCTCGGCTACTACGACAGCGAAGAGGACGGCAAACAGCTGCTCGGCGCCATCGACAACCAGGCCTTCTTCTCCCTGCTGTCAGCCAAACGCGGCGGCCATACCTTTTACGTCGGCTACCAGGGCATGTTCGGCGACAGCGCCTTCCCCCGGGTCTTCGCCAACATCACCCCGCTGGGCAACGAAGTACCCACCTACGAGTTCGCCTACACCGACGAACGCTCCTGGCAACTGCGCTACGACTACGACTTCGCCGCCAGCGGCCTGCCCGGCCTGACCACCACCCTGCGCTACATCCGCGGCGACAACGTCGACACCGGCAAGGGCTTTGAGGGCAAGGACTGGGAACGCGACCTGGATATCGGTTACGTGGTCCAGTCCGGGCCGCTGGGCGGGTTGGGGATCAAGGTGCGTAACGTGGTGGCGAGGTCGAACTATCGGACCGATATCAATGAGAATCGGTTGTTGCTGAGTTATAGCTGGAAGTTGTTTTAAGGCAGGGCGGCGAGCGCGATATTGGATATCGCGCTCGGCCAGCTCTTTACCCATCATTGTGTAATGTATGGGTCCTGCGTCTTGATAAAATCGTCGAACGCCTTGGAGTTATAGATATCGAGACAGGCATAAAACACGACTTTCTTATCCGTATATTTGCTACTGGCCTGAGTTTTCTCATACATGGAAAATACAAAATCCGTCGTCGCGTCATAAGGATTATGCAGAGTCTCCAACGTATCTTCATTCTGAAGAATGCTGTGCATACCATTTCCCATGAAGGAATAGGCGCCAATAGCCGACTCGATATCGCTCTTCACATCGGACTCATCTTTAAACTGATTAACGATGCAATAGCCAAGACCATAATTCTTCAACGACTGCCGGGCCGCTGCAACATCAACCCCAGCGTAAGCGACGCTACCCATATTGCCTGCGGTCAAAAGCAATATCGCTAGAATCCGTTTCATCCTTTTATTTCCCAGTAATTAGTCTTCACCAGTGATGCCGCATGAAAATAAAATCATGTGCAATCCAAAGTAGTAGCCGCCTAATGAATTATTAATTCCGGCTAAAAATCAATCAGAACAATCCGAAGACCGTCAGAGACATTGCCATAACTGGTATCTGCTATCAGTAAGCTCTTGGTATGGTGAAATTCGAATTCACCGGCAAGACCTCGATGGTGGAAATCTCCAAGTACATCTCCAAACATCTGCTGGGCTAAAACACTCCGTCGTCAATCGGCGCTCAGCCCCCACAACACCTCCAGCACATGCTGGGTCGAGCGCTCCACCTCCCCGTCCCGATGGGCAATGCCCAGCTGTCGCCACAGCGGCGGCTGCAACGGGCGCATGGCGATCCGTGTGTCGGGCAGCGGCGTGGCGGCTTCATGGGGCAGCAAGGTGGCGCCATAACCGGCGGCCACCAGGCTCTTGATCGCGTCGTTGTAGTTGAGCTGGATGCGCGCCGTGGGCTGCTGTCCACCCAGGGCGAACCACTCCGAGGTCAGGCGCGACAGCCGAGTGCTGTGATCGTTGAGGATCAGGGGCTGGACGGCCAGCCACTGCGGGGTCACCGGGTCGGGGGATTGCCAGCGGGCCGGCAGGAAGGCCATGACCGGGTCCTTGCGCCAGGGCTCGATGCGCAAACCCTTGACCGGGGTTTGCGGCAAGGCCACCAGGCCGATGTCCAGCGAACCTTCGGCGAGCTTCTTCAAGCTCTCCTGGGAGGTCAGCACCGCCACCTGCAGGTCGATGCCCGGGTGCCGCTGGCCAAGGGTTTCCAAGGCCTGGGGCAGCAACTGGGCAATAGCGCCGGTGGACGCCCCCAGGCGCACCCGGCCGGCCAGGCCCAGGACCTGACGCTGCACATCCTCCAGCGCCTGCTCGGCATCGGCCAACAAGCGCCGCGCGCGCTCTACCAAGGTTTCGCCAATGGCCGTGGGCTGCACCCGACCGCGGGTGCGCGACAACAGCGAACCACCGACCCGCGCCTCCAGGTCGGCGATATGCAGGCTGACCGTAGGCGGCGCCAGGTTCAGCGCGCGGGCCGCTTCGGCAAAGGAACCGAGGTCGACAATCGCCACCAGGGTACGCAACCGGTCGAGGCTGATTTCGCGCATGGGTCGCTCCAAATTCAGAAAAACTGAAGCTTAGCGTTATTAAATTCAACTTTCTCTATTTCAGCTTCAGCCGGAAGATTTGCCCAACTTTTCCGGCTTGCGAGCACACAGCATGAGCACACCCCTCGTATTTATCGACGGCGACCAGGGCACCACCGGGTTGCAGATCCACCAGCGCCTGCGCGGCCGCAGCGACCTGCACCTGCTGACCCTCGCCGCCGACCAGCGCAAAGACCCGCAACGCCGCGCCGAAGCCATCAACGCCTGCGACATCACCCTGCTCTGCCTGCCCGACGATGCCGCCCGCGACGCCGTCGCCAGCATCCGCAACCCGGCAGTGCGGGTGATCGACGCCAGCTCGGCGCACCGCACCCACCCCCACTGGACCTACGGCTTCGCGCAAATGCACCCGCAACAGGCGCAACGCATCGCCAACGCCAAACGGGTGAGCAACCCCGGCTGCTACCCCACCGGCGCCATCGGCCTGCTGCGCCCCTTGCTGCAAGCCGGGCTGCTGCCGCAGGACTACCCGATCAGCATCAACGCCATCTCCGGCTACTCCGGCGGCGGCCGCGCCGCGGTCGAAGCACACGAAGGGCCGAATGCGTCCAAAGCCGCCCCTTTCCAGATCTACGGCCTGGGCCTGGCTCACAAACATGTGCCGGAGATCCAGCAACACAGCGGCCTGAGCGAACGCCCTCTGTTCGTCCCCGCCTACGGTGCCTTTCGCCAGGGCATCGTGCTGACCATTCCCCTGCAATTGCGCCTGCTTGCCCCGGGTGTCGATGCCGCTCGTATCCATGCCTGTCTGGAGCAGCATTACGCTGGGAGCGCTTGTGTGGAGGTGATGTCGCTTCGGCACGCACAAGAACTCACGGGCCTTGATCCGCAGGCGCTGAACGATACGGACGCTATGCGTTTGATGGTGTTTGAGGGTAAGGGTCAGGTGCTGTTGGCGGCGGTGTTCGACAACCTGGGTAAAGGCGCCGCCGGGGCGGCGGTGGAGAATCTGGATTTGATGCTCGCCGCGCTGGGCTGAAAGGCTTCGTCGGGATTGCCTGGGCGTTGCAACGGGCCGGATACAGCCCGACTTCGCGCATGAGAAAAGCCCCACCGGCTGAGGTGGGGCTTTCAACGTACTGATGATCCTCCTGAGGTCCTGTCGAAAGGGCTATCGAACACAGCGCCGCCCAGGTTTCCCGGCGCGACACTCAAGCGATCGCCTTGGTCATTTATCGTCCCTCTTCGTCGAAGACGACTGCGAAGGATATTCGCTGCTCTCTTCGGCGTTGGGCGCTTCAGGCAGGCTGCCCGGCGTAAACATATGGGTCTGCAAGTCGCTGGCCTCGATGTCGACGACGCCATGCACCGCACGGGTCAGGCTGACGGCCTGCTCACACTGCTTATGGGTGATGAGCCGGCCACTCAGGGTGACCATGCCCGCATGGGTTTTGACATTGATATGCAGGCCGCGGGTCGGTTCGGCAAAGGCCAGGGCCGACTTCACCTTGGTGGTGACCCATGCATCGTGAACGACCATTTCCAGGCCATGGGAGTAATGCTGGAAGGAATGAAGTTTCATGGCGGGCCCCTCTCGCGTAATCAGTTGGGCGTCCCGTCCCATTGGTTGGACTGCCCTCTGCCTGGCGGGTGAGCGTGGTGGGTAGTGGATGGGCGTGGTGGCACTCGCCGGGCAAATGGGGGTGTTTATTAATTATAGTTCGGGGGTTGGGGGGGCTTGGGGGGATGGGACTCTGGTCGTCCGATGGCTCTTTTGTGAATGGTGGTTTTCGGCCACTTTCTGCCCTTTCTGATAGGGAGCAATTAGCGGAAAGTCACCTATCAATTCCGTTATATTTTCCTTCATATTCCGAATCAACTCCCAATTTTTGCGTACACAATGTTGACACTCGTCTTTCATCACGCCATTTCCTTCAAATTAGACAGGTAGCCCAATGAAGCCTGAAATCCGCCAACGCTATTCGCGACTTCAACCGCTCTCTGTACAGGAGCGAACAGAATTGGCTATGCAGGCGTTCAGCTTTTTCTCACCTGTAGCGTACTCATCGAATTTGCAGGTCCTTGGTCTGCCGAACAACACACCTGGTTCCTCCCGCCCCTTCTCCATTTATGAGTTCCTGACATTCCTTGAAAAAACCGAATTTCTAACCGAACCACTGCGGTATGTGCTGCCAGTCAGAACGCTGCTAGATGCCATGGAGCGAGAGGGACTGCTTGTAGCGATGGGCCTAAGCAGCTTTGTCATGGCACCCAAGACGTATTATGCCTTTAAAGAACTGACGAATAGAGAACGTCTGGGAATCTCTTGGCTTGCCCCCGTGCTGGGCCCAGAGTTTTTACACTCATACCATGGAGAGTTCACAGTCCACATCATTGGTGATTCGAAAGGAGACGAACGAGGCGGAACTGGGTTCATTATCTCAGATAGGCATGTACTCACCTGCGCGCATGTTCTCAAGGAAATGACCGTCCGCCCCCAACAAACCTTTCAAGGAATCGACTGTGAAATTAAAGCGTGCTATCCACACGAGTCAGTTGATGTAGGGATCATTGAACTGTCAAAACCAGTGCTCAGAAGTAGCTCGTCGATTGGCTTTCGAGACCCTGTGATCGGGGAGCGCCTATGTCTGTTGGGTTACCCTCCGGTGCCGATGTCTTGCGAAGCTCCACTCATCTTGCAAGGTGGTGAAATAGTCAATGATGGTGTGGCAGACATACGGAATCAGAAGTCATTCCTGTATTCGGCAATTGCGCGCCCTGGCAATAGCGGCGGACCGGTGATTTCCTACTCTGGGCACATTCTTGGAATTGTTACGGAGGACCGAGTCAATCCAGATCAACCCCACGCTATGTTCTATGCAGGAATTTCGACCTCGACTATCGCTAGCGCGTTAACCGAGCTTCCAATCTGTGTGGATCTACCTATTGAAACCTATGAATAATGGTGTGACGCACGGCGTAGGAATACGGTACAACTATCGCACAGCGTAGATTCAAGTTGGGCGCCAGCAATCCTAGCGATTAGAAAAGCAAACCAACTTGATGGCTTATAGTGATAACAGTGAGTTGTGGAAACGTGCCATCCAAGGCTGTAATTAAGGAATCATCAAGCATGAAGGAAATTAGACAAATCACTACACTAAAAGCACTAAATAAGATCATCAAGCTCTTTAACACTATAGAACGATCCATTGTAAGATTGTTTTATTTTTTAATGTTTTCGCTTGGCGCGACAATTTTTTTTGGGGCAATGAACCATTACCTGCAGCGCAAAGATTATTTATATCTTGGCGGTCTATGTTTTCCGGTGCTGGCTATTTTGTTTGGATTCACGTCATTGCTATATAACCGATCAAGGGCATTACAGCCTGGGGCTGCTCAGCGGAGGTCATTATATGCGGCAGAAAGGGGGCTCCAGGCTACTCTCCTGTTTATGGTGGGCATAGCATCAGGCGCCATAATTGCGACAATTACTGAATTTTTAAAAATTGATACTTCAAACACACCAGAAGTGCCTAAAACATTGTTAGTGTATTTTGCCCCTATAATGCTGACACTGTATTCATTTAGCGCCTTTTTCTTTGCTCTTCGAGCAGTTTCGCACCGGACTGTAAGGTTGGTTAATATTCGTACACTAGCAAGGATGGTTCGGTGATTTAGTTGTGATGAATAGGATGCCAAAGGTGATTCGGTTTAGGCTCGCAGATGAATTCCGGAAAGCCTGCTGATTTCCAATATGAACTTTACTGAAAGACCATTTTTAACCAGAAGAGCAAATTAGATTGTGCAGATGAAAGCAATATCGGCTCAGGGGCGTCAGTTATGATTCTGTCGTATTGGTGTTCAGATCACCAAAAACCAAATGCATAGCTTTTAATGGGCAACCTAGATGCAGAGTCAAAAAACTCCGAAAAACTCGTATATTACTATGGTGTAGAAATGGATCTCGATGAAATCGCAGTAAATTACTACCATGATTCTTTGGAGCTAGCGCAGAAAGCATTGATATCGGGGATAACAGTTTCTGGAGTCGCTTACCTTGTAGCTATATCAGGGGAGAATAAGCCTCCTTACATGATTCCATTTTTTGAAGTTGAAATAAACTCATTAAGACTCTTCTCTATATCCTTGTTAATCCTTTATTTCGCCTGTGGCATGCTTTGCTTGTATGGGGTGCAGAAATCTATCGACAACTGGAAGCTTGTTTCAAGAGAAGAGCTGTCGCTTAGATTGCTTCATGTACCAAATATACTGTTAGTGGGAACCATTTCTAGAGCCTGTCTTTATGGAGGACTTTTCATGGTTGGGGCCAGCCTATCGTCACAAATTCTGGAAATTGAAGGGTGGAAAAACTCTTTGGTTGGCAGCTTGTTGGCCTCTCCATATTTTGTGGCGTTCCGATGCTCGTCGGATCTTAAAGACAATGCCAAGAATAAATCTCGGGCTACCTAACAGGGTATGCAAGGTATTCTCTGTGCCCATCAGGAAGTCCGCATACCACGCTCGCTTAGAGAATACCGGCTTGGAGTTAAAGCGCCCCACCCACCAGGCTGCGGTGAAATCAAGCGAGGTTCCAGCAAGCCTAACGACTGTCAACATTAAGTCTTAGAGGTTAAGACTTACTAAAAGGATTAAGCATGACTGTGATAGGACGTATTCGCGCAGCAGTGAAGACTGATCTGCCATTCATTCATGACTGGCTAGTGCTTGAAGCTCGAGATGGGCAGGGTTTTATCCACAATTGGCACTTGATCGAAAAGGCGTTGGACGAGGGAGAGATGACGGTTTTCACTGATGTAGGGGGATCTGTTGGCTTTCTAACATACGGGATCTCACCCAGCTCCATTCTGCAGGTAAGAAGCGACCTTCAAGGACAAGGCATTGGGCGAGCGCTTGTGGAAGATGCCATACGCAGAGAGGAGGCACTGAACAATGCCGTTCTTGTAGTCCAATGTGAACCAAAAAGCTCTGTGGAGTTCTGGGCAAGCATGGGCTTCGAGGTGCACAGAAATATTGGGTACTCGGATCACCAAGACAACGCCTACATGCAGCGGCTTTCCAAGATACGCCACGAAAATGTTAGGGGAGATGACTTGGAGATGATTTCAATACGTGTTTATCCCAATAGCATCCTATACAACGATTCGGGCAAGGGGATGCCTGATCGCGTGTACTACACAATGGCTAGGTTGAATGCCGACAATCGAACGTTAGAGTTAGCTCGTCGAGTTTCTGTGGCTAACGAGCCAATGCTTCAAGATCCAGTAGTTGAGATTTGTTGGTACGGGCAAATCTTCATTGGCAAAGCTAAGCACTCAGAAGCGACGACCATCGGCCTCAAGCTCACTCCAAACCACTATGGTTGGTATCTGGATGTCATCAACCTTCCAGATTGAGGTCGTGCCAATATTGGGTCAAAAGCAACCGTCTGACGCCCCGTCCGTGATGAATTCAAGCTGAGCTTCAGCAATCCGAAAGCCATCCTGATCTTCACCGCCTTCCTGCCGCAGTTCGTCGCCCCTTCGGCGCCGGTGCCCGCCCAGTTCCTGGTTCTGGAGTGGATCGCCATCAGCGCCTACGCTTAGCCGCGGGTTCGCCGAGCCCCGGGGCAAGAAGATCTTCAACCGCTGCTGCGCGGTGCTGTTGTCGGGTGCTGCTTCGGTGCTGTTGCTGGCGCGGCGGGCCGGAGCCGGTCGGTAAGCATCGCCAGGACGATGTACGCTCGGTAGTCAAGGGCTGTTTGTGGCCGAAAGCAGCCCTCTATACAATAAAACGCCACTTATCACCCACGATAAGCGGCGTTTTTCTTGGTTCACGTAAAAGAGCCTCAAATCAAAACCAACTCACCGCCCTTCCCCACCCTCTAACCCCAGACAAACATCATCAATCACCGCCTTCCCCATCTCCGCCAGAAAGTGGGAAGCCCAGGCGTAGCGCTCGCCCTGCTCTTCCATGGCGGCATCCAGGGCGAGTTTCTTGGCGTAGTACAGCAGAGTCGAGGCGTGCTCCAGGGCTTGCTGCAAGGGGACGTCGGCGTTGACGCGGAACAGGGTTTGTTCAGGGTCGGCGCAATTGCCGAAAGTGACGAAACCCAGGGTTTTGATGGGGGTTAGCGTGCTCATAAGGTACCTCCTGCGATAGCCAGGAAGCGGGTGTTATTGAGCGGATGAAGGCGAAGCGAAAGACAGCAAAATACAGACAGATTACGGGCGTACATGGTTGAACCTCCCATATCAAAAAGAGAGCTGCCATGTTCGTTATCAGGCGAAAGGGTGGCAGCTGTGCGTAGGCTGATAAACCGGAGATACAGGAATCCGGCAGACCCGAAGGTCTCCCACGCACAGCCGCCATTACACGAAAAGACGGACACAAAAATGCGCCTGCAATTGTGGTGACGGGCGCTTGTGCGCCTGCATCTTACCGGGTTATCAGACCCGATCGCTGATTTTGCAGCGACAGGGACAGACTAGGTTTTTGAGTGGTAGCGAACAACCTTAAAACCGTCGCTGTTTATGTCCATCTCTCAAGCAGCAGGTCCCCACTTACGCCACCCGAAACGTCAGCAATCTGTACCCACCGAACGATCACTACGCCCTCCCCTCGGGCAAACAAAAAACACCACCCTCTACCTGACTAACTCTCAGCGTCTCCTTTCGGACCGCTGGCGATCAGGCTGGCCCCACAGGCGGTTTTCATTCCATGCAGCGCCACCGGAACACCGCCAACATCCAGCAGTGCGCTGCCCTCGGAAATAGGAAACACGCCTTTACATAAAGGGCATGTGACCTTGTGCCCGACGCCGGCCATGGGTTTGCCGTTCAGGTCGGTTTGGTTGAACGCTTCAATCACAGTGCCGCCGTGGCTGGTGGAATCGCCGAGTCGAATGATGTCCATGTCTGTTCCTTTTCCGTTGTACTACAAACACTTCTCCCTCTTTGGGCGTTGAGCCTCCCGAAGGATAAGTATTCAGGAATTTCCTGTATTACCGTCACGCAAAGACACCGGACGCAGGCGCACGGAGTCAATGATGGTGTCCCATAACTCCAGCGCCTCTCTGTCTGACTTGAATGGCGGCGCCGGCAGCTTGCCGCTGCTGTCGGGGCTACGTTCGAGTACGCCAAGCGCGGCTGAGATGTTTGGTTCGGTGATCGAGCCATCTTTACCCTGGGCTTCCCAGGCGAACGTATAGATGCGCTGGCCCTTGTCAGTACTGGCCAACAGGTATTCATCGGCTGGAACCTCGCCGCCACGTTCTCTTTTGCGCAGGGTCTCGATCCCTAACACCATCTTGGCGGCACCTGCCAGGAAACCACTCACCCGATCCAGCAGGCGATCTCCTTCGGCTCCGGTGCTGGAGGTGAACTCGAAATGAGCCCCAGGATACTCAGGAAAAGTTACGCCAATATCGAACCGCTCTCCTTGAAAGCTGTTACCCGCGATATAGGCTCGCTCAATACAAAAGCCAGGCTCTGAAGGAATTTCATTGGCTTCGCGAGAACGTAGGCTGTGGGCTAGAGAAGTGGCACTTTCAATGCCCTGCGGTTCACGATCCGTCGATACGCCTCCCATCCACCGGTAAGCACGCCATGTCGGTCTGGAAATAGCGTAAGCATCCAATAGATACATCGCTGTGCTGGCATTGGATTTCCAGGAAAGCAGCCCTGTCGAGTTCCCCCCAAGGTCTAGTCGGCGAAGAAACAGGCTACCTTGTTGCCTTCTATGTGGTTGTGCCTTCAGTTCTTGCTCACGCTGATCAACCCTGGCAGCCAGAGTGACTGGTGTTTCGTCGAGCGCTTCGATGTTATCGCCCCAGAGGTAGTACCCCGCTCTAACTTCCGCTTGGGGTGGTAAATCAATTAGAAATCTGCCAAAGCAATGCGTGATCCACCCGGTCTTGTCCATGGAGGGGTTCCGAGAAGAAGGAAGTAATGCGCAACTGGTTATACCGGTCAGGGCGACGATGCCCAGAACCGTGAAGAGCTGATGCATACGCATCATGAATCTTCTACCCAGCCTGTCCTCTGAGCAGACCACAAAGGGACTTTGACAATCGATGGCAAGTCTTGGCTAAACCGGTTGTTACCCCTGCGGTTCTCATCGTCTCGAATGATGTCCACACCTGTTCCTTTTCCGTTGCCCTACCAGACACTTCTCCCTCGACAGGCTTTATGCCCATCGAAGGATAAATGTCGGGTGTGAAGAGCGATGACCCAGAGAGGCAAGTGCCCTCTGCCACAACAAGTCCTGATGCCTACTAAGCTCTTACAACTCATCCATCCAGTTGTTGCTCGGCTTCAGGTCGGCCAGGAATTTCTCGATGGCGTAATCGTCATCCACCGCCTTAGTACTCCCCGCTGGGGCAGCCGGAGAGGGGCTGCCGGCGTTACTACCACGCGGAGCAGAAGACACTGGGCGCAAGCGGACGGAGTCAATGATGGTGTCCCATAACTCCAACGCTTCCCGGTCTGACTTGAATGGAGGCGCTGGCAGCTTGCCGCTGCTGTCGGAGCTACGTTCGGTTACGCCAAGCGCAGCAGATATATTTGGTTCGGTGATAGAGCCATCTTTGCCCTGGGCCTCCCAGGCGAACGTATAGATACGTTGTCCCTTGTCGGTACCAGCCAACAGGTACTCGTCAGCGGGAACCGGACCACCCCGCTCTCTTTTGCGCAGGGTCTCGATACCCGAAACAGTCCTGGCGGCACCTGCCAGGAAACCACCCACCCGATCCAGCAGGCGATCCTCTTCGGCACCGGTGCTGGACGTGAATTCGAAATGAGCACCGGGATGATCCGGGAAAGTCACACCGATATCGAAACGCTCGCTCTGGAAGTGACTGCCTGCGATATAGCCACGATCCATACAAAATCCCGGCTCGGTGGGAATTTCATTGGGTTCGCGGGAGCGAAGATCGCGTACCAGATTCTTCGCGACCTCAATGCCACGAGGCTCGCGGTCTGGCTCCATCTCAATCCTCCAGTAATAAGGCTGCCACACCGGTTCTGAAACAGCATAGGCGTACAGGTAATACGACTCGATGCTGGCATCGGAAGCCCAAGACAATATCCCGGTTGAACCTCTGCTCAGGTCATACCGGCGCACAAACATGCTTCCCTTCGCATCATGCTGCTGCCGTTTAAGCTGCTGCTCGTGCTGATCGATCCTGGATGTGAGTGCAGCGAGATCGTCCCTTAGTGGCTCAATAACCTGCCCACGCAAGTAATACCCCGCCCTGACTTCCGCTTGGGGCGGCAAATCAATCAAGAACCTGCCAAAGCAATGGGTAATCCACCCGGTCTTGTCCATGGCGGGGTCCCGAGAAGAAGGAAAGGATGTGCAACTGGTTATCCCAGTCAAGGCGACGATGCCAAGCACAGTGAAGAGCCGGTGCACGCGCATCATGAGTCTTCTAACTGCTGGAGGACTTCGACAACCGACAGCAAGTCTCGGTGGAGCCGGCCGTTGTCACTGCGGCTCTCATCGTCTCGGACGATGTCCATATCTGCTCCTTTGGATTGTTCCACTTCTGCTGCAATGTTCAGACGTTTAGTGACTCCGTCGCGGGGAGTCCGAGATGAGTTAACTGCCACATCGGTGCACTACCAATAACGAAGCTCTCCACCGAACATGAAGAAAATCATTAGCAGCCCGAGCTCTCCGAACAACAGCGGCGCGATTGTAAGCACGCCCTGGATCACGACAGCGACCTTGCAGCCTTTGGACAAACCATAACGTCGCCAATACAGCGCATGCAGTACCATCGTCAGACCGTTCACGGCCCAGACCACCCCAATAGCCATCATGTAATTTTGCTGCGCAATCCGCAGCAACATGATCAACAAGCCAAAGAAAGCGATAAGTACTGACCACACAATCAGTAGAGAATGATCCGGCTTTATCAGGCCAGAAACTGGTTTGGGCATTGCATTTCCATCCATGTAAACGCTAAAGCGTCTTGCTCAATTCAAGTCATCACGCTGCCCTACAATTTATCCATCCAGTTCTGAGGCGATGAGAGCCCAGCCAGAAACTCCTCTAGAGCGTAATCATCTGTTCCCGGCTTACCGCTATGGATGGACGTCACCGGACCGGGTCCGGCAGGACCGTTGAGGGGCTTCCCACCTGCCGGCGGTGGTGTCAGGGCTCCAGGGCGGAAGCGAAGGCTATCGATTATGGCGTCCCAGACCTCGAAAAACTCAGCTTCGGTTGGACCGCCGGCCACATCCTCTGAGTCAGGAAAGCTACCTAGCGATGACGGTTTTCGTGACGTCAGATAGGTAGTGTCCATAGCGATATTAATGCTGGGCAATGGTGCCGGAGCCCCTCGTCCAACAAAGTCCCATTCACCACCGATGTTGGTCTTGAACTCTTGCGGACTGTCTCCTTCAGTACCGCCCATGACGTATTCCTCTCCGGCCAGATCTCCAACGATACGTTTCGCCGCTCGATATTCATGACGTCCAGCGACAACTCCTGGCTCGGCCAACATACGAGCAATCAACCCCGCATTTTCATTGTCTGCCTCACGGCGTCGTTCAAGTACGGACTGTCCTGGCTTCCATACCATCGCCTGCCTGACTACCACACCAAGATTACGAGGCAGCTCAAACGCCCAACTGATGTCTTCCTGTTCGCCGCGAGCAAGATCGTAGGCCCCATCAACAAAAGCCCCGCTCAGACATAAGCCCGGGCGACTGGGTATTTCGTCTGTTGCACGGGCATGCAGTCGAGGAAACAGTTTCTGAATGGCGTCTTTACTGTTGAGTGATGGAGTGATTTTAAACAGCGTACCATCGCGCCACAGATAACCTTCGGCCTGATGAAAGAGCTGTTGAATAACAGTCTCATCATCCTCAGCCAGCCCCTCTACATGTTCAAACTCATAGGCAAAAACCGCTCCGCCATCAGCGGTGGTGATACGCTCAGATGGTCGCAGATAGGCCTTACCATTGTTATCGGCCTTGAACGCCTGCACTTCTTGCCAACGTTTATCTACTAACTCCTCATACTGCGGCCGGCTGACCCCCGTGGTCACGGAAAGTGTCATGTTGCCTAGCTGCGCACCACTGACTTGAGGCTTCCAGGTAGTTCCTGCTGGTAAATCGATCAGCATCCGTCCGACGCAGTACGTATGCATATTTTGAGTCAGTTCACTCATGACATGGCTCCGCTCAAAATGGGATAGTCGCCAGTAACGCCAACCGTAGGCGCAGACTCCCAATATCGAGATAAAAATGACGATAAATAGTAGATGACGTCTCGCGATCATGCTGACAACTTCTTGGCAGTAGCACCTATTCTTAGAATCGAATACAGAGTTAGATTCTGTACGTTACGATTCTTATAAGAGCCTTGGTGATCATAACCAGTCATGCGGGCAGCAAATACGGCTTGTTCAGCAGCATCTTCAGCAGCGTGTGCCGGAACAGTACCGTCCCCCGCCTGATCTTGCTCCTGAATATCCGCGGAGTAACCATCTCCAAGTGTGTTATGAATGATTCCGACACCATATTGATTAATCATCTGCTGCTCGCTGAGATCGTTGATCATCCAAACTCGTCCCTCATGATTTTCACTCCTCAAGCGTAAGGCAATGGCATGCTCGCGTGAGGGTGTCGGAGCAGGTGTAGCGGGCAAACCCGGCTTATGAGAGGGGATCACACCGGGACTAAGCTTCCAAGTAACTCGGTTGAATGCCTGGTGGTTGCTGTCTGCTCCGTAATGTACAAAGCTATTAGGGTGATAATAGTTTCCTAGCGCAGAGTGAAAAGATTTTGCCTGACCAAGCATCTTTTCATAGTTACTCCATGCACTAACCAGAGTAGCGGGTGATAAGTTTCCGATAGGATTTATCCAGGCGGCATCCATCAGCCTCCACCATGCTTTCTTCTTCAAGTAAATCTGTGTGTATGGATCTGGTCCTGCCGGTAATTGAAATAACTCTCTGCCGTTACAGGTGACACGTAACCATCCTGTGCCATAACGTTGGTTAGGCAGCAACTCTAGAGGCCCCGCAGCATTGGCAAAAACAGGCATGATCTTTTGGCCTGTACCGCCAAGCCCAACAGCACCGGCAATATCTTCCCATCCGGCACGAACCCGACGGTAGGCCGTCGCTGCTCCAATGGCCGGTTGGACACCATGTACCACTCCTTGGATCAAGTTGGGGTTACGTTTGGCACACATGCGCGCCACCAGCCCACCCATGGAGTGAGTGACCAGAATCACACCATGCTGACACTTAACACCCAGCTCGTTTCGGCATCGTTCCAGAACGGCCTGAATTCGACTAGCAAGATAATCAGCTGCCTGGGAGTTGGAGTTGAGCCAGTTGTAACCTACCGCATACACAGGGTAACGAAACTCTGCCGCGACCTTCAGCCCTTCCACTTTTAGTGGGCTGTAGCCCTTGAGTTCCCCCCAAGTCGAAACTGTATCTGCAACGATACCCGGGAATGGCTTGCCCTCAGAGGTCAGAATGTAGCGTAGATGGACCTCAAGAAAGTCGAGGATACTTCCATAGGAGTCCAACGATACTGACCCCCAGCCGCGATTTCTTGCCTCTTCTGGT
Source organism: Pseudomonas chlororaphis subsp. piscium (assembly GCF_003850345.1). Classification (NCBI taxonomy): domain Bacteria; kingdom Pseudomonadati; phylum Pseudomonadota; class Gammaproteobacteria; order Pseudomonadales; family Pseudomonadaceae; genus Pseudomonas; species Pseudomonas chlororaphis. The sequence continues at coordinate 4,758,090 of NZ_CP027707.1, forward strand.
GGAATCATGCTGACGAATTTCCGCACCGTTTTGAGGTCAGCATCCTGAGGATTTGACAGTGCACGAGTTAGCTGTGGGTCAAGCAGTTGTTTACGCTCTATTGGCGACAAACTGGTATAGCTTTTCCATTTCGTGACCCCAACCATCCAGCCCTTGATATCGTCGGGAAACCACGCCCATCGATTGTCGTTGCCCATGATGCGAGCGTTAGCTCCCGTCGCCAGCAAAGGGCTGCCCATGATGCCGGGTACAAAAATGACCGGGATGGCATGATCTGGAGGAGCGTGGACCTCAGCACGAACATTGTTAGCTGTAGGGCTCATAGTCACACGAGCAGTCACGTTTCCATCTGGCCCAATCTGGGTAGGCACTGGCCTTGTTGGCTCACTCATTCGGCTCTCCCTGCCTTATTTCACTGTATTCACTCATGACTCGGGCTTTTTCGAAAATCCGGATTTGCATGAGGCTCATGTCTCACCAGGGCCAAGCAGGTGGAACTCATAACCTTCTGTCGTGAGGCTCTGCTGCATTTCAGCCCAACCGTCACCATCAGTGATGCCTTCTAACCTAGCGCCATCACTACGCGTGAGCGCATAACGATAATTGGGTAGCGGCTTGCCGTTGCGCACCACGCGAACACGCTCATTAAAAGGTGTCTGGGACCAGGTATTGAAGGTGGTGGACGCGTGTGCCGGTCCGACGAGACTGTGCTTGGCCGCCTTGACGGTAAAGTTACCCGGCATGCCCAGTTCGATGTTGCCCCCTTTGAGTGTGAGGTAGGCACCACCACACATCAGCGTGATATGTTCCTTAGCGGAAATCAGTACATGTTGGTTGCTCGCACTGACCTCCACGCTCTGATCCGCCTCCAGACGAATGTTGTTCTTCTGGGCCTGCAGCAGCATCAATCCTTGGTGGGCGATGTGTCGTATCTCGCCGCTCTGGGCGAACAGCCCCAAATCCGTGCCGGCGTTGACTACGAACTTCTGCCCCGAGGTCAGCTGTTGGTTCTGCTGGGCCACGCTGTCGATATGTTCACCGGCCGCCAGTGTGACACTGTTGGGAGACACCGCCGCGATCCCAGCTTGGCCACTCAACGCAATGGCTGGTTTACCGCCATTGGTCTTGTCCGCTTCGTCGTTGGCTCCGTGCCCAAGGTCACGAACAGCTTTGCTGAGAGTTTTCTGAGGCTCGGTATCATGACCAACACCCTCATGATCTGCAGCGTAGTCACCCAGTTCCTTGGCCAGTTGTAAAGCTGCCTCCAATACCTGAACAGCAGTGACACGGCTCAGATGACCACCATTGGCATTCAACTGCTCTTCAGTGCTGAGCAGCAGCCCCTTGGCCGCGCGCAACGCACCATGCTCGTCAGTACGCAACTCGAAGCCTTCACCCCGTGGCGCGCCACCGTCGGGACGGGGGTGAGTCAGGTACCCCAGGTGCAGCGCGGTACTGCCGTGATCGCTCATCAGCGCGGCACTGATCTCCTTGGTGGTGTCGTCGATGCGCAGTTCGTTGGCACGGCTGCCTTTGTATTCCTTGCTCTTGATGGTGCTGAGGATCTTGTGATTCGGCAGTTGGTACGGTGGCATGTTGCTCGCACGGTAAGTGCGGCCCGTGATGATCGGTTGGTCACAGTCGCCATCGAGGTAGTCGACTATGACTTCCTGGCCAATTCGCGGAATCGCCATATGGCCCCAGTCAGCACCGGCCCAGTTTTGCGAGACGCGGATCCAGCAGGAGCTGAACTCGTTGTCCTTGCCTTCGCGGTCCCAGGGGAACTGGACCTTTACCCGGCCAAACTCGTCGGTGTGGATCTCCTCGCCTTCCGGGCCCACCACGCTGGCGATCTGCGGCCCGTCGATACGAGGCCTGGGCAGAGGCTCCGGGCGCCACTCCATTTGCTCGGGAATGATCTCGGCGGTGAAGTCGTAGCTCACACCCATTTCAGCGTCGGCGGACTCTTCTTGCTGGCTGGCGTGCTGCACGCCTCTGTGGGTGATTCGGACCGATCGCCACCAGCGGTTGAAGTCTTCCCGGGGGTGGCCCATCAGTTGGAAGGAAAGGCCTGGAATCAGGCGCGGATCGTCACCTTCGACCATGGCCATCTGGGCATCTCGACGGTGACCGCGCAGTCGGTTTTCGGTGAAGGGTTTGCCTGCTGCGCTGGCCTTGTAGCGTCCTGGATAGTCATAACGTTCATAGTGCGGAGCCTGGTGTTCCAGGTCCTCGCCGACCAGGCGCTGTTGCTGGTTGAACGCCGGACGCTTGAAGGTGTAGTCACGCTGGGTCTGTTCGGCCGTGCGGACGTTTTCCGTGTAACTGAACGCATACAGCACCGGCTGCGTGGCATCGCCAGCCGGCTGTACGCTGTACAGCACCGGCTCACCCGAGATGCGTTCCTGGACGTAGAGTTTGTCGCTCTGGATCAGCCTGTGAGAAGTCGCGTCGGATTTGAAGTAGTAGAACAAGCCTTCTTCCGTAGAAAGCCGGTCGAACCAGTAAAGGTCGGTGTCCCCCGCCTGGGTACAGTATTCGCGAGGCAGGTGCTCGGTATGGGTGTTCTGCTGATAGTCCAGGATGCCGTGCTCGGCCAACACCGACTTGAGTATTTCGGGCACGCTTTTCTGCTGGAAGATGCGCCAGTCGGAACTCAGGCCAAGCCGGGCAAGCTGCGGCTCGACCACCACGCGGTAGCGGGTACGACGAAAGCCGGTTTTGCCCTGGGTGAAGCTGGAGACCAGACCGTGGACATAACGAACAGCCGTGGTGCCTTGCCAGATGGTCAGCAACGCCGGCTGATCGAGGACCTGGGCAAAATCGATGGAGGGGTTGTCACTGGCCAGTTCGAGCGTCAGCCGATAAGGCTCGCTAATGGCTTCTTCCAGGGTGAACTCTACGACCTCGAACTCCATCCGGCCGGACAGCACGGAGAAGGTGAATCTCAAATCCCTTTGACGCATATGACTTATCCTTGGTCAACGTATTGAGGCATCCAGATGCCAAGCCTCAACCACACCTTGTGATACCTGGACTGATAGCTGAATCGGATCTGGAGATGACTCAATGATCCAGCCGTATTGGCCTGCCCGGGCAACTCGTCAGGGCAGCAGCCTATTTGCAAAAACGCGCACCGGTCAACCTTGGACCAGAGAGATAGCACACTGCCTTCACTCTCTCGAAACCGGGCTTCAGTACCCCTGCCTCGTCCCCCCGGACAACTCTGCGCGGGGGTATGACCGTCACATGAGCTGTCCCAATACCAGGCTCATCACCATAGCCAAAGAGACAAAGGAGTGGGTGTAGGAATTATCCAAAATTGCAGTAAGGGAACTTGATCCTGATCATCTCGAATGCACTTGAGCAACCAGAAGCGGAGATACCATCCCCCTTCTCGAAATGCCCAGGCAGTCTCCACCTGGCGAACAGTCCCTGTGCCCTCCCCGTCGGCAGACAAAAAAACGCCTCCACAATGGGAGGCGTCACGGTTCTTCAGACACACGAATGGCTTATGCAGCTTCTACTCCGAGCCTGAAGCCCCAACCCGAACACTCAGGTCGAGGGCTTTCACTTCCAGACCTCAAAGCCTCCTCACCTCAAATCAAACCGATCCAGATTCATCACCTTGACCCAGGCCGCGACGAAGTCCTTCACAAACTGCTCCTGCGCATCCGCGCTGGCATAGACCTCGGCCAATGCCCGCAGTTGGGCGTTGGAGCCGAAGACCAGGTCGACGCGGGTGCCGGTCCATTTGATTTGGCCGGTCTTGCGGTCGCGGGCTTCGAACTCTTGCTGGGCGTCGGACAGCGGTTTCCATTCCACGCCCATGTCCAGCAGGTTGACGAAGAAGTCGTTGCTCAGCGCGCCCGGGCGCAGGGTGAAGACGCCGTGGGGGGTATGGCCGACGTTGATGTCGAGCACGCGCAGGCCGCCGATCAGCGCGGTCATTTCCGGTGCGGTGAGGGTCAGCAGTTGGGCCTTGTCCACCAGCAGGGCCTCGGCGGGTACGCGGTAGTGGCCCTTGAGATAGTTACGGAAACCATCGGCGATAGGTTCGAGGTGAGCGAAGGACTGGACGTCCGTCTGATCCTGGCTGGCATCCGTGCGGCCCGGGGTGAACGGCACAGTGATATTGAGCCTGGCATTTTTCGCCGCCAGTTCGATGCCGGCGCTGCCGGCCAGCACGATCAGGTCGGCCAGGGAGACTTTCTTGCCGCCGGTTTGCGCGCTGTTGAAGTCGCGCTGAATGTCTTCCAGGGTTTGCAGCACCGTCGCCAGTTGCGTCGGCTGGTTGGCCGCCCAGTCCTTTTGCGGGGCCAGCCGCAGGCGCCCGCCATTGGCGCCGCCGCGTTTGTCGGAGCCACGGAAGCTGGAGGCCGCCGCCCAGGCGGTCGATACCAGCTGGGACACCGACAGGCCCGAGGCCAACAGTTTGCTCTTGAGGGTGGCAACATCGCCGTGATTGACCAGGGGGTGGTCGACTGCGGGGACCGGGTCTTGCCACAGCAGTTCCTCGTTGGGCATTTCCGGGCCCAGATAACGTGAAAGCGGGCCCATGTCGCGGTGGATCAGCTTGTACCAGGCGCGGGCGAAGGCGTCGGCCAACTGGTTGGGGTTCGCCAGGAAGCGCCGCGAGATCGGTTCGTAGATCGGGTCGAAGCGCAGCGACAGGTCGGTGGTCAGCATGGTCGGGTTGCGCCGCTTGGACGGGTCGTGGGCATCCGGGATGGTGCCGGCGCCCGCGCCGTTTTTCGGTGTCCACTGGTGCGCCCCCGCCGGGCTCTTGGTCAGCTCCCACTCGAAGCCGAACAGGTTTTCCAGGTAGTTGTTGCTCCAGCGGGTGGGCGTGGTGGTCCAGGTCACTTCCAGGCCGCTGGTGATGGCGTCGGCGCCCTTGCCGCTGCCGAAGGTGCTTTTCCAGCCCAGGCCCTGCAGCTCCAGGCCAGCGGCTTCGGGCTCGGCGCCGACATTGCTGGCGGGCCCGGCGCCGTGGGTCTTGCCGAAGGCGTGGCCGCCGGCGATCAGGGCCACGGTTTCTTCGTCGTTCATCGCCATGCGGGCGAAGGTTTCGCGGATGTCCACCGCCGCCGCGACCGGGTCCGGGTTGCCTTCGGGGCCTTCCGGATTCACATAGATCAGGCCCATCTGCACCGCGGCCAGCGGGTTCTCCAGGTTGCGCCCCGGCTCGGCGGCGGGGGCTCCCGGCCCCTTGCCATAGCGGGTATCGCCCCCCAGCCAGGTGCTTTCGGCGCCCCAGTAGACATCTTCATCCGGCTCCCAGGCGTCCGGGCGACCGCCGGAAAAACCGAAGGTCTTGAAGCCCATGGATTCCAGGGCGACGTTGCCGGCGAGGACGATCAGGTCGGCCCAGGAGATGTTGCGGCCGTACTTCTGCTTGATCGGCCATAGCAGGCGGCGCGCCTTGTCCAGGCTGACGTTGTCCGGCCAACTGTTGAGCGGCGCGAAACGCTGCTGGCCGGAACCGGCGCCGCCGCGCCCGTCACCGGTGCGGTAGGTACCGGCGCTGTGCCAGGCCATGCGGATGAACAGCGGCCCATAGTGGCCGAAGTCGGCGGGCCACCAGTCCTGGGAGTCGGTCATCAGCGCGTGCAGGTCTTGTTTCAGGGCCTGGAAGTCCAGGCTTTTGAAGGCTTCGGCGTAGTTGAAGTCCTCGCCCATGGGGTCGGACAAGGACGAGTGCTGGTGCAGGATCTTCAGGTTCAGTTGGTTCGGCCACCAGTCGCGGTTGGTTACACCACCGCCAGCGGCGTGGTTGAACGGGCATTTCGATTCGTTTGCCATGAGGAGCTACCTTTGGTCGTATTCATCCAGCTATCCGGCCCGGGCGGGCGCTGAATAGCGACAGGCGAAAGCAATGACATAGGTTGCAGGGCTCACAGTTCGCTTAACTGATGGTTGTGGCCACAGGCTGCTGGAGAGTGGCAAGCAAGTTGCCAGGACGGTGGCCCACGGTAAGCCCAGTACGCTTCTGACTCGTTCTTCGTTATCTCTTGATCAGGTCTCATCCGGCCGGCTCATGCCGACGCTGAATTAAGGCTAGACCCTCTGTGGCGGATCGCTAATAGCCGGACTATTGCTTGTTGATAGGAACAAGCTTTTATCCGGCCTGGGCAGTTGCAGCCAATGATAGGAACAGCGCCTGCGGGGTCGCCTGCTTTCCGGCGCCTGACGCGTTTTCGTCACGCCCCAAGCCTGCCCAGCACGGGAGAAGACCATGAACCAGCGCCCGCGTTGCACGGCCATCCACGAAGCCGGCCACGCCCTGGCCTTCTGGTGGAACGGTCAGACGATCGCGCGCATCACCGTACGCACCAGGGCCGAAGCGGCCGCTGGTCCGATGCTCGATCTGCGTGGCACCGCGCATTATGTAGAAGGTTTGGTGGAGGCCGATTACCTGGTCCCGCGTCCCGCCTTCGATGCCCCGGGAATTGCCGAATACCTGCCGTCGATGGTCGAGGCCATCGAGCGCGACCTGCTGCATTGCTTTGCCGGCCCGGTGGCCGAAGCGATCTACCGCCATGGCCGATCCGACAGGCTGATCAGGGGCAGCGGCCGCGGCGACCTGAGCCGCGGTCACGAGTTGATCAGCCTGCTGCCGCCGCGCAAGCTGCTCGACGCCGAATCCCGGGCCCTGGCCCGCGCCAGCTGCCTGGTGCACCGCTACTGGCCGGCGGTCGGCGCGCTGGCGGACCTGCTGCAAGAACGTGGCACGGTCGAGGGGGAAACCATCAGCGCCTTGCTGTGCGCCATCAGCGGCGAGTCGCCGACGCCACGGGGTAACGATCTGGCGAGCCTCGACTCGTGATAGCCGTGGCGCTGAACCGCGCCGGCTTGCGCGATCCCTGAAGTCAGCCAGACTGTCTGCCAACCGCCCGCCTGGCCCGGGCTGTTTTCATCGCCATCGCCCCATCGAGATCACCATGTCGCAGTACCCAGGCGTCGACGCCGAAGGTTTTATCCAGTCCCTGCCCGACCAGCCGTTGCAACCGGTGTTCAGCCCTCTGGTGGATGAGCTCTGTGCGATGCTCTCGCGGCGTTTTCCGGCGCTGCTCGACGGCCTGTACCTGTACGGCAGCGTGGCCCGTGGCGATGCGCAGCCGGGCACCTCCGACCTGGATGTGACCCTGGTGCTGGCCTGGGCGCCGAGCCCCGAGGAGCGCCAGCGACTGGAGGAAACTCGGCGGGAGCTGGAGGCGCGGCACCCGGAAGTGTCGAAGATCGATTTCGATATCGGCGTGCTCAGCGAGGTGTTGGCGCCTGACAATCGCTACCGCTGGGGTTTCTGGCTCAAGCATCAGTGCCGCTGCATCTGGGGCAATGACCTGGGGCTGCGCTTCGAGCCCTTCCGCCCGAGCCGCACCATCGCCCTGGCGCTGAATGGCGACTTCCCCCAGGTGCTGGAAGGTTACGCGCAGCAGCTGGAACAAAGCCGCGAACCTTTACAGCAACAACGCCTGCAACGGGCCGCGGCGCGCAAGGCGCTACGCTCGGCCAACCTGCTGCGCGGCGAACAGGAACGCGGCTGGCCGACCACCCTGGAGGAACATGCGCAGCTGCTGTCGGCGGCTGAGCCGGGGATGGCCGAGTACGCCGCGTTCTTTCTCAAGCAGGCCTATGTGCCCCAGGGTTCGGTGAGTGAGTTCGTGCAGCGGTTGCGGGCTTACAGTGCGTTGCTGGCGGGGGAAAGCGCGGGCTGAGCACTGTCATGGCGCTGGCGTCGCTCAGGGGAACCTGATCCCGACCCACTGATGGCATTTTGATCACCTTCAGCTAGGTTCACTTGAGCAGCCAGCGGAGCTCGCTCACCTGCCTCGATCGGCTGCATTGCCACGCCATCCGTATCCGGTCATGGAGACCTTCGATATGCGCATCGCTCTTCTGTTGAGTCTGACACTCCTCTGCGCTTGCTCCACAACCAACAACAGCGTGCTGAAACTGCAAACCACGCGGAACATTGACTATCAATTGCTGGCGAAAGTCCGGACAACCCCAAAACTCGCGCAGGTACCCGCCTGTAAAGAAGGTTTCAACGTCAACGACGTCGAAGACGGTTATTTCAGAATCCGTAAACGCTGGCAACTGCTCAACAACTGCCTGTACAGCGACCAAGGCTCCAGAAAGCTGGTGGTGCTACTCGACGGCACCGAGAACACCAAAAAGGACAACACCAATATCTGGCGCATGTACAACCAGGCGCTTGAACAAGCCAGGAACGGGGCCAGGGTCATTCCCTATTATGACAAGGGCGTAGCCACCAGTATCACCACGCCCTTCGGCTCAGTGTTCGGCAGCGGTGTAAGCCTGAACATCCGCCAGGCTTACCGCTTCCTAACCGAGGCTTACAAACCCGGCGACGAGATCTATATCTTCGGTTTCAGCCGCGGCGCCTTCACCGCACGCTCCTTGAATGGCTTCATCGAAATAGCCGGCCTGCCCAAGAAACTGAAAGCCGATGCTCGCGACGACAGTACCCTATGGGGCTGGACCGGCCATATGCACAACATGGTCAAGGGCATGTACGACATCTACAAGTCGAGAAACGATGGAGTGCCTGGCTTCGATGACGATCTACGAGGTCTGGTGAAAGAATATCGAAAGCGCCACAACATCCTGGTCTACGGAGAGGAACCCAAGGATCAAAACGAGAAGCAGGTCGTGGTCAAAGTCATCGGTGTATTCGACACCGTACCGGCAGTGGGTGCCAAGCTGAAGGAAGAGCCCGACGAGCACCGCCTGGAGCTGTATGCCGAGCGCGGTTACCACGCCATGTCCCTGGATGAACAAAGGGCGTCGTTCCGCCTGCTGCGCTTCGGCCTGCCGCAAACGAAATCACAGGTATTGGAAGAAGTATGGTTTCCCGGCGTCCATGCGGATGTAGGGGGTGGTTACCTCAATGATCCAGATGCCGCCGGGTGCGGTGAAAGCCCTTATGCCAAGGGTGGCCAGGGGCTGGAAACCATCCCGCTGCGCTGGATGCTGAATAACCTCGAGAGCGACGGCCTGTTCGCCAATAGCACCCGTTGGCCGGCCGCGTGCGTCGGTGGTCCGCTGCACGATGAATTCCACGATGCCAAATACCTGATCAGCTCCGCCTACAAGGAAGCCGGGCTGATTCGCCGCAAACCGGTGGAACGAGACAAGGTCCATGCCAGCGTGTTCCAGAGGATGGATATCCCGCGGTTGGCGGCGCCTCATCCTCAGCGCGAACCCGAGGCCCGCTACGATCCGATCAATCTGGGTTACGCCCGCCGCGAGCGCTGCCAGAACGACAACCTGGAACGCAACTACACCATTGTCGGCACCTACAAGCCCAATTGCCCAACCACCAACGGCACCGTCAGGAAAGGCACCAACAACGATGCGGTGAACGTCGAGAGCGCTCAGTAAAGTCGCCGGACCAGCAACGGCCCGCGATTGCCCCGCGCAATCGCGGGCCTCTCCCCGCCACGCCTCTGTAGGAGCGAGGCTTGCCCGCGATGGGGCCATTACATGCAACCCACTTCTCGCGTCGAACCAGGGTCCGTCATCGCGGGCAAGCCTCGCTCCTACAGAAGATGTTTGCGGTGGTCAGGCTTTTGCTGATGCAACCTCCGGGCTAAGCCGTCGAATCCACCGTCCGCCCTCCACGCAGCTGGCTGGCCAGTGCAATAGACAATGCCATGACCAGCAGCCCCGCGGCCAGGGCGAAGGTGAAACTCATACCGCTGGCGACAGCCTCGGCGCTTGCTGTGCTGAGATCACCGGCCACCGCGGCGAATACCGCGCCCATCAGCGAGGCACCGGTGATCAGCCCGAGGTTGCGCGACAGGTTGAGCAGGCCGGAAATCACTCCACGTTGCTCCCCGCCCACCTCACTCATCACCGCGGTGTTGTTGGCGGTCTGAAACGTTGCATAACCCAGGGTGGTGATAACCATGGGCCCCAGGTAACCGCCAACACCCAGGCTCGTTGGCAGCAATGCCAACATCAGGCAACCGAGGGCCATGGCGCCGAGGCCGGCGAGGATCATCGGCCGCACGCCAAAACGATCGGCGATACGCCCGGCCGGCACGCCGCTCAATGCAGTGACACAAGGGCCAAGCGACATCGCCAGGCCCACCGCAAAGGTTTCCAGCCCGAGCCCGTGGGCCAGGTAAAAAGGCCCGACCACCAACGTCGCCATCATCACCGTCGAAACCAGCGCGCTCATGGCCAGGCTGCCGCTCAAGGCCGCGTCGCGAAACAGCGCCAGGCGTATCAGCGGCGCGGCCACCCGCGCTTCCACCCGCAGAAACACGCCGGCCGCCAGCAGCGCTACCAACAGCAGCCCAGCGTTGAGCAAACCAAAGTGGCCGCGCCCCAAGGTCATGGCCAGCCCGTAGGCCAGCAATGTGAAGGCCATCAGCAAGGTGCCCAGTGGATCGAAAGCGCCTCGTTCAAAGTCTCGCGCCTGACCAGCGGCCGGCAGGTACCGATAAGCCAGCGCCCAGGTCAGCCCGCCCAAGGGCACACAGACCAGGAACAGCGCCTGCCAGCCGAACCCGGCGATCAACACCCCGCCCAGGGACGGGCCGAGGGCGGTGCCGATCGCCGACATCGTGCCCAGCAGGCCCATGGCGCTGCCGGTGCGGGTCTTGCTGACGGTCTCGCCGACCAGGGCCAGGGTCAGCGCCATCATGATCGCCGCGCCAACACCCTGCAGGGCCCGGGCGGCGATCAGCATCCCTAGTGTCGGGGCGACGGCACAAAGCATCGAAGCCAGGGTGAACAGCAGGATCCCGGCCAGCAGCAGGCGTCGCCGTCCCAGCAGATCGCCGAGCCGGCCGACACTGACGATCAGCGCGGTCATCGCCAGCAGGTAGGCAAGGACCACCCACTGCACCTGCTGGAAGCTCGCCCCGAACGCCTGCACCAGGGTCGGCAAGCCCACGTTGGCGATGCTGGTGCCCAGGGACGCCAGCAACATCGACAGCGACAGGCTGGCCAGCGCCCAGCCGACTGACACACCCTGTGGTTCTGTTCCGGCATTGACTGGCTTCACTCTGCACTCCCTCTCTGACGCGCGCAAAACGGCGCTGTCGCCAATCTAGCCCGCGGTCTAATATGGCGGAAGGCGCAGCCTTTGCAGGTTATTCGTGCGTCTGACGCCATCTCACTTTTATGCCAGACGGGGCCACCGCCATGTCCACACCCGATCTCAATCTGCTGATCACCCTCGACGTGCTGCTCGCCGAAGGCAGCGTGGCGCGTGCCGCCCAGCGCCTGCGGCTGAGCCCGTCGGCGATGAGCCGGGCCCTGGCGCGCCTGCGCGAAACCACCGGCGACCCGCTGCTGGTGCGCGCCGGCCGCGGCCTGGTGCCGACCCCGCGCGCCCTGGAGTTGCGCGAGCGGGTCGGCCATCTGGTGCAGGACGCCGAAGCCATGCTGCGCCCCGTCGAACGGCTCGACCTGCAGCGCCTGGTGCGTACCTTCACCCTGCGCAGCAGCGACGGTTTCGTCGAGAACTTCGGCCCGGCCCTGGTCGCCCGCCTGCGCACCGAAGCCCCTGGGGTACGCCTGCATTTCATGCAGAAAACCAGCAAGGACAGCACGCCCCTGCGCGACGGTACGGTCGACCTCGACACCGGCGTGGTGGACGCCAACGCCAGCCCGGAAATCCACACCCGCGCGCTGTTCCGCGATCGTTTTATCGGCGTGGTGCGCAACGGCCATCCGCTGAGCAGCGGGCCGATCAGCGCCGCCCGTTACGCCGCCGGCGAGCATGTGCTGGTATCGCGCCAGGGCCTCGACCGCGGGCTGGTGGACGACGCATTGCAGGCTGTTGGCCTGAAGCGTGACATCGCTACCGTCGTTGGCGGCTTCTCCGCCGCCCTGGCCCTGGTCCGCGCCTCGGACCTGATCGCCGCCGTCCCCGAGCGCCACACCCACAACCTGCGCAGCGGCCTGCACAGCTTCGCCCTGCCGGTGGCGACGCCGGAAATCACCCTGTCCATGCTCTGGCACCCGCGAATGAACAGCGACCCGGCGCATCGCTGGTTGCGTGGATGTGTGCGGGAGGTATGTGGAGAGTGAGGTAAAAAGCATAGGGACGGATGACCCAAGGCCGTCATCGAGCGCTTTGCGCCAATGCCCACCATAGGCTTGCAGGAAGGCTCGCGGTAAAAAACGCTTCAACGATTTCACTACCACTGGAATGACTCTTGTGAACACGAAAATAGCCACGACGGCCGCCACCCCTGTCAGCCTGGTCGACTTGCTCCGCGGCACCCAGACTATCGACCCCCAGCGACAGTCCATCGGCATGAAATGGTCGAGCTTCGAACGTTATGGCGCGGCCTTCCAACCTGTATTCGATGGTGCCAAGGCAGTCACCCTGAGCAGAGCGGATGTGTTCACTGCATTCCAGCAGGATCCCCATCTGGGAGCCCTGAGCGCTATCGCCTGGGGCTTCCCGCGTGGCGGGCTGCCGGGTGGCAGAACGCTTCAACACGCACTGAACGCTATCCCGTTCATCCTCGAGCAGATTGGCCCAGGCGCCACCTTGAGCAACGAGCTATACGAGCGAGTCAACTCACTGCCCAACGTCAAGAACGGCATCACCACCAAGTTGCTGCACTTTGGCGGTATCACGACCTGTGAAGGCCATAGGGCACAGATATACGACTCGAGAATACATAAGTACCTCACTCGGACAAGGCCACAGGAATATGCATCCCTGACAGCGGATATGGCCGCTTACCGATACGCTCCAACGCCCTCTCAATACCTCGAATACCTGCGCATCACCGAGCAGGTGGCACTTGAGCTTGGGTACAGCGACCCATCTCGAGTAGAAGTCTTCATGTTCAGCAATGCACCTGGGACACGTAAAGCCCGGCACGGGGCTGAGCTCTGATTCTCGGTGCCTTTCACAGTAGTTCGCGAATCACCGCCCTAGCACATTCGTGCTAATCGACCACCCTGCCCCTCGGCGCTATATTCCCCGGCAACCCCCAGTGTTCCCCAGCGCCGCGGTTTTGCGGCGCGAGGGATAGTTGTGTGTAAAAAAGAACAACACCAAGGAAGAAGCCCCATGAAACTCACTTCAATGACAACTCTTGCCCTCGCCACGCTGGTCCTGGCAGGTTGTGCCACCCCAAAACAATGGGAAGCCACCGGAGGCAGCAAGACCGATGGCGTGGTGCAGATTTCCTATGAACAGGGCCAGTTCGAAAACGGCCAAAGCGATGTCGCCCAGGGCCTGGCCGTGGCCACGGCACGTTGCCAGGTCTGGGGTTTCAAGCACGCGGAACAATCGGGTTCGGAAAAGTCCGTCTGCCGGACCATGGGCCAGTACAACTGCCTGCAAACCACCGTGACCCAAGACTTCCTCTGCAAGCGCTAAGCCCCGCGCCTTCGGCCATTCCCCTTACCTTGGCACGGGGAGTGGCCGCTGCTCGCTGAACCGTCCTGTCACGCCTCGGGCATGACCCCCGCCACCGATGCCGACGCAGAATGCTGGCGCAGCGCGCGCAAGCTGCCGCGCAGTTCGGCCGGCCGCACCGGCTTGGACAGGATGGCGATATTGCGGTCGTGCAACGCGGCCTGGATCTTCTCGACCTCATGCCCGGTGAGGATCAGCGCCGGCACCGCCCAGCCGCGTTGCTGGCGCAGGCTGTCGATGCATTCGATGCCCGTGGTGTGGTTGCCCAGGTCATAGTCGGCGACGATGACGTCGCAGTCGCTGACCAGGTCCCGGCCGCAAAGCTCGGCCTGGACCACACACCCCCAGCGCTCGAGCAAGGCCGAAGTGGCCAGCAGCACATTGCGATCATCCTCCACCAGGCACACCTTCAAGCCGGTCAGCAGCCCAGCCTGCCGCGCATCGTCGTGGCGGCCTACTTGCAACTGCGGTGGCGCCACCGGCAACCCGTACAGGCTCACCGCGGTGCCGTGGCCAAGCCGCGAACGGATCGCCACCTCGAGCCCCATCAACTGCCCCAGGCGCTTGACGATGGACAAGCCCAGGCCCACGCCTTCGACGTCCTTGTCCCGTAGCTCGCGCACCCGATAGAACTCCTCGAACAGGTTCGGCAGGTGTTCCTCGGCAATTCCCCGGCCCCGGTCATAGATGACGATGGCCAGCCCCGCGCCACGCTTGCGCACGCCGATCAACACCGGGCGCTGGGCCGCGTATTTGAAGCAGTTGGACAGCACGTTCTGGACCATGGTGGCGAGCAGCGCCGGGTCCGCCCGGACCCAGTGCGCACAGGGGCGCAGGCGCAGCTCGACCCCGGCCCAGCGCGCGGCCTCGGCGTTCTGCCGCACCTGGTCGGCGAGGAATTCGCCCAGGTGCAGGGTCTGGAAGCTCGGCTGCACCCTGCCGTTGTCCAGGGTGTAGAGGTCGAGAATCGAGCGGAACAGCTGCGAGACGTTGAGCAGCGAGCGGTCGATGTTGTCCACCAGGCGCCGCTCCTCGTCGCCCAGGCGCGCCTCGCGCAGGCAGGCGGTGAACAGGCCGATGGAGTGGATCGGCTGGCGCAGATCGTGGCTGGCCTGGGCGAGAAACCGCGACTTTTCCAGGTTGGCGGCAATCGCCTCTTCCGAAGCCTTGCGCGTGCGTTCCAGCAATATATGGGCGTAGATCGGGATCACCGTGCTGGTGATCAACAGCATCAGCACCATGAAGGGTTGCGCCTGCCACAGCGGCGTCAGGCGATAGATGGCCAGCAGCGCCAGCAACGCCAGGACCGTGGCGATCGCCAGGTAACGCGAACCAAAGCGCATGCCGTTGCCCAGGTTGACCCAGACCATCACCGCGTACAGCGGCAACGCTGCTTCCCCGCCGACCACCAGGCCGAACGAAGTGCCGGTGTAGTCATAGACCATGCCCAGCACCCGCCGCGCCGGATAATGCCCGGGCCAGCGCACGATGGCCTGGCGCAGGACAATCGACAGCAGCAGGAACAGGACGATGTAGATCACGATTGGCAGGTAGGTATCGACCCGCTGCCCGGGCAGGAAACCCAGTACGCTGATATAGGCCAAAGCGCAGCTGCCCACGATGGTGCGCAGGTTGGCCTGGTCGAGTTCGGTGTTTTTCTCGAACTTCATGGGGAACATCCTTGTGCAGTAGTCGTCATACCCAGCACGAACCACAGGCAGTTACCTGGCCCGCTGCTAAAGTAGCATGCCTCAAGGAAAGCTCGACCCAAGGAGGGTCACCCCATGGCATGTCGGATCATCATAGCCGACGATCACCCGCTGTTTCGCGAAGGCATGTTGCGCACGGTCCAGCGCCTGCTGCCGGATGCGCTGATCGAGCAGGCCGGCGACCTGGACACCGTACTCACCCTGACCCAGGCCGGCGACGAACTGGACACGCTGATCCTCGACCTGCGTTTTCCAGGCCTGACCTGCGTCAGCCAACTGGCTGAGCTGCGCAAGCAACTGCCGCGCACCACCCTGATCGTGGTGTCGATGGTCGATGACCAGGCGCTGATCGGCGAGGTCATGGCCGCCGGCGTCGACGGTTTTATCGGCAAGAACATCGCCCCGGACGAGATCGGCCAGGCCGTCCTGGCCATTCGCGAAGGCGAGGTGCTGGTCAAGTTCGCCCCTTCCGGCCTGCTGCCCCTGGGCACCGGCGCCACCCTGACCACGCGCCAGCTCGAGGTGCTGCGCCTGATCGCCCAGGGCAAGACCAACAAGGAAATCGCCCGCGAACTGAAGATTTCGCCCTTCACCGTGCGCATCCATGTGTCTTCGCTGCTGCGCATCCTCAACGTGCCGTCGCGGGCCGCGGCGGCGGTGAAATATTCAGGGGGGCTGTAGCCCGGCTCGTCGCCTGCCAGCGCGTGGCCGCCCAGGCAGGCCGATACTGTGTGGGTTTCCTGCTTTGTAAGTCGTGCACTCCACACCTCACCGAGGAACCGGAAAATGCCGCTGACCCTGTATTTCCATCCCCTATCGTCGTTCTGCCACAAGGTGCTGATCGCCCTGTACGAACACGGCATCGCCTTTGAAAAGCGCATCATCGATCTCGCCAACGACGCCGACCGGGCCGAGCTGCAAAGCCTGTGGGCGCTGGGCAAGTTCCCGGTCATCCGCGACCACGCCCGGCAGCGCGATGTGCCGGAATCGAGCGTGATCATCGAGTATCTGGATCGGTTTTATAGGGGCGAGCAGCCATTGATTCCCGAGGATTGGGACAGTGCGCTGGAAGTCCGGCTGTGGGACCGTTTTTTCGATTGCCACGTCCAGGGGCCGATGCAGCGGATAGTCGCCGATCGCCTGTATGGCACCCACGGCGACCTGAGCAGGGAACGCGCGGCCCTGCTGAGCGCGTATGCCATGCTCGAGCAGCGCCTGGCCTTGAGGATCTGGGTGGCCAGCCAAGACTTCAGCCTGGCCGACTGCGCCGCCGCCCCGGCCTTGTTCTATGCCAGTACGCTGGTGGCCTTTGCCGATGATCATCGCCACCTGAGCGCCTATTTCGAGCGGCTGGTACAGCGGCCGTCGTTCCAGCGGGTCATCGACGAAGCCCGGCCCTACTTTGTCCATTACCCCTTTGCCGAGGCCATCCCACAGCGGTTTCGCTAGCCGTCGGACAAGGGCGAGTCGATGGGGATATTCCGGGCACAGGAAAACGGGCCGCTTGAGCATCCACACGGATACCGGGGCATTACGGGAGCGTTTGATAAAACAGAAGGATGGGTGTTTCGGTAGGACTCGCCTCATGCCTGGCGGCCGAGGGGTACCTGGATGGGTAAGAGATGGCAGGGGCGGCTGGATTCGAACCAACGCATGGCAGGATCAAAACCTGCTGCCTTACCGCTTGGCGACGCCCCTATCTCTGGTGTTGCTTGCTTTCACTGCAAGCCCCGTGGGGGCCTCTGCAAGAACGCGCGGAAATTTATCAACTTTTTCTGCGTCTGTGAAGACCAAGATGCATAAATTTGTTTTTAAAACAGCTACTTACTTTTTAGGCCGGGACTGAGGTAAAAACCGCCGATACCTGGCAACCGCTATACAACGGGCGCCAGCTGCCGATCAGCAGCCAACAACGACGGCGACGCGTTTAGCGATTCCCCCGCCGGCAACTTGGTGCAAAATACCCCGCTCAGGTTGTAGCCCAGCCCCAGTCGCGTCGTGCCGCGCAACGAGAACCGATATGAACACCCATTGTGAGATAAGCGATGTGCCCAAGCCGCCCAAACCCCAGCGCCAGTGTGATGGCAACCTTCACCACATCACCCATCAGCCGCCGGCGGTAACAGCATGATCGAAGTCACCGAGGTTTCCATTGCCCAACTGCGCGCCGCGCTCGAATCTGGCCAGACCACGGCGGTCGAACTGGTCCAGGCCTATCTGGCCAGGATCGATGCCTACGACGGCCCCGACACCCCCACCGCCCTCAACGCGGTAGTGGTGCGCAACCCCGACGCGCTCAAGGAAGCCCAGGCCTCCGACACCCGCCGGGCCAAGGGCGAAACCCTGGGTCCGCTCGATGGCATACCCTACACGGCCAAGGACAGCTATCTGGTCAAGGGCCTCACCGCGGCTTCCGGCAGCCCCGCCTTCGCCAACCTGATCGCCTATCGCGATGCCTTCACCATCGAACGGCTGCGCGCCGCCGGGGCGATCTGCCTGGGCAAGACCAATATGCCGCCCATGGCCAACGGCGGCATGCAGCGCGGGGTCTATGGCCGCGCGGAAAGCCCGTACAACGCCGACTACCTCACCGCGCCCTTCGCCTCGGGTTCGTCGAACGGTGCGGGTAGCGCCACCGCCGCCAGCTTCGCCGCCTTCGGCCTGGCGGAAGAAACCTGGTCGAGCGGCCGCGGCCCGGCCTCGAACAATGGTTTGTGTGCCTACACCCCTTCGCGCGGGGTGATCTCGGTGCGCGGCAACTGGCCGCTGACCCCGACCATGGACGTGGTGGTGCCCTATGCCCGGACCATGGCCGACCTGCTCGAAGTGCTCGACGTGGTGGTCGCCGAAGACCCGGACACCCGTGGCGATCTGTGGCGCCTGCAACCCTGGGTGCCGATTCCCAGCGTGGCCTCGGTGCGCCCGGCGTCCTATCAGGAACTGGCCGCCACCGGCAGCGCCCTGGCCGGCAAGCGCTTCGGCGTGCCGCGCATGTACATCAACGCCGACCCTGAGGCAGGCACCAGCGAAGCGCCGGGGATCGGTGGCCCGACCGGGCAACGCATCGACACCCGCCCTTCGGTGATCGGCCTCTGGCAGCAGGCGCGCCAGGCGCTCGAAGCCGCGGGCGCCGAAGTGCTCGAAGTGGATTTCCCCCTGGTGTCCAATTGCGAGGGCGACCGCCCCGGCGCGCCGACGGTGTTCAACCGCGGCCTGGTGTCCAAGGAGTTCCTGCACCACGAGTTATGGGACCTGACCGCCTGGGCCTTCGATGACTTCCTGCGGGCCAACGGCGACCCGCAACTCAATCGCCTGGTGGACGTCGACGGCCCGCTGATTTTCCCTCACGACCCGGGCACCCTGCCCAACCGCGAAGGCGACCTGGCTGCTGGCATGGACGAGTACGTGAAGATGGCCGAGCGCGGCATCACTCCCTGGGATCAGATCAGCACCGTGCCCGACGGCCTGCGCGGCCTGGAGAAAACCCGCAAGCTCGACCTCGAGGACTGGATGGACAAGCTGGGACTCGATGCGGTGATCTTCCCGACCGTGGCCGACGTCGGCCCGGCCAATGCCGATGTCGACCCCGCGTCGGCGGATATCGCCTGGAGCAACGGCATCTGGGTGGCCAACGGCAACCTCGCTATCCGCCACCTGGGCGTGCCCACGGTCACCGTACCGATGGGCGTCATGCCGGACATCGGCATGCCCATCGGCCTGACCTTCGCCGGCCGCGCCTACGACGACTCGAACCTGCTGCGCCTGGCGGCAGCCTACGAGTCCACCGGCAGCAAACGCTTGATTCCGCCGCGGACTCCGGCATTGGTGGCGGGTAAATAATCGGCGGGTAACTAAAAAGGGGCGGGATCGGAGCATGACAAGCTCCACTCCCGCCCCGTTGAAGGCGCGCCTGAAAACCGTGATCCATCCGTAGCTCGTTCCAGGACAGCGCCTCTACTTCCTTCATCTACCTGCGTGGCTGGGTGGTCGAGAAAATGTAGCGTGCAAAACGCCATTGGCCATCGCTTTCTCGATGCAACAGGAAAACCTCCTGGTTGCCTTCGGCGCTGGCAGGCTGATCGCCCTTCAGCAGCTTGACCGTTCCGTTGGAACGGGTCCGAGCAAACGCCCAATCCCGTGACAGCGGTTGGATCTCATCGACGGTGAAACGCACATTCAGCCTGATCAGGTCGAAGACCTGCCGGTACGCCGCGCGTACCGCGTCACGGCCTACGGCCGGCGGGCTGTTCTGCGGCATGAACACCGCATCGCCGGCATACAGGGTCATGACCTGGTCGAGGTCGGAGGTGTTCAGCGCCGTTTCATAACGCTTGAGTTGCTGGGTGACCGCCGCGGTCACCCCCGCTTCGGCGCCCGGCTTGGCGGCCTGGGCCGCCAGGGGCAGCAACAGGCTGCCGAGCATCAGTGTGATCAATGGGATACGCATGCTGTTCTCCTTGAGATCAAAGCACCACGACGAGCTTGCCCAGTGCACGATCGCTTTCCATCAAGCGGTGCGCCTCGCGGACTTCGTCAAAGGCGAAGGTTCGGGTATGGATCGACGGTATGCGCTTGGCGGCGAGTTCCTTGGCCAGCCAGGGCAGTGGCGTGTCCTGCAGGGGCAAGGCCGGCGTCCCGAACAAGCCGCTCGGGAAGAAGTTCAGCCGCACACCCGCGGGCAGGTCCTGCATCAGGTGGAATTGCTCCAGGATGGGGGCACCGCCGAGCAGTCCGATCACGCTCACCGCGCCGAAGGGGCGCAGGGTCTTGAGCGTGTCCCGCAGGGTGGGCGCGCCCACGATTTCCAGGGCGGCATCGACCCCATCGGGCGCGATTTCGCGAATGCGCGGGGCAATGTCGCCGTTGTCGACCACCACTGCATCGGCCCCTGCCTGGTAGAGGCGCTGGCTGTTTTCAGGGTTGCGGGTGGTCGCGATGACCTTCAATCCGCGAGCCTTGGCATAGGTGATGGCGGCCAGGCCCACCGATGAAGTGCCGCCCCGTACCAGCAAGGTCTGGCCCTTCTGGATGCCCAGGCTCTTGTCCAGCGCGCCCCATACCGTGAGGTACGCCTCGGGCAGCGTGGCCAGCTGTTCCCAGGACAGCGAAGTGTCGTCCAGCGCGATCACATTGTTGCGCAGCACCGTCACCTGCTCGGCGTAGCTGCCGTTACGGGTGAACTGCATGCCACCCATGGCCGTGACCACTCGCTGGCCAGTGCGCAGCAGGCCCGAGGGGTCCTGGATGACTTCGCCTACCGCCTCGATGCCCGGCACCCGAGGTGCACTGATGGCGCCCATCTTGCCAGCGCGCAGATAGGTTTCGGCGCGGTTGAGGCCAAAGGCGCGGACGCGAATCAGCACTTCGTCGGCTGTCGGCGCGGGGGGTGGGATATCCCGCAGTTGCAGGACTTCCGGGCCGCCGGTCTGTTCGATCACATAAGCTTTCATGGTGGAGTTCCTCAAGTACGTTGTGGGTTGAAGCCATTGCCGCCTGGGCAAGTGGCTTCACTATCCATCAATCGAAACTGGAAGATAATCCACACAACAGATAGGCTTCCTCTCACTAATGAGAGGATCAATCATGGACTTCAACGCCATCCGGATGTTTGTCAGCGTGGCGCAGACCGGCAGCCTTTCCGCTGCCGCCGAGCGCCTGGAGATTCCCCTGCCGACCTTGAGCCGGCGTATTCGCGAACTCGAACAACAGCTGAAGGTACAACTGCTCGAACGCTCGGTACGGGGCACCAAGCTCACCGACTCGGGCGCGCGCCTGTACGAACACGCCAGCCGCGGCATCGAGGCATTGGTCGAGGGCGAACAGGCGGTGATCAGCGATCAGGCGCTGTTGAAGGGCCGCTTGCGGCTGTCGTTGCCGCCCTCGTTCGAACCCTGGTGGGATGTGCTGTCGGCGTTCCAGCGCCGCTACCCGCAGGTCGAGGTCAGTGTGCATACCACGGAGCGGCGCATCGACCTGATCGAAGACGGTGTGGATGTGGCGCTGCGGGTCGGCGCGATTACCCACGAGACCATGGTCGCCCGCCGCCTGCTGAGCTATCGCCACCTGCTGGTAGCCAGCCCGGCGTTGCTTGAACGGCTGGGCTCGCCCAGCAGCGTCGAGGCGCTGAACGCTTACCCCTGCGGCGTCTGGAGCCAGGGCAGCCCTGGGACCTGGCAGTTGGGAGAGGTGGCCTTCAGGCCCAGGGCCATGCTCGCCACCAACGACTATGCACACCTGCGCAGCCGCGCGCTGGCCGGTGACCTGGTGACCGAGCTGCCGCCCTTCCTCGCGGCACGCGCCATCCGCGAAGGCCGGCTGCTGGCGCTGCTACCCGACCATCCCTTGCCGGAGCAGCAAATCAATCTGCTCTACCCGTCCCATCGTCACCCGTCGGCCATCGTGCGGGCCTACTTGGACTTCTCCCAGGGCTACATGGGCTATCTGACAGAGGTATCGTCCACCCGGCAGTGATCGATCCTGAGGGCCCCAGGCACGAGCCGAATCGATCACCCGTCCTCCAGCCGCTCCCGCAGAAACTCGATAAAGCGCTGGGTCTTCGCCGGCAGCAGGCGGGTTTCGGTGAGGGCGTAGACCGGGATGGGGCTGGCTTGCCACTGCGGCATCACCCTGCGCAAGTTGCCATTGGCCAATTCCTCGGCGACTATGCCTTGCGCCAGCACGGCGATGCCCAGGTCGAGCGTCGCCAGGCGACGGATCAGGCCCACGCTGTTGAGCTGGAAGCGCCCGCCCACCTCGACCTCCAGCGTTTCGCCAGGGCGGGACAGCGTCCAGTTGTCGGCTTTGGGCGAGCGCAGGCGCAGGCATTCATGCCCCGCCAGGTCCCTCGGATGAACCGGTTCGCCGAAACGTTCCAGATAAGCCGGTGAGGCGTACAGATAACGCGGCAGGCTGGCAAGCTTGCGTGCAATCAGGTTCGAGCTTGGCGGCTCGCCCATGCGAATGACCAGGTCGACCGGCTCGCTGATCAGGTCGACCTGGCGCGGCGTCAGGTCGAAATCGAAGCTGATGCCCGGGTAACGGCCGGCGAACTCGGCGATCAGCGGCGCCAAGTAGATAGTGGCGAAATCCACCGGCAGCGATGCCCGCAACAGGCCGCTGGGCCGCGCCAGCATTTCCCCCAACTGCTCGTGGGCGAGCCGGGCCTCCTCGACGATGCGCTTGCAGCGATCGAAGTACAGCTGCCCCGCCTCGGTCAGTTCGATCTTGCGCGTGGTGCGGTGCAGCAGCCGCAGGCCGATGGCCTTTTCCAGGCCGCTGATGCGCCGCGACAAGGTCGAGTTCGGCATCTCCATCGCTTCCGCCGCGCGGCGGAAACTGCGCGCCTTCACCACCTCGACGAACAGCGCCATATCGTTCAGCAATTCCACGCCGATTGCTCCATCAGTGGATCAGTCATTTCAATTTAGGCGGATTTATCCCGCCTCTGGATTGATTAATGATAACCACATCGCCAATTGAGGAGCACTGCCATGAATTCGCTTTTTACCCCCGTCCAACTAGGTCGCCAGCATTTGTCCAACCGCCTGGTCATGGCGCCGATGACCCGTTCCCGCGCCGATGACGCCGGGGTGCCCAGCGAGTTGGCGGTGACCTATTACGCCCAGCGTGCCGGCGCCGGCCTGATCATTTCCGAGGGTGTGTTCCCCGCCGCTCTGGGCCAGGGCTATGTGCGTACCCCGGGGATCGAAACCGCGGCGCAGGTGGCCGCGTGGAAGCAGGTCACCGCGGCGGTGCACGCCCGCGGCGGGAAGATCTTCATGCAACTGATGCACTGCGGCCGCATCTCTCACCCTTCGCTGCTGCCTGAGGGCGTCCTGCCCCTGGCCCCCTCGGCGATCAAACCGGCAGGCCAGACCTGGACCGCGACCGGCCTGCAGGATTTCGTCACCCCCCATGCCCTGAGCGTGGAAGAAATCGCCATGGTGGTCGCGGGCTACCGGCAGGCCGCGCACCTGGCCATCGAGGCCGGTTTCGACGGGGTCGAGCTGCATGCCGCCTCGGGTTATCTGCCGGAACAGTTCCTCTCGTCCGGCAGCAACCAGCGCAACGATGCCTACGGCGGCTCGGTGGAGAACCGCGCGCGTTTTGTCCTTGAGGTACTGGCGGCGCTCACCGCGGAAATCGGCGGTGACCGGGTCGGCCTGAAGATCTCGCCGGAAATGAACTTCAACGACATCACCGACGCCAACCCGCAGCAGACCTACCGCTACCTGGTGGAGCAGTTGCGCGGGCTCGACCTGGCCTACCTGCACGTGGCCCTGTTCGGCGCCAGCCTCGACTACCACGCCCTGCTGCGCCCGCTGTTCGACGGCCGCTACCTGATCGGTGGCGGGCTCGACCAGCAAGCCGCCGAAGCGCTGCTCGCCGATGGCCGGGCCGATGCCGTGGTATTTGGCGCGGCCTTCCTCGCCAACCCGGACCTGCCCGAGCGTTTCCGCCTGGGCGCCGAGTTGAATGCGCCGCACAAGGAGACCTTCTACAGCCCGGGCGCGCAAGGCTATATCGACTACCCGAGCCTGGGTGCCTGAGGACACCGCCATGACCCACATCGCACACCTGCAGCGGATGAACCACGGCAGCCACTTCCGGGCCTTCACCCTGCGCGGTGGCCAGCCCATCACGGCCATCGACCCCTTCCTCGTGGTCGACCATGCCTGGACCAGCGGGCCGACCTTCCCGCCGCATCCCCATGCCGGTTTTTCCGCGGTGTCCTACCTGTTTCTCGACTCCGAGACCGGGATCGACAACCGCGACTCCCTGGGCAACCGCAACCTGATCCAGCCCGGTGGCCTGCACTGGACCGCGGCGGGCACAGGCGTGGTGCATGAGGAAGTGCCCGCCGAGACGGGCAAGACCGTGCACATGCTGCAGGTGTTCATCAACCTTCCGCAGCCCTTGCAGGGCGCGGCACCCTTCGTCTTCAGCCTCGAAGCCCAGGACGTGCCGGTGGTGCAGCTGCCAGGGGTGAAAGTCCGGGTGCCGCTGGGCGGCTTCAGGGATGTCCGCTCACCACTGTCGCTGCCCACCGAGGTCAGCTTGCTGGACATCTCCCTGGAGCCGGGGGCGCAGGTGAGGGTGCCGATCGCGGCGGGCCATGGCGCCTTCGTGATGCCGATCGACGGCGAGCTGTCGGTCGATGGCCAGCCCTTCGACCTGATGCAAGCCCGGCTGCCGGTGAGCCCGCCGCAGCCCGAGGAACGCCAGCTCAGCCTGCGGGCGGACCAGGGGCCGGCCAAGGCGGTGCTGTTTTCCGGTCGCCCCCTGGGGCAACCGGTGTATTGGCAGGGGCCGCTGGCCCTGGCCTCGCAAGAGGCGCTGGCCGCGGCCGTCGAGGCCTACCAGCGCGGGGCGTTCGGCACGCTGCAAGCGCGCTGATCGCCCTGACCATCAATCGGGGCGCAACGCCTCCACCCCCGGGGAGTGAGCGCCTCTAACCCCCGGGCGCGAGCGCCCCAACCTCACATACCAGGAGCACCATCATGTCCTACGAAAGATTCAGTGCCGAGAATGCCGCCCTGCTGTTGATCGATCATCAGGTGGGGACCATGGGCTGGGTGAAATCCATTCCCTTCGAAGAGATGAAACGCAACGCGCTGATGCTCGCCAAGGCCGCCAGTATCCTGCAACTGCCGGTGGTCCTGACCTCGAGCATGGAGGAATACGCCCAGGGTCCGCTGCTGAGTGAACTGGAGCAGATCCTGCCTAGGGAATTCGCGGCCCGCATCAAGCGCCTGGGGATCGTCAACGCCATGGACGATGACAACTTCGCCAAAGCGGTCCAGGCCACCGGCCGCAAGAAACTGATCATCGCCGGGGTCACCAATGACGTCTGCACGGTGTATCCGGCCCTGAGCCTGGTGCGCGATGGCTATGAAGTGCAGGTGGTGGCCGACGCTGGCGGCTCCCCCAGCGCCATGGCCGATGACATTGCCCTGCGCCGGATGGACAAGGGCGGCGTGACCCTGACCAGCACCAACCAACTGATCGCCGAACTGGCGGGAAGCTGGGCGACGCCGCAGGGCGGTCAACTGGTGCAGGTGCTGATGACCGCGCTGCAAGGCTGAGCCCCGCAATAAGGATCGCCGGAAGTGCATGAAGCGGTTCCGGCGATCTTCGTTCACTGATGATCCTGGCGAAGGAAACGCCAGGCCATCAGATAAAGATCGTGCCCTTCAGGTATAGCGCGCCCTGGCCGCTGATCAGCACCCGGCCGTTATCCAGCACCTCGCACCACAGCTGGCCCTTGCGCGCCCCACCCTGCTCCGCGCTCAGCCGGGTTTTGCCCAGGCGCTGGGCCCAGTAGGGTGCCAGGGAAGTGTGGGCCGAGCCGGTGACCGGGTCTTCGTTGACGCCGACGCTGGGGCCGAACCAGCGGGAGACGAAGTCGAACTGCTGGCCCGGTGCGGTGACGGCGATGCCGCGCACATCGAAGTTGGCCAGGGCGACGAAGTCGGGCTTGAGGCCGGCGATGATCCCTTCGTCCTCGACCACCAGCAGGTAGTCGTCGGTGCGGTACAGGGCTTCTGCGCGCGGCAGGCCGAGGGCTTGCAGCAGGCTCGGCGGAATCTCCACGGCCGCCGGCTGCTTGGCCGGGAAGTCCATGGACAGGCGCTCGCCGTCACGGCGCACGCGCAACTCACCGCTACGGGTGCTGAAGCGCAGCAGTTCGCTGGGCTCGTTCAGCTGTTCGAAGAGCACCCAGGCCGCCGCCAGGGTGGCGTGGCCACAGAGGTCGACTTCCACGGTCGGGGTGAACCAGCGCAACTCGAACAGCTCGCCGTTGCGCACGAAGTAGGCGGTTTCCGAGAGGTTGTTCTCTTCGGCGATCCGTTGCAGCGTGGCATCGGGCAGCCAGGCGTCCAGCGGGCAGACCGCCGCCGGGTTGCCGCCGAAAGGCGTGGAAGAAAAAGCATCCACCTGAAAGATGTCGAGCTGCATCGGGTTCACTCCTGTTGACTGGCTTGGTCTGTGGCCCGGATCTGGTCCAGGTAGTTGTAGATGGTGTAGCGGGTGACACCCAGGGCCGCGGCGGCCTTCTCAATGCCGCCCTTGACGATGAACAGCCCGCGGTCCTGCATCTGGCGCACGGCTTCGAGCTTCTGGGCCTTCTTCATCAATGCCCGGCCGCCGGGACAGGCTTGCTGAATGATTTCCGCCATCAACTGCTCCATGTCCTGGGGCTCGTCGTGGCGCGGTTCGGGGGCTGTGCCCAGGCCCAGCAGCTCGCCCAGGCAGGCATGGGCGGCGGCGATACCGCTGAGGTCGGCGTTGGTGCACAGGGTGGCGAAGGGCTGGCCGCTGCTGTCGCGATACACCACCGTCGAGCTGCGCAACGGGCGACCGTCGGGCGCGGTGGTCGGGTAGTTCTCCACCAGCACCGGTTCGCTGCCGGAGCTATCCTCCATCGCCCGGCGTACGGCGATAAACCCCAGGTCCTCGCGCGGCCCGGCCAGCACCGGGCTGCCGACCCGGCGACCGGTGACATGGCCATTGGCGATGGCAAGGATAGAGGCCTCGGGCCGGGTCAGGTCATGCAGGACGATTTCGGTGTGCCGGCCCACCACGCTGCCGAGCATATTCAGGGTGCTGTGCAGCACCTTGAACACCAACTGGCGTTCGGCGGCACACTCGGGGGAAAAAGGGCTGCTGGGGGTTTTCATGGCGGTTTCGCAGAAAAAGAATCTGGCGAAAATATCAACAACAAGTTGAATATTCAACTTAATGTTGACTAAAGCCATTCAGCCTTCCTTTACGGTCCCCAACAGCCATTCCTTGAACGCCAGCATCGCCGGGCTCTGTGTCCGTGACTGCAAGCGGGTCAGCCAGTAACTGCCGGTGGTAATGCCCACCGCGAACGGCTGGACGATGCTGCCGGCGTGCAGCTGCCGGGCGAACATCAGCGGCGGTGCCAGGGCCACGCCTATGCCCTGTTGCGCGGCTTCCATCATGCCCAGGGACGAGTCGAAGACGATGCTGCGCGACGGCAGGGTGCTGGCCGGCAGGCCGGCGGCGCTGAACCATTCCGGCCATTCGTCGGTACGGTAGGAGCGCAGCAGGGTCTGGCCGAGCAGGTCGACGGGGCTGTGCAGCTGCCGCGCCAGCTCCGGCACGCAGAGCACCGACAGCGGCGCCTCCAGCAACTGGATGGCATCGGTGCCGTGCCAGGCGCCACTGCCGAAACGGATGGCGTAGTCCAGGCCTTCGGCGGCGACATCGACCCGGTTGTTGTGGGTCGACAGGCGCAGGTCGATAAACGGATGCCGCGCCTGGAAGTCCTCCAGGCGCGGCAACAACCAGCCAACGGCAAAGGTACCGACCGCGCCGACGCTGAGCATTTCACGGTAGTGCCCGCCTTCGAAGCGGCCGAGGGTTTCGGCGATGCGATCGAAACACTCGCACAGCACCGGCAGCAGGGTTTCGCCCTCGCTGGTCAGCATCAGCCCGCGGGGCAGGCGCTTGAACAGGGTGACGTTGAGCTGGGCCTCGAGGCTTTTCACCTGATGACTGACCGCCGCCTGGGTCACGCACAGCTCGATGGCCGCGCGGGTAAAACTCAAATGCCGCGCCGAGGCCTCGAAGGCCCGCAGGGCATTCAGCGGCAGATGGGGTCGAATCATGAGCATTCCCTAGTTTTTCTAATGGCTCCTGCGAAATATCGTCGTTTGTCGATCCTTCGCCGACCGCCTACATTGAGCCGGCTCGCAGCGCCCTGCCCCCTGACTGCAAGGACAGGCGCTGGTAAAAGCCGCTCGGAGTGTAGCGGCTATCACCCTGCAAAATCATGGAATGTCAGCCCATCATGCACAACAAAAACCTAGTCCTATCCGGATTTTTCGCCGTTTCCCTGCTGCTGTCCGGCGCCAGCACCTGCCTGGCCGCCAGCCAGCCGGACAGCGCCCTCAAGCCCCTGGTCGACGCGGCGATCCGCCCGTTGATGCAACAACAGGACATCGCCGGCATGGCGGTGGCCATCAGCATCAAAGGGCAGCCCCATTACTTTAACTACGGCCTGGCCTCCAAAGAGGGGCAGAAAGCCGTAGACGCGGACACGCTGTTCGAGGTCGGCTCGGTGAGCAAGCTCTTCACCGCGACCCTGGGGGCCTATGCCCAGGCCAGCGGCAAACTGTCCCTGAACGACCCGGCCAGCCGCTACCTGCCGGCATTGAAAGGCAGCGCTTTCGAGCATGTCAGCCTGTTGCAGTTGGGAACCTACAGCGCCGGCGGCCTGCCGTTGCAGTTCCCGGAGCAGTGGGACAGCCAGGACAAAATGTTCGGCTACTACCAGGCCTGGAAACCGGCCTTTGCCCCCGGCGCCCAGCGCCTGTACTCGAACCCGAGTATCGGCCTGTTCGGCTACCTGGCCGCGCAAAGCCTGGGCCAGCCCTTCGAGCAATTGCTGGAGCAGAAGCTGTTCCCGCAACTGGGCCTGCAGCACAGCTACATCCAGGTGCCGAACTCGCAGATGGGCAATTACGCCGAGGGCTACGGCAAGGATGGCAAGCCGGTGCGGGTCGGCCCCGGCGCCCTGGATGCCGAGGCCTACGGGGTGAAGACCACTGCCGCCGACCTGCTGCGTTTCGTCCAGGCCAACCTCAAGCCCGAGTCGCTGCCGCAACCCTGGCCGCAGGCAATCGCCATCACCCACACCGGCTATTACCAGGTCGAAGGCATGACCCAGGGCCTGGGCTGGGAGCTCTACCCCTACCCGCTCAGCCTGGACGCCCTGCTGGCTGGCAACTCGTCGCAGATGGCCTTCGAACCGCACCCGACCCGCTGGCTCACCCCGCCCCAGGCACCGCGGGCCAATACCCTGCTGAACAAGACCGGTTCCACCAACGGCTTCGGCGCCTATGTGCTGTTCGTGCCCGGCAAGGACATCGGCCTGGTGCTGCTGGCGAACAAGAACTACCCCAACGCCGAACGGGTCAAGGTCGCCCATGCCCTGCTCGATGCCCTGGACAAGCAGGTCGGCGCGGCTACGCAACCCTGAGAAAAACAGCGACCGGGTCGATTAACGGACCCGGTCGCTGGACCGGCTGGGGGCGCGCCTTATCCATGACAACGCGCTCCGCGACGATGATCGGCGCTGGATAAAACTGGCGGAACGCGCCATCCTCCGCGTCTTTTTTCCGCGCAGCCCCTGGGGCGCACGTTTTTCCAAGGAAGCCGTCCATGCACAACCAGCCGCTCAGCCCCACCGAGTTCGAATTCATCGAAGACACCCTGCTCAAGTACGGCGACGACCATTCCGTGCTCAACCTGGCCGAGCTCGACGGTTTTTGCACCGCCCTGGTGTCCGGCCCGGCCCAGGTGGACATCGCCGAATGGTTCCCGGCCATCTGGGGCGGGCAGAACCCGGACTGGCAGGACCCCGAGGAGTGCAAGCGCTTCATCGAGCTGAGCGTGCGCCACCTGAACGCCCTCGCCACCGCACTGGCGAGCGACTCGGCGAGCTTTCAGCCGCGCTTCGAACAGACCGAGCATCAGGACCAGCCGCTGACGCTGGCGGAAGAATGGTGCTTCGGCTACATCCGCGCCATGGCCGTAAGCAACTGGCCCGAACTGCCCGCCACCCAGGCCGCCCAGCTGCAAGCCATCATCACCTGCGCCGAACAGGACAACTTCGAACTGCCGGCCGACCTGGATCTGGTTCAGCATCGTCAGACTGTGGCCAGCGTCGAACAGGCAGCCCGGGCGCTGCATGACTACTGGTTGGCCCAACGCTGAGAGTGGTCTGGGGGCAGGTCACTCGCCTGCCCTCAGGTTCCAGACCAGCGAGCCAGGCTGCATCGTGAATAGTGCGGACTAGCTTCTTATTATCGTCATCGCTATGTACTCCAGGCCCAGGCTCACCAGCAGCCCGCCCATGATCCAATGCGAAATAATCAGTCTTCTTTTAAGAGGCTGAGGAAAGTTGTCTATCTCATCAGCATCCAACAATCCCCTTCTGATGAAGAAGCCGGGACATGCCAGATAACCCGCTACCACCCCCACCATCATCATCCGCCCCCAGGCTCCCATATGCAGATAGAACCTGTTGCCGGTGATCATCTGGCAGTTTTTGACATACCCGAGCATCTCGTCCATGCGGGTATATCCCCAGTAGATATAGACACCGATCATGGTGAACATACCGAGAAAAGTTATCCCGATAAAAACACCAAGCACGATATGTGCGGTAGTGATTACCATGCGTTCCTTCCTTCATAAATCAGCTCTCCCAAAAACTCTCCGGCTGCCCCTCCACCTTCACTGGCAAAATAGCTCCCACCACCGGCCACTACCAAACCACAGACCACGCTGCCAATACCACCTGTAGGGACACCCATAGCGACACAGATACTTCCAGCCATGGACGATGTTAAAAACGCCCCTGCTACCGCCCCGCCACCTACCCCACCCAAGAAGCTCCCCGTCTCCGTGAACTTCACCCTCTCACATGCCTCCTTGTTCCCTGCCAAACAAACATCCTGCACCTTCACATAAGAGGCCCCACCACCAAGCGCAGTCCCAATCCAACCACCCCACTTTAGAGTCTTGGACGCCCTGGAAACACCTTCAATATGCGTCGCGTACCCCGGTATCTGCCCCACTGCGCCCGCCTGGGTCCAGCGATGCACCAGACTACGACTGGAAATCCCCAAGGCGCTTTTAAGGCTGGGGTGATCGGGGAAGGCAATGCTCATTTTCGTGATGGGCAGCAGGCTAGCGTCCAGCTGTGCAAACAGCTTTTTTCTTTCACTGAAGAACTCGACGCTGCGCAGATGCCCATCCCGCAGAAAGAACTTCTGATGAAGTGCTTCGATATCCAGTAACGTTCTTTTTAAACCCTCCATATGGTTACCCGCGGCCGCCGTGCCGACGTTTAACGTCGTCGAGCCATAGGACAATATCGATTCAACCTGCGCCCGGTACTTGAACATAAAGGCCGCTTCTTCATCGCTCATGGACGCCAAGGCAGCACTGATCTTCTCCGCTGCTTCCATCAGCAAGGCTTCTTCACGGGTGCATTGATAGTTGTCGGGATGACTGAGCACAACAAGTTGACCAGGTTTGGCAGGACTCGATAGCTGGGGATTGAGCCGGCGGAACTTCTCCAGCACAGCCTCATCGGCTTGGCCGAACAGCACCGTCTCCAGTGCGGCGCGGGTCATCGGCGTTTGCACGATATGAAAACCCGGTTCTACCAGGTGTTGCGTGTCCTGCACGGACAGCGGCGGTGAAACGATATCGCCGTGAGCAACGGTCAGGCCGCGCACCTGATCCCGCGGCACCGCATCGGCAAACTCATTCTGCGGATACCCCTTATAAATAGCGTCGGCCCATCGCTGGGTATTGATCACCGCAGGCCCGATGTAATCGCTGTCGAGCGGGATGGTTGGCTGATCTCCGGAAATGACCGAACACTGGGTGGCAATCAGCCGATTGGCCCCGGTCGGACAGCCGCATTGCACAAGGCCACCTTCCACCGCCGTGGCTTGCTGGTTATCCAGCAAGGTGTGGTGACCTTCGGCGATATAGCCCACCGTCTGGCACACCGGGCACCACACCGGATCGGCAATGCGGGCGACCCGTTGATCCACGACGAAGGTGGTGGCTGATCCGGCAATGACCTTGCCGCCGGTTGTAGTGGGGTCGCCTTCCCTGATGACAAAGACCATGGCGTACGTTCTTGTTGAGGAATGGGCCTCGAACGTAACGACGCATAACCGACTGCTGAATCAGGCGATCCTGAAAGAGCCAGTCAAATCAGTGAGGCACACCCCCAAAAAACACAAAAGCCTCCCGCAGGAGGCTCTTGGTTCGACCCGCCAGCGCGGGTTCAGAACGCCAGCTTGTAGCCGATGGAAAACAGCATGACCGCCAGGAACGGCCGCAGCAGTTCGTCCGAGACGCGGCCGGTCATGTGGCTGCCGAGCCAGATCCCCGGCAGCGAGCCCATCAGCAAAAAGCCCAGCAGTTGCCAGTCCATGTTGCCCATGCTCGCGTGCCCCAGGCCGGCGACCAGGGTCAGGGGTACGGCGTGGGCGATTTCAGTGCCGACCAGGCGCTTGGTGGCCAGGAACGGGTACAAGATGAACAGCGCCACGGTGCCCAGGGCGCCAGCGCCGATGGAGGTCAGGGCGACCATGGTGCCGAGGACCACGCCAGTCACCACCGTCAGGCCGTTGAGGCTGGAATCCTTCAGGTGGTAGTGATCGCCGGCATGCTTCTGGGCAAAAGCCAGGAGCTTTTTCTTGAACAGGATCGCCAGCGCGGTGAGCAGCAGCACAAAGCCCAAAGCCTGTTTGATCACGCTGTTCAGCGCTTGCGGGTCGGTGTCCAGGCTCTTGAGGAACCACAGGGTGGCCAGTACCGCGGGCACGCTGCCCAGGGTCAGCCAGCCGGTGATCTTCCAGTCGATGTTGCGATTTTTCTGATGGACCAGCACACCACCGGATTTGGTGATGGCGGCGTACAGCAGGTCGGTCCCGACAGCGGTCGCCGGGTTGATACCAAACCACAACAGGATCGGGGTCATCAGCGAGCCGCCTCCCACCCCCGTCATCCCCACAATGAAACCCACCAGCAGGCCCGCGATTACAAAACCAAAATTACCCACATCCATCAATAAGCCCTACGCATCAACCGCGGCCAGGTAAAAAACTGGCGGCAGCATAGCGGCTAATGCTTATGTCCATTTATATAAATAAAATCTAACGTTATAACTCTTTGTCTTTTTTCCATGTACCCAGCGCATGAAACCTTCTAATTTCATGCACCAATCACATGTCTAAACTGACTCCTAAGCGGCCGGAAAAAACCTTCGAAGCCGTCCCTTTTCAGGTCATTTTGCTGGCGGAATCCGCTTCACCGCTTCGATCCAGTCCGGATTCAAACGCTTCTGCTCGGTGTCCATGCCCAGGGCTTCCATCCGCTCCTTGTGCCGGTCGATCTCGTGCACCACCTGGCTCAGCGCGCTGGAGTTGGCATCCAGCTGGTGCATCTGGGTCAGGCCCAGGTGGTAGAAGCGCAGCAGTTTCATCGCCGTCGGGTCTTGAGCCTCAACGCCGGCGGTGACGTGGTGCATGACGTTGGTCACGCTCATCAGGCTGCGCTTGAGCTGCCAGCCGTAGACCGCCGCGGCCATCCACGGCTGCGACCAGAAGCGCACGCGCATCAGCACGATGCTCAGCACCAACCCGGCCAGCACGCCGGCGACATTCAGGCGGAAGTTATCGCCGCCAGGCGTGCCGAACAGCAGCACCGCGGCGCTGGACAGCAGCATGGCCAGGGACAGGAAGATCAAGGCGATAAACAGCGTGCTGCGGCGGGTTTGCTGGCGAAAGCTCTCGGGGTTCTGCGGCTGGATCTCGAACATGGCAACGATGCTTGCGTGGCGGACAGGTCGGGCATTATCACCTCGCCGGCGCCCGGAGATGGCAAATAAATCCGCGCTGCGACAATCCACCCCGGCCATCGATGGCGCCACCCACACCGCCTAAGCGCTGCGGGTGGCCGGGTACTTCGCCCCCCCCCTCAGATCGCGCGGATATCGATCTCGTAATCGCAGCGACTGCTTTCATCCAGGTACTTGAGCTGCTGGCTGATGGCGTACAGCTCGGCCAGCCCCAACTCGTCGCGCAATCCAGTGAAGAAGTCGCCGTTCACCGGCCATTGCAGGTGCTGGTCGATTCCCAGGGCGTGGGTGATGCGGTGGTAGCGGTCGACGCCGGTCATGCGGATGCGCGCATGCCCGGCGTCGAATTGCAGGATCTCGAAACGGTATTCCGGGTTGGAGGTAAAGATCGCCGCGAGCACCAGCGTGGTGATGCCCCGGGCATTGCGCTCCAGCTCGGGTTTCCTCGCCATGTGGCGCTGCGCCAGGCTTTTGCCGTGCTGGTAGAAGGTCCGGCTGGACAGTTCCTGCATGCGCTCCAGGCCAAACAGCTCGCCGGCCTGCTTGAGCATCTGGCCGTAAAAGGACGCGGTGATACTGGATTGAGACTGGGTCAGTTCCAGCAGCGAGTCGGGGTAGAAATCATGGACCAGCGTCTGCCAGTCCATGTACGGGTGATAGACGTCCTGCGCCCTGAAAAATGCCGATTGCCTGAAGATGTCCGGCAGCTCTCGGTTGAGTGAACTCATGGCGTATCGCTCCTTGAAAGATGAATATCCCTGTTGCCGCACTCCCGTCATGGGCCATGGGCCGGCCCCACCCGGGGCCGGTCCGCGTTGTTGATCAGGCCACCCCGCCCTTGGCCTGCTGTTCCAGGTGCACTTGCAGCTCGGGATCGATCCGCAGCGCCGCCGCCAGCTCGTCCAGGTAGCTGCGCTCGGCGTCCTGCTGATCGTCCACCAGCATCACGCTGGCCAGGTACATTTCCGCCGCCATGCCCGGTTCGCCCGCGGCCGATTGGGCCACGTCGGCGGCGTCCAGGGGACGTGCGACTTCGTCGTCGAGCCATTGCTGCAATTGCGGATCGTCGGTGTGCCGGCCGATCTCGGCGCTGATCAATTGTTTTTCCTGCTCGTCGATGCGGCCATCGGCCTTGGCCGCGGCGATCAGGGCACGGAGGATCGCATGGCTGTGTTCCTCGACTTCCGGCCCGGCCAGTTGGTCGACGGTGCGCAACGCCTGTTGCGGCGCCGCCGATTGCTGCTGTTGTTGCCAGGCTTGGTAAGCCTGGAACGCCATCATCCCCAGGGAGGCCAGCGCCGCGTAGTTCATGCCACCGCCGGAACGGCCCTGAGGGCTTCCGCCGGACGTCGCGCCGCCCAACCCGGAACCGCCCAGCAGGCCGCCCAACAGGCCTCCCAGCCCGCCAGCACCCAGGCCACCCGGGGCTCCGCCACCGCTGTTACCGCCCAACAGACCACCGAGCAAGCCACCCAGGCCTCCCAGGCCATCCTGCGGCGCCGAAGCCCCGCCACCCTGCTGCGTCATCGAGGCCTGGCCGGCGCGCAGCAACTGTTCAAGCAAATCACTGGTGTTCATGGCATCGCTCTCCTCGGGCAGTTATTCAGATTGCCAACAATAGTCTTCGCCACGGCTTGCGCCAACTGCTTCCGCTTGGGCCCTGATTCCTCCTCGCCAAACGCCCGCGTCATCCGCCCATCCCCCCCGGGTCGCACCTGACGATCGGTACGAAAATTGAGTTGCAATAAAATATTACAAACATCATATTTCATTCGTAATATTTCCATTCCAGGTACCTGCCATGACCAGCCTGCCCGCCATCGACCCGGCCACTGTCACCGCCATCCCGACCCCGGCCAGGCCGCCTTTGCTCAAGCGCCTGCTACTTGTCACCCTGGCGTTGGTGGCCCTGGCGGCACTGCTGTTCTATGGCCTGCACTGGTGGACCAGCGGGCGTTTTATCGAGCAGACCGACGACGCCTATATAGGCGGCGACGTGACGGTGATCGGGCCCAAGGTGGCCGGCTACATCGAGCAGGTGCTGGTCAGCGACAACCAGCGGGTCAAGACCGGCGACCTGCTGATCCGCCTCGACTCACGGGATTACCGCGCCAGCCTGGCCAAGGCCGAAGGCGCGGTGGCCGCCGAGGAAGCGCTGCTGGCCAACCTGGATGCCACCGAACAATTGCAGCACGCGGTGATCAGCCAGGCCCGCGCCGGGATCGACGCCACCGCCGCAGAAATGACCCGCTCGCGCGACGACAATGCCCGCTACAAACGTCTCGTCGGTAGCTCGGCGGTGTCGGTGGAAAGCGCGCAACGCGCCGAGGCCGGCTTCAAGACCGCCCAGGCCCTCAACACCCGGGCCCAGGCCGAACTGCTGGCGACCCAGCGCCAGCTGCAAGTGATCGCCACCCAGAAGCTGCAAGCCAAGGCAGCCTTGCTCCAGGCCCGCGCCGAACGCGACCTGGCGCAACTGAACCTGGGCTACACGGAAATCCGCGCGCCCATGGACGGGGTGATCGGCAACCGCCGGGCGCGCAATGGCGCCTACACCCAGGCCGGCGCGCAACTGCTGTCGCTGGTACCGGCCAGCGGCCTGTGGGTGGACGCCAACTTCAAGGAAGACCAGTTGCAACACATGAGCCCGGGCCAGCGCGTGGTGATCCGCGCCGACGTGCTGCCCGGCCGGGAATTCCACGGCCACCTCGACAGCCTGGCGCCGGCCACCGGCGCGCAGTTCAGCGTGCTGCCGCCGGAAAACGCCACCGGCAACTTCACCAAGATCGTCCAGCGGGTACCGGTGCGGGTGATCCTCGACCCGCAGGACGCGCTGCTCGGCCAACTGCGCCCCGGCCTGTCGGTGACGGCCGCGGTCAATACCCAAAACGAGCCCGAGACGCCTGAACCTGCCGTGGCCAGCGCGCCATGAGCCGCGCCCTCGCCGCCCCGGCCCTGCCACTGAACCCGGCCAGCATGGCCACGGCCACCAAGGTCTTCGCCTTCGCCACCATGTGCATGGGCATGTTCATCGCCCTGCTGGATATCCAGATCGTCTCGGCCTCGTTGCGCGACATCGGCGGCGGGCTGTCGGCCGGCACCGATGAAACCGCCTGGGTGCAGACCAGCTACCTGATCGCCGAAATCATCGTCATCCCGCTGTCGGGCTGGCTGTCGCGGGTGTTCTCCACGCGCTGGCTGTTCTGCGCCTCGGCGGTCGGTTTCACCCTGGCCAGCCTGCTGTGCGGCGTGGCCTGGAACATCCAGAGCATGATCGTGTTCCGCGCCCTGCAGGGGTTTCTCGGCGGCTCGATGATCCCCCTGGTGTTCACCACCGCGTTCTTTTTCTTCACCGGCAAGCAGCGGGTGATCGCCGCGGCGACCATCGGCGCGGTGGCGTCCCTGGCGCCGACCCTGGGCCCGGTGATCGGCGGCTGGATCACCGAGGTGTCGAGCTGGCACTGGCTGTTCTACATCAACCTGCTGCCGGGGATTTTCGTCGCCGTGGCGGTGCCCATGCTGGTCCGGATCGACCAGCCGGAACTGGCGCTGCTCAAGGGCGCTGACTACCTGAGCATGCTGTTGCTCGCACTGTTTCTCGGCTGCCTGGAATACACCCTGGAAGAAGGCCCGCGCTGGAACTGGTTCAGCGACAGCACCATCCTCACCACCGCCTGGGTTTCCGGATTGGCCGGGCTGGCCTTTATTGGCCGCACCCTGCAGGTGGCCAACCCGATCGTCGACCTGCGCGCCCTGAAGGATCGCAACTTTGCCCTCGGCTGTTTCTTTTCCTTCGTCACCGGCATCGGCCTGTTCGCCACCATCTACCTGACGCCGCTGTTTCTCGGCCGGGTGCGTGGCTACAGCGCGCTGGATATCGGCATGGCGGTGTTTTCCACCGGGGTGTTCCAGGTGCTGGCGATCCCGCTGTATGCGTTCCTCGCCAACCGCGTCGACCTGCGCTGGATCATGATGGCGGGCCTGGGGCTGTTCGCCTTGTCGATGTGGGATTTCAGCCCCATCACCCATGACTGGGGGGCCAGGGAATTGCTGCTGCCGCAAGCCTTGCGCGGCATCGCCCAGCAACTGGCGGTGCCGCCGGCGGTGACCCTGACCCTGGGTGGGCTCGCGCCGGCGCGGCTCAAGCATGCTTCGGGGCTGTTCAACCTGATGCGCAACCTCGGCGGCGCCATCGGTATCGCCGCCTGCGCGACCATTCTCAATGACCGCACCAACCTGCACTTCACCCGCCTGGCCGAACACCTCAACAGCAGCAACGAGGCGCTCAACCAATGGCTGGCCCGGGTCGGCGGCAACTTCGCGGCGCTGGGCCAGAGCGGCGACGAAGGTGTCAGCGCCAGCCTGCGCCAACTCTGGCAACTGACCTACCGCGAAGCGCAGACGCAAACCTACGGCGACGCGTTCCTGATGATCATGCTGTGTTTCATCATCGCCACGGCCATGGTGCCCCTGATGCGCAAGGTCACCCCGCCGCCGGCGCCGTCAGCCGACGGCCATTGAGCCTCGGAATCAGGCCTGGGGCATTTTGCGGAAGCCCACCGCCAGGCGGTTCCAGCTATTGATGGTGGCGATGGCCAGGCTCAGGTCGACCTGCTCGCTGGGGCTGAACTGGCTGCTCAGCAGCTCGTAGTCGGCATCCGGCGCGTGGGTTTCGCTCAACCGGGTCAGGGACTCGGTCCAGGCCAGGGCGGCCCGCTCGCGGTCGGTGAAGAACGGCGTTTCGCGCCAGACCGAGACCGCGTACAGGCGGCGCTCGGTTTCCCCGCTCTTGCGCGCGTCGGCGGTGTGCATGTCGACGCAGAAGGCGCAGCCGTTGATCTGCGAGGCGCGCAGCTTCACCAACTCGATCAGGGACTTTTCCAGGGGCAGTTTCGAGACCGCGGTTTCCAGGGCGATCATGGCTTTGAGGGCGTCTGGCGAAGCGGTGTAGAAATCGATACGCGGTTGCATGGGATGGCTCCAGATCAAGTGAATGTGGCGCTACGTTAAGCCCGGGCGCAGTCCATACCAATAACCAATTCCGGCTAAGACCAGGTGACCAATGCCCCCTCTCTTTTGTAGGAGCGCAGCTTGCGCGCGATCCGCGTAGCGGCCATCCATCGCAGTGCCTGAACGGACTCTATCGCGAGCAAGCTTCGCTCCTACAGAAGACATTAATCACATTGCCCAGCCTGACGGTCAGGCGCGGTTGCGCAGCCACTGCATGAAGCCTCTCTTCACCACCGGTCGCGGGGTTTCCTGGGTCAGGGTCTGGGCGATGTGCTGGCGGAAATCCAGGAGGTTTTTCATCGCCTCGTGGATATCGCGCCGCGCGTCCAGGCACGGCTTGAGGTATTCGTTTTCGATGCGGTACAGGGTGCAGAAGGTCTTGGCCGAGAAGTCCGCCGCGGTTGCCTGATCGGCAACCCCCGCCTCGCCTATCACTTCGCCCGGCCCCATGCGCCCGGCCTCGAAGGGCTTGCCATCGCGGATCAGGCTGACGGAAACCACGCCCGATTCGATAATCAGCAGGTGATCGCTGACCTCGCCCGCCGGCAGGATGGTCTCGCCGGCGCGGAAGGTCTGCAGGGTCATGTTCTGGCTGAAGGTTTCCTTCTCTTCCTGGCGCAGGGTGGAGAAAATGCTCGAGCTGTCCAGCAGCGCCCGCGGTCGCGACAAGTTGCCCGGCACACTGCTTTCACCGCTGGACAGCAGGCTGACGCCAGACGCCTGCAAGTGACGGAAGGCCAGGTCGAACAACTGGTTGCGTACCTCGCGCTTCTGCCCCATGGAGGCCACGAAGCCGCTGATTTCGTATTCCACCCCGGCGTTGCCCGAGCTTTTCAGGGCCACGCTGGGGGCCGGCTTGGGAAGCAGGAAACGGCAACCGAGCATGGCCCGTTCCAGCGCCTCGATCACCGTTTGCGGCCGCGCGTGGGGGCTGACCTGGAGGCTGATGGACAGCCCGTGCATATCGGCGGGACGGCTGAAGTTGATGATCTTGGCCTTGGCCGCCAGGGAGTTGGGGATCACCGCCATGCTGCCCTGGGAGGTCTGCAAGCGGGTGGCGCGCCAGTCGATGTCGGTGACCCGGCCTTCGGTACCGTCGATGGAGATCCAGTCATCGAGCTGATAGGGCTTGGTGGTGTTCAGCACGATGCCGGAGAACACGTCGCTGAGGGTGCTTTGCAACGCCAGGCCGACAATGATCGCCACCGCGCCGGAGGTGGCCAGCACGCCCTTGACCGGCAGCTCCAGCACATAGGCCATGGCGGCGATGATGGCGATCAGGAAAATCACCGCCCCCATCAGGTCCTGCAACAGCCGCCCGGTATGCCCGACCCGTTGCATCATCAGGGTGCCGAGCAACACCGTCAGGGTCCGCGCGCCGAACAGCCACCAACCGATCTGCAACCCGGTGGCGGCCAGGTGCAGCGGCACGTCCTCCGGCCAGGGCGCCGCCTGCATCGGGTTCAGCCCCTGGTTGAACAGCAGCACGCTGTACAGGGTGAAGATCAGCACCCGCACCAGCAGCTTCCAGTAACCGCCCCGCGCGCCGATCAAGCGCCACAGCAGCATGTCCAGCAGGAGCAGCACCAATGCGGCGAACAACGGGTGGTCGGCGAACAGAATCGACATCAAGCAACTCCAGCACGGTCAGAGGCGCGACAATCTCACACAAGCGACCTTGCAGGTATAGCCGGAAAAACAAAAACAGGGGCCTCATGGGAGGCCCCTGTGTGCAACGACGTCGTTCACTCTGTAGCCGCTGGCATCGCCTGCGTTCGGCAGCGTAGCCGTCGTGGATCGCATGCCCTGGATCGCGCTGGCTACGCCAGCGATCGCAGCCTTCGGCAGCGGCTACAGGCGATCATTTGCCGGAGGTCAGGGTGGTGTAGCTGGTGATCAGGTTGCGGTAGTCCGGGATGTGGTTGGAGAACAAGGTGCCCAGGCCCTCGATGTCGTTGCGCCAATCGCGGTGCAGCTCGCAGGCCAGGCCGAACCAGGTCATCAGCTGGGCGCCGGCGGTGGACATGCGGTTCCAGGCCGAATCGCGGGTCAGCTCATTGAAGGTGCCGGAGGCGTCGGTGACCACGAACACCTCGAAACCTTCTTCCAGGGCCGACAGCGCCGGGAACGCCACGCAAACCTCGGTCACCACGCCGGCGATGATCAGTTGCTTCTTGCCGGTGGCCTTGATCGCCTTGACGAAGTCCTCGTTGTCCCAAGCGTTGATCTGCCCTGGCCGGGCAATGTACGGCGCGTCCGGGAACAATGCCTTGAGCTCAGGCACCAGCGGGCCGTTGGGGCCGGTTTCGAAGCTGGTGGTGAGGATGGTCGGCAGCTTGAAGTACTTGGCCAGGTCGGCCAGGGCCAGCACGTTGTTCTTGAACTTGTCCGGGTCGATGTCGCGCACCAGGGACAGCAGGCCGGCCTGGTGATCCACCAGCAGCACGGCGGCGTTGTCTTTGTCGAGACGCTTGTAGGCAGCAGTCATGGGGTAGTCCTCGCTTCTTGTCGATACCGAATGGAAATCGGCGTGGGGGGTGTTGGTTCAGCGCTGGGAATCCAGCACTTCGTGTTCATTCGCCACTTGCTGGGCCTTGAGGTAGCTCTCGATCAGCAACTGATAGTGCGGCATGGCCTGGGCGTAGACCGCGGCCCACTGCTCGGCGTCCGGGCGGTTCCACGAACCCTGCAGTTCAGAAAGCGTAGCCATGATGTCGATCGGGACCACCCCGGCCTGGGCCAGGCGGGCGATTGTCAGATCAGTGGCCAGCCGCGAATGGTTGCCCGAGGCATCGACCACCGCGAACACCTTGTAGCCTTCATGCACCGCGGCGATCGACGGGAATGCCAGGCAAACGCTGGTCAGGGTGCCGGCGATTACCAGGGTTTTCTTGCCGGTGGCCTCGACCGCCGCCCGGAACTCGGGGTTGTCCCAGGCGTTGATTTCACCTTTGCGCGCCACGTACCGGGCATGGGGCGCCTCCTGGTGGATTTCCGGGATCAGCGGGCCGTTGGGCCCCTGGGGAACCGAGGCCGTGGTGATCACCGGCATCTGCAACAGGGTCGCGGCTTTCGCCAGGGCGATGGCATTGGCCCGTAGTTGCGGCACGTCCATGTCCTTGACGATCTGGAACAGCCCGCTCTGGTGGTCGATCAGCAACATTGCCGCATCGTTGGGGTCGATGGTCGGTTTCAGGCCATTGAAGTTGGCCGCGTTGAGGGTGTTCATATGCAGTTCCTCTTGTGTCTGGGGCATTTATTTAAGGCAACAGCCATCCCTGGCCCTGAAACCGGCCTACGCGTCCTGTGCAAGTCGGTAAGCGGGTGTCAGCCAGGCATCTGGCC